>NZ_CP024972.1:0-4800000 GCF_019330265.1 Amycolatopsis sp. TNS106 | reverse complement strand
CGACGGTCTGCTCACCCCGGCGGTCTACGGCGGATTCCGCGACGGCGTCGGCGAATTCCACGGTGACGACCAGCTCGGCGGCCGTCCGATCAAGGTACGTTTCCTCGTCTTCCGGCAAGGCCCGGACGTGGCGCGCTTCGAGCAGGCGTTCTCGGTCGACGGCGGGAAGACGTGGGAGACGAACTGGGTCGCCGTGGACCACCGGATCCGCCGGTGAGCGTCCGAAATTTCGCGTGACTGGCCGGACGACACACGTGATTGGACGGACGACACGCGGCGGAACGCCGGGCCGCGCGTCGTGTCGTCCATCCAGTCACGCGTGTCGTCCGCCGGATCACGCGTGTCGTCCGTTCGGCACCCGGACCCGCGTCCACTCACGACCGGGAGAGGCCACCCGCGCTAGCCCGCGACAGAGCCGACACCGTCGAGCAAAGCCATCTCCGCTTCACTCAACCGCAGGCCGCCCGCCGCGACGTTCTCCTCCAGATGCCTGGGGTCACCTGTCCCGGGGATGGCGAGCACGTGCGCGCCGCGGTGCAGCGTCCAGGCGAGCCGGATCTGTGCCGGGGTCGCGTCGTGCGCCGCGGCGACTTTCGCGACTTCGGCCTGCCCCGGAACGGTGTCGGGCGTGGAGGCGCCGGGAAGCGAAGTGGTGACGGCGAAAAAGGGCACGAACGCGATGCCGTGTTCGCCGCACAGGTCGACGAGCGCGTCGTCCTCGCGGTCGGCCAGGCCGTAGCGGTTCTGCACGCAGACCACCGGAGCGATCGACAGTGCCTCGGTCAACTGCTCCGCCACGACGTTGGAGACACCCAGATGACGGATCAAGCCTGCCTCACGCAGCTCCGCCAGCGCACCGAAGTGTTCGGCCAGCGAGCCGGGCTCCTTGCCCATCGCGGCGCCCCAGCGCAGATTGACGACGTCGAGGTGGTCGAGACCGAGCTGCCGGATGTTCTCTTCGACCTGGCCGCGGAGCTGATCCGGGCGTGCGAAGGAGAATTCGCCGTCGCGGTCGCGGCCCGCGCCGACCTTCGTGGTGATCACGAGATTTTCGGGATAGGGCTGGAGCGCCGTGCTGATCAATTCGTTCGCCGAGCGCGTGGGCGTGAAGTAGAACGAAGCGCTGTCGATGTGGTCGACGCCGAGTTCGATGGCGCGGCGCAGGACGGCGATCGAGTTTTCGCGGCTCTTGGGCTTCTCGTCCCACGGCATCCCGGTCAGCCGCATCGCGCCGAGGCCGACGCGGTTGACGGTGAGGTCCCCGAGCTGCCAGGTTTCGTGAAAGTTCGTCATGACCTCCAGCGTCGTGACGAGGCCGTCCGTAGTCAGAAAATGGCAACAACCTGCCACCTGGTCGCGCGGTTGAGGCAGTATCGAGGTCATGCGGACGAGTGATGCGGTCACGGTCGTGCGCGGCGAGGAAGAGCTGTTCCGCCGGGTCGGGCACCTGTTCTCGACCGTGACCGATCTGGCGTGCGCGGCCAACGACCTCGCGACCTGGGTCGCCGCCCATGGAGCGGGCGAGATCGCCGAGCGCCGGGCGGGCGCGGTTCGGATCCGCAAGATCTACCGGGCCGGTCTGCTGCTCGACCCGGGAGCCGCACAGGAGCTCGCGCGGGTCCGTGACCGGCACGGAGCCCAGGTCCGCATTTCCACCGAGGACGTCAACGAGACGATCGTGATGGACGGCAGGCTCGTCATCCTGGCCGGTGACCTCGTCGCCGGGCAGCGCGGGTACAGCGTCATCACCCAGCCCGAAACCGTGCAGGGCGTGATGTCGCTGTTCGAGGCGACCTGGCGAGCGGCGACCGAGCTCGACGTCTTCGACGCGCAGGTGTCCGAGATCCGGCGGCTCGCGCCCGCGGTGCTGGACCTGCTCGGCAGCGGGGTCAAGGACGAAGCCGCCGCCCGGAGCCTCGGCCTCGGCGTGCGGACCTACCGGCGGCGGGTGGCCGAGCTGATGGCGGCGCTGGGTGCCGAGTCCCGTTTCCAGGCCGGCGTCCGGGCGCGCGAGATGGGCTTGGTCTAGGCGGTGTCCTGCAAGTCGTGTTCGCGGCCTTCGCGCCCAGGCTGCCCCTGACGGCACGGGCGGATGCGGCCGAGTACGACCCGGTACAGACGCCCGACCGGGTGAGCTTCGGCTGCTGGCGGTGGGTGCCGAGAGGGTAAGATCTTGCCGCCGAGGATGCCGGTGAAAACTTCCGGGAACCAACGCGCGGCCGGGTGCGTCGGTGTACACGAACGGCGTCATCGCGTTTCGGGAAACGGTGCGCACGCGTGGGTGTGAACTCATAGGGTGCGCGGTAGAGCAGTGTGGGTCAGGCAAGCACGCGCGCAGGCGCCGGACTGGAGGGATCATTCATGACTCGCCGATTCGATCCAGAGCAGATCGCCGCGTTGGCCAAGAAGGTCGGCGGGCTCAAGGACGGCTACAGCGGCGCGGGCAAGGACCTCGGCGACGGTGATCCCGGCGGCGCGTTCGGCGACCTGAAGAACGCGGCCAGCACGGGGACCACGATGAAGGGTTTCCACCGCGGCGTGAACGCCGAACTGGCGGCCGCCGCGAAGCTGGTCGATGCCGCGTCGAACGCGCTGGCCAACGCCGCCCAACGCATGCGGAACGACGAAGCCGCGGGTGTCGACACCCTCCGCGGCGGCGCCCGCGAGCGGGACTGATCGGACTGAAGACGGGAACCAGGGGGATTTACCGATGACCACCGCGGAGCGGAATCCGAGCACGCTCGACGACCCGTCGCACGACCGCCCGAAGTCGCTGGACGCCATCGACAAACACGCCCAGCAGGCGCAGAAGCTCAATTCGAGCGCGGTCAACGACCAGGCGAGGAAGGTCGGCGGGGCGGCCACGAGGGCCAACGACCTCGGCGACGACCTCAAGGTCTTCCGCGACGACGTCCTGCGCAACTGGGAGGGCAAGGACGCCGACGCCGTCGCCGAACACCTCGAAAAGCTCGGCAAGGCCAGCTACAAGGTGAGCGACAAGGCCGAGGCTGCCAAGAACATCCTCCAGCGGGTTTCCGAGATTCTCGACGAGGTCAAGAAGAAGGTCGCACAGCTCGCCCAGGAAGCCAACGACAAGGACGCGGACAACCGCAAGCTGATCGACGCGGCCCGCCGCCGGAAGAACAGCTCGAAGGACGACAACGAGATCGCCGCCGCCGCGACGGACATCGAGCGGCTCCGGCAGCTCAACGAAAAAGACTCGAACGGCAAGAAGGACGAGATCGAGAAGGCGCTGGACGACGCCGAGAAGCAGATCGACGATCTCCTCAAGCCGCTCGGCCTCGAGATCGAAGGCGGTTTCATCGAGCTCATCCCCGCCGACGACGGCCAGACCACGGCGTCGAGCGTCAACGCGAAGCCGGTCAACTCCAACGTGGGCAGTGCCCCCAGCTACGGCGGGGGAGACGGCGGCGGTGGTGGAGGCGGCGGCGGTGGCGGTGGCGGCCCCGCCGGGGTGCCGGGCGACGGCAGGCCCGCGAAGCCGATCGACGCGCGGGGCGACAACCCGGCGAAGATCGCCGAGCAGTTCCTCGGCCGCAACGCCGGCGACCTCAAGGGCAGCGGCGAGCTGCCCGCCATGCAGTCGTGGGTGCCCAACAACGTCAACTGCGCGAACTTCGTTTCCGGCTGTCTCGAGGCGGCGGGCCTGATCGACAAGGGGCAGGCCAGTGCCTCGGTCGCGGGC
Source organism: Amycolatopsis sp. TNS106 (assembly GCF_019330265.1). Classification (NCBI taxonomy): domain Bacteria; kingdom Bacillati; phylum Actinomycetota; class Actinomycetes; order Pseudonocardiales; family Pseudonocardiaceae; genus Amycolatopsis; species Amycolatopsis sp. TNS106. Next base: position 4,796,294 of record NZ_CP024972.1, on the reverse strand, counting down.
CTGACGGCCAACCTCGAAGCGGACGGCTGGAAGTCGGTGCCGCTCTCCGAAGCGAAACCGGGCGACGTGGTGATCTCGAACAACGGCGGGCACGTCGTGTTGTACGCGGGCGATGGCCAGTTCATCGGCTCGAACAACGTCAACCCCGACGGTTCGCAGAGGATCAGCATGGGCGGCGGTGGCGGCCTCGTGAAGATCCTCACCCCGCCGACCTGATCCGACAGAACGCCGTAGCATCACCGGGCCAGCTGATGCGGTCGCTCCCGTCGGCCGCGTCGCTGCCCGCCAGTGGGAGGTAGCTCGATGTACACCCCGTCCGCACGACCCGTCCCGGTGTCGCTGAACCCCGGCGACCCGGTCCGGGAAGCGGTACTCCAGGCCGCCACCGCCCGGCTCGACCAGGAATTCGGCGATCGGGTCCAGGTGGCCGTGGAACAGCTCGACCGGCTCGGCCCCTGGGTGTTCCTGCAGGGAACGATGCGCGGCACCGAACCCGGCCGTTCGTACTACGCCGGCACCATCTACGAGAACAAGCGGGCCGACGGCGTCATGTCCGACGTCTACGTCGCCCTGCTCAAGAAGAGGAGCGAAACGGGCGTCGACGACGACGCGCGGTCCTGGCGGGTGGCCAACTGCGCCATCGGCCCGACCGACGTCGCCTGGCTGACCTGGCCGGACGAGCACGAAGTACCGCAGGAGCTCTTCGGGTTCTGACCCGTCACGAGGTCCAGTCCGGTAAGGCGCGGGCGATTTCGCCGGGGGAGGGCATCAGGGCGATCTCCTCGGCGATCGCCCTGGCCGCGTCGCGATGGGCGTTCCGCCCCAGCAGGCTTCCGACGTGGTCGGCGACGGCTTCCGCGCTCTGATCGCCGGGGTGGAGACTCAGCGCGGCACCCGCCGCGCACAGGGCTTCGGCGTTGGCGAACTGGTCGGCTCCCTGCGGGAGGATCAGCTGCGGGACGCCGGCGGAGAGCGCGCCGAGTGTCGTACCGCTGCCACCGTGGTGCACGAGCACGTCGACCTGCGGCAGCAGGTCCGCCTGCGGGATCCACGCCCGCACCGTCACGTTGTCCGGCACGGTGCCGAGTTCCTCGGGGCGGACCCGGCCCGAGGCGACCACCACGTCCGCGCCGAGCGGAGCCAGCCCGCGGATCACGGTGCCGAGCAGTTCCGGCGTGCCGAAGGCGGTGCCGAGCGTCAGGTAGATCAGCGGGCGAGCGGACTTTTCGACGCGCCACGGCGGCACCGCGGGTTCGGAGTAGGGCACGGGGCGCAGCGCGACACGTTCGGCCGTCGCGAGGAAGTTCTTGTCCTGCAAGGACTGCGGGCAGATGTCGAGATGCGGCCGGTCGGGCATCGTCGGCGGTTCGAGCCCGATCCCGTCGGGGAACATGCGGCCGAATCCGTGCCAGAGTCCGGGGATCCCCGCGCGCTCCGCGGCGATGGCCACCCCGGGCTGTCCCCAGCCGTGCACGACCAGGTCGGGCCGTAGCCGCGCCAGTGCCGGTTCGAGATCCTCGGCGTAGATCTCGTAGAACGCGTCCGCCGGGCGGAAAGGCCTGAGACCGTTCCTGTGCAGAGGCGGGTGGACGTTCTCTCCGGCGGCGAAATGTACTTCGTGCCCGGCGTCCCTGGCGGCGATCGCGAGCGGGATCAGCGGATAGGTGTGGCCGACCGACGCAAGGCCGGAGAAGAGGACTCGCATGCGCACCCGTTCATTCGGATGTTCAACACAGATGTTGACAACATCTGAATGTTAGCGCGGATTCCTGGGGCGCGCCGCGACGGGCTGGGGATCCGCCAGTAACACGATCATGTCCAGTGCCCGCTGGAGGTCGCCGTGGGCGCGTACCGGATCCGGGTTGGCCACGTACTGCAGGATCAGGCCGTCGACGGAGGCCAGCGCGAGCCGGCCCAGCGTGTCGAAGCCGACGGCACAGCGTTCGCCGGCGGCGATGGCCGCCTGTTCGCAAAGCCTGGTCACGAGCGAGATGTAGCCGTCGTACTGGGATCGGGCAAGGTCCGGTGCGTCGCTCCGCAACGAGTAGCTGGAGAGCTCGTACTGCATGATCTGCAATCCGACGTCACCCTCGACGAGTTTGTCCCAGAACGTCGTCATGCCTGTCCGGAGCGCGTGTTCGAAGCCCCTGTCCGGGTCGAGGCCGCTGCGCAGCGCGTCGGAGATGTCGTCGACGACCGTGCCGATGACCGCGCGCAGCAGCTGGTCCTTGCTCGGGAAGACGTAATGCAGGGTGCCCAGTGAGATCCCCGCTTCGGCGGCCACCGCACGAAGAGTGGTCGCGGGTACGCCGACGGTGCTGAGCACCCGGATCGCCGCGGTGACGATCTGCCCCTCGCGTTCCGCCGCCTTCACATAGGCCATTCGGCTTCTCCTTCGTCGACGATGTCCGAGTTTCGCATATCGGCTCTTGTGCCGGATGGAGCCCTACCCTAACTTAAGTCGGACAACCGACCGACAAATTGGGGAGTCTGCGGTGCACACAGTCGAGGTCGTGGTGATCGGAGCGGGCCTCGCGGGGTTGACGGCCGCTCGCGCGCTGACCGGCGCGGGACGCACGGTCGCCGTGCTGGAGGCACGGGACCGGGTGGCGGGCCGCAACCTCGGTCGTGAGCTGGTCAACGGGGTCCCGGTCGAGCTGGGCGGTCAATGGATCGGCCGGACGCAGACCGAGGTCCTGAAACTGGTCGCCGAACTCGGCCTCGAAACGTTCCCGACTTACGACGACGGAGCGGCGGTGACCATCTACAACGGCAGGCGAACCACCTACGCCGACGAAACGTTCGGGCTGTCCGGTCAGGCGGCGCTCGAAGTCGGCCGGATGAAGTTCGAACTCGAGGCCTTGGCGGGCACCGTGTCGCTCGCCTCTCCGTGGACGTCACCCGAAGCCGCGGAGCTGGACCGCAAAACCCTGGACGAATGGCTTCGCGCCGCCACGGACGACGCCGAGGCCCTCGCGTTCTGGGGAGCCGTCGTCCCCGCGGTGTTCTCCGCGGAACCGGCGGAGATGTCGTTGCTGCACTTCCTGTTCTACGTCAAATCCGCGGGCTCGCTGGACATCCTCGTCGGCACCACCGGCGGTGCGCAGGAACTGCGCGTCGTGGGCGGCACCCACCTGATCTCCGAACGGCTCGCCGATCGGCTGGGCGACGTCGTCACGCTCGGCGCACCGGTTCGCGGCATCGCCCACCACACGGACGGGGTCGAGGTGCGCCACGACGGCGGGCGGATCGCGGCCCAGCGGGTGATCGTGGCGATCCCGCCCGCGCTGGCCGGACGGCTGCACTACGAGCCGGCGCTCCCCGCGGCACGCGACGGGCTGACCCAGCAGATCCCGATGGGCAGCGTGATCAAGATCCAGGTGGCCTACCCGGCGCCGTTCTGGCGCGACGCCGGGCTCAACGGGTTCGCGTTCAACCTGGACGACCCGCTGTGCGTCACCCTGGACAACTCGCCGCCGGACGGTTCCTGTGGCGTCCTCGTCGGCTTCTTCGAGGGCGCCCACGCCCGCGAGGTCGCCCGGTTGTCGCCCCGGGAACGCCGTAAGGCCGCGGTGGCCACGCTGGTGAAGCAGTTCGGGCCGGAAGCGGCGGAACCGATCGATTACGTCGAACAGAACTGGATGGAGGAGGAGTACACCCGCGGCTGTTACGGCGGCCGCCTCGGCGCGGGCGGGTGGACCCAGTACGGCGCCGCGCTGGCCGCGCCGATCGGGCGTATCCATTGGGCGGGCGCGGAGACCTCCGGCATCTGGAACGGCTACATGGACGGCGCCGTCCGTTCCGGGCATCGCGCCGCGGCCGAAGTGCTCGCGCTTCTGGAGCGGTGAACGCCGAAACCGGCGGCCGGGTGGATTCCCGGCCACCGGTTTCCGTTCTTCGGTCTCAGGGGCGGTAGATCTCCTTGACCGTGGCGATCTGGTCGTCACCGTTCACGCTGATCCGCGCGAGCACCGGGTTGCCTCCCCGCACCTGCCGGATCAGCTGGTCCTTGCCGCACGGCAGGTCGCCGTGGCCCTCGTCGTCGACGGTGACCGATTCGCCAGGGCACAGGGTGGCCGCGCTGAACACCTCCGCATCCGGCTCCAGCGGAAGCCGGTACGTCTTGCCGTCGGTCATCAGCTGGAAGCGGAGCATCCGCAGATCGGCGTCGTATCCGGTGAACCGCACCCGCTGGGTGGTGTTCGGGAACTCGCGGTTCCGCTCGACCGGTGCCTTCCCGGCGCCCGAGGGCCTGGTCTCCAGCTGCAAGGAGCTGTTCGGCACGCCGCAGACCACCTCCGTCCCGGTTTCCGTGAGACGGGCGCAGGTCCATTTGCCCCGCACGTCGAGCACCCGCTCGCCGGGGCCTTCCGCCTGCGGCAGTTTCTCGTAGTACTCGGTGATCACGTTGTACGCCTCGGTGCAGCCCGGCGTGGTGCCGTCGGTCGCGGCCACCGCGATCAGATCCCTCTTCGGTCGTCCCGGCGCGCCGACCTGGCCGCCGTGCTTGCTGCAGTTGACGTCGCCGCCGGACGGCTCGGCGTCGGATCCACCGGCGGCCGCTCCCTGGCCACCGCCCGTCTGCGCCTGGTCGACGGCCGCGTTCTTCACCGGAGAACCATTCCCCGCGACATTGTTCCCGCCGCAGGCGGAAAGGAGTGCGGTGGCGGCCAGCGCCCCGCCCGCAATGGCCGTTTTGATGGTCTTCTTCGCGGTGAATTTCATTTCAGCGCCCCTCTCGCGTTCCTTGGTGAAGCTTTGTCCGGAAGACGCCGGAAGCGGAATGGGGTTGCTGCGAAAAGCACGTGCGGCGCAGAGGTGCCCGAAGGTTCGGACCGCCGTGTCCGCGAGGGCACGACCTCGGCTCGCCGCGCAACCTCCCCGGCGTGGAACGCCGGACGCCGGGGAGATCGCGAAGCCGGTTACGGGATGACGCGGTTGCGCAGGTTGTTCGGGTACGGGCCTTCGCCGTGGATGTTCAGCTCGTTGCTCACCTCGAAGCTGTAATACGGATGCGAGCTGAAATAGCTGTCCAGATTGGTGCCGCCGAAGCAGATCAGGTCCGCGCCGCCGGCCGCCCTCGGCCCGTTGCACAGGCTGAGCGTCGGATAGCGGAAGGAATCCACCGGCCGGAAACCGGCGCCGCCGGGGCCGGGAACGGGCAGGTGGCCGATCAGCCCGCCGGGGTCACCCGGCCAGTTCGACTCGACGGGCTGCCGCCGGCCGTCGGCGAACAGCACACCCTGGATGTTCCGTCCGGGTGGTTCGGTCTCCAGCACCGTGCCCGCGACGAGCGCGCCGAGACTGAACCCGACGATGTAGACCCTCGTTTCGAGGTCGCAGCCATAGGTGACATAGAGGTTGTAAAGCGCCGTCCGGAGGTTGGCGACCCCCGCGTCGACATCGGCGTACAGGTTCACGTCCCCGGCGCCGTTCGGATACGGAATGCGTACCGGATCGGCGCCACCGGGAGCGAACGTCCGGTCCAGGAGTTTCTGTGCCCCGCCGTCCTGATATCCCGGCACGACGAACATGACGGGCCCGCACGGGCCATCGGGCCGCGCGGGCGCCGCCTGTGCCGCTCCCGATCCGGCGATGGCTCCGGCCAGGGTGACGACGGACAAGACGGCGGTCGCGAGCAGGCGTGCGCCGGCTCTTTTCATCGGTTTCTCCCCACTGTCGGGTTTCCCCGCCGGACGCTAATGAGCGCCGATGAAATACCGATGAAATGCGGGTAATCGGGGGCGCCGTACCCACTTTCGGGTGAAATTGTTGTTACGGGTTCGAGTGGTTTTTCGTGGACCCGGCCGCGGCCGGGAACCGTCCACCCAGGCGTATTCGCCGCCGGGGCCGACGCGGGAAACCGTTCCCCCGGGTCCTGGGTGACCGTTCACGACCATCCGGTGACAGCCGAAGTCGTGACCGAGCATCTGACCCTTCACGGACAGCGACCGCTGCATGTCCTCTGTGGACGAACGTGATCCGTCGCCCGGGTCACCGGCGGCCGGCGGCCAGGATGACGAGGAACTGGCCTCCGCCCGGCTCGACGCCCGCGGTCACCGGCAATCCCGGTACCAGGCGGGAAAACCGGTCCTCGAGCCAGTCCGCCGCTTCTTTGGCGTCCCGCTCGGTCGGGCACCGGGCCACCAATTCCCGGCCTCCCTTGCGCTCCAGCCGTCCGGCCACGGTGATCAGCGGCGCGGGTTCGGCCACGTGCAGACGGTCCGGCCAGGCGATGACCACCTTGACCGCGCCCTTGCGGGTGTTGCACCCGCGATGCGCGAGCCGTTCGGGGATCTTGGCCTTCCGATCGGCGGTCCGGCTGTCGACACTCGGCCCGCGCGGGTCGTTCACCGACATGTCCGGATCGACCGGTTCGTCGCACACCCAGCAGCGCCAGCCGTCGCGCTCGGCCACCTCATCGAGAAGACTCATCCGGCCAACCTAGCCTGCCGCTTCGCGCGCTCGCCGGGGCGCGGGTGTCGCGAAAGCCACTTTCGAGACGTCTGGCGTCCCGAAAGTGGCTTTCGCGACAACGCCTACTTCGTGCAGTGGATCCCGGCTTCACCCCGGTACATCACGGAGCTGATCCTCACCGAGTACAGGTGGATGGTCACGCACCGCTCCTGCGCGAACCCGTACATCGAAGCCTCGTTGTAGGCCTGCAGCAACGCCGTCCGCTTGGCCGAGGCCGACGTCTTCTCCACGGTGGTCCCGAGGAACGCCCGGGTCTCCTCGGCGCTCGCCACTCCCGGTGCGAGTGTCATGAGTCCCGCGAGGACCACGGCGGCCCCGGTGGCGCGGGCGATCGTCCTGTTCATGATTTCCCCTCCTGATTTCATCGCTGGCAGTAGAGCCAGACGGTCGCGCTGTAATAGCTCGTGTGCGATCGGACGTCGGCGCTGCGCCGATAGCACTGCGAGTCCAGCCAGCCGGTGTTGCGCGCGAAGGTGCGGGCGACCTTTTCCGCCGAGCTGATGGCGTCCCCCGGGTACGGTCCGATGCCGGTGGCGTAGAAATCCCCCGTCTCGACGGCGAAAGCGGGCGGCGCCGACAAGGTCACCGCGGCCACCGCCAGTGCGGCCGCGGTCAGCAACTTCTTCATGAGTGCTCCCCTCTGAGGCGTCAGCCAGAATTGACTGACTCCCTTCAGTCATTCATCTCAGCTAACGTGGTGACCGTAAGGGACCGATGGAGTCGATGTCAACTCATATGAATGTCAAGCTGGCTAAGATTCATTTCAGTTTACGGAGGTGAAGATGGCCGAACCACGGGCGACCACGCTCACCGACCGGATCGACCGCCTCTTCCAGGTGGTCCGGCGGCCCAACGGCGAGCAGCACAGCCACGAGGAGGTGGCGCGGGCCTGCCGGGAGAGCACCGGCGAGTCGTTTTCCGCCGCCTACCTGTGGCAGCTGCGGACGGGCCGCCGGGACAACCCGACCAAACGGCACCTCGAAGCGCTCGCGGCGTTCTTCCAGGTGCCGCCTGCGTACTTCTTCGACGACGAACAGGGAAGGGCTCTTGCCGAAGAGGTCGAGTTGCTGGGAGCGTTGCGCAACACCGCGGTGCGCAACCTGGCGTTGCGCGCGGTGACGCTGTCCGAGGAGGGGCTCGGCACCGTGTCCGACATCGTCGAGGCGATCAAGCGGCGCGAGGCCATGCGTGACCAGGGGGAGTAGCGATGTTGGGCAGGAAGAGCGCGCTCTGGCGCAGATGTGAGCGGATCGCGGCCACCGTGCGGCTACCGGAACCGTTCGACGTCACCACGTTGTTCGGCGAGGTCGCGGCGATGCGCGGGCGGCCCATCGAGCTGGTGGCGCTCGATGCGCGGCCGGGGGCGCCGTGCGGGGTGCTCGCGGCCACCGATCGGGCGGACTACGTGTTCTACACGCGGGACACGTCTCCGTTGCACCAGCGGCACATCCTCCTGCACGAACTCGGCCATCTGCTGTGCGGGCACGTCGAAGGCGAGGTGCGGCCGGAGGCGATCGCCGCGATGGTCGCGCCCTCGCTTTCGGTGGACCTGGTCCGCCGCGTCCTCGGCCGTACGACCTACGCGGAGGAGCAGGAGAAGGAAGCCGAACTCTTCGCGTCGTTGCTCATGCGCCGAGCCGTGAGCGCCGGGCCGGAATCCGATCGGCTGCGCCACGCCCTCGGTTCGTGATCAGCTATCTGTCCGCCGCGCTGCTGGCGTCGATCGGCGTCGCCCGGCTGGTGGCGGTTCGCGCCGGGCCCCGGCATCTGGCCACGTTCTTCCTCAGCATGGCGGCAGGCCTCGCCGTCTCCGCCGACGCCACGGTCCGGTTGCTCGGCGACGTCCTGCTCCCGCGGCTGGTCACCAACGCGCTGCAACTGCTCGCGATGCGCGCGCTGGTCCAGGTGGTCCGCAGTACGCGGTCACCGGAAAAGCCGACGCCGTTCTGGCCGATCGTGCTCTGCTGGGCGCTGATGGCCCTGTGCTACGTGGACATCGTCCCGCATCGGTTCGAGGTGGGCACGCCCGCGTTCCAATGGCGCTTGAGCGTCGTCGCGTATCAGGTTGTCCTCACGACGTACGGGGTCGCGTGCCTGGTGATGTTCACGCGCACGCTGGCCCGCAGCGCCGCTGCCCGTCCACGAGGGACCTTCCGGACCGGGCTGCGGATCCTGATCTGTGCCGCCGTCGCGACCATCGTGTGGGTGCTGTTCTCCGGGCTTCCCTCGCTGTGGCTGGAGATCACCGACCTCGCGGACCTCGATTTCATGCCCCGTGCCCGCCTGGTAGGACTCTGCGCGATGGTGCTGTGGGTCCTCGGCGGGCTGTTCACCACCTGGGACGGCGCGCTCCGGCTGGCGCGCGCGTGGCGGGGAATCCGGGCGGTGACGCCGTTGTGGAAGGAACTCGTCGCGGCCCATCCGCAGATCGCGCTGCCCGTGCGCCACGATCTCGAGTTCACGTTGTACCGCAGGGTGATCGAGATCCGTGACGGCCTCCTCGCGGTGCGGGCACACGTTCCGCCGCAGCTCGGGGACTGGCTGCGCACCCCGGTCGACGAACCCACGCGCGCCGCCGCCGAACTCGCGGCGGCGCTGGTGATGCGTGAGGCTGGCCGCAGCTGGCCGCATCCTCCGGCGGAGCCGGACGGTGCGCATCCTGGCGTGCGGGAGGAAAGCGCCTGGCTGAGCGCGGTGTCGTCCGCGTTCACGCACTCCCGCGTCGTGCGTGAGGTGCGGGAACGCGCGATGGCCGAGGCCGGCGCCCCCGATCAGGGCGCCGGCCGGATGCTCAGGCACCGGTGACGAAGATCCGGGCGATACTCCCGTCCGCCCACACCAAGCCGAGCCGGTTCCCGGCGAAGTCGTAGACGACCGTGGCTTCGCCGTTGGCGCGGTTCACCCAGCTGTTGTGCGGAACGGCCCCATGCGCCCGCACGTAGGCATCGACGGAGCCACGATGCCCGCCGAGGTCGAGCCCGGAGATCACGCGGTCCGCACTCGGGCAGCGCGCGACATCGACACTGACCCTTGTCACCAGCCCGTCGAGCGCTTCCAGGTAGACGCCGTCGACGCTCGGCTCGTCGGGGACCAGCTCACTACGCCGGACGGTCGAGCCGGGGAAGAGCCCGCGCAGTTCCGCGTACGCCGCGGAGTCCTCGGGCGCACCCAGCGCGGCGCACATCGTCACGATGACGCCGGTCAGCGGCGTCCCGGGGGCAGGGGACGGATCGGCCGAGGGCTCCTCGGTCTTCCGGGGTGCCGGTCGCGGGTCCCGGCCGCCGAAATCCGCCACCCGGTCCCAGATCCAGTCGGCCACCGAGTCGGCGACGGGCTCGTCGGGCTGTCCTGGCCGGCGCCGCACCAGCGCCCCGAACGCGACGGCGACCAGATACGTCCCGGCGTCGTCGGTCATCACCTGTTCCCAGAGTTCGTTCTCCGGCCAGTCGGGGTGCGCCGCCCGGTCGGCCTCGATCTCGGCGTCCATGGCGAGGATCTCGGCCGCCGACAGCAGGCGGAACGGCTCCGCCCTCCCCCACGCGGCGCCGGAGCCAGGCGGCTGGCCGTCGTGCCAGGCGAGGAGATCCTCGGCGACCATGGCGCCGACCTTGTCGTCGCCCTTGGTCAGCTCGGAGGGCGTGGCTCCCGGCCGCAGGGTGGCGCGCAGCTCGGCGGGCATCACCGCTTCCAGTGCCGTCAGCGCGGAAGCCAGGTCGGTGCCGAGCTTCTGGTCGCGGATCTGCCGCCACGCCATCTCGAGCGCGCCGGTGCGGCGGATGTCGTCCAGCGTGATGTCGTCGCCGCGTGCCTTCTCGACGATCCGCAGCATCGACCGAGCGGTCTCCACCAGGTTCCGCAGCAGGTCGTCGGTCGGATCCTCACGCAGCAGCCGAAGACCGAGTTGTTCGGCGTCGTCGAACCGGTACTGCGCCAGGTAGGCGTAGCCGAGCAACATGCCTACCCAGGAGTCCGCCGCGTTGGCCCGGATGGCCTCCTCGGCCGCGGGGGCGAACCGTTCGGGCGGTGCGAAGCTCTCCAGCAGGTACTCCGCGCGTTTCGCCAGCGCTTGGGGGAGGTCGTCCGGCGCCGTCCGCGCGCACAGTGCCACCGCTTCGTCGAGTTGCCGCCATCCTTCCTCGTGCGCCCCGGAGAGGGCCTGGGCCGAGCCCAGTTGCATCCAGTCGTCCCAGTCCTCGTGGCTCTCGCCCAGCACGGTGCGCGCCCATCGCAGCGCCTCGTCGTGGTTGTGCTCCGCCGATTCCAGCCGCCGAAGCGCACGAGCCGCCATCGTGAACCAAGTGTCGCGCTGAGCAGCCACCCGGAGGAACAGCCGCCGCGCCTCGTCGGTTTCGCCGCACACGTGGTGGTGATCGCCGAGCAGCATCAACGCGCTGCTCCGCTCCGGCTGGGCCGCGAGCACCCGCAGCGCCAGCTCCGCGACCTTGGGATGCGCCGGCTGGACGGCGATGAGTTCCCAGGCCAGGTCGAGGTCTCGCTCCACGGCGTCGTTCATCGCATGCCTCGCTTGACCCGGTAGGCCCTGAGCTGGTCGAAGGTCCCGTCGTCGACGCCGTATTCGAGGACCGGTGCCACCTGGTCGAACCAGGCCGTCGTGGACGGGGTGATGCCGCCGACCGCGGCCAGCAGCGCGTCGGTGGTGACGGGCACCAGCTCGCCCCTGCTCATCGACTCGACCATCGCCTTCTGCAGCACGGTGGTCGTCAAGTGGCCGAGATCGGCACCGGAGAACCCCTCGGTCGCCGCCGCGACGGCCACGACGTCGACCTCCTCGGCGGGCTTGCCCGCCAGGGCGCCCTGGACGATCGCCGCCCTGGCGACCGCGTCCGGGGGCAGCACCAGCACCGTCTTGTCGATCCGGCCCGGACGGCGCAGCGCGGAGTCGATGTCCCACGGCCGGTTCGTCGCGGCCAGGAAGTAGACCCCGTCGTTCCTGCCCGCCATGCCGTCGAGCTCTTCCAGAAGCTGGGTGACGAGCATCCGCATCGCTTGCGCACCGGAGGTCCGCCGTCCACCGAGCGCGTCGAACTCGTCGAAGAAGATCACGCACGGTGTCGCCGCGCGGGCGTGGCGGAACACGCTCTGGATCGCCTTTTCGCTCTCCCCGATCCATTTGCTGAGCAGGTCCGCGAGGGTCACGTGGAGGAAGGACGCGCCGAGATCGCCGGCGATCGCCCTGGCGATGAACGTCTTGCCGCATCCTGGCGGGCCGTACATCAGCAGCGATCCGCCCGGCTTCTGCCCGAACGCGGCCGCCAGCTCGGGATTGCGCAGCGGAGCGAGGAACGCGGTGTCCAGGTGCTGCTTGACCTCGGCGAGACCCGCGACGTCGGCCAACGTCACCGCCGGACGCTCGGCGTCCCACAACGACGCCGGCACCACGCTTTCCCGGCGGTCTGCGTCGGCCGGGGCCGGAACCGGGTCCGAGGTTCGCAACCGCGCCGCCATCAGCCGGGCGCGCAGCAGCCGGACCCGCGCCGGATCACCGCCGTGGGCCTCGAACGCCGCCAGTTCACCGGCGGCGCGATCCGGTTGCCGCTCCAGCAGAAGCGTGACGAAGTCTTCGCGCAGTGCCAGATTTCCGGGGTCGGCCTCCACCTCGCGCGCGATGACCTCGACGAAGCCGTCTTCCGGCTCGGCGCCGTTCATCGCGCGGCTCCTTCGTCCGCGTCCCGCGCGAGGAAGAACCTGTGTTCCGGCGAAGCCGCCCGGCGCCGCAGCGCGATCTGCGCAGTCGTGTCCCCAGCAGGAATCGCTTTCGCTGTCTCGTCGAGGCGGTCGAGTTCGGCGACCAGCTCGGGGCTGTCGTCTCTGGCCATTCGGTTCTCTCTCGTCTGAGCCGCGGTCGTGTCCGGTTCGCGACCAGACAAGCATCCCTTCGATCACCGTGGCGACGGGGGTGGCGCGGCAACGCGCCGGGCCGCCCTGGCCGACCTGTATCACTGCGAACCGTGATCTGGCGGCGGGTTTCACCGTTAGCCGGATCCGCGGGTGGCTCGCTGTTAGGGTCCGGCCATGCGGGTGTGGTGGTGTGGCCTGGTCGTGGGCTCGGTCGCGCTGCTCGGCGCGTGCGCCGCAGGCGGGTCGGGGAAGGGCAAGGTGGTGCCCTCGACGACGGCGACGACCCCCACGACGGGCGTCGCGCGGACGACGACGCGGCCGCCGGAGACCCCGGTGACCACCACGACTCGGCGGACGACGCCCACCACGACACCTCACACCGCGACACCGCGCACCACGACTCAGCGCAAGACGACGACCGCGCAGCGCCCGGCGACCCCGCGCCGCACTCCGCCCCGGACCCGCTAGAGCACGACGTCGTCCTGGTGGGCGCCGAATTCGGCCGAGCGTGTTTCGGTGGCGTGTTCGGCGCGCCGGATCCGGTCGGTCCAGGTGGCTGTGGCGCCGAACGCGGTTTCGGCGAAGCCCACCTCGCGGATGGCGTCGGGCAAGGCCGGGTCGCCGGCGGCGAGCAGCCGGACCGGGCTGCCCAGCGCGACCGTGAAGGGCGGTACGAAGTACTCGGCCGGGGTCTCGGTTCGCGCGTGTACCAGGGCGCCTACCGCGACTGTGGTGCCTTCGCCGAGCCGTGCGGTCTGCAACACGGTCACCGCTGTCGCCAGGTAGGAGCACCGGCCGACCGTGCACCCCAGCAAGGTCGCGTGCGGACCGACGAGTACGTGATCGCCGACGTCGACCGGTTGCGGTCCGGCCACCGCGGACGCGCGGAGCACGGCGTGCTCGCCGATGATGCTGTATTCGCCGATCGTCACCCGTGAGCCTTCGGCGTCCAGCACGGCGCCCGACAGAACACGTGCGTGTGCGGCCACTTCCACGTTCCCGATGAGGGTCGCGGTCGGTGCCACATAGGCGTCGGCGTGTACCCGGGGCTCATGGTCACGATGTCGAATGCGCATGTCCGGACGCTACGAAGAGATCACCGGCGCGGCTGGCGGTTTTCGGACATGGCGTTCGACGGCCTGCTCTCGGGATTGCGTCGAGACGCCGAATGTGAGCTGGGTCACGATTCGCCGGCGAACGCCCCATCCTGGCCCTGCGGAGGGTCTGCCCGAAAGAACCCGGCCGGTCCGAGCCGGTCCGACACGCGGGAGACGGGGCGCCTGCCGCGCCCGCACTGCCCGAGCTTGGAGGAGACCCTTGACCGTCACGCTGCCCGCAGTGGCCCGGGAAATGCTCGATGGGCCGCATACCGCGATCCTCGCGACCACGAACGCCGACGGACGGCCGCAGTCCTCGGTGATCTTCGTCAAACGTGATGGCGACGAGATGGTGTTCAGCACGATCAGGGGGCGGCTCAAGACCCGCAACATGGAGCGCGATCCCCGCGTGAGCCTGCTCGTGGTGGCGCATACGGCCGCGTACGTGGAAATCCGCGGGACGGTGACGATCGCCGATGACCCTGACAAGGCACTCCTGCGCGAGATGTACGACCGGTACCTGGACGGTGCGGAACCGCCGCCGGAGCCCGAAGCGGCGCGGGTGGCCGTGCGCGTCACCGCGGACAAGGTCTACCTCTGGCCGCCCATACCCGTCGCCGAGCAGAGCTGACATCCGCACAGATCCCCGACAACCGGAAGGATTACGCATGCGCAAGATCGTCGAATCGACGCTGATCAGCCTCGACGGAGTGGTCAACGACCCCGGATCGTGGGCACTGGACTACTTCGACCACGAGTTTCTCAAGGAAGCGTTCGAGCTTCTGCAGGGATGCGACGCCATGCTGATGGGCCGCGGCACGTACGAGGACCTGTCCTGGCGCTGGCCGGACCGGAACGGGGACTTCGCCGACGCGATCAACGGGATCCGTAAGTACGTGTTCTCCTCGACGCTCGAACGGGCCGACTGGAACAACTCGGTGGTCGTCCGCGGTGACGTGGTCGCCGAGGTGCGGAAGCTGAAGGAGGAGGGAGGCGGCGACCTGGTCGTCTTCGGCCATGGGCAGCTATCGCACACCCTGTTGGAACACGGCCTCCTCGATCGGCTTCGCTTCGCGGTGCACCCCGTCGTAGTGGGCCGGGCTTTGGGGCCGTTCCGCGAGAATCCCAAGACGCCGCTGACGCTGGTCGGCACGCATTCTCGCCGATCGGGCGTCGTCGTACTGAACTACCTTGTCGGAAACGGCTCCGTCGGCGCCATCTGACGGCGGGCTTGTGGAAACCGGACAGGAAACGTGTGGAGTGCCGGAATGACCGTGGACCTGATCACGCGAGTGCGGAACGGGGACGGGGAGGCGTTCCGTGAGCTCACCGATCCCTATCGGCGCGAGTTGCGCGTGCACTGCTACCGGATCCTGGGTTCGATGCAGGACGCCGAGGACGCGCTGCAAGAGACCCTGGTGTCGGCCTGGCAGGGACTGGACGGCTTCCAGGAGCGCTCCTCGGTGAGGACCTGGCTGTATCGGATCGCGACCAACCGATGCCTCAAAGTGGTGCGATCGGCAGGCCGGCGTCCACGTACGGACGGGCCGGTGCCCGGGTTCGACCCGCCGGCACCCACTCGCCTCGGCAAGGTGGAATGGCTTGAGCCCTATCCGGACCTCCTGCTGGAAGAACAGGTGGACCCCGCTCCCGGCCCCGGAGAGCGTTATGAGGCCAAGGAAACCATCTCTCTGGCGTTCGTGACGGCGGTGCAGATGCTGCCGCCCCGTCAGCGCGCCGTCCTCATTCTGCGTGACGTCCTCGAATTCCCCACTCGCGAGGTGGCGCACATCATGGACACCACCGAGCAGTCGGTCGCCGGCGCACTCAAGCGCGCACGCACCACGCTGCGGCAGCGCCCGTCACCGTCAGCCGTGCCCGAGCCGCCGCCGGCGAACTCCGCCGGCGAGCGGGAACTCATCACCCGCTTCACCCAGGCCTTCGAGATCGGCGACGTGGACGGCTTGGTCGCCCTGCTGACCGACGACGTCTGGCTGACCATGCCGCCGTTGCCGCTGGAATACCAGGGCCGCGATCAGGCGGCTCGATTCCATACCGCGGTGACCTTCCGCCGAGGCCGTACTTACCGGTTGGTGGCGACCAGGGCCAACGGCCAGCCCGCGTTCGGCATGTACGTACCGGATCCCCAGTCGGGCATCTGCCACGCGAACGGGCTGATGGTGCTCACCCTCGCCGGCAGCCGGATCCGCGCCATGACCCGCTTCGAAAAGAGCGTGCTGCAAAGCTTCCGGCTGCCACTGACCGTGCCACTCGAAGCCGGACGGTCCGCAGGTCGTGATCGATCGCGCGTCACTTCGAGAAAGTCGAGAGCGGTGCTGCTGCCCGTCGCGTCGGCGGCGCAGGCGATCTGCACCGGCTCGTCGAGCGCGACCAGTTCGCCGGTCCGGCACTGGGCGGGCTACTCGCCGGATTCGGTATCGGAGTCACGCTCGGTGGTTCCGTAAGAATCGATGCCGAACTTCGGACCACCTTCGGCATCGAACGGCGACCGTGGCGGTTTCGGTCGGCGTTGGAGCAGGCGTCGGTTGGCGTGGAGATCGGGAAGAGGAACGGGCGGGTGTCGCGGGGTGGTGGCGCTCGCGGGCGCCACCACCCCGGCGGATCAGAACATCGTCGACTGGGCGGCGTTGAAGGTGCCGTTGCTGCTCCACTTCACGCCTTCGGCGTCGAACCCACCGGAACCGTTGGTGTGCCAGCGGAACAGGTTGGTGTTCGAGGCGCCGTAGTCGTAGGAGGCGAGCAGGTCGGTGCGGCCGTCGCCGTCGAAGTCGCCCACGGTCCAGCGGGACTGGGCAAGGTTCCACTGCCCGGCCCCAGTGGTCCACTGGGCCACCGGCGCGTCGACTCCGGTGGCAGTGGCGCGCCAGGTGTGGAATGTCAGGTTCGCGTTGCCCAGGTCGATCGCGGCGCCGAGGTCGGTGCGCCCGTCGCCATTGAAGTCACCGGCGACGAACTGCGCCTTCCCGGATGGGAGGCCGCCGTTCCACTTGACGTTCTGCGCGTCGAACCCGCCGGCGGCTTTGCCGTACCAGAGGAACAGGTTCGCCGTGTTGTTCCGGTAGTCGTAGAACGCGGCCAGGTCGGCCCGGCCGTCGCCGTTGAAGTCGCCGCTCCGCCAGCTCGACTGCACGAGGTTCCAGCTGCCCGGTCCGGTGCGCCACTGCGTGACCGGGGCGTCGAACCCGGCCGCCGTAGCGCGCCAGGTCAGCATGCTCAGGTCGGCGTTGCCGTTGTCGTAGGCGGCGGCGATGTCCGTGCGGCCGTCGCCGTCGAAGTCACCGGTGGTGAACCGGGCATTCAGCGGCCGGAAGGCGCCGCTCCACTTGGTGCCCTGGCTGTCGAACCCGCCGGAGGCGTTGGCGTACCAGAGGAACAGGTTCGAACTGCCGTTCAAGTAGTCGTAGAACGCGGCGAAGTCGGTGCGGCCGTCGCCGTTGAAGTCGCCGGTGACCCAGCGGGTCTTCGCGGCCTCCCAGCCGTCGGTGCTCCACTTCAGCTCCGGGGCACCTACGCCGGACGCGGTCGTCGGCCAGACGTACACACCGACGCGGGTGTTCTTCAGGTCGTAGCCCGCGCCGACGTCGTCTTTGCCGTCGCCGGTGAAGTCGTTGCCCGCCGAGACCGGGGTGGTCGCGGACACGGCATCGGTCGGTGTGCTCGTCCAGCCGTCCGCGGTCGCCGCGACGACGCGGTAGTAGCGGGTTTGCTTGCCGGGCAAGGCGGTCTGCGTATAGGCCGGGGCGATGGTGCTGCCGAGCAGGTGTGCCGCGTCGATCGGCACGTCCGGGGTGGCCGAGCCGTACACGTGGTAGCGCGCGTTGTCCGCGGCGGCCAGCGGGTGCCAGGTCACGGTGATGGCGTGCCCCGCCGCCTTCGCCACCGGGGCGAGGGCCTGCTGGCGGATCCATCCGGTGATGTCGTCGACGCGGGCACCGGTGGTGCCCTGTCGCGTCGTGGTCTCGCCGAAGCAGCCGTGCTGCCACGACGCGCTCGTGACGGCGACGACGTCGCTACGAGCGCCGGCATCGCGGAAGATCGGCGCGCCCGCGTCCCCACGGCAGGCGTCGGTGCCGTTGGTCCCGGTGAGCGAGAGGGTGGTCGCCGTCGACGACGTCGCCTTGAACGTGCCGACGTGCAGCTTGTCCGGCACCCATTCGCGCTCAGTGCGGCCGTACCCGGCGAGGCTGAGCGTTTCGTCACCGCCGGGGCTGTGGACCGGGACGGTGGTGAGCGGGATCGGCGCGATGTCGGTGATCGGCGTGGCGATCCGGGCGAGCGCGACGTCGCGGTCGGTGCGGGTGATGACGTTCGTGACGGCCACGACGTGACCGCCGGTGCCGCTGAGCGAGGTCCGCCCGACCGTCGCGGTGGTCGCCTTGACAGGCACGCCACCCTGCGGGTTCTCGGGGAAGCAGGCGGCGGAGGTGAGGATCAAGTCGGGTTCGACGAGCGCGCCACCGCAGGCGCGGCCGTCGGCGGTGAGCTTCGCGACGTACGGATAGGCGCCCGCTGCTGCGGCGGTTCCGCCGGAAACGGCCTGGGCGGGGATGGCGGTCAGTAAGCCCGCCGCGGTGAGGGCCACGACCGCGGCGGTGCGGGGGAGGGACACGGGAGCTCCGTTCTTCTGCATGGTCGGCGGACCGGTGCGGCTACGCCGTGACCCGGATTTCGAGCAGCGCGGCGGGGTCGTGGTTCGGCAGCGCCTCGCCGACCGGGGTCCACTGGCCCGGCCGGATGTCGACCGTTTCTGTCGTGCTCTTCGCCGTCAATGTGGCTTTCGAGGTGTGACTGTCACCCTTGATGAAGTAAGTCTCGGGGATTTGCATGGTCACGTAACCCGGTGTGCCGGTGACGCGGAAACAGGCGTCACCGCCCTTGATTTTGTAGCTCTGCACGACGATGAGGTCGCCGCCGCTCACGCAGTCGACCAGCAGAACGCGCCCGTCACCCTTGAGCAGGGTGATGTTCCGCTCAGCGAGAATCCGGTCCGCGCCGGGATAGTCGTACGTTTCGACGATCGGGGGCGGGGTGTCGTCGGCGGTGGTTTCGCCGACGGCGTCCGCTGGGATGACGGTGAGCGTGGTGGCCAGCGCGGACAGGCCGAGGAGGCCGGCGCAGACGACAGCAAGACGTCGCGAAGCAAAATGCACGATGAACAGTTCCTCCGTGGCGAAAACGGGAAACGGTGCCCAGGCAGATGCGTGGCACGACAAGCCGCCCCCCGATGGAAAAGGTAGATCGAATAAGTGTCGGGCAAATCCCTTTACGGTAAAATTTCCATAACTATGACCTTCATCATAATTGGTCGAGAGTGGCTAACGTCGGTGCCGCCTTGATTGATCGCGAATAACGTCCGCCGTTATGGCGACAACGGCGGATTGACAAATCCGGAAATCTGCGCCGCGCTGGTGCGGCGCATTACCGGGTGGCTATGGTTCTCATTGTCTGATCATGGGCATTCATTCAAGGGGGACCGAGCAGGGTGGGAATCAGACTGTGTGGCGCGCCGGGTCGGCGTGCCCTTGTGGTGCTGGCCGTGGTCGGCGCGTTGGTGGCGGGAACGGCGGGCGCCGGACCGGTCGCCGTGGCGGAGACCCCGTCAGGCGGCGCGGCCGACCGGGCGCGGGTACTGGCGATCGTGCGGACCGGTACGCCGGGGGTGACCAGGGCCGCGGAGATCGCCCTGACCGGCTCCGACGCGGAGGTCGCCGAATTCCTGCGGACCGGTGAGGCGACGGCGCGGGTGCAGGACGACCGCGTCCGGGTCGGGCAGCTGCTCGCCACCGGCGGCCGCGGGCTCCGGGAAGCGGCGCAAGCCGCGTTGAACGGGACCCCCGAGGACGTCCGGGCCTTCCTGGCCGAAGGCTGGCGCGCCCCTCTCGAGCAGGACCAGCGGGTCCGGGTCGGGCAGATCATGAGCACCGGGGGACGCGGTGTCCGTGAGGCCGCGCAGGCGGCGTTGAACGGGACCGCCGAGGACGTCTGGCGATTCCTGGTCAGCGGGCAGTTCGAGCCTGCCGAGCGCGACAACCGCGTGCTCGTCGGGCGGATCATGGCCGAGGGCGGCCCCAACGTGCAGCAGGCGGCCCAGGTCGCGCTCGCGGGCACGCCTGACGACGTCAAGGAGTTCCTCCGCAGCGGTCAGTACATCGCCCGCGCTCGCGACCAGGAGACGACGTCGGTCGCGCAGCTGGCGGCACTGGCGAAGGAGTCCGGGGCAGAGGCTGTCCGGGAAACCGAGGCGGCCAAGGAGGCTTCGGCCCGCGCGGTGGAGGCGTCCCGGCATGCCAAGGAGGCGGCGCAGCGGGCGGCCCAGGAGACCGAGGCAGCGAAGAACGACGCGGGCCGGGCGGCGGAGGCGGCCGGGCGGGCGGCGGATTCGGCCGGGCGCGCCGCGGACGCCGCGCAGGCCGCGATCGCGGCGGCGAACGCGGCGAACGCGGCCGCACGGGTCGCGGCGAACGCCGCGGCCAAGGCCGCCTCCGCCGCCGCGGCCGCGGGTCAGGCCGCGGTCCGTGCCCGTAACGCCGCCGCCGCGGCGGCCGGCGACGCCGGCCAGGCCGACGCCGCCCGCCGGGCCGCGGTCGATGCCCGGGCCGTCGCCGCGGCGGCCAACCTCGCCGCCGACGCGGCCACGGCGGCCGGTTCCGCCGCGGTGAACGCGGCTTCAGCGGCCGGCTCGGCCCGCAGTGCCGGGGCGAACGCCGACGCCGCTGCTGCTGCGGCGTCGGCGGCGGCCGGGTACGCCGGTTCCGCCGGGGCCGAAGCCCAGCGGGCCAGGAACGCCGCCGCGACGGCGAAGCGGAAGGCCGCGGAGGCCAACCGCGCCGCGAACGCCGCGGAGTCGTTCGCCAACGAGGCCGCGAGCGCGGCGGCCGAGGCATCCCGGGCGGCTCGCTCTGCGGCCGGCCACGCGGAGGCCGCGGCTGCCGCGGCCGAAGAGGCGGCCAAGCACGCCGGAGAGGCCCAGGACGCGGCCAAGGAAGCCACAATCCACGCCGAAGCGTCGCTTCGCGCGGCCGACGCGGCGACGGCGGCGGCGGCCGAGGCGACGAGGATCGAAGAGACCGCCCGGAAGAGCGAGGCCGACCGGCTCGCGAACGACACCGCCGAAGCGGTCGGGACCGCGGAGCAGGCGAAACAGGCATACGACACGCGACGGGCCGACGCCGAGTGGGACGCGGCCGAGGCGGCCAGGCTGGACCAGGAGACCCAGCGGCTGATCGCCGAGGCGGAGGCGCCCGAAACGCCGGACGCCACCAAGGTGGCCGACGGGCGGAAGATCGCCGTCCAGCTCCGCAGGACCGGCGGCTCTTGGACCATCGCGGCCGCGGAGGCGGCGCTGAGCGGGACCGACGCCGACGTGCTCGCGTTCGTGCGGACCCAGCGCCGGATCGCGGCCGAGCAGGACGACCGCGCCCGGGTCGCCTTCCTTGCCGACTCCACGGACAAGGCCGCGAAGAAGACCGCCGCGGAGACCGCGCTGTTCGGGGCCTACCCGGCTGTCCAGACCTTCCTGCGCACCCAGTACTACGACGGCAAGGTCGCTGACGACCGGGTCCGCGTCGGCCAGATCATGAGCACCGGCGGTCCCGCCACGAAGGAGGCCGCGCAGCAAGCGCTGAACGGCACCCCGGCGGACGTCGAGCAGTTCCTCGCCACGGGGCAGTACGTCGCGGCCGAGCACGACGACCGGATCGCCGTCGGCCGGATCATCAGCACCGGCGGGCCGAACATCAAGGCGGCCGGGCAGGTCGCGCTGGCGGGTCCGCCGTCGTTCCTGCGGATCTTCCTCCAGGTCGGGCAGTACAAGGCCCAGCGGATGGACCACGACGCGGCAACCCACGCCGCCGAGGTCCGGCGCTATGTCGCGGAGGCGAATCGTCTGGCCGCCGATGCCAGGGCGAGCGCGGCCGAAGCGGCGCGCGCCGCGGCGGTGGCGCGCAACGCGGCCAACGAGGCGCAAACCTATGCCGACCAGGCGAATCGGGCGGCGGACGAGGCGCGGCGTTACGCGGATCAGGCCAAAGAGTCCGCGCGGCAGGCGCAGGAGTCGGCCGACGCGGCCGCACGTTCCGCACGGCAAGCCCGTGACGCCGCCAATGCGGCACAAAAGTCCGCGCGAGCGGCCGAGCAGTCCGCGGCCGAGGCTTCGGCATCCGCCGCACGGGCCAGGATCTACTCGGCCGAGGCACAGGCGGCCGCGGCGGACGCACGCGCGTCCGCTATCGCCGCCGGCAAGTCCGCCAACGAAGCCGCGCAGGCCGCCGCGGACGCCCTGAAGATCTACTCGGACAAGCGTGCCGCGGAAGACAAGGCACAACGCGAGAACCCGGTACCGGTTCCCCCGGACCCCGGCGGCGACGCCGATCCGGTGGTGCCCAGGGAAATGGTCCTCGAGGGCGGCATGTCGCTGGCCGACCTCGCCGGGCTGCTGGTCGACCTCGCGAGCATGTTCGACCCGACACCGGTCAGCAACATCGGGTCCGGGCTGATGAGCCTCTTCCAGGGCGACTGGGCCGGTGTGGTGCTCTCGGCCGCCGGCGCCATCCCCGGCCTCGGCGCGGGTGCCGACTTTGCCAAGGCCGCGCGACGAATCGAGAAGGGTTTCGGGTTCCTCGCGCCGTATATCAGCCGAAAGGGGTTCCTGGAAAACGCCCTGCACAACGTGAAGGGACTCTCACCGGATCACGCCAACCGGGCCTTCAGCGTGATGAACACCCTGCACCGAGACGCGGAAAAGTATCTCAGCGGCAAGGGACCCGAGTACCTGAAGGCGCTCAAAGCCGCGCGGCTGCCCACGATGGGGCCGATCCGGTTCGTGCCGGCCGACACCTTCAAGCCGAGCACTCCCCGGCGGTCGTACAACGACGCGTACGGTAACGAGTGGCGATGGAACTCGAACCAGAACGAATGGGACGTCCAGATCAAGAACGGCGACGGTAAGATGGACTACTTCGCCAAGGACAAGGGGCATGCCAACATTTCCCCCGAGGGACGTGTGACACACAAATGAAGTTTTCGGAAACCGATATCGTCACGGACATCCGGTTCGCCGTCGACACCACGGAACTCGCGACGGCCCTCGGCGTGTGCCTGCCGCTGATCGACGAATTCGGTGCCGTCGCTGTGGAAATCGAACGCGCCAACCCCGAGAGCCCCTGGACCGGATTCCTTGCTTCCCTCTTCTTCACTTGCTCAGTAGCGGAGGGGGAAACCATCGAGCAGGCCATGCGGCGGGCCGTTCAACCGGCGATCGTCAAGTACCGGCTGAACGACGAAAACCTCGAGATCCACGGTGACCCGGAGCGGCGCGGCTTCGCCAGCCTCCGGTTCCGGAAACTGGAGGTCGACGACTACGTTCTCTTCAGGGTGGTAGCCGAGCGGGGAGGGCAGGAAACACGCGCGCCGACGTCCGTGGCCCGTGCCGATTTCACGCCGCGCGAGGAGACGGACATCATCGCCCGTGTCCACCTCCGTTTCCCCGCGGCGAACCTGAACACCGCCATGGATCGGTGCCTTCCGATCGCGGAGTCGATCGGCGCGTCGGTGATCCAGGTCGTCTCGTCGCGTCCGGCAGGCCTGCCGGAAGAGTTCTGCGAAGTCGCCCTGCTCTCAGCGACCCCCGCCATCGACGGTGAAGCCGCCGAGCCGGGCCTGCGGCGAGTGGCCACGAAACTCGCCGGCCAGCTCGGCCTGGATCCCGATGTGTTCGAGATCCGGGGCACGGGGGGCGTCCTCATCGGAGCGATTGAGAACAGCGGGGCTGAACAGCCAGTCGAAGCATTGTATGTACGCGTGGACGACGATCCGTTGTACCAGGACTGATGGCCGATTCTCCGTGCGGCCCTTGACCAACGCCACGACAGTGGCTGGATACGCAAGGGCCGCACGGAGAATTCGAACATCATGTGGGGCGGGGCGGTCCGGCGGACTCAGCCGTTGGGGTCGCTGGTGTTGACGTCTCCGTTGACGCCCTTGGGGAAGAATCCGCCGGAGGTGACGGCCTTGGGGTTCAGGTAGACGATGTTGAGTACCTGGCCCGGAGTGCGGCTGTAGGCGATGCCGTTGCTGTCGGTGGGCACGATGTTCGCCTGGCCGTTCTCGTCGACGACGCCCTGGTCGAGGTCGGTGGTGCCGTCGAGGCTGTCGCGGGCGTTGGAGAGTTTGACGCTGGCTTCCCGGAGGTCGCGGCCGAGCAGGCCGAGCCCGAGGATGCCGCCGCTGTGCTGGTAGAGCGCGGTGCGGATGTTGGCGGCGTGGTAGGCCTCGACGGCGAGGATGCCGGCCGCGGCTTCGAGGTATGTCTTGTTGGTGATCAGGGGTGCGGCGCCCTTGTAGGCGGTGACGCCGACGTCTTCGAAGAGGTAGGCGGCGAGGAGGAAGTTCTCCTCGCAGGCGAACGCGTCGAAGCTCTGCCCCTTGCGGACGAGCCCCGCGGCCTGCGCCGCGGCGGTGAAGCTGGCCTGCAGGTCGATGGCCGGGCGGCTGACCGCGGCCGAGCCCAGCGCGGTGCGCAGGAACTCCACGTGCGCCTTCTCGTCGCCGGCGATTTCCCGGGCGTACTGCTTCGCCGCCTTGGTCTTGAACCGCACAGCACGGCCGCCGGTGACGCCGCCACGGGTGCCGGTGCCGGTGGTGAGCGAGTCGGCGAGTCCCTTGCCGGTGACGGCGTGCAGATAGAACTCGGCTTCGAGGTATTCGAGATTGAGGGCGAAGTTGAGCACGGCGCCGTCACTGACCCCCTCGGCGGCCGCCGCTTCCCCCGCGGCCTGCCGGACGGTCCCGGCCGACGCGGCGGGTCCGGTCAGGCCACCGAGCGCGCCCGCTCCGACCACCCCCAGGCCCGTTACCCCGGCCGCGCGCAGAAAACGGCGCCGGTCTTGCTGGTTCTCCGCACTCCGGTTGATCATCGACGCGGCATAGCGCTTGCCAAACACGAGTGATCTCCTTCCCACCCGGCCGTCACACGACATACCGGGTGTGCCCGCGCGTCGTGACGGCTCGTCCCGGCACGCGGGCGTGGGTCTACGTTGACCTCCACTTTCGAGGCCGTCGTGCTATCGGATTGGTCGACACCCTCGACAGCCGGCAGGCGGGCGGCCCGGTCAAGATCGAAGGCTCCGGCGAGAACCTGACCGTCGACGGCGCGAAGATCCTGTGCGGGAACATCCAGCACGCACGTGGTGTAGCCAGTCGTCCGGCGACCGGGCATCGAGCGCACCCGGCGCTTTTCGGTCCAGGCGCACCGCCGGGGAGACCCGGGTCACACGATCGGGTCGTGACGATCTCCGAGATGCGGGGTCTTACCGGTGTGGAAGTGAACGGGACTCCCGTGATCGTCCACTTCAGACATTCGAATCCAGTATCGGAGGAGACATCATGACGAACCCGACGGCCACCACGAAGACCCCCGCTCACTCGGCCGAGGTCACGAAGACCACCGGCGCGCTGGTCACCTCCCAGGGGAGCACCACCATCGCCGACACGGTCGTGGCGAAGGTCGCCGGTCTCGCCACCCGCGAGATCTCCGGCGTGTACGACCTCGGGGGCGGCGCGGCCCGGGCGTTCAGCGCCATCCGCGAGCGCATCCCCGGCGCCACGGCGTCGGCGAGCCAGGGTGTGTCGGTCGAGGTGGGTGAGAAGCAGGCCGCGGTAGACCTGCAGATCCTCGTCGAGTACGGCGTGTCGATCGCCGACCTGTCCCGCGCGGTGCGCAAGAACGTCATCGGGGCGGTGGAGCAGATCACCGGTCTCGAGGTCGTCGAGGTCAACATCAACGTCTCCGACGTGCACATCCCCGGTGACGACGAGGGTGACGACGCCAAGCCCGACACCGGCCGCGTCCAGTGAACCCCGGCGTCGAGATCGACGCCGACCGGATCGCCACCGCTGTGCGGGCTCGGCCGAGCATCGCGGGTCTGCACAGCGGCCGGTTCGGCGAAATCGCCACCTTGCTGCGCGGGCGCCGGGTCCCCGGGATCCGCATCCGTGACGACGAGATCATCATCGGCGTCGTCGGCCGCTACCCGGCCACCGCCGTCGAAATCAGCGACGACGTCCTGGTCGCGGTCGGGCAGGTCGACCGCCCGGTCCGCGTGCGGATCGGCGACATCGCCCCGCCCGCGGCCGAGGATCCCGGAACCACGCCTGAACCGCAGCTTCCTGTTCCGCTTCCTTGATCATTCCGGACGGCTCGCTCGTACGGGTATCCCGCAAGGAGACACGCATGTCCTCCACCCATCTCGGCCTGCTCACCGGTCTCGCGCTCGGCCTCGCCGCGGCGTTCGGCGGGTTCGGTGCCTTCCTTGTCGTCCTGGTCCTCGGCGCTCTCGGGCTGCTCGTCGGTCGCGTCCTCGACGGCAAGCTCGACCTGTCCCAGCTCACCGGCCGCGACCGGGGCTGATCATGACCACCACGACGACGCCGAGCCCAGCTTCCAGGGCGGCACTCCCGGCACTGGACGACCGGGGCACGCTCACGATCTCCGACAGCACCGTCGAGCGGATCGCCGCCCGTGCCGTGACCGAGATCGAGGGCGTCGGCGGCGCCGCGAGCCGTGTGCTCGGCGTCGCCGTCGGCGGCGAAGACCTCGACAACACCGCCAATGGCGCCGGTCACCGCGACCACCGAGAACGCCCGACGGCAGCTGATGCGCCGCGTCGCGGAGTACACCGGGCTGACCGTCTCACGAGTGGACATCACCGTCACGGCGCTGCACACCGCCACGGCCGTCTCCAGGAGGGTCCAGTGAAACGCCGCCCCCGTCGTTCGATTCCCGCGACCCTGACCGCGGTCGTCCTCCTCGCCGCCTGCGCCTTCGTCGCCGTGATCGCGATCCAGCTGCTACTCGGCCAAAACCCTTGGGTCAGCTACGAATCCGTGGCAGGCACACTGCACGATGCCCGGTGGAACGACCTCGTTCCGGCCATCGCCGGCGGCGGTGCCGCACTGCTGGGCCTGGCGCTCCTGCTGGCCGCGATCCTGCCCGGCAAACCCACCGTCCTTCCACTGGAAGGCGAGCTTGATTCCGGCGCTTCACGCCGGAGCTACCGCTCCACACTGTCGACCGCCGCATCCACAGTGGACGGCGTCTCCGCTGCGAAGGTGAAACTCAAGCGCCGCAAGGTGTTCGCGAAGGTGAGCACCGGCCGGACCGTCACCGACGGCCTCGCCGACGCCGTCCGCGCCGCGATCGAGCACCGGCTCGACCAGATCGCGCCCGCCACCCGCCCGGCCGTCAAGATCAAGGTCCACGCCGCCAGGAGCGCATCATGACCAACCTCAACCGTCCGGCCCGGCTCAACCGCACGCTGCTCGTCGTCTTCGGGATGATCCTGCTCGCCGCCGGCGCCTTCACCGTCCTGACCCATTTCGGCAGGCTCACCGTCCTCGAACCCGACTCCACGCTGGTGCCCGGCACCGGCATGCCGCCGACCTGGGCGCTGTACGTCACCGCCGCCGTCGCCGTCGTCTTCGGACTGTTGCTGCTGCGGTGGCTGCTGGCACAGCTGACCCGCAAACCCAAGACCCACACCTGGCGGTTCGAAGCCGACCCGGACACCGGCCGCACCGAACTGGCCGCCGGCACCGCGATCGAGCCGTTCGTCGACGAGGTCAAGACCTACCCCGGCGTCCACGCGGCCCACGCCACCCTCGCCGGAACACGCGACGCGCCGACCGTGGCGCTGGTCGTCAGCGCGGAACAGGACGGCGATCTGACCGCGATCCGCCGACAGATCGACACCATCGGTTTGCCGAGGCTGCGCCAAGCCCTCGATCTCGGCGCGCTCCCGGCGACCGTCGAATTCCGGTTCTCCACCAAGACCGGAGCCCGCACGGTCTGAGCGAACGAGGAACGATCCGCGGTCACGACCGCGTTGGCTCGGCGCGGGAGACAGTCACGCAGCCGGATCAATCCGTCCCGGATCCAGGTCTCGTCAGTCGGTGCCGGCACTCCGGACTCTTCGCCAAGCTCGCCATAGGTCAAGCCGCCGAAGTAAGCCCGCTGCACACTGTCGTACTGCGGCTTGGTCAAAGTGGACAGTCCGTGCCGGACCGCGCGGTACTCGGTGTGCTCGGCAACGGAAAGGGGCTCCCGGCATCGGCGGGACGCACCCGGCCGACGGGAAAACGCTCCGACCTCGGGCGGTCCACCGCACGACGATGCGCCACAGTCATGATCCAGGGCATGACCGGTCCGTCGGCCGGGCCGTAGCGGCCGGCGCTCCGCCAGATCTGGACCCAGATCTCCTGATGGACCTCTTCGACCCGCACGGTGTCGTGAATGATCTGACGCACGAGCCCGAAGACCTGTCCCGCCCGTGGTCGTACAGGTCGGCGAACGCCTCGTCGTCGCCGTGCGTCACCCGCGCCATCAACTCGGCCAACGGATCCTCGACAGTGGCCATGCCACGTGCTGAATCACTCACCTCGCTGATCCTTACCGAGTCCGACACTTCGCTGGCCCGAACGGCCCCGAGGTCTGCTCGGTGATCGAACCACAGGTGGGCCGGTCACGCACCGCGTGCGGCCGGTGTCCCGGCCCGGTGGGGAGGGGAGCCGTGCCGGGATCAGTCGCGGTCGAACAGCCCGCCGAGCAGGCCGCCGTGACAGTCGTCGTGGTGACCGTGGCCGCTGAGGTGGAGGTTGAGCAGGATGTTCAGGTGCAACCCGTAGTGGTGGTCATGGTCGTGGTCGGCGACCCTGACGGTGGAAGCCGGCGACATCGCTGGTGAGGCGGACGCGGCGCCGGGCGCGGCCAGCAGGAAACCGAGTGCGGCGGCCGGCAGCGCGGCGGTCACGAGAATGCGACGGCGAAGTGTGCTCACGGTGGTTCTCCTTCTCCTCGAACGGATATCGGTCCGATCCCGGCTGTGGTGTTCCACCGGGATCACGAAGGATTCGACGCCGCGGGGAGCCGGAGTGGGTCGCCTTGCCGCAGACCATGCGTGTGGGTTACGCGAGGGGCCGGTGCTCGCCTCCGGACGCACGGCGGAAAGGACACCGGGATCACCGTCCCGGTGCCCTTCCGGCCGCTCATTTCCGGGTCACTCGGAGACGTGCACGTCGTTTCCGGAGCCGATGGTGAGGTGGCTCAGGTCGGCCGCGATACCGCCGCCGAGCGCGCCGTTGCCGACACCACTGACGACGTCGTGGACGTCGTTGACCGAACCGGCGTGTGAGCCGATGTCGCCGACCTGGCCGGTGACGTCGCCGACGTGGTCGGTCACGTTGCCGACGGCCGATTCGTTCGCGATGTCGCTGAGCTGTGTCGTGACGTTGCCGGTGACCTCGCCGACGCCGTGCGCGGTCACGTCTCCGATGGTGTTGCCCAGGCCGGTGTCGAGGCCCAGCGTGCCGGTGAGATCGCCGACCGTCGAGCCGACGCCCTGGGTGCCCTCGATGGCCGAGTCAAGGCCGGAGACGTCCTGCAGGCCGGTCGTGAGATCTCCACCGTCGAGTGCTCCGGTGACGTCTCCACCGGCGACCTGCCCGGTGACGTCGCCGACCGCGCCGGTGACGGCGCCGACCGCGCCGGTGACGGCGCCGACGGGGGCGATCTCACCGCCGCCGACGTTGTCGATGTCGCCGGCGAGGTCGCCCGCCGCGGTGAACGGGGCCGCGGCGTTCTGGGTGATGGCGGTCATTCCGCCGACCGCGCCGAGCACGTTGTTCTCGGAGGTGTCCCCGAGCGCGAGGTTCTGGGTGAGCGCCTGGAGCTGCTCGATGGCGCCGGCCTGGCCGGTGGTGATCGAGTCGAGGTCGAGGCCGTTCTGCCCGCCGAGGGAGTTCACCGGCGCGTAGTCGAGGACCAGCGGCAGGACGTCGTGCAGATCCGCGCCGGAGATGTCGCCGAGGCCGGCGTCGGTCAGCATCTGCCGCGGGTCGTTCCCGAAGGACTCACGGGCGGACGGGTCGTTGAGCAGGTTGAGGGTGAAGTCGTACAGCGACTGCGTGGGGTTCATCGACCGGGCTCTCTGTGGGGAACGGTGAAGCCGACGGCCACCGGGCTGTCGGCCGGATCGACGCTAGGGCTCGACCGGGGTGCCGGACATCGGGTCTGACGCCTAACGGTGATCGCGAAAACCCCTGAGGGGAGTCGGTCACTCGATAGGGGATAGCTCTGGAGTGTGGCCTGGATCTCATCTCACAACAGGGAGTCATCTCGCCCATCGCGGGTGAGGGCGGGCTCGAAACTCTCACGTGTGGTCGTTCCGGCCACCTGACGCGGGACGGGGGGAATCAGGGTGGAAGAGCTACTGCCGCCGGAGTTGCGCGAATTGCTGGCCGGCATCGCCGCCACACCAGCGGGCCCCGTCCGCGCGGTCCTGTCCGGTCCGCCCGGCCACGGGAAGACGACGGCGCTGGCCGCGATCGCCCGGCACTATCGCGACGCCGGTGTCACCGTGGTCACCCGGGAGGATCTGGTCCCGTCCACGCCCGCTTCCGCCGTGGCGATCCTGCTCGACGATGTCGACTCCCTGCCACCGGGTACCGGACAGGTGCTGGCCGGCCTGGCGGGCAAGGCCACCCGGATGGTGCTCACCCACACTCCCGGCGCGGCCGGGGCGATGGCGACCGGCCTCGTGACGGCGACGACCCGGCACATCCGGCTTTCCGCCTGGGACGCCGCGGCCGTGGCGAGGTTCGCCGGCGAGCGGATCCCGGCCGAACGCGCGGAATCCGATCCGGCGTCTGACCGCGGGCGTGCCCAGACTGGTGGCCCGGTGCTTCCAGGTGCCCACGGTCGACGAACTCATCGACGAACTGCGCGCGGAATTGGACATGCTCGGCGAGCCGGGGCTGACCTACCTGGTCGTGGCGGACGTCGCCGGCGATCGCGACGTCGAACTCCTCGCGACGGCACTGGGACGATCTCGAGAGCACGTCCCGGGAATCCTGGACCAGGTCCGGGCGGCCGGACTGCTCGCCGCGAACGACTCGGTGCCTCCCTTGGTGGCGCGCGCGGTGCGCGGCCATGTCGGCATCGACCGGGTGCTGACGGTGCTCGTGCGGGTGCTGGAGGACCTGCTGCGCGCCGGGCAACCCGTGCTGCCGATCGCGCGGGAACTCGAGCGTCTCGGCGCGGGCGGCGCGATCGTGCGGGCCGGGCTCGAAGCGGCCGCGGCGGAGGCGGTCCACGACCAGCCCGCCGTCGCCGCCGAGCTCTACGCCGCCGCCGCGCGTGGTGGCAGCCCCCGGGCCCGGCTGGCACCGGGCTGGGCCAAGGCCGCGGTCCTCGCCGGACAGCACGACGTGGCCTTGCGGCTCGGTGACGAACTGCTGAGCGCCGCCGAACCGGCTCACCGCAGCCGCGGCGCGCTGGTCGCGGGCACGATCATGACCCGGCGAGGTGATCTGGCCCGTGGCGCGGAACTGCTGCGCTGGTCCGAGGAACCGGGCGCGCTGCCGCTGGTGGAGCTCGCCGGGATCGCGCTCGGAGAAACCACCCGGTCCGAGCGGAGCGTCGTCACCGAACCCGTTCCGGCGTATGGTCACGTCGCAGGACGGCTGCTCGACGGGATCCGCGACTCGGTCCGCGGGCGCACCGAAGCGGCGTTGACGACCTTACTGGCCGCGTCCGACGCGGCGGAGGCCACCGATACCGGCCACCTCCTCCCGGATTCACCGGCCGCGCTCACCGCGCTCGTCGCCTTGCACGCGGCGGAATTCGAGCTCGCCCGCGGGGTGCTGAGCCGGGCGGCTCCCGTCATCCGGCACACCCTGCTGCTCGGCTGGACCGAGTTGTTGCGAGGTGACCTCGCCGCGGCGGAAACTCATCGCTCGGCCGCGGCGGGTCAGGTCGGCTCTCTTTCGCCCCGTGACGAGTTGTTCCTCCGCGCGCTGGAACTCGGGCTCGCGAGGAGAGTCGACACACCGGGCGCGCTCCGCGTGAAGTGGGCCTCCGCGTACGAGGCGATGATGCGGCAGCCTGTTGACCTCTTTTCGTTGCTGCCACTGGGGGAACTGCTCATCGCGGCAGCACGGGTGAAGGAGGGCTTCCGCGTCGAAGCACATCGCGGCCACGCCTTCGCCCTGCTCGCTCGGCACGGTCGTCCGGCGTTGTGGTCCGCGTGGCTCGACTGGTCGGTCTTCCACGCGGCCATCGTGGCGGGTGACCGGGAAGGCGCACGTGTCGCTCTGCGTCAGCTCACCGATCAGCCTTCGCCCGGCCGCCTGGTCTCCGCGTTCGCGGCGGCGGGAACGGAATGGTCGGCAGTGCTGGGCGGGTCGGTCCAAGCCGACACCGTGCTTTCGGCGGCGGAAGGCCTGCACCGCACCGGGTTACGCTGGGACGCCGCCCGGCTCGCCGGTCATGCCGCCGTCCGCGCCACCGACCGCGCCGTCATGGTGACCTTGCTGCGTGCGGCCAAACATTTCCCGCTCGACAGCGGCTCGAGCGCGGAACGGCAACCGCCGCCACCCCCCCGAGGCGCCCTCGTTGACCCCGCGAGAAACCGACATCGGCCGCCTGGTCGTCGACGGGCACACCTACCGGGAGATCGGTGAACGCCTGCACATCTCCAGCAAGACCGTCGAGCACCACATGGCCCGCATCCGCGGCAAACTGGGTGCCACCGACCGCCGTACGATCACCGCGCTTCTGGGGAATCTGCTGGGAAAAGCCGGCTGACTCCCGCCTGGTGGTGGGGGGCCGGTCGCCGTCGCGGCCATGGAGTGAACCAGCGACGACGGCGACCGGCGGAACGCCGCCGCTACAGCGTTCCCCGCGGGCGGGAGTCCGAGTCCCGCCGCGCGGCTGAAACCACGGTGTCCTCATCGGATCACCGTGGACGTGGAAGCGGCCGCCGCGGCTCCGGAGGTCATGGAAGCCGCGACGGCCGCTGGATCCGGGCCACCCACAAGGGGGAGTCATGGTGGCCCGGACGGTGACTAGTTCTTGTTGGTGCCGGGGGTGAGGACCTTGTCGATGACGAAGACGGTGGCGTTCTTGGTGGGGATGTTGCCGCACAGGATCTTCGCGCCGTTGACGGTCATGTTCTCGCCGGAGCCTTCGATCTTGACCGGGCCGCCCGCGGTGTTCAGGCTCTCCACGGACTTGGCCGACTCCAGGCCCTTGGCGTCGTAACGCTTGCCGACGACGTGGTACTGCAGGATCGGCGCCAGCTGGTCCGGCTTGCCGGCGAGTTCAGTGAACTTGGCGTCACCGAGGGCGGCGAAGGCGGGGTCGGCCGGGGCGAACACGGTGATGGCCTGCTGGGAGTTGAGGGTGTCGACCAGGTTGGTGGCCTTGACCGCGGCGACCAGCTTGGTCAGCAGCGGGTTGGTCGAGGCGGCGCTGGCGACCGGCTGCGGGCCCATCGAGTCCAGCGAGCCGGGCTCGCTGCCCTGCGGCAGCTGCGAACAGGCCGGACCGAACACGTCGGCATTGGTGGTGACCCCGTCACCGGAAGCGGCGCTGGACATCGGGGCCGACATCGACGACGAGGGGGCCGGAGCCGGGGCGCTGCTGTTACCGGACGAGGCGTTGTCACTGCCACTGCACGCGGTCAGGGCCAGTGCGGCGACCGCGGTGAAACCGATTCCTGCGACACGAAGCTTGCTCATGAGATTCCACTCCAGGGGAAAGGCGGCTGGCTTGTCCTTTGTGGACGAACCCGGTTCTTGTTCTCTTGCAGGGGATTCGGTGCTGCCGGGAGTCCGGATTGGTCATCCCGGAAAATTTCTCAGGCGGCGGTGAAAGTGACGTTGTGCCAGCCTGTCGCGCCGTCGGGCACGGTTCCCGCGCGCTGATCGGTCTGGGTGTAGCCGGATTTGTCGGTGGCGCGGCAGAACACCTGGTGGACGCCGGCGGGCAGGTCGACCTCGGCCCACCACATGCGCCAGGTGTCCACGTTGACCTCGGTGGAGAGGTCGGCCACCTGCCAGGCACCCTGATCGACGCGGACCTCGACCTTGCCGATCCCGGTGTGCTGGGCCCAGGCCACGCCCGCGACGCGGACCTTTCCTTTTTGGACGTTCGCGAAGCCGCGGTGCGAGTCGATGCGCGACTGGGTCTTGATCGGTGCTTCCTGCGCCCAGCTTCGTTTGAGCCAGTAGGCCTGGCGTGCCGCCCAGGTGGTGACTTCGATGTCCACGATCCATTTCGTGGCCGAGACGTACCCGTACAAGCCAGGGGTGACCAGCCGGACCGGGAAACCGTGTTCCAGCGGCAGAGGTTCGCCGTTCATGCCGATGGCGAGCATCGCGCCACGGTCACGGTCCTGTGCGGCGGCGACCGGCGTTCCCGAGGTCCAGCCGTCGACGCTGGTGCAGAACAACTGCTCCGAGCCGGGTTTCACGCCGGCTTCGTCGAGGATGTCGGCCAAGTCGATGCCGATGAAGTTCGAGGTGGACACATAGTCTCCGCCGACTTCGTTGGATACGCAGGTCATGGTGATGGTGCGCTCGAGCAGGGGCCGGTTCCGGATGTCGTCGTAGCTGTAGCGGATTTCCCGGTCCACCATGCCGTGCAGCCGCAGGCTCCAGTCCTCGGCCCGTACCTGCGGCACCGTGAGGGCGGTGTCCACGCGGTAGAACTTGTCATTCGGCGTGAGGAATGACGGTGTACCCAGTTTCGCGAAATCGGCGTCGACCGGGATCGCCGGTGCAGTCCGTGCGGGAACGAGCTTGCCGATCGCCTCGCGCGACGCCGTGGCGTCCCGGGTCGAGCTGATCAGCTGACCGCCCAGCCCCGCCGCACCCGCGCCGGCGACGACACCGGCGCCGCCGATCAGGAAGGCGCGACGGGAGGTGCCGGTGTTTTCGTCGGTGTTCGCTTCACGCCACACGCGCGGCGCGAGCCGGTGCAGCAGCAGGAAGGTCACGATCCCGGTGCCCAGGCTGGCGACCGGCGCGAGGAGCGCGACCGCGGTCAGATCCGGGCGCTGGTATACCGCGAACGCCCCGATCAGCCCGAACACGGCGATGATCACCGTGCCGGGGACGGGCGAGCGTCGCGACAGGACACCGGCGAGCGCGGCGGCCAGCACCATGACCACGGCCATACCGCCCAGCAGGACAAGCTTGTCGTAAACGCCGAAGGTGCGGATCGCGAAATCCTTCAGCTCGACCGGGGTGAGGTCGATGGCGCCGTTGCCGACGGCCAGATAGGGCGAGGCGTTGATGCTGATGAACCCCGCCACGAGGTGGCCGACCGCCAGCGCGGCGGCCAGGGCGAGGACGCCGGTGAACGCCGCCGCGAAGAACCGCAGCCGAGTTCGCTGCGGCTGGACGGCGCTTTCGGACTGGGGCAGTTCGGAGGCGGACATACCCCTGGTTCGGCGCGCCCGCGTCGAAGGTTGGGCGTCGTGACCAGACCGACGCCGGATACACCCGATCGTGGTCACCACAGGGCGCCCGGAGATCCATGCCAAGACGGACGGTTCACCCGGCGAATCATCGGTGGCAGCTTGCTCGCGGAGCAGTTCGTCCGCCGCTCGGCGCAGGCTCGGCTTCAGCCGGGGAAGGGAGCTTCCACGACCGTCGCCGTAACCATTCTCCGCCTACCGCGTCACCCTTCGCGCCGACTCCCGAAGAACTCCTCGGCCGGTCGGCGCGGGGGACAGGCAGCTTGCCGGACCGATCTCCGACACCGTGCTGCGGGTGCTCCGCTCGCAGCCGCCCCGACCTGCTGGGCCTTTACCGCCCTGCGACGAAGCCGCACTGTCCACAGAGGAACACCACCTCGTCCGAGAGCCTGGCCCGCCCTCATCGAGCTGCAGCGGTAATCGATTCCGCTCGCCTGTCCGCGGTGATCGATCGGCCCGTTCATCGCACTTTCTCGTGCTGTGAGGCCGGTGTGCCCTGGCAGGGAGAACTACCTGGTCGGGTTCCGTCGCTGGAGCAGACGGCACGGCGATTCTCGGAGTGACGTGGCACGAAAAAAACCGCCCGACCTCGGCAGATCTGCCAGGCGGGCGGTGTTTCGTCACTGTGGAGCTAAGGGGACTCGAACCCCTGACCCCCTCACTGCCAGTGAGGTGCGCTACCAGCTGCGCCATAGCCCCGGAGCGGTGTTGTTCTCCGCATCTCGTGTGTCCATACATTACACCGCCCGCGCAGGCCGTTCACGCGGGGGTCACTCTATGCACCTCTGGTTCCTTCAAAGTGCGCTGACCTGCATCTTTGCACCTTATTTTTAGCCTTGTATTGACTCTGCGTGTGACCGCCGTTACGTTTTCGACCATCGTGACGCCGAGGTCCCCGCCCGCTACGCCGCGTCTCCACTGGGCTCCGCCTCAGCTCGCCCTGCCCGAATGACGCGGAGGAGGTCCCGATGAGGGCCAGAGCAGCCCTGATAGCCCTGTTTTCGCTGGTCGGAGCGCTGATAGTGGTAGCCCCGGCGGCGCAGGCGGCCATCGTCCCCGACACCTGGTACACGGTGTCGACCACCGGCGGGAAGTGCGTGGACGCGCGCGCCGCCGGAACGGCGAACGGGACGGTCGTCCAGCAGTACGCCTGCAATCAGACCTTCTCCCAGCAGTGGCAGTTCCAGCCCACCTCGGGCGGCTACTACCGGGTCAACACCCGCAACAACCCGGCCCAGGTGTGGGACGTCGCCGACGTGTCGACGGCCGACGGAGGGTTGATCCACCTGTGGGCCTACGGCGGCGGGAACAACCAGCAGTGGCAGCCGGTCGAGGAATCGGGTGGGGCGTATCACTTCGTGAGCCGCAACAGTGGCAAGTGCCTGGACATCCCCGGTCTTTCGACCCAGGACAGCACCCAGCTCCAGCAGTACGCCTGCAACGGCACCGGCGCCCAGTCCTTCCGGCTCACCCCGGTCTCCGGTGCCGCGAACCCCGACCTCGGGCCTAACGTGCTCGTCTTCGACCCCGGTATGTCGCAGTCGGCGATCCAGTCCCAGGTCGACAGCGTGTTCTCGCAGCAGGAGACCAGCCAGTTCGGCTCGAATCGCAAGGCGTTGCTGTTCAAGCCGGGCTCGTACAACGTCGATGTCAACGTCGGGTTCTACACGCAGGTGCTCGGGCTCGGCCTGTCTCCCGACAACGTGACGATCAACGGCGCGGTGCACGCGGAGGCCGACTGGTTCCAGGGCAACGCGACGCAGAACTTCTGGCGCGGCGCGGAAAACCTGTCCGTGAACCCCAACGGCGGCACCGACCGCTGGGCCGTTTCGCAGGCCGCGCCCTATCGGCGCATGCACGTCCGAGGCAACCTGCAGCTCGACGACGGCGGCTGGTCGAGCGGCGGGTGGATGTCCGATGTGAAGGTCGACGGCCAGGTCCGGTCCGGTTCGCAGCAGCAGTGGATCTCGCGCAACTCACAGTTCGGGAGCTGGAGTGGCTCCAACTGGAACATGGTGTTCGCGGGGGTGAGCGGCGCGCCGCCGACCAGTTTCCCGAATCCGCCGTACACCACGGTGAACACGACACCGGTCGTGCGGGAGAAGCCGTTCCTCTACGTCGACGGCGCGGGCGCGTACCAGGTTTTCGTGCCTGCCAAGCGCACCAACGCCTCCGGCATCACGTGGAGCACTGGCCAGCCGGGATCCTCGCTGCCGATCAGCCGGTTCTTCATCGCGAAGCCCGGCACGACGGCGGCGCAGATCAACGCCGCCCTCGCCGAGGGCAAGGACCTCCTGATCACCCCGGGTGTCTACCACCTCACCGAGACGCTCCGCGTCACCCGGCCGGACACCGTCGTACTCGGTCTCGGCCTGGCGACGCTGATCCCGGACAACGGCATCACCGCGATGACGGTGGCGGACGTCGACGGCGTCAAGATCGCCGGCGTGCTGATCGACGCGGGCACCACGAATTCGAACACGCTCATGGAGGTCGGCCCGGCGAATTCGGCGCAGGATCACGCGGCCAATCCGACCTCGCTGCACGACGTCTTCTTCCGCGTCGGCGGGGCGGGTGTCGGCAAGGCCACGAACAGCCTGGTGGTCAACAGCGACGACGTCATCGGCGACCACCTGTGGATCTGGCGCGCCGACCACGGCAGCGGTGTCGGGTGGGCCACCAACACCGCCGACACCGGTCTGATCGTCAACGGTGACGACATCACGATGTACGGCCTGTTCGTCGAGCACTACCAGAAGTACCAGACGATCTGGACCGGCGAGCGCGGCCGGACGTACTTCTACCAGAACGAAATGCCTTACGACCCACCGAATCAGGCCGCCTGGATGAACGGATCGACGCGGGGTTACGCGGCCTACAAGGTCGCGAACTCGGTGACGAGCCACGAGGCGTACGGGCTCGGCAGTTACTGCTACTTCAACGTGAATCCGAGTGTGGTGGCCGATCGCGCGTTCGAGGTGCCGAACACCCCGAACGTCCGGTTCCGCAGCATGGTCGCCGTCTCCCTCGGCGGGAACGGGACCATCAGCCGGGTGATCAACGATCGTGGCGGGCCTGCCAACTCGGGATCGACCGTGGCCAACCTGGTCGCCTATCCCTGATGACCCCGGTGCGCGCCGGGATGGCGGTCGCGGCGCGCACCGGCCTTTTCATCGCGGGAGGTTGCGAAAGTGGCTTTCGCGACACCTGCCGCGGGGCGGGAACGAGGGGGCGCACGGTCTTTCACCCCTACGGGTGGCGTGCCGCGCGCTCGCGTAGCGGCGCTCCGATACTCGGAGCATGCCTCTCGCCGGTCTCACCGTCGTCGAACCCCGCCTGGCCTGGCCGCTCGCCGCCCTGCGCGGGGTTTTCGCCATCCTCTTCGGCATTCTCGCGTTGCTCTGGCCGGGAACGACCGTCCTGGCCCTCGCGATCCTCTACGGCATCTACGCCATCTTCGACGGCATCGGCGGCATCATGCAGGCCTTCCGGCCGGGTGACGCCGCCCATCGCGCCGCCTACGGAGTGCTCGGCGCGTTCGGGATCATCGCCGGTGTCCTCGTCCTGATCTGGCCGGGGATCACGGTGCTCGTGCTGGCGCTGCTGGTCGGCTTCTGGGCGATCTTCACCGGCATCGTCGAGATCGTCGCCGCGATCCGGCTGCGCAAGCAGATCGAGGGCGAGGCGTTCCTCATCGCGGCGGGCGCGCTTTCCCTGATCGCGGGCATCGTGATCGTGGTCAACCCGATCGCCGGCGCGTACGGGATCGCGTTGCTGGTCGGGATCTACGCCCTGCTGTACGGCGTGATGCTGCTCGTGCTGGCCTTCCGCCTGCGGAAGCTCACGCAAGCCTGAAAGCCTGCCGGTAATGGACCCGCGCTCCGGCACGGCGCAGGTTCGACAGGCTCGGCGAACCTTCCACCGCGGTCGCGACGGCGAAGCGGCGGCCTTCGCGGGCAGCCGCGCACGACGTCGGGACCGTGCGTCCTCAGTGATCAGCAGCGACCACCTGATGCGCGGATCGGCGTGTTCGGCCGTCACGACATCGTCGCTTTCGTACCCGTCGAGCAGGACACGGAGAAACGCTTCGAGGTCGGGCGAGTCGTCGACGTCGGCATCCGGCGGCGTGTGCCCGGCGATCGGAAGAGTCGCGATGGGACGGACGCCGGCGGGCACGAGACCGGCGCCGTGTGGAAGGGCAGCCGCCTCGCCCGCGACGGCGGCACGGGCGTGGATCACTTCTTCGGCTTCGGTCAGCACGACTCCGACGTAATAGGCTGACCCGGTGAGCCAGCCGATCCTGTTGACCGTCGACGACGATCCCGCCGTGTCCCGTTCGGTCGCCCGCGACCTGCGCAGACGGTACGGAAAGGACTACCGGATCATCCGGGCCGATTCCGGAGCCGACGCCCTCGAGGCGCTGCGCGAGATCAAGCTGCGCGGCGACGCCGTGGCCGCGATCCTCGCCGACTACCGGATGCCGCAGATGGACGGCATCGTCTTCCTCGAGAAGGCGATGGACCTGTTCCCGAACGCCCGTCGCGCGTTGCTGACCGCCTACGCCGACACCGACGCCGCGATCCAGGCGATCAACGTCGTCGACGTCGACCACTATCTCCTCAAGCCGTGGGACCCGCCGGAGGAGAAGCTCTACCCGGTCGTCGACGCGCTCGTGGAGACCTGGCG
Source organism: Amycolatopsis sp. TNS106 (assembly GCF_019330265.1). Taxonomy (NCBI): domain Bacteria; kingdom Bacillati; phylum Actinomycetota; class Actinomycetes; order Pseudonocardiales; family Pseudonocardiaceae; genus Amycolatopsis; species Amycolatopsis sp. TNS106. The sequence goes on along the minus strand of NZ_CP024972.1, from coordinate 4,756,840 downwards.
CGCGGTGGGGGAGCGGCCGGTCGACGAGATCAAGCTCATCGGCCACCGGTACTCGTCGCCGTCGTTCCACCTGCGCGACTTCTTGGCGCGCAACGCCGTGCCGTACCGCTGGTACTCCGTCGACGACGACGAGGGCCGCCGGATCCTCGAGGCGGCGGACGCGGCGCCGCAGGACATCCCGGTGCTGGTCACCCCGGACGGCACGGTGCTGCGCCAGCCGTCGGGGCCCGAGCTCGCCGACGCCGTCGGCCTGTCCACGCGCCCGGCGCAGGAGTTCTACGACCTGATCGTGATCGGCGGCGGGCCCGCCGGGCTCGGGGCGGCCGTGTACGGCGCGTCGGAGGGCCTGCGCACCGTCATCGTCGAGCGCAAGGCGACCGGCGGACAGGCGGGCACCAGCTCCCGCATCGAGAACTACCTCGGCTTCCCGGATGGTGTTTCCGGCGCGCAGCTCACGGACCGCGCGCGGCGGCAGGCGCTGAAGTTCGGCGCCGAGGTGCTCACCGCCCGCGACGTCGTGGGCCTGGAGGCACGCGGCTCCGCGCGGGTGGTCATGTTCGGCGACGGGACCGAGATCGCCGCCCATTCGGTGGTGCTGGCCAGCGGCGTCACCTACCGGGCGCTGGAGGCTCCAGGCGTCGCCGAACTCGCGGGCCGAGGCGTGTACTACGGCTCGGCCGCGACCGAAGCGCCCGAGTGCAAGGGCGAGCACGTCTACATCGTCGGCGGTGCGAACTCGGCGGGCCAGGCGGCGGTGTTCTTCTCCAAGCACGCCGCGGACGTCACCATCCTCGTCCGCGGCCAGTCGCTGGAAGCGTCGATGTCGCACTACCTGATCGAGCAGATCGCCGGGATACCGAACATCCACGTCCGCACCCGCACCACGGTGGTCGAGGCGCACGGTGACGATCACCTCGAACGGCTGACCCTGTGCGAGAACGGCGGCGCCACCGAGACCGTGCCCACCGGTCACCTCTTCATCTTCATCGGCGCCGCCCCGCGCACCGACTGGCTCGGCACGGAGATCCAGCGTGACGACCACGGTTTCGTGCGGACCGGCCCCGATTTGCTCACCGACGGCGGTCCGCCGCCGGGCTGGCCGCTGGATCGCGACCCGCACTACCTGGAGTCGTCCATTCCGGGCGTGTTCGTGGCCGGTGACGTCCGTGCGGCGTCGGTGAAACGTGTCGCGTCGGCCGTCGGCGAAGGCGCCATGGCGGTCACCTTGGTCCACCGATATCTGGAGGAGCAGTGAGCGTTCTACCCAGGGAGGAACTGCGCGGGCTCTTCCTCTTCGAGCACCTCAGCGAGGAACAGCTCGACTGGATCGACGAGCACGCCGTGCTGGAGCACTACACCGGCGGCACCACGGTCATGCGCGAGGGCGAACCGGCCACCTGCTTCTATCTCCTGCTTTCGGGCGCGCTGCGGATGACGCGGCTCGTCGGCGGCACCGAGGTCGAGACGATCCGATCCGATCAGCGCGGCGCCTACTGCGGTGCGACGCAGTTCTTCGTGCACCAGGAGACCGAACACACCTACGGCGCTTCGGTGCACGCGGTCAGCGACCTCACCTTCCTGACCCTGCCCGCGGCGGAGTTCGCCACCGAGTTCCGCCGCTGGTTCCCGATGGCGACGCATCTGCTGGAGGGCATGTACCTCGGCTGGCGCAACAGCGACACCGTGATCGGTTCCCGGCGGCGGCTGCTGGCGCTCGGCGAGCTTTCCGCCGGGTTGACCCACGAACTCAACAACCCGGCCGCGGCGGCCGTCCGCGCGACGGCGGCGCTGCGGGAGCGTGTCGCCGGGATGCGGCACAAGCTCGCGATGCTGGCGAAGAAGAACGTCGACCCGACACTGCTGGAGCAGTTGCTGGACATTCAGGAACAGCTGGTCAAGCAGGTCGCCTCGGCCCCGAAGCTGACCGCGATGCAGCAGGCCGACCGCGAGGACGAGATCGGCGACTGGTTCGACGGTCACGGGATCGACCAGGGCTGGGACCTCGCCGACATCTACGTCCGCGCGGGCCTGACCGTGCCCGATCTCGACCGTCTGCTGGACTCGGTGGGCGAGACCTTCCTCGACGGCGCCGTCCGCTGGCTGGCGTACGCGCTCGAGACCGAGATGCTGATGGGGGAGATCGAGGATTCGACGACCCGGATCTCGGTGCTGGTCGGCAAGGCCAAGCAGTACTCCCAGATGGACCGTGCCCCGCACCAGTGGATCGACGTCCACGAAGGACTCGACTCGACCCTCGTCATGCTCGCCGGGAAGATCGGGCCGGGAATCCGGGTCGTGAAGGAGTACGACCACGCGGTACCGAGGATCCCGGCGTACGCGGGCGAGCTGAACCAGGTGTGGACGAACATCATCGACAACGCGCTCGGCGCCATGGGATCCGACGGCACGCTGAGCCTGCGGACGTCCAGAGTGGACGATCACGTGCACGTCGAGATCGGCGACACCGGGCCCGGGATCCCGACGGAGGTGCGTCAGCGGATCTTCGAGCCGTTCTTCACCACGAAGCCGGTGGGACAGGGGACCGGGCTCGGACTGGACATCTCCTGGCGCATCGTCGTCGAACGGCATCAGGGCGATCTGCGGGTCGACTCGGAGCCCGGCGATACGCGGTTCACCGTGTGCCTGCCGGTCTCGGAGCAGTCCGTGATCTGATTTTCCTTCTATCCCAACGGTTCGCCAGGAACTGACGACTTCTTTCGTTCATCGATCGTTCACTTCGAAATGGCTCACTCGCGCGTCAAAAGAGTCGAACGGGCTGAAGGATCGAGCAGGTGAACGAGGGGGTGGGCCGGTGAAACGCCGTCTGTCGATCGGCCTGGCGGTGGTGCTGCTGCTGGCCGTGGTCGCCGTGATCGTCTGGGGGCGCGGTGATGACGAGAACACCGCCCAAGGGGCGGATCTCACCACGGTGCGCGGCGTCATCGGCTCGGAGAAGCTGGCCTTCTTCTCCGACAAGCGGGTGGTGGACGCGTTCGCCAGGCACGGGGTGAAGGTCGAGGTCGACACCGCCGGTTCGCGGCAGATCGCGAGCATGGACCTCGGGAAATACGAGTTCGCGTTCCCGTCCTCGTCGCCGGCCGCGCAGCGGATCCAGCGCGACCACAAGGTGACCGGGGTGCACACGCCGTTCCAGTCGCCGATGGCGGTCGCCACCTTCGAGCCGATCGTGAACCTCTTGAGCGCCGACGGGACCGTGCGCAAGGGCGCCGGGGACTACCAGGTGCTCGACATCGCGAAGTACCTCGAACTGGCGCAGAAGAGCACGCGCTGGGACCAGCTTCCCGGCAACACCGCCTTCCCGGCCCGCAAGAACGTGCTGCTCACCACCACGGACCCACGTGAATCGAACTCGGCGGCGATGTACCTGTCGATCGTCTCCTTCGTCGCCAACGGGAACAACGTGGTCAGCACGCCGGAGGCCGAGTCGAAGGTGCTGCCCGCGGTGTCGAAGCTGTTCATCGACCAGGGCTATACGCAGAACAGCACCGAAGGCCCGTTCGAGGACTACCTCGCCGCGGGCATGGGCAAGACGCCGATGGCGCTGATCTACGAGTCGCAGTTCGTCGACAGGCTGGTCCGCGCCGACGGTTCGATCCGGCCGGACATGCGCCTGCTCTACACGGCGCCGACGGTGTACTCCAAGCACACGCTGGTCCCGCTGAAGCCGAACGGCGACCAGGTGGGCAGGTTGCTGGCGACCGACCCGGAACTGGGGAAACTCGCCGCCACCTTCGGGTTCCGCACCGGGGACCCACGCTTGTTCGCCGACGTCGTCGCCGCGGCCAAGGCGCCGGTACCCGCGGATCTGGTGGACGCCGTCGAACCGCCGTCGTTCGAAACGCTGGAGCGGCTGCTCGACGCCGTGAAGAAGCAGTACTGATGGACGATTTCACGCTCACTCCACCCGAACCGGTGGAGGCGATCCCGGCCGAGCGGGCCGCGGGCCTGGTCACGCTGGCACCGGAGGTCCACGCCGAGGTCGCGAAGCGCGCCGAGGGTTTCGCCCGGCGCCTCGAAGCGCTCGACGTCCGATCACCGGAGTTCACCCGGGTGCTGGACGAACTGCTCGCGGTCGGCGAGTCCGACATGCGGGCGGCGGCGACCGTCGCGGGCGCGCTCCTGGACCGCTCGACGCGGGCGCTGGCGGAAATCGGCTCACCGCACCAGCAGGCGGCGGTGAGCCTGGCCGGGCTCCGGCGGACCGTGGCGGAGATCGACCCGGCGAAACTGCCGATCACCGGCCGCAAGCTGATGGGGCTGATCCCGGTCGCGGGCAGCGCGAAGAAGGCGCTGGACCGCTACCGCGCGGCCAACGAGCCGGTGAACGCGCTGGTACTGGACCTGCGTGCGCGGCAGGACGTCCTGCGCCGGGACAACGCCGCGCTCAAGGGTGAGCGGGAACGGTTGTGGGCCACGCTCGGCAAGCTGTCGGAAGCGGCCGCGTTCGCCGAAGCCGTCGACGCGGCCGTCGAGCGCCAGGCCGGGATCTTCGACTTCACCGATCCCACGCGAGCCAAGTCGCTGCGGGCCGACGCGGTGCATCCGATCCGGCAGCGGCATCAGGACCTGCTGACCCAGCTCGCGGTGAGCGCGCAGGGTTATCTGGCGCTGGATCTGGTGCGGCGCAACAACGACGAGCTGATCCGCGGAATCGAACGGGCGGTGTCGACCACCGTCGCGGCGCTGCGGGTCGCCCTGCTGGTGAGTGCGGCGCTCGCCGGTCAGCGGGACGTCCTCGACGAGGTCCGTGCGGTGCAGGCCACCACCGACGGGCTGATCAGGGCGAACGCGGAAATGCTGGAACTGCGCAGCGCCGAGATCCAGCGCGCGGGCAGTGATCCCGCGGTCGCGGTGGAGACGATCCGTGAGTCGTTCGAGCGGATCTACCGGAGCATCGACGCGATCGACGAGTTCAAGGCGGGGGCCGTCTCGACGATGGCGGCGACCGTGGAGGCGCTGTCGGGGGAGATCCGGCGGGCCGAAGACCATCTGCGCCGCTCGCACGAGACGGCGACGGCCGAGGGGGCAACGTGAAACGCTGGGCGGTCTTGGCGGTCAGCGCGGTTTGCGCGCTGTCACTGGTTTCCTGCGATTCGAGCGAGGGCGGGACGCAGAACCTGGGGGAGGCCGAGCCGGGTACGTTGCGGGTGCTCGCGGGCAGCGAACTGGCCGATCTGCAGCCGCTGCTGGAACAGGAGGCGGCCGCGACCGGGGTCAAGGTCAAGTTCCGGTTCACCGGAACGCTGGAAGGCACCGAGTCGCTCGCGAACGGCAAGGTGGACGGCCAGTACGACGCCGTCTGGTTCTCGTCGAACCGCTATCCGGCGGCGGTTCCGGAGGCCGCGAAACGGCTGGGCGAGCAGGTGAAGATCATGAGTTCGCCGGTGGTGCTCGGCCTGTCCGCGTCGTCGGCGCAGCGGCTCGGCTGGACCGGACGGCCGGTGGGCTGGGGTGAGATCGCCGAGCAGGCAGGGAAGAAGGCCTTCACCTACGGCATGACCGATCCGTCGGCGTCGAACTCCGGTTTCTCGGCGCTGGTCGGGGTGGCGTCGGCGCTCGCGGGGGCGGGTAACGCGGTCGACGCGCAGCAGATCGCTTCCGTCACCCCGAAACTGACCGAATTCTTCAGTGCGCAGGCGATGTCGGCGGGCTCGTCCGGCTGGCTTTCCGAGGCCTACCAACGACGGGCGACCGGCCAGGATCCCGGCAAGAAGGTCGACGGCCTGATCAACTACGAGTCCGTCCTGCTGTCGATGAACGCGAGCGGCAAGCTCCCCGAGCCGCTGACGCTGGTGTACCCGTCCGACGGCGTCGTCACCGCGGACTACCCGCTGACCTTGGTGCAGAGCGCGAATTCCGACGCGCGGGACGCGCACCGCAAGCTGGCCGAACGGCTGCGCACGCCGGACACCCAGCGCAAGATCATGGAGACCACGCAACGCCGTCCCGTCGTGCCGGGTGTCCAGCTGGGACAGCGGTTCGCCCAGAAGGATCTCGTCGAGCTGCCGTTCCCGGCGACGCAGCAGGCGGTCGACGCGTTGCTGGGCGCCTACTTCGACAAGATCCGGCGGCCCTCGCGGACGCTGTACGTGCTTGACACCTCCGGTTCGATGGCGGGCGACCGGATCGAGTCGCTGCGCGCCGCGCTGATCGGCCTGACCGGTGCCGACGGTTCCCTGACCGGCCGGTATCGCCGGTTCCGCAGCCGTGAAGAGATCACGATGCTGCCGTTCGACACCGTGCCCGGCACTCCGGAGACGTTCATCGTCCCGGAAGGCGATCCACAACCCGCGCTGGACAAGATCAAACGCTTCGCCGAGGGTCTCGACGCGAACGGCGGTACGGCGATCTACGACAGCCTGCACCGCGCGTACGACATCATGGGGCCTCTGGTCGCGCGCGACCCCGATCGGTTCACCTCGATCGTGCTGATGACCGACGGGCAGAACGCGAACGGCGCCAAGTTCTCGGATTTCCAGCTGAGGTTCCCGTCGCTGCCGGAGGCCGTGCGCCAGATCCCGGTGTTCACCGTGATCTTCGGCGAGGGTGACTCCGCCGAACTCGGCGAGGTCGCGAAACGCACCGGGGGCAACGTGTTCGACGCCCGGGGCGACGTGCTGCCCAAGGTGTTTCAGGAAATCCGCGGGTACCAGTGATCCGGTACCTCGGCTCCACGAAGAATCTCGCCGGCTGTGTCGGCGGGCTGATCGGGCTCGCGCTGTATCTGACCGGCGTCGTCGGCGGATTGTGGCCGCTCGTCGTCGCGGGGCTGTACGCGGTGTTCGCCCTCCTCGCGCCGCCCGAACGGGTCCGGCTCGTCTCGGTGGACGCCCTCGCCGAGGCCGGGCAGCTGCGCGCGGAGCTCGACTCGTTGGTGGGCAAGGTGACCGCGCGGGCACAGCGCATGCCGGAGTCCTCTGTGGACGCTGTGCGGAGGATCGCGGAAGTGCTCGACGATCTGCTTTCGCGGCCGGAGCGGTGGGCGGCCAACCCGGACGTCCAGCACGCCGTCACGCGGCTGGCGCGCACCGATCTGCCGCTTTCGGTGGAGACCTACCTGAATCTGCCCTGGTGGTTCGCCGCCAAACGCCGGGCCAGTGGCGAGCCGAGCGCGTCCGACGAACTCCTCACACAGCTGGAGCTGCTGGAGACCGAAGCGCATCGCATCGCGGAGCGGTTCTACGCGGGTGACGTCCATCAGCAGGCCGACCACACGCGATATCTGCGCGAGCGCGGCGAATCCGGTTGAGGAGTCCCGGTCACCGGCAAGCGCAATCAGGTCTGCCGGTCGTTCTGCATGGGCAAGGCGGGCTTCCCGTAGTGCACTCGTGAGGCCGATCCGGACGTGGTCGGTTTCCGTCTTCCCCAGGGAGTTCAGACGTGCACAAGTACAGACAGTGGGCGGCCGCACTGGCCGCGGTGGTCGTGTGCCTCGCCGGCGGTACCCCGGCGAACGCCGAGGAACGCGGCGAGCACTGCGTGGCCGACACGACGACCGGAGTGATCCGGTGCTTCGACAGCGTCGGTGAATCCCGCGCCGCGGCGTCGGCAGGCGAGGTCGGCGCCTCCGCGACGGTGATCAGCGTGCTGTACGAACACGGGAACTTCGGCGGCGCGAGCCTCACGATCACCGGGTCGCCGTGCGTCGAAGGAACCAACCAGGTCCTCGGCTTCCTCGGTGACTGGAACGACAAGGTCTCCTCGTTCCAGACCTTCGGCAACTGCTACATCACGATGTACGAGCACGCCGAATACCAGGGCGGCAGCCAGGAGTGGTATGCCAACGACAGCGGCAACTACGGGTCGAACATGAACGACAAGGGCAGCTCCGTGGTGTATTCGCGCGGACCGTCCCGTGCCGAGCTGCTCAAGGACTGCGGCCACGCGACCAAGACCTGCAACGCCCACGTCGACCAGCGCGGCCAGGACTTCTACGGCAACTGGGGCCGGGTCGACACGGTCTTCAACTGCAGCGCCAACAAGATCACCCAGGTGATCGGCAAACGGGACACCCGCAGCGGGAAGAACACGGTGTCGAACGAGGTCAGCGTGAGCGCGGGCTTCAAGTTCCTCGTCGACTGGTCGGTCGCGTACAAGCGCACGTGGGGCCAGGAATGGGGCTGGGAGACCAGCGAGAGCGTCGAAACCCGGATCGAGGTCAACCCCGGCTACTGGGCGGGACTGGACCGCTCACCGGTGATGAAGGTGGCCAGCGGTTCGTACGACATGTGGTACGACAAGCGCAGGTGGGGCCATCACCAGTGGTACGTGTGGAACTTCAGCGGTGAGGGCCCGGCCCCGGGTGTCGTGGGCCAGACCCGGACCGTCGGCAAGAAGATGACTTCGGACGAGAAGAAGAGGGTGTGCGGGAAGTCGGCCGGGCTCGTGCGGTCAGCCGCCGTCCCGGAGGCGGAAAGCGCCGCCGCGAAGCCTGCCGCGCCTCCGGTGCGCCTCGCGCAGGGACCGCTGCACAGCTAGGCGGTGTCCTAGTCAAGTGGTACGGCTCGGCGGCCGCGAGGGATCAGCGGCCGCCGAGTCGCGGCAGGGTCAGGGTGGCCACCGCCGTCGTCACCCAGCTCAGCAGATCGCCGAGCGGGATGGTGGACAGTTTCTCCGGCCATTCCTCCGCCAGTGCGTGCAGGACCAGGTGACCGTCGTGCGCCTCGACCGCGACGAGCCGGACCCCTCGCGGGAGTTCCGGCAGCGGCAGGACGATCGGCTTGAGACGGGACGGCGGGCCGAACCGCCGGCGTCCGATGTGGACGGACATCGGCCGGAGGACGATGGCATCGTCCTCCACAGTGGACTCCAGGGCGAGATGTCCCCAGCGGGGCCGCTTTTCCCAGCGGATGTGGAAATGGCCGTCCTCGCCGGGGGCCACGATGATGCCCGGCCGGGCCTCCGCCACGCGCGCTTGGAGGACTTCCGGTGACACCCGGATCGCCATCTTCACCTGCTCGGGGATGGCGGCCGGGGACGGGAGCGAGCGGAGACGGACGTTCGACGCCAGCACGGTGATGCGTTCGAGCGGCGTTTCCGGCCAGTCGACGTCTTCGACGACGATGCGGACGTCGCCGACCTTGCCGGTCGCGGCCAGGCTGAGGCTGTCGGTCTCGTAGTCGAGCCCGGTCAGGGTGAGTCCGACGTCGTGCCCGTCCACCTTGGCCGTCAGCCGCCGCCCGACCAGCTGTTCGGTGACGGTCTTCAGGATCGCGGCCGGGGTCACGGGCACGCTGGGCAGCAGCGCCCGCCCGGCGGCGGCCAGGCCGAACAGCTCGGGAAGCGGGTTCAGGTCGAACCATCTGCCGTCGCTCATCCGTCCAGTGTCGCCGAACGGGACGCCGATCGCCGCCGCAGGGGGTCAGCGGGCCGCGAAACGGGCGATCACACCCGCCAGGATCACCCAGAACGCGGCGGCCAGGCCGTAGTCGAGGATGACCGCGAGATTCGGGTCACTCACCGGGAAGAGTCCCGGCCAGAACAACGCCAGCGGTTTGGCCAGTGCCTGGATGAAGATGAAGAAACCGTTGCCCGCGTTGGCTCCCGCGAGCACCATCACCATGTACAGCAACTCGATGAAAGCGAACACCGCGCCGATGCCGGTGATGACCCGCACGGCGGTGTTGCTCCTGCTGGTGGTTCGCCATCTGGACATACCGGATAAGTTCCCCGGCTCCGTCGTGGCAAACGCTTCAGCGGCCAAGTTGCGCCGATCGGCCGTACCTCGCCCACTGCCCGGAGGCGGCCGGTGACGCTGCGCGCTTCTTCTGATATCGATTATCATTCTCGTTATGACTCCTGGGGATTGGAACGACGGCTGGGAGCGCCTCATGGCGAAGTACCAGCCAGGACGTGAGCGGGCGATCGCGCGGATGATCGACCTGATCGCGGCGCGCTCCGAAGGCGCGGCGCCGCGCGTGCTGGACGTGGGTGGTGGCACGGGCACGCTCTGTTCCCGGCTGCTCGAACGCCTTCCCGGGGCGGAGCTCACGTTGGTCGATCTGGATCCGGTGATGCTGACGATCGCCGGTGCGTCCCTGCCGTCCTCGGTCGAGGTGGTCCGGGCCGATCTGCGTGACCCGGCGTGGGTCACGCGACTGCCGTATGACGGTTACGACGCCGTTCTGGCGGTCATGGCGTTGCACTACCTGTCGCCCGGCCGGCTGACCGAGTTGTACGCCGAGCTCGCCGGGCTCGTGCGACCGGGCGGGTTCGTGATCAACGTGGACGACATGCCGGACGCGGCGGCCGTGGCGACCACGAGCGACGACGGCGAAGATCCCTGGAGTGCTTGGTGGGCGGGGGTCGCGGCGGATCCGGTGCTCGGCCCCGCGGTGGTGGAACGCGCCCGGCTGTTCGGTGATGCGCCGTCGGCCGAATGGCATCCTCCGGCCGAGTGGCACCTGCGCGCCTTGGGGACGGGCCTTGGTGAGGAGCCCGTTGTGGCCTGGCGGGACGGTATCCAGGCCGCCGTGGTGGCTTTCCGGCGCCGCTGAGGCGTTCGGTCACTCGCCGAGCGGTGCGCCTCGCCATTGCCAGCCGGCTCGCGACGAACGGCCCGGTAACTCCGTCCGGTCCGTCGCCCACAGCAACGCCCGCCAAGGATCGACGCCGGTGGTGTCGGCTTCCGGGAACATCCGCGCGAGCACTCGCGCGCAGACGTCGCGTGGCGGGTCGAGGGTGACGTCGAGGCCCCTGGCCATGTCCTCGCCGTGGACCAGCACCTCGACACAGCCCATTCCGGCGAAACCTTCGAGGTCGGCGCGGCCGCTCGGGTGGTACGCGCGGACGTCCGGGGCCGCCGTGCGGAGCGTCGCGCACAGGATGCCGCCGCCGACCGTGACGAATTCCAGCAGCTCCGAGGGAGTCGCGGCCTGGTCGGCGACGGCTTCGAAGCAGACGAAACGGGGTGTCGACGGCCGCGCGATCAGCAGGCCCGCGTACGAAATGAGGCAGTCGCCGAGATGCTCGGCGGTGCGCCAGGCGTTCAGTTCGCCGGTGCCCGGTGCCGCCGTCCAGTCCCGGCCCGACGCCTCGCGCAGGCTGTCCGTCACGCTCCTGATCGCCGCGTCGAGGTCGCCGGGGGTGACTGTCATCGTGGCATCAGCTCGGTGACCTCAACTCAACGGCGTCGGGAACGCGACCGGACCGCGGCGGCCGTTCTTCCCGACCGCGCGCACACCGAAGAACACATTGTCCTTCGACAGATCCACTTTAGCCTCGGTCGTGTCGCCGACCCTGGTCACCTGCGTCCAGTCGGCCGCCGTCGTCTCCCGCCAGACGACCTCGTAGCCGTCGAGATCCGGGTCCGTCCCGCGCCGCCACACCAGATCCGTGTCGTTCGTCAGCCGGTTCGTCCGGATCCGGACGTCCTCCGGGGTGCCGGGCGCGGTCGCCAGCGACCAGACCGTGGCGGCGTTCACCCGCGCGACCCTGGCGATGAACGGGAAGTCGCAGAATTCGGGCAGATCGCCGTACCGCTTGCCGTTCTCCACCCGGACGTCCTGGTGCTGGTGCGCGTAGTCCTCGTGCGGCTCGGTGAACCGCGCGGCCGGATAGCCCTGTTCGAGGAACGGGATGTGGTCGCCACCCCGGAGGTAGCGGTCGCGGCGGTGGATCACCCGGACCGTCATGCCGGTCGCGTCGTTCTCCGCGACCGATCGGACGAACCGGGCCAGCTGGCGGGACGGCGAATCGTTCTCGCCGCCGACCGCGCGCCGGATATCCGCCTGCGCCGGGGTTTCCGACGTGGGCACGCCCTCGGCGAACAACCGGATCGTGTGCGGATCCCGTGTCCCGTCGTCCGCCCGGCTCGAACCGACGATGTCGTTGGTGAACATCGCCTGTACGTTCGTGCCCGCCGCCTTGTACAGCGTGGCCATGTGCCGTGCGCCGAACAGACCTTGCTCCTCGCCCGCGACCGCCGCGAACACGATGGTCGCCGCCGGGCGGCGAGTGGCGAGCACCCGGGCGAGTTCCATCGCGACGGCGACTCCGGAAGCGTCGTCGTCGGCGCCCGGAGCGTCCTTCGTCGCGTCGAGCGGATCCGAACACCGCGAGTCGTAGTGGCCGGAAACGACGTAGACCCGCTCCGGGGTGGTGGAACCGCGCAAGGTGGCGACGACGTTGGTGATCGTGGTGGCGACCGGGATCCGGGGTGGAGCGGGCTGCTGCAGGTACGACTGCGATTCGACCGTCATCCGGCCGCCCGACCGCTGCGCGGATTTCTTCATCTCCGCGAAGATCCAGTCGCGGGCGGCGCCGATTCCGCGGACGGGATCGGTCTGCGAGGACAACGTGTGCCGTGTCCCGAAGGCGGCGAGCCTCCTTACGGTGGCCTCGATGCGCTGTTCGTCGATCTCCCGCAGGATCGCCCGGAGCTCGGCGTCGGGTCGTTGCGGGGAGAGCCGGCCGCCTTGTTCTTCGGCGTCGGCCGGGACACCGGTGAGGGTGGTGGAGGACAGGGCGGCCGCCGAGAGCGCCGCCGAGGTGGACAGGAAAACTCGTCTGGACCTTTCCTCAGCCATTCTCTCGTTCCTACGCGCCTTGTGGTCGGGCGTCTACCCGCGAAAGGAGGAGCGTGGTGAGCGGAGGCCCGTGATCCCTGGACCGGGCACGTGATCACCGGGACAGCCCCATGGTGTCGGCCCACTGTGTGACGGCTTGGTGGTAGTCGGGCGCGTTGGGGGCGTAGTTGATCGAATGGCCGTAGCCGGGCAGTACGTAGGTTCGCAGTTTCGCCGCCGCGGAGTAGTACGGTGTCTCGGACCGGAGCAGCCCGGCCGAGGAAGTGCAGTCGGTCGCGAGCGGGCCACAGAGGCCGCTGTCCCCGTCTCCGAGCACGACCAGCACCGGCACGGTGATCTTCAAGCTGTACGGGAGCACGGTGGCGAGGGCGGCGCCGTCGAGCAGTTCGCCGGGGGCGACGACGTCCTTCGTGGCCTCGTCGTAGGCGATCATCTCGGGGTCGGCGGGCCCGGGTGCGTGGAAGGCCGCGTACCGGGCGCCTGGCTGGGTGGTCAGGTAGGTGGGGTCGAGTCCCAGCCCCGAAAACACCGGGTCCACCGCGACGGGGATGAACGAGCCCAAGACGGTCAGCGCGCCGGGAGGATTGATGCGGTGTGCCAGCCCGGTGATCAGCACGCCGTCCACGTCGTGGTAGGTGCCCGCTTCGAGCACGGCGATGGCCGAGCCGAGCGAATGTCCACCGAGAATCACCTTGTCGAACCGCGAGCCGAGGTCGCCTCGCCTGATGGTCTGGACCACTTGGTGCACCACGTCGGCTCCGGTGAACGCGGTCAGCAGCGCGCTGGGCGGTTTGGAGCCGGCACCGGTGCCGAGCCGGTCGATGGCAAGGGTGGCGTGGCCTGCCTTGTTCATCGCGACGCGGAACGAACGGGTTTCCGGGGTGATCGCGGGGTCCCAGTACACGTTGTTGTAGGTGGCGCCCGGGACCAGCACCTGGACGGTCCGCGCGCCTCGCGGTGGTTCGCACAGCCTGCCGTGCACGGTCTGGGGAAGCAGCCCGGCCAGCCGCACCGGGATGGTCACGGACCGGCAGGACGCCGCATCGGCCTGAGCCTGCGCGGGCATCAGCAGTGACACGGCCAGCAGGATGGCGGACGTCACCGCGCCTGCCCGGCGGCGCTTCACGCTGCCACGACGCATGAAAAAACCTCCACGGGAATAGTTCTTTCGACGGTCATCGGAAACGCGGGACGACTGTCATCGGCAGCCGGCTCGGGTACGCGGTGGTCGTGTGCTTCACCCGGACCGGCTTGCCCGGTACGGGAACCAGCCGCCATTTCGCGGCGATCGTGGCCACGGCTATCGCGATTTCGGTCAGGGCGAAGGAATTCCCGATGCATTGGTGCGCACCCGCACCGAACGGGAGGTAGGCCCCGCGGGGCAGCTCCTTGGCTCGCCCGCCCGCCCAGCGGTCCGGATCGAAACGGCCTGGGTGGTCGTGGAACCTCGGATCGAAGTGCATGGCGTGCGGGCTGATGATCACCTCGGTACCCGGTGACAGGCGCACGGTGCCGAGTTCGACTTCCGTGGTGACCCGGCGCATGAGAATCCACAGGGGATACATCCGCAGGACCTCGTCGACGACCTGCCGTGTGTAGACCAGCCGTGGCACGTCCTCGGCGACGGCCTGCCGCCCGCCGAGCACGTCGTCGATCTCGTCGTGGAGCTTCCGCTCGACCTCGGGGTGCCGGGCGATTTCGTGGAAGAGCCAGGACAGCGCCAGTGCGCTGGTCTCGATTCCCGCGGTGAGCAGGGTGATGACCTCGTCACGCACCTGCTCGTCGGTCATCCCCTCGCCGGTGTCGGCGTCCCTGGCGAGCAGGAGCGTGGACAGCAGGTCGCTCCGATCGGCCTGCTCGGCGCGCCGCCTGTCGATGAGCTCCTCCACGATCGCGCGCATGCGGTCGACGACCCCGTCGAACCGCCGGTTGGCCGGAAGGGGGAGCTTCTCCACGAACGCGGGCGAGAGCACGCGGATCATGCCGTATTTGAGGATGACCGGGATCGACCTGCGGGCCTCCTCGATCGCGGCCTTGCCCAGTTCGGTGGAGAACAGCGCCTCGCCGACGGTGGCGACCGCGAGCGCCTGCATGTCGTGGTCCACCTCGCGGACCTCGTCCGGCTTCCACGGCCTGACCAGTTCGGCGGCCGCTCCGGCCATGATCCCGGCGTATCTCGCGATGGCGGCGTGGTGGAAAGCGGGTTGCATCAACCGGCGCTGCCGCAGGTGGTGAACACCATCGGAGAGAGCGAGTCCGTTGCCGACGAACGGGCGGAACTTCTCGAACATCGCGCCCTTGCGGAATTTGCCCCCGTCGGTGACCAGTACCTGGTGCGTCAATTCCGGACTCGTCAGGAAATACGTTTCCATCGGGCCGAGATGGACCCGCACCACGTCTCCGTGCGCGTACAACGACGACGTGAATTCGAAGCGACGCCGCAGCATCGCCGGAGTGTGTCCGATCAACGGCCATCGACCGGGTGCAACCGGTACGGGCATCCGCACTCCATCGCCGACGCGGAAGGGAAGAGGACACGCTAGCGCCATTCGGTGGCAGCCCACAGCACTCGAACGGGTGACTATGCGGCCGCGCCCCGGTTACCGTGCCGGGCTGAGTAAGCTCGATGGCTCTCCCAGGAAAAGCGATGGCATTGGAGTGTTGACACTGACGCGACTGCCGGACTGGGTCCCACCGGGTACCGACCACACGGTGCCCAGTGCCGCCCGGATCTACGACTACATGCTCGGTGGCGGCCACAATTTCGCCGTCGACCGCAAAGCCGCCACGCAGGCCGAGCGATTCATGCCGCATGCCCGGGGCGTGGCGAGGCTCAACCGCGCGTTTCTCCGGCGGGCTGTCCGGTTCATGGTCGACCAAGGCGTCCGCCAGTTCCTCGACATCGGTTCCGGCGTGCCGACCGTCGGCAACGTGCACGAAATCGCGCAGGACGCCGACCCGGAATGCCGGGTCGTGTATGTGGATCACGATCCCGTCGCGGTCGCGCACAGCAGGCTGATTCTCGCCGGCGACGACCGCGCCACCGCGCTCAAGGCCGACGCCCGTGACCCCTCACGCATCCTCGGCGATTCTCAGCTGCGCCGGCAGCTGAATCTCGACGAACCGATCGGCATGTTGTTCCTGTGCATGCTGCACTGGATCCCGGACGAATCCGACCCGTGCGGCCTCATGCGCCACTACATCGACGCGATGGCTTCCGAAAGCCACCTGGCGATCACGCATATCACCGAAGACTATTTGCCCTACCAGGTCCGGGAAGCACTCAGGATCGCGACAAAGGGCGGCGACCAGGTCACGCCACGCCCCTACGACGAGGTGCTCACCATGTTCGGCGACCTCGAACTGCTCGAACCCGGCCTGGTCGGGTGCGGCACCTGGCGCCCCGCCGGGCCCGGCGACATCGCCGAGGACCCGACACTCAATCAGGTCCTGTACGCCGGAATGGCGCGCAAACCCTGAAGCGGGACGTCGGGGCGCCTCGCCCTGATCGTCCACTAAGGACAGTGAGAATCACCGGTCCGGAAGTGGAGCGGTCCGTCCGCCGCCGATGAGGGATCCGATGTCGGTCACCGGTCCCTCCCCGCCGGTGAACAGCGGGCCCGTTCCCAGCTCGACTCCGGCCTGGCGCCACCGCCGTGCCTGCGCGCCGGTTTCGAGATCACCGGCGAGCACGGTGATTCCGGCCTGGCGGACCAGCGCGATCATGTCCCTCGCCCCGGCGAGGACGATCGAGTCCTCGTCGGCGGAATGCCACACGAGACGGGAGTCGAGGCGTACGGCGTGTACCGGGAGGTCCTCCAGCAACGTCAGTTCCCCTGGTGTCACGCCGAAGTCGTGCAATACCACTCCGATCCCCAGTTCGGCGAGCACTCGCGCGGTGTCGACGATCTCGTGCCCGGCCACGAGCAGCGCACCGGTGGGCAGGCCGAGCCACAACCGGCCGGGGCCCGGCGCGGCGCTGTCGAGAATTCCCCGGATCGTCCCGGCCAGCCGGGGATCGGCCAGCTGGTTCGGAGTGAGCGGTACGAGCAGCGGCAGGTCCGCGCCGCCGCCCGCGGCCATGTCCGTGCAGCCACGTTCGACCAGCCACGCGCCGAGCGCGCCGATCAGCGCGGTGCGCTCGGCGAGCTCGAGGTACCGTTCGCCCGGCAGCAGTCCCAGCTTCGGATGTTCCCACCTCAGGCGCGCCTCGGCCCCGACGATCTCGCCGTCGGCCAGCCGTACCAGTGGCTCGTAGCCGATGCCCAGCTCGCCGTTCTCCCAGGCGCCGGGCATGGTGGCCACCAGGCCGAGTGTCTCCCTGGCGCGGCCGTCCCATACCGGGTCGTACCGTTCCCACCGGCCGGGACCCTTGCTCTTGGCCCGCCGCATCGCGAGATCCGCCGAACACAGCAACTCGGCCGGTTCGACGGTGCGGGGAAGGTCTTCGACCACGCCGAAACTCGCCGTCAGCGCCAGGCCCTTCCCGTCGATGTAGGCAGGCTCCGACAGCGTCTCGTTGATGCGCTCGATCATCGTGACGACGTCCGGCGTGCTCGCGGAGTTCTCGATCAGGATGCCGAACTTGTCGCTCTCGAACCGCGCGACCATCGCGTTCTCGCCCGCCACCGCGGACCTGAGCCGGTCCGCGGCGATCCGCAGCAGGCCGTCTCCCACCTTTCTGCCGAGACCGTCGGTGACCAGCGACAGCCCGTCGAGATCGACGTGGTATAGCGTCGCCGCGTTCGGCAGGTGCAGCACGTGCTCGAGGTGCGTGCTGAAGAACTGGCGGTTCGGCAGACCGGTGAGCATGTCGTGCAACAACTGGTGCCGTAGCTGGTTCTGCAGGAGCGTCAGCTCCGCGTCGTCGGACACGATCGTGACGTAGCCGTGTGAACCGCGCAGGAGCGAAGCGGTCAGCGTCGCCTGAAGCGGGTCGCCGTCCTTGGTGACGAAGCGCGGGCGCGATCGCAGCCGGTCGAGCTTGCCGTCCCGGAGATCGCGGTAGCCGTCCAGCAGAAGCCGCCGATCCGCCTCGTGTACGAATTCGAACAGATTGCCGTCCGCGACCTCGCTCGGCGTCCGGTCCAGTATCCGGTGCAGAGCGGGATTCGTGCGGACGAGGTGCCCGTCGGGGTCGGTGACGGCGATCCCGCTCGGCGAACCGAGGAAGATCTCGTCCAGCTGTGCCTCGCTGGCCCGCCACTCCCGCTGCGACTCCCGGACCGCGTTGAGCAACGCCTGGTCACTCGTGCCCCGCTGCTCGTCGGTCGCGGAACGGATCGCCTCCACGTAACCGGACGCCAGCGCGCCGAGCAACCTGGCGACGCGCTCCGGTAACCGATCGGCGGAGCGCGGATCCGTCGGCGCCAGCAGTGCGGCGGCGAGCACGTCCACCGTGCACTGCAGGCTCGTCTTGCCGACACAGTGCAGCCGGACGAGTTCGGCGCCGACCTCCGCGGCGATCTCGGTGGCGGGCCGGTCCCCGGCCACCGCCTCGAGCAGCCGATCGAGCAGACCGAGCAACTCTCGTTCGATCTGGTCGTGCGACAAGGGCAGGTAAGTGGTGCTGCTGACGAGATAGGCCCATTTCCGCGCGAGCTTGACGCGTTCCCGCCGCGACGCGAGAGGCTGCGTTCCGGCGAACCGCTCCTGCCCATCGGAAGGTAATGGCCTGGTCATGACGCTCGACCCCTTGATCTCCGTGTCCTCGACCGGCCGCTCGCGCCGATTCCGCTTTTCGTCCGAGACCGATCAGGGTACGGCAGACCCACCAAAGGGTGATGCCCCAGCGGATCTTCCCGGCGACGCCGCCGCGGATAGGCGAATCAATTTCGGAGGTTTCCGAAATATCATCCGCTCCGCCTGCTCCACCGCGCTGCGCGGCCGACCGGTCCCAGCTCGATCAGCGTGAAGTCATCGCACCATACCTCGGCCTCATGGTAGCCGCTCAGGATGGTCGACCTGGCGTTCTCCCGGATTCCGTGCATGATCTTCTCGGGTCGCTCCGCGCGCCTCGATTGACTCGGAAATTGCGCGCACCGTCAGTGAATAGTCGCATTTCCGGGCGCCGTCCTGCCCTGTCGTGCCGATTCCCGTGGGAACCGGTCGTGATTCTTTGTGGTGCCGTCATCTTGTGGCCCGTTCGCCGTGAGGCAAAAGAGTACTCACTCTCGCCGAGTTCGTGGTTGGTCCATCGGTGTGACGGCGAAATCAACCGATGGAGTGCTGTTGTCGTGTATTACCCCGCACCTAGGATGGCCCGCCCTGGCCGGCTGGAAGATATTTCCCGACGGGCCCGAAGTTGGTGAATCGTGTTCTCGTTGCCCGGGGGAACTTGTCGAAAAACGTGAAAACCTTTTGGTGTCGCCGGTGGCCGAAGTGGCCCGTGGATCACCTCGAAGAACGGTGGCCGGCCGGTGGGGAACAGGGGCCCGCCCGAAACCCGCCTCAGCCCTCGCCTGTGGGGAGCAGCTCCCGCAGCATGGCCAGCAGCTCCCGCCGGTCTCCGGCGCCGAGTTTCCCCCGGATCCGCGCCATGTGGTGCTCCACGGTCTTCCCCGAGATGAACAGTTCGCTCCCGGCCTGCTTGTAGGTCCGCCCCTCGACGACCAGCCGGGCGACCTCCAGTTCCCGTTCGCTCAGCGTGCTCAGCCCGGTGGCCGCGGTGGGTTCCGGTGCCCGCCCTTGGAATTGCCGGGCCGCTTCGAGCAGCTGGACCATCGCCTTGCGGTCCGAGGTCCGGATCGCCGCCTGCCCGGCCAGCCGCGAAGCGTCCCAGCAGAGGCCGAGTTCGTGCAGCTCCGAAGAGGACGCGGTGATCGCCTCGGGATCGACGGTGCCGGTCAAGACGGCGAGCCAGCCGGTCGCGGCTGCGGCGAGTGCGGCCGGATAGCGGCCGCAGGACGCGAAATCGTCGAGTGCGGCCAGATGTTCGCCCGCCGACGCGTGATCCTCGACGGTGATGGCGGCGTGCAGTTCGTGCCAGCGCAGGGTGGCTGTCCACAGTGGAGGATTGCCGAGCGCGTCGAGTACGGTGTGCGCCCGTTCGAGCAGGCCTGCCAGTTTGGCGCCCGCGCCGCCGCGAGCGGCCGCGATCGCGAGTTCTCCCAGCGGCAGCAACGAATACAGGTCCGGCTGCTGGCGCATCGACGCCTGGTATGCCCGGTCCCAGGAACGTTGCAGACCGGGAAGATCGCTCGCCCGCCGCGCCAGGCCCAGTTGCAGGGTGGCGGCGAAAAGTTCGTCGCGTGCTTCGAGACCGTCCGGCGGCATCAACGCCTCGGCGGCCGTCTTGAGGTCGCCCGCGGTCATCGCGACCCAGCCGAGCAGCAGCCGGTGCCGTTTCGCGAGCAGGTCGCCGCCGATCCGCCCGTCCACCGCGCGTCTCAGCACCGACTCGGCCAGCGCGAGTTCGCCGGAATGCAGGCCCACCAACGCCGCGAGGGCCGCCGGGCTGTCCGGGAGCGGAGCGGGCGCGCCCGCCGATTCGAGCATCGAGGCCGCGCCCAGCAGGGCCGACAGTGTCTCCGCGCCGCAGCCGGACACCGAGCCGGTGATCGCCCGCGCCATCCGGGAAGCGGCGCCCGCGAACAGGGTCGGGACTTCCGGAGTCTCCAGCACGCCTCGGGCGGCTTCGAGTTTTCCGGTGCCCAGCAACGCGATCGCGGCGAACGCCTTGGAGCCCGCCCGGCCGGACCATTGGTACAGCTCCGCGCTGTGCGCGAGTTCGCCGCGATGCGCCAGCACGGTCGCCGCCACTTCGGCGCCCGCGGCCCTGGCATCGGTATCCGACGTGCTGCCGAGCATGCCGTCGCCGAGCCGGAGCGCGGTGTCGAGGTCCCCGGCCAGCGCCGCGGCGTGCGCCCAGCCGACGGTGAGCGCCGCGCCGCGCCCACCGGCCTCGGACGCGGCTTCGTAGAACCGCGCCGCGAGTTTCGTGTCGTCGGACATCGCCTCACGGGCGGCCGCCTCGAAGGCCGCCGCCGCGCTCGCGCCCGAACTTCCCGTCCCCAGCAGGGAACGAGCGAGCTCCAGCACCGGAAGCCCGTCCCGCAGCTGGAGTTCGACCAGCCGCTGCAGCACCGTCAGCCGGCGTCCTGGCGAACCCCAGGTCCGGATGGCTTCGGCGGCGATCGGCAGCAGGACGTCGTCCTCGCCGAGCAGACCGGTCGCCCTGGCACTGTCGAAGACCTCGGGCAGCCCTTCGCGATCGCGGTTCAGCAACGCCGCCAGCAGATCGAGATTGCGGCCGGCGCCCGCTTCCGCCGCGATCAGGTACCGGTGCACGTCGTCGTCCAGCTGCTCCAGTTCGCCGCGGAAGTCCGCGAGCCTGCCGGTGACCGCGCGGAGCACGAATCCCGGGACACCGCCGGTCCTGGCGTGCACGTCTTTCGCCGTGGCCGCGTCGCCACCGGCGTGCTCGACGAGCCGGCGGACGTCGTCGACGCCGAACGCGCCCAAGGCCACCGACCTCCCGAAGGAATCGGCGAGCACACGCAGCGTCGTCGTCCGCGCCGCCGGCCGGAAGGCCAGCACCACGGGCGCCGTGGTTTCTTCGGCCTGTGCCTTGATCTTCGCGAGCTCGTCGTCGTCGAGCTGATCGGCGTCGTCGACCAGCAGCGCTTCGACCCCCGCGTCCGCGTAGTGACGTCCGAGCTGGCCGAGCAGATGGGTCTTGCCGTGCCCGCCGGGGGCGACGACGGTGACCCGCACCGGGAGTTCCGGGGCGGTGGTCACCTCGTCGAGCAGGCGCCGGGCACCCGGATGGATGATGCCGGGCTTGTCGAGCAGTGCGTTCAACAGCGACCTTCGGGGGTGGACGGCGTGGCACCGGGGGTGGGCGGCGCGCACGAACTCGAAGTGGTGGGAGGGGCTTCGGGACCCTTGTCCGCGGTGGCTTCTCGAGTGGTCAGGGTGAGCAGCAGGGTGCTCGCGGCCAGGACCACGACCGCGGCCCCGGCGACGAGAGGCTTGCGCCGGCTGAGCAGTTTCGCCGCGCCGGTGCGTTCTGGCAAGGGGAAGGGCGTGATGTCCACCGGCGGCCGTTCGGGTCGCTCGGTGAGCTCTTCGGGCACGTCGACCCGGGGGAGCAGGGTGGTTTCGATGGTCGCGACGGCCCCGCCGGGTTGAGGAACGTCACGTCGCGCGGCGATGTTGGCCGCCCCCGTCGCGATTGTCAGCACCGGGTCGCTCGAAGCGAAAAGGGGGCACGGGGGCCGGCCGGGAACCGGCGGGGCCTCGCCGCAGAGCACGATGCCCGCCAGCGCCTGGGGCGGGATCCCGGCGCCGTGGGCGAGTTCGAAAACCTTGCCGACGGCCTCGGCCGGCTCGACGCCCTCCACCGTTTTGACCGGCTGCCAGCCCTTGATCCCGGCGGCGGCGATCGTGACCACCGCGCCGTCCGGGCCGAATTCGCACACCCCGGCCGTGACGTCGCCGTGCGGCGCGAGGTACGCGTGCAGGGCCGCGACCGGCGCCGCCACCAGCCCGGCACGGGGGAAGCCGGCCTCGGCCAGCGCGCGGCGCAGCAGGTCCCGGCGGAACGAACCCCAGCCGACGGGATGCGTGAGCACGATGTGGCCCGGTTTCTCGCCGAAGCGTTCGGCCGCCTGATCCACGGCGGCGTCGACGAGGACCGCGCTGAGGGATTCGGGCGGGAACCGCTCGCCGCCGACGATCACGGGGACGTCGTCGCCGACCCGTTCGTGGAATCCGGTGAGCAGGCGGGCGGGCGCGGACCGGCCCGCCTCGACCGCGGCGTCCCCGGTGAGCAGGTAGCCGTCGTCGTCGAGGAACACCGCGGACGCCGCCGCCGGGCCCCGCGCGCCGAGCCACGACGGCTCGGGCACACCCCAGCCGTCGCCGGAGTCCACGCAGGTGGCGGCGGTGGTGCGGGTCGAGGCGATATCGATGCCGAGGACGTAGGGCAACGAGCATCCTCCTTCGCTTGACCAGCCCCTAAGGACCAAATAGGGCCACTCACCTGAACGGCTTGACCCATCCGGGTGAGGGTTGGCATTAAACCCAACCGAGTGCGTCTCGGTTAAGCCCCTAACGCCCTAACGATGTCATACCGATCCCCTATTGGCTGAGTGAGTGACGACCAGGAGTGATCCCCGATGTGCCCAGTGGCACCGGCTCACTAGCTTCGGTGACCTGCGCTCAGCCGTGCCCTCCGGCCGCTGTGCTTCCCCATCGACCTAGACCTTCAGGAGAGTCCTTCCATGGGTTCCGTCCAGACCCTGCACGACTTCACGCTGAACCTGCTGAACGACACCGCGGCCCGTACGGCGTTCGCCAACGACCCGCAGCAGGTGCTGGCCGACGCCGGCCTCGGTGACATCAACGCCGCCGACGTGCACGAGGTCGTCCCGCTGGTGCTCGACTTCGTCCCGGTCGACACCGCCACCGGCCTCACCGGAACCGCCGCGGCCACCGCCGACAACCTGGCGGGCTTCGGCGGCGTCACGAACGTCGTCAACGGCACCGACGGCGAGTGCGCCGACGGTGTCCAGGGCGCGATCGACCAGCTCACCGCGCTGACCGCCGGCCTGCCGGTCGCCGTCCCCGGCGCCGACGCCCTCCCGGGTCTGCCCGAGGCCGGTCTCCCGGGTGTCCCGGCCGTGCCGGGCCTGCCGGAGCTGGGCCTGCCCGCCGTCCCGGCCGTGCCCGCCGTGGGCGACCTGCCGGTCGACGTCCCGGGTCTGCCCGCCGTCCCGGCCGTCTCCGACGTGACCGACGTGTCGAACGCCGCCGCGGGCGTCACCGCCCTCGCGCAGAACACCGCCGGCAGCTTCGGGCTGACCGGCGACCTTTCGCGTGGCCTCGACGCCGCTTCCCTCGGCCAGGCCGGCGACATCGCCAACGGCGCCGTCGACACCGCGACCGGCCTGGTCCCCGAGGTCCCGGCCGTGGACGCCGTCCAGGTTCCGGCCGTCGACTCGGTGCCCGCCGTCGGCGACCTGAGCAGCGACCTGCCGCGCACCGACGGTGGCGCGGGCGACGCCCCGGACTTCCTGTCCGAGGTGGGCGACCTGACCAGCACCATCGGTCACGTCGACGTCGCCGACGTCACCACCAAGGTGCACGACATCGCGAACAACTACGGTGACGTCGCCAACAACCACGGCGACGTGTCCGGCGCGGTCGCGGGCAACGTGGCCAACGAGGTCGCCAACGTCGCGAACCACGCGGGTGTCACCGAGGTCCACGACACGGTTTCCGATGTCACCAACACCATCGGCAACATCGGTGACGTCACCATCGGCGCCGGCGACATCGCGTCGAACAACGACATCCACATCGGCTGATACGAACATCTTTCAGCTTTGTGTCAGGGCCCCGCGACCGCACCAGGTCGCGGGGCCCGCACGGCGTTGTTGGCCCATGCCACATTGATTCCGCGCTTGGTTAAGGGAACACTGCATCCCCGTGACAGCCCCCGCCTGGCTCGACGTGCTCAACGAGACCTTGGACGCCTGTGCCGCCCACGGTCGCGCCGACCTGGCCGAACGACTCCGGCGCAGACGCGACCAGCGGGCGCCGGGCACCCGGATCGCGGTGGTCGGTTTTCCCAAGCAGGGCAAGGGTTACCTGCTCAACGCGCTGGTGAACGCGCCGGTCTGCGCGGTCGGGGACGCGAGTACGCCCGCCGTTCCCACGGAGATCGGCTACGCCGCCGATCCCGCCGCGACCCTGGTCGGGCATGCCAGGGAAAGCGTGCCGGTCGGTGACCTGGCCAAGGAACTCGAAGTCCGGCCGCCCGGATCCCTGCGCCGGGTCGAAGTCGGCCTGCCGCGCGAACTGCTCGGCACGGGACTGGTGCTGGTGGACACCCCGGCGATAGGGGATCCCCGGTCGCCGCGGACCGCCGCCACCCTCGACGTCCTCGCCGACGCGCACGCGGTGATCCTCGTCTCCGACGCGACACAGGAACTCCAGCCCGCGGAACTCGCGCTGGCGAGGCATATCCGCACCTGGTGCCCGGCGCTGGTGCTGGCGCTGACCAAGATCGACGTGAGCCCGGACTGGCGGGAACTCGCCGCCCGCAATCGCGCCGCGCTGTCGGAGACCGGGGTCGTCGCCGACGTCTTCCCGGTGTCCGCGACGGTCCGCCAGGCCGCCGCGAAGGCCGGTGACGCCGTCCTCAACGGACGGTCCGGTTTCCCGGAACTGCTGAACTGGGTGGGAGAGCAGGCCGCGCGCCCGATCGAACGCACCCGTGCGCTCGCCGCCGCGGTGAGTGTGCGCGCGGCGGCGGTCGAGCTGGTCGAGACGCTGCAGACGCGGCTCAACGCCGTCTCGCGGGACAACGGGGTCGACCAGGTCACGCTGCTGCACCAGGCACAGCGGCGCGCCGAGGAGCTGCGGCGGCAGAACGTCCGCTGGCAGAACATGTTGTCGGACGAGATCACCGACCTGATCTCCGACGCCGAATACGACCTGCGCGGGCGGACGCGGATGATCGTGCGGCATATCGACCGCACCTTCGACGAAGGCGATCCCGTGCAGATCTGGCCGGATTTCCAGACCTGGCTGGAAGAGAACCTCGCCGAGGCGGTCGAGACGAACTACAACTGGGTGTCCGACCGGTCGGAGTGGATCGCGCAAGCGGTCGCCTCGACCTTCGGGCCGCACTACGGTCATGCGCCGGAACTACCGCTGACCGGATCCGGAGTGGACTCGATCCCCGAGGTCGGCACACCCAAGATCGAGCGGTTCAAGATCGGGCAGAAACTCTTCACCGGATTGCGCGGTTCCTACGGCGGCGTGCTGATGTTCGGCCTGGTCACCAGTCTCGCCGGGCTGCCGCTGATCAACCCGGTGTCGCTCGGCGCCGGGGTCGCGTTCGCGACCAAGAGCGTGCGCGACGAAGGCGGGACGCGGTTGCAGCGACGCCAGGCACTGGCGAAGGCCGCCGCGCAGCGCCACGTCGACGACGTGTTCATCCGGTTCAGCAAGGAGATCAAGGACGAGGTCCGTCAGGTGCAGCGGCGCCTGCGCGACCATTTCGCCGCGGTGTCCGACCGGCTCTCCGAAGAGCTGACGCGCCAACGCGAACTGATCATCGCCGGCTCCGCCGAACGGGACCGGCGCACCCAGCAGGTCAAGAAGGAGATCGACCGGCTGGCCGCCCTGCACCGGAAGGCGGGGGCGCTCGGCACCGGCGCCGCGCCGCGCCGGGAGCTTTCGGCGTGACCCCCCTGGACGTCCGGGAACTGCTGAACGAGGCCGCGGCGCAGTACCGGGATCGCCCGCACGCGGTGTCGATGCTGCGGGAATGCCTGGAGCGCTTGGAAGAACCGCTGCGGGTCGGTTTCACCGGCACACCGGGAACCGGAAAGTCCACTTTGGTCTCCGCGCTCGCGGAATGGCCGACGCGGGCGTTGCGCGAAATCGAACTGTTCGACACCCCGGCCCCCGCCGAACACGTCGACGCGACGGTACGCCTGGTGCGCCATCTCGAACCCGACGAACTCGCGGGCACCCGGCCGGTGGGCGGTTCGGCGTTCGCGCGGCAGACGGCGGTCAACTCCGTGCTGGTGCTCGGCAGGGCGGACGAGGTCGGCGCGGGCCGGATCGACGCCTTGCTCACCGCGAAACAGCTGGCGCGGCGGGCCTGGCGCGAGAACCCGGATTGCGCGGGATTCCAGGGAGTCATCGCGGTCGCCGGGCAACTCGGTTACGCGGGGCGAGCGCTGCGCGACGACGAATTCGAGGTGCTGCGGGCGCTGGCGTCGGTCTCCCGGCCGGAGCTCGAGCGGTACCTCCTGTCCGTCGATTCCTTTGTGGACGATCCGTTCCCGGTGGGGGTCCCGGCGGAATCGAGGAAGCATCTAGTGGCGCGGTTCGGGCTCTACGGGGTCCGGCTGGCGATCACCCTGATCCGCACCGGCTGCGAGAACAGACTGAAACTTTCGGCGGAACTCGTGCACCGCAGCGGTCTCGGCGACCTGAGGGACACGCTCGCAGGGTGCTTCGTCGCGCGGGCAGAGGCGTTGAAGGCGCGCACGGCGGTAGTGCGGCTGGAAGGTCTTCTCGCCGCGGAACCCCTGCCGCACGGCGACCGGCTCGCCGCGCGGGTGGAGCGTTTCGCCGCGGCGGCGCACGACTTCCGGGAGCTGCGGCTCATCGCCGGTATCCGCGGCGGCCGCACGGCGCTGACCGGAGAGGTCGCCGAGGAGGCCGTCCGGTTGCTCGGCGCCCAGGGACTGGCGCCCACCGAGCGGCTCGGTCTCGAGCCCGACGCGGATCCGGCCGAGATCCACGCGGGCGCGGAAAGCGCGCTCGTCCGCTGGCGGCACGAGGCGGAACGACCCGACGCCGCGCACGCCGAACGCGCGGCCGCCCGGGTGATCGTGCGCTCGGTCGAAGGGCTGCTCAGCCTGTTCGTGGCTTGACACCTGCCGGTCACCGGGCTGATCGCCGACCGGCACACCAGGCTCGTGCTCGCGGGTCAGGCGTTGCCCAGCACCCGGGTCACGGTGATCTCGACGACCACGCGCTCCGGGTTCGGCTTGGGCTGCCGGTAGCGCGCGGCGTAACGGTTCTCGGCGTCGCGCACCGACTCCGGGTCTTCGCGCAGCACCGCGCGTCCCTCCAAAGTGGACCAGCGGGGCCCGTCGATCTGGCAGGCGGCGACCGGAATGCCCTGTTCGCCCGCTTCCTTGATCAGGCGTGCCTTCTTGGACGAGCGGAACGTGATCACCCTGGCGATCCCGGCCTCGAAGTCCACCGTGACCCCCACCGCGACGACATGCGGGGTCCCGTCGGGGCGGACCGTGGTCAGGGTGGCGAGGTGCCGTTCGGTCCAGAAGTCCCGGAAGGATTCGCCGCGCGCGCTCAGGTCGATCGTCATGGGGTCAACGCTAAGGCACCCGTCACGCAAGCGTCATTTGAGGTAATAGTAAGGAAACTTTCTTAACTCTCTTGTCTTTGCCCGATCCGGCTGTCACTCTCGAAACGCGCCGCCGCCATCAACGACGTTTCCGGAGGAGCCGATGAGAAAGACCGTTCGGACAGTGCTGGCCGCGGCCGCGCTGACCGCCGGGCTGGTCGCCACGACCGCCCCCGCCGCCGCGGTGACCAGTCAGGGGACCCCTTACCTGCCGGGCGTTCTGCGTCCGTCCGTGGCCCAGTCGGCGCAGGACGCGGCGCTCGCCAAGTACTACGACTACTGGAAGAAGAACTTCCTGACCACCAGGTGCGGGGCGGGCACGTACGCGGTCAAGGCGCCGGACGCCGACCACGCCTTCGTGGCCGAGGGTCAGGGTTACGGCATGACCATCGCGGCGATGATGGCGGGCAAGGACTCGCAGGCGCGCACGGTCTTCGACGGCATCCTGAAGTTCGTCAAGGCGCACCCGTCCGTGATCGACAAGGATCTGCACGCCGCCGAGCAGAACGAGAGCTGCCAGAGCGTCAACGGCAGTGACGCGGCGACCGACGGCGACCTCGAGATCGCGTACGGCCTGCTCCTCGCCGACAAGGTCTGGGGCAGCGGCGGTTCGGTCAACTACAAGGCCGAGGCGCTGCGGATCATCAAGGCGATCAAGCGCAGCGAGGTCAACCCCGACACCAAGTTCATGCGGCTGGCGGACTGGGCCGACAGCGGCAAGTACATCAACAGCTCGCGCTCGTCGGACTGGATGCCGGGGCACCTCCGGGCGTTCGAGAAGGCCACTGGCGACTCCTTCTGGGGCCAGGTCCGGACCCGCCA
The DNA here is from genome assembly GCF_019330265.1 of Amycolatopsis sp. TNS106. NCBI lineage: Bacteria > Bacillati > Actinomycetota > Actinomycetes > Pseudonocardiales > Pseudonocardiaceae > Amycolatopsis > Amycolatopsis sp. TNS106. The sequence goes on along the minus strand of NZ_CP024972.1, from coordinate 4,728,571 downwards.
GGAGAAGGCGGTCACGCAGCTGCAGCAGCAGTACGCGCCGAAGACCGGCCTGATCCCGGACTTCGTCGTCAACACCAACTCCACGCCGAAGCCCGCTCCGGAGGGCTTCCTCGAGGATCACGACCCGCACTACGGCTACAACGCCTGCCGTGACCCGTGGCGGCTCGGCGTCGACGGGATCACCGTTTCGGGCAGCCCCGCGCAGGGGCAGGTGCGGAAGATGAACACCTGGATCCAGCAGAACACCGGCGGCGACCCGGCCAAGATCACCACCGGCTACACGCTGTCCGGGTCCAAGCTGCCGAAGGAGACGGGGCAGCACCCCTGCTTCACCGCGTCGTTCGCCATCGCGGCGATGAACGACCCTGGCAGCCAGGCCTGGCTCGACAAGCTGTGGACGTCGATCACCACCTGGTCGCCGAACGCCAAGGACTACTACGGCACCGGCATCACCGTGCAGGTCCTGATCATCCTGTCGGGGAACTACGTCGCGGTCTGACGTAACTCATGTGAAGGCCAGGTCCGTGAAGGCCTCCTTGAGGGACCCAGGGTCCCTCAAGGAGGCCTTCACGGACTCGAAGATCGCAAGCGCCAGCAGTCGCGACATCCGCGAAGCCGTGCGAAACGGACATCCATCGGACAGGATTTCAACTGTGAGTTGACCTCTTCAACAGCCAGTTGTAGCGTCGGCGACCACCTGAAGCCCCCGTGGAGGTCCGTCATGCCGTCGACGCCGCTCATCCTGACCCGAACCTGGCGCCTGGCCGTGCTCACCGGCGTGGCCGCGCTCGTCACCGCGGCCTGCGGAGGCGGGCCCGACGGGGCCGGTGGCCAGGAACCCGCCGCCCCGGGCGCGCCCGCCGCCATCCCGGACACGACCGCGCTGATCGAGTCCGTCCAGAAGGACGCCGCCGTCGCCGGCACTCTGCCCGCGAAGTACGCGCAGGCCGGGATGCTGCACCTGGCGTCGAACCTGCAGTCCGCGCCCAACAACTTCTACGCGGCCGACGGCAAGACCCCGATCGGCTACGAGGTCGACCTCGCCAAGGCCATCGGCAAGAAGCTGGGCGTCACCGTGCATCACCAGGACATGGCGTTCGGTTCGCTGATCACCAGTCTCCAGTCCGGCCGCGTCGATCTCACGATGGCCGCGATGAACGACACCAAGACCCGCCAGGCGCAGATCGATTTCGTCGACTACTTCTCCTCGGGCATCACGATCATGGTCCGCAAGGGCAATCCCGACCGGATCACCGGCGCGGACACCCTGTGCGGCAAGAACGTCGCGGTCGTGCAGGGGACGAGTCACCAGAAGTTCGCCGAAGAGCAGAACGGCAAGTGCACGCAGGCGGGCAAGCCGGCGCTGACCGTGACCGCGACCGATTCCGACACCCAGAACCAGAACCAGCTCCGCACCGGCCGGGTCGCCGCCATCCTCAACGACCTGCCCAGCGCGGTCTACATCTCGCGGACCGCGGGCGAGGGCAAGTTCTTCGAGGTCGTCCCCGGTGAGCCGATCAACGGCGGGCCGTACGGGATCGGCGTCAACAAGGAGAACAAGCCGCTCGCGGAGTCGATCCAGAAGGCGTTGCAGTCCCTGATCGCCGACGGCGGCTACGGCAAGATCCTGCAGGCCTGGGGCGTCGAGCAGGGCGCGGTCAAGGAGGCGAAGCTCAATGGCGGGAGCTGAGCCGCTGCCGATCGTCCGGCTGAGGCACTGGGGCCGCTGGGTCAGCGCCGTCGTCATCCTCGCGCTGCTGGTCCTGCTCGGGATCGCGCTCGCGAACGCACAGATCCAGTGGGACTCCGTGCCGGAATTCCTGTGGTATCGCGTGATGGCGGTCGGCCTGCTCAACACCGTGCTGCTCGCGGTCATCGCGCAGGGATCGGCGATCGTCATCGGGATCGTGATCGCCCTGATGCGCCGCTCGGCGAATCCGGTGGCGCGCTGGTTCGCGGCGGGCTATATCTGGCTGTTCCGGGGGCTTCCGGTGCTGCTGCAGATCCTGATCTGGTACAACCTGGCGCTGGTCTTCGAGTTCATCTCGATCCCGCTGCCGTTCGGCGGTTACCTGCTGCACGAGCAGACCAACGTGCTCATCACCGCGTTCACCGCCGCGCTGCTGGGCTTGGCGCTCAACGAAAGCGCGTACATGGCCGAGATCGTCCGCGCCGGGCTGAACAGTGTCGACAGTGGACAGACCGAGGCGGCGAAGTCGATCGGGATGTCGCCGGGCGCGACGCTGCGCCGCGTGGTCCTGCCGCAGGCGATGCGGGTGATCATCCCGCCGACCGGCAACGACTTCATCAACATGCTCAAGGGGACGTCGATGGCGTCGGTGATCGGCGTGACCGAACTGATCCACGCCGCCAACAACATCTCGTCCAACAACCTGCTGGTGATGGAGACCCTGCTGGCCGCCGCCGTCTGGTACATGGTCGTGGTGACCGTCGCCGGGGTCGGGCAGCACTATCTGGAGCGGGCCTTCGATTCCGAAGACCGGTCACGCGGTCCGTTCTCCCGTGCCGCCAAGGCGTTGCGCACCGCGCCGCTGCTGAGGAGGGAACGTGTCTGAGCCACTGCTGAAGGCCGTCGGCGTCCGCAAGAGCTACGGACACACCGAGGTACTGGGCGGGATCGACCTCGAAGTCCACAAAGGACAGGTGGTCTGCCTGCTCGGCCCGTCGGGCGCGGGGAAGAGTACCTTCCTGCGCTGTGTCAACCATCTGGAGACGATCGACGCCGGCCAGGTCTGGGTCGACGGCGAGCCGATCGGTTTCCGGCTGCGCAACGGCAAACTGTACGAGCTGAAGGAACGCGAGGTCGCCCGGCAGCGACGCGACATCGGCATGGTGTTCCAGCGATTCAACCTGTTCGGCCACCGGACGGCGCTGCAGAACGTCGTCGAAGGGCCGGTGCGGGTGCTCGGGCTGAATCCTGAGGAAGCGCGCGTCCAGGCGCTCGAACTGCTCGACAGGGTCGGCCTCGCGCACCGCGCCGACGCCTACCCGGCGCAGCTGTCGGGCGGGCAGCAGCAACGGGTCGCGATCGCCCGGTCGCTGGCGATGAAACCGAAGCTGATGCTGTTCGACGAGCCGACGTCGGCGCTCGACCCGGAACTCGTGGGCGAGGTGCTGGCGGTGATGGGTACGTTGGCCGCGGAGGGGATGACGATGGTCGTGGTGACGCACGAGATGGGGTTCGCGGCCGAAGCCGCGGACGAGGTGGTGTTCATGGCCGACGGCGTGGTCGTCGAGACCGGGCCGCCGGGGGAGATCCTGAGCGCTCCGAAGCACGAGCGGACCAAGCAGTTCCTGGCACGGGTCCTCGCATGACGCGGATCTCCCCGCGGTACCTGCTGCAGTTCGACGAGCCGGCCGGGTACCTCGACTTCGCGCGCTTCGGCCCGCCGTCGCACGCCGTGCTCGACACGACGGCGAGCCTGCTCGACGCCTCCACCAAGGCCGGTCCCTCGACCGTGGACGACCTGATGCGGCAGGAGACCAGGGCCAAGGCCGCCGCCGCGCGGCTTTCCGGCAGCGACACCGACCACACGGTGCTGCTGCCGCACACCAGTCTCGGGTTGTTCCAGGCGGCGTTCAACGCGCCCGGCGGCGAGGCGCTGGTGTCGGCGGCGGAGTTCCCGGCCAACACCTATCCGTGGGCGCGGGCCGAACAGGCGGGACGGTTGACCGTGCGGCGGCTGCCGCTGGGGAACGTCACCGCGGACGCGGTCAAGGCGGCGCTGACGCCGGAGACGTCCCTGGTCAGCGTGAGCGCGGTCGACTTCCGGTCCGGGTACCGCGCCGATCTCGCGGCGCTCCGGGAGGTGGTCGGCGACAGGCTGCTCGTCGTCGACGGGATCCAGGGCTTCGGGGTGACCGAGGCGCCGTGGGAGGTCGCGGACGTGCTCGTCGTCGGCGGGCAGAAGTGGCTGCGGGCGGGCTGGGGCACCGGCTTCGCCGTGCTGTCCGACCGCGCGCTGGAGCGGATGGAACCGATCCTCTCCGGCTGGACCGGCGCCCGCGATCCGGGGCTGTTCGACGACGAGATCCATCCGGCCGACGAGACCGCGGCCTCGTGGTCCCTCTCGAACTTGAGCCCGATCACCTCGGGCGCGTTCGCGGCCGCGCTGGAACTGGTCGAGGAAGCGGGCGTCGGAGCCATTGCCGGACGCATCGCCGAACGGGTCGGAGAACTCGAAGCGGCCGTGAAATCCGTTGGCGGGGAAGTGGTTTCGGCCGTCGACCGGCGGGCGGGGATCCTCGCCTTCACGCTGCCGGGGCACGCGGCCGAACACGTGGGTACCGCGCTGGCGAACGCCGGGATCGCCGCGACCGTGCGGCCGGAACACGTCCGGCTGTCGCCGCACGCGTCGACTCCGGCGAGCGCGGCCGAGCAGGTGCGGACGGCGTTGGATCGGCTGAAGAAGCCGGTCACGGTGTTCGAAGCGCCGGTCGTCGCTTCGGCGGCTTCGGGGGATCTGCTCACCGCGCTCGTGCCGGCAGTGCACGCGCTCGCGGCGATGCTGGGGCCGGGCAACGAGGTCCTGTTGCACGACCTGAGCAGGCTGCCGGATTCGATCGTCGCCATCGCGGGCGACCTCACCGGCCGGACGGTCGGCGGGCCGATGACGGATCTGCTGCTGGGCCTGGTCCGCCGCGGCACCACGCAGGACCTGACGAACTACGAGACCCACGGGCCCGACGGCCGGGCGATCCGGTCCTCGACGCTGTTCCTGCGGGACGCCGACGGGGTCGCGATCGGCTGCCTGTGCGTCAACCGGCTGTCCGACGGCGCGCCGAAGGCCAACGGGCACGAACCCGAGACGTTCCCGCCGGACGTCGACAGCCTGCAACGGTTCCTGGTCGGGCGCGCCGTGGCGAAGGCCGGGATCCCGGTGGACCTGATGAAGAAACGGCACAAGGCGGCCGTGGTCCGGGAACTGGACGAGGCTGGGTTCTTCCTCATCAAGGACTCGGTGGACCACCTCGCCGGGGAACTCGACGTCACGCGGTACACGATCTACAACTACCTGAACGAGATCCGGGCGGGCGGAACCGCGTGACTCGCGTGATTGGAGGCGTAACACGGTGTTCCGCCTCCAATCACGTGAGTTACGGCTCCAATCACGCGAGTTACGTGAACGGGCCTAGCCCAGGAAGGACTCCACGGCGTCGGCGGCCTTGTCGATGCCGCCGTTCCCGCGCGTCTCGGCCTGGACCTCGGCGAGCCGCGCGGCCACCTCGGGCGACCCGGCGACCCGCTCGACGGCGGCCCGCAACGTCGAGGCCGTCACCTCGTCGGCCGGGAGCTGCTCGCCGACCCCGAGTTCCGCCAGTTTCGCCGCGTTGCCGAAGCCGTCGGTGGCCAGCGGGATCGCGACGGTCGGCACGCCGTACCACAGCGATTCCGTGCTGCCGCCCATGCCGGCGTGCGTGATGAACGCCGACGCGGCCTCCAGCACGGCGAGTTGCGGCACGAACTGACGCACCTCGATGTGCTCGGGCAGCGGCCCGAGCGCGGCCGGATCGGTCTGGCCGATGGAGATGACGACGTGCCAGTCCGAGTCGCGGAAGCCGTCGACACAAGCGCGGAACAGGTCGAGCTGGTCGGTGAAGGCCGTGCCGAGCGACATCAGCAGGACCTTCCTGCCGTTCGACGGCGGGGTCCAGCTTCGGTCGGCGAGGCGTTCCGGGTCCAGCGCCGGGCCGACGAACCGGACCGACGACGGCACGCGCTCGACGTTCGGCTGCATCGCCTTCGGCAGCAGCGCGAGCACCTGGGGCGGGTGGGAGATCCAATCCCAGGCGTCGGCCTCGATGCCGTGCTCGTGCAGCCACCGGGTGAACGTGGCGAAATAGTCCTTTCCGGACGGTGAGGTCCGGATCGCGGTCAGCATCTCGCCCATGTCCTCTTCGTAGCCTTCCCAGGCGACATACGTCGGGGAAAGCTGCACCGCCGGAACGTCGTAACGCCTGGCCAGCAGCGGAGCCGGGAGGCCGCCGATGTCGTACAGCAGCAGGTCCGGGCGGTTCTCGTCGTAGAAATCGGTGAGCACCGGCATCGACTGGATGCCCTCGTCGAGGAAGACCCGCATCTGCGACGCCGGATCCTCCGGCCACGCCGCCTGGTCGCCGAGCGGAAGGATCGACGGATGCGGGACGACCTCGGCCCCGGTCGGCTCGATCAACCCGGTGAGCGGCTCGCCCACGGCGTAGGTGACCCGGTGCCCCCGAGCGACCAGCTCACGGATGATCGCCAGCGACGGATAGACATGACTCGGCGCGGTGCTGCCGATCATGGCGATGTGCTTGTTCTGCATGATGTCCTGTCTGAATTCGTGAAGGAACGTCAGACGGCGCGCAGAAAGGGGGCCCACCCGATCGCGGGCGGCCCTGCGGTCACGCCGTCTCAGGCGGTGCGCATGCGGATGCGGCAGATCATGATCGACAGCCTAGCGAGTCCCGCCTGGCCTCCCAACCGATTAACCGGTTGCCCGGTTTGCCGCGATCGGGACCCGCCGTTGGTAGGGACCTTCGCCGGAAGCCTTCCGCAGGTCATGGACGTGGATAGGGTTTCGGGGCTTTCACCTTTGGAGGGAAAGGGAGAAACCTTGAGACGTGTGCTCATCACCGCGCTGGCCGTCGCCACGCTCGCGTCGGTCGCGGTGACCGCGCCCGCCGTCGCCGCGGAAGAGACGCAACCCGCCGAGACGATCACCTGGGGCGCTTGTACCGACGAGACCTTGATCAAGGCCGGTGCCGAATGCGGTTACCTGCCCGTTCCGCTGGACTATTCGCGGCCGCGCGGCGAGAAGATCCAGCTCGCGCTCAGCCGCGTCAAGCACAAGACACCCGACGCGCAGTACCAGGGCGTCATGCTCACCAACCCCGGCGGCCCCGGCGGTTCCGGGCTGCTGCTCGCGACCCGCGGGACGCGCGTGCCGAACCACGCCGGCGACGCCTACGACTGGGTCGGTTTCGACCCGCGCGGTGTCGGCTCCAGCAAACCCGCGCTTTCGTGCATCCCGAACCACATGGACTACAACCGGCCGAACTACGTGCCGACGACGCGGCAGCTGGAGAAGACCTGGCTGCAGCGTTCGAAGTCCTACGCCGACGCGTGCGCGGAGAAGAACAGCCGCGCGCTGCTGGAGAACATCAAGACGACCGACACGGTCAAGGACATGGAAAGCATCCGCAAGGCGCTCGGTGCGGAGCAGCTGAACTTCTACGGGTACTCCTACGGCACCTATCTCGGCCAGGTGTACGGGACGTTGTTCCCGCAGCACGTCCGCCGGATGGTTCTCGATTCCACTGTGGACCCCCGCAATGTCTGGTACCAGGCCAACCTGAACCAGGACGTCGCGTTCGACGTCAACCTCAACATCTGGTTCGGCTGGGTGGCGTCGCACGACGCCGTCTATCACCTCGGCAAGACCCAGGCCGCGGTGAAGCAGGTCTTCGACGAGCAGCTGAAGAAGCTGGCGGCGGTTCCGGCGGGCGGCTACATCGGGCCCGACGAGTTCCTCGACGTGTTCCAGCAGGCGTCGTACTACCAGCTGCGCTGGACGCTGCTCGGTGACGCGCTCGCGAAGTTCGTCAACAAGGGCGACTGGCAGACGATGAAGGGTCTCTTCGAGGCCTTCGGCGGCCGAGGTGACGACAACGGGTACGCCGTCTACCTCGCCGTCCAGTGCACGGACGTGAAGTGGCCGCCGAGCTGGCAGCAGTGGAAGCGCGACAACTGGCGCACGTATGAGAAGGCGCCGTACTTCACGTGGCAGAACGCTTGGTTCAACGCGCCCTGCCTCTACTGGCCCGCGAAGCCCGGCAAGCCGGTCAAGGTCGACGGCTCGAAGGTGCCGAGTGTGCTGATGATCGGTGAGACGCTCGACGCGGCGACGCCGTACGAAGGCAGCCTCGAAGTGCGTAGCCGGTTCCCCGGTGCTCGCCTGATCGGTGAGCCGGGCGGCACGAGCCACGCCATCACCCCGCGCGGCAACGCGTGCGTCGACAACCGGATCGCGGACTACCTGGCGACCGGGGCGCTGCCCGAGCGCAAGCCCGGGCGGACGGCCGACGTCGAATGCGCGCCGCTGCCACTCCCGGTACCGCCTCCGGCGCCCGCCGCGTCGGCCACGGCTTCGGCCCCCTCCCGGGTACCCGCCTAAGCAATGCGCGTGAAGGCCCCCTTCCCTCGGCTCAGCCGAGGGAAGGGGGCCTTCACGCGCTACGGGGTTTTGAGGGCAGGGGACTTTGTGTTACAAAGTGGGAGTGAGCTTTGTGGTTCAGAGTGCTCGAAGGGGGAAAGTCATGGCGGACGCGTTCAGCCTCCAGGGGCTGGTCAAGCGCTTCGGCGACGTCCTGGCCGTCGACGACGTCAGCGTGCGGGCCGCGCCGGGGGAGGTGGTGGCGCTGCTCGGGCCGAACGGTGCGGGCAAATCGACCACCATCGACATGCTGCTGGGCCTGAACAGGCCGGACGCCGGTCAGGTCCGCGTCGCCGGCCTCACCGCCGCCGAGGCGATGGACCGCGGGATGGTCGGTGCGATGGCGCAGAACGGGACGCTGCTGCGGGACGCGACGGTCGCCGAGCTCGTCGGCCTGTTCGCCTCACTGCACCGGAACGCGCTGCCGGTCGGTGAGGTGCTCAAACGCGCCGGCGTCACCGAATACGCGAATCGCCGCTGCGGGAAGCTCTCCGGCGGCGAGCAGCAGCGGGTGCGGTTCGCGCTCGCGCTGGTCGGCGATCCGGACCTGCTGGTGCTCGACGAGCCGACCGCCGCCGTGGACGTCGACGGGCGGCGCCGGTTCTGGGCGTCGATGCGCGAGTACACCGGCACGGGCCGCACGGTCCTCTTCGCGACGCACTACCTCGCCGAGGCCGAGGACTACGCGGACCGCGTCGTGCTCATGCGGCACGGCCGGGTCGTCGCGGACGGTCCGGTCGGCGAGGTCCGCGCCGCGGTCGCCGGACGCGTGCTGCGTGCCGTCGTCCCGCAAGCCACCCAAGCCACGCTCGCCGCGCTGCCCGGGGTGTCGCGCGCGGTGCTGCGCGCCGGGCACGCGGAGCTGAGCTGCGCCGATTCCGACGCCGCCATCCGCGGCCTGCTGCGCGAGTTCCCGCTCGCCTCGAACATCGAAATCACCGCTGTGGGACTGGAAGAAGCCTTCATCGCGCTGACCGCCGATGTAACCGAGGGGGCCTCGCGATGAACCTGAACTACCTGGCGCTGGAGATCAAACGCATCGTCCGCAGCCCGCAGTTCGCGTTGTTCACCATCGGCATGCCCTTGGCGATGTTCCTGTTGTTCGGCGGGATCTTCGGCGCCCGCGACATCGCTCCTGGCATCTCGACCGCGACGGTGACCATGGTGAACATGGCCGCGTACGGCGCCATGACGGCCGCGCTGTTCACCGGCACCCGCGTCGCCACCGAGCGCACCGACGGCTGGCAGCGCACCTTGCGGCTGACACCGATGCGGGCGCCCGGCTACCTGATGGTCAAGGTGACGGCGGGTTTGTTCGTCGCGTTGCCCGTCCTGCTGGTGATCTTCGCGGCCGGGATGATCCGCGGCATCCGACTCGAAACCGGCCAGTGGCTGACGATCTTCGGCGCACTCTGGCTCGGGGCGCTGCCCTTCGCGGTGCTGGGCCTGATGATCGGCCTGTTCGGCAAGGGCGACACCGTCCAGGCCGTGACCGGCGCGCTGATGCTGCCGCTGGGGATGTTCGGCGGATTGTGGATCCCGCTGCAGGTCCTGCCCGGCTGGATGAACACCGCGGGGCAGCTCATGCCGACGTACTGGCTCGGTGAGATCGGCCGCGCACCGGTGCTCGGCGGTTCGGGCACGCTGACCGCCGTCGCGGTGCTCGCGGCGTGGCTCGTGGTCCCCGCGCTCGTGGTGATGGCGAGGTTCCGGCTCGACACGGCGAGACTGTGAACCCGTGTTAGTTTTCCGAAGTGGCGGAGGATGAACGGGACGGCGACGAGCGGCCGATGACGCCCGAGGAGTCGCTCGCGCTCATCGCCACGCAGTCGGAGCGGACCCGGCGCGAGATCGGGCCGAATCCGGCGGTGCTGCTCGCCGTATGGGGTCTGGTGTGGCTGCTCGGCTTCGGGCTCGTCTACCTTTCCGCCCCGCCGACCGCGCTGCTGCCGATGTGGGCCGCCGGGGCGATCGCCGTCGCCGGTTTCGCCGGGGCCATGGCGTATTCGGCGATCTACGGCATCCGTTCGGGTCGCGGGGTGCGCGGGCCGTCCCGGCTCGTCGGGGCGATGTACGGGTGGAGCTGGATGATCGCGTTCGGCGGGCTGACGGTGGTGAACACCGCGCTGATCCGGCTCGGCCTCGACACCGAGCTGATCCCGTTGCTGTGGTCCGGGACCTCGCTCATGCTGACCGGCCTGATGTACCTCGCCGGCGGGATGCTGTGGCAGAGCAAACTGCAGTACGGCCTCGGGGTGTGGATCATCGCGTGCGGCGCGGCGAGCGTGCTGGCCGGAGGACCGCACAACTTCCTCGTGCTGAGCCTCGCGGGTGGCGGTGGCTTCCTGGTGGCGTCGCTGGCCTTCCTGGTGCGGGCGCGATGAGCGAAGACGGGCTGCCTCAGCTCGATCCGGTGATCCACGCACAGGCGAGGCTGCGGGTCACGGTGGCGCTGTCGAGCCTGGGGCCGGGTGACAGCATCACCTTCCCGCGGCTGCAGCAACTGCTGGACATGACACCGGGCAACCTGTCGACCCATCTGCGCAAACTCGAGGACGCGGGCTACGTCGAGATCACGAAGGCCTTCGAGCACCGCACGCCGGTGACTCTGGTCGAGCTGACCACCCGTGGCCGGGCCGCGTTCGAGGAGTACACGAAGGCCCTGCATCGGCTTCTCGAGGTGCCGGGCGATGGGCGGGCATGACCGGTGGGTCATCCACCTCGACATGGACGCGTTCTACGCCTCCTGTGAACAGCTGACCCGGCCGACCCTGAGCCGGCGTCCGGTACTGGTCGGCGGCGCGGGACCGCGCGGCGTCGTCGCCGGGGCGAGCTACCAGGCGCGCGAACACGGGATCAAATCGGCGATGCCGATGTCGCAGGCCCGGCGGCTCCTGCCGCCCAACGGGGTGATCCTGCCGCCGCGGTTCAAGCTGTACGAGCTGCTGAGCACCCAGGTGTTCGACCTCGTCGCGAAATACGCACCCGTGCTTGAACGGATCTCCCTCGACGAAGCCTTCGCGGAACCGCCTTCGCTTGCCGGTGCCTCTTCCGGTGAGGTGCGGAAGTTCGGCGCGCGCCTGCGGGAGCACATCCGGTCCGAAATCGGCCTGGTGGCGTCGATCGGGGCGGCGTCGGGAAAGCAGGTCGCGAAGGTCGCGTCGGATCTGGCGAAACCGGACGGGCTGCTCGTCGTCGACCAGGGCACCGAACGCGACTTCCTCGCGCCGCTGCCGACCAGGGTGCTGTGGGGGATCGGCCCGGTGGCGGAAGGGAAACTGCGGGCGATCGGCGTCCGGACACTCGGCCAGCTGACCGCGCTCTCCGACGCCGACGCGGTGTCCACTTTGGGCAGTGTGGTCGGGCGGGACCTGCGGCGGCTGGCCACCGGCGTCGACGACCGGCCGGTGTCCGACCGCGCGGAGCTCAAGCAGGTCAGCGCGGAGACGACCTTCGACCGTGACCTGATCGACTTGGTGAGCCTGCGCCGCGAGGTCCGCGACCTGGCCGTGCACGCGCACCGGCGCCTCGTCAACGCCGAACGGGTCGCGCGGACGGTGGTGGTGAAGCTCCGGCACACCGACTTCAGCACCGTGACGCGTTCGGAGACGATGGCCTCGCCCACCGACGAATTCGACCAGCTCGCCGCGATGGCGGAACGGCTGCTGATCGATCCGGCCGAGTTCGGCGGGGTGCGGCTGGCCGGGGTGGCGTTCTCCGGGCTTTCGGTGCCGCATCAGGATCCGCTGTTCACTCTTTCCGTTCCGGCCCCCGAGACGCCCGTGGTCGAACGAGCGCCCGCGCCGGTGGCCGTGGTGACGTCGAGCTGGCGGCCAGGGGACGACGTCGTGCACGAGGCGTACGGAACCGGGTGGGTGCAGGGCGCCGGGCACGGGCGGGTGACCGTCCGGTTCGAGACGCGCACCAGCGGGCCGGGGGTGGCGCGGACGTTCCCGCAGGAGGATCCGGCGCTGCGACGGGGAGAGCCCGGCGACTGCCTGGCCTGAGGCCCCCGTGATCAGACAGCCGACTCGTGTGATCGAACGGACGAGACGCGTGATCGGAAGGCCGACACGCGGTCAAGGCGCCGATACCCCCGTGATCAGGCGTGGCGCTGTCCAGTGACCACCCGTAAGGCAGGATGGAGGGACCTTCACCCGATCGAGGGAACAGATGTTCAGCTCCCGTGCCCGTCAGACCACCGCCCTCCTCGGCGCCGCTCTCCTGCTCGCGGGGTGCAGCAGCGCTCCGGACCAGCAACAGCAGCCCGTCACGCCCGCGGCGCCGGGGCCGAGCCAGGCGCCGGACGGGTCGTTCACCGTGGTCGCGACCGGTGACGTGCTGATCCATCCCGCGCTGACCGAGCAGGCGAAGGAGGACGGCGGCGGCAAGATCGACTACCGCCCCCTGCTGGCCGGGATCAAACCGCTGGTCTCCGGCGCCGACCTCGGCATCTGCCATCTCGAGACCCCGCTCGCGCCGAAGGGCGGGCCGTACAGCGGCTACCCGTCGTTCAGCGCGCCGCCCGAGATCGCCGGCGCGCTCAAGGACACCGGGTACGACAACTGTTCGACGGCGTCCAACCACACGATCGACCAGGGTGTGGACGGCGCGACCAGGACACTCGACGAACTCGACGAGGCCGGGATCAAGCACACCGGTTCGGCGCGCTCGGCCGAAGAGGCGAAGAAGCCGCTGATCGTCGACGTCAAGGGCGTCAAGGTCGCCCAGATCTCCTACTCCTACGGGTTCAACGGAATCAAGGTGCCCGCGGGCAAACCCTGGCTGGTCAACCAGATCGACGCCGAAGACGTGATCGCCGAGGCCAAGGCGGCGCGGAAGGCGGGCGCACAGGTCGTCCTCGCGAGTCTGCACTGGGGCACCGAATACCAGCACGACCCGACCGCCGAGCAGCGCTCACTGGCGAAGAAACTCCTCGGTGACGACTCGATCGACCTGATCATCGGCCACCACGCGCACGTCGTGCAGCCCTTCGAGCAGATCAACGGCAAATGGGTCGCCTACGGCCTCGGCAACAGCGTCGCCCGGCATTCGGAGCCGAAGGGTTCGACCGAGCAGGGCGCGGCCGCGCGGTTCCGGTTCGTGCGGGACGGCGAACGCTGGAAGGTCGACAAGGCCGAATACGTCCCGACACTGGTCCAGCTCGGCCCGCCGATCCGCCTGCTCGATCTGACCGCGGGGCAGGCCGGGAACGCCGGCGCGGAGGCGCTCAAGGCCACCGACGAGGTCGTCCTCAGCCGCGGCGCGGGCGACCGGGGACTGGCCCGCCCCGGCCGCTGACCCGACGGGACAGGGGTGGGCTCATCCCCGCCCACCCCTGCCTTACCGCGCCCGCCTTCAATACCGTCGCCGCACCACCAGCTTCGCGAGGGCCGCGAGCTCGGCGCCTGGGCGGGGCACCGGGTTCGCGACGGCGAGATGGTGCAGCGCGCCGGTCAGGAGCGCGTCGGCCTGCTCCTGACTCCAAGCCCGGCCGCCCGCCCGTTCCACCAGCTCGGCCGCGTGGGGCAATTCCGCGGCTTCGAGGTTTTCCTTGCGGTACAAGACATCCAGTTCTCGCCCGGCTTCCGTCCCCGAATGGAGCGCGGCCACCACCGGCAGGGACTTCTTCCGGTTGGACAGATCCGAGTGGACCGGTTTCCCGGTCACCGCCGGATCGCCCCAGATCCCGAGCAGATCGTCGATGTGCTGGAACGCCAGCCCGAGTGCCCTCCCGTACTCGGTCAGCCGGTCGACCTGATCCTGCCTCCCTTCCCCGGCCAGCGCCCCGAGCGTGCACGACGCCCCGAGCAACGCGCCGGTCTTCCCTTCGGCCATGCGTACGCATTCGGCGGTGTCGACGTCACCGCGTTCCTCGAACTTCAGATCGGCGCTCTGGCCTTCCAGGAGATCGATCACGGCGCTGCTGAGCACCCGCAGCGCGGTCTGCCCGAACGGGGACAGCACCTCGAAGGCCCGGCACAGCAGGGCATCCCCGGCGAGGATCGCCGCGCCGGTGCCGAAAACGGTCCACGCCGTCGGGCGGTGCCGCCGGGTGGTGTCGGAGTCCATCACATCGTCGTGCAACAGGGAGAAGTTGTGCACCAGCTCCACCGCGACCCCCACCGGCACGGCGATTTCGGCGTCCCCGCCGACCGCCTGCGCCGACAGGAGCGCCAGCGCGGGCCGCAACGTCTTCCCGCTGTCCGAAGTGGACGGACGTCCGTGTTCGTCCCACCAGCCGAAGTGGTAGCCGGCGATGAGCCGCATCGATTCGGGCAGGCCGTCGACGGTCTGGCGCAGGGCCGGGTCGAGCAGCTTCCGGCTCCAGGTCAGCACTTCACCGGCGGGCCGGGCTCCGGTATGGGTCTCGGTTGTCGTCAACGGACTCCCTTTCGATCGACCCGGTGAACTGCTGTTTTCGCAATTCGTCGCTACTCATTCGAGTGGGGCATTGGCAAAGTCAACATAGCAAGGGGTAATGCCCGGACAAACAGCTCGATCGGGTCTGCGAAGAGGTTCACCTGTTTGCCGGACTGCTCCGGATGCGTGGCCTGGAGACGGCCGTTCGGGTGCCGGAGCTGCGCGAAATGCGGGTATGCGACGGCGTCGGTGACGTCTCGTGGTGGCCGCTCACTCGGTCGTGAAGCCTGGCTCTCCGACCGGTGATGCGCCTTTCCGGCGTGTATCGGAAATTGTTTCGAGCGCTGAGAAATTGGGCCGAGCCGGTGAAGGCAGGCCGGGCTTCTTCCGCCACTGGTATGAATTGATTCAACCGGCCTTTTCGCCCGTGGAAGTGTGAACTAGCTTCAGCAGTCTCCGTGGGAAGGACTCGAATGGGTATTTACCTGACCGGCATCGCCTGGGTCGTCGGCGCGGCGGCCATCGCGTGCTTCGTCGGCTACCTCGTCCGCCGGTTCGGCTGGGACGAGGGACGGCCGGACAACAACGACGCCGCCGGTCAGGTGTTCACCATCGTCGGCGGACTGCACGCCGTCCTGGTCGCGTTCATCCTGATCTCGCTCTTCGACTCCGCGAGCGCGGCGCGCGAGGGCTCGTACCACGAGGCGGACAGCCTGGTCGCCGCGGTCTGGGCCGCCGATTCGCTGGGGACCGAGGTCAAGGACGAGGTGCGGAAGCTGAGCGCGGAGTACATCACCACGGTCGAGCAGAAGGAGTGGCCGCTGATGGCCGGGGGACAGACGAATATCCCCGATCGTGGCTGGGTGCAGCTCGACAGCTTGCGCAAGGCGGTGGACAGGGCCCCGTCGGACGACGACTGGATCCGTGAGCGCAAGGCCGAGGCGGCCACCCAGCTCTGGCAGGTCTACGAGGCCAGGCAGGACCGGCTCAACGCGGTCGAGGGCAGCCGGGTCGGCAGCGTCGTCTGGTTCGCGCTCATTCTCGGCAGCCTCATCTCGGCGCTGCTGCCCAACCTGTTCGGTGGCACCCGGCTGGCCGCGCACCTGGTGATCGTGTCCACGCTGGCAGGAACGGTCACGTTGCTGCTGTTCGCGATCTACCAGCTGCAGAACCCGTTCGGCGGCGGGGTGCGGATCCCGCCGGACGCGTTCACCTCCGCGCTGGCGAGGATCTCTTGAGCCGGTGAGCACTGTGGACCGGGTGACGCGGTCGGCGGCGACGGTGGCCGTCGCCGGTCTGGTGGGGGCGTCGGCCTTGCTGGCCCCGATGGCCGCACATGCCGCCGAGTCCTGCCTGGTGGTGCAGGCGGAGACCGGGTCGCACGGGAAGTCGAAGCTGCGCTGGCTCGACGCCGGATCGGGGGCCACTTCGCGGGTGACCGAACCGGGCTACCGGCTCAACGCGCTCGGGTACTCCGCGACGCGGAACCTGGTCTTCGGTGTCGCGGAAGGACTCAGCCGGGGCGCGCACGCGGTGACGATCGACCAGGACGGGAAGACCCAGGACCTCGGTCCGATCACCCGCGCCGGGAACCGGTTGCCGTTGTGGAGCCCCGTCGCCGGGGTGACCGCCGGCGCGATAGGCGGGAATTCCTGGTATCTGCTCAGGAACGGCACACTGTACACAGTGGACTTGTCGCCGGGGGAGCGGTACCTGCGGGTGATCGGGACGGTGTTCCTCCGGCCGATCACGCTCGCCCACGACGTCAACGATTTCGCGTACCACAACGGATTGCTCTACGGCGTGTCCACCACCTGGCGGGGGAAGGGCGCCGTGATCACCATCGATCCGGTATCCGGCAAGGTCCGCGAAGCCGAAGACGCGCGTTTCCCGCCCGCGGACGTCTACGGTTCGGTCGTGCTCGGTCGCGACGGCGCGCTGTACGCCACGGCGAACCGGATCGGCGGGCGCAGCGTGCTCTACCGCCTCGACCGGAGCGGGCAGGTGACCGTGGTGCGTTCGGGCCCGCCGCTGGCGGGTTCGGACGCCGCGGGCTGCCTCACCGCGCCCGAACCGCCGAAACCGGAGCCGCCCAAGCCGACTCCGACACCCACGCCCTCACCCACGCCGACGCCCTCACCCACGCCGTCTCCCAGCCCGTCTTCCACGCCGTCGCCCAGTCCCTCTTCGTCGCCGAGTCCTTCGCCGACTCCCTCGCCGACGCCGTCGAGCCCGGCGTCCACGCCGGCACCCAAGGTGGTCCCGCCGCCCGCTCCCGTGCCGAAGCCGTCTCGTTCGGCCGCGCCCCGGGAACGGAAGGAGGAGGCGGCGGAGACCGATTCCCTCGCCCGTACGAAGGAGAAACGGCGGTGGGGATTGACGGCGCTGGTGCTGATCCTCGGCGGTGGCGCGGCGGCGGCGGCCGCCGTCCGGCGGGGCCGGTGAGTCAGTACTTGAACTGGTCCACGTTCTCGCGCGTGATGAGCAGCGGGTCGCCGAGGAGCACGGTCTTCGTGTCTTCCTCGTACTTGATCGCGGGGAGTTCGAGGTTGACCTTGTTCGACGGGCCGAGCCGTTTGCCCTCGGCGATCTGCTTGCCCGCCCACGCGGTGAGGTAGCCGAGCGATTCGACGTTCCACAGCACCGACAGCGACGCGGAACCGTCCAGCAGGTAGGGCTTGATCGCCTGCGGCGTCCCGACGCCGACGGTGAAGACGCGGCCGATCTTCTGCTGTGACCGCACCGCCTCGGCGACCCCGGGCGCGGACGTCGTGCATTCGCCGACCAGGCCGGTGAGGTCCGGGTACTTGGCCATCAGCCCTTTGGCCAGCGCGGTGGCGTTGTCCTTGTCCTCGCCGGCGTAGACCGTTTCGACGAGCTGTGCATGGGGGTACTCCGTAGCCGTATAAGCGCGCTGGACGGCGATCCACGCGTTGAGGTTCTCGGCGGTTTCGCCGCAGGAGACGATCGCGTACTTGCCCGCGTTCCCCATCTTCTTCATCAAAGCGTCGGTGAGCGCCTTGCCGATGCCCTCCGGGGTCGCCTGGTTGACGAAGAGCTCGCGATCGGTGCCGGGCGCGTCGGTGTCCGAAGTGATCACATGGACACCCTTGGCCCGCGCCTCGGTGATCACCGGCGCGATCGCCCTGGGATCGTTCGGCGCGATCGCGATGACGTCCACCTGCTGGTCCACGAGGCCGCGCATGATCGTGACCTGCGCCGCGGGCTCGACCGTGGCCGGGCCGGTCGAACTCCATTCCACACCGAGCTGCTTGGCCGCGGCCTGCCCGCCGGTGTTCATCGCCTCGAAGTACGGGATGCCCGCGACCTTCGGCACGAAGGCGATCCGGATCGGCTTCGCCGCCGTCTCCGCCGGTTCTTCACCACCGCCACAGCCGGTCAGCCCGAACACCATGCCCCAAGCGAGCACAGTGGCAACGACGAGCGTCTTCGTCGGCCCTCGCATCTCCACCCCATAGTCACGGAACTACCTGAACCAGCCGATCGGTCTACGCGCGGTGGAGACCTCCGGCGAAACTAGGGGTGTTCGGTTACCCCGGTCAACCGGATGAGCGCAAAGGGTTACGGAAGTGAGTTCATCGACCTGGGCTGATTACCGGGTCGGCCTACGGAGGTGACTTTGAGTGATCGCGAGACGTGGATCACTGAGCCATATATACGGGTGGGGGGTATGGTGTCCGCATGAACGAGACACGGCATGGAGCAAGCTGGTCGATGGCGGCCTCGGCGACCCTGCACTGCCTCACCGGCTGTGCGATCGGTGAGGTCCTCGGCATGGTGATCGGTACGGCGCTCGGTCTCGGCAACGTGGCGACGATCATGCTCGCGGTGGCGCTCGCTTTCGTCTTCGGCTACGCGCTGACCATGCGCGGCGTGCTGAAGTCGGGCCTGTCGTTCGGCACCGCGCTCAAGGTGGCGCTGGCGGCCGACACCGTGTCGATCGCGGTCATGGAGATCGTCGACAACGGGGTCATGCTGGTGGTTCCGGGTGCCATGGAAGCCGGACTGGCGAGCCTGCTGTTCTGGGGTGCGCTGGCGTTCGCGCTGGCCGTCGCGTTCGTGCTGACGGTGCCGGTGAACAAGTGGATGATCGGGCGCGGGCTGGGGCACGCGAAGGTTCACGCGCACCACGGCGGGCATGGCGACCACAGTGGTCACGAGAGCCACGAGGGACACGGTGGTCACGAGGGGCACCACGCGCACTGAGCGCCCTTCGCTGCACGAGTCGCGGAAGGTCGGAAGTCGGACCGCCACTCCGCACCACTGAAACCTGTCCGTGAAGGCCTCCTTGAGGGACCCAGAGTCCCTCAAGGAGGCCTTCACGGACCCGCAACGCCCCGAAGGCCGCCACCCGTCGTCAGACGCTCGACAGGTCGATCGCCCTGTCGATCTCCTTCGGCATCAGCACCCGCAAAAGACCTTCCAACAGGTAGTAGTCGGCGTAGGGTAGCGAAACCTCGATGCCGTCCTCGGCGCGGCGGTTGCGGGTCCCCCGTGCCACGATCGCCTCGGCGCGAGTGGACTTCGTGGTCAGGCAGGTGTCGCACAACGCGGTGAGGATCCGGATCGCCGCCTCGCGGTAGTGCGGCCGGTTCGCGACCTTCGCCAGGTCGAGCAGGCCGCACGCCATCACCGCGCCGGCGGAGGAATCCTTGATGTCGTACGGCGCCTGCGGTGCGAGGTAGTCCCACACGGGCACGTTGTCGGGAGTCAGCGCGCGCAGCGCGAAGTCGGCCAGGCGTTGCGCGGTCCGCAGGAACAGCGGGTCGCCGGAACGCCGGTACATCGTGGTGAATCCGTAGATCCCCCACGCCTGTCCGCGCGACCAGCAGGACGCCGGGCTGTAACCCTGCACGGTGTTCGGCCCGATTTCGGCGCCCGTTGCGGGATCGAAGTCGAATACGTGCGGCGTCGAGCCGTCCGGGCGCAGGAAGACCCGCTCGGTGGTCTTCGCGTGGGCGACGGCGATGTCGAGGTACTTCCGGTCACCGGTCTGCTTGCTCGCGAAGGCCAGCAGATCCAGGTTCATCATCGTGTCGATGATGACCCGCCCGGCGTTGTTCGGGGTGTCGAGCGCGCCCCACGCCCGGATGAACTTCCCTTTTTCGTTGTAACGCTGGATGAGCGACGCGGCGGCGGTGAGCGCGCCGGTGCGCCATTTCTCGTCGCCGGTGAGCCGCCAGCCGGTCACCCACGACGGGTAGAAGAGGAATCCGAGATCGTGGTCCCGCGTCTCGTGCTGGCGCGGTGCGAGCTTTTCCGCCGACGCCATGGCGAGGGTGCGGAATTGCGGATCGCCGCTGTGGATCGAGGCGAGCCACAAAGTGCCCGGCCAGAATCCGCCGATCCAGCCGCCGTTCTGCGAATAGGTCCATTTCTCGAACCGGGTGATCTCCGGAAAGGCCGTCACGCCGGGAGCGACGGCTCGCAACTTGGCGACCGCGTAATCGGCCGTTCGGCGGAAAGTCCTCAGGCTGTCGGTCGTTTCCGCGGCCGCGCCGGCGGCCGGGGTGATCGTCGTCGCCGCGACGGCGGCAATGCCGGGAACATGCGTCAACAGGGTTCGCCGGGAAACGCTCACAATGCCCGCCATTCGTCAGTGGGAAATGCGTCACGGGAGTTTCGCACGACGATGAAGGGATTGTGAAGACCGTTCATGGTTGTGAATAAAAGGCTCACTCAGTGGGACGGATGTTCGCGTTGTGCCGGAACACGTTGTCCGGGTCGTACACCGCCTTGATGGCGGCCAGCCGCGCGTATTTCTCCGCGCCGAACGCCGTACGCACCCGGTCTTCGTCGTATTCGTTCATGAAGTTCAGGTAGCCGCCGTGGTTGTTGGAATGCGGCAGGAGCTCCTCCCACAGCCTCCGCGCCCAGACGCGATCCGCCGCCAGGAGTTCCGGCGTCGGGGCGGTGGCCGCCATACCGACGACGAACCCGGGCGTCCGCGGCCCGCCGAACGCGGTCGCGTCGTCGTGCACCGTCGAGAACGTGTCCTGCAACGGCACGATCGGCAGCACGGTCGTCGGCGACGCCTTGTCCGGCAGGCGCGTGGCGATGACATCGATGATCTTTTCGGACAGCGAAGCGACGTAAAGCGACTTCTCGTAGGCGAGGATGCCCCGTGGCGCGGTCGGGTCGAGCAGCTTCTGCAGCTCCGCGTACGGCATCGGGGTGACCAGTTCGAACGCCGTGGGCAGCCCGCTCCGGATCCGCTCGACCAGCGGGCCGTGCCGTTCTGGGCCGTCGAATCCGGCGACGACCAGCGCGAGACCCGGCGCGAGATGGTGCTCCGGCGGGACGAACGGCGCGGGCGGCGCGTTGAGCCCGACGAGCATGGAGCCGGTGCCCGACGGCAACGACGCGATCACGTCCTTCGCGAAGCGCATCGCCTCGGGCGGGTCCGCCAATGTCCAGAAGAACATCCCGACCTCGGCGAGGCCGACCCGATGCAGCCGGAACTCGAATTCCGTGACCACACCGAAGTTCCCGCCACCACCGCGCAGCGCCCAGAAGAGGTCCGGATGCTCCGCCTCGGATGCCCGCAGGATCCGGCCGTCGGCCGTCACGACCTCCGCCGAGAGCAGATTGTCGATCGTGAGCCCGTGTTTCGCGGTCAACCAGCCGAAACCACCGCCGAGGGTGAGGCCGCCGACGCCGGTGTCGCTCACCGTGCCGCCGACCGTCGCGAGCCCGTGCCGCTGGGTCGCCTCGTCGACATCCGCCCACAGCGCACCGCCCCCGACCACCGCGGTGCGGGCGTCCGGGTCGACGGTGATCCGGCGCAGCCCGCCGAGGTCGATCACCAGACCGTCGTCGGCCACGGCGGAACCGCTGAAACTGTGCCCGCCGCCGCGCACCGTGATCTCGAGGCCCTTTTCACGGCCGAAGGCCAGCGCGGTGACGACGTCTTCGCGCGTGGCGCATTCGGCGACCACCGCCGGGCGCCGGTCGATGTCCCCGTTCCACACGGCGCGGGCGGCGTCGTACCCCGGATCGACGGCGGTGACCACCGTGCCGGAGAGCTTGTCGCGCAACGTGGTCGTTTCCGGCGGATTCATGCGGACCCCCTCAGGTCGTGGCTACCGCCCAGTCTCGATGGCGGGCGCCCCGGCCCCAGGTCCGCCCGCGCGGGAAAAAGGGCGGACGAAAGGGCGAAGGCCCGGCGTTATGGGGTACGCCGGGCCTTCGCGATCAGGGGTGCGTCACGAGCACTTGGGCGCCACCGGCAGGTCCGAGCCGGTCTGCAGGTAGGTGTCGGAGATGTAGTGTCCCGGGCCGATCCGGTCCCAGACGTTGCTGGTGCCGAACTTGCCGGTGACGGTCTCTCCCTCGACGTAGCATTCGATGTTGACCTTCGCATAGTTCGCCGCGAGGCCCTTGATGGCCGCCGAGGTGCTCGCCGAAGCGCGGACGTTCATCGGGTCGCCTGCCGTGCTCACCACGCCGGTCGGGCCGGAGCCGGTCCACAGGTAGGAGACGTTGACCCAGCCGTTGTCCGTCATCTTCAGGCCGTCCCAGAAGGTGCCGTCCGCGAGGTCGATACCGGCCGGGTTGGCCACCTTGCGGCCGAACTCGTCCTTGCCGCCGTTGTAGCCGTCCTGGTACGCCGCCTGCGCTTCGGGCTTGCCCTGCGGCAGGTTCTTCCACATCTGGCGGGTGGCCGACGGGTTCCAGTAGTCGTCCTTGGTGTTCCACGGGCCGACGTCCCACACCGGCGCGTACTCGCACCGGCTGTTGTCGGTGCGGCAGACGCGGACGGTGTAGTTGCCGGTGTTCTTCGGCGCGAGGCCGCGGCCCGAGGGAAGGGCGACGAAGTGGTCGCGGGACTTGATCACGTGGCCGTTGGCGGTGGTGCCGCCGACGAGGCCTTCGCGGGTGCCGTAGACCTTGTACGTCAGCGCGGCGGCGGCCGCGCCGATCGCGTTGGTCTGCGGGCCGAGCTCACCCTGAAGGGTGACGTCGCTGACCTTCGCGGTCACGCCGTCGGTCACCGTGCGCAGCCCGATGCGGACCTGGACCGTGGAGACCGAAGCGGACAGCTGGGCGGCGCCGCCCTCGGTGGGCGTCCACTCCGTCCAGTCCTGGGAGTTGAGCTTGCCCCGGACGTCGACCTCGACCTCGGTGCCCTTCGGCGCGTCGGCGGTCACCTGGGCGGTGACGCGGTTGACCGGCTTTCCGAGCTTCTGCTCGGCCAGCAGCAGGTATCCCTGGCTGCCGACGGAGTCGGGTTTTCTGTGCCAGGCGGCGTTTTCCAGGCTGAGCACGCCGTCGTGGCTGCGGACGTTGACGTCGTCTCCGTCCACAGTGGACAGGTCGGCGCGCCAGCTTCCTTCGGGCGTCGCGTTCGCGGGGCCGGCGGCCAGCGCGGTGACCGCCCCCATGGCCAGCACGGCCGCCATCACCCGGCGGGCCTTAACGGTCCGGACCATTCCGGTCTCCCTTCGAGCACTCTCGGTTGCTACGAAGGGAGCTTCGCCGGGGCGTGTACACGATCGATACAAACGCGATTCGGCACCTGGTTGCGGTGGGTGAACCCCGCAATCAGGTGCCGAATCGCGAAAAGGTCAGGCGCTCGCGGAGTCGTTGTACGAGGCTTCGGCCGATTCCTGCAGGCGCGACGCGAGTGCGGATTCCTGTGGGCGCGCGGAGAGTTCCCGCCACAACGCCAGCGCGCGCTCCGAATACGTCCGCGACCGCTCGGGCTGGCTCAGCGCCTCGTGCAGTTCCCCGAGCAGCTGGGACACCTCGGCCTCGGACCGGCGGTCCCCATTGCGCCGGTGCACGCTCAGCGAATTGACCAGCAGCAGCTGCGCGTGGGCCAGGTCGCCGCTGTGCAGGTACAGCTCGCCGAGGTTCTGGTTCGCGTAGCCGACGCAGTGGTCGTCGCCGAGTTCGTTGAAGATCGCGATGGCACGGTCGACCCGCTCGCGCGCACCCGCGAGGTTGCCCTGGTGCTGGCGCAGCATGGCGAGCCGTTTCAGCGCGTGCGCCTCGCGGTGCCGATCGCCGATGCGGGCGGACTGGTCGAGCGCCGCGGTGAACCAGCGTTCCGCGTCGGCGTACCGGCGCCGCGCCAGCCACACCGCGCCGATCGCGATGCGCGCGACGGCCTCACCGTGCGGATCGCCCGCCGCCGAGAACTGGTCGAGCGCCGCGTGACAGTGCTCCAGTGCGACGGTGTCCTCACCCTTGATCCGCAGCACGGTGCCGAGCCCGGCCAGCGCGATCGCCGCGCCCCGCGTGTCGCCGATCTTGTCGAACAGCAGTTGCGACTGCTCGAACGCGACCAGGGCCTCGGCGTAACTGTCCTGGTACAGCTGGATCTGCCCGAGATTGCGCTGGATGATCGCCTCACCGCGGACCTCGCCGGACCGGCGGGCGGCGGCCAGCGCGACGGCATGCGTGTGCATCCAGTCGTCTTGGTGACCGCGCTGGTCGAAGTACGGCGCCAGTGCGGCGGCTAGCCGCCAGGCCAGCGAGTCGAAGCCCAGATCGGCGGCCAGCGCGACGGCGGCGACGCAGGTGTGCCGCTCGGCGGCGAACCACGCGGCCGGATCCTCGATCAGATGCGCGGTGCCCGGTGGCAACCCGGGCTGGACGGCCGTGTCGTCCCGGTAGAGCCCGAAGAAATGGATCGGCATCCGGTCCGCGGCTTCGACCGCGAGCGCGAGATAACCCTCCAGCACCCGTTTCGTGGCGTCACGTGCCTTCGCCGGCACGTCCTGCGCACGGAGTTCGAGGGCGTAACACCGCAACAGGTCGTGCAGGCGGTAACGGGGCTCGCCGGTGGCGTCCGAGCCGCTGAGCTCGACCAGATGAGCGTCCACCAGCACATCGAGGACGTCCTCACCGTGCGTGCGGCCGAGCAGGGCCGCGACCACCCAGCCCGGGAACTGGACCGAGCCGAGCCCGCCGAGGCCGCGGAACGCGGTCGCGGCCGACATCGGCAGGAGGTCGTAGCTGAGCGTGACACTGGCCCGCACGGCGAGATCGCCGACGCGGAGTTCGTCCAATCTTCGTCTTTCGTCCCGCAGCCGGTCGGCCAGCACGCGCAAAGTCCAGCCCGGCCGGTGGGTCAGCTTCGCCCCGGCGACCCGGATCGCCAGCGGCAGATATCCGCAGTGGCGCAGGATCGCGGTCGCGCACTCCGGCTCCGCGGCGACCCTCTCGGTGCCGACGATGCCTTCGAGCAGCTTCGCCGCCTCGCCTTCGGACAGCAGGTCGACGTCGACGGGGGTGGCCCCGGCCAGATCCGGCATCCGGACCCGGCTGGTGACCAGCACCGCGCAGGAACCCGCGCCGGGCAGCAGCGGGCGGACCTGCGCCGCGCTGCCGGCGTCGTCGAGGACGACGCACATCCGCAGGGTCGCGAGCCGGGAACGCAGCAGCGCCGCGCGCTCGGGTAGATCACGCGGCAATCCCGCGTCGGGGACGCCCAAGGCGCGGAGCAACTCGGCGAGCACGGACATCGGGGGCCGGGGCGAGGACGACGTCCCGGCGAGGTCGACGTGCAGCTGACCGTCCGGGAAGTCGTCGCGGACCGCGTGCGCCACCCGGATCGCGACGGCGGACTTGCCGATCCCCGGCGCCCCCGAAAGCACCGCGATCGCGGGTTTTCCCTGTTCACGCCGGTCGTGGAAAAGTCCGACGAGCGCGCTGACCACCTCGTCGCGGCCGGTGAAGTCCGGCAGGTCCAGCGGCAGCTGGCAGACCGGCGTCATCGGCACGGTGAGGGCGGCGGCCACCGCGTCCTGGGTCGCGGACGGCGTGAGGACGAGTGAGGCCCGCAGTTCCCGCAGGCGTGGCCCCGGTTCGGTGCCGAGCTCGTCGGCCAAGACCTTCTCGGCCGTTTCGTAAGCCTCGATCGCGTCGGCCGTGCGGCCGTCGGCCCGCAGCGCGACGATCAGCTGCTGCCAGAGCTCTTCGCGCAGGGGGTGTTCGGTGACCAGGCCGCGCAGCTCGGCGACGGCCTCGGCGGTCCGGCCGAGTTCGATCCTCGCCCGCAGCCGCTGTTCCTGGACCGCGAGCCGCAATTCCGTCAGCCGGGCGACGGTCGCGCCCCAGCCGTGGTCGTGGGGGAGACCTTCGAGGACCTCGCCGCGCCACAGCGCTTCGGCTTGGTCCAGCAGGCCCAGCGCGGATTCGGCTTCCCCGCGGCCGAGCGCGTCCTGCGCGCGGGCGGCCAATTCGCCGAAGCGGATGTGGTCGATCTCGTCGGGCGCGGCCTTGAGGATGTAGCCGGATGCCCGGCTCCCGATGCGTTCCCCGAGTTCGGGGTCGTGGTCGGCGAGGCGTTTGCGGAGTGAATGGACGTAGGTGCGGATGTTCGCCGCGGCCGACCGGGGAGCGGACGAAGGCCACAGGACCTCGATCAGCAGTTCGGTGGAGACGACGACGTTGGGCTGGAGCAGGAGAGCGGCCAGCAGCAGCCGGGGTTTGGGCCCGCCGAGCGGCACCACCTGCCCGTCCACCGCCACTTCGAGCGGACCGAGAACGCGAAACCCGAGAATAGTCACCTAAACCGCCAATACGGCAGGAGCCCCATATCCGCCGATAATATTGCCGTCCCGCCATGGTTGGCTAGATCCATTCGCATGCATGTGCAGACAGCAGTCGGCGTTTGTACGTGATGTGTACGACGCCGGTCGACGCTGCGGTCATGAAGCGTTCAAGTGTCCGGCGGCTCGCCGGTTTCTTTCTCGTGCTGGTGACGGCGGGCGCCTTGGGCCTCGCCGGAGCCACTCCCGCACTGGCCGCGGCCACCGGGACCGTGAAGACGGCGGGTGACCCGCTGAACGTCCGCCGCGCCCCGAGCACTTCCGCGACCGCGGTGCGCACGGTGGCCAACGGCGCCACGGTGACCATCGACTGCCAGACGGTCGGGACCTCGGTCACCGGTCCGCTGGGCACCACGACGTTGTGGGACTACGTCCCCGCGCTCGGCGGCTACATCTCGGACAGCTACGTCTACACCGGCTCCGACCAGCGGATCGCACCCGACTGCGGAGTCGGTTCCGGCAGTGCCGAATGTTCCACCGGCGTTTGCGCGGGGGAGGGGCAGTTCCGCTCGTCGGACGCGCATTTCCTGGTCTACGACCGGAACGCCGACGGCAAGTCCGCCGTCGTCGCGTACTGGCTGAAGGGCGGCGCCGGCCCGTTCTACGTCTGGGCCTCCGGCGGCAACGGCACCCACGTCGACAAGGCCGTGCCGGTCGCGAAGGGATCGTGGGTCTATTACAAGGTCTGCGTCGCCGACGCCGCCGCCAATCCGGCGCTCGAAGCCTGTAGTGGCGGCATCACCGATTACGCCGCGTGAAATCCCTCCCCGTTCTTTCCCCACTTCGAAAGGTTGAATTTTCATGGGCCAGGTGAATCGGCGGGCGGTACTCCTCGGGGGAGCCGCTGCGGTTTCGGCGGCGGCGTTGTCGTCGACCGTGCCTTCGTGGGCGAACGCGAGAACGCTGGCGGCGGCACCCGCCATCCACGACCCGTTCCAGCTCGGTGTCGCCTCGGGTGACCCGCTGCCGGACAGTGTCGTGCTGTGGACGCGGCTCGCTCCCGCTCCGCTGAACCCCGACGGCTTCGGCGGCATGCCGGACGCTTCGTACACAGTGGACTGGGAAATCGCCAATGACCAGGCGTTCTCCTCGATCGCGCAGCGGGGAACCGTGACCGCCGCCCGTGCCTCCGGGCACAGCGTCCACATCGAACCGGTGGGCCTCGAACCGGGACGGGAATACTTCTACCGGTTCAAGACCGGCGGCCACATCTCGCCCGTCGGCCGGACGCGGACGGCGCCCGCCGCCGGCGCCGCGGTGAACCAGCTGAAGTACTGCTTCTCCTCCTGCCAGCACTGGGAGGAAGGCTGGTACCACTCGTACAAGGGCATGCTCGCCGACAACCCGGATCTGGTGCTGTTCCTCGGCGACTACATGTACGAGCGGAAATCCGGCCGCGCCGCCGCCGACCGGAATCCGCGCAGGCTCGCGTTCACCGAGGACGTGACGACGCTGGCCCAGTACCGCGCCCGGCACGCCCAGCACAAGACCGACGCCGACCTCCAGAACGCGCACGCGATGGCGCCGTGGGTCGTGGTCTTCGACGACCACGAGGTGATGAACAACTGGAACGGCACCGCCAGCCCGGCCACCGCGGAGCGCAAGGCCGCCGGTTTCCAGGCGTTCTACGAGAACATGCCGATCCGGTCGACCGCCAAGCCGAGCGGCGCGTCGATCCGCCTGTACCGGCAGTTCGGCTGGGGCAACCTCGCCCGGTTCCACATGCTCGACACCCGCCAGTACCGCAACGCGCAGGTGACCGACCCCTCCGGCACGACGGGCCCGTCGTGCACCGACATGCGCTCGACGTCGCGCAGCATCCTGGGCACGACGCAGGAGGCTTGGCTGCTGAAGGCGCTGGAGACGCATCCGGCGAAGTGGGACTTCCTCGGCCAGCAGGTCTTCTTCGCGACCCGTGACGGCGACGGCAACAAGGCGACCTGTGAAAGCCCCGATTCCTGGCAGGGGTACGAGGCTTCCCGGGACCGCATCGCGAAGGGCATCGTGGACCGCAAGGTGCCGAACCCGATCGTGCTGACCGGCGACGTCCACCGGCACTGGGCGGCCGACCTGCGCCGCGACTACTTCAACCACAGCGACCCGGTGTTCGGTTCGGAACTGGTGACGACCTCGGTCACGAGCAACAGCGACACCGCGACCGATCCGTCCTCGACGTGGCTGTCGCACAACCCGCACATCAAGTACTGCCGGGGAAAGCGCGGTTATGTCCGGGTGACGGCGTCGCAAACGCAGATGCGGGCGGACTTCATGACGGTTTCGGACACCACCGAGTACGACTTCTCGAAGGTGGTCCTCGCCGCGGACCGTTCGTACGTCGTCGAAGCGGGGAAGCCGGGCCTCCAGCGGGTGTGAGGCAGCGGCGGTTGGTCGTGGGGGTCGTGAGTGGTAAGTGTCGTTAGAACGTCACTTACCACTCACGAGTCAGGAGAGCAGGCCCACCAGCGCGTCGCCGCGAGGCGTCCGCACCACGAGCACCACCTGGCCCTCCCGATGCCGTTCGATCAACCCCGCCGAGACGAGCTGTTCGCAGTGGTAGGTCGCGGTGCTCGCGGCACAGGACAGCAGATTCGCGATCTCGCCCATCCGGGCGGGCTTTCCCAAGTGCCGCAACAGTTTCGCGCGGTGGGCGCCGACGACGAGGTCGAGCCCGTCGACGCCGGGGGCCGGTTCGGCCTTGCCGCCGTCGAGCAGGCCGTCGAGTCCGGGCAGCGGGTAGCCGATCCAGATGGCGTCCTCTTCGTCGAAGTTGGACACCACCGAGCGGCTGCCCGCGAGCATCGGCACGAGGATCAGTTTGCGGCCGCGGACGGTGTACTTCGCCGGCTCGGGGTCGGACAGCAGCAGGCAGCCGTTGCTGAACCGGAAGTGGGGCCGCAACAGGCCGAGCACCGCGTCCGTCCCGCCGCGGACGGAGGCGACGCCGATCCGTTCGATCTCGCGGTCGAGCAGGGGGCGGGCCTTGGTCCAGAGGTTTTCGGTCGCCAGCCTGGCCGCGGTGAAGGCGTCCGCGAGCGAGGCGGCCCAGCGTCTCGGATGGTCGGCGGCCTGCCGCCACTGCGCGGGCACCCGGTCGCCGAAGACCTCTTCGAGGCCTTTCAGGACGTCGGATTCCGTCAGTTCACGCAGCATTTCCGCCTGAGCCGCGGCGGAAGAGTCCTCGCCGGGACTGATCGGGACGATGAAGTCCGGTTGCACCGAGGTGCCGCGGCGGGCGAGTGAGCTCGCCGCGCGGTATCCCTGCTCGGGGATCGCCGAGCCCACCTGACGGCGCCAGGTGGCGGGCAGGCCGCGGTCGTACCCGCCGACGACCTCGACGAGCATCGAAACCAGCGAGATGTGCGGGGAAACCGTCACACCGACCGGGATCGTGCTGGTGTCACCGAGTTCGAGCCGGGTATAAGAAGCCGGGGGCGGCGTCTCGCGCATCCGGTCGTCCCTCCTGGGAGTGGGCGTCGCAGCACGCGATGGTAGCGCCTCCGGTCAATACCCGGAATCCGGCCGGAAAACGACCGAAGGGCGCTTTCCCCAGGTCGGAAGCGGGGAAAGCGCCCTTCGGCCGGTGCGGCGACCTCAGTGGGCGAGTTGCTCATTCATGATGAGGAACGCGCCGAGACCGTGGAAATCGTTGGTGTTGCGTTTTCGTGCGTAGTAATACGCCGTGTCGCCGACGTTGGTGCCTTCGGAGATGTTCGAGATATCGGTCAATCCGTCGGTTCCGGTCGAAACCTGGGACAAAACCCCGCGATAGCCCTTCGCGGCCACGGGCCGGTACTCGGCGCCGATGTAGCCGCGTTCCACCGCGCGGGAGAGCAGGAAGGTGTACATCGCCGAAGCCGAGGTCTCCAGCCAGTTGTCCTTGTCGCCACCCCGGTCGACGACCTGGAACCAGCGCCCCGAAGCCCGGTCCTGCCAGCGGGTGTACCCCGCGGCGAGGAATTTCACGACGTAGACGAGACGACGGCGTCGCGGATGGTCGC
The DNA here is from genome assembly GCF_019330265.1 of Amycolatopsis sp. TNS106. Lineage (NCBI taxonomy): Bacteria > Bacillati > Actinomycetota > Actinomycetes > Pseudonocardiales > Pseudonocardiaceae > Amycolatopsis > Amycolatopsis sp. TNS106. The sequence continues at coordinate 4,698,412 of NZ_CP024972.1, read as the reverse complement.
GGGGGAGGATTTCGAGGAGATCGATCGCCGTCATCCCGAGCCAGCCGATCGCGCGGCCCCAGTGGAATTTCGAATGCCGTCCGGGACCCGAGGCCCACGGCTCCGAGCCGTCTTCGTCGTAGGCGTGGTACAGCAGTCCCTTCGCGGGTTCCTTGAGCCGGTCGAAGTAGACGCCGACGTTCTTGGCGGCTTCTTCGTAGCAGTAGGCGGCATCGCCGAAGGTCTTGCCGTACAGGGCGAGGAACGGCTGCGCCATGTACACGCCGTCCGCCCACAGCTGCCCGACCCTGCTCGTGGCGTGGAACATCCCGCCGTCGGACGTCCGGGGATAGGACGGGAACCGCGCGCGCAACTGGTCCGCCGCGGTCTTGTACTTCGCCTGTCCGGTTTCGGTGTACAGCAAGGGGAACATCTGCCCGGAGCGCATCGCGTCCAGGTTGGTGAAATTGTTGGAGATCCCGCTCTCGGTGACGAACCGGTCGTACCAGGCGAGGATGTAGTCGAGATAGGACTTCTCGCCGGTACGCCGGTACACCAGGTACTGGCCGTAGAGGTAGAGGCCGCGGGTGTAGCCCCAGCTGCCGAGGGTGGCCGGGGTGTGCCGCTTCATCGTCGAGTCGACGACGGCGCGCGACCACTCCACCGGCGCCGCGGAGGCCACGCCGGGCAGGGCGAGCGCGCCGACGGCGCCCGCGGTTCCCGCCAGCACCGTGCGCCGGGAAAGCCGTGCCGCGCGAAGAGGATCTGGGGACATTCGAGGCCCTTCCTGCGCCGGGGTGACCGGGGGGAGTGAGTGGCCGGGATGCCGATCCGCCGTCCGCCGGCATCCCGACCAGCCGTGGGGCGACCGCGTCGCCGGGCTGAACTTCCTTGTGCGACAACGTCTACCCGGGTGCTCGACGACGAGTCAAGAGAGATCCGATCTCTTACGTCATATATCAGATATGCCACTCGAATGGGCGCTCCCGCTCGCCGGGACGGTCCCGATGGGCGGTACTCACCGGCAAGACGTCCGCTCGCCTACGATCGGTGCGTGAACGAGCTGACCTTCCGCGGGCGCCGCGTCGCCCGGGACCGCGCCCTGGTCATGGCGATCGTCAACCGTACCCCCGACTCCTTCTACGACAAGGGGGCGACCTTCTCGGATCCGGCCGCGCTCGCCGCCGTCGACAGGGTGGTGGCGGAAGGTGCCGACATCGTCGACATCGGCGGGGTCAAGGCGGGCCCCGGGGCGGAGGTCGGCGTCGAGGAAGAGATCCGACGGGTGGTCCCGTTCGTCGAGCGGATCCGCGAACTGCACCCCGGCCTGGTGATCAGCGTCGACACCTGGCGCCACGAGGTGGGCAGGCGGGCGGCGGAAGCGGGCGCGGACCTGATCAACGACACCTGGGCGGGAGCCGACCCGAAACTGGCCGAGGTCGCCGCCGAGTTCGGCACCGGCTACGTCTGCTCGCACACCGGGAACGCCGTCCCGCGCACCCGCCCGTTCCGGGTGCACTACCCGGACATCGTCGCGGACGTCGTCGCGGAGACCACGGCGCACGCCGAAGCCGTAGTCGCGCTCGGTGTCCCGCGTGAAGGGGTGCTGATCGATCCGACGCACGACTTCGGCAAGAACACGTGGCACAGCCTGGCGCTGCTGCGGCACGCCCGGGAACTGGCCGACACCGGCTGGCCGGTGCTCATGGCACTGTCCAATAAGGACTTCGTCGGCGAGACGCTCGGCGTGGAACTCGCGGAGCGGGTCGACGGCACCCTCGCCGCGACGGCCTGGGCGGTGGCCGAGGGAGCCAAGGTTTTCCGGGTCCACGAGGTGCGGCGCACTCGTCAGGTGCTGGAGATGGTCGCGTCCATCCAGGGCGTGCGGCCGCCGGCGCGCGCGATCCGAGGGCTGGCCTAGCCGTCGAGCGGGATGACGGCCGAAACCGTGGTGCCCGAGCCGGGGTCGCTCGCGACGGTCAGTTCGCCGCCGAGCGCGCGGACCCGGTCACGGAGGCCGTGCAGCCCGGAGCCGCCGCCGATGTCGGCCGTGCCGGTGCCGTCGTCGTGGACGTCCACCCGCAGGCCGTCGTCCTCGACGCGGATGCACACGCGGACTTCGCCCGCCCGCGCGTGTTTCAAGGCGTTGGTGACCGCCTCCGAGACGACGAAATACGCCGTCGCCTCGACCGCACCGCTGAGCCGCGGCACGTCCGCGCCCTCGAGATCGACGGTGAGCGGGACGCGGTCCAGCAGCGACCGGACCGCGGGGATCAGCCCGGCCTCGGTGAGGATCGCGGGGCGGAGCCCGCGCGCGAGTTCACGCAGTTCGGTGACCGTGGCCTGCAGTTCGTCGATGGTGCTCCTCAGCAGCGTCGCGACGGCGGGGGTGAGTTCGTCCCCGAGCCGGCGCTCCGCCATCCGCAGCAGCAGGACGACGCTGACCAGGCGTTGCTGCGCCCCGTCGTGCAGATCCCGCTCGACCCGCCTCCGTTCGTCGTCGGCGGCGGCCACGATGCGGGCGCGGGAGGCCTGGACCTCGACGAGGCGCTCCTCCAGTTCCGCGGCGAGCCGCTGGTTGTCCAGCACCAGCCCGGCGGCCGCGTTGAGCGCGTCGATCGACCGGCTGTCCTTCCACACTTCGTCGTCCTGCACGAGCGCGGCCAGCCCGGTGCCGTCGCGTTCCAGCAGGAGCCGGATCATCTCCGCGTTGCCGACCCGCGCCCGCAGCACGCCGATCAGGAACGTCAGCGGCCACAGGCAGAACGAGATCCGGTAGACGTCCAGCAGCGGTTCGGAGAACGGATGCCCGGAGCCGAGCGCGTTGCCGACCGTGGTGCTCAGCGCGCCGACCACGGCGATCGCGAGGACGGGGGAGAGCAGCCGACGCTGCGGAAGCCGTCCGGTGAGCCAGCGGTAGAGCAGCACCACCACGACCCCGCCGCCGATCAGCGCGCCGACGAGCTCCAGCAGCCGTTTGACCAGCTGTTCGGCCTCCGGCGACGCCGCGACCGCGGCGAGGTTCTTCGGATCGTCGTTGACCAGCAGGCCGAGGACGGCCGACCCGAAGACCACGGCGTACGCGGAGAAGGCGAGCACCCGTTCGGAGCGTGATCGGAGTTTTCCGTGCGGGAAGGCGAGCACGAGATGCGCGATCACCGGGCTGGACGCGGCCGACAGCGCCAGGCCCGCCGTATGCGTGAGCGGCTCTTCGGCGAATTGCAGGTCCTCGGCGAACAACGCGAGCCCGGCCAGCGCGATGAGCAGGCCGATGGGGTTCGACGCCCGGCGCACGTGCGCGACGGCACCGGCGAGGAGGAAGAGGAACCCCGTCGTCGTGGACAGGGTGGTGTCGAGCACGGTGTGCGTGCCGTCGGCGATTTTGAGCGTCGACGCGACGACGCCCATGCCGATCCCGGCGGTCAGCACGCCCGCCATCGCGACGGTACGAGGGTGCGTCACCACTAAGCGTGATTCGCCCGTTCGGCCCGATCCGTTACACCGGTCCTGAAATGTGGAACAGGAGTTCCGCCTGGTGTCAAGGATTCTCAGCATCTTTCCCGTCATTCGGATGGCGATGCAGGCACGTGGGTGCACATGCGACTCTCGCGCCACCACCCGAGCCGAGTCGTACCCTCCGAAAGGCGACCTCCCGTGCGCACCCACCACAGAACCCGCTTGCTGGCCGCGGCCTTCGCCGCCCTGTCCTTGGCCAGCGGGATCGCGGGGTGTTCGCGCGCGGACAGCGGCGCCGCTCCGGCGGAGCAGAAGAGCCAGGGTGCCGCGGCCGAGGTGCGCGTCGGGTACTTCCCCAACGTGACGCACGCTCCCGCGCTGATCGGGACCAAGAACGGCTTCTTCGCCAAGGAACTCGGCTCGACGAAGCTCACCACCCAGACGTTCAACGCCGGACCCGAAGAGGTCAACGCGCTGCTCGGCAATTCGCTCGACATCGCGTTCATCGGCTCCGGCCCGGCCATCAACGCCTTCACCAAGTCCAAGGGCGCCATCCAGCTGGTCTCCGGTGCGGTCACCGGCGGCGCCCAGCTGGTCGTGAAGCCCGAGATCACCACGCCGGAGCAGCTCACCGGAAAGAACATCGCGACGCCGTCGCTGGCGAACACCCAGGACGTCGCGCTCAAGAAGTTCGTCGCCGAGAAGAAGATCCCCGACGTCAAGGTCACGAACCTCGACAACCCGAAGACGTTCGACGCCTTCAAGAAGGGTGAGCTCGACGGCGGCTGGCTGCCGGAGCCGTGGTCCTCGCGGCTCGTGCTGGACGCGGGCGCGAAGGTCCTGCTGGACGAGAAGACGCTGTGGCCCGAAGGCAAGTTCCCGACCACGGTCGTGATCGTCCGCAGCGAGTTCCTGCAGCAGCACCCGGAGACCGTCACCGCCATCCTCAAGGGTGAACTCGCCGCCATCGAGTGGGCGAAGACCAACCCCGCCGAGGCGAAAAAGGTCGTCAACGGCGAGCTCAAGGCGCTCGCGGGCAGCACACTGAGCGAGGCCGTTCTCGATCGCGCGTTCTCCGGCATCGAACTCGGCATCGATCCGGTGGCGTCGACCTTCAGCCAGCTCGCGCAGGACTCGGTGACCGCGGGCGTGGTGAAGTCCGCGGTGGACCTCAAGGGGTTCGCCGATTTCGGCCCGCTCAACGCCGTGCTCAACGAGCAGGGCAAGCCCGGCGTGAACGCGCCCGGGCTGACGAAGTGACCGGAGGGGATCAGCGATGACGACCACCTTGGAGCCCGGCCTGTCCACCGGTGTCGCCGTACGCCTCGACGGGGTGCGGAAGGCCTTCGGGCCGACCGGCCGCGCCGTCGTGGCCCTCGACGGGATGGATCTGACGGTCGCCCCCGGCGAGTTCGTCTGCCTCCTCGGCGCCTCCGGCTGCGGCAAGAGCACCCTGCTGAACCTGGTCGCCGGTCTCGACCGGCCGACGTCGGGCTCGATCACGCTCGAGACCTCGCGGCCCGCGGTCATGTTCCAGGAGGCCGCGCTGATGCCGTGGCTGACCGCGGCCCGCAATGTGGAACTGCCGCTGCGCCTAGCCGGTTTCGGCCGGTCCGAGCGTCGCGAAAAGGCGGCCGAACTGCTCGAACTCGTCCGCCTCGGCGGTGCGGGCGACAAGCGGCCCCACGAGCTGTCCGGCGGGATGCGGCAGCGCGTCGCGCTCGCCAGGGCACTGGCCGCCACCCTGCGCGTCGGCGGTGACCCTGAGCAGTCACTGCTGCTGATGGACGAGCCGTTCGCGGCGCTCGACGCCATCACCCGCGACGTCCTGCAGGGTGAACTGCTGCGCGTCTACCGCAGCACCGGTACGTCGGTGCTGTTCGTGACCCACGACGTCCGCGAGGCCGTCCGGCTCGGCCAGCGGGTCGTGCTGCTGTCGTCGCGGCCGGGCCGGGTCGTGCGGGAATGGCGCGACGTCCAGGCTTCCGACGCCGAGGAGCTGACCTTGGAGATCACCGGTCACCTCCGGGAGGTGATCAGTACCCATGCCGCGGCTTGACCGCCCCGAAACCGCGGCGGAAGACGCCGACGAGGCCGTCGGCGCGGGACTCGACTCGCTCGACACCCCCACCGGGGAACGCCGGGAAAGCCGGGGAAAGCGATTCTTGCGGGGCTTCGTGCCGCCGGTGGTCTTCCTGGCGTTGCTGGTCGCGCTGTGGCAGGCCTTGTGGGCCGCCGCGTTCTGGCCGGAAGCCATGCTTCCCGCGCCGCTCGCGGTATGGGACGAACTCGTCGGCATCACCGTCGACGGGGAGATCTTCGAGTTCGTCTGGACGTCGGTGCACCGCGCCGCACTGGGCTTCCTGATCGGCGTGGTCATCGGGACCCCGCTCGGCCTGCTGGTGGCGAAGGTCAAGATCGTCCGCGCCGCCGTCGGCCCGTTCCTGACCGGGCTGCAAAGCCTTCCGTCGGTGGCGTGGGTGCCCGCGGCGATCCTGTGGTTCGGGCTGAACGACGCGTCGATCTACTTCGTGGTCCTGCTGGGTTCGGTTCCTTCGATCGCCAACGGCCTGGTCGCCGGCATCGACCAGATCCCGCCGATCCTGCCGCGCGTCGGCCAGGTGATGGGGGCGAACCGGTTTTCGTCGGCGCGGCACATCCTGCTTCCCGCCGCGCTGCCCGGCTTCCTGGCGGGGCTCAAACAGGGCTGGGCGTTCTCGTGGCGTTCGCTGATGGCCGCCGAGCTGATCGCGCTGTCCCCGGCGCTGGGCAAGGGACTCGGCGCGTACCTCAACGAAGGCTCGTCGTTCAACAGCATGGAGGCCGTGATGTCGGCCATCTTCCTGATCCTGCTGGTCGGCGTCGGTATCGAGCTGGTGGTGTTCCGTCCGCTGGAACGGTCGGTCCTGCGTGCCCGTGGTCTCACCGCGTCCCTTTAGGACTTTGGTCAGGCTAGCCTTACTCGCATGTCCGTTACTGGGGTGCGGGTCAAGGCGACCCTGACCGCGCTGATGATGTCGTTGCTGGTGGCCGGTTGCGGTTCTTCGCAGCCGGTCGACGAAACCTTGGTGCCGCCGGAGGCCAGAGGCACCTTTCCGGTGACCGTCGAGCACAAATACGGGTCCGCGAAGATCGAGAAACAGCCGTCGCGGATCATCACGCTCGGCCTGTCCGACCACGACGCCGTGCTGGCGCTCGGGATCCGGCCGGTCGGCGCCGTCGACTGGTTCAAGGAGCGGCCGTACGGGAAGTGGCCGTGGACCCAGGCCCGCTGGGGTGACAAGCCGCCGGAGATCGTCGGCGAACGGGACGACTACAACTTCGAGAAGATCGCCGCGCTGAAGCCGGACCTGATCCTCGCCCAGTACAGCGGGATGAAGAAGGAGCAGTACGACAAGCTCTCGCAGCTCGCCCCGGTCGTCGCGCAGCCGCCGAAGTTCGAGGACTACGCGGCGCCGTGGCAGGAGACGACCCGGATGGTGGGCCGCGCGCTGGGGCTCGTGCAGAAGGCCGAAGACCTGATCGCCGGGATCGACCGGCGGTTCGCGCAGGCGCGGGCCGAACACCCCGGGTTCGCGAAGCTGACGATGGTCGTCGCCGACACCTTCGAGGCGGGCAAGTTCTCCGCCTTCACCACGACCGACCCGAAGATGATCTTCATGACCGAGCTGGGCTTCCGGCCCTTCGAGCCGGTCAAGGCGTTGAGCAAACCGGAGGACAACGTCGTCGAGGTCTCGTCGGAACGGTTCGATCTGTTCGACGCGGATCGGCTGGTGTGGCTGAACTCCGACGTCAACGCGGAGACCAGGGTGCGGGCCGATCCGGTGTACCGGCGGCTGAAGGTGTCGGCGGAGAAGCGGGATCTGTTCATCACCTACGAGAACCCGCCGGTCGGGGCCGCGATCTCGTTCAACACCGTGCTGAGCATCCCGTACGCGATCGAGCAGCTGGTGCCGAAGCTGGCGGCCGTCGCCGGCTCCTGAGCGTTCGACTTCGGTGCGGTGCTTGGTCCGGCCGCCAGCCAGATGTCGCGAAAGCCACTTTCAGGACATCAGACGTCCTGAAAGTGGCTTTCGCGACACCCCTTCGCACCCAGTCCCCGGCTCCTGAGCGTTCACCTTCCGGAGGTGGCAAACCTACGGCACCGTAAGTTACGGTGTCGTAGGTAGGCGTTTTCCGTACCCTGGAAGGACGAAACGCATGACGGTCCCCGAAACCACCCGGCTGATGCTCGAGCTCGAGGGAACGGTGGAGGAGAACCTCAATCGGCATCTCTCGGTCGCCAAGGAATGGATGCCGCACGAGTACGTGCCCTGGGACGAGGGCCGCAACTTCGCCGATCTCGGCGGTGAGGCGTGGGATCCCGAGCAATCCCGGGTGTCGCCGATCGCGCGGACGTCGTTGGAGGTCAACCTCCTCACCGAGGACAACCTGCCTAGCTACCACCGCGAGATCGAGCGCGCCTTCGGCCGCGACGGCGCGTGGGGCACGTGGGTGCATCGCTGGACCGCCGAAGAGGGCCGCCACGGGATCTGCATCCGCGACTACCTGCTGGTGACGCGCGCGGTGGACCCGGTCGAGCTGGAGCGGTCGCGGATGCAGACCATGGAGGCGGGGTACGACAGTGGCGACAAGGAGTTGCTGAACGTCTTCGCGTACGTGTCCTTCCAGGAACTGGCGACGCGGATTTCGCACCGCAACACCGGGAAGTACACGCAGGATCCGCTGTGCGAGAAGCTGCTCGCGCGGGTCGCGATGGACGAGAACCTGCACATGCTCTTCTATCGGAACCTGGTGCAGGCGTCGCTGGAGCTTTCACCCGACGCGATGATGCGCGCCATCACCGATGAGGTCGTCCAGTTCCAGATGCCGGGCGCGGTGATCCCGAGCTTCGTGCGGAAGGCCGCGCTGATCGCGAAGGCAGGCATCTACGACCTGCGGATCCACCACGACGAGGTGATCTGGCCGTTGCTGCGGCAGTGGAAGATCTTCGAGCTCGAAGGGCTCGGCGAGGTGGGGGAGAAGGCGCGGGACGAACTCGACCAGTTCCTGAAGGCCCTCGACACCCAAGCTTCACGCTTCGAAGAGCGTCGCGCGGCCGCTGAAGCCCGCGCCGCCGCCCGCCAGGCGTGATCCGCCCCCGATCACGCGAGTTACGCCCTCAATCACGCGAGTCGCGCCTTCCGTCACGTGTGATCCGGCGGACGACACGTGTGATCCGGCGGACGACTCCCGTGATCAGACGGACGACACGCGTGATCAGACGGCCAACTCCTGTGTCGGCCATCCGATCACGCGTGACGAAGGCGTAACTCGCGTGCTTGAAGCCGGATCTCGCGTGTTTGAAGGCGTAACTCGCGTGATCGAAGCAGGGGAGGACTAGCGCGAGCGGCGCGAGCCGGCGCGGGTCCCGGACGAGAAAGCGGCGGCACCGCCGCGACGGGCCGGAGCACCGCCGGACTGGTTCCGCGAGGACTGCGACTTGGCGGCACCGGAGCCCCGGCGAGGCTGGGAATCCGCGGAACCGCGACGAGCCTGGCCGGCGCCCTTGGGCGCGCCGTCGCGACGTCCGGTGCTTTCGGCCGCGCGACGGCCTTGGCCGGCGGAAGCCCCGCGGCGGTCGCCCTCGGCGCGAGGCTGACGCGAACGGCCGTCGGAAGAGCCGCTACGACGGCCGCCACCGGAAGCGCCACGGCCACCGGCGGAGGGGCCTCGGCCGCGTCCACCGCGGCCGCCACGTCCACCGCTCGCCGGACGGTCTTCGTCGTCGCCCTTGCCAGGGATGGCTTCACCGCTGGCGCTGACCCGCTTCGGCCGCGTGTCCACGATCGGCCGTCGCGGCGACGCGGTGAACGAACGCTCACCGGGCGCCAGTTCGGACAGCAGCGGGTGGCCGGGGCCGAGCTGCGTCGTGGTCGGCTTGATGCCCGCCTTGCGGGTGAGGTCGCGGACGTCGCCGACCTGCGCGTCGGTCATCAGCGTGACGACGGTGCCGGACGCCCCGGCCCGCGCCGTCCGGCCCGAGCGGTGCAGGTACGCCTTGTGCTCGACGGGCGGGTCCGCGTGGATGACCAGCGTGACGTCGTCGACGTGGATACCGCGCGCGGCGATGTCGGTCGCGACCAGCGTCTTCGCCGCGCCGGAGGCGAACGCCTCCAGGTTGCGGGTCCGCGCCGTCTGGCCGAGGTTGCCGTGCAGTTCGACCGCCGGCACGCCGGAGGCCATGAGCTTGCGCGTCAGCTGCTTGGCGCGGTGCTTCGTCCGGGTGAACACGAGTGTGCGGCCCGGCGCGGCGGTGAGGTCGATCAGCACCGGCAGCCGGTGGGTCTCCTCCAGGTGCAGCACGTGGTGCTTCATCGTCGAGACCGGCGACTGGGCCGAGTCGACGCTGTGCGTGACCGGGTCGTGCATGAAGCGCTTGACCAGCACGTCGACGCCCGCGTCGAGGGTCGCGGAGAACAGCAGCCGCTGCCCGCGCTCCGGGGTCTCGGCCATGATGCGCCGGACGTCGGGCAGGAAGCCGAGGTCGGCCATGTGGTCGGCCTCGTCCAGCACGGTGATCTCGACGTGGTCGAGCTTCGCTTCGCCGGAACGCATGTGGTCGGCGAGCCTGCCGGGGCACGCGACGACGATGTCGACGCCGTCACGCAGCCGGGTGATCTGCGGGTTGGGGCTGACGCCGCCGAAGATCGTGGTGACCCGGAGGCCGAGCGGTTTGGCCAGCGGTAGGAACGACGCCTCGATCTGGGTCGCCAGCTCGCGCGTCGGCGCCAGGACCAGCGCACGAGGGCGGCCGGGGCGGCGGCGGGTCGGGCCTTCGGCGAGCCGGGCGAGGACGGGCAGCACGAAGCCGTAGGTCTTGCCGGAGCCGGTGCGGCCGCGGCCCAGGACGTCCCGGCCCGCCAGCGAATGCGGCAGCGTGGCGGCCTGGATCGGGAAGGGGCTGGTGACGCCCTGTTCGGCGAGCGAGTCCACGAGGGTCTTGGGCAGGCCGAGTTCGGTGAAAGTAGGTGTGCTCATAAGCGTGTGGGCACAGGTGCGCCCTGGTATCTCCGTAAGGATAGAAAGGGTTGTCCTGCCCGGCGCAGACCTCGGGGGGCCGCGGCGCGTGGTCTTCGACAACGAAACGCGGCCCGAGGCAGAACTGAGCGGACCGCGTCGTCCAGTGTACTGGGTCCTGATCTCCCGGGCTACGTGATATCGCCCGCACCGGTCCGGCGATGTTCGTCGGTTCGGACGAGCCGGGCGTGGCGTCGTGCTGAAACGCTGGCCTGACCGGACGAAAGGGGACACGGGTGTCGAATGTTCAGGATCTGCAAGGGGTGCTCGACGAGGAAGCGCGTCGCGCGAGCGTCCCCGGAGCGGTGGTGGGGGTGACATACCGGGGAGTGGAGTCGGTGTTCGCCACCGGTGTGTCCAGTGTGGACACCGGACTGCCGGTCGATCCGGGCACGTTGTTCATGATCGGCTCCACCAGCAAGACCTTCGCCGCGGCCGCCGTGCTGGCCCTGGTCGAAGACGGTGTGCTGGAGCTGGACCGGCCGGTCGTCGAGTACCTGCCCGACCTTCCCTTGGCGGATCCGGTGGCGCGGAAGACGGTGACCCCGCGTCATCTGCTCACGCATTCGGCAGGTTTCCTCGGCGACGTCGACTTCACCACCGGGTGGGGTGACGACGCGCTGGCCCTCGCGATCGCGAAGTTCGGCGACCTGCCGCAGAACTTCCCGCCCGGCGAGGTCTTCTCCTACTGCAACGCCGGGTTCCAGCTGGCCGGACGGGTCGTCGAGGTGGTGGCGGGCGAACCGTTCGAGGACGTGGTCCGCGCGCGGCTGCTCGAACCACTCGGCATGACCGAGTCGTATTACCTGCCGTGGGAGGTGCTCACGCGCCGTCACGCCGTCGGTCACGTGCTGAGAGACGGTGAAGCGGCGGTCGCGCACACGGTGGGCCTGACCCGCGCGGACAGCGCGAGCGGAGGGCTGTGGTCGACGGCGGGAGACCAGCTGAAATGGGCGCGGTTCTTCCTGACCGGTGAAGCCGAGGGCGAACCGCCCATCGGCGAAGCCACCCGCGACCTCATGCGCGCGCCGCAGCGCAAGGCCGCGCTGCGGTTCGAGGAGGTCGGGCTGAGCTGGCTGCACACGACCCATGGCGCCGCCAGGCTGGTCCGGCACGGCGGCAACGTGAGCAATCTGCAGCTCTCGGAGTTCGTCACCCTGCCGGAGGAGGACTTCGCGGTCACGGTGCTGACCAACAGCGCGGGCGGCTCCGCCCTCGGCGCGAAGATCGTCGAATGGTGCCTGGAGCAGGTGGTCGGGCTGCCTCCGCTCACGAGCCCGGCGCCGGTGCCGCAGCCGGACATCGCCGAGTACCTCGGCCGCTACCGGACCGGTGACCTGACGTTCGTGGTCGAGAACCGGGATGGCGCCCTCTGGGCCCAACTGGTGGCCGATGTCGAGGGCTTCCCCTCGCCGCCGCCGTTCGAGGCCGTTTTCGTGGGCGGGGACGCGATCGCCCCCGCCGCCGACACCCGCAAGCCCACCGCGCGTTTCCTGCGGAACGACCACGGGGAGGTGACTTCGATCGAGTTCGGTGGCCGGACGGCGAAGCGAGGCGCTACGGTTACCGGGTAGTAACTTCGGCTGACCAGGAGTGACCATGAGCGAAAAGGCGACCGCGTTGTTGCTGAACCCGGGTGGGTACGACCCACGGCAGTTCGACCCGGAGACGCGTCGCCTGCTGCGTGCCACCATCGAGTGGTTCGAACAGCGCGGCAAACGCAAGCTCGTCGAGGACTACCACAACCGAACTTTCTACGCGGACTTCATCGAGTTCGCGGGCAAGGAAGGCCTGTTCTCGACGTTCCTCACTCCCGGTGCCAACGCCGAGGGGAACCCCGACAAGCGCTGGGACACCGCGCGGGTCGCGGCCCTGTCGGAAATCCTCGGCTTCTACGGCTTGAACTACTGGTACCCGTGGCAGGTCACCATCCTCGGCCTGGGCCCGGTGTGGCAGAGCGCGAACGAGGCCGCCCGCAAACGCGCGGCGGACTCGCTCGCGGCAGGCGGCGTCGCCGCGTTCGGACTGTCCGAAAAGGAGCACGGGGCCGACATCTACTCGTCGGACCTCGTGCTCACCCCGGACGGCAAGGGCGGCTACCGCGCGAACGGGTCGAAGTACTACATCGGCAACGGCAACTGCGCGCGGACCGTTTCGGTGTTCGGCCGCATCGACGGTGTCGAAGGACCGGACCAGTACGTGTTCTTCTACGCGGACTCGGAACACCCGAACTACCGCGTGGTGAAGAACGTCGTCCCGTCGCAGATGTACGTCGCCGAGTTCGAGCTCGACGACTACCCGGTGTCCGAAGAGGACATTCTGCACGTCGGCGCCGACGCGTTCTCCGCGGCGCTGAACACGGTCAACATCGGCAAGTTCAACCTGTGCTTCGGCGGTATCGGCATGTCGACGCACTCGCTGTACGAGGCGATCACGCACGCGCACAACCGGGTGCTCTACGGCAAGAAGGTCACCGAATTCCCGCACGTGCGCCGGGAATTCGTCGAGGCGTACGCGCGGCTCGTCGCGATGAAGCTGTTCTCCGACCGTGCCGTGGACTACTTCCGCAGCGCGAACGCGGACGACCGCCGGTACCTGCTGTTCAACCCGATCACCAAGATGAAGGTGACCACCGAGGCGCAGAAGGTCATCGGCCTGGTCGCGGATGTGGTGGCGGCCAAGGGATTCGAGGCGGACACCTACCTCGCGATGTCCAAGAACGACATCGACGGCCTGCCGAAGCTGGAAGGCACGGTGGCGGTGAACCTCGCGCTGATCGCGAAGTTCGTGCCCGCCTACCTGTTCGCGCCGCAGGCCTACGAGCCGGTGCCGACCCGTTCCGACGCGGCCGACGACGAGTTCCTGTTCCGCCAGGGCCCCGCGCGCGGGCTCTCGAAGGTGCGGTTCCACGACTGGCGTGAGGCCTACGCCAAGGCGTCCGCGATCCCGAACGTCGCGCGGTTCACCGAGCAGGCCGAAGCGCTGGTGAAGCTGTTCACCGAAGCCGCGCCGGACGAGGCGCAGCAGCAGGACATCGACTTCGGCCTCGCGCTGACCGAGCTGTTCACGCTGGTCGTCTACGGGCAGCTGGTGCTGGAGCAGGCGGAGATCACCGGGATCGAGACCGAGGTCGTCGACCAGATCTTCGCCATCCTGGTGCAGGACTTCAGCCTCACGGCGATCGAGCTGCACGGGAAGTCGTCCTCGACCGACGCGCAGCAGGCGCTCGCGCTTGCTTCGATCCGGAAGCCCGTCGTCGACGCGGCCCGCTTCGACCACGTGTGGTCGCTCGTGCGGGACCTCTCGGGTGCCTACGCCATGAATCCCTAAAGTCCCGTGAAGGCCCCCTTCCCTCGGCTCAGCCGAGGGAAGGGGGCCTTCACGCGCAAAGTGACCTACTTGCCGAAGCCGGCCTTCCGGAGCGCGTCCGCCATGGCGCCGCCGCCACCGGAGTTGCCGCCGCGGTCCCGGCCGCCACCGCGTCCACCCTGGCCGCCGCGCTGGCCGCCGCCCTGGCGCTGACCGCCCTGGCCGCGGTCACGACCGCCGCCACCCTGCTCACGAGCGGGCTTGCCGGGCTCGTCGTCCAGCCGCAGGGTCAGCGAGATCCGCTTGCGCGGCACGTCGACCTCCAGGACCTTCACCTTGACGATGTCGCCGGGTTTCACGACCTCGCGCGGGTCCTTGACGAAGTTCTTCGACAGCGCCGAGACGTGCGCGAGGCCGTCCTGGTGCACGCCGACGTCGATGAACGCGCCGAACGCGGCCACGTTCGTCACGACGCCTTCCAGGCGCATGCCCGGCTTGAGGTCGCCGATCTTCTCGACGCCGTCGGCGAAGGTCGCGGTCTTGAACGCCGGACGCGGGTCGCGGCCCGGCTTTTCGAGTTCGGCGAGGATGTCGGTCACCGTCGGGAGGCCGAAGGTGTCGTCGACGAACTCCGTGGGCTTCAGAGCCTGCAGGGTCCGCGAGTTGCCGATCAGCGAACGGATGTCCGTGCCGGTGGAGGACAGGATCCGCCGCACCACCGGGTAGGCCTCCGGGTGCACCGAGGACGAGTCGAGCGGGTCGTCGCCGTCCGGGATCCGGAGGAAGCCCGCGCACTGCTCGAAGGCCTTGGGGCCGAGCCGCGCGACCTCCTTGAGCCCGCTCCGCGTCTTGAACGGACCGTTCTCGTCGCGGTGCGCGACGATGTTCTCCGCCAGCGTCGTCGTGATCCCAGAGACGCGGGTCAGCAGCGGGGCGGACGCGGTGTTGACGTCCACGCCGACGGCGTTCACACAGTCTTCGACCACCGCGTCGAGCGAACGCGACAGCGAGATCTCCGACAGATCGTGCTGGTACTGCCCGACGCCGATCGACTTCGGGTCGATCTTCACCAGTTCCGCCAGCGGGTCCTGCAGCCGGCGCGCGATGGAGACCGCGCCGCGCAGCGAGACGTCCATGCCCGGCAGTTCCTGCGACGCGAACGCCGACGCCGAGTAGACCGACGCGCCGGCCTCGGAGACGACGGCCTTCGTCAGCTTCAGTTCCGGGTGCTTCTTGATCAGCTCGCCGGCGAGTTTGTCGGTCTCTCGCGACGCGGTGCCGTTGCCGATCGAGATCAGGTCCACCTTGTGCCGGGCGCAGAGCGCGGCGAGTTCGGCGATGGACTGGTCCCATTTGTTCGCGGGCTGGTGCGGGTAGATCACGTGGGTGTCGACGACCTTGCCGGTCGCGTCGACGACGGCGACCTTGACGCCGGTGCGGAAGCCCGGGTCGAGGCCCATCGTGGCGCGCGTGCCGGCCGGGGCGGCGAGCAGCAGGTCGCGCAGGTTCGCGGCGAACACGCGGACGGCGTCGTCCTCGGCCGACTGGCGCAGCCGCATCCGCAGGTCGATGCCAAGGTGCAGCAGGATCTTCGTCCGCCACGCCCAGCGGACGGTGTCGCCGAGCCACTTGTCGGCAGGGCGGCCCTCGTTCGAGATGCCGAACTTGTGCGCGATGCGGTTCTCGTACTCGGTCGGGCCGGTGCGCGGCTCCTCGGAAGGCTCTTCGGACTCCATCGTGAGGTCGAGGATCTCCTCCTTCTCACCGCGGAACATCGCGAGGATCCGGTGCGAGGGAAGCTTGGTGTAGGGCTCGGAGAACTCGAAGTAGTCGGAGAACTTAGCGCCCTCCTCGGCCTTGCCGTCACGCACCTTCGAGGCCAGACGGCCCTCCGCCCACATCTTCTCGCGCAGTTCGCCGATCAGGTCCGCGTCCTCGGCGAAGCGTTCGACGAGGATCGCGCGGGCGCCGTCGAGCGCGGCCTGTGCGTCCGCGACGCCCTTGTCGGCGTCGACGAACACCGCGGCGGCGGCCTGCGGATCGGTGTTCGGGTCGTTCAGCAGCCCGTCGGCGAGCGGCTCCAGACCGGCCTCGCGGGCGATCATCGCCTTCGTCCGCCGCTTGGGCTTGTACGGCAGGTAGATGTCTTCGAGGCGGGACTTGGTGTCCGCCGCCATGATCGACGCTTCGAGCGCGTCGTCCAGCTTGCCCTGGCTCCGGATCGACTCCAGCACCGCGACCTTGCGCTCGCCGAGTTCCCGCAGGTAGCGGAGGCGTTCTTCGAGGGTGCGGAGCTGGGTGTCGTCCAGCATCCCGGTGACCTCTTTGCGGTACCGGGCGATGAACGGCACGGTCGATCCGCCGTCCAGCAGGTCGACGGCCGCCTTGACCTGCCCTTCGCGCACACCGAGTTCTTCGGCGATCTTCTGCTCGACTGTCTGCAGGCCCTGCACGCTCACTCCCACGCTCCTGAATCCGCCCTCGGGTGCTCTCGGACCCTGCATTCTGCCGCTCGCGCCGAGCCGACTTTCGTATGGCCTCCCCTAACCGAACCCTTGACAGTTGTATTGGTCTGTACCATTTTGATGTGGCCGACATCACCCGTTCGTGGAGGCCAGTCGTGAAAGTGAAGCCCAAACACGCGTTCCTCGCCCTGCTGTCGTCACTGGCCGTGTGCCTGGGGGTGACTTTCGCGGTCTCGGGCAGCGCCTCGGCCGCCAACATCCTGACCAACCCGGGGTTCGAACTCGGGACCACGAGCGGCTGGACCTGTACCGGCGCGGCCGCGGTGGTCACCACGCCGGTCCACTCGGGCAGCCGGGCGCTCAGCGCCACCCCGGCGGGGCAGGACAACGCCCGCTGCTCGCAGAGCGTGGCCGTGAAGGCCAACACCGCGTACACGCTGTCGGCGTGGGTGCAGGGCAGCTACACCTACCTGGGCGTCACCGGCACCGGGACGGGTGACAAGAACACCTGGACCCCGGGCACCGGCAGCTGGAGCCAGCTCTCGCTGAGCTTCACCACCGGCGCGTCCACCACGAGCGTCGAGATCTACCTGCACGGCTGGTACGGCCAGCCCGCGTACTTCGCCGACGACGTGAACCTCGACGGCCCCGGCGGTTCGCCGACCACGACCCCGACCACGCCGACGACGTCCACGAGCCCGACGACGACCACCACCAGCTCGCCGACGACCACGACGAGCACCCCGCCGACCGGGAACCTGCCGAAGCACGTGATCACCGGCTACTGGCAGAACTTCTACAACGGCGCGAAGGCCCTCAAACTCGCCGACGTCCCGACGAAGTACAACATCATCGCGGTGTCCTTCGCCGACGCGACGGCCACGCCGGGCGCGGTCTCCTTCACCCTCGACTCGGGCCTTTCGAGCCAGCTCGGCGGCTACACCGACGCGCAGTTCAAGGCCGACATCAAGACGGCGCAGGCACGCGGGCAGAAGGTCATCCTGTCCGTCGGCGGCGAGAAGGGCACGATCCGCGTCGACTCCGCGGCCGCGGCCACCAACTTCTCCAACAGCATGAAGTCGCTCATCGCGACCTACGGCTTCGACGGCGTCGACATCGACCTGGAGAACGGCGTCAACGCGACCTACATGGCGCAGGCGCTGCGCAGCATCCACGCGGCGGGCGGCTCGATCATCACCATGGCGCCGCAGACGATCGACATGCAGAGCCCGGCGGCGGAGTACTTCAAGCTGGCGCTGAACGTCAAGGACATCCTGACGATCGTCAACATGCAGTACTACAACAGCGGCACGATGCTCGGCTGCGACCAGAAGGTCTACTCGCAGGGCACGGTCGACTTCCTCACCGCGCTGGCCTGCATCCAGCTGCAGAGCGGTCTGCGCGCCGACCAGGTCGGGCTCGGCCTGCCGGCGTCGGGCTCGGCGGCCGGCGGCGGCTACCAGGCCCCCGGTAACACGGTCAACGCGCTGAACTGCCTCGCGAAGGGCACGAACTGCGGTTCGTTCAAGCCTTCGACGACGTACCCGACGATCCGGGGCGCGATGACCTGGTCGATCAACTGGGACGCCTCGCAGGGCTACGCGTGGTCGAACACGGTGAGCGCGGGCCTGGCCGGTCTTCCGTGATGAACCGCTAGACCGGGGCGGGGCACCGCCGTCGCGCGGGCGACGGTGCCCCGCCCTTTCCACTTCGCGATTCGTCATCTACTTGCGATATTCGCGCCACGCGAACATCGCAAGTAGAGGACGAATCGCGGGGGTCAGAGCGGGGTGAGGGGGAGGCGCAGGGCGGCCGGGGCGTGCGGCGGCACGACGGGCTTGAGCGGGGCGACGGGGGACAGGCGGCGGTACGGGGAGCCGAGCGGGGGACGCGGGTCGGGCTCGCCCTTGTTGGGCCACAACGACATCGCGCGTTCGGCCTGCGCCGTGATGGTCAGCGACGGGTTCACCCCGAGGTTCGCCGAGATCGCCGAGCCATCCGCGATGTGCAGCCCGGGATAACCGTGGACCCGCTGGTACGGGTCGACGACGCCGGTCTCGGCGCTGTCGCCGATCGCGCAGCCGCCGATGAAATGCCCGGTGATCGGGATGTTCGCCAGATCCGTCCACGCGCCCTGCGCCAGCCCGCCGATCTTGTCCGCCACCCGCCGCGTGACCTCGTGCCCGGCCGGGATCCACTCCGGGTTCGGCTCGCCGATGCCCTGCTTCGTGGTCATCCGGCGGCCGAAGAGCCCGCCTTTTGTATACGTGGTCACGGAATTGTTCAGCGTCTGCATCACCAGCAGCCCGACCATCCGCTCCGACCACCGCCGCGGGTTGTGCAGCCGCACCAGCTGCCGCCGGTTCCGCCACAGTTCCCGTGCGCCCAGCACCCACCGGCGTTTGCCCGGCTCGGCGTCGACGAGCACCGTCGTCAGCAGACCCATGAAGTTGCTGCCCTTGCCGTAACGCACCGGTTCGACGTGCGTGACGGCGTCGGGATGGATCGACGACGTGATCGCGACGCCGCGGGTGAAGTCCGTGTCCTTGCGCAGGGACCGTGCGGCGAGCACGGCCTCGGAGTTCGTCCTGGCGAGCAAGCCCAGACGCGGTGACAGGTTCGGCAGCGTTCCCGAGTCCTTCAAGGAATGCAGAAGCCGTTGCGTGCCGAGGGAAGCGGCGGCGAACACCACTTCGGAGGCGGTGAAGGTCTGCTTGCGCTTGCGCACCCATCGTCCTGTTCGGACGGTGTCGACCGCGTAGCCGCCGTCGATCGGCCGGACCGACACGGCGGTGGTCAGCGGATGGACCTCCGCGCCCGCCTTTTCCGCCAGGTACAGGTAGTTCTTGACGGTCGTGTTCTTCGCGCCGACCCGGCAGCCGGTCATGCACTCGCCGCAGTGCGTGCACGGCTTGCGCAGCGGTCCTTCGCCGCCGAAGAACGGGTCGACGTTACGCTTGCCGAAGTGGACGCCGACCGGCGTGGGCCGATAGGTGTCCGCGATGCCCATGTCTTCGGCGACCTCACGCAGCACGCGGTCGGCCGGGGTGACCAGCGGGTTCTCCACCACGCCCAGCATCCGTTTCGCCTGGTCGTAATGCGGGGCGAGTTCGGCCTTCCAGTCGGTGATGTGCGCCCATTGCGGGTCTTCGTAGAAGGTGTCCGGGGGTTCGTAGAGCGTGTTCGCGTAGACGAGCGATCCGCCGCCGACGCCCGCGCCGCTCATCACGAAGGTGTTCTTCAACAGGGTCAGCCGCTGGATTCCGTAGCAGCCCAGCTTCGGGGCCCACAGGTACTTCCGCAGCCGCCACGACGTCTTCGCGAACTCGTCGTCGGCGAACCGGCGGCCGGTCTCCAGCACGCCGACGCGGTAGCCCTTCTCGGTGAGCCGCAACGCGGTCACGCTGCCGCCGAACCCCGAACCGATCACCAGCACGTCGTAGTTCATCGCGCTCCCGCCGTCCGGTAGTCGCCGAGGTCGAGCTTCTTCGTCCGCCGGTCGTACTCGGTCACCAGACCCGGCCAGTTCGTGCTCACCCGGCCGTTCTCCTGGCGGTACCAGCTGGCACAGGTCGTCCAGACGCTGCGCCCGAGGCGCCGCTGGATCTCCTCGTCGTACCTCTGCTCGACCTCCGGCACCACGTCCATATAGGACACTTCGGGTTTGGCGAGATGTTCGACGGCTTGGCGGATGTAGCGGGCCTGCCGTTCGATCATGTAGATGATGGAGCCCGCGCCGAGGTTCGTGTTGGGCCCGTAGACGCAGAACAGGTTCGGGAAACCCGGCACGGTCATGCCGAGGTACGCCCGCGCGCCGCCCTTCCACGCGTCGGACAGTGATTTCCCGCCGAGGCCCTCCACCTTCAGCTCGCCGAGGAAGTCGGTCGCCGCGAAACCCGTCCCGTAGACGATGACGTCGGCCTCGTGCTCGACGCCGTCCTCGGTGAGCACCCCGGACGGGGTGATCGCGCTGATCCGCCGCGTCTCCACGGCGACATTGTGCTGCGCCAGCGCGGGCAGGTACTCGTTGGTGAACAGGATCCGCTTGCAGCCCAGCGGGTAGTCCGGGGTGAGTTTCTCGCGCAGCGCCCGGTCCTTGATGTGGCGGCGGCGCAGCTGGGCCGTTCGCAGTTCGAAGATCTTCGCCAGCAAGGGATGCTTGGTCATCGCGTAGGTCGCGTACTCGGCGAGGAGGAAGATCCGCAGCCTGCCGAGCAGCTGGGTGGCCGGCAGCTGCCGGAACAGCCGTTGCTGCCAGCGCCGGTAGCTCGTGTCCCGTTTGGCCATGATGTAGGGCGCGGTGCGCTGGAACACCGTCAGCTCGCCCGCCTGGCGCTGGAGCTCGGGTACGAACTGGATGGCGCTCGCACCGGTGCCGATCACCGCGACCTTCTTGCCGCGCAGGTCGACGTCGTGATCCCAGCGCGCGGAGTGGAAACTGGCACCCGTGAAGGTCTCCTGCCCGGGGATGTCCGGCTGGACCGGCCGCGAAAGCTGGCCGACGGCGGGCACGAAGACGTTCGCTTCGAAGGTCTCGCCCCCGGCGGTCTCCACTCGCCAGAGCCCGCGCTCCTCGTCGAAGGCCGCGGCGGTGACGCGGGTGCCGAACCGGATGTGCGGTTCGAGCCCGTAGCGGCGCACCACGCGTTTGAGGTACTCGTGGATGTCCGGTTGCAGCGAAAACCGCTTCGGCCAGTCGGGGTTGGGCTCGTAGGAGAACGAGTACAGCGGCGACGGGATGTCACAGCCGGCGCCGGGGTACGTGTTCTCCCGCCAGACGCCGCCTGGTTCGTCCGCGCTCTCCAGGATGGTGAAGTCGTCGAACCCGGCGCGTTTGAGCTCGATCGCCGTCCCGACCCCGCCGAAACCCGTCCCTACGATCAGCACGCTCGTATCGCCCATGCCGATCGAAGTTACCCAGCGGTCACCCCGCTAGGAAGTACACGACCGGCCACTCAATCGAGATTTCCGGCCACGTGTCTCCCGCAATTCGGCACCTGGTTGCGGTAGTTGGCAGTGCGAACTGACGCAATCAGGTGCCGAATTGCACGGAGTGGGACTCGGCGTTCGGGTGGGCCCAGGTCAGGAGCCGGTGAGCGGAGCTTTCGAGAGCGTCCAGATCGCGCTTCGGGACGCGCTCGAACGGCGTGATCACCACCGACGCGGCCTTCTTCGCCGCCTTGATCTCCCAGAATCCCTTCACGAACCCGCCGACCAGGATGGTGCCCTTGACCAGGCCGTTCTGCGTGATGACGACCTTGCGATACTCGTCGCTGATCACGCGGGTGCGGTCGGCGTAGGACAGGATGGTCTGGTCGAACGGTCCCAGCAGCCGGGCGGGCGCGGGGGTGTCCGGGTCCGGCCGCGGGGCGTCTTCGAGGTCGAAGAGTTCGCGGCCGTTCTCGTCGCGGAACGTCCGCAACTCCGGCCGCAGTCGCTCGGCGACGTCGCCGAGCTTCGTGATCCCGGCCCATGCCTGCGCGTCTTGCACGCTCGCGGGCCCGAAAGCGGCCAGATAGCGGCGGAACATCGCTTCCGGGGACGGCGTCGCGTCCGGCTCGGCGCCCAGCCAGTCCTCAGCGGTCTGATACGTCGGCTGGCCGGCCTTGCCCCAGACACCACGCGGCGGGATCTGCACCAGCGGCAGCAGCGCCCGCGCGACGTGCACCAGCGACGACGGCGCCACGCCCTCCCACTGCTTCGCCAGTTCCGCGCCGAGGCCTGCCGACGAAAGCGGCCGCTCGCCGAGCAGTTTGCGGGCGGTGCGGGCGATCTCCTGGTGGTCGAGGTCCTTGATGTCGGGTCCGAACTGGGTGTTGCCGGTCACCGAGCGGTCGTAGAGGGGCTGCACGATCGGCCGCCAGGCCAGCGCGTCCGCCGGTTTCACCAGGTGCACCGTGCCGCGCATGAGCGCGATCCGCACGACACTCTTGTCCAGCAGGAGGTTCGCCAGCTCGTCCTGGCGGAACCCGTGCAGCCGCGTCCACAGCGCGAAGTAGGGCGGGTTCGGGGCCTGCGCCTGCAACCCGGCCAGGTGTTCGACCGCTTCGAGCGCGGTCATCTTCGAACGCCGGAGCAGCAACTGCCGGTCCAGCATGGCGCGGTTCAGCGCGCGCCTGCTCAACGTGTCGGACATGCCGCTCACCCTAATCGGGATCAAGGACAGTTACGGTCCTCAATGCGCCGGGCGTTGCCGCGATCCATAATCCCGGCCATGGAACTACCGCCGCCGGTGATCCGGGACTGGGACTACCCGCGCGGCACGGCGAGCATCGTGCTCATGGCCCGCTTCGCCGCCGAGAACGGTGTCGCCGGGCTGGAGGACTACGAGTACGCCCCCGTGGACGGCCAGGTCGACGCTAGGCAGGAACTGGCGGTGGTCCGGGCGCTGGTCCGCGGGCTCGGCGGCGGGGACGACGTCGCGCTGCGGCTGAGCAGGCGATACCGGGTCAGCGCGTTCGGCATCTTCGGCTTCGCGTGCATCAGCAGCCCGACGCTGGGGGACGCGATGCGCTTCGCCCTGCGCTACCTGGACCTGAGTTTCACCTTCTGCATCCCGCATGTGACCGTCGAGTCCGGACGGCTCGCGCTGGCCATGGACGACAGCCGTGTGCCGGGCGACGTCGCCCGGTTCCTGGTGCTGCGCGACCTCGGCGCCATCCACACCGTCATGCGCGACATCCTGCCGGACATCTCGTTGCGTTCCGTGGCTTTCCGGCACGACCGTCCCTCCACAGTGGACGAATACGTGCGGACGTTCGGCCTGGCGCCGTCGTTCTCCGCTCCGTCGCATCTCGCCACCCTTGATCCGCTCTTCCTCGACAGGCCCTTGCCGCAGGCCAACGATCAGACGGTCGCGGTCTGCGCCGCGCAATGCGATCTGCTGGTGTCGCGGAAACGGGAACGCTCCGGGATCGCGCAGCAGGTCCGGGAACGGCTGGTGCGGCTCGGTGGCGTCGACGCCGGGATGGACGAGGTCGCGCGGCAGCTCGCGCTCAGCCCGCGCACGCTGCGACGGCGGCTGTTCGAGGCCGGGACCGGCTACCGCACGCTGCTCGACGAGGTCCGCCAGGCCCTGGCGGAGGAGATGCTCGACACCGGAGCGCTCAGCGTGGAGGACGTCGCGCTGCGGCTGGGGTACGCCGAAGCGTCGAGTTTCATCTACGCCTTCAAACGCTGGAAGGGGATGACGCCGGCGGCTTATGCCCGGCGGAACGCGTTGCGAGCACGGCCGGGTAGGTGACCCGCAGCAGGTGCAGGATCGAATCGGTGAGGAAGACCCGCAGCTCTTCGCGGCCGAGCGTGCCGCGGATCAGCCATTCGCGTGACGCCGCGCGCAGCATCCCGCCGTACGAACGGATCATCGCGCGGAGTTCTTCGCGACCCTCGACGACATCGCTCATCAACGCGGCCGCGAGCACGCGATCGGCGGCGATCTCGTCGGCCTCCAGCATGATCCGCTCGATCTCCGGGTCGCGGCCCACCGCCTCGGGGCCGATCGCCGTCAGCCACGCCTGCTCGTTGCGCTCGACGACCTCGATCCAGTGCTGGACGCTGATCGCGAGCCGCTCTTCGGCGCCCGTGTCGGGCAGGTTCTCGATCACCGGCGCCGGGACGATCATCATCTGCCGGACGACTTCCAGGTACAGCTCCCGTTTGCCGCCGAAGTAGTGGTTGATCAGGGGCCTCGCCACTCCGGCGGCCTTCGCGATGTCCGAGGTCGAAACCGAGGCGTAGGTGCCCGCGCCGAACAGCCGCCGGGCCGCGGTCAGGATCTCGGCGCGCCGGGCGGCCGGCTCGAGGCGGCGCCGCCGGTTCTCCGGATCGGTGCTCATGGGCCGAGCGTAACCGTTTCAAAGGGAGCTTTGGATGGGCTGCCGGACTCGCAGAACACAGTCTCGCCGCTGTTCACCGCGCACAACGCGGCGTTGATCCGACCGTGGAGGGTCGGCTTCACCAACCGAGCCGCCTCAGCCGGCGAGTACAACCCGACAGATCGGATTTCGGGGTCCGTCGACTCGATAGCGCGTACTTCCTTTTCAGTGATCAAGCCGCCGTCGAACACGAACGCCAATCCCTCCGGCATGACTCCGTGCGTAGGGACGTGGTCGATGACCAACAGCGCGCCGAGGGCACGGGTGATGCCCAGTTCTTCGTGGAGTTCGCGCGCAGCTGTCGCCCAAGGTGTCTCCTCCGCCTCGACGGCGCCGCCGGGGATCTCCCACTCGGGTTTGTAGGTGGTCTCCACCAGCAGTATTCGCGACCGGGCATCGTGGAGCAGTACTCCGGCCGCCGTGCGCTTCCGGTTGAGGGACGCCGCGTACTCACCGAAGGGAAGCAGTTCCACGATTTCGGAGGTTACCGTCCTCGCCGATCCAGAGGCCGACCTTCGCCGGATCGGTGCTCATGGGCCGAGCGTAACCGTTTCAAGTGACCGCCTGTCGTTACTCATTCGGAACAACCCGCCGGTAACCCCGAGGGCCTTCACGGCGACGTTCGGGGCGGGGGGACCGGGCGTCATGAGTAGGGACGAATGGCCAGTGCCGAACGCGAGCCGGTTCGCCGTACCGGACGGTGGGTCAGTGTGCGGCTGCAGCATCGTGACGTCCGCATCCAAGGTGACAGCGGGGACGAAACCGTCTCGTACGCGGGGATCGTGATCACCAGTTTCGAGAACGGCGCCGAGGTCGGCGAACGCTGGATCCCGCTCGGGGTCGATCCGTCGGAGGCCGACGACGAACAGCTCATCCAGCAGTTGCGCGACGCGCTGATCTGGCAGGCGCGGCGGCCGCCCAAGGTCGCGGGGGAGTAGCGGGATCGGGAAGGTTCCCAATGTCGCATTTGAGTCGCTCAGCGTCTCAAATGCGACATTGGGAACCTTGGCCGGCGGTCGCGGGGAGTTGCCCCGCTGGGCTCAGGATCCCTGCAGCCTCATTGGGTCCGGAGGCCGTCGAAGGCGATCTTGCAGACCGCGTCCGCCAACTCCGACCCGGCCGAACCCCGCCGCGGCCGGTACCACTCGATCAGCGAGTTCACCATGCCGTACAGCAGCCGCGCGGTGACCGCGGGATCGATGTCGGGCCGCACGTCGCCTTCGGTTTCGGCCTGTTTCACCAGTTCCGTGACGAGCCGGTCGAATTCGCGCCGCCGCGCCAGCGCCGCGCGTTCGATCTTGGTGTTGCCGCGCACCCGCAGCAGCAGCGTCACGAACGGCAGCTGCTCCACCAGCACGAGGACACTGCCCCGCACCAGATGCTCGAGCTTCTCGATCGCCTTGCCCTCGAAGGATTCCGTCTCGGCGGCCACGGCGAACAGGCCGTTCAGCGCGCGGTCGACGGCGAGCCGCAGCAGCTCCTCCTTGCTCGGCACGTGATGGTAGATCGCGGATTTCGTGATGCCGAGCTTGCGGGACAGGTCCTCCATGCTGGTGCCGTCGTAGCCGCGTTCGTTGAACAGCTTGACCGCGACCTGCAACAGCGACTCGAGGTCGTAGCCGGGGCGTCCCCGGCGGGCGGGGGTGCTCAACCGCGGTCCCGTTCGTCGAGTACGCGACGCATCTTGCCCAGCGACCGTTCCAGCGTGTCGGGGTCGACGACCTCGACGCCGACGCTCACCCCGACCCCGTCCTTGACGCCGGCGATCAGCCGGGCGGCGGCCTCGGCGCGCTGCTCGGTGGTCGCGTCCGGGCGTGCTTCGACGCGGACCGTCAGGTGGTCCATCCGGCCCTTCGTCGACCGGATCAGCTGGAAATGCGGCGCGAGCGCGGGGGTCACCAGCACGACTTCCTCGATCTGCGTGGGGAAGACGTTGACGCCACGCAGGATGATCATGTCATCGCTGCGCCCGGTCACCTTCTCCATCCGCCGGTACGCCGGCCGCGCGGTGCCCGGCAGCAACCGGGTGAGGTCGCGCGTGCGGTAACGGATGATCGGCAGCGCCTGTTTGGTGAGCGAGGTGAACAGCAGTTCACCCTCGGTGTCGATGGGCTTTTCGGTGAACGGGTCGATCACCTCGGGGAAGAAGTGGTCCTCCCAGATGTGCAGCCCGTCCTTCGTCTCGACGCATTCCTGCGCGACGCCGGGTCCCATCACCTCGGACAGGCCGTAGATGTCGACGGCGTCGATGCCGACACGGTCCTCGATCTCCGCGCGCATCTGCTCGGTCCACGGCTCGGCGCCGAAGATCCCGACCTTGAGCGAGCTCGTCCGCGGGTCGATGCCCTGCCGCTCGAACTCGTCGAGCAGCGTGAGCATGTACGACGGCGTGACCATGATGATCTCGGGTTTGAAGTCGGTGATGATCTGCACCTGGCGCGCGGTCATGCCGCCGGACGCCGGGATCACCGTGCAGCCGAGCTTCTCGGCGCCGTAATGCGCGCCGAGGCCGCCGGTGAACAGGCCGTATCCGTACGCCACATGGACCTTGTCGCCCGGCCGCCCGCCCGCGGCGCGGATCGAGCGCGCCATCACCGTCGCCCAGGTGTCGATGTCTTCGGCGGTGTAGCCGACGACGGTCGGTTTCCCAGTGGTCCCGCTGGACGCGTGGATGCGGCTGACCTGCGCTTCCGGCACGGCGAACATGCCGAACGGGTAGTTGTCGCGCAGATCCTGTTTCGTGGTGAAGGGGAATTTCGCCAGGTCTTCGAGTGCCTTGCAGTCGTCCGGGTGAACGCCCGCCTCGTCGAACTTCCGGGCGTAGAACGGCACGTTGTCGTAGGCGTGCCGCAACGTCCACCGGAGACGCTTCAGTTGCAGCGCCTGGAGCTCGTCGATGGTCAGGTTCTCGGCTTCGTCGCTGAAGGCGGTCATCGTGATGCTTTCTCGATGGTGCGGCTGCGGCCGCGGAATTCGGCGACGACCTCCGGCCCGTCGGGGGTCTCCCGGTGCACGGTGACGTCGTAGATGCCGTTGCGGCCGTAGCGGGTCCGCTCGGTGGCGGTGGCGATGAGGTGGTCGCCGAGCCTGCCGGCGGCGACGAAGGAGATCTCCGCGCCGGAAGCGACCGTCACCGGCCCACGGCTGTTGCAGGCGCAGGCGAACGTCGTGTCGGCCAGCAGGAAGACGTAGCCGCCGTGGGCGATGTCGTGGCCGTTGACCATCGTCTCGGTGATCCGCATGGTGGCGACGGCGCGCCCTTCGGCGGCCTCGACCAGCTCGATGCCCAGCGCGTTCGACGCCTGGTCGTCGGCGAACATCGTGTGCGCGGCGTTAGTCAAGCCAGACCACCTAGTTACTGACCGAATGGACGGTTGTTAAAGGGTGTCGCAAGTAAAGGCGCGCTTCCGGGTGGATGTCAAGGATCCGCCGCCGTCCGGGGGTTTGCAAGACCCCGGGCGCGAGCTACAGTCAATTACTGAACGGACGGTCTGTTAATACCACCATCGAAGGGTTCGGCCCCATGGCATTGCTGCGCAGCTACGTCTCCGGCGGATGGCACACGGCGGAAAGTGACGGAGTACCGCTGCACGACGCCTCCACCGGCGAAGAGGTCGCCCGGGTCTCGTCCGAGGGCATCGACTTCGCCGCCGCGCTGGAGTACGGGCGCCGCGTCGGCGGCCCCGCGCTGCGTGAGCTGACCTTCCACCAGCGTGCCGCGCTGCTGAAGGCACTGGCCTCCCACCTGCGCGAACACCGTGAGGAGCTGTACGCGCTCTCGGCGCGCACCGGCGCGACCAAGACCGACTCGATGGTCGACATCGACGGCGGCATCGGCGTGCTGTTCGCCTACTCCAGCAAGGGCAAGCGCGAACTGCCGAACGACACCGTCTACGTCGACGGCAACGTCGAGCCGCTGGGCAAGGGCGGCACCTTCGTCGCCCAGCACATCGCCGTCCCGCTGCGCGGGGTCGCCGTCCAGATCAACGCGTTCAACTTCCCCGTCTGGGGCCCGCTGGAGAAGTTCGCGCCCGCGTTCCTCGCTGGGGTGCCGAGCCTGATCAAGCCCGCCAGCCAGACCGCGTATCTCACCGCGCGGCTGGTCGAGATCATCATCGAGTCCGGCATCCTGCCCGAGGGCACGCTGCAGTTCGTCGCGGGCAGCGTCGGCGACCTGCTCGACCACGTCACCGCGCAGGACCTCGTCTCCTTCACCGGCTCCGCGTCGACGGCGCAGAAACTGCGCGCACACCCCGCGATCGTGCGCAACTCCGTCCGGTTCAACGCCGAGGCCGACTCGCTGAACCTGTCGATCCTCGGCCCGGACGCCAAACCCGGCACCACCGAATTCGATCTCTTCGTCAAGCAGCTGACCACCGAGATGACGGTCAAGGCAGGCCAGAAGTGCACCGCCATCCGCCGCGCGTTCGTGCCCGCGGACCTGGTGGACGACGTCGCCGAGGCCGCGAGCGCGCGGCTGGCGAAGACCACCATCGGCAACCCCACCGCCGAAGGTGTGCGGATGGGCGCCTTGGCCAGCCTGGAGCAGCGGGAAGAGGTTCGGCGGTCGCTCAAGGCGCTGCTGGACGTCGGCACGGTCGTCTTCGGCGACCCGGAGCAGGTCGAGGTCGTCGGCGCGGACGCCGAACGCGGCGCGTTCATCTCGCCGGTCCTGCTGAAGGCCGACCCGGAGCGGTCCGAGCCGCACGAGGTCGAGGCGTTCGGCCCGGTGTCGACCCTGCTGCCCTACACCTCGACCGAACAGGTCATCGAGCTCGCCGCTCGCGGCGGTGGCAGTCTCGTGGGCTCCGTCGTCTCCGCGGACCAGGACTTCGTGCGCGAGGTCGTCCTCGGGGTCGCGCCGTACCACGGCCGTCTGCTGGTGCTCGACGCCGAAGACGCCAAGGAGTCCACCGGTCACGGTTCGCCGATGCCGCAGCTGGTGCACGGTGGTCCCGGCCGCGCCGGTGGCGGCGAGGAGATGGGCGGCATCCGCGGCGTGCTGCACCACATGCAGCGCACCGCCGTCCAGGGCAGCCCGAAGGTGCTCAGCACGGTCACCGGCCGCTGGGTCGCGGGCGCGCCGAGGACCGAAGGTGACGTCCACCCGTTCCGGAAGTCCTTGGCGGAGCTGAAGATCGGCGACTCCGTCGTCGCCGGTCCGCGCACCGTCACCCAGGAAGACGTCGACCACTTCGCCGAGTTCACCGGCGACACCTTCTACGCCCACACCGACCCCGAGGCCGCGGCGGCGAACCCGCTGTTCGGCGGGATCGTGGCGCACGGCTACCTGGTGGTCTCGTTCGCGGCGGGCCTGTTCGTCTCGCCGGAGCCCGGCCCGGTGCTGGCCAACTACGGCCTCGAGAACCTGCGGTTCCTCACGCCGGTCAAGGTCGGCGACTCGCTGACGGTGACCCTGACCGCCAAGCAGATCACCCCGCGCATCGACCAGGAATACGGCGAGGTCCGCTGGGACGCCGACGTGACCAACGCCGACGGTGACTCGGTCGCCAAGTACGACGTGCTCACCCTGGTCGCCAAGGAGCAGTCATGACAGCGACCCTTCCCGAGGAAGACCTCGAAAAGCATTTCGAAGCGACCATCGCGCGCGATCAGCGCATCGAGCCGCGGGACTGGGTGCCCGAGGGCTACCGCAAGACGATGATCCGGCAGATCGCGCAGCACGCGCATTCGGAGATCATCGGCATGCAGCCGGAGGGCAACTGGATCACCCGCGCGCCTTCCTTGCGGCGCAAGGCGATCCTGCTCGCGAAGGTGCAGGACGAGGCCGGGCACGGGCTGTACCTGTACTCGGCGGCCGCCACGCTCGGCGCCGACCGCGCGGATCTGACCGACAAGCTGATCAACGGCAAGCAGAAGTACTCGTCGATCTTCAACTACCCGACGCTGACCTTCGCCGACGTCGGCGTGATCGGCTGGCTGGTCGACGGCGCGGCGATCTGCAACCAGGTTCCCTTGTGCCGCAGCTCGTACGGGCCGTACGCGCGCGCCATGATCCGCATCTGCAAGGAGGAGTCCTTCCACCAGAGGCAGGGCTTCGAGCTGCTGATGACGATGATGCGCGGCACCGAGAAGCAGCGGGAAATGGTGCAGGAGGCGGTGAACCGCTGGTGGTGGCCGTCGCTGATGATGTTCGGCCCGCCGGACGCGGATTCGCCGAACACCGCGCAGTCGATGGCGTGGAAGGTCAAGCGGCACACCAACGACGAGCTGCGCCAGCGTTTTGTCGACATGTCCATTCCGCAGGCCGAGGCGCTGGGTGTCACGTTCCCGGATCCGGAGCTGAAGTGGAACGCCGAACGCGGGCACTACGACTTCGGCGCCGTCGACTGGGACGAGTTCAAGAACGTGTTGAAGGGCAACGGTCCCTGCAACGCCCAGCGCATCGCGCACCGGCGGCGGGCCCAGGAAGACGGCGCGTGGGTGCGGGAAGCCGCCGCCGCGCACGCAGCGAAGAAGGGTTCGTGATGAAACACGACTGGCCGTTGTACGAGGTCTTCGTCCGGGGCAAGCGCGGCCTGAACCACGTGCACGTGGGTTCGCTGCACGCCGCCGACGACGACATGGCGCTGCACCACGCGCGGGATCTCTACACCCGCCGCAACGAAGGCGTGTCGATCTGGGTCGTGCGGGCGTCGGACATCACGGCGTCCTCGCCGGACGAGAAGGACCCGTTCTTCGCGCCCAGCGGCGACAAGGTGTACCGGCACCCGACGTTCTACGACATTCCCGACAACGTCCCCCACATCTGACATGAGCTTCGACAACGCCTACGAGGCGATCACCGAGGAGAACGACTCCCGCTGGGCCTTCGGCACCGGGTTCGAGGATCCGCTGGCCGGTGTGGACACGACGGTTCCGTCCGGTGTGGACGGTGCACGGCTGGCCGCGTACTGCCTGATGCTCGGCGACGACGCGCTGATCTTTTCGCATCGGCTGCAGGAGTGGTGCACGAACGCGCCTGAGCTCGAAGACGAGGTCGCGATCGCGAACATCGCGCTCGACCTGCTCGGGCAGGCGCGGCTGCTGCTCGCCCGCGCGGGCAAGGCCGACGGCAGCGACCGCACGGAGGACTCGTACGCCTTCTTCCGGAGCGAGCAGGAGTACCGCAACGTCCGGCTCGCCGAACTCGACGGCGGGCACTTCGGGCATCTGATCGCGCGGCTGCTGGTGTTCTCGATCTGGCGTCTCGCCCTGCTTCAGCGCTTGCAGACCAGCGTGGACCCCGTGCTCGCGGCCATCGCGGACAAGGGGGTCAAGGAGGTCGCCTACCACCGCGACTACGCCGCCCAGTGGGCCGTGCGCCTCGGCGACGGCACCGAGCTGTCCCACTCGCGGATGCAGGAAGGCCTCGACGCGGTCTGGCCGTATGTCGGCGAGCTGTTCACGGCGCACGAGGTCGAGTTCGTCGAGTCGCCGTCGCTGAGGCCGGAGTTCGACGCGATCCTCGATCAGGTGCTGGCCGTCGCGAAGCTGACGCGCCCGGAAATCGGTGCCATCGCGGGGGTTTCGGGCCGGATGGGCCGTGACGGCGTGCACACCGAGCGGATGGGCTTCCTGCTGGCGACCCTGCAGAGTGTCGCCAGGGAACATCCGGACGCGACATGGTGACCGCGTACGCCGTGGCGGCCACGGTCACCGATCCGGAACTGCCGATGCTCACCCTCGCCGATCTCGGCGTGCTGCGTGAAGTGTCCGAAGAGGACGGCCGGGTGGTCGTCGCGATCACTCCGACCTATACGGGTTGCCCGGCGATGGACACCATGCGCGACGACCTCGTGCACGCGCTGACCGGCGCGGGCTACGGCGAGGTCGAAGTCCGCACGGTGCTCCAGCCGGCGTGGTCCACCGACTGGATCACCGAGGACGGCAAACGGAAACTGGCCGAAGCGGGCATCGCGCCGCCGGGGGCCGCGCCTCGCCGGACCGGACCGATCCCGCTCACGTTGAGCCCACCAGTGTCGTCCGTGCGCTGCCCGAACTGCGGTTCCGCGGACACCGAAGAGCAGTCCCGGTTCAGCGCGACGGCGTGCAAGGCCCTGCGCCGCTGCCGGTTCTGCCTCGAACCGTTCGAACACGTCAAGGAGATCTAGTGACAGCGACCCTGCGCCGCACGGGTTTCCACACCCTCAAGGTGTCCGACGTCCAGCGGTTGTGCGACGACGCCGTCGCGGTGACCTTCGACGTTCCCGAAGATCTCGCGGACACCTTTCGCTTCAAACCTGGCCAGTCGCTGACCTTGCGCCGCGAGATCGACGGCCGCGACGAGCGCCGCTCGTACTCGATCTGCGCGCCCGCCGGTGCGGCGCCGCGGGTCGGCGTCCGCGAGGTGCCGGGCGGGCTGTTCTCGTCGTGGCTCGTGCGCGACGTGAAACCCGGCGACGAGATCGAGGTCGCGCCGCCGACCGGCAGCTTCAGCCCTGACCTGGAGGCTGCCGGGCATCACGTGCTCATCGCGGCCGGATCCGGGATCACGCCGGTGCTGTCGATCGCGTCCTCGTTGCTCAGCGACACCGACGCGACGGTGACCGTGCTCTACGGCAACCGGCGCACGGACACCGTCATGTTCGCCGACGACCTCGCGGATCTCAAGGACCGTTACCCCGCCCGGCTCGAACTCGTCCACGTGCTCTCCCGGGAACCGCGCGAGGCCGAACTGTTCACCGGGCGGCTCGACGTGGAGAAGCTGCGACGTCTGTGCACCGTGCTGATCCCGGTCGAGGACGTCGCGCACTGGTGGCTGTGCGGGCCGTTCGAGATGGTGACCGGCGCGCAGGAACTCCTGCGCTCGCTGGACGTCGCCGACGATCGCGTCCACCAGGAACTGTTCTATGTGGACACTCCGCCGGAGCCGGTGCACCACATCGATCCGGCCGTCGTGGGTGCGTCCAGCGAGGTCACGCTGGTCCTCGACGGCCGGTCGACGACGATGACGCTGCCGCGGAGCTCCTCGCTGCTGGACGGCGCGCAGAAGTATCGCCCGGACCTGCCGTTCGCCTGCAAGGGCGGAGTGTGCGGGACCTGCCGGGCGAAGATCTGCGACGGCAAGGTGGACATGCGGCGCAACTTCGCCCTGGAGAAGGCCGAAGTCGACGCCGGTTTCGTGCTCACCTGCCAGTCGGTGCCGATCTCCGACGCCGTCACCGTGGACTTCGACGCCTGATCGCCTCGTGAGTGGTAAGGACGGTTAGAACCGTCCTTACCACTCACGAGGCTAGAGCTCCAGGCGGCGGGTGATGCCGATGTCGGCGAGGAACGGCCGGTCGTGGCTCGCGACGATCAGCGTTCCCCGGTAGGCCAGGAGCGCCTCGGTGAGCCGTCGCACGCTCGCCAGGTCGAGGTTGTTCGTCGGCTCGTCGAGCAGCAGCAGCCGGGGCGTGGGCTCGGTCAGCAGCAACGTCGCCAGCGTGGCACGGAACCGTTCCCCGCCGGACAGCGACGTCACCTCCCGGTCGGCCGCCTTGCCCCGGAACAGGAACCGTGCCAGCCTCGCGCGGATCTCGTTGTCCGTGAGCGACGGAGCGACCAGCCGCACGTTGTCCACAATGGACAGCGAGTCGTCGAGTACGTCGAGCCGTTGGGGGAGCAGCCTGGCCGGGACGAACAGTCCCACCTCGCCCGACTCCGGCGGGATTTCGCCGGTGATCGTGCGGAGCAGGGTGGTCTTGCCCGAACCGTTGGGGCCGACCAGCGCGATCCGCTCGGGCCCCATGACGTGCAGATCCACCGGCGGGCCGAAGCGGGGCACGGCGTCGATCCGGAGTACGTCCGTTCCCCTCGGAACCGTCGTTTCGGGGAGCTCGACCCGGATCTCGACATCCTCCCGCACCAGTTCCTCCGCGGCCTTCATCGCCTCGACGGCGGTTTCGAGCCGGTCGGTATGGAGGTTCCGGTACTTGCCCGCGGCGATTTGCGCGTCCTCCTGGCGTTTGCGCATCCGCACCTTGGGTTCGCGTTTCCGGTCCCACATCTGCTGGCCGTAGCGGGCGCGCCGGGCGAGTTTGGTCCCGGCTTCGATCAGCTCCCGTTTCTGCCGCCTGACATCGGACTCCGCCGCGCGCAGGTGCCGCCGCGCCGCCTCCTGCGCGACCTCGACGGCGTGTTCGTAGTCGGTGAGGTTCCCGCCGTACAGCGTCACCTCGTGGTCGCGGACCTCGGCGATCCGGTCGACCAGGGAGAGCAGCTCGCGATCGTGCGAGACGACCACGAGGATCCCGCCCCAGCCCGCCACCTCGCGGTGCACGAGCTCGCGGGCCCGGAGGTCGAGGTTGTTCGTGGGCTCGTCGAGCAGTAGCGCGGCGGGACGGCGCAGCAGCAGGGCGGCCAGCCCGAGCAACGTGAGCTCGCCACCGGACAGTTCGCCCACCCGCTGATCCAGCCGGATGGCGCCCAGGCCGAGCCGGTCGAGGATCGCGTGGATGCGTTCCTCGACGTCCCAGTTGTCGCCGATGGTGACGAAATGCGCTTCGGCGGCTGAACCGTTCTCGACGGCCCGGATAGCCGCGCGGATCGCTGTGACACCGAGTACGTCGTCGACGCGGCGGCCGGTGTCCAGGACGAGATTCTGCGGCAGATAGCCGAGCTCACCCGGTGCGGTGACGGAGCCCGAGGTGGCTCGCAGATCACCGGCGAGCAGCCTGAGCAGCGTGGACTTACCGGACCCGTTGGTGCCGACCAGGCCGGTGCGGCCGCCGCCGATCGTGAGCGAGAGACGTTCGAACGCCGGGGTGCCGTCGGGCCAGGTGAAGGTGACGTCGGAAAGCGTCAAGGAAGAAGACATGAGACTCCCTGCGAAGGAGGTGGGATGAGGGCGCAGGTTCGTCTCAGAAGATCACCGCGACAGGCTAGCCGACCGTCGGCTTCGGTGCGACCGATTTTTCGGGGGCGAACACGGTCCGCGCGGTTTCGTGCCGGTTGCCGTTTTGTGGCGATGGGTGGTTGGTGGGGAGGGTGTGGAGGCAGGTAGTCCTGTGGCTCTCCTGAATCAGGCGTCGCCGTTTGTAGCGATGGGGAATTGGGCCGGCTTCACTGCCGCTGCTGGGTGTTTGGTGGGGAAGGTATGGCGGCAGGCCTGTGGCTTTCGTGAATAAGGCGTCGCCGTTTCGCGGCAACACGGTCAGAACGGTGCTTCCTCGGTACGGGGTGTGTGCAGAGGCGGAGGCGTGCTGTCGTAGGTCTGGCCGGTCGGTGTGGTGATCGTCAGGGTTCCGTCCGGAGCCAGCCGGTAGATCCACCCGGGTTCGTCCTTGAGCCGGTGGTCGCGGCGGCAGAAGTCGATGAGGTCGCCGGCGTCGGTGTTCCCCTGGAACTGCCACGGGATGGAGTGGTCGAGATCGCAGGCCTGAGCGGGCCGGTGGCACCCTGGTCTGCGGCATTCGCGGTCGCGGACCCGGACGAACTCGTCAAGACCGGCCGTCGGGCGGTACCGGGCCCGGCCGAGATCCGCGACCTGACCTGACAGCGGGTCGGTGATGATCCGCCGAAGCACCGTTTGGGGTCCGCTCGCGATGTGCCGCGCCAGCGACGCCGGGATGTGGCCGTGTCCGGCCATTTCCGCCGGGTCGTCGTTGAGGCCGAGGTAGGTGAAGAGGTCCAGGTAAAGGAATACTTCGGCGCGTTCGCTTTTTCCGCCGGTGCCGCTCAACAGGAGGTCGAGGGCGACGTCGGCGCGAAGCTGATCCAACGTGCGGGGCTCGTCGCCGGTTTTGAGCGCGCGGGCCTCCCGGTTGATCCGGTTGTAGGCGGCGGTGACCTTCTCCACCGGGCCGTCCTCGATCCACAGTGAGGCCACGCCCGCCTCACCCTGGCTCACCACGAGCCTGCGGCCTTCGCGGGCCTGCTCGCAGCGCTTGTCCGCGCCCTCACGGTCGACAGTCGTCGCCGCGTGGTTCGCCGCTTTGCGGATCTGGTCGGCATTCTTGCCGGGCAATCGGTTTTCCAGCAAGGCGTCGGCGGCGAGCGCGTGCTCATCGGACAGCCACGCTGTGGCCGTCACGACCTTCATCGCACCGAACCCGTCCACCTGGCCCTTGTCCATCAAACCAAGAGTTCGTGGCAGCCTGGTGGTCAACGCGTCGGCGGCGGCGATCAGCCCGGCCGCGTACCTGTCGCCCACCGACAGGGCGAGCGCGACTTCCTGCGTGACGCTACGCGCGCCTTCGCGATGCCGGTTCAGCTGGGACAGGGCGCGGTAACGGATCGCTTCCAGCCGGGCGATCCCCGCTGACGCCGCCTTCGCCAGGGCGACGGATTCGTTGTCGTCCAACGAATCTGCGGCGGCATTGATGGCCTTCAGGTTGTCGGGGCAGGTGATTTCTTCGAGTAGCGCCACGGCAGTGGCTTCGTAAGTGTCCACCCTGCGAACCTACAACCACCCACCGACAGTTCTGGATCATACGGCTGCTGTCGCGTCGTCGATATTCGGAAATGTCAGTCGTGGCAAGGAGAATCTGTGGGGTGCGTGTTTGCTCGGTAATGGTGAGCGGGACGACGGCGGGACTTCTCGGGCGCTGCCTTGGGAACCAGGGCTTTCTCGTATTGGTGGGTAATGGTCGCTGGAGTCGACTGTTATCGCGCTGTGTGGGTGCTCCTCGGCTTGCGCGGGCGATGGTTGCCGGATTGCGGTAACGGCTCTGGCGTGTCAGGTCCGGTCACGCGACTTCGGTACGTTTCCCGGAGCCCGCGGGCGACCGTTGCCGAATTCCGGTTATGACTTCGGTGTCGGGTCCGGTCACGTGGCTTCGGTGCGTTCGCCGGATCCTGCGGGCGGTGGTTGCCGGGTTTTGGTGTGGATGCGTCGGGGTCGTTTCCCGGAGCCCACGGACGGCCGTTGCCGAATTCCGGTAACGACTCCGGTGCCGAGCCCGGTCGAGCCGACTTCGAAACGGTCCCCGGATCCCACAGGCGATGGTTGCCGGGATTTCGGCGAGGGTGCGGATGTGTCAGGGTCCCGGAACCCACGGGCGACGACCATGGCCGAATCCCGGTAACGACTCCACGCGTCGACCCGATCACGCGGTACCGGGACCGGACCCACGGCCCCGCCGTCGCCAAATTCCGGCAACGGAGGCCTGGCACAAGCCCCGCCGTCCGTCACGTCAGCGACCCGCGACAGGCCGGGGCATACTGACGGACGTGACCGAACGCCCCCATGTCCTGCTGTCCGCCGCGATCTCCCTGGACGGCTACCTCGACGACGCCAGTGACACCCGGCTGGTGCTGTCCAACGAGGAGGACTGGGCCAGGGTGGACGGTCTGCGCGCGGCGTCGGACGCGATCCTCGTCGGTGCGAACACGATCCGCGCGGACGACCCGCGGCTGCTGGTCCGCTCGCCGGAGCTCGTCGCGAAAAGGGTCGCGGAGGGGCGCCCGGAGCAACCGGTCAAGGTCACCCTCACGCGGAGCGGGTCACTCGATCCGGCTGCGCAGTTCTTCACCGTCGGTGAAGCCGAGAAGCTGGTCTACGCGCCGCCCGGCGTCGTCACGGGAGTGAAGGCGACCGTCGTCGAACTGGCCGGCCTGAGCGAAGTGCTGGCCGACCTCCACGCGAGAAAAATCCGGCGCCTCATGGTCGAAGGCGGCGGCGCGATCCACACCCAGTTCCTCGCCGAAGGCCTGGTCGACGAACTGCACCTGGCGATCGCGCCGTTCTTCGTCGGGGACCCGCGCGCGCCGCGCTTCGTCGGCCCCGGCGCATTCCCGCGCGGGTTGGCCTTGGTCGAAAGCTCGCGGCTGGGTGACATCGCCGTACTGGAGTACCACGCTACGCCGGAACCGTCCGAAGTGGACATTCTGCGGCTGCGCGAGGCCATCGCACTGGCCGAGAACTGTCCGCCGCGTACCTTTCGCGTCGGGGCCGTCATCACCGCCGCCGACGGCGAAGTCATCTCCACCGGCTACTCGGGCGACGGCGATCCCGCCAACCATGCCGAAGAAGCCGCGCTCGCGAAGCTCGAACCCGGGGATCCGAGACTGACGGGGGCGACGATGTACACGTCGCTGGAGCCGTGCAGCTCGCGGACGTCACATCCGCGAAGCTGCACCCAGCTGATCCTCGACGCCGGCATCCCGCGCGTCGTTTTCGCCTGGCGCGAGCCGTCGGTGTTCGTCGACTGCGTCGGCGCCGAAACGCTGGAGGCGGCCGGACGCCGGGTGATCGAGGTACCCGCCCTCGCCGCCGACGTCCGCCGCGCGAACACCCATATCCCGGGTGTCCACCTCTGAACTACTTGCAGGCGTCGCAGCAGCCGCAGCCCAGACCGGTGCACGCCGAGCAGCAACCGTGACGAAGCACGACCTTCAACAGACGCTTGATCATCGCTGTCCTCCCGATCATTGACGTCCCACCGCCCTTGTCACGCTAAGTTCTGCGCATACGACAGTGGTACCGCCGGGAGTGCCATGGCGCTGCTCCAGCGGGTGACGGTCAGGATTCGAGGTCGCCTTCCAACGAGAGGTAGACCTCGCGCAGCTGAGCCAAAAGGTCGGCGTCCGGCTCCGCCCAGAGCCCCCGATCGGCCGCCTCGTTCAGCCGCTCGATGATGCCGCGCAGCGCCCACGGGTTGGCCTGGCGCAGGAACTCCTGGTTGACCTCGTCGAGCACGTAGGACTCGGTGAGCTTTTCGTACATCCAGTCGCCGACCACCCCGGCGGTGGCGTCGAAACCGAAGAGGTAGTCGACGGTCGCGGCCAGCTCGAAAGCTCCCTTGTAGCCGTGCTTGCGCATCGCCGCCAGCCAGCGCGGGTTGACCACGCGGGCACGGAAGACGCGGGCGGTCTCCTCGCCGAGGGTGCGCGTGCGGACGGCGTCCGGGGTGGTGCTGTCGCCGACATAGGAGGCGGGCGCGGTCCCGGTCAGCGCGCGGACCGTCGCGATCATCCCGCCGTGGTACTGGAAGTAGTCGTCGGAGTCGGCGATGTCGTGTTCGCGGGTGTCGGTGTTCTTGGCCGCCACCACGATCCGCTTGTACGAGTTCTCCATGTCCTCGCGCGCCGGCCTGCCGTCGAGGTCGCGGCCGTAGGCGAAGCCGCCCCAGACCGCGTAGACCTCGGCGAGATCCTTGTCGTCGCGCCAGTTCCCGGAATCCATCAGCGG
Source organism: Amycolatopsis sp. TNS106 (assembly GCF_019330265.1). Lineage (NCBI taxonomy): Bacteria > Bacillati > Actinomycetota > Actinomycetes > Pseudonocardiales > Pseudonocardiaceae > Amycolatopsis > Amycolatopsis sp. TNS106. Next base: position 4,659,155 of record NZ_CP024972.1, on the reverse strand, counting down.
CAACAGGCCCGCGCCGTACGCGCCGGGCTTGGAGCCGAAGATCCTCGTCGTGGCACGGCGTTCGTCACCATGCGAGGCCAGATCCGTGCGGGTGTGCGCGCGGACGAAGTTCTGCTCGTCCGGCTCGTCGAGGTTCGCCACCAGGCGGACGGCGTCGTCCAGGAGGGTGATCACGTGCGGGAAGGCGTCGCGGAAGAACCCGCTGATCCGCACGGTGACGTCGATCCGCGGGCGGCCGAGTTCGGCGAGCGGGATCGCCTCGATGCCGGTGACCCGTCGCGAAGCCTCGTCCCAGATCGGCTGGACACCCAACAGGGCGAGGACTTCCGCCGCGTCGTCGCCCGAGGTGCGCATGGCCGACGTGCCCCATACCGAGAGGCCGACCGAACGCGGCCAGTCGCCCGTGTCCTCCTTGTAGCGGCGGAGAAGCGAGTCGGCGAGCGCCTGCCCGGTCTCCCAAGCCAGACGGCTCGGGATGGCCTTCGGGTCCACGGTGTAGAAGTTGCGGCCGGTCGGCAGCACGTTGATCAGGCCGCGCAAGGGAGAACCGCTGGGCCCGGCCGGGATGTAGCCGCCGTCGAGCGCGTGGAGCACGGCGTCGATCTCGGCGCCGGTGCCCGCCAGCCGCGGCACGATCTCGGTGGCGGCGAAGGTCAGCACGCGGGCGACCTCCTGGTGCTCCGGTACGTCGGCGACGACCTCGGCGACCGCGGCGGGGGACCAGTCCCTGGCTTCCATCGCCTCGACGAGTGACCGTGCCTTCTGCTCGATCGCGTCCACTTCGGACAGCGGAGCGTCGCTGTTCTCCTTGAGCCCCAAGGCGGAACGCAGACCGGGCACCGCGCCCTGTTTGCCGCCCCACATCTGCTGTGCGCGCAGCATCGCGAGCACGAGGTTGATCCGTGCCTCGCCTTCCGGCGCGGCGCCGAGGATGTGCAGGCCGTCGCGGATCTGCGCGTCCTTGACCTCGCACAGCCAGCCGTCGATGTGCAGCAGGAAGTCGTCGAACTCCGCGTCGTGCGGGCGTTCCTCGACACCGAGGTCGTGGTCCAGTTTCGCTGCCTGGATCAGCGTCCAGATCTGCGCGCGGACGGCGGGCAGCTTGGCCGGGTCCATCGCGGCGATGTTGGCGTGCTCGTCGAGCAGCTGCTCCAGCCGGGCCATGTCGCCGTAGCTCTCGGCGCGGGCCATCGGCGGGATCAGGTGGTCGACGATCGTGGCGTGCGCACGCCGTTTCGCCTGCGCGCCCTCACCCGGATCGTTGATCAGGAACGGGTAGATCAGCGGCAGGTTGCCCAGCACGGCGTCCGGCGCGCACGAGTCCGACAGGCCCGCGGTCTTGCCGGGAAGCCATTCCAGCGAGCCGTGTTTGCCGAGGTGGACGACGGCGTGCGCGCCGAACTCCTCCTCCAGCCAGCGGTACGCGGCCAGATAGTGGTGGCTCGGCGGAAGGTCCGGGTTGTGGTAGATCGCCACCGGGTTCTCGCCGAATCCGCGCGGCGGCTGGATCATGAGGATGACGTTGCCGGACTGCAGGGACGCGAGCACGATGTCGCCGTTGTCCACATAGAGCTCCCCGGGAGCGGGGCCCCAGTGCTCCTCCATGCCCTCGCGCAGCTCCGCGGGCAGCTCGGCGAACCACTCACGGTACTTGTCGGCCGGGACGCGGATCGGGTTGCCGGACAGCTGTTCCTCGGTGAGCCACTCCGGATCCTGGCCGCCCGCGGCGATGAGCGCGTGGATCAGCGCGTCGCCGTCGGGCTGGTCCGTGCCGGTGGGCTCGACGCCGGGGAACGGGTCTTCGCCGAGGTCGTAACCCTGATCGCGCATGCGGCGCAGCAGTTCGATCGCGGACGCGGGCGTGTCGAGGCCGACGGCGTTGCCGACGCGGGAGTGCTTGGTCGGGTACGCGGACAGCATCAGCGCGATACGGCGTTCCGGCGGGGGAGTGTGGCGCAACCGGGCGTGTGCCAGCGCGATCTTCGCGACGCGGGACGCGCGTTCGGCGTCCGGCACGTACTTGGGCAGGCCGTCGTCGTCGATCTCCTTGAACGAGAACGGGACGGTGATGAGCCGGCCGTCGAACTCGGGGACGGCCATCTGGTTGCCCGCGTCGAGCGGCGAGAGGCCGTCGTCGTTGGCCGACCAGGTCTCGCGGTCGCTGGTGAGGCACAGGGCCTGGAGGATCGGGATGTCGAGCGCGGCCATCTCGGCGACGTCCCACGCCTCGTCGTCGCCGCCCGCGCCGACCTCGGACGGCCGGGTGCCGCCGGCGGCCAGCACGGTGACCAGGAGCGCGTCGGCCTTGGCCAGCTCGGCCATCATCTCCGGCTCGCGCGTGCGCAGGGACGCGCAGTGGATCGGGAGCGCACGGCCCCCGGCGTCCTCGACGGCGTCGGAGAGGGCGTGGACGAACTCGGTGTTGCCGGAGAGGTGATGCGCCCGGTAGTAGAGGATCGCGATGACCGGACCCTCGGTGGTCTTGGGCTCGCGCTCGAGGACACCCCAGAGCGGCTGCACCGCGGGCGGCTCGAAGCCGTCACCCGTCAGAAGGAGCGTGTCGCTCAGGAAGCGGTGCAGCTGGGTGAGGTTCTCCGGCCCGCCCTGCGCGAGGTACGCGTGCGCCTCCGCCGCCGTGCCCGCCGGGACCGTCGACAGCTTCATCAGCTGCGCGTCCGGCGTCTGCTCACCACCGAGGACCACCACGTGCGCGCCGCTCGCGCGGACCGTGTCGAGCCCCTCCTGCCAGCTGCGCTCGGAGCCGAGGATCCGGACGACGACGATCGGGGCGCCGTCGAGCAGGGCGGGCAGCTCGGCCAGGTCGAGCCGGGCGGGGTTCGCCAGCCGGTACTCGGCCTCGCTGGACCGGGCGCTGAGCAGGTCGGTGTCCGAAGTGGACAGAAGCAGGATCACAGCAGTCCTCACTCGGGGTGTCCGCGCCCCGGGTCGTGCGGTCGCGCCGGCCGGAGTTCCTGGCTTCCCCTCCTTGACCGGGAGGGGTGACAGTGGCGGGACCGCCCCGGACTCTCACCGGGTTCCTCCACCTGCCGACGCGTGGGTTCTTCGGTTCACTCTCCGGTGCTGTCCGGCGGGAGTCAAGGTGATGTGCAGCCGGGGTCGAACGCGTACCCCATGCCGGCTCACGCCGACCGCTCCGACGAAGAGTCACCGATCCGCGGGAAAGGGGCGGTGGAGAAGATGATCTCCACCGCCACCTCGAAGAACTCCGCGATCCGCAGGGCGAGGTAGAGGCTCGGGCTGTACTCGCCGCGTTCGAGGTAGCCGATGGTCTGGTAATGCACGCCCAGCGCGTCGGCGAGTTCGCGGCGGGAGATGCCCCGTTCCGCCCGCAACATCGCGATCCGGTTGTAAACGACCTCGCTCATGAGCTAGCCAATTCGCTGCATCGCCTTTTCCCGTCGTTCCGCCACCGAGGACCCGGACTCGCGCCGCGCCATGCGCCGCAGGACGACCGGGGCCAGCGTCAATCCGATCACGGTCCATACCGACAGCACGCCGAGGGTCTCCCATGGCCGCCAGGACTGGCCGATCTCGATGACCACCGTCGAGTCCGGCAGCAGCGCCGACCGCATACCGAGGCCGAGCCAGTACATCGGGAACACCTGCCCGAGGTACTGCAGCCACTCCGGCAGCGCGGTGATCGGGTAGAAGATCCCCGAGATCGCGCCGATACCCAGTGTCGGCAGCATGATCAGCCCGATACTGCGCGCGTTCGTGGTCAGCGAGCCGAAGATCGCGCCGATCGGCATGGTGGCGAGCAGACCGAGCACCAGTACCCACAGCAGGCCGAGCCAGGACGTCCACCCGCCGGGTGCGATGCCGTCGAACAGGAACAGGCAGGGGACCAGTACCAGCAGGATCCCGATGACCGTGTTGAGGGAAACCGTGACGACCTTGCCGACGAGGTAGCCGATCATGCCGTTCGGCGTGGCCTTGGCGCGCAGGAGTGTGCCGTCCTCGCGTTCGACGGCGAGGACGCCCGCCATCCCGAGCATGCCGCTGAACACGATCGACGCGCCCAGCACGCTCGGCACGGTGGCGGCGCCGAGCGAGAACTCCGTGCCCGGGAGCTTCGAATCGCGCATGAAGAACATGACGACGATGAAGATCACCGGGAACAGGAAGGTGTTGAAGAGGTCTTCCCGGTTGGTCATCATCTGGCGGCCTTCGAGCCAGCCGCGCCGGACGCCCAGCCGGACACTGTGCTGAATCGTGTTCATCGCGCGCCCACCGCCTCGAGGGATTCGGCCTTGCGGACCAGGGTCATGTACGTGTCTTCCAGCGACGCCCGCCGGACCTCCAGATCGCCGATGGCGTCCCCGTGCTGTTTGAACAGTTCGTGGACGTACTTCGTCGATTCCGTGGTCGAGTGCACGAACCGCTGACCGTCCAGCGTCCAGCGCACCTCGGCCTCGCCGGCGATCTGCCTGCTCAGCGCGTCGGCCGAACCGTCGGCGACGATGCGGCCGTGGTTCAGGATCAGGATCCGGTCGGCCAGTTTCTCGGCCTCGTCGAGGTCGTGCGTGGTCAGCAGGATCGTCGTGTCGTCGTCATCGGTCAGCTGGTGCACGAGCTCGTGGAACTCGCGCCGCGCTTCCGGGTCCAGTCCGGCGGTCGGCTCGTCGAGGAACAGCAGTTCCGGACGGCCGACGATGCCGATCGCGACGTCGAGACGGCGCCGCTGGCCGCCCGAGAGCATCCGGACCTTCTTGTCCGCGTGCTCGGTGAGGCCGACCGCGGCGACCAGTTCGTCCGGATCCCACGGCCGCTTGATGCGGTCCGTGGAGTACGGCGCGTAGTAGCCGCCCAGGTGCTCCAGCAACTCGCGCACCCGCCATTTCGCGTGGTCGCGCCAAGCCTGGAGGACGACCCCCAGCCGCGCCCTCCAGTTCTCGTCCGCGTGCGCCGGGTCGGCGCCCAGCACGCTGACCTCGCCCTCCGACCGCATCCGGAAGCCTTCGAGGATCTCGATCGTCGTGGTCTTGCCCGCGCCGTTCGGGCCCAGCAGGCAGATCACCTCGCCGCGATGCGCGGTGAAGTCGACGCCGTGGAGGACGTCGTTCGTCCCGTACCGCATGCGGAGATCTTTGACGGAGATCATCACGTCTTGTGGATCTCTCATTGGTCACCCCCATCTCAGTGCTGCGATCTAATGTAGCACACCTACTACATATGATCTGAGACATACTCTCGCTCGAAGGGGCCATCTACAGTGAGCGCATGTCCACGAGCGCCCGTGTCCGAGCTGACGCGTGCCCTGGTGTCTTCGCCACGCACGACGCCGCGGACGGTCCGCTCGCCCGGGTCCGGCTGCCCGGTGGCGCCATCGCGGCGGCCCAGTTCGAGGCGCTCGCGGACGCCGCCGACGAACTCGGGGACGGCGCCCTCCACCTGACCTCCCGCGGCAACGTGCAGCTGCGCGGCGTCACCCGGCCGGGTCTCGCCGGCAGGCTCGCCGCGGCCGGGCTCCTGCCCTCGCCGTCGCACGAACGCGTCCGCAACATCCTCGCGTCGCCCTTGAGCGGTACCGCCCAAAAGCTCGCCTCGGCGCTCGACGAGGCCCTGTGCGCCGTCCCTGAGCTGGCCGAACTCCCGGGACGTTTCCTCTTCGCCCTCGACAGCGGCCAAGGCGACGTCGCGGGGGAGGGCGCCGACGTCTGCTGGCGCGACGGAGCCGTGCTGCTCGCCGGCGTCGACACCGGCCTGCGGGTCACCGCCGAACACGCCGTCGAGACGCTGCTCTCGGTCGCGCGAGCGTTCCTTCGAACGCGGGGAACGGCTTGGCGGGTCGGCGAACTCGACGACACGGAGCCGCTGATCGAAGGCATCCCAGGCGAAACCGTCGAGCCGCGGAGATTCCCGGTGAACCCCGGCCTTCCGATCGGACCGATCGGGGAGGCGACCGGGGTCGCCCCTGTGTTCGGCAGGCTCACCTCGGCTCAGGCGCGCAAGATCGCGAAGGCCGGGAACGCCGTGGTCACCCCGTGGCGGTCGATCCTCGTGCTCGGCGCCGTGGAAGCGGAGCCGGGGCTGATCACCGATCCGGGTGAGCCGTCGCTCGGGATCAGCGCCTGTGTCGGGCGACCGGGCTGCGCGAAGTCACTCGCCGACGTGCGGGCCGACGCGGCACGGGTCGGCCGGACCCCGAGGGTCCATTTCGCCGGGTGCGCCCGGCGCTGCGGAAAGCCCGCGCACGAGCACGTCGACGTGCTCGCGACGGAGGACGGTTATCTGGTCGACGGGGCGTTCGTCCCGGTCGGCGAGCTGACAGAGACTTTGGCCGAGAAGGGACAGCAGTGATCGACTACATCCGGGACGGGGCCGAGATCTACCGGCACTCGTTCGCCACCATCCGTGAGGAGGCGGATCTCGCGATCCTCCCCGACGACGTCGCGGTGCTGGCCGTGCGGATGATCCACGCCTGCGGGATGGTCGATCTGGTCGACGATCTCCGCTACAGCCTGGACGTGGTGGAATCCGGCCGCGCCGCGCTCGAAGCGGGCGCGCCGATCCTGTGCGACGCGAACATGATCGCCTCCGGGGTGACCCGCAAACGTTTGCCTGCCGCCAACGAGGTGCTGTGCACGCTGTCCGACCCGAAGGTGCCGGGGCTGGCCGAGCGGATGGGCACCACCCGGTCCGCGGCCGCGCTGGAGCTGTGGCGCGACAAGCTGCCCGGATCCGTGGTGGCGATCGGCAACGCGCCCACCGCGTTGTTCCGGCTGCTGGAACTGCTGGAAGAGGGCGTCGGTGCGCCGGCCGCGATCATCGGGGTCCCGGTGGGCTTCATCGGCGCCGCCGAGTCCAAAGTGGAGCTCGCGAAGCGGGCACCGGCCCCGTACCTGGTGGTGCACGGACGCCGCGGCGGCAGCGCGATGGCCGTCGCCGCGATCAACGCGATGGCGAGTGAGGTCGAATGAGCGGGCTCGGGAAACTCTGGGGTGTCGGGCTCGGGCCCGGTGACCCGGAACTGATGACGGTCAAGGCCGCCCGGCTGATCGGCGAGGCCGACGTCATCGCCTATCACAGCGCGCGGCACGGCCGGAGCATCGCGCGTTCGGTCGCCGAACCGTATCTGCGGGACGGCCAGATCGAGGAGAAGCTGGTCTACCCGGTCACCACCGAGACCACCGACCATCCCGGCGGCTACGAAGGCGCGATCGCCGATTTCTACGAGCTGAGCGCGAAGCGGCTCGCCGAGCACCTCGACGCCGGACGCGATGTGGTGGTGCTCTGCGAAGGCGACCCGTTCTTCTACGGCTCCTACATGTACATGCACGAACGCCTCGCCGACCGCTACGAGGCGACCGTGGTGCCCGGCGTGACGTCGGTCAGCGCCGCGTCCTCCGTACTCGGCCGCCCGCTGGTGCAGCGCGACGAGGTCCTCACCATCCTGCCCGGCACGCTGCCCGCGCCGGAGCTCGCGCGACGCCTCGCCGACACGCAGGCCGCCGCGGTGCTCAAACTCGGGCGGACGTTCGGCAACGTCCGCGAGGCGCTGGCCGAAGCCGGGAAGCTGGACGACGCCTTCTACGTCGAACGGGCGACTTGGCAGGCGCAGCGCGTCGAGCCGTTCGCCGACGTCGACCCGGATTCGGTGCCCTACTTCTCGCTGGCGCTGCTGCCCAGCCCGGCCTACGCGTCGCGGCTCGCCGACGAACCCCAGATCGCCAGGAAGCAGGAGACGCACACCGGTGGCGAAGTCGTGGTCGTCGGCCTCGGCCCGGCCGGTCCCGGCTGGCTGACCCCCGAAGCGACCGAGGAATTGGCCGCGGCCGAGCACGTCGTCGGCTACGGCCCGTACGTCGCGCGAGTGCCGCAGCGCGCGGGCCAGCAACGACACGCGTCGGGCAACCGCGTCGAGGCCGAACGCGCCGTCGAAGCGCTGGAGCTGGCCGCGAACGGCGCCAAGGTCGCGGTGGTCTCCTCCGGTGATCCCGGCGTGTTCGCGATGGCGTCGGCGGTGCTGGAGCAGGTAGCCGCCGGTCACGGCGCGGGCGCGCGCGTGCGGATCGTGCCCGGCGTGACCGCCGCGCAGGCGGCCGCGTCCCGGGTCGGCGCGCCGCTGGGGCACGACTACTGCGTGCTTTCGCTGTCCGATCGGCTCAAGCCGTGGGAGATCATCGAACGACGGCTGGACGCGGCGGGTGCGGCGGATCTCGTGCTCGCGCTGTACAACCCGGCGTCCCGCACGCGGACCACGCAACTCGCGCAGGCCCGCGACGTCCTGCTGCGGCACCGCGCGCCGGAGACACCGGTGGTGGTCGCCCGCGACGTCGGCGGCCCTGAGGAGGACGTCCGCGTGGTCACCCTCGGCACGCTGGAGCCGTCGGAAGTGGACATGCGCTGCCTGCTGATCATCGGCTCGTCGAAGACCCGGGCCGAGAACGGTGTGGTCTGGACGCCGCGCACCTACGAGTGATGCCCGAGACCCGCGGTGCGCGCTAGCGGCCGGGTCTCGTGTCGACGTTGAGGCCTGACGGCGGCACCCTGTTCAAGATGGCGCTCAGCCCCGAGGCAACGTCAGCGGGGGCCCGCGGTCGGCCTGACCGGCCTGACAGGGCAAGAAAGAAACGAAGGTAACTCCCGCCGTAATAAACATATAGCGCATAGGGGGACTTGCCACAAGACCCCGGTCATGCCTCAGACTCACTCGCCGTAGCCGAAACCTGGTGAAATGGGAGTCTGTGTCAACTCAGGGTCATGAAGAAGAGCTGCGGTCCGAGCGCGAGTACGTCGCCGGGCTCTACACGCGCCTGGACGCCGAACGCGTGCGGGTGAAGGGGGAGTACCAGGCGGCGCTGGGCGGAACCGGCGGGACGGCCATGGAGCGCGACGTCGAGGTGCGGGCGCTGGCCAGGGAGTCGCGGCGGCTGGACGTCGTCGACAACGGCCTGTGTTTCGGCAGGCTGGACAGTCTCGCGGGGGAGACCTCGTACATCGGCCGCATCGGGCTCTTCGACGAAGAGAACGACTACGAGCCGGTGCTCCTCGACTGGCGGGCGCCCGCCGCCCGCCCGTTCTACACCGCGACGGCCGCGACGCCGGAGAAGATGCGCCGTCGCCGTCAGTTCCACACGCACGGACGTGAGCTGCTCGGCTTCACCGACGAGGTGTTCGGCCGCCCCGGCGGCGACGCGGAGGGCGACGCGGCGCTGCTCGCGGCCGTCAACGCGCCGCGCGGCGAGGGGATGCGGGACATCGTCGCGACGATCCAGTCCGAACAGGACGAGATCATCCGGCACGAGCACCCCGGCGTGCTCGTGATCGAGGGCGGGCCGGGTACCGGGAAGACCGTGGTGGCGCTGCACCGCGTCGCGTACCTGCTCTACACCCAGCGCGAGCGGATGGAACGCCACGGTGTGCTCGTGGTCGGGCCGAATCCGGCGTTCCTGCACCATATCGGCCGGGTCCTGCCGTCCTTGGGCGAGACCGACGTGGTGTTCATGACCACCGGGGATTTCGTTCCCGGCAAGCACGTCACCGCCGAGGACGGCCCGGAAGCGACGCGGCTCAAGGGTTCACTGAAGATGCTGGACGTCCTCAAGGCCGCCGTCGCCGATCGCCAGCGGCTGCCGGAGGAGCCGGTGCTGATCGAGCTCGCCGACGTCACCGTGCGGATCGACGCCGAGACCGCGGAATGGGCCAGGGACGAGGCGCGCAAGAGCGGTCTGCCGCACAACGAGGCGCGCGGGACGTTCATCGACGTCGTCACCTACGTCCTGACCGAGCGGGCGATCGCGCGGATCGGGCGTGGCTGGCTCAGCCGGGACGACCGCGACGAATGGGAGCGGCTGCGGAAGGACCTGCTGAAGGAGCTGGCGGAGAGCGAGACGTTCACCACCGCGCTCGGCGAACTCTGGCCGATCCTGACGCCCGAAAGCCTGCTGGGCTCGCTTCTCTCGTCTTCGGAGCGGCTTCGCGCGGCGGGCGCGGACCAGGCGTTGCTGCGCGCCGACGGGGAAGCCTGGACGGTGTCGGACATGCCGCTGCTCGACGAACTCGTCGACCTGCTCGGCCGCGACAAGGCGGCGGACGAGGCGGCGGAGAAGGCGCTCGCGCGGGAGAAGAAGGCCGAGGCCGAGTACGCCGAAGGTGTGCTCGACACGATGAAGCTCGACCGCGAGGAGATGGACGAGGACGTCATGTTGTCGGCGGAGAACCTGCTCTTCGCCGACGAACTCGCCGACCGGTTCGTGGAGCACGACACCCGCAGCCTCGTCGAACGCGCCTCCGCCGATCGCGACTGGACATATCGGCACGTCGTCGTCGACGAGGCACAGGAACTGTCCGAAATGGACTGGCGGGTGCTGATGCGGCGCTGTCCCAGCCGGTCGTTCACCGTCGTCGGCGATCTGGCGCAGCGCCGGTCCGAGGCCGGGGCGCGATCGTGGGACGCGATGCTGAAGCCGTACGTGCCGGGCCGCTGGGTCTACCGGTCGCTGACGGTGAACTACCGCACCCCGGCGGAGATCATGGCCGTCGCGGCGGCGGTGCTCGCCGAGTTCGCGCCGGACGTCCGGGCGCCGGAATCGGTCCGGTCCAACGGGGTCCGGCCGTGGGCGCGGCAGGTCGACGCCGATTCGCTGGCAGGTGCCATCGAGGAGTTCGTCAAGGACGAAGCCGGGCTTGAAGGCACCAGCGTCGTGATCGGCCCGCCCGGAGTGCCGGGCACGGTGCCCGCCTCGGAGACGAAGGGGCTCGAGTTCGACGCCGTCCTCGTCGTGGACCCGGAGCGGATCCTCGCCGACGGCCCGCGCGGTGCCGCTGAGCTCTACGTCGCGCTCACACGCGCTACGCAGCGGCTCGGCGTCCTGCACGAAGGCCCGTTGCCGCCCGCACTGGCGGGCCTGAACTCGTAACTCGCGTGATCAGAGACCGCACTCGCGTGATTGGAGGCGTAACTCACGAGTTACGTCTTCAATCACGCGAGTTACGGGTTCAAGCACGCGAGTGACGACTCAGCGCGTCGGGTCCTTGCCGTTCGGCTGCCGCGGTCCCGGCCCCGGCGACCACCAGCCGGGGACGACCTTCTCGCCGTGGACGATCGTCGGGGCGATGCCCTCGGTGAACGGTTCCACCTGCAGCAGCTGGCCCCACGACTGGCTCGGCTGGCCGATCAGGTAGCTGGGCACCTCGGGTTCGGCCGCGACCTCTTCGAGCCAGCCGATCGGGCCGCCGTTGGTGCTGGACGCCCAGTTCGCCTCGTCGGCGACGGCGCCGGGGGTGATCCGGTAGTCGGGCACCTTCGAGATGCCGTCGTGCGAGGTCACCGGCTGCACGCACGGGTAGACGAACGACGCGGGCCAGTCGATGTACACCTGCTTGCCCGCGATCTTCTCGGTCAGCGTGGTGAACGTCGGCACGCGCGGCGCGGACGCGGCGATCCACCCGTCCTCGGTGAGGTCGTTGTCGACGATGTTGATCCGCACGGACGTCGTCTCGGGGGGAAGGTCGCGCAGGTTGATCCGGGTGTCGTTCCAGCCGTTGGTCCCGGCCCCCGGCGGCAGCACGAACTGGCTGCGGACGACCTTCACGCCTTCGCTGGTGTTCACGCCGTAGTCGAGGCTCACCGACGTGGGACGCCTGGCCGCGCCCGCGGTGGCGACCACGATCTGGCCGTCGGCGGGTTTCTCGGAGAGGGCGTACCAGTCGCTGCGCAGCCGCCCGGCCCGCGTTTCGGGGTCGAGGAAGCTGCTCCACATCGGGACCTCGTCGGGCTTGAACCCGTGCGGCGGCTCGGCCAGCGGGTCCTTGTCGTCGATCGCGCGGGTGTGGAACCCGGTCTGCACGCGGCCGTTGTCCTGTTCCGGATCGGGCAGCGGCGGCGGGGTCTGCCCGGCGGGCGGCTCCTCCTTCTTCACCGGGACCGTCCGCTGTTCGGACTGGGTCCGCAGGATGCTGGTCGCGGCGTCCCGTTCCACCATCACGTGGTCGGAGAGGTTGCAGCTCTTGCCGAAGAGGTGCCCGAAGTTCGCGGCGCCGAGGCTGTAGGAACCCTGCTGGTTGTGGATCGCCCACGCCATGCTGACGAACTCGCCCGTGGCCATCAGACCGCACACGACCACCAGCGACAGCGAACCGAGCCGCAGCGACCGGCTCCGCCCCTCCTGCGGCCCCGCCTGAAGACCGGGCCGGTGTGCGCGGACGTTCTCCACGAACGCGTACACCCCGGAGATCGCGGCCGCGATCAGCAGGATCGTCGACAGCGGGATCCCGCCGATCGACGGCGCCACGGCGGTCCACTGCACGCCGAGTTTCGAGACGAACCAGTACGAGTTGGGCCCGGTCGCGGCCAGCGCGCCGACCACGAGCAGCCCGGCGAGGAACGCGGCGCGGTTGCGCCTGGACCTCAGCACCGTCGAACTGGTCGCCAGCGCGGTCAAGGCCGCCATGGCCGCGCCGACCGCGGCGAACGCGCCGAAGTGGTGCGTCCACTTGGTCGGGGTCAGCGCCAGCAGCAGGAAGAACAGGGCGACCGTGCCGATCAGGCGGCGGCTGGGGCCGAGCGCGGCGCCGGGGATCCGGCCGCGGCGCAGCAGCACCACCAGGCAGGTCCCGGTGCACAACAGCACCAGCAGCACGGGGAACCGGCGCGGCACGGAGCCGTCCGGCAGGCTTTCGAACAGCAGCTGGTAGCGCGCGAGTTCCTGGAACCACGACAGGTTCGGGCCGACCAGGGTGCGGATCCTGGTCGCTTCCTGCACGGTGGCGAAGGTCTGGTCGGCGAACACCACGACCAGCACCAGCAGTCCGGCGGCCAGCACCGGCGCGAGCACCGGCAGCCAGCCGTTCTCGGCGCGCTGGCGGACCAGTTTGTACAGCGGGCGCGCGGCGACCAGGAACGGCGCGACCGCGATCAGCCCGGTCGGCGTCGCGGCCAGGGTGAACCCGGCCGCGGTCAGCCCGAGGCACAGCGGCAGCAGACGGCGGGTCACCAGCGCGCGCTCGACGGCGCAGATCGCCAGCAGCGAGCCCAGCGCGGCGACCGGTTCGGGCCGGACACCGTTGTTGAACGGCATCCACCAGACCAGGAACACCGCGGCGGCGGCCCAGCCGGCGGCGCGGCTCGTGCGGACCTGCGTGCCCAGGCGCGGCATGACCTCGCGGCTGATCAGCAGCCAGCTCAGCACGCCGAGCAGGAACGACGGGAGCCGGATCCACGGCGGCACCGTGCTGACGTGCGCCATCAGCTGGTACACGTGGTAGAACCAGCCGAACGGCGCCTCGGCGACCCCGAACCACCGGTGGTAGTTCGTCAGGTAGCCGGTCTCTTCGGCCACTCTCGACATCGTGAGGATGTAGCCGTCGTCCGAGGTGACCGGGCCGATGAAGACCCACGCGCCGAGCGCGATGATCACCGTCGCGTCGCGGGCGGTCAGCCGCCACCAGCCGACCGGCGCCCAGCGCGGCGCGCGGCGGGCGAAACCGGAGTCCATCCGCCACACCGCGATCAGGCAGCCGATGAACGACAGCGCCGCGATGACGCCGACGATCCACTTCCACACCGTCGGCGAGGTCTGGTAGCGGGTGTCCGGGACGACCGAGACGTGCAGGCCGGCGATCGGGTCCTTGCCCGCGTTGATCGACGAGTAGATCCCGACCAGCCGCGGCCGGACGTCGCCCTCGGCGTGGAACACCACGGTCTCGGCGACGGTCAGCGTCATCCGGTTCGCGTCCGCCCGGAGCCCGATGTCGCATTTGTTCTCGGGCAGCGGCTGCTGCACGATCTGCTGGCCCTGGCTGGACGCGAGCAGCACGCCGTTGTCGATGCGCAACTGGAGGCCGACGCCCTTGCCGGCGCGCGGGTCGGTGCGGCCGTCGGGCACGGTGGAGAACAGCAGCGCCTGGCCCTGCGAGCGCGCGTCCAGCGACCGGACGGTCGTGCACGGCAGATCGACGCGCAGATCCTGCGCCCAGTACCCGGTCAAGGGCGCGTTGACGGAGCGGGTGTCGCCGCCCGTTGGCCAGACGACCTCCGCCGTGTCCTGCACCACCGGCAGGAAGGGGAAAGCCAATGCGCACAAGGCGGACAGCAACCCCAGCGTGACAGCGATCAGACGCATCGGCGCAACGCTAACGGGTCTGGTCCGAACGGCTTACGCAGGGCTGCCCTTCGCCGTGCCGCTCAACCAGGTTATAGCGCCCTGAACTGTCGTTACGCTGGTCGTTTCCGGTCGCCTCGGCCGCCGGACGACGACCACCGGGAGGCCGAGCCCGCGGGCCGCCGTGAGCTTCGCCGCGGTCATCTCGCCGCCGCTGTCCTTGGTGACGAGGACCTCCACGCCGTGCCGCTCCATGAGCGCGCGCTCCTTCTCCACCGTGTACGGCCCGCGGTCCAGCAGGATTTCGTGACGGCGGGGGAGCGGCGCTTCGGGCGGGTCGACGCAGCGGATCAGGAACCAGAGATCCAGCCCGGCGAAGGCGGCGAGCCCTTGGCGGCCGCTGGTGAGGAACACGCGTTCGCCGAGTGACGGCAGCAGCCGCGCGGCGTGATCGAGGTCTTCGGCCCAGTGCCAGGTGTCGCCGGGCTGTTCGGTCCAGCCGGGCCTGGCGAGCCTGAGCAGCGGCGTTCCCGTTTCCCGCGCGGCGATGGCCGCGTTCGAGCCGATGCGTTCGGCGAAGGGATGCGTGGCGTCGATCACCGCGTCGACGTCGTTCTCGGTCAGCCAGCGCGCGAGACCCGCCGGTCCGCCGAAGCCGCCGACGCGGGTCTCGCCGTGGGGCAGCTTCGGGCGCGCGACGCGGCCGGCGAGTGACGACACGACGTGCTCGCCGCGCGCCACAAGTTCCTTCGCGAGCTCGCGTGCTTCGCCGGTGCCGCCCAGGATCAGCAGCTTCATCGGGCCACCGCCGCACGCCATCGTTCCAGCGTGCGCAGGTTGGCGAGCGTTTCCGCCCAGGTGAGTTCGGGTGCCTGGCGGTCTTCGAGGTGTGCGGCGACATGGTCGGCTTCGCGAGCGAAGAGGCCTTGAGTCGCTTCGACTTCGATCACCTCGGGCTCGCCGCCTTCCGGGGTGAGGATGATCCGCGACGTCTTCGGCTTGCGCATTTCGTGGATCCACGCCGGTTTCGGCACGTACAGCTGCCCTTCCGAGCCGTACACGCGGATGTGGTCGTCCTGCGTCAGCTGGAAACCGCAGGCCAGCTGCGCGAGGATCCCGCCGGGCAGCCGCAGCAGCCCGAACGCGACCTCGTCGACGCCGTTCTCGTCGAGCCTGGCCATCCCGAGCACCTCTTCGGGTTCGACGACGTCCTGCCCGGTCGCCGCCTGCGAGACCAGCCGCGCGAGTGACGTGCAGTAACAGCCGACGTCGAAGATCCCGCCACCGCCCAGCGCGGGATCGGTGAGCCGGGGTACGGCGAAGTTGTAGCTGAAGGCGACGTCCACGGCGCGGACCTCGCCGATGGCGCCGCAGGAGATCAGCTCGGCCAGCCGCCGGATCTGCGGGTGCAGCCGGTACATGAACGCCTCCATGAGGAAGACGTCGTTGGCGCGGGCGGCGTCGATGACCTTCTCGGCTTCGGCGACGGACATCGTCAGCGGTTTCTCGCACAGGATGTGCTTTCCCGCTTCGGCCGCGCGGATCGCCCATTCGCCGTGCAGCGGATGCGGCGTCGAGATGTAGAGCGCGTCGACGTCCGGATCGGCGAGCAGGTCTTCGTAGGAGCCGTAGCATTTCGGGATCTCGAAGCGGCTCGCGAACTCGGCCGCCCGGTCTCCGGAGCGCGCGGCGACGGCTTCGAGGACACCGTGTTTGCTCTCTTCGACGCCCGCCGCGAACTCGGCGGCGATGGTCCCGGCGGCCAGCAGGCCCCAGCGAAGGTTCTTCACAACGACTCCGGTTGGTTGGCGCGGTCGCGGGTGGCCGAGTACAGGAAGCTGTCGGGAAACCCTTCGGCGGCAAGGGTTTGCCCGACGAAGATCATCGCGGCGCGGCTGATCCCCGCCGCGCGGGACTGCGCCACGATGGTGCCCAGCGTGCCGCGCAGCACCTGCTCACCGGGCTGGCTCGCCAGCGCGACCACCGCCGCCGGGCAGTCGTCGGTGTAGAACGGCCGCAATTCGTCGACTACTTGCTCGATGCGGTTGATCGCCAGGTGCAGCGCGAGCGTGGTGCCGGTGCGCGCGAAGTTCGCCAGCGTTTCCCCCGGTGGCATGGCCGTGGACCGGGCCTGTGCCCGCGTGATGACCAGGCTCTGGCCGACCTCGGGCACGGTCAGTTCGCGGTTGAGCAGCGCGGCCGCGGCGGCGAACGCGGGAACACCGGGCGTGACGTCGTAGGGAACGCCCGCCGCGTCGAGGCGGCGCATCTGCTCGGCGACCGCGCTGTAGATCGACGGATCGCCCGAGCAGAGCCGCGCGATCTCGTGACCCTTCCCGTGGGCCTCCACCATGCGCTCGACGATCGCGGGGAGGTCGAGGTTGGCGGTGTCGACGAGCACTGCCTCCGGAGGGCAGTAGTCCAAGAGCGCCGTCGGCGTCATGCTTCCGGGGTACAGGCAGGTCTCGCAGCGGCCGAGCAGGTCACGGCCTCGCACGGTGATGAGGTCGGCCGCGCCGGGACCCGCGCCGATGAAGTGCACTGTCAAGGTTTGCTCCACTGTGTGACGACCCGCGCCGGGGTCCAGCCGGTGAATCCGCCCAGCGGCGCGGCTTGTTCGATGCCGACGCGGATCAGCTCCCCGCCGTGTTCGCCGTACGCACGGGCCAGCACCTGTTCGGATTCGAGCGTCACGCCGTGCGCGACGATCCGTGCGCCGGTCGCCAGGCAGGCGTCCAGCACACCGGGCACGGTCAGCCCGCCGCCGACGAAGATCGCGTGCGGCCTGGTCAGCCCTTCGAGTGCGTCCGGCGCCGCGCCGATCACCACGTCGAGTTCCGGGACGCCGAGCGCGTCCGCGTTCCGGGTGATGCGGGCGGCCCGCTCGGGCGACCGCTCGATCGCGATCGCCCGGTTCGCGGGATGGACCCGGGACCATTCGATCCCGACGCTGCCCGCGCCCGCGCCGACGTCCCACAGCAGTTCACCGGGCGTCGGCGCGAGCCTGGCCAGCGCGGACGCGCGGAGGTCGCGTTTGGTGAGCTGTCCGTCGTGCTCGAAGGCGTCGTCCGGGAGGCCGGTCAGCGGCAGTGCGGGCCCGTCGGCCTCGATGGCGAACACGGTCAGCGTGCCGGGCCCGACACGCTCTTCCGGGCCGCCGAGGTCGGACAGCGCGGTGACGCGGCTCTTGCCGTAACCGCGGGCTTTGAGGAGGTCGAGCAGGTCTTCGGCGTTCGCGCCGAGGACGAGGATCTTCCGGCCGGGCGCGAGTACCCGGTTCACCCGGCTGATCGCGCGGCCGACGACAGTGACCACTTCGGTCTCCTCCGCCGGCCAGCCGAGTTTCGCGCGGGCGAGCGTGGCCGACGAGAGCGCGGGCAGGACCTCGACGTCGTAACCGCGCTGGATCAGTGTCGTGCCGATACCGGACAACAACGGATCGCCGCTGGCCAGCACGCAGACGCGGCCTTCCCGCTCGGCGAGGAAGGCGTCCAGACCGGGGAGGAGCGGGCTGGGCCAGGGCTCGCTTTTCATCCCGGCCGGCAGGTACGCGAGCTGTCTCGGCGAGCCCACGACCTCGTCGGCGCCGAGCAGTGCTTCCTTGGCCCGCTCGGACAGGCCGGGCCAGCCGTCGGCCCCGATCCCGACGACCGTCAGGGGTGATTTTTCGCGCACCTCGGTCACCGTAGATGACGGAATTCCTATGCGATGATCGGCCAGAGGTCGTCGACGACAGGGAGTGCTGTGAAGCCGTACCCGTTCACCGCCGTTGTGGGGATGCCGGATCTGCGCCTGGCGCTGGTGCTTTCCTCGATCTCGCCCGCCGTCGGCGGCGTGCTGGTGCGCGGGGAGAAGGGCACGGCGAAGTCGACGATGGTGCGCGCGCTGGCCGGTCTGCTGCCCGGCGTCGACGTGGTGGACGCGTGCCGGTTCTCCTGCGATCCCGTCGAGCCCGATCCGGCCTGCCCCGACGGTCCGCACGCCGAAGGTCCGCCCGCGCACCGCCGTCCCGCACGGCTCGTGGAGCTGCCGGTCGGCGCGGCCGAAGACCGTGTGATCGGTTCGCTGAACCTGGAACGCGCGCTCGCCGACGGCGTCACCGATTTCCAGCCCGGTCTGCTCGCGGCCGCGCATCGCGGGCTGCTGTACGTGGACGAGGTCAACCTCCTGCACGACCACCTGGTCGACACGCTGCTCGACGCGGCCGCCATGGGGCGCGCGACCGTCGAGCGCGAGGGTGTTTCGGTGTCGCACGCGGCCCGGTTCGTCCTCATCGGCACGATGAACCCCGAGGAAGGCGAACTGCGGCCGCAGTTGCTGGACCGCTTCGGGCTCACCGTCGAGGTCGCGTCGAGCCGGGATCCCGGACTGCGGGTCGAGGTGGTCCGGCGGCGGCTCGCCTACGAGGCGGATCCCGACGGCTTCGCCGGCCAGTACGCCGCGGCCGACGCCGAACTCGCCGCGGACATCGAAGCGGCACAACGACTTCTGCCGTCGGTCAAACTCCCCGACGACGCGCTGCGGCAGATCGCGGAGGTCTGCGCGTCCTTCGAGGTCGACGGGATGCGCGCGGATATCGTGACCGCGCGGACCGCGGTCGCGCACGCCGCCTGGGCCGGGCGCACCGAGGTGACCACTGACGACGTCCGGGTCGCGGCCCGGCTCGCGCTGCCGCACCGCCGTCGCCGCAATCCCTTCGACGCGCCCGGGATCTCCGAGGAGCAGCTGGAACAGGCGCTCCAGGACGCCGAGCCGGAAGGCCCCGGCCCCGACGACGACGGTCCCGGTTCGGGCACCCCGCCGGAGGGCGGTGAGACCTCGGGCCCGCCGCCGTCGGAAGGCGGACAGGAGCCGTCGGGCGGCGGCCAAGGCGGTGACCAGAAGCCCGTCGGCGCCGGGGAAGCCTTTCGTGCCAGGCGTTTCGAGGTGAAGGGCACCGGTGAGGGCGCCGCCGGACGGCGGTCGAGGGCGATCACCGACAACGGGCGGACCATCGGCGTCCAGCCCGCCGGGACCAAGGACGGGCATCCGCATCTGCTCGCGACCGTGCGCGCGGCCGCGCCGCATCAGCGGTCCCGCGGCCGCAGCGGCGCAGGGCTCGTGGTGCGGCCCCAGGATCTCCGGTTCGCGCGGCGGGAAGGGCGCGAGGGCAACCTGGTGCTGTTCTGCGTCGACGCGTCCGGTTCGATGGGCGCGCGCCAGCGGATGCGCGAGGTCAAGACCGCCGTGCTGTCCTTGCTGCTCGATGCCTACCAGCGTCGCGACAAGGTGGGCCTGGTGACCTTCCGCGCTTCCGGCGCCGAACTCGCGCTGCCGCCGACGATCAGCGTCGACGCCGCCGCGTCCCGTTTGGACGGCCTCGCGACCGGCGGGCGGACCCCCCTGGCCGAAGGACTCCTCGAGGCGGCGCGGGTCCTGCGGATCGAAGCGGTCCGTGATCCACTGCGGCGTCCGCTGCTCGTCGTCGTCACCGACGGCCGCGCGACCAGCGGCGCCGACGCCGTCCAGCGCGCGAAACAGGCGGCCGGGCTGCTGGCCGGGAACGTGACCTCGATCGTGATGGACTGCGAGAGCGGGAAGATGCGGCTCGGGCTCGCCGCCGAACTGGCGGAACACCTTGGCGCGGAACACGTTCCGGTCGCCGAGGTCGCCGCCGACACTCTCGCGGGCGCCGTCCGCACGCATATCTCCGGAAAGGCTGCGTAATGCCCCAGGGCAAACCGGAAACCGTGCCGAATGACGGGCTCACCACCCGTCAGCGCCGCAACCGCTCGCTGCTCGCCGTGCACACCGGCGAGATGAAGGGCAAGTCCACGGCCGCGTTCGGCATGGCGCTGCGCGCGTGGAACCAGGGCTGGTCGATCGGCGTGTTCCAGTTCGTGAAGTCGGCGAAGTGGCGCGTCGGCGAGGAAGCCGCTTTCCGTGCCCTCGGCAAGCTGCACGACGACACCGGGCAAGGCGGCGCCGTCGAGTGGCACAAGATGGGTGAAGGCTGGAGCTGGGCGCGCAAATCCGGTTCCGAGGAGGATCACGCCGAGAACGCCCGTGAGGGCTGGGCCGAGATCAAACGCCGTCTCGCCGCCGAGACCCACGACTTCTACGTCCTCGACGAATTCAGCTACCTGCTCAAATGGGGCTGGCTGGAGGTGGACGACGTCGTCTCGACGCTGACCGCGCGCCCCGGCCACCAGCACGTGGTGATCACCGGCCGGTACGCGCCGCCCGAGCTGATCGAGGCCGCGGACCTGGTCACCGAGATGACGAAGGTGAAGCATCCGATGGACGCCGGGCAAAAGGGCCAGCGAGGCATCGAATGGTGAACCGCGTGGTCATCGCCGCGCCCGGTTCGGGGCACGGCAAGACCACGATCGCCGCGGGCCTGATGGCGGCGTTGCGCGCACGGGGGCTGAAGGTCTCCGGGCACAAGGTCGGCCCCGACTTCATCGACCCGAGCTATCACGCGCTGGCCACCGGACGGCCCCCGCGCAACCTCGACCCGTTCCTCCAGGGCGAGGATCGGCTGATCCCGTTGCTGCGGCACGGTTCCGCCGGTGCCGACATCGCGGTCATCGAAGGCGTGATGGGCCTGTTCGACGGGGCGCTCGGCACCGAGGGGTACGCGTCGACGGCGCATGTGGCGCGGCTGCTGGACGCGCCCGTGGTGCTGGTCGTGGACGCCTCGGCCGCGTCGCGCAGCGTCGCGGCGACCGTGCTCGGGTTCGCGCAGTACGACACGCGCGTCCGGCTCGCCGGCGTCATCCTGAACAAGCTGGGCTCGCAACGGCATGCGGACGAGATCGTCACCGCGCTGGAAGCGACCGGCGTCCCGCTGCTGGGAACGTTGTACCGCAACGAAGAGATCCACGCGCCGAGCCGTCACCTCGGTCTGGTCCCGGCTGCGGAGCGGGCGAGCGAGTCGGAACGGTTGCTGCCGGAGCTGGCGGCATGGATCAGCGAGGGCGTGGACCTCGGCGCGGTCGTGCAGGTCGCCCGGTCGGCTTCGCGGCTTTCGGGCGAGCCCTGGCGGCCTCCGTTCGCGTACGACGGACGCCGTGCGGTGGTCGCCGCGGCGGCCGGTCCCGCGTTCACCTTCCGCTACACCGAGGCGATCGAACTCCTCGCCGCCGCCGGTGTGGACGTCGTCGACGTGGACCCGTTGCAGGACAAGGAACTTCCCGAAGGCTGCGCCGGGCTGTACTTCGGCGGCGGCTTTCCCGAGGTGCACGCCGAGGAACTGTCGGCGAACGCCCCGCTGCGGACCGCGGTCGCGCGGGCCGTCGGCGACGGAATGCCCGTCGTGGCCGAATGTGCCGGGCTGCTGTACCTGTGCCAGGACATCGACGGGACACCGATGACCGGTGTCCTCGACGCATCGGCCACCATGACGAAACGCGGGAAACTCGGCTACCGCAAGGCTTTCGCGCCCGCAGACAGCGTGCTCGCCGTCGCGGGGCAACGCGTCACCGGGCACGAATTCCACCGCACGATCATCGAACCCGGCAGCGGCCCGGCCCCGGCATGGGGCTGGGACCGTACCCCCGACGGGTTCGCGTCGGCGTCCCTGCACGCGTCGTACCTGCACGTCCATTGGGCCGGCTACCCCGAACTCGCCGAACGGTTCGCCACCGCGGTGCGCGCCCATGGCTGACTACGACCTCTGGCACCACGGCGATCGCGAGGTCGGCGAAGGTCTCGTCGATCTGGCGGTCAACGTCCGCCTCCCGGCGCCGCCGGCGTGGCTGCGCGCCGAACTGGCGGCGGCCCTGGACGATCTCGCCGCCTATCCGGACGTCACCGCCGCCACGGCCGCGGTCGCCGCCCGGCATTCGCTGCCGGAGGCCCAGGTGCTGGTGACCTCCGGCGCGGCCGAGGCGTTCACGTTGCTGGCCACGGCTTTGCGGCCGTCGCACGCCGTCGTCGTGCATCCGCAGTTCACCGAACCGGAAGCCGCTTTGCGCGCGGCAGGCCATCCCGTGCACCGGGTGCTGTTGTTCCCCGACGACGGTTTCCGGCTGGGCGGTGTCCCGGAAGAGGCGGACCTGGTCTTCGTCGGGAATCCCACGAACCCGACTTCCGTGCTCCACCCCGCAGCGGACCTGCTGGCGCTGGGGCGCCCGGGGCGCCTGGTCGTCGTCGACGAGGCCTTCCTCGACGCAGTCCCTGGTGAGACCGAAAGCGTTGCGGGACAACCCGGTTTCGTCGTCCTGCGCAGCCTGACGAAAACCTGGGGGATCGCCGGTCTGCGCGCCGGATACGTGCTGGCCGACGAGTCCATTGTGGACAATCTGCGTGCGGTCCAGCCCCCGTGGTCGGTCTCGTCGCTCGCCGCCGTCGCCGTGGTGGCGTGCTGCCGCCCGGCGGCGCTGGAGGAAGCCGAAAAGCTGGCGGTGGCGGCGGAGGCGGATCGGGAGTACCTGGTTTCAGGCCTGACCGCTATGGGTGTCGAGGTGCTGGGAGAGCCCCGGGGGCCTTTCGTGCTCGTGCGGCTCCCTGGTGCCGATGTCGTCCGGGAGCGGTTGCGAGAGCACGGGTTCGCCGTCCGGCGTGGGGACACCTTCCCGGGGCTGGACGCGCGGTACCTGCGGATCGCGGTGCGGGACCGGGAGACGGTGGACGCTTTCCTGACCGCACTGGCTGTTGTGTCGTGAGTTGCTCAAGATGTCAGCCAAGATTTCGTCACCCTCGACGACGTGGCTGGAAGAGCAGTCGGACAAGGCGGTCGCCGTAAAAGAAGGTGATCGAGGAAAGCAGCGCGCTCTTGACCTGCCTTGCCCGTAGAGCGGCCGCACCGTCCGCGCGGAGGAGCCAGTCCTCAAGCTGAGTCGGTAACGCGAAGTGGAGCTGAAAACCGCCTTCTTCGTCCACCGGTGTGATGGCCCAGTCGCCTACGATCTCATCCCTTGGCCCGGTCGCGATGTTCACGAGGATGTCGGAGCTTTTGCGTTCCAGATAGTCGCGGAAACGACGCGGATCATCAGGTCGCAGTACCAAGACGAACGGCGCAGCCGGAAACCCCAAGATGAGGTCGTAATCGGAATCGTCTGCCAAATCGTCGGCGATGCGAGCAAGCGATTCGTCAGGCAGGCGCTGGGGCTCTCGAGTTGCGGGATTCAACTCGTTCGCCCACTGTCCACGGAGCGCGGTCTGGTCGGCTCGCTTAACATCGAATTGGATGTCGTGCCCGTCGGCGGTCCAAGTGTCGAGAGCAAGTCTGAGAGCCGTCCGGACCTGGCCACGAGGAAAGGTCGAGATACCGGACTGTTCAGCCAAGGAGTGCAGTTCGCGCGCGGTCCGATCCACCGCTGTCAACAGTGAGGTGAAGGCAGGGCTCGACAGGTCGACCAACGAGATCTGCTGCGCGAGCGCGTATTGCTGTGCGGGCCGGGTGAACCCGGACACGGAGAACAGGGCATAGCGATAGTGGTGACGTCGCATCGGAATACGCCGAGATCCAGCAGACGCCGTCCCGTATTGCTCGTTGACGTCGTGGATCACGCCGTGAGCATTGCGGACATCTCGAAGATTGGCCTTTGAACTCCGGTACTTCGCCTCTACGAAGATTCGAAGCGGCAGGGAGAACGGTGCGGGGCGCGCAAGTTCTCCGAGGACGTCAGCCTGGTGGTCCGTACCTCGACCACGCACGAGAAGACCATGTGCACCACGCTTCAGTGCATCGGGATCTTGCCTTTCCGAAACGAGAAGATGGTAGCCATTGCTGCGCAAGAGTCGCGCGAGATGTTCTTCGAGTACATGGCCCCTTAAGGCGTCCAACGTTATCACGAGTAGGTCCCCTCTTCGCCCGATATGGCTCCCGCCCTCTCTAGCGTGGCCCCTAGCTCGCCGAGCCGGTGTAGCGCTTTTGGGTGATTCGTTGGGCGGCATAGGCGCGGCCATCGGGCGGGTTGCGATCACCCCGCACCACCTCGACTTGGCCGAGTGTGGAGGCCTGATTGGTCGCTTCGTCTTACCGCAGAGCACCTGAAGTGGTTGGATAAGCCGGTGAACTTCGTGATCGGCGTCTTCGATCTCTTCGCCTACACCATCCCCGGCGCGCTGTACGTCGCGTTCTTCGGCTACCTCGGGGCGAAACTCCACATCCTGACCGCGGCGAGCATCGGCGGCGTGCCCACCGTGGTGCTGGTCGTCGTGATCGTGGTGCTCAGCTTCCTGCTGGGCTATCTGGCCTATCCGCTCGGGGAAGCGCTGGAGCGGATCGTGCCGCGCAGGCGGAACCGGGACGCGGCCGCGGAGTTCGTGCGCCGGATGCCCTCGGCCGAGAGCCGCGCGTTCCTGAAGGAGAACACGCATCTCTTGCTGTGCGCGCTGCAACTGCACGACAAGGAAGTCGCGGCCGACGTCACGCGGCTGCGCGCGTCCGGGCTCATGGTGCGCAACTGCGCGCCGCCGCTGCTGTTCGGCGCCGTCGCCGCGATCGTCGACATCTTCGCGGGCAAGCACCCGTTCGTCGCCGCGGTGATCGCCGCGCTGCTGCTGTTCGCTTCGCTCACTTTGGTTTCCCAGGGCCGCAAGCTCGGCCTCTGGGCCGGGATGAAGACCCTCGAACTGTGCTTCTGGCTGCCGGAGATCGACGAGAAACTGGCGACGGACAAGCCCGCTTGACCGGGGTCGCTTCAGAACGGATCGGTATCTACCTGCCTGCGCCGGACCTGCACGAGGACGACGGTTGCATGGGCGTCGGAGTTGACGATGTAGGAATTGGGACGTTGAGTGTCCCGATTCCCACATCGTCGCGGGGCGACCAAGGTCATGCCGATCATGACCTCCAGCCAGCAACCGAGCGTGGAGGATTCAGGACGTTCAACGTCCCGAATCCTCCACCGTCGCGAGGGGCACACCAGGCTCTGAGACAACGCCCGACCAGGCGCCTGTCCTCCAATGTCGCGAAGGCCACTTTCGCAGCATCCGCAGCCGGCCTGCCGGAGATCGACGAGAAACTGACGGCTCCTCAGAACGACAAAGCCAGCAAGACCCCCGCGACGGCGACCTCGACGCAGCCGCCGAGCACGTCCCCGGTGACCCCGCCCAGCCGCTGAACGCAGCGCGCCAGCAACGCCGCCGCGGCCAGATACCCCAGCGCCACCGCGGCGAGCCCTTGCCACCACGGAAGTACCAGCGCGGCCGCGCCCGCGAGCACGGCGAACACCACCGCCGCCGTCCACACCGGCACCGAACCGGCGACGGTCGCGCCCAGCCCTTCCGGCCGGGCCGAGGGCACGCCGCGCGTACAGCACAGCGAGAGCACCCCGCGTCCGGCGATGACCGCCGCCGCGGCCGCCGCGATCCCGTGTCCGGCCGAGATCGCCCCGGCCAGCGCGCCGGTCTGCACGAGCAGCGTCAGCACCAGGGTCGCGATCCCGGTCGGCCCGGAATCCCCGCGCCGCATGACCTCCAGCGCCCGGGCGCGGTCGTACGAAGCACCGAGCCCGTCCGCCGTGTCGGCGAGCCCGTCCAGATGAAGGCCGCGGCTGCCCAGCGCCACCGCGCCCACCGCGAGCGCCGCCGACGCGAACGCGGGCACACCGACCGACTCACCCAGGAAGACGATCAGCGAGGCGACGGCCGCGAGCGGCAAGACGGCGAGAGGGGCGAGCACCATCGCGCCGCCCGCCACCCGCCGGTCGATCACTCCCGGCGGCGGCACCCGGACGGTGGTCAGGGTGCCGACGGCCATTTTCAGCGCGTCGGCGATCAAGCCAGATCCGCCAGCAGACCCATGTCCGCGAGGATGGCCCGTGCCGCCCTCAGCGTCGGTACCGCCTGCACGGCGCCGCTGCCCTCGCCCAGCCGCAGTCCGAGGTCGAGGATCGGCTCCAGGTCGAGCGCCTTCAACGCGTACGCCTGCGACGGCTCGGTCGACCGGTGCCCGGCCAGCCACCACTGCTCGGCGCCCGGCGCGATCTCGCGGGCGACGAGCGCCGCGGCCCCGGAGAACACGCCGTCGAGCAGCACCGGCACCCCGCGAACCGCCGCCTGCACGAGAAAGCCCGCCGTCGCGGCGAGACAAGCACTGCCGAGCGCGGTCAGCACCGTGAAGGGGTCCTTCACCGCACCGGCCCTGATCAACGCGGCCTCGACGACCGCGAGCTTCCGTGCCCGCCCGTCCTCGTCGATCCCGGTCCCCGTGCCGACGACCTCTTCCGCCGCCAGGCCGAGCAACGAGGCGACCACGGCCGCGCAGATCGTCGTGTTGCCGATCCCCATGTCACCGGGGATGAGCAGATCCGCGCCGCCGTCGATCTCCTCGTCCGCGATCGCCAGCCCGTGCTCGAACGCCGTCCGCGCCTCGCCATCGGCGAGCGCGTCCTCGACGTCGATCGAACCCGAACCCCGCCGGACCTTGTGCGCGGTGACCTCGGCCGGCACGTCCGCGCCGTCCCAGTCCACCGCGATGTCCAGCACCCGCACCTTCGCCCCGGCCAGCCCGGCCAGCACACTGACGCCACTCTTCCCGGCGAGGAACACCCGGACCATCGCCGCGGTGACCTCGCGCGGATACGCCGACATCCCGGAAACCCCGTGGTCCCCGGCGAAGACGACCACGCGGACGTCGTCGAGCGGCCGCGGCGGGACCTCGCCGTGCGCCGCGCTGAGCCAGGCGGCCAGGTCTTCGAGCCGACCGAGCGAGCCCAGCGGCTTGACCAGACCGTCCAGCCTG
Organism: Amycolatopsis sp. TNS106; assembly: GCF_019330265.1. NCBI lineage: Bacteria > Bacillati > Actinomycetota > Actinomycetes > Pseudonocardiales > Pseudonocardiaceae > Amycolatopsis > Amycolatopsis sp. TNS106. The sequence continues at coordinate 4,632,413 of NZ_CP024972.1, read as the reverse complement.
GTGCGCGCGGCGGCTTCGGCGGCGGCGTCCAGGGTGGCGATACGCATGGTGACTCCCTAAGGCAGGTCCAGCATCCGTCCGGCGACGACCAGCACGGTCCGGTCGGACACGGCGGCAACCCGGTTGTTCAACGCGCCCAGCACATCACGGAACACGCGTCCGGACACCGTCGCGGGCACCACACCGCTGCCGACCTCGTTGCTGACCGCGATCACCGGCACGTCGGCCTGCGCCCACGCCGCCAGGAAGTCCTCCAGCCGGTCGTCGAGCCGCCGTTCCCAGCCCTTGCGCTGCTCCCAGGCACCGACCTCGTCGAGCACCCGGCTGATCCACGTGCCGAGACAGTCGATGAGCAGCGGATGCGTCGCCGTGCGCAGCACCGTGGCCAGGTCGGTGGTCTCCACCGTCTTCCAGTTGCCCGGCCGCCGAGCGCGGTGCGCGGCCACCCTGGCGGCCCACTCTGGATCTTCGGCGCTCGGCGGCAGCCCGGGTGCGACGTAGGTCAGGTGCGGGTGGCGGGACGCGAGCCGCTCGGCGTGGTGTGACTTCCCAGAGCGGACGCCGCCCAGTATCAGCACCTTGCCGTCGTCGCGCGAGTAGCGGCGAAGGGCGCGCGCGAGGGTCTCCAGGACCTTCGCGAGGCGATGCGTCAGCTTGGTCATACCCCGCATTCTCGTGCACGCGCTACGGTTCGCCACGTGCCACTCCGACAAGCCGCCACCGCAGCCGGACTCGTGACCGGTTACGTCGCCGACGCCGTCTTCGGAGATCCACGCAGAAGGCACCCGGTCGCGGGTTTCGGCCGCGCCGCGCAAGCCCTCGAACAGCGGGTTTACGCCGATTCGAAGGTGCGGGGCGCGGCGTACACCGCGGTCTGCGCGGGCACGGTCACCGGATTGGGGGTCGCGGCCCAGTTCTGGACCCGCAAGCGCCCGTTCACGCGGTTCGTGCTCACCGCGGTGTCCACCTGGGTGGTTCTGGGCGGCAAGGGGCTCGCGGCGGAGGGCACCCGCATGGCCCGGTTGCTCGACGACGGCGACCTGCCGGCCGCGCGGCAGCGGCTTTCGCATCTGTGCGCCCGTGACGCCACCGGGCTCGACACCGAACAACTCGCGCGGGCGACCACCGAGTCGATCGCCGAGAACACCTCCGACGCGGTCGTCGCGCCGCTGCTGTGGGGGGCGGTCGCCGGGATCCCCGGCCTGCTCGGTTACCGCGCGCTCAACACGCTCGACGCGATGGTCGGCTACCGGTCCCCGAAGTACGCCAATTTCGGCTGGGCGTCGGCGAGGACCGACGATCTGGCGAATCTGTTGCCGTCCCGGGTCGGCGCGGCGCTCACGGTCGCGTCGGCGCCGCTGGCGGGCGGCTTCGCCAAATCCGCGTTCCGGATCTGGCGCCGCGACGGGAAGCACCATCCGAGCCCCAACGCGGGCCAGGTCGAGGCCGCCTTCGCCGGCGCGCTCGGGATCAGGCTGGGCGGGACGAACAGCTACGGCGGGCGCACCGAACGCCGCGGTGTCCTCGGTGACGGCCGCGAGCCCGAACCGGTGGACGTGCGCCGCGCGGTCCGGCTGTCGAGGGCGGTCGGTCTCGCCGCGCTCGCCGTCGCGGTGGCGGTCACACGGTGAGCGGCCTGCTCGTCGCCGGGACGACGTCGGACGCGGGCAAGAGCCTGGTCACCGCCGCGTTGTGCCGCTGGCTCGCGCGCCGGGGCGTGCGGGTCGCGCCGTTCAAGTCCCAGAACATGTCGAACAACTCGATGGTGTGCGCCGACGGCGCCGAGATCGGCCGCGCGCAATGGCTCCAGGCGCGGGCGGCCCGTGTCGAACCCGAAGCCGCGATGAACCCGGTACTGCTGAAACCGGGAAGCGATCGCCGCAGCCATGTCGTCGCGCTCGGGAAACCGTTCGGCACGCTGGAAGCGGGGGAGTACGCCACGGGCCGGGCCGGGCTCGCCGAAATCGCCTTCGACACGTTTTCGTCGTTGCGACGACGCTTCGACGTCGTGCTGTGCGAGGGCGCGGGCAGCCCGGCCGAGATCAACCTGCGCGAAGGCGACTACGTCAACATGGGGCTGGCGCGGCGCTTCGGCCTGCCCGTGGTCGTCGTCGGCGACATCGACCGCGGCGGCGTCATGGCCGCGATGTTCGGCACCCTCGCCCTGCTGTCCGCCGAAGACCAGGCGCTGGTGTCGGGCTGGCTGGTCAACAAGTTCCGCGGCGACGTCGGCCTGCTGCGGCCGGGGCTGGAGACGCTGGAAAAGCTCACCGGCCGCGAGGTCTTCGGCGTGCTGCCCTGGCTCGACCAGGTGTGGATCGACTCGGAGGACGCGCTCGCCGCCGCGGGCTGGGGCGCGTCGGGCGGATCGCTCCGGGTCGCCGTCGTGCGTTTTCCCCGTGCCTCCAACGCGACCGACGTCGACGCGCTCGCCGCCGAGCCCGGGGTCTCGGTCGCGCTGACCGCCGATCCGGACACGGTCCTTTCCGCCGACGTGGTGATCCTGCCGGGTTCCCGCGCGACCGTGGACGACCTGGCGTGGCTGCGTGCGCGCGGCCTGGCGGACGCCGTGCGGACGCGGGCCGAGGCGGGACGTCCGGTGCTGGGGATCTGCGGCGGCTATCAGATGCTGGCCGCGGAGATCGAGGACGACGTCGAATCCGGCGCCGGAACGGTCCCCGGTCTCGGTCTGCTGCCGACGCGGGTTTCGTTCGGCGCCGACAAGGTGCTGGCCCGGCCCTCGGGGGAATGGCGCGGGCAACCCGTGGCGGCGTACGAGATCCACCACGGCACCGTGACCTCCACCGGCCCCGCCGAGTCCTTTTTGGACGGATGTCGGCTGGGCGCGGTGTGGGGCACGATGTGGCACGGCGCCTTCGAGAACGACGGTTTCCGCCGCGCCTGGCTGGGCGAGGTGGCGGACTGGTCGCCCGCCGCCGGGGCACCGGGGTTCGGTGCGCTGCGGGAAAGCATGCTGGACCGGCTCGCCGACGCCGTCGAGGAGCACGTCGACACCGCCCGCCTGCTGCGCCTCATCGAAAACGGCGCCCCCGGCGACCTGCCTTTCGTGCCGCCGGGCGTCCCCTGACGCGTTTCGTCCTCTGGATGCGGTCCTTGCGTGTGCAACTACCGCATTAAGAGGACGAATTGCTCGTGAGGACAGGCACTGTGTGGATTTTGGGGCGTTGGATGACCAGAAATCCACACGGTCCCCGCGTGACCGGTCCGGTCACGACGGCCAGACCCTCGCATCTGCGGTAACACTCACACCCCATCAACCACGTCGAGTGATCACGCGAGGGCGAAGGCACGGTCCGATCGCGAGTACCGGCGCCACCTTTGCCCTTGCCTCGACATCAATCGGACCTGAGGTTGCCATCAAGTGTCCCATGTGGACGCTTCACCCTCACTAAGCGGCCTGAAGTGCCGCCTTGTGCTTCAGCGCCTTCTCGGCCAAAGCACCGAAGGCCAGGCCGAGCGCGGTCCAGAGCACCACCTGCGTGCCGACCGAAGCGAGCCGGAAGGTCCACAGCGTGGAACCCGGGAATCCGTCGGGGACTTCGTCGATCGACGGCAACAGCGCCGCCGCCACCCCGATCAGCACGACGTACCCGCCCGCGGCGAGCAGCCCGCCGCGCCAGGCGCCGAGCTTGTCGGCCAGCTTCCGGCCGAACGCCGCCGCGAGGATGCCGACCAGCAGCGAAAGCGCGACGAAACCGAAGTACAGCGAAGTCCGGCTCCCGATCGTGCCCGCCTGACCGACCGCGGGCGGATTCCCCGGGTACTTCAGGAACGGCACGAGGAACACGACCACGAAGGCGCCACCGGCGAGCAGAGCCGCGGTCACCCGCGGCCGCAGGGTGCCGAGGCGCCCGTAGACGAAGGCGAACGCGAGCGAGAACAGCCCGCCGACGGCGACCCCGTACAGGCCGACGCCGGTCAGCAGGCCCACGGTGCTCTGCACGCCACGCGTGACAAGCTCCTCCTCCGCCGCTTCCCCCTCGGCGGGGGCGTGTTCGTGGGCACCCGGAGCACTGTGCGAATGAGCGGCGGTGCCTTCGAGACCGATGGCGGTATCGACCGAAGGCTCGCCGAAGAAGTACGCGAAAAGGGTCGCCAGGACACCGGCGACCAGGCCCGCGAGCATGCCGCGGACCAGCAAGGTCCTCATCATGGGGCGCGTGCCGCCTAGTGGCACGGGAAGGCCAGCAGGTGCCGGCCGTCGTGGACGAACTCGTGGACGTACGAGTTCGCGAACACCGACACCGCGCCCTGCTCGGCGCTGACGAAGTACAGCGTGATCAGCGAAAGGAGGATGACGAGCACCGCCCAGGGCAGGATCTCGCGGACGGGGATCCGGACGGGGACGGGTACTGCGGCTACCGCTTCGGACATGGCGGTGGGACCTCCTCGGGCTAGCGCGGCCTCTTCAGGGGTGTCACGACGGCTCCGGGTCTGGCTTCCCCGATGGCTCGGGGTCACAGTGGCGCGACCGCGCGGATTCTCACCGCGTTCCGGGTGCCGTCGTCTGGCCGGTCGAGCGTAGGTCGCCACGAAGCGTCCGGTCAATGTGACGGAACCCGATCGGCGCAGGCTCGTGACCCCACGGGCATCCACCGATCGGTTGATGGGGGATCCACCGTCGCCCACCTCAGTCGTGGCCACGCGGTTGATTCGGCGGACCGCCGTCGCGCGGCATGGTCTTCGTATGGCAATCATCGAGGTGGAAGACCTCGTCAAACGCTACGGCGACCACACCGCGGTGGACGGGGTCGGTTTCGCCGTCGAACAAGGCGAGATCTTCGGCATTCTGGGCCCCAACGGGGCAGGCAAGACCACGACGGTCGAATGTGTCGAGGGGCTGCGCGTCCCGGACGGCGGGACCATCCGGGTCTGCGGGATCGACCCGCGACGCGAAACGGGCGAGCTGCGGCAGCTGCTCGGCGCGCAGCTGCAGGAAAGCGAGTTGCCGGACAAGCTCAAGGTCGGCGAGGCGATGGAGCTGTACCGCTCCTTCTACCGTGAGCCGGCCGACTGGCGGGAACTACTCGGCCTCCTCGACCTGACCGACAAGATCGACACCCAGTTCCGCAGGTTGTCCGGCGGGCAGAAGCAACGGCTGTCGATCGCGCTCGCGCTGATCGGCAACCCGAAGGTGGCGGTGCTCGACGAGCTCACCACCGGCCTGGACCCGCAGGCTCGCCGTGACGCGTGGGGCCTGATCGAGCGCGTCCGCGATCGCGGCGTCACGATCCTGCTGGTCACGCATTTCATGGAGGAAGCCGAACGACTGTGCGACCGGCTCGCGGTGATCGACTCCGGCCGCGTCGTCGCGCTCGACACCCCGGCCGGGCTGGTCGCCGGCGTCGACGACCGGCAACGCATCCGGTTCCGTCCGTCCGCCCCGCTGGACCACTCCGTGCTGACCGCACTGCCCGAGGTCACCTCGGTCGACCGCGCGGGCGACCAGCTCGTCGTGACCGGCACCGGGAACCTGCTGCTCGCCGTCACCACCGTACTCGCCCGCAACCAGGTCACCGCGGCGGGGCTGCGGGTCGAGCAGGCGTCGCTGGACGACGCGTTCGTCGCGCTCACCGGCCGCACCATCGATTCCTGAGGAGAACACCATGTCCGCCCTCGCCCGGCTCACCGTCGCCGAGACCAAACTCTTCTTCCGCGAGCCGATGCTCGTGTTCTTCGTGCTCGCGTTCCCACCGCTCCTGCTCGTCGTCCTCGGCGCGTTCCCCGCGCTGCGGGAACCCAGCGCGGACCTCGGCGGTGCCAGGGCGATCACCCTGTACCTGCCGATCATCGTCGCGATGGGCCTCGCCATGTTCGCGCTCAACAGCGTGTCCCAGCTGCTCGCCACCTACCGGGAGAAAGGGGTGCTGCGGCGCCTGCGGACCACCCCGGTCGAACCGCACGTCATGCTCGGCGCGCAGCTGCTGATGTCCACGATCATGTCCGCGGCGACGATGCTGGTGGTGCTGGCCATCGGCAGGGTGATGTACGACGTGGGACTGCCCCGGCAGTTCTTCGCGTATCTGCTCGCCTATCTGCTGACGGCGCTGGCGATGTTCGCGATCGGCTTGCTCGTCGCCTCCGTCGCGCCGACCGGCAAGAGCGCGGGCGCGATCGGGACCCTGCTGTTCTTCCCGATCGTGTTCTTCGCCGGTCTCTGGGTGCCGCGCGCCGAGATGAACGACGTCCTCCGGACGATCAGCGACTTCACTCCGCTGGGTGCGGGCGTGCAATCATTGCAGGACGCCGCCGCCGGTCACTGGCCGCAACCACTGCAGGTGGCGGTCTTGCTGGGGTGGACGATCGTGGCAGGCGGGCTGGCCGCCCGGTACTTCCGCTGGGAGTGAGACGTGGGCATCGAAGCGGAGCTGCGTGCGGAGTTCGACCGCTGGGAACGGGTCGAGACGAAGGTCTTCAACGTCCTTCCGTACGTCCTGCTGGCGATCGGCGTGCTCATCTCGGTGCTGCTGCCGATCTGGCGGGTGCCGGTGCACCTGCCGGCGGTGCTCACGCTTTCGGCCGGAATCCTGGTCTGGACCTTCTGGTTCCACACGCTTCATCCGGAATGGCACCGGAACGGCCCGCTGATGGGCCTGTACTACACGGGCTTGATGGTGCTGACGGCCTGCCTGGTCGCGGTCGCGCCGTGGTACGGCCTCTTCGCCTTCATCGGCTACCCCCAGGCGTTCCATTACCTGAAAGGCCGCTGGCGGTACGTCGGGGTCGCCGCCACGTCCGTGATCTCGGCGGTGGCGTACCTGGGCGGGCTGGCCGGGATCCAGGACGAGAACATGTGGGCGGCGTGGGCGGCGCTCAGCGTGATCATCACCGTGCTGGCCGGGGCCTTCTCCCGGATCGCCGAGCAGTCGGACCAGCGCAACCTCAAGCAGAAGCAGGCGCTCGCCGAGTTGCACGAGGCGAACACCAGGCTGGAGGCGGCGCTGGAGGAGAACGCCGGCCTGCACGCCCAGCTGCTGGTCCAGGCCAGGGAGGCCGGGGTGCTCGACGAGCGGCAGCGGATCGCCAGGGATATCCACGACACCCTGGCCCAAGGCCTGGCAGGCATCCTCACCCAGCTCCAGGCCGCCGAGCAGACCCTGGACGCGCCCGCGGTGCTGCACCGGCACGTGACGAACGCGATGAACCTCGCGAGGGAAAGCCTGACCGAGGCCCGCCGGACGGTGCATGCGGTGCAGCCGGAGCCGCTCGCCGAGGGCAGGCTCCAGGACGCGATCGGCGACGTGACCAGGCGCTGGTCGGAGGTGAACCGCGTCGAGGCGGTGCTGACCACCACCGGCGACCCTCGGCCGATGCACGCCGATGTCGAGGTGACGTTGCTCCGGGCCGCGCAAGAAGCACTGGCCAACGTGGCCAAGCACGCGAAGGCGGGCCGAGTCGGCATAACCCTGTCGTACATGGAGGATCTGGTGACGCTCGACGTGCGTGACGACGGCGTGGGCTTCGAGCCCACCGCCCAGCGCGCCAGCGGTTCCGCCGACGGCGGGTTCGGGCTCGCCGGTATGCGGCAGCGCGTGCAGCGCCTCGCCGGCCGTCTCGACATCGAGTCGGAGCCGGGCGGGGGCACCGCGATCTCGGCGTCCGTGCCCGCGATTCCGGCCGGAGCCGAGCGGTGATCTCGCTGCTGATAGTCGACGACCATCCCGTGGTGCGGGACGGGCTGCGCGGCATGTTCAGCGCCGACCCGCGCTTCGACGTCCTCGGTGAGGCCGGGGACGGGGAGGAGGCCATCACCGCGGGGGTGAAGCTCCGCCCCGACGTGATCCTCATGGATCTGCGGATGCCCCGGATCGACGGCGTCACAGCCATCGAAGAGCTGGCGAAACGCGGGGTGACTTCGCGGATCCTCGTGCTCACCACGTACGACACGGACAGCGACGTGCTGCCTGCCATCCAGGCCGGCGCCACCGGCTACCTGCTGAAGGACGCGCCGAGGGACGAACTGTTCCGCGCGGTGGAGGCGGCCGCCCAGGGAAAGGCGATGCTTTCTCCCGCCGTCGCGACCCGGTTGATGGGGCAGATGCGGCAGCCGACCTCAGGCCCGCTCTCACAGCGTGAACTGGAAGTCCTCGAACTGATCGCTCAGGGTTCCACGAACCGGGAGGCCGCGAAGAGGCTGTTCATCAGCGAAGCGACGGTGAAGACCCACCTACTGCACGTGTACGCGAAACTCGGCGTCAACGACCGGGCGGCGGCCGTGGCCACGGCGTTCTCCCAGGGGTACCTGACCCCGCGCGGCTGACGGTGCGGTGACGACGGAATCCTTGCGGTCCGCGGCGGGGCGCATGCCAAAATCCAGCTATGACACCTGCGGTGGCGGCACTCGATGTCGGCGGAACGTCCATCAAGGCGGCCCTGTACGACGCGGACCTGAAAGACCTCGCCAGCCTGCGCGAGCCGACGGCGCGCGGAGCGGACGGCGAGGCGCTCGCGGACCAGGTCGCGCGGATCGTGGAAACGCTGGGCAAGCAGGCGGGGACCGGGACGCCGGACGCCGTCGGCGTGGTCATCCCCGGCATCGTCGACGAAGTCGGGCGAGTGGCCCGGTTCTCGGCGAACCTCGACTTCCGGAACGTGCCGTTCGGCGAGATGCTCGACCGCAGGCTGGGGCTGCCGTTCGCGTTCGGGCACGACGTCCGCGCCGGCGGGCTCGCGGAGTTCCGCGTCGGCGCGGGCAAGGGCTGCACCGACGCCGCCTTCATCCCGGTCGGCACCGGGATCGCGGCCGCGCTCCAGCTCGACGGAAGGCTGTACGCCGCGGGCGGGCAAGGCGGCGAGATTGGGCATATCGACGTCGGCCACCGGCTGCCGTGCGGGTGCGGCGCGACGGGATGTCTCGAGGCGATCTCCTCCGCGTCGGCCATCGCCCGCCGCTACAGCGAGCACACCGGACGGCCCGCGGACGGCGCCGAGCAGGTGGTCGACGCCGCCCGGCACGGCGACGAGGCCGCGATCTCCGTGGTCAACGACGCGCTCGAAGGGCTCGGCCACGGCATCAAGACCCTGGTCACGCTGTTGGCGCCCGAAGTCGTCGTCCTCGGCGGCGGCCTGTTCACCGCGGGCGACTACGTCCTCGACCCCGTACGCGCGTGGCTGGCGGCGAACCTGCAGTTCCAGCGGATGCCCGAACTGCGGATCGCGCAGCTCGGCGACGAGGCCGGCAGGCTCGGCGCGGCGCTGCTGGCGCTGGACCGGCTCAGTGTCTGATGGTGACCCGCGTCCGCGATCGACGTCGCAGGACGCTGCCTGGTCAGCCACCTGCCGATGGCGGTCAGGGCGTCCTGCCACCGCGATAGCGGGGCCTTCGGCCGAGGCGGGTTCACGTGTTCGGTTCTGATCGCGGATCCCCTCCCGCTTCGCCGATCGGCTCAAGCCTTGACCACGCGCACGCCTTCCTCCTCGAAGGCGTGCACCCGCTCCGGATCCGCGCGGCCATCTGTGACGAGAACGTCGACGTCGGTGGTCGCGCAGATCTTCGCGAAGGCGTGACCGCCGAGTTTCCCGCTGTCGGCGAGCACGACGACCTGACGGGCGCGGGCCGCCATCAGCCGGTTCGTGCTCGCGTCCCCTTCGTGATGCGCCTGCGCGCCGTGCACCGGGTCGAAGGCGTCCACCCCGAGGAACACCAGATCCAGCGAGATCTGGTCGAGGAACAGGTGTGACAGCGGCCCGGACAGGTCGAACGACTGCTGCCGCGCGACCCCGCCGGTCACCACGATCTTGATATTGGGGCGCACGGCCAGTTCATGGGCGATGTTGAGCGCGTTCGTCACCACGGTGAGCGACGGACCTCCGGTCGGCTCGCCCATGTCCGGCCGGGTCGCGAGCGCACGGCCGACTTCGGTGCTCGTGGTGCCGCCGTTCAGGCCCACCACCATGCCGGGGTCGACCATTCTGGCCGCGGCGGCGGAAATCCGTTGCTGTTCGGGCGCGTTGCGCGCCGCCTTGTGCCGCAACGGAAGGTCGTAGGCGATGTTGCTCGCGACGGCGCCGCCGCGGGTGCGGACCACGAGATTGCGGCCCGCCAGGTGATCGAGGTCCCGGCGGATCGTCGCGGGGGAGACACCGAGTTCGCCCGCCGAAACCTCGACGTCGACTTTTTCCCGCTCTCCCACCATGTCCAATAAAGCCGTGAGTCGTTCATGCCGATTCATCTCCAGCTCCCTCCCCGAAGCCCGATGTCGCTTACCGCACCGGACAAAGTACTACGCGTCGCGATACGGGCGGCGAGAAGCGGCAGTTTCGGGACAGCGGGAGGGAAAGAGCGAAAGGGGCGGGCGCCGGTCACCCCCAGTGTGACCGGCGTCCGCCCAGTGGCCGGCACGCCCAGGACCGGCCCGTTTCGCAGGCTATCTCCGCTGCCTCCGGATCGATATCGGATTTACGCCCGTTACGGTGACGTTCAGCGGGTATTCGCCGCCGATCAGCCCTTTCCGTCGAGCCCGCGCAGGAAGGCGAGCGACGGCATGAAGAAGTAGTCGCCGCCCTTCAGCGTCACCGCCTGCGGGATCGGATCCGCGGTCGCCGTGCGCGTGCCCGCCCATTCCGCGGTGTAGACGGATTCCGGTCGCGGGCCCTGGCCGATGACCGGGTCGAGGCCCGGCGGTTTGACCCCGACGGGCGGGATCGGGAACCCCGCGTTGTTCGACCAGTTCGCCTGGGTGAACTCGAACTGGTTGTCCAGTACCGAATTGAACGCCATGAACAGCAGGCCGACGCCGCCGCTCGGCCGGGCCGACGGCGGCAGATCGGCGTTCGGGTCGTCGGCTCGTTCGCCGTAGGGCACGCCCCGCCGCGCCATCAGGTGCAGGCGTTCCTGCGGTGGCTGTTCCGCGCCTCCGCTGCCGCGCGGGTTCGTCTTCCGGATGTGGGCCTGGAAGGGGCATTTGGCGCCGGCGGCGTCACTTCCGTAGTCGAAGTTGTTCGGTACCGGACTTTCCGCGCCCTCTTCCCGTTGCGCGGTCAGCGGGGTGCCGTCTTCGAAACGGCCGACGATCATCGCGCCAGCCCGTTCCCGGTCCTCGCCGACAAGCCCCAATTGATCCGCCAGAACCTCCTCCGACTGCTTGAATCGCCGCACATTCTGTTCCAATTTGCGGAAAACGAAGTAGCTGCCGAAATGTACTCCGGGATCGGGAGCGGCGTGATCCGGGACGAGTACCTGGTTCAGCGGCGCGGTCGGGTCCCAGACGCTGATCCCATCCGTTTCCGTCTTTTCGGCGTGGATGTCCTCGATCAGGAACAACGGCTGGCTCCGGCCGTCGACGTAGCCGAAATGCTCGATTCCATCACCATTGGCGTTCACCCGCCCGAATCCGGTTTCCTCGGCGACGACGGAAACCGTCGGCGGAATCAGTGCCAGCACCCGGTTCCGGCGCGCGGTCATCGGAGCGTCCTCGGCGTCACCGACGATGACGACCGCGTGGATCTCGTCGTGGTATCCCCCGTCGAACGTGGAGCGCGGAGGGTCGTTCAGCTTCTCGCGGGTCTCCTGCGCGCGCATGCCGCGACGGAAAGATGGGTCTTGTGGCACCTCGATCTTCAGGAACCGATAGCCCGCCGCCGTCAACCCGGTGCCGACGTAGGGCGTCCCCTTCACCCCCTCGGCCTTGAAGCGCTCGACCTCGGTCAGGTGGGTCTTCGCGGACTTCATCAGCGGGACGAGCGACGCGAGGAACTTCATCGCGTCCGTGGCCTCCGAAAATCGGAGGAACAGTGCGGAAAAATGGTCGCGAGCGTGTGCTTTGAGGATGTTCGGCTGTAGTTCTTCGAGCATCTTCGCGGCGCCGCCGGTCGCGGTCTTCCATTCCAAAGGCATGGTCAGATCGACGGACATGGCAAGGAACCCCCTCCTTGAGAAACCCGTCCGGCGGCCCCGGCAGGTCTGTGCCGGTCGACGCCGTGCGGGTCTTACCCCTTGATACAACCGATACCGAAAGCTCGGTGTCATCACCCGCAAGTACACTCTTTCGGCGGTTCTTTCACTCGAAAGGACCAATGCTTCGATCACACCCCGCGTTTAGTCGGGCAAAAGCGCGTGAAGGCCCCCTTCCCTCGGCTCAGCCGAGGGAAGGGGGCCTTCACGCGCTCAAGGTGCCTAGGTGAGGGGCCGGTCGGTCGGCGCGATCGGGGCGGGCAGCACGTCCCGCCCGGTGAGGAACGCGTCCACCCCGGCCGCGGCGGAGCGGCCTTCGGCGATCGCCCACACGATGAGCGACTGGCCGCGGCCCATGTCGCCCGCCACGAACACGTTGTCGACGCTGGTCTTGAAGGACTTGTCGCGGGCGACGTTGCCGCGCTGGTCCAGTTCGACGTCGAGCGACTCCAGCAGGCCTTCCCGCTCCGGGCCGACGAAGCCCATCGCGAGCAGCACCAGCTGCGCGGGCAGTTCGCGTTCCGTTCCGGGAACCGGGACGAACTTGCCGCCCTCGTTGCGCACCTCGACCAGCTTCAGCGCGCGCACGCGCCCGTCGGCATCGGCCAGGAACTCCTGGGTGTTGACCGAGTACAGCCGCTCGCCGCCCTCTTCGTGCGCGGACGAGACGCGGTAGATCATCGGGTACGTCGGCCACGGATGCGCGTCCGACCGCGAAAGCGGCGGCTTCGGCATGATCTCCAGCTGCGTCACCGACTTCGCGCCCTGGCGGTGCGAGGTCCCGACGCAGTCCGCGCCGGTGTCGCCACCGCCGATGACCACGACGTCGAGGCCCTCGGCGCTGATCGGCGAGACGTCCAGCTCACCGGCGGCGACCCGGTTGGCGTGCGGCAGGAACTCCATCGCCTGGTGGATGCCCTGGTGCTCGCGGCCGGGGATCGGCAGGTCGCGCCACGCGGTCGCGCCGCCGGCGAGGACCACGGCGTCGTAGGACGCCTTGAGTTCCTCGACGGTGAGGTCGACGCCGACGTTCACCGAAGTCCGGAACTCCGTGCCCTCGGCCCGCATCTGGTCGAGGCGCCGGTCGAGGCGGTGCTTCTCCATCTTGAATTCGGGGATGCCGTAGCGCAGCAGCCCGCCGATCTTGTCGGCCCGCTCGAAGACCACGACGCTGTGGCCCGCGCGCGTGAGCTGCTGCGCCGCGGCGAGTCCCGACGGGCCGGACCCGACCACCGCCACCTTCTTGCCGGTCTTGACGACCGGCATCTCCGGTGTGACCCAGCCTTCTTCGAAGGCCCGGTCGATGATCGAGATCTCGACCCGCTTGATGGTGACGGGATCGTCGTTGATCCCGAGCACACACGCCGTCTCGCACGGCGCCGGGCAGAGGGTCCCGGTGAACTCCGGGAAATTGTTGGTCGCGTGCAGCCGCTCTGCCGCGTCGCGCCAATCGTCACGCCAGGTCAGCGTGTTCCACTCGGGAATGAGGTTCCCGAGCGGGCAGCCCTGGTGACAGAACGGGATGCCGCAGTCCATGCAGCGGCCGGCCTGCTTCTGCAGCTTCGACGTCGCGAAGTCCTCGTACACCTCGCGCCAGTCCATCAGGCGCAGGTCGACGGGACGGCTCTTGGGCGTCTCGCGAGTGGTGGTCAGAAAGCCCTTGGGGTCAGCCATGTGCGGCCTCCGTGTCTTGCGGGATACCCGCACCCAGTCGGCACTCATAGCCGGCTTCGCGATTATCAGCCATGAGCTGCCTCCATGATCGCCTCGTTCACGTCACGCCCGTCGCGCTCGGCCTCAGCCTGCGCCGCGAGCACGCGCTTGTAGTCCTTCGGCATGACCTTGCCGAACCGGTCGACGGCGGCGTCCCAGTCGGCGAGCAGCGCACGCGCGACCGCGGACTCCGTTTCGTCGTAATGCTTTTCGAGCGCCTCGCGCAGGAAGTCCACATCGGACGAGTCCAGCGGGTCGACGTCGACCATCTCCGGGTTGATCCGGTGCGCGGGCAGGTCCAGCACGTAGGCGACGCCGCCCGACATACCGGCCGCGAAGTTGCGGCCCACGCCGCCGAGCACGACGACCCGGCCACCGGTCATGTACTCGCAGCCGTGGTCGCCGACGCCTTCGACGACGGCCAGCGCGCCCGAGTTGCGCACGCAGAACCGCTCGCCGACCTTGCCGCGGATGAAGATCTCGCCGCTGGTCGCGCCGTAGCCGATCACGTTGCCCGCGATGATGTGCTCTTCGGCGTTGTACCGCGCCACCTTCGGCGGCCGGACGATGAGCCGTCCACCAGAGAGACCCTTGCCGACGTAGTCGTTGCCGTCGCCGTAGAGCCGCAGGGTGATGCCCTTGGGCACGAACGCGCCGAACGACTGACCGGCGGTCCCGGTGAAAGTCACGTCGATCGTGTTGTCCGGCAGGCCTTCGCCGCCCCACCGCTTGGTGAGCTCGTGGCCGAGCATGGTGCCGACGGTCCGGTTCACGTTGCGGACCGGCAGTTCCAGCCGCACCTTGTCCCCGGACGACAGCGCGCCCTCCGCGAGCTGGATCAGCGTGTTGTCGAGCGCCTTCTCCAGCCCGTGGTCCTGCACCGTCTGCTGGTGCCGCAACCCGGCAGGGGCCATGTCGGGCACGTGGAAGATCGGCGACAGGTCGAGCCCGGCGGCCTTCCAGTGATCGATCGCCTTGCGCTTGTCGAGCATCTCCGCGTGGCCGACGGCCTCGGCGATGGACCGGAAACCCAGCTCCGCCAGGTACTCCCGGACCTCCTGGGCGATGAACTCGAAGAAGTTCACCACGTACTCCGCCTTGCCGCTGAACTTCTCGCGCAGCTTGGGGTTCTGCGTCGCGACGCCGACCGGGCAGGTGTCGAGGTGACACACCCGCATCATGATGCAGCCGGACACCACCAGCGGCGCGGTCGCGAAACCGAACTCCTCGGCACCGAGCAGCGCGGCGATGACGACGTCACGGCCGGTCTTGAGCTGGCCGTCGGTCTGCACGACGATGCGGTCGCGCAGCCGGTTGGCCAGCAGCGTCTGCTGCGTCTCGGCGAGCCCGAGTTCCCACGGGCCGCCCGCGTGCTTGATCGACGACAGCGGGGAAGCGCCCGTGCCGCCGTCGTGCCCGGAGATGAGCACGACGTCCGCGTGCGCCTTGGACACACCGGCCGCGACCGTGCCGACGCCGACCTCGGACACGAGCTTCACATGGATCCGCGCGGCCGGGTTGGCGTTCTTGAGGTCGTGGATCAGCTGGGCGAGATCCTCGATCGAGTAGATGTCGTGGTGCGGCGGCGGCGAGATCAGCCCGACACCCGCCGTGGAGTGCCGCGTCTTCGCGATCCACGGGTACACCTTCGCGCCGGGCAGCTGGCCGCCCTCGCCGGGCTTCGCGCCCTGCGCCATCTTGATCTGGATGTCGTCGGCGTTGACCAGGTACTCGCTCGTGACGCCGAACCGGCCGCTCGCGACCTGCTTGACCGCGCTGCGCCGCTCGGGGTCGTAGAGCCGCTCCGGATCCTCGCCGCCCTCACCGGTGTTCGACTTGCCGCCGAGCCGGTTCATCGCGATGGCCAGGGTTTCGTGCATCTCCGCCGAAATCGAACCGTAGGAGATCGCACCGGTGGCGAACCGCTTGACGATCTCGGAGACCGGCTCGACCTCCTCGATCGGCACGGCGGGCCGCTGCCCGATCTTGAAGTCGAACAGCCCGCGCAGTGTGTACAGCTTTTGCGCCTGGTCGTCGACGGCCTTCGTGTACTCCTTGAAGACCTCGTACTTCCCGGCACGGGTGGAGTGCTGCAGCTTGAACACCGTCTGCGGGTTGAACAGATGCGGTTCGCCTTCGCGGCGCCACTGGTAGTCCGAGCCGGTCTCCAGCTCGCGGTGGTTCGCGCGGAACCCGTCGCGCGGGAACGCCCGGCGGTGCCGCTCGGCGACTTCCAGCGCGAGCGTGTCGAAGCCGACGCCGCCGAGCCGGGAAGTGGTGCCGGTGAAGCAGTTCTGGATGACCTCGTCGCCGAGCCCGACCGCTTCGAAGATCTGCGCGCCGGTGTAGGAGGCCACTGTGGACACTCCCATTTTCGACATCGTCTTGCGGACGCCCTTGCCCAGCGCCTTGATCAGGTTCGCGGTCGCCTGCTTCGCGGTGACACCGGGGATCAGGCCCTGGTCGGCCATCTCCTCGACGGTCGCCATCGCCAGATACGGGTTCACCGCCGCGACGCCGTAGCCGATCAGCAGCGCGATGTGGTGCACCTCGCGCGCGTCGCCCGCCTCGACGATGAGGCCGACCTGCGTGCGGGTCTTCTCTCGCACCAGGTGATGGTGCACCGCGCCGGTGAGCAGGAGCGAAGGGATACCCGCGTGGTCCTCGTCGATGCCGCGGTCGGACAGCACGATCAGCCGCGCGCCCTCGGCGATGGCCGCGGACACCTCGGCCCGGATCTCGTCGAGGCGTCGCACGAGCGCCTCGCCACCGCCGTGGACGTCGTAGATGCCGTGCACGGTGACCGCCTGGAACTCCGGCAGATCGCCGTCGTCGTTGACGTGCACCAGCTTCGCGAACTCGTCGTTGTCCAGCACCGGGAACGGCAGGACGATCCGGCGGCACGACTTGGCGTCGGCCTGCAGGAGGTTCGGCTCCGCGCCCAGCTGGGTGCCCAGCGAGGTGACCAGTTCCTCGCGGATCGCGTCCAGCGGCGGGTTGGTCACCTGGGCGAAGAGCTGGATGAAGTAGTCGAAGAGCAGCCGCGGGCGGCTGGACAGCGACGCGATGGGGGAGTCGTTGCCCATCGAGCCGATCGGCTCCGCGCCGGTGCGGGCCATCGGCTGGAGCAGGACGTCGAGTTCCTCTTCGGTGTAGCCGAAAGCCTGCTGACGGCGCACGAGCGCGGCGTGCGGCGGGATCTCGCGCTCCCGCTCGGGAAGCCCGTCGAGGGGGAGCAGCCCGTCCTCGACCCATTCGTCGTACGGGTGCTCGGTGGCGAGGCGGTCCTTGATCTCCTCGTCCTCGACGATCCGGCCCGCGGCCGTGTCCACGAGGAACATGCGGCCGGGCTCCAACCGTCCTTTCCGGACGATCGTGGACTGCTCCAGCTCCAGCACGCCGACCTCGCTGGCGAGGACGACGAGGCCGTCTTCGGTGACCCAATACCGGGCGGGGCGGAGGCCGTTGCGGTCGAGCACCGCGCCGATCTGGGTGCCGTCGGTGAAGGACACCAGCGCCGGGCCGTCCCACGGTTCCATCAGCGTCGAGTGGAACTCGTAGAACGCGCGGCGCGCGGGGTCCATCTCCTGATGGTTCTCCCAGGCCTCCGGGATCATCATCAGCACCGCGTGGGGCAGCGGACGGCCGCCGAGGTGGAGCAGCTCCAGCACCTCGTCGAAGGACGCCGAGTCGCTCGCGCCGCGGGTGATGATCGGGTAGATCCGCTTGAGGTCACCTGGGATCAGGTCGGATTCGAGGAGCGCCTCACGCGCGTCCATCCAGTTCCGGTTGCCGCGCAGGGTGTTGATCTCACCGTTGTGGGCGACGTACCGGTACGGGTGCGCCAGCGGCCACGACGGGAAGGTGTTGGTGGAGAAGCGGGAGTGCACCAGACCGATGGCGCTCGTGACGCGCTCGTCGGTGAGGTCGGCGAAGAACTTCTCGACCTGCGGCTCGGTGAGCATTCCTTTGTAGACGATCGTCCGCGAGGACAGGCTCGGGAAGTACACGTCTTCCTCGACGAGCGCGTGCTCGGCGCGTTTGCGCACGACGAAGGCGGCGCGTTCCAGCGCCAGGCCCTCCAGCGCGTCGTTCCCCGCCAGGAACAGCTGGCTGAAGTACGGCATGGTCTCGGCCGCGCCGGTGCCGACGTGTTCCGTGTGGACGGGAAGGTCGCGCCAGCCGAGGACGCGCATGCCCTCTTCGGCGGCGATGCGTTCGATGGTCGTCATCGCCCGGCCGCGGGCGTTTTCGTCCTGCGGAAGGAAAGCCGTGCCGACGGCGTACGCGCCGGGCGCGGGGAGTTCGAACCCGGCGACCTCGCGATAGAACTCGTCGGGGACCTGGATGAGGATCCCGGCGCCGTCGCCGGTCTCCGGGTCGGCGCCGCGGGCCCCGCGATGTTCCAGGTTCCGCAGCGCGATCAGCGCTTTGGCGACGATGCCGTGATCGCGTTTACCGGAGAGATCGGCGACGAACGCGACACCGCAGGCGTCGTGCTCGAACTCCGGGTCGTACAGGCCTTCGGGGGCCTTGCTGCCCTTGTAGCTGGCATGGTGGGTCACGGCTGGCCGCCTCCCAAGGCGTCGGCGCGACCGGTACCACTCCGTTCGGGTGGTTCGTGAGTGAACCGGTTAACGGAGTGGTCCGGGACCGCGATGGTCAGTCGAGAGGGAACGATCCCGCCCGCGGAACCGGGGGCAGGCCTCGTAGAGCCGCACTGCACTGGGCGGCCGATGCGCATATCGGTACTGCTGTGCACGTGGGTGCCGTCTGGCCACTGTGGTGGGCGGCTGACGGGTACACGTGTTACTCCCGGGTTCGCCGGTCTTATGACGATAGTGTGAAATCGCTGTTATCGACATACGTCGCTTGGTCGGGGTGGGAAATGCCACGCGGGCGTTGACTTCAAACATCATCTGCCCACTGGCTGGAATGAGACGTCCACTGAGTGGTGCATCGGCGGGCTGACCAGCGTAAACGATCGCTCACCTAGTCCGAAAGTGTGACCTGGGTCGCGCAGTGGAGTGGGTTTCGCCGGTGTTGCGGTGACCCGGGGTGACCACCGAATCGCCCGAACGGCAGAGTGCCCTGGCCGGTTTGAGAGGCTTGGCCGATGGCGGATCGTTATCTCACCGTGGCGGGCACCGGGGTCCACGAGATCGAAATCCGGCGGTCGCGCTTCCTCTGCGCGCTCGCCCCGGTCACCTCGGAAGAGGCCGCCCGTGAGGTGATCGCCGCCAGGAAGAAGGCCGATCCGGCGGCTCGGCACCACTGTCACGCGTTCGTGTTGGGCGCCGAGGGACGCGCTCAGCGTTCCAGTGACGACGGCGAGCCCGCG
Source organism: Amycolatopsis sp. TNS106 (assembly GCF_019330265.1). NCBI lineage: Bacteria > Bacillati > Actinomycetota > Actinomycetes > Pseudonocardiales > Pseudonocardiaceae > Amycolatopsis > Amycolatopsis sp. TNS106. The sequence goes on along the minus strand of NZ_CP024972.1, from coordinate 4,613,445 downwards.
GGTACGGCGGGCATCCCGATGCTCGAGGTGCTCCGCCGCCGGGAGCTGACCGACACCGTCGCGGTGGTGACCCGTTACTTCGGCGGGGTGCTGCTCGGGGCCGGCGGCCTGATCCGCGCGTACGGACAGGCCGTCTCGGAGGCCGTCGACGTCATCGGCGTCCGGGAGTACCGGCGGCTGCGGCTGGTGGAGGTCGTCGTCGACTACGACCGGGCCGGACGGCTGGAGAACGACATCCGCTCGTCGCCGTACCTCCTGCACGCGACCCGCTTCGAAGACGTCGCGCACTTCGACGTCGGGCTCGCGCCGGACCAGGGTCCCGCGTTCCACGCCTGGCTCGCCGACCTCACCGGCGGGGAGGCCCTCGCCGAGGAGATCGGCGAAACCTGGCTGCCCACCTCGTGACCAGACGCGTCACTCGCGTGATCAGAGCCGTAACTCGCGTGCTTGAAGGCGTAACTCGCCTGATCACGTGAGTTACGCCTTCAATCACGCGAGTTACGTGTCCGATCACGTGAGTTGCGGGTCCGCCACTCCTCCAGGGTGATGGCGTACTCGACCTCGCCCTCCTCGGTGCCGGGGATCGGGTTGTCGAAGTGCTCGTGATAGGTCCGGACGTGCCGCATCCCGATCTTCTCCATGACCCGCCGGGACCCCAGGTTCACCGCCATGGTCGCCGCCCAGATCCGCCGGGCCCCGAATTCGGTGAACCCCTTATCCAGGATCGCCAGCGACCCCTCGGTCGCGTACCCCTTGCCCCAGGACGCCCGGTTCAGCCGGTAACCCAGTTCCGGATCATCCGTATGGTGATCACGCAACGGGCGGAAATGGAACCAGCCCAGGAAAGCCCCGCTCGTTTTCTCGATCGCGGCCCAGAATCCGTAACCGGGGAAACGCTCGTAGTAACCGAGAAAGGCGGGAAGGTCGTGGTTTTCGATCTCCGTCCGGTCGGCGGGTTCGCCCCCATTGAGATAACGCATGACTTCGGGGTCGTCGTAGAGCGCGAACAGGTCGTCGACGTCGGCGCCGGTGAACTGTCGCAGCAGGAGCCGCTCGGTCTCCAGAAAGACACGCATCGGCAAAGCGTGGCGCCGGCGAGACGCCCTGGCAACCGGATTACGCGGCCGCTCCGGGGCCCGCGAGGTCGTCCAGCGCCGCCGCCCCGGCCTCGGTGAGCAGGGCGGGAACGCGCTCGCCCCACCGGCCGTCTCTGGCAGGCGCCACCAGCCCGAGGTGCGCGAGGCGATGCGCGGTGTGCTGGTCGCAGCAGGCGAGCCCGTCGACGAACAGGTCCGGCTCGCGGCTGCAGCTGATCTCGGCGTGGCCCTCGGCCACGGCTCTCAGGGTGGCCCGCTCACGATGGTTGAGGTCCGTCCGAAGGTCCATGGCGTGCCTCCTTTCCGTCCCGCACTGAACAGTCAAACCCATACCCCCGACAGTTTCCGTCTCCTTGGCTGCGGAATCCGGGATTTCGGGCGGACCGAAGGGCGGCGAGTCGCCCACTAAGGGGTATCACCGGGTATTCGAGGCTGAAGCGGTTCCAGTTCGGTCTTGCGCAGATGCCGGAAAATGATCGAGCTGCGGAAGCCGATGATCTCCTTGCGCTTCGCCAAGCGATCCACCAGGAACGCGTGGAGCTGATCGACGTCCTGTGCGGCGACGTGGATCAGGAAATCGTCGCTGCCGGCGGTGACGAAGACCGAAAGGACTTCCGGCAATTCCGCGACCGAACGCTGGAACGAGTCGATCACCTCCCGGCTCAAGGGCCGCACCTGCGCCGAGACCATCGCCTGGACGCCGCGGTTGAGGCTGCGCAGGTCGATGTCGGCGTGATACCCGCGGATGACGCCGCGCTCCCGCAACAGCCGGGTCCGTTCCAGACAGGTCGACGGCGCGACGCCGACCTTCCGGGCGATGTCGCGGTTCGACTGCCGCGCATCCGCCTGGAGCTCCCGGATGATCGCCGAATCAAGTTCGTCCACGTCCGCTCCTTCGCTTGGTCTGCCGAATAACGTTCGGCAGAATCTCTTCAATCTTGGGATTCAGCCTAGCTTCAGCGCAATCAGCCGACTAATTGCGTGGGAGGAAGCGAGATGTCCGTACAGGAGTTGGTCGTCCGGAGGGGACGACGGTCCGGAGTGACCACGATGGTGGCCGTGCATTCGAGCACGCTCGGCCCGGCCGTCGGCGGCTGCCGGTTCAAGGTCTATCCGCGTCTCCACGACGCGATCGACGACGTGCTGCGGCTGTCCGCGGCGATGACGCGCAAATGCGCGGTCGCGGGCCTGGACTTCGGCGGAGGCAAGAGCGTCGTCGCCCTCGACGCCGTGCCGACCGCCGAGCAGCGGCGCGAGATCCTGCTCGACCACGCCGACCTCATCGCGTCACTCGACGGCGCGTATTTCGCCGGTCCCGACGTCGGGACCGGCCCGGCGGACATGCTCGTGCTACGCGAGCGGACCCCGCACGTGTTCTGCCTCCCCGAGGAGCACGGCGGGACCGGCTCGTCGAGCGGGCCGACCGCCGTCGGCGTGCTCGCCGCCTTGCGCGCGGGCGCGCGGGCCGTCTTCGGTGACGACGGGATGCAGGGCCGCAAGGTGGTCATCAGCGGATACGGCTCGGTCGGGGCCCACCTGGCCGCGGGACTGGCCGGGCAGGGCGCCGAGGTCGTCGTGTCCGATGTGGACGAACGACGCCTTGCCGCGGCCCGCGAACAAGGCCTGCCCCTGGTCCAGCCGGAGAAAGTGCTCGGCATCGAGGCCGACGTCCTGATCCCGGCCGCGGTCGGCGGCGTGTTCGGTCCGGGAACCGAGGTCAACGCGCCGCTGGTCGTCGGACCGGCCAACAACCAGCTCACCGAGGAGACAGTGGCGGCGAACCTCGCCGCCAGGGGAATCCTGTGGATCCCCGATTTCGTCGCGAGCGCCGGGGGAGTGGTCTACACGCTCGGCAGGGAAGCCCGAAACCTCACACACGAACAGGCGATCGCCCGCGTCGAAACCCTGGAGGACACCACGCGAAGGATTCTCGACGCCGCTTCGGCCAACGGCACCACGCCGTTGGCCGAAGCGGACGCGCTCGCCGAAGCGAGACTCACTTCTGGTGCGGAGCCACGTACTCTTTCGCCTCGGGAGCCTCGAACAGCGGCTTGACGTAGCGGACCCCGCCCTCGGCCGACGCGTCCGGTGTCGCCGCGTACACCTGGCGTGTCGCCGGGGTGCCCGCCTTCGAGAAGTCCAGCGCCGCCACCAGGTCGCCCGTGCTCGCCGACGTCGTCTGCTTCAGCGCCGCGGCGATGCCGTCCCGGGTGAGGTCCTTGTTCTCGCAGGCCTTCTTGAGCACCGTGCCCCAGACCTCGCCGACCGCGTAGCCGTAGGGGATCCCGCCGTTCGGGGTCTCCTTGTACGCCGCCTTGTACTTCGTCGCGACGTCCTTGGCCTTGGGGATGTCGGCGGAGAACGGCACGCTGCTGGCGACGATCGTCAGCTTGTCCAGCGCGTTCGCCGCCGGGCTCTTCAGCAGTACCGGGTCGAACACCGGGTTGTTGCCGAGCACAGGGACGTTCAGGCCGAGCGCCTTGTTCGCCGCGAGGGCCGAACCGGTCTGGGCGGGCGTGGTGGTCAGGACGATGGCCTTGACGCCGTCGCCCTTGAGCCCGGTGACGATGTTGGTGAGATCGTTGTCCGTGGAGGTCACCTTGACCTCCTTGACCGTCAGATTGTGCTTCTTCGCGTAGAACTGCGAGCCGCGCAGGCCGTTCTTGCCGTACTCGCCGTCGATGTAGACGTGCCCGATCGTGTCGCCGTCCTTCACGAGGCCCTGTTCCTGGAAGTACGACAGCCCGTCGATGATCTCCAGGTCGTACGTCGTCCCGACGATCATCACGTACTGGTTGTCGAGCAGTTCCGAAGACCACGACGCGGGCGCCGCGACGGTCTTGTCCGACGCTATGTTCTGCTTCAGCGCGGCCACCACGGGCGAGCCGAGCAACTGCACGAAGCCGAGGACCTTCGGCTCGATCTGCGGATACAGCGTCTTCGCCGTGTCCGCCTTGTAGCCGTGGTCGACGGTCTCCAGTTTGACCTGACGGCCGCAGGCGCCGCCCGCGGCGTTGAAGTCCTTGGCCCACAACTCGTTCCCCTGGGTGATGCCGAGCCCGAGGTTCTTGAACACCCCGGTCTTGTCGGTCATCACGCCGAGGGTGATCTCCGACGCCGTCACTCCTTTGTCGGTCTTGACGCCCGAACCGTCCGCCCCCGAGGACCCCGAGTCGCCCGCCTTCGTGCTGCACGCCGAGAGGGCGAGGACCGCCGCCAGTGCGACGGCCGGATATGTGCGCTTCATTTGTCTTGCTCCTCCGGGAGATGAGGTTTCTTGGCGGGGGTGATCCGTCTGCCGATCGCGGCGAGCCCGCCCGGTTCGAAGAGCACCACGAGGATGATCGCGGCGCCGTAGACGAACGAGCTGACCAGGATCGGGGTCAGTGCGCCGTCGCCGGTTCCGGAGAACCAGCCGAGATCGGCGGAGTACAGCGAAAGCACCTGCGGCAGCCCGTTGACGATCAGCGCGCCCACCAGCGCGCCGGGCACCGAGCCGAGTCCCCCGATGATCACCATGGCCAGGAAGGCGATGGAGATGTTGATGCCGTACGTGCCGAATTCGCTCTCGTCGGGTTTGAGGATGTCGAACCACAGCACGGTCATCGCGCCCGCGAGCCCCGCGTACGCCGACGAGACGGCGAACGCGCCGGCCTTGGCGCGCGTGACGCTGACGCCCATCACGGACGCCGCGGCCTCGTTGTCCCGCACCGCGCGCCACGACCGGCCGACCCGGCTGCGCACCGCCGCCCTGGCGACCACGAAAGCGAGCACGGTCAGCAGCAGGAACAGGTACCAGAGCCGTTCCGCCTGCCGGATCGGCACGCCCATCAGCTCGATCTCCGGGCCGCCGTTGGTGAACTGGAAACCGAACAGCGAGAACGGTTCGGGACTGCGCCCGGTCGATGTCCCGCCGGTCAGTGTCTCGGCCGACTGTCCGAAGTAGAGCCCGAGGAACACCAGCGAAAGCGACGCGACACCGAGGTAGATCCCGCGCAGCCGTCCGGATACCGGCGCGAACGCCAAGCCGAGCAGCGCGGCGATGACCACGGCGCCGACCAGCGACAGACCGGGGTCGAGGCCGAGCCCGAACACGCGCTCGTCGTCGACCGGTCCGGAAAGGACGGTGTACCCGGTCGCGCCCGCCAGGAGGAAGAACGCGTGCGCCAGGGACAACTGCCCGGCCTGCCCGACCAGCATCGTCAGCCCGATCGCGCCGACCCCGCCGATCATCATGTACTGCCCGGCTTTCAGCCAGGCGGCGTCGAGGTACAACGGGATCGCGAGCAGGACGACGAGCAGCGCGATCCAGGCCAGCGCCTTGAGCAGCCGTCCCCGATCGCGTTTCGGGGGCGGTGCCGTCGGGGCGGCGGGAGGGGCTTTCACGGCGGTGTCAGACACGGGTGCTCTCCCTTGTCCCGAACAACCCCGACGGCCGCACCACCAGGACCACGAGCATCACCAGGAAGACCGCGCTCTTGGAGAAATCGAACGACACGTACTGCGCCGAAAGCGCCTCGACCAGTCCGACGACCAGGCCGCCCACCACCGCGCCCGCCGTCGAGTCCAGCCCGCCGAGGATGGCCGCGGGGAACGCCGCGAGCGCGATGGAGTGCGTGCCGCGGGAGAGTCCCGCGCCGGAGAAGTCCTGCGTGGCGATGAAGAGCACCGCGACTCCGGCGAGCACGCCGGCGACCACCCACGCGGTCGCCGTCACCCGGGAACTGCGGATCCCCATCAGCGCGGCGGCTTCGCGGTTCTCGGCCTGCGCCCGCATCGCGACGCCCCAGTTCGAATACTTGAACGCCACCGTGAACGCGGTGATCAGCACGGCGGCGACGAGCAGCGCCACCAGATGCGTGCGGAACAGGGTGATCCCGCCGAGCTGGAACGGCTGCGCGTCCCAGGCGTCACCGAGGAACGGCAGCGTGACGCCGAGCCGTCGCACGATCTCCTCGGTGATGATCACGTCGACGCCGATCGTCAGCAACGCCAGGCTGTTCGCGTCCGCGTGCCGCGAGCGGGACAGCAGGAATCTTTCCAGCAGAAGGGCAAGCAGACCGGCCGAGACGATGCCGACCAGCGAGGCGCCCGCCCAGCCGAGCGATTCGCGCGTCACGACGACCAGATAGCCGCCGAAGAGCACGAGCGAGCCGTGCGCGAAATTGACCACCTCGGTGGCCTTGAAGATGATCACGAAACCCAGCGCCAGCAACGCGAACACCGCGCCCTTGCCGAGTCCGTTCACCACGAGTTGCAGGAAAGTGTTCACGCCGTGGCCTCCGTGCCGAGATATGCCCTGATCACGTCCGGATCCGACTGGACCTCGGCCGGGGTGCCGTCGGCGATCCGCCTGCCGAAGTCCAGGACGGTGACCCGGTCCGCGATGCCCATCACCAGCCCCATGTCGTGTTCCACGAGCAGGATCGAGATGCCGAGCTCGTCACGGACGTCGCGGATCGTCCCGGCCAGTTCGGCGGTCTCGGTGGCGTTCATGCCCGCCGCGGGTTCGTCGAGCAGCAGCAGGACCGGTTCGACGGCGAGCGCGCGGGCGAGGTCGACCCGTTTCACGGCGCCGTAGGGCAGCGCGCCGACCGGGAGATCCACCAGCGCGCCGATGCCGAGGAAGTCGCAGATCTCCTTGACCCGCGCGGAATGCCGCCGTTCGGCGCGGACCGTCCACGGCAGCCGGAGCCCGCAGGCGAGGAAGCCGCCCTTGGTGAGCGCGTGCCGTCCGAGCATGACGTTGTCGAGCACGGTCGAGCCGGGGGAGAGGGCGGCGTTCTGGAACGACCGGCCGACGCCGAGGCCCGCCAGCCGGTGCGGCGGGAGTCCGGAAAGGACGGCGTCGCCGAGCCGGACGCGGCCGGTGTTCGCCCGGTAGAGCCCGCTGATCACGTTGAAGCAGCTGGACTTCCCGGCGCCGTTCGGCCCGATGAGCGCGTGCAGCGAGCCGGAGCCGACGGTGAAGGAGACGTCGTCGAGCGCCCTGATCCCGCCGAAGCGCAGGGTCACGTTCTCGACGTGCAGCTCGGGCGGCGTCATCCGGCCCACCTCGACAGGCTCCGGCCCGCGAGTTGCTTGCGGGCGTCGGCGGCTTCGGCCTCGGCGGTGGCCTGCGATTCGGCGTGGCCGCCGAGGTAGAGCCGCTGGACCTCCTCGCTCGCCGCGAGTTCGGCCGTCGTCCCGGCGAGCGCGACCCGGCCCACCTCCAGGACGATCGCGTGATCGGCGACGCGCAACGCCATCACGGCGTTCTGCTCGACCAGTACCACGGCGGTGCCCTGCTCGTGGATCTCGCGGATGATGTCGCCGATCCGCTCGACGATCTTCGGCGCGAGCCCGAGCGAGGGTTCGTCGAGCAGCAGGAGCCGCGGCCCGGACATCAGCGCGCGGCCGATCGCGAGCATCTGCTGCTCGCCGCCGGAGAGCAGGCCCGCTCGCTGTTTGGCCCGTTCGGACAGGACCGGGAAGAGTTCGTCGACGCGTTTGCGCGCGGCGGCGCGCTGCTCGGGTGAGCGGGCGCCGATCCCGCCCGCGCGCAGGTTCTCCTCGACCGTCATCCGCGCGAAGACCTGGCGGCCCTCGGGGACGCCGACCACACCGAGACCGACGATGCGGGCGGGGTCCAGTTTGGTCAGTGGTTTGCCGTCGTAGCGCACCTCGCCGGCGGAAACCGAGCCGCGGTGCATACGCAGCGTGCCGGAGACCGTGCGCAGCAGAGTCGATTTCCCGGCACCGTTGCTGCCGAGGACGGCCAGCACTCCATCAGGTGAAACGTCGAGGTCGACCCCGTGCAATGCGGCCACCGATCGGCCGTACCGCACTTGAAGATCACGGACACTCAGCAAGCCGCCTCCTCCATCCGTGTGACCCGAGTCACGATCGGTGGCGGTCATCCTGCGTGGGCACCCTCCGCCGCGTTACCCCCACCTGGAGACCCAGACGGCTACAAAACGGACACAGCGCCCCCGCAATTCGTCATCTGGTTGCGGTAGTTCGGCGTCGAACTACCGCAAGTAGGTGACGAATTGCGGAGGGGTTAGAGGAGGCCGGCTTCGGAGGCTTTACCGATGGCCTCGACGCGGTTGCGGGCGCCGAGTTTGTGCAGCGCCGACTGCAGGTAGGTCTTCACCGTGTTCCGCGCCAGGCCGGTCGATTCCGCGATCTCCGGATTCGTCTGACCCTGCGCCGCGAGCCGTAAGACCTCGTACTCGCGCCGCGTCAGGCCGCTGCGGGCCAGCGCGTCGGACCGCTGGCCGTCGTCGGGGAAGATCCGCGGATCGACGACGCGCTCGCCCTTGAGCACCTGCCGCAGCGCCGCCACGAGATCCGTCCCGGCGACGTCCTTGAGCAGGCAGCCGTGTGCCCCGGAATCCAGCGCGGCCCGGACGCCCTGATGGTCGCCGTGCGCGGTGAACACCACGATCCGCCCGGCCGGGTGGACACCCCTGAGTTCGGCGATGACCTCGGGCGCGAGCATGTCCGGCAGCCGCAGGTCCAGCAGGATCAGCACCGGCTTCAGCTCACCCGCCCGCTGGATCGCGGACCGGCCGGTCTCGGCCGAACCGACCACCGTCATCGCCGGGTCGTAGCGCAGCAGCAGGCTCACCCCGTCGCGGACCACCGGATGGTCGTCCACGACGAGGACCGTCACCGGCGACGGCACGGTTCCGGCACCCATGCGCGCAGTGTGCACCCGTCGTCCTCGTCGCGGACCAGGCTGACCCGGCCGCCGAGCCGCGCGGCGCGTTCGGCCAGCGCGCGCAGCCCCATCCCGGTCCCCGGCTCGGGCTCCTCGTCCCCGGAGCGATGCCCGGTCCCGTCGTCGGCGACGACCACCTGCACGCCGTCTTCACTGGGCAGCAGGCTGACCACGACGGACAGCGCGTCCGCGTGTTTCTCCACGTTGAGCAGGCCCTCCCGCACCGCCGCCACCAGCAGGCCGGTGCGTTCGGCGTCGAGCCGCGGCACCGGCGCGAGCTGGACGAAACGTGCCGGGACACCGCAGCGGGCCTGGAACGAGCGGCAGTGCTCGGCCAGCTCCACCGGCAACGCGCGTTCCGGACTCGACTCCGACAACGCCAGCAACGACTCGCGCAGCGCCCTCGACGCGGCCGACACGTCGCCCTCCAGCCGTCGCAGCCGCGATTCGAGCGCCGGGTTGTCGCTGATGTCCTCGTGCAGGTTCCGGACCTGGACGCCGATGGAGAACAGCAGCGCGCCGACCGAATCGTGCAGCGCGCTCTGCATCCGGAGCCGCTCGGCGGACAGCGCGGTCTCGCGGTCGGCCTCGGCGACCGACGCCAGTTTCAGCGCCCGGCCGGCCTCGGTGGCGATGTCTTCGAGGGACTGGACCGCGTCGTCGCCGAAGTCGCGGCGCTCGCGCATGGCGGCGTACGCGATGGCGACCGTCTCGGTCCCGCTGACGATCGGGACGGCGATCATCGCGGCGAGCCCCTCGCCACGCACCTGCGCGTCGAACTGGTGGGTGATGCTCGGCGAGTTGACGTAGTCGTTGACCCGCACCGGCTTGCCCAGTGCGAGCACCCGGCCGCCGATTCCCTGGCCGATGGGCACGGCGAGGTCCTGCAACGCGTCCGTGCGGGTGCCCGACATCCAGCGGATCACCGCCTGTTCGGGCCCGGTCAGCTCGGCGACGAAGCCGGAATGCGTGCCGATCGACTCGCGGATCAGGCGCGCGGTGCCGTTGAGGGCCGCGACGCGGTCGAGGGTGGCCAGGAGCTCTTCGCGCTCGCGAAGAAGCCCGCCGAGCACCGCGCTGTGCTCGGCGGCGAGGTCTTCAGCGGCGTGCCGTCTCGCCGTCACGCGCTCACGATCGCATATCGGACGTGGTTTCCGACACACCCGTCCGGAGAGGTTCGCCGATGCGTTCTCGCCCGCGGTTGTCTTGAATGGACCCGTGGAGATCCTGGCCGACGCCGCGACACTGGCGCTGTACACGACTGACGCCTCCAACTACCGGCACGTGCCGAAGGGCGTGGTGCTGCCGCGGAGCGTCGACGAAGTGATCGCGGCCGTCGCCGCCTGCCGGGAGGCCGGGCTGCCGGTGATCGCCCGCGGCGGCGGCACCAGCGTCGCCGGCAACTCGTGCGGGCCGGGCGTCGTGATCGACACGTCGCGCCACTTCGGCGGCGTTCTCGGCCTCGACCCGGCCGCCCGCACGGCGAGGGTCGCCCCGGGCACCGTCCTCGACGACCTCCAGCGGCTCGCCGCGCCCCACGGACTCCGGTTCGGGCCCGACCCGTCGACGCATTCGCGCTGCACGATCGGCGGGATGATCGGCAACAACGCCTGCGGCTCGCATTCGGTCGCCTGGGGCCGCACGGTCGACGTCGTCCGCGAGCTGGACGTACTGCTCTACGACGGCACCCGGCTCACCGTCGGCCCGACCTCGCCGTCCGAAGTGGACGCGCGGGCGGCCAGGCCCGGCACCGAAGGCCGGGTCTTCACGGAACTGCGCGCGCTCGTCCACGACAACCTGGCGTTGCTGCGGACGGAGCTGTCCTCGTTCAGCAGGCGGGTGTCCGGCTACGGGCTGGAGCACCTGTTGCCGGAGAACGGCTTCGACGTCGCCAAGGCGCTGGTCGGCAGCGAGGGCACCTGCGTCACCGTATTGGAGGCGACGGTGTCCCTCGCCGAGGTGCCGCGACGCAAGGTGCTCGCGGTGCTCGGTTTCGAATCCGACATCGCCGCTGCCGACGCGGTCCCGGCGATCCTGCCGTGGTCGCCGCTGACCGTCGAGGGCGTCGACGCGAACCTCGTCGCCCTGCTCGAGCCCGGTCGAGCCGACGGGCTTCCGCCGGGTGGCGCGTGGCTGTTCGTCGAGATGGCCGATCCGGAACAGGCGCGCGGGCTGATCGACGGGGTGCGCGGCGCGCTGACCGGATCCGCGCTCCTGGACGACGCGGCCGCGCAGAAGCGGCTGTGGCGGATCCGCGAGGAGGGCGCCGGTCTCGCGACCCGGCTCGCCGGGGGCGAAGAGGCCTGGCCCGGCTGGGAGGACGCGGCCGTCCCGCCCGAGCGTTTGGGCGCCTACCTGCGGGAGTTCAAGCAGCTCATGCGCGAGCACGGCCGCAAGAGCGTCGTCTACGGCCACTACGGCGAGGGCTGCCTGCACCTGCGGCTGGACTTCGATCTGTTGTCGACGCAAGGGATCGCCGGGTTCCGGTCGTTCCTCGAAGAGGCGGCGGACCTGGTCGCCGCGCACGGCGGCTCGCTGTCCGGGGAACACGGCGACGGGCAGGCCCGCTCGGAACTGCTGACCCGGATGTACAGCCCCGAAATCCTCGCGCTTTTCGCGCGGTTCAAGGGAATCTTCGATCCGGCGGGCATGATGAACCCGGGCATCCTGGTGAACCCCAGGCCGGTCGACGCCGATCTCCGCCTCCGGCGCGCGCCACTGGAACTCGAAGACGTCACCGCGCTCGCGTACCCGGAAGACCGGGGGAGCTTCGGGCAGGCGATGCGGCGCTGTGTCGGCGTCGGGAAATGCCGCAACACCACCGGTGCGGGCGTGATGTGCCCGAGCTACCGCGCCACGCGCGAGGAAAAGCACTCGACGCGGGGACGCGCGCACCTGCTCGCCGAAATGGTGAACGGTGAACTGATCACCGATGGCTGGCGCTCGGAAGAAGTCGCCGAGGCGCTGGATCTCTGCCTGTCGTGCAAGGGCTGCCTGTCCGATTGCCCGGTCGACGTCGACATGGCGACGTACAAGGCGGAATTCCTGCACCAGCACCACAAGGGACGGCTGCGCCCGGCGTCGCACTATTCGATGGGCTGGCTGCCGTTGTGGCTGCGCGCGGCGTCGCTCGCGCCCCGGCTGGCGAACACGATGTCACGCCGGTTCTCCGGGCTGCTGAAGAAGTTCGGCGGGATCGCGCCGGAACGGGAGCTGCCGACGTTCGCCGCGGCGCCGTTCACCCGGCGCCGCGCCGACCTGAAGCGCTGGGCGACCGGCTCGCGTCGCGTGGTGCTGTGGCCCGACTCCTTCAACAACTACCTCACCCCGGACGTCCTCGACGCCGCGGCCGAGGTGCTCACCGCCGCCGGTTACGACGTCGTCCTGCCCGATCGCGGCGTCTGCTGCGGGCTGACCCTGGTGTCCACCGGACAGCTCGACGCGGCGAAGAAGGTGTTGCGCCGCACGCTTTCCGTACTCGAACCGTATCTGCGGTCCGGCTACCTGGTGGCCGGTCTGGAGCCGAGCTGCACGGCTCTGTTCCGCGGTGATCTCCCGGCGCTCTTGCCCGGCGACCCGGTCGCTGAACTGCTCGCCGAACGGACCAGGACCTTCGCCGAACTCGTCGAGGACTCGCCGCTCGAGTTCCGGTCGCTCGACGTCGAAGCGCTCAGCCAGGTGCACTGTCACCAGCACGCCGTGCTCGGCTTCGACGCCGACGAGGCCGCGATGCGGGCCGCGGGTATCCACAATTCCACAATGGACTCCGGCTGCTGTGGACTGGCGGGCAACTTCGGCTTCGAACGCGGGCACTACGACGTTTCCGTCGCCTGCGCCGAAGACCGCATGCTGCCCGCGATCCGTGCCGCGGCCGAGGGCACCGAGGTGGTCGCGGACGGTTTCAGCTGCCGGACGCAGATCGAGCAGCTCGACGGACGGCGGGCGCTGCACCTTGCCGAGCTGCTGCGGCGCGCGCTGCCTTAAAAACGCCGCGATGGGCGTTGCGAAAGCCACTTTCGCAACCTTCAACGTTGCGAAAGTGGCTTTCGCAACGTCAGTGGAGGCTCGGAGCAGGCGACTCGGCCGGGGGCGGCGAGCATGTCCCGAAAGTGGCTTTCGCGACACCATCCGGAAGACGGCCGGCCTCCCTGACCCTCACGAGACGTGACCGAGGCGCGCGTCCCGTTCGGCGTACCTCTTCAACGTCAGCAGCTGCTTCCGCATCATGACCAGGTCGCCCCAGCCGAGCAGGAACTCCTTGAGGCGGCCGCGGAATCCCTTCGACGTCACGATGATGCGGCACAGCATGCGACAGGACCGCTCGTCGATCGGTTCGACCGAGTAAGTGGCGGCCACCTGGCCGAACACCTTCTCGGATTCGGCGAAGGTGCGACCGGTGAGCTGATACCCCGGTTCGACCTCGGTCAGCTCGAACACGATCAGCTTGTCGCCGGGAGCGAGTTCGCCGGCGCCGGGGGTGAGCGTGCTCGGACTGCGGCGCCCCCAGTTGTCGAGCAGGTCGTAACTGTAGGGCGCGACCGAGATCTGGCAGAGCCAGCGGTAGGCGAGCGCGGCGGGCGCGTGCACGGTGATCGCCCGGTCGAAGTGCGCGACCGGGCCGTCGAGCAGGGTGTCCGCCGGCTGCGCGCGGCGGCGTTCTTCCGGGGTCGCGCCCCAGTTCGCGGGTGATCCGAAGGGCATGTCAGCCTCCGTACGGTGCCGTATGTTTTCCCATACGGTAGCGTACGGAGCGTGAAACGGAAGCTCGCCCGTGAAGATTGGGCCGACGCGGCGCTCGAAGCGTTGTGCGACGGCGGGGTCGCCGCGATCGCTGTCGAGCCTCTAGCTGCGAAACTCGGGACGACGAAAGGCAGCTTTTACTGGCATTTCGCGAATCGGGACGCTTTGGTCGAAGCGGCCGTGCGCCGGTGGGTCGAGCACGACACCGAGGCGCTGATCACACTGCTGGACGGGATCTCGGATCCGGAACGAAGGCTGCGCGAGCTCTTCGAACTCGTCTTCAGCGGTAAGGACGACGAGCGGGCCGAGCTGACCCTGCTCGCCCATGCCGGCGACCCGGTGATCGGCCCGCTGCTCGCGGACGTCACCGCGCGGCGCGTCGACTTCATCGTCCGGTGTTTCCGGGAAATGGGCCGTCCGGAAACCGAGGCCCGGCATCGGGGCTTGCTGGCGTACACGGCTTTCCTCGGCCTGATCCAGGCTCAGCGGGCGAGCGGTGGAACGCTGCTGTCCGCGGCCGAGCGGCCGGGCTACCTGGAGTTCCTGCGCGGGATTATCACCGGGTGAGAAGGATCTTCGGCTCTTCGGGCGGGTGATCGGCCGGGTCCTTTCTCCCGCGCCGCCCGACGCTCATCATCTTGCTCCATGACAGCCACGTATCCCGCGGCGAAGGACGACCCCGCGACCCCGATGGGCGCGATCTACGCCGAATATCCGCCGATGTCCAGGGTCGTCTTCCCCAGCGGCTGCGAAGGCTGGCTGGTGACCCGGTACGAAGACGTCCGCCTGATCTTCTCCGACACTCGCTTCTCCCGGAACCTGCTCGCGCCGGGAGCCCCGTGCCTCATCGAACCCGGCGACTTCTCCACCGGCGAGCACAGCATCCTCAACATGGACCCGCCGGATCACACGCGGCTGCGGAAGCTGACGGCGCAGGCCTTCACCGTCCGCCGGATCGCCGGGCTGCGGCCGCGGATCCAGGAGATCGCGGACACGCTGCTGCGGGCGATGACCGAACACGGTCCGCCCGTGGACCTGGTGGAGATGTTCGCCTTCCCGCTGCCCACCGCGGTCATGTGCGAGATCCTCGGCGTCCCTTTCGAAGGCAGGGAACGGTTTCGCCAGTGGTCCCGCGTGATCGTCACCCCCATGGCGTACAGCCCGGCGGAAGTGGCGCAGGCCCGGCGTGACGGGGCGGACGACATGGCGGCTCTCGTCGCCGTCAAGCGGGCGACGCCGGGGGAGGACCTGCTGAGCGTCCTCGTGCACGCTCGCGACGAGGACGGCGATCGGCTCACCGAGGCCGAGCTGATCGATCTGGCCACCCAGCTCCTGCTGGCCGGGCACGAGACCACGGTCAGCCTCATCGCGACCGGGATCGTGCTGCTGGCGGGAAACCCGGATCAGCTCGCCGCGCTGCGCTCGGATCCGGCCCTGACGGAGGGGGCGGTCGAAGAGATCATGCGGTTCGACGGGCCCGCCGACGCGTCGCTGCTCCGGGTCGCGCTGGAAGACGTCGAGCTGAGCGCGGGCCTGGTCCGGCGCGGCGAGGCGGTGCTGGCGCACACCGGCGCGGCGAACCGTGACGAAGCCGCCTTCCCCGGCGCGTCGCGGTTCGACATCCGGCGCCGGAACGCGCCGCAGCTCGGCTTCGGGCACGGTCTCCACTTCTGCCTCGGCGCGGCACTCGCCCGGCTCGAAGGGGAGATCGCGTTCCGGACGCTGCTCGACGGACTGCCGGGCCTGGATCTCGCGGTCCCCGCTTCGGCGATCACCTGGCGTCCGCCGCTCTCGATCCGCGGCCCGGAAGCCGTACCCGTCACGTGGGCTACCACCAAACGCGGCTGAGGTTCTCCAGCGTCGGCTCCTCCGGCGCCGGAAGAACCCTGAAGTACCAGGTGAAATTGCTGTAGACGTGCAAAAGAGCGTAGGCCAGGCAACGCCGGGAGAACTCTTCGTCCGGCTCGGCACCGTATCCGGCCATCAGCCGGCGCAGGAAATCCTTGTCCCCGCCCGAAACGAACAGACCGACGGCGACGAAGTCGTACTCGGCCGCACCCCGCATCGCCGGTTCGAAATCGAAAAGCCCGGTCAGCCGAGGGCGTTCGCCGTCGTGGACGACCATGAGATGGTCGCGCATGAATTCGGTGTGCAGCGGGACGATCGGCGGGCTGCCGAGATCGACGGAGTCGAGGAACGCCGGAATCTGGCTGATCCAAGACTCGTCGAGCCCGATCCGGCGGTGATGCTCGACGACCTTTTCACGCTGCCCGGCGACGAACGCGGCCCAGTCCGGCGGGCCGAGGACGTCGAGCCGCGGGTCGTGCAGCGAATGCAGGGCGGCCAGCGCCTCGCCGAGTTCGGGAGCGAGCCGGTGTTTGTCCTCTGTGGACAGTTTCGGCCAAGCGTCCTTCAACGTTTCGCCGCGCAGGCGCTCCATGAGAACGTAGCCCCAGCCGTCCCGTTCGCCGGCGTCGTGCACGGCGGGAGTCGGGATCGGCAGTTTCCCGTGCAGGACCTCGAGCATCGTCCGTTCGGTCGGGAGCTCGTCACGATGTACCGGCGGGAACAGCTTGAGCACCAGATCCTCGCCGACGGCGTAGACCGGCAAGGAACCCTCGGTGAACGGGACAGCTTCGGCGAAGCCGAGCGAAGTCACGGCCGGAAGAAGGTCTTGCCTGGTCAGCGCGTCGAACTCGGCTTCGGTGCCGGCGGGCGGAAACGGGATCACGGCACGACCGTAGAGCAGCGCGACGGCGACGGCGACGTGATTACCCGCTGCGCTCCAGCAGTGTCCGCGCCGCGCCGAGCACCAGACGGCAGACGTCGTCGGGATCCGCGCTGGCCAGCGGTTCCTTGCCGGTGATGTCGCGGACCAGGCCGATCCCGAGCAGCCAGGCGAGGATCAGGTCGGCGCGCAGGTCCGCGTCTTCGGCGTCGGTCAGCGTGGCGAGCACCTTGGCGTACTCCTCGCCGAGCTGCCGCCGGACCGCGGCCGCGGCGCTGTCGTGCCCCGTCGAGCGCAGGTACGCGTCGAGAGTGCGGTCGCGGCCGGTGTCGGCCTCCAGCATGCTGCGCAACGCCGTGCCGAGCAGTTCGTCCGGTGGGGTGGTGGCGATCTGTTCGCGTCCGCCGCGTGCCAGGACCTCCTCGAACAGCGCGTCCTTCGAACCGAAGTAGCGGAAAAGCAAGGCCTGATTGACTCCGGCGAGTTTCGCGATGTCGCGCACGGTCGTCCGGTCGAAACCGCGTTCGGCGAAGAGAGCCGCCGCCGCGTCGAGCAGGGCCGCCCTGGTCGCGGCCGCGTCACGCTTGCGGACCTGCGGTTCTTCCGTCATCGCCAAAGGCTAGCCGGACGTCGCACGGTAGGCGCATTGACGCTCACCGTGATCATGGTTAGCGTTGTAAGCAGTTGCTTACAAACCGCCGAGCCGGGGGGTTTCCGGACAAATGACCACCACAGACACCGAATTCGTCGCCTATCCCTTCAACGAAGACGCCGGCCTCGAACTCAACGAGGCCTACGCGGCCGCCCGGGCGACCAAGGGCATGCTCCGCGTCCGTCTTCCGCACGGCGAGCCGGCGTGGCTCGCCGTGCGGTACGCCGACGCGCGTCTGGTACTGGGCGACCGGCGCTTCTCCCGTGCGATGGCCACGGAACGGGACGAGCCGCGGATGGCGCCGGGCAGGCGGCCCGGCGGGATCCTGAGCATGGACCCGCCGGATCACACCCGGCTGCGCACGCTGGTCGCGAAGGCGTTCACCATGCGCCGCGTTGAACTGCTGCGGCCGCGCGTCGCCGAGCTGGCGGCGGGCCTGATCCGGGACATGAAGGCCAAGGGGCAGCCCGCCGACCTGGTCGAGGACTACGCGCTGCCGATCCCGGTCGCGGTGATCTGCGAACTGCTCGGTGTCCCGGTCGAGGACCGGCCCAAGTTCCGCGTGTGGAGCGACGCCGCGCTGTCGACCAGCCCGCTGACCACCGAAGAGATGATGGCCAACCAGGACGAGCTGCGGGCGTACATGCACGTGCTCGTCGAGCAGCATCGCGCCGAGCCCCAGGACGATCTGATGACCGCGCTGATCGAGGCGCGCGACGTCCGTGACCGGCTGAGCGAGCTGGAACTGGTCGACATGTGCATCGGTATCCTGATCGCCGGGCACGAGACCACCGCCAGCCAGATCCCCAACTTCGTCTACGCCCTGCTCGAACAGCCGGAGCAGCTCGCCCGGCTGCGCGCGGACCTGGACCTGATCCCGGCGGCGGTCGAGGAACTGCTGCGCTTCATCCCTCTGGGTGCCGGTGCCGGGTTCGCCCGCTACGCCACCGAGGACATCCAGGTGGGTGACGTGCTCGTGAAGGAGGGCGAGCCGGTGATGGTCGCGATCGGTGCCGCCAACCGGGACGCGCTCCAGTTCACGTCGGCGGAAACCCTCGAATTCGGCCGGGAGTCCAATCCTCACCTCGGTTTCGGGCACGGCGTGCACCACTGCCTCGGCGCCCCGCTGGCCAGGCTGGAACTGCAGGAGGCCCTGCGGGCGCTGCTGCGGGATCTCCCCGGACTGCACCTCGACGGCGATATCGTGTGGAAGACGCAGATGCTGGTGCGGGGGCCCCGCTCCATGCCGATCGGATGGTGAGCATGAGCTGGAAAGTCGACGTCGATGGCGATACGTGCATCGGCTCGGGGATGTGCGCCGCGCTGAAGCCGGAGGTCTTCGCGCTCGACGGTGCCACGGCGACGGTGGTCACGGGAGAGGTGGAGCCGGACGAGACGGTGCTGGACGCGGCGGACTCGTGTCCAGCGATGGCCATCGAGGTGACGGAAAAGGGTGAGGTGATCGGGCCGCGGCCCTGATGACCGCACTTTAATGCGTGGCGGTCGTCGGTGAAGAGGCGTAGGACGGCAGGGTGAGCGATGACGGCTTGACCCTCCGCACCTTGACCGCCGACGACCTGCCCGCGTTCGCGGAACTGCTCGCGAGCGCCTTCCTGACCGACCCGACGGAAGGCCTGAAACACCGCGAACGGCTGGTGTTCGAGCCGGACCGCACGCACGGTGTCTTCGACGGCGACGACCTCGTCGGAGTGGGGGAACTGCTCACCCGCGAGATCACCGTTCCCGGTGCCGGTCAGACGCCGCTCGCCGCGGTGACGTCGGTCGCCGTCGCGCCGGGCCACCGCAGGCGGGGCGCGCTCACCCGGGTCATGCGGGCGCAACTGCACGGCCTGCACGAAGACGGCGGTGAACCGATCGCCGCGCTGTGGGCGTCCGAAGCGGTCATCTATCCCCGTTTCGGGTATGGCCTCGCCGCGCAGTTCCACCGCGCGAAGGTGCGTGCCAAGTCCGAGTTCCGGCCCGGCGTCGAACTCGAAGCCGACCGAGTACGCGAAGTCGGGCGGAAACAGGCGATTCCGCTGATCAAGGCGATCTACGAGAAGGAAGCGCCACAACGGGTCGGCGCCCTCGACCGGCCCGAGTCGACCTGGGAATTCGTACTCGACGACCCCGAGTACCGCCGTCACGGCGCGACCGCGCTGAAGTTCGCCGTCCTCCCGGACGGCTACGTGATCTACCGGTTGAAGAACGACTGGAACGAAGAAGGTCCGCGAGGGATCTTGACCGTGCAGGAACTGGTCGCGACCACGCCGGAGGCGTACGCGACGCTGTATCGCTTCCTGCTCGACTACGACCTGGTCTTCACGGTGGAGGGGTTCACCGCCCTCGACGAGCCGCTCGTCCATCTGCTCGCCAATCCCCGCGCCATGACCCGGTCCGCCGGTGACTCCTTGTGGCTCCGGCTCGTCGACGTCGATCGTGGCCTCGTCACCCGGCGCTATGGCGCCGCGGTGGATCTGGTGTTCGGCGTCCGCGACGCCTTCTGCCCGTGGAACACCGGGAACTGGCGGCTCGTCACCGACGCGGACGGCAACGCCGAGGTGACGCGGGTGGAGGACACGCCGGATCTCGAACTGGGCGTGGACGACCTCGGCGCGATCTTCCTCGGCGGGACCAGGCCCAGCACGCTGGCCGCCGCGGGCCGGATCAAGGAGCGGACCGCCGGCGCGGCTTCGCGGGCGACGGCCGCGTTCGCCACCGACCGCGAACCGTCCTGCCTCGAATCCTTCTAGCTCCGGCATTACCTGCCGGGTAATCGACTTCGCGTGGTCGCTCTTGCCAAGGTGACCAGGTGCGAAAGATCAAGAGATTTCTTGGTGTGGCGTCAGTTCTGCTCGGGGTGACGGTGATGGGAAGCGGGGCGGCGGTGGCTGAGACGACCGAGGGCTGCTCGATGCCGAAGCAGCTCGGAGACCTGGTCGAGGGCGCGGTGTCGCCGTCCGCCTGCGCCTTCATCACCAAACAGACCGAATTCGGGGCCATGCGCTCGGACACGCCCGAAGCGCGGGAAGCCCGCGTTCGCTTGTACGGCAGCATTTTCGCCGAGGACGGGACACTCGCGGAATCAGGCAGCGCCGCGCCGATCCAGGGCAGGACGAACATCGAGAACAGTTTGCGCACCCTGCTGGGCGCGTTCCCGACGTTCCGGTTCACGCCGGTGAGGATCTCGGTGAACGGCGACGCCGTCTTCTACGAGGCGGCCAACGAAGCGGTGATCCACGGCCGGATGGTGCGGTACCCGGCCGTCTACCGGGTGGTGCTGGAGAACGGCGAGGTCACCCAAGGTCGTCGCTATCACGATCGGACGGAATGGTTCCGCCCTCTCGAAAACGACGGCCTGCGTGAGCTTTTCGCCGGTATCGGCGACGACTGTCCTCGACCGGGACCGGCCTTCACCGGCCCGGGGCTGACCGCACCGGTGACCGACCCGACGTGTCATCTCGCCTACCTGGGCAGGCTCTCGGGCGCGATGACCGACGTCCGGCTGGCACCCGACCAGGCGGCGGGGAGGTTTCAGGAGTATCGCGGGACCGTGCGGGCGAAAGGCCGGACGATCGACTTCGGCCTGATCGTGGCCACTGGCCCCGGCGTTCTCCGCTACTACTTCGACACGCTCCCGTTGAGCTACGACGACGCGGAAATGGCCGCCCTGTTCACCAAACTGATCACGGGCGCAGCACCCCCTGCTCGGTGACGACCGCGGTGACCAGCTCGAACGGCGTCACGTCGAAGGCCGGGTTGAACACCTCCGCGCCTTCAGGGGCCACCTTCGTGCCACCGAAACTCAAGACCTCGCCGGGATCGCGTTCCTCGATCACGATCCCGGCGCCGTCCGGCATCGAGGTGTCCACAGTGGACGAAGGGGCGACGACCACGAACGGGACTCCGTGGTGCTTCGCCGCGATCGCCAGGCCGTAGGTGCCGATCTTGTTGGCGACATCGCCGTTGGCGGCGATCCGGTCGGCGCCCACGAGCACGCAGTCGACCAGGCCGCGGCTCATCGCGGCGGCGGCCGCGCCGTCGGGCTGGATCCGGTACGGGACACCGGCTTCGGCCAGTTCCCACGCGGTCAGGCGGGCGCCCTGCAGCAGCGGCCGGGTCTCGTCGACCAGCACGGATTCGACCAGGCCGCGGGCCTGAAGATGCCAGACGACGCCGAGCGCGCTGCCCCAGGCGACCGTGGCGAGGTGGCCGGCGTTGCAGTGACTGAGCAGCCGCAACGGCCGCCGCTCGCAGTGTTCGAGCACCACGCCGGCCGCCAACCGGGAGGCTTCGTGATTGATCCGCTCGTCCTCGTCGAGGATCGCGAGCGCTTCGGCGAGGACGGCTTCCGGCCCCTCCGGGAGCTTCGCGAGCGCGCGGGAGACACCCCAGCTCAGGTTGACCGCCGTCGGCCGGGCCTGGGCGACGCGGTGCGCCTCGGCCTCGACGTCACCTCCGGCACGGGCCGCGAGCACGACACCGAGCGCCCCCGCCGCGCCGAGCGCCGGCGCCCCGCGCACCGCCAGCCGCTGGATCGCGTCGACGAGTTCGCCGACCGTACGCAGTTCGAGCACGCGGTACTCGGCGGGAAGGACGGTCTGGTCGATGATCGTGACCGCGTCACCGGTCCAGTCGATCGTCCTGCGCATGGCTCTCCCGTGAAATCCGGTTGTCCCGTCGCGACCGCCTCGGTGAGGATGCGGCCCGTGACCATTCAACGCCACCATCCGCCTGGTCTGCACCCCACGCCCACCTACCACCACGTGACCGTCGTCGAGGGGCGGCGGGACATCCACCTCGCCGGCCAGTGCCCGCTCGCCGAAGACGGCAAGGTCGTCGACGGCGACGTGCTCGCCCAGGTCGACCAGGTCGTCGCGAACACCGCCGCCGCGCTCGCCTTCGCCGAGGCGACCCCGGCCGACGTGGTGCGCACGGTGATCTACGTGGTCACGCCGGACGCCGACGTGCTCTCGGCCGTGTGGGACCGGTTCGTCGAGTCGGAGATCGGGGAGGCCTTCACCACCGCGAGCACCCTGCTCGGCGTCGCACAGCTCGGGTACCCAGGGCAGCTCGTCGAGCTCGACGTCACCGCCGCCACTGCCTGACCAAGTCCGTGAAGGCCTCCTTGAGGGACCCAGAGTCCCTCAAGGAGGCCTTCACGGACTTGTCAGGTGATGATCGTGACGACCGGCTCCCCGGCCTTCGCGGCTCCGGCGAAGAAGGGCACCAGTTCGTCGTAGTATCCGCGCACGTAATCCAGCGCGTCGGGCTCGTCCCAGATCGATGGGTAGATCCCCTCGGCCTCGAGTTCCGACAGCTCGACACCGTGTGAGAGCCGATCGAACCCGGTCCGCGCCAGCTCGGCCGAGATCGTCCGCACCTCGTCCGCGGTGAAGTGCCGCGGCGGCCCGTCACTGTCCGCTTCCCCCAGCAAGGCCCCGCCCAGCACGAAGTCGACCTCGAACCCGGCCCGCCCGCCCAGGAACCACAGCGCGTGCCAGGCCTTGTCGACGTCCACCGCCCGCTCGGTGCCGTCGGCCTTCTCGGCGTACTCCCAGTACCGTTCGGGTTTCTCGCTCAGTCCACGCAACTCGTCCGGCGTGACCCGCAGGTACGCCCCGCACATGCCCATCGGTCAGAGACCGGCCATCAAGTCGGTCTCGGTGATGCCCGGCCCCTGCCCGGCACGGATGAACCACTCGACACCGAACGCCTGCGCGAAAGCCTCGTCGGGCATCGCGAGGAAGAACGAATCCTCGCTGATCTGGCTGGCGTGCGCGCGCATCGCGGCCCGCTTGTGAGGCAGGTACTCCGTGACGTCGACCCTTGCAGTCAGGACCGCCTCCGGCTTGCCGAATTCGGAGCCGTCTTCGAAATCGGGAAGGTCCTCGGCCTTCATCTGCCCCGTCCGCACCGCCTCCTCCATGCCGCGGCGCATCTCGTCACTGTTGCTCGTCGCCTCGTAGACCCGCGGCGTGCCCGCCAGCTCGGCCGCGCGCATCCCGACGCGATGGACCTGGATGTGGTCCGGATGCCCGTAGCCGCCGTTGTCGTCGTAGACGGTCAGGACGTCGGCCTGCTCCTCGCGCAGGATCGCGGCCAGGCGCTGCGCGGCCTCCTCGACGTCGGCCTGCCAGAACGTGCCGGGCACGTCGTTGCGCGGCTCGCCCATCATGCCGGAATCGGTGTACCCCAGGAACTCCACCCGCTTGGCCCCCAGGACCTCGGCGGATGCGTGCGTCTCCTGCACGCGGCGCTGCCACAACTCCTCTCCGTCGTCGAGGAAACCGTCCGGCACCTCGCCGACCTCCCCCCTGGTCGCGACGACGAGCACGACACGGTGACCTTCTTCGAAGGCCTTGCGCATGACGCCTCCCGCGACGATGCATTCGTCGTCGGGGTGGGCGTGAAAACTCACCAATGTGGCCATACTGGGAAAACTACCGGGAGGCACCGACATATTCCGGTAGCGTGCCGTCACGAACCCACTGAGCGGAGGACCTGTGACGATCGACGATCACACCACGCCGGGACGTTCGGTGTACTTGCAGGTGGAGGCGGAAGACGGCCCCATCCTGGTGGAAGCCGCGATGGTCGGGGTGCAGGAGGACGAGGAGGTGGCCTCCAGGCTGCTGGCGTTCGACGAGTTCTCCGCCGCGCTGGGCTCGGTGACGCGCTCGGTCACCGACGCCGTGATGAGCGGGCTGGGGAAGGCCAAACCCGCCAAGGTCGCCGTCGAGTTCGGCTGCGAATTGGGCGTCGAGAGCGGCAAACTCACGGCCATTCTCGTCAAAGGCACGGCCAAGGCCACGGTGAAGGTGACCCTGGAATGGAAGCCGGGGGAGAACGAACCGGCCGAGTGATTCCGGCCCGATTCATCCTCGTGTCCGTTTGATGCTCTTCAAGTAGTCACTGACTTCCGAATCTTCTCGGACCAGGGCCCCGATCCGTTCGCCCTCCGCCTGATCCAGCCAAGTGGCCGCTGAGGCTGCAGCTAGCCGCAGCCTCGGCGCGACGTTCAAGGTGAGCGCGACACCACGCAGGATCTGTATACCCAGCTGGGTGTCCTTATCGCCGATCTTCTTCCCGAGGGAGATGCGTGAGTCGGGACTCAACGACTCCGCCGGCGGAAGCAGGGATCGCGTCGCCTTGCTGCCCTGCTTCGGGTCGAGAATGTAGAGCGCGACTGCGGCTTCGATGCGCACCAGTGGGCCGTCTTCGGTACTTCTCACCAGCTTCCGGAGAAGGGCGACACCTCTTTCACGATCCACTTCCGCCACGGCCGACGCCGCCCGAGTCCGCTCCACCGACGAATACTGGCGATCCAGGGCGAGGCCCTCCAGCGCGCCGAGGCCGATTTCACGATCGAGTTCCGCCGCGCCCAGCCCCGCCTTGGCCCAGAAAGCGGCACTGTTCTCCTCGAATTCTCGTCCATAGCGATCCTGGACCGCTTCGTGATCTCCGACCAGACGTGCCAGCGAACGTGCCGCCGCCTTCGGATCCCCGAGACCGGCCGAACGGCCGACCGCGATCCGGTCATCCCCCATGGTCGCGTCGCCGACGAGGTCGAGTTGGAGTGCGAGGCCGTCCACGAAGTCGGTTTCCGCCAGGCGCGCGGCGGCTTTCGCCCTGATCGCGCTGTCACCGGATTTGGTGCGGGCGACAGCACGGAACCCGGCCAACCCGGCGGCGTCCCCATGCTGGGCGAGGTGATCCGCCGCCTTGAACCGGACGTCGACCCCGAGTTCCTGCTTCTCGGTGATATCGATCAGCTGCCATCTCGCGCTGTCGGGCGCCCATTGCTCCGCCTCGGTCGCGGCGTCCAAGCGGAACTCTCCGGGGATCGTGGACGAGCCACTCATCACGAGCAAGGCCTCGGCCGAGTCGTGCCGGGCGAGATGCCGAGCGGCGTTGAGTCTCGTGGCCGGCTCGACATGCTCGCTATAGGCGATCGTCCGCAGAAGCCGCAGTCCTGTCCGAAGGTCGTGTTCCGCGACGAACAGCGCCGCTTCGACCCTGAGATTGTCGGGCTCGGCCCAGTTGACGATGGCCGCCAGCGCGGCCATGCTCCGCGCAGGCTCGTAACCGTGAAGCCGCTTCGCCGCCTTCAAGCGTTCAGCACCACCGACACTTCGGTCGTTCGCGAGGACAGCGAAGGCTTGGATGCCCAGTTCACGACGGATCCCGATCAGGAAGGTCGCCGAATCGAAGCGGCGCTGCCAGCTGTGGCCGGTTCCCGCGATCCGTTCGAAGGTCGTCGTGGCCCGCACGGGACTGATCTCGACGAGCGCGCCCGCCGCCGTGCGCCACTCGTGATTGCTCAGTCCCTTGTCCTCGAGCCACCGCACGAGGACGTCGGTCAGCCTCGCCGTCGTCCGATCCGGAAGGAGGATGCCCTGCCGGTGCAGTTCCAGGACGAGCTGGTGGTTGTCCCGGCTGTGTTTCCGGCCGAGCAGGCGTTTCAAGACGGGATGGAGGTCCCGGCCGTTCTTCGCCCACAGCGCGGCGAGGAACGTCATGACCTCGAGGTCCTGCCTCGGCCATCGTCGTGGGACCAGTTGACGTCGCGCGGCTCGTTTGCGAGGGTCGGGATGGCGCTCGGCGAGGTAGGCCGCCGCGAGGTATTCCTGCACGGTCTGGTGGAGAAAGTGGAAATCGCCACGGCGTTCGACGAGCAGGCCGCAGCTTCGCAAAACCTCGCGGATCACACTGGCCCACTCCGCCGAAGACAGGTCCGAAGGTTTGGATATCACCCCCGTGACGACGGCGACGGCGTCCGGTTTCCGGCCGGAACGGAACGGGTCGATCGCGGCCAGATGTTGCTGGTAGGCCATGATTTTGAGGAGCTCGGGTGTGCGTTGGATGAGTTCCTCGCTCGCGGCAACCGCCTGCGGGCCGCTGCGGCTGGTCCAGGCCGTCAGCATTTCGCGGACGTTGAGGATCTTCCGTTTGGTCAGCAACAGTTCGACGAATTCCGCGTAGAGTTCCGCGCGGTTGCCGGGCAGCCGCTGATCCGGGGCGTTGGCGTAGAGGATGCAGAGCATCGTCGCGATCAGTGGGATCGTCGCAAGATGGCCGATCCCCACCTGGGCGACGCGCTGGTCGAAGTCGAGTGCTGCGGCCCGCGGATCGGGGAGGCCGAGCTGGGTGAACCATTTCGCGGCGAACGTCTTCAGCTCGTGACGACCGAAGGGTTCGATGGTGAACGTCGGGTATCGGTCGCCGTCGGCGACTTTGTTCAGCAGGTAGGCCGGAAGCGGCCGGGTCGTCAGCAGGAACCGGTAGCGCCCCTCCGACCGGTGTCGGCTGATCTTCGAAAGGACCGCTTCCCGCAGGTACGGGTAAAGGATTTCGTCGACTCCGTCGACCAGTACAAGCCACTGCGCGCCGGGGAACGGCGGCTTGGCGAACATCGATGTCAGCGTCGGGCGGTCCAGGTCGAGGTCGACGGTCTGGACGACGCCGCTCGCCAGCATCTCGACTAGCCCCTCGTTCTGGGTGAGCGCGTCCGCGGTGATCAGGATCGGCACGCCACCCGCGGCCGTACCGTCCAGCCATTGCTGTGCCGACAAGGCGGTGAGATACCTGGCGAGGCTGGATTTGCCCGCCCCGGGACCGCCGAGTATCTGCGCGCCTTCGTAGCGCCGTAGAAGGTCGCTCCCGTCGATGCGTTCGGTGTTTTCGGCGAGTTCCTCCGTCGCCTCGCCCCGGGAAGCCTCTTGGCGGAGGTAGACCTTCGACAGCGGTGCCCGGACGTCGAGCATCGCCGCGTAGGGATGGATCTCGTCGGCCGTGCTCGCGGCCTCGAGATACCGGCGCATCCGCGGCCCCGGAAAGCAGGCGCCCGCCGCGTCGATCTGTTCGTCGTCGAGCAAACGCAGCCAGGATGCGGCCTCGGCCGAGTTCGCCTCGGAAAGACCAGGGTAGGCCTGGAAGATCGTGCTCATCGGAACGAAACGCGCGGTGTCGTCGTGGGTTCCGTCGCGGTAGCGGACCACGCCGCAGATCGCACCGGTCCGCCAGTTCAAGACCGGGCCGCCGCTCATCCCCGGCCGGATCCGGCCCTGGGTCCCCTTCAGTAGGACCGGCCCGGCGACGTGCTCGGACGTTCCGTCGTACCGTATCGACACCGAGTCACCGGCGCGGTAATTCCCGTCCGGGTAACCGAATACCCAGAGGTCGTCGCCGGGCGCGGTCGCTTCGGACAGATAAGCCGGCGGATCCGGGGAAGACGCGGGCGCCCGCAGCAGGGCGAGGTCGAGCCCATCCGGGCCACCCGGCAGCAGCCAATCCCGCAGGACTTCGAAGGGGCCGCCGGGGCCCTCCAGGTATTCGACCGGCCGACCCGCGTCCGTCACGACGTGTGCGCAGGTGAGCAACATCGTCGAAGTGACGTGGAAGCCGGTGCCCTTGGTCCTTCCCGACGGTGTCGTCAACGGCACCGTCGAAGCTCGCGCGGCAGCGGCGAGCGCGGCGCGTCGGCCTGACATGCACCCCCCTCGGGTTCTGTCGAAGGTACAAACCTAGGCCGACCGAACCACTTGTCAATATCGAAGAGGGAACATTCGCTCCACGCTTGGTTTTTCCCGGTTACCGGGGGAGTGCGTGGAGGTTTCAGGCCGGGAAGACCCGCTCCAGGAACTCCAGGGTCAGTGCCCAAGCCGCCGCGGCGGGCTCCGGCTGGTGGAACATCGGCGCCACGTGGTTGTGGAACGCGTGCCCCGCCCCCTCGTGGATGTGGATCTCCGCTCCGTCGTGAGCAGCGACCGCGTCGGCAAGGCGACGCACGCCTTCGACGGGGATGTAGGGATCCTCGCCGCCGAACTGGAACTGGATCGGGCAGGTGATCTTGTCCAGCAACGGAACCTGCTCCGGAACACGCGAGCCGTAATACGAGACCGCGACGTCCGGGTCACCTTCGGCCGCGGCCGCGTAGGCCATCGAGCCGCCGAGGCAGAAACCGAAAACACCCGCGCGGCCATCGGTTTCGGGCAGGTCGCGCAGCGTCGCCAGGGTCGCGAGCACGTCGGTGACGGCGCGTGCCGGGTCGAGCTGTCCGGCGACGGCCATCGAGGCCGAAAGCCCGGCTTCGTCGTGCGTGGCCGACCAGCCGGGGGAGATCCGCCAGAACAGTTCGGGCACGGCGACGACGTAACCGAGGGCGGCCAGGTCGGCGGCGACCGACTTGAGGTAGTCGTCGAGACCGAAGATCTCCTGGATCAGCACCAGACCCGGGCCGGATCCGGATTCGGGCAGCCACAGCGGGGCGTCGAACGAGCCGTCGGCGACGGTCACTTCGGTCATCGGGTTCCTTCCAGTGCGCGCACGAGGCAGTCCGCCACCAGGGCGGCCTGTGTGCCGTCGGGGTCGAGGTCGGGATCGAAGATGGTCAGTTCCAGCCCGGCGGCGCCGGGGATGGCGAGCAGGCCGCGGAGCAGTTCGACGAGCTTGTCCGGGCTGAGCCCGCCGGGATCGGGACTGTCCACAGCGGACACGAATTCCGGGTCGAGCGTGTCGATGTCGATGTGGATCCAGAAACCGTCCAGCGGCGCGAAAATCTCCCGGGCGGCGGCGAGCGCGCCGCCGGTGCCGGACGCCATGATCTCCTGGCTGGTCACGACGCGCAGCCCGGCCTCCCGTGCCTCGGCGGATTCCTCCGCGCGAACACCGAGCACGAGGACGTCTTCGTCGCGGACGTACGGCCCCAGACCGTCCACATCGGCCAGTTCGGGTTGGCCACGGCCGGTGACGACGGCGAGAGCCTCACCGCCGACCGAGGCGATGTGATCGGAATTCCCGAGGTGCCGGAAGTCGTCGTGACCGTCGAAGTAGACGATGCCGAAGCGGCCTTCGCGGCGAAGGGTGAGCATGGCGGCGAGCGCGATCGAACAGTCGCCGCCGAGCACCACCGGGAAGCCACCGTCCGCGCGGATCTTCGCCAGCCGACCGGCGAGGGCCGCGGTGTAGGTCGCGATCCCGGCCGCGTTGCGCACGCCGCCGCCGGGCGACCAAGCGGGCAGATATCGCGGCGGGGTGACGACACCGCCGTCGGTCGCCCCCAGACGGGTGAGCAGGCCGTGGTCACGGAGCGCACCCGGCGCTTTGTAGCAGCCGGGGACCACACCTTCGGCGGGCGGGCGCAGTCCGAGATTGGACGGTGCGTCGAGCAGTACGAAATTCCCCATGCCCACACCGTAGTAGCGATCCCTGGTGTCACGCCGTCCGTCCCTTTAGGTTGAAGGGGACGGACAGAGGAGGCTCAATGGCCGAGCGGACCAAATACATCCTCGACGAAGCCGACATGCCGACCAGGTGGTACAACGTCGTCCCGGATCTGCCGGAGCCGCCACCGCCGCCGTTGCATCCGGGCACCCGTAAGCCGGTCGGCCCGGACGACCTCGCGCCGCTGTTCCCGCAGGCGCTCATCGCGCAGGAAGTCAGCACCGACCGGTACATCGACATCCCGGAAGAGGTCCTCGACGTCTACCGGCTCTGGCGGCCGTCGCCGCTGTTCCGCGCGAGGCGGCTGGAGAAGGCACTCGGCACTCCCGCCCGCATCTACTACAAGTACGAAGGCGTCAGCCCGGTCGGCTCGCACAAACCCAACACCGCCGTCCCGCAGGCGTTCTACAACGCGGCGGAGGGGGTCACCAGGCTGACCACGGAAACCGGCGCGGGACAGTGGGGAAGCGCGCTCGCGTTCGCGTGCGCCACCTTCGGGCTCGAGTGCGAGGTGTGGCAGGTCCGCGCTTCGTTCGATCAGAAGCCGTATCGCAAGCTGATGATGGAGACCTTCGGCGCGACGGTGCACCCCAGCCCGTCCGAGCTGACCGAATCCGGGCGCGCGATCCTGGCCGCGGACCCGGACTCGACCGGGAGCCTCGGCATCGCGATCAGCGAGGCGGTCGAGCAGGCGGCGCAGGCGGAGAACACGCGGTACGCGCTCGGCAGCGTGCTCAACCACGTGCTGCTGCACCAGACGATCATCGGCGAAGAGGCGCTCAAGCAGTTCGAACTGGCCGGCGACACCCCGGACGTCCTCGTCGGCTGCACGGGCGGCGGATCCAACTTCGGCGGGCTCGCCTTCCCGTTCCTGCGCGAGAAACTCGCCGGCCGGATGGATCCGGTGATCCGCGCGGTCGAACCGGCCGCCTGCCCGACCCTCACCCGCGGGAAGTACGCGTACGACTTCGGGGACACCGCCGGATTGACGCCGTTGCTGAAGATGCACACGCTCGGTCACGACTTCATCCCCGACCCGATTCACGCCGGCGGCCTGCGCTACCACGGGATGTCGCCGCTGATCTCGCATATCTACGAGCTCGGGCTGATCGACGCGGTCGCCATCGGGCAGGAGGACTGTTTCGCGGCAGGCGTGCGGTTCGCCCGCACGGAGGGCATCATCCCCGCGCCCGAGCCGACCCACGCCCTCGCCGCGTGCATCCAGGAAGCGTTGCGGTGCAAGGAAACCGGTGAAGAGAAGGTGATTCTGACCGCGCTGTGCGGGCACGCCCACCTCGACCTTCCGGCGTACGGCGCGTACCTGGCGGGCGACATCTCCGACCACGCGCTGTCCGACGAGGTCCTCGAGAAGTCCCTCGCCGGCCTCCCCTGAGACGCGACGAAGTCAGCCGGTCACCTGGTAGCCCGACGTCCGGTTCCGCCCGGTGTTCTTCGCCTCGTAGAGCGCCCGGTCCGCGACGGCGATCACCGCGTCCAGATCGCTGACGCCCGGCCGGTCGGCGAGGCCGATCGACACGGTGACGTGCTCCGGCAGGTCACCGGCGCGCGAAGCCACGCTCGACCGGATCCGTTCCGCGATCGCGTGGGCGTGGACGGCGGGCGTGCCGGGAAGCAGGACGACGAACTCCTCGCCCCCGAACCGCCCGACCAGATCCGTGCCGCGCACCTCGGTGCGGAGCGTTTCCGCGATCGCCGCCAGATACCGGTCGCCGACCAGATGCCCGTGCCGGTCGTTGATGAGTTTGAACCGGTCGACGTCGACCATCAGCAGGCTGGTGTGCCGCCCCGCGCGCCGCGCGCGGTCGAGTTCGTCGGCCGCCGCTTCGCGCCACGCCTTGGCGTTGAGCAGCCCGGTCTTGGCGTCGCTGCGCGCCTGCCGTTTCAGTTGCCGCAGCAGGACTCCGCGGTGCAGCACCAGCGTGATCCCGACGACCAGCAGCAGCACCACGGGCCAGTCCCGCAGCGCCCACGCGACGATGACGCCGAGCGCGATCGTGGCCGCTTCGAGCGCGTATTCGAACGGCTTCGCCAGCGCGTCGCGCAGCCGCTCGTGCGGCGTGCCGTAGTACACCGCGATGGTCATGAGCACGGTGTTGACCAGCAGGAAGACCCCGCCCGCCGCGACGATCGAGCCGAACGAGGAGACGTCGCGGGGGAGCAGGTCGAACGGGGCCGCGTACCGGGAGAGGAAGGCGGCGGCCGCGAACCCCGAGAGCACGGTCGCCGAGGTGGAGTACACCCGCCGGAACAACGGGTTCGGCTGCCCTCGGAACCAGCGGTAGAAGAACGACACGGCGATGACCAGCGCGGCGAGTGCCGGGTGCACCAGCAACACGGCGGCGAAGGTCCACACGCTGTCGAGTGAGATGTGCGGCGTGCCCGCGAACCGTTCCCGCACCCGCTCGACCGGACGCGACAACTCCGTGTACGCGACGGCGCTGACGATCAGGATCGCGAAGGGGAGGGCGTCGCCGTGAGTGAACGGGACCCGGAGAAAAGACCAGGCGGATCCGGCGATCGCCGCGACGTCCACCAGGAGGACGAAGCCGATCAAGCCGCGGTTGGGTAGCCGCCACAGCGCCCAATTCGTTAGCGCCACGGAGACGAACGTAATCGGTTGGATACTAGGTGTCACTACGCTGTATGGGTAGGCGTGGGTGCACCACGCGTGACCGGATCGGGGAAGTGGAGGGGGTGAGCTCCATGCGCGGGCAGAACTGGTGAATACCCGGTTCCGGTCAAAGGGGGTGAAGCGGGGCCACGTGGCGCCAAGCCCGGGTGGCCGGAACAGCCACTACGAGACCGGCGAGTGCGATGACCGAGACCGTCGTCGCGGGTGAACCGAGCACGCCGACGAGCAGGCCGCCGGCGATCAGCCCGATTCCCTGCACGGCGATGAGTCCCGACCCGGCGAGGCCGAAGGCCTGGCCTCGTTCGGTGTCGGGTACCAGCCGCATGAACGTGGTGCTCGCGGTGACCTGGTAGGCCGCGCACATCCCGGACAGCAGGAGCAGTCCGGCGGCGTAGGGGAGCGATGGCCGGAACCAGAACGCCGCGAGCGGCACGATCGCGCCGAGGGCCAGTCCGCCGACCATGCGCAGGCGGACTTCGGGCCGCACCAGCCTGCTCAGCGCGAACACCCCCAGCACGATCCCGGCGGGATGCGCCGCGAGCAGCAGTCCCGCCGTCGCCGCGCCGCCGCCGATCTCCGCGGCGTAGGGCACCGCGAGCCCTTCCGGCACGATCACGAAACCCGCCAGCCACGCCAGCCCGACCAGCGCGCGCAGCCGCCGATCGCGCCAGATCGTCCTGGCGCCCGCCGAAAGCCGCCGCAGGGTCGACGTCGCCGGTCCACTCGCACCCGAAGCGGGCCGGGCGCGGACACCGAGCCGCAGGACGATCGCCGACACACCGAACGTCACCGCGTCCAGCGCCAGCCCCCGGCCCGGTCCGATCGCGGCGATCACCGCGCCCCCCAAGGCGAATCCGGCGAGCTGGCCGACCTGGTTGGTGATCTTCAGCAGGGACTGGCCGAGGACGTAGGAGTCCCCGCTGAGCACCGACGGCAGGACCGCGGCCTGCGCGGCGGTGAACGGCGCGTTGGCCAGTTGCACCACCACCAGCACGGCGGCGAGCACGGGCAACGGGATGCCGGGGACGGCGAGCACCGCGACCAGGAGCGCGCGGACGACGTCGGAGCAGACCATCACCGCGCGGCGCGGGAACCGGTCGGCCAGTCCGCCGAGCAGCGGTCCGCCGATCAGATCGGGCAGATAGGTGAGCGCGTAGGTCAGCGCGGGCCACGTCGCCGAACGGGTCCGCTCGAACACCAGCACCGACAGGGCGACCCTGGCCACCTGGTCGCCGAGGATCGACTGGAGTTCCGCGAACCAGATCGCCCGCAGTTCGCCGACCGCGAGGATCCCCCGGAAGGTCGCCTTGGGCTCCACGAGGTGACCACCCCCGCCAGGTCGGGTGAGTCACCGAGCGTACCGCCCCGCACGCGTGCGGTGAAACCGCGAAGCGCGTGAAGGCCCCCTTCCCTCGGCTCAGCCGAGGGAAGGGGGCCTTCACGCGCTAGGAGCTACTCCGTGCCGCAGGTGATCTTGGGCTGCGGGTTGTAGTGCACGTTCCTGGTGTGACGACGGATCTCGCGGCCGGTCGAGGCGTCCTTGATGACCCGGGTGTCCGACGTGGTGAAGCCGGGCGCGCCGTTGCTGGGCTTGCAGTTCTCGGCGGGGCCGGGCTTCGTCGGCGGTTCGGACGGGTTGGTGCGGCCGCCGGGGATCGACTCGACGGTGTACTTCTTGGTGCCCCACAGCCGGATCGTGATGTCCGACGGCGTCCAGATGGTCTGGATCGCGACCCCGGTGTCCGTGTCGTTGGTGAACTTCAGGTCGATCACGCTGCCACCGCTGTGGTTCTGGAACACGGTCGCCTCGCGCGCGGCGGGGTAGCGGCTGATGTAGTAGCTGTGTTCCTTGTGCTCGGTGTCCTTCATCCCGGCGAAGTACGAGGCGTTGTACAGCGTCGTCGCGAACTGCGAGATCCCGCCGCCGACCTCGCGCCCGGGCGCGCCGTCCTTGATGACACCGGCCTCGACGTAGCCCTGCGCCGCGCCACGCGGCCCGGTGAACCCGTTGAGGCTGAACGTCTCGCCCGGCTTCACGATGGCGCCGTTGACCTTCTGCGCCACGACCCGGATGTTCGTCCCCGAGTCCGGCGCGAACCCGCCGGTCTTGAACTCGCTGACGACCTCCTTGATGCCGAGCTGGTTCGCCTGCTCGGTGGTCACCTTGGCCGGGGTCTTCTTGTAGGTCACGGGCAGCTCTCGGGGCGCGGCGCGCTTGAGCACGTCGAGCACCGGCTTGAGGCTCGGCTCCCAGTCGACGACGTTGGCGTCCTCGGAGGGCTGCACGGTCGGCTTGCCGCCTTCGAAGACGATCTGCGCGTCCTTGCCCTCCTTCTCGGTGGACTTGAGCTGCGGGCCCGCGGCCTCGATGATCTTGTTGTTGTCCACCTTCGGGTTCAGCACGCCGCCGTCGGCGGGTTCGAAGGTCAGCGCGGCCGCGATCTGCTCGGGTTTGACGACCGCGTCCTTGCCATCGCCCTTGACGACCATCGGCGACGCCACGGCGGGCTTCGCGATCTGCTCGAGAGCGGCGTGGACGGCCTCCGCCGAAACCTTGACCGGGGTCTGGGTGACCGCGAGCGTGAGCGCCTCGCCGCCGGCCCAGCGCTCCAGGATGGTCTTCTTGGCGGCTTCGACGTCGAGCTTCTGCCCGGTCTTCGGCTCGACGGCGACCGGTTTGGCCTCCTCGAAGCGCACGGTGCCCTCGACGGGGTCGCGGTCGACCTTGTCGCGCAGGTTCTCCAGCGCGGCGGTGAGCTTGGCGTCGTCGGTCTGGGTGACGACGCCGACCTCGGTGGTCGAGAAGAACGACGCGATCCGGGTGAACGGGTTCAGCGGCTGGTCGCCGGCCTGGTCGAGGGTGGCGGGCCAGTCGAGGCGCAGCCCCGCGTTGTTCGGCGCCAGCGACTCCTCGGCGTCGCCCGCGACGACCTTCACCGGCCGGGTCAGCCGCGGCTCGATGCCGCCGCGGAGCTCCTTCTCGGCCGCCGCGCGGTCCATCCCGCCGACGTCCACCCCGGCGACGGTGACGCCGCGGGGGACGCTGCCCTGGGAGACCAGCACGTCGAGGGCGTACGCGACGACCAGCAGGCCGAACACGCCGCCGCCGATGAACGCGGCCTTGCGGTAGCT
Organism: Amycolatopsis sp. TNS106; assembly: GCF_019330265.1. Taxonomy (NCBI): domain Bacteria; kingdom Bacillati; phylum Actinomycetota; class Actinomycetes; order Pseudonocardiales; family Pseudonocardiaceae; genus Amycolatopsis; species Amycolatopsis sp. TNS106. The sequence continues at coordinate 4,578,513 of NZ_CP024972.1, read as the reverse complement.
GCGGCGGCGCTTCGGTGGCGCGGGCTCCTCCGGCGTGGCAGACTCCGCGAACCCGGGCGTGACGACCGGGAGAATGTCCGTCTGCTCAGCGTGGGACTCGGGCCAGCGCGGTTCCTGCGGCAACTCTCCACCCTCCACGGTCCGGCGAGGCCGGGCGTCGTGATCGAACATCCGGGCCTTCCCTGCGCTCCGGACGTAGGTTCAAGATACGGGGCGCGTTTTGTGGCCGTGCAACTCGCCCGGTTGGGTGAGCGAGTCACTCCGTCGGGTGGTCACTGGGCGTCAGGTTCGGGATTTTCCCCCACTCTGGCGAGAAAGTCGAAGTCACAGCCCTCGTCGGCCTGCGTGATGTGTTCGGCGTACAACGCGCCGTAACCCCGTTCGTGCAGGGGAGCGGGCGGGTTCCACCGTGCCCGGCGACGTTGCAATTCGGCATCATCGACGTCGAGGCTCAGCCGTCGCGACGGAACGTCCAAAGTGATCCGATCGCCGTCGCGGACCAGCGCGAGCGGCCCGCCCACGTGGGATTCCGGTGCGACGTGCAGTACGCACGCGCCGTAACTGGTGCCGCTCATCCTGGCGTCGGAAACGCGGACCATGTCCCGGACGCCCTTGGCCAGCAGGTGATCCGGCAGCGGCAGCATCCCGTACTCGGGCATGCCGGGGCCGCCGAGCGGGCCGGATCCGCGCAGGACGAGGACCGAATCCTCGGTGATGCCGAGCGAGGGGTCGTTGATGCGGTTCTTCAAGTCCTTGTGGTCGTCGAAGACCACCGCGGGTCCGGTGTGGACGAGCAGCCGGGGATCGGCGGCGATGTGCTTGATCACCGCGCCCGACGGCGCCAGATTGCCGCGCAGCACCGCGACCCCGCCTTCGGTGGCGACCGGGTCGTCCCGCGTGCGGATGACGTCGTCGTCGTGCACCCGCGCCGAAGCCAGGTTTTCGCCGAGAGTCCGGCCGGTGACGGTGATCCGATCGGTGTGCAGCAGGTCGGTCAGCCGGGAGAGCAGGCCGGGAAGCCCGCCGGCGTAGTAGAAGTCCTCCATCAGCCGGTCACCGCCCGGCCGGATGTTCGCCAGTACGGGGACCCTGCGCGCGATAGCGTCGAAATCGTCGACGGACAACGGGATCCGCGCGCGCCCGGCCATCGCGATCAGATGGATGACGGCGTTGGTCGAGCCGCCGAGCGCCAGCACGGTGGTGATCGCGTCGGCGTACGCGCGTTCGTCGAGGATCTTCGTGATGGTGAGGTCCTCCCACACCATCTCGACGACACGCGCTCCGCTCGCCGCGGCCATCCGGTGGTGCGCCGAGTCGACGGCGGGGATCGACGCGGCGCCGGGCAAGGTCAGGCCGAGCACTTCCGCGACCGACATCATGGTGGACGCGGTCCCCATCGTCATACAGGTTCCGGGAGAACGGGCCAGTCCACGCTCCAATTCGGACAGTTCCCCGGTGCCGATCAGCCCGGCCCGCTTGTCGTCCCAGTACTTCCACATGTCGGTGCCGCTGCCGAGCACTTCGTTCCGCCAATGCCCGCGCAACATCGGGCCCGCGGGGACGAAGATCGCGGGGAGACCCGCACTCGTCGCGCCCATCAGCAACGCCGGTGTCGTCTTGTCGCAACCGCCCATGAGGACCGCTCCGTCGACGGGGTAGGACCGCAGGATCTCTTCGGTCTCCATCGAAAGCAGGTTGCGGTAGAGCATGGGGGTCGGCTTCTGGAACGTCTCCGACAGGGTCGCGACCGGGAACTCCAGCGGGAATCCGCCCGCCTGCCACACCCCGCGTTTGACCTGTTCCGCCCGCTCGCGCAGATGCATGTGGCAGGGGTTGATGTCGCTCCAGGTGTTGAGGATCGCGATGACGGGTTTCCCCAGGTGCTCCTCGGGGTTGTAGCCGAGTTGCCTGCTCCGGGCCCGGTGGCTGAAACCGCGTAGTCCGTCGCCGCCGAACCAGCGGTGGCTTCGGAGTTCCTCGGGGTTCCTCATGACCGCGAGTATGGCATCTCATATACGATCGCCTCATGTCTTCGACCTTCAGCCTGCCCGCTTCACGGACCGAAGTGGTGCTCGAAGAGATCCGCCGCGGCATCCTCACCAGGGAGCTGAAGCCCGGCCAGCCGCTGGTCGAAGCCGAACTCGCCGCCCGGCTCGGGGTGTCGAAGACGCCGGTCCGCGAGGCGCTCAAGGTGCTGTCGAACACGGGACTGGTGACCTTCAGCCCGTACAAGGGCGCTTCGGTCTGTGTGGTCGACGCGGAGCTGGCGAAGTCCGTTTACGACGTTCGCATGGTGCTGGAGCCCGAGGCCGTGCGCCGGTCGGTCGAACGCCGCTCGCCGGACCTCTTCGAAGACGCCGCGGAGGCGCTGAAGGAGGCGTCGGCGGCGATCTCGGACAAGGACCAGGCGGCGCTCAGCCTGCTCAACCGCCGGTTCCACCGCGCGCTCTACAGTGGTTGCGGCAACCCGCTGATGGTCTCGATACTGGACGACCTCAGGGACCGCGCGGCGCTGATCAGCGTGGTCGGCTGGGCGGCGAATCCCAGCTGGCGCAGGGAATGGGCCGAGCACAAGGCGGTGCTGGCGGCGGCGAAGAAGGGAGACGCCGACGGGGCGGCCGGGCTGCTGCGCGCCCATATCGGCGACTTCCTGGACCGGATCCTCGAGACCATCGGAGACGAATGATGCGCCTGCTGCTCATCGCCGACACGCATCTGCCACAGCGCGCGAAGAGGCTGCCCGCCCAAGTCTGGCGCGAGGTCGAAGCGGCGGACGTCGTCATCCACGCTGGTGACTGGATCGAGGTCGCCCTGCTCGACGAACTCGAGGCCCGGAGCGAGCGGCTCATCGGGGTCTACGGCAACAACGACGGCGAGGACCTGCGGGCGCGGCTCCCCGAGATCGCGCGGGCGGACCTCGGCGGCGTCCGCCTGGCGGTCATCCACGAAACCGGTGGCAAGCAGGGGCGCGAGCGCCGCTGCGACGCACAGTTCCCGGACACCGACGTCCTCGTGTTCGGGCACAGCCACATCCCTTGGGACACGGTGACGCCGAACGGGCTGAGGCTGCTGAACCCCGGCTCGCCGACCGACCGGCGGAGCCAGCCGTTCTGCACGTACCAGACCGCCGAGATCCGCGATGGCGAGCTGCGCGACGTAGCTCTTCATGAGCTGCCGCTTCGCCGCTGACCGGGTAGACAGGTAGCCATGGAACCGGCGCAGGCGTTGAGGGAGATCGCGTTCCGGCTGGAGCGTGCGGGCGAGCCGACCTACCGGGTGCGGGCGTTCCGGCAGGCGGCTTCGGTGATCGCCAAGGTCAAGCCCGACGACCTGCGCAAACGCGCCGAGGCGGGCACGCTGACCGCGTTGCCGAATATCGGCAAGGCGACCGCGGCCGTCGTCGAAGACGTCCTCGCCGGACGCCGTCCCGCCTACTTCGAGAAGATCGGCGAGCCGAAGCTGCCCGACGGCGGCCCCATGCGGGCGGCGTTGCGGGGCGACTGCCACACCCATTCGGATTGGTCCGACGGTGGCAGCCCGATCGACGAGATGGCGGAGGCCGCCCGCGCGCTCGGCCACGAATGGATGGTGCTGACGGACCACTCGCCGCGGCTCACCGTCGCCAACGGCCTTTCGCCCGAACGGCTGCGGCGGCAGATGGACGTCGTCGCCGAACTGAACGAGACGATGGCGCCGTTCCGGATCCTGCACGGCATCGAGGTCGACATCCACCTCGACGGCACGCTGGACCAGGAGGAAGACCTACTGGAACAGCTGGACTTCGTCGTCGCGAGCGTCCACTCGAAACTGCGGATGCCCGCCAAGGAGATGACGCCGAGGATGCTCGCCGCGGTGCAGCATCCTCGGGTCCGGGTGCTCGGCCACTGCACCGGGCGGCTGGTGATGGGTGCGCGCGGGAAACGGCCCGAGTCGGAGTTCGACGCGGAGGCGGTGTTCACCGCGTGCCGGGACAACGGGGTCGCCGTCGAGATCAACTCCCGTCCCGAGCGTCGCGACCCGCCGACGCGCCTGCTGAACCTGGCCGTGGAGCTGGGCTGCGACTTCGCGATCGACAGCGACGCGCACGCGCCGGGCCAGCTGGACTGGCTGGTCTACGGTTGCGCGCGGGCCACCGAGCTGGGGATCGAGCCGGACCGGGTGATCAACACACGGACCGCTGAGGACCTGCTGGCCTCGTGAGTGGTTAGGACGGTTCTAACCGTCCTGACCACTCACGAGACCAGCTCCACTCGGTACCGCGGTTCTGCCGGGTGCTGGGTTTGGCCGGAGGTTGCGAAAGCCACTTTCGGGACATCAGACGTCTCGAAAGTGGCTTTCGCGACACCGGTTCCAGACCACCCTCGGTTCTAACCGTCCTGACCACTCACGAGAGAGTCGCGAAGCGCAAGCCGGCGTCGGTCAGCCGGTCGATCAGCGCTTGCCCCATCGCGGTCGCCGTGGTGACCTGCCCGGCCGTCGAAGGCAGGTCGTCCAGCGCCAGGCACAGCGCGGACTCGCCGAGCATCTTCGCCGTCTCGCCGTATCCAGGGTCGCCGCCGGACACCTCGGTCACGACGCGTTCGCCGCCGCTCTCGGCGTGGAACCGCACGGAGAACCACGACCGCGCCCGTCGCTGCTCGTCCGGGCCGCCGCCGGGCTTCAACAGATTCGACAGCGCCCGTCGCGCGGGCGGGATCTGGGCGGCGGCGAAGACGAGCCCCATCCCGGCCGCACCGGCGGCCACCACCGGAAGCCGTTTGATCGCGGCGAAATGCCGGTACGTGAAGTCGGGGCCGTACCCGGGGAGCGCGGCGGCGGACCGTTCGACGATCATCGGGTCGATGGTCGGCAGCGGCACCGCCCAGAAACCGTCGGGGCTGCGATGCGGTGTGCCCAGCGCGGCGCGCGCACGACGGCCCTCCGGCCGCGGTTCGGCGGCCGCGCGATCCCGTGCGGCGCGGAAACTCGACGGCAGCCGCGAAAACGCCGTCAGCGCCGAGAGGAAGGTGCCGCCCGACGGCGCCGCTCCCGCGCGCACGTACCCGTCGATCCGGATCGGTTTCCCTTGTGGCAGCTGGGAAACCGTGAAGAGGGCACCAAGGTCGTGCGGGATCGAGTCGAAACCGCACGCGTGCACGAGCCGGGCGCCGGTCTCGACCGCGCGGGCGTGGTGAGCGAGGTACATCTTGTCGGCGAACTCGGGCTCGCCGCACAGGTCGGCGTAGTCGGTTCCCGCTTCGGCGCACGCGGCGACCAGCGGTTCTCCATAATGGACATACGGGCCGACCGTGGTGGCGACGACCTTCGTGGACTCGGCGACCTTCCGCAGCGAGTCCGCATCGGAGACGTCGGCCCGCACCAGCGGGAGTTCCGAGAGCGCCGGATTGATCGAGAAAAGCTTTTCTCGCACCGCTTCCAGCTTGACGGGATCGCGTCCGGCCAGGGCGAGGCGCAGACCTGGCGGCGCGGCGCGGGCGAGATATTCCGCGGTCAGGCCACCGGTGAATCCGGTGGCGCCGAACAGCACGACGTCGTGGTCACGGTCGGCAGGCATGGCGTCAGGCTACCGCCGGTCATCGCCGGTCGCCGGTGTAGACGACGGCGGCGCTCACCGCGTCCACCCCCGAGATCAGTTCGGCGAGCGCCCTCGGGAGTTCCCGATGCGTGGACCCGGCCCAGGCCCGCAGGCCGGCGCGGTCGAGTTCCGGTTCGCAGAAATCGTCGAGCCCGATGGTCCAGGCCAGCAGGGCCAGGCAGACCGAATGCGGATCCGGCTGCTCGGTGCCGAGGACGGCCGTCCTCACCCTGCTGCGCGCGGCCGTCGACATCAGCAGATCCCGTGGCGGATAGCGGTGATTCTTCCGGATGAGCATCCGGTCGGTTTCGCGGTCGACCACCCCCGCGTCGAGCAGGTTGTCCGCGACCGTTCTCCCGAGATCGTGGCGGAGATGGCCGACCCATTCCCGGACGGTGTGCCGCTCGGGTTCCCGGAGGATTTCCGAGAACACCCGATCCAGTGGGGGATGAGCGAGGCCGCGGCGCGACAATGGCCGGATTCGTTTGCGTTCCACGGTGATCCGCTCGGCGAGGAGGAGATCACAGAGCGCGGAACCGGCCATTCCGATGCCGAGTCCCGTGCCTCGCAGCGCGGGTTTACCGGTGAACTCGTCGTGGGCGAGAAAGAACAGGGAATCGACCAAGGTCAGCCGACGCATGAAGGCACGCCCTCCGGCGTTGTAGTGCGGGACGGCCAAAGTAGCGGTAGCGCGCGGACCACTGCGACCCGAGGTCCGTTTTTAGCCTGAACGGACGTACCTCGCCGGGGTGGCCGGCCCTAGGGTGGGATGGCTCTCGCAAGATCAAGAACCTTCAGCGCCAAACCGACGTCCGGGGGGACGGGTTCATGGGTACGCAAAGACCGCGGCGCGGTCTCGGCCATCGACGGCTCGGAGCCGCGCAGATCGTGTTCTTCGTGGTGGCCGCGGCCGGTCCGCTCTTCGCCATCGCGGGCGGGGTCCCGACCAACTACGCGGTCACCGGCAGTGTCGGGGTGCCGCTGTCGTTCCTCCTGCTGGCCCCGATCCTGGGGCTGTTCGCGGTCGGCTACGCCGCGATGAGCCGCTACATCACCAACGCGGGCGCGTTCTACCCCTACGTCGCCAACGGGGTCGGCAAATCCAGTGGCGCCGGGATCGCGTTCGTCACGCTGATCTCCTACAACGCCATCCAGATCAGCATCTACGGACTGTTCGGCTGGTCGGTGTCGACCTGGCTGGGCACGCTCACCGGATCCCCGCCGCCGTGGTGGCTGTGCGCGCTGGTGATGGTGCTGATCATCGGCGCGCTCGGCGTCCTGCGGGTCGATCTCAACGCCAAGGTGCTCGGGGTGGCGCTGTGCCTCGAAGTCGCCGTCGTCGCGATCGTCGATATCGCGTTGTTCGCGAACCCCGCCGGTGGCGCCGTTTCCTGGGTCCCGCTGGAGCCGTCGAGCCTGTTCACCACCGGTGCGGGCGCGGTGTTCGCGTTCTCCGCCGCCGCGTTCATCGGTTTCGAGGGCGCGGCGACCTACGGCGAGGAGACCCGGGAACCCAGCCGCACGGTCGGGCGCGCGACGTACGCGGCGATCGGGCTCACCGCGGTGCTGTACGTCGTCTCGTCGCTCGCGCTGGCCGTGGGGACCGGGCCGGACGTCATCGTCACCACCGCCGCCGCGCAGGGCCCGGACCTGCTGTTCAACCTCGCGGGAGAACACCTCGGCGAGACGTTCTCCGATGTCGCGTACACGCTGTTCGTGACCGGCCAGTGCGCGGCGCTGCTGAGCTTTCACAACGCCGTCGCACGGTACTTCTTCGCGCTGGGCAGGGAAGGGCTGTTGCCTCGCTCGCTGGCCAAGACCAGCAAGCGCACCGGCGCGCCGGTGGCAGGCTCGCTCACGCAGACGGCGCTGGCGCTGGTGGTGGTGTCGCTGTTCGCGATCGCGGGCCGTGATCCGGTGACCGAACTGTTCACCTGGCTCGGCACGACCGCGTCCACCGGGGTCGTGGTGATCATGATCGCCGTCTCGCTTTCGGTGATCGGCTTTTTCAAACGGCGCCGCGACGCCGAAAACGCCTGGCGCCGCTGGATCGCGCCGGGTGCGGCGATGCTCGCGCTGTCGGCCGTCCTCGCGCTGATCCTGCTCAACTTCGATCTGCTGCTCGGCCCGGCCGGGACGTTCCTGTTGCGCTGGGGTCTGCCCGGTCTCATGGTCGTTGCCGCCCTCGCCGGTTTCCTGCGCGCGGAAGTGTTGCGGACCAAGGATCCCGAGACGTACGCCGCCATCGGCGGCCCGCTCGAAGACGACGAGCCCGTCGCGCTGAGGGCGGGGCGATGATCGTCCGGTCCGCCGAACCGTCCGAAATGGACACTGTGGTCGATGTGCTGTCCGAGGCCTTCCATGAAGACCCGGTGAGCATGTGGGTCTTTCCCGGTGACGAGCGCCGCGCGGTGGCGCTGCCGATCTTCCATCGCGCGGTCGTGCGGGGGATGCTCGCCGTCGGCGGCCACGTCGACGTCACCGACGATCTGTCCGCCGTGGCGCTTTGGGCGCCCGGTGGCGACGAAGACATCGACGACGAAGCGTTCGCCGGGCTCACTGGGGAAGAAATCGGCAGGCTCGCGGCGTTGTTCGAGCTGATGAAGGAGCACGCCCCCGGCGGCGAGCACCACCACGCCCAGTTCATCGGCGTCCGCAAGAACGCGCAGCGGCAAGGGATCGGCGCACGGCTGCTGAGGCACGGGCTAGACCGGTACGGCGCGGTGCCCGCGTACCTGGAGGCGAGCAGCGCGGAGAGCGCGAAACTGTATCGGCGGCTGGGTTTCCGCGACCACGGACCGGCTTTCGCCGTCGAGAGCGGTCCGCCGATGTTGCCCATGTTGCGGGAGCCGTCGATCAGTCTATAAAGGACTGGTAAAGTGGTGGGCAGATGACGACGAACCGTGCCCCCGCCACACGGCACCGTTCCGTCTTCTTCCTCGTGATCTTGCTCGTCTTCGCCTTCGTCACGCCGACCGTTCCCCACGGGCACGGGCGGACCGCGAAGGAAGATCCCGTCGCCGTCTTCGCGACCCATCCGCTGCCCGCCTTCCACGGCGGGCAAACGGTTCCCCTCGCCGACGCTCCCGCCGAAGCGGAGACCGTCGACCTTCCCGACGCCGGCCACGCCCCTGAGCAGGGCGAACCCGTCGTCGTCACCCGAGCGGTGCCCCAGGCGCCCGCGCGGGCACCTCCGCGCTGACCCGGTCCCCAAGCCGCATCAGCCATCCATCGGAGGTCTCCATGAGTTCCGGTCATGCCCTGCTGGCCGTCGGCGGGGCGTTCCTCGCCGCCGGTGTCATCGCCAGAGCGGGCGCCCGTATCGGGCTGCCGACCATCCCCCTGTTCATGCTGGCCGGTTTCGTCTTCGGCCCCAACACGCCCGGACTGTCCCTTGTGGACGATCCGGCCGAGCTCGGTGTGCTCGCCGGGCTCGGTCTCGTCTTCCTCCTGTTCTACCTCGGCCTCGAATTCTCCCTCGACGACCTGGCCAAGGGCGGGCGCAAACTCGTCTGGTCCGGGCTGATCTACCTGATCCTCAACATCGGCGGCGGGCTCGCGTTCGGCTTCCTGCTGGGCTGGGGCACCAGGGAGGCGCTGGTCATCGCCGGTGCCATCGGGATCTCGTCGTCCGCGATCGTCACCAAACTCCTGCTCGAATCCCGCCGGATGAACAACCCCGAATCCCGGCTGATCATGGGCATCATCGTGATCGAGGATCTGTTCCTCGCGCTGTACCTGGCATTGCTGCAGCCGGTGCTGTCCGGCGCCGGGAGCTTCGGTTCGGCGCTCGCCGACTTCGGGAAGGCCTTCGCGTTCCTGATCGTGATGGCCGCGCTCGCCCGCTGGGGTGGCCGGGTGGTGTCGAAGCTGTTCGGTTCGGCCGACGACGAGCTGCTCACCGTCTGCTTCGTCGGGGTGGCGGTGATGGGTGCCGCTGTCGCCGAGGAGGTGGGGGTGTCCGACGCGATCGGCGCGTTCATGGTCGGCATGATGCTCGGCGGTTCGAAGGTCGCGCCGCGTATCCACAAGCTGGTGCTCCCGCTGCGGGACGCGTTCGGCGCGCTGTTCTTCTTCATCTTCGGGCTCAGCATCGACCCGAACGCGGTCGGCTCGGTGGTCGTGCCGGTGCTGATCGCGGTGGCGCTGACGATCGTGCTGAACCTCGGCGCGGGCGCGCTGGCCGCGCGGTTGAACGGCTTCGATCGCCAGGCCGGGGTGAACATCGGGCTCACCGTGCTCACCCGCGGCGAGTTCTCGCTCGTGCTCGCCGCGATGGCGACCGCGGCCGGGCTGGACTCGCGGGTCGCGCCGTTCGTCGCGGGCTACGTCCTCCTGCTGGCCGTGATCGGTCCAGTCGCGGTCATCCGCTCCGAGAAACTCGCCTGGTTGCTACCGGCGAGTATTGTCCGAGGCTCGACCCGCCGCGACGAGCCGGCCAGGGCGACGTGACGAGGAGGCCTGGGTGACCGAACGGTTCGGCGGCTACCAGAACGAGATCTACCTGCAGGGGCTCGGTGGGACGTACCCGCCGTGTTCCACCGACGCCACGAAGCTGGAGGAGTCCGCGCGGGAGATCCTCGAGCCCGGGCCGTTCTGGTACGTCGCGGGCTCGGCCGGATCGGGCGCCACCGCGCGGGCCAACCGGGAGGCGTTCGACCGCTGGCGTCTCGTGCCACGGATGCTCACCGGCGCCACCGAACGCGATCTGTCGACGACCGTGCTGGGGACGCCGGTACCGGCGCCGGTGCTGCTGGCGCCGGTCGGCGTCCAGTCGATCGTGCACGAGGGCGCCGAACCGGCGGCCGCGCGGGCCGCGGCGTCGGTCGGCCTGCCGTACGTCATGTCGACGGCGTCGTCCACGAGCATCGAGGACGTCGCCGAGGCCAGTGGCGAGGGGCCGCGCTGGTTCCAGCTGTACTGGCCGACCGACAACGAGGTCTGCGCGAGCATCCTGGCGCGGGCGAAGGCCGCGGGCTTCACCACACTCGTGGTCACGCTCGACACCTGGACCCTCGCGTGGCGCCCGAACGACCTTGACCACGCGTACCTGCCGTTCATCAAGGGCGTCGGGCTCGGTGTCCCGCTGAGCGACCCGGTGTTCCGCAGCCTGCTGGAGAAGACGCCGGAGGAGGACTCGCCCACCGCGATCCTGCGCTGGATCTCGATGATCACCGGCACCGACAGCACCTGGGACCGGCTCCCGTTCCTGCGCGAGCACTGGGACGGGCCGATCGTGCTCAAGGGCATCCAGCACCCCGACGACGCGCGCCGCGCCGTCGAGGCCGGGATGGACGGGATCGTCGTGTCCAACCACGGCGGCCGACAGGTCGACGGCGCGATCGCGTCGCTCGACGCGCTCCCGGAGATCGTGGCCGCGGTCGGCGACCGGCTGGAGATCCTGTTCGACTCGGGCATCCGCACCGGCGCCGACATCGCCAAGGCGCTCGCGCTCGGGGCGAAGGCCGTGCTGGTGGGGCGGCCGTGGGTGTACGGCCTGGCACACGCGGGGGAGGACGGTGTCCGGCACGTGCTGCGGAGCCTGCTCGCCGACCTCGACCTGACCATGGGCCTGTCCGGGCACCGGACCCTGGCCGACCTCACCCCGGCCTCCCTGCGGTACTTCTGACCCGACCCCGCAATTCGCCATCTACTTGCGATAGTTGGCAGGGCGAACTATCGCAAGTAGATGGCGAATTGCGGGGGTGGTGGTGACGTGCGGGATATTCGGAGGCCCGGATCGTCACGCACGGCTATCCTGGTGCCGGTCATGGCTTCTCAACCTTCCCCGCTCGGCGCCCTGCGCGCTCGCCTGCCCGAACTGATGTCGCGCGACGAGCACCGCCTCCGGCGCCGGCTCGACGGTGCCCGGAAAGCGCGCAACGCCGAGTCGATCGCCGCCCAGATCGAGGCCGACATCGAGGCCGCCGAACTGCGGGTCACCCGCAGACGCGACGCCGTCCCGAAGATCTCGTTCCCCGAAGAGCTGCCCGTCAGCCGGCGCAAGGACGAGATCGCCGACGCCATCCGCGATCACCAGGTGGTGATCGTCGCGGGTGAGACCGGATCGGGGAAGACGACCCAGCTGCCGAAGATCTGTCTCGAACTCGGCCGCGGCATCCGGGGCCAGATCGGGCACACGCAGCCGAGGCGGCTGGCCGCGCGCACGGTCGCCGACCGCATCGCCTCCGAGCTGAACACCGAACTCGGCGAGGCCGTCGGCTACAAGGTCCGGTTCACCGACCAGTCCGGCCAGGACACGCTGGTCAAGCTGATGACCGACGGCATCCTGCTCGCCGAGATCCAGACCGACCGGATGCTGCGCCAGTACGACACGCTGATCATCGACGAGGCGCACGAGCGCAGCCTCAACATCGACTTCATCCTCGGCTACGTCAAGCAGCTCCTGCCGCGCCGCCCCGATCTCAAGGTGATCATCACCTCGGCGACGATCGACCCGGAGCGGTTCTCCAAGCATTTCGACGACGCGCCGATCGTCGAGGTCTCCGGCCGGACGTATCCGGTGGAGGTCCGTTACCGGCCGATCATCGACCCCGAGGACCCGGACGCCGATCAGGATCGCGACCAGACGCAGGCCATCTGTGACGCCGTCGACGAACTGCAGCACGAGGGGCCGGGCGACATCCTGGTGTTCCTCTCCGGCGAGCGGGAGATCCGCGACGCCGCGGACGCCCTGTCCAAACAGGACCTGAGGAACACCGAGATCCTCCCGCTGTACGCGCGGCTTTCGTCGTCGGACCAGCATCGGGTGTTCCAGCGCCACACCGGGCGCCGCGTCGTGCTCGCGACGAACGTCGCCGAGACCTCGTTGACCGTGCCCGGCATCAAGTACGTCGTCGACCCCGGCACCGCGCGGATCTCGCGCTACAGCCACCGCACCAAGGTGCAGCGGCTGCCGATCGAGCCGGTGTCGCAGGCGTCGGCGAACCAGCGCAAGGGCCGCTGCGGCCGGACGTCCGACGGTATCTGCATCCGGCTGTACTCCGAAGACGACTTCGACGCGCGGCCCGAGTTCACCGATCCGGAGATCCTGCGGACCAACCTCGCGTCGGTCATCCTGCAGATGACCTCGCTCGGCCTCGGCGACATCGCGGCGTTCCCCTTCGTGGAGCCGCCGGACCGCCGTCAGGTGACCGACGGTGTCCAGTTGCTGCAGGAGCTCGGCGCGTTCGAGATGTCCGACGGCAAGAAGCTCACCGAGACCGGCCGCAAGCTCGCGCAACTCCCGGTCGACCCGCGGATGGCGCGGATGGTGCTGGAGGCCTCCCGCAACGGCTGCGTCCGCGAAGTCATGATCATCGCCGCCGCACTGTCCATTCAGGACCCACGTGAGCGCCCGGCGGAGAAGCAGCAGGCGGCGGACGAGCAGCACGCGCGGTTCGCGGACAAGACGTCCGACTTCCTGGCGTACCTGAACCTGTGGGAGTACGTCACCGAGCAGCAGAAGGCGTTGTCCACCAACCAGTTCCGCCGGATGTGCCGCAACGAGTACCTGAACTACCTGCGTATCCGCGAATGGCAGGACATCTTCAGCCAGCTGCGTCAGCTGGCCAAACCGCTCGGCATCACGCTCAACACCTCCGGCCCGGTCGATCCGCAACGGGTGCACACGTCGCTGATCGCCGGGCTGTTGTCGCATGTCGGCCTCAAGGATCCGGCCAAGGGCGACTATCTCGGCGCACGCGGGGCGCGCTTCTCGGTCTTCCCGGGTTCGGCCCTGTTCAAGAAGCAGCCGCGGTTCGTGATGTCGGCCGAGCTCGTCGAAACCTCACGGCTGTGGGGCCGGGTCAACGCGCGGATCGAGCCGGAGTGGGTCGAGCCGCTCGCCGGGCACGTGGTGAAGCGGAACTATTCGGAGCCGCACTGGGAGCGCAAACAGGGCGCGGTGATGGCGCTCGAGAAGGTGACCCTGTACGGCGTTCCGCTCGTCGCCGACCGCCGCGTCAACTACGGCCGGATCGACCCCGAGGTGAGTCGCGAGCTGTTCATCCGGCACGCGCTCGTCGAGGGCGACTGGGAGACCCGGCACCACTTCTTCCGCGAGAACCGCGCGCTGCTCGAAGAGGTCGAGGACCTGGAGAACCGGGCCCGCCGTCGGGACATCCTGGTCGACGACGAGACGCTGTTCGAGTTCTACGACCAGCGCGTCCCGGCCGACGTCGTCTCCGCGCGGCATTTCGACAGCTGGTGGAAGAAGGCGCGGCACACCGAGCCCGACCTGCTGAGCTTCGAGAAGACGATGCTCATCAACGAGACCGCGGGCGGCGTGCGCGAGGCCGACTACCCCGACTTCTGGACCCAGGGCAGCCAGACCTTCAAGCTCACGTACCAGTTCGAGCCGGGGGCCGACGCGGACGGCGTCACCGTGCACATCCCGCTGCCGGTGCTGAACCAGGTCACCCCGGACGGCTTCGACTGGCAGGTCCCCGGCCTGCGCGAAGAGCTGGTGACGCAGCTGATCAAGTCGCTGCCCAAGGCGATCCGCCGCAACTTCGTACCGGCGCCCGACCACGCGAAACTGGTGCTGTCGCGGGTCGGCCCGGCCGACGGGCCGCTGCTGCACGTCGTCGCCGACGAACTGGAAGCGCTGCGCGGGGTGGTGATCCCCGACGACGCCTGGCAGCTGTCGGCGGTCCCCGAACATCTGAAGATGACCTTCCGCGTGGTCGACGTCCGCGGCAAGAAGGTCTCCGAGGGCAAGGACATCGAAGCGCTCAAGCGGGACCTGAGCGGTCAGGTGCGCGCGACGATCTCCAAGGCCGCCGACAGCATCGAGCGCGAGGGCCTGACGACGCCCGCGTTCGGCGAGCTGCCGAAGGTGTTCGCGAGCAAGCAGCGCGGGCACGACGTCAAGGCGTATCCGGCGCTGGTCGACGAAGGCGGTTCCGTGGCGGTGCGGCTGCTGGACACGCCGGGCCAGCAGGAACAGTCGATGTGGGCGGGCACGCGGCGCATGCTGCGGCTGAACATCCCTTCGCCGATGAAGTTCATCACCCGCAACCTCGGCAACTCCTCGAAACTCGTGCTGAACCGGAATCCGCACGGCTCCGTGGCGGCGCTGCTCGAAGACTGTGTGGACTGCGCGGTCGACAAACTGGTCGCCGACAACGGAGGACCGCGCTGGGACGAGGCCGGCTTCGCGGTCCTGCTGGAGAAGGTGCGCGCCGGGCTGAACGCCGGGGTGCTCGACGTGCTGACCAACGTCGAGAAGATCCTGCGCGCCGCGAACGACGTCGAAACGCGGCTGGCCGACACGCGTGGCCCGAAGGACTCGCTCGCCGACATCCGCGCGCAGCTGGACGGCTTGGTGCACAAGGGTTTCGTCACCGAAACCGGGCAGGACAGGCTGAAGCACGTCGTCCGGTACCTGCGGGGGATCGAACGGCGGCTGGAGAAACTCCCGACCGAACCGACGCGCGACATCCAGCGCACCGGCGACATCGCCTGGCTCCGCAACGAGTACCAGGCGGCGCTGGACGCGCTGCCGCCGGGCACCTCCTCGCCCGCGCTACGGGAGATCCGGTGGATGATCGAGGAACTTCGGGTCAGCTTCTTCGCCCAGACGCTCGGTACCGCCCACCCCGTCTCGCTGAAGCGCGTCATCAAGGCCCTGGACGACGCCGCCCCCCGCAATTAGTCACCTACTTGCGGTGCTCACGCGAGTTACGCCTCCAATCACGCGAGTCGCGCCTTCAGTCACGCGAGTCGCGCCTTCAGTCACGCGAGTCGCGCCTTCAATCACGCGAGTCGCGCCTTCAATCACGCGAGTCGCGCCTTCAATCACGCGAGTTCGCCATCTGGTCACGTGTGTCCCGTCGCCTGGAAACGGATCTCGCGTGATGGAGCGCGGAACTCGCGTGATCAGGGGCGTAACTCGCGTGACTGGGCGGACGACACGTGTGATCAGACGGACGACTCGCGTGATTGAACGGCGAACTCGCGTGATTGAAGGCGTAACTCGCGTGGTTGGGGGCGTAACTCACTTCGCGTCGGCGTAGGTGTCCACGGCGGCGATGTGCAGCGGGAACCGTACCGGGCAGGCCGGGCCGAAGAGCATCCGCGCCGCCTCGGCCATGCTGTCCACAATGGACTGCGAGACCTCGTCGGCGAACTCGGCCGGGGTGTGCACCAGGACCTCGTCGTGCTGGAAGAACACCAGGTGCGCGGGGGAGGGGAGCCTGCTCCGCAGGGTCGCCAGGAGGACCGCGGTCATGTCCGCCGCGCTCGCCTGCACGACGAAGTTCCGGGTGAAGCGCCCCCAGTTCCGGGACGCCTGGCGGGCCTTGAGCTCGCCGGCCTCGTCCTCCGCGACGCCGCCGGTCAGCGCGCGCCAGGCTTCCGACGGCGCGGGCGACGTCCGGCCGAGCCGGGAGCGGACGCGCTCACCGCGTTCCCCTGCCTGCGCGGCACGCTCCACATAGGACACCGCGTCGGGGAACCTGGTGCGCAGCAACGCCAGCAACGGTCCCGCCTCGCCGGACGTGCCGCCGTACATCGCCGACAGCATCGCGATCTTCGCGCGGTCCCGGTCGTCCCGGTCGTCCCACGCGGGCACCGGCACGCGGCGCACTCCGGAGAACATCGCCTCGGCGAGGCTCGCGTACAGATCCGTGGCCGCGGCGACGTCGGCCAGCTTCCGGTCCCCGGACAACGCGGTCAGCACCCGTGGCTCCAGCTGGGCGGCGTCGGCGACCACCAGTTTCCAGCCGGGATCGGCCCGGACGCAGGTCCGCAGGATCTTCGGGATCTGCAGAGCACCGCCGCCCCGGCTCGCCCAGCGGCCGGAAACGACGCCGCCGACGACGTAGTGCGGGCGGAACCGGCCGTCGTGCACCCACTCGTCGAGCCACGTCCAGCCGTTGGCCGAATGGAGCCGCGCGAGCTCCTTGTACTCCAGCAGCGGCGGGACGGCGGGGTGGTCGATGTCGCGCAGCAGGTACTTCCTGGCCGACGAAACCTCGATGCCCTCCCGGCCCAGCGCCCGGACGACGCTGGCCGGGGCGTCCGGATTGACCGGACGCCCGCCGAACGCGTCGCTGATCTTCGCCGCGAGCTCGACCAGCCGCTTCGGCCGGTGCCCGGCCGGAACGCGGGGCCCGAGCTGCTCGGCGAGCAACGCCAGATGCAGGTCCGCCCGCCAGGGCAGCCCGTCGGCCGACATCTCGGCGGCCGCCAGCGCGCTCGCCGACTCCGCCGCGAAGAGCAGCCGTAACCGCTCCGGGTGATCGGTGACGGCGACCCGCTTCTCCTGTTCGGCCAGCACCCGGCGGGCCGCGTCGATCACCGTGACACCGGACGGCAGTCGCGGCCCCCGCGTCTCGAACAGCGTCGGCTGGTCGTCCTCGGCCCACAGCGGGGGCTCGTCGGCGGGCGCTTCCTGTCCGTTCGCCCTGGCCAGCGCGGCACGCAGGCTTCGCGACTCCTGCGGACGGCCTTCGTGGGCCAGGAGCAGTCCTTCGGTCAGCGCCAGGTCGTGACAGCGCCGCACCCGGACGCCCGCCTTGATCAGCGCCGGATACGTCCCTTCGACCGATGGGAACACCCAACGGGGTGAGTGTTCCGCCTCCAACCGCCGTACTTCGCCGACGAACTCCGGGAGCTTCATGCCCTGCCGCGGCGGCTCCCCGGAAAAAGCGATCGCGAAGTCGCCATCCTCCTCTTGACCTGCGATCGCCTGCACACTCACATTGTGGTGGTTCCCCCCGACATTTCTGTCACCAGACGGCTAGTGCGCCTGCGCTATCGGTCGGCTACTGTCGAGTAGCAACCCCATACCGCCGGTACGCGAACCGCCGGGGGCATGGTGTCTCGCCGCAGCAGCAACGGAGGTGCCCGGATGAGAAACCCCACCGGCCTCGCCACCCTGGTGGCGGGCAAGGTGACCGAGACCGTGCGCAGCATCGACGTGATGCGCCAAGCGGGCCTGCTCCCCATCCCGCGGGTCGACGAGGGCCTGCGTTCGCTGGTCATGGTGCGCAAATGGGGGCCGTTCGCCGGCGCGAACATGATCGCCGCCCGCCGGGACCCGACCGCGACCGGCATCATCGACGAGCTCGGCCCGCTGACCTTCAAGCAGCTCGACACCCAGTCGAACGCGCTGGCCAGGGCGTGGTCGGAACGCGGCCTCGGCCCGGGTTCGGTGATCGCCGCGCTGTGCCGCGACCACCGCGGTCTCGTGCTGACGATGCTCGCCTCGGGCAAGCTCGGCGCCAAACTGCTGCTGATGAACACCGGGTTCGCCAAACCCCAGCTCGCGGACGTCGCGAAACGCGAAGGCGTCACCGCGCTCGTGTACGACCAGGAGTTCACCGACCTGCTGGACGCGGTCGAGGGCGACGTCGACCACTACCTCGCGTGGGTCGATTCGGACGCCGAGCTGTCCGGGCACAAGATCCCGATCGTCACCGAACTGGTCGCCAGCACCGACGACCGCCCGTGGCCCGCGCCGGCCAAACCGGGCGGGTTCATCCTGCTGACCAGCGGCACTACCGGGACGCCGAAGGGAGCGCCGCGGCCGCACACCTCCGCGCTGGCCTCCGCGCAGTTCCTCGACCGCATCCCGCTGCGGACCGGCGAGGCGACCTACATGGGCGCGCCGCTGTTCCACGGAACCGGGTTGTCGCAGTTCATCCTTTCCTTCGCGCTCGGCTCGAAGGTCGTCATGCGGCGCAAGTTCGTGCCGGAGGAGACGTTGCGCGGCGTCGCGGAGAACCGCTGCACCACGCTGGTCCTCGTGCCGACGATGCTGCAGCGGATCGTCGACCTGCCCGAGGAGATCCGCGCCAAGTACGACACCTCGTGCCTGCGGATCATCTTCGTCGCGGGCTCCGCGTTGTCACCGGATCTGGGGAATCGCGCGACCGCCGCGTTCGGTGACGTCGTGCACAACCTCTACGGCTCCACCGAGGTCGCGGTCGCGACGGTCGCGACCCCCGAGGACTGGCGCAAGGCGCCGGGCACGGTCGGCCGCGCGCCGGTGGGCTGCAAGGTCGCGCTGTACGACGAAAAGGGCGAGAAGATCACCGAGCCGCATGTCACCGGCCGGGTGTTCGTCGGCAGCGGGCTGAGCTTCCAGGGCTACACCGACGGGCGCAACAAGGAGATCATCGACGGGCTGCTCTCCAGCGGCGACGTCGGCCACTTCGACGAGGACGGCCTGCTGTTCATCGACGGCCGCGACGACGAAATGATCGTCTCCGGCGGCGAGAACGTCTTCCCGATCGAGGTCGAGAACCTTCTGGTCGAACGCGAGGACGTGCTCGAAGCGGCGGTCGTCGGCGTCGACGATCCCGAGTTCGGGCAGCGGCTGAAAGCGTTCGTGGTGCGGGCCGAGAAGTCGGACCTGGACGTCGACGGCGTGCGCGACTACGTCAAGGCCAACCTCGCCCGGTACAAGGTGCCGCGCGACGTGGAGTTCCTCGACGAGTTGCCGCGCAACGCGACCGGGAAGGTGCTGCGCAACAAGCTGCGTTAATACTCCCAGTCGATGCCGAAGACGCCGGGGCCGAAGTCGAGCGCGACCGCGTGGACGCCGTGGCCCTGGTCCGGTTTCAGTTCCTTCCGGTCCAGCGGCGAGGTGCCTTGGCGCGAATATTGCCAGCATTTCGCCGGGACGGTGCCCGGGTCGAACCGGACCTCCAGCAGGTACTCGCGCACGGGACGCCGGAACTCGCGGTAATGCGTGTTCCGGCATTCCGGGTACGGCGGCCCTGGGTTGGTCAGCGAGTACTCGATCAGATGCGTCTCACCGCGGTCGATGGGCCGGTCGAAGAGCAGTTCGGCGACCGTGAGCCCGTGCGCGTCGTCGACCTCTGCGCGGCCGACGTGACAGTTGCGCAGCGTGTTCAGCACCGGCGGTCCGGCCTCCGGATCGCCCTGGGCGTAGACCAGCAGCCAGCGGTCCTGCCCGTCCGCGCCCGCCTGGAACACCGCCCGCGCGGTCACCGCGCGTTGCCCGCCGTCCTCGGCGATCTCGCACAGGTCGTGCAGGCCGACGAGTTTCAGCTGATGGTGTTGTTCGAGCGCGTTGGGCGCGCCGACCTTCTCCAGTAACGCCTGGAGCGCTTCGAGCGGGAAGGTCAGCGGCTGCTCGGTGGTCGCCCGGCTGCGGCGTGACGACGCCCCGCGCGGCCGCGGCGGCGGCAGCAGGCTGAGCAGTGAACCGGCGGGGATCGCCAGTACCTCTTCGAGGACCCGGACCGCGGACAGCGAACTCTGCCGTTCCGGCTGACGTTTGCCCGACTGCCAGTAACTCAGCGCGGTCACGCTCACCGACGCGCCGCGCGCGAGGAGCCGGGCTTGGATACGGTCGAGACTCAGGCCGCTGGTGGCGATGGCCGATCTCAACGCGGTGGCGAACGCGGTACGCGGCTGTTCTTCATCGTCCGTGGTCACTCGGTCCGCCGCGCTCCCCGCCACCATATGCTGCCCGACCGCCCCCGTCTGCCGTTTCCTGACACCGCCCGGTTGATAACAACACGAATAACTTTAACAGTCAGAGGTAACGCTTCAGGGGCGCCTTCTGCCAGGCGAAAACGACTTTCCGGACGAGCGCCGTTACGCCGTATGGCCTAGTACTGGTAACTGTGAATCATTGCCCGGCCACCAGCGCACCGGCTTGCATGGCTCTCAACGACGATCATCCTCCCGGGTGATCCGCACGGCGCGGCAGGAAGGGAACCAGTGAGCAAGTCCCGGAAGAACCTGAAGTCCCGAAAGACCCGTAGCGGCCTCGTGGCGGGAGTCGCCCTCGCCGGTGTGACCGCGGCGGTCGCCACGTTCGGCGCGGGTGCGGCCAACGCCGAGCAGCAGGGCGAGATCCGCGGCGCGGGTGCGGCCAACGCGGTCGGCGGCAGCTACATCGTCGTCCTCAAGCCCACCGCGGTCGGCCAGGGCGTGGCCGCGGCGAGCGAGGTCACCGCGAACGTCGCCTCGAAGGCGCAGGGCCTCACCGGTCAGTACGGCACCACGCTGTCCCGCACGTTCGGCTCGGCGCTGAACGGCTTCTCGATCAAGGCCGACGAAGCCGCCGCCAAGCGGCTCGCCGCCGACCCGCAGGTCGCGTACGTCGTCCAGAACAAGACGTTCAAGATCAGTGAGACCCAGGACAACCCGCCGTCGTGGGGCCTGGACCGCGTCGACCAGGCCGACCTGCCGCTCGACACCAAGTACACCTACCCGACGAAGGCCGACAACGTCACCGCCTACGTCATCGACACCGGTGTCCGCGGCTCGCACAAGGACTTCGGCGACCGCGCCGCCGGCGGCAAGGACTTCGTCGACAACGACGACACCCCCAACGACGAGCACGGCCACGGCACGCACGTCGCCGGCACCATCGGCGGCACGGACCACGGCCTGGCCAAGGGCGTGAAGATCGTCGGCGTCCGCGTGCTGGACGCCAACGGCAGCGGCACCACCGAGGGTGTCGTCGCCGGTGTCGACTGGGTCGCGGCGAACGCCAAGGGCCCGTCGGTCGCCAACATGAGCCTCGGCGGCGGCGCGGACGACGCCCTGGACGCGGCGGTCAAGGGTGCCATCGACAAGGGCGTGACCTTCGCGCTCGCGGCGGGCAACGAGTCCTCCGACGCCGGCACCACTTCGCCCGCCCGGGTGAAGGAGGCCATCACGGTGGCCGCCAGCGACAAGACCGACAAGCAGGCCAGCTTCTCGAACTACGGTTCGGTCGTGGACCTGTACGCGCCGGGTGTCGACATCACCTCCTCGTGGGCGACCGGTGACGACGCCACCAACACCATCAGCGGTACCTCGATGGCCGCGCCGCACGTCGCCGGTGCCGCCGCGCTGTACCTCTCGGCGCACCCCGAGGCCACCCCGGCCCAGGTCGCCGAAGGCCTGGTCGGTGCCGCCGCGGACGGCAAGATCAGCAACCCGACCGGTGGAACGGCGAACAAGCTGCTCCAGGTCAAGTAAGACCCTTGTGAACAGGCTGCCCCCGGCGTACTCCAGGCGCCGGGGGCAGCCCCTGTCCGAGGGATCCCAGACTTGTTACCAACGGGTAAGCTCCCTGCCATGGTCCTGCGGAAGAACATCCTGATCACCGGGGCGAGCTCCGGACTCGGCGAGGGAATGGCCAGGCAGTACGCCGCCAGAGGCCGCAACCTGGCGCTGGCCGCCCGCCGTGTCGACCGCCTGGAAGCCCTCGCGGCGGAACTCAAGAAGGCGTATCCCGGCATCACCGTGGTCACCCGGAAGCTGGACGTGAACGACCACGACCAGGTCTTCGCCGTTTTCGAGGAGTTCCGCGAGGAACTCGGCTCCCTCGACCGCGTGATCGTGAACGCGGGGCTCGGCAAGGGGCAGCCCATCGGTTCCGGCCGGTTCGACGCCAACCGCCAGACCCTCCAGACCAACTTCCTCGCCGCGGCCGCCCAGATCGAAGCCGCCACGGGCATCTTCCGGAAACAGCGGGAAGGCCACCTCGTGGTCGTTTCCTCTTTCTCCGCGCTTCGCGCCTTCCCTGGCAATCTCACCGCGTACGCCGCTTCGAAGGCGGGTGTTTCGGCGCTGGCCGAGGGCACGCGGATCGAGCTGATGAAGACGCCGATCAAGGTCACGACGCTGCTCCCCGGGTTCATCGAATCGGAGATGAACGAGGACATCACGAAGGTCCCGCTCGGCACGAGGGCCGAGGCGGGAGCGCAGGCACTGGTGAAGGCGATCGAGTCCGAAGCCGCGAAGGCGTACGTGCCCTCGTGGCCGTGGGCGGTGCTCGCCAAGGTGTTCCCGTTCGTCCCGGCGTCGGTGCTGAAGAAGTTCGCATGACCCTGGCCGCGGACAAGACCGTCGAGGTACGCGGAGAGGACTCGTTCGACCCGGCCGTGGTGCACACCTGGCTGGCCGGACGGGTGCCCGGGCTCGGGGACGCGCCACCCGAAGTCCGCCAGTTCCCCGGTGGCGCCTCGAATCTCACCTACCTGCTGACCTATCCGGATCGCGAGCTGATCCTGCGGCGCCCGCCGCTCGGGCACAAGGCCGCGTCCGCGCACGACATGCGCCGCGAGTTCCGGGTCCAGCAGGGGTTGCGGCCCGTCTTCCCGTACGTGCCCGAGGTTCTCGCCTTCTGCGACGACGAAACCGTGCTCGGCGGCGACTTCTACGTGATGGAACGGCTCGAAGGCCTGATCCTGCGCGGAGATCTGCCCGCCGGCCTCGACCTGCCGCCGGAGGGCGCGCGGGAGCTGTGCGGCAAGGTCGTCGACAGGCTGGTCGAACTGCACGCCGTCGACGTCGAGGCCGCCGGACTGGCCGATCTCGGCAAGGGTGCCGGTTATGTCGAGCGCCAGGTGCGCGGCTGGTCGGAGCGATTTCTCAAGGCGCGCACGGAGAACGTCCCGGACTGCGCCGAGGTGATGGCGTGGCTGAAGGACAATCAGCCGTCCGAGGCCAAGATCTGCCTGATCCACAACGACTACCGGCTCGACAACCTGGTGCTCGACGACGGCCTCGACATCGTCGGCGTGCTCGACTGGGAGATGGCCACCCTCGGCGATCCGCTGATGGAACTGGGCAGCACGCTGGCGTACTGGGTGCAGGACGACGATGACGACGTCATGAAGCTCAGCCGCCGCCAGCCGACGCACGTGCCGGGGATGTACACGCGCGAGGAGTTCGTGCGGCGGTACGCGGAGCGATCCGGCCTCGAAATCGGCGACTGGACGTTCTACGAGGTGTACGGCCTGTTCCGGCTCGCGGTGGTGATCCAGCAGATCTACTACCGGTTCCACGAAGGACAGACGACCAACCCGGCGCTGAAGGACCTCTGGCAGTTCGTCGGCTACCTCGACGGGCGTTGCCGTCGCGTCATCGGAGGAGGACACGCGTAGATGGGTGCGATCTACCTGGTCCGGCACGGGCAGGCGTCGTTCGGTGCGGAGAACTACGACCAGCTCTCGCCGCGCGGCTTCGAACAGTCCACTGTGGTCGGTGAGGAACTGTCGCGGCGAGGCGTCGAGTTCACCCAGGCGCGGGCAGGTTCCCTTGCCCGCCAACGGGATACGGCGGCGACGGCGTTGAAGGTGCTCGGCTCCGGGATCGCCGTCGTCGAGGACGAGCGCTGGAACGAGTACGACCACGTCGACATCGCGAAGTACCACGCCGCCGGTGTCCAGCAGACCGATTCGCGGGCGTATCAGGCCGCTTTGGACGGTGCGCTGAACGCCTGGGTCTCGGCGGGAACCTCCAGTCCGTGTGCCGAAACCTGGCCCCGGTTCCTGGACCGGGTCAAGGGCGCGCTGGCCGATGTCGTGGCGTCGCTGGGCAAGGGCGAACACGCCGTGGTCTTCAGCTCCGGAGGCGTGATCGCGACGGTCTGCGGCGCGCTCATGGGCACGCCGGAAGCGGGGCTGCTGAAACTGAACCGGGTCACCGTGAACGCGGGCATCACCAAACTGGTGTCCGGCCGCGGCGGAGTGACCTTGTTGTCGTTCAACGAACATCCGCATTTCGAGGCGGAAGCCGCACAACTGCTCACCTACCGCTAGTGTCACGCACCGGAATGCGGCACATGATTCGGCGGCCCAGCTTCCCGCTGGCGGCGTTGCCGGTCCGCCCGAGTACAACCCGGTACGACGACGAACCGGCAACACCGCCAGCGGAAACCTGGATCCACCGACTCATGCACCGCATTCCGGTGCGCGACACTAGGAGACACGCGATGGCGTTCGGCGAGGTCACGGTCATCCCGGTCAACGGGCACGGTCCCGAGGACGTCGTGGTCGACGACCAGGGGCGGATCTACACCGGCGTCGACGACGGGCGGATCCTGCGCGTCACGCCGGACGGCAGGCGGATCGACGTCCTCGGCGACACCGGCGGGCGTCCGCTGGGGCTGGAGTTCTACGGCGAAGACCTCCTGATCTGCGACGCCAAGGCCGGTCTGCTCACCATGCCGCTCGCGGGCGGCCCCGTGACCACCCTGGCGACGTCGGCGGTGGGGCTCGACTTCGTGTTCTGCAACAACGCCGCCGTCGCGTCCGACGGCACGGTCTACTTCACCGACTCCTCGCGCCGCTTCGGCATCGAGAAATGGCGCGACGACCTGATCGAGCAGACCGGCGGCGGACGGCTCCTGCGGCGCACGCCGGACGGGAAGATCGAGCAACTCGCCGACGGTTTCCAGTTCGCCAACGGGGTCGCGCTGCCGCCCGACGAGTCCTATGTGGCCGTGGCCGAGACCGGCGCCTACCGGGTCGCGCGCGTGTGGCTCACCGGCGACAAGGCGGGCACGCGGGACTACCTCGTCGACGACCTGTGGGGATATCCCGACAACATCTCGACCGGCAGCGACGGGCTGATCTGGATCACCGTGGCGAGCCCGAAGGTGCCCGCGCTTTCCCTGGTGCAGAAGCTCCCCGCGCCCTTGCGGGCCGGAGTCCGGGCGTTGCCGACGGCCCTGCAGCCCGCACCCGCGCGGGAATGCGGGGTGCGCGGCGTGACTCCGGAAGGGAAACAGGTCCACGAACTACGCGGGGAGATCGACGGGTTCCATGTGCTCGTCGGCGTCCGCGAGCGGGCCGGGACCCTCTACTTCGGCTCGCTGGAGGACAACGCGATCGCCGTCACCTCAGTCTAGGCAGAATTCGTTGCCCTCCGGGTCGTTCATCACGATGAAGCCGAGGCTCAACGGTTCCTCGGGCTCGAAGCGCTTCACTCGCGTCGCGCCCAGGGCGACGAGCCGGTCGCATTCGGCTTCGAGCGCCGCCATGCGCTCGTCTCCCTGCAGCCCGGGAGCGGCGCGGAGGTCGAGGTGGACGCGGTTCTTCGCGATCTTGTCCTCCGGCACCTGCTGGAAGAAGATCCGTGGCCCTTCGCCGTCCGGGTCTTCGAGGGCCGACCTGGTGTTGCGCTGATCCTCGGGAACCCCGACCCGTTCGAGGAACTCGGCCCACGCGTCCAGCGGGTCCGTGCCCTCGGGCACCTCCACCCCGGGAGGGCCGGGGTGGACGTAGCCCAGGGCGTCGCGCCAGAAGGTCGAGAGGGCTTTCGGGTCGAGGGCGTCGAAGCTGACCTGGAATTCGCGGCTCTTGCGGTTCATGGGACCACTCTGACATGCCTAGCGGACAGAATCGGTCCGCTATCTCTGGCACAGTGTCCGACATGGGTGACATGGAGGACGAGCGCGGGACGACCGAGCGGGTGCTCACCCTGCTCGGCCTGTTGCAGCAGCGCGCCGTGTGGACCGGCCCGGAACTCGGCGAACGGCTCGGCGTCACCCCGCGCACGATCCGGCGTGACGTCGAGCGCCTGCGCGCGCTCGGATATCCGGTGCAGGCGAGCAACGGCGTCGGCGGCGGCTACCAGCTCGGGCCTGGCCACGACATGCCGCCACTGCTCCTGGACGACGAGGAGGCGATCGCCACCGCGGTGTCGCTGCTCGCCGGCGCGGGCAGCGGTGAGGCCACGCTCCGGGCGCTGACGAAACTCGACCGGGTGCTGCCGACCAGGCTGCGCCACGAGGTGAGCGCGCTGTCCGGTTCGGTGGTCGCCTTCGACGGCAGCCGCGCGCCGATCGACCCCGACGTACTCATGACCCTGGCCCGCGCTTGCCGCGACGAGGTCGAGGCGGGCTTCGCGTATCCGTCCTCCTCGGGACCCGCGGTGCGGCGAGTCGAGCCGTATCGGCTGGTGGCTTCCGGGCGACGCTGGTATCTGCTCGCCTACGACCTCGACCGCGACGACTGGCGCACCTTCCGCGTCGACCGGATGACCGAGGTTTCCGCGAGGTCATGGCGTTTCCGCCCGCGCCCGGCACCCGACGCGGCCGCCTACGTGCAGGAGAACATCGCCAGCCGGGTCTACCGGCATCAGGCGCGATTCCTGGTCCACGCGCCTGCCCCCGTCGTGCGTTCGCAGATCCCGGCGTCGGCGGCCGTCGTGCGGGAACGGGGCCGTTCTCGGTGCGAGGTGGTGAGCGGGGCCGGGGATCTCGACTTCCTGCTGATGCACGTGGTGGTGCTGGGGCACGCGTTCGAAGTGATCGAGCCTGCGGAGCTGGGGGAGCGGTGCCGGGTGCTGGCCGAACGCCTACTGGGCGCGGCCGGTCCTGCGCAAGTAGGTGACTAATTGCGGGGGCTTTCAGCGCAAAGAGTTCATCGCCCGGTCCACTGGGGCGAACGCCCTGCCGTCCAGGCCGCATAGAACTCCCCGTGATCCTTCGCCGTCATCAGCAAAGCCTGCGTGATCGCTTCCAGTTCGATGGAGCTACCCAGATCCATGTCCAGCTCCCGCGTCAGCAGCACCTTCGTCGTCCCATAGGCCAGAGCCGGGCCATCGGCCAAGCGCCGCGCCAAAGCGGAGGCCTCGGCAGCGAGCTCGGCGTCGGGAACCACCTTCGAAGCCAGGCCGATCGCCTCCGCGCGCGTCGCGTCGATCTTGTCGCCCAGCATCAGCAACTCGGTCGCCCGGCCCAGGCCCACGAGCCGCGGCAACAGGTACGCCGAGCCCATGTCCGCGCCGGCCAAGCCGACCTTCGTGAACAGGAAGGCGAACTTCGCCGAAGACGCCAGCAGGCGGAAGTCGCTCGCCAGTGCGATCACCGAACCCGCGCCCGCCGCGATGCCGTTCACCGCGGCGATCACCGGGATGGGGCACTCCCGCAGCGCCTTCACCACCGCGCCGGTCATCCGCGTGAACTCCAGCAGTTCGGCGGACTCCATTTTCTGCAACTCGCCGATGATCTCTTCGACGTCGCCGCCGGAGCAGAAGCCGCGCCCCCGGCCGGTGACGACCAGCACTCGGACGTCGCCGCGGTGCGGCAACTCGGCCAGCAGGTCGCGCAGGTCCGCGTAGACGTCGAAGGTGAGCGCGTTCAGTTTTTCGGGGCGGTCCAAGGTGACCGTGGCGACGCCGTCGTCCACGGTGAACTCGAAGTGCTCCCAGTCCGTCGTGATCGGCGGCGTGGCGCGGAACGGGCTCATGACTGGATCCCACCTCCATCGAGGACGAGTGTCTGTCCGTTGATCGCGGCCGCTTCGGGCGCCGCGAAGAAGGCCACCGCGTGGGCGACCTCGTCGGGTTCGAGCAGGCGGCCGAGCGGCGACGCGGCGGCGAGTGCGGCTTCGGCGTCGGCTTCGTCGCGGCCGGTCCGTTCCTGGATGCGGGCCACGGAGGCGGCCGTCATGTCCGTGCGCACGAAGGCCGGGCAGACGGCGTTCGCGGTGACACCGGTGCCCGCCAGTTCCGCGGCGGTGGCCCGCATCAGGCCGACGGCGGCGTGCTTCGACGCGGTGTACCCGGCCGTGTAGCGGTAGCCGATATGCGACGCCGTCGAGGCGACGGTGACGATCCGGCCGGTGTCGCGCGACCGCATCCCGGGCAGCACCGCCCGCGTGCACAGGAAAGCACCGGTCGCGTTGACCTCGAACTGCGTGCGCCACTGCTCCAGCGACGTCTTCGCCAGCGGCGCGCTCGCCGAGATCCCGGCGTTGTTCACCAGCACGTCCACCGGGCCGAGGCGGTCGAAGTACCGCGCGACGGCGTCTTCGTCGGTGACGTCGCACTCGGCCCGGCCGGGCGCGTGCACCTTGTCGCCGGCGGCCCGGAACCGGGCGGCGATGGCCGCGCCGATCCCGCGGGTCCCGCCGGTGACGACGACGATCCTGCTCACTCCGCCTCCACCCGGCGCAACGCGCGCCGATCGAGTTTTCCGTTGGCCGTGCGGGGGAGTTCGGTCACGAACACCACCTCGCGCGGGTATTTGTGTTTCGCCAGATGTGTCCGCGCGTGGTCTCGCAGCTCCTCGGCCGTGGCGGAAGCACCCTCCGCCAGGACGACACACGCCCGCGGGACGACGAGTCCGTCGACCGTCACCCCCAGCACCGCGCAGTCGACGACCGCGGGATGACCGATGAGACAGTCTTCGATCTCGCTCGGCGCGACGAACACACCGGACACCTTCAGCAGATCATCGGCGCGGCCGTGGTGGTGGAAGTAGCCATCGGCGTCGCGGCTGAACAGGTCGCCCGTGCGCAGGGTGTCGCCGTGGAACGTCCGCGCGGTCTTCTCCGCATCGCCGTGGTACTCGCGCGCGATGGTCGGGCCGGTCACCTCCAAGGTGCCGATCTCCCCATCCGGCAAGGGATCGCCGCGTTCGTCGAGAACGCGAGCGGTGTAGCCGGGTACCTCGCGGCCGAGGCTGCCGACCCGCTGCGCGCCGGGAACGTTGGACAGATAGATGTGATACGCCTCCGACGAGCCGATCCCGTCGATCACCGGGACACCGAACAGGTTGTCCCATTTGCGATGCAGCTCCGACGGCAACGCCTCGCCCGCCGACGTCGCCAGCCGGAGCGAGCTCATGTCCACAGAGGACGCTTCCGGATGGGCGATCATCGCGCTCATCATGGTCGGCACGTTGACCAGGATCGTCGGCCGGTAGCGCTCGATCAGGGAGAACAGCAGGTCGGCGGTGCTGCGCTGAGGGAACACGATCCCGGACGCGCCGACGCCGAACGGGAACAACGCGGTCAGGTCGCGCGCGTAGCCGAAGAACAGTTTCGGCACGGCCAGCACGCGGTCGTCTTCGCGGAGTCCCAGCACGCCGAGCGCGTACCGGTCGAAGCTCTCCAGCGCGCTGCGCGCCGGGTGCACGCAGGCCTTGGGCGCACCGGTGCTGCCGGTGGTGAACTTCCAGATCGCGACGTCGTCCAGCGTGGTCGGCGCGGCCTCCAGCTCGGCGGACGCCGATGCGGCCAGCGAATCGAACGAGTGCTCGCCGGGCTCCAGCGCGACCTCGCCGACGACCAGCAGATTTCGCGCCCCGGCCGCCCGCAGCGCGGGCAACGTCGAGCCGTCGGCGATGACGACGACGGCCTCGGTGTAGTCCAGGTAGTACGCGTAGTCCTTGGGCTGGAGGAAGGAATAGACCTCGGCGGTGACCGCGCCGATCTTCTGCGCCGCATACCAGACGGCCACGAACTCGACACCGTCGTTCAGCGCCAGCAGGACCCGCTGTCCACTTCGGACACCCAGCTCGCGCAGCACGTTCCCGGCCCGGTTCACCCGAGCCGTCAAATCCGCGTAGGTGACTTCCTCGTCGCCGCACAGCAACGCCGTCCGTTCGCCGGGCAGGCGGTCGACGAAATGGGTCGCCAGATTGAAGGTCATACGAGTTCTCGGATCGCTTCGACCAGGATGTCGGTGAGCACCGAGAAGGTCTTCTCGCCTTCCTCCGCGGTCGCCTGGGCGGGGGATCCGCAGTAGGCCTCGGTCATCCCGGCCGAGCCGAAGTCGGTGATGGTGGTGCGCGCCAGGTCGACGTGGACCGGCGGAAGGTCGCGCTGGACGGCGGCGTCGACGAGGTCCGGCCGGTCGGCGAGCACCAGCGACGTCTCGTACTGCCCGGCGTGGCATTCGCCGGAACGGAACTCGTCGGTGAGCCGTTCGGCGTACCGGCGGCGGACCAGGTCGACGAAGCCGACGCCCGGCGTCTCGGCCACGCGCCGCAGCACCGCCAGATGCGCCGGTTCGAAATGGTTGTTGACCAGCAGGATCCGGGTGAGTCCCTGCTCGGTGAGCGCGCCGCAGATCTCGGTCAGCAGCGCGTACAGGGTCTCCTCGCCGATCGAGACGCCACCCGCGAACCCGGCGGCGAGCCGCGTCACCCCGTACGGCACCTCGGGCAGGATCACCACCCGGATACCGGGATCGCCGGCCAGCCGCGCGGCGGCGCGCTCGCACATCCCGCGGGAGATCAGGGGATCGGTGCCCAGCGGCGCGTGCGGTCCATGCGGCTCGACGGCGCCCACCGGCAGCAGCAGCACGGGAACGCGCTCGTCGGACGCGAGCGCGGCGACCTGTGGTGAGCTCAACTCCGCGAAGTACGTCACCCGAGTCAAGCTACACCGCAGCGGCCTGAGGTGTATAGAGTTGCTCGCATGCCCGAATCGGCCGCGCCCCACGGCGACCCAGGTCCCCAGGAACTGGTGATGACGCTGCTCGGCACCTACGTGTCGCCGCGCGAGAGCCGTCGTGTCTGGTCCGGCGGCCTGGTTGGCGTGCTCGCCGGGCTCGGCTTCTCCGACGGCGCCGCGCGGATCGCGCTGGCCAGGCTCGCCCGTCGCGACCTGCTCGCGCGACACAAGGCGGGCAGGCTCGTCCACTACTCGCTGACCCGTCGCACGATCGCGCTCCTGGAGGACGGTGACCGCCGGATCTTCTCGCTCGGCAGGCGCGAACGCGAGGTCGGGGAGTGGACCGTGCTGTGGCAGAGCATCCCGGAGAGCCGGCGGCAGGCCAGGGAGCGGCTGGTGCGCCGCCTGCGGTTCCTCGGTTTCGGGCCCGTCCAGGACGGCACCTGGATCGCCCCGCACGACCGTGAGGCCGAGGTGCTCGCCCTGCTGGCCGAACTGGACGTCTCCGAACACGCAGGGCTGATGCTCGGGAAACCGTCGGCCGGGCTCGACGTCCGGCGCTTCGCCGCGAGGGCGTGGAACCTCGACGGTCTCGCCGCGCGTTACGACGCGTTCGTCCGGGATTTCGGCGAATGTTCAGGCGACCTGCCTGACGCCGAGGCGTTCCGGGTCCGAACCTGGCTGACGCATACGTTCCGCGCCTTCCCGTCCCTCGATCCGGAGCTCCCGGTCGGCCTGGTGCCCGCTCCGCCGAGCCGGGCGGCCGCGGTCGACCTGTTCCACGAGCTCTACCACGCGCTGGCCCCGGCGGCGCAACGCCATTTCGACGAGGTGACGGAAAAATGAAAGGTGACCGGAAGAGGCTCTTGATCTTTTCGGGGTCGCGCCCTGGTGGCGCGATCACGGTCGGCGCGATATCGATGGAGTGACAGAAAAATGAACGACACTCAGGCCGCATTGAGTTACACGTCCTACCTTTCGCTGGACGAATTGCTGGACGCCCAGCATCCGCGGTCCGACGAGCACGATGAATTGCTCTTCATCGTGATCCACCAAGTGTATGAACTTTGGTTCAAACAAGTTCTCCACGAGGCGCTTTACCTGCAGGAGCAACTCGAAGCGGGTAACACCGCTCACGCCGTCCGCACACTGAGGCGAATCCTGACTATCTTCAAGGTGGTGGTCGCGCAGATCGATGTGCTCGAGACGATGACTCCGAGCCAGTTCACCAGTTTCCGTGCGCGACTCGACGCTTCGAGCGGGTTCCAGTCGGCTCAGTTCCGCGTCCTGGAGGCCGTCCTCGGCCGCCGGGACGAGCGGGTGTTCGCGCACTACCCCGAAGGCGGTGACCAGCGTGCCCAGATCGCGGACGCGATGTCACGGCCGTCGCTCTTCGACTCCTTCGTCACCTACCTCGCGGTGAAGGGGTACGACGTCCCGACCGGGCGCGATGTCACCAAGCCACTCGAACCCTCTCCGGCGCTCCAAGAAATTCTGTTGCGGGTCTACCGCGACGACACCGGGCCGTCCGTCGTGGCGGAGCACCTGGTCGATCTGGACGAAGGGATGCAGGAGTGGCGGTATCGGCACGTGAAGATGGTCGAGCGGACCATTGGAGACAAGACCGGGACGGGGGGTTCGTCGGGAGCGCACTATCTGCGTACGACGCTTTTCTCCCCGATGTTCCCGGATCTCTGGGCTGTGCGGAGCAGGCTTTGACGAACCTCGACGAACTTCGACGCGACCCCAACGCGCTCGCGGCGCACTACACGGAATTCGGTGTGGCGGACCGGATGCTGTTCACCGGGCACTCGCACCAGGCCTGGCCGGACGTCGCGCGCGAAGGCCTTCTCGAAGCCTTCGCCGATGCTGCCGAGGAGGTCGACACCAAGTGGGCCAGGGCCTTCGCCAAGGCGGACGAGCTGCGGGCCGGCTTCCGGGCGCTGCTCGGTGACCCGCACGGCGACATCGCGCTCGGCGCCAGCACGCACGATCTGGTGATCCGGTTCCTCTCGGCGATGGACCTGCCGCGCCGTCCGCGGCTGGTCACCACCGACGGCGAGTTCCACACGCTCCGCCGTCAGCTGGGCAGGCTGGCCGAGGAAGGGGTCGAGGTGGTCCGCGTCCCCGCGGCGCCGGTCGCCACGCTGGCCGAACGCGTCGCGGCCGAGGTCACCGAAGACACCGCCGCCGTGCTCGTCTCGGCGGTGCTGTTCGAGACCTCCCGCCTCGTGCCGGGTCTCGCGCATCTCGCCGACGTCTGCCTTTCGAAGTCGGTGAACCTCGTCGTCGACGCCTACCACGCGCTCGGCGTCGTCCCGTTCTCGCTGCACGACCTCGGGCTCACCAACGCCTGGGTCCTCGGCGGCGGCTACAAGTACCTCCAGCTCGGCGAGGGCAACTGCTTCCTGCGGATGCCGGCGCACGCACAGGAACTGCGGCCGGTCGTCACCGGCTGGTACGCCGAGTTCGGCGCGCTCGCGGACGAGCGCCGACCCGACCAGATCGCCTACGCCTCCGGATCGGACCGGTTCGCCGGAGCGACCTACGACCCGACGAGCCACTACCGGGGCGCCCGCGTCTTCAGGTTCTTCGCCGAGCACGGGCTCACGCCCGAGTTCCTGCGGGAGGTGTCGCGGCACCAGGTGGGCCACCTCGCCGAGGGCTTCGACCGGCTGGGGCTGCCCGAGGACGTCGTCACCCGTGACCGGGAGACGCCGCTGGACCGCATCGGCGGGTTCCTTTCGCTGAAGTGCGCCGACGCCGGCGCGCTGCAGGCCGCCCTCGACGAACGCGGCGTCCGGACCGACAGCCGCGGCGCGTATCTGAGGTTCGGGCCCGCGCCTTATCTGTCCGACCGGCAGCTCGACTCCGCGCTCCGCGTCCTCAAAGAGGTCGTCGACGGCTGAGACGGCCCGCCCCGGCTTGGCGAACGGACCGGGGCGATCTAGGTTTGCGATGTGGCACCGTCGCCGCCGGACGACCTTCGTCGGGGACTGTGCCTTGTTGCAGGAACTTCGCACGTGAGCCACAAGCAGCGTGCACTCCAGGACAAGGAGTCACCACAGTGACCGAAGTGTTCGGCCAGGGAACCGGCCATGAACAGGTCGTCTTCTGCCAGGACCAGGCCACCGGCCTGAAGGCCATCATCGGGATCTACTCGACGGCGCTCGGACCGTCGCTGGGCGGGACCCGTTTCTACCCCTACGAATCCGAAGACGCGGCCCTCGCGGACGTCCTCGCGCTGTCGAAGGGGATGGCCTACAAGAACGCGCTCGCCGGGCTCGACCTCGGCGGCGGCAAGGCCGTCATCATCGGCGACCCCCAGAAGCACAAGACCGAAGCGCTGCTTCGCGCCTTCGGCCGGTTCGTCCAGTCGCTGGGCGGCCGCTACATCACCGCCTGCGACGTGGGCACCTACGTGCAGGACATGGACATCGTCGCCCGCGAATCGGAGTTCGTCACGGGCCGCTCGCCGGAGAACGGCGGCGCCGGGGACTCCTCGGTGCTCACCGCTTTCGGTACCTACCAGGGCATGCGGGCCTCCGCGGACGCCGTCTGGGGCGTCCCCGACCTCGCGGGCCGCAAGGTCGGCGTCGCCGGGGTCGGCAAGGTCGGGCACATCCTCGTCGGGCATCTGATCGAGGCGGGCGCGCAGGTGGTCATCACCGACGTCTCGCCCGCGGCGATCGAGCGCACCCGGGCTGCGTACCCCGGTGTCGAGGTCGTCGAAGACCTCGACACGCTGATCCGCACCGAGCTCGACGTCTTCGCGCCGTGCGCGCTGGGCGGGGTGCTCACCGACGAGACCGTCGGCGAGCTCCGGTCCAAGATCGTCTGCGGCGCGGCCAACAACCAGCTCGCGCACCCGGGCGTCGGCAAGCAGCTCGACGACCGCGGCATCCTCTTCGCGCCGGACTACCTGGTCAACGCCGGTGGCGTGATCCAGGTCGACGACGAGCGGCGCGGCTTCGACTTCGCGCGCGCCAAGCGCAAGACGACGGCCATCTTCGACACCACCAAGGAGGTGTTCGCGCTGGCCAAGGCCGACGGCGTGCCGCCGGCGACGGCGGCCGACCGGCTGGCCGAGCGCCGGATGACCGAGGTCGGCGGACTGCGGTCGATCCTGACGGTGTAGCCGCTTCCACCCCCCGAACGCTATGAACGGGCCGTTCCTTGCAAATTTTGCAAGGAACGGCCCGTTCATAGCACGCCGGGTGCGGAGCTGCGTAGCTCCCGGAGCGGCGCCGACCTGCGAAGCCGAGGTTGCGAAAGCCACTTCCGGGACACCAGATGTCCCGAAAGTGGCTTTCGCGTCATGTCCGTCCGGCAGGCGCCAGAAGCGCGCGGACTCAGCCGCTCTTGCGACGGAAGGTGCGCTTGTTCGCCGCCGGACCGTGCGCGTGCAGGTTCTTCCCGCCGCCGTTCTCGTGGGCCGAGCCCGAGCGGGCCTGGGCCTGCTTGCGCTCCAGGGCCTCGCGGAACTTGCGCTTGGTGTCGTCCTCTTCGCCATCCGCGGGGGACGGTGCGGGTTCAGTCATTCTTACCTCCGAGGTGACGACATGTGACGTTCTCACCCTGTCAGGAACCGACCGGCTTGGCGAGTCGATTTACGTCACCTGGGCGGCGCGGGCAGCCGGACCGGGCCGCCGAACCGGACCCGGTTCCGCAGCAGCGGCCGCCGGCAGTGGTCGCACAGCAGGATCGGCTTCAGCCGGTTGCCGCAGTCCACGTGGTCGAGCGTGATGTCCAGTTCCTGTCCCGGGACCTCGAAACCCCGTGACCACTCGGCGATGAAGGCCAGCGCGGGGAAGAACGCGAGCCCCTTCGCCGTCAGCCGGTAGTCGTGCGCGTCGGTGCGGGTCTTCGCGGCTCCGGTCCGCAGCACGCCGACTTCCACGAGCTTCGACAGCCGTCCCGAAAGCACGCTCGGCCCGATGCCGAGTTCGCGTTCGAACTCCGAGAAGTGCCGTGCCCCGAGCAGGGCGCTCACCACGAGCCCGGTCGACCATCGGTCGCCGAGGAGTTCCATGGTGTCCGGGAAGAACATCAGCGGGTCGCCCGCGAGGGATTCGGCGTCCTTGCGACGGAAGCGTTTCGAAGCCGTCGCCTCGACGACGCCGGTGTCGTCGAGCCGTCGTGCGCGGACGTCGCGGACGTCGACCCGCCGTTCGCAGGAGGCGCAGCCGAGCGGCGCCGAGGTGGCCAGTTCGCAGTCGAGGTGGATCAGCGTCGGCAGCACGGCACGCCGTCCCTCGACCCATTCCCGTTCCCAGGCCCAGATCGAGATCAGCAGCGGCCACAGTTCGAGGCCGCGTTCGGTGAGCCGGTACTCGTGGCGCGTCCGGCGCGCGTCGCGGTACGGCGTGCGGACGAGCATGCCCGCGTCGACCATCGCGCGCAGCCGCCCGGACAGCGCGGTGGGGGAGATGCCGAGCCGCAGCCGGAGTTCCTCGTAGCGGCGGAAGCGCAGGAAGAGGCTCTGCAGGATCAGCAAGGTCCACTGGTCGCCGAGCAGTTCGAGCGCGTGGCGCAGTGGATCGCCCGCCGGCCGGACGCGCCGCGCCGTCGCCTCTGTCACGTGGTTCCTTCCGCGGGTGGGGGCGTTGTCAGCGTACTACTGACTACAGCAGTAGAAGCCTATTGACACCTGACTACAGCAATCGTAGTGTCTCGGCATGGCCAGTACCTCCGAGCACCCGGTGCTGGTGGCGGCCGCCACCGGCGAATCCGAGGTCAACCCGTACCTGATGGGCGTCTACGCCCCGGCGGGGGAAGAGATCGACGCGAGCGATCTCGAGGTGGTCGGCGAGATCCCCGCGGACCTGAACGGCGTGTACCTGCGCAACGGGCCGAACCCGCGATTCGTGCCGGAGGGGCGCTACCACTGGTTCGACGGCGACGGCATGATCCACGCCGTCCACCTGGAGAACGGCAAGGCCCGATACCGCAACCGCTGGATCCGCACCAAGGCCTTCGAGGCCGAATCCGCGGCGGGCAAGGCGCTCTGGAAGGGCGTCATGGAGTCGCCCGAAGGCAACCCGTTCGGCAACGCACACGGCGTGAACGTCAAGGACAGCGCCAACACCGACCTGATCTTCCATCGCGGCAAGGTGCTCTCCACCTGGTACCTGTGCGGCACGCCGTACGCGGTCGACCCGCTGTCGCTGGAGACGCTGGGCGCGGAGGACTTCCTCGGCACACTGGTCGGCGACATGATGGCCCATCCGAAGGTCGACGAGCGCACCGGCGAGATGTTCTGGTTCGACTACGGGCCGCGGCCGCCGTACCTGCGTTACGGCGTGATCAGCGCGGACGGCAAGGTCGCGAGCACGACCGACATCGAACTCCCCGGCCCGCGCCTGCCGCACGACATGGCGATCACCGAGAACTACGCCGTCCTGATGGACCTGCCGCTGGTCCAGGACATGGAGGCGGCGCGCAGCGGACGGCACAAGCTGCTGTTCGACCGTTCACTGCCGAGCCGGTTCGGGGTGCTTCCTCGCTACGGTGTCGGTAGCCAGATCCGCTGGTTCGAGGCCAGCCCGTGCTACATCTACCACGTCGTCAATTCCTGGGAACAGGGCGAGGAAATCGTCCTCGACGTCTGCCGTGTCCAGCGTCCGGAGCCGCGAGCCGAAGCCAGCTCCACACTCGCCAAGATGCTGTCGTACCTGCGGCTGGACGCTTCGCTGCACCGCTACCGGTTCAACCTGCGGACCGGGCAGTGCCTGGAGAACCAGCTCGACGACGACAACACCGAATTTCCGTCCGTCGACTCGAGGGTGGTCGGCGGCCGGAATCGCTTCTCCTACGCGGTGCACATCTCGCCGGAGTCGACGCTCAAGTTCGACGGCCTGGTGCGCTACGACAATCGTGCCGGCGCCAAGACCGAACACCGGTTCGGTCCGGGCCGGTGGGGCAGTGAGGCGCCGTTCGCACCCCGCGACGGCGCGGCCGCCGATTCCGACGACGGCTATCTGGTGACCTTCGTCCAGGACGAGCGTGAGGGGCGCTCGGAGCTGGACGTCTTCGACGCCGCCGATCTCGCTGCCGGACCCGTGGCCAGGGTCCTGTTGCCCCAGCGTGTCCCGCTCGGTTTTCACGCGACCTGGGTCCGGGCGGACCAGCTGGAATCTTCCCGTAGCCGATGATCCCCTTCGTGCCCGCCCACCGGAGGGGTGTGGGCAGGCGCAGGGCCGGAAAGCCGCGTCCGAGTCGCCCCTTCCAGGGGGTGGGGCGACTCGGACGCGGCGGCTTCCACGGAACGCCGTACCGCTCCGGCGAGTGAGCCGATCGCGGTCGCGGCGGCGAACACGACGGCGGCGACGCCGGTCTCGGCGGTGAACTGGAGCGCGCCCAGTGTTCCAACGGTGAATCCCGCATGGACACCCCAGGCGATCACCGCTGTCCCGGCTGTCGCGGTCGCGCTCGTCACCACGCCGGTGAGGAGCACGACCAAACCCAAGGCCAGCAAGGAAAAGACGTGATGTCGCGCCGAACCGAGGAGCCCGGCCGCCGACGCCGCGGCGACGACGGCGGCACAGCCGAACGGGAAGCCGAAACACTCGGTTCTCCTCATCCGTCCAGGGAACACCGCGTCACCGGACGTGTCGCGGGCGTGAACGGCTTCCCTACGCCTCCGCCGGGATTTTTGACGGGATTCTGACCCTTCAGGCCTTCCGCGCGTGCGCGGCGATCGCGTCGGCGATCGCGGGCCACAGCTGCCGCGGCAGTTCGTGCCCCATCCCGGGGAACAGCAGCAGTTCGGCGTCCGGGATCGCTTCCGCGGTCGCCTTCCCGCCGCTGACGTTGATCAACGGATCGCTTTCGCCGTGGATGACGAGCGTCGGGACCCGGACCTCGCGCAGTTTCGCCGTGCGGTCACCCGAAGCGACGATGGCGGCGGCCTGCCGCAACGCTCCCGCGGGGTGATTCGCGCGGTCGTGGTTCCGGGTGGCCTTCATCCGCAGGAATTCCTCGTCGGACGGGTGACCGGGCGAACCGACGAGCTTGAACCAGGCGACCCCGTCTTCGATCGCCTGCTCCCGGGTGGCGGCCGGTGGCCGCGTCAGCGCGGCGAGCGCGGCGGGCTCGGGATGCCCCACCGAGGGATCCCCGGTGGTCGACATGATCGACGTGAGGCTGAGCAGCCGCTCCGGCGAGTCGATCGCGAGCTGCTGCACGATCATCCCGCCCATCGACGCGCCGACGACGTGCGCGCGGCCGAACCCGAGCGCGTCGAACAGCCCGGTGACGTCGGCGGCGAGATCGGACAGCAGGTACGGCGCGGAGGTCTTGTCGCCCGCGGCGAGCGCGGCCAGATCCGGCGCGGGGAGATCGTCCAGATAGGACGAAAGGCCGACGTCGCGGTTGTCGAACCGGACGACGTGGAACCCGCCGCCGGCGAGCAGCTCGCAGAAGCCGATCTCCCACGTCACCATCTGGGCGCCGAGGCCCATCACCAGTACCAGCGGCGGATCCGCGGGGGAGCCGAAGGTGTCGTACTCGAGTTCGAGGCCGTTCACACGCGCGCGGGGCATGGCACGATCCTGCCGGACGCCCCCGCCGTCCGACCAGCCGAAGGCGGATACGGTAGCCCGCATGCCGACTTTCCCCGAAGACGCGGGTCCCCGCCCCAGGTCCCGCGCGGCTTCCGGACGGCCGGCCGTCACCAGGGACCGGATCGTCGACGCCGCGCTGGAGCTGTCGGCGGAGTCGGGCCTGGAGAACTGGACGCTGCGGCAGCTCGCGGCGGCCGTCGACGCCTACCCCGCGGTCGTCTACCACCACGTGGGCGACCGGGACACCGTCGTCGTCGCGGTGCTGGACCGGGTCGTCGGCGAGCTGACCCTGCCCGACGAAACCCTGCCG
The DNA here is from genome assembly GCF_019330265.1 of Amycolatopsis sp. TNS106. Taxonomy (NCBI): domain Bacteria; kingdom Bacillati; phylum Actinomycetota; class Actinomycetes; order Pseudonocardiales; family Pseudonocardiaceae; genus Amycolatopsis; species Amycolatopsis sp. TNS106. The sequence goes on along the minus strand of NZ_CP024972.1, from coordinate 4,539,171 downwards.
TGGCGGGAGTGGTTCGACGAGTTCCTGCCGACCGTGCGGAAAGTGCTGCGCCGTTATCCCGGTTCGGCGCGGCGGCTGGCCCTGTTCGGGCCGTCGGTCGCCGCCGCCGTGCCGACCATGAACGCCGGCATCGGCCGCCTGCTCGCGGCGGGTTTCGGTACCGAGTCGCCGTTCGCCTACAACCTGCTGCTCGCCACCGCCTGCCAGTTCGTCGCGATGGAGGACGACCGCGAGAGCGCGATGGCGCTCCAGCTCGACCGCAGCGAGGGCTACGCCGCGTACCGCACGCGCGAGGACTTGCCGGGGATGGCGGCGCTGGGCGAGTCGGTTTCGGCGCTGGTCGCGGACCCCGATCTCGCGGCCGGCTACTACGAGCGTCTCTACGCTTACGCCGTGCAGCGCTGCCTCGACGGGCTGGAACTCAGGCTCACCCAGTTGAACGCTTTGGGAAGTTTGACAGAGCCGTGACAGGGAATCGGCGTAGTGTGGAGGAATACCGGTGCTCGTCACCGGTCCCGAAGCCCCTGGCACCCACCTCCCCCTCGAGGTGCCGGGGGCTTCTCTAGGCGCGCGGGGCGGCCCGCTGGATCTCGGGAAAGACCTCGCCGACCAGCGTGACCAGAGACTTGCTGAGCAACGTGTGCACCTGAGCGCGATCGAGCGAGCCGCGTACGAGCCATTCGCGGCCCGCCGCCTTGACCATCCCGCCGAACGCGCGGACCAGCGCGTTCAGCTCCTGCCCGTGTTCGCTCTCACGGGAGAGCCCGACCGCTTCGAGCACCCGGTCCGCCGATTCGCGATCGGCCTCCTCCAGGATCCGTTCGACTTCGAGGTCGCGGCCGATGCCCTCCGGCGCGATCGCGGCCAGCCACATCTTCTCCTGGCTGGTGACCATGTCCAGGAACCAGTCGATGGCGACGTCGGCACGCAGTTCGAGCGGCCCGTCCGGCAGGATCTCGACGGCGAGCCGGGGCACGGTCAGCGCGCGCCGGATGATCTCCAGGTAGAGCTCGCGTTTCGTGCCGAAGTAGTGGTTGATCAGACCCCTGGCGACGCCCGCCTCCGCCGCGATGTCCGAAGTGGACACTTCCGAGTACGGGCGGTCCGCGAAAAGGCGGGCCGCGCAGGCGAAGATCTGCTCCTTGCGTTCGTCCGGTTCCAGTCTCCGCCATCTCGGCGCCGGCTCGGTGGTCATGCGGTCAATCTTCCCACGATCGATTCAGCGGGGCCGGACAGCGGCCGAATCGGTGTGACAGGAAAAAGCAAAGTGTCAGTTAATCCGGCGTGTACCGTCTGTTGGCCCGCTGGTCTTTACCGTCTTCATTCAGGTGGCATGCCGTGCGCGCTGTCGGGGCGCGTTTGCCTCCTACCGGCCCGGCCTGGCGAGTAACCCCCCCTAGCTCGCCAGGCCCGGGCCTTCTTCTTGCGGGGTGGGACGTTCGGCGGGCAGAAGCAGCGTGAACGTCGTCGGCGACGGGCTGGTCAGCCGCAGCCGCCCGCCCTCCGCCTCGGCAAGGCTTCGCGCCAGCCGCAACCCGATCCCGTTGCCTTCGTGGTCCTCGGTCCGGTCGGCGGTCGCGAACGGATCGCGGCCGTCCGGGATGGCGCCCTCGTCGCTCACGTCGATGGCGAGCGCGTCCCCGGCGTCGCGCGCGAGGACGGAGACCGTGCCGCGGCCATGGGTCGCCGCGTTGTCCAGCAGCACGGCGAGCACCTGCCGCACCGCCGCGTCCGCCGCCCGCGCCGGCAGGGCCTCGCGTCCGCTGATCCGCAGCGCCCGGCCGTGCCCGGCGAGCAGCCCGTGCCAGGTCTGCCGGACCTCTTCGAAGAGTTTGCCCAGGTCGAGCAGCGCTCGCGGGGCCCTGGTCTGCTTGGCCAGCGCCAGCAGATCGTCGATGGTGCGTTCCAGGCGGTCGGCCGACGCGATGCCGTCGCGGATCGTCGCGTAGGGGTCGCGGTCGGGGCTCTCCAGCGCCGCCTCGAGTTGCAGGCGCAGTCCGGTCAGCGGCGTCCGCAGCTGGTGGGAGGCGTCGGAGGAGAAGGTCCGCTCGCGTTCCAGCGTCTCGCCGATCCGCTCGGACGTGACGTCGAGCGCTTCGGCGACCTGATCGATCTCGCGGACCCCCGTCCGGCGGGCGCGCACGGTGAAGTCACCCTCGCCGAGGCGTTCGGCGGTGGCGGCCAGATCCTCCAGCGGCCGCGCCAGCCGGGTCGCGATCCGGCGCCCGATCAGCCAGCTGGCCCCGATCGCGACCCCGGCGAGCACGATCATCTTGATCCAGGTCAGCCGGATCTGGGCGTCCAGTTCGGACCGGGGGTGGGCGGCGCGGACCACGCCGACCAGCGACTGCCCGCTGAGCACGGGGACGGCCAGGACGACCTCGTCGTCGCGGGTCCCGGTCGCCATGTCGGTGTAGTGCGCTTCGCGGACGTAGCGGTCTTCACTGGCCGGGCCGTTGCCTGCCAGGAGCCTGCCGGTCGGGGTGTAGACCGCGACCCTGATCCCGCGGATGCGGTCCTTGTCCGGTTTGACCGGCCGGAGTTCCGGGACCCGGCCGTTGGCGAGATCGCCGGTCACGTCGAGCACGACGGTGTCGGCGACCCGTTCGAGGTCGTGGGTCGAGTTGCCCTCGTGGAACCTGGCGACCGCGACGGCCAGCGGCGCCCCGAACAGCGTGATCGCCAGCACCGCGGCCAGCACGGTGAGAGTGACGATCCGGCGGCGCACGGACAGAGTGTGGCCGACGAGCGCGAGGATCACCCACCCGACGCGATATTTTGCCGTCCGTTGACCTGAGATCAAGGCGATGTTGACCCCGTTCGCCTTACCTTGGGGCCATGCGCCGACGTGCCGCCGTCATGGCAGGCCCGGGGCCCGGATCCGTCCCCCTCGTCCGGTTCGCCGTCCCGGGCGAGTGTGTGGCCGTGCTGCCCGCCGGAAGCGGCGACGCCCCCGCCGGCGCTCCCGGTGTCGGCGTGCTGCTCAGACGCGGCAACCTCTTCGATCACCTCACCGTCGCGCGGAACGTCGTGCTGGCGGGACGGCTGGCCGGCCGCTCCCTCCGCGCCGCGGACGACCTGCTCGAACTGGTCGGGCTGGCCGGCCGCGGAGACGACTATCCGCACACGCTGTCGGCGCTGGAAAGCGCGCGCGCCGGAGTCGCCGTCGTACTGGCCGGAGCCCCCGAGACGGTCCTCGCCGACGAACCCGCCGGTGAACTCGACGGACTCGCCGCACTCGAACTCATGGATCTGCTGTGCGCCGTCGCGGCCCGCGGGACGGCCGTGGTCGTGGCGACCCGCGACCCCGAGATCGCGGCGGCCGCGCACCGGATCGTGAGAGTGGCGTGACGGCACCACTGGTCCGCGCCGACGAGCTGGCGCACACCTATGGTTCCGGGCTGACCGCCGTGGTCGCCGTGCACGGCGTGACCTGCGAGATCTGCGCGGAGACCCGCGCGGTGGTGACCGGCAGGGCCGGTGCCGGGAAGACGACGCTGCTGCATCTGCTCGCCGGGATGAAGAAACCGACGGCGGGCACCGTCGTCTGGCCCGCCTTCGAGCCGTCGCCGCCGGGCCCCGACCTGATCGGGTTGATGCTGCAGGACGGCGGGCTGCTGCGCGATCTCGACGTCCGGCTCAACGTCGCCCTGCCGCTGGTGCTCGCCGGCCGGACCGGCACGGCGGTCCGCGACGCCGTCGACGGCGCGCTGGAGCTGGTGGGCCTGGCCGGTTTCGCCAAGAAGGCGCCCCGCGACCTGACCGGTGAGCAGATCCGGCTCGCCGTCCTGGCCAGGGCGCTCGCGCCCGCGCCGAAACTGATCCTCGCCGACGACCCGGCGGGCTGGCTCGACCAGCGTGAGGGGCAACGGCTCCTCGGCAGGCTCCTGGGAGCCGCGGACCAGCTGGGCGCCGGACTGCTGGTGGCCACGGCAGAAGAGGCCCCGGACGGGCTGTTCGGCGAACGTTGGGCGATGGTCGACGGGAAGCTGGTGCGGGACCGGTGATCGCGGCGATGGCGTTGTGGGTCGGCGGGATCGCGCGCGTGCGCCCCGCCAGGCTCGGTGTCCCCGCGGCCGGGGTCGCGATCGTGACCACACTGCTCGCGGTGCACGACTGGACCGGGAGCCTGGCACCGCGATGGGTGCCCGCGATGGTGCTCGTGGTGCTGCTGAGCACCCCCTCGGCGCGGGTGCTGCGGGCGGATCAGGACCTGCTGCGGGCCCGCGGCGCCACCGGCGGGCAGGTACTCGGCCTGGCCGCCGCCGAAGCCGGTACGGCGGGCCTGGCGGGCGGCGTGGCCGGGGTCGCCCTGTCTCTGGCCTGTGGCTTCTCGACCGGCTCCGGGGTCTCGCTGGTCCGGGAAATCGTTCTCTTGCTGCTCGCCGGGACGCTCGTCGCGGCACTCGCCATCCTGCCTCCGGTACTGCGCGAGTGGTATTTCGTCCCGAGCGACGAAGGTCCGCCCTGGTGGTCGCCGTACGGCCTCGACGTCATCCTGCTCGCGCTCGCCTTCGTCTGGCCGTTGTTCGGCTGGGCCGGCGGCACGATGCTGCTGTGGCGATTGGTGGAGCTGGGGCTGCGGAAGGGAAAGCGGGTGATCGGCGGCCTGCTCCGCCCGCTCGTCTCAGGACTGGCGGGTGTGCTCGCGCTGTCCATTTCGTGGCGGAGCGCGCTTCTGGCGCGGTCCGTGGTGCTGGTCGCGCTGGCGGTGGCCTACGCCATCTCGACCGCCTTCACCAAGGACGGCTGCGGCGAGGCCAAGGTGGATCTGATCGCGTCGCTGATCCTCGCGGCCGCCGCGGCGGGGCCCTCGTTCGGGGCGGCGCTCAACGAACGCAGGCGAGACCTGCTGATCGTGAGCACGCTCGGCGGCAAACGCCGCCAGGTGGCGGCGTTCATCGCGGGTGACGCGCTGGTCGTCGGGGCCGGGGGCCTGATCGCAGGGCACGTGCTCGGGGTGCTGTTCGTCGCCCTCACGGGCATGGAGCGAGTGCCTTCGCCGCACGGGTACTTCGGGTTGCTGGCGGCGGTGGTGATCGTGTCGTGCGTGGCGGCGTCGGCGCGGATCGCGCAGCTGGCCGCCCGGGACGAGGTCTCCGACCTGCGCGACTACTGACTTTCGAAAGGCTGCTCGAGGCGGTAGCCGTGGCCGCGCAGCGTCGAGATCCTCGGCGCCTGCTCGGGGGTAGGCGCCGACTCGGTCAGCTTCCGGCGCAGCGCGGCGATGTGGACGTCGAGGGTCTTCGTCGAGCCGTACCAGTGCGCGTCCCACACCTCCGACATCAGCGTGTCCCGGCTGACCGCGACGCCCGGCTGCTCGGCCAACCGGGCGAGCAGGTCGAACTCCTTGGCCCGCAACGAGATCTCCCGCCCGCCGACGCTGACCCGCCGTCCGGCGGTGTCCACCCGCAGATGGCCGATGGCGATCGCGGGCCTGCTCTCCGGCGGAGCCGTCCCCCGCCGCAGATGCGCCCGGACCCTGGCGAGCAGTTCGCCGAGCCGGATGGGTTTGGTGAGGTAGTCGTCGGCGCCGGCCTCCAGGCCGACGACGACGTCCATCTCCTCCTGCCGCGCGGTCAGGATGACCAGGACGGCGCCGGGAAGCTCCGCCCGCAGCCGACGGCAGACCTCGACCCCGTCCAGATCCGGCAGGCCGAGGTCGAGCAGGACGAAGTCGATGCCGCCGTCCGCCGCGGCCGCGAGCGCGGTGCGGCCGTCGCGCTGCCAGGAAACCTCGTAGCCGTGCAGGCGGAGGGTCGATTCGAGGACACCGCCGATCGCGTCGTCGTCTTCCACCACGAGCAGTTTCGGCATGCGGGGGAGCTTAACCGTTGAACACTGTTCTTTTCGGGTATGACGTTAGGAACACCACCTCTTCCGTAACGGGGTGCTAACGTTTCCTTCGATATGTCCATAAAGGACAGAGCGCGGCCGCGGCGAGGCACAGCCAGGCGAACACGTCGCCGACACGGCTGTACACGGTCTGTGTTCTCGGCTGTACCGGCAGATCGGCGACGAGCGTCTGCTGATCCGTGCGGTAGTAGTCGGCGTGCCCGAGCACGCGGCCCTGGCCGTCCACGGCCGTGGAATTCCCGTGGGTGGAGTGCCGGGAGAGGGAGTAACCGTTTTCCACCGCGCGGAAGCCCGCCTTTTCGGCGTGCAGGGAGCCGAAACCCGGCCAGTCGTTGGCGGGGACGAGCATCAGTGCCGTCCCCTTGTCCGCGGCTTGGCGCATCAGGCCGGGGAAATCGGCGTCGTAACAGATCACCGCCGCGAGCCGCCCGTACGGTGAATCCGCGGTGGGGACGTTCCCCGGGCCGGGGGTCATCGGTTCCATCGGCGTCGGATGTGTCTTGTCGTAGGTCCACAGCACCTCGCCGGACGGTCCGACGAGCACGACCACGTTGCGGATATAGGGAGCCTGCGACGTGTAGAGCGCGTACGCGACCCCCACGTGGATACCGGCCTGTCTCGCTTCGTCGCCGACCCGCTTCAGCAGCGCAGCCTGATCACGTTCCAGGACGCGAGCATGGGTTTCCGGCCAGAGCACGATCTTCGCGCCCGCCGACGCCTGCTGCCTGGTCCGCGTCACGAGATCGTCGGTGACCGGCGCGAACGCCGCGCCGACCGCGACCGGATCGGCCGCGCCGACTTCCTGTGCCCGCCAATACTTCACCCCGATGCGCTCCAGTGCGCCGGAACTCGACCGGTCGGCCTCGGACGACGGGCTGATCCCCGCGATCCGCACGGTCTCCGTCGTGGGAGCGTCGAACAGCAACCGCGCGCCACCGGCGGCGAACACCACGCCGAGCAGGCAAACGTGGACGAGGACCGTGCGCTTGACCGGCTGCCATCCTTCCGCCCAGACGGTGTTGGCCACCGACGCGAACCACGCGAGGACGAAGGTGAGGCCGTAGACGCCGGTCACGGACGCCGTCTGGAGCAGCGGCAGGTTCGTGGCCTGGGTGCTGCCGAGCGCGCCGAAGTCACCGAAACCGGTGATCACCGTGAACAGGTATTCGCCCGCGACGAGCGTCACGGGGAACACCAGCGTCCTCAACGGCCCGGCGCGTCCGGTGAGCAGCCGATCGGCAAGGAACGCCGTCGTCTGAAGCACCGCGAGCGAAGTGAACGCGAGCAGCGCGGAGAGCACGAACAGCAGGCCGGTGACCCCGAGCCAGAACAGCTGTCCGGCCAGGAGGGACAGGCCCACCATCAGGATCGCGCGCCGAAGGGGGACCAGGCGGGCGTAGCGGAGTAGGAAGACCGGGAACACCCAGGCCGCGAGCGGAACGTTCCAGTCGGTGTGGACGGCGAGCAGGAGCAACGCTGTGCCCAGCCACCAGAGCAGCCGTGGTTTCATACCGCGAACGGTAGGAAACCACGGCCGCCCGGACAGCCGACCTTGGGCAGCGAGGGACCCTTACTTTCGTCAGGAAACGTGGTCCCGGTAGGCCTGGACGGTCTCCGCGAGCACCTCGCCACCGGGGCGGCGCCAAAGGTCGGCGTCGAACACCTCGACCTCGATCGGCCCGGTGTAGCCGGCGGCCTCGACACACGCCTTCAGATGCCGGTGGTCGATCGGGCCGTCACCGGGCAGCGCCCGGCCGAGCAGGGTGTCGGTCAGCGGCACCTTCTGGTCGCAGACGTGGAATCCGGCGATCCGGCCCGCCGCCGCGGCGATCGACTCCTCGATCCGCGGATCCCACCACACGTGGAACTCGTCGACGATCACGCCGACCTGATCGGCCGGATGCTCCCGCGCGATCGCCAGCGCCTGGTCCACTGTGGACAGGACCGACCGTTCGGCGCACTGCATGGGGTGCAGCGGTTCCAGGCCGAGGCGGACCCCGCGCTCACCGGCGTACGGCGCCAGCTCGCCGACCGCGTCCGCGACCCGCTGCCTCGACGAAGCCAGGTCGCCGTTCACCCCGCCGACGACCAGGACGAGGACGTCGGCGCCCAGCGTGGCGGCTTCGTCGATCGCCTCCCTTGTCCGCGCGATACCGTCCACAGGGGACCCTTCCGGGGTGATCCCGGTGAAGAAACCACCACGGCACAACGACGACACGCCGACGTTGTACTCCTTGAGCAACCGGGCGGTCTCCTCGACACCGGTCTCGGCGACCTTGTCCCGCCACAGGCCGATCCAGCGGACGCCCGCTTCGGCGCAGCCCGCCACGGCTTCCGGCAGCGACCACGCCTTGGTGGTGATCTGGTTCAGGCTCAACCGGTCCATCACGCCACCCCCGCCGCGGCCAGCAGCGGCCGCATCCGCGCGACGGCGAGATCCGGGTCGGTGAGCGCGCCCGCGGCGTCCGCCAGGCGCAGCAGCTCGGCCAGATGCGTGATCGAGCGGGCCGACTCGCGGCCGGCGACCATGCGGAAGTGGTCCTGGTGCCCGTTGAGATAGGCGAGGAAGACGACGCCGGTCTTGTAGTTCCTGGTGGGTGCCCGGAAAATGGCCCGGCTGAGCGCCACCGTCGGGTCCAGCAGGCCGTGGAAACCGTCTTTGTCGCCTTCGTCGAGGCGGGCGAGCGCGGCGCCGGCGACCTGTGCGACAGCGTCGAAGATGCCCAGAAGCGCCTCGCTGTGGCCCTGATCGTCCCCGGCGATGAGCTCCGGGTAGTTGAAGTCGTCGCCGGTGTAGCACCTGACGCCTTCGGGCAGCGCGCGACGGAACTCGGTCTCGATCGACGCGTCGAGCACCGAAACCTTGACCCCGGCGATCACGCCGGCGTGCTCGGCGCAGAGCCTGCCCAGTTCCTTCGCGGCCGCGCGGACGTCGCCGTGGCCCCAATAGCCGGCCAGCGCCGGATCGAATTGCTCGCCCAACCAGTGCAGCAGGACCGGGCGGTCCGCACCGGAGAGCAGCTTCCCGTACGCGGCGTGGTAATCCGCCGGCCCGGAAGCCGACGCGGCCAGCGCCCGGCTGGCCATCACGACCGGGATCGCACCGGCTTCGCCGACCAGATCCAGCTGTTCCCGCCAGGCGTCCACAATGGACCCTGCGGTCGCTTCGCCGCCGGGCAGCTGATCGGTGCCGACACCGGCCACCCACGGCCGTCCGGCGGCGAGTGCCCCGGTGTGCCGGATGAGGTCCTTGGTGGTGCCCCAGTCCAACCCCATCCCGCGCTGCGCGGTGTCCATCGCTTCGGCGACGCCGAGACCACAGGACCACAGGTGCTCGCGGAAGGCGAGCGTGGTGTCCCAGTCCAGCACCGCACCTTCTTCGGGGTCGGCGGGGGCGAGCGGGTCGGCGACCACGTGCGCGGCCGCGTAGGCGATCCGGGAGGTCGGCGGTGACGCCGGTTTCGCGGGCGTTGCCGCCCCTCGGGGCGTCCACTCCGCCAGTCCGCCGTCGGCGGTGGGCAGGGCGATCAAGGTCATCGGGTCTCCGTGGCGCGGGGGTGAGAAAGCGCTTTCTCGGGCCACGGTAAGTCACCTCATGGGCCGCACACAAGGGTTTCAGCGAGCGGGAGCGGCGGTGCTGCGGCGCAGGACGACCTCGCCGGACATCCGCACCATGCGCGGCCGGGTGCCGGGCGATGCCTTGAGCGCCAGGTCCATGGCCCGTTCGCCCAGCTTCTCCAGCGGCAGCGCGACCGTGCTCAGCGCGGGCGTGAGATCGCGCACTACCGGGATGTCGTCGAAACCGGCGATCGACATCTCGCCGGGCACGGAGACGCCGGCGTCACGCAGCGCGGACATCGCGCCGATGGCCATCACGTCGGTCACCGCGAACACACAGGTCGGCCACTGCTTCCGCGGTCGAGCCAGGACCTTTTCCATCGCCTCGTAGCCACCGTCGCGGGTGAACGCCGCCTCGAAGACGTCGTCCTCGGCCAGGTCGACGCCGTGCTCCAGCAGCTCCGCGGCGAAGCCGTCGAGACGGTCCACGACGGTCGTCAGGCTCTTCGGTCCGGCGAGCACGGCGAACCGCCGGTGCCCCAGGTCCAGCAGGGCCTTCGCCAGTTCGGCGCCGCCACCGCGGTTGTCGGGCTGGACGGTGTCCACCTTGAGCCCGCGATGCCTGCTGACCGCGGCCACGTGCCCGCCGCCGCGCCGGTACGGCTCGAGTTCGGCGGCCATCGCCTTTTCCCACGCCTTGTCTTCGAACGCGGAACCGATAAGCAGAATGGCCGACGCGCGCTGGGCACGCAGCGTCGAAACGTAGGCGACCTCCTTGGCCGGATCGCGGAACGTGCTCGCGAGCATCACCAGAAGATCGTTTTCACTCGCCACCCGCATGACCCCGCCGGCGATCGCGGCGAAATACGGATCGCCGACGTCGTGGCAGATCACTCCGACGGTGGGCCGTGAGCCACCGGCCAATGCCTGAGCGTGAGCGTTGGGGGTGTAGGACAGCTCGGAGGCCGCGGCGATCACTCGTTCGCGGAGATCTCCCCGGACGGTGGCGGTGCCGTTGAGTACGCGGGACGCGGTCGCGAGCGACACGTCCGCGGTGCGCGCCACATCCTCCAGCGTCACGTGGGGGCGAGCCTTCATCGATCCTCCAAGCGGGCGTTTGGGGCATAGTGGCGGACATGCTCGGCCTTTACCCGGAAATCGAACCTTACGTCCAAGGGATGTTGCCCGTCGGTGACGGCAACGAGATCTATTGGGAGGAATGCGGCGATCCCGAGGGCAAGCCGGTGATCTTTCTCCACGGTGGCCCCGGTGGTGGTTCGAGTCCGAGACATCGCAGGCTGTTCGACCCCGAGCGGTACCGGATCGTCCTTTTCGATCAACGCGGGTGCGGGCGCAGCACGCCGAACTGCGCCGGCCGGGATGTCGATCTCTCGGTCAACACGACCTGGCATCTGGTCGCCGACATCGAGCGCTTGCGCGAGCATCTGGACATCGAACACTGGATGGTCTTCGGCGGTTCGTGGGGGAGTGTGCTCGGGCTGACCTACGCGGAAACCCACCCCGGACGCGTCACGGAACTCGTCCTCCGCGGCGTCGCGACCTTGCGGGTGAAGGAACTGCAATGGATCTACGGCGGGGGCGCGGCGTTCCTCTTCCCCGAGGCGTGGTCGCGTTTCCTCGCACCGGTGCCGTATTCGCGCCGCCAGGACAACCTGATCGAGGTCTATCACGAACTGCTGAGCCACCCGGATCCGGCGGTGCACGGCCCCGCCGCGATCGCGTGGAGCCGCTGGGAGGGGGAGACGGTCAAACTGCGCCCTCAGGACGAAGTGATCGACGCGTTCAGCGATCCTTCGTTCGCCCTCGCGATCGCGCGCATCGAGAACCACTACTTCCGGCACGGCGGCTGGCTGGCCGAAGATCAGCTGCTCCGCGACGCCGGGAAGCTCCGGGGCATCCCGTGCGTTCTGGTCCAGGGACGCTACGACGTGGTCACCCCGGCCATCACCGCGTGGGAGCTCAGCCAGATGCTGCCCACCGCGGAACTGGTGATGGTCGGTGGTGCCGGTCATGCGTTCGACGAACCCGGCATCCTGCACGAGTTGATCAGCGCGACCGACCGATTCGCGTCAGACTGGCAGGGCGCCGGTACACCCCAGGACGAGAGGAACGCAGACATGCTTTTCGGTGACGAGCACGTCCGTCGCTACGAAGAGACCGACGGCGAGGTGGGCCACGACTGGGAGAAGGGCGCGCCCTGCCTCGTCCTCACGACGAAGGGCCGCAAGACCGGCGAGGACCGCAAGTTCGCGCTGATCTACCAGTTCGACGATGACGGCAACCCGGTGATCGTGGCGTCCAAGGGCGGCGCACCGGAGGACCCGGGCTGGTACAAGAACCTGCAGGCCAACCCCGAGGCCAAGGCCCAGGTCAAGGCGGACAAGTTCACCGTACGGGCCCGGACCCTCGAAGGCGAGGAGCGCGCGAAGCTGTGGGAGAAGCTCGCCGCGGTCTGGCCGGACTACAACGAGTACGCGAAGAAGACCGACCGTGAGATCCCCGTGGTGGTGCTCGAGCGCGTGTGATCCGCGCCGCGTTCGCGCGCGGTTTCAGCCGAACCGGGGCCGATTCGGCTACGAATTACGTCCATGGTGCTGAGACCCCGTGAACGCTGGACCGCGCTGAGCCCCGTTTCGGGTGACCTGCTGACGTTCCGCCAGATGATCGCCTTCGGCCGGCGCTTCGCCCGCGCCGGCCGGGGCGCCTGGTTCGCCTTCGCGATCAACGTCGTGTGGCCGTTCCTGGTGCTGTTCACCCGCTTCCGGGTGCGCGGCGGGGAGCACCTGCCCTCGTCGGGCGGCTTCCTCGTCGCGTCGAACCACCTCTCGTTCGCCGATCCGACGACGGTGACGGCGTACTGCCTCGCGCACGGGCGCGTGCCGCGCTACCTGGCGAAGGCGAGCCTGTGGGACGCGCCCGTCATCGGCTCGGTGATGCGCTCCGGCAAGCACATTCCCGTCTACCGCGGCGCGGCCACGGCGTCCGACGCGTACCGCGACGCCGTCAGCGCCGTCCGTGAGGGTGAATGCGTCGTCATCTTCCCGGAGGCGACCTTCACGGATCACCCGGACGGGTGGCCCATGCGCGGCAAGACCGGGATCGCGCGGATCGCCCTGGAGACCGGCGTCCCGGTGATCCCGCTGGCGAACTGGGGCACGCACCATCTGCTGCCGTCCGACGCCGTGCTTCCGCGCGCCTTCCCGCGCAAGACGGTGAACCTGGTCGCCGGTCCGCCGGTGGACCTCTCGGATCTCATGACGTCCTCACCGTCCCGTGAGGTGCTGGAGGAGGCCACGAAGCGGATCATGACCGCGGTGACCGACCTGCTGATCGAGATCCGCGGCTCGCGCCCCGAGTAGGCAGTCTCACCCTTCGGACCGTCCCGGTGAGGGGTAGGTTTCGGGGTATGAGTGCACACTATGACGTCGTTGTCCTGGGGGCCGGAGTCGGCGGTTACGTGGCGGCGATCCGGGCGTCGCAGCTGGGGCTGAGCGCGGCGGTCGTGGAGGAGAAATACTGGGGCGGCGTTTGCCTCAACGTCGGCTGCATCCCGTCGAAGGCGCTGCTGCGCAACGCCGAACTCGCGCACATCGTGACCAAAGAGGCGAAGTCGTTCGGGATCCAGGTCGAGGGGAAGGTCAGCTTCGACTACCAGGCCGCCTTCGACCGCAGCCGCAAGGTCGCGGACGGGCGCGTCAAGGGCGTGCACTTCCTGATGAAGAAGAACAAGATCACCGAATACGACGGGCACGGCACCTTCCTCGACGCCAACACCATCGAGGTCAACGGCGAACGGGTCACCTTCGACCACTGCGTGATCGCCACCGGCGCCACCGCGCGTCTGCTGCCGGGCACCACGCGCAGCGACCGCGTGGTCACCTACGAACAGCAGATCATGGAAAACGAGCTGCCGGAGAGCATCATCATCGCCGGCGCGGGCGCGATCGGCGTCGAATTCGCCTACGTGCTGCACAACTACGGCGTGAAGGTGACCATCGTCGAGTACCTCGACCGGATGGTCCCGCTCGAGGACGCCGAGGTCTCCGCGGAACTCGCGCGCCGCTACCGGAAGCTCGGCATCGAGGTGCTGACCTCCACCAAGGTCGAGTCGATCGACGACACCGGCGAACAGGTCCTCGTGACCGTGTCGAAGAACGGCGAGCAGCGGGTCCTGGAAGCGGACAAGGTGTTGCAGGCCATCGGTTTCCAGCCGCGGGTCGAGGGCTACGGCCTGGACAAGACCGGCGTGGAACTGACCGAGCGCGGCGCCATCGCCGTCGACTCGCGCGGCCGCACCAACGTCCCGCACATCTTCGCGATCGGCGACGTCACCGCGAAACTGATGCTCGCGCACGCGTCCGAATCCATGGGCGTCGTCGCCGCCGAAACCATCGCGGGCGCCGAGACCATGGAACTCGACTTCGTGATGATCCCGCGCGCGACCTACTGCCAGCCGCAGATCGCCAGCTTCGGCTGGACCGAAGAACAGGCCCGCGAAAAGGGCTTCGACGTCCAGGTGGCGAAGTTCCCCTTCACCGCCAACGGAAAGGCACACGGCCTCGGCGAGGCCGTCGGCTTCGTGAAGATCCTCAGCGACGGGGAACACGGTGAGCTTTTGGGCGCGCACCTGATCGGCCCCGAGGTGACCGAACTGCTGCCGGAGTTGACTTTGGCGCAGCAGTGGGACCTGACGGTGCACGAAATCGCGCGGAACGTGCACGCTCACCCGACTTTGGGTGAAGCGGTGAAGGAAGCCGTGCACGGCCTCGCGGGCCACATGATCAACATGTAAGCGTGAACCTGCCCTGACCTGCATGTTTGCGGGTCAGGGCAGGTGTCAGGCCGTGGCCAGGCCGTCATGCAGCTCGGTCATCGGAGGCGGGGTCTTCGAGCGCCTCGGCGAAGAAGTCGTCGACGGCCTTCCGTGTCCGGGCGTGGCTACTCGGCAGGAGATGCGTGTACACCCGGAGCGTGAAGCCGGGGTCGGTGTGGCCGAGGTACTGAGACAACGCCTTGATCGACTCGCCAGCGTCGAGCAGGACCGAGGCGTAGAGGTGCCGCAGCGCGTGCACGCCGTCCGCCCTGGTCGGCTTCTCCACCCCGGCGTCCTTGAGCGCGGGCAGCCAGAAGTTCACCCGGAACCACTCCGCCCGGAAGACCCGCCCGTACCCGTTGACCATGAGCAGACGGACCGTGGTGGGTTCGCCGCCCGGATGCGACCAGGGGAGCGTGACTTCGGTCGCCGGGAACTCCTCGGCGTACTCGTCGAGGAGGCCGAGCAGTTTCCGCCCGATCGGCACCTCACGCGACTTACCGCCCTTGGGCGGAGCGAACACCGGTTTCCCGGCGACCACTCGCACCTGTCGGGTGATGTACGCCAGGTCCTTGGTGCGGTCGACGTCATCGAGCGAGAACCCGAACAGCTCACCCTTCCGCAGTCCCAGACCGGCCGGGACGTCGACAGCGGGCTTGTACCGCCTCGGAAGGTTGTCCCGCACCGCCCGAGCCCGTTCACGAGACCAGGGCACGACCTGATTCCGGCTCGCCCTCGGACGCGAGATCACCTTGGACAGCGCCGGATTCTCCGAGATCTTCTTGTCCGCCATCGCGAAGTTCAGGATCGACACCAGGTGCCCGAAGTAAAGCGCCCGCGACGTCTCCGAGGCTTCGTCGTCCTGGAGCTTTCGTAACCACGTCTGGATGTGACTCGGCCGGATCGACCCGACCGCCTTCTTGCCGAAGTACGGAAGCAAGTGAACATTGACGCGCGTCGCGAAACGCTCCCGGCTGGTGTAGTCGACCGTCTGCGAGTCCAGCCAGCTTTGCGCTACGACCTCGAACAGCACCAGGCCCGCGCGAGGGTCGATGTACTTGCCCTCGCGCTTGTCCGACTCCATCTCGATGAGGAAGTCTTCGGCGCGCTTCTTTTGCTTGTCCGGAAAGGACTTCGACCGCTCGCTACCGTCCGGGTCGAGGTAGCGGACTTTGTACCGCATCCCGACGCCGTGCAGCTCGGTCTTCTCCAGAACGGGTTTCCCGCGAGCGTTGAGCCGCAGGTTCCCCTTGGCGTCCTTGGCGGGTTTGTACCAGCGGTCTTGGATGTGTCCCATCAGGCGGCCTCCTCAGCAACCCAGGCCCGGACCTTCGTCGGGTCGTAGCGGAGGTGACGGCCGATCTTGCGTACCGGCGGCCCCTCACCGAGCCATTTCCATTGGTAGAGCGTCTTCACTGGCACGCGGAGGTAATCCGCGACGTCTTCGACTGACCACAGTGGATCGATGCTGTCCACGTTTTCCCCCTTAAGCCGCGAGCGGAGTTGCCGAAAGATTTGGAGGACTCTGTGCGGCTAGTAGTGCCTTGTCGTACTCGGCTTTCCACGTGATCCGTTCCGAGATGGCGTGCATCACCAGGTGGTCGCGAGGTGGCACATTCGCGTCGCCGGAGTCGACCTTGCGCCACACCAGCCGGGCCGGGTCCGGTGCCGGTTTCTCGATCCCCACGGCCGCCAGCGCTTCGATCACGAACGCCTTGCGGTCCGCTTTGTGATCGACGAGCGTCTTGCCGGACCACTTGCGCGACACCAGCACCCGCCGACCGGGGAGCCCGAGTGTGGTCCGCCGATGAGCCCGTCCCTTGCAGTGCCCCGGAGTGGTCTTTCCGTTGGCACCCTTGGGATTGATGCCGTACAGCAGCCACACTGCACACCGGGGCGAGCAGGGTGTCACCGACAGCTCCGCGTGCAACCGGTCGTGGTGATCCTTCTGCCGCACGGTGCCGGCTTCCACGACCTCACCGGTGGACTTGGTGAGGTACTTGGTCAGATAGCCGATGTGCCGCCCGGCCTCTTCCGTCCCGCCGAGGATGCCCTTCGAGTGCACCTGACGGCCGAAGGTCACCACGTGCGCCGGGGCTTCCACGGCCTCCACCGCGTCGTCCCACTCGGTCAGCGGCTCGCGGGTATCCGGGTCGACGAACACCCGATGGTCTCCGTCCCACAGCGGCATCCGGTCGACGTAGACCACTTCGTCGTGCGCAGGCCACCACACCTGGTGATAGGTCGCTTCGGTTACTTGCCGGATGACGTCATGCGGCACCGATCCCCGGATAGCCGCGTGCAGGTGTGGCGCGGCCCGCCGTTGGGGTTCGACGGTGGCGAAGTACTGCGCGTCCCAGCCCACGACCCGCCGCAGGTTCTGCCACCAGCGATCCACGAGCGCGGAGAAGTGGACCGCGTCCCGAGCTGCCCGCCGGTAGTCATAGGTCGACGGGTTCACCGGTGCGCCGTCCGAGCGGACTGGGCCGTAGGTGTCGCAGGTGAGCGTGACGAACATCGACGGCCGAAACCGTCCCGCGTACTCCCGGCCCACGGTGGTCTTGGCGACCTTGCGCCGAGGGAGGTTCGGAGCGTCTTGCCGCCTCTTGGTCGACCGCTTCACCGCCTTCTTCGTGGGCAGGTCGATTGAAGGGAGACGGCCCCGCATCCCGAGTTGCCGAAGTTCCTCATCGACGCTCTGGATCTCCTCCCGCAGCTCCTCCGCTTCGGCCTGGTCCGTCTCTTGCCGGTAAGCGGCGACGAGGTCAGCCCGGAAGGCCAGTAGCTCCGTCTGTGTCTCGGACGGTGGCTGTGCGGTGAAGTCGGGTTCTTCGGTCATGTGCCAGCCCTCGCGGCACTGAACCTGTCGCAGCGCCTTGGCCTTGCGTGCACAGGGCAGGCACACCGATTCGACCGTCGAGCCGCAGGGAACGGGGATGTACCGGAGTTCGCCGGTGTCGGTGTCGCCAACCTCCATCGTGAACGGCCGGACGCACACGCCGTGCTTCTCAGCCGTCGCCTTCACCACGTCCGATGCCAGCGGTTCCCGCATCCGAATGGCCCGGGTTTTGGCCGGCGGGGTCACCGCGGCTTCCTTCGTACTCATCAGGCAGCCACCTCCCCAGGGCTGTTCCACTGCCGCAGGACGAACACCGGCATCTCTTGCCGCATCCCCGCAGGCAGGTCCGGGAAGGTGGCTTCGTCGAACCAGACACCGCCGTAGACCACCACCGGGATGCCGCAGGGAGTCCGGCCAGTAAGTTCGAGATGCACCGAGGCACCGCCCTCAGGGCGCCACAGCGACGCCTTCACGTCCTCCAGGGAATTGGCCCAGGTGAGCAAGCCGCGAGCGACGTTCTCAAGCCGACGAGAGTCGAGCTGCACCGTGATCGGATCAGGCCCTACTCCAACCCGGACCGAGGCAGCCGGAGGCAGCGCGAACGAGTCGAGGTGATCGCGGATCGCGTCGAGGAAGACCATCAATCGGTTCACGCCGCCACCCCCTCAGGACCGCGACGGGTGGCCAGGTCGACGACATGCGCGCCGCCGTTGGTCACGTAGGTCTCCAGCGCCTTGACCGTCTCGTCCGGCACCCAGCCAGCACGGACCCGCAGCGGTTCGCGGATGCCTTCGCCCCAGATGTAGCCGACGCCCGCAGCTGATTCTTCGATTCGGTTCGCCCACGCACCCCGCTCATAGGCACCGTCGCCGAGGACCATCCCGACGTGTGTCTTCGACGTGACGCGCAGGCACACCCTCCGGGGGAACAGCTCCCGAACCGGAACCGTGTCCTTCGTCGGCTCCTGGACGTATCCGCGCACCGTGTAGCCGAGCGCCCGGCCCTGTGTGGTCAGGATGGCGACCCGTTCGACGATGGCTTCGCGGGTCTTGCGGTCGGTGTACTTGGTCAGCGCGCCGATCTCGTCGAACTCCAGAACCTCCAACGGGTAGTCGGTGGAAATCGGCACCTCACGGGTGTGCCCAGCGAACTCGCGCTTGCGGGATTCGAGGTTGTCGAGCAGGTCGTCCAGGACCTCGATCGCTTCCTTGCCTGCAACCCCGTAGCGGGCGAAGATTCCACGTCCGTAGGCGAGTTCCATCCCCTTCGGGTCGATCCCCGAGACGCGCACCGTCCCGGCCCGGATCGCCGAGGCCGCCGACACCAGCGGGGACCACATGACCGAGTTCTTTCCTGCGCCTGTCGCCCCGGCGACGAGCATGTGCGCGCCCGGACCGGTCAGTGGCAGCCGCCAGTCCTTCCCGTACTCGGTGCGTCCGGCGAAGACCCGCCGCAGATCCACGCCGTCGACGGCCGCCAGTTCCGGCAACTCAGCACAGTCCACCGAAGCTTTGAGGAGGTCCCGGCGCTGGAAGTCCAGTGAGACGACGTTGGGTTCCAGTTCCCGCACCTGGCACCGCGTGACCTTGCGAGCCACAGCCAGCGCGCGGGCGGCGTCGTCGAAGTCCTCCGGCTTCTGACCAGGCACGAGCCGGACGCGCACTTCATCCCACGACGGCCCCGACTTCACACCCAGCACCTTCGGCACCTGCACCGCAGCACCACCAGTAGCGCGAGAGACCGCCTTCCGGCGACGGCCGACGAGGTTCACAGTGACTTCGACGGGCATGGTGCCGTCGGAGATGGACAGGCCGCAGGCGTGCAGCCAGCCGGGCAGTTTCCGGGCGTAGGTGAACCAGCGCAGCCACCACGCCCGCAGGAACCGGCCACAGCACCGGTCGAACGACACCACGTCGAGCAGCCGCCACACCAGCAGGCCCACCGAGACCGACCCCACCGTGATCGCGAGTGACGGCCAGCCGAGCCGCTGCCACCAAGCCACCACTGCGACCACACTGAGGCTGGTTCGCCAGTGCGTGAAGACCTGCTTTCCCAGCCACGCCAACAACTTCACCGCCGACCACAGGGCGATGAAGACCACCGCAGCAGCGGCCAGGACTTCCGCGATCGCGGCAAGGGCGCGGCCGAGCTTGTGCAGCAGCCACACCACCACACCCAGCACCCCGCCGCCGACGAGGAGAAGACTGATCCCGTTCGCGTTCATCGGCGACCACCGCCGGTCAGATCCAGCGGCAGCATTCCCCGGCGAGGAGCACACTCGGTCTCGCCAGGCAGGAGCTTCGCGAACCGCTTACAGACTGTGCAGCGCGTTCGGGTGACCCCGTCTAGCGGCCGGTTGTTGTCATCGTTTAGCGTTGTCATTGTTCACTTCCAGTGGTTGTGGACAGCGCAGGACCGGCGAGGTTCCTAGGCCAGTTACCGGTTCTGCGCCTTACGAGACGAGGGAAGCGCGTGAGGACGTGTTTGTACGCCGCACGTCCCCACGCACGTTTTCCCTACGGCTGTTCAGTTCTCAGCTAGCTTCCGTCTTGTTCTTCTGGATCTGCGCGGCCACCTCCTCCGCCTTGCGCTCCTCGTAGCCCACCCAGTAACGGAGTTCGTGGTGGTGTGCGCGGTCCACATCGGACACTTCGCGATACATGCGCGCGTTGGCCTGATGGAACTTCAGCCACGTCGTCAGGTTCGACCCCGGCTTCGGGCGACGAGCGGAGGCGACGAGGTGCGCGTCCTGAAGCGTCTGCGGCTCATTCCGGCCGGGCGTCGTCATCGCGCACCGTCGCGTGTTTGCCGAGGAACACGGCCAGTTCGTCCGCGCTGTCGCGGATTTGGCGAAGGAGCCGGATGAATTCCGGCCACTCGGCCGGGTCGGACGGCGGCAGGATCGCCAGACTGTCCGGGTCGAGATGGATCACCAGAGCTGGGTTCGCCGAACCATTGCCCTGCATTCCCGCGACCGCCTGCTGTCCCGGCTTCCACATCGCGTTGAACGCCACGGCCTTGCCCTTCCTCGCTGTAGGCGCGCATCTCCCACGACCGCGCGTTCTCCTCGAACCCCTCGGCAGCCGCCGACACCGCAGCCAGCACCCACCACGGCAACTGGCCCTGAGCCGCCAGGTCTCGCCATGCCGACGCCACCGCCAAGGAAGCGACGGCCACGTCATGCGCCGCCAGGGCGTCCCCGCCCTGCGCAGTCCGCTGCGTCATCGCGCTGTAGTGGCGGTACGCGGCTTCCCAGGTTTGGACCAGGTGCGGGGATGCCACCCCCAGCGCCCCGCCCGTCATCACGCCGCCTTGGGCGTTGACTCGGCAGCGGCGGAGGCCCGGCCCGACTTCGCTCCGCCACCGGACGCCGCAGCCTTGAAGCCGGTCGCGCGGAACAGGTAGGACTGGTACTTGAACTCGCCCTGACCAGCCACCTTCGGCTCAGCCGTCAGGCCCTCCAGCTCGATCGGCCGCATACCCGGCAGCACCTCCGACGTGGTCGGCACCGGCTGCACGTCGGCCAGCAACGTGATCTCGAAAGACGCCCGCTTGGCCTTCGTCTCGTCCGGGTCGGTCACGGTGACCTTCCACTGACGCTTGCCCGTCACTTCGTCGACCCGCTGCCGAGCCGGACGACCCGCAGCACGGTCTTCCCGCGACTGGTACTCGTTGTCCGGCGAGACTTCGCCGACCATCACGAGGCCCTGCCCAAATGCTTCGTCGAAGTCGATGGCGAAGCGGTGTCCTTTGTAGATAGCCATGTCGTTAGTTCCCTTGCTTGTCTGTGTCTGTCGGCACTTCGTCGCCGTCTTTGCCCCTTGCGGCAGCCGCGCTCAGTGCGGCCTGGACCTCTGCGAGTTCTCTCCCCAGCACCGCTATCGCGTCGGAATCGACGAGCAGGACCACGGGGAACGCCTTGCCGAAACGGATCTCCGCCCGGTTGGCGTAGGTGAGCGCACGGACGCGGATCGGCAGGTCGGCCGTGACGTGGATCTGGACCGTGTCACGCATCGGGCGCTCAGATCGCGAACCGGCGAGCTGTCCACGATCCCGAGCCGCGCGCGGACGCTGCCCGACCGGCGGTTGGAGTCGTCATGCCTGCCTCCCTCTTGGTGTCGAGGTGCTGGGGCGAGTCCCCGGCAACCTGGCACCTAATCTCCGCCAAAACGCGGGACGTGATCACCACGTGGCGGGACATCTAGGGACGTCCCTGGTACGGTCGAAGACGTCCCTACAAGTCCCTAGGAGGGCGGATGCCGAACGAACGCCTGCGGGACGCCCTGCTGCGCAACGGCCTCACGCCGAAGCAGGTCGCCGACGCCACCGGGGTCGATCAGAAGACCGTGGAACGGTGGATCACCAAGGGGCGGACGCCGTACCCGAAGCACCGGCACAAGATCGCTGCAATGGCGCGCGAGTCCGAGACCTACCTCTGGCCGGACTCGGTGGCCCCGGAGCGCAAGGCCGAGACGGCCGCCGCCGAGGTCGTGCGCGTGTTCCCACACCGCAACGCCATCCCCGTCGAACTGTGGGACCGGCTGATCAAGGAAGCGTCGGACACCGTCGAAGTCCTGGTCCACGCCGCGCTGTTCCTGGTGGAGCGCCCGCGGTTCATCAAGGACCTGACAGCAAAAGCGCAGGCCGGGGCCAAGATTCGGTTGATTTTCGGAGATCCCGAAGGGGAGAGTGTCGCTCTGCGCGGCGACGAGGAGCAGCTAGGCGACGGGACGCTTGCGGCACGCATCCGCAACGCGCTGGCGTTCTACCGGCCGCTGATCGGGGTAGACGGGGTGGAGATGCGCTTCCACAACACCACGCTCTACAACTCGATCTTCCGCTTCGACGACGAAATGATCATCAACACGCACGTCTACGGCTTCCAGGGAGCCCATGCCCCATCCCTGCACCTCCGCCGGCTATCCGCCGGGGACCTCTTCGAGACCTACTCGGAGAGCTTCGAGGCCGTCTGGAACCTCGCCAAGCCCGCCACCTTCTAGGAGGCCACACATGGCACGCGTCGACTACTACAACGACCCGAACGCCCCGAAGGCGAACAGCATCGCGGTCGCGGTGTCCGCGTTCATCCAGGACGACGAAGGCCGCATCCTCATGATTCGGCGGACCGACAACGACCTGTACTCAATCCCTGGCGGGCAGCTTGAGCTTGGGGAGACCTTGGCGCAGGCCGCCGTGCGGGAGGTTCGCGAAGAGACCGGGATTGAGTGCGAGGTGACCGGGGTGATCGGTCTGTACTCCAACCCCAACCACGTCATCGCGTACGACGATGGCGAGGTGCGGCAGGAGTTCTCGATCTGCTTCCGTGCCAACATGCTGGGTGGGCACGTTCGAGGCAGCTCGGAATCGTCCGAAGTCGTTTGGGTGGAACCAGAGCGGCTCGAAGGTATAGCTATTCATCAGTCGATCAGGCTGCGCGTAGGGCATGCTCTTGAGGGTTCTTCACAAGTCTACTTCAGTTGAGTTACATGCATCTTGAACATGTAACACGCGCTCGCTACTGGCCGACATGTGGATATGGCACAGAATCCCGACCAATCTAGGCTGCCTCACATCGTAAGCGGCCCTGCGGTGTATCTAAGCGAGGGCGACAAGGCGAGAGCTATTGATCTTCGCCGCCTTGTTGCAGGTCGGGCACCAAACGGAATACCCGCGAACTTTATATTCACGCCACAGGAGAATGAAGCCTACTTTGTGGGCACTGCCATTAAGGCGTTGAACGCTAAATGGAAGGTAATCAAAAGTGGGCTGATTGTTCCGGATCATCTGGCTCAACCTTCTGCGCCGATTGATCAGATTAGCGTTTATCTGACTTCGGATGAAATATTCGGGTTCCCTGTTCCGCCATCCCTCCTAGTTGAAAACTTGAGAGATCTGACAGCGGAGACTGTGCTGCGCACTTCAGCCGCTATTCTAGCGGACTATAGGCATCCGGGTGTTGCGCGGGCGGAAGTCGACAAAAAATACGCGGCAATGTGGTTTACGTCGCCAACAAAAGAACGCGTCCTGAACCTATTGCGAGAGCCAAGTCGTAGCCTGGTGGTTCCCCAGGTCTTATATACCCTTATTTGCCATTC
This sequence comes from Amycolatopsis sp. TNS106, assembly GCF_019330265.1. Classification (NCBI taxonomy): domain Bacteria; kingdom Bacillati; phylum Actinomycetota; class Actinomycetes; order Pseudonocardiales; family Pseudonocardiaceae; genus Amycolatopsis; species Amycolatopsis sp. TNS106. The sequence goes on along the minus strand of NZ_CP024972.1, from coordinate 4,515,989 downwards.
AATGCGACTTAGTGGCGATTCGCTCTTGCCGGAAGTGAGCGCCGGAAACTTCGTAGTCGCCCTGATGGTGGCTCAGCAAGAATTCGGAGATGGGCCCGGATCTGGCGATGAGCACGTAGTTACGATGAAGCCAGGAATGCTGGGAAGGGAGATGATCTCAAACCAGATATTTAACTCTGTAATAGATGAAGCTCATCTATTGGCAAGATTTGCCAGAATTTGGCTCCAGTTATCGACCGAGCTCGAAGGTGAGCCGGAAATAGAAGACCTTGAGAAGGGTTATTCTGAAATTGTCGGAGTGCCACTGAGGGATGTACTGGCCGTGGGGCTGATTCTATTTAGTGTCGCGGTGAGCGGTCGGTCGATGATAGGGCCTGAGTACTTTTCTAAGCTGGCGTGGGACAAGGAGCGGCTGGATCGTGCTCTGTCTGTATTTTCTGTAGAGCTTCCTGAGTTTCGCGCGGCGATTCTGGCTGAGCGGAAGGCGGAGCAGGTAAGTTGGAGGTTCGATACATTTGGCCGGTTTCCGGTGGTTAGAATGTGGCATGGTGGCATCATAGTCCTGGATATCGCACTACTTTTGCCGAGGGTGTTTGGCTGGCTACCAATCTTTGATATCGAGTTTGCTGCCAAGGCTAGCGGAAGTCGAGAGAAGCGTAAGAAAGCTGAGCGGCTCAAGCAAAGCTTGCGCCGACTGTCAGAAAAATACTGTGCTGAGGTACTAGACAGCATTGCGGGTGCCGGCACCGGCCAAAGGCGCGTGTATCACGACGAACAGCTTAAAGCCGCGTATGGAAATCGTGACGGCGTCAGAATTGCGGATGCGGCAATTGATTATGGCGACTCCTGGATTGTTATAGAGGCGACGACCACTCAGCTTAAACGCGATTCAGTTTTCGGCATCTCGGATGATTCTGTGGTGGACGATCTTGTTAAGCTGGTCGGTGAAGTTGAACAAGTGGATTCATCGATCAATTCGATTCGAGTCAATGAGACTGCTCTGACAGGCTATCCGTCCGGAGCTAAGAAGAAATTCTTTCCTGTCTTGGTCTTAACGGAAGGCTTTCCCGTAAACCCGATTTCATTGACCCTGCTTCGTGAGCATGTTGACGAAGCTGGTTTGCTTCAAGGAGATGACGTTGCACCCTTGGAGGTGGTCGATATTGTCGAGCTTGAAATCGTCGAGAGTCTACAGCGAGAGGGCGGCCCTAGTCTTATTAAGCTTCTTGAGCTAAAGCAAAGCGCGGAATTATGGCGATGCAGTCTTCGTGACTTCATTTTAGTTGAACTAAAGCTATTCCCGCGCCGGCCTGATCGTATTGATCAACTATGGCACGGTCTCACCGACGAGTTAGCCCGGCGGATGTTTGGTGACGAAGTGGTTGATCAACGAGGCTTCTAGCTTGCCGAACTTGGCTCTATGGGATCAAGGTGCGCCGCCGTCGGCGGCGCGCTGGTCACCTTGCGTCCGCGTCTCGCCTGCGGGCGCACCTTGCCCGACACGGCGGGCTGCCGCTCCGCTCCGCCCACCGGCCGGGCGGTGCGCCCGCTGAAGCCGTGGACAGGTGTTGCCGCCGCCAGCGGCGCGCAGGTACGCCAATGAGCACGTCGGCCTCCTCACTGAGACATTCGTGCCACCGATGTCGCAGACGGACCAACGGCTGTTACGCGGAGCCATCGCCCCGATGCCAGATCGTCACAACGGCCGTCACGACGCGTCAAGGCGGGAAAGCGTGCCTTGACCCGACGCGACGGCCGCGTGGATGGCTTCGTATCGGGGAGATGGGGGAGGAGTGGTCAGGCCGTCTCCAGGCCGTCAGACGTCGGGTAGGGGTGAGAACACGCGAGAAGTGTTCAGCCCTATCCGCGCAGGTCAGCGACCATCCAAAGCGATCATGCCGAGGTCAACGAAACTCAGGGATCAAAAGATCAACATGTAGCCGGTCTCGTGAGTGGTAAGGACGGTTCTAGCCGTCCTTACCACTCACGACCACCTGAGCCCAGGCGGTGGTTTCGCGTGACTGCATGGACGACACGCGCACGACCCGGGCCCGTAGCGAGTCGTCCGTCTGGACACACGTGTCGTCCGTCGGATCACGCGAGTCGTCCGCCCAGTCACGCGAGACGGCCATTCGCGCACGCGACCGGCGCCACCGTCCCGAGATGCTCACGACACAGACCAGGCGTTGCGAAAGCCACTTTCGCAACCTTCAACGTTGCGAAAGTGGCTTTCGCAACGCCCGGAGCCGGCGGGAGTCGCATCGCCCAAGTGGGTCGTGAGTGGTGAGTGACGTTAGAACGTCACTCACCACTCACGACCCACCCGGCCCAACGCCCACCGCAGCCCACCCAACGCAAGTAGGTGACTGATTGCGGGACTAGAGCGTGTGGGTCGCGATCAGCTGGCCGATCGCCCGGATGTCGGAACCGCGGAATTCGAGCCGCACGTTCCCCAGCCCGCTGAACCAGAGGTCCAGCTCGGCGTCGAGGTCGAAGGTGCCCGCGGTTTCGATCGAAAACGCCTGGATCCTGTTGTAAGGCAGCGAAGTGAAGTCCTTCTTCTTGCCCGTCATGCCCTGGACGTTCACCGCGATCAGCCGCTTGTTCGTGAACACCACGAAGTCGCGCACCGCCTTGAACGACGAGATGATCTCCTCGCCGGGGATGATGATCGGCTGCACCGTGGGCGCGATGTCCTTCGGCTTGCACGGCGTGAGTTTGAAGACGGTGTCCTTGGAGAAGTCAATCATGTACTCCAACATACGGACGAACGCGACACCGGGACCCGTCCCCGGCGGCGTCCCGCATACTGCCGGGGAACAGGAGGAGGCACGATGAAGCGGCTCACGACGACGCACGAGAGCCTGGCGCTCGGCGTGCCGCCGTCGGCTCCCGGCGCGGTGTTCGCGCTCACGCTCGCGGGCGGCGTGTCCGTCGACCCCGGCGAGGGCGGCGAGATCACTTTCGGGCGTAATCGGCCGCAGGTCGACGTCTGTGTGGGGGAGAACGACCTGCAGGTCAGCCGCAGGCACGGGCTGCTGAACTTCGCCGACGGGCAGTGGTGGGTCAGCAACACCGGCCAGCTGCCCATCCGCTTGCCGAATTCCCGCTGGCTGTCCCGCGGCGAGGAACCGATCCCCCTGTCGGACGGGTACACGCCGCTGTTCGTCCGCGGTTCGGGCAGGCGGGAGCACCTGCTCGAGTTGTACGTCGCGGGTCCCGAGGGCGGACAGCCCGCCACCCGGCACGACGACGTCACCGTGCCGCCCCGCCGCTGGCGTCTCAGCGCGGAAGAACGCCTGGTCCTGGTCGTCTTCGGGCAACGGTATCTGCTGCACGACCTCAATCCGCAGCCGTTGTCCCGTCAGCAGACGGCCGAGGTGCTCGCCGAACTCAGGCCCGGTGAGACGTGGACCGCCCGCCGGGTCGAGCACGTCGTCATCGACGTCCGGGCACGGCTGTCCGCCGGCGGTGTCTTCGGTCTGCGGCGCGAAGAAGTCGGCGAGCCGGTCGGCAACACGTTGAACGACAACCTGCTGCGAGAGCTCGTACTGTCCACGACCCTCGTCCCACCGGATCTCGCCCTGCTCGAGGCGCTCGACTGAGTGTGTCCATAGAGGACGGTCAGCTCACGCCTTCCATCGCCGTCTTGGCGACATCGCTTCCTCTTTCCGCCTCGCCCGCGACCTTCACCAATGCCGCGGTCGCCTGATCCCGGCTCTCTTCGGCCTTCACGCGTCCCGCCGAGGCCGCGTTCACGCCGAAGAAGGCACCCACCACGGTGCCGATCACCGTTCCCGCCGCGGTGATCACCGCCGTGACGTCCGACGTGTTCGGGTACCGCCAGACAGCCGCGACCGCGATCACCGCGAGCGCGCTCAGCCCCGCCAGCACCGTCATGAACCCGTAGTTCTTGCTCATGGCCCGCTCCCTTCAGGCTCTACGCGCCATGCTTCGCCCGAACGCCGCCCTTCGTTACGGCAAAAGGCCGGACCGTTATCCGTCGAGGCCGAAACGGATGTCGGGCGCCGAGCCCGGTACTACGAATTCCAGGAGCCGGGCGCCCTCTTCGGCGATCGAATCCTGATCCCGCAACGGCTTTCGCGATTCGATCGTCAGGGTCGCCCCGTTGATCGCCCAAATGGCCAGGAATTCACCGTCGACGAGCAGGGTTCCCCGGCGGCCGCCGTTTCCCGGAGGCAACGGCACGCGGCGGCCGTCGGGGATCACTCGCGCGCGGTCGGCGTGGGAGAGCAGGACGTTGTCGTACTCGGGCAGGAATCGGGGCGGTGCCGGGGTTTCCGGGTCGGGGCGCGGTGCGTCGGGAAGGTCGAACAGTTCCTTCCCCGCAGCGTCGCGGAAGGTGATCAGCTGCGGCCGGAGCCGCTCGAAGACCTCCTTGAGCCTCGTGAGCCCCGACCAGACCTGCGCGTCGCGGACGGTCGCCGGGCCGAACGCCGCGAGGTAGCGCAGTACCAGGTCGTCGAGGGTGATGCCGTCCGTGATCGGTGCGCCGACCCAGTCTTCGAGCAGGGCGAACGCGGCAGGCCCGGTCCGGCCCCACAGGCCACGCGGGGTCACGTGCGCGAGCGGGAGAAGGCTGTTGACCGCGTAGCCGAGCGCGGGCAGGTCCGCGTCGGGCCACAGGGGCGCGAGCGCGGTCCGGATTTCGGCGCGCGTGCGGGGCCGCTCGGACAGCAGCGCCTTCCCCGCTTCGGCGACCGCGACGAGGTCGAGTCCGGCGATCTCCCGCGAGTAGTGGCCGAGGAAACCGCGCTCGACCACCGATTTGACGGTCGGCCACAGGGCGAGGCCGTCGGCGGCCGTCACCAGGTGCACCGTCCCGCGCATCAGCGTCGACCGGACGACCTCGCGGGCGGCCAGCGGTTTCGCCAGCTCGTCCACCTGGAAGTCGCGAAGCCGCGACCACAGCCCGACATAGGACGAGTCGGGGGCCTGAGCCTGGAGGCCTGCCAGCCGCTCGATCGCGGTGACGGCGGGGAGATCGGCGCGCTCGAGCAGGAACTGCCTGGCCAGGGTCGCGCGGTTGAGGGCCCGAGGGCTCAGCTGCTCCATCGTCAGACGCACTTTCGCAGGAAGGAACGGAGGTCTTCGGCGAACAGACCGGGGACCTCCATCGCCGGGAAATGGCCGCCGGTGTCGTACTCGGACCAGTGTTCCACCGGGCCGTCCTGGAGGCTCCGGATCGTGGTGTCCCCGGCGAAGACGGCGATCGCCCGCGGCGGACCGGCGGGCGCCTCGCTCCAGCCGCCCTGGGACATCTGCCGGTAGGCCTCCATGCCTTCGTACACGGCATGCGCGGAGGCGGCGCCCGCACCGGTGAACCAGTACAGGCTGACCGCGGTCAGCAGGTGGTCGCGATCGACGGCCTCGTCCGGCAGCGCCTTGGCCGGATCGGTCCATTCGGCGAACTTCTCGACGATCCAGGCGAGTTGGCCGGTGGGGGAATCGTTCAGCGAATAGGCCAGCGTCTGCGGCCGGGTGGCCTGAAGGTGCAGGTAGCCGAGGCCGTCGGACTGGAACCGGTTGAAGCGTTCGCCGCGCTCGCGGTCCTTGTCATCGAGTCCGTCCAGCTCGACGGCCGGGCCGAACGGCATCCCCGCGCTGGTCCCGGTGAGGTGCACGCCGACCACACGGTGCGCCGCGATCATCGACAGGATGCCCGCGACTCCGGCGCCGGCGTCGGTGCCGTGCACCCCGAAGCGCTCGTAGCCGAGGCGGTCCATCAGCGTGGTCCACGCCTGGGCGACGCGGAACAGGTTGCCCCAGCCGGGGCCGCTCACCGGGTTCGAGAACCCGTAACCGGGCAGGGACGGGATGACCAGGTGGAACTCGGCGCTGAGTTCCTCGACGACTCGCCGGAATTCGAACGGCGAGCTGGGCCAGCCGTGCGTGAGGAGCACCGGCAGCGCGTCCGGGGCGGTCGAGCGGATGTGCAGGAAGTGGATCGTCTGGCCGTCGATCTCGGTGGTGAACTGCGGGAACTCGTTCAGCTCGGCTTCCTGGGCGCGCCAGTCGAAGCCGTCGGCCCAGTATTCGGCCAACCCCTTGAGGTAGGCGACCGGGACGCCTCGACTCCAGTCTCCGGTGACCTCGCGGGGCCAGCGGGTGCGGTTCAGGCGGTCCTTCAGGTCGTCGAGTTCGGCCTGGTCGATGGCGATGCGGAAGGGCTTGATCTCGGTCATGGGGCTAGATTAGGAACAATTGCGGAAAGGTTCGTTCCGCGATCGCGGACAAGGTGGGATTCATGGCGGAAACTTCGGCGAGACTGCTGCGGCTCCTGTCGTTGCTGCAGGCCAGGCGCCTTTGGACGGGCCCGGAATTGGCGGATCGGCTCGACGTCACCACCAGGACCATCCGGAACGACATCGAGCGGCTTCGGGGCCTGGGCTATCCCGTCGACGCCACTCCCGGCGTCTCCGGTGGCTACAGCCTGGGCGCCGGCGCGGCGATGCCACCACTGCTGCTCGACGACGAAGAGGCGGTCGCGGTGGCGATGGGCCTGCGCACGGCCGCGGGCGGCACGATCGCGGGGATCGAGGAGACGTCGGTGCGCGCGCTGGCGAAACTGGAGCAGGTGCTGCCGTCACGGCTGCGGCATCGGGTCGCGGCGCTGAACTCCGCGACGCTCGCGGTGCAGGGCGGCGGCCCCACGGTGGACGCCGACGTGCTCTCGGCCATCGCCGCTGCCTGTCGTGACCGCGAGACCCTGCGCTTCGATTACTCGGGGCACAACGGATCCGAGACACGAAGGCAGGTCGAGCCGCACCGCGTCGTGCACATGAGCCGCCGGTGGTACCTCGTCGGCTGGGACGTCGACAAACAGGACTGGCGCACGTTCCGCGCCGATCGGATGCGGCCGCGGACACCCAACGGCCGACGTTTCGAGGAGCGCGAACCACCCGAAGGCGGCGTGGTCGCGTACCTCCAGCGAGGCGTCGGCGCCGCGTTGTGGCGGCACCATGCGACGATCCGGCTGCAGGCCCCGGCCGCCGAAGCCGCGGCGAAGGTACCGCCCGCCGTCGTCGTCGAAGCCCTCGACGAGCGGACCTGCCTGCTCAAAGCCGGTGCGGACACGCTGGAGTACCTGGCGCTCTACCTGGGCCTGCTCGACACCGACTTCGAGGTCGTCGACTCGCCGGAATTCGCCGGGCACCTGCGCAAACTGATCGGCCGGTTCAGCCGTGCGGTGGGTGCTTGACGTCGAAGACCAGTTCCGGCCGCTCCCAGGTGATCTTCGGCGGGCTGGGCGGTACGACGCCGACGCGGCGGGCGCCCATCCGCTCGTAGAACCCGGCGGCCGGTGGATGGGAGACGACGCGGAGCTCGGTCATCCCGAGGTTCGCGGCCTCTCCGAGCATGTGCTCGACCAGCCACGCGCCGATGCCGGTGCCCTGCGCCGAATCGGCGACGAACAGCAGATCCAGCTCGGCCGGGTACTCGATCAGGCTGTAGAAGCCCACCACGTCCCGCTGGGCGTGGGCGACGAACGCGGGATGGGTGGCGAGGTAGTCCTCCGTGACCTGATAGTTCTCGAGGATCGACGCGTACTCCCCTTGGTAGGCGGCCGATTCGTGCATCAGCGCCGTCAGCCTGCCGGCGTCGGAAGCGTTTGCCCTGGAGATGCGGTAGCTCGTCACGAGCGCAGCTTAGAACGTCACACCGACAGTTCTTGACCTCCAGCTATCTGGAGGTATGAGGCTGGGTTCCGACAACAGGGGACGAACTGGAGGAACAAGATGAAAGCGGCCGCGTTCACGGAAGCCGGTGGCCCGGAAGTGCTCCGGGTGCTGGAGCTGGAGGAGCCGCACGCCGGGGCGGGGGAGGTCCGGGTGCGGGTGAAGGCGGCGGGGGTGCAGCCGTACGACGCGGCCGTGCGGGCGGGATGGGAACCCGCGGGGCTCGAGCTGCGTTGGCCGCGTGTCCCGGGGAATGAGTTCGCCGGGGTCGTCGACGAGGTCGGTTCCGGGGTTACCGGCCTCGTCGCGGGGGCCGAGGTGCTCGGCTTCACCGCCGTTCAGGCGTACGCCGAGTACATCGTCGTGCCCGCGAAGAACGTCACGCCGAAGCCGGCGGAGATGCCGTGGGAGGTCGCGGGCGGGTTCACGGCGGGCACCCAGACGGCGTACCTGGCGCTGGACGCGCTGCGGGTCGCCCGTGGCGAGACAGTGCTGATCCATGGGGCGGCCGGTTCGGTGGGGACGGCCGCCGTCCAGCTCGCGGCGCTGCGCGGGGCGAGGGTGATCGGGACGGCGAGCGAGGCGAACCAGGAGTACGTCCGCTCGCTCGGGGCCGAACCGGTGGTCTACGGCGACGGCCTCGCCGACCGGGTGCGCGTCCTCGCGCCGTCCGGTATCGACGCGGCGCTGGACGGCGCGGGCGGGGCCGCCTTCGACCTTTCGCTGGAGCTGGTCGGGAATCCGGACCGCGTGCTGACCCTGGTCGAGCACGGGCGCGCGCCCGAGGTGGGGGCGCGGGTGGTCACCGGGACCCGGTCGGCCGAGCGGCTGGGGATGCTGGCGTCGTTGTACGCCAAGGGGGAACTGCGCTTCCTCGTGCGGCGGACGTATCCGTTCGGCGAGGCCGCGGCGGCGCACCGGGAGATCGAGACCGGGCACGGACGGGGCAAGGTCGTGCTGACCTTCCCGTGACGTCGACCTCACGAGCCCCTAAGTCCCTCGCAGCTTCCGGATCACCCCGCGCACCACCAACGGCGTCACGATCGCGACGAACAGCACCAGCGCCGCCCAGCCCCCGAAGCCGCCGAACCCGCCCTCGTCGTAGGACGCCGGTGCGGCTTCCCGCCAGTTCTTCGAGCCGCCGCCCGCCGATTCCTCATCCGGGCTCGCCGTCGCGGTCGCGGTCTTGTCGCCGGTGGCCGGACCGTTCGCGGGCCCGGCCGACTTGCTCGGCCCGGCGGCGCCCTGTCCGGCCGCGGGTTTGCCGTTCGGGGCGAGGATCCCCGCCGTCACCAGCGGGTCAGGCGGGCTGGCGGCGCCCGCGCCGAGGCTGCCGCGGAAGGTCGGGTTGGCGCAGTTGCTCGCGTTGAGCTGTTTCGGCGGCTGCCCGGTGAGCCGCGCGTTGGAGTTCATGATCTCCTGCGACAGGTTCGGCGGCAGCGGCGAGTAGCCGATGCGGGCCATGTTGATCTGGCCGTCGCAGGCGACGTGTTCGAGGAACGCGGTCATGGTGTCGGTCTTGCCCTGGTCGCCATAGCCGCCGCGGCAGGTGTCCCGGCCGCTCGTACAGGGCATCATGATGTAGGAGTACGCCGAAATGGGGTACGTCTTCGGGTCGGCGTTCGAGTAGACCTTGTCGAGTTTCTGGCTGAGGTCCGGGCGGAGTTCCGCGAACTTCAGCGCGGAGGCGATGTTCTCCGCGTAAGGCTGCGTGTACTGACCCGCACCGTTCTGCACCCACGCCGACGGCACGTTGTGGCGCTGCGCGTAGGCGAATTCGTCGTAGGCGATCGAGAACGGGATGGTCGCTTTGCCGATGGCCTGCGCGATCTGGTCCGAGTCCGCGAGCAGCCGGTACCAGTCGGCGTCCGGTCCTCGTTCGGGCAGCTGGATCGGGCGCACCCCGGCGGGCAGGCTGCCCATCCCGTTGCCGACGTTGCGGGAGACGAAACGCTGGTACGCGTCGGGTGCCGCGTGCGCGACGAAGTCGTAGAACAGCGCCGTCGTCCCGGACTGCCCGGTCCGGCCGACCAGCGTGATGGGCTGGTCCGGCAGCGACTTCCCGCCGTTGGTCGCGGTGATCGCCGGATCGCTCCAGCGGGTGATGTCCCGGCTGAAGATGCGGCCGATCACCTCCCGGGTGAGGTGCAGGTAGTCGACCCGTTTGCCCGCCTGGTCGGTGACGTTGTACATGACGGCGACCGCGCCGGCGACGTCCGGGACGTACTGGTAGCCGCGGGTCTGCGCGGTCACCCCGCCACCGCCCGCGGCGAGGAGCGAGGAGACCTCGGCTTCGGTCCCGCCGAAGTCGACGGTCCGGTCGCCGTACTGGTTGACCCCGGCGGGTGAGTTGGTCGCCGAGTAGTTGACCGGGATACCCCGCGACGTCGCACCGTTCTGCCAGTCGGTCATCGCCACGCCGACATAACTGGACCCCGAGCCGGTGACCCTGCTGAGCGCCGCCGCGCCGGGCGCGCCCGCCACGGAGATCGAGAGCAGCAGCGCCGAGATCCCGCCCAAAGCGCCCACTCTGCGCAAGGCCATCATCCGAATCGCCCGTTCACGTAGTCGAAGGTGCGTTCGTCCGACGGCGCGTTGAAGATCGTGTCCGTCGGACCGTGTTCGATCACCCGGCCGGGTTCGTTCTCGGCCGCGAGGAAGAACGCGCAGTGATCCGAAACCCGTTGGGCCTGCTGCATGTTGTGCGTGACGATCACGACGGTCACCTCGTGCCCGATCTCGGCGATCGTCTGCTCGATCCGCCGGGTGGACGTCGGGTCGAGGGCGGAGCAGGGCTCGTCCATCAGGAGCACGTTCGGCTGCACCGCGAGCGAACGGGCGATGCAGAGCCGCTGCTGCTGCCCGCCGGAGAGGGCGCCACCGGGCGAGCTCAGCCGGTCGCGGACCTCGCGCCACAGCCCGGCGCGTTCGAGACTCTGTTCCACGAGCGCGTTCTTGTCGTCGCATTTGACGCCGGCGAGTTTGAGTCCGGCGAGCACGTTGTCCCGGATGGACATCGCCGGGAACGGGTTCGGCTTCTGGAACACCATGCCGATGCGCAGCCGGACCTGCTGCGGCCGGGTTCCGTCGGCGTAGATGTCCTGGCCGTCCAGCAGGACTTCGCCGGTGAGCGACGCCGAGGGGACGAGCTCGTGCATCCGGTTGAGGATGCGCAGGAAGGTCGACTTGCCGCAGCCCGACGGACCGATCAGCGCGGTCACCTCTTTGGCGGGCATCCGCAGCGACACGCCTTCGAGGACCAGCCGGTCGCCGAACCAGGCGCCGATCTCCCGCGACTCGAGTTCGGCCGCCCCGGGCGGCGGGCCGCCGGTCAAGGTGACCTGAGGCCTGCCGTCGGCGTCGCGGGGGGTGAGATAGCCGGTGGAGTAAGGATTCTCCTCATTATCGTCCACAGTGGACAATTCGGTGGTGTCGGTCACCGGTTCTCCTTCGTTCTTTTCGCCTTGCGCTTCGACCGGTCGCGCCCGACGATCCTGGCGATCGCGAACAGGCCGAAGATGAGCAGGATCAGCACGAGCGCGCCGACGTAACCGCGCTGCTGGACGTTTTCCAGCGGCTGCTTGATGAAGCGGAAGATGAACAGCGGGATGCTCTCCTGCGGCGCGGAGAACGGGTTGGCGTTCATCGCGAGCGAGCCGAACGAGGTGAACAGCAGCGGGGCCGTTTCGCCTGCCACCCTGGCGATGCCGAGGATCACGGCGGTGGTGACGCCGGTGCGCGCGGTGGGCAGGACCACCGACCACACCGTCCTGGCCCGGCTCGCGCCGAGGGCCAGCGACGCCTCGCGCAGGCCGTCCGGGACCAGCCGGAGCACCACGTCCACGGTCCGCGTCACCGTCGGCAGCATGACCATCGTCAGCGCCAGGGTGGCCATCAAACCGTTGTAGCTGAACAGTCCCACGCCCGCCTGGATACCCGGGATGATCAGCGCCGCGTAGATGAACAGACCGGCCACGATGGACGGGAGACCGCTCATCGCGTCGACCATGATCCGCACCGGACGGCGGAACCGCGACCGGGTCTCGTTCAGGAAGATCGCGGTGAGCACGCCCAGCGGAACGACGAAAACCAGGGTCAGCGCGGTCTGCTGGAGGGTGCCGACCACCGCGTGCAGACCGCCGGTCGCGGTGACCGGATCGGTCGGCGCGACGGCGGACATGTCGTGGGTGAAGAAGCCGAGGCGCAGATACGGCGCGCCCTCGATCACGATGTAGGTCAACAGGAACAGCAACGGGACGAGCAGGGTGAGCGCCCCGGACACGACGATCGTCGAGACGAGCCGGTCCGACGCGGCGAGCCTGCCGAGACGGTCGCGGGTGACCAGGTAGAGCATCGCCAGGTACAGCAGGTAGGCGACGATCAGATCCGCCAGCCAGCCGGGGGAATCCAGCAGCAGATGCATGACGAACCAGGTGAGCAGGGTGGCCGACACCGCGCAGCCGAGCGCGGCCAGCCGGTCCTGCCGGGTCGTCTCCGACGGGCGGCGTTTGACGAGTTTGCGCGGGCCGGACGAGACCGGGGGAGTGAGTGTCGTGGTCATCAGGCATCCACTCCCGCACCGGACCGGCTCTTGGAGATGATCACCGACGCGGTGAAGTTCGTGGCCAGGGTGAAGACGAACAGCACCAGGCCCGCCGCCATCAGCCCGGACAGGGAAAGGCCTGACGCGCCGGAATTGTTGGCGATGAACCCGGAGATGGTCGCACCACCGAACTGGAGGATGTGCTGCGTGATCTCCGGAACCTGGGGCAGCAGCAGGGAAACGGCGATCGTCTCGCCGAGCGCGCGCCCGAGCCCGAGCATCGAGCCGCCGATGATGCCGCCCCGGCCGAAGGGCAGCATGACCGTTTTGACCATCCCCCACCGGGTACTGCCCAGTGCGAGCGCCGCTTCCTTTTCCCCGGGCGGAGTCTGCGCGAAGACCTCACGGATCACCGAGGTCGTGATCGGGAGGACCATCAGGGACACCACCAGCCCGGCGATGAACATGGACTGGATGTAGAGCGTGTTCTCCTTGGACGCGAACAGCGGGAACCAGCCGAGGTTCTCGGTCAGCCACGTCGAGATCGGGACGATCTGCGGGCCGAGGAAGCTGAATCCCCACAGGCCGTACAACAGGCTGGGGATGGCGGCGAGCAGGTCGACGAGGCCGGTGAGGAAGCCGCGGATCCGGCCGCTGGAGTACTCGGTGATGAACAGCGCGGCCAGGATGCTCAGCGGTACGGCGACGAGGACCGCGATGAGCGCGACCACGATCGTCCCGTAGAGGAGGCCCAGCACACCGAGGACGCCGGAGGCCGGGTCGAACCGGATGGTGGTGAAGAACCCGAAGCCGCTGTTGTCGAAAGCGGGCCCGGACCGGTAGACCAGGAAGAAGCCGATGACCAGAAGGATTCCCAGCATGGCCAGCCCGGCGCCGGTGGTGACCCGGCGGAACGCCCGGTCGGCCCGGGAAAGGACTTCGGTGATCACCCGCCGCACCGGGGTTCCCGGTGGGGACGGATCGGGCCGGGGTGGCGCGACGGTCACGAGCGGCCTTCCTTCGTATCGGTGGGCAAACGAGTTCAGGGCACACCACGTCGCCCCTCGATGCGGCCAGTATGTGGTGCCCGAAACCGCGAAAGGTGTCCAAGCGGGGAACGCCCGACGGGGCGCGTGTGAATCTGTGCCGGGGCAGGTCCGGGTGCGGTTGACCCCGAACGGGCGACTCGGGGACGTTGGTTCCGGGCGCGGCTCGTGATCGAGTCCCGCTCTCCGCCGTATGCCCGCGCACCTTGGGGAGTCGTCCGTGTTCTTCGTCCGCGCAAGACAAGTCGGGATCTTGCTGATCTGCGGGGTGCTGATGGTGACGGGGGTGTCCGTCCCCGTGGCGCAGGCGCAAGCGCCGGCGAACCCGCCGTACACCCTCAAAACCGAGCCCGCCGATCTTTCGGCGGCGCGGAACGGCGACCCGGTGCGGATCACGGTGTCGGGATTGGCGAGCGGTGCCCAGGCGTCCCTGAAGGTCTGCCCCCAGGTCCTGCCGGACAATTTGATCAAGGTCGCGGGGAAACCGCCGTGGCTGCGGGACAGTTCCGTCAGCGCGCGGGTCAATGCCTACTGCGGAGGGTTGAAGGACGAGTTCATCGCGAACTCGGCGCATATGGACAGTGCCACCGGCCGCCGCAGCAGCAGGACCGGCGACATCGTCATCGACACCCAGATCCCGCTCGGTTCGTCCACCCCGAAACCGATCATCTGGGATCCGCTGTACACCACCTTCACCAAGAACGCGGAAGGTCAGGCGGACAAGCCGCCCACGGTTTCCTGGGCGGCCAACCCCGACGTCGTCGATCCGGCGACCGGTGCGAAGACCCGCAACAAGTACTCCTTCCGGTGCGACGAGAACAATCCCTGTTCGGTCGCGGTCACGATCACCGCGAAGAACGCGGACGGCGCGTTCGTGACCTGGATCGACAGCTCGATCTCCTTCACCCCGTCGCAGCAGGAACTCGGCGTCAAAGGGTGCAAGGGCGCCGGTCAGCACACGCTCAGCGCCAGCATGCCGGAGCGGCTGGGCCGCACCGCGGTCGCTTGGAACCAGGCGCTCTGCGCGCCCACCCAGGCCGAGCAGCCGGCGAACATCGTGAGCGAGACGGAAGACGCCGGCCTGACCGCGTTCGACAAGGGCGACTCGGATCTGGTGATCACCGGCAGCGGGAACGCGCTCGCCACGCAGACCGTCCGGGACCGGCAGTACATCCCGGTCGGGATCAACGCGGCGGTCGTGGCCGCGGTCGGCTGGTCGCCGACCGACAGCGACGACAACGGGAGCTCGCTCAACGCGAAGTTCACCGGCACCCTGCGATTCACCCACGACGAGGTGGCGAACATGGTCACCAAGGGGGGACAGCAACCCGATCTGGACGGCCGGGGCGGCATTTTCCGGAACGGTACCCCGCTGGTCGGCCGCAATCCGGCGCTCGCCTCCGTCACGAGAGAGAACGAGGCGAACGCGGCCAGGGCGAGAGCTGGCGCCGAGAGCCTGGACTTCTTCGGAGTGACCGGGGAATCCGGGCCGGGCACCATCCCGCTCGCGTTGAGCAAGGTGCTCGCGGGCGCCGCACCGGCGGCTTGGGTGTTCCCCCGGAAAGGGACCGATTATTTCGGTGAGCTGGACGGGAAATCGCCGGGGGTGATCGCCGATCTGAACGCGCTCGATCCCGGCTCTCTCTCGCTGCACAACGTCGACGCGAAAACCGGTCAGCTCGCCGTGCGCAAGACCGTGCAGAACGGCGTCGTGGGAACGGGATTCGTCTGCACCGGCGGCTGTATGAGCTGGGTCGTCACCGATCTCGCGACGGCGAGGGCCTACGGCTGGGCGCCGGTCGCGCTTCCGGACGGCAAGGGGAACTTCGTCGCGCCGACCAAGGAAAGCCTGCAGCTGGCGGCCGATTCGATGCAGGTCGGCGCGGACGGGACCGTGCAGCCGGGCACCGTGACCAAGGACGGCGCGTACCCGCTGACCTTCGTGGAGTATCTGGCGGCGCCGGTCAATCCGTTGATCGACGCGACCTGCAAGCCGATGACCGAGAAGCAGGCGCAGCTGAAGGCGGTCGCCGAGCTGGCGAGCGGCTACGGCCAGTCGCTGCTCCCGCCGGGCATGACCCCGTTGAGTCCGGGCTTGGCGGCCACCGTTCCCGCGCGAGTGGCCAAGATCGGCACCGGGACGGTCCAGGAATCCTGTCAGGAAAGGGAAGAAGCGAAAGACCCGCCACCGGCGGGCGGGAACGGTGCCACGACGGCCGCCAATTCCTCGCTGACCGGCCCCACCGGGGGAACGGGTTCGCCCGCCGGAACTTCGGCGACGGCGGCCGCGACCGGGCCCGCTCCCGCGGCCGCCCCGACCCCGGAAAGCGTGCTGGCGGCCAAGAATCTCGCCGAGTCGATCGACATCCCGAAGTTCCCGGGCGCCGGAGTGCTGGGCGCGCTCATTCCCTTGGTGGCGTTGGTGATCCTGGCGACACTCCCGTCCGCGACGGCGTACGTCGCCGCCGGACGCCCGGTGCCGAGGTGGCTGGTCGTCGCGCTGGCCGAGATCGGGGCCGCGTTCGCGATGCTCTTCGGTCTCCTGCGGCGTAAATCGGCCGGAGGAGTGGCGTGAGCATCTCCGTCGAAGAGCGGCACCAGGAACCGGAAACCCGCTTCCTGAGCTTCGGTCCGGGATGGATCGGCACCGTCCTCGCCGCCTGGCTGGTCACGACCTCGGTGGCGCTGGCCCTGGTCGTCTACGCGCTGGGGCCGATGCTCCAGACGAGCGATCAGCGGAAGGCGCTGGGCGAGATCCGCGGCGAGATCGGCCTGGCGCTGGGCGCCAGCCAAAGCCTCTTCGGGGCGCCTCCGCCCACCGAACCGGTCGAGTTCGGGAAGCCGGTCGCCGTCCTGGAGATTCCCGCGCTGAAGCTGCAGCAAGTCGTCGTCGAAGGGGCGTCGAGCGGGGAAACCGCGTCCGGACCGGGCCACGTGCCGGGGACCGCCGGTCCCGGGCAGCCGGGCAACGCCGCGATCGTGGCGCGCAACGCGGGCTACGGCGGTCCGTTCGGATCACTGGAGGCGCTGGAGCCCGGTGACGAAATCGTCGTCGCGACGACTCAGGGCAAATCCGTCTACCGCGTGACCGAGAAGGCCACCCGCCCGCTCGACGAGGGGGCGGACTACGGCAAGACCCAGAACGATCGGCTGACCCTGGTGACGTCGGCGTCCTGGTGGCCGCTGGCCTCGGAGGAAGCGACCGTGGTGACCGCGACGCTGGAGGGCAGGCCGTTCCGGCCCACTCCGCAGAACGGCAAGGCGGACGCGCAGGACGGCCGGACCGGCGACGGCGACGCGTGGGCCGGGCTCGTGCTGGCCTTCGGCGGGTTCGTGGCGGCGGCGGCCGGGGCGACCTTCCTCTACCGCCGGTGGCGGCCGGTTTCCACCTACGTCATCACCGGTCCGGTGCTGCTCACCCTGGCGTCGCTGGCCGCTTTGGCGCTTTGGCGGCTTTTCCCGGCGTGGGCGTAGGAGTATTCCGGTCTTTTCGGACCGAAATCCCTCCCACGATGTGGATCTTCCCCCGATACCGACTTTGGTCGGTGGACTCCTCACTGATAGCTCTTTAGATTCTCCCCATTACACCCGGTCAGGGGTAATTCATTCGGGCGGCCGAAGGAATTCCTGTCACGGGCTGTGCCGTGTGGGCAGTGCTTCTGAAAAGCCAGGGAGATTTCAATGAGCAGATTCAGCCGGGTGGTCACATGCTCGGTTCCGGTCGCGGTCGGTGCTTTGCTGCTGTCGACCGCGGTTTCCGGTGCCCAGCCGTCGGAAGAGGTGCGCACCCAGGCCGGGATCAGCGCGCTGCAGAGCATCAAGAAGAGCCTCACCCCGGCCGAGCGCAAGCAGTCGAGCCAGCTCGTCGTCGAGAAGCGCCTCCGCGCCGACAAGGGCCTGGCCGGCAAGCTGCCCGAGTACCGGACCGGCCTGGGCGTCAGCGACGCCGGCACGGTCTCGGTGGACATCAAGGGCGCCGGACAGTCCCTGGTGGACGCCGTCAAGGCGGCGGGTGGCACCGTCCGCTACGCCTCACCCGCCGGTGCGATCCGCGCCGACCTCCCCCTGAGCGCCGTGGACGCGATCGCCGGACGCGGTGACGTCGCCGAGGTCAAGGCCGCTTCCCAGGCCATGACCTGGAACGAGTCCGCGCCGCAGGACCGGCGGCAGGCCGCGGCCAAGAAGACCGCCGCCGCGCTGCAGGTCGCCGAGGGCGACAAGGCGCACGGCAACGACACCGCCCGGACCAAGTACGGCGTCACCGGCGCGGGCCAGAAGGTCTGCGTGCTCTCGGACGGCATCAAGTCGCTCCAGGCGTCGCAGACCGCCGGCGAGCTCCCCGCCGTCGACGTCCTCCCCGGCCAGGCGGGCAGCGGTGACGAGGGCACCGCGATGCTGGAGATCATCCACGACATGGCGCCCGGCGCCGCGCTCGGATTCGCGACCGCCTTCACCAGCGAGCAGAGCTTCGCCGACAACATCCGCGCCCTGCGGACCACCGGCAAGTGCACGATCATCGTCGACGACGTCTCCTACTTCGACGAGTCGCCGTTCCAGGACGGCCCGGTCGCGCAGGCCGTCAACGACGTGACCGCGGCCGGCGCGCTCTACTTCTCCTCCGCGGGGAACTCGGGCAACCTGACCGACGGCACCAGCGGCTACTACGAAGGTGACTTCCGCGGCTCCGGCAGCAAGATCTCCGGGATCACCGGGACGCCGCACGACTTCGACCCGAGCGCCACGACCCAGCTGTACAACGCGCTCTCGCCGAACTCGGTCGGCCGCTACGTCACCCTGTTCTGGTCCGACCCGTGGGGCAAGGCCACCAGCGACTACGACCTGTTCGTCCTGAACTCGTCCGGTGCGGTCGTCGCCTCCAGCGAGGGCGCGCAGAACGGCACCCAGAACCCGTACGAAATCGCCCAGGTCCCGGCCAGCGGCTCGGGCTTCAAGGTCGCCGTGGTCAAGTACAGCGGCGCCGACCGGTTCATCGCGCTCAACGTGATCCGAGGCCGCTTCGTCGCCTCAGGCGACCTGAAAGCCTTCAGCACCAACGGTGTCACCTCCGGCCACTCGGCCGCCGTCAACGCCTTCAGCGTCGCGGCCGCTCCCGCCGCCGGTGCCTTCGGCCGTGCGCTCGAAGCCGGTGACCCGGCGAACCCGGCAGGTCCGTACCCGGGTCTGTTCACCGCCGCCAGCAAGTGGGAACGGTTCACTTCGGACGGTCGCCGTCACCAGTTCTACAACCCGGACGGTTCAGTGATCACCCCGGGCAACGTGTCCTCGACCGGTGGCGCGACGCGGAACAAGCCGGACATCACCGCGGCCGACGGCGTCGCGACCTCGGTGAGCGGCTTCCAGCCGTTCTTCGGGACCTCGGCCGCCGCGCCGAGTGCCGCCGCCATCGCCGCGCTGCTGAAGCAGGGCAAGCCGGCCGCGACCCAGGCGGAGATCCGGAACGCGCTCGTGTCGACCGCGATCGACCTCGGCGCCCCGGGCTTCGACCCGGTCACCGGCGCGGGCGTGATCATGACCGACCCGGCGCTCGCCGCACTGGGCGTCGCCCCCAAGTAGTTCTGTAGCGCGTGAAGGCCCCCTTCCCTCGGCTCAGCCGAGGGAAGGGGGCCTTCACGCGCTAGGAGGGGGTCAGGACTTGACGCAGGACAGGCCGTTCGGGCCCGAGACGGTCAGGAAGCCGTACCGCTTGATGGTGGTGGCGAGCTGGCCACCGCACAGCGGGCTGGCGGTCGCGGCCGTGTCACCGGCGGCGAAGCCGACGGCGCGCTGGGCCTGGTCGTAGCTCGGCGTGCGGGTGTCGAGCACGTGGTAAACGCTGCGCGAACCCAGGAACGCCGTGGTGAAGGCCGGGGTGTAGTTGCCGGCCGAGCCGGCGACCGGGGAACCGTTGAAGCCGGCACCGGTCAGCGGGTTCACGGTGAAGCCCGCGCGCTTGTCCGCGGTCACCGCGTTGCCCTGGGCGATCCACTGCGCGATGGAGAACGGGGCGATCGCGTTGGCCCGGTCGGCGGCCGGGATGGAGCTGCCGTCGTGCTCCTGGAACCGCTTGATGGTGACCGGCTTGGTGGTGGGGTCGAAGCCGAGGACCGTGGTGGTGAAGAAGCTCAGCGTGCCGGAGCCGGTCTGGGGCAGGTAGACGACGATGGCGGCGTTGGCGCCACCGACCTGGTTCCAGTTGGTGATGGAGCCGTCGTAGATGCCGCGCAGCTGCGCCAGCGTGAGGGACAGGCCCGCGCCCGAGCCGGTCGCCGAGGACGACCAGGTGACACCGTCGGTGGCGAAGGCGTAGTACTCGAACGACGCGGGGTCGGAGGAGCCGCGGGGCGACGACGACCGCGCGATGTCGATCTTGCCGTCGCCCGCGTCGCCGGAGGCCTTGAGCGCGGTCTTGCCCTGGGAAGAGCCGTTCGGCGGCAGGGTGGTCGTGGTGTTGTAGACGACCTGGTCGGCGTAAAGGTCACCGGGAACGGTGAAGGTGCCGCCCGCGGCGAGCAGCGGCGGGATGTTGACGTGGTTGTCGGGGTCGGTGTTCCAGGCGGCGCCGTTGGCGTTGGCCAGGATCGCGCCGGTGATGTCGACGGTGGTGTCCGAGCCCGCCGCGGCCAGGACGTCCTCGAGGCCGTTGGCCGGGGCGACCGCCGAGGCGGTGCCGGTCAGGGTGAGGCAGGCGCAGGCGGCGATGGCGGTGGCGCCGAGAAACCGAGTGGTACGAGCACGCATCTTGTTTGCACTCTTTCTCTAGTCCCCAAGTCGTCACGGGATTCCGTGACTTGCCACAATCCTCGCTCCGCAACACTGTCCGGCGACGGTGCTTCGCGTTCCCGCCCGACGTCATGGTGGTTAATCTCCGGGGAACGCACTTTCCGTGAGCGGCCGTCACGGAGAACGATTCGGTGAAATGCCGCCGGAATCGCGACGGTATTTCCGGCGCCAATCGGCGATGGTCTCGATCCCTTCACCGATGGACGCCTCGGTGGTGGCCGAGCGGAATCGGTCGAGGCCGCGCTGCGCCTCGATACGCCGTCCGTAGGCATGGCTGGCGATCGCGACGACCCGGTCTTCCCGATGCAGGCGCCAGCGCCAGCGCCCGCCGCTGAGATGACTGAAATCGCTGGTCAGCTCGGAAACGTGCGCGCTGAGCCAGGCGATCGCGGCGAGGCATTCCTCGGCTCGCGGATAGTCGTCGGGCGCCGAACCCAGCGACACGTTGTTGCCGCCGAGCAGCCGCCATCGGATGGTCTGATCGCCGGTCTGGACCAGCTGGAAGCGCGGATTCTTCTTCACTGTCCACCACTCCGGCGACGAAGTGAACGGTGTGAATTCCCCCTGGGCACATCCGGTGAATCGCCTCGATGTGGTGAAGGGGTTACCGGTTTTCATGAAGGCGCGACGGCCGACGGGTGAACGTTTTCCGCCGACGGCGGCGCGCTAGCCTGAACGGACGCGGGTA
Source organism: Amycolatopsis sp. TNS106 (assembly GCF_019330265.1). Taxonomy (NCBI): domain Bacteria; kingdom Bacillati; phylum Actinomycetota; class Actinomycetes; order Pseudonocardiales; family Pseudonocardiaceae; genus Amycolatopsis; species Amycolatopsis sp. TNS106. The sequence continues at coordinate 4,495,232 of NZ_CP024972.1, read as the reverse complement.
ATCGGAAAACAATCACCGAGCCGGATCGGTCCGGCACGGTCTGCGAGGAGGTTCGATGGGCAACGGCAGGACCGCGGTCGTCACCGGGGCGGGTTCCGGGCTCGGCAGGGAGATCTCCCGCGCGTTACTCGGCGCCGGTTACCGGGTCGCCCTCGCCGGCCGCCGTGCGGAAGCGCTGGCCGAGACCGCCGGTGGCGACACGAACGCGCTTACCGTGTCCACGGACGTCGCCGGCCCGGATTCCGTCGCCGCGTTGTTCGAGACGGTCCGCGCGGAATGGGGGCGGCTGGATCTCCTGGTGAACAACGCGGGTGTTTCGGTGGGCGGGACGGTCGACGAACTGTCCTTCGCGGACTGGAAACGCGCCGTCGACACCAACCTGACCGGGATGTTCCTGTGCGCGCAGCAGGCCGTGCGGCTGATGAAGAGGCAGGACCCGCGCGGCGGCCGGATCATCAACAACGGTTCGATCTCCGCGCACGCGCCGCGCCCCGCGTCCGTCGCCTACACGGCGACGAAACACGCGGTGACCGGGCTGACGAAGTCGATCTCCCTCGACGGGCGGGCCTGGAACGTCGCTTGTGGACAGATCGACATCGGCAACGCCGCCACCGAGATGACGTGGAAGATGGCCGACGGGATCCCGCAGGCCGACGGCAGCGTCAAGGCCGAGCCGACCTTCGACGCCCGGCACGTCGCGGACGCCGTGCTGTACATGGCCGGGCTGCCGCTGGACGCGAACGTCCAGTTCCTGACCGTCACGGCGACCGCGATGCCGTACATCGGGCGCGGCTGAAGGGACTTCTCCACACCCCGGGCTCTCCTGGTCCGCGGTGGAGGGACGTGTCGCGAAAGCCACTTTCGGGACATCAGACGTCGCGAAGGTGGCTTTCGCAACCTCCACTCGGCCGGCGACCATCCCCGAAGCCTCCGGCCTACGGGATCACCTTCGCCTTCCGGAACTCGTCGAACAGCCGGAAGAACATCGCCGAGGTCTCCGCGTATTCGTGGAAACCGGCCCGCCGGGCCTTCGAGCCGTCCGCGAACATGTCGTAGTCCCAGCCGAACACGAAATCCGCGAATCCCCACGACGACGAAACGGCGCTGTACGGCACTTCGAGGCCGTACTTCGCGGCGATCGACGTCCAGAGTTCTTCCTTGTCCGCCATGACGACGTCCAGCGACATCGGTAGCGGCGGCGCCACCTCCAGGTCGAAGTACCGCGCGATCCGCGGCCAGAGGTCGCTCCACCGGAAGAGGTCGCCGTTCGCGATGTTGTACGCCTCGTTCTCCGAGCCGGTGGCCCATACGGTGGCCTTCGCCAGCAGGCCGGCGTCGGTCATTTCCAGGAGGCTGTCGTACGCGCCGGGTTTGCCGGGGAACCGCAGCGGCAGGCCGAGTTCCTTCGAGATCGACGCGTAGACCGCGATGGCCAGCGCGAGGTTCATCGGGTTGCCGAGCGCGGTGCCGCCGACCACCGACGGCCGGATCGCTGACCACGTCCAGGCCTTCCCCGCTTGGCGCCGCTCCAAAAAGGACTGCTGATCGACGTTGAACTCGGGCGGCATGTGCCCGGCGTCGTCCTCGCGCGCCGGGGTCTTGAACGGGCCGAGGTGGGCGCCGTAGACCTTGTAGCCCTGCATGAGGCTGATGTGGCGCAGTCCGGGCGCGGCGGGCTCGATCGCGTCGACGAGGTTGGTCAGCATCGCCAGGTTCGGCGCGACCAGCTCGGCCCAGGTCGGCTTGTCGACATAAGCCGCGTAGAACACGTGCGTGACGTCGCCCAGGCCGCCGAGCTTCGCGCGGGTGTCGTCCGCGTCGAGCAGGTCGACCGCGATCTGGCCGGGGCCGCCTCGCCGCGACAGGCCGATGACGCGCCACCCCGGCAGGGTCTCGAGGTGTTCGATCAGGTTCTTGCCGATGACCCCGTTGGCCCCGGCGACCAGGGCGACCTTGCGTTCTTCGTTCATGTCCTCAAGCCTGGACCCGGTACGGAGATAAGTCCAAGGCATAGATATCACCACTCCGATAAACTCTCTTCATGACCAGCTTGCGCCAGCTCGAGTACCTGGTGACCGTCGTGGACACCGGCTCCTTCACCAAGGCCGCGGAGATGCTGCACGTGACGCAGCCCGCGCTGTCGCATCAGGTGCGCGCGCTGGAGAAGGGCGTCGGCGGCCCGCTGCTCGAACGGCTGCCCCGCAGCGTCCGGCTCACCCCCATGGGCCGCGCCATGCTGCCGCACGCCCGCGCCACCCTCGCCGACGCCGAACGCGCGCGGTGCGCGGCCCGGCAGGCGTCCGGCCTGGAGGCCGGGGAACTGCAGATCGCGACGGTCTATTCGGTCGGCATCGGGGTCCTGCCCGCGGCGTTGCGGGTCTGGCGCCGGGAGCGGCCGGAGGTCGACGTCCGGCTGGTGGAGTTCAGGCACGCGGACGAACTCCGGGAGGCCATGGCGGCGGGGGAGGCCGACGTCGCGGTCGGCCCGGTGCCGCCGGGCTGGGACGGGCCGGTCCGCGAAATCGGTGCCGAGGAGTTCGTCGTGGTCCTGCCGATCGACGGGCCGCGCGAGGACGACGGCACCGGCGTCGTCGATCTGGCGACCCTCGCCGACTGCGCGTGGGTGCACTACGCGCCGGGCAACGGTCTCGCCGACCTCGTCGACCAGGCGTGCGCCGCGGCGGGGTTCCAGCCGAGGGCCGCGGTCCGGACCGAGCAGAGCGCGGCGGCCCCGGTACTCGCGGCGGCGGGGCTCGGTCCCGCGCTCGTCCCGGCCAACGTCCTGCCCGAAGGCTTCCACGGCCGCGTCCTGCGGCCCGAACCGCCGATCCGGCGCCCGCTCGCCGCCTACTGTCGCAGCACGCCCGACCCGCTGACCTCGGCCTTCATCGACGTCGTCGCGGGGGAGTGCACGCTCGGGTCACCGCACGGAGGCCGCTGACAGGTCCACCCCGCCGAACGTCGTCGCCTTGACGTCGCCCACCCGGTCCGCCCAGACGGCGTGCCCGTGCCCGGACCACAGCGGTACGACCGGGAGGTCCCGGAGCAGGTGGTTCTCCACCAGCCGGTAGACCTCGCCGCTCTCGGTGGATTCGATCTCCTCGGCCGATTTCAGCAGGTCGGCGAACCCGTCGCTCTGATATCCGGTCGCCTTCGCGATCTCGGCCAGCACCTCCTGCGGGCTCGGCGTCATCAGGCCGACGTCGATCGCGAACGGGCCCTGTCCGGGCTCCGCGGCGAGCGGGACCCCGACCGCCGTGCTGACCTGCTCCGCGAGCGGACGCAGCCAGCTCCCCTGCGACTGTCCGAAGTGGACAGGTGTGGCCGGGAACTCCGCTTGGGCCAGCAGGGATTTCCCGGCACCGGCGTCGAAGGTGCAGGGGCGGCAGGTGCTGCTGCGCTCACCCGGCGCGACCGCGGGCGGCAGCAGCGACTTCGCCGGATCCACCTGCTTGCCGAGGGCGCCGGCCTCCAGCGCCGCGCGGTCGATCCCGAGCGCGAAACCGTGCCGGACGGTCGCGTCGGAGAAGTGCTGTGCGGTCAAGGGAAACCCGAGGTAGGCGACGGTCGGCAGGGCCCACATCACGTGCCGCTGCGCGAAATCGGCATGCATGGCCTCGTGGCGATCACCGGGGACGAACGTGGAGAGATCGAGCTTCCCGGCCTTGACCTCGTCGTACTGCGCCGCCGCGTCGCCGGTCTTGAGTTCGATCACGCGCGCCTTGCCCGGCGCGTCCGCCACGCGGACGAGTTTGCCGCCCGACGGCTGCCACGCGCCGTCCAGCCGGAACGGCCCGTTGCCGACGGGGCGTTGGGCGAAACCGGCCCAATCACGCGAAGCCAGTGCCGACGCGGGCAACGGGACCAGCGCGGGCGAGGAGAGCAGAGCGGGGACCTGACCGGACGGCCGGTCGAGCACGAGCCGGATGGTCAGCGGATCCGGCGCGGTGATCTCCTTGGCCCGCAGGAGATCCTTGACCACCCGCGAAGCCTGCCACTGCTCCGCGCCGATCGCCTTCCAGGTGTCCACATAGGACTGAGCGGTCACCGGGGTGCCGTCGTGGAACTTCCCGCCGTCCTTGAGCTTCACCGTCCACGTGATCCGATCGGAACTGGTGAACGATTCGGCCGCCCGCGGCGCCGTCTTGCCCGTCGCGGGGTCGTAATCGGCCAGCGGCGTCCAGAGCGCGCCGGCGAGCATCCGCCCGGACTGGTCGCGGACGTCGGCGGGCAGCAGGGTCACCGGAGCGGCCAGGCCCACGCGAAGAACGTCCGGTGCGGGCGGTTCGCCGGATTCCGTGCAGCCCGCCGCGACGAGGGCGGCGGCCAGGAGCGGGACCAGAAGACGCAAGCGCATGGTCATGTCATAGCAGTCCGGCAACGACTATTGGCGGTTGTGCGGGCAAAGTGGCGATCATAAGGTGCAGGAACCAGCCTGGGAGGTTTCTGTGCGAGGAAACTGGTTGCTCCGTTCGTGCCTGGCGCTCGCCACGGTCACCGCGACCCTGATCGCCACCGGTCTGCCCGCCGCGGCCTGCGGCGACGAGGACAAACCGGCAGGCGAGAAGGTCCGGGTCGCGGGCGCACCCGGCGCGGTGAAGAACGTCAAGGCCGTCGGCAACGTGCCCGACGCGCAAGGCGCCATCGCCATGGGGTTCCTGCAGTACGGCAAACGTGACGTCATGGCCGTTTCCGGCGAGTTCGGCCTGAAGGTCTACGACCTCACGAAGAACCCCACCGCGCCGAAGCTGATCGGCGAGGTCAGCCTTCCCGGTCTGTGGGAAACCGAGGACACCGAGGTCGACGTCAAGCGCAAGCTCGTCTTCCTGGCGCGCGACCCGCGGGCCTACGGCGGCACCACGCAGACCGGCGAGTCCGGTATCTACATCATCGACCTGAAGAACCCGGACAAACCGGCCATCCTCAGCTACACCAAGGTGCCCGCCGGTCACACGACCAGCTGCGTCGACGACTGCCGGTACCTGTGGACCGGCGGCCCGTCCAAGGCCGCGAACCAGCCCGCGGAGTGGGGCGGCCGCCCGATCTGGGTGACCGACATCCGCGACCCGCGCAACCCCAAGACGTTCCCGAACCCGATCGAGCTCGCGCGCAACGACGGCAAGACCGACTACGTGCACGACGTCCAGGTCGACGCCGTGGGCGTGGCTTGGGTGTCCGGCCGGGGCGGCGTCCGCGGCTACTGGACCAACGGCTATCACCGCGATCCCGTGCAGGGCAAGGTCCGCCGCGCGACGCCGTTCGACCCGGTGCCCTACGCGGGCGGCGGGGTCGAGGAGACGGCGGCGCCGTCGAAGTTCATGCACAACAGCTTCCACCCGGCGGGACACCGCTCGGCCGACGGTGCCGACTCGAACCGCCGGCACGGCCGCGACCTGATCTACGCCACCGAAGAGAGCTTCCTCGACGGCTGCGCCGGTGACGGCGTGCTGACGATCTCGTCGCTGAAGAGCTCGTACAACGGCGAAGGCTGGCGCTCGACGCCGGAGAAGCCGTTCCGCCTCGAGTCCGTCGGCACCTGGAGCGTCGCCGGGCAGGAGGGCAGCGACCCGGCCTCGGGCGACTGCTCCGCGCACTACTTCGACATCCGCGGCAAGGTCCTCGTGCAGTCGTTCTACGCGCAGGGCACGCGGTTCCTCGACGTCAGCGATCCGACCGACCCGAAGCAGATCGCCTACTTCCGCCCGGCGGACGCCAGCGCGTGGGCGCCCTACTGGCACAAGGGTTACGTCTATGTCGCCGACAACACCCGGGGAATCGACATCCTGAAGCTCACCGCCTGAGGCAGGATCTTCCCCATGCGCACCATGGGGAAGATCCTGGGGGCCACGGCCGCGATCGTCCTGATCGCGGCCTGTGCCCCGGCACCGCCGAAGGAAATGGCCGTCCGCACCGATCCGGCGCCGGTCGCCGAGGACTTTCCCGACGTCGGCGAGATCGTCGAAGCATCCTGGGTCGAGGAGCGGATGGGCGCCTCGGAAGGCCGGATCGAGGCGCCCGGACCGTCGGACCTCCGGTTGTCCGCGGTCGTGAAGCTGCGTCGCGAGGCCGTGTCGAAGATGATCAGTGATCTCGAGTGCGACGCCGGGGTCCCGGACGTGCCGAAACAGCTGAAGGGGCTCCTGACGCCCGGCGTGGCGTGGCTCTCCTGCGACCTGCCCACGACCACCAAGGCGCGGACCGCTTTCGTGGTCGAGGGTTCAGAACAGGCGTTCCTGCGGTCGAGCACGATGTAGCAGAGCCGTGCGAAGCCGGGGATCAGTGGTCATGGTGGTGACATGATCCGTTTCTAGCTTGGCGCCATGACCACCTTGCTCGACCGGGCTCCGGTGCCCGTTCCCGGGAAGACCTTGCGGCGAAGCGTCATCGCGCTGTTCGGGATCGCCGTCCTCGTCGCCGGATACACCGGGTTCCGGTTGCCGGGGGAGTGGGCGGCGACCCTGCAGGCCGTCTCCCTGACCGACGGCTTCCACCGGCGGTTCCTCCTCGGCACGCTCCTGAAGCCGTTCGGACAGGACTACCTCGTCTTCGCGGTCGCGAGTTTCGTGGTCCTCGGCGCGGTGCTGGCGACCGTGGCGCTCGCCTTCTTCCGCGGCCGCACCGAAAGCCGTCGGCTGCTGATCGTCGCCTGGCTCCTGCTGCCGTGCGGTGGCTATCTGTTCCACGAGATCGGCTACTTCGACCAGGTGCTGTATCTCCTGCTGTTCGGCGCGCTGTGGGCGCTGCATCGGAACAGGCTCGCGCTCGCGAGCGCGGTGATGGCGCTTTCGGTGACGGTGCACGAGATCGCGCTGCTCACCGTGCTGCCGGTGTTCGGATTCGCCCTGCTGCGGAAGCTCCCATTTCGGCGCGCGTGCGCACTGCTCGCTCCGGGCGCCGCGCTCGGCCTGGGAATCCTGGCGTTGCCACCCGCCGCTCCCGGCGCCGTCGAAGGTCTTCGCCGGTCACTGTCCACAGCGGACTTTCCTTACCGCGCCGACGCGCTGGACCTGTTCGAGCGCACGCAGGCCGAGAGCTGGCGGCTGTACTCGATCACCGCCGTGCTGCTCTATCTGCTGCCCATCGCGGTCGTCGTGATCGGCGGTTTCCTGCTCCTGCACCGGCCGACGCTCGCCGCGGCGGTGCCCATCGCCGCGATCGGGGCACCGGTGCTGCTCGCGTTCGGCGGCTGGGACGACGCCCGCTGGGGATTCCTGCTGGTCACGAACTTCGTCCTGGTGGTGTGGCATCGGCTCGGTCACCGCGAGCTGAAGCTGTCCCAAGCGGGCGTGCTGACCGCGGTGTTCCTGATCCTCACGCATGTCCCGATGCCGTACTTCGACGGCTACGCGCCACGGTGGCTCACGCTGGTGATTCCCGTGGAAGCCGCACGGTGAAGACGGCGCCGCCGTCGTTGTGCACGGTGATCTCCCCGCCGTGGATCAGCGCATTCTCACGGGCGATGGACAGCCCCAGCCCGCTGCCTTCGGTCGCCTGCCGCGCGTGATCGCCGCGCACGAACCGGTCGAACAGGATCGGGCGCAACTCCTCGGGGACTCCCGGCCCGGAGTCGGCGACCCGGATCGTCACCGTGCCGGAAAGGCCTTCCAGGGACACCTTGATCGGGGTCCGGCCATACCGTTCGGCGTTGACCAGCAGGTTGCACACGATGGTGTGGACGCGGCGCGGATCAGCGGAGACGGTCGTGTCGCCGGTGCTCGTCACCTGGACGGAAGTCCCCGGCACACTCACCTCGATCGCGTCCTCGACGAGCGCGGGCAGGTCGACGAGTTCGGGGCGCAGGTCCGCGGAACCCGCGTCGAACCGCGAAATCTCCATCAGATCTTCGACCAGCCGAGCCAGCCGCCGGGCCTGCGCGCCGAGCAACTCGGTCGCCCGGGTCCGGACCTCGGGGCTGGCGTCGTCGAGGGTGTCGACCGTGGCGACCATCGACGCGAGCGGCGTCCGCAGGTCGTGGGCGACATCGGCGACGAAGCGTTGCTGCTGGCGGTCTTTGGCACGCAGTTCCTCGATCGCCGTGCCGACCCGATCGGCCATCGTGTTGAACGACGCGGCGAGGTCGGCGAGTTCGTCGCGGCCCTTCACCGGGACGCGCACGTCGAAGGCGCCGCCGCCCAGGTCGCGGGCGGCGGAGGCGACTCGGAGCACCGGCCGCCGGATCCGGCCCGCGGCGAAGACCGCGGCCGCCACGCCGAGGACGGTGACGCTGAGCGCGATCCACGCCAGTTTCCACCGCTGGGCCGCCAGATCCTGCTCGAACTTGGTGAGGTCGAAGAACTGCACGACCCAGTACGCGACGAAGTTCGCGCTCACCACGAGGAGCCGGTGGCCGGTCAGCGGATCGGTCGTGGTCGCCGACAGGAGTTCTTCCGGTCCCGTGGTCCGCAGAAGCACCACGTCCTTCACCGTTTCCAACGCGGCTCGCCTGTCGGGCGGGGTCGCGTTTTCGGTGCCCGTCGCCCAGTCGTGGCTTTGCGACGAGGATTTGACGACTTCGGGAGGTCCTTCGGGCGCCCTGAAGTCGTCGTTCGTCCGTTGGGGGTGGCTCGTGACGAGCATCCAGTCCGCCGCCGCCTTGTCCATTCCCTGGGAGAACATCTCCAAGGCCCGGGGCGAGCCGGCCATGAACTGTTCGAGGTGGGGCCAGGCCTGACCGAACATCGCCCCGAACGACGTCTTCGCCGCGGCCGTGAACCTGTCGAACGCGTCGTCCTCTTGGATTTCGGCCGCACTGAAGGCCATCACGACGGTCGCCGTCGTGGTCACCGCCACGACCGCCGCGGTCACCCTGGCGCGGAGTCCGAACCTCATTCGCCCACCAGCCGGTAGCCGAGTCCGCGCACGGTCTTCAGCACCGCGGGATTCGCCGGATCGTCCTCGATCTTCGCCCGCAGCCGCGCGACCGCCGCGTCGACGATCCGCGAGTCGCCGACGTAGCCGTAATCCCATACCCGTTTCAGCAGTGTCTGCCTGCTCAGTACCTGGTTGGGATGTTCGGCGAACTCGACGAGCAGCCGGATCTCGGTCGCGGTCAGCGCCAGTTCGACGCCGTCACGGGTCACGCTCATCGCGGCCGCGTCGATTTCCAGCCGTCCCACCCGCAACCGGCCGGCCGTCGACCCGGCAGTGGTGACGGCGCGCCTGCCGATCGCCTTGATCCGGGCGTCGAGCACCCGCGGTTCGGCGGGTTTGACCACGTAGTCGTCGGCGCCGCATTCCAGCCCGGCGACGATGTCGATCGGGTCGCCGCGGGCGGTCAGCAGGACCAGCGGCAACCGGCTCCGTGCGCGGATCCGGCGGCACACCTCGAAGCCGTCCATCCCGGGCAACATGACGTCGAGGAGGACGAAATCGAGTTCGAGCCGGTCGGTGAACAACGCCTCCAGCGCCCGCTCCCCGGTCAGCGCGGTGACGACGTCGTGCCCGAGCGCCTTCAGCGCGAGCGTGAGCGCTTCGGCCAGTGCCACGTCGTCCTCGACGAGCAGGATGCGAGCCATGGTTCCCCCAAGATCGAAAGGCTCACCGATCGTAAGGGCGCTCTGTCGCACTGGCCCGGATCCGGAGCGGAACCGTCGCAGAGCCGTGCCGTCTCGTCACAAACCCTGGGTGGCGTGTTGCGAAAGCCACTTTCGCAACCTTCAAGGTTGCCAAAGTGGCTTTCGCACCGCCTCGGGGACACAGACCGGCCCCTTCGTGAACTCAGGCCAGCAGCTCCTGCAACTCCCGGATGGCGCCGTCCAGTTCGGTCGCGAACAGCTCCATCTCGTGTGCCACGTGCTTCGGCGTGCACAGGTACAGATTCAGCGACTCCGGCAGCAGCACGTACGCGACACCGATGCACTGCGGGCTGGTCGACCCGAAGCCGAAGTACTGGATGTTCACCGACGGCGCCGAGCTGGTGCTCAGGTAGTCGTCGCGCATCTTCAGCCAGCCAGGTGACGAGTACAGCGCCGGAGAGTCCTCGACTCCGCGCCGCTTCTGGATCAGCTGCAGCTCCCACAGGTGCTGCTCCGGCGCGTCGCCCGCCTGACACTCCTTCGCCCGCGTGATGTGCTTCGCGGCCGCCGCGCGGAAGGCCGCCTGACGCGTCTGCCGATCGGCTTGCGGGTCGTCCATCACCTGGACGAACCACTGCACTTCGGGCGTCACCACCCGCATCGCTTCGGTGCGCCCGTTCTGGTACTGCCGCGTCGCGATCGACTCGTACGTCGCGCCGGTGATCCCCTTCGCCCGCTTGTGCGCGAGCTGGTACGCCATCTGCGCAAAGGCGTCAGGGGACATCCCCAGCTCCTTCGCCCGCTTCGCACCGAAGTCGGTGAAGGACACCGTCTTCGTAGCGGTCGCTTCGGCGTACTCGGCGAAGGACGCGGCAGCGGCACGAGCGTCTTCGCGCAGCGCCTCACCCAGGACGAACTCGATGACTTCGGACGCCGGGACGCCGTCGGCGGGCGGGCGTTCCAGCCGCGTCCCGCTCAGCAGCGCGTCGGTGAACCCGAGGATCGTGGTCCCGTCCAGTTCGCAGTGCTCGACGTTGATCCCCGCCGTGCCGTCCTCGAACACGATGAGCGAAACGGCCTTGTCGAACCAGCGGTTCCCGCTGTCGCCGTGCAGCAGGTTGTCGCACGCCTCCTGCGTGTTCGCCGGTGTGAAGTCCTCCAGGCACAGGCAGAACAACGCCGTCTCGATGTCGTCGAGCGCGGCCGCGTTCCCGGCGGCGAGCAGCGCTTCCCGCGTCGCCGCCCACTCCGCCCTCGCCTTGGTGGTGAAATGCCCGGCGGCGGTCCGCGGGTCTTCGACGAAGTTCCCCGACTTCACAATGGTCTGCAGCCCCGCGACCAGCTGTTCGGGGGAATACGGCCGCCCGTCCGGCGCGATGACGTCCATCCGGAACGGGGTGTCGCGGTGGAAGACCACGATGTGCCGCGCCCGCGACGGCCCCGGCCAGTCCTCGCGGTACGGCGTGCGCGCGGTGTCCTGCACGGCGCCGGGGATCCGCGTCGCAGAGAACAGATACTTGTGCTGCACCATCGACTGCGGCTGCCCGCGCAGCACGATCGGCGGCACCAGTTCCTCGTCGAGCTTCAGCTTGTAGTCCACCGCCGACGCCGCCAGTTCGGCCGCGCGCTCCAGCTGCCCCAGCGGGGATTCGGTGAACAGGAAGAAGAAGTTCGCGTTGAGCGCGATCCGATCGCGACGGCCGAGGTAGCGGTACGGCCAGAAGGTGTCGAGCCAGCTGCGGACGTCTTCCCGCTTGTCGTAGGCCTCGAGCGCGCTCTGCAGTTCGTACGCCGGGCTTCCTGCCGCGAGGAACTCGGTGACGGCGCCTTCGGTCTCCGCCAGCTCGCCGGGGGTGAGCAGCGGCGAGCACCACTCGAGAAACCGGCGGCAGGTGTCCTCCAGGCTGGGGACGGGGACCCGCGGCAGGATGTCCTCGTTGCCGAACGTGCGGGTGGACGGTTCCGGACTGCTCACGATCATCCTTGATCTCGAAGGGGAAGGGCGTTCAGCACGGAGGCGAGTTCGCCCGCCGCGCCGTTCGGCCGGGAGACGAACAGCCGCGCGTACAGCCGGCCGTCGGCTTCCAGCCCACGCGGGTCGAGGCCCGCGACGGAGAGATTGTCCAAGATCTGCGACTTTTCCTCATCCGAAGCGAATCTCCGCTGCCGGAAGACGCCGTCGACCCCGGTCGTGTCGTACTCGAAGTCGGCGAGGCTCTCGGCGACCGGCCCGTAGGAGAACATCCGCAGCACGAAATGCGCCATCCACGGCCGGTTCTCCCGCGCTATCCGGACGAGGGTCTTCTCGGTGACGTAGCCGACGCAGCCGGTCGAGATGACGATGTCGACGTCGGCCAGCAGCGCGCGCTGCTCCTCTGTCGGGTCTTCGCTCTCCAGATCCGCGTGGATCGCGTCGTCGATGAAGCCGGCGGCGAGCGCGTAGTCCAATGCGGGCGCGGAGGCGTCGAGGCCGATGAAGCGGACACCGTCGCCGACGGCGAGCTTCTCGACCATCCGGCGGTCGCGCGCGATCAGTTCGTCCCGGCTCAGCGACTCGCCGTCCCGGTAGTGGTCGTACAGGCGCTCCATCGAGGTGTCACAGCGGTGCAGCGCCGCGTTGACGCCGTAGGAACAGCCGAGGTCGAGCACCGTCGGGACCTTGACGTCGGCCTCCGCGCGGTACTCGTCGATCAATTTCGCGAAGTAGGCCTTCGCCTGCTGGGGGATGGAGTAGTCCAGTCTGCGCAAGGTGCCGAAGAACGCACGGGGGTCGGGCGCGGTGTAGATGTGGTCGAAAGAGATCTTGCCGGTCGAATCGAAAGGCACGGCCAAGCTCCTGACTGAGTGTCTGTAGGTGAACCCGCGACCGCGATCGACGTCGGCAGGGCGCTGCCCTGCCACCGCGATAGCGGGGCCTACGGCCGGGGCGGGTTCACACCTGTGGTCACCTTCAGGTACTCCTTCAGCTCCGCCAACAGGCGCTAGTCGAGCAGCTCATCGCCCCGGACCGCCGCCGAAGCGACGTGTTCCGGCAGGACCCGGCCGAACAGCTGTCTCGTCCGTTCCGGACTGCCGATGACCCCAGGACGCTCGCTGTACGCGAAGATCGCGGAATGGCGGGCGACTGCCCCTTGAACACTACTCACCCGGTGCAGCGCGAAGCGTCCGCGAAACAGCTGAAGATCGCCAGGACGCAGAGTGAGCCGCCTGATCAGATGATCACCTTCGCCCGCCAGCACGGCGCGGACGTCGTCGAAGTTCTCGGCCGTTTCGGTGCGGATGTTCGGGCAGTATTCGAAGACACCGCCGTCGGCCGCGTCCTGGGTGAGCATGCTGACCGTGTACTCGTTGGTGTCGAAATGCCACGGATGCGAGCGGCCCGGTTCGATCACGTTGAGCACCAGGCCGGACAGCGGATCGGCGAGTTCGTGCAGTTCGGGGAGTTCGAAGCAGTCGGCGACGAACCGCTGGAACTCCGGGCTCGTGTACAGCTGCTGGATCACCGCGGTCACCGGGATCCGGTCACGCGCCACGAAGGCGTTGCCGCGTTCCATGATCGTGCGGCCGGGATGGTCTTCCGGCAGCGGAGTGTCGAGGGCGATGTTGTAGGCGTTGACGCGTTCGACCTTCGCGTACGCCTCCGGAGCGATCTTCGCGCCTTCGTCGCGAAGGACATCACGCAGCTCCGGACGGATGAAGTCGGCAAGCACACTGCAGCCCGTTTCCCGCAGTTCGGCGCGGGTCCGGGAAACGATCGCGCGCCACGCGGGGCTTCCCGGTTCGGACAACGGATAGCGGGCGGTATCGGCCACCTGGACTGCGCTCGCGGTCATCGACGTCCTCTCGGCTGCCCGGAAGTGAGCCTCGGGTTTAGCACAGAAAACGCCCGCGACTCCCGCGCCTTGTGAGCGGTGCCACACGGAACGTGACGGCCCCCTGGTCCGCGTTCGTACGCGGGCCAGGGGGCCGTCAGTGTCTTTTCGTCAGCTGGTGACAAGCGGCAACAGCGGCCGCCGCACCGCGGTCGCGACGCCGTCGGACGCCTGGGCCGCGGCGATCCGCTCCGCCGTCGGCGTGCCGTACTCCGTGGTCCGCTGCCGCAGCGGACGGCCCAGCGGCTCGACCATCGCACGCATGTCGCTGATCGTCTTGTACGACCCGTTGGCCGCACCCGCCATCCGGCTGATCGTCTCCTCCATCAGCGTGCCGCCGATGTCGTTGACCCCGCCCTGGAGCACCGCGCGGCTGCCTTCCTCGCCGAGTTTGACCCACGAACTCTGGATGTTGTCGATCATCCCGTGCAGCAGCAGCCGGGCCAGCGCGTGCACCGCGCGGTTCTCGCGCAGCGTCGTCCCCGCCCTGGCGAGCCCGGCGAGGTAGATCGGGGAACTCTGGTGGATGAACGGCAGCAGCACGAACTCGCTGAACCCGCGCCGCCCGTTGCGTTCCAGGCCTTCCCGCTGCAGTTTCGCCAGCAGCTTCAGGTGCCCGACCCAGTGCGCCGGGGTGTCGACGTGGCCGTACATCATCGTCGACGTCGTGGTGATGCCGAGTTTGTGCGCGGTGGTGACGACGTTGATCCATTCCGACGTCGGCAGCTTGCCCTTCGTCAGCACCCAGCGGACGTCGTCGTCGAGGATCTCCGCCGCCGTACCCGGCAGCGAGTCGACGCCGGCCTCCTTCGCGCGCGCCAGCCAGTCCTCGATCGAGAGGTTCGTCCGCGAAGCGCCGTTGACGACCTCCATCGGCGAGTACGAGTGCAGGTGGATGTCCGGCTGACGGCGTTTCACCTCGGCCGCGAGATCGAAGTACGCGGTGCCCGGCAGATCCGGGTGGATGCCACCCTGCATGCAGATCTCGGTCGCGCCCGCGGCCCACGCCTCGTCGACCCGGTCACCGACCTGCTCCAGCGAAAGCGTGTACGCGTCGGCGTCGGTGCGGCGCTGGGCGAACGCGCAGAACCGGCAGCCGGTGTAGCAGACGTTGGTGAAGTTGATGTTCCGCGTGACGACGAAAGTGACGTCGTCGCCGTTCACCTCGCGACGCAGGTCGTCGGCGATCTTGGTGAAGGCGTCGAGCTCCGGCCCGTCGGCGTGCAGCAGCGCCAGCGCCTCGTCGTCCGAGAGCCCGGCGGGGTTCTTTTCCGCGCTGCGCAAGGCATCCCGGATATCGAGGTCGAACCGCTGCGGCGCGGTCTTGATGTTGCCCTTGATCTCGGCCCAGTCGCCGTAGACCGAGTCGAAGTCGCTGCGGCGGTCTTCCGTGCGCCCGACCGTGTCGACCTCGACGTGCAGATCGGTGCGCCCGGCCTCCTTCCAGCCGCCGTCGGGCTCCTGCCACGGGATGCCGACCGGGATCGCCTCTTCGATCGCGAGCCCGGTCTCGGTGTCGGTCAGCGGCGCGAGATGCGCGTTCATCCGCGGGTCCAGCCACGGCTCACCGGCCTTGACGTACTCCGGGTAGATCGGCAGCCGCTCGCGCACGGTGAAACCGAGCGCCTCGGTGCGGCGTTTGAGCTCGTCGATCTGCGGCCACGCGCGTTCAGGGTTCACGTGGTCGGGGGTCAGCGGCGAGACGCCGCCCCAGTCGTCGATACCCGCGTTCAGCATCAGTTCGTACTGCTGGCCGATCAGGTTCGGCGGTGCCTGGATGCGCATCCGCGGCCCGAGCACGAGCCGCG
Organism: Amycolatopsis sp. TNS106; assembly: GCF_019330265.1. Taxonomy (NCBI): domain Bacteria; kingdom Bacillati; phylum Actinomycetota; class Actinomycetes; order Pseudonocardiales; family Pseudonocardiaceae; genus Amycolatopsis; species Amycolatopsis sp. TNS106. The sequence continues at coordinate 4,480,037 of NZ_CP024972.1, read as the reverse complement.
CGACGGCGATGGTCGCGGCGAGTTCCTCGAGATCGGCGTCCGGGGTCGCGCGCATCTTGGTGTCGGGCTTCGCGCGGAAGTTCTGGACGATGACTTCCTGGATGCCGCCGTAGGTCTTCGCGACCTTGCGGATCGCGAACAGCGAGTCGGCGCGCTCCTCGAAGTTCTCGCCGATGCCGATCAGGATGCCCGTGGTGAAGGGCACCGAACTGCGGCCGGCGTCCTCCAGCACCCGCAGGCGGACGTCCGGGTCCTTGTCCGGCGAGCCGTAGTGCGGGCCGCCCTTCTCCGTGTACAGCCGCTTCGCCGTCGTCTCCAGCATCATGCCCATGGACGCCGAAACCGGCTTGAGCCGCTGGAAGTCCTGCCAGCTCAGCACGCCCGGATTGAGGTGCGGCAGGACACCCGTCTCTTCGAGAACCCGGATCGCCATCGCCCGGACGTAGGACAGCGTGTCGTCGTAGCCGTGCGCGTCGAGCCAGTCCTTCGCCGCCTTCCAGCGGTCTTCCGGCCGGTCGCCGAGCGTGAACAGTGCTTCCTTGACCCCCATTGCGGCACCCTTGCGGGCGATGTCGAGCACCTCGTCGGGGGAGAGGAACGGCGATTCGACGCGGCCCGGGACGGTCGCGAAGGTGCAGTAGCCGCAGCGGTCCCGGCACAGCCGGGTCAGCGGGATGAACACTGAACGGCTGTAGGTGACCACGCCGGGACGGCCGGCCGCGACGAGCCCGGCGTCGCGGACCCGTGAGGCGTGCTCGGACAGCGTCTTGAGATCGTCGCCGCGCGCCTGGAGCAGGATCGAGGCCTCGGTGATGTCGAGGGTCTTCCCGTCGCGCGCCCTGGCGAGCGCCCGGCGCATCGCCGAGGTGGTGGGGGCGTTCGCGTCAGCAGGGGATGCCATTCCCGCACGCTATGGCCGGACTCGCTCCACCTGCCAGTGTGCATCCCGCCACGACGTCACCCACGTGAGTGGGATCACCGTTTTCGCTGTTCAGCGCATGATCTTGGTTGCCGGTCGGCGGGTGCGAGTGTATTACCTAAAGTGTGGCTTCGGTGATCGGCAAGAAGGTCGGCGGGCGGACGTACTACTACCTCGTCACCTCCGCGCGGGTCGACGGCGAGCCGAGGGTCGTGTCGCAGCGCTACCTCGGGACGGCCGAGGAGATCGGACGCGCGATGGAGGGCGACGTCTCGGCCCCCGGCGAAGCGCGTCACCGGACCTTCGGTGACGTCGCGGCGGTGTGGGCCACGCTGCGACGGCTCGACTTCGTGCGCCGGGTCGACGAGGCCGTCGGAGCCCAGCGCGCCACGACCACTTTGGGGACGCATCTCGCGCTCGCCGTCCTGCACCGGGCGACAGCCCCCGAAACGCAATTGGCCGACTGGTGGCGTGACTCCGTCGCCCGCGAATTCGTCCGGGCCGACCTGCCGAATCACCGGCGGGCGCTGCACCGTCTCACGCCCGAACGGATCGCCAGGATCGAGACCGCCGTCGCCGACGCGGTGCTCTCCTGGCTGGGAACGGGCGACGCCGCGCTCGCCGTGGACGTCCCGCAGTTCGCCACCTTCACCACGGCCGACCCTTGCCGGTGCGAACTCGCCGGGCTCGGCCTGGTGGTGACCAAGGACGGGGCGATCCCGCTGGCCTCGCACGTGTACCCGAGGGAAGAGGCGCCGCCGTTCGCCGCGCTCGCCGAGCAACTCCGCTCGCTCTACCCCGTCACGCTGGTCTTCACCGCGGGCCAGGCCGCGCAACTGGACCTCGGACGGCACTTCGTCGGCGCGCTCCCGCTCTCGGAACATCCGGAGTTGCTGTCGAAACCGCCGTCCGCGCGGAAGCCCGTCGACCCGGAGCGCTTCGCCGGGCTGACCGCGCTCGACACCAGAGCCGTGGTCGCGGGCGTGCGGCGCCGCGTGATCCTGACCCATTCGGAAACCCTGCACAACGCGCAGGCCCGCGCGTTCGGCGAGGAACTGGGCACCGCGACGCGGGAACTCGCGGGCCTCGACGCCGCACTGGCGTCAGGCGTCTACCGGGGTGACCGCGGCCAGGTGAACGCCGAAATCGCGCGGATCACGCGCGGGCGCCGCGTCGAAAGGGTGCTTTCCCCTGCTCTGACGGGGACGAGGCCGGGGGAGATCCGCCTCACCTGGAAGGTCGACGATGCCGCCGTGTCGCGGTTGCACGACGAGTTCTTCGGCAAACAGGTGCTGGTCACCGACCACGACTGGCCCGTGTCCGAAGTCGTCACCGCGTACCGCGCCCGGACCCACCTCGACTCGACGTTCCGCTGGCTCACCGGTCCCGCGGTCACCGGCCCCACCCCGCGCTGGGACTGGACCCCGCATCGGATCGCCGTGCACACGCTGGTCACTGTGCTCGCGTCCACGGTAACGCACCTGATGCGGCGCGAGGCGGACCGCGCCGGAATGAACCTGTCGGTCCGCGAGCTGATGGACAGCCTCGCGGGGATCGGGGAGACGGTGCTGCGGTACCCGTCCACCGGCGGTCGCCCGCGGACGCGGCGCCTGCTGACCGAGCGAAGCCCGGAACAGCAGGCGCTCTTCGAGCTCTTCGGCCTCCCCGGACCCCGCCCCACCACCACCCTCAACGGACAGGCTCCGCCTGACCGGCCTACTCCGACCGATGGATATGCAGCGCGGAGAAGCTCTGCACCACCGGCATCAGCTCGATGACGTTGATGTTCACGTGCTCCGGCTGCGAAGCCGCCCAGAAGACGGACTCGGCGACGTCGGCGGCCGTCAGCGGCGTCGTGCCCTTGTAGACGTTGTCGGCCTTGCTCTGATCACCCTCGAACCGGACGACGGAGAATTCCGTCCCGCCGACCAGACCCGGCTCGACGTTGGTCACCCGGACGCCGGTGCCCTGCAGGTCCGCGCGCAGGTTCAGGCTGAACTGGTGCACGAACGCCTTGGTCGCCCCGTAGGCGTTGCCACCGGGATAGGGGTAGGAGCCCGCGACCGAGCCGATGTTGATCACGTGCCCGCGGCCGCGCTCGACCATTCCGGGCAGCAACGCGCGGGTGAGATGCGCGAGCCCCCTGATGTTCGTGTCGATCATCTGGTCCCAGTCGTCGAGCTTCGCCCGATGGGCGGGCTCGAGCCCCTTCGCGAGGCCGGCGTTGTTGACCAGCAGGTCGACCTCGGCGAACTCGGCGGGCAGTGTGCCGGGAAGCGCGGCCACCGCGTCGGCGTCCCGGACGTCGAGCTCGAAGGGGAGGACGTTCTCGCCCAGCTCGCCAGCCAGCTTGTCGAGCCGGTCCTTGCTGCGCGCGGCCGCGACGACCTTGGCACCGTCGGCGGCGAACCGGCGGACGATCTCGACACCGAACCCGGCGCTGGCACCGGTCACGAAAACGGTCTTCTTGGACATGGAGGGCATCACACGATCTCTTTCAAGAACTGGGCGAACACGGTGTTGAACTCGGCCTCGCGCTCCAGGTTAGGCATGTGGGCGGCTCCTTCGATCACCGCCAGGGTGGAGCCGGGGATGAGGCCGTGCATGAGCTCGGCGTCCGAGACCGGCGTGAACTCGTCTTCGGTCCCGACCACGACCAGGGCCGGCACTGCCACGCGAGTGAGGCTGTCCCGGTAGTCCGGACGCTCGGCGCGCCCCCTGAGTGCGGCGGCCGCTCCTTCCTTGGGCGTCGTGCGCATCATCCCGAGGACGTGCGCCGCCACGTCCGGCATCGTGCGGACGTTCTCGGGGGAGACCATCTTCGTCAGGACTTCCTCCGCGTAGGGGTTCAGTCCTTCCGCGAGGATCCGATCCGCCATCTCGTTGCGGACGCGTTTGCCCTCCTCGGTCTCCGCCTGGGGAGAGGTGTCGGCGAGCAGGAGCCCGGCGACACGGTCGGGGTAGGTGCGGTGGAACTCCATGACGATCTGCCCGCCCATGGAGAGGCCGCCGAGTACGAAGCGCCCGAGGCCGAGACGGTCCGCGAGGCGGCAGATGTCCTTGGCGAAGACGTCGAGCCCGGTCTTGCCCGGGACCACCGTGGTCTCGCCGTAGCCGCGGAGGTCCGCCGTGATGACCCGGTAGCCCTCCTGGCTGAAGCGCTCGGCTTGGGGACGCCACATCGAACGATTGAAGGGGTGGCCGTGGACGAGGACGACGGGCAACCCGGTGCCGAGGTCGTCGTAAGCGACGGAGATGCCGTCGAGTTCCGCAGTACTCATGAGCCCGACGCTAATCGGAGCAATCACCGAGATCAATACGGTGCAATGTACTCGGAGCAATGTTTCTTCGCCGATGTTCATCCGGGCGCCCCCGGGCCGATCACCCGGTGATCGACCGGCGCGGGCGCGTTTCCTGCCTCTGACCTGCGGAAATGTCGTTAAGGTACCCCCCTGTTTTCGGGGGTTTCCGGCCATGTAAAGTTCTCCAAGTCGCCAGGGAAACCGGGTGGCCGACCGGGACACGAACCAAGCTCTCGCCTCGGAGTTGAAAGACTCAGTGCGATTGAGTGGGTGTCCCACCAAAAACTGCTAGGAATGACTGCTTCGGATAAGGCCGTGTAGCCGCGGTGCGATCTGGGGTGTGTTGCTTGAGAACTCAACAGTGTGCTAGTGAACTAAGCCAGTAGAGCTTATGTATTTGAACCTCGTTTGAGGTTCCTTTGAGAGCAAGTAAATTTGCCTCGATCAAATTTGACATTGTTGGAGAGTTTGATCCTGGCTCAGGACGAACGCTGGCGGCGTGCTTAACACATGCAAGTCGAACGATGAAGCCTTTCGGGGTGGATTAGTGGCGAACGGGTGAGTAACACGTGGGCAATCTGCCCTGTACTTTGGGATAAGCCTGGGAAACTGGGTCTAATACCGGATATGACCGGGCCTCGCATGGGGTTTGGTGGAAAGCTCCGGCGGTACAGGATGAGCCCGCGGCCTATCAGCTTGTTGGTGGGGTAATGGCCTACCAAGGCGACGACGGGTAGCCGGCCTGAGAGGGTGACCGGCCACACTGGGACTGAGACACGGCCCAGACTCCTACGGGAGGCAGCAGTGGGGAATATTGCACAATGGGCGCAAGCCTGATGCAGCGACGCCGCGTGAGGGATGACGGCCTTCGGGTTGTAAACCTCTTTCGCCAGGGACGAAGCGCAAGTGACGGTACCTGGATAAGAAGCACCGGCTAACTACGTGCCAGCAGCCGCGGTAATACGTAGGGTGCGAGCGTTGTCCGGAATTATTGGGCGTAAAGAGCTCGTAGGCGGTTTGTCGCGTCGTTCGTGAAAACTCCACGCTTAACGTGGAGCGTGCGGGCGATACGGGCAGACTTGAGTTCGGTAGGGGAGACTGGAATTCCTGGTGTAGCGGTGAAATGCGCAGATATCAGGAGGAACACCGGTGGCGAAGGCGGGTCTCTGGGCCGATACTGACGCTGAGGAGCGAAAGCGTGGGGAGCGAACAGGATTAGATACCCTGGTAGTCCACGCTGTAAACGTTGGGCGCTAGGTGTGGGCGACATCCACGTTGTCCGTGCCGTAGCTAACGCATTAAGCGCCCCGCCTGGGGAGTACGGCCGCAAGGCTAAAACTCAAAGGAATTGACGGGGGCCCGCACAAGCGGCGGAGCATGTGGATTAATTCGATGCAACGCGAAGAACCTTACCTGGGCTTGACATGCGCCAGACATCCCTAGAGATAGGGCTTCCCTTGTGGTTGGTGTACAGGTGGTGCATGGCTGTCGTCAGCTCGTGTCGTGAGATGTTGGGTTAAGTCCCGCAACGAGCGCAACCCTTATCCTACGTTGCCAGCGCGTGATGGCGGGGACTCGTGGGAGACTGCCGGGGTCAACTCGGAGGAAGGTGGGGATGACGTCAAGTCATCATGCCCCTTATGTCCAGGGCTTCACACATGCTACAATGGCTGGTACAGAGGGCTGCGATACCGCGAGGTGGAGCGAATCCCTTAAAGCCGGTCTCAGTTCGGATCGCAGTCTGCAACTCGACTGCGTGAAGTCGGAGTCGCTAGTAATCGCAGATCAGCAACGCTGCGGTGAATACGTTCCCGGGCCTTGTACACACCGCCCGTCACGTCATGAAAGTCGGTAACACCCGAAGCCCATGGCCCAACTGCTTGCAGAGGGAGTGGTCGAAGGTGGGACTGGCGATTGGGACGAAGTCGTAACAAGGTAGCCGTACCGGAAGGTGCGGCTGGATCACCTCCTTTCTAAGGAGCAACACATCCACCCCGCCGGGATACCCGGAGCAACGGTGGTGGAGTGGGCACGGCTCAACACCCGAATGTGGTGTTGCCGGGCTTGCTCAAGGAATTGTGGAACTACTGGTTATGGTGTCGCCGGCTTCTGCTGGGACGCTCAAGTACTGCATCTTCGGGTGCGTGGAACGGGTGCTTCTGGGGAGTCGGAGGGATTGTTCGCTGGCATGCTGTTGGGTCCTGAGGCAACACGCCGAGGGGCTTACGCCCCGGGACGTTTGTTTCTGGTGTGGTGTTTGAGAACTGTAGAGTGGATGCGAGCATCTTTGTGGTCAAGTTGTTAAGGGCACATGGTGGATGTCTTGGCTTCAGGAGCCGATGAAGGACGTGGGAGGCTGCGATATGCCTCGGGGAGCTGTCAACCGAGCTGTGATCCGAGGATTTCCGAATGGGGAAACCCAGCACCAGTTATGTGGTGTTACCCGCATCTGAATATATAGGGTGTGTGGAGGGAACGCGGGGAAGTGAAACATCTCAGTACCCGTAGGAAGAGAAAACAACCGTGATTCCGTGAGTAGTGGCGAGCGAAAGCGGAAGAGGCTAAACCGTTTATATGTCAAGCTGTCAGGCGTTGTATGAGCGGTGTTGTGGGACCCAGCGTCGAGGATCTGACAGTCCTCGGAATGATCGCGCGTGTTAGTGGAACGTCTTGGGATGGGCGACCGGAGTGGGTGAGAGTCCCGTACGCGAAAACACGTTGTGGATTGTTTGTTTGGTGTTCCCGAGTAGCAGCGAGCTCGTGGAATTTGCTGTGAATCTGCCGGGACCACCCGGTAAGCCTAAATACTTCCTGAAGACCGATAGCGGACTAGTACCGTGAGGGAAAGATGAAAAGTACCCCGGGAGGGGAGTGAAAGAGTACCTGAAACCGTGTGCCTACAAGCCGTCAGAGCCCGAGCACATCCTTGTGATGTTGAGGTGATGGCGTGCCTTTTGAAGAATGAGCCTGCGAGTTAGTGCTGCGTGGCGAGGTTAACCCGTGTGGGGTAGCCGTAGCGAAAGCGAGTCTGAATAGGGCGATTGAGTCGCGTGGTCTAGACCCGAAGCGGAGTGATCTACCCATGGCCAGGCTGAAGCGTCGGTAAGACGACGTGGAGGGCCGAACCCACTTAGGTTGAAAACTGAGGGGATGAGCTGTGGGTAGGGGTGAAAGGCCAATCAAACTCCGTGATAGCTGGTTCTCCCCGAAATGCATTTAGGTGCAGCGTCACATGTTTCTCCACGGGGGTAGAGCTACTGGATGGTCTAGGGGCCTTACCGGGTTACCGAAATCAACCAAACTCCGAATACCGTGGTGTGAGAGTGTGGCAGTGAGACGGCGGGGGATAAGCTTCGTCGTCGAGAGGGAAACAGCCCAGAACACCAGCTAAGGCCCCTAAGTGTGTGCTCAGTGGGAAAGGATGTGGGATTGCCCAGACAACCAGGAGGTTGGCTTAGAAGCAGCCACCCTTGAAAGAGTGCGTAATAGCTCACTGGTCAAGTGGTCCTGCGCCGACAATGTAGCGGGGCTTAAGCACACCGCCGAAGCTGTGTCATTGACACATATAGATCGGCGTTCTCCTTGCGGGGACGTCTAGTCGTGTTGATGGGTAGGGGAGCGTCCTGCATCCAGGGAAGCGGCGGCGGAAGCCAGTCGTGGAGGGTGTGGGAGTGAGAATGCAGGCATGAGTAGCGAATGCAGAGTGAGAAACTCTGCCGCCGGATGACCAAGGGTTCCTGGGCCAGGCTAATCCGCCCAGGGTAAGTCGGGACCTAAGGCGAGGCCGACAGGCGTAGTCGATGGATAACGGGTTGATATTCCCGTACCCGAGCACGTGCGCCCAGGATGAGGCGGTTGATACTAACCACCCAAAGCCGGTTACCGATGTCTTCGGACGGAGGTTTCTGTGTGGAGCGTGGGATCTGATTCCGTAGTAGTCGAGTGATGGGGTGACGCAGGAAGGTAGCTCCGCCAGTGAGTGGTAGTACTGGTGTAAGCGTGTAGACCGAGTGGTAGGCAAATCCGCCGCTCATACAGGTTGAGACGTGATGCGTAGCCGATTGAGGCGAAGTAGAGTGATCCTATGCTGCCGAGAAAAGCCTCTAGCGAGTGCGTGCACGGCCCGTACCCCAAACCAACACAGGTGGTCAGGTAGAGAATACTAAGGCGATCGGGTGAACTGTGGTTAAGGAACTCGGCAAAATGCCCCCGTAACTTCGGGAGAAGGGGGGCCAAACACTCTGAAGTCCCTTGCGGACTAGGGGTGGGTGGCCGCAGAGACCAGCGGAAAGCGACTGTTTACTAAAAACACAGGTCCATGCGAAGTCGCAAGACGATGTATATGGACTGACGCCTGCCCGGTGCTGGAACGTTAAGAGGACCGGTTAACCCTTCGGGGTGAAGCTGAGAATTTAAGCGCCAGTAAACGGCGGTGGTAACTATAACCATCCTAAGGTAGCGAAATTCCTTGTCGGGTAAGTTCCGACCTGCACGAATGGCGTAACGACTTTCCGGCTGTCTCAACCACAGGCCCGGCGAAATTGCACTACGAGTAAAGATGCTCGTTACGCGCGGCAGGACGGAAAGACCCCGGGACCTTTACTATAGTTTGGTATTGGTTTTCGGTTCGGCTTGTGTAGGATAGGTGGGAGACTGTGAAGCTGGCACGCTAGTGTTGGTGGAGTCGTTGTTGAAATACCACTCTGGTCGGATTGGGAATCTGAACCTCGGACCATGATCTGGTTCAGGGACAGTGCCTGATGGGTAGTTTAACTGGGGCGGTTGCCTCCTAAAGAGTAACGGAGGCGCCCAAAGGTTCCCTCAGCCTGGTTGGCAATCAGGTGTTGAGTGCAAGTGCACAAGGGAGCTTGACTGTGAGACAGACATGTCGAGCAGGGACGAAAGTCGGGACTAGTGATCCGGCACCACCTGGTGGAAGGGGTGTCGCTCAACGGATAAAAGGTACCCCGGGGATAACAGGCTGATCTTGCCCAAGAGTCCATATCGACGGCATGGTTTGGCACCTCGATGTCGGCTCGTCGCATCCTGGGGCCGGAGTAGGTCCCAAGGGTTGGGCTGTTCGCCCATTAAAGCGGCACGCGAGCTGGGTTTAGAACGTCGTGAGACAGTTCGGTCCCTATCCGCCGCGCGCGTAGGATACTTGAGGAAGGCTGTCCCTAGTACGAGAGGACCGGGACGGACGAACCTCTGGTATGCCAGTTGTCACGCCAGTGGCATGGCTGGTTGGCCACGTTCGGAAGGGATAACCGCTGAAGGCATCTAAGCGGGAAGCCTGTTCCAAGATGAGGTATCCCACCCCTTGTGGGTTAAGGCCCCCAACAGACCATTGGGTTGATAGGCCAGAAATGGAAGCACAGTAATGTGTTGTCGAGTTGACTGGTACTAATAGGCCGAGGACTTGCCCACAAAGATGTTACGCATCCACTCTACAGCTCTGAAACACCACACAACCACACACAATGTGTGAGCGTGTGTGGGTGTTTCACAGTGTTTCGGTGGTTATAGCGTCAGGGAAACGCCCGGTCCCATTCCGAACCCGGAAGCTAAGCCTGACAGCGCCGATGGTACTGCAACCGAAGGGTTGTGGGAGAGTAGGACACCGCCGGACTAACCTTAGAAAAGGGAGGGTCCAGGCCCCGGTCGAGAACCACGAGTTCTCCCGGCGCCTGAACCCTCCTTTTTTTCATACCCAAAACCCGCCACACCCGTGATCAGGGACGTAACACCCGTGATCGAGCGCGTAACACCCGTGCTCAGGAACGTAACTCGCGTGATCAGAGACGTAACTCGCGTGATCAGACGGACGACACCTGTGATCAGACGGACGACACGGCGATCCGAGGGCACGTACGCCGTGTCGTCCACCCAAGCACGCGTGCCGTCCCTCTGATCACACGAGTCGTCCACCCAAGCACACGAGTCGTCCGGTTGAGCACGCGAGTTACGCGTCTGGACACGCGAGATACGCGCTCAAGCACGCGAGATACGGCGCCGGACACGCGAGTTACGGTGCTGGACACGCGGGTGACGGGGGTGGGCACGTGAGTGAGGGCCCCGCGAGTGAGGTAGGGCCGGGCGGGAGTTAGGGGCGGGCCGGGCGTCGTAGGTGGTAGATGTCCATGATCCAGCCCTTCCGTGAGCGCGCGGAGGCGCGGACGGAGCGGATTTCGGCGGCGAGTCCGGCGGACAGGGGACCGGAGAGCAGGAGCTCGTCGGGTGTCCCGAGGTACGCGCCCCAGTAGATCTCCAGGCCGGTGTCGGCGAACTGCGAGAAGGTGCAGTTCGCGTCCAGCATCACGAAGACGTCGTCGACGTCCGCGGGCCAGCCGGCCTCGAGGCGGCGGCCGGTCGTGATCTGTACCGGGCGGCCGATCTGGTTCATCGTGGTCCGGTGCCGGGCGGTCAGCGCGGCCACACTGCTGACCCCGGGGATGACGTCGTACTCGAACTCGACGGTGCCCCTGGCCAGCACGGCGTCCAGCAGCGTCAGGGTCGAGTCGTAGAGCGCGGGATCGCCCCATACGAGGAACGCGCCCCGCTCGTCGGGGCCCAGGGAAGCGATCATGTTCTCGTAGACGTCGGTCCGGAGCCGGTGCCAGTCGGCGACGGCCTTCCGGTAGTCGTCCGGAGTACGGTCGCGTTCGGGGTCCGGTGCCCGCACGACGCGGTAGCCGGGCCGTTCGACGAACCGGTCGAGGATCTCCTGGCGCAGCGCTGTCAGGTCCTGCTTCTCCGAACCCTTGTCGAGCACGAAGAACACATCGGTCTCGTTCAGCCGCCGGACGGCCTGGACGGTCAGGTGGTCCGGGTCGCCGGCGCCGATGCCGATGGCGGAGATCTTCCTCATTTCCGCAGTGTCCCCGTACCCTCCGTGCACACCCCTACCCCCACGGGGTATAAAGGAAGTGATCGCTCCACCTGTCCTGTAGAGGAGTTCGTACCGATGGCCGAAACCACCTACACCGTCAAGGGCATGTCCTGCGGGCACTGCGCCTCCTCCGTCACCGAGGAGGTCAGCGGGATCGCGGGCGTCAGCGCCGTGAACGTGGACGTCGCCAGCGGCAAGGTCACCGTCACCAGCGACTCGCCCTTGGACGTCCAGGCCGTCGACGCGGCCGTCACCGAGGCCGGTTACCAGCTCGTCTCGTGAGCACCGCCGTCAAGGTGTCGGCGTTCGCCGCGGCTCTGGTCGCGGTGTTCGCCGTCGCCTGGGCGATCGGGTCCGCCGTGGGGCCGCTGGACGAGGCGCCGCCCTCGCCCGCGCCGACCAGCGAGCATCACGGGCACCATCCGGGAGGTACGCCGTGAGCCTCGGGACATCCCAGCGGGTCGAACTGGCGATCGGCGGGATGACCTGCGCGTCCTGCGCCGCGCGGGTCGAACGCAAACTGAACAAGGTCGACGGCGTCTCCGCCACGGTCAATTACGCCACCGAGAAGGCGCAGGTCGACTTCCCCGCCGCGCTTTCGGTCGAAGACCTCGTCGGCGTCGTCGAGTCCGCCGGCTACACGGCCCAGCCGCCCAAGCCCGACGAGGACGAAGACCAGACCGGCGCGCTTCGGACGCGTCTCGTCGTTTCGGCCGTGCTCGCCGTGCCGGTGATCGTGCTGGCGATGGTCCCGGCCTGGCAGTTCACCTACTGGCAGTGGGTCTCGCTGGCCTTGGCCGCGCCGGTCGTCACCTGGGGCGCGTGGCCGTTCCACCGCCCGGCCTGGACGAACCTCCGGCATGGCGCCGCCACCATGGACACCCTGATCTCGCTCGGCGTCGCCGCCGCCACCCTCTGGTCGCTGTACGCCCTGCTGTTCGGCACCGCCGGGGTACCCGGCATGCGGCACGGCTTCGAGCTGACGATGCAGCGCGGTTCCGGTGCGGGCCACCTCTACCTCGAAGTCGCCGCCGGGGTGACGACGTTCCTCCTGGCAGGCCGGTACTTCGAGGCCCGGTCCAAGCGCCGCTCCGGCGCCGCGCTGCGGGCGCTGCTCGAACTCGGGGCAAAGGATGTCGCGCTACTGAAGGACGGCGCCGAGAGCCGCGTCCCGATCGGAGCGCTGAAGACGGGCGACGAGTTCGTCGTGCGGCCGGGCGAGAAGATCGCCACCGACGGTGTCGTGACCGACGGGGGCTCGGCCGTCGACCTGAGCATGCTGACGGGTGAAGCGGTCCCGGTGGAGGTGGGGGCCGGGGACACCGTCGTCGGCGGGACGGTCAACGCCGGTGGGCGGCTCGTCGTCCGCGCCACCCGGATCGGCGCCGACACGCAGCTCGCGCAGATGGCACGGCTGGTCGAAGACGCGCAGAACGGCAAGGCGCGGGTCCAACGGCTCGCCGACCGGGTTTCGGCCGTGTTCGTCCCGGTGGTGATCGCGCTCGCGGTCGGCACGCTCGGCTTCTGGCTCGGAGCCGGCAGCGGAGCCGACGCCGCCTTCACCGCCGCCGTCGCGGTCCTCATCATCGCCTGCCCGTGCGCGCTCGGCCTCGCCACGCCGACGGCGCTGCTGGTCGGCACCGGTCGCGGCGCGCAGCTGGGCATCCTCATCAAGGGACCCGAAGTACTCGAGTCCACTCGCGCGGTCGACACCGTCGTCCTGGACAAGACCGGCACGGTGACCGCCGGGAAGATGAGCCTCACCGATCTTTTCGGCGCCGACGAGACCGAGGTGCTGCGGCTGGCCGCGGCGGTCGAGCACGCTTCCGAGCATCCGATCGCCCGCGCGATCGTCACGGCCGCCGAAGAGCGGCTCGGCGAACTGCCGCCGGTCGACGGGTTTCGCACTGTCGAGGGGCTGGGTGTCTTCGGTGTGGTCGAGGGCAAGACCGTCCTGGCCGGGCGGCCTGCCCTCCTCGACCAGCACGGCATCGCTGTCGGCGAAGAGTATTCCCAGGTCAGGACGGCCGCCGAGGATCGTGGCGCCACCGCGGTCGTCGTCGCCTGGGACGGCGAGACGCGCGGCGTGGTCGTCGTCGCCGACACCGTCAAGCCGACGTCGGCCGAGGCCGTGGCGGAACTGAAAGCGCTCGGGCTCCGCCCGGTCCTGCTGACCGGCGACAACACCGGTTCCGCGAAGGCCGTCGCCGCCGAGGTGGGCATCGACGAGGTGATCGCGGAGGTCCTGCCCGCCGACAAGGTCGACGTCGTCAAGCGACTGCAGGCCGAAGGCCGCGTGGTCGCCATGGTCGGCGACGGCGTCAACGACGCGGCCGCGCTCGCGCAGGCCGACCTCGGTCTCTCGATGGGGACCGGCACCGACGCCGCGATCGAGGCCGGTGACCTGACCCTCGTGCGTGGCGACCTGCGCGCGGCCGCGGACGCCATCCGGCTTTCGCGCCGCACGCTCGGCACGATCAAGGGCAATCTGTTCTGGGCGTTCGCCTACAACGTCGCCGCGCTGCCGCTGGCCGCGCTCGGCCTGCTCAACCCCATGATCGCGGGGGCCGCGATGGCGTTCTCCTCGGTGTTCGTCGTCACCAACAGCCTGCGGCTGCGACGCTTCAGGACCGGACCAGCCGGGCGATGGCGTCGGACGCCTCCCGGACCTTGAGGTCGGCCTCTTCACCGCCCGCGGCGGCCGCGTGGACCACGCAGGTGGCGAGGTGCTCATCCAGCAGTTCGAGGGAGAACGACTGCAGCGCCTTCGTGGCCGCGGACACCTGCGTCAGGATGTCGATGCAGTACTTGTCCTCCTCGACCATCCGCTGCAAGCCGCGGATCTGTCCTTCGATCCGGCGCAGGCGCTTGAGATAGGCCTCCCGCTCGGTGCCGTAGCCCGTCATTCCGCACCCGTTCTCTCGTCGTTCCCTGTCTCCGACGAGTATACCCTCCCCACGTATGTGCCGGGGGCGGCCGAATTTCCGGATGCCAGGATGTCGAGGACGATCCGGCGGCTCCGACTCCTCTGTGAGTGGCCGGGTATCGGCCGGACGACCAGGAGGAACACCGATGAAGTACATGATCATGATCACCATGAACCCCACCGCCTGGGACGCCCTTCCCGAGGAGGAGCGCGACGAGGTGGTCGCCCGCATCGACCCTTTCATGAAGAAGCTCACCGAGAGCGGCGAACTGCTGGGGACGCAGGCGCTGGGGGAGCCGAAGGAGAGCACGGTGGTGCGGGTGCGTGACGGCGTCCCGGTGGTCACCGACGGCCCGTTCGCGGAGTCGAAGGAGTACCTGGCCGGCTTCTACCTGGTCGAATGCGACAGCAAGGAGCGCGCGATCGAGATCGCGGGCCAGATCCCGGACGCGCACATCAACGCGATGGAGATCCGGCCGGTGGTCTTTTCCTCGGGTGACCCCGCTTAGTCAGGTCGCGGCCGCTTCGGTGCCGGTGCGGGCTTCGGGCCTGCTCCGGCGCTGAACGGGCACTTCCGGTTCAGGTGAGTCGGGCACGGCCAGCACCAAGCCGGCCTCGGTGAGCAATTCGCGGCAGCCGACCAGCTGTTTCAGCACGTCATCGCGAAGGCGGAGGGCAACGTCGGCCTTCTGCCGCGCTTCGGCGACCAGACGCTCGCTTTCTTCGGCGGCGTCGTCGAGCAGTTTTCGCGCCCGGGCCTGCGCGGCTTCGTCCCGTGCGGCAAGCGCGCGCATCGCCTCCGCGCGGCGCAGCGTCATGGCGAGCTCGAAGTCTTCGGCGATCCGCTTCCGTTGCGCCTCGGCCTTGGCGGCTTCTTCGGCGGCGCGAGCGGTGATCTCCTCGGCTTCCTCGCGGGTGAGTTCGAGCATGCGGCGCGAGCGCTCCTGCAACGCGTCCGGCGCGATCGGCACACGGCTGATCCGGTCGACCGTGGCCTTCAATTCTCGATTGTCCTCACGCGCGGCCGTGAGCTCGGCGGCGAGCGCGTCTCCACGGCGGAGCGCTTCATCGCGTTCGGCTTCCACTCGTCGTAGTTCGGCTTCCACCTCGCGAACGAATTCCCGGACCTGCGCGCGATCGAAACCACGCCACGCCAGATCGAAGCCGGGCATCTCCATTGGTCACCTCCACAGTGGTCGATGTGTCGCCATTGGGCGCTTTCTCTTGCCACACGGGGCTTTCACCGACCAGTGTGCCTGAAGCCGCGGCGACACGCGCCACGGGTGGGTGGTCTTTGCGTTGAACGGTACGCGCAAGCGGGGAGAAGGGTGAAGCTCCGCGGCGGTGGGAGAATGGACGACCATCGCTTACCCCTACTGGAGGTGGCCGCGTGACGAGCAGCCGAATTCGGGTCCCTGGCTGGAATACGGCGACAGCGGCCGAAGGGTATCGGCAGGTCAGAGAGAACTTCGCGATCTTGCTCGCCGATCACGCGGGCGCCGCCGAACGGGTCGTCCCGGCGTGTCCACAGTGGACCGTGCGCGAGCTGATCGCGCATCTGGCCGAGATCTGCGACCGGGTGATCACCCGGTTCGGTGGTGAGGCCTGCCCGGTGCCGGAGACGGCGTCGGCCGCCGAAGTACTGAAGCTCTGGCTCGAACGGGGTCCCGAGGCCGACGCCCTCCTCGCCGCCGACGGCGAGGGGAAGGGCCGCGGCGACATCCTGGTGATGGACGCCTTCACCCACGAACTCGATCTCCGGTACGCGCTCGGCGCTCCGCCGCCCGGAGCGCACGCCGCCTGGCTGCGAGGATTCGAAGTGCTCGTCCGTGGCCTCGGTGACTCGCTGGGCAGGCACGGGCTCCCCGGGCTGCGGATCGAGACCGAGGGCGCGACCTGGATCGCCGGTACCGAACCGGTCGCCGCGGTGCTCTCGGGCGCGCCCGTGGATCTTTACCGATCGCTCGCCGGGCGCCGGAGCCCGGCCCAGATCGCCGCCATGGAGTGGCTCGGCGATCCAGAGCCGTGGCTCCGGGCTTTCACCTGGGGGCCGTTCGCCCCACCGGAAGCGGAGATCGAGCGGTGATCAGCCGGTCGGGGACATCGAGGACAGCGCCGCGGCCAGCGCGAGCACCACGGCGACAATCAGCACCTCGACCCCGACGCTGATCCGCAGTTTCCGCAGGTCGGCGGTCACCACGCCGGTGCCGCCGCGCCCGGAGATCCCGCGCCGCACGGCGTTGCGGCTGAGGTTCGCCACCCACAGCAACGCGGCGAAGCCGGTCAGCTTCAGCAGGAAGACGATGCCGTAGGCCGACGTCCAGAGCGCCTCCACCGACGGCACGAGCCGGAAGCCCAGGTAGGCGCCGCTGACCACCATGATCACGATCGACCGGGTGGCGATCGGGTGGAACCGGGCCAGCGCCGGCTCGGCCTCGGACGCCGAGTACCTGCCGCGCAGGAGCACGGCCAGCTGGATCAGCCCGCCGACCCACACGGCCATCGCGCCGAAATGCGCCAGGTCGGCGCTGACCGAGAGGAACATGATCTTGTCGGCCACCGCGTGCCCGGTCGCGGAGAAGCTCAGCATCACGATGAACCCGGCCGCGATGCCGAGGTTCTCGTAGCGCGAAC
Source organism: Amycolatopsis sp. TNS106 (assembly GCF_019330265.1). Taxonomy (NCBI): domain Bacteria; kingdom Bacillati; phylum Actinomycetota; class Actinomycetes; order Pseudonocardiales; family Pseudonocardiaceae; genus Amycolatopsis; species Amycolatopsis sp. TNS106. The sequence goes on along the minus strand of NZ_CP024972.1, from coordinate 4,463,367 downwards.
GCAGCCGCTCCGGAAGGTCACCCGTGAGCAGCCGTCGCACGATCACGGCGAGCGCGACGATCGCGGCCAGGCGCAGGAGCAGGAGCTTCCCGTACGCCACCCGCAGGGTCGCCTCGATCAGCGCCGGGTCGAAGAGCGCGCCCACCCCGCGGCCCGTGACGTACGGACCTTGCAGCAGGAATCCCGCCACGGCCGTGACCCCCGAGAGCCACAGACCCGCGGTGATCAGCTTCCGCGCCGACGGATCGGTGCGGCCCTCGGGGCGGCAGACCAGCAGGAACACCAGCCCGCCCAGCAGTGCGACACCGCCGAAGGAGCCCCAGCGGAAGGTGGTGAACAGCGCGTCGGTCACCGGATCGGTCCCGGTGGAGGCGGACACCGCGCCCGCCGACGTGATCAGGGGGCCGGTGCCGATCACGAACGCGATCGTGCCGCGCACCGGATGCGAGTCGGCCGAGACGAAGGCGTACTCGACGAGATAGCTGCCGTCCGGAAGATCGGGTTCGAGTGCGACGGCGACCTCTTCGGCGATCTCGCCCGGCTGGAACACCGGACCGGCCACCACGTCGGTGCCTTGCTGGTCGACGACCTTGATCGAATTCGGCTGGATGCCGATGTTCTCCGACAGGGTGAGCGAGACCCGGGCAGGGGCGGACGTGAGCCGGGCGCCGTCGGCGGGGTTCGAAGAAAGGAGCTCGACGTGGGCCGAGGCCGGGGCCGCGGTGAGCACCGCGACCCCGAACCACGCCACCAGCACCGCCAGTAGCGCGAAGAGCCTCCTGGTCACGACGCCGCGGTCGCCAGCTCACGCCGGCTTTCGGGCGAGCACGTGCACCCGGTCAGCTCCCGCTCGACGGCGGGGGCCTTCCGGTGCACGAGCATCGCGATGATCATCGGGATGGTGACGATCGTGTTGTAGAACAGGTGCAGTTCCACACGCGGGATGAACAGCTGGATGATGCTGCTCGGCGCGGTGCCGCCGCCGAGCCGCCAGCCGGTCTGCGCCTGGATCAGCAGGAGCAGATGTTCGATGTGGTGCCAGAACTGCAGGCCGAGCGCGAGGTTCCACCACTGCCGCGAACGACCGGCGAAACCTTTGCGCAGGGCGAACAGGAAGACCAGCATGACGATGGCGTACCCGTAGTGCAGCCATTCGGAGCTGATCAGCTTCGGGAAGGGGATCCCGAGCACGCCGCGCGCGTCCGGGGTCTTCCAGCCGAGGGCATAGATCTGGAACGCCTGCACCAGGTGTTCGGCCCAGTGGGCCACGACCACCACCGCGAAGGAGAGGAGCGCCGCGCGGTGATATTTCCCGTTGAGCGCGGCGAGCAGACCCGGACGCGAATCAAGTGTGGCCATGAAGGGCTCCTAAGACGAAAGACCGACCGGTGACGGATGTCGACGATATCCCGTCACCCGGCGGTTTCCGTTACTCCGGATTGCTGATCCGACCTGCGGTCTTACGCCGGATGGCTCAGCGGACGACGATTCCTTCGGTCACTTTCGGAGCCGCGGGGATGTGGAACAATTCCGCGAACAGTTCGAGGTATTCGAAGGCGCCTTCGAGGCGGATCTTGCCGGTTCGCGTCGCGTCGGCGGCGGTGAGGTCGCCGGTCAGCAGGTCCTTGATGAACGGGCCCAGCGGTTCGATGACCGCGTCGGCGCCGGGATGCGCGCCCTCCGCGACCTTGAGCGCGCCGTCCTCGACGATCGCGTGCAGGATCATCTCGCCCGGGTAGCGCAGTTCGTAGGTGACCTGGACGCCCTTGGCCTTTTCGCTCCGGAAGGTCGTGTACAGCGAGAGGATCGCCGAGTCCAGGGTGAAGACGTCCTCGGCGGACGGCTGCCCGAGCGACCGGGCGCCCCACAGGCCGAGGTCCAGCACGATCTGGTCGAGTTCGCTGCCGTACTCGGTGAGTTCGTAGACCACGGCGGCGTCGAGCTGGGGGAGCAGGCGGCGGCGGAGCACCCCGGACTGCTCGAGTTCGTTGAGCCGCGCGGAGAGGGTGCTCGGCGGGATCTTGGGCAGGCCCGCCTGCAGCTCGGTGAACCGCTTCGGGCCGAGGACGAGGTCACGGACGATCAGCAGCGACCAGCGTTCGCCGATGATCTCCAGCGCCCTGGCCAGACCGCAGAACTGTCCATAGGTACGAATGCTCATCCGTCGATCCTCACTTTCGTTTCCGTGCCGGGAATGGTGTTCACGCGGGTTCACCCTCGGAGAGCAGGCCGTGGTGCAGTACCTGCAGTTCGTCGCAGGGCTCGACGCCCAGTTCGTAGTTGAGCCGAGTCCGCACCTGACGGTACGTGGCGAGCGCGTCGGAACGCCGCCCGCTGCGGCCGAGCACGCGGATCAGTTGCCCGTGCAGGGCCTCGTCCAGCGGATTCGCGGCGACGAGGGAACGCAGTTCACCGATCAGCTCGTGCCGCATCCCGGCCGCGATGTCCGCCTCGATCCGCAGGTGCAGGGTGCTGCGCCGCTGTTCGACGAGGTCGACCGAGTACGCCGACAACACCGGTCCACAATGGACGTTCGCCAGCGGCGGCCCCGACCACAGGGCGAGCGCGGAGCGGAAGGCTTTCGCCGCCTCGACGTGCTCGCCGCGCAGGTGCAGTTCCCGGCCCCGCTGCTGCAGCTCCTGGAACTCGAAGACGTCCACCTGCTCGGGGGCGATCCGGAACACGTACCCCGGCGGTTTCGTCGCCAGCATGGTCTCACCGTACGGGGCGAGCTCGTTCTCCTCGATGCATTTGCGCAGCTGGTAGACGTAGGTGTGCATGGTGGTGCGGACGCTGCGCGGCGGATCGTCGGCCCACAGTTCCCGCACGATCGTGTCGATGGGCACGATCTTGCCCGGGCTCATCACCAGCATGGCGAGCACCTGGAGCAGCTTCGGCGTCGTCGGTGCGTAGTCGATCCCGTCCCGCACGAGTTCGAGCGGGCCGAGGAGGGTGAAACGGACGGGGCTTGCGGGCGTGACCGGAATCGGGTTGGGTGCCGAGCCGTGGTGCGTGTCCGCTACTCGTGATCCGGTGTACATCGCAAGCGCCCTCCAGCTCGATACGCGTCGAGACCTGATTCCCAGTACTTCGACAGTGGCAGAGCGGCCCGTCGCGGGCCAGTGAGCCGTCCACCAGCTTCCGCGTGCGTGTGTCCCGGAAGAACGTGGGTTTTTCATGTCCGACACATGAATCGCGCACTGGCCGGGGCAAAGGCGGCCGAGCAGGATTCGAGAATCGAACCGACCTTCTGGGGGTCCACATGCGTGAGGCATCGTCCACGTCCGGCTCGATCAGCGGTGGTCTGGGGTTCAAACGGCATCTGCGCGTGGAGGTCCGCGCGGGGAACGGGGCCTATCTGTTTTCGGAACAAGGGGTCATCGCGATGCGCGGCGCGCAGGTCGCGTCGGTGGCGGCGCTGCTCGACGGCACCCGTGACCTCGACGGACTCCTGTCCGCCCGCCCGGACGGGATGAGCGCCGAACAGGTCACCGGCGTGCTGGCCAGGCTGGTCGAGGCCGGTCTGGTCACCGTCCACGTCCCGGACGAGATCAGCGGGGACGAACGCGCGCTCGCGTACTGGGACGCGTGCGGCCTCGACGCCTCCGCGGTGGCCGGCCGTCAGAAGCCGGCGACGGCGAGCCTGACCGCGATCGGCAGTGGCATCGACACCTCACAGGTGGCGAGCGGGCTGGCCGCGAGCGGGATCGAAGTGGTCGACACGGCGTCCGAACTGGCCATCGTGCTGTGCGACGACTACCTCGACCCGCGCCTGGCGGAGATCGACGCCGAGCACCGGCGCACCGGGCGGCCGTGGCTGTTGGCCCGGCCGTCGGGTTCGCAGGTGTGGATCGGCCCGATCATGCAGCCCGGCCGGTCCGGCTGCTGGCACTGCCTGACGAACCGGTTGTGGGGGCACCGGCACGCCGAGGCCTGCGTCCAGGAGGTTCTCGGGCACGACGGCCCCGCCTCGTTCCCGATGCCGGCCGTGCCGCCGCTGACCGCGGCCGCGTCCCATCTGATCTCCCTCGAAGCGTCCAAATGGCTGGCGGGACACCGCTATCCGGGGCAGCAGGCCGTGTGGATCCTGGACACCTTGGACCTGCAGGGGCGCCTGCACGAACTGCGGCGCCGTCCCCAGTGCCCCGAATGCGGTGACGAAGGGATCGTCGCCGCGCGGACGGCGGAACCGGTGGTGCTGCGGGAGGCCAAGAAGGCGACGTCCGGCGGTGGCGGGCACCGGACCCGCACCCCGGTCGAGGTGCTCGACCGCTACGGGCACCTGATCAGCCCGGTCACCGGGATCGTCAAGGAGATCTCCCGCGACCCACGGGCGCCTGCGTTCGTGAACGCGTACCACTCCGGCGGGAACGTCGCGCGCCGCGTGCGCGGTGAGGCGGGGTTGCAGGCCGGGCTGCGCGGGGAGAACGGCGGCAAGGGCGCGAGCCCGATCGACGCCGAAGTCGGCGCGCTGTGCGAGGCGATCGAGCGGTTCTCGGCGAACTACCAGGGCGACGAACTGCGGATCCGCGACACCTACCGCGCGCTCGGCGAGGACGCCGTCCACCCGAACTCGTGCATGCTCTTCGACGAGCGCCAATACGAAAGCCGCGTCGAGTGGAACGCCACCCACTCCAACTTCCAGTACGTCCCGGAACGGTTCGACGCCGAAGCCGCGATCGACTGGACGCCGCTGTGGTCGCTCTCCCGGCAGCGCCGGAAGCTGATGCCGACCGCGTACCTCTACTACGGGGTGCCGTGGGAATGCGGGCTCACCGGGATGCGCGCGGACTCCAACGGCTGCGCGGCCGGAAGCAGTATCGAGGACGCGATCCTGCAGGGGCTGCTCGAACTCGTCGAACGCGACGCCGTCGCGCTGTGGTGGTACAACCGGCTTCCCGTGCCCGGCGTCGACATCGCTTCGTTCGACGACCCGTGGGCCGAGGAGATGGTCGGCCAGTACGCGCGGGCAGGCCGGGAACTGTGGGTCCTCGACCTGACGGCGGACCTCGGTGTTCCGGTGATGGTCGCGCTGTCCAGGAGTATCGTCGGGCCGCGCGAAAACGTCATGATGGGCTTCGGCGCCCACCTGGATCCCAGGACGGCGCTGCGGCGGGCGGTCAGCGAGCTCAACCAGCTGATCCCGGCGGTGCTCGCGAACGACGTCGAGCTCGACGATCCCGACGCGGCGCGGTGGCTCCGGTACGCGACGGTCGCCAACCAGCCGTATCTGCTGCCGGCGCCCGGCCGGTCGGCGAAACGGGCCGCGGACTTCAAGTTCGTCCGGCGTCCCGACGTCCGCGACGACGTGGAGTGCTTGGTACGCAGGCTTTCCGTGCTGGGAATGGAGACGCTGGTGCTGGACCAGACGAGGCCCGACATCGACCTCCCGGTGGTCCGGGTGGTCGTTCCGGGGCTGCGCCCGTTCTGGAGCCGCTTCGCTCCCGGACGGCTGTTCGACGTGCCGGTGCGTCTGGGCAGGCTCGCCGAACCGACCCCCTACGAGCGGCTGAATCCGTTCCCCATGTTCTTGTAGATCAAGCTGGAGCAACAGTTGACGACAGATCACCCCGGCGGTGTGGCCGAAACGATCCCCCTGTGGTCGCTCACCGACGACAGCCTTGTCGAAATCGGTGAGGACGGCTCACTGGTGGTCGTCACGCGCTGGGGTGAGCACGAATTCCCGCACGCGGAACCTCTGGTGCGGGAATCGTTGCGGCGGATGGCCTTGGGTCCGGTGTCGCTGGCGAACGTGACGTCTTCGTGGGAGCCCGTCGAACGGGAGCCCGACCTCGAAGGCGAACTGAGCTGGACGGCCGAGGGCGCCGACGCGCTGCGGCAGGTGCTCAAGGAACTCGGCGGTTCCGTGGTGCGCTCGCTCGGGCTCGCCGACGGCCGCGGCCCGCTGCTGTCGGTGATCCCGGTCGTGCTCGCGCCGGTGTTCGCGCCGGTGGAGATCCCCGCCACCCGCCCGATCCGGTTGTCCCGCTTCAGTTCCCTGCGTTCCGACGCCGACGGGATGGGGCTGGAGTCGCCGTCCGCGCGCTACCGTGTCGTGCTGTCCCAGCCGTGGGCGGTGCACGTCGCGGCGACCCTCGCGACGGCGAAGTCGGTCGGGGAGATCGTGACCACGACCGGGATCGATCGCGGCGTGGTCGGCGCGATCGTGTCCTATCTGGTCGCCGCGGGCGTCGTCCAGGCCGCCGAGAACGGCAGGTTCGCCGAGGACGACGATCCCGAACTGCGCGTGTGGTCCCCGGACGAGCTGTCGTTCCACACCACGAGCCGGACCTGGCGGCCGGGCGGCCCGGCCGACCTCGCCGGGCTCGGGAATCCGCCGGTGGTCAAGGCCCCCACCGGCGAAGGCCCGAGCTACTCGCTGTTCCGGCCGGATCTGGCCGATCGCGCCGAGACCGATCCGACGCTGACGGCGTTGCTGGAGCACGACCACAGCTGCCCCGAGTTCACCGAGAGCGTGCTGTCGGCCGAGCAGATCGGCGAGTTCCTGTACCGCGGCGCGCGCATCCGGTCGATCGGGCCCGCACATCTTCCGAACGGGCCCGCGCACAGCGCCTCGCAACGGCCGTACTTCAGTGTCGCCTGCCTGTACGAACTCGAGCTTTACGTGTCGGTGAACCGCTGTTCGGGGCTGGACCGCGGGATCTACCACTACGATCCGCTCGGCCATCGGCTCGACCTGGTCAACGATGACGCGGCCGACCTCGACGAGATGCTCGACATCGCGATGATCGGTGGCGGCAACCATCGATGGCCCTCGGCGCTGATCACCGTCACCGCGCGGATGCCGCGGATGGCGTCCGTGCTCGGTGGTGGCGCGTACGCCACGACGCTGGCGCATGTCGGTGCGTTGCAGCAGACGCTCTACCTCGTTGCCCGCGCCATGGGACTGGCCGCGCACGCCGTCCCGGTGGACGCCGGCGACCGCGTCGACCGTGCCCTCAAACTCGACTGGCCCGCCGAGGTCGGCGTCGGGGAATGCGTGCTCGATTTCCCGGCTTGAGGTCGTGCGTGCCAGGGGCCCGACCGTCCACCGATAGCGCACGTTCGGACAAGACCGCAGGACCCATCTCGATCGCTCGTCGAGCCCGCTGAAATCACCGACGCGTTAGCTGGCGTACAGAGAAAAGCGACAGCGAATCCGAGGTTGGTCTGATGCAGCTACGAACAGTCGCCATGGCGGCGAACGAGAAAGGCGTCACCGAACCCGGTCGGCACCCTGAGCCGGCGTCCCCCTTGCAACCCGCGGTGCTGCAGGCCATCTCCGCGATGCACGCCAGGTATTTCGACCCGATCACCTTGAGCGATCTGGCACAGGAAGTCTTCGTCAGCCCGTTCCATTTCTCCCGGATCTTCGCGAAGGCGACCGGTGTCACCCCCGGCCGCTACCTCACCGCGATCCGGCTCTTCGAAGCGAAACGACTGCTGCTGACGACATCGCTGACGGTGTCGGACATCGTGTGCAGCGTCGGCTACAGCAGTGTCGGCACGTTCACGAGCCGCTTCACCCGTGCGGTCGGGATGACCCCGACCCAGTACCGCGATCCCGAGGTCGGCGAACTGCTCGTGGCGATGGCCCCGCACTTCCAGCGGCTTCCGACCCTGGAAGCGTTGCACAGTGCCGGAATGGGCAGCCCGACGATGCGAACCGGGACCGGCACGATCAGCGTGCGGGTCGAGACCCCGCGCGGGGCCGGCCCGGCGACCGTCCTCATCGGACTGTTCGCCGAGTCGATCCCGCAGTGTGGCCCGGTCGCCTTCGGTGGCAGGGCGAACGTCCTGTCGGCGGACATCGAGATCCAGAACGTCCCCGAGGGCCGGTGGACCGTCATCGGCGTGGCCGAACACGCCGCCGGGACCGCGGCGTCCTCGTTCTCCATGGGCACGCTGCCCGCCCGCGTCGACATCACCCGGTACGGCATGGTCCACCTCCGGATGCCGATGCGCGCCCCGCTGCCGACCGACGCGCCGATGGCGATCACCCTCGCCGGTGGCCCGACGTCGGCGGGGAACCGGATGGTCGCGCCGGCGCCCGGGTACCTGCGCGCGGTGGCCTGACCGAAGTCGTTCCGCGTTCTCCCGGTCTCGCAAACCGGGAGAACGCGGACGCAACCGTGGAGTAGCTGGGCCATCACCACGCATGTGACGCTTTAAGCGATCCAGAATTCGAATCCACCCGATAGGGGGAGAGTGCGTTGGGCAATGGTTGGCGCACGATCAGACGGCGCATGATCACACCGGACGTCTCCGAGACGTCACTGGACAAGCGCGGTTTCCACAAGAAGAGCCCAGCCGCTCAAGAATTGCTGGAGACCGTCGGTGAGAAATTCCTGCTCGGCTACGCGCACGCGGTCGAAGCGCGTTCCGTCGACCAGGCGGAAGAATGGCTCGAACGTATTCCGGTGAAATACCGCGGCTTCGCCTACGAAGGCGCGGGAATGGGATACGGAATGCTGGACGGGCTGCCGGGAGGCGGACGCCGGCACATCGAGGAGTTCCTCGCCGGACCCGGTGAGAAGCACGACTACATCATCTACGTCGGCGTCGGCTGGGCGATGGCGCGGCTGCCGCGCTTCCGCTGGCCCTCCGCCGAGGACTTCGATCCGTTGCTGCGCTGGCTGGTGCTCGATGGCTACGGCTTCCACCAGGCGTACTTCAAGACGGCGAAGTACATCGACGGGCAGTTCCAGGACCCTGGCTTCTCCTGGCCGCCCGGCAACGACGGGTACGCGCTGCGGGCGATCGACCAGGGCATCGGACGGGCGCTGTGGTTCATCTGCGGTACCGACGTCGACCTCGTCGCCGACGCGATCGCGCGCTTCCCGGAGCGGCGCCACGGAGACCTCTACGCCGGGGTCGGGCTCGCCTCGACCTACGCGTGCGGGGTCACTTCCGACGAACTGCTGAAACTGGCCGAGTTCGCCGGTGAGCACCGCGGGAACCTCGCCCAGGGCAGCGCTTTCGCCGCCGAAGCCCGCGTCCGCGCCGGGCTGCTGATCCCTGAGACCGAGGTCGCCACGCAGGCGATCTGCGGGCTGCCGGCCGAGCGGGCCGCGGCCATCACCCAGGAGGTGCGCCCCGCCACCGTGGTCGACGGCGAACTCCCGGCATTCGAAACCTGGCGACAGCGCATCGCCGCTGAGGTTCTCAACTCTGGAGGTGCAGGGAAATGACCGCGACCTTGGGCTGGCTCCGCAAGCAGCTTGCGGGCATCGTGGCCTTGGTGCTGATGGCGGGTCTGTTCGTGGTGGCGCAGCTGCCCACGGTCTCGACCGCCGAGGCCGACACGATGGCCTCGAAGTACGCGTTCGAACCACTGACGATCGCCTTGCCGGAAGCGGCGAAGAGCCAGTCGATCCGGACGGTGAACAAGGATTACGAGCACATCCGGGCCTGGATCTCGTCGGTCGGCGCCGCGATCGCGGTCAACGACCTCGACGGCGACAAGCTCGCGAACGACCTGTGCTTCGTCGACCCGCGCAGCGACCAGGTCGTCATCACCCCGACGCCGGGCAAGGGCGGCGACCGCTACGCGCCGTTCGCGCTCGACGCGGCACCGCTGCCGATGGGGAAGTACATCGCGCCCATGGGCTGCGTGCCCGCGGACTACAACGAGGACGGCCGGGTCGACCTGCTGGCCTACTACTGGGGCCGCACCCCGATCCTGTTCCTCTCGAAGCCGGGCGCCACGAAGCTGGAGCCGAAGGCCTACGAGCCGGTCGAACTGGTGCCGGGCAACAACTCCAAGAACGGCGAGTACGCCGGTCCACTGTGGAACACCAACGCCGCCTCGGTCGGTGACTTCGACGGCGACGGCCACCAGGACATCTTCATCGGCAACTACTTCCCCGACAGCGCGGTGCTGGACGACCGCGTCCAGGGCGGGGTCGAGATGAACAAGTCGATGTCGCACGCCGACAACGCCGGCGGCAAGTACATCTTCCGCTTCACCGGTGCCACCCAAGGCGCCAAGCCGACGGCCACGTTCGTCTGCGATGACCAGGCCATCCCGGCCGACGCCCAGGGCGGCTGGTCGCTGGCGGCCAGCGCCACCGACGTCGACGGGGACAACCTGCCGGAGCTCTACATCGGCAACGACTTCGGGCACGACCGCCTGCTGTACAACAAGTCCCGCCCCGGTCACGTCGAGTTCGCCGAGGTGAAGGGCGTCCGCGGGCCCAACGACCCGAAGTCCAAGGTGCTCGGCAACGACTCCTTCAAGGGCATGGGCGTCGACTTCGCCGACCTCGACCACGACGGTCTCTACGACCTGTACGTCAGCAACATCACGACGTCCTGGGGGATCGAGGAAAGCCACTTCCAGTTCATGAACACCGCCAAGGACACCGCGGATCTGCGCGGCCGTCTGCAGGGCGGCGAGGCGCCGTGGGTCGACCGCAGCGCACAGGCGGGCACCGCGTGGTCCGGCTGGGGCTGGGACGTCAAGATCGCCGACTACAACAACAGCGGCGAATCGGTGATCACGCAGGCGACCGGGTTCGTCAAGGGCGACGTCAACCGCTGGCCGCAGCTGCAGGAACTGGCGACCTCGAACGACGAACTGCTGAAGCATCCGTCCTTCTGGCCGAACATGGTCGCCGGTGACGACGTCGGTGGCGACCACACCCTGCACTTCTGGGCCAAGAGCCCCGACGGCCGCTACACGGACCTGGCCCCGCGCCTCGGTCTCGCGGTCCCGGTGCCCACGCGCGGTATCGCCACCGGCGACGCCGACGGCGACGGCAAGCTCGACTTCGCAGTGGCCCGCCAGTGGGAGCAGCCGATCTTCTACCGCAACGTCAGCCCCGACGCCGGGTCCTACCTGAACCTGAAGCTGGTGCACGACAAGGCTTCGGCGGACGGACCGCTCAAGGCGGCGGGCACCGCGGCGATCGGCGCGCAGGTCACCGTCATCACCCCTGACGGCAAGAAGTACATGGACCGGGTCGACGGCGGCAGTGGCCACTCCGGCAAGCGCAGCCACGAGATCCAGATCGGACTCGGCAAGGTCACCGGGCCGGTGAAGGTCTGCCTGCAGTGGCGCGACCTGACCGGGCAGATCCGCACGCAGGAAGTCCAGCTGACCCCGGGCAGCCACACCTTCCAGCTCGGCGCTCAGGCTAAGGAGAAATGACCGTCATGGCTGAGCAGACACTCACCGCACCGAAGAGCAACAAGACGATCACGGCCCTTCGCCGGTTCGCGATCTCGATCACCGTCTTCAACATCATCGGCTACACCGTGCTCGGTTTCGAGCAGCCCTACACCTATCCGTTCATCGCGCTGGCCACGGCCTACGCCACGGAAATCCTGCTGGAGATCATCGGCGCCCGGACCCAAGGGCGGGGCGTCCGCTTCCGCGGCAACGGGTTCAAGGGACTCGTGGAGTTCCTCTTCCCGGCGCATATCACCGGTCTCGCGCTGAACATGCTCACCTACGTCAACGACCAGGTGCTGGTCATGATGTTCGGCGTCGTCGTCGCCGTCGGCGCCAAGTGGGTCCTGCAGGCCCCGGTGCGCGGCCGGTTGCGGCACTACATGAACCCGTCGAACTTCGGCATCACGATCATCCTGCTGGTGTTCCCCTGGGCGAGCATCGCGCCGCCGTATCACTTCACCGAGCAGGTCGACTCCTGGGTCGGCTGGCTGATCGTCGGCATCATCATCGTGTCGGGCACCGTCCTCAACGCGATGCTGACGCAGCGGATGTGGCTGATCGGCGCCTGGCTGATCACCTTCGCGCTCCAGGCGATCATCCGCGGGCTGGTGTTCGACACCGCGATCCCCGGCGCGCTCGGGATGATGACCGGGGTGGCGTTCGTGCTCTACACGAACTACATGGTCACCGACCCGGGCACGACCCCGTCGAAGCCCGCGTCGCAGGTCCTGTTCGGGTCGGGCGTGGCGCTGGCGTACGGGTTCTTCATGGTCGTGCACGTGGCGTACGGCCTGTTCCTCGCCACCGCGCTGGTCTGCCTCATCCGCGGCGCGTTCCTGTGGGGCCTGCACTTCTCCAAGAAGGCCACCGAAAAGTGGGAGGCCGAGCAGGCGAAGTCGGCCGAAGTCACCTCCCTGCCCAAGCCGGCCGAGAAGCCGGAGACGGAAACCGGGGCCGTGGCGGCATGACCTCCGGTGCGGAAACCAGCCGGGCGGCGCGTCTCGCGCCGCCCGGCCCGCCGCGCCGGGCGACCTTCGGTCTGCTGAAGAAGCTCTTCACCGACCGGCTGGCGCTCATGTCGGATTCGGCGGAGGCACACGGGGACGTCGTCCGGATCGCGATCGGTCCCAAGACGATGTACCTGGTGAACCACCCCGATCTGGCGAAACACGTGCTCGCGGACAACGCGGCCAACTACCACAAGGGAATCGGCCTCCAGGAGGCGAGGCGGGCGCTCGGCGACGGGCTGCTCACCAGTGACGGCGACGTCTGGAAGAAGCAGCGCCGGACCATCCAGCCGGTGTTCCAGCCCAAGCGGATCGCGCGGCAGGCCTCGGTCGTCGCGAACGAGGTCGAAGGGCTCGTGAAACGCTTGCGGGACACCGAAGGACCGGTGGAGATCCTGCACGAGATGACCGGGCTGACCCTCGGTGTGCTCGGCAAGACCCTGCTCGACGCGGACCTCGGCGGCTTCACCTCGCTGGGGCATTCGTTCGAAGCCGTGCAGGACCAGGCGATGTTCGAAGCGGTGACGCTGAGCATGGTCCCGCAGTGGGCCCCGCTGAAGAAGCAACTGCGGTTCCGGGAATCACGGGCCGACCTCCGCCGGATCGCCGACGAACTCGTCGAGCAGCGGCTGGCCAACCCGGTCGAGAACGGCGAGGACGTGCTCTCGCGCCTCATCGCGACCGACGGGACCCGTGAGCAGATGCGGGACGAGCTGATCACCCTGCTGCTGGCCGGGCACGAGACGACGGCGAGCACGCTGGGCTGGGCGTTCCACCTGCTCGACGAACATCCCGAGATCGCGGCGAAACTGCGTGCCGAGGCCGACGCGGTACTGGGCGACCAGTCGCCGACACACGACGACCTGCACCGGTTGCCGTACACGGCGCGGGTCGTGGAAGAGGTCATGCGGCTGTATCCGCCGGTGTGGCTGCTGCCTCGGGTGGCGCAGGCCGACGACGAGATCGGCGGCTATCACGTCCCCGCCGGATCCGACGTCGTCGTCGTGCCCTACACGCTGCACCGGCATCCGGAGTTCTGGCCGGAGCCGGAGAAGTTCGACCCGGACCGGTTCGATCCGGACCGGCCGAGCGGACGGCCCCGCTACGCCTACATCCCGTTCGGCGCCGGGCCGCGGTTCTGCATCGGCAACAGCCTCGGCGTGATGGAGGCCGTCTTCGTGCTGACGATGGTCCTGCGGGACCTCGAACTCAGGAAGCTCCCCGGCTACGACGTGGTGCCCGAAGCGATGTTGTCGCTCCGGGTGCGGGGCGGGCTGCCGATGACCGTGCACACCAGGAACAGGAGGTAGGTTCCGTGGATTCGGACGAACAGGTCAAGGTGTCCACTTTGGAGGCCTACGCGGACACGATCCTGCCGGGGGAGAAGCGATTCCCCGGCGATCACGCGATCGCCGGCGCGGCGGAGGGGCCGGGCGCGGTCGTGGCGGGCGCGCTCGAACTGCTGCACACCGACGCGACCGGGGTGACCGTCGGGCTGCCGTATCTGGCGCAGTCCCTCAACGATCACGCGAAGGGCTACGCCAAGGAGCACGACCTCACCCTCGACGAGTCGCTGCCGCCGTTCGTCGCGCTGTCCTTCGCCGACCGGACGGCGCTCGTGCGGTCGCTGACCGCGCCAGGGCATCCGGAGAAGGACGGCTGGGTGAGCCTCGCCTTGTTCTGCAACATGTCCTTCGACAGCGCCGCGCACAAGCACACCGCCGAAGCCATCGCCGAGGGGCACCCCGGCCTGCTGGCGATGGGGTACACCGCGCCGGACGAAGACGGGCTGTGGCGGTTCCCGAAGTTCTCCTATCGCCGCGAGCTGGCGCGGCTCCACCCTGACACGACGCCTTCCGGGAGCCCCGCATGACTGCCTACGACAAGACCGACGTCGTCATCGTCGGCAGCGGGTTCGGTGGCTCCATCCCCGCCTACCACCTGGCCGCGGGCGGGGCGAAGGTCACCGTGCTGGAACGCGGACCGTGGCTGGAGACGAAGGACTTCGAGCACGACTATCTGCTCGGCTCGTCCTACACCCGGGCTTTCGACTTCGTCGTCGGCGATGGGATGAGCGTGCTCGGAGGGAACTGCGTCGGCGGTGGCAGCGTGGTGTACTTCGCCGCGATGCCGCGCGCCCCGAAGTTCGTGTTCGAGCGCCACGGCAGCATCGGCCGCCGCATGTGGCCGTCGACGATCACGCGGGATTCGCTGGAGCCTTGGTACGACCGCGTCTCGGAATCGCTTCCGGTGTCCAAACAGGACTGGAACGACGTCTCGTACGCGGGTGGGCTGTGGGCGGCGTTCTGCGACCACTCCGGCCGGACGGCCAACCCGGCGCCGGTCGCGGTGGACAACGACCGCTGCGTGAACTGCAACTTCATGATGGCGGGCTGCCGGTTCGACGCGAAACGCTCGCTGCTGACCAACTACCTGCCCGCCGCGCTCGCGCACGGCGCGAAGATCCGCCCGCTGCACGAGGTCCAGCGGATCGAGCGGATCGACGACGGCGACTACCGAGTGCACTTCAACATCGTGGACGACGAGGACTACCGGCTCCAGTCCGGCAGCGGGACGATCGACGCGAAGATCGTCATCATCGCCGCGGGCGCCGGCGCGACCCCGGTGATCCTGCAGCGCTCCGAGGCGGCGCTGGGCACCATGCCGCACGGGGTCGGCCGGTACTTCTCGGGCAACGGTGAGCGGCTCAACACCGCGATCATCAACGAGGAGCGGGTCCGCGAGGTGCTCGGACTGTCCCGTGAGGACGGGAAGGTCTACGAGGCCAACCACATCGGCAAGGGCCCGACCGTCGCGAACTGGGACAAGCTCGACGGTTCCCTGCCGGAGTACGAGCGGTACTCGCTGGAGCAGCTGTACTTCCCGCCGGGGCTCGGCACGATCCTGGCGCAGGTGCCCGACGGCGACGAACCGCGTTGGTTCGGGGCGCAGAAGAAGGAGATCCTCAAGAAGTGGGCCTCCTGGCTGACCATCTTCCTGATGACCGAGGACGACAACGAGGGTGTCTTCGGCGCGCCGCCGCCCACCGGCAACGCCTACCGCATCTCGCAGCAGATGCTCGGCCGCGGTCCGCTGAAGTACGACCCGACGCCGAACACCCGGCACGGCTGGGCGCTGGCCGACGCGGAGTGCAAGGAGATCCTCGAGAAGGACGGCCTGGCGAAGGTGTCGCCGTGGACCAACGACGTCGTCGGCGCGTACACCGTGCACCCGCTGGCGTCGTGCCGGATCGGTGACGACCCGAAGACCTCGGCGCTGCACCCGAACCACGAACTCCGCGAGCACCCCGGGATCTTCGTGACCGACAGCGCCTCCGTGCCGGGCGCGCTGACGGTGAACCCGGCGATGACGATCGCGGCGCTGGCCGAGCGTTCGGTGCCGGGTATCGTGCGGGCGCTCCAGGCACGCGGCGTCGACGTCACCTACGGCGCTCCCGCACCGGACGGCTCCATCACCGGGCGGCGCGCCGTCAGCAAGCTGTCGCTGGTCGCCGGGAGCTGATCATGGCGCCTGCGCTGGTGAGGTTGGCGCTGCGGCGGGCCTTGCGCGAAGTCCGGTACGTCCGGCCGGTCCCGTTCGGCCGGGCGACCGGGCTCGTGCGCGACGTCTACCGACGGCTGGAACGCGACTTCGGCATGCTGGCCCCGCCGGTGGCGCTGCATTCGCCGTCGCCGGCGGTGCTCGCGGCGAGCTGGGTGATGCTGCGGGAGTCGCTGGTGGCGAACGGGGAGACGAGCCGGGCGGACCGGGAGGTCGTCGCGACGCTGGTGTCGCGAGAGAACTCGTGTCCGTACTGTGTCGAGGTCCACGGGATGGCGCTGGACTCGCTCGGGCGTTCATCGGAGGCGTCGGCGATCGCTTCGGGGCGGCCCGTGGCGGATCCTCGTGCGGGGGCCATGTCGACGGGTGCCCGTGCGGAGCTGACCGCGGTCGCGTTCGCGTTCCACTACCTGAATCGGGTGGTGAGCGTCTTCCTCGGGTCGTCGCCGCTGCCTTCGTCCGTGCCGGATTCGGCGCGTGCCAAGGCGAAAGCGGTTCTGGGGCGGTTCCTTCGCCCGGTGGAAGAGGCTCCGCCTGGGGATTCGCTGGACCTGCTGCCTTCGGGGTCGGGGGATTTCGCCTGGGCGGTGGGTAATCCGTTGATCGTCGACGCGTTCTCCCGTGCTTCCTCGGCGTTCGCCGCACTTCCGGTGTCTTCGGCGGTTCGGGAGGTCGTGGAGCGGGAACTGTCCACTTGGGACGGTTCGCCGCCTGGGCTGAGCCGGGCTTGGGTGGACGCCTTCGACGATCCCGGGGTCCGGTTGGCCTTGGTGGTCGCGAAGGCGCCGTATCAGGTCGACGACGCGCTGGTCGCGGCCGCGGGCCTGACTGATCGAGAGTTGATCGAACTGGTGGGCTGGGCGAGTTTCACGGCCGCCGCCCGTGCTGTTTCGGTCGCTTCGGTGGGGGGTTAGCGACGTCGGCGGTCGCCCGGTGGAACGACCCTGCCGCGAGCGGTGTGTGGGAATAGGGACACTCAACGTCCCTATTTCCACACACCCCACAATGGAACGCTCTTCGTCATTCGTGACCCGGTCGAGAAGCGCTCGAATCGGGGGCCCCGGCCACGAAATGTGTCCCGTGTGGACAGTCGAGAACGCGCCGATGCCCTCATCCGGACCTGCCTGGCCCGGACAGCGGGTCACCTTCAACAACCAGAGAGAAGACTTCGCGCCCACCGCCGGTTCATGCTTGACCGGACTGCGCGAACGGACGGCGGCCGCGGTTCTGGGGACAGAGCCCGGCGCCGGGACCGGATTCCGTGACTTGAGTCTTGAGAGCTAGGGGAGTGCGGTGGCATGAGCGTTGAGCGGATTTCGATTGTCGGTATCGGTCTCCGATACCCGGACGCCGGTTCCCCGGAAGAACTGTGGGAGAACGTCCTCGCCGGCCGCAGGGCGTTCCGGAGACTGCCCGACGAGCGGATGAACCGCGAGGACTACTACTCGCCCGACCCCAAGGCGCCGGACCGTTTCTACGCCCAGAAGGCCGCGGTGCTCCGCGACTGGGAATTCGACCGGATCAAGTACAAGGTCGCGGGCAGCACGTTCCGGTCGACCGACACCACGCACTGGCTGGCGCTCGACGTCGCCGCGCAGGCGCTGGCGGACGCGGGGTTCCCCGAGGGCGAGGGGCTGCCGCGGTCCGCCACCGGCGTGGTCATCGGCAACAGCCTCACCGGTGAGTTCTCGCGCGCCAACATCATGCGGCTGCGCTGGCCGTACGTGCGCCGCACCGTCGCGGCCGCGCTCGCCGAGCGCGGCTGGGCCGAGGGTGACACCGCCGCGTTCCTCCACGACCTGGAGGCGCAGTACAAGGCCCCGTTCCCGGAGATCGACGAGGACTCGCTCGCGGGCGGGCTGGCGAACACGATCGCCGGCCGCGTCTGCAACTTCTTCGACTTCGGCGGCGGCGGGTTCACCGTGGACGGCGCCTGCTCGTCGTCGCTGCTTTCCGTGGTGACGGCGGCGAACGCGCTTTCCGAGGGTGACCTCGACGTCGCCATCGCGGGCGGTGTCGACTTGTCGATCGACCCGTTCGAGGTGATCGGTTTCGCCAAGACCGGCGCGCTCGCCAAGCGGGAGATGAAGGTCTACGACGCCGACTCCAACGGGTTCTGGCCCGGCGAGGGTTCCGGCATGCTCGTGCTGATGCGCGAGGAGGACGCGATCGCGCAGGGCAAGCGGATCTACGCCAGCATCGGCGGCTGGGGCGTCTCCTCCGACGGCAAGGGCGGCATCACCCGGCCCGAGGCGTCGGGTCACCGTCTCGCGCTCAAGCGGGCCTACGACAAGGCCGGCTACGGAGTCGAGACCGTTTCCTACTTCGAGGGGCACGGCACCGGGACCGCGCTGGGCGACGCCACCGAGATCGAGGCGCTCTCCACCGCCCGCCGCGACGCCGATCCGCTCGCCGACCGCGCCGCGCTGAGCACGATCAAGGGCAACATCGGCCACACCAAGGCCGCGGCCGGGGTCGCCGGGCTGATCAAGGCGACGCTGGCGGTCTACCACCAGGTCATCCCGCCCGCGACCGGTCACTTCGAGCCGCACGAGTCGCTGATCGGCGACTCCGCGCGGATGTACGTCCCGACCGAGGCCGGGCTGTGGCCCGCGGACCACCCGGTCCGCGCGGGTGTCTCGGCGATGGGCTTCGGTGGTATCAACTCGCACGTCACCGTCACCGAGGCGCCGGGCGCGGCCCGGCGCAAGGAACTCGACGAGCGGACCCGCTCGCTGGTCGCCGGACGGCAGGACAGCGAACTGCTGCTCCTCGACGCCGACGACGCCGCGTCGCTGCGCGGCAGGCTGACCGGTCTGCTGGAAGTCGTGCCGAAGCTCTCGATGGCGGAGCTCGGGGACCTCGCGGCCACGCTTTCCGCGGAACTGTCCGGGAAACCGGTCCGCGCGGCGATCGTCGCGACCACTCCCGAGGACGCCGAGCGCAAGCTGGCCAAGCTGCTCGACCTCCTCGGCGAGGGGGAGCCGGAGGTCTTCTCCACCGGCGACGGCATCTTCGCGGGCTCTCGCACCAAGAACCCGAAGATCGGTTTCCTGTTCCCCGGCCAGGGTTCCGGACGCGGCACGGTCGGCGCGCTGCGCAAGCGCTTCGCCCACGCCGACGACATCTACCGCGCGGCCGGCCTTTCGACCGGCGCCGACCAGGTCGCCACGGAGGTCGCGCAGCCGCGCATCGTCACCGGTTCGCTCGCCGGGCTCCGTGTCCTGAAGAGCCTCGGCATCGAGGCGCAGACGGTCGCCGGCCACAGCCTCGGCGAACTCACCGCCCTGCACTGGGGTGGCGCGCTCACCGAACGCGAAGTCCTCAAGCTGGCCAAGATCCGCGGCAAGGTGATGGCGACCGCGAGCGACGGGAACGGCGCCATGGCGGGGATCGCCGCCGGGCCCGGGGTCGCCGAGCGGTTCGCCGAGGGCGAAGAGGTCGTCATCGCGGGCTACAACGCGCCCGAGCAGACTGTCCTTTCCGGACCGGCGGACGCGATCGACCGTGTGGTCGCCCGTGCCCGCGCGGAGGGCTTCACCGCCACCCGCATCAACGTCTCGCACGCGTTCCACTCGCCGGCGGTCGTCCCGGCCGCCGAGGCGATGACCGAGGAACTCGCCGCGTTCGATTTCGCCAGGCTCGACCGGCCCGTCGTCTCGACGGTGACCGGTGACGTCCTGCACGCCGCCGAGGACCTGCGCGATCTGCTGCGGGACCAGGTGGTCCTGCCGGTCCGCTTCCGTGAGGCGGCCGCGAAGGTCGCCGAGCGCAGCGACCTGGTGATCGAGGTCGGCCCCGGCCACGTGCTCACCGGCCTGTTCGGCGAGATCGCGCCCGGCACGCCGGTGCTCGCGATCGACACCGACAGCCCGAAACTGTCCGCGGTGCTGAAGGTCGCGGGCGCCGCGTTCGCGTTCGGCGCCCCGCTGGAGACCTCCGCGCTGTTCGACGGCCGGATCGTGCGGTCCCTGCCGGTGGACGGGGAGTTCTCGTTCCTCGCCAGCCCGTGTGAGGCCGCGCCGTCCATCGGTGCCGACCTGACCCGCGACCGGGTCGCCGACTCGGCCGCGCCCGCCGAAGCCCCGGCCGGAACGGCCTCGGAAAGCGGTGGCAGCAGTACCCTCGACCTGCTGCGCAAACTCGCTTCCGAGCGGGTCGAACTGCCGCTCGAAGCGGTCACCGCCGACACGCATCCGCTCGACGACCTGCACCTTTCGTCGATCACGGTCGGCCAGCTCGTCAACGACGTGACCCGGGCGCTCGGCCGTCCCGCGCTGGAGGGCATGCCGAACTTCGCGACCGTCTGTCTCGGCGAACTCGCCGAGATGATCGACGAACTCGCCCAGACCGCCAAACCCGCCGACAGCAACCAGGCCGAGGTCGCCGGCGTCGGACCGTGGGTCCGGCCGTTCGGGGTCGAGTACGTCGTCGCGCCGAAGCCGTCGCCCGATCTCACGCCGGGCCTGTCCACCGCCGACTGGTCGGCGTTCGCCCCGGCCGGGCATCCGCTGGCGGAGCCGCTGCGCGCGGCACTGGCCACCTCGGGTGTCGGCGACGGTGTCCTCCTCTGCCTGAACGCGGACAGCGATGCCGGCGACGTCGGCCTGTTCCTGGACGCGGGCCGCGCCGTGCTGGCCGCGCCCAACGGCACGCGGTTCGTCGTGGTGCAGCACGGGCTCGGTGCCTCCGGCCTGGCGAAGACGCTGCGGCTGGAGGACCCGTCGGCCCGCACCACGATCGTCGATCTCGCCGACGTCGACCCGGTCGACCCCGAGGCCGTCGAAGCCGCGGTGACCACTGTGGTCGCCGAAGTGGCGGCGACCACCGACTTCAGCGAGGTCCGCTACGACGCCGCCGGGATCCGCACGGTGCCGAAGCTGGCCGCCCTGACCCCTGCCGAGGCCGAAGGGACCCCGCTGGGGACCGAAGACGTCCTGCTCGTCACCGGCGGCGGCAAGGGCATCACCGCCGAGAGCGCGTTGGCGCTGGCCAAGGACTCCGGCGCGAAACTCGCGCTGCTCGGCCGGAGCGACCCGGCCGACGACGCCGAACTGTCGGAGAACCTCGGCCGCATGGCGGCGGCGGGTATCACCTACCGCTACGAACGCGCCGACGTCACCGACGCCCGGCAGGTCGCCGACGCGATCGGCCGCGTGCAGGGCGAGTTCGGCCCGGTCACCGCGGTGCTGCACGGCGCGGGCCGCAACGAGCCCGCCGCGCTGTTCTCCTTGACCGAGGAGAGCTTCCGCAAGACGTTGGCCCCGAAGATCGGCGGTCTCAACGCCGTCCTCGACGCCGTCGACAAGGACAGGATCAAGCTGCTGGTGACCTTCGGCAGCATCATCGGACGGGCGGGCCTGCGCGGTGAGGCGCACTACGCCACGGCCAACGACTGGATGACCGAACTGACCGTGCGGTTCGGCCAGGAGCACCCCCAGGCCAGGGCGATCGCCCTCGAGTGGTCGGTCTGGTCCGGGACGGGCATGGGCGAAAAGCTCGGTGTCGTCAGCGCTCTGATGCGCGACGGCATCACCCCCATCCCGACCGAAGAAGGCATCGAGATCCTTCGCCAGGTCGTCGGCGATCCGACGGCCCCGTCGGTACTGGTCGTCTGCGGCCGGACCGGCGGGCTGGCCACCCTGCCGGTGGAGAAGCGCGAACTGCCGCTGACCCGCTTCGTCGACCGGGCCGTCGTGCACTACCCGGGTGTCGAGCTGATCACGGAGGCCGACCTGTCCGCGGGCAGCGACCCGTATCTGGCCGACCACCTGCTCGACGGTCAGCTGCTGTTCCCCGCGGTGATCGGCATGGAGGCGATGACCCAGGTCGCGAAGGCCGCCCTCGGCGCGGAAACACTGCCGGCGCCGGTGCTCTCCGACGTCGAGTTCCTGCGTCCGATCATCGTCTCACCGGGTGGGTCGACCACGATCCGGCTCGCCGCGCTGGCCAGGGACGCCGAAACGGTGGACGTGGTGCTGCGCAGCGGGGAGACCGGGTTCAGCGCCGACCACTTCCGGGCCCGGCTGCGGTTCTCCCGGCCGGATCCGCTCGGCGAGACCGTCGTCCGCGACGTCGCGCTGCCGCCCGTCCCGGTCGACCCGACGACCGAGCTGTACGGCACGGTCCTGTTCCAGGGCAAGCGATTCCAGCGGGTCACCGGCTACCGGCGGGCCAGCGCGCGGCACGCGGTCGCGGAGATCGCGACCGGCGCCGAGGTCGACTGGTTCGCGCCGTTCCTCCCGCAGGAGAAGCTGCTGGCCGACCCCGGCACCCGCGACGCGATGATGCACGCGATCCAGTGCTGTGTGCCGGACGCGACGCTGCTGCCGCAAGGGATCGAGCGGCTGTTCCTCGCCGAACCCGGCGAGCAGGACCCGGAGTACGTGCTCCTCGACGCCCGCGAGCGTTCGCAGGACGGCGACAGCTACCTCTACGACCTCGACGTCCGCAACCCCGACGGGAAGCTGGTCGAGCGGTGGGAAGGGCTGAAGCTGCGCGCGGTGCGCAAGCGGGACGGCGAAGGGCCTTGGGTCCCGTCGATGCTCGGGTCCTATTTGGAGCGTTCCGTCGAACGGCTGCTCGGCTCGTCTCGCGCGATCGTCGTCGAACCGGACCCGGTGGGCGTCTCCGTGGAGACCACGCCGGAACGGCGGGCGCAGACGGCGCTGGCCGCCGGCCGCGCCGTCGACGCCCCGCTCGAGATCCGCTACCGCCCGGACGGGAAACCGGAAGCCGACGGGGTCGAGGTGAGCGCGTCGCACAGCTCCGACCTCACCCTCGCGATCGCGGGCAGCGGGCGGGTCGCGTGCGACGTCGAAACCGCGATCGAGCGGACGCCCGAAGACTGGGCGGGGCTGCTCGGCGAGGATCTGCTGTCGGTGGGCGAACTGCTCGCCGCGGACGCCCGCGAGCCGCTTTCGGTCGCGCACACCAGGGTCTGGAGCGCGCTGGAATGCGTGCGCAAGACCGGGGACATGACACAGGCGCTCACCGTGCACCGGGTCGACCCGGACGGCTGGGCGGTGCTTTCCCACGGCGGTGCCCGCATCGCCACCTGGGTGACGACCGTCAACGACCGGCCCGATCCCGTCGTCTTCGCGGTGCTCCAGGGAGAGGAGAACTGACATGGCCGACTACTACGAGATCCTGCATACCGTCGGGTTCGAAGAGACCAACCTGGTGGGCAACGTCTACTACGTGAACTACGTGCGCTGGCAGGGCCGGTGCCGCGAAATGTTCCTGAAGGAGAAGGCGCCCGCGGTACTCGAAGAGGTCCGCGCCGACCTCAAGCTCTTCACGCTCAAGGTGGAGTGCGAGTTCTTCGCCGAGATCACCGCGTTCGACGAGCTGTCCATCAGGCTGCGACTGGAGGAGCTGACCCAGACCCAGGTCCAGTTCGCCTTCGACTACGTCCACCTCACCGACGAGGGCGAGCGGCTGGTGGCCCGCGGAAGGCAGCGGATCGCGTGCATGCGCGGCCCGAACACGGCCACGGTGCCCAGCCGGGTGCCCGAGCAGCTGCGTGAGGCGCTGGCCCCGTACGCGGTCGACGGCAAGGGGGAATGACGTGGGCACGCCGGACGAGCCTTCGCGGCCCGTGCTGAAACGCCTGCCGTCGCCCGCCGCCCGCCGCCGGTTGTCCGCGCAGGCCGGGTTGCGGGAGGTGATGGGCCAGTTCGCCACCGGGGTCACCGTGTTGACCGCCGGGGGCGAACGGGCCCACGGGATGACCGCCAACGCCGTCACCTCCGTGTCGCTGGAGCCGCCGATGGTGCTGTGCTGCGTTTCCCGCGCCGCCCGGATGCACGAAGCGATCGTGACGGCGGGTTCGTACGCGGTCACAGTGCTGGCGTCGGATCAGAAGGAACTGGCGAAGTACTTCGCCGACTGGCGCCGCCCGGCCGGGCTCGCCCAGTTCGACTCGGTGGACTGGACGGCGGGGCCGCAGACCGGCGCCCCGCTGCTCGACGGCGCGCTGGCGTGGCTGGAATGCGAGCTTGCCGAAGTCTACGAAGGCGGTGACCACTCGATCTTCCTCGGCAAGGTGGTCGCCTCCAGCCGAGGCACCGCCCAGGACTCGCTGGTCTTCTACAGCGGCGGCTACCACCAGATCGACGGCCGGATACGGGCATCGGCCTGACCAGAAAGGAATGTCATGACCATCGACGAATCCACCCCGCCCGCACCGGCGCCCACGGCCGAGCGGCCGCCGGTGGTGACCACGATGCCCCGGCTCGGACGGGGGGTGTGCTGGCGCGACATCGTGCGCGAGATCGAGCTCGACGAACTCGAGCGTGATGCCCGGCTACGGGACGCGGCGTGACCCTGCAAGGTGATCCGGGTGCTCAGCGCACGGAGGATTCCGAGGTGGTGCCGCTGCCGGAGGACCGGTTGCGGCGCCCCCGGGTCCCCAGGGCGACCGACGGGCAGGTGATCCCCCTCGCCCGCGGCGCCGAACCGGTCCATCCGCCGCAACCGACGATGCCGTTGCTGCGCGCCCAGCGCGACGAGCTGCGTGAGCACATCGTCGACGGACGGCTCGACGGCGTCCGTCGGCAGCACTCGCTGGGCAAGCACACCGCGCGTGAACGGCTGGATCTGTTGCTGGATCCCGATTCCTTCACCGAGGTCGAGCTGTACCGGCGGCATCGGGCGAGTGGGCTCGGGCTGGCGGAGAACCGGCCGTACACCGACGGCGTCATCGCCGGCTCGGGCACCATCGAGGGCCGGCGGGTGTTCGTCTACGCGCAGGACTTCACCGTCTTCGGCGGTTCGCTCGGCGAGGCGCACGCGGCGAAGATCCACAAGGTGCTGGATCTGGCGATCGCCACCGGCTCGCCGCTCATCGGGCTCAACGACAGCGGGGGAGCCCGGATCCAGGAAGGCGTCATGGCGCTCGACGGCTACGGCGGCATCTTCCGCCGCCAGGTCGAGGCGTCCGGCGTCATCCCGCAGATCAGCGTGGTGCTGGGGCCGTGCGCGGGCGGGGCGGCGTACTCGCCCGCGCTCGCGGATTTCGTCTTCATGGTGCGCGACACCGCCCGCATGTACCTGACCGGGCCGGACGTCGTCGAGACCGTGACCGGGGAACGGGTCAGCCACGACGAACTGGGGGGCGCGGACGTGCACGGCGCGTCGTCCGGCGTGGCGACCGTGGTGCACGACGACGAGGAGAGCTGCCTCGCCGACGTCCGGTATCTGGTGTCGCTGCTGCCGTCGAACTACCTGGAGCCCGCGCCCCGTGGGCCGTCGCACGACGCGGGCAAGGACCGGCGGCCCCGGTTCGCCGAACTCGTCCCGGTGGAGCCGAACAAGCCGTACGACATGCGCGACGTGTTCGAAGAATTGGCCGACGACGGCGAGTTCTTTGAACTGCACGAGCGATGGGCTCCGAACGTGCTGTGCGCGCTCGCGCGGATCGACGGGCGGGTGGTCGGCCTGGTCGGCAACCAGCCGGTGGTGTTCGCCGGTGTGCTCGACGGCCCGGCGTCGCAGAAGGCGGCGCGGTTCGTGCGGTTCTGCGACGCGTTCAGCATCCCGCTGGTGACGCTCGTGGACGTCCCCGGCTTCCTGCCGGGGGTCGAGCAGGAGCACTCGGGGATCATCCGGCACGGGGCCCAGCTGCTGCACGCCTACTGTGAGGCGACCGTGCCGCGCGTCCAGGTCATCCTGCGCAAGGCGTACGGCGGCGCGTACATCGTGATGGACTCGCGGTCCATCGGGACCGATGTCTCGCTGGCGTGGCCGACCAACCAGATCGCCGTGATGGGCGCCGAGGGCGCGGTCAACGTGCTGTTCCGCAAGGATCTCGCCGCCGCGGCCGATCCGGACGCGTTGCGCGCGCGCCTGGTCGCCGAATACACCGAAGAGTTCATGAACCCGCAGTACTCGGCCGAACGCGGGCTGGTCGACGACATCATCGACCCCGCGGACACCCGGTCCGCCGTCGCCAGGGCGCTGGACATGCTGCAGGACAAGCGGAAGGCGGCGCCCCAGCGCAAGCACGGCAACCACCCGATCTGAACGGGGGAACCATGTCACCGTCCGGAATGGACAGTGCGTGCGTCTTCCGGGTCCTGCGCGGCGACCCGGAAGACGCCGAGCTGGCGGCACTCGTCGCCGTCTTCATCGCGTTGGCCTCCGACGCGCCCCCGCCCACGGCGCCTTCCGCCTGGTCGCCTCTCGCCGCCCCGACCTGGCGTACCTCGACGCTGCGCTGGTGAACACGCGAGTCTGTGAAGGCCTCCTTCACGGACTCGCGCGTGCTCATGCGAGACGCCGCGCGGCCTCGATCTCCCGCCGCGGCGGATACGTACTGTGGCGGGCGTGCACCGCGACGTAGAGGATCCCTCCGTCGAGCACGGCCTCCAGATCCGTTCGCTCCCCAGGCGCGAACGGTCCCCCGCAGGCCGCACAGGTCCGCTGCCGCTCCGCGGCGCTCATTGCCGATCCCGCTGCTCGGGGACCGCCGGGTCGGGCCACGACAGGCCCAGCAAATCGACGTCGACCTCGTCGTCGGCGTAGATCTCGTACGGGTCGAGACGTTCGGTCATGGTGCGCTCCCTGGGTTTCGAGGTATCTCAAGGGCACTACCGGCAGCCCTTCGGCGGCGACTTTTCCTTTGCTCATCGAGACCTCCGTCGATCCTCGATCGCGGCACGATCGGACGGGTCCATCCTTGGTTGTCAAGTGAGTCGTTCATCGAAGGCCGGGAGGAACGTCATGACGGCGCAGGTGCGAATTTGGGTCGTGACCGATGATTTCGACCCGCGCGGGGCCGCGGAGGCCGGCGCGGCGGTGACCGTCCCGGAGCCGAGGCAGTCCGGCGAAAACGATTTCCCGGCCGAGCACATCATCCTCGGTTACAACTAGCCACCCAGCACAGACGAAGAAGACCGCCGGGTATCGCGCGCGCGACGATGAAGATCGCCCGCGAACCCGCCAGACCACGAGGAGGCCTCCGGATGGCTATGCGCCTCCAGCTCACGTCGGGTTTGCAGGTGTTGGAAGAATGGGCGATCAATGCTCCGCAGGCCGACCGCAATGTCGTCTACGAAGCACTGTTCGCGGTTGCGGACGGTTCCGCCTTCCTCATCTACGACATTTTCGGAGACAACCGGGAACCGCATCAGTTCCTATTTCTGGTGAAACACGACCTCGTCCTCCGTATCGGGATCGATCGGGCCGATTCCTCGTTCGAGATCGTCTACATCGGGGCGCTGGAGCAGGGCACACCAGCGGCGGCCTGGGCTGAGGATTCCGAAGAATCCTGACCCCGGTACCGCCGAACGGACCAGTCCCGGCGGCAGTGGATCATGTGTTCCTCATCTTGACATCGCCCAGTTCAGCGTGAAATTCTTCCGGTGTTTGCGGCTGGGGGGATCATGCCGGGGATTGAATTGCGATATCAAGGTCTTGGAGGTGTGCAAGATGTCATCACCTGAATTCCCGGGATTGGATGTTTCCACTCGGGTACGCGCACGTGACATTCAGATGGCCGGGGTCGCCGACGTCCGGCGGCGGGTGCTGATGATCTCCGGGGCGATCGACACCACCGAGCACGACATCTCGGTGAGTGTCAATCTCCCGGAACCGGGCCGCTGGCAGGTGATCAAGTCCGAGACCAACCTGACCGACAAGACCTGGGTCGCGATGCAGGTCGTCACCGACGAGGACTCGACCTTCGTCAACGACGCCGAAACGCTGGTCCTCTCCCGCCAGTTCTCGAAGTCCTTCATGACGCCGGATCAGCGCCGCCTCACCTTCTACGACGGTGAAGTCCGGCCCGGCGAAGCGGTGCTCAAGGTGTACTCGCTCGACGCGGGCGGGCGGAAGCCGACTTACTCGTACTCCCGCTACAGCCCGATCGCGACGGACACCGCCGAGCAGTCCCGGCAGACACTGGACGAAATGATCAGCAACGGGATGAAGCAGCGTCCCGTGATCGAGCTGATCGTCCCGGTGACCGTGATCGGCTGAGTACGCCGGTGATCACCTTCGTCCCGGAACCCCATCTCCTCGATTCGCCGCGCGGGCGTGAGTGGCCGGTGCTTCCCGGCACCCGCGCGGCGGTCACCGCCGAACCGCCGCCCGCCGCCGACGTGGTCATCGTCGGGGCGGGCCCGGCCGGGCTCGCGGTCGCTTCCGCGTTGTGGCATCACGGAGTCCGCGACATCGTGGTCGTCGACCGCGACGGCCGTCCCTGCGGCCGGTTCTTCGACCGCATCGATCTGCTCGGCCAGCGTGTGCTGCGGTCGCCGTACGAACACCACCCCGGCGTCGAGGGCTACCGCGACTGCGAACTCCTGGACTTCGCCCGGCTGCACTGGTCGGTGCTCACGCCGGTGGAACGCCGGGAGATCCGCATGGCGCAGGCCGGGCACCGCTCGGTGGTCCCCGTCGACGTCTTCGAGGCCTACTGCCGTCATCTCGCGGCGAGTCATCACGTCACCGAGCGGACCTGGCGCGGTTCGGTCCGGGAGGTGCTGCCGACTTCTGACGCCGTCACCGTGCGCGCCGATCGGTTCTCCGTCACCGCGCGGCATGTCGTGCTGTGCCTCGGCGAGGAGCGCCGGTCCGCCCCGGACACGTGGTGGGGCGGTGGTCATCCGCCGCGCGGCGTGAGCTACTGGGACGAACCCGTTCCCGGCGGCGGCGGGCGCCTCGCCGTCGTCGGCGCGGGCCTCACCGCCGCGCACCTGATCTCCAACGGGCTCGCCCAGGGCCGCGAGGTGCACTGGGTGGTCCGTGAAGCGGGCGAACGCTACCAGTGCGCCGACGTCAACTCGTCGTTCTTCCGGCCGGAAGGCCGCGCTCGCTTCGACGGGGTGAGCTGGTCCGACAGGCTCGAACTGATGGGCCGGTTCCGGCGCGCGTCGATCATGTTCGAGTTCCGCCCGATGCTCGAAGCGGCCGAAGCCGAAGGACGGCTGATCGTGCATCGCGGCAAGGCGATCACGAAGGTGACCCCTGGCGTCGGCCTCCACCTCGAAGACGGTTCGCGGGTGTCCGTGGACCACGCCGTACTGGCGCTCGGCACCACGCCGTCGATCGGGGACGGCTTGATGCCCGGCGAGGCCGTCCTCGACCGCGGCGGCTGGCCGCAGCTGGACGAACGCACCTTCGCCTACATCGGCGCGCCCCGGGTCTTCGCCGTCGGCGCGGCCGCGGGGATGGCGCTGGGTCCCGCCGCCCGCAACATCGACGGTCACCGCGTCGCCACCGCCCGGGTCGCGGCCACCGTCGCCGAGAACCTGCGCCGGGATCTTCCGCTCCGGACGGCCACGAAGGACGTCGCCCGTGTCTGAGCCCTACGACTCCCGCTTCACCCTGCCGTCGATCGACGACGCTCCCTCGACCGAGGCGGGGGTGATCCTGATGGGACTGGACGCCGGACGCCTGCTCGCCGGCGTCGGGCTCGCCCGGCTCGCCGACGAGCCCGCGCTGGTCGCCCTCGCCGTGGACCAAGCCCGGCACGACGCGCTCGATCTCGGCACCGAAGCGTTGGTGGAGGCCGGGATCCTTCGCTGGCGCGCGGTCCGCCCGTTGATCGAAGCAGGTCCGGAGACGACGTCGGCGGGTTCCCTGCGCCGAGAATGGGAACACGCGACCGCGCGGGTCATCGCCACGGTGACCGGGCTGGGACCGGCATCGGTGTCCTGCCTCGCGGCCTGCTGGCTGCGGCGCGAGGACGTCGACCAGTTCGCCGAACAGAGGCGGGCGCCGGAGCAGGGGAGCGCACAAGATGTCCTATCTCGGGTCTTTGCCGACTGACGCCACGTTGCTGCAGGTGTTCCAGAGGTTTCCCGCTCCGGCGTCGAAGCTGCTGGACTTGCACGAGCTGATCATGCGGGCGCCGTCGGCGTTCGACGCGGGGGAGCGGGAGCTGATCGCGGCCTACGTTTCCGGCGTCAACGACTGCGGGTACTGCCACGGGGTCCACACCGTCACCGCCGAGGCTTTCGGTGTGCCGGAAGGACTTCTGGCCGCCGCGCTCCACGACCTCGCCTCCGCGCCCGTGGACGAGCGCATGAAGCCCGTGCTGGCCTATGTGGGCAAGCTGACGCGTACGCCGTCTCGGATGACCGATGAGGATGCTGAGGCCGTCTTCGCGGCGGGCTGGGACGAGGCCGCGCTGCACGACGCGGTGCTCGTGTGCGCCCTGTTCAACTTCATGAACCGGATGGTCGAAGGGCTCGGGATCCGCGCCGACGCCGCGTACGCGAAGACGTCCGGCGTGCGCCTGAAAGAGGGCGGATACGCCGGCCTGGCAACCCTGCTCGGCTCCTGATCCGCTGTCCACAGTGGACGAATCGATTGGTCTGTTCGGGGTATTCCCGTGACTGTCGGTGATGGTGGCGTAAAGAATTCACTTCACCGCGTTCCGTCACCGTGAAAGCTGCACGTTACTCCATTCGATGGCGAAGATCGCGGGAATGGCGCAGTCGGAAGAAGCTTCCGGAGTAGGTAAAAAGCACATTCCCGCGATGATGCACGACACTGGCCGGAAAACGGGCATGCGGGCACGATTTCCTCAGTGAAGGAAAACCGCGACCAGCCTGGGAGTCATTTCGATGCAGAACGCTGTGACCGACAACGTCCGTTCGCTCTTCGCCGTCCGTGGGATCGACACCGCTTCGGCCGGGCGCCAGGTCGAGCTGGTGATCGACCGGTTCGACAACTGGTCCAACCGGCAGGCCGGGCAGGTCTTCGGCTGTTTCACCACCGTCTGCACCACCGCCCCGCCGCTGGCCGAAGCCAGCTGAGGGCACCTCACCGGCCGTCGCTCGCGCCCCGAACGCGAGCGGCGGCCGGTTTCGTGTGCCGAGCCACGACGCGATGACGGAAAGCGACCGGGCGAGGCGCGGAATTCGTAGCGGTCCGGTTCATTCGGCGTATCGCCCCTCACCGGGAGAGGTCGGATGCGTCACTCGAACGGTGGAACGCGTTCCGTACGGGCGTGTTTATGTTGGGTCGTGGGGGTGCGCACGAAGGGGGCGGCGTAATGGCGATCCGAGTTCTCGTGGCCGAAGACATGCATATCGTCAGAGGGGCTCTCGTGGCGTTGCTCCGATTGGAGCCCGACATCGAAGTGGTGTCCGAAGTGGCGTCCGGCGACGAGATCCTGGCCGCCGCGCGGACTTCACGGACCCAGGTCGCGATCATCGACATCGACCTTCCCGGCAAGGACGGTCTCACCGCGGCCACCGAGATCCACGAGCAGCTCCCCGAAGTCAGGACCCTGATCCTGACCAGCCTTGGCAGGCCCGGCACACTCCGCCGGGCGCTGGCGGCCAAGGTGAACGGATTCCTGCTGAAGGACGCGCCCGCGGAGAAACTGGCCAACGCCGTGCGCGGCGTGGCGGCCGGGAGGCGCATGGTCGACGGCGACCTGGCCCTCGCCGCCTGGGACACCGTGGAATGCCCGCTGACGCCGCGGGAGATCGACGTCCTGCGGCTGACCGCGGAGGGCCGTGACACGCTGGAGGTCGCGGCGAAAGCGTTTCTCTCCACCGGGACCGTACGCAACTACCTGACCTCGATCGTCGCGAAACTCAACGCGCGCAACCGGGTCGACGCGATCCGGATCGCCAGGGAATCCGGCTGGATCTAGACCGTGTCCTGCAAGGCTGCCCGCGGTCTTCGCGCCCAGGCGGCCCCTGGCGGCACGGGCGGACGCGGCCGAGTACGACCCGGTACGAGGCCGATCCGCCCGCACCGCCAGGAACCACCTGGATCACGAAGCCCATCGAACAGACTTACAGGACACCGCCTAGACCGGCACCACCGCGCGCAACCGGAACCGGCCGTCGGGTTCGACACCGGCGGTCAGTTCCCCGCCGAGCCCGGCGACCCGGTCGGACATGTTGGTGATGCCGCTGCCCGGGGCCTCGACCCTCCCCGGCCGGTTCTGGTCCGGCGGCTTCCCGTTCTGGACGCCGTCGTTGACGATGTCGAGCGCGACGCCGTCACCGGTGCGCCGTACGGCGATCTCGCAGCGTTCGACCTTGCTGTGCCGCAACACGTTCGTCACGCCCTCGCGCAGCACCACGGCCAGCACCGTCCGCACCGTCGCCGGCAGGTCCTCGTGCTCGACCTCCAGCCGCACCTGGACGTCGGCGGCCGTCAGCACCGCCTTCGCCGAGCGGGACTCCTGGTCCAGTGACAGTTCCCGGTAGCCGCTGGCCACCGAGCGGACGTCCGTCAGCGCCTGCCGGGTCAGCCCGAGGATCTCCAGCAACTCGTCGGAGGCCCGCGTGGTGTCGATGTCCATGATCCGGCTGGTCAGCTCGCTCTTCAGCGCGATCGCCGAGAGGCTCATGCCGAGCAGGTCGTGCAGGTCGCGGGCGAAGCGCAGCCGTTCCTCGGCGACCGCGACCTCGGCGAGCCGCTTCCTGGTCTCGCCCAGTTCGGTGACCAGCCGGATCAGCCAGATGAGCCCGAAGACCATCAGCCCGGTGTTCAGCATGGACGCGAAGGTGTAGAAGCCGCCGAGGAAGTCGGCGCCCGCCGCGAGCCGGATCCACAACACGCCGGCGGCCGTCAGGGCGAACGCCGTCCAGCCGGCCAAGGGCGGCAACACCAGCAGCGCGGTGCCGGCGAACAGGCTGGGCATGCTCACCCAGGCGCTCCCGAGGGGGATCAGCGGCAGGAAGATCAGGCAGCCCTGGACGAACAGCAGCGCGTAGCTCTGCCGCGAGCGCAGCCGGACGTTCGGCCGGGCGAAATAGGACAGCTGCAGCGTGATCGACGCGGTGAGGTACCCGGCGATGAGCGCGATGGACCAGCCGTCGTCGGTCAGCATGAAGGCGCGGGTCATCGCCGAGAGACCGAAGAGGATGAAGATCACCGTCAGCGTCCATTGGACGTTCCTGGCGTCGATCCGGGACCAGTGGCCGGGCGCCTCGGCCAGCACGGTCTCTGCGGGCTCGATCTGGTCGGGCACCGGGAGTTCGGCGTGCAGCCGCCATCGGCCCGCCGCGTCGGGACCCGCGCTCAGCTCCCCGCCGTGCCCGGCGACCTCCTCGGTCACCTCGCGCAGGCTCTCCGCCGTTTCCTCCGGGAGGTCCTCGTGCGCCGTCCCGTCGTGGACGATCTCCAGGACGACCCGGCCTTCGTGCTCGCGCACGGAGATCTCGCAGTGCTCGACGCCCGTGTAGCGGAGCACGTTCGTGATCCCCTCCCGCAGCACCTTCGCCAGCAGGGTGCGCAGCTTCACCGGCAGCTCGACGGGTTCGAGGTCGGCCCGCACGGCGACGTTGGAGGCCGAGAGCAACGACACCGCGGTCCGGGACTCCTTCTCGAGCGACAATTCCCGGTAACCCCTCGCCACCGATCGCACGTCGGACAGCGTCCGCTGGGCGATCCCGGTGATCTCGGCGAGTTCCGCGCGGGCCCCTTCCAGGGATTTGCGCAGCAGCCGGAGCACCAGTTCGCCCTTGAGCGCGATCGCGGACAGGCTGAGCCCGAGCAGGTCGTGCAGGTCCCTGGCGAAGGCCAGCCGTTGTTCCGCCACCGCGCGCCGGGCCAGCTCGGTCCTGGCCTGGTGCAGTTCGGTCACCAGCCGCGCGAGCCAGGTCAGCAGGTACACGACCAGGGCGTAGAGGATCGCGGTGATGCTGTCGAGCACCGCTCCGTGCCAGGTGGCGTCGTACGTCCACAGGATCCAGGTGGTGGCCGCCATGAGCACGGCGAACACCGTCCACCCCGTCCGCGGCCGTAACAGCAGCAGTGCGCTGCCCGCGGCGAGCGTGGTCAGCGACGTCAGGGCCGCGTCGAAGTGCAAGGCAGGCAAGTAGGCGAGACAGGCCTGGACCACCAGCATCGCTTTCGCGCGCCTGGTGTCCAGCCGGACCGCCGGACGGCTGAAGTACAACAGCTGGATCGCCAGCACGGGGCCGACGTAAAGCACCGCGAGCAGCCCATGCCAGAAGTCCACGCCCGGCCGGAGCAGCACGCCGAGGAGACCGACCAGGCAGGAGTTGACGAAGACGACGGTGATGATCAGCCCGGCGAGGAACAGCGCCCGGCGGGGCCGCCGGTCGATCCCGGCGGTTCCCAGCGGTTCGGCGGTCACAGCGAGCTGGTCCGGCACAGGCACCCCAGTGATAACAGAAGACGGCTCGATCCGGTCGCGTTCCCCCTCGCGACGGCCCGGGCCGCGATACGGCCTTCCATCGCTATGATTCGGATCATAACCCATGTTCGTTACCGGGGTTGCTCCCTTCGGACAAAGGAAGAACGGCGAACAGGGAGACGCTTTCCCTGCTGGGGACAGAAAAATTCGGCCGGTCACCCGCACGGGTGTGGGCTGTTCGCACCACCGGGTTCGTCGCGGAACATGCCACTATGGAAGACGCCGGAGCCGCGGACGGGCTCCGGGGAGATCCACTGTGTACGCGACGCCGGGCGGCCTCTCGCGGCGGGCGGGGGCCGGTGGCCTTAAGCTCTGCGCATGGCCAGGTATTTCGACGTACATCCGGAAAATCCGCAACGGCGCGCGATCGGACAGGTCGTCGACATCCTGCGCGAAGACGGGCTCATCGCGTATCCGACGGACTCCTGCTTCGCCCTCGGCTGCCAGCTGGGGAACAGACAGGGCATCGACCGCATCCGGAGCATCCGCAAGCTGGACGACCGCCACCATTTCACCCTGGTGTGCCAGGATTTCGCTCAGCTGGGCCAGTTCGTGCACGTGGACAACGCCGTCTTCCGCGCGGTCAAGGCGTCCACTCCCGGCAGCTACACGTTCATCCTCCCGGCCACCAAGGAGGTTCCGCGACGGCTGCTGCACGCCAAGAAGAAGACCGTCGGCGTGCGGATCCCGGACCACGTGGTCACCCAGGCGCTGCTGGGCGAGCTCGGCGAGCCGCTGCTGTCGAGCACGCTGCTGCTGCCCGACCAGGAGGAGCCGATGACCCAGGGCTGGGACATCAAGGAACGGCTGGAGCACGTGGTGGACGCGGTGATCGACTCCGGTGAATGCGGGGTCGAACCCACCACGGTCATCGATTTTTCGTCGGGGGAACCGGAGATCGTGCGGCGAGGCGCCGGCGACACCGCACGGTTCGAATAGGAACGGCGGGACCGGGGCCCCGGCCCCGCCGCTGGAACGCCCTCAATGCGTGACGAGCCCTTCGGTCTTCGCCGGCGCGGAGGGGATGTGGAACATCCGGGTGAACAGCTCCAGCTTGTCCGGGTCGCCCTTGACGGCCACGGCGCCGCTGGTGAGCGCGCTCGCGGCGTCCATCTCGCCGTTCAGCAGCTTCAGCATGACCGGGCCGCGCGGCTCGATGACGAGGTCCGGGTCCGGGTGCGGGCCTTCGCCCGCGGTCAGTGCGCCGTCCTCGACCACCGCGTGGATGACCATCTCGCCGCCGTAGTGCATCTCGAACGCACAGTGGACGCCACGGGCCGCGTCCGGCTGGAACGTGGTGTACAGCGACAGGACGGCCGAGTCGAGGGTGAACAGGTCGTCCGCCGTCGGGTCGCCGAGCGAACGGGCGCCCCACAGGCCCAGCTGCAGCACGATCTGGTCGAGGTCGTTGCCGTATTCGGTCAGCTCGTAGACCACCCCGGCGTCGAGCTGCGAGAGCACCCGGCGCTGGACGACACCGTGCCGCTCCAGCTCGTTGAGCCGGGTCGACAGGATGCTCATCGGGATCTTCGGCAAGCCCTGTTGTAGCTCGTCGAAGCGTTTCGGGCCGAGTACCAGGTCACGGATCACGAGCAGGGACCAGCGTTCCCCGATGATCTCGAGGGCGCGGGCGAGGCCGCAGAACTGGCCATAGGTGCGAGCGGTCATGCTTGACTCCTCATATTCCTTGATCTGGTGGCGGTGGTGCTCGGTCAGCGGACCGGGTGTCCCTCGGAAAGCAGTTCACGGTGCAGCTCTCGCAGTTCGGCGCTGGGTTTCACCCCCAGTTCGTCCTCGAGCCTGGAGCGCAGCCATTCGTAGGACGCCAGGGCGTCACTGCGTCGTCCGCTGAGCCCCAGCGCGCGGATCAGGTGGGCGTGCAGGGTTTCGTCGAACGGGTCCGCGGTGGTCAGCGACCGCAGGACGCCGAGCATCTCCCGGTGCCGGCCGGCGCGGATCTCGGCGTCGATCCACCGGTCACGGGCGTCGCGCCGGTGCTCCAGCAGATAGACGGTGTAGGCGGCCAAGGTCGGTCCACAATGGATGTTCGCCAGCGGGGGACCGGACCACAGGTCCAGTGCGGTACGGAACGCGTGTGCGGCCGCCGCGTTGTCGCCTTCCTCGAGCAGTTCGCGGCCGAGGCGGTGGAGCCGCTGGAACTCCCACACGTCGACCGCTCCCGCGTCGATCTCGAGCCGGTACCCGGGCGGGCTGGTGACCAGCAGATCGCCGGTTCCGCCGGGATCGAGATGGCGGCGGAGGTGGTGGACGTAGGTGTGCAGGGTCCGGCGGACACTGCGCGGCGGGGCTTCGTTCCACAGCTCGTGGACGAGGGAGTCGACGTGGACCGTCCTGCCGGGGCGGATGAGCAGCATCGCCAGCAGTTGCAGGAGTTTCGGTGTGCTCGGCGCGCGATCGGCGTCATCGATGTGCAGTTCGAGCGGGCCGAGGAGCCGCGCGCGCACCCCGTGCGGCGCACCGGCCGAGGCGGCCGTGTCACCCGGTTCGATCGTCATCGCGTGCATCCCCTGCCCCTCCGGACTCCCCCCTCAATGACGGTGACAGAGGCGGAACCTTCGGAACAGTGCCGGAAACACACTACGAGGCATGATTTTTTCTTTGCCCCGCATGCGATCGTCACGACTTCGGGTACTGAACCGGTTGTGGCAAAAGAGAAGACGCGATCAGAGTCAGAGCCAGTCCGAATCAGCGGCGATGCGGATGGCGTCCACCCGGTTGCGCGCGTTGAGTTTCGTCACCACCGTGGCGAGATAGTTCCGGACCGTTCCCGGTGACAGGAACAGTTCGGCCGCGATGTCGGCGACCGTGCGCCCGTTCGCGGCGAGGCGGAGGATCTCGACCTCCCGCGGGGTCAGCGGGCAGTCCTCGATTTCCCACGCGGACAGGGCGAGTTCGCTGTCGATGACCCGGCGGCCGGTGGCGACCGAGCGGACGGCGTTGGCGAGTTTGTCGGCGGGTGCGTCCTTGAGCAGGAAGCCGTTGACCTTCGCGTCCAGCGCGCGGCGTACGGTGCCCGGACGGCCGAGCGACGTGAGGATCAGGGTGCGGACACTCGGAAGTTGCTGGCAGAGCTCGGAAGCGGCCGTGAGCCCGTCTTTGGCGGGCAGGTCGATGTCGATGATCGCGACGTCCGGCAGGTACTCCGCCGCCATCGGAAGGATCTTGTCGCCGGAACCGACCTCCGCGACGACCTCGATGTCGCGTTCGAGGTTCAGCAGGGCGACCAAGGCGCCGCGGACCATGTGCATGTCCTCGGCCAACAGGACTCGGATCACTCCGACCTCCTCTTCCCCAGAAAAGCAGTAACTCTCAGTGTACCCACCAAACCCGTAAGAGTGAATCTGATTCGCACGATACAAGGTTGCGCTTTTCCCGGCGGGTGCTTCGGTGTGATCAAGTCCTGGTGAGCTGCGGCGATGCGGCGACTTCGAGGGTGATGAAACTGCGAGCGATCGATTACGCACCGTCATGTAGGGGGCCGGTAAAAAGGCCGCGCGGAGTGCATTTCATTCCCTGTTGAGTACTTTCCATTCCGGTGAATTCGCCCGCCGAACGGGTGAACCCGCCTTCTTTCCGGAAGCCGGGGATGGCCTGTTCGGCGGTACCGGCGCGGATCTCGATCGGGCGTCGAGCGGGTGGAGAGCACGGCGTGGTGTCCTCGGCACGAGCCGGTTTCCCGCGCGAATTCGCCACTATCCACAAAGGACGTATGAGATGAGCTCATTGCTGGGTGCTCTGCGCAAGGTGTTGTTCGCGCCTTCGCTGGCTTCGGTCGGCTTCGAGGGGCGAGGGTTCGGGGTGCCGCCGACACCGGCGACCGCCCGCCTGGAGTCGATCCCGCAGTCGGTGGTGTGCGGTTTCGAATGGGGGATCGACGCGCCGGCGCTGTGGGAGGCCGAACGGCGGCTGGACATGGTCGAGCCGGAGCTGCGCGGGTTCGCCTACGAGGGCGCGGCGATGGCGTTCACCATCCTCGACGTCATGCCCGGCGGCCGGAAGGACCGCACGGCCGAACTGATGAGCGGGCCCGGGCTCCCGCACGTGTTCCTGACCTACATCGGCATCGGGTTCGCGATGGCCCGGCTGCCCCGGCCGCTGTGGAAGAAGGTGCTGCCGGAGCTGGACGGCGTCCCGTTCCACCCGACGATGAGCTGGCTGGCCGTCGACGGATACGCCTTCGACCGCGCCTACTTCGACACGGACAAGTGGGTCGGCGAGCAGTTCGTCCCCAAGCCGTACCCGTGGGCGGGTGCCCCCGCCTACTTCCCGCGCGCCTGTGACCAGGGCATCGGGCGGGCGTTGTGGTTCATCAACGGCGGCGATCCGGTGAAGGTCGCCGAGGCGGTGAACCGCTTCCCCGCCGGACGCCGCCCGGACCTGTGGAGCGGAGTCGGGCTGGCCTCGACCTTCGCGGGCGGTTGCGACCAGGCCGGACTGGAGAGGCTGCGCGAGGCAGCGGGGTCGACGGGGGAGTACCAGGACGAACTCGGCCTCGGCGTCGTGTTCGCGGTGAAGGCGAGGACGTTCTCGTCGTTCGTCCCGCGGCACACCCACCTCGCCGCGCGGACGCTCGCCGGGCTGAGCATCGAGGAGGCCGTCGACCTCGCCGACTCGACCGAGGTCACCGAAGACGCCGCGGACGGGACACCCGCGTACGAGTTGTGGCGGCAGAACATCCGGGAGGGGCTCGCCCCTTCGGTGGGCCGCCTGGCCGCCTGAGGCCGCCAGGATGTCGGGAAAGGGCCGTTCAAGACGCCTTCCGCCTTGGAACGACCCTTTCCTGACGCGCGGGTGAGGGTCAGGCCGCGCGCCTGACCGGCTCCGGCCGATGCCGCAGGTCGGGGAGGGCGAGCAGGACCGGCGGGTCGAACAGGCGCTTGGGGCGCACCCGCAGGTCCGCCAGCCGTGCGGTGACGCCCGGCTCCACGGTGATCGGCCCGTGGTGGCCGGTGAGCCCGGTGCCGCGGCGCGTGAGCGGCCCGGTCACGCAGTGCGCGACGAGGTGCCAGGTGCCTTCCGGGACGTCGGTCAGCTGATAGGGGCCGGGGACGTCGATGACCGTGTGCCGCACGGGCGCGCCCTCGGGAATGCGGGTCGGGAAGAGACCGACGAACACGAGGCCGGGTGAGATCTCCGGCGGCGCGGACACGAAACCGCGGACCATCGCCGGCTTCGCGCCGGGAAGGGGTTCGCCCGCCAGGCGGTGCTGGAAACCGCCCTGCCGGCGGTACGCGGAGGGAGAGAGGCCCACCCGGTTGCTGAACCGCGTGCTGAAGGTGCCGACACCGTTGTAACCCACGCGGTGGCTGATGTCGGCGACCGAGATCGAGGTCGTCAGCAGCAGGCGTTTGGCCTCGTCGAGGCGCAGCGCGGACAGGAACCGGCCGGGAGAGACGCCGGTGGCCTGCTGGAACACCCTGCTGAAATGGAATTTACTGAAGGTCGCGGCGCGGGCGATGTCGTCGATAGTGAGCTCTTCGCCCAGTTTCTCGTGCATGGCCCCAATGGCTCGCTCCACGGCTCGCCGGACAGTCTCATCCATTGTGCCGTCCTTTCGCTCGAGGATTTCTGGGATGTTTGCGGTTTCGACACTACTGTTCGCCACCGCTACTCCTGAAGTGCTTGATTCATCGCCCGATATGAATTGCTGTGTGCGGCGACATGAAAATTTCACGGTCGCCGTCCGGTGGCGGGACCATGCGAAAACCACGGTCCGGCAATGGTGCGCGCACTGGATCCCCGTGCCGGGTGGGCGCAGAATTCCTGGTAGCGCATTCACGTCGGAACCACCCCGACCGTGTTGGCGTGGTGCGAAGAACGTATTCCCGCGACAACACAGAACCGGCCCTCGACCGCGCACCCCCTCGGCGGTCAAGGGCCGGTTTCCATTTCGCGGAACGGGTGTGTGAGGATAGTATCGTCGGCTCGGGGGAGAGACGCGGGTGGAAAGGCAGATGGGGTCGATGATCAAGGTCCTGGTGGCCGAGGACATGCATATTGTCCGTGGCGCCCTGGTCGCGCTGCTCGGCTTGGAACCCGACATCGAGGTCGTCGCCGAATGCGCGAGCGGCGACGAAATCCTCCCGCTGGCCCAGTCCGCGCGCCCCGACGTCGCGCTCATCGACATCGACCTGCCGGGCAAGGACGGGCTCACCGCGGCCGCCGAGCTGCATGAGCGGCTTCCCGGCGTCCGCACGCTGATCCTCACTTCGCTCGGCAGCCCCGGCACGCTGCGACGGGCGCTGGCCGCGAAGGTCAACGGCTTCCTTCGCAAGGACGCACCCGCCGACAGGCTCGCCAACGCGGTCCGCGGGGTCGCCGCCGGACGGCGCGTGGTCGACGGCGATCTGGCGCTCGCCGCCTGGGACAGCGAGGACTGCCCGCTCACCACCCGCGAGATCGAGGTGCTCCGGCTGGCGTCGGTCGGCTCCGACCCGACCGAGATCGCCGCCGAGCTGTTCCTGTCCGCCGGTACCGTGCGGAACTACCTGACGACGATCGTTTCGAAGCTCAGCGCCCGCAACCGGGTCGACGCGGTGCGGATCGCCAGGGAGTCCGGCTGGTTGTGACGCGGGGTCGCCTCACCTGGCCGGGACGGTCATCGTGGCGTGCGCGAGCCCCGCGGCGAACTCGCCGGGGGAGGCCGCTTCCGCGAGCAGGCGGCGTTGCCGGGTCGCGCCGGTGCCGTGGCCGAACAGCGCGTCCAACCCTCGCTCGACGTCCTCCTCGTCGCCCGCGGCCCTGAGTGCCGGCCGGACGAACTCGACGAGTTCGCCGAGCAGATCGCGCTGATCGGCCTCCCGGCCGGTGAAGACGTCGATGCCCGGCCCGTCCAGTCCGCGGCGCGCGGCCGCCGTCAACGCCGCGCCGATCCGGGTACCGCGAGCACGCGGCGGTCTCGTGGTTCCGGCGCAGGTCGCGACCAGTCCGCGCACCAGCGCGGCGAGCAGCACCGCGTCGTCGACCGACAGGCAGACGTCGGCGATCCGCACCTCGACCGTGGGATAACGCGGGGAAAGGCGGGCGTAGAAGTACACGCCCGCCGCGTCGAGGGCGGCACGGTGGCGCACGGCCTCCGCGAGGCTCCGGTCGTACGCGGCCGCGCCGGACCATTCTTCGGGTGGTCGCGCCGTCGGCCACCGGTCCCAGAGCGGGAAGCGCCTGCTCGACCATCCTGAGTCGGCGCCGTTTTCGACCGGGGAGTTGGCGCTGAGCGCCAGCAACGGCGCGAGCCACGGCCGCAGCCCGGCGAGGACCCGTGCGCCGAGATCCCGCGACGGCAGGCCGACGTGCACATGGCAGGCGCAGGTCCCCGCCTCACGGATCAGGTCCGGGAACGCCTGTGCCATCCGCCGGTACCGCGGCTCCGGCGTGAGCGCGTCTTCCCGC
Organism: Amycolatopsis sp. TNS106; assembly: GCF_019330265.1. NCBI lineage: Bacteria > Bacillati > Actinomycetota > Actinomycetes > Pseudonocardiales > Pseudonocardiaceae > Amycolatopsis > Amycolatopsis sp. TNS106. Next base: position 4,422,074 of record NZ_CP024972.1, on the reverse strand, counting down.
AGGCCGCAGGGCGGGATGCCCGTCGCCACCATCAGGCAACCGTCGGCCCGCGCCGCCGTCGCGACGATCTGCCGCAGCCGCGTCAGCTCCGAGCGCACCTCGTCGAGGCCGCGGCAGACGCCGGTCGCGGTCTCGATCTGGAACCGCATCAGCTCACCGGTGACGTCCGGGCCGGGGGCGAGGCATTCGATCAGTTCGGGTGCTCGCAGCGCGACCGAGCCGTCCATCGGGTCGAGCAGGACGAACTCTTCTTCCACACCAAGGGTGAACATGGTTCCCCGTTCCGTGGTTTTCGCCGGTATCACTGAATCTGCCCCCTCGGGCGCGGCGACGAAAGGGCCGGTGTGCTGAACTTCGTTGCGGCGAAAGTGTTTCGCGGCCTCACTGACGGTCTAGCCTTGCTTCATGATCGATCTGTATCCACCAGCCGAGCCGTACGACAGCGGACTGCTCGATGTAGGTGACGGCAACACCGTCTACTGGGAGACCTGCGGAAATCCGGCAGGTAAGCCGGCGGTCATGCTGCACGGCGGCCCCGGGCAGGGCTGCACGCCGGGAATGCGGCGAATGTTCGACCCGGCCCGCTACCGGGCGGTGCTGTTCGATCAGCGCGGCTGCGGCCGCAGCACCCCGCACGCGAGCGACCCGGCGACCGACCTGCGGCACAACACGACGGATCATCTCGTCGCCGACATGGAACGGCTGCGGAAGCATCTGGGTATCGAACGCTGGCTCGTCACCGGAGGTTCGTGGGGCACGACGCTCGCGCTCGCCTACGCCGAACGGTTCCCGGAGCGGGTCACCGAGGTCGTCGTCAGCTCCATCAGCACGACACGGCCGTCGGAAATCGACTGGCTCTATCGCGGCGTCGGCCGGTTCTTCCCCGAAGCGTGGGCACGTTTTCGCGGTGACCTCACCGGCGACCTGGTCGCCGCGTACGCACGGCTCATGGAAGACCCCGACGCCCGGGTGCGGACCGAAGCCGCCCGCTCCTGGTGTGTCTGGGAGGACACCGTGCTGTTACTGGAAACTGGTGTGACTGTCCACAATGGTCCGATCGGCGAGTGGGAACTAGCGTTCGCACGTATCGTCACGCACTATTACTCCCACGCGGGCTGGCTGGAACCCGGCGAGCTGATCCGCGACGCCGGTGTGTTGCGGAACATTCCCGGCGTGCTGATCCACGGCCGCCGGGACCTGAGCTGCCCGGTGGACACGGCTTGGGAACTCGCCCGCGCCTGGCCCGGAGCGGAGCTGCTGATCGACGACGACTCGGGACATCGCTCGAGTGACGTGAAACTGGCGTGGAAGCTGGCGGCGTTGGAGCGGTTCGCGGTCTGAGGATGACGCGGGACCGCGCGGACTCGGGCGTGCTTGTGAGGTCCCAGCTCCGCGCTTGGTGGTCCTGGTAGGGACCGTGTGGATTTCGGGTCATCTAACGCGACAAAATCCACACAGTCGCGGCTGCTTCGGAGATGGGCCGGACGGTGCGTCACTCAGCTGAACGAAGACGTCCGCGATCCGGCATTGGTTTCGTCGAGCATGCTTCGGTAGGCGTCCGGCATGATGGTGCCTTGTTCGGCCAGTTCGGCGATCAGGAGAGTGTTGCGGGCCAACCGGTTGTGGTTGTCCGATCGGAAAAGCGCGCCGAAGCGGACCCGCCGCTCATCGGTCGAGGGCAAGCCGCCTGCGTCGCGGCCGTTGAGGCGGCCATCCCAAGCCGGTTTCATCGAGCTCAGGCGGTTTCTCACAGGGTTCGGCCTATGTTCTGCGGTGCATGGTGTTGCGTCTCGGTGTGCCGGTGGGGTCGAGGTAGGCGGGTGGGGTGAAGTCGGGGAGTCCGTCTTGGGCTATTTGGACTTTCCATTCGCTGTGGTGGATCAGCCGGTGGTGTTTGGTGCAGAGCAGCACGAGGTTGTCGATTTTTGTTTCGCCGTGGTGTCGCCAGAAAACGATGTGGTGGGCGGTGCAGCGGGGGACGGGCATGTCGCAGCCGGGGAAGGCGCAGCCGCCGTCGCGGAGGGTGAGTGCGTATTTTTGGGCGAGGGACACGGTGCGTTTGGAGCGGCCGATGTCGAGGGGTTCTCCGGCGGTGCCGAGGACGCCGAGGCGGACGCGGGCGTCGCAGGCGAGGATGCGGGCGTCGGTGGCGCTGATCGGGCCGACGAGGTCGAGGTGTGCTTCGCCGATGTCGCGGATGAGGTCGTCGTAGGCCATGGTGACGAGGATGTGGGTGGCTTCGCCTGCTTGGCCGGGGAGGTTGCGGCTGGTGGTTTTCAGGCGGACGTAGTCGGTGAAGGCATTCCCGTAGCGTTCGTCTTGGGTGCGGGAGTCGCGGATGCCGTCGATGGCTTTGTGGGGTTTGGCCAGGGGGTCGAGGTCGGATTTGAGGCGGGCGTAGGTTTCGAGGTCGAGTCTGGCTTTGAGGCCGAGGGTGCCGTCGCGGTGGGTGACGAACCGTAGTTCGGGTCGGGTGTCTTTGGGGTCGTCGTTGCGGGGTTCTTTCCCGTCGGGGTCGAGTTTGTCCAGCAGGCGGCGTCCGGCGCGGGCGATCTGCCGGGGCCCGGCACGACGGGCGAGGTCGACCAAGATCTTCTCCCCGGCCCGCACCTCCTCCTCGGGGACCGTGGACGGGATCCGCGCGAGAGTCTTGATGATGGCGTCGATCTGCGATCCGCCGATCGCGCCCTCCGCCGCGGCTTCAGCCGTCAATGGCGCCAGGGGCGGCTCGGGGTCTCCGCCGATGGACGGGCCGGGATGCAAAGCCAGGACCCGGTCTGCGCGTGCACTGGCTTCCTTGTCGGTCACGAGGAAGTCCTCGAAGATCAGTGCCGCCAAGGTCGAATGACCGCTGCACCCACGAATCCCGCGGGAATTGATTTCCGCGAGGATCGCGTTCTGTTCCGCATCCGCCCGGCGCTTCACAATCTCGAGTTCTTGTTTACGGGCATGCAGCGTCGCGGTATCGACGCGCCACCACTCGGTGGACGTCTCCTGGGGTGCATCGTCGCTGGCCACGACTTCAAGTTACTCCGTATCGAACACGTGCGCTAGCCCAAACGGCCCAACGGAGAAAATTGCCAAGAAACGGCAACCGCGAAGGAGTCTTTAAGCGCGCGAAGAGCGCGAAGAGTGCGAAGTGAGCGACGCGAGCAAAACGAAGCGGAGGTGGTCGCAATTAGCCGACTAATTGCGACCACCCCGGCCTTGAGGCTCACGCGGCGCGGTGGATGACGATGTCGTCGAGCCGCGTGCGGGCGTGGACCTTGACACCGCCCTCGCCGTCGGCGACGGAGTTGCGCACGGATCCCTTGGTGCTCTTGGCATCCACCGACGCGGCCTCCGCTTCGACGCCGACCTCGATGCCGCCGGACGCGTTCGCCAGTTCGGCGGAACCGCGTGACAGCCGCCCGATGCGGATCGGGCAGTTGGCGGCCTGTGCGTTGACGTCGCCGTCGGCGCGGTCGATGTCGAAACTGCCACTCGCACCGGCGAGGTCGACGTCGGACCGCGCGTGCCCGATCCAGACCTTTCCGGTCGAACCGGAGTACCTGACGACACCGCCGGCCTCGCCGATCCGGACTCCGGCCGAGCCGCCTTCTACGTCCACGGTCCCGGCGACGTGCCCGATCGCGACCTCACCGGCCGCGAGGTCGCCGCGCACCGCCGTGACGCGGTCGAGGTGGATCCGGCCCGACGACATCTCCAGCGAGCAGTCGCCGAACTGCCCATCGGCGTTCACGTCCGACCAGGCCGTGTTCAGCACCAGCCGTGAACCGGTGGGCACTTCGACGGTGATCGCGACCGAGCCGTCCTTGCCGCCGGCCTTCTTCGTCTCGATCGACAGTTTCCCGCCGTCGAAGCCGACCTTGGTGTTGGCGGCGACCTTCACGTCCGACTTGCTCGCGGCGTCGATCGGCTCGACCAGCACCACCGTGTCCGGGCGCTCGCTCGCGGCGACGCGCACCCGGGCACCGGCGATGGTCAGCGTGGCGGTGATCGGCTCCGGCGTGGGGAAAACAGACATCTCGAACTCCTCGGTGGTGGTGATCTCTCGTGGTGAAAGCAACGATCACCGACCGGCCTGACACCGGACCGCCACGGCGCTGACACGCCGGGGACACGGTCCCGGTCCCTCGCGCGGGGGCGAGGGGCCGGGCTACGCGGCGATCACTCCGCGTACGGCTGATCCGTGCCCTTCGCGCTGTAACCGATGCTCCAGATGTAGCCGTCCAGGTCCGCGAAGGTGCCGCCGTACCCACCCCACGGCAGGGCGCCCGCGGGTTTCAGGATCGTGGCGCCGGCCTTCTCCGCCTCCGCGACGACCTCGTCGACGCGGGTTTCGCTGCGGACGACGTAGGTCAGGACCAGCCCGCTGAACCCGCTGCCGTCGGCGCTCGTGCCCACCTGACCGGCCAGTCCTTCGCGGCCGTAGAAGCCGACCCGCGAGCCGCCGTCCGGTTCGAAGAACACCGAGACGCCGTAGTCGTCCTTGATCTTCCAGCCGAGCCCCTCGGTGTAGAACGCCTTGGCCCTGGCCATGTCCTGGACACCGAGGAGGATCGAGCTGACGTGCGCTTTCATGATGTTCTCCCGTGAGGTCGTGAAGGTGGTCGTACCGGCGATGTCACAACGGGACGGGTTCGCCGGTCATTCGATGTGACCGACCCGGACGGAGGAATGTGACAGATGGCCGAGCACGATTGGGTGAGCGAGCGGTTCGCCGAGCACCAAAGCCGCTTGCGGGCGGTGGCCTACCGGATCCTCGGCTCACCGGGCGAGGCCGAGGACGCGGTGCAGGAGGCGTGGCTGCGGGTCAGCCGCGCGGAGACCGGCGAGATCGAGAATCCGGCGGGCTGGCTGACCACGGTCGTCGCCAGGGTGTGCCTGAACATGCTGGAATCCCGTCGCGCCAGGCGGGAGGAGTCAGCCGGAGCCATGCCGCCCGAGCCCGCCACGCCGGACACCGCCCAGGAAGACCCGGAGGACGAGGCGTTGCTGGCCGACTCGGTCGGGGTCGCGCTGATGGTGGTGCTGGACAAGCTGACCCCCGCCGAGCGGCTCGCGTTCGTCCTGCACGACGTGTTCGCCGTGTCGTTCGGCGAGATCGGCACCGTCCTCGGCCGTTCCCCGGCCGCCTCCCGGCAGCTCGCGAGCCGGGCGCGGCGCCGGGTGCAGACCGCCTCGGACGAGACCGACGCCGCGCGATCCCCGAATCGGGAGGTCATCGCCGCCTTCCTGGCCGCTGCCCGGAACGGGGATTTCGAAGCCCTGCTCGAACTGCTCGACCCGGACGCCGTGGTCGGCGAGGTCCGCGGCGGCCAGGCGGTGGCGGCCTTCTTCTCCGGACGCGCTGAGGCGGCCCGGCTCGCCCTGGTCGACGGCGTTCCGTCGGCCGTCTGGTCGCATCGCGGCGAGGCGAAGGCCGTCTTCACGTTCAGTTTCGGCGACGGGAAGATCACCCGGATCGACATCGACACCGACCCAGAGCGTCTCCGGGGCCGCGACATCGCCTTTCTCAGCGCCAAAGTCAGCGAAGTCTGACCGGCATGGACCTCCGGTTCTCCTCCTGCACGCTCGCCGTCCACGATCTCGGCAGCGCGCTCGGCTTCTACCGTGACGTGCTCGGCTTCACCGTGTGGAACGACGGGCCGGTGAGCGTCGGCCCGCCTTCGCAGCCGGACGTGCGGATCGTCCTCGAACCACCCGGCGCCGACCGGGGCGCCTCACCGGCGGACCGGTCCGCGATCGAAGACCTGATGTCCAAAGCCTTGCTGAGCCGTCTCGTTTTCGCGACCGACGACTGCGACGGCACTTTCGAGCGCATCGAGGCCGCGGGCGCGGAAGTCATGCAGGAGCCGATCGACCGGCCCGGCGGCGCCCGCGATTGCGCCTTCCTCGACCCCTCCGGGAACATGCTGCGCTTCATTCAGCGGAGGGAAGAGTGACATCCTCGGGTGTCTTGTCCGCCCGCAGTCCTCGCCAGGTCGTGTGCCGCAGGCGGCCGTCCGGGGTCCAGTTCCGGTGGACGACCTCCCCGACGAGTTCGGGCTCGACCCAGCGCACTCGCCGTGCCCGGTCGCGGGGGACCTCCGAAGTGAACGGTGACTTCTTCCGTTCCAACGGGGTGAGCCGGGCGTGGAGATCTTCGAGGACCTTGTCGCTGAAGCCGGTGCCGACGTCGCCGATGTACCGAAGGTCGCCGGATTCGTCATACGCGCCCAGCAGCAACGCGCCGAGTGTCCCCGAGCGCCGTCCGTCGCCGGGGCGCCAGCCGCCGATCACGACCTCCCGGGTGAGCCACAGCGCCCGTTTGATCCAGTGCCGAGTCCGCTTGCCAGGGTGGTACCGGCTGTCGAGCTTCTTCGCGATCAGCCCTTCGAGCCCGTGTTGCCGGACGACTTCGAGCAGCTGATCGGGGGAGATGTCGCCGTCGGTGTACGCCGGAGGGACGGCGATGCGCCCACCCACGCCCAACGACGTCAGCACCTCGCGCCGAGCCTCGTACGGCTCGTCGAGCAGGGCGTCGCCGTCGAGGAACAGCACGTCGAAGGCGAAGAAGTGCACTGGGCTGCGTTCCAGCAGCGACTCGTCCGGAGTGCGCAGATGCCGCGTTTGCAGCATCGGGAAGCTGGGGCGCCCCTGGTCGTCGAGGACGACGATCTCGCCGTCGAGGACGGCCTCCCGGCCGTTGAGCGCTTCGGCGGTCACGTCCGGGTACGTCGCCGTGATGTCGAGGCCGCGGCGGCTGGTCAGGCGCGTGTCGCCGTCCCGTGCGACACGCAGGCAGCAGCGGTAGCCGTCCCATTTGTATTCGTAGCCCCAGCCGCCGGTGGGCAGGTCACCGTCCGTCGCCAGCATCGGGGCGATCGCGTCCGGCACGGTGCTCATGCCTCACGGTACCCCGGAAACCCCGCCGGTGATCTATCGTCGAAGGGTGCCTGAAGAGCGGATAACGGTCGAGGTCGAGGGGCGACGGCTGGGCTTGTCCAATCTGGACAAGGTGCTCTACCCCGCGCACGGTTTCACCAAACGCGAGGTCCTCGACTACTACCGCCGGATAGCCCCGGTCATGCTCCCCCATCTGCGCGATCGCGCCGCCACCTTCCGCCGCTTCCCGGACGGCGTCGACGGCGAACCGTTCTACGAGAAGAACGTTTCCCGGCACGCCCCCGACTGGGTGCGCACGGCGCGGCTCACCAACCGCGGCCGCCGGGGCGGGGACGAGACGCTCGACTACCCGGTCGTCGGCGACCTGCCCACCCTGATGTGGGCGGCCAATCTCGCCGCGCTGGAACTGCACATTCCACAGTGGACGGTCGGCCCGCGCGGCGCGCGGAGATCGCCCGATCTGCTGGTGTTCGACCTCGATCCCGGGCCGCCCGCGGACGTCGTCGACTGCTGCCGGGTGGCCGAGACCCTCAGCGACCTGCTCGTCGGAGACGGGCTCACGGTGTACGCGAAAACCAGCGGCAACAAGGGAATGCAGCTGTACTGCCCGGTTCGTACGCGATCCGACGAACGCACCTCCGAGTACGCCAAGGCCGTCGCGGAGGAACTCGCGCGCCGCTCACCGGAAACCGTGGTCGCGAGGATGACGAAGGCCATCCGCCCCGGTCGCGTGTTCATCGACTGGAGCCAGAACAACACCGCCAAGACCACCATCGCGCCGTACTCGCTGCGAGGCCGCGCCATCCCGACCGTCTCCACGCCGGTGACCTGGGAGGAGGTCGAAGCCTGCCGCAAGGCGGAGGATCTGCTGTTCACCGCCGAGCAGGTGCTCGAACGCGTCGAAGAGCTGGGCGACCTGTTCGGCGACATCGCCGACCACCGCGCGGCCGTGCCCGCCCGGTGACCGGCGTCATGTTTGAACCGCGGTGGACGGGAAACTCCCAGTTCAGAGGAGTGACCCCGAATGAACGAGACAGCGAAAGACCCCGAAGGCCTCTCATACCGCGCCCTGGCCATGCTGCGAGCCGTGGCTCAGGGCCGGGGTGAGATCACCGTCAGCCTGGAGCCGGATCTCTATGTCGACGGCCTGCCGTGCAGCGACCAGAGCACGGCCCACCGCCTCGCCCACGCCGGACTGATCCGGATGCCCGCCGGTGGCGTTCCCGGCAGCCGGGTACGCGCGGAATTGTCCGAAACAGGACAAGATCTCCTGGAGCCGCTCGCGTCCGCCGCTTAGTCCCGGAAAGACCACTGTGGACTCACGCCCGTTCCGCATACGATCGGCGGAGCGGGCGCGCGGGGGTGCGTGCCCATCGGCTGGTACCTCCGGTGCCGGTGAGGATGTGGCTGTTGACCGGGTATCACACACTGGCCGAGACCGAGAACGCCGTGCGGGCCAAGCTGGGCGGGATCCCGCTGCTGTGGGAGCGGATGGAGGCGGTGGCCAATCTCCACCGCGCCGCGACCGCCGTCCGGCTGCATTTCGAGAACTCGGTCCTGCGCACCGCCGGCCTCACCTGGACCGCGTTCGTGGTGCTGTGGGTGGTGTGGATCTTCGGCGAGAAGGAGACCCGGCACGTCGCCGCGGAGTCCGGTATCACCAAGGGGACGCTGACCGGGGTCATGAAGACCCTGGAGGCGCACGGCCTGGTCACCCGCCGCAAACATCCGGTCGACGGACGTTTGGTACTGCTCGCGCTGACCCCGGAAGGCGAGCGCCTGATGCGGGAGCTCTTCCCGGAGTTCAACCAGGAGGAAGCGTTCGTCACCGCACGGCTCAGCCCCGCGGACTGCACCGAGCTGGCCGCTTCGCTGCGGGAGATCGTCAGGCAGCTGGAGGAGAAGGGCGAGGAGCGGCGTACCCGGAAGAGCTGACCCCTACCGAAGACGGTTGCGCGAGACCTCCGCCGGCTCCTACGTTTTTTGGAGCCGAACGACGCGAGGGGCGCGCTTGATGGACTTCCGGTACTGGCTCGGTCAGGCCTTGACGTCGAACGAGGCGTGGGCGGAGACGTTCGGCTCCTTCCGGCCGCATCCGTCGCTGGAGATCTCCGACGGGCGGTTCGAAGCCGCGTTCGAAGAGCTCACCGAGCGGTTGAAGGACAACTACCCGTTCTTCCACCCGTCCTACGCCGGCCAGATGCTCAAACCGCCGCATCCGGCCGCGGTGGTCGGCTACCTGGCCGCGATGCTGGTCAACCCCAACAACCACGCGCTCGACGGCGGCCCCGCGACCGCGGAGATGGAACGCGAGGTCGTCCGGCAGCTGGCCACGATGTTCGGTTACCGGGAGCACCTGGGGCATCTGACCACCAGCGGCACGGTGGCGAACCTCGAAGCGCTGTTCGTCGCGCGGGAAACGCATCCGGGCAGGGGGATCGCGTACAGCGCCGAGGCGCACTACACGCACGGCCGGATGTGCGGGGTGCTCGGCGTCGAGGGGCATACGGTGCCTGTCGACGCGCGCGGCGCGATGGATCTCGACGCGCTCGAAGAACTCTTGCGCACCGGGAAGATCGGCACCGTGGTGCTCACCGCCGGCACGACCGCGCTCGGCACGGTGGAGCCGGTCCACGAGGCGCTGGCGCTGCGGGACCGCTACGGCGTCCGGGTACACGTCGATGCCGCCTACGGTGGCTTCTTCCGGCTTCTGTCCGGTTTGGACGGTCCGGAAGGGCTACCCGAAGCCCCGTGGCTCGCCATCGCCGAGGCCGATTCGATCGTCATCGATCCGCACAAGCACGGCCTCCAGCCCTACGGTTGCGGCGCGGTGCTGTTCAAGGACCCCGCGGCGGGCCGGTTCTACCTGCACGATTCGCCGTACACCTACTTCACCTCGGAAGACCTGCATCTCGGCGAGATCAGCCTCGAATGCTCCCGGGCGGGGGCGGCCGCCGCCGCGTTGTGGCTCACCTTCCGGGTGCTGCCGCCCACACCCGACGGGCTGGGCCGGGTGCTCGCGGCCGGGCGGCGCGCGGCGTTGCGGTGGGCGAAGCTGCTGGAGGACTCCGAGCGGTTCGATCTGTACCAGCCACCGGAACTCGACATCGTCACCTACTTCCCGCGCACGGAACCGTTCTCGCTGTCGAACATCGACCAGGCGAGCGCACGGATCCTGCGCAACGGCATGGCCGCGGCGCGGGAACCGGTGTTCCTCAGCACGCTGCGGGTGAGCGAGCCGCGGTTCGGTCTGCGTCACACCGGGGTCGACGCGGATGCGGACGGCGCGCGGATCCTGCGTAGCGTGCTGATGAAGCCCGAAAGCGAGGACCACGTCGACCGGCTCCACGAGCGGCTGGAAGAGTTGGCCCGCGGTTGAGCTCCCGAGTACCGCAGACGAATGGATCCGCCATGCCCGCACCAGGTCCCGCCGAACCCGTGACCGCGATCGAGACCCGGTCGCTCGGTACCGGCTTCCGGCGGCGGCACGTCACCATGCTGGCCATCAGCGGCGCGATCGGCGCCGGGCTGTTCGTCGGCACCGGCGCGGGGATCAAGACCGCGGGCCCCGGCATCCTGCTCTCGTACGTGGTCGCGGGTCTGCTCATGGTGCTCGTGATGCGCATGCTGGGCGAGATGGCCGCCGCCGAGCCGAGCAGCGGTTCGTTCTCGGTGTACGCGGAAAAGGCGCTCGGTCGCTGGGCCGGGTTCACCGTCGGCTGGCTGTACTGGTCGCTGCTGGTGGTCGTGGTCGCGGCCGAGGCCACCGCGGCGGCCGGGATCGCGAACGGCCTGCTGCCGCAGATTCCACAGTGGACCTGGGTGCTGCTGTTCATGGCCGTGCTGACCGTGGTGAACCTGTTCGCCGTGCGCTCGTTCGGGGAGTTCGAGTTCTGGTTCGGTGCGATCAAGGTGACCGCCGTGGTCGGTTTCCTCGTCCTCGGCACACTGGCGGTGTTCGGGATCCTGCCGGGCACGTCGCCGGTCGGCCTCGACAACCTCACCGGGCACGGCGGTTTCCTGCCCAACGGCCTCCAAGGCGTGCTGACCGGTCTGCTCGCGGTCGCGTTCTCCTTCGGCGGCATGGAACTGGTCACCATCGCCGCGGCGGAGTCCGACGACCCGGCGGATTCGATCCGGCGCACCACGCGCACGGTCATCGTGCGGCTGCTGCTGTTCTACGTCGGTTCCGTGGCGCTGATGGTGCTGTTGCTGCCGTGGGAGACCGCTTCGGCCAACACCAGCCCGTTCGTGACCATCCTGGAGCGGATCGGGGTGCCGTCGGCCGCGCTCCTGATGAGTTTCGTCGTGCTGACGTCGTTGCTCTCGGCGCTGAACGCGAACCTCTACGGCGCCTCGCGGATGGTGTTCTCCCTGGCCGGCCGCGGTGAAGCGCCGCGCGCGATGCTGAAGCTGTCCTCCGCCGGCGTCCCGCGGACGGCGGTGCTCGCGTCGGTGGCCTTCGGTTTCGTGGCCGTACTGCTGAACTTCCTCGCCCCCGAACATGTCCTGCCGTTCCTGCTGAACGCCATCGGCGCGAACATCCTGCTGGTCTGGATCTTCATCGCGATCTCCCAGCTCAAGCTGCGCCGTGCCGCCGACCGCGACGGCACGGCCGCGGACCTGCCGGTGCGGATGTGGGGTTTCCCGTGGCTCAGCTGGGTCGCGCTGATCGCGATGGCGGGCGTGCTCCTGCTCATGTGGACGGACGCCGACGCGCGGACGCAGCTGTTCACCAGCGGTGCGGTGGCCGTGCTGATCGTGGTGATCGGCCTGCTCAGGCGACATCCGCGACGCTGAACAGGTCGCGCTCCACCCGGCTCAGCGCCAGCCGGACCGCGCCGAGCGCCACCGAGTCTTCGCCGAGGGCCGACGTCTCGACACGCACCGGGAAGAGGCACAGCCTGGCCAGTTCGGCGCGCAGTTCCGTGGCCAGCTCCCCGGTGCCGCCGCACACCACCAGTTGCGGGTCGACGGCGAGGACGGTGGCGGCGACGAGCTCGGCGAACCCGCCTGCCGGTCGCAGGGCGCCGATCTCGCCTGCCGCGCCGTGGTGGCCCGCGTGCAGCTTCCCGCCGAGCAGCAGGCCCAGCGAGACGGTGCGCCCGGTCCGCACGTAGACGACGTCGTCGACACCGCGCGCGGCACCGCGCCAGTGTTCGGCCAGCGTGGCGAGCCCGGTGTCGTTCCCGGCCAGTACCGGGCAGCCGCCGCCGAACTCCGCGGGCAGGTCGACGCCGGTCCAGCCGGGAAGGCGGTGGTTGCGGACGACCTTGCCGCCGGACACCACGCCGGTCGTGCCGATACCGAGCACCCGCACGTCGACGTGGCCTTCGACGGCCGCGGCGAGCACCCGGTGCGCGGTGCCGAGCCGGTCGGCCGCGTCTGTCTCCGGGGTGAGTCCGGCCTTCGCCCGCCCGACGATCTCGCCCCGCAGATCGGCGACCAGGCACAACGCCTGATGCGGGCCGATCTCCAGGCCGGCGACGTGCCCGGACTCGTGGCGGAAGCGGTATCGCTTGGCAGGCCGCCCCACCGGCCGCGGCGCGCCGGGAGGAAGCGGGACCTCCTCGACCAGCCCCTGTTCACCGAGGTCGGCGGCGATCTCCTCGACCGTCGGACGGGACACCTCGCTCGCCTTGACCAGTTCCGCGAGGGTGAGTTCGTCGGCCTCGTACAGCGCCCGCAGGACGGCGATGGCGTTGAGCCGCCGCAGCAGTGACGGATCCCCTCCGGACAGTCTGGCCATACGGCTCCCTAGGCGGTGACGCGTTTGTCGTACTGGGCGCGCGCGAGGGCGATCTCGCTCTGGTGGTCCTCGGTCCAGGTGACCAGCGACTGGATCGTCTTGTGCAGCGTCATCCCCAGCGGTGTCAGCGCGTACTCGACGCGCGGTGGCACCACTGGATAGACGGTGCGGCTCACCAGGCCGTCCCGCTCGAGGTGCCGCAGCGTGGTGGTGAGCATGCGCTGGCTGATGCCGTCGATCTTGTACTTGAGCTCGGTGAACCGCAGCGTGTTCCGGTCGAGCAGCGCGATGACCAGCAGCGACCACTTGTCCGCCACCCGGTCGAGGATCTGGCGGACCTCACAGTCCTCGCGCGTGTCCCACTGGAAGGCCTCGTAGTCCTCCTCGGTGAGTTCACAACGACTGGGTGAGTTCAAAGTGCCTTCTTCCATGGTCATCGATGGTGACGGAAGATCCCCTTGGTTACAAGAGGGAACCGACCGGCTGATGAGTAACCGTCGGTTCCCGTTCACCGAGGGAGATCCGATCTTGAGCAACTCGCAAACGCTTCCGCGCGCCGACCGGATGGGCGGGCGGGCCTGGGGCGTGCTCGTAGTGCTGTGCGGCGCCATCTTCCTGGAGGGCATCGACGTCGCGATGCTGAACGTGGCGCTGCCGTCCATCCGGGCCGAACTCGGGCTGTCGACGGCGACGCTGAGCGGCGTCGTGAGCGCCTACGTCCTCGGCTACGGCGGGTTCATGCTGCTGGGCGGGCGCGCCGCCGACATGTACGGCCGCCGCCGCATGTTCCTCGCCTGGCTGGTGGTGTTCCTCGTCTTCTCCGGGCTGGGCGGGTTCGCCACCGAAGGCTGGATGCTGCTGCTCGCCCGGTTCGTCACCGGCGTCGCCGCGGCCTTCATGACCCCGGCCGGGCTGTCCATCATCACCACGAGCTTCGAGGAGGGCCCGAAACGCAACAAGGCGCTGCTGTTCTACGCCGGCACCGGGGCGGGCGGCTTCTCGCTCGGCCTGGTCATCGGCGGCCTGCTGACCAGGATCGACTGGCGCTGGGTGTTCTTCACGCCGGTGTTCCTGTCCGCCGTCATCCTGCTCGCCGCGCTGTGGCTCATCAAGGAACCGGCCGGTGAGGAACGCGTACCGCGCCGCCTGGACTTCCCCGGAGCGCTCACCGTGACCGTGGCGATGCTGCTGATCGCCTACGCGGTGGTCCGGCTGGAACACCCCGGACAGGGGTGGGGCTGGACCCTCGCGTCGTTCGTCGGGGGAGTGGCGGCGCTGGCGGCCTTCGTGGCCGTCGAACGGCGCTCACCCGCGCCACTGGTGAGGCTGGGCATCCTGAAGTCGGGCCCGCTGGTGCGGGCGAACTTCAGCGCCCTGCTGTTCGCCGGTTCGTTCTTCGGATTCCAGTTCCTCGTCACGCTGTACCTGCAGGAACTCCGGGGCTGGTCGACCTTGGAAACGAGCCTCGCGTTGCTGGCGGTCGGGATCGACGCGATCCTCGCGCCGACGCTGACCCCGCGGCTGGTGGCGAGGTTCGGCAACACCCGGCTGATCTTCGGCGGACTCGTGCTCGCCGCCGTGGCGTACGCGCTCTTCCTGCCGCTGGGCCTGGACTGGACGTACGCGGCGATGTTCCCGTCTATGATCATCCTCGGGCTGGGGTTCGCGCTCGCCTACGGTCCGCTGACGATCGTCGCCACCGACGGGATCGCCGAGGACGAACAGGGCATCGCGGGCGGGCTGCTGTACACGGCGTTCCAATTCGGCGCGGCGCTCGGGCTGTCCGCGGTGACCGCCGTCAACGTCGCCGCGCTCGGCGACGGTTCGCGGGAGGCCGCGCTCGGCGGTTTCCGGGCGGCGCTGGTCGTGCCGCTGGTGATGGCCGTCCTCGCCGCGATCGTGATCGCGTCCGGCCGTCAGCGCGTTTCGGCGAAGGAAGCCAGGTTGGCCAGTGAAGAGGCGATCCCGGCCTCGTGATCGGCCTGGCCGATGCCGGACGGCACGTCCGTCGCGGTGACGGTCACCTCGGTGCCGTCACCCGCGGCGGCCAGCCTCCAGGTCATCGTCATGGTGCCCGCGAACGCCGGGTCCTCGGACTCGAAGACGGCACTTTGCACCACGCGTTCCGCGGGCACCAGCTCGGCGAACCCGACCTCGACGACGTCCGTCGCGTCCGACGATTTACCGGGCGCGGCGGACGCGTCGAGGTAGGTGAGGATCATGCGGAAGCCGCCGCCGGGCCGCGGATCCCAGTGCTCGATCCGGCCGCGCATCCCCTCGGGTGGTAGCCAGGCTTCGAGCGACTCCCGGTCCAGGAGCGCCTGGTAGACGGTCTCGGGCGGGGCGGCGATCGTCCGGCTGCCGCTGTCGATCCTGTCCATGGCGCCGAGTCTAGGGCGCGCTGTCCTCGTCAGGGGTGCTGTGGAGTGATGGTGTCGCGGGTGATCGACTCGACCTTCTCCTGCGCCTTCTTGGCGTCGGTGACCCAGAGCTTGTAGAAGTCGAACGGGCATTCGGCCACGCCCTTGTCGCCTTCGTCCGCGTCCTGCACGCCGGTGTAGCCGCGGTGCAGCAGCTTGAAGATGTGGTTCTGCGACTGGTCGTAGGTGCGCGCGTCGCGGATCGCCGAAACCGACAGCTGCGCGTACTGGATCCCGTATTCCTCCTCGCCGGTCTCGCCGAGCGTGCGCCCGTCGAAGCCGATGATCGCGGAATGGCCGAAATACGAGTACACGCCGTCGAAACCGGCGGCGTTCGCGACGGCCACGTAGCAGTTGTTGGCCCACGCCATCGCCTTGGCCATCAGGACCTGCTGCTCCTTGGCCGGGTACATGTAGCCCTGGCAGCGCACGATCAGTTCGGCGCCCTTCATCGCGCAGTCGCGCCAGATCTCCGGGTAGTTCCCGTCGTCGCAGATGATCAGCGAGATCTTCATCCCCTTCGGGCCGTCGCTGACGTAGGTCTCTTCGCCCGGATACCAGCCTTCGATCGGGCACCACGGCAGGATCTTGCGGTACTTCTGGACGATCTCGCCGCGGTCGTTGATGAGCACGAGCGTGTTGTACGGCGGCTTGGCCGGGTGGTCCTCGTGCCGCTCGCCGGTTATGGAGAAGACGCCCCAGGTCTGGGCTTCCCGGCACGCGGCCGCGAAGATCTCGGTCTCCTCGCCGGGAATCGTCGCGGCGGTCTCGTACATCTCTTTCGGGTCGTACATGATGCCCTGCGTCGAGTACTCGGGGAACACCACGAGATCCATGCCGGGAAGCCCGGACTTCATGCCCACCACCATTTCGGCGATCTTGCGGGCGTTGGCGAGGACTTCGGCCTTGGTGTGCAGCCGCGGCATCTTGTAGTTGACCACCGCGACACCGACCGTGTCCGGGCTGGCGGAAATGTCACCGTGTCGCATGAAGACTCCTTTTCTCCGAACGGTTTTCCAGGACGTCGAGGGAACCGGCGGCCGCTACGAGCGCCACCGCGATCGCGGCCGCCAGCAGCGCGGTGCCGCCGTCGCTGCGGTAGGCACCGGTGAGACCGAGGAAGGCGGGCACCGTGCACGTCGGCTGGCTGAGCAGCAGGACGGTCCACCCGGTGAACCGGGTCAGCCGTTCTTTTCCGAGGCCGAGCACCAGGAAGAACAAGGTCCACAGCAACGCCCAGGACAGCCAGATGACGCCGAACACCGGGTCGTCGTCGTGCCAGAAGGCGATCCCGGCGTACACCACGGCGGCACCCGCCACGAAGAGCGAGAACCAGCCGATGCCTTCGGGTGCCAGGCCCGCGAGATTCGCGATGCCGACATACAGATAGGTGAAACCGAACAGGTACAGGCCGGACGCGGCGAGGATCGCGTCCGGGTTCCCGGCCGCCTGGACGATCAGCACGGTCGGGGTGACGCACTGCAGCGCGCCGACGAACAGGTTCAGCACCGCCGCCGAACGCGGCGGTATCCGGCCGAGCAACATCAGGCCGTTGATCATCAAGGCGGCGCCGACGTAGAGCAGGCCCACGTTGCCCATGCTCACCTCCGCATAATGCGCGTCACATGAAATAATTCCAGATGAAAGTATGTGGCGTGCCGGAGCGAGTCAAGGGGTGGTTTTCAGAGCCGGGTGAGGACTTCGAAGTCGTAACCGTCGGCGACCGCGAGATGGACGTGCTGATCGGCCTGCTGTCCGCGGAACTCGATCGTGCCGCGGGGGCCGTGATAGGCGACGCCGTCGATCGCCGCGTTGAGCGCGGGAAGTTTCGACGTGCCCGCTCTGCCGACGAGTTCGGCCAGCGTGTGCAGGCCCTCGTAACAGGATTCGGCGGCGTTGTTCAAAGCCGGGGCGCCGGGGCCGTTGCGGCCGACGTACCGGCCGAGCAGGTCCATCGCGTCGGCGGTGACCATCGAGCGGAAGTAGGCGGCGGAGACGTAGAGATTGCCGGTGGCGTGCGCGCCGCTCGCGAGGAGCATGTTCTCCTCCATCAGCGGGCTGAACCGGAGCAGCCGGTCGCTGAGCCCGTGCGCGGCGAAGGCCCGGTTGAAGCGCACCGCGTCCTGCCCGACCAGCAACATGAGCACACCGTCGCTTGTGGACCGTTCGACCTGGCGGACCACCGTGGACATATCGCCCGCGCCGAGCCCGACGAACGCCTCTCCGGTGATGCGCAGATCGAGATCTTTGGCGTACTGGCGGATCGCGCGGGTCGACCGGTGCGGCCAGACGTAGTCGTCGCCGACGACGAACCAGCGCCGGGCGCCGAGGTGATCGCGCAGCCAGCGCAGGGCGGGCTCGATCTGGCAGCGCGGCGTCTCGCCCGTGCAGAAGATGCCGGAGCGGCGCTCGCCGCCTTCGTAGAGCGAGGTGTACACGTACGGCACCCGGTCGGCCACGACCGGCGCGAGCGCGTGCCGGATCGACGAGATGTGCCAGCCGCTGACCGCGTCGACCCGTCCGCTGCCGACCAGCCGCCGTACCTCGTCGGCCACGCGCGCGGGAGTGCCGCCACCGTCGACCACCTCGGCCTCGACCTGCCTGCCGAGGATGCCGCCGGATTCGTTGAGTTCGTGGACGGCCAGCTCCGTGATCGCCTCGCACGACGGGCCGAACAGGCCTGCCGGTCCCTGCAACGGGATCACCATGGCCACACGCCAGGTGTCGTCGCGGGGCCGGGTGGCGAGGCGTGGGGGCATGGCGCTCCGTGCGGTGGCCCGGTAAGGTCAAAGTGCTTTCACCTGGAAGTATTGCGAGGGTGTCCGGTTTTGGCAAGGGGACGGGATATGGGGACACGCGGTGTCACGACCGCCGGAACGTCGCTCACCGGCTCGCTCACCCGCGCCGCCCGTGCCGTCGCCGCCAGGGTGGAGCAGGTGCTCGTCAAGGAAGGCCTCACCCTGGACCAATGGCTGGTGCTGGACACCCTGAGCGGCAAGGGTGGTCTCGCCATGGCCGACCTCGCCGACCGGACGCTCGCCACCGCCCCGACGCTGACCAGGGTGGTCGACAAACTCGTGACCACCGCGCAGGCCTACCGCGAGGTCGACGCCGCCGACAGGCGCCGCGTCCTCGTCCACCTCAGCGCCCGCGGCCGGGCGACGCACCGGCGCGTGGCGGCGAAGGTGTCGGAGGTCGAAGCCCGGCTCGACGTGCCGGACGAAGTGCTCGTGGTGCTGCGCGCGCTCGGCGGCTGAAGGTCAGGCGTGTTTCGGCTTGGCCACCGCGACGATGCCGATGATCCCGGCGACAACGAGTGCGGCGAACACGAACAGCGCGGCCACCACGAACACCACGCGAAAGCCGGTGGCGTCCGAGAGCAGCCCGCCGAGAACCGGTGCGGCCACCAAGGCGAGGACGCCGAGGCCCGCCATCGCCCCGGCCGCGGCGCCGCGACCGGTCCCGAGCCGCCGGATCAGCGCGACGGTCACGCCGAGGACGGCACCCGCGCCGAGCCCGGTGAGCAGCCGCCCGACCAGGAGCAGGCCGCTGCCGGGAACGAAGGCGACCAGAAGCACGCCGAGGAGCATCAAGACGATCGCGGGCACGGTCACCGACGTCGGGAACCGTGCGCCGAGGACCAGCCCCGCCGGGAACGCGATCGCGGCCGCGACGACATACGCGACGAGCCCGCTCAGCAGCAGGGACTGGCTCGACATGCCCAGATCGATCCCCAAGGGGGACTCACCGTCGAACCGGTAGATCACGGTGAGCAGGAACAGTCCGATGAGCGCGGCGAACCCGGGTCCGATGAGCAGCCACCAGGGAGGACCGTCGGTGGGACGCGGGTCGCGCTGCGGCGGCACGTACATGCGGACAACCTATAGCGCCCGGCGAAGTGATCGGGCCGCTTCGCCGCTCAGCGGTCTCTTTTCTTCAGGGGCGATGGCGCCTGGTTCCGGTGATTGGCGATGAGGGTTCTCACCGTCTTTACCGCTCACGAGGTTCAGTACCGGCGATTTCCCGTGATCGACCGGCCGCCACGCGTGATTCGGCGGACGACACGCGTGCTTGGATGGACGACACGACCACGGCCGGCTTCGTAGGGTGCCGTGCAGGAGGAACTGTGGGCGGCGCTGGACCACCGCGACGTTTCGGCAGTGCATCTGCGCCGGGAACTCGCGAGGGCGTCCGGCGATCCCGAGGTCGTCATGCCGGCGGTGTTCACCAGCGCCCTCGGTTTTCGCCTCGGCCGGTACTGGCCGGACGGGGCACCCTCGGGTTCCTGAGACGGCGGGGCCAGCAGGTGAAGATCCGCGGCTACTGGATCGAGCTGGGTGAGGTCGAGGCGGCGCTGCTCGAAGCCCCTCACGTCGCGCAGGCCGCCGCCGTCCACGGCACGGGGGAGCGGACCGGCGGCTGGTCGCGGTGATCGCCGGAGCGTCCGATGTGGACAGTACACTCGCCGCCGTCGCGACCAGGCTGCCCGCACACAGTCCCGGAGCGGCTCGTGACGATGGGCGGGCTCCCGTTGAGCGCCAACGGGAAACTCAACTGGGTGGCGGTCGCCGCGCTGGCCGCCCTGGCACGCGTCGAGGCCTGCGCGCGACCCGGATGCTGGAAACCGTGCGCAACCGGTACGACGTCGTCCTGCCGATGCGGACGTTGTTCTCCGCTCCGACGGTGGAGGGCGTCGCGCGGCAGCTGGCCGCTCTGGCACCCGAAGCGTCGG
Source organism: Amycolatopsis sp. TNS106 (assembly GCF_019330265.1). Taxonomy (NCBI): domain Bacteria; kingdom Bacillati; phylum Actinomycetota; class Actinomycetes; order Pseudonocardiales; family Pseudonocardiaceae; genus Amycolatopsis; species Amycolatopsis sp. TNS106. Next base: position 4,402,282 of record NZ_CP024972.1, on the reverse strand, counting down.
AGGAAGGGAGCCTCTGAGGCCACATCGGTGAATCACTGGCGCCGGACCGGAACTCCTCGGTGGACTTTGACCAGGGAATCAGCTGAATCCAGGGCACCGTGATCCGGGTCACCGGAGCGGGCTGATCGGTCAGGACCACACCAAGAGTCCGGCCGGAACGCCCTCTCGAAGGATCGCACCCACGACTGGCCGCACGACGACTTCGCCGTACTCGGCATTGTGGAGTTGAGGGGCCCCTGGCCACTTGCGTGACCAGGGGTTCCCTCTGGCGGCGTGCCCCCGGCAGGACTTGAACCTGCGACCTAGAGATTAGAAGGCTCTTGCTCTATCCAGCTGAGCTACGAGGGCCGACGTCGGCGACGTTGGGTGCCGCCCAGCATCGGCAGCTTAGCCGTCGCCAACCTGTCGATCGTTCGACACCGCCAGATCGTTTCAGTTCGAGCCCACCCTTTTTTGGAACGCCCGTGAGCGCGTCACGACGCGGGGTGACGCGCTCACGGGCCGGGGCCGCTTCGGGGGAGCGGCCCCTGGGTTCGCGCAGGTCGCGAGTCGACTCTTCCGCGAGCGACCGGCGCGAACCGCCGGGGTGGTCAGTCCCAGATCTTGAGGGCGCGGATCACGAACGGTCCCTGGGGTACGTAGGTGCCACCACCCGGATAGGTGATGAAATCTCCTTCTGTCGTGCATTCCTCGCTCTGGTAAATCGTCACGTCCCGGCTCAGCCGGTTGACGAACGAATGCCCGTCGAAGCCTTCGGGTAAGGGAATGCATTCGTCGGGATTGGCGGTGCGCAGGTCGAATTTGTGCACCGCGCCGCCGTACGAATCTTCGCCCCACACGCAGAACTCGCCCTTCTGGCAGGCGGGTTCAGGTGACGCGGTGGTGGCACTCGCGACTCCGACGCTGCTCAGCAGGCCGAACATGGCCAGCAGGAGCACGTGCGGGAGGCGGGCGCGCAGGTTCGTCAAACGTCGTTGCATGGTGGTTCTCCCCCGTGAATCGGCGGCTCGGCCGCCGTCGGTGAATGTGTGATTCCACGATGGCGCGCGGGGGAGGGTTTGTCTGCCCGCATTTTTACTTCTGTGGATAAGTAGTAGTGCGCCGCTCGATCGGGGCGAGTTGTCCACATATCGCCGGGGCCGCCTTGCGCGTGGCGAAATCGGGTGCTAAGCGGGCGCGGTGGAGTCCCGGACGACCAGTTCGGCGGGTACCTCGGCCGGCGCGGGGGCCTTCTCCCCGCGCAGCAGGCCCAGCACCAGTTCGCCGGCCGCCCGTCCCTTGGCGGCGAGGTCCTGCCGGACCGTCGTCAGCGGTGGTTCGGACCACCGGGCGGGCGGGACGTCGTCGTAGCCCACGACCGAAAGGTCGCCCGGCACCGACAGGCCGAGCTGCCTGGCGGCCGAAATCGCCGCCAGGGCCAGGAGATCCGACATGCACAGCAGCGCCGTCGGCCGCGGTCGCCGGTCCAGCAGGCCGAAAGCGCTCGGGAGAGCTCCTTCGATCGACAATCCGGACGCCTCCCAGATCGGCACGTCCGCCGCCGGGATCCCCGCCTCGGCCAGCGTCTCCAGGTATCCGGCCATCCGTTCGCGGTTGTCGTGGAACCGGCTGTTCCCGGCCTCGGCCGCGCTCAGTTCACCGCCGCGCGGCGCCGAGAGGCACTGCGCCGAGAAGATCCCGATCCGCCGGTGCCCGAGCTCCACCAGGTGCCGGGCCGCGGCGGCCGCTCCGGCCCGGTCCGCGACACCGATCCTCGCCGAACCGCGGATATGCGGCTGGTCGATGACCACCAGTGGCAGGCCCCGGTCCCGGACCGCGGTCAGCGCCGGCGCGCCGTCGGCCAGCGAATACGCCACCGCGATGTCGGCCTGCGCGGTCAGGATCCGTTCCGCGCGCGGTCCGCCGCTCTCGCCGTCGCCGGGCAGCAGCAGAAGGGCGTGGCCCTCGGGGTCGACGACGGTCGAAAGCGCGTCGAGGGTGACCGACAACGCGGGATCCGAGAAGGCCGTCGAAAGATTCGTGTCGAGCAGGACGGCGATCGCGCCGGTGCGGCTGGTGGCGAGACTGCGGGCGGTCGGGTTCGGCCCCGCGTACCCGATCTTCTTGGCCGCGCGAAGCACCTCTTCCCGCAGCTGGGCGGACAGCTGATCGGGCCGGTTGTAGGCGTTGGAGACGGTCGCCCGCGACACCCCGACGGCGTCGGCGACATCGTCCAACGTCGGCCTTCGCCGTCTGGTGCTGGTCACCGCGGCAGTCTAGTCCCGGCAAGGGCCGGTGGACTTTCTGAAGCGCTTAAGTCATTCTGGTGGAAGGGGAATCGAAAGGAGACTGGGGTCTATGCGTGACCGTACGGCCGTTTTCGTCGTGTTCGCGCTCAACGGGGCCGCGCTCGGCTCCTGGGCGCCGCGGACGCCGGCGTTATCGGAAAGAGTGGACGCGTCTCCGGGTGTCTTCGGGCTGGCCCTGCTGGGCGCCAGCGTCGGCATGCTGATCGCGGCCTCGGTTTCGGGGCGGCTGATCGAGCGGTACGGCGCCCGCGCGGTGGTCGCGGGCAGCACGGTCATCGCCTGCGCGGCGCTGCCGATGATCGGCTTCTCGACGTCGGTCGCCCTGCTCGCCGGGGCGTTGTTCGTCCTCGGGGCGAGCGTCGGCGCGCTCGACGTGGCGATGAACGTCGCCGGAGTCGAGGTGGAGCGCCGGTCCGGACGCGCGATCATGCCGATCCTGCACGCCGGATTCAGCTTCGGCGCGCTCGCGGGCTCCGTCGCCGCCGGATTCGCCGCGTCGCACCAGTGGTCGCCGGGGAGGCATCTCACGGTCGCCGCGCTGGCCGCCCTGGTGGTGCTCGCCTTCGTCATCGCCGCCGTGCCCGGCGCGCGGCCCGAACACAGCGAACCCGTCGAGAAGCCACGAGTGCCGCCGATCAAACGTCCCGTCCTCTGGCTGCTCGCCGCCATCGCGCTGTTCTCGGCGATCGCGGAGGGAGCGAGTTCGGACTGGTCCGCCCTGCTGATGACGTCCGTGCACGACGTCGGCGACGGTGCCGCCGCCTTCGCGTACTCGGGGTTCGCCCTGGCCATGGCGCTCGCCAGGCTCGCGGGCGCCTGGCTGCAGAACCGTTTCGGCGCGACACGTGCGCTGGCGGTGGGTGCCGGGATCGCCGCGGCAGGCCTTGTGCTCGCCGCCCTGGCCCCCGTTCCGGTGTTCGGGTTCGTCGGCTTCGCGCTGGCGGGTGCCGGGCTCGCCGCGGCCTTCCCGATCGCGTTGAGCCTCGCGGGCGCGTCCGGCAAGCGCGCCGACGGAACCGGAGGCGAGCGGGAACTGGCTTTCGTCACGGCGATCGCCTACACCGGCTTCCTTGCGGGGCCACCGCTGATCGGCGGGATCGCGCAGGTGACGTCGCTTTCGGTGTCGTTCCTGTTCGTCGGGCTCACCGCCGCGCTGATCGTGCCGTCCGCGGTGGCGGCGGCGCGGGCGCGGAAACGGGAGGAGGTCGCCGAACCCGTCGCCCGTTGACATCCCGGTAAACTGAGATGAATGCGCTTCGGTCGCTGTTTCAGTGAGGCTAATCCGGGAGGGTGCTGATGCTCGGGGGTGGCGGAGGTATCCCGGCGCGACTGGTGCGGACCACGATGCCCTGGCTGGTCCTGGTCCCGGTGGCGTTCCGGCTGGCGATGCTGGTGCAGGCGCTGTGGGTGGCGGGCCCGGGGTCGTCGCTGCTGTGGACCTTCGTGGCGCTGCATCTGGTGCCCAACGTCGTCGCGGCCGTCTGGATCTTCCGCTGGTCCGCGGCCGGGACGAGGCTGGTTCCGTTGGTGGACAGCGCGTTCGCCGTGCTCTTCGTCTTCGGGGCCGCGCCGTTCGCCCAGGACACCGCGATCACGTCGATCACCTGGACCCATCTGATGGGCACGGTGATGGTCTGGACCCTGCTGCGCGGCGCGACGGCCGGGGCGCTGGCCATCGTGGCCGCGGTGCTGTCGCACACCCTGCTGGACCCGGCTTCCTCGCTCGGTCTCCTGCTCACGCTCGGGACCGCGCTGGTGGTGTCGCTCGCCGTCGCCGGCCTGGTCGGCGCGTCGATGCGGTTCGCGGTCGGGTTCGGGGAGCAGCAGGGCCGGGCGGCGGAACGCGAACGGCACCGCCGCGACGTCCACGACACCGTCCTGCAGGTGATGGAGTCGTTCGCGATCCCAGCGCCCGCCGACGAACTCGACCCGGCGGCCAGCCTCGATCGCGTCCGCCGGACCGCTCGCGCCCAGGCGATGCGCATCCGGATCAGCCTCGAACACGAATCCGCCGAAGGGATCGGACTGCACCAGCGGCTGCGGCTGCTCGCCGCCGAAATGGCCGCGGAGGGGCTGCGCGTCGAGGTCGTCGTTCAGGACGACGCCGCGCCGGAGCTTTCGGCGGAGGCGGCCACGGCGCTGCACGACTCCGCCAGGGAAGCCCTGCGCAACACGTTGAAGCACTCCGGGACCAGGCGGGCCGTCGTGAGCATCGAAGAGATCGGCGGCGGGGTTTCCTTGACGGTGCGTGATCACGGCGCCGGTTTCGACGTCGGGGCCCGGCGGACCGGGTTCGGCCTCGAGAACTCGATCATCGCGCGGATGGCCGAGATCGGCGGATTCGCGCGGATCGAATCCAGCCCGGGACTGGGCACGAGGGTGGTGCTCCTCGCTCCCTCAGTCCTGAGTCTCCCCGTCGGGTGAGTCCCGCCATTGGCGGAACGGACGGTCCAGCGTCCACTTGCCGCCCTTCCGCTCCACGACGCGGTATTCGCAGGTCTTCGGGTTGGACAGCGACTCGAACAGCTCGATGCTCCAGCCGAAGAGCCGACGGCACAGCAAGCGGATGGTGAGCCCGTGTGAGACGACCAGCACGGTTTCGGGGTGATCTTCGCCGCACGCCGCCAGCTCGCTGAGGAACGCCGCGACCCGGTCGTCGACGTCCGCCCCGGACTCGCCGAACGGGAGCCGGTAGAAGAAGTGACCGAACTCGTGGCGGCGCTGTTTCTGGACCTCCTGCTCCAGCGGGTCCTGGAGGTTGCCCCAGTCCTGTTCCCGCAGCCTCGGCTCCGGCACGATCCGCTCGCAGGAATCCCCGATGTCCAGCAGCCGCAAGGTTTCCCGCGTCCGCAGATACGGGCTGACGTAGACCGCCGTCCGCTGCCCGCCGAGGACCTCCTCGAGTTCCGGACCGGCCAGCTTCGCCTGCTCCCGACCGGCGTCGGTCAGCGGCAGGGCGTGGTCGGGGATCCGGGTGTAGGCGAGCTCGTCGACGTTGCCGAGCGACTCGGCGTGCCTCAGCAGGATGATCCGCACGCCGCCATCTTGCCGGTTGCGCGTTCGGCATACCCTCGTGACGTGCCTTCAGACCCCGAGACGAAACCGGCCCCACCCGCGCGGAAGGCCGGTGTCCTGCCGCTGGTGTCGATCGGGGCGCTCCTGGCCGCGGTGGTGGCCGTCGGCCTGGTCGCGCTGACCGGTGGCGCCGGTTACGTCATCGCCGGACTCCCGGACCCCGGCCTGGTGACCCGCTACGGCATCACCGTCGTGCGGGTGCTGGCCGAGGCGGCTTCGGTGCTGTGCGTGGGCTCGCTGCTGCTCGCCGCGTTCCTCGTCCCGCCGCAGAAGTCCGGCACGCTCGCCGCCGACGGCTACGCGGCCATCCGGGTCGCCGGGGTCGCCGCGTGGGTCTGGTTCTTCGCGGCCGCCGCGTCGATCTTCTTCTCCGCGGCCGACGGCGCGGGCCGCCCGTTCACCGAGGTGCTCTCGCCGCAGGTGCTGGTCGACCTCGTCGACGCCATCGAACAGCCGAAGGCCTGGCTGTTCACCGCGTTGATCGCGTTGCTGGTCGCGCTCGGCTGCCGTCTCGCCCTGACCTGGGGCTGGACGACGGTGGTCTTCTTCCTGTCCGTCGGCGGCCTGGTCCCGGTCGCGGTCACCGGGCATTCCGCGAGCGGCGGCTCGCACGACATGGCGACCAACAGCCTGCTCTACCACCTGGTCGCCGCCGCGTTGTGGGTCGGCGGGCTGGTGGCGCTGCTGGCGCTCGGCTGGCGCCGCGGCGAGAACCTCAAGCTGGCCGCGACGCGGTTTTCGAAGCTGGCGCTGGTGTGCTGGATCGTGATGGCGGTCTCCGGCATCGTGAACGCGCTGGTGCGGATCAGGATCGCCGACCTGTTCACCACCGACTACGGCCTGCTCGTGGTCGCGAAGGTCGTCGCGTTGCTGTTGCTCGGTGTCTTCGGGCATCAGCAACGGCAGAAGGGGGTCGCCGGGCTGGTGAACGGCGCGGGCGGCGGTCAGCTGCTGCGGCTCGCCGCGGTCGAGGTGCTGATCATGTTCGTCACGATCGGCATCGCCACCGGGCTCGCGAAGACCCCGCCTCCGCAGGAAGCGCTGACCCAGCCGTCGACCACGGAACTGCTGATCGGGTATGACCTCTACGGTCCGCCGACCGTCTTCCGGCTGCTCACGGACTGGCGGTTCGACCTCGTCTACGGCACTCTCGCGCTCGTTCTCGCCGGGCTGTACCTCGCCGGGGTCCGTCGGCTGCGGCGCCGCGGCGACACCTGGGCCACCGGCCGGACGGTCGCGTGGCTGGCGGGCTGCTTCGTCCTGCTGATCGCGACGTCGTCCGGTATCGGACGGTACGCGCCGGCGATGTTCAGCGTGCACATGGGCAACCACATGTTGCTGTCCATGGTGGCGCCGGTGCTGTTCGTGCTCGGCGGCCCCGTGACACTCGCGCTGCGAGCGCTGCCCACGGCGGGCAAGGACGCCCCTCCCGGACCGCGTGAATGGCTGCTCGCCTTCGTGCACTCGCCGCTCTCGCGGTTCCTGACCCATCCGATCGTCGCGTTGCTGCTGTTCGTCGGTTCCTTCTACGGCCTGTACTTCTCGGGCCTGTTCGATTCGGCGCTGAACTACCACTGGGCGCATCTGGCGATGAACGCGCACTTCCTGCTCGCCGGGTACGTCTTCTACTGGCCGGTGATCGGCGTCGACCCGGCGCCACGACGGCTCCCGCCGCTGGGACGGCTGGGGATGATGTTCGCGGCCATGCCGTTCCACGCGTTCTTCGGGATCGCGCTGATGAGCATGCAGACCGTGCTCGGGCAGGACTTCTACCGCGGCCTGAAGCTGCCGTGGGTCACCGACCTCCTCACCGATCAGCGGCTCGGCGGCGGGATCGCGTGGGCGTCCGGTGAGCTGCCGGTGCTGCTGGTGCTCGTCGCGCTGCTGGTGCAGTGGGCGCGGCAGGACGAGCGTGAGGCGCGGCGCCGGGACCGCCGCGAGGAAGCCTCCGGTGACGCGGATCTGAACGCCTACAACGCGATGCTGAAGAAACTCGCCGACCAGGGGCGGGGGCCTGGGCAGGGCTCTTAGCCGTCGGCCTGACGGACAGTGGCCGCGCGTCGCGAAAGCCACTTTCGCGACGTGTGATGTCCCGAAAGTGGCTTTCGCGACGTGCGCCCCGCCCTTGCGCCCCTAAGTAGCCCGAGCCGCCCCACTACCACAGCCCTCCGACAGCCGGCGCTTTCCGCCGCCGAGTTGTCCACAGGAAGCCCACACCGGCCGGAGTTGTCCACAGATCCGGTTTTCGTCCCTTTTAGCCCTTGAGTCCGAGGCAATCTGTGCTCAAGGGAAACGCCGGGAAGGTCCCGGAACGAGGAGAAGGGCGAGTGTGATGGCGATGGGCGAAACGTGGGTGACCATGATCGGCAACCTGACCAGCGAACCGGTCCACCATCCGGAGCGGGTGCACGGGCACGACGTCGTGTCGTTCGGCCTGCGGAGTGTCGAACGCCGCTACGACAAGGAAAGAGGGGAGTGGGGAGAGGGACGGCAGCTCGCCGTCAAGGTCACCTGCTGGCGCAAGCTGGCGATGGCGGCGTTCTCCTGCCTCAGCAAGGGCGACCCGGTGATCGTGGCCGGGCGGTTGCGCGGCGCAGAGACCGCGGAGGAGATCCCGGCACCTCTGGGTCTACCTGAGCTTGAGGCCTTCTCCATCGGCCCCAACCTGGCGCGGTGCTCGGCCGAGATCCACCGGATGGGACGTGACCGGCCGAGAGCGATCCCGCCGGTGCCGCCGCCCGCCGGGAATCCCATGGTCACCGCGCTGGAGGAGGCGCCCGTGGGGTGAGGTTCCGATGCTCACTCAGTGATATCGGGCTGACTGTCGGTAGCTCGGTGGTGACCGCCGTCAAGGCCGCGATCGCCTCGCTCTACGATCGTTTGCATGGCCGAGTTCATCTACACCATGAAGAAGGTGCGCAAGACCGTTGGGGACAAGGTCATCCTCGACGACGTCAGCACCGCGTTCTACCCCGGCGCCAAGATCGGCGTGGTGGGGCCGAACGGCGCGGGTAAGTCCACCGTTCTGAAGATCATGGCGGGGATCGAGCAGGCCAGCAACGGCGAAGCCTTCCTCCAGCCTGGCGCCAGCGTCGGCATCCTCATGCAGGAGCCGGAGCTCAACGAGGAAAAGACCGTCCGCGAAAACGTCGAAGAGGGCCTTGGCGACATCAAGGTCAAGCTCAACCGCTTCAACGAGGTCGCCGAGCTCATGGCGACCGACTACAGCGACGAGCTGATGGAGGAGATGGGCAAGCTCCAGGAGGAGCTCGACCACGCCGACGCGTGGGAGATCGACTCCACGGTCGAGCAGGCCATGGACGCGCTTCGCTGCCCGCCGCCGGACGAGCCGGTCACCCACCTCTCCGGTGGTGAGCGCCGCCGGGTCGCGCTGTGCAAGCTGCTCCTGTCCGCACCCGACCTGCTGCTCCTCGACGAGCCCACCAACCATCTGGACGCCGAAAGCGTGCTGTGGCTGGAACAGTTCCTGGCGAACTACGCCGGCGCCGTCCTCGCCGTCACCCACGACCGGTACTTCCTGGACAACGTCGCCGAGTGGATCATGGAGCTCGACCGCGGCCGCGTCGTCGGCTACGAGGGCAACTACTCGACGTACCTGGAGAAGAAGCGCGAGCGCCTCGAGGTCCAGGGCAAGAAGGACGCCAAGCTCGCCAAGCGGCTGAAGTCCGAGCTCGACTGGGTCCGGTCCAACGCCAAGGCGCGCCAGACCAAGTCGCGGTCCCGGCTCGACCGCTACGAGGAGATGGCCGCGGAGGCGGACAAGCACCGCAAGCTCGACTTCGAAGAGATCCAGATCCCGCCGGGGCCCCGGCTGGGCAGTGTGGTCGTCGAGGTCGAGAAGCTGCGCAAGGGCTTCGACGACCGGGTACTGATCGACGGGCTGTCGTTCGACCTGCCGCGCAACGGCATCGTCGGCGTGATCGGGCCGAACGGTGTCGGCAAGACGACCCTGTTCAAGACGATCGTCGGGCTCGAGGAGCCGGACGACGGCCGCGTCAAGATCGGCGAGACGGTCAAACTGTCCTATGTGGACCAGAACCGCGGCGGGATCGACCCGAAGAAGACGGTATGGGAGGTGGTTTCGGACAAGCTGGACTACATCCACGTCGGGCAGACCGAAATGCCCTCGCGTGCCTACGTCAGCGCGTTCGGTTTCAAGGGGCCGGACCAGCAGAAGCCGGCGGGCGTGCTCTCCGGTGGTGAGCGCAACCGGCTGAACCTGGCGCTGACCCTCAAGCAGGGCGGGAACCTGATCCTGCTCGACGAGCCGACGAACGACCTGGACGTCGAGACCCTGGGCTCGCTGGAGAACGCTCTCGAGCAGTTCCCCGGCTGCGCCGTGGTCATCTCGCACGACCGGTGGTTCCTCGACCGGGTCGCGACGCACATCCTCGCTTGGGAAGGAACGGACGAGAACCCCTCGCAATGGTTCTGGTTCGAAGGTAACTTCGAGGGCTACGAGAAGAACAAGGTCGAACGTCTCGGTGCCGAGGCGGCTCGTCCGCACCGCGTCACCCATCGCAAGCTGACCCGCGACTGAGGGCCGGGGGTTCCCCGTGGAAGCCAGCAAGCGCCAACGGCCGGGCTCGCCCACCACCATGGTGGGTGGGCGGACGGCTGCCACCGGGGGAACCCTGTCCGCTGTCGGCAGGTTGATCGAACGCGCGGACGCCCTGCACCTGAGGGCGCCCGAGCTCGCACTGGTCCTCGGGGAGCGCGCGGCCGCGCTCGCCGAGGCCGCCGGTGCCGACGAACAGTGGATCCGCGCGGAGAGCCTGGTGGTGAGCGCCCGGGTGCGGCTCGGTGGCCGTCCCCGGACGGTCGGCCGCGCCGTGGCCGCCCTGCGGGCCGCGGAGCACGCGGGCTACGGCGACATCGCCGCCCGGCTGAGGATCGACCTGGCGGTCTGCGCGCGCAGTGTGGGCATCCCGCTGACAGGCCTGGCGGTGCTGCGTCCGTTGCTGGCGGATCCGGCGGTTTCGGCGTCGCACCGGGCGGAGGCGTTGTGCCACCTCGTCGGCTGCTTGGCGCAGTTCGGCCGCAAGGCGGAACTGGACCGGGTGCTCGCCGAGGCGGACAAGCTCGTGCTCGGCGACGGCTCGATGACGGCGGATTCCCAGTTGCTGATCCGCGCGTTGCTGCGGGTCGGGGTGTCGGCACACCGGCGACGGCACGGTGACCTGACGTCGGCCGCCGACGCCGCGCGGACCGGGCTCGGCATGCTCGAAAAGCTCGGAAATCCCGACGACGACGGTGGGCTCGTCCGGATCAGGCTGGTCCTGCAACTCGTCTGCACGTTGCTGGACCGGGGCGACACGGAGATGGCGCTGGAGGTCGCGCAGCCGATCCTCGACGCACCCGTCCGGGCCGCCGGGATCGCACCGGCCGCGTGGCTGCGGCTGGCGGTGGCGACTCGTGTCCTGCTGCCCGCGGGATCCGGTGAAGCCGCGGGAATGCTCGTCCGTGAGGCGGTCGCGGGGGCCGAGGACCACAACCTGCACGCCGTCACGGCGCGGCTGTGGCTGGAGCTCGCGCAAATCGAGGAACGGCTCGGCCGGGCCGAAGAGGCCATCGGCTGCCTGCACCGTTCGCGTGCCGCCGAGCATCTGCACTCCCGTGCGCGCAGGCAGGCGTGCAACGTCCTGGTCGGTGAATTCGGCGCGGCCGAGAACGCCGCCGTCGACCTCGACGACGTCCTGCGTGCCGTCGCCGCGCGGCCGTCCGCCGCCGCGGCCCCCGTTCCCGCACCGGAACCGGCCGAGGTGACCGCGGTGATCCCGGCGATCCCGGCGATCCCGGCGATCGACGTGACGGCCCCAAAGCGGGCCGCGGCCGAGCCGCCGCTTCGCCGTGAACCACCGCAGCCCGCGCGGCAGAGCAGGCATGCGGAATCCGCGCCGGCGCGGTACACGCCGGTCGAGCCTCCGAGCCCCGCCGCGGAGCCGGGCCCGGCGGAACCACCCGTGGCGCCGATCGTGGAACCGGTCGCGGAAAAGACCGAAGCGCCGGTGCTGAAGCCGCCGTCCCGGCCCGAGCCCGCCAGGGAAGCGGCGGCGTCCGACAGCGACTGGCGCCGTCGGGTGCCGAAGAAGGCCAAGCCGTCGATCAGGTTCGAGCCCAAGGCCGAACCGGTCGCGCCGAAACTGATGCCGCCGCCGAAGCCGGAGCCCGCCCCGCGCCCCGAACCGATGCCGCGCCCCGAGCCGGTCTCGCGTCCGGAACCGGTCTCGCGTCCGGAACCGGAGCCCGTGCGCCGCCGCCGTCAGGAGGAGCCCGCGGCTCGCGAGACCGTCGCTCCCGAACCGGCGATCGCCAGGCCGGAAACGCCGGCTCCGGTCACGCGGCGCCGGGCGGAGGAGCCGATGCCCGTCGCGGCGTCGGAGCCGGTCCTGCCGGAACTGCTGCTCGCTCCCGAGCCCGCCGCCGAACCACGGCCGCGCGTGGCGGCGGAGAACCGGCCGCCGGGCACCGCCGCGCCGTTGTGGGAGAGCGACGAGTGGGCGGCCGAAGAGCGGGCGCGCCGGTCCTCGGCGCCGGTCTCGCGCAAGACCAGGCACGACGCCGAACACGGTTCGGTGGCGGCGAAATCGGTATTGGACCGGCTCGGCATCTCGAGCACGGGCGGGCAGGGCGGCGGACGGCGTCGCGCGGACGGCGCCGCGGATCCCGTCCACCCCGAACCCTTCGCCGAAGAACGTGCCGACACCGGCCGCGCCCGCCGGGAACAGCCGCCGGTCGAGTACGGCGAACCCGCCGTCCCGCTCGCGCCGCCGCCCCGGGAGGACCCGGGGTCGTCGCAGGCAGCCGGGATCGGGGAAGGCTCTCACCCGGGCGCCAAGGAAGAGGTCGCGGATCCGTGGCTGCCGCGGTTGCGGATGCCGCCGGCGTTGGACCCGCTGACCGACACCGGCTCCTGGCGTCCGATCACGCCGTTCCCGGAGAGCTACGCCCGGGCGATCGCCGAGGACGAACCGCCGCCGGACGCCGGTCTCGCCGACCTGCTCGCCCGCGCCCTCGCGGAGCACCAGGCGGGCACCGCCAGCGCGGCCGCCCTCGTGAAACAGCTCGGCTCCCAGGACTCGGGAAAGCGTCCCGTGAACGGCCACGACCGGCACCGCGCCAACGGCAGCGACTGATCCGGGCGCGGTAGCAAAGGTCCCTTGCTCCACCTCGGTGGAAGCGGTGACCGGCTTGAACGATTCAGTCGGCCGGACGAGATCGCCCGAAGCGGCACCGCGTGGCAATGGGTGCTGGTCACCCCGGTGCGGCGGGTCGCGGAGAGGTCCGGACAGACCGCCGATGTGACCCGTGAGTAGCTGAACCGATCACGGCGATTCCGGTATCTGAGCAGGGAAATCTTCGACGGCCGGGAAGGACCCGGCCTTGTGGAGCCGACTGTCCGGAGCTGTAGGTTGGGTCTGGGCCGGTACAGAGTCGTGCCGGTCGCGGTGTCAATCTCGCTACAGTGGAGAGTTGCCTCAAATGAGCTCGACGGGAGTCTCGTCCCCGCCCGGAAAAGATGTCGGCACCGAGGATGGCGCCCGGCGCCGGTCGGCGAACCCGGAGCAGATCCGGGACGACCTGATCGACGCCGCCGCGGCATACGCCCCGGAGATCGGCGACTTGATCCGCTTGTACTACCGGCACATCCCGGCCGAAGAGATTCTCGGTGACGACCCGGTCGACCTCGTCGGCGCCGTCCGCTCGCATCTGCAGCTCGCGAAGGACCGGATGCCCGGCCGCCCCGCGGTGCGGTTGCTGAACCCGACGGGGCCCGAAGACGGCTGGACGCGTGAGGCGACCGTCGTGCAGGTCGTCACGGACGACATGCCGTACCTGGTGGATTCCGTCGCGGCCGAGTTCGCGCGCGACGGGGTGCAGGTGCAGCGCATCGTGCACCCGATCGTCGTGGTGAGCCGGGATCTGACCGGCGAGCTGCTGGAGGTCCACCCGGACGCCGACCCGGCGGAGCCGCCGGCGAATTCGGCCGCCGAGTCGTGGATGTACATCGAGATCGACCTGGTGACGGATCCGAACCGTGCCCGTGAGCTGGACAACCGGCTGTCATCGGTGCTGGGTGACGTGCGCGAGGTCGTCGAGGACACCGACAAGATGGCTGAGACGGCCCGCCGTCTCGCCGACGAGCTGGACGCGAACCCGCCGCGGCTGCCCGCGCACGAGGTCGCCGAGGGCGCCCGGCTGCTGCGCTGGCTGGCCGACGGCCATTTCACCTTCCTCGGTTACCGCCGTTACGAGCTGATCGACAACCCGCATCCGGAAAGCGACGAGCCCGCCCTGCGCGCGGTGCTCGCCACCGGGCTCGGCGTACTGCGCCAGGACAGCCTGGCCGCGCGCAGTCTCACCGCCGGTCCGGACACGGCGGCGTCCGCGCTCGCGCCGACGCTGCTGGTGCTGACCCAGGCGAGCGCGCCGTCCACGGTGCACCGTCCGGTGTATCCGTACTACGTCGGCGTGAAAACCTTTGACGACAACGGAAACGTCACTGGCGAGCACCGCTTCCTCGGCATGTTCACCACCACCGCGCTGCACGAGAACGTGCTCGACATCCCGGTGGTCTGCAACCGGGTCCGCGAGGTCATCCACCGCGCGGGCTTCCCGATGGAGTCCTTCTCCGGCCAGCGGATGCTCGAAGTGCTGCAGAACTGGCCGCGCGCGGACCTGTTCTCGGCCGACACCGACTCGCTGTACTCGACGACGACGGGCGCGATCGCGCTTTCGGATCGCCGACGGCTGCGCCTGTTCCTGCGCCGCGACCCGTACGGCCGCTTCTACTCGTGCCTCGTGTACCTCCCGCGTGACCGCTACACGACCCGTTCGCGGCTCGCGATGCAGGAGGTCCTGCTCGAAGAACTCGAAGGCACGCAACTGGAGTACAGCGCGCGCATCGGTGAGACCGTGCTCGCGCAGGTGCACTTCATCGTGCACACCGATCCGTCGCAGCGGTCCGAACCGGACACCCTGCGCATCCAGGACCGGCTCAACGAGGCCGTTCGCAGCTGGGACGACCGGATGGTCGAGGCGATCCTCGCCGAACGCCGCGGGCGCGCCGGGGACAGCGGCGCCGCGCTCGGCCTGATGGGCGAAGAATCCGCCGGTGAGCAGGGGCAGCGGTTCGCCGCGGTGTTCCCCGAGGGCTACAAGGAGGACTTCACCGCGCTCGAAGCGCTCGCGGACCTCCGTGCCCTGGAGTCGCTGACCGACGAGGGCGACCTGTCGATGTCGTTCTACCTGCCCGCCGACGCGGAGGCGGGGGAGCGGCGTTTCAAGCTGTACCTGCGCGGTGAGGGCGTCACGCTCTCCCAGGTGCTCCCGGTCCTGCAGCGGATGGGTGTCGAGGTCGTCGACGAACGGCCGTACGAACTGCGCCGCGAGGACGGCGGCCGGTCGTGGATCTACGACTTCGGCCTGCGCATCGACCCGCAGGTCCTCGACCACGCGGACAGCGACCTCCGCACCCGCTTCCAGGACGCCTTCCACGCCGCCTGGCGCGGCGACTGCGAGGTCGACGGCTTCAACGGCCTCGTCCTGCGCGCCGGGCTCACCTGGCGCCAGGCGGCCATCCTGCGGGCCTACTCGCGGTATCTGCGCCAGACGAAGATCCCGTTCTCGCAGGAGTACATCGAGAACACCGTCCTCGCGCACACCGACATCGCCACCGCGCTGGTGCGGCTGTTCGAGACCCGTTTCGACCTCGCGCTCGGCGACGAGGCCCGCGCGTCCCAGGCCGACCAGCTCACCACCGAGATCGGCAAGCTGGTCGACGAGGTGACGAGCCTCGACGAGGACCGGATCCTGCGGCGGCTGATGTCGGTCATCCTCGCCACGCTGCGCACGAACTACCACGTCACCGACGAGGACGGGAACTCCCGCCAGTACCTCGCGCTCAAACTCGACCCGAGCGCGGTGCCCGAGTTGCCCGAGCCGCGGCCGAAGTACGAGATCTTCGTGTACTCGCCCCGGATCGAGGGTGTGCACCTGCGCTTCGGCGACGTCGCGCGCGGTGGCCTGCGGTGGTCCGACCGCCGCGAGGACTTCCGCACGGAGATCCTCGGCCTGGTCAAGGCGCAGGCGGTCAAGAACGCGGTCATCGTGCCTGTCGGTGCGAAGGGCGGCTTCGTCGTGAAGCGCCCGCCGACGGCCACCGGTGACCCGGGCCTGGACCGCGACGCCCAGCTGAACGAGGGCATCGCCTGCTACCGGATGTTCATCTCCGGCCTGCTGGACGTGACCGACAACCGGGTCGAGGGCAAGACCGTCCCGGCGCCGAACGTGGTCCGCCACGACGGCGACGACAGCTACCTCGTGGTCGCGGCGGACAAGGGGACCGCGAAGTTCTCCGACATCGCGAATGAGGTGTCGGCGAACTACGGGTTCTGGCTCGGCGACGCCTTCGCGTCCGGTGGCTCGGTCGGGTACGACCACAAGGCCATGGGCATCACCGCGAAGGGTGCTTGGGAGAGCGTCAAGCGCAACTTCCGCGAGCTGGGCAAGGACACCCAGACCGAGGACTTCACCGTCGTCGGCATCGGCGACATGATGGGCGACGTCTTCGGCAACGGCATGCTGCTCTCGGAGCACATCCGGCTCGTGGCCGCCTTCAACCACATGCACATCTTCCTCGACCCCAACCCGGATTCGGCGACCTCGTTCGCCGAGCGGCGCAGGCTGTTCGACCTGCCGCGCTCGTCGTGGGAGGACTACGACCGCTCGCTGATCAGCGAGGGCGGCGGGATCTATTCGCGGTCGGCGAAGACGATCCCGATCAGCCCGCAGGTCCGCGAGGCGCTCGGGCTCGGCGAGGACGTCACGAAACTGGCGCCGAACGACCTCATGCAGGCGATCCTGCTGGCGCCGGTCGAGCTGCTGTGGAACGGCGGCATCGGCACCTACGTCAAGGCCGAGACCGAGTCCCACGCGGACGCGGGCGACAAGGCCAACGACGCCTTGCGCGTCAACGGCAACCAGCTCCGGGTGAAGGTCGTCGGCGAGGGCGGGAACCTCGGCCTGACGCAGCTCGGCCGGATCGAGTTCGCCCGTGCGGGTGGCAAGATCAACACCGACGCGCTCGACAACTCGGCGGGCGTCGACTGCTCGGACCACGAGGTCAACATCAAGATCCTGCTGGACCACCTGATCTCGACCGGATCGCTGGACGCCGAGCAGCGCAACGAACTGCTGGAGCAGATGACCGACGAGGTCGGCGAGCTGGTGCTGGCCGACAACTACCGGCAGAACGCCGTGCTCGGTGTCAGCCGGGCGCACGCCGGCCCGATGGTCTCGGTGCACCAGCGGCTCGTCGCGGCACTGGTCGCGAAGGGTGCTTTCGACCGCAAGCTCGAAGCGCTGCCGAGTTCGGCGGAGTTCCGCGCGCTGGAGAAGGCGGGCGAGGGCCTCACCTCGCCGGAGCTGGCGACGCTGCTCGCTCATGTCAAGCTCGACCTGAAGGACGAGCTGCTGGCGAGCGAGCTGCCGGACTCCGAGGTGTTCTCGCGTCGGCTGCCCGAGTACTTCCCGAAGCCGCTTCGGGAGCGCTTCGGCGACGCGATCTTCCAGCACCCGCTGAAGCGCGAGATCATCACGACGATGGTGGCCAACGAGGTCGTCGACGGAGCCGGGATCTCGTACGTCTTCCGCCTGATGGAGGAGATGAACGCGACCGCGACCGACGCCGTCCGCGCGTACGCCGTGGTCACCCACGTCTACGACCTGCCGTCGCTGTGGGCCCAGATCGACGCGCTGGACAACGTCGTGCCGACCGAGGTCGCGGACGAGATGATGCTGGAGACCCGCAGGCTGCTCGACCGGGCCGCCCGGTGGTTCCTCACCAACCGGCCCCAGCCGCTGGCCCCGCTCGCCGAGATCAACCGGTTCGGCCGCGTCGTCGGCGAGCTGGCCCCGCGGGCACACGAGCTGCTTCGCGGTGTCGAGTGCGCTTCGGTGGACGCGAACACCGAGCGGCTGATCGAGAAGGGCGTCCCGGCGGAACTCGCCGGCCGGGTGGCGCTGCTGCTGCACACCTACGGCCTGCTCGACGTCACCGACGTCGCGGAGCTGGCCGAGCAGCAGGCGGGGATCGACGCGGTGCACACCCCGGCGGAGACCGCGGGCCTGTACTACGCGCTTTCCGACCACCTCGGCATCGACAAGATGCTGACGTCGATCAGCGGTCTCGAACGCGGAAACCGCTGGCACGCGCTCGCCCGGCTGGCGCTGCGGGACGACGTCTACGGTTCCCTGCGGACGATCACGCTGGACGCCTTGCGGCACAGCGACTCGGGCACGGACCCGGACGAGAAGATCGCCCACTGGGAGAAGACGAACGCTTCGCGGTTGCAGCGGGCCCGCGTCGCGCTGGACGAGATCAGCCAGTTCGGCAAGCTCGACCTGGCGACGCTGTCGGTGGCGGCGAGGCAGATCCGGAGCACGGTGAGGTAGTGGCGTACATTTCCCTGATCCGGCCGCGCTGGTCGGATATGGACGTCTACGGGCACGTCAACCACGCGAATCTGGTGACCCTGCTCGAAGAGGCACGGATCCCCCTGCTGTTCGGGGACGCCGTCCGCGCGGGGCTCACCGAGCTGCCCAAGGGCATCGTGGTGGTGAAGCTGGCCGTCCATTACCGTTCGCCGATCGTGGTGTCCGATCAGGACATCCGGGTGGAGATCTCGTTGAAGGACTTGAAGCACGCCAGCTTCACCCTCGGTTACCGGGTGCACGCCGGCCCGGCCGAGGCCGACAAGGTCGCGGTCACCGCCGAGACGGTGCTCGCGCCGTTCGACACCGCGTCGGAGCGGCCCCGGCGGCTGACCGAGGACGAACGTGCCTTCCTGGAGAAGGGGTTCGCGGATGCCTGAGCTCGTCATCCCGGACGCGGGTGACCGCGAAACGCTCGGCGCGTTCGTGGCCAGGGCGGTCCGGCTCGACCAGAACACGCTGGTGCGGTTGCGGCAGCGCGGTGACGGCGTCGTCGAGGCGTGGAGCACGACTCCGTTCGAGGTCCTCGCCACCAGGGCGGTCGCCGGCGACATCACGCCGTCGGACGTCACCGTGTCCGGGAACGAGCTGCTCGCCGCGCTGACCGTCGCCGGTGGTGAACGGATGGATCCGGGCCCGGCACGCGACCTGCTGTGGCATTCCGAGCTGCCCGCACCGGGACGCTGGCAACTGGTGGACGAACTGCCGGCGACGGTGATCTCGGAGCTGGCCGATCGGGGCGTCACGCTGGCCCGCGACAACGTCGGCCCGCACGGCAACCCGCCCGCCTCGCTGATGGACCAGGCAGTGCTCACCGTTTCGGGCAACGAGCTGGAGATCAAGGTCCAGATGCGGTGCCTGTTCGCGCTGTCGGGGATGGGTTTCGTGGACTCGTCGATCGACGGCGACGTCGTCCGGGTGACCGCGACGGATTCGTGGATGCGCATCGACGCGCGGTACGGCGCCGTCCTCAAACGGCGTCACGCGCTCCTGCCGCTGCTGTTCTGACGGCTTTCTTACCGCTTCGCGCCGCGGGTGGCTTCCAGCCGCCCGCGGTGTCAGGCTGTCTCCATGAGCGACAAGGACGGGGAAGACCCGACGGCGGATTTCCTCGCCGAGGTCCGGCCGGAGGAGACCCCCTGGCGGACCGAGCGCCCGCCGGGTGAGGAGGCGCCGGAACGCGCCGAACGTCCGGAGAAGTGGGGCCGCGCCAAATCCGCGGGACGGGCCGCGGCGAAGGCGGCGCCCTACGTCCAGGCCGCCGCGCTGGCGACCTGGATCGTCTCAGGCACCCTCGACGATTCCGACGACTCCGGTTTCGGCGACATGGGCTCCGGCGAGGCCTAGAGCTTCCCGCGCATGGTCTTCATCCGCTCGATCTCGGCGGACTGACCGGTGATGACCTCCTGCGCCATCTCCTGTGCCTTGACCTCCACACCCTTGCCGAGCTGGGCTTCCGCCATCGTCAGCGCGCCCTGGTGGTGCGCGATCATCAGGTCGAGGAACAGCTTTTCGAACGCCACCCCGTTCGCCGCGCGCAGATCCGCCAGCTGGGCCTCGGTCGCCATCCCCGGCATGAGCGCGTGATCGTGCCCGCCGTGGCCCGCGTGTCCTTCGCCGGGCACCGGCTTGCCGCGGTCGGACAGCCAGGTCTTCATCATCGTGACCTCGCCGTCCTGCGCGACCGAGATCCGCCCGGCGATCGCCCGGATCTGCTCGTTCGCCGTCTTGCCCGGCACCAGCTCCGTCATCACCTTCGCCTGCTGGTGGTGGGGGATCATCATCGTCATGTACTCGACGTCGGCCTCGTTGGGCTGATCGCGGTTCACCGGGCCGGGGGAACCGGTGCCCGCCTGCTCTCCGGGCTTCCCGGGCACGATCACCGGAGCACTTTGGGCCGGTTGCGCCGGGGATTCGTCGCCGGTGCAACCCGAGACTACGAAAGCAGCGGCGACCAGGGCCGATGTCAAACTTTTTCTCATCCCGGGAGTTCCTCCGTTGGTCGGTATCTGTTGAGCCTAAATAAGGAATAAGGTGCGCGTAAAGCTGGGTGGAAGGAGAGCCATATCGTGCTGCAGCCTGGGCTGAAACGCCGCTTGACCAGGGTCTTCGTGTCGGCGGCCGCAGTCGCCGCCCTCGGGGCCTCCAGCGCGCTCGCCGCGCCGGCCGTCATCGCCGAACCGTCGGCGACCGCGATTCCGGGCGTGGACGAGATCGTCCACAGCCCCAACCTCCGGTCGATCGCGAACATCCCGCAGCAGGGACCGTTCACCAAGGACTCGACCGGCACCGACATCGCGTTCACGAAGGGTCACGCGATCGTCGGTACCTACGACGGGTTCAACGTCTACGACGTCCGCAACCCGTTCCGCCCGAAGATCGTCAGTCAGGTCCTGTGCCCCGGCGGGCAGAACGACGTGTCGATCTCCGGTGACCTGCTCTTCCTGTCGACCGACGCGTCGCGCAGCGACAACTCGTGCACCAGCGTCTCGAAGCCCGCCTCGGAGAAGTCGTCGTGGGAGGGCATCAAGATCTTCGACATCTCGAACCTCGCGGCCCCCAAGTACGTCGCGGCGATCGAGACGGACTGCGGTTCGCACACCAACACCCTGGTGCCGGACAAGCGCGGCAAGGACGTCTACATCTACGTCTCGTCGTACGCGCCGGCGGCCAACCTGCCCGACTGCCAGCCGCCGCACGACAAGCTGTCGATCATCAAGGTCCCCGTGAAGGACCCGGCGAAGGCCGCGCTCGTCGCGACCCCGGTGCTGTTCCCGGCGACCGAGGGCGGCGGCAACCCCGGCGGCACCAACCCCGACGGCACCCGCCGGTCGCCGACCACCGGCTGCCACGACCTGACGGCGCTGCCGGAGAAGGACCTGATGGCCGGTGCCTGCATGGGTGACGGCGTCCTGCTCGACATCTCCGACCGGCTCAAGCCGCGGGTCATCCACCGCGTGCAGGACAACGTGAACTTCGCGTTCTGGCACAGCGCCACCTTCAACAACGACGCCACCAAGATCGTCTTCACCGACGAGCTCGGCGGCGGCGGGATGGCGACCTGCCTGGAGAAGTTCGGCCCCACCCGCGGCGCCAACGGCATCTACCAGATCACCGGCCGCGGCGACGACCGCAAGCTGGAGTTCGTCAGCTACTACAAGATCCCGCGTCTCCAGTCCGAGACCGAGAACTGCGTGGCGCACAACGGCTCGCTGATCCCGGTGCCAGGCAAGGACATCATGGTCCAGTCCTGGTACCAGGGCGGCGTCTCGGTGTGGGACTTCACCGACGCGAAGAACCCGAAGGAGATCGCGTTCTGGGAGCGTGGCCCGCTCTCGAACGAGAAGCTCGTCGGCGGTGGGACCTGGTCGGCGTACTGGTACAACGGTCACATCTACTCGTCCGACATCGTGAAGGGCCTGGACGTCCTGGACCTCAACGACTGGCGGACCTTCCCGGCGAAGCTCGTCCGGCAGAACCAGTTCAACGCCCAGACGCAGTACAAGCTGCACCCGGGCTTCAACAAGTAGTCCGGTAGCGGCCGCCTGGTTCAGACGAGCCAGGCGGCCGCGTCCGGCGGCAGTTTCCCATTCACCAGCGGCACGCTCGACAGGAGCACCTCACCCGGCGGCAGCGCGATCGGGCTCGCCGACGTGTTCAGCGCGCACACCAGCCCGCCGCCACGCCGCCGGAACGCGAAACACCCCGCGGGCGCGCCGTACCACTCGAGGTCGTCGCCGCGGAAAGCCTCGTGCGACTTGCGGATCTCGATCGCCCGCCGGTACAGCGACAACGTCGACGCCGGATCCTCCAGCTGCGCTTCCACGGTCACCGACGCCCACGAAGCGGGCATCGGCAGCCACGTGCGCGGATTGCGCGAGAATCCGAACGGCGGCAGATCGCCTTCCCACGGCAGCGGCACCCGTGCCGCGTCCCGGCCGAACTCGGCGCCCGAGGTCTTGGCCCTCGGGTCCGCGAGCGCTTCCGGTGGGAGGTCGACGTTGCCGAGCCCCAGTTCCTCGCCGTTGTACAGATAGACCGCCCCGGGCAGTGCGAGCTCGACGAGCGCCATCGCCCGGGCGCGCCGGACGCCGCGTTGACCGTCGCCGTACCGGCTGACCTGCCGCCAGACGTCGTGGTTGCTCAACGTCCAGGTGGCCGGCGCCCCGGCGGATTTCGGCACCGCCAGCGACCGCTCGATGGCCGTCCGCAGCGCGTCCGCGTCGAAATGCGTGAGCACGAGCCGGAAGTTGAACGCCAGATGCAGCTCGTCCGGCCGCAGGTACCGGGCGAGCCGTTCCTCGTCGGTCACCCAGATCTCGCCGACGGCCATGGTGCCCGGGTACTCGTCGAGCACCTTGCGGATCATCTGGTGGATCTCGTGGACGCGGTCGTTGTCGAACCGCGGATCGTAGAACTCGCTCGGCCCGAGCGCGTTCACCCGCGGATCCATGTCCGGCAGGCCCGGCGGTTTCGCCATGCCGTGCGCGACGTCGACGCGGAAGCCGTCCACGCCGTGGTCCAGCCAGAATCGCAGGGTCCGTTCCAGATCGGCGGCGACCTCGTGGTTGGCCCAGTTCAGGTCCGGTTGCTGCGGCGAGAACAGGTGCAAATACCACTGGCCGTCCGGGACGCGCGTCCACGCCGGGCCGCCGAACGCGCTGACCCAGTTGTTCGGCGGCTGGTCGCCACGCGGGCCGAGCCCGTCACGGAAGATGTAGCGATCCCGTTCCGGGCTCCCCGGCGGCGCCGCCATCGCCGATTTGAACCAGGCGTGGGTGTTGCTGGTGTGGTTGGGGACGACGTCGACGGTGACCTTGATGCCGCGTTTGTGCGCCTCGGTCAGCAGGACGTCGAAATCGCCGAGGGTGCCGAACATCGGGTCGACGTCGCGCGGGTCGGCGATGTCGTAGCCGTGATCGGCCATGGGGGAGCGGTAGAACGGCGTCAGCCACAGCGCGTCGACGCCGAGCAGCTCCAGGTACCCGAGCTTGCCGCGGATGCCTTCGAGGTCACCGACGCCGTCCCCGTCCGAATCGGCGAACGAGCGTACGTAGACCTGGTAGAAGACCGCCTGGGCCCACCAAGCCACGTCGCGTTCCATCACACGAAGCTGTTCATCATGCTGTTGGCCGCCATCTCGAGGTACGCCCACAGCTGCGAGCGGTAGGGCTCCTCGATGTTCTCCTCGTCGACCGCGATCTTGATGCAGCGCAGCCAGGCGTCACGTTCGATCGGGCCGATCTTGAACGGAGCGTGCCGCATCCGCAGCCGAGGGTGACCGCGCTGGTCCGAGTAGGTGTGCGGGCCGCCCCAGTACTGCATGAGGAACAGCCGGAAACGCTCCTCGGCCGGGCCGAGGTCCTCCTCGGGGTACAGCGGGCGAAGCACCTCGTCGACCGCCACTTCGGCGTAGAACCGAGCGACGATCCGGGTGAAGACCGGTTCGCCGCCGATCGCTTCGTACAAGGTGGTGGGGTCAGGTTCGGTCACGGACACAGCTCCATTCTGCCCTTGTCCTACTGCGCGGCGGGGCCGGACGACATAAAGCGCCCCAGAGGTGGCTCGAAGCCGGCTTCGTCGAACGCGGCGAGCAGATGCGCCCGCAGCGCGCGCTGCACGGCCCACTGCTTACCCGGCCGGACCTTCACCGTCAGGCGGAGCTTGATGCTCTCGGGGGTGACGGTCTCCACACCGAGCATCTCCGGCGGCTCCAGCACGTTCGGTGCGAGCCCTTCGCTCTCCAGGAGCGTCTTCGCCTTCTCGGCCATCAGCTCGGTGGCCTTTTCGACGTCGGCGGAGTAGCTGAGCGGCACGTCGACGACGGCCACCGCGAAGCCTTGGCTCGAGTTGCCGACCCGCAGCACCTCGCCGTTGCGGACGTACCAGACGGTGCCGTTGATGTCACGCAAGGTGGTGATCCGGAGGCCGACGGCCTCGACGGTGCCGGACGCCTCACCGACGTCGACGACGTCACCGACGCCGTACTGGTCCTCGATCATCATGAACATGCCGGACAGGAAGTCCTTGACCAGGTTCTGCGCACCGAAACCGAGCGCGACACCGACGATGCCCGCCGAAGCGATGATCGGCGCGAGGTCGATGCCCAGTTCGCCCAGCACCAGGATGAACGCGAGGCCGTAGATCAGGAACGTCGCCATCGACTTGAGCACCGAGCCGATGGTGGCGGCGCGCTGACGGCGCCGTTCCATCACCGCCGACCCGAGCACCTCGGGAGCCTTCTCCCGCAGCGGTCTCAACAGGGCGGGCAGCTTCGAGGAGCCGCCGTTCGGCATCCGCGTCACGCGGTTGATCAGGCGGCGCACCAGGTAGCGCAGCAGGAACGCCACGGCGACGATCATCAGGATCCTGAGTGGCTTCGTCAGAAGCCAGCCCGCGGAGGCGGAGAGCCATTCGTTCTTTGTGACCTGGAACACCTGATAGCACAGGCTGCCGACTTCGCGCGTGCAGGCCGGGGGTTCGGTGGGCAGCAGGTTCACGGAGAGGAAATGTCCTTTCGTACTCGACGGGGACCGGTCACGCCGCTCATCCCCGGCGGGGGCGGATCAGCCAACTTCATGTGGCCGCCGGGTCGCGTGCATGTGACACGTCCAGTAACACACGTGCACTTTGGGGCTGATCTGTGGTCGACTATGCCTGCACCGGTGGAGGTGGTCGAGTGCCAGACCGACAACCCATCCCCCTCGGCGTCCCGAGCCAAGCCGTGGCCGGACAGGCGCCGGAGGTCGTGTTGCGCGCCCATCCGGGAGGTGCCCCCTCGCACGGGGCTCCACCGGGCGGGCCGGGAACGCGGCCAGGGGGTGTTGCCCGCCCGCCCGGACAGCGTAGAGGGCGGGACCCGTCCAACGCCGCGGTACCCACCACGACCACAGCGTCGTCCTGGGGCCGCAGACGGGTATTGCTGTTGAACGCCACGTTCGAACCGCTCACGGCGCTGCCGTTGCGGCGGGCGGTGGTCCTCGTGATGTGCGGCAAGGCCGAGGTGGTGCACGGCGACCCGGCGGGGCTCGAACTGCACGCCGCCACGGTCTCGCTGCCCGTGCCTTCGGTGATCCGGTTGAGCACCTACGTGCGCGTGCCCTACCGCGCGCAGGTGCCGCTGACCCGGGCCGGGCTGATGCACCGCGATCGGTACCGCTGCGCCTACTGCGGAGGGCGGGCCGAGACGATCGACCACGTCGTCCCGCGCAGTCGTGGTGGCCCCCACAGCTGGACGAACTGCGTGGCCTGTTGCGCCAAGTGCAACCACCGGAAGGCGGACAAGCTGCTTTCCGAGATCGGCTGGCGCCTGCGCGTCGTGCCGAGGGCCCCCCACGGGCCGCACTGGCGGCTGCTCGCGCATTCGAAGGAGGCCGACCCGTTGTGGCGGCCGTACCTGGGCACCGCGGCCTGATCGGAGCTCGATCCGGACCCCGAACACGTCGGCGCCCCGGCTGCCTCGCGGCGGCCGGGGCGGGCCGATGATGCCGTGGTGAAGCTCGTTACGAGTACGCCGTCCCCTGCTCGACCGGTCGTGCTCGAACTCAGGCGGCGAGCGAGAAGTCGCTCTGGCAGGTGACGCGGGTCCCCCGGGTGACGCGGGTGCCGCGAGTGACGCGCGTGCCACAGGTGACGCGGGTTCCGGCGGTCACGCGGGTGCCGCGAGTGACCCTGGTGCCGCGCGTGACGCGGGTGCCGGCGGTGACGCGAGTGCCTCGGGTGACGCGCGTGCCACGGGTCACCCGGGTGCCGGCGGTGACCCGCGTACCGCGAGTGACACGAGTACCGCGCGTAACCCGTGTGCCCGCCGTCACACGCGTACCGGGCACGAATTCAATTTCGAAGAGTGACGAAATGTCGTCGATGATCGCCTGGCCGGGTGTCTGGGTGCTCTGCATGACATGTCCTCCTGCGACCGGTGCGTTACCTGCTGGGGTGGGGGAGCTGGGCGCAAGGCCCGTACAGGTGAAAAAGCTACGAGGATTTCAAGGCTGCGACAAGACGACAGCGCCGGGTGCGGCCGCCCGTACGTTGAGTTGCAACCTTTCGGCCTTGCGGGCTTCGCCCCAACGTGGGAGCGCTTTCGCGGCAAGCGGCGGACGGACCCCTCCGGACGACGAGCGGTAGGTATCGGAGCGCACGGCCGTGCGAGCGGGTGCGGTCACGCGCGATCGGATACGCTCACGCGCGTGAACCTTGTCGAGACGATCCTGGTCTTCGCGGTGATCCCCTTGGTCATCTACGCGCTTTGCGGGGTGGCCACGCTGCGGTCGAAGGGCGCGGGCGTCGCCCGGTACCGGCCGGGGCAGCCGTGGGAGTACCCGGCCATGTGGTGGAGCGCCAACCCCGACGGTGTCGGCGCCAGGCATTCGCACGCGGGCGGCGCGACCGCCGTCGGTGCGGCGGACGGAGCTTCGGTGACGGGAGGCGCTCGTGGCAACTGGTGAACTGACCCATTCGTCCACCGCTGTTGACGAAGAGCCCGGTTACGGCGCCGCCGTTACTTCCAGCGGCCGGATTTCCGCCGCCAAGATGTACGAACCGGCTGGTCCGAACAGCCCATTCACGACCCAGCAGCTTGCCCGGCTGGACGAAGCGCTGACCCTGGCCAGCCGCGAGACCGGCCTGGACTTCAGCGTGTACCTCGGTGACCTCGGCGAGGACACCCGCGTCACCGCCGAAGGCCTGCTGAGCTCGACCGACGACCCGGCCGACGGCGTCATCGTCGCCGTGTCGCCCGGCCAGCGCGTCATCGAGATCGTGACGGGCTCGCAGGCCCGGCACCGCCTGCCCGACCGCGGCGCGAAGCTCGCCGTGGCCAGTATGGTCGCCTCCTTCAAGGAAGGCGACCTCATCGGCGGCCTCGTGAACGCCCTCCGCATGCTGAGCGACCAGGCGGGCGCTCCGCAGCACTGACGCTCTTCAGCCGCTTTCAACTGCAATGAAGGGGCCTTTCATCGCAAAATTTGCGATGAAAGGCCCCTTCATTGCGTTACGGGACTAGACCCCGGCCTGCGAGTCGAACTCACGGGCGGCCAGCGCCCGCACGATCCCGGCCCGGCCTTCCGACACGAGACGGCGCAGCGCCGCCGGGTGCTCCCCGGCCAGCCACTCGTCCGACGCCTCCACCGTCGACGGCTCGACGGCCCACGACGGGTACAGCCCGACCACGGTCGGCTGCGCGCGCTCGCTGGAACGTCGCTGCCACACCTCGTCGATGACCTCGAAGTAGCGCGTCACGTAGCCGCCGAGCAGGTGCTTCTGGCCGGGGTGGGAGAAGCCGGTGATGAGCGAGTCGCTGACCGCGTTCGGCAGCTCGTCGTCGTACACCGCCCGCTGCCACGCGTCGGCCTTCGCCTCGGCGGTCGGCCGCAGCGCCCGCGAGCGCTCCGCCTGGCGCCGTCCGGCGGCGGTGTCGTCCTTGGTGAGCTCCGCGTCGATCTCGGGGTTCTCCGCCTTGCCGTGCGCGACCAGGGCGTGCAGCAGCCGCCAGCGCAGGTCGGTGTCGACGGTCAGGCCCTCCAGCGGCGCGGTGCCGTCGAGCCAGCCCGCGATGATCTGCAGCGTCTTGTCGTCGAGCACGCAGCCGGCGAGCGAGTTCACGAACGCGAGCTGGTGGTCCGAACCGGCCTCGGCGCCCTGCGCCAGCTCCAGCAGCCGCGACGAGAACTCCGGCCAGCCCTTGTCCGTCGCCCACGCCGGGTTGGCGTACGAGTTCAGCGCCGTCTGCGCCTGCAGCAGCAGCCGCTGCACCACGCCGACCTCGGTCTCGGTGTGGACGCCGCGCTGCACCAGGGTGACGAAGTCGCGGGCCTTGAGCTCGGCCTCGCGCGTCATCTCCCACGCCGCCGACCAGCACAGCGTGCGGGGGAGCGGTTCGGTGATGTCGGCGATGCGGTCGATCAGCGTGGTCAGCGACGCCGGATCGAGCCGCATCGTGCAGTAGGTCAGGTCGTCGTCGTTGACCAGCACGAGCTTGCCGGCCGGGAGACCGATCAGCCCCGGCACCTCGGTGCGTTCACCGTCGACGTCGAGTTCGACGCGGTGCTTGCGGACGATCTTGCCGTTCTCGTCCTCGTCGTAGACGCCGACCGCGACCCGGTGCGTCCGCAGCTCACCGGCACCCGGCTTGGCACCGGTCTGGGTGACGGCGAATGAGGTGTACGTGCCGTCTGCGCCGACCTCGTAGCGCGGGCTCAGCGAGTTGAGACCGG
This sequence comes from Amycolatopsis sp. TNS106, assembly GCF_019330265.1. Taxonomy (NCBI): domain Bacteria; kingdom Bacillati; phylum Actinomycetota; class Actinomycetes; order Pseudonocardiales; family Pseudonocardiaceae; genus Amycolatopsis; species Amycolatopsis sp. TNS106. Next base: position 4,374,189 of record NZ_CP024972.1, on the reverse strand, counting down.
TGGTCTCCAGCCACTGCGCGCTCCACCACGACAGGTCGCGGCCCGAGGCCTCTTCCAGCGCGCCCAGCAGGTCCGCCAGGGTCGCGTTGCCCCAGGCGTGCTTGCCGAAGTAGACCTTGAGGCCCTCGAGGAAGTGCTCGAGCCCGACATAGGCGACGAGCTGCTTGAGCACGCTCGCGCCCTTGGCGTAGGTGATGCCGTCGAAGTTCACCTCGACCGCGTGCAGGTCGACGATGTCCGCGGCGATCGGATGCGTCGAGGGCAGCTGGTCCTGCCGGTACGCCCACGACTTCTCGATGTTCGCGAAGCTGGTCCACGCGTTCTTGTACTCGGTCGCCTCGGCCTGGGCCAGCACGCTCGCGAAGGTCGCGAACGACTCGTTCAGCCACAGGTCGTCCCACCAGCGCATGGTGACCAGGTCACCGAACCACATGTGCGCCATCTCGTGCAGCAGCGTCTCGGCGCGGCGCTCGTAGGCGTAGCGGGTGACGCGGCTGCGGAAGACGTAGTCCTCCAGGAAGGTGACCGCGCCGGCGTTCTCCATCGCGCCCGCGTTGAACTCCGGCACGAACAGCTGGTCGTACTTGGAGAACGGGTACGGGGTGGCGAACTTGTCGTGGTAGAAGGCGAAACCCTGCTTGGTCTCGGTGAAGAGCTTGTCCGCGTCCATGTGCTCGGCGAGCGAGGCGCGGCAGTAGATGCCCAGCGGGATCGTGCGGTGCTCGTCGGAGAATTCGTCGCGCCACTCGCTGTACGGGCCCGCGATCAGCGCGACCAGGTAGGTCGAGATCCGCTCGGACACCTTGAACACGGTGCGGACGGCCCCTTCCGGGGTCTCCTCGGCCGACTCGACCAGCGCGTTCGAGATGACCTTCCAGTCCTTCGGCGCGATCACGGTGAGCCGGTAGACCGACTTGAGGTCGGGCTGGTCGAAACAGGCGAACATGCGCTTCGCGTCCGCGGTCTCGAACTGCGTGTAGAGGTAGACGCCGTCGTCGACCGGGTCGACGAACCGGTGCAGGCCCTCGCCGGTGTTCATGTAGCGGCAGACCGCGTCGACGACGAGCTCGTTCGACTCGGCGAGGCCGGGCAGCTCGACGCCCTTGTCCTCGACGTACCCGCTGACGTCGAGTTCCGTCCCGTTGAGGACGGCCGACTCGATCCCCTCGGCGACGATGTCGACCCACGACGCTTCGCCGCTTCTGGCGCTGGCGAACTTGATCGTCGTCTTCGACGTGAAGGTCTTCTCACCGGGACCGCCGCGGCCGTCGGTCAGATCCAGCTCGATGTCGTAGGACTCGACGTCGAGCAGTTCCGCGCGCAGCTTGGCTTGGTCTCGGGTCAGGTTGGGGGCGGGCACTGGCACCTCTGGTCATCGGTATCGGTTTTGGTTTCCAACTACAGGCATCCAATCATGTCGGAGCCCGTGCTGACGACGGGAACAACGCCGACGGCCGCGATGTTGGCTCGCTGTGTAGCACCCTGTGTGTGTACCGGCCCGCCCAAGACGATGGCACTGGGAGAACCTGATGACCGCCCCGTCCGAGAAGACCAAGGTCGACTTCTACTTCGATCCGATCTGCCCCTTCGCCTGGATCAGCTCGCGCTGGATCCTCGAGGTGGAGAAGCACCGCGACCTCGACCTGAGGTTCCGGATCATGAGCCTGTCCGAGCTCAACAGCGGCCGCGAGGACCTGCCTGAGCAGTACAAGGAGCTGTTGGACCGCGGCTGGGGCCCGGTCCGCGTCGCCACCGCGCTGGCGCAGAAGAACGGCGAGGAGGCGCTGCGCGACTTCTACACGGAGTTCGGCACGCGCCACCACAACCAGGGCGACAAGGACATCCCCAAGGTCATCAAGGAGACCCTCGAAGCCATCGGCGCGCCGGCCGAGCTGGCCGAGGCCGCGGAGTCGGCCGAGTACGACGAGGCGCTGAAAAAGAGTCACTACGAAGGTATGAATCCGGTCGGAATGGACGTCGGCACCCCGACCATCCACATCGACGGCGTCGCCTTCTTCGGCCCGGTGCTCAGCTCGATCCCGCGTGGCGAGGACGCCGTCAAGGTCTTCGACGGCGCCCGCGCGCTGGCGAGCTACCCGGACTTCTTCGAGCTGAAGCGCACCCGGTCCGGTGAGCTGAACTTCGACTAAGGGGTTTCCAGGGCTGCCTTGGTGACATCGCCGGGGTAGGGGGACCTCGCGACGGCTTCGTCCGTCGTGAGGTCTCCCGCCGCGATCCGGGTCTTGAGCGCGACGAGTTCGCGCAGTCCGTCGCGGTGCTTCTCGATGAACGCGCTGCCGACGGGGTCGCCGTGCCCGGCCACGATGATCTTCGGGTCCAGCGCGAGGATCGCGTCCATCACACCGGGCCATTCGGCCAGGAAACTGCCGTCGTTGAACGAGAACGCGCTGAAGCCTGCTTCGGCGTTCTCGACGGCGTCGCCCGCGTAGACGACCCCCGCGTCGGGCACGTGCACGAACAGGTCGTGATCGGTGTGGGCCCGGCCGAGGAAGCGAAGCACCACCGTGCGGCCGCCGAGGTCGATTTCGGCGGTGTCAGTGACCGGCTTGTCCGGCAGGGTGATCTCGGTGCGCTCCAGCGCCTCCGCCATCTCCGGCCGGTTTTCGCCGAGGTAATGCTGGATCCACTTGCGCCGCGCGCCCTCGCCGAAGGTGGTCAGTTCGGTCAGACACGCTTCGTGTGCCCAGACGTCGCACGGCAGGAAAGCCGTCGTGCCGAAGGCGTGGTCGAAATGCGCGTGCGTGTAGACGACCGACCACGGCAGCGGCGTGATCTCCCGGACCGCCGCGGCCAGTTCGGCGCCCTGGTCGACGTCGCCGCGGACGTCGACGATCAGGCAGCGTTCACTGCCCACGACAAGGCCGACGGTGAGGTCCAGCTCCTCGTAACGGCGGGCGTACACGCCGTCCGCGAGTTCGAGCCAAGTCACGACTCCTCCAGAATTCCGTTGTGCAGCAACGGAACCGTGCCGCTGCTATCGAGTTTCGCGGCGAGCCGCACGTCGTTCGCGTGCCCGGCCGCGGCGAGCTCGCGTCCTGAAGAACACTCTGTCAGTGCTTCGGCGATGTCGATCGCTTTTGCCGCGACGGCCGCGAGACGGGCTTCGGCGGACAAGCGACCGTAGCCCTCCAGTGCCGCGGCGATCACCCCCGCACCGAGCTGGTCCTCGACGCACGGCCTCAGCGGCCCGAACGTCTTGGTCTCGGAGCGGATGCCGATTCCCCAGCGTTCCCCGGCCGGGACGACGCCGATCGGGCGCCCGTTCGCCAGCTCCGCCGCGCGGGCGGCGACGGCGGTCGCGTTGCGCAGGCATCCGGCCAGGACCACGGCACCGGTCGTGGCGGCGGCGTCGCAGAGCGTGGCGCCATTGGGGGAGGGAAGCGCGAGAAGTGTGCCGGAAGGGATTTGCGTCACAGACGAAGGTCGCAAGGACCACTGTTTTTCACCCGCGAGGATGGCGCCCCGCGCTTTCGCGGCTTCCTCACCGCGCCGATCGCGCCAGCGGACCGGAAGCACGCGGCCGCCGTTGCCGAGCACCAGATCCGTTGTGGTGCAGAAGGAAAGCACGTCGACGATGACGAGAACGGCGCAGTCCGCGCCCAAGGCGGTGACGCCCTCGCTTCCCCATTCGAGTCCGATGTCCACCCCCACAGCATGCTCGTCCCGGAACGTGATGGCAGACTCCGCGCTGTGCGTGTTTACCTTGGCTCCGACCATGCCGGTTTCGAACTGAAGAACCACCTCGTGGCCCACCTCAAGGAGCAGGGCCACGACGTCGAGGACGTCGGTCCCTTCGTCTACGACGCGGCCGACGACTACCCCGCCTTCTGCATCGAGGCGGCCCGCCGCGTCGTCGCGGACGAGGGCAGCCTCGGCATCGTGGTCGGCGGCTCCGGCAACGGCGAGCAGATCGCGGCCAACAAGGTGAAGGGCGCTCGCGCCGGCCTCGCGTGGAGCGTCGAGACCGCGAAGCTCACCCGCGAGCACAACCACGCCCAGCTGATCGGCGTCGGCGCGCGGATGCACACCACCGAAGAGGCCACGGAGATCGTCGAGGCGTTCCTCGCGACCCCGCCGAGCCCGGACGAGCGCCACGGCCGCCGCGTCCAGCAGATCCTGGACTACGAGAACACCGGCTGGCCGCCGCCGCTGCCCGAGCACTGACATGCCCGAGGGGCACACGCTCCATCGCCTGGCGCGTCTGCACAAACGCCGGTTCGCCGGGCACCCGGTCGAGGTGAGCAGCCCGCAAGGACGGTTCGCCGCCGAAGCGTCCCGTTTGGACGGCCAGGTGCTGGTGAAGGCCGAGGCGTACGGGAAGCACCTGTTCCACGACTACGGTCCACACGGGACGGTGCACGTCCACCTCGGCCTCTACGGCACGTTCTCCGACGTACCGCTGCCCGCTATGGAACCGGTGGGGCAGGTGCGGATGCGGCTGACCGGTCCGACACACTTCGCCGACCTGCGCGGCCCGACCCGGTGCGAACTCCTGGACGGGCCCCAGGTCGACGCGATCAAGGCACGCCTGGGCCCGGATCCGCTGCGCCGCGACGCGAAGCCGGACAAGGCGTGGGAGCGGATCTCGCGGTCGAAGACGTCGATCGCGGCACTGCTGATGGACCAGTCGGTGCTGGCGGGCGTCGGCAACGTGTATCGCGCCGAAGTGTTGTTCCGGCACGGTGTCGGCCCGCTCGTCCCCGGCCGCGCGCTCGACCGCGGGCTGTGGGACGACATGTGGGCGGATCTCGTGACGCTCATGCGGCACGGTGTCCGGGTGGGACGGATCGACACGGTCGCGCCCGAGCACCTGCCCGAGGTCACGGGCCGCGCGCCGCGGCAGGACCGGCACGGGGGCGAGGTCTACGTCTACCGGCGCGAGGGGATGCCCTGTCTGGTGTGCGGGACGGCGGTGCTGCGGAGCGATCTGGCGGCGCGGAACCTCTTCTGGTGCCCGACCTGCCAGCCCGCTTGACGTACTCGGTGCCGCTGACGTGATGCGTCGCGAAGGTCGCCTCCGTATCAAGCCGGGAGTCACGGCGGACTTCGGGCAAGGTGGTCGTGAGGCGATTCTGGTTGGAACCGAGGTGCCTCCGTGGCTTCCAGCTGCGATTGATCCCCAGCTCGGTCCGTGAAGGCCTCCTTGAGGGACTCTGGGTCCCTCAAGGAGGCCTTCACGGACCTCTCGGACCGCCGCGCTCGTGTCGTCTGGTCACTCACGACCCGCCCGGCCTGCGAACCCGCCTGAACAGCTTCCCGATGCTATGAAAGGTCCTTTCCTTGCAAAATTTGCAAGGAAAGGACCTTTCATAGCGTTTGCGGGACGGGGCGCGGGCTAGAAGTCGAAGCCTCCGCCATCGAAGCCCCCGCCGTCGAACCCGCCACCATCGAAACCGCCGCCGTCGAACCCACCGGCGTCCCCGCCCATGTCGCCTCCGGCATCGCCGCCCGCGTCACCGCCGGCGCCCGCGTCCTCTTGGCCCGCGTCGTACCCGGACTCCCAGGCCGACGCGCTCGCGATCCCCGCCATACCGGAGAACATCGCGCTGAACAGCAGCATCGAACCGAGGCCCCAGGCGCCGGCGACGAGCGCGGGCTTCCACCACGGCTCGCTGTACCAGCCCTGCGGCACCGGGCGGCCGGCCACGCGGCCACCGGGGTAGTAGTGCGGCGTGCGCTGGCTCGGGTCCGGCGAGGCCTCGTAGTGCTCGCCCTCGACGTCGACCGAGCGGTACTCGGTGACCTTGCCCGCCCGGTCGCGCTCTTCGCTGCCGGGCAGTTCCGGACCGGGGTCCATGCCCATCGCGAGCCGCGCCGCGCGGACGTAATAGAGCCCCTCGATGGCGGTCTCGCGCACCAGCCGGGCCTGCTCGACGGTCTGCGCCTGCTCCATCTGGGAGCCCGCGGCGGTGAAGCGTTCGGACGCGTCCGCCATCGCCTGCTGGGAGGCGGTGTCCGTGCCGGTGAGGTTCATGACCTGACCGCCCAGTCGTTCGACCAGGCGCCGTGCGTCCGCCTTCGCGTCGTCCAGCTGGCGCTTCTTGGCCGCCGCCTGGGATTTCGCGAAGTAGATGCCGCCGCCGACCACGACGACGAGGAGCACGATCAGGAAGATCGCGGTGCCCATGGGTTCAACTCCAGGAATCGTTCGGCCTTTGCCCGGATCAACGCGGAGAACCCGCCGGGGGTTCCCGCGCGCACTGGCGGGCGAAACTAGAACACGTTATAGTTCGGCCCCATGAAGTTCACCCTGTCGATCGCGATGAATCCGCTCGATCAGCTGGGCGAGCTCGCCCGGGCCGCCGAAGAGGCGGGTTTCTCCTCGATCGCGCTCCCGGATTCCCTGTTCTATTCCGAAACGGTCTCGGCCGACTATCCGTACACGCCCGATGGCAGCCGCTTCTGGACCGAGGAGACCCCCTGGGCCGATCCGCTGGTCGCGGCCGCCTCGATGGGCGCGGTCACCGAGCGGCTCACGTTCTACACCTCCGTGCTGAAACTCGGCTCCCGGAACCCGGTCCTGCTCGCCCGCCAGGTCAACTCGGTCGCGGCGCTGACCGGCGGCCGGTTCGGGCTCGGGCTCGGCGTCGGCTGGTCGCCGGAGGAGTTCCGCTGGTGCGGCGCGCCGTACGAGAAGCGCGGCAAACGCGTGGACGAGGCCATCGAGGTGCTGCGCCTGATCCTCGACGGCGGGATGGTCGAATTCCACGGCGAGTTCTTCGACTTCGACAAGCTCCGGATGAGCCCGGCGCCGCCGTCGCGCGTGCCGTTCTACATCGGCGGGCACACCGAGGTCGCACTGCGCCGGGCCGCTCGTGTGGCCGACGGCTGGTCGTCGGCGATGATGAAGTTCGACGACCTCCGCGACACGATCGCCAAGTTGCGCGGGCTGCTGGCCGACCAGGGCCGCGCCGACGATCCCTTCGAGTACCAAGCCGTCTGCATCGACAAGTTCGGTCTCGACGGCTACCGCGAACAGGGCGACATCGGCGTCACCGACATCATCACCATGCCGTGGGTGTTCGACGGCCTCGGTTTCGATGCCGAAGTCGGCCCGAAACTCGATTCCATCAAGAAGTTCGGCGACGAGATCATCGCGAAGATCGGAGACTGAACCATGGGTGTCGACGTCTGCTGGGATCCGGCCGCCGCGCAGCCGCCCGCGCGCCAGGCCGCATTCCGTTCGATGACCGCCGTCACCGCGGGGGACAAGCCCGCCTGGCTCGAACTCTTCGCCGGGGACGCCGTCGTCGAGGACCCGATCGGCCGGTCGATGTTCGACGAAGAAGGCAAGGGACACCACGGGCACGACGGGATCAGCGCCTTTTGGGACAAGACGATCGCGAACGTCGAACGTTTCCAGTTCACCATCCGCGATTCCCACGCGGCCGGGGACGAGGTCGCGAACGTCGGCACGATCACGACGTACCTGCCCGGCGGCTACCGCGTCGACACCGACGGCGTGTTCGTCTACCGGGTGCGCGAGGACGGGCTGATCGTGTCGATGCGCGCGTTCTGGGAGACCGAGCGCGCCATGGCCACCGCCAGGAAGGCCGATGAGTGACACACGGTCTTGACCGCGCTTCGTAAGCGCTCTTTACTCAAGACTGGTTCTACGAGTGCTCTTCCGCCGCGTACTCGTCGGATGCCTTCCCCGAGCGCATCCAAGGAGAGAGCATGTCGGCATCCACCCTCCTGCGGCGGTTCACGGCCATCGCCGCCGCGGCACTCCTGCTGACCCCGGTCCTGACGGTCCCCGAACCCGCGCTGGCGCTGGAAAACGGCCTCGCCCGCACCCCGCCGATGGGGTTCAACAACTGGAACTCGACCCATTGCCGCGCGGAATTCGACGAGGCGATGATCAAGGGGATCGCGGACATCTTCGTCTCGCAGGGCCTGAAGGACGTCGGGTACCGGTACGTCAACATCGACGACTGCTGGGCGCTGCCCACCCGGAACGCGCAAGGGGATCTGCAGCCGGATCCGAAGAGATTCCCCAGCGGTATCAAGGCATTGGCCGACTACGTCCACTCGAAGGGCCTCAAGTTCGGCATCTACACCAGCGCCGGCACCAAGACCTGCAACACCGCGGGTTTCCCCGGCGGCCTCGGACACGAGCAGCGGGACGCGAACCTCTTCGCGTCGTGGGGCGTCGACTACCTGAAGTACGACAACTGCAACAACCAGGGCGTCGACGCGCAGAAGCGGTACAAGGCGATGCGGGACGCGCTCGCCAGGACCGGCCGCCCGATCGTCTACTCGATCTGCGAATGGGGCCGGTCCGAACCCAAGGTGTGGACCTGGGGTGAGCCGGTCGGGAACCTGTGGCGCACCACCGGCGACATCTCCGACAACTGGACGAGCATGATCGGCAAGGCGAAGGCGAACCGTGTGCTCGCGAAGTACGCCGGTCCCGGGCACTGGAACGATCCCGACATGCTCGAAGTCGGCAACGGCGGGATGACCGCGACCGAGTACCGCACCCATTTCAGCCTCTGGGCGATGATGGCCGCGCCGCTGCTCATCGGCAGCGATCTGCGCAAGGCGGGCGCTGAGACGTTCGGCATCCTCAAGAACACCGACATCATCGCCCTCGACCAGGATCCGCTGGGGAAACAGGCGACGGTCGTGAGTTCCGACGGCGGCCTCGTCGTCTACAACAAGGTGCTGGCCAATGGGGACCGGGCGGTGGCACTGTCCAATGAGAACACTTCGGCCGCGACGATCGGCACCACCGCGGCGGCGCTGGGTATCGGCGGCGCACCGTCGTACCTGCTGAAGGATCTGTGGTCGAAGGCGACCCGGACAACCACCGGGTCGATCAGCGCGTCCGTCCCGGCGCACGGCACCGTGGTCTACCGCGTCTCCAAGGGATCCGGCTCGGTGACCCGCCATGAGGCCGAGGCCGGCACGGTGTCCGCGGGCGGGACGATCGACTCGAATCACGCGGGATTCTCCGGCACCGGTTTCGTCAACGGCGCCAACGCCGTCGGGAGCCACGTGGAGTGGAAGGTCGACGCCGCCTCGGCGGGCCCGGTGCGGGTGAGCTTCGGGTACGCCAACGGCACCGCCTCGAACCGGCCGGTCGATGTCTCGGTGAACGGGACCGTGGTGGCCGCCGGGGTCGCCTTCGCGGGCACCGGCGCGTGGACGGCTTGGAGTACGGTCTCGCGCTCACTGGATCTCGCCGCCGGTACGAACACGATCCGGCTCACCGCGACCACACCGGACGGTCCGGCGAATCTGGACTACGCGGACCTCGCCACCGGGTAGGTTTCCGGCCATGCGGATCGGCGTGGTCAAGGTCGTGTTCCTGGTGGTGGGGTTCTACGCCTTGGCCACGCTGATCTTCCTCCTGCTCGCTTTCGGCGGCGGCTTCCTGCTGGCCGGGATCGACAACGTCCCGCTGTTCGTCCTCGCCGGGCTCGGCATGGGGTTGCTGTTCGGCGCCGGGATCGCGGCGCTCCTGCCGATCCGCCCGGTGCCCTTCGTGCCGAAAGGGGTCCCGCTCTACCGCGACGACGCCCCTGAGCTGTGGGCGACCCTCACCGAACTGGCGGAGACGATCGGCACCCGGCCGCCGGACCAGGTGTGGCTCACCGCCGGGCCGGGGGCGTCGGTCGTCGAGGAGGCGCGGCTGTTCGGGCTGAAACCCGGCCGCCGGTTCCTGTCGATCGGCCTTCCGACGCTCCAAGCGCTGACCCGCGCCCAGGCGCGCGCGGTGCTGGCGCACGAGTTCGCCCACTACGGGCAGCTCGACGGCCGGACCAGCGTGACCGGTTACCGCTCCCACGTCGCCGTCGCGCGGATGCTCGACCGCTTTCCCCGAAGCACGCTCAACCCGTTGTCCTGGCTGTTCCGCGGTTACGCGCGGCTGTTCGTCCTGACCCAGCGGGCCGCGAGCCGCCGCCGCGAGTTCGAAGCCGACCAGGTCATGGGCCGGATCGCCGGCCGGGCCGCCGCGCAGTCGGCGTTACGGCTGCAGCCGCGGCTCGGCGGGGAATGGACACGGTATCTGGGCGTCCACGTCGCACTCGGGGCGGAGGTCGAGATGGCCCCCGACGATGTCTACGGCGGTTTCGCCGGAATGCTCGACGCACGGCGCGAGTGGCTGGCCACCGCGGCCGACCCGATCCGGCTTCCGTCCCGCTGGGACACGCATCCGCCGATGACGGAACGGCTGTGGGCCTTGGAAACCGCGCCTGGTGAGTCCGATATGGACGAACGTCCGGCAGTGGGCCTGCTCGCCGACCCCGTCCGGTCCGCCGCCCGGCTCGAAGAGGCGTCGTTCGACTTCGGTGAGCGCCGTCGCCTGCCCTGGGACACGTACCCGCGCGAGGCGGCACTGGCGAGGCTGAAGATCGACGCCGAGGCCGCGTACCGGGCCATCGCCCGGGCGTCGGGGCAGCCAGGCGGAAGCCTCGAAACGCTTCTCACGTTGCCGGGTGCGGATGTCCCGGAGGACGGGCTCATGGCCGCCGTCGTACTGGCCGCCCTGGACGCGGGCACGATGCGGTTCGTGCACCGATGGGATGACGAACCGGATTTCGTCCTCGCCGACGGGTCCTTCCTGGATTTCGACCTCATCGAGGATCTGCTGATCGGCGGACCAGAACATGCCGTGCGTGCCCGCGCGGCACTGGCGGGCCTGGGCATCGACCCGGCGGCCGCGAACGGCGGGACGGAACGGCTCTCACCGGGCGAGGCGCCGGTGATCGGCGGGCTGGCGAACGTGAGATTCGACGATCGGCACGGCCATCTGGTCATCACCGAACGCGGCCTGATCTTCTCGCCCGTCCCGGGGGCCGAGTCCGAGCCGGGGAAGGAGGCACTGCTCGCGCTGATGGCGCAGGCCCCGTTCGCGGTCGCCGCCCGGGCGGACGCGGTCTGGTTGCCGTACGAGGAGTTCTCACACGTGGAGAAACAGCGCGACATTCCGATCAAGGCGACCGTGACCCTCTACAACGGCGACGAGCACCGGATCCACGCCGTCTACACCGGCTACGTCCACGAGAAGTCGCACGAGACGATCCTCCGGGTGCTCAGGTGAGCCGCTCCGCGCGCCGGGTCAGGTACCGCTTCTCGGGTTCGCTCGCGGTCTTCCCGGCGGCCCGCAGATAGGCCTCGCGCGCGGCGCCGGTGTCTCCGGCCAGTTCCAGCAGGTGCCCGCGTACGGAATCGAGCCGGTGCGTCTGGTCCATCCGGCTGTCGCCGTCGAGCGTGGCCAGCAGTTCGAGGCCCGCTTCCGGCCCGTTGACCTCGGCGACCGCGACGGCACGGTTGAGCGTGACGACAGGGCCGGGCGACACCTTCTCGAGGACGTCGTAGAGCGCGAGGATCTGGGGCCAGTCCGTGTCGGCCACGGTGGCCGCCTCGCAGTGGACGGCGGCGATCGCGGCCTGCACCTGGTACGGCCCGACCGGACCCGCCGCCAAGGCCTTGCTCACCAGCGAAACCCCTTCGGCGATCGTTTCGGTGTTCCAGCGTGAGCGGTCCTGCTCGGCGAGCGGGACGAGCGAGCCGTCGTCGCCGGCGCGGGCGGCCCGGCGGGCGTCGGTCAGCAGCATGAGCGCGAGCAGGCCGGTGACCTCGTCCTCGTCCGGCATGAGCCGCCGGAGCAGCCGGGTCAGCCGGATCGCCTCCGCGGTCAGGTCGGCGCGGTGCAGGTCGGGGCCGCCGCTGGTCGTGTAGCCCTCGTTGAAGATCAGGTACAGCACCTGGAGGACGACGCGGAGCCGTTCGCCGAGTTCCGCGGACGGCGGCAGGACGAACTCGGCGCCCGCCTTCTTGATGGTCTGTTTCGCCCGGCTGATCCGCTGGGCGAGGGTCGATTCAGGGACCAGGAACGCGTTCGCGATCTCGCCGGTGGTCAGGCCGCCGACCGCGCGCAACGTGAGCGCGAGTTGCGACGGCGCGGACAGGGAAGGGTGGCAGCACAGGAAAAGGACGGTGAGCGTGTCGTCCGAATCGGACACGGCGGAGGTTTCGCGCGGACCGGCCAGGTCCATCAGCGCGTCGTTCTCCTCTCGCCGCCGTCGTGCGCTTTCGCTGCGCCACTCGTCGACCAGCCGCCGTGACGCGACCGTCGCGAGCCAGGACTTCGGGCTGTCCGGGATGCCCTGCTCCGGCCATTGTTGCGCGGCCGAGAGCAGGGCTTCCTGGACGGCGTCCTCGCAGGCGTCGAACTGCCCGTGCTTGCGCACCAGCAGCCCGATGACCTGCGGGGCCAGCTCCCTCAGGAGCGCTTCCACCTGACGATCGTCCTTCACGACGCCAGTCTTACCCCATTCAGGGAGTCAGGCGACGGGGGAGTAGGGCGAAGCGTCGCCTTCGAGGGATTCGCTCGGCACCCCGTCGATGCCCACCGGGACGTCGCCCGCCACGGTCACCCGGTTCAGGCGGCGGGGCAGGTCGTCGTAGTTGTCGACGGCGTAGTGCTGGGTGATGCGGTTGTCGAACAGCACCAGCTGGTTCGGCTCCCAGCTCACCCGGACGACGTTCTCCGGGCGGGTCACGTAGGACTGCAGCAGCCGCAGGATGTCGCGCGACTCGCCCTTGGACAGCCCGATGATCCGCTGCGCGAACCCGCCGATGTACAACCCGCGTTCCCCGGTCGCCGGATGCACCCGCACCACCGGGTGGACCGTGCGGAACTTCTGCGAGACGAACACCTCGCGGCGTTCCCGCTCCGCGTCGTCGAGAGTCTCGGGCGCCTTCGCGTAGTCGTAGTCGTTGGTGTGCTCGGCGCGCAGCGTGTCGGCGAACGCCCGGAGCGGCTCCGGCAGGTCCCGGTACGCGGCGGCCGAGTTGGCGATCAGCGTCTCGCCGCCGTACGGAGGGACGACCAGGCTGCGCAGCGTGCTGGCCTTCGGCGGGTTGAGCACGAAGGTGACGTCGGTGTGCCACTGGTTCGCGCGGCCCTGTTCGCTGTCGACCGGCAGGATCGCGGGCTCGCCGTCGACCGACGGGACGGTCGGGTGCGCCTTGGTCAGTCCGCCGAAATGCCCGGCGAACCGCTGCTGGCCCGCGTCGTCGAGGTCGACATCGCGGAAGACGAGCGCCTTGTGCTCGTGGAGGGCCTCGGTGACGAACGCGACGGTCGCGGCGTCGAGATCCTTGGCCGGGTCGACGCCGACGACCTGCGCGCCGATCCTGCCGGTGATCTTGCGGACTTCGACCTGGGTGTTGAGGGCGGTCATGCGGCGTGCTCCTTCACTGGGGTGCGGTGGACTGGACGGGCGAGGCCGTAGTGGCCGCGCAAGGTCGTGGCGGTGTACTCGGTGCGGAACAGGCCGCGCCGCTGAAGTTCGGGGACCACGAGGTCGACGAAGTCCTCGAGACCGCCCGGCAGCGTGGGCGGCATGACGTTGAAGCCGTCCGCGGCGCCTTCGGTGAACCAGTGCTCCAGCTGGTCGGCCACCTGCGTGGCGGTACCGGCGAAGACGCGGTGTCCCCGGCCGCCCGCCAGGCGCTCGATCAGCTGGCGGATCGTCAGGTTCTCGCGCCGCGCCAGGCCTGTGACCAGTTCGAACCGGCTCTGGGCGCCTTCGGTGAACGTGCCGACGTCAGGCAGGGGACCGTCGAGCGGGTACGGCGTCAGGTCGTGGTCGAGCATGGTCGACAGCTGCCGCACGCCGTACGCGGGCGTGATGAGGGCGTTAAGTTCGGCCTCGCGTTCTTTCGCTTCGGCCTCGGTGCGGCCCAGGATCGGGCTGATCCCAGGCAGGATCTTGATCTCCTCCGGCGAGCGGCCGTAGTTCGCGAGCCTGCCCTTGACGTCGTCGTAGAAAGCCTTGCCCTCGGCGAAGGTCTGCTGCGCGGTGAAGACCGCCTCGGCGAACCGGGCGGCGTACTCCTTGCCCGTCTCCGAGGAACCGGCCTGGACGAGCAACGGATGTCCCTGCACCGGGCGCGGGATGTTGAGCGGGCCGCGGACCTGGAAATGCGGGCCGTTGTGGTCGATGGGGTGGATGCGGTCGGTGTCGGCGTAGACACCGCTCGCCTTGTCGATCACCGCCGCGTCGTCGTCCCAGCTGTCCCAGAGTTTCCTGGCCACTTCGACGAATTCGGCGGCGCGCTCGTAGCGCAACGCGTGCGCCGGCCGGGCGTCACGGTTGAAGTTGCGTGCCTCGTCCTCGCCCGCCGACGTCACGATGTTCCAGCCCGCGCGCCCGCCGCTGAGGTGGTCGAGCGACGCGAACTTCCGCGCCAGGTGGTACGGCTCGTTGTAGGTCGTCGACGCGGTGGCGATCAGCCCGATGCGCTCGGTCGCCCCGGCCAGCGCGGAAAGCAACGTCAGCGGCTCGAACAGGGTGTGCGAGTTGTAGCGGACGTTGCCCCACAAGGCGACGCCGTCGGCGAGGAACAGCGAATCCAGCTTGCCGCGCTCCGCCGTGCGGGCGATGTCGACATAGTGTTTCAGCGTCGCGGCCCGGTGCGGATCCGTGCTCGGATGCCGCCACGCCGCCTCGTGATGGCCGTTCGGCATCACGAACGCGTTGAGGTGTAAGTGCTTCACGCCTTCTCCTTGACACGCCAGGTGGAGAACCGCCGCTCCAGCGCGACGAAACCCGCGTTGATGGCCAGGCCCAGCACCGACACCGTGATGATCGCGGCGTACATCTGCTGGATCTGGAAGTTGACCTGCGAGTTGTTGATCAGATAACCGAGCCCGGCTTTCGCACCGACCATTTCGGCGGCGATCAGGATGAGGATCGAGTACGCGGCCGCCATCCGGATACCGGTGAAGATGGTCGGCACCGCCGACGGCAGGATCACCTTCCGGAACAGGCTCGGGCTCGACAGCCCGAGCGAGCGCGCGGCCTTGACCAGCAACGGATCCACGGTGTTCACCCCGGCGATCGTGTTGAGCAGCACCGGCCAGACGCAGGCGTAGACGATCAGCGCGATCTTGGACACCTCGCCGATGCCGAGCAGGAGCGTGAACACCGGCAGCAGGGCCAGCGCGGCGGTGTTGCGGGCCAGCTCCAGCAGCGGGTTCAGGAATTCCGCGAGCGGCCGGTACCACGCGATCAGCAGGCCGAGCGGCACCGAGACGCCCACCGCGATCACGAATCCGGCGGCGGACCGGCCGAGACTCGCCAGCAGATGGTCGGCCAGCTGCCTGTTGAGGATCAGCTCCCAGAGCGCGGCGAGGTCCTCCGACAGCGGCGGGAGGAAGGTTCTCGTGCCTTCGTCGAGCAGGTACTGGGGAGCGAGCTCCCAGACGGCGAGGAAGAGCAGGATCGCGGCCGAACTGCGGAAGGCCTTGCGTAACGGGTTCTTCTTCTTGCGAGGTTTCCCGGCGACCTTCGGTCCGGTGTGGACCTTCGGCGCTTCGAGAGTGGCGGTCATCAGGCGGCCCTCCGGATCTCGTCGTGCAGCAGTTCCCACAGCCGATGGCGATGGGCCACGAAGGCGGGCGCCGAGCGCAGGTCCTCGTTCGAACGGTCGCCGAGGTCGATGTCGACGACGTCCTTGAGCCTGCCCGGCCGGGACGTGAGCACCGCGACCTTCTGTCCTAAATAGACGGCTTCCTCGATGCTGTGGGTGATGAAGACGATGGTCTTGCCGGTGCGTTTCCAGATCCGCCGAAGCTCCTCTTGAAGGAGTTCGCGGGTCTGGGAGTCCAGCGCGGCGTACGGCTCGTCCATCAGCAGCACGTCCGGGTCGTAGGCGAGGCTTCTCGCGATCGCGACCCGTTGTTTCATACCACCGGAAAGCTCGTGGGGAAGATGCTCCTCGAACCCGGAAAGCCCGACCAGGTCGAGGAATTCCCGTGCTCGCTCGGCACGCTGCCGCTTGTTCAGGGTGCCGCCTTCGAGGCCGAACTCGACGTTGGCCCGCGCGGTGCGCCACGGGAACAGCGCGTACTGCTGGAACACGACACCGCGATCCAGCCCCGGCCCGGTGACGGGTTTCCCGTCGATCAGGACCTCGCCGGAGGTGGGTTTCGCGAGCCCGCCGAGCAGATCGAGCAGCGTGGACTTGCCGGAACCGCTCGGCCCGACGAGGGAGAGGAACGTGCCGTCCTCGATGTCGAGGGAGACGTCGTCGAGTGCGGTCAACGCGCCGAAGGTCTTGGTCACCGAGCGGAGGCTGATCTTGGCGGTCATGCGCCACCGCCTTCGCGGTACGGGTTGAATTCGTTGGTGTAGATCTTCTTCAGGTCGACTTGGTCGTTCTTGATGAACCCGGACTGCTTGAGCCAGCCCGTCCAGAGCGTGTAGTCGTTGTCCGAGATCAGCCCGCCCTTGGTGACACCGGTGCTCTTCCAGTACTTGAGCGTTTCGGTGTTCTCGTTGCGGCCGCGGTTCTGGATGATCTTGGTGAACCGGGCGATCACCTCCTCGCGTGGAGTGGTGCGCGCCCATTCGATCGCCTTGGCCACGCCGGTGACGAAGGTCTTCGTGGTCTCCGGGTACTTCTTGATGAAGTCGGTCCGCAGCACGTACGGCCCGCCGTTGTACGGTCCGAACGCCTCGACGTCCTTCACGATCGGCCGCACCCCGCCTCCCGCGAGGGCCCGGTCCTGCAGGACACCGTTGAGCCCGGCGACGTCGATCTGGCCGTTGCGCAAGGCCTGTTCGGTGTTGATCGGCGGCAGGACGACGAGCTGTACCTGGTCGATTTCGGCGTCGGTGAGGCCGTTGCGCTTGAGCCAGGTGTCGAGGACGGCCTCCACGTTCGCGCCGACGGTGTTGACGCCGACCTTCTTGCCGATGAGGTCACGCGGGGTGCGGATCGGGCTGTCCTCCTTGACGTAGAAGCCCAAGAAGGTCTTCTCGTCGGAGCCGTAGTAGTTGACGACGGCCTTGATCGGAGCGCCGGCGTCGACGAGTTTGGCGACAGCGCCGGTGAAGGCGCCGCCGAAGTCGGTCTGGTCGGTGGCGGCGGACTGGATGTCCTGCGGTCCGCTGATCGTGTTGCCGACCCATTTGAGTTTGACCGGGCCGAAGTAGCCGAGGTCCTCGGCGAGTTCGGGGAAGGTGACGCTGTTCGCCGACCCCTGGTAGCGGAGTTCGAGCTTCTCCGGCTGCCCGGCCACTCCTGCCGAGGTCGCCGAGGCGCCGCAACCCGACAGCGCCAATCCGGCGAGGAGCGCGGCGATCAAGGGCACTGGTTTCTTCACGGTGGGCTCTTTCGTTCGGGTTCTCGTCGTTGAAGAAGATTCTTCGCAGGCCCGGCGGAGAGCGTCAATTTTGCGATTTAGTGAAGTAACTCAGGAAGCGTTGGCGAGGTTCGTGAAAAGCGGATCTCCGTAGAGGGCGTTCAGCATGACCGCCCCGCCGGCCGTCGCCAGCTCGGTTCCCGGAAAGCTCGACGCCACAACGCTTTTCGTCGCATCCTGGCAAATCCAGGAGCGCTGAGCGACCTCGTCCCGGATCGTGGAAAGGCAACCGTCGACGTCGCGTACACTCTGGTCGAGCACGATGAGGATTTCCGGATTCAGGACGTCGAAGAGCAAGGCGGCGGCCTGTCCGATAATCCGCGCGCGTTCCTGGAAAAGGTCGATGGCGATTTTGTTTCCCGAGGCCGCTGAATGGAGCACGGCGGCGAAATCAGGGTTTTCGACGAGGCCCGCCTCGGCGGCTTTACGGGCGACCGTGCGCTCGGACACCGTCGCCTCCAGGCAGCCGGAACGCCCGCACTGGCAAGGTTCGTCGCTGTCATCGACCCGCAGATGCGCGACGGCGCCCGCCGCCGATCTCGGTCCATGGTGGACGGTGTCGCCGGTGGCGAAGGCGGCGTCGACCACGTTGCCGGTGAACAGCTGCACGACACTGCTCCGCGTTCTCGGTTGCCCCAGCAGGCGTTCGGCGTGGATGAGCGCACGCGAATGCCCGTCGACACGGACGTCGAGACCGGTGACCTCCGTGAGCAGATCGCGTAACGGGACCCCGCGCCAGCCGAGCAACCCGTGCTCCACCACCGTTCCCGAAGCCTCGTCGACCCAGCCGCCGGTCGCGACCCCCAGCCCGAGCGGTGTCCGCTCCGGCGCGTGTCCGATGAGGAGGTCGTCGAGCAGTTCCGCGATCTGCGCGACCTGCACGGCCGGCTCGGCGCCGTGATGCGGGGCTTCCAGCTGTGCCAGCACTTTCCCGCGCAGATCCAGCAGCCCGACGGTGAGATGGTCGGCCGCGACATGCGCTCCGCACACCACGAACCGTTCCGTGTCGAGGTCCAGCGGCACATACGGCCTGCCGACCGCGCCCGCGACCTCGGGCAGCTCGATGAGGAACCCGCGGCGCATCAGCTCCGCCACATGCCCCGTGACGGCCGCGGCACTCAGCCCGGTGCGGCGCGCGATGGTGCTGCGCGCTATCGCCCCTTCGTCCAGCACCACGCGGAGCACCGCGCTGGCACTGGCGCTCCGCCTGCCGGTCACGGTGCCGATGTTCGCAAGCGGGTGGCGGTGGGCCTAGGGCTCTCACCATCCGGGAGCTGGTCAGGCGGTCAGCTCGCGGAAGAACTTGGCGCTGCGCTCGCAGCGGTCTTCGTAGCCCCGTGCCCGGTAGAAGGCGTGCGCGCCGGTCCGGCGGCGGGAACTGCTGACCTCCATGGCGCTACAGCCCCACCGCAGCGCCTGCTCTTCGGCGGTGGTGATCAGTTCGCGTCCGACTCCGGTGCCGCGCTGGGTCTCGTCCACCACCAGGGCCACGATCCGTCCGACGGCCCCTTCCCGTTCGAGGAGCGGGATCGCGACCACCGCGATGACACCGACCACGGTGCCGTCCGATTCGGCGACGAACGCGGCACCTTCGGGATGGCGGGTCCAGCGTTCGAGCCGGGCGCGCACGTCGGTCTCGTCGTTGTCCGGGTAGCCCAGCTGAACGAGGAGGGTGGTCACGGCGGGGGCGTCGGTGGTGGTGGCGTGGCGGATCTCCATGATCGCCATCCTGCCCGGATACTCCAGTGGATGTGGTTGCCGACGAGGATCAGCGGGATCGATCGCAGCCGTCATTACGCTGACCCTCTCTCGGCGGTACGGAAGGGCCTGGCTTGCTCCTATCGTCGAGGAGGAGCTCTCATCCGGTTCGGCCGGACATGTGACTCGTGATCACGAGGGAGTACTGGTCCATGGGGGACCTTCCTCCTTCGAGCTTTGACCAGAGCCCGAAGTCGAGGTGTCGGATCGTGTCGATCCCGTGCGGGTCTTAGCTCGACCTGCGGAAAACCGCCCCGTCAGCGCGGATAAGGCGCGTACTGGCGGAGGGGCCATGGCACTTTCCTCGTTCTCCGGCGTCCCGGCGATCGAGCTCGTCGGGCTCGTGCCGGTCGGCTATCTGGGACTGGTGTCCGTGGTTGCGTTATGCGCGATCTTCACGCGGAAGAAGGCCCGGCGTGACGCGGCGCTCGAAGTGCTGAAGATGCTTCTGCCGAAGCGGCTCTCCGGTCGGCCGGAGAAGAGCGGAGAGCCGCGGCCCTCCGAGCTGGAACCCCCGGTAACGAAAAGGGCCGAACCCGCAGGTCCGGCCCCATCTGGTCGGGATGACAGGATTTGAACCTGCGACCCTTCGCTCCCAAAGCGAATGCGCTACCAAGCTGCGCCACATCCCGTGACTCCCCGATCTTCCCGGGGGGTGTGCGCACAGCCTAGCGGGTCACGCTAAGCTGTTTTCGCACCCGGTACTTCGGGGGCACGCGGGTGTAGCTCAATGGTAGAGCCCTAGTCTTCCAAACTAGCTACGCGGGTTCGATTCCCGTCACCCGCTCCACAGCTCCACATCAGAACCCGCAGGCGTCTGGCCTGCGGGTTTCTTTGTGTCCGGGTGGTCTTGAGTGGCGATTCGGGTTAGAGCCCAGGTCCGTGAAGGCCTCCTTGAGGGACTCTGGGTCCCTCAAGGAGGCCTTCACAGACTCGCGGCTCGCCACACGCGGCCCATGAGCACCAGCAGTCACAGCGGCTGCGCGTGAAGGCCCCCTTCCCTCGGCTCAGCCGAGGAAACTCGACCTTCACACCTTCCCCATGTCCTGAAGGCCCCCTTTGAGACATCCAACGTCTCAAAGGGGGCCTTCAGGACACTCAGCAGCGAGACTCGAAGCTCAGTCGGACTCGGCGGGTGCCACGGCCTGCGAGAGCCCGCTGGAAGCGGCGTCCGCCTCGAGATGGGCGGCGATCAGGTCCAGCAGCTTGTCCGTGTCCACCGGCTTGGTCACATAGTCGTCGGCACCCGAAGCGAGCGTCCGCGCCTTGTCCTCCGCGGTCGCCTTCGCCGTGACGGCGATCACGGGCAGGTCTTCGTGCGCCGCCTCGGCGCGGATGGCGGTGATCGTGGCGTTGCCGTCCAGTTCGGGCATCATCACGTCCATCAGGACGAGGGCGGTGTCCTCGTGGCGTTCCAGCGCCCGGATGCCCGCGACGCCGGTCTCGGCGTAGATGACCTCCAGGCCGTTGCGCTCCAGCACGGCGGCCAGCGCGAAGACGTTCCGGAGGTCGTCGTCCACGATCAGGATCTTCTCGCCGTGGAACCGCTGTGACGGCGCGGAAGGGGCCACCTGCGGCACCGCCATGATCAGCGGGACACCGCCCGCCGCGGCGGTGGTCGGGACGACCAGGTTCGCCGCGCTCACCGGCAGGTACAGCGTGAAGGTGCTGCCCTTGCCGGGTTCGCTGCGGACGCGCAGTTCGCCGCCGAGCAGTTCCGTCAGCTGCTGGCTGATCGACAGGCCCAGCCCGGTGCCGCCGTACTTGCGGCTGGTGGTGCCGTCGGCCTGGCGGAACGCGTCGAAGATGATCGCGAGCTTGTCCGGCGCGATGCCGATTCCGGTGTCTTCGACGGCGAACGCGAGGACGCCGGGGGCCTTGCGGAGCGAGTCGGCTTCGACCTCGCCCGGATCGGCCATCCGGATGTGCAGCCGCACGCCGCCCTCGTCGGTGAACTTCGCCGCGTTGGACAGCAGGTTCCGCAGCACCTGCTGCAACCGGTGTTCGTCGGTGTGGATCGACGACGGCACCGGCGGGTCGATCAGGACGGCGAACTCCAGGCCCTTGTCCGAAGTGAGCGGACGGCAGATCGATTCGACGTACTCGACCAGCTCGGGCAGGGTGACGTCGGACATCTGCAGGTCCAGATGCCCGGCCTCGACCTTGGCCATGTCGAGGATGTCGTTGATCAGCTGTTGCAGGTCGCTGCCCGCCGAGTAGATCGTCCGCGCGAACTGGACCTGCTTCTCCGACAGGTTCCCGTCCGGGTTCTCCGAAAGCAGTTTCGCGAGGATCAGCGCGCTGTTGAGCGGGGTCCGCAGTTCGTGCGACATGTTCGCCATGAACTCGGACTTGTACTGCGACGCCATGGTCAGCTGCCCGGCGCGCTCTTCGAGTTCCTGCCGCGCCTGCTCGATCTCGCTGTTCTTGACCTCGATGTCGCGGTTCTGCTGCGCCAGCAGTGCCGCCTTCTCCGCGAGATCCGTGTTGGACCGGCGCAGTTCCCGTTGCTGCGCCTGCAACTGCTCGGACCGGGCGCGCAGTTCCTGTGCCAGGCGCTGGGATTCGGTGAGCAGCGCCTCGGTGCGCGAGTTCGACTGGATGGTGCTGACGTTGACCGCGATGGTCTCCTTCAGCTGCTCCAGCAGGTCGATGTGGACGGTGCTGAAGGCGTTGATGGTCGCCAGTTCCAGCACCCCGAGGACCTCGCCCTGGAACAGCACCGGCAGCACGATCACGTTGACCGGCGCCGCCGAACCCAGTCCCGAGGAGATGAGCGCGTACTCCGGCGGTGCTTCGTGGACCAGTATCGTGCGGCGGTCGACGGCGGCCTGCCCGATGAGCGACTCGCCGGGGGAGAACCGCAGCCCGGTCTGGGATTTCGCCAGCCCGTAGGTCGCGATGCTCTCCAGGACCACCTCTTCCTGCTCGTCTTCGCGGGCGAGGAAGAACGCGCCCTGCTGGGCGGACACGAGCGGGGTCAGCTCGGACAGGATCAGCGACGCCACCGACGCGAGGTCCCGGTGGCCCTGCATGAGCGCGGACAGCCTGGCCAGGTTGGTCTTGAGCCAGTCCTGTTCGCGATTCGCCCGGGTGGTCTCCTTCAGGTTCGCGATCATCTGGTTGATGTTGTCCTTGAGTTCGGCCACCTCCCCGGACGCGTCGACGGTGATGTGCCGGGTCAGATCGCCGGCGGTCACCGCGGTGGCCACCTGCGCGATCGCCCGCACCTGGGTGGTCAGGTTCCCGGCCAGCTGGTTCACGCTTTCGGTCAGCCGCGACCACGTGCCCGCGACCCCGGGCACCTCCGCCTGGCCGCCGAGCGTGCCGTCCGTGCCGACTTCGCGGGCGACACGGGTGACTTCGGAAGCGAAGGCCGACAGCTGGTCGACCATCGTGTTGATGGTGGTCTTGAGTTCGAGGATCTCGCCGCGCGCGTCGATGTCGATCTTCTTCGACAGATCGCCCTGCGCGACCGCGGTGGTCACCGTCGCGATGCTGCGGACCTGGCCGGTCAGGTTGTCGGCCATGACGTTCACGTTGTCCGTCAACGCCTTCCAGGTGCCCGCCACGTTCGGCACGCGGGCCTGGCCGCCGAGGATGCCTTCCGTACCCACCTCGCGGGCGACGCGGGTGACCTCGTCGGCGAACGCGCGCAGCGTCTCGACCATGCTGTTGATCGTCTCGGCGAGGACCGCGACCTCACCCTGCGCGTCGATCGAGATCTTCTTCGACAGGTCGCCGTTCGCCACCGCGGTGGTCACCGTCGCGATGCTCCGCACCTGGTCGGTGAGGTTGGTGGCCATGACGTTGACGTTGTCGGTGAGGTCCTTCCAGGTCCCGGCGACGCCGCGCACCTGCGCCTGGCCGCCGAGTTTGCCCTCGGTGCCGACCTCGCGCGACACCCGGGTCACTTCGTCGGCGAACGCCGACAGCTGGTCCACCATGATGTTGACGGTGTTCTTGAGCTCCAGGATCTCGCCGCGCGCGTCGACAATGATCTTCTGCGTCAGGTCGCCCTTCGCCACCGCCGTGGTGACCTGGGCGATGTTCCGGACCTGATCGGTCAGGTTCTTCGCCATGAAGTTGACGTTGTCGGTCAGGTCCTTCCAGGTCCCGGCCACGCCGGGCACCTGTGCCTGACCGCCGAGCCGCCCGTCGCTGCCGACTTCGCGGGCGACGCGGGTGACCTCGTCGGCGAACGCCGAGAGCTGATCCACCATGGTGTTCAGCGTGTTCTTCAGTTCGAGGATCTCGCCCTTGGCGTCGACGGCGATCTTCTGCGACAGGTCGCCCTTCGCCACCGCCGTCGCCACCTGGGCGATGTTCCGGACCTGCGCGGTGAGGTTGTTCGCCATGAAGTTGACCGACCCGGTGAGGTCGCGCCAGGTCCCGGCGACACCCGGCACCTGCGCCTGGCCACCGAGCTGACCTTCCGTGCCGACCTCGCGCGCCACCCGCGTGACCTCGTCGGCGAACGAGGACAGCTGGTCGACCATCGTGTTGACAGTCGTCTTCAGTTCGAGGATCTCGCCGCGCGCGTCGACCGTGATCTTCTGCGTCAGGTCGCCCTTCGCCACCGCCGTGGTGACCTGGGCGATGTTGCGGACCTGGTCGGTCAGGTTGTCCGCCATCTGGTTCACCGAGTCGGTGAGCCCGCGCCAGGTGCCCGCCACGCCCGGCACGGTCGCCTGGCCGCCGAGACGGCCTTCGCTGCCGACCTCGCGCGCCACCCGCGTGACCTCGTCCGCGAACGACGACAGCTGGTCGACCATGGTGTTCAGCGTGTTCTTGAGCTCGAGGATCTCGCCCTTGGCGTCGACGTTGATCTTCTGTGAGAGGTCGCCCTGGGCGACCGCGGTGGCCACCTGGGCGATGTTGCGGACCTGGTCGGTCAGGTTGTCCGCCATCAGGTTCACCGAGTCGGTGAGGTCGCGCCACGTGCCCGCGGCGCCGGGGACCTGCGCCTGGCCGCCGAGACGGCCTTCGCTGCCCACCTCGCGGGAAACGCGGGTCACTTCGTCGGCGAACGCCGAAAGCTGGTCGACCATGATGTTGACGGTGTTCTTGAGCTCCAGGATCTCGCCGCGCGCGTCGACGTTGATCTTCTGGGTCAGGTCGCCCCGCGCCACCGCGGTGGTCACCTGGGCGATGTTGCGGACCTGGTCGGTCAGGTTGCTGGCCATGACGTTGACGTTGTCGGTGAGATCACGCCACGTGCCCGCCACGCCCGGGACCTCGGCCTGGCCGCCCAGCCGTCCCTCGGTGGCGATCTCGCGGGCCACTCTGGTGACCTCGGTCGCGAACCGCGAAAGCTGCTTGATCAGGCCGTTGACCGTCTTCGCGACCTCGGCGAACTGACCCTGCAGCGGCCGCCCGCCGACTTCCAGCGGCATCGGCTCGGACAGATCGCCCTCGGCGACCGCCCCGAGGACGCGGTTGAGCTCGGCCGTGGGCCTGCTCACGTCCTCGATCAGGCCGTTGACGACATCGACCGCGGTGGCCCAGCCGCCGGGGCCGATCTCGGCCGCCACCCGCTCGGTCAGCCTGCCTTCCTTGCCGACCGCCTCGCGGACACGCAGGAGTTCGGTCACCAGTCGCTGGTTCCGTTCGGCGATGTCGTTGAAGGCGCCCGCGAGCTGGGCCGCGAGCCCGTCCCCGTGCGCCACGAGCCGCCGCCGGAAGTTGCCGTCCCCGAGGTCACGAGCCGCCGCGAGCAGGCGTTCCAGGGTCGCTTCGTCCACCTGGCCGCCACCACCTTCCACGGGGAGCCGGTCCCTTTGGGAGTGCTGTGTCATCTGTGTCGACCCTCTCCACCACGCATGCCAAGCCATGGTCGTCGCATCAGCGTGCCATGATTCGACCTACACTTCGAGCCAGTCCGCCCGCTCACACTGCGCTACCCGCAAGGCAGGAGGAGGTCCGGGAATGGTGTCACGGCCCGCCCCGGCCTCGACGTCGCTCCCCTCGGAGTCGTCGCCCCCGACGAGCGAGGGAGCCCTGCCCGAATCCGGGCGGTTCTGGCGTGAGCTGCTCGAAGACGTCCGTGACGCGGTGCTCGTGCAGGACCTCGACGGCGCGCTGCGCTGGTCGAACCCCGCCGCCCGCGAGCTGTTCGGCGGCGGCCGCCCGGTGCTGACCGCGGAAGGCCCCGACGTCGGGCATGTCGAGCACACCGGCCGCCGGTTCCCCGCGCGGATCCGGACGTTGCCCGGCGGCTGGCACGCGTGGACGGTGACCTCCGCGGTCGCGGCCGACGGCCCGCGCGTGGACGGCTTCCTCGCCGCTTCGGCGCCCCGGCTCGCCTCCGCGCGGGGCAGGCACGGGACGGCGAAGGTGATCGCCGAGGTCGCCGCTTCCGAACTCGCCGACTGCGTGTTCGTCCTGCTGCCCACCACCCGCGGCCGCTGGGAGTGGTGGAGCTGCGATCACCGCACCGCCCACGGGCACGGCCGGATCAGGCGCGTCCCCGCCCAGCTGGCGCCGGTGCTCGCCGGCACCTTCGCCTCCACGGACGAACTCGAAGCCAAGGCGGTCCCGGAGGAGGAGATCGCGACCCTGCCCGCGATCGTCGCGGAACGGCTCGCCGCCCATTCGTCGGTGACCGTGGTCTCGCTGGGTTTCGATGGCGGATCCGGGGTCACCGGCGCGGTGGTGCTCGGCAGGCGCGGCGCGCCCGCGTTCGGCGAGGACCACCCGCGAGCGGTGACCGAGTTCGCCCGCGCGGCCGGGACGGCCCTGGCGAACGCGCATCGCTACGCCCGGCAGGAAGAGGCCACGCGCGGTCTGGAGACCACGCTGCGTCCGACGCCGCCGCCGGACGTCCACGGCGTCAAGTTCGACGTCTGGTACGAGCCGTCGAGCGGGCTGCTCGACGTCGGAGGCGATTTCTACGACGTCCTGCCGCGCGAGGACGGCAGCGCGATGTTCGTCCTCGGCGACGTCTGCGGCAAAGGCGCCGAGGCGGCCGCGCTCACCGGTCGCGTCCGGCAGAGCCTCGCCGCGCTCGACCTCGTCGAGCACGACAACACGACGTTGCTGAGCCTGCTGAACTCCCTGCTCATCACCGGCGGCAGCGGCCGGTTCGCCACGCTGGTGCTCGGTTCGGTGCTCGCGGGCGAAGACGGTCTCGGCGTCACCTTGGCCTCCGGCGGGCATCCGGCGCCGCTGGTGGTGCGCCGCCGCGGCGGGGTCGACGAGATCACCCTGCCCGGCACGCTGGTCGGGATCTCCCCACAGGCCCGGTTCGCCGAGACGGCCATCCGGCTGGCCGAGGGCGACGTCTGCCTGCTCTACACCGACGGGATCACCGAAGCGCGGCACCACGAGCGGCCGTCGGACCTGTTCGGGGACGAACGGCTGCGCGACCTGCTCGCCGGATGCCGAGGGCTGTCCGGCCGCGAGGTCGTCGCCCGGATCCGCGCCGCGGTGCGGGAATGGCTCGGCAGCGGGACACACGACGACATCGCCGTCCTCGCCATCGAAGCCTCACGACCCGTTCAATAGCCGCACCACCGCCCGCTCGACGATGTCGCGGGCCTCGTTGGGATCCGCCGCCTTCGCGGCTCGCCGTACCGCGCGTTCGACGGTCCGGTCCCGCCGGTACGCCTCGACCACCCGTGGGTCCACATAGGACCGTCGCGCCACGGCCGGCGTGTTCCCGAGCCCTTCGGCGACTTCCGTCATCACGGCCTTCTCGGCCCGCTTCAACCCTCGTTCGCTGGAGGGTTTTTCCGTGTCCGCGAAGGCCGCCGCGGCCAGGACGGTGGCGTTCCAGGTGCGCAGATCCTTGGCGGTGAAGCCGTCGCCGATGATTTCCCGGAGCCGGTCGTTGATGTCGTCGGCCTTCACCTCGTGCCAGCCGTCACCGTCGCGGTAGGCGAGCAGGCGGACGTCGCCGCCCCGCACCCGCCGGAGGGAGCGGACCAGCCGCACCAGCGCCTCGTCCCGCAGCCGGACCTTCCGCTGGATGCCGTGTTTCGCGGGGTAGTCGCACACCAGGCACGCACCGCGGAGTTCGACGTGCTCGCACAGCAACGTCGCCACCCCGTGGGTGCCGTGCTCGTCGGCGTAGCTTTCGCCGCCGGTGCGAAAGACCCCGAGATCGATCATCCGCAGGGCACCGGCGAGGACGCGTTCCCGCTTCAGGCCGCGCGAGCCGAGATCCTCCTGGACGGTTTCGCGCAGCTTGGGCAGCTTTCGCGCCAGCGCGAGGACGCGTTCGTGTTTCTCCTCGTCCCGGGCCCGTCGCCATTCGGGGTGATAGAGGTACTGCTTCCGCCCGGCGTCGTCGATCCCGACCGCCTGGATGTGCGCGTTCTCGTGCGGCGAGATCCACACCCGCCGCCACGCGGGCGGGATCGCCAGCCGATTGATCCGCTCGATCGTCTCCCCGTCCTTCAGCGGCTCGCCGTCCGGGGTCAGGTAGCCGAAACCACGACCTCTGCGCCGCCTCCGGATGCCGGGGGACCCGAGGTCCGCACGCCGAAGTCGCATGCGGGCTGATACCCGCCGCGGCGCGAGTTCATACCCATGGTTCGGCGGTCGCTGTCCGGGGTAGTCCGAAAGCGACTACGACCTCAGGAGGGAGATCCGATGGCGACATCGCTGACCGGACGCCGCGTGGCCATCCTCGCCGCGGACGGTGTGGAACAGGTCGAACTGGTCGAGCCCCGCAAGGCGGTCACCGACGCCGGGGCGACGGCCGAGGTCGTCTCGCTGGAACCCGGCGAGATCCAGGCCATGAACGGCGACATCGACAAGGCGGACAGGTTCACCGTGGACCGGGTCGTCAAGAACGTCACGGTCGACGACTTCGACGCGCTCGTGCTGCCCGGCGGGACGATGAATCCGGACAATCTGCGCGCGGACGAGGACGCGGTCCGCTTCGTGCGCGACTTCGTGAACAGCGGCAAACCCGTCGGGGTGATCTGTCACGGGCCGTGGACGCTGGTCGAGGCCGACGTCGTCCGCGGGCGCACGCTCACGTCGTACCCCAGTGTGCGCACCGACATCCGCAACGCCGGGGGAACCGTCGTCGACCAGGAGGTCGTCACGGACGGCAACCTCACGTCGAGTCGCAATCCGGACGACCTGCCCGCGTTCTGCGCCGCGATCGTCGCCGGATTCACCGGATAAACGAGTGGCGCACGTCACAGAACTGGGGGATCGTGGGTGGCGGAGAAGGAGGTGCCGCGATGACCGTGCATGCCAGACGTTACGGCCGTTGGTGCCGTGAGCATTTCGACACCGGGCACGAGCCGGAACACCCACGGCCCGCGGAGACCACGGCCGCCCCGGAGGTCGCCGACGGCCAGGCCGAACAGGCCCAGGCGGGTGACGCCCCGGAGCGGGGGCCGGGCTCGCTCAACTGAGCGATCGCCGGTACCAGACCCGCTTCGGGCCGGGGAGGCCGATCCGCGAGACCAGGTCGGTCACCACGCCGCCGATGATCAGCCACAGCAACGCGGCGAGACCGTCGTTGAACAGGGTGCGGAGTTTGAGGCCGTCCGGGGTGAACAGGTTCCGCAGGCCGAGCGAGACCGCGCGCGACCATTGGTCGATCAGCTGCGCGAACCCGTTCCCCGGGTTGGCTTCGCCGAACACCAGCAGGATGTGCACGATCAGCACCAGCGCGAAGATCCAGCACACCGCGTGGACGATGGCGTTGACGACACGCACGACGCGGATCCTGGCGGGTGTCCGTTCGACGATCTCTTCCTGCGGCTCTCGCGGGTCGTTGATGTAGGTCATCGCCGTCTCCCATCATCGTCCACAGTGGACACCCTGCTGTGCGGTCGCTCAGCCGGGTGGCCCTGGTCTGCTGCTCTTCGTCGGGGGCCTGGGTTTGGTCTTGGTCGGCTCCGCCGAGGTGGTCGGCCGGTCGCTCGAAGCGGTCGTACCGTCCGGCGTCCGAGTGGCGCCGGGGTTGTTCGCGGAACCCGGGACGGCTTCGGTGACCACGACCGTCCCGTTGCTCGCTTTCGGGGCGTCGGTGGGCACTTCGACGGCCTCCGAGGATTGCGCGGTCTGCACGGCCTGAGCGGTCTGTACGGTCTGCCCGCCCTGGCCGGCCACCGGGCCGGACGAGCCGCTCACCGCCGGGGGGAACATTCCCTCCGGTCGGGTGGCCGGGTTCGCCCCCGTCTGGTTGGCCGCCAGCAGGACACCGATGGTGATCGCGGCGGCGGGCGCGCTGATGGCGGCGACCACGGCCGCCCGTTTGCGGGTGGCAGGCGCGAAATGGACGACCTTCGTCCCGGTGGAATCCTCCAGCAGGATCCGCGAGATCGCCGCGGCCGTCGGGCGCTGCGACGGCTTGCGCGCGGTCATCCCGCGCAACAAGGTCGTCATCGTCACCGACAGCCCGCCGGGGATCCGGGGCGGCCGGTGCAGCCGCCCGACCGCGGCCTCGACCGGCGTCCCGGTGTACTCCCGCTCCCCGGAAAGGCATTCGAGCAGGACGAGGCCGAGTGAGTAGATGTCGGCGGGCGGGCCGACGTTCTCCCCGCGGACCTGTTCGGGCGCCATGTACGCCGCCGTGCCGACGACACCGCCGGTCTCGGTCACCCTGGTCGCGTCGAAGGCGTGCGCCACCCCGAAGTCCCCGATCAACGGGCCGTCTTCGGCGATCAGGATGTTCGCCGGTTTCAGGTCACGGTGGGTGATGCCGTGCGCGTGGACATGCGCGAGCGCGTCGGTCAGCCGGGCGGCCAGTTCGACGACCTCTTCCTGGCGGAGCGGGCCGGACCGCAGGCGCTGAGCCAGGTTCGGGCCTTCGACCAAGCGCATCGTGAGGTAGGTGTAACCGTCGTCGGAGCCCGCGTCGTACAGCGGGACGAGCCCGGGGTGGCGGACCGCGCTGAGGGTCTGGATCTCCTGCTCCCGGCGGCGCTCGTCCCGGAGCATCGTGTCCGCGTGGAACAGTTTCAGCGCGACCTCGCGTCCTTCTCGCAGGTCCCAGGCGCGGAACACGCGTGCGGTCGCGCCGCGGCCGAGCAACTCCCCGACCTCGTACCGGCCGGCGAGCCTGCGCGGCAGATGGTCCGGGTCGTGGACGTTCAGGCTGAACCGGCGCTGCGTGGTCCCGGGGTCTTCCTCCTCATCACCGCCAGCACGCGAACCCGCGTCGTCCATCGGTGCTACCTCCGTCTCACCGGCCGAACGCCGTATACCCGGTCCGGCCCCGGGCGAAACAAGTTTGCGAGCGTACCGGAGATGATCTGGGGGTTCACCCCGAACGGCGGGCAACCCGGCCGGGGGCCGGACGTCTCGTGGTCATGAAGCCGAACCGGTGGGCCGTGCTCGCCGCCACCGCACTGACCGCCCTGGCCGTCCTCACCCCGCCCGCCGCCGCCGATGCGCTGGTACCCCAGGGTTTCGCCCCCGCGTCGACGAGCTGGACCGGGCCGTTGCGTGGCTTCGTCCTCGGCTTTTCCCCGTGCGGGAAACCGGGATGGTGCGCGTCCCTGCTCTCGACCACTGATGGCGGGAAGCGATGGCGCCGCGTCGGCGAACCGCCGATCTCGTTGCCGGACAACCACAATCAGGTGAAACTCACGGTGATCGACGAACGCGCCGCGTTCCTCTCCGACGGCACCCGGCTGCTCGCCAGCCACGACGGCGGCGCCAAGTGGTCGGAGGTCCGCCTCGCCGGGGTGCGGGAACCCTTCTATATTTCGAAGATCGCCGAATCGGGGCCGCGGGTGTTCGCGATGGTCACCGGATTCGGCACCCCGTCGACGACGACGCTGTACGCCGGGATCTCCGGCACACGGCTCCTCCTGCCGGTCCCGGGATTCGCCGTCTCCGGCTCCTCGACCTACGGCGACATCGCGACCAGCGGCGGAATCCAGGTCTCGATGGGGGCGGACCACCGCGTCCAGAAGTACTGGACGTCGTCGGACGGCCTGACCTTCGCGACCGCGCCACCGCCTTGCCCGGCGGACAGTTCGGCTTCGCTGAGCGGAGTCCGGCGCGGGCAGGTCCTGGCGCTGTGCAGCGGAGGGCCGGGGACGCCGCAACCGGGGGCGACCGTCCGGCGGCTGTGGCGCGCGCCGAAGCTCGGCGGGCATTTCACCGGGTCGGCACAGGCGCCCACCCTCGGGATCGACCAGAGCTTCAGCGCGGCCTCGCCCGCGGCGGCGACCGTCGCGGCGGAAGGCGGCGGCACCGGCTTCCTGCACAGCACGGCCGACGGCGGAACGACCTGGACGACGACCGTGCTCAGCGGCCGCGGTGTCTGCCTCAACGACCTGGACTTCCCGGACGAGCGAGTCGGGGTGGTCGTGGACGGCCTGCCCGACGCCGATGGCGGGTCGGCCGTATACCGCACCACCGATGGCGGAGCCACCTGGCGCGAGCTCGTCTTCGGGTGATCGTCGCAGGTAGCCAAGGCCCTTGGGGAGGTTCACTTGGATGCACGCCATGTCGTAATCTGTGTACGGTCCGTCGATGTCGAGGGAGCCGTGGGCGCGTTCGCGCGGCCCGTGCGCGGCTGAAGGGTGGAACGTGTCCATGACTTCGGACGAGGTCCGGTCTGTGCCGAGGCGCCCGCTTCCCCTCGACTACAGCAAGCCCAACCTCGCCCGGATGAAGGACGTCCTTCTCGGCGGGCACGACCATTACGAGGTCGACCGGCGGGCGGTCGAGGACCTGCTCGCCGTGGCCCCCGACGCAGCGGCCATCGCCAAGGAATTCCGCTCCTGGGCGA
This sequence comes from Amycolatopsis sp. TNS106, assembly GCF_019330265.1. Lineage (NCBI taxonomy): Bacteria > Bacillati > Actinomycetota > Actinomycetes > Pseudonocardiales > Pseudonocardiaceae > Amycolatopsis > Amycolatopsis sp. TNS106. The sequence continues at coordinate 4,342,528 of NZ_CP024972.1, read as the reverse complement.
ACCGGGTGGTCCGGTTCCTCGCCGGCGCCCGCGGTATCGACCAGTTCCTCGACCTGGGGTCCGGCCTGCCCACCGCGGAGAACACGCATCAGGCGGCGCAGCGGTACAACCCGGACGCGCTGGTCGTGTACGTCGACCACGACCCGGTCGTCCAGGCGCACGGGCTGGCGTTGCTGGAGGACCTCCTCGTCCACGTCAGCGGCGCCGATCTGACCGACCCGGAGCAGACCCTCGCCGATCCGGTTGTCGCCGAGCACATCGAGTTCGACCGCCCGGTCGCGGTGATCCTGAACTCGGTGCTGCACCACATCGAAGACCTCGGCGAGGCGCAGGCCGTCGTCCGCGGCTACGTCGACGCGATCGCTCCCGGCTCCTACGTGCTGATCACCCACGACTTCACGCCGGGCGAGGGCGAACGCGGCGCGCTCGCCAGGAAACTCGACGATCTCATGGCCAGTACCGGGAACCGCACCGTGCACCGCGGCCGCGGCGAGATCGAGTCTCTGTTCGACGGGCTGGAGATCCTCGAGCCCGGCGTCGTCCACCTGCACGAATGGTGGCCGGAAGGGCCGCGCCTCGCCCCGTTGACCGAGCTGAACCACCTGAGCCTCGGCGGTGTGGGGATCAAGCCTTAGGGCGTCGGCGGACCTCGGCGGCACCCGTGTCGCGAAAGCGCGGCCCGATACAAAAGCGCGTCAAGCCCTCAGCGACCCGAAGAACGCCTTCAGCTCGTCGTGGGCGGTCCCGAAGTCCTCGGTGTTGCCGGTGAAGGCCAGTTCCAGCGTCTCGCCGTCGGACAGTTCCAGCATCAGGTACGCGGTGAGCTTCCGGCGGGGGAAACCGCCCGCGACGACGTCCGCGAACGGGATCCGCCGGGCGCCGGGTTCGGCGCGCAGATCGTCGAGGCCGCGCTCGCGCAGCTTCCGGATCCGCTTGCGGTCGGAAACGCCGCGCGCCCCGATCAGGCCGGCGAGGCCGCGGCGGATCAGCACCGAACGCGCCATCGGCAGCAGCACCACTTCCGTGTCGCAGACGATCAGGTCGTAGAGCTTCCGCTTGGCCTTGAGCGCGGTGAACATCCCGAGCATCCTGGCCTCGGCGGGATCCGGTTCGGGCTGGGGTTCCTGCTTGCAGAAATACCCGGCAGGCACGCTCAGCAGTTGCAGGTTGTGAACCAGTTCGTCGACCGCGCGCGGGCTCCGTACCGCCGGGCCGACCAGCTCGGCGACGTCGAACGGCTCGCCGTCGCCGAGGCACAGTTCCCAGCCGCCGCCCCAGTTCAGCCGGTGCGCGGCGACGCCGTTGTCGATCATCGCGGCGGTGACGGTGTCGGCGAACAGCTCGGTGAGCAGTGCGAGGCCCTCCTCGCGGGACGGCGCCCGCAGGGGTTTGGCGAGCGCGTCGGCGTCTCCGTCCCGCAGGACCCGGACGACCTCGCCGATCGTGCCGCGCGGCGCCAACCTGCTCTCGATCCCGGCCGCGGTCAGCATTTTCGCGCCCTCGGCCACCGACGCCCGGCCCGCGCGTTTGACGACCTCGTCCCAGTCCGCGCGCGGCCCGACGTCGCGGACCAGCACCTCCAGCTCCGCTTCGGGCACGTCGATCTTCGGCGCGCCCAGGAGCGACCACCCCGGCCGCGCGTCCGGCTTCACCGGGTTGTCCGGCACGCCCGTCAGCGCGGCGATCCGCCGCTTCGTGGGCGGATGGCTGTCGTACTTCGACAGCTCTTCGCCGTCGATGATGTCGTCGGCGTACTCGGCCACCCAGTCGCGCTGGACCGGGTGGTTGAGGTACGACCGGAATCCCAGCAGGACGGCGGGAGTGCGCCGCGCCGCCGCGCCGAGCGAGAGATAGCGCTCGGAGTAGTCCTTCCACAGCGGGCTCAGCGTCGCGACCTTCCGCAGCGCCGCGGCCGCCGTCCGGCTGCCCGCCGCGAGCACGGACGCCTCGTCGGCCTGCAGTTCCTGCCGCCGGTTCGCCGACCGCGCGACCAGGAGGTACAGCTTCGAGTACGCGGAGAGCAGGGCCCTGGCGGGGCCGCCGTCCAGCCTGTCGACGGTGAAGGCGAGCGTCTGGGTGCCGCGGTAGGTCAGCGCGAGCAGGCGGGTGTGGCCGCCGCTGTAGTGGCCGAGTTCGTGCGCGAGCACCGCGCGCAGCTCGCTCACGCTCAGCGCGGCCAGCAGCGGCAGCCCGATCAGCATCGTGCGGCGGCCCGGCCGCAGACCGAGGAACCGGGCGTCCTCGCTGACCGCGGCGTTGATCTCGCCGATCAGCACGATCTCGTCCGGCGGCCGCGTCTTCACCTGGGCGGCGAGGTCGTCGATCATCTCCCACAGCGCGGGATGCGCTTCGCGGCCCAGCCGCGGCCCCTCGAACGGGGGACGCCGCGCTCGCAGCGCGCTCACCAGCCCGAAGCCGAGCGCGATCATGATCGCGAGCCCGCCGAGCATGACGTAGGTGCCGATCTTGCCCTGGATCCGCAGGCCCGCCAGCACACTGGCGACACCCACCGCGACGACCACCACTGGGAACGCCACGAGCAGAAGTGTCGCGAGGACGGCGCGTCCTCGGGCCTGCATCGTCCGGTTACCTCTTTTCGCACAAGTGCCGTCTGTGCGGCCGAATAGTAACCGGCTACACAGCGGGCTCGTGCCGAAACAAAGCGCTACGCCCGCGACCTGCGAAAGTCCGTGAAGGACTCCTTGAGGGACTCTGGGTCCCTCAAGGAGTCCTTCACGGACTTGGGCTACGCGACGTTGAAGGTGTCGGGATCCGGTCCGGTCCGCTCACCGCGGTCCAGCACGGACAGCGACGCGATGTCCTCCTCCGACAGCGTGAACCCGAAGACGTCGAGATTTTCCTTGATCCGCGAAGGGGTCACGGACTTCGGGATGACGACGTTGCCCAGCTGCAGGTGCCACCGCAGGACGATCTGCGCCGGCGTGCGGCCGTGCTTCGAGGCCAGGGCGGTGATCGCGCCCTCGCTGAGCAGGTCGCCGCCCTTGGCCAGCGGGCTCCACGCCTCGGTCGCGATGCCGTGCTTCGCGTCGAATTCCCGCACCGCGGCCTGCTGCAGGTACGGGTGCACCTCGACCTGGTTGACCGCCGGGGGCACCGAAGCGGCGTCGAGAAGCCGTTCGAGGTGCGCGGGCTGGAAGTTGGACACGCCGATCGCGCGCACCCGGCCGTCGGCGTAGAGCTTTTCGAACGCCTTCCACGTGTCGCGGTAGAGATCGCGCTCCGGCGTCGGCCAGTGGATGAGATAGAGGTCCAGCTTCTCGAGACCCAGCTTGGCCATGCTGGCGTCGAACGCCTTCAGCGTGGCGTCGTAGCCCTGTTCGCTGTTCCACAGTTTGGTGGTGATGAACAGCTCGTCACGGGGGATCCCGGACTCGGCGAGCGCTTTGCCGACGCCCGCTTCGTTGCCGTAGATGGCGGCGGTGTCGATGCTGCGGTAGCCCGCGTCCAGCGCGGCCTTGACCGCGGCGGTGGTCTCCTCGTCCGGCACCTGGAAGACGCCGAACCCGAGCTGCGGCATCTCCACCCCGTTGGTGAGCTCGACGGTGGGAATGTCGGTCACTTGCGTTCCTTTCGTGGGTACTTGCGGGTCAGGCGGCGGGGGCCAGTTCGGCGCGACGAGCCTTTCGCCGCCCGTGGTCGAGCATGCCCGAGATGACCGCGACCAGCAGTCCGGCGAGCGCGAGCGCGGCGCCGATCCAGTTGGGCGCGGTGTAGCCGAGACCGGCGTCGATGGCCTTCCCGCCCAGCCACGCGCCCCCGGCATTGCCGAGGTTGAACGCGGCGATGTTGGCCGCCGAAGCCAGCGCGGGCGCGCCTTCGGCCTTGTTCATGACGCGGGCCTGCAGCGGCGCGACGGTCGCGAAACCGGCGGCGCCGAAGACCGCGATGGTGATCGCGGCGGGGAGCTGGGCGTGCGCGGTGAAGACGAACACGACCAGGACGGCCGCGAGGACGGCGAGGATGACGTACAGGCTGGGCATCAGCGACCGGTCGGCCGCCTTGCCGCCGAGCAGGTTGCCGACGAACAGACCGCCGCCGAACAGCACCAGCAGCCAGGTCACCGCGCCGGGGGAGAAGCCGGCGACCTCGGTCATCATCGGGGCGATGTAGGTGAAGGACGCGAACACGCCGGCGAAACCGAGCGCGGTCATCGCCAGCGCGAGCCACACCTGGGGACGCCGGAACACGGCGAGTTCGCTGCGCAGTCCGGCGCTCTTCGTCGTCGCCTGCGCGGGCACCAGCGCGAGGATCCCGATCAGGCCGAGCACGCCGAGCGCGCTGACCGCCCAGAACGTCGAACGCCAGCCCAGCGCCTGCCCGAGCGCGGTCCCGGCGGGGACGCCGAGGACGTTGGCGACGGTCAGCCCGGTGAACATCATCGCGATGGCGCCCGCCTGCTTGGTCGGCGCGACCAGCGAAGCGGCGACGACCGCGCCGACACCGAAGAACGCGCCGTGCGAGAGCGCGGCGACCACGCGGCCGGTCATCAGCAGGCCGTAGGTGGGGGCCAGCGCGGAAACGACGTTGCCGGCGATGAACAGGACCATCAGGCCCACCAGGACCGTCTTGCGCGGCACCCGCGACGCGAGCGCGGTCAGCAGCGGGGCGCCGACCACGACGCCCAGCGCGTATCCGGAGATCAGCAGCCCGGCGGAGGGGATCGAGACGCCGAAGTCGCCCGCGACCTCGGGCAGCAGGCCCATGATCACGAACTCGGTGGTGCCGATACCGAAGGCACTGATCGCCAGTGCGAGCAGAGCGGCAGGCATTGGAGGCTCACTTCTTCCCGTAGAGTGGTGTTGTCTGGCGTTGGCAACTACGGGCGCCTGAAATAGTTGCACGCGCCGTATATTGCACACGCTTGATGATGCATGACGCAACGAAGCTCGGGCAACCGGGGAAGAGGTGAACCGTGTCACTGGCCGACGACGCCGTGGAGGCACGCGCGCAGGGCTGGCGGACCCTGGCCGCACTGCACGCGCGGATCGAGGACGCGCTGGAGCGCGCGCTGGCACAGGAGCACTCGCTGTCCGTCAGCGAGTACACCGTGCTGGACGTGCTCGCCCGTCAGGACGGTTTCCACCTGCGGATGAACCAGTTGTCGAACGCCGTCGTGCTCAGCCAGTCGGCGACGACCCGGCTGGTGTCGCGGCTGGAAGACCGGGGACTGCTGCAGCGGTATCTGTGCCCGGACGACCGGCGGGGGATCTACACGGAGGTCACGCCTGCCGGGCGGGAACTGCTCGCGGCCGCGCGGCCGACGCACGACACCGTCCTCACCGAGGCACTCGCCGCCGCCGAAGAACTCCCCGAACTCGCTCCCTTGGTCGCCGCGCTCGGAAAGCTCACCTTCGCCCGCTCCTGACCCCCGCAAGTAGGTGACTACTTGCGAGGCGGGCTGGCAAGGTGAGGGCGTGGACGATCTTCTGTTGCGCCGGGTCCGGGTCGGCTTGGCGGGTTCCCTGTCGGACGTGCGGATCGAGGGCGGCCGGATCGCGGCCATCGCGGGGCCGGGGCAGGCGGGTGAGGCGTCGGAGATCCTGGACGGGCACGGCGGCACCCTGCTGCCCGGCCTGGTCGACGCGCACGTGCACACCGCCCAGTGGTCGGCCGCGCGCCGCCGGATCCCGTTGGGGGAGGCGACGTCCGCCGCGCACACGGTCGAGCTGGTGCTGGCACACCTGCTGGCGCATCCCGCGCCGCCCGGTGAACTCGTGCTCGGCGCCGGGTTCCGCGACGGGCTCTGGCCCGACGCCCCGCACAAGGATCTGCTGCAGAAGGCTTTGCCAGGGCATCCCGTCGCGCTGTTCAGCGCCGACCTCCACACGTTGTGGCTCAGCCCGGCCGCGCTGAAACTCATCGGCCGCGAGCATCCGACCGGGGTGCTGCTGGAGAACGACTGCATGAGCGCGACGGCCGAACTCCCGATCGCTCCCGAGGACGTCGTCGACGGCTGGGTGGCCGACGCCCTCGACGCGGCGGCCGCCCGCGGCGTCACCAGGATCGTCGACTACGAATACGCCGACACGGTCACCGACTGGCGGCGACGGCTGGCGCGGAAACCCCTGCCGGTCCGGGTTTCCTGCGTGATCGCCAAGTACCTGCTCGACACCGCCATCGAACGCGGCCACCGGTCCGGCGACGTCCTGGCGGACAGCGGCGGACTGCTCACGGTCGGCCCGTTCAAGCTGTTCGTCGACGGTTCGCTGAACACGCGCACCGCCTACTGCGTGGGCCACTACGCCGGAACCGACTCCCACGGACTGCTCGAACTGCCACCCGAAGAACTCGAACCGTTGATGCGCAAGGCATCCGAGCATGGCCTGTCACCCGCGGTGCACGCGATCGGCGACCACGCCAACAAGATCGCGCTCGACGCCTTCGCGAAGGTCGGCTGCGCCGGCCGTATCGAGCACGCGCAGCTGCTGTGCGCCGAGGACGTCGCGCGTTTCGCCGAGCTGGGTGTCGTCGCGAGCGTGCAGCCCGCCCATCAGCCGGACGACCGCGACGTCGCCGACCGGCACTGGCACGGCTGGACCGATCGGGCCTTCCCGTACGGCGCTTTGCACCGCTCCGGGGTGACGCTGGAGTTCGGCTCGGACGCGCCGGTCGCGCCGCTGGACCCGTGGGACGCGATCGCGTCGGCGGTCAGCCGCACCGACGACGAGCGTCCGCCGTGGCATCCCGAGCAGGCCATGCCGCTGGAGGCCGCGCTCGCGGCGTCGTCCGGTGGCCGGACCGGGGTGGCCGTCGGGGACGTCGCGGATCTGGTCGTCACCGCGGTGGATCCGGCGCGGCTGTCCCCGGCCGGGCTGCGCGACATCCCCGTCACCGCCACGATCATGGACGGCCGTGTCACCTACGCGTCTTGAGTCTTTCCTTGCCCGGGCGCAACGCCTTAATGGAAAGGCATGGATCATCGCCTGCTGGACCGGCTCCGGGACCTTCACGGCTCCCTGAGCACCGACATCGGCTTCGTCACCCGGATGGTGGAAGAGGACGTGCCGCGCGCCGACGTCCTTCGTGATCTCGGGCAACGGCTCACCGACCTGGGTGCGGCCCTGCTGCGCCGCTCGGAAGACGTCAACGCCGACGTGCTCGCGAAGCTGCCCGACAACGGCTGGCTGCCCGAAGCGGGCCCGCGCCACCGGGCGCTGGCCGTGGCCCACCACGTCGGCGAACGGCCGCTGCGCTGCGGGCGGATCTACCTCGCCGTCTGCGGTGCGCCGTGCTTTCCCTTCTACGGCAGGGACCTCTCCGGGCGGACCGCGCGGCACGAGCGGTGCCCGGCCTGCCGGGACCGCCTGTTCCGGTGACGGCGGCTGCGCGCGGCGGCGGGGTGCGGCAGGGTGAGGTGACATGAGCACCGAGAAGCTGTTCCGGATCGCCATCACCCTGAAGGGGCTGGACGGCGCTTTGCAGCTGGTGGGCGGACTGGTCCTGATGATCGTGCCGTCGTCGGTCGTCTCCGGTTTCGCGCACGCCGTCGTCACCCGCGACCTGCTCGGCGACCCCGAAGGGACGCTGGCCCGGCACCTCGAACTCGCCGCCGGGCATTTCGCCGAGGGCCGGACGTTCGCCGTCGTGTACCTCGTAGCGCACGGGATCATCAAACTCGGCCTGGTCTGGGCGCTGGCGAAGAAGGTGATGCGGGCGTACCCCGTCGCCGCCGTGGTGCTTTCGGCGTTCGTGGTCTACGAGATCTTCCGTGCGATCCACACGCACTCGCTCGCGCTGCCGTTCTTCGCCGCCCTCGACGTGGTGATCGTCGTGCTGGTGCTGCGTGAATACCGTCAGTTGAAGAGGGATCGCGTCGCGGCCTGACCGCCCGGTTCAGGCCGCGACGCGAAACTTTTCCGTGGTGACCTCCGCGCCGGGCGGATCCACCACGAGCGCGGTGGCGTTGTCGGAGCCACCGAGCGAAATCGCCGTCCGCACCAGCTCGGTGGCCGCCCTGTCCGGCATCCCGAGGATGTCGAGCATGGTCGGACCGCTGAGCGTCTTGTGCACACCGTCGCTGGTGAGCAGAAGCCCGCCGGTCGTGACGGTGGCCGTGCCGATCTCGTGCGCACCGGCCGTGCGGACGCTGGTGGTGACGACGTGTTCCATCCGCGGTGTCACGGGTTGCCCGTGGTCGCGGAAGTACTGCGCGAGCGTATGGTCCTTCGTCACCTGCCGCACGGTGTAACCGTCCCAAGCGTACGCCCGTGCGTCCCCGACCCACGCGATGCCATACCCCTCGCCGGTCCGCACGGCCACGACGAGGACGCAGTCACCGGCCTCGCCGAGGGCGAGCACGGCCCGCTGAGCTGCGAGAACAGCCCCGGCCGCCCCCTGCTCGACCGGTGTCCCGACCGCCGCCGAAGCCGCCGTCCGCGCCGCGCGTGCCGCGTTCGGGTGATCTCCGACTCCATCGGCCAGCGCGAACACGATCCCCCGGCCGTCCGGGGCCGCGTACGCCGCGACGGCGTCCGCGTTGTGCTCGCGCGGCCCCTGCGCGCTCGCCGTGTGCCAGTGCGGAAGCTCCCTCATGGTCTTCTCCTCACCCCTGGGTGATTCCCTGCTTCCAGGGTGCGCCGTGAACCTGTGGGGCGGCTGAGGGGCGGGTGACAGTCACCTGTCGGTCAGCGCAGTCGCGTGATCAGCGTCCGCAGCCAGCTCTCCGCCATCGCCGGTTCCTTCCGCAGATGCCGCACCAGCAGGTCCCGGCCCGCCTTCGAGCGCCCCGCCTCCACGATCGCGACCGCCTCGGCCAGCCCTCGCAGCCGCTGTTCCGAATGCTCCGGCGCGCGGCCGTTCTCGTCCGACCAGCGTGGCCGCGGGAAGGAAGCGGTGAGTTTCGCCTGAACGTCGCCGAAGTAGTGCCAGACCGGCCAAGCGAGCGAGATGTTCCGGACACCGTTCGCGGGCAGTTCGGCGGGCCAGCCGACCTGCTGCTGCCAGCGGAACGCCGACGGGCTCGTGTCCTCGCGGATGGTGATCCCGAGGAACCGGAGCCGCCCGCGGATGATGCTCCAGGCCTCGCGTTCGTCGTCGACCCAGGCCCGCAGCAGTCCGTAGAGGCCGGTGAACGTCTGTCCTGTGTAGACGAGGTCGACGAACACCTTCGGCCTTCCACGCGCCAGGTCGTGCGGGCTCAGGACCGCCGAAGCGAGATACCCGCGAAGAGTGTCCACATCGGACTCGGTCAGACCGTCCCAGGTGCCCGCGAACGACAGCGGCAGCTGGTGGATCCTTTCCCGCCAAGGAGTTCCGCTCAGGAGGTCGTGCACGCTGTCCGCGGAGCGCCCGACGAAGTACAGCTCCGCGTCACCGGCCCGGGCGATCACCTTCGCGGTGCATTCGATCAGTTCGTCCAAAAACCACAGCGACGGCTTTCCGGCGCGCTCCAGTAGCGTCCCGAGCTGGTCGGGGCGCACGAGATCCCAGCGGTACGGCCGATGCATACCGTCCAGGATTCCCGTGCGCCCCAACGTTTGTCGACGTATTTTCAGGAGAGCAGGCGGTACACCGTCTGCTCGCCGACCGTGGTGGCGGTGAAGTTCTCGGCGACCCATTCGGCGATCTCGTTCGAGCCGCCGCCGGGGCCACCACCGCGGCCGCCTTCGATGTAGTAGGTGATTTCTCCGTTCGCCACGTACCGCTGGAATTCCGCCAGTGTCGGCGCGGGGTCCCTGCCGCTCCAGCCGCCGATGCCGATCACCGACTTGCCGCTCGCGAGCTCCAGGCTCGCCGCCGCTTGTGAACTCGACGTCGCGGCCGCCCATTTCGTCGTGGTCGCGGCGAGCAGGGCCCCGATCTCCGCGGAGGAGACCTCTGCCATCACCCGGGTGTCGTTCACGGCCGGACCGGAGATCGGGATCGAGCCGGAGTGCGCCTGCGAAGCGGTTTCGACGCCGAACGTGGTGGTGCCGAGGCCGACGGTCAGCACCGCGGCCGTCGCGACGACGGCGACGAGTTTCCGCATCGGCGGGACACCCACCAGCACGAGGGTCGCGGTCACCAGGCCGAGCCCGGCGATGATCCAGCGCAGCACGGGCAGCCAGTCGGCGTTGCGGTCCAGGAGGATGTACGACCAGACGGCGCTGGCCGCGATCATCAGCGACAGGAACACGCGTGGCGCGAGATGCGCCCGGCCGCGCCACAGCGAGGTCCCGGAGATCGCCACCACGGCGGCGATCGACGGCGCCAGCGCGACGGCGTAGTACGGGTGCACGATGCCGCTCATGAAGCTGAACACGAGCGAGGTGACGAGCATCCAGCCGCCCCACAGGATCAGCGCGGCCCTCGTCCGGTCGGTGCCGGCGGCCCGCCTGGTGAACCACAGTCCCGCGACCAGCCCGATCAGCGCGGCGGGCAGCAGCCACGACACCTCCCCGCCGAAACTCGCGCCGAACATCCGGGTCACGCCGCTCTCACCGCCGAAGCCGACGTTCCCGCCGGCCGAGCCGCTCACGACCCCGCCCGGACCGCCGACCATCACGCCGCCACCCATGCCGAAGATCCGGCCGAGGCCGTTGTAGCCCAGCGCCAGTTCGAGCAGGCTGTCGCCGTCCGAACCTCCGATGTACGGCCGGGACTCGGTGGGCCACAGATCGACCAGCGCGATGAACCAGCCCGCTGACAGGACGGTCGCGCTCAAGGCCCCGAACAGGTGAAGCAAGCGTTTGCCCAGCGAAGTCGGCGCCGCGATCAGGTAGGCGAGGCCGAACGCGGGCAGGACCAGGAACGCCTGCATCATCTTGGTCAGGAAGCCGAACCCGACGGCGACGCCGGCGAAGGCCAGCCAGCGCGGGCTCGCCTTTTCGATCGCGCGGATCGTGCAGTACCCGCCGGCGACCAGCAGCAGCGTCAGCAGCGCGTCGGGGTTGTTGAACTTGAACATGAGCGCGGCGACCGGAGTGACGGCGAACGCCGCCCCGGCGAACAGACCGGCGACGGGGCCGGAGGTCCGCTTCACTGTCAGGTAGAGGAGGCCGACCGAGGCGACTCCCATCAAGGCTTGCGGGGCCAGCACGGTGAAACTGGAGAAACCGAAGAGCCGGGCGAACGCCGTCGTGACCCAGAGCGCGGCCGGGGGTTTGTCGACGGTCAGCACGTTCCCGGCGTCGAGCGACCCGAACAGCCACGCCTTCCAGTCCTGCGTGCCGGACTGTACCGCTGCGGCGTAGAACGAGTTGCCGTAGCCGGAGGCGGTCAGATTCCAGAAGTACAGCAGCGCGGTGGCGGCGAGCAGCCCGAAGACGGCGGGCCGGACCCACCGGCCGGTGGGTTTCGTGGCGTTTTCCCCGGCGCGGCCGGGTTCCACGCGGGAAACGAGTGCGGTGGTCATGGGGTCAGTTCTCCATCTCGGTGGCGGTGCGGCGGCGGAACACCCAGCCGCGCAGCAGCAGGAAACGCAGGACGGTGGCCGCGAGGTTCGCGAGCACGAGCGCGGTGATCTCCAGCGGCAGGCCGGGGGCGGTCATCGTGTGCAGCAGTTCCAGCGCTCCACTGGTGAGCGCGAGCCCGAGGCCGAACACGAGGAGACCCTGGAACTGGTGCAGCCCGGCGCCTGCCCGGCCGCGGATGCCGAAGGTGAGGCGCCGGTTGAGCGCCGTGTTGCCGATCGCGGTCACCAGCAGCGCGACGAGATTCGCCGCCTGCGCGCCGGTGAACGTCCGCAGCAGCAGGAAAAGCACGAGATAGGCGATCGTGCTGGCGACGCCGACGGCAGCGAACCGCACCAGCTGCCGCACCAGGCTCGGTGCCACGCCCGGCGCCCGCACCTGGATCGGCGCGCGGCCCAGCTGCTCGCGAAGGCCGCTGATCGGGATCTGCCCGGTCAGCGTCGCCTTGGTCAGCCGGGCGATGCCTTTGAGGTCGGCGGTCGCGGTGGCGATGATGTTCACCGACGAGTCCGGGTCGTCCACCCAGTCGACCGGCACCTCGTGGATCCGCAGCCCGGTCTTCTGCGCCAGCACGAGCAGTTCGGTGTCGAAGAACCAGCCGGTGTCCTGGATATGGGGGAGCAGCCGTTCGGCGACGTCGGCGCGGATCGCCTTGAAGCCGCATTGCGCGTCGCTGAACCTCGCCGCCAGCGTGCCGCGCAGGATCAGGTTGTAACAGCGGGAAATGAACTCCCGCTTCGGTCCGCGCACCACCCGTGCGCCGCGGGCGAGCCTGCTGCCGATGGCGAGGTCGGAGTGACCGGACAGCAGCGGCGCGATGAGCGGCCCGAGCGCGGCCAGATCGGTCGAGAGGTCGACGTCCATGTACGCGAGCACCGGCGCGTCCGAAGTGGACCAGACCGAGCGCAGGGCGCGCCCGCGGCCTTTCTCTTCGAGGCGGCGGACTTCGACGTCGTCGAATTCGCGGCTCAGCCGTTCGGCGACCGGCAGGGTGCCGTCGGTACTGGCATTGTCCGCGACGGTGATCCGGAACGGGTACGGGAACTGCTCCACGAGGTGCGCGTGCAGCCGCCGGACACACGGTTCGAGGTCGGTTTCCTCGTTGTGGACGGGGATGACGACGTCAAGCACGGGGGAGCCGTCCGGGGCGATGGCGGGGCGACGGCCGCTGCCGGCGCCGGGGAGGGTCGCGGTGGTCATGGTGTCACTCTCGGTCCTCGCGCTGAGGTCGCCTTGTGTCCGAGCTGTGCTGTCGCTGTGTCCTGTCACGGGATTCACCGGCTCAGGTCGTAAACGGTGACACCGTCCACAGTGGCCGGACGATGGGTTTCCGCGACCCAGGCGGCGATCCGTTCGGCGGCGTCGCTGCCGGTCTCGCCGCGCATCATCATGCCTTCGCCGAGGAAGTAATGGATCTGTCCATTTCGGACGTAGTCCTGGAACTGCTCCAGCGTGGGGGCCGGGTCCGTGCCGTTGAAGCCGCCGACGGCCATCACCGGGGCGCCGCTGCCGAGCTGATAGCCCGCCGCGTTGTTGGAGCCCACGGTCGCAGCCGCCCAGGTGTACTTCGCACTGCCCTGGCGGATGAGGGCGGCGAGGTCGTCACCGGGCAGGCTCGTCCCGAGCAGCCCGCCGCCGCCCATCCGCAGCCCGCCGCGCCCCGCTTCCGGCCCGGCGGAAGGAAGTGCGCCCGAATGCGGGGTCGCGGCGGTCGCGATCGTGTACGCGCCGGTGCCCGCGAGAACGGTGACCAGCGCGCCGACGGCGACCAGGCGTCTTGCCACGTCGGGTAAGCGCGAGACGAAGAACGCCAGGAACGCGCACAGGAGACCGGCCACGAGGATCGCGATCGACAGTCCGGGAAGCCATTCGGGTTGCCGTGACAGCAAGAGATACGCCGTCAACGCGGTCAAGCCGATTCCGGCACTCAGGGTGCCCGCGGCGGCCGGATTCCCCCGTGCGCGCCACAGCTGCGTGCTCGCGATGCCGACGAGTGCGGCGACCGCCGGGGCGAGCGCGATCGTGTAGTACGCGTGGATGATTCCGCCCATGTAGCTGAACACCAGTGCGGTCACCAGGAACCAGCCACCCCAGACGATCAGCGCCGCCCGCCCGCGATCGGTGCGCGGGGCGCGGCGGGTGAACCACAGCCCGGCGGCCAGCGCGACGACGGCGGCCGGGAGCAGCCACGCGATCCCGCCCGCCATCTCGCTGCCGAACAACCGGTCCCAGCCCGTGCCGCCCCAGCCGCCGTTGGGGTTGCCGCCGACACTGCCGACCTCGTCACCGGTGATGCGGCCGAGCCCGTTGTAGCCGAAAGCCAGCTCCCACAGGCTGTTCTCCTGCGAGCCGCCGATGTACGGCCGGTCGGCGGCGGGCCACCACGCGACGACGGCGAGATACCAGCCGGCGGACAGGAGGGTGGAGAGCAAAGCGCCGAGCAGGTGCAGAAGCCGGCGGCCCACCGACGTCGGCGCGGCGATCAGGTAGGCGAGCCCGAACGCGGGCAGCACCAGGAACGCCTGCAGCATCTTGGCGAGGAAACCGAAACCGACGGCGACCCCGGCCAGCGCCAGCCAGCGCGGGCTCGCCTTCTCCAGCGCACGGACGACACAATAGGCGCCCGCGGTCAGGAGCAGGACGAGCAGCGCGTCGGGATTGTTGAACCGGAACATCAGTGCGGCGGCCGGGGTGAGCGCGAGGACCGTACCCGCCAGCAGACCCGCGGCCGGACCGGAAGTCTGGCGCACCGCGGCGAACAGCAACGCCACCGAGCCGACGCCCATCAGCGCCTGTGGCACCAGGACACTCCAGGCGCCGACGCCGAACAGGCGCGCGGAAAGGCTCATCACCCACAACGCGGCCGGTGTCTTGTCGACCGTGATCGCGTTCGCCGCGTCGCTGGAACCGAAGAACAACGCCTTCCAGCTCACCGATCCGGCCTGCGCGGCCGCGGAGTAGAAAGCGTTGGCCCAGCCGGATTCCCCGAGGCCCCAGAGATACAGGACGGCGGTCGCGAGCAGAAGCGCGGCCACGGACGGCCGGACCCAGCGCGGATCGGCCGGTTTGTCCCGGGTGGGAGGAGCGGTTCGATCGGCTTCGTCGCGAGAGGCGAGGAGGGTCATGGCGTCAGCGTCGGGGGCCGACCTGGGGCGTGGTTGTGCCGAAGCTGTGCACCCGCTGTGAGGATCCGATCACCGGAAGGCGGACGGCGAACTCCGTGCGGCCCGGGCGGCTGTGCACCTCGATCGAGCCGTGATGGGCCACGACGATGGCCGAAGCGATCGCCATCCCGAGCCCGGTGCCGCCCGCGGTCCGGGACCGGGAGGAGTCGCCGCGGGCGAACCGTTCGAACACGCTCGGCAGGAGTTCGGGGGCGATACCGGGACCGTCGTCGGTGACGGTGAGCACCGCGGCCCCGCTGGGCGAGGAGGTCAGCGCGGTGATCACCGTGGTGCCCGGCGGGGTGTGCGTGCGCGCGTTGGACAGCAGGTTCGCCAGTACCTGGTGCAGGCGCTGGACGTCGCCGCGGACGAGCACGGGGGCCGGCGGCAGCCGCAGTTCCCAGCGGTGCTCCGGGCCGGCGACATACGCGTCGCCGACCGCGTCCGCGGCCAGCCGGGTCAGATCGACCTCGCCCGCTTCGAGTGGCCGCCCCGCGTCGAGTCTCGCCAGCAGGAGCAGGTCCTCGACCAAGGTGGTCATCCGCGCGGCCTCCGACTGGATCCGGGACATCGAGCGGGCGACCTCCGGGGGCGCCAGCGCGCTGCCGCGGCCGGCGAGTTCGGCGTACCCGCGGATCGCCGCGAGCGGGGTGCGGAGTTCGTGGCTCGCGTCGGCGACGAACCGGCGGACCCGGGTCTCGCTGGCGTGCCGTGCTTCCAGTGCCCGCGCGATATGCCCGAGCATGAGGTTCAGTGCCGAACCGACCTGGCCGACCTCGGTCCGCGGATCGGTGTCGATCTCGGGCACCCGCACGGAAAGCGCGACCTGACCGCGGTCGAGCCGCATGGCCGACACCCGGCCGGCGGTCGCGGCGACCCGGTCGAGGGGCCGCAGCGTGCGCCGGACCGCGAACGCGCCGAGGAACCCGGCGCCGGCGACCCCCGCCGCCGCGACCCCGGACAGGATCCACCGGACGGTGGTCAAGGTGTCCTGCATCGGTGCGAGCGGGAGCCCGGTGACGACCACGCCACCCGGGATCGAGACGGCCTGCACGCGGTAGTCGCCGAGACCACCGAGCGCCAGCGTCAGCGGCGGCCGGTCCGCCGGGATCATGAACAGGCCGGACTCCTGCTCGGTCGACAGGCCTTGAGGAAGTCCTTGCACGGTAAGGACTCCCGCGTACAACACCCGGTCACCGGAGAGGCGCACGCTGAGCGTGCCGGAGGCCTGGCCCGGCGCGTTGAGCGGGTCGGGGCCGAGGCCGTCCTCCGGTGGACGGCTCGCGAAGTCGTGGGCGCGGGCCGAGGCGGCCGAGAGCTGGTCGTCGATCTGGCGGGTGAGGAACGACCGCAGGGCGAGCTCGCTGGCGACCCCGGTCACCAGGCAGACGAAGGTGAGCAGCAGCACCATCGAGCCGGTCAGCTTGGCGCGCAGGGAAAGCCGCCCTGGCCGGGGCCACCGGCGCGGGCCGGTGGACGGGGCCGAGCCGGTTGCCATGAGCCGAGCGTGCGCCGCGGTCGTATGCGCGCGTTGTGTCCCGCCTGTGAGCCCGCTGTGTGCCGCTATGCAGCACTCGCGTGCTCAGAGACGTATCTCGCGTGCTTGGAGACGTATCTCGCGTGATCAGAGGCCGATCATCGAGTTACGCGTTCAAGCACGCGAGTTACGGGTTCGAGCACGTGAGTTACGCGATGACGGCTGGGAGTCAGCGGTCGTAGTCCACGCCCAGTTCGGGTGAAGTGGCCACCGCCCGGCAGGTCAGGATCCGCCCCGCCGCGACTTCGTCATCCCCGAGCGCGTAGTGCACGTCCATCCGCGCGCTGCCCCGTACCACCGTCGCCCGGCAGGTGCCGCAGGCCCCGCCGACACACGCGTACGGCGCGTCGACGCCGTGCCGGAGCGCGGCGCTGAGCACGGTTTCGCCCACCGTCGCGGGGATTTCGACGGTCTTCCCGCCCGCGGTCACCGTCAGCGTCGGGCCGGGCCGCCGCGAGGGCCGGACGGGCAGCGCGCCCTGGAACAGTTCGAAGTGGACGTTCTCGTCGGGGACGTCCCTGTCCGCCAGGGTCCGGCGGGCCATGTCGATGAGGTCGCGCGGGCCGCACAGGAACCACTCGTCCACCTTCGCCGGGTGCAGCCGCGCCTGTAGCAGCGCGCGGAGCCGGGTGTCGTCGAGGCGGCCGCGCTGGTAGCGCTCGTGCGAGATGGCGAGCGCCTCGCCGACGATGTCGAACGGCCTTTCGAGTCGATGCGTGCGCAGATCGGGGTCGCGTTCGTCGGTGCGGTAGTGCACGACGTGCAGCCGTCCGCCCAGCCGCGCGGCGAGGGCACCGAGTTCGTCGGCGAACATCGTGCTGGCGCCGGAGGTGTTGATGTAGAGCAGGGTCGCCTTGCTGTTCGGCTCGTCCTGCAAGGCCGCGGTCAGGATCGAGAGGACCGGCGTGATCCCGCTGCCCGCGGCGAGCGCGACGTACCGGCCGGCGCGGCCCCTCGCCGGGGTCAGCGTGAATTCCCCGTCCGGGGGCAGGACGTCCAGCGCGTCGCCCGCCGCGAGTTCCGTGGTGGCGAACGTCGAAAACGCGCCGCCGAGCTGGTGCTTGATCGCGATCCGCAGCACACCCGAGTCCGGCGTCGAGCAGATCGAGTAGGCGCGCCGCACCTCTTCCCCGTCGACCTCGGCGCGGATGACCAGGTGCTGGCCGGGGAGGAACCGGAAGGTCTCCCGCAGCCGTTCCGGCACGTCGAACGTCACGGTGACCGCGCCTTCGCACAGCGGCCGGACCTCGGCGACCCGCAGCGAATGGAACCGGCTCGGCCGCCGGGGCTGCGGTGCGGGCGGTTCCTCGTCGAACGAGCCGGTGAGCTGACGCCATTCGCGGTACTCCGACGACGTCAGCTCGCGGCCCCACGGCGTCGCGATCGGGACGTCCCGCGCGAGGTACGCGTCGCGGTTGTCCTTCCAGGTGCGCAGGTACCGGTAGAACGGAATCGCCGGGTGGAGATGGTGCACCAGGTGGTAGTTCTGGCACAGCATGATCGGCGTCATCAGCCATTCGAGCCCGACGCGGACGCGCGTGGCGCCGAACCGGTTCTGCCGCTGCGCGCCGAGGTCGTGATGCGGCAGCCAGTCGAACCACCAGGCCAGCACGGCCAGCCCGACGCGTTGCGGGATCAGGTAGACCATCAGCAGTTCCCAGCCGTGACCGCTCACGGTCAGCCAGGCGAACGCGGCGAGGCTCAGCGTGAGGACGGCCGCGGTCTCGGCCCGCTCCGACGGCGGCCGAGTGCGCTGCCGCGCCACGTAGAAGCGGGCGTACCAGAAGTCGATGGTCAGCCAGCGCAGCGGCAGCTGCCACCAGGTCCCGTGCGCGGTCCAGGCGTCGGGATCGGTGTGAGCGTCCTCGTTGGTGTTGCGGTGGTGCTCCAGATGGATGTAGCGCACCAGGGGGAAGGAGCCGTAGGCCGCCACGAACGGCATCGCGATCCTGCCGAGCAGTTCGTTGACCCAGGTGAGCTGCCCGGCCGCGTGGTGCGTCGACTCGTGCAGCACGGTGAACATGGTGAAGGTGACGAGCGCGTGCAGGGGAATGGTCACCCAGAGCGGCGCGGCCTCGTTGACGACCAGCCAGGTGGCGCCCGTCCAGACCATGACGCCGCCGGCGAACAGCAACACCGTCGGCACCGAGACCATCGGCAGCGGGAGCCGCGGGTTGGGCACGCCGCGTCTCGGTCGTCCCGCGGGTGATCCCCCCGTGTCCTCGGACCGGGTTACGGCGACGGTCATCGATCGTTCCCCTCGGTCGATGCTACCGGGACAAGCTGTCACACCGTAGACAATTAGTATTGGTTTGTAAACTTCATCCGATCGCCGAAACGCCTCGTCATGGCGCCCGATGGTGAAGCGTGGCACGCATCCGTGTCCAGGAAAGGGCCGGTTCGTAACAGAGAAGAACCGAAAACTGGTCCGATCGGGTGGCCGGTCCGAATTTGTTCGAAGCCCGCGATCGGTGGACGAGGGCGGGCTGATGGGCCCGGGGACCGGGCCGTGTCCTGCGGGCCTGTTCGCGGTCTCCGCGCCCAGGCGGCCCCAGGCGGCCCCTGGCGGCACGCGCGGGCGCGGCCGGGTATGACCCGGTACGACGCCGACCCGCCCGCACCGCCTGGAACCCCATCGAACAGACGCACAGGACACGGCCTAGACTCGGACGGCCCGGTCTGCAAGGTGACCAGGGCACATCCGCCGTCGACGACGTGCGGATGCTCCAACACATCGTTTACCGCTCGAGGAGAATACGTTGAAGAGCACCGTCGAGCAGCTCAGCCCGACGCGAGTCAAGATCAATGTCGAGGTGCCGTTCGACGAGCTCAAGCCGAACTTCGACCGCGCCTACCGCAAGATCGCCCAGCAGGTGCGCATCCCCGGCTTCCGCCCGGGCAAGGCGCCGGCTCGCGTGCTGGAAAGCCGGATCGGGCGAGCCCCGGTGCTCGACGAGGTCGTCAACGAGGTCATTCCGGCCAAGTACATGGAAGCCGTGCGCGCGGGCGAGGTCCGCACGCTGGGCCAGCCCGAGTTCGAGGTGACCAAGCTGGAGGACCGTGAGGTCCTCGAGTTCACCGCCGAAGTCGACATCCGCCCGGAGATCTCGCTGCCCGACCTCGAAGGCTTCTCGGTCAGCGTCGACGACGTCGAACTGACCGACGCCGAGGTCGACGAGCAGCTCGACGAGCTGCGCGCCCGGTTCGGCACGCTCACCGGTGTCGACCGCCCGGCCGAGAACGGCGACTTCGTCTCGATCGACCTCGCGGCCACCGTCGACGGCCAGGAGGTCGAGGAGGCCTCGACCACCGGCCTGTCCTACGAGATCGGCTCCGGCCAGCTCGTCGACGGCATCGACGAGGCGATCATCGGCGCGAACGCCGGCGAGACCAAGACCTTCACCACGAAGCTGGTCGCCGGCGAGCACACCGGCAAGGACGCCGACGTCACCGTCACCGTGCAGACCATCAAGCAGCGCGAGCTGCCCGAGGCGGACGACGAGTTCGCCCAGATGGCGAGCGAGTTCGACACGATCGACGAGCTGAAGGCCGACCTTCGCGAGCGCCTCGGCCGCGTCAAGAAGATGCAGCAGGGCGTCCAGGCCCGCGACAAGGTCCTCGAGGAGCTGCTCGAGCGCACCGAGGTCGCGATCCCGGAGAAGGTCCTCGAAGCCGAGATCGAGAACCGCAAGCACGACGCGATCCACCCCTTCGACCACGACGAGGCGCAGTTCGCGAAGGCGCTCGAAGCCGAAGGCCGCACGATCGAGGAGTTCGACACCGAGGTCCGCGAGGAGTCGGAGAAGGCGGTCCGCACGCAGCTGCTGCTGGACAGCATCGCCGACGCCGAGCAGACGTCGGTCAACGACGGCGAGCTCACCGAGCGCATCATCTACCAGGCGCAGCGCTTCGGCGTCAGCCCGGACGAGTACGTCCAGCGGGCGCAGCAGTCCGGTCAGCTGACCGCGATCTACGCCGACGTCCGCCGCGGCAAGGCGCTGGCCTCGGTGGTCCGCAAGACCACCGTGACCGACGCCTCCGGCGCCACGGTCGACCTCGAAGAGCTCTTCGGCCCCGCAGCGGAGGAGACGCAGGTCACCGAGGAACCCGCGAAGACTGCGGCCGAGTAGGGAATATCCGGTCCGCTCGAAACGGACCGTAAAGCTGTAAGCGAACTTGGGCGGTGTCAGGCATTCTGCACCGCCCAAGTTCGTTAGGGTCGGTTGCAAGATCCTCAAGCATCTGGACATACGCGGCGGCGAACGTTCCACCCGCCGCCGTCGGCGAAAAGGCAGGCATGACGTGACGCAGCACACGCCCCAGGCGCGGACCGGTACCGCAGGGCTCAACCTCACCGACTCGGTCTTCGAGCGGTTGCTCCAGGAGCGCATCGTCGTCCTCGGCTCCGAGGTCAACGACGAGGTCGCCAACCGGATCACCGCCCAGTTGTTGCTGCTCGACGCAGACGACTCCGAGTCGGACATCCGCTTCTACATCAACTCGCCCGGTGGCTCGGTCACCGCGGGTTTCGCGATCTACGACACCATGCAGCTGATCCGCCCGGACGTCGCGACCTACGCGATGGGCCTGGCCGCGTCGATGGGGCAGTTCCTGCTCTCCTCCGGCACGCCCGGCAAGCGGTACGCGCTGCAGCACGCGCGCATCCTCATGCACCAGCCCTCGGCGGGTGTCGGCGGCACGGCCTCCGACATCGCCATCCAGGCCGAGGTGTTCGGCAAATGGAAGCAGGAGCTGGCCCGGATCACCGCCGAGCAGACCGGCCAGACGGTCGAGCAGATCGTCAAGGACGGTGACCGCGACCGCTGGTTCACCGCGCAGGAGGCGAAGGACTACGGCTTCGTGGACCAGGTCCTCACTCGTGAGAACCCGCTTCCCAACAGCTGATCCGCGCCCGGCACATCAGGAGAATTCAATGAACGACTTCCAGCTTCCGATCGGGTCGCAGGCGCCCGGGATGCAGTCGCGGCTCCAGCTGCCGCAGTCGCGGTACGTCCTGCCCTCGTACGTCGAGCGCACGAGCTACGGCATCAAGGAATCGAACCCGTACAACAAGCTGTACGAAGAGCGTCAGATCATGCTCGGCGTGCAGATCGACGACGCGTCGGCGAACGACGTCATGGTCCAGCTGCTGCACCTCGAGCACGAGGACCCGGACCGCGACATCATGATCCTGATCAACTCGCCCGGTGGCTCGTTCACCGCGCTGATGGCGATCTACGACACGATGCAGTACGTCCGCCCCGACATCGTCACCATGTGCATCGGCCAGGCCGCCTCGGCCGCCGCGGTGCTGCTGGCCGCCGGTACCCCCGGCAAGCGGTTCACCCTGCCGAACTCGCGCGTGCTGATCCACCAGCCCGCCACCGAGGGCACCTACGGCCAGGTCTCGGACCTGGAGATCCAGGCCAACGAGATCCAGCGGGTGCGGCGCCAGATGGAGGTCATCCTGGCGAAGCACACGAACAAGGACGCCGACGAGGTCAAGAAGGACATCGAGCGCGACAAGATCCTGACGGCCGACGAGGCCAAGGCGTACGGGATCGTCGACGAGGTGCTCGAGTACCGCAAGGCTTCGAGCAGCTGATCGCGGGAGGGGGACCGGTGCGTGTCGGGTGACGACACGCACCGGATCCCTGGTCTATGGTCAGCTTCTGGCGTGCTCAGATGTGGCGTTGGTTCTCCCGCCGACGGCATCGGGCGGGTACCGTCAGTGGCAGTGTGTGAGGCTCCGAGCGGTCATCCGTGACCGGGGCGGTAAGACAGTCAGGCGCGTACATCGCGCCGGAGGGGACGAGGTCAACGGCCATGGCACGGATCGGTGACGGCGGCGACCTGCTGAAATGTTCTTTCTGCGGCAAGAGCCAAAAGCAGGTGAAGAAGCTCATTGCCGGCCCCGGGGTCTACATCTGCGATGAGTGCATCGATCTCTGCAACGAGATCATCGAAGAGGAACTGGCCGAGGCCGGTGAGGTCAAGCTCGACGAGCTGCCCAAACCCGCCGAGATCCACGAGTTCCTCGAGCAGTACATCATCGGCCAGGACGACGCGAAGCGATCGCTGGCCGTGGCGGTGTACAACCACTACAAGCGTGTGCAGTCCGACGACAAGTCCGGGCCGAAGGATTCCAAGGACGAGACCGTCGAATTGGCGAAGTCCAACATCCTGATGCTGGGGCCGACGGGCTGCGGCAAGACCTATCTGGCCCAGACCCTGGCGAAGATGCTGAACGTCCCGTTCGCGATCGCGGACGCCACGGCGCTCACCGAAGCCGGGTACGTGGGCGAGGACGTCGAGAACATCCTGCTCAAGCTGATCCAGGCGGCGGATTACGACGTCAAGCGGGCCGAGACGGGCATCATCTACATCGACGAGGTCGACAAGATCGCCCGGAAGTCGGAGAACCCGTCGATCACCCGCGACGTGTCCGGTGAGGGCGTGCAGCAGGCGCTGCTGAAGATCCTCGAGGGCACCACCGCGTCGGTGCCGCCGCAGGGCGGCCGCAAGCACCCGCACCAGGAGTTCATCCAGATCGACACGACGAACGTGCTGTTCATCGTGGCCGGCGCGTTCGCCGGGCTGGAGAAGATCATCAACGAGCGGGTCGGCAAGCGCGGCCTCGGTTTCGGCGCGGAGATCCGCACCAAGGCCGAGATCGACGAGAGCGACATCTTCTCCGACACCATGCCGGAAGACCTGATCAAGTTCGGGCTGATCCCCGAGTTCATCGGGCGTCTCCCGGTCGTGGCGACGGTGACCCACCTCGACAAGGACTCCCTGGTCAGCATCCTGACCACGCCGCGCAACGCGCTGGTGAAGCAGTACAAGAAGCTCTTCGAGATGGACAACGTCGAGCTGGAGTTCACCAAGACCGCGCTCGAGGCCATCGCCGACCAGGCCGTGCTCCGCGGCACCGGCGCCCGTGGCCTGCGCGCGATCATGGAAGAGGTCCTGCAGCCGGTCATGTACGACATCCCCAGCCGCGACGACGTCGCGAAGGTCGTCATCACCGAGCAGACCGTCCGCGAGAACGTGAACCCGACGATCGTGGCGCGTCAGCCGTCACGCCGTCGCAGCAGCGAGCGCGGCGAGAAGTCCGCCTAGAGAACACCTCTTCGTCACTGACGCCCCGGCCGGATCCTTCCGGCCGGGGCATCGGTTTCTCCGGCCCGGTCCGGCCGGTGACCGGACCGGGATAGGATGAGCAGGTGCCGCTGACTCCCACGAAGGACGAGAACGAGGCTCCCGCACTGGCAGCCGCGAGTCCACGCGAGGTCAGGGGACTCGTCGAACTCACCGAACGCATCGTCGTCGGGGCCTATCGCGGGCATCCCTGGATTCCGCGCGCGCTGACGATCGCGCTGGGCGTGCTGGTGGGGACCTGCCTGGTGGCCGGGGTCGTCCGCCTGTCGCCGCTTCCGCTGATCCCGCTGCCGTTCTTCGCCGTTTCGGCGTACGCGCTCATCCGGATCAAGGCGGCTCGCAGCGCGGAGGCGAACCAGTCGCTCGTCGCCTGGACCGGGCTGTTCACCGGTGCGACGCTCGCCGGATTCTGGCTGATCTCGATGGCGGGACGCTGGCTCGGCTGATCGGCCCGGCGCTCTTTCCGGATTTCCCTCCGTTCGCAGGGTTTCAGAATCCCCTGGACGGGGTAAGACGAGACCGTGACAGTCACCGCGGGGCCCTTCTCCCACGTGGGCCTGCTCTACTCCGGTGACTCCGAGTACCTGGGCGGTACGATTCCGTACATCCTGGAGGGCTTGAAGCACGACGAGCCCGTCGCGGTGGCCGTGCCCCGGCGGAACCTGGCCCTGATCGAAGCGGCCTTGGGGGATGCCGCCGCCGAGGTCGAACTCATCGACATGAGCGAAGCGGGCCGGAATCCGGGGCGCATCCTTCCCGGTGTGCTGCTCGCGTTCGCGAACAACCGGCCGGGGCCGGTCCGGATCATCGGCGAGCCGATCTGGGCGGGCCGCTCGGCCGCCGAGTACCCGGCGTGCGCGCAGCACGAGGCATTGATCAACTTCGCCTTCACGGATCGCGACCTCGGCATTCTGTGCCCGTACGACCGGACCCGGCTCGGAGACGACGTCCTCGCCGACGCCGAGCGGACGCACCCCACCCTTTCCGGTGCCGACGGCGACCGCCCGAGCGCGGGCTACGCGCCCGACGCGGTGGTCGAGAAGTACAACCTGCCGCTGCCGGAGCCGCGGTCGGCCGACGCGTTCCGCTTCGACCTCGGCAGGCTCGCCGCGGTGCGCCGGTTCGCGCAGAACCGGGCCGAAGAGAGCGGGCTCGCCCAGGGCCGGGTGGAGGATCTCGTGCTCGCCGTGGCGGAACTGTCCGCCAACAGCGTGCTGCACGGTTCGGGCAACGGTGTCGTCCGTGTGTGGCGGGAAGAGGACCACGTGCTCTGCGAGGTCATCGACGAAGGCACCCTGAGCGATCCGCTGGCCGGCCGCCGTCCCGCTTCGCCGGGACAGCTCGGCGGACGCGGCCTGGTGCTGGTGAACCAGGTCGCCGACCTCGTCCGGCAGTACCTCAGACCGGGGTCGACCGTGACGAGGATCTACTTCCGCGTCTGACTTCAGGCGTTCTTCGGGACGTGCTTGCCGAGGAACGCGATCAGGCTCGGCACGACCGTGCGGTTGAAGGTGTCGCCGTGCTTGCCGCGCGAGGTGTGCGCGACCAGGGGCCGCGCTTCGGAGATGAACTTCCGCACCCCGCCGATGAACGGGTCTTCGGTCCCGCACCAGATCCCGGTCGGCACGCTTTTGGTGACCTCGATGTGGCGCAACGGATCCAGCGAGCCCCAGTCGGCGGCGTCACGGAACGCGCGCCGTTTGCTCATCTCGGCCCACGACGTGATCAGCGCGGGCGCGAGCGCCGCGACCGCTGCGGGCGGACGACGGCGTTCCAGGCGGCGCCGGGTGTACAGCAGCGCGCCGAAACCACCCATCGAAAGCCCGGTGGCGGCGAACGGCTGCCCGTCCCGGCCGCCGAGGCCGCGCGCGGCCAGCCAGCGGGGGACCTCTTCGAGCAGCATCGCCATCGGGTTGTCACCGGGCTTGTTCTCGTGCCAGTAGTGGTC
Organism: Amycolatopsis sp. TNS106; assembly: GCF_019330265.1. Classification (NCBI taxonomy): domain Bacteria; kingdom Bacillati; phylum Actinomycetota; class Actinomycetes; order Pseudonocardiales; family Pseudonocardiaceae; genus Amycolatopsis; species Amycolatopsis sp. TNS106. Next base: position 4,317,307 of record NZ_CP024972.1, on the reverse strand, counting down.
ACCGCCGTCGACGGCGACGAACCCGAACGCCGGCACCGCCTTGCGGGCGACGTCGCTGCTCAGCTGCTTGAGCAGCCCGGTCGGAGCCGCGTGGCGTGCCGTGCCGTGGAGACCGTGCAGCATCAGCGACATCGGCAGGCCCTTGGGCGGGGCCTTGGTCGGCAGCATGAGGACCAGATCGACCTCGCGGCCGCGGGCTTCGGAGTAGACGCGTTCGACGCGGGGCGTGCCCAGCTGGGTGGCCGGCGTCGGCGACGCGACACCGAGCGCCCGCTGGAGCGCTTCGCTGAACGGCAGCGCTCCGGTGGCCGTTCCGGCCGCGAGCCCGGCGACTCCGAGACCCGAGGCGCCGGCGATCAGCACGGAACGACGGCTCAGCCACCGGCGGGCGCCGTCCACCCGCGGCAGGGTCGTGTGCCCCTGGTCGTCCTCGTTCACCGATCCCCGTTCCCGCGTCGAGCTTCCACCAGGTCAGACGAGCGTTTCCGCTCGAAGGTTGCACGATTCACCGACCTGTGACCGGGGTATCGCCGGATCAGGTGCCGATGTTTCCCTCTTTCGCGCGCCAGGCCTCGATCGAGACCCGAGCGGACCGCGTCGCGGCCTCGTAAGTGTCGCCGAGACCCACGCCGAGGGCGGTGGCCAGGGGAATCAGGATGTGGTCCACACCATTCTCGCCGTCGCCGAAGTGACCGGCGACCTCCAGCGTGATGTAGCCGTGCACGGCGCTCCAGAGCTGGGCGGCGACTTCGAACTCCGCGGCCGGACGGAACCGGCCCGTGTCGATCACCCGCTTCGCCGCGCGGACGAGGAAGCCGAACGCCTCGATGCCTTCCTCGCTGGCGTTCTGACGGGTCTCCTCCTTGGTCATGTCGCCGAGGGTGGCCTTCTGCCCGCTGGGCTGGCTCTGTCCGAAGGTCACCGCGTAGAGCTGCGGGTTGTCCACCACGGTCCGCCGGTACGCCAGCGCCAGGGTGAGGATGTCCGCGACCGGGTCGTCGGTCTCCTCGACCTCACCCAAATTCGCCGACAGTCGCCGGAAGCCTTCGCGGGCGACTTCGTTCACCAGGGCGCCCATCCCGCCGAAGTGGGTGTACACGGCCATGGTCGACGCGCCGATCTCGGCCGCCAGCTTGCGGGCCTGGAGCGCCTCGGGACCGCCGTCGGAGAGCAACCGGATCGCCGCCTCGATCAGCTTGGCCTTGACCTCGGCGGCGGAGGGTTTCGATGCCATGCTTGCCAGTGTCCCATAACCCTGTTATAAATGAGTACATAACATCGTTATTCCGCCGGTAGGGGGCCAGTGATGGGCAACAAGTTCCTCGAGGGCAACTTCGCCCCGGTCAGCCGTGAGCACACGATCACCGAACTGCCCGTCACCGGGCACGTCCCGGAGTACCTGGACGGGCGCTATCTGCGGAACGGGCCGAACCCGTTGTCCGAAGTGGACCCGGCGACCTACCACTGGTTCATGGGCGACGGCATGGTGCACGGCGTCCGGCTGCGGGACGGCCGCGCCGAGTGGTACCGCAACCGCTGGGTGCGCAACCCGCGGCTGTCCCGGGAGCTGGGCGAGCGCTGGGAAGGCGGGGCGGCCGGGTCTCTGGGGGCCAACACGAACGTGATCGGCCACGCGGGCAAGACCCTCGCGCTGATCGAGGGCGGTGCCACGAGCTTCGAGTTGACCGACGAACTCGACACCGTCGGTGCCTGCGACTTCGACGGCACGCTTCCGGGCGGCTACACGGCCCACCCGAAGCGCGATCCGGAGACCGGTGAGCTGCACGCCGTGTCGTACTTCTTCGGCTCGGGCAACAAGGTCCAGTACTCGGTGATCGACGCGCGGGGCCGGGCGCGTCGCACGGTCGACGTCGAGGTCGCCGGCTCGCCGATGATGCACGACTTCTCCCTGACCGAGAAGCACGTCGTGTTCTACGACCTCCCGGTCACCTTCGACAACGACCAGGCCGTCGCCGCGTCGGTCCCGTCGGTCCTGCGCACGCCCGCGCGGCTCGTGATGTCCGCGCTGGTCGGCAAGGTGAAGGTGCCGGACCCGCTCAGCGCGCGCCTGCGTCAGCGGATCTCGGGCAACGCGGGCCTGCCGTACCGCTGGAACCCGAAGTACCCGGCGCGGATCGGGGTCATGCCGCGGGAGGGCGGCAACGGCGACGTCCGCTGGTTCGAGATCGAGCCGTGCTACGTCTTCCATCCGATGAACGCCTACGACGACGGCGACGACATCGTGCTGGACGTCGTCCGGCACCCGAAGATGTTCGACACGGAACTGCTCGGACCCGCCGAGGGGCCGCCGACCCTGGACCGCTGGACCATCGACCTGACCGTCGGCAAAGTCGTCGAAGAACGCCTGGACGACCGGGGGCAGGAGTTCCCGCGCGTCGACGAGCGCCTGGTCGGACGGCGGCACCGCTTCGGCTACTCGGTGTCCACAAGGGACGGATCCGCGTCCTCGGGTGCGCTGCTGAAGCACGATCTGTGGAACCGGTCGGTCGCGTCGAGGGAATTCGGGGCGGGCAGCCAGGTGGGCGAGTTCGTCTTCGTTCCGTCCTCTGTGGACGCGGGGGAGGACGAGGGGGTGCTGATGGGCTTCGTCTACGACGCCGCGACGCAGAAGAGCGATTTGACCATTTTGGACGCGGGGACACTGGAGACCGTCGGCGCCGTGCACCTGCCGGACCGGGTGCCCAACGGCTTCCACGGCAACTGGGTGGGCGCCTGACTCAGTCGAGGCCGAGCACCCGCTGTTCCCCGCTGTAGAGGTTCATGCTGTCGCCGCGCAGGAAACCGATGAGGGTCATGCCGTTCTCGTCGGCCAGTTCCGCGGCCAGCGACGACGGCGCGGAAACCGCCGCCAGCAGGCCGATCCCGGCCATGGCGGCCTTCTGCACCAGTTCGAACGAGGCGCGTCCGGACACCAGCAGCCCGACGTCCGACGCGGGGATCCTGCCTTCCTGCAGCGCCCAGCCGAGAACTTTGTCGACGGCGTTGTGCCTGCCGACGTCTTCGCGGACGACGGCGAGGTTCCCGTCACCGTCGAACAGGGCGGCGGCGTGCAGCCCGCCGGTGCTGGCGAACACCTTCTGGTGTGCGCGGAGCGTGTCCGGGAGTTTCGACAGCACGCCGGTGCTCACCGCGAACTCGGACTTCTCCGGCGAAAACCGGCTTTTCAGCTTCACCGCGTCGAGCGCGGCCTTGCCGCAGACGCCGCACGAGGACGTGGTGTAGAAGTTCCGCTCGACACCCGTCTCCGGTGGAGCCACCCCTTCGGCCAGTGCGATGTCCAGGACGTTGTAGGTGTTGCGGCCCTGGTCGTCGACGCCGTCGCAGTAGCGCGCGACCGCGATGTCCTCGCGCGAGGCGAGCACACCCTCGGACAGCAGGAACCCGTGCGCCAGTTCCACGTCGTTGCCGGGTGTCCGCATGGTGACCGCGAGTGCCTTGCCGCCGACGCGGATCTCCAGCGGTTCTTCGGCCGCGAGCACGTCGGGCCGCCGCACGTCCTTCGTCGCGGAGATCTTCCGCACCGGACGCCGCACCGTCACCCTGCCCACTTGTCCACCCTTCTGACCGGTTATTCGACACTCGAGCACTGCAACGCCGGGAATTAAGTAATACATTCCCAGTGCACATCCTCAGAGTACGGAGGCGCCGGATGGCTGTCGGCTTCCTGGACCGTTCCCGCATCGTCGCAGCACCGGGCTGGAGCCGCTGGCTGGTGCCGCCCGCCGCGCTGGCCGTCCACCTGTCGATCGGTCAGGCGTACGCGTGGAGCGTCTTCAAACCGCCGCTGGAGAAGACCCTCGGGCTCAGCGGCACGGAGAGCGCTCTGCCGTTCCAGCTCGGCATCGTGATGCTCGGGCTGTCGGCGGCGTTCGGCGGGACGCTGGTCGAACGCAACGGGCCGCGCTGGGCGATGTTCGTTTCGATGGTCTGTTTCAGCTCGGGCTTCCTGCTGTCCGCGCTCGGCGTGGCGACGTCGCAGTACTGGCTCGTCGTCCTCGGCTGGGGCGGGATCGGCGGCATCGGGCTCGGGATCGGCTACATCTCACCGGTGTCGACGCTGATCAAATGGTTCCCAGACCGGCCGGGGATGGCCACCGGGATCGCGATCATGGGCTTCGGCGGCGGCGCGCTGATCGCCTCCCCGTGGTCTTCGCAGATGCTGGGCGCGGCGCCGTGGTCCATCGGGACCGTCGCGACGGCCTTCCTCGTGCACGGCCTGGTCTACGCGGTCTTCATGACCCTCGGCATCCTGCTGGTCCGGGTGCCCGCGGACGGCTGGAAGCCCGCGGGCTGGGAACCGAAGCCCGACCACGGCAACGCGATGATCACCACCGCGAACGTGTCGGCCCGCAACGCCCTCCGGACGCCGCAGTTCTGGCTGCTGTGGGTGGTCCTGTGCTTCAACGTGACCGCGGGCATCGGCATCCTGGAGAAGGCGTCGCCGATGATCGCGGACTTCTTCCGCGAGACCTCGACGCCGGTCGGCACCGCCGCCGCGGCCGGGTTCGTCGCGTTGCTCTCCCTGACCAACATGCTCGGCCGGTTCGTCTGGTCGTCCACTTCGGACCTGGTGGGGCGCAAGAACATCTACCGGCTCTACCTCGGTGCCGGCGCACTGCTGTACCTGGTGATCGCGCTGACCACCAACGCGTCGAAGCTCGTGTTCGTCCTGTGCGCCATGCTGATCCTGTCGTTCTACGGCGGCGGCTTCGCGACCGTGCCCGCGTATCTGAAGGACCTCTTCGGCACCTACCAGGTGGGCGCGATCCACGGCAGGCTGCTGACCGCGTGGTCGATGGCCGGGGTGCTCGGGCCGCTCATCGTCAACGCCATCTCCGACAGCCAGAAGGCGGCGGGCAAGGTCGGCCCCGACCTGTACACGACGTCGCTGTTCATCATGATCGGCCTGCTGGTCGTCGGTTTCGTCGCCAACGAACTGGTGCGGCCCGTCAACCCGAAGTACCACGAGCCGGCGTCGTCCGGTGAGCCCGCGAGGAGTGAGGCCCGATGACCGACCAGGCACCCGTACGCCGCCGCACCGGGCTGATGGTCTTCGCCTGGCTGTGGGTCGCGCTTCCGTTCGCCTACGGCGTCTACGAACTGTTCCGGAAGGTGGTCCAGCTCTTCGGCGGCTAGGAGACGGCTTAAGGTCGGCTGGTGGGAGTTCTGATCACCGGGGCGTCGCGCGGCATCGGCCGTGCGATCGCCCGCGCCTTCGCGGAAAAGGGCGACCGAGTCGCCGTCCACTACGCCTCGAAGCGGGAGGATGCCGAGCGGACCCTCGGCGAGCTGCCCGGTTCCGGGCACGGCCTGATCCAGGGTGACCTGGCGGATCCCGAGGTGGCGCAGCGGGTCGCCGACGAGGCCGAAGCGCTGGTGGACGGCATCGACGTCCTGGTGAACAACGCCGCCTTCGCGCCGTCCGCGTCGTCGGCCCATCCCGTCGCCGAAGTGTCCTATGAGGACTGGCAGCGGGTCTGGCGGCGGATGCTCGACGTCAACGTGCTCGGCACCGCCAACGTGACCTACTGTGTGACCCGGCACATGATCGAGCGCGGCGCGGCGGGCCGGGTGGTCAACATCGGCTCGCGAGGTGCCTTCAAAGGTGAGCCCGAGTTCCCGGCGTACGGCGCGAGCAAGGCCGCGCTGCACTCGCTCGGGCAGTCGCTCGCCGTCGCCCTCGCCCCGCACGGGATCGCGGTGACCACGGTCGCGCCCGGTTTCACCGCCACGGACCGCGTCGCGGCGAAGGTCGAAGGCGCGAGCGGGGAGAGCCCGTTCGGCCGGGTCGGCACGCCGGAGGAGGTCGCGGCGGCGGTGCTCTACCTCGCATCCGCCGAGGCCACGTGGGCGTCCGGCGCGATCCTCGACCTGAACGGCGCGTCGCATCTGCGGGTGTGAACTGGATCACCCATGCAGCACTGACGGCTCCCCGCGCGTCTAAGGATCGTGCACAAGCTGGGGAAGGTCCTGGTCGCCGCGCTGGCGGTGGCGGTGTTCGGCGGGACCGCGTACGGATACACGACGCTGGAGTCGCTCGACGGCATCGCCCGGGAAGACGTGATCGACATGCCGGACCCGGGAGAGCAGCCCGCCGACGGCTCGCTCGACATCCTCCTGGTCGGCCGCGATTCGCGGACCGACGAGAACGGCAACCCGCTGCCCCCGGAGATGCTGCGTGAGCTGCGGGTGGGCGCGAACGGCGACGACCTGACCGACACGCTCATCGTGCTCCGTATCCCCAACGGCCAGAAGGCCGTGAAGGCCTTTTCGATCCCGCGCGACTCCTGGGTCGCGGAGCCGGGGACGAAGGACAAGACCAAGATCAACGGGATCTTCGGTCACGCCAAGTTCGCTTCGGCGAACGCGCAGCGCGCGGCGGGCAAGACCGACAAGGCCGAGATCGACAAGGTGGCGATCACGGCCGCGCGGAAGGCGACCTTGAAGGCGGTCGAGGACCTCACCGGCGTCAAGATCGACCACTTCGCCGAGGTCAACCTGCAGAGTTTCTACGACATCAGCAAGGCCGTCGGCGGGGTCGAGGTGTGCTTGAACAGGGCGACCAAGGACCGCAAGTCCGGGGCGGACTTCCCGGCGGGGAAGCAGACGATCCAGGGCGCCGACGCGCTGGCCTTCGTCCGCCAGCGGGAGGATCTGCCTCGCAGCGACCTCGACCGCGTACGTCGTCAGCAGGTGTTCCTCGCCGGCCTCGCGAAGCAGGTGCTCTCCGCCGGGACGCTCGCCAACCCGGCCCGCGTCTCCGAACTGATCGACGCGGTGAAACGTTCGGTCGTGCTCGACGGCTCGTGGAACCTGCTCGACTTCGTCCGGCAGATGCAGGGCGTCACAGGCGGCGGTATCGCCTTCGACACGATCCCCATCGTCAATCCCGACTATCGCTACAACCCCAAGCAGCCGAGCTGGACCGCCGTGCAGGTGGACCCCGCCCAGGTTCGCGCTTTCGCCGCGTCCCTGATCGGCGCCCAGCCCACGACGCCGCAGGCGCCCGCCGGGCCCAAGGTCGACGTCGTCAACGCGAGCGGCAAGGACGGTCTCGCCGCTCGCGTTTCGGATCTGTTGGCGGAGAAGGGATTCGGCAAGGGCGAGACGACGGCCGAGACCGGACGGCGGACCTCCGTCGTCCGGTACAGCGACGCGTCCGGGCCCGCCACGGAGATCGCGAAGCTGCTCGGCGGGCTGGAAACCCAGAAGGCCGATTCCGTCGTGGCGGGACATGTACAGGTCGTCCTCGGCCAGGTCTACAAGGGACCGGGCGTGTCCGCGGGTGGCGGGGCGGCCGTCGCCCGGACCGACCAGCCCATCACCTCCGCCGACACCGGGTGCATCAACTGAGGGTCAGTCCAGCGGCTCCAGCCGCACCACGATCGCCTTGGACACCGGGGTGTTCGACTTGTCCGCCACCGAATCCAGCGGCACCAACGCGTTCGCTTCGGGGAAGTACGCCGCGGCGCAGCCCTTCGCCGTCGGATAGGAGACCACCCGGAACCGCGGGGCCCGGCGATCGCCGTCCCGCCATTCCGAGACCAGGTCGACCATCGCGCCGTCGGTGAGCCCGAGCGAGACCAGGTCGTCGGGGTTCACCAGCACCACGCGCCGCGCGTCCTCGATCCCGCGGTAACGGTCGGAAAGGCCGTAGATCGTGGTGTTGTACTGGTCGTGGCTGCGCATCGTCTGCAGCAGCAGCCTGCCATCGGGCACCTCGGGATACTCGAGTTCGGAGACGGTGAAGTTCGCCTTGCCGTTGGCGGTCCCGTTGAACTGCCGGGAATCGCGCGGCGCGTGCGGCAGGACGAAACCGTCGGGCTCGCGCACCCGGGCGTTGTAGTCGTGGCAGCCGGGGACGACGCGGGCGATCCGGTCGCGGATGAGGTCGTAGTCGGCGTGGAAATCCCGCCAGGGCACGGCGTGCCCGGCCCCGAGCAGGGCCTCCGCGAGATGGCAGACGATGGCGACCTCGGAGAGCAGGTGCTCGCTGGCCGGAGCCAGCCTGCCGCGTGAGGTGTGCACCTGCGACATCGAGTCCTCGACGGTGACGAACTGTTCGCCGCCCGCCTGGACGTCGCGTTCCGTGCGGCCGAGGGTGGGCAGGATCAGCGCGGTCCTGCCGGGGACGACGTGCGAACGGTTGAGCTTCGTCGACACGTGCGCGGTCAGCGAGCAGGACTTGAGCGCCTTCTCGGTCAGCTCCGTGTCCGGGGTGGCGGAAGCGAAGTTGCCGCCGACGGCGAAGAAGACCTTGGCCTTGCCGTCCCGCATCGCGCGGATCGCGGCGACGGTGTCATACCCGTGGTCTCGCGGGACCTTGATGCCGAACTCGACGTCAAGACTGTCCATAAAGGACTCGGGCATCTTCTCCCAGATGCCCATCGTCCGGTCGCCCTGGACGTTGGAGTGCCCGCGAACCGGGCACAGACCCGCACCCGGTTCGCCGATCATGCCGCGCACCAGCGCCAGGTTCGCGATCTCGGAGATCGTCTGCACGGCGTGCTTGTGCTGGGTCAGTCCCATCGCCCAGCAGTAGATGGTCCGCTTCGACGTCGCGATCATCCGTGCCAGCCGCTCGATCTGCTCCCGCGGCAGCCCGGTCGCGGCGCCGACCTCGGTCCAGTCGATCTCCCGCAGATGCTTCGCGTAGTCCTCGAACCCCTCGGTGGACGACTCGACGAACGCGCGGTCGACGATCGTGCCGGGAGTCTCCTGTTCCCACTTCAGCAGCAGATGACCGATCGCCTGGAACAGCGCGAGGTCGCCGCCGAGCCGGATCTGCGCGAACTCGTCGGCCAGCGGGGTGCCCTTGCCGACCACGCCGCGGACGTTCTGCGGGTTCTTGAACCGCATCAGCCCGGCTTCGGGCAACGGGTTGACCGCCATGATCTTCGCGCCGTTGCCCTTGGCCTCCTCCAGCGCGGACAGCATGCGCGGATGGTTGGTGCCGGGGTTCTGGCCGACCACCACGATCAGGTCCGCCTTGTGGATGTCGGCGAGCGACACCGAACCCTTGCCGATCCCGGTCGTGGCCGCGAGCGCCGCGCCGGACGACTCGTGGCACATGTTGGAGCAGTCGGGGAGGTTGTTGGTGCCGTAGGAGCGCACGAGCAGCTGGTAGAGGAACGCGGCCTCGTTGCTGGTGCGGCCGGAGGTGTAGAAGATCGCCTCGTTCGGGTCCTGCAGCGCGCGAAGCTCGTCCGCCACCAGCGTGAACGCGTCGTCCCAGGAGATCGGCTCGTAATGCGTCGCGCCTTCGCGCAGTACGAACGGCTCGGTGATGCGGCCCTGCTGGCCGAGCCAGTAGTCCGTCTTCTCCGCCAGCTCCCGAATCGAATGCGCGGCGAAGAACTCGCGGCCGACGCGTCGCTTCGTCGCCTCCTCGGCGACGGCCTTCGCGCCGTTCTCACAGAACTCGGCGAGCTTGCGGTGCTCGCCGTCGACCTCGCGCGGCTCGGGCCAGGCGCACCCGGGGCAGTCGAAGCCGTCACGCTGGTTCAGCAGGCGCAGCGTCTTCACCGTGCGTGCGGCGCCCATCTGTTCCATGCCGCGCATCAGGGAGACGGCGACCCCGGGGATCCCGGCCGCCCAGCTCTTCGGTTTCCCGACCTCGAGCTGTGTCTCGTCAACGTCGTTCGCGGGTGCTTCGCGGGTCATGACCCCATCGTGCGCCTTGCCGCTCCCGCGCGCGACCGAGGGGGTCAGGCGCCGGTGACGAGCCGGGCGATCTGCGTTTCGTCCAGCGGGAACCAGGGTGTCTCGTTGACGCCGCGTTCCTGCACCGCGTTCACCGTCACCGCGGCCACGACCAGCACGATCAGGCCGACGATCGCGGCGACGCCCGGCCACCGGCTCGACCCGGGGGCGGAGTAACCGCCACCGGCGGCCGCCTTGCGCTCCTTGCGGCGCTTCTTCTTGAGTTCCTTCTTCGCGCCCAGCCAGGCGTCCAGCTCGGCGTGCTTCTGCCAGTTCGGGTCCACCAGGTCCGGGTGGGTCTCGATCCGCCGGTCTTCTTCGTCCATCTGGCCATGTCCCCCGAGTGGTCGTGTTCCGCCGCCGAATTCCACCGGCCACCTTACCCGGACCGCCGCGGCGTTACGGCCGGTGAGGAACTCGGCAGAGGGGGTTCGTAGACTTGTCAACTGTGACCGAGAACGCCCAGCAGCAGCAGACCGACCTTCCGGGTACCTGGAACCCGGCCGACGAAGAAGCCTCGCTCTACCAGCGTTGGGTAGACGCCGGCTACTTCACGGCCGACCCCACGTCGGACAAGCCGCCGTTCACGGTAGTCATCCCGCCCCCGAACGTGACCGGTTCGCTGCACATCGGGCACGCGTTCGAGCACACCCTGATCGACGCCATCACCCGCTACCACCGCATGCTCGGCGACGAGACGCTGTACCTGCCGGGCATGGACCACGCGAGCATCGCGGTCCACGCGCTGGTCGAGAAGCAGCTCCGCGCCGAGGGCACCAGCCGCCGCGAGCTCGGCCGCGAGGCCTTCGTGGAGCGCGTCTGGCAGTGGAAGAACGAGCACGGCGGCAAGATCCTCGCCCAGATGAAGCGCCTCGGCGAGGGCGTGGACTGGACCCGTGAGCGGTTCACCATGGACGACGGCCTGTCCAAGGCCGTCAACACGATCTTCAAGAAGCTCTACGACGACGGCCTGATCTACCGTGCCGAGCGGCTGGTCAACTGGTCGCCGGAGCTGCGGTCGGTGCTGTCCGACGCCGAGGTGAAGCACGAAGAGGTCGAGGGCGAACTCGTCTCGATGCGCTACGGCGACGGTGAGAACGCGATCGTCGTGGCCACCACCCGGATGGAGACGATGCTCGGCGACACCGCCGTCGCGGTCCACCCGGACGACGAGCGCTACACGCACCTCATCGGCACCGAGGTCGAGCTTCCGCTGACCGGCCGCAAGATCCCGATCGTCGCGGACAAGCACGTCGACCCCGAGTTCGGCACCGGTGCGGTCAAGGTGACCCCCGCGCACGACCCGAACGACTTCGAGATCGGCCAGCGGCACGACCTGCCGATGATCACGATCATGGACGAGCAGGGCCGCATCGACGGCACCGGCACCGAGTTCGACGGCATGGACCGCTTCGAGGCCCGTGTCGCGGTGCGGGAAAAGCTGCGCGAGCAGGGCCGCATCGTCGCGGAGAAGCGTCCGTACCTGCACAGCGTCGGGCACTCCGAGCGGTCCAAGGAGCCGATCGAGCCGCGGCTTTCGCTGCAGTGGTTCGTCAAGGTCGGCCCGCTCGCGAAGGCCGCCGGCGACGCGGTGCGCGACGGCCGGGTGAACGTCCACCCGCCGGAGATGGAGAAGCGCTACTTCGACTGGGTCGACAACCTGCACGACTGGTGCATCTCGCGCCAGCTGTGGTGGGGCCACCGCATCCCGGTCTGGTACGGCCCGAACGACGAGGTCGTCTGCGTCGGACCGGACGAGGAGCCGCCTTCGGGTGAGGGCTGGACCCAGGACCCGGACGTCCTCGACACCTGGTTCTCGTCGGGCCTGTGGCCGTTCTCCACCCTCGGCTGGCCGGAGAAGACCCCGGACCTGAACAAGTTCTATCCGACGTCGGTGCTGGTCACCGGCTACGACATCCTGTTCTTCTGGGTCGTCCGGATGATGATGTTCGGCCTCTACGCCACCGGCGAGGCGCCGTTCAAGACCATCGCGCTGCACGGCATGGTCCGCGACCAGTTCGGCAAGAAGATGTCGAAGACCGCGGGCAACGGCGTCGACCCCATCGAATGGATGGACAAGTACGGCACCGACGCGCTGCGGTTCACCCTCACGCGGGGCGCCAACCCGGGCACGGACGTGCCGATCGGCGAGGAGTGGGTCGCGGGCTCCCGGAACTTCACCACGAAGCTCTGGAACGCCACCAAGTTCGCGATGATGAACGGGGCGGACGCGAACGCCCCGTTGCCCCCGGCCGCCGAACTCACCGAGGCCGACCGCTGGATCCTCGGCAGGCTCGGCAACGTCGTCGGCGAGGTCACCGGCTACCTGGCGGACTACCAGTTCGCGAAGGCCACCGACACGCTCTACCAGTTCACCTGGACGGAGCTGTGCGACTGGTACCTCGAGCTGTCGAAGGTCCAGGTCTTCCAGGGCGACGAAGCCCGCGTGACGGCGACGCGCGCGGTGCTGGGGCACGTGTTCGATACGGTGCTGAAGCTGCTGCACCCGTTCATCCCGTTCATCACCGAGAAGCTGTGGACGGCGCTGACCGGCCGCGAGTCGCTGGTCGTCGCCCCGTGGCCGGTGGCCGACGCCTCGTACGCCGACGCCGTGGCGGACAAGCGGATCGCGGACGTGCAGAAGCTGGTGACCGAGGTCCGCCGCTTCCGCGCGGATCAGGGCCTCAAGCCCAGCCAGAAGGTGGCCGCGCGGCTGTCCGGCGACGGATTCGCCGAGATCACCGGGCACGACGAGCCGATCCGCGCGCTGGTCCGGCTCACCCAGCCCGAAGAGGGCTTCGCGCCGAGCGCGTCGCTCGAGGTCGGCCTGTCGGCCGGTGTGGTGACCGTCGAGCTGGACCTGTCCGGCACGATCGACGTCGCCGCGGAGCGCAAGCGCCTGCAGAAGGACCTCGGCGCGGCGGAGAAGGAACTGGCGCAGGCCGAGGCCAAGCTCGGCAACCAGGCCTTCATCGACAAGGCGCCGGAGCCGGTGATCGGCAAGATCCGGGCCCGCAAGGAGACCGCGGTGGCCGACATCGAGCGGATCAACGCCCGGCTGGCGACGCTTCCCGCCTCCTGACCTCGTGAGTGGTAAGGACGGTTAGAACCGTCCTTACCACTCACGAGGGTTTCAGCGGAGGTGACGGAGGACCACTCCGGCCACCCCGACCATCCCGGTGCGGTAGGGGTGGTACGCCGCTGCGGCGAGCAGTTTCGTGTGCTGCCCGTTGATCCACGCGGCACCGTTCTTCGCGCAGGCGTCATGCCCGGCCGACGGACCGAAGGTATCCACGAAGGTCGCCTTGCCGTCGGCTGCGACGGCCTTCTCGATGGCCGAGTTCAACGCCTTCTCGACGTCGTTGAGCCAGGCGTAGTCGCCCTCCGCGAAGGGCAGGATCTTCGGGCAGTAGCCGCGTTCCGGCGCGATCCGCGGGTAGCCGACGACGAGCACGTCGGCGCGCGGCGAGCGGGCGTGGATCCCGGCCAGCACCTTCTCGACGTTCTTGCCGGTGTCGGCGATCTTGGCCTTGATGGTGTCGACACCGCCGACGGTGAACCGGTCCTGGCACGGATTCCCCGTGGGATCGCTCGCGCGCAGTGACGGGCAGGTGCCGACGAGCGTGCCGAAGACGCCGTAGTCGTTGCCGCCGATCCCGACCGTGACCAGGTCGGTGTTCGCGCGCAGGGCGCTGAACTGGGGCGGGTTGCTGCCGAGCGTCACGTTCTGCCGCTGCGTCATGTTGGTGGTGTCGGCGCCGCCGCAGCTGATATCGGTGAAGGAACGGACCCGCAGCGCCGAGGCGAGGATCGACGGATAGTTCTGCGTCGATTTGCCGCAGAAGAGGGGGTCGAGGCGGGGGAGCGGGATGAGCGGCCCGGACGTGTAGGAATCACCCAGCGCCACGTAATTCCGGTAGGACCGCGTGGCGGCGGTGGCCGCCGTGGCGGAGGCGATCAGCAGGACGACGGTCGAGACGGCCGCGAACAGGACGCGTCTGTAGCGCATGAGGACCCCGATCTCCGGACTGGATGGCCTCTCAAAAATGAACCGGATCCGCTCCCGTCGGCGCCGCCGATCGGGTGGTCGAGCGCCGGTTTCACCCGCTTGGGGTGTCACATCGGGTGATCGTCTTCCGGCCTCCGGTAGACGAGGAGATAACGGTAGAAGAGCAGGTTCCGGACCTTGCTCCCCGGCAACAGCCTGGCCGCGTCGCGCCGGATCCGGTTCATCGGCGGGTAGGTCTCCACGATCGGCGCCGTCGGCAGCGGATCGGCCCCGCCGTTGAGCCGGTCGCCCGCGTACACGACCACTCTGGCCACGGCGTTGACCGGTGAGGCCACGAGGGCCCGCGCGTAGTCGGCGAACGTGCTGGGCCTGCCGAGGCCGAGCACGGCCAGCACACCGCCCGGGACCAGCGCGTCACGCAGCTTCGTGACCGTGTCGAACGGCACATGGTGGAGCGACGCGAGGCAGGAGATGAAGTCGTACGCCTCCTCCGGCAGCTTTTCGGTGACGACGTCGGCCTGCCGGTACGAGATCGTGCCGGGCCCCGGCGAACCGGCGGCACCGGCGAGCTCGATCATCGGGCCGGACCGGTCGATCGCCTCGACGTGCATCCCGGTCGCCGCGAGCCGCCGCGCGAACCGTCCGCCGCCGCAGCCCACGTCCAGCGCCACGCCGGGGCCGGGAGGCAGCTGGTCGAGCAGCAGCGGGTGGTAGTGGTCGTTGTGGTTGAACCCCATGCGTCGAGAGTGCCAGGAAAAGCCGCACGTAGACTCGGTCCGACAGGTAGCAAGGGTAAGAGGAGAGTTCGTGCCGCGAGGTGACGGCCGGGATTCCGAAGATTTCAGGGAATCCCCGGACCTGGCAGATCTGGACAGTTTCGCCGGTGTCGACGAATTGGGGGCACGCGCCCACGATCCGTCCGACGACACCGACCCGGATCTGGACGCACCCGACGCCGCGTACCAGGCGGGCGGCGGTGCCGGCGGCGGGATCGGCGGAATCGGGCAGCTGGGGGACAACCTCGCGCTCGGCCCGGTGCCGGACCTCGTCGCCCCGGAGGACGTGGAACTGCACGAACTGGACGACCAGGGTGACGAGTTCGCCCCGGCCGACCCCAACGGGCAGCAGGCGCGCCGTGAACTGCTCGCCGTCGAGGCCGAGCTGAACCAGCGCTGGCCCGAGACCAAGATCGAACCGTCCCTCGCCCGGATCGCGGCCCTGGTCAATCTCATGGGTGAACCGCACCGCGGCTACCCGGTACTGCACGTCGCCGGGACCAACGGCAAGGGCTCGACCGTCCGGATGATCGACGCGCTGCTGACCCGGATGGGCCTGCGCGTCGGCCGGTACACGAGCCCGCACCTGCAACTGGTCACCGAGCGGATCGCCCTCGACGGCGCCCCCATCTCCGCCGCCGCGTACGTCGATCTGTATCGCGACGTCGCGCCGTACGTGACCATGGTGGACAACGCGGGCGGGCCCGACGCGGTGGCGATGAGCAAGTTCGAGGTGCTCACCGGCATGGCGTTCGCGGCCTTCGCCGACGCGCCCGTCGAGGCCGCGGTCGTCGAAACCGGGCTCGGCGGCTCCTGGGACGCCACCAACGTCGTGGACGGCGACGTCGCCGTCATCACCCCGATCGGTGTCGACCACGTCGAGTACTTCGGCGGGTCACCGGCCAAAGCCGCGGTGGAGAAGGCCGGGATCATCAAGCCCGGCAGCGTCGCGGTCATCGCCGAGCAGGACCCCGAAGTGCAGAAGATCCTGCTGGAACGCGCCGTCGAGGTGGACGCGAGCGTCGCCCGCGCGGGCAGCGAGTTCGGTGTGCTGGAACGCGAGATCGCCGTCGGCGGGCAGATGCTGAAACTGCAGGGCCTCGGCGGGGTCTACGACGAGGTCTTCCTGCCGCTGCACGGCGCGCACCAGGCGGCCAACGCCGCGCTCGCGCTGGCCGCCGTCGAAGCGTTCTTCGGTGCGGGCAAGGACAAGCAACTGGTCATCGAAGCCGTCCGCGAGGCTTTCGCCGAGGTCGAGACCCCCGGTAGGCTGGAGCGCGTCCGCGCCGCACCGACGGTGCTGCTCGACGCCGCCCACAACCCGCACGGCGCCAAGGCGCTCGCGACCACCGTCTCCGAAGAGTTCGCCTTCCGTCGTCTCGCCGCCGTGGTCGGCGTGATGGCGGAGAAGGACGCTCGCGGCATCCTGGACGCTCTCGAACCGGTCGTCTCCGAGATCGTCGTCACCAAGAACTCGTCCCCGCGCGCGATGCCGCTCGACGAGCTCAACGACATCGCCATCTCCATCTTCGGTGAAGACCGTGTCGTGGCCGAGCCCAGCCTGGACGCCGCGATCGAGACGGCCATCGGCCTCGTCGAGCAGAGCGACGACCCCGAAGAGCCCCTGGCGGGCGGCGGCGTGCTGGTCACCGGCTCGGTCGTCACCGCGGGTGAGGCCAGGACCCTGTTCGGTAAGGAGCCGGCGTGACCGACGAAACCCCGAAGCCGCCGGCCAAGGACCCGATGAAGTCCTTCCGCGGGGTGATGGCCGGCTCCCTGATCATGGAGGGCATCACCGTCGCGCTCGCGCTGCCGGTGGTGGCGAAACTCGGCGGCGGCGTCGGCTCGCTCACCGGCTGGTCGGTGATCGTCATCGCGGTCGCGCTGATCGTGCTCTGCGGTTTCCTGAAGAAGCCGTGGGCGGTGCCCGCGGTGCTGGTGCTGCAGGTCGCGCTGATCGCCTTCTTCGTCGCGCTGCCCGCCGTGGCGATCCTCGGGGTGATCTTCCTCGGGATCTGGCTGTGGCTGCTGTGGCTGCGCCGCGATGTGGCGCGGCGGATGGCGGCCGGGACGCTGCCGAGCCAGCAGCAGCAACCCCAGCAGTAGGCCTCGTGAGTGGTAAAGACGGTTCTAACCGTCCTTACCACTCACGAGGTTTTGCTTACCGCAGCCGCACCACGCGTAGCTCCGGTGACCTCGCGATATCCGCGGCGCAGAAGCGTCCCGGCACCCAGCCGCCCCGCGAGTACAACCGCGTTTGGTCGGCGAAATGGGGTGACGTGACGTCGGTCGACTGCGAGTACGTCATGATCGTCGAGACGTCCGGGCAGGCCTTGCCGTCGAACCCGACCACCTGCACGTAGCTGGATCCGTGGACGACCTCGTGGTTGCCCCTCGCCGGATCCCACAGTGCCGTGATCACGTTCAGCACGCCGAGGTCGCCAGGTCCGCCGTGGATCGGGATCCGTTTTCCGGCCCTGGTCACCGTCTGGTGATCGGCGAGCCTGCCGTCGACCGGGATGCCGTTGGCACGGAATTCCGCGAGCGTGTCACCGAAGGCCTTCTGCACGTCGGGGTTCCCGGTCGCGAGGGTGTTCGGCGTGGTGACCGGCCGATTCGGGTCGAACAGGACCTGCCAGATGCCCCGCAGCCCGCCGATCCGGTCCACGAACCGCTCGAAGAAGAGCGCGCCGCGGCTGTCGAGCCGGAACGTGCGGTCCCAGGACGCCAGTGTCGCGCAGGCGTTGCCAACGGGCACTGGGCCTGACGTGGACGGAGCCTGCCCGCCAGGGAAGGCCGCGCACATCTTCGCCGTGTCGGCGGCCGCGAGTTCGGCTGTGCGGCTTCGGTCGCGGTACAGCATGTCCTTCATCGACGACGGCGTGAATCCCTTGACGGCCAAGCCTTCTTCGGTGGCGATCAACGCTTCCCGTGTCCGGTCCGACCGCCGGGTGCCGGTCGTGCCGACGATCCGGGGGAGTGGCGCGATCGGTGCGCGGGCGTTGGAGAGCCAGGCGCTGTCGTTGGCGTTGAGTTCGTAGTCACGTCGCTGCTGCAGCGGCAGCCGGGACGGCGCGAACAGGCCCGGTTCCAGGGAACCCGGGTCGGAACCCCAGGCGCACGACGACTTCGAACCGTCCAAAATGGAGAGTCCGGTGCCGGGGAAGAGCGCCCGGCCCAGCGGGGTACCGCAGTCTGCCGCCCGCTCGTCGGTGACGTGCGGGACGACCTGAATGTCGCTGTAGAGCGCGTTTCCGGCCCGGTCCGTGGCGATGGTGTTGACCCACGGGACGCCTTGGGTGCGCGCGAGCGCGTTGGCGACGTCCGTGGTGCCGCGTGCTCCGGCCAGTTCGAACCAGGTGTTGAGGCCGCGCAGGTTTCCGGCGTTGCCGTCCCGCAGTGCGTGCGCGGACTTCGTCGTCCACGGCGTGGGCACCCCGAACGCCGAACCGAGGACCTGGCCGTACCTTGTTCCGTAGAAGGTGCGGGCGACCTGCCGCCGCTCCCCGCTCGGCTCGCGGACCTCGACCTTCACCTCCTGCGCGGTCATCTTCTCCGGTTTCCCGTCGACCAGGTACGTCGTCGGGTCGCCGGGTGCCAGCGGTACTTCGAAGAGACCGAACGTGATCGCCGTCGACACCGTATGCGTCCAGGCGACGTCGGCGTTGTGGCCGATCTGCGGCAGCGGGAGCCCAAGCAGGCTCCCGCCCGCGACGTCGAACCGGCCGGGAATGGTCAGCTGCGACTGCCAGAACCGGCGCCCGCCCTGCCACGGATAGTGCGGGTTGCCGAGCAGCAGGCCACCGCCGGACTTCGTCCCGTCTCCGCCGACGGCGATGCCGTTGCTGCCGAGTTCGCCGGTCTTCATGGTCTTTCGGAGCCCATCGGCGATTCGCGGCGCCGACTCCGGCCCTGCGGCCGGGGAGTCCTTTGTGGACGGAGGCTGCGTGCGGGCGAGGTCGGCCGCGAGCAAGCCCTGCCCGGCGACCGACGTGACGGCGTAGAAGTGCCGGTAGAAATCGAGTTCGGTGATCGGCCGGACCCAGTCCGCGCCGCGGCAGACCGGATCGGTGATGCGCTGGACGCCGGTCTGTTTCAGGTACGCGTTGTATCCCGCGACGTACCCGGCCGCCAGCTCCCGCACCTCTGTCCGCGGGCCGTGCGGCGCGGGCCGGGTGAGCAGCCGCTCGATCACGCCCGAGTCGTTGATCCGCTGGAAGTGCAGATCGCTGTCGAGGTTGTTCTCCGCCTCGCTCATCGCCGGGTTGCCCTGGCCGCCCGCGCCGAGATACGCGGACCGCCGCGCGGACACCGTCAGATAGGTGTTCGCGAGTTCGCAGATGTTGTCCTTGGCCGCGGCGAACCCGTAGCCGTAACCGAGCCCGTCGAAATCCTTCGCCGCGATATGCGGGATGCCGTACTCGGTGTACCTGATCACCGCCCGCGACCGGCCCAGCTCGTCCGCGGACGAGACCCCCGTCGTCAGGCTCGACACCGCCAAAGCCGCCGTGAGCAGCACGAGACCGCGCTGGAATCTTCGCATCGTTCCCCCATCCGGATCGACCAATCCCCGTGATCGAAAGTACCGGCGCCGACACGGGGAGGCATCGACCGAACGGTTGAGCCGGCTACCGTCCGTTCGTTCATCACCAGGTCAATCGCCGTTGGCCCACCGGCCGTGACCACGGGATAGAACCGCGCCATGACCGCAACCCACCACAACCGCCGCACGCTGCTCAAAGCCGGTCTCGCCGGCACCGGAGCGGTCGCGGGCGGCCTGCTCCTCCCGGGAACCGCGACCGCGAACCCCGTGCCCCTCATCCGCCGCGACCGCCCGGTGCTCACCCACGGTGTCCAGTCCGGTGACGTCACCATCGGTTCCGGCATCGTCTGGTCGCGCGCCGACCGGCCTTCGCGGCTGATCGTGGAGGTCTCCAGGGATCCGTCGTTCCGTCACGCGCGCCGCGTGCGCGGCCCGGTGATGAGCCCGGAGACCGGTGGCACCGGCAAGGTCCGCGTCGCCGGCCTCCTGCCGGGGACCGAGGTCCACTACCGCGTCACCGCCGAAGACCTCGACGGCCGCGCTCGCAGCGAGGCCGTCACCGGCCGCTTCACCACCGCCCCGGTCGGCCGGTCGGACGTCCGGCTGCTGTGGTCCGGCGACGTCGCCGGACAGAACTGGGGCATCAACCCCGAACGCGGCGGCATGACGATCTACCGCGCGATGGCCGATCGTCGTCCCGACCTGTTCCTCCACTGTGGAGACACGGTCTACGCCGACGGGCCGCTCACCGAGACCGTCGCGCTGCCCGGCGGCCGCGTGTGGCGCAACATCGTCACCCCCGAAAAGGCGAAGGTCGCCGAGACGCTCGACGAGTACCGCGGCCAGTTCGCCTACAACCTCCTCGACGAGAACCTCAAGCGCTTCACCGCGAACGTGCCCGCCTACGTCCAGTGGGACGACCACGAAGTCGTGAACAACTGGTACCCGGGCGAGATCCTCAACGACCGTCCCGAGTACACGGAGAAGCGCGTCGACGTGCTCGCCGCGCGGGCGTTCCAGGCGTTCCACGAATGGCACCCGATCGACCGGCGCCAGGCCGTCGACGGCCGCGTGTACCGCAACTTCCGGCACGGCTCGCGCGCCGAGGTCTTCGTGCTGGACATGCGGACCTACAAGGACGCCAACACCTCGGACCAGACCAAGCCGGGCCGCGTCCTCGGCGACCGTCAGGCCCGCTGGCTCGTCGACGCGCTGGACCGCAGCACCGCCACCTGGAAGATCATCCAGGCCGACCTCCCGATCGGTCTCACCGTCCCGGACGGCAAGGCCATCGAGGGCGTCGCCAACGGCCTGCCCGGCGCGCCCGGCGGCCGCGAGACCGAACTCGCCTGGGTGCTGCGGGAGATCTCCCGGCGCCGGGTGCGCAACGTCGTCTGGCTGACCGCCGACGTGCACTACACCGCGGCGCACCACTATTCGCCGGATCGCGCTTCCTTCACCGATTTCGACCCGTTCTGGGAGTTCGTCTCCGGCCCGCTCAACGCCGGCGCGTTCGGCCCGAACACCCTCGACCCGACCTTCGGGCCGGAGGCGGTGTTCGTGCACGCCCCGCCCGCCGCGAACACCTCGCCCGCCGACGGCTTCCAGCACTTCGGCGAGGTGAACATCGACGGGCGGAGCGGCGCGCTCACGGTCGACCTGAGGGACGCTACGGGCGCTTCGCTGTGGTCGAAGACCCTTCAGCCCCAACGCTGAGCAGTTCCGTCAGGACCGCGATGCTCTGGTCCCCGTGCCCGGCCTCGGCGGCCCGCCGCACGAGGTCGTGCATCGGCGACTGCCAGCCGACGTCGACGCCTTCCTCGGCCAGTTCGAGGTCGGCGGCGGCGCCGGCGTGGAAGATGTCCACCGAGGCCGCGGCATCCGAGTAGTCGCCACTGTCGATTTCCTTGGCGTACATCGGAAGCACCGAGATGATCATCTCGAACCACTTGGTGGCGTAGGGCAGGAGCGTGGCGGCTTCGAGCCCGCGCGACCGCAGCGCGGCGGCACCCTGGAAGAACCCGACCAGCGCGGGCAACAGGGTGCCGCCCACGGCCGTTTCGTACAGCGCCGCGAGGTCGGTGTCCTCACCGAGGTGGACGGTGTCACCGCCCAGTACCCGCAACGTGTCCAGGTGTTCGTCGAAGACGGCCTTGTCGCCGCCGTAGTACAGCAGCGTGTCCGGTGCTCCCACGGCCGACGGCACGTTCTTGATCGCGCCGTCGAGGTATCGCGCGCCGTGCTCCTTCGCCCATTCGGCCATCCGGCGCGCTCCCGCCGGTGAGCCGCTGTTCAGGGTGACCAAAGCGCGTCCGGTCAGGGATGCGGGCTCCAAGGCCGCGCGCGTGTCTTCGTAGGTCGTCAGGCAGGCGATGGTCAAGGGGCTCGCCCGGACCGCGTCTCCGGCCGACGCGGCCAGGATCGCTCCGCGCGCCACCAGCGGATCGGCCTTCGAGGCCGTCCTGTTCCACACGGTGGTCGGATGCCCGGCCGCGAGGAAGGCATTCGCCAGGGCCGAGCCCATCGAACCGAGGCCCACGACGGTCACCGGCGTCTTCGGCATTTTCGCTCCAGTCAACGGAAATCTTCGGGATGACTCCATGCTGGGCGGTCGCGTACATTAGATCAAGTACCTACTATTTTGCCGGGTACCGACAAAAAGGTATGTGGAGCGATGACCAAGAACCGCACGTTCACCTGCGGCCTCGACGCCGCGATCGCCGTCATGGGCGGCAAATGGAAAGGGCTCATCCTGTTCGCGCTCCAGGACGGGCCGCTGCGTTTCGGGGAGCTGCGGCGCGCGGTGCCGGGCATCAGCGAGCGGGTGCTGATCCTGCAACTGCGCGAGATGGAGACCACCGGACTGCTGCATCGCGAGGTGTACCACCAGGTTCCGCCGAAGGTGGAGTATTCGCTGACGGAGTTCGGGGATTCCCTGAACACCGCGATGGCAGCGCTCGGGGAGTGGGGCGAGGAGCACCTCGAACGCATCGAGGCCATTCCCTGGTCCGAAGTGAAGTGAGCGCCGAAGCACCCAGTAGGCTCCGGGCGAATAGCACGAAACCCACCCAAGGAGAAATACCGCCGTGACTGAACGCACGCTGGTCCTCGTCAAGCCCGATGGCGTCGCGCGCGGCCTCGTCGGCGAGGTCATCTCGCGCATCGAGCGCAAGGGCCTGAAGCTCGCCGCCCTCGAACTGCGCACCGTCGAGCGCTCGGTCGCCGAGGAGCACTACGCCGAGCACAAGGAGCGCCCGTTCTTCGGCGACCTCCTCGAGTTCATCACCTCGGGCCCGCTGGTCGCGATCGCCGTCGAGGGCCCGCGCGCCATCGCCGCCTTCCGTCAGCTCGCCGGCGGCACCGACCCGGTCGAGAAGGCCACCCCGGGCACCCTGCGCGGCGACTTCGCGCTGGAGACCCAGTACAACCTGGTGCACGGTTCGGACTCCCCGGAGTCGGCCGAGCGCGAGCTCAAGCTCTGGTTCCCCGAGGTCTGACAGAATCGTGGACGGCGCGGGAGCGCCGCGCCGTCCACGAACCCGGGGAGCCACGATGACACCGGACGAGTACCTGGAGCGCCTGCGGGAGCTCACCGCCGGTTTCGCGCGGGTCGCGAGCATCGGGGACCACGCCGCGCCCGTGCCGTGCTGCGGGGACTGGCGTCTGCGTGATCTGGTCGTCCACCTCGGCAACGTCCACCGCTGGGCGGCCGGGATCGTGCGCACCGGCGAACTCGCCCCGCAGAGCTTCGAAGCCGAACCCGGGACGGACCTCGCCGCCTGGTACCGCGAAAGCGCGGACGAACTCATCGAGGCGTTGCGCGAAGCTTCCCCGCACGACGGCGCCTGGAACTTCACCGCCGCCGACAAGACGAAGGCCTTCTGGTTCCGCCGCCAGGTCCACGAGACCCTGGTGCACCTGCTCGACGCGCACCGCGCGGCCGGGACCGAATACACCCTGGACCCGTCCCTCGCCGCCGACGGCGTGGACGAGGTCCTCCTCGGCATGCTGCCGAAGGTGAAGCGCTGGCACACCCCGCCGACGGTCACCGTTCCGGTGCTGCTGAAGACATCTGACACCGGACACGCCTGGTTGATCACACCGCCGGGGGAAACCGACGTTCCCGGCTCGCGGCAGGCCGACCCCGCCGAAGCGGCGGGTGCCGTCGTCGCAGGGACTGCGGAAGCGCTGGATCTGCTGCTGTGGCAACGGATCGAACTCGACGGTGCGAGCCTCGAAATCACCGGTGACGCCGCGGCGGCGAAGACCTTCCTCGTCGGGCCTTTCACGCCCTGACCTTCGGCGCCCTACGCCGTTCGGTTCACGTTCACCCCGGGGTCTTCTCCTGGCGGCTCGCGTCCGCTGTGCTGAGCTGAGCTGCCTATCACTCGATCGTGGGGTACTTCGTGAGAAATTCACGCCTGTTGCTGCTCGCTGCCCTGCTGCCCGGATTGTTCGTCGCCGTACCGGCGCACGCCGATCCCTTGGCCGCCCCGCTCGGTCCGGCGCCCATCGAAGCCGCCCCCGCGGCGTCCTCGGCGAAGGAGGGTCCGTCCGCGTACGCCGTGGCCGCGCCCGACGACGGCCTCGTCACCACCAGCGCGACTTCGCGCGTGGCACCGGGTCTGAGCCTCACCGAGTTCGACCGCTACGACCCGGCGGGCTGGATCCGCGGCGACACCCTCGCCGTCGACCTCACCAGCAAGACCCTCAAACCGACGTACCTCAGCCCCGGCACGGTTTCCGCGCGGACACCGCTTTCGCAGCAGGTCGCCAGGTCCGGTGCGGTCGCCGGGGTCAACGGGGACTTCTTCGACATCAACGCCAGCGGCGCGCCGATCGGCGTCGGCATCGATGCCGGGAAACTCCAGACGGCGCCCGCGCGCGGCCACAACCTGACCGCTTCGATCACCGAAGAAGGCAAGGCACGGCTCGCGGAGGTGTTCCTCGACGCGTCGGTGACCCTGCCCGACGGCCGGGCCGTGCCCGCGACGAACTTCAACAGCCCCGTGCTGAGCGGTGACGCGGTCGGCGTCTACACCCCGTTGTGGGGCGCGTCCTCGCGGCGGACCTCGGTCGCGGGCGCCCAGCGCGTCGTCGAGGTCGAGGTCTCCGGCGGCGTCGTCACGCAGGTGCGGCCGCAGCCCGCGGACGGCCCGATCGCGGCCGGTGCGA
Source organism: Amycolatopsis sp. TNS106 (assembly GCF_019330265.1). Lineage (NCBI taxonomy): Bacteria > Bacillati > Actinomycetota > Actinomycetes > Pseudonocardiales > Pseudonocardiaceae > Amycolatopsis > Amycolatopsis sp. TNS106. The sequence goes on along the minus strand of NZ_CP024972.1, from coordinate 4,293,081 downwards.
CGATCCTGCTCGCCCGTGACGGCGGCGTGGACACGTTGTCCGGCTTGAAGACCGGCGACCGCGTGGGGGTCACGTACGCGCCGAAGAGCGACGCGGGCAAGCTGTCCGTCTCGATCGGCGGCAACAAGGTCCTGCTGCGCGACGGCGCGGTCCAGCCGGTCGACAACGTCGCCATGCACCCCCGGACCGCGGTCGGGTTCTCGGCCGACGGCACGAAGATGTGGCTGGCGACGGTCGACGGCCGCCAGGCGGACAGCCGCGGCATGACGGAGCTGGAACTCGCCCGGCACATGAAGTCGCTGGGCGCGGACGACGCCCTCAACCTCGACGGCGGCGGCTCGTCGACCATGCTCGCCCGCGAAGAGGGCGAGAAGGCGCCGCTGGTCCGCAACTCACCGTCGGACGGCGGAGAACGCCTGGTGCCCAACGGGATCGGCGTCGCGACCACGCCGGGAAGCGGGCGCCTGACCGGATTCGCGCCCCGTCCCGTGCAGGACACCGCCGACGCGACGCGCGTGCTTTCCGGGCTGACGCGGAAACTCGCCGCCGGCGGCCACGACGAGACCGGCGCCGCCGTCGACGCCCACGTCCAGTGGCGCAGTACGAATCCGTTGCGTGGCACCGTGACCGACGGCGTGTTCACCGCGCACGCCGACCGGCTCCGGCCGGACGCGCCCGCGGACGTCGACGTCTACGCGAAACGCGGCGGAGTCCTGGGCAAGGCCACGTTGAACGTCCTCGGTTCACCGGTCCGCCTTGGCACGAGCACCGAACAGGTCGCGTTGTCCGGAGAAGACGCGAAGAGCACGTTCAAGGTGTTCGGCTACGACGCCGACGGTTACGGCACGTGGATCGAGCCCGACGACGTCAAACTCGATTACGACCCCGCGGTGGTGAAGATCGAACCGTCCGGCGACGGCTTCGCGGTCACGGCGCTCAAGGCGTCGGGCGCCTCGGCGATCACCGCGACCGCCGGTGGGAAGGTGACGCATCTGGCGGCTTCCGTCGGCACGGAATCCCGCGTGGCGGCACCGCTGGACGGCCCGGCGGGCTGGACCGCCAGCGTTTTCCCCGCCGTCGTCGGCGCCGCGCTTTCCGAGGCACCCGGCCGTGACGGCGGACGCGGTCTGGCGCTGGACTACCGGCTGAACGGGACCAACGCCACGCGTGCGGCCTACGTGAACTCGGCGGCACCGATCGCGCTGCCGCCCGGCACCCAGCGTGTCGGCCTGTGGGTCAACGGTGACGCGAAGGGCGCCTGGCTGCGGGCGGAACTTCGTGACGCCGCCAACGTGCCGTCCGTCGTGGATCTGTCGCTGAGCGTCGACTGGACGGGCTGGCGCTACGTGCGTGCGGCCATCCCGGCCGGGCTTCCCGACGGGCAGCGGCTGACGAAGTTCTACGCCGTCGAGAACGTCCCGGCTCAGCAGTACGAGGGACGTTTGGTCTTCGACGACCTCACCTTCGAGGTCGCGCCCGCGGCCGCCGTCCCCGCCGATCCGGCGCCGCGCGACCCGGCGCTGATCACCGACGGCGCCGCGACCGGCGGCCTGCGGATCGCCGTGGTCAGCGACGCGCAGTTCACCGCCGACCAGCCGGACGGCCCGCTGGTCGCCCAGGCCCGGCGCGCGTTGCGCGAGGCGGTGGCGGCGAAACCGGATCTCGTGCTGATCAACGGCGACTTCGTCGACCGCGGCACGGCCGCCGATTTCGTCCTGGCTCGCTCGATCATCGATGAGGAACTGGTCGGCAAGGCGCCGTGGTACTACGTGCCGGGCAACCACGAGGCCGATGGCGGGCACGGGCTCGCGGAGTTCCAGGCGGCGTTCGGGGCGACCCATCGCGTCGCCGACGTCGCCGGGATCCGGCTGGTGCTGATGGATTCCTCGCGCGGTTCGCTGCGCGCGGGCGGGTTCGACCAGATCCGGATGCTGCGCGAGGCGCTCGACGGCGCGAAGGCGGACAGGTGGATCCGCGGCGTGGTCGTCGCGATGCACCATCCGGTCAAGGACCCGAGCCCCGCCGGGAACTCGCAGCTGGCCGACCGCAAGGAAGCCGCCATGCTGACCGGCTGGCTGACCGCCTTCGAACGCGAATCCGGCAAACAGGTGGCCGCGATCGCTTCGCACGCGGGCGTTTTCGATCTCTCGCGGGTCGACGGCGTTCCGTATCTGGTGAACGGCAATTCCGGCAAGTCGCCCGCCGCGGCGCCGGGTGAGGGCGGATTCGTCGGCTGGACGATGGTCCGGTTCGAGCCGGGGGACAAGGCGCAGCCGGTGCGGTTCGAGACGCGGCCGAACGTCGACACGCTGACGCTGTCCGGGCCCTCGTCACTGGCACGCGGGGAGAAGGCGGACATCCGGGCCGTGGTGACGCAGGGAGCGCGTCAGGTCCCGGTTTCGTACCCGGTCAGCGCGGACTGGAAGGGCGGCTGGGGCACGCATGTCGCCGACGGCTTCCGGCCTGTGATGCCGTGGGACGTCGCGTCGTTCGACCCGGCGACCGGGGTGCTGACCGCGCTGCGGCCCGGGACGGCGAGCCTTTCGGTCACCGTCAACGGGGTGACGCGGAGTCTGTCGGTCACCGTCCGCTGAACGACCTCGTGAGTGGTGAGGACGGTTAGAACCGTCTGTCTGAGTTCAGGACATCGTGAACAGTTGATGTTTCAGGACATCGTGAACACTGACCGGCCTGTCGGCGTGATGACCAGGGTGTTTGTGGTGATCATCCGGCGATGGGCAGTACAGGGTTTTCGATGGATCCTGAGTTCGTCGCCGCGGTTGCGCGGGTCGCCGCGGGCGAGAAGATCAACATTTCGGGGTTCTGCCGTGACCGCGGCATCTCCCGGGGCGTGTTCCACAAGTATGTGACCCGGTTCAAAGCCGAGGGCGTGGATGGGTTCATCCGCCGCAGCACCGCTCCGCGTCACCATCCGACCGCGTTCGGGCCGGAAGTGGCCGAGGCGGTGCTGCGGGCCCGCAAAGAGCTCGAGGACGAGGGCTGGGACAACGGGCCGATCTCGATCCACTGGCGGCTGGAAGACGCCGGGTTCGAGCCGTTGCCGTCACGGTCGGCGATCTACCGGATCCTGCGTGATCGCGGCCAGATCACCCCGGAGCCGCGAAAGAGGCCCCGCACGAGGCGCCGGTTCGAATACGCCGACCCCAACGGGTGCTGGCAGATCGATGGCATGGAGTACTACCTGGCCGATGGGCAGAAGGTCTGCATCATCCAGATCCTCGACGACCATTCCCGCCTCGACGTCGGCACCTACGCCGCGGCCAGCGAGAACAGTGCTGACACCTGGGCGGCGTTGCAGCAGGCCTTCGCCGGCTACGGAGTACCGGTGAAAGTGCTCTCCGACAACGGCTTGGCTTTCTCCGGCAAGCACCGTGGCCTCATGGTCGAGCTGGAACGCCACCTCGCCGGAGAGGGTGTCACCACGATCGCCTCCTCGGTCTATCACCCGCAGACCTGCGGGAAGAACGAACGCGTCCACCAAACCCTGCAAAAGTGGCTCGCCGCACGACCCCCAGCCGAGAACCTCGTTGCCCTGCAACACCTTCTCGACCAATACCGGCACACCTACAACACCCAGCGACGGCACCAGAGCCTCGACGGCCAGACCCCGCAGCAACGCTACGACGCCAGCCCCAAAACCGCGCCATCCACCAACCGGCAAGCCCCCAGCGGCACCACCCAGCGGCCGATATCCGCCACCGGCGTCATCGCGTTCTCCGGCTGCTCCATCGTCCTCGGCCGACGCTGGGCAGGCCACACCGCGACCGTGTTCTGGCAAGGCGACCGCATCACCATCATGATCGGCGACACGGTCACCCACCAGCTCACACTCAACCGCTCAGTACGCTACCAACGTCTCACCAACCAGAAACCGTTCACGAAGTCCTGAAACACATCTGTTCACGAAGTCCTGAAACAGGACAGACGGTTAGAACCGTCCTCACCACTCACGAGGCTCAGGCGGCTTCGTGCGCCTCTTCGACCGTCCCCGGCAGTGCCGGACCCCGCGGCGGGATCGCCTCGGCGTCGGCCGGGTCCACCTTCCGCACCGAACCGTCGGCCGCGGACTGCGCGATCGCGAGCATCGAGGCCAGCGCGTCCTGGATCTGCTGCTGCTCCCGCTCCGGGATGAGGCTCAGTTCGATCAGCACGCTGCCGTTGCCGAGGAGCCCGTAACCGTTGCGCGCGATGCCCTGGTACGCACCGCCGGGGTACTGCGAGACATAGCCGCCGTTGGCGTCGATCGACCGCTGCACCACGACCGCGATCTGCTTCGCGAAGTCCACATCGGACGGTTTCACGCCCGGATGTGTCGGCCACATCGTGGAAGCCGTGATCTCCTTGCCCTTCGCGTCCTGGTAACGGCCCTGCATGTGGTAGTCGACCATGATGTCCGGCTTGAACGACGCGTTCCGCCGCTGGATCAGGCCCGCTTCGGTGGCCGGGTTGTCCTTCGGCGCCACGGCCGGATCGTGGTAGCGGTTGATGTCGTACCCCTTGCCCTTCTCACCGTATTCGGGAGTGGCGTCCGGGTCGTAGTTGTAGCGCCAGTCGCGCTCGTGCCCGTCGGGGTTGGCGCGCACGACGATGTCCACGGTCACCTTCGCCAGCAGCTTCTGCGCCCACGGGCTGTGCCCGACGCCGACCTTGCGCAGGAATTCGAGCGCGGCGGGGGTGCCGAGCGGCTCGTCGCCGTGCTGCTGGGTGACGTACTGGATCCGCGTCTTGCCGTGGCCGACCCTGGCCGCCCACACCGGACGGCCCTCGTTGCTGCGGCCGATCCTGTCCACCCGGATCTTGCCGTGGCTGAGCGCCGCCAGCTTGTGCAGTTCGAAGGCCAGCTTCGCGGTGGACGGCCGCGGGTCCACAGTGGCCGCACGGGTCTCGGCCGCTTGGGCGGCAGGCGCCACGAGGAGCCCGGCGCTGACAAAAACGGACAACAGGGCGATTCTGGGCTTGAGACTCATGGACGGTGAGTATCGACGAGCGGGCAACGGCCGACAAGGGGCCGGATAAACCGGTCGAATTTTGTCGGTGGCAGGTCCTAGGGTGCCTACCGTGGGTGACTCAGAGCACGAACCGGCGATGGTGCAGGCGAAGGCGTTGGTCAAGCGGTTCGGCGATTTCGAGGCCGTCCGCGGGATCGACGTCGAGGTCCGCCCGGGGGAGGCGTTCGGCTTCCTCGGGCCCAACGGCGCGGGCAAGTCCTCCACCATGCGGATGATCGCGAGCGTCTCCCCGCGCACCGACGGCGACCTGCGGGTCCTCGGCATGGATCCGGACGTCGAAGGGCCGAAGATCCGCGCCCGGCTCGGCGTGGTGCCGCAGCAGGACAACCTGGACACCGAGCTCACCGTCCGGCAGAACCTGCAGATCTACGGCCGCTACTTCGGGCTTTCCCGGGCGCATGTGCGCGGCAAGGCCGAGGAGCTGATGGAGTTCGCCCAGCTCACCGACCGGGCGAACGCGGAGGTCGATTCGCTCTCCGGCGGGATGAAGCGGCGGCTGACCATCGCGCGGTCCCTGGTCAACGACCCGGAGCTGCTCCTGCTCGACGAGCCGACCACGGGCCTCGACCCACAGGCCCGACACCTGTTGTGGGACAGGCTGTTCCGGCTCAAGGCGGGCGGGACCACGCTCATCATCACCACGCACTACATGGACGAGGCGGAACAACTCTGCGACAGGCTGGTCGTGATGGACAACGGCCGGATCGCCGCCGAAGGCTCGCCCGCGGACCTGATCAGCCGGTACTCCACCCGCGAGGTCGTGGAGCTGCGCTTCCCGAACGGAGAGCAGGAGTCGGCCGCGAAGCGGATCGAAGGCCTCGCCGAACGCGTCGAGGTGCTGCCGGACCGTGTCCTGCTGTACACGATGACCGGTGAAGCCACCCTCGAACAGGCGCACGCGCGCGGACTGCGTCCCCTGTCGAGCCTGGTCCGCCGCAGTTCGCTGGAGGACGTCTTCCTCCGCCTCACCGGCCGGACGCTGGTGGACTGATGACCACCGCGCAGACGAAGGCGTCGACGGGCCGCGTGGTCTCGCGCTGGGCGGGTGCCTGGCTGCGGGTCGAGGGCCATTGGATGTGGTACCGCCGGTACTGGGTGTCCACTTTGTACTCGACGGGCCTGCAACCGGTGCTCTTCCTGGCCGCGATGGGGCTCGGGTTCGGTTCACAGGTCCAGGCCGGTGCGGCGACGGGCGGGTTCTCGTACCTGGAGTACGTCGCCCCCGCGCTGCTCGTGGCGGGCGCCGCGCAGCTGGCGGTGGGGGAGTCGAGTTACCCGGTGCTTTCGGGGTTCAAGTGGCAGCAGGACTACCTCGCCGTCACCGCCACCCCGATCACGCCGGGGCAGGTGCTCGGCAGCCAGATCATGTGGGTGAGCCTGCGGCTGACTTTGGCGGGCGTGATCTACGCCGTCATCGCGGCGCTCTTCGGCTCCTGGACGAGCTTCGGCGTGCTCGCCGTCATCCTGATCGGGACGCTCACCGGGATCGCGTGCGGCACCCCGGTGATGGCGCTGGCCGCGACCACCTACGACGAGGGCACCCGGTTCGGCCTGGTGTTCCGGTTCGTCCTGATCCCGATGACGTTGTTCTCCGGCACGTTCTTCCCCATCACCGAACTGCCGGCCCCGCTGATGTGGATCGCCTGGATCTCCCCGCTGTGGCACGGCAACGAGGCGGCCAGGGCGGTCAGCCTCGGCACCGTCGGCCCGCTCGCCACGCTGGGCCACCTCGCCTTCCTGGTCGTGCTGGCCGGGGTGGGCTGGGCGCTGGCGCACAAGTACTTCTACCGACGGCTGGTGGTCTGAAATGGCGGTCCTCACCGAAGCGCCCCGGCGTGGGGTGCTGCTGCGCATCCTGCCGTCCGCGCTGTACAGCGGCCGGTCGACGGCGGTGCTGGAGCGCACCTTCCTGACGTACTCGCACGCCTGGATGCTGTTCGTGTCCGGCGTCTTCGAGCCGCTGTTCTACCTGATGGCCTTCCAGCTCGGCTTCGGCAAGCTCGTCGGCGAGGTCGTCGGTCCCGGCGGCCAGGCGATGAGCTACGTCGCCTTCGTCGCGCCCGGCCTGCTCGCGGCGTCGGCGATGAACGGCGCGATCCTCGACTCGACGTACAACCTGTTCTTCAAGCTGAAGTACGCCAAGCTGTACGACGCCATGCTCGCCACCCCGATCGGGCCGCTGGACATCGCGCTCGGCGAGGTCGGCTGGTCGGTGTTGCGCGGCGGGATCTACTCGGCGACCTTCCTCGGCGTGATGACCGTGATGGGGCTGCCCGGCTCGTGGTGGGCCCTGCTGATGATCCCGGCGGCGCTGCTGATCGCGATGGCGTTCTCGGCCATCGGCATCGTGCTGGTGACCTTCCTGCGGTCGGTGTCGCAATTCGACTACATCAACCTCGTGCTGATGCCGCTGTTCCTGTTCTCCACGACGTTCTACCCGCTGTCGGTGTACCCGGCGGGGATCCAGTGGATCGTGCAGGTCTTCCCGCTGTACCACGGCATCGAGCTGATGCGCGGCCTCTCGGCGGGCGTCCTGTCGTGGGGCATGGCCGGCAACGTGGCGTACCTGGTGGCGCTGGCGGCGGTCGGGATCTACGCGTCCTCGAAGCGGTTCGGCAAGCTCCTGCTGCGCTGACCGGTCAGCGGGCCGGGTTCGCCCCGGTCCGCCGGGGCGCCACCGCGGCCAGCGCGTCGACCATCCCGTGCCCGTAGAAGCCGTTGAACCCGGCGTATCCGGTGCAATACGCGTCCTGTGTGCCGTCACCGGTCAGGTCGTAGTCGGCCGGACACGCGATCGGGGTGGCCTGGGCGCCCAGCGTCCGCCTCAGCTGACGGGCGCTGTGACCGGGGTGCTCCGAAGCGAGCAACGCCGCGACACCGGCGACGTGCGGCGCCGCCATCGACGTCCCGCACAGGGGCGCGTACCCGCCGGGAACGGTCGAGAGCACGCACTGCCCGGCCTCGCCGCCGGGAGCGGCCACGTCGATCACGCCCAGCCCGTACGAGCTGTACCCGGCCTTGACCCGCTCCTGGCTCACGGACGACACCGCGACCACGTCACGCAGCCCCGCGGGCAGCGCCTGGCAGCCGTCGGCCCCGGACCGGGCCCCCGAGCGCGGTGACGGCACCAGCTCGGCGGCCTCGTTGGTCGCCGCCGCGATGCTGAGGGTCCCCGCGGAGGTTGCGTACTCGACGGCGCGGGCCATGACCTCGTTCACCACGCCCCGTTCGTCGTTGTGGGCGCACGAGAGCGACCACGGGTCGACGAAGTAGCTGCTGTTCGTCACGGCCATGCCCTGTGAGGCGGCCCACATCAGCCCGCAGACGGCGGCTTCGGGGTCGGCGTACCCGCGGTCGTCGATCACCTTCACCGAGGCGATCCGGACGCCGGGCGCCACCCCGGTGACCCCTTTGCCGTCGTCGGCCGCGGCGATGATCCCCGCGACGTGGGTGCCGTGCACCGACGTCGTCGCGGCCCAGTTGCGATCGGGCACGCCGGTCAGGCAGCCCGCGGACTTGTCGGGGTCCAGGGCGCTCGCCAGGTCGGGATGGGCGGGGTCGACGCCGGAGTCGAGGACGCCGACGACGACGTCCCGGTCACCCGGCTCGATCACGCGGGCCTTGTCGGCGCCGATCGCGCGCATGTCCCACTGCTCGCCGGTGCGGTCGGCCGAGGGCACCTTCGCCGGATCCGTCGGTTCGAGTTCGGCGCGCGGGGGCGCGGGCTTGGCGGGTGACGTGCCGTTGGCCCGCTGCACCGCCAGCCGTTCCGCCTGCGCGCTGAACGCGGCGGCGGGCCGGACGAGTTCGGCGAAGTCCCGGTCGGCCGAGGTCGCCACGGCCACCGCGATCTGCGGGTAGTAGATCGTCGTGCTGCCGCAGCCGCGGGTGACGGCCGCCCTGGCCTCGGCCTCGGGAGTGCCCTTGTCGAAGGCGACGACGTAACGCAGCGCCCGCCCCTGGGGATGACACGAGGGTTCCGCCTCGGCCGTCGCGACAGCGGCGACAGAGCCGCAGAGCACCACGAAGGCGCACACGGCCGCTCGCAGGGACCGCCCCAGCAGGGACACCGCACCTCCCACCGGAGAACATGAGGACCACGGGGGTCCCGCGGCCTGGGCATCGGCACCCCCCGAGCGGCACGCTAGCCACCCTCGGCCGGGTCGACAAGCTCTCCCGCGAAGTTCGCTCGGCCGGTGGCCGCGGCGCGCCCGGGAGCCAGCTCTGTGGCACCGAGTACACCGGAGTGGGGCCGGGGTGTGGGATACTCGCGGTGGCCGCTGGCCGACGGGCACACGTGAGAGGTGGCGCTCGCGGTCTCGTGGCCCGGTGGTGTGCTGCACATCCTCCACACGCGTCGCCGCTGTATGCGGCTCGACGACGTGGCGGGCGGCCCGATGTCGCGAACGTGGCCAGCGCTCCGCCGAGCAGACCTTCAGCCGTACGCGGCGCCCGGACAACCCCGGCGCCGTCGCGGTGCCGGGCAAGGATTCCCGCTGCTGGTGACCACCACGGCGGAACGAACAGAAAGGGGCCCCTGCGCGGCCGCGTCGAGCCGGTGAGAGCCAGCCGACGCGCCCGGGGGCGGAGGAGATATATGTCGAACGCGGACACACCCGCCGTCACCGGCGGGAATACCGCCACACCCACCGCAGGCCAGCTGGGCGAACTGCCTCCCCGGATCCGGGTGCACGCGCTGGCGAAGCTGCTGGGATCCAACAGCCGTGAACTGATGGCCAAGCTCGGTGAGCTCGGCGAAACCGTCCGGAGCGCGCAGTCCAGCGTCACCCGCGAGGTGGCGCACAAGCTCGCCGAAGCCCTCGCCGGCGGCGACGAGCCCGAAACGACTCCCGTCGCCGAGACCCCGGCTCCCGAGCCCGAGGCCAAGGCCGAGGTGAAGCCCGAGGCCGAGCCGGAGCCCGCTCCGCAGGTCGAGGCGCCTTCGCGGCGTGTTCCGCCCGCGCTCGCCGCCCCGGTGACGCCGGAGCCGCCGGAGCGGACGACCAGGCCGTCGAAGGCCGCCGCACACCTCCCGGTGTTCGCCGCGCCGTCGCCGGTGTTCCTGCCGCCGGAGCCCGTCACGGCGAAGCCCGCCCGCAAGCCGGAGCCTGCCTTCACCCCGGCCGAGGAAACCGCCTCCGACGAGGACGAGACACAGACCGAGCAGGCCGAAGGGCACGGCACCGACGAGGACGGTGACGACGCCAACGGCCGTCGCCGCCGTCGTCGCGGTCGTCGTGGTCGTGGCCGGGGCAAGGGTGGCGACGAGAGCTCGGCCGAGTCCGACAACGAGAACGAAGACGAGCAGCCCGAAGCCCCGCGTAACCGTCAGCAGCGCGCGAAGGACAAGGCCGCCGAGACCGAAGAGGCCGGAGCCGAGACCGCCGAAGAGGCGTCCGCCGAGGCCGATTCGGACAACGACGGCGATTCGGACGGTGGCAGCAAGCGTCGCCGTCGCCGTCGCCGTCGCAAAGGCGGAGACGACGACAACGCCGAGACCACCAGCGACGACCCGCCCAACACGGTCGTCCACGTGCGCCAGGCCAAGGCCGCCGAGACCGAGCGTCCCGCCAGGGACGAGGTCCGCAGCGTGCGCGGCTCGACCCGGCTCGAGGCCAAGCGCCAGCGCCGCCGGGACGGCCGCGAGGCGGGCCGTCGTCGTGCGCCGATCCTGTCCGAGGCCGAGTTCCTCGCCCGCCGCGAGTCGGTCGAGCGCACCATGGTCGTCGCCGAGAAGGGCGACTCCACGCAGATCGGCGTGCTCGAGGACGGCGTCCTGTGCGAGCACTTCGTGACCTCGTCGGGCACCGGTTCGATCGTCGGCAACGTCTACCTCGGCCGCGTGCAGAACGTGCTGCCGTCGATGGAGGCCGCCTTCATCGACATCGGCCGCGGCCGCAACGCCGTGCTGTACGCCGGTGAGGTCGACTGGGACGCCGCCGGTCTCGAGGGCAAGGCCCGCAAGATCGAGCAGGCGCTCTCCACCGGTGACTCCGTGCTGGTCCAGGTCACCAAGGACCCGGTCGGGCACAAGGGTGCCCGGCTGACCACGCAGATCTCGCTGCCTGGCCGGTTCCTGGTCTACGTGCCCGCGGGCGGCGCCACCGGTATCTCCCGGAAGCTCCCGGAGAACGAGCGCCGCCGCCTGAAGGACATCCTCAAGCGCATCGTCCCCGAGGACGCCGGTGTGATCATCCGCACCGCGTCCGAAGGCATCAGCGAGGAGGAACTGGACCGCGACGTCCGCCGCCTCAAGGCGCAGTGGGACGTCATCAAGGAGAAGGCCGAAGCAGGCAACGGCGGCAAGAAGAACAGCGCCCCGGTCATGCTCTACGAAGAGCCGGACCTGCTGGTCAAGGTCGTGCGCGACCTGTTCACCGAGGACTTCGCCAAGCTGGAGATCCAGGGCGACAAGGCCTGGGACACCATCTACAACTACGTGCAGCACGTGGCGCCGGACCTGGCGGATCGCGTCAAGCGGTACACGGGTACCGGTTCGGCCTTCGCCGACCACCGCATCGACGAGCAGATCACCAAGGCGCTCGACCGCAAGGTCTGGCTGCCCTCGGGCGGCTACCTCGTCATCGACCGCACCGAAGCGATGACGGTCATCGACGTCAACACCGGCAAGTTCACCGGATCGGGTGGCAACCTCGAAGAGACGGTGACCAGGAACAACCTGGAGTCGGCGGAGGAGATCGTCCGCCAGCTCCGGCTCCGGGACATCGGCGGCATCATCGTCATCGACTTCATCGACATGGTGCTCGAATCGAACCGTGAGCTGGTGCTGCGCCGGTTGACCGAATGCCTCGGCCGCGACCGCACGCGTCACCAGGTCGCCGAGGTCACCTCGCTCGGCCTGGTGCAGATGACCCGCAAGAAGATCGGCACCGGGCTGCTCGAGGCGTTCTCGACGCCGTGTGAGCACTGCAAGGGCCGCGGCGTGGTCGTCTCGACCGAGCCGCAGCGCACCGGTGGCGGCGGCAACGGGCACAGCCACGGCGGCAGCGGCAGCGGCGGCGGTGGCGGCAAGGAGCAGGGCTCCCGCCGGTCCCGCGGCCGCGGCAAGGGTGAGGACCAGGGCCAGAACGAGCCCGCCGCGCCCAAGACCGAGACGACGCCGGCGCCCGCCCAGCGCGAGTCGGTGGTCTCGGCGGTCCAGGCCGTGGCCAACGCCACCAAGGCGGCCAAGGGCGAGCACTCGCACGAGGCCACCGAGAACGTCGAAGGCGCGGCGGCGCTCAACGGTCACGCCCCGCAGGCGGCTGAGCAGCCCGCTGAGCCGGTGGCGGCGGTGTCCGAGCCCGTTCCCGAGGCGACCGTCGAACAGGCGGCCGAGGCGGCTTCCGAGCCGGTTCCGGAGCCGGTCGCCGAGGCGCCCGCGACCGAACTCGCCGGTGAGCCGGTGACGACCTCGGACGACGAGGCCCCGGCCGTGCGTGAAGAAGAGATCGCCGTCGTCGCGGAATCCGGCCCGGAGCCCGAGGCTCCCGAGGTTCCGGTGACCGCTGAGACCGTTGTGACGGAAGAGGTTTCCGAACCCGACGTGGACGTCCCGGCCCCGGCCGTGCGGTCCACCACCCGCCGTCGTCCGCGGCGGGCGGCCTCGCGGCCGGCCGGTCCGCCGGTCAAGGCGTCGGAAAAGAGCTAGTGAACACCGTGAGGCACCCCGGTGTGATCGCACCGGGGAGCCCCACGTAACCTATAGAGCGGCCCGCCACTTAGCGGCGGGCACCTTGCGCAGAATCTGCCCACCGAGGACTTCTCGATGGGCCGGGTCACGCAAGCCCCCACCCGTTGTCGAGTAAGCAGGAGACTTCCGTGTCGGCGTACGCGATCGTCAAGACTGGCGGCAAGCAGTACAAGGTGGCCGTCGGCGACGTCGTCGAGGTCGAGAAGCTCGAAGGCGAGCCGGGTACCGAGCACACCTTCCCCGCAGTCCTTTTTGTGGACGGTGGCGACGTCACCACGGACGCCGACGCACTGGCGAAGGTCTCGGTCACCGGCAAGGTCGTCGAGCAGACCAAGGGTCCGAAGATCCGGATCCACAAGTTCAAGAACAAGACCGGCTACCACAAGCGCCAGGGGCACCGGCAGAAGCTGACCCGCGTCGAGGTCACCGGCATCTCCAAGTAGGACTTCTCCGGATCTTCGTCAGAAAGAGGATTGAGCCATGGCTCACAAGAAGGGTGCGTCCAGCTCCCGCAACGGTCGCGATTCGAACGCGCAGCGACTGGGCGTCAAGCGCTACGGCGGCCAGGAAGTCAACGCGGGCGAGATCTTGATCCGCCAGCGCGGCACCAAGTTCCACCCCGGCGTGAACGTCGGCCGTGGCGGCGACGACACGCTGTTCGCGCTGGCCGCCGGTGCGGTCCAGTTCGGCGAGAAGCGTGGCCGCAAGACGGTCAACATCGTGCCGTCCGAAGCCTGAATTTCGGCTTCGAGTTAGAACCTCTGACGAGGGGTGGGCCGGAATATCCGGGCCCACCCCTCGTTTGTTTTATGTATCCCCTTTTCTTTCGCGAGTGAATAGAGGCAAGTCATGGCGTCCCGGTTCGTGGACCGAGCGGTGATCCATCTGGCCGCCGGTGACGGTGGGAACGGCTGCGCCTCGGTGCACCGCGAGAAGTTCAAGCCCCTCGGCGGCCCGGACGGCGGCAACGGCGGCAACGGTGGCGACGTGCTGCTGGTCGTCGACGGAGGCGTCCACACGCTGCTCGACTTCCACTTCCGCCCGCACGCCCGCGCCGGCAACGGCAAGATGGGCCAGGGCGGCAACCGGGCCGGCGCGGCGGGGGAGACGCTGGTGATGCGCGTCCCGTCCGGCACCGTCGTGATGACCGAGGACGGCGAGATCCTGGCGGATCTGGTCGGCCCCGGCACCACCTTCGTCGCCGCGCAGGGCGGTCGCGGTGGTCTCGGCAACGCCGCGCTGGCGTCCAAGGCCCGCCGGGCACCCGGATTCGCGCTGCTGGGCGAGCCGGGGGAGTCCCGCGACCTCGTCCTGGAGCTGCGCTCGGTCGCCGACGTCGGCCTGCTCGGCTTCCCCTCCGCGGGTAAGTCGTCGCTGATCTCGGTGCTGTCCGCGGCCAAGCCGAAGATCGCCGACTACCCGTTTACCACGCTGGTGCCGAACCTGGGCGTGATCACCGCCGGGTCGACCGTGTTCACCATGGCGGATGTGCCGGGACTGATCCCCGGCGCGAGCGAGGGCAAGGGCCTCGGCCTCGACTTCCTGCGCCACATCGAACGCTGCGCGGTGCTGGTGCACGTCGTCGACTGCGCCACCTTCGAGCCGGGGCGCGACCCGCTGTCCGACATCGACGCCCTCGAAGAAGAGCTCGCCCGCTACACCCCGAGCCTCGGCGGCGACCTCGCCGACCGGCCGCGCGTGGTGGTGCTGAACAAGATCGACATCCCGGAGGCCGCCGAACTCGCCGAGTTCGTGCGTCCGGATCTGGAAGCCCGCGGGCTCAGTGTGTTCGAGATCTCCACGGCGTCGCGCCAGGGCCTGAAGGAACTGACCTACGCGCTCGCCGCCGTCGTCGAGAAGTACCGCGCCGACCAGCCCGCCCCCGAGCCGGCGAAGGTCGTGCTCCGGCCGATGGCCGTCGACGACGCAGGCTTCACCGTCGAACACGACCCGGAAGAGGAAGGCGCGTTCATCATCCGCGGCTCCCGCCCGGAACGGTGGATCCGGCAGACCAACTTCGGCAACGACGAAGCCGTGGGTTACCTCGCGGACCGGCTCAACCGGCTGGGTGTCGAGGAAGTACTGGCACGCAAGGGCGCCGTACCCGGCAGCCCCGTCACCATCGGCGACGTCCAGTTCGAGTGGGAGCCGTCGACCCCCGCCGGGGTCGCGGTGCACCTGTCGGGCCGGGGCACGGACGTGCGGCTGGAGAACACCAGCCGGATCGGTGCCGCCGAGCGCAAGGAAGCCCGCCGGATCCGTCGTGACGGTCCGGACGGCATCGAAGACGAAGACGAGATGGACGACGAGTGAGCTCAACCCGGGTGGCGATCGCCGACGCGAAGCGGGTGGTCGTCAAGGTCGGTTCCTCAGCGCTGACCACCGCCGGCGACGGTCTCGACGTGACCAGGCTGGACGCCCTGGTGGACGCGATCGCCGACCGGGTCTCCCGCGGCACACAGATCGTGCTGGTGTCCTCGGGCGCGATCGGTGCGGGGCTCGCGCCCCTCTCGCTCGGCAAACGGCCGCGTGACCTCGCCACCCAGCAGGCGGCGGCCAGCGTCGGCCAGCTCGCGCTGGCGCACGCCTATGCCGAGTCGTTCGGCCGGTTTTCCCTGACCGTGGGCCAGGTCCTGCTGACGTCGGACGACGTCGTACGCCGCGCGCACTATCGCAACGCGCAGAACACGTTCACCCGGCTGCTGGCCCTCGGCGCGGTTCCCGTCGTCAACGAGAACGACACCGTGGCCACCGAAGAGATCCGTTTCGGTGACAACGACCGGCTGGCCGCGCTGGTGGCTCACCTGATCGGCGCCGACGCGCTCGTCCTGCTGTCCGATGTGGACGGTCTGTACGACGGGGATCCCCGTGACGGAGCGACCCGCAAGATCGCCGAGGTCACCGGAGAGTCCGATGTGGAGGGGATCACCGTCGGCATGTCGAGCTCCGGGCTCGGCACCGGCGGCATGGTCTCGAAGCTCGCCGCCGCCCGCACCGCCGCCGGCGCCGGGATCCCGGTCCTGCTCGCCGCCGCTTCCGAGGCCTCGCGCGCCCTCACCACCGCCGAGGTCGGCACGGCCTTCGCCGCCGCCGACTCCCGGCTGTCGGCCCGCCGGTTCTGGCTGGGCTACGCCGCGGGCGCGTCCGGGAAACTGCACCTCGACGACGGCGCGGTCGCGGCCGTCGTCCGCCGCCGCCGCTCGTTGCTGGCCGCCGGGATCACCGGCGTCGACGGTGACTTCCAGGCGGGCGACGTCGTCGACCTGGTCGATCTTCGGCAGCGGACCGTGGCACGCGGGGTCGTGGCGTTCGACGCGGGCGAACTGCCCGACCTCATCGGCCGCTCGAGTCACGACCTCCCCGCGGAACAGCGGCGTGAGGTCGTCCACGCGGACGACCTCGTCCCGCTGCGCCGCTAGGGCACCAGGCCCGGGGTCAGGGCGATTTCGCGCACCTGGGCCTCGCTCAGCGGGGGCTGCGCGTTCTTGCCGCCGTCCGTGGTGACTTCCAAGATGGCCCGCTCGGTTTGATAGGTGGCCCCGTAGGTGAGGTGGCCGTCCTTCTCCTTGGTCGTCGTTTCCACCAGGGTCCCGCCGTCGACCAGACTCGCCGAGCAGGTGGTCGGGGTGGGCTCCAGGTCCCGGCAGGCCAGCCCCGTCGAAAGCAGCGCGCCGTCATTGGGGTGCAGGGTCACGGACATCGATCCGTCGTGGACCGGATACGTCAAGAGATAGGCGCTCGCCTTGCCGGTCGGGATGGCCTTCAGCTCGAACGGGGTGTCGGAGCCGAGCGTGACCCTGGCCCGGACCGTCGCCTCGAGCACGCAGGAAAGCCGGGCCTTCGCCGCTTCGATCGTTTCGTTAGGCGACTTCGAGCCGCAAGGCGAACCCACGGCCGGCTCGTTCCGGCCGGGAAGCGCGATGATCGCGGTTCCCGCCGGAAATCCCGCCGCGGCCAAGGCGACCGCCGCGACGACCGTCGTCAGGCGGCGCCGTCGTGACCGGCGGCCGGCGGCGAGCACGCCGTCACCGGTGAGCCCGACAGGCGGCTCGGCTTCGGTCACGTACTTGTTCAGCGCGGAGCGGACGTCCTGGTCTTCCATGACTACTCCTTGCTCGTCGGGGAAGGCAGGACGGCGCGCAGTGCTTCGATCCCGCGGGCTGTCTGGCTCTTCACGGTGCCTTCGGCGACGCCGAGCAGCGACGCCACTTCGGCGACCGAGAGGTCCTCGAGGAAGCGAAGGACGACCATCGCGCGTTGGCGCGGCGTCAGGTCACTGAGCACCCGCTCGAGATCGATCCGGTCGTGGCTGTCGTAGCCCGGCGGCGCGGCCCGGTCCGGAGGTGTGGAGGTCACCAGCTCCCGGCGGTGTTTCCGCTTCCGGCCGAGGAAGAGGTTGAGCAGGATTCGGCGCGCGTAGGCGTCGACGGTGTCCGGCCGCACCCGCCGCCAACGCCGGTACAACTGGACGAATATGGCCTGCACCAGGTCCTCGGCGCCGTGCCAGTCGCCGCACATGCCGAACGCCAGCCGCCGGAACCGCTGTACGCGGGCCGCGAAGTACTCGCTGAAGTCGGCGTCTCTCGCTTGTCCCACCGGCCACCCCCTCTTCCTCGTGCCCTCTCTAGTCCGGCGGGGGCCCGAAAGGTTCAAGCGACAGCGGGGGACCTTTGCTACCGCTTCCCAGGATCGGCGAGATGACCGACGAGTCGCGCCAATTGTTCGCCGTAGGCCTCGGCGAACTCGGCCGACGCGGGGTCTTGGCCCGAGACGGCGCGTACGACGCGGGGCAGCGCCAGCGCGGCACTGGACGCGGCCATGAAGATCACCAGCAGGAAGGCCGGGTCGAGGTCGGCGGGGAAATCGCCCGCGGCCTGCCGGGCCCGGACGTACTCCACCTGCCGCTGGAGAAAGTCGCGCTGGCCCTCGACCCCCACCGCGTCGGGAGCGCCGTCGGTCAGGTTCTCCCAGAGGAAAAGCTTGGCGAGAGCGTGATCCCGGATCCCGGACCGGACGAAGTACCGGACGACCTCCGCGAACGGTTTTTCAGGATCGGTGGCCGCGACGTAGTCGTCGTACATCGTCGCGGTCAACGCGTTGTACAGCCCTTCCTTGCCACCGAAGTAGTACGAGATCAGCTGCTTGTTCACGCCCGCTTTCGCGGCGATCTCACTGACGCGTGCCGCGGCGTACCCCTTCGCGCCGAACTCGTCTTTCGCCGCCTCCAAGAGTTGTTTCTTCGTGCGCTCGGGATCGCGCAGGCGTTCGACGGGGGCGCGGCGAGGGCTGCGCGAGGCGGCTTCGGACATGGGGTTCAGCTTAGCCGCTGACTCTTTCAAACGTATGGTTGACTTTATCATCCACATGGATGATAGTTGCCGGCGAAGAGAGAGGAGAAACCCGTGACCACGAGAATCGCGATCATCGGCGGCGGAACGGGCGGGCTCTGCTTGGCGCAGGGGTTGCGCAAGGCGGGGATCGACGTGTCCGTCTACGAGCGCAGCCGCACCCGGACCGAACGCCTGCAGGGCTATCGCGTGCACATCAATCCGCACGGTTCGGCCGCACTGCACGAATGCCTGCCGCCTGAGCTCTGGCAACGCTTTCTGGACACCACGGGAACCACGAGCGGCCCGTTCACCTTCGTCACCGAGCAGCTGCGGGACCTGATGGTGATCGACAGCGAGCTCACGTCGAGCCCTGATCCCGCTTCGAACCACCACTCGGTCAGCCGGATCAGCCTCCATCAGGTGCTGTCCGACGGGCTCGACGGAGTTCTGCACCACGGCAAGGAGTTCGTCGGCTACCGCCGTGAAGGCGAGGTGGTCGTCTGCGAGTTCGCCGACAGCGGCACCATCGAGGCCGACCTGGTCATCGGCGCCGACGGGGCCAATTCCCGGGTGCGCGAACAGTTCCTGCCCGAAGCCGGCCGGGTGGACACCGGGATCATCGCGATCGCGGGCAAACACCCCCTGACGGACAAGACCCGCAAGCGTTTGCCGTCCCGGCTCACCGACGGCCCGTGCATGGTGATGCCGCGTACCGGCGCGGGCCTGTTCACCGCACCGCACGAGCTGAGCGGCGCCTCGTCGGTCAACGACGATACCGCCGAATACGATCCTGTCCTGTTCGACAACACCTCGAGTTACGTCATGTGGGCGTTCGCGGCGGACAGCCGGCGCTATCCGGACGACCTGTCGTCCTTGACCGGGTCCGCACTGCGCTCCCAGGTGCTGGACCTGATCGACGGCTGGGCTCCCGCGTTCAAGGACCTGGTCGCCGGCTCACCTGAAGGGTCGGTGTCGCGGTTGCCGATCTTCACGTCGAAGCCCGTCGCTCCCTGGCCGCCGAGCAAGGTCACCCTGATCGGCGACGCGATCCACAGCATGACCCCGTTCCGCGGCATCGGGGCGAACACCGCCCTCCGGGACGCGCAATTGTTGTGCCGCAACCTCGTCGAAGCGCGGAAGACCGGCGCGGTGCGGTCCGCGGTCGCCGACTACGAGCAGCGGATGCGGGACTACGGCTTCGCGGCGGTGCGCGCCTCGGAACGCAGCGCCCGGCAGTTCGTGTCGGAGAACCGGGCGGGCCGCACGTTGGCACGAGGGATGTTCCGCTTCTTCCAGGCGGTCCCTCCGTTGAAGCGCAAGGTCTTCAGCGACCACGGCGACTCATAGCCGGGCGGGGGTGGAGATGCCGAGCAGGGACAAGCCCAGCGTCAGCGTCTTCGAGGTGAGCTCGGCCAGTAGCAGCCGCGAGTCGCGTACGCCGGGCCCTTCCGCGCCCAGCACCGGGCACTCTTCGTAGAACCGCGAGAACACGACCGCGGTTTCGTACAGGTAGGTGCACAGCTTGTGGGGGCGATACCCGGCGGTCGCCGCGCCCACCGCTTCGGGGAAGCGGGCCAGCGCGAGTGCGAGCGTTCGTTCCGCGGGATGGCCGAGCAGGATCCGCGCGCCGGTGAGGTCCTGGTCCGCCTTGGCCAGCACAGAGCGGATCCGCGCGTTGGCGTACTGCAGGTAGACCGACGTGTTCCCGTTCTTGGAGAGCATCCGGTCCCAGGAGAAGACGTAGTCACGTTCGCGATCACCCGAAAGATCGGCGTACTTGAGCGCGCCGATCCCGATCGCCTTGGCGACCTCTTCCCGCACGCCGGGGGAGAGGTCGCCCCGGCCGTCGATCACTTCGGCGGCGTGGGAGACCGCCTCGGTGAGCAGGTCGGAAAGACGGACCGACTCGCCTGCCCGGGTCTTCATGGCACGGCCGTCTTCACCGAGCACCGAACCGAACCCGATGTGCTCGGCCCGATGCTCGTCGCGGAGCCAACCGGCGGCCCGGCACACGGCGAACACCATCGCGAAGTGCTGCGCTTGCGGCGCGCCGACGACGTAGAGGAGGTCGGTCACCCCACGTTGTTCCGTCCAGTACCGCAGGGTCGCGAGATCGGTGGCCGCGTAGCCGTATCCACCGTCCCGCTTCCGCACGATGAGCGGCAGCGGATCGCCTTCCCGGTTACGGAAACCGTCGGGAAAGACGCAGACCGCGCCATCGCTGATCTCGGTCAGACCGACGGCGGCCAGATCGTCCACGACGGCGGCGAGAAACGGGTTGTAGAAGCTCTCGCCGTAGATGTCCTCATCGGCCAGGTCGATGCCGAGGAGTTCGTAGACCTGAGTGAAATGCCGTGTCGACTCGTCGACCAGACGCCGCCACAGCGACGATGTCCCATCGTCACCGCTTTGCAGGAGCACCACACGATTCCGTGACCGGGCCGCGAAGTCGTCGTCGTTTTCGAACTTCGACCGGGCGGCGCGGTAAAAGCCGTTGAGATCGCCGATCGTGTACGGACCCGACGGGCGCTCGTCGAGCAGGTGCTCGATCAGCATGCCGAACGGTGTACCCCAGTCGCCGAGATGGTTGTGCGGGATGACCTCATGACCGGCGAACCGGGCCAGCCGGGTGATCGCGTCGCCGATGACGGTCGACCGGAGGTGCCCGGCGTGCATTTCCTTCGCCACGTTCGGACTGCTGTAGTCGATGGCGATCCGCCGCGGCCGCGGCGTCACCGCGACACCCAGGCGTGGGTCACCATGGAGTGCCGTCGTCCGCTCTTCGAGCCAGGACGAGCGCAGTGTGAAGTTCAGGAAGCCCGGCCCCGCGACCTCGGGTGGCTCGGCGAGGTCGGCGACGTCGAGCCGCGCCACGATGTCAGCGGCGATCTCCCTCGGCGGCTTGCCGAGCCGCTTGCCGAGACTCATCGCGAGATCGCACTGATAGTCGACCCCGTCCTGCGCGGAGACCCGCACCAGTGTGGCCGGAGGTTCGATGTCGGTGACGTGGCGAAGGGCATCCACCACGCGTCGCGCCAATTCCTCGCTCACATCGCCGAACAACACGGTGCCCCTCCTTCGCGCTCGTCGTAAGAGCGCGAGGGTAGCCACCTCGCCGCGTCATCGGCGACGGAGTTTTCAACGCAGGTCGCTGCCCTTGGTCTCCGGCAAGGTGCGGATGACGAAGAACGCGATCACCGCGCCGGCGGCCACGTACCAGAAGAACAGCGTCGACAACCCCGCGTCGGACAGCGCCGTGAGCACCAGGGGAGCGGTCCCGCCGAACAACGCGACGGTCAGGTTGTACCAGGCACCGATACCCAGGCCGCGCAGTTCGGTGGGGAAGAGCTCGCTCATGATCGCGGGCGCGATCGACGTCATCGCCGTGTACAGGCAGAGCCCGACGCAGAACACGACCAGCAGGCCCGACAGCCCCGGCCTGACCAAAGTGGACAGCGGGACGATGAGGATCGCGGTCGCCGCCGCCCAGACGAGCAGCTGTGGCTTGCGGCCGAAGCGATCCGACAAGGCACCCATCGGGTACTGAAGCGCGACGAACAACGCCGTCGCGATCGACAACGCGAGGAACACGTCGACGTCGTCGGCCTTGCGGGTCTTGACCGCGAAGGAGGTCAGGGCGCTGAAGAACGTGTAGTAGCAAAGGGTCGACAGCATCGAGAAGCCCACGAGCTGCACGACGGCCCGCGGGTGCTCGCGAAGGGTGGTGCGCAGCGGACGTTCGACCCGGCGCGCCGTCGATTTCTTCTCCTCGAAGATCTCGGTCTCGGCGAGACTGCGCCGGAGCCACAGGCCGATGATGCCGAGAACACCGCCGAGCAGGAACGGGATCCGCCAGCCGTACGCGGTCAGATCCGCTTTGGACATCGTCCGTGCGAGCACGAACCCGAGGATCGAGGCGAGCAGGACGGCGGAACCGGTCGAGATGTAGAAGAAGGCGGAGTACCGGCCGCGGCGGGTGGGCGGTGCGATCTCCCCCAAGTACGCCGAAGCGTTGGAGACCTCACCGCCGAGCGAGAGTCCCTGAGCCACCCTGGCCAGCAGCAACAGGATCGGGGCCAGCCAGCCGACCTGATCGAACGTCGGCAGGAGGCCGATGGCCACCGATCCGCCCGCCATCAGCACGATGGTCAGGATCATCGCCGGCTTCCGCCCCCTGACGTCGGCGAACCGGCCGAGCAGCATCCCGCCGAGTGGCCGGAAGAAGAACGCCAACGCGTAGGTGGCGAAGGTGTTGATCAACGCCAGGGCTTCGTTGCCCTTCGGGAAGAACTCACTGGCGAAGTAGATGCTGAACGTCGCGTAGATGGTCCAGTCGAACCATTCCAGCGCGTTGCCGACACTGGCGGCGAACAACTTCTTCACCGGGAGCCGATGTCCCAGCCGCTCCGTCGTTGAGTCCGCCATCGGCACCTCCGTACTCGCGCGTGGACGGAACCTTGCCAGAAAGTTCCCGCGCGGGAAAGAACCTGTCGAATGTCGGGATCGGGCCCTCGGTCACGAGGTGCTGGCGAGCGCGAACGGCAGCACCGCACGGGCTCCCGCCTGGCGTAGCAAGCGTGCGGAGAGCGTCATCGTCCATCCGGTGTCGATGAGGTCGTCGACCAGCAGGATCGGGCCGTCGGCCGCGGCCACTCGTGCCGACAGGTCCTCGGGGAGGCTGAGGCGTTTCCACAGATCGGCAAGCCGTTGCGCGCTGTTGGCCTGACGCGGGGGCGGCCCCGCCGAGGCGACGGCGCCCAGGTACTCCAGGCGTCCGATCGAGGCCAGCTTCGTTGCCACGCTGTGGACCAGCTGAGGTCGCGTGGCGGAGGGCACTTCCACCACTGCCACGGGGCGCTCCGCCCACTGCCAGCCCTTGAGCACTTCGATACAGGCTTGGAAGACGGCGTCGGGAAGCTCGGCGTCCGCCGCGGACGGACCGACGAGTTCGCGCAGCCGCGTGCCCCATCCGACGTCGGTCACCCGGCCGACGACCTGGCCGGTTTCGGCCTGCTCGCCCGCCGGCAGCCGCCCGGAGAGCGGGACGTCCAGCCCGGCCATCCCGGTCGGCCACATCTTCCGCGGCGCGACCTCGACCCCAGGGCGGCGCAGCCGTTGCCGCGTGGCGTCGACGACGTCGTCGGAAATCGTGGTGTCCCAATGCTTTCCGGTGCAGTTGTCACAACGTCCGCAAGGGGTGGCTTCGGGATCGTCGAGCTGCTTCCGCAGGAACTCCATGCGGCAGCCGGTGGTCTCCAAATACGCCAGCATGGCGTTCTGTTCGTTGGTCCGCGCCGCGCTTACTCGCGCGTAGCGTTCCTTGTCGTAGCGCCACTCTTCCCCGGTGCCTTCCCATCCGCCCTTCACCCGGCGGACGGCGCCGTCGACGTCCAGCACCTTCAGGACCATCTCCAGCCGGGACCGCGAGAGCTCGACGAACGGTTCGAGCGCCGGTGTCGACAGTGGGCGGTCCGCGTACGCCAGCGCGTTGAGCACCTGGGTCACCCGGAGTTCGTCCGGGAACGCCAGCGAACCGAAGTACGCCCAGATGTCCTTGTCCTCGTGGCCCGGCAAGAGGATCACTTCGGCGCGGTCGACGCCACGTCCGGCACGGCCGACCTGCTGGTAGTACGCGATCGGCGAGGACGGGGCGCCAAGATGGACCACGAAGCCCAGGTCCGGCTTGTCGAATCCCATGCCCAGCGCCGAAGTCGCCACCAAGGCCTTGACGTTGTTGTTCAGCAGATCGTCTTCGGCCGCCTGCCGGTCCGCCGGATCGGTCTTCCCGGTGTAGGCGGCGACCGGGTAACCGCGCTCGGTCAGCAACCCCGCGACGTCGTGCGCGGCGGCGACGGTGAGCGTGTAGATGATCCCGGAGCCCGGCAACTCCGCCAGGTGTTCGGCCAGCCAGGCGAGCCGGGCCTGCGACGTCGGCAGCTTGGCCACCGACAGATGCAGGCTTTCGCGGTCCAGGCTGCCGCGCAGGACGAGGGTGTCGCCCCCGTTGCCGATGCCGAGCTGCTCGGCGACGTCGGTCGCCACGCGGTCGTTCGCGGTCGCGGTGGTGGCGAGCACCGGGACGCCATCGGGCAGGTCCTTCAGCAGTGTGCGCAGCCGCCGGTAATCCGGACGGAAGTCATGGCCCCAGTCCGAGATGCAGTGCGCCTCGTCGACCACGAGCAGGCCGGCGGTCGCGGTCAGCTTCGGAAGGACGGTGTCGCGGAAGTCCGGGTTGTTGAGCCGCTCCGGGCTGACCAGGAGGACGTCGACCTCGCCTGCCGCGATCGCCGCCTGGACCTGATCCCACTCCTGCGGGTTCGCGGAGTTCATCGTGGCCGCGTGGATACCCGCCCGCGCCGCCGCGGAGATCTGGTTGCGCATCAGCGCGAGCAGCGGCGAGATGATCACCGTCGGGCCGTTGCCGCGTTCCCGCAGCAACGCGGTGGCCAGGAAGTACACCGCGGACTTCCCCCAGCCGGTGCGCTGCACGACGAGTGCGCGACGGCTGTGCGCGACCAGCGCCTCGATGGCCGTCCACTGGTCGTCACGCAGGCGGGCCCCTTCGCCCGCCAACGACTGGAGGAGGGTCTCGGCGCGATCCCGGAGAGTCGATGTGTCCACGTCCCCACCTCTACCCCATGCCACCGACGAAGTCGCGATCGGCATGTCGTGAACGGACCGTTCATCCATCGAACGGACGGTAATGTGATCCAGATCACCACCGGTCGGTGGGGTCGGCGATCCGAGCATGGAGCCGCGAGCGCTGTATAGGCTCACGACCCATGTCACCACGCAGGATCGGGGTCATGGGCGGCACGTTCGACCCCATTCACCACGGGCACCTCGTCGCGGCCAGTGAGGTCCAGGCACGGTTCGCGCTCGACGAGGTCATCTTCGTGCCCACCGGTCAGCCGTGGCAGAAGTCCGACAGGGTGGTCACCCGCGCCGAGGACCGCTACCTGATGACGGTGATCGCGACGGCGTCCAACCCCGTGTTCTCGGTCAGCCGCGTCGACATCGACCGCGTCGGGCAGACCTACACCGTCGACACCTTGCGCGACCTGCGTGCCGAGTACCCGGACGACCAGCTGTTCTTCATCACCGGCGCCGACGCGCTCGAACAGATCCTCACCTGGCGCAACGCCGACGAACTGTTCGACCTGGCGCATTTCATCGGCGTCACCAGGCCCGGCTACCGCCTCAATTCGCAGCATCTGCCGAGCGGGAAGGTGAGCCTGGTCGAAGTGACCGCGATGGCGATCTCGTCCACCGCGTGCCGCGAGCGCGTCGAAGGCGGGGAACCGGTCTGGTACCTCGTCCCCGACGGTGTGGTGCGCTACATCGCCAAAAAGGACCTCTATCGGAAAGACCGGGGTGCCTGACCGGGTACCCTCGTCGGGCGCACCCGCGAGTAAGACCATCTGTTTGAGGAGAACTGTGACAGCCACGTCCGAGGCACGAGAGCTGGCCGTAGCGGCCGCCCATGCGGCGGCGGACAAGAAGGCGAGCGACGTGGTCGTGCTGGACGTGTCCGACCAGCTGGTGATCACCGACGCCTTCGTCATCGCGTCCGCGCCCAACGAACGCCAGGTCGGCGCCATCGTCGACAACGTCGAGGAGCAGCTCCGGCTCGGTGGGCACAAGCCCGTCCGCCGTGAGGGCGCCCGCGAGGGCCGCTGGGTCCTGCTGGACTACGTCGACGTCGTCATCCACGTCCAGCACCAGGAGGAACGCTCCTTCTACGGTCTCGAGCGGCTCTGGAAGGACTGCCCGCGGATCGAGGTCGCCGGTCTGGCAGCGCCGGATCATCAGGACCCAGCCGAGGAGGACCCCGCCGACGCGCAAGGCGCCCCGTGAGCCCGCGGCGGCTGGTGCTCTGGCGCCACGGTGAGACCGATTACAACGCGGCCGGCCGGATGCAGGGGCATCTGGACTCCGCGCTGACCCCGGTCGGCTGGAACCAGGCCAGGTTCGCCGTGCCCGCGCTCGCCCGGTTCTCACCGGATCTGGTGATCGCCTCGGATCTGCGCCGCGCGACCGACACGGCCACCGTGCTCACCGAGGCCATCGGCGTCCCGCTGCGGATCGACAAGCGTCTTCGGGAAACCCATCTGGGTGAATGGCAGGGCTTCACCGGACAGCAGGTCGACGAGACGTACCCCGGGGAGCGCGCACGCTGGCGCGTCGACGCGACATGGGCCCCGCCGGGCGGCGAGTCGCGGGTGGACGTCGCCGAACGTGCGATGGAGGTCGTCGCGGACCTGGACCAGCCCAATTCCGACGCCGGTGACGCGGTACTGCTGGCCACGCACGGCGGCCTGATCATCGCGCTGACCGCGAAACTGCTCGGCCTGCCGGTCGCGTCCTGGCCTTCGCTGGGCGGGATCGCGAACTGTCACTGGGTCGAGCTGACCCGGCGCGACGGCAACTGGCGGCTGGCCGCCTACAACGCGGGCATCACCGGCTGACCCATGGCCCCGCGCCTGCTGGTGTTCGGCGATTCCCTCAGCTTCCACGGCCCGGACGGCCCGCACGCCGCCGACGACGCGCGTCTGTGGCCCAACATCGCCGCCGAAGCGCTCGGAGGCGCCGCGGACCTCGTCGCCGGGTTCGGCTGGAATGCCCGTGACGCCTGGTGGTCGTTGATCGGTGACCCGCGTGTCTGGGCCGATCTCCATCACGTCGACGCCGTCGTGCTGGCCGTCGGCAGCATGGACACCCTGCCCTCGCCGCTGCCCACCTACCTGCGCACCGGTCTCCGCTATCTGCGGCCCGACCCGCTGCGACGCGTGGCGCGCAAGGCGTATCTGGCCGCTCAGCCGCGGCTCGCGATCGCCCTCCGCGGACGTCCGGTGGTGCTGCCGTCGAAACTCACCGTCCACTATCTCGACACCGCTGTCGGAGCTTTGCGCACGCTGCGCCCGGAGCTGCCGATCTTCGGCATGCTGCCCTCCGTGCATCGCTCCGACTCGTACGGCCGCGTCCACACCGCCCGCCCCGGTGCCGCGGCGGCCCTCGCCGCCTGGGGGCGGCGCGCGCACGTACCGCTGCTGGATCTCGAGGCGGTCGTCGGTGACCACGTGCTGAGCGGGCGGGGCAATCCGGACGGGATGCACTGGGGGTGGGAGGGACATGCCGCCGTCGGCGCGGAAATGGCCAGCCTGATGGCCCCGGTGCTCCGTCCCGCGGCAACGTAGGCTGACTGCCGTGTCGGTCGCCGTAGTCACGGATTCCACCGCCCACCTGCCGGAAGGCTTCGCCGAACGGAACGGGATCCGGGTGGTCCCGCTGCATGTCCTCGTGGACGGTGTCGTTTTCCTCGACGGCGTCGAAATGGGCCCCGCCGCTCTGGCCGAGGCGCTCGGCAAACGCAGGCTGGTGACGACGTCCCGGCCGACGCCCGCCGAATTCGTCAAGGAGTTCCGGGCGGCGCTGGCCGAGGGCGCGGACGCCGTCGTGTCGGTGCACCTGTCCCGTGAGTTGTCCGGGACCTGGGAGGCCGCGGTGCTCGCGGCCCAGGAGGTCGGACCGGACAAGGTGCGCGTGGTCGATTCGCGCAGCACCGCGATGGGGCTCGGCTTCGCCGCTCTGCGCGCGGCGAGCGCCGCCGCGGCCGGGGCGGAACCAGCCGAGGTGGAGGCCGCCGCGGTCGACGCGGTGGGCCGCTCGGAGACCCTGTTCGCCGTCGAAACCCTCGAATACCTGCGCCGCGGCGGGCGAATCGGCCCGGCGGCGGCCTTGCTCGGCACGGCGCTCGCGGTGAAACCGGTGCTACACATGTCCGAAGGCCGGATCCAGCCGTTGGAGAAGGTGCGGACGATGAATCGTGCGGTGGGACGGCTGGTCGAACTCGCCGTGAAAGCGGCCGAAGGCGGGCTCGCCGAAATCGCCGTCCACCACCTCGCTTCGCCCGAGCGTGCCGTCGAACTGGCCAACCGGCTCGAGGAGGCCATCAACTGCCCGGACGGGTGCGTGGTCTCGGAGATCGGCGCCGTCATCGGGGCCCACACCGGCCCCGGCGTGCTCGGCGTCGTGATCCAGCGAGCGGGTTGAGGAAACCGTCCAGGGTCCCATAGGACGCCGACGGAAACCGGTGATCCGGTCTCGGCCGGGGCCGGGTTGTCCACAACACCCCACTTGTCCACAGCCTCGGGATTCACCACTGCCGCCCGCCCCTCCCGCTCCGTAGCGTCGTTCATGTGTTCGACCAAACCGCCCGTTCATCGGGACCCTCCGTCAACGCCAGGCTGGCGTGGCTGGCAGCGCAGCTGTCGTCGCCCACCCAGGGCCCGCCCGCGGGCAGGCTCGTACGCCGCTGGGTGCCCGCCCGGTTCACGGCGGACGGGATTCCGGTGAATCGGCGGTGGCTCGCCGTGGCGGCCGTGCTGATCGCGGTGGCCGTGATCGTGACCGGCGCGATCGCCTTGTTCGGACACCGGCCGGGGGCGGAGACCCCGCCGCCCCTGCCATCGGCGAAGGCCGCCGGAGACGTCCCCGCCGCGGCGGGCAAGGCGCCTCTGGTGGTCAGCGTCGTCGGCCGGGTCCTCAAACCCGGCCTGGTCACGGTCCCTCCGGGCGCACGGGTCGCCGATGCCCTCTCGGCGGCCGGTGGGGCACAGCCCGGAACGGACCTGACCGGAGTGAATCTGGCCCGGCGGCTCACCGACGGCGAGCAGGTGGCTGTCGGCGTCTCCGTTCCCGCCGCGGCGGGAACGGCGGCACCGCCGGGGAAGCTCGACCTGAACTCGGCCACGGCCGAGCAACTCGACACCCTGCCCGGGGTCGGCGAAGTGATGGCGAAACGCATCGTCGACTGGCGGTCCGGGCACGGCGGGTTCACCAGTGTCGAGCAACTCCGTGACGTAGAAGGGATCGGCGAAAGCAAATATCGAAAGCTCAGGGAAGTGGTGTCCGTCGGATGAACCCGTCCGCCGATCCGTCCGAAGTGGACACCGCGTCGTGGCGAGGGCAGGACCTACGGCTGATACCGGCCGCGGTGACTGTCTGGCTCGGCACTCTTTCCGGGCTGTTGGGCGGCTGGTGGATCACGATGCTCTGCGGTGCGGCCGCCGTGGTGCTCGCGATCGCCGCCGGTGTCCGTGCCCGCCGGACGGCGTCCCGGTGGGTGGCGGGCTTGGGTGCCCTGGCGGTCCTCGGCGTGCTCACCGCCGGTCCGGTGGCGCTGAGGATCCGGGCCGCCGAGCACGACGATCTCCGTGCCGCCGCCGCACGGGGGAGTGACGTCACCGCGAGGGTGGTGGTCACCGAGCGGCCACGTCCGGTCCGCGGTGCCGGATACGCCGACCGCCGGGCAGGCACCCGCCTGGTGGTCATCGCCGCGGCGGTGGACACCGCGGTGGCGGGTGAGCGGGTGGTGGATTCGTCCGGCCGGATCCTCCTGCTCGCCCCCGCCGAGGGGTGGACGGACCTGTTGCCCGGGCAGCAGGCCACCGCCTCAGGGCGGCTCGCGCCGTCGAAGGGGGCCGAACTGACGGTCGCGGTCCTCTCGGTCCGAGGCCCGCCGTCGGCCCTCGGACCGGCGCCTTGGTGGCAGCGAGCCGCGGAATCGCTGCGTGCCGGGCTCCGGGAGCTGTGCGCCGTCCTCCCGGAGGAGCAGACCGGTCTCGTGCCCGGGCTGGTCGTGGGGGACACGAGCACACTCTCCCCGAGGGTCGAACGCGAGTTCACGGACTCCGGCATGTCCCACCTGATGGCCGTGAGCGGTGGGAACGTGGCGATCGTCTGCGGCTCGATTCTGCTCCTGCTGAGAGTGCTCCGCGTCGGGCCGCGGACCTCCGCCGCCGCGGCCGCCGCGGGGCTCGCGGGGTTCGTGGTCCTCGCCGGGCCCGCGCCCAGCGTGCTCCGCGCCGGGGTAATGGGGGCGGTCGGGCTGCTGGCGCTGGCACTGGGGCGCCGCGGGTCGGCGCTGCCCGCGCTGGCGTTCGCGGTGGCGGGGCTCGTCGTGGCCGACCCCGCGATGGCCGCCGACTTCGGGTTCGCGCTTTCGGTACTGGCCACGGCCGGTCTGGTACTGCTGGCGCCGAGGTGGGCGGAATGGCTGGTCGGACGCGGTGTCCCGGCCGGCTACGCCGAGGGACTGACCATCCCGCTGGCCGCGTTCGTGGTGACGACGCCGGTCATCGCGGGCATGGCGGGATCGGTCAGTCTCGTCTCGGTGGTGACCAACGTGCTCGCCGCGCCGGTGGTGGCCCCCGCCACCGTGTTCGGCGTGCTCGCCACCGTTGTCGGCCCTTGGTGGCCGTCGGCGGGAAGACTGCTGGTCCGCCTGACCGAACCCGAGGCGAGCTGGCTCATCACCGTGGCCCGCCACGGCGCCCGTGCACCGGGGGCGGTGATGGACTGGCCGGCTGGCTGGTGGGGCGGGCTTCTGGCGGCTGGACTGCTTGTCGTCCTGCTCGTCGCCATCCGGCTGCGGCACGCCAGGATCCTCCTGGCGGTCGCGTTGGCCACCGGGCTGCTCGTCTTCGTACCGGTGCGGGTGCTGGCCCCGGCGTGGCCGCCGGCGTCGTGGAGTGCCGTCGCCTGCGACGTCGGGCAGGGTGATGCCGTCGTCCTCGCCACCGGCGAGCAAGGACGGGCCGTTCTGGTCGACACCGGGCCGGAACCGGGACCGGTCGACGAATGCCTGAGCAGGCTCGGCGTCGACCGGCTGCCGCTGATCGTGCTGAGTCATCTGCACGCAGACCACATCGGCGGCCTCGAATCCGTTTTCGAGGGCAGGTCGGTCGGTGCGGTCGCGGTGGGACCCGGCCGGGCGCCGGCCTGGGCGTGGCAGCAGGTCGCGGGCGAGACCGCGCGCCGCGGGATTCCCTTGCTGGAGCTGGAGATCGGGCAACGGCTGGACTGGCCGCGGTTGTCGCTGGACGTACTGGGGCCGCGGTACGTCACCAGCCGATCGGTCCGCGAACAGGACGGCACGGTGATCAACAACGGCTCCGTCGTCCTGCGCGCCGGGACCCCGGCGGGCCGGGTGCTGCTGACGGGCGACATCGAGCTTGCCGCGCAGGCCGACCTGATGGCCGAGGGTGCCGAACTGCGTGCCGAGATACTGAAGGTTCCGCACCACGGAAGCCGTTACACGGCACCGGATTTTCTCAACGCCGTCGCGCCGCGGGCGGCGTTGGTGAGCGTCGGCGCCGGAAACACCTACGGGCATCCGAACAAGTCCACTTTGGACAACCTGGTGGCCGTCGGCGCGTCGGTCGCCAGGACGGACACGGACGGCGACACAGCCGTCCTCGCCGACGCGCGAGGCCTCGCCCTGGTACGCCGGGGTGAGCCCCGCGGCCCGCCTCGTTCTTGAGACGGGCCGCCGGGAACTCAGATGCCCAGAGCTTCGCGGACCGCGTCGGCCGAGGCGCTGACGGTGGCCTTGGGGCCGATCTTGTCCTCGACGGCGTCGAGGGTCTTGAGGCCGTCACCGGTGATCAGCAGGACGATTTCCTCGTCCGGGTTGAGCTTGCCGGTCTCGATGAGCTTCTTGGCCGTCGCGACGGTGACGCCGCCGGCGGTCTCGGTGAAGATGCCCTCGGTACGGGCGAGCAGCCGGATGCCTTCGACGACCTCTTCGTCGGTGACGTCTTCGATCGCGCCACCGGTGCGGTTGACGACGTCGAGGACGTAGGGGCCGTCGGCCGGGTTCCCGATCGCCAGCGAGCGGGCGATCGTGTCCGGCTTGACCGGCTGGACGACGTCGTGCCCCGCGCGGAAGGCCGCCGAGACGGGGGAACAGCCGGTGGCCTGTGCGCCGAACACCTTGTACGGCGTCTCGTCGACGAGGCCGAGCTGCCCGAACTCACGGAAACCCTTGTCCACCTTGGTGAGCTGGGAACCGGAGGCGATCGGCACCACGATCTGGGACGGAAGCCGCCAGCCGAGCTGCTCGGCGACCTCGAAGGCCAGCGTCTTGGAGCCTTCCGAGTAGTAGGGCCGGACGTTCACATTGACGAACGCCCAGCTCTCCTGCTCGGCGGCGAGCTGGGTGGCGAGCCGGTTCACGTCGTCGTAGTTGCCGTCGACCGCGATCAGGTCACCGTCGTACACGGCGGTGGTCAGGATCTTGGCCCGTTCCAGGGTCTTCGGGATCAGCACGACCGACCGCCAGCCCGCACGGGCCGCCGCGGCGGCGACGGCGTTGGCCAGGTTGCCGGTCGAGGGACAGGCGAGCACGTCGAACCCGAACTCGCGAGCGGCGGCCAAAGCGACGGCGACCACGCGGTCCTTGAACGAGTGAGTGGGGTTGCCGGTGTCGTCCTTGACCCAGACCTTCTTGACGCCCAAGGCTTTGGCGAGCCTGTCGGCCTGGATGAGCCGGGTGGCGCCGGGTTCGGTGTTGGGGACCTCTTCGACGTTCGAGGGAACGGGAAGGAGTTTCTTGTAGCGCCAGATGTTCTTCGGTCCGGCTTCGATGTCCTCGCGGCGCACGCGGCCGAAGTCGTAGGCGACTTCGAGCGGCGAGAAGTCCTCGGCGGAAACGAATTCGGGGGCGAGCGGCTGCCGGTGTCCCTCTTCCTTCGACACCAGTTCGACGGCCGGTCCGAGATCCGGGGTCTTGGTGGTGGAGGTCGTGCCGAGGGTTGCGGTCATCGCGAGGTTCCTTTCCTCATCTGCCCCGCCATGGCGGGCCGGAATTGGCACCGTGTTCGTCAGCTATCCCGCGATCGCGGAATGACAGGCTGACGCCGGTTGCCGGGGCTTCATCGGGCCGTTCCCTCTGCCCCTCTGGATGAGCGGTATTCGATTGTCGGCACGCGTGTGATCGCGTCGCCTCGCCAACACCGTACGACATGAGGCTCAGGTGGGGCCACCGTGCCCGCTACACATCACCGGACAAAGCACACGAGAGGAGGAGTGGCAGGATCGTCACCGTGACGACGCAAGGTTCCGCCCCATCGCCGCTGGTCCTGGTTCTCGGTGAGGAAGAGCTGCTGATCGAACGGGCGGTCCGCAGCGCCTCGGACGCGGCCAAGGCGGCCGATCCGACGGCGGATCTCACCCGGATCCGGGTGTCGGACCTCACAGTCCCGGCGCTCGCGGAAATGGTCAGCCCCTCGCTGTTCGCCGAGGGCCGGGTGATCGTCCTCGAATCCGCGCACGACATCTCACAGGAGCTCGCGGACGGGGTGATGGCCTACGTCAAGGCGCCCGCCGACGGCATCGTGCTCGTCGTCGTGCACAGCGGTGGTGGCCGGAGCAAGGCCGCGAAGGGGCTCCCCGCTGCCTTGAAGAAGGCCGGTGCGGAGGTTGTCGAATGCCCGAAACTGACCAAGGCCGCTGAGCGGGAATCCTTTGTCCGCAACGAGGTCCGCCGCGTCGGCGGGAAGATCGACGGTGCGGCCGTGCTCGCGCTGATCGACGCGGTCGGCTCGGATCTGCGTGAACTGTCGTCGGCCGCGACCCAGCTGGTCGCGGACGCCGGCGGAACGGTCGACGAGCAGGCGGTCCGGCGCTACCACCGGGGCCGCGCCGACGTGAACGGGTTCGCCGTCGCGGAGAAGGCCGTCGCCGGTGACAAGGCCGCCGCGCTGGAGTCGCTGCGCTGGGCGATGCAGCTCGGCGTACCGCACGTGCTGGTCGCGGACGCCCTCGCCGACGCCGTCCGGACGATCGCGCGGGTGTCCGGCGCCGGTCGCGGGAACCCGAACCAGATGGCGGGTGAGCTGGGGATGCCGCCGTGGAAGGTGCGCAAGGCGCAGGGGCAGGCCCGCGGCTGGGGCCAGGACGGGCTCGCCACCGCGATGCGGGTGGTCGCCCGGCTGAACGCCGAGGTCAAGGGAGTCGCGGCCAACCCGGAGTACGCGCTGGAGCGCGCGGTCCTGGAGGTCGTCGACGCCCACGGCACGAGCCGCTGAAACGGCGAAGGGCCCCGGCGACTCGCGTCGCCGGGGCCCTTCGAAAGCCGATCAGAGAGAGTTCGCGCGCTTCGCCAGCGCGGACTTCTTGTTGGCGGCCTGGTTGGCGTGGAGAACGCCCTTGGTCACGGCCTTGTCCAGCTTCTTGGCCGCGTCCTTCTGCAGTTCCAGGGCCTTGGCCTTGTCGCCGGCGTCGGCGGCCTCACGGAACTTGCGGATCGCGGTCTTCACCGAGGACCGGATCGCCTGGTTGCGCTGACGCGCCTTCTCGTTGGTGGTGATGCGCTTGATCTGCGACTTGATGTTGGCCACGGGGGCGCTCCTCTTGAATCTCTCGGTGGTTTCACCGCCGCGCTGTGACCGGCCCTGCTGCTCGTGAGAGCGCGCGGGTTTCCTCCATGACGGAATGCCACACGACGGTGAAAGGCAAGCTTAGCAGCCGTCCGGGGGCGGCTCGCGGCCACCTCGGAACGGGTGCTTGAGGTACGGTGCGGAGCGTAGTGCCTAGGGTTCCGCCGCCTGCCCGCTCAGCGAAACACACAATCAGGGCAGACGGGACAGGTCCGAGCGGCACCATCGGCGGGGCCGGAAGCGCCGCCGTTCATCTGACGGGACAAAAGCCTGGAGGACCGGTATTTTCCGCGTGCGCGGAAAACGTGAAAGGTCCGCCGTGAACGCCACCGCCCTGTCCTTCGTCGTCATCGCCGCCGTCATCCACGCGGGCTGGAACCTCGCGGCCAAGCGGATCCGTCGTGGCGGAGCGCGCTTCGTCTGGGCTTACTACAGCCTCTCCGCGATCCTGCTCGTCCCCGTCATGGCCGTTTCGCCGGCCGTGGAGCCGCAACGTCCACAGTGGACCTGGTTGTTCGCCGCGGTGGTCACGGCGGTGTTCCACGTCACTTACGGGATCGTCCTCCAGCGGGGATACGCCGTCGGGGATCTTTCCGTCGTCTATCCCGTCGCCCGCGGTACGGGGCCGCTGATCTCGGTGCTCGCGGCCGTCGTCCTGCTCGGCGAGCGGCCAGGAGTGCTCGGTCTGCTAGGCGCGTTCCTCGTGGTCGCCGGGGTGCTGGTGATCGGCACCGGGCGGGCACCGGCCCACGCCGACGCCGCCGATCGGGTCGCCCGCCGCAAAGGGCTGGTCTACGGACTGCTGACCGGTCTCACGATCGCCGCCTACACGCTGTGGGACGCCCATTCGGTCACGGGCCTGGGGGTCCCGCCGATCGTCTACTTCGGAACCGGCGCGATCGTGCAGAGCCTCCTCATGACTCCGTATGCGCTGAAGGACCGTGATGAAGTGTCGTGGCTCTGGCGTGAACACAAACGTGAGATCCTCGTCGTAGGCGCGCTCTCGCCGGTCGCCTACCTGCTGGTGCTCTACGCCCTCCAGATCGCTCCGGTGAGCCTCGTCGCACCCGCGAGGGAGCTGAGCATCGTCCTGGGTGGCCTCGCCGCCTGGCTGGTCCTGGGGGAGGCGAACGCCGTGCGCAGGCTGGCCGGCTCGCTGGTGGTGCTGGCGGGGATCACCGCGATTGCGATGGCCTGAACCCATCCGGTAGGGATTGAGCCATGGACGTGCTGAGCAGCAGGGTGCTGATCCACCCGAAGGACCTCGACGTGTCGACGGCGTTCTATCGGGACACCCTGGGCCTGGCGATCGACAAGGAGTTCCCCGGGGGGACGGTGTTCTTCGCCGGGAACGGGTCGATCGAGATCGTCGGTACCGGGAAGACCGGCCCGACCCCGGACGTCGTCTTGTGGCTCCAGGTCCGGGATCTGCCCGCGGCTCTCGAGGAACTCGCGGAGAAGGGGCTGGAGCCCGTCCGTGGGGCACGACGTGAACCCTGGGGTCTGGACGAAGCGTGGATCGCCGACCCGGACGGCACCAGGATCGTGCTGGTCGAGGTGCCGCGTGAGCACCCGTTGCGCACTGATCCGCGCTAGGCCGAAGGCTTGATCGCGCGCAGCTGAGCGGCGAGCGAGGCGCCGAACCCCGGCGGGTCCCAGGTCCAGGTCTGCAGATCGGTGAAGCCGGCGGCGGCCACCTCGTCGGCCAGCTCGTGCCGGGACACCGGCAGCCACTTTTCGTGCGACGACAGCAGCAGCCGCCCGCCGGGCCGCACCACGCGGAACAATTCGGCGAACCCGGCCGCCCGGTCCTCCCACAACTGCACGTTGTTGACGCTCAGGACCACGTCGACGCTCTCATCCGGCTGGCCGGTGGAGTCCGCGGTGCCGTGCCGTAGCTCCACCTCGTCGCCGCAGCGGCGGCGCGAGCGGGCGAGCATCTCCGGGGAGGGGTCGACCCCGATCGCGCGGCCCGCGCGCTCGGCCGTCGCCTGGAGACCGATGCCCGGGCCGGGACCCACGACGAGGGCGGTTTCGCCGGAATCGATCGACGCCAGCTCGACGACGCGAAGTTCGGTGGCGGCGTTGCCGTGCGCCATCGCCCGGCCGCCGAACCGGCCGAGCAGTCCCCGAGGATGGCCGAACGTCCGGTCGAGTATCTGGGAGAGTGAAGTACTCATACTTCGAGGGCACCACAGCTCATCACGGGCCGCATCGGGGATGACCCCCACTCGCACCCGGAGCGGCATGGGACCATAGAGGTGGCACACCCCGACCTTCGCGAGGAAACCCGTTGACGACGTTCGCCGACACGACCTTCACGCCCCCGGAGCTCATCCGGAACTTCTGCATCATCGCGCACATCGACCACGGCAAGTCGACCCTGGCCGACCGGATGCTGCAGCTCACCGGCGTGGTCGAGGAACGGGCCATGCGGGCTCAGTACCTCGATCGAATGGACATCGAGCGGGAACGCGGCATCACCATCAAGGCGCAGAACGTGCGCCTGCCCTGGAAGGTCGACGGGCAGGACCACGTCCTGCACATGATCGACACCCCGGGCCACGTCGACTTCACCTACGAGGTCTCTCGCGCGCTCGAGGCGTGTGAAGGCGCCGTCCTGCTGGTCGACGCCGCGCAGGGGATCGAGGCGCAGACGCTCGCCAACCTGTACCTCGCGCTGGAGAACAACCTCCAGATCATCCCGGTGCTCAACAAGATCGACCTGCCGTCGGCGGATCCGGACAAGTACGCCGCCGAGATCGCGCACATCATCGGCTGCGAGCCCTCGGACGTGCTGCGCGTGTCCGCCAAGACCGGTGTCGGTGTCGGTGACCTGCTCGACGCGGTGGTGAAGCAGGTGCCCGCGCCGCAGGGCGACGCCGACGCCCCGGCACGGGCGATGATCTTCGACTCGGTGTACGACACCTACCGGGGCGTCGTGACCTACATCAGGGTCGTCGACGGCAAGATCACGCCGCGCGAGCGGATCAAGATGATGTCCACCGGCGCCACCCACGAACTCCTCGAGGTCGGGATCATCTCGCCGGAGCCCAAGGCCAGCAAGGGGCTCGGCGTCGGCGAGGTGGGCTACCTCATCACCGGGGTGAAGGACGTCCGGCAGTCGAAGGTCGGTGACACCGTCACCTCCGAACGCCAGGGCGCGAAGGAGCCGCTCGCCGGTTACCGCGAGCCGAAGCCGATGGTCTATTCCGGCCTGTACCCGGTGGACGGTTCGGACTACCCGGACCTGCGTGAGGCCTTGGACAAGCTCCAGCTCAACGACGCCGCGCTGGACTACGAGCCCGAGACGTCGGTGGCGCTCGGCTTCGGCTTCCGCTGCGGCTTCCTCGGCCTGCTGCACCTGGAGATCACCCGCGACCGGCTGGAGCGCGAGTTCGGCCTCGACCTGATCTCCACCGCGCCGAACGTGGTCTACGACGTGGTGCTGGACGACGGCAAGGAGATCCACGTCACCAACCCGTCGGACTGGCCGACCGGGAACAAGATCGACAAGGTGCTCGAACCGGTCAGCAAGGTGAGCATCCTGGCGCCGTCGGAGTTCATCGGCACGATCATGGAGCTGTGCCAGAACAAGCGCGGCACGCTGCTCGGCATGGACTACCTGTCCGAGGACCGGGTCGAACTGCGGTACAACCTGCCGCTGGGCGAGATCATCTTCGACTTCTTCGACACGCTGAAGTCGCGGACGCGCGGTTACGCGTCGCTGGACTACGAAGAGGCCGGCGCGCAGGCGGCGGACCTGGTCAAGGTGGACATCCTGCTCCAGGGCGAGGGTGTCGACGCGTTCTCCGCGATCGTGCACAAGGACGACGCCTACAACTACGGCAACCGCATGGTGAACCGGCTTCGCGAGCTGATCCCGCGGCAGAACTTCGAGGTGCCGATCCAGGCCGCCATCGGCGCCCGCATCATCGCCCGCGAGACCATTCGCGCGATCCGCAAGGACGTGCTCGCGAAGTGCTACGGCGGTGACATCTCGCGTAAGCGCAAGCTGCTGGAAAAGCAGAAGGAAGGCAAGAAGCGGATGAAGACCGTCGGCCGGGTCGAGGTCCCGCAGGAAGCCTTTGTCGCCGCGCTGTCCACAGAGGACTCGGGCAAGAAGAAGCAGTAACGGCAGGCAAAAGGCCGCCCGGATCGCGATCCGGGCGGCCTTTGCGCGTCAGCGATTCCCGCTGATGCGGTTCGCTGTGACGAAGACGGCGACCCGGCGTTCGGCGGCCATCACGCGGTCGTATTCGTCCCAGTCGTCGTGGGTCCCCGTCGCCGCGATGAAGACCTCGCGCAGCAACCGGGGAAGGCCGGCCGGGTCGAAGTCCGGGTCCGGGTCGTCCGGTCCGATCAGATGCGTGCTTCCCTGGACCGCCGCCCATTCCCACCCGCGCCGGAAGGTGACCGTGGCGTGGCCCGCCCGGCGGAACAGGCCGAGTTTCTTCACACCGCCCATCGCCACGAAGGCGACTCCCGGAGCCTTGGTGACCGGGTCTTCGAAGACGCCGGCGTTGACCACCGAGGAGTGGACGGTGCCGTCCGCGCGGACCGTCGAGACGGTCGCGAGTCCGTTTTCGCGCAAGGAAAGTGTGCGGACGAGTTCGAGGTCTGCGGCCATGGGACCACCGTAGCCCGCCCGGCCCGGTGGAAGGGGCCGAGCGGGCTACTGGGACGGGTCAGCAGGTGCCGTTGTCGCGCCAGACACCCCATTGGCCGGTCGTCCCGGGCTCTTCGCCTTGCGTCCACCACTGCGCCGTCCACTTGTGCCCGTTGTGGGAGACGGTCGCTCCGCCGGTGTAGACCGAAGCGCGGTCCCAGGCGGGAAGAGAGCAGGTACCCGGGTTTCCGGATCCGCTTTCCCAGGGCACCTGGCTCGACTTGTAGTAGCCGAGGCCCTGTGCCTGCCACCGCGGGGCCTGAGCGCCGAGGCGTACTCGGAAGGTGTTCCAATCGTGGGTCGACCACGGCGACCAGCCGAGCTCGGCGTGCGCGGGGAGCCGGGGGAAGGCGAGGTAGTCGATGTTCGCCGGGGTGACCACGGTTTCCGTCCACAGCGGCGATTCGACGCCGCGGACGGCGGATTCGGGCACCCCGGACAGGTAGGCGCCCGGGTTCCAGTTGTAGGCGTCCTGGACCTCGATGTAGCCGGCCCACGACAGCCCGATCGGGGTACTGGAGTTGTACTTCATGTCCAGGTAGGCCTTGTTCG
The DNA here is from genome assembly GCF_019330265.1 of Amycolatopsis sp. TNS106. NCBI lineage: Bacteria > Bacillati > Actinomycetota > Actinomycetes > Pseudonocardiales > Pseudonocardiaceae > Amycolatopsis > Amycolatopsis sp. TNS106. The sequence goes on along the minus strand of NZ_CP024972.1, from coordinate 4,253,584 downwards.
CCGGCGACAGGATCACCTTGCTGCCGCGGGCGACGGCGTTCGAGACCTCTGTGCTGGACGTCGTCGTGCCCCAGAACTGCGGGGTGGCGGTGGCGGGCAAGGTGGCTTTGCCGATCTCGTGCCAGCCGACGACCTGCTTGCCGGCGGCGGTCACCATCGGCAGCACCCGGTTCATGAACGTGCGGTAGTCCGCGTCGCTGGTGGCCTGGGCCTCGTCACCGCCGAGGTGGAAGTACGGCCCGGGCGTCAGCGCGGCGACCTCGCGGATGACGTCGTTGACGAAGGTGTAGGTGATCTCCTTCGAGATGCAGAGCGAGCTGTAGCCGACGGCGGTGTCGGTGCGCAGCGGGGGAGCGGTGTTGTTGCAGTTCAGCTCGGCGTACGAGGCCAGGGCCGCGTTGGTGTGCCCGGGCATGTCGATCTCCGGGATGACCGTGATGAACCGTGAGGCCGCGTAGTTCACGATCTCGGTGTACTGGGCCTTGGTGTAGTAGCCGCCGGCGCCACCGCCGACCTGGGTGCTGCCGCCGTAGGTGGTCAGTCTCGGCCAGCTGTCGATCTGGATGCGCCAGCCCTGGTCGTCGGCGAGGTGCAGATGCAGATTGTTGATCTTGTACTGCGCCAGCTGGTCGATGTACCGCTTGACCGTGGCGACCGGATGGAAGTGCCGGGCGACGTCGAGCATCGCGCCGCGGTAGCCGAATCGCGGGTAGTCCAGGATGTCGGCACCCGGGATCGTCCAGGGGCCTTGCTGGACCGTGGAGCTTTCGATCTTGCCCGGCAGCAGCTGCCGCAGCGTCTGCACGCCGCCGAAGAGACCTTGCGCCGTCGTCGCGCGCACGACGACTGAAGCCGACGTCGAGTTGAGCTGGTAGCCCTGGTCGCCGACGCGAGAGTCGGCGCCGGACAGCAGGAGTGAGATTCCGTCGGCCGGTGTGCCCGGCGGTGCGTCGGAGACAGGCAGGGGAAAGCCGGTGGAGGCACGGAGGATCCCGGCGAGATAGTCGCCGACGGCCTTGGCCGGTGCCGAACCGGCCTGGGTGTGGATCTTGGTGTTGGCGGTCAGGGTGTGGTCGGCATTGGTGACCGCTCGGACCGAGACCGGGACCGGGACGATCGCCTGCAGCGGCGGGGTGGCCGCGTCGGCGACGGGGGCGGCTGCGGTGGTGGCGCCGGCGAGCAGCGCCACCCCGACGAAGGCGCGGCCCAGCCGCGCTTTCAAGGTCTTCACCGGGTGCCTCCTGGGGACAAAGGGGACGTGACGCGCGTCACGGCTGTCCGATCGTCGCATTTTGGGCGTTAAAGGTCTAGACCACCAGGGTGGAACCTTGGAGTGACTCGCACGTCACATTCCGTGTCGCCGCAAGGGGGCTATCGTCGGAAAGGTGTTCGAAGATCTGCGTTTTCCCGTGATCGCGGCCCCGATGGCGGGCGGGCCGACCACTCCCGAGCTCGTGGCCGCGGTGACCGCGGCGGGGGGATTCGGTTTCCTGGCCGGGGGCTATCTGCGTGCCGACGCCCTCTCGGACCGGATCGCGAAGACGGCCGAGCTGGCCGGCGAGCCGTTCGGCGTGAACCTCTTCGTCCCGGGCGGCGCCGCCGAAACGGATCTCGGCGCGCACATCGAGCGCTGGCGCGCCGAGGCCGAACGTCACGGTGTCGAGCCCGGTGAGCCGCGCTGGGACGACGACGCCTATGCCGCGAAGCTCGAGGTCGTCCTGGAGCGGAGGGTGCCGGTCGTTTCGTTCACCTTCGGCACACCTTCGCCCGAGGACGTCGAACGCTTGCACGCCAACGGGAGCAAGGTGGCCGTCACCGTCACCGACCCGGCGGAAGCCGATCAGGCCGTGGCCGTCGGCGCGGACGCTCTCGTGGTCCAGGGATTCGAGGCCGGAGCGCATCGAGGGATCTTCGCTGACGAGCCCGGAGCCGAGGGCGGAGGTGCGCAGTATGGCGTTCTCAGCCTGCTTCGCCTGGTCTCGGCGCGGACGGCTTTGCCGCTCGTCGCGACGGGTGGCCTCGTGCACGGCGCCGATGTGGCGGCGGTGCTGGCGGCGGGGGCCGTCGCGGCACAGCTGGGCACCGCTTTCCTGCGGGCGGACGAGGCGGGGACGCAGCCCGCGCACCGGCAGGCGCTCGCGGACGGAGGCAGGCCGACGGCGTTCACCAGGGCGTTCAGCGGACGTCCGGCCCGGTCGCTGGTCAACCGCGTGGTCGCGGACTTCTCGGCCACGGCGCCGTCGGCTTATCCGGAGGTCAACAACCTGACCAAGCCGATCCGTGCGGCGGCGGGCAAGGCGGGCGACCCCGAGATCATGTCCCTCTACGCGGGGCAGACCTATGAACTCGCAGGCTCCGGCCCGGCGGCGTCGATCGTCGAACGCCTCCAGGCCGAAGCCCGCGAAGCCGCTACGCGTTTGAGTCGTCTCCGCTGACCTGCTTCGCGTCGCCGTTGTCCGCGTTCATCGCGGAGTGACGGCGGCTGTAGGCGAAGTAGATGATCAGGCCGACGCCGAACCAGGCCGCGAACCGCAGCCAGGTCTCCGGGTTCAGGAACGTGATCAGCCAGATCGAGAAGACGACGCCGATGATCGGCACGATCGGCATACCCGGCGTCTTGAACGCGCGGGGCAGGTCGGGCTGCTTGTAGCGGAGCACGATCACCGCGATGCAGACGACGACGAACGCGAGCAGGATGCCGATGTTCGTCAGTTCCGCGGCCTCGCCGATGGGCAGCAGCCCGGCGATGACCGCCGACGCGATACCGAGCACCCAGGTCATCCGGCTCGGCACCTTCCGCACCGGATGGGTCTTGCTGAACCACTTGGGCAGCAGGCCGTCGCGGCTCATCGAGTAGCCGACCCGGCTCGCGCCCATGAGGAACGTGAACAGCACCGTGGTGATACCGATGATCGCGCCGACGGCGATGATCAGGCCGAGCCACTTCATGCCGAGGCCGGCGAAGGCGCTGGAGAAGGCGGCCTCGCTGTCGATGTCCTTGTAGTTGACCATCCCGGTCAGGACCAGGCAGGCCAGCACGTAGAGCACCATCGAGATGGCGAGCGAGTAGATGATCGCCTTCGGCATGTGCTTCTGGGAGTCGGTCGATTCCTCGGCCGCGGTGGACATGGCGTCGTAACCGAAGACCGCGAAGAACACGGTCGCCGCGCCGGTGAACGCGCCGCTGAGGCCGAACGGGAAGAAGTTCGAGTAGTTGTCGGTGTTGATGTGGAAGACGCCGACGACGATGACCAGCAGGACCAGGCCGACCTTCAGGTAGACCAGCAGTGTTTCGAACCGGGCCGCGTTCTTCATGCCCTGGTTGAGGATGAAGGCGATCAGCAGGCACAGCAGCACGGCGAACAGGTTGATCTTGTAGGACCCCGGTTCGACACCGGCCTTCTCGGTGCCCGGAGCGCCCAGCATCCAGGTCGGGAGCTCGATGTTGAGATAGCCCAGCAGTTCGTTGAAGTAGCCGGAGATGCCGATCGCGACCACCGCCACGATCGCGGTGTACTCCAGCAGCAGGTCCCAGCCGATGAACCAGCCGACGATCTCGCCCAGCACGGTGTAGCCGTAGGTGTAGGCGGACCCGGCGCGGGGGATCAGCCCGGCGAACTCCGCGTAGGAGAACGCGGCGGCGGCGCTGGCGATACCCGCGATGAGGAACGAGATGAGCACGGCGGGTCCGGCCGTCTTGTTCGCGACCGCGCCGGCCAGGGAGAAGATTCCCGCGCCGATGATGCCCCCGACGCCGATCGCGGTCAGCTGCCGCAGGCCGAGCGTGCGTTGGAGCCCTCCGCCCCCACTGAGTTCTTGGATCTGATCGATCGGTTTACGGCGGAAAATCCCGGATCCCGAGCCCAGGCTGCGCGGTGCGGACATCGTCGTCTCCCAACAGGTTGTGACTTTCGAACTGGGTCACAGTCCGAAGGGCACCGTAGCGGGAGACCGGACATCGCACCTATCCGGCGACGGTGTCCTCGCTCACTTCCGCGGCCACGCGAGCGGCGATCTTCGACGGCCTGGACGCGCCGGCTGAGAAGTAGGTGAGCAGCTCGGAGATCTCGACCGGGTCGTCCAGCTGCGGACAGTGGCCCCAGTCCTCGCGCACCATCAGCCTGCTGTGCGGGACCAGCGCGTGCAGCTGGCGCCCGGAGGCGGCGCTGACCAGCTTGTCCTTGCCGCAGACGACCACCAGGAGCGGGACCCGGATCTCCTCGAGCCGGTACGCGTTCGCCAGCTCTTCGACGAGTTGCCTCGCCTGTTCGAGCCGGGTGGTCGTGGACCGGTAGTCCGGGAAGAGCGAGGTGAACCGGCGGACCTGGTCGGCGTCCGCGGCGGAGGAGTCGGCGTACAGCAGCCGGGGGACGACCTGCCCGGCGACGGCGCGCACGAGAAAACCGGGGATCGGCAGCGGCAGGGTGGAGTACATCCGGAGCGGCAGCGGGTACCGGGCCACGGTGCGGATGAGCCAGCTGTCCACGAAACCGGGCGCGGCGATCGACACCACGCCCGCGACCGGCAGCCGCTGGTTCTCCGCGGCGCGGAGGCTCATCGTGCCGCCGAGCGAGTTGCCGGCGAGCACCACGGTGCCGAGTACGGCCTGCTCCTTGACCACGGCCGCGGTGAACGCGTCCAGCTGCGGGAGCATCGGGCCCGGCCGCAGTGGCTGAGCGTCACCGAATCCGGGCAGATCGACCGCGACCGCCGGAACGCCGGCGGCCGCGAGCAGCTCCAGAACCGGACGCCAGGTGTCAGCGCTGTCGCAATAGCCGTGCAGCAGCACCAGCCTCGGTGCCGTCGGCTTGACCTGTCCGCGCGCGGCGGCCCGCTTGCCGAGCACCCGGCGGGGTGCGCGGTCGGTGGACTCCACCGGCTGCGGCCCGACCTCGAGCACTCTGGTGCGGACACCGGCGTAGCGCCGGAACGAGACGCGGATCGGGTCGGTGTCGGTGGTGGTCCGGCCCCCCGGGTCCGCCGGTTCGGGCCGCTGCGATGCGGTCATCTCTCCAGGCTAACCGCGAGAGGTCGGATTTTGGTCGAACTTTGGTCGTGAAAAGCTCGCTGAGTCATAACGTTCTTGACACTTGACAAGACTGCGAAATGACTGCTTGACCTGGGCGGAACGCGCGGACGTGCGCCTGTGTGCGCGCTTCGTACCGGCGAGAGGCAGGGCTTACCCCTCCGATGAATGGGTGAAGACCACCTTGCCGGAAGTTTCCCCCTCGAGCATGTTCTCAAACCCCGTCCGGGCTTCGGCGAAAGGCAGTTCGGCGCCGATCTGCGGACGGACCCCCGTGAGTTCCAGGTAGGCGAGGAGATCGTTCAGTTCGTCCCTGGTCCCCATGGTCGAACCCGCGATCCGCAGTTGCAGAAAGAACACGCGCTGCAACTCCGCGTGAGCGTCCGGTCCGCTGGTCGAGCCCGAAACGACGATGATCCCGCCCGGCTTGAGGGACTTCACCGAGTGCGACCAGGTCGCCTTCCCGACGGTTTCGAAGACGGCGTCGACCCGCTCCGGCAGCCGTGCGCCGGACTCAAAGGTCTGATGTGCGCCCAGGCTCTCGGCCAGCGCACGCTTTTCCTCGCTACGCCCGGTCACCCAGACCCGGAACCCGGCCGCGCGCCCCAGTTGGACGAGGGCGGTCGAGACGCCGCCGGAGGCACCCTGCACGAGCATCGTCTGTCCCGGTCGCAGCCCGGACTTCACGAACAGCATCCGGTACGCCGTCAGCCACGCCGTGCCCATGGTCGCGGCTTCCGCGAAGGTCAGGCTCGACGGCTTCGGCACGACGTTGCGCGCCGGAACCACGACCTGCTCGGCGAAGGTGCCTTGGTGCTTCTCGGTGAGCAGAGTGCGCTTCGGGTCGAGAGTGTCATCACCCTGCCAGCCAGGGGCGTTGATCACCGAATGGACGACGACCTCGGTGCCGTCGTCGAGGGTCCCCGCACCGTCACAGCCCAGGATCATCGGGAACTGCTCGGGTTTGATGCCGACGCCGCGCAACGTCCACAGGTCGTGCATGTTGAGGCTGGCGGCCTTGACGTCGACCCGCACCCAGCCTTCGGGCACGTCCGGCTCGGGTCGCTCGCCGATCACGAGCGAGTCCAGCGGCTTTTCGGCGTTGGGTTCGGATGCGTAAACGGCGAACATGTCAGCAACCTACATGGCCTGACCGGCGGTGGCAGTGGGTGCGAGCGTAGGCTCACAGTCGTGTTCAACGGGCTTGCGGACTGGTGGGACGGCGTCGAACTGTGGCTCGCGCAGGCCCCGTTCCCCGTGCAGTTCGTACTGGTCATGGCGGTCGTCGTGCCGCTGTGCCTGGTCGCGGCGTGGGTGCTCGACTCGGTGTTCGGCAAGGTGGCCCGGCTCTTCGGCACGGCCCGCGATGCGAACGACTCCGACCGGCCGTCCTAAGCTGGCACACCATGTTCAACCGTAGGCGGATCACCGCCGCCCTGATCGGCCTGATCGTGCTGGTGCTCGCAGGCTGGTTCGTCAAGGACGGCATCAGCGGTGACGACACGAAGAGCGCTCCGGCGAGTTCGTCCGCTTCGGCCGCGCCGTCGGGTGAGGCCGCGGCGGGCCAGGCGAAGGGGAAGGTCGCGGGCGCGGAGTCCGGCCTCCCGGTCAAACCGCTCACCGGACTTCCCCCGCAGGCGTCCGACACCTGGAGACTCATCCAGGCCGGCGGGCCGTACCCGTATCCGCGCAACGACGACGTCACCTTCCAGAACCGGGAGAAGGTCCTACCCGCCAAGGGTTCCGGCTACTACCGGGAGTACACGGTCAAGACGCCGGGCAGCCCTGATCGCGGGGCCAGGCGGCTGGTGACCGGTAGCGGCAAGGAGCTGTACTACACCGAGGACCACTACAAGTCCTTCGTCGTAGTGGACGCCAGCCGATGAGCGCGGGCAAGGAAGCGGCGGACAAGGCGTTCGCCCGTGGCGCGTATCCGCATCTGCTCGACGGCGCGCGGACGGTCGACAAGGACTCGACGCTCGACGCGATCGCGGAGGCGTTGTCGTTCCCCGATTACTTCGGGAAGAACCTCGACGCGCTCTACGACTGCCTCACCGACCTGTCATGGCTCCCGGCCGGCGAGCACGTGCTGATCTGGTCCGGTTCCTCGGGTCTCCGAGAGCGCGATCCCAAGGCGTACCTGGCCGTTCGCAGCGTCCTTTCCGACGCGCAGCGGGCGCTGGGGCCCTCCGGTGACCGGAAGGACTCCCGGCGCCTCACTGTCGTCTTGCCCGATTAGGCCTCCGGGACCCAGTTCGGCTTGCGCTTCTGCGCGAAGGCCGTGATGCCCTCCTGGCCTTCGTCGCTCGCGAAGAACCCGGCGGACAGCTTGTTCATGGCCTCGAAGCCTTCGGACGGTGTCGCCGGGCGCGGCTTGCTGAGCAGTTCCTTCGTCGCCGCGAGCGCCTTCGGCCCGCCGAGGGCGAGCGCCTTGACGTAGCGGGCGACCTCGCCGTCGAGTTCGTCGGCGGGAACGGCGGAGTTCAGCAGGCCGATCTCGACGGCGCGTTTCGCGTCGAAGGTGTCACCGGTCAGGAAGAGCTCGTGCGCGGCGCGGGCGTTGAGCCGCGGCAGCACGGTGAGCGAGATGACGGCGGGAACGACGCCGATCCGCACTTCGGAGAAGGCGAAGGTCGCTTCGTGGACGGCCACGGCGATGTCGGTCGCGGCCACCATGCCGATACCGCCCGCCCGCGCGGGGCCCGCCAGCTTGGCCACGACAGGTTTGGGGCTGGTCCACAGCTGCTCGAGGATCTTCGGGAACTCGTTGACGCCCTGGGCGCCCGCACCGGCGCCGCGGGCCTCCTTGAGATCCATGCCCGCGCAGAACACCGGCCCGGTGTGGGCGAGCACGATGACCCGCACGGCGTCGTCCGCCCGCGCCTTGTCCAGCGATTCGCTCAGTTCACGCCGCAACTGGGCGGAGAGCGCGTTGCGGTTGTGCGGGGAGTCCAAGGTGATCGTGGCGGTGCCGCCCACCACGTCGTAGTGCACCAGTTCGTCAGCCATGCCCCACCTTCGCACGGGCGAAGTCGGGCCGGGCAGTGGCCTGCGCCACCATCGGAGACGGTGGCGCAGGCACAGGTCAGCCGATCGTCGTCGTGGTGAAGGTCGGGCTCGGGTTCGGGAAACAGGCCGTCGGCGCCGAGACGTCGAAGCCCGCGCTGACCACAGCGGTGAACGTCAGGCCAGGGTCGGCGTAGCTGGTCCCGCCCAGTTTCGTCTCGATGGTGCCGGACGAGCCCGCGGTCAGGTGCGCGGTCACGGTCGGCAGTTCGAACGTCGAGCCGCCCGCGATCGGGCCCGGGAAGCTCAACGTCGCGACGCTGCCGGAGACGGTGATCTTCGGCGGGGTCGAGCCGATGCCGGAGCCACCGGCGAGGTCGGCGCCCACCCAGGTCGAGTTCGCCGGGATCGGGATCTTCAGGGAGAAGTCCTTGATGTTCTTGACCTGGTAGCCGCTGACCTCGGCCGGGACGGTGTTCGGCGCCGGGTCGATGACGACGTCGAGCGCGGCGCCGGGAGCGACCGTGGCCGGAGCGGTGACGTCGGCGTCCTGGTTCAGCTTGAGGTACTTGTTGCCGACGAGCGGCGGTTTCGCCTCGCAGTCGAAGACGACGGTGGTCGCCGCGGAAGCCGGTGCGGCGAGACCGACGAGCGGGACGAGCACGGCCGAGGCGCAGACGAGAGCACGGATGGCAGCCTTCATGTTCCACCTACCTGGGGGTTCGATGGGGAGAGAGGGAGCTGCGCAGCGTTTAGAGAGTTACCGGCAAGTTAAGTAACTCGTCAAGAAATCTCCGTTCCCATGCGCGGGGTGTGACGGAAATGGGAATGAGACCCACCGAAGATCGGTATCAAGGGTCCGAACGGGACGAAACGTTCTACTGTGCCGATGAATGATCAGGCGGCGAGCCGGGCGGCGGCGACGTCGTAGCGGTCCAGGACGAGCCCGGCGATCCGGGGGTCCGGCCCCAGCGGCCCGGCGACGATCACCGACGGGTCGGCTTCCCTGGCCAGTCGCGCGATCCGGTCCGGCAGCAGCCCCGGCGCGAGGAACCAGCCCGCGACCGCGAGCCGCTCGGCGCCGTTGAGCCGCAACCGCGCGATGGCGGCGGGCACGTCCGGCTGCGCGGCGCTGGCGAACGCGGGGGTCGCGAGCAGCCCGCGACGCAGGTGCCAGCGGGTGGTGATCCCGGCGACCGCGTCGTTCGCCGCGACGTTCGACGAACCGACGCCGGCCAGCAGGACACCCAGCCCCGGATCGTCCAGATCGGCGCCGGCCTCGGCGAGCCGGTCCAACGCGACCGTCTCGATCAGCGGGTCGATGCCCAGCACCCCGGAAACCCGCACGTCGAGGCCCGGGCAGTCCGCGGTCACCTCGGCGACGAGCGCGGGCAGATCGACCCGGGCGTGGTACGCGACGCCGAGCAGCAGGGGCACCACGACCACCTCGCGATGTCCCTCGGCGTAGAGACCGCGCAGAGCGTCGGTGAGCAGCGGCTCCGAGAGATCCAAAAAGGACTCGCGGATGTCGAGATCCGGTGCCAGCCCCCGGGAGACGTCGAGCAGGGCGCGGATGGTCGCGGCGGACCGCGGATCGCGGCTGCCGTGGGCGACGGCGAGGAGCGGTGGGGTCATGCGAACCTTTCGCCGACGAGTCCGGCAGCCAGTGTATCGCCGTCCTTCGGGTCGATGACCAGGAAGGCGCCCGTCCGCGGGCTGACGCCGTAGTCGTCGACGCCGATCTCCTCGGCCAGCCGGAGCGTGACCCGGCCGATGTCGTTGAGTTCCAACGTGCCCGGACCGTCCACACTGGACAAGGTCTGCTCGTCGAACCGTGCGTGGAGTTCGCCGACGAGCGCCTGCACCGTCCGCGTCCCATGCTTCACCAGCACCCGCGCGCCAGGCTTGAGCGCCTTGGCCGAGAGCCAGCAGAGGGTCGCGGTGATCTCGTCGGTCACCGTCGGCTGCCGGTCGGCGGCGGCGATCAGGTCGCCCCGCGAGATGTCGACGTCGTCGGTGAGCAACAGGGTCACCGAGGTACCGGCGCCGGCTTCGGCGAGCGGCCCGTCGGCGGTGTCGATGCCCTCCACCCGGCTGCGGATTCCTTGCGGGAGCACGACGATCTCGTCACCGGGCCGGACGGTGCCCGCCGCGATCTGCCCCGCGTACCCGCGGTAGTCGGGGTGCTCGGCCGTGCGCGGCCGGATCACGTACTGCACCGGGAAGCGGAACGCCGAATCGTGCGGATCCGGCGCCACCGGCACGGTTTCCAGGTGCTCCAGCAGGGTCGGGCCGGAGTACCACGGGGTCTTGTCCGACTTCTCCGCCACGTTGTCGCCCACCAGCGCCGAAACCGGCACCGCGAGCACGGAACCCCGTTCGTAGCCCAGTGACGCGGCGTGCTCGGCGAATTCCTCGGCGATGACGGTGAACGTCGCTTCGTCGTAGCCGACGAGGTCGATCTTGTTCACCGCCAGTACCAGGTTCGGGACGCCCAGCAGCGCGAGCACCGCGGCGTGACGGCGGGTCTGCTCGATGACGCCCTTGCGCGCGTCGACCAGCAGCACGGCCAGTTGCGCGGTGGACGCACCGGTCACCGTGTTCCGCGTGTACTGCACGTGGCCCGGCGTGTCCGCGAGCACGAAACTCCGCTTCGGAGTGGCGAAGTACCGGTACGCCACGTCGATCGTGATGCCCTGCTCGCGTTCCGAGCGCAGGCCGTCCACGAGCAGGGACAAGTCCGGAGTGGACAGTCCTTTGTCGACGCTGGCGCGGGTGACCGCGTCCAGCTGGTCGGCGAGGACGGATTTGGTGTCGTACAGGAGCCGCCCGACCAGGGTCGACTTCCCGTCGTCCACGCTGCCCGCGGTCGCGAGCCTGAGGAGGCTGGACATCAGAAGTACCCTTCCCGCTTGCGGTCTTCCATCGCCGCCTCCGACATCCGGTCGTCGGCGCGGGTGGCGCCGCGTTCGGTGAGCCGGGAGGCCGAGACCTCGGCGATGACCTCGTCCACCGTGGCGGCGGTCGATTCGATGGCGCCCGTGCACGAACCGTCGCCGACGGTCCGGTAGCGCACGGTCAGTTCCTTGACGACCTCGTCCGGCCTCGGGCCGCCCCACGGGCCTTCGGCCAGCCACATGCCGTCGCGCTGGTAGACCTCGCGCCGGTGCGCGTAGTAGATCGACGGCAGTTCGACCTTCTCCCGCGCGATGTAGTTCCAGACGTCCGCCTCGGTCCAGTTGGACAGCGGGAAGACGCGGACCTGCTCGCCGGGGCGGTGACGGCCGTTGTAGAGGTTCCACAGTTCGGGGCGCTGCCGTCGCGGCTCCCACTGGCCGAAAGCGTTGCGCAGACTGAAGATCCGCTCCTTGGCACGAGCGCGCTCCTCGTCACGGCGCCCGCCGCCGAAGACCGCGTCGAACTTGTTCTCGGCGATCGTGTCGAGCAGCGGCGTGGTCTGCAGCGGGTTGCGCATCCCGTCGGCGCGCTCTTCGAGCCTGCCGTCGTCGATCCAGTCCTGGACCTTCGCCACCACCAGCCGCAGCCCGTGCTGCTCGACGACGCGGTCGCGGAAGTCGATGACCTCGTCGAAGTTGTGCCCGGTGTCCACGTGCAGCAACGGGAAGGGCACCGGAGCGGGCCAGAACGCCTTGATCGCCAGGTGCAGCAGCAGCGTCGAGTCCTTGCCGCCGGAGAACAGGATCACCGGCCGGTCGAACTCGCCCGCCACCTCGCGGAAGATGTGGATGGCCTCGGATTCCAAGGCCGCCAGGTTGTCCTGTGCCGCGGCGGCGACTGGTTCGAGCGTGGTCATGTCGTCCCTTCTCACCCGTGCAAACCGCACTCGGTCTTGCCCTGCCCGGCCCACCGGCCGCTGCGCGGGTCCTGGCCCGGAGCGACCTTCGCGGTGCACGGCGCGCAGCCGATCGACAGATAACCGATGGACACCAACGGGTTCTCGAGGATCCCGTGCTCGTCGATGTAGTCCCTGAACTCGTCGTCGGACCACGGCGCGATCGGATTGATCTTCACCAGCCCGTTGCGGTCGTCCCAGGTGACGATGGGGGTGTTCGCGCGGGTCGGCGCGTCGACGCGGCGGACACCGGTCACCCACGCCGAGTACTTCGCGAGCGTGTTCCGCAGCGGTACGACCTTGCGCAGATGACAGCACTGGTTCGGGTCGCGCTCGTGCAGCTTCGGGCCGTACTCGGCGTCCTGTTCGGCGACGCTCTGCGCGGCCTCGGCGTTGACGATCCGCACGCCCGGATACACCGCCTGCACCGCGTCACGGGTGCCGATGGTCTCCGGGAAGTGGTAGCCGGTCTGCAGGAACAGCACGTCGACGTCGGGTTTGACCTGGGTGGCCAGATCGATGAGGACGGCGTCCTGCATGTTCGACGCGACGATGAAGTCGTCGCCGAAGGTCTCCGCGGTCCAGCGCAGGGCTTCGGTCGCGGTCGCCTCCGCGAGCTCCTTCGAAGCCCGTTCGGCGAGCGTCTTGTAGTCGGCAGTGGCGGTCATCCTTGCGACACCTCCGGAAAGGACAGTCCGAGGAACTTCACGGTGAAGACCCGGCGGCAGCCCGAGCACAGCCACGAGCCGCCCTCTTCGGGCCGCAGGTCTTCATCGCCACAGAAAGGGCAGTAGTACGGGGTCGCGCGCTCGGTCATTGCAAGACGCTCTCGTCGGCCCGCAGGACCCACTGGGCGAACCGCTCGCCGGGTTCGCGGCCGGCGATGTACGCCCGCACGACCCGTTCGACGTACGCGGTCAGCTCCGACGCGGTCACCTTGTGCCCACGCAGTTTCCGGCCGAACCCAGCGTCCAGGCCGAGCCCGCCGCCGAGGTGCACCTGGAAGCCCTCGACCTGCTTGCCGTCCTCGTCGGTGACGATCTGGCCCTTGAGCCCGATGTCGGCGGTCTGGACGCGGGCACACGAGTTGGGGCAGCCGTTGAGGTGCACGGTCACCGGGTTCTCGATCTCGGCCTGGATGTCGGCGAGGCGTTTTTCCAGTTCGGTGACCAGTTCGATCGCGCGCGCCTTGGTTTCGACGATCGCGAGCTTGCAGAACTCCAGGCCGGTGCAGGCCATGATGCCGCGGCGCCACGGCGACGGCTCGGTCTCCAAGCCGAGCTCGGCCAGCTCGCTCTTCAGCCCGTCCACCTCGGTCTCGGGCACGTCGAGGACCACGAGCTTCTGGTGCGGCGTCAGGCGGACGCGGTTCGACCCGGCCCGCTCGGCGGCCTTCGCGACGGCCAGCAGGATGGCACCGGACACGCGGCCCGCGACCGGCGCGGCACCGACGTAGAACTTCCCGTCGATCTGCGGGTACACGCCGACGTGGTCGATCTGGGCGGCGGGCACCTCGGGTGCCGGGCCGTCGGTCAGCTTGCGCTTGAGGTACTCGTCTTCCAGTACCTGCCGGAACTTCGCGGCACCCCAGTCCTTCACCAGGAACTTGATCCGGGCGCGGGCGCGGAGCCGCCGGTAGCCGTAGTCGCGGAAGACGCTGATGACGCCTTCCCACACGTCGGGGACCTCGTCGAGCGAGACCCAGGCGCCCAGCCGCTGCCCGATCATCGGGTTGGTGGACAAGCCGCCGCCGACCCAGACGTCGAAGCCGGGGCCGTGTTCGGGGTGGTTCACGCCGACGAAGGCGACGTCGTTGATCTCGTGCGCGACGTCCTGCTGCCCGGAGACCGCGGTCTTGAACTTGCGCGGCAGGTTCGAATAGCGCGGGTCGCCGATGTAGCGGCGTTTGATCTCGTCGATCGCGGGGGTGCCGTCGATGATCTCGTCGGCGGCGATGCCCGCGACCGGGGAGCCGAGGATGACGCGCGGGCTGTCGCCGCACGCCTCCAACGTGGTCATCCCGGCCTTTTCGAGCTTCGCCCAGATCGTCGGGACGTCTTCGATCTGGATCCAGTGGTACTGGATGTTCTGCCGGTCGGTGATGTCGGCGGTGTCGCGCGCGTGGGTCTGCGAGATCTCGGCGAGCACGGCGAGCTGCTCGGTGGTCAGCGCGCCGCCGTCGAGCCGCACCCGCAGCATGAAGTAGCGGTCGTCGAGCTCTTCGGGTTCCAGCGTCGCGGTGCGTCCCCCGTCGATCCCCGGCTTGCGCTGGGTGTAGAGACCGAACCAGCGGAACCGGCCGCGGAGGTCACCGGGGTCGATCGAATCGAAGCCGCCGCGGGCGTAGATGTTCTCGATCCGGGCCCGGACATTGAGCGGGTTGTCGTCCTTTTTGGACCGCTCGTTGGGGTTCAGGGGTTCGCGATACCCCAGTGCCCACTGTCCCTCGCCCCGTTTCTGTTTCACCCGGGGCGTACGGGCAGGGGTCTCGCGCGTGGGCGACGACATGGGAGTCCTCCGGCAGATCGTGGTGGTGGCGGGGAGTCAGCGGTTCGTCGCACAGAGCGCGCTCGCCACACGACGGAGATCCACGTGGCGGCGTGCCACGAGGGTGATTCCGGCGCGGGTCATTGATTCAGCGTGCCACGCGCCCACTATGTGGTCCAGGCCGGTCCGAATGCTGGGAACACCGTCCGGATTCAGCTGTTTTGGCTGGTCAAAGGCCGGTCTTGAAGGTCAAGTCCGGGTTCGCGGCCGGGCATTGTGACGCAGAACGCGCGCTCCTCACGACGGGAGAACACGGTCCACGATGATCCTGATGATCTCTTTGTCGGTGACGTCCGCGAGTACCTCCGGCAGGGTCAGCCGTTCGACGGTGAGCCCGGTCAGCGCGAGGTACATCAGCAGGACCTCCGGGCGCCCGCCCGGCATCCCCGCCGCGATGTGCCAGTCGACGCTCATGTCGATGCCCTCGCGGATGGTCTTGGTCAGCTCGGCCGAGAGATCCGGGCGGCGGGTGGCTTCGAGCCGGAGTTCGAGGAGGGCGAGATAGGGCTCGCGGTGGGCGGTCAGCCGTCCCATGAGCTCGCCGAGCAGGACGCCGACCCGGTCGTGGGAGGGCGACTCCGCCATCACGTCCGCCGGTGCCGACAGCCGCTCGTGCACGCGGACGCCCACCTCGCCGAGCAGCTGGTCCCGGTTGCGGAAGTAGTTGGACGTCGTTCCCGGCGGGACGTCCGCTTCGACGTCCACGGCGCGGTAGGTGAGGCCGCGTGCGCCTTCGCGGGCGAGGACGGTGATCGCGGCGTCGGTGAGCGCGGTCCGGCGCTCCGGGTTCTGTCGCATCGGAACATTCTCCTTGCCTCAGTCAAACCACTATGTCTATAGTACTACGCATCAAGTGGTTTAGAACTGGGAGGAAACACCAGATGCAACTCAGCGGTTTCGGTGCCTGTGTGCTCGTCGACGACATCGCCGAGACCACCGCCTGGTGGAAGCGGCACATGCAGTTGACGGTGACGATCGAGCTCGACTGGTTCTCCAGCCTCAACGTCGGCGTCCCCGGCTACGAGATGAGCTTCGCCAAGCGTGGTCACCAGGCCACGCCGGAGCCATGGCGGGCGCAGGAAGCGGCCGGCTCCATGGTCGGCTTCATGGTCGCCGACGCGGCGGCCGAATACGAGCGGCTGCGCGAGGAGGGGGTCAAGATCGTCACCGAACTCGTGGACGAGGAATTCGGCCAGCGGCACTTCTACATCGAGGACCTGAACGGCTTCCTGATCGACATCATCGAGGTGATCCCGCCGTCGCCGGAGTGGCTGGCCGCGAACGGGTTGGCCTAGTACCGCTTCGGGTGAGTGAGGCCGCGCCGGGCCGCCGGCGCCGCTAACTTCGATCTCCGATCCACAGAGGACGGAGGAGTTGCGCATGCGCCGATGGGTGGTCGCCGCGATGGTGCTGGCGTCCCTGCTGATCCCCGGTACGGCTTCCGGGGCTCAGCAGGGTTGCAGGCTGATCTCGCCCGATGAAGGGGCGGTGCTGCACAAGGGTGATTCGTACCGGTTCGAGGCGGTCGGCTGCTCGCCGAACGTCCGGGGACACCTGTCCCACACGGTGCTGGTCGAGGTCGCCATGAGCCGAGACGCCGTCACGGACGAGCAGGGCGACTGGTCGGTCGACCACGTGGTCAACGACTACTCGCTGAACATGGAGACCCTCGTCTGGGTGCGCTTCGAGGACGGCACCCGTTCCACGTCGGTCAAGGTGCGCATCGCCGACAGATAGCCCTGTCTCGTGAAGGCCTCTTTCCCCGGGGAAGGAGGCCTTCACGGCGTGGGGGACACTGGGGTGTGCCCGCGTTGCTGCCCGAAACCACCACGCCCGTCGAGTCCGCGCTCCCCGAGAGCGCGCTGGAAGGGCTCGGCACGCGACCGTTCGGTGTCTACGTGCACGTCCCCTTCTGCGCGACCCGCTGCGGCTACTGCGACTTCAACACTTACACCGCCGGCGAGCTGGACAGCGATTCGTCGCCGCAGTCCTGGCTCGAAGGCCTCAAGCGCGAGTTCGACCTGGCCGCGCGGGTGCTGGGGAAGGCACCCGCGGTCGACACCGTCTTCGTCGGCGGCGGCACCCCGTCCCTGCTCGGTGCCGACGGGCTCCGAAGCGTTCTCGACGCCGTTCGCGACACCTTCGGACTCGCGCCGGACGCCGAAGTGACGACGGAGTCCAATCCCGAGTCCACCTCGCCCGAGTTCTTCGCGGGGATCCGCGACGCCGGGTACAACCGGATCTCGCTCGGGATGCAGTCGGCCGCGCAGCACGTGCTGAAGATCCTCGACCGCGTGCACACCGCGGGCCGTCCGGTCGCGGCCGCCGAAGAGGCCCGCGCCGCGGGATTCGAGCACGTCAACCTCGACGTCATCTACGGCACGCCGGGGGAGCGGACCGAAGATCTCCAGGCTTCGCTCGACGCGGTGCTGGCCGCCGGGGTCGACCACGTCTCGGCGTACGCGCTGATCGTCGAAGAGGGCACCGCGCTCGCCCGCCGCATCCGCCGTGGCGAACTGCCCGCGCCCGACGACGACGTGCTGGCCGCCGACTACGAGATGATCGATCGCGTTCTCGCCTCGGCGGGGTTGCGCTGGTACGAGGTGTCCAACTGGGCGAGCTCGGACGAAGCCCGCTGCCGGCACAACATCGGCTACTGGCGCGGCGGCGACTGGTGGGGCGCCGGGCCGGGCGCGCACAGTCACGTCGGCGGCGTCCGGTGGTGGAACGTCAAGCACCCGGCCCGGTACGCCGCGTCCCTCGCGGCGGGTGAGTCGCCCGCCGCGGGCCGCGAACTGCTGACCGACGAGGACCGGCACCTGGAACGCGTGATGCTGGAACTCCGGCTTTCCGAAGGGCTTCCGCTCGACGCCCTCGACGACGACGGCCGGGCCGAAGCCCGCGCCGCCGCCGCCGAAGGGCTGCTCGATCAGTCCGCTTTGGACGATCAGGGACGCGCGGTGCTGACCGATCGCGGGCGGTTGCTGGCCGACGGTCTGGTGCGCCGGCTCACGTGAACGGACATGCGACGGCATAACGGGCCGACGTCAAGCACGCCTGACTTATGCCTCGCGCGAGGTCGGAACGAGACCCAGCGCCCGGTCGACCCACCGGCCGACCGGCAGCGCCACCACGATCGCCGCCAGCACCAGGTGGACCAGCATGAACATCACCGCCACCGGAACGCTCGGCGGCCCGCCGAGGAACACGATCATATGCGACGCCCATTTGAGCTCGGTCGGTTTCGTCCCCGCGGCCCAGACGTCGTTGAGCGCCCAGAACGTCAGGTCGTTCGCACCCGAGATCACCACGAGGATCGCCGCGATCCCGGTCTTGAGCACGTTCGCCGTCCGGCCACCGCCCAGGCGGTACGCCATCAGCCCGAACAGGACGATGAACGTCACGATGAACAGTTCGAACTGGTACACCGGCTGGAAGGCGTTCTCGTCGGTGGCGGCGTTCCTGGCGAACGCCTGGATCCGCATGATCAGTTCCGTGTCCAAATAGGACATGTAGACGAACACCGCGAGCACGATCAGCGCGGGACCCCATTTGGTGCGCGGGAAGAGCGCCACCGTGGCGACCGCGAACACGAACGGGCACAGCTTGAACGCCCAGTCGACGACGTTGTCCAGCGTCTGGTCCGGCGGCAGGATCACCATGATCAGCAGCGTGGTCACCACGGCCGGGACGGCGGGTACCAGCCACAGCCACTTCCGCCGCCGGTAGAGCGCGGGAATCCAGCCGTCGGTGTCGGGCAAGGTCGCGGTCACAGGTCGTCCTTCTCTGCCCAGAACGGCCCGAGGGTGAGGGCGTCGACGTCGGTCTTCAGGTAACAGGCCACCGCGTCGGCCGGGCTGGCGACGATCGGTTCGTTGTTGTCGTTGAACGAGGTGTTGACCACCATCGGCACGCCGGTGAGCTTCTCGAACTCGCTGATCATCCGGTAGTACAGCGGGTTGTCCGCTTCGGTCACCGTCTGCACGCGGGCGGTGCCGTCGACGTGGGTGATGGCCGGGACCTCGTCGCGTTTGTCCGGCAGGACGTCGAACACCAGCAGCATGACCGGCGACGGGTAGTCACTGACGAACCAGTCGCCCGCGCGTTCCGCCAGGCACGACGGCGCGAACGGCCGGAAGGCCTCGCGGTGCTTGACCTTCTCGTTCATCCGCGTCTTGGAGTCGGGGTCGCGCGGGTCGGCGACCAGCGAACGGTTGCCGAGCGCACGCGGCCCGCATTCCATCCGCCCCTGCACCCAGCCGATGATCTTGCCCTCGGAAATCTTCTTCGCCGTGTGCGCGGCGATGTCGTCGACCCTGGTGTAGCGGACCCCGGCGTCCTGCAGCGCCAGTTCCATCTCCGCCTCGGTGTAGTCCGGGCCGGTGTAGGTGTAGCCGTCGCGAGGACGGGGCTTGCCGTACTTGCCGACCGACACCTCCAGCGCCGAGCCGAGCGCGCAGCCGTCGTCGGCGGCCGCAGGCTGGGCGAAGAAGTCCTCGAACGGCGTCTCCAGCAGGATCCGCCCGTTCATCACGCTGTTCAGCGCGACGCCGCCCGCGACGCACAGCCGCCGCGATCCGGTTTCCCGCTGGAGCCAGCGCGCGATGTGCAGTCCGGCTTCCTCCAGGGTGACCTGCAACGCGTAGGCGACGTCGCAGTAGTGCTGCGGCACCGGGTTCTCCGCGGTGACCCGGGTCTTGGGCCGTGCCGGGCCGAACAGGTCGGTGAACTTCTTCGACATCACGTGCTTGCCGGTGCGGTGGTGGCCGAAGAAGCTCAGGTCGAGCTCGTAGCCGCCGTCGTCGTCGAGGTGGATCAGCTGCTTGAACGCGTCGACGTAGGTGTCGTTGCCGAGCGGCGCCAGACCCATGATCTTGCCTTCGTCACGGGTGGGGTAGAAGCCCAGATAGCCGGTGACGCCCGCGTACATCGCGCCGAGCGAGTGCGGGAACTTGATCCGCCGGATGTCGATGATCCGGTTTCCCTTGCCGTGGCCCAGATAGGTCGCGGTGCCGTCGCTGCCGATCCCGTCGAAGGTGAGCACCGCCGACTCTTCCCACGGCGAGATGAAGTACCCGCTGGCGGCGTGCGCCTTGTGGTGGTCGACCAGATGTGTCTTGAACTTCGTCGGGCCCGTCCAGCCCACGGCCTCCTTCACGTCGCGCTCGAGAGTGAAGGACCGCTTGATGTGCGCGAGCACCGCACCGCCGACGTGATAGTCGTCGACGCCTTTGCCGCCACCGGTCTTGAACGTCTCCACCATTCCCGCCGAGGAGCCGCCCTCGTCGCCGTTCTGGTTGCGGAAGACCTCCAGCGTCGCCGGGAAGTACTTCGCGAACACCTTCGCCGCGTGGATGCCTTCGCGCCAGCGCTGCCAGTAGTAGGCGACGTGGTCGACGTCGGCGAGGGTGATCCCGCCGCGCTCCAGGCAGAACTTGATCGCCTCCGCGGGGAAGTCCCCGTCGTGCTTCTTCCGAGTGAAGCGTTCTTCTTCGGCGAAAGCGATGATCTCGCCGTCGCGCACGAGCGCGGCCGCCGAGTCGTGGACCCTGCTGATTCCCAGTACGTACATTTCCTTCTCCAGTGCGACGTTCAGAGTTCGGGGTGGTGGCGGCGCAGCAACCGCCGGAGGACGGTCGCCCGCGCGCCGATCGCGAAGACGAGGGCGGCGAACCCGCCGACCGGTCCCATCGCCGGGACGAGCGCGGCGGCGGCCAGCGGGGTGGCGACCAGACCGGCGATCGACGCCGACGCGGTGAGCGTGAGGACCTTGCTGTTGGTGTTCTCGATCAGGAAGCCCGCGTAGAGCCGGACGGCGAACAGCACCGTTTCGACCAGGACGAAGACGCCGAGGACCACGTACCCGCCGACGGTGTCTTCGGCGGTCAGCACCGCGCGGGCCGCCGGGATCACGAGGGCGATGCCCACCAGGACGAGGAACGCGAGCGACCCCCGTTCGACCAGCTTCAGCAGTGCCACCGCGCGGGCCCGGCCGGCCGCCGCTCCGCTTCCGCGCAGCCGCGCCGAGATCGACGGCTGGTGCACCCGGAGCTGATAGAACAACAGCGAGCAGAACGCGCTACTGGCCAGCAGCGCGACGTAGAAAGGTCCACTGTCGACGGTCCGGCCCGCCAGCGCCAGCACCCCGAACACCGTCGACGTCGCGAGGACGTCCAGCACCTCGGTCATCCCGAGCAGCACCGTGGTCCGGCCGAACGCGGGCAGGAGCCGGTGCCCGTCGATCCTTTCCACCCGCAGCCACTTCCTCGGCAGCAGGGCCGCGGAGAAGCCGAGGATGAGCAGGATGCCGGCGAGCAGCAGGCCGAGGTGCGTCAACGGCGACCAGCGGACGAACCAGGTGCCCACCGTCACGACGCCGACCACCAGCGCGCCCGCCGTGAACGCAAGAGCGTCCAAAGTGGACTTACCGGTGAAGCGGTGCAGGCCGGAGACCGTCATCAGCAGGCCGCCGGAGATCGACCAGCCCGCGGCCGTCAGGTACAGCGCGGCGTCCGAGTCCGGCGCGACGATCAGCGCGACCGTCATCGCCGCCAGGACCACCAGCACCGGGACGACGGCGACACGGACGGCCAGCGCCGCGACCGCGTCCCGTGTCATCCGCAACCGGGGCAGGCACTTCAACGCCGACTTCTCCGCCGCGGACGGCACGAAGTTGAGCCAGGTCATCAGCCCGAGCGCGGTGGCGAACCGGCCGTAGTCGTGCGCGCCCCACGCCGTGACCAGCACCAAGCCCATCGCCTGGATCGCCAGCCGGAAGACACCGCGCCCGGCGAGCAGCCGGAGCACCATCGACGGCTTGGGCGCCGCGATCGACGCGGTGCCGGCACCGGTGAGCGAGGTTCCGGTCAAGGGAGCGGTACCGCCATCCCCTGTTCGTCGAGCAGGAACTTCAGCGTGCCGCGCAACTCGTCCTCCGCCGCGAGCACCTCGGGCACGGTCGGTGCCGAAAGCACGGCGTACCCCATCTTGTAGCCCGCCTGCTCGTACGGTTTGACGTAGGAGTCCTGCTCCGCGAACAGTTCGAGGTTGTGCACCGCGGGCATGGCCCGGACCTCGTCGACGCCTTCGATGCGCACGATCCGGCCACCGCGGTCGGAGGCGAGGATGTGGATGAGCGTCGGCCGCGGGTCCCGCGGGGAGAGCACCACCTCGTCGCCGGTGGCGGCGGCGATCCCCGCGGCGATCAGGTCGACGCCGGTGCTGTGCTCGATCGCCTCGGCCAGGCCGTTCCCGCCCATCCGGGCACCCATCTCGATCAGGTAGAACTTCCCGTCACGGCCCAGCACCGCGTCGAGGGTGAGCGGCCCGGTGCGGTAGCCGAGTTCCCCGCACAACGCGGCCAGCATCACCGGCAGCGCGCGGTCGATCACCGGCGGCAGCCCCGCGGGCAACAGGTGCGACGCCGTCACGAAGAACGGCGGCGGGGTCAGCGTGCGCCGGGTGACCGCGTGGAACACGATCCGGCCGTCGACCACGAGCGCTTCGATCGTGTAATGCGAGCCGTCGAGGTGTTCCTCGACGACCAGCCTGCCGGACGGCGAGAACGCGAGCGAATCGGAGAAAGCACTGGTCAGGCCGCCGGGGCTGGCGCACGAGATGACACCGCGGCTCCCGGAGGAGTCGACCGGTTTCACCAGCGTGGGGAACCGCAGCTGCTGCGCGGCGAGCGCGAGATCCGGGCCCGGCTTCCCGCCGACACTGCGGTAGGTCGGCAGGCGCAGCCGGTCACAGAGTTCGCGGAAGACGGATTTGTCGACCGAGGCGGCGACGGCGGCCTCGGGCAGCGGATCCGGCAGGTTCCAGTGCCGGGTGAGCCAGGCGAGCGCGGGCAGTCCGACGTCGCTGGCGGGGCAGAGCACCCCGGCGATGTCGTCCCGTCCCTCGAGCGCGGCCGCGATCTGCTCCGGCGCGCGGACGCTGACCTGGACGAACTCGTCGGCCAGCGCCACCGCGGGCGCGCTCGCGCGGACGTCCACGCAGATGGTGCGGAAACCGAGTTCCCGCGCCCGGTGATACGTGCTGACCGAACCGTCGGCGCCGCCCAGGATCACCAGGCTCCGCGTGGCCGCCGTGTCTTCGGTTTTCTTCACTCCCGCTTGCCTTTCCCCAGGATGGATCTCGGCCATGGCCGAGGCGTAGAGCCGGTCGTCCTCGTCGACCGGGAAGTTGGCTTCCCTGATGTAGAACTGCCGTGGCCGCGGCTGTCCCGCGCCGACCACGACCAGGTAGCGGACGGTCAGCGCGAGCACCGTGAGCAGCACGGAGAACAGGACGAACGTCAGCGCCGACGCGGCGGTCAAGCCGAGCAGGCCGGTGGCGGCCGCGATCCCGGCGAGTACCGAGATCCCGGCGGTCAGCATCGCCGTGGTCGAAGCCACCGTCGTCAGCCGCCGGGTGAAGCCGACGAACAACTCGATGGCATGCGAGGAAAGAAAACCGAAGCCCACCTTGGACTCGCCGCGTTCACGGGCCCGGTGTGCCACCTGGACGGTGGTGTAGCGGCTGGTCAGCCTCGGCACGGTGGCGAGGAAGTACGGGGTGCCCAGCCGGAGATCGACGATCTTGCGCGCGAGCTCCGTGCGCACCAGGCGGAACGCCGTCGCGCCGGGCGGGATTTCGATGCGCAGCACGCGACGGCCGAGGAAATGGAACGCGGCGGTGCCCCAGCGTCTTAGTAAGGGGTCTTGTCTATTGGTGCGGACGCCGAAAACGGCGTCATGACCGGCCTCGGCGGCGGTGATCAATTTCCCCGCTTCGGCGGCCGGGAACTGCTGGTCGGCGTCGATGTGTAGGAGCCACGGTTTCCCCGCGTACCGATAGCCGGCGGAAAAGGCCGCTTCGAAACCGAAGTTCCGGGTGAAGGACACATACCGCACCCGGGGGTCGGTGTGCGCGAGCGCGCGGATGACGTCCAGCGTCCCGTCGGTACTCCCATCGTCCACATAGAGCAGTTCGAGGGGGAGATTTCCCAACTCGGCGACGATCTCCTCATAGGACGGCTCGACGTTGTCGACTTCGTTGAAGCACGGGACGACTACGGTGAGTCCACTCCGGGTGGGTCCGGGTATCGACCAGCTCATCTGTCGAATCCCTGCGGTGAGTGCGCTATCGTGTTCGTAGCGTCACCCGTCGTGATTTCACGGTTCATGTGTCCCCTTGGCCCCAGGCGCCGGCAGGTCGTGCCGGCTCGAAAGTTCCCGTGTTATAGGCAGACTCGCTTTGTTCTCGCCAGCACATACCGAAAGTTCGTCCTTTCAGCTCAGTCGAAAAGATGGGAAGTCGGGCGGAAACCGGGTGAACCCGGCGCGAGGTATTCCCAAACCGGCGTCGATGACGCAAGCTTGCGCGCCATGTGGACAGTGGGGGTGAGTGCTGCCTGGCGTGCCGCCTATCGGCGGTCCGTGCGGTCGGCCTTCGCGACGGTGCCGTTCTACCGGGAGCGCTGGGCACTCGACGGCAGAACGGATCCCGTGCTGGTGCCGGGTCGCACCGGGACGGACGGCGGCGCGGTGCCGCTGGCCGAGGCGGTGCACAAGATCGTCGACCTGGTACCGCTCGCCGGTGGCACACAACGGATCGAGCCCAGTCGTGGGCTGGGGCCCGTGCTGCGCAAGGCACGTTCGGTGACCGGGGACGCACTGGTCGTCGTGCTCGGCGGGGACGAGGTGCGGACTCCGGTGGACCTGCCACGCGGGGTTCGTTGCTGCGTGGTGGATCCCGACGTGCCGGCGTCGGGTGTGCTGGCGGAAGTGTCGGCCGAGCTCCGCCGCGGTCGACGCGTGCTCGCGATCGGCGACGACAAACAGCTCGCCGTCTTCGCGGCGGCGCTGCCCGAAGACCGTGCGTACCGGGTCGAATCCGTACCGCGACGAGAACTGGACACAATGGACTCCGGCCCGTACGGGGTACTCCACGATCCGGCACTGGGTTACCTCGGCGCGATCGAGGAATGCGGCCGGTGGCATCTCGACTGGCCTCGCGTCTACGCGCGCCCGACGACGGGCGGTCTCGCGTTCACGCTGCTGCGGCAGGATTCCCCGCGGTTCGTGGACGTGCTCCCGGCGGGCGGCGTCCGTGGCGAGATCGCGCCGTGCCCGCGACACGGGACACCGGTCGTGCTCACGTGACGGCGACGATGAAGGCGGCGGCACGGAGCACCGCGTTCGAGGTCGAGGTGCTCGATCCGCGCAGCGCGGCCGAACCCGAGGGCTGGGGTGGTTTCCTGCGGCGGGCGAGGTTGTGGCCGGTGTGGGAGTACGAGGTCCTGCGCCGGGAAGCCTGGATGGCGAAGAACCCCGCGGTGCTCGCGGTGCTCCGCCGGAACGGGACGATCGTCGGCGCGTTCACCGTGATGGTGTGCCGGAGCTGGCGGGCGGGTGACTTCGCGCCGCTGTCCGTCCTGGGTGGACGGTTCCGCCCGCGCTGGGCGGAGGCCTACCTCTGGCAGCTCAGCGGGTATCCCGCCGGGGTGCTCGACGAGCGGCTGGACGAGACCGAACGGCGGGAACTGGTCCGCCGGTTCGAACGCGCACTGTGCGCCCACCTCGGTCCGGGCCTGCTGGGCGTGATCTACCGCGCGATGAACCCGGAACTCCTCCCGGCGCTGGACGGCCGCGGCCGGATGTCCCGCGAGATCGACCCGGCCGCCGTGCTGACCAACGGGTACTCCACTGTGGACGAATGGGAACGGGCCCTCGACGACGGGATCCGGAAGACCCTGCACGACCTGCGTGGAGACGGGGAGCTGCGTACCGAAGCGGCGACGGCCCGCCGGGATCTGGACTGCCACGAACTGGCCGTGATGCTCAACGCTCACCGGTCCAGACAGGACGACCGTGCCTGGGCCGGGGGACAGCGGTCGCGGTTCGGCGGGCTGCACATGGACACGCGGAGCCCGATCGCACCGTCCTATCTGGACGCGCTCGTCCGCCGTCCGGACGTCATCACCCGTACCTACCGGGACGGAGCCGGGCGGTTGCTGGGATTCGGCACGGTGTTCGACGCCGAAGACGGCTGCGCGCTGCACCAGTGGGCCGCGCTGCCGAGCGCGACGGGCGGACGGAAAGGGCTCTATGTCGACTTCTATGCCAGGGGAGTGGAGCACATGATCACGCACCGGCGCCCCGAACTGACGGCCGGCCGGGCGATGCTCGAGAACAAGACGCCGCTCGGCTTCGGCACCAGGTCCCTGGTGTCGGTCGCCGTACCGAGACCGGTGCTGGGCCGATGACCTGGGGCGTGCGGGTGCTCGACCCGCGGACCGATCCGGAACCCGACGGCTGGGCGGGATTCCTCGTCGCACAGCAGGCCCCGGTTCCGTGGGACTACGGATTGCTGCGGGTGGAGTCACGCTTTTCCCGCAGCCCCACCGTGCTCACCGTGATCAGTGACGGAGGCGAGATCGTTGCCGCGGTGCTGGCGATGCTGTGCGCACCGGTCTCCCCGGACCGTCCCGCTGCCGTGCGCGGCGTGGCGCGGCTCGGACCGCGCTGGGTCGAGGTGCAGCACGCGTGGCTTTCCGGATACCCGCCGTGGCTGTTCGCGGACGGTGTCGACGCCGCCGACCGGCGGGAGATCATGCGCCGGTTCGAGCGCGCCGTCTGCCGCTACACCGGACCCGGTTGTCTCGGCGTCCTTTACCGGACCGTCGAGCCGGAATCGCTCGGCATGCTGGCCGGACGGGGCAGGCCCGTGCGAGACACGATGCCGACGTCGGTACTGGAGAACAGGTTCGTCGACGTCGACGGGTGGCTGGCGTCCCTGCGCCGGAGCAGGCGGCTGAGCCTGCGCAGCCAGTCGAAGAAGATCGCGGCCGACCCGGACGTGGTCATCCGCACCGAGGCCGCCCGCACCGACCTCGACGCACGGGAACTGGCGACCCTGCTGCGGGAGCACCGTGCGCGGATGGGACCGGTGAAGTTCGACCGGCGCGGCCCGGTCACCGCCGAATACCTCGGCGAACTCGTGCGCAGACCCGACGTGATCACCTCGACCTACCACGACGGCGAAGGCAGGCTGCTGGCGTTCACCAACGTGCTCGACCATCCCGTCGCGCCGCTGCACCAGCATTGGGCCGCGCTGGCCCCGGAGGAGGGACGGCCGAAGCATCTTTACTTCGAGGCCGTCGTCCGGAATGTGCGCTACATGATCGAAGGCAACCGGAAGTCCCTGTCGATGGGCCGGGGACTGACCGATCTCAAGGCGACCCTCGGTTTCCAGCCGGTCCCGCTGCTCGGGGTCATCGTGCCGAGACCGGTGACGCGATGGTGATCGAAGTGCTGGACCCCCGCCGTGATCCGGAGCCCGCCTACTGGAGGCCGTTGCGGGCCAAGGCCGGTCTGCGCGCGGACTGGAGCTGGGAGGTGCTCACCACCCAGGCGTGGGCGGCGCGCACCGAACAGCCGGTCACGGTCCTGCTCGAAGACGGGGAACCGCGTGGCGTGGTCAGCTCCGCCTGGGTCACCGGACTCACCCGGCGGCACCGGTTCGCCCGGCCGAAGGGACGCGGGCGCGTCGGCGGTCTCGACGTCCGTGCCCCCGGTTCGGGGGCGATGCCGGGCTGGTGGTTCGACGGCACGGACGAGGACGGCGGCGTCGGCATGCTGCTGGATTCGTTCGTCCCGGCCATGCGCGCGGAACTCGGCTTCGGGCTGCGCGCACTGTTGGTGCGCCAGGTCGGCGAGTCCGGAGTGGACAGTGTCTGCGGCGGGCTGAAGATGGTGCGCCGGACCGAGGACGTCGCGGTCCTCGACGTCTCGCCGTTCTCGAGCCGGGACGACTGGATGAACTCGCTGGCGAGGAAACGCAAACAGAACCTGCGCAAGATCTTCCGGACGTTCGAGGCCGACCCGTCGATCGGCGTGCGTGTGCGTCCCGGTGCCGAGGTCGATCCGGTTGAGATAGCGGAACTGTTGCGGCACAACGAGACCAAGCACCACGACGTGCCGATCGTGCCGCTTCCGGCGTTCGTGGGCTATGTGAGCGCGCTGTTGCGGCAACCGGATGTGCACGTCATCGAGTACCGCGAGACGGCCACGGGCCGGGCGATCGCCGTCGCGACCCTTCTCGACCACCCGACGCTGCCGATCGCCCGCCACTGGGCGGCACTGCCACCGGAACTCGGCGGGCGGCCCAATCTGTACTTCCACTTCTACGGCGAAACGGTGCGGTGGGCGGTGGAAACCGGGCGGACGCGGGTGGTGTTCGGGAAGAAGATGTCGGAGATGAAGGCTTCCTTGGGGGCTCATCTGGTGCCGCAGTACGCGGCCGCGGTCGCACTGCTCTGAGCCCGGACGGACGACACGCGTGATCAGACGGACGACACGCGTGACTGGACGGACGACACGCGCGTGGCCGGGCGCGGGCACTCACGGGGCGGTGGAGGCCAAGCCGCGCAGGAAGAGATCGATGGCGAACTCGAATCGTTCCTGAGCCGTCTCCGCGGTGAAGTACTCACCCGAAGCCAGCAGGTTCGGGAAGGCGCCGGGCGGGAACGACGTCATGTACTCGACCATCCGCTTGCCGCGTTCCTCCTGTTCGGCCAGGTCGATGTCGCCGTGTTGCCAGCCGGCGCCTTCGTAGGCGAAAGCCTTGGCGTAGAGCCATAACGCGTCGGCGGCGAACAGGGCCCGCTTGAGATCGAGGCCGCCCGCGCGCAGTACCGCGAGCATCGCTTCGGCCTGTTGCAGGGCGTTCGCGCCGACCGGGACGGGGATGGCCCACGCGATCTTGGCGATCCCGGGGACCGACGTCAGCGCGCGCACGTTGTCGCGCAGCAGTTCCTTCGCCTGCTCGACCCATCGCCGCGGATCGGGCTTCGGGAACGGGCCGAAGGCGAGGACGTGGTCGACCATCAGCTCGTGGAGCTCTTCCTTGTTCGCGACGTGGGCGTAGAGCGACGCCGGGCCGGTCTCCAACGCCTGGGCCACTCGCCGCATGCTCACCGCCTCCAGTCCCTCGGCGGCGAGGAGGTCCAGTGCCGTCTTCACCACGAGCTCCTGGGACAGCACGGGTTTCTCGGCGCGACGCCGGGGCCTGCTCACTTCGTTCGCCTCCTGATCCGGGGTTCGCCGGGAACTCTACTTGACGCGAACACTGTTCGCCTGTAGAACGGTGTTCGTCTAACGAACACCGTTCGTCACGGGAGGGGAATCATGACCGAACGACAGGCCGAAGTACTGGCCGTACTGGGCAAGCTCGCCGACGCGTGGAATGACGGCGACGCGGCCGCGTACGCGTCGCACTTCACCGAAGACGCCGACTACGTGACCTTTTTCGGGATGAACATGCCCGGCCGGGCGATGATCGAGAGCGCGCACCGGTCCTTGTTCGAGGGGCCGCTCAAGGGGTCGAAGCTGGTGGCGGGCGGCGGCGAGCCGAAGGTCCGGTTCCTCCGGCCGGACGTCGCGATCGTCGTGTCCGGCGGCGGATCGTCGCTGTCCGACCGCAAGCCGGAGCCGGGCCGCGAGTCGACGCTGACCTACGTCCTCGTGGAGGAGCCCGACGGCTGGCGCGTCGCGTCCTTCCAGAACACCCGGGTGAGCGATCCGGCCGCGAGGGCTTCGTGAAGCTCCTGGTCGAGGTGTCCGGTGCGGTCCCCGCGCCGGTCGCCGAGGTCTTCACCCGGCTCGCGGAGACGCTGCGGGCGCAGCCGTACAACCCCGGCTTCGAGATCGATGCCGAGCGTCATTTCCTCGCCCAGCAGGGTGGCTGGTGGTACCGCGGTGAGTACACCGTCGAGGAGGATCCGGCCGGTGCCCGCGTGACCCACCGGGTGTACAACGTCGCCACCTGGAGCCGCTGGGCGGTTCCGTTGGCGAACCGGTTCTTCGTCGGATTCGCGGAACGGGTCCGGGACGGCTTTGATCGGATGCTGGGAGACCTCACCTCGCCCGGCGGCGAGAAGCGTACGCTCGGTTAGGTTCACCTAACCCAGGAAAGGAAGTGTGCATGGCCGAGGCGCGGAGAGCGGTGTCGGCGACCCGGTTGCGGGTGCTGCGCACCGAGCGGATCACCCCGCATATGGTCCGGATCGTCGCCGGGGGCGAAGAGATCGCCTCCTTCCAGCCCAACGAATTCACCGACGCCTACGTCAAGGTGCACTTCCGCGTGCCCGGCGTCACCTATCCCGAACCGTTCGACCTGGCCCGCGTCCGCGAAGAGCTGCCGCGTGAGCAGTGGCCGCGGATGCGCTCCTACACCGTCCGCGCCTTCGACCCGAACCTCGGCGAGCTGGTGCTCGACTTCGTCCACCACGGTGACGAGGGCGTCGCCGGGCCGTGGGCCGCCGCCGCGAAACCGGGCGACGAGCTGCTCATCTCCGGACCTGGCGGGGCGTACGCGCCGGGCGAGGAGGCCGACTGGCATCTGCTCGCCGGGGACGAGAGCGCCCTGCCCGCCATCGCCGCGTCACTGGAAGCGATGCCGGCCGGTGTGCCGGTGCACGCGTTCATCCTCGTGGAGGACGCCGCCGAAGAGCAGTCGCTGACCACCAAGGGCGACGCGCGGATCACCTGGCTGCACCGGAGCCGGGGTGACGACCTCGCGGCCGCCGTCCGCGCGCTCGACTGGCGCGAAGGGGTCGTGCAGGCGTTCGTCCACGGCGAGGCCGGGTTCGTCCGGGACCTGCGGCGTCATCTGCTGGACGACCGGGGCATGCGGCGCGACCTGCTGTCGATCTCCGGATACTGGCGGATCGGGAAGACCGACGAGGCGTGGCGACTGGAGAAACAGGCCGAGCGGAACGCGTAGCCTCGGTCGCATGATCGAGCTGAAGGTGGACGTCGACCCGGCCGAGGTGGGTTTCGACGCGGAGCGGCTGCGCCGGATCGACCAGCACTTCGACGGATATCTGGAGCGCAAGCGGATCCCCGGGTATCTGGTCGTGGTGACCAGGAACGGGAAGGTGGCGCATCTCGCGTCGAACGGGCAGCGTGACATCGAGGCCGGGCTGCCGGTCGAGACCGACACGATCTGGCGCGTCTACTCGATGACCAAGCCGGTCACCTCGGTCGCCGCGATGATGCTCGTCGAAGCGGGGCTCATCGACCTCAAGGACCCGATCTCGCGCTGGCTGCCGGAGTTCTCGGAACCGCGGGTCTTCGCCGGGGGCTCGTCGGTGAAGCAGGCGACCGTGCCCGCCGCCGAACCGATCCGCCTCTGGCACCTGCTCACCCACACCGCGGGCCTCACCTACGGATTCCACCGCACGCATCCGGTCGACGCGCTCTACCGTGAGGCGGGGTTCGACCTCGGCACCGCGCCGGGGCTCGATCTGGCGGGTGTCTCGGAGGCGATCGCGCGGCTGCCGTTGCTGTTCCAGCCGGGTTCGGAGTGGAACTATTCGGTCGCGACGGACATCCTCGGCAGGCTCGTCGAGGTCGTCTCCGGTCAGCCGCTCGACGTCTTCTTCGCCGAGCGGATCTTCGCCCCGCTCGGCATGCACGAGACGGGGTTCCAGGCCGCCGCCGGCGATCTCGACCGGCTGGCCGCGCTCTATGTGCCGCATCCGGTCACCAAGGAGCCGTTCCGCCACGACGAGCTGGGCAACGTCGGCCGCGTCGCGCCCTCGTGCTTCTCGGGTGGTGGCGGGCTGGTCTCGACGGCGGGTGACTTCCACCGGTTCACCCAGATGCTGGTGCGCGGCGGCGAACTCGACGGCGTCCGGCTGCTCGGCCCGCGCACGGTGCGGCTCATGGCGACCAATCACCTGCCCGGCGGGGTGGACCTGGAGACCTGCGGAAGGACCGGGTTCTCCGAGGCGCCGTACGACGGTTTCGGCTTCGGGCTGGGCTTTTCCGTGCTCGACGATCCGGTGAAGGCCAAGACCCTCGCCAGTGCCGGGGAATTCGCCTGGGGTGGCGCGGCGAGCACCGCGTTCTGGGTCGATCCGGACGAGGACGTCACGGTCTTGTTCTTCACCCAGTTGCTGCCGTCGTCGACCTATCCGATCCGCGTCGAATTGAGGAACCTGGTGTACCAAGCCTTGGTCGACTGAGGGGGAGCCCATGCGCCGGATCGTGGTGGTCGGGGCCGGTCAAGCCGGCTTGGTCCTGGCCCTGGGCCTGCAGCGGCACGGATACGCCGTCACGGTGGTCACCGACCGCGACGCCGAAACGATCCGCGCGGGCAGGCTGATCTCGAACCAGTGCGTGTTCCATCCCGCGCTGACCCGGGAACGCGCGCTGGGCATCAACTTCTGGGACGGACAGGCCCCGGAGATCCTCGGCGCGTCGTTCGGGCTCGCCGGGGACTCCCCGGAGCCCGCCGTCTCGTGGCAGGCCCGGTTCGACCAGCCCGCGCAGTCGGTCGACCAGCGGGTGAAGGTGTCCGCCTGGCTGACCGCGTTCGCCGGACGCGGCGGCGAGGTGCGGATCGGCAAGGTGACCCCGGACGGGCTGGAGGAGTACGCCCGCGAGTTCGACCTCGTGCTGGTCGCGGCCGGACGGGGACCGCAGTTCGACGCGCTCTTCCCGCGTGACGACGCACGTTCCCCGCACCGCGAGCCGCGGCGCACCATCGGGATCCTGTACCTGGTGTCCGGCCGGGACGAACCGCTCCCGGTGTACCCGGGCCTGACGTTCGGGCTCTCCCCGGCCGGTGAGCTGTTCGGGCTGCCGGTCCAGTCCGTGCGCGGCCCCGTCTTCGGTCTCGGGTTCTTCGGTGTGCCCGGCGGCCCCATGGACGTCTGGGACGGCGTCACCGACGTCGATGAGCACTTCGAGACCGCGAAAACGGTGCTGCGCAGGCAGTTCCCGTGGGTCGAGGAGTCACTCGCCGACGCCCTCCCCAGCGGGCCGCCGGACGTCCTGCGCGGGCGGGTCCTGCCGATCGTGCGCGACCCGGTCGGGACGCTGCCGTCGGGGGCGAAGGTCCTGGCGATGGGCGACGCCGCGGTGACGAACGACCCGATCGCCGGGCAGGGCGCGAACATGGCGGCACACGCGGCGGCGGTCTACGAACGGCGCATCCTCGACCGCGGCGACCGCCCGTTCGACGAAGCGTTCTTACGCGGTACTTTCGCCGAATACTGGGAAAAGGCGCAGCACGCGACCCGGCTGAGCAATGATCTGCTCGGTCCGCCGCCGGATCACGTGCTGGCCACCCTGGAAGCCGCGCAGACGGCGCCCGAGGTGGCGCGCAGGTTCGCGAACATCTTCTCCGACCCCGCCGACTACGCCCGTTGGCTCACCGACGAGGACACCGCCCGGGCCTACCTGGCGTCGAACGGCGCGTGATCCGGGGCGCACACGGTGCCGCGCGCCGGAAGGCGTCCGTCGGACAGATAGGCGTCGACAGCCGCGTCGACACAGGCGCTGCGGTTCAACGCGCCGTGCCCCCAAGCGTCCAGCGTCAGGAGCCGGGCGTTGCCGAGGATGCGTTCGGTCCGCTTCGCCCCCGCGTACGGCGTTTCGGGGTCGCCCTTGCCGTTGGCCAGCAACAGGATCGGCGCGGTCGGCCGGTTCCACGGTCCCGTGTACCGCGCCGGATCGGAGACGGGCCAGAAGGCGCACGGGAGGGAGAGATACGTGTCGTACGAGCCGAAACCGCGGCTTTCCCGGTCGGCCGTGCGGGCCGCGCGAGGCCAGGCGGCCGGATCACGCGGGTTCGAGGTGTCGGCGCAGATCGTCCCGCCGCCGCCCATCGCGGAATCGAAAGGTGTCGCGATGGCCTTCGCCGCAACGGGATTCGTCGCGGACTGAAGGAATTCCGCCAGCGCGGGGGAGCGGGCCTCGTCGACCAGCGCGTTGTGGGTAC
Source organism: Amycolatopsis sp. TNS106 (assembly GCF_019330265.1). Taxonomy (NCBI): domain Bacteria; kingdom Bacillati; phylum Actinomycetota; class Actinomycetes; order Pseudonocardiales; family Pseudonocardiaceae; genus Amycolatopsis; species Amycolatopsis sp. TNS106. The sequence continues at coordinate 4,220,375 of NZ_CP024972.1, read as the reverse complement.
GCCGGATGACCTCCTGATAGGTGACCGGTCCCGGCGTGACTTCGAGCCGGTCGAGGAGCGCGTCGTACTTGGCCCGCAGATCGGTCCCGGGTTCGCGGAACGCGCATCGGGTGTCGGCCGCGCACGCGTCGAGGAACGCCTGGAGCGCGCGGTCCGCGTCCCGGAATCCGCCTAGCCGGGTGCTGAACGGGACGTTCGCGTCCTCCGGGCGGTGCCCGGTGGACCAGGCGATCGGATCGTTGACGGCGTCGAGTGCCAAGGCGCCGACGCGATGCGGGAACAGGTTGGCGTACACCTCGCCGACATAGGTGCCATAGGAAAGCCCGTAATAGCGCAGGCGGCGCTCACCGACGGCTTCGCGCATCCTGTCGAGGTCCCTGGCGACGTTCGCGGTCGACAGGTGTCCCAGCAGCGGCCCGGCGTTGCGGCCGCAGGAGGCGGTGACCTCGCGGACGTCGGCGAAATGCCGGGTCTCCTGCTCCGCGGTGATCGGGAAGGTGCCCAGGATTCGTTTGAGCGGCTCGGTTTCCGCGTCGGAGGTGAAGCACCGGACCGGTGTGCTGGCGCCGACGCCGCGCGGGTCGAAGCCGACGATGTCGAACTGCCGGTGCAGGGCGGGGGTCTGGAACTTGCTGAAGCGGCCGTGGTTACCGGGGCCGCCGGGATTGGTGAAGAGGGTGCCGCGTTTGTGCTTCTGGTCCGTCGCCGGCAGACGGCCGAGCGCGATGGTGATCCGCGGTCCGGCCGGGTCCTGATAGGACAACGGGACCTCGATCTCGGCACAGTCGTAGCCCGGTGGCGAGCCGGACGGGCAGGGGCCCCAGGCGAGACCCTTCGGCGCGGCCGAGACCGCGGGCGCGATCGTGACGGCGGCGAGTGCGGTAAGGGTGAGTACGGCGGCGGTGCGGAATCTGATCACCCGGCCAGCGTCCCGCCTCGCGGGCGCGCGATCCCTGGTGCTCGTACCCGGAAAGAGGGTGGGGCACGCCCCTCCATGTTCAACATATAGCGCACCGGGGGGCTTGCGGCAAGACCCCGGCGATGCCGCAGAATCCTCGGCCGTAGCTAGAACTGGCCGAACAGGAGTGAAGATTTGACGGACGTCGACGTGATCATCGTGGGTGCCGGCCCGACCGGCCTGATGCTGGCCGCCGAACTTCGGCTGGCCGGTGCGCGCCCGCTGGTCCTGGAACGGCGGCCGGAACAGGGGACGACTCCGAAGGCCCACGGGCTCAGCGGGCAGATCCTGGACCTGCTGCACTATCGCGGTCTGCTGGACCGGGTGCGGGGGCTCGTCACCGACCCCGTCCAGCCGCACCGGTTCCCGTTCGGTGGGGTGCACGTCGACCTCACCCGATTCGAGGAGCCGCCGCTGAAGGCGCTTTCGGTACGGCAGCAGTCGCTGGAGCGGCTGCTCGAGGAGCACGCCGTCGAGCTCGGCACGGAAGTGCGTCGCGGGCACGAGGTCGTGGGGCTGCGCCAGGACGACGAGTCGGTGACCGCCGAGGTACGCGGCCCGGACGGAGCGTACGAGGTCACCGCCCCGTACCTGGTGGGCTGTGACGGCGGGCGCAGCCCGGTTCGTGCGATGGCCGGGATCGGCTTCCCCGGCACCACCTATCCCGAGGTCAACCGGATCGGGCAGGTCAAGATCCCGGACGGGCTGACCGTCCACGACAACGGCGACATCGAGACGCCGGAGCTGGGCCGGATCAAGGCGGGGTTCACCCGCACCGACACCGGCGTGTTCGCGCTCGGTTCGCTGACGCCGGGGATCGTGTTCATCCAGACCACGGAGGACGATCCCGGCGAGGTCGACGACGACGTGCCGATGACCCTGGCCGAACTCGGGGACAGCATCCGGCGGGTGCTCGGCGGGGACGTACCGCTGGGCGACCCGGTCCGGCTCTCGCGCTACCAGTTCTCCGCACGTCAGGCGGAGCGCTACCGCGAAGGGCGGATCCTGCTGGCGGGTGACGCGGCCCACCTGCTGCCCTCGACCGGCACGGCGATCAACGTCGGCATGTCCGACTCGGTCAACCTGGCGTGGAAGCTGGCCGCGGAGATCCAGGGCCTGGCGCCGGAAGGGCTGCTGGACACCTACCACGCGGAACGGCACGCCGCCGGTGCGCGAGCGCTCCTGCAGTCCCGGGCGCAGGTCGCGTTGCGGCGCGGGCATGACGAAGCCGCCGAAGCGCTCCGCGCGGTCTTCCAGGAACTGCTGGGAGACGAGCAGGCCGCGCGGCGGCTGTCCGCCCACGTCGCCGGGACGGACACGCGCTACCCGATGCCGGGCTCCGGGCACCCGCTCGCCGGCATGTTCGTCCCGGATCTCGCGCTGGAGACCGACGAGGGACCGACGAGCGTCGCCGCACTGCTGCGCCCGGCGCGGCCGGTCCTGCTCGACCTCGCCGGGCGGCCGGAACTCCGCGAACTCGCACAGGGGCGCGTGGACGTCCACACCGCGAAGGCCGAGGACCGGCCCGCCGACGTCCTCCTGATCCGCCCCGACGGCTACGTCGCCTGGGCGGGCGACGACGCGGACGGCCTGCGCGAGGCCCTCGCCGCCTGGTTCGGCTGACCCCCACGCAATCAGTCACCTACTTGCGTTGGTTTCGCGCGCAAGTAGGTGACTGATTGCGGGTTTCAGCGGTTGATGACCTCCGAGCCGTAGCGCTTCAGGGTCTCTTCGCGCTGGTCGTGCATCAGGTACAGCGAGAACTGGTCGACACCGAGCGAAGCCAGCTCCTCCAGGCGTTCCACGTGCGCCGAAGACGGCCCGAGCAGGCAGAACCGGTCCACGATCTCGTCCGGGACGAAATCGGTCGACGGATTGCCCGCCCGCCCGTGGTGCGAGTAGTCGTAACCCTGCCGCTCGCGGATGTAGTCGGTCAGCTCGCGGGGCACCGGCCCGGAATCGCCGTACCGGGCCACGAGATCCGCGACGTGGTTGCCGACCATCCCGCCGAACCAGCGCAACTGCTCCCGCTGATGCGCCGGATCGTCGCCGACGTACGCGGGGGCCGCGAGACAGATCGTGATCCCCGCCGGATCCCGCCCGGCCGCGCGGGCGGCCTCACGGACGGAGCCGATGGTCCACCGCGCGATGGCGGGATCGGCGCACTGGAGGATGAAGCCGTCGGCGTGCTCGCCGACCGTCTTCAGCGCCTTCGGCCCGTATCCCGCCATCCACATCTCGAGTCTGCCGTTGCGGATCCAGGGGATCTGGACCGGCTTGTCCCGCAACAGGACCTCGCGTCCTTCGGCGAGTTCCTTGACCACGTGCATGCAGTCGCGCACGGTGGCCAAAGTGGACGGTGGCATGCCGACCACCCGGTGCGCCGAGTCGCCGCGGCCGATCCCGCAGACCGTCCGGTTGCCGTACATGTCGTTCAGCGTGGCGAAGGTCGACGCCATCACCGACCAGTCCCGGGTGGCCGGGCTGGTCACCATCGGGCCCACGATCATCGACGACGTCGCCGCCAGGATCTGCGAGTAGATGACGAACGGTTCCTGCCACAGCACGCACGAGTCGAACGTCCAGCCGTAGCGGAACCCCTGGTCCTCGGCGGCCTTCATCAACCGCACCAGGGCACGTGCGGGCGGATCGGTCTGGAGAACTATCCCGAAGTCCATCCTGCCTTCTTCCCCTCCACCACCCTCAACGGCGTGGCTTCGCCACACTGAGTTCGACCGCCTCAGTTCAGGTACTGGTTCAGATCGCGCGAGAGGAATTTCCCGTGCGTCGTACTGCCCGAGAAGCCGGACGGCGACACGACCACGCGGCCGCGGGACAGCACCGTCTCGACCTTGCCGGTGATCTCCATCCCTTCGTAGGCCGAGTAGTCCACGTTCATGTGGTGCGTCTCGACCGACAAGGTCTGCTTCGCCGCCGGGTCGTAGACGACGATGTCCGCGTCCGACCCCGCCGCGATGACCCCCTTGCGCGGATACAGCCCGAACATCCGCGCCGGGGTGGTCGAGCAGGTCTCGACCCAGCGCCCGAGCGTCAGCTCGCCCGCAACGACACCCTGGTGCAGCAGGTCCATCCGATGCTCGACGCCGGGGATCCCGTTGGGGATCGCGCGGAAGTCGCCGCGGCCGAGTTCCTTCTGGTCCTTGAAACAGAACGGACAGTGATCCGTCGACACCACCGAGAGATCGTTGGTGCGCAGCCCTCGCCACAGATCCGCCTGATGCGACTTCTCCCGCAACGGGGGTGAGGCGACGTACTTCGAGCCCTCGAAATCCGGTTTCGCCAAGTCCTCGATGGACAGGTAGAGATACTGTGGACAGGTCTCCGCGAAGACGTTCTGCCCGGTGTCGCGCGCTTCCGCGACGGCGGCCAGCGCCTGCGACGCCGACAGGTGCACGATGTACAGGGGCGCCCCGGTCACCTTGGCCAGCTGGATCGCGCGCGAGGTCGCCTCGCCCTCCAGCTCCGGCGGCCGGGTGAGCCCGTGCTGCACCGGGTCGATCTTCCCGGCGGCGAACGCCTGCGCGGCCAGCTGGTCGATCGCGATGCCGTTCTCCGCGTGCATCATGATCGTCGCGCCGATCTCGCGCGCCTTCTGCATGGCCAGCAGGATTTCGCCGTCCGTGGAGTAGAACACCCCCGGATAGGCCATGAACATCTTGAAACTGCCGACCCCGCCGTCGACGCAGGCCTGCATCTCCTTCAACGACGAATCGTTGACGTCGGAGACGATCATGTGGAAGCCGTAGTCGATGGCGCAGTTCCCGTCGGCCTTCTCGTGCCATTTGTCCATGGTGGACAGCAGAGACGTGCCCTTGGCCTGGACGGCGAAATCGATGATCGTGGTCGTCCCGCCCCACGCCGCCGCCGTCGTCCCGGTGCCGAAGGTGTCGACGGAATGCGTCCCGCCGAACGGCATCTCCATATGGGTGTGCGCGTCGATCCCGCCGGGCAGGACGTATTTCCCGGTGGCGTCGATGACCGAGTCGGCGGGCCCGAGCGTGCCGGGGGCGCCGACGGCCGCGATCGTCTCGCCGTCGACAAGGACGTCCGCCGCCGAAGCGCCCGCCGTGGACAGCACCTGCCCGCCGCTGATGAGGGTGGTCATCACGCCTCCGCGAGGGGTCCGTAGCTGTCGGGACGCCGGTCTCGGTAGAAGGCCCACAGGTCCCGCACTTCGGCGAGTTTCGCCATGTCGAGGTCGCGGACGACGATCTCCTCCTCGGTGTCGGACGCGGCTTCGCCGACGAGCTGGCCGCGGGGGTCCGCGAAATACGACTGGCCGTAGAAGTCGTTGTCGCCCAAGGGTTCCACGCCGACGCGGTTGATCGTGCCGACGTAGTACTCGTTCGCGACGGCGGCCGCGGGCTGCTCCAGCCGCCACAGGTACTCCGAAAGGCCCCGGCTGGTCGCCGACGGGTTGAACACGATCTTCGCGCCCGCCAGGCCCAGCGCGCGCCAGCCCTCCGGGAAGTGCCGCTCGTAACAGATGTAGACGCCGATACGGCCGACTGCGGTGTCGAACACCGGGTAGCCCATGTTCCCGGGCCGGAAGTAGAACTTCTCCCAGAAACCCTTCACCTGCGGGATGTGGTTCTTGCGGTGCTTGCCGAGGTACGTGCCGTCGGCGTCGATCACCGCGGCGGTGTTGTAGTACACGCCGGGCTGCTCGACCTCGTACATCGGGACGACCAGCACGACGCCGTGGCGTTCGGCGACCTCCTGCATGAGTTTCGTCGTCGGCCCGTCGGGGATGCCTTCGGTGTAGGAGTAGTAGTCGGTGTCCTGCACCTGGCAGAAGTACGGGCCGTAGAACAGCTCTTGCAGGCAGACGACCTGAGCGCCCTGCGAAGCGGCCTTGCCGATGGCTTCGACCGCGTTCGCGATCATGGACTCCTTGTCACCCGTCCACCGCTGCTGGATCAATCCGGCTCGGACCACGTCGCTCACTTGCATCCTCCTCTGATTCGACGGCACTGACGGTGGTGCGCTTGCGTTCGGACAGGGACAGCAGCAGGTAGACGACGAAGGCGCCCGCCAGGCCGACGACCCAGTTGTAGTCGTAGAGCGGTTTCAGGAGCGGGATCAGGCCGTCCTCGGGGAACGGCCCGCCGTACGCGCCGCCGACCGAGAGCACGGCGCCGACCAGCGTCGCGGCCAGCGCGCGCCAGTTCCAGCCGCCGTTGAACCAGTAGACGCCGCGTTCGGTGTAGAGATCCCGCAGGTCGAGGTGCGTGCGGTTGACCACCCAGTAGCCGGCGACGAGCACCCCGGCGACCGCGCCGAGCAGGCCGCCGTAGAAGCCGAGCCACGCGAAGATGTAGATGTTCGGGTCGGAGTAGAGCCGCCACGGCTGGATGAGGATGCCGATGATGCCGGTGATCAGCCCGCCGACGGCGAAGGTGATCTTCTTCGGGAACGCGTTGGAGAAGTCGTAGGAGGGGCTGACCACGTTCGCCGCCAGGTTCGCCGACACGGTCGCCAGCACCAGCGCGATCAGCGCGACCACCACGACGACCGGGGAGTCGAACCGGTCGGCCAGTTTCGCCGGGTCCCAGATCTGCTCGCCGTAGAGGACACTGCCGCCCGAGGTGGTCAGGATGGCCACGATCGCGATGAACGTCATCGTGGTCGGCAGGCCGAGGATCTGGCCGCGGACCTGTTTGCCCTGGCTGCCGCCGAAGCGGGTGAAGTCCGGCATGTTCAGCGAAAGCGTCGACCAGAACGCGATCATCGCCATCAGCGCCGGGGCGAACACCTTCCAGAAGTCCGGTCCCCAGCCGAGTTTCCCGGGTTCGGCCAGGATCGGCCCGAGCCCGCCCGCCTTGATCAGCACGTAGCCCAGCAGGATCAGGAAGCCGACCGAGACCAGCGGCGCCGTCCAGTTCTCGAACTTCCGGACCGCCTCCATCCCGCGCCAGATGATGAGCATCTGGATCACCCAGAACACCCCGAACGAGAGCCACAGCGTCCAGTGCTGGCCGAGCACGACGGTGGAGTTCTTCCACGCGGATCCGGCCAGCCGCCCGACGATGATGTAGATCGCCTCGCCGCCGACCCAGGTCTGGATGCCGAACCAGCCGCACGCGATGAACGCCCGCAGCAATGCAGCCAGGTTCGCGCCGCGCATCCCGAAGAAGGCGCGGGCGAACACCGGGAACGGGATGCCGTACTTCGTCCCGGCGTGGCTGTTGAGCAGCATCGGGATCAGCACGATCAGGTTGCCGATGGTGATCGTGAGCAGTGCCTGGACCCAGTTCATCCCGAGCGCGATCAGTGACGCCGCGAGCGCGTAGGAGGGGATGTTGTGCGCCATGCCCATCCACAGCGCGAAGTAGGTGTACGTGGTCCAGGTCCGCTTTTCGACCGGGACCGGGGCGAGTTCTTCGTTGTAGAAGCGGCTGTCCTTCAAGGACTCGACCTCGCCGAGTTCCACCCGGCCATCAGGATGCACGTGCTGCGTACCGCGTGCCGTCGGCTCCATTGCGGAATCGTGCTCGCCCGCGCCGCGCGGGTGGGACTGGCAGACTGTTCACTGTTGAGGGCGTCGGAGCGCAGACTGTCGATTGCATTCGCGGGCTCCTGGTGCATGACCTGCGTCACACACACGGACGTAGTAATCCGGCAAACCGGCCGAAACATCTCCACAGGATCTCCACAGCTCACCCGGATGGTCTCCACGGCCGGTGCTTACAGTCATCCCCATGGAACTGGGAGGACGCCGGGTGCTGGTCGTCGAGGACGACGCGACCATCGCCGAAAGCATCGCCGCGCGGCTGCGGGCCGAGGGATTCACCGTGGACCTGGCGCACGACGGCCCGTCCGGCGTCGAGACCGACGCCGAGCGCGAACCGGATCTGGTGGTGCTCGACGTGATGCTGCCGGGGTTCGACGGGCTCGAGGTCTGCCGCCGGATCCAGGCCCGCCGCCCGGTCCCGGTGCTGATGCTGACCGCCCGGTCGGACGAGACGGACATGCTGATCGGTCTCGGCGTCGGCGCGGACGACTACCTCACCAAGCCGTTCTCCATGCGGGTGCTCTCGGCGCGGGTGCACGCGCTGCTGCGCCGCGTCGAACGGTCCGCGCGCGCCGAGGGCGAGGACGCGGGCACGAAGATCGTGCTCGGCGACCTCGAAATCGACGTCGACCAGCGGCGCGTCACGCGCGCGGGCAACCAGGCCCAGCTGACGCCGATCGAGTTCGACCTCCTCGTGCACTTCGCCAAGCGCCCGAGGGCGGTGCAGCCGAGGGAACGCCTGCTCAGTGAGGTCTGGGACTGGGACGTCGCGGGCACCGGTTCGGGGACCCGCGCGGTCGACAGCCACATCAAGGCGCTGCGCCGGAAACTCGGCGCGGACCTCATCCGCACGGTCCACGGCGTCGGCTACGCCCTGGAGGTGGGATCGTGAAGCTGCGCCCGCTGCTCGGCCGCGTCGTCGACGCGCTCCCGAGACCGCTCGACCCGGTCCGCTCCATCAAGCTCAAGCTCGCGATCCTGCTGGTGTCCTCGGGCAGTATCGCGTTCGCCTTCTTCAACTGGCAGATCGGCTGGCTGCCGCCGCGGACCACGATCGCCGCGATGGTGCTCGCCGTGGTCACCTCGCAGATCCTGGCGCACGGGATGACCAGGCCGCTGCGCGAGATGACCGCCGCCGCCCGCGCGATGGCCAAGGGCGACTACACCCGGCGGGTCCGGGCGACCGCCCGCGACGAGGTCGGGGAGCTGTCGCACGCCTTCAACCAGATGGCCGCCGACCTCGACGCCTCGGATCAGCGCCGCCGCGAGCTGATCGCGAACGTCTCCCACGAACTCCGCACGCCGATCACCGCGCTGAACGGGGTGCTGGAGAACCTCGTCGACGGCGTCGCCGAACCCGATCCGGCGACGTTGAAGACCGCGTTGCAGCAGACCGAACGGCTCGGCAGGCTCGTTTCGGAACTCCTGGATCTCTCGCGGATCGACGCGGGCGCGTTCCCGTTGCAGCTGGAGGAGTTCGATCTCGAACTGCTGCTGGAGGAGGTCGCCGCCGAAGCGGGCGCCACCGGCCGCGGAGTGCGCTTCACCGTCGACGTCCAACCGCCCGGCGCGACGGCCGTCGCCGACCGCGGCCGGCTCTACCAGGTCGTGGTCAACCTGCTCGACAACGCCGTCCGGCACGGGCCGGCGGGGGGAGAGGTCCGGGTGCGGGCGGAGGCCCGCGAGGCCGACGTCGTCATCGAGGTCGAAGACGAAGGCCCCGGGATCCCGCCGGGGGAGCGGGACAGCGTGTTCGAGCGGTTCACCCGCGGCGAGCGGGCCGGCGGCGGGGGCACCGGCCTGGGGCTCGCGATCGCGCGGTGGGTGGTCGACCTCCACGACGGCAGCATCGCCGTCGTCACCCCTGAGCAGCGGCCGGGCTGTGTCATCCGCGTCGTGATCCCCGTTCCCTAGTTCCCCGCCGCGCGTTTTCCGCGGCTCCGCGCGCACTGCGATATGTGCTTTCGCAAACTGGAGGATTCGATGAGCGAAGACCAAGAAGACCGGCAGGCGCACGCGTCACCCCCGTCGGCGACCACCACGTTGCCGTCCGCGCCCCCGCTCCCGGTGCTGATGCGGCCCCGCGTGCCGCCCAAGTCGGCGATCGTCCCGTTGCCCGGCTCCGTCCTGCCCGCGGCCGTCGCGGCCGGGCTGATCGCCGCCTTCGCCATGCCGGACCGGCCCGGAGCCGGCTGGTTCGTGGCCGGGCTCGCCTTCGCGGTGGCGGTCTTCTTCGCCGACAAGCGCGCCCGTGGTGACGCCGAACCGCATTTCCGCCTGGTCAACGCGATATGGGCGGCGGCCGCGCTGGCGCTGCTCGCGGTCGGCATGGTCCGGGCGTCGGTGTGGCTGAACGTGTTGTGCGTGCTGGCCGCCCTCGTCGCCGGCTCCCTCGCCGTGGTCGGGAAACGCACGGTGAACACGATCATCTACGACGTCTTCGCGGTCCCGATCGAAGCGCTGCTTTCGCTCCCGTGGATCGGGCGCGGGCTCGCGAAGCTCGGCAAGAAACAGGAAGGCCGCGCGAAGCCGAGGTTCCTGGTGCCGGTGCTGACCAGCGCCTTGCTGCTGCTGGTGTTCGTGCCGCTGCTGCGCGGCGCGGACGCCGCGTTCGCGAACGTCGTCGACGCGGTGATCCCCGAACTGAACCCGGGGACCTTCGTGCGCTGGGGATTCTTCTTCACCGTGGCCGCGTTCGCCGTGACCGGGGCGTGTTACCTGCTGGCGGCGCCCCCGCTGCCGGCGGACAGCGCTGCTGTCGACACGCCGCGCAAACGCCTGGCGCACCGGCTCGAATGGACGTTGCCGCTCGGGGTGCTGGTGGCGCTGTTCACCAGTTTCGTCGTGGTCCGCCTGGTCGTGTTGTTCGGTGGCACCGAATACCTCCTGGCCACGAGCGGCCTGACCGCGGCCGAATACGCCAGGAGCGGGTTCTGGCAGCTCTCCGCCATCACCGTGCTGACCCTGCTGCTGGTCGCCGCCGCGCTGCGCTGGGCGCCGAAGTCGTCAGCGGCCGACCGTGCCTGGCAGCGCGGGCTGCTCGGCGCGTTGAGCGTGCTCAGCCTGATGCTGGTCGCGTCGGCGTTGAGTCGCATGTGGACATATCAGCAGGCGTACGGGTTCACCGTGCTGCGGCTGCTGGTCGAGGTGTGCGAACTCTGGATCGGCCTGATCTTCGTGCTGGTGCTCGTATCCCTGCTCCCGCTGCGGTCGGCCTGGCTGCCGCGCGCGGCCATCGGAGCCGCCGTCGCGGCGCTGCTCGGGCTGGCCGTCCTCGATCCGGAACGGTTCATCGCCGACCGCAACATCGACCGGCTCGCGCACGGCAAGACGCTCGACACCGGTTACCTCTCAAGGTTTTCCGCCGACGTCGTGCCCTCGGTCGACCGGCTTCCGGAGCCGCTGCGGTCCTGCGTGCTCAGACCGGTCGTGACGGGAATTTGGGAAGATGGTTGGCGCGAATGGAACCTGAGCCGGTCCCTCGCGCGTCAGACCCCCGTTGCCGCGAAGGACGGGGTCGGGTGCCGGTACCTGCCCCGTTCTTGAGTCGTGACACCACGGCCTTGATCGCCCTCGTGGGGGTGAGGGCGATCAAGGCCGCGGTGAACGGCGCCGCCGGGCCACCGAGGGGGAGGCCCGGCGGGCACCTCGCCGGAGTCGGGAGCGGTCAGAACGTGAAGACGCCGGCCGACTCGGCGTCGGCGACACAGCGGTTGGCGTACGAGGTGCGGTAGGTGACCGGTTCGCCGCGCCACTTGCCGACGGCGGAGACGTCCACCGGGGCGTATTCCAAGGTGCAGGCCCGCGGTTCCGGGCGGAGCCGGTCGAACTCCCCGTCCACTTCGGACAGTTTGGCGCAGGCGCCGCCGCGTCCCGGGTGAGACCCCCCGGTGGGTTCGCAGGTGAGCGAGACGGTGCCGACCCGGCCCCTGGTGTCGTGGCTGGTCAGCTGAAACGTGGATTCGGCGGGTTGTGCCGGGGCCATACAGGCCAGCGCGAGCACGCAGGCGCCGATCGGTTCGAAGAAAGCCATATCAACCCTATCGGCTGACGTGACCCGGTCACTGTGTTCCACTCTCGGGTGATATTTGCTCACTCGGACGTGTGGTCGTCGGCTTTTCGAATGTCGTGCGCGAGCAAAGCGACATAAAGCGAGAGCATCGACTCCGGATCTTCGAGCCGTACCCCGAGGACCTGCTCGATCCTGGCCAGCTGCTGGTAGTAGGCGGTCCGGGAGGTGTGCGCGGCGGCGGCCGCCGCCGACTTGTTGCCACCGTGCTCGCAGTAATGCCTCAACGCCTGGACGAGTCTGCTGCCCTGTGCGGCGTCCCGGTTCAGGAGCGGGCCGAGCTCCCGCGCGGCGAACGCGGTGATCCGTTCGTCACCCGCCAGCAGATGCAGCAGTCCGCGCAACCGGACGTCGTCGAGCCGGTGGACCACCCGTTCGACGTTCTCGGTGAGCGCCGCCGCGGCGACCTGCGCGGCTTCGACGAGCGTCCGGCGCGCGTCGGCGGGCCCGGCGCCCGTGGTCCCGACCGCGACCACGGCGGGCGCCCCGGCGCGGGCCTCGTGGACGTCGTTCGCCAGCCGCTTCAACACCGCGTCGACCCCCGCCTCGGGCGACAGCGCGATCAGCGCGCGCACCTGGGTGTCGTCGGTGGCCACCAGAGCGGACACCTTGGCGTGCCGGGCGGCGAGGACGGTCGCCTCGGCGAGTTCTCGCAGCAGCACCGGAGTCGACTGCGCGGTTTTGGCGGTCACCGTGATCCGCGGCCGCACCGAGACCCCGACGAGCAGCCGCCCGGTCAGCGGGACACCCAGCGCCGAGGCCCGCGCGGTCAGCTCGGCGGGCGGCACCGGGTTCGCCAGCAGTTCGGTCAGGATCGCGCGGTGCGCCTGGCGTTCGAGGGAGTCGGTGTCCTTGGCGACCAGCCGGTGCACCGCGAGCGCGGACGCCGCGCGTTCGGCGACCACGACGTGCCGGTGCGGCGGCGGATCCCCGCAGACGACGACCAGCCGCCCCCAGTCGTGTCCGCGCGCGCCGACCACGGTGATCAGCCAGCCCGCGCCCGGGTGGTAGCCGGTCCGCTCGCCGACCTGCACCGGCCGCGACCGGGACGGCCAGCCGGGCAGCAGTTCGCCGGGGTCGGTCCCCGCCGTGTCGTAGGCGAGGACCTCGTGTGCCAGCGTCTCCAGCACGACGGGATGTTCGGTGAGCCTCGCGACCTCGCGCAGGATGTCGCCCGGTTCGGCGCCGGCGACCGTCAGCGCGGTGAAGGTCTCGTGGACCCGCTCCGCCGCGCGGAGTTCGTCGACCTGGGCGTCGACGATCAGCCCGTTCACCGCCTCCGTGACCGACACGAAGCGCGTCTCGCGCGAAAGGGTGATCAGCGGGACACCGTGTCGGTCGGCGGCCTCGACCAGCGCGGGCGGCAGCTTCTCGCTCCAATGCCGGACCAGTTCGACGACGACCCCGGCCACTCCGACACCGGCCAGATCGGCGACGTACCTGGCGAGCGCGGCGCCGTCGTCGGGCAGCGCGACCCCGGTGGTGAGCACCAGTTCCCCGCCACGCAGCAACGGGGCGATGTCCGCGACCTCGGCGACGTGCGCCCAGCGGACCGGCGCGTCCAGCCCCGCCGCCCCCGCCACCACATGGGGCCTGCCCTGACGCAGCACCGGCAGCGCGAGCACTTCGGCGACGGTCGGGTACATCGGCCTCCCACCTGGTTCGGCAACGCTGGAGACAGACTGTACGGCCGGGGCCGGGAGTCCGTACACGTTGCCGATGGCGTCGGTGTGGCGCACGCGCCCAGACTCGACCGGGAGCAGGCACCCGGCGATCAGGAGGGCGGAACCCGTGACCGACCGCATCACCCATTGGATAGACGGCAAACCGTGCGAAGGCGTGAGCGGCCGATCCGGGGACGTGTTCGATCCGGCCACCGGCCGGGTGCGGGCGAAGGTCGCCTTCGCGGCGCAGGACGACGTCGACGCCGCCGTCGCGGCCGCGTCCCGTGCGCTGCCGGGCTGGCGCGGGACGTCGCTGGCCGGGCGGACGCGGGTGCTGTTCGCCTTCCGTGAGCTGCTTTCGGCGCGGCGTCACGAGCTGGCGAAGATCGTCACGAGCGAACACGGCAAGGTCGAATCCGACGCGGCGGGCGAGATCGCGCGCGCGATCGAGAACGTCGAGTACGCCTGTGGTGCCGCGCAGCTGCTCAAGGGCGGGTTCAGCGAGAACGCCTCCACCGGTGTCGACGTCTACTCGATCTCGCAGCCGCTGGGCGTGGTCGGCGTGATCTCGCCGTTCAACTTCCCGGCGATGGTCCCGCTGTGGTTCGTCCCGAACGCGCTCGCCTGCGGCAACACCGTCGTGCTCAAGCCGAGCGAGAAGGATCCGTCCGCGGCCGTGTTCATCGCGGAACTGTTCGCCGAAGCGGGCCTGCCCGACGGCGTCCTCAACGTCCTGCACGGCGACAAGGTGGCCGTCGACGGGCTGCTGGAACACCGCGACGTCAAGGCGATCTCGTTCGTCGGGTCGACGCCGATCGCGAAGTACGTCTACGAAACCGGGACCAGGCACGGGAAACGCGTGCAGGCGCTCGGCGGCGCGAAGAACCACATGGTCGTGCTCCCGGACGCGGACCTCGACCTCGCCGCCGACGCGGCCGTCTCGGCGGGCTTCGGCTCGGCGGGGGAGCGGTGCATGGCGGTGTCGGTCGTGGTCGCGGTCGACCCGGTCGGCGACGAACTGGTCGCGAAGATCGCCGAGCGGATCAAGCGGCTGCGCGTCGGCGACGGCATGCGGCCCACTTCGGAGATGGGACCGCTCGTCACCGCCGCCCACCACGAACGCGTCGAGTCCTATGTCGGGGCGGGGGTCGACGCGGGCGCCCGGCTCGTCGTCGACGGCCGCGGCGTCGAGGTCGACGGCGAGGACGGCGGCTTCTGGCTCGGCCCGACGCTGTTCGACCACGTCACGCCGGAGATGTCGATCTACACCGACGAGATCTTCGGGCCGGTGCTGGCGGTCGCGCGGGCCGACGGATACGACGCGGCGCTGGAGCTGATCAACGGCAACCCCTACGGCAACGGCACCGCGATCTTCACCAACGACGGACGGGCCGCGCGGCGGTTCCAGAACGAGGTCGAGGTCGGGATGGTCGGCGTGAACGTGCCGATCCCGGTGCCGGTCGGCTACTACTCGTTCGGCGGGTGGAAGGACTCGCTGTTCGGCGACAGCCACGCGTACGGGCCGGAGGGGTTCCACTTCTTCACGCGGACGAAGGTCGTCACGTCACGGTGGCCGGACCCCTCGCAGGGCGGGGTGAACCTCGGGTTCCCGCGCAACAGCTGACACCCTTCGCCCAGCGCTCTCGCGCGGTCGCTCTCGCGCTCAAGTCCGTGAAGGCCTCCTTGAGGGACCCAGAGTCCCTCAAGGAGGCCTTCACGGACTCGATGATCGCCACAGGCGGCCCGCGAGCACCAGCTGTCACAGCAGTTGCGCGTGAAGGACCCCTTCCCTCGGCTCAGCCGAGGAAACTCGGCCTTCACCTCTTCATGTCCTGCGGGTCCGTGGCCTGGTTGGACGGCTTTCGCGACACGAGCACCGGCGAGGCCACGAGCGGACTGCCGGGCCGCTCACGAAGGGGCGGGTCAGAACCGGCCGCAGTTGCCGTTGCCCGCCTGCCCGTTGAACACGCTCTTCAGCCACTCGGTGGCGTCGGTGGACGCGGTCGTCATGCCCAGCGCGTGGGAGAAGAACGGCGTGAAGGTCGGCAGGTCCTTCCACTGGACGTTGGCGCCCTTGCCGCACCAGTCCTTCGCCATCTGCTTGCCGACGGCGGCCGGGATGACGTCGTCCATCGAGCTCTGTTCGACCAGGACCGGCATGGCAGGCTTGAGGGTGCCGATCCGGTTTTCCGCCACGATCGCGTCGAACGGTGGCTGGGACAGGTAGGCGGACACCGGCTTGCCCTCCTTCGTCAGCGAGCTGGACTGCTTGAACATGAACTGGAGGACCGCGTTCATGGTGCAGGTCTGGCGGGCCTTCAGGAACAGATCGGCACCCGTCGGGTTAGCCAGGTTCATCAGCTTGGCCTCGGGGTAGGCCTGGTTGATGCCGATCAGGGCGTACCCGAGGAACCCGAAGTACATTCCGCCGTCGAGAGATTTCGACAGCGCCGCCTTGTCCGCGGGCGGCGCGCCGGAGTAAACGCCCTTGACGTTCAGTTCGGGCGCGTAGGTGGCGGCCAGTTCGGCGGCGGCCGCGGCGGCACTGCCGCCTTCGGAGTATCCGGCGATGCCCACCGGGCCGTCGGCGGGCAGGCCCGTTCCGGGCAGCCGCTGCGCGGCGCGGATGACGTCGAGCACGGTGTGCGCCTCGGACAACCGGACGACGTACGGGTGATCACCACTGCCTTCCACCCACGGTCCGATGTAGTCGGTCTGCGCCACGGCGAACCCGGCGCCCAGCAACGCGTTGACGAACCCGCCTTGGAAACCGGAGACCAGGTCCGAGGCACCCTCACCGGCGAGGGTTTTCGAGGGAGCGCAATCCGGCCCCATGCCGAACGTGAAGGGCGCGTAGGCCACGATCGGCCGTTCGCCGGGACCGTTCCACGGTTTGTCCGGCACCAGAACGGTGCCGCTCACCGCGACCTGCTTGTCCTTATTGTCCCGGGACAGATATTGGATCCGGGTCGATTTCGCCCCGTTGTAGGTCGACGGTTGCGACTTGACCACGTCGCCGTTCTCGCCGGCGGGAAGCGGTGAAGAGGCTGTGTAGACCGAATTCGTGTCCGCGTTCGCGGCGGACGCGCCTACCGTGACCAACGTCGCGGTCATGGCGGCGATCAGGACATGGCGAAAGGAAAAGGTCATCACTGCGCTCCAGGGTGGGTCGGAAAGCGGGCCGGTGGAAGAAAACTCCCGCACGTGCCCCTGGGCGGTCAATGGCGGGCGGATCGCCGTTCGTCGAATTGTCACGGCGGGACGACCGTTCGCGTCCGGGATTATCAGCGGAGGTGGTTTTGTCATTCCGGTCAGAGCGGGAAAGCCGAATTCACTCATGGTGGCCCCGGTCGTTGTCCTGGTGATTTCCGGAATTCGCCGATTCCGGTTAGCATCGCCGTCATGCCGGAATCGAAGCGGTCGGCGATGCGAGTGGCCGATTCCGATCGCGAAAACGTCGCGCGACTGCTGTGCGAAGCCATGGGCGCGGGACGGATCACCGCCGCCGAACTGGAAACAAGGCTGGACGCCGTCTACGCGGCCCGGACTTTCGCGGACTTCGAACCCGTCGTCGCGGATCTTTCCTCCGGCGGCCCGCTCGCCCTGGCCCACGACGGCGACGAGGAGCAAGGCGGACGGCGCTCGTTCGCCGTCATGTCCGCCACCACGAGGCGGTTCGCCGGGCCGCTGCCGTCGAACCATGTCAGCCGCGCGTTCTGGGGCAGCGTGCGCCTCGATCTCCGGCAGGCCAGGATCGCCGCCGGATCTTGCACGATCAGGGCGGTGGCGGTCATGGGCGGTGTCAAGATCGTCGTGCCCGAGGACTTCGCCCTCGATGTCCGGGGCATCGGCCTGATGGGCGGATTCGGCACCGGCCGCAGGACGGGGCGGCGGCAGCCGACGACGGGCGCGCCGGTGCTGCGCGTCACGGGTTTCGCCTGGTGGGGGTCGGTGAAAGTGATCCGAAGGCCCGTGGAGCCGCGGCGGCGCTCCGTTCGCGGGCGTGGCTGACGACCCCAAAGAAGTCCGGTGACGCCCCGGGCACTTCGCCTTCCGTAAACTCGTTGTGAGGACGAGCCGAGGGAGGTGCGGGTGGCCAACGCGGAAGAACGCCGATTCGAAGTGCTGCGTGCGATCGTCGCCGATTACGTCTCCAACCAGGAGCCCGTCGGGTCCAAGGCGATCGTCGACAGACACAACCTCGGGGTGTCCAGCGCCACGGTGCGCAACGACATGGCGGCGCTGGAGGAAGAGGGCTACATCACGCAGCCCCACACCAGCGCGGGCCGGATCCCCACCGACAAGGGATACCGCCTGTTCGTCGACCGGATCGCCGAGGTCAAACCGCTCAGCGCGGCCGAACGCCGGGCCATCACGGCCTTCCTCGACAGCGGCACCGACGTCGACGACGTCCTGCGCCGCTCCGTCCGGCTGCTCGCGCAGCTGACCAGGCAGGTCGCGGTCATCCAGTACCCGATGATGACCAACTCCGCCGTCCGCCACCTCGAAGTGGTGCCGCTCACGCCCGCGCGGCTGATGCTGGTGCTGATCACCGATTCCGGCCGCGTCGACCAGCGCACCGTCGACCTCGGGGACGTCATCACCGAGGAGAACGTCGCCAGGCTGCGCACGGTGCTCAACGGGGCGCTGGCGGGCCGCCGCCTCGCCGACGCCGCGGCGTCGGTCGCCGAGCTGCCCGAGAAGTCGCCGGGCGAACTGCGCGACAGCCTCACGCGTGTCTGTACCGTGCTGGTGGAATCGCTGGTCGAGCACCCCGAAGAGCGGCTGGTGCTCGGTGGCACGGCCAACCTCACCCGCAACGTCTCGGACTTCCCCGGATCGCTGCGGCAGGTGCTGGAGGCGCTCGAGGAGCAGGTCATCGTGCTCAAGCTGCTGGCGGCCGCCCGCAACCCCGGTGCGATCAGCGTGCGCATCGGTGAGGAAAATGAGGACGAGCAGATGCGCAGCACCTCGGTGGTGTCCATCGGCTACGGGATGGACGACATGCTGCTGGGCGGGATGGGCGTCGTCGGGCCGACCAGGATGGACTACCCGAACACCATCGCCGCGGTGCGCGCGGTGGCGAACTACGTGGGGCAGATCCTCGCCGGTCGCTGAACGCGGCGGTGAGGTCGAAGTCAGAAGGAGAAGGCGAAGACGGTGGCGAGGGACTATTACGGCATTCTCGGGGTTGCGAAGAACGCGACGGATCAGGAGATCAAGCGCGCGTACCGCAAACTGGCCCGTGAACTGCACCCCGACGTCAACCCGTCGGAAGACGCTCAGCACCGCTTCGGCGAGGTGACCACCGCGTACGAGGTGCTGTCCGATCCGCAGAAGCGCAAGGTCGTCGACCTCGGCGGCGACCCCATGGACGGCGGTGCCCGCGGAGGCGGCGGAGACCCGTTCTCGGGCTTCGGCGGCCTCGGCGACATCATGGACGCCTTCTTCGGCGCCGCCGGGGGTGGCGGCGGCCGCGGTCGTGGCCCGCGCAGCCGCGTGCAGCCCGGCTCCGACGCGCTCATCCGCCTCGGCCTCACCCTCGAGGAATGCGCCACCGGCGTCGACCGCGAGATCACCGTCGACACCGCCATCGTCTGCGACCTGTGCCGCGGCGCCGGCGCGGCCGAAGGCACCGGCACCAAGACCTGCGACACCTGCGGCGGGGCGGGCGAGGTCCAGTCCGTGCAGCGGTCCTTCCTCGGTCAGGTCGTCACGGCCCGTCCTTGCCCGGTCTGCCGCGGCTTCGGCGAGGTCATCCCCGACCCCTGCCGCCAGTGCGGCGGTGACGGCCGGGTCCGCGCCCGCCGCAACGTCACCGCGAAGATCCCGCCGGGCGTCGGCGACGGCATGCGCATCCGCCTCTCCGGCCAGGGCGAGGTCGGCCCCGGCGGCGGCCCCGCGGGCGACCTGTACGTCGAGATCGACGAGGCACCCCACGAGGTGTTCGTCCGGCAGGGCAACGACCTGCACTGCAACTTCCGCATCCCGATGACCACCGCCGCCCTCGGCGCCACGGTGCCCATCGAGACGCTCATCGACGGCGACTACGAACTCGACATCGAGCCGGGCACCCAGCCCGCCACCGAACTCGTGCTCACCGCCAAGGGCATGCCGCGGCTGCGCTCCTCCGGCCGCGTCGACGGCCGCGGCGACCTGCACGTCCACATCGACGTCGTCGTGCCGACCAAACTCGACGACGCCCAGCGCGACCTCCTCGTCGAACTCGCCCAGCAGCGTGGCGAGGACGTACCGTCGCTCGCCTCGAACGGGTCCAAGCCCGGCGGGCTGTTCTCCAAGCTGCGCACCAAGAACCACCGGTAACCCGTGCCCGAGACGACACTGCCGGTCTTCCTCACCGCCGCGCTGCCCGGCTCCGGGCGCACCACGCTCGACGGTGAGGAAGCCCGGCACGCCGCCACCGTCCGCCGCCTGCGCGTCGGCGAACGTCTCGTGCTCTCCGACGGCGAAGGCGGCATGGCGCGCTGTGTCGTCGAGGCCGTCCAGGCGGGCCGCGACGCGGCGCTCACCCTCGCCATCGAAGAACACTGGACCGAGGAACCACCCGCCCTGCGCGTCATCGTCGCCCAGGCGCTCGCGAAGGGAGACCGCGGCGAACTCGCCGTCGAACTCGCCACCGAGGCCGGCGCCGACGCCATCGTCCCCTGGCGCGCCGCGCGCAGCGTCGCCCGCTGGGAAGAAGGAACCCGCGGCGACAAAGCCCTCACCCGCTGGCGCACCACCGCCCGCGCCGCCGCCAAACAAGCCCGCCGCGCCCACGTCCCCGAAGTCGCCGAGCCCGTCACCACCCGCGAACTCGCCGAGCTCGCCCAGACCGTTTCCCGGGCGCTGGTCCTCGAATCCGGCATCACCACCCGCCTCACCGAGATCGAACTCCCGGCACAGGGCGACATCCTCCTCGTCGTCGGGCCCGAAGGCGGCATCACCGACGAAGAACTGAGCACCCTCACCGACGCCGGCGCGACCGCCATTCGGTTGGGCCCCACCGTTTTGCGCACCTCCACCGCAGCCGCCGTGGCACTCGGCGCGCTAGGGGTTCTCACGGAACGCTGGAAGTGAAAAAACACCCCACTAATTTGCGGCGAGTTATGGCGCGATCACGCAAACAGCCGTTACTCTCGTTAACTGACGCGCAACACACGGTTTCGGCGCGCCACTGGGGATGAAGCCCGGTCGCGCGCGTGAATCCCCGCCGGGCACCTCCCCCCTCGGTCCGGCGGAGCCGCGGCGGCGGTGGGCCGACCCCCAGGGCCCACCGCGCCGCGGCATCTTCATTTCCGGCCTTCGCTCCTTGCCGCACCCCGAAATCCGCCGCGTGTCGTCCGTGTGGTCACGCGTGTCGTCCATCCGCGCACGCGGGTGCGGCGCGGGGGTGGGGATAGGGTGGGGGGATGAGTGACGCGGAGACGTTGTTCGAGCGGATCATCGCGGGGGAGATCCCTTCCGAGAAGGTGTACGAGGACGAGACGACGTATGCGTTCCGGGACATAGCGCCGCAGGCTCGGGTGCATGTGCTCGTGGTGCCGAAGAAGCGGTACCGGAACCTGGCCGAGCTGGCTTCGGGCGACCCGCAACTCCTCGCCGACGTGGCCTCGACGGCCCGTAAGGTCGCGGAGATCGAGGGGATCGCCGAGTCCGGTTACCGGGTGGTGTTCAACACCGACGGTGACGCCGGGCAGACCGTCTTCCACGTGCACGCGCACGTGCTCGGCGGCGAGCAGCTGGGGCATTTCGGCCGCTGAGGCGCGCGCCCCGCGGAAACCGGACTGCGTGCCGACCCCCGCAACCAGTAACATCGGACTTGTCACTGTCGTTGAAAATCGCAGCGTAAGCGCAGGAAGTAGGCCCGAGGCCACGTGGCCGGAACCGTACCGGGTGAAGCCGCCCGACCCGACGTTCCCGCGGACGTCATCCCGACGAAGACCGACGAGGCCGCGATCACCGAGGCGGCCCAGTCCCGATTCCCCATCCCCGACGCCGCCGCGCTCAGCCTGCTCGGCTCGAGGGACGAGAACCTTCGCGTCGCCGAGGAACTCCTCGCCGCCGATGTCCACGTCCGGGGCAACGAGGTCACCCTGACCGGCGCCCCCGCCGACGTCGCCTTCGCGGAGCGTGTCTTCGCCGAGCTCGTGACGCTCGCCGGCCGCGGTCAGCAGGTCGACCCGGCCACCGTCCGCCGCACCGTCGGCATGCTCTCCACCGGTGACCACGAGTCACCGGCCGAAGTGCTGAGCATGAACATCATCTCCCGGCGCGGCAAGACGATCCGGCCCAAGACGCTCAACCAGAAACGCTACGTCGACGCCATCGACAAGCACACGATCGTCTTCGGCATCGGCCCCGCCGGTACCGGCAAGACGTACCTCGCCATGGCGAAAGCCGTCCAGGCACTGCAGGCGAAGCAGGTCACCCGCATCGTGCTGACCCGCCCGGCGGTCGAAGCCGGTGAGCGCCTCGGCTACCTGCCGGGCACGCTCAACGAGAAGATCGACCCGTACCTGCGCCCGCTCTACGACGCGCTGCACGACATGGTCGAGCCCGAGTCGATCCCGCGGCTGATGCAGGCGGGCACCATCGAGATCGCGCCGCTGGCGTACATGCGCGGCCGCACCCTCAACGACGCGTTCATCATCCTCGACGAAGCGCAGAACACCACGCCGGAACAGATGAAGATGTTCCTCACCCGGCTCGGGTTCGGCGCCAAGATCGTCGTCACCGGCGACGTCACGCAGGTCGACCTCCCCAACGGCCAGAAGAGCGGCCTGCGGGTGGTCCGCGACATCCTCGAAGGTGTCGAGGACCTGCACTTCGCCCAGCTCACCAGCCAGGACGTGGTGCGGCACAAGCTGGTCGGCGACATCGTCGACGCGTACGAGAAGTGGCAGGCGCTGCAGGACAGCCAGGACAAGGGCAACGGCTGGAAAGGGCAACGCCGTTCATGAGCATCGAGATCGCCAATGAATCGGGCGTGAACGTCGACGAGGCCTCCATCGTGTCGGCCGCCCGGTTCGCGCTCGACAAGATGGAGGTCAGCCCGCTCGCCGAGCTGTCCATCCTGCTCGTCACCCTCGAGGTGATGGAGGATCTGCACGAGCGGTGGATGGACCTGCCCGGCCCCACCGACGTGATGGCCTTCCCGATGGACGAGCTCGATTCGTCGCGCCGCCCCGACGCGCCGGACGCCTCGCCCGCGCTGCTCGGCGACATCGTGCTGTGCCCGGCGTTCGCGAAGGACCAGGCCAAGACGGCGGGGCACTCGCTGATCGACGAGCTGCACCTGCTCACCACGCACGGCGTGCTGCACCTGCTCGGCTACGACCACGCCGAGCCCGCCGAGGAACGTGAGATGTTCGGCCTGCAGAAGCGGATCCTCGGCGAGTTCCAGGCGGCCGTGGCCGCGCTCAACAAGCGCGACGCGCAGCGTTCCGCGGACGACAGGCTCCTCGGGACCGCCGGTCTCGACGCCGTGCCCGCCGACGAACCCCCGGCCTAGGCGGCGCCGGAATGGGTAGTCCCGCGGCCCTGTTGATCATCGCCATCGCGCTGATCCTGCTCGCCGGGGTGTTCGCGGCCGCCGACGCGGCGGTCAGCACGGTCTCCAAGGCCCGCGCCGACGGTCTCGTCCGGCTCGGGCGTCCCGGCGCGCGTCAGCTTGCGCTGGTCATCGCCGAACGCCGCCGTCACATCAACCTGATCCTGCTGCTGCGGATGACCTGCGAGCTGACCGCCACCGTGCTGGTCACCGTCGACGTCCTCGGCTGGATCCGGCCGCTGTGGCTCGCCGTGGTCGTCGCCGCCGGCGTGATGGTCGTGGTGAGCTACGTGATCATCGGCGTCGGCCCGCGCACCCTCGGCCGCCAGCACCCGTACCGGATCGGCCTGGTCGTCGCGGGACCCGTCCGTGTCCTCGGGTCGATCCTCGGCCCGCTCAGCAGGCTGCTGATCGTCCTCGGTAACGCCATCACCCCCGGCCGCGGCTTCCGCGAAGGCCCGTTCACCTCCGAAGTCGAACTGCGGGAGCTGGTCGACCTCGCCCAGGAACGCGGCGTCGTCGAGGAATCCGAACGCGAGATGATCCACTCGGTGTTCGAGCTCGGCGACACCGTCGCGCGCGAGGTCATGGTGCCGCGGACGGAGATCGTCTGGATCGAGCACGACAAGACCGTGCGCCAGGCGCTCGCGCTGGCCCTGCGGACCGGGTTCACCCGGCTGCCGGTGATCGGCGACTCCGTCGACGACGTGGTGGGCGTGGTCAACATCAAGGACCTCATGCCCGCGTACATGGCCGAGGGCGGCTCGCAGCGCCAGGTCGAGGAGCTGATGAACCCGGCCAGCTTCGTCCCGGACTCGAAGCGGCTCGACGACCTGCTCAAGGAGATGCAGGTCTCCCACAACCACATGGCGATCGCCGTCGACGAGTACGGCGGCACCGCCGGCCTGCTCACCATCGAGGACATCCTCGAAGAGATCGTCGGCGAGATCACCGACGAATCCGACACCGACGAACGACCCGAGGTCGAAGAACTCGAAAACGGCGCGGTCCGCGTCTCGTCCCGGCTCTCGATCGACGACCTGGGCGAACTGTTCGGGATCGACCTCGAAGACCACGACGTGGAGACCGTGGGCGGGCTGCTCGCCGAGCGACTGGGTAGGGTCCCGCTGCCGGGGGCCGAAGCCGAGGTCGCCGGACTTCGGCTGTTCGCCGAAGGCGGTAAGGACCGGCGCGGGCGGATGCGGATCACCACGGTGGTCGTCCACCCCGCCGACGCGGACGCGGTGACCGACTCTGCCCAGGGCAGGCGCCGGACCCGGGTCCCGCAGCCCGATGAAAGTGACAGGAGTGTCGAACATGCCTGAGCTGGACGCCGAAGACCAGAAGCTGGTGACCCTGGCCAGGTCCGCGCGAGCCCGCACCCAGGCCGCCGAGGGCGCCGCGCTCCGCGACACCGACGGCCGCACCTACGCGGCGAGCACGGTCGACCAGCCGTCGTTCAAGCTCACCGCGCTGCAGGCCGCCGTCGCCGCCGCCGTTTCGAGCGGAGCCGAAGGAATCGAGGCCGCCGTCGTCGTCACGGCCGAAGGCCTCCTCAAGGAGGCGTCCGTGCAGGCGGTGCGTGACATCGCCGAGAAGGCCCCGATCCACCTGGCCGATCCCAGCGGCAAGGTGCTGAACTGATGGCCGAGCCGCATCGTTCCGGATTCGCCTGCTTCGTCGGACGGCCCAACGCGGGCAAGTCGACGCTGACCAACGCGCTCGTCGGCAGCAAGGTGGCGATCACCTCCAGCAAGCCGCAGACCACCCGGCACGCCATCCGCGGCATCGTCCACCGCGACGACGCCCAGCTGGTGATCATCGACACGCCGGGGCTGCACCGGCCGAGGACCCTGCTCGGCGAGCGGCTCAACGACATCGTCCACTCGACATGGTCCGAAGTGGACGTTGTCGGGCTTTGCGTGCCCGCCAACGAAAAAGTCGGTCCCGGTGACCGGTTCATCGCCGCCGAACTCAAGAAGATCGCCAAGCGCACCCCGATGATCGGCGTCGTCACCAAAACGGACCTCGTGAAGCCCGAGCAGGTCGCCGAGCAGCTGCTCGCCCTGCAGGAGGTCATGGAGTTCGCCGAGCTGATCCCGGTGTCCGCTGTGGACGGTTTCCAGGTCGGCGCGCTCTCGGACCTGCTGGTGCGGCACCTTCCCGAAGGCCCGCAGCTGTACCCGGGCGGCGAACTCACCGACGAACCCGAGCAGACCCTCGTCGCCGAACTGATCCGCGAGGCCGCGCTGGAGGGTGTCCGGGACGAACTCCCGCACTCGATCGCCGTCACCGTCGAGGAAATGCTGCCCCACGAGGGCAGGGACGACATGATCGACGTGCACGCGTTCCTGTATGTGGAACGACCGAGCCAGAAGGGCATCATCCTCGGGCACAAGGGTGAGCGGCTCAAGGACGTCGGCGCCCGCGCCCGGCAGCAGATCGAGGGGCTCCTCGGCTCGAAGGTCTACCTCGACCTGCACATCAAGGTCGCCAAAGAGTGGCAGCGCGACCCCCGTCAGTTGCGACGGCTGGGCTTCTGACTGAACGGAATGTCTCGATTCGGTCGCGGAGACCGGTTGATGATGTGGAACCGGACGGGTGACCTTAGAGTCTCAACCCTTGACTCCGGTGATCGCTGATCGGGCGGCGGCGTCCGGGTCGATTTCCACATCTCATTCGTGAAGGGAAAGCGGTAAATGACCGACAACCAGGGCCTGCCCAACTACTCCGGCGACCCTCAGGGTGGTGGAGGCTTCAACAACCCCGGCCCGCCGCCCAACAACAACCTGGTGTGGGCCATCCTCACCACGATCCTGTGCTGCCTGCCCTTCGGTATCGTCGCCATCGTCAAGGCGAACCAGGTGAACACCCTCTGGGCGCAGGGCCAGCCCGCCGCGGCACAGGAAGCGGCCGACGCGGCCAAGAAGTGGTCGATCATCGCGGCGATCGTCGGTGTCGTGCTCGCCATCCTGTACGTCGTCTTCTTCGTCGTGCTCGGCGTCTTCGCGACCTCGGTCGACCCGAACACCTACCGCTGATCGAGGCGATCGAGGGGGAGACCTCATGACCGACCAGTACCCGAACTACCCGCCTCCGGGCGGGCCACCGCCGCAGCAGCCGTACTACGGTGGCATGCCGAACTACGGCCCGCCGCCGGACAACAACCTGGTGTGGGCCATTCTCTGCACGGTGTTGTGCTGCTTGCCGCTGGGTATCGTGGCGATCGTGAAGTCGAGCCAGGTGCAGACGTTGTGGTCGCAGGGCTTCTACGCCGAAGCCCAGAAGGCCGCCGACGACGCGAAGAAGTGGGCCATGTGGGGAGCGATCTCCACCGGCGTGCTCTTCTTGCTGTACATCATCTTCATCGTGGTGATGGTCATCATCGGCGCGTCGGCGGGAAGCTTCACGCCGTGACGTCGTCCGTCTACACGGGATTCCCGGCGCGCGGGTTCAAGGCGAAGGCCCGCGCGCTGGGACCAGCCCTGGCCATCGCCGCCGGCGCGGGGCTCGGCTGCGTCGTCCTCTGGCTGGGTGATCCCACCACTCCGGGCGGGCCGCTTCCGGTCTGTCCCACCAAGACCTTGCTCGGCATCGCCTGCCCGGGCTGTGGCGGCATGCGCATGGTCTACAGCGCGCTGCACGGGGACATCCCGGCCGCGCTGCACTACAACGCCGTGTCCTTTGTGGTCGTTCTGCTGCTCGTCTGGAGCACCGTCGCCTGGGCGGTCGGAAGACTTCGGGGCCGCGCGGTGAACAGCTGGCTGCACTGGCGCTGGACGCCGCTCGCGTTCGGTGTCGTGTTCGTCGTCTGGTTCGTCATCCGTAACCTGCCCTTCGCCCCCTTCACCTCGCTTTACGTGTGAGTGCCGGGCCGAGGCCCGGATCGTCGGTGGTACCGAGTACGCTCCCGCGCACCGGTCTGCTCGGCGTGTACCCATGCCGTACATTCAGCCCGGGTCGCCGCACGAGGCCCGTGCGCCAGGGGCGAGGAACCAGCGAGGGGATTTCGATGACCACTCCCTACGGCCAGCAGCCGCCGGGACAGCAGCCGCCGCCCGGGTCCGGGCCCCCGCCAGGGGACGGGCAGCAGTCACCGCAGCCGCAGCAGCCGTTCGGACAGCAGCCGTCGGGAGACCAGCCCTCGCCTTTCGGGCAGCAGCCGAGCCAGGCCTCGCCCTTCGGACAGCAACAGCAGTCCCCCTTCGGCCAGCAGCAGTCGCAGCCCTTCGGCGCGCAACCGCAGTCGCCGTTCGGTCAGCAGCCGGGCCAGCCCTCGCCGTTCGGGCAGCAGGGCCAGCCCTCGCCGTTCGGTCAGGCCACCCAGTTCGGCCCGCAGACCGACTACGCCCACTGGGGCCTGCGCGCGGGCGCGACCCTCATCGACTTCGGCCCGATCGTCGTGCTCCCGATCATCGGCATGATCGTCTCGGCGACGGGGCCTGACACGCTCGGCCTGTTCATCGCCGGGATCGGTTATCTCGCGGGCCTCGTCTGGACCGTCTACAACCGGTGGATCAGGATGGGCACCACCGGCCAGTCGCTCGGCAAGAAGATCGTGAAGATCAAGCTCGTCCGCGAAAGCGACGGGCAGCCGATCGGACCGCTGATGGCCTTCGTCCGGGACCTGTGCCACAACCTGGACGGCTGGGTCTGCGGTCTCGGTTACCTCTGGCCGCTGTGGGACGAGAAGAAGCAGACGTTCGCCGACAAGATCCTCAGCACTGTCGTCGTGCCGGGCGAAGCCGCCGCCGCGCCCGCGTCGGCCCCCTTCGGTCAGTCGCCGGGATTCCCCGAGCCGCCGCAGCCGGCTTCGTCGTCGTTCCCCGCGCCGCCCGCGCCGTTCGGCCAGCAGCCTCAGCAACAGCAGCAGCCGTTCGGCGCGCCGCAGCAGCAGTCGCAGCCGTTCGGCCGGCAGCCGCAGGGAACCGCGGCGCCGTCCTCGGAGTCCCAGCCTGGACCGGCCCTGGGCGAGGCCGAGCCGACGCAGGTCCTCCGCCCGGGGCAGCCTCAGCAGGCGCCGTCGGGGTTCGACGAAGCCGAGCCGACACAGAAGATCACCCCGGAGCAGCTGAGGCAGCAGTTGCCCGGAGCGGATGGGCCGAACGGGCCCGGAACACCGCAGCAGTAAGGAACGACCGGCGGGATCCACCCGTCGGGAAGCACGACACAAGTGGGGAACCCGATGACGAACCCGTACGGCCAGCAGCCCGGCCCCGGCCAGCAGCCCTATGGCCAGCAGCCTCAGCCCGGATACGGACCCCCGTCCGGCGCCACGCCCGCGCCGTACGGCCAGCCTTCCGGCGCGAACCCGATGCCGTACGGCCAACCGTCGCCGTATGGTCAGCCCGCGCCGTACGGTCAGCCCGCGCCCTACGGCGCCCCGGGCGGCATGCCCGGTGGCGGCGACATCAACTCGATCCCCGACTACAAGGGCTGGGCGATCGGGTGCATCTTCCTCTGCTGGATCATCGCGATCTTCGCGATCATGAAGTCCAACGAGGTCAACACGTACAAGATGCAGGGCAACTACGCTGCCGCCATGGACGCGTCGAAGTCGACCAAGACCATGTGCATGATCGCCTCGATCATCGGCGGGGTCGGCTGCCTGTTCTCCATTCTCTGGATCGTCCTGGTCGCCGCGAGCATCTAGCCCGACCCGTAGCCGAAAGAACAACGAGGACCACTTTCATGACCAACCCCTACGGCCAGCAGCAGCCCTACGGACAGCAGCAGCCTGGCTATGGGCCGCCCTCCGGTGGCATGCCCGCTCCCTACGGTCAGCCCGCTCCGTACGGCCAGCCTTCCCCTTACGGCGCTCCGGGCGGAATGCCGGGCGGCGGTGGCGACATCAACGCCATCAAGGACTACAAGGGCTGGGCGATCGGGTGCATCTTCCTCTGCTGGATCATCGCGATCTTCGCGATCATGAAGTCCAACGAGGTCAACACGTACAAGATGCAGGGCAACTACGCCGCCGCCGCGGACGCGTCACGGTCGACACGGACCATGTGCATGATCGCGTCGATCATCGGCGGCCTCGGCTGCCTCTTCGCCATCGTGATGATCATCATCTCGATCGTCGCGGCTTCGACGGCCACGTACAGCTGCTACGGCAGCTACTGCTGATTCCGGGGCGCACCACCCCGATGTCGGTCCCGGGTGGGACGATGTCGGGGTGGTGAACCTCTATCGCGACACCGGAGTGGTGTTGCGGACGCACAAGCTGGGTGAGGCCGACCGGATCGTCACCCTGCTCACGCGGCGGCACGGCAAGGTCCGTGCGGTCGCGAAAGGCGTGCGTCGGACGTCATCGCGCTTCGGGGCCCGGCTGGAGCCGTTCGGGCACGTCGACGTCCAGTTCTACACCGGCCGCTCCCTCGACGTGATCACCCAGGTCGAGACGGTCGACGCCTTCGCGCTGCCCCTGGTGGCCGATTACCAGCGCTACACCGCGGCGAGCGCCATCGCCGAGACGGCGGACCGGTTGTCCGCCGAAGAGGGCGAGCCGGTGCTCAAGCTCTACATGCTCGTCGTCGGGGCCCTTCGCGCGCTCGCGGGCGGGGAACGGGACAGTTCCCTCATCCTCGACGCCTTCTTCCTGCGGGCCATGGCGTACGCCGGCTGGGCGCCCGCGATCACCGAATGCGCCCGCTGCGGCCTGCCGGGGCCGCACAAGGCGTTCAGCGTGTCCGCCGGCGGCTCGATGTGCCCGGATTGCCGGGTTCCCGGCTGTGTCCACCCCTCCCCGGAGGTGCTGACCCTGCTCGCGGCGCTGCTGCACGGCGAGTGGCCAGTGGCCGAGGCTTCGCAGCCGGTGCCGCGGCGGGACGCGTCCGGCCTGGTCGCGGCCCATCTGCAGTGGCATCTGGAGCGCCAACTGCGGTCGCTGCCGCTGGTGGAGAGGCGTGCGCGGGAGACCAGCACGCAGGCGCAGTAGGGTCGCAGGCACAGATTCGCTCGATCAGGAGGCTCGAAGGTGCTGCGCAGGGGACGCGAGAACAAGGCGTCACAATTCGAACTTCGCGCGCCGGAGCCGCACCCGTCCGGTGCCCGGCCGCCGGAGATCCCCAAGGAACTCCTCCCGAAGCATGTGGCGCTGGTGATGGACGGCAACGGCCGCTGGGCCAACCAGCGGGGACTGCCGCGGATCGAAGGCCACAAACGCGGTGAAGCGGTGATGATCGACGTCGCCAGCGGTGCCGTGGAACTGGGCGTCAAATGGCTGTCGGTGTACGCGTTCTCCACCGAGAACTGGAAGCGGAGCCCGGAGGAGGTCCGTTTCCTGATGGGCTTCAACCGCGACACCATCCGCCGCCAGGTCGACTACCTCGGTTCGATCGGCGTCCGCATCCGCTGGGCGGGCCGCCGCCCCAAGCTGTGGGCGAGCGTCATCAAGGAACTGCAGGTCGCCGAGGAGAAGACCAAGCACAACACGGCGCTGAACATGACCATGTGCGTCAACTACGGCGGCCGCGCCGAGCTGGGCGACGCCATGCGCCGGATCGCGCAGGACGTCGCCGACGGGAAGCTGAACCCGGACAAGGTCACCGAGAAGACCATCGGGAAGTACCTGTACCAGCCCGACATGCCGGACGTGGACCTGTTCCTGCGGCCGTCGGGGGAGCAGCGCACGTCGAACTTCCTGCTCTGGCAGTCGGCCTACGCCGAGATGGTCTACCAGGACACGCTCTTCCCGGACTTCGACCGCACCCACCTGTGGCGGGCCTGCCTCGAGTTCGCGAAACGGGACCGCCGGTTCGGCGGGGCCATCGACAAGGCTTCGGAAGGAACGGCATGACCCCCGCCGACGTACTTTTTCCCGCGGAGGCGGCATGACTACCGCCGACGTACTTTTTCCCGCGGAGGCGGCATGACTACCGCCGACGTACTTTTTCCCGCGGAGGCGGCATGACTACCGAAGCAGCGGACACGGCGGCGTTGCTGACGTCGGCACGGGAAGCCCTCGAGCGCTATCTCGAAGTCCACGTCGACGACGACGGCGCGCTGACCTTCTCGCACGCGGACGTCCCGTGCGTCATCCAGGCGACCCGGCTGGCCGAAGGGCTGACCGTGCTGAGCCTGACCTGCGTCGTCGCCTGGGACCTGCCCGACGACCCGGCGATCGCGGCCTCGGCGGCGGAACGCGCCGGACAGGGCCTGTTCGGGACGCTCGGTGTCGTGCGCTCGGAGAAGGGCATCGACATCACGCTGAGGTACGCGTTCCCGGCCGAGGGCATGGACCCCTCGCCGCTCGGAACGCTGCTCATGCTGGTCGTGTCGACGGCGTCGCAGCTGCGTTCGGACCTGCTGGGGACCGCTCCCGGGGAGTGACCGCCGGAACGCAGGGTCACCTGGCATCATCGCGCGCATGGAAACCATTTCCAGGAGCGCCCCGGAGCGGAAGCCCGCCCGGCGGTTCAAGATCACCTCGATCGAGGTGCTCTGCGCGATCCTGCTGATCGCGATCCTCGGGCAGAGCTGGCTCCAGCAGGTGTTCGACGTGCCCGCGCTGCGGACCGGCTCGACGGTGTTCGTCGCGGTCTGTGTGCAGGCGTTGCCGTTCCTGGTGCTCGGGGTGCTGATCAGTGGCGCGATCGCGGCGTTCGTGCCCGCGCGGGTACTGGAGAAGGTGCTCCCTCGCCGGGCCGGTGCGGCCGTCGGTGTCGCCGGGCTGGCCGGGGTCGCGCTGCCGGGTTGTGAGTGCGCGTCGGTGCCGGTCGCCCGTCGGCTGATCGGCCAGGGTGTCGCGCCCGCGGCCGCGCTGACGTTCCTGCTGGCCGCGCCCGCGGTGAACCCGGTGGTGCTGGTCGCCACCGCGGTGGCGTTCCCCGGGAACCCGGAGATGGTGTTCGCCCGGTTCGCCGGTTCGCTCGCCACGGCGATGGTGATGGGCTGGCTGTGGGCGAAGTGGGGCAAGCTCGACTGGATCGCGGAGCGCGCTCTGCGGCGTCTTCCCGAGGTTCAGCACGGTTCGCGCTGGAAGACCTTCGCCGAGACCGCGCGGGCGGACCTGGTCGAGGCAGGCGGTTTCCTGGTGCTCGGCGCGATGATCGCCGCCGCGATGAACGTCCTGGTACCCGCCAAATGGTTCGGGGTGCTGGGGGAGCAGATCGTGCTCGGCGTGCTGGTGATGGCCGTGCTCGCCGTCGTGCTGGCGCTGTGCAGCGAGGCCGACGCCTTCGTCGCCGCGTCGCTGACCGCGATGCCGCTGCTGCCGAAACTGGTGTTCCTGGTGGTCGGGCCCGCGATCGACGTGAAGCTGTTCGCGCTCCAGACCGGCACCTTCGGCAAATCGTTCGCCCTGCGGTTCGCGCCCGTGACGTTCGTCGTCGCGCTCAGCTGCGCGGTCGTTTCGGGCACGCTGATCCTCGGAGGTGGCGTGTGAAACGCGAGACCCAGAACATCCTGCTGATCCTGCTCGGCGGGGCGCTGCTCAAGATCACGATCAACGGCGACTACCTGCGGTACGTCAAACCCGCGCAGCAGCCGTGGATCATCGCCGGCGGTGCGGTGATGGTCGCGCTCGGCGCGGTCGCGATCGTCCGTGACCTGCTGGCCGCCCGCGCGACCGCCGCCGTGTCCGGGGACGTCCACGCGCACGACCACAACACCCGGTCGGCCTGGCTGCTGATGGTGCCGGTGCTGGCCGTGTTCCTGGTCGCGCCGCCCGCGCTGGGCGCCGACTCGGTGACCCGCACCGAGGCCAGGGCGCCGCAAAGCGCTTCGGCGAGCAACGCGGCCGCCTTCCCGCCGCTGCCCGCCGGGGACGTGGTCCCGTTGGAGGTCAACGAGTTCGTCAGCCGGGCGGGCTGGGATTCCAGCGGCTCACTGAACGGGCGGACGGTGCGGCTGTCCGGGTTCGTGGTGCACAACGAGGGCAACACGATGCTGGCCAGGATGGTGATCGGCTGCTGCGCCGCCGACGCCTTCCCGATCACCGTGCGGATGGTGGGCGAGGGCGTGTCGGGGTTCGGGAACGACACCTGGCTGGAGGTCACCGGGACGGTCGTGCCGGGGACCGCGGTGCGGGAGAACAGCTACATGCCGGACTTCACGCTCACCTCGGTGCGGCAGGTGCCGGCGCCGAAGGATCCCTACGAGTACTGACGCCCGTCAGTGGTTGGAGCAGGTCCCGACGATCTCCACGGTGTGGCTGATGTCGGAGAAGCCGTGCTCCGAGGCGATCTTCTCGGCCCACCGCTCCACGGCAGGCCCCTCGACCTCGACGGTGCTGCCGCAGATCCGGCACACCAGGTGATGGTGGTGATGCGACGAGCAGCGCCGGTAGATGGCCTCGCCGGTGTCGGTGCGCAGGACGTCGATCTCGCCCGCCTCCGAGAGCGACTGCAGCGTCCGGTACACCGTGGTGAGGCCGATCCCGTCGCCGCGTTTGCGCAGCTCGTCGTGCAGTTCCTGGGCGGAACGGAAGTCGTCGATCTCCTTGAGCAGCTCGACCACGGCGGCCCGCTGTTTCGTCGACCGGCGTCCCGGCACCGGCGCGGAACTGTTGGCCGTCGTCGGACTCATGCTCACTTCCCCTCCTGAACGTGGGCTACGGCGTCCACCACGATATGCGCAAGGTGATCGTCGACCAGCCGGTACACCACCTCACGGCCGCGTCGCTCACCCTGTACGACACCCGCGGTCTTCAGCACCCGCAGGTGCTGGCTGATCAGCGGCTGCGCGACATCGAGCGTGTCCACCAGTTCGTGCACGCACCGGTCCGCGTTACGCAGCTGCAGCACGATGGCGATGCGGACGGGTGCGGCGAGTGCCCGGAGCAGGTCGCCGGCGTCCGCGAGGACGGCGGGCGAGGCCGACACGGCGGGTTCGGCGGGGGGACGGGCCGACGAATGCGGTCCGGGGTCTTCCGTGAGGCCCGGGGCGGCCGAGTCCGGGGTCACCGTAGCCATCGCCGCCTCCATGTCCATCATGATTTCCGAAGTCATTGCCAGTAACAGTCCTGTCCATCTTAGTGTTCCCGCCCCCGGGTGGTCTGTTCGCCGACCGGGCGACCACTCGGGGGCGGCGTTACTGCGCCATTCGGGTGACTTCGCGAAGAAATGACCATTCCACTTCGCATGTCGTCGCCAACGGTGCAAGGTTGTCGCGGAGCGTTTCGTCGCTTCTCGCTGACGACCGCGCTCGGAAAGCCCGAGAGGCAGTGGGGAGACATGACTCGTTTCGTGACGAAGCTGGCCGCCGCGACGGCGGCCTTCGCTTTGGCGTCGGTTCCGGGGCTCGCCTCGGCGCAGACGACGCAGGCCGTCGATGAGAAGACCGGCCCCGTGTCGTTCGCGAACGTGGCGTCGGTACGCATCGGGAACCCGGGATCGCTGATCACCGAGACCCAGCGTTCGCCGTTGACTCCCGGCCAGTCGAAACTCTCCCCGGACCGCACCGTCGTCCCGCGTGACGCCGGCGAGCAGAGCACCCTCGGTGACAAATGGGCCATCAACCTGGGCCGCTACGGCGCGCCGAGCCCGTTCCCGGCCGGTATCGCCAGCCGCGACCACAATGTGATCGCCGCGCTGCAGCAGACCACGGTCCCGACGGCGGTCGCGGAAAGCAACTACGCCCTGATCGACAACGGGCGCGGCGGCGCGAAGCCGATCGACAACACCGTGCTGGTACTCGAAGGCGCGAAGAGCTCGGTCGACTGTGCCGCGCCGGGCAAGGTGACGTCGTCGACGAGCGTGGGCAAGATCTGGGTACGGGACCAGAACGGCGATCTCAAGCCGTCCGGCGCTTCGGGTATCGACGTCAAGGGGCTCCAGCTCGGCCCGCCGTCGATGGTCAAGAACGAGAGCCTGAGCAAGGACAAGACCACCTCCGACCTGACCGTCTCCCGCGTGACCGCCTTCGACCAGCTCATCCGGCAGGACGGCTGGCGCGCCGGTGACGTGACCGCTGTCGCGGGCTGGAAGGTGGACATCGTCACGCACGTGCGCGACGAGGAGGGCAAGGATCTGCGGGAGGCCCGCACGACGGTCGTGCTCGGCGGCGTGAGCTGCGCGATCCCGAGGAACTTCGTGGCGAAGCCCGCCGGCGGTACGGGACCGGGCGCGGCACCCGCGCAGCCCGCGGTGCCGGGGACGGTGCCCGCGGGCGGTATCCCGCCGCAGACCGCGGACTCGACGCGGACCGTGGTCGGGCTCGGGTTGCTGGGCGGTGGCATCGTGATCGGCGCCGCGGCCATGCTGCTGCTCCGCCGTCGGAAGCCCGTGCCGGTGCGGGAGAAGTAGCGGCCCCGTGCGGTCCTGGCTGGCGGGACTGTCCGCCGTCGTCACCGCGCTCGCCCTCTCAGCGGGCGTGATCGTGCTGACCTGGATCCCGCCGGAACCGGCGGCGATCCCGGTCGTGGAACCCGCGGTCATGCCGGGTGAGGACGGCGCGCCACTGGCGCTACCCGCCGACAGCGCGAAACGGGGGCAGCGGCCCGGCACCATCCGCCTGCCCGAAGGCGGATCGGCGAAACTCGTCCGCTCCGAGGTCACCTCCCAGGGCGTCCTCCCGATCCCGCGCGGACTCGGCGACGCGGCGTGGTGGGGTGCGCGGCTCGGCGCCGAAGCGGGTACGTCGCTGATCTCCGGGCATGTCAACTGGGGCGGCGTCAAAGGGCCGTTCGACGAACTATGGCGGATGCGCGAGGGCCAGGAAGTGGCCGTCAGCGACGCGGCGGGCGGCATCTGGGTCTATCGCGTGCGCGAGGTCGTCACGGTGCACAAGAACGACCTGCCCGCGCAGGCGGCGAAACTGTTCGCGCAGCGCGGGCCCCACCGGCTGGTGCTGGTCACCTGCGGCGGCGACTACCTCGGCGGAACGGACGGCTACCGGGACAACCGGGTCATCGTCGCGACCCCTGTTTCCGGGCCGCCCGCCTGAAATCGGTGCAACCTCTCTCGGCTCGCGTCGCGTGTCTAGCGACACCGGCCGCTCCGGCGGCTTGACGCGAGCAAGGAGTAATACCCGATGGTGGGACAGTTCGACGACAGCACGGCGAGCGAGGAGCAGCCGAAAAAGCGCTCCAGCCTGGGGTTGATCCTCATCGGCGCCGCGATCTTCGTGGTGGCGGCCGTGGTCGCGGTGCTGATTTTCACCAGGACGAGTGATCCGGTCGTCGCGGCCGCCCCCGGCCAGGCGGACACGTCGACGGGACAGCAGGCGCAGGCCCCGGCCGACACGGGACAGGCGCCCGGCACGGTCCGGCTCCCCGGCGGCGGCACGGCGAAATTGATCCGCAAGGAGCTGACCGCGGACGGGACCCTCCCCATCCCCGAGGGTCTCGACGAAGCCACCTGGTGGGGCGCGAAACTGGGCGCCGACCAGGGCGCGTCCCTGCTTTCCGGGCATGTGAACTGGAAGGGGAAGAAGGGTCCGTTCGACGAACTTTGGCGGCTCAAGACCGGCCAGCAGGTCGACGTCGTCGACACCGACGGCGGCAAGTGGGTCTACAAGATCGGCGAGGTCGTCACCGTGCACAAGACGAAACTGGCCGAACAGGCGGAGAAGCTGTTCGGGCCGGACGGGCCGCACCGGCTGGTGCTGGTCACCTGCGGTGGCGAGTACGTCGGCGGGACCGACGGTTACGAGGACAACCGCATCGTCACCGCCTCCTTGGTCAGCAGGCCCTGAGCGGTCCGACCTCGCCGGAGGTCGTGCGGGGACGGGCGGTTAGTCTGGTCCTTCTAGTCCATACCCGTCCCCGCATGCTTCGGAGCGTGGAGTGCCCGCCAACACCATTGAGACCGTCGTCAGCCTGTGCAAGCGTCGAGGCTTCGTTTTCCCGTGTGGAGAGATCTACGGCGGTACCAAGTCGGCGTGGGACTACGGGCCCCTCGGTGTCGAACTCAAGGACAACATCAAGCGCCAGTGGTGGAAGACCGTCGTGCAGAGCCGCGACGACGTCGTCGGCCTCGACTCCTCGGTGATCCTGCCCCGCCAGGTGTGGGTCGCGTCGGGTCACCTCGACGTCTTCACCGACCCGCTGATCGAATGTCTGTCCTGCCACAAGCGTTTCCGCGCCGACCAACTGGCCGAGGACTTCTCCGCCCGCTCGGGCAAGGAGGTGTCCGAGGACGACCTGTCCGAGGTGCCGTGCCCGAACTGCGGCACCCGCGGGCAGTACACCGCGCCGCGTGACTTCAACATGATGCTCAAGACCTACCTCGGCCCGGTCGAGTCCGAGGAAGGCGTGCACTACCTCCGTCCGGAGACCGCGCAGGGCATCTTCATCAACTTCCTCAACGTGCAGACCGCGGCGCGCAAGAAGCCGCCGTTCGGCATCGGCCAGATCGGCAAGTCGTTCCGGAACGAGATCACGCCGGGCAACTTCATCTTCCGCACGCGCGAG
Source organism: Amycolatopsis sp. TNS106 (assembly GCF_019330265.1). Lineage (NCBI taxonomy): Bacteria > Bacillati > Actinomycetota > Actinomycetes > Pseudonocardiales > Pseudonocardiaceae > Amycolatopsis > Amycolatopsis sp. TNS106. The sequence continues at coordinate 4,183,240 of NZ_CP024972.1, read as the reverse complement.
TTCGAGCAGATGGAGATGGAGTTCTTCGTCGAGCCGGGCGAGGACGAGACCTGGCACCAGTACTGGATCGACGCGCGCACCGAGTGGTACAAGGACCTCGGGATCAAGGCGGACAACCTCCGCCTCTACGAGCACCCGAAGGAAAAGCTCTCCCACTACTCGAAGCGCACCGTCGACATCGAGTACCGCTTCGCGTTCAACGCGGGCCAGGAATGGGGCGAGCTCGAAGGTATCGCGAACCGCACCGACTTCGACCTCACGACCCACTCGAACCACTCCGGCGTCGACCTGTCGTTCTTCGACCAGGCCACGAAGCAGCGGTTCCGCCCGTTCGTCATCGAGCCCGCGGCCGGTGTCGGCCGGTCGATGATGGCGTTCCTCGTCGACGCCTACCACGAGGAAGAGGTGCCGAACGCCAAGGGCAGCACCGACACCCGCGCGGTGCTCAAGCTGGACTACCGGCTCGCGCCGTTCAAGGTCGCCGTGCTCCCGTTGTCGCGCAACGCCGACCTCACGCCGAAGGCGCGCGACGTCGCCGCGGCGCTGCGCAAGCACTGGAACGTCGACTTCGACGACGCCGGCGCGATCGGCCGCCGCTACCGGCGCCAGGACGAGATCGGGACGCCGTACTGCGTCACCGTCGACTTCGATTCGCTCAACGACCACGCGGTGACCGTGCGGGAGCGTGACACCATGGCGCAGGAGCGGGTCGCGATCGACAAGCTGGAGTCCTACCTGGCGGGGCGCCTGATCGGCGCCTGAGTTCCGGCTGGTAAGTATGTGAAGGCCCCCTTCATTGCGTTAGGCGCAGTGAAGGGGGCCTTCACGTACTCACCTTCGCTTGCCCGGCCGCGACGGCCCCGCCCACCCCTGACACCTGTCACCCCCAGGTCGTGACGCTCGGCCCACGCCTGGACCGCCCGGCCGCGACAGGCTTGAGGCATGCGAGAACAAGACATCACCGCGGGGGCGGCGGTCCGGCTTTCCGGCCTGCGTAAGCACTACGGCGACGTCCACGCCGTCGACGGCGTGGACCTGACGATCGCGCCGGGCGAGGTGGTCGCCCTCCTCGGCCCCAACGGCGCGGGCAAATCCACCACGGTCGACATGATCCTGGGGCTCTCGAAACCCGATGCCGGCACTGTGACCGTCTTCGGGCGCGAGCCCGGCGACGCGGTCGGCGACGGGATGATCGGCGCGATGCTGCAGGGCGGCGCGCTCGTCGAGGATCTCACGGTCGCCGAGACCGTCGGCATGGTCGCGGCGCTGCATCGCGAGCCGATGCCCGTGCGCGAGGCGTTGCGCCGCGCCGGGATCGAGGACATCGCGCACCGGCGCTCCACCAGGCTTTCCGGTGGGCAGAAGCAGCGCGTGCGGTTCGCCGTCGCGCTCGTGAGCGACCCCGATCTGCTGATCCTCGACGAGCCGACGGCCGCGATGGACGTCGGCACGCGCCGCGAGTTCTGGAAGTCCATGTACGAGTACACGAATTCGGGCCGCACGGTCCTGTTCGCGACCCACTATCTCGAAGAGGCCGAAGAATTCGCCGACCGGGTCGTGCTGATGCGGTCGGGGCGGATCGTCGCGGACGGTTCGGTCGCGCAGGTCCGCGCGCTGGCCGGGGGACGCACGATCCGCGCGGTCGTGCCCGCGGCGGCGGAACCGGTGATCGCGGCGCTGCCCGCGGTCACCGGATGCGAACTCCGCGCCGGCCGCGTGGCGATCTCCAGTTCCGATTCCGACGCGACGTTGCGGGCGCTGCTGGCCCACGTGCCCGAAGCGCACGACATCGAGATCGGCGCCGTCGGCCTCGAAGGCGCGTTCCTGTCCCTGACCGCCGGAGAGGAAGCCGTCCGATGAACCCGGCCTACCTCAGGACCGAGATCGTCCGCACCTTCCGTTCGACCAGGTTCGTGCTCTTCGCCGTGGCCTTCCCGGTACTGATGTTCCTGTTGCAGGCCAACGTGTTCGTTGCCGGAGATGCGAACTTCGCGGGCGTGATCATGGTCAACATGATGGCCTTCGGGGCCTTCTCCGCCGCGATGACGAGCGGCGCGAAACTCGCCATCGAGCGGTCCACCGGCTGGCAGCGCCAGCTGCGGCTGACCCCGCTGACCGGAGCCGGTTACCTCGGCGGCAAGGCGCTGTCGGCGATGCTCGTCGCCCTTCCGTCGCTGCTCGTCGTCCCGCTGGTCGGCGTCCTCTTCCAGGGCGTCCACCTCGACGCCGCCGGCTGGCTGCGGCTCGTGGCCGGTAGCTGGCTCGGTGCGATCCCGCTGGTGCTGCTCGGCCTCCTGCTCGGCCAGTTCGGCACGCCGGAGTCGATGCAGCCGCTGAACATGATCGTCATGATGGGCATGGGTTTCCTCGGCGGCCTGTGGATCCCGATCGACGGGATGCCGTCGTGGATGGCCGGCCTCGCCCAGGTGACGCCGACGTACTGGCTGATCCAGCTGGTCCGCCCGGTCGTCACCGACCAGCTGACGGTGGGCCTCCCGGCCGCGCTCGGCGTGCTGGCGGCGTGGACCGCGGTCCTCGGGGCGCTCGTGATCAGGCGTTACCGTAAGGACAGTGCGCGGGTCTGAGAAAAGGGTGAACCGGTGAACGAGTACCCGGGCAGGGTGAGAACGGGTTTGGACAACCGGGAGAACTGGTGGTCGGACATGCCGCCGCGGACCGGCGGCGGACCGAAGCCGGCGAAGTGGGCGGTGCTCGGCACCGCCTTCGTCCTGCCGAGTTTCATTCCCACGGTGATCGAGCTGACCACCGACGGGATCACCGCGGAAGAACTGGTGATCGCCGGTTTCCTGCTCGCCTACGGCGTCTGTTATCTGCTGTTCCCGCTCGTTCTGCGGCCTTCCCGGCGGACGACGACCTACGTTTTTTCAGCGGTGATGCTGCTCATCGGCCTCGTCCTGGTCTTCCTGCACGACAACAACCCGTACATCCTCATCTACGCCACGGCGGTGCTGGCCTTCACGCTGCCACCGGCGTGGGCGGTGATCCTGGACGGCGGCGCCCTGCTGCTGGTGCTGGCCGTCCACCTGGTCGCCGGGAAGGACGACTTCGGTGACCTGGTGGCGGTCGCGTCGATCACGGCGGCGATGTTCTTCATGGCGAACCTGGTCCGCGCGGTGCGGAAACTGGAGGCGGCGAACCAGGAGATCGCGACGCTCGCGGTGGCGGGCGAACGCGAGCGCCTGGCGCGGGATCTGCACGACATCCTCGGCCACAGTCTCACCACCATCACGGTCAAGGCCGGGCTCGCCCGCCGGATCCTGGAGAGCGGCAAGGACGACACCCGGGCGCTGCAGGAGATCCGCGAGGTCGAGGGGCTGACCCGCAGCGCGCTCTCGGACATCCGGGCCACGGTCTCCGAATATCGCGAGGTGTCGCTGTCGGCGGAGGTCGCCGGGGCACGGGCGGCGTTGCGGGCGGCCGAGATCGACGCGGATCTGCCGCACGCGGTGGACAACGTCGACCCCGCCCTGCACCGCACTTTCGGCTACGTGCTGCGGGAAGCGGTCACCAACGTGATCCGGCATTCCGGGGCGAAACGGGTGAAAGCCCGCTTCGGCAAGACCTGGCTGGAAGTGGAAGACGACGGTGAAGGCGGCGACGCGACGGCGGGGAACGGCCTGCGCGGGCTCGCCGAACGGTTGGACGCGGTCGGCGGGACCTTGACCGCCACCACGCCACCTGGGGGAGGATGGCTCGTCCGGGCGGAGGTACCCGAGTCCGCTTTGCGGAGCGGCGCGCTCGCGCCACTCTCCGAACCCGCTGGAGGCCGCGCGTGATCCGGGTCCTGCTCGCCGACGACCAGGCGATGGTGCGCGGGGCGCTGGCCACCGTGCTCGGCCTCGAAGCCGACATCGAGGTGGTCGCCCAGGTCGGCTCGGGCGACGAAGTGCTCCAGCGGGCGAAGGAGACCGCCCCGGACGTCGCGCTCCTCGACGTCCAGATGCCGGGCAAGGACGGTCTCGAAGCCGCCGCCGAACTGCACGGCGCGCTCCCGCTGTGCCGGATCATCATCTGCACCACCTTCGGCAGGCCCGGTTATCTCTCGCGGGCGATGGCCGCGGGCGCCGCGGGATTCGTCGTCAAGGACGCTCCGCCGGAGCAGCTCGTGGACGCCGTCCGCAGGGTCCACGGCGGGCTCCGGGTGGTCGATCCCGCGCTCGCCGCCGAATCGCTCGCCACCGGCGCGAGCCCGCTCACCGGACGCGAACACGACGTCCTCCTGGCCGCCAAGGACGGCAGCACGGTGGCGGACATCGCCCGTGCCCTGCACCTTTCCGAAGGCACCGTGCGCAACCATCTTTCGGCCGCGATGGGCAAGACCGGGGCGAGGACCCGGGCCGAAGCGGTGCGGCTCGCGGAAGAGCACGGCTGGCTCTGAGATCGACTCCGTGCTCTGCGAGAATCACCCACGTGAGTACCGCCGAACGGACGAAACCGACTCGCGCGAACTGGGTTCGCCGGATAGTGGCGGGGTTCCTGCTGGTCGTCGTCGCGGTGATCGGCGGAACGGCGTTCCGGGTCTGGCAGGTCGCGCGGGAGGACGTGCGCGACCGGGCCGACGTCATCGTGGTGCTCGGCGCGGCCCAGTACAACGGCAGGCCGTCGGAGATCTTCCAGGCCCGGCTGGCCAAGGCGAAGACGCTGTACGACCAGGGCGTCGCGAAGGTGATCGTCACCGCGGGCGGCAAGAAGGCGGACGACAACTACACCGAAGCGCACGCGGGCGCGCAGTGGCTGCGCAAACGGGGCGTTCCCCCGTCGGCGACGCTGCCGGTCGGCGAGGGCAGCGACACCCTGCGGAGCCTCCGCGCGGTCGCCGAGCAGGTGCAGAAACGGGGCTGGAAGACCGCCGTGCTGGTCAGCGACCCGTGGCACTCCTTCCGGGCGCGGGTGATGGCCGACGACCTCGGGCTGGAGACCTGGACGTCGCCCACCCATCGGGGCCCGATCGTGCAGACCCGCGAGACGCAGGCTCGCTACATCGTCCGCGAGACCGGCGCGCTGCTGTACTACCGCCTCACGAAGTCGCCGGCGGACAGTCTGTTCGGTACCGGCGAGGTCTGACGCCCGATAAGTGTCGGTGAGCACGTTTAGTCTGGTCGGGTGGACACCTACACCGAGGCCGACAGGGCGCGCTTGCTGCCCGAGCGGCCCAAGGCCGCGGCGTTGGAAGGCGCCGCGGACGGGCGGAGCGCCTTCGCTCGTGATCGCGCCCGAGTGCTGCACTCGGCCGCTCTGCGCCGGCTGGCGGGCAAGACCCAGGTGGTCGGTCCGGGCGAAGGGGCCGAGGTCAGCGGTGTGCCCCGCACGCGGCTGACGCATTCGCTGGAGGTCGCCCAGATCGGCAGGGGCATCGCGGACGAGCTGGGCGCGGATCCGGATCTGGTGGACACGGCCGGTCTCGCGCACGACATCGGGCATCCGCCGTTCGGGCACAACGGCGAGCGCGCGCTGAACGAGGTCGCCCGGCCGTGCGGCGGTTTCGAGGGCAACGCGCAGACGCTGCGGATCCTGACCAGGCTGGAACCCAAGGTCCTGCTCGAAGACGGGGTCGTCGGCGGGCTGAACCTCACCCGCGCCTGTCTCGACGCCTCGATGAAGTACCCGTGGCAGCGGGAAGAAGGCAATCCGAAGTACGGCGTCTACGCCGATGACGCCGAGGTGTTCGCGTGGGTCCGGGAGGGCGCGCCCGAGCGCCGCACCTGCTTGGAAGCGCAGATCATGGACTGGTCCGATGACGTCGCCTATTCCGTGCACGACGTCGAAGACGGGGTGCTGGCGGGCCGGATCTCGTTGCGGGTGCTGGCCGACGCGGAGGAACGCGCGGCGGTGGCCGAGGCGGCGCGAAGGTTCTCGAACCGGTCTCAGTCCACTTTGGAGGGTGCGGCGAAGGAACTGCTCGACTTGCCGGTGGTCGCCGAGCTCAGCGAACCGGGGCTGGATGGATCACTCAAGGCGCAGGTCGCGTTGAAACGGCTGACGAGCGAGTTGGTCGGCCGATTCGCGACGGCGGTCGTCGGCGCGACACGGGAGGTGTACGGCGGAGGGCCGCTGAGCCGTTACGCCGCGGAGCTGGTCATTCCGGAGCAGGTCGCGGCCGAGGTCGCGTTGCTCAAGGCGCTCGCGCTGCGGTACGTGATGAGCGACAAGCGGCGTCTCGCGATGCAGGACGGCCAGCGCCAGATGCTCGCCGAACTGGTCGTCGCGCTGTGCCGACGCGCGCCCGACGCGCTGGACGGCCTGTTCCTGCCCGCGTGGAAAGCCGCCTCGGACGACGCGGCCCGGCTTCGCGTGGTCGTCGACCAGGTGGCGTCGCTCACGGACGCGCAGGCGTACGCGTGGCACGCCTGGCACACCGGCAGGCACGGCTGAACGGAACTTTCGGACAGGAGACGGGCGGGCCCGTCCACGGTACGGTCTGCGACATGGGCGCTGTCGAAAGCCACCTCCGGTTTGGTCTGGACCTCTATCGGGTGCTGGCGAGCCGCACCGAGAACGCGTGCTTCTCGCCGTACTCGATCGCGAGCGCGCTCGGCCTGGTGACGCAGGCCGCCAAGGGGAAGACCAGAGAAGAGCTGATCGCCCTGCTCGGCGACCCGGACGGGCTCGCCGACCTGCTGGGCAAGGCCTCGTCGCTGCTCGACGACGGCCCGGAACTCGCGGTCGCGAACACGCTCTGGGCCTGGGACGGGCTGCCGCTGGAGGATTCCTTCCGTGCGGAACTGGCCACCTGGCCGGGCGGCAAGGTCGAGAGCGCCCCGTTCGGTGACGATCCGGAGGCCGCGCGACGGCTGATCAACGCCGACGTCGCCGAGGCCACCCGCGAGCTGATCCCCGAACTGCTGAAGCCGGGGACCGTCGCGCCCGACACCGTCGCCGCGATCGTCAACGCCCTGTATCTCAAAACCGCCTGGACCAATCCGTTCTCGCGTGACAACACCGCGCCCGCGGACTTCCACGCGCCGTCCGGCACCCGTACGGTGCCGACGATGTGGCTCGAAAAACAGCTCGACCACACCCACGAGGACGGCTGGCAGGTCGTCCGCCTCGGTGCCGAGGGCGGGGTGGAGGCGATCGTCCTGCTGCCGGACGGCGACCTCGACGACGCCGAACTCGACGCGGGCAAGCTGGCGGGACTGCTGGAGAACACGCGGTCCAAGACCATCGCCCTGTCGCTGCCGAAACTCGACCTCGACGTCGACAGCCCGCTGACGGCGAAACTCCAGGACCTCGGCGTCCGGACGATGTTCACCGCCGACGCCGACCTCACCGGGCTCGCCGACGACGACCGGCTCGAAGTGTCCGAGGTCGTCCACCAGTCCGTGCTCCGCATCGACGAGCAGGGCCTCGAAGGCGCGGCCGCGACGGCGGTGCTGATGCGGCTGACGTCGCTCATCGTCGACGAACCCCTGGAAGTCGCCGTCGACCGGCCCTTCCTTCTGCTCGTCAGGCATGCCTCGACGGGTGTGATCTACTTTCTCGCCCGCGTTGTCGAGCCGTGAGGACGGTCCGTGAGTCTTTTCCAGGCTAAGGCTGAGGCTGGGGCTGCGGCGGAGTTGGAGGCCGAAAAGACTCCCGCGAGCCCCCGCCGGTTCGCCGCCGCCGACGCCGCCATCATGGGCGGCTTCCTGCTGTTCGCCTTCCTGCTCTACAACGGGCTCTGGCTCGACCTCAAGGACGGCTATCTCTGGAACAGCGCGTCGGACCAGAACCTGTGGGAGTGGTTCTTCTCCGTCACCGCGGACAACGTGCTGCACCTGAGGAACCCGCTCAGCTCGCATTTCCAGAACCATCCCCTCGGCGTGAACCTGATGGCCAACACGGCCATGCTCGGCATCGGCATCCCGCTGTCGCCGGTCACGCTCACCTTCGGCCCGACGGTCACCTGGGCCATCGCGCTCACCGGCGGGCTCGCCGGCACCGCGGCCGCCTGGTACTGGGTGTTCTCACGCCATCTGGTCACGCACCGGGTCGGCGCGGCCATCGGCGGCGCGTTCGTCGGCTTCGCCCCGCCGATGATCTCGCACGGCAACGCGCACCCGAACTTCGTCGCGTGGTTCGTCCTTCCGTTCATCGCGCTGCTGGTCTTCAAGATCGCCCGTGGTGAACGCCCCGTCCGCAACGGGATCTTCCTCGGCCTGCTGGCGGCGTACCAGATCTTCCTCGGCGAAGAACCGCTGCTGATCTTCGCGATGGCGTTCGCGATCTTCGCCATCGCCTACTTCGCGACGAACCACCGCGAATTCCCGCCGATGGCGAAACCGCTGGGGATCGGCGTCGGCATCGGGGTCCTCGTGGCGCTCGTGCTGTGCGCTTTCCCGCTGTGGTGGCAGTTCTTCGGCCCGCAGAGCTATCAGGCGATCGAACACGGCCCGGTCGGGAACGACACGGCGGCGTTCACCCGGTTCGCGACGCAGTCGGTCGCCGGGCAGCCGCAGGCCGCCGCGGACGTGTCGATGAACCGCACCGAGGAGAACGCCTTCTTCGGCTGGCCGTTGATCGTGCTGATGGTGGTCATCACCGTGTGGCTGTGGCGCGAGGCGTTCGCGCGGGCGCTGGCGATCTCGATGTTCGTGATGGCCTGGCTTTCGCTCGGCGTGCAGATCGTCGTGGTGCACGAGGAAACCGGGATCCCGGGACCGTGGAAGCTGTTCTCCGAACTGCCGCTGTTCGAGTCGCTGCTGGAATCGCGGCTCGCGATGGGCTGCATCCCGCTGATCGGCGCCTTGCTGGCACTGGCGACCGAACGCGTCCACGCGGTCGCCTCGAATCTCCCCGAAGTGCCGGGGGAGCGGCGATTCCCGTTGCGGCTGCTGTGGATCGGCGTCGTCGTCGCGGTCCTGCTGCCGATCGCGCCGACACAGCTGATCGTGAAGGACCGGCCGCCGACACCGCGGTTCCTCGCCGACGGCACCTGGCGGAGCTACGTCGCGCCCGGCGGGACCGTGGTGCCCGTGCCGTTGCCGAGCTCCGGTGAATCCGAACCACTGCACTGGCAGATCGACGCGGGCCTCGGCTATTCGATGCCGGAGGGCTACTTCGTCGGGCCGAGCGGCCCGGACGACAAACGCGGCCGCTACGGCGCCATCCAGCGGCCGACGTCGATCATCTTCGACCAGATCAAGCAGACCGGCGTGCCGGCGGCGATCACCGAGTCGCAGCGGGTGCAGGCGCTGGAGGATCTGCGGTACTGGAACGCCGACGTGCTCGTGCTGATCCCGCGCGAACACCAGGACGCCTTCCGGACCACAGTGGACCTGCTGCTGCGGAAGCCCGCCGAGTTCGTCGACGGCGTCTGGGTGTGGGACGTCCGGACGATCACTCCCTGAGGCCGGCGCGGCTCGCGGACCACCGCGAGCCCACCGGCATCGCCAGGTGCGCGTTGACCCGGACCGTCCGGCTACCGAGCCGTGCCGCGACCGCGGCGGCGTACTCCTCGTCCGCGCCCCACACCGAACCGCACAGGCCGCCGGCCGTGGCGTTCGCCAGCCCGACCGCTTCGTCCACCGTGGAGCATCGGACGACCGGCAGCACCGGGCCGAACTGTTCCTCGGTCACGACTCGCATCCCGTCGTGCGCGTCGGCGACGATCGCCGGGGCGAAGAAGTACCCGGGCCCGTCGAGTGGCCCGCCGGTCACGATCCGCGCGCCGTCCGCCCGCGCCTCGTCGGTGAGACCGGTGACGCGGTCGTACCGCGGCCGGTTGTTCACCGGGCCGAGCTGTGTCCCGGGGGCCCGTCCGTCGCCGACCACGACTCGCGCCGCCACGTCCGCCAAGGCCTCGACGACGCCGTCGTGGACGGGCCCGACGGCGTAGACCCGCTCGACCGCCACACCGATCTGGCCGCAGTTGGCGAAGGCGCTCCAGAAGAGCCGTTCCGCGATCGCGGCCGGATCGGTGCCGGGGAGGACGATCGCGGGATCGTTGCCGCCCAGTTCCAGTGTCAGCCGCCGCCATTCCGGCGCGGCCGCCATCCGCTTCCCGGTGTCGGCCGAGCCGGTGAAGTCGACCTGCCGGATCCCGGGATGGGCGAGCAGGTACTCGCCGAGGGGATCCCGTCCGGTGAGCACGGTCAGCACTCCCGGCGGCAGCACCTGTGCCAGCATCCGGCCGAGGTGCAGCGTGGTGAGCGGGGTGCGCGGCGAAGGCTTGAGCACCACCGTGTTCCCGGCGGCGAACGCCGGCGCGAGTTTCGCGACGGCCGACTGCACGGGGAAGTTCCACGGGGTGATCGCGGCGACCGGTCCGTCGCCGTCGGCCCGTGGTTCCGGCCTCAGCCCCGCGAAGTACCGGAACCTCGACGCCGCCTCGGCGAACTCGGCTTCGGCCTCGTGAAGCGGTTTTCCCTGCTCTTCGGAGAGCACGGGGGCCAGCACGGGAGCGGCCTCCTCGACGACGACCGCGCACGATGTCAGCGCGGCGTGCCGATCCGAGACGTGCCAGGCGGGCCATGCCGCGGCGGCGGCGCGGACCGCCTTGTCGACCTCGGCGGGCCCGCAGTCGGGGACGGCCGTGATCCGTAGTCCGGTGGCGGGGTCCTCGACGGCGAGCATCGATCCTCCTCGGGGCCGACTCGTCAGCCTACCGTCGATGATCGACTGGGGGTTCCGGCGAAAAGGCGAAATCGTGGGCCCGACCGGCCGCGTGGCGCGAGTAACCGGCGTCACCGGCGTCACTGTCACGTCCTCGCGGGCCGTCTCGTCCATTCGGTGATCGCAACCGCACGAGGAGGACACCATGCCGCGTATTCCCGCCGTCAAGACCGCCGAAGCCGGCTTCCTGCTGAAGCTGTTCTACAAGTTCGCCGGCAAGCGCTTCGGCGCCGTGCCCGAGCCGATGGCCGTCTACGCGCACCACCCGGCGCTGCTCCGGGCGAACGGCATGCACGAAATGATGGCGGAGAAGGCCAGCAAGACGCTGCCGCCGAACGTGCGCGAGCTGGCCGTGTACCGCGTCGCGACCCAGCTCGGCTGCACGTGGTGCATCGACTTCGGGACCATGCTGCAACTGCACGAGGGCCTCGACATCGAACGGCTGAAGAACATCGACGACTACGCGAAGTCGCCCGCCTTCACCGACCAGGAACGGCTCGCGCTCGCGTACGCCGACGCGATGACCGCGAGCCCGGTTACCGTCACCGACGACCAGGTCGCCGAGCTGGAACGCGAGTTCGGCCGCAAGGGCGTCATCGAGCTGACGTACCAAATCGGCCTCGAGAACATGCGTGCCCGGATGAACAGCGCGCTCGACATCACCGCGCAGGGCTTCACCTCGGGCGACGCCTGCAAGATCCCGCTTCCCTGACGCGGTCAGACGCCGACGCGGGCCCGGGCGGTGGTGAGCTTGTCCGGGTTCGCCATGTCGTAGATCGCGACGATCTTCCCGTCGCGGATGACGAACGCGTCGACGTGCTCGTCGAGCGCCCGGTACCGGTCCGAACCGGGCTGAGGCGGCAGGTAGACCCCGAGGTCGCCGTTGACCAGCGCGAGCCTCGCCTGCTCCATGCCCGCGGGGTCGTACATCCGCATGAGGCCCTGGAACAGCCGGGTGACCTTGTCGAACCCGGCGACCGTGTGGATCGCCGTGCGCGCCTTGCCGCCGCCGTCGCCGACGAGGACGACGTCGGGATGCAGGACCTCGGCCACCGCCTGGATGTCGCCGGTGAGCATCGCGGTCAGGAACTTCTCGATGATCCGCTGCTGCTCGGCGAGCGCCGTCCGGGGCGGCGGGTCGGCGTCGGCGACCGCGCGGCGGCCGCGGGAACCGTGCTGGCGCGCGGCTTCCGGCGTGCAGCCCAGGATGTCGGCGATCTCCCCGAACGGCACCGAAAACGCGTCGTGCAGGACGAACGCGACGCGTTGTTCCGGCGTCAGCCGGTCGAGGACCACCATCGCCGCCATGCGCATCCCGTCGTCGCGGACGGCGACGGTCAGCGGGTCTTCCGACGACGGCGTGCCCAGCGGGCCGAGGACGGGTTCGGGCAGCCATTCGCCGACGTACCGTTCGCGGCGCACCACCGCGGACCGCAGCCGGTCGAGGCAGATACGGCTGACGACGGTGGTCAGCCAGCCCTTGTGGTCTTCGATGGCCGAGCGGCGCTGTTCGTCCAGGCCGCTCAGGCGCAGCCACGACTCTTGGACCGCGTCCTCGGCGTCGGACAGCGTGCCGGTCAGCCGGTAGGCGACCGATACCAGCTGGGGGCGCAGCGCGGCGAAATTCCCGGCGAGTTCGTCCAGGGCGGTGCTCATTCCCCGAGTGTGCCGCACAGCGCTCCGGACGCGGGAACTAGAGTGATGAGCGTGGCAGGACGGATTCGGGAGAGCGACATCGCGGAGGTGCGCGAGCGCAACCGGATCGACGAGGTCATCGGTGACTACGTGGCCCTCCGCAACGCCGGCGGCGGCAGCCTGAAAGGGCTTTGCCCGTTCCACAACGAGAAGACCCCGTCGTTCAATGTGCGCCCCACCCACGGCACCTTCCACTGCTTCGGCTGTGGCGAAGGCGGTGACGTGATCAAGTTCATCCAGAAGATGGACCTGATCTCGTTCGTGGAAGCCGTCGAGCGCCTCGCGGATCGCGTGGGGTTCCGGCTGACCTACGAAGGCGGTGGCGGAAGCGTCCAGCGTGATCGCGGCACCCGCGCCCGGCTGATCGAGGCGCACCGCGCGGCGCAGGAGTTCTACGCCGAGCAGTTGCTCACCCCGGACGCGCGGGCGGCGCGGGACTTCCTGTCCGAGCGGGGTTTCGACGCGGCAGCCGCGCAGACGTTCGGCTGCGGGTACGCGCCGGCGGGCTGGGACAAGCTCACGAAGCATCTGCTCAACCGCGGGTTCGAGGTCAAGGAACTGCTCACGGCCGGGCTGGCCAAGGAGGGGCAGCGCGGGCCGATGGACCGGTTCAACCGGCGGCTGCTCTGGCCGATCCGCGACGTCGGCAACGAGGTGGTCGGGTTCGGCGCGCGGCGCCTGTACGACGACGACCGCGTCTCGGCGAAGTACCTGAACACGGCGGAATCGCCGATCTACAAGAAGTCGCAGGTGATGTTCGGCCTCGATCTGGCCAAACGGGAGATCGCGAAGCGGCACCAGGTCGTCGTCGTCGAGGGCTACACCGACGTGATGGCGATGCACGCCGCCGGGGTCCCGACGGCCGTCGCGTCGTCGGGGACTGCGTTCGGCGAGGACCACATGAAGGTCCTCCGGCGGCTGATGATGGACGACGACGCCTTCCGCGGCGAAGTGATCTTCACCTTCGACGGCGACGAAGCGGGCCAGAAGGCGGCGCTGAAAGCGTTCGAGGGCGACCAGACCTTCGCCGGGCAGACCTACATCGCGGTCGCCCCCGATGGAATGGACCCCTGCGAACTGCGGCTCGCCAAGGGCGACGCCGCGGTGCGCGACCTGGTCGCGCGGCGGATCCCGCTGTTCGAATTCGCGATCAAGAGCATGCTCAAGGCGTTCGACCTCGACTCGGTCGACGGTCAGGTGGCGGCGTTGCAGAAGACCGTCCCGATGGTCGCGGGGATCAGGGACCGCGCCAGCCGCGACGGCTACGCGTCGAAACTCGCGTGGTGGGTCGGCTGGCAGGACGCGGCGCAGGTGGTGAACCGGGTGCGCGGCAGTGCGGGGGCCGCGGCGAAACGCTCCGCCACCGTCGAGGTCCGGCGGCCCGCTCCCTCTTCGGCGGCGGCCGCGGCCGAGGAGGACCTGCCCAGGCCCGCGCCCGGCGACCCGCGGTTCATCGCGCAGCGTGAAGCGCTCAAGGCGGCGCTGCAGCAGCCGATGCTCGCCGGGGCGGAGTACGACGCGCTCCCCGAGGACGCGTTCACCCACCCGGTTTACGTCACCATCCACAAGGCGTTGCTGGCCGCCGGGGGAGCGGGTTCCGGGCTGACCGGCCCCGCCCTGCTCGACGCCGCCGCCCCGCACTGCCCGCAGGGAACGGTGCGGCGAGTGCTCAGCGAGCTTTCGGTGGAACCGTTGCGCGCCAAGGGTGAGGTCGACTCGCGTTACATCTCCGCGCAACTCGCGGCGGTGCAGGAGAGCCTCGTCGGCCGCCAGATCAACGAGATCAAGTCGAAGCTCCAGCGGCTTTCCCCGGTCGAGGCGCCGGACGACTACCGCGCCCTGTTCGGCGACCTCGTCGCGCTCGAGCAGTACCGGAAGGCGCTTAAGGAACAGGCCATCGGCGGATTGGACTGAGCATGGGCTGGCTGCGTCACCTGCTGGGTGACCGTGTCCCGGCGGATTTCGACGGATCGCTCGACGACGGCGAACACGTCGTCGGCGGCGCGGCGGTCGAGGGCGGCGGATACCTGCTGGTCACGGCGCTGGGACTGTGGATCCCGGGGCCGCGCCGGGTCGGCTGGCATCTGGTCGGCAAGGCCGCGTGGTCCGACGGGGTGCTGACCCTGACCGAATCCGAGGAGACCGGGACGGCGGGGAACGCCGTGCTGCTGGCCGACAAGTCCCCGGTCCGGTTCAGGCTGCCGAGGCCCGGCAAGGTCCCGATCCTGGTGCGGCAGCGGGTCGACGGCTCGGTCCGGGGACGGCACCGCAAGGACCTCGAAACCGGGGGAGCGTGGTTCGTCGAGCGCAAGGTCCCCGGTCAGGACGGCACGGTCTTGCAGGTGCGGCCCGATCCGGGCACCGACGACGACGTCGTCAAGGCGATCGCCGAGGAGGCGGCCAGGAAGCTGGCGAAGCACGGCAGCTAGCAGTACGCTCGTACTGTATCGCTGGGAGGCGCCATGTGGGATCCGGTCAAGTACCTCGACTACGCCGACCTGCGGGCCAGGCCGTTCCACGACCTCGTGGCGCGGATCCCCGCCGCCAAGCCTCGCCGGGTCGCCGACCTCGGCTGCGGACCCGGAAACCTGACCGCCGGCCTGGCGGAACGCTGGCCCGGCGCGATCATCGAAGCGAGCGACAGCTCACCCGAAATGGTCGAAGCCGCCCGCTCACGCGGCGTCGACGCGCGAGTGCTCGACGTCGACGACTGGGTGCCCGAACCGGACACCGACGTGGTCATCTCGAACGCCGTGCTCCAGTGGGTCCCGCGGCACCGCGACCTGCTCCGTCGCTGGGCAGGCCTCCTGCCGTCCGGGGCGACGCTCGCGTTCCAGGTCCCCGGTAACTTCGATGCCCCGTCGCACGCCCTGGTCCGCGCCCTCGCGTGCACCGAGGAGTGGGCCCCGCGCCTCGCCGACGTCGTCCTGCGGGAGAACGAGGCCGTCGACAGCCCGCTCGGCTACGGCAACCTGCTGGCCGACGCGGGCTGCGCCGTCGACGCCTGGGAGACGACGTATCTGCAGCGGCTGACCGGGGAAGACGCCGTGCTCGAATGGATCACCGGCACCTCGCTGCGGCCGGTCAAGGACGCCTTGCCTGGGGAGGACTGGGACCACTTCCGTGTTCAGATCGCCCGGAAACTGGACGAGGCCTACCCGCCGCGCCCCGACGGGACCACCTGGTTCGAGTTCCGGCGCGTCTTCGTGGTCGCCGTCGTGCCGTGAAAAGGGCCCTCCGCCGCCGGCGAAGGGCCCCTTGTTGGGTTCGTCTCGGGCACGGTCAGCGCTGAGACCGCCCGAACCGCTCACCGACCTTGGCGCGAGCGACCCCGGCGGCGCCCTGCACCATGGGGTGGTCAGCGATCTTGCGGTAGGTCCGCACGATCTGCTCGTACCGCCCCCGGCCGGCCTTCGCGCCCAGCACGTAGCCCGCGGCCGCGCCCAGCAGGAACATCTTCATCCGAGTCCACGCCTCCGTTCGATCTTGCTCCAGCTGTCATTGTCCCTCAAAACGCGAGCTTGACGAGGTGATCCCCGAAGTGGGGGGTGGGTGTGCGGCCGCCGAGGGGCATGGGCTAAAGTTCTCTCATCGGTCGGAGCGATCCGGCCGGTACGGAGCACAATCCCCTGTAGCTCAACTGGCAGAGCATTCGGCTGTTAACCGGAGGGTTCTTGGTTCGAGTCCAAGCGGGGGAGCACAGAGTTCCTTCAAAAAAGCCCAGGCCACGCGGCCTGGGCTTTTTCGTGTCCGGACTCCGCACCTTCACGCGGCGAGTTCGCGGGTCGACCAGCGAGTGAACGGCTGCTAGGAAACCTGTGTGGTGTCCGCGATCGGCACGCTTCGGCCGCTGACCGGGCAAAAGACGATGCTCGAGTTCGGCGAGAAACAGGCTGGCCGGTAGGTCACCGTTCCCGCGTTGCCGTACGGATACCCGGCGCTTCCGGAAAAGGTCACCCACTCACCTGGCACCAGCCTGGGATGCGTCATCTTCCGGACGGACAACGTCCCGCTTGCGGCACCTTCCAGCTGGAGCGACATCCAGGCGTTGTCGAACTGGTTGGCAGGCACCTCGGCGAACCGGGACGGCCACAGCATGCTGAAGCTCGCCTCGATCGACTCGGTCGCGCCGACATTCGCCGTGGCCGGGGCAGTAACGGTCAACTGCGGATCGATGTACCACAGGCCCCCGGTTCCCAAGGAGGCGTAGTACCTGGCAGTGACCGTGTCGGCTGCCGCGGGCGCCGCCGCGATGGTCGTCAATCCCACGGCTGCCACCACCGAAACCAGCACGGATGCGACTTTCCTGCTCCAACGAGACATGGCGCTCCTTCGACGTCGGTTGGTCGGCGCTCAGCATGCGCCCGTCTGGGCCCGCGTGTCGTCTCATGAAGTGTGGCGTCCCGCCCGAAGCCGGACTGGCTGTGACCACTCAGCGCTTCGTCTCGTATCGGGTCAGCACGACGCCGCCGGGAAACGTCCGCGTCTCGACGAGATTCAGCCGCACCCAGCCGTCCAGCACGGTGAAGAACGGCGTACCGCCGCCCACCAGGACCGGCACGGTGACCAGCACGTACTCGTCGATCAGCCCCGCCCGCATGGCCGCCCCGGCGAGCGTCGCGCCGCCGATGTCCATCGGGCCGCCGTCCTCGGCCTTGAGCCGGGTGATCTCGGTGACCGCGTCGCCGGTCACCAGACGGGTGTTCCCTTCGACCGTGCCGGTCGTCGACGAGAACACCACCTTCGGCATGGCCCGCCAGCGGCGGGCGTACTCGATCTCGGCGGGGGTGGCGCCGGGTCGCTGGTCGGCGGTCGGCCAGTGGGAACTCATCGCCTCCCACAGCTTGCGCCCATACAGCGCCAGGCCCGTCGCGGCCACCCGGTCGGACCACCACCCGAACAGCTCGTCGCTCGGCGACGAATCCGGTCCGTCACCCCCACTCCAGCCGAGGTCGTCGCCGGGCGCGGCGATGTAGCCGTCGAGCGTCACATTCATGCCGAAGGCCAGTTTCCGCATGGCGTCATCCTCCTGTGCACCGATCTCACCCGTACGGCGCGCGGATCAGATCCGGGTCATGGTGGAGGTGTAGCCGCCTCCGTCCGGGTAAACCCAGTCTCCGGTCATGGTGGTGCCCTCGGCGTCGAAGGTGCCCCGGAAATAGGCGGGGCTGCCCTTCTCTCCGGCCCAGATGGTCAAGGTGTCGCCGGTGAGTTCGTAGGCGTAGTCGAGGGTGTTCCCGGCCGAGTCGTAGAACCGGGAGACCACGTCCTCGCCGGGGGGTTCGCCGAACGGGCGCAGGTTGCCGATGACCTCCAATCCGGTGATCCGCTCTTCGAACTGGCTGAGTTCGACGTGCTGCAGCAGGAAGAATCCGCCCGTCATCCATTCGTACCGCACGGTGCCTTCGGCTCCGCCGGTCACCTTCCAGGTGCCGACCAGCCGGTCGAGTGCCCGGAGTTCGGGGCTGGGCTCGATGGTCGTTTCGGCCATGGTTTCCTCCTTCTGAACGTGATCTCGACGATATCGGGGCCGGGTGGAGATCGCCGATCCGTGGCGCGGTGGCGGTGGAAATTCACCGAGGAGGAGTCATGGCCCGGCCCCGGAATCGGCACGACCCGACGTGGCCGGGCTGCTGCTGGCCGTGCCGCCCATCGCGGCGATCGGTCTGCCCAGGAGCTCGCCCGCCGAGTTCGCCACCTGACCGTCGAGCTCGACGTACCGCTGCGGCTGTCGCTTCCGTCCGATGTGGCCGGTGCCATCCCCGGAACGGACCGGGGGAGGGTCGGCCGCGCGGCGACGCCCAAGCGCTCTCGGTCGAGATTTCCCATGGGGGAAAGGGATTCGCCGTCGATGACCGGAGTCACGAGGGGACCGTAGTGCGAGACCGCACACGTCGCTCAGTCCGCCAGCGCGGCGCCGAGCGTGCGGGCGGCGCGGGCGACGGTGTCGGACATCGTGACGGAGGACTGTGGCAGCGTGAGCACGGTCGCGATCGAGCCGACCGTCCGGCCGGTCGGCAGCCTGACGGACGCTTCGACGGCGACGAGTTCGTGTTCCGCTTGCCACAGGGGGCAGAAGCGGCCGGTGCGCTGGGGCACCGTCGAACCGGGCCGGAGAAGGACGCCGTCCTCCGCCCGGGTGAGGCTGGCGGCGGCGATCAGGATCCGGCCGTCGCAGGGGACGGCGAGCACCGAACTGGCCCGGGTGGCCGCGGCCAGGCGCCGGAGTTCGCCACGCGCGAGTTCCAGCAGCCGCGGATAAGGCTGCCACGATTGGCCGAGCCGGAATGCCTGCGCGCCGACGCGATAGCGGTTTTCGCTGCGCTGGACAACCTCCAGTGCGGTCAATTGCTCGAGTAATCGGTATGCCGTCGATTTCGGCAGCGAACAGGAATTGGCCAGCTGGGTCAATCCCGCTTCACCTTGATGTCGTACCAAGGCATCCAATAGGGTGAAGGCGCCTTCGAGGACGCTTCTTGCTCTTCTCTTGGTCTCCACTGAAATCCCCTCGCGCGGTCCGTTGGGCGGAATCCTTGCTGACAAGGCCATGCCGTCGGTGTCAGGCTGGAACCACCCCGGTTCGTATCTTCGGTCATAAAGCGCGGACTGGGAAGAGTACGTCCACCGAACGGAAAGAGGTTCCGGCAAAATGCGAAGATCCATTCGGCTGGGTGTGGCATTGGCGGGTCTGCTCGCGGGTCTGCTCGTAATGCCACCGGCCGCGGGCGCGGACGATATCGGTGTCGCCGCCTCGCCATCGTCTCAGAAGACCGCCGCGGATTTCGACGGCGACGGGTTCGCCGACAAGGCGGTTTGGCGTCCAGGTAACGGTGTCTGGTACGTGATCCGCAGCAGCAACGGCAGTGTCGTGACCCAGCAGTGGGGTGTCTCGGGCGACGTGCCGGTGGCCGCGGACTACGACGGCGACCATCGGGCCGACTTCGCCGTGTGGCGGCCGAGCAACGGAATTTGGTACATCATCCAGAGCAGCACCGGCACGGTGGTGACCCAGCAGTGGGGCGTGTCCGGGGACGTTCCCCTGACCGGCGATTTCAATGGTGACGGCCGCTCCGATTTCACGGTGTGGCGGCCGAGTAATGGCACCTGGTACGTGCTCGGTATCGCCACGGTGCAATGGGGGGTCGCCGGTGACGTTCCGGTCTCCGGCGATTTCAACGCCGACGGGCGCGCCGACTTCACCGTTTGGCGCCCGAGCGACGGCGTCTGGTACGTGCGGGGAATCGCGACCCAGCAATGGGGTGTCGCGGGCGATATTCCGGTGGCCGGCGATTTCAATGCGGACGGCCGCGCCGATTTCGCCGTGTGGCGGCCCGGTAACGGTGTCTGGTACGTGCTCGGTATCGCGACCCAGCAATGGGGGGTCGCCGGTGACGTGCCCATGGCAGGCAATTTCGGTGGCGACCCGCGGGCGGACTTCGTGGTGTGGCGGCCGTCGAACGGGACCTGGTACGGCCTTGGCCTGTTCACCACCCAGTGGGGGACACCGGGCGACATCCCGGTCTGAGCCGTGAACGGGAACCTCCGTCTTCCGTCCGCGGAAGACGGAGGTTCGATCATGAACCAGGTTCCGTGTCGCGGAGATCGGGTATGTCCCTCAATTGCCTGCGCGAAGTGATGCCGAGCTTGCGGAAGATGTTGCGGAGGTGGGCGTCCACCGTGCGGGGACTGAGGAACAGGCGGGTGGCCACTTCCTTCGAGGTCGCGCCTGCCGCGACCTGGCGCGCGATATGCGTCTCCTGCATGGTCAGGTGGTCGTGGGAACGCCCGGAGCGGCTGCGCGCGACCTCCCCGGTCGCGCGCAGCTCGTCGGCGGCCCGCCGGGTGAACGCCTCCAGCCCGATCTCCGACAGCTGGTCGTGCGCGGCGCGCAGGTGGTCGCGCGCCTCGCGGCGGCGGCCCGCGCGGCGCAACCATTCGCCGTACCGCAGCCGCGCCCGCGCGAGATGCACCGAGAGCGGGCCGTCCGCCAGATACCGGAGTGCCTCCAGGTGGTCGGGCTCCGTGTCGCTGACCATGGCCCGCGCGCTCGCCGCGATACCGAGGGCGAAGGTGGTCCCCGCGGGTTCCGCGCGGGCGGTCAAGGAGTCCAGCGCCGACCGGGCGACGGAATCCTGCCCGCACCGCACCGCGGCTTCGACGAGTTCGGGCAGCGCGATGCCGGCGAGGAAGAGGTCGCCGCTCGCCACGGCCTGGGTCGCCGCGTCCAGCGCTGCCGGGTATTCCGCGAGTCCGTTGTACAGCACGGCCGTCGCCCAGTGGGCGTTCGCGGTCAGCTGCCCGTTGCCGCGAGTCGTCGCTTCGGCGAACAGGTCGAGCACCTCCCGGCGGCGCCCGCGCATCGCCGCCAAGTGCACGCGCGGGTACAGCTGCGGCGGATCACCGACGGCGTCCGCGATCGCCTCTTCCTCCGCGATCGCGGCCATCGCCCGCCCGAAGTTCCCGGTGAGCACCGCGTGCAGCGCCACCTGGGACAGGCCGAGCCGGATGGTCATCGGCGATCCCGTGTCCCGGCCGGTCCGCACCAGCCAGTCGACGATCGTCGCGTGCAGGTCGATGTCCCACAGCTCGCCCGCGAGCACGGTGGCCAGGGCCGGCGTCCTGGTCCAGCCGGCATCGTCGCCGGTGAGAACGCGGCGAAGCGCGGGCACACCGGCATGGTGTCCTTCGGTGGTCAGCCGCACCAGCGCGTCGAGGAGATCCGGCGGTCCTGACGTCGGCGGCGCCGAGCGGGCCGCGTCGAGAACCCGGTCCAGCACTCCCGCGGCCCGGCCGACCACGAGCCCCATTTCCAGCGCCGCGACGAAGGACTCGCGTGACCGCTCCGGATCGACGGCGGCGAGCCGCTCCGCCGCGCGCAGGATGAGCTCCGGCCCGCGAACGGCCCCCTCCGTGCCTTGGACGAAGGCGATCCGCCCGCGCAGCAGGTCGACCGAGGCGTGCTGGGAGACGCCCAAGGTCTCGGTGTCGACGCTGGCCAGCAGCTCCGCGGCCGCGTCCGTCGCGCCCGCTTCCAGCGTGGCCCGCGCGGCCGCGAGGGTCCGCTCGGTCTGTTTCGCAGGATCGAGCGAAAGCGCCGCCGCGCGTTCGAGGAACGCAGCGGCGGCCGCCACACCTCCGCGTGCCTGCGCGCGCGAAGCCGACAATTCCAGTTCCGCCGCGACCTGTTCGTCCGGCCCGGAGGTGGCCTGGGCCCGGTGCCAGGCCCGGCGGTCTCCGGCGGTTCCCGGGTCGGTGACTTCGGCCAGTGCTCGATGTGCCGTGTGGCGCTGCTCCGGTTCGGCCGCGCGGTACGCGGCGGAGCGCGCCAGCGGATGGCAGAAGCGCGCCCGCGTGTCGAACCGGATCAGCCCGGAGGCCTCGGCCGCGGCGCTCGCGGCGGGCACGTCGATGTCCAGCCGCCGCGCGGCCGCCCACAGCAGACTGGGATCGCCGGTGGGATCGGCGCTCGCGAGGGTCAGCAGCCGCCGCGCGTCCACGGGCAGTTCCGCCATCCTGGTCCGGAAACTCCGCTCGATCCGGCTCGCGATCGGTGACGGCGCCGGCGGTGCGAAACCGCCCGCCTTCGGCAGTTCGATGAGCGCGAGCGGGTTGCCGCGCGCCTCCGCGAGCAGGCGATCGCGCACACGCTCGTCCAGCGTCACGGTCTTTTCCCCGGCCAGCAGGGCACGCGCGTGCGTGTCGCTCAAACCGCCGACCGTCAGTCCCGGCAGGTCGTCCAGCCCGCGAACCGGATCCTGGTCACGCGCGGCGAACACCATCGCGATGGGTTCGGCCGCGATCCGCCTCGCCAGGAACACCAACGCCCTCGCCGACGCGGTGTCCAGCCAGTGCGCGTCGTCGACCACGCACAGCATCGGACGCGTCCCCGCGGCGGTCGCCAGGAGTTCGAGCGCGGCGAGACCCACCCGGAACGGGTCCGGCGCGCCGTCGGCCAGCCCGAAGGCGACCAGGAGGGATTCGCGGTAGGGAGCCGACAGCGTGTCGAGGTGCGCCAGCGCCGGGACGCACAGCTGGTGCAGAGCCGCGAACGGCAGTTCACCCTCGAATTCCGACCCGGACGCGCGGATGAGCTGGAACTCCTCGGCCGTCGCTCGTTCGACGTGGTCCAGCAGCGCGCTCTTGCCGATACCCGGCTCGCCACGGAGGACCAGCACCCCGCCCTCGCCTCGGCCCGCCGCGTGGACCAGCGCGAGGAGGCGATCGATCTCGGCTCGTCTGCCGATGAGCGGACGGGGGGACGTCGGGGGCATGGTCCGAACCCTAGCGAGGCGGAATAGGTGATTGTCGCCGACGCGAACGGACGGCCGCCCGCGCGATCGTGGCGGCATGACAGTACGAGCGACGAACCGGATGTCCGCGGGGTGGCGATGCTCGGCCTGACGCTCACCGCCACCGAACTCACGGTGGTCGTGGATGGCGGTCCGCGACGGCGCGGACGGTGCGGTCGAAACCCGTGACTGAACTCGGTCGAGAAAGGACACTCCACAATGGACACTGTATTGGTGACCGGCGCTACCGGAACCATCGGAGCCGCTCTGATCCCCGCTCTGCGATCCCGCGGCGTCGCCGTCCGCGCGATGACCCGGGACCCCGAGCTTTCCATTCCCGGCGCCGAGACCGTCGTCGCCGACCTGCGTGACCCGGAAGCGGTCGGTGCGGCACTGAAAGGCGTCGACACGGCCTTCCTCAACAGCCCTTCCGCACCCGACGCCGCCTCGCTCCAGATCCGGTTCGCCGACCTCGCCCGGGACGCGGGCGTGAACCGGCTCGTGCTGCTCTCGCAGTACGCGGCGCACGCCGACTCGCCGGTGCGGTTCCTGCGCTGGCACGCCGAAGTGGAGGCGCACGTCCGCTCGCTCGGGATCGAGTACACCGTGCTGCGTCCCAATCTCTACTTGCAGGCGCTGCTCGCCTTCGCCGGCACCATCGCGCAGGGCTTCTTCGCCGCACCCATCGGCGACGCCGCCGTCAGCGCCATAGATACCAGGGACATCGCGGACGCCGCCGCGGCCGTGCTGGCCGGCACGGGGCACGCCGGCCGGATCTACACGCTGACCGGACCGCGTGCGGTGACCCACGGCCAGATCGCCCAGGCGCTCTCGACCGCCACAGGGCGGAACGTCGTCTTCCATGACACCTCCGCCGATCGGTTCGCCGCGGCGCTGAACGGTTTGCTCCCGCCGTGGCAGATCGACGGCCTCATCGAGGACTACGCGCACTACGCCAGAGGCGAAGCCGCCGAAGTGCACACGGCCGTCGCCGACCTGACCGGAAAACCGGCGCGCGACGTCACCGACTTCGCCCGCGACCACGCCGCCGATTTCCTGTCCGCGTGAAGCGGAAAACCGATGATCCAGCACTGCATCCGGTTCGCGCTCATGGCGGACGTTTTCGAGGAGGAAAGGCCGTGGGGTCGCGCGGATGGGGGCGGCGCCGGTTCGAGAACCTGCCCGATGTGGCCGGACTGGTCGGCGAACTCAAGAGGTACAGCGGCAGTGTCGCACCTGGCAGGCATGGGCGGCCGATTACCGCTTCCGGGGGTTCTCTTCGCAATTAGGTGACTAATTGCGAGAGGTGGCTGAACGTGTTCGCGGCATGGTGGTCATATCACCCTTCAGTGTTGGTTGTTCGTTTTGTTTGTCGCTTAAAATTACGAACACTTGTTCTATTTGTTCGGGTATTATGGAGGGGTGTCCGAGACCTTCCTTCCCGAGTTGCCGCAGGAGTTGTGGCGTGCTGGCAAGCTGGAGCTTGCCCATGGCGTGCAGCAGTCCTTGCGGGTGATTCGGATGGCCACCGCCGGGTTGGGGCGGTATTTGGCGGAGATCGAGTCGCGGGGCGTCAAGGACTTGTACGGCTATGGCCGCACGGCCGCGTGGTTCGCTGATATCGCGGGGCTGTCGATCGGTGAAGCGGGCGCGGTGGTGAAGCGGGCTATCGCGCTGAACCCGACCCGCGCTTTGGATGGCACTGAGGTTCCTGCCGCGCTGCCCGCCACTGCCGCTGTGGCGGCGGAGGGGTTGGTCGGGGATGAGCGGATCGATCAGATCCTGGAGATCGTGAAGAGACTTCCGGCCGAGATCTCTGCCGGGGATCGGGCGAACGCGGAGAAGATTCTCGCCGGCCTTGCGTCGAGTGCCGGTCCGCGGCAGCTGGCCAGGGCCGAGGCGAACCTGCTGGGCTTGCTGGACCCTGACGGCAAGGAGCCCAAGGATCCGGAGCCGAAGGAGCCGCGCCGGGAGATCACCCTGGAGCGCCGCAAAGACGGGTTCTGGAAACTCACCGGTCTTCTGGATGACGAGACCGGGGCCCGCACCGCCGCCGCACTCGAGGCCTACGCCCAACCCCGCACCGTCGACGAGTTCGGGCAGGCGGATCTGCGGATGAAGTGCGAGCGGATGGGTGATGCGTGGGTCGATATTCTCGATCTGGCGATCGCGTGCCCGGACCAGCCGGGCACCAGCGGCTACCGCACCCTCGTCCACGTCACCATCGGACTTGACGAGCTGAAGTCGGGTCTCGGGACCGCGTGCCTGGACTTCGTCGGCACGATGACCGCGAGGGAAGCCCGGCTGGCCGCCTGCGACTGCCTGATGCTGCCCGTCGTGATGAGCGCCGCAGGTGAACCCTTGGATGTGGGGCGGCTGCGACGGTTCGTGACACCGGGCCAGCGGCGGGCGTTGAACATCCGCGACGGAGGCTGCGCCTTCCCCGGCTGCCATCGGAAACCCAAGAACTGCCACGCCCACCACATCGTGCACTGGGCAGACGACGGACCGACCGATCTTCGGAATCTGGTGCTGCTGTGCGGATTCCATCACCGGTTGATCCACCACGGTGACTGGGAAGTCCGCATGGCGGCCGACGGGCTACCGGAGTTCATCCCACCCCAATACCGAGATCCGCTTCGACAACCCCGGCGCAACACCCTGCACCACGTCTGAACTCGAGGAGCCCGTCGGCCACACCGGCGACGGGCCCCTCGCCATGCTCAATGGTCCGTGAAGGCCTCCTTCCCTACCTGCCGAATGTGAGCGCTCCGTGAGGGACCGGCTCAACCATCAGGTGCCCGCAAGCTCAAGACCGAACGCCTTGGCAAGACGAGGCAACCGGCGGAAAATCGACCTCTCGTTCCGCCGGTCAGCTGCCTGGACCCGGCTTAGGTTCAGCGGCGACGCGAAGCCCGATGGCACTCGGACCGAACGTCGTCCGCGCACGCCGAGGTCGCCCGGACACCGGCCTCGCGGCGATCGACCGATGCCCCATCCCGAGCCGGCCTCGGCGCGCGAGCGGGACGACGCCGGCTAGGAACCGTAATTCGGTTCGACCGCTTCGAAACGACCGAGCCGGTCACGCAGACCCCGCGCGCGTTCCCGGTCCGTTTGGGCCGACGCCGGGTCGCCCATCTCCTCGGACAGCGCCGCCCGTTCGTCGAGCGTGTCGATCTGG
Organism: Amycolatopsis sp. TNS106; assembly: GCF_019330265.1. Lineage (NCBI taxonomy): Bacteria > Bacillati > Actinomycetota > Actinomycetes > Pseudonocardiales > Pseudonocardiaceae > Amycolatopsis > Amycolatopsis sp. TNS106. The sequence goes on along the minus strand of NZ_CP024972.1, from coordinate 4,157,461 downwards.
GCCTGGGTCAGGCCGATGCGTTCGTACAGTTCCCCGGCTTCGGACAGACGGCGGCGCGCGTTCGCGTGGTCGCCCTGGCGCCGCATGAACCGCCCGGTCTCCTGAAGGGCGCGGGCCTGGCCCATGGCCGCGCCGTGCCGACGGAACAGGCCGAGTGCCGTCTCGCACTGGGTGAGTGCCCGATCGGCCGAGTCGAGGGCGGCCAGGTTCTGGGCCGAACGCAGCAGCACATACGCGTAGTTGGTGTCGTCCACCGGAGTGCGTGAGCCGCCGTGGTCCGGCGCGAAGTAGCGGACGCAGGCGTCGAACTCTTCGGCGGCCTCGTCGTACCGGCCCTCCCGGTACCGGTACGAGGCCCGCATCGTCCGTGCCACATGGACCCCGAGCGGATAGCCCGCCTCCTCGAACAGGCGCACCGCCTCGTCGAAGAGTTCGGGCGACGTCTCGCGGGCGTTCGCGCTCGTCAGATACACCCGTGCCCAGCCCTGTTCGCGCCGGTCGCCCGCCTTCACCGCGGCGTCCCAGGCCAGCCGGGCCATCCGGACGGCTTCTTCCGCCTGATCGCACAGCGAGGCCTGCACCCAGGACAGATAGTTCCGGTGGACCGCCTCCTCCCGGTCGCTGCCGAGCGCGATGGCCGCGTCCACGGCGAGTTCGAAGACGTCGTACCAGGTACTCGCGGTCCCGCCGATCTCCGAGTACCAGTGCATGGATTCGGCCAGGTCCAGCACCGGCCGGTGGCCGCCGCGCGCGGCGACGCTTTTGACCGCGGCGTGCCAGTTCTTCAGTTCGACTTCGAGCCACCTGCCCGCTCCGGCGTGGTCGCCGAACGACGCCGTCGCGGCCGGGGGCGGGCTCACCCCATCGGTCGGGTGGAAGTAGCGGCCCGCCGCCGTCGCGGTGCGCACCAGCCAGTCGGCCAGCCGGTTCTCCGCCGCTTCGACCACCTCGGGAGCCTCCTCGCGGGCCAGCCGTTCGGTCGCGAAGACCCGCAGGAGGTCGTGGAACTGGTACCGGCTGTTCTCCTGCGACGTCTGGAGCAGGCTCGCGTCGGTCAGTTCCTCCAGGAACACGGCGGCGTCGTCCTCGTCGGCCGCCTCGATGAGCGTCATCGCCGCCCCCACCGAGAAGTCCGCCGCCGGGACGAGCGACAGCCGCCGGAACACCGCGGCGGCGTTCGGGCTGAGCTGGCGGTACGACAGTTCGAAGACGCTGCGTACATCGAGATCGCCGGCGGTCAGCGTGGTCAGCCGCCTGCCGCGGTCCCGGAGCTGGTCCACCAGGCGCGACAGCGGCCAGGTCGGGCGGCTCGCCAGCCGGTTGCCCGCGATCCGCAGCGCCAGCGGCAGCCGCCCGCACAGAGCGATCAGTTCGAGCGCCTCCCGCCGCTCCCGCGCCACCCTGTCCGCCCCGATGATGGTCGACAACAGGGCGACCGCGTCGTCCTCGCCGAACACGTCGAGAGCGAGCCTGCTCGCGCCTTCCAGCCCCACCAGCATCTGACGGCTGGTGACCAGGGTGAGACACCGCGGCCCGCCGACCAGCAGCGGGCGGATCTGGGCCTCGTCGGCCGCGTCGTCGAGGACGATCAGGGCGGCCCGGTCCTGCAGGAGGGAGCGGCACAGGCTCACCCGGTCCTCCTGATCGGCCGGGATGCGGACGGCGTCGACGCCCAGCGAGCGCAGGATCAGATGCAGCACGTCCGCCGGGCTCGCCTGCTCGGCGGACATCCCGCGCAGCTTCAGGAAAAGCCTGCCGTCGGGGAACTCTTCGGCGAGGTTGTGCGCCACGCGGACCGCGAGGGTGGTCTTGCCGGTCCCGGGAGGCCCACTCAGGATCGCGACCCGTCCGGACCTGCGGCGACCGCCCAGATCCGCGGAAAGGGCGCGCAACGCCTCGAGATCGCTTTCGCGGCCGGTGAGGTCGTCGACGTCCGCCGGGAGGATGCCGATCAGGTGGGCGCCGGTGATCCCGGCGGGCGCGGGGGCGCGACCCTGCCGGGCGACCTTCTGCAGGCCGGTCAGCTCTTCGTCGGTCAACGACAGTGGCGCGGCGAGCGCTTCGATCGTCCGGCGTTGCGGGCTCTTGGCGATCCCGCGCTCCATGTCGCTGATGGCGCGGACGCTCACCCCGGACCCCTCGGCGAGTTCCTCCTGCGTGAGGCCGGCTCGCACGCGATAACCCTTCAGCAGCACCTTGAAAGTTGCGGAGGCCGTTCCCGGGGCGGCGTTCGTCATGGCCGGATTATCCCGTCCCGGCCGACGGGCTCGACTTGACTTTGGTCTCATCGGCGCGGCCGGCGTAGCGGGCGGCGATCGCCTCGGCCCGGCCTCGCAGGGAGGCACGTAACCAAAGCGGCGCAAGGGCTTCCGCGTCCGTGGCGAGTTGCCACAGCGCCCATTCGGCGTGGCGCGCGTCCTGGAAGGTCACCTCCATGCGCAGCTGGCCGTCCTGGGTGACTTCTTCCGTGAGCACGGCCAGCGCGGTGCCCGCCAGTTCGTCCCGCCGCACCGGGGAAACCAGCACCGACACGGCGACTTGGTCTCCGCCGCTCCGGAACCGCGTGCCGCGTTCTTGCCAGGTCCGGTCCAGATCCACCCGGTCCGGGCGTTGCGCGGGTTCGGGGAGTTCCTCGGCGGCCCGCACCCGGGACAGCCGGTAGGTGCGGTCCTCGCCGGATCTCGTGGCCAGCAGGTAGCCCCGATCCCGGACGGTGACCAGGCCGATCGGATCCACCGTGCGCCACCGCGCCGCCCGGCCCTCGGCCGCGTAGTGGATGCGCAGCTTGTGCCCCGCGAACACCGCGCGCCGGACCTCGGAGACGACGGCGTCCGGCACCTCCTCGGCGGCCGCCCGGCGCGACAGCAGGTCGGTCTCCGGGTCGATGAGCAGGCGCCGGGCCGCGCCCGCCGCGGTGTCCCGCTGACCTTCCGGCAGCGCGTCGACCACCTTGAGCATGGCCGACGCGAGTGCCGAGCCGAGACCGAACGCCTGCGCGCCGCGCCGTGATCCGGCGATCAGCAGCGCGAGCGCCTCGTCGTGGTTCAGCCCGGTGAGTTCGGTGCGGAAACCGGGCAGCAGCCCGAAACCGCCGTGCCTGCCGCGTTCGGCGTACACCGGGACACCCGCCGCCGACAACGCCTCGATGTCGCGCAACACGGTGCGGGTGGAGACCTCCAGCTCGCGCGCGAGCGTGGTCGCGGACAGGCGGCCGCGGTGCCGCAACAGCAACACCAGTGAGACCAGCCGGTCGGCGCGCATGGCCGGAACTCTAGCGGAATACACGACACAGGATGTCGTGATTGGCTGCGAGGCTCATCCCCATGACAAGCAGGACTGTGGCCACCGAGCCGAACGATCTGGGCAAGTTGTTCATCGAGCGAGGCAACGCGGGCGATGTCGACGGGCTGGTGGCGTTGTACGAACCCGACGCCGTGCTGGCGTTCCCGCCGGGCACCATCGCGACCGGCCACGCGGAGATCCGCAAGGTGTACGAGGAGTTCGTCGCGGCCGCGCCGGAACTCCTGCCGGGCAGGCAGCATCCGGCGCTGGTGGGCGGCGACCTGGCGCTCACGGCGTCCACGCTGACCACCGGTGAGGCGACCATCGAGGTCGCCCGCCGTCAGCCGGACGGATCCTGGCTCTGGGTGCTGGACCAGCCGGTGTTCGTGCCGTGACGGGGCGGCTCGCCGGTGGCGGACCAGGGTCCGTCGCCGGCGAGCCGTGCGGCGTCAGAGCGTGCAGTTCCTGGCCGAACCCGTGTTCACCTTGGCTCCGGTGAACTCCTCGATGATCGCGATGTTCTCCGGTGCGTAGTTCTTGGCGACGATCTGGGCCACGTCCGCACTGCCGAGTTTCGCGGCATGGGGAGCGGATTGATCCAGCCAGTAGGCGGTACGCAGGAATTCGATGAGCACGAAGTCGCGCAATTCGGGCTGCGCTTTGATCTTCGCCCAGTAATCGGGATGTTTCGTCTTGGCGACGCGAAGATAGAGCTGAAGGTAGCGCATGTTCGTGGCCGCGATGTCCCGCGAATTGCTCGCGCCCACGCCCTGGATGTACTCCGCGACGACCGTCGCCGCGGGCAATCCCATGAGCCCGGCGTTGAGTTCCGCGATGACCCCCTGCATCCGGTACGACCCCTGCTGCTGGTCCCGCAGGTAGATGTCGTCCATCGAACGCGTGAGACCGTCCGTGATCAGTGGCAGGATTTCGCGACGGGGGAAGCCGCCGTGGATCGGGACCTTCATCGCCTTGCGGGAAGCGTCGATCCAGGCCGAGACGTACACGTCCCACGATGTTCTCGACGGATCCAGATCCCACATGTGGGTCTCTTCGTGGATCGCCACCATCAGGGACTCGGCGAGCGCGTTGAAGCTCGTCTTGTTGACGAACTGGCTGAAGTACTTGTCCTTGGCCTGGGCGATCGCGAGGGCTTCGCCGCTCGGCCAGCGCCGCTTGTACACGGCTTGGATCGTCTGCAACCACTTCGTGGACTGGAAACCGGCCTTTATGTCACTTACATCGGCTTTCGGTTGTACGGGTTCTTCATAACAGAAGGGAGCGCGGGGTGTCGCCGTCTCTTGAGCGGAGGCGGGGAATGAGGTGAGGGACAGGGCGAGGCACGCGGTCAGCACGGTAATGCCATATCGGCGCATAAGGACCTCGGTTCACGGTAGGGTTTTCCGTGGGTCGGACGGAAGTGTCCCCTACCGATCACCGTCATTCAATGATCCAGCCCGTACTACGGCTGTACAGGCTAGGAATTATGGCGGCGAACGGGCGAATCCAGGGCCAGCCGGGATCGGCGCATGCTGTAACCGAAGTAGATGAGCAGGCCGAGCGCCATCCACCCGGCGAAGACGATCCAGGTCTCGCCGTCGAGGCTGAGCATCATGTAACCGCAGCACAGCACCCCGAGGATCGGCGTGACGGGGGAGAACGGCACCCGGAACGAGCGAGGCGCCTCCGGTTGCCGTTTTCGCAGCAGCAGGACGGCGACGTTCACCAGGCCGAAGGCGAACAGCGTGCCGATGCTGGTGGCGTCGGCCAGTTTCCCGAGCGGGATGAACGCGGCCAGTGTCGCGACGAAGCCGGAGACCACCAGCGTGTTGATCCTGGGCGTGCCGGTTTTGGGGTCCACTTTGGACAGCGAGGCGGGGACGAGTCCGTCGCGGGACATCGAGAACAGGATGCGCGTCTGTCCGTAGAGGACGGTCAGCACGACGCTGGAGATCGCCACGATCGCGCCGACGGCGAGCAGCCCGGCCCACAGCGGATTGTCGGACACGACGCCGAGCACGTGCGAGAGCGCGGCCTCCTGGCCGTCGAAGTCCTGCCACGGCAACGCGCCGACCGCGGCCACGGCGACCAGGCAGTACAGCACGGTGACGATCGCGAGCGAGAGCAGGATCGCCCTCGGCAGGTCCCGCTGCGGGTTCTTCGCCTCCTCGCCCGCGGTCGAGGCCGCGTCGAAACCGATGTAGGAGAAGAAGAGTTTCGCGGCACCGGCGCTCAGCCCGGCGAGACCGAGCGGCAGGAACGGGGCGAAGTTCGCCGCCCGCACCGCCGAGAACGCGATCGCGCAGAAAAGCACCAGCGTGCCGACCTTGATCACGACCATGATCGCGTTGGCCCGCGCGCTCTCCTTCGCGCCGGACAACAACAGGAACATGGCGAGCAGCACGACGACGATGGCCGGGACGTTGACGATCCCGCCCGAGCCCGGTGGCTGGCTGAACGCGTCGGGGATGGCGAAACCGAACGTCAGCCGCAGCAGTTCGTTGAGGTACTGCCCCCAGCCGACGGCCACCGACGCCACGGAGACGCCGTACTCGAGCACCAGGCACCAGCCGCAGACCCAGGCGACCAGTTCGCCGAGCGTGGCGTAGGCGTAGGAGTAGGACGAACCGGACACCGGGATCATTCCGGCGAGTTCGGCGTAGGAGAGTGCCGAGAACAGCGCGGTGATGCCGGCGAGCACGAACGACAGCACGACGGCGGGGCCCGCCACGGGCACCGCTTCACCGAGCACGACGAAGATCCCGCTGCCCAGGGTCGCGCCGATGCTGAGCATGGTCAGCTGCCCGAGGCCGAGGGAGCGCTTCAGCGTGCCGTGATCACTGTCGGCGATCAGATCGGCGACCGGTTTCCGCCGCACCGCCGCGGCTCGCAGAGTCATGCCGAGGACCGTATCCGCCGTGCCGGACACGCTGAACAGGAGATCGTTGCTCGGTTACCTGGATTACAGGCTGTTCGCCGGAATCCCCCGGAGTTGCCGGTCGTGCACCCTGCGCCAGATCAGCAGGGAAAGCACCGCGCCGCACAGGCAGAGGAACATGTCCCACTGCGTGTCCCAGACGTCTCCTTGGGTGCCCAGGAAATCGTCGGCACCCGCACCGGCGACCATCGCGCTGAACCATTCCACGAACTCGAAACCGGCGGCGATCGTCACGCAGACGCAGACGGTCAGGAACGTGACCCAGGCACCGGGGCACAGCGGGGTCCGGCGCAGCAGCACCTCGCGCACGGCGATCGCCGGGACGAAACCCTGCACGACGTGCGCGAACCGGTCGTAGTTGTTCCGCTGGGTGCCAAGCCAGCTCTGCACCCATTCCCCGGCCGGGGTCTCCGCGTAGGTGTACTGCCCGCCGTAACACAGCACGATCGCGTGCAGCACCAGCAGCCAGCACAGCAAGCGGGTGAGGGGAAAACGTTTGCGCAGGGCCACCACCAGCGGCAGCCCGATCAGCACCCAGACCACTTCCATCAGCCAGGTGCCGGGCGATCTGGCCTGAACGCCGGTCACCACGAGCATGGCGACCACGGAGCCGGCCAGCAGGATGCCTTCCGTCCGGCCGACTCCGCGCACCATGCGTGGGACCCTACTGCGACGGGCCCCGCCTCGCTCAGTTCAACTTGCGCATGTCGGCGGGCAGGCCGCCGCCGGCGTAGACGTCCTCGGCGAGCTTCGCCAGCGCGGTCAGCGCGACGTTCTGGCTGAACGGCCCGTAGGACACCCGGGAGACGCCGAGCTTCTGCGCGGTGGCCAGCGGGATCGAGCCCGGGACGCCGATCAGGTTCACCTTGCGCTCGCCCAGCGCCTCGACCAGCCTGCCGACCTGGGTCTCGTCGAGCTTGCCGGGCACGAAGAAGTTCGACGCGCCGGCGTCCAGGTACGCGCGGCCACGGGTGATCGCCTCGGCCAGCACCTCTTCGGGGTCACGGTCGCCCGCCCGGAGGAAGGCGTCGGTGCGGGCGTTGAGCACGAAGTCGATCCCCGCGGACTCGGCGGCGGCGACCGCGGCCTCGACGGCCTTGACCGACTCGTCCAACGGTTTCATCTGGTCTTCGAGGTTGCAGCCGACCGCGCCGGCCTCGATCGCGCGGGCGACCGTGCCGCCCGGGTCGCCGTAGCCCGCCTCCAGGTCCGCGGTGACCGGCAGATCGCCCGCCACCCGGACGATCAGGGCGACCTCGGCGATCATCTCGTCGCGAGGGATCACCTCGCCGTCGGGGTAGCCGCGGGCGGCGGCGATACCGTGGCTCGGGGTGGCGAGGGCCTGCGTACCAGGGGTTTCGGCGACGACCTTCGCGGTGATCGCGTCCCACACGTTGACGACGAGCAGCAGTTCGGGGGCGGCGTGCAATTCCTGCAGCCGGGTGGCCTTCTCGGCGATGGAAACCATGCCGTCAATCTAGAGGTTTTCGCCCGGCGGAGCCGATTCCTGTTACGCGCCGGGCCGAGGCGGCGACTGGTAGGGACAGCACTTCGAGGGAGGTCCCATGGAGCTGACGATCAACGCCGCCGGCGACGAACAAGCGCTGACCGAGTTCTACAGCTGGCTCCGCGAAGACGCCGACGTGACGCGGTCCGCGACCATCAGCCTCGCGGGGTCGCGGACCACGGGGGAGCTGGGCGTCTTCGAGGTCATCTGCATGTCCATCGGCTCGCTGACCGGGCTGGCGAATCTGGGCATCGCCTGGAGCAACTTCCTCCGCTCCCGCGAGGAGCCGCCCCCGTTCACCATCACGGTCGAGGGTGAGCTGACCGCCGAACAACGCGCCATGCTCCGGAACCTCGACCTGCCGCTCTCGTGACCGTCACGCGCCGCTTCCCAGCCACCGCAGCGTTTCCAGCGCGACGGCCACGTCCACCGCGTTCTCCGCCAGCGGCCGGGGGAGTAGTTCGTCGGCCCGTGCCAGCCGCCGGACGACGGTGTTCCGATGGGTGTAGAGCCGTTCCGCGGTCCGCGTCGTGCTGCCCAGTTCGTGTACGTAGGCCCGCACGGTCTCCCGGGTCTCGGCGTCGGCGTGCCGGAGTTCGCCGAGGGTGTCCGCGATGAATTCGTCCGCCTGCGCCGGATCGCCGGTGAGCAGGGCGAGCAGCTGGATGTCCTGGTACCGCGCGATCTGCTGCGGAGAGGTGAGCCGGGCGAGCATCCGCTGGGTGGCGGCGGCGTCCAGATGGCTGCGGCGGAACCCGTCGATCCCGTTGCCGGGCCGTCCCAGCGCGATCCGGACGCCCGCGTGCGGCGCGAGGTCTTCGGCGAGCCGGTCCGCGCGCGGCGGGGTCCGGCCGGGCAGCCAGACCCACAGGGCGGCGGCGCTGGCGACGACGGTCAGCCGGTGGGAAGCGCCGCTCGCCCGCATGAGCGTCTCCGCGGCGGTTTCGAGTTGCTGGGACGACGGGGTCGCCGAGCCGCTCCAGACGATCGCGGCCGTATGCGGGCCGGCGAGCGGGTAGCCGAGCTGGGCTTCGGCCCGCGAGCGGCTGATGGGCGCGCCTTCCAGCAGCAGGGTGACCGTGGCCCGCCGTTCGGCGTGGGCGCCGCGGGTCAGTTCCGAGCGTTCGGCGGCCATCCTTTCGGACACCGCGGCGACGGTGTCCTCGATGAACGTGGTGATCGACAGTGACGAGACGTCCAGCAGCTCGCGGAGCAGGACCGGGTCCGACGTGAGGTCGAAACAGATCTCGATCCACCGGCGCCAGGCGACTCCCTGTGCCCGCCGGTAGGCGTCGAGGCCGCCGGAGTCGAAGCCGCGGCGCACCATGTCGCGAGCGCCGTCGAGCACTTCCCGGTTCAGGTTGGCGGCGACCCGTTCACCCGGGCGCTGCACGTTGGCGGCCGCCCAGTGCAGCAGATTCGCCAGATTGGCGCGTTTGGTCCCCTCGGTGAGCACGGGGTCCTCGGCGACGGCGCGCATGCTGCCCCCGCCGAGCGAGGCTTCGTGCAGCTCCTCGATCCATTCGGCGCGTGGATGCAGCACGATCTCCGCGCCCCGCCGGAAGAGGTCTCGCGCCTCGGGGGACAGCGTCGGCCACGGCGATGCGGCACTTTGCACCATCCATACATCATGATGGTGCAGATAGCGCTAGCGCAATTCCCCGCCCGACCCGCATCGTGGAGGGAACCGAGACGAGGCTGGAGTACCGCATGACGACGAGCACCCCCGTCGAGCACCTCGACGTGGTCATCATCGGTGCCGGGATTTCCGGGATCGGGGCCGCGCGCTACCTGAAGACCGAGAATCCGGGCAAGACGTTCGCCATCCTGGAGGCGCGCGGCACGTCCGGCGGCACCTGGGACCTGTTCCGCTACCCGGGTATCCGGTCGGACTCCGATCTCCACACCTTCGGCTACGAGTTCAAGCCGTGGCGGGACAAGCAGTCCATCGCCGACGCGCCCCGGATCCTGTCGTACCTGCGCGAGACGGTCGCCGAGAACGGCCTCGAACCCGCCATCCGGTACCACCACAAGCTGCTCTCGGCCGCCTGGTCGAGCGACGAGGCCCGCTGGCTGCTCGAGATCGAGCGGACCGACACCGGCGAGCGCACCAGCCTCAGCGCGGGCTGGATGTTCAACGCGGGCGGCTACTACCGCTACGACGAGGGCTTCACCCCGCGCTTCGAGGGCCGGGACCGGTTCACCGGCACGATCGTGCACCCGCAGCACTGGCCCGAGGACCTCGACTACGCGGGCAAGCGGGTCGTCGTGATCGGCAGCGGCGCCACCGCGGTCACCCTGATCCCGGCGATGGCGGGCACCGCGGCGCACGTGACGATGCTGCAGCGCACGCCGACCTACGTCATGCCGGTGCCGCGCGAGGACAAGATCGCCAACGGCCTGCGCAAGATCCTCGGCGAGGAGCGGGCGTACGCGCTCACCCGCCGCAAGAACATCCGCAAGGGACTGGCGGTCTGGCAGTTCTGCCAGAAGTTCCCGAAGACCGCCCGCGGGCTGATCCGCTACGTCAACAAGAAGCAGCTTCCCCAGGGCTATCCGGTCGACGAACACTTCAACCCGCCGTACGACCCGTGGGACCAGCGGCTGTGCGCCGTGCCCGGGGGCGACCTGTTCGCCGCCATCCGCAAGGGCCAGGCCGACGTCGTCACCGACAAGATCGCGACCTTCACCGAAAAGGGGATTCTGCTCGAATCCGGGCGTGAGCTGGAGGCGGACATCATCGTCACCGCCACCGGCCTGAACCTCCAGGTGTTCGGCGGGGCGAAGCTCAGCGTCGACGGCAAACCGGTGATCCTGCCGGAAACCGTCGCGTACAAGGGAATGATGCTTTCGGACGTGCCGAACGCCGCGTTCGCGATCGGCTACACGAACTCGTCGTGGACGCTCAAGATCGGCCTGCTGTGCGAGCATTTCTGCCGTCTGCTGGCGCATATGGACGCCCACGGCTACGACGTCTGCCGTCCCGTCGTCGCCGACCCGGACATGCCGACGAAACCGTTCCTGGACTTCGCCGCCGGATACGTCCAGCGCGCTCTCGACCAGCTCCCGCGTCAGGGTGACCGCATGCCGTGGCTGACGTCGATGAGCTACCACTCGGACATCAAACTGCTGCGCGCGGACGACATCACCGATCCCGAGCTGCACTTCTCGCGCGCCGACGTCCGGGAAGCGGTGAGCTCGTGACCGACAGTTTCGCCGAGCTGCCCGGCGGCCCGAAGATCTGTTACCGCGAAGACGGACCGGCCGACGGTGTACCGCTGGTGCTGATCGCCGGTCTCGGCCTGGATCTCACGTCGTGGCCGCGGCCGATGATCGAGGGGTTCACCGGCCGCGGCTTCCGCGTCATCCGGTTCGACAACCGCGACGCGGGCTGCTCGGATCGCATCAAGGCGCCGAATCCCGGCAAACTCCGGCAACTGCTGGCCAGGCCGCTCCCGGATGCCTACGACCTGGGCGACATGGCGGCGGACACCGTCGGCCTGCTGGACCACCTGGGCGTCGAGCGGGCGCATCTGGTCGGTATGTCGATGGGCGGCATGATCGCGCAGACCGTGGCCGCCGGGAACCCCGGCCGGGTCCTGTCGCTGACGTCGATCTTCTCCACCACCGGGCATCGCCGCGTCGGGCAGCCCGCGAAGTCGACGCTGGTGCGCATGGCGAGGCGGCCCGCCCAGACGGTCGAGGAATCCGTGGCCGGGCACCTGTCGCTGATGGGCCACCTCGGTTCGGCCACGTTCCCGCTGGACAAGGACGTCGAAACGGCCTGGGCCGAGGGCCTGTGGGAACGGGCCGGAGGACGGCGCGCCCGCAGCGGCATCGCCCGCCAGATCGGCGCCATCCAGGCCAGCGGAGACCGCACCGCCGCGCTCGCCCGCATCACCTGCCCGACGGTCGTGGTCCACGGGGACACCGACCGCATGGTCCACCACAGCGGTGGGCGGGCGACCGCCAAGGCCATCAAGGGTGCCCGCTACGTCGAAATCCCCGGAATGGGGCACCACATCGCCCCGGACCTGGTCGAGCGGCTCGTCGAACTCACCACCGGACTGGCCCTCGACCGGGCGGGGGAAACCCGATGAGCGGCGTTCGCGGCAAGGTCGCCGTCGTCACCGGCGCCGGTTCGGGTATCGGCCGTCAGCTGGCCCTCGAACTCGCGCGGCGCGGAGCACGGCTCGCGGTGTCCGATGTGGACGAAACCGGGCTGGCCGAAACCGTCGCCCAGGTCAAAGCCCTCGGCGCGGAAGTGCAGGGTGCCGCGCTGGACGTAAGCGACCGGGCGGCGGTGCTGGAGTACGCGACCGCCGTCGCCGGGCAGTTCGGTGTCGTGCACCAGATCTACAACAACGCGGGGATCGCCGGCGGCGGGCAGACCGTGCTCGACGCCGACTGGGAGCTGTACGACCGCACGCTCGCGGTCAACCTCTTCGGCGTCATCAACGGCACCAAGGCCTTCCTGCCGCATCTGATCGACTCCGGCGACGGCCAGGTCGTCAATGTCTCCAGCCTCAACGGGTTCATGGCCCAGCCGACACTCAGTGCCTACTGCGCCAGCAAATTCGGCGTCCGCGGGTTCACCGAGGCGCTGCGCACCGAGATGATCGCGGCCGGACATCCGGTGCGGGTGACGGTCGTCCACCCCGGCGGGGTCAAGACCGGCATCGCCTCGGCGGCGCTGAAGGAAGCCGAGGCCCGCGGGATCGAGCCCACCGCCGAACAGCGGGAACGCGTCCGGGTGTACAACGAAAAGCTGCTGAAGATGCCGGCGGATCAGGCCGCCCGCATCATCGTCGACGGCGTCGAGGCCGGGAAGCCGCGGGTGCTCGTCGGGAACGACGCGAAACTGGTCGACCGGCTCGTCCGGCTGCTCCCGCGCCGGTACCCGAAACTGATCGTCGAGTTCGAGCGGCGGCGTCTCGCCCGCTAGGCGTCGACGCTCCGGTGCCCGAACAAGCCGAGCAGCCAGGTGTAGCGGACGGCTTCGCGAGCCTGGCCGTACGCGTCTTCCGTGCCGATCCAGATGGCCTGCGTGATCAGTTCGATGGTGGCGGCGACAACCGTGCGTGCCGTGAACGGCGGCGGTGACGGCAGCGAGGGATCGGTGGCACGCAGCCATCTCGCCGTCCGGTCGAAGACGGCTTCCCCGGCACGCAAGGTGTTCTCCCGTACTTCGAGGCCCGCGTCGCCGAGCGCGTAGATCTCCAGCAGGACGGCGCGGACGGCGATGGGGCGCCGGTGCACGTAGTCGACGAGGAAGTCGCAGCAGGCGGCGACGGCGTCCAGCGGGGTCGCGGCCTCGGCGCCCGTGGCGACGCCCTGGGTGATGAACTCGGTGGTGAGCTCGCGGTAGGCGGCGAGGAACGCGTCCTGTTTACCGGTGAACTGTTCGTAGAACGAGGTCCGGGACACGCCCGCCGTGGCGGTGATGTGGCCGACGGTGGTGGCGACGTAGCCGCGTTTGCCGGTGTTCTCCAGAACCGCGTCGATCAGCCGGGCGCGCTGGGTTCCGGCGACCTCGTCCCGGCTCAGGTTGTGCGGCCCCTTCGGCAGCTTGCGGTGCTCGGTCACGTGCGGCACCGTACCGGTCCGGAAATCCGTGAAGGCCTCCTTCCCTACTGTCAGGGTAGGGAAGGAGGCCCTTCACGGACACGCGGGGTCAGCTGACCGGCACCTCCGGGGCGAGGGAGTTGCCGGGGGCGATCTTCCCGCAGCTGGACGGCGCGGCCTTGCCCGCGAACCGGTCGTTGAGCCAGCCGATGGCCTGCGGCGCCCAGGCGACGGCCGCCCCGACGTGGCTCAGCGTGTTGTACTGGTCGTACTTGATCGACCTGTTGCCGGTGTCGCAGTACTGCCGCGCGAGCGAGCGCACGTCACCGGCGACCATCACCCCGTCGCCGGTCCCGATCCCCGGGGGATTGCCGAAAGTGCCTTCGACGACACCGTTGTTGCCCTGCGCGATGTAGCCGGGCACGGTGGGTGTCGGGGCGGAACCGAGGTTGATCTTGTTGACGGCCTCGACGTACGGCAGCACCTTGTTCGGGTTGACGTACTCGGGCTTGACGAATTTCTCCCACGTCAGCCCGGGATACCGGCCGAGCGCGTCGACGATCGACGCCTTTTCCATGTCCCTGAGCACCTGAAGGCCGTAAGAATTCGCGTACGGCTTGAGATCGATGCCGAAGGACCGCGAGACGCCGATGAGCGCCATCGGAATGACCCCGGTCCACGCGACGCTGCCGTTGACGTACTTGAGATTGTGCGACGGCTTGACGAGCACTCCGCCTTCGGTGAAACCGACCAGGTTCTTGTTGACCTCGGGCGCGTAATCCGGCGCGAGCGCGGCGGCCCAGCCCGTCGCGATGGCGCCACCCGAATACCCGATGAGACCGAACCGGGTCTTGTCGTTCATTCCCGTTCCCGGAGCCCGCGTCGCGGCACGGATCGAATCCAGGGTGTTCGTCCCGTATTCCGGCCCGGCGGCGAAGTTCGCCTTCTGGCCTTCGGTGTCGGGAATGACGACGTTGTAGCCCAGCAGCAGGGCGGGCGCGATGAACAGCGACTCCGCGTTGGCGATCAGGCCGCCGAGCGAAACGTCACCGGCGATCGCCCGCGAAGGGCCGTGCTCGGGGTTGAGCGAATCATAGAACGATTGGTACGAAACGGCTTTCGTGCTGTCGCCGGTGAGGCTTCGCAGCACCGAAGTGACGTTGGCGGACGGCTTCCCCTGCGCGTCGGTGGACCGGTACAGCAACTGGGTCACCTTGAGCGGCGTGGAAATGCCGATGACGTGGTAATTGAGCGTCCGGGTCTTCAAAACGGTACCGGGACTGTACGACGACAACGGTTCGCTGCCGTCGTAGCTGTAGAACGAATCGGTGGCGGGGGCGGCGGAGGCGGCGGGCGCGGCGGCGAAACCGACGATGAGAGCGATCGCGACGGCCAGCAGGCGAGCAGGCTTTCGGGTCATGACTCCCCTTTGAATCATGAAGTGGATCACGTTTGGATGCTCGGAACCTACCAGCCGGTAACCGATGGTGTACAGACCCGTACATCATTAATCGAGCGATATTGACTTTTCCTTCACTCGCGTTTGGACGGAGCACGGCTCGGACAGGGTGCGGGTTGTGATCCAGCACAAAAACGGCAGTGCGATCAACGGGACCAAGGCCGTCCGCGGGGAGGTGTGGTCGGCGACGGTCCCGATGAGGGGGCTCGCGAGGCCGCCGATACTGACCGTCATGCCGAGGGTGACACCACTGGCGGTGCCGTCGATCCGCTCCTGCGCGAACTCATCCGCGCCTACACCGATCCGCCGCACGACGACACCCCGGAACGACGGCGGCTCCGCGCGGTCCTGCTCGATCGGCTTCGCGCCTCCCCGCAGCAACCCCTGCACCTGCCGACGCCCGCCGACCCGCGGCTGCGCGCACTGTGCGAGATCCTCAGCGCCGATCCGGCCGACAACCGGACGCTGGCGGCGCTCGGCGCACGGGTGGGGGCGAGCGATCGCACCCTGGCGCGGCTCTTCAAAGCCGATCTCGGCATGACCTTCCCGCAGTGGCGCACGCAGTTGCGGCTCTGCCGCGCCTTGGTCCTCTTGGCCGAGGACACCCCGGTGACCGCGGTGGCCCATGCCTGCGGCTGGTCGTCCACCAGCGCGTTCATCGACGTCTTCCGCCGAGTCTTCGGACATACGCCGGGCACGCACTACGACCGGTGAACGCGAAAGCGGGGCCGGTCCACAAAGGACCAGCCCCGCCGTTCGTCCGGTTCTTACGCCTCGCTACGGCGACGGCGCACCAGCAGCACCATCAGCACACCCGCGCCGAGGAGCGCGCCGCCGATGATCAGCGGCATGGTCGCGGAAGCACCGGTGTTGGCCAGCTCGTCGCCGCCACCCGATTCGGCGCCACCGGGGGTGGTGGGGGCCGGGGTTTCGGTGACGGGCGCGCCGCCCTGCTTCCAGCTCGCGGTCGCGTTCGCGACGACCGAGGTCTTCTCGGACTCCGCGACGATCAGGGACTGCGCGGGCACCTTGGCGTAGTTCTCGCCCACGAACAGGCGACCGGTGTCGAGGCGGCCGCTCACCTTCAGCGCGAACGAGCCGGAGCCGTCCTTGGCGTCCTTGGGGACGTCGACGTAGACCTTGGTGCCGTCCTTGATGGCGGCGGCCTTGATCTCCTTGCCATCGGCGTCGGTGACCTTGACGCCCTCGGGCAGCTTGCTCGTCAGCTCGGTGATGTCACCGTTGGTGGCGATGCTGAACGGGCCGATCTTGGAGCCGGTCGCGCCCGAGGCCTTGGCCGGGGCGATGTCGAGGGTCGGTTTCGGCTGCTCTCCGATGCCGACGTTCTGCTTACCCGTGAGGTAGTCGTAGACGGCCAGCACGTCGGCGGACTCTTCGGCGCTCTCGTAGGGCAGCGGCTTCTTGCGGTCGAGGTTCTTGCCGTCGCTGAAGTGCCAGACGGCGGCCTGCGTCGCGGTCACGGCCTCCTCGACGGACAAGCCGTCGGTCAGCTTGACGTCCTTGCCGAGCGCGCCCTCGAGCGCCTTCACGGCGACGGCCGGGTAGCCGTGGTGCAGGACCCAGTTGATCTTGGAGCTGTTCTTGTTGAACGGCGAAGCGGCGTCCGGGTACTTGTTCCACGGACGTTCGATCATGTCCTGATCGGTGCGCATGCCGACCTCGACCTGCACGCAGTACATCTTGAGCTTGCTGCCATCGGACAGCTTCAGCCCGAACAGCTTCGTGACGTAGTGCTGCCCGCCCTCGAAGTTGACGCTGAAACCATCGGTGCCGGAACCTTCGACGACCCGGCCCCGCGCCGCGCCGTCGTCGGCGAGTGCGGCCGGAGCGGCCATCGTCAGCGCGACGGCCGCGGTGGCCACCGCGATCCCGCCGCGAACCAGAACTGACCTGCCGTGCATGTGTCTCCTATCCGGATACGGACCACGAATGCCAGCGCCGCATGCGACCACAGGCCCCGACCGCAACGGCTCGCCCGATCGGGGGATGACTAATCCCATCGAGCGAGAGCGGAGCATACAGAGGTCTCACAAGTGGCTACTCAGGGGTATGCCTGATGTCCGATTTGCCCGCCGATACGGGTGAACGAGAAGAAAACGATCTTGGGCGAGTGGGTGTCCGGCCGCGCGTGAACTCCGCGGTCGCCATGGCGCCGCGACGGGCGGGCCAGGGGTGGCCTGAGGGGTGGGCGATCGAGGGGGTGGCTCGAAAGGAAATGTCCGGCAGGTCCGGGGCGGCTTACCGAATCGATTCCGGTACCCTTTTTCCTTGCCGGCGGATCTTCTTTCGTTATGTTCGCCCTTTCACTTGTCCGCGAGCGTGGGAAGTGGTCACCGGTGCATGAAGTGTCGGAGGTCACAGTATGTGGCGATGTGCCCCGAGTCTCCTGCGTTCAGGTGTATCAAGCGTTCGTGATGGTGTTGTCGCCTTGGTTCTTTCGGGTAGACGTCCCTGCCGTGCCGGGAGGGAGCCCGCTCGGCGAGGTAGACAGGGAGGTTCGGGGATTCCCGGGGCGGACAGGGCAGTGCGGCACGACGAAGATCCGTGTCCGGTTGTTGCGCGGATAAAAGAATATGGCCGTGTGGGGAGACACGAGCATGCGATCTTTGGCACGTGACCCGCGACTTTTCTCGTCGTGGAATGCTGTTCTCGAAGATGAAGAATCGCGCCTGTGCAATTCGTCTTCGAATTGCCGCCGGTCGGGGTGCGGTCATGGGGGATGACGGCGCCTCGACGACGGCCGTGCGGTCGCCATCCGGTACTCCGATTCCCCGGCAGTTGCCGCCCGTCCCCGCGTATTTCACCAGCAGGACCGCTGAACTCGAAGCGCTCGACTCCGCCGCGGCCGGCCGGGAGGCCGCCTCGGTCGACCGCTCGCCCGCGGTGACCGTGGTGGTCGGTCCCGGCGGGGTGGGCAAGACCGCGCTCGCGGTCACCTGGGCGGTCCGGAACGCCGGACGCTTCCCGTCGGGGCAGCTGTATGCGGATCTGCGCGGGTTCTCGCCGGAGACGGCCGTGCCGCCCGAAGACGCGCTCGGAGCGTTCTTGCGGGCACTCGGGGTATCTCCGGAGCGGGTTCCGGTCGAACTGGCCGAACAAGCGGCGTTGTTCCGGACCACCACCGCGGGGATGCGGCTGCTGCTGGTGGTGGACAACGCGATCTCGGCCGCCCAGGTGCGGCCGCTCATCCCGGCTTCGTCGGGCTGTGTCGTCGTGGTCACCAGCAGGCTGAGACTGGACGGTCTGCATGCCGAGGGCGCCCGCTTCGTCGACATGGCGCCTCTGCCGGAGAAACACGCCGTCGAGCTGTTGACGCGTTCGGTGGGCGAGTCGAGGGTCGCCGGTGAACTTTCGGACGTGACGACACTGGCGGCCCTGTGCGGCCGCCTGCCGATCGCGCTCCGGGTGGCCGGTGCGAGGCTGGCGTCGCGGCCGACCTGGCCGGTGGCCAGGATGGTGGCGGAGCTCCGTGACGAACGGCTGCGTTTGACGAAGCTGTCGCCGGTGGGGGAGGCGTCGTTGACGGCCACCTTCGATTCGTCGTATTCGGCGTTGTCGCCGCACGCGGCCAGGCTCTACCGGCTGGTCAGTGAGTATCCGGGCCTGACGGTCGAAGTGGGAGCGGCGGCCGCCGCGCTGCGGGTTTCCGACACCGAGGCCGCGGACGGACTCCAAGAGCTGGCGGACGCCAGCCTGCTGGAAGAGGTCCGCGAAGGCGGCTATCGCTTCCACGATCTGGTGCGGCTGCACGCACGGGCGCTACCCGACGACGAACGGTTCGAAGTCGTCCCCCGTATCGCGACCTGGTACCTGCACCGGATGACACGGGCGAACATGGTGGTGATCCCGATGCGCTGGCGGGTCAGTACCGTGCGCGCCCGCTACGAGGATTCACCGGCGTTGTTCGCCACCGGTGCCGACGCGCTCGAATGGCTGGACGAACGGCTGCCGGACATCATCGCGGTGCTGGAAGAGACGTCCGCGCTGCGGCAGGACGAGCTCGCCTGGCAACTGTGCGAAGCCTTCTGGGAACTCTTCCTCTACCGCAAGCACTATCAGCTTTGGATCCGGACGCACGAGGTCGGCATCGCCGCGGCACACCGGTGCGCCCACGCGATCGCCGAAGCACGGTTGCGCTGTCAGCTGGCCCGCGCCTACCTGGATCTAGGACGGTTCGAAGCGGCCGAAAGCGAATGCCTGAAGGCCGCGGAGCTGGCGAAGGGAGCCGGAAGCCGCCACAACGAGTCCGTGGCCTTGGACCAGCTGGGCATGGCGGCGCAAGGTCGTGGCGACTTCGAGCGAGCGGTCGAGCTCTTCGGCCAGAGCCTCGTGATCGAAGGGGAACTCGGGATCGACCGCGGCGTCGCCCAGCGGCACCGGCGGATCGGCGAGGCGTTCCTGCAGGCGGGCCGGACCGCCGACGCCGCCCGGCACCTGCGCCTCGGGCAAGAGCTGTTCAAGGAGATCGGCGATGTGAAGGGCGAGGCCGAGCTCACCCTGTCGCTCGCGCGGATCGACGCGCGGGCGGGCGAGATCACCGCGGCGAAGCGCGAACTCGAACGCGCCGCCGCGGTGTTCGACGAGTCAGGTTCGGCCGTCTATCAGTCCGATGTGCTGGTGGCGTTCGCCGAGGTCGCTGAGCTCGAAGGTGATTTCGGCGCCGCTCGTGGCCACCTGCTCAAGGCGCTGGACCTGTGCGGTCCCACCGGCGGGCTGCGGGTGGAACGGGCCCGAGCTCGGTTGGCCGCCTTGGACGCACGGCGCGATCACCCGCAGCAGCCGGAGCCGGCGTCCGGTGAGTGACCACAGATAGGCCCCCGCGCCCGCCAACGCGGCGGCCTCGCACGGGATGACGATCACGTCTCCCGCGCGGTCGCCGACAAGACAGCGCCCGGGGGAACACGCGACGGCGACGATCGTGAGACCGGGCAGCCGGTCGAAGCCGCTCGCGATCACGCCGCGGGCGTCCGCGACCGCGTGCGGCCCTGAGTGGACGAGCACGTCGGCGAGAGAGGTGCGGGTTCCGTCGTTCGCGCCGGACAGGAGGAACGAGGTTCCCGCGGCGTCGATGCGACAGTTCCCGGCGGTGACGCGCAACCGCGCTACAAAGGCCAGCACGGCAGCACCTCCGCCATCGGCACCGGGGACACCGGGACCGCTCTGCCGGGTTCGGGCAAACCGAGAAGCCGGTACATCTCGGTGCGCAGGATCGCTCCCGCGCGGCCCGGCCGAGACGACAGCAAGCCGCGAACATGCTCGGCCACGCCGACGGACTCCGCCTCGTGAAGCAAAGGGCGAAGAGTGCTGCCGGGTATCCAGCGGGGCGCGTGTTCGGCGATGACCGCGCTGGGCGTGCCCGGCAGCAACGGCTCGGTGCCGTCCACGGCCAAGAGCACCGGTTTGCCGATGGCCGCCGCGTAACCGGTCACGGAGCCGTAGTCGCCGATGACGTGATCGGCGGCGATCAAGGCGGCCCGCCAGCTCCCTTCGGGACGCAAAAGCTCGAGCCCGGACCGCAGACTGTCGGCCAGCCAGCTGCGGATCTGCCACCTGCTGTGGTGCGCCCAGATCTGGGGATGAAGGACACCGAGCACCCGGAAGTCCTCGGGGGGAAGTTCGCTGAGCACCCGTTCGAACAGGTCGTGATGGCGTCCGAAGGCCGAGCGATCGGACCAGGTCGAGGTGACGACCACCAGCCGCCGGTCATCGGTCACGCCGAGACCTCGCCGGTAGTGATCACGGAAGGGCAGACTGGCGACGAGCCGATCCAGCGCGATGTCACCCGCGACGACAGCGGTGGGGACGGCGCGAGGGCAGGTCTCGGCGAGGACGTCCCGCTCGCGGTCGTGGACGAGCACGATCGAGTCGGCGCGCACTCGTCCTTCCCGCATCAGCTGGCCCGCGTCGAGCCCGAGCTGGGGACTCCAGCCGGGCCCGGCGTCCGGGGGCCGCCACGGCCGGTATTGGCCGAATCCTCCGCCGTGCGGGACCAGCAATACCGGCCCCGCGACTTCGTCGATGCCACGCTGGCTGGCGGCGAGGACGAGGTCGTATTCGCCGCGCTTGGCCTGTGCCCAGGGCAGGACTATTCCCCCTTGGGCCGCCACGAAGTCGTGAGTGGCGCGCCACGATTCCCACTCCGGGACGGTGAAGGTCGACTGGACACGATGGTCGGCCTCGAAGAGCGGGAGCAGATCGAGGAGCCGATTCCCGGCGACGATGTGCGGGATCATCACCAGCACGGATTTGACACCCCTGCGTGTTGCCCAGTGCTGATCGGCGTCATCCACCGGACTGTGGACCCACGATAACTCGGTCATGAAATTCCCCTCGCTCGAACTCCGGTATCCGCAGTCAGCATGGGAGCGATCGTGGAGAAAAGGGCTTCGGCCGGTTGTCAGTTCATTGACAGATGATCAACGGTGATCGCCGAAGTTTGACAATTAAGCCGATGACCTGGCCTTATGCGCGGACGAGTGGAAAAATGATCCGGCGGGACAGGGGTGGCGAACCCGGGTTCGCCATGGGGAAGGGGCGCACTCGTGGAAATCGCTTTCGGAATTCTCGGGCAGACGGCCATGCTAATGCACGGGAATGTGGATGTGAACTGGGCGGGTCCTCGGCCGAGACAGGTGCTGACCGCGTTGCTGACCGCGCCGAACCGTCGATTGCCACTGGACGTCGTCGTGGACTGGGTATGGGAAGAACACGAGAGGGCGCCACAGGACGCCCACTCGACGCTTCACCAGAACGCGACCAAGCTGCGCCGGGCGTTCCACGAAAAATCCGTGCCCGCGAACGTGAGTGTGGGTAAAGGGGGTTGCCTGCTGGAGATCGAGCCGGCGCTGATCGATCACGTCGGCTTCCAGGCCATGATGGACAAGGCTCGCCGGTTCCGTGAACTCGGTCAGCACGACCGCGCACTGGTCGAAGCGCTTTCGGCCGTCCGGTTGTGCCGGGACGAAGCCTTGGCCGATCTCCGGACCGAGCGCGCCGACGGATGGCGCGCCCTATGGGAACGTAGTGAGTGGATCCCCGCCAACGCATTCGTCGTGGCGGAGCACTTGGCGACCGGAAAAGCCGACGCCGCGGTGCGGAAACTGGCGGAACTGGAGCAGGCGCATCCGAGGGAGCTGAGTTTCGAAAAACTGCGAATACGGGCGCTGGCCGAAGCCGATCAACCCGCCGAAGCCGCCGACTTCTTTCGGGCGACGTATGCCCGTTACCGTGAGGCTGGGGAGACAAGGGCCGCGGAAGAACTGCGAGCGGTCAACGACAAGGTGCTGATCCGGCCGGAACGGGTGATTCCCCGGCGCAAACCGGCTTCGCCCGATTCCGCCGGTCAGAACGAGCACGTGATCCGGCATTTGCCGCCGGATGTCGACGATGTCGCGGGAAGAACCGATCTGATCGCGCTGCTCGACGCGTACACGACCGATTCCGCGGGCGCGCCGAAACGTGCGGCGGTGGTGGTGACCGGAGGGCCCGGGGTCGGGAAGACCACCTTGGCGGCCAAATGGGCCCACCGCGCGGAACGGCGGTACCGGCATGGCGCGGTCATGCTGGATCTTCGCGGTGACAGTCAAGCCGCGAAGGCCGATGCCGGCGAAATAGTCGACACACTCTTGTCCTTGCTGGATTTCCCGGTCGACCAAGTGGTCAATCCGATCGCCCGCGCCGCGAAACTGTCGGCGCTGCTCGCGCGGCGCTCGATGCTCGTGATCCTCGACAACGTGCGCAGTTCCGATCAGGTCGCGCCGCTGCTGGGTGTCCTGTCGTCGTGCACGGTGCTGATCGTTTCGCGGTGGCGCCTGAAGTCCTTGTCGGCGAAGCTGACTCCGCCGGTGATCACGGTCTTCCCGCTCGGCGACCGATATTCCTCGGCCCTGCTGACCCGGCGTATCGGTCACCGAGCGCGAGATGACGCGGAGGGAGTCGGAGAACTGGTGCGGCTGTGCCGGGGCAACCCGTTGGCGCTGACCCTGGTGGCCGAACGCGCCGTCTCGCGGGCGGGTACCCGGATGCGAACCTTGGCGACCCAATTGCGCGACGCCGAACTGCTGCTGGACCTCGGTGACGAGGGCGACTGGCCGGGGATGAGCCTGAGGTCCGCCTTCGCCCTTTCGTATCACGACCTCGAACCCGCCGAGCAGCGTGTGTTCGCCCTGATCGGCCTGCATCCGAGCGCCGAGATGACCACCGCGGTGATCGCCGCGGCGGACGGGCGCCCTGCGTCGGAGGTGCGCCGCTCACTCGACATACTGGTCGCCGCGCACCTGATCGAGCACCCCGCGGATCTCGATCGCTATCGCGTGCACGACCTTTTGCATTTGTACGCCGCGTCCCTGGCCGCCCGGTTGTCCGATGTGGACCTCGCGCGGAGGAGGATGTTCGAATTCTACTTGCGCGTGGTCATAGACGCGTACCGCCTGCAGTTCCCGCACAAAGAGCTGCTGAACCTGCCTCCGATGGTGCGGGCGGCGCCCACACCCGGGTTCCGGAACGTCGCCGAAGCACGGCAGTGGGTATTGCGGGAACGAACTTCGTTGATGGCGATCAGCGCGGCGTCGGAAGGAGTTCTCAACGGTATTTCGTATCTCCTGCCCGCGATGGCCTCGGAGTTCTTCATCTTGCAGGGGATATACCCCGACGCGATCGAGGGGCTCACCATTGCCGTCCGCGCCGCGTCGGCGCAAGGTGACGTGAGCTCATTGGCTTCGTGCCTGAACGACTTGGCGGTGGTGCACATGCTCAGCGGCGCCGACGACGCCGCCGAGAAGTGCCTGCTGCGAGCGCTCGAACTGGTCGACGCCCATGGGATCGCGGTCGGCGTTGCGACGGTCAGGCTGAACCTGGCCCGCGTGCACTTCCATGCCGGTCGCGCGGCCGAAGCGGTCGAAAGGTATCGGAAAGTGCTGCCGTCAGTTCGCGAACTCGGTGAGCCGATGTTGTGTGCCAGCGCGGAACACCGCTTCGCCGACGCGTTGGTCGAGATGGGCGGCCACGACGAGGAGGCGCTCGCGCTGTACCGGGAGGCAGTGCGGCATCGGCGCGAAGCCGGTGATGCCACCGAGCTGATGCGGACACACGCGGCCCTCGGGGCGTTGCTGGTCCGGCTCGGCAGGCTTGCCGAAGCGTCACTGGAATGCAGTGCCGGCGAAGCGTTGATCGAGGTCAGCCAAGATCTTCCCACGATCATGAAACTCACCACAGTGCTCGCTCAGCTTCGGCACGCGGAAGGTGACGCCGGGGCGGCGCTGCGGTACGCGCATCGTGCGGTCGATTATGCGAACCGGACGCAGCATGCGACTGGACAGGCGCGAGCCCTGGGTGTCCTGGCCGCTGTTCTCTGTGATCACGGGAACCCCGACGACGCGCGGAAGTTGTGGCGGGACGCCGCGGATCTCTACCGCGGGCGGGCGCGGGTGGCGAAGGCGGAGGCGATCGAGGTCCTGTTGGCCGAACTGGACGCGCGTGGACCACTTGTCCCGGCTGCGCGTGAAGGCGAAGGGGACACCGTGGCGATGCCCTCGCCGCATCTCCGCATACTGCGCGGACAGCGCGACTGAGGGGCGGTTGCCCCGGACGGGGCTGAGGCCCCGGCCGCGCCGGGCGGACGCGGCCGGGAAGCCGATTCAGCCCTTGCGCGCGAACGAGATCCGGTGCAGTCCGCCGGGCTGCTCGTCGGCCAGGTACAGCTCGCCGTTCTGGTCGGTGCCGAAAGTGGTGGCGTCGAGCGGGAACTCGCCGATCCGGGCGCTTTCGTAGGTGCCGTCGGTCTTCTTGCGGACGGCCCAGGCCGTTCCCTGGCAGAAGTCGGTGGCGAGGTAGGTCCCGCCCGCCAGCGCCGCGTACTTCCTGCCGCGGTAGACGTGGCCGCCGATCACCGCGCAGCCTTCCGCACCGGAGATGTAGTGGAAGACCGGATCGGTGTAGGTCACGCCGTCCTTGCACCGCGTCTCGTCGAACACGACCGGCCCTTCTTTGCAGGACCAGCCGAGGTTCGCGCCACCCTTGCCCTTGGCGAGGTGGTCGACCTCCTCGAACCGGCCCTGGCCGACGTCGCCGATCCACAGCGAACCGTCGGCCGGATCGAAGGAGAACCGCCACGGATTGCGGAGCCCGTACGACCAGATCTCCGGACGCGCGCCCGCGACGCCGACGAACGGATTGCCTGCCGGGACGCAGTACTTCAGCGGGCGGCACGCGCGGTCGACGTCGATCCGCAGGATCTTGCCCAGCAACGTGTCCAGGCGCTGCCCACTGGCGAGCGGATCGCCGCCTCCGCCACCGTCACCGATCCCCCAGTACAGATACCCGTCCTGGCCGAACGCCAGCTGGCCGCCGTTGTGGTTGGGGAACTCGGAATGCGGCTGGGTGATCAGCTCGGTGAGCTCGCCGGTGTCCAGCCGGACGCGGGACAGAGTCACCGCACTGTCGGCTTTGCGGGTGTACGCGACGTAAACCCGCCGGTCCTTGGCGATCGCCAACCCGAGCAGCCCGCGCTCGACGTCCGCGCCGTTCACCTTGGCGCTGATGTCCAGAACCGGCTTGGCGGCGAGCCCGGTCCGGGGATGGTAGGCCCGGACGACGCCTCTCTTCTCCACGATGAGGATGCGGCCGCTGCCGTCGTTGAGCGCCGTGATCGCCGTCGGGTTGACCAGCCCGGACGCGACCTTGGTCGCCGTGGCGGTCAGCTCGCCGAGCGGAACACCTCGCGCGTCCCGGGGCTCCGCGCTGCTCGCGGGCGGAAGCATCGCTCCCGCCAAGACGAGTCCGGCCACCAGGGACAACCCCCGGCGGAGGTGCCGTCGCGTCATGAGAGACTCCAATCGCCAGTGAATGGTCTGGTCCAATTCAACAGCGACCGGAGGAGCGGCGGTACCTCCATCCGCGAACTTCCCGTTGGTTTGTTTCCGTCGTACGGATCAACGCCTTCGAGGGATGGGCTTGCGGTCCGGCATCCCCGGAATGGAGGTCATGCGCCCGCGAGCTGTCGGCGACACGCCGATGGTGGACGTCGTATTCCAGTGGAAGCACTCGGTCGGCGGTTTAGGAACAGGCGTACATGCCCTTGGCTGGAGGGTCGGAATGAAGCCTGGGCGACCAGGGCCCATGTCGGACGACGATCGATCAGCTGTTCGGGCGGCGATGATCTGATGACCGAAGAAGGCGACGCTACCGGGGATCATGCTGACGCCACAGGTGGCGAGGGCGATCCCGGCTCGCTGCGAGCTGAACTCGTCCGTCGCTACAACGGCGGCGAGACGATCGAAGGCTTGGCAGAGAGCTGCGCGCTGAGCTACCGGAAAGTGCGAACGATCCTGCTGGCCGCCGGAGTCACGCTCCGGCCCCCGAAGATCCAGCTTCCGCCCACGCCGCCCGGCCTCGTCAATGCCTACCTGGCGGGCCGGAGCATCCGGCAGCTGGCGAAGATCCATGGCATGGGCTACAACCAGATCCGCCGAATCCTGCTCGCGGAAGGCGTCGTCCTCCGCCCTCGCGGACGGCAGCAGTAGTCGCGCTCGCGCCACCTCCGAGGCCTCGGCTTCCAGGCGCACGACGCCCGGAGAGCCGAGGCTCTCGCTGCAGCGGACGACCTTCGTCACACTGCGTAAACGATCCAGATTCTCGGGCTCACGCCGGCCTGCTCCTTTCCTGCGTATCGGTACGTGCCGGCTCAGCCGGATGAGGTGTAATCTTTAGGCTTGCGAAGAGCTCTTTCGCGTATCGAGCTGGCTTTGGCGGAAGTCCCCTTGTGGGCGACTGGGGGTAGGTTACTCATGCTCCGGCGAGCCCCGAAAGGGGGCCACCACTCCACCGTGGTGTCACCGCCAGCGACACGCCACACGAACGTTTGACGTGCGGTTTCGCTCTGCACTCGCGCAAGTTTTGCCCGCGGTGGTCGCCGACGATCCGGGCCGTGCTCGGCGATCGTCGGCGCCGCGCGGGCCGGCGGCTTGAAGTTACTGAACGGTCAATAAAGAACGGGCCCGGAATTCCGAAGAATATTCAGCTGTGACGCGTCCTCGAACACGGTGAAAGCACCTCTGAGTGGCTCCTCGGACGGGCAGCTTCACACCATCCGGTGATTACTCACGGGTACGAAAGTGGGGTCGACCCTTCGGTCGCCGCCTCGCGACCGGTGATCAGCGCGGCCGCCGTCAAGGTCCGCAACGCCAACCGGTTCGCCGGATCGCGTTTCATCAAGTTTTCATCATTCCTCCCTAGCGTGAGGTCGTCCGGTGAAAACAGTGATGGAGGGCGACGTGGAGCAAACAATCCCACCCGGAGGCGCGCAGTGGCCGCCGCCGCAGGGCTGGGTCCCGCAACCGGTACCGGGGCCGCCCGCCCGGAAACCCCGGTGGCCGCTGTTCGGCGGGATCGCCGGACTGGTGCTGGTGCTCCTCGCGGGTCTGACGACCTGGCTCCTGTGGCCGTCGAAGGGGGACCGTGAACCCTTCGAGCAGGCGCTCGCCGGGCTTTCCTCGGCGCCTGCCGTCCGCAACAGCACCTCCGGGGTCGGCGGGATGATCAAGACGGACGTCAAGACCACCGCGCACGGTGAGACGTCCGGCACGATGTCCTTCCAGGGCAAGAAGATCGACATCCTGGTCGTCGGCGGCAAGGTCTACTTCAAGGCGCCGGACGGCATGCTGCCCGGGGCGATGGCGGACGCGGGCGGGACCGACGAGCTCAAGGACCGGTGGATCACCGGCGAGGACGCGCTGTTCGGCCCGGCTCTGCAGCAGTTCGAGTCCCCGGAGAAACTCGCCGCCCGGCTGCGCGCGGCGCTGGACCGGGCGGACGAGATCCCCGGGGATCAGAACGAGACCGTGCGGGACGTTCCGGCGCTCAAGGCGAGCACGCCGGCGGGCGACCTGTACGTCTCGAAGGAGGCGCCGCACCGGCTCCTCCGCTACTCCGTGAAAATGCCCGGCGGGATACCGTCCATGCCCGGCTCGGAGTCACGGCCGCCGATCCCGTCCGGCGCCGGCCTCGGTGAGTCCGATGTGGACGCTTTGTCACCGCAGGAGACAGACGCCGTCTACGAAGATCTGACGACGAACACCAAGAAGCTGTCCGGAGCCGTCGACACGAGCGTGCGGTTCGACATGGACGGCGCGGCCACGGTCGCGTGCGGCTCGTCGGGCTGCACGGTGACGGCGAACGTGTCCAACTCCGCCTCGGCGAGCAGCGGTGGGAAGGTCAGCGGCAAGGTCAACGCCACGATGACCGCGAACGTGACCATCGGTGGCCGCGCGGCGGGCAGTTGCCGGGAAAGCGCCAGCCTGCCGTTGAACGGTTCGGCTTCGATCAGCTGTGTCAACGGCGGGGCCGGGAGCGTCTTCTCGTCCGTCGAAGCGGAGAAGAAGGCGGATGCCGAGGCGCGATCGCGAGCCTCCGGCGGGGTGCCGGTCCAGTACCGGATCGAGAGCATCGCGTCGGTCGCCGTGCTGGCCGAAGCGATCGGGCAGGTCGAGATCACCCGTCTGGTCGATGAGCTGACGGAACGCCGGTCGAAGCTCGGCGGCTGACCGGACGAAGAACAGCGCCGGGCGAACGGCTTCGATGCCGCGCGCCCGGCGCTTTCGCGTCCCGTTCGTCCGGGTCAGTCCGTGCCGGATTCGATCGCGGCGTGGTCCAGCAGTTCGTCCTCGCCCGAGGCCTTGCCACGCGAGGCGATCGCCTGCGCGCCGCCCGCGTCCATGGCCCCGATCAGACCGGTCGACGCGGCCTGCGCGGCGCCGATCAGCGTCGGGTGCCCGCCACCGACCATGCCGAGCCCGGCGTACTGCTCCAGCTTGGCGCGCGAGTCCGCGATGTCGAGGTTCCGCATGGTGAGCTGGCCGATCCGGTCCACCGGGCCGAACGCCGAGTCCTCGGTGCGCTCCATGGACAGCTTGTCCGGGTGGTAGCTGAAGAACGGGCCGGTGGTGTCGAGGATCGAGTAGTCCTCGCCGCGCCGAAGCCGCAGGGTGACCTCGCCGGTGACGGCCGCGCCGACCCACCGCTGCAGCGACTCGCGCAGCATCATCGCCTGCGGGTCCAGCCAGCGGCCTTCGTACATGAGCCTGCCGAGACGGCGGCCTTCGTTGTGGTAGCTGGCGAGGGTGTCCTCGTTGTGGATCGCGTTGACGAGCCGCTCGTACGCCGCGTGCAGCAGCGCCATGCCCGGCGCCTCGTAGATACCGCGGCTCTTGGCCTCGATGATCCGGTTCTCGATCTGGTCGGACATGCCGAGCCCGTGCCGCCCGCCGATGGCGTTGGCCTCCAGGACCAGGTCGACCGCGGTGGCGAACTCCTTGCCGTTGATCGTCACCGGGCGGCCCTGCTCGAAGCCGATCGTGACGTCCTCCGGCGCGATCTCGACCTCGGGGTCCCAGAACCGGACGCCCATGATCGGGTTCACGATCTCGATGCCGGTGTCGAGGTGCTCCAGCGACTTGGCCTCGTGCGTCGCGCCCCAGATGTTCGCGTCGGTGGAGTAGGCTTTCTCGGTGCTGTCCCGGTACGGCAGGCCGTGGGCCTGCAGCCACTCGGACATCTCCTTGCGGCCGCCGAGCTCGCTGACGAACGCGGCGTCCAGCCACGGCTTGTAGATCCGCAGGGACGGGTTCGCGAGCAGCCCGTAACGGTAGAACCGCTCGATGTCGTTGCCCTTGAAGGTGGACCCGTCGCCCCAGATCTGCACGTCGTCCTCGAGCATCGCGCGCACCAGCAGCGTGCCGGTGACCGCGCGGCCGAGCGGGGTCGTGTTGAAGTAGGTGCGGCCGCCGTTGCGGATGTGGAAGGCGCCGCAGGCCAGCGCCGCGAGCCCTTCCTCGACCAGCGCGGCCTTGCAGTCGACGGCGCGCGCGATCTCGGCGCCGTAGGCCTTCGCCCGGCCCGGGACCGACGCGATGTCGGGTTCGTCGTACTGGCCGATGTCAGCGGTGTAGGTGCACGGCACTGCACCCTTCTCGCGCATCCACGCGACCGCTACCGAGGTGTCGAGGCCGCCGGAGAAGGCGATCCCGACGCGTTCGCCGACAGGCAGAGAGGTGAGTACCTTGGACATGATGGAAGTATATGCATAGGTGTGTATGACCATGCAAGCCGGGGTGAGCAGGGCAACTCGATGGGTGGCGAGTCGCGCGTTCGGGGTCGTGTCCCTTTCGTGACCTGTCTGCGAAGGGGTTCGCTACGAATACTGGGCGAGGGTTCTGTGTGAAACCGTCCTTTTCCTTGTGGTGAAAGGAAAACCAGTCCGCGGGCCCGGCGGCGCCGAATACCTGGCATGAAGACTTCGCGGGCCGACCGGCAACCACGCCTTCCTCTCTTCGGAGCGGCGCTGATCGGTGTCGTGGCCCTCGCCGTGGCGCTGGCGGCCGGTCATCTGGTGGCCGGGTTCATCAGCGCCAACGCCTCGCCGTACCTCGCGGTCGGCAACGGGGCGATCGATCTGACGCCGGTGGAGCTGAAGGACTTCGCGGTCCGGACGTTCGGCGTCTACGACAAGCTCGTGCTGCTCGGCGGGATGGCCGTCGTGATGGTGCTCGCCGCCGCCGTGGCGGGGGTCGTCTCGCGCCGGTCACCCGTTCCGGGGGTCGTGCTGATCGCCGCCTTCGGTCTGCTGGGCGGGCTCGCCGTGTCCCAGCGCCCCGACCTCTCGACGGTCGCGCTGCTCGCGCCGCTGGCCAGCCTGATCGCCGGGGTCGGCGTCTTCCTCTGGTTGCATCGCCTGGCCTCGGCCAGGTCTCGGGCCGAGGAGGAGTCTTCCGGCGCCGCTCCGTCCCGCAGGTCGGTCCTGCTGGCCGGAGCCGGTGCCGTCGTCGCCGCGGGTGCGGCGGGTGCCGGAGGGCAGCTCCTCGCCGGCACCCGGGACGCGGAGTCTTCCCGGACCGCTATCGGACGGCTCGTTCCCGCCGAACCGGCACCGCCGATCCCGGCCGACGCGGATTTCGCCAAACTGGGCACGCCGACGTTCCTCACCTCGAACCGTGACTTCTACCGCGTCGACACCGCGCTGTCGGTACCGCAGGTCCGGGCCGAGGACTGGAGCCTCCGGCTGCATGGCATGGTGCGCAACGAAAAACGGTTCAGCTACGACGACATCCGCAACCGGCCGCTGATCGAGCGCACCATCACCATGACCTGCGTGTCCAACGAGGTCGGCGGGACCTATGTGTCCACGGCGAACTTCATCGGCGTCGACCTCGGGGATCTGCTGCGGGAGGCCGAAGTCCTGCCCGGTGCGGAGCAGATCTTCTCCACCAGTGTCGACGGCTGGACGGCGGGCAGCCCGGTCGTCGCCGCGCTCGACCCGGAGCGGGGCGCGATGCTGGCGATCGGGATGAACGGCGAACCGCTCCCGGTCGAACACGGTTTTCCCGCGCGAATGGTCATCCCGGGTCTCTATGGCTATGTTTCGGCGACGAAATGGGTCAAGGATCTGGAGATCACCACCTGGAAAGCGCGCCGGGCGTACTGGCTCGACCGCGGCTGGGGCGAGCAGGCCCCGATCAAAACGCAGTCCAGGATCGACAGTCCGAAAGGATTCGAAACGGTGCCCGCGGGCAAGGTCCGCGTCTCGGGCGTGGCGTGGGCGCAGCACACCGGTGTCGAGCGGGTCGAAGTCCGGCTCGGCGCGAACGGGAACTGGCAGCCCGCAACGCTTTCCCGCGAGGTGGGCGTCAACACCTGGCGGATGTGGTGGACCGAATTCGACGTCCCGGCAGGCAGTCACCAGGTCACCGTCCGGGCTGTCGACAAATCCGGGTACACCCAGACCGACGCCCGCGCGGGCACCGTTCCGGACGGCGCGACGGGCTGGCATGTCATCAGTTTCACCGCACGGTGATCGGTGTCACTCGAAAGAGTGGCAATCCGATTTCGCAGTAGGTCCGAATACCCGGCAAGAGTCCGAAAAACAAATGGAGTGATTTTCCGTGAGCAAGCTTCGCGTCGCAGGAATCGGTTTCACCGCGGTCACCGCGCTGGCCCTGGCCGCCTGCAGCAGCAACGACAGCGCTTCGTCCGGCAGCTCCAGCAGTGCCCCCGCGCCCGCCCCGTCCTCGTCGATGTCGGCCCCGATGTCCAGCGCCGCTTCCGGTGACGGGGTCACCACCAATGCCGACGTGTTCGGTCCGGCCTGTTCGCAGCTGCCGCAGGGCAGTGAGCCCGGCTCGCTGGACTCGATGGGCCCGCAGCCGGTCGCCAGCGCCGCCTCGACCAACCCGCTGCTGACCAAGCTGGTCGCCGCGGTCAAGGCCACCAACCTGGTCGACACCCTCAACTCCCAGCAGGCCATCACCGTGTTCGCCCCGGCGGACCCGGCCTTCCAGGCGCTGGGTGACGCCAAGTTCACTGAACTCGCCGGCAAGCCGGACCAGCTGGCGCCGATCCTGCAGTACCACGTCGTCGGCAAGCGTTACGACGCCAAGGGCCTGGAGTCGGCCAAGTCCGTGGAGAGCCTGAACACCGCGGGCGGGCCGGTCAAGATCGAGGGCTCCGGCGAGAACATGACCGTCAACGGCGCGAAGGTGCTGTGCGGGAACATCCCCACCAAGAACGCCACCGTCTTCGTCATCGACAAGGTGCTGACCCCGGGCACCAACAAGAACTAAGTCCCCACCCCTGATCGCGGTGGCCACGCTCCCGGGCGTGGCCACCGCGATTTTTCAGGTCAGGGAACGAGCGCCGCGGCGTCCACGTCGGTCACGACGATCCGCAGGCTCGCGTTCTCCCAAGGGGTTCCGGTGAGTACCGCGCGCAAGGCGGCCCCGGCGGTCTCCGTGAGCGGCGGGATCGGCACCTCCAGCGCGACCACGCGGATCTCGACGACGTTCTCGGAGATGTCGACGGCCATCACGTCGAGGTCCCACGGCACCGCCGAAGCGGCGGCCGTGGTGGAAGGTGTCGCCGCGCGGAGCCCCGGCACCTCGCGGAGCGTGCTCAGCAGCGACGCGGTCAATTCGGAACGTGCGGTCACAACAGTCCTCCACGGATTTCGATGTCCAAAATGGACACCGAGACGGCGGACGGGGTGAGCCCGGTCGCCTCGGTGACCGCCTTGCCGACGGCACGCTGCACCGCATGCGCTGTCGCCGCGGCCTGGTCGAGCCCGGAGAGGGAGAGGTCGATCTCCACCCGGACGTCCGGCGGGTCGTGCTCGACGAACGCGCGGACGCCTTCCGTCGGCGCCGGATCGAGGCCCTTGATCCGCTGCCGCGCGATCCGGGTCAGCGAACCCGCCAGCCCGCGCAATCCGGGTTCCAGGCGCACCACGCCGGGGACCCGGGCCGCGGCGTGCGCGGCGACGGCCGCGATCACCGGAGGGGAGATCACCGTCTCGACCGAGGGTCTGGCCGGGGCCTGCTCACGCGTCATAGATGTCCTCCACCACCAGATCGAGCCGGGCCAGCCGGAGACCCACCCTGGCGCCGGCCGCCGCCGTGACCCGCTCGCGGACCAGATCCAGCGAGTCACCGTCGAAATCATGCGCGATCGCCAGGCTCAACTCCACGTCCACGGCCAGCGCGTCGGTGTCTTCGCCCGACCGGTTGACCCGGCAGTGCCGCGCGCGGACACCCTCCACGGAGTCCGCGGCGAACCGCAGCACCGCCGCGACCGCCTGATCGCTCACCTGCACGTCGCCCGGTTCCGGGCTGGCCAGCGGCACCAGGTCCCGGCGCCGCACTTCGGCGCGGATCGCGGACATGATCCGGCTGGTGAGATCCGGCGAGGGCTCGGCGTCGTCTTCGGCCAGTTCCCTGGTCAGCCCGCGCAGCACGCGGAGGCTCTCCCGGGTCGCCCGGCAGTGCGGGCAGTCGAGTTCGTGCGGGTCCGCCCGGCCGGCGTCGACCTCGTCGAGCCGGTCCCAGATCTGTTCCACATCACGGCCGCACGGCAGCAGGTAGTCGCGGGTCGCGTGGTTCATCGCCATGGCGCCATCACCTCCGCCAACTGTGCTCGTGCTCGCGCGATGCGTCCGCGCACCGCGGTGGTGGTCGCCCCGATCGCCTTCGCGATCTCCTCGTAGGAGCGCCCGTGGACCTCGCGCAACAGCCAGCAGGCCCGTTGCTCGGCGGTCAGCTCGTCCAAGGCTCCGGTCAGTGCCGCCATCTGCGCGCTCGTCTCCGCCGCGCGGTCCGGCCGTCCCGTCGAACCGGCGGACTCCTGCTGATCCAGCTCGACGTCGGCCACCGGCTTCCTGGCGCGGATCACGTTCAGGCACCGGTTGGTCGTCATCCGGTAGAGCCAGCCGACGAACGCCGCGTCCTCCTGCAGCTGGTCGAGCCGCCGCCAGGCGACGAGGAACACCTCCTGGACGACGTCCTCGGCGTCCCCTTTGTTCCCGAGCATCCGCACCGCCAGCCGGTACATCTGCCCTTGGAACCGCAGGACGAGCTGCTCGTACGCGCGGATCTCGCCGTCGCGGGCGCGCGCGACCAGCGTCGCGTCGTCCAGCACGGTTTCGCCGGCCGCGAGCGGTTCGGCTCTCTCCGAAGTCGTCATCGAGCGCACCTGTGCAGCGCCGTCATGCCGAAGCTCCCTTCACCTCACCAGCTAAGACACGGCTTCCCCGGAAACGTCACGCGGGAAACTTCGTCCAGCCGACCACGGCATCGCGGACGGCGCACGCCGAAGTCAGGTGATCGCCTGACGGCGGAACGCCCACAGACTCGTGGGGAGGAACCAGACCAGCGCCAAGGCCAGGCGCCCCGATGAGCACGAACAGTGCCGCGCCGCCGCTGTGAATCAGCCCAGCCTGGCGAGCGCGGGGTACTCGTCGAGCGTGATGTCGGTGGCCAGCTTGTCGGTCACCCACAGCATCGATCGCAGCAGAAGCCGCCGCCGGAACATCTGGTCGCGCAGCTTGATCCGCAGGTTCGTCGGCGGCGCGAGGAACGGGCCGGCGTTGGCGTTGCGGGCCACCTTGGCGTAGCCGCGGAACTTCTCGTCGTAGCGGCGGAAGGCCGGCTCGTGGTCGCCGTTCGCCGCGGCGAGCTCGCCCGCGATGACATACGCGGCGACGATCGCGAGCCCGGTGCCGAAGCCGCCGAGGGTGTTGCCGTAGGCCGCGTCACCGAGGAGCGCGACGCGTCCGGTGGAGTAGCCGTCCATCTTGACCCGGGCGATCGAATCCAGGTAGACGTCGTCCGAGCGCTTCACCACCTCCAGCAGCTCCGGCAGCCGCCAGCCGCCGTCGGCGAACGCGCCG
The DNA here is from genome assembly GCF_019330265.1 of Amycolatopsis sp. TNS106. Classification (NCBI taxonomy): domain Bacteria; kingdom Bacillati; phylum Actinomycetota; class Actinomycetes; order Pseudonocardiales; family Pseudonocardiaceae; genus Amycolatopsis; species Amycolatopsis sp. TNS106. The sequence continues at coordinate 4,122,483 of NZ_CP024972.1, read as the reverse complement.
GCCAAGATGTCCTTCTGCCGGCCGATGTCGTACCGGTCGTAGGCGAGTTCGGGGGAGGCGAACACGAAGAACGCGTTCGCCTTGGGCCCGCCGGTCGCCGCCATGCGGCCGGGCTCGTTGTACATCACCGCCGGACCGCCGTCGGCCTCGTCGGTCTCGACCAGGGCGTAGTAGTGACCGAGGTGCTCCACGTAGCCGGCTTCCGGGCCGAACGCCAGCCGTCGCACGGTGGAGTGGATGCCGTCCGCGCCGAAGACGAGGTCGAAGCGTCTCGGGGCACCGCGCTCGAAGGTGACGTCGACGCCGTCGGCCGTCTCGGTCAGCGAAGCGATGGAATCACCGAAGACGTACTCGCAGTCCCGCTCGGTCCGTTCGTGGAGGATCCGGGTCAGGTCGCCGCGGCGGATCTCGACGTCGCCTCCGGTGAACTCGCCGGGCAGGACGGCGAGCGACCGGCCCTCGGCGTCGACGATGGTCTGGTCGAGCCCGCCGGTCTGGTGCCTGCGGATTTCCTCGAGGATGCCCATCCGCTCCAGTACGAAGCGGTGCGTGGCGCCCTTGAAGTCGACCGCCTGTCCGCCGCCGCGGAGTTCCCGCGACCGTTCGACGACGGTGACCGCGTAGCCCTGACGGGAGAGCCAGAAGGCGAGGGCGGGACCGGCGATGCCGGCGCCGGAGATGAGGACTGTCCTGTTCGTCATGGCAGGGAGCTTCGCGGCCGGTGTTGACGAAGCGCTGACAGTCCGCTGACGGCTCTCCGTCAGGTCCAGCCGGGCAGCGGAAGGGTGAGTTGCCCGGGTTCATCCGGCGGCGCGGTCTCGTAGCGTGGCGGTGTCGCCGACAGCCCGATCGGGTTGCGGGTCAGCCGCACCGAGGTGCCGTCGGGCCGCGGGAGGTCGACCGTCGGGCTCAGGCCGAGCCGTTCGGCCAGTGCGAACGCGCCCGCGACGTCGTTGACCTCCCCGGCGGGCACCCCGGCCGCGCTCAACTCCGCCGCCCACTCGGCCGCCGCGCGTTTGCCGAGGCGGTCTTCGAGCAGCGCGCGGAGTTCGGCCCGGTGCTCGACCCGCGCCGGATTCGTCGCGAACCGGGTTTCGCCCGCGAGCTCCGGCAGCCCGATGACCTCGCACAACGCCGCGAACTGCCGGTCGTTGCCGACGGCGAGCGCGAGTTCGTGATCGGCGCAGGGGACGAGTTCGTAGGGCGCGATGCTGGGATGCCGGTTGCCCATCCGCGCCGGGACCGTCCCGCCGGAGGTGTAGGCGCTGCCCTGGTTGACCAGCGCGGCGAGCAGGCTGGAGAGGAGGTCGATCTCGACCCGCTGTCCCTGCCCGGTCCGGTCGCGATGGCGCAATGCGGCGAGGATGCCGACGCTCGCGAACAGCCCGGCCAGGACGTCGACGAGCGCGACGCCGACCTTCTGCGGCTCGCCCGCCGGGTCACCGGTGATGCTCATCAGCCCGCCGACGGCCTGGATGAGCAGGTCGTAACCCGGCAGCGCGGCGCCGCCGCCCGAACCGAAACCCGTGACGGAGCACAGGATGAGGCCGGGATTCGCCGCCAGCAGGACCTCCGGGCCGAGCCCGAGCCGCTCCATCACGCCGGGACGGAAGTTCTCGACCACGACGTCGGCCTCGAGCGCGAGCGCGCGGGCCTTGGCGAGATCGTCCGGATCGCCGAGGTCCAGCGCCACGCTCGTCTTGTTCCGGTTCACCGACTGGAAGTACGTCGCCTGGCCGGCGTCGTCGTAGGGCGGTCCCCAGCTGCGGGTGTCGTCGCCGGTGCCCGGCCGCTCGACCTTGATCACCGTCGCGCCGAGGTCGGCCAGCAGCATGGTGGCGAACGGGCCGGCGAGCACCCGCGAGAAGTCGAGGACGCGCAGCGGGCCGAGTGCGGTTTCGGGCATGTGCCCGACCCTAAGTGGCCCTTCGCGGCTTCGAAGTTGTGATCGCGCTCACGAAAGGGCCGTTTTCCCATTACTTTCCTCTAGGTACCTACTATCACCAGGAAGGTAGCTTCGGTCGCGTCAACGCAAACGCGAACCGAGGAGTGACCATGATCGTGGTGACCGGAGCGACCGGGAACGTAGGACGGCCGCTGGTGGAAAACCTTGTCGCCGCAGGGGAGGAAGTGACGGCGGTGGCGCGCCGGATCTCGCCGTCGGACATGCCGGAGGGGGTGCGGACCGTGCGGGCCGATCTCGCCCGTACCGAAGGGCTGAAGGAGGTCTTCGCCGGAGCGGACCGGGTTTTCCTGCTGACATCGGGAGAATTCCTGGTGGCGGCCGGAGACGTCGCGGAGGTCGTCACGGCGGCGGGTGACGCCGAGATCGTCCTCCTGTCCTCCCAAGGGGTCGCGACCGGACGGCACGCGCCCGCGTTCGAGGAGGCGGTCAAAGCGACGAGTCCGAAGTGGACAGTGCTGCAGCCGGGAGGCTTCGCGTCGAACGCTTTCCAATGGGCACCGGCCATCCGGGCCGATCGGATCGTCGCCGCGCCGTTCGGCGACGTCGCGCTGCCCGTCATCGACCCGGCGGACATCGCCGACGTCGCGGCGGCCGTGCTGCGGGAACCCGGCCACCACGGCCGGACCTACGTGCTCACCGGACCCGAGCCGATCTCGCCCCGGCGGCAGGCGGCGGATCTCGGCGACGCGCTCGGCGAACCGCTGCGGTTCGCCGAACTGAGCGAAGACGAAGCACGCGCCGCGATGACGGAGTTCATGCCGCCGGTGGTCGTGGAGGCCACGCTCTCGATCCTCGGCAGGCCGACGGAGGAAGAGCGGCGGGTCAGCCCCGATGTCGAGAAGGTGCTCGGACGACCCGGGCGGACCTTCGCCGAATGGGCGGCACGGAACGCGGCGGCCTTCAAATGACACTCGGCTGACCTGGACGGTGCCCGCTGTGCTTAGACTGAGGTCTAGCTAAGGGGCCCACGTGGACCAGCTCACTCTCGGCGTCATTTCCCGCTCGCGCAAAGAAAACGAGCGACGGCTTCCGATCCATCCTCGCCATCTCGACCGGATCGACCCCGGTCTCCGTAAGTCCGTTTTTCTCGAGAACGGCTACGGCGAACGGTTCGGCATCCCGGACGAAGACCTCGCGCCCCTGGTCGGGGGGATGCGTTCCCGTGAACGGCTGATCGCGGATTGCGACGTCATCCTCCTCGCCAAACCGCTCGCGGAAGACCTGGCCGAACTCCGGCCGGGGCAGGTCCTGTGGGGCTGGCCGCACTGCGTCCAGGACGACAAGCTCACGCAGCTGGCCATCGACCGGAAGCTGACCCTCATCGCTTTCGAAGCGATGAACCATTGGCGCCGTGACGGTTCCTTCGGTCTCCACGTCTTCCACAAGAACAACGAATTGGCGGGCTATTGCTCGGTGCTCCACGCGCTTCAGCTGATCGGCTCGACGGGCGATTACGGCCGCCGTCTCCGCGCCGTCGTGATCGGTTTCGGTGCCACGGCGCGTGGTTCGGTGACGGCGTTGAACGCGCACGGGATCCACGACGTGCACGTCCTCACCCACCGAGGCGTCACCGCGGTCGGGTCGCCGATCCACTCGGCGAACATCGTGCATCTCGACCACGACCTGAAGGGCCCGGCGGACCTCCGCCGCAGTCACGCGATCACCGAGGACGGCCGCGTGCCACTGGCGGAGTTCCTCGCCGGGCACGATGTCGTCGTCAACTGTGTACTGCAGGACCCGAAGGCGCCGTTGACCTTCCTCGTGGAGGAAGACCTCGCCGCTTTCCGGCACGGGAGCCTCATCGTCGACGTTTCCTGCGACGAGGGAATGGGGTTCGGCTGGGCCGTGCCGACGACGTTCACGGAGCCGGCCTTCCCGGTCCGCGGCGTCACCTACTACGCCGTCGACCACAGCCCGTCCTACCTCTGGGACTCGGCGACCTGGGAGATCAGTGGCGCCCTGCTGCCGCATCTGGAGCAGGTGCTGGCCGGGCGCTCCGCGTGGGCCGCCGATCCGACGCTCGACCGGGCGGTCGAGATCAGCGAAGGCACGATCCGGAATCCCGACATCCTGGCCTTCCAGCGCCGCTCGCCGGAGTATCCGCACGCGCACCGGTGAGCCCGCGGATGAGAAAGTTCTCATCGAGCCCTCATCGGTGACTCACCCGCGCCGGGCAGCCTGGGTGGTATGCGAGTCCGAATGATCGTCCTGGCCGGGGTCGCCGCCGTCGTGGTGGCGGCCACCGGCACGTTCGCCGTCATCGCGGCCACCGCGGCCTCGCCGCCCGACCTCGGCCCGGCGGTCGTCGCCCCGGCGGGGCAGGCCGCCACCGGGCCGGGTGAAGCGGGAGCCCCGCCCGCCGTCGTCCCGCCCCGGCTGGCCGGACACGACGACGACCCCGATGATGACCCTGATGACGCCGACGACCACTTCGACCTCGACGACTGAGCCGGGCCGATGAGCGCCCGCGCCCGGATCCTCGCGTGGGTCCTGCTGGTCGTGCTGCTCGCGCTCGCCGGATCGCTGCTGGCCACCCGCACCGTCCTGCACAACCAGCTCGACCAGCGCCTCGACAACGAGATCGCGCACGAGACCGGAAAGCTCAGGGCCTTCCTGGCGGCGCCGGACGCCCGCCCGGCCGGGCAGCCCGCCACCGTCGAGGCGGTCCTCGGCCGTCACCTGGAACGGAACCTGCCCGAGAAGTACGAGACGTTCTTCTCGATCAGCGACGGCGTCGCGTCGCGGCGGAGCGCGATCGAGCCGCCGGTCCGGCTCGACACCGACCCGGAGTTCGTCGCGGAACTGTCCCGGGCGACGAGCCCGGCGTACGGCACGGTCACCACCGCGGTCGGATCCGCGCGGTACGGCGTCGTCCCGGTGACCATCGAGGGCTCACCGGGCCGCGGCGCGCTGGTGATCGTCGAGTTCGTCGACCACGCCGCCGGCGAGATCAACGACGTCGTCGGCGTGATGGCCGCGATGTCCGGGGCCGCGCTCGTGCTGGCCGGGCTGATCGGCTGGCTGGTCGCCGGCCGCATCCTCGCGCCGGTGCGGGAGGTCCGGCTGGCCGCCGAACAGATCGGCGAGACCGACCTTTCGCGCCGGATCGAGGTCCGCGGCTCGGATGACGTGGCCGCCCTCGGGCGCACCTTCAACACGATGCTGGACCGGCTCGAAAGCGCCTTCGCCGGGCAACGCGAGTTCATCGACGACGCCGGGCACGAACTGCGCACGCCGATCACGATCGTCCGGGGCCATCTCGAGCTGATGGGGGAAGACCCCGAGGAGAACGCCGCCACCCGGCATCTGGTCCTCGACGAACTCGGGCGGATGCAACGGATCGTGGACGACCTGCTGGTCCTCGCGAAATCCGGCAGCCCCGACTTCCTCACGCCCGGCGACACCGACCTCGCCGATCTCACCGTCGAGACCCTCGCCAAATCCCGGCCGCTGGCCGACCGCGTCTGGCGGCTCGACGCGGTCGCCGAGGCGAAGGTCCGCGCGGACGGCCAGCGGCTCGCGCAGGCGTTGCTGCAACTGGTCTCCAACGCCGTCCGGCACACCGCTCCCGGCCAGGAAATCGCCCTCGGCTCCGAGGTGACCGCCACGACGGCGCGGCTGTGGGTCCGCGACACCGGCGAGGGGGTCCCGCCGGATTCGCGAAGCCGGATCTTCGAGCGGTTCAAGCGCGGCAGCAACTCGACCGGCGACGACGGCGCCGGGCTGGGCCTGGCGATCGTCGCCGCGATCGCCGAAGCGCACGGTGGCCGTGTCCTGCTCGACACCGTGCCCGGTGAAGGCGCGCGGTTCACCATGGAGATCCCCGTCGCGGAAGGTGCGGACCGGTGACCAGTGTGCTGGTGGTGGAGGATTCCGCCCGGATCGGCGCGTTCGTCGAGAAGGGCCTGCGGGCGCAGGGGTTCGCGACCCGCTGGGTCAAGACCGGCTCCGAAGGGCTGACCGAGGCGCTGACCGGCGCGCACGACCTGGTGGTCCTCGATCTCGGTCTCCCGGATCTCGACGGTTCGGATCTGCTGCGGGCCCTGCGGGCGGCGGGCCGGACGGTGCCGGTGATCATCCTGACCGCGCGGGACAGTGTCGTCGACCGCGTCGCCGGGCTGTCCGGCGGCGCCGACGACTATCTGGCCAAACCGTTCGCGTTCGAAGAACTGCTGGCCCGGATCCGCTTGCGGCTACGGGGAAATCCTGACGCCGAGCCGGCGGTGCTGCGCGCCGGGGACCTGTCGCTCGACCTGCGCACCAGGAAGGTTTCGGTGGCGGGGGCGGAGAAGGACCTCACCGCCCGCGAGTTCGCGCTGCTGGAGACGTTGCTGCGGAACCGCGGCCAGGTGCTCTCCCGGGAACAGTTGCTCGGCGGGGTCTGGGGTTTCGACTTCGACCCGGGATCGAACGTGGTGGACGTCTACATCCGTTACCTGCGCGGGAAGATCGGCGCCGAGCGGATCGAAACCGTGCGGGGCATGGGCTATCGGCTCGGTGAGTCCGGATGAGACGCTTCTCATCCGGCTCTCACAGCGGTCTCTTCTTCACGCGCCACAGTGGTTTTCATGACCACGACACTCCTTCATCTCGCCGTCGATCTCGTCGCGGCCGTCATCCTCGCGTACGGCATCTACGCCCGTCGTCACCATCGTGGTGACCTCGCCTGCGCCTATCTCGCGCTGAACGTCGGCGTCTGCGTGTCGGTCGCCGTGCTGCTTTCCGTGTCGACCGCGAGCGCGCTCGGCCTCGGCCTGTTCGGCGTGCTGTCGATCATCAGGCTGCGGTCCGATTCGATCAGCCAGCAGGAGGTCGCGTACTATTTCGTCGCGCTGGTGCTGGGATTGGTGAACGGGCTGCCATCCGCGGACTGGCGGATCGTCGCGGTCTTCAACGTCCTGCTGCTCGCCGTCATGTACGTCGCGGATCACCCGTCGCGCACGCGCGGCCCGCAGCGGCGCACGGTCGTGCTCGACACCGTGTACCCCGACGAACAGACGATGCTCATGGAACTGCGGGCGCGGCTCGGCGGAACCGTCGTGCGGCACAGTGTGTCCGAAGTGGACTATGTTCGCGAGGTGACCGTCGTCGACGTCCGGTTCCGCCCGGACGCCGCCGCCGTCGTCCACGGCGCCCCGGCGGGGCACCGGTGAGCGGGCGCGGAACGGCCACCGTCACGGCGGTGGCGAAAGGGCTCCCCGCGCTGTCGTTGGCCGAAGTCGTCGCCACGAGCGGGCTGATGAGCCGGACGGACCGCAAGTACGTCCTGCCACTCAACGACTTCCTGGCCGTCACCGAGGCATTGAGAGCGTCGCTGCGCTGTCTGGAGATCGACGGGCAACGCGTGTTCGGCTACTCGTCGACGTACTTCGACACCCCGGACCTCGCGATCTTCCGGGCGCACCGGCAAGACCGACGGCGGCGGTTCAAGATCCGCACCCGGACCTACACCGACTCGGCCGACACCTACTGCGAGCTCAAGGTGAGCGGGAAGCGCGACGAGACGGTCAAGGTCCGCCGCCCGCACCCGGCCGAGGCGGCGCACGGCCTGACCGCGCCCGCGCTGACGTTCCTCGACGACGCGCTCACCGCCGCCTATGGCCGCCCGGCGCCCCGGCCGCTGACTCCCGCGCTGGTCACCGACTACCGGCGGACCACCCTCGTCGCCGCCGACGCGCGGATCACCTGCGACACGTCGCTGATCTGGCGTTCGGGTTCGCGGAACCTCGCCGCCGGGGGCGATCTGGTGCTGCTGGAGGTGAAGTCGGCGTCCGAGCGCAACAGCGTCACCGAAGCGCTGGCGAAACTGCGGATCCGGGAACAGTCGGTGAGCAAGTACTGCGCGGGACTGGTGGCGCTGGGGCTGGCCACCGGCGGGAACCGGTGGCGACCGGCACTGCGACGGCTCGGCGTGGCGTAACGATCGCGGCGCGGCCGCCGACCCTTGCTTCCGGGTTCCGAGAGAGGGGAACGAACATGAAGACCAGGGAGAAGGCCGCGTTCACCGTGGCGGGGCTGGCTGTCGCCGCGGCCGGGGCCACCGTGTTCGCCGGAACTTCCGGCGCCGTCGGCCCGTCTCCGGCGCCGAGCGTGCAGGCCGCGGAGACGTCGTGCGTGACCGACAGCGCCGGGATGTGCACCGTGCAGCACGCGCTGGGCGCGATCCCGGCGGTGGTGGTCGTCTCGGCGAACACACCGGGACAGTTCAACGCGTACATGCTGAACACGGTGCAGGGTTCGTACACGGCGACCACGTTCCAGGTGCGGGCGATGTTCGACCAGACCACGCCGAAGGCCGGCGGGGCGATCTGGTTCGGCTTCGCGGCCTATGGCGCGCCGATTTCGCAGCCGACCACGTCGAGGTTGTTCCCGCCGGCGGGCGCCTGACCGTCCAAAGTGGACCGGCAACCCGGCTACCGCGGCGGCGGCCGGTCGTCCAGCTCGTCGGCGAGGATCGCGTCGACGCGAGAGCCGGCTCGCCGCAGTACCCGGATGCTCGCCCTCAGTAACATCACTACCCCGAGGGCGGCCACGAAACCGAGCGCGATGGCGACTGGATTCGCCACGAGCGCCTCCCTGCCCGACGGGCCCGGGCGGCATGCCGCCCGGCGCTGCTCCTTGCAACCTAGACGAGACGGCTCTGCCCGGCGCCGGAAACCAGCTGATCGGCCTAGGCGCTGTCCTGCAAGTCTTGTTCGCGGTCTCCGCGCCCAGGCGGCCCCTGGTGGCACGGGCGGTCCAGCCGAGTACGACCCGGTACGAGGCTGATCCGCCCGCACCACCAGGAACCACCTGGATCGCGAAGCCCATCGATCAGACTTACAGGACACCGCCTAGGCGATCGTGGCAGGTGAGCGCTGTGATAACTTGGAGCGAACTGGGACTTCTGTGCGTTCGCAAACCCGCTGTTCGGGCTGGGGCGGCTCCCGCGGAGGTGTCAGGGCACCGTTGGGGCCGGTAGCTCAGTTGGTTAGAGCAGGGGACTCATAATCCCTTGGCCGTCGGTTCGAGCCCGACCCGGCCCACCACGTCAGTATCGTTGCCGGACTGCAGGGATGTTGGTCCTTCGGCGGCAGTTCCGCCTTGGCGTTAAACGCGACTGGGCTCCGCTTGCTCCGGTGTGCCAATAGTAGGAGAAGTGCTTTGCGGAGCCGGTTGGTGGCGTAGAAGCCTTTCTCGTCACAACCAGATCGCTGTGCCAGGAAGAGCACGAGCCTGTCTGCTGTGGCACTCACTCGCAGCTGGATTCTGTCGGTGTGTTCCAGGAGCGCGGAACCGGCCAGCGGGGCGAAGGCGGCGCCGAGGCTCATCGACCTCGCTGGCGAGGGTTTTCCATTGCTGGAGAACGATTTTCAGGCTGTCGGCGCGTCTGGGCAGGATCTTGTCCGCGGCGGTGCCCGCGAGGGCAACTCCGCCCCTGTTGGCGTCACATCACTCACGGGTGGTCGTCGGACACGCGATCATCCTCTTCGCGTGTTGCCGACACGCTCCCAGCCTGTTCGCAACTGCAGTCCTGGTAGCCTCTGTGCACTTTGCATGGGGGAGATGAGCGCAAGATGCCAAACGTGGAGTGCCTCGGCTATCTGAGAGCCGGTCGAATCGCAGTGTTTGTCGCCGCGTCGGCAATGCTATGGCTGGTTGGGTGTTCGTCGGACAAGTCTGGTTCGGCGCCGCAAGGCAAGGTCGCCGAGGGCGTGGCCCCGTCGTCCGCTGACCCGGCTACCAAGACATCCACTCCGGATGCTTTGTGTGAACTTCTCACACCGGCTGAGCTGTCGACACTTGCCGGAGAGGTGTCCGATCCGAAGACTTTGGCTGTCGGCGGATTGCCCGCGTGTCACTGGGAGACGCCTGCCGGGGGTCGCGTCCAGGTGATCGGTACGTCAGCGGAGAAGTGGGCAACGCAATTGCCCGCGGCGATAGAGCAGGTGAAGAAGTCGGGACTGCTCGACGATCCGGAGACGGCCCGCAAACTGGAAGCGGCTCGCGACCTGATCGCCTCAGGCAAGGAGATCGCGCCGGATCGTGCCTGTGAGCTGTTCTCTACGCTGGTGGAGCTTCAAGGACTACCGGCCGGCAGCTCCCGCACCGTGAATCTGATTCCCACTCGGGAGAACCCCAAAGCCATCAACGGACAAACCTGCAGTGGAGGAAGATTTACGTCCGTCCAGCTCGTCGCGCCGAACCTGAGCGGCTCCGACGATGAGGCCTCGAAAATGTCGAGCGTGCTGACCAGCGCACACGAACGCAACCGCGGCTAAGCACCATCCAGCCGCGGTTGCGTGCAACATGGCGGTGCGTTTCCACCTTATCGAGAATTCCGACGTCGAACTCCTCCACCTGCGGTGCCGGGATTCCATGGCGTTGATCGGTGGGTTTCGGCTCCCGGCCAGCGGTCACCGAACGTGATGGCGAAGGCGTTCAGTGCGGGCTCCAGCGCATCGGGCGCGGCCTGCTCCGGTCCGGGGCCAGGCCGCGGGTCACAAGGTGCAGGCACTTCATCGCGGCCTGCTCAGTCGGAAAGTGTCCTCGTGTGCGGATCGCCGGTCGGTAGCGGGCATTCAGTGATTCGATCGCGTTAGTGGAGCAGATCATGCGCCTGATCTCGATGTCATAGTCGAGGAACGGTACGAACTGCATGGTTCCGAAATGTGTCCTTCCGTAGCCTCGACTTTGAGGACGCGTCCTTCAGTGGTAGTGCCTATTCAACGACTGCGACTTCAACCAGGCGACCATCTCCGGAAGCGTCACCTTCGCGGCAGCGAACTTTTGTCATCACGCACTGTTCGGCAATGCGAAATTCGCTGATCGAGCCGACTTCACTAAGACGAACTTCTCTGCCAAGAGCACATTCGCTGCCGCCGCCTTCGCCAAAGAACCCGCCTTCCGCGACGCAACCTTCGCCCAGCCACCAGCCTTCACCAAGGAAACACTCGCCGGAGAACCCTGCGAGCCAAACGAAGCCGCCGCCCACAGCCCGCCAGACCCAGACCGAAGCCCAGGCAACGCGCCACACCGGTCCAGCTAGAGATTGCCCAGCGCTACGACCAGGGCGAGGGGGCCTCTATTCGGTATGAAACGGACCACTGTGCTCGTACACCACTCGGTAGCCTCCGATCGTCGCCGGCCGTTCCGACCGATCCTCTGCCGCCAGTGCCACCCAGACGATCCATTCGCCATCACGATGGGCGAAGCCGAATCCGTGCACAGCGGGATCGGGGCGCAGCTCACGGGCAGGCTACGATCGATCCTCGTCGGTCGGCGAACTTCGCTGTGCCATGCCGGCTAGTTTCCCCTGATCACTCCCCGCGTCGCAATGGTCGGCGCACTCGGATGAAGCGATCGAGGACCTGTTGGTAGACAGCGTCTTTGTTCATGTGCGTGAGCAGCTCGTCGTAACGCATGCCGAGGGTCGGCTCGAGAGTGGTGTGGTAGATATCGCCCAGCGCGTTCGACTCGTCGGTGGTCAGGTGGAGGGCGACTCCGTTGATGGCCTGCGCGATGTCGGAGAGATTCTCCTGGGTCATCACGAAAGCCGGGTCCCGGGGGTTGTTGAGCGCGGACTCCACGAAGTTGCGGTGCTTGTCGTAGAGGCTACGTGCTGAGGCCTGCTCGTAGGCCGAGGCGGTGGATTGCCGGGCACGGTTCATCACGGTTGCTGGGCCATCTGAGTGGCTTTGGCGACTCGCTGATCCTCGTCGAGCCCTCGTGTGCTGGTGCGGTAGAGGCATGGGAGGTGCCCGGCGGCTTTCGTTCAGGGCGGAGCACTAGGACCAATTGGAGCAGTGGTCCGATGGTGGGTGATTGTTGTATTACTCACAGCAAGATCGGTTAACGCGTGTAGTTGTCCATTCTGGGCCTCCTTGTCATGGCTCGAAAGTGCACGTGAGATAGGGAGGTGGCCATCTGGATCAGCGTTGACCGCAGACTCATGTCGATAATTAACAGGACTGCGTTCTATCTTGTTTTGACTGGACTGGTCGGTGTTGATACTTATTCGTCCGATCATTGCGAGGGGTTACTTGCCTGCCTGTTGAGCGGCGTCTTCTTGCTTCGGTGTGGGACTTTGGGGAGGAAGTCGTGCGCTCTGCTCGGCGTGCCTTGGGTGCGGTGGCTTTGGCGCTGACGTTCGTCGTTGGCGCTTCCGGGGTGTCGGTGGCTGCGGAGCCCGGCGCGGTGTCGGGGGAGGCGCCTGCGGTGGTCGCGGCGTTGGCCGCGGCGGAGAAATCCGGCAAATCCGTGGTGGTGCCTGAGGAAACCACTGAGTACGCCGAGGTTTTCGCCAATCCGGATGGCACGGTGACCCACCGGGAGAGCTTCGATCCTCAACGGGTGCGGCGCGGTGATGCGTGGGTTCCGGTAGACCTCACGATGGTCGCGCGCCCTGACGGCACCATCGGCCCGAAGGCGGCGATCGTCGATGTGCGCGTAGCCGATGGCGGCGAGGGCGAGCTCCTGGCCACCGCGGCCAAGAACGGAAGCGAGATCGGCATCGGATGGGAAGGACCCCTGCCCGCTCCGAAGCTGAACGGCTCTGTCGCCACCTACGCCGAGGTGTTGCCCGGGGTCGATTTGACCGTGACTGCGACGGCGAAGGGCTTTAGCCAGCTGTTGGTGGTGAAGACGCCCGAAGCGGCGGCGAACCCGCGGTTGAAGGAGATTTCCTTCCGGAACCATGCGCGCGGGGTGACGCCGCGGAAGACCAGTACTGGCGGGATCGAGGCGGTCGACAGTGCCGGGCGGACGGTGTTCGGTGGGGACGCGTCGAAGATGTGGGACTCCAGTGGCGGGGGAGCGGCGGTCACGGCTCGGTCGAGCGCGGCCGTGAGTCCGGTTCCGGGTAAGTCCGCGGTGGCGACGATGGACGTGGAGGTCACCAAGGACGCGACGATCGTTCGCCCGGATGCCGGGTTCTTGAGTGATCCGGCGAGGGTGTATCCGATCATCATCGACCCGGAGTACTGGTGGGACGAGGCCAAGCAGAGCCACGCGGTGGTGCAGAGCGCGTGGCCGAACGAGCACAACTTCAACCGCACGGACGGCGCGCTGGGAGATCTGAAGGCGGGCTATCAAAGCGGTTACGTCTCGCGGTCGTACTTCAATTTCAATGTTTCGGCCTTGCGTGGCAAGGTGATCCATCGTGCGAAGGTCCGCCCGCGGGTGATCCACTCGTGGTCCTGCAACGGCGGGGCGACGGAGCTGCGTCTGGCCAGCGGCCTGGATTGGGGCACGACCTGGGCGAATCAGCCGAGCTTCGGCGGAAGCTTGGGCGGCATCACCACGTCGAACAATGCGAAGTACTGTCCCACCGCGGGCGCTGCCGAGGTCGTGATCGACGGGGCGATGCGGGATGCGGCGAACGGCGGCTGGACCAACATGGTCTTCCTGCTCAAGGCGGCGAACGAAGGCGCGGAAAACGACTGGCGCCGATTCGCTCTCGATCCGGTGCTCGAGGTGGTCTACAACTCGGTCCCGGGCTTGCCTGCGGACCTGGGGATGGAGGGCGGCCAGATCCCGTGCGCTTCCGGTGACGCGCGGCCGTTCGTGTTCACCCCGACGCCTCGGCTTCGCGGACGGGTAGCCGATCCGGACGGTGGCATGTTGACCGCGCGTTTCTCGTTGCACAAGGGAAAGCTCGGGGCGAGCAGTGAGGTTTGGTGGACCACGATCGGGAACGTCCCGTCCGGTTCGTTCGCGGAAGTGACGGTCCCGACCGGGAAGATCACCGATGAGGGCGTCTACAACTGGTCGATGTTCGCCAGTGACGGTGGCAGCTCGTCCGTGTGGGTGGGGAACTGCGAGTTCGCGGTCGACAAAACGCCACCTGGCGAGCCGTTGATCACGTCGGAGGACTATCCCGGGGGCGGTAGCACCCAGTCAGGTGGGATCGGCCAGACGGGAGCGTTCACGATCTCCGCCAACGGCTCGGCGGATGTGCGGCGGTTCCTCTGGTCTGTGACCGATCAGCAGAACGACGACCCGCAGACTCCGGTCAATGCGGACACGCTAGGAGGTAGTGGGGTCTTTCGCTGGACCCCTACGACCGACGGACCCCAGACGGTATTCGCCCGCTCAGTCGACCGAGCGGGAAACCTCTCACCGATCATCAAGTACCCGGTCTATGTTCGTGCTGGCGATCCGCTGACAGGAAACCTGAACGGACACTGGAAGCTGGACGGCGACCTCGCCGACACCAGCGGCAACGGGCGCACGTTGGCGAACGTGGGCGGCGTCGACACCACGGCGGAAGGCTATCTCGGCAAGACCGCGGTTCTCGGTTCGGGCAAACGCCTGCATCACGCCGGCCCTGTGGTCGACACGTCGAAGAGTTTCTCGGTGTCGGCGTGGGTCCGGCTGGACCAGGTCGGTGGCTGGCCCGCGGCGGTATCCGAAGACGGGAAGCGAACCAGCGCGTTCCAGCTACAGGCGTCGCCGGACGGCAAGTGGTCGCTGGCCATGTTCAGTTCCGATGTGGACGGTGGCGGTGCGACGCACGCCCGCGCGCTCTCCGCGACAGCGGTGCAGACAGGCGTGTGGACACACTTGACCGGGGTCTACGACCAGGGTGCGGGCAAGCTGCGGATCTATGTCAACGGTGCGCTGAACGGAGAGATCGCCTACACCAGCACCTGGGCCGCGACCGGTGATCTCCAGATCGGGGCCGCGCTCTGGAACGGCGCGACGGTCGACTACTTCCCCGGAGCCGTGGACGATGTTCGCGTCTATCAACGTGTTCTGGTGCCGAGCGAGGCCGCTGCATTGGCGAACCAGGCTGTCCTTCGTGCGCACTACCCCCTGGCCGAAGGAACCGGAGCCGTCACCAAGGAAGCGTTGACCGGTCAGGAAGCGAAGTTCAGCGGGACGGCGGGCTGGACGGAGGCCGAAGGCTATCCCGCCGCGCGATTCACCGGAGGCTACGGCACCGAATACGGGGCCGTGACCGGGCCGAGGCCGACGTTGCGGACCGACCGGTCGTACACCGTGTCCGCCTGGGTGCGTCTGGACGAAGCCGATGGCGCACCGCGCACCGCGGTCAGCCTGCGCGACAGCAAGTTCTCCCCGTTCATGCTGCAGTACCGGTCAGAGATCAAGAAATGGAACTTCTTGATGTCACTGGGAGCCGATCGCGAAGGTGGTTGGTGGATTCCCGCTGAGGACGAAGTGTCGGCGCAGCAGTGGGTCCATCTCACCGGGGTCTACGATCTCGCGGCGAAGGAAGCCCGCATCTATCTCAACGGCCGGTTCGCCGGCAGGCTCGGTGGCGTGACCGGATGGAACGGCACCGGCGAGGTGATGATCGGCGGCGGCGTGTGGGTCGGCCGAGACGTCGATCCGTTCCGTGGTGCTATCCGCGATGTGCGCATGTACTCCGGCGCACTCAGTGACCGCGCCATCAGCCAGCTCCCGGCACAGGGATAGCGGCAACCCCAGACCTCATCCTTCTTTCCTGACCTTTCCGGGAGCCAGGTTTGTCCAGAGGACGTTTTGCGATCGCGACCGCCTTCGTGCTGTCAGTGGTCATGGTCGCTACGACAACACAGGCGCTGCCTGCGGCCGCCGCCGATCCGAGCTTCGTTCAGCTACCCTCGCTGCAACAGGAGAAGTCCGTGCCCGGCAAGCCGGTTCCGGCCCGGCCGGTCCCGGCGAACGAGGTCGACGCGGCGGCGGTGAAGACACCGGCCGAGCCGAAGTGGCCCGGAGCGGCAGCCGCGGATGTCGAACTCTCGAATGGAGCGACGGCACGGTCGGGGAAACCGTCTGCCGGTTTCCAGCGGGCAGGGGCGCTGCCGGTGTCGGTCGCCGCCGAGCCGCCGGCCGCGGAAGCCAGAGGTGCTGCGGCTGCCCCGGCGAAGGTCAGGGTTCAGGCCTATGACCAGGCACTGGCCGAGAAGGCCGGGATCACGGGTCTGGTCGTGGCCGTGGACGATGCCGGCGGTGCCGCGGGCAAGGCGATGTCGGTGCAGGTCGACTATCGCGATTTCGCCAACGCTTTCGGCGGTGACTACGGCTCCCGCCTCAAGCTCACCGTCTTGCCGGAATGCGCGGTCACCACGCCGGACAAACCGGAATGCCGCGCCGGGCAGCCGTTGCAGACGGACAACAACACCAAGGCGCGCACTCTCACCGGGAAGATCACCCTGCCGAACAAGGGGAAGGACCAGACCGGGACTTCGAGGATGGTCCTTGCCGCGACCGCCGCCCCCTCCGGCGCCGGCGGATCGTTCGAGGCGACCGGGTTGTCTCCCGCCGGGCAATGGTCGGCCGGCGGTTCCAGCGGTGACTTCACCTACTCCGTCCCGCTTCGGGTGCCGCCGCCGACGGCGGGTATCGCACCGAAGCTCGGGCTCGGCTATTCGTCGGGCACGATCGACGGCCGGACGAGCGCCACCAACAACCAGGCCGCCGCCCCGGGCGATGGGTGGGAGCTTTCCGCGGGCGGGTTCATCGAACGGCGTTACAAGGCCTGCGCTGACGATCTCGGCGGAAGCCAGGGGCAGCGGAAGACCGGTGACCTGTGCTGGGCCACGGACAACGCGATCATGCACCTCAACGGTGTGTCGGCCGAGCTCGTCAAGGACGAGAAAACCGGTGTGTGGCGACCCAAGAACGATGACGGCTCGCGGATCGAACGATTGACCGGCGCCGTCAACGGGGACGATGACGGTGAGCACTGGAAGGTCACCAGCAACAACGGCACCCAATACTTCCTCGGTCTCAACCGGCTTCCCGGCTGGACAGAAGGCAAACCCGAGACCGGATCGGCGTTCACGGTTCCGGTCTTCGGCAACAACGCGGGCGAACCCTGCGCGAAAGCCGCCTTCAGTGACTCCTGGTGCCAGCAGGCATATCGGTGGAACCTCGACTACGTCGTCGATCCCAACGGCAACGCCACCACCTACTACTACGACCGCGAAACGAACTTCTACGGCCGGGACCAGTCCGCGGACAAGCAGACCTCCTATGTCGCGGCCGGTTTTGTCCGGCGTATCGAATACGGTCTGCGCGCGGGTGCGCTGTTCGCCCCGGCACCATCGCGGGTGTGGTTCGACACCGCGGAACGGTGTCTGCCGACCAGCACGTTCGCGTGCAACCCTGATCAGCTGACCAAGGACACCGCGAAGTCCTGGCCCGACGTGCCATTCGACCGGATCTGCAAGTCGGGCGAGAAATGCGACGGGCGCACCTCACCCGCGTTCTTCAGCCGTAAGCGGCTGGTGAAGGTACTGACCCAGATCCGCCGCGACGACGTCACCGGCCCCGCGCAGTGGCGCGACGTCGACGCGTGGACGCTGCGACACCAGTTCCCCGACACCGGCGATGGACTGTCGCCTGCGCTGTGGCTGGCCGGGATCACGCACACCGGTCTGGCCGGAGGCACGGCCGTGTTGCCGGAGATGGTGTTCCACGGCCGGTCCATGCCGAACCGCGTGGAAGCCAATGACGGGCTGCCGCCGATCACCCGGCACCGCATCGAGCGCGTGCTGAACGAAGCCGGTGGTATCACCGAGGTCAAATACTCCGACCGCGAATGCGTGACCGGTTCGGCGATGCCCGCCAACCCGGAAACGAACACCATGCGGTGTTTCCCCAGCTGGTGGCTCCCCGAATTCGGCTATGAAGCCGTACTCGGCTGGTTCCACAAGTACGTCGTCACCGCGGTCACGGAAGATGACCGGACTGGCGGCTCGGAACTGAAGAAGACCGAATACCAGTACCAGGGTGGCGCGGCCTGGCACTTCGACGATGCAGAGTTCACCGAGATGAAGCACCGCACCTGGTCGCAATGGCGCGGCTTCGGTGAAGTCCGCACCATCGCCGGGGAACCGGGAAAGACGCAAACCGTCACTGCCGAGCGATTCCTGCGCGGCATGGACGGCGATCGCCTGCCGGATGGCAAGAAGCGCATGGTCGAGGTCGCCGACTCGGAGGGAGGCAAGGTCACCGACTCCGAAGCACTCGCCGGGTTCAGCCTGGAAAGCCTTTCCTACGACGGCGGCAAGATCGTGTCGGCATCCGTCAAGGAACCATGGCTCCGCGGCCCGACCGCGACCGCGGGCGAGGACAAGGCGTTCATGACCAACATCGCCACCGTCCGAGGGCGGACGTTGCTCGGTGATGGTTCGTGGCGGCGCAC
This sequence comes from Amycolatopsis sp. TNS106, assembly GCF_019330265.1. Classification (NCBI taxonomy): domain Bacteria; kingdom Bacillati; phylum Actinomycetota; class Actinomycetes; order Pseudonocardiales; family Pseudonocardiaceae; genus Amycolatopsis; species Amycolatopsis sp. TNS106. The sequence continues at coordinate 4,104,382 of NZ_CP024972.1, read as the reverse complement.
CAAGGTGACCAACTCTTTCGATGATCACGGGAATGTCATCCAGGTCGAGGATGCCGGAGACACCGGCGTCACCGGCGATGAAACCTGCTCTCGAACGACCTATGTCGCCAACAACGACGCTTGGATCCTGACCAGGCCCTCGACCGTTCGCACGGTCGCCCTGCCCTGCGCGGCAGGAGAGGGCACGCCCAAGGACGTCGTCGCCCACGTCCGCTCGAGTTATGACGGCCAAGCGTTCGAGGCGATTCCGGCGAAGGGGAACCTGACCGCCACCGAAAGGTGGACCGGCACGAGCTGGCAGCTGACGCAGGGCACCACCTATGACGCGCTGGGCCGCCCGTCCGAGGTGGTGAACGCTCAAGGCCACAAGGTCACCACGACCTACAGTCCCGGTCCCGAATTCGGGGTCCGGACAGTGACCAAAAAGGATCCGCTCGGCTTCACGTCGGTCACCACCCTGGACCCTGCGTGGGCTCTCACCACGACCGACGTCGGCATCAGCGGTGAGCGGGCCGACATCGACTACGACCCGCTCGGTCGGGTCATCCGGACCTGGGCGCCGGGACGGTCCAAGGTGGATGGACGAACGCCGAGCAGCGAGTTCGATTACGAATACCGGACTGACGCGCCGACCGTCGTCACTACTCGCGTTCTTCGTGAGGATGGCAAGTACACGACCTCGTACACGCTCTACGACGGACTGCTGCGCGAGCGGCAAGCCCAGTTGTCGGCTGTCGCCGGCGGCCGTGTCCTGACCGACTGGTTCTACGATTCCCGCGGCCTCAAGCACAAGGTCAATGGCGCCTACTACAACGAGAAGGAACCCGAGAAAGCCCTCCTCGGCGTGCTCGACAACGCGGTGCCGAACCAGACGCGGACCGTGTTCGACGCGCTCCAGCGCGAAACCGAGGTGGCCTACCACAAACTCGGTGTCAAGCAGTGGCAGACCTCGTCGTCGTACGAAGCCGATCGAGTCACCGTCATTCCGCCCGAGGGCGGTACCACGACAACGGTGATCCGCGACGTGCACGGCCGTGCCGTCGAAAAGCGCCAACATCACGGGCGGCAGGCGACCAGCGAATACGACTCCACCAAGTACGTCCACGACGTTCGTGGCCTGACGACGTCGGTCACCGGCCCTGACGGCGCTCAGTGGAGCTACGAGCACGACCAGCTCGGCCGTCGTGTCGCCGACCACGATCCGGACCGCGGGACGACCCGCTACACCTACACCGCACTCGACCAGCTGGAAACCGTTGCCGATTCACGCGGTGCGGTGACCCGCTCCGAGTACGACCTGCTCGGCCGCAAGGTCGCGAGCTATGAGACACGGGCACCGGGCCAAGCAGAGGTCAAGACGGCGACCTGGAGTTACGACGCCCTGAAGAAGGGGCTCGTCGACTCGTCGACCAGGTGGATCGACGGCAAGGCATACACCAAGCAGGTCGGCGCGTACGACTCGGCGAACCGGCCGACGATGACCAAGGTCGTCATCCCGGAAGGCGAAGGAAAGCTCACCGGTACCTATACCTTCAGGACTTCCTACGAGCCGAACACCGGGCGGGTTGCGACTCAGACCCAGCCCGCGGCGGGTGGGCTCGACGCGGAGATCATCAACCACCGGTACAACGAACTGGGGTTGCCGACCGAGACCTTCGGCATCGACACCTACGTGCCGGAGCACCTCTACTCCAAGTACGGCGAGACGCTGCGGCTGACGATGGGCTCCGGCGCCAAGACGGTCTACACCTCGATGTTCTATGAGGAGGGCACCCGGCGGCTGTCCGGAGTCGATGTCCAGCGCAACCTCGAAGGCGGCACCTACCTCGCCAAGCGGAGCTACGCCTACGACCCTTCGGGCAACGTCACCAAGATCGCCGACACCCCGCCCGGGGCCGTAGGTGATACCCAGTGTTTCGCCTACGACTATCTCAAGCGCATGACCAGCGCCTTCACTCCGAAGAGCGGGGACTGCGCCGTCCAGCCATCGCTCACCGCCATGGGCGGTGCCGCGCCGTACTGGCACGAGTACGCCTACGACAAGGCGGGCAACCGTACTTCCGATGTCGACCACCGGCTCGATGGCGACGTCACCCGCACGTATGCCTACGGCGGCCAGAACGGGACTCAGCCCCACACCCTGCGATCGGTGACGCAAACCGGCCCCCAGGGGACGTCGAAGGACGAGTTCGGCTACGACACGACCGGCAACATGACGACCCGGAACATCTCCGGGTCCACGCAAAAGCTCGACTGGGACCCGCTCGGCCGCACCGAGAAGGTCACCGAGGCGGACGGCCGTACGTCGACCTACCTTTACGACGCCGACGGCGGGCGGTTGATCAAACGCGAGCCGGGAAGCACCACGCTCTATCTCGACGGGATGGAGCTGGTGCTCAAACCCGCCACCCAGGAGTTGACCGGTCGCCGGTACTACGACCACGGCGGTACCGCCGTCGCGGTCAGGACCTCCGGTGCGGGCGGTGGGTTGTCGTGGCTGCTCGGGGACCATCAGGGCACCGCGGCCATGAGCGTCAATGCGAGTACCCTCGCGGTCAGCCAGCGGCGGCAGGACGCCTTCGGCAATCCGCGTGGTGAGGAACCGAAGACCTGGCCGGACGACAAGGGCTTCGTCGGCGGGGCGAAGGACGAATCCGGGCTCACCAACCTCGGTGCACGCCAGTACGACCCCGAGACCGGCCGGTTCATCTCCCCGGACCCGGTGCTCGACACCGACGATCCGCAGCAGATGAACGGCTACGCCTACGCCAACAACGCGCCGGCGACCAACTCCGACCCGAGCGGCCTCTACTGGAAGACCGTCAAGGTCGTCAAACAGACCGCGCATATCGGGTTCGTCTGGAAGATGTTCTTCCTCGGGCTTTTCTTCCCCTTGTTGATGCTGGTCTCGTTCGTCTACTGGGTGGTGCAGACCTTCGTCTACCGGGTCTGGATCGACTCGCCTTGGTCGATGATGCTGAACAGTGGTGGCGGCGGCGGAAGCCAGAAGGAACAAGCGGTCAAAGACGCCGGGTTGAGTCAGGCGGAGTACGAGGAGGCGAAGAAGGCCGCCGCGGACAAGCGGGGCTGGATGGATATCGCGATCCAGGCGGGTGGCGACATCCTGCAGGAGATCGTGGGTGTCAAGGGGATCGTCGACAACTGCATCAAGAATTTCAGCCTGCTCAAGTGCGGCTGGGAGGTCCTGACCGCGCTGCCGTGGGGAAAGATCCTCAAGGGCGGGAAGATCGTCGACAAGATCGTCAACGCGTTCCAGGACACCCTGGCGTGGATCCGGAAGCGGGACAAGGCGCAGGCGGACCTGCGGCGAGTACAAGAGGCCGAAGAGCGGTTGTCGAAGACGACCGGGTGTAACAGCTTCGTGCCGGGCACTCTGGTGGTGATGGCGGACGGCAGTCGTCGTCCGATCGAGCAGCTGAAACTCGACGATCAAGTTTTGGCGACCGACGCCGAGACGGGTAAGACCACCGCCCGGAAGGTCGTCGCGACGATCATCGGGCAGGGCCAGAAACGCCTGGTCGAGATCAGCGTCGCCGGAGGTGCCCCGATCGTGGCCACCGACGGTCACCCGTTCTGGCTGCCCGAGCAGCGTAAATGGGTGCCGGCGAAGGAGCTCGTGTCGGGTTCACGGCTGCAGACCAGCACCGGTACCTCGGTGCAGGTCGCCGCGACCCGGGTCTGGGACGCGCCCGCTCGTGTCCACAACCTCACCATCAACGCCGACCACACGTACTATGTCCTCGCCGGAGGCACTTCGGTCCTCGTTCACAACAGCAACAGCGAGTGCCCAAATGGGCGGCTCTCAGATCCGCTGCCGCGGGGGATGAACAACAAGATCGCTTCGGCGTACGACGACGTAAAAGCGGGACGGCTGACATCACATGACACCTATCAAGGTAGGGAACACCCGTGGTGGGCAGGGGCGAAAGAGTACCGTGTTCCCGGGCGGCCGGAGACCGACAGAATTTTGGAGAAAGAGCTGCCAGGAGGTGGCAAGGCTCTGGGGTGGACATCTACGCACTATCAGAAGATTCAACGCTTTGGCGCGCCCCATTTCCCAGATTCTGGATGGAAGTAGTAAAATCGTTCGATGACTTAGCGGAGGCGGTTTAAACATTGCTGCACGGGAATTAAATCGAGGGGATAATTGCAATGACAGGTCCTGCGAATTATCCGCTTTACGTGGTGGTAGAGGAAGAATCTCGAAAGATTTTGGTTGCTGCTGAGGAGGTGACAGGCTTCTTCGTAGGGTCGCCGCATGATGAAGCGGCGGAAGTCGAATTCCTTGGTATTCATGAGATTGCAGCAGGCAGGCATCGGGTCGACGATGCGATTCTGGAGATTATGAACTATCGACAGGAAAAGATCGGCGAATATTTCGTCGGACGCGTAGTTCGCAGTGATGCGTATGACTATGCCACAGGTGGACAGTTTGCAAAGGTTGCATATACCGTCTTTGGTAATCGATGTGAATATCCTGAGGCTGCTGCAATTTGGCGGCACTGGGCCTCTGATGTTGCCTTGCTCAAGGGTGAGTGGCGTCGAGGCGATGCGAGCTATCAAAGTGCCTGGTTGCATGTCGTTCAGAACTCTTGGTTCGCCTCTGGAAGATCCGGGGCAAGTCGTAGTTTTGATGGCGTGGCACGGTTGGATGGAATAGATATTCTCACGAGTTCGGCGTTCTATTGTGCGCTAGGTGAGGCGATCTACGGTCCTGCGGGATATTTCGGGACGAATCTGGATGCGCTCGCGGAATGCATTTCTTCTACATGTGAGAGCGAGCGGCTCAGGGAGGTTGTCTGGCAAGATTTTAGTTTTTCTCGAAATGTGCTGGGCGATTCGTTTACGGAGTCGATAGTGGAACTCATGCGCGAATTTGGGGTGTCTGTTGTTATCTGACGTCGTCAGACAGAAGTGCTGATTCGCCAGAAGATATGCCGGTTCTCGGGCGACTGTGGCCAAGAGCTTCGACACGCTCTGCTGTCGGTGTGGCCGATGTGCTGGTGGTTGTAGGGGGACCACTAGGGGCACTGCGGCCATGCGTGTCAATACCTTGGCGGTTAGCCGCATGTCAGGTGATCGTGAATCAACTGGGGCGCAGGGACGTCGAAGGACGAGTTCGGTTGCACAGCGACCGGCAACACGGTGACGCAGCGCTTTATCTCAATGGTGCGGCGAGGTATTTAACGCTTGTTCCAGCCTCGGGTCGTCGGGACCGAGAACTACCGCGACCGGCGCCGGCTGCTGCCTGCTCGCCACTTTTCGCGATCTCGCGCGAGCGGAGTGTGGTCCAGGTTCGCGGTTACTGAACAGACTGTACGCGGCAGGGTGCCGGTGGGCGGGAGGACAACGCGGTCCTGCTGGCAGCACAAGGTGCTGCCGAATGGACGGGCACTTCGTCTCCGATTGGGCTCCGTTGCCGAAGCAGAGCCCGACACGCCCCGATACAGCCCGACACTCGGACGGGCCGAGAGGTGCACGTTGACCTGCGCGAATGGTCAGGATCCGGCATCGCACGACACTCGATGACACGGCGGCGGAGGGGACTCATAATCCCTTGGCCGTCGGTTCGAGCCCGACCCGGCCCACCACATCGACGTCGCTGCGGGGATGCTGGTCCTTCGGTGGCAATTTCGCCTTGGCGTCAATCGTGAGTGGTCTCCGTTTGCTCCGATGTGCCGATAGTCGGAAAAGTGTTCTGCGGGGCCGGTTGTCGGCATAGCGGTCTTTCTGCCTGCTCGTCACAGCTGCCGCGGTGGGAACTTCAGTAGATCCGGAGTTCTTTGCTCCCACAGCAGGACAAGCTGGGCGCGATTCGTGTTCGCGAGCAGAAGACCAGTGATGTCCACTGTTTCACCCTCGCACTGCGCATCTTGGAACCGACGCGGTCAAGGCGCTACAGCCGCTCTCCCTGGCCAAACGGCTTCGCGAGCTAGGCATTTCCAGCCGGATCGGCCGCAACCCCGCACTGATCGACAACGCCGCCATCCTGCAGTCAAAGTGCAGTCCGACCTGCTCGGACTGTCAATCACCGCCGCGGTCCGATGGACTGAACTCGCCGGTTCCAGCGGCCAACGCCTACGCCGACGAAGTCGCCCGCCGAGCCAGGCACAATGGATAATCGAACATGACCAGCGGGTCAGCAGCGCCTGCACGCTGGCCCGCGGCAGGTCGGCGTCCAGAGCCTAACTCGGCACCACAACAGTTCCACAACAGGGAGTTGCGATCGTTCTGCAGTTGCTACGAGCCACCCGGGCTCACAGCTGTTCGGGAGGAATCCGGTATGAGTAGAACGTTCCAACGCTTGGCGCTGATCCGCGGAAGAACCCGGGCAAGCATGGTCGTGCTCGGCATGCTCATGGCTGCGGGGACGTTGACGGTCACCGCACCCGCCGCGTCGGCCGCTCCGGCAGGTTGTACCACCGTCAACGGTGGCAACTTCGCGGAAAGCTTATGCACCGAGGGCACCGGCCAGCACCGCGTCGTCATGGTGCAACGCCACTTCTTATATCCCGATGTTCCTGACCTCCGATGTGAGGGTCCGTGGATGCCGGTGGGTTTGACCTCCCAGATCGATTGCGCCTCCGAGCAGGTCATCGCCCTCACGGTGCAAACCCTGGAAGAGCCCCTCATCTTTCCGGTCCCGACCGACATGATGACCCCAGTCCCGGCGAACACCAACTCCCCGAGGATTCGGATACCGAAACCTGCCGGGCTGGCTACACCAGTTCCCGTGGACTGCTTCCGGCAGAAGTTCGAGAGTCTCATCGTACGAGTCAGCGACAACAAGCCGGCATACGTCTTCGTTGTCAACGTCAGGTACTGCGTGAACCGAACCGCCAACTTCGCAATTATCACGAACTTCGAGGGCGACTCCAGACTTGTCGGTGCGAAACTCGAGCAGATCGTGTCCCTCAAGAATGAGCCCGCGACAACGACGCCCGCAGTTGGGCAGATCGCAGTTCAGATCGCACTTCAGGACCGAATCGAGTTTCGAGCCTGCCAAGACCCGAACACCCAAGCCTTCTGCCAAACCTACATACACACCTTCACCGGATCCGTAAGCGCGCTGACGACAACCGGCCGTTTTACATTCGACCCCGTAGCTTAGTCCCGCAAGATCGTCGATCTTGGTGGGTGACCACCCGACGCAGTCGGAGCATCGGCAGCTCACCAAGGTCGGCGATCGGCCCACCCACCCTTGCCAGCGTCGACCGCCAGGCACCGAGGGTTCGTCAGACAACTCGATTCGCGCCGGCCAGCCACGGCCCATGGCGGCACTGCTGCCGGATCAACGCGACAGACCTCGACGGCACCATGTGGGGCTGGCTCAAGGCGGCCGTCAACGTCGTGACCAAGGAAAGCCGTCCCAGCATTTCGCTGATCTTGCGCCGCGTCCTCGCTGAGGACGGCTTCCTCGTCGTCACATGCCAAAGAGGCTGGTCCGATCTCGCTCCTGTCCGGCAGAAAGCGTGCCGGGCCGTGCGGAGAACTAGGGGCGGACGGCGATGGCGTCCACTTCGAAAAGCATGCCCGGCAGAGCCAGCGCCGCCACGCCGAGGAGTGTTTGCGTGGGGGGCCGTCCACCCCAGATCCGGCCGATGGCCTTGCCGATGGTCTCCAGCTTGGCGGCGTCATGTCCGACGATGTAGGTGCGGAGCTGTACCACGTGGCTGAAGTCGAGCCCCACCTCCGCGAGCGCGATCTTCAAGTTCTCCAACGATTGTTCGACCTGTTCGGGGAAATCGCCGGATGTGACCTGGCCGCTGCCGTCGGAGGCGTACTGGCCGGCGATGAAGACGAGTTCCCCTGCCGTGGTGGCGATGTGGCTGTAGCCGAAGCCCACCGGATCGTGCAGTCCGGCCGGGTTGATGATCTCGTGCGCCATGTGAACGTCCTCCGACTGGTTTCGTCACGAAAAATTTCGAACCTCGAAACTGGGCAACCAGCGGCGGGAGCATCTCATTCCCGCCCACGCCTTGAGGTCGGCGATGGTCTGCCCCCGGCACCCGGCAGGGCCGACGTCGAATGATCGCCGCGGCGTTAGGCGAAGTGCCAGTGCGGCGACCTTTGCAGCTTTGGGATGGGGCTCGCCGAGTCGGCCGCTCAGGATCAGCGCGCCCCGGTGGGCGAGGTCCAGTGCGGCCGGGTCGTTCAGGGGTGCGCGACTCGCGCCTTCAGCAGCAGGACGCGACGCTGGTGAAGAGCAGGACAGCACCGACGACGAGGACCACTGCGGCAACGATGCCGACGAATTTGCGGGGTCCACGAGTTGTCTCCCTCAAGCTCGCCGTTACGCGCGGGGGAGCGTTCGTAGGCTGTCCAGGTACCGATGAACGTGGCCAGGCAGCCGAACAGGACCGCGACCGAGCGGGGGACGAGCGGCAGCAGCCATGCCCGGTAGGCCGCGGTGGGTCAGAACGGCCAGTCGGCGCTCCGGCCCGCTTCGAGGAGCGGAATCATCCGGAAGGCCTGGTCGGTCAGGCCGCCGAAGGTGTGCCGGTTTCCGTGGCCGGACGTCGAGTGGCCATGCTCGTAGCCCGCGAGGTTCCACGTGTACAGCGCCGTGTCCTTCGGCACCGCCTGGTCGACGTTGCCCGCCGAGTGCTGCTCATCGGTCAGGATCACAAGCCGGTCGTGCTCCGGACGCAGGTGGCGCTGGATCGCGCCGACGGTGTCGGTGCCGCCGCCGATGAAGTAGCCGCCGTTCTTCCACCGGTCGAGCGCACGCAGCAGCGACTCGCCGCCGCGCACGTCGAAGGTCTTCGAGCCGGCGCCACCGAAGTAGCCGTTCGAGAACGACACGACATCCGCCGTCTCGCAGCGGGATCCGAGCGCGATCCCGAAGATCGCGGCCGCGTCCCAGCGCATCAGCGTGCCGTCCTTGCTGAAACCGGCGTTCATCGACCCCGAGGTGTCGACGAGGATCAGCGTCCGCCCGGCGAGGCGGGGCACGTTCGACAGTGACTCGGAGATGGCCTTCTCCAGCGCGTACGACCAGCGAAGCGACGGCGCCGCCCGATACGCGGAGAGGAACCTCATCGGGAACTGGCGTGATTTCGCCACCTGTTCCGGATCGGCCAGTCGCGCCGCGACCTGCTCCGCGACCTCGTCGGACACGCCTGCCTGGTCGAAGTTCCGGAGGTTCCGCAGGAGGGCCATGTAACCCATGGACGGGATCATGGCTTCCCAGGCTCGCGCGTCCATGGGCCCCTGGAGCCAGCCGGCCAGGGACTCCCACGTCATGCCCGCCTGCCGGAGAACCGACCGCGCGGTGTCGAGTTCGGAGCCGCGGAACAGGTCGTGTCGCTTCTGCTCGTCCCACGCCATGAGCTCCGCGCGGAAGCCGAGGACCGCCAGTTCGGCGGGGATTTCGCGGGCGGGATTGAACCGGACGTCGACGATGTGCTTGAACAAAGCGTCTTGCACCGCGTCCTTCGGGTCCGGGTGTGCCAGGCCGAGGACGTCGGCGAACCGGAATGCGCGTGCGTCGGAGTCCCACTTGAGGAACGACTTTTCGTGGAAGAGCCGGACGGCCGCGTCGGCGACGCCACGCTTGACCGGCTTCGGGATCTTCCTGCCGTACAGGGAGGTCCAGTACGCGAGCAGCTCACCGGGCTCGTCGGCGCGCTGGAGCACGGAGTCGACAACGGCGCGGTTCGCGGTGGTGGCGACGTACGGCTGGCCGTCCGTCGCGGTGGCGAGCCGGGCCTGGACGTATTCGGCGGCTCCGACGATCGCGGCGGTACGCAGGTTCGCTTCCATGCGGAGCCAGCGCAGGAAACGCGCTGTCCACTCCGGGTCGGTGAGCGCGGCCTTCCGGACGAGGTCGGCGTAACGTGTGTCGCGCTCGTCGCTCGTCTCGTAGAAGGTGTCCTCGCCGACCATGTTGGTGACGGCGAGCAGGAACAGCTCGGAATTGGTGTCCCGCCGGTAGCCGTCCCCGCCTTCGTGGGTGACGCCGCCAGGGCTCCGCTCACCGGCGATCGGTGAGCCGGTCGCCGGGCGGATGCCGGCGGTGTTGAACTTCGACACCTCGACCCTCGTTTCGTTCGAGGGGAGCTTCGACTCCGGATGGGCCCGAGAAAAAATCGGTGACGGTGCTTGTCCAATGCTCTACCGATTGAGCTACCGGCAGCATGGCTGCCGGGCGGGGCTCGAACCCGCAACCCTTGGGATACGGTGAAGTAGCCGTCTCCTGCGCACCGGGCACATCCGAAGTCGTCGCTCCCGAGAAATAGTCGGTGACGGTGACGTAAGTGACCTGGGCCGCTGGTCGACGCAGGCCGGAGCCCGCGGCGGGATTCGAACCCGCGTCTCTCCTTTGAGAGAGGAAGTAACCGTTACCTGCGCACCGGGAGTGCTCGCCCAAGCTAACAGAGCGCTCGTGCCCGCGTCACCGGAATTACCGGGTCTCAGAAGCGGGGAAGCTCCAGCAGGTTGTTCTTCCAGATCCCGTCCGCGCGCGTGCGGAGGAACTCCGGGCCGAAGGTCGGCTTGATGATCTCCACGGCCACCCGGTGGATTCCCTCGTCCACGTAGGCTTTCCCGTCGTCGTCTTCGATCCAGGCCACGATCGCCGAAACGAAGCTCTCGCCGGTCTCACCGTTGCCGGGGTTGATCCAGCGCAGCTTCGTGATGTTCTCGTGGAACTTCCCACCTTCGAGCCGTGCTGCGACGATCTTGATGGCCATGGTGCTACCTCCCCGGCTGGGTGCCCTCGATGCGAACAGGGGTAATGCGTACTCGCCACCTGTCCGCACGCCGTTACGCCGTCCGGGCGCCGTGCTTCGAACGTTACGAGTTCGAGCGCGGTGAGCCCGTTCTGCGTCAGATGACGCAGACGGCGTGGGTGCCGCCGTGTCACTGTCCTCGCGCCGGCGGGAACAGCAGCCGGGGAGAGGGGAACGAACATGTGCGCTGCCCACAAGACATCGGTCGCCGCGGGAATCGTCCTTGCCGCGGCGGCGCTGGCCGGTTGCGCGCCGGACCCGGCACCGGCCGCCCGGCAGGCGGTGCCTTCACCGTCCGCCGCGGCACCGGCCGCGGCGGTGGCCTGGATGAACGGCTTCTGCGGCGCGGTGAAGGATTTCGTCGAGGGGAACAACGCGATGCCGCCGGCGAGCGGGGAAACCGTCGAGGCCATCAAGAAGAGCACCAGCGCGCAACTCGGGCACTACGCGGCGATCCTGGCCAAGACGGTCGACGGCCTGGCCGCGCTGCCCACCGCGCCGGCTCCGGCCGGAGACGCGGCGAAGCGCGAGTTTCTCGCGAAGTACACCTCGGCACGCGACAAGACCGTGAAAGCGAAAGCGGATCTGGACGCGGCGGGGAAGGACGACACCGTCGCGCAAGGCCGTGCGGTCGACGGGCTCATGGCCGCCCAGAAGGACACGCACGGCGTTCTCGACCCGGTCGCGGCCGTACTGGAGGCTCCCGAACTGAAGACGGCCGCGGCGACCGCGGAACGCTGCCGCCCGTGACCGCTAGCCGAGGCCGCGTAACCGGGCGGCCTCGTGCTCGACGGACGGCGGCGCGGTGGCGATCACGCGGTCGAGGGTGCCGCGGGCGGTGGTCAGTTCGGTGATCGCGGCACTGAGCCTGGCGCGTTCCCGATGGAGGTCCACCAACAGTTCGGGGCAGTCGGCGATGAGCTGCCCGCCCGTGGAACCCATACAGGGCAGCAGATCGGCGATCGTGGTGGTGGACAGTCCCGCGGCGAGGAGATTGCGGATGTGCTCGACGGTGGTGACGTCGTCTTCGGCGTACACGCGATAGCCGCTGGGGAGACGTTCCGGCCGCAGCAGCCCTTGTTCCTCGTAGTAGCGCAGCAGGCGCTGACTGACACCGGTCCTGCGTTCCAGTTCGCTGATGCGCACGGCCCCTCCGCAACTCACCCTTGACTCTCACATCTATGTGAGACTTTAGCGTCACGGCATGATCGACCGACAACTCGAAATCTCCGCCGGGCCACGGGAATGGCTCGGTCTCGCCGTGCTCGTCCTGCCGACCGCATTGCTGTCCATGGACGCCACGGTGCTCTACTTGGCGCTTCCCAGCCTCGCCGCCGAGCTGGCCCCGAGCCCGGGGCAGCTGCTGTGGATTTCCGACGCCTACGGCTTCCTGGTCGCCGGTTTCCTCGTCACCATGGGCACGCTGGGCGACCGCGTCGGGAGACGGAGGCTGCTGCTGATCGGCGCGGCAGCCTTCCTGATCATCTCGGTACTGGCGGCCTACGCGCCGTCGGCCGAACTGCTCATCGTCGCCCGCGGGCTGCTCGGCATCGCCGGTGCCACGCTCATGCCGTCCACCCTCGCGCTGATCGGGAACATGTTCCGGGACCCGCGTCAGCGCGGCGTCGCGATCGGGCTGTGGTCCGCCGGTCTGTCGGGCGGCGTGGCACTCGGTCCGGTGGCGGGTGGCCTGCTGCTCGAGTGGTTCTGGTGGGGTTCGGTGTTCCTGCTCGCCGTCCCGGTGATGGTCCTGCTGCTGATCGCCGGCCCGTTCCTGCTGCCGGAACACCGCGATCCCCGGCCCGGTGAACTGGACCTGGCGAGCGTGGTCCTGTCACTGGTGACCGTGCTGCCGATCGTCTACGGCATCAAGCATCTCGCGGAGGGAGGATCGGTGATGCCCGGCGGGGTGGCCCTGTTGCTCGGCGGCGGCGCAGGAATCATGTTCCTGCGACGGCAGCGGTGGCTGAGCGCGCCTTTGCTCGATCTCCGGCTGTTCGCGGCGCGCTCGTTCCGGAACGCGCTGCTCGTCCTTCTCGCCGCGCTCGCCTGCGTTGCCGGGATCTATCTGTTCGCCGCGCTCTATCTCCGGCAGGAAGCCGGATTGTCGCCGATCGTGGCCGGGATGTGGCTGGTGCCTTCCGCGGTCGCGATGGTCCTCACGTCGGTCGCGGCTCCGGCGCTGGCCCGCCGGATCCCGGTGCATCGCCTGGTCGCGTCGTCCTTGGTGGTGTCGGCGTTCGGCTTCGGCGTGCTGGCCTGGACTCCGGCCGAAGAGGGGATCGCGCCGCTGGTCACCGGTCTGGTGCTGATTTACCTCGGTCTCGGGCCGGTGATGGCGCTGAGCACGGAGGTCGTGCTCGGCGCGGCACCACCGGACCGGGCCGGTGCGGCGTCGGCGTTGTCGGAGACCAGCGTGGAGTTCGGGCTGGCACTCGGGGTCGCGGTACTCGGCAGCATCGGCACCTTCGTCCAGCGCGGGCACGGTTTCACCACCGGGCTCGCCGTGGTCGCGGCGATCGGGGTGGCGGTGCTGTGCGGACTCGCCGTGCTCGCCGGGAGGCGACCGGACGGGTAACGATCAAGCATCCGTGAGGATTTTCCGCAATCGCGTCAAAGCCCGGTGTTGCGCCACTCGTACGGCGCCCGCCGTCGAGCCGACCACAGTGGCGGTCTCCTCCGCGGACAGGCCGACGACGATACGCAACACGACTATCTCCCGCTGTTTGTCCGGCAGGATCCGCAGCAGTTCGCCCATCCGGTCGCTCAATTCATTGTGCAACGCGTGTTGTTCCGGGCCGGCGGATTCCGAGATCCCGTCGGGGACTTCGGCGACGGGTTCGGTGCGGTTGCGGGCGGCGGCGCGGCGGGCGTCGGCGACCTTGTGGTGGGCGATGCCGTAGACGAACGCGAGGAACGGCCGCCCTCGTTCGCGGTAGGTCGGGAGCGCGCGGAGGATCGCCACGCAGACCTCCTGCGCGACGTCGTCGGCCGAGGCGTAAGTCCGTTCCTGTCTGCCGATCCGCGACCGGCAGTACCGGATCACCAGCGGGCGGATGGTGGCCAGCAGCTGGTTCAGGGCCCGCCGGTCACCTCGTCCGGCGGCCGCGACGGGTTCGTCGAGGGTGTACCAGCGTGACGGCGTCACCTGTTCGGGTTCCGACTCCGCGGGGGCGCCCGGCGCCACCAGCGCGAGTTCCCTGATCATCGCGCGGTTCTTGATCCGGGACAGGGTGTCGTCGACGTCGAGGCCCATCCTCAGCGCGTCGATGAAGGCGCTGTTGGCACTGTCCAGGCGGTCGACGAAGCCGGGATCATGCTCCGCCAGACGGTCACGCGCGTGGCGAAGGGTCGCGCTGACCGCCTCTTCCGAGATGCCGAGTACGCCGGCGATCTCCCGCGAGGAGTAGCCGTCCAGCGCCCACGCCATGCCGAGTTGCTGACGTTTCGGCAGCTTTCCCAGCATGGTCAGGACGGACGACGCCTCGTCGGCGAGGATGGTGAGTTTGTCCTCCCGTCCGGCGTCGTCGAAGGCCCAGTCGGCTCGGACCGCTGTCCGTTCCTTCGCTCGCCGGTGCCCGACCCGGCGGACCCAGGCCTTCGGCTGAACGATGCCCGGCCAGCCCTCGTAGGCGTTGAGCATCGCCTCCGCGGCGGCGTCCCGCGCCGGGTCCAACGCGAAGCCCACCTTGCACAGAAAGCCGGTGAGCAGCGGAAATTCGGCGTGGAAGAACTCGTCGAACCCGTCGTGGCCCATCACCCGCACTCACCGCTCTCAGCCGCCTGACGCGCATGCCCTCACAGGACAGGTGCAGTGAGCGGACCGCTGAGTGTAACGATTCGGTCAAGGTGATGTTTGCGTGGTGCACCCGGCCGGATACCCGTCGCCGAGGGAGAAGTCGTTTGACGCGGAAGGGAAAATCGGGAAAAAGGAGGTGATAGGAAAATGGAAATGAGGATGGCGAGTGACCTGAGCGAGGCCGCTTGCCGCGGTGAGGATCCCGAACTGTTCTTCCCGGTCACCGAAACCGGTCCCGGCGCACGGCAGGTGGCCGGGGCGAAGGCCGTCTGCGCACGGTGCCCGGTCATCTCGGCCTGCCTGGCCTACGCCGTGGAAAACGGGTTGGCCCACGGAGTTTTCGGCGGTCTGACCGGCAGCGAGCGGCGCCACGTGATTCGCGTCGGCAATGCCGCCTGAAAACGTTTGTCCGCGTTGTCGAATTTCCGACGCGGTTTTTCGTGCGCGCGAAAAGAGGGGCCCGGTTCGGTGAACCGGGCCCCTCTGGCATGGCGGTCAGGCGGCGGCGGTCTCCTCGGCGAGCCGCTCGTTGCCCGACTGGGTCTTGAGCGGCTTGTGCTTGAGGAAGGCGACGGCGACGACGACCAGCAGCGCGATCGGTGCGCTGATCAGGAACAACTCGCTGGTCGCCTCTCCGTAGGCCTCGCGGACGACGTTCGCGACCGGTTCGGGCAGCGTGGCGATGTTCGGCACCGCGCCGCCTTCGCCACCGCCGGGCAGCGGCCCGAGCTTCTCGCTCATCAGCGCGAGGACCCGGTTCGCGAGCACCGCGCCGAGCGCGCTCACCCCGATGGAACCGCCGAGGCTGCGGAAGAACGACAGCGTCGAGGTCGCCGTGCCGAGGTCGTGCGCGTCGACGTCGTTCTGGGAGACCAGGACCAGGTTCTGCATCAGCATGCCGACGCCCACACCCAGCAGCACCATGTACGCGCCGAGGACGACGAGGTTCGTCTTCGCGTCGATGGTGCCCAGCAAGCCCAGGCCCGCGGTCATCAGCGCCGCGCCGAGCAGCAGGTGGCTCTTCCACTTGCCGGTGCGGCTGATCAGCTGGCCGGAGACCGTGGAGGACACGAGGATGCCGAAGATCATCGGCAGGCTCAGCAGCCCGGCCACCGTCGGCGACTTGCCGAGCGAGAGCTGGAAGTACTGCGACAGGAACACCGTGCCGCCGAACATCGCGACACCGACGAGGAAGCTCGCCAGGGTGGTCAGGGCGACCGTGTGGTTGCGGAACAGGCCCAGCGGCAGGATCGGCTCGGCCACCTTCGATTCGACGTAGACGGCGAGGGCGAGGATGACCACGCCGGCGGTCACCAGGCCGACCGTCCACCAGGAGCCCCACGCGAACTGGTGCCCGGCCAGCGATGACCACACCAGCAGCGTCGAGACACCGGCCATGATCAGGAACGCGCCGAGGTAGTCGACCTTCACGTCACGTTTGATCGTCGGCAGGTTCAGGGTGCGTTGCAGCAGCAGGATCGCCGCGACCGCGAACGGGACGCCGAGGAAGAAGCACCAGCGCCAGCCCAGCCACGAGGTGTCCACCATGACGCCCCCGATCAGCGGGCCCGCGATGGTCCCGACGGCGAACACCGCACCGAAGATGCCCGAGTACTTCCCGAGTTCCCGCGGGGAGACGATGGCGGCCATGATCACCTGCGCGAGCGCGGTGAGCCCGCCCGCGCCGATGCCCTGCGCGACCCGGCTGCCGATCAGGAGCTCGATGTTGCCCGCGAACCCGGCGACCAGCGAACCGACCACGAACAGGCCCAGCGAGAGCTGGATCAGCAGTTTCTTGTTGTACAGGTCGGAAAGTTTGCCCCAGAGCGGAACCGTCGCGGTCATCGCGAGCAGTTCGGTGGTGACCACCCAGGTGTAGGAGGCCTGCGAGCCGCCGAGTTCGGAGACGATCCGCGGCAACGCGTTCGCGACCACCGTCGAGGCGAGGATGGCGACGAACATGCCCATCATCAACCCCGACATCGCTTCGAGGACCTGTTTGCGGCCCATCGAGCCCGCCGGGGCCTCCGGTTCTCGTGGTTCGGTCGTGGATACGGACATGGTCGTCCCCCTTCGTGTTCTGTGGTGCCGGGCGCGTCAGCGCGCGCGGCCGCCGGGCTCCGGGAACCCGGCGAGAAGCGTTTCGACGGCGTCGTCCAGCAGGTCGAGCGCGGATACCCGGCCGTCGTGCCGATACCAGAGCATGAGCACGGCGTTCACCGCCCCGCCGAGCGTGGACAGCAGCAGCGTCGGGTAGAGCTCGGTTTCGGGATCCACGCCGGTACGGCGCGCGATCGCCTCGATGAGCGGCGCGATGGTGTCGTGGTTCATGGCCACCGCGCGCGAATGCAGGGTGGCGTTCTCCTGAATGGCCTTCATGCGGCCGAGCCACTCATCGCGGTTCTCGTCGACCTGGGCGAAGTCCTCCTTCAACGCGTCGACGAAAGCGCGTGGGGTGCTGACTTCCTTCGGCGCGGCGAGGAACTTGTCGATGGTGCGCTGGGTCCGCTCGGCGGTGTCGGCGTGTGCGATGACGACAGCGTCCTCTTTGGACGCGAAGTAGTTGAAGAAGGTGCGCGGTGAAACCCCCGCCGCCGCGCTGATGTCCTCGACCGTCACCTGGTCCAGACCACGTTCGGCGACGAGCCGGACGGCGGTGGTCGCGAGCGCGCGGTGGGTTTCCAGCCGCTTGCGCTCGCGGAGACCTTTGACGGGTTCGGGCATGAGCACCACGATACGCCCAAAGATGCAGATACTGCAAAATTGCAGTCTGTGAAGCGTGCCACTGCCGAGCGGTGCCGAACCGCCTGGCAGACTGCGGCGGGTGAGCGGAACGGTGCTGGTACTGGGCGGACGCAGCGAGATCGGCCTCGCGGTCGCGGAACGGCTCGCCAAGGGCGGGGCGCGCCGGATCGTGCTGGCGGCGCGACGGAGCGCGGACCTCGGCGCGGAGTCCCGGAGACTGCTGGCCGCGGGGGCGGAGACCGTCGAAGCCGTCGAGTTCGACGCCGACGACCTCGCCGGGCACGGACCGTTCCTGGAGAAGGTCGTCTCGGAACACGGGCCGCTCGACGTGGTCGTCACCGCTTTCGGGATCCTCGGTGATCAGGCGCGCGCCGAAGCGGACGCCACCCACGCCGTGGCGATCGTCCACACGGACTATGTGGCTCATGTGAGTGTGCTGACGCATGTGGCCAATGTGCTTCGTGAGCAAGGAAACGGAAGCCTCGTGGTGTTCTCGTCGGTCGCCGGGGTGCGGGTCCGGCGGGCGAACTACGTCTACGGATCGGCGAAAGCGGGCCTCGACGGTTTCGCGAGCGGCCTTGCCGACGCCCTGCACGGCAGCGGCGTGCACCTTCTCCTCGTCCGGCCGGGGTTCGTCATCGGGCGGATGACCGAGGGAATGTCGCCCGCGCCGTTCTCCAGTACCCCGGATCAGGTCGCCGACGCGACGGTCGCCGCGCTCCGGAAGCGCCGGGGAACCGTGTGGGTGCCGGGACTTCTGAGGCTGGTGTTCTCGGTGATGCGCGTGGTGCCACGCGCGCTCTGGCGCCGCATGCCCCGGTAGGGGAGCGCTGCGCGGTCGGTCCGGTACGCGGAGTCGCGGCCGGTTGTCTCCTTGATCACTCCGGCTCGTCCGAACGGGCTTTAAGACCCGGTTATGACACGTTTCTCAGGTAATTCCCAGCTAACGCGGTGATCCTCGATTGCGGGGGATCATTCACGGAAGCGGGGAGAAGTCGTGCTGCTCACGTCGCGAGGCCGGCGGATCGGCGGCCGCGTCGCACTGGGCCTGGTGTCGACGGCCGTACTGGGTGTCACGGGTTTCGCGTGGACCCAGCTGAGCCGTTTGGACCAAGCGATCGTCACGGCCGACGTCATCGCGCCCTCCGCCCAGATGCCCGTGGGCACGGTGGGGGAACCGCTGAAGGTGGCGCAGAACATCCTGCTCGTCGGAATCGACTCCCGCACCGACGCGAACGGGAACCCGTTGCCGCAGAACGTCCTCGACGCGTTGCACGCCGGGGACAGCGACGACGGCGGTGACACCACCGACACCATGATCATCGTCCACATCCCGGCGGGCGGCGCGGCCGCGACGGCCATCTCGATCCCGCGTGATTCCTATGTGGACCTCGCGGGCGGGCTCGGCAAGCACAAGATCAACTCGGCGTACAGCCGCGGCAAGAACGCCGCGCTGAACTCGCTGCGCGCGCAGGGCCTCTCCGGCGCACAGCTCGAAGTCAAGGCCAACGAGGCGGGCGCCAAACTCACCATCCAGACGATCGAGCGGTTCACCGGCCTGTCGATCAACCACTACGCGGCGGTCAACCTCGCCGGGTTCTCCGCGCTGAGCGAAGCCGTCGGCGGGGTCGAGGTCTGCCTCAACGAAGCGGTGCAGGACAAGTTCTCCGGGGCGTCGTTCCCGGCGGGCAAGCAGCGGCTTTCCGGGCCGCAGGCGCTCGCCTTCGTACGGCAGCGCCACGGGCTGCCCAGCGACCTCGACCGCATCGCGCGGCAGCAGGCGTTCCTTTCGAGTATGGCCAAGACCGTCCTGGACGCCGGGACGTTCACCGATCCCACCAAGTTGAGCGCGCTGATCGGCGCGATCCAGGGTTCGGTCGTGCTCGACCGCGGCTGGGACGTGCTCAGCTTCGCGCAGCAGCTGCGGGGGATGAGTTCCGGGGCGCTGAGGTTCCAGACGATCCCGGTCCAGAGCCTCTCCCTGCCGACGCCGTCGGACGGCGACGCGGTGAAGGTGGATCCGGCCGAGGTGCAGGCGTTCGTGAAGGCCGCGCTGAACTCGACGAGCGTCGCCGCGGTGGGGGAGCCGACCGGCGGGATCGGGATCAAACCGGTCGCGGCCACGTCTTCGGTCGCCGCGCCGCCTTCGTCCTCCGCAACGCCCGCGATGGCGGGTTGCGTGAACTGAGCGGTCAGGCGTCCAGCACGAGCTTGCCGCCGGTCGCTCTTGAGACGCAGGGGTAGATCACGTCGGTGCGATGGTCGGGTACGCCGGCGAGTACCGCCGTTCGGCAGCTGCCGTGCGGGGGCACCCCGCACGGTCCGCCCGCTGCGTCGCAGTTCCGCGTCGAACGGGCGGTTTTCCTCTGTGCGGGTGGTGGCGGAAGTCTCTCGACATGAAGTGTCTCTTGTGGACATTCCCTCGTTCGGCACCTCGACCGGTTTCACGGGGCCGCAACAGTGGACCGCGGCTCGGCGTAGGCCATATGGCCGAGCGATCTTCCTCTGTCTGGGGTGGTCAGTGGTGGTAGAGGGCGTTGCGAGTGGCGAGGGCTCGGTCTTGAGGCTGCGGGCAGCTCATGGTCGAGTCGGTCCCCTACGGAGTCCTTCACGGACTTCCGGTGTGTGGGCATGGTGAGGGGCCCGTCGCCGGGTGGCTGGCGGGCGCCTCGGGTTCAGCGGTGGAGGGTGTTGCGGCGGGGATGTCGGAGTGGATCTCGGTATTGGGGTGGGATGAACTCCGGTAGTCCGTCGGCGGCCATGCGGACTTCCCAGTCGCCGTGGTGGATCAGGCGGTGGTGGAATCCGCAGAGCAGTACGAGGTTGCGGAGGTCGGTGGGTCCGTCGTCTGCCCAGTGCACGATGTGGTGGGCGTGGCAGTTCTTGGGTTTCCGGTGACAGCCGGGGAAGGCGCAGCCGCCGTCGCGGATATTCAACGCCCGCCGCTGGCCCGGTGTCACGAACCGTCTGAGTCTCCCCACATCCAAGGGTTCGCCCGCGGCGCTCATCACGACGGGCAACATGAGGCAGTCACAGGCGGCCAGCCGAGCGTCGCGGGCGGTCATCGTGCCGACGAAGTCCAGGCACGCGGTCCCAAGACCGGATTTGAGTTCGTCGAGTCCGATGGTGACGTTCACCAACGTCCGATACCCGCTGGTGCCGGGCTGGTCCGGGCAGGCGATCGCCAGATCGAGAATATCGACCCAGGCATCACCCATGCGCTCGCATTTCATCCGCAGATCCGCCTGGCCGAATTCGTCGACTGGGCGGGGTTGGGCATAGGCCTCGAGTGCGGCGGCGGTGCGGGCCCCGGTCTCGTCATCCAGAAGACCGGTGAGTTTCCAGAACCCGTCTTTGCGGCGCTCCAGGGTGATCTCGCGGCGCGGCTCCTTCGGTTCCGGATCCTTGGGCTCCTTGCCGTCGGGGTCCAGCAAGCCCAGGAGGTTCGCCTCGGCCTTGGCCAGCTGCCGCGGACCCGCGCTCGGGGCAAGATCGGCGAGAATCTTCTCCGCGTTCGCGCGATCCTCGGCCGGAAGTTTCTTCACGATCTCCAGGATCTGATCGATCCGCTCGTCCCCGACCAGGCCCTCGGCCGCGACGGCGGCGGTGGCGGGCAGCGCGGCCGGAACCTCGGTGCCATCCAAAGCGCGGGTCGGGTTCAGCGCGATGGCCCGCTTCACCACCGCCCCCGCTTCACCGACCGACAGCCCCGCGATATCGGCGAACCAGCTGGCCGTGCGGCCATAGCCGTACAAGTCCTTGACGCCCCGAGACTCGATCTCCGCCAGGTACCGCCCCAACCCGGCGGTGGCCATGCGAATCACCCGCAGAGACTGCTGCACGCCATGGGCAAGCTCCAGCTTGCCAGCGCGCCACAACTCCTGCGGCAGTTCGGGAAGGAAAGTCTCGGACACCTCCCCATAATACCGCATCAAATAGAACATGTGTTCGTAATTTTAAGCGACAAGCGAAACGTGCGAACAACACTGAAGGGTGATTTCGGTGCCACACGACGACTACGCTGAAGCAATTAGTCGGCTAATTGCGGGGTGGTCGCGCTGGGAAGCGGGCCAAGATTCTTTTGAACCGTGTCGCGCCGCCGTCCGTGTCCCTGGAGTCGGGGAAGTCAGGGCGACAGGGATGGTGTGATGAAGCGTCGGACGATTCTGGTGAGTCTCTCCCTCTGCCTCGCCGGTTGCGCCGCGACCGTGGGCGGGGTGGCGCAACCGGTGGATTCCACCCGCGTAGCCGGGCTCGAGATCTCCGACGGCCCCAGTGGCCTCAAACCCGGCGTGCTCGACGCCGGTCTCCCGGTCGACGGTGGGGACGGCGGGGAGATCGACAGGCTCGCGGCCAACGCCGTCGCCGACGTCCAGCGGTATTGGCGCGAGCATCTGCCCGCGACCTTCGACCGCGAGTTCCGGCCGCTGGCCACTCTGGTCTCCTACGACTCGGCGGGTCGCGGACGGGAGATCTGCGGTGCCTCGACGGCCGGTCTGGTGAACGCCTTCTACTGCTCGGGGCAAGACGTCGTCGCGTGGGATCGCGGGGAGTTGCTCCCGATGCTCAACGACTCCATCGGTCCGGCGGCGGTCATGGCCGTGCTCGCCCACGAGATCGGCCACGCCGTCCAGTTCCGGCTGGGGCTGCCTGCCGGGAGCCCGTCGATCGTCAAGGAGCAGCAGGCCGACTGCTACACCGGCGCGTACTTCCGCTGGGTGGCCGAGGGCCGGTCGCCGATGTTCCAGGTCTCCACCGGCCGCGGGCTCAACGAGGTGCTCACGGCGCTGTTCCAGATCCGGGACTCCGCCGGCGTGGCTTTCGACGACGACGGCGCGCACGGCAACGCGTTCGACCGCGTTTCCGCGTTCCAATTCGGCTTCACGGACGGGCCCGCCCGGTGCGCCGTGATCGACGAGCGGGAAATCGAAGGCCGGAGCACACAAGGCGCCACTGACGGCGAGCGAGCCGCGGCGAACGTCCGCCTCGACGACCGCCAGGCACTCGCCGACCTCACCACCAGTCTGCGGCAGGCCTTCCGGCTCGCCGCCACCCCGCCGACGCTCACCACCGGAGCGGCCTGCGGTGTGACGGCGGAGGACGCGCTCGCGTCGTACTGTTCGGAGTCCAACCAGATCAACCTCGACCTCGACGGCCTCGTCCGCATCGGCACCCCGCCGCGCCGGGGGAGGCAGGGCGGCATCGGTGACTTCGCCGCCTTCGCCGAGGTCGCGTCCCGCTACACGCTCGCGGTCCAGCAGGAAGGCGGGTTCCGGCTCGACGGTCCGGTGGCCGCGCAGCGCACCGCCTGTCTCACCGGCTTCTGGGCGTCGACCATCGCGGACGGCGGAGCCCTCACGTTGTCGCCGGGCGACCTCGACGAGGCCATCGCCGAGATGCTGACGCGGAACAGCCTGATCGCGGCGGACGTCCGGGGCCGGACACTCCCGGCCGGCTTCGCCAGGGTCGCCGCCTTCCGTGACGGCTTCTCCTCCGGAAGCCAAAAGACTTGTGGCGACAAGTACCGCTAGACGCGAATGAAGGCCCCCGGAAAAGGGGGCCTTCATTCGCGAAGGGAGGCTTACACGAAGGCGCTCTGGCCGGTGATCGCCTTGCCGACGATCAGCGTGTTCATCTCCCGCGTGCCCTCGAACGAGTAGATCGCCTCGGCGTCGGTGAAGAACCGCATGATGTCGTTGTCCAGCACGATCCCGTTGCCGCCGAAGATCTCGCGGCCCCAGGCGACGACCTCCCGCATCCGTGAGGTCACGAAGGCCTTCGCCAGCGACGAGTGTTCGTCCTTGAAGATCCCGGCGTCCTGCAGCCTGGCCAGCTGCACCAGCATGCCCCACGACGCGGTGATGTTGCCGAGGCTCTTCACCAGCAGGTCCTGCACCAGCTGGAACCGCGCGATCGGACGGCCGAACTGTTCGCGTTCCTTGGCGTAGTCCAGCGCCAGTTCGTAGGCGCCGATCATCACGCCCAGCGCCTGCCAGGCCACGCCGCCGCGGGTCGCGCGCAGAATCTCGGCGACGTCGCGGAACGAGTCGATGCCCTGCAGCCGGTTGGCTTCCGGCACCCGCACGTCGGTCAGCGTGATCTCGGCGTTCTCCACGATCCGGAAGGCGAACTTGTTCTCGATCTTGACCGGCACGAACCCGGGCGAGTCCTTCTCGACCACGAAACCCTTGACGTGGTTGTCCGCCTCGTCACGGGCCCACACGATGACGAGGTCCGCGAAGGTCGCGTTGCCGATCCATTTCTTGGCACCGTTGAGGATCCAGGTGTCGCCCTCGCGGCGCGCCGTCGTCCGCATACCGCCCGCGACGTCGGATCCACCGAGCGGTTCGGTCATCGCGAAGGCGCCGATCTTGTCCATCGCCGCCATCGACGGGAGCCAGCGGTCGCGCTGTTCCTGGTCGCCGCCCGAATAGATGCTGTACATCGCGAGTCCGTTGTGGACACCGAAGAACGTCGCCACCGACGGGTCCGTGCGGGTCATCTCCATCGCCATCATGCCGCTGAGCAGGTGACTGGTGGCCGGAAGGTGCTCGCCGTAGCCCTCGTAGGGCAGCCCGGCGACACCGAGTTCGCGGAACTTGCCGACGAGTTCGTGCGGGAACTCGCCCTTGGCCCAATACTCGTTCACCAGCGGCTTGACCTCGGAGCGCATGAAGTCACGCGTCTTGAGCAGCAGCTTACGCTCCTCCTCCGGCAGCAGGTCCTCGTAATCGTAGAAGTCGGCGGTCATGTCAGTTCTCCTCCCTGGCCCTGTCCAAAGCGGACAGCACCGCGAGCTGCTTGCGGTCGCGCGTCTCGGCGAGTTCCGAGTACGTGGAGGAGCCGTAAGCGGATTCCACGGCTTCGATGAGCCGTTCCTGTTCTTCGGGGTCCTGCGAGGGCGTGCCGAGGCCCGCCCACATCTGCTTCATCGACTTGCCGATGTGCTCGGCCATGTGCCGGTAGCCGCCGGGACCGCCGCCTAGATGTGAGCCGAGGAACGGCCCGACCGTCGACCAGCGGATGCCGAGCGAGTTCGTCATCACCGCGTCCAATTCGGACGGTGACACGACACCCTGTTCCACCAGGTAGATCGCCTCGCGGCTCAGCGCGTTCTGCAGCCGGTTGCCGACGAATCCGGGGATCTCCTTGCGTTCCACCACCGGCGTGCGGCCGGCGAACCGGTAGAACTCGACAGCGCGGTCCACCGACTCGGCGCTGGTGCGTTCACCGGGGACGACCTCGACCAGCGGGATCAGGTGCGGCGGGTTGAACGGGTGCCCGATCAGGACGCGTGACGCGTCGTCGAGTTCCGAAGCGAACGCCGTCGAGGGGATCGCCGAAGACGAGCTGAGCAGCAGGGCGTGAGCCGGTGCTTCTCGGACCAGCGCCGCGAACAGGTCCTTTTTGAACTTGACGTTCTCGGGTCCGTTCTCCTGCACGACATCCGCGTCGCGGACGGCTTCGGAGACGTCGGCCGCGAGGTGGATGCGAGCGGTGAGGTCCGCGACGTCCCGGCCGAGATGCGGGGCGAACGTCTCCAGCGCGTCGGCGACGGCGTCGGCGAGATCCGGCCGCGGATCCGAGACCCGGACCGCCATGTCGTGCGCGGCGAACAACGCCGTCCACGACAGGCCGATGGTGCCCGCGCCGATCACCGCGGCGGTGCGAAAAGTCATGACCGAGCTCCCTTCAAGTAGTCGAAGACCGGCTTGACCGGGGCGAGTGTCAGGTCGGTGAGGATGTGGCTAGCCGAAACGACCTCCAGCACCGGGAGATCGGCGAGCGGGGCCAGCACGTGCTGGAACAGTTGCAGCCGCGCCGGCCCGGTCCACGCTTCCTTGACGACCACGTCGGTGATCTCGGTGCGGACCAGTTCGAAGACCCGAGGTGAACCGTCGTAGTCCGGGATGGTCTTGAGCATGAACGTCGGCACGGTGATCTGTGGTTCGGCCTCGGCCACGTCCAGCCGATGGTGCTTGTAGCCCATGGTCGCGGTCGCGACGCGCTGGCTGCCGTAGTCGAGCGTCCCGACGAGCGCGCCGTTCTCGGCGAACAAGCTCGGCGAGCCGATGGTCTTCGGGTAGGCGCTGATCTCGCGGCCGGACGCGGTGGCCGGGAAGTTGTCGAGGTACATCGCGTGCAGATACTCGCCGCGCTCGCCCTCGAAACTCACCGGGATCGCCTGACCGGACTCGGTGTAGGGCCCGTAACCGCTGACGTCACCCATCTTCATCACCTCGAACCGCACCAGCGGCTCGTCGATCTCCAGCGGTTCCGGCACGACGGCGCGCAGGGCGCCGGCGTCGGTGCGGTAGACGATGTTCAGGTACTCGCGATTCGTGAACCGGGGGACCACCGGCGCGTACGCCGGATTCGTGAGCGGCGTGGTCACGTGCCGGAGAACTTCTTGCTGCTTCATCTCACTCACCTGTCCACTGTGGAGTGCGGCGTTCGGCGAAGGCCTGCATGCCTTCGCGGACGTCGGCCGACTTCATCAGCGCCGGAAGCTCCGCACGCTGGGTGGCAAACGCTTGCGCGTCGGGGACTCCGTCGGCGGCGCGGACGATCTTCTTGACCAGGGCCAGCGCCAGGGGAGCGTTGGCGGCGACCTGTTCGGCCAGTTGCAGGGCGACCGCGGCGGCCTCGCCGCTCGGGACGACCCGGTTCACCAGACCGAGGCTTCCGGCGCGTGCGGCGCCGATCGGCTCGCCGGTGAGCAGGAATTCCATCGCCAGGTGGTGCGGGATCCGTTTCGGCAGCCGGATCACACCACCGCCGGCGGCGATCAGCCCGCGTTTCACCTCGGGCAGCCCGAACTGGGCGTCCTCGGCGGCGACGATCAGGTCGCAGCCCAGCGCCAGTTCGAAGCCGCCGCCCATCGCCCAGCCTTCGACGGCCGCGATCAGGGGCTTCGACAACTCGGCCTCGGTCAGCCCGCCGAACCCGCGGCCGGGGATCTCGGGCGACTCCCCCTTCAGCGCCGCCTTGAGGTCCATTCCGGCGCTGAACGAACCGTCCGCGCCGGTCAGGACCCCGGCCCGCAAGCGGGGATCGGTCTCCAGGAGGTCGAGTGCTTCGGCCAGACCGGCGGCGACGGCGGCGTTCACCGCGTTGCGGGCCGCCGGCCGGTCGATCGTGATCAGCAGCGTGCCGCCGACCCGTTCTGTCCGTACTTCGGTGCTCATGGTCTCTTCCTCAGCGAGTGGTGGTGAGTTCGCGCAGGACTTCTTCGGTGTCCTGACCCGGGAGGGGCGCCAGCCGCCGGACGGAGCCGGGGGTCGCGGAGAACTTCACCGGGATGCCGATGGTGCGGATCGCGCCCTCGCTCGGGTGCTCGACGACGTCGAGCAGGTGGCCGTCGCGGACGTATTCGTCGTCCTGTGCCTTGTCGAGTTCGAGGACGGGGGCCATCGGGATGCTGTGCTTCGCGCAGACCTCGGTCCACTCCTCGGTGGTCAGCGCCGGGGCGCATTCGGCGATCATCGCGGCCAGCGCCTCGTGGTCGGCGCCGTCGATCGCGTCACCGTTGACCCGCGGGTCCTCGGCCAGTTCCGGCCGCCCGGCGGCGTGGAAGAAGTCGCGGAAGTTCCGCGGGTTGTACGGGATCACGCAGGCCATGCCGTCCTTGGTGTGCACCGCCTGGTGGCCGGGGTTCAGCGACGGGCCGAAACCGGTCGGGCCTTCCGCGGGCTCGAAGACGTGCCCGGCGAGGTGTTCGACGAGGTTGAACGCGATCAGCGTGTCGGTCATCGGGATCTCGACCCGCTGGCCCTCGCCGGTCCGGTCGCGGTGCACCAGCGCGGCGAGCACGGTGTAGGCGATGGTCAGGGAGGAGACCTTGTCGCCGATGATCGTCGGCAGGTAGACCGGCTTGCCCAGTGCGCGGTTCGCGACGTCGACCAGGCCGGACGACGCCTGCACGGTCTCGTCGTAGGCGGCGTGCCCCGCGCGATCGGAGTCGCCGCGGAACCCTTGCGCGTGGGCGTAGACCAGGCCGGGATTGCGTGCGGCGAGGTCGGCGTGGTTCATGCCGAGCCTGCTCAGCGCGCCGGGGCGCATGTTGGTGATCAGCACGTCGGCGGTGTCGATCAGCTTGAGCGCCTGCTCCCGTTCCTCTTCGTCCTTGAGGTTGAGGGCGACGCTGCGCTTGTTGCGGTTCACGTTCAGGTTGAGCGGCGTCATCCCCGGTGTCGTGCGGAACTTGCCGACCCGCACGGTGTCGGCCGGGGACTCGATCTTGATCACGTCGGCACCGAGGTCGCCGAGGATCTGCGCGGCGTACGGGCCCATGACCACCGTCGAGAGGTCGATCACGCGAATGCCGTCCAGGGGTCCGGTAGCGTGTTCCGTCATTTTGCTTCCCTTCGCCGTTGTTCGCTCTACAACCGAAGTTAGGCGCGAATAGCGGGAAAGGGAATGATCAAGAAACGAAGAATGGTATGACCGCGGCGGTCATACCATTTCTTGGGTCTCGATCAGGTGGAAAGCGGTTCGGCGAAGATCTCGCGCACCCCGGCCACCAGTTCGGCCAGGTCGCCCTCCTCGGCGCGGTCGCGCCGCCAGACCAATGCGGTCTCCAGCTGGGGCCGGAAATCCGAGAACGGGAGGATGGTGGCGCCGTCGACCAGGAACAGATGCATCGGGCTCGCCGGATCCAGCATCGTGATCGAGAACGACGAGCCGTTCGCCACCAGCTCGGAAATGCCCGAATATTCGGTTCCGCCGACTTTGAGCCTTTTCTTGATGCCCGCCTTCGACAAGGTGTGGTCCATATCGTCCGAATAAGCCGGAATACTTTCCGAAGCGGACGGGATATAGGACAGATCACTCAATTCGGCGATGGTGACGGTCTCCCGTCCGGCGAACCGGCCGGCCGGGACGACGGCGCCGAGCCGCTCCACCTGCACCGGGACGATCTCCAGCGCGGGATCGGTCACGGGCATCCGGACCAGCGACAACGCCAGCTTGCCCTCGTGCACCGCGGCGACCAGATCGGGAGTCGTCCCCGGCCAGCGTTTGAGCTCGAAGCGGTCGCGGCAGCGTTCTTCGAGGCGTTTGACCCGTTCCCGCAGGGCCGGGTGCACACCGGCGGGGATGCCGATGAACACGGTGCTGCGCCGGGGTTTCACCGCTTCCTGCAACCGCCAGGGGATCGCGTTGACCTGGTCGAGGACGTCCCGCGCGATCGGCAGCAACGCGGCGCCCGCCGCGGTGAGCGTGACATGATGCGTGCTGCGGTCGAACAGCCGGTGCCCCAGTTCGTGTTCGAGATCCTTGATGCGCTGGCTCAGCGGGGAGGCGGCCATGTGCAGTCTTCGGGCCGCCTGGGAGAAGTTCAGCTCCTCGGCGACGGCCACGAAATACCGCAGGTGCAACATCTCCACGCGTTCACCCTAGGCCGTGCCCGACCGCAGGGCCACGGTGAACGCGGCCCCGCCTTCGGGCGCCGGGCCCGCCGTCAGCGTCCCGCCCATGCGGGTGACCAGGCCGTGTGCCAGCGCGAGCCCGATACCCGAACCGACCGGGCGGCGGTCGCGGTACCGCTGGTTCAGCACCCCGCGCTCGAACGCGACCGGGTAGTCCTCCGGCGCCAGGCCGGGCCCGCCGTCCCGCACCGCCAGCCGGGCCTGCCCGTCCGCCACCACCAGGGAGAACACGATCGGCGCACCCGCCGGGGTCACGCGCAGGGCGTTCTCGGCCAGCCCGTCGACGACCTGGCGGAGCCGCCGCGGATCGGCGACGACCGGAACCTCGCCGGGCGGCCGCTGGACCAGCAGCGTGACGTCCTGCCGCGCGCACCGCAGCCGCCAGACGTCCGCGCATTCGCCGACCAGCGCCGCGAGATCGAGACGCGCCGGGTCGAGGCGGAACTCGTCCGCGCCGAGCCGCGCCAGCTCCAGCAGGTCGCTGACCAGGCGTTCCAGTCGTTCCGCCTCGCGATGGATGGTCTGCCCGGCGCGGCGCGCGTCCTCGCCTTCGGCCACGCCGTCACCGATCGCCTCCGCGAATCCGGTGACGGCGGTCAGCGGTGTCCGCAATTCGTGCGACACCGAAAGCAGGAACTCGCGTTGCCGCGCCTCGCTGTATTGCAGGGCGTCGGCCAGTTCGTTGACCGATTTCGCCACGTCCGCGACCTCGGACGGCCCCTCGACCGGAACGCGCAGGTCACGGCGCCCGGACCGCATCCCGTTCGCCACCGACGCGGCCCGGCGCAGCGGCCGCGACAGCATCCGGCTCAGCAGCAACCCGGCGATCGCGGCGACCGCGAGCCCGGCGCCGAGCGCGAGCACGGTGTTGCGCACCAAGGTCCTGCCGCGCGCCTCGCCGATCTCCGTCGGCTGGACCAGGGCGAACGTGGCACCCCTCGTGCCCACCGTGCGGGCTTCGACGAGGTACTGCCGTCCTTCGACGAGCACCGTGCCCGAGCGGGTGAAGCCCGTTTTGGCGGCGGCGATGGCGGCGACCGTCCCGTCGCCGTCGACCGTCCCGTTCGGACGGCGGACGACGACGTCGATCCCTTGCCCCCGGACCACTTCCGCGGCCTTTCCGACGCGGAGCCGGTTGCCGATGCCGGTCTCGTCGAGCTGGCTCGCGACCACGTCGGCCTGCGCGGAAAGAGACTGCCGGAGCACGTCGGTGCCGGTGGTGCGGATGAGCCGCGCCGCGACCAAGCCGGCGACCACCGCCGTGATCGCGGCGACCGCGAGGCACACCACGGTGATCCGCAGCGCGAGCGAGGCCCGGTTCATCCGGCGTCCGCCGCGTAACCGATCCCGCGGACCGTCCTGATCGGACTGTGCTCGCCCAGTTTCCCGCGCAGCTGGGCGATGTGGACGTCGACGGTCCGCGTGCCCGCCGACGCCGCGTAACCCCAGACGGAACTGAGCAACTGCTCGCGGCTGAACACCTGACCTGGCCGTCGCACCAGATGGGTGAGCAGCTCGAACTCGGTCGACGTCAACGCGATCTCGGTGTCGGCGGCCCACGCGCGCCGCTGGGTGACGTCGACGCGAACGCCGCCCGCCGTGTAGCTCTCGGCGGGCGAAGGCGGTCCGGCGGCGCGGCGCAGGACGGTCCGGACCCTTGCCGAGAGTTCACGCGGGCTGAACGGCTTCGTCAGGTAGTCGTCGGCGCCGATTTCCAGGCCCAGCAAGCGGTCCAGCTCGTCGTCGCGTGCGGTCACGAACAGCACCGGTGTCCAGTCACCGTCCGCGCGCAGCGTCCGGCAGATCTCGATACCGTCCATTCCGGACAGTCCGATGTCGAGCACGATCGCGACCGGGCGCAGCCGCCGGATCGTGGCCAGTGCCGCGCCGCCGTCCGCCTCCACGTGCACGCCGAACCCGTCCCGCCGCAGGTACAGCGAAGCGAGTTCGGCGATCGCGGGGTCGTCCTCGACGACCAGTACCAGCCCGCGTCCCGGTTGTGTCGTCACCGGCCGATCCTGTCACGGGGCAGGGTCGCCTGCCATGTCCTGCTCGATCGAGTCGAGGGTCTGCTGGACGTCGCTCAGCTGTCCCGGGGCCGGGCTCGAAGCGGGTTCTTCGTCGGTGCACCCGGCCACGCCGAAGAGCGCGAACGCGGTCAAGCCGGCGGCCAGGAGACGTTTCACTTGCCCGCCTTGCAGTGCGCGTTCGAGAACGCGTCGAGCTTCTGCTTGGCCGCGGTGAGTTCGGGGAGCCTGCCGCTGCGCTTGTCGGCGCGCTTCTGAAGCCTGTCGGCGGCGTCGTTGTGGCCCTTCTTGCGCTGCCCCTCGGCCCTGGCCTTGAGGTTCGCCACCGAACCGCGGACCTCGGGGCCACCGTTGATGCGTTCGGTGAGGTTGCTGGTGCGCTGGGTGAGCTTCGGCAGCCATTCGGCGCACAGCGTCTGCGATTCTTCGGGGCTCAAGGTGATCGGTGCCTGAGCGGACGCGGCGGGAGCCAGGGCGACGAGACCGGCCGCGACGAGTCCGGCGGCGATGGTGTGTTTCAGCATGCGAAGAGCGTCGCGTGGCCGGATACGAGGAATGTGGGGGAAATGTTCGGGTTTCGTAAGCGATACTCGGACGATGGGGCTGAAGACCTTGACCGCCACCGTGGTGGCGACACTGCTGCTGACCGCCGCACCCGCCGCCGCGTCACCCGCGTTCGTCCTGCGCGACGAAGTCAGCGAGCCGGTGTTCTCCTACGAGAAGGCCATCCGGGAGACCGCCTGGGTGGAGACCGGCCAGGACCTCGACCGCGACGGGCAGACCGACCGGGTCGCCGCCGACATCATCCGTCCGGCGGAACCCGCCGCGCGAGGGCAGCGCGTTCCGGTGATCATGGACGTCAGCCCGTACTTCGAGAAGGTCGGGCGCGGCAACGAGCGCCAGCCGAAGACGTATCTCCCCGACGGCACACCGTCACAGTTTCCGCTCTTTTACGACAACTACTTCGTCCCGCGCGGGTACGCGGTCGTGCTGGTCGACGTCGGGGGCACCAATCGCTCGTCCGGGTGCTTCGACGACGTCGCGTCCGGCAACGGCGTCGTGAACTGGCTCAACGGGCGCGCGCAGGCCTTCCGCACGCCGTTCGGGCCCGAGCGCGTGCGGGCGGAATGGGCGAACGGATCGGTCGGCGCGATCGGGAAGTCGCAGGACGGGGCGACGGCGATCGGGATGGCCGCGTCCGGGATCGAAGGCCTGAAGACCATCGTGCCGATCGCCGGGGTCAGCTCGTACTACGAGGTCCACAACTCGCACGGCGCCTACTTCGGCTGGGCGGGCGGTCCCGGTTTCTACAACGAGCGCGCCGAGAAACTGTGCCGTCCGTTCGAAGAGGACAACGCGCGACGCGCGGGGACGGACGGGAACTTCACCGAGTACTGGCGCGGGCTCGACTACGTCGCGAAGACCGGCAAGGTGCGTGCGAGCGTTTTCGCGTCGATGGGCTTCCACGACCTCAACGTCAACCCGATCCAGTTCGGGCCGTGGTGGGAGGCGCTGAACGCATACGGCGTGCCGCGCAAGGCGTGGCTGCACCAGGCGGCGCACGTCGACCCGTTCGACCTCGACCGGTCGCTGTTCGTGAAGACCTTGCACCGCTGGTTCGACCGCTGGCTGCTCGGCGTCCGCAACGGCGTCGAGACCGAACCCGCGATCCGGATCGAGCACACCCCGGATCGCTGGACCGACGAACGCCGATGGCCGCCCGTCTCGCGGTCGCGCACCCTGTGGCCCACGGTGCGGGGTGGGCTGGGGAACCGGCCTTCGTCAGGGTCCGCGACGGTGACCGACGATCCGGCGCGCGGGGCGTCGGCGTGGGTGGAGAACCCGTCTCGGCCCAGCCCGGAGCGGCTCGTCTTCGCGGGTGAACCGGTGCGGACGGACACGCGCGTCGCCGGGACCGCCACCGTCACGGTGAGCGCCCGTTCCGACAAACCGAGCGCCCGGCTCGGCGCGGTGCTGGTCGACTACGGTCCCGCGACCGTGCGGAACACGAAGTTCCCCGCGCTGGGCACGAAGAACCTGGCGACCCGCTCCTGCTGGGGCGCGGGCACCGTGGCGGACACCGGCTGTTTCCTCGACACCGCCGCCGATCTGTCCACTGTGGACAAACGGATCGTGGCGACCGGCTGGGCGGACCTCGGCCACCACCGCTCACTGTGGCGCGGCGAACCGCTCGTGCCCGGCAAGGCGTACACGATGACCTTCCGGCTGAGCAGCCTCGACCACGTCGTCCCGGCGGGGCACCGGCTGGCGCTCGTCCTGGGCGGGACCGACGGGGACATGTTCGACCCGGCGCTGCCTGCTCTCGGCTCCCGGGTGACCTTCGACCTGGGCGCTACTTCGCTCACGGTCCCGGTCGCCGCCCGCGATTAGTCACCTGCTTGCGAGAGTGAAGGAGCACGCATGGCGAAGATCCAGCGCATCTCCGTCCACGGCCACACGAGCGCGAGCCCCGAAGCCGTCTACGCCCTCCTCGTGGACCGCGAGCGCTGGCCCGACTGGTCACCCATGGGCGCTTTCCGGCTGCTCGGAAAGGGGGATGAGAACGGCCTCGGCGCCGTCGGCGTGTTCAGCACCAATGGCGTCAAAAGCTGCGAAGAGGTCATCGCGCTCGAACCCGGCAAGCGTTTCGGCTACGCCCTGAAGAAGGGGCTCCCGCTGCGCGACTACCGCGCCTACGTCGACCTCACCCCCGAGCGGGGCGGCACCGAGATCCACTGGCATTCCACGTTCACCGCCAAGCTCCCGGGTACCGGCTGGTTCTATCGCCGGTTCCTCGGCCTCTTCCTCGGGCGCATGGTCGAGAGCCTCGTGGCGCGCGCCTCGCGCGGCGCACCATAAAGTAGGCGCATGGCAGCCCCACGACGCACCCAGGAGGAACGCAGCGCCGCGATGCGCGTCAGGCTGCTCGACGCCACGATCGACTGTCTCGTCGAATACGGCTACGCGGGCACCACGACCACCCGCGTCGCGGATCGCGCCGGCGTGACCCGCGGCGCTCAGGTGCACCATTTCCCGACCAAGACCGATCTCGTCACCTCCGCGATCCGGCATCTCGCGGCCAAGCGCACCGAGGTCGCGATGGCGGAGATCGACCGGCTCAAGGCGTCGGCGGACCCGGTCGGGGACGCGTTGCAGCTGCTGTGGGAGATGCACCAGGGACCGGTCTTCTCGGCGACGGTGGAGCTGTGGGTGGCGTCGCGGACCGACGCGGAACTGCGTGCCCAGATGGCGGTCGTCGAGCCGATCGCGACGAGCAGCCTGGTCGAGTTCGGCAAGGCGCTGCTGCCGGACCATTCGGCGCATCCGGAGTTCCTGCACGCGGTGTACACCGCGATGGACGTCGTCCGCGGCATCCTCATCGCCAGCTGGGCGACTCGCGACCAGACCGACCTGGAGGCGCGCTGGGAGCGCGGCCGCCGTCATCTGATCCTGCTGTTCGAGGCGCTGATGCAGCCCGCCCCCTCTCACTAGGCGTGTTACTCTCCCAGGGAGAGTGAGGAGGTCACGTGCTCGGAAACCCGTACGACCCCGACTGCCCCACCCGTGCGCTGCTCGACCGTATCGGCGATCAGTGGACCGTGCTGATCGTCGGCGTGCTCGGCGACGGCCCGCTCCGGTTCACCGAGATCGGCAAACGCGTGCGCGGCATCTCGCAGAAGGTCCTCACCCAGACACTGCGCAGCCTCGTCCGCGACGGCATCTTGACGCGCACCGCGTACCCGGAGATCCCTCCGCACGTCGAGTACGAACTGACCGCGCTCGGCCGCAACCTCGCCGAACCGCTCGAGATGCTCGACAAGTGGGCTCGCGTCCACATGGGCGAAGTGCTCGACGCGCGCAAGAACTACGACGGTCAGCTCACGGCCTGACCGAACAGCCGGTCGAGGTGATAGTCCACAGTGGACAGCGCCTCGTCCGGAGTGCGGTGTTTCATCACGATGTTGGTGCCCTGCGAATCGGCGAGTGCCCAGATGATCGCGGATTCGTGCATCGGGTCGGCCGACTTGTCGACATCGCCCGCCTCCTGTCCCTGACGGATCAGGAGGGCGAACAGCTCGAACAGCTGGGGGACGCCGTCGGTGAACGCGGCCGCGAACGACGGGTCGGAGATCGCGCGGATGAAGAACGCGACCCCCATCAGCCAGTCGCCGCGGCGGCGTTCGTCGAGCGGCAGGATCTCGATCATGATCGCGCGGATGATGGCCTTCGGTGTCGACGGCAGTTCGCCGGCCTCCAGCTGGGCCTTGATGCGCTGTTCGTAGACCTGCGAGCGGCGTTCGACGGCGAACAGCAGCATCTCGTCCTTGGTCTTGAAGTAGTGCTGCACCAAGCCCATCGACATGCCCGCTTCGGCGGCGACGTGCCGGAGGCTGACTCCTTCGAGGCCCCGCGTGGCCGTCAGCCTCGTCAGCGCCTCGGCGATCTCCGCGCGTCGCGCCGCGTGATCCACCTGCTTCGGCACCCTCACCATCCGTTCCGTTGTTTGCCATGCGATCGCATTGCCACTACTGTCCGACGCTATTACGATGCGATCGCATTGTAAACATTCGTCGGGGGTGATTTCGGTGGAAGCCGAACGGGGGAAGGTGCGGCTGAGGCCGCCGCGGAACGCGCTGGACCAGCGGGTCGTGGGCTGGTGGCGGCTGCAGGGAACGCTTTTCTGGGGCGCGCCGGTGCTGGTACTGGTGGTGCTCGGGCTGCTCATCGCGCCCGCGCGGTTCTGGTTGCTGACACCGGCGGCGGTGCTCGGGGTGCTGGGCCTGGTCTGGGTGATCGCGATGCCGCTGTGGTGGTTCAAGGTGCATCGCTGGGAGGTCACGGAGACGGCGGTGTACGCCCGCTCCGGGTTCTTCTGGCAGGAGTGGCGTGTCGCGCCGATGTCGCGGATCCAGACCGTGGACACCCTGCGCGGCCCGCTGCAGCAGGTGTTCAAGCTCGCGACCGTCACGGTCACCACGGCGTCGGCGCGGGGCGCGGTCAAGATCCGCGGGCTCGACCACGAGCTGGCCGCGAGCCTGGCGGAGCAGCTCACCGAAACGACGCAGGCGACGCCGGGGGACGCGACATGACCTCGGGCGAGTTCGAGGGCTGGAGCACACTCGACAAGCGGACGCTCGCCGTCACCGCGCTGATGATGACCGGCGCGGCCGTCGGTGCCGCGATCCCGACCACGCTCGCGATCGTGGGCGGTGGCGCGAGCTTCTGGGTCGCGCTCGCCTGGGTCGTCGCCGGCGCGGTGGTGCTCGTCGGCGGCGGCGTGCTGGCGGAACTGTTCTACTGGAAGGGTGTGCGGTACCGGGTCACGCCGGACCGGCTGGAGACGGCGTTCACCCTGGTCTTCCGGTCGCGGAAATCCCTTCAGCGGGAACGGATCCGCAACGTCGACCTGACGGCCAACCCGCTGCACCGGCTGTTCGGCGTCGCGGTGGTGACCATCGGCACCGGGTCGCACGAATCGGGCGGGCAGGGCCGGATCAAGCTCAACCCCGTGTCCCGCGCCGAGGCCGAGCGGTTGCGCGCGGACCTGTTGCGCCGCGCGGAAATCGCGGAGACCGACGAAGACGCCCCGCTCGCCGAACTCGACCGGAGCTGGATCCGGTACGCGCCGATGTCGTTCCTCACGCCGACACTGGGCCTCGCGGCGGGCGGTGGCCTGATGCAGGTCTCGGATTGGGCGGGCCTGCAGAAGGGCCTGATCGACTGGGTGATCGGCCTGTTCCGCGGGATCCCGCTGGTGGTGGCGATCCTGATCCTGCTGGCGATCGCGATGGTCGTCGGCGTGGTCGGCGCGCTGGGCCTGTGGATCGAGATGTGGTGGAACTACCGGCTCGACCGCGAATCCGGCGGCACGCTGCGGGTGCGCCGCGGACTGTTCACCACGCGCTCGATCTCCATCGAGGAAAGCCGGATGCGCGGCGTCGACCTCGTCGAGCCGCTCGGGAACCGGATCTCCGGCGCCGCGCGGGTCGACGCGATCGCCACCGGCATGCGGCAGAGCGACGACAAGGACAAGACCGACTACCACACCCTCCTGCCCGCCGCGCCCGTCGCGACGGCCAACCGGGTCGCCGCGGCGGTCCTGCGCGAACCGGTCTCGCCGACCGAAGCCGTCCGGCTCACCGGCCACCCCCGCGCCGCGCGGGGACGGCTGCTGCGCTGGTGGGTCGGTTCGGTGGTGGTCCTGCTGGGGATCTTCGCGCTTCTCGGTTTCCTGCTGACCGGTGTCCTGCTGGTGATCGGCGCCGCGCTCGGTGTCGTACTGCTGCCGGTTTCGGTGCTGCTGGCGCTGGACGCCTACCGCAACCTCGGGCACGGGATCACCGGGCGGTACCTCGTCGGGCGGCACGGGACCGTGCGGCGGAGCACGTTCGCGCTGGAACGCGAAGGCGTGATCGGGTGGACGGTGAAACAGTCGATCTTCCAGCGGCGCAAGGGATTGCTGACCGTCGTCGCGACCACGGCCGCCGGCGGCGGGGCGTACTCGGTGTACGACGCGGGGGAGGAGCAGGGCCTGCTTTTCGCGGAGGAGTCCGTGCCGGAGCTGCTGACGCCCTTCCTGGAACGGGCCTGACGCTTGATGCCCGGTCCGTGAAGGCCTCCTTGAGGGACCCAGGGTCCCTCAAGGAGGCCTTCACGGACAGATGCGGGGTAACGTTTCGGCCGTCACCGAAGCATCGGGCGGCTACCGTCGTGACATGTCCGCATTCGCCGCACTGCACGTTCCCGGTTCCCCGCTGCTCCTGCCGAACGTCTGGGAGTTCGGCGCGGCCGCCTTCCTTGCCGCGCAAGGCTTCCCGGCGCTCGGCACGACCAGCCTCGGGGTCTCCGCCGCCGAGGGCCTGCCGGACGGTGCCCCGTCCTCGAAGGACGCCACCGTCCGGTTGGCGCGGCGGCTGGCCGGGCTGGACGCGCTGATCAGCGTCGACCTCGCCGACGGGTTCAGCGACGATCCGGGCGAGGTCGGCTCGCTGGCGGAGGACCTCGCCGAAGCCGGTGTCGCGGGCATCAATCTCGAAGACGCGCTGGGCGATCCCGTGCGGCACGCGGCCAAGATCGCGGCGGCGAAGGAACGCGCTCCCGCTCTTTTCGTCAACGCGCGGACGGATACGCATTGGCTGGGGGAGCCCGACATCGGCGCCGCGATCGATCGTTGTCTGTCCTATGTGGACGCGGGCGCCGACGGGGTGTTCGTGCCGGGGCTCGCCGAGGCCGCGGACGTCGAGCGGCTGGTGAAGGCCGTCGGGGTGCCGGTGAACCTGTTGTTCCTGCCCGGCAAGGTGACCGTCGCGCGAGCGGCCGAACTCGGCGTCGCCCGGGTCAGTCTCGGGTCGCTGCCGTACCGGATGGCGCTGGCCGCCACGCTGCGCACGGTGGAGGCCGTCCGCGACGGCGGAGAACTCCCGCTGACCCCGCCGTCGTACGCCGACGTCGCCGCCCTGCTCCCGGAATCTCATTAATCTCGGCAGCATGCAGACCTTCGGAGCCGAATTCGCCGTCCCGCCCGGCTATCTGAACACGCCCAGCATCGGCGTCCCGCCGTCGCACGTGGCCGACGCCGTCGCGGAGGCGGTCGAGCGGTGGCGCCGCGGCGAAGCCCGTCCGGCGGATTTCGACGAGCCCGTCGCGCGGACCAGGGCGGGATTCGGCGCGCTGATCGGAGTCCCGGCGGAACGGGTCGCGATCGGGGCGTCCGTCTCGCAGCTGATCGCGAACGTGGCCGCCGGCCTGCCCGACGGCGCCAGCGTGCTGGCCGCCGCGAACGACTTCACGAGCGTCACCTTCCCGTTCGCGGCTCAGGCGCACCGAGGGGTGAAGGTCACCGAAGTCCCGTTGGCCGAGCTGGCCGCCCGCGTCGAGGGGCACGACCTCGTCGCGGTCAGCGTCGTCCAGTCGGCCGACGGTGCCCAGGTCGACCTGGAGGCGCTCCGGGCCGCGGCCGAGGCGGCGGGCGCCGCGGTCCTGCTCGACGCCACGCAGGCCGCCGGCTGGCAGCCGCTGGACCTCGGCTGGGCCGACTGGGTGGTCGCCGCCGGATACAAATGGCTGCTCGCGCCGCGCGGGGCGGCGTGGCTGGCCGCGCATCCGCGGGTGCTGGAGCGGGCGGTGCCGGTCGCCGCGAACTGGTACGCGGGGGAGGACCGCTGGCAGACCGTCTACGGCCTCCCGCTACGGCTCGCCGAGGGCACCCGCTCGCTCGACCTGTCCCCGGCCTAGCTCGCGTTCGTCGGCGCCGCGGCCTCGCTGGACTACCTCGCGTCCCTGGACCTCGCCGCCGTCCGTGCGCACTGCGTGGG
The DNA here is from genome assembly GCF_019330265.1 of Amycolatopsis sp. TNS106. Classification (NCBI taxonomy): domain Bacteria; kingdom Bacillati; phylum Actinomycetota; class Actinomycetes; order Pseudonocardiales; family Pseudonocardiaceae; genus Amycolatopsis; species Amycolatopsis sp. TNS106. The sequence continues at coordinate 4,065,313 of NZ_CP024972.1, read as the reverse complement.
GCTCGCCGACTCGCTCCTCGAAGCGCTCGGCTCACCCGGTCAGGGGAGCGCGATCGTCTCGCTCGACGCCGACGCCCGCCGGGTGCGGGAAGCGGGCATCGTGGCCGGTACGCGGGCCGGACGGCAGCGGTTCGGCTTCCATCTCTACAACACCGCTGACGACGTCGAACGGGTGATAAGCACGTTCAGGTGAACCGCCGGAGCGGCGTGAACTACCGTATGTTCCCGTGGTTGGTGCGCAATTTACCCCGGGACCGACGGAAACGGCCCGGCTTCAGCCGGTGCGGCCGGCAGGGCCGGGCGGGCCGCCGCCCGCGCCGAATCCGCCGAGGGACACCAAGGGCCTGGCGCTGAAGGGCGCCGGGCTGGTCGCCATCGCGGTGGTGTCCGCCCTGCTCTGGTGGCTGATCCGGCACGAGCCGGAGCTCACCCCGGTCGCGGACCCGCCGTCGAAGAGCGGCCAGTTCCAGTACACGCTGGTCGAGGGTCCGCAGGTGACCACCGACTGCGCGAGCAAGGCCTACGGCGACACCAAGAAGTTCTTCACCGAGACGCCGTGCACGCGCCTTTCGCGGGCGCTGTACACGACCGAGACCGGCGGGAAGAAAGCGCTGGTGTCGGTCGTCCTGGTCACCATGCCCGGCGAGGTGACCGCGACCCAGCTCAAGGCGCTCACCGACAAGGACGGCACGGGCAACGTGTCCGACTTGGTGCGCGACGGGACCTTCAAGGATCAAGGCGCGCCGAAGATCTCCGGGCAGGACGCGGCCTACGACTCCCACGTCACCGGGCCGGAGGTGGCCATCGTGCTGGCCGGTTTCTACAACAAGCAGACCGACAAGCAGCTGATCGAACGGATCGCGACCGACGCGCTGCGGCTCTCCGGCGACCTGCGCCGCTGACCCGCCCGTCGGCTAGGACACGGCCTAGGCCGACTGGCCCGGCATCGCGATCGCCACCGGCTTCGCGCCGAACTCCGCCCGCCACGCCGTTCCCCGCCGCGCCGACCCGATCAGCGCGTTCAGCGCCGTCGTCCGCAAGGCCGCGTCGTCCGTCCGGTCGATCACGCCGAGCCAGGCCGAAGTCGCGTCCGCCTCGGCCGTCGCCACCAGTTCCATCGCCGAGTTCGCCTCGGTCACCGGTCTCGGCGGCACGTACGCGGCCTCCGGGCCGGTGGGCGCCTGACCCGCCGCGGACAGCATCCGCTCGCAGACGTCCCGCCGTTTGACGTGCTCGGCCGTGCCCCGGGCCACCGCGCCGGTGAAGGCGGCCGGCAGGTACGCGCTGACCAGCCCGTACACCCAGATCGCCGCGTGTTCGGCGGCCAGCGCCTGCTGGACGGCCTCCGCCGTCTCCCCGCCGAGCTGCACTCCGGCGGGTACTTCGAACGCACCGGCGTCGTCGCCGCGGCCGAGCTTCTCCGAACTCTGCTGCAGCGCCGCGCAGCCCGCCGCGATCGAGGCGACCATCCCGGCGCGGTAGCGGGGCAGCGAAGGCACGAGACCCTCGGCCTGCTTGCGCGCCTGGGCCAGCCGTTCCTTGAGGCCGTCCAGCGACGACGGCGGGTTCTCCCCGGGACCGGACTGCTCGGGCTTCGGCCGGTTGAGCCGGTCCACCTCGGTCTTGAGCGCCGCCGCGTGCGCGGCGCGCGCGGTGGCGACCGCCTCGCCCTCGGCGCCCAGCGTCTTCGCGCCGGCCGCGTCGGTCTCCGCCGCGCGCAGCAACGGGCCCAGCGGGTCGGGGCTTTCGTCGAAGCCGGGGGAGCAGGCGGACGCCAGCGGCACGGCCAGCGCGGCCAGCGCTCCCATCCGCAGGAAAGTGCGACGGCTCGGCTCTGTCGATCTTCCGGTCACGCCGCCCCATCCTGCCAGTACCCCGCGCGGGGCCGCCGCTCGCGCGTCACACGGGGGTGACCGGATAAGCTGGTCCACTACCGAACCCGGATCCACGCCGCCGGGTCGCCCACAGCCGAACAGGAGCGCTCCACCGTGCCCAACGACCTCGCCAGCAGGCTGGAGCCCATCGTGGCCGAAGCCGTCACGGCCGCGGGTTTCGACCTCGATTCCTTCGAGGTCCAGCAGGCAGGCCGCCGCCAGCTGGTCAAGGTCGTCGTCGACGGGGACGACGGCGTCGGGCTGGACGAGGTGGCGAGCGTCAGCCGCGCCGTCTCCGCCGCGCTCGACGAGAACGAGCACGTGATCGCCAGCGCGTACACGCTCGAAGTCACCTCGCCGGGTCTCGACCGGCCGCTGACCTTGCGACGCCACTGGCGGCGCGCGAAGTTCCGCCTCGTCAAGGTCACCCCCGCCGAAGGCGCGGCGTTCATCGGCCGCGTGGGGCACGCGGGAGAGAAATCCGCGCGCATGCTCGTGGACGGCGAAATCCGGGACGTCCCCTACGCCTCGGTGACCAAGGCGGTCATCGAGATCGAGTTCAAGCAACCACCTGCCGAGGACCTGAAACTGTTGGAAAACGATGCGTCGGCCCTGAACGCCGCCACCACGGAGCCGAAGGAGGAGCCGAAGTGAACGTCGACATCGCCGCGCTGCGCGCGATCGAACGGGACAAGGACATCCCCTTCGAGACGGTGATCGAAGCGATCGAAACCGCGCTCCTCACCGCGTACAAGCACACCGAGGGCCACCAGCCGCACGCCAGGATCGACATCGACCGCAAGAGCGGGCTGGTCCGTGTCCTCGCGCACACCCTCACCCCGGACGGCCAGACCGACGAGGAGTGGGACGACACCCCCGAGGGCTTCGGCCGGATCGCGGCGACCACCGCGCGGCAGGTCATCCTGCAGCGGCTGCGCGACGCCGAGCACGAGAAGACGTTCGGCGAGTTCTCCGCCAAGGAGAACGAGATCGTCGCCGGCGTGGTGCAGCGCGACGCCAGGGCCAACGCCCGCGGCATGGTCGTCATCCAGGTCGGCGACATCGAAGGCGTGCTGCCCGCGATCGAGCAGGTGCCCGGCGAGACCTACGAGCACGGCGACCGGATCAAGGCCTACGTCGTGACCGTCTCGCGCGGCAACCGCGGCCCGCAGATCACGCTGTCCCGCTCGCACCCGAAGCTGGTGCACAAGCTGTTCGCCCTCGAGGTCCCCGAAATCGCCGACGGCACGGTCGAGATCGCCGCCGTCGCGCGGGAGCCGGGACACCGGACCAAGATCGCGGTCCGCTCGACGGTGCCCGGTGTCAACGCCAAGGGTGCCTGCATCGGCCCGGTCGGCGCGCGCGTGCGCAACGTGATGAGCGAACTGGCTGGCGAGAAGATCGACATCATCGACTTCTCGGAAGACCCGGCGAAGTTCGTCGGGAATGCGCTGTCGCCCGCGAAGGTTGTTTCCGTACAGGTCGTCGACGAGCGGGCCAAGACCGCTCGGGTCGTCGTCCCGGACTACCAGCTTTCGCTCGCGATCGGCAAGGAAGGGCAGAACGCCCGCCTCGCCGCCCGGCTCACCGGCTGGCGGATCGACATCCGCAGTGACGCCGCCCCTGAGCAGGGTGACGAAGCACACGCCGGGCAGGCGCGGCCCGCCGCGGCAACCGGTTCGGCTGAGTGAAGGTCGAAGCGCTAGACTTACGAGTGGTTCAGAGCCCGCGGCCGGGAACCGACCTCCAGCATGACCGGGAAACTCCGGTCCGCACGTGTGTGGGTTGCCGTAAGCGGGCCTTGATCGGCGAGTTGCTGCGAGTGGTCGCGGCGGACGGGCGGCTGATCGTCGACGAACGTCGGCGGTTGCCGGGCCGGGGTGCTTGGTTGCACCCCGTGCCGGACTGTCTGGCCAAGGCCGAGCGGCGCAGGGCGTTCCCCCGAGCACTACGTGTTCCGGGGTCGCTCGACGCCCAGGGTGTCCACGAACGCCTGGAGCGGCACGCCGAAGGCTAAAGGGCGCCGGGACATCCCCGGTGCCGGATGGAATCAGGAAGCAGGTCGACCCGTCATGAGTCAGCCGTGAAGCTGAATCAATGAACGCGCGACAATAGGACGAGGTCTGCGGGTCTGCCGCCGGCCTCCCCAGATGAGGAGAGCTGTGCCAGGCAAGGCCCGAGTACATGAGCTCGCGAAAGAGCTCGGCATCACCAGCAAGGAAGTTCTCGCCAAGTTGAAGGAACAGGGCGAGTTCGTGAAGTCCGCGTCGTCCACCGTCGAGGCGCCGGTCGCCCGTCGTCTCCGTGACGCGTATCCGTCCAAGGACGGCAAGAAGAAGCCGGTTCCGACCCCCGGCCCGCGTCCTTCACCCGCGCCGCCCGCGAAGCCCGCTGCCCCGGCTCCGGCCGCGAAGCCCGCTCAGCCCGCGCCCGCGGCGAAGTCCGAGGCCCCGGCCGCCCCCGCGGCGTCCGCTCCGTCGGCACCGGCACCCGCTCAGCAGCCGTCCCGTCCTTCCACCCCGGGTGTCCGCCCGGGTCCGCGCCCCGGCCCCCGGCCGCCGGCGCCCAAGGAAGAGGTCGCCCCGGCGGCGAAGGCCGAGCCGAAGCAGGCCGAGCCCAAGGAAACCCCGGCGGCCCCGGCCACCCCGCCGGCGTCCCAGACGCCGTCGCAGGGTTCGGTCGTGCCGCCGAAGCCGCAGGGCCCCAAGCCCGGCGGTCCGAAGCCCGGCCCGCGCACCCCGCGTGTCGGCAACAACCCGTTCGGCGTGGGTTCCGGTTCCCCGGCCCCGCGCCCGTCCGGCCCGCGCCCCGGTGGCGGCAACCAGCAGGGCGGCGACAACCGTCCGCCGCGTCCCGGTGGCGGGCAGGGCGGCGACCGTCCGGCCCCGCGGCCCGGTGGCGGCGCTCCCGGTGGTAACCGGCCGAGCCCGGGCAACATGCCCCCGCGCCCGAACCCCGGCATGATGCCGGGCCGTCCGGCCCGTCCGGCCGGTGGTCCCGGTGGCGGCCGTGGTGGTCCCGGTGGCGGAGCCCGTGGTGGCCCCGGCGGCGGCGCTCGTGGCGGTCCCGGTGGCGGCGGCGGAGGTTTCCGCGGCGGTCCCGGTGGTGGCGGCGGCGGTGGCGGTTTCCGTCCCGGCGGTGGCGGTGGCGGCGGTTTCCGTCCCGGTGGCGGTGGCCCCGGTGGCGGCGGCGGTGCCCCGGCCGGTGGCGGCGGTTTCCGTGGTGGCGGCGGCCGTGGTGGCCCCGGTGGCCGTGGCGGTACCGCGGGTGCCTTCGGGCGTCCCGGTGGCCCCTCGCGCAAGGGCCGCAAGTCGAAGCGGCAGAAGCGCCAGGAGTACATGGACAACATGCAGGCGCCCAGCGTCGGTGGTGTCCGTCTGCCCAAGGGGCAGGGCGAGACGATCCGCCTGCCGCGTGGTGCCTCGCTGACCGACTTCGCCGAGAAGATCGACGCCAACCCGGCTTCGCTGGTGCAGGTGCTGTTCCACCTCGGTGAGATGGTCACCGCGACGCAGTCGGTGTCGGACGACATCCTGGAACTGCTCGGCGGCGAAATGAACTACAACGTTCAGGTCGTCAGTCCCGAGGAAGAGGACCGGGAGCTGCTCGAGACCTTCGACATCACCTACGGCGAAGACGCGGGTGAGGAAGAGGATCTGCAGGTCCGTCCGCCGGTCGTGACCATCATGGGTCACGTCGACCACGGTAAGACCCGCCTGCTCGACACGATCCGCAAGACGAAGGTGCGCGAAGGTGAAGCCGGTGGCATCACCCAGCACATCGGCGCCTACCAGATCGAGACCGAGCTCGAAGGCAACCCGCGTCTGATCACCTTCATCGACACCCCGGGTCACGAGGCGTTCACCGCCATGCGTGCCCGTGGTGCCAACTCGACCGACATCGCGGTGATCGTGGTGGCGGCCGACGACGGTGTGATGCCGCAGACGGTCGAGGCGATCAACCACGCGCAGGCCGCCAAGGCGCCGATCGTGGTCGCGATCAACAAGATCGACAAGGAAGGCGCGAACCCGGACAAGATCCGGCAGCAGCTGACCGAGTACGGCCTGGTCGCCGAGGAGTACGGCGGCGACACGATGTTCGTCGAGATCTCCGCGCGGCAGAACATCAACATCGACGGCCTGCTCGAGGCGATCCTGCTGACCGCCGACGCCGCGCTGGACCTCCGGGCCAACCCGGACATGGAGGCCCAGGGTGTCGCGATCGAGGCCCACCTCGACCGCGGCCGCGGTCCGGTGGCCACGGTGCTGGTCCAGCGAGGCACGCTGCGTGTCGGTGACTCGGTCGTGGCGGGTGACGCCTACGGCCGCGTCCGCCGGATGGTCGACGAGCACAACGTCGACGTCACGGAGGCGTACCCGTCGCGCCCCGTCCAGGTCATCGGGTTCACCTCGGTGCCGGGTGCGGGCGACACCTTCCTGGTGGTCGACGAGGACCGCGTCGCCCGGCAGATCGCCGAGCGCCGCTCCGCCCGGACGCGCAACGCCCTCAACGCGTCGCGCCGCAAGCGGGTCAGCCTCGAGGACCTCGACTCCGCCTTGAAGGAGACGAACAGCCTCAACCTGATCATCAAGGGTGACAACTCCGGTACCGTCGAGGCGCTCGAAGCCTCGCTGGTGCAGCTCGAGGTCGGCGACGACGTCGAACTCAACGTCGTGCACCGCGGTGTCGGTGGCGTCACCGAGTCCGACATCGACCTGGCGACCGCGTCCGACGCGATCGTCCTGGGCTTCAACGTCCGTGCGCAGGGCAAGGCGACCGAGCGGGCCACCCGCGAAGGCGTCGACGTCCGGTACTACACGGTCATCTACCAGGCGATCGAGGAGATCGAGCAGGCTCTGAAGGGCATGCTCAAGCCGGAGTACGAAGAGGTCGAGCTCGGCAAGGCGGAGATCCGCGACGTCTTCAAGTCGTCGAAGATCGGCACCATCGCCGGTTGTCTCGTCGTCTCGGGCGAGATCCGCCGCAACGCGCGGGCCCGCCTGCTCCGCGACGCGACCGTCATCGCCGAGAACCTGCCGATCAGCTCGCTGCGGCGGTTCAAGGACGACGTGGTCGAGGTCCGCGACGGGTTCGAGTGTGGTCTGACCCTGGGGTCGTACAGCGACCTCAAGGTCGGCGACATCATCGAGACCTACGAGCAGCGCGAAAAGCCGCGTGCGTAAGTGACAAAGCGGCGCTCCTCCGCATCTGGGCGGGGGAGCGCCGCTTCACCTTCGAACCAACCCAGAACCCCACATGTTCGTAGGAGCCCTTGAGCTCGACATCCTGCTGGGCGACGTCCATTCGCTCAAGCAGAAGCGATCCGTGATCAAGCCGGTGCTGGCCGAGGTGCGCAGGCGTTTCGACGTCTCCGTCGCCGAAGCGGGCCATCAAGACCTGCACCGGCGCGCGCTGATCGGTGTGGCCGTGGTCGCGGCGAGTGGCGAGCAGGTTCGTGACGTGCTCGACTCGTGTGAGCGCCTCGTGGCCGGAAGGCCGGAGTTCGACCTGCTCTCCGCCCACCGCCGGCTGCTCGGCCCGGATGACTAGCAGAAGACCTTTCGAGGAGACGAAATCCCATGGCCGACCCCGCTCGGGCTCGTAAGCTCGCCAAGCGGATCTCACAGATCGTCGCGCACGCGATCGAGCACGACATCAAGGATCCGCGGCTCGACCACGTGACGATCACCGACACGAAGATCACGGCGGATTTGCACGACGCCACGGTCTACTACACGGTGCTCGGCGAGAACCTGGAGTCCACGCCCGACCACGCCGGTGCCGCGGCGGCGCTCGAATCCGCCCGCGGTGTCCTGCGCACGAAGGTCGGCCAGGGCACGGGCGTTCGCTACACTCCGACGCTGGCCTTCGTGGCCGACAGCATTCCTGAGGACGCCAAGCGCATCGAAGACCTCCTCGCGAAGGCAAGGGAAGCCGACGCGGAGGTCGCCAGGCGGGCGACCGGGGCGCAGCACGCCGGTGAAGCCGACCCGTACAAGCCGCCGCGGGAAGAGGCCGAAGACGATGAGTTCGCCGATGAGGAGACCCGTAGCTGAGGGAGTGGGCCACGCCGTGAGCCGGCGTGGCCTGCTGCTGGGAGCCGCGGCTCTCGGCGGCTCGGCGCTGGTTTCCGCTTGCGGTGCCGAGAAGCCGCCCCTGGTGGGGCCACCGCCGGTGGCCCCGCCGAGTACCCCGACGCCGCTCACCGAAGCGGTCACGGTGCAGAAGATGCGGTCCGCGGCGCGGAACCGCGACGTCAACCTCGTCATCATCGCGCCGGACGGGGTGTCCCGGGTCGGGATGCCGGTCTGTGTCGCCCTGCACGGGCGCGGCGCCGACGCGCGGACTTTCCTGAATCTCGGCGTGCAGGACGCGCTGAACCGGGCCGTCGCGGCCGGGCGGCCCGGGTTCGCGGTGGCCGCCGTCGACGGCGACAACTACTGGGTGGACGTCGGCAAGGCCGACGACCCGCAGCGGATGCTGTCCGACGAACTTCCCGGCTGGCTCGCCCAACGCCAGCTGCGGCCGCCGTCGGCGATGTTCGGGATCTCGATGGGCGGGTTCGGCGCCCTGCGCTACGCCCGCGACCACAAGAACCTCAAGGCCGTCGCCGTCGCCAGCGCGGCGTTGTTCGTGAGCTGGCCCGATGCCAAGTCCCGCAAGGTCTTCGCGGATCGCGCGCAATGGGAAGCGCACGAGCCGCTGCTGCACACCGGCGACCTTTCCGCCGCGGCGACCGGAGTGTGGTGCGGGAACTCGGATCCCTTCGCCCGCGCCGACCGCAAGCTCATCAAGGCGGTGAACCCCGCCGTCGCGAAGATGACCCCCGGTGCCCACAACGAGGACTACTGGCGCGAGATCATGCCGGACGTGCTGAAGTTCGTGGGGGAACGCATCGCCTGACCCCGCGTTTCGTCCTCTGGATGCGGTGGTTCGCGATGCCAACCACCGCATCCAGAGGACGAAACGCGGGAGGGCGTCAGGCGGGGTTCGCGGCGACGATCAGGTCCCGCACGATCGCCTGGTCCACCCGGTGCGCGAACTCCGCGAACGGGCCGTCCTCGCGGACTTCCAGCCCGGCCTTGTCCAGGATCGCGGCGAGTTCCTCGCGGGGCGCGACGTTGGTGTTCCAGGAGATGCCGAGCGCGCCGCCGGGCCGCAGCACCCGCGTCCACACCGGGACCGCGGCCGCGAGCAGATCGCGCGGGCTGCGCGCGAGCGACGCGTCCTGGGTGCGGTGGCTGCCGTGCTGCACGCCGTACGGGGCGTCGGTGACGATGAGGTCCACCGAGTTCGGCCGCAGCAGTTCGTCGGTGGTGAGCGTGTCGCAGTTGAGGTAGCTCAGCTTGCGGACGTCACCCGCCTTGTACCGCTCCTTGGTGATCCCGAAGGCGATGTCGAGCCGCCTGCCGAGGCGGACCTTGTTGCGGCGGACCTGACCGGATTCGGCGCTGTGCTTGATCCGCTTCTGCTTCAGCCAGGTCTTCACGAACAGCTCGTAGGAGTCGAAGTCCTTGCCGTCGACGTCGAGGCCGGTCGCGTCGAAGCCGTACATCATCGCCTGGTTCAGCGTGGTCCCGCGGCCGCAGAGCGGATCGAGCAGATGCAGCGGCTCGTCCAGCATCGCCGCCGGGTTCGCCGTCGACATCAGGGTGACGTTGACGAGCAGTTTGGTGAACAGCTCGTTCGTCTTGCCCGGGTACTTCTGGATGGTGAGCAGATCCGAGTCGAAGTTCGCGAGCGGGCTGATCGTCACCGGCTTCAGGACGCCGTCGCCGAGTTCGAACAGCGCGTACAGCGCGGAAAGGTTCGACAGGAGCGCGAGATCGCGTTCGCTCAGCGGGGCGGGCGTGGTGAAGGTGAGGTAGCCGACGCCGCCGAGTTCCGTCTCGCCGATCTCGGAGACCTCGGTCTCCAAAGCGGACAGACCGAACACCGCCAGCTCCGCACGCAGCAAGGCCGGAGTGGAGTCGGTGTAGACCCGGTTGGCGGACGGGTAGACCAGGATCGCGTACTCGGACATCCGGTAGAGCGTAGCTTGACTGATTGTGACAGCGACTCCTGTGCCGAACCTGAAGGAAGCCGCCGCCCTGCTGGCGCGCGCGAACGACGTGACCCTGCTCGGCCATGTCCGTCCGGACGCCGACGCGCTCGGCAGCGCGCTGGCGCTGGGCCGGGCGCTCCAGCTGCGCGGCGGCGTCAAGGTCCGTGTCTCGGTCGGCGAGCCCGAGGAGATGCCCGAAACCCTGCGGAGCCTGGACGTCGGCGGGCTCTTCGTCCCGGCGAGCGAGCTGCCGGAGAGTGAGCAGCTGCTGGTGGCGCTCGACACGCCCACCCCGGGCAGGCTCGGGAAGCTCGCACCGCGGGTGGACGCCGCCCGTGCGGCGGGCGGTGACGTCCTGGTGATCGACCACCACGCGTCCAACGTCTTCTACGGCACGCACCACGTCGTCGACGACACCGCCGAAGCCACCGCCGTCCTCGTCTTCGCGTTGCTGGCCGAGCTCGGCGCCGAGATCGACGAGCCGATCGCCCGCTGCCTGTACGCGGGGCTCGTCACCGACACGAGCGGGTTCCGCCGGGCACGGCCGTCGACCCATCTGATGGCCGCGAAGCTGCTCGAAGCCGGTGTCGACCCGGACAAGGTGGTCCGAGAGATCGTCGACGACCACCCGTTCGCGTGGTTGCCGATGCTGTCGGACGTCCTCGCGGGTGCCCGGCTCGAACCGGACGAGGCGCGTGGCTTCGGCCTGGCGCACGCCGTGGTGACCCTTGACGCGGCGCGGTCCGTGCGCGCCGAGGAGGTCGAAGCGGTCATCGACGTCGTCCGGTCCACTCGCGAGGCCGGTGTCGCCGTGGTGCTCAAGGAAGCCGAACCGACGGGGCCTCGGCAGCGATGGACGGTCTCGCTCCGCTCGGCGGGCGGGGTCGACGTCTCGGCGGCCGCGGGGGAGCTGGGTGGAGGCGGACATCGCCAGGCCGCCGGATGCACCGCGGAGGGGACGGCGGACGAGGTGCTCGGCAAGCTGCGGGAGGCACTGTCGAGGGCGCCGCTTTTGTGACGGTGTCATCGTAATTTCATCGGTGGTTCCTAACGTGAGCCACGATGAACGAGCGAGCCTCCCTCCGCCGCCGGATCCTGGTCACGCTGGGCGTGATCGTGCTGTTCCGGCTGGGCCAGAGCCTGCCCACCCCTCATGTGACCGCCCGCGCGCCGGAAGCCGATCACCCGCTGCGCTGGATCCTCGACCTCCTCACCGGCGGTGGCCTGGCCACCCTGCCGGTGTTCGCGTTCGGTGTCCTGCCCTGCCTGGCCGCCCCGCGAATCCTGCGGGGACTGATCGTCCTGATCCCGCGGCTGGCCGCGCTCCGGGCCGAAGGTGAAGCCGGCGCGCGGGTGCTGAAGCGGTACCAGCGGCGGCTCGTCGTGTTACTCGGTCTACTGGGAGCCGTCGGCGTGGTCGTGTTCGGCGGGCAGGACGCCGTGGACGGAGCCGTGACGGTGGCGTGCCTGACCGCGGGAACCGCCCTGGTCCTGCGGCTGACCGAGGTGATCACCGACCGCGGTTTCGGCGACGGCGTCCGGATCCTGCTGCTCGCGCAGGTCTTGGCGGTGCTACCCGCCGAGTTCCTGCGCCTGTACGAAAAGGCGGGCTGGGCCGCGATCGCGGTGACGACCGTGGTGACGCTGTCGATCACGGTGCTCACGATCGTCATCGCGCAGGGACAGCGCCGTGTCCCGGTGCAGTACGCCAAACGGATGATCGGCAGGCGGGCTTTCGGCGGGACACCGGCCTACGTTCCCCTGCGCTTCCCCCAAGCGAACAGTCCGGCCGTCGTCGCCGCGGTCCTGCTGTCAGTACTGGTGCCTTACCTCGGCCTGGCAGATCCCGGGTGGATCGCCGGCTACTTCGTCCTCGTCTGTCTTTTCGCCTTCATGCGGGCGGCCGCGGCGCAGGACATGGCCAAGGTGGCGGGCGAACTCGTGCGGGCGGGCGGTTTCGTCCCCGGGATCCGGCCGGGGAACTGGACAGCCGAGTACCTCGACCACGTGAACCGCCGGATCCTCGCCTTCGGAGCGCTCTGCTCGGGAGTGGTCGCGCTGATCCCGGCCGCCGGTCTGGCCCTGCTGGACGCCGGCCCGGCGCCGCTCGTCTCCGGGGTGACGCTGCAGGTGGTCCTCGTCTTCCTCGTCAGTGTCTCGCTCGACACCACGCGGCAGATCGAATCGCTGCGCGGGCAACGGCGTTACGAACCGTTCCTTCGCTGAGCGAACGCCTCACCTGGTGGCGGCTTCACCGCGGGGGAGTCACTGCGCGGCACTCCCGCGAACCGGGACGCGCGGAAGGGGGTGAGGGCGTCCTGTCCCGTACCGGTGACGATCTCCGCCGCGGTCAGCCGGGCCAGGATCGGGGCGAGGGTGATTCCGCTGTGGGTGACCAGGAAGTAGATCCGCGAACTCCCCGGTGGGTATCCCGCGATGGTGTGCCCGTCCGCCGGCATGGATCTGATCGCCACCCGGAACTCGATGTCCGGGGACGGGTGACCGGTCACCGCCGTGAACCGCGCGGCGATGGCGGCCGCGATGTCGCCGTCGACCTCGCTGTCCGCGGGGTCGACGAAGGGATTCAGATCGAGCGCTTGCACCACGGTGGCCCCCTCCGCGGCGGGGCGGAGGTTGAGACCGGGGGTGTGCAGGACGCAGCGGAGCCCGCTCGCGGGGGAGCGCACGAACCCCAGCAGGCCGACGATCGCGGAGCCGCGCTGGACGTCGGTCACCATGGGGATGTCGAAGCCGTTGCGCGCGGCGAGTCCGGCGGTCCACCGGCCGGCGGCGACCACGATCCGGTCGGCGCGGAGCACGGTGCCGTCGGCCAGCGTGACCGACGCGCCCTGAGGCCGTTCGCCGACCGCGACGACTTGCCCGATCGTCAGCGTCGCGCCGTGCCGGCGGGCATCACCCAGGACGGCGGCGAGGAAGCGTTCCGGGAGAACGTAGCCCTCGCTGGGGAAGTACGCGATCGCCGTCGTGGCTTCGGGAATCAGTACGTCACCGGCGATCCGCCGGGCTTCGTCGCGGTCGACCCACTGGGCCGGGTAGCCCCGCGACCGCAGCAGTTCGACGTTCGCGGTCAGCGACGGCTCGGTGCCCGCGTCGGCGCACTGCAGGCCGCCGCTCCGGAAGTACGACGGCGCACCGGCGAGTTCCCCGGCGAGCTTCTCGTGTTCTTCCATCCCGGCGATGTTGAGCCGTTGATAGCCGGGATCGGCTTTCCGGTTGGCGTTGGTCCACGCGAACGTCGTGGCGGTGGTTCCGCTTCCGGGGCCCCGCTGGTCCAGCAGCACTACGTCCGCCCCGGCGACGGCGAGTGCCCGCGCCACGCTCGCACCGATGATCCCGGCGCCGACGACGATGATCTTCATTCGCGCTCCTTCGATCGAAGGGGAGAAGTAATTGACCGTACAAAACAGGATTGGACCGGTCAATACGCCGATTGACCGGTCCAATCCTGTTTTGTACGGTCTGATCATGGCCACGCCGCTGCATCTGAAGATCCGGCGTGAGCTGGAGGAGAAGATCCAGCGCGGCGATCTCCCGCCCGGCGCGCGGTTGCCCACCGAAGCCGAGCTGCAGAGCCAGTACGGGGTCAGCCGGGCCACCGCGCAGCGCGCCCTCAACGAGCTGGCCAATGCCGGGCTCGTCGTGCGAAGGCGACGGCACGGAACGTTCGTCGCCGACTTCCGGCAGCAGATCAACCTGCTCAACTTCACCGCACCGGGAGCGGCCGAGAAAGGCGTTCCCGGCAGGCACGAGGTGGTGTCCCAGCGGATCGTGCGGGCAGGCGACGCGGTCGTCGAGATCCCCGGCGCGGACCCGGATTCCGCGGTCGTCGAGCTGGTCCGCGTCAAAATCGACCTCCAGGAGCGGCCGCGCACCGTCGAACGGCACGCGATTCTCTTCTCGGTCGCGCCGAACCTGCTCGACGAGGATCTCGCCGAGTTCGTCAGCCTGCGGTACTTCGCGGCGAAGAAGATCCCGCTGGGCGCGGTCCGGGTCTATCTCGATCCGGTGCTGCTCGACGCGGGGGACGCGGAGCTGCTCGACAGCGAGGCCGGCGTGCCCACTTTGCGGCGCCGCAGGGAAACCCGGGCGGAGGACGGAACCGTGATCGAGGCCGTCCACACCGTGATCCGCCCGGGTTCCGCCCAGTTCTTCGTGGAGCTGTCGCCTTCCGCGCTGTGACGTGAGCACGCCGGCCGCGGGCCTTTAGTCTCCAGGGGTGCCTGAAGCTTCCGAAATCGACGAGCGCGTCCCGCCGAAACGCGTGCTCGGCCTCGCCGTGCCCGCACTCGGCGTCCTCGCCGCCGAACCGCTGTACGTCCTGGTGGACACGGCCGTCGTCGGCCACCTCGGCGCGCTGCCGCTGGCCGGGCTCGCCGTCGGCGGTGTCGTGCTGTCGCAGGTTTCGAGCCAGCTGACGTTCCTGTCGTACGGCACCACGTCGCGGACCGCGCGGCTGCACGGCGCGGGCCGTCGTGGTGACGCTGTCCGCGAAGGAGTGCAGGCGACCTGGCTGGCGGTGATCGTCGGGCTGGTCGTGATCGTCGCCGGGCAGCTGCTGGCCGCGCCGATCGCGCGGGTCCTTTCCGGCGACGCCGCGATCACCGACGCCGCCGTCTCCTGGCTGCGGATCGCTTTGTTCGGGACGCCGTTCATCCTGATCACGATGGCGGGCAACGGCTGGATGCGCGGCGTCCAGGATTCCGCGAAACCGTTGCGCTATGTGCTGGCGGGCAACGGGATCTCCGCCGTGCTGTGCCCGGTGCTGGTGTACGGCGCGGACTGGGGGCTGGAAGGGTCGGCGATCGCGAACGTCGTCGCGCAGGTGATCTCGGCGTCGCTGTTCATCGCGGCCCTGGTGCGGGAGCGGGTCCCGCTGCGCCCGGAGCCGAAGGTGATGCGCGCCCAGCTCGGCCTCGGCCGGGACCTGGTGCTCCGCAGCCTCGCCTTCCAGGCGTGTTTCGTCTCCGCCGCCGCCGTCGCCGCGCGGACGTCCACCGGGGCCGTCGGCGCGCACCAGGTCGTGCTGCAGCTGTGGACCTTCCTCGCGCTGGTGCTGGACTCGCTCGCGATCGCCGCGCAGTCGCTCGTGGGCGCCGCCCTCGGTGCCGGGGCGAGCAAACGGGCTCTCGGGCTGTCGCGTCAGATCACCGGCTACGGGCTGATCTTCGGCTGCTTCCTCGGTGTCGTGTTCGCGTCGGTGGCCGGGGTGCTGCCGCGGGTGTTCACCTCCGACGCGGCCGTGCTCGGCCAGATCCCGCACGCGTGGTGGTTCTTCGTCGCGCTGCAACCGATCGCCGGGGTGGTGTTCGCGCTGGACGGAGTCCTGCTCGGCGCGGGCGACGCCGCCTTCCTGCGCAACGCGACCCTGCTGAGCGCGGCGCTGGGGTTCCTGCCGCTGATCTGGCTTTCGCTCGCGTTCGGCTGGGGGCTGGCCGGGATCTGGACCGGGCTCTCGCTGTTCATGCTGCTCCGGCTGGCGACCCTGCTGGTGCGGTGGCGCTCGGGGCGGTGGGCCGTCGAGGGCGCCGTCCGCGTTTAGTCCTCCGGACGCGGGAGACGGGCGTGTGGCGAAAAGCACCCGGGTAACGGCTATGTTTCGTCGTTGCTTACGCGCTACAACTATATGAGGCGGCAGTGCGGGCGTCTTCACGCCCGAAACCGTGCCCGAGGAGGAAACACTGTGACAGGCCGAGCCACCCGCCGGTCCTGGTTCATCTGGTTCGCCGCCGTCACCGTCTACCTTCTCGCCGTCTTCCACCGCACCTCGTTCGGTGTCGCCGGGCTCCAGGCCGCCGACCGCTTCGGCGTCGGTGCGGCCGCGCTCGGCACGTTCACCGTCCTGCAGGTCGGCGTCTACGCCGCGATGCAGATCCCCACCGGCGTCCTCGTCGACCGCTACGGCCCGCGCCGCGTGCTCACCGGCGCCGTGTTCTTCCTCGGGCTCGGCCAGATCCTGCTCGCGGTCGCCGATTCGTACCCGCTCGGCCTGCTCGCCCGCGCCGTCGTCGGCTTCGGTGACGCGCTGACCTTCGTCAGCATCCTGCGGCTGATCGCCGCGCATTTCCCCGGGCGCCAGTACGCCCTGCTCGCCGCGCTGACCGGGGCGATCGGTTACGTCGGCAACCTCGCCGCGACCCTCCCGCTGGGCCTGCTGCTCGACGGCCCCGGCTGGACCTCGACATTCCTCGCCGTCGGGCTGGTGACAGCGCTGTACACCGCCGTCGTCGCCCTCCGCGTCGAAGACACCCCGCGCGGGATGCCGGAGCCCGTACGGGAAAAGGTCCATCCGAAGGTGCTGGGCCGCCAGGTCGCCGAGGCGTGGCGCACCCCGGGGACCCGGCTGGGATTCTGGGTCCACTTCAGCACGATGTTCGCCCCCAACGTGCTGACCATGCTGTGGGGAGTCCCGTTCCTCGTGCAGGGGCAGGGTTATCCGAAGTCCACCGCGAGTTCGCTGCTGATCGTGTTCGTCTTCGGCTCGATGATCGGCGGACCGGTGGTCGGCGGGCTGATCGGACGGCGCCCGTCGCTGCGGATGCCGCTCGTCGGCGGGTACATCGGCGGCGCCGCGGTGATGTGGGCGGTCCTGCTCGGCTGGGGCGGGACGATCCCCGTCGCGGTCCTGGTCCCCGTGTTCGCGTTCCTCTCCCTCGGCGGGCCGGCGTCGATGATCGGTTTCGCGCTGGCGCGGGACTACAACCCGCTCTCGCGCGTCGGCACCGCGACCGGGGTGGTGAACGTCGGCGGGTTCGTGGCCACGACGATCTCGGCGCTCGCGGTCGGCGTGCTGCTGGAGTGGACGGGCGGCACGTTCCGCCTGGCACTGCTGTCCGTGATCGCGGTGCTCGCGTTCGGCACCTTCCGGATGCTCGTGTGGTGGCGGCGCACCCGTGCCGTGCTGTTCGAAGCCGAGGCCCGCGGCGAGGAGATCCCGGTGCAGATCCGGCGCCGCCGCTGGGACGCCGAAGCACCGCTGCCCGTCTCGTCCTAGGCGAAGCCCCGAAAGATAGGGTTCGGCCCGTGTCGCGCCCCAATCAGGCTCAAGCCAAGAAACGTCCCGCCCCGCCGCCCGGTCTCGTCATCGTCGACAAGCCGTCGGGGATGACCTCCCACGACGTCGTCGCCAGGGCGCGGCGCTTCATGGGCACCCGCAAGGTCGGGCACGCCGGCACCCTCGACCCGATGGCCACGGGCGTCCTCGTGCTCGGCATCGAACGCGCGACGAAACTCCTGGGCCACTTGGCTCTGGACCGCAAGACCTACCTCGCGACCCTCTCCTTGGGACTGTCCACCACGACCGACGACGCCGAGGGCGAGCCGATCGCCGAAGCCGCCCCGGAAGTCGTCGAGAAGATCACCGACGAAGCGATCGCCGCCGGGATCGCCGCGCTGACCGGTGACATCCAGCAGGTGCCGAGCGCGGTCAGCGCGGTCAAGATCGACGGCAAGCGCGCGTACGCCCGGGTCCGCGCCGGCGAAGAGGTCGTCATCCCGCCGCGGCCGGTCACCGTGCACCGCTTCGATCTGCTCGCCACCCGCCGCGAGGCGGGCCGGATCGAACTCGACGCCGTCGTCGAATGTTCGTCGGGGACCTACGTCCGGGCGCTGGCCCGCGATCTCGGCGCCGGGCTCGGCGCCGGCGGGCATCTGCTCGCGTTGCGGCGCACCACGGTCGGGCCGTTCACCCTCGCCAAGGCGCGCACCCTCGACCAGCTCGAGGACAAGCCGGAGCTGTCGCTGGACCTCGACGCCGCCGTCGCCGCCGCGTTCCCGCGCCGCGATCTGGACGTCCGCATGGCCCAGGCGGTCCGATATGGACAGCGGGTGCCCGCGGCCGGGATCGAAGGCACGTACGGGATGTTCGGGCCGGACGGCCGGGTGCTCGCGCTCGCCGCGGACGAAGGCGAACTGGCCCGGTCGGTGGTCGTGTTGCTGCCCGCCTAGGGTGGTGCTCGGAGCGGGCCTGAGGAGACGGGGCTAGAAGTGCAGCGTTGGCGTGGTTTGGGTGACCTCCCCGGGAGCTGGGGACGGTGTGTGGTGACGATCGGCGTCTTCGACGGCGTGCACCGGGGTCATCAGGAGCTGATTTCGAGGACGGTCCGCGCCGCCGCCGAACGTGGCGTGCCGAGTGTGGTGCTGACCTTCGATCCGCATCCGTCGGAGGTGATCCGGCCGGGCAGTCATCCGGCGCAGCTGACCACGTTGCGCCGCAAGGCGGAACTGGTCGAAGGCCTGGGCGCGGACGTCTTCTGCGTACTGCCGTTCACGCTCGAACTGTCGCGGCTGACGGCGCACGAGTTCGTGCACGAGGTACTGGTGGACAAGCTGCACGCGGCCGCGGTGATCGTGGGGGAGAACTTCACCTTCGGCGCCAAGGCGGCCGGTGACGTCGAACTCCTCCGCACGCTGGGGAAGCGGTTCGGGTTCGTGGCACAGGGCGCGGAACTGCAGGGGCTGCTCGCCCAGGAGCAGGCGGACAACGACATCACCTTCTCCTCGACCTACGTCCGCTCGTGCATCGACGCCGGAGACGTCGTCGCCGCGTCCGAAGCGCTCGGCAGGCCGCACCGGCTGGAGGGCATCGTCGTCCGGGGCGACGGCCGGGGCCACGATCTCGGGTACCCGACGGCGAACCTGTCGACGCCGCGGTTCGCGGCGGTGCCCGCCGACGGGGTCTACAGCGCCTGGTTCACCCGTTCGTCGGATTCCGGCCGACGGCTGCGCGCCGCTGTGTCCGTCGGCACCAATCCGACCTTCTCGGGGCGGGAACGCACCGTCGAGGCCTTCGTCCTCGACATCGACGAGGATTTCTACGGGCAGCACGTCGCGCTCGATTTCGTCACCAAGCTGCGGGATCAGGTCCGGTTCCCGACTTCGGAGGGGCTGGTGGCGCAGATCGACGAGGACGTCGCCCGCACCAGGGAACTGCTCGGCGGGCAGGCCTGACCGGTTCCGGCCTCGCCGGATGACAATCGACAAACACACCCGCTCACGTGCGTTCCGGTGGCAAGATGTCACGGACCGCGCATGGCGTTCGATGGGGTTAAGGGGAGCGGACCAAGGTGGAGGACCACAAGATCGTCCAGCGGAACATCGCGCTGCAGAAAGAGTGGTACGGGGAGCCGCTCGGCGATCGCGTGCGGAGACTGGTCGTCGCCTTCGACATCTCCCAGGCCTTCCTCGCCGAGGTCCTCGGCATCAGCGCGCCCATGCTCAGCCAGGTGATGAGCGGCCGCCGCGCGAAGATCGGGAACCCGGTCGTCCTCGCCAAGATGATCATGCTGGAGCGCAAGGTGCTGGTCCCGGCGGTCGCCGCGGGAGACCGCAAGGCCATGCAGGAGGCCCTCGAAGACGTGCGCGATTCGCGGCCGACGGTGGGCAGGGACAGCATCCCGGTCGGTGCCGTCGCCGACGACCAGGGTGTGCTCGTGGCACTGCGGGACATCGGCGAGGACGAAGACCTCACCGAAGCCGCGAAGCTGCTCGACGAAGACTTCCCGTCCCTGGCGGACCTGCTGCGCCGCGCCGCGAGGAACGGTTCTTGACGTGACTCGCGTGCCTGGCGGCGTAACTCACGTGTTTGGCGGCGTAACTCACGAGTTACGCCGCCAAACACGCGAGTTACGGCTCTGATCACGCGAGTTTCGTGCCCATGACGATCTTCAGCGCTTTGATCCCGCCGGACGAGGTCCTCGACCAGGTCGCCGCCGCGCTCGGCACGCCCGAACAAGGCGATTTCCGCTGGTCACCGCGGGAGGATTGGCATATCACCCTCGGTTTCTACGGCCAGGACGACCCGGCGGAACGAGGCGAGTGGCTCGCCGGGCGGCTGGACGGCGCGGGCCCGATCGGCCTCCGGCTGGAAAAGGCCGCGACATTCCCCGGGGTGCTGTGGTTGAGTGTGTCCGGAACCGGGCTCCACGAGCTGGCCGTGAAGGCCGGCGCGGAGAGCGAAGGCAGGCCGTACGTGGCCCACCTGACACTGGCCCGCTTCCCCCGCGACCGGCCCCAGGCCGCGAGCGCGTGGGAGGAGCGGCTGGCCGGGTTCACCAGTGAGACTTGGACGGCGACCGAGGCCGTTCTGATGAGCAGTGACCGTGAGCAAGGGCCGTCGCGCTACCGGGTGATCCGGTCGTACGCGTTGGACCACGCCCGCGCCTGAAGCCGCTGATCACGAGGCTGGTAGCCTTGACGATCGGGTCCGGCTGCAGTCCGTGGCGGCCGTGACCGTCTCACCCGGCGTGAAGACATCGTCCGGGCCGCACGGCACAGATATCTAGGAGCACCACTGTGGCTTTGTCCACCGAAGAGAAGAAGTCGATCCTTGCCGAGTACGGCGTGCACGACTCGGACACCGGATCCCCCGAGGCCCAGGTCGCGCTGCTGACCAAGCGCATCGTCGGCCTCACCGAGCACCTCAAGGCTCACAAGCACGACCACCACTCCCGTCGCGGGCTTCTGCTGCTGGTCGGCCGCCGCCGCCGGCTGCTGAACTACGTGATGAAGGTGGACATCGAGCGTTACCGTGCGCTGATCCAGCGTCTCGGCCTCCGCCGATAGCTTGAACCCGAGGGGGAGTGACCATATCGGTCGCTCCCCCTCGGTCTAAGAAGCTCGACTTATTCAAAGAGCAGGGCGCGAGCGCGCACGAGGAACCGTCCGCCGGTCCTCGGTAGTGGTTCCCGGGCAACGGCCCGGGGGCTTCGATCGAAGACCGGCCTCACTCCTCGAGCGTCCGCAGGCGAAACAGGTCCCAGGGTGGGAGACTCGCGCCGTTACAGAGGATCAAAAGAGGAGATACACCCTATGACCGACTCCACCGGAGTCACCGTGCACGAAACCGAAGCCGTGATCGACAACGGCCGTTTCGGCACTCGCACCGTTCGCTTCGAGACCGGCCGCCTGGCCCGTCAGGCCGCCGGCTCCGTCGTCGCGTACCTCGACGAAGAGACCATGCTGCTGTCGGCGACCACCGCGTCGAAGCACCCGAAGGACCACTTCGACTTCTTCCCGCTGACCGTGGACGTCGAGGAGCGGATGTACGCCGCCGGACGCATCCCCGGCGCGTTCTTCCGTCGCGAGGGCCGCCCGTCGACCGACGCGATCCTGACCTGCCGCCTGATCGACCGGCCGCTGCGCCCGTCGTTCGCCGACGGTCTCCGCAACGAGATCCAGGTCGTCATCACCGTCCAGAGCCTCAACCCGGACGACCCGTACGACGTGCTCGCGATCAACGCGGCCTCGGCCTCGACCCAGATCGCCGGCCTGCCGTTCTCGGGCCCGGTCGGCGGCGTCCGCGTCGCGCTGATCGAGGGCCAGTGGGTCGCGTTCCCGACCTGGAAGCAGCTCGAGGACGCCACCTTCAACATGGTGGTCGCCGGTCGCATCGTGGGTGACGACGTCGCCATCATGATGGTCGAGGCCGAGGGCACCGAGAAGACCCTCGACCTGATCGCCGGCGGCGGCAAGGCGCCGGACGAGATCGCCGTCGCCGAGGGCCTCGAAGCCTCGAAGCCGTTCATCAAGGTGCTGTGCGAGGCCCAGCAGCAGCTGGCCGAGCTGGCCGCCAAGCCGACCGGTGAGTTCCCGGTCTTCCTGGCCTACGAGCAGGACGCCTTCGACGCCGTCGCCGCCATCGCGACCGACGACCTCGCGAACGCCCTGACCATCGCGGGCAAGCAGGACCGTGACAACGCGACCGACCAGGTCAAGGCCGCGGTGCTGGAGAAGGTCGGCCTGGGCGAGGGCGAAGCCTTCCAGGGCCGCGAGAAGGAGATCGGCGCGGCGTTCAAGGCCCTGTCGAAGAAGATCATGCGCAAGCGTGTCCTCACGGACAAGATCCGCATGGACGGCCGCGGGCTGACCGACATCCGCTCGCTCGCCGCCGAGGTCGCCGTGATCCCGCGGGCGCACGGTTCCGCGCTGTTCGAGCGCGGTGAGACCCAGATCCTGGGCGTCACCACGCTGAACATGCTCCGCATGGAGCAGCAGATCGACTCGCTCTCCCCGGAGACCACGAAGCGGTACCTGCACCACTACAACTTCCCGCCGTTCTCCACCGGCGAGACCGGCCGCGTCGGTTCGCCGAAGCGGCGCGAGATCGGCCACGGCATGCTCGCCGAGCGCGCCCTGGTCCCGGTCCTGCCGAAGCGGGACGAGTTCCCGTACGCGATCCGCCAGGTCTCCGAGGCGCTGGGCTCCAACGGCTCCACCTCGATGGGCTCGGTCTGCGCCTCGACCATGGCGCTGCTGAACGCGGGTGTCCCGCTGAAGGCGCCGGTCGCCGGCATCGCCATGGGCCTCATCTCCGACGAGGTCGACGGTGAGACCCGCTACGTCGCGCTGACCGACATCCTCGGTGCCGAGGACGCCATGGGCGACATGGACTTCAAGGTCGCCGGCACCAAGGACATCATCACCGCCCTGCAGCTGGACACGAAGCTCGACGGCATCCCGTCGGAGGTCCTCGCGGCCGCGCTGAAGCAGGCGAAGGACGCTCGCCTCACCATCCTGGAGGTGATCGCCGAGGCGATCGACGGCCCGGACGAGATGAGCCCGTTCGCCCCGCGCGTCACCAGCGTGAAGATCCCGGTGGACAAGATTGGCGAGGTCATCGGCCCGAAGGGCAAGATGATCAACTCGATCACCGAGGAGACCGGCGCCGACATCTCCATCGAGGACGACGGCACGATCTACGTGGGCGCGGCCGACGGCCCGTCGGCGGAGGCGGCGATCGACAAGATCAACGCCATCGCCAACCCGCAGCTGCCCAAGGTCGGCGAGCGCTTCCTCGGCACCGTGGTGAAGACGGCCGCGTTCGGCGCGTTCGTCTCGCTGCTGCCGGGCAAGGACGGCCTGGTGCACATCTCGAAGCTGGGCAACGGCAAGCGGATCGCCAAGGTCGAGGACGTGGTCAACGTGGGCGACAAGCTCCGCGTCGAGATCGCCGACATCGACAACCGCGGCAAGATCAGCCTGATCGTGGTCCAGGAAGAAGACTCGGCGGACTCGAAGGACGCCAAGGCCGCCGAAGGCGACAAGGCCGAGGCCCCGAAGGCCGACGCCCAGTAGTCCTGGCTGTACCGATGTGAAACGTCAGGGAAGGGTCGTTCAGGACGGTTTTCGTCCCGAACGACCCTTTCCTGACATGTGAGTAAGGAATCCGTTGGCTCGTCAGGTTCCCGGGCACGAACAGCCCGTCGGCAGCACCCGCACCCTGGAGTCCACTTCGGACGGTGCGGTGGTCAAGCGCAGTGTGCTGGCCGGTGGCCTCCGGGTCATCACCGAGCACGTTCCCGCCTCCCGGTCGGCGACGGTCGGGCTGTGGGTCGGGGTCGGATCGCGTGACGAGCCGTCGTCGGTCGAGGGGGCGGCGCACTACCTCGAACACCTGCTGTTCAAGGGCACCACGAACCGGGACGCCACCCAGATCGCCGAGGAGATCGACGCGGTCGGCGGGGAGTTCAACGCGTTCACCGCGAAGGAGCACACCTGCTACTACGCGCAGGTGCTCGACGAGGATCTGCCGCTGGCGATGGACCTCGTCACCGACGTCGTGTTCGAGGCGTTGTGCGCGGACAAGGACGTCGAGACCGAGCGCAGTGTCGTGCTCGAAGAGATCTCGATGCGCGACGACGACCCCGAAGACCTGCTGCACGAGACGTTCGTCGGCGCCATCCTGGGGAACCACGCGCTGGGCCGCCCGGTGCTGGGCAGCGAGAAGTCCATCGTCGAGATGTCCGCCTCGGCGTTGCGCGGGTTCTACCGGCGCCGTTACACCCTGCCGCGGATGGTGCTCGCGGTCGCCGGGAACATCGAGCACACCCAGGTGCTTCGCTTGGTGCGCAAGGCTTTGCGGAACCGGCTGACCGGGACGGCGACGCCGGTGCCGCCGCGTGGCGGACGGGCGCGGATCGCGATGGCGCCGAAACTCGCGTTGCACACCGACGACACCGAGCAGGCGCACGTGATGCTCGGCCTGCGTTCGCTGTCGCGGCACGACGACCGCCGGTTCGCGCAGTCGGTGCTCAACGCCGCGCTCGGCGGCGGGATGAGTTCGCGCCTGTTCCAGGAGGTCCGGGAGAAGCGCGGGCTGGCGTACCAGGTGTACTCGTCCGTGGCGAGCTACGCCGACACCGGGCACATGGCCGTGTACGCGGGCTGCCAGCCGGAGAAGCTCGGCGAGGTCGCCGGGGTGATCCGCGAGGTGCTCGAACTCGTCGGCAAGGACGGGCTGAGCGAAGCCGAGGTCGCGCGGGCGAAGGGGCAGTTGCGGGGCGGGCTCGTGCTCGGCCTCGAGGACACCTCGTCACGTATGTCGCGGATCGGCAAGAACGAACTCAACTACGGCCGCTATCTCGGCGTCGACGACACGGTGGCGCGGATCGACGCCGTCACCACCGAAGAGGTCTGTGCGCTCGCTCGCACTCTGCTCGCCCGTCCTGGTGGCGTGTCGGCGGCGGCGGTGGTCGGGCCGTACGCTCACGCCGACGACCTTCCGGACGACCTGCACGAGGTGATCGCATCATGACCGCTGGAATTCGCGTCGGTGTGCTGGGCGCACGCGGCCGGATGGGCCAGGAAGTGGTCGGCGCCGTCAACGGCGCCGACGACATGGAACTCGTCGCCGCGCTCGACGCCGGTGACGACTTCGCGGCGCTCAAGCAGGCTCAGGTCGTCGTCGACTTCACCCATCCCGACGCGGTGATGGACAACCTGGAATTCCTGACCGGCAACGGGATCCACGCCGTGGTCGGCACCACCGGGTTCAGCGAGGAGCGGCTGGAGAAGCTGCGTTCGTGGCTCGCGGCCGACCCGTCGCTCGGTGTGCTGATCGCGCCGAACTTCGCGCTCGGCGCGGTGCTGGCGATGCGATTCGCCCAGCAGGCGGCGCGGTTCTACAACTCGGCCGAGGTCATCGAGCTGCACCACAACCGCAAGGCCGACGCGCCGTCCGGTACCGCCGCGCACACCGCGCGGCTGATCGGCGAGGCCCGTGCGGAAGCCGGTCTCGCGCCGGGCGAAGACGCGACGACGTCCGAAGTGGACGGTGCCCGCGGCGCGCTCGTCGACGACGTCCGCGTGCACTCGGTGCGGCTGCCCGGACTGGTGGCGCACGAGGAGATCCTGTTCGGCGGCGAGGGGGAGACCCTGACCATCCGGCACGATTCCCTGCACCGCACGTCGTTCATGCCGGGGGTGCTGCTCGGCGTGCGTTCGGTGCTCACGCGGCCCGGCCTCACGGTCGGTCTCGAGAACATCCTCGACCTGTGAGGGCCCGCAACTTCGCGCTGGTGATGACGGCGGCGCTCGCCGTCTACGTCGTCCTGCTGGCGGGCCGGGGCATCGCGCTGGTGCGCACCGGTGAGACGGTGCCGGTGATCTTCGGGATCGGCGTGCTGCTGCTGCCGTTGCTCGGCGTCTGGATCATCGTGACCACCTGGCGTTCCGGTGTCCAGATCCAGCGGCTTTCGCGGCGGCTGGACGAGGAAGACGGCCTGCCCGACGTCTCCGATCTGCCCCGGCGGCCTTCGGGCCGGGTGGATCGCGACGCCGCCGACGCCTGGTTCGACGAACGCCGCGCCGAGGTCGAGGCGGACCAGGAGAACTGGCGCGTCTGGTACCGGCTGGCCTACGCGTACGAGATCGCCGGGGACCGGAAACGAGCCCGCGCGACGATGCGCCGCGCCGTCGAACTCGAAGCCGCTTCCCGCGATTAGTCACCTGATTGCGGGCTCGATCCCTAAGACGGGAAGGCATTCGCGCACGGCGACGAGTTCGATGTCGTCCCGGCGCCGCTCGGCCCACTGTTCGCGGAGCAGCCGCCATTGCTTGAGCTGTGCGGGTTCGCCGCGCCGGGTGTCCCAGGAGACGCCGTTCGGCTCGTAACCCAGGGCCTGCGAGACACCGTTCGAGGCCTGGTTGTCGAAGAAGGCGTCGCTGGACGCCTCGCGCGCTCCGAACCCCTCGAACGCCAGGTGCAGCACGGCCTGACGCATCTCCTTGCCGAGCCCGCGGCCTCGCAGATCCGGGTCGAGCCAGGAGAAGGAGGTGACCGTGCCGAACGTGGCGAAGTCGATACCGATCAGATCCTGCATGCCCAACGGCTCGCCGTCGACGACCACGACGAAGTACAGCCGCCACTGGCTCTCGCTCACTTGACCCCGGCCCCGCCAGATCCCGCGCAGCCAGCGCCATTCGCGCTGCGGGCTGTCTTCGTAGAGCGAGGCCGGATCGTCGAAGGGCCACGGAGGTTCGGTGACCACGCCCTTGCGGACCGTCGGGACCAGCCGCTCCAGGAGTTCGTCCGTCGCTCCCAGCAAGGACAACCGGGGTGTGTGCACCTGCACGTTCAACGGCGGATACGCGCTCAGAGTCGGCATGGGCGGAAACCTTAGGGCTCGGCCGCCGTGGCCCGCATCACCTTATTCCGCTCAGTAGTGGAACCAGCCCGCGAACAGGGCGGGGGAGGCGGCCAGCAGACTGAACCGCAGCCAGCGGCCCAGGAAACCGGTGGCCAGGAACGTCGCCAGCGGCATCCGCACCAGCCCCGCGAGCACACTCGTGGCCATGTACGGCGGCAGGCCGACGACCGAACTCACCCCGTAGGTGCCCGCCATCCAATGCGGATGCCGATGGCACCGTTCGCGCAGTGCGTCGAGCCGGGCGCGCATCTTCTTGGTGCGCGCCCGCCAGCGTTCCCGGCGCGGGGTGGGCGGCCGCTCCCGGTGCAGGCGATCGTGCAGCGGTTTCGGAAGTTTGATCGTGCCCTTCGCGGCGAGGTAGTAGAGCGTCTTCCCGCCCACCTGACCGGCCGCGACGATGGCGCCGAGCAGCAGCCACGGCATCGTCGGCTGGCTCGCGCACAGGCCGATGAGGAACATCTCGATGCTGACGACGGGGAGGATCGCGGAACCGAAGGCGACGCCGAACGACAGGAGCAACCAGCCCACCATCGTTGCCTCCCCGTTATCTTCGTTCTCTCCAAGCTATCAGCTGAAAACCAGGACGCACTGGGGCCAGCCCCCGTTCCCGGCCTCCCGGCCGCACCAGAAGATCACCTGTTCGTCGGCTCGCGGCCACCTGCCGCTGCCATGCTGGAGCCGTGGCCGACGTGCACGACGCGGTCCGCGGCAAAGGTTTCGCGGATCGCTTCGCCGACTTCTGCGCGGCCGTGGTGCGGCGCCTCCCCTTCGGGCTTTCCCGGCTGGTGGCGCCGAGTTTCCTCGGTTTCGCGCTCATCAACGGGTTCACCTTCGGGGTCGACCTGATCCTGCTGACCCTGCTCCGGAGCTGGCTCGGCCTGCCGGTGTGGCTGGCGATCACGCTCGCGTACGCGACGGCGTTCGGGCTGAGCTTCGTGCTGAACCGCAGCATGAACTTCCGCTCGCACGCGCCCGTCGGCAGGCAGGCGGTGCTGTACGTCATCGCGATCGTCGTCAACTACGTGGCGTTCCTGCTCGGTGTCGGCGCCGGGCTGGCCGCGCTGGGCGTCGACTACCGCCTCTCCCGGCTCATCGCAGGGGCGTGCGAAGGCGTCTTCATGTACTCGGTGATGCGCTGGGTCGTGTTCGCGAAGTCAAGGAGTGAGCTCGAGGTCGAGGCCGCCGGTGAGCCGGACTTCGCGCACGTTCGTGCTTCCGGTGTCGAGGATGCGGACGGTTCCGTCGGGCGACCAGCCCGCGCGGCGGAAGAAGCCCAGTGACGCGTGATCGGTCTGGGCGACCCAGCTGATCCCGCGCGTGGCGCCGTCCTCGCGCAACCAGGCGGACGCGTTCGCCAGCAGCCGTCCCGCGTGCCCGCGCCGTCCCCAGCGCGGCTCGACCAGCAGTGAGGCGATGAGCGCCGTCGTCGAAGCGTCGTCGGGCAGCGAACCGTCGGCGGTGGCCACCTCGCTCGCCGGAGCGCGGCCGGCGACGCAGAAGCCGACGGTGAACCCGCCTTCGGTGGCGAGGAAGACGCGCGTGCCCGGGTACTCGATCGTCTCGGCCCAGGTCTTCTCGAGTTCCTCGACGTCGAGCCCGGCGACAGCCGCTTCGCCGAGCAACTCCGTGTAGGCGCTTCGCCAGGTGTCGCGTTGGATGCGCGCGATCTCGGGGGCGTCGGACACGACTGCTGGACGGACTTCGGCGGCGGCCATGCTGCGCAGATTAGCCGGACCGCTGAAAACTGTCGGTGGTGGATGGCAGCATGCGCATGATGAGCACTACGACCATCAGCGGGCCGGTCGCGCGCCGGATCGCGCTGGCCGCGCAGGGGTTCGCCGAGGCACGTCCGGGCGGAGCGGTGACAAGGCGGCATTTGCAGCGCGTGCTGTCGCGAATCCAGTTGCTGCAACTGGATTCGGTGAACGTCGCGGTCCGCGCGCACTACATGCCGCTGTTCTCCCGGCTCGGCGCGTACGAGCCCGCGTTGGTGGACGACGCGGCCTGGTCCCATTCCGCGCGCAAACCCCGGCTGCTGGTCGAAACCTGGGCCCACGAGGCGAGCCTGCTGCCAGTGGCGGACTGGCCGCTCCTGCGGTCCGGGGCGAAACGCATGGGCTGGTGGACCAACTACGCCCGGGTGCTGGAGCAGACACCCCAGCTGGTGGACGACATCCTGACCGTGATCAAGGAGCAGGGACCGATCGGCGCGGGCGGTATCGAGCGCGCGCTGGAGGGCAAGTCGGGAGGCTCGCGGCCCGGTTCGTGGTGGGAGCGGTCGGAGGTCAAGAAGGCCTGCGAGTGGCTTTTCGGCATGGGGCAGCTGACCACCGGCACGCGCCGGTCGTTCGAGCGGCTGTACGACCTGACCGAACGCGTCGTCCCGCCGGAGATCCTGTCGCGGACCGTGAGCCCGGAGGAAGGCGCCCGCGAACTGATCACGCGCGCGGCCGTCGCGCTGGGCATCGGCACCGAACCGGATCTGCGGGACTACTACCGGCTCGGCCCCGACGTCAGCAAGCGGGCGGTGGCCGAACTGGTCGAGGAAGGTGTGCTCGAACCGGTGACCGTGGACGGCTGGCCCGCCCCGGCGTATCGGCACGTCGCGGCGAAGGCGCCTCGCCGCGTCACCGGCCGGGCATTGCTGTCGCCGTTCGACCCGCTGATCTGGGAACGCGCCCGGACCGAGCGCATCTTCGACTTCTTCTACCGCATCGAGATCTACGTGCCCGAGCCGAAGCGGACCTACGGGTACTACGTGTTCCCGTTCCTGCTCGACGGCGAACTCGTCGGCCGGGTCGACCTCAAATGCGATCGCGCCGCCGGAGTGCTTCGCGTTCAGGGCGCCTTCTCCGAGCCCGGGGTGGAGGTCGCGCGGGTCGCCAGTGAGCTGGCGGGCGAGTTGCGGCTGATGGCGGAATGGCAGGGACTGGACGGGGTCGTGGTGGGGGAGCGGGGCGATCTCGCTCCCGTGCTGTCGCGCCTGGTGCACTGAGCCTCGTGAGCGGTGAGGACGGTGGTTGACGGGCTCGGTGCCGGTGGCTCTTTGCCCACCTGAAGTACGTGAAGGCCCCCTTCATTGCGCCTAGCGCAATGAAGGGGGCCTTCACTCGCATCTGTTGTGACTACTGGTGCTTATGGGGCGAACGTAGCGTTTGCCGAGTCCGTGAAGGCCTCCTTGAGGGACTCTGGGTCCCTCAAGGAGGCCTTCACGGATCACCCGCGAGTCAACCGCAGCCTGAATCCACGGAGGTACCGAAGGCACCTGCTGGACTAACCGCCTTCCCGCTCACGGGCGCCTGGGCCGGCTGCTCATCCGTCACAGCCGACGTTGCGAAAGCCACTTTCGCAACCCTCAACGTTGCGAAAGTGGCTTTCGCAACACGCCACCACGGACCTCGCCAGCATTGCCTCGCGAGCAGCATGTGTGGCGCCCCGCTCAAGAAATGAGCGAGGGACCTTTGCTCCCACCCCCGTGGAAAAGTGCGAGCAAAGGTCCCTCGATCCCCCTGCAGCCCGCGGCTCAGCTGGCCGCGCTGGTCACCACCGCGTCGCCGGTGCCGGTGCGCGCCCGCACCTTCAGCGAGACCTCCGCGGGCGCGGTCTCCGCGACCTCCAGTTCGCTCGACACCGACCCGGTCGTCGACGAAAGGTCGACCTCGGCGTGCACGCCGCCGCGGATCCCGACTCGGACCTCACCCGATCCGGTGGTCAGCTCCAGCGTCCCGGAGGCGGCGTCCGCCACCGAGAGGGAGCCGCTGCCGGTACGCGCCAGGACTTCGCCCGCGACCTCGCCGAGCCAGACGTCACCCGTGCCCGTCGCGAGCGTGGCCGAACCGCTCACCGAGGCCGCCTCGACGGAGCCGCTGCCGGTGCGCAGCTGGAGCCCGGAGAGGGTCGGCCCGAGTTTGATGTCGCCGGTGCCGGTGCGGACGATCGCCGAGCCGTCGGCCCGTTCGAGGCCGATCTTGCCGGCGCCGGTCAGGAGGTCGGCCCGCCCGGCGGAGCCGGTCACCGTGACGTCGGCCGCCCCGGCCCGCACCTCCAGATGCGAACCGGCGGGGGCCCGGACGGTCACGGCGAGCGGGACGTTCTTCAGCTGCCAGGCCTTCGGCGCCTGGACGACCAGCCGGTTGCCGACCTTCTCGATCCGCGTCTGGGCCACGGCGTCCCCCACGGAGCCCGCCGGTGAACCGCCGAGCTGGTCGCCGAAGCGTTCCCCGACCCAGCTGAGCAGGCTCGTCATCCCGTCCACCCACGGCTGCTGTTCGCCGCCGTCCCGGCGTACCTCGGCGTGGACGCCGCTCTCCCCGGTCAGTTCGATGGTCACCCGGCCGATGCCCACGCTCACGTCGATCTCGATCGGGCCTTCGGCCTCGAAGTCCTCGACGCGCACGGTCTCTTCACCCGCGGGAGTGTTTTCCTCGGTCATTTCCGTCCCCTCAGCCCTGGACCCAGCCGTGCAGGTGCGAACCGGCACCGCCGCCCGGCTTCTGCTTGTAGTGCCAGTGCTCGCTCCCGCTCTTGCCCAGCGCCCCCTGGACGGCCTGCGAGACGAACGTGTTCAGCGAGACGCCTTGAGCGGCGGCCGCGGCTTCGGCCTGTCCCTTGACCTGCTCGAACAGGCGCAGCGTGATGCGGGTGATGTCGCCCGTGTCCACCTTGGGCGCGCGCGGGGCCTCCCGCGGCGCCTCCTGGCGGGGCGCGGACTGCTCGGAGCCCTCAGTGGAGCCGGTGACGACGACGCGCACGTCGCGGCCGTCGAGCCGGACGTCGACGACGTGGCCCGGCAACGCCGAAGTCACTTCGGCGGCCAGGTCGGCGAGGGCGTTCATGATGGTCAGGCGGGCGGCGGGCTCCAGCGCCGACGACAGCAGCGCGGCAGCGCGCCGCGTCTGCTCGTCGCCGGCCGAAGCCGTGTTCGCGAGGTCCTCGCGAAGGCTTGTGATGTACGGCGTCAGATCCATGACACCACTATGACGTCACTTTTGATGTCAGTCAAGGAGGGTATGACGTCACCGTGATGTCGGCCCGGCGTCAAACAGGGTTGCGGTTACGCTGCCCGGAGTCGTGGAGCAGGGGTCGTAAAGGAGTGCGAACGTGGCCGAGACCGTGTCACCCAAGGTTCAACTGATCGCGAAGACGGAGTTCTTCCCGCCGTCGGACGTACCGTGGTCGACCGATGCCGACGGTGGTGAGGCGCTGGCCGAATTCGCGGGCCGGGCCTGCTACCAGTCCTGGAAGAAGCCGAACCCGAAGACGGCCACCAACGCCGGCTACCTCGAGCACATCATCGACGTCGGTCACCTTTCGGTGCTGGAGCACGGCTCCGTCAGCTTCTACATCACCGGGATCTCCCGCTCGCTGACGCACGAGCTGATCCGCCACCGGCACTTCTCCTACTCGCAGCTCTCGCAGCGCTACGTGCCGGAGCGCGACGCCGCGTTCGTCGAGCCCGACGTCATCGCGCAGGACCCGGAGCTGCACGCCAAGTTCCTCGCCGCCTCGCAGGCCGCCGTCGACGCCTACACCGAGCTGCTCGCCGGGCTGGAGGAGAAGTTCGCCGACGTGCCGAGCGCGACCCTGCGCCGCAAGCAGGCCCGCCAGGCCGCCCGCGCCGTGCTGCCGAACGCGACCGAGACCCGCATCGTGGTCACCGGCAACTACCGCGCCTGGCGGCACTTCATCGCCATGCGCGCCACCGAGCACGCCGACGTCGAGATCCGCGCCCTGGCCATCGAGTGCCTGCGCGAGCTGCAGAAGGCTTCGAGCAACGTGTTCGCGGACTTCACCATCTCCGCGCTGCCCGACGGCACCGAGGTCGCGTCCAGCCCGAAGGTCCTCGAGGGCTGATGCGACGCCTCGCGATCGACGTCCGGCCCGGCGAGTACGCGGTCGCCCGCCTCGCCCCGGACGCGCCGGTTCCGGCGAACCTGCTCGACCCCGGTGAGCCCGTGCTGATCTCGATCACGCGGACGCCGGAGGAACTGTCGGTGATCTGCCCGGCCGGTCTCGCGCCGGCCGGGGCCACCGTCGAGGACGGCTGGCGGCTGCTGTCGGTGCGCGGGCCGCTGGCCTTCACGCTGACCGGCATCATCGCGGCGCTGTCCAGCGAGCTGGCCGCCGCCGGGGTGGCGCTGTTCTCGATGTCCACCTTCGACACCGACCACGTGCTGGTCCGGGCTCCGGAACTGGAGCGCGCGGTGAAGGCGCTCCGGGAAGCCGGGCACGAGGTCACGGTCTGATCCACGAGCCCGGCGAAGGAACCTTTCGGAGCGCGAACGGGTCCGAGTTAGCATCCTGCGCGAACCGAAGGAGCACCGAACCTTGACCGACGAACAGACCCGTCCGTACGGGCCGCCCCAGCAGACGCAGCAGGCCCCCGGCGCGCGGATCGTCGCCGGCCGATACGCCCTGCTGGGCGAGCTCGGCCGAGGCGGGATGGGCATCGTCTGGCGCGCGCAGGACCAGGTGATCGGCCGTCAGGTCGCGATCAAGGAGCTGAAGTTCCCGAACGCGCCCGAGGACGCCTCGGTGCTGACGGAGCGGATGCTGCGCGAGGTCCGCTCCGCCGGTCGCCTCAACGACCCGGCCGTCGTCACCGTGTACGACGTCGTCACCGAGAACGGCGCGACCTACATCGTGATGGAGCTGGTCGAGGCGCCGACGCTGGCCGATCTGGTGCGCGACCGCGGTCCGCTGCCCGCCCAGCAGATCGCGCTGGTGGGGGAGCGGGTGCTGTCCGCGCTGCGGGCCGCGCACGCCGCCGGGATCGTGCACCGCGACGTCAAACCCGCGAACATCATGGTCGCGGCGGACGGGCGGGTGAAACTCACCGACTTCGGTATCGCGCACGCCGCCGACGATCCGCGCCTGACCACCAGTGGCATGATCGTCGGCTCGCCCGCGTTCATGGCGCCGGAACGGGTCGAGGGCCGGGACGCGATGCCCGAATCCGACCTCTGGTCGCTGGGCACGACGCTGTTCTTCGCCGCGGAGGGCATCGTCGCGTTCGAACGGTCCACCACCGCCGCGACGCTGCACGCGATCATGACCGAGGCCCCGTACCTCACGAGGGTCCAGGGTCCGCTGGCCGCCGCGATCCTCGGCCTGCTGGTCACCAAACCCGAGGCTCGGATGTCGTACGACCAGGTGCGCAGCCTGCTCGCGGCCGCGCAGGGCGTGCAGGCCCAGCCGACGCCGCCCTCGGGCGGCACCGCGATGATGCCGCAGCACGGTCAGCCGATGACCCGGCTCGCCCCGGCCCCGCCGAAGCGCAACCTGCGCCCGCTGTGGCTGAGCCTGGCCGCGGTCGCCGTGATCGGCGCGCTGGTCGGCGGGATCTTCCTCGGCCGGTGGATGGCCGCGCCGGAGGGGGACAACCAGGCCCAGCCCACCCTGACCTACGGCATCAACGGGCAGGTCAAGCTCGGCTCCTCCGGTGACTGCTACAACGTGCCGCTCAAAGAGGGCGTCAACCTGAACGACGGCATCAGCTGCGACAAGGACCATCTGCTGGAGGTCTTCGCCAAGGGCAGCCTGCTCGACGTCCAGTCCTATTCGGACGACGACGCCCAGGTCGCGGTGTATCCCGGCGCGGACGCGGTGAACCGGATCGCCGAGTCGCTGTGCTCGGCGACCTTCAATTCGAACGTCGTGCCCGGGGCGCAGCGGACCTCGCTGACCTGGCGGGCCGTCGTGCCGACCGAAGCCGAATGGAACCGGCCGCCCAACGAGGAGGACCGGAGCTACTCGCGCGGCTTCCTCTGCCTGCTCGCCAAGACCGACGGCAGCCAGATCCCCGCCCAGATCACGACCAAGGTCAAATAGCTCACAGAGAGTTTGCGCCGAGTTCGCCTTCGTCGCGGAAAATCTCCCGCATTCGGCGGGAACGACCACGTCGGCAAGGGTTCGGCGCTGGCAGGAGGTACCTTCACAGCATGTCCACTCCACCAACCGCAGCGCCGGGAAGACCGTTCGGGCGCGTGCTCACCGCGATGGCCACCCCCTTCGACGCCGACGGCGCGCTGGACCTGAAGCGGGCGCAGGAGCTGGCCGAACACCTCGTGGAACTGGGCAACGACGGTCTCGTCGTGAACGGCACGACCGGGGAGAGCCCCACCACGACCGACGCCGAGAAGGCCGAGCTGGTCCGCGCCGTCGTCGAAGCCGTCGGTGATCGCGCGACGATCGTCGCCGGGGCGGGCACGAACAACACCGCGCACAGCATCGAGCAGGCGAAGCAGGCCGAAGCGGCGGGCGCGCACGGCATCCTCGTGGTCACGCCGTACTACTCGCGGCCCAGCCAGGCCGGGCTGTACGCGCACTTCACCACGGTCGCCGACGCCACCGAGCTGCCGGTGATGCTCTACGACATCCCGCCGCGCTCGA
Source organism: Amycolatopsis sp. TNS106 (assembly GCF_019330265.1). NCBI lineage: Bacteria > Bacillati > Actinomycetota > Actinomycetes > Pseudonocardiales > Pseudonocardiaceae > Amycolatopsis > Amycolatopsis sp. TNS106. The sequence goes on along the minus strand of NZ_CP024972.1, from coordinate 4,030,559 downwards.
TCGTCCCCATCGAGGTCGACACGCTGCTGCGGCTCGCCGAGCACCCGCGCATCCTCGCGGTCAAGGACGCCAAGGGCGACCTGATCGCCGGCTCCGAGGTCATCGCGAACACCCAGCTCGCCTACTACTCCGGTGACGACGGCCTCAACCTCCCGTGGGTCTCCGTCGGCGGCACCGGCGTGGTCAGCGTGATCGGGCACGTCGTGGCGGGCCGCATCCGAGGCATGATGGACGCCTACGAGTCCGGCGACACCTCCACCGCGCGCACCAACCACCGCGGCATGCTGCCGGTCCTGCGGGCGATGTCCCGGGTCGGCGGGGTGGCGTTCTCGAAGGCGGCCCTGCGGCTGCGCGGCTTCGACATCGGTGACCCGCGGCTGCCCATCGTGGCCGCGAACGACGAGCAGCTCCAGGCGATTTCCGCGGATCTCGCCCAGGGAGGCGTGCCGCTCGGGGAAAGCGCCGCCAGTGACTGGCATGGTGCACGAGTGGCACAAGCAGATTCAGCGGCGGCCTACACGGCGCCGACCTCACATACCAGCGTAGGGACCATGCCTCGGTGAGTTCATTGCCAACCGGACCCGGACCGACCACCCCACCGCCCGCGCTGCCCGAAGGCGCCTTGCGCGTGGTCGCGCTCGGCGGGATCGGCGAAGTCGGCCGCAACATGACCGTCTTCGAATTCGGCGGCCGTCTGCTGATCGTCGACTGCGGGGTGCTCTTCCCCGAAGACGACCAGCCCGGCGTCGACCTGATCCTGCCCGACTTCCGCGCGATCGAAGACCGCCTCGAGGACATCGACGGCCTCGTCCTCACCCACGGGCACGAGGACCACATCGGTGCCGTCCCGTTCCTGCTGCGGCTGGTCCCGGACCTGAAGATCTACGGCTCCCGGTTCACGAACGCGCTGCTCGCGGCCAAGGCCAAGGAGCACCGTCAGCGGCCGAACCTGATCGAGGTCCGCGAGGGCGAGCGGCGCAAGGTCGGCGAGTTCGACCTGGAGTTCTTCGCGGTCAACCACTCGATCCCGGACGCGCTCGCGGTGGCCATCCGCACGCCCGCGGGTGTCGTGCTGCACACCGGCGACATCAAGCTCGACCAGCTCCCGCTCGACGGCAGGCTGACCGACCTCGCCGGGTTCTCCCGGCTCGGCGACGAGGGCGTGGACCTGTTCTGCGTCGACTCGACCAACGCCGAGGTGCCCGGTTTCGTCATGCCGGAACGCGACATCGGCCCGGTGCTCGACGACGTCGTCCGCAAGGTCGGCCAGCGTGTCATCGTCGCCTGTTTCGCGAGCCATGTGCACCGCGTCCAGCAGGTGCTCGACGCCGCCGTCCGGCACGGCCGCAGGGTCGCCTTCGTCGGCCGGTCGATGGTCAGGAACATGGGGATCGCCGCCGACCTCGGGCTGCTGAACGTGCCCGACGGCCTGCTGGTCAACCTCGACCAGGCGGGTGACCTGCCCGAGAGCAAGGTGCTGTTCGTGTCGACCGGTTCGCAGGGCGAGCCGCTGTCGGCGCTGTCGCGGATGGCGCGCGGCGAGCACCGGCAGATCTCGATCCGCGCCGGCGACACCGTCGTCCTGGCCAGCTCGATGATCCCGGGCAACGAGACCGCGGTCTTCGGCGTCGTCAACGGCCTCACGCGGCTCGGCGCGAACGTCGTGCACCAGGGCAACGCCAAGGTGCACGTGTCCGGGCACGCGTCGGCGGGCGAACTGCTGTACCTGTACAACGCGGTGCGCCCCAGCAACGTCATGCCGGTGCACGGCGAGTGGAAGCACCTGCGTGCCAACGGCGAACTGGCCGTGCGCACCGGTGTCGCGCCGGAGAACGTGGTCATCGCCGAGGACGGCGTCGTGGTGGACCTCGTCGACGGCAAGGCCACGCGGACCGGACGGGTCGAGGTCGGGCACGTGTACGTCGACGGCCTCTCGGTGGGCGACGTCGGCGAGTCGACGTTGTCGGACAGGCTCGTGCTCGGCGAAGGCGGCTTCATCGCCATCACGGTCGCCGTCGACACCAGCACCGGCCGCGCGGTGACGCGCCCGACGGTGTCCGGACGCGGGTTCTCCGACGACCCGAAGGCGCTCGACGCCGTGCTCCCGATGGTGGAGATGGAACTCGCCAGGACCGAGGCCGAGGGCATCACCGACACGCACCGCATCGCGCAGGCCGTGCGCCGCGTCGTCGGCCGCTGGGTCGCCGACACCTACCGGCGCCGTCCGATGATCGTGCCGACGGTCATCCCGGTCTAGCCGTGAGCACGTGAGAAGGCCCCTTTACTCAGTCGAGTGAAGGGGCCTTCTCGCGCATAATCGCCGCATGGTGATGCTGGGGGTGCACGTCGTAGCCGCGCTGGCGGGTGTGGCACTCGGTGTGGGGGCGATCTACCTCGTCCGGATGTGCATCGAGGGCGTCCGCCGTGACCGGCGGATACAGCCCGAAACGGTGACGCCGGGGCTCCGGCGGGACCACTGGGAGCGCATCGACGAGATGCTGGACAGCGAGGACGCCTCTGAGCGCCTCGAAGGCTTCACCGTCCTGGAGCGCTACGGGAGCGAAGACCCTGACTGCCGGGAAGATGTCGTCTCGCTGATCTGTACTTACCTGCGCAGACCTTTCGAATACCCGGTCGAGGACGAGGAAGAACTCGAGGTCCGGCTCGCCGCGCAGAGGATTCTCTCGCGGCACTTTCGCTGGCCACAGGGGGAGGCCCGGCCCCTCGAATTCTGGGACCTCGACTACCTGGACCTGCGGGACGCGGTGCTCGTCGAACCCGATTTCGCGGACACCGTCCTCGATGACGCCAAGTTCAGGGACAGCCTGATCGTCCGCGGGGACTTTCGCCGGACCCAATTCCTGTCGTACGTCGACTTCGACAGGGCGTGCTTCACCGGGGACACCGACTTCCGCTCCGCGTCGTTCCCCAGGTACGCGACCTTCATCGGTGCGCTGTTCAGCGGCACGACCACCTTCGACGGCGCCGAGTTCGCAGAAGGCGCCGACTTCACCGACGCGCGAGTGGAGCGACCCGACGCCGCGCACGCGTGGCCGTCGCCCTGGCGTGCCTGGGCGAACTCGCCGGTCGGCCAGGCACGGCTCATCCCGATGAAGACCGGTTCGCGGCCGCCGTCATCAGCAGAGCGAAGGCGATCGTGAGCGCCTGGCCGAAGAGGGCGTTGCGGGCTTTGCGCTGTTCCGCGCGCGTGGGCCGGTTCATCACGGATACCCCCGGTTTCGAGTGTTTTCCTTACCGGGCAAGTGTTCCGCGACCCGCCTCGAGGCACCTCCCGCCTCGGTGGGGTTTTCCTCCGCCGAAAGTCGCAGCCTTCCCCTAGGGGTGCTCGCGGCGTACCCTCGGACGCTCCTCGAGCCCCCATGCCGGGAGACCGGGAGAGTCCATGGGACGCCACGCCACCACCCGGACCCGAAGACGGATACTGCTCCCGCTACTGGCGATCGCGCTGGCGGCCGTGCTCGGCGCGGCCACGTGGGTGGCCATGGCGCGGTCCGAACCCACCTGCGAGCCCGTGCGGGTGGTCGTCGCCGCGTCGCCCGACATCGCCCCCGCGGTCACTGGGGCCGCCCGGGACCTCGCTCTCACCTGCGTCGCCTTCGACGTCCAGGCCAGGGAATCCCACCAGGTCGCGGCCGAGTTGTCCGGGACGGCGCCCCGGCCGCAGGCCTGGATCCCGTCCTCGACGTTGTTCCTGAGGAAGGCCGGCGGTGTTCCCGCCTCCGGGCCGTCGATCGCCAGTTCGCCGGTGGTGCTCGCCGTCGCGGAGCCGGTCGCGCGGGCGCTCGGCTGGCCACGCGAGACGCTGACCTGGCCGGAAGTACTCGGCCACGCCGGAATCGTCGCCGGGATGCCGGATCCCGTGAGCGATCCCGCCGGGGTTTCCACACTGCTGGCACTGCGCGACGTCACGAAGGGCGCTTCGGATCCCGCCGCCGCGTACGTGGCTTTGCTCCGGAAGTTCTCCGCCACCACGTCCGGCGCGACGGTGTTCCCCGCCGCGGAGAACGCGGTGCTGCGGCACAACTCCGGGCTTCTCGAAGGCGAGACCGCGCTGGTGGCCGTGTACTCACCCGACGCCCCAGCGCTCGACTACCCGTTCGTCGAGGTCGCGGGAGCGACCCCGCAGCAGAGCAAGGCCGTCGCGGAATTGAAACGCACCTTGCTGTACGGAGCCGCGACGAGCCCGGGGTCCGACTTGCGTGCCCCCGGCGGGCAAGCGTTGCGGCTCACCGAAACCGATCAGCGCGTCGAGGCACAGGGACAGCGCAGCGCCGAGATCCCGGCCGCCGAGGAGGTCGCCAAGGCGCTCAGCCACTGGGCCGCGGTGAACGCGAGCGCCCGGGTCCAGGTGCTGATCGACGTGTCCGGATCGATGAGCGCGCCGGTCCCGGGAACCGGTAAGTCCCGGCTGCGGATCACGCTGGAGGCGGCGGAGAACGCTCTGCACCTGTTCAAAGCCACGTCACAGGTCCGTTTTCTGGCTTTCGCGACCAAAGTGGACGGTGAGCGGGACTACCGGGAGATCCTGCCGATGGCGCCGATCCGTCAGCAGCTGGCCGCCGTCGACCGGTTGCGCGCCGTCCGCGCCGTGCCGGACGGGCAGACCGGGCTCTACGACAGCGTCCTCGACGTCTACCGGCTCGCGCACGGGGAATGGGAGCGGGGGAAACTGAACCTCGTCATCGTGATGACGGACGGCCGCAACACCGATCCCGGCGGTATCAGCCGCGAGAATCTGGTGGCGGAGCTGGGAAAGCTGAGCGACCGGGAGCGCCCGGTGCCGTTGATCGCCATCGGGATCGGGCCGGAGGCAGACGAGACCGAACTCCGTCAGCTCGTCGCGCCCGCCGGCGGCCAGGCCTTCCTCAGCCGTGATCCCGCGAAGATCGGAGAGGTGTTTCACGGTGCTCTGGGCCGGATCGCCGGCGCTGGATGAAGTAGACGCCGAGGATCACCGCCAGGCTGATGAGGCTCAGGTACAGCTGAGCGCGCGTGTCCGCGTCCACGAACAGCATCGACGCGACGACGGCCAGCGTCCCGGCGAGGGTGAGCCAGCTCAGCCACGGGTAGCCCCACATACGCAGCTTCAGCCGTTCCGGTGCTTCGGCCTCCAGGCGGCGCCGCATCCGGAGCTGTGAGCCGGCGATGATCGCGTAGACGAACAGCGCGACCGCCCCGGCGGAGTTGATGATGAAGTAGAAGATCTTGTCCGGGGACACGAAGTTCATCACCACGGCCACGTAACCGACCGAAGTGGACACCAGGATCGCCTTCCACGGCACGCCGCGCCGGTTCGTGTCCGCGATCCACTTCGGCGCCCAGCCGTTGCCGCGCAACGCGAACAGCATGCGGGACGCGGTGTACAGCCCCGAATTCAGTACCGACAGCACGGCCGTCAGCACGACCGCGCTGACCACCGTCTCGGCGGCGGGGATGCCGAACCGGCCGAACGCGGCGGCGAACGGGCTCGTCGTGGTCGGGATGTCGCGCCAGCCGGTGATCATCACCAGCAGTGTCACGGAGCCGACGTAGAACACGATGACCCGCCAGACGATCGACGAGGTCGCCTTGCGCACGGCCGTTTCGGGCTCCCGCGATTCGGCGGCGGCGATGGTGACGATCTCCGCGCCGAAGTAGGAGAAGATCACGATCACCACCCCGTGCACCACCGAGAACGGGCCGTTGGCCAGGAAACCGTCCTGCGCGATGTTGCCGACCGAGAACGAGCCGCCGGGCCAGGCCCCGAGCACGAACAGGATGCCCACCACGAGGAACACCACGATCGTGGCGATCTTGACCGACGCGAGCCAGAACTCCGTCTCCCCGAACGAGCGGGCCGAAGCGAGGTTGGTCGCGGTCAGCAGCAACATCAGCACGAGCGAGAAGATCCATTGCGGGACAACGGGAATCCACGTCTGCAGGATCTTCGCCCCGGCGACGGCCTCGAACGCGACCACGCCGACCCAGAAGTACCAGTACAGCCAGCCGACCGTGAAACCCGCCCAGCCGCCGAGCGAGGTCCTCGCGTATTCCATGAAGGAACCCTGTGACGGCGTGGCCGTCGCCATCTCGCCGAGCATCCGCATCACCAGCACGACGATCAGGCCGCCGATGGCGTAGGAGAGGACGGCCGCCGGGCCGACGGTGTGGATGACCGCGCCGCTGCCGATGAACAGGCTCGCGCCGATGATGCCGCCGAGGGCGATCATCCGGACGTGGCGTTGCCGCAGCTCCGGGCGCAGCCCCGCCCGTCCGGTCGTGGTCTCTGCACCCATTCGCGGTGACCTCCTGTCGGAATGACGGCGGATCGCGGGATTGTCGCACCGCGAGGCCGGGAGGAAAAGTGTTTGCGCAACCCCAGGTGAACAGGCCGATGTGGACTCTGCCAACCTAGGCACCTCCACCGCGCGTTCCGAGGAGCTCTTCGATGCCGCACGCCGTCCTCCGGTTCCTGCCCGCCGTCGCCCTGGCCGCCGTCGCGCTCGCGGGCTGCTCGGACGAGGCACCCCAGTCGCAGACGGCGCCGCCGGGGTCATCACCGGTGGCGCAGCAGGCCGCCGTTCCGTTCAACGACGCCGACGTCGCGTTCGCGCGGCAGGCGCTGGCGCACCACCAGCAGGGCGTGGATCTGGCTTCCCTGGCGGAAACCCGTGCGGCGAACGAGCAGCTGAAGGCGCTCGCGAAGCGGGTCATCGACACGCACGAACCGGAGATCGCGCGGCTGTCCGGGCTCATCGAGGCGTGGGGTCAGCCCGCGCCGGACGACCCGAACCTCGAGCACATCCAGCGCGACGGGTACATCAGCCCCGGCGACATGGCGGCATTGGCCGGACTGTCCGGAAAGGACTTCGACCGCCAGTTCGCCGCGCGGTTGCTGCGCCAGCGCGAAGCGGGCGTCCGCATCGCCGACGCCGAAACCCAGCACGGCCGCAACCCCGACGCCCGCGACCTCGCCGCGACGACTTCGCGTTCGCAGCAGCAGGAGATCAGCGACCTACGGGGCTTCCAGCAGGGTTGAGTCCGTCTGGACCACGTTCGAATTCAGCTGGACGAGGTACGCGCCGGTCAGCAGCACCACCGCGCCGGCGGCTTGAATCCAGCTGAGTGTCTCGTCCAGCAGCAGCCAGGCCGCGGTGGCGGCGACCAACGGCTCCACCAGTCCGACGACGCTCGCCACCGACGCCGGGAGATGCCGCAGCGCCGCCATGCCGGTCGCGTAGGCGAGCACGGTCGCGATCAGCACCAACGCGATCAGCAACGACCACACCGGCGGCTCCCACGGCCCGAACGTCGTCGAGGTGTCGAGCACGCCCCACGGAATCGTCCACGGCGGCGCGACCACGCACACCAGGACCGCGCCGATGGTCATCCCCCAGGTGACCATGCCGAGCGGATCGCGGTCCGCGACGCCACGCTCGCCCAGGAGGAAGTAGCCCGCCGAACAGACGGCCGCGCTCAGCCCGGCGAGCAACCCGAGGACGTCCAGGCTGAGCCCCTCCCAGACCTGCGCGACCAGCATGAGCCCCGTCATCGCCAGCGCGATCCCCGCCCACATCACCCTGGGCAGCCGCACCCGGCGCACGAACCGCACCCACAGCGCGATCAGCACCGGCGAGGTGAATTCGAGCAGAATCGCGATCCCGACCGGGATCCGGCCCGCCGCCAGGAAGTACATGAGCTGGACACCCGCGACACCGAGCGAGCCGTACGCGAGCAGCAGCGGCCACTCGTTCTTCGTGACTTTGAGGAGCTTCGGCCGGAAGACGGCGACGAGCGCGAGCAACACGATCGCCGACAACCCGATGCGGATCGCCGCGACCTGCTCCGGCGACAACCCGGCCTGCATCGCCGGTTTGCCCAGCACACCCGAGGTTCCGAAGAAGAGCGCGGCGAGCAGGATGAGCGTGATGCCCCGGCCGCGCCGTGCGACGTGCGGGGCGGGGGCGGCGGCGAGTTCGGCGGTCACGGCCGGAGGGTAGAGGCCGGGTGATCGCGGGTCGACCCGTTTTCCCAGCGGCTGGGCTTTGGCGAGCCGGTTGTCCGTGAAGGCCTCCTTGAGGGACCCAGAGTCCCTCAAGGAGGCCTTCACGGACAGCGATCAGGGCGGTCAGAAGGAGGTGCCGCCGTCGGTCCAGTTCGTCTGGGCGAAGTCCTCGTCGTCGACGGGGGCGCGACGCGGTTTGCGGACCGGCTCCGGTTCCGGGGGAGCGGCGACCGGCTCGTCGGGTTCCGTGGCTTCGAGGGCCTGGGGTTCGGGGGTGCCGTTCGGCCAGACACAGGGAGAGGTGGCCCCGACGTAGAACTTGCCGAGATCGTTCGCCTGCACGGACATGTCGAACGCGTCCGTGTTGTTCCTGACGAACACGTAGGGATCCTTGGGCCGCGAATCCGTCAGGATCGTGAAGCCGTTCGCCGACCACCATCGGACGACCGCGTCGAAGTACTCGCCGAACCGTGCGGGTTCGAGGCCGGTCACCTCATAGGTCGCGGATATCTCGAAGCGGCCTTGGGGACCGTCGTCGGTGGGATCGGTGCATTCGGACCTGTGCTGGGTGAACGGTTTCCGTTCCGCCGAGCCGGGCAGCGCGGAGAGCGCGCCCTCGATGTACCGCTCGACCCTGTCTTTCGCCTCGCGTTCGGTGATGGTCGGTTTCATGGCGTCTCCACCTCCGGAGGAGCAAGCGGTCAAGAGCATGAGGAGAGCGGTCAGGAGGGGAAGTCTCACGAGGCGGGCTTTCCCGCGATGATCAAGCCGACGTTTCTCAGCGACGGGTTGTTGTCTTCCCAGTATTCGCTGTGCGCCTCCGTGCTGAACCCGCCCCACCCGTCCGTGCCCGGCGCCGAGGTGAACACCTGCCCGCCGAAGTCCGCGTCGGTCGGGTCCTGGCCGAGGATCGGGTCGTATCCGGCGATCTCGACGTTCGCCAGGTTGATCATGTCGTGTTCGGCCACCGTCGCGTGGACGTGCTTGCCGATCTCGTCCTGATTCACCCCGTCGAGATGCAGTTCGCTCACGTCGTGCGCTCCGACGCCCGGGCTCGCCACGAAGACGAGTTCGTCCGCGGCGAGGCCGCCGTCACCGGCCGCGTGCCCGACGACGGTGGTGCCGTAGCTGTGCCCCAGCACCGTGTTGTGCGAGGGCGGCCCTTGATGCGTTTCCCGCAGCCCGTCCTGGAACTGCGCGAGGGCCGCCTTGCCACCGTCGGCGTACTTGTCGCTCGCGGCGTCGGTGATCCCGTCCGGCGCGTCGTAGCCGAGCCAGGTGATCACCGCGGTCGACGGGGAGCCCGAGGTGGTCGCCGCGGCCCACATCTTGTCGGACCGGTTGAGATCGCCGCCGATCTTCGCCAGCTCCGAGCCGGTCCCCGGCACGTACGTCGCCACGTTGGCCGCCGTGTCGGGGTTTCCCGCCGAAACGATCGCCTTCCCGTCGCCGCCGGTGTCCAGCCCCAGCAGGAACGCCCGCGGTTCGGACTGGGCCAGCCGCTGTTGGATGGCTTCCAGACCCTTGAGTTTCGGATCGCCTTGAAGACGTGCGATCTCACTGGCGAGGACGGCGCGGTTGGCGGCGTCGCGGTCGGCCGCCGGGATACCGTCGAGATTGCCGACGAGCCCCGGATTTCCTTGCAGCAAAGCGACTTTCGCCGTGTCCGACAGGCTCGCCCACCAAGCCTTGTTATCGCCGGGGGTGCCGTTCTCCGGTGGGCCGATGATCGACAGGCCGCTCTGTGCGGCTCCGGCGTCCGCCGCTTGAGCGAGGGTGATGCCACCCTGTTCGGTGATCTCGCCACGCAGGGCACGCCGCAGGATTTCGGCGAAATCGGCGTCGACGTCGGCCGCGCGGCGCAGGCCCTGCTCGATCCTGTCGGCCAGTTCCGCCGTCACCCGAGCCTGGCCGGGCCGCGGAACACCGACGGAGATCTCGCCGCCGGCACCGATGGTCAGGCCGTTCCGATGCGCCAGTTCGTCGGTCTCCCGCACGAACGCGACGATCCGGTCCAGCGCGATCTGTACTTCGTGAGCGCCTCGCCGGACGGCGGACGCCTCGGCGACGAGGCGCTCCAGGGTGGAGGTCAGCGACGCGCCCCGCGTCGCGGCGGCGGTGGCCGCGTCACCGGTCCAGCCCGTGAAGCGCGCCATGGCTTCGACGTCGTCGTTCGCGGCGATGATCTTGGTGCAGCCGTCGTTGAGCGCGTCGGCGACGCGGCCGATCGCGGCCGGATCCCACCGGCGCACGTCTCCCCAGGTGAGCATCAGACGGGAAGTTCCCGCGACGCCGCCAGTTCGTTGGAGCGGTAGCGGACGGCCGCCGCGTCGAGCCGTGCGGAGTAGTCAGCGGCGTTCCCGGCCCAGCCGGGCACCGCGCGGCCCCAGGCGTCCGCGAGCAGGCGGGCCGCTTCACCGGATACGCCACCCGGCAACCCCGCCGCGACGTCGGCGAGCGCGGCCGCGAGGTTCACCTTCCCGACGTCGTCCGAAGCCCGTTTCGCCGCGCTTGACGCCGCGCCGATCGCCTCCAAGGCGACCTCGTATCCGCCGGCCATCCCGCTTCCTCCCCGTAGCGTGACGCTGTGTGACCACTCTACGACGCAGGAGACGAGCTCGCGGTTCCCTTCACCCGTCCTTGAAAAGACCGTCGGCGACGTAGCGCGAAACGGTGGCGAGACGCCGCCCTTGCAGACGGAGGGCGTCCAGGGCCAGTTCGTCGGGTTCGGCGGATTTGCGCGAGACGAACGAACCACCGTACGGATTGCCCGATTCGAGCAACCGCGGATCGGTGTAGCCGAGGGGCAGGACGATGGCGCCCCAGTGATAGAAGATGTTGTTCGTCGCCAGCACGGTCGCTTCGAGCCCGCCGTGCGCGGTGGAGGCGGTGGTGAACGACGTCGCGACCTTGTTCACCAGCTTTCCCTTGGCCCACAGGCCGCCGGTGCTGTCCAAAAAGGACTTGAGCTGGGCGGCCGGGCCGCCGAACCTGGTCGGGCTCCCGGCCGCGAACCCGTCGGCCCACTCCAGGTCCTCCAGCGTCGCCGTCTCGTGGTGCGGCCCCGCGTCCACCCACGCCTGCCAGCGCGGATTGCTCGCCACCGCACCGGGCGGGGCGGTTTCGGGAACCGTGCGGACGCGGACGTCGGCTTCGGCCTCACGGGCACCGTCGGCCAGCGCCGACGCCAGTTTCGCGGTGTTGCCGGTCGCGCTGTAGTAGACGACGAGGATGCGGGTGCTCACGTCCGCCGACCTTAGGCGAGCGTGAACACCCGTCTCAGGATCCGGACTCAGTACTTCTTCCAGGGGCTGACGGTGTCCGTCGGCCGCGTCGGGTCGTGGAAGCGCGGCTTGTCCAGTTCGTCGCGGCGCAGCGGGACCAGGCCGTCGGTGATCGCCTGCATGATCTTGGCGTGCGCGCGGACTCCGGCGCCCGGCCGTTCCGGCTCGATCTCCGACAGATCCACCGGATCGCCGAAGTGCACCTTGAACCGCGGCCGCCGCATGGGTGCGCTCAGCCCGGACTTCGCGAGCGGCACGAGGTCGGCGGGGCCGTTGACGGTCTCCGTGCCCCAGTACACGGCTTCGTGCGCGCCCCACTGGCTGATCGGGATCACCGGCACCCCGGCGGCCAGCGCGAGCCGCGCCGCGCCGGTCTTGCCGCGCTCCGGCCACAGGCCGGGGTCGTGGCTGATCCGGCCCTCGGGGTAGACGATCAGCGGGTCACGGGTGGTCCGCAGCGCCTCGGTGGCCTCGGCGAACTGGCCGATGGCCGTCGACGCCTGTTTGCGGTCGACCCGCAGATGGCCGCTGACCCGCAGCGCCGGGCCGATGACCGGCGCGTCGAGGATGCCGCCCGCCAGCATGAACCGCGGGTTGATGCCGATCCGTTTGCAGGCCGCCATCAGCACGAACGCGTCGAACACGCCGATGTGGTTGGCCGTCATGAGCAAGGGCTTACGGCGCAGTTCGGCCGGAACACCGCCGGTCACGGTGAGTTTGCCGACGAAGTTGACCAGCCCCCGGTCGATGTTCAGCATCGTGCGCCAGATGGCCGGGGCGCGGCGAGCCGAATTCTCATCCTGATGCAGCGCGAACATGGGGCAGAGCATGTCATGAACCGCTTTTCACCCGGATGGCCGCTCAAGCTGTGACCTGAGACGAATGTTCCGGATGTGCTCCGAGTGGCAGCCGGGACTGGAGGGTCGAGGCGGTTACCGTGGAGACATGGCTAGCGGGTCGACGACCAGGAAACGGAGTACGGCGCGAAGCGGCGGCAGCAAGGGGCCGGCGCGAAAGCCGCGTATCCCGGCGAAGCCCAGGTCAACGGCTGCGAGGAAGCCCGCTTCACGGCGTCCGGCGCCGCGGAAGAAGTCGTCCGGCACGTTCGCCAAGGGCGTGCGCGGTACCTGGAACCTGCTCGCGAAGGGTCTCGGCACCCTCGCGCGGACGGTCGGCCGCGGCCGCGAACTCGAACCCGAGCACCGTCGCGACGGTCTCGCGCTGGGGCTCATCGCGCTGGCGCTGGTGATCGCGTTCGGCGTCTGGTGGCGGGCCGCGGGCCCGATCGGCGGCTGGGTGGAGGTCGGCACGCGCTCTCTGCTGGGCGCCGGTGCCGTGACGCTCCCGCTGGTGCTGACCGTGGTCGCCGTCGCGCTGATGCGGTCGGAACCGATGCCGGAGGCCCGGCCGCGGATGGTCATCGGCACCCTGCTGGTGGTCCTGGCGGTACTCGGCCTGCTGCACATCTTCACCGCGCTGCCCGAGACCAACGACGGCCGGATGTACGCCGGCGGGGTGATCGGCGCGTTCTCCGGCGGCCTGCTGACCATGGGCGTCACCACGTGGGTCGCGGTGCCGCTGCTGGTGCTGGCGCTGCTGTTCGGCACGCTCGTGTTCACCGGGACCCCGGTCCGGGAGATCCCGCACCGCCTGCGGAACTGGGGCCTCGACCCCGAAGAGATCGAAGAGGCCGAGGCCGAACGCAAGGCCATCCACGAGGAACGCGACGCCGTCACCGAAGCCGATCCGAAGTCGGTCCGCCTGCGGAAGCCGTCGCGCCGCCGTCAGGCTTCGGCCGACCACGAGGGCGAGCAGCTCGACATCGAGGCCGCGCTGGCCGAAGCGCCGACGCCGCTGCGCCCGCCGAAGCCTGCTCCCAAGCCTGTCGAAGAGAAGAAGCCGAAGAAGGCCGAGGCGCCGCTGGCGGTCACGAGGACCGTCGAAGGCGACTACAAGCTCCCGCCGCCGGATCTGCTGAAGCTCGGCGACGCGCCGAAGTCCCGCAGCAAGGCCAACGACGCGATGATCGAGGCGATCACCGGCGTGCTGGAGCAGTTCAACGTCGACGCGCAGGTCACCGGCTTCACGCGGGGCCCGACGGTCACCCGGTACGAGGTCGAACTCGGTCCCGGCGTGAAGGTCGAGAAGATCACCGCGCTGACCAAGAACATCGCCTACGCCGTGGCGACCGACAACGTCCGGCTGCTGGCGCCGATCCCCGGCAAATCCGCGGTCGGCATCGAGGTGCCGAACTCCGACCGCGAAATGGTGCGCCTCGGTGACGTGCTGCGCGCGCCGTCGACGGTCAAGGACAACCACCCGATGGTCATCGGGCTCGGCAAGGACATCGAGGGCCATTTCGTCACCGCGAACCTGACGAAGATGCCGCACCTGCTGGTGGCGGGGTCCACCGGTTCCGGTAAGTCGAGCTTCGTGAACTCGATGCTGGTGTCGCTGCTCGCGCGGTCGACGCCGGACGAATGCCGGATGATCCTGATCGACCCGAAGATGGTCGAGCTGACCCCGTACGAGGGCATCCCGCACCTGATCACGCCCATCATCACCCAGCCGAAGAAGGCCGCCGCGGCGCTGGCCTGGCTGGTGGAGGAGATGGAGCAGCGCTACCAGGACATGCAGGTCAACAAGGTCCGGCACATCGACGACTACAACAAGAAGGTGCGTTCGGGCGAGATCACCGCGCCACCCGGCAGCGAGCGCGTCTACCAGCCGTACCCGTACATCATGGCGATCGTCGACGAGCTCGCCGACCTGATGATGACCGCGCCGCGCGACGTCGAGGACGCGATCGTCCGGATCACCCAGAAGGCGCGTGCCGCCGGTATCCACCTGGTGCTGGCGACCCAGCGCCCGTCGGTCGACGTCGTGACCGGCCTGATCAAGACGAACGTGCCGTCGCGGCTGGCGTTCGCGACCTCGTCGCTCACCGACTCGCGGGTCATCCTCGACCAGCCGGGCGCGGAGAAGCTCATCGGTATGGGTGACGCGCTGTACCTGCCGATGGGTGCCGGGAAACCGGTCCGCATCCAGGGCGCCTTCGTCGGCGACGAAGAGATCTCCGCGGTGGTGAACTTCGCCAAGGAGCAGGCGCAGCCGGACTACCAGGACGGCGTCACCGCGGCGAAGGCCGGCGAGAAGAAGGAAATCGACTCCGACATCGGCGACGACCTCGACGTCCTGCTGCAGGCCGCCGAGCTGATCGTCACCTCGCAGTTCGGCTCGACTTCGATGCTGCAGCGGAAGCTGCGGGTCGGCTTCGCCAAGGCCGGGCGCCTGATGGACCTGCTGGAAAGCCGCGGCGTCGTCGGCCCTTCGGAAGGCTCGAAGGCGCGGGACGTGCTGATCAAGCCGGAGGAGCTGGAGTCGGTGCTGTTCATGATCCGCGGTGGCGGGGACGCGAACGGCGGCGACGTCTCCGACGACTGACCGAGGCTTTCGAAGGACCGATGCAACGGACCGGAGCCTCCGCTACGTCCAGAGCACGTGGACCCCAAGAAGCTGCTCGTCGTCTTCTGCGCCCTGGTCGGCCTCGCCTGCGGAGCCGGTAGCTCCGCCGCGCGTGAACAACCCGCCGCGAGCGGGCCCCCGGCGGTCCAGCCCGCGCCGGTACAGCAGCCTGTTCGAGGCGCCGTCGAGCTGGGGGAGACCGTCGACCTCAAGGCCCGTGAAACGGCGGAGGTCGCGTCGAAGGACGTCAGTATCCGCTTCGCTCGCCTGGTGTCCGATTCCCGCTGCGCCGCGGGAATGGTCTGCGTCTGGGAAGGGGAGGCCGTGATCGAGCTGGCACTGGCCGAACCGGGACGCGGTGAGCGGACGACGGCGGCCCTCGCCTCCACCGGACGTGGTGGCGGGCAGTCCGTCGAGTTCGCCGCCTGCCGGGTGGACCTGGTCGCCGTGAGTTCGGGGGGCGACCAGGTCACCCTGCGGGTGTCCAAGGCTTAACGAGGGACGTTCACGTCCCTGCTGCCGGTGTGGTGGCGCCACGGGAACGCGCGTGATGTCCATCCAGTCACGCGTGTCGTCCACCGGATCACGCGTGTCGTCCATCCAAACACGCGAAACCATCACGACCACCTCACTGAAGCGCGTTGCCCCAGCCGTCGAGGTACGCGACTTCCGACAGCGGCACGCGCGACGCGGGCTTGAAGTCCGGCACGGTCGTGTAGGCGACCGGCAGCAGCCCGACCTGCGTGACCTCGGCGGGGATGCCGAGGATTCCGGCCGCCTCCGCCTCGTGGGTCAGGTGGTACGTCGTGAGCGTCGAGCCGAGGCCGCGCGACCGCAGCGCCAGCTGGAAGTTCCACACCGCCGGGAAGATCCCGCCGTAGAACGCGGCGTCGGCCGCGTTGTCCCCGCTGGGCCTGCCGGTCAGGCACGGGATGACGAACACGGGCACGCGGTCGATCACGTCGATCAGATGCTGCCCCGACGCGAACGCCCGCGCCACCGAGGGCTCGGTGATCGCTTCGCCCAGGGCGGCCGCGTTCGCCTCCAGATACGCCTTCCCGACCCGCCGGAACAGCTCGGAGAGCCGGTCCTTCACGCCCTGATCCCGCACCACGAGCCATCGCCACGCCTGCTGGTTGCCCGGCGTGGGCGCCTGCAGCGCGAGCCGCAGGCACTCCTCGATCACCTCGGGTTCCACCGGCCGGTCCAGATCGAGCTTGCGGCGGACCGCGCGCGTCGTGCTGAGCAGGTGGTCGGTGACCGAGGTGTCCATGAGCCGCCTTTCAGAGATGTTCCGCGAGGAAGCGGTCGATCAGCTCGCTGATCGGTTCGAGGTCCTCCTCCAGCGCGAAATGCCCGGTGTCGAAGAGGTGGACCTCCGCCGAGGGAACATCATTCCGGAACGCTTCGGCCCCCGCAGGGACGAAGAACGGGTCGTTGCGGCCCCATACGGCGAGTACGGGCGGCTGGGCTTCGCGCAGCCACGCCTGGAACCGCGGGTACGCGGGCGGGTTGTTCCGGTAGTCCCAGAGCAGGTCCAGCATCGCCTCCGCCCGGCCGGGCAGGCCGAGGAAGTACTGGTCCAGCAGGTGGTTCGCGGGATCGATGGTCTCCGGATCGCGGGCGCCGCCGTACTGGAACCGGATCTGCTCCGGTTCGAGGATCGCCTCGAACCCGCGCCGCGCCTCGGTTTCGTCGGTCAGGGAAGGGAAGTCCGGCATCGCCGGGCCGAGCCCTTCGACGTAGGCGTTGCCGTTCTGCGTGATGAGCGCCGTCACCTGGGACGGGCGCGACACGGCCAGCCGGAGGCCGGTCGGGGCACCGAAATCGAAGATGTAGAGCGCGTAGCGGCGCAGTTCCAGCGCGTCCACGAACTCGCCGACCACTTCCGCGAGCCGGTCGAAGGTGAACGTGAAGCCCTCGGGGGTGACGGTCTGCCCGAAGCCGGGCAGATCCGGCGCGATGAGCCGCCACCGGCCGGCGAGGCGGCGCATCAGCCGCACGAACTGGTGTGACGACGTCGGGAAGCCGTGCAGCAGGAGCAACACGGGTGCCTGGGGGTCGCCTGCTTCGCGGTAGAAGACCTCGACGTCGCCGAGTTTGACGGAACGGTGCCGGATGGTCGCCATGAACACTCCCTAATGGGTAAAACTGTCTCGAACCATTAGTACCTGATAGTGTCAAGGCATGCTCGATCTCGACTCGCTTCCCGGTGACGATCTCGCGGTGAACCTCGCCGACACCGTGATGCTGGCCGTCTCCCCGCCAGTCGACCTGCTCGACGACGGTGACGCGAAGTTCTGGGCGGCTCAAGCTTTGCCCGAAGGTGCCCGGCCGCCGTCTGCCGAGCAGACGAAGCGGTTGCGATCAGCGGTGCGTGAACTGCTGGAGGCGACAGTGGCCGCGCGGGAGCCCGAGGTGTGGGCGGTCGAGCGGGTCAACGCGGCCGCGGCCGCCGTGCCCACCAGCCCGCGGCTGACGGCCGAAGGCGCGGAGACGTCTTGGCACGGCGAGGACGGCGGCGAGATCGCGCTGGCCGCCGTCGCGGTCGCGGCGATCGACCTCGTGTCCGGGCCGCGTGCCGCTCGGCTGCGGCGATGCGGCGCGCACGACTGCTCGATGCTGTTCGTGGCGGCCAACAGCAGGCGGGTCTGGTGCACGCCGTCGCTGTGCGGCAACCGGGTCCGGGTCGCCCGGCACGCTGCGAAGGGCTGAGTGGTGTTCCCAATGTCGCATTGGGGACACTCAGCGTCTCCAATGCGACATTGGGAACGCAGGGCTAAAGCTCCAGCAGCATCCGGCTGTTGCCCAAGGTGTTGGGCTTCACGTACGGCAGGTCGAGGAACTCCGCGACGCCCGGGTCGGCCGAACGCCTCATCTCCTCGTACACCTCCTGGGTCACCGGGGTCCCGTCGATCTCGACGAACCCGTGACCGGCGAAGAAGTGGGTCTCGAAGGTCAGCACGAACAGCCGCTTCAGCCCGATCTCGCGGGCGAAGTCGATCAGCTGCGCCACCAGCGCGTGCCCGATGCCGCGACCGCGGGAATCCTTGTCGACGGCGATGGTGCGCAGTTCGGCGATGTCCTCCCACAGCACGTGCAGCGCGCCGCAGCCGAGCACGTCGTCGCCGTCTTCGACCACCCAGAACTCCTGGACGCTCTCGTAGAGGGTGACGAGTTCCTTCTCCAGCAGCACCGTCCCGGCGTCGGAATCGACCAGCGCCTTGATCTTGCGGACGTCCGCGATCCTTGCCCGGCGGACGGTGGGGCGGCGGTGCGAGAGAGGGTTTGAGGGCACGTCCACCATTAAGCCATCCCCGGCGCCCCGGCCGGTCGAGGGCTCGCCCGAGCGAGCGATCGCCGACCCCGCGAGCAGGCCAGCTACCCTAAGGCACGTGCCTTCTCCCACCACTGATCCTGTCGCCACCCGTCGCGTTTCCTTGTTGACCCTCGGTTGCGCCCGCAACGAGGTCGATTCCGAGGAACTCGCCGGACGGCTGGCGGCGGGCGGCTGGGAGCTCGCCGCCGAGCCCGAGGACTCCGACGTCGTGGTCGTCAACACCTGCGGTTTCGTCGAGTCCGCCAAGAAGGACTCGGTCGACACGCTGCTCGCGGCGTCCGACACCGGCAAGAAGGTCGTCGCGGTCGGCTGTATGGCCGAGCGCTACGGCAACGAGCTGGCCGAGAGCCTGCCCGAGGCCGACGCGGTCCTGGGTTTCGACCACTACGCGGACCTCGCCGAGCGTCTCGACGACGTCGTGGCCGGCCGCAAGGTCGAGTCCCACACCCCGTCCGACCGCCGCAAGCTGCTGCCGATCAGCCCGGTCCAGCGCCCGACCGCCGCCGAGTCGGTCGAGGTGCCCGGGCACGCGCAGCACGGCTGGGGCCCGCGCGTACTGCGGACGAGGCTCGACACCTCCCCGGTGGCCGCGCTGAAGATCGCCTCCGGCTGTGACCGCCGCTGCTCGTTTTGCGCGATCCCGTCGTTCCGCGGGTCCTTCGTGTCCCGGCAGCCGGACGAGATCGTCGCCGAGGCGATGTGGCTCGCGGAGAACGGCGTCAAGGAGGTCTTCCTCGTCTCGGAGAACTCCACCTCCTACGGCAAGGACTTCGGCCGCGACGGCGCCCGCGCGCTGGAACTGCTGGTCCCGCGCCTGGCCGCGGTGCCGGGGATCGAACGCGTCCGCGTGTCCTACCTGCAGCCCGCCGAGACGCGTCCCGGCCTGGTCAAGGCCATCGCGACCACTCCGGGCGTCGCCGACTACTTCGACCTCTCCTTCCAGCACTCCAGCGAGACCGTGCTGCGCCGCATGCGCCGCTTCGGCTCCACGGACTCCTTCCTCGCGCTGTGCGACCAGATCCGGGAGCACTCGCCCAACGCGGGCATCCGCACGAACGTCATCGTCGGTTTCCCCGGCGAGACCGAAGAGGACCTCGCCGAGCTGGAGCGCTTCCTGACCGGCGCGCGGCTGGACGCGGTGGGCGTCTTCGGGTACTCGGACGAGGACGGCACCGAGGCCGAGACCTTCGACGGCAAACTCGACGAGTCCGTGGTGGCCGAGCGGGTCGCGCGGATCTCCGCGCTGGTCGAGGAGCTGACGTCGCAGCGGGCCGAGGACCGGATCGGCGACTTCGTCGACGTCCTGATCGAGCAGGCCGAGGACGGCGAGGACCCGATCGGCCGCGCCGCGCACCAGGCGCCCGAGGTCGACGGCGAATGCGTCCTGATCGAGACGGAAGACCTGCCTCCGCTGGCGGTGGGTGACTTCGTGCGCTGCGAGGTCGTCGACTCCGAGGGCGTCGACCTGATCGTGCGGCCCGCGCCGCCCGAGGCCGACCGGTGAATGCCGCCCCGAGCGACGCCGGGGCCGGTGAGGGGACGGGCGGTGAGCACGCCAGGGTCCCCGAGGCCACCCCGGTCCCGACCCTGAACCTGGCGAACCTGCTCACGATGTCGCGGCTGGTGCTGGTGCCGCTGTTCGTGCTGGCGCTGTTCACCGGCGACGGGACGGACACCTTCTGGCGCGCGATCGCCACCGCGCTGTTCGCGATCGCGTCGTTCACCGACCAGGTCGACGGCTGGGTCGCGCGCAAATACGGGCTGATCACCGACTTCGGCAAGATCGCCGACCCGATCGCGGACAAGGCGCTGATCGGCGCCGCGCTGATCGGGCTGAGCGTGCTCGGCGAACTGGGCTGGTGGGTCACCATCGTCATCGCGATCCGCGAGATCGGCGTGACGCTGCTGCGGTTCTGGGTGATCCGGCACGGCGTCATCCCGGCCAGCCGGGGCGGCAAGGCCAAGACCCTCGCACAGATCGCGGCCATCACCGCGTATCTGCTGCCCCTGCCCGCCTCCGCCGAGCCGGTGCGCTGGGTGCTGATGGGGCTCGCGCTCGTGCTGACCGTCGTGACCGGGCTCGACTACGTCGTGCGCGCGGTCCGGCTTCGTGCCGCCGGAAGGCGTGCCGCGGGCTTATGACAGGCACAGCCGCGCGCAGCGCGTCCGCTGAGGGTGGCGGCGGGGGCATGGATGGAACCTGAGACCTTGATCACTCACCTGATCGAGCGTGGGGAGACGGTGGCGACGGCCGAGTCGCTGACCGCCGGACTGGTCTGCGCGACGTTGACCGAGGTCCCCGGATCGAGTGCCGCCGTCCGAGGCGGGCTGGTGGTCTACGCCACCGACCTCAAGGCGAAGCTGGCCGGGGTCGACGAAGACCTCCTTACCGCGTATGGCGCCGTACATCCCGAGGTCGCGGCGCAGTTGGCCGTCGGCGCGAGAGACCGGTGCGGTGCCACTTGGGGGCTCGGCCTGACCGGTGTCGCGGGTCCGGACGGACAGGACGGCGTCGAGCCGGGCACCGTCCACGTCGGCCTCGCGGGCCCGGGGGTGCTCACCGTCTGCACGCTGGACTTACGCGGTGATCGAGCCTCGGTCAGGGCCGGTGCGGTCTCGGGCGCGTTCGCCCTGCTGGGGGAACAACTCGCATGATCGCCGCGTTCGCCCTTGGCGTATTGCCGTGTCAACACCTGCGCCCAGGGCACCGCTCTGGGTAACGTAGGGGGTAGTCAGTCCTGGAAGGGAGGCGCGTGATGACCGTGCTGTTGCGCGAGGCGATCGGCGACCGGCTCCGACACGCCCGCACGAACCAGCGTCGAACGCTGCGGGACATCTCCCGCGCCGCCAGGGTGAGCCTCGGTTACCTGTCCGAGGTCGAGCGCGGGCAGAAGGAGGCGTCCAGCGAGCTGCTGGCGTCCATTTGCGAGGCCCTGGACCTTCCGCTGGGCGAACTCCTGCACAAGGTCGCGGCGGACGTCTCGGCGATGGACAACGTCGAGGTCGCCCCGGTGGACGAGAAGGTCGAAGCGGGCAAGCGGCGCGCTCCGGAGCGGGAAGGCGCCGAAGCGGGCCTCGAAGGTGGCCGTCTGGTGTCCGAGCTGATCGGCAACGACCTGGCCGACCTGCGGATCTCGCCGCCGCCGCGGATGAGCCCCGCACTGCGGACGACGATCTCCGCACCGAAGATGGTCGCCGCCTAGCGACGCTGTGAACGGCAAAGGCCCCAGGCAGTCAGCCTGGGGCCTTTGCCGTCAGTTCGCGGCGTCGTCGAACGTGCCCGCCTGGTAGGAGCCGCCCTTGGTGTGCGTGATGACCAGCAGCCGGTTGGCGGCGTTGATCATCGCGACCAGGTAGATCAGCGCGGCGATCTGGTCGTCGTCGTAGTGTTTCCGCACCCGGTCCCAGGTTTCGTCGGAGACACCCTGATGCGCGTCGGCGAGCCTGCTGCCTTCCTCGGCGAGGACCAGCGCGGCCCGCTCGGCCTCGGTGAACACCGTGGACACGCGCCAGGCGGCGACCAGGTTGACGCGGACCGCGGGTTCGCCGGCGGCGGCCAGGTCCTTGGCGTGGGCGTCGACGCAGAAACCGCAGCCGTTGAGCTGGCTGGCCCGCAGGGACACCAGCTCCTGGGTGACCTTCGGCAGGGGCGAACCCTTGATGGCCACACTGACGTTGGCGAAACGCTTGCCGAGCTTGGCGCCGAGCTCGTTGTCGTTCAGAGCGAAACGGGAATCCATGGTCTCGTCCTCTTCGTGGTCGTGTGCTGAACCGGACGACCACCAGACGCCGGTGACCCACGTTCGCTGACAGCACCCGACCGTGACGCGCGCCACGGCCTCGACGTGTCAGGAATCGAGGGGACTCGGCGTCTGGTGGGGACACCGTCGCCGAGAACAGGAGCCGTCCATGTCCGGCACCGCCACTGAGGCGTTCGTCGCCCACCGGAACCTGCCGTTCACGGTCGCCTACGAGATGCTCGGCTCGGCCGCCGACGCCGAAGACGTCCTGCAGGAGACGTGGCTGCGCTGGTCCGGGGTCGACCTCGGCACCGTGGAGAACCCGCGGGCGTACCTGGTCCGCATCGCCACCAGGCAGGCGCTCGGGAGGCTGCGCACGCTCGGCCGCCGCAAAGAGTCCTACGTCGGTCCGTGGCTGCCCGAACCCCTGCTGACCAGCCCCGACGTGGCCGACGACGTCGAACTGGCCGACAGCGTCTCGATGGCCATGTTGCTGGTGCTCGAGACCCTCACCCCGACCGAACGCGCGGTGTTCGTGCTGCGCGAGGTGTTCGACGTCCCCTACGGCGAGATCGCCGAAGCCGTCGGCAAGACCCCGGCCGCGGTCCACCAGATCGCCCACCGGGCGCGGGCGCACGTCGCCGCGCGGCGGCCGCGTGGCGCCGCGTCGCCCGGCGAGACCAAGGACGTGCTCGACGCGTTCCACCGCGCGGTCCGGACGGGTGACCTGCAAGGACTGCTCGACGTCCTCGCTCCGGACGTCGTCTTCCTCGGTGACGGGGGCGGTGTCGTGCGAGTTGTGCTGGAGCCCGTGGTCGGTGCCGCGCTGGTCGCGCCGCTGCTGGCGGCGAGCCGTCCGATCCGCGACGACCGGGCGACGATGCGTACCGCTCAGGTCAACGGCCATCCCGCGCTGATCCTCCGGCTCGGCGACGAGGTCGACACCGTCGTCGCGCTGCGGGTGGAGGACGGGCTCATCACCGGGCTCTACGCCGTGCGCAATCCCGAGAAGCTGTCACGCCTGGACGAGGAGACCGCGCTGCGCCGCTGACGGAGGGTCCACCCGAAAGGTCGTGGACATCACAGTCAGGGGGATCCCTGAATTCCGTCGGGGTCGCCTGGAACGCGGGACGCCGACCTGACACGATGGAACTCAACGCCGGGGTCGGGACGTTGCAACATCACAGAGGGGACGCCCCACCTCGAGGTAACAGCCCGTGGGATGCGAGAAGGCAGGCGGAGGAGATGGCCAACCCGTTCGTGAAGTTCTGGAAGTACATGATGGCGGCGTTCTCGTCGAAGATCGACGAGCACGCCGACCCGAAGGTACAGATCCAGCAGGCCATCGAGGAGGCGCAGCGCAACCACCAGGCGCTGACCCAGCAGGCCGCCTCGGTGATCGGTAACCAGCGTCAGCTGGAGATGAAGCTGAACCGCCAGCTCGGCGACGTGGAGAAGCTGCAGGCTTCGACCCGCCAGGCGCTGGTGCTCGCCGACGAGGCGCGTGCCAAGGGCGACGAGCAGAAGGCGACCGAGTTCGAGAACGCGGCGGAGAGCTTCGCCGCGCAGCTCGTCACCGCCGAGCAGAGCATCGAGGACCTCAAGACCCTGCACGACCAGTCGCTTCAGGCTGCGGAGCAGGCGAAGAAGGCCGTCGAGCGCAACGCGACCATGCTGCAGCAGAAGCTGGCCGAGCGCACCAAGCTGCTCTCGCAGCTGGAGCAGGCGAAGATGCAGGAGCAGGTCTCCGCCTCGCTGAACCAGATGAGCCAGCTGGCCGCGCCGGGCAACACCCCGTCACTGGAAGACGTTCGCGACAAGATCGAGAAGCGCTACACCACCGCGCTGGGCTCGGCCGAACTCGCACAGAACTCCGTCCAGGGCCGGATGATGGAGGTCCAGGCCTCCACGACGCAGCTCGCGGGGCACTCGCGGCTGGAGCAGATCCGCGCGTCCATGAAGGGTGATTCCGTCGCTCAGGTGACCGACGGCAAGACCGCCGCCGCACCGGCGAAGGGCTCGAGCTCCGCGGACATCCAGCGTGAGATCCAGGCACGGGT
Organism: Amycolatopsis sp. TNS106; assembly: GCF_019330265.1. Classification (NCBI taxonomy): domain Bacteria; kingdom Bacillati; phylum Actinomycetota; class Actinomycetes; order Pseudonocardiales; family Pseudonocardiaceae; genus Amycolatopsis; species Amycolatopsis sp. TNS106. The sequence continues at coordinate 4,006,665 of NZ_CP024972.1, read as the reverse complement.
TCAGGCCGAACAGGGCAAGAACCCCGCCTGACACACCACCTAGAGCCGGTCCCGCACCCACGCGGGTGCGGGACCGGTCTCAGTTGAAGACAGGGGAGAGGGCATGGGCCAGGGCAGGCGCAAGGACTTCGGGGAGTTCACCGCCAAGCTTGAGAAGCACATCGAAAAGCTGCCCGACTACGCCCAGCGCGCGCAGGAGAAGCTGCAGCGCTACATCCCGCCCTCCGAGCAGGGATCTTCGCGGCCCGCCCGGCCGGCGCCGCCCAAGCCGCGCCCGCAGATGCCGCCGATGCCGGCCATGCCGAAGATCTCTCAGCAGCTGACGTCGATGGCCGCGGGGCAGATCCCGGTCGTCGCCGACGCGAAGGCCAAATGGGCGCGCTGGAACGAACCCGCCGCCAAACTGGAGCGCCGCAAGCGCCGGACTTCGCGAGCGCTGACGTTCTGGATCCTCCTCACCTTCCTTTGCGGACTGTTCGCCGTCGTCGCGGGCACCGGCTTGTTGAAGGACGGCCAGGCCGACGTCCTCCAGGCCATCGCGGGCGGCGCGTTCGCCATCATCTTCGGCACCTTCGGGGTCAAGTCGGGGCTGCGGCTGCGGACGCTGAACCGCACCGTGCTGCCCGCCGCGCCCGCCGCTCCGCCGCCGCTGCCTCCGGCACGGTCCGTGGCGCGGGAGCCGATGGAGCGTCTCGCCGAGAGCGAGGCTTCGCTGGCGGAGCTGCTTCGCCAGCTTTCGCAGCCGACGTCGCTCGGCACCATGCCGGTCTCGGAGATCGCCGTCGCGGACGCGCGCACCACCGCCACCGAGGCGGCGCAGGCCCTGCGCGCGCTGGCGGGCCGGATCCAGGCCATCGAACGCGGACGTGACGCGGCGCCCGAGCGGGAACGCGGCGCCCTGGACGCCGCCGTCAAACAACTGCGCGAGCAGCTCGACGACGGTCTCGACGGCTACGGAGGTCTCGTCGCGGCCGCCGGTCACACCGTCGCCGCGAGCTCGGACGGCATGACGTCGTCCAAGGAACAACTGTCCGACGCGACCGACAAGCTCGCCGGTCTCGCCATGGCGCTGCGCGAACTCTCCTGAACCCGCGACACGCGTGCTTGGAGACGTATCTCGCGTGCTTGAGCGCGTAACTCACGAGTTACGCCTTCAAGCACGTGAGTTACGAGTTCGATCACGCGAGTTACGCCGTCGGGTAGGCTCTGAGCAGGCGCTTTCCTGGACCATCGTCTCATTCGTCGTCGCTAATACTCCATTGCGTAACGACTCGCTCACTGTGTGATACCGAAACGCTCGCGTGACCCGAATCCGCTGGTGACGGCGACCCGCGATGCCTAACGTTTCTCACATGCACGCAGTGCTCTTCCCAGCTCGGGCCTGAACCCAGCCCGCGTGAGCGGGCGTCCCAGGGTGGCGGACCGGACACAGTGGATCTCGCGCAGTGGTCTTTCTCGTCCCCACCGAGGAAAGGACGCCCAGTGACGACGCTCCCCCCGGAACCAGAACCGACCCCCGCTCCTCCTCCCAGTTCGTATCAGCGCGTCATAGCCGCCTACGACCGGATCGCCGAGGTCGACCGGCCCGACGTCTGGATCACCCTCCGCCCGGTGGAAGACGCCCTCGTGGACGCGAAGGCGGTGGACGAACGTCTTCGTGCGGGCGCGGACCTGCCGCTCGCGGGAACGCTGGCGGCGGTCGCCGACGTCATCGACGTGGCCGGCCTTCCCACGGCGGGGGAGGACGTCGGCTGCGTCGGCGCCACCTCCGTGTCCCGGCTGACCGCGGCCGGGGCGGTCGTGATCGGCAAGACCAACTGCGACCGGTTCGGCGGCGACCTCGAACACACCCACAGCCCGTACGGCGCCGTGAGCGCCGCGCTGAACACAGAGCGGGTCTCCGGGAGCGCGAGCAGCGGCGCGGCCGTCGCCGTCGCGCTCGGCCTCGTGGACCTGGCGGTCGGCACGGACACCGCCGGAGCGGGCCGGATTCCCGCTTCCCTCAACGGGATCGTCGGATTGAAGCCGACGCTGGGCCTCGTGCCGAAGACCGGCGCCGCGCCGTGCGCCGGGATCGCCCTGTTCGCCCGCAGCCTCACCCTGGGACAGCGCGCACTGGGACTGATGACCGGTCCGGACGGGATCGACCCGCTCGCCCGCGACTGGCCCCCGGATGTCCGGCTGTCCGCGGGTGACCGGCCGAGGGTGGCGATCCCGGGCTCCGACACGCTGACCGGTCTGTCCCTGCAATCCCGGTCCGCCTTCCTCGGCGCGGTTTCGGCGCTGCGGGCGTCCGGTGCCCGGGTGGAGACGGTGGAGGTGTCGGCACTGCTGACGGTGGGCGGGTTGATCCACGACGACGGCTTCACCGCCGACAGGCAGCGCGTCGCCGAGGCCGGGATGCTCGCGCTCCGGATGCTGTCGGAGTACGACGCCCTCCTGCTCCCGACGGTCGCGGATCATCCCTCGGTCGCCGAGGCGTTGTCCGATCCGGACGGTGTCGCGAAACGGCTGGAGCGGTACACGGCGTTCGTCAACCTGCTCGACCTCGCCGCGGTCACGGTGCCGTCGTCGCCGTCGGATCTGGGACCGTACGGGGTTTCCGTGGTGGTGCGGCCGTTCGACGACCAGATCGCCATCGACCTCGCCGCCGTGCTCACCGACGAACAGGCCGATTTCCCTTACCCCGCACCGGGTGCGGATCTCGTCGTGTTCGGCGCGCAGCTGCGCGGGCAGCCGTTGAACGGAAGCCTGGTCGCCGCCGGGGCCCGGTTCACCGGCCTGGTCCGGACCGGCGAGGGCTACCGGATGCTGCTGCTGCCCACCGATCCGCCCCAGCCGGGGGTGGTGCCGGTGAGCGCCACGGGCGAGCACACGATGCTTTCGGGTGAACGCTGGAGGCTCTCGCCCGCCGCGCTCGGCGCCTTCGCGGCCACCCTGCCCGCCCCGTTCGTCCTGGGCCGGATCCGGCTGGAGACCGGGGAAACGCCGCTGGCGGTCCTGTGCGACCAGGCCGCCGCGGCGACGGCGACGGAGCTGACGAGATACCAGTGCTGGCGTGCCTACCTGAGGTTCGTCAGTACGGCCGGGCCGCGAGACCTCGGGCGACCCGCTTGACCAGGCCGGGACCGTGCAGGGCGAAACCGGTGTAGAGCTGGATCAGGCCGGCGCCGGCGTCGAGCATCCGGGCGGCGGCGCCGGCGTCGAAGATCCCGCCGACGCCGATGATCGGCAGCTTGCCGCCGGTCTCGTCGTGCACGAACCGCACCACCTCGACCGAGCGTGCCGTGAGCGGGCGACCGGAGAGCCCGCCCGCTTGCTCCCCGATGGCCGCCTCGGTGGGCGCGATCCCTTCTCGGGACAGCGTCGTGTTGGTCGCGATCAGCCCGGCGACACCATGTTCGAGGCAGACCTCCAGCAGTTCCGCGAGCGCTTCGTCGGTGAGGTCGGGGGCGACCTTCACCAGCACCGGAGTCGGCTTCGCGTCGCCGGCGAGCTCGGCCGAGGTCTTCCGCAGCTCGCCGAGCAGCTCGGCCAGCGCGGACTTGTCCTGCAGGGCCCGCAGCCCGGGCGTGTTCGGGGAACTGACGTTGATCGCGAAGTAGTCGGCGTACGGGTACAGGGTCCGCAGTGAGAACCGGTAGTCCTCGACGGCCTCGCCGAGCGGGGTCACCTTGGACTTGCCGATGCTGACGCCGAGCGGCACGGGAGGTTTCCCGGTCTCGGCGAGGCGGGCGGCGAGTGCCGCCGCGCCTTCGTTGTTGAAGCCCATCCGGTTGATCACCGCGTCGGTCTCGGCGAGGGTGAACAGCCGCGGTTTGTCGTTGCCCGGCTGCGGATGCCGGGTGACCGTGCCGACCTCGACGAAACCGAAGCCGAGCGCGGGCCAGGCATGCAGGGCGCGGCCGTTCTTGTCCATCCCGGCGGCGAGGCCGACCCGGTTCGGGAAGCGGAGCCCGAGGAAGGTGACCGGATCGTCCGTCCGGTAGACGCGGCCGAGCGCGGCGAGCGCGGGGGAGACCCGGCTCAGCCTGGCGAGCGTGCCGATGGTGCGTTCGTGCACGGTTTCGGGGTCGCTGCCGGAGACCCGGTAGAGAGCGGGGCGGACGATCTTGTCGAAGAGCACGGCCCCATCATGCCTGGTGGCGTGTAGGCCGTGTCCGGCAAGTCTGTCCGCGGTCTCCGCGCCCAGGCGGTCCCTGGCGGCACGGGCGGACGCGGCCGAGTACGACCCCGGTACGAGGCCGATCCGCCCGCACCGCCAGGAACCACCTGGATCACGAAGCCCATCGAACAGACTTGCCGGACACGGCCTAGCGGCTCGTCTTCCACTCGTCTTCGAGCATCGCGAAGACGAGTTCGTCACACCACTCGCCCTTCACGATCTCGTTCTGCCGCAGATGGGCTTCCTTCTTCATGCCGAGGCGTTCCATCAGCGCGGCGGACGAGGTGTTGCGCCCGTCACAGCGGCCGATGATCCGGTGCAGGCCGAGGTCCTCGAACCCGAGCCGCAGCACCTCGACGGCCGCCTCGGCGGCGAGCCCCTTCCCGTGGTGGTCGGGATGGAAGACGAACCCGATCTCGCCCTGGCGATGCTCACTGCTGAGGTATTCGAGGTTCAGGTCGCCGATGAGCTGCCCGGTCTCGGTCAGTTCCGCGGCCACCGCGAGGAACTGGCCTTCCTTCGACAGGGTGCTGCTGTGCACCCGTTTGGCGAGCGCGGCGGCGGATTCGGCCCGGCTGCGCGGCCCCCAGTAGAGGTAGCGGGCGACGTCGGCGCGGGACTGGAAGGAATTGAGTTCGTCGAGATCCGCCGGGGTGAAGGCGCGGAGGGTCAGGCGCTGGGTGATGATCGGGAAATCGGGCCTCAGCATGGCGTCAGGCTATCCAGTCGGCAGGGTTCGCGGTGGCGGAACCGCGGCGGACGGTCTTTCGGAGCGGCGGGCGGCACACCCGGAAATAGGGGTACCCCCGAGGCGGCTCCCGGACGCCGGAATCGGCGGCCGGGCCCGAGCCGGACCGGTGCTCGGGAACCTCGGGGGCCCGGTGACTGCCTGGTATTCGCTGTCAGGCATCACGCGAAGCAGAGACGACGAGCCGAAGGTGGCTCCAACTTGCGTTGTATCGCTGCTCTGAAGTCCTACGCGTGGGGTCCGCTAGCGGACAGCCACCTCACGAGTCCTGTTGGAATACAACTTTGGACCACCTCCTCTCTCGTGTACCGCCAAACTATGCGAGGAGTTCGGGGTCCTGCAACAAGATTTCTTCGATCTCCGCCGTCAGGGCCTTCTTGTCCGCCGAGGGCAGAAAAGCGGCTTCCACCGCATTCTTCGCGAACAGGGCGATTTCGGCCGCCGTCAGCTTCAGGGTTTCGGCCACCGCCACGTACTCGCCGTCGAGGGTGGCGCCGAACATCGGCGGGTCGTCGGTGTTGAGCGTGACCGGCACGCCGTGATCGAGCAGCCGTCGCACGGGATGCGCCGCGATCGACGCGCACTGCCCGGTCCGCACGTTCGATGTCGGGCAGACCTCCAACGTGATCCGTTGCACGGCAAGGTATTCCAGGAGCGCCGGATCGGTGTGCGCGCCGATGCCGTGCCCGATCCGTTCGGCGCCGAGATCGTGCACCGCCGACCAGACGGTGGCGGGGCCGGTGGTCTCGCCCGCGTGCGGGACGCTGTGCAGCCCCGCCTCCCTGGCCGCGGTGAAGAAGGGGGCGAACTGCGCGCGGCCGACGCCGACCTCGGGGCCTCCGAGCCCGAAGGACACCAGGCCTTCGGGGCGTTCGCGGAGCGCGAACACCACCGTCTCCCGCCCGGCGACGACCCCTTTCTCGCCGGGGATGTCGAAGCACCAGGCCAGTTCCACGCCGTGGTCCGCCCTGGCCGCCGCCCGTCCGGTCGCGAGACCGGTGAGGAGATCGTCCGTCGACATGCCGTCGAGGACGTGGTTGTACGGCGTCACGGTCACTTCCGCGTAGCGAGCGTTCTGCGCGGCCAGATCCGAGGCCAGCCCGGTGACGAGGGTGTGGATGTCGCGGGCGTCGCGCACCAGCGACGTCACCGCGAGGTAGTTGCGGAGGAAATGCGGGAAATCGCGGAAGGTGAAGAACTCGGCGAGCGCCGCCGGTTCTGTCGGCACCCCCGCGGACGGGCGGCGGCGGGCCAGTTCCAGCACCGTGGGCAGGCTCGCCGAACCGACGAGGTGGACGTGGAGTTCGACCTTGGGCAGGGCGTGCACGAACGCGCGCAGCGCCGTGCCCGTGAGGATTCCGGGCATGACAAAGCTCCCTGAGAGAGAAGAGAAAGGTGACGTGCGGAGGGAGCGGGCGGCTCAGGGAGCGAGGTCGCCGCGTTCGGTGTCGGCCCCGTAGAGCGGGAGCTTGAACAGCGTCACGAGGCCAGCTTAGCCGCTCGGGGCGGGCCCGGACTGGCATTTCGGGCAGAACCACGTCGGCCTCGCCTGGTGCCCGGCGCCCTGTGGCGCGACGCGAAGCCGTCCGCCGCAACGGAAGCAGCCCTGCTTGGTCCGCTCGTAGACCCAGTGTTCGCGGCCGCGCCGCAGATCGCCGGTGGTGGTCTGCGAGGTGCGCCAGGCGTTGGCCTTCAGCAGTTTGCGGCCGAGCGCGACGACCTTCGCCGGGTCCACTTCGGACACCGGTGTCCAGGGTGTGACGCCGAGCAGGAAGCACATCTCGACCTTGTACATGTTCCCGATGCCCGCCATGATCCGCTGATCCAGCAGGGCGTCGCCCAATTCGCGATCCGGGTCCGCGGCCAGCGCCGCCGCCGCGCGTTCCGCGAGTTCGTCCGTCCATTGTGGATCGAGGAGATCGGGGCCGAGGTGGCCGACCAGCCGGTCTTCTTCGTCCGTGGGCACGAGTTGGAGGTCGTGCACGCGGAAGCCGATCGCCTGCAGATCCTCGGTGGCGAGGATGACTCTCGCGTGATGCGCCGGATGCCGCCAGCGCGCGCCCGCCCGATAGACGTCCCACTTGCCGTCCATGCGCAGATGGCTGTGCAGGGTGAGGTCGCCGGAGAGGCGGGTCAGCAGATGCTTGCCGACCGTGCCGACGCCGAGCACGTCGCGTCCGGCGAGATCCGTCGTGGCCAGCTGAGGGACCCTGAACTCGCCTCGCAGCAGGGTCTTCCCGGCCAGCGCCTTGTCGAGGACCTTGCCGGCGAGGAAGACGGTGTCGCCTTCGGGCATCGGACGTCAGCCCGTGCCGGTGTCGCTCAGCTTGGCGGGTGCTTCGGGCTCTTCTTCGCCACGGACGCGATGCCGTCCGGCCCGGCTCGAACGCAGGACCTTCGCCAGCACCATGTTGAAGGTGAGCGCGATCTCCTGCGCACCGGGGGAGTGCCACTCGTGGATCGGGCTGCACGCGCCCTGCGCCTGCTGCACCGCGAGCCGGTCCGGGATGGCCGTCGGCATCACCAGCGGGCCGAAGTTCTCCCGCAGCTCGGCCACGCGGAACTGATGCTCGTAGGAGCGCACGCGGAGCTTGTTGACCACGACGCCGATCGGCCGCAGCCCGGGGTTCTGCTCTTCGCGGATCTTCTCGATCGCGTCGAGCGCGCGGCGCGCGCCGGAGACGGCGTACATCGTGGGCTCGGTGACGATCAGGGCACTGTCCGCGGCCACGAGCGCGGAGCGGGTCAGCCTGCCGAGCGACGGCGGGCAGTCGAGGATCACCAGTTCGTAGGGTTCTTCGCGCAGCGGATTCGTGTGCAGTTCGTCGAGCGCGCGGGAGAGGTTCTCCAAACGGCGGTTGTCGGCGTCCGGTTCGTTGAGCATCTCCAGCTCTTCGGCACCGACGAGGACGTCGATCTGGTCGCTCCACACGCTGGGCGCGATCGCGCGTTCGAGCACCGAGCGCACCGGCGTCTCCAGGACGTCGGCCAGCGTGCGATCGGTGAAGGGCGGGTCCAGCGAGGTGGTGGCGTTGCCTTGCGGGTCGAGGTCGGCCACGAGAGTCCGGGCGCCCCTACGCAGCGCGGCGGACGCGACACCGAGGGCGACCGTCGTTTTACCGACGCCACCCTTCAGGCTGAGAACAGCGACCGTGTGCACTCGATACAGCCTACGGGCAGTCGGCGGGGTGGCTCCTTGGCAAGGTGTCGAACACCGCATCGGACTACACCCGGCGGCGTCCGGAAGGCGGGCATTACCCTGTGCGTTTATGAAGACGGACACCGTGGCCACGCGGGGATCGGGGGCGGTTCGCCGGGTTCTCGAAGCAGAACTCCGGGCCGCACGGGCGCGAGGCGCACAACAGCCGCACGTCGTCGACGTCGGCGGCGGCAGCGGCGGCTGGGCGGTGCCGCTGGCCTCGGCGGGTTGCCTGGTGACCGTGGTCGAGCCGAACCCCAACGCGCTGGCGACCCTGCGCCGCCGCGCCGAGGAAGAGGGCGTCTCCGGCAGCATCACGGTGATCGCCGACGACTCCGACGCGCTCGGCGCCCACGTCGCGGCAGGCTCGGCCGATCTCGTGCTCGCGCACGGGCTGCTCGAGGTCGTCGACGACCCGGCGCTCGTGCTCACCGCGCTGGCCGCCGCCGTCAAACCCGGCGGAGCGGTCTCGGTGCTGGTGGCGAACCGGCACGCGGCGATCCTGCAGCGCGCGCTGGCCGGGCGGCTCGGCGAGGCGCGGGAACTCCTCGCGGCCGAGAGCGGTGTCCTCGGCGGCGGACGCGAGACCGTGCTGCGGCGCTTCGACGCGGAGGGCCTCCGCGCCCAGCTGATCGCGGTCGGGCTCGAGGTGACGTCGCTGCAGGGCGACGGTGTCGTGGCGGACTTCGTGCCCGGTGGGGTGCGGGAAGAGGACCTGGCCGAGTTCGAGCTGGCGGCGGCGTCGGTTCCGCCGCTGCGGGACATCTCCAGCAGGCTGCACGTCCTGGCCCACCGCCCATGACTCTCGTGAGTGGTAAGGACGGTTAGAACCGTCCTTACCACTCACGAGACTGTCGGTGGTCCGGGCTAGCGTCTGCCCGTGGGACGAAACGCTGAACTGCCCGGTGGGATGGCCCGCTACCGCGTGACGACCGGGGCCACCACCTGGCCGGACGACACCGGCTGCGGCCTGCTGCACGTCGACATGGACGCCTTCTTCGTGTCCTGCGAGCTGCGCACGCGCCCGGAGCTCGCCGGCAAGCCGGTGGTCGTGTCCGGTGGCGGGCCGAGGTCCGTCGTCGCGGCGGCGAGCTACGCGGCGCGCGAGTTCGGCGTCCGGTCGGCCATGCCGTTCTCGACCGCCAAGCGGCTCTGCCCCCAGCTGATCTGCATCACGCCGACGCCGGGGCTCTACGGCGAGGTGTCCCAGGGCGTCATGGGGGTCTTTCGCGAGCTGACGCCACTGGTGGAGCCGCTGAGCCTGGACGAGGCGTTCCTGGACGTCAGCGGGGCGCTCAAGCGGCTGGACTCCTCGCCCGCGCGGCTCGGTGCCTGGATCCGGGAACGCGTGGCCGCCGACTTCGGGATCAGCTGCTCGGTCGGCGTCGCGAAGGTCAAGTTCGTCGCCAAGCTGGCGTCCGGGATGGCCAAACCGGACGGCATGGTCGTCGTCCCCTCGGCCGAGACGCTCGCGTTCCTGCGTCCGTTGCCCGTGTCGGCGCTGTGGGGTGTCGGCAAGCGCACCGAGGAACAACTGCGGCAGCAGGGCCTCGACACCGTCGCCGACGTCGCGGCCGCTCCGCTGCCCAGGCTGAGGCGCTCGCTCGGGCGGGCGCTGGGGGAGCATCTGTACGCGCTCGCGAACGGGCACGACGAGCGCAAGGTCGTCCCGGAGTCGCCGGACAAGTCGATCGGTGCCGAAGTGACCTTCGACGTGGATCTCCACGACCGCTCGGTGCTCGGGCTGGAACTGCTCCGGCTGTCGGAACGCGTCGCCGCCACCCTGCGCCGCCGCGGGCTGCGCGGGCGGACGGTGTCGATCAAGGTGCGGTTCGCGGACTTCAAGACGATCACCCGCGCCAGGACAACCGCCGTCGGAGTGGATGTGGCCCGCGACATCCACCGCACCGCCGTCGAACTCCTCACCGAGCACGCGCCGACGGGCGCAGTCCGCCTGATCGGGGTAAGGGTCGAGGGTTTGGACACGGAGAGTGATGGAGAGCAGCTGCTTTTCGCAACACCCGAACCCCGTTGGCGGGATGCGGAAGTCGCCGCCGACGTCGCGAGGTCGAAGTTCGGCGCCGCCGCGGTGCGCCCCGCGTCACTGCTGACCCCCCGTGACCAGTGACATCACCTGCTCGACCGTCTTCGAGAGAGCCGAGCCGGGTGGTTTCGCCCAATTCGATCCCTTCTGGATACGGGATCGGGTAGTCGGACGAGCGCGGGGCTCGTATCCTGGACAGAGACACCCCGCCTGGGGTTGTCTGTTGGGTCCATGACGTTGCGCGGCCCGGCGCCCGCGACAGCTGTGCCGGAGGAGGAAAGATGCCACTCTCCGAGCATGAGCAGCGGCTGCTCGATCAGATCGAGCGCGAGCTCTATGCCGAGGACCCCAAGTTCGCATCCACGGTGCGAGGCACCCGGTTGCGCCGCCCCGCCCGCCGACGGCGTTTGCAGGGCATCGCCCTGTTCGTAGTGGGCGTCGCACTGTTGGTGCTCGGCGTGGTGGTCAACATCCGGGTCGCCGAGATCCCCGTGATCAGCGTGCTCGGGTTCCTCGTGATGTTCTTCGGAGTCATGATGGCCGTCACATCGATTCGGCAAGGAGCCGAACCGGAAGGCGGCAAGGACAGCGGTGGCCCGGGGGCCGGCGGCGGTGGCGGTAAGACGTCCCCGCGCCGAAGCTCGTTCACCCAGCGCATGGAAGAGCGCTTCCGCCAGCGCTTCGAGGAGCAATAGCTCCCACACACGCGAACATGCCGGCAGGGCCTTGCCCTGTCGGCATGTTCGCGTTGTCGTGAGTGGCAGGAACCCGCCGCGAGTACGTGGAGGCCCCCTTCACTGCGTCTAGCGCAGTGAAGGGGGCCTTCACGTACTTGGAGCGGCGGGACCGGACGCCCGCCGCCGCAACCAGCCGCCTACTTGCCTCGCCGCAGGGAGCGCGGGAACAGGCGGCCCTTCCACGACATCGGCGCGTTCCGCTTCAGGCTCTTGCGAACCTCGTCGAAGGCCGGGCCCAGCGTCTGGTCGTCCGCGGGCTGATCCGAGTACCAGGACCGTTCCACGACACCGATGACCGTCCGCAGGCCGGTGCGGCCCTCCTCGTCCAGCCGGTGCTTCTCGACGACCTTCCGGCCCGCCACGCGCACCGTGTCGCCGTCGGAGAGCGGCAGGCCGCGGTCCGCGCATTCGTCCATCAGTTCGCGCCACGCCGCGTCGGCCGCGGCGGGGGAGCGGGACGCGATCTTCTGCAACCGCAGCCGTCGCTTGATCTCCCGGATCGTCGTCGGCGTGCCGAGCCCGCCAAGGACGATCACGAGCGCCAGCGCGAACCACCACGACACCCACGCCGCCAGGAACGCCAACGCCGCCACCCACAGCCCGATCACGATCAGCGGCAGCCAGTTCGTCACGTGCTGGTTGTCCAGGAACGCGTGTTCCGGTGCGGGCGATTCCGGGGACGAGGACGACCGCATCAGCGTCCGGTACCGCAAGCGCGACCGCACGATCACCACCACGGTCAGCGCGGCGGCCAGCCCACCGAGGATCCCGGCGAGGATCGCCGGCCACAGCGGCTCTTCCTCCTGCTGGCCCGTGCCGCCGTCCGCGCCGAGGTCGGCGCCGGGGTCGCGGGGAGTGCCGGTGGCGGGGGCGCTCGACGCGGGCGCGCTCGGCACCTCCTGGGTGTCGTTGGTCGTCGAGCTGCTGGTGTCGTTCTGCAGGTACGGCGGAACGACCGCGCGGCCGTCGAGCAGCGGGGTCGGGTCGAAGCTGACCCAGCCCTTCGTCTGGAAGTAGACCTCGACCCACGCGTGCGCGTCCTCCGAGGTGATCGAGAGGTAGTCGCCCTTCGGGGTCCCGGAAGTGAAGCCGATGGCGACCCGTGCCGGGATGCCGACCGACCGGAGCATCACGGCCATCGCGGACGCGTACTGCTCGCAGAACCCGCGTTTGCCGTTGAGGATGAAGTCGGCGAGCGCGTCGGAGTCGGTGGCGTCGGCGGTCTTGGTGTCGTAGACGAAACCGTTCTGCGCGGTGAAGAAAGACCAGAGCGCCTGCGCCTTGTCGAAGTTGTTGGTCTCGTTTTCCGTCAGCTGCTTGGCCTTCGCGACCACGCGGGGATCGACGCGGTCGACCTGGGTGAACTGCTGCGGTACCTCGGCCAGGCGCGCGTCGTCGAGCCGGAGCTCGTCCTTCGACGGATTCTGGATGGACGCGGTCTCGGTGTAGGCGGGCGCGTTCTGCTTGGTCGTGGTGAACACGGCGCCGCCGACGGGGTCGTACAGCCAGTTGTCGGCCAGCCCGGTGAGCGACCGCGGCGCGCCGTAGATCGGCAGCCAGTTGTCGACCCAGTTCGTCGGTTCGATCCGGATCTCCCGCGCGGGACCGGAGCCGTCGTCGCCCGGAGCGGGCGGAAGGCCCTTGTTGGCCTGCACACCCTGCTGGGCGCGGCCGTTCTGCGCGAGCCCCCAGCCCTTGTTCGGCGTGTACGTGTCGAGGGTGAACGCGCGCAGCAGCCGTTTGTCCGCGCCCATGCCGTAGACCTTGAACAGCTCCACGTTCTCGCCCTGGTCGAGCAGGCCGCGCAGCTGCGTGAACGGCTCGACACCGAACCCGCCGGCGCCGCCGCGGCCCGAGCCGGTCCCGCCAGGAAGGCTGCCGACCGTGCCGACCCCGGTGACGGCCGTGCCGATCACCAGGCCCATCGCGATCGCGGCGGCCACCACGCCGACGGGGGCCGACAACGTGCTCGCGGAGTTGCCCAGTCCTGGCGCGTCCCGGTTGCGCCAGCGGCGATGCCGGTGGTTGCCGTCCACGGCGAGCAGGGCGGCGAACGCGGCCGCGCCGAGCAGGAACGTCCACCACGGCAACATGTCCTCGGCCAGCGCGGCGGGGACGGCGTACACGCACAGCAGGACCAGACCGGTCGCGGCGGGCGCGGCGGCGGCCACGGCCAGCGTGTCGACCAGGACCGCGACCAGGCCGATCGCGATGGTGATCAGGCAGAGGATCGGCGGGGTGCCCTCGATCGGCGGGAGACCGACGCGGATCTGCTCGGCCGCCGCGGCGAGGACGCCACGCAGCTCCCCGAACGCGTCCGGGCCGGGGAAGATCTTCAGGATCCCGCTGGTGGTGAACGCCCCGGTGATCAGCAACAGCAGCACCAGCAGCTGCGCCAAGCCGACGACGATGGTCGGCGCGCGCAGCGAGCGCAGGGCGAGCCCGGTCGAGGCGATCAGTACGACGGCGACCAGCAGGTAGCCGAACCACGCCCAGCCGGAGACGACACCGGTGAGCGAGGTCGAGGCGAACAGCGTGGCGAGCCCGGCGGCGACCGGCGCGAGGACACTGCTCGTCCAGACCGGGGGCGGGGCGGACGGCCGAGGCTGGGGGGTGTGCGGCCGGGGTGGCGCGGTCGCGGTCACAGGCCGCCTCCGATCAGCGTGCCCCGGCGGGTGGCCGTCTGGCAGAGCTCGGCCCAGACCTGCGGCATGGGCGAGCCGGGGCCGGCGACGACGACGCCCCAGCCTGCGGCTCGCAGCAGCGCCACCGATTCTTCGGTGGCGGCGGCACGGTTTTCGGGCCGGTTGACGCCGGAGGACCAGCCGGGGGTGTCGAGCAGCACGGCGAGGCTCCGGATCCCGCGCGGGCGGTACCGGGACAGCTCGTGCACGGATTCGTTGCTGACGGTGCCGAGCACCGCGATGAGTTCCTGTCCCTCGGCCGGGTCGTGGCCGAGGGTGATGTCGCGCTGGTGCGCGGGCTGGAGCGCGGCGAGGACGTCGAGCACGACGTTGTCGTAGTGCTCGCCTCCCTCGCCGGGGGTGTCGGCCAGGGTCTGGCCGTGTTCGGTGATCAGCCGGACCCGGTGGCCGGAGCGGCGCAGGTGCAGCGACACGGAAGCGGCGAACGAGACGGCCCATTCGAGGCTCGCCGCGGGGCCGGTGCCGTGGTGCGCCGCCGCGCGGTGGTCCAGCAGCACCGTGGTGCCGCCGCGCCACGGCCGCTCCTCGACGCGGACCATGATCTCGTCGCGGCGGGCGGTCGAACGCCAGTGGACCTTCCGCAGGTCGTCGCCCTGCCGGTACTGCCGGACGATCACGTCCGATTCGCCCTGACCGGCGTGCAGGCGGATGCTGCCGTCGTCGCCGGCACCGATCCCGGCGCCGCTGGGCAGGCCCCACAGGCCGACCACCTTCGGCACGACGACCAGCCGGGAATGCCCGATCAGCTCACGTTCGAACTCGCACAGCCCGAACGGGTCGGTGATCGTCGCCCGCAGCGGACCGACCTGCTGGACCCCGCGCAGCACCGGCTGCAGCGGGTAGCGCAGCGCGACCCGGCGGTCGTGGGGAAGGCGTTCGACGACGAACCGCGGCCGCGAACCCAGCGCGTAGGGCACGCCGTCTTCGAGCAGCACCTCACCCGCCGGGAGCCTGCCGTCGCGCCAGAGTTCGAGCTGGACCTCGCCCGGAGAACCGACCGCGACCCGTTCCGGGCGCAGCGAGCGGGCCGCGCCCAGCCGCAGCCGGGTCGCCGAGATGAAGAAGGCGACCAGCAGCGGCAGGGCGACGACGAACACCGCGACCCGCAGCAGATCCCGTTCGTTGAGCACGAACGAGCAAGCCGCCGCGGCCACACCGGCGGCGAGGAGGCAGCGGCCGCGTGTGGTCAGGCCGGACAGAGCACGCAGCATGGGCGCTATTCCTCGTATGTCAGCGGTGGTTCGAGCCCTGCGGGACCGGGACGCGGTGCAGGATCGCGCGGACCACGTCGGTGGCCGACCGGCGGGCGGCGTGCGCCTCGGTGGTGAGCACCATGCGGTGCGCCAGCACCGGGACCGCGACCGTGTGCAGGTCGTCCGGGACGACGAACTCACGGCCCGAGAGCGCGGCCTGCGCGCGGGCCGCGCGGACCAGCTGCAGGGTCGCCCGCGGCGAGGCGCCGAGGCGGATCTCCGGCACCTGGCGGGTAGCGGCCACCAGGTCGACGGCGTAGCGGCGGATCTCGGGCGACATGTGCACCGACCGCACCGTCTCGATCAGCCGCTGCACCGACTCGCGATCGGAGACGGGCTCGAGATCGGCCAGCGGGTTGTGCCCGGCGTGCTCGTCGACCATGGCCAGCTCGGCCTGCTGGTCGGGGTAGCCGATGGACACCCGCGCGGTGAACCGGTCCCGCTGGGCCTCGGGCAGCGCGTAGGTGCCCTCCATCTCGATGGGGTTCTGGGTGGCGATCACCATGAACGGCTCTTCGAGGTGGTAGGTCGAGGTGTCGACGGTGACCTGGTGCTCTTCCATGCATTCGAGCAGGGCCGACTGCGTCTTCGGCGAGGCGCGGTTGATCTCGTCGCCGACCACGATGTTCGCGAACACGGGGCCGGGCCGGAACTCGAACTCGCCGCTCTGCCGGTTGTAGATGGACACCCCGGTGACGTCGCTGGGCAACAGGTCGGGGGTGAACTGGATCCGGCTGACGGTGCAGTCGATCGAGCGGGCCAGCGCCTTCGCCAGCGAGGTCTTGCCGACCCCGGGGACGTCTTCGACGAGGAGGTGGCCTTCGGCGAGCAGGGTCACGAGCGCGATGCGGATGACGTCGGGTTTGCCGACCAGTACCCGCTCCACGTTGGCGGCGATCCGCCGCGCGGTCTCGTGCAGTTCGTCCAGCGACGCTCTGCCTTCACGGCCGTTCTGCCGACCGCTGACCGAGCCGACGCCCGTGGGGTACGGCGCTTGCCCGGTTGCCTGCTCGCCCTGGTGTTCGCCGGGCGTCGCAGACTGGATTCTCGACGTCACTCGACCTCCTGATGCCACGTGGCTGGATTCCCGCTGGGTCCTCTGCCGGACCGTTTCGGTCCCCCGGGCAGCGGTCAGCCTCCCACGAAGTGTGTCAAACTCGGGCGAACTCGTGGGGGGAACCCCGCCAACCCCAGTCGATGACTCTGTGCAACCGGAGACCTTACCTCGATCGGGTGAGCTGAGCGCGTTTTCGGGTGCTCCCGCTGACGCGGGGTTTTGTCGTATGCTCCGGTGCGAGGTCGCTCGACTACGGAGAGGCGTAATCGCATATGAGCGAGGTGAGTACCGCCAAACCCCGGTTCGATCTGAGCGGATTCGCGGTCGCGCCGGAGCTGGCGGCGGACGCCCACGTGAAGATCTCCGCCCTGCAGGACGTGGTCGGCCAGATGGTCCGCGAGGCCAAGGTGCTCGGCCGCACGGTTCCCCTCGGCGGGGGATACGCGGACGAGGTCGGCCGATTCATGGCGCAGTACGGGATCGGCGCCGAAGGCTCCGCGGTCGAAGCGCTCACGGCGTTCGGCAAAGAACTCGAGGCGCTCAAGAACCGGATCGAGAAGGCGCTGGCCCGGTACACCCGACAGGATGAACAAGCGGCGGCGGATGTGGACTGTGTCGGCGGCTGAACCCATGAAGTCGTGCCTTGCCGCACTCGGCGTCCTCACGGTCCTCACGGTGTCCGCCTGCGGGCAAGGGGCCGTGGGCCAGGCACCGGCTCCGAGCGTGGAGACGGTACGCACCGGCGCTTCGGTCGCAGGCACGGCCCCGCGCGCCATGCTGGATCCCTGCGCGCTGCTCGGCCCGCAGGACCGGTCGACGGCGGGATTGAACGTGCTCGGCGTCGCGAAAGAGATCAACGGTGCCCGCGCCTGCGACTGGACGGTGCCCGCGACCTTCGGCGTCACCATCACCGTGGACGAGCGCAACGGCCTGAAGGATCTCGAGGTCGCGCGCAAGACCGCCACCAAGACCAAGGTCGGCGGCCGGGAGGCGCTCAAGGTCGCCGACAAGAAGGCCGCCGACGGGACCTGCGCGGTCCTGCTCGGCATGGGGGAGAAGGCGAGCGTCCAGATCGACGTGAGCAACACGAACTTCACCGACACCCCGCTCGCCTGCGAGCGCGCGATGACGGTGGCGGGACTGGCCGAACCCAAACTGCCTTAGGAGAACTGCCGTGTCTGAAGGAGAGACGCCGGGTCGCGAGGTCCCGGTCGCGGCCACGCGGTACGAGGCCTACAGCCACGAAGCGCTGGCCGCCGAGGTCGAAGCGGGTAACGATCCCGAAGCGGCCGGCGGGATCGGCGCCGCCTGGGACGCGCTCGCGCGACGTATGCACGACGCGACGTCCGAGCTGGCCGGGCTGGTCGGCAGCAGCGAAGAGAACTGGCGTGGCGAAGCGGGCGACGCGCTTCGAGGGGTGCTCGCCACCGCGTCCGGCTGGCTGACCTGGTCCGCGGACATCTCGTCCGCGCTCGGGAAGGCCGTGTCCGGGCAGGCCGAAGCGGCGGCGCGGGCCCGTGCCGACATGCCGCCGCCGGTGGATTACGACCCCGGCGCGATGATCCGCGGCGCCGCCGCCGGCGGGAACCTCGCGCTCCTCGCCGCGCTCGCCGACGAGATGGAGGCCAAACACGCGGAGGCCGAGGAGGCCCGGCGCAAGGCCGTCGACGTCATGAACACCCGCGATGCTTCCCTGCGTTCGCTGACGCCGCAGGTCTCCTTCGGGAAGCCGCCCGAGCTGGGGCGGTCTTGATCCGCGTTTCCGCGTCGGCGTTCGACGTCCTCTGGTCCGACCTGGGGCACGCGGCCCCGCCTTGGCCGCTGTCCGTCCGCAGTGTCGGCGCGACGGAAGCGGAACGCGCCGAGATCCGCGGCGCGGTCTACGAAAACCTCGCCGAACGTGGCCTTTACGACGGCGACCGGCTCGACGCCGCCCTGGAGGCAAGGCTGGACCTGCTCGCGCGCGCCGAGGTCTACGTCGAATGCGAAGCGCTGGCCGACATGACCGCCGAAACCCCGTTCCGCGCGGTCGCGGCCGCGCGCGGACGACACGGTGTGCTGGCCATGCAGCCGGAACAGACCATCGCGCTGTCCGGGATCACCGACGGCGAGGTGTTCGCCGCGATCGTCGGCGTCCTGCCCGAACTGCGGCCCGGCCCCGGCTACGGCATCAGCCTCCCCGCGGCGCGTTTCGGCGACGACCTGGAGGATCCGGTGTTCGGCGACGGCGGGCGATCGTCGGCTTCGGACAGTCAGCTGCGCGAGGTCCTCGCGATCCAGGCGCGGCCCGTCTACAGCGCGGGCCAGTTCACCGTGCGGACCCGCGACCGCGACGGCCGGGCACACCGGGCAGGCGGCCTGACCTGGTTCGACACCGACGTCGGCGCGTACTGCGCGGCGCGGACCGAGGGCCGCGGCGGGCAGGCGTGGGTGAACGTGTCCCCTGTGGACGGTCCCCGGCTGGCCGCGCGGCTGGCTTCGCTGCTGGACGAAGACCGCTAGCCCACGTCCTCGTGAGTGGTGAGGCCGGTCCGTGAAGGCCTCCTTGAGGGACCCAGAGTCCCTCAAGGAGGCCTTCACGGACTTCAGGCGGGCCCCAAGAGGAGGGCGGGGGTCCTTTGTCGACATTTCATGGGATGAACCGACGTCACCCTCCACTGTGTCCTGAGCGGTCCCCACCGTGCCCCACCGGATTCCCCACTTTCACCCCACTTGGCCCCACAGCAGGGTTCCGGCTGCCGATATCCGGACGCATCAGGCATGGATGAGGTTGCTTCGATACCCGGCCAGGGGGATCTTGGCCACCGTCCCCCACCGAGCCCCCACCTGGCCCCACCTGGCTGACCAGCGAAAACGTCTGACACGACGGAGTGGTCGCGGCTTTTGACGCGTTGACTGTGGTGAAAAGTGGGGTACGGTGGTGCGCAGTGGGGCAGAAGGGAGCCCCGTGGCCGAGCCTGGTTGTTCGCAACCGGGAGCGGTAGGGAGGTGGAGCCGGTGTTCCTCGGCACCCACACCCCGAAACTGGACGACAAAGGGCGGCTCACGCTGCCCGCGAAGTTCCGCGACGCGCTCGCCGGTGGGCTGATGGTCACCAAGGGACAGGATCACTGTCTCTTCGTCTTCCCCCGGGCGGAGTTCGAGCAGATGGCGAGGAAGGTCGCCGACGCCCCGTTCACGAACGAGGCGGTCCGGGCCTATCAGCGTTATCTCTTCGCCGGGACGGACGAACAACGCCCGGACGGGCAAGGACGTATCGCGATCGCGTCCGAGCTCCGACGCTACGCCGGGCTGAACAAGGAGTGCGTGGTGATCGGGGCGATCACCAGGCTGGAGATCTGGGACGCCCAAGCGTGGCAGGGCTACCTGGACGAACACGAGGACAGCTACGCGAAGGCTCGAGAGGAAGTTCTGCCGGGCGTCTTCTAGACGTGGCCGAGGAAGCACCCACGCCGTCGGGGGGCGCGGGTTCGTGCTTCGGACACGCCGGGAACCGTCCACACGGATGCCGTGAGGCCTCTGTCCGCTCAGTGGCCCTGGTACACCTTCCCCGGTACCAGGTCAGCAGGCGGGCGGACAGGGACCTGACGGCATCCGGCATCTTCCCCGGCACTACAGGAAAGGGGGGAAGACATGGCAGACGAACACGAGCACGTACCGGTGCTGCTGGACCGCATCGTCGAGCTGTTCGCGCCGGTCTTCTCCGACCGCGAGGCCGTGCTGGTCGACGCGACCGTCGGACTCGGCGGTCATTCCGACGCGCTGCTCACCGCGTTCCCCCTGCTGCGCCTGGTCGCCCTCGACCGCGATCCGCACGCGCTGGAACTCTCCGCGAAACGGCTTGCGCGGCACGGTGACCGGGTCGACTTCGTGCACGCCGTCTACGACGAGATGCCGTCCGCGCTGCAGGGTCTCGGACTGTCCAGAGTGGACGGCATCCTGTTCGATCTCGGGGTTTCTTCGATGCAGCTCGACCGGGCCGAGCGCGGTTTCGCCTACTCCAAGGATTCCCCGCTCGACATGCGGATGGACCCGACCACCGGGTTCACCGCGGCCGACGTGCTCAACACCTACGCGCCCGGCGAGCTGATCCGGATCCTGCGTGACTACGGCGAGGAACGCTTCGCCCAGCGGATCGTCAAAGCCGTTGTGGCGGAACGGGAGAAGGAACCCTTCACGCGCAGCGGGCGCTTGGTGGAACTGCTGTACGACGCGGTCCCCGCGGCGAGCAGGCGCACCGGCGGGCATCCGGCGAAGCGCACGTTCCAGGCGTTGCGGATCGAGGTCAACGGCGAACTGGAGGTGCTGCGGCGGGCGATGCCGCGGGCGTTGTCCTCGCTCGCCGTCGGCGGCCGCATCGTCGTGGAGTCCTATCAGTCCCTCGAAGACCGGCTGGTCAAGCAGGCCTTCGCGGAACTGGCGAAATCCCGGACGCCGGAAGGGCTTCCGGTGGAACTGCCGGGCCACGGCCCGGAACTGAAACTGCTCACCAGAGGGGCCGAGAAGGCCGGCGAGGCGGAGACCGAACTGAACACGCGGGCCGCCTCCGTGCGGCTGCGAGCCGCCGAACGGATCGGAGACCGAGCACGATGACCGCTCCCGCGAAGTCCCGCGGCCGCCGGACACCGGCGCCCGGACGGCGCGCCCGCGCGACCAGCACGGTCGACGAGGCGCCCGGCACCACCGAATCCACGACGTCCACCCGTGCCTCCCGCGGCCGCACCTCGGCGGCCGAACGCGCCTACGCCCGCCGCGCCCAGCGCGCAGACCTGCTGCAGCGGGACCAGAAACGCACCCGTCCCGACGCCGAAAGCGGTGCGGGCAAGGAAGAGCCGGCGAAGAAGTTCACGCTGCGCTGGCCGCGTTCGCGGGCGTCGTTCGTGCTGATGATGATGGGCATGCTGGCCGTCGGCGTGGCGTGCACGCTGTGGCTGACCACGCAGGCCATCGCCGATTCGTACCGGCTCGAACAACTCCGCACGACCAACGCCGGGCTCGCCGAGGCGAAGGAGCGGCTGCAACGCGAGGTCGCGAAGGCCGAGTCGCCCGCTTCGCTGGCGCCCAAGGCCAGGGAACTGGGCATGGTGCCCGGCGGCGACCCCGCGCATATCGTGGTCGGTCCGGACGGGCAGTCCACTGTGGTCGGTGAGCCGAAGAAGGCCGAAGCCGAAGCGCCCGCCGCCTCGCCCGAGTCGACGGCGCCGCCGCCCGCCGAGGGAACGCAGCAGGGCACGCCGTACGAGGGTGACCAGCCCGCGGTGCCGCAGGAGAACGCGGCCCCGGCGCAGGGAGGTCAGTGATGTCGCCCGGCCGCCCGGCGCAGTCCAGGGCCCGGTCGGCGGGGAGCGCGCGGCGGACCTACGCCGCCGGTACGCGTCGTGCCACCGCCCGCCGGGGCAACGGGGGAAACCGGAGCCGGTTCACCGGCGTCCGGATCCTGCTGATCGTCGTGATGGTGCTCGCCGGCCTCAAACTGGTGCAGGTGCAGTGGTTCGAGGCCGGCGCGCTCTCCGAGGCCGCGGAACGGCAGCGGACGTCGGTGATCGAAAGTCCCGCCCAGCGCGGGTCCATCCTGGACCGCAACGGCACGAAGATCGCGTTCAGCGTCGAGGTGCGGACACTCGCCGTGAGCCTGAACTGGCTCCGCAAGACGATGGACGACTTCGCCGCGAAGAACCCCACCAAGGGCAAGAACTTCGAGTCCGAGGTGGCGGGCGCGGCGAAGCTGATCGCGGCCAAGCTGCCCGGGGTGATCACCGAGCAGGAACTGCTGGACAAGTTCCACAAGCCGGACGGTTTCACCTACCTGGTCCACGACATCGAACCGTCGGTCGCCGAGGCGATCGTCAAGGACTACCCGTGGATCAGTGTCGAGAAGCGCTCGAAGCGCGAGTACCCCGGTGACTCGATCGGCGCGAACATCGTCGGCTACGCGAACTGGCGAACCGACGACAAGGACGTCTCCAAGCACAACCTGCACGGTGGCTACGGCCTCGAGGCCTCGCGGGACAACGACCTCGCCGGAACGCCCGGCCGCAAGATCGTCAACACCCGTAACGGCAACGACAACCTCGTCATCCCCGGCACCGAACGGGACATCCAGAACGCCGTCCCCGGTTCGGACCTGCAGCTCACGATCGACACCGACCTGCAGTACGAACTGCAGCGGCAGCTGAGCGACTACGTCGCCAAGTCGAAGGCCAAGGGCGGCCAGGCGGTCATCCTGGACTCCAAGACCGGCGAGGTCTACGCGCTGGCCAACGACAAGACCGTCAACCTCAACGACCCCGCTTCGCGCAGTGAGACGGAGAACCTGAACAACCGCGCGGTGACCACGCCGTTCGAACCCGGCTCGGTGAACAAGATCGTCACCGCCGCGGGCGCGATCGACGCGGGTATCACCACGCCGGAGGCCTCCATGCCGGTGCCGGGTTCGCTGCAGGTCGCGGACAAGATCGTCAAGGACGCCTGGCACCACGGCACCCAGCAGTTCACCACCACCGGCATCTTCGCGAAGTCGTCGAACGTCGGCACCCTGTTGCTGGCGCAGAAACTCGGCGAGGACCGGTACGCGGACCTGCTCAAGAAGTTCGGTCTCGGCCAGCGGACGGGGCTCGGCCTCCCCGGTGAGAGCCCGGGTGTCGTGCCGCCGCGCAACCAGTGGTCGGCCACGACCTTCGGAAACCTGCCGATCGGGCAGGGACTTTCGATGACGGTCGTGCAGATGGCCGGGATGTACCAGGCCATCGCGAACGACGGGCTGCGCGTGGAACCCCGGGTGGTCAAGGCGAAGGTCAATCCGGACGGGACCCTCGTCCCGGAGCCGGCGCCGAAGACCGTCCAGGTGATCAGTCCGCAGGCGGCGAAGACCGTCCGCGACATGATGCGCGCCGTGACGCAGAAGGGGCGCGGGCAGCAGAGCGGCACCGGGCCGAAGGCGGCGCTGGAGGGATACCAGATCTCCGGGAAGACCGGCACCGGTCAGCAGGTCGACCCGAAGACGAAGACCTACAGCGACCATCTCTACAACATCACCTTCGCCGGGATCCTGCCCGCCGACAACCCGCGCTTCGTGATCGGCATCCGGCTCGACGCCCCGGACTCCACCCTGCAGCAAGGGCTCTCGGCCGCGCCGCTGTTCCACTCGGTGGCCGCGTACCTGGCGCAGCGGTTCCAGATCCCGCTTTCGGACGGCCCGTCGCCCCAGGTGCCGCTGGTGCTGTCCTGACGTAACTCGCGTGATCGAAGGCGTAACTCGCGTGATTGAAGGCGTAACTCGCGAAATACGGCTCCAGACACGCGAGTTACGGCTCCGATCACGCGAGTTACGGATCCGGACACCACGGCTGAGCGTCCGGTACCCACGTTGCGAAAGTGGCTTTCGCAACGTCCGTGGCCGCCGCCGGAGCGACGAAACATGATCGTCGCTGTGCGTGAACGGGTCTCCGCGCTGAGCACGTGCGGAGAACGCGGGCCCGCCGAGGGGTGAAGTCCTCAAGCGACAGTCGGAAGCCCTTGCGTGCCAAGGAGAGCTCACGAAACCCATTACCACGCGCATGATCGTCGCGTGCACACACCGCACCGCTTCAGTCACCCGAATGCCGCGCCGGTAACCTCCTTTGCTGTGTCGGTGCCTACTTCAGATCCCCGCAGCGGTCCCGCCGTCGAAAGCGGGTCCGGCGCGACGGCTGCCCAGGTCCCGGACAGCCCGGTCAAGGCCGTCGCCGCACCCCCTCGCCCGGCCAGGATCGAGCCGATGCCGCTGGGCACGCTGCTCGCCAGGGCGGGCGCCCGGCTCGTGGTCGGCGGCGACGACTATCCGTCCGCGGCCGAGCTGACCGTCACGGGCAGCACGCTGCGCGCGCAGCACGTACTCCCCGGTGACCTCTTCGCCGCGCTTCCCGGCGCCCGCGCCCACGGCGCGGACTTCAGCGACCAGGCCATCGCCGCCGGCGCGGCCGCCGTGCTCACCGACGAGGCCGGTGCCGAGCGCCCGGTGCTCCGCGACGCCGGCGTGCCGATCCTGGTGCACCCGGACCCGCGCGCCGCCCTCGGCGAGATCGCCGCCTGGATCTACGGCGAGCCGTCGCTGGAACTGTCCGTCCTCGGCATCACCGGGACGTCCGGCAAGACCACGACGTCGTACCTTGTCGACGCCGGGCTCAAGGCGGCCGGGCTCACCACCGGGCTGATCGGCACGGTCGAGACCCGGATCGCGGGCGAGCGGCTGGCCAGTGGGTTCACCACCCCCGAGGCACCGGATCTGCAGGCCCTCCTGGCCGTGATGGTGGAACGCGGGGTCACGCACGTCCCGATGGAGGTCTCCAGCCACGCGCTGTCGCTCGGCCGGGTCAACGGCACGCGCTTCGCGGTCGGCGCCTTCACGAACCTCTCCCAGGACCACCTGGATTTCCACAAGGACATGGAGGAGTACTTCGCCGCCAAGTCGCTGTTGTTCGACGGCCGGTCCACCGCCGAGGTGGTCGTCGTCGACAGCGCCTGGGGCCAGGCACTCCTCACCCCGCACACAGTGACCGTGTCCACCGAACCGGGCACGGACGCGCTGTGGCGCGCCACCGACCTGACTCCCACCCCGGCGGGTGAGCAGACGTTCACCCTCCACGGTCCCGAAGGCCTCACCGCTTCGGCGAAGATCCCGCTGCCGGGTGAGTTCAACGTGGCCAACGCCGTGCTCGCGGCCGCGATCCTGAACACCGCCGGTGTCCCGCTCGACGCCATCGTCGCCGGGCTCGGCTCGGTCGAGGTGCCGGGCCGGATGGAGCGGGTCTACCTCGGCCAGTCGTTCACCGCCGTCGTCGACTACGCGCACAAGCCCGCCGCGGTCGCGCAGGGGCTCGACGCGCTGCGTGCCCGCACCGAGGGCCGGATCATCACCGTCCTCGGCTGTGGCGGGGACCGCGACACCGCCAAACGCCCGGTGATGGGCGAGGCGGCGGTCCGGCGCAGCGAGGTCCTGATCGTGACCGACGACAACCCGCGTTCGGAGGACCCGGCCGCGATCCGGGCGGCGATGCTGGCCGGTGCCCGCAACGCCGGTCCGGCCCTGGGCGGCGAGATCCTCGAGATCGCCGACCGCCGGGAAGCCATCGTCCGCGCGGTCGAACTCGCCCGGCCCGGCGACATCGTGCTCATCGCGGGCAAGGGCCACGAGACCGGCCAGGAGGTCCAGGGTGTCGTGCACCCGTTCTCCGACCGGGAAGAGCTGGCCTCCGCCATCCGCAGACGTCTGGAGACAGAGTGATCGTGCTCAGCCTGGCCGAGATCGCCGCCATCGTCGGCGGCAGGCTGCATCGGACCGACGGGACCGCCGAGGTCACCGGAAGCGTCGAATTCGACACCCGTGAGGTCACTCCCGGCGGTCTGTTCATCGCGCTGCCCGGGGCCAAGGTCGACGGCCACGATTTCGCCGCGCGGGCCGTCGAAGCGGGCGCCGTCGCGGTGCTCGCGGCCCGTGAGGTCGACGCGCCCGCCGTGATCGTGCCGCCGCTGGAGGCCGGCGAGGGGCACGAGCGGGCCTTCGCGCTGGTCTCGGACAAGGACGGGGCGGGTGCCGCGGTGCTTGCCGCGCTCGCCAAGATCGCCCGGCACGTGATCCGGAAGCTCGCCGGCGACCACCTGACCGTCGTCGGGGTCACCGGTTCGGCGGGCAAGACCTCCACCAAGGACATCATCGCCCAGCTGCTGGAGCCGCTCGGCCCGACGGTGGCGCCGCCGGGATCGTTCAACAACGAGCTGGGCCATCCCTGGACGGCGCTGCGGGCCGACGACTCGACCCGGCAGCTCGTGCTGGAGATGTCCGCCCGCGGGCCCGGCCACATCGCCGAGCTGGCGGCCATCGCGCCGCCGCGGATCGGGGTCGTGCTCAACGTCGGCACCGCCCACGTCGGCGAGTTCGGCTCCCGCGAGGGCATCGCCAAGGGCAAGGGCGAGCTCGTCGAGGCGCTGCCGAGCGCGGAAGACGGCGGTGTCGCGGTCCTCAACCTCGACGACCCGTATGTCGCCGCGATGGCGAGCCGGACGAAGGCCCGCGTGGTGTTCGTCGGTGAAAGCGAGTCCGCGCAGGTCCGCGCGGCCGACATCACCCTCGACGGTGAAGCGCGCGCGTCGTTCCGGCTGGTCACCCCGAGCGGCGAAGCGCCGGTCAAGCTGCCGCTCTACGGCGAACACCACGTCGCGAACGCGCTCAGCGCGGCCGCCGTGGCGCTGGAGATGGGCTCGACGGTCGAGGAGGTCGCGGCCCGCCTGTCGAGCCTCGAACGGCGCTCCGAACGCCGCATGGAGGTCACCACCCGCGCCGACGGCGTCACGGTCCTCAACGACTCCTTCAACGCCAGCCCCGAGTCGATGCGGGCCGCCCTCAAGGCGCTCGCGTCGATGAGCGCGAACCGCCGCTCCTGGGCCGTGCTCGGCGTGATGGGCGACCTCGGCGAGAACTCGGTCGAGGCGCACGACGGCATCGGGAGGCTCGTCGTCCGGCTCAACATCGACAAGCTCGTCGTCATCGGCCAGGCGGCCGCGGCGACCCATCAGGGCGCGCAGCAGGAGGGTTCCTGGGGCGAGGAGTCGGTACTGGTACCCGACGTCGAGGCCGCCATCGCCCTGCTGCATGATCAGCTCCGCGCGGGCGACGTGGTGCTGGTGAAGGCTTCCAAGGCCGCCGCGCTGTGGCGAGTGGCCGACGCTGTGCTCGCCTCCCCTGTAGTGCCCCCTTCCCCCTCTCAAGAACGCTCGAACGGTGGTGACGCGTGATCAGCATCCTGATCGCGGCCGCGGCGGGCCTGCTGGTCTCCATCCTCCTCACTCCCTATCTGATCCGGGTGTTCTCCCGGCAGGGCTTCGGCCAGGAGATCCGGGAGGAAGGACCGCAGGGACACAAATCCAAACGCGGTACCCCGACGATGGGTGGTGTCGCGATCATCGTCGCGATGGTCGTCGGGTATTTCGTGGCGCATCTGATCAGCGCGCTCAGCGGCGGCAACGGCACCGGCGGCCCGTCCGCGTCGGGGCTGCTGGTCCTCCTGCTGGCCGTGGGCCTCGGGCTCGTCGGCTTCCTCGACGACTTCATCAAGATCCGCAAGCAGCGCAACCTCGGGCTGAACAAGACCGCGAAACTGGTTGGCCAGCTCGTGGTCACGATCGCCTTCGCGATCCTGGCGCTGCAGTTCGCCGACGAACGCGGGCTCACCCCGGCGTCGGAGAGCCTGTCCTACGTGCGGGACCTCGCGTTGATCACCTTCCCGTCGGTGTTCTTCGTGATCTTCTGCTACATCGTCATCTCGGGCTGGTCGAACGCGGTGAACTTCACCGACGGCCTCGACGGTCTCGCCGGCGGCACCGCGGCGATGGTGCTGGCGACCTACGTCGTCATCGCCTTCTGGCAGACCCGCCTCTCGTGCGCGGTCACCCCGCAGGCCGCCTGCTACGACGTCCGCGACCCGCTGGACCTGGCCGTGGTGGCCGCCGCGGCGACCGGCGCCTGCGTCGGCTTCCTGTGGTGGAACGCGGCCCCGGCGAAGATCTTCATGGGGGACACCGGTTCGCTGGCCCTCGGTGGCCTCGTCGCCGGGCTGTCGATGACCACCCGCACCGAACTGCTCGCCATCGTCATCGGCGGTCTGTTCATGGTCGAGATGATCTCGGTGGTCGCGCAGATCGCCGTGTTCCGCACGACCCGGCGGCGGCTGTTCCGGATGGCGCCTTTCCACCACCACTTCGAACTCGCGGGCTGGGCCGAAACCACCGTCATCATCCGGTTCTGGCTGCTTTCGGCCATCTGCTGCATGTTCGGTCTCGGCCTGTTCTACAGCGAACAGCTCGGCCTCGGGGGTTAGCCAGTGGAGCTCGCCGGGCGTCACGTCCTCGTCGCCGGAGCCGGGGTCACCGGCAAGTCCATCGTCCCCGTCCTGGCGGACCTGGGCGCGCGGATCACCGTCACCGACGGCAACGCCGAACGGCTGGCGGAACTCGAAGGGCTCGGCGCCGAACTGGTGCCAGGCCTGACGGAGCCGCCCGAAGGTGTCGAGCTGGTCGTGACCAGCCCCGGCTGGAAGCCGACGTCGCCGTTGCTGGTGGCGGCGGCTCAGGCGGGGATCGAGGTGATCGGTGACGTCGAGCTGGCGTGGCGCGTCGGGCAGCTGCGTGACAAGCCGCCGGTGTGGCTCGCGATCACCGGCACCAACGGCAAGACCACCACGGTCGGGATGCTGGAGTCGATCCTGCGCACCGCCGGGGTCGACGCCGTGGCCTGCGGGAACGTCGGCTTCGCGGTACTCGACGCGGTCCGGGCCGGGCACGAGGTGCTCGCCGTGGAACTGTCGAGCTTCCAGCTGCACTGGTCGTCGACGCTGGCGCCGCTCGCCTCGGTGGTGCTGAACCTGGCCGAGGACCACCTCGACTGGCACGGCTCGATGGAGGAGTACGCGGCCGCGAAGGGACGGGTCCACACCCATTCCCGGAACGTGGTGCACAACCTTCACGAACCGTGGTCCGCCCGGCTCGCCGACGAGCACGCGCCCGCCGACGCCCGCCGGGTCGCCTTCGGCATGGACACCCCGCGCCCCGGCGAACTCGGGATCGTGGAGGACCTGCTGGTCGACCGCGCCTTCGTCGCCGATCCGGCGACCAGCGCCGACGAACTCGGCACCCTGGCCGACGTGCGTCCCGCCGGGCCGCACAACGTCTCGAACGCGCTCGCCGCGGCCGCGCTGGCCAGGGCGTATGGCGTCACCGGTGAGGACGTCGCCAAGGGCCTGCGCGAGTACCGGCCCGCCCCGCACCGGGCCGAGGAGATCGGCGAGATCGACGGCGTCCGGTACATCAACGACTCCAAGGCGACCAACCCGCACGCGGCGAGCGGTTCGCTGCGCGCCCATCTGAACGTCGTCTGGATCGC
Source organism: Amycolatopsis sp. TNS106 (assembly GCF_019330265.1). Classification (NCBI taxonomy): domain Bacteria; kingdom Bacillati; phylum Actinomycetota; class Actinomycetes; order Pseudonocardiales; family Pseudonocardiaceae; genus Amycolatopsis; species Amycolatopsis sp. TNS106. Next base: position 3,977,844 of record NZ_CP024972.1, on the reverse strand, counting down.
CGGTGGCCAGCTCAAGGGCGCTTCCGTGGACGAACTCGTCGGCTCGATCGCCGGGCGGCTGCGCGGTGTCGTCCTGTTCGGCGTCGATTCACCCGTGATCGCCGCCGCTGTCGCGCGACACGCGCCGGATGTCCCGGTGAACAGCCTCCCTTCGGGTGACGATGACACCATGACTGCGGCGGTGAAGGCGGCCCGAGCCCTGGCGCGCCCTGGAGATGTGGTGCTGCTGGCCCCCGCCGCGGCGTCGTTGGACATGTACTCGAGCTATGGCGCACGCGGCGACGCGTTCGCGAGCGCGGTCCGTGTCCTGCGCGACGGTGCGGGGGAGACCAGTGACGGCGGTTGAGGAGAGAAAGCGCGAGACACCGCCCCGCAGGCGTCGTGAGCGCAAGGAAAGCCCGTTCGTCGCCTTCCGCACCGCGCTGACGGCCTGGCTTTCGCGACCGCTCGCTTCGTTCCATCTGGTCCTGGCGCTCACCGGCGTGCTGACCGTGATCGGCATCGTGATGGTGCTGTCCGCCTCGTCGGTCGCTTCGTACAACCCCAAGACCGGCACCGGCGTGTACGCCCAGTTCAGCAAGCACCTCATGTTCGTCGCGATCGGCGCCGTGGTGTTCTGGATCGGGCTCCGGGTGCCGCTGGAACGCGTCCGGCGGCTGTCGGCGACGGCGACCGTGGTGTGCCTCGGGTTGCTCGTGCTGGTGCTGACGCCGCTCGGCTCCGAGGTCAACGGCTCGCAGGGCTGGTTCCGGCTCGGGGGGTTCGCCTTCCAGCCGGTCGAGGCGGCGAAGGTCGCGCTGGCCTTCTGGGGCGCGCACATCCTGGTGATCAAGTACAACATCATCAACCAGTGGCGGCATCTGCTCGTCCCGGTCGTGCCGATCGCGCTGCTGATGTTCGCGCTGGTCATGATGCAGCCCGACCTCGGTGGCACGATCACCCTCGCGGTCGTGCTGATGGCGCTGCTGTGGTTCGCGGGCGCGCCGAAACGATTGTTCGGCGTCATCCTCGCGGGTGGTCTCGCCGGGATCCTGGTGCTGGCGATCATCGCCCCGTACCGGCTGGCGCGGGTCATGTCGTTCGTCTCCGGCGACCCGGACACCAGCGCCGACGGTTTCCAGGCCAACCAGGCGAAACTCGCGCTCGCCGACGGCGGGATGTTCGGCAAGGGCCTCGGCCAGGGCCAGTCCAACTGGGGCTACCTGCCCAACGTGCAGAACGACTTCATCTTCGCCCTGATCGGCGAGGAACTCGGCTTCATCGGCTGCGTGGTGGTGCTCGGGCTGTTCGCCGGGGTCGCCGTCGTGGGCCTGCGGATCGCCACCCGCAACCTCGACCCGTGGATCCGCATCGTGTCCGGCACGCTGACCGTCTTCCTGGTCGCGCAGGCGGGGATCAACATCGGCTACGTGGTCGGGCTGCTGCCGGTCACCGGGGTCACGCTGCCGCTGATCTCCTACGGCGGCACGTCGCTGGTGATCACCATGCTCATCATGGGGATCCTCGCCAACGCCGCCCGGCACGAACCGGAGGCGGTGGCCGCACTGCGCTCGCAGGGGCCGGGTAAATTCGGACGCCTGCTGAGGCTTCCCGCGCCCGAGCCGTACCGCCCGCCCGCCAAACGCAAGGGCGCCGCGGCCAGGGGAGGCGCCGCCAAGGCGGCGAGGCCCGCGCCGAGGACGGCGAGGCCTTCGCCCGCACAGGAGCGGCGCCGTTCGGTACGGGAACCCGGCAGGAGGACGGCCGCGCGAACGGCGGCGAACCGCGGTACCGCGAAACGGGGTACCGCAAACCGGAGAGGTCATAGGTGAACAACCCCGTCAGAGGTGGCGCTTCAGGCGAGGTCGCCGGCAAAGCGCCGGTGGTCGTGGTCGCCGGCGGTGGTACCGCAGGGCACATCGAACCAGCACTCGCCCTCGCCGACGCGGTGATGCGCCTGCGTCCCGACGCGAAGGTGATCGCGCTCGGGACCGAGCGCGGGCTGGAGAACAAGCTCGTCCCGGCGCGGGGCTACCCGCTGGAGCTGATCCCGCCGGTGCCGATGCCCCGCAAACCGACACCCGAACTGCTGAAGATGCCGCTGAAGGTCCGCGACGCGGTCAAGCGCACCCGTGAGGTCCTGGACCGGGTCGGCGCGGACGTCGTCGTCGGCTTCGGCGGGTATGTCGCGCTTCCGGCGTACCTCGCCGCGCGCGGCCGCACGCCGATCGTGGTCCACGAGGCCAACGAGAAGCCGGGCCTGGCGAACAAGGTCGGCGCGCGGTTCGCCGTCCGCGTCGCCGTCGCCGTCCCGGGCACGCCGCTGGCGAAGGCGGAGGTCATCGGCATCCCGCTGCGGCGCTCCATCACTTCGCTCGACCGGGCCGCGCTGCGCGCCGAAGCCCGTGAGCACTTCGGGCTCGACCCCGACGCTCCGACGCTGCTGGTCTTCGGCGGCTCGCAGGGCGCGGTGTCGATCAACGGCGCCGTTTCGGGCGCCGCCAAGGAGTTCGCGGACGCCGGCGTCGGCGTCCTGCACGCCCACGGGCCGAAGAACACGCTGGTCGTCCAGGAGTTCCCCGGACGGCCCGCGTACGTCCCGGTGCCGTACCTGGAGCGGATGGACCTGGCCTACGCCGCCGCGGACGCGGTGCTGTGCCGCTCCGGCGCGATGACCGTCGCCGAGGTGTCCGCCGTCGGCCTGCCCGCGGTGTTCGTCCCGCTGCCCTATGGCAACGGCGAACAGGCGGTCAACGCCCGGCCCGCGGTCGCGGCCGGTGCCGGGCTGATGGTCGACGACGCCGACCTCACCCCCGCCAAGGTCGCGGAGCTGGTGATCCCGCTGGTGTCCGACGCCGACAGGGTCGCGAAGATGAGTGCGGCCGCGGTCGGCCTCGGCCACCGCGAGGCCGACGAGACCCTTGCCAAGATCGTGCTGGAGGCCGCAGGTGCCTGACCAACTCCCCGACACGCTGACGCGTGCCCATCTGATCGGGATCGGCGGCGCCGGGATGAGCGGTATCGCGCGGATCCTGCTGGCCCGCGGCGCGCAGGTCTCCGGATCCGACGCCAAGGAGTCTCGCGCGTTCCTTTCGCTGCGTGCCCAGGGCGCCGAGATCGCCGTCGGCCAGCGCGCCGAGAACCTCGACGCGTTCCCCGAAGGCCCGTCCTCGGTGATCGTGTCGACCGCGATCAAGGACGACAACCCGGAGCTGGCGGCCGCGCGGGAACGCGGGATCACCGTGCTGCACCGCGCCGAGGCGCTGGCCGGGCTGATGGAGGGGCACCGCGTCGCGTGCATCGCCGGGACGCACGGCAAGACGTCGACGACGTCGATGCTGACCGTCGCGCTGCAGCAGTGCCGTCTCGACCCGTCGTTCGCCATCGGCGGTGACCTCAACGAGTCGGGTGCCAACGCGCACCACGGCGAGGGCGGGATCTTCGTCGCCGAGGCCGACGAGAGCGACGGATCGTTCCTGGCCTACTCGCCGTCGGTCGCCGTGGTGACCAACGTCGAGCCGGACCACCTGGACCACCACGGCACGGCCGAGGCGTACGTCTCGGTGTTCACCGACTTCCTCGGCCGGATCGTGCCGGGCGGGCTGCTCATCGTCTGCGGTGACGACGAGGGCGCCTCGGAGCTGGGCGCGCGGGCGTCGGCGCAGGGCATCCGTGTCCGCCGCTATGGGCGTTCGGTCACCGGCGCAGACGACGCCAAGGTGCTCGACTACGCCCCCGCGCCGGATGGCGGTGTCGTCCGGATCTCCTTGCAGGGCGAGGAAATCGTCCTGCGGGTGGCGGTGCCGGGCGAGCACATGGCGCTGAACGCGATCGCCGCGCTGCTGGCCGGGATCGAGCTCGGCGCGCCCGTCGAAGGACTGGCCGAAGGGCTCGCCGCGTTCGGCGGCGTCCGGCGGCGGTTCGAGTTCAAGGGCCGCTCGGGCGACGTCCGCGTGTACGACGACTACGCGCACCACCCGACCGAGGTCGACGCGCAGCTGCGCGCGGTGCGGACGGCCGCAGGCCCGGGCCGGGTCATCGTGGTCTTCCAGCCGCATCTGTACTCGCGGACGAAGACGTTCTCGAAGGAGTTCGCGGCCGCGCTGTCACTGGCCGACGAGGTCGTCGTGCTGGACGTCTTCGGGGCGCGTGAGAAGCCGGAGCCCGGGGTGAGCGGTGCGCTCATCGCCGACCAGATCTCCGGTGTCCCCGTGCACTACCAGCCCGCGTTCGACGTCGCGGCGAAGCTCGCGGCGGATCTGGTCAAGCCCGGCGATCTGCTGGTGACCATGGGCGCCGGCGACGTCACGCAGCTCGGCCCGGAGATCCTGGCCGAACTGGACCGGCGGGCGGGGTAGCCATGCCGCGGACCGGGGAACGCCGCCGCCCGGCCGAACCCGGTCGGCGTCCGCGCACCGAACGCGCTCAGCGGACTCAACGCTTGAAGGAACGGCGTGGCAGGCGGTCGGTGTACGACCGCCGCCGCACCGCCCGGCCGAGCCGCCACAAGGAGCTGCGACGGCGCTGGGTCGCGCTGCTCTCGGTGCTGACCGCCGTCGCGCTGGTCTACCTGCTGTGGTTCAGCTCGATGCTGGGCGTGCAGCAGGTAGACGTCGTCGGGGCGAGCTCCGTGCCCGCGGACCAGATCCGCGCCGCGGCGGCGGTGCCGGACCAGAAACCGATGCTGCGCCTGGACACCGACGAGATCCGCGACCGGGTGGCGCAGATGCCCGGTATCGCGACCGTCGACGTCTCGCGGTCCTGGCCGAGCACCCTCGAGATCACCGTGACCGAACGGACCGCGATCGCGTTCTTCGACAGCGGGCCCGGCGGCGACGGCGTGCACCTCGTCGACGGCGGGGGAGTGGTGTTCAAGACCGTCAAGGAGCGGCCCGCCGGGCTGCCCGAGCTGAAGCTGCCGTCGGTGTCGGCCGACGATCCGGTGACCCGCGCGGTGACCGGCGTCCTCGGCGTGATCCCGCAACAGCTGCTCAAGCAGGTCACCACCGCGACGGCGAAGACCCCGGGCAGCGTCGAGTTCGCGCTGGCCGACGGGAAGACGGTGCGGTGGGGGACGTCGGCCGACACCGAACGCAAGGCGAAGGTCCTGGCCGCGCTGCTCACCCGCGAGGGCAAGGTCTTCGACGTCTCGGCCCCGGATCTGCCCACCGTCTCCTGACGCGATTCGTCACCTGCTTGCGGTAGTTCGCGCTAAGAACTACCGCAAGCAGGTGACGAATCGCGGGGTGGTCAGCGGGTGACGAGGGCTTCGATGCCGTCCAGCAGGCGCTCCAGGCCGAACGCGAAGGTCTCGTCGGCGGCCTCGCAGGTGTCCGCGTCGTAACCGCCGCTTTCCCAGATCCGCGTCATCGCCGGATGGCGCTCCACGTCGAAGTACTTCTCCCAGAACACCGACCGCTGCCCCCACCAGGCGTCGGTCGACTGCCCGGTCTCCTGTTCGACCAGCGCGGTTTCGGCGAACAGCGTCGCGTTCGCCTGTACGTAGATCTCGATGCTGTTCGCGGCCGCGGCCGCCTTGCGCGGCTCCAGCCCGATGTCCGACACCGCCGCGATCAGGTACTCCTGGCCCGCCATCAGCCCGGGGCCGAGCACCGGCCGCACCATCGACGTCGAACGCAGCCACGGATGCGCGCGGAACACGGCCAGGGTGCGCTCGGCGTAGAGCCGCACCTGCTCGCGCCAGCCGTCCGGCCGCGGATCGCCGGGGCCGGGGAGGTCCCGTTCGGCGAGCACCGAGTCCACCATGAGGTCGAGCAGTTCCGTCTTGCCCGGGACGTAGGTGTAGAGCGTCATCGTGCCGGCGCCGAGCTTCTTGGCGATCTGGCTCATCGACACGGTCGCCTCGCCCGCGCCGTCGGCGAGCGCGACGGCGGTGGCGATCACCTGGTCGAGGGTCAGTTTCGGCTTCCGCCCCCTGGTCGACTGCCGGGCTTCGCCGCGGTCACGCCACAACAGTTCGAGGCTGCGCTCGAAGTCCATCCACACTCCACTCGGCCGTGAAGCTGGATTCTACATTCTCGTATGCGGTACGGTTAAGTCTATCCCGTAGGGCGTACGAAAAGGAGTGGGGAATCGTGACGATCCTGGTGACCGGTGCGACCGGAAGCGTCGGCAGGCTGCTCGTCGACGAGCTGGTGGAGGCCGGGGCGCCGGTGCGGGCGCTGACCGTCGATCCGGCGAAGGCCGCGTTGCCCGAACAGGTGGAGGTCGCCAAGGGGTACCTGGGCAAACCGGAGACCTTGCCGGAAGCCCTGAAAGGCATCGAGACCGTGTACCTGGCGCCGCTCGCGGCCAAGGTGGACGACTTCGTGAAGCTGGCGAAGGAGGCCGGCGTGCGCAGGGTGGTCGCGCTGTCGGGCAGCAACGCCGACGACCCGGCGGAGAACTCGAGCGGCGTGGACTACGCGATCATCGAGAAGGCCGTCCGGGAGGGAGGCTTCGACTGGACGTTCCTGCGGCCGGGCGCGTTCATGAACAACACCCTCGGCTGGGCCGAGACGATCAAGGCCGAGCGCGTGGTCCGCGAGGCCTACCCCGAGTCGCGGATGACGCCGATCGACCTCGCGGACATCGCCGCCGTCGCGGCGCACGTCATCCTGACCGAGGGGCACGTCGGCAAGAAGCACACGCTGAGCGGTCCGGAGGCGATCAGCCAGCGCGAACAGGTCGCCGCCATCTCGGCCGCGCTCGGCGAAGAGGTGGTCTTCCACGAGCTGACCCGGGAAGAGGCGAACAAGCAGTGGGCCGCCGCCGGCATCCCGGCGGAGATCGCCGAATGGCTCCTCGACGGCTTCGCGTACTTCACCGAAAACCCCGACAAGCCGACGGGTGTCGTCCAGGAGCTCACCGGACGGCCTGGCGTCACCTACGCGGAGTGGGCGGTGACGAACGTCGAAGCGTTCCGCTGAACTCGTAACTCACGTGCTTGAAGCCGTAACTCACGTGATTGAAGGCGTAACTCGTGAGTTACGGCTTCAATCACGCGAGATACGGCCAGGATCACGCGAGATACGAGTTGCCGCCCTCAGCGGGCCCGGCGGGGGAGGCGGGTCGGCAGCGGCGCACCGCGTCGCGGCTGAGCGGCAGCCTCGGCGGGCGGGGAGGTCGGCCGAGGCGCGGACGGTTGCGGCAAGGGCGGCGGGGACTGCGATTCGCGGGGCCAGGCCGGGGTGATCATCGCCTGCGCCCCGACCCGGCGGACCGGCAGCCCGTGCGCCTCGCGCGCGGGCAGGCCGGGCCAGATCTCGCCCGCCTCCTTGGCGGCGTCGCGGATCGCGGTGCCGTCCAGGGAGGTGCGGGTCTCCTCGATGTCGCGGTCGAGCCACTGGACGATGAGCTCCAGCGGCCCGTCTGGCGGCAGCGGCCACAGGAAGATCTCGTGGTCGACGTGGAACGCCGAACCGCCCAGCCCCTGCGCGCGCAGCACCGGCTGATCCGGTTTGGTGGCCGACGGCACGGAGATGGTCTCCGAACTGGCGCGCCTGCCATCGGGGAAGAGCACGCCGACCAGCAGCGCGTTGTAGTCCGGGACCCGGCGATGGTCGATGAGGCCCTCGCCGGGTTCGTCCAGCAGCAGATCACGCGAGTACACCGACAGCTGGAACGACACCGACTCCGGCCACACCTCGATACCGCGCAGCGCCACGATGGTCCGTTCGGCGCGGCCCAGCGGCATCGACCAGGGCAGGATCGCCGGGACGATGTACTCGTGCGGCGGCTCCACCCAGGGGCGGCCGTTGTAGCCGAACAGTTCCTGTTCCGGCACCGGGAACAGGGGGCGGTTGCGCGGAGCGTCCGTGAAGAAGCTCATCGTGGACCGGGCGCGGCAGAACGCGGGGTGAAGCTGTCCGACCTGCCGCTCACGCCGTCAACGACCACCATGCGGTTCACGGTAACCGATGACCACGCCGGTACTGAACGGTTTCACCGCACCTTTCGCGTCACCCGAAGCCCTTGAGCTTCACTTTCGTCCCCTTCGGCACCTTGGTGCCCGGCTGCGGATCCTGCTCCAGGACGAAGTCGAAACCGCCGTTTCCGCCGCCGTTCCCGTTGCCGTTTCCGCGTCCCTGACGGTCGGGCTCCAGCCCCGCCTGCCGCAGGATCTGGAACGCCTCCTCCATCCGCTTGAACGTCACGTTCGGTACTTCGACGGCGTTCGAAACGAACACCCCGATGCGGCGGTTGCTCGCCTTGCCGCCGCCCTTCGGGTCGGTGCGGATCACCTGACCGGCGGCGAACTGGTCGGAGAACTCCTCGCCCGCCTGGAAGGGCTGGAAACCCGCCTGCTGCAGGATCTGGAACGCGGCGTCCTTGGTCTGCCCGGTGACGTCCGGGACCGGCGGCAGCGGCTCGGGGCCCTTCGACAGGATGATCGTGACCTGCCCGCCGATGTTCAGCTGCGAACCGGGGCTCGGGTCGACGCGGATCACCTTGTTCTTGGCGACGTCGCTGTACTCCTGCTCGCCCTGGACCGGGGTCAGCTGCGCGGCCTTGATCGCCGTCTCCGCGTCCTGCGGGCTCGTCCCGGCCTGGATGTCCGGCACGATCGGGCGGCCCTTCGACAGCACGACGTTGACCGTGGCGCCCGGCGCGAGCGACGTGCCCTCCGCGGGGTCGGACCGGATCACCGTGTGCTGGGCGGCGGTGTCGCTGTACTCCTCGGTGTAGGCCGGGGTCAGCTTCGCCGAGCGGAGCGCGTCCCCGGCGGCGGCCTGGTTCATCCCCGCCAGTTTCGGCACCGACGACGAGCTCGGCCCGGTGTCGTTGAGGATGAAGGCGAACGCGCCGATCAGGCCGCCGAGAACCAGCACCGCGGCGGCGATCATGACGTAGAGGCGCTTGCGCGACCCCGGCTGCTCGTCGTCGGCGGCCGGCCGGGGCCGCGGGGGAGGCGTGCGGGGCGGCTGGGCGGCGGGGATCGGCGGCTCACGGTGCAGTGCCTGCGTTCCGCGCGGGCCGGTGACCGGCATGGTCGCTTCGGCGACCGGGGTCAGCACCGTCGTCGCCATGGCCGGGTTCGCCGCCGGGACGGCGGGGATGCCGGGGGTGGTGCGCTCGGCGTCGGTCTCCCGATCGGCGTCGGCGGGCAACGGCACGGGCACCGGGACGGCCGGGACACCCAGGACGGTGCGCAGATGGTGCAGCTCGGCGAGGAAAGCCGCGGCGTCGGCCGGACGCTGCTCGGGGTCGCGGCGCGTGGCGCGCAGGATCAGCTCGTCCAGCTGCGGCGGGATGCCCGGCCGGAGCTCGCTCGGGCGCGGGACGTCGTCGTTGACGTGCCGGTACGCCACCGAGAGCGCGGTGTCGCCGGTGTACGGCGGGCGTCCGGTGAGCATTTCGTACAGCAGGATCCCGGCCGAGTAGACGTCACCGCGCGAGGTGGTCGCGCCGGTCGCGACCTGTTCGGGGGACACGTAGGCGACGGTGCCGAGGATGACGCTCGAACTCGTGGTACCCGCGCTGGCGATCGCGCGGACCAGGCCGAAGTCCGCCACCTTGACCACGCCGCCCGAAAGCGCCGTGCCGCCGCGGCCGATGAGCACGTTCTCCGGTTTGACGTCGCGGTGCACCAGGCCGGCGGCATGCGCCGCGGCCAGCGCGGAGAGCACCGGTTCGGTGATGCTCAGCGCGAGCGCGACGTCCAGGGGACCGCGTTCGGCGAGCAGTTCACGCAGGGTTCCGCCGTCGACGAGTTCCATGACCAGGAAAGCGCGGCCGGACTCCTCGCCGCCGGGGGTGTCGAAACCCTGGTCGTGCACCGCCACCACGTGCGGATGATGCAGCCGGGCCGCCGACCTGGCCTCCCGCTCGAAACGCTCGACGAACGACCTGTCGTCGGCGAACCGCGGGTCCATGATCTTGATGGCGACCTGGCGGTCCAGGCGGGTGTCGACGCCGCGGTACACCGACGACATCCCACCGCGTGCGAGCAGCTTGTCCACCCGGTAGCGGCCCTCGAGCAGAGTGCCCACCAGAGTGGGATCCGTGCGTGTCACGGCTATGGATCGTACGGAAGTACCCATGTTCTGGTGTACGGGACCTGGCTCCCCGGGGATCACGATTCCCGTCATTTCGTCGAATCGGCGGTATACGTGACCGACCGGGCACTCTCCGTCATCGCCCGGGTCGTCACCCATGCGTACTAACGGAGCGGGAGACGGAATGTGGCACAGTGTCACCTGTGAGTGGTATTCCCGTCGCCGACGACGTTCTCGATGCAGATGTTGCCGTTCTCCCGGTTCCGGAGGTCGCGACCGCGCTGAACGTCTCGGCCAACAAGGTCCGCCAGATGCTGCGCGACGGCCACCTGATCGCCGTCCGGCGGAAGGGCGAGCTGTACGTCCCGGCCGGGTTCCTGGTCAAGGACGGCGTGGTCAAGGGCTTGGCGGGCACCATCACCGTGCTCGCGGACGCCGGTTTCAGCCGGACGGAGATGCTGCGCTGGCTCTTCGCCGCGGACGAGACCCTGCCGGGGACCACCCCGGTCAACGCGCTCCGCACGAGCCACGGCACCGAGGTCAAGCGGCGCGCGCAGGCGATGGCGTTCTAGGGCCGACCAGCACATACGTCGCGGCCGCGAGGAGCTGGCAGCCCGCCGCGACGCCCAGCGCGGTGGTTACGGAGAGTGCGCTCAGCGGTCCCGCGAGCGCGGCGCCCGCCGCGAGTCCGGTGATCTTCACGCTCGCGGCCGTCGTGAACACCTGAGCCCGCACTCGCGCGGGCGCTTCGCGATGCCGGATGGCGAACAGCGCCGAAAGCTGCGGCCCTTCGGCGAATCCGGCGAGCACGGCGGCGGCCAGCAGGGGCACCACGCCCTCGCTCGACGCCGCCAGCACGAAGCTCGCGCCCAGCAGGACCGTGCTGGCGAGCAAGGTGCGGTCCGGCGGCGGTGGCCTGCGGGCCAGTACGGCGTTCGCGACCAGTGACGCGGCGGCCAGCACGGCGAGCAGCAGTGCGCCGAAGCCAGGGTTCCCCAGCCGTTGGGCGCCGAGCAGCGGATAACAGACGATGGCGACTCCGATGCCGACGAAGGACACCGTGGACGTCGCGGTGGCTCGCAGCAGGGCGCGGTTGCGGAAGAGGACCGCGAACCCGTCGGCGAGTTGACGGCGGATCGATGTCGAGGGCTTCGCCTCGACCCCGGGAAGCGCCCACGCGGCCGGGAAGGCCGCGGCGACCAGCGTGATCGCGACCGCCACCGCCGCCGGTGCTCCGGCGTACGCGGCCACGAGGCCGGCGAGTCCCGGCCCGGCGAGGCTCGCGGCGGTGAACGTCATCGCGTCCAGGGTGCTCGCCCTGGCCAGTGGTGTCGTGCCGCGGACGTTCGGCAGTTGCGCCGTCCAGCCGCCCGCCAAGGCGGGGTTGAGCAGCCCGGCCGCGACGGCCACGGCGATCGCCGCGGGGAGCTCGACCAGTGCGAGCACCGCGCCGAGCCCGCCCGCGTAGGCGAGCAGTGCCCACGCCAGCAGCCGCCCCGGCCGGGGGCTGCGGTCGAGCAGGGCCCCCAGCAGCGGCCCGCCCGCCGCCGCGGAGATCGTCAGGCCCGCGAGCAGCGCGGATCCGGTGGCGGCCGAGCCGTCGAAGCTCATGCCGAGCAGGAGCAACGCCGGTCCGGACAGTTCGTCCCCGGTCCTGGCGACCGTCGCGCCGGTCAAATAGGCGGCGAGTCTGTAACGGCTCCTCATGAATGAGACGTTACAGTGGGCTATGGCTTCAGCGCAGCGGGATTTCCTGCCCGGCCGATCGGCTCGGGCGGCGGGCCAGCGGGCGGTGGATCTGCTGGAGGTCCTGCTCGCGCCGGAACCCTCGGTCGCGTCGGTTCGCGCGGTGCTGGAAGCGCACGGCGAAACCTCGGTCGAGCTGGCGCCGTCGGACGTGGCCTCGTTGCGGGAGGCGGCCGTCGAACTGCGGGAAGTGTTCGCGGCGCGGGATGCCGGGGAGGCGGCAGAGGTGCTCAACCGGCTGCTGGCTCGTTACGCGCATCCGCCGCGGCTGACCGATCACTCCGACGGGTTCGGCTGGCATCTCCACGTGGACGCCGACGACGACGGGCCGTGGGGCGCTTGGCTGGTGACGTCGTCCGCGCTGGCGCTGGCCGTGTTGCTGGCGGACCGTCAGGCGCCGCCGGGCGGATTGTGTGCGGCTTCGGGCTGCGGGAGGCCGTTCGCGCACTTGGGCGGGGGGAGCCCGCGGCGGTACTGCTCGACGCGGTGCGCCACCCGGGAGCGGGTCGCGGCTCACCGGCGACAACGCTCGTGAGTGGTAAGGACGGTTTTAACCGTCCTTACCACTCACGAGACCCAGAGCGGGTCAGGACTGCTGCTTGTCCCGCCAGGCGATCCAGGACCGCAGCTTGTCGAGGTTGTAGTCCGGCCCGCCGGTCGCCACGGTGAACAGCGAGACACCCAGCTCCAGCAGCTTCGGGCCCAGCTCCTCGGGCTCGCCCTCGACGGCGACCGAACGCTCGATCTCCTTCGGGTCGCGGCCGACGTCGGCGCAGTGCTGGTCGAGGATCTTGACCTTGCGCTCCACGACCTCCGGGTCGCCGAAGCCGTGCCAGATGTCGGCGTGCTTCGCGACCAGGCGCAGGGTCTTCTTCTCGCCGCCGCCACCGATCAGCACCGGGATGTCCCGGACCGGCTGCGGGTTCAGCTTGCCCAGCCTGCTCTCGATCCGCGGGAGCGCCTCGGCGAGGTTGTCGAGCCGCCCGCCCGCGGTGCCGAACTCGTAGCCGTACTCGTCGTAGTCCTTCTCGAACCAGCCGGAGCCGATGCCGAGGATCAGCCGCCCGTCGGAGATGTTGTCGACGGTGCGGGCCATGTCGGCCAGCAGTTCGGGGTTGCGGTAGCTGTTGCACGTCACCAGCGCGCCGATTTCGACCCGCGACGTGGACTCCGCCCAGGCGCCCAGCATGGTCCAGCACTCGTAGTGCAGGCCTTCGGGCTCACCGTAGAGCGGGTAGAAGTGGTCCCAGTTGAAGACGATGTCCACACCGAGGTCTTCGGCCTCCGAAGCCGCCCGGCGGATCGCCTTGTACTCGGCGTGCTGGGGCTGCAGCTGGACGCCGATCCGGATCTTCCTGTTCTCAGCAGTGGTCATGTTCGCACCCTAAGCCTGGAGTTGCTCCACGCGCTCGCCAAAAACCTCGGAAGCGCGACTCCCAGCCGGCGACGGCGCGGGACGACCGCGCGGGTGTTCAGCACGTCGTGACCCAGGGCCGTGATTTCGTCGAGAATGCCTTCGTAGAGCACGAGCGCGGTCCGCACGCAGGCCCGGGATTCCGGGCGCAGCAACGGAATGCCCGCTTCGGCACGGCGGTACACCGCCCGGTTGCGCGCCACCGCGACGGCGAGCGCGCGCCGCACCCGCCGGTCGGGCAGCCCGCGGGCACGGGACCATTCGAGCAGTTCGCGGTCGACGCCGAACGCGGCCAGCTCCTCGGTCGGCAGGTACAGCCTTCCCCGATCGAGGTCCTCGCCGACATCGCGCAGGAAGTTGGTCAGCTGGAACGCCTCACCCAGCGCGGCGGCGCCCGGCACGGCTTCGGCGACCGGGACGACGGTGCCGAAGACGGGCAGCATCTGCAGGCCGATCACCTCGGCCGAACCGTGGATGTACTCCCGGAGGTCGGCATAGGTCGCGTACGCGGTGATCTTGAGGTCCATCGTCATGGACCGCAGGAACGCGTCGAACAATTCGCGGTCCAGATCGTGGCGCCGCACGGTGTCGGCGAGCGCGGTCAGCACCGGATCGGCGGGCGTGCCGCCGTCGAAGACCTGCGTGACCATGGCGGCGACCTCGTCCAGCGCGACCGCGGGATCGGTGCCGGGCGCGGGGTTGTCGACCACTTCGTCCGCCATCCGCGCGAAGCCGTACAGCGCGTGCGCGTACGGCCGCGTCCGTGCCGGCAGCAGCCGGGTCGCGAGGAAGAAGGTGCGGCCGTAGTGCGCGTTGATCCGGCGGCATTCGGTGTACGCGGCCCGCAACGACGGCTCGGTGATCCCGGCGGCGTCGAGCTCGTTCATCGGCCGGTGATCCTTCCCGCCGCGAGCCTGCCGGAGATCACCACCGGCGGGATGCCGACGCCCGGTGTGGTCCCGCAGCCCGCCAGTACGACGTTTTCCGCTGCCCGCAGGAGATTCCCCGGCCGGAACGGGCCGGTCTGGGCGAAGGTGTGCGCGAGCGAGAACGGCGTGCCGGCGGTGAGACCGCGCTCCGCCCAGCCTTCCGGGGTGATCGTCTCGTCGACGGAGAAGCCGTCCGCGAACCCGGCGAGGCCGCGCTTTTCCAGTGTGCACACCAGTTCCGTGCGATAGACGGGCCCGACCCGGCGCCAGTCGATCTTGCCGCGGCGCAGGTTCGGCGCCGGGGCCAGCACCGAGATCACCTGGCCGCCGCCGGGGGAGAGGCCCGGTTCGGTCGCGGTCGGCCGGGTCACCAGCAGCGAAGGGTCGCTCATCAGCTTGCCCTCGCGGATGATCTCCGAGAACGTCCGCTCCCAGGCGTGACCGAAGAAGATGGTGTGGTGGCCCAGATCCGGCCAGGATTTCGGCGCGTTCCCGTGCAGGACGACGGCCGACGGCGAGTACCGCAGCGGCAGCGGCCGCCGGGGGCGGGCGCCGAGCAGCCGGTACGCGGTGCCGAGTTCGGTCGCCAGAACCACCGTGTCGCAAGGGATCCGCTCACCGGTTCGGGTCCGCACCGCGCGCACCCGCGAGGAAACCCTTTCCAGCCAAGCGGCTTCGGTGCCGAACCGCAGTTCCGCGCCGGCGCGTTCGGCGGCGTTCGCCATGGCTCGCGCGATCTCGCCCATCCCGCCCGAGGGGTAGTAGACGCCGCCGACGGTGTCCATGTAGGAGATGACGCCGTACGCGCCGATCGCGCGCGCCGGATCGAGGCCCGCGTAAAGCGCCTGGAAGGAGAACAGGCGGCGAACCCGGTCGTCACGGAGGAACCGGCCGATCTTCGGGCCGAGGCGGCCGAAACCGCCCAGTGCGGCCAATTTCGCCAGTTCCGGGCGGACGAGATCGAGCGGGGAATCGAAGTTCGCGCCGATGAAGTGGTCTTTCTGGACCGTGTACAGCTCGGTCAGCCACTGGCGAAGCCTGCGGTAGCCGTCGGCTTCGGCCGGTCCCGCGGCCGCGCGGATCTCGGCCTCCATCGCCGCCGCCTCGGTGTGCACGGCGATCGTGCTGCCGTCGGCGAACCTCGCGCGGTAGGCCGGATCGAGCCGGGTCAGCGTGAGATTGTCCGCCAGGGATTCGCCGACCGCGGCAAAGGCCTCGTCGAGCAGTTCCGGCATGGTCAGCACGCTGGCGCCGGTGTCGACGGTGTTGCCGCCGATATCCGCCTGCCCGGCCCGGCCTCCCGGGCTCTTGTCCTGCTCCAGCAGCGTCACCCGGCGGCCGGCGCCGAGCAGATGCAGCGTCGCCGACAACCCGGCGAGCCCGCCACCGATCACCACCACGTGGTCACTCGGACCGGTGACAGTGCGCATCAGTACGTCCGCTGGGTCGCCTTGACGACCAGCCCGGTCAGCGCGGCGGGAGCGGGTTCGGCCAGGTGAGCGCGGTCCAGCGCCGCCATCGCGGAATCGGTGAGCTCGTCGATGCGGCGTTCCACCGCGTCGACCGCGCCGACGTCCTGCAACGCCTCACGGACAGTCTCGACGGCGTCTTCGGACAGGTGGGCGTCGCCGATGGCGTCGGAGATGACCTTCGCCGCCGCGTCCTTGCCCTGCTCGGCCGCGCGCTGGAGACCCAGCGCGACCAGCAGCGTCCGCTTGCCCTCACGCAGGTCGTCGCCCGCGGGCTTGCCGGTGACCGATGGGTCGCCGAACACCCCGAGCAGGTCGTCCCGCAGCTGGAACGCCACGCCGACCTCGTCGCCGAATTCGCGCAGCGTCGCGATCAGGGCGTCGTCGGCGCCGCCGAGCGCGGCACCGAGGTGCAGCGGGCGCTGGACGGTGTACGCGGCCGTCTTGAGCTTGCAGATGTGCAGCGCCGCCTCGGGGGAAGCGTCGCCGGTGGCCTGGGTGCGGACGTCGAGGTACTGGCCGGCGAGCACCTCGGTGCGCATCGCGCGCCAGGCCGGCCGCGCCGCCGCGAGGGCCGCGGGCGGGAGCGGGGCCTCGCCGAACATGTCGTCGGCCCAGGCCAGCGCGAGGTCGCCGACCAGGACGGCGGTCGCGAGCCCGAACGTGCTCGGCGAACCCAGCCAGCCGCTGTCGGCGTGCAGTTTGGCGCCCGCGATGTGCACCGTCGGGGAGCCGCGCCGTGAATCGGAGGAGTCGATGAGGTCGTCGTGGATCAGCGCGCACGCCTGGATCAGCTCCAGGCTGGCCACCGCCTGCAGCACGCCTTCGACGTCCGGCCCCGCCGGATCGCCGCCCGCGCCGCGCCAGCCCCACCAGGCGAACGTCGGGCGCAGGCGTTTGCCACCGCCGAGGACGAACCCGGCCAGCGCGTCGATCCCGACCCCGACGACCGGTTCGGTACGGCGGATCTCGGCACCGGCGCGCTCGAGGAATCCGGCCAGCGCCCGCTCGACGTGGGCGGGCAGATCGGCGTCGTAGGCGGACGTGTCCATGAGCACATCCTCCGGGAAGCGCGTCCCCATGACCCAGTCGGGTGCCGTGGAATGTGGCGAACGAGACGTCAACCGCGGGTCTTGTCGTAGTGCCGTTTCACCCGCGCCCGGTTGCCGCAGTCCGACGAACTGCACCAGCGCCGCGACCGGTTGCGCGTGTGGTCGGTGAAGACCCAGCCGCAGCCGGGCCCTTCGCACTCCCGGATCCGCTCCGGATTCCCGGTCCGGAGCAGGTTCTCGGCCGCCAGCGCGAGGAAGTGCGGCAGCGCGTCGCCGTTTTCCAGCGGCACCTCCCAGCGCAGTGGCAAGGACGGCGGGAGTGAGGCGTGCCGGTACGCCTCGATCAGGGGCTTCCGCAGGGCCGTGACGTCCGGTGGATCCGACACGAGTACGCGGTACAGCGTCTCGCGGAAGGCCTTCACCGTCTCCAGGACGGCTTCGGAGATCTCCAGCCGTTCGGTGCCCGCGCCGACCAGGACCACCCACTCGGAGAGTCGTTCCGGAGTCGAAAGCCGGTCGTCCCGCCGGGCCGGATCGCGTCGCCAGGAAACGGTGTTGACCAGGTCCAACGGCACACTCCCGCCGATGCTGTCGTACCCGTCCCAATGGCCGTCCATGACTTCTCCTAATGGTCAAAGTGAGTTTAGCTTGTTAGGGTCGAGCTATGACGGAGATATCGACGCGCCGGCACAGTTACCTGGCCGGCGCCCGTGTCGGGCTCGGGCTGGGTGTCGCGACCTTCGTTCTCGGTGTCACCTTCGGCGCGTACAGCCAGACGCTGGGCTGGGGGATCGCCGCCCCGATCGTCGCGTCGATCCTCGTGTTCTCCGGATCGGCCCAGTTCGCGATGGCCACCGCGCTCGCGGGCGGCGGCAACCTCGCCGTCGCGGTGGGCGCCGCGGCCCTGATCAACGCCCGGTTCCTGCCGATGGGCGCCGCCGTCGCCGCGGACCTGCGCGGCGGGCGGCTGCGGCGCGCGTGGGAAGGCCAGGCCGTCGTCGACGGTTCCTGGGTGGCCGCCCACCTCGGCGAAGGGCGCTTCGACCGCGAGAAGCTCATCGGCTGCACGCTCGTCCAGCTGCCCGCATGGATACTGGGGACGGTGCTGGGCGTTCTGGCCGCGCCACCACCGGACGTCGTCTCGCGGTTCGGGCTCGACGTCGTGTTCCCGGGCTTCTTCCTGGTCCTGCTCATCGACGAACTGCGCCGCTCGCGCCAGGCGGTCCTGACCGCGGCCCTCGCCGCCTGTCTGGCGGGGATCCTGGTGCTGTTCGTCCCGGTCGGGCTCGCGCTGATCGGCGCCTCCGCCGCGGCGCTGCTCGGGGTGGGGGCGCGCCGATGACGCTCTGGCTCGCCATCGTCCTCGTCGCGCTGGTCAGCATCGGGTTCAAAGCGGCGGGCCCGGTCCTGCTCGGCGACCGGACGCTGCCGCCTCGGCTCGCAGGCGTGATCGCGCTGCTCGCGCCCGCGTTGCTGGCGGGTCTCGTGCTCACGGACGTGGCAGGCCCGGCCTGGTCCGGGCTCGAATGGACGCTTTGTGCCGGCCTTGCCGCGATCGCGGTGACCTACGCGCTGCGCGTGCCGGTGCTCGCCGCGATCCTCTGCGGGGTCGTCGTCACGGCGGCGCTCCGGTTCCTGGTCTAGCGGGCGGGCGTACGTGCCGGGACGTCGCGACACGCCCTTGGGGGTGCCTTTCCGCCGCGGTTCCTGGTCTAGTTCCAGAACGGGCCGCTCACCCCGGCCCGGCCGAAGTACGCGGCCGCGGCGGCCGGATCCCGGCGGACGTACCCGTGTTCGAGCCTGCCCTCGTACCAGCCTGCGGCGAGCCGCCACAGCGTCGCCAGGTCCATGACATAACCCTTGTCCTGCCCCGTTTCCGTCAGCCATCCGTCCACACAGGACTCACCACAGAACAGGCGCTGGTTGCCGCAGGTGTACACGACGTCGTCCCACATCCGCGCCACGGGCACCAGGAAGTGCGCGACCAGTTCACCCTTCGGTGGGGTGCGGTCGTTCACCAGCAGGGCGTGCGGCTCGCCGCAGCCCCGGCAGCGCGTGGACACCAGTACCTCGGGTTCGGCCTTGACCAGATGCGGGATCGCGAAGGCGTCCCACGCGCAGCCACCCCACCACAGCGTGTGCGCGCCCATCACGGAGAACCCCAGCGGGATCGCCGCGAACGGATGCGCCAGCACGACGTGCTCGCATTCGTCGAGCACGAGATGCCGCCGCTCGGCGAGCCGGTGCAGCGCCTGCTTCGCCACCGCGAGTGATCCATGGGCGGCGTCGGCCAGTTCCGGGGCCGTCGGCGGCCTCCCGTGCTCGGCGAACGCGCGGTAGACCGCGACGCGGACGTCCTCGTCCCAGCTGGTGTCGGTTTCGGCGCTCATGGCGGCTCCCTGTGCTCGTCACCGAGTCTCCCCAGCCCGGCTCCGCTCGGCAACCGCTCGTACGTGGCTGAAGTCGCACGCCCATAGCCTGAGAGGGGGCTCCCAGCCAGCGGACATTCCCCCTTAAAATGGCGGAATGACTTCGGTGGTCGAGCGGTTGCAGGGTGATGGACCCGTGTTCTCCATCGAGTTCTTCCCGCCCCGCGACGCGGCCGACGAGGCCGTCCTGTGGAAGTCGATCCGGGAACTCGAGCCGCTGGACCCGGCGTACATGTCGATCACCTACGGCGCCGGCGGCTCCAGCCGGGACGGCACGATCCGCAGCATCGCCCGCGTCGCCACCGAGACCACGCTGGTGCCGATGGCGCACCTCACCGCCGTGAACCACTCGGTCGCGGAACTGCGCAACGTCATCGGCTGGTACGCCGCCGTCGGCGTGCGGAACATCCTCGCGCTGCGGGGCGACCCGCCGGGCGACGTCTACGGCGACTGGGTCCCGCATCCGGAGGGACTCAACTACGCCGAGGAACTCGTCGAGCTGGTGCGTTCGCTCGGCGACTTCTGCGTCGGCGTCTCGGCCTTCCCGTACGGCCACCCGCGGTCGGCGAACCTCGAAGCCGACACCGAATACCTCGTGCGCAAGCTCCGCGCCGGCGCGGATTTCGCCATCGCGCAGCTGTTCTTCGAGCCGGAGGACTTCCTCCGCCTGCGCGACCGGGTGGCGGCCACCGGCTGCGAGGCGCTGGTCATCCCCGGCATCATGCCGCTGACCACGCCGCGGACCCTGCACACGTCCATCAAGCTGTCCGGCGCGCCCGCGCCGCGGCGGCTGCTGGACCGGCTCGAACCGCTGGCCGACGACCCCAAGGCCTTCCGCGCCGCGGGGATCGACGCGGTGACCGAACTGGGCGAGCGGCTCATCGCCGAAGGCGTTCCCGACCTGCACTTCTACACGTTCAACCGGTCCAAGGCCACGCGTGAGGTGGTCAGCAGGCTGGGGCTGGTCCCGGCCCGCGCGTAACTCCGTACCGAAGTCGCCCGCCGTCCCGGTAGCGTGCCGGTCATGGCTTCAACCGCGCGAACTGTGCACCAGATCTGTGACCGGTACGTCGACGACTACGCCGCGGCCGACCCGGTCGCCGCGACGACGTACGGCATCTCCGGATACGACGACCAGCTGACCGACTACTCGCCCGCCGGGCACGCGGCACGGGCCGCCATCGCCGCCCGCGCGCTGGCCGACATCTCAGCGGCCGAACCCGCCGACGACGGCGAGCGCGCGGCCAAGGCGGTGTTCACCGAGCGGATCGGACTGCACCTGGAGATCCACGAGGCGGGTCTCGACCTCGCAGCGCTGAACGTGATCGAAAGCCCCGTGCAGGAACTGCGCATGGTCTTCGACTTCATGCCCACCGACACCGCGGCGGACTGGGCGACGATCGCCGCCCGGATGGCGAGGGTGCCCGAAGCGCTCGACGGTCTCCGTTCCTCGCTGCTCGCGGCCGCGGCCGCCGGCCGGGTGTCGGCGTTGCGACAGGTCGGCAAGGTCGCCGAACAGGCTGAAACCTGGGCGGGGTTGAAGGACGACGACGGTTTCTTCGAGACGCTGGTCGCGGGGGCGAAGGACGTCGACGACAAGCTGCGCGCGGAGCTCGGTCAGGCCGCTCACGCCGCGCAGGAGGCGTACGCGGAGTTCGCCGGTTTCCTCCGCGCCGAACTCGCCCCGCTGGCGCCGGTCAAGGACGCCGTCGGCGCCGAGGTCTACCGGCTGTGGTCCCGTTTGTTCACCGGAGCCACCTTCGACCTGGACGAGGCCTACGCCTGGGGCTGGGCCGAATTCACCCGCATCGAGACGGAGATGCGCGAGGTCGCCGGCCGGATCAAACCCGGCGCGACCCTCGCCGAGGCGGCCGCCGCCCTCGACGCCGACCCCAAGTACGTCGTGCGCGGCCGGGCGGAATTCCAGGCCTGGATGCAGAACCTGTCCGACAACGCGCTGAAGTCGTTGCGCGGCAAGCACTTCGACATCTCCGACCGGGTGATGGCACTGGAGTGCAAGATCGCCCCGCCCGGCGGCACCGTCGGCGCGTACTACACCGGCCCGAGCGAGGACTTCTCCCGCCCCGGCCGCATGTGGTGGTCGCTGCCGCAAGGCCGGGACGAGTTCACCACCTGGCGCGAGGTCAGCACCGTCTACCACGAGGGCGCGCCGGGCCACCACCTGCAGATCGCGACCGCGGTCGACCAGTCGGAGTCACTCAACAAGTACCAGCGGCTGCTGGCGTTCACCTCCGGGCACGCCGAGGGCTGGGCGCTGTACTCCGAGCGGCTGATGGAGGACCTCGGGTTCCTCGCCGACGACGGTGAACTGTTCGGCATGCTGTCCGAGCAGCTGTTCCGCGCCGCGCGGGTGATCGTCGACATCGGCATGCACCTGGAACTGGAGATCCCGGCGGGCACCGGCTTCCACGAGGGCGAGCGGTGGACGCCCGAACTGGGCCTGGAGTTCATGCTCACCCGGACCGTCACCGACCCGGCCCACGTGCACGACGAGATCGACCGCTACCTGGGCTGGCCCGGGCAGGCGCCGTCGTACAAGCTCGGCGAACGGCTCTGGCTCACCGCCCGCGAGGAGGCCCGCGAGCGGCAGGGCGACGCGTTCGACATCAAGCAGTTCCACACGCGGGCGCTGGCGCTCGGCGGGATGGGACTGGACACGCTGCGGGAGATGCTGGCCACGCTGGACTGAGCCGCGGTAGTGCCATGAACGGTCCGTTACTCGCGAAATTCGCGAGTAACGGACCGTTCATGGCATCCGGAGGGAGCCTCCGCGTGCCGTAATTCCCGTGCTCCCGCCCCGGAGTCTTGATACGTTCCCCCTCGTGCACCGGATCTTCCTCGTCACCCCACCCCCCGCCTCCTGAGCGGGGTGTCTCCGGCCGCGCGGCGTTCCAGCCGCCCGGCCGATCCGTGCTGCACTGAAGCACCCCGCGTCGTCGACGTCCTTTCCGACAGACACAGACGCAGGAGCGTTTCCCCATGTCCGTTGCCGTACCCACGCGCGCCCGATCGTCGGCCGCGCTCGTCCTCGCCGGAGTCCTCTGGGGGACCGGCGGCCTCGCCGGATCCCTGCTCGCGTCCCGTGCGGGACTTCATCCCCTGAGCGTCGCCGCGTACCGGCTGCTCATCGGCGGCGTGATCGCCACCGGCTATCTCTGGCTCACCGGAGGCCTTCGCGGTCTTCCCCGCGCTCCGCGGGTCCGCCGTCGCCTCCTGGCGGTCGGCGGGCTGTTCGCCCTCTTCCAGACCAGCTACTTCGCCGCGGTCTCGCTGAGTTCCGTGAGCGTCGCGACGATGACCACCATCGGCAGCGCGCCCGTCCTGCTCGCCGTCGCGACGGCCGTCAAGACCCGCCGCCTGCCCGGAGCGTGGACGGCGGTGTCCGTGGCCGGCTCCCTCGTCGGGCTCGCGTTGCTGCAATGGACGCCCGGACAGGAGGCCGACGTCGCAGGGGTGCTGTTCGCCCTCCTCGCCGCGGCCGGATTCGCCGCGCTGACACTGGTGACCGCGACCCGTGTCGAAGGCCTCGATCCCTTGCCCACCACGGCTTTCGGCTGTCTGATCGGCGGCGCCGCGCTCGCCCCCGCCGCGCTGTGGTTCGGGATGGCGGTGCCGGTTCAAGCCGACGTGCTCGCGCTCGTCGTCTACTTCGGCGTCGTGCCGACGGCGCTGGCGTACGCCGCGTACTTCCGCGGTCTCGAAAGCGCGCATCCCGTACTGGCCGCGTTGTCGGCCCTGCTCGAACCGTTGACGGCCGCGCTGCTGTCCATGGTGCTGCTCGGGGAACGGCTCGGCGTCGTGGGCTGGTGCGGCGCGGTGGTGCTCATCGCCGCGCTCACGGTCGCCTACTCGAAACCCTAGAGCGGCAGCGTCCGGCCGAGGATCGCGAACGGCCGCGGATCCCCGGCGAAATGGTAGTCCCGCAGCACGTCGACGAAGCCGACCCGCCGGTACAGGTTCCAGGCCCGGCTGGTGCCTTCCGGTGTGGAAAGGAGGACGTGGGCGCTGGGCACGCCGTCGAGCAGCCGTCGCAGGAGGTCCTCGCCGATCCGCTTCCCCTGGCTTTCGGGGCTGACGTGGATCTCGGTGAGCTCGAAGTAGTCGGACATCCAGTGCTCGGCGGCGGCCTGGCCCTCACGCCGGGTCAGGCCGTGGCGGACCTGTTCGTGCCACCACTGGCCGCCGCGGCCCTTGTAGCCGTAGGCGAGCCCGAGCAGGACGCCGTCCGCGTCGAGCGCGGCCATGCAGCGCCAGCCTTCGCGCAGCGCGTGCGTGAGCCACATCGGCGCGCGTTGCTCCGCCGTGCCTTCGGGGTAGCGCATGGCGTTGACGTAGATGGTCAGCGCCTCGGGGAGCCGGGCGCGGAACTCGTCCGCGGACAGCTGGACGTAACGGGTGCATTCCGAGGACATCGCGGTCACGGGCGCCCATCCTGCCCGTCGCCCGCGACGTCCGCGGGAGTACCCCCGGTCAGCGCGACGAGGCCGTCGAACGTCGTGGGGTACACCGACTTCGGATGCCCGGCGGCGGCCCAGACGACCTCGTGCGCGCGTAACGCGGTGTCGACGAGGGTGGTCAACGCCTTCGGGTGACCGACCGGGGCGACGCCGCCGATCGGCTGCCCCGTGTGCGCGCGGACGAAATCCGCGTCCGCCTTGCCGATCTCGTCGGCTCCGGTCACCGAGGCCAGCAGCGCGGTGTCGGCACGGTGCGCGCCCGAGGTCAACGCGAGCAGGGCCGTTTCCGCGTCGCCGGTGCGGCTGCGGAAGACGAGGCTGTTCGCGATCGCGCCGACCTCGACACCGAGCGCTTCGGCGGCCTGCGCGGCCGTGCGGATTTCGGCGGGGAGGATCCGGATCCCGTCGGCGGCGGCGTGCTGGCCCGCCTCGGCGAGCGCGGCCGCGACCTTGGCCACCGAGGGATGACCAGACCGGTCGATGGTGCTCATACGTCTATGAGATCACGTGGCCGATGCCGTGTCCCGCACCACATGCGGCGATCACCCCGGTACGGGGTTGAGGAATGGGGCACTTCGGGGTTACATTGGACTTGTTCGAACAGACGTTCGACATTCGGTGAGCGCGCACCGGTAGGTGCCCGGCGCGGGGGCGGGGGAAGCGCCTCGGCGCCGGGCACCGGCGGGCGCTCACGTACAGGAGGAGGGTCGTCATGTCCGTTTCGGTCGTGTCCCCCGACGAAGCCGAGAGGCCGGGGGGCACCGCGCAGCCCGCCCTGCCGATGTCGTTGCGCCCGCCGGCACCACCCGCGGCGGTCTCCTTGTACGCGCAGGCGAGGCGGGGGCTCGCCGAAGCAGAGCGGGAGAGTGCTCCCGCGGAGCGGTTCATCGGGGCGTATCTCGCCGCGCTGCGGGGTGCGGCGGCGGTACTGGAGGCCCGCGGCCGTCCGCACCGGGGCCGTGCCCGGCCGGCGAGCGGCTGGGTGCTGCTCGACTCCGTCGCGCCCGAGCTGAAGGAATGGGCGGCGTTCTTCGCGGCCAATTCGGCGACGCGAGCCGCCGCGCAGGCGGGCATCACCGGCAAGGTCACCGCCGAACTGGCGGACGAGCTGACCCGGGCCGCCACGGTGTTCCTGGAACTGGTGCGACGGGTGGTGCACGGGCTGCCGATGGGTGACTCGGCGCATGTGGCCTGAGCCGGTGGCGCTCGGACGCGCTCCCGGATTTCCTGCGTGACCCGGAAAGACCAGCCCGCGCCCTGCGACGCCGATCGCGGACGCGGGGTCCACCCATGCACAGAGCCGCCGCGGAGAGGGGGTGCCCGATGGCCGGGCAGGCCATGATCGACCAGGGCAGGTTCCTGGAGGTGATCGGCGCCGAAACCGAGTTGATGGCCCAGGTGGCGCATACCGCGTCCGCCGACGCGCCGGTCCCGACCTGCCCCGGCTGGACGCTCGGCGAAGTCCTCAGGCACGTCGGCAGCGTGTACCGGGTCACCCGCCGCTGGATCACCGACGGACGGCGTCCCGAGCACTGGCAGCGCAAACCGGGGCCGGGACAGAGCCTGGAGGAGTACTTCCGCGAGGGCCGGGACGAGCTCGTCGCCGAACTGTCCGCGCACGACCCGGACGAACTGGCGCCGACCTGGTGGCCGGCAGACCGCAGCTACGGGTTCTGGCGGCGGCGGACGGCGCACGAGACGACGATCCACCGGATCGACGCGGAGAGCGCGGCCGGCCGGGAAGTGTCGGAGATCCCCGAAGACGTGGCACTCGACGGGATCGACGAGGCGCTGGTGCTGTGGTTCGGCCAGCGGCTGCCGTTGCTGGGACTCTCCGGCACCAAGACCGGCTCGGTCGGCGTGCGCACCGCGGGCCACACCTGGATCGCCAGGGCGGGGCCGACGGAGACGGTCGCCTGGCGGTGCTCGGCCGAGGAGGCCCAGCGCGCGGACGACCTGATCACCGGGAAGCCGGACAAGATCTACCGCTGGCTCTGGGGCCGGGCGGGTCCGACGGCGGTGACGGTCAGCGGAGACCAGGACATGGCGGGACAACTCTGGGCCCTTCTGCGGCTCGCGACCCGATGATCGGTCGGTGGGGAAGCCAAACCGGTCATCAGTGTCAGGGAGCTGGAGTGGCCTGAGCGCCCGCGGGTTCACCGAAGACGCACAGAACTGTCGGTGGTGCCGTCTAGGTTCACCGGTGTGGCGGTACAGCTGGTGAACCTGGTCTTCGACTCGGCCCTTCCCAGAGATCTGGCGGGTTTCTGGGAAGGGCTGTTCAGCTGGGACGCCCCGTTCCAACCGGCGTTCCGCTCCGAGGCGGGCCCCAAACGGGGCAAGAACCGGCTGCACCTGGATCTGGCGAGCCGTTCGCCCGAGCACCAGGCCGGGCTGGTGGATCGTGCGCTGTCCCTCGGCGCACGGCACATCGACATCGGCCAGGGCGCGCCGGAGGAGAAGCGGGTGCCGTGGGTGGTGCTCGCGGACCCCGAGGGCAACGAGTTCTGTGTTCTCGAGCCCCGCGAGCAGTACGAGGGCACCGGCGCGATCGCCTCGGTCGTCACCGACGCCCTCGACCCGGAGCGGCTGGCGCGGTTCTGGGCGGCCGCCCTCGGCTGGGAGATCGGCGTCCGGGAGGAGTCGATCGTCGGCCTGCGGCCACCGGACGGCCGCGGTCCCTGGGTCGAGTTCCTCGCCACGGAAGAGGAGAAGCGGCACAGGAACCGGCTGCGGTTCGAGATCGCGCCACGGCGAGGCAAGAGCCGGGCGGCCGAGGTCCGGCGCCTGCGGGAGCTGGGCGCGTCGGGGGAACGTGCCGAAGCGATGGTGGATCCGGAGGGCAACGAATTCAGCGTGCTTTCTCCCCGCTGAGTGTTTCGCCGGGGTTGCGCGGTGGCGTCGAACGCTGACGTGAGCGAAACATCCGCGCCGTGGGCAGGCAACAACCGGCCGGGACCGTGGAGTCATGGAGACCTATCGAGCCCGGCCCACCCTGGTCCACCCCGGCGAAGAGACCGCGGCCGCGTCGGCCTGGCGTGTCCGGATCCGCGTGGACGACCGGCCCGGCACCCTGGCCAGGATCGCGATCCGGCTCGCCGACCTCGAATGCAACATCCTCGGGTTGTCAGTGCTCCCGGTCCCCGGCGGCGTGCTCGACGAGATCGTCCTGCGGCCGGCCACCGGTCTGCCGCGCCAACTGCTCGTCGACGCGATCCGTGACGAAGGATGCGAATGCTCCGCCGTCGTCGACGCGGATCTGGCCGAACTGGTCGACCCGGCCACGGCGACGCTCACCGCGGCCACGCGGGCCGTCGAGGAGCCCCGCGGCCTCGCGGAAGTGCTCCGCGGCGTCCTCGCGGCCGACGTCGTCACCAAGGTCCCGTCGATCGAGGCGAACCCGGCCCGTACGGAAGGCGGGCACCGCGCGGTGTTCCCGGCGGGGGACGGCACCGCGTTCGTCGCGCGCCGCCGGTGGTCGCCGTTCGTCGAGCTGGAACTGAGCCGCGCCGTCGCGCTGATCGGCCTGAGCGCCGCGGTCCGCGACAACGTGACCGGCCCGCTCGTGCTGGACCGGACCGACGGCGCCGCGATCGTCCTGCGCAAGGGCGTCCCCGGTGACGCGGAAGCGGTGTCCGCGCTGCACCAGAGATGCTCGATGACGACGCTCTTCCACCGCTATCACACCGGAATGCGTGCCGTGCCGCGTCGCTGGCTGCACCGGCTCCTGATGCCGCCGCGCGGCATCAGCCTGCTCGCGGTCTGCGGCCGGGACGTGATCGGTCTCGGCCAGCTGATCCCGTCCGCCGACGGCGGCGCGGCCGAAGTCTCGCTCCTGGTCGAGGATTCCTGGCAGCGCCAGGGCATCGGCACGGCTTTGCTCGCCAGGCTCGCCACCCTCGCCATGGCCAAGGGGGAGCGCGAACTCGCCGCCGTCTGCCTGCCCGGCGACGACTCCCTCTACCGCACCGCCGCCCGCGTGGGGCTCCGCCCCGAACGCGCCCCCGGCGACCCCGGCACCCTGCGCTTCGCGCTCCCCGACCCTCGCGATTAGTCACCTGCTTGTGAGAGAGGACGACCGCAATCAGGTGACTAATTGCGGTTCCAGAACCAGTCTTTGCCGCGGGCCTCGCCCAGCGCGCGCTTCTTGCGTTCTGGGGTGAGCCGTTCCAGGTAGAGCTTGCCGTCGAGGTGATCGGTCTCGTGCTGCAGGCACTGGGCGAGCACATCGACGCCTTCGACCTCGATCGGCTCGTTGCGCAGGTCGACACCGCGCACCACGGCGTGCTTCGCGCGGACGACCGGGAACCACAGCTCCGGCACCGAGAGGCAGCCCTCGCCGATCTCGTGTGTCTCTTCCGACAGTTCGACGATCTCGGGGTTGATCACGTACCCGCTCAACCCGCCGACGTCGTAGCTGAACACCCGCAGCCCGACCCCGATCTGCGGCGCCGCGAGACCCGCGCGCCCGGCCGGTTCCACCCCGTCCATCAGATCGGTCACCAGCGACTCGATCTTCTTGTCGAATGTCGTGACCGGGTCGCATACGGTCTTGAGCACGGGATCCCCGAAATAGCGCAGGTCGCGCATCACCATGGTCGAACGTCCTTCTCCGCAGGGCTGAGCGGTGATTCTAGGCCCGCAGGCGCAGCCCCTTGGGAGTCGCCCGGAAACCGGCCTCCTGGAGGACGGCCGAAAGCTCCGAGGTGAGCGCCACCTCGCCGTCGGCCTTCTGCACCGCGAGCTGCCCCAGCCAGCCTTCCCGCACCGCCGTCGACAGCGCCCGCGCGGCCGAGCGCAACCTGTCCTGATCCTCGGTGAAACTCAGCAGCGACCGGCCGCCGCGTTCGACGTACATCGCCGGGACGCCGTCCACCAGCACCGCGAGCGCACCGGCTTTCCTCGCCGGGCGGTGTTTCGTGTCGCCCGTCGCG
Source organism: Amycolatopsis sp. TNS106 (assembly GCF_019330265.1). Taxonomy (NCBI): domain Bacteria; kingdom Bacillati; phylum Actinomycetota; class Actinomycetes; order Pseudonocardiales; family Pseudonocardiaceae; genus Amycolatopsis; species Amycolatopsis sp. TNS106. Next base: position 3,949,416 of record NZ_CP024972.1, on the reverse strand, counting down.
GCAGGCCAAGGCAACGCGGCGCCGTAGGGCTGGGCCGGGTCGGCGGCGGCGAGGACGACGGCGCCTTCCGCGGTGGTGCGCTGGTTCCCGGACTGCGCGCGCAGCCTGTCGACGGCGCCCTTCGCCGCGAACTGCGCCGCGCCGAGCCCCTCGACCACGTACCCCCGGACGACCTGCCCCGAATCCTCCATACCGCGCAAAACCTTGTAGATCCCCGAAAAGCCGCCCGTCACGCGCTCGGTGTCGAGGGCGCCGCGGGTGAGGACGCCGTGCCGTTCCAGGAAGGCCTCCGTCCGCGCCAGCGCGCGCCTGGTCGGATCCGCTTCCCGGCCCGGGGTCAGTGCCCAGCGCCCGGCCACCGTCGGCGGCCCGGTGCGCGAAGGCATCGCCGGGCGGCCTGCCCGAAGCCGGGCGTACCGGCCGCGAGGAGCCTGCCGCCGCGGCTTGTGCGCCGCGCCGGCACCGGAGACCTGCGCCCGCAGCGGGCCCAGCGTGTCCCCGGTGACCAGGCCCGCCCACACGAGATCCCACAGCGCCGCCACGACTTCACCGTCGTTGGGCGGGGTTTCGACCAACGGCGACGCCCGGTCCACGAGCTGGCGGAAGAACTGTGCCCCACCCTCCAAAGTGGACAGAATGGCCTCGTGGAGCGGGCCGGAGGGCAGATCGTCGTCGAGATCCGGCAACAGCAGATCGGCGACGTCCGTGGGCGCGAGCGCCAGCCAGCCGTCCCCGCCGGACAAGGAACCGCAGCCACACCAGGTGACCTCGCCCGCCGTGGTGAGTTCGTCCAGCAGCGCCGGGGTGTAGCCGGGAAGCCTGCTCGGGAGGATCAGCGACTCGACCGCGCTCGCCGGGAGCGGGACACCGGCCAGCTGCTCGACCACGGACAGCACATCGTCCGCCGTCGGCGCCGACCGCACCCGCGCCCCGATGCCGTGCCACGACGGCAGGAACCGGCCCAGCGCGGCCGGTTCGACCGGCTCGACCTCGGCCCGCAGCCGGGCCAGCGACGCCCGCCGGAGCCTGCGCAGCACCGACGCGTCGCAGAACTCCATCCCGACGCCGTGGGTCTCCGGATGCCCGACGGGGCTCAGCTCGCCCCGGACCAGCCTGCCCTGCGCGGTCAATCTGTCCAGTACGCCGGTGACCACGGCCGTCCCGAGGCCGAACCGCTCGGCCGCCTGCCGGGCGCTGAACGGGCCGCGGCTGCGCGAGTAGCGCGACAGCAGGTCGCCGACGGGATCGTCGACCGGTTCGGTGAACGCCTCCGGTACCCCGACCGGCAGCGCGGTGCCCAGCGCGTCCCGTACCCGGCCCGCGTCCTCGATGGCGATGAAGCGTTCGCCGCCGCCGATGCGCACCCGGATCACCCGCCGCGTGGCTTCCAGCTCCTCCAGCCATTCCCGTTGGATGCCGCGCGCGGCGGCCTCCTCGATCGAGAGATCGCCGAGGAATCGCAACAGATCCGCGGCTTCTTCGGCGTTGCGGGCGTGCCTGTCCGGATCGAGGCGTTGCAGGGAACGCTCGACTTCGGCGACGACTTCGGCGTCCAGCAGCTCGCGGATCGCCTCGGTGCCGAGCAGTTCGGCCAGCAGTGTCGAATCCAGCGCCAGCGCGGCCGCACGCCGTTCCGCGAGCGGGGCGTCGGTCTCGTACAGGAACATCCCGACGTAGCCGAAGAGCAGGCTGCGCGCGAACGGCGACGCCGACGGTGTCTCGACCTCGACCAGCTTGACCTTGCGGGACCGGACATCGGACATCAGCTCGCGCAGCCCGCCGACGTCGTACACGTCCTGCAGGACTTCCCGCATCGCTTCCAGCACCACGGGGAACCGCTCGTATTTGGCCGCGACCGAAAGCAGCTGGGACGCGCGCTGCCGCTGCTGCCACAGCGGGGTGCGGCGGCGCGGATCCCGGCGGGGGAGCAGCAGCGACCGCGCCGCGCATTCCCGGAACCGCGCGGCGAACAGCGCCGAACCGCCGACCTCGGCGACGATCAGCTGCTCGACCTCTTCCGGATCGAGCAGGACGTCCTCGACGCCGATGGTGACCTCGGCGCCGTCCATGTCCAGCGCCTCGGGCAGCCGCAGCACGATGCCGTCGTCGGAATGCGCGACCTGGGCGTCGACCCCGCGGTTCTCCCGCAGGCGGGCCGCGATCGCGAGCGCCCACGGCGCGTTGACCTGAGCGCCGAACGGCGAGTGCAGGATGACCCGCCAGTCTCCCAGCTCGTCGCGAAACCGTTCCAGCAGCACGGTTTTGTCGTTCGGCACATGCCGGGTGGCCGACTTCTGCTCTTCGAGGTACGCCAGCAGGTTGTCGCACGCGTATTCGTCCAGCCCGGCGACGGCGGCGCGTTCCCTGGCCGCCGACGGCTCCGAAGTGGACAGTTCGCGGACGAACGCGCCCAGCGCCCGGCCCAGCTCCAGCGGGCGGCCGGGGGCGTCGCCCTTCCAGAACGGCATCCGGGCGGGCTCACCCGGCGCGGGGACCACGATCACGCGGTCGTGGGTGATGTCGGTGACCCGCCAGGAGGAGGTGCCGAGCAGGATCGTGTCCCCGACGCGGGACTCGTAGACCATCTCCTCGTCGAGCTCGCCCACGCGCGACCCCGGTTTGCCGTCGGAACCCGGCGTCATCACGGTGAACAGGCCGCGGTCGGGGATCGTGCCGCCGGAGGTCACCGCCAGCCGCTGCGACCCCGGACGGCCGTGCAGTTCGCCGGTGACCCGGTCCCAGGTGATCCGGGCGCGCAGTTCGCCGAACTCCTCGCTGGGGTACCGGCCGGCGAGCATGTCGAGCACGGCCAGCAACGCGTCGTCCGGCAGGGACGCGAACGGCGCCGCCCGGCGGGCGAGGGCGGCCAGCTCGTCGACCGTCCACGATTCGAGCGCCACCATCGCCACGACCTGCTGCGCGAGCACGTCCAGCGGGTTCCGCGGATACCGCACCGCTTCGATCGCCCCGGAGGCCATCCGTTCCGCGACCACCGCGCAGGAGACGAGGTCGCCCCGGAACTTCGGGAACATCACCCCGCTCGACACCGCGCCGACCTGGTGCCCGGCCCGGCCGACCCGCTGCAGTCCCGAGGCGACCGTCGGTGGTGCCTCGATCTGCACGACGAGATCGACGGCGCCCATGTCGATGCCCAGCTCCAAGGAGGACGTCGCCACGACGCACGCCAGCCGTCCGGACTTGAGCTCCTCTTCCACATGGGTGCGCTGCTCGCGCGACATCGAGCCGTGGTGCGCCCGCGCGATCACCGGCGCCGCCCCGGTGGTGAGCCCGGACTGACCGATCGCCTCGGCCGGAAACCGCTGATCCGGGTCCAGCTCGGCCTGCTCCGCGACGAGTTCGTTGAGCCGCGCGGTCATCCGCTCGGTGAGCCGCCGGGAGTTGGCGAACACGATCGTCGACCGGTGCGCCTGGATCAGTTCGAGGACACGCTCCTCCACCGCGGGCCAGATCGACGGCCGTCGCGGAGCGCCGTCGATGTCCTCAAGCGAGCCGGGCAGCCGTGCGAGGCCCGCGTCGAGGTCTTCGTTCTGCTTCGGCCCCCGAGGACCGTCGAGATCGGCCATGTCCTCGACCGGGACCTCGACGCGGACCTCGATCGTCTTCGCGAGCTTCGGCTGGACGACGGTGACCGGCCTGCCGCCCGCCAGGAACGAGGCGACCTCGTCGATCGGCCGGACCGTCGCCGACAGCCCGATCCGCTGGGCGGGTTTCTCCAGCAGCGCGTCGAGCCGCTCCAGCGACAAGGCCAGATGCGCGCCGCGTTTGCCGCCCGCGACCGCGTGCACCTCGTCGACGATCACCGTCTCCACGCCGCGCAGCGAATCGCGGGCGGAGGAGGTGAGGATCAGGAACAGCGACTCCGGCGTGGTGACCAGCACGTCCGGCGGGGTCTTGCCGAACGAGCGCCGCTCGGCCGCGGTGGTGTCGCCCGTCCGCATGCCGACGCCGATGTCCGGCACCGGCAGCCCGAGCCGCCGCGACGCCTGCGAGATACCCGCCAGCGGTGCCCGCAGGTTGCGCTGGACGTCGACCGCCAGCGCCTTCAGCGGAGAGACGTAGAGGACGCGGCAGCGTTTCCGGGGTTCGGACGGGGGCGGCTCGACCGACAGCCGGTCCAGCGCCCAGAGGAAGGCCGACAACGTCTTGCCCGATCCCGTGGGGGCCACGACGAGCGCGTGCTGCCCCGCGTGCGCGGCACGCCACGCGCCCTCCTGCGCCCCGGTGGGCGCGGCGAAGGCCCCGGTGAACCAGTCCCTGGTCGCGGGGGAGAAGAGGTCGAGTACGTGTGCCACGCCCTCCATACTGCGCCGGACCACCGACAGTTTCGCTCCGAGGGCTGTGACGAGGCACCCGGTCGGGGACGAGTTCGGCGGGTTCCGCACGTGCGGTGACCTCGCTCATGGGAGCATCACCGCCAGCGCGGCCGGATCGGTACTGGGGCGGTCGCCGTTCGTCTGTGAAGGGGTATGAGCTGTGCGGATCCTGTCGGTGGACCTCGGGACGTCCAACACCGTGGCCGTCCTTTCGGCGCACGGGAGGCCCCCGCGCGTGGTCGAGGTCGACGGTTCGGCCAACATGCCGTCCGCGGTGTTCGCCACCGAGGAGGGCACGATCATGGTCGGCCGCGACGCCGAGCGCCGCGCCCGCCTCGACCCGACCCGCTTCGAGCCCAACCCCAAACGCCGCATCGACGAGCAGACGCTCCTGCTGGGCACCGACGTCATCCCGGTCAGCGAGGTGCTGGCCGCGATCCTGCGCCGCGTCCTCGACGAGACCACCCGCCAGCTGGGCGGGGACCTGCCCGACGAGGTCCGGCTCACCCACCCCGCGCAGTGGGGCCCGACCCGCCGCAACGTGCTGCAGTCCGCCGCCCGGCTCGCCGGGATGGGCGGCAACCTGGTGCTCGTCCCCGAGCCGGTCGCCGCGGCCGCGCACTTCGCGTCGTTCCCCGGCAAGACGCTCGCGCCCGGTCAGGCGCTCGCGGTGTACGACCTCGGCGCCGGCACCTTCGACGTCGCGATCGTCGGCGCGACCCCGAACGGCGGCTTCACCGTCGTCGCCGAAGACGGCCTTCCCGACCTCGGCGGTCTCGACGTCGACCAGGCGCTGCTGGTGCACGTCGGCCGCGAGGTCTCGCACAAGGATCCCCAGCGCTGGCAGCGGGTCCTGCGGCCCGAGTCCACTCCGGACCGTCGTACGCGGCGCGCGCTGCAGGAGGACGTGAAGGCTGCGAAGGAAGCCCTCTCCAGGCACCCGCAGACCGAGGTCCCGATGCCGGAGCCGTTCGAGGACGTCCTCGTCACGCGAGGGGAACTCGAAGCGCTGGTGCGGCCGTCGATGCTGCGCAGTGTCGAGCTGATGTCGCGGGTGGTCCGCTCGGCCGGGATGACCCCGGACCGGCTCGCCGGTATCTACCTCGTCGGCGGGTCGAGCCGTCTCCCGCTGGTCGGCAGCTTGATCGCGGAGAAGCTCGGCGTCGTCCCCGGCAGCCTGGACCAGCCCGAGACCGCGGTCGCGCTCGGCGCCCAGCACGTCGCTTCCGATGGCATCAGTTCGCGCACGCAGGGCGTCGAAGGGCAGGTCGCCGCGGGAACAGGCGCGCATCAGGTCGGTCCGGGTGCTTCCGGGCCGTACGCGCCGCCGCCGCAGCAGGTCGCGTCGATCCCGGGGTATTCGGGCGGCGGCCCCGGCCAGTCCGGCGGTTTCCCCCAGTCGGGTTACCCGAACAGCGGTCCGCAGCAGGCGCAGCAGCCCGCGCCGACGAATTTCCCGACGTACTCGCTGGCCGGCCAGGCCTCCGGTGACAAGGCGCCCGCGAGCAAGAAGAAGCCGCTCGTCATCGGCGCCATCGTGGCCGTGGTCGTGCTGCTCGCCGCCGGGCTCACGTTCTTCCTGACGTCCTCTTCGGTGACGACCTACACGGCCGACGAATGCAAGGTGCCCGGCGCGGCCGACGACAAGGGCCTCACCGGCTGCCTGCGCCAGCTCGCGGGGAAGATCGCCGACACCGGCGACTGCAAACCCGGGATGGGCAACGGGCCGGCGAAACCGGCGGAGGATCTCGGCGTGACGTCGACCTGCTCCGCCCCGGGACGCGCCGGGACCCAGGTGACCTACTTGCAGAGCGACTCGGCGGACAAGCTCAAGGCCTACACCGACGGACTGCTCAAATCGGCCGGTGGGGACCGCACCGAGGCCAAGTGGGCGGGCAACGCCCTGGACGGCCAGTACTCCTCGGCTGCCGGGCGGAACGCCGCCGTGCTGGTGTTCACGGTGACCGACCGGCCGCTGGTCGGTTTCATCTACCAGGTCCCGGCCGAAGGCCAGAATCCGACGCCGGGCGAGCTGGCCGACTACTTCGAAAAGAGCGTCCAGCCGGGCGAATAGCCGCCCGTTCGCGCGTGAAGGCCCCCTTCCCTCGGCTCAGCCGAGGGAAGGGGGCCTTCACGCGTTTCGTGCTCGAGGCGGGGCTAGACTTCACTCGATGCGTATCACGGTCTTCCGGCGGCTGATGGCCGACGAATTCGGTTCCGGACGTGCGGAAACGCTTTCCAGGGATCACTCCTTCGGTGAACTCGGGGGCCGGACCGTCGAACAGGCCCTCGACGCGGGGATCTCGGCCAAAGACGTCTGGCGAGCGGTCTGCGACGCCTTCGAGATCCCGCCGGAGCGGCGCTGACCTCGGCAAAAGGACGAGAACCCTAGCGCGACGGCGTGTCGGCCACGGCCTCGAACACACGTTCGTCTATGGTGTTGTCCACAACGGGGTCAGCGATCCACAGCTTGGGCGCGAGGCCTGGAATTGTCGGTGGTCGCCCGTAGCGTCGGACCCGACAGCTCAGAACTGAACAAGCCCTACCCGGCTCAACCAACGAGGTGGACTCCATGGCACCAGCAGCACCCGACAAGGACAAGGCGCTCGAACTGGCCCTCGCCCAGATCGACAAGCAGTACGGCAAGGGCTCGGTCATGCGCCTCGGCGAAGAGGGCCGCGCGCCGATCGAGGTCATCCCCACCGGCGCCATCGCGCTCGACGTCGCGCTCGGGATCGGCGGCCTTCCCCGCGGCCGGGTCATCGAGATCTACGGTCCGGAGTCCTCCGGTAAGACCACCGTCGCGCTCCACGCGGTCGCCAACGCGCAGAAGAACGGCGGCATCGCCGCGTTCATCGACGCGGAGCACGCGCTGGACCCGGAGTACGCCAAGAAGCTCGGCGTCGACACCGACGCGCTGCTGGTCTCCCAGCCGGACACCGGTGAGCAGGCGCTCGAGATCGCGGACATGCTGATCCGCTCCGGCGCGCTCGACATCCTGGTCATCGACTCGGTCGCCGCGCTCGTGCCGCGCGCCGAGATCGAGGGCGAGATGGGCGACAACCACGTCGGCCTCCAGGCCCGGCTGATGAGCCAGGCGCTGCGGAAGATGACCGGTGCGATGAACAACTCCGGCACCACCGCGATCTTCATCAACCAGCTGCGCGAGAAGATCGGCGTCATGTTCGGCTCCCCGGAGACCACGACCGGTGGTAAGGCGCTGAAGTTCTACGCCTCGGTCCGCCTGGACGTCCGCCGCATCGAGACGCTGAAGGACGGCGGCGAGCCCGTCGGCAACCGCACCCGCGTCAAGGTCGTCAAGAACAAGGTCGCGCCGCCCTTCAAGCAGGCCGAGTTCGACATCCTTTACGGCAAGGGTGTCTCCCGCGAGGGTTCGTTGATCGACATGGGTGTCGACCAGGGCATCCTGCGCAAGTCCGGCGCCTGGTACACCTACGAGGGCGACCAGTTGGGCCAGGGCAAGGAGAACGCCCGGAAGTTCCTGCTGGACAACCCGGACATCGCCAACGAGATCGAGAAGCGCATCAAGGAGAAGCTCGGCATCGGTGCCGCCGTCGACGCCGAAGCCGCCCCCGCGCCGGTCGACTTCTGAGTTCCGCGCAGCCCCGCCAGGGGTGAAGTCACCGATCGATCGTTTCGACTGGAGTGAGAGCTGAATGCGTGCGCCCAAAGTGGATCCGGCGGAGCTGCCGCCGGACGAGCGGAGGAAGAAGGCCAAGGAGATCTGCTTCGATCTCCTGGCCGCGCGCCCGCGTTCCACGGACGAACTGCGTCAGGCCCTCAAGCGCAAGGGCTTCGACGAGGAGACGACGGAGACCCTGCTCGGTAAGCTGGACAAGGCAGGGCTCATCAACGACGCCGAGTTCGCCGAGATGTGGGTGCGTTCCCGCCATGCCAACATGGGCCTGGCACGGAACGCCCTCGTAGCCGAACTCAAACGCAAAGGAATCGATGGGGATATCGCCGTCCAGGCCGCCGAAGAGGTGGACCGAGAGGCAGAGGAGCAGCGCGCCCGAGAGCTGGTACGGAAGCGCATGCGCTCCTTGGGCAACGTCGACGAGCAGACGGCGATCCGCCGCCTGCTGGGCTTCCTCGCCCGCAAGGGCTATCCCCAGGGGCTGGCCTACACCGTGATCCGCGACGAACTCCGCGAGTTCGGCGCCGAGTCGGCGCTGCTGGACGACGCCACCCTCGACTGAGCTTCCTCACCTGAGCCGCTCGCCGGCCGTACGGGCACGCTTGCCCGCGCGGTCGGCGTTTCGCGTTCCAGGAAGGACGGCACGCTCGTGGCCGAGTTCCGCCGCGAGTCGTCCGCCTGGACACGCGTGTCGTCCGTCTGATCACGCGTGTCGGCCATCCGATCACGCCAGACGCCGTGTTCCGCGCATGCGAGACGCCGGAGCGTGGCCCTGACCAGCGCCGATACGACCGATCAGGAATCGAGAAGCGTCGGAAGCCCGTCCGGAAATAGCGTTACCGGCATGAACTTCATCGACGCCATCACCCTCGAAGTGGCCGACACCGAGGCCGCCGAACGCTTCTACACCACCGCCTTCGGGCTCGGCTCCGAGCTGCGTCTGCGGGCTTCGCAGGAGCCGTCCACCGGCTTCCGCGGCTACACCCTGTCCCTCACGGTTTCCCAGCCAGCCAACGCCGACGCGCTCATCGACGCCGCCGTCGCCGCCGGGGCGACCGTGATCAAGCCCGCCACGAAGTCGATGTGGGGGTACGGCGGAACCGTCCGGGCTCCGGACGGCGCGATCTGGAAGATCGCCACTTCGGCGAAGAAGAACACCGGACCGGCGGCCCGCGAATTCGACGCCATCGTGCTCCTGCTGGGTGTCGCCGACGTGGCCGCGAGCAAGAAGTTCTACGTCGAGCACGGCCTCACCGTGGGGAAGAGCTTCGGCCGCGTGTACGTCGAGTTCGAATCCGGCTCGAGCCCCGTGAAACTGGCGCTGTACAAGCGCAAGGCCTTGGCCAAGGACGCCGGCGTGTCCCCGGAGGGCACCGGCTCGCACCGCATCGCGATCTGCGGCGCGACGCCGTTCACCGACCTCGACGGGTTCGCCTGGGAGACCTCGACTCTCGCCGCCCAGTCCTGATGTGCCACTACCGGATGCCCCCGCTCGCCGCTTACCGAGGAGAAACCGCCATGACCGCCACGTACGAAGGATTCACGGCCGAAGAGAAGGCCGCGATGAAGGAACACGCCCAGGACATGAAGAAAGCGGCGCGCCGCGGTTCGGCCGCCGACAAAGCGGCGGCGGCCGAGCAGGACGTGGTCGCGAAGATCGCCGAGATGTCCGACGAGGACCGGGCGCTGGCCGAGCTGGTCCACACCGTCGTGAAGGCGAACGCGCCCATGCTCGCGCCGAAGCTCTGGTACGGCCAGCCCGCCTACGCGCTGGACGGCAAGATCGTCTGTTTCTTCCAGGCGGCGGCCAAGTTCAAGACGCGGTACGCGACGCTCGGCTTCAACGAGGCCGCTCGGCTGGACGACGGCGCGATGTGGGCGACGGCCTTCGCGCTGACCGGCGCCACCCCCGAGGTGGAGGAACGCATCGCCGCGCTGGTGAAGCAAGCCGTCAGCTGAGCCGAAGCAGGCGATGCCCGGCAGCGAGCACACGGGAGTTGTTGCGAAAGCCACTTTCGCAACGTCCTCCCCGCCAAGCCGCGCCACCGGCGAGTGGCAGCTCGTTTTACCGCGTGAGTGGCCACTCACGACACAGCGGTGGAACCCTAGGCTCGGGTGATCACCGGGAGGACCACATGATCACCATCGCTCCGCTGGAGCCCGAAGACCGCGAAGCCTGGGAACACCTGTTCCGCGCGTACATCGCCTTCTACGAACGTGTCGCGCCGCAAGAGGTCTACGACCGAGCCTGGCGCGAATTCCAGGCAGGGGAACGGATGCACGCGCTCGGTGCCCGCGTGGGCGGCGAGCTCGCCGGGATCACGCATTTCCTGACGCATCCCAGCACTTCGGCGCTCACCGACGTCTGTTACCTGCAAGACCTGTTCACGGCGCCGGAAGCCCGGGGCAAGGGGGTCGCGCGGGCGTTGATCGAGGCCGTCGCGGACTGGGCGCGTGACCGCGATTGTGACCGGGTCTACTGGCACACCAAGGAATCCAACGCCACCGCGCGCCGCCTGTACGACCAGGTCGCGGTCAACCGCGGTTTCCTCCAGTACCAGCTCCCGCTCTGAAAACAGTGAGGGCCACCCGTTGCACGAGTGGCCCTCACGACACGGATCAGAGCTTCGAAGCCTCCGCCGCGAACGCTTCGATCTTCCCGAAGTCCTTGGCAGCCAAGGCGTCCTTCGGCGTCAGCCACGATCCGCCGATGCAGCCCACATTGGACAGTGCGAGATAGTCCGGTGCGGTCTTCACGGTGATCCCGCCGGTCGGGCAGAACTTCAGCCCGGGCAGCGGCCCGCCGATCGACTTCAGGTACGCCCCGCCGCCGCTGGCCTCGGCGGGGAAGAACTTCAGCGCGGTCAGCCCGCGTTCGGCCAGTCGCATCGCTTCGGACACCGTGCTCGCGCCCGGCAGGAACGGGAGCCCGGTCTCGAACGCGGCGTCCAGCACGGCGTCCGTGCAGCCCGGGGTCACCAGGAACTTCGCGCCGGCGTCGGCCGCCTGCTTCGCGTGCTCGGGCGCGGTGACGGTCCCGGCGCCGATGACGATCTCCGGGACCTCCGCGGCGATCCGCTCGATGGAGGCGAGTGCCGCCGGGGTGCGCAGGGTCAGCTCGATCACGCCGATCCCGCCCGCGAGCAGGGCCCGCGCGGTGGGCACGGCGTCGTCGGCGTCGTCGAGCACGACGACGGGCATCACGGGGGACAGGCCGAGCAGGTCGGCGCCGGTGGTCACTGGGTTACCTCCACAGGGGTCAACGTGTGCGCCGGAGCGCCGAAGTGTTCCGGCGTGAGCGGTCCGAACACGCTCGCGCCCTGATCGGCGGGGCCGACCGCGCGGCGCAGCGCCGCGAACAGCTCCCGGCCGGTGCCGGTCCAGGATGCCTCCGAAGGCGGGGAGTCCACCAGTTCACGGCGGGCGAGTTCTTCGTCACCCACGAGGACGTCGAGCGTCCCGGACCTGGCGTCGAGGCGGACGACGTCGCCGTCGGCGATCCGCGCGATCGGGCCTCCCACCGCGGCTTCCGGGGTCACCTGGATCGCCGCCGGGATCTTGCCGGACGCACCCGACATGCGGCCGTCGGTGAGCAACGCCACCTGGTGCCCGCGGTCCATGAGCACCCCCAGCGCGGGGGTGAGTCCGTGCAGTTCCGGCATCCCGTTGGCCTGCGGGCCCTGCTGCCGGATGACCACGACGACGTCGCGGTCCAGCTCGCCCGCCTCGAAAGCGTCCTTGAAGGACTTCTGGTCGGTGAACACCCGCGCCGGGGCCTGGACGATCCGGTGCTCCGGCGCCACGGCCGACACCTTGATCACCGCGCGGCCGAGGTTGCCCGCGACCATCCGCAGCCCGCCGTCGGCGGCGAACGGCCGCCACACGGGACGCAGCACGTCCTCGTCGAGGCTGCGCGTCGGGACGTCACGCCAGACCAGCTCACCCTCGGACAGGATCGGCTCCTGCCGGTAGCGGTGCAGACCAGGCCCGGCGACGGTCCTGACGTCCTCGTGCAGCAGGCCCGCGTCGAGCAGGGTGCCGACCAGGAACTGGATGCCCCCGGCGGCGTGGAAGTGGTTGATGTCGGCGCTGCCGTTCGGGTACACGCGGGCGAGCAGGGGGATCACCGACGACAGATCGGAGAAGTCGTCCCAGGTCAGCTGGATGCCCGCGGCGGCGGCGATCGCGACGAGGTGCATCGTGTGGTTGGTCGAGCCGCCCGTGGCGAGCAGCGCGATGACACCGTTGACGACGGCCTTCTCGTCGAGCACGCGCGAGATCGGCGTGTACTCCTCGCCTCGCGAAAGCTTCACCACGCGGCGTCCGGCCTCTTCGGTGAGCGCCTTCCGCAGCGGTGAGTTCGGCTGCACGAAGCTGGCGCCCGGCAGGTGCAGGCCCATCACCTCGACGACCATCTGGTTCGAGTTGGCGGTGCCGTAGAAGGTGCACGTTCCCGCCGAGTGGTACGAAGCCGCTTCGGCGTCCAGCAGGTCTTCACGGGTGGCCTTGCCTTCGGCGTAGAGCTGGCGCACGCGCGCCTTCTCCTTGTTCGGCAGGCCCGAGTTCATCGGTCCGGCGGGCACCAGGATCGCCGGGAGGTGCCCGAAGGACAGCGCCCCGATCAGCAGGCCCGGGACGATCTTGTCGCAGACGCCGAGCAGCAGCGCCGCGTCGAACATGTCGTGGGAGAGCGCGATCGCGGTCGACATCGCGATCACCTCGCGGCTGAACAGCGAGAGCTCCATCCCGGGGCGGCCCTGGGTGACGCCGTCGCACATCGCGGGCACGCCGCCGGCGAACTGGGCCACCCCGCCCGCCTGACGGACCGACCCCTTGAGCATCGCGGGGTACTCCTGCATCGGCTGGTGCGCCGAAAGCATGTCGTTGTAGGACGAGACGATCGCGACACCAGGCGCCCGCACGGCGCGCAGTGCCGCTTTGTCGACACCTTCCATCGCGGCGAAGCCGTGGGCGAGGTTGCTGCAGTCGAGGCCGCGCCGCATCGGTCCTTCTTCGTGGGAGGCGGCGACGCGCTCGAGGTACGCGGCGCGGGTTTCGGCGCTGCGTGCGGCGATACGTTCGGTGACTTCGGCGATGATGGGGTGGACGTTCGGGGCGGTGCTCATTGTCCGGCTCCGGATCACTGGTCGTGGTGGTCCGCGGGACGGCAACGCTGACGTCGCTGGGTCGTGACAGTGGCCACAGTACCTCGGGGGAAAGCCCGAATCAAAATCGATACAGAAGATCGACTCGCGTGACCTCCGTCACGTCACTAGGTTCCACTGTGCTACTTGTCACATTGCACAACGCGCGGCAGAGTCGAGACGGCGAGGAATCGCCGGCCTTCGAAGGCTCAAGCGGCCAACCGAACCGACCATCGGGAGGTACCGATGTCCACCACAGAGATCGCCGAGCTTCGGCGAGCCATCGGTCAGTTGAGGCAGTGCGTCGGCGCGCTGCGATCCCGATACGGCGACGCTTCGGCGGTACGACGCCTGGCGAACGACGTCGAGCGGCTCGACATCGACGCGACCGACCTCGACACGACCCCGAACGCGGTGCCCGCGCAGGCGAAGGCCGCCGATCGTGTCCAGGTTCCCGACACGCCCTACGACCCGGCGCTGTGGCACGGCGCCGATGACGAAGGCGTCGGCGGCTACAAGCGCGACCAGCGGTGAGCGCCCCCGCCGGCAACGAGGCCGGACGGGGTACGGGGGTCCGCGCGCCGTCGCGGGCCCGGATCGCCGAAAAAACGCTGCGCACCGACCGGTGGTGGCTGTCCCCGCTGCTGACCGTCCTCGGCCTCTCCGCCTTCATCATCTACGCGACGATCAGGTCCTTCGTGCGCACCGCCTACTGGGTGCCCGAATACCACTACCTGACGCCGTTCTATTCCCCTTGCGTCTCGGAATCCTGCGTCGAAGGCTCCCGGCATTTCGGGGCCTGGATCGGCGAACTGCCGGGCTTCATCCCGCTCGGCTTCCTCGTCCTGCCGTTCCTGCTGGGCTTCCGGCTGACCTGCTACTACTACCGCAAGGCCTACTACCGGGCCGTCTGGTTCTCGCCGCCCGCCTGCGCGGTCGCCGAACCGCACGCGAAGTACACCGGCGAGACGCGGCTGCCGCTGATCATCCAGAACGCCCACCGCTACTTCTTCTACGTGGCCGTGGTCGTCTCGCTGGTCAACACCTACGACGCGATCACCGCTTTCCACGGCAAGACCGGCGGATTCGGCTTCGGGCTCGGCAACATCGTGCTGACCGGCAACGTGATCCTGTTGTGGGCGTACACGTTGTCGTGCCACTCGTGCCGTCACGTGACCGGCGGCAGGCTCAAGCACTTCTCGAAACATCCGGTCCGCTACTGGATCTGGACGCAGATCACGAAACTCAACACCCGCCACATGGCACTGGCGTGGACGACGCTCGGCACGCTCGTGCTGACCGACCTCTACGTGATGCTCGTGGCGAGCGGCGCCATTGCGGATCTGCGGTTCATCAACTAGCGGCGCGGGAATCTCCCGTCCCCGGCGACAAGCTTTGAGGTGGCTCTTTTCATGACCGAGGTCGAACGGCTCAACTACGACGTCGTGGTGATCGGTGCCGGCGGTGCCGGTCTCCGCGCGGTCATCGAAGCCCGCGAACGCGGCTTCAGCGTCGCGGTGGTGTGCAAATCGCTTTTCGGCAAGGCACATACGGTGATGGCCGAAGGCGGCTGCGCGGCGTCGATGGGCAACGCGAACTCGAACGACAACTGGCAGGTGCACTTCCGCGACACCATGCGCGGCGGGAAGTTCCTCAACAACTGGCGGATGGCCGAACTCCACGCCAAGGAGGCGCCGGACCGGGTCTGGGAACTGGAGACCTACGGCGCGCTGTTCGACCGCACCGCCGACGGCCGGATCAGTCAGCGCAACTTCGGCGGGCACACGTACCCGCGGCTGGCGCACGTCGGCGACCGCACCGGGCTCGAACTGATCCGCACGATGCAGCAGAAAATCGTTTCGCTGCAACAAGAGGACTTCAAGGAGACCGGCGACTACGAGGCGAGGATCAAGGTCTTCGCCGAATGCACGATCACCGAGCTACTGACCGACAACGGCCGGATCTCGGGCGCCTTCGGGTACTGGCGGGAGAGCGGCCGGTTCATCCTGGTCGAGACGCCGGCGGTCGTGCTGGCCACCGGCGGCATCGGGAAATCGTTCAAGGTCACCTCGAATTCCTGGGAGTACACCGGTGACGGGCACGCGCTGGCGCTGCGGGCCGGGGCGAAGCTCATCAACATGGAGTTCGTCCAGTTCCACCCGACGGGTATGGTCTGGCCGCCGAGTGTGAAGGGGATCCTGGTCACCGAAGGCGTCCGCGGTGACGGCGGGGTCCTCAAGAACACCGAGGACAAGCGGTTCATGTTCGAGTACGTGCCCGAGGTGTTCAAGGGGCAGTACGCGGACAGCGAGGAAGAAGCCGACCGCTGGTACACCGACGCCGACAACAACCGCCGCACCCCGGATCTGCTGCCGCGGGACGAGGTCGCGCGCGCGATCAACTCCGAGGTCAAGGCGGGCCGGGGATCGCCGCACGGCGGGGTCTTCCTCGACATCGCCAGCAGGCTGCCCGCGGAGGAGATCCGCAAGCGGCTGCCGTCGATGTACCACCAGTTCAAGGAACTCGCCGACGTCGACATCACGAAGGAGCCGATGGAGGTCGGCCCCACCTGTCACTACGTGATGGGCGGGATCGAGGTCGACCCGGACACCGCGTCGTCGAGCGTGCCGGGGCTGTTCGCCGCGGGCGAGTGTTCGGGCGGAATGCACGGCTCGAACCGGCTCGGCGGCAACTCGCTGTCCGATCTGCTGGTCTTCGGCCGCCGTGCGGGACTCGGTGCCGCGTCGTACGTGTCGGACCTGAAGGACCGCCCCAAGGTCAGTCAGTCCGATGTGGACGCCGCCGCGGCGATGGCGCTCGCACCGTTCGACCCGCCGGGTGACGGCGTCGAGGAGAATCCGTACAGCCTGCACACCGAACTGCAGCAGTCGATGAACGATCTGGTCGGCATCATCCGCAAGGCGGAGGAGATCGAGCGGGCACTGGAGAAGCTCGGGGAACTGCGCGAGCGGATCAAGCGGGTCACCGTCGAAGGGCACCGGCAGTTCAACCCCGGCTGGCACCTCGCCGTCGATCTGCGGAACATGCTGATGGTCAGCGAATGCGTGGCGCGGGCCGCGCTGCTGCGGACCGAGAGCCGGGGTGGGCACACCCGCGACGACCACCCGGGCATGGACGCCCGGTGGCGCAACAAACTCCTGGTCTGCTCGGCCACGCCGGGTGACAACCCGGTGATCCCGGAGATCGGTATCGAGGTCAAGGCACAGACCCCGCTGCGGCAGGACCTGCTGGAGCTGTTCGAACTGTCCGAGCTGGGGAAGTACTACACCGACGAAGAACTGGCCTCGCACCCCGGGAGCCCGGCATGAGCTACAAGGCGAGTTTCCGGGTCTGGCGCGGCGACGCCGACTCCGGTGAGCTGAAGGACTACAGCGTCGAGGTCAACGAGGGCGAGGTCGTCCTCGACATCATCCACCGGTTGCAGGCCACCCAGGCCTCGGATCTGGCGGTGCGCTGGAACTGCAAGGCGGGCAAATGCGGTTCGTGCTCGGCGGAGATCAACGGCAAGCCGCGGTTGCTGTGCATGACGCGGATGTCGACCTTCACCGAGGACGAGGTCATCACCGTGACCCCGATGCGGACGTTCCCGGTGATCCGCGACCTGGTGACCGACGTGTCGTTCAACTACACGAAGGCCCGCGAGATCCCGTCGTTCACGCCGCCCCCGGAGCTGAAGCCGGGGGAGTACCGGATGCAGCAGGTGGACGTCGAGCGCTCGCAGGAGTTCCGCAAGTGCATCGAGTGCTTCCTGTGCCAGAACACCTGCCACGTGGTGCGTGACCACGAGGAGAACAAGGAGGCCTTCGCCGGCCCCCGGTACCTGATGCGGATCGCCGAACTCGAAATGCATCCTCTCGACGTCGCCGACCGGCGCGACGAGGCGCAGGAGGAGCACGGGCTCGGCTACTGCAACATCACCAAGTGCTGCTCGGACGTATGCCCCGAGGGCATCCACATCACCGACAACGCGCTGATCCCGATGAAGGAACGCGTCGCCGACCGGAAGTACGACCCCATCGTCTGGCTGGGGAACAAGCTGTTCCGGCGGGACAAGTAGACCCGACCGGCTCGGTACCGTGCTCCTTTGCCCGCTCTGAAGTACATGAAGGCCCCCTTCCCTCGGCTCAGCCGAGGGAAGGGGGCCTTCACGCGCAGCCTCCGTGACTGCTGATGTAGATGTGACGTATGTGGCGATCACCGAAGTCCGTGAAGGCCTCCTTGAGGGACCCAGAGTCCCTCAAGGAGGCCTTCACGGACTCCAACCGTCCACAAGGGACGTTTCCTGGTGGCGACGTCACGGCTCTTTAATCGGTTGCTCCCACTCACTCGCCTGTCGCACACTTACCCGCACACCGACCGGGGAGGACACATGACGCGACGTTGTTACGCCATGGCCCTTGGTATGGAAGAGAAACACGGCTCCCCGCCGTCGTCCTAGCAGGACGTCGCGTACGTGGAGCCGCCCCTCGGGAAACCGGACCGGGCGGCTTTTCCTTTGGTGAACCCTGATTTCTGGAACGAAGCAGTCCGGTGCGCGGTGCGTGCCGGACTGTGTTCCAGGCCAAGGCGCGTTGGTCCAGCGGAAGGGATACCGGGTTTTCACCCCGGTGACGTGGGTTCGACTCCCACACGCGCTACGCCCCGGCACGGCGGGGAAACCTGTTCCGTCGTACCGGTGCGGCGGTGTGGGGTCCGTGTGTCCCATACCGCCAGACGCGCACGGTCCGGCGACCGGCCGGGATTCATAGCCCCGGCCAGCCTGGCTCGACACCAGGGTGCGCGACTCAGCCCATCTTGCGGGCGCTGTGCACGTCGCCGCTTTCGTGGCGGCGCAGGACGATGTCCTGGAAACCGTTGTCCCGCAACGCTTCTTCCAGGCCGATGCCGTTCGTGGCGACGGCCACGAGCAGTCCGCCCGTCACCAGGCTCGCGGCGACGCGGCCGAGAGGGTCGGAAGAGTCCAGGAAAGCCAGGACGATGTCGAAGGCACCCATCACGGGCAGTCGGGCGAACTGGTGGACCTCGTACGAGATCCCGACGGGGTCGCGTTCCTCTTCGCGCTGCGCGGCCGCGATCAGCGTCTGATCCGCGTCGACGCCGACGACGCGGCGAGCGCCCTTGCCACGGAGCAGGCGGGGATAGCGGCCATCACCGCACCCGACGACCAGGACCGACCTGCCCGCCAGGTCCGGCAGCGCTTCGAGCAGCGTCGCGGCCTGGTCCGCCATACGGCCGACGTTAGCCGACGAGGTCACCGTCCCGACAGGACCAAGAGGCCTATCCCGAAATACATGAAGGCCCCCTTCCTGTACGTAGGCGCAAGGAAGGGGGCCTTCATGTACTTACGGAGCTACAGCGACCGACCGGTGTTGAAGTCGGTGGCATCGACGACGGACGCGGGTGCGTCGTGCACCGGCTTGGCCCCCTTGGGAGCCTTCTTCCGCCGCGCCAGCTTGTTCTCCAGCCACGACGCGAACCAGCTCAGGAGCAGGTTCAGCACGATGAAGATGATCGCGACGATGATCAGCGTCGGGATCGTGTTGCCGTAGAGACCGGTGAGTGGTCCGGTACTCCGGATCAGCTCGTTGAAGCCGATGGTCAGCTGACCGGCCAGCGCGGTGTCCTTGAGGATGACCACCAGCTGGCTCACCAGCGCGGGCAGCATCAGGGTGACCGCCTGCGGCAGCAGGACGGTCATCATGATCTGGGTCTTGCGCATGCCCAGCGCGGACGCGGCCTCACCCTGGCCCTTGGGCAGCGAAAGGATGCCCGCACGGAACACCTCGGCCATGACCGAGCCGTTGTAGAGCACCAGACCCGTCACCGCGGCGAACAGCGGGCGGATCTCGGCGTCGATGTCGGTGTAGAACGCGTAGAACGCCGCGGCGAAGACCATCAGCAGCAGCACTGGGATCGCCCGGAAGAACTCGACGACCGCGCCGACCGGGACCCGGATCCACTTGTGGTCCGACAACCGGCCGATGCCCAGCAGCGCACCGATCGGCAGCGCGATCACGATCGACAGCGCGGCGGCCTTCAGGGTGTTGAGCAGACCGGGCACGATGAACTCGGTCCAGGTGGAGCCGTTGAGGAAGGGCTCCCACAGTGCGCCGGCCCACTGGTTCTTCTCGTCGAAGCCCACGTAGATGTAATAGAGCACCAACGCCAGGACGAGGAAGAAAAGGACGCTGTAGAGCCAGTTCCGTGCCCGCGCCTTCGGCCCGGGGATGTCATAGAGGACGGTCTGCGCGCTCATCGCTTGACCTCGACCTTCTTGGCGACCCAGCCCAGCAGCAGGCCGAGGGGGAGGACCAGGATGACGAACCCGACGGCGAAGAGCAGGAAGACCAGGAGCAGCGAGTCGGACTCGTTCTCGATCATGTCCGACATCAGCAGCGACGCTTCGGCGACACCGATGATCGACGCGACCGTGGTGTTCTTCAACAGCGCGATCATGACGTTCGCCAGCGGCGCGATCACCGACCGGAACGCCTGCGGCAGCACGATCAGCGTCAGCACCTGGACGAAGCCGAGCCCCAGCGCGCGGGCCGCTTCCGCCTGGCCGACCGGGACGGTGTTGATACCCGACCGCAGCGATTCACAGACGAATGTCGCGGTGTAGGCGACGAAGCCGAGGATCGCGAGCCGGAAGGCGTTGTCTTCCAACGACGTCGTCGACTCCGACGAGGCCAGGTTGAGCCCCAGGGTGGAGGACAATCCCAGCGAGGTGAAGACGATGATCACCGTCAGCGGGGTGTTCCGGAAGATGTTGACGTAGGCGGTGCCGAACGCCCGCATGATCGGAACCGGGCTCACCCGCATCCCCACCAGGATGGTGCCCCAGATCAGGGAACCGATCGCGGAGAAGAAGGTGAGCTTGATCGTCATCCAGAAGGCGCCGAGCAAGTCGTAATTGGGATTGTCGAGGAAATCGAACAAGGTGCTCAACCCAGCCTCGGTATGGGAACGGTGCGCCGCGGTACACGGCGCACCGTTCGATTCCTTCAGTTCAGCGGCTCAGCGAGAGCCGGGTGTCAGGAGATGGCCGGGGGCTCGGGGATCTTGTAGCCCGACGGGCCGACGTTCTTCTCCAGAGCGGCCTTCCACGCGCCGTCCTGCTGCATCTTCTTGATCGCGTTGTTGATCGCGGTGATGCTCTCGTTGTCGTCCTTCTTCAGGCCGACACCGTACTTCTCGTCGGTGAAGCCCTTGCCGACCAGCTTCAGCTTGCCGGGCTGCTGCGCGGCGTAGCCACCGAGGATGACGTCGTCGGTGGTCATCGCGTCGACGGTCTTGTTCAGCAGCGAGGTGACGCAGTCGGTGTACTTGCCGCGCTCTTCGAGCTGAACCTCCTTGGCGTACTTCTCCTTGACGTTCTGCGCCGGGGTCGAACCCTTGACCGAGCAGAGCTTCTTGTTGCCGGTCAGCGACTCCGGGCCGGTGATGTCGGTGGAGTCGGCACGCACCAGGAGGTCCTGGTGGGCGATGAAGTACGGGCCCGCGAAGGAGACCTCGTTCTTGCGCTTGTCGGTGATCGAGTAGGTGGCGACGATGAAGTCGACCTCACCCTTCTTGATCAGGTCCTCACGCTGCGCGGACTGCGCTTCCTTCCAGGTGATCCCCGACTCTTCGACGCCGAGCTCCTTGGCGATGTACTTCGCCACGTCGACGTCGAACCCGGCGTAGGTGCCGTCGGCCTGCTTCTGGCCGAGACCGGGCTGGTCGAACTTGATGCCGATGACCAGCTTCTTGTCGCTCTTGGCCTTCGCCACCACGTTCTTGGCGCCGCTGGAGCCGCTGCCGGCGTCCGACCCGCCGCCGCCACAGGCGGAGAGGGCGAGACCGGCCGCCACGACGGCCGCGCTCATTCGCAGAACTCGGTTCAACCGCATTGTTCTCAGTTTCCTTCCGAATCTTGTCCAGCCATACCGGCCGGCGGGGAAGACCTCAGTGGGTCAGGATCTTGCCGAGGAAGTCCTTGGCGCGATCCGTCTTCGGCTTGGTGAAGAACTCGTCCGGGGTGGAGTCCTCGACGATCTCGCCGTCGGACATGAACACCACCCGGTTCGCCGCGCGCCGCGCGAAGCCCATCTCGTGGGTGACGACGAGCATCGTCATCCCGTCCTTGGCGAGGGTGGTCATCACGTCGAGGACCTCCTGGACCATCTCCGGGTCCAGCGCCGAGGTCGGCTCGTCGAACAGCATCACCTTGGGGCGCATGGCCAGCGCGCGGGCGATCGCCACCCGCTGCTGCTGCCCGCCGGAAAGCTGCGCCGGGTACTTGTCCGCCTGGTTGGCGATGCCGACTCGTTCGAGCAGGTCCATCGCGGTCTTGCGGGCCTCGGCCGAGTTGACCTTGCGGACCTTCATCGGCGCGAGCATGACGTTCTCGACGATCGTCTTGTGCGCGAACAGGTTGAACGACTGGAACACCATGCCGACGTCGGCGCGCAGCGCGGCCAGCGCCTTTCCTTCGGCGGGCAGCGGAACACCGTCCACCGCGATCTCGCCGGAGTTGATGGGTTCCAGCCGGTTGATCGCCCGGCACAGCGTCGACTTGCCAGACCCGGACGGCCCGAGCACGACCACGACCTGCCCGCGCGGCACCTCGAGGTTGATCTCCTTGAGCACGTGCAGGTCGCCGAAGTACTTGTTCACGGCGGCCGCCTTGATCATCGGCGCCGCCACCTCCGCGGTCATCTGGCCTCCAGGAGCGTTCGTTTGCAGGGGACTGCGGGGTCAGGCACCACGCGATGGCGGAAACCTACTCCCGTCGGACCGCTTGTAAAGACGGCTTGACCAATACTTAGGGTTTCAAGTCCGTATCGTTCTCAAGCCACCGGACGGCCCCGGTCCACCTCCGTCCGGCGCTGATCAGCCTAGACAAGGCAGGGGTGTCCCGTAACCGGGGTCACAGCAGATCTGTGACGCATCGTGACCATTACCGCGTGCAGTGGGTCCCTCACAGGGCCATCCGGCTCAGCGGTACGGGCAGCGCGAGAGGTGACTCACCCCATAGAGTCGTTCTTCAAGTCGTCGCGGTGGCGGTGACGGCGTGAAAGGGAAAACACGGGTGCGGGTACTGCTGGTGGAGGACGACGACCGGGTCGCGGGTGCCTTGACGCCCGCGCTGACCCGGCGCGGCCTGACGATCAAACGCCTCGCCTCCGGCGCCGGGGTGCTCGATCTGGTGCACGAGGTCGACGTCGTGCTGCTCGACCTCGGGCTCCCCGACATCGACGGGATCGTCCTGTGCCGCCGGATCCGCGCGGTCAGCGACGTCGCGGTGATCGTCGTTTCGGCGCGGGGCGAGGTCGACGACCGGATCCAGGGGCTCCGGTCCGGCGCCGACGACTACCTGGTCAAGCCCTACGACGTCGACGAACTGGTCGCCCGTGTCGAGGCCGTGCGCCGTCGCCGCGGGGAACGGCCCGCCGCGCCCGAACCGCCGGGCGTCATCCGCGCGGGTGATGTCTCGGTTGACATCGGGCGGCATGAGGTGCAGGTCGACGGCCAGCCGGTTTCGTTGTCCCGCAAGGAGTTCCAGGTGCTCGCGCTGGTGGTCACCGCCCGCGGCGCGGTCTGCGCCCGTGATCACGTGCTGACCGAGGTCTGGGGGCATCGTGGTCCCGCGGAGAGCCGGTCGCTCGACGTCCACGTGGCCACCCTGCGGACCAAACTGGGCAGGCCCGCGCTGATCGAGACCGTCCGCGGCGTCGGGTACCGCCTCGGCGGCGCCTACGGTCCGGCCGAAGAGGGCTGAGCCGGTGCGCGTCCGCCTCCAGGCGATCGTGCTGACGCTGGTCGCGGCGCTCGTGTTCGGCCTCGGCATCCCGCTCGCGCTCAGCGTGGCGGCCAGTGTGCAGCTCGACCTCTTCCTCGACCGTCTCACCGACACCTCCCGGTTCGCGTCGCTGGCCCAGCGCCCGCTGGTGGAGAACCGGCCGGACCTCATCGAGGACGAACTCCGCCGCTACACCGAGGTCTACGGGGTGCCGGTGGCGATCGTCGACCAGGACGGCGAATCCGTCGCCAGGGGCCCGGGTGAGACGCCCGGGATCGATCTGAAGGATCCCGTCATCGCCTCGCATCTGCAGCACGCGCTGGCGGGGCGGCGTTCGGAGCCCGGGCAGCTGCTGATGCCTTGGAATACCGAGCCGCTGGTGCTGGCCGAGCCGATCCTCATCGACGGCGAGGTGCGGGGCGCGGTGATCACCGTGTCCTCGACGGACAAGGCCCGCACCGAACTGCTGTGGTGGTGGCTGCTCATCGCGGCGGGCGCGGTGCTGGCGTTCGGGCTCGCGCTGCTGGTCGCGGTGCCGGTGGTGCGCTGGATCCTGCGCCCGGTCCGGCGGCTCGACGACGCCACCGGCGAACTGGTCGCCTCCGTGGTCAGCGGACGCGAGGTCAAACGGGTGGGGGAGACCGGCGGGCCGCCGGAACTGCGGCAGCTCGAACGGTCCTTCGACCGGATGGCCGCCAGCGTCGACGAGGCCCTCTCGGCGCAGCGGGCGTTCGTCGCCGACGCCTCCCACCAGCTGCGGAACCCGTTGACCGCGTTGAAGATCCGGCTCGGCAACCTCGACGGCCACGTCGACGACGACCTCGCCGCGGCCGACCTCGAAGCCGCCGTCGTCGACGCGCGACGGCTCAACCAGATCCTCGACGAACTCCTCTCGCTGGCCCGTGCCGAGGCTTCGGGCGGCGAACTGGTGCCGGTCGGCCTCGACGAGACGGTGGGTGCCCGGGTCGCCGACTGGACCGTGGTCGGCGCGGCCCGCGACATCACGCTGGTGGCGACCGGTCTCGGCGGCGGACTGCGGGTGCTCACCCCGGCACGCGGTCTCGAAGTGGTCCTCGACGCGCTCCTGGACAACGCGCTCAAGTTCACCGAGCCGGGGACCGAGGTGCGGGTGGACGTCACCACCGCGGACGGGAAGGTCGACATCGCCGTCCGTGACCACGGTCCCGGCCTGCGCGAAGACGAGCTGGACCGCGCGGCGGACCGGTTCTGGCGCAGCACCGCGCATCAGAACGTGCCCGGATCCGGTCTCGGCCTGGCGATCGTCACCGAGATCCTGGCCCGCTCGGACGGTTCGCTGCGGCTCGGCTCACCCGAAGGCGGCGGCCTCGAAGTGACCGTGACCCTGCCGGTCGTCAGTCTGTGCTAGTCCTTGAGCGACCGGAAGTAGCGCAACGCGCCTGGATGCAGCGGCAGAGGCGAGGTCTCGATGGCGGGATGGACGTCGATCGACAACGCCGCGCCCGCCGCCTTGACCAGCTGGTCCCGTGCGTCGAACAGGCCGCGTACGAGCGCCTCGGCGACGTCGTCGCGCATCGACGCGGGCACCACCAGGAAGTTCGGCAACACGAGCGTGGTCACCGGGGACGGCAGGTTGTAGGCCGTCACCGGGATGGTCGCCGTCCGGTACACCGGGCTGGTGGCCCGCAGGGCGTCCGCGAGATCGGTGATGTCGAGCAGCCGCAGGCCGACCGTGTGCACCTTCTCGGTGATCGACGGCGTCGGCAGGCCCCCCGACCAGATGACGGCGTCGATCTGCCCGTTCTCCAGCGCGGGCAGCGCCTCGGGGAGGCCGAGATTGCGCCGGTCGATCGCGCCGGTCAGCCCCGCCGCCTTCAACAGCTGCTTCGAGAGGAACTCGACACCCGAATCGGGCGAACCGATCGCGACCTTGTGCCCGCGCAACTGCGCGAACGACCTGATCGACGAGTCGGCGCGGACGATGACGTGCAGGTAGTCGTCGTGCACGCGGGCCAGCGCGGCCAGCCCGGCGGTGTCGTCGGCGGCGACGTCGGCGGCCACGAACGCGACGTCCGCCTTTCCCGCGCGCACCCGGCCGATGTTGTCCGGCGAGCCCTGGGTCTGCTGGATCACGGGCCGCTCGGTGTCCAGCTGCGTGGCCCACGCGTCGGCCAGCGCCTCGGCCAGTTTGTCGTAGACGCCGCCGTCGAGCCCCGCCGCGATCCGCACCTTCGTCCCGGAGAGATCGGGCCCGCACCCGGCGACCAGGGCACAGACCACGGCGATCACCACCGTCAGCACCCCTGGTCTCCTCATGAGGGTCGATCGTGCCATGGAACCCCGCCCGCGTACCCTCGAAGGCGAGATGAGCGCGCGCACTTACCAGATCCGCACCTTCGGCTGCCAGATGAACGTGCATGACTCCGAACGTCTTGCCGGGCAGCTCGAGGACGCCGGCTACGTTCCGGGTGACGGCGAGGCCACACCCGACCTGATCGTGTTCAACACCTGCGCGGTGCGGGAGAACGCGGACAACAAGCTGTACGGCACCCTCGGCCATCTGCGACCGCAGAAGACGGCGAAGCCGGACATGCAGATCGCCGTCGGCGGCTGCCTCGCCCAGAAGGACCGCGGCGAGATCGTCAAGCGCGCGCCCTGGGTCGACGTGGTCTTCGGCACGCACAACATCGGTTCGCTGCCGACGCTGCTGGAGCGCGCGCGGCACAACGCCGAAGCCGAGGTCGAGATCCTCGAAGCGCTCGAGACCTTCCCTTCGACACTCCCGGCGAAGCGCGACTCGGCTTACGCGGGCTGGGTGTCGATTTCGGTCGGCTGCAACAACACCTGCACCTTCTGCATCGTCCCGGCGCTGCGCGGCAAGGAACGCGACCGCCGCCCCGGCGAGATCCTCGCCGAGGTCGAGGCGCTCGTCGCCGAAGGCGTGCTGGAAGTGACTTTGCTGGGCCAGAACGTGAACTCCTACGGCGTCGAATTCGGCGACCGGCTCGCGTTCGGGAAGCTGCTGCGCGCCTGCGGTTCGGTGGACGGGCTGGAGCGCGTCCGGTTCACCTCGCCGCATCCGGCGGCGTTCACCGAGGACGTCATCGACGCGATGGCCGAGACGCCGAACGTGTGCCACCAGCTGCACATGCCGTTGCAGTCAGGTTCGGACCGGGTGCTGCGCGAGATGAAGCGGTCCTACCGTTCCGCGCGCTACCTCAAGATCCTCGACCGCGTGCGCGAGTCGATGCCCGACGCCGCGATCACCACCGACATCATCGTCGGCTTCCCCGGCGAGACCGAGGAAGACTTCCAGGCGACGCTCGACGTCGTCGCGCAGGCGCGGTTCTCCAGCGCGTTCACCTTCCAGTACTCGATCCGGCCGGGCACGCCCGCCGCCGAGATGGACGGGCAGCTGCCGAAGGAGGTCGTGCAGGAGCGCTACGAACGGCTCGTGAAGCTCCAGAACGACATCTCCTGGGAAGAGAACAAGAAGATCGTCGGACGGCGGGTCGAGCTGCTCGTGGCCTCCGGCGAGGGCCGCAAGGACACCGAGACGCAGCGCATGAGCGGCCGCGCGCGGGACGGCAGGCTCGTCCACTTCACGCCGACGGGACCGCTCGTGGACCGCTCGGTGCGTCCCGGCGACGTCGTCGAGACCGTGGTGACCTACGGCGCTCCGCACCACCTCGTCGCCGACGGCGACCTGCTGTCGCACCGCCGCACGAAGGCGGGCGACAACTCCGAGGCCGGGCTGCGGCCGAAGACCAACGGCGTGACGCTGGGCCTGCCGGGCTTCGGAGCCCCGGCCGTCACGCCGGAACCGGTGAGCGGGTGTGCACTGTGACCGAACCGAAGATCGACGAACTCGCCGCCGAGATCGACGAAGTCGGCGAACGCGCGGCCAAGACGATCGAGCTGGGCAGGCGCGGGTTCTCCATCGCCGTGCTGGTGTTCGTGCTGCTGGTCGCGCAGCTGCTGCCCTGGGTCGGCGAGTACGCCGGCTGGGA
This sequence comes from Amycolatopsis sp. TNS106, assembly GCF_019330265.1. Lineage (NCBI taxonomy): Bacteria > Bacillati > Actinomycetota > Actinomycetes > Pseudonocardiales > Pseudonocardiaceae > Amycolatopsis > Amycolatopsis sp. TNS106. The sequence goes on along the minus strand of NZ_CP024972.1, from coordinate 3,922,486 downwards.
GGTGCTGCTCGGCAAGGGTGGCGGGATCCCGCAGCTGTTCGCCGCGACCTCCACCGGGGTCGGGGTGTTCGTCGGCGCAGTCACGCTGGTGACCCGGCGCTGGTGGCTGGCCTGGGTCTGCGCCGCGGGCGGCTGGTTCGCCTCCGTGGACGGGATGCTCGCGATCTGGTCCCAGCAGTCCTCGAACGCGACCGGCGCGGCCGGTGGCGGTCCGGGCTTCGGGCTGATCGTCGCCTGGATCGCCACCGTCGCGCTGGCCGTCTACTGGATGCGTGCCGCTTTCTCGCGCAGCTAGCCGACGCGCAAGGTGAGGTTGCTGGACGTGTACGCGCTCGCGTAGAGCGTCGTTTCCGGGTGGTAGGCCCGCAGCGTGATCACCGCGCTGAAGGAGAAGCTGAGCTTCAGGGAGAACGTCGAGTTGGGCCGGCAGGTCGTGTCGGCGATGTTCACCCAGACACTCCCTTGAAGCTGCTGCACGATGATCGCTTCGAGGCTGTCCGTCCCGTCGGTGCGCTCCAGGGCCTGCAGCGTCCCCTTGAGGGTGACCTTCTCGTTGACCTTGACCTGCTTCTTGCTGAGCGAGGCGTCGAGCTTGACCTTCTTCTTTCCGGCTTCGGAGGAGGCCGGGAGCGGTGCCGGGGAGCCGGTCGCCGCCGCGGCCGGGGCGAGCCCGGCCACCAGAGCACAACTGATCGCCAGGGCGGCGAACGCCCGGCGTACTGGGGGAATCAGTGTCTGGTTCATGCTCGAAGTCGACCATGGTTGAGCGCGGAGAGCGCTCGAATACGCACGAAGGTGCTAGCCATCCCTCCACAGTGGAGTGACGCGTCCCGCAGGCCGTGAAGGACTCCTTGAGGGACCCAGGGTCCCTCGAAGTTCCCCTCACCCCCGCCGGATCCCACTGGCCCCATCAGCCACAACGCGGCGGCGGAACCTCGACCGCACAAGTACGTGAAGGCCCCCTTCCTTGCGCTATACGCGATGAAGGGGGCCTTCACGTACTGTCGTCGTGGGGCGAGTGGACCTGGATCAGCGGTCCGCGATGGCCGCTTCCGCCGCCTCGAGCCACTCTCGCCACTGCGCGGCCTGCTCGTCCGCCTTCTTGGCGCGCCGCTCGTCACCCGCCGCACGGGCCTTCGCCGCCTGCGACTCGAACTGCTCGACCCGCTCGCGGAACTGCGCCGCCCTGGCCTGCGCCTCCGGGTCGGTCCGGCGCCACTTGCTGTCCTCGGCCGCCTTGATCGCGTCCTGCACGGCCTTCAGGCGCCCGTCCAGCTCACGGATGCGCTCGCGCGGGACCTTGCCGATCTCGTCCCACTGGTCCTGGATGCGCCGCATGTGCTGCTTCGCCGCCTCGAGGTTCGCGGCGGGGTCGATCTTCTCGGCCTCGACGAGCAGCTCTTCCTTCTGCTGCGCGTTGGTCGCGAACTCGGCGTCCCGCTCGGAGAACACCGCGGACCGCCGGGCGAAGAACTTGTCCTGCGCGGCGCGGAACCGCTGCCAGAGCGCCTCGTCGCTGTCCTTGGGGGCGCGGCCGGCGGCCTTCCACTCGGTCATCAGGTCCTTGTAGCGACCCGCCGTCTCGCCCCAGTCCTCGGACTCCGAGAGCGCTTCGGCCTCGGCGATCAGCTCTTCCTTGCGTTGCTTGGCGCCCGCGCGCTGCTTGTCGAGCTCGGCGAAATGCGAGCCACGGCGCCGGTTGAACGCCTCACGGGCCTTGGAGAACCGCTTCCACAGCTCGTCGTCGGTCTTGCGGTCGACACCCTTGACGGTCTTCCACTCGTCCAGGATGGCGCGCAGCCGGTCGCCGGCGGCCTTCCACTGGGTCGACTCGGCGGCAAGCTTCTCGGCCTCGTCGGCGAGGGCCTGCTTGCGGAGCACGGCGGCCGCGCGGGCTTCCTCACGTTCCTGCTTCGCCGAGGCCAGCGCCTTCTCGGCGTGGGAGATGACCTGTTCGATGCGGCCGCTCAGCGCGGCGATGTCGCCGACGACGGCGGCTTCGGCGAGGCCGTCACGCAGCTGCGTGGCCGTCGCCAGTGCGTGTTTGGGATCGCCCGCGCCGGACTCCAGGCGGGTTTCCAGCAGCTCGACCTCGGTGCGCAGGTCGTCGAAGCGGCGCGCGTAATGGAGCAGACCCTCGTCCGGGCTCCCGGCCTGCCAGACACCGACCGCGCGCTCGCCGTCGGGTGTGGTGACGTAGACCGTTCCTTCGTCGTCGACCCTGCCCCAAGCGGACGGGCTGGGCTCGGCGGGCGGCACGGGGGGTGCGGGATGCCCGCCACCGAGCGCGTGCGGTACCGGGTGCGGTGCCGGGGTACCGGTGGACGTGTTCTCCTGGGCCATCGCAGGCTCCTTATCGCCTGTACGCCCGCTGGCGCGGGCGCCCCGCCTAGCGGCGGGGCCGGGTAATGCGTTGCCGTCTTGCTTCGGGGGCATCAACCCCTTGCGGCATTCAAGCAGCTCAGCGTCCACCGTGGAACCGGATGAACCACCAGAGGGCAGTGATCCTACTTCCGGAGGACCCTCCGTGTCGGTCGGTTGCCGGTCCCCATGGGCGGGGAAGGTAACGTCGGCGGCCGTGATCCGCCGTGTCGCCGTGCTCCCGCAACCCCCGCTGCTCATCCCCGAACTCGCCGCCGGAGCGGCGGACGAGTGCGCCGAGCTGCGCGAAGCCTGCCTCGCCGCCACGAGGCGCCTGACCAGCGTTTCGCCGGAGTGGATCGTCGTCGGCGCGGCCCTGGGCGCGCCCGAGGTCCCGGAACACGCGAGCGGCTCCTTCCGGGGATTCGGCGTCGACCTCGGAGTCTCACTTAGCCGGGTGACAGCGCCCGAAACCGAGCTGCCGTTGCCCGCGCTCGTGGCTGGCTGGCTACGTGAGCAGGGTGGCGCGTCGTCCGTCCGAGTCCGCCTCGTCGACCCCGCCACCCCCTCCGACCAGTGCGAACGGTTCGCCCAGGAGATGGGAGAGCCCGCCGCGGTGCTCGTCCTCGGTGACGGTTCGAGCCGGCACGGCCCGCGTTCCCCCGGCGGCGAGGACGAGCGCGCGGAGGGTTTCGACGCCGGGATCCGTGACGCGCTGGCCAAAGCCGACACGGGTGCGCTGTCCGCACTCGACCCGGCCCTGGCGGCCGAACTCGGGGCGGGCGGCCGCGCGCCCTGGCAGGTCCTCGCCGGACTGGCGGCGGACGGGGACTGGACCGCCGAGGTCCTCTACTCCGCCGCGCCGTTCGGCGTCGGCTACCACGTCGCGGTCTGGGAGCACGCGTGATCCGGCCGGTCGCGGTCGTCGGGCCCACGGCGACCGGGAAGACCGCGCTGGCGGTCGAACTGGCCCTCACCCTCGGGGGTGAGGTCGTCAACGCGGACGCGTTGCAGCTGTACCGCGGGATGGACATCGGAACGGCCAAGGCGACCCCGGAAGAGCGGCGGGGCGTGCCACATCATCTGCTGGACGTCCTCGACGTCACCGAGACGGCGTCCGTCGCCGCGTATCAGCGCGACGCACGCCGATGTGTCGAAGAACTCCTCGACGCCGGTCGCGTGCCGATCCTCACCGGCGGATCGGGCCTCTACGTGCAAGCCGTGCTCGACGACCTCAAGTTCCCGGGCACCGATCCGGACGTGCGCGCCCGCCTGACCGCCGAAGCCGACGAGCTCGGCGTCGCCGCGATGCACGCCCGGCTCACCGAACTCGACCCCGTGGCCGCCACCGCCATCCTGCCGACCAACGGCCGCCGGATCGTGCGCGCGCTGGAGGTCATCGAGATCACCGGCGAACCGTTCTCGGCGAACCTGCCGAAACCGGGACCCGCGCGCTACGACACGGTCCTGATCGGCATCGACCGGGAACCGGCCGAACTCGACGCCCGCGTCGACCGCCGCGTGGAGCTCATGTTCGAAGCGGGGCTCGTCGACGAGGTCCGGACGTTGCTGGGCCGAGGACTCCGCGACGGGCTCACCGCATCGAGGGCGCTGGGCTATCAGCAGGTGGTCGCCGCGCTCGACGGCGACGGCGACTTCCAGGCCGCGTCCGAGGCCACCGCGCAGGCCACCCGGAGGTTCGTGCGGAGGCAACGTTCCTGGTTCCGGCGGGACAAACGCATCCAGTGGTTCGACGGCGGTTCGGAGCGGCTGGCCGAGCGCGTCCTCGAAGCGACCGCCCAGTAATCTTGGTTCCATGGGCGGCATCGAATTCCTTAAGGGACACGGCACACAGAACGATTTCGTGCTGCTTCCCGACCCCGACGGCTGCCTCGAGCTGACCGAAGCGCGGGTGGCGGCGCTGTGCGATCGCCGGCGTGGTCTCGGCGCCGACGGTGTACTCCGGATCGTGCGGTCGGCCGCACTGGGTGTCGAGTCCGGCGGCGAATGGTTCATGGACTACCGCAACGCCGACGGGTCCATCGCGGAGATGTGCGGCAACGGTGTCCGCGTCTTCGTCCGCCACCTGGTCGATTCCGGGCTCGTGCCGGAGCGCGACTTCGTCATCGGCACCCGCGCCGGAGACCGGCCGGTCCGGATGCACGCGGACGGATCGGTGACCGTGCAGATGGGACCGGCGACGATCACCGGTACTTCGGTCACCGTGGTCGCGGGGCAGCCGTTCTCCGGCGTCGCGGTGAACGTCGGCAATCCGCACCTGGTGTCGGTCGTCGGGGACGACGTCGACGTGCTCGATCTGCGTGACCAGCCCGACTTCGACTCCGACGTGTTCCCCGAGGGCGTGAACCTCGAGTTCATCAACCTGCTGGGCGACAACGCGCTGAAGATGCGCGTCCACGAACGCGGCGTCGGCGAGACACGCTCCTGCGGCACCGGCACGGTCGCCGCGGTCGCCGCCGCACTGCACCTCGCGGGCACCGACACCGGCGAAGCGACGGTCGACATCCCTGGCGGTCGTGTCGTGGTCGAGGTCCGCCGCGGCGGGTCCACGCTGACCGGACCGGCGGAGATCGTCGCGCGCGGCGAACTCGACGAAACCTGGTGGGCCGGGCTCGGCGCTTAGCCGACCGCGATCGGTTCGCGCGGCAGGTCACGAAGCTGCCGGATCGGCGAGAAGACCACCCACAGCACCGCGGCCGCCTCGCCGACCGCGACGAACCACAGCGTCCCCCGGATCCCGATCGCCTCGCCCAGCACACCGCCGACCAGCCCGCCCAGTGGCAGCATGCCCCACACCACGAAGCGCACGCTGGCGTTCATGCGGCCGAGCAGCCGATCCGGGCAGACGGCCTGCCGGTACGAGACCTGCGCGACGTTGTAGACGATGATCCCGAACCCCGCGATGGCCAGCGCCGCGGGGAACAGCACGATCCGCCAGCCCGGCGCGGCGAGCGGAAGCAGCAGCTGGAACGGCCAGGTGAGCAGCGGGACGAACCAGATCGAGCGGGCTTGCCCGATCCGCCGGGTGATGCGCCCGGCCAGGATCGCCCCGATGATCCCGCCCACGCCACCGGTCGCCAGCACGAGGCCGACGACAGCCGGTGACAGGCCGAGTTCCCGGTTCAGGAACAGGATTTCGATCGCGGTGAAGGCACCGTTGAACAGGTTCGCGGTCGCGGTGCAGGCGACGATCGAGCGGAGAGCCGCGTCGGTGAAGACGAACCGCAGTCCTTCGACGATCTGGGGGAGCAGCTTCGCGTCTTCATGCTGCTCGGGAACTTCTTCGACGGTGCGGATCCTCAGCAGGCACAGCGCGGAGGTCAGGAAGCCGGCCCCGGTCATCAGCACGGCGTTGGCCGCGCCCGCCAGCTGCACGAGCCCGCCGCCGATCCCCGGTCCGGTCAGGAACGCGACCGACTGACTGGCCTGGAGTTTCGCGTTGCCTTCGAGCAGGTGCTCCCGGCCGACCAGCGACGGCAGATACGACTGGTAGGCGACGTCGAAGAACACCGTCGCGACGCCGACGAGCGTGGCGACCACGATCAGCTGTGTCAGCGAAAGCACGCCTGCCCACCAGGCGAGGGGAATGGTGAGCAGCAGCGCGGCGCGGACGAAGTCGGCCCGCAGCATCAGCGCCCGCCGCCGCATGCGGTCCACCCACACCCCGGCGGGCAGCCCGATGATCAGGAACGCGACCGTCTCGGCCGCGGTCAGCAGTCCCATCTGGAACGGCGTCGCGGCCAGCACGGTGGCCGCGAGCAGCGGAATCACGGTGTGCCCGGCGAAAGCGCCCAGCTGGCTGGCCGTGTCGCCCGCCCAGAGCCGCCGGAAGTCCGCGTGGAAGAACAGGGAATCTCTGCGCACGAAGCCACCTTGGCGTGAGTGATTGGAAACTGTCAATCACTTTCGGCTCTAGGCTGTCCCCGTGCCCACTCCACGACGTGCCGCCACCGAGGCCGAGATCGCCGCCATGGCCTCCGGAATAAGGCTGCGCATCATCCGGTTGACGTACTCGGAGGCGCTGACCAACAAGGAACTCGCCGAACGGCTCGATCGGGACCCCGCGACGACGCTGCACCACGTGCGCAAGCTCGTCGACACCGGGTTCCTCGAAGCGCTCCCCCCGAGACGCGGCACGCGCGGCGCGAAAGAAATTCCGTATCGCTCGACCGGGTTGTCCTGGCATCTTGATTCCCGCGACAGGGGGATCGATCAGGCGATCTTCGAGGCCTACCTGGCCGAGATCGCCGACGTGGGATTCGACGAGGTGCAGCAGACGCGCATGGTCGTCCAGGTACCGGACGAGCAGATCGCCGAGTTCGAAACAAGGCTGATGGAGCTTGTCGACGACTTCATCTCGCGGCCGGTCGACCCGGACGCGAAACGCACGGCCATCTACCTGTCGAAGTATCCCAGCAGGTAATGAATTCGGTCCCGCCGCCGAAACGTGGGACCATGGAGGCACGATGACGGAACTGACACACAACGATCTGAACGACGACATGGACCCATCGACCGGCGAACTGGAGCTCGAGGACCGCGCCTCGCTCCGCCGGGTAGCGGGCCTGTCCACCGAACTCGCGGATGTCACCGAGGTCGAATACCGGCAGCTGCGCCTGGAGCGCGTCGTTCTGGTCGGTGTGTGGACCGAGGGCAGCGCCCTCCAGTCCGAGGCCTCGCTCGCCGAACTCGCCCGGCTGGCCGAAACGGCAGGCTCCGAGGTGCTGGAAGGCCTGGTGCAGCGGCGGATCCGCCCGGATCCCGCCACCTACATCGGCTCGGGCAAGGTCAAGGAACTGCGCGACATCGTGGCGGCCACCGGTGCCGACACGGTGATCTGCGACGGTGAGCTCTCACCCGGCCAGCTGCGCCAGCTGGAGGAGAAGGTCAAGGTGAAGGTCATCGACCGCACCGCCCTGATCCTCGACATCTTCGCGCAGCACGCCCGCTCCAAGGAGGGCAAGGCGCAGGTCGAGCTGGCCCAGCTGCAGTACCTGATCCCGCGGCTTCGCGGGTGGGGTGCGGCGCTGTCCCGGCAGGCCGGTGGCCGCGCGGGTGGAGCCAACGGTGGCGTGGGTCTGCGTGGTCCCGGTGAGACGAAGCTCGAAACCGACCGGCGGCGGATCAGTAAGCGCGTGTCGAAGCTGCGCCGCGAGATCGCCGCGATGGACACCATCCGCGAGACCAAACGCGGCCGGCGGGTGGCCAACGAGGTGCCGAGCGTCGCGATCGTCGGCTACACCAACGCCGGCAAGTCGAGCCTGCTCAACGCGCTGACCGGCGCCGGGGTGCTGGTCGAGGACGCGCTGTTCGCCACGCTGGATCCGACGACCCGGCGGGCGCAGACCCCCGACGGCCGCACCTATACGCTGACCGACACCGTCGGTTTCGTCCGGCACCTGCCGCACCAGCTGGTGGACGCGTTCCGCTCGACGCTGGAGGAGGCGGCGAGCGCCGACCTGCTCGTGCACGTCGTCGACGGTGCCGACCCGACGCCGGAAGAGCAGGTCAACGCGGTGCGCGAAGTGCTCGCCGAGATCACGAAGCGCCGTTCCGAGCCGCTCCCGCCGGAGCTGCTGGTGATCAACAAGGCCGACGCCGCCGACGAGGTGTCGCTGGCCCGGTTGCGGCACCAGATGGCCGGTTCGGTGCAGGTTTCGGCGCGCACCGGTACCGGGATCACGGAGCTCGCCGAAGTGATCGCGGAGAAACTGCCGAGGCCCGAGGTCGTGGTCGAGGTGCTGATCCCGTACTCGCGTGGCGAACTCGTCTCCCGTGCCCACGCCGATGGCGAGGTGCTGGAGGAAGAGCACGTCGAGACGGGTACGCGCCTGGTCGTCCGCGGCAGGCCCGAACTGGCCGCGGCGCTGAGCGACTTCCAGACGAACTCGGCTCGATAGGCAGGTACGTGAAGGCCCCCTTCACTGCGTTGGACGCAGTGAAGGGGGCCTTCACGTTGTTGGTTGGTGGTGAATCCGTGACTGCGCCGACCCGTGCTGAGGTTCGCGAGGTGCTGCAGTCCCTCGTCGACGACCGCTTCCAGGCCGAGGACGACGTGGTTCGGCAAGCGCTCGACGCTCGTGAGGCCGGTCCGTGAAGGCCTCCTTGAGGGACCCAGAGTCCCTCAAGGAGGCCTTCACGGACTCGACGACATCCCCATGAGCAGCGGGAGGAAGGGCGGCGCTGAAAGTGGCCTTCGCGACATTCCGCCCCGTCTCGGCATCCGCACCGAACGGCGCGCCGTCCCGGACGTCTCCGTAGTGTGGGGCTTCAGGGGTTCCACGGTACGGAGGTGGATGTGCGGGGGATTGTCGCGACCGCGGTCGTGCTGGCGGCGTTCATCGGCGGGACGGCTCCCGCCCTGGCGCAGGAGGTCCCGGCGCCGCAGCCGGTGTGCAAGAACGGCGACTCCCGGCTCAGTGAACTCTCCGGCCTGGTCTCCGACGGCGAACACCTGTACGCCCTCAATGACGGCGGAACCAAGACGCAGGTCTTCGTCCTCGGCCGCGACTGCAAAGTCCAGAAGGTCATCTCGGCCGCGACGGACCCGTACGACCCCGAGGATCTCGCCCGCACCGCCGACGGCACCTTCTGGCTTTCCGACACCGGCGACAACCGCAAACGGCGGGACACCGTCGCGCTGATCTCGCTGACCCCGCAGGGCAAGGCCACGCTCCACCGGCTCACCTATCCCGACGGGCAGCACGACGTCGAAGCGCTGATCATGGACCGCTCCGGCACGCCGTACCTGATCACCAAGGACGTCTTCGGCGACGCGAAGGTGTACCGGCCGACGGGGCCGCTCGCCAGCCCCGGCCCGACTCCGCTGGAGAGCGTCGGGTCGCTGCAGATCAAGGAGACTTCGACGCCGGGCGGACCGGTCGGGTCGATCGGCTCGATGACGGTGACCGGCGCGGCCTCGATGGCCGACGGCTCGGTGGTCGCGTTGCGCACCTACACGGATGCCTACCTCTACGCCGTGACCGACGGAGACCTGAAGAGCGCACTGCAGCGCGAACCTGTGCGCGTGCCCTTGCCGAACGAGAAACAGGGCGAGGCGATCGCCTTCGACCCGGACGGGACGCTGCTGTCCGGCGGGGAGGGCGTCGGGGAGCAGATCCGTGCGGTGAAGGGCGCGGCAGCACTCGCTGTGGACGCGGCGAAGTCCGAGGGCAGCACGTCGGGCGGGACCTCGGCGGCCGGTGGCTCTGGACAGGGGTCCGACTTCCCGTACGTGCAGGCCGGGATCGCCGCGGTCGTCGTGATCGGCGGCCTTCTCCTGGTCGGCAGGCTGCGCAAGCGGCGCGCCTGACCGAGAAGCGAAGAGTCTGCCGAAGCTGCCGAGTCTGACCCGGGTCGGGTGACCCGGGATCCCGGCGTGCTCCGGCTCCGGACTACAGCCTGCGAAGAACGGCGACGACCTTGCCGAGGATCGTGGCGTCGTCACCCGGGATGGGCTCGTACGCCTCGTTGTGCGGCATCAGCCAGATGTGGCCGTCCTTGCGCTTGAACGTCTTGACCGTCGCCTCACCGTCGATCATCGCCGCCACGATCTCGCCCGGATCGGCCGTGGGCTGCTGGCGCACGACGACCCAGTCGCCATCGGTGATGGCGGCGTCGACCATCGAGTCACCCGTGACGCTGAGCAGGAAGAGCTCCCCCTCGCCGACGATCTCCCGCGGCAGCGGGAAGACGTCTTCGATCGCCTGCTCCGCCAGCACCGGACCACCGGCGGCGATCCGGCCGACGAGCGGCACATACGCGGCCTTCGCGGCCGACTGGGGCTGCTCGACGTCGATGCCCATCGGGTTGTCGTCCGTCGTGGCGAGCACTCCCACCGCACGCGGGCGGTTCGGGTCGCGTCGCAGATAACCCTTGCGCTGCAGGGCCTGCAACTGGTGCGACACCGACGAAGTGGAGGTCAGCCCGACCGCCTCGCCGATCTCACGCACACTCGGCGGGTAGCCGAACCGGCTCACCCACAGTTTGATCACGTCGAGCACCTGCTGCTGCCGCACGGTCAGGGTCTCGTCCACCTCGTAGACCTCGGGCAAGGCGCGCACCTTGCCCGAGCGCCTAGGCGCGTTCCCCGCCTTGCTCTCCTTAGCCACCGTATCGCTCCTTCATCTCTGCGTCGCCTCCCAGTACGTCCGGTCGCCCGGACCGACTTCGCGTGTCTTCGCCGGTGGCGGACGATCTTCCCGCCCACGGCACCGGCGGCGTCCGCGCAGCAGACGCCCTGGTCAACGACGTTAGCCCGCCGGGACGACGATTTCAAACATCTGTTCGATGGACACGCCGTGTCGCTCGATTTTTGTCGGTGGGAGGTGGTACACATTCGCACGGGCGTTCGATAGAACGCTTGTTCGATCTTGATCGCCGGGTCCCGGCCCGGCGCGAGCGCAGCAGGAGTTGCGAGGAGGTTCCGATGTCGATTCTGGCCGATCGAGGACTGGTGCGGCCCAGTTCCCCCAGGTCCGTTCCGGCAGGGGTGACCCGGCCCGTGCGGGTGGGGCGAGGCGGGCGTGCCGAGCCCTTGCGCCCGCCGACCAGGGCGCGGGTCGTGGCAGGCCGCCGCCCCGGTGCCGCCACCGTCTCCCCGGCTTGCTCGGCGCCGCGGCGGCTCCCGCTCAGGTGGCCGTCGCTCGTCGGGATGGCCTTGCTCGTCGCCGGGGTCATCACCGGATTGGGTCTGTTCTTGGCCGGTGTCCCCGGCGCCGCGGTGCCCGAACGGACCACGACGGTGTCCGTTTCCGCGGGGGAGACCCTGTCCGATCTCGCCGCGCGTTTCGCGCCAGGAAGCGACACTGGCGCGGTCGTCGCCAGGATCAAGGAGCTCAACTCCCTGGAAGACGCCGTTCTCGTCCCCGGATTGCCGCTCACGGTGCCGGTCGCGGCCGGGATCGCGGAAGGCGGGAGGTGATCCCGATGTCGTTCTCACCCCTCGTGGGTGAGCTCCTCATTCGTGTCTGATCGGCCCGCCCGTTGCGCTTGCGTGTGCCCGACCTGCGTTCTAGTCTCCACCGCTATATGTAGTAGTTACATGGCTGTAGTTGGTCCATAGCTTGGGGTAGACTCGGTATCAGTTGTCCACAGCTGGCCGGTGTTCACCCACCGGATGTCCACAGATCGATCCACATGTCGATCTTTTCGCCGTTGCGTGGCGGCGGGAACGGGCGTCCATTCGGGACCGGCCGGCGCGGAGGGGAAGGTGATCGGCGGATGAGGTGCCCGTTCTGCCGGCATGCGGACTCTCGGGTCGTCGACTCCCGAGAGGTGGATGAGGGTCAGGCGATCCGGCGGAGGCGCTCGTGCGCCGCTTGCGGCCGGCGCTTCACCACTTCGGAGACGATGGTGCTCGCCGTCGTCAAACGATCCGGGGTCACCGAGCAGTTCAGCCGGGACAAGGTGGTCCGGGGGGTGCGTCGCGCCTGTCAGGGCAGGCCGGTCGACGACGACGCGCTGCAGCAGCTCGCGCAGCGGGTCGAAGAATCGATCCGGTCGGCGGGGCTGGCGGAGATCCCGAGTCACGAGGTCGGCCTGGCGATCCTGGGCCCCCTGCGCGAACTCGACGGCGTCGCCTATCTCCGGTTCGCCAGTGTCTACCGCTCCTTCTCCTCGGTCGAGGACTTCGAGAAGGAGATCTCGGACCTTCGCGAGGCCATGGCTGCGACACCGGACGAGAGCGATCAAGACGCGAAAGACGGCTGATGCCGCCTCCCGCGTGGGAGTGAGGGAAAGACCCATGACCGAGACCGTGGGAACAGGCAACCCGGCCACAACGCGGACGAGCGGGAAGAAGAAACAGGCCGGCGGGCTCACCGTGCGGCGTGTCTTCACCACCGAGGGCGTCCACCCGTACGACCAGGTCACCTGGGAGCACCGGGACGTCGTGATGACGAATTGGCGCGACGGTACGGTCAACTTCGAGCAACGAGGTGTCGAGTTCCCCGGCTTCTGGTCGGTCAACGCGACGAACATCGTCACCAGCAAGTACTTCCGCGGCGCCGTCGGCACACCTCAGCGCGAGCAGAGCCTCAAGCAGCTGATCGACCGCGTCGTCCACTCCTATGTGAACGCCGGTCGCGAACACGGCTACTTCGCGAGCCCCGCCGACGCCGAGGTCTTCGAACACGAGCTGACCTGGATGCTGCTGCACCAGGTGTTCAGCTTCAACTCGCCGGTGTGGTTCAACGTCGGCACGACGTCGAAGCAGCAGGTCTCGGCTTGTTTCATTCTCTCGGTCGACGACACCATGGAGTCGATCCTCAACTGGTACCGCGAAGAAGGCCTGATCTTCAAGGGCGGCTCCGGCGCCGGCCTGAACCTGTCCCGGATCCGTTCCTCGCGTGAGCTGCTGTCCTCCGGCGGCACCGCGTCCGGTCCGGTCTCCTTCATGCGCGGTGCCGACGCCTCCGCCGGCACCATCAAGTCCGGTGGCGCCACCCGGCGCGCGGCGAAGATGGTCGTGCTCGACGTCGACCACCCTGACGTCGAGGAGTTCGTGCAGACCAAGGCCCGCGAAGAGGAGAAGATCAAGGTCCTCCGCGACGCCGGTTTCGACATGGACCTCTCCGGCTCGGACATCGCGTCCGTCCAGTACCAGAACGCGAACAACTCGGTCCGCGTCTCCGACGAGTTCATGCAGGCCGTCGAGACCGAGGGCGATTTCGGCCTGCGGTCCCGGACGACCGGTGAGGTCATCGACCGGGTCGACGCCAAGAAGCTGTTCCGCACCATCGCCCGGGCCGCCTGGGAATGCGCCGACCCGGGCCTGCAGTACGACGACACGATCAACGACTGGCACACCTGCCCGGAATCGGGCCGGATCACCGCGTCCAACCCGTGCTCGGAGTACATGCACCTGGACAACTCCAGCTGCAACCTCGCCTCGCTGAACCTGCTCAAGTTCGCCACCGAGGACGGCGGTTTCGACGCGCCGCTGTTCGCGAAGGCCGTCGAGCTGGTCATCACCGCGATGGACATCTCGATCTGCTTCGCCGACTTCCCGACCGAGGCGATCGGCGACACCACCCGCAAGTTCCGCCAGCTGGGCATCGGCTACGCGAACCTCGGTGCCTTGCTGATGGCGCTCGGGCACGCGTACGACTCCGACGGCGGTCGCGCGCTCGCCGCCGCGATCACGTCGCTGATGACCGGTGTCTCGTACCGGCGTTCCGCCGAACTCGCCGCGGTCGTCGGGCCGTACGAGGGCTACGCGCGCAACGCCGAGGCGCACCAGCGGGTCATGCGCAAGCACGCCGCCGCCAACGAACTGGTGCGGACCTACCACTCGAACGACGCCGCGGTCCGCGCGCTCGCGACCCAGGAATGGAAGCGCGGCATCGAGCTGGGCGAGACCAGCGGCTGGCGCAACGCGCAGGCCTCGGTGCTCGCTCCCACCGGCACCATCGGCTTCATGATGGACTGCGACACGACCGGCATCGAACCGGACTTCTCGCTGGTCAAGTTCAAGAAGCTGGTCGGCGGCGGTTCGATGCAGATCGTCAACCAGACCGTCCCGCGAGCCCTGGCCGCGCTCGGCTACCAGGCCGAGCAGATCGAGGCGATCGTCGAGTACATCGCGCAGCACGGCCACGTCGTCGACGCTCCCGGCCTGCGCCAAGAACACTACGAGGTGTTCGACTGCGCGGTGGGGGAGCGGTCCATCGCACCGATGGGGCACGTCCGGATGATGGCCGCGGTGCAGCCGTTCCTGTCCGGCGCGATCTCCAAGACGGTCAACATGCCGGAGTCGGCGACCGTCGAAGAGGTCGAGGAGATCTACTTCCAGGGCTGGAAGTACGGCCTCAAGGCCCTCGCGATCTACCGCGACAACTGCAAGGTCGGCCAGCCGCTGTCCACCGGCAAGAAGGAAAAGGAGAAGGCCGAGCCCGAGGCCGAAAAGGTCGTCGAGTACCGGCCGGTCCGCAAGCGCCTGCCGAAGAAGCGCCCGAGCCAGACGGTGTCGTTCACCGTCGGCGGCGCCGAGGGCTACCTGCACGCCGGTTCGTACCCGGACGACGGCCTCGGCGAGATCTTCGTCAAGCTCGGCAAGCAGGGCTCGACCCTTTCCGGCGTGATGGACGCGTTCTCGATGTCGATCTCCGTCGGCCTGCAGCACGGGATCCCGCTGGAGTTCTACGTTTCGAAGTTCTCCAACCTGCGCTTCGAGCCCGCCGGCATGACCGACGACCCCGACATCCGCATCGCCACCAGCGTCATGGACTACCTGTTCCGCAGGCTCGCGCTGGACTACCTGCCGTACGAAAAGCGTTCGCAGCTAGGCATCTTCACCGCCGACGAACGTTCGGCACAGGTCGAGGCGAACTACGGCACCGCACCCGCCGCCGAACCGGAGAACGTCGACCTGGACGCCCTTCGGTCCACTGTGGACTCTTCAAGTGCGGAGCCTGCCAAGGTGGCGCATTCGACGGCGGAACTGGTCGAATTGAACCTCGGCACCGCCTCCGACGCGCCGCTCTGCATGACCTGCGGCACCAAGATGCGTCCCGCCGGCTCCTGCTACGCCTGTGAAGGGTGTGGCGCCACCTCCGGCTGCAGCTGATCCCCATACCTGCTTCGGTGGACGACTCGGTCGTCCACCGAAGCAGGCGTAGGCGAAACCGGTTGTGCGGCGGCCAGTTCGCTGCTGAAGTGGTCCCGTGTTCGATGTCCGCTGGGAACGTCCACTGCATCAAGCCGGCTCGCCGTCCGCGATGGCGGTCACCGCGCGCCATGTCGTCGTGCACGAGCGGAGCACTCGATTGGTCGGCCTCGAGCCTGCCGATGGGTCTATGCGCTGGGACGTCCCGGTGGGGACATGGCCGTATGCCGTCGTGATCGACGGACCGTATTGCCTGGTGATCCCGCAGAGGATCAGCAGGCTTCTCTGCCTGGACGTCGAAACCGGTGAAGCCGTCTGGCAGGCTGAGCCGGGCTCGCTCCCCGGTCACGTGGTGGTGGACGAAGAACTGGTGCTGGTGGGCGGCTGGCGCGGCTATACGCCACTGTCCGTTTTGGACCTGCGCACCGGTGCTGTGCGTTGGCGGGCGGGGGAGCACGGCAGCACCGTCTTGCCCGCCGCGACCGAGGCCGGGTTTCTTATCGGGAAGCCCGGGCACGAATCCGTGCGTTTGATCGATCGGGGTGACGGCCGGGAACTCGCCGCGTGGTCCTTGCCGGAGCCACTGGTCGGGCCGGGCATCGGACCGGCGTTGCGAGCGGAAGGCGACGGTGGATTCCTTGTGCGGTGCGGTGACCGCTTGGTCGTACGCATCACCCTGTCCGAGACGAAAGCCGAGACGGTGGTCCGTGCCGAGCGCGATCTCATGCCCAGAGCCGTGGACCTGTGTGGCGGCTTGCTGTGGCTGGCCGAGCGGCATGGTGGTTTCACGGTGGTCGACCCGTCGGACGGTGCCGAGCGGTGGAGGGTCCGGCATGACCGGCGGTTCGTTCCCTCGGTCGCGTCCCTGGACGGAGGGTTCGTGATCGCCGACGAGGGCGGGTCGTTGCTCCGGATCGACTTGGCCGGAGCGGTGAATGCGCGTGCCCGGATCACCCAGCGGATCAGGGACGTTCGCGAGCAAGTGCCTTCGAGGCTTGTTTTACTCGCGAAGGGAACCCTGATCTCTGTCGACGTCAAGGAGCCGCGGTGACCGACGACAGCGGAATCAACGACCCGTTCGGCACGCTCGAACAGGCACTCTGGATCTGCGGCGGCCAGTGGGCGGGAAAGTCCACCGTTTCCCGCCTGCTGGCGCATCGTCATGGCATCACCGTCTACCACTACGACTTCCACGATGCCCGCGCTCACCAAGACCGCCGCATCGCTCAACGCGTCCTCGAGGGACTGCCCGCCGCCGATCCCGATCCGGAGACCGTCTGGGTGGACACCACTCCCGAACGGATGGCCGCCGACACGATCGCCGGTTTCCCGTCGCGGTTCGCATGGGCGTTGGACGACCTGCGCGCGCTGGTCTCCGGGCGCCCGATCCTCGCCGAGGGCTGGGGATTGCGCCCGGACCTGGTCGCGCCGCTCCTGGATTCACCGCGGCGGATGATCGTGATGGTGCCCACCGACGATTTCCGTGAGCACCAGCTCCGCGTGCTGCCCCGGGCAGCCGCGGTGGCGCACCGGGTCGGGGATCCCGAACGCGCGCAGCGCAACCGGATCGAGCGGGACCGGCTCGTGGCCGAGGACGCCGTCCGTACCGCGCGGGATCTCGGCATCCGGGTGCTGGAGATCGACGGCTCACAAGACGCCGAGGCGGTCGCGGACGTCGTCGCCGACCACTTCGGTCCCTACTTGGCCTGAGCGAGATCGAGGACGAGGGTCGCCACCGCCAGCGCGAGGAATCCCGCGGGGAAGGCGATGTTGTAGAGAACGCGGGCCCGCACGTGAGTGAGCACGGCGCCGAGGTAGAACAGCACCAGCCCGACGGCCGCCGCGGTCCCGATGAAGGGGACCCCGAGCAGGCCGAGCAGCAGCCCGGCCGCGCCCGCGGCCTTCAGCGAGGCCAGTGGCGGGATCCAGGACTGGGGCACGTCGACCTCGGCGGAGTTCTTGAGGACGAACGGGACACGCGCGAAATCGGCGGCGGCGATCCCGGCGTTGATCACGATCGTCACGATGGCCACGGTGAGATATGCGGGGAACATGCACTCTGGACGAGGTCCGCGCCCGGAACGTGACAGCGGTCAGGACCGTCGGTTCGGGATAGTTCCGCAGGTGGCAGGCCCCGACTTGACGAATGTGCGAAAATCGCACCACACTGGTCAGGTGGAATGGGCTGATGTGGGCGAGCGCGTCCGGGAGAGCCGGTTGGCGGCGGGCATGTCGCAAGCCGGTTTGGCGAGCGCTGTCGGTTTGGAGCGCACGAAGATCGCCAAGATCGAGTCCGGTGGACGGCAGATCGATGCGCTCGAGCTGGCGAAGCTGGCTGCCGCGCTGAAGGTGCCTATGGGGCATTTCCTTCGCGAGCAGCCGGCCGTGCTGTCGCGGCGGACCAGCCTTGCCGAGGACACGGATAGTGCTCTGTCCAGGGATTCCTATCGGCTGGAGGCCAAGTTGATGGCCTGGCTGGACGACCTTCGTCAAGTCATCGCGCTCGGCCTCCTCAAACCGGGCAAGGCGGCGGTGTACGAACGGGCCGTCACCGATTCGCAGGGTGCCCGTGAGGCTGCCTTGTGGCTCAGGAGCAGGCACGGGCTGGGACAAGAGCCGATCCGAACGCTGATGGCGGAGTGTGAACGAGCGGGGCAGTACGTTCTGGTGTCGGACCTCCCCGGCGACGGGGCGTCGCTGATGGAGGGGGATTTCGGCGTGTCCGTGGTCAGCAGGCTGGCCGACCCGGGCAGGCGGCGGGCGACCGCCGCCCACGAGTTGGGGCACTTGGTGCTGGGGGACGAGTACTCGACCGATCTCGGCGTGTCGTCTTCTCGCGAAGAGAGGGAACGTGTCATCGACGCGTTCGCGGCGGAGTTCCTGCTGCCGTCCGGAGTGCTGGAGCAGGTGGCGAAGAGCGACCTGCGGGGCGAACTGATCAAGCTGTCCGCGGTTTTCCGCACTTCGTGGTCGCTGACCGTGCGCCAGGCGGGCCATGTCGGCTTGCTCGACGGAGATCGAATGACGAAGTGGTTCTCCGACGCGCCGACGAGGGCTGAGCTCAGGGATGCCGTCGGCTGGGTGCCGCAGCCTGACCTCGAAGGGGTACGGGTCCCTCCCAGTTACGCCCACGCGGTGATGGAGGCTTTGAAGCAGCACTTCGTCACGCCTGCGAGAGCCGTCGAGCTCATGCACGGAGAGGTCGAGATCGAGGATCTGCCGGAGGTCGAAGCGGGTAACGGCTCGTGATCGTTTCTCGCCCCTTGGTCCTCGACGCGATGTGCTTGAACCATTTCGCGCGCGCCGATCGGCTGGACGTCCTCCGTGACCTGCTGATCTCCGATGAATGTCGTACTACCTACGTGGTCATCGAGGAACTGCGCCTCGGCTCGGTGGCTCATCCCGCACTTCAGGACGCTCTGGCGCTCGAATGGATCAAGGTGCACCGGCTCGACACGATCCGCGAACTCGAGTGTTTCGTCAAGTGGGCGGAAAGGACCGGGGCGGGCCAGCGGGATCGGGGCGAGGCAAGCGTTTTCGCGGTCGCTGAACTGGAGGACTGTACGGCGATAACCGACGATCAAGCCGCGATCCGGGTGGCCAGGCGGTACGGCCTGGAGGTGCACGGAACGATCTGGCTCCTGGCGCGGGCCTGTCGGGACGGGAAGCTGACCGAGGTCGCCGCCGGGAACCTCATCGACTCCGTTCGGGACGAGGTCCGCGCCCGGAACGTGACAGCGGTCAGGAACGCCAGCGTTCGAGCACCGCGTCGATGGTGGTGCGGATCCGGTCGCGGGCGGTCTGCCGTTCCACGCCCGCCATGAGGAGGTCGTCGTACTCGGTGTCCAGATGCCGGACCGAGGCGACGACGGCGAGGAACACCGCTCGTTCGGCCAGTTCCCGCCCGGCGGCCGAGCGGCCCACCCGGCCACTGCCTCGCCGGCCGGCGTGTTCGGCGATGGCGCGGGCCCGTTCCGGCGGGCAGCCGGGGAACATCTCCGTGATCGCGGTGTGGAACCGGGCGGTGAACTCGACGTCCTCGTGGGCGCGGCGTTCGCGATCCCGGCCGCGGCGCCGTTCCCGGACGTCCTCGTCGGCGAGACATTGGTCCTCGGCGCTGCGCAGTGCCGCTTCCTCGACCAGGAGCCCTTGCCGCTCACTGCGCTTCCGTGACCGGTTGAAGCGGACGACCACGGCGGAAAGCCGGCTCGCCTTCTTCGCCCGGCGGGTCAGGGCGGTGTCGCCGGCGGGCAGGAAGACCAGGTGGCCGAGGTCGGCGCAGTCGAGGCAGTGCGGCTTTTCGTTCTCCATGAACAGCAGGTCGCCGGTGCCGCCGCAGTCGGCGCACGTCCAGTCCTTCAAGGCCACGGAGACGACGAGGTCCGGCGCTTTCCGTTGCCGGGCGAGGACTTGCGCTCGTTTGGCCTCGGACAGTCCCGGCATGAGCCACTGCGTCCGGAACAGCGGTTCGAGACCGGCCAGCTCACCCGAAGCCACCCGGAGGACCGCCCGGTCGCGGGTCGCGCCGACATGCTCGATCTCCGAGCTTTCGAGGGCCTTTTCCCGCGTCCACCGATGAAGCGCGCCGAGGGCGAACTCCAGTTTTTCCGCGCTCACGGGCAAGGTGGTGGTCAGATCGGGGATCCGGCCCTGCTGCCAGCTTTTGAGCACGTTCTCCGACAGCCAGCCGATTCCGCTCAGGATGTCGAGCGCGGTCACCGATTTCCGTTTGGCCAGCAGCTTTTCCGCCGTCTCGACGACGCGCTGTTCCAGTTTCGTCTCACCCTGCATCGCCGGGAATCCTAGCGATCAGGCGGTTTCGGTGCGGGCCCGGTAGGCCCGGATCTTGGCGCGGTTGCCGCAGCGCTCCATCGAGCACCAGCGGCGGTTGCCCGAGCGAGAGGTGTCGAAGAACAGTAGATGGCAGTCGTCGGCGGAACATTCGCGGACGCGGCCGGACCGCTCGCCCGCGACGAGGCCGATGGCGTCGCGGGAGACGGCGCCGAGGAGTTGTTTCCCGGTGACGGGCGGCGCCCAGGCGAGCCGCCGTGTCTTCGGGTCGACGAGCGGCCTCGGGGTCTCCGCGGTCCCGCTGTTCAGCACGGCGAGGTCGTCGTCCGACGGCGCCTCGCCGCGGGCGAGGGCGGGCGCGACGCGGTAGAGGGCGCCCCGGAGTTCCTTGAGCGCGGCGAGTTCGGCGGGGCGGATCCGGACGTCGGTCAGGGGAGCGGTCAGCCCCAGCCGGGAGCCGGTGAACCACTCGGCGAGGTCGGACGGCGTGTGCGCGATTTCGTAGCGCTCGTACGGGCCTGGGCCGCCGGTCAGCATGAGTTCGAGGCTGAGGCTGCCCGGATCGAACCGGTACCGCTCACCCTGGGTGTTGACGAGCAGTCTTGTTCCCGGAGTCATGTAACCACTATAGTCGGTTTCAGAAACCAGGTAAGACGGTTACGGCGGAGGCGTGATGATCGGCAAGACGAAGGACGCGGGCTGGGAGATCGGCGTGTCCAAGACGGTGGCGTATCCGCTGGAACAGGTGTGGGAGTACCTCTCGGGACCGGGCCTGGCGACCTGGCTGGGCGACGTGCGGCTGGAGCCGGAGAAGGGTGCGCCGTACGAGACGGCCGAGGGCACCGTCGGCGAGGTCCGCGGCTACCGCGAACAGGAGAAGATCCGCCTCACCTGGCGTCCGAAGGACTGGGATCACGAAAGCACGGTCCAGGTGGGGCTCCGTCCGGCCGGGCCGGGCAAGACGGTCGTGGTCTTCCATCAGGAGCGGCTCACCGGCCCGGAAGAGCGTGCCGCACAGCGTGAGCACTGGCAGGCCGTGATGAAGCTGATCGTCGACGGCCTCGCCGGCTGATCAGGAGAGTGTTCGCCGGGCGAGCTCGGCCAGGGTGTCGGTGATCCGTTCGACGCTCAGGCCGAGTTCGCCCGTTTGGTGGAGAAAGACGTCCGCGGCGAGCGGCGCCAGCAGGATGTCGGCGAGCGCGTCCGGGTCCTTCGCTTCCGCCTGCTCGGCGAGGTGGCGGACATGGGTGCGCCACAGCCGGTACGGCCCGCTGGTGAACCGCGAATGCCCGACCTCGGTGCCGAGGACGAGATGCGCGTGCCGGGCGAGCAAGCCGATCATCGCCGCGTAGAACGCGGCCAGCCGCTCGGCGGGCGGTGCGCCGGGTCCCAGCGGGGGAGGGCCGGTGAGCAGCCGCTCCTGTAATTCCCGCTCGTGCTCGTCCAGGAGGGCGACGGCGATCGCCGAGCGGTCCGGGTAGCGGCGGTACAGCGTCGCCCGGCCGACCCCGGCGGCTTGGGCGATGTCCTCCATGGTGACGTCCGCGGCCGGGCGCGCCGCGAAGAGTTCTTCGGCGGCCTTCAGGATCTTCGCTCGGTTGCGGGCGGCGTCCGAGCGTTCCCGTCCCTGGCCGGTCGCGAGGAGATCTTCTGGCATGTCCGCAGCCTAGGGAATATCCGGACGCGGCGTCCACTTGTACCCGGCGAAGCAAGTGGACGCCGTGTCCACTTCCTGGTCCGGGAGGCCCCGATGAGCCACCTTCTCCACCTCGACTCCAGTGCCCGCAGCGCGTCCTTCTCCCGTGAGCTGAGTGCTCGGTTCGCCGAGGTCTGGCGTGCCGCGAATCCGGGAGCCGGCTACACCTACCGCGACGTCGCCGCCGATCCGGTGCCGCCGATCGGCCAGGCCTGGACCGAGATCTGCGACGCCCTCCTCCAGGCCGGGATCACCGATCCGGCCGGCTTTGCCTCGGTGGTGAAGACGCCGGAGCAGCGCGAGGCCTGGGCGGTCGTCGAGCCGCTGCTGGCCGAACTCTTCGCCGCCGACGTCGTGCTGATCGGGGCGCCGATGTACAACTTCTCGATCCCCGCGACGCTCAAGCTGTGGATCGACCAGGTCACGTTTCCGAAGATGTCCTTGGCAGGCAAGGCTTTCGTGGTCGCGGGAGCGCGCGGGGGCACGTATGCGCCCGGTACGCCGCGCGAGCCCGTCGACCACCACGAGCGCTACCTGCGCGACTTCTTCGCCGGGCACTACGACGTCCACGACGTCACGTTCTTGAACTCCGAACTGACGAACGCCCTCGTCGACCCGAGGCTGAGCCCCCGTGATCCCGACCGGATCGCGTCGCGGGAACAGGCGCTCCTCGGCGCCGAAAAGGCCGGAAGGGAGGTCTGATGGGCTGGGGAATCCTGCTGCTGGCGGGAGCCGTCGAGGTCGCCTGGTCGCAGAGCATCAAGCCGACGGAGAACTTCACCCGGTTCTGGCCGACCGTGCTGTGCTTCGTGCTCGGCGTCGCCGCGGTCTACCTGCTGTCGAAGGCGATGGACACGCTCCCGGTCGGCACCGCGTACGCCGTCTTCACCGGCATCGGCGCGGTGGGCGCCATCGTGTTCGGCATCGTGATCCATAAGGACCCGCTCAGCTTCGGCCGGTTCGCCGCGATGGCGTTGATCGTCGGAGGGGTGGTGCTGGCGAAGGTCGCGGAGTGACCTAGGGAAGGGGACTTTCGCGCCGGAAAGTCCCCTTCCCGGCGGCTCAGGCGAGCTTCTCCCACAGGAATTCGAGCATCAGCGCCCATTTGAACGCCAGCTGCTCGTTGTCGGCCGCAGCGCCGTGCCCGCCCTCGATGTTCTCGTGGTACCGCACGTCGTGCCCTTGCTCCAGCATCCGCGCGACCATCTTGCGGGCGTGCGCGGGATGGACGCGGTCGTCCCTGGTGGAGGTGACGAACAGGACCGGCGGGTACTCGCGTCCGGCGTGGACGTTCTGGTACGGCGAGTACTTCCCGATGAACTCCCATTCCGCCGGATCGTCGGGGTCGCCGTACTCGGCCATCCACGACGCGCCCGCGAGGAGCTTGTGGTACCGCTTCATGTCCAGCAGCGGCACCTGGCTCACGATCGCGCCGAACAGCCGCGGATAGCGCGTCAGCATGACCCCCATCAGCAGCCCGCCGTTGCTGCCGCCCTGGATGCCGAGGCGCGCGGGCTCGCTGATGCCGCGCTCGACGAGGTCGGCCGCGACCGCGGAGAAGTCCTCGTACACCTTGTACCGCTTGGCTTTCGTCACCGAGGTGTGCCAGTCCGGCCCGTACTCGCCGCCGCCGCGGATGTTCGCGACGACGTAGGTGCCGCCGCGCGAGAGCCAGCCGCGGCCGATGATGCCGCTGTAGCCAGGGGTCAGTGAGACCTCGAAGCCGCCGTAGCCGGTCAGCAGCGTCGGCCCGCCTTCAGCGTCGGAGGGGCGTACGACGAAGTACGGGATCTTCGTGCCGTCTTCGGAGGTCGCGAAGTACTGCGAGACCGTCATGCCCTCGCTGTCGAAGAACGCGGGAGCGCGCTTGAGGACCTCGACGTCGCCCCCGACGTGCCCGTAGCTCAGCGTCGACGGCTGGGTGTAGCCGCTGGAATCGAGCAGGTACTCGTCGCTGACGTCGGGGTCGGTGCCGGTGATCTGCGCGGTGCCCAGTTCCGGGGCGCCGGCGAGCGGCCGGGAGGTCCAGCCGTCGGACGGCGTGAGTACGCGCAGCTCCGTCCGCACGTCGGACAGGGTCGAGAGCAGCAGGTGGTTGTGCGTCCACACCCAGTACTCCAGCGACGTGCGCGCGTCCGGGGTGAACAGGGTCGTGAAGGTGCGCTCACCCGCCATGAACGCGTCGAACCCGCAGGCGAGCAGAGCGCCGGAGGGGTATGTCGTGCCGTCGACGGTCCAGTCCGAGCGAAGCCGGATCAGCAGCCACTCGCGGTGCGAGGATGTCTGCGCGTCTTCGGGAACCTCGATGCGGTCCAGCCCGGCGGCCGTCCGGACATACCTTTCCGTGCGGTAGAAGTCGATCGACCGGTAGACGAAGTCACGCTCCCAGCCTTCGGTCGGGTCGTGGTGGGCCGACACCGAGACGTCGTCCGCCTTGCCCTCGAAGACCACCGTCGCCGCTTCGAGCGGGGTGCCGCGCCGCCATTCCTTCGCCAGCCGCGGATAGCCCGAATCGGTCAGCGTCCCCGGGCCGAAATCGGTGCCGACGTAGACGCGGTCGCGGTCGATCCAGCCGATCCTGGTCTTGGCCTCGGGCACGAAGAAGCCGTCTTCGACGAACCGGCGCTCGTCGAGGTCGAACTCCCGGACGACCGTCGCGTCGGCACCGCCCCTCGACAGCTCGACCAGCGCGCGGTCGTAACCCGGGCGGAGGACGGCCGCGCCCTGCCACACCCAGTTCTCGCCCTCGGCTTCGGCCAGCGCGTCGACGTCGAGGAGGAGTTCCCACTCCGGTGTGTCGAGCCGGTACTGCTCCAGCGTGGTGCGGCGCCACAGGCCCCGGGGATTGGCCGAGTCCTGCCAGAAGTTGTACAGGTGGTCGCCGCGGCGGCGGATGTACGGGATCCGGTCGTCGGCGTCGAGGACCTCGCGGACCTCGTCACGGATCCCGCCGAACCGCTCGCCGTCCGCCAGTTCCGCCAGAGCCTCGGCGTTGCGGGCTCGCACCCAGTCCAGCGCTGCTTCGCCGGTCACGTCTTCCAGCCACAGGTACGGGTCCTCGTCACTCATGTTGACAGTCTCGCCGGGTGCTCCGTCCCGGCGCCACCAGGTGTGGCATTCCGTATGCTGTGGACTCGCACGTTTGGGGGACACTATGACCGGCACCGACGAGGTACCCAGACCGTTCGCGCCCTCGCCGCCTCGTCCGGAGAAGCCGCGTAACGCGGGGAACGCCGTGGTCGGTCTGCTCATCGTCGCCGCGCTGACCGCCACCGGGATGGCGATCGCGGGCGGGCCGCGGACGGTCGACGGCCAGGCTCTGCCGGTGCCCGGCGAGTACACCTCGGAAGTGGCCAAGGCACCGGCCGGGAACGCGAAGCCCGCGCCCAAGGAGGTGCGGGAACTCGAGACGAACCCGCTGCTGGCGGACGGGGTCGCCCTCGGCGCGGTCACCTGCCGGCTGCCCGCGATCAGCCGCGAGCCCGCGAAACTGGAGACGTACTACAAGACGTTGGTGTCGTGTCTGGCCGAAGCCTGGAAACCCGCCTTGGACCAGGCGAACGAGCCGGCGCTGCCGGTCACCGTGCAGGTGACGCTGCCCGAGACCAGCGCGTGCGGGAAGGCACCGGGCGAGAACGAGGCCGTCGCCTACTACTGCGGTGGCGACACCACGATCTACGCGCCGACCCAGTGGATGCTGGGTGACGCGGGCCTCGAGCGGTCCCGTCACCTCGCGACGATGGCCCACGAGTACGGGCATCACGTGCAGCGGTCCAGCGGGATCCTGTCGGCGGCCGCGGAGAAGATGTCGTCGCCGGAGGAGAACTCTCCCGCCGACAAGGAACTGGTCCGCCGCATCGAACTGCAGGCGAACTGCTTCGGCGCGCTCGCCCTCGCGGCCGCCGCCGGCCGTGGCTCGATCAGCAGGTCGCTGGCCAACGCCGCCCTCGACGACTACGGCCGCGCCGACGACAGCGACACTCACGGCAGCCGTCGTAACCAGCTGAAATGGGCGAAGGCCGGGTTCTCCGGGAAGACGACGTCGGCGTGCAACACCTGGGCGGCCCCGGCCTCGGACGTCACATGACCGACGAGGTGATGGCCGAGATCAACACCGGCCTCCAGCTGCACATCTCCGGTGACCGGGCCGGCGCGCGCGAGAAGTTCGCGGCGCTGTGGGAACGGATCGGCGAGGACGGCGACCCGCTGCACCGGTGCGCGCTCGCGCACTACATGGCCGATGTCTGCGACGACCCGGCCGACGAACTCGCCTGGGATCTGCGCGCCCTCGCGGCGGCCGATTCGCTCACCGACGACCGCGCCAAGGAGTACCACGCGACGCTGGCCGTGCGCGGGTTCTATCCGTCGCTGCACCTGAACCTCGCCGAGGACTACCGCAAACTCGGTGATCACGAGGCCGCGAAGGCCCAGTGGGAACTCGGGCGGGCCACCCTCGGCGCGCTCGGCGACGATCCGTACGGCGCCGGGATCATCCAGGCCTACGACGCGCTCGCGACCAGGCTCGGGATCGAACCGGACTCTCCGGACTTTCGCGCAGGGCGGTGAAGCCATAACCTGGAGTGACTCAGGTCACCCATCCGGGAGGAGCGCGTATGCGGATTTCCGATCTGTTGCGGACCAAGGGGGCGGCCGTCGCGACCGTCTCGCCGGAGACGAACGTCACCGAACTACTCGAGAGACTGGCGGAGCACAACGTCGGCGCGCTGGTGGTCGTGGACGCCGAGGGCGCGATCGTCGGGATCGTCTCCGAACGGGACGTGGTGCGACGGCTCAACGAGCGCGGACCCCAGCTGCTCGACGGATCGGTGTCCGCGATCATGACGAAGATGGTCGCGAGCTGCACCCCCGAGGACTCGGTCGACCAGCTGTCGGTCCTGATGACCGAACGCCGCATCCGGCACGTCCCGGTCGTGGTGGACGGCAGGCTCGCCGGGATCGTGAGCATCGGCGACGTCGTGAAGACCCGGATGGAGCAGCTGGAGAAGAGCCAGGAACAGTTGGAGGCGTACATCTCGCAGGGCTGAGCCGCCGAAGGGCCGTTCCCGGCGCGGGAACGGCCCTTCGCGCGTGCGGCTCAGCCGATGGCCCTGTCGAGCGTGAGCGCGGCGTCGATGAGCCCGAGGTGGGTGAAAGCCTGCGGGAAGTTGCCGAGCTGCTCGCCGTTCGGGCCGATCTCTTCGGCGTACAGGCCGACGTGGTTGGCGTAGGTCAGCATCTTTTCGAACACCAGCCGCGCCTTCTCCGGATATCCGGCGCGGGCGAGCGCGGTGACATAGCCGAACGTGCACAGCGAGAAGGTGCCCTCGTCTCCGCGCAGGCCGTCGGGTGAGGCGCTCGGGTCGTAGCGGTAGACGAGACTGTCGGTCACCAGCTCGTTCTCGATACCCGCCAGGGTCGCCAGCCAGCTCGGATCGTGCGGGGTGATGAACCCGACGTCGGCCATGCGGAGCAGGGACGCGTCGAGGGAGACCGAGCCGTATCGCTGGACGAAGGCCTGCTTGAGCGAACTCCAGCCGTGCTCCCAGATCTGGTCGTAGACCCGGTCGCGTTCGTCCCGCCAGGAGTCGAGCGCGCAGGGCAGCCCGTGCGCTGTCGCAAGGCGGACACCGCGATCGAAGGCGACCCAGCTCATGAGCCTGCCGTAGGTGAAGTCGGCTTTCCCTTCCCGCGTCTCCCAGATGCCGTCGTCCGGCTGATCCCAGTTCGCGGCGAGCCAATCGAGCAGATCCGTGAGCGCCTTCCAGCCGTCGTGGCCGACCTCCGTACCCCGCCTGTCAGCCTGATACACGGTGTCGAGCAGTTCCCCGTAGACGTCGAGCTGAAGCTGATCGGCGGCGGAGTTGCCGATCCGTACCGGCACCGAGCCGCGGTACCCGGACCAGTGCGCGAGGGCTTCCTCCAGCAGATCCGATGCCCCGTCGACGCGGTACATGATCTTCAGCCGTCCGTCGCCGCTGAGGTGCCGTTCCCGGAGCCAGCGGGCGAACGCGACCGCTTCGTCCGTGAACCCCAGAGCGAGCAAGGACGAGACCGACAAGGACGCGTCCCGTACCCAGGCGTAGCGGTAGTCCCAGTTCCGTTCGCCGCCGATCTGTTCCGGCAGGCTCGTGGTCGGCGCGGCGACCATCGCCCCGGTCGGCGCGTAGGTCAGCAGTTTGAGGGTGATCGCGGACCGGTCGACCATCTCCCGCCAGCGCCCCCGATAGGTCGACTGGTTCAGCCAGTCCCGCCAGAAGCGGACGGTGTCGTCGAAGGCCCGCTCGATCTCGGCGACCCGGATCGCGCGCGGCTCCCCGCCGTCCGACTCGAGTGCGAAACCCCTGGCCTGCCCGGTTTTCAGGATGACCGAGCCGTAGACGCCGCCTTCGATGACGTGGGCGTGCATCGGTGGCGGGTCACCGGGCTCCCGGACCGCGTGCAGGGTCAGGGCGGAGTCTTCGCTGTCGAACAGCACGCCGTCTTCGGTGACGGTGGTGGTGTGCGGACTGCGCGCGTAGTCGAACCGCGGGACGACCTCCATGGCGAACTCGACGGTCCCGCGCACGCAGCGGACCAGCCGGATCAGCCGGTGACCGCCGTCGGTGCGGCCGCCGGTCACCGGGCGCATGAAATCGATGACCTCGCCGGTACCCAGCCTGGTCATGAACCGGGTGATCAGCACGGCGGTGCCGGGGAAATAGAACTGACGCGACGTGTACGGCTCCCGGACGGGCCGGATCCGGCAGTGGCCACCGCGAGGATCCAGGAGCGCGCCGAACACGCTCGGGGAATCGAACCGGGGACAGCAGAACCAGTCGATCGCACCGCCGGTGCTCACCAGCGCGGCGGTCTGGAGATCTCCGATCAGCCCGTGGTCGGCGATCGGCGGTTGGTGGTGGTTCACGGGCGGCTCCTTGCCGGAAGGGGTTTTCCGCTCACCCTCGTCCGTGCCCGGGAAGCCGGGCGTCACCCTGGCCGGGTGACTTCCCGGCCAGGGCGGAGTCCCGGCGCTCATCCGCCTCAGGTGATGTGCGCACCCCGGTCGCCGCTGTCCGATGGCCACCGTCAGATCACCCATTTTCAGAAGGGACGGTGAGCCGTGGACACGTTGACCATCTGGACGTTCCGCTCGGCCGAGGGCGCGGATCGCGCGGCGGAGACGGTGCGGAGCCTGGCGAAGAACCAGCTCGTCTCGGTACACGACGCCGCGACGGTGTCGTGGCCGGAAGGCGCGTCCAAACCGAAGCTCCGGCAGCTGCGCAACCTGGCCGGCCGTGGCGCGCTGAGCGGCGCGTTCTGGGGGTTGCTGTTCGGCCTGATCTTCCTGGTACCGCTGCTCGGCGCGGCGCTCGGTGCCGCGGCGGGGGCCTTCGGCGGTCTCACCGCGGATTACGGCATCGACGACGACCTGATCAAGAAGGTCAGGGGAGAGGTCACCGAGGGCACGTCGGCGCTGTTCCTGCTCACTTCGGGCGCGGTCATCGAAAAGGTGCGAGGTGCCTTCAGCGGCCAGGAAGCGCCGGAGCTGATCTTCACGAACCTGACGCCCGAGCAGGAAGGCGCCTTGCGGGAAAGCTTCGTGCTGGAACCGGAACTCGAGGCCGCCGACGCGCCGGGAACGGGGACGAAATGAGCAGGCAGTGGAGTGCCGGTGCCGATCTCGCCGACCGGTCCGGGATACGACCGGTCTGGGCGGGATGGATCGTCTTCGCCAG
Organism: Amycolatopsis sp. TNS106; assembly: GCF_019330265.1. Classification (NCBI taxonomy): domain Bacteria; kingdom Bacillati; phylum Actinomycetota; class Actinomycetes; order Pseudonocardiales; family Pseudonocardiaceae; genus Amycolatopsis; species Amycolatopsis sp. TNS106. The sequence goes on along the minus strand of NZ_CP024972.1, from coordinate 3,893,295 downwards.
CGTGATCATGCTGATCCTCGGCGCGTTCGACGTCATCGCCGGGATCGTGGCGCTGGTGCGGGGTGACTACTACATCTCAGGGCCGGAGTACTCGCTCGTCCTGGACGTGACCGGCTGGGCGTGGGCCCATCTCGTGGGTGGCACGCTGGTGGCGGTCTCCGGTGTCTTCCTCATCTCGGGGGCCATCTGGGCGAGGGTGGTCGCGGTGCTCTTCGCGGCCGGTAACGCGGTGACCCATCTGGTGTTCCTCTCGGCTCACCCGCTGTGGTCGATGCTCGTGATCGCCTTGTGCGTGACGGTGATCTGGGCGGTCGTCGTCCACGGCGACGCGGTCCCGAACCGCGAGTCATGGTGATCGACCGGCCTGCGACCCGGACACCGCGGGCGCTCGTCGTCCTGCTCGGCGCGGCCGCGATCGTGGTCGCCATCGCGGGGATCAAAGCGGTCGCGTGGCTGGCGGCGCCGACGTTGCTGGCGCTCGTCATCGTGATCACGCTCAGTCCCGCGCATGGCAGGCTGCGCCGTTTCGGTTTCCCGCGCTGGGTGGCGACGGCGGCGCTCGTGGTGTTCGTCTACGGAATTCTCCTCGCCTTCTGCTTCGCGATGATCGTTTCGATCGCCCAGCTCGCGGAGCTGCTGCCGCGCTACGGCGACCGGATCACCGCCCTGTACGAAGAAATCGCCGGCGTGCTGGCGAAATTCGGTGCCGGGCCGGGCCAGTTGCGTGACATCTTCCACGCACTCGATCCCGGCAAGCTCGTTTCCTACGCCGGTTCGCTGCTCGCCGATCTGACCGGTGTCACCACGAGCCTGGTCTTCCTGCTGGGGCTGTTGCTGTTCCTCAGCGCGGAGACGGCGGACATCGACGACCGGATCGCCGGGATCGCGGGAGAGCGGGCGCGTACGGCCGAAGCACTGCGTGACTTCGGCCGTCGCGTCCGGGTGTACCTGGCGGTGACCACGGTCTTCGGGCTCATCGTCGCGGCGATCGACGCCCTCGCGCTGGTCTTGCTGGGAGTTCCGCTCGCGGCGTTGTGGGGTCTGCTTTCGTTCGTCACCAACTACATCCCGACGATCGGCTTCCTGCTCGGCCTCGGCCCGCCCGCCACGCTCGCGCTCCTCGACGGCGGCCGGCGGGCCATGGTCGCGGTGGTGGTGATCTACCTCGTGATCAATTTCGTGCTGCAGTCACTGGTCCAGCCGCGGTACGTCGGCAACGCGGTCGGCCTGTCCGCGACGGCGACGTTCGTGGCGCTGGTGTTCTGGGCCTGGGTGCTCGGCCCGCTCGGGACGTTGCTGTCGGTTCCGGCGACCTTGCTGGCGCTGGCCGTGCTGGTCGACGACCCGGGACGCAGCTGGGTCACCGCGTTGGTGGGTTCGTCCCGGCGGGATCAGAACAGGATGAGCACGACGAAGAAGAGGCACGCCACGATGTTCAGCAACCAGCCGTGGTCGTTCGTCCAGTCGCGGACGGCGGGCATGAGCCGGGCGGCGCGGCGCCGGAAGAGAAGGTAGGCCAGGAGCGGCAGGGCGGCGATCAGCGTGGTGGTCAGCAGGAACGGGATCGCCGCACTGAACCCCGCCCCGCCGCGGCCGAGTTCGAGCCCGACGACGCACATCACGACGACGTCCGACGGAAAGAACGCGATGAGCAGGAATCCGGTACGGAATCCTCGCCGCGGTCCCGCCGACATGAGCGTTCCCAGCCATTTCGGCGGTTCCGCGGTCTCGCGGTGCGTCCAGTTCCAGATCGCCACTCCGAGGAGAAACGCGACCAGCCCGTACTGGATCAGCGTGGAGACGGAGCCGTCCGAGCCGGAGAGCAGGGGATCGGGCGGCAGGAGCCCGGCGAGCCAGGTCGTGAGCGCGGTTCCCGCAGTCACTGCCGTGGCCACCCCCGCCACGAACGCGAGCGAGGTCGGCACGGCACGCGCCGTCGTGATCAGGATCAGCGCCGACACGAATTGCGGCCCGGCCATCATGGTGATCGCGAGCGGGAGCACCGTGAGCGATTCCGTCATTCCGTACTTCCCGTCGGAGGGTGTTCCGGCACAAGAATCGCGTTGCCCGCCACCGGTTTTCTCCGGCGACGGACAACGCTCGCGCGGCGGTCTCACCGCCGGAGCCCTGGGACAGAGCCGGGCTTCTCGATCCGCGATCTCCAGAATGCGCCGCCGCCGCGCGGGCTTCTTCGTTCTCAGCGGGTGAAAACGGCGCCTCGATTCCGTCACCTACCGCGAGAAAAGTCCCTCGTTCACCACTCTTCGCGACCAGCGGTGACTCGTCTCACCCGCCAAGGAGGAGGTGACCGTCGCACGGGGTGAGCAAGATCGGTCCCCTCACTCGTCTGGGGAATCGAAGGGAGACAATCGGTGAGCACTGAGCCGCGTGGTCGGTCCAGAGCCAAGTTCGTTCTGACAGCACTGACCTTCGTGCTGGTCCTTTCGGCGCAACCGGGAAGCAGGTCATCGGGGGAGGCGGTACTTTCCGGTATCGGCCTCGTCTTCAGCGGGACTTCCCGCGTTCTGGGTTTCGCCTGGCATGTTCTCTCCAGCGCGGCGATGTCATGCGCCGGCCGATGACCCGCGTCGAGGGCACGGCGCCGGAGACCCACGACGAAGAACCGGTCGCGGTCCCGTCGCCGAAACTCGCGCCACCACCGCCCGCGGCCGACGTGCTCGAACGGGACCGGTTGCTGGACGTCCTCGATCAGGCCACGTCGGGCGAAATCCCCAGTGTCACCTTGCTCAACGCACCCGCGGGATCCGGGAAGACCGTGCTGCTCGGCAGTTGGTTCCGGCGCCGGGCGCGCCACCATCCCGGCGGTGAACACCTGGCCTGGGTTTCCTTGGACGCCAACGACAACAAGGTCTTCTCCTGGTGGTCGTCGATCCTCCAGGCGGTGTACCGCGGCGCGATCCCCGGACCGGCACTGGCGCGGGACGCCTCCGCGCACGAAGGCGTCGGCGCGTTCGTCGACGCGTGCGCACGGCTGCGGCGGCCGGTGATCCTGGTGCTGGACAACGCACACGAGCTGACCGAGCCGGAGGCGGTCAAGAACGTGAACCTGCTCCTGCGCTATCTGCCGTCCGGAGTACGGGTCGTCATCGCGACCCGGTTCCCGCCACCGCTGATCCTGCCTCAGATCCGGCTCGAAGGCAGGCTGCGGGAGATCACGGCGCACCAGCTGAACTTCACCGAGGAGGAGACGGGGCAGCTGCTCGCCCGGAAGAACCTGGCGCTGTCCAAGGCGGATCTGGACCGGGTCAGGGAGCGTACGGAAGGCTGGGCGGCCGGCTTGCGGTTCCTCACGCTCGCGTTGGACTCCGCGCCGGACGCCGGCGGGGCCATCCGGGCCTTCACCGGCGACGACCGCCTGCTGGCCGAGTACCTGTCGGGGGAGATCGTCGGGCCGCAGCCCACCTACGTCCGTGAGTTCCTGCTGAGCGTGTCGGTGTGTCCCGACCTCACCGACGGGCTGGCCACCCGGCTGACCGGGCAGGAGCACGCCGGCCAGATCCTGTACACGCTCACCCGCACCAACGCGCTGATCACTCAGCATGGCGGCGAAGAAGGTCGCTACCGCTGTCATCCTCTGCTGCGCGAGTACCTCCGCGCGGAGCTGAGCCGACGACATCCGCGGGCCTATCGCAGGCTCCACCGTTCGGCGGCGGAATGGTTCACGGACTCCGGGGACGTGCTCACGGCCTTCGAGCACAGCGTCGCGGCGCAGGACGAAGAGCTGATCACCCGGTACGTCCAGCGATTCGGGCTGCGGATCGTCCTCAAAGGACACGGGCCGCGGCTGCACAGGCTGCTCGGCGCGTTGCCGGAGCATCTCCTGGCCAGGCCACAGATCGCGCTCGTCGCCGCCATCGCGTCCCTCGACGACCACGATCTCGTGGCGGCGGACCGGTATCTCGGCCGGATCGACACGTCGGCCCAGCCGCTGCGCTCCGGACGGTTGCGCGCGTTGAACGCCGTGGCCGTCGCCTACCGCGCGAGATACGGCGGGCAGCTGGACGAAGCGCTCGCCGAACTCCGCGCCACGAGCGCGGGTGACACCGGCGACACCGACCTCGACCTGCTGGCGCTGGCCACTCGGGGGACCGCCGCCTTGTGGCTGGGCGACATCCCGGGCGCCACCGAGGATCTGGAACGCGCGCTGCGGATGGCCACCCTGGAGCGCCGCGACGCCGTCAGCCTGCAGTGTGAAATCCATCTCGCGGGGATCGCCTGTGTCCAGGGTGATCTCGCCGGGCTGGCCGTGCACACCGGTGCCGCCCTCGAACTGGCCCGGTCCCACGGCTGGACCGAGACTTCGCGGACCGCGTTCCTGTACACCGTCCTCGGCCTGGCGGCTTACCAACGGCTGGACCAGGAGAGCGCCCGGCGGTTTTCCGCGCTGGCGTCGCGGCTCTTGCCCGCCGTCGTGGACCCTGCCGTGGAACTGCTGACGGTGACGCTCAGCGCCGCTGTCGAATTCGGCCTCGCGGCCGATCCGCACGCGGTCGTCGAAACGTTGCGGGGCCACCGCAAACGGCTCGCCGGCGAACCGGTCGCGCCATGGCTGGTCGCCTGCACCGCCCCGGTCGAGCAACGGCTGGCCCTGCGGGTCGGCGAACCCACTTGGGCGATGGACGTGATGGAACGGCACCGGCATCTGCTCGCGCCGTACGCGGAGCACGCGCTGCTGAGCACCCTCGTGCACCTGCATCGCGGCAGGCCGGGCGCCGCGCGGCGGCGGCTGCGGCCGGTCATCGAGCGGCAGACCAGGACGCTGGTGGCGCACACCCTGATCGAAAGCTGGCTCCTCGAAGCGGTTCTCGCCGACCAGGCCGGTGAACAGAACCGGGCGCACACCGCCCTCGCCCACGCGCTCGACCTCGCGGCCCCCCTGCAGGCACTCCGGCCGTTCCACGACGCCGGGCAGGACATCCGGGAGCTCCTGGTGCGCGGCGCCGGACGGTTCGGGCGCACCGAAGAGTTCGCGAGCGCCGTGCTGCAGGCGTTACCGGCCCACCCGGGGGCGCCGGTCGATCCGCTCACCTCACGCGAGCTCGAACTGCTCACCGAGCTGCCGTCCATGCGGACCGCGGAGCAGATCGCCGACTCGCTCTACGTCTCGGTGAACACGGTCAAGACCCACCTTCGCGGCATCTACCGGAAACTCGGCGTCAATCACCGCCGCGACGCCGTCGTCGCAGCACGCAGGCGTGGCCTGTTGTAGGCCCGCGGGCCGGCTACTCCCGCCAGCCGGCCAGCTCGACACCCTTCGCGACTTCGACCCGGTACCCGAGCGTCACGACGCTCTTCGCGCCCGGAGCGAGCGTCAGCCGCCAGGTGTACTCGCCCAGCTCGGTCCGCTCCACCGGCTCCGGCGTGGTGCGCACGTCCCGGACGGTGATCGCGTCGTCCCGGGAGACCGGAGCCTGGTCCAGCACGGTCACGACGGCTTCGCGCGGGCTGTGGTTGACGATCGTCGTGGTGTACACGGCCTCCCGCTTGCGAACCCCGGACAGCGTCGCCTTGCTCGCCGTGCGGTGCGTGAGTTCCCGTTCGACCCGGATCCGGTCGTCCACGCCGAGGGCGAGTTCGAGTTCCTCGCCCGGCGCCCAGACGTCCAGCCGCGTGGTGCCGACGAACTCGGTCTCGTGGAACACCGACGCCTTGCCCGGCCGCAGCGTGTGCTCCGAAGTGTTGACCACGGTCGCCCGCAGGAACGCCTCCGGCGACACCACCGGAGCGGTGACGTGACCCAGTTTCGCGGTCAGCTCCAGCTGCGCGAGCGTCGTACGGTGGCCCTGCGCTCCCGAGGGGACCGCCACCGGGCGGCCGGGCCGGTAGGTGACCGCGGTGGTGCCCTGTTCGACGGACGCGGTCCGCGCCGCCATCGCGGGAGCCGGCATGCCCACCGACTCCGGGATCCCGCCGCCCGCGGGCGACGCGCTGCCGTACGCCATGCGTGCCATCGACGGCTGCACCGGACGGACGCGGTCGAGGAACCACGGATCGAGTTCCGGCACCTCCACGGTGTTCGCCGGCCGCGCGGTGGAGAGGGCCAGCTCGCATTCCGGCCAGTCCTCGCCGGTGTGCTGGGTGATCCGCCCGTACCAGGTCAGCGAGACGTCCTCGCCGTGGACGCGCACGTCGTAACCCGGTTCCCAGCTCGCGTTCGCGACCACATAGGACAGCTCGAGGCCGATTTCCGCGCCGTCCTCTCGGGGTTCCAGTTCGACCGTGACCGTAGCGCTGTCCACTTCGGACGTTCCTTGTTTCGCCTCGATCTCGCGGTCGAGTGCCTTGAGGTCGTCACGGAGCCGGGCGAGACGGATGCCGAGTTCGCGGCGCTTTCCGAGCGCTTCGGCCAGCTGCGTGCCGAGCGCGTCGGTGACTTCGGCGACCCGGGGCGGCTCCGCCGTACCCTCCGCGAGCGCCTTCGCGAAACTCTTGCCGCTGCGTGTCGCCAGCCCGGTCAGCAGATCTACCTTCGCGGTCTCCGCGGCGACGGCGTCCGCGACCTCGTCGACCACCGCCTGATCGGCGCGCCGCCGCTCGGTCAGCGCGCGCAGGGAGGCGTCCGCGGGCGCGGGATGGCGTTCGACGGCGACGTCGACCCCGGCGATGACCGCCGGACCGGAACCGGTGACGCGGACCGAGTCGGTGTCCAGGTTCCACGGCAGGCCCCCGAAGGCGAAGCGCGTTTCGCCGTCGAGGGCAGCCGAAGCCCGCCTAGTGATCCGGGCATGGTGCGGGTAGACGGTGACGGCGACGATCGGTGCTTCCAGGGTGCTCGGCATGCCTCCGACGTTAGTCTCTTGACACCTGTTCGGGTGGCCGGAAACCTCACCTGGGTCTTGCCCGCCCGCCATTGGGGGTCCTGTGAGAGTCGCCAGGCTCGCTGCCCTGTTCACCGCCGTCCTGGTCCTTCCGGCGACGGCGCTGCCCGCCCAGGCCGACGCGCCGCCGGCTCCGGTCTTCAAGGACGGCCAAGCTCAGCCGGTGTTCGACCCGAAGGACGTCATCCGGGAGAACGTCTGGGTCACCGCGCCGGTCGACAGCGACCGTGACGGCAAGGACGACCTCGTGCACGCGGAAGTGGTGCGGCCCCGCGCGACGCAGCAGGGCATGAAGGTCCCGGTCGTCTACCAGGCCAGCCCGTACTACGCGGGCGGCAACGACGTCGCGAACCACAACGTCGACGTCGAGCTGTACGTGCCCGGCGCGAAGCGCGCCCCGGCGGGCCCGCGGATCGCGACGAAGACCGTCGGCCCGAACGCGGCGCCGATCAGCTGGCGCTACCAGGACTACTTCACCGCTCGCGGCTTCGCCGTGGTGTACGGGGAGTCGCTCGGCAGCGGCCAGTCCACCGGCTGCCCGAGCAGCGGCGACGTCAACGAGACCATCGGCGCGAAGTCCATTGTGGATTGGCTGAACGGCCGCGCGACGGCGCGGGACGCTGCGGGCAAGGCCGCGGTCGCGGACTGGAGCACCGGCAAGACCGGCATGATGGGCGTGTCCTACAACGGGACGCTGCCCAACGCGGTGGCCGGCACGGGCGTCGAGGGGCTGGAGACGATCGTCCCGATCGCGGCGATCTCCAGCTGGTACGACTACTACCGCAACGACGGCGCCGTCGTCGCGGCCGGCGGGTTCCAGGGCGAGGACGCGGACGTGCTCGCGGACTACGTCTACACGCGCCAGGATCGCGCCGTCTGCCGTCCGCTGATCGACGGCATCGCGGTCGACCAGGACCGGGTGACCGGTGACTACAGCCCCTTCTGGGACGCGCGGAACTACCGCAACGACGTGAACAAGGTGCGGGCCTCGGTGCTCGTGGTGCACGGCTTCGGCGACTGGAACGTCAAGACCGACCAGGGCACCCGCTGGTACGAGAAGCTCAAGGCGCGCGGTGTCGAGCACAAGATCTGGCTGCACCAGGCCGGGCACGCCGACCCGTACAGCCTCCGCCGCGACGTCTGGCTCGCCACGCTGAACAAGTGGATGTCGCACTATCTCTACGACGTGGACAACGGCATCGAGCGCGAGCCGAAGGCCACCATCCAGCGTGAGGACAAGTCGTGGGTGGACGAGCCGGAGTGGCCGCTGCCCGGCACCCAGGACGTCAAGCTCTACCCGTGGCCCGGCGGCTCTTCGAAGGGCAAGCTCGACACCCGCAACCCCGTTCCGGGCAAGGCCGCCGTCGAGACGCTGGCGGACGACGCGAGCAAGACCATCGAACAGCTCGCCGCCGCGACGTCGTCGGGCAACCGGCTGCTGTACTCGACCACCGCGGCGAAGCAGCCCGTCCGGCTTTCCGGAACGGTGAAGACCGACCTGTCGCTGTCCTTCGACAAGCCGGCCGCGAACGTGACCGCGGTGCTCCTCGACCGCGCTCCGGACGGGACGGCGAAGGTGATCACGCGCGGCTGGACCGACCCGCAGAACCGGCGCGACCCCGCCCGCACCGACCCGATCACCCCTGGTGAGAGCTACAAGGTCGAGGTGGAACTGGTCGCGAAGGACTACCTGCTCGCGGCCGGGCACAAGATCGAGTTCCTGGTGGCCTCCAGCGACCACGACTACACGCTCCGGCCCAAGCCGGGCGCCGGTGTCTCGGTCGAGCTGAACCGGACCTCGCTGGTGCTGCCGGTGGCGGGTGGCAAGCCCGCGCTGCGAGCCGCTTTCGGCTGAGCGGGGCCGACGGTCCGTGAAGGCCTCCTTCCTTACCTTGAGGGTAGGGAAGGAGGCTTTCGCAACGTCACACCGCGGCCATCGGGCCCAGCCAGAATCCACGGGGTAACCAAGCGCCCCTGCCCGACCGACGGCCTCGCAGGTGTCGCGAAAGCCACTTTCGGGACGCCTGATGTCTCGAAAGTGGCTTTCGCGACACGCGACGCAGGCGCGGCCGCGGGACGGGGCAACCGGCGTGCCGAGTGGAAAACCCCGACCCGACCTCGGCCTTGTACGGAAAATGTATTTCCCCCGGCTTTGCTTCGGCCTGTCCGGCTTCCCCACCTGATGGAGGTCTCCATGTCCAGGTTGCGCCGTTTCGCAGTGCTCGCCGCGGCCGCCGTCATCCCCGCGCTCGGCCTGACCCTCGCCGGTACGACGCAGGCGTCGGCCGCCCCGAACTTCCAGGTCCCGTTCAAATGCGGCGTCACGGTCACGGCGGCGACGTTCAGCGGGCACAGCCCGGCGAACTCGGTCGACTTCCAGAAGTCGGGGATCACCGGGATGCCGGTGCTGGCGTCCGCGGGCGGCACCGTCACCCGGGTCGCCAACGAAGGCAGCACGAGCTACGGGCGCTGGGTCGAGATCGACCACGGCGGCGGCTGGCGTACCCGGTACGCCCACCTGTCCACCCAGTCCGTCTCCGTCGGCCAGGCCGTCAGCCTCGGCAAGCAGATCGGCACGGCCGGGGCGACCGGCGGCGTGACCGGCCCCCACCTGCACTTCGAACAGCGGCTCAACGGGGTGGCGCAGAAGGCGGTGCTGCACGGGGTCGCGGTGCCGTACTACGGCCACACCAACTTCACCAGCAAGAACTCGTGCGGCGGCAACCCGTACGAGGCCACCGAGGTGTGCGGCAGCGGGTTCTCGGTCGTCGACTCGCAGGGGCTCGCGAACGGTTCGGGTACCGCGTACCTGCTCTACAACGCGTCGACCAAGGCCAACTGCGTCACCACGCTGAAGGCGGTTTCGCTCGGCACCGCTTCGCCGGTCTCCGCGTTCCTCGAAGTCCAAGGTTCGGCTCGGGTGACCGACTCCGGCAGCTTCACCTACTACGCCGGACCGGTGACGAAGACGGCCGCCTCGACCTGTGTGAAGTGGGGCGGTTCGGTCGGGTCGAACGCCTACGAGAGCCCGTTCGAACACTGCGGCTGACCCCGCGGGACCGGGCACTGTAGACCACCCCACCGACAGGATCGGCGTCCTGCGCCCGGTCCCGCGGTGGTTGTCCACAACGGTCCCGGCTGTCCACAGATCTGTCGTGCCCCCACCCGGCGGCCCCATTCCCGCCGCAGGGTGGGGGCATGACCACATCCACTCCGACCGGCAGGACCAAGGTCGATCTGACGGATCCGGCGGACCTGCTCGCCGCGATCCCGTACCTCCTCGGCTTCCATCCCGAGGACTCCGTCGTCGTCTTCGGCCTGCGTGGCCCGGGACGCAAGCAGCAGGGCCTCGTCATGCGCGTGGACATGCCACCGCCGGGCCTGGAACTCGACCAAGCGCGTGACCTGGCGGTCCGGCTCGCCGTGACCGGCCACACCGGTGCCACCGTGGCGGTGGTCGGCGGTGGTGTCGCGAACAAGGCGGGGAGGCCCCCGCGACGCCGGTTCATCCGGCGCCTGGAGACATCGCTGACCGAGTACGGCATCTCGCTGAAGCATTCGGTGTGGGCGCCGCGTATCGCCGCCGACGTGCGCTGGGGCTGCTACCGGGAACGGACCTGTGGCGGGCTCCTGCCCGACCCGCGCGACTCGGTGGCCGCCGCGGTCGTCACCGGCGCCGGGCAGGTCACGCACGCGAGCCGGGAAGAGGTCGAGCGCCTCTTCGACCCCGTCGCGCCGGAGACACTCGCCCGCCGTGCCGATCTCCTGACCAGGATGGCCGAGCCGCCATGGCGAGGCGGAGATCTCGTCCAGGCCGCCATCGCCGAGGTGAACGCCGCGCTCGCCCGCGCCGACGCGGGCGACCGGACGATCACCGACGACCAGGCCGTCCGGCTGGCCTGGGCCCTTTCCCTGGTGGAGGTCCGGGGCGCCTGCATGCTCACCGCCGCCCCCGCGGATTCACCCCTCGCCCGCACGGCGGAGGAGCTTTGGCTCACGCTCGCCAGGGAACTCCCGGCGCCCGAAGCCGCCGAGGCGCTGGCACTGAAGGCACACGCCGCCTACGCCCGAGGCGATCTGGCGACCGCCGGGATCGCCCTGGTCAGGGCCCGCGAAACCGACCCTGAACACGGGCTGGCGAAGTTGCTGACCGGGGCGCTGGAAACGATGGTGGAGCCGTCCGAAGTGGCTCGGGTGGTCCTCCGGCAGCGAGCCGAAGGAACGGCCGAGATCGGCCTCAGGCGTTCCGGCGGGACCGGGTGAACGCCCAGGCGTCGGCGACGATGCCGTCGAGGTCGGTGCGTTCGGGCTTCCAGCCGAGTTCGTCACCGGCCCGCTCGCTGGAGGCCACCAGCACCGAGGGGTCACCCGCCCGGCGCGGAGCGACCGCGGCGGGGATCTCGTGGCCGGTGGTGCGGCGGCACGCCTCGATCACCTCGAGCACCGAGAAGCCGGTGCCGCTGCCGAGGTTGTAGATGCGGTGTTCGCCTTCGGCCGCGTGACGCAGGGCCAGCTGGTGCGCGTCGGCGAGGTCGACCACGTGGATGTAGTCGCGGATGGCGGTGCCGTCCGCGGTCGGGTAGTCGTCACCGAAGATCTGGATCCGCTCGCGGTCCCCGGTGGCGACCTGGAGCACGAGGGGGATCAGATGGGTTTCGGTGGTGTGCCGCTCGCCGAAGGAGCCGTAGGCGCCGGCGACGTTGAAGTAGCGCAGGCTGACGGCGGCGATGCCATGGGCGCGCGAGAACGAGGTGATCGCGTGGTCGATGGCCAGCTTCGTCGCGCCGTAGGTGTTCGTCGGCTGCGTCGGCGCCGTCTCCGGGATGGGGGAGGACTCGGGCTCGCCGTAGGTGGCCGCGGTGGAGGAGAACACCAGCCGCTTCGTGCCGTGATCGCGCATCGCCTCGAGCAGGCGGAGCGAGGTCAGGACGTTGCCTTCCCAGTACTTCGCCGGATCCGTCATCGATTCGCCGACCAGCGACTTGGCGGCGAAGTGGAGGACACCGTCGAAGCCGTCGCCGAGCAGCCGCCGGGCGACCTCGGCGGCGTCACCCTCGACGAAGGTGGCGTCCGGGTGCACCGCGTCGGCGTGCCCGGTGGAGAGGTCGTCGACCACGGTGACGTCGTGCCCGGCCTCGATGAGGCGGGCCGCGCAGACGCTGCCCACATAACCGGCTCCGCCCGTCACCATCAGCTTCAGGGTCTTGGTCGGTTCGTCGGTCACGTTCGCGCCTTTCTGCTGCGGATGCGGTCGCGGCCCAGTGTCCTCGCTCCCGGTCACCGGCCGCGCCCGGGGGTGCGGGTGCGATCTACGGAATCCGGCCCCGGCGTGGTCGGCCTTGAAACACGCGGATCACGCCGCGGGGCCGGCCCTGGGCTAGAGCTGGTCGCGGCCGGCGCCGCGCGACGGCACGGCGGTGAACAGCCTGGGGTGGCGCAGATCCGCCGCTTCGTACGCGGCCTTCACCGCTCGCCCGACGGTGTCCACATCGGACTCGCGGACCAGCGCGATCGCCGAACCGCCGAAGCCGCCGCCGGTCATCCGAGCGCCGAGCGCCCCGGCTTCGCGAGCCGAATCGACGGCGAGGTCGAGCTCACGGGTGGAGATCAGGTAGTCGTCGCGCATGCTCGCATGCGAGGCGTCCAGATGAGGGCCGATCTCGGCGATACGGCCGGCCCGCAGCAGATCCACGGTGTCGAGGACGCGCTGGTTCTCCGTCACCACGTGGCGCACCAGCGGCACGAGTTCGTCCGGCAGCCTCTCGAGCGCGGCGTCCAGCCCGTCGATGCCGATATCCCGCAGCGCCTTCACTCCGAGCAGTTCCGCCGCGCGCTCACAGCCCCGGCGGCGTTCGCCGTAGCCGCCCTCGGCGTGCGAATGCTTCGTGCGGGTGTCCACGATCAGGATCCGGACGCCGGATTCCTCCAGCGGGAACGGCACCTGTTCCATCTCGCCGGAGCGGACGTCGAGGAACAGCACGTTCGATTCCGTGCAGCACAGGGAAGCGGTCTGGTCGAGCAGACCGGTCGGTGCCCCGACGAAGTCGTTCTCCGAACGCTGCACCCACCGGGCCACTTCGTGCAGGCTCGGCGAACCCCCGCCGGTGCCCGGAGTGATCTCCGCGAGCCCCAGCAGGGCGAGCGCGACGGCGCATTCGAGCGCGTGGGAAGAGGACAAGCCCGCCCCCGACGGCACGTTCCCCGCGATCGTCACGTCCGCGCCGCCACCGAGGCCCTGGTCACGCAGGACCCACGCGACCCCCGCCGGGTACGCGGCCCACCCCTCGACCGAGCCGGGCCGCAGGTCGGCGATGGCCAGCGGGCCGGACTCCTGGACCCTGCCGTCCGAGCCGAGGGTGGCCACGGTCAGCACACCGTCCTCGCGCGGCGTCGCCGCGGCGGCGAGCCGGTGCGGAAGGGCGAACGGCAGCACGAAACCGTCGTTGTAGTCGGTGTGCTCACCGATCAGGTTCACCCGGCCCGGCGCGGACCAGACCCCGGACGGAGCCCGGCCGTGGAGGGCCAGGAAGGTCTCCGCGGCGTCGGACGCGGCGCTCACCTGGCCTGCGCCAGCACGGCGTGCAGCGCCGACACGGGCACCTGCGCGGAACTGCTCCCGCCGGTGACCTCGATGGTGCCGCCGGGCGCCGTCTTGCCGACCTTGACCCGGTTGCCGGGCACGATGCCGACCGATTTGAGCTCCGTCATCAGCGTCTCGTCCAGCTGCACGTGCTCGGCGATACGGCGGATCTCGACCTCGCCGCCACCCATGCGGGCGAACTCGTCGAGCCGCACGAGGTCGGCTTCGGCGGGCGGAGCGGGATCGCCGTCGCCGAGCTTGTCGAGCCCCGGGATCGGGTTGCCGTAGGGCGACGTGGTGGGGTGGTCGAGCAGCTTGACCAGCTTGCGCTCGACGGCCTCGCTCATCACGTGTTCCCAGCGGCAGGCCTCGTTGTGGACGTGCTCCCACTCCAGGCCGATGACGTCGACCAGGAGGCGCTCGGCCAGCCGGTGCTTGCGCATGACCGCGATGGCGAGTTCGCGCCCGTGCTCGGTCAGCTGCAGATGCCTGTCGTCCGCGACCACGACCAGTCCGTCGCGCTCCATCCTGGCGACGGTCTGGCTCACGGTCGGGCCGCTCTGCTGCAGCCGCTCCGCGATCCGGGCCCGCAGCGGGACGACACCTTCTTCTTCGAGCTCGTAGATGGTACGCAAGTACATCTCTGTGGTGTCGATGAGATCGTTCACGCTGTCCCCTTCGTCCGCGTTGCTCATCGTAGTCGCTGGCACTGACAGCGACGCAGGCGTGGGGAGAACAAGCACCGAGCCGGGAAAAGTCCCCCAAGCTGGGCAGGGAGCACCGGCGCACGGAAAGATGGACCCATGCGCCCCATGATCACCACCAGCGAACTCGCCGCGCGGCTATCCGGGCCGGAATCGGCACGCTCCGTAGTGCTCGACGTCCGCTGGCGGCTCGCCGGCCCGCCGGGCGCCGATTCCTACCGTGAGGCACATCTCCCCGGCGCGGTGTACGTCGACCTCGACACCGCGCTCGCCGGGGAGCCAGGCGACGGCGGCCGTCATCCCCTTCCCGAACCGGAGACGCTGCAGCGGCATCTGCGGGCGGCCGGGGTCCGCGCCGGTCACCCGGTCGTGGTCTACGACGACGCCGACGGCTCGGTCGCGGCCAGGGCGTGGTGGCTGCTGCGCTGGGCCGGGCACACCGAGGTCGCCGTGCTGGACGGCGGGTTCGCGGCCTGGGCCGAGGAGGAGCGCCCGGTCACCGACGAGGTCCCTTCGCCGGCGGAGGGGGACATCGTCGTGAAGCCCGGCGGCATGCCGGTGCTGGACGCGGACGAGGCGGCCGCGCTCGCCAGGGACGGCTTGCTCTTCGACGCGCGGGCGAGGCCGCGGTACGCGGGGGAGACCGAGCCGATCGACCCGCGCGCCGGGCACATCCCCGGCGCGGTCAACGCGCCCTTCTCCGGTCATCTCGGCGAGGACGGGCGCTGGCGCGACGCCTCGGAGCTGGCCGAACGGTTCGAAGGTCTCGGCGTGGCCCCGGGGACGCCGGTCGGTGTCTACTGTGGATCGGGCGTCACCGCCTCGTCCGTCGTGCTCGCGCTCGAGGTCGCCGGTCACCCGGAGCCCGCGGCGTTGTACGCGGGTTCGTGGTCGCACTGGTCGCGTGATCCGGAGCGGCCGGTGGCCACCGGGGATCTGCCCGGCTGACCCGCGGGCGTCCGGGCACAGGTCGCCTGCGTCGGAAATCCGGCGCGGATCCCGGCAGCCCCGCTTGCCGACGGCCGCGTCGGTTGCCGGCGGAAACCTGGACCCACCGGGATGAGCACCGTATTTCCGCCGCGGGGCACTAGAGTTCGGACCATGCGAGCACCGGCCGTCGTATGGGACTCCTCGCTGCTGGGCTACGACCTCGGCGGCGAGCATCCGTTCAACCCGGTGCGGCTCGAGCTGACGATCCGGCTCGCCACCGAGCTCGGCGTGCTCGACGGGGTCGACCTGCTCGTCCCCGGCCCGGCGGGCGAAGACGAGCTGCGCCGCGTGCACCTCGCCGAATACATCGAGGCCGTCCGGCAGGCGCCGATGACCGGTGCCGATTTCGCGCACGGGCTCGGGACCGAGGACAACCCCGTGTTCACCGGGATGCACGAGGCCTCCGCGCTGGTCGTGGGCTCGACGCTGCTGGCCGCGCGGAAGATCGCGGAGGGCGAGGCGACCCGGGCGGTCAACATCGCCGGCGGGCTGCACCACGCGATGCCGGGCAAGGCGTCCGGTTTCTGTGTCTACAACGACTGTTCGGTGGCGATCTCGTGGCTGCTGGACCACGGTTTCGACCGCATCGCCTACGTCGACACCGACGTGCACCACGGCGACGGCGTGCAGACGGCCTTCTACGACGACCCCCGGGTGCTGACCGTCTCGCTGCACCAGCACCCGTTCACGTTGTGGCCGGGAACGGGCTACTCGGGGGAGATCGGCAAGGGCGGGGCCGAGGGCACCGCGGTCAATCTCCCGCTGCCGCCCGGCACCCGCGACGGCGGCTGGCTGCGCGCGTTCGAGGCGGTGGTGCCGTCGCTGCTGGAGCAGTTCCGGCCGCAGATCCTCGTCACCCAGTGCGGCGTCGACTCGCACGAGGAAGACCCGCTGGCGGATCTCTCGCTGTCGGTGGACGGCCATCGCGCCATCTACCGGCGGCTGCGCGAACTGTCCGAAGCGCACGCCGGTGGCCGCTGGCTCGCCGTGGGCGGCGGTGGCTACCAGCTGATCCGGGTGGTGCCGCGCTCCTGGACCCACCTGCTCGCGACCGTGCTCGGCCGCGACGTCGACCCGGCGACGGCGCTGCCGCCGAACTGGGTCGCGTCGATTTCCAGGGCGGCGCCGAAGGCCGAGATCCCGGCCGGCATGTCCGACGGGCGCGAGACCGCGTTCGTCCCGTGGGGAGACGGAGAGGACGAGCCGGTCGACATCGCCATCCGTGACACCCGCCGCGCGATCTTCCCGCTGCACGGCCTCGATCCGGACGATCCGAGGGACTGACATGGCCAGTGAGGACACCAAACGCGACCCGTACGACTTCCCGCGCGAGTGGGAGGCCGACGTCCTGCTCTCCGACGGCGGCACGGTGCACCTCCGCCCGGTGATCCCCAGCGACGCCGACGGGCTCGTCGCCTTCCACGGCAGGCTGTCCGAACGCACCCGCTACTTCCGGTACTTCGGCGCCTATCCGCGGATCCCGCAGCGCGACCTCGAACGGTTCTCGGTCGTCGACCACCACGACCGGGTCGCCTTCGTCGCGCTGCTGGGCGACGACATCGTCGCGGTCGGCCGGTACGAACGGCTCGAACACGGGCCGTCGGCGGAGGTCGCGTTCGTCGTCGACGACGTCCACCAGGGCCGCGGGCTCGGGTCGATCCTGCTGGAGCATCTGGCCGCCGCCGCCTCGGAATGCGGGCTTCGCCGTTTCGTCGCCGAGGTGCTCGCCGAGAACGCCGCGATGGTGCGGGTGTTCCGTGACGCGGGCTACCAGGTCAGCCGCGAAATCGAAGAAGGCGTGCTGCACCTGGAGTTCGACATCGATCCGACCGAGGAGTCGCTCGCGGTCGCCCGATCAAGGGAGCAGGCCGCCGAGGCGCGCAGCGTGCACAACCTGCTGCATCCGAAGTCGGTCGCGGTGATCGGCGCGTCCACCGATCCGACGAAGATCGGCTACGTCGCCCTCACCAACCTCCTCAGCGCCGATTTCGCCGGCACCGTCTACCCGGTCAACCCCGAGCACAAGTCCGTCCGCGGCGTCCGCGCCTATCCGTCCGTCGTGGACATTCCCGAGGACGTCGATCTCGCGCTGGTCGCCGTGCCCGCCGAGGCCGTCGAGTCCGTTTTGGACGGAGCGCTGGCCAAGGGGGTCAAGACCCTGCTGATCGTCTCCGGCGGTTTCGCCGAGGCCGGGCCGCACGGGCTGCACGCCGAGCTGCGGCTGGTCGGAGAGGCCAGGGCGCACGGTATGCGGGTCGTCGGCCCGAACGCGCTGGGCGTGCTCAACACCGACGCCTCGGTCCGGCTCAACGCCACCCTCGCGCCCCGCCTGCCGGCGCGCGGCCGCACAGGGTTCTTCTGCCAGTCCGGCGCGCTGGGCACCGCGATCCTCGCCGACGCCGAGGCACGCGGTCTCGGGCTGTCGACGTTCGTCTCGGCGGGTAACCGCGCCGACGTCTCCGGCAACGACCTGCTCCAGTACTGGGAAACCGATCCGGCGACCGACCTCGTCCTGCTGTACCTGGAATCGTTCGGCAATCCGCGCAAGTTCGCGCGGCTCGCGCGGCGGCTGGCGCGGACGAAGCCGGTGGTGGCGGTGAAATCCGGCAGGCACGCGGTCCGCCCGCAGCTCGCCGCGACGTCGGCGGAGGTCGACGAGTCCAGTGTCCAGGCCTTGTTCGAGCAGGCGGGTGTCGTCCGCGTCGACACGCTCGCGCAGCTGTTCGACACCGCGCTGGTCTTCGCGCACCAGCCGCTGCCCGCCGGGCCGCGGGTCGCCATCGTGGGCAACTCGAGCGCCATCGGGCTGCTCGCCGCCGACACCGCGCGGGCGCACGGCCTCCGGCTGACCGCCGACCCGGTCGACGTCGGGCCGCAGGCGAGCCCGGAGGAATTCGCCGCCGCCGTGCGCGAAGCACTCAACTCCCCGGAGACCGACGCGCTCGTCGTGGTCTTCGTGCCGCCGCTCGCGATCCCGGGCACCGCCTACGCCCGCGCGCTGCGGGAGGCCGTCGTCGAGATGGACAAGAACAAGCCGATCGTGTCGACCTTCCTCGCCGTGGAGGGGGTGCCGGACGAACTGGCCGTGCTGTCCGAGGACGGGGTGCCGACGCGGGGTTCGGTCCCGTCGTACCCGAGTCCCGAACGGGCGGTGAACGCGCTCGCGCGGGTCGTGCGCTATGCCGCTTGGCGGCAGCGCCCGCAGGGCAACCTGGTGCGCCCCGCGGGCCTGCACGCCGAGCAGGCGCAGGTGATCGTCAGGGAGTTGCTGGCGGGCGAGGACGGCAAGACGACGCTGCTCTCCGACGACGACGTGGTCCGGCTCCTGGGCTGCTACGGCATCGACGTGGTCCCGTTCCGGGTCGCCTCGTCCGCCGACGAGGCGGTGAAGTCGGCCGAAGAGCTGGGGTTCCCGGTCACCCTCAAGGCCGTGGACGAACGGCTGCGCGGCAGGCCGGACCTAGCGGGCGTGCGGCTCGATCTGTCCTCTGTGGACGGAGTGCGCCGGGCGTACGCCGATCTGCGCGAGATCTCCCAGGACGACGAGGTCTACGTCCAGCGGATGGCGCCCAAGGGAATTTCGTGCGTGGTCGGGCTGCAGGACGATCCGTCGTTCGGCACGCTCGTGTCGTTCGGGCTGTCCGGGCTGGTCAGCACGCTGCTGGGGGACCGGGCCTACCGCGCGGTCCCGCTCACCGACGTCGACGCCGCCACGCTGCTGCGCGAACCGAGGACTTCACCGCTGCTGACCGGATACCGCGGCGACGAACCGGCGGATCTGGCCGCGCTCCAGGACATCGTGCTGCGCGTCGCGGCGCTCGCCGAGGACAACCCCGAGGTCCGCTCGATGACGCTCGACCCGATCCTCGCCTCGCCGGACGGCGCCTTCGTCGCGAACGCGCGGATCGTGCTGGGCCCGCCGCCGTCCCGGCCCGACACCGGGCCCCGGCGGCTGAGGCCGATCAACGCGCCTGCTTGAGCCCGGTCAGGAATCCCACTCTTGGGGCGAGCGGGCCGCGAGGTCCGCGTCGTGGCCGGTGAACGCCGCGATATCGCCCCGGATCGTGTTGTGGAACGCGACGATCCGCCCCTCGTGGACCAGTTTCGTCTGCACCGCCCGCGCTTCCCCGGCCAGGGGACCGGCGGGGATGGTCAGCGTGGTGGCGGTGTGCACGAGATCGAACCCGCCGCCGAGCGGACGGCTCGACACCTGGCGGATCCGCAGCGTGCTGCCCCGGTAGATGGTGTCGAAGATGTTCTGGCTCTCGCGCGCGATCGTCGCGCGGCCGCGCTGGATCCGGCCGACGACGTCGACGAAATCCGCGTCCTCGGCGAAGTTCGCGGCCCACGCTTCGCCGTCGCCCGCGTTCCAGGCGCGCTCCAGCGCGGTGATGATCTCCTCGGTGGTCATCGCTATCCTCCTATAACAACGATCCATTACTTAGAACACTGTTCCAACTTTCGAGGAGCATACATGCCCGCGGACCTTCCCGGCATCGTCCGGTTGCGCGACCGTCGTGAGGCGCTGACGCTGCGCACGATCCTGACGGCGGCCCGCGGTCTCTTCGCCGAGCGCGGCTACGCGCGGACGCCGATCCGCCTCATCGCCCAGGAGGCGGGGGTGTCCCCGCAGACCATCTACGCCCACTTCGGTTCGAAGGCCGGTGTCCTCGGCGGTCTCGTCGACCTCCTCGACGACGAGGCCGGGATCCCCGACCTCGTCGCCGAGGCGCAGCGGACCGGGGATCCGGTCGCCTTGCTCGGCCTGCTGGCCACGGTCGCCCGCCAGGTCCGGGAGCGCTGTGGCGACATCGTCACGATGCTGAGCTCCGGTGCCGCCGTCGATCCGGACATCGCCGCGACCCAGGCGGAAGGTGCCCGGCGCAACCGGCTCGGCGTCGAGATGGTCGTCGGCCGTGTCCGCGAGAGCGGGCGCGCCGTGGTGCCCAGGGCCGCGGACATCGCCGTGGCCCTGATGAGCGCCGACGTCCACACCAGCCTCGTCGCCGGGGCCGGGTGGAGTCATGACGACTACGAGGCCTGGCTCAAGGACACCTTGGTCACGTCACTGCTTCGGTGACGCAGTGTCTTGCCGAAGAACGTCGAGAGGTGCGCGCGCTGTGCGGCGACACTCCGTGCCGGGTCGATCGTGCCGACGAACGCGGCGGGCGCGTTGCCCAGCTGGGGCAACAGGGTCTGATAGTCCGTGAAGCTGAAATGCTCGCCGTCCGGCAGGCGCGTTTCGCGGGTCCAGCCGCGCTGGTTGCTCAGGAACTCCTGCCAGGACGCGTCCGACGCGGCGCTGTGGTCACCGGCGCTCATCAGCAGGAACGGCCGGTCCAGTCCCTCGTCGGCGACACGGCCGAAGATCCGCTGCGATTGCGAGTGGGCCATGCTGCCGTCCAGGTTCGCCCCGGCGACGACACGCCGATCGGTCACCATCGTCTCGCCCGCCGTGAACCCGCCGGCGGAGTGGCCGAACATGCCGGCCTGGCTCAGCCCGAGCGAGTCGAGGACGAAACGCGTGTCACGGACGCGAGTGTCGATCACGCGCTTCGACACCTCGATACTCGACGGCGGCAAGGCCTTCTTCGCGACTCGGCCGCCGGGGAACTCCACCGCTTCCGCTTCGTGGGTGTGGTCGATGGCCACGACGACGTAGCCCTCGCTCGCCAGTTGTTCCTGATGGGTGGTGCCGTGCGACCGTGACAAGGTGCCGCCGGGCGAATACAGCACGACAGGCCGCTCGCCGCCGATCGCGGGCGCGCCGATCCGGGAGTGCGTGGGGAAGCGGTAGTCGAGCCGATCCACCGCCATGCCCAGCTTGACGGCGTCGCCCTCGGCCACCACCTTCGCCACGCCCGGCGCCATGTACGGCGCTTTCGGCTTTCCGCTCGGCAGTGCCGGGTACCGCACGGTGACCATCAATTCCCTTGCCGCGCCGGGAATCCACGGATCCTGGCGGGAGTGGTCGATCAGGTGGAGGTCGGTGACGCCGACCGCGTGAGGGCCGGTCGGCACGGGAAGGCTCAGCCGGACGGGCGCCGCCGACGCGGACGGCGCGAGGAGGACGGCGGGCAGGGCGAGCGCGGTGGCGAGTACGCCGATCCGGCGCGTGGTTCGTTTCATGGCACCGAACGTAGGGAGCGGGCCGGGCCCGGGACATCGGGAAGATCACCGGTGGCGACCCTGGGATCGGTCCCGGGGCTCTCGTTCGCAGCTCGAGTGCCGCTTGTGGCAATTGCCGGTTCCGGAAGCTCCGTTCGCTGGGGAACGGGCGAACCCCTTGTTACGTTCGGTGATGGCGCGTGCACGCCCGGACCGAAGGAAATCCGACGAAAGGTGAGTGCCATGAAGGAATACGAGACCCCCATGTTGATCGACGCCGGCGAGTTCGAAGAGGTCACCGGCCTGCTCGCCAGGCACGGCAACGACCGGCTGATCTTCAGCAAGAACTGAACGCGCTGACCGTCTGCGTCGATGCGTCAAGTCACTGACACGCTGGGTCACGGCGAGGAGTACTTCGCGGTCTTTCCCGACCACGAAGCCACTCTCGCCGTGGCCCCGCGGTTGCACGCACCTGGGTCCCGGACGCTCGCCCACGCGTCGGGGCGGCCGTGGCTGACCGGCCGGTGGCCGGATGACGGGATCGTCGTGGCATCGGCGGGGCGGACCAGGCTGGCGGTGATCGGCTGGTGCCCGGTCACCGAGAAGGAACTGACCGCCGCGGCCGCGCGGCTGCGCGATCCCGGCGGACTCGACGCGCTGGCAACGAAACTGCCGGGCAGTTTCCACCTGGTGGCCTCGGTGGACGGGCACTGCCGGGTGCAGGGCACCGCGTCCGGGCTGCGGCTGGTCCACCACACCAGGATCGGCGGCGTGGTGGTCGCGGCCGACCGCGCGGACATCCTCGCTCACGCGGCAGGCGCGGACATCGACGAGCGGATGCTCGCGGTCCGGCTGCTGTTCCCGGTCCCGCATCCGTTGCTGCACAAGCCGATGTGGCGTGGGGTGCACGGGGTGGAGCCGGGCAGCGCGCTGATGCTCGCGCCGGACGGCGTCGCCGCCCGCACGGTGCGGTGGTGGGATCCGCCGCGCCCGGAACGCTCGCTCGCGGAAGGCGCGCCGCTGGTGCGGGAAGCGCTCACCGCCGCGGTGGACGCGCGCACGGCCGCCGGCGGCGTGGTCGCCTGCGACCTTTCCGGTGGCCTGGACTCGACCTCGGTGACCTTCCTCGCCGCACGTGGCGACGCGAAGATCGTGGCGAGCACCTGGCCGGGCCTCGACCCGGCCGACGACGACCTCGCCTGGGCGGCGCGCGCGGCGGCACATCTGCCCGAGGTCGAGCATGTGGTGTGGGACGTCGCCGCGTCTCCGCTGGTCTATGCGGGCCTGCTCGAAATCGACG
The DNA here is from genome assembly GCF_019330265.1 of Amycolatopsis sp. TNS106. Classification (NCBI taxonomy): domain Bacteria; kingdom Bacillati; phylum Actinomycetota; class Actinomycetes; order Pseudonocardiales; family Pseudonocardiaceae; genus Amycolatopsis; species Amycolatopsis sp. TNS106. The sequence goes on along the minus strand of NZ_CP024972.1, from coordinate 3,870,774 downwards.
ATCCGCTCGACGAACCGACCATCGGGATGATGGACAGGGCCAGGCTGCTCAGCGATCTGGGACCGCTGGCGGCCAAGGGCAGCCGGGTCCGGCTGACCGGCATCGGCGGCGATCACGTCGCTTGGTGCTCGGAAGCGCACTATCACACGATTCTGCGGCGACGCCCGTTGTTCGCACTGGGCGCGCTGCGGGGGTTCCGCGCGCTGTTCACCTGGCCGCTCGGTGGCATGGTCCGCGCGCTCGCGGATTCCCGTTCGTACCGCCGGTGGCTCTCGGACGCCGCGGCCGACGTCCGCGCGGCGAAGACCGCACCGGTGACCGCGGCGCTGGGCTGGAGCACTCCGCCCCGCTTGTTCGACTGGGCGACGCCGGAGGCGAAAGAGCTGGCGAGCGCGGAGATCCGCGACGCGGCGCTCGCCGCGGAGCCGCTCGGCAGGACCAGGGGCGAGCACGCGGACCTGGAGCAGATCCTGTCCTGCACGCGGATCATCCGGCAATGGGAGCAGATGAGCGCGCGGGCCGGGCTGCCGATCCAGTCGCCCTTCTTCGACGACCGGGTGATCGAGGCCTGCCTGTCGATCAGGCCGGACGACCGGGTGACGCCGTGGGCGTACAAACCGGTGCTCACCGAAGCCATGCGCGGCGTGGTTCCCGGCGAATGCCTGGCCCGCACCAGCAAGGCGCAGGCGTCGATGGACGCCGCGGCGGGCCTGCGGGCCAGCCGGGGCGACCTGCGTGAGCTGTGGGCGGACTCGCGGCTGGCCGAGTTCGGCCTCGTCGACCGTAATCGCTTGGGCGCCTTGGCATCGCGCCCCGAAACGCCGGAGCTTCGCGACGGCATCCTGTATCCGACCATCGGCTGCGAGGTATGGCTGCGCACGCTCTCGAAGCCCTTGCTCTCTCTGGAGGAGAAATGAGCCTCGCGTTCCGTCCGAACGTGTCCATTGTGGATACGGACTATGGGTCAGTGCTGCTCGACGAGCGCAAGGGCCGGTATTTCCAGCTCAACCCGAGTGGCCGGATCGTCGTGCGGACGCTGCTGGAAGGCGGTGACAGCGAAGAAGCGGCCGGCGCGCTCATCGAGGAATACGACGTCTCGCGTGAGCGTGCCGAGCAGGACGTGACCGCGCTGGTGGAGGGTCTGCGCGCGGCGGGCCTGGTGACGTCGTGACCACCCCGAGCGCGCTCAGCAGGTCGCGGTCACTGCCGTTCGCGCGGCGGCTCGCCGCGCGGCTGGCGGTCGCCGTGGCCAGGCTGATCGCGATGCTGCCGCCTCATCGGATCCGGGTGGTCTTCGGCGTACTCCGCCGCGGCGCGCGGCCCGCCACCTGCGAGCAGGCGGAGGCCGCGAGGGAGGCGGTGCTCGCGGTCAGCCTGGCCTGTCTCGGCCCGAAAGGCTGCCTGCCGAGATCGCTGGCGGTCACGCTGCTGTGCAGGTCGCGTGGTGTCTGGCCGACGTGGTGCGTCGGCGTCCGGGCGCGGCCGCCGTTCGGCGCGCACGCCTGGGTCGAGGTGGACGGGCAGCCGGTCGGCGAAGGGGTCTCCGCCGGGTACTTCGCGAGGCTCGTCGCGGTCGGGCCGCCGGATCGGGTCCGATGAGCGATCGGGCGGGCGTCCGGGATCTGCTGCGGCTGACCGCGGGCCACCGGAGGGTGCTGACACTGGCCATCGTGCTCACCGTGGCGGCGTCCGGGCTGGGGATGCTCCAGCCGTTGCTGGTCCGGCACGGGATCGACTCGGTGGGCACGCGGCCGCTCTCCTGGTGGTTCATCGCGGGCATAGCCGGGCTTTTCCTCGTCCAGGCCGCCGTGGACGGGCTCGGCTTGTTCATGCTGGAGCGGTCGGGAGAACGCGTGGTGCTCAGCGTGCGCAAGCGGCTGATCGCGCGCCTGCTGCGGCTGCGGATGCCCGCCTACGAGGACCATCGGCTCGGCGACCTGCTCTCCCGGCTCAGCGTCGACACCACCGTGCTGCGCGACGTGGTGTCGACCGCGTCGGTCCAGCTCGTCGCGGGCGGGTTGACCGGACTGGGCACGGCGGTGCTGATGCTGCTGCTCGACCCGGTGCTGTTCGGCCTGGTGGCAGCGACCGTGTCGGTCGCCGCCGTCGTGGTGGCCGCGTTGCTGGGCAGGCTCCGCGCGGCGGGCGAGCGCACGCAACGCGGCGTCGGCGAGATGGCCGCGGACCTCGAACGCGCGCTGGGCGCGATCCGGATGGTGCGCGCGAACCGGGCGGAGCCGCGAGAGGAGCGGCGGATCGGCGAACGGGCGGAGTCGGCCTTCGCCGCCGGGGCGCAGGCGGCCAAGCTGACCTCGGTGATGACCCCGGCCGTCGAACTGGCCATCCGCGGCTCGCTTCTGCTGGTACTGCTCGTCGGCGGGGCGCGGGTGGCGGCGAACGCGACCTCGCTGGGCGAACTGGTGGCGTTCCTGTTGTACGCGACCTACCTGGTGGTGCCGCTCATCTCCCTGCTCCAGGGAATCGGCCTCGTCCAGCGCGGCATGGGCGCGCTGCAGCGGGTGCACGAAGCGTCTCTCTTGCCCGTCGAAAGCGACACGGCGCCCCGCTCGCCGATACTCCCCGTGCGCTCCGCGCCGGTGCTGGAATTTCGCGAAGTCCGATTCTCCTACGGGAAAAGGACGGTGCTGGACGGCGTTTCGTTCCGGGTCGAACCGCGGACGAGCGTGGCGTTGGTCGGAAAGTCGGGAGCGGGAAAGTCGACAGTTTTCTCACTGGCCGAGCGTTTTTATCAGCCCTTTTCCGGAACGGTACTGCTGAATGGCGCCGACCTGAACGGAATGTCACTTTCCGACTGCCGTTCCCGGCTGGCACTGGTTGACCAGAACGTGCCCATCCTGCACGGCACGCTGCGGGAAAATCTCGTGTACGCGGCGCCGGACGCCGATGCGGAGGACCTCGCGCGGGTGCTCGAAACGGTCAACCTCGCCGGGCTCGTCGCCGGCCTGCCCGACGGGCTCGACACCCAGGTCGGTGAACGCGGGAACATGCTCTCCGGTGGTGAGCGGCAGCGGGTCGCCATCGCCCGCGCCCTGCTCACGCGGCCTGACCTGCTGCTTCTCGATGAGCCGAGCGCGCATCTCGACCGGATCAACGAGTTCGCGCTGACTATGGCGCTGGAGCGGGCCGGACGTGAATGCGCGCTGCTGGTCATCGCGCACCGGCTGGCCACCGTCCGCCGGGCAGACCGGATACTGGTGCTCGACGAGGGCAGGATCGCCGGCGACGGCACGCACGACGAGCTCACCGTGTCCTGCCCGCTGTACCGGCGGCTCGTCGAGAATCAGTTGTCCGAGGACCGGTCCGCCGGAAGCCGGGCTGCCGAAGCGGCTTCCGCCGGATAATCCCCGATTGTGGACATCTCATCCCCCGGATGGCCCTGTCGCATCCTCCGAGCGCTCTTGAGAATAGGTCGCTGGGAATGTCGGATGGGGTATTCGGATGGTGGTGATGATGCTCAGATGATCTACAACCGACTGGCCGATGGCCCCATGACTCGGCGAATGGAATTCGTGGAGGTGCTGTCGGGACGGTGCGATACGCTCAGACGTATCGATCGTTTTTGTGAAACCACCAAACTCGTGTCCGGAATTCTTTCCAACGGCAGCCGGGCGGGCGTCTGCGACCCGGCGCTGCTGGAGTCGATGCTCTTCAGCCCCGGCCGCAGGCGACTGGTGGTCGACTCGCGGCTGGCGGGCGGTGAGCTGGTGCGGCACCACGAAAAGGCCAGGCAGACCGAAATCAGGGTGTACGGCGGAGTGTTGCGGCACATGCTGGTCTTCGACGCCCGGTACGCGGTCGTGCCGCTCGACGAGCTGAGCCTGCACGCGGGCGCGCTGGTGCTGCGTCCCCCGCTCGTCGGTCCCTGCGGCCAGTTCTTCGGGGTCCTCTGGTCGGAGTCGCGGCCGCTCGGTGGCGGGCCCGGCCGGGGCGCCTGTCTCAAGGGACGGCAGCGGCAGGTCGCGGACCTGCTGGTGGAGGGGGCCACGGATCATCAGGTCGCCAACCGCCTCGGCCTGAGCAGCAGGACCGTGCGCACGATCGTGTCCGAGTTGCACGATCGGTTCGGCACCACTTCGCGGATGGCCTTGGGCTTCCGTCTCGGCCGCGTGACCAAACGCGTCTAGCCCGGCCTCGCGTCCACAAGAGACACTTTTTCGCAGGCGGGCTCCCCGCTTGGGGACCCATGCGAGAAACGGATACCAGGACATCACGCCTCCCGCCGGGTCCGCGCATAGAGCCGTCGAGACCTGCTCATGGGCACGGCAGCGTGTCGATCGCAGCAGCTCACGACGTCCGGTACCGCACCTCCCAGGCTCCCGAGGTCCCCTCCGCCGCCAGCTCCCGCTTGAGCACTTTGTGCGTCGCCGTCCGCGGCAGGTCCGCGACCATCCGCACGAACCGTGGCCACTGTTTCGGCCCCAGATCACCTTGCGCCACCACGAAAGCGGCGAACTCGTCCGGGTCGATCGGTGACCGGCAGGCCAGCGCGGCCATCACCTGGTCGCCCACGCGCGGATCCGGTACCCCGTACACGGCCGCCTCGCGGACGGCGGGATGCCGGAGGAGTGCGCGTTCGATCGGGGCGGTGCCGAGGTTCTCGCCGTCGACGCGGAGCCAGTCGCCGAGCCGTCCGGCGAAGTAGCAGTAGCCGTCCGCGTCGAGGTAGGCCAGGTCGCCGGTGTGGTACATCCCGTCGCGCATCCGCTCGGCCTCGGCCGCCGGATCGCCGTAGTAGCCTGCGAAGAAGCCGGGACCACCGGTATTGACCAGCTCGCCGACCGCCTCGGCCGCGTTGAGCAGCTTCCCGTCTTCGTCGAACTTCGCCGGGGGACAGGGCTTCCCGGTCTCCGGGTCGAGGACGGCGACGCCGTCGAGCAGCCTGCCGAGCGAACCGGCCGGGGTGGTGGCGTCCCTGCCGAAGTTCACGCCGCCCTCGGTCGAACCGAACGCGTCGACCACGTGGCAGCCGAAACGCTTGCCGAAAGCGGCGAGGTCTGCTTCCGCGCCTTCGTTTCCGTAGACCAGTTTCAGCGGGTTGTCCGCGTCGTCGTCCCGCTCGGGAGTGGTGAGCACATAGGACAGTGGCTTGCCGACGTAGTTGGCGTACGTCGCCCCGAACCTCCGGACGTCCGGCAGGAAACCGGAGGCCGAGAACCGCCGCCGCAGCGCGATCCCCGCGCCCGCGGCGAGCCCGACCGACCAGCCGGCCATGATGGCGTTGGAGTGGAACATCGGCATCGACACGTACACGGTGTCCTCTGTGGACAGACCGAACCGGGTGGCCAGCATCTCACCGGGGTAGGCGATCTTGCCGTGCGTGCACCGGACGGCCTTCGGGTCGCCGCTGGTGCCCGAGGTGAAGATCAGCATGAGCAGGTCATCCGGCTTCGCGGGCACAGGGCCGGAAACCTCCGGCGCCGGCTTCAACTCGCTCAGCGGCAGCACCGGGACATCCGCCTCGGACAGCAGCGGAAGGTATTCGTCCTCGGCGAACACCAGCTCGCAGTCGGCCAGCGCGACGTCGCGGGCCAGCGCCGCGCCCCGGCGCGTGGGGTTCAGGCCGACCAGCACGTGTCCCGACAGCGCCGCGCCGCCGAGCAGGAACGAGAACTCGGGGACGTTGTCCGCCAGCAGCCCGAAGTGCCCGCCGGGCCGCAGGATGCCGGTGAGCGCGGCGGCGTGCCCGGCGCAGGCGCGGACGTGTTCGGCCCAGGTCCAGCGCCGGTCTTCGAACAGCAGGCCGGTCGAGTGGTCCTCCGCCCGCGCGAGCAGGAGTTCCGTGACCGTGGGGGTCATGCCGGGTCCGCGGCCAGCAGGTCGCCGAGTCCCCGCAGCTGCGCGGTCGCCCCGCCCCAGGTGAACTCGAGCCGTTTCGCCGCGACGAAGTAGCGATGCAGCGTGTGGTCGACGTCGATGCCGACCCCGCCGTGGACGTGCACGGCGGTGTGCGCGACCCGGTGCCCGGCCTCGGCTGTCCAGAACTTCGCCGTCGCGACCTCCTCGGCCGCCGGAAGCCCTTCGCTGAGCCGCCAGGCGGCCTGCCAGAGCGTCAGCCGGACGGCTTCGACGTCGACGTAGGCGTCGGCGAGCCGCTGCCGCACCGCCTGGAAGCTCCCGATGAGGTTGCCGAACTGCTCGCGCTCCCGCGCGTACGCCGCGGTCAGCTCCAGCGCCCGTTCGGCCACGCCGAGCTGCTGCGCGCAGACACCGATCGTGCCCCTCAGCCGCAGCCATTCGCCGATGTCGCCCAGGGACGTGGCGGACTTCGCGCCGGACAGTTCGACGAGCGCCGCGTCGGCGTGGTCGACGGTCCGCTGTGGCGAGACCGTCACGGTGTCCCGGTCGAGCAGGAACACCTGACGGCCGCCGTCGATGGCGGCTTCGACGAGGAATCCGTGCGCGAAAGCGCCCGACGGCACCGCGGTCTGCGCACCGGTCAGCCGCCAGCCGTCGCCGTCGGCCTCGGCGGTGAACCCGCACGGCACGCCGTAGTCCGGCAGCGCCACCGCGAGGACGTGGTCACCGCGCAGGATGGGGACGACCCAGTGCTCCGCGAGCCGTCCGTCGCCGAATTCCGCGACCGCCGCGGCGCCGAGGACGACCGACGTCAGATAGGGCACGGGCGCGACCGCGCGGCCGATCTCGGTCAGTACGGAACACTGCTCCAGCAGCCCGAACCCGCCACCGCCGACCGACTGCGGCAGCGCCGCGTCGAGCACCCCGGCCTGCGCCAGCGAGGTCCACAGTGGAGCGTCGAATCCGCCGGAACCGTGGGGCCCCAGCACATCGGGGGTGACCTTGTCCGTCAGGATCCGGCGCGTGAGCGAAGCGAGATCCTGCTGCGCTTCGGTGAGCGTGAAGTCCATCGATGTCTCCTAGCGCGTGACGGGCAGGCCGAGGGCGGTGGCGGCGATCATGTCCCGCTGGATCTCGTTGGTCCCGCCGCCGAAGGTGAGGATCAGCGAAGACCGGTGCAGCCGTTCGATCCGGCCGCGCAACTGGGCGCCAGGGGAGCCTTCGCGGACGACGGCGCCCGCGCCGAGGATCTCCATCATCAGCCGGTACGCCTCGGTCGCGAACTCCGTGCCGAAGACCTTCGTCGCCGACGCCTCCGCCGGGCCGAGGTCGCCGCTCGCGGCCGCCCAGGCGATGCGCCAATTCCGCAGCTTCAGGTACTCGGCGTGCGTGTGGATCCGCGCCAGGTGCAGCCGCACCCACGGCTGGTCGAGGACACGGGAGCCGTCGGGCAGCTTCGTGGCCTGCGCCCAGCTCCGCACCTCGCGCAGCGATGTCTGGATCGGCGCGGCCGAGGTCAGCGCGACCCGTTCGTGGTTGAGCTGGTTCGTGATGAGCGGCCAGCCCTCGTTCTCCCCGGCGACCCGGGAGGTCACCGGGACGCGCACGTCGTCGTAGTAGGTCGCGCTCGTACCCGGCCCGGCGACCGTGTGCACCTTCGTCCAGGAGAAGCCGGGGGCCGAGGTCGGCACGATCAGCATGCTCAGGCCCTTGTGCTTGCGGGCGTCGGGGTCGGTGCGGGCGGCCAGCCAGACGTAGTCGGCGTACTCGATCAGGCTCGTCCACATCTTCTGGCCGTTGATGACGTAGTCGTCGCCGTCGCGGATCGCGCGGGTGCGCAGGGACGCCAGGTCGGTGCCCGCGCCCGGCTCGGAGTAGCCGATCGCGAAGTGCAGCTCGCCGGCGGCGATCTTCGGCAGGTAGAACGCCTTCTGTTCTTCGGTGCCGTAGCGCATGATGGTCGGCCCGACGGTGTTCACCGTGAGGAACGGGACGGGCACCCCCGCCGCGGCCGCTTCGTCGGTGAAGACGAGCTGGTCGAGCATCGACCGGTCCTGTCCGCCGTACTCGCGGGGCCAGCCGATCGCGAGCCGGCCCGCGCTACCGAGATCGCGGACGATTTCCTTGTACACCAGGCCGTCACCGTATTCGCCACCGGCACCGGCCAGGGCTTCACGGCGTTCGGGGGTCATCAGCCCGGCGAAGTACTCCCTGAGTTCCGCCGCCAGCGCCCGCTGCTCCGGCGTGTAGTCGATCCGCATCCGTCACCTCTGCCGTCGGTGCTCGTTACTGGTGCCATGGCCGCTCGCGGCGGTAAGGTAGAACCTGTTCTAGTTGTACCAGGTGTGGCGGCGAGGAGGGAATATGGAGATCGACGTCGATCGCTCGCTCTGTGAGGCGAACGCGATCTGTGTCGGCTTCGCGCCCGAGGTCTTCGATCTCGACGATGACGAGGAGCTTGTCCTCGCGTCGGCGGAAGTTCCGCAGAATCAAGTAGAACGTGTTACTCAAGCTGTGGCGAGCTGTCCGAAAAATGCCCTGCTCATGCGTGGTTAGCACCGTTTATTTGCTGCTTGCGTTGAGCAAGAACAGATTCTACTGTGTGCGGAGAGGCGAGGAGGCCTGGAGTGAGCTTGGACGGCAGGACGGCCATCGTGACCGGGGCCGGCGCGGGACTCGGCCGGGCCGAGGCGCTGGCGCTGGCCGCCGCGGGAGCGTCGGTGGTGGTCAACGACGTGTCGGCCGCGGCGCGGGCGGTGGCCGACGAGATCGAGGCCGAGGGTGGCAAGGCCATCGCGGTCACCGGTGACGTGTCGGAGTCCGCGACCGCGGACGCGCTGCTCACCGCCGCCGTCGACCACTTCGGCGGGCTGCACCTCCTGGTCAACAACGCGGGCGTGCTGCGCGACCGGATGCTCTTCTCGATGACCGACGACGAATGGGACACCGTGCTCCGGGTCCACCTGCGCGGGCATTTCCTGCTTTCGCGCAACGCCGGGGCGTACTGGCGCGACAAGTCCAAAGTGGACGGCGCGCCGGTGTACGGCCGGGTGGTCAACACCGCGTCGGAGTCGTTCCTGCTCGGCGCGCCCGGCCAGCCGAACTACGGCGCGGCCAAGGCGGGTATCGCCGCGCTGACCGTCTCCGCCGCGCGCGGCCTTTCCCGCTACGGCGTCCGCGCCAACGCGATCTGCCCGCGCGCCCGTACGGCGATGACCGAAGCCGTTTTCGGCGCCGACGCGCCGGAAGGGATCGACCCGCTGTCGGTCGACCACGTCGCGCCGTTCGTGTCCTTCCTCTGCTCGCCCGAGGCCGATCGCGTCAACGGCCAGGTGTTCCTCGTCTACGGCGGGATGGTCGCGCTGATGCGGCCGCCGTCGGTGGAACAGCGGTTCGACACCGTCAACGGCACCTGGACCGCCGACGAACTCGCCACCAGCGTGGGCGGCTACTTCGCCGACCGCGACCCGGAACGGATGTTCTCCGCGTCCGAGATCATGTCGCTGCCGTGAATCGGAGGAGATGACGATGGGCAGGCTCGACGGCAAGGTTGCGCTGATCACCGGCGGCGCCCGCGGGCAGGGTGAGGCGGCCGCGCGGCTGTTCGTCGCCGAGGGCGCACGCGTGGTGATCGCCGACATCAACGACCTCGACGGCAAGAAACTCGCCGCCGAGCTCGGCGAGTCCGCCGTCTACCAGCACCTCGACGTCGGCGACGAGGCCGAATGGGACGCCGCGATCGAGCGCACCGTCTCGGAGTTCGGCCCGCCGACCGTGCTGGTCAACAACGCGGGCATCCTGCATTTCTCGGAACTGGGCAAGACCACGCTCGCCGACTACGAACGCGTCATCCGGGTCAACCAGATCGGGGCGTTTCTCGGGATGCGTTCGGTCGTTGAACCGATGACCGGGGCCGGAGGCGGCTCCATCGTCAACGTGTCCTCAGTCGAAGGGCTCGCCGGGATGCCGTTCCTCGTCGCCTACACCGCGAGCAAGTTCGCGATCCGCGGGATGACCAAGGTCGCCGCGCTCGAACTCGGCGCGAAGAACATCCGGGTCAATTCGGTGCATCCCGGCGCGATCGACACCCCGATGGTCGCGGCCGCCGCCGGCGGGCAGAAAGTCGACATGTCGTGGGTCGGCAAGAAGGTCGCCCTGGGCCGGGTCGGACAGCCGGAGGACATCGCGAAACTCGTGTTGTTCCTGGCCAGTGACGAAAGTTCGTACAGCACGGGTTCGGAGTTCGTCGCCGACGGCGGCGCCTGTGCCACGCACGCACTCAGATTTTGATCGGGCGCGAAGCGCCTCCGCTGAGGGTGGTGGCGGGGGCATGGATGGACTGACGCGGAGGTGCCGAGAGCAGAGTGAACACCGCTAACGCAATGGGGCGTTGACAGGTGGAGTAAGACTCGGGGCAGGCTACTGGGAGGTTCTGTGAACGCATCGGTGTCCGTCCCGGGTACGGGTGCGCTCATCCAGGTCGGCAGGCTCGCGACGCTGTCGTGGGAAGTCCTGCGCGCGATCTTCAAACGCCCGTTCCAGTTCCGCGAATGGATCCAGCAGTGCTGGTTCTTCGCCAGCGTCACCATCCTGCCGACGGCGCTCGTGGCGATCCCGTTCGGCGCCGTCATCGCCTTGCAGCTGGGCTCGCTGACGCAGCAGATCGGCGCGCAGTCGTTCACCGGCGCGGCGAGCGCGCTCGCGATCGTGCAGCAGGCGAGCCCGCTGATCACCGCGCTGCTCGTGGCGGGCGCGGGCGGCAGCGCGGTCTGTGCCGACATCGGCGCCCGCAAGATCCGCGAAGAGATCGACGCGATGGAGGTCCTCGGGGTCAACCCGATCCAGCGCCTGATCGTGCCGCGCGTACTCGCCGCGATCGTGGTTTCCGTGCTGCTGAACGGTTTGGTCAGCGTCGTGGGCGTGCTCGGCGGCTACTTCTTCAACGTCGTCATGCAGGGCGGCACCCCCGGTGCCTACCTCGCCAGTTTCAACGCGCTCGCCCAGGTGCCTGATCTGTGGATCAGTGAGATCAAGGCGCTCCTCTACGGTTTCGTCGCCGGGGTGGTCGCGGCGTTCCGCGGGCTGAACCCGGCGGGCGGGCCGAAGGGTGTCGGCGACGCGGTGAACCAGGCCGTGGTCATCACGTTCCTGCTGCTGTTCCTGATCAATGTCGTGCTGACGGCGATCTACCTGCGGATCGTGCCGCCGAAGGCGATGTGACATGGCAGGCGAACCCGCTGTTTCGGACCGGACGCTCGAAATCATCGCGCGCCCCGGCGCGATGCTGGAAGGCTTCGGCGGCCAGCTGTCGTTCTACTTCCGCGCGCTGGCCTGGACCCCGCGCACGATCCGGCGCTACGGCCGCGAGATCTTCCGCCTGCTGACCGAGGTCAGCTTCGGCACCGGCGCGCTCGCGGTGATCGGCGGGACGCTCGGCGTGATGATCGGGATGACGCTGTTCACCGGTCTCATCGTCGGCCTGCAGGGCTACTCCGCGCTGAACCAGCTCGGCACCGCCGCGCTCACCGGGTTCATCTCGGCGTACTTCAACACCCGTGAGGTCGCGCCGCTTTCGGCCGGGCTCGCGCTTTCGGCCACCGTCGGTTGCGGGTTCACCGCGCAGCTCGGCGCGATGAAGATCTCCGAGGAGATCGACGCGCTCGAAGTGATGGGCGTGCCGAGCCTGCCGTATCTCGTGACGACACGGGTGATCGCCGGCGTCACCGCGGTCATCCCGCTCTACGCCGTCGGCCTGCTTTCGTCGTACCTCGCCTCGCGGCAGATCACCATCTGGCTCTACGGCCAGTCCGCGGGCACCTACGACCATTACTTCACGCTGTTCCTGCCGCCCGAGGACGTGCTCTGGTCGTTCCTCAAGGTGATCATCTTCAGTGTGCTCGTGATCCTGTCGCATTGCTATTACGGCTACACCGCCAGCGGTGGGCCCGCCGGGGTCGGTGTCGCGGTCGGCCGCGCGGTGCGGACGTCGATCGTGCTGATCTCGGTCCTCGACTTCTTCCTCAGCCTCGCGATCTGGGGCGCCACGACGACGGTGAGGATTTCCGGGTGAACAGGGGGATTCTGCTGCGGCGGCTCCGGCATCAGGTGCTGGGCCTGGTCTTCCTCGTGGTGGTCGTGCTGTTCTTCGTCACCACCATCGCCTTCTACCAGAAGGCCTTCACCACGGTGACCCTGGTGAAACTGGAGACCGACCGCATCGGCAACCAGATGCGCGTGGGCGCGGACGTGAAGGTGCGCGGAATGGTCGTCGGCGAGGTCCGGGAGATCCGGGCGCACGGCGACCGCGCGACGATGGAGCTGGCGCTGCAACCGGACAAGACGTCGGTCATCCCGTCGAACGTGTCCGCGCGGCTGTTGCCGAAGACGTTGTTCGGCGAACGGTACGTCGCTTTGCAGATCCCCGAGAAGCCGGCACGGCACATCGCCGAGGGCGACGTCATCCCGCAGGACCGCAGCAGCAGCGCAATCGAGCTGGAAACCGTGCTCGGCAACGTGATGCCGTTGCTGCAGGCCGTCCAGCCGGAGAAGATGGCCAGCACCCTCAACGCCGTCGCGTCCGCTTTGGACGGTCAGGGCAAGCAGCTCGGCTCGACGCTGGCCGGGCTTTCGGACTACCTCGGCAAGGTGAATCCGTCGCTGCCCGATCTCAAGGCCGACATCACCGGGCTGGCCGACGCCGCCAAGATCTACGACAGGGCCGCGCCGGATCTGCTGGCCGCGCTGTCGGATCTGACCACCACGAGCAAGACCCTGGTCGAGAGCCAGCGCGGGCTCGCCGACGTGTACTCGACGGTGACCGCGGCCTCGATCGACCTGACGAGTTTCCTGAAGGTGAACCAGGACAACCTGATCCGCCTCACCACCAACCTTCAGCCCACTTTGGACGTCCTCGCGAAATACGCGCCGGAGTACCCGTGCCTGCTCAAACAGCTCGCCGGATCGGTGCCACGCGCGGAACTCGCGTTCGGCAAGGGCACCGCGCATCCCGAGGTCAGCCGGGTGACGATCGAGTTCACGCCGAGCCGGGGCAAGTACCTCCCCGGTGTCGACGAGCCGAAGTACAACGACAAACGCGGCCCCCGGTGCTATCCGGAAGTGCCGCCGCCGGGCCGCTGGCCGCAGTACCCGCCGGACGGCGCCATCGACGACGGATCGTCGAAACCCGCGCCGCCGCGCGACCCGGACGGCACCCTGCCCTCGAACGGGACCATTCCCGCGGGCGGGGGCGCGGGTGGTTCGGTGGTGAACTCGCCGGACGAGCAGCGGCTGATCGACCTGCTCGTGTCGCCCGCGATGGGCACGACGCCGGATCAGGTGCCGAACTGGGGGAGCCTGCTGGTGGGGCCGCTGTACCGCGGGGTGGAGGTGGAGCTGCGATGAGGACTCAGCCGAGCTCGCCGGGCACCGGGCCACGTCGCGAAAGCCACTTTCGGGACACCAGATGTCCCGAAAGTGGCTTTCGCGACACGCGCGCGGTGGGTGCGGGCGTGGCCCCCGGCTGCCCGCCGGTCGCCCCAACACCCACCCTGCCGACGTTGCGAAAGCCACTTTCGCAACCTTCGACGTTGCGAAAGTGGCTTTCGCAACGCGCTCGGCCCGCGGCGGCAGGAAGCGACCGGACACGCTGGGGCCTCGTGAGCGGTAAGGACGGTTCTAACCGTCCCAGCCACTCACGAGGCGGGAGGGACGCCCGATGAGGTCCTTCGTCCCGGATCTGGTCAAGATCCTCATCTTCGCCGTGGTGACCGTGCTGCTCACCGCGGTCCTCGGCGCCACCATCGCGAACACCAACTTCGGCGACACCGCCGGCTACACGGCCAAGTTCACCGACGCGTCCGGGCTCAAGGAAGGCGACGACGTCCGCATCGTCGGCGTGAAGGTCGGCCAGGTCGGCAAGATCGAGGTCGAAGAGGGCGAGAAGAACTTCGCCCAGGTCCACTTCGACGTCCAGACCTCGCATCGGCTGCCCGCGTCGGTCACCGCGACGATCAAGTACCGGAACCTGGTCGGCCAGCGGTATCTCTCGCTCGGCACGGACATCGGCGACGAGAAGTCGTTGCCGCGCGGCGGGGTCATCCCGCCCGAGCGCACCAAACCGGCGTTGAACCTGACCGTGCTGTTCAACGGGTTCAAACCGCTCTTCCGCGCGCTGAACCCCGAGGACGTCAACAAACTGTCCTACGAGATCATCCAGGTCTTCCAGGGCGAGGGCGGCACGATCACCAGCCTGCTCGCGCACACCGCGTCGGTCACGTCGGCCATCGCGGGCAAGGACAAGATCATCGGTGACGTCATCGCGAACCTCAACACCGTGCTCGGCACGGTCGAGAAACGTTCGCCGGAGCTGGGCGAGCTGATCGACCAGACCCAGCGGCTGGTCACCGGGCTCGCCGAGCAGCGGCAGCCGATCGGGGAGGCGGTCAAGGCGCTGGGCGACCTCACCGTCGCCACCACCGGCCTGCTCGCCGACGCGCGCCCCGCGCTCAAGGACGACGTCGTCCAGCTCGGCGCGCTGTCACAGAACCTCGGCGATTCGGAACAGCTGCTCGACCATCTCCTGCAGGTGCTGCCGGGCAACCTGCAGAAGTTCACCAGGACGCTGAGTTACGGCAGCTGGTTCAACTACTACCTGTGCGGGATCTCCGGCAGCATCGGTATCAAAGCGCTCGACATCGAACTGCCGATCACGCCGCTGCCCGGCACGCAGCGACCGGAGAGGTGCGGGCCGTGAAACCGCTCAAGGAACGCAACCAGGCCGTGGTCGGCGGCGTGACGCTCATCCTGATCGTGCTGATCACGGTGACGACGTACTTCTCCGACCGGATCCCGTTGTTCGGCAGCGGGACGACGTACTCCGCGTACTTCGGCGAGTCCGCGGGGCTGGCACCGGACAACGAGGTGCAGGTCGCCGGCGTCAAGGTCGGCCAGGTCAGCTCGGTGGAGCTGGCGGGCAAGAAGGTGCTGGTGAAGTTCCGGGTCAAGGATGTCCGGGTCGGCGACGCGACCGCCGCGTCCATCGAGATCAAGACGCTGCTCGGCGAGAAATTCCTCGCGCTCACCCCGAAGGGCAAGGCGAACCAGGACCCGAACACCACCATCGGGCTCGACCGCACGCGGACGCCGTTCGAGCTGCAGGACGCGTTCCAGGAGCTGTCCGGCACGGTCGGCGACATCGATACCGCCCAGCTGGCGACGAGCTTCACCGTCCTCTCCGACGCGCTCAAGGACAGCCCGCAGTACCTCAAGGACGCGCTGAGCGGCCTCTCCTCTTTGTCCAAGACGGTGTCCTCCCGCGACGGTGACCTGAAGACGTTGCTGGCCAACACGAGCAAGGTGTCCAAGACGCTCTCCGACCGCAACGCCCAGCTGAAACGGATCCTCGACGACGGCAATCTCCTGCTCGCCGAACTGCAGAACCGGAAGGACGCGATCAGCACCTTGCTCAAGGGCACGCAACAGGTCTCGGCGCAGCTGTCCGGTCTCGTCGCCGACAACCGGCAGCAGCTGAAGCCGACACTGGAGAAACTCGGCAAGGTCACCGACATCCTGCAGCGCAACCAGGACAACCTCAGCCGCAGTCTCGCGCTGATGGCGCCGTTCGCCCGCGTCGGCGCCAACGCGACCGGCAACGGGCGCTGGTTCGAGGGATACCTGTGCGGGCTGCTGCCGCCGACGATCATCGCGGGCGCGTTCCAGGTCAACCCGGAGGGCTGCACCCCGCCGATCGCGGCGCCGAACCAGGGGGTGGGCGGACGATGAGCACCCGGACCCGCACGCTGTACGAGTGGATCGCGTTCGCCTGCGTCCTCGTCCTGCTGCTGACCGCCGGGCTGTGGCTGGTGTTCAAAGAACCCGGCGGGACGCGGATCAGTGCCTACTTCGGGAAGACCGTCGGGCTCTACGCGGGTTCGTCGGTCCGGGTGCTCGGGGTGAAGGTCGGGGAGATCACCGGGGTCACGCCGCAGGGTGAGGCGGTCCGGGTCGACATGCGGATCGACGGCGACACCCCGATCCCGGCCGACGCGGGAGCCGTCGTCGTCGCTCCGAGCCTGGTCAGCGACCGGTACGTCCAGCTGACCCCGGCCTACGAGAGCGGCCCCGAAATGGCGTCGGACACGGTGATCGCGAAGGAGAAGACGGCGACCCCGGCCGAACTCGACGACCTCTACACCAGTCTCGACAAGCTCTCGACCAGCCTGGGACCCAACGGCGCCAACAAGAACGGCGCGCTGTCCGACGTGCTCGACACCGCCGCGGCGAACCTCGACGGCAACGGCAAGAACCTCAACACCACGGTGACGCGGCTGTCCGAACTGGCCAAGACGCTGGACGGCTCCAAAGGCGACCTGTTCACCACGGTCCAGAACTTGAACTCCTTCACCGGCGCGCTGGCCGAAAGCGACAAGCAGCTCAACGAGTTCTATCGCCGGGCCGCGGACGTGAGCGGTTTCCTGGCGGCGGATTCCGCCGACGTCGGCGCCGCGCTGAACTCCCTGGCGACGGCGATGGGCGACGTCGAGAAGTTCGTCGCGGAGAACAAGGATCTCCTCTCGTCCAATGTGGACAAATTGGCGGGCCTGACGAAGGTGCTCGTGGACCAGCGGGCCTCGCTCGCCGAGGTGATCGACATCGCGCCGACCGGGGCGACCAACTTCATCAATTCCTACGACGCCGCGTCCGGCACGATCGCGGTGCGGGACAACCTGAACGAGCTGACCCATCCGCCGATCCTGACCGTATGCCGCCTGATCAGCGCGAGCACGCCGAAACCGATCCCGGACGCGCTGGGCACCATCTGCAAACAGCTCGCGCCGGTCCTCGACGGCACGCTGAAACTCCCGTCGGTCCCGCAGGTGCTGGCCTCACTGCAAAGCGGTGAGCTGCCACCGCTGCCGCTCCCGCTCGTCGACGTCATGACGAAGGGGCTCCCGAAATGAGGCGGCAACGGCAGAAGATCGCGGGAGTGATGGCGGGCGTCCTCGTGCTCGCCGGCTGCAGTGACGGCGGTTTTTCGGGGTTGTACAACACGCCGTTGCCGGGCGGCGCGGATCTCGGCGACCACCCGTACCGGCTCTCCGCGCAGTTCTCCGACGTTCTCGACCTGGTGCCGCAGGCGAGTGTGAAGGTCAACGACGTCCCGGTGGGCCGGGTCGAGAAGATCGACCTCGCGCCGGACACGCGTTCGGCATGGGTGAGCATGGTCGTCAACGGCGACATCGCGCTGCCCGCGAACGCTCGTGCCGAGCTGCGGCAGTCGAGCCTGCTCGGGGAGAAGTTCGTCGATCTGCACGCCCCCGAGAAACCCGAGGGAACGCTCGCCGAGGGCGCGAAGATCCCGCTGGACCGCACGAATCGCAACCCCGAGGTCGAAGAGGTCCTCGGCGCGCTTTCCCTGCTGCTCAACGGCGGCGGGGTCGAGCAGATCCAGAAGATCAGCCACGAACTCAACGAAGCGCTCACCGGCAACGAGGCCGAGGTCCGCTCCCTGCTGTCCCAAGTGGACAAGCTGGCCACCGAACTCGACGGGCACAAGGGTGAGATCCTGCGCGCCATCGACGGCCTCGACAAGCTGTCCAAGACCCTCGTCGGCCAGACGCAGAACCTCACGAACGCGCTCGACAACCTCTCGCCAGGGCTCAAGGTCGTGACCGAGCAACGGGACCAGCTCGTCGGCATGCTGCAGTCGCTGAACACGCTGTCCGGGGTCGCGACCGAGACGATCAACGCGAGCAAGGACACGCTGGTCGCGAACTTGCGCGCGTTGCAACCCACGCTGAAGAAGCTCGCCGAAGCCGGCCAGGACCTGCCGACGGCGCTGCGGATCCTGCTCACGTACCCGTTCCCGGACTACGCGGGCAATGTGATCAAGGGCGACTACGCGAACGTCGAAGCGAAGATCGACCTGAAACTGGACACGTTCCTGGAGAACATGAACAACTCGTCGCAGCCGATCATCCAGCTGCCCGGTACCCGGGGCACCGGCACCCCCGGCGCGATCCCGTTCAACAACGGTGCCGCGCCACCGGTGCTGCCGCTTCCCACCGGTGATCTTCCGCAGGCTCCCCAGGCACCGCAGGGGGATGTGCTCGGCGGCGTACTGGGCGGGATCCTCGGGCCGCTGCTCGGAGGTGGCCGGTGATCACGCGCAAGACCACGATCCAGCTGGCGGCGTTCGTCGTCATCGCGGTGGTTTCGGTCGTCTACGCGGGCGGCAAGTACGCCGGTCTGGACCGGCTCTTCGGCACCCGCGGCTACCTCGTCACCGCGCAGCTCATGGACTCCGGCGGGATCTTCGTCAACGCCGAGGTCTCCTACCGCGGTGTCGCGGTGGGCAAGGTCGCGTCGATGACGCTCACCGAACACGGCATCGACCTCGGCCTCGACATCGATTCGGGGGCGCCGAAGATCCCCGCGGACACCAAGGCCGCGGTCGCGAACCGGTCGGCGGTGGGGGAGCAGTACGTCGATCTGCTGCCCATGCACGAAAACGGGCCGTACCTGGCCGAGGGATCGGTCATCAAGCGGGACAGGACGTCGATCCCGCTCGCGCCGGACACTGTGCTGTCCAATTTGGACAAGCTGGTGTCGAGTGTGAAGCCGGAATCGTTGAAGACCGTCGTCGACGAGACCTACGAGGCCTTCGCGAACGCGGGCCCGGATCTGCGGCAACTGCTGAACAGCACCGGTTCCCTCACCGCGACCGCGACCCAGTACCTGCCCGACACCCAGGGCCTGCTCGCCAACTCGCGGACGGTGCTGGACACCCAACGGCGGCAGGCGGACAACATCACCCAGTTCTCCAGCGGGCTCAAGACGATCGCCGCGCAGCTGAAGACGTCGGACCCGGATCTGCGGCGCGTGATCGAGGAGGCACCGAAGCTGAGCCGCCAGATCAGCGACGTGCTCGCGGTCTCCGGGACCGACCTCGGGGTGCTGTTCGCGAACACGCTCACGACCGCCCAGATCACCTCCGCCCGCACCGACGCGATCGAGGAACTGCTCGTCGCGTACCCGATCATCTCGGCGTTCTCGCGTTCGACGTCGCCGGACGGCACCGGTCACCTGGGCGTGGTGTTCAACTTCTTCGACCCGGTCTCGTGCACGAAGGGCTACGAAGGCACGAAACAGCGTCCCGCCAACGACACCACCGAGGCGCCGGTGAACACCCAGGCGTACTGCGCCGAGCCGCCGGGAAGCCCCACCGGCGTACGAGGCTCGCAGAACGCCCCGTACGCCGGGAAACCGCCGGCGGTCCCGGAGCGGCCGAAGCAGACCCAGCAGGCGGCGGAATCCGCTCAGCTGCCGGGTGTGCTGAGCCTGCTCACCGGATCCGCCCCCGGCGGACTCGGCGCGTTGCTGGGCGGCAAGTAGTGCTCACCCGTGCCCTCACTGTCGCCGCTGCCATCGCGCTCCTCATCGCCGCGTGGTTCGGCTGGTCCTGGTGGAGCGCCGCCCGGGACGACGGCCTGGCGAGGGGCCGGGAACGCGAAGCCGTCCTGGCCGCCGCGTCCGGCCAGCTCGAAGTGCTCAACACGATCGACTACCGCAGCGGCGCCCAGGACGTCGACCGCTGGCTCGGCGTCACCACGGGGCGCCTCGGCAAGGACCTCACCGGCGACCGGCAGATCCAGATCGACCGGGCGACCGCGAGCAAGACCGTCGCCACCGCCGAGCTCGAACAGGCCGCGGTCACCGAACTCGACACCGCGGCCGGGACCGCGCGGCTGATGGCCGTGCTGGACGTGCGGGTCAGCACCGGCGGCGGCCCGGCCGTGCCCAAGGTGAGCAGGCTGACCGTGGACTACCAGCGCGTCGCGGACGGCTGGAAGGTCAGCGCGGTCCAGGCGGCGGGATCATGACCGGGCGCGTCCCGTGGGTCCTGAGCGGGATCATCGCGCTGGCGACCGGCTGCGCGGTGTGGTTCGGTCTCGAAGCGTCTTCGCTGGGCTCGGACGGCAACGCGGCGCTGGTGGACCAGGCCGCCACGGCCGAGGTCGCGGACCAGGTCGGCGCCGGGGTGAAGGCCGTCTTCTCCTACGACTACAGCAACCTCGCGCGCACCGAGCGGGCCGCGGCCGACGTGCTGACCGGCGAGGCGACCGGCCAGTACCGGGACCAGTTCGCTTCGGCGCGGAAACGGGCCGAGGACCAGAAGCTCGTGCGGACGACGACGGTCCGCTCGCTGGGCGTCCGGTCCCTGCGCGGCGACCAGGCGGAAGTGCTGCTGTTCCTCGACCAGCAGACGATGACCGCCGGGGGAGGCGCGCCGCAGTCGACGGTCTCGCAGCTCTCGGTGACCGCGCAGCGCGTCGACGGCCGGTGGAAGATTTCGCGACTCATCCCGCTCTGAGCCGCGCGGGTGATCACCCCGAACCGTTCGGACGTGGTCCTGAAAACGTTCGGGTGATCTGCGGAGAAGGCTGAATTTTGAAAGGTGATACCGCTGTGGCGCCGATCCCGGAGCGGCGGGGTCGTTATCGCGTTCATCGAGGCAGGCGCCCATGGAATATCCATTGTGGAGGATTTTGTTCGGTTCACTCGAATGGGTCTTTTTGTCCACGGGAGCCGTGCGAGTAATCTTCGCCTTGAGGTCGAAAAAATCGATCTTCGGGGATGGGGAACTGTTTGCGGAATCCGTACTTTTTTGTCGGATGAGCTCTGATTGTCGAAGTGTGCCGGCGGCGGTGTTCGTCGTTCTGCTGGTTCGCGCGCTTCGGATGTGTCCGGCTTGGGGAAGTCGTACTGAAAGATCTGAACCATTCACCGTTTCCGAACGACTGGCGGATTCCGGAGTTGTTGTCGTGCAAGTCAACTTCAGTCGAAGGGTGAGCTTGATGAACTCCGCGGTGAAACGTGTGGTGTCCGGTGTGAGTGTGGCGGCGGCGGTGGCGGCCGGGTCGCTGGTCGCGGCCTCCCCCGCCTCGGCGGCGGACGTCAGTTGTGTGACCAGTACTTCGGGAGATCAGGGGATCGGCACCTGTGTCGTGCGTAGCGGCGAGGTCCGGCTCCGTGCGGATTGCGCCTTCGCGCCGGACACCTACAGCCCCTGGGCGGGCAGAGGCACCTGGGCGTTGAGAACGGGGAGTTGCCTGTTCAGTATCCGTGGCGTGATCGTGGAAACCCGGAACTGAGCGAATGCCGCGAGCGGCCGTTGTCCGTACTTCCCGCTCGCGGTAGCCTTGCCGAAAAATGAGGGGTGGCTCGATGGCGGAAGAAACGCTCATTCGGCTTTCCGGCATTCATCGCCGTTATGTCGCCGGTGAAACCACCGTGCACGCCTTGCGCGGTGTCGATGTGGCTGTGAAACCGGGTGAGCTGGTCGCGGTGCTCGGCCCCAGCGGTTCGGGGAAGTCGACGCTGCTTCTCGTGGCCGGAGGGCTCGAGCGTCCCGATTCCGGAACGGTGGAGGTCGCCGGGGCCGATCTCGGGAAACTGAGCGCCACGAAACTCTTCCGTCATCGACGCCGCAATATCGGCTTCGTCTTCCAGAACTACAACCTGGTGAAGACGCTGACCGTATTGGAGAACGTGATGCTTCCCGCGGAACTCGACGGGGTGAACCGCCGGGAGGCCGCCGCGCAGGCCCGCGCCGCCCTGGCCACGGTGGACCTGAGCGGGCTCGAAGATCGCTTCCCCGATCAGCTTTCCGGCGGACAGCAACAGCGGGTGGCCATCTCCCGCGCGCTTTCGGGCGGGCGC
Source organism: Amycolatopsis sp. TNS106 (assembly GCF_019330265.1). NCBI lineage: Bacteria > Bacillati > Actinomycetota > Actinomycetes > Pseudonocardiales > Pseudonocardiaceae > Amycolatopsis > Amycolatopsis sp. TNS106. The sequence continues at coordinate 3,849,237 of NZ_CP024972.1, read as the reverse complement.
CGGGTACTGCTCGCCGACGAACCCACCGGCGCGCTGGACTCCGCGACCGCCGCCGAGGTCCTGCAGTTCCTGCGCAAGCAGGTGGACGACGGCGCGGCGGGCATGGTGGTGACCCACGACGCGGCCGTGGCGCGGTGGGCGGACCGGCGCATAGACCTTCTCGACGGTGAACTGGTCGAGAAGCCGGGAGACGTCCGGTGAAAGTACTGCGGCGATGGAGACTCGCGCTGCGGATCGCGGGACGGGAGTTGCGGCGCAGCCGGGGCGTCACCGTCCTGATCGTGACGCTCGTCGCGCTGCCGTTGATCGGCGTGAGCGGGTACTTCACGGTGACGGCGACCGCGGAGTTCTCCCCGGAGGAAAGGATCGCCCGTGCGCTCGGCGGGGCCGACGGGCGGATCACGTCGATTCCCGTGCCCGACGTCCCGTTGGCGAAGCAGGTGAGCGACGGCGAGGCGCGGTTGGCCGAGACGCTCGGGCGCGGCAGCGATCCCGAGCCGCTCCTCGAAACGAGGGCCGTGGTCGGCGCCGGAGATCGAGACGTCTCCGTGGCATTGCACGCCTTCGCCGACAACGCGACGACCGCGCCCTTGTTCGGGCCGGCGGCGGGACGGGCGCCGAAGTCCGAACGGGAGATCGGTCTTTCCCTCGCGGTCGCCGAGCGACTCGGGGTGACGCCGGGGGAAACCGTCCGGTTGTCCGCAGGCGGCCGTGACGCCGTGGTGTCCGGTCTCTACGTGGACCGCATTGACACCGCTTCGGCCTTCGCGATCGTCCCGCTCGGCCCGTCCGTGCTGGCCGCGGTGGATCCCGTGGTGAGGTCCGGCGGGGACGTCTCGCTGGTGTGGCTGGTGCGTGGCGATCCCGGCGCGCTGGCGGCCACCGGGGAGACCGTTCTCGACCGGGCGGGCGTACTCAGCCGGATCGAGGAGACGCCGGTGCTGGAGGTGCTGGGTGTCTTCTTCGCGGTGCTGGCCGAGATCGCGGTCGTCACCTGCGCCGCGTTCGCGGTCGTCGCCCGGCGGCAACGCCGGACCCACGGTCTGCTCGCGGTGGTCGGGGCCGAGCCGCGGCAGCGGGTTTCGATCGCGTACGCCACGGGAGTCCTGTGCGGATGCCTGGCGGTCGCCGCCGGAGTGCCGGCGGGGATCCTCGCCGGGTGGGCACTGCTGCCCGTCCTCGAGGCCCGCGCCGAACAGGACTGGGGAGCGTTGACGGTCCCGTACGGCTTCCTCCTGATCGTCGCCCTGTTCGCGGTGTGCGCGACCACGGCCGGTTCGGTGCTCGTCGGCAGGTCGGCCGCGGTGGCCAGACCGCTCGACGCGTTGCACGGCCGGGATGTGGTCGCGGCTCGTGCCGGTACGGGACGGCGGCTCACCGCGGCCGGTCTCGTCGTCGCGGGGGTGGTCCTGCTCGGTCTCGGTTTCACCGCGGGACCCGGTCCGGCGGTGCTCGGCGGTGCCCTGATCGTGCTCGGCTGCGGATTCGGCCTGGCGGCCGTCCTGTCGGCGCTGGTGCGGAATCACCGAGGGCCGCTGTGGTTCCGTCTCGTCCTGCGCGACGCCTCGATGGCGACCGCGCGGCCGTCCGCACTGGCCACCGCGATCGCGGGGATCGTCATGTTCACCACGACGGCGGCGTTCCTGCTGACCGGGCTGGCCCGGCAGCCGACCGGTTACGTGCCGTCCACAGTGGAGGGCACGGCCGTGTTCGCCGCCGACCAGCGACTCGATCGGGAGACGACGGCGGTGGCCGCCGCGAAGCTCGGGATGCCCGGCACCGGGACCTTTCGCGAAGTGATCTATCCGGCGGAGCGGGGCGGTCTTCCCGGTTTCGTGCAGGCCGACAGCACGCTACGACGTTGTCTCGACCAGTCTCTCGCCGTCGGCTCCCAGAACGTCAGTGTGGACGAGTGCGCGCGGAAGACGGGATTCTCCTTGACCGCGCCCGTGGTGGCGGCCGCGGCACCCGCCGCGCTGACGGCGCTGATCGGGCGGCCGCCGGACCCGGCCGAAGCCGCCGCGTTCGACGCCGGGGCGGCGCTGGTCCTGAACCCGGCTTTGCGGGACGACACGGGAAAGATCACGCTGCGTCCCGGATCGGTGGACCGCGCCGGTGGCGCCACTTCGGTGCCGGAACCAGGACGGACCGGGGAACGGCGGCACACCCTGCCCGCCGTGGTCGTCGGGAATCAGCAGACGCAGCTCGCGCCCATGGTGCTGCTGTCGGAGGCGACCACGGAACGGTACGGCCTCGCGCCTCGAGGCGATGTCTCGACGCTGTTCCGCGGCTCCTCGATCCCCGCGCCGGGGATCGAGGACGAAGTGCGATCCCTGCTGCTGCGGGGAACGGCGGGTGCGGGGGAACTCACGGTCGAGCGAGGTGATCCGAAACCCCGCACGATCATGGCCGTCAACCAGATCGCCGCCGGGGTCGCGGTCGCGCTGTCCCTCGCCATCGTGATCACCGGCGTCGCGCTGGCGGCCGGTGAGTCCAGGGGTGATTTCGCCGTGCTCGCGGCCGTGGGTGCCGATCCCCGGCTCCGGCGCCGGATAGCGGCTGGACAGGCTGGACTCGTCGCCATCTCCGGTGCCGTGATCGGGCTCGCGGCGGGCTACGCGGCGGCGGCTTCGTCCCTGCACGCCGAGCGGAGTGGCTGGACGCTCACCCCGCTGCTGTTCAGCGTCGGTGGTTCGTCGCTCCTCGTCGCGGTGGCGCTGATCGCGGCCTGGTGGCTCACCTCGGCCCGGCTGCCCGCTCCGCGCGTCATGGAGTGAGTGACCCCGGCGGGCGTCAGGAGAGACGTTTCATGTTCGCCCCGGTGATCGCGCCGCCGGAAACGGTGTAAGAACCGGAAAATGTGCGTAGCGAACCATCGGTCTGCCGGGCCGAAAGGGTGACGTACACCGTGTTGCCGCTGACGCTCGTCACGGTGACATCGACCCATGAAGTCGTCGCGTATCCCTTGGCGTAGGAGGCGAGAGTGCCGCCTTTGGCCAGCTTTTGCCCGCCGAGGTTCCACGCGGTGGAGAAATCGCCCCGGTTGATCGCGTCGTAGTAGGAGATCACCGTCTGCGCCACCGGAAACGCGGGCACGGGTGCGGGATAGATCGTCCGCGTCGTCGGCGGTGCCGCGTAGATCGTCTGCGGCGGGGCCGCGACCACCGGTGGCTGTCCCACGATCGTGCTCGTGGGAGCGGCCGGCGCGACGACAGGTGTCGCCGTTCCCTGATTCGGTACGGCGCACGCGGCCAGCCCGCCCGCGGCCATTATCGTCACTGCGGCCCAGTTCTTCGCTCTCATTTCCCTGCCCCTCTCATTTCTCGCCTTTTCGTTCGTGATACCGAGAATGCCGGGAAAACGCCGGGGTCACTAGAGGACTTGTCCTCGTTACGAATACTGGAAAACGCACCGCGACCGTTATGGGATCTTGTGTGCGTGAGGCGTAGGCCACCCTCGTCTCACGTCGATCGGCCACCGGGTTTAGCGTTAGGCATGACCACTGCACCTGTCGATGTCGAGAGCGCCCGCCGCGACTACGCGGCACTCGTCGACCGTGGCCTCTCCCTGGACATCACCCGCGGCAAGCCGTCCCCTCGTCAGCTGGACCTCGCCGACGGGCTGCTCGCCCTCCCTGGAGACGTGCGCAAGGCCGAAGACGGCACGGACGTCCGCAACTACGGCGGCCTCAAGGGCCTGCCCGAGCTCCGCCGCATCTTCGCCGGGCCGCTGCAGGTCCCGGCCGAGCAGCTGCTGGCCGCGGGCAACTCCAGCCTGGAGCTCATGCACGACTCGATCGTGCAGGCCTTCCTCAGCAAGCTCCCGGGCGCCGAGCGCCGCTGGGCCGACGAGCCGAGCGTCAAGTTCCTGTGTCCCGTGCCGGGCTACGACCGCCACTTCGCGCTGGCCGAGCGCTTCGGGATCGAGCTGATCCAGGTGCCGCTGACCGAGACCGGCCCGGCCATGGAGGTCGTCGAGCGTCTCGTCGCCGAAGACGCCGCGGTCAAGGGCATCTGGTGCGTGCCGAAGTACAGCAACCCGACCGGCGTCACCTACAGCGACGACACCGTGCGCCGTCTGGCGACGATGACCACGGCCGCCCCGGATTTCCGGATCTTCTGGGACAACGCCTACGCCGTGCACCACCTCACCGACGAAGAGGCGCAGCTGGCGGACCTGCTCGCGCTGGCCACCGAGGCGGGCAACGCCGACCGCGTGTTCGTCTTCGGCTCCACCTCGAAGGTCACCTACGCGGGTGGCGGCGTCGGCTTCTTCGGCGCCTCCGAGGCGAACCTGGCCTGGTGGACCGGCCTCATCGGCAAGCGGACCATCGGCCCGGACAAGGTCAACCAGCTCCGCCACGCGCAGTTCCTGCGCGACGAGGACGGCGTCCGCGAGCACATGCGCAAGCACGCCGAGCTCATCGGGCCGAAGTTCGCGGCCGTCGACGAGATCCTGACCAAGGAACTGGGCGAATCGGGCCTCGCGTCCTGGACCAAGCCGACCGGCGGGTACTTCATCTCGCTGACCGTGCCGTCCGGAACCGCCAAGGAGGTCGTGCGGCTGGCCAAGGAGGCGGGGATCGCCCTGACCCCGGCCGGCGCGACCCACCCGTACGGCGACGACCCCGACGACGCCGTCATCCGCATCGCGCCGACGTACCCCGAGCTGGCCGAAGTCGAAGAGGCCATCCGCGGTCTCGCCGTCTGCGTTCGCCTTGCCGCGGCGACGAAGAAGTAATCGAGGGGTGGCGTGATCGCACCCCGGTCAAGGAGGCCGTCTTCGCGATGAGACGGCCGCCCTGGACACCCCGTGCAAAACGCCCAAACCGGGCACGCGATACGCCGCAGTTCGAGATTCAGGCAGAAGGGCGCGGGGGCAGCGCGCAGGCGATCACCGGTGCCGTTCCGGCGGTCGCGCATGACTGGACGGACGACGCGCGTGACTGGACGGACGACACGCGCGCGGCCGGCGCCATGCCAGAGTCGTCCGCCTGGACACGCGTGTCGTCCGTCTGATCACGGGTGACGGCCTCCCTGTCACGCGGCTTCGAGATCTTTTCCAATCCGGGCCACGAGTGGTTCCGAACGTCCGAGTGGGTGGGTGTACCGCAAAGACGAGAGGAACCACTCGTGTTCGGAAAGCCCTTCGTTCGTACCCTGATCTCCCGCAGCGCCGAGAACCGCACGGATCGCCGCCGGTTCCTGAAGGCCGCGGGCGCGGCGGGGCTCGGTGTGGTCGGCGCGACCTACCTCGGGGTGCAGGCCACTTCGTCCGCGTCGGCGACGGGTGAGGCCGCTGCCGCTGCGGAAGCCCCCAGTGACGCGGCCGTGCTCAACTTCGCGCTCAACCTGGAGTACCTCGAAGCCGAGTTCTACTCCTTCGCCGTCCACGGCCGGGGGCTGCCGGACGACCTCACCGGCGGCGTCGGTACCCAGGGTGGCGTCGTCGGCGGCAAGAAGGTGATGTTCCACGACAAGACGCTGCACCAGTTCGCGAAGGAGATCGCGGGCGACGAGGTCGCGCACGTCAAGTTCCTGCGCGGCGCGCTGGGTGAGGCGGCGGTGTCGCGGCCCGAGATCGACCTGAAGAACAGCTTCACCGCCGCCGCCCGCGCGGCCGGGCTGATCAGCGAATACCAGCAGTTCGACCCGTTCGCCAACGAGAAGAACTTCCTGCTGGCGGCGTTCCTGTTCGAGGACGTCGGCGTGACGGCCTACAAGGGTGCCGCGCCGCTGATCACCAACAAGACGTTCCTGGACGCGGCCGCGGGCATCCTGGCCGCCGAGGCCTACCACGCCGCCACCATCCGGACCTCGCTGTTCGACCGGGGCCTCGGTGACGCGGCGGCCAAGATCTCCAACGCCCGCGACACCCTCGACGGCCCCGGCGACGACGACCAGGGCATCCTGCTCGGCAATCAGGCCAACATCGTGCCGGCCGACAACAACGGCATCTGCTTCGGCCGCGGCGCCGACCGGGTGCTGAACGTCGTCTACCTGAACCCCGGCCCGGTGAAGGAGGGCGGGTTCTTCCCCAAGGGGGTCAACGGCGACATCGTCGCCAGCGGCGGCGCGTAACCCTCTCTGTCGGGTCGCCGTTTCCCGGTAGGTTCGGGTGACGGCGACACGACAGGGGGTCAGCGGTGAAGGCTGTGATCATCGGCGGCGGCATCTCGGGCACGGTGACCGCGATGGCGTTGCAGCGGGCCGGGATCGAGGCGAGCGTCCACGAGGCGTACCCGTCCGGTGGCGAGGACGCGGGCGCGTTCCTGACGATCATGCACAACGGCATGGACGCCCTGCGCGCGATCGGCGCCGACGGGCCGGTGATCGACCAGTCGTTCGGCGCGGAAGGCCTGGAACTCGTGACCCCGGACGGGCGGACCGTCGAGCGGCGTTCCTTCGAGATCGACGGCCTCGCCGGGCCGCGCACGATGACGCGGGCGTCGCTTTATCGCGTGCTGCAGGAGGAGGCGATCTCGCGCGGGATCTCCTTCGAGCGTGGGAAACGGCTGGTTTCCGCCACGCCGGGGGTCGCTCGCTTCGAGGACGGTTCCGTGGTCGAAGGCGACATCCTGGTCGGTGCGGACGGGCTGAGGTCGGTCGTCCGGACCATCATCGACCCGGACTGCCCGCCTCCGCGCTCGACGGGCCTCGACGTCGTCTACGGCTACACGACCGACACGAGCATCCCGCAGGCTCCGTCCCTCTATCGGATGATTCAGAGCCTGCACGCCTTCTTCGGCTACACGAGCACGCCCGACGGCGCGACGTACTGGTTCGCGCGGCTTCCCACGGCCGAAGGCGTGCGCTCCGGCCTGTCGCCTGCCGAATGGCGCTCGGCCGCTTTCGCCGCTTTCGACGGGGAACCGTTGCCTGCGGCGGAAATCATCCAGTCCACAGGGGACGATGTCTTCGGCGGGCATTCCTACGACGTCCCCTCGACGCCGGTGTGGTTCACCGAGTCGATGGTTCTCGTGGGCGACGCGGCGCACGCGGCCTCGCCCGCCGCGGGGCAGGGGGCCTCGATGGCGCTGGAGGACAGCGTCGTCTTGGCCCAGTGCTTGCGGGATCTTCCCGACGCGCCAACGGCTTTCGCGGCCTACGAACGGCTACGGCGGGCGCGGGTGGAGGAACTGGTGGCCGGTAGCGCGGCGGTGTCGTCGGGGACGACGCCCGACCGGGACCGGAACTGGCTTTACCGGCACCACATCGAGTGGGACGCGAAGATCACCGGGTGAACCATCCCCTGTGATGCCGGTCATACGTCGCGGGATTCCCGGGTGACGCTTGTCGATCATCAGTACGGTGCGCGACGTACCGACCAAATTCACCCCTGGGGGCAATGATGTACAACAAAGTTCGTGCGCTCCTGCTCGCCACCTTCGCGGTGACGGGCCTGGCCGTCGTGAGCGTGCCGGCCGCACACGCCGCCACGTACACGCAGGTGGGCTATGCGAGCTCGTTCGGCAGGCAGGTGTACCTGTGGCGCAACAACGACAACGGGTGCATCCACGCGCAGGGCAAGAGCATGCGCAACGGTGACGAAGTGATCCTGCAGGTGGTCAGCGGCGGCATGCTCATCGACGACGATGTGCAGCGCGCCAACGCCACCGGCGTCTCGGTCAACACCCAGTCGCTGTGCAACAAGGGTGGCGCCGGCTTCCGGGGTCTCGTGAAGGACGCGAACGCGAACGGACCGCAGACCGGGACTTACCAGAACTGGTAGCCGGAAGTGCGTGAAGGCCCCCTTCACTGCGCTAGACGCAGTGAAGGGGCCTTCACGCACTTTGGCCTACTTCTTGTACAGGGCTTCGATGTCGGTCGCGTAGTTCTTGTTCACGATGTTGCGCTTCAGCTTCAGGCTCGGCGTGATCTCGCCGCCGGCCTCGGTGAAGTCCTTCGAGAGGATCGTGAACTTCTTGATCGCCTCGGCCTGCGAAACCGCGCTGTTGGCCTGATCGACGGCCGTCTGGATCTCGGCGCGCAGCTCGGCGTCGTCGGCCAGGTCGGACACCGAGGCGTCGGCGGGCTTGCCGTGCTGCGACTTCCACGACGGGAAGTACTCCTCGTCGATGGTGATCAGCGCGCCGATGAACGGCCGCTGGTCGCCGACGACCATCGCCTGGCTGACCAGCGGGCTGGCCTTGATGGTGTCCTCGAGCCCGGACGGGGCGACGTTCTTGCCGCCCGCGGTCACGATGATCTCCTTCTTGCGGCCGGTGATCTTGAGGAACCCGTCCCGGTCCAGCTCGCCGAGGTCGCCGGTGTGGAACCAGCCGTCTTCGAGCGCTTCGGCGGTCGCTTCGGGGTTGTTGAAGTAGCCGCTGAAGACGACGTCGCCCTTGAGCAGGATCTCGCCGTCTTCGGCGATCCGCACCGAGGTGCCGGCGACCGGGCGGCCCACGGTGCCGACGCGGAAACCGTCCTGGGTGCCGACACAGGCGGCGGCGGACGTCTCGGTCAGGCCGTAGCCCTCGAACACCGGGACACCGATGCCGCGGAAGAAGTGCGCGAGCCGCACGCCGAGCGGGGCACCGCCGGACACCGCGGCCACGCACCGGCCGCCGAGGGCCGCGCGCAGCTTGCTGAACACCAGCTTGTCGAACAGGGCGTGCTTGATCTTGAGTCCCAGCCCGGCGCCGCCGGTGTCCTGGGCCTGGCTGTACGCGACGGCGGCGGCTTCGGCGGCGTCGAAGATCTTGCCCTTGCCGTCACCGTGCGCCTTCTGCTTCGCGCCGTTGTAGACCTTCTCGAACACCCGCGGCACGGCGACGACGAACGTCGGCCGGAAGGTGCCGAGGTCGGCGACGAGGTTCTTGACGTCGGAGGTGTGCCCGAGGGTCACCCGCGCGCTGAGCGCGGTCACCGCGATGGCGCGGGCCAGGACGTGCGCGAGCGGCAGGAACACCAGCAGCGAGTTGCCCTGCTCCATCAGCTGCGGGAAGGCGGCGATGTCGGCGCGGATCTCGGCGAGGAGGTTCCGGTGGGTCAGCTCGACGCCCTTGGGGCGGCCGGTCGTGCCCGAGGTGTACACGATCGTGGCCAGGTCGCCGGCCTTCACCGTGCGGCGCCGCTCGTGCAGGTCGTCGTCGCTCAGCCCGGCGCCCTGCTCGGTGAGCCGGCCGACGGCGTCCGCCTCGATCTGCCAGGTGTGCTCGAGCGTGTCGAGGCGGCCCTTGACGGATTCGAGGGTCGCGACGTGGTCGTCGGTCTCGACGAACACGGCCTTCGCGGCCGAGTCCGAGAGGATCCAGTGGACCTGCTCGGCCGAGGACGTGTCGTAGATCGGGACGGTGACCGCGCCGGCGGCCCAGATCGCGAAGTCGATCAGGGTCCATTCGTAGCGGGTCTTGGACATGAGCCCGACCCGGTCGCCCGGAGCGATGCCCGCCTCGGCCATTCCCTTGGCCACGGCCAGAACCTGGGCGGCGAAGTCTTTGGCGGTGACGTCCAACCAGGTACCGTCGACCTGGCGGCGGAAACTCACGACATCGGAGAACCGCTCCGCGTTCGCCCAGACGACGTCGGCGAGATTCTCGTCGTCGGTCACCGGATTGGCGGCGGGGGCGCTGTATTCGCGCACGAGGAACCTCCGTGTTCGCGTGCAAGTGGTGTGACCGGTGTTACCCGCCAGTCAACTTAGCGTGCCGTGCACCTTAAGACCATGCTGACGAATCGGCCATACCCAGGGCATGACATTCTGCCGCTGTGAACCAGGCGCCGCCAGCTCTCGACATCGTCGACGAGACCTTCCTCGTGGTCCCGCCCTCCACCGTCGCCGCCGCTTTCGCCGATCCGCGATCTTGGTCACGTTACTGGCCGGACCTCGTCCTGGAGGTCTACACCGACCGTGGCGACCAAGGACTGCGCTGGACCGTGCGCGGCGCCTTGATCGGTACCATGGAGGTCTGGCTCGAGCCGGTGCTCGACGGCACTTTGCTGCACTACTTCCTGCGCGCCACTCCCGCCGGGCCGGACGGGGCGCCGCGCGTGCTCCAGGCCCGTGACCTGCGGCGGGAGTTCGATCGCAGGGCCCGTGCCGCCAAGGCGATCGCGCTCGGGCTCAAGGAGGTCCTCGAGGACGGGCGCGAGCCCGGGGTCGGTCCCCGGGCCGAATAGGGGAGAGCATGCGGGTTCACGTGGTGTCGGACGTGCACGGCAACGCCGACGCGCTCAAACGCGCGGGCGACGGCGCCGACGCGCTGATCGTGCTGGGCGACCTGCTGGACTTCGTCGACTACCGCGAGCACGACAAGGGCATCATGGGCGCGCTGTTCGGCGCCGAGAAGGTCGGCGAGTTCGCGCGGCTGCGGCGTCAGGGCACTCGTGATGAGACCGTTGCCTTCTCGCGATCGTTGTGGGCCACTTTGACCGATCCCGCCGCCGCGGTCGGCGAGGCGATCCAGGACCAGTACGCCGTCTTGTTCGGCGCTCTGACCGCGCCGACGTTCGCGACCCCCGGCAACGTCGACGACCCCTCGTTGTGGCCGGAGTTCGCCGGCGACGGCATCACCGTCCTCGACGGCGAGGTCGCCGAGTTCGGCGGGCTGCGTTTCGGGTTCATCGGCGGCGCGCTGCTCCCGCCGAACGTGGTCCCGCGCCGCAACGGCTTCTGGCGGCCGTACCTGCGCACCCGCGAGGAGTACGACGCCGCCGTCGCCGGGCTGGAGAACGTGGACGTCCTGTGCACCCACATCCCGCCCGCCATCCCGGAACTGACCTACGACGTGATCGCCCGGCGCTCGGAGATCGGGTCGGCGGCGCTGGTGGGGCTCATCCGCGACCAGCGGCCGCGATGGTCGGTCTTCGGGCACGTCCACCAGCCGCTGACCCCGCGGACGAGGCTCGGCAGGACCGAATGCCGTAACGTCGGTCACTTCAAAGAGACCTCTCAGCCCTACGTGCTTCGCTGGTGACGGTCGGTCCCGGCTAGAGTTCGGGGCATGGCCGAGCAGTCCACGCAGTCCATCGAGGTCGACGCCGAGCCCGCGCGGGTCATGGCCGTCATCGCCGACTTCCCCGCGTACCCGGAATGGGCCAAGGCCGTCCGGGAGACCGAGGTCCTCGCCGAGGACGACAACGGCCGCGCCAAACAGGTGAAACTCACCCTCGACGCCGGGCCCATCAAGGACGTCTACACCCTCGAGTACGACTGGGACGCCGACGGCCACGGAGTCAGCTGGCACCTGGTCAAGGGGCAGATGCAGAAGGCCCAGAACGGCCGCTACGCCCTCGAAGCGCTGGGCGCCGACCGCACCAAGGTCACGTATACGCTGTCCGTCGAGCTGGCGCTGCCGATGATCGGGCTGCTGCGCCGCAAGGCCGAGAAGATGGTCATGGACACCGCGCTCAAGGAGCTCAAGAAGCGCGCTGAAGCATCCTGAGTCGAAGGGTAGGCATGCGGATCCTGCTGTTCACCGGCAAAGGGGGTGTCGGCAAGACCACGCTGGCCGCGGCGACGGCGGCGGCACTGGCCGGGCGGGGCAGGAAGACGCTCGTGGTCTCGACCGACCCGGCGCATTCCCTCGGTGACGCCTTCGGCCGCGCGCTCGGCGGCGAACCGTCCGAAGTGGACACACTGCTGCACGCCGCCCAGATCGACACCCGCGGCCTCGTCGACAGCACCTGGCGCGAACTCCGGCGGGAAGTCCAGACCGTGCTCGCGGGAGCGGGCCTCGACTCGCTCGACGCCGAGGAACTCACCGTGGTGCCCGGCGTCGACGAACTCCTCGCCCTCACCGAGGTCCAGCGCCTCGCCGAGCACGGTCCCTGGGAGACGGTCGTCGTCGACTGTGGACCGACCGCGGAAACGCTGCGCCTGCTGGCTTTGCCCGAAGCCGTCTCCGGCTATCTGTCGAGGATGTTCAAACCGGGCGCGCGGCGGACGGCGGCCGCGGTGCGGCGGCTCGGCGCGCATCTGGAGTCGCTGCGCACCCTGCTGACCGATCCGGCCACCACGACCGTACGGCTCGTGCTGACCCCGGAACGCGTCGTCGTCGCGGAAGCCCGCCGGACCCTCAGTTCCCTTGCCCTGCGCGGAATCCTGGTCGACGGCCTGATCGTCAACCGGCTGATGCCCGCGCCCGGGTTCTGGCGCGGCGCGGCGGCCTCGTGGATGCGGACCCGTCGAGCACAGCAGAACACCGTCCTCGCCGAGCTCGCCGAGGCGGGCTTCGGGCCGGGGCAGGTGAAACCCGTCGAGCATCGCGCCGTCGAACCGGTGGGCCTCGAGGCGTTGCAGGAAATCGCGTACGAGCTCTACCAAGGCCTGGATCCCTTGGCGGGCGACGAAAAAGGTGTGACCCCGCTCTTGCGGGTGTCCGAATCGGACAGTGGCTACGAGCTGCGGATCGCGGTGCCGCTGCACCGCGACTCCGAAGTGGACCTGGCCAGAGTGGACGATGATCTCGCCGTCACCGTGGACGGTTTCCGGCGGCTGATCGCGTTGCCGGAGATGTTGCGCCCGTGCCGGATCACCGGTGCGGAATCCGACGCGCACGGCCTGGTCGTGAGCCTGGCCGGGAACCGGGGACCCGGGTGAGCGAGAACAACGACGAGAACACCGGATCGGCGCCGCTCGACCTGGTGGAGGAGATCCGCCTGCTGGTCGAACTGGTCGTCGAGCACGCCGCGCCGTGGCTGGAGGGAGTGATCTCCGCCGGGCACGGGTGCACCGACCACGATTCCGGCGGGTGGTGCCCGCTCTGCGCGGTCGTCGGGCTGGTCCGCGGGGAGCGGCCCGAGTTCGTGGCACGCCTGATGGAGCAGGCCGCGCAGCTCGTCGCGCTGCTGCGGGCGGTGCTCGCCGATCGATGGGAACCCGAGGCGGGCGTGCACATGCCGGGGTTCCAGCCTGCGCGGAAGGAGCCCGCGGCCGAAGATGTGCCGGTAGGAGCTTCGCGGGTCCAGCACATCACGGTGACCAGGCGCGACGCTTGGCAGCCGGACCGGGAGAACTGAGTTGCTGACGGTAGGGGTGGACGTCGGGGGCACGAGTGTGCGCGCCGGCGTCGTGGACGAGCACGGCTCGCTGATGGACACGGCCAGGGTCGGGACGCCCAGCGGTGAGGACGCGCTCGAAGACGCCATCGCCGGGGTCGTCGAAGACCTCCGCAACCGGCACGACGTGTCCGGCGTCGGTCTCGCGGTCGCCGGGTTCGTCGCGAAGGACCGGCGGACGGTGATGTTCGCACCGCATCTGTCCTGGCGGGCCGCGCCGGTCGCCGAGCGCATCGAAAAGCGGGTCGGCCTGCCGGTGACCCTGGAACACGACGTGAACGCCGCCGCGGTCGGCGAATACCGCTTCGGGGCCGCCCGCGGCGCTCATGTCGCCGCGCTGATCGCCCTCGGCACCGGGATCGGCGCGGGACTGCTGCTCGACGGCAAGATCTACCGGGGCGCGTACGGTGTCGCGCCGGAACTCGGGCACCTGACCGTCGTCCCCGGCGGGAGGCCCTGCCCGTGCGGGAAATACGGCTGCTGGGAGCGGTACTGCAGCGGGACGGCGCTGGCCGCGACGGCGGTGGAACTGCTCGCGCGGCACCCTGGCCGCTCGACCGTGCTCGCGCGCGAGACCAGGGGAGACCCCGGCTCGGTCACCGGACGCCGGGTCGCCGGTGCCGCCCGCGACGGCGACCCGATCGCCCAGCGCGCGATGACCGAGCTGGCGAAGTGGCTGGCCGAGGGACTGGCCCTGGTCGCCGACGTCTTCGATCCCGAGATCATCGTGATCGGCGGCGGGGTGTCCGAATCGGCGCCGCTGTTCCTCGACGAGGCGCGCGAACGCTACGCGGGCAAGATCACCGGCGCCGGGCACCGCCCGCTGGCCCGGATCCGGGCCGCGCACCACGGCGACGATTCGGCGATCGTCGGTGCCGCCGCGCTCGCCGTCGACGCGGCGAAGGCTCCCGGCGCCGAGGTCGGTGTGACAGGCTGAAGCCGTGACCCGGCAAGACGGCAACGGCTTCGTGAAGTGCGACTTCGGGCATCTTCACTGGGGTTTGAACGGCGCCGCCGGACTGCTGCTGTCCGATCCCGCGCGCGGCGTCCTGCTGCAGCGGCGGGCCTGGTGGGTCCATCATGGACGCACCTGGGCGCTGCCCGGGGGCGCCGTCGAGGCGGGGGAGAGCCCGCGTGAGGCCGCCACCCGCGAGGCGCACGAGGAGGCCGACATCCCGCCCGGGCGGGTCCGCGCGCTGGCGGCGTCGCACGTCGACCACGGGAACTGGCGCTACACGACGGTCCTGGCCGCGCCGATCGGCCCGCTTTCGGCCAGGGTGACCAGCGCGGAGAGCGCGGAACTGCGGTGGGTGCGGGCGGCCGAGGTCGCGGACTTCCGGCTGCACCGGGATTTCGCGGTGGCGTGGCCGGGATTGAGGGAACACTTGGATCGCAGGCTGGTACTGGTGGTCGACGGCGCCAACGTCGTCGGGTCGCGGCCCGACGGCTGGTGGCGCGACCGGCGTGGCGCTGCCGAGCGGCTGCGGGACAAGCTCGCGACCTTGTCCGAGACCGGACTCGCCGATCCGGGATTGCCCGGCGGCGGTGAATGGTCGTGGTGGCCGCGGATCGTGCTGGTCGTCGAGGGCAAGGCGCGGGGAGTCGCGCTGGTGCCGGGCGTCGAGGTCGTGGACGCCGAGTCCGACGGGGACTCGCGGATCGTGGCCGTCGCACGGGAGGCTCGGGCGGCCGGTCCGGACGACCACGTCGTCGTGGTGACCGCCGATCGGGAGCTGCGGTCCCGCGTCGAGGCCGTGGGCGCTTCGACCTTCGGCCCCGGCACCCTGCTGGGGCACCTCGACCGCAAGTAGGTGACGAATCGCGGCGGGGTCAGGGGCGCGCGATCTTCCCGTCCCGCATCTCCGCGATGAGCGAAGCGACGACGGCGCGGAGGCTGCCGTTGTACTGCTTCGCCACCGCGCGCTGGCGCAGGTAGCTGGGGCCGCAGGTCAGGATCGTCTCCACCGACCGCAGCTCGTCGGCGCAGTCCAGGCGCCGGGCGACCGGTTCCAGCCGGTTCAGCAGGTCGTAGGTGTCGTCGGTGACCAGGCGTTCGTTGCCCGCCGCGTCGAGGATGACGATCGCGTCGACGCCGTAGCGCGCCGCGCGCCACTTGTTCTCCTGGACGTGCCACGGCGGCAGCGTCGGCAGGATCTCGCCGTCGTCGAGGCGCGCGCTGAAGTCGTCGACCAGGCATTGGGTCAGCGCGGAGATAGCGCCGACCTCCTCCAGCGTCGGCAGCCCGTCGCACACCCGCATCTCGATCGTCCCGAAATGCGGCGCGGGCCGGATGTCCCAGCGGATCTCGGAGAAGTGGTCGATCACGCCCGTGGTGAACATGTCGTCGACGTAGCTCTCCAGCTCGGTCCACTTCCGGAACTGGAACGGCAGGCCTGCCGTCGGCAGCTGCTGGAACATCAACGCGCGGTTCGACGCGTACCCGGTGTCCTCGGCACCCCAGTAGGGCGAAGACGCCGAAAGCGCTTGCAGATGCGGCGCGTACTTGAGCAGGGCGTCCAGGATCGGCAGGGCCTTGTCGCGGTGGTCGACACCGACGTGCACGTGGACGCCGTAGATCAGCATCTGCCGTCCCCACCACTGGGTGCGGTCGATGAGCTTGGCGTAGCGCTCCTTGTCGGTGACCTTCTGCTGGTACCACGTCGAGAACGGATGCGACCCGGCCGAGAACAGTTCGACGCCCAACGGGTCGAGCACCGAGTGCACGACGTCCAGCGAGTCGTTCAGATCGGCTTTGACCTCGGCGATCGTGTCGCAGATCCCGCTGATCACCTCGATGGTGTTGAGCAGCAGTTCCTGCTTGATCTTCGGATGCTCTTCCTCGCCGCCGGGGCGGACGGCGTCGAGCACCTCTTCCGCGACCGACGAGAGCTCACCGGTCCGCCGGTCGACGAGGGCGAGTTCCCATTCCGCGCCGACCGTCGACCGGCGCGAGGGAGTGAAGTCGATCTTCATCTTACGAATTGTCCGGCAGATCAGACCTGGGCGCCGTTGTTCGGATCCGCGCCGGGCGGCGGCCCCTGGCGCACCCGCAGCAGGAGCAGGGCGATCGCGGTCGCGAGGGCGAGGATGCCGAGCGGGGTGCCGAGCCGCGTGCCCATGCCGATCAGGTTGGGCGCGATCAGGAGCAGCAGGCCGAGCACGAAGAACAGCAGGACGATGAACGCGCCCTTGCGCGGACGCGGCAGGGGAGGCGGCTCGGGCGGCACGAAATGGCCCTCGTCGTCGCTCGGCCCGGCGGGGTCGTCCTCGAAAAGGGTCTTGTCCCAGCTGGTGCCGCCCCCGCGCCAGCCCGGTTCGGGTTCGGTGTCCGGCTGCTCGGGCCGCGGGGTCTTCTCGGCGGGCTTTTCCGCCGGTTTCTCCGGTTCCTCGTCCGGGAACAGACCGACGCCCTCCGCACGGAGGTCGGCCACGATCTCGGCGAACGTCGCGTCGACGTCCTCCGGCCCGTCCTTGCCTCTGCTCATCCGGCGTCCACCTGTCCCGCCCGGCGCACGGACCGGGCGAAGTCCACCGTACGCGTGAAGATCAGGCCCGCGTCGTGGTCTTGCGTGGCGACGTGGAAGCTGTTCTCCAGCACCACCTCGGTCACGTCCTCGCTGCCGATCCCGTCCAGGATCACCTGGGAGTTGACCGGCTCCACGATGTGGTCGACGGCCGAGTGGAGCAGGAGCACCGGCTGGGTCACCTTGCCCAGGTCGGCGCGGGTGAGCTTCCACAGCTTCGCGAGGCTCGCCGCGGCGCGCACGGGCGTCCGCGAGTAGGCCAGCTCCGTCTCGCCGGGCTTCGCGATGTCGTTCGCCACGCCCGGCACCGACGGCAGGATCCTCGACAGGACGGGCAGCAGCTTGGCGTCCCAGCGCAACGTCAGGACCGACGGGTTCACCAGCACGATGCCGGCGATCCGGTCGCCGAACTCCTCGGCGAGGCGCAGCGTCAGCGTCCCGCCCATCGACATCCCGGCGACGAACACCGTCTCGCAGGTCGCGAAGAGCGCCAGCAGCTCTTCCCGGACCGCGCCGTACCAGTCCTCCCAGCCTGTCCGGTTCATGTCCTGCCACCGGGTGCCGTGCCCGGGAAGGAGCGGGCAGCGCACCGTGTAGCCGGCTTCGGCCAGATGGTCTCCCCAGGGCCGCATGCTCGCGGGAGTGCCGGTGAATCCGTGGCACAGCAGGAACCCTGCTTCGGTCGAACCGGTGTGAGCGAACGGTTCCGCGCCGGCGAGGACGGCCATGCGATCGCCTTCCGTGAGAGCTGGGTAGGTCTCCTATGTTCGCACGACCGGAGCGGCTTGTGGGCCCCCGGCCACCGGCGGAATCGGGCCGGATCGGATGTGAGATCCGTCGCTGGGTGCGGGTAACCGGGTGGACTTCGTTGTGCCTGGGGTGCGCGATTCGTAGTCTTGACCATCGGGCGCGGGGGTTGAGCTGCTAGGAGGAGTTTTCGCAGTGCTGTACTGGCTCATGAAACACGTGTTTATCGGGCCACTGCTCAAGGCGCTGTGGCCCACCAAAGTCGTCGGCGCGGAGAACATCCCCGACGACGGCGGCGCGATCCTCGCGGGCAATCACCTCGCGGTCGCCGACTCCTTCTTCATGCCGCTGCGGGTCAAGCGCAAGGTGACCTTCCCGGCCAAATCGGAGTACTTCACCGAAAAGGGCTTCAAGGGCCTGCTGAAGAAGTGGTTCTTCACCGGCGTCGGCCAGTTCCCGATCGACCGCTCCGGCGGCAACGCCGCGCAGGCCGCGCTCGACACCGCGACCCGGCTGGTCCGGGAGGGACACCTCCTCGGCATCTACCCCGAAGGCACCCGCTCCCCGGACGGCCGCCTGTACAAGGGCAAGACCGGCGTCGCGCGGATCGCGCTCGAATCCGGCGGCGTCGTGGTCCCGGTCGCCATGATCGGCACCGACAAGGTCAACCCGATCGGCTCGAAGATGTGGTGGCCGCGCCGCCTCGAAATCCGCTTCGGCAAGCCGCTCGACTTCTCGCGCTACGAAGGCCTCGCCGGTGACCGCTTCATCGAGCGGTCCATCACCGACGAGATCATGTACGCGCTCATGGAGCTGTCCGGTCAGGAGTACGTCGACATCTACGCCGCCAAGGCGAAGGAACTGCTCGCCGCCGAAGAGGCGGGGCTGCGCCCGAAGGTGCCCGCGCAGCCGTCCGCCCAGGACGTCGCCCGTATCCCGGACACCAAGGTCGGCTGACGCCCCACTAGGGTTCTCCGGTGCGCTTTTTCTACGACACCGAATTCATTGAGGACGGCGTGACCATCGATCTGGTGTCGATCGGTGTCGTGGACGAAAGAGGACGCGAGTTCTACGCGGTCTCGACCGATTTCGATCCCGGCAAGGCCGGCCCCTGGGTCCGCGACCACGTGCTCCCGAAACTCCCGTCGCCCGCCGACCCGGCGTGGCGCAGCCGCGAGAAGATCCGTACGGACCTGCTCGAGTTCTTCGGCAAGCCGCCCGGCGGGATCGAACTGTGGGCCTGGTTCGCCGCTTACGACCACGTCGCGCTGGCGCAGCTGTGGGGGCCGATGCCCGCGCTGCCGCGTCAGCTGCCGCGGTTCACGCGTGACCTGCGGCAACGCTGGGAGGACGCGGGCAAGCCGAAGCTCCCCGCGGCGCCGGACGACCAGCACGACGCGTTGGCGGACGCGCGGCACAACTACCAGCGGTGGCAGATCATCGAGTCCTACTGGCACCGGTAGAGCTTGAAGCGCGTGAAGGCCCCCTTCCCTCGGCTGAGCCGAGGGAAGGGGCCTTCACGCGCGGTCGTTGTGGCTGTTGTGGCTGCCGGGGCGGGAGTAGCCGCTCCGGGTCGGGTGAGGGGAACTTCGAGGGACTCTGGGTCCCTCAAGGAGTCCTTCACGTACTTGCGGGCACGAGCCCGACGGGCACTCAGCGCCGCGAGTCGACGGCCTTCGCCAGCGTGTCCAGCAGGTCCGCCGTCGTCTCCCACCCGAGGCACGCGTCCGTGATCGACTGCCCGTAGGTGAGCGAAGCCGCCGAGCCCAGCGTCAGGTCCTGCCGCCCTTCCACCAGGAAGCTCTCCAGCATCAGCCCCGCGATGCCCCGCTCACCGGCACCGATCCGCTCCGCGAGTTCACGGACGACCGAAGCCTGCCGCACGTGGTCCTTCGCGCTGTTGCCGTGGCTCGCGTCGATGATCACGCGCTCCGGCAGCCCCGACTTCGCCAGCCGCGCGAGCGTGTCGGCCACCGTCGCGGGGTCGTAGTTCGGGCCGGCGGAGCTTCCCCGCAGGATCACGTGGCAGTCCTCGTTGCCTGCCGTGGTGATCAGCGCGGCGAGCCCGTCGGGGTTGATCCCCGCGAAAACGTGGCTTGCGCCGGCCGCGCGGGTGGCGTCGACGGCGACCTGGACGTCGCCCTCGGTCGAGTTCTTGATCCCCACCGGCATCGACAGCGCGCTGCACAGCTGCCGGTGCACCTGGCTCGCCGCGGTCCGCGCCCCGATGGAACCCCAGGTCACGGTGTCGGAGATGAACTGCGGGGTGATCGGGTCGAGGAACTCGCAGCCCACCGGCAGGCCGAGCGCGGAGATGTCGAGCAGCAGTTTGCGCGCCATCCGCAGGCCGTGGTTGACCTCGTACGTCCCGTCGAGCCCGGGGTCGTTGATGAGGCCCTTCCAGCCGAGCGTGGTCCGCGGCTTCTCGAAGTAGACCCGCATGACGATGTGCAGGTCGCGGCGGTGTTCTTCGGCCTTGGCGGCGAGGCGGCGGGCGTAGTCGAGCGCGGCGTCCGCGTCGTGCACCGAGCAGGGCCCGACGACGACGAGGAGCCGGTCGTCCCGGCCGTCGAGGATGTCGACGGCCGAGGCCCGCCCGGCTAGGACGGTATCGGCGATTTCCGCCGTCATCGGATGTTCGTGCCGCAGCATCGCGGGCGACAGCAGCGGGTTGACGGCCGCCGTGCGGTGCCCGTCGAGGGCGATCAGGGTGTCAGCGGAGGGAGACATCGCGGGTCTGGTTCCTTTCGAAAGGGATACCGACCCGCGGGAACTCGCCGAGCCGGTGTGATTCCGGCTCGGGGTGGAGGTCAGCGCAGGTTCACGCGGCCGTGCCCACCCGGGGCCGGCTTCGTAAACCAGAAATAGCGCTGCACGGGGCCAAGCTAGCACATCGCGGGCGTGGACCGATTCCCGAGGTGGTCCGCCCTGCACCGATCCAGAGAACTCCCGCTACGCTGGCGGCGGGACATGTGACTGTCATCTCTACGGAACACAAGACGGAGGCTTCTCATGCGTGTCGGTGTGCTGACCGGCGGTGGCGACTGCCCGGGGCTCAACGCGGTGATCCGCGCTGTGGTGCGCAAGGGCATCGAGGTGCACGGCTGGGACATCGTCGGGTTCCGCAACGGCTGGAACGGTCCCCTCACCGGGGACAGCCGCCCGCTCGGCCTGAACGACGTCGAGGACATCCTGACCCGCGGCGGCACGATCCTGCGTTCGTCGCGGACCAACCCGTACAAGGTCGACGGCGGCGTCGACAAGATCAAGGCCGTGCTCGCCGAGCAGCAGGTCGACGCGCTGATCGCGATCGGCGGCGAAGACACCCTCGGCGTCGCGAAGCGGCTGACCGACGACGGCGTCGGCGTCGTCGGGGTGCCCAAGACGATCGACAACGACCTCGGCGCCACCGACTACACCTTCGGCTTCGACACGGCCGTCTCGATCGCCACCGAGGCCATCGACCGGCTGCACACCACGGCCGAGTCGCACCACCGGGCGCTCGTCGTCGAGGTCATGGGCAGGCACGCGGGCTGGATCGCGCTGCACTCCGGTCTCGCGGGCGGCGCGAGCGTGATCCTGGTGCCGGAGCGGCACTTCAGCGTCGACCAGGTCGTCTCGTGGGTCGAGCGCCGGTTCGAGAAGGAGTACGCGCCGATCATCGTGGTCGCCGAGGGCGCGCTGCCCGAGGGCGGCGAAGAGAAGCTGTTGACCGGGGAGAAGGACGCCTTCGGGCACGTCCGGCTCGGCGGTATCGGCACCTGGCTGGCCGACGAGATCGCCGCCCGCACCGGTAAGGAGTCCCGCGCGGTCGTGCTGGGGCACGTCCAGCGCGGCGGCACCCCGACGGCGTACGACCGCGTGCTCGCCACCCGGTTCGGGCTCAACGCCGTCGACGCCGTGGCCGACGGTGACTTCGGCGTGATGGTGGCGCTGCGCGGCACGGACATCGTCCGCGTCAAGCTCTCCGAGGCCACCGCCGAACTGAAGACCGTCCCGGTCGAGCGGTACGAAGAGGCCGAGGTCTTCTTCGGCTGAGCCCAGTTTCAGGAGAAGGCCCCTTACTTTGTGCTGAGTTCAGGTAAGGGGCCTTCGTTTTCTTGCGGCACCGCCTCCGCGACAAGTTGAATCGGCCATCCGGGGATCCAGGCGAAAAGGGACGGCGGTTCTCATGGCGGATGCGGGATCCAGTAGGCGCGAGTTCCTGAGGTGGCTCGCCGCCGGCGGGACCGGGATGGCGTTCGCCGGGCTGCTGCCCGGTACGGCCACCGCCGACCTGGGCGAAATCGTCGTCATCGCCGACGTCACGCTGATCGACGGCACGGGTTCGGCTCCGCGACCCCGCGTTTCGGTGGTGCTCGCCGGTGACCGGATCGCCTGGGTGGGTGGCTCCGCCGAGATCCCGGACACCGGTGGCGCGCGGGTGATCGACGGCCGCGGCAAGTACCTCCTTCCGGGCCTGTGGGACATGCACTCCCACGGCGGAGACCTCGAAGAGGTCGTCCCGCCCCTGCACCTGGTCCACGGTGTCACGGGCGTCCGCGAGATGTGGGGGTACGCGGAGAATCGCGCGACGAAGGGCAAGATCGACCGCGGTGAGCTGCTCGGCCCGCGCATGGTGGTGGCGAGCGGGATCGTCGACGGGCCGGTGACGCTTCTGGCGCCACCGGTGCTCCATGTGTCGACGGCGGTCGAAGCGCGGGCCGTCGTCCGCGCGGAGAAGGCCGCCGGCGCCGAATTCGTCAAGACGTACTCCTACCTCGGCCCCGACGCCCTGCGCGCGCTCGCGGACGAAACCCGCGCGCAGGGCCTCCGGTTCTCCGGGCACTGGCCGTACAAGCTGTCCCACCTCGAGGTGAGCGACCTCGGCCAGCACAGCTTCGAGCATTTCTTCGGGGTGTCCGTCCACTGTTCGTCCCGACGCGACGAGATCCTCGACCTGTTGGCGGCGACGCCCTACGACCCCGAGGAGCCGCGTGCGTTCTTCGACCTGGCGCGGCGGCTGGAGTTCGAATCGGTCACCACGTACGACCGCGGCCGGGCGCAGTCCTACTTCGCCAGGCTGCGGCACAACGGCACCTGGCATTCGCCGACGCTGACGATCAACCGGGTGGTCACGCAGCCCGCCGAAACCCACCAGCACGATCCGCGGCTGAAATACGTGCCCGCCGACATGCGCGAGAGCTGGGCCAAGGGCATCGAACGGCTGGCTCCCCGGACCCCGGCGGACATCGCCCTGCAGGAGCGCTACTACCAGGAGACGCTGCGGCTGGTCGGCGTCGCGCACGACGCGGGCGTCGGGATCATCGGCGGCACCGACTGCCTCAACCCGTACGCCTTCCCCGGGAGCGGGCTTCACGAGGAACTCGCCTTCCTGGTCGAGGCCGGGCTTTCGCCGGTGCGGGCGTTGAAGACCGTCACGGGTGACGCCGCGAGGTTCCTGGGCAGGGAAGCGACGTCGGGCACGGTGACGGTGGGGAAGGAGGCGGATCTCGTGCTCCTGGACGCGAACCCGGCCGCCGACATCCGCAACGTCGCGAAGATCGACACGGTGATCACCCGCGGCCGGGTCCTCGGCAGGGCGGAGCGCCGCCGGATGCTCGACGCCGTCGAGGCCGCCGCGAACCGGCCCGAGCCGGTCACGAGCGCGCGGCTCCACTCTCTCGCCCGGCGGGGTTGCTGCTGACCTCACGAAACGCGGGGGGAGTCAGATACGCGCGAGGGTGTCCAGAAGCGACACTGCGCGGGCGATGTCCTCGGTGAGCGGCCGGTCCTCGACGCTGGGGTCGAGCACCGCCGCGGCGGCCTCGTAGGCGTCCCGCGCGGGCAGGGACACGAGATCGGCCTTGCGCATCCGCAGTGCCCGGACGGCCGCGACCAGCTCGCACGCCAGCACCTGCTGGTACGCCGCCCCGGCCGCGGTCGCCGCCCGCGCGGCCTGGGTGGAGAAGCTCGCGTGGTCTTCGATCCCGCGTGAGACGACGGCGGTGCCCAGCGTCGCCGGGAGCGCGGCCTGCCGCAGTTCGGTGAGCGCGTCGTGCGCGACGTACTCCAGGATCATCACACCCGAACTGCCCGACGGCCCGGCCGCGAGGAACGGCCGCAGCCCGGTGAACTCGGGCTCCACCAGATCACCGAGCCGGGCCACCGACAGTTCGGCGACCTGATGGACGGTCGCGCGCACCTGGTCGAGCGCGGTCGAGACGTACGCGGTGTGGAAGTGCGCGTGGTGGTAGGCGTCCTGGTGCACCGTCGAGATCATCGGGTTCTCGGTGCTGGCGTTGATCTCCACCGCGAGCACGTCGCGCAGGTAGTGGATCGCGTCCAGCGCCGGCCCCTGCACCTGCGGGAAAGCGCGCAGCCCGAACGGATCCTGGATCCGCCTGCCGGGTTGGGGCGTGCCCTCCATCCCGAGCAGCCGCCGCATCTCCGCCGCGCACGCGACCTGCCCGGCGTGCGGGCGCGCCTCGTGCACGGGAGTCGCGTACGCCTCCGGGTTCCCGTCGAGCGCGATGTAGGTCAGCGCCGCGACAGCGTGACTCGCCCGCGTCAGCGTGTCGAGCCGCATCGCCGCGAGGGTCGCTTCGGCCAGGGTCGCGGCGTTGCTGCTCATGAACGCGAGCGCGTCACCGGCCCGCACGGGCACCGGAGGCACACCACCCGCCAGCCACGGCCGTTCGCCGGTGAGGGCGAGCGCGGTCTCCGCGAGCGGCGCGAGGTCGCCGGTGCCGATCGCGCCCAGCCGGTGCACCAGCGGCAGCGCCCCGGTCCGCACGGCGGCGGCCAGCGCCCCGATCAGTTCGGGGCTGAGCCCGGACCGCCCGGCCAGCAGCTGGTTGAGCCGGATCAGCATCATCGCCCTGGTCTGGCCGGGCGACATGACGTCACCGCTGCCGCCCGCGTGACTGCGCAGCAGCCGTAGCCCGTGATCCGGCGATTCGCCTTCGCCGACCGGGTCCTCCTTGTTGGCGCCGACGCCGGTGGTGCGGCCGTAGACGATGCGGCGCGTGCTCAGCTCCTCGGCGAGTTTCCACGCGCTTTCCGCGCCCCGCAGGGCGGCGATCGAGACGTCGATACCCAGCGGGCCCTCGGTGCTCGCGGCGGTCACGACGTCCGCGCAGCGCAGGGTCCGGCCGTCCACCCGGATCACGGCGGCCTCCTTTCACGACCGCCCCACTATGAACGCTCTCAGTCCGACGGCGGCTGCCAGGGCGGCCGGTTGCCCCAGTCCCATTTCGGCATGGGCTCGGGAACGGTGACCTCGCGACCCGGTTGCGAGAACATCACCGCGAGCCTGCTGCCCCATTCGACGTACGCGGCGAACGCGGAGCGGAACTCGGGATCGGCGGGCAGCCCGGCCTCGTCGGCGGCGTCGAAGAGCAGGTTCACCCAGCGGCGGCGCTGCGCTTCGGTGATGGCGCGGCCGAGGTGCCGCCCGACCATGTGCCGGTGGCCGCCGTGGTCGTGGCTGTAGGTCTCCGGGCCGCCGAAGACCTCGGCGAGCCAGACCGCGACGTGCTCGGGATGGCCGGGGTCCATCTCGCGGAAGACCGGTTCCAGCAACGGGTCCTTCAGCACGTGGCCGTAGAAGACGGTGGTCAGCCGTCGCAGGGCCGCCAGTCCGCCCGCCCATTCGTACAACGTCGGCGTCTCGGTCACGTAGGGTCCTCCCAGCGGCGCTGATCTTCCGGTCCGGCAAGGCAACCACCCCGGACCGCTCGGGACAACCGCTTACTTTTCGGTGCGTGCCAACGGGAGTGACGATGAAGCGGTACCGCTGCGCGGTCGAGCTCGCGGTCGACGTCATCGGCGGCAAGTGGAAGCCGGTGATCCTGTCGCATCTGAAGGAAGGGGTGCACCGGTACGGCGAGCTCCGGCGCCGGCTGCCGGGCGTCAGCGAGAAGATGCTGACCCAGCACCTGCGCGAGCTGGAGGCGGACGGCCTCGTGCTCCGGGAGAGCAGGGAGGGGCGGGTGCCGCATGTCGAGTACCGGCTCACCGAGGAGGGGGAGCGGTTACGCCCCGCACTCGAAGCGCTCTACGACTGGGGGACGCGGCGTGCGGCGGACCGCGGCATCGCTTTCGAGCCGTTGCCGATTCACTGACTGCGGTCGCTGATCCCGGTCTTGCCGGAAGATCGCGAGGCCGGCGAAGCCTGTTTCCTCGGGAAACGGCCCCATGGAAACATTCTCTCCGGTGAATGTTCGAAAATGTCCATCCGAAAGTCTTGGTCTGAACCATTGACGGAGTGGTCTAGTCCACTTAACTTGTGCGTGTCCCGCCGCAGTCCTCTCGTCACCGCTGGTGACCGTGAAGGGAGCACGCATGTCCCGTTTGACCAGGTTCACCGCGATCGCGGGTGCCGCGGCCGTCGCGCTGGGCGCGCTGGCCGTCGCCGCACCGGCGCAGCAGGCGGCGGCCGCACCGGAAGCGCAGGCGGCCTCGGTCGGCAAGGTACTCGGGTACTTCGCCGAATGGGGCGTCTACCAGCGCAACTACCATGTGAAGAACATCGACACGTCGGGTTCGGCGAGCAAGCTGACGCATATCAACTACTCGTTCGGCAACGTGACGAACGGTGGCTGCGCGATCGGTGACGCGGAGGCGGCGACCAGCAAGTTCTACGACGCCGCGGGCAGTGTGGACGGTGTCGCCGACAGCTGGGACAACGGTGCGCTGCGGGGGAACTTCAACCAGCTGAAGAAGCTCAAGGCCAAGTACCCGGACCTCAAGGTGCTGTGGTCCTTCGGCGGCTGGACCTGGTCCGGCGGCTTCGGCGAGGCGGCGAAGAACCCCGCCAAGTTCGCGGAGTCCTGCTACAACCTGGTCAACGACCCGCGCTGGGCGGGTGTCTTCGACGGTATCGACATCGACTGGGAGTACCCGAACGCCTGCGGTCTCTCGTGTGACACCAGCGGACCGGCCGCGATCAAGAACCTCGCGCAGGCCCTGCGGGAGAAGTTCGGCTCGAAGCTGGTCACCGCCGCGATCACCGCGGACGGCACCGACGGCGGCAAGATCGACGCGGCCGACTACGGCGGCGCCGCGCAGTACTTCGACTGGTACAACGTCATGACCTACGACTACTTCGGCGCCTGGGCCGCGCAGGGCCCCACCGCCCCGCACTCGCCGCTGACCGGCTACGAGGGCATCCCGACCGCCGGCTTCCACTCCGACGCCGCGATCCAGAAGCTGAAGAGCAAGGGCGTTCCGGCGAACAAACTGCTGCTGGGCATCGGTTTCTACGGCCGAGGCTGGACCGGCGTCACCCAGGAGGCCCCGGGTGGCACCGCGACCGGCCCGGCGGCGGGCACCGAGCCGGGCATCCAGGACTACAAGGTCCTGAAGAACACCTGCCCGGCCACCGGCACCGTCGCGGGCACCGCCTATGCCAAATGCGGCAGCGACTGGTGGAGCTACGACACCCCCGCGACCATCGGCGGCAAGGTCACCTACGCCAAGAACCAGGGGCTCGGCGGCGCCTTCTTCTGGGAGCTGTCCGGTGACACCCCCGACGGCGAGCTGATCACCGCTCTGGCCAAGTAAGCCCCTCTCGGACGCGCGTGAAGGCCCCCTTCCCTCGGCTCAGCCGAGGGAAGGGGGCCTTCACGCGCTTCTGTCGGGGGCGGGGATTAACGTCACCGCATGGGTTTCGAGGGTTTCGGCGAGTACGCCATCGACTTCTACGACGGTCTCGAAGCGGACAACTCCAAGTCCTATTGGGACGCGAACCTCGCCACCTACAAGGCCGACGTCCGCGCCCCGATGGAGGCGCTGCTCGCCGAACTGGTCCCGGAGTTCGGCGACGGCTTCGGCGAGGGGAAGGTCTTCCGCCCGTACCGCGACGTCCGGTTCGCCAAGGACAAGACGCCGTACAAGACCCACTGTGGCGCGGTGATCGAACAGGGCCGCGGCGGCGGCGCGTACTACGTCGAGGTCGGCCCGGCCGGGCTGCGGGTCGGCGGCGGCTGCTTCCACTTCGAGTCCGATCAGCTCGCCCGCTTCCGCAAGGCCGTCGACACCGAACTGTGTGGCGCCGAGCTGGCCAAGATCCTCGCGAAGCTGGAGAAGGCGGGCTGGGAGATCAAGGGGGACAGGCTCAAGTCGAAACCGCGCGGCTTCGCCGAGGACCATCCCCGCATCGACCTGCTGAAGTATCGCTCCGTGTACGCCGTCCGCGGCTGGGAGCCGGACGACGTCCTGCACGAACGGGGCACGCTCGACCGGGTGCGGAAGGCATGGCGGCAGGTCCGCGCGTTCAACGAGTGGGCGCGGGACCGGGTCGGGCCGAGCGAGAAGCCGCGACGATAACCACCGAATCCTGATCGGCGGTTGCCTCTCGCCCAGGTGAACTGACACTTTTCTTGAACTTTCGGTATCGGTACAGACGTATCCGCGATGAGGGACTACGCTGTGCGAACGTGAGCCGACGCGCGAAGATCGTTTGTACCCTTGGCCCCGCGACCGCTACGCCGGAGAAGATGCGGCAACTCGTCGACGCCGGGATGGACGTCGCGAGGATGAACTTCAGCCACGGGACGCACAGCGACCACAAGCAGGTCTACGACCTCATCCGCACCGCCGCCGCCGAATCGGGCCGCGCGGTGGGCATTCTCGCTGACCTCCAGGGGCCGAAAATCCGTCTCGGCACCTTCGCGGGCGGGCCGGTCGAGTGGCACAACGGCGACATCGTGCGCATCACCGTCGAGGACGTCGCGGGTACGCACGACCGCGTCTCGACCACCTACAAGGGACTCGCCGACGACGCGAAGCCCGGCGACCGTCTCCTCGTGGACGACGGCAAGGTCGGCCTCGTGGTCAAGCAGGTCGAGGGCCCGGACGTCGTCTGCGAGGTCACCGAAGGCGGCCCCGTCAGCAACAACAAGGGCGTCTCCCTGCCGGGTATGGACGTCTCCGTGCCGGCCCTGTCCGAAAAGGACATCGAAGACCTCGAGTTCGCGCTCGAACTCGGTGTGGACTTCATCGCGCTTTCGTTCGTCCGCTCGCCCGCCGACATCGACCTGGTCCACCAGGTGATGGACCGCGTCGGCAAGGGACGCCTCCCGGTCGTCGCGAAGATCGAGAAGCCCGAAGCCGTCTACAACCTCGAAGCCATCGTGCTGGCCTTCGACGCGGTGATGATCGCCCGCGGGGACCTCGGCGTGGAGCTCCCGCTGGAGCAGGTCCCCCTGGTGCAGAAGCGCACCATCCAGATCGCCCGCGAGAACGCGAAGCCGGTCATCGTCGCGACGCAGATGCTCGAGTCGATGATCAACAGCTCCCGCCCGACCCGGGCCGAGGCCTCGGACGTCGCCAACGCGGTGCTCGACGGCGCGGACGCGCTCATGCTCTCGGGTGAGACCAGCGTCGGCCGCTACGCCATCGACGTGGTCAAGACCATGGGCCGGATCATCGAAGCCGTCGAGACCGACTCGCCGGTCGTGCCGCCGCTGTCGCACGTCCCGCGCACCAAGCGCGGCGTCATCTCCTACGCGGCGCGGGACATCGGCGAGCGGCTCAACGCCAAGGCCCTGGTCGCCTTCACCCAGTCCGGTGACACCGTCCGGCGGCTCGCGCGGCTGCACACGCGGCTGCCGCTGCTGGCGTTCACGCCGGAGGAGAGCGTTCGCAGCCAGCTCGCGATGACCTGGGGCACCACGACGCGGATCGTGCCGAAGGTCGGCTCCACCGACCAGATGATCCAGCAGGTCGACCACGCGATGCTCGAAATGGGCAAGTACGCCAAGGGTGACCTGGTGGTCATCGTGGCCGGTTCGCCGCCCGGGACCGTCGGCTCGACCAACCTCATCCGGGTGCACCGCCTCGGCGAGGACGACCACGCCTGACGCCGGTCTCGGCGAAAGTCCGTGAAGGCCTCCTTGAGGGACCCAGGGTCCCTCAAGGAGGCCTTCACGGACTTCAGGCACGCCTCCCGCGCCGTCCCAGGTGTCCTGAAGGTGGCCTTCGCGACAAACGTCCCGCCTCACCCGGGCCCAGGACACCCGCACGGCCTAAAGTCCATGACATGACTGAGATGGCCAGGGAAGCCGCGGCCGGTTTCGACAACGCCGGCGGGGTGGGCGGACAGCCCGTGCTCGACCGGCTGGTCGCGCTGCTGGACTTGGAGAAGATCGAGGAGAACATCTTCCGCGGCGTCTCGCCCGCCCACTCGCCGGTGCGGGTGTTCGGCGGACAGGTCGCGGGGCAGGCGCTGGTCGCCGCGGGCCGCACGGTTCCCGAGGAGCGGAAGGTCCACTCGCTGCACGCGTACTTCATCCGCGGCGGCGACCCGAGCGTCCCGATCGTCTACGAGGTCGACCGCATCCGCGACGGCCGCTCGTTCACCACCCGCCGCGTCGTGGGCATCCAGCACGGTAAGGCGATCTTCTCCCTGTCCGCCTCGTTCCAGAAGGACGAAGGCGGCATCGAACACTCCGAGACCATGCCGGACGTCCCCGATCCCGAGTCGCTCCCGACGTTGCAGGAGCGAGCCGAGGGGTACTTCATGGGCCATCTCGACCGGCCGCGCCCGATCGACCTGCGTTACGTCAACGATCCGCCGTGGGTGACCAGGAAGTCGGGCGACCGGCCCGCCAGGAACCAGGTCTGGATGAGGGCCGACGGCAAGCTCCCGGACCAGCAGCTGCTGCACGTCTGCGTGCTGACCTACGCCTCCGACATGACGCTCCTGGACTCGGTCCTCGCGCGCCACGGCGTCTACTGGGATCTCGACAAGGTCCTCGGCGCGAGCCTCGACCACGCGCTCTGGTTCCACCGCCCGTTCCGGGCCGACGAGTGGTTCCTCTACGACAGCGCGTCGCCGACCGCGTCGGGTGCCCGGGGGCTGGCGACCGGCCGGTTCTTCGCCGCGGACGGAACGCATATCGCCACCGTGGTGCAGGAAGGTCTTCTCCGAGTCGTGTGACGTTCCGCAGTCGAGATCCAGCCTTGTCCACCCTTTAGAGGGAATGACGAAACGCATTAACATCTGGAGCCAGATCATTGGCGAATGGGTGTGGACATAAAGGGAGGGCCGGAACCGATCGGGGGACGGCTCCGGCCCTGCACCGGGGGTGAATCCGGCTTCGACGGGTATCCTTCCGGACGCCCATCGGTGCAGCTCGCGGCCCCGCGCCCGTGCCGCGAGCGGATCCGCTGCCGCCGGCGAAGGCGGGCGTACCGCGTTGCACAATGCTCAACCTACAACGGCAATCTGCAAATTGCAGGATGAAAATCGACGCGTGGGTGAAAATGGTCGTGTGACCATCTCACCGAATGTGTCTCGGGCTGGTTAGATGTGCTTCGTGCGGGGCATAGAACACTGTTCTCCTCGCCGTGTCGCGATCGTTGGTGCTCGGACAGCTTGTGGAGGTGCCGTGATGACGAGGGGTCAGGGACCCACCGTGCGCCGCCGGCGGCTGGCGAGCGAGTTGAGGCGGTTGCGCGAGGCGGCCGACCTCACGATCGACGAGGTGAGCGAGAAGCTCGAATGCTCGGCGTCGAAGGTCAGCCGTATCGAGACGGGGCACGTCGGCGTCACCCCGCGCGACGCGCGCGACATGCTCGAGCTGTACGGCATCGCGGGCGACGAGCAGGAAGCGCTCGTCCAGCTGGCCAGGGAAGCGCGTAAACGCGGCTGGTGGCACGCGTATAACGAGGTGTTCACCGGCACCTTCGTCGGGTTGGAGGCGGACGCGAGTTCGCTGCGGGCCTTCCAGGCGCTGCTGGTGCCCGGCCTGTTGCAGACCGAGCGGTACGCCAAGGCCGTGATCAGGGCGATGCGGCCCGACGCCGAGGACGCCGCGATCAGGCGCCGGGTGGCGGCGAGGATGGCGCGGCAGGAACTGCTGACCGACCCCTCGCCCCCGGAGTACTGGGCCGTCATCGACGAAGCGGTCCTGCATCGCGTGGTCGACGGCCCCGAGGTCATGGCGGAGCAGCTGTACCGGATGGTCACGATGGCGGCGCAGCCGAACGTGACCATCCAGGTCGTGCCGTTCGGCGCGGGTGCCCATCCCGGGATGGAGGGTCCGTTCCTCATCATGGGCTTCCCCGAACTGGCCGACACCGACGTGGTCTACGTCGACAGCACCTCCAGCGGGCTCTACCTGGAGGAACCCCCGGACGTCCGGCGATACGCGTTGATGTTCGACCATCTGCGTGCCGCCGCGTTGAAGCCGGACGACTCGGTCGAGGTGATCGCCGAGGCCGCCGGAAGGTTCGCCGAACAGGCGGCCCTTCCGGAGAAGTCCCTGGAAACAAGTAAGGAGTGGGGAGCATGACGCCCAACGATGATCTTTCCCAGGCCCGGTGGTTCAAGAGCAGCCACAGCGGTGGCGGCAACGACTGTGTCGAGGTCGCCTTCACCGGTTCCGGTGCCGCGCTGCGCGACTCCAAAGACCCCGAGGGAGGTGCCTTCCGCCTCTCGCCGCAGGCTTGGCGCGGGCTGCTCGGCGCCGTGCGCACGAGTGGCCCCGCTCACGACTAGAGCCGCTGAACTCGACCCCTTACGCCCCCCGAGCAGGGGATGGGCCGGCGTAAGGGGTCGAATCACGTCCGGGTGTAGGTGATCACCCGATGCTGCGAGGCACCCCTCAGGACGAATCTCATCACTACCAACAAGGCAGTGAGTTCCTAAGGGGAGAAGATGAACACGAACGACGCTCTGCTCACCGGAGTACTGGCCGAGGTCGAGTACCGCCGCGAAGAGCTCCAGCGAGCGGGCCGCAGCGTATGGGTCGACCGGGCCCGCCGGGCAGGCAAGCGGATCCGCGCGCAGCGCGCCGAAGTCCGGGTGCCCGCTCAGGAGCGCCGCGAGGTGCGGCAGACGCCCGCCCGCAGCGGCGACGTCACCCGGTAGAGGTCGAGTGCGATGAAGCTCTCGGCGAAAACACAGGCGAAGTTGTCGGCCCGGTAGGCAAGAATGCACCTCGTGCCCCGTCTTGGCTCCGGAATCCCGATCGTCGCCCGCACTCAGGAGATGCGGCAGCTCCGCGCCGCCTTCGCCCGTGCAGAACGGAGCGAGGCCGGCGCGGTGCTGCTCTCCGGTGACGCCGGCGTCGGCAAGACCCGCCTGCTGACCGCGCTCGGCGAGTACGCCGCGGGCGCGGGCGCCCTGGTGCTCACCGGGCGCTGTATCGACGTCCATGAGGGCGGTCTCCCTTATCTTCCGTTCGCCGAGGCGCTGGCGCCACTGGCGACGACTTCCGATCCCGCGGTCACCGCCGCGGTCCGGGCCCGGCCGGCGCTGGGCAGGCTGCTCCCGCAGATGCAGCAGGCGGAGGACTACCCCGCCATCGAAGACGGTCAGCTCACCGCGAGCGAACGGGTGTCGACGCAACGGCTCGGTCCCGAACAGGACCTCGGCCAGCTCCAGCTGTTCGACGCGGTACTGGGGGTGCTGACCGTCATCGCGCAGCGCCGGCCCGTGGTGATCCTGCTGGAGGACCTGCACTGGGCCGACGGCTCCACCCGGAACCTGCTGTCCTTCCTGCTGACGAGGCTGCGCACCCAGCGGCTGCTGGTGGTGGCGAGCTATCGCGAGGAGGACGTCCACCGGCGGCATCCGCTCCGGGCGCTGTTGTCCGAGGTGGTGCGGCTGGGCGCGGTCGAACGCGTCGAGGTCAAGCCGTTCGGCGCCGAGGACGCGCGCGCGTTCGTCGAGGCGCTGGCCGACGAGCCGATCGGCCAGGACCTGATCGCCGACATCGTCTCCCGGTCCGAGGGCAATCCCTTCTTCGTCGAGGAACTGCTCGCGTCCGCGAAGGACTGCCGTGACCTCCCCGCAGGGCTGGCCGAAGTGCTCCTCGCCAGGGTGGAGCAGCTTTCCCAGACAACGCGCCGGGTGCTGCGCGTGGTCTCGGTCGCGAAGGACGCGGTGGCGCACGCCGCGCTCGCCGAGATCTCCGGGCTGGCCGAGCTCGAACTGGACGAGGCGCTGCGCGAGGCCGTGCAGCATCACGTGCTGGTGATCGAGAACGGTTTCTACACCTTCCGCCACGCGCTGCTGCAGGAAGCGGTCTACGGCGACCTGTTGCCGGGGGAGCGGGTGCGCATGCACGCGGCGTACGCGGCCCGCATCCGCGACCGTGCGCAGGGCCGTGGCCAGGACGCGCGGCTCGCGCACCACAGCATGGAGAGCAAGGACTTCGTCACCGCGCTGGCGGCGTTGCTGCGCGCGATGGACGAGGCCGAGAAGCTGGGCGCGCCCGGTTCCGCGCTGCGGCACGTCGAGCAGGCACTGTCCATTTGGGACGCCGTACCCGAGGCGGACCGGCCGTCGGAAGTCGACGAGCTCCGCCTCCTGCACGAGGCGTCGTATTTCGCGAGCACGTCGGGGGAGCCGGAGCGCGCGGTCGCCTATTCGCGGTCGGCGACCGAGGCGCTCGGCCCGGACACCGGCAACGAGCGGGCCGCCAAGGTCTGGCGGCGGCACGCGGAGGCGCTGCTTTCGGTCGACGGCACACTGGACGAGGTCGTCGAGGCGATCGACAAGGCCTGGCGGCTGGTCGAACACACCGAGGCGAGTGCCGCGCGGGCCTGGGTGCTCGCCACCCGCGCCGGGATCCTGCGGCTGATCGACAGGCACGACGAGGCGCTGCAGTGCGCGCTGGCCGCGGTCGCCGACGCCAGGGCCGTCGGCGCGGGCGGGGCGGAGGCGGCGGCGCTGGTCTCGCTGGGCACGCTGGCCGATTCGGCGGGCGACGTCGAGGAGGCGCGGGAGCGGCTGCGCGAGGCCGAGCGGAAGGCCAGGGAATCCGGCGCGCTCAACGGCGAGCTACGGGCTCTGCACTTCCTCGGGCTGAGCTACGACGACCGGGCCGAGATCCATTCCGCGCTGAAGTACTACGCCAAGGGCATCAAGCGGGCCAAGGAGACCGGCCTGACCTGGAGCTCGTTCGGCATCGAGCTGCGCACCAAGCACCTCACGCTGCGCTATGTCAGCGGGGATTGGCCGGAGGACGACGACGCCGGCCGCGCGGGCCGCGGTGTTTCGAGTGTCGTGGCCGGGCGCTTCCTGGGGATCTGGGCACAGTTCGTGGTAGGCAGGGGCCGGTTCGCGGACGCGGACAAGATCCTGCCCAGCCTCCGTCAGCACTGGGGCGCGGACTACTCGATCGCGCTCGCGTCGGCCGACGCCGCGATCCAGCTCGCGTCGTGGCGAGGGGACCACGCGGGTGCGGTGCGCCAGGCGCACGAGCTGATCGACTGGCTCGAAGAGGTCGAACCCGCCGTGCTCGGCGGGATCAGGATCAGCGTGCACGGTCTCACGGCGGCCGTCGCCCAGGCCGCCGAAGCACGGGTACGCGGTGATCTGGCGACGGTCGAGGCCGCGGTGGAATCGGGCGAGAAGTTCCTCGCCCACGGCCGCCACTGCGCCGAACACGGCATCCCGCGTTCGGTGTCGCTGGGCCCGGAGGCGCTGGCGTGGCTCGCCCGGCTGGAGGCGCTCGGGAGCTGCCTGCGCGGCGCGGGGGAGCCGGCGCTGTGGGCCAAGGCGGTCGAGGCGTTCGGCTACGGCGCGGTGTACGAGCAGGCCATGTGCCGTCTCCAGCACGCGAAGTCCCTGCTGGCTTCCGACGGCGACACCGCGCTCGCCGCGTCGGAGCTGCTGGCCGCGCACGCGGTCGCCGATCGGCTGGGCGCCTGCCCGCTGCGCGAAGCCGTCCGGGAGCTCAGCCACCGTGCGCGCGTCGAGCTACCCGGGGAGGCCTTGCCGGCGCGCCGTGACGTCGTGGACCCGCTCACCGATCGGGAACGCGACGTGCTGGAACGCGTCGCGCTCGGCCGGACCAACCGGCAGGTCGGCGAAGAGCTGTACATCAGCGAGAAGACGGTGAGCGTCCACCTTTCGCGCGTGATGGCGAAACTCGGCGCGAGCCGCCGGGCCGAGGCGGTCGCGATCGCCTACGACCGGGGCCTGCTGGCCGCGCCCACCTCGCCCTGACCCCGCGATTCGTCATCTGGTTGCGATCCCTTCGCCGGCACGATCGCAACCAGATGACGAATTGCGGAGGGGGTCAGCGGCGCGGGAGGCGGCGGAGCGCCTTGAGACCGGCGCTCAGGCCCCGGGCCCAGAGCTTCGGCGGGATTCCGCGGCCGGGGCGCAGCGGCATCCCGCGCTGCACCGCGATCGCCTGCGCCTCGGTGTACTTGAGCAGGCCTTCGGCACCGTTACGCCGCCCGACGCCGGACTCCTTCATCCCGCCCATCGGCAGCCCGACGGTCCCGAAGGTCGCCGCGAAGCCTTCGTTGACGTTGACGGTCCCGGCCTTCAGCCGCGCCGCGACCTCCCAGCCCGCGCGGCCGTTACGCGACCACACGCTCGCGTTCAGCCCGAACTTCGTGTCGTTGGCGCGCTCGATCGCGTCGGTGACGTCGGTGTAGCCGTAGATCGACACCACCGGCCCGAAGGTCTCCTCGGCGAACAGCTTGACGTCTTCGCTGACGTCGGTGAGCACGGTCGGCTCGTAGAAGAGCGGGCCGAGATCGGGCCGGGCCTTGCCGCCGGTGAGCACCTTCGCGCCCTTGGCGCGGGCGTCCTCGACGTGGGCCGACACGGTCTCCAGCTGGGCCTCGGAGGTGAGGGATCCCATCTGCGCCTGGTAGTCCAGGGCACCGCCGAGCCGCAGCGCGGCGGTCTTGGCGACGAAGGCCCGGGTGAACTCCTCACGGATCGACTCGTGGACGTAGATGCGCTCGACCGAGACGCACAGCTGCCCCGCCGACGAGAAGCACGCGGTCACCGCGCCGGTCGCGGTCTTGGCGATGTCCGCGTCGGGCAGCACGATCATCGGGTTCTTGCCGCCGAGTTCGAGCGAGTAGCTCGTCAGGCGCTCCGCCACCTTCGCGGCGAGCCCCTTGCCCGTGGGCGTGGACCCGGTGAAGCAGAGATAGTCCGACTCCTCGACGAGCGCGTCGCCGATCTGCGAGCCGCGGCCGAGCACGATCTGCCAGATACCGGCGGGCAGGCCCGCTTCCTCGGCGACTTCCTGCAGCCACAGCGCCGAGAGGGCGGTCTGGTTGTCCGGCTTCTGCACGACGGCGTTCCCCGCCGCGAGCGCGGGCAGGACGTCCATCGCGGTCAGCGCGAGGGGGTAGTTCCACGGCGAGATGATCCCGACGACGCCCTTGGGGTGCCGGATCTCGCCGACCTTCGTCAGCACCGGGATCAGCCCGGCGGCCCGGCGCGGCGAGAGGATCTTCGCACTGTGCTTGCCGTAGTAGGCGGCGACGAGGGCGGTGGCGCTGACCTCGTCGAAGGCGTCCATCCGCGCCTTGCCCGCCTCGATCTGCACGAGGTCGAGTGCCTCTTCCTGCCGCTTCAGCACCAGGTCGTGCAGGCGGATCAGGATGCGCTGGCGGTCTTCGACCGGCCGCTCGGCCCACGCGCGCTGAGCCTCGCGCGCCTGGTCGAACACGGCGCGGACGTCGGCGTCGGTGGCTTGGGGCAGGGTCGCGATCGGCTGCCCGGTGAAGGGCGCGCGCATCTGGACCGGCGCCGAATCCGCCCCGCCCACGACCCGCCGCACGAGCCGTTCCGCCCTGGCCGCGGCCGGGGCGCCGGGGACGTCGCCGATGGTGGCCGGTCCTTCGGTGTGGTGGCCCGCGCTCGCCGGTGTCGTGCTCGTCATGCCGTCTCCGTTCCATGCCGCGCGGAGCCGGAAGGCGCCACGCAGAGCCCAGGTGTTACCGACGAGTACAGCATACCGCCGGTATGGAGACTGTCCACCGCTGATATGAATCAGTTTCACGTATTGTCGGGCCGGGGCGGATTGTCCGGGGACGGGCGCAGGATGTCCTGCTGCTGCAACGCGGATCCCGCGGGTGGCGTCGGAGGCGACGGCGGCTCGTAGGCCTGCGGATACTGCTGCTGGGGGACGCCGGGAGCGTAAGGGTTGTGGGGGGCCGGGTAAGGGGCCTGAGGGGGTGGCGCCGGTTCACGCCGGTTGGCCACGACCGCGAGCCCGATCGTGAGCAACGCCACGAGCCCACCGGCGAGCAGGATCCAGAATCCGCTCCCGGTCCCATAACGCGAGACGAACCGGCCGGTGTCCTGCCCGAAACTCAGGCTCGCCGAGATGTCCATGCCGAGCATCCAGACGCAGGCCGCGGTCCCCGCCCCGCCCGCGATGAGCAGCGTCCTCGACGTCGTCGCGGCGGGTGAACCCGAAGTGCGCTGGTATGCGGCGAAACCCACCGCGGCCCCGGCGAACAGCGTCAGCGCGGCGGCGGACAACGGAATGCCGTAGCGGGCGACATGCGTCTTGTCGTAGAACTCCTTCTCCTCCGCCGACGGTTCGATGTCGAAGGTCCGCGTCCAGCCGGTCTCGGCGAATTTCGACACCGTCTTGCCGTCCGAGACCTGCTCGTACGTCGACTGCGGGAGAAAAGTCGCGATGAGGACCAGCAGGCCGGCGAAAACCCCCATCATCGCGGCGAAGAGGCGGGGGAGGCGCACGTCCGACGCACGCGGGGCGGCGGGTGGTATTACGCCGAACGGGCCAGTCGGTTGGTACGGCTGCTGCTGCGGCGCGTTCATGGTCGACTCCTCCGCCGGTTCTGTTGTCCAGCAAGGAATTTCACCACGGATCCGCCGACGGGATAAGTGTCAGCTGTGCTCTGGTCAGGTGCTTTCGCGCGTGCTAGGCGGAGGAGTCCTCGTACAACATCACCGCGACGCGTTTCCATTCGTCGAGCAATTGCCGCCGTCGCTTCGGATCGCCGCCGAGTTCGGCGTCCAGCGCCAGCCCGCGGGTGAGGTTCACGGTCAGCCAGAACAGGATCTCCGCGCGTTCCTTCGGCAGGTCACCGGCGACCGCGGTGATGTGCTCCAGTGTCGAGCGGCCCAGCGCCCGGTCGACCGGGCGGATCGCCGCGCGGAGTTCGGGGTCGGTGCGCGCCGCGACCCACAGTTCGGTGGCGGCCGTGGACAGCGTGCCCGAGTAGCCCTCCCACAGCAGGTCGATCGCCGCCGCGACCCCCGAGGCGCCACCGGGAAGCGCCGTGATCGACGCCGCGAGGCGCCCGCGCAGTTTCTCCGTCAGATGCTCGACGGCGGCCGCCATGAGCTCGGCCTTGGCGGAGAAGTGATGCTGCACGGCGCCCTTCGAGACGCCGGCGCGGGCGCAGATCTCCTGGACCGAGGTGCGCGCGTAGCCGAGGTCGACCAGGCAGTCGATGGTCGCGTCGAGCAGCGCGGTGCGGGTCTGCTCGCGCCGCTCGGCCTGGGTGCGGTGGGTCCTGCCGAGCACACTCACCGGATCCTGCCCCCTTTACGTGCAGCTCGGTACGGATGTACATTCCGAATGGAACTTACATCCTAAGCGTCATGTTTTCCAGGTCCGATCAGGAGGCGTTGGCCGTGCCCTTGCAGATCCAGAAGAGTTCGTGGAGCACGACGGAACTCGAAGACCTCCGGGACCTCGCCCGGACCTTCTGCCAGAAGGAACTCGTGCCGAACCAGGAACGCTGGGCGGCCGAGAAGAAGGTCGACCGCGAGCTGTGGACGAAGGCGGGCGAGGTCGGCCTGCTGGCCCTGTCCATCCCGGAGGAGTACGGCGGTGGCGGCGGCACGTTCGCCCACGAGGCCGTGCTCTACGAAGAGCAGGCCCGATCCGGTGACAGCGCGTGGGGCGTCACCGTCCACAATGGAATCGTCGCGCACTACATCCTGGAGTACGCGAACGAAGAGCAAAAGAAGGCTTGGCTGCCGAAGTTCGCTTCCGGCGAGATGGTCGGCGCGGTCGCGATGACCGAACCCGGCACCGGTTCCGACCTGCAGAACATCAAGACCCGCGCGGTCCGCGACGGCGACCACTACGTGATCAACGGGGCGAAGACGTTCATCACCAACGGTTTCCACGCCGATCTCGTCGTGGTCGCGGTGAAGACCGACCCGGAGGCCGGTGCGCAGGGTGTCTCGCTGATCGCCGTCGAAACCGACACGCCGGGCTTCAGCCGCGGCCGCGTCCTCGACAAGATCGGCCTCAAGGGGCAGGACACCGCGGAGCTGAACTTCGACGACGTCCGCGTCCCCGTCGCCAACCTCCTCGGCGCCCAGGAAGGCCTCGGCTTCATCCAGCTGATGCAGCAGCTTCCGCAGGAACGGCTGATCATCGCCGTCACCGCGGTCGCCGGGATGGAGGCCGCGATCGACCAGACCATCGCCTACACCAAGGACCGCCAGGCGTTCGGCCGCCCGGTCTACAACTTCCAGAACACGAAGTTCAAGCTCGCCGAGGCGGCGACCGAGGCCGCGGTGTCCCGCGCGTTCCTCGACCAGTGCATCGAGCGGCATCTGCGCAAGGAACTCGACGTGCAGGGCGCGGCGATGGCGAAGCTGTGGACCACGGAACGGGTCAACAAGGTGGTCGACGACTGCCTGCAGCTCTTCGGTGGCTACGGCTACATGACCGAATACCCGATCGCGCGCGCGTGGGCCGACATCCGGATCTCCCGCATCTTCGGCGGTACCAGCGAGATCATGAAGGAAATCATCTCCCGCACGCTGTAGCGGAACCGTTGGCGCAGAAAGGAAGAACGTGGCGAAAAAGGCCGGCCCGCTCAGCGGGCTCAAGGTCGTCGAACTGGCCGGGCTCGCCCCGGCGCCGTTCGCCTGCACGATCCTCGCCGATCTCGGCGCGGAGGTCGTCCGGATCGACCGGGCGACACCGGGCAACGACGTCATCGGCTTCCCGAACGATCCGCTCGCGCGCGGGCGGCGGTCGATCGGGATCAACACCAAGACCCCCGAGGGGGTCGAACTGGTGCTGAAACTCGCCGACGACGCCGACGTGCTCATCGAGGGTTTCCGCCCCGGCGTCGCCGAGCGGATGGGCATCGGCCCGGAACAGGTCCACGCCCGCAACCCGCGGCTGGTCTACGGCCGGATGACCGGCTACGGCCAGGACGGCCCGCTGGCGACCGTCGCCGGGCACGACATCAACTACATCGGCATCTCCGGCGCGCTCGAACCCATCGGGCACGCCGGGCAGCGGCCGGTGGTACCGCTCAACCTCGTCGGCGACTTCGGCGGCGGAGGCCTGCTGCTCGCGATGGGCGTGCTGGCGGCGCTGTTCGAACGCCAGACGTCCGGCAAGGGGCAGGTGGTCGACGCGTCCATGGTGGATGGTGCGGCGCTGCTGACCACCAGCCTGCACGGGCTGCTGGATTCCGGGCTGTGGTCCGGTGGGCGCGGCGAGAACATGCTCGACGGCGGCGCTCCGTTCTACGACACCTACGAGACCGCCGACGGCAAATACGTCGCCATCGGCGCGATCGAGATGCGGTTCTGGGGCGACCTGGTGAAGGTGCTCGGCCTCGACCCCGAGGAGACCCCGGTCCACATCGACAAGAACGAGTGGCCGAAGCTGCGCAAGATCGTCGCCGAGGCCGTCGCGAAGCACACCCGCGACGAACTGGTCGCGAAGGCCGAAGGCACCGACGCGTGCTTGACTGCGGTGCTCTCCCCGAAGGAGGCGCCGTCGCACCCGCACAATGTCGCGCGCAAGACGTTCGTCGACGTCGGCGGCATGACGCAGCCCGCGCCCGCGCCGCGCTTCGACCGCACCCCGGCCGAGACGCCGGAACCGCCGCGGCCCAAGGGCGGCGACACCGCCGAGGTCCTCGCCGAACTCGGCGTGGACGCCGACGGGATCGAACGGCTCCGGGCCGCCGGGACGATCGCCTAAGGCGTGTCCTGCAAGCCCTGTTGGCGGTCTCCGCCCCCGGGTGTCGCGAAAGCCACTTTCGGGACACCCGGCGTCGCGAAAGTGGCTTTCGCGACACACTCCGGCCGCACGACCCACTTGCGGGACGCCACCGCCGAGCCAACTGTCCACAAAGGGCTGTCCTCCAGAGGACGGTGCCCGATTGGCCCAGTTCGAGTGGCTTCACCAAGGGGTCGTGAGTGATAAGGAGGGTTAGAACCGCGCTTATCACTCACGACCTCACTTGAAAAGCGTGCATATAAGCATTAAGCGGACACCGGAGGGGCGCGGACTTACCGGCCAGTGTTCAGAGGTGTTCCGGGTCGGGGCCCAGGTCTGACCGCACCACCGAATAGAGGATGTGGTCGCGCCAGGCCCCGTCCCGGAACCCGTAGCCGCGCAGCACACCCTCCCGGGTGAAGCCCGCCTTCGTCAGGGAGCGCTGCTCGGCGAGGTTGCCCGCCTCCGTCGACGCCTCGACCCGGTTCATCTGCGTATGCGCGAAGAGGTAGCGGACCAGCAATCGCTGGGCCTCGGTCCCGTAGCCGTGGCCGCGTGCCTCGGGGATCAGGACGAGCCCGGCGTTCCAGCAGTACGACGTCGAGCCGGTCCTGGTCTTGTGCCAGGACACGAAACCGAGCCGCTGCCCGTCGAGCTCGATCATCAGCATCCCGTTGTCCGCCGCGAGCATGCCGGTCTCGGCCCAGCGGCGGCGCAGGAAGTGCGGGTCGTGCCAGCCGTGCCATTCGAACGGACCCGCGGCCCGCGGATCGTTCGTCAGTGCTTCGAGCGTCGGCAGGTCGTCTTCGTACACCGGTCTGAGCGCGACTCCGGTTTCTGTCATTCGACAGACATTAGGACGGATCGCTCTCGAAACTGCCGTGACGCCCCGCGCCGTCACTGAACCGGCCTGCGCCCGCGACGGCCTCCTCGGCGAGCCCTCCGCCGATCAAGGCGTTCGAGAACTCGGCGCGCATCGCCTCGTCTTCGGTGAGCCCGTACTGGCCGTACGCGGATTTGCGATCCGCACGCAGACACGCCTGAGGGAACGCGGCCAGGTCGCGCGCCAGCGCTTGCGCGGCCGCCAACGCCTCGCCGTCCGGCACGACCCGGTTCGCGAGCCCGATCGCGAGCGCCTCGTCGGCCCCGACCGGCCTGCCGGTGAGGATCAGGTCCATCGCCCGCGAATGCCCGATCAGCCGGGGGAGGCGCACCGTGCCGCCGTCGATCAGCGGCACCCCCCAGCGGCGGCAGAAGACGCCGAACACGGCGGTGCTGTCGGCGACCCGGAGATCGCACCACAGCGCCAGTTCCAGGCCGCCCGCGACGGCGTGCCCGCGGACCGCGGCGATCACCGGCTTCGACAGGACCATGCGCGACGGGCCCATCGGCCCGTCGCCCGCCGGGCTGAGCGAGTTGGTGCGGCCGGTGCCGACGGCCTTCAGATCGGCTCCGGCGCAGAAGGCGTCACCCGAACCGGTGAGGACGGCGACCGCGGCCTCGTCATCGGAGTCGAACGCGCGGAACGCGTCCGCCAGGGCGTTCGCGGTCGGTTCGTCCACGGCGTTGCGCGACTCGGGGCGGTTCAGCGTGATCGTCGTCACCGGCCCGTCCCGGTGGACGAGAACGTTTTCGCTCATCGATCGCTCCCTCGAGGAAATCCGGGTGGGCAACAGGGCCCGATGCTCCTTAAAGTGGTGACAAAGTCCGCAGTGCGCGCGGAGTCATCGTCTGGACACTACGGTGTGATGGGATGGAGCCATGTCGCCCGGCTTGAAGAAATTCGTTGTGATCGCCGTCGTCGCGCTCGTGCTCTTCTTTCTGATCAGCAGGCCGACGCAATCCGCCGACGCCGTCCACACCGCGCTCGGCTGGCTCCGGTCCGGTGCCGAAGCCATCGTGACGTTCGTCCGGAGCCTCTTCTCCTGATTCCTCGCGACGATCACCGGTGCCCTGGTGGCGCCGGTGATCACCGTGCGCAGCCACCAGCGGTTATCACGCAGAGTCACTCGCTTCGGATTTCGGTCGAATGACTCGACCATCCGGGTGGATTGCCCCCGAAAACCCGCTGGTCGACGAATTCGTGCCCGGGAAGCTCTGGCGGAAGAGACCTCCGCGCCCCTACGGTGCTCACATTGCGTGATCGGTTGGTCCTCCAGGCGCCGGAGCCGGCCTCCTGGGCGAGGAGTTTCCGCAGGTGCAAGCCGCAGGGCAGCGGAACTTCCAGCCGGGCAAGTAAGTCAGGACTTGTCAGTCGGGGAATCATGAGGAGGCAGGGATGACCGGAGATCCCGGAGTCGATGCGTTGATCCGGCAGTGGGCCGCCGAACGCGAGCAGACCCCCGAGGAGCAGGAGGCCGACCGCATCGCGTCGGCGTGGCTGGCCGATGTGCCGCGACAGGCTCCCGGAATCCCCGGCCAGCGTCAGCAGTCCGGCCAGGCGCGCTGGGCGCCGGTCGAGGCCGC
Organism: Amycolatopsis sp. TNS106; assembly: GCF_019330265.1. Taxonomy (NCBI): domain Bacteria; kingdom Bacillati; phylum Actinomycetota; class Actinomycetes; order Pseudonocardiales; family Pseudonocardiaceae; genus Amycolatopsis; species Amycolatopsis sp. TNS106. The sequence continues at coordinate 3,805,785 of NZ_CP024972.1, read as the reverse complement.
CGACCCCGGCTACCTCGACGCGATGCGCCGTCGTCTCCCGGAGGTCCCGCAGGACCTGCTCGTCGCGGCCGCCGGCTGGTGGCAGATGGTCGGCGGCGTCGCCGAGGCCGAAGCCTGGTGGGACGCCGGCATCAGCCCGCTCGACCAGCGTGCGCTCGACTACCGTGCGGCCGGGCTCGCCCCGTCCGACCTGAGCCGCCGTCTCGGCCCGATGACCGTTTTGCAGCACCTCCGCCGCGGCAGCGCCCCGGCCTGGTGCGTGGCGCGGCTGGCGAGGCAGCAGAAGTCCGCCTGATGAGAACTTCTCGCACGCGCGGGTGAACCGGCGTGGCAAGGGCGATTCCGGCGACCGCGTAACGCTAACCTGCGCGGGCTCGTTGTTCGAGCATCGGTCGTGATCGCCGCCCACGCTGGAGGACCCGCTTCGTGCGCACCACCCCGGAAAACGACGAACTCGTCGCCGACCCGGCCACGCCCGCTCCGTCACGCCGCGGGGTGGGCGCCGCCGTATTCGGCAGGCTGGTGATCGTGCTGGCCGTGCTCGGCCTCGCCGGCGGCGGGATCTGGCTGGTGACCAAGGCGTCCGCCCCGGTCGCGAGCCCCACGACGATGGAGATCCCCGCGCTGCAGGTCAAGGCGGCGGACGTCAAACCCGGTTCGGTCGCCCCGGTCAACGCCACCCTCGCGGGCGGCGCCACCCAGCAGACCGTGCCGCAGCAGGCGCAGCCGAAGCCGGGCAAGGATCCGCTGACCGCCTGGACCGAGCGGGCGGCACAGGCCACCGGCATCCCGGCCAGGGCGCTGCTCGCCTACGGCAACGCCGAACTGGCGATGCGCCAGATGCAGCCGAACTGCAAGATCTCGTGGGCGACCTTGGCCGGCATCGGCCGGATCGAGTCGAACCACGGCCAGTACGGCGGCGCCGTCCTCGGCCAGGACGGGCGGCCGTCGAAGCCGATCATCGGCGTCCCGCTCGACGGATCGCCCGGCGTGAAGGCGATCGGCGACACCGACGGCGGCCAGTTCGACGGCGACGCGGCCGTCGACCGCGCCGTCGGTCCGATGCAGTTCATCCCCAGCACCTGGCGCCGGTACGCCGCCGACGGCAACCGCGACGGCCTCGGCGACCCGCAGCAGATCGACGACGCGACACTGGCGGCGGCGCGGTACCTGTGCGTGAACAACCGCGACATGGCGGCCGCCTCGGGATGGTGGCAGGGCATCCTGTCGTACAACAACTCGACCGAGTACGCGCAGAAGGTCTTCGGGCTGGCGGACGACTACGCGAAAGCCGTCGCGGCCGCCTCGTGAGTGGTAAAGACGGTTCTAACCGTCCTTACCACTCACGACGTCGGAGGTAGGACCAAGGTCCCGAGCGCCCAGGTCGGCGATGTTTCGCCCCGCGCCCAGTGCTAGCGTCGATCTGTGCCCGCTTCGTCCGTCACCCTGCGCCGTCTCGGCATCGCCGGCGTCTGCCTGGTGAGCCTGGCGCTGTGCTGCGGGCTCGCGTGGTGGCAGTGGGAGCGGTTCTCCTCGGCCAGCGGGACGTTCCAGAACCTCGGCTACGTCCTGCAGTGGCCGCTGTTCGGGCTGTTCCCCGCCTTCATGTTCTGGCGGATCCGCAAGCTCCGCCGCCAAGCCGCCGAGGCCGACGCCCAGGAAACGGTGGCCGAGACCGCCGTCCCCGAGGTGCCCGCGCCCCGGCAGCGGCGTGCCCCGGCGCCGCCGCCCCCCGAGGACGACGAGCTCGCCGCGTACAACCAGTACCTTCGCGAACTCAACGCCCGCGACAAGTAGTCCCCAGAGAGGTTCGAGACCCTATGACCACCCGAACTGACGACGCCGCCCCGGCCCGCCCGGTCTCGTTGGGCGGACCGCTGATCCGGTTCCGCGTCGCGGCGTACGCCACCGGTGTGGCCCTGCTCGGCCTGGTCGTCGAAATGCTGCTGCAGTACGTCTTCCGCGTGGAACTTCCCCAGTTCGTGAAGATGATCCCCATGGTCCACGGCGGGCTCTACCTGATCTATCTGCTGCTCGCGGTCGACCTGGCGATCAAGGCCCGCTGGTCGATGAAGGGCACGCTCCTCGTGCTGATCGCCGGCTGCATCCCGTTCTTCTCGTTCGTGATGGAGCGCAAGGTCACGCACAAGGTCCAGGCGGGCGTCAAGCTCTAAGCCCGGCGCCGGAAGGTCAGCGCGACCAGGAAGGACACCGCCGTCACGACGGCCGCGGCGGTGAAGGCCGCGGTCATCCCGGCGACGGTGGTCTCCGCCGGGCCTCCCGACGGAGTCCGTGTCGCCGCGCCGAACACGGTGATCAGGATCGCCAGCCCCAGTGTCGCCCCGACCTGCTGCAACGTCTGCAGCGCTCCGCCCGCGGCACCCGCGTCGTCGGTGGGCACCGTCGCCATGATGATCACGCTGAGCGGGGAGAACGCCAGGCCCGCGCCCACGCCCATCAGCAGCATCGGCCCGAGCAGATGTGAGAAGTAGCCGCTGTCCGTGGCGAGCGTGGTCAGCCAGACGACTCCGCCGGTCATCAGCGCGGTCCCGGTCAGCGTGAGCGGTTTCGGCCCGAACCGGGGGAGCAGCTTCGGGATCAGCCTGCTCAGCAGGAACATGCAGACCGCCATCGGCAGGAACGCGAAGCCGGTCTCCAGTGCGGCGAAACCCGCGATGTCCTGCAGGAACTGGGTCAGGAAGAAGAACATGCTCATCATCGCCATCGGCCCGAGGAAGAAGTTGACGTAGGCCGCGGCGCGGTCGCGTTCGGCGAACAGGCGCAGGGGGATCAGCGGTTCGCGCACCCTCGTCTCGATGGTGAGGAACGCGGCCAGCAGCGCCAGCCCGGCGGCGAGGCCGCCGAGGGTGATCGTGTCGCCCCAGCCGTGTGAAGCCGCGTGGGTGAAGGCGAACACGAGCGAACCGACGCCGAGGGTGCCGGTGAACGCGCCGGGAAGGTCCAGCCGGGCGCGCCGTCGCGGAGGATCGGCGACATACCGGGAAGTGAGCAGGACGATCGCGAGCCCGAACGGGACGTTGATGTACAGCGCCGCGCGCCACGAGATCCATTCGGTCAACAGCCCGCCGAGCAGCAGGCCGATCGCGAAACCGCTGCTGGACATCGCCGAGAACAACGCCAGCGCGCGCACTCGTGCCTTGGCTTCGGTGAACGTGCCGGTGATCAGCGCCAGTGTGCTCGGCCCGGCGAGCGCGGCGCCGACGCCCTGCGCGACCCGGGCGGCGATCAGCAGTTCCGCCGAACCGGCGAGGCCGCCGAGCAGGGAGGCGGCGGTGAACACGGCCGTGCCCACGACGAACGTCCGGCGGCGGCCGAACAAGTCGCCCGCCCGGCCGCCGAGGAGCAACAGGCCGCCGAAGACCAGGCTGTACGCCGTCATCACCCAGGACAGGCCGGTGTCGGTGAAGCCGAGTTCGGACTGGATGCGGGGGAGCGCGACGTTCATCACCGTCGCGTCGAGGATGAGCATGAGTTGGCAGGTCAGAATGATCGGGAGGACCAGCCGGTGCGGAGGTGGCGGGGCCCCGGCCGGTGCGGGCCTGGGCTCGGCACGCACGGTTCGCTCGGTCAAGGAATACTCCGAAGACGTAACGAGATGAAGCGGAGAGGCTCTCCACTTGAGGTCGTGAGCGATGATATGGAGACAGTCTCCGCTTATGCAAGTGGATTCGGAGAACGTCTCCGTTTTCGTCGCCCGAGGAGGTGCAGATGGTCACGGCCGATCCGGCCCGCCCCATGCGCGCGGACGCGCGGCGCAACTACGAGCGCATCGTGGCCGTGGCGAAGGAGGCGTTCACCGCCGACGGCGTGGACGTGCCCGCCGACGACATCGCCAAACGCGCCGGTGTCGGCGCGGGCACGTTGTACCGGCACTTCCCGACGCGCGACAAACTGATCGAGGCCGTCTACCGCGACGAAATCGACGGGCTGGCGCAGCAGGCGTACGACCTGCTCGACGAATTGCCGCCGGGCAAGGCACTCGAGACGTGGCTGGCCACGCACGTCATCTACGTGGTCGAGAAGCACGGGCTCGCGATGACGCTGAAGGCGTCCGTCGACGCCGGCTCCGAAGTCTTCGCCTGGTGCCAGTCACGCCTGCGGGCCGCGGCCGACACGATCGTGAAGGCGGCTCAGGACGAGGGCGTGCTCCGGCCCGACGTCGCGGGCGTCGACATCCTGCGGCTCGGCCACGGGCTGGGCTCGGCCGCGAGCAAGGCCTCGGAGGAGGACACGAAGCGGCTTCTCACGATCGTGCTGGACGGCCTCCGGGTGCTATGAACGGGCCGGTCCTGGCAAATTTCGCAAGGACCGGCCCGTTTCGTAGCGCGCGTCGGGAGACTCGCAGGTGGGGCGCGCCCAGCGCGTCAGGAGCCGATCCCGGTGAGGGACCGCACCTCCATCTCCGCGTGCTTGACCGGATCGGCCTTCGAGCGGCCGACGAAGGTGCCCACGAACCCGCACAGGAACGAGAACGGGATCGACACCAGGCCCGGGTTCTTCAGCGGGAACCAGTGGAAGTCGACGCTCTTGATGATCGAGTCCGCCGCCCCGGACATCACCGGCGAGAAGAACACGAGCACCAGGCTCGCGAGCAGCCCGCCGTAGATGCCCCACAGCGTGCCGGTGGTGTTGAAGCGTTTCCAGAACAGGGAGTACAGCAGAGTCGAGAGATTCGCCGACGCCGCGACAGCGAACGCCAGCGCCACCAGGAACGCGATGTTCTGCCCGTTCGCCAGGATGCCGCCCACGATCGCGAACGCTCCGACGGCGACCGCGGTCAGCCGGGCGACCCGCACCTCGGCGGCCGGTTCCGCCTTGCCGTTCTTGAAGATGTTGGCGTACACGTCGTGGGCGAAGGAGGCGGACGCGGTGATCGTCAGCCCGGCGACGACGGCGAGGATGGTCGCGAAGGCCACCGCCGAGACGATCCCGAGCAGGACGGTGCCGCCGATGTTCAGCGCGAGCAGCGGCGCCGCCGAGTTCTCCCCGCCGGGTGCGTTCTTGATCGCCTCGGGGCCGACCAGCGCGGCCGCGCCGAAGCCGATGACCAGCGTGCAGAGGTAGAAGAGGGTCATGCAGGCGGTCGCCCAGACCACCGATCGCCGCGCCTCGCGCGAATTCGGCACCGTGTAGAAGCGCATCAGCACGTGCGGGAGCGCCGCGGCACCGAGGACCAGCGCCAGGGCGAGCGAGACGAAGTCGAGCTTCGTGACCTCGCTCTTGCCGTACGAACCGCCGGGCTGGAGCAGTTCGTCACCGAGCGGGCTGTTGTCGGCGGCGGCCGAGAGCAGGTTCGAGAAGCTGAAGCCGAACTTGCCGAACAGGAACACGGTGATCAGCGCACCGGTCAGCAGCAGGATGGTCGCCTTGATGATCTGCACCCACGTGGTGCCCTTCATCCCGCCGACCAGCACGTACAGCACCATGACGACGCCGACGACGCCGATCACCAGCGCCTGGCCGATCCCGCCGTGGATGTCCAGCAGGAGCGCCACCAGGCCGCCGGCGCCCGCCATCTGCGCGAGCATGTAGAAGAAGGAGATCACCAGGGTCGACGTCGCGGCGGCGGCGCGGACCGGGCGCTGCTTCATCCGGAAGCTCAGCACGTCGCCCATGGTGAAGCGGCCGGTGTTGCGCAGCAGCTCCGCGATCAGCAGCAGGTCGACCATCCACGCGACGAGGAACCCGATCGAGTACAGGAAGCCGTCGTAGCCGTGGATCGCGATCGCCCCGGCGATCCCGAGGAACGACGCCGCCGAGAGGAAGTCACCCGAAAGCGCGATGCCGTTCTGTCGTCCGGTGAAGGCGCTGCCCGCCGCGTAGTAGTCCGAAGTGGACGAGTTGCGCGTGCTGACGCGGTACACCACGTACAGGGTGATCGCGACGAAGAGCGCGAACACCGCGATGTTCAGCACGGGGTTGTTGTCGGGGATGCTCATCGCTCACCCGCCCCGACGGAGGCCCGCAGCGCCTCGACCTTGGGATCGAGCCGCTTGTTCGCGAACTTCAGGTAGGCGACCGTGATCAGGATCGTGCTGGCGAACTGGCCGAGCCCGAGCAGCATGCCGACGTTGACCTCGCCCCACACCTTCCGGCTCATGAAGTCGTGCGCGTAGGCCGCCAGCAGCACGAAGGTCATGTACCAGGTGAAGAACAGCAAGCTCATGGGGAACACGAACCGGCGGAAGGTCTTGCGCAGCGCGACGAACTCCTTGCCGTGCTGGATCCGGTCGTAGTCCGGGCCGGTGGCGCGCGGCGGCGGGGAAGCGGGGCGGCGCTCGCGGACGAACAGCGCGGGCATCTGCCCGGTGTCCTCCAGGGCGTTGCTCGCCGCGTAAGGACGCGCGACGTCGGGCATGGGTTCCTCCGGGGCTTGCATCCGTGGCGCGGTACGGGAGCGCACATACTAACTACGGCTTCACCCGCTCTGAATAGGCGACCCTGGTTCCGCGAAGGCGTGAGCCCGTATTCGGTTTTACCTCGTATTAGTGTTTCCGGAAATCGTTTCGGCCGGAATGAACCGGCTTTATCACTCGTCATAGTGAGCGGAGTTGTCACGCGCGGTCGTCGCCCGAACGGCCCACTGCGGCAAACGACGGACGATGACCACGCTCTGTCCCTCGTTTTGGTGACAGATCGTAGTTTTACTACCGGGGCACGCGGGGTTCCGATACCGTGCCCGCCATCCCGGACCGGGGAAGATCCCCCGCTTCGCCGGGTGTCTCGAAAGAAATCACCATGTCGGGCGACATCGAACCGGCTTGGGCGGCAAGGCCACAACATCGGGCACATATTTGGGCTTGACCCACCCGTTGGGGGCACGGAAAGTAGTTCGACCGGGCGACGCGGCTACCGTACGTAGGCTGATCGGGTGATTAGGGCACCCTGTGCATCCGCGCAACCCGTAACCGGAATTCCCTCGTTTGTGACGCACGAGCGGTTTTCCGGCCCGACGGATCGTTCGGACACACGCTTTTCGCTGGTCAGCACCCGTGTACTGAACGGAATTGACGGCACCCGGATTGGTGTACGATTCTTTGGCCCGGCTGACCCGCAGTGATCGATTGGCAAAGAAAAGTTGATCTCGACGACCATGCACTTCGCAGGTTGCGACCTGCACGTGCAGGTGCAAGAACTCCCGAAGCCGACCGGTGTACCCAGGGACACCCGGATCGCCGGACGGGGACCCTCACGTCGCGATCGATCACGCGGTCAGACCAGGGCCGAGTTCCCCGCAGGCAGGTACCTCGCGGGAACGGACGCCTCAAACCGTGCCAGGACGCCGGACAGGGAGTCACCTACGTGACCGTTGCAGGAGAAGGCCAAGTGCCGGTCGGGGAGCTGCTGGGACGCACTCCCCGGCCATCTCGGTGGGCCACCGGCTGGCGCACGCTCGTGCGCTGGCGGGACTGGAGCCTGCCGGTGAAGCTGTCGGCCGTGACGCTGGTGCCGATCCTCATCGCGCTCGCACTGGGCATCGCCACCATCGCCGGCCAGGTCGGCCGGTCCGACGGCTACCAGCGGCTGGACCGGCTCGTCGCGCTGAGCGGGCATATCCGCACCCTCGCCGACGGCCTCGGCCGCGAACGCACCCAGTCCGCCGCGGGGCTGACCGCCGGCACCGTCGGCGGCACCCTGGAGCTCGCCTCGGCCCGCGCCGACGTCGACACCGCCATCCCGCTCTACGGCGCCGCCGCCACCCGCGCGGTCGAGAACGAGCCGTCGCTCCGCCAGGCGCGGGAAGCGGCCGCCGCTCAGCTCGACCGGCTGCCCGACATCCGGCAGCGGGCGTCTTCCGGGCAACTCGACCCCGTCCAGGCGATCGGCGAGTACACCGACGTCACCACCGCGCTGCTGGCCCTCGACACCGCGCTGGCGGCGGGGGCGGGACAGGATGTCCTCGGCGGCACCCCCACGGCACTGCACGACCTCGCCGTGATGAAGGAACAGCTGTCGCTGAGCCAGGCCCTGGTCTCGTTCGGCATCGCCCGGTCGAGCCTCGCGCCGAGCGAGCTCGACCAGGTGCGCACCGCCGAACTCCGGCTGGCCGACCGGCTCACCGACTTCCGTGCCGCCGCTTCGGAACAGCAGCGCCGGGAGTTCAGCGCCGCCGTCACCGACGAGGCGATGGAAAACCGTGACAGGCTCGCGAAAACCGCCCTCGGCGAACAGGGAGCCCCGTCCGCGCAAGCCTTCCGCTCGTTGTCGGCGCAGGGCTGGACCGACGCCTCGACCGCGGTGATCGGCAAGGTCGGCGAGGTCGCGAACAAATTCGGTGCCGAGACGAGCGCCGTGTCGGCCGAGCTGGTCGACGACGCCAGCAGTGGCGCGGGCCTGCTCGCGGTCCTGCTGTTCGGCGCGATGGTGCTCGCCGTCGCCGTCGTCTTCCTCATCACACGCCAGCTGCTGCGCTCGCTGAAGGTGTTGCGCGCCAGCGCCCTCGACGTCGCCGAGAAGCAGTTGCCCGACGCGGTCCGCAACATCCAGGAAGGCCGCTCGCAGGGCACCGACGTGCGGCCGGTCCCGGTCGGCGGCGACGACGAGATCGGCGAGGTCGCCAGGGCCTTCGACAAGGTGCACCACCAGGCGCTGCGCCTGGCCACCGAGCAGGCCTCGATGCGGACCGGCTACAGCAACGTGTTCGTCAACCTCTCCCGCCGCAGCCAGAGCCTCGTGCAGCGGCAGCTGCAGCTGATCGAGCGGCTGGAGCGCGACGAAGAGGACGCCGACCAGCTCGCCACGCTGTTCCAGCTGGACCACCTCGCCACCCGCATGCGCCGCAACAACGAGAACCTGATGGTCCTCTCCGGCGCCGAGCCGGGCAGGCGCTCCGGGCAGCCGGTCTCCGCCACCGACGTGGTGCGCGCGGCGGTGTCCGAGATCGAGCAGTACCAGCGGGTCACCGTGCAGAATCCGCCGCCGGTGCGGCTGGTCGGGTACGCGGCCAACGATCTGATGCGCCTGATCGCCGAACTTCTGGACAACGCCACGGCCTTCTCCGCCCCGGAAACCCAGGTGACGGTCGCGACCAGGCTCGTCGAAGACGGCTCGTTCGGCATCGACATCCTCGACAAGGGCATCGGCATGAACGAGGCCGAGGTCGCCGAGGCCAACGCCCGGCTCACCGAGGCGCCCAACGTCGACCTCACCACTTCGCGCCGGATGGGCCTGTTCGTGGTCGGACGGCTGGCCAGCAGGCACCGCATCGGTGTCTCGCTGCACGGCGGCAAGGACATCGTCGGCGTGCGCGCCACCGTCTCCGTCCCGGCGGACCTCGTGATGGCCCCGCCCGGGGGAGACCCCGGCCCGGCCACCGGCCCGATCACGCAGCGCCTCGCGCCGTTGCCGCCGCAGCAACCCGGCGGCCTTCCCCGCCGCCAGCGGCCCGCGAACGGATCTCGCCCCGCGCTGCCGAGCGTGCCCTCGCAAGGCGGGGAGCGGTGGCCGTCGGCGAACGACCTGGCGGGGCACACCAAGCCCGGCGTCAACGGGCACGCCCCCAAGGCGTCGCGGCCGCCGTCCGATCTGGAGATTTCGGGAACGGCGCTGTTCAGCCCGATTCCCCCGGACGAGGCGACCCCGCCGCCCGCGCCGGAACCCCGCCGTCCCGAACCGGAACCCGTCGCCGAGCCCGAGCCGGTCGCCGAGGAAGCGGAGAAGCCCGCCACGGCGGAAGGTGAACTGCCCAGCGGCAAGGAACTGTTCGAGGCCAAGAACACCGGGACCACGCTGAGCGAATGGTGGAGCCAGGCGGCCACGCCGCCCGCCCCGGCGGCTCCGCCTCCGCCCACCGCGTCCGAGACGACGCCGATCTTCGACGAAATGCTGTCGGCGTGGTTCCGTTCGCCCGCGCCCGCTTTGGACAAGCCCGCGGCCGGATCCGCGGCCAAGAAGGAGAAGCCGGGGAAGAAGGCACCCGAAGAGAAGAAGGCGGCCGAGCCCGTTCCGACCGCCGAGCAGGAGGCCCGCACCTGGGACTTCGCCAGCGACAAGGCCTTCCGCACGGTGCAGGAGGTCTCCCAGAACGCCCCGTCGACGTTCACCGAGGCCGGGTTGCCGCGTCGCCGCAAGGGCGAGCAGCTCCTGCCCGGCAGCGCGGCGTCGTCGGTCCCGGCCGCCGAACCCACCGCCAAGTCGGAACTGCCGGTCCGCGACCCGGCGAACGTGCGCGGCAGGCTGAGCAGCTTCCAGCAGGGCGTCAAGCGGGGACGCAAGGAGGCGGCGGACAAGGCCACGACTGCCACCACCCAGCCCGCCACCGCCCAGCCGGACGCGAAGCCCGAGCGGGCCGCGGCGCCCGAGCCGCCGAAGGCACCCGAGCCCGCGAAGGCGCCTGAGACGGCCGAGCGTCCGGCGGCCCCGCCCGCCGCTCTGCCGAGCAGGAAACCGCAGGCAGCGACCCCGGAACCGGAACCGGTCGCCGCCACGGAACAGACGGACGCCTGGAACTTCGGCTCCGACGAAGGCTGGAAAGCGGCCCAAGCGGTGTCCCAGTCCGTGCCCTCGCGGATGACTTCGGCAGGATTACCCAGGCGCCGTCGCGGGGAGCAACTGCTCCCGGGCAGCGCGGGACCGCCCGCCGGGGTGGTCACCCCCCGACCACAGCGAGACGCGCACGACGTGCGCGGTCGCCTGAGCAGTTTCCAGCAGGGCATCCAGCGCGGACGGCACCACACAGCGCAGGCGACCGAAGCCAACCACGAAACCCTGGAGGGTGAATGACCTCGCCGAACCCGGCCCAGCCCCAGCAGAACCAGTTCGGGTGGCTGGTGAACGACTTCGCCGAGCGCGTACCCGGAGTGGCGCACGCCGTGGTGGTGTCGGCGGACGGCCTCCTGCTCACCGCGTCCAGCAGGCTCCCGCTGGACCGCGCCGATCAGCTGGCCGCCGTCGCCTCCGGCCTGGTGAGCCTGACCCAGGGCGCCGCGCGGTGCTTCGAGGCGGGCGCGGTCAACGAGACCGTCGTCGAGATGGAACTCGGCATCATGGTGCTGATGTCCATCAGCGACGGTTCCTGCCTGGCCATCCTCGCCGCCCCGAACTGCGACATCGGACAGGTCGCCTACGAGATGACGATGCTCGTCGATCGCGTCGGCCAGATCCTCACGCCGGAACTTCGCGCACAATTGCAGGGCGCCGGTGGGTCGCTGATCGGCGAACCGGTGGGATGATGTCCCGATGAGCACCGGGTCCGGATCCTTCGGCGAACCGCCGGGGACGGGTGAACACCAGCCTCCGCACGCGGGGGCTGCCAATGCCGCCGGTTCACGGGACGACGGCACCTTCGCCGACGTCCTGAACGGGTTCACCCTGGATTCGGGACGTGGTCGTCGGAAGCGCAAGAAGAACAAGCACCCTCAGGATTCCCAGGCGGGCGGAGCACCCGCCAAGGAATCGGCAGTCCCGCAGCCGACCGATCAAGGAGACCGCGTGACCTCACTTGCTTCTCCACCCGACAGCGGCGCAGGTGCCGTCGGGCCGAGACCAGGTGGTCTTTTCGACCCGGGTCCACCCAGTGGCGAGTTCATCATGCCCGCCGTCTTCGAGCAGGCGCCGTCGCCGCTCGAGGAGACGGCGATCGTCCGTCCCTATGCCCTCACCGGGGGCCGGACCAAGGCGAACTACGCTCTCGAGCTGGAGACCCTCATCTCCACCAAGGACCACGTCGACTCGGGTAGCCTCCCCGCGATCGCCGCGGACCAGATCGAGTGCGTTTCGATCATCGAGGAGTGCCGCACCCCGCGTTCGGTCGCCGAGATCGCGGCGACCCTGCGCGTACCGCTGGGTGTGGCACGCGTGCTGATCAGCGACGCGGCGGACGCGGGGCTGGTCAGCGTGCACAAGACGATTTCGGGCAATGACGGCGCCGAGGCACATCTGGTGTTGATGGAAAGGGTTTTGAGTGGACTCCGTCGGCTTTAAGGCACCGCGGGAAACCGCGCCCCCGACCATGACATCCGCGAAGATCGTCGTGGCGGGTGGCTTCGGTGCGGGTAAGACGACCTTCGTCGGTTCGGTGTCGGAGATCGTCCCGCTCACCACCGAGGCGATGATGACGGACGCCAGTCGGGGGATCGACAACCTCGACCAGACGCCCAACAAATCGACCACCACGGTCGCGATGGACTTCGGCCGGGTCTCCCTGGACGCGGACCTGATCCTCTACCTGTTCGGCACGCCCGGGCAGCAGCGGTTCTGGTTCATGTGGGACGACCTCGTCCGCGGCGCGATCGGCGCCGTGGTGCTGGCCGACACGCGACGGCTGGCCGACTCGTTCGCGCCGATCGACTTCTTCGAGGACCGGGGCCTGCCCTACATCGTCGGGGTGAACACCTTCGACGGCATCCTCGAGCACGACATCAACGACGTGCGTGAAGCGCTGTCGATCGACCCCAACATCCCGATCGTCCGCTGCGACGCCCGGGAGCGGGAGTCGACGAAACAGACGCTCATCACGCTGGTCGAGTACGCGATGCGGCAGTGGATCGCCTTGCGTGCGAGCAACGCGAGGTGAACCTGACGGCGGCAGCGTAGGGGCTGCCGCCCGGGTTTCACCTCACTTCGCTTCGTAGGTCAGCAGTACCGCGCGCCCGTCCATCGTCCGGGTGCCGGTCAGCCGCAGGTCCGTGCGCGCTCCGCCCCCGAACACCTGCTTGCCGCCACCGAGCACCACCGGGTGCACGACGAGGTGGACCTCGTCGATCAGGCCGTGGCCGGCGATCGCGGTGGCCAGTTCGGCCCCGCCCATCAGCAGCAGATCCTTGCCGGGCCTGCCCTTGAGTTCGGCCATGTGTCCGGCGAGGTCGCCACCGATCACCTCGGTGTTCCAGTCCGCTTCTTTCAGCGTCCGGGAGAAGACGATCTTCGGCGTCTTCCGCCAGACCGGCGCGTAGGCGAGATCGTGCGGGTGGTCCGAGACCTCTTCCGCCCGCGGCCAGAACGACGACATCATGTCCCAGACCCGCCGTCCGTAGAGGAGAGTGTCGGCGCGGTCGGTGAGCTCCTGCGAGTGGGCGGACAGCTCCGGGCCCATGTCGGCCCAATCGAACTCGCCATCCAGGCCCTCGATGCGGCCGTCGAGCGAGGTGTGGACGGCGTAGACGAGCTTGCGCATGGCTTGATCCCTCCGGTGTGGCGCCCGCCTTCCGGGCGCCGGACACCGAGGGGTCGGAGCTGGCGCGGGGTTCTCGACGTCGCCCCTCCGCAATTCGTCACCTACTTGCGGTGCGCTTCCCCGCAAGTAGGTGACGAATTGCGGAGGAGAGGGCTCAGTACTCGTCGTGCCGCTTCCACCAGTGCCCGGGGCCGTCGGTCCCGCGGCCGGACTCCTCCCAGTCCTCCTGCCGCCCGAACGGGGTCAGGTCCAGGTAGCGCAGCGTCCCCACCAGCTGGTCCCCGCCGCGACCGGTGGTGAAGTACGTCCGGAACACGTCGTCGCCGTCGCGCAGGAAGACACTGACGCCGAACCCGCCGTCGATGCCGCAGGCCGGGTTGAAGCCGCCGACGGTCGAGACCCACGGGACGGTCCAGCCCATGCGCTCCTTGTAGCGCTCGATCTCGGGCAGGGTCGCCGGCGCGACCACGTACAGCGTGGTGTCGCGGGCGTGCAGGTGCGCGAGGTGGCCGATGTTGTCCACGAGCATCGAGCAGCCGGGGCAGCCCGCCTTCTGCCCGGGCGCGAGCATGAAGTGGTAGACGATCAGCTGACGGCGTCCCTCGAACAGGTCGAGGAGGGTGACCCGGCCCTGGGGGCCTTCGAACTCGTAGGTGCTGTCGAAGCGGACCATCGGCAGCCGCCGCCGCTCGGCGGCGATCTTGTCCGCGGCGCGGGTGAGCTCCTTTTCCTTGGCCAGCAACGTGTCTCGGGCGATCTGCCAGTCGGCCGCCGAGACGACTTCCGGCAGGGTGACGGTCTCAGTCATCGTGTTCGCCTTTCCTCAGTTCCGCGAGATGTTCTTCCATGCGGTCGAAACCGCCTTCCCAGAAGCGCCGGTACCGCTCGACCCACTCGGAGACGTCGCCGAGTGGCGCGGCCTCCAGCCGGCAGGGCCGCCATTGCGCGGTCCGGCTCCGGCTGATCAAGCCCGCGCGCTCGAGGACCTTGAGATGTTTGGAGATGGCTTGGAGGCTGACCGGAAAGGGTTCGGCCAGCTCGTTGACGCTGGCCTCGCCGGTGGCCAGCCGGGCGAGGATCGCCCGCCGGGTGGGGTCCGCCAGTGCGGCGAACGTGGCGCTGAGCTGATCAGTGGTCATCGCTGCTCAATCAATCGGTTGTTTAACCCTCAGGTTGAATATACTGGTGCGAGTCGATCTGTCAAGGACGAGTGAGAGCGCCATCACGCGAGTGGATGGGTTTAAAACAGTAGGAAGTCCAAGTATTTTGGAGGGATGAGCAGCGACCTGCACCGGCCCGTGAACCCCGTTCGCTTCGTGACGGCGTCGAGCCTCTTCGACGGGCACGACGCGTCCATCAACATCATGCGGCGCATCCTGCAGTCGCAGGGCGCGGAGGTCGTGCACCTCGGGCACAACCGCTCGGTCGACGAGGTCGCCACCGCGGCCATCGCCGAGGACGTCCAGGGCGTGGCCATCAGCGCCTACCAGGGCGGGCACGTCGAGTACTTCAGCTACCTGGTCGAGCTGCTCAACGAGCGCGGCGCGGGCCACATCAAGGTGTTCGGCGGTGGCGGCGGGGTCATCGTCCGCGAGGAGATCGACCTGCTGCACTCGCGGGGCGTGGCGCGGATCTTCTCGCCCGAGGACGGCTACGAGATGGGCCTCCCGGGCATGATCAACCTGATGATCAAGGCCTGCGACACGGACCTGTCCGCGCAGTCGCCCGGCTCGCTGGACAAACTGCTTTCGGGGGACATCCCGGCGCTGTCCCGGGTCATCACGCAGCTTCAGCGCGAGGCGCTGCCGCAGGACGCGCTCGCCAAGATCACCGAGGCCGCCAAGTCGCGGACGGTGCCGGTCCTCGGCATCACCGGGACGGGTGGCTCCGGCAAGTCGTCGCTCACCGACGAACTGATCCGCCGGTTCCGGCTGGACCAGGAGGACAAGCTCCGCATCGCCGTGCTCGCCGTCGACCCGTCGCGCCGCAAGGGCGGGGGAGCGCTGCTCGGCGACCGCATCCGGATGAACTGCCTCGACGGCAGCCCGGTCTACTTCCGTTCGCTCGCCACGCGGACCACCAGCGGCGAGATCCCCACCGGGCTCTCCGAGTCCATCCTCGCGTGCAAGGCCGCCGGGTTCGACCTCGTGATCGTCGAGACGCCCGGTATCGGCCAGGGCGACGCCGGCATCGTCGACTACGTGGACCAGTCGCTGTACGTCATGACGCCGGAGTTCGGCGCGGCGTCGCAGCTGGAGAAGATCGACATGCTCGACTTCGCCGACGCGGTGGCGATCAACAAGTTCGAGCGCCGAGGCGCCGAAGACGCCCGTCGCGACGTCGCGCGCCAGCTCGTGCGCAACCGCGAGGCGTTCAGCTCCTCGCCCGAGGACATGCCGGTCTACGGCACCAGCGCCGCGAAGTTCAACGACGACGGCGTCACCGCGCTCTACCAGCACCTGCGCGACACCCTCGCCGAGCGTGGCCTGACCGTCTCGGCCGGTGTGCTCCCGAAGGTCGAGGGCAAGGTGTCCACCGACGCCAGCACGATCATCCCGGCCAACCGGACGCGCTACCTCGCGGAGATCTCGGAGACCGTTCGCGGTTATCACGCCAAGACCGAGCAGCAGGTCGCCGCGCTGCGCAAACGCGAGCACCTCGCCGCCGCCAAGGAGGCGCTGGCCGCCGTCGACGCGAGCACCGACGCGCTCGACGGCCTGCTCGCCGCCGCCGAGTCCGATGTGGACGGTGAGTCGGCGAATCTGCTGGCCCGGTTCCGGGAACTCGCCGAGTCCTACCGCGCCGACGAACTGGTCGTGAAGATCCGCGACAAGGAACTGCGCACCCAGCTCTGGCGCGACACGCTGTCCGGCAACCGGATCCCGCGCGTGGCGCTGCCGCGCTACACCGAGTCCGGCGAGCTGCTGTCCTTCCTGCGCCGTGAGCACCTTCCCGGGTACTTCCCTTACACCGCCGGCGTTTTCCCGTTCAAGCGCGAAGGTGAGGACCCGGCGCGGATGTTCGCCGGCGAGGGTGACCCGTTCCGGACCAACAAGCGGTTCAAGCTCCTCTCGGCCGACTCCGAGGCGAAGCGCCTTTCGACCGCCTTCGACTCGGTGACGCTGTACGGGCACGACCCGCACACCCGGCCGGACATCTACGGCAAGGTCGGCACCTCGGGCGTCTCCATCGCGACGCTGGAGGACATGGAGGTGCTCTACGACGGTTTCGACCTGACCTCGCCGAGCACCTCCGTGTCGATGACGATCAACGGCCCGGCGCCGACCATCCTCGCGTTCTTCCTCAACACCGCGATCGACCAGCGGATGGCGGCGTTCAGGGCCGAACACGGCCGCGAGCCGTCCGACGCCGAGGCCGCCGAACTGCGCGAATGGGCGCTGCGCAACGTCCGCGGCACCGTGCAGGCGGACATCCTCAAGGAGGACCAGGGGCAGAACACCTGCATCTTCTCCACCGAGTTCAGCCTGCGCATGATGGCCGACATCCAGGAATGGTTCATCGAGCACGGCGTCCGGAACTTCTACTCGGTGTCGATCTCCGGTTACCACATCGCCGAGGCCGGGGCGAACCCGATCTCGCAGCTGGCGTTCACCCTGTCGAACGGTTTCACCTACGTCGAGAGCTACCTCGCGCGCGGGATGGACATCGACGACTTCGCGCCGAACCTGTCGTTCTTCTTCTCCAACGGCATGGACGCCGAATACTCGGTGCTGGGCCGGGTCGCGCGCCGGATCTGGGCGGTCGCGATGCGGGAGCGCTACGGCGCCAACGAGCGCTCGCAGAAGCTCAAGTACCACGTGCAGACCTCCGGCCGGTCGCTGCACGCGCAGGAGATGAGCTTCAACGACATCCGCACCACGCTGCAGGCGCTGTGCGCGCTGTACGACAACGCGAACTCCTTGCACACCAACGCTTTCGACGAGGCGATCACCACGCCGTCGGAGAGCTCGGTGCGGCGCGCGATGGCCATCCAGATGATCATCAACAAGGAATGGGGCCTGTCGAAGAACGAGAACCCGCTGCAGGGCTCGTTCATCATCGACGAGCTGACCGATCTGGTCGAAGAGGCCGTGCTGCTGGAGTTCGACCGGATCTCCGAGCGCGGCGGCGTCCTCGGCGCGATGGAGACCGGCTACCAGCGCGGCAAGATCCAGGACGAGTCGATCCTCTACGAACGCCAGAAGCACGACGGCACGCTGCCGATCATCGGCGTCAACACCTTCCGCAACCCGAACGGCGGCGAGAACGACGTCGAGGTCGAACTCGCGCGGGCGACCGAGGACGAAAAGCGTTCGCAGCTGGAGCGGCTCGAAGACTTCCAGCGCAGGCACCACGCCGAGGCTCAGGTCGCGCTCAAGACGCTGCGCGAGGCCGCGACCCGGGGCGGAAACCTGTTCGGTGTCCTGATGGACGCGGCGCGGGTGTGCTCGCTCGGCCAGATCACCGAGGCGTTCTTCGAGGTGGGCGGGCAGTACCGGCGCAACGTGTAGCGGCCTGGGAATATCGCGGCGCGGGTCCGGGTAGTTGCTGGACATGGAGATCGGAATCGCCACCTTCGTCACCGACGAAGGCATCAGACCGGACGTCCTCGCCGCGGCCGCCGAAGAGCGCGGGTTCAGCTCGCTCCACATCGCGGAGCATTCGCATATCCCGGTCAGCCGGGAAACGCCGTATCCGGGCGGCGGGGAACTGCCGCACGTGTACTACCGGACCCTCGACCCGTTCGTCGCGCTGACGGCGGCCGCCGTGGCCACGTCGAACCTGAAGCTGGGCACGGGCGTCGCGTTGCTGCAGCAGCGCGACGTCATCCACACGGCGAAAGAGGTCGCTTCGCTGGATCTGGTCTCGCGGGGCCGGTTCGTCTTCGGTGTCGGCGTCGGGTGGAACCGGGAGGAAATGCGCAATCACGGCACCGATCCGCGCACCCGTGGCGCGCTCGTCGACGAGCAACTCGCGGCCTTGAAGGAGATCTGGACGAAGGACGAGGCCGAATTCCACGGCGAGCACATCGACTTCGACCCGATCTTCGCGTGGCCGAAGCCGGTGCAGAAGCCGCATCCGCCGATCTACATCGGTGGCGCGGGGCAGAAGGCGATGGAGCGGATCGCCCAGTACGGCGACGGCTGGCTGCCGCACGCCCACACCCCGCCGGAGGAGCTTCGCCGGGCGCGTCAGTGGCTGGCGGACCAGGGCCGCAGTGACCTCAAGTTCTCGGCCTTCGGTGCCACCCCGGAAGAGGGCGCGCTCGGCAGACTGGCCGAGGGCGGCGTCGACGAGGCGACGCTCTTTCTGCCGACCGAGCCCGAAGCGGCGACACTGGAACGACTCGACCAGTTCGCGAAGGTCGCCGAAAGCTTTCGAAAGGGGCAGCAGGCGTGACTGAGGTTCAAATCGGCTTGGCCGCGGCACTGGAGCAGTTCTCGCCGCGTGAGTCGATCCGGCTGGCGGCGCTGGCCGAACAGCACGGATTCTCCGGCCAGATGGCCGCCGACCACTTCCAGCCGTGGGTCCCTCAACAGGGTGAAGCGTCGTTCGTGTGGAGCGTGCTCGCGTCGTTGGCGGAGAACACCACCGGCGACCTCGGGCCAGGGGTGACCTGCCCGTCGTTCCGGCTGCATCCGTCGATGGTCGCGCAGGCCGCGGCGACGCTGGAGGCGACCTACCCGGGCCGGACCTGGCTCGGCATCGGCTCCGGCGAGGCGCTCAACGAGCACATCATCGGCGGTTACTGGCCCGAGGCCCCCGAGCGCGTACGGCGGATGTTCGAGGCGCTGGAGGTCATCCGGAAGCTGTTCACCGGCAAGGACGTCAAGCACAGCGGCGAGTTCTTCAAGCTGCACACCACCCGGCTCTGGACGCTTCCGGACGAGCCGCCGCCGATCTACATCGCGTCGGCGGGCCCGTACACCTCACGCAAGACCGGTGAGCTCGCGGACGGGCTGATCACGCCGGGCGCGGCGATCGAGAAGCTGGCGGGGATCCTCGACAACTTCGGTACCGGCGCGCGGAAGGCGGGCAAGGACCCGGACTCGATGCCGAAGCTGCTTCAGGTGCACCTCTCCTGGGCCGAGGACGATGAGACGGCGTGGGCCAACGCGCTCGACCAGTGGCCCAACGGCGGCATGAAGTTCCCGAAGGCCGACATCCGCTCGCCGTTCGACTTCGCGCAGATGGCGAAACTGGTGCGGCGTGAGGACTTCGAGGGCCGCATGGTCGTCTCGTCGGATCCGGACGTGCATCGCGCGGCGCTGCAGAAGTACGTCGACGCCGGGTTCAACCGGATCTACATCCACAACGTGGGGCGGAACCAGGACGAGTTCATCGAGACCTTCGGCCGGGACGTGCTGCCGAAGCTGACCGCCTGACCCGCTCGTGAGTGGTAAGGACGGTTCTAACCGTCCTTACCACTCACGAGGTTTCAGACGTTCTTGTCCAGCAGCAGGTGCACGGAAAGCTCCAGCCGGTTCGCGACATCGGCCGCCGACGCGCGCCGCGTCACCCAGGCGACCAGGTTCGCCATCCAGACGTCGGCGATGACGTGGAAGATGTCGCGGTCGGCCTCGGTCGGGTCCTCGATGCCCATGGCCTTGGCGAACATGTTCTCCATCAGCCGCCCGACCTGCTCGACCTCGGCGGCGGCGGTCGTGTCGGCGAACATGAACGCGCGGACCATCGCCTCGGTCAGATGCGGATCCCGCTGCATCAGCCGGGTGTTGCGGCCGAGGACGAACATCAGCCGCTCGCTCGGGGTTTCGCCGGGGATGGCCGCGCGGTCGAGTTTCTCCTGCGCGCGTTCGAATTCCCTGGCCAGCCCGGAAACCAGCAGGTGGATCTTCGAGGGGAAGTAGCGGTACAGCGTGCCGAG
The DNA here is from genome assembly GCF_019330265.1 of Amycolatopsis sp. TNS106. Classification (NCBI taxonomy): domain Bacteria; kingdom Bacillati; phylum Actinomycetota; class Actinomycetes; order Pseudonocardiales; family Pseudonocardiaceae; genus Amycolatopsis; species Amycolatopsis sp. TNS106. The sequence continues at coordinate 3,785,764 of NZ_CP024972.1, read as the reverse complement.
CGCGACGTCCGCCTTCTCGGCGACCGCCCGCATCTGAACCGCGTCGTACCCGCCCTTCGCGGCGAGGGTGAGGGTCGCGTCGATGATGCGGCGCCGCCGGTCGCGTTGTGCGGCGGAGCCGAGTTCCTCGCCGCCCAGCGCGGAGAGACCATTGCCGCTGCGCGCTTTCGCGCTCGTGGGTGCCTTGGCCTTCCCTGGCATCGCCACGTCCCCCTTCGTCGGAACTTGTTCCACTTTCCTCACGTAGCGTACCTAAGCGGACGAACTGTTCAAGACGTGACCCACTGGGCAAGAAACTGTAACACGTTCTACACTCGCGGGTAGGTCCGGCGAGGAGGTCCCACCCGTGTCGATCGCGCTCACCGAAGAACAGGCGGCCCTGGCCGCGTCGATCCGGGCATGGGCGGCTTCCGCCCGTCCGGTCGACGCCGTCCGAAAGGGCCGGATCACCGAGCCGCCACCAGGGCTGGCCGAACTCGGCCTGTTCGGCGTGGCGATTCCCGAGGACGTCGGCGGGGCAGGCGGAACACTGGCCGATCTGGCCGCCGGGCTCGCCGAAGCGGCCGAAGCGCTCGTGCCCGGCCCGGTCCTCGGGACCGCGTTGGGCGGCGCGCTGCTCGGAACGGATCCTCGGCCGGCCAAGGAGGTCCTGCCGGGTCTCGCGGACGGGACCGAACGCTTGGCGGTGGTGCTGGGCAACGGGTTTCGTATCACGGATTCGGTCGTCGACGGCGAGTCGGGCCCGGCGCTCGACGTTCACCCGTCGGTGTGGACGCTGGTCTCCGGCGGTGACGTCTCCGCGCTCATCCCGCCCGGGGCGTCCGGAATGGACATCGAGCGGTGCGAGCCGTTCGACGTCTCCCGGCCGGTCGGCCGGATCCGGTGCGCGAAGGTACGGCCCGAGGCGGTTTTCGAGGCATTGCCAGTGGATTCCTACGCCGCCACACTCGGCGCCGCGGAAGCCGCGGGGATCGCACGATGGTGTCTTCGGACCGCCGTCGACTACGCGAAGGTGCGGGAACAGTTCGGCCGCCCGATCGGGTCGTTCCAGTCGATCAAACATCTGTGCGCGGAAATGCTGTGCCGGGCCGAAGCCACCGACGCGCTCGCGTGGGACGCGGCGAGAGCGGCTGAGGACACGGCGCAGCACGCCCTCGCGTCGGCGACCGCGGCGGCCTACGCGCTCGACGCGGCCGTGGCCAACGCGAAGGACTGCATTCAGGTTCTCGGCGGTATCGGCTTCACCTGGGAGCATGACGCGCACTTCTATCTGCGCCGTGCCGTGGCCCTGCGCCAGTGGCTCGGTGGCTCGGCCCGCTGGCGTCGCCGCGCCGCCGAACTCGCGCTGCGCGGCGACCGGCGGACGTTGAGCGTCGACGTCGGCGAAGACACCGGACTCCGTGACCTGGTAGGCGAAATCGCCGCCTTGCCGGAACCCGCGCAGCGCGTCGCGCTGGCCGATTCGGGGCTGCTGGCCCCGCATTGGCCCGCGCCGTACGGCAGGGGCGCCGGCGCGGCCGAGCAACTGCGGATCGACGCCGCCCTCGCCGACGCGGACATCCGCCGTCCCGACCTGGTGATCGGCGCCTGGGCGATCCCGACCCTGCTGGAACACGGCTCGGAGGACCAGCGCGAACGGTTCGCCGCGCCCACGTTGCGCGGGGAGATCACCTGGTGTCAGCTGTTCAGCGAACCCGAAGCCGGCTCCGATCTCGCTTCGCTCCGCACGACGGCCCGGCGTGCCGACGGCGGGTGGCTGCTGAACGGTCAGAAGGTGTGGACCTCGCTCGCACGCGAAGCCGATTGGGCGATCTGCCTGGCGCGCACCGATCCCGAGGCGCCGAAACACAAGGGGATCACGTACTTCCTCGTCGACATGACCGCGGACGGGATCAGCACGCGCCCGCTGCGCGAGATCACCGGCGACGCCGTCTTCAACGAGGTGTTCCTCGACGACGTCTTCGTCCCGGACGAAATGGTGGTCGGTGAGGTCGACGGCGGCTGGCGGCTGGCGCGGACGACACTGGCCAACGAGCGGGTGGCCCTCGGGAGTGGATCGGCGGTGGGGGAGGGCGTCGAGAACCTGCTCGCCACCCTGGGCGACGACGCCGACCGGGAGCGGCTCGGCGCGCTGATCGCCGACGGCAGCGCGTGTTCGATGCTGGACCTGCGGGCGACGCTGCGGCGGCTCGACGGCCAGGACCCCGGCGCCGAGTCGAGTGTGCGCAAGCTGCTGGGCGTGCGGCATCGGCAGGCGGTGGCGGAGTTCGCGCTGGAGTCGCTCGGGGAGCGCGCCCTCGTGGACGGTGACCCGGCGCAGCACGAATTCCTGCTGACCAGGTGCCTCAGTATCGCGGGTGGGACGACGCAGGTGCTGTTGTCGCTGACGGCCGAGCGGTTGCTGGGGCTGCCCCGGTCCTGAAAGGTCCTGTCACGGCACTTCGGCGTGCTATGAACGGTCCGTTCCTTGCAAAATGTGCAAGGAACGGACCGTTCATGGCACCGGCGCCCGTCAGCTGTCGGTCCCGTGCTCTAACGTGCGGGTCGTGGAGTTCGGCACAGGAACCCAGGCCACCTTCGTCCCCTCGGATCCCCCGCGGGACGGTGTGCTGGCGCTCTGGGGAGACGGCGTAGCGGGTGACACCGCGATCGAACTCGTGCTGCCGGTGGGGAAGGTGTTCCGGCGTACGAAGGTCGACGCGGCACTCGTCCCGTTGTCACGCGCGATTCCGCGGCTGCTCACCGCGGACGGCGACCTGAGCCCGGCCATCGCCGCGTGGTCGGCCGTCGCCGAGGCCGGGGTGAACCTCATCGCCCGCGGCAGGCTGCTGCCCGCGGCTTCACCCGGCGGGGTGGATTCGTGGCGGGTCGGGCCGCTGGACGTCGCCGACGAGGAGATGCTGCGCGGGCTCGCCGCCGCGCTGCCTCCCGAGGCGCACGCCCTGCCGTTGTCCGGCCTGAAGCGGATCCGGCTGCATTCGCCGGAGTCGTTGATCCGCGCGCTCTGGGACGCCACGGCGGACGTGCTGGTCCGCACGCCGGCCGCGAGCGTCGCGGCGGGCGGGCCCGCGTTCGCCTCGGCCGAGCCGACGCTGGTCGGGCCGGATGGAGCGGCGTGGCTGGCGGAACTGAGCGCCCGGCAGGCCCAGAGCGCGCATCTCGTCCTGCGCATGGAGGTGCACGAGCCCGAGAACCCCGAGGAAGAGCCCACGTTCGCCGCCGTCCTCGCCGTGCGGAGCGCCGTCGATCCGAGCCTGATCGTCGAGGCGGCGACGCTGTGGGACGCGCCCGAAGCGGTGCTGGAACGAATGGGCGAGCAGGTCGAGACGCAGTTGCTGCTCGGTCTCCGCCGGGGCGCCAGGGCTTGGGCGCCGCTCGGCCGCATGCTCCGGTCCGCCGCGCCGACCGGGCTCACACTGGAGTACGACGAGGTCGTCGACCTGCTGACCCACGGGGACGCGGCCCTGGGCGGCGCCGGCATCGAGGTGCAGTGGCCGAAGGACCTCTTCGCGGGCGAGCTCAAGGCGAAGGCGAGCGCGACGCAGGCACCCGGCAGTGTCACCGGGCCCGAGTTCACGCTCAAGAGCCTGCTGCAGTTCCGCTGGCGGCTGAGCCTCGGCGATGAAGACCTCACCGACGCCGAGGTCACGGCGCTCGCGGAGGCGAAACGGCCGCTCGTGCGGCTGCGGGGCAAATGGGTCAAGGTCGACGCGCGCCTGCTCGCCAAGGTGCGCGCTCACCGCGCGAAGAAGCTGTCCGGGGCTGAGGCGCTGGCCGCGGCGCTCACCGGCGAATTGGAGCTCGACGGCGAAAAGGTCGAGTTCACCGCGCCGTCCGCGCTGACGGGGCTGCTCCGGCGAATCCGGGAAAGCGCCGCGGAACCGATCGAGCAACCCGCGGACCTGAAGGCCACCCTGCGGCCGTATCAGAAGGCGGGCCTGGCTTGGCTGGCGACGATGACCGGGCTCGGTCTCGGCGCCTGCCTCGCCGACGACATGGGGCTCGGCAAGACGATCCAGCTCATCTCCCTGCACCTGCATCGCCGTCCGCTCGGTGAGGGGCCTACGCTCGTCCTGTGCCCGACGTCGTTGCTGGGCAACTGGGAGCGTGAATTCGCCCGGTTCGCGCCGGACATCCCGGTACGCCGGTTCCACGGTGGCGGACGGCATCTCGACGAGGTCGCGCCGGACGAGGTCGTGCTCGCCACGTATGGCGTCCTCCGGCGGGATCGAGAAACCCTGTCCGAAGTGGACTGGGGGATGATCGCCGCGGACGAGGCGCAGCACGTCAAGAACCCGCTTTCGGTCACCGCCAAGGAGCTGCGGAAGATCCCGGCCGCCGTGAAGGTCGCGCTGACCGGGACACCGATGGAGAACCGGCTCACCGAACTCTGGTCCATTGTGGACTGGACGACGCCGGGACTGCTCGGCTCGCTGGAAGGGTTCCGTCGCAAGGTCGCCCGGCCGATCGAGCGTGACCGCGACGTCGCCGCCACCGAACGCCTCGCTACGACCGTGCGCCCGTTCCTGTTGCGCCGTAAGAAGACCGACCCGGACATCGCCCCCGAACTGCCGCGCAAGACCGAGACCGACCGGTTCGTCCCGCTCACCGCCGAGCAGACGACGCTGTACGAGGCCGTGGTCCGCGAGAATCTCGCGATGATCCGTGAGCTGGACGGGGTGGCGCGGCGCGGGCAGGTGCTCAAACTGCTCACCGAGCTCAAGCAGATCTGCAACCATCCGGCGCAGTACCTCAAGGAACCCGGCGTGCTGCACGGCCGGTCCGGCAAGCTCGCCGCGTTCGAGGAACTGCTCGACGTCATCCTCGACGAGGGCGACAGCGTGCTCGTGTTCAGCCAGTACGTCCAGCTGTGCCGCCTGCTGGAGAAACGCCTGGCCGAACGCGGGTTGCCGACGATGCTGCTGTCCGGGTCGAGCTCGCCCCAGGTCCGGGAGGACATGGTCGCCCGGTTCCAGGCGGGCGAGGTACCGGTGTTCCTGCTCTCGCTCAAAGCGGGCGGTGTCGGGCTCAACCTGACCAAGGCCACCCACGTGATCCACTACGACCGCTGGTGGAACCCGGCGGTCGAGGATCAGGCCACCGACCGCGCGTACCGGATCGGGCAGGACCGGCCGGTCCAGGTGCACCGGCTGATCGCCGAGGGCACGCTCGAGGAGCGCATCGCCAAGGTGCTGGAGACCAAACGCGGGCTGGCGGACGCGGTCATCGGCGCGGGCGAGAACTGGATCACCGAACTGTCCGATGACGAACTCGCCGACCTCGTCCGGCTCGGGGAGGCATGAGTGTCTGTTGGTGAACCCGTGACCGCGATCGACGTCGGCAGGGCGCTGCCTGGTAGAACGCGTCGCGTTGGGCGGACAGGGCGCCCTGCCACCGCGATAGCGAGGCCTTCGGCCGTGGCGGGTTCACGCGTCTGGTCACTTTTCCGTATCCGTCTCAGCTCCGCCAAGGGGTTCTGATGCCCGGCGTGACAGGACGGAAACGGCGCACCTTCGGCAACACGTGGTGGGGCAAGGCGTGGGTCGAGGCCCTGGAGGAGCGTGCCAAACTCGATCCGAACCGGTTGCCCCGAGGGCGGACGTACGCGCGCAAGGGCACCGTCAGCAAGCTCGCGGTCGGCGAGGGCGAGGTGACGGCCTGGGTACAGGGAAGCCGGGCGGTGCCGTACCGGGTGACCATCCACATGCGGGCGTTCACCGGACCACAGTGGGAGAGCCTCCTCGGGATGGTCGGCTCCCGGCTCGGGCACGTCGCCGCCCTCCTCGACGGCGAGCTGCCGGGTGAGCTGGCCGAGGACGCCCGAGCCGCCGGCGCGGACCTGCTGCCGGGTCCCGGAGATCTGCGCCCGAAATGCTCCTGCCCCGACAGCGCGAACCCGTGCAAGCACGTGGCCGCGGTGTACTACCTGGTCGCGGACGAGGTCGACGCCGATCCGTTCGTGCTGTTCCTGCTGCGCGGCAGGCCGAGGGAGGCCGTGCTCGCGGAACTGCGGTCCCGCCGGGCTCCCGCGAGCGCGCCGGGCAAACGGGTGCGCGCCCCCGCCGCACCAGGGGTGGACCCGAAACGCGCGTACACCCGGCGGATCGCGGCGCTCCCGCCGCGGCCGGCCGTCCCCGGCACGGTCGGGCCGCCCGCGGTCCTCGACATCGACCCGCCGCACCGCACCGGCTGGAGCGGCGAAATGTTCGTCGAACTGGCCGCCGACGCCGCCGCGAGGGCTTGGGAGCTGCTGGTCATGGGGCCCGAGCGCGAGGCGGAGCTGTCGTTCGAGGAAGATCTCGCGCGTCGCGCGGCGGCGAGCGACCCGCCCGTGGTCGCCGATCTCGCCGAGGCGGCCGGGGTCGCGGTGCGGGACCTGGCCCTCTGGGCACAGGCCTGGCGTGAGGCGGGCCGGGGCGGGATGGCGGTGGTCCGGGAGGCCTGGCGGCCGGGGCAGGCGCCGCTCGCGCAGGCCAAGGCGGACCTCGCCGAATCGGGATTGCCGGGAACGCCGAAGACCTGGCGGAACAGGATCACCCAGGGCGACCTGCAACTGCGCTACGGCCGGGACGAACGGTGGTACCGCTTCGTGCGCGACGGCGAAGGCTGGCGGGTCGACGGTCCAGCGTCCACACGGCCGACGGACGTGATCTACCCGCCCTGACGCACTCAAGCTCGGCCGGAAGTGATGTCGCGAAAGCCACTTTCGCGACGTCTGGCGTCCCGAAAGTGGCTTTCGCGACGCCCGGCGAAGAGCGTTGGGTTACCCCGAGCCCACGCTTGGCCGCGCTGGCCTCACCCCAGGCGACACGTTGCGAAAGCCACTTTCGCAACCTTCAACGTTGCGAAAGTGGCTTTCGCGACGTCGTCCTCCCGGCGATAACCGCTTACGACCTGCTGGACCGGCGCCAGGTGCGGTGACTCCACTCCAGGAACCGTTCCACCCCGCGCACGACGTGGGCGCTGCGGATCGAGGGGAAGACGTCGAAGGCGTGCTGCGCGCCGGAGATCTCCGCGTAGGCGACCTCACGCTGGGACTTGTCCCGCAGGCGCCGCACGAATTCGCGGGCCTCGCCCACCGGCACCAGCGAGTCGTGGACGCCGTGGATGACGAAGAACGGCGGCGCGTCCTCGGTGATCCGGTCCAGCGGTGACGCCGCGACGTAGTCGTCGAGGAACTTCACCGGATCCCGGTCCGCCTCGAAGACGTGGCGGGCGATCAGCGTCTTCAGCCGGGTCTGGCTGGAGCGCCGTCCGCTGGTCGCGGCGAAGTCGTAGACGCCGTAATGCGGGGCGCACGCCTGGACGCTCGTGTCGGCTTCGGTGAAGCCAGGCTGCAACGCCGGGTCGTTCGCGGTCAGGGCCAGCAGCGCCGCCAGATGCCCGCCCGCGGAGCCGCCGGTGACGGCGACGAACGACGGGTCGCCGCCGTAGGACTCGGCGTTGTCCCGGATCCAGGCCAGCGCGCGTTTCGCCGCGACGATATGCGCGGGCCAGCGGGCCGCGGGGGAGAGCGGGTAGTTGATCGCGATGCAGATCCAGCCGCGTTTGGCCATGTGCAGCATCAGCGGCAGCCCCTGCTGGTCCTTGTTGCCGATCACCCAGGCGCCCCCGTGCACCTGCAGCAGGATCGGCGCGCCGGTGACGGGCTCGCGTGGGGCGTAGACGTCGAGCAGGAATCGTTTCCCGCCGGGCGCGTAGGCGATGTCGCGGGTCCGCCGGACATCGGGGTCGCGCATGCGGAACGGCATGGCGAGCTGGCCCCACGGGGTCGCGAGGTCGGTCGGGCTCGGTGGGTGTTCGAGTTCGTCGGCGTAGGCCTTGCCGATGCCTTCGGTGAGCGCCGTCTCGATCTCGTCGCGGGCCCGCTGGGACTGCGCGATCAGGGTGCCGAGACCGGCCGCCGACGCCGCCGCGAGGGCGAGCCCGGTCTTGCTCGATCCGCCCCGGTGCCGGGCGACATGCGCCGCCGCGTCGGCCGCGGTGAGCGCGAGCAGATGCGGCGCGAGCTCACCGGTGAGCCAGCCCGCGAAGAACGCCGGGATCGCGGTACGCGCACCTCGCGGCGGCTTCAGCGCGTTCGCGGTGAGCGCGAGCTGGAGTGCCTGACGGACGACGAAACTCGGGTGCATGGGCACCGATCCTACCGCCGGGTGACCGCCTAGAACGGGTTGCAAAGTTCACTTAAGGTGCTTCTCATGCAGAGATTGAGCGGTCTGGACGCGAGTTTCCTCTACCTGGAGACACCGGCCCAGGTGCTGCACATATGCGGGCTGCTCACCTTGGACGGTTCGACCATGCCCGGCGGCTACGATTTCGACCGCTTCAAGGAGAAACTGGCCGAACGGGTCGAGCTGATCCCGGCGTTCCGGCGCAAACTGCACAATCCACTCTGGAACCTGGCGCATCCGGTCTGGGTCGAGGACGAGGACTTCGACCTCGAAGCCCACGTTCACCGGATCGGCGTACCCGCGCCCGGCGACCGGCGGGAACTGGCCGAACTCTGCGCCCACATCGCGGGACAACGGCTGGACCGCGCGCAGCCCCTGTGGCAGTTGTACGTGATCGAAGGCCTGGCCGACGGCGGGATCGCGGTTCTGCTGAAGATGCATCACGCCAGCGTCGACGGGGTCGGCGGCGCCAGCCTGATCGGCTACCTCGCCGGGCTCGACCCGGACGCCCCGCCGCCGCGGATCGCGACGGACGAACGCGCCAACGCGGGTGTTCCCGGCAGGCGCGCGCTGCTCGGCGCGGGGCTGACCTCGTTCGCGAAACGGCCGGTCGAGCTGGTGAAGCTGCTGCCCGACCTCCTCGAACTCGTGCCGAAATGGCTGGGGAAAGCGTTGCAGGGCAAGGGAATGCCGGTTCCGTTCACCGCGCCGCGCACGTCGTTCAACGGGACGATCACCGCGCACCGCAGTGTCGCCTACGCCTCTCTCGACCTCGACGACGTCAAGCATGTCAAGGACGCCTTCGGGGTGACCGTCAACGACGTCGTCCTCGCCGTGGTTTCCGGTGCGCTGCGGCAGTTCCTGCGGGACCGGGGCGAGCTGCCGGACGATCCGCTGGTGGCGACCGTGCCGGTGTCGGTGCACGGCCGGACCGAACGCGACCACGGCAGCAACAAGGTTTCGGCGTTCTTCGCCTCGCTGCCGACCCATCTCGACGACCCCGCCGCGCGGCTGTTCATGCTCGCGGAGTCCAACCGGCTGTCCAAGGACCATCACCACACCATCGACGCCGACATGCTCCAGGACTGGGCGCAGTTCTCGGCGGCGACCATGTTCGGCCTCGCGGTGCGCGCGTATTCCGCGCTGCGCCTGGCCGAACGGCATCCGGTGGTGCACAACCTGGTGGTCTCCAACGTGCCGGGGCCACCGATGCCGCTGTACCTGCTGGGCTGCCGGATCACCGGGCTCTACCCGCTCGGCCCGGTGTTCCACGGCGCCGGGCTCAACGTCACCGTGCTGTCCAACGCGGGCCGGGTCGACGTCGGCCTGCTCGGCGCCCGCGAACTCACCGGTGACCTGTGGCCGCTCGCCGACCACTTTCCCGACGCGCTCGCGGAACTGCTCAAAGCCACCTCCTAGATCCTCCCCCTTGCCGTCACGCCTCCTTCCGGTTAAGACTAGAACAGGTTTCAATATTGTGCCCGTTCGCCCCGGTGAGGAGCCAGTGTGGACTTCCAGTTCGACGAGACGCAGACCGAGGTCACCGCGCTGGCCGCGCGCGTCCTCGGCAAGGAGCGCGAGCCCGCGGACACGTGGCGCGCGCTCGCCGACGCCGGTCTGCTCGCCCTGGCGCTGCCCGCCGAACTCGGCGGTGACGGGCTCGGCGTCGCCGAAGTCGCCCTGGTGCTGACCGAGCTCGGGCGCGTCGCCTCGCCGACGCCCGCGCTGGCGTCTCTGGCCTTTGGAGTCCTTCCCGTGACCACGCTCGGTGGCCCGGATCAGCGCTCGGCGCTGCTCCCGCCGGTCGCCGCGGGCGAAGCCGTGCTCACCGCCGCGCTGCACGAGCCTTCCGCGCCGTTCACCACCCGGCCCGCGACCGTCGCGGAATCGGCGGGGGACTGGCGCCTGAGCGGCGTCAAGATCGGCGTGCCGTTCGCGGCGGAAGCGACGCGGATCCTGACGCCCGCCTCGTTGCCGGGCGGCACCGGCGTCTTCCTGGTCGATCCCCGCGCGGACGGTGTGACGCTGACGCCGACGAGAACCTCTTCCGGCACACCGGACTACACGATGACGCTCGACTCGGTGACCGTCACCGACGCCGACCTCCTCAACGGGCACGGTCCCGGAGAGTCGATCGCGACGCTGCACCGGTTCGCGCTCGCCGGCGCCGTGGCGTTCGGCGACGGGCTGCTCGCCGGTGCGCTCGCGCTGACCACCAAGCACGTCGGCGAACGTGCGCAGTTCGGGCGTCCGCTGGCGGCGTTCCAGGCGGTGGCGCAACAGATCGCGGACGTCTACGTCGCCTCGCGGACGGTCCAGCTGGCCGCGCGGTCGGCGGTCTGGCGGCTCGCGGCGGGGCTCGACGCCGAGGCGGAGCTCGACATCGCGGCGTACTGGCTGGCGGAGGAGGCGCCCGCGGCGCTGGCCGTCTGCCACCACCTGCACGGCGGGATCGGCGTGGATGAAACGTATCCGCTGCACCGGTTCTCGTCGGCGGTCAAGGATCTGGGACGAACGCTCGGCGGCGCCGCTCATCGGCTGGCCGGCCTGGGCGAACTGGTGGCGGGGTGAACCGATGCTGATCGAACTGACCGCGGCGCAACACGAGTTGCGCTCCGAACTGAGAAAGTACTTCGCCGGGCTGGTGAGCGCCGACGAGCGGCGCGCGATGCTGCGGGAGCGGCACGGCCCGGTGTACCGCGAGATCGTCCGGCGGATGGGCCGCGACGGCTGGCTCGGCGTCGGCTGGCCCGAACAGTACGGCGGCCGTGGGTTCGGCGAGATCGAGCAGCACCTCTTCGTCGACGAGGCCGCCCGTGCCGACGTCCAGCTGCCGTCGGTGACCTTGCAGACCGTCGGGCCCACGCTTCAGGCGTACGGCACCGAGGAACAGAAATCGCTGTTCCTGCCCAAGATTCTCGCCGGTGAAGTGCATTTCGCCATCGGCTACACCGAGCCCGACGCGGGAACGGACCTCGCGGCGCTGCGCACGACAGCGGTGCGCGAGGGGGACGAATACGTCGTCAACGGCCAGAAGATCTTCACCACCGGCGGCCATGACGCCGATTACATCTGGCTCGCCGTCCGCACCGCGCCGGACGCGCCGAGGCATAAGGGAATCTCGATCCTCATCATGGATACCCGCGATCCGGGCTATTCGTGGACACCGATCATCACCTGCGACGGCGCGCACCACGTGAACGCCACCTATTACTCGGACGTCCGGGTGCCGGCGAACATGCTGGTGGGCAAGGAGAACGAGGGCTGGCGGCTGATCACCACCCAGCTGAACCACGAACGCGTCATGCTCGGCCCCGCCGGGCGGATCGGCGGTCTCCACGACCGCGTCCGCGAGTGGGCGGCGACCAGGAAGGCGCCGGACGGCACGCCGTTGCTCCAACTGCCCGACGTCCGGGCCGTGCTCGCGGAAACCCTCGCGACCGCCCGGGTCAACGAACTGCTGAACTGGCAGGTCGCGGCGTCGTCGGCGAGCGGGCAGGTGGCGGTGGCCGACGCGTCGGCCACCAAGATCTTCGGTTCCGAACGCATCCAGCGCCTGGCAAGGAGACTGGAGGAGATCGTGGCGCGACACGGTGATCAGTCCGACGCCGAAACCGCGGAACTGGCGCTGTGGCTGGACGTGGTGGCCAAACGCAATCTGGTGCTGACCTTCGGCGGCGGGGTCAACGAGATCCAGCGCGAGCTGATCGCCACCGCCGGGCTCGGTTTGCCGAGGGTGCCGCGATGAGCATCCAGGAAGCCGCCGAACGCATCGCCGCGCGCGGGGAATCCGCGCCGAGGGCCGCGCGCGACGCGGTCAACCAGGCGATGGTGAACAACTGGGTCGAAGCCATCGGTGACCGCAATCCGGTGTACGTGGACGAGGAGTTCGCCGCCAAAAGCGTCCACAAGGGACTCGTCGCGCCGCCCGCGATGGCGCAGGTGTGGACGATGGGCGGGCTGCACTGGACGAGGGCGTCGGACGACCCGCTCGGCGCCATGATGGAGGTGCTCGACGAAGCCGGGTTCACCTCGGTCGTCGCGACGAACTCCGAGCAGAACTACTTCCGCTACCTCCGCCACGGTGAACGGGTCGAAGCGACCGCGAAACTCGAGAGTGTCGTCGGGCCGAAGCGGACCGCGCTGGGCGAGGGCTGGTTCGTGACAACGAAAACCACCTGGTACGTCGGTGACGAGGCCGTCGCGGATATGGTGTTCCGGGTGCTGAAGTTCCGCCCGCCGGGCGCCGAGCCCGCCAAGGCGGCCGCCCCGGTGCTGCGGCCGGTGATCAGCAAGGACACAGAGTTCTTCTGGGCGGGCCTGCGTGACGGCGAACTGCGGATCCAGCGGTGGGGCGAGATCCTGCGGCATCCGCCCGGCCCGATGCCGCCGGACGGCGACCTCGACGCGAAGCCGGACTACGTCGTCGCGTGCGGCCGGGGCACGGTCTACAGCTACGTGGTGCACCATCATCCGAAGGTGCCCGGCAAGGACCTGCCGTTCGTGGTCGCGCTCGTCGAACTGGAGGAGGGTGTCCGGGTGATGGGCGAGCTGCTCGACGCCGATCCCGAAACAGTCCACATCGGACTCCCGGTGGAGGCGGCCTTCGTGAAGATCGACGAGGAACTGACGTTGCCCGCTTGGAGGGTCGCGCGATGAGGGACTGTCCGGTCGGCACCGAGCTGCCGCCGCTGAAGATCGAGGCCACCCCCACGTTCGTGGTGAGCACCGCGCTGGCGACCCGGGACTTCCAGGACGTCCACCACGACCGTGACGCCGCCGTTCAGCGTGGCTCCAAGGACATCTTCCTGAACATCCTCACCGACACGGGTCTGGTGCAGCGGTTCGTCACCGACTGGGCGGGGCCGGAGGTGTTCGTGCGGTCGATCAAGATCCGGCTCGGTGTGCCCTGTTACGCCTACGACACGCTGACCTTCACCGGACGGGTCACGGAACGGGACGGTGACGACGTGGTGGTCGCGGTGTCCGGTGTGGACAGTCTCGGTGAGCACGTGGTGGGCACCGTGGCGCTGACGCTGGGAGGCGAGTGATGACCCTGTCCGGACGGGCGGCCATCGCCGGGATCGGTGCCACGGAGTTTTCGAAGGATTCCGGGCGCAGCGAGCTGCGGCTGGCGGCGGAAGCGGTGTCGAGCGCGCTGAAGGACGCCGGGCTCTCTCCGTCCGATGTGGACGGTCTGGTGTCGTTCACCATGGACGGCAACAGCGAGATCGCCGTCGCGCGGGAACTGGGCATACCGGAGCTCAAGTTCTTCAGCCGGATCCATTACGGCGGAGGGGCCGCGGCCGCGACCGTGCAACAGGCCGCGATGGCCGTCGCGACCGGGGTCGCGGACGTCGTCGTCGCGTACCGGGCGTTCAACGAACGGTCCGGCATGCGGTTCGGGCAGGTGTCCTCGGCCGCGGCGGGGCAGGTGAACTCGTCCGGCGTCGACAACGCGTTCCATTACCCGATGGGGATCGCGACCCCGGCCGCGACCGTCGCCATGCTCGCGCGGCGGTACATGCACGAGTACGGCGCGACCAGCGAAGACTTCGGCCGGGTGGCCGTCGTCGACCGCGCCCGCGCGGCGACCAACCCCCAGGCCTGGTTCTACGGCAAGCCGATCACCCTCGAAGAGCATCAGGCCTCCCGCTGGGTCGCCGAGCCGTTGCACCTGCTGGACTGCTGCCAGGAGAGCGACGGCGGGGTCGCCCTGGTCGTCGTCAGCGCCGAGCGGGCGCGCGACCTGCCGCACCGGCCCGCCGTGATCGCGGCGGCCGCGCAGGGGAGCGGGCCGGACCAGTACGTGATGACCAGCTACTACCGCGACGATCTCCCGGCGCTGCCCGAAATGGGGGTGGTGGGGCGGCAGCTGTGGGAGCAGTCCGGGCTGGGGCCGGGCGACATGGACCTCGCCGTGCTGTACGACCACTTCACCCCTTATGTCCTGATGCAGCTGGAAGAACTCGGCTTCTGCGGGAAGGGCGAGGCCAAGGACTTCATCGCCGGCGGAACCCTGGAACTCGACGGGAAGCTTCCGCTCAATCCGCACGGCGGGCAGCTGGGGGAGGCCTACATCCACGGGATGAACGGGATCGCCGAGGGCGTCCGGCAGCTGCGGGGTGACGCCGTCAACCAGGTCGACGGGGCTTCGCGGGTGCTGGTGACCGCCGGCACCGGCGTTCCCACGAGCGGACTGGTCCTGACCGCGGGCTGACATCACCTCAATGCCCGATGGTGTACTAGAGCGGTACCTGCCACGGTGAAGGGGTTGCCAGCCGGGAGGTGCGATGTCTGGACCAATCGTCGTCGCGTGGGCCCTGACCGCGGTGTTCGCCGCGCTCGTCCTGCCCTGCGTGCTGAGACTCGTCCGTTTGGACTACCGCAGCCAGGGTGCGGCCGTCCGCAACGGCGACCTGGCCGAACTGCTGCTCGTCGTCGCCATGGTCGCGATGCTGTCCCCGGTCGGCGGCCCGATCCCCGCGGCGGGCTGGCAGGCGGTGCTGGCGCTGACCGCGGGCTGGTTCGCCGTCTCGTGGTGGAAGGGGCGGCGGTCCGGGCACGCTTCGTGCGGGCACCACGCCGTCTCCGCCACCGCGATGCTGTTCATGGTGACGTTCATGCCGCACAACGACGTCACCCACGGGCCGTGGCTGGTGATGTCGGGGCCGGGCGGCGGTTCGGCATTGTGGCTGTCGCTGGTCTTCGGAGCGGTGGCGGCGTATTTCGCGGCGGACGCCGTGCGCGCCGGGGTGCTCGCGGCGCGGGGCGCGGGGGAGTCCGGTCAGCTGTCACGGCGGGTGTGCCGGGTGATCATGGGGCTGGGGATGGGCTACATGCTGCTGGGCGCGGCCGTCTGACTTCTCGGTGTGCGTCGCGAAAGCCACTTTCGCGACGTCTGATGTCTCGAAAGTGGCTTTCGCGACACGCCTGTGCCGGCGTGGTGATGAGGACGGTTCTCTCGACGGGTAGGACCCACTCACGAGGCGTGCGGGACGCGGCGCACGACGCCCGCCTCGGCGGTGCCCACGTCCGGCAGGCCCTCGGCGGGGTTGTCCGCGGCCCATTTCGCGGCGTTGGCGATGTCCTTGTTCAGCGCGACGATCAGCGCCTCCGACGACGGGTACGCCTCCTGCTCGCGCAGGTGGTGCCCCAGCCAGACGGTCAGCACCTCGCCGTAGAGGTCACCGCTGAAGTCCAGCAGATGCGCCTCGACGAGCCGGTAGCCGTCGGCGCCGTAGTAGGTCGGCCGCCTGCCGACCGAGACCGCCGCCGCGATCCGGGTGCCGTCGGCGCGTTCGGCCCAGCCCGCCCACACTCCGTCGCCGACTTGGCCGTCCTGGTCGCGCAGCGCGATGTTGGCCGTCGGGAAACCCAGTTCCCTGCCCCGCTGGTCGCCCTTCTCCACCTGGCCACGGACCACGAAGTACTCCGCCGTCATGCCGCTCCCGTCCCCTGCCGTCACGAAAGCCATGAATACCATGCCCCGGCGTCCGGGGTCGACCGCCGTCCACGCCGCGAGAGACGTCCACTGTGTACTGAATCACCTGGTGACGAGCCGGTACCCCAGGTCGAGTTCCGTCCGGCCGAGCAGGCCGACGTGATGCCGGTGCCAGTGCCCGTCGGCGAGATCGGCGCGCAGCCGCTCGACCGCCGTCGCGACGACGTTCTGGTCGAGCAGCGCCACCCCGGACATCCCCGCGCGCACGCGCTCGGACAGGTAGGCCTCGGGCCTGCGCCAATACGCGCCGAGAAACCCGTCGACGCAGTCCGACGGCACGGGCAGCGGAGCCACCGAAGGCGCCCGCCCGGCCACGGTGAGTTCCTCGACGACCCGGTCGAGACAGGCCAGTCTGCTTTCGTGTTCGGCGATCTCCGGCAGGTAGTCCCGCACCAGCCAGAACCGCGCGAACACCGCCTGATCCCAGGTCACGATCACCTGGCGGCGGGACACGCGCCGCAGTTCGGCCAGCCCGGCGGTCACGTCCGTCCAGTGGTGCACGGTCAGCACCGCCAGGGCGGCATCGAAGGCACCGTCGGGAAAGGGCAGCCCTTCCGCGCACGCCTGCACGGCCGGGGCCGCGGTGGACGGACGCTGCGCGATCATCCGTCGCGATGGCTCGACGGCCACCACGTCGCGGTCTTCCGGCTCGTAGGAACCGGCTCCGGCCCCGACGTTGACCACCGAGCGCGCGTCGCCGAGAGCGTCGGCGACGGCGGCCGCGATGCGGGGGTCCGGGCGTCTCGATCGCGCGTAGTCCCGGCCGAGTTCGGCATACGGGTCCGAGATCAAGGGGCGCACCTGCCCGAGTCTAGCCAGAGCCGCTACCTGCGGGAACGAGGATTCAGTCTGTCGTGGTCAAGAAAGTGTCGGAAAGGACCGGTGCCTCGTCCCGGTCCGGTGCCGTGGTGGCGATCAGCAGCCCGGCGGGCTCGCGCCAGACCCGGGTCCGCAGCGGCTCGCCGGGGAAGACGACGCCGGCGAACTTGGCCGAGAACGACGCGACGCGGGCGGTGTCGCCGTCGAGGAATTCGTCGGTGACGGCCTTCGCGATGACGCCGTAGGTGCACAGGCCGTGCAGGATCGGCTTGCCGAACCCGGCCGCCGCGGCGAACGCGGGATCGGCGTGCAGGGGGTTGCGGTCACCGCAGAGCCGGTAGAGCAGCGCCTGCTGCGGCAACGTCGGTGTGTCGATGACCACGTCCGGTTCCCGTGACGGCGGTTCGACGCGATCGGATGGGCCGCGCTCGCCGCCGAAACCCCCTTCGCCTCGGGCGAAGATGCTCGACCGCAACGTCCACAAGGGAGTTCCGTCCGAGTCGGTGGCGACCGTCTCGTTCACGATCACGGCCGCCTTGCCCTTGTCGAAGACGTCGACGATCCGCGTGCGCGCCACGGCCTTCCCCGACGTCGGGATCGGCCGGTGCGCGATCACCTCCTGCTTGCCGTGCAACACTTTCCCGAGGTCGACCTCGACGCCGGGGAACGAGACCGCGGGCGGCTCGAACACGCGCAGGTTCGCCGCCACGGTGGCGAACGTCGGCAGGACCTGGAGGCCGTTCTCGTAGGTGTAGCGCAGTTCGCGCGGGCTCGTCGGATCCGCGCCCGCGCCCAGCGCCAGGTGGTAGAGCTGCACGTCCGACGCGGTCCAGGCGAAGCTCACCTCGCCGAGGTCGGCGCCGATCGCGACCGAGGGATCGATGGGCACGGATAGCTCCTACTCGTAGGTGACGGTGACCTCGTCGGTCAGCGGCAGGGACTGGCACGCCAGTACGATGCCTTCGGCGATGTCGTCGCCGTCGAGGACCTCGTTGTTCAGCATCTTCACCTCACCGGAGACGACTCGGCAGGCGCACGCGCTGCACTGGCCCTCGCGGCACGAGTACGGCGCGTCGAAACCCTTTTCCAGCAACAGGTCCAGCAGTTTCGTCCGGCGCGGCCAGCCGAGTTTCCTGGTCTCCCCGTCGAGGGTGACCTCGACCGACGCCGGGGTCTCGGCCTCTTCGACGGCGACGGGCTCGGCCACCTCGAACGGATTCCCGCCCAGGGAGAGGAACCGCTCCAGATGGATCCGCTTGCGCGGCAGCCCGAGGTCCTTGAGCACCGTCCGCGCGGCGTCCATGAACGGCCCCGGCCCGCAGATGAACGCCTCGTGCGCGGTGTACGGCGTCACCAAGGCCCGCAGCTGCGCTTCCGTCGGCAGTCCTTGCAGGCTCTCCAGCCAGTGCACGACGACCAGCCGGTCCTGGTACCGAGCGGCGAGGTCCGCCAGCTCGCGGGCGAAGATCACCGAACCTTCGTCGCGATTGGCGTACAGCAGCACCACCTTGCCGGTGCCGTGCTCCAGCGCGGACTTGAGGATCGACATCACCGGCGTGATACCGCTGCCACCCGCGAGCAGCAGGAAGTCCTCGTCGAGCGACGCGGGGCTGAACACCCCGGCCGGCGGCAGGACCTGGACCTCTTGACCCGCCTGGAGGTTGTCGCACAGCCAGTTCGACCCGTAGCCGTCGGCGGTGCGTTTGACGGTGACCTGCACCCGGTTCTCGTGCGGCGCGCTGGAGAGCGAGTAGCAGCGGGCCACCGAGCCGGTCCGGTCGCTCGGCACGCGCAGCGTGAGGAACTGTCCTGGGGTGTAAGCGAAAACGGAGGCGTGCTCGGCCGGGATCTCGAACACGATCGACCGCGCGTCGGCGGTCTCGGCGATCACCTCGGCCACGGTCACGGTGACGGGACCGCTCATTCGGGCACCTCCAGCAGGCCGTCCTTCAACGCGGCGTCGATGCTGTCGCTGAGATTGCCGCAGGTGTCGAGCAACGCCGTCTGCGCGCCGGAGGCCTTCTGCTCGGCGAACACCGGGCAGCTCCGGGACGCGTCGCTCGTCCACTGGATGCTGGTGTGCTGCACGCTGTTCTTCTTGACCAGCACGCACGTCCCGCATGCGCGGCAGCTCAGCGGCCGCAGCCCGGCGGTGAGGAATTCGACGGTCTCCGGCTTCACACCCCGGCCTCTTCCGCCTGCCGCCGTGCCAGGTTCTCGGCCACCTCCGCCGCCCAGACCTCGTTGGCGCGGCTGGTGTCCACTTCGAACTCGAACCGGCGCGTCATGTCCTCGGTGACGTCGGCGGCGTCCACATAGAACTGGTCGTACCAGCGGCGCAGCTGATAGACCGGCCCGTCCTCCTCGCACAGCAACGGGTTGTCGATCCGGGTCTTGTTGCGCCAGATCTCCACGTCCTGCAGGAACCCGACGCCGATGCCCTTGGCGAACTTCCCGGCGATCTTGTCCGCGTGCTCGTCCGAGACGCCCTCGAACTTCTTCACGCTCACGCCCCACTGCAGCACGAACGAGTTCTCGGTGACCGGGTAGTGGCAGTTGATCAGCACGTTCTCGATCTCGAAACCCTGGTACGTGTTGAGCAGCTTGTTGATCATGTAGGACGGCCCGAAGTACGACGCCTCCGACCGCAGGAGGTTCTCCTCGCCGCCGTAGTTCGACGCCATTCCCTTGTCCGGGCGGCCCTTCGTGTTCAGGTACTGGGTGGCGACATGCCCCTCGAACACGTTCTTGAAGTAGGTCGGGAAGGCGTAGTGGATGTAGAAGAAGTGCGCCATGTCGACCATGTTGTCGATGATCTCGCGGCAGTTGGAGCCCTCGATGAGCACCGAGTCCCAGGTCCAGTTGCTCCACTCGCCGGTGAAGATGCCTTCGATCCGCGGGATGACGACGTCCTCGGGCGGCGGGTTGCCCTCCGGGTCGTGCCACACGAACAACTGCTTGTTCTCCTCCAGCACGGTCCACGACTTCGTCCGTGCCCGCAGCGGAACCCGTTTGGCGTAGGGGATCGAGACGCATTTGCCGTTGCCGTTCCAGCGCCAGTCGTGGAACGGGCAGGCGATCTCGTCGCCCTTGACCTCGCCCTGGGTGAGGTCGCCGCCCATGTGGCGGCAGTACCCGTCGAGCACGTTCAGCTTGCCGGACGAATCGGCGAAGACCACCAGTTTCGTCCCGAACGCGGTGATGGCGTGCGGCTTCCCGTCACGGAACGTCTCGGCGAGGCCGAGACAGTGCCACCCGCGCGCGAACCGCGAAGGGGGCGCGCCCGCGTCGATCTGCCGTACGGATTCCGTCGTCATCGGCTGCCTCCCGCTTTGGTGTGATCTTGCTGCGCGAGATGCTCGGCCGCAAGGTAGCCGAACACCATCGCCGGGCCGATCGTCGCGCCGGGGCCCGCGTAGGTGCGGCCCATCACCGCCGCGCTCGTGTTGCCGGCCGCGTAAAGCCCGTCGATCACCGACCCGTCCTCGCGCAGGACCCGCGCGTGCGTGTCGGTCCTCAACCCGCCCTTGGTGCCCAGG
Source organism: Amycolatopsis sp. TNS106 (assembly GCF_019330265.1). Taxonomy (NCBI): domain Bacteria; kingdom Bacillati; phylum Actinomycetota; class Actinomycetes; order Pseudonocardiales; family Pseudonocardiaceae; genus Amycolatopsis; species Amycolatopsis sp. TNS106. The sequence continues at coordinate 3,765,731 of NZ_CP024972.1, read as the reverse complement.
TCGCCGGGCACGATCTTCACCGCGTAGTACGGCGCGACGTCCAGCGGTCCCAGGCTCGGGTTGGGTTTGTTCCGCGGGTCGCCGTAGTAGTGGTCGTACGCGCTGCGCCCGCGGTGGAAGTCCTCGTCCACGCCGCTCTTGGCGAAGCCGTTGAACCGCCGCACGGTGGCCTCCAGCGCGTCGGCCGGGACCTCGATCCGCTCGGCGAGTTTCGCGATCGTGCTCGCTTTGACCGCGATGCCCGCTTTGAACCAGCGGCCGGGCAGCGGCTGGCGCGGGCCGAGGCCGGTGAACATGTACCGGTTGCGGTTGCGCTGGTCGAACACCAGCCAGGTCGGGATGTTCGCGCCGGGGCCGTCACCTTCGCCGTACATCGCGTGCACGGCCTCGACGTAGGGCGCCGATTCGTTGACGAAGCGTTCGCCCCGCGCGTTGACCATCAGGCAGCCCGGCCGCGACCGCTCGGCGAGCGCGAACCAGGGACCGCCGGTCAGCGGGATGGACGGGCCCCACCAGGCGTCGTCCATCAGGTCGACGGCCGCACCGAGCTTGAGCCCGGCGTCGATGGCGTCGCCGGTGTTGGCTTCGGCGCCGACGGTCCACTCCGTACCGATGGGCGCGCGCTGGTACTTGACCCGCATCTCTTCGTTGTGCTCGAACCCGCCTGCGCCGAGGACGACGCCGAGCCGCGCGCGGATCAGCTTGTCCTCACCCTCGTGGCGGACGACGACGCCGGTCACCCGGTCGCCTTCGCTTTCCAGATCCACCAGCGGGGTGTTCAGCCAGACGGGGACATCCGCCCGCCGCAGCCCCTCACGCAGACCGGCCGCAAGCGCTTGCCCCATGGAAAGCAGCCGCTGACGGCGAATCCGGCCGGCGAGCCAGCGCCCGCCGAGACCCAGCACGCGGAGGATGCCGCGCGGATGCCGGGCGAGCAGGCTCAGCCACCGGTAGTCCGCCTGGGTGATCGGGGCGCCGAGCGGGGGAGCGCTGTATGGCGGCTCCAGGTTCGCCAGCTCCGGTCCGAGCAGGTTGCCGTCGAGCGCGGCCGGTTCGACCGACCGTCCGCCCGCGCGCCCGCCGGGGGCTTCCGGGTGGTAGTCCGAGTAGCCGCGGACCCAGCGGAAGCGCAACGGCGTCTTGTCGCAGACGAACGACAGGACCTCGGGGCCGCGGTCGAGGAAGGCCGACCGGAGTTCGGCGGGGACGACGTCACCGACGATCGCTTCGAGGTACTCGCGTGCCCGCTCCGGAGGCTCCTCGATCCCGGCCGCCCGCAGCGCGTGGTTGCCGGGGATCCAGACGCCGCCGCCGGAGCGCGCCGTCGAACCGCCGAAGTGGGCGGCCTTCTCCACGACCAGGACCTCGAGTCCCCGGTGGGCTGCGGACAGTGCGGCGGTCATCCCGGCGGCACCACTGCCGACCACGATCACGTCGAACTCCATACGCCCCTCACCTGAAACACGTTGTAGGAAGCATGTAGCAGCATCCGCGCTGCTCCAGTCACCATAGACGAGAACGTGTTCTAGTTCTAGGGTGGGGGCATGGACTCCCTCGTCGCGGATGTGGTGATCGTGGGTTTCGGTGCGGCCGGCGCCTGTGCGGCGATCGAGGCCGCCGACGCCGGTGCCCGGGTGCTCGTGCTGGACCGGTTCTCCGGCGGTGGCGCGAGCGCGGTCAGTGGCGGCGTCGTCTACGCCGGGGGCGGGACGGCGCAGCAGCGGGACGCGGGCGTCGACGACAGTGTCGACGCGATGTACGACTACCTGCGGCTGGAGGTCGGCGACGTCGTCTCGGAGGAGACCCTGCGGCGGTTCTGCGCGGGCAGTACGGAGATGATCTCGTGGCTGGAAGGAAACGGCGTGCCCTTCGAGGGCAGTCTGTGCCCGTACAAGACGTCGTACCCGAGCGACAAGCACTATCTGTACTACTCGGGCAGCGAGGCGGCGGGCGGTTTCCGTGACGCCGCCAAGCCCGCGCCGCGCGGGCATCGGGTCAAGGGTCCGGGCACTTCGGGAAAACTGCTGATGAAACGCCTGATGGAGGCGGTCCGGAGCCGCGGGATCCAGGTGCTGCCGCAGACCGCCGCGCGGAACCTGATCGTGGACGCCGACGGGACCGTGACCGGCGTCGTCGTGTCCACCCTGCGGGACGCTCCCGCTCGGGTGCGAGCCGCGCACCGGAGGCTGTCGGCGTATGCCGCGAAACCGGGGATCTACGTTCCGTCACTGCGGAAGTCGCTGCACCGGAGGGTGGAGCGGATCGAACGCCGATACGGCCGTGAGCTGAGGATTTCCGCCTCTCGCGGGGTTGTTCTCGCGGCGGGCGGATTCATCGCGAACCGCGAGATGGTGCGCGAGCACGCGCCCGCGTATCGCGGCGGGCTGGCGCTCGGGACGTCGGCCGACGACGGATCCGGCATCCGGTTGGGCGTCGAGGCGGGCGGGGCCACCGCGGAACTCGGGCGGATCTCGGCCTGGCGGTTCATCACGCCGCCGTCGGCGTTTCTCGGCGGCCTGCTCGTCGACAAGACGGGCGGCCGGATCATCGACGAGTCCCGGTACGGCGCGGCCGTCGGCGAACGCATGATCACCGGGCACGGAGGACGCGGCTGGCTGCTGGTCGACGACGCCATCGTCCGGGAGGTCCAGCGGGACGCGCGCGGGCAAAGTCAATGGTTCCAAGGACTTCAGGTGCGGTACCTGCTGCGGCAACGGGTCGTCGCCGGTTCGCTCGACGAGGTCGCGCGCAAGGCGGGCGTCGATCCAGGCGGGCTGGCCGCCAGTGTCGAGGCGGCGCGGTCCGGCGCGGATCCGACGGGCAAGCCCGCGGAGTTCGCGCGGCCACTGGACAGGGCGCCGTATTCGCTGATCGACGTCTCGATCAAGCCGAACCTCGGCTATCCGTGCCCGATGCTGACGCTGGGCGGCCTGGTCGTGGACGAGGACACCGGCGCGGTGCGGTCCGCCGCCGGCGCCCCGATCCGCGGGCTGTACGCGGCCGGCCGGACGGCGGTGGGAATCTGTTCTAGGTCCTATGTGAGTGGTCTGTCGCTGGCCGACTGCGTGTTTTCCGGGCGGCGTGCCGGACTGCACAGTGCCCTCGACCGGGGATCGGTCGACAAAAACGAGAACGTGTTCTAGTCTTGGACCCGGTTCACCGAGCACGAGAGAGGGAACGCATATGAGCGAGCACGCCGCGCAGGACGTGATCGCGGGCATCCGGGAGCTGCTGCCGGTCCTGCGGGAGCGGGCGCAGGAGGCGGAGGACGCCAGGCGCGTTCCCGAGGAGTCCGTCAAATCCCTGCAGGAGACCGGGTTCTTCAAACTCCTGCAGCCGAAGACGTTCGGTGGCCTCGAAGCCGACCCGGTGAGCTTCTACACCGCGGTCAAACTCGTCGCGAGCGCGTGCGGCTCCACCGGCTGGGTCGCCTCCATCCTCGGCGTCCACCCGTGGCACCTCGGCCTGTTCGAAGCGCAGGCGCAGCAGGACGTCTGGGGCGACGACGCCGACGTCCGGATCTCCTCGTCGTACGCGCCGATGGGCAAGGCGGACGTCGTCGACGGCGGTTACCGGCTCAGCGGGCGCTGGAGCTTCTCCTCCGGTTGCGACCACGCGACCTGGGTGCTGCTGGGCGGGCCGGTGTTCAAGGACGGGAAGCCCGTCGACTTCTGCACCTACCTGGTGCCGATCTCCGACTACACGATCGAGGACGTCTGGGACACCGTCGGCCTGCGCGGCACCGGGTCCAACGACATCATCGTGAACGACGTCTTCGTCCCCAAGCACCGCGCGCTGAGCTTCATCGCGACGTCGAAGTGCAAGACTCCCGGGCAGGAGATCAATCCCGGGCCGCTGTACAAGCTTCCCTACGGTTCGGTGCATCCGAGCACGATCACCGCGCCGATCATCGGGATGGCGCAAGGCGCTTACGACGCGCACGTCGAGTACCAGGGCAAGCGGGTCCGCGCGGCGTACGCGGGTGAACAATCCAAAGAGGACCCGTTCGCCAAGGTGCGGATCGCCGAGGCGGCGAGCGAGATCGACGCGGCCTGGCTCCAGCTGACCCACAACATCGACGAGCTGTACCAGCTGGCGTGCAAGGGCGAGAAGCTGCCGTTCTCCACCCGGCTGCGGGTCCGGCGTGATCAGGTCCGCGGCACCGAGCGCGCGATCTTCGCGATCGACCGGCTTTTCGAGAACTCCGGTGGCCGGGCCTTGCAGGCCGGAACCCCGATCCAGCGGTTCTGGCGCGACGCCCACGCCGGCCGGGTGCACGCGGCGAACGACGCCGAGCGCGCCTACGTCATGTTCGGAACCGGCGCCTTCGGGCTGCCCGTCGAGAATGCGATGGTCTGATGACCGAAGGCAAGTACGTCACCGTCCGAGATGGACTCAAGCTGCATTACCACGAGGCGGGCGCGGAACATTCCGAGACGGTGATCCTGCTGCACGGCGGCGGGCCCGGAGCCTCGGCGTGGAGCAACTTCGGCCGCAACCTGCCGGTATTCGGCAAGAACTACCGGACGCTGGCCATCGACCAGCCCGGGTTCGGCCGGTCGGACAAGCCGACCGAACATCCGCAGTACTTCCGCCACAGCGCGGACGCCGTGGTCGGGCTCATGGACGAACTCGGCATCGAACGGGCGCATTTCGTCGGCAACTCGCTCGGCGGCGGGGCTTCCGTGCGGCTCGCACTCAACCACCCGAACCGCGCCGGACGGCTCGTCCTGATGGGGCCTGGCGGCCTGAGCGTGAACCTGTTCGCGCCCGATCCCACCGAGGGCATCAAGAACCTCGGCCGGTTCAGCGCGCCGCCTGGCCCGAGCCGCGAAAAGCTCGAAGCTTTCCTGCGGATCATGGTGCACGACCAGTCGCTGATCACCGACGAACTGATCGACGAACGGTTCGCCGCCGCGAGCGCACCGGAGTCGCTGGCCGCGATGAAGGCGATGGGCAAGTCGTTCGCCCAGCCCGACACCTACGAAGAGGGCATGCTGTGGCGTGAGGCGCATCGCCTGCGGCAGCGCGTGCTCCTGATCTGGGGCCGGGAAGACCGGGTGAACCCGCTCGACGGTGCGCTTCTCGCGCTCAAGACGATCCCGCGTGCCCAACTGCACGTGTTCGGCGGCTGCGGCCACTGGGCGCAGCTGGAGAAGTTCGACGAATTCAACCGGCTGGCACTCGACTTCCTGGGAGCCTCCTGATGGGTATCCGCTCGCTCGCCTACCTCCGCATCGAAGCCACCGACATGGCCGCGTGGCGCGAATACGGGCTGAAGGTCCTCGGCATGGTCGAGGGCTCCGGCACGAACCCGGAAGCGCTCTACCTGCGCATGGACGATTTCCCCGCGCGGCTCGTGATCTTCCCCGGTGAGCACGACCGGCTCGCCGTGGCCGGCTGGGAGGTCGGCAACGTCGGTGAACTCGACGAGATCCGGGCGTCGCTCGACGCGCACTCGGTGCCGTACAAGGAAGGCACCCCGGATCAGCTGGCCGATCGCCGCGTCGACGGTCTGGTGTCCTTCGAGGACCCCTCGGGCAACACGCTCGAAGTGTTCCACGGCGTCGCGTTGCAGCACCGGCGCGTCGTGAGCCCGTACGGGCACAAGTTCGTGACCGGGGAGCAAGGGCTCGGGCACGTCGTCCTGTCCACCCACGACGATGACGCTTCCCTGCGGTTCTACCGTGACGTGCTCGGGTTCCGGCTGCGGGACTCGATGAAACTGCCGCCGCAGATGGTCGGCAGGCCTGCCGATGGCGCTCCGGCGTGGTTGCGGTTCTTCGGCTGCAATCCGCGTCACCACAGTCTCGCGTTCCTCCCGATGCCGACTCCCAGTGGCATCGTGCACCTCATGGTCGAAGTGGAGAACACCGACGACGTCGGCCTCTGTCTCGACCGGGCCATCCGCCGGAAGGTGCCGATGTCGGCGACCCTCGGGCGGCACGTCAACGATCTGATGCTCTCGTTCTACATGAAGACCCCCGGCGGATTCGACGTCGAATACGGCTGCGAGGGGCGTCAAGTGGACGACGAGAGCTGGATCGCCCGAGAGAGTACGGCGGTTTCCTTGTGGGGACACGACTTTTCAGTCGGCGCCCGCCGGCCGGGGCAGTCGTGACCCCGGTGACGGACCTCGGCGCGGACATCGATCCGGCACGGTTCCGCGCGGTACTCGGACATTTCTGCACCGGCGTCGCGGTGGTGACCGGGCACGACGGCACGGCGCCGGTGGGCTTCGCGTGCCAGTCGTTCGCGGCGCTTTCGCTGGAGCCGCCGCTGGTGCTTTTCTGTCCTGCCAAGACTTCCCGGACCTGGGCGGTCCTCGCCGAGTCCGGCCGGTTCGCCGTCAACGTGCTCGCCGAGGACCAGCAGGACGTCAGCGCGGTGTTCGGCGCGCGGGGCGCGGACAAGTTCGCGTCGGTCGACTGGACCCCCGCCCCGTCCGGATCCCCTTTGCTCACCGGGGCTCTGACGTGGATCGACTGCGCGCTCGAAGCCGTGCACGAGGCGGGTGACCATTATGTCGTCGTCGGCAGGGTCACCGCGCTCGGGGAGCCGTCCGACGATCGGCCGTTGCTGTTCCATCGCGGGCGGTACACGGTGACCGAGCCGGTGACGGACGCGCTCGCCGCGCTCATGCCCTGGCCGCGTCCCGACGATTGGCTCTGATCGGCTCACCGGCTTCGTGCAGACTGCGCAACGCGAGCGAGTAGGACTCGATGAGCCCGGTCTCGTGATACGGGACGCCGATCTCCTCGCAGTATTCTTGGACGATGGGCCGGGCGCGGCGAAGATGCGGCGACGGCATGCTCGGGAACAGGTGGTGCTCGATCTGGTAGTTGAGCCCGCCGAGCGCGACATCGACGACCCGGCCGCCGCGGACGTTGCGGGACGTGAGCACCTGCTTGCGGAGGAAGTCGAGTTCGGTGTCGCCGGACAGGATCGGCATGCCCTTGTGGTTGGGTGCGAAGATCGATCCCATGTAGACGCCCCACAGTGCTTTGTGGACGATGAAGAAGACAAGCGCCTTGCCGGGGGAGAGCACCACGAGCAGTGCGCTGAAGTAGAGCGCGAAGTGCGCTAGCAGCAACGCCGCTTCAAGCCCCCGCCGCCGGAGGCCCGGCTTCGCGACCGCGCGGATACCCGAGAAGTGCAGGTTCAGGCCTTCGAGGGTGAGCAGCGGGAAGAACAGGAACGCCTGGTAGCGGCCGATGAACCGGGGGAGTCCCTTGCTGGCCCGCGCCTGATCCTTCGACCACACGAGGATGTCCGGATCGACGTCGGGGTCGAGGTCCTCGTGGTTCGGGTTGGCGTGGTGGCGGGTGTGCTTGTCCATCCACCAGCCGTAACTCATGCCGACGCCGAGGTTCCCCGCGATCCGGCCGGCGATCTCGCTCGGACGGCGGGTGCGGAACACCTGACGGTGCGCGAGATCGTGCGACAGCAAAGCGATCTGGCCGAACATCACCGCCTGGAAAACGGCGATCCCCAGCTGCCACCAGGAATCCCCGATCGCGAAGAAGGCGATCCAGCCGGAGATGAAGAGGGTGGCGACCAGGCCGATGCGGAAGAAGTAGTAGCCGGGACGGCGGTCGAGGAGGCCCGCTTCGCTGACGCGGCGGGACAGACGGGCGAAATCGCTGCCTGTGCGGAGGTTTGCGGTCACCGTTGTGAGTCTGGTTCGGGGCGGGGCTGGGGTGAATGCGGTGCGCCGGTGGGTTGGTGCGGGGGTTGGCCCTACCTTGGGGGCTAGGGCGTGTCCTGGGGATCTTCATCGGAGGTGGAGGACGATGCAGGCGAGGATGATTTCGGCGCGGTGGTAGGCGGCTCGTTTGGCGAACCGTGTTGCCAGGCCACGGAACTGTTTGAGCCGGTTGAAGCATCGCTCGACCACGTTGCGGAGCTTGTAGAGGTCGGGGTCGAAAGCCGGTGGCCTGCCACCCGCGCTGCCCTTGGCTTTGCGGCGGGCGATCTGGTCGGCGCGTTCGGGAATGGTGGCCTTGATCCCGCGCTCCCGCAGCGCTTTCCGGGTGCTCGGGTGGGTGTAAGCCTTGTCGGCCAGCACCCGCCCGACCCGTATTTTCTGTCCGTCCACCTCGATGTCCCGGATGTCATCCAGCAGCGGCAGCAGCTGCGGGTTGTCCCCGGCCTGCCCCGGCGTGAGGATCACCGCCAACGGCAGCCCCGCGGCGTCGACGGCCAGGTGAAGCTTGGTCGTCAGTCCGCCTCGGGAGCGTCCGAGGCATTCGCCGTCGACGGCGAGGTCTTCGACCCAGTCCGCGCAGCCCCTTTTTTCCGGGCGCCGGCCGCGTGCTGATGCGCCCGGACACTCGTGGAATCGACACTGATCACAAACTCGACGTTCTCCTCCAGTGACCCGAGGGAGTCGTCTTTGACGATCACGTGTTCCAGGATCCGGTCCCACGTCCCGTCCGCGGTCCACTTCCGCAACCGCTCATGCGCGGTCTTCCACGGCCCATAGCGTTCCGGCAGATCACGCCACGGCGCACCCGTCCGCTCATGCCACAAGATCGCGTTGATCACCTGCCGGTGACTACGCCACCGCCCACCCCTGCGACCTGTCTCCACAGGCAGCAACGGCGCAATCGCTGCCCAAGCCCTATCCGTCAGCTCACCACGACCCACCACCATCCATCATCTGCACATGATCATGGAAAAGATCCGCAGGACACGCCCTAGGCGGTGTCCTGCAAGTCTTGTTCGCGGTCTTCGCGCCCAGGCGGCCCCTGACGGCACGGGCGGACGCGGCCGAGTACGACCCGGTACGAGGCCGATCCGCCCGCACCGCCAGGAACCACCTGGATCACGAAGCCCATCGAACAGACTTACAGGACAGCGCCTAGGCGGGCAGAGTCCGCGGCCTTGCCGAAATGAACGCGCGGCGGGAGTTCGTGGCGTGCAGGATGACCGGTCACGAGTTCGAACAGGCATGGCGACAAGCGCTGGCGGGCAGTGAACGCCCGGCGTCGGAATGCCTTCGCTCGGCGAAGATGGACATTTTCGGCTTTTCTTGCCCGCTCGTGCCTTGGGCTCAGATGGTCAGTGCACCGGCTGGGATAATGATCGTTCTGGGTAGCGAAAGGGTGTTCCGTGTCGCGTGGTGTTCCGTTGCGGTCGGTGGAGCGTGAGTTGATCGCGTTCGGGTTGAGGCAGGGGAAGTCGTTTCGGGAGATCGGGGCCTGGATTGGGCGGGATCATTCGGTGGTGTCCCGCGAGGTTGACCGCAACGGTGGGCGGGAGGTGTATTCGCCGTTGGTCGCGCAGCGCCGGGCTGATCGGCTGCGGAAGCGTCCGAAGGAACGCAAGGTGCTGAAATCGCCGTTTCTGACTCGCGTGGTGCATGAGGGGTTGCGGAAAAAGTGGTCGCCGATGCAGATCGCGTGCAGGTTGCGGCTCGACCATCCGATGGATCATTCTCGCTGGGTGTCACATGAAGCGATTTACCAGGCGTTGTTCGTGCAGGCGAAGGGTACCTTGCGGGCAGAGGTGGCCGAGGGGTTACGCCAAGGCAGGATCAAGCGACGGGCTCGGTCGCGGGGGGCGGAGCTGCGGGGCAAGATCAAGGACATGGTCCTGATCAGCGAGCGGCCGGCCCGAGGCCGAGGACCGTGCCGTACCGGGCTTCTGGGAAGGCGATCTGATCGTCGGCGCGAGCAATCAATCGCAGATCGCGACCCTGGTCGAACGGCGTACTCGATTTGTCATGCTGGTGCGTATTCCTCATGATCGCACGGCCGAGAATGTGGGCCCGCGGCTGGCCGCCAAGATGAACACCTTGCCTGACGTTTTCAAGAACAGTGTCACCTGGGATCAGGGCGGCGAGATGGGCAGTCAAAGGAAGTTCACCATGGCCACGGGTATGCCGGTGTATTTTTGTGATCCGCGCTCACCTTGGCAGCAACGAGAACACCAATGGATTGCTGCGTCAGTACCTCCCTAAAGGAACTGACCTATCCGGGTATTCGCAGGACGAACTCGATGCCATCGCAGACGAACTCAACGACCGGCCGCGGCAGACGCTGGGCTGGCTTAAGTCGATCGAAGCGTTCAGCAAAGTGTTGCTAGACTAGAGGTGGTGCACTCACCAGTTGAAACCACCCCATCGATGCAGTGGCTTTCGAACTTGTGTTCGAGTATGATCTTGGTCATGACCACATCGTGTGCTTTCAATCCGAAGGCTGCTCGTTTTCTGGATGCCGCGTTTGACGAGGAGGTGGTGTTGCGTCGGGCGCAGGGGCGGCAGGTGCGTTCGATAGCGGGTTTCGCTGGGGTGGGTGGTTCGCGAAGATCGGTGACCGAGGAGGTCGCGCTGGCGTTCTCGGTCTCCCGTAATCAGGCGTTCCTGTTGGTCGAGACGTCGTGTGCGCTGGTGGGGCGGTTGCCGAACACGTTGGCGGCGCTGGAGAACGGCGACATCGACCTGTACAAGGCCTCGAAGGTCACTCAGCTGACCCGGGAGGTGTCCGACGAGGTCGCCGCCCAGGTGGACGCCTGGATGGCGACGCGGCTGGCCGGGCGTGACCCTGGCGCGATCCGGAAGTCGGTGGATCACGCGGTGCAGAAGTTCGATCCCGACGGCTACCGGGAACGTGCCGAGAGCAAACGCGCGCTGCGGCATGTGGCGCTGGAACATGAGGACGAGACCATGTCCAAGCTGTCGGGCTGGCTTCCCGCCGAGGTGGCCAGTTCGATCTACGCGTCGCTGAGCCAGGCGGCGAAGAAACGCCGCCGGACCGACCAATCCCGCACCCTCGACCAGCATCGGGCCGATGTTTTCGCCGAGCGGCTCCTCGCCGAGGACGGCCACGGGACACCGCGGGCGCACATCCATGTCTATGTCGACTTGCTGACCCTGACCGGTGCGCGGGAGGACCCCGCGACTCTTGCCGGTTACGGCCCGGTTCCCGGGTGGCTCGCCCGCGAGATCGCCGCCGACCCCGGCTCGACGTGGTCCCGGCTGATCACCGACCCCGCCACCGGGCAACTGCTGGAAGCCAGCCCCGGCACCTACCGATCCCCGGCCTCGCTGGCCCGGCTGATCAAAGCCCGCGACCGGGAATGCACCCACCCCGGCTGCCACCGCCCCGCGGAGTTTTCCGACATCGACCACATCACCACCTGGGCCCGCCACGGCACCACCGACCACCACAACTGCCACGCCGCCTGCACCATCCACAACCTCCTCAAAGAAGAACCCGGCTGGACCACCACTCCCATCGGCAACGGCGGCATGACCATCACCACCCCCACCGGCCACACCTACACCGCCACCCCCGAACCACTCCACGACCCACGACCAGAAGACGACACCCCACCCTTCTGACTGGCACAGACGAACGCCCTGGAACCGCCCGGAAATACACCGGGCGGTGGAACCGGTGCGTCCAATGTCTGTCCCGTTGGGAGCCAGGGGGTACGGCAGGCGGTGGCGCCCGCGTGCCGAGGGCGCTGTTAGGTCGGGATCCTCGTAGTAGGCACGCCCAGTGGCCTTCGGACGTGCGCCACGTCGTGACACTGGCGCGTCCAGTGCCTGTCCCGTTGGGAGCCAGGCGGTGACCCGACCCGGTGCCACGAACATGCTCTGAAGCCACAGGATCCACACCAGACGGCGACACCGTGCACGCGCGGAACCATGCGTGTGAAGGCCTCGTCCCGTCGCCGCGCAGAGGGATCAACTCATCCCCGCGCCGCCGGAGCGCCGAGTCCCTAAGCCCCCGCAGCAGCCTTCCGCGCCGCATCGAACGGAGCCCGGTCGAACACGATCCGCAACTCCACGATCTTCCCTTTGCGCACCGTCAGCAGCTCGGCCCCGGGCGCGCTCGCCACCGGCAGGGTCGCCGTGTCGTACATCAATAACGCGGTCGTCTCGTCCCCGAACGCCGCGAGGAGGGTCGAGCCGGTCAGGATCTCGGTGAACGGGCCCATGAACCCGCGGAACGCCTCCGCGCCGGAAAGCGGCCCACCGGGCGCGTGGCAAACGATGTCGTCGGCGACGTAGGTCATCGCCTTCTCGAAATCCTTGCCCGTCCACGCGTGGTGGTAGGCGAGCGCGACATCCAAAGCTGGACTGGTCATGATCGTTCCTTTCGTCGGTCTTCACCCCGTCAGACACCAGCCCCGCCCCGAACGGAACGGTGCGCCGCGAAAGTGACACGATCGGCTCATGCGAAAGGACGAGCAGGCGTTTCGCGAGCTCACCGAGACCTACCGGCATGAGCTCCACCTGCACTGCTACCGGATCCTCGGCTCCTTCACCGACGCGGAGGACGCCGTCCAGGAGACGCTCCTCGCCGCTTGGAAGGGCCTCGACGGCTTCGAAGGGCGGTCGTCGCTTCGCACCTGGCTGTATCGCATCGCCACCAACCGCTGCCTCAACGCCCTGAGGGACGCGGGGCGCCGTCGCCCGCCCGAACCGGTGCCGCCGTTCGACCCACCCGAACCGAGCCGCCGCGGTGAAGTGACCTGGTTGCAGCCGTATCCGGACGAACTCGCCGCCGCCGAGCCCGGCCCCGAAGCGCGCTACAGCGCCAGGGAGGCGATCGAACTCGCCTTCATCACCGGACTCCAGCTCCTCCCGCCGAGACAAGCCGCCGCGCTCGTCCTGCGGGACGTCCTGTGCTTCTCCGCCGCTGAAGTCGCGAGCATGCTCGGCACCACCGAGACGGCGGTCAAAGGCATCCTCCAGCGCGCCCGCGCCTCCCTCGACAAGCATCGAGCCCGCACGGCACACCGCCCGTCATCCGGCGAACGTGAGCTGACCAGGCGCTTCGCCGACGCGTTCACCGCGGGCGACGTCGACGGCGTCCTCAGTCTGCTCACCGACGACGCCTGGCTCGCCATGCCGCCGGCACCGCACGAGTACCACGGCCGCGAAGCGATCGCGGGCTTCCTCCGCGTCACCATGGCCATTCCCGTGGAGGGTTTCACCATGACCCCGACACGGGCCAACAACCAGCCCGCCTTCGTCTGTCGTCACGGTGAGACACCGGCCGGGTTGATGGTCCTCACCCACGATGGTGACCGTATCCGCGCCATCACCCGGTTCCTGGATCAGAAGTAACCCGCCAGGCGGCCGCACAGCGCGCCGATGTCCACAGTCGGCGCGCCCGTCCACGAGGGACCGTCCATCCACCCGAGCTCCGAGGGCGTTCCCCGGTAACGTACGAAAACGTGCTGGTGGAAATGCGTGACACTCCGGCCGGCGATGGCGGAGAAAACGTGCTCCGGAGCCAGTTCCGCGCGCAGGCCCCTGGCCGCGCACCAGGCCGCCCGCGAAACCGCCGAGACCTCCTCCGGGGTCAGCTCGTCCAGCGCCGCCACGTGCCGCCGGGTCTCGACGAACAGGTACCCGGGAAAACGGCCGGGCCGGTGTGACACGACGACCGTGCCGTCAGCCCAGACGACCGGCCCCACCAGCGGGCCTTCACCACGGTGCTTGGCACAGATCGCGCACTCCACCGGCTCACGATAACGGCGGCCGCACCCGCGCGAGGTGGTCTCCCGGCGAGCCGAACAGGTGGGCCGCGCCATGCGCCCGCTTGAAATAGCGGTGTGCCGGATGCTCCCAGGTGATCGCGATCCCGCCGTGCAACTGGATCATCTCGCCCGCCACCGTCGCCAGCGCCTCCGAGCAGTGCACCTTCGCCACCGCGGCCAGCCTGCTCGACTCCGGAGCCGCGTAGGCCGCCGAGCGCGCGGTCTCCACCAGGACGTGGAGATCCGCCATCCGGTGCTTCAACGCCTGAAAGCCGCCGATCGGCCTGCCGAACTGGTGGCGCTGCTTGCTGTACTCGACCGTCAGTTCCAATGCCCGCGCCGCGGCCCCTGCCTGTTCTGCGGCGAGGACGGCGCACGCGACGTCCCGGAGCGCGCCGAGGTCGACCGGGCCGATCAGCCGGGCGGGGGCACCGTCGAAACGAACCCTCGCCAGCCGCCGGGTTTCGTCCATCGCCGGAGTCCGCTCCTGGTGCGCATCGGTGACTTCGTACAGCGAGCCGCCGGCCACGACCAGCAGGATCTCGGCCTCGTCACCATGGAGGACGTAGTGCGCCTCACCCTCCACCGTGGAGCCGGCGACGCGGCAGGCAGGAGCGTCCCAGCGACCTTCGGCATCGGTCCAGGCCACCGCACCGATGGCACCCTCGGCGAGGCGGGGGAGCAGACGCTCGCAGGCCTCGTCGTCGCCCGTGGCCAGGACGGCGTGCACGGCGAGCACGGCTGAGCCGAGGAACGGGACGTCGGCGAGCACCCTGCCCAGTTCTTCGGCGACCACCTGCAGTTCCGCCGTCCCGGCACCGAGGCCGCCGAACCGCTCGGGAACGGCCAACGCCGCCACCCCGATCTGCTCGCACAGCTCCGGCCAGGGATCCGCTTCCCGGTCCAGCAGTTTCCGCACGCTGTCGCGCAGCGCGTCCTGCTCGGCGGTGAACGTCATGACAGCACCCGCTCCCGGTGGAACCGCGGCGTGCCCCAGGCGCCGACCAGCGCGCGGACCCTGGTCAGCCGCAGGCCGAGCGCGTGTTCCGCGGTGTAGCCGATCGCCCCGTGCACCTGCAGCCCGGTCCGGGCGGCGAGATGCGCGGCGTCGCCGCACGCCACCTTGGCCGCGGAGACGTCGCGCCGGTCCAGGGTGACGGCCGCGCCGAACAGCAGCGGCTCGGCCAGCGTGAGCGCGGTCGCGACATCCGCGAGCAGGTGTTTGATCGCTTGGTAACCGCCGATTTCCCGGCCGTACTGCCTGCGTTGCGCGGCGTAGGCGACGGACGTGTCGAGCAGCCACCGTCCCGCGCCGAGGAGCTGCGCCGCGGTGGCGAGACAACCCAGTTCGAAAGCCCGCTCCGCGTCGATCGCCGTGCCGAGATCGTCCCCGGTCACGGGCGGGAACAGCCGCCGCGATCCGTCCACAGAGGACAGAAGCGAGCCGGGGGTGAACGTGCGCAGCCTGCCGTTCTCGACGGCGATACGCGCGTCCGCGACGTCGGAATCCAAGGCGTATGGCACCTGCGGCGCGAAAGCCACCGACGCCAGCGTCTCGCCGGACGCGACCGACGTCAGCAGTTCGTCGTCGAGCAAGGACGGCAGGACGGCCACGGTGTCCGTCCACGGTCCGGGAACGCAGTGATAGCCGAGCCGTTCGAAGCCGACGGCCAGATCCACCGGCGTGGCGCCGAGACCGTCGTGCTTCTCGGGAACCGCCAGCGCGGTCACGCCGAGTTCGGCCAGCCGCCGCCAGATCTTGAGGCCGGGGCCGGGATCGCCCGACGCCCAGGATCGATTGGCCGAGTCGGTGTCCACACCGGACAGAAGATCGTGCAGGCTGCGGGAGAACTGCTTCTGCTCGCCGGAGAGTGCGAACCTCATCGAGCTCCCTTCGGCAGGCCGAGCAGCCGTTCGGCGACGATGGACCGCTGGATCTGGTCGGTCCCGCCGTAGATCGGCCCGGCCAGGGAGAACAGCCAGCCGTCGCTCCAGCCGCCCCGCAGTTCGGCGTCTGGGCCGAGGATGTCGAGCGCCGTTTCGTGCAGGGCGACGTCGAGGTGCGACCAGAACAGCTTGTTGACACTCGACTCCGGGCCGAGCTCGGCGCCGTCCGCGAGGCGGGTGACCGTGCCCAAGGTGTACAGCTGATAGGCCCGCGCCCCGATCCACGCGTCGGCGACCCGGTCCGCGGTGTGCGCCGGCTGCCCGGCGTCGTGCCAGAGCGAGACCAGCCGGCCGGCCGCGGCGAGGAACCGGCCGGGGCTGCGCAAGGACAGGCCGCGTTCGTTGTTCGCCGTCGTCATCGCGACCCGCCAGCCCTCGCCCGGCGTGCCGATCACGTCCCGGTCGGGGACGAAGACGTCGTCGAAGAAGATCTCGGCGAACCCCGGTTCGCCGTCCAGCTGGGGGATCGGCCGGACGGTGACGCCCTCGGCCCGCAGATCCACCATCAGATAGGTGAGGCCCTTGTGCCGCACCGACTCCGGGTCACTGCGGAACAGGCCGAACGCGCGATCGGCGAACGTGGCCCGCGAGCTCCACGTCTTCTGCCCGCTGACCCGCCAGCCACCGTCGCAGCGGGTCGCGGTGCTCCGCAGAGCGGCGATGTCGCTGCCCGCCTCGGGTTCCGACCAGGCCTGCGCCCAGACCTCTTCGGAGCGGGCCATCTTCGGCAGGATACGGCGCTGCTGCTCTTCCGTGCCATGGGAGAACAGCGTCGGCGCGAGCATGAAGATACCGTTCTGGTTGACCCGCAACGGCGCTCCCGCCGCGTAGTACTCCTCCTCGAACAGCACCCATTCCAGAAGGCTCGCGTCCCGCCCGCCGAGTTCGTGCGGCCACGAGACGACCGACCAGCGGGCATCGGCCAGTTTCGCTTCCCACGCGCGGTGCTGCGCGAATCCTTCGGCGGTGTCGAACGACTTCAGCGGCTCGGCGGGAACGTTCGCGGCGAGCCAGGAGCGTGCTTCGTCACGGAAGGCGAGTGTCTGCTCGTCCAGGTCGAGGTTCATCATGAACTCGCGTCTCGCATCGAGCGCGCGTCCTGCCCGCCCAGCGAGTCACCGCCGGAAACCTCGGCGTTGTGCGCGTGTGCGAAGTGGTGCAGCCCGAACACGGAGTCCATTCCGGACCGCAGACCCATCAGGTCTTCCGCCTGGTTCACGGCCTTCTTGGCGAGCGCGAGCCCCATCCGCGGCATCACCGCGATCTTCTCCGCCAGCGCCATCGTCTCGGTTTCGAGGTCGGCGCGCGGGACGACGCGGTTCAGCATGCCCCATTCCTTGGCCTGCTGGGCCGTGAAGCGCTCGCCGGTGAACAGCACCTCCTTGGCCGCGCGCGGGCCGAGGACCCAGGGGTGCGCGAAGTACTCGACACCGGGAATCCCCATGCGCACCACGGGATCGGCGAAGAACGCGTCGTCGGAGGCGACGATCATGTCGCAGACCCACGCCAGCATCAGCGCGCCCGCGATGCACGCGCCCTGCACGCTCGCGATGGTCGGCTTCGGGATCTCGCGCCACCGGCGGCACATGCCGAGGTAGACCTCGGATTCGCGGGCGAACCGCTGATCACCGCCCTCGGCGCCGACATGGTCCCACCACAGGACCGCCTTGCGCTCGAACGAGACGTCCACGTCACGCTCCGGCGTCCCGATGTCGTGCCCGGCGGAGAAATGCTTCCCGGCGCCGGCCAGCACGATCACCTTGACCTCGGGGTCGTCGACGGCGCGGGCGAACGCCGCGTCGAGCGCGTAGGTCATCGCCGAGTTCTGCGCGTTCCGGTACTCCGGCCGGTTCATCGTGACGACGGCCACCGGCCCGCGCCGCTCGTACTCGACGGTCATCCGTTCTCCTCCCGCAACACGCGTTTCAGCACCTTTCCCGACAGATTCCGTGGGAGTTCCGCCACGAAGTCGACAAATCGAGGAGTCTTGTAGTTGGCCAACTGCCCTTCGCAGTACTTCAGAACGTCCTCAGTGGACAGTTCGGCCCCCGGGCGGAGCCGGACGAAGGCTTTGCCGACCTCGCCGAGCCGCCCGTCCGGCACGCCGACGACGGCGGCTTCGGCGACGCCGGCCAAGCGGCTCAGCACTTGTTCGACCTCGGCCGGGTAGACGTTGAACCCGCCGCTGACGTACATGTCCTTGATCCGGTCGACGATCTTCAGGTAGCCGCGGTCGTTCAGTACGCCCACGTCACCGGTGTGCAGCCAGCCGTCGGCGTCGACGGCCTTCGCGGTGGCGTCCGGATCGTCGAGGTAGCCGAGCATCACGTTCGGCCCGCGCAGCAGGACCTCGCCGAGCTCGCCGAGTTTCACCTCGAAGCCCGCCGTCGCGCGGCCGGAGAACTGTGCCACCAGTTCCGCGTCGTCTTCGGGGCGGGACATCGTGGCCACCACGGCCTCGGTGAGCCCGTACGCGGTGAGCACGGTGCCGAAACCCAGCTCCGTCCGCATTCGCTCGACCAAGGCGACCGGCACGGTCGCCGCCCCGGTGACGGCGAGCCGGAGGCTGGACAGGTCGTGGTTCCCGCGTTCGGGCGCGTCCAGCAGGACCTGATAGATCGTCGGCGCGCCGGGGAGCACGGTGATCCGCTCGGATTCGACCAGGCGCAGGGTTTCCCGGACGTCGAAGGTGCGCTGCGGCAGGATCGTCGCCCCGCGCAGGATGGCCGCGAGGATTCCCGCCTTGTAACCGAAGCTGTGGAAGAACGGGTTGATCACGAGGTACCGGTCTTCTTCGGTCAGGCCGCCGCACTCGGCCCAGGCTTCGGCGACGCTGAGCGCCTGCCGGTGACTGCTCATCGCGCCTTTGCTGCGGCCGGTGGTCCCGGAGGTGAACAGGATGTCGCTCACGTCGTCCGGTTTCGCGCGACTGACGAAATCGCCGTCCAGTCCGGCGAGCGCGTCCCATTCCGTCACGCCCTCGACCGGTTCCTCCGGGCCTTCGACGGGGAGGCGCAGGACAGTGGCAGGGCGGGAGGAGCCGAGCTCCGCCAGCCGATCCGTGCCGAGGAACGTGCCGGTGATCGCCAGCGCGGACACCTTCGCGCGCTCGAGGACGTCGATGGTCTCGCGGGCGGTGAAGCGGGTGTTGACCGGGATCAGCGTCGCTCCGGCGTACAACGCGCCGAGCCCGGCGACGACCCAGTGCCAGGTGTTGGGGGAGCAGAGGGCGACCCGTTCGTGGCCCTCGAAGAACCGCGCCGCCTGGCGCACGCGGCGCGCGAGCTCGGCATAGGTGAGCCGGACTTCTCCGTCGACCAGTGCTTCCCGCGCGGCGAAGCGCTCCGCGGCCCTGTCGAGCGCCGCCGGGATGGTGCCTTCAGTCATCGAAGTCTCCCTAGCAAGTGCTTGGTAGGGTAGCCTACGCAGCAGGCTCTGGTTTGGCTAGAGGAGGCAGGCGTGGCCCAAAACGGTTTCCGTGACCGCGTGCGCACCTGGCTGGCGGAGAACCTGCCGCCGGAACTGCGCGGTCTGGGCGGCCCCGGCCGGGAGCACGAGGCCTTCGACGAACGCGTGGAGTGGGAGCGTCGGCTCGCCGCGGCGGGCTGGACCTGCGTCGGCTGGCCGGTCGAACACGGCGGCCAGGGCGCGACACTCGAACAGCAGGTCGTGTTCCACGAGGAGTACGCGCGAGCGGGCGCGCCGGCGAGGGTCAGTCACCTGGCGCAGGAACTCCTCGGCCCGACCCTGATCGCGTTCGGCACGCCGGAGCAGCGGAAGCGGTTCCTGCCGCCGATCGTGGCGGTCGAGGAACTGTGGTGCCAGGGCTATTCCGAACCCGGCGCCGGATCGGACCTCGCCGCCGTGTCGACCACGGCGACCCTCGAAGGCGACGAGTGGGTGCTGAACGGCCAGAAGGTGTGGACGTCGCTCGCGCACGTGGCCGACTGGTGTTTCGTGCTGGCCCGCACCGAACCTGGTTCGAAACGCCACAAAGGACTGTCCTATTTGCTCGTCCCGATGCGACAGCCCGGTGTCGAGGTCCGCCCGATCCGGCAGCTCACCGGGACGTCCGAGTTCAACGAGGTCTTCTTCGACGGCGCCCGCACGGCGAAGGATCTCGTCGTCGGTGAACCCGGTGACGGCTGGCGCGTGGCCATGGGCACGCTCGCGTTCGAGCGCGGTGTCGCGACGCTCGGGCAGCAGGTCGGCTTCCGCCGGGAACTCGAAGAACTCACCAGGATCGCGCCGGAAGACCCGGTGATCGCCGAACGGATCGACCGCGCCTGGGCCGGCCTGGAGGTCATGCGGGCGCAGGCGATCCGCACCCTCGGCGACTCGTCGCCGGGTGTGGCCGAAGTGTCCAAGCTGGTCTGGGCGAACTGGCATCGCGACCTGGGGGAGCTGGCGATGCTCGTCCGCGGCGCGCGGGGCATGCTCGCGGAAGACGGGCTCGACGCCTGGCAACGGCTCTTCCTCTTCACCCGGGCCGACACGATCTACGGCGGCTCCAACGAGATCCAGCGCAACGTCATCGCCGAGCGCGTGCTCGGCCTGCCAAGGGAGGTACGCCCGTGATCCCGGTGCCGAAGTACCCCGAGGGGGCGAACCTCCTGCGGGACAAGGTGGTCGTGGTGACGGCGGCGGCCGGCACCGGGATCGGTTCCGCGGTGGCGAAACGCGCGCTGGAGGAAGGCGCCCGCGTCGTGATCAGCGACTGGCACGAGCGGCGCCTCGGCGAGAAGGCGGCCGAACTCGGCGACGTCCACGCGATACCCTGCGACGTCACCCAGGAAGACCAGGTGCAGGCGCTCATCGACGGGGCCGCGGCGCACTACGGCCGGGTCGACGTGCTGATCAACAACGCCGGGCTCGGTGGCACGAAGTCCATTGTGGACATGACGGACGACGAATGGGCGCGGGTCATCGACGTCACCCTCAACGGCACGTTCCGTGCGACGCGGGCCGCGGTGAACCGGTTCATCGCCCAAGGCGACAGCGGGGTGATCGTCAACAACGCGTCGGTGATCGGGTGGCGCGCGCAGGCCGGGCAGGCCCATTACGCGGCCGCGAAGGCGGGGGTCATGGCGCTCACCCGATGCGCGGCCGTCGACGTCGCCGAACACGGCATCCGGGTCAACGCCGTCGCGCCGAGCCTGGCGATGCATCCGTTCCTGGCCAAGGTGACCAGCGAGGAACTGCTCACCGAGCTCACCGCGCGCGAGGTCTCGGGGAGGGCGGCGGAACCCTGGGAAGTGGCGAATGTGATGGTGTTCCTCGCCAGTGAGTACTCGTCGTACCTCACCGGCGAGGTCGTGTCCGTGAGTTCGCAGCATGCGTGAGGTAACGATGAAAGCCAGTCCAGGGTCCCGCCGCGCCGAACTGCTCGCCTTGGCGGCGAAGCTGTTCGCCGAGCGCGGTTACGTCTCCACCACCGTGCGGGACATCGCGGACGCGGCGGGCATCCTTTCCGGCAGCCTGTACCACCACTTCGACTCGAAGGAGTCGATGGCCGACGAGATCCTCACCGGATTCCTCGACGAACTCTTCGGCGCCTACGCCGAGATCGTCGCGGAAGGGAAAGGCCCGCGGGAAACTCTCGAAGCCGTCGTCGTGGCGTCGTTCGAATCCATTCACCGGCGGCCCGCCGAGGTGGCGATCTACCAGTCCGAGGCGAAACACCTCATGCAGTTGCCGCGGTTCGACTACCTCAACGACCGCAACACCGAATTCCGCAAACTGTGGAACGGGATCCTCACCGACGGCATCGCGGCAGGCGTGTTCCGCGAGGACCTCGACGTCGAACTCACCTACCGGTTCATCCGCGACACCGTCTGGGTGGCGGTGCGCTGGTACAACCCCGGCGGCACGCTGAGCGCGGACGACGTCGCGCAGCAGTACCTCGGGATCCTGCTGGACGGCATCGCGACCAAGAGGAGGCGTCGTGGGTGAAGCGTATGTGCTGGACGCTGTCCGGACACCGGTCGGCAAACGCGGGGGAGCGCTCAGCGGTGTCCACTCCGCCGACCTCGGTGCGCACGTCATCCAGGCCGTGGTCGAGCGGACCGGCGTCGAGGCCGACCTGGTCGACGACGTCATCCTCGGCTGCTGCGACACGCTCGGCCCGCAATCCGGGAACATCGCCCGCACGGCGTGGCTCGCGGCGGGCTTCGGGCACCACGTGCCGGGCGTGACGATCGACCGGCAATGCGGGTCGAGCCAGCAGGCCGTGCACTTCGCCGCGCAGGCGGTGCTGTCCGGCACGATGGATCTCGTCCTCGCCGGCGGCGTGCAGAACATGAGCGCCATCCCGATCAGCGCGGCGATGCTGGCCGGACGCGAGTACGGCTTCGATGATCCCTTCTCCGGCTCGAAGGGCTGGCAGGAGCGCTACGGCAGCGTCGAGGTCTCGCAGTTCCGCAGTGCCGACATGATCGCCGAGCACTGGGATCTGACCCGGGAGGCGATGGAGGAATTCGCCTTGCGCAGCCATCAGCGCGCGATCGCGGCCATCGACGAAGGCCGCTTCGCCGCCGAGATCACACCGTTCGCCGGTGCCGCCCTGGACGAGGGGCCCAGGCGCGACACCACGTTGGAACGGATGGCGGGCCTGAAACCGCTGAGCGAGGGTTCGCGGATCACCGCCGCCGTGGCCAGCCAGATCTCGGACGGTGCCAGCGCGACACTCATCGCGTCGGAGAAGTTCGTCGAGGAGCACGGTCTCACCCCGCGCGCCAGGATCCATCACCTCTCCGTGCGGGCGGCCGACCCGGTGTGGATGCTGACCGGGCCCATCCCGGCGACCGCGCACGCGCTGCGGAAGACCGGGCTGGGCATCGAGGACATCGACCTGTTCGAGGTCAACGAGGCGTTCGCGAGTGTCGTCCTGGCGTGGATCGAGGAGACGGGCGCCGATCCGGACCGCGTCAACGTCAACGGCGGCGGGATCGCGCTCGGCCATCCCATCGGGGCGACCGGCACGAAGCTGTTCGCGACCCTGCTGCACGAACTCGAGCGGCGAGGCGGGCGCTACGGGTTGCAGACCATGTGCGAGGGCGGCGGGACGGCGAACGTGACGATCATCGAGCGTCTCTGACGCCCCACACAACGAGCGCCGCCGCGCTGAACGCCGCGCCGAGCAGGCAGACGCCGGTCCAGCCCGCGGCGGCGTAGACGGCGGTCGAGCCGATGGCGCCCAGGCCGCTGCCGGCGGAGTAGAAGATCATGTACCCGCCGATCAGCCTGCTCCCGGCGTCCGGCCGGAGCGGATAGATCAGGGTCTGGCTCGTGACGTGCACGGCCTGGACGGCGAGGTCGAGCAGGATCGCGCCCGCCGCCAGCGCCCACAGTGACGAGCGGGTGAAACCCAGCGGTATCCAGGAAAGGACGAGCAGGCCGAGGGCGAGGCCGGTCGTCCACCGCGCGCGGCCGCGATCGGCGAGCCGTCCGGCGGGTGCCGCCGCCAGCGCGCCCGCGGCCCCGGCCAGCCCGAAAGCGCCGATGGCGGTGTGCGACAGGCCGTCCTCGCTGAGTGGCAGGGCGACGGAGCTCCACAACGTGCCGAACGCGGCGAAGATCAGCAGCGCGAGCGTGCCGCGCGTCCGGAAGACGGGCTCCTCGGCGAAAAGCGACCACGTGGAACGCAGCAGCCGCCCGTAGCTCATGGACTTTCCCGGTGCCGTGGCGGGAAGCACGCGGTACAGCACGATCGCGATCAGCACGGTCACGACCGCGGACACGACGTACACCGCGCGCCAGCCGGCGAGATCGGCCAGCGTGCCGGACACCGTGCGCGCGAGCAGGATCCCGAGGACGACGCCGGTCGTCACGAGGCCGACCACGCGCCCGCGTTCGGCGGGCTCCGCCAGCGACGCGGCGAACGCGACCAGGAGCTGCGTGACGACCGCGAGCACGCCGATCGCCGCCATCCCGGCGAACAGCACCACCCCGTTCGCGGCCGTCGCGGCGACGAGTTCGGCGATCGCCAGCAGGACCAGCTGGCCGGTGACGAGCCGCCGCCGATCGAGCAGGTCACCGAGCGGGACCAGCAGGAACAGGCCGAGGCCGTAGCCGAGCTGCGTGAGCGTGACGATGCCGCCGACGGTCGACGTGGCGATGCCGACGTCGGCGCCCATCGTGACGAGCAACGGCTGGGCGAAGTAGATCGTGGCGACGGCCGTCCCGGCGGCCACGGCGAACAACAGGACGACACCGCGGTGCACGAACCCTCCAGATGGTTTCAAGTTGCTACCGCTGGGACGGTAGAGCACTGCGGTTGTAAGATGCAACCATGGTGAAGCGGACGACGTTCGACGAAGCTTCGTGCCCGGTGGCGCGCTCGGTCGACACGATCGGCGACTGGTGGTCGCTCCTGATCGTGCGCGACGCCTTCGACGGCGTCCGCCGGTTCGGGGAGTTCCAGCGCAGCCTCGGCGTCGCGAAGAACATCCTGTCCGCGAGGCTGCGGGCGCTCGTGGGACACGGCGTGCTCGACATGGTCCCGGCTTCGGACGGGAGCACGTACAGCGAGTACGTCCTGACGCAGAAGGGGCGGGACCTGTTCCCGGTGATCGTCGCGCTGCGGCAATGGGGGGAGGCGCACTTCTTCGCGGAGGGAGAGCCGCGGTCGGAACTGGTGGACCGCGATAGCGGGCTTCCGTTGCGGGGACTGGAGATCCGGGCTTCGGACGGACGGGTCGTCGGGCCGGAGGACACCGTGGTCGTGAAGGCGCCGTCCTCCTGAACCGTGCCGCCTTCGTGCGGGAAGGGCGATCTCGCGTGATCAGAGCCGTAACTCGCGTGCTTGGAGGCGTAACTCGTGTGTTCCGTCTCCAAGCACGCGAGATACGCCTCCAAGCACGCGAGTTACGCCTTCGAGCACGCGGAGAGGGCGATACTCAGTGCATGGATCGGGGCCCTCCCAGGTGAGTCAAGCCTGGAAGGGCCCCGACCGGAAGCGGGGAGCCCGGAGGGCGGTACCCGGCGGAGCCCGAATCACCGTCGGTCCCGGTACCTCCCGGCGTCCCCAGGGGGTGGCGGTGGGTGCGGAGGCCCGGCTACCCACCGCCACCTGGGGACCGCGGCCGCCGCGCGCGGCCCCGGTCCGTTCGCGATCCCGGGTCACCCGGCGGGAACGCGAGCCCAGGGCATCCTTTCCGGTGCGGGAACGGCCTCGGTCGGCGTCTCGGACAGGAAGTCCCGCTCGAACGGGGCCAGGATGTCCTCCCCGATCGGCGTCGCCGCGAACGAAGGAGCGGCAGGGGCGGGGAACACCGGCTCCGGCACCGGCAGCCGCCGGTCGAGTTCGGCGGTCCAGTGGATCATCGCCTTCGGCCGGTCCCAGCCCGCCGCGCCGATCAGCCTGCCGTCGCGGACGAAACCGGTGACCCCGTCGGAGAGTTCGATCGTGTCCTTGCCCAGCGACGGCATCCCGACGGTCTGCAACCGCGCGTCGTACAGGGACGACCAGGCGCGGGGGAGCGGCGTGTACGGCCGCGCGTTGCCCCGGCCCAGCATCAGGCTTTCCGCCGCCGCGCGCCCGGATTCGACGCCGTTCATCCAGTGCTCGACCCGCCGCGGGGTCTCGTCAATCCGCAGGTTCGGCCATTTCGCGACGTCACCGGCGACCACGACGTCTTCCGCCCCGACGGCGAAAAGGGTCGATTCGCACAGCACGCCGTCGTCGATGGTCAGCTCCGAGCCGCGCAGCCAGTCCACGGCAGGCACGCTGCCGATCGAGAGCACCACGCAGCTGGCCACCAGGAACTGGTTGTTGGTCAGGTGCAGCCCGACCGTCTCCTTGGTGCTGATCCAGTTCCGCACCTCGGTGTTCATCGCCAGCTTGGCGCGATGGTGCTGGTGTTCCTTGGTGAGCGCCGACGCGATCCGCTCCCCGAAGCGGTGCAAAGGCGCCTTCGCGTGGCCGATGAGCGTGACGTCCCGGCCCATGTACCGCATCGACGCGGCGAACTCGTTCCCGATCAGGCCGCTGCCGATCACCACGACGGACTTGGTGCTGTTCCCCAGCGCCCGCCGGACGGCCAGTGAGTCCTCCACGGTGCGCAGCACCCGGACCCGGGGGTCGTGGCGCGGCGAGCCGGGAAGATGCCGGGGGTGGACGCCGGTCGCGATGATCAAACCGTCGTACCAAAGGGATTCGCCACCCGGCAGGTGGACGGTGCGCTCCTTGCTGTCGAGCCAGGTCGCGCGGGTGCCCAGCCGCCAATGGACGTCCAGGTCGACGTAGGGCTCCAGGCTCGCGGCCACCGGTTTCACCCCGCCGGTGATGAGCTCCTTCGACACCATCGGCCGGTGGTAGGGCTTCCGCGGCTCGTCGCCGACCAGCACGATCTCGCCGTCGAACCCGAGTTCCCGCAACCGTTCCGCTGAGCGGAGGCCGGCGACGCCCGCGCCGACGATGACGATCCGATCTCCGTCACTCATCGTCGTACGCTCCTTCTCCCTTGACTCTGATGGCCTGTTTCGGGCAGAGCCGCGCGGCGGAGATGGCCTGGTCCAGACCGTCCCGGTCGACCATCCGGCGGATGCGGAGCTTGCCGTCCGGGCCGATCTTGAACGTGGACGGCGCCTCCATCTCGCAGAAGCCGAAGATCTCGCACCGCTCGTTGTCGACGCTGACGCGGGTGCCGCGCCGGATGCTTCCGAAGATCATTGTTCGTTCTCCAAGTCGTCAGACCAGCTCTTCGACCAGGCCCAGCCGTTCCAGGTACCGGGTCGGCGTGAACCGCAGCGCGGTCAGCAGCACCGCGGGGACCAGCAGCGAGATCCCGCCGAACCACAGCAGGCCGAGATGCCCGTTGGCCATGGCACCGAAGAACGCGTGCAGCGCGGTGATCGCGACCGCCGGATAGGCGAGCCGGTGGATCCACAGAAAGCGGCGGTAGGAGCTGAACCGGCTGATCCCGCCGGTCAGCGCGACCGCGATCATCACCTCGAGCCCGATGACGCCGAGCTCGTGTCGCGCCAGGGTGCCCGGCAGGAGCGGGATCGTGACCTGCGCCAGGGTGAAACCGTCGGGCAGGAACAGGAACGACATCGCGTGCACGACACCGAACGACAACGTCAGGATGCCGAGCACCATATGCGAGCTGCGCAGTGCCTTCCGCCCGGTCAGCGACTTGATCCAGCCGGTCGCGGTGAACACGCCCCAGCACAGGGTGAGGCACATGAAGCCGTACGAGATCCGGGCTGAGGTCTGCGCCATGCCCTTGATGCCGGAGTCGGTGTGCGATTTCTGGGTCAGCACGATCACCACCTCGGACCACTGGTCATACATTGATCTCTCCTGGGGCACTGGGAACCGGATCCGGTTCGGTGGCGGCCGCGCGTGTGCGGGTCCGCGTGTTCTTGCCGCGCAGGGCCCGGACGGCCATGAACAGTCCGCCGCCGAGCACCACCGCGAGCAGCAGGCCGAGCACGAGGTCTCCGAAGCCGACGTCCATCGCGGCGTTGGCCGAATTCGACTGCGGCACCGGGGCTTCCGGCAGCAGGGACTGGTCGACGACGCCGGTGCTCTCCAGCAGGGTCATATGCCGTAGCACCGCCTGGTTGGCCGTGGTGGCGTAGTCGCGGACGACGTCGTTGCGGGTACCGGCCCTGACCTGGGCGATGACGGGGAACAGGATCCCGTGCGCGTACCGGAGGCGGTTGGCGAAGACACGGTCGAATTCACTGTCGTCCCGGGCGGTCTTCATCTCGCCGAGCCACGCGGACTGCTGATCCGAGGGCTCGGAGGGCAGAGCGACGCCGAACCGGTCGGCGATGGCGTGCGTCGCGGTGTCGAGCCTGCCGTGGTCGATCATCAACGCCCGGCCGACTTCGCGGGTCCGCCGGCTCTTTCCGCGTTCCTGCGCCCACATCCCGGCGGGCATTTCCCACAGTCCGGCCAGTTTGACGTTGACGATCAGGTTCTTGTCCGCCGCGGAGAGTTCTTGGGCGTGCGCGTCGCCGAGGGGGCCGAACAGGCTCACCGTGGCCGCGATCAGCAGGATGAGCAGCGGGCGGACCGGTCCGGGGAGGTCAGATGCCGAGGTCATCGGCCTGCCAGGTGTCCGCGGTGAGCAGCACTTTCGTGCCGTCCGGTTTGGCGGGGAACCACGCGCCGTCGACGCCCTGCCCGCCGGTGTTGCCGGGCATCGCGTCGCCGGCGTTGCGGTAGAGCGGCCAGCCCGCGAGCGTGACCTGCTCGGTGCCGTCGTCCCTGGTCACGCTGCCGACCAGGGCGCGATCGATCCCGGTGACCACGAGGTCGCCGCCTGCCTTGGCGGGAATCCAGGTCCGTGAACAGGTTTCGGTGCACTTCGACTGGGGCGGATTCACCGAGTCCTTGTCGTAGCGGTAAAGCGTGAAGCCGTTGGTGTCGGTGACGATCGGGCCGAGGTCGAACAGGATCGCCGCCGTGACACCGGGAGCCGGTTCGGCCGCGGGGTCGGGCATTCCCGGGATTTCCGCCGCTCCGGCGGCCGGGGCCGTGCCCGGGGTGCCGTTCGGTCCCGCGGTACCGGTGGTGCAGGCCGAGGTCAGCGCGACCGCGGCCAGGGTGAGGGTCAGAGGTATGACCGAGCGTGACACGGGGTTCACGGAAATCCTCCTGTCGGGGCAGAGGAGAACGCCATCACCGCGGGGAGATGGTGTGCAGGCAGGTTCAGGTCCACTATGGACAGTCATGATCCACAGTGGATTCGGCGATGCGGGGGGACAGCGCCGGGTCGGGGTCTTCGGTAGGGGATACGGTCACGAGCGGGAAACGGTTCAAAAAACTTTCCCACGCTCGGAGAACCGGGCCGGGCCGGTTTTGGTACTGGACTTATCGCCCCTGAGCCCACAAAGATGTGCCGCGTGGGACGCCACTCTCGGATACTGCAGCCAATCGTCGATCATGAACCCGCGTCGAACGGGCATGACGACCTCATCAGGGCGTTGTACCAGGAGTTCGGGTCCAGCCTGATGGCGTTCGTGCTGAAGCTGACCGGCCACGATCGCCAGTGGGCCGAGGACGTGGTCCAGGAGACGCTCATCAAGGCGTGGCGCAACGCCGGCAAACTCGACCGGCAGCCGGAAATGCTGCGCGCCTGGCTGTTCACCGTGGCCAGGCGCATCGTCATCGACGGCTGGCGGAGCCGGAGCGCCCGCCCTCAAGAGGTGGAGGAACTGGAGTCGGATTCGATCGGAGTGCCGGACGAATCGGAGAAGACGCTCGCGGCCATGATCGTTTACGAGGCCCTGCGCAATCTTTCCCCGGAACAACGCGAGGCCGTTCAGCAGACCTATCTTCGTGACCGCACCGTGAACGAGGTCGCGGCGACGCTCGGGGTCCCGCCGGGTACGGTGAAATCGCGGATCCACCACGCCGTGCGCGCGTTGCGCAGGGCGTTGCAGGAGCGGGGGTGAGCGAGGTGTCCGGAGCCGTCCACACGGACATCGCCGCCTACGTGCTCGGCGTCCTCGGCGAAGAGGACCATGCCAGGTTCGAAGCGCATCTTCTGGAGTGTCCCGAGTGTCAGGTCGAACTGGTGGAGATGTACCACCTGCCCGACATTCTCGACATGGTCAAGAAGAGCTGGCCCGACCCGCCCGTGAAGGGGCCGGGCCCGCGAGTGCTGCGGATGCTGCTCGCGGACGCGGCCAAGGCGGGCCGTCGCCGCAAGATCATCCGGCTCGCGACGGCCGCCGCCGTACTCGTGCTCGTCGTCGGCGGACCGGTCACCGTCCTTTCGCTCACCGACCGTGAACCGGTCGTGACGCAGGCCGCGCCCACCGTCGTCACGTCGGTGGTGCCGCCGCCTCCGTCGTCGTCGCGGGGACGCGAGGCGGGCCCGGACGGAGGCGCCGCCCCGTTCGGCTGGTCCGAGGCGGGCAACGCGGTCGCCGCCGAGGTCACGGTGCAGGAGAAGGAGTGGGGCAGTGCGGTCGAACTCGAACTGCGCGGCCTCGTCGGCCCGATGACCTGCCAGCTTTTCGCCTACTCCCACGGTGGAGAGGCCTACGTCGTCAACAACTGGAGCGTGCCGGCCAAGGGGTACGGCGTGCCCGGTTCCCCGGCTCCGCTCGTCATCACCGGTTCGACGGCGCTGCAGAAGGCCGACATCGAACGCTTCGAGGTGCTCAAACGGGACGGCACCGTGCTGGCCACTGTGCGCCGGTAGTCTTATAACGGAAAGATAACGGCCGGATCGCGTTTTGAACCGATCCTCGGCTGGAGCCGTATTCCCCAGTAGCCGGATCTGAATCGGCGGGCGAACAGAAGGGTTCGCCACGAATGCGGTAATCGGCGTATTCGACAAATGCGTGGCTCATGCCCGGGTGCGAGTGATCGGCGTGCCCGGAAAAGAATGAGGTGAGCAGCTAATGGCACGAAATCAAGGGCGCCATCGGATCGCCCGCAGGACCAAGATCGCGACCGCGTTGCTGGGCTTGTCGATCGCGGTCGGTGGTCTGGTGGTGTCCACCACGACCGGTGACCCCGAACGCGCCGCCGCGGACGAGGTGGACAGGTCGCAGTTCGTGGACATCACCCGGGTCCGGCCGAACGTCGACAAGCCGGAGCCGGGCCGGAACGCCTCCACCGGCTCGTTCACCGTCGACTGCGGCCGGAACGAGAACGGGCATTTCAATCCCGACAACTTCATCGCGCAGCCGGGGGTGCGCAACGGCGCCCAGCATCTGCACGATTACGTCGGAAACCTTTCCACGAACGCGGATTCGGACAACGACAGCCTGCTGGGCGCCGGTACCACCTGCCGCAACGGCGACGAGTCGACGTACTTCTGGCCGGTGGTGCGGATCGACACCGCGGAGGAAGCCGAAGAGCAACAGGGTCAAGAGCGGCGGCAGGGTGACCGGAACCGGCAGCGGAACGACCGGAACCAGCAGGACGAGGCTCAGCTGGAAGAACCGGACGCCGACAACGAACTCGCCGGCAACGACGGTGAGATCCAGCGCCCCGCGGTCGTCGACATCACCTTCAAGGGCAACGCCCGGGGGAAGGTGAAGGAGATGCCGAAATTCCTCCGTATCCTTTACGGTGACGCGAAGGTCTCCACGAACGGTCCCGCCAACGCGCGGGAGAGCTGGACCTGCACCGGCTTCGAGAACAGGCTCATCAAGCAGTACCCGATCTGCCCCGAAGGCAGTGACGTCAAACGGGTGCACACCTTCCCCAGCTGTCTCGACGGCGACAACATCGACAGCGAAAACCACCGGGACCACATCAAGTACCCCGACGAGAACGGCGAATGCGCGAACGGCCTGACCGCCGTCCCGGAGCTCACCATCTCGCTGACCTACGAGATCCCCCGGCAGATCCAGGCCGCCGGACAGTACAAAGTGGACTCGTTCCCCGAGGAGGAGCACAACCCGTTCTCCGACCACGACGATTTCGCGAACGTGATGTCCGACCGGATCATGGATCGCCTCGTCGACTGCGTCAACGAAGGCCGTCAGTGCCGCGAATGACGCCCTGAAGCGGAAGCAGGAACCTGCGAAGAGAAAGGAAGATACTCCGGCCCGGCGGGTCCCCCCTACACCTCACCCATCCGCCGGGCCGGCCCTACCCGAAAACCGATCGACACAACTGAAGAACGCTCCGCGAGCATTCACCCCGTCCTGTCGGCGGCTTCCCTCGGGAGGCTCGCCGGCAGGACGCTTTTCGGTAGGTTGGCGGCATGGGTGAGCAGAAGGACCGCATGCTGCGCGGCGAGCTGTACCGGGACAACGACCCCGAACTGGTCGCGGACCGCGGGCGCGCGCAGGCACTCGTCGACCGGTTCAACGGCACGGGCGCCGAGGAGACCGGTGAGCGGGACACGATCCTGCGCGCACTGCTGGGAAAACTCGGCGAGGGTTCCTGGATCATGCCGCGGTTCCAGTGCGACTACGGCTATCTGATCGAGATCGGCGCCAACAGTTTCCTCAACTACGACGCCATCCTGCTCGACTGCGCGCCGATCAAGATCGGGTCGGACTGCTCGATCGGCCCGCGCTGCCAGCTGCTGACCGCCCTGCATCCGATGGAGGACCACGAACTGCGGCGGCAGCGCTGGGAGTCGGCCGCGCCGATCACCATCGGGGACAACGTCTGGTTCGGCGGCGGCGTGATCGTCTGCGCCGGGGTCACCATCGGAGACGACGTCGTGGTGGGCGCGGGCAGCGTCGTCACGCGTGACCTGCCGCCGAAGGTGTTCGCCGCGGGCAACCCGGCTCGCGTCATCCGGGAGCTCTAACGGTCCACCGGCGTGATCTTGGTACGACGGCTGTGCTCGAACACCATCGAGGTGCGCACGTCGGCCACCTCGGGCCGTTCGGTCAGCTTGTCGATCACGAAGGCGTAGAGACTGTCGTTGTCGGGCACGGCGACATGCAGGATGAAGTCCTCGGTCCCGGTGGTCACGTAGAGACCGACGAGGTCGGGCAGCGCGTTGACCCAGTTCCGGAAGCCTTCGATGTTGCGCCGGGAGGGCGGCCGCACCCGCACCGCGATGAGCGCCTGCACCCCGCGTCCGATCGACGGCAGATCCACGTCCAGCAGGGCGCCGCGGATCACGCCGCGCTCCCTCAGGCCGCGGGTGCGGTCCAGCGCGGTGGTCGGCGAAACGCCCACGGCGGCGGCCACTTCCCGGTTGGTCTTCCGTGCGTCCGACTGCAATTGCGCCAGGATCGCCTTATCAAGTTCGTCCAGTCGCGCCATCCGGGCCCTCTCGCCGTATTAAGTACGAACACGGTGGACTGTACTCGTATGTCCTCTTAGCTTGGCCTTGTTCATCCGTTGATGTGAGCAGGAGATCAGCTGAATGTCCGAGTACGGTACGGCCATCGGATTCGCCCCCGGGGAGATCGACTTCGCCGCGTCCACCCGCCAGGCCCGGTTGAAGTGGGTCATCGTGGTCGACAGTGAGCTGTCGCCGGGCCGCGCGGTCAACGCGGCGGTCTGCACCGCCGTCGCCACCGCGCAGGGGGTCACCGGGCTCCTGGGAGAAGAAGCGGTCGACGCCGGCGGCGAGCATTACACGGGCCTGCCGTGGATCGGCTGCTCGGTGCTGGCGGCCGACGCCGCGCAACTCCGGGCGATCCGGACCAAGGCCGCGGCCTCGCCCGGCTGTCACGTCGCCGACATGCCCGCGGTCGCCCAGCGGATCCGGGTCTACACCGATTTCCTCGCGACGATGAAGGAGATCCCGGCCGAAGAGATGGACTTCTGCGCGATCGGCATCGTCGGCCCACGCAACCGGATCGACAAGCTGGTCGGAAAACTGCCGCTGATGCCGTGACTCAGCCTTCGAGCAGGCCCCGCAGCGCTTCGGTGAACTGGGCGGGATTCCGCTGCGGCGCCAGATGCGCGCCCGGTACCTCGGTGAACGGCAACCCCAGTTCGAGCGCCAGGATCTTCGCGGGCTGGTAGTGGTAGTGCCCTCGGCTGCCGACACCGGCGACGGGGACGATCTCGGTCCTGCTCCGCCGCAGTGCCCGCAGATCGGGAAGGTAGTCGAGGATCTCGGCCAGCTCGCGGCCGAACAGCCGCTTCCAGTCCTCCTCGTTCGGCAGCCGGATCGCGCGCAGCTCGGGCAGCGCGGCGCCGGCGATACCGTCGGTGAACCGTTTGAACGCCCCCATCAGGTCACCGGCCTGCGCGAGCCGGACCTGGGCGTTGGCCTCGTCGAGCCAGCCGAGCGCGTCGGGCAGCAGCTGGATGGCGGGCGGTTCGTGGGCGACCAGCACCGTCGCCGAGTCCGGGTAGCGGGCGACGAGGTCGAGGCCGATCATGGCGCCCGCGCTGGTGCCGAACACGCGCGCAGGGGCACCCCCGACGTGCTGGAGCACCGCGTAGGCGTCGTCGGCCTGCTTCGGCACGCTGACCGGGCCGGTGCTGCTGTCCGTGCTGCGGAAGTGCCCGCGCCGGTCGTAGGTGACGACGGTGTAGTCGTCCGCGAGCAGCTTCGTCATCGCCCGGAAGGTGTCCGCCGAGCCCAGCCCGCCCGCGATCAGGAGCAGAAGCGGCCCTTCGCCGGTGCTGCGGACGTACAGCTCACCGTCCTCGACCGGACAACGACTCTCCGAGATCATGGCCGAAGTCAAGCACAGCGTGCCCGGACCCTCACTCCGAGGCCAGCCGCCGCAGGATGCCGGTGGCGTCGGCGACGATCGTCTCGATCAGGTCGCCGACCGCGGGCAGGTCGCCGAGCAGGCCGACGACCTGCCCGGACGCCAGCACCCCGGCGCTCCGGTCGCCTTCGACGAGCCCGGCGCGCAACAGCATCGGCGTGTTGGCGGCCATCAGGACCTGAGACCAGGTCCGGTCGCCGCCGCGTTTCATCCGCAGCCCCTCGGTGGCCAGCGAGCGCCACGACAGGCCGGTCAGCTTCCGGAACTTCGAAGCGTTCCGGGCGGCCCTGGCGAGCCCGCGCACCGGACCGGCGGATTCGAGCGCGTCGACCAGTTCCGTCCGGAGCACGCGATGCGGCATCCCGTCCACCTTCCGGGTGACGACGGTGCCGTTGAGGTCACGGGCGAGGTACGCCTGCTTGATCTCGTCGGGGACGGTGCTTTCCCTCGTCAGGAGGAACCGGGTGCCCATGGCGACGCCGGCCGCCCCGTAGGCGAGCGCGGCGGCGAGCCCCCGGCCGTCGAAGAAGCCACCGGCCGCGACCACCGGGATGTCGACCGCGTCCAGCACCGACGGCAGCAACAGCGTCGTCGCGACCCCGCCGGTGTGCCCGCCGCCCTCGCCGCCCTGCACGATGACGGCGTCGGCACCCCAGCCCGCGACTTTCTCCGCGTGCCTGGCCGCACCGACCGAAGGGACGACGAGGACGCCGTTGTCCTTGAGCCGCGCGATCATGTCCTTCTTCGGCGCGAGCGCGAAGGACGCGACGCGGACTTCTTCGGTGATGAGCAGCTCGACCCGGCGCGCGGCGTCTTCGGCGTCCGCGCGGAGGTTGACACCGAACGGTTCGGACGTGCGGCTCTTGACCTCCTTGATGGCCGCCGCCAGTTCGTCGTAGGTCATCGTGGCGGACGCGAGGATGCCGAGGCCGCCCGCTTCCGCCGTCGCGGAGACCAGGCGCGGCCCGGCGACCCAGCCCATCCCGGTCTGCACGATCGGGTGCCGGATCCCGGCGAGTTCGGTCAGCGCGGTCTTCACGACGGGACTTCCTTGTCCCGCAGGGACTTCGGATCCAGGCTGGTACGGATCAGGAGCAGTTCGGACTCGGTCGGCAGCCGGGACTCGGTGACTCCGTCGGTGATCAGCGGGAACGACGTCGCCTCGACGACCTCGTCCACGGAAACCCCCGGATGAACGGAAAGCAGCCTCGGCGCGTGGTCTTCGCCGCCGAAGTCCAGGACGCCGAGGTTGGTGACGACGCGGTGGACGTCGTGGTGCCGCAGCCCGGCCTCGCGTGCCCTGGCGTAACCGACCCCGGACACGACGTCGACCTGATCGACGAAAACCCGCTTGCCGTGCCGGGGGACCCAGTAGCTCGTGCGGTGGTTGGCCGTGTTGCCCGGCCCGCCGCGGACACCGAGAAGTTGTTTCCTGGGGCGCGCATGGTCGCCGATCGCCGAGATGTTCTGGTTGCCCTCGCCGTCGATCTGGTTGGCGCCCATCACCACATGCCGTTTCCCGCGCGGTACCACGGTGTCGAGGACCTTGCGGAACGGTTGCCAGCCTTCGACGACGGCGTCCGGGGTCATCAGGTACGCCTCCCCGTCGGACAGCAGGATGTCGGGTTCGAACGTCAGCCGGGCGAGCCGGGCGCCCAGCGACGGGATGAAACCCATGGGGCTCACCACGATCTCGCCGTCACCGCGGAACAGTTCGGCACAGGCCACGACGGCCACTTCGGCACGGCTGATGTCACTCATGCGGACTCCCCGAATTCGGCGACGGCCTTCTGGTACCGCGCTTCGTCGCCGGACAGGAACCTGTCGACGAACTTCGGCCACGCGTCGAGATCCTTGGCCGCTTCGGCGTAGTGACGCTGGAAACGTTCGTCACGTCCGTAGTCCGGGACGGCGGTGGTGAAATGCGCGCCGTTCGGTGTTTCGGCCACCCCGGTGACGAGCATCCGGCTCAGCAGCAGGCTCTGCACCGGCCCGGCTTCGGTGAGCGCGGCCGTCTCCACGATCTTTTCCGTTGATACGTAACACTTGTCGGCGGCGAGGGCGAACAGCTCGTCGAAGTACGGATCCGGCCCCAGGTACTGAGCGTTGCCCCGGGCGTCGGCGCGATTGAGGTGGAC
This sequence comes from Amycolatopsis sp. TNS106, assembly GCF_019330265.1. Lineage (NCBI taxonomy): Bacteria > Bacillati > Actinomycetota > Actinomycetes > Pseudonocardiales > Pseudonocardiaceae > Amycolatopsis > Amycolatopsis sp. TNS106. Next base: position 3,730,029 of record NZ_CP024972.1, on the reverse strand, counting down.
GAAGGCCGCGTCGAGCTTCAGCGCGGGCACGGCCAGCAGCTCTTCGGCGTCGTCGTACGGCGAGCGGACGGTGCGCAAGGACGGGTTCAGATCCATGACGCCGGAGCCGAGGCCCGCCCGCGTCGGAAGGAACGGAAGTCGTTGCGCGGCAGCGGAAAGCCCGGTCCCGAACACCCCTTCGTCGTACTCCGTGACGCTGATGGATCCCCCTTCCCGCGCCCGGGAGAACCACGGATCGTAGGGGATCGAGTCCAGCGTGACGAACCCGAAGACGAGATGCTTGATCTTGCCCGCCGACGCCAGCAGCCCGATGTCCGGACCACCGTAGGAGACGACGGTGAGATCCTTGACCGGCGACCGCAGGATCGCGCGCACCAGCGCCATGGGCTTGCGCCGCGAGCCCCAGCCACCGATCCCGATCGTCATGCCGTCCCGGAGTTCGGCGGCGATCTCGTCCGGCGTCATCCGCTTGTCGGCCATCACTTCCCCTTACCGTCCAAGAACTCCTGGCGCGCGCCGTCCGAGACGCCCGCGAGGTTGAGCTCGAAGGTGAATCCCTGCTCGAAGCGGTAACTGCGGTGTACCGGCTGGACGTCGATGCCGTTGATGGCCTGTTTCGCGGCGCGGATCACGCGGGTGTCCTTCGCCGCGATCTGCCGCGCGACGCCGAGCGCGGTCTCGTCGAGTTCCTCCCGCGGGACCACGGCGTAGACCGAACCGTGGTGGTGCAACTGCTCCGCGGTGATCGTCGAAGCCGTGTAGTACAAGGCCCGCATCAGATGCTGGGGGACCAGCCGCGAGAGATGGGTCGCCGCGCCGAGTGCTCCACGATCGACCTCCGGGAGCCCGAAGGTCGCGTCCTCGCTTGCGATCACCACGTCCGCGTTGCCGACCAGGCCGACCCCGCCGCCGAGACAGAAACCCCGCACCGCGGCGATCACCGGGACGGCGCAGTCGTACACGGCGGAGAACGCCGCCGCGCAGCCCTCGTTCGCGCCGATCAGCGCGCCGTACCCCGGGTCGCGCTGGATCTCCTTGATGTCGACCCCGGCGTTGAACCCGCGGCCCTCCGCGCGCAGCACCACCACGTGGGTCGCCGGATCGCGTCCGGCGTCGGTGACGGCGGACGCGAGGGCGAACCATCCCTTCACGCTCAGCGCGTTCACCGGGGGCGCGTCGACCGTGACCACGGCGATGCCGGGCTCCGGTGAGTGGGTGGAAACGGTCATCGTGCACCCTTCTCCGCTACCAAACCTAGCACTTGCTTGGTACGTTAGCAGGACGTCCGGCCCGGGTACAGCGACGTGAAGGAGGCCCGGCATGGCACTCGAACTCCGGCTCGACGGCGCCGTGGTGCTGGTGACCGGCGGGGTACGCGGCGTCGGCGCCGGTGTCACCAGGACTTTCCTGCGTGCCGGGGCCGAAGTCGTCACCTGCGCGCGCACCGAACCCGAGCGGCCCGTCTGCGCCGGGGACAGGGCGTCGACGTTCATCTCCTGCGACGTCCGCGACCCGAAGGAGGTCGACGCGCTCGTCGAAGAGGTCGTCCGGCGGCACGGCAGGCTCGACGTCGTGGTCAACAACGCGGGCGGCGCGCCGTACGCCGAGGCGGCGAACGCCTCGCCTCGGTTCCACGAAAAGATCGTCGCGCTGAACCTGCTGGCGCCGTTGACCGTCGCCCGCGCAGCGAACGCGATCATGCAGCGCCAGGAAAGCGGCGGCGTGATCGTGAACATCAGCAGCGTCAGCGCGACGAGACCGTCGCCGGGCACGGCGTCCTACGGCGCGGCGAAAGCGGGCCTGGACAACCTGACCGCGTCGCTCGCCGTCGAGTGGGCGCCGAAGGTGCGGGTCAACGCGCTCGACGTCGGCATGGTGCGGACGGAGCACTCCCATCTGCACTACGGCGACGAGGCGGGGATCGCGGCGGTGGGCGCGACCGTCCCGTTAGGACGGTTGGCCACACCGGACGAGATCGGTTCCTGCGCGGTCTTCCTGGCGTCCTCGCTGGCGTCCTACGTCAGCGGCGCCTGCTTGACCGTGCACGGCGGGGGAGAGGTGCCCGCCTTCCTCGCCGCTTCCAATTCCCTGGTGAAAGAACGAAAGGAGCCGGTGTGAGCGGGATCGCCGACGGCCGGATCGTGGTGGTGACCGGAGCCGGTCGTGGCATCGGACGGGCGCACGCGCTCGCGTTCGCCGCAGAAGGCGCGCGGGTGGTGGTGAACGACCTCGGCGCCGGGATCGACGGAAGCGGAGGATCGGCCGGGCCCGCCCAGGACGTCGTCGACGAGATCGAGGCGCTCGGCGGCAAGGCGGTGGCGAACACCGGCGACATCGCCTCGTGGGACGGCGCCGCGGCTTTGGTGCGGACGGCCGTCGAAACGTTCGGCGGCTTGGACGTCCTGGTCAACAACGCGGGATTCCTGCGCGACCGGATGCTGGTCAACCTCGGCGAGGACGAGTGGGACGCGGTCATCCGCGTCCACCTGAAGGGGCATTTCGCGCCGACGCGGCACGCCGCCGAGTACTGGCGAGCCGAGGCGAAAGCGGGCAGGACCCGGGCCGCGCGGGTGATCAACACCAGTTCGGGCGCGGGTCTGCTCGGCAGTGTCGGGCAAGGGAACTACGCGGCCGCGAAGTCCGGGATCCTGGGGCTCACGCTGGTCGCCGCCACCGAATTCGCGCGGTACGGCGTCACCGTGAACGCGATCGCCCCGGCCGCCCGCACCCGGATGACCGAGGTGGCCTTCGCCGACGACATGGCCGCGCCGGAGGACGGTTTCGACGCCATGGCACCGGAAAACGTGTCGCCGCTGGTGGTGTGGCTCGGCAGTGAGGAGTCGTCCGGGGTCACCGGCCGGGTGTTCGAGGTCGACGGCGGGCGCGTCTCGATCGCGCAGGGCTGGCGGCACGGCGCGGTACGGGACAAGGGTTCCCGGTGGTCGCCTGCCGAACTCGGGCCGGTGGTGGCGGAGCTGCTGGCGGAGAGTCCGGTACCGGAACCCGTTTACGGCGCTTAAGTCCTTCGGTACAGGCTCGTGAGTGGTAAGGACGGTTAGAACCGTCCTTACCACTCACGAGGCGTCCCGTGCGAGATCCCGGACCTGGGGAAGCCGCCGGAACCCGCCCGATTCGTAGGTCGCGACGGCGGCGACGTTGGAACTCGGCGTGTTCACGCCCGCGCTCGACGAGCCGAGCTCGCGGAGCGCGGCGGCCGCGGCGACGGTGATCGCCCTGCCGTGGCCATGCCCGCGATGGTCCCGGTGCACGCCCATCGGCTCGAGGATCCCGGGCTTCCCCACGCCTGCTGACCACACGGCGACCGCGGCGACGGCGTCGCCCCGATCGTCGTACCCGACCAGGTACCGGGCGTCGGCGTACGGCGCACCGGTCGCCATCGTGCGCCACTTGTCGGGGGTGAACGTCGAGCCGTCGAACGCTCCTCGCATCACGTCGGCCCAGACGTGGCAGTTGTCCGGTCCGATCGTCTCGATCCGCAGGTCCGGGGCCTTCACCGGTTCGGCGAGATCGAGGCTCAGCGGCGTCCATGGTTCGCCGGCATGCCAGCCGTGCTCGGGCAGCAGTTCCTGGAGCAGAGCGTCCATCGGCGCCTCGACGGCCACCTCGCCTGGCGGCAGCACACCGCGCTCCGGCGCGGCGACGTCTCCGGCCAGTCGCCGCGCCAGTTCCTCGTCCCGGCGGACGTCGGGTGCGGTCGTGAGCCGCAGGAGGTCGGCTCCGTCCAGGAGCCCGACGGCGAGGATCCGCCCGTCCCGGCGCCAGATCCGGACCGCCGCGGCCGTCGCCTCCGCCCCCGAGCGCCAGAACCAGCCGAGGTCACCGGGATGCAGTTGCCAGGCCACGCCCTCGGATTGCCACTCTCGCAGCGCTTCCACGGCCTCGTTCAGCCCGCCGGGTCCCGGCTTCTCCACGGTGATCGCCATGCCGCGATCACACACCACACCACGATCGGCCGCATCCGGTTTTCGGCGCGGCAAGATGGAACCGTGAAGTCACTCCAGCGCCGTCTCTGGGAAGCGGTCGAGCCGCTGCACGCCGTCGTCTACTTCGCCCCGGAAACGGCGGCCGCGGCCAAGGCGGTGGGCCTGCCGAGCTGGTGGATGGGCTACTTCGCCGGCCGGGTCGCGCCGCTCGGGCCGTTGCCGGAACCACCCGCGACCGCGATGCTCTTCGGATTCGCCCCGAGGATGGTCGCGCGATCCTTGCCCGACGCGTGGAAGTACGCCGAACCCGCGGCGGTACTCCGAGCCGGATGGCCGCCGTCGAGGAAACCCTGCACCGGATCCTGCCCGCCGACGCGCCGCTCGCGGAACTCGCCGAGCTGCTGGAGGTCGCCCTCGCCGGTGCCGACTACGCGGCCAGGCCACTCGCCGCCGCCTGGTCCTCGGTCGCCAGGCCCGCCACCCCCGCCGGCCGGGTCTGGCTCGCGGCGACGGTGTTGCGCGAGCATCGCGGGGACGGTCACGTGCTCTCCGCCGTCGCCGCCGGACTACGCGGGCTCGACACGACGCTGACCCACATCGGCAGCGGAGCGGTGACCCGCGAGGTCATCCAGGTCAACCGCGGCTGGTCCGACGACGAATGGGACGAGAGCGTCGCGCGGTTGTCCGAACGGGGCATCCTCGACGGCGATCTGGCCCTCACCGGTCCGGGAATCGCGCTGCGCCAACGGATCGAGGGCGAGACCGACCGTCTCGCCACCGGCCCGCTCGAAGCACTCGGCGAAGACCGGGCCGCCGAGGCCGTGCGGCTCGCCGTCCCGCTGAGCCGCCGCGTCTTCGACGCCGGGGCGATCCCGCTGCCGAATCCGATGGGGGCGCCGCGGCCCTGAGGCCTCGAAACTGTCGGACCCCGGTGGGACGCTGTTCCGCATGGCGACGTGGCAGCAGTTCAGTGAAGAGGCACCCGCGCTGGCGGAGAAGATCAAGGAGCGGTTCACCGCGGCGAAGTCGCATGTGCTGGCGACGATCCGGCGGGACGGCTCGCCCAGGGTCAGTGGCAGTGAAGTCGATTTCCGTGAGCGGGAGCTGCTGATCGGTTCGATGATCGGCGCGATGAAGGCGAAGGATCTGCAACGCGACGGCAGGTTCGCGATCCACGCCGCCTCGGCGATCGACGAGGGCGGCGCGGACGCGAAGGTGTCGGGAAAGGCCGTCGAGATCACCGATCCGGCGGAGGTCGCCCGCCTGCAGGGCGACGACGGGGAGGCGCACGTCTTCCGGCTCGACCTCACCGAGGTGGTGCTGACCTGGGTCGAGGGCAACACCATCTTTTTCGACTACTGGAAGGAGGGACAGGGGAGCAAACGGCTCGCGAGGCCGGACAACGGTCCGGTGGTCGAGGTCGCCGTGGGCTAGACGAGGCAAAGCAGGTGGTGTGTCGCGGTCGCCCATGACCGGTCCGGTCGGGAGCACCGTGTGGAAACAGGGACAGTGAACGTCCCTCTTTCCCCACACCCCTCACACCGAGGGAAATCTCGTGGCCTGGGCGCTAGATCCGTTCGATGATCGTGCCGGTGGAAAGCGCGCCGCCGGCGCACATCGTCACCAGCGCGGTGCTCGCGTCGCGGCGTTCCAGTTCGTGCAACGCCGTGGTCAGCAGGCGGGCACCGGTGCTGCCGACGGGATGCCCGAGCGCGATCGCGCCACCGTTCACGTTGACCTTGTCCTCGTCGGGCCGGTGCACCCGCTGCCACGACAACACGACCGAAGCGAACGCCTCGTTGACTTCGAAGAGGTCGAGGTCGCCGATCGTCATCCCCGCCTTGGCCAGGACGCGTTCGGTCGCCTGCACGGGGCCGTCGAGGTGGTAGTACGGCTCCGCGCCGACCAGTGCCTGCGAGACGATGCGCGCTCGCGGCTTGAGGCCCAGTGCCTTGGCCCGGTCCGAGTCCATCAGGAGGAGCGCGGCGGCGCCGTCGGAGATCTGCGACGAAGTCCCGGCGGTGTGCACGCCGCCTTCGAGGACGGGCTTGAGCTTGGCGAGCCCTTCGACGGTCGTCTCACGGAGGCCTTGGTCGCGGGCCACCAGCCGTGTCTCACCGGTCGGCGCGCCGTCCTCGCCGAGCACGGGGGCCTTCACCGCGACGACCTCGCGGTCGAAATACCCCGCTGCCCACGCGGCGGCGGCCTTGGCCTGGGACTCCGTGCCGAACCGGTCGACGTCCTGGCGGGTGATCCCGCGGCGTTCCGCGATCCGCTCGGCCGCGCCGTACTGGTTGGGCATGTCGATCGACCACGACTCCGGACGGGGCGTACCGATGCCCTCGCCGCGGTTCGCGCCCAGCGGGACCCGGCTCATCGCCTCGACCCCGCAGGAGACACCGGCGTCGATCGCGCCTGCCGCGATGAGCCCGGCGATCAGATGCGTCGCCTGCTGCGCCGAGCCGCACTGGGCGTCGATGGTGGTCGCGCCCGTGGTCTCGGGGAGTCCGGCGTGCAGCCACGCGGTGCGCGTGACGTTTCCCGCCTGCTCGCCCGCCTGGGTCACGGCGCCGCCGATCGCCTGCTCGACCAGCGCGGGGTCCAGTCCCGCGCGTTCGAGCAGGGCACGCTGCGCCGCGCCGAGGATCTCGGCGGCGTGCAGCCCCGCCAGGTGACCCCTGCGCTTGCCGACAGGGGTGCGGACCGCCTCGACGATCACCGGACTACCCACGTTCGCCTCCTGGGAAACACTGTTCACTACCTTAAAAAGTAGAACACGTTCTTGATTTGAGCAAGTAGCCGCAGGGTCGGCTCGATTTTGATCACTGGTCGCGGTTCCTGCTCCTTCCTGGGGGTGGATGCTCCAAGTTGGTCGAGTTAACGGGTTTCACTAGAAACTCTTCACTTGGTAAACACCGTATGCTTCAATCGGGTCTAGAACGTGTTTCATTGGCGAACCGCGTAGGAGGTAGCCCGTGGCCGCTCCCCTGATCCCCGCCGGTTTCGATTTCACCGATCCGGATCTTTACGCCACCAGACTGCCTCTGGAGGAGTTCGCCGAACTCCGCCGTACGGCACCGGTCTGGTGGAACCCGCAGCCGCACAACACCGCGGGCTTCCGCGATGACGGCTACTGGGTGGTCAGCCGGCTCGAAGACGTCAAGGCGGTGTCGAGGGACAGCGAGCTGTTCTCCTCCCGGGAGAAGACCGCGATCATCCGGTTCGACGAGAACATGACGGACGACAGTCTCGAAGCCAACCGCCTGGTCCTGCTCAACATGGACGCCCCGCAGCACACGAAGCTGCGGCGCATCGTGTCGAAGGGCTTCACGCCGCGGTCGATCGCGAAGCTCGAGGACACCCTGCGCGATCGCGCGGAGCGGATCGTCAGCGAGGCCAAGAAGAAGGGCTCCGGCGATTTCGTCGTCGACGTCGCGTGCGAACTTCCCTTGCAGGCCATCGCCGAACTGATCGGCATCCCGCAGGAAGACCGGCTCAAGGTCTTCGACTGGTCCAACCAGATGGTCGCCTACGACGACCCCGAGTACGAGGTCGAACCGCTCGCCGCGTCCGCGGAGATCGTCGGCTACGCCTGGAACATGGCCGAAGAACGGCGCAAGTGCCCGATGGACGACATCGTCACGAAGCTGGTGCAAGCCGACGTAGACGGCGAGTCGCTGGCCTCCGACGAGTTCGGCTTCTTCGTCATCCTGCTCGCGGTAGCGGGCAACGAGACCACGCGCAACGCGATCACCCACGGGATGAAGGCGTTCCTCGATCACCCCGATCAGTGGGAGCTGTACAAGAAGGAGCGGCCGAAGACCGCCCCGGACGAGATCGTCCGCTGGGCCACGCCGGTGGTCGCCTTCCAGCGCACCGCGACCCGGGACACCGAACTCGGCGGGCAGCACATCCGTAAGGGCGACCGGGTCGGGATGTTCTACAGTTCCGCGAACTTCGACCCGGACCATTTCGACGAGCCGGAGAAGTTCGACATCCTCCGCGAGGACAACCCGCACGTCGGCTTCGGCGGCACGGGTTCGCACTACTGCATCGGCGCCAACCTCGCGCGGCTGGAGATCGATCTGATCTTCAACGCCATCGCCGACGTCATGCCGGACATCGCCGAAGTGGCCCCGCCGGACCGGCTCCGGTCGAGCTGGCTCAACGGGATCAAGCACTACCAGGTCCGCTACGCCTGAACCGGTGCCGTGGGGCACCATGGGGCCATGGGTCCCCACGTTCAGGTCGATGTCGAAATGTCCTTCCGGGTCACGAAACCCGGCCCCGCCGCGTTCGTGGTCGCGCTCGCGGGCGGGGCCGCCCAGGAGGAGTTCGCCTATCCCGCGCCGCCGCGCCAGGTGGCGTTCGAACACGGCACCCGTGCTCAGGTCGTCGACCTGCCGTCCGGGGAGCACGTCGTGCGGTACCGGGCCGAACGCGCCCTCGGCCCGGCCGACGCCGAGCCGCTCGGCCAAGACGATCTGATCCGCTACACCAGGCCCAGCCGGTACTGCCCCTCGGATCGGATGGGCGGGCTCGCGCTGTCCCGCTTCGGCGGCTTGCCCGGCGCGCGCGCCCAGGTCGAGGCGATCGTCCGGCATGTGCGCGAGCACCTGTCCTATGTGGTCGGTTCGGGCTCGCCGACCGATGACGCCGTCGACACCTACCTCGCCGGGGAAGGGGTGTGCCGCGACTACGCGCACGTCTGCATCTCGCTGTGCCGCGTGCTCGACATCCCCGCCCGGTTCGCGGCGGTCTACGCGCCCGGACTGTCCCCAATGGACTTCCACGCCGTGTTCGAGGCCGCGATCGACGGCCGCTGGTACGTGTTCGACGCCACCGGCCTCGCGCCGAGGCAGAGCCTGTGCCGGATCGCGACCGGGCGGGACGCCGCCGACACCGCGTTCCTCTCCACGCTCGGCTGTGAGCTGGACTTTCTCGGCAACACCGTGCTGGCGACCGCGGGCCCGTCACTGCCGGAGGACGACGGCGCGGAGCTGATCGCGCTCGCTTGATCGCGTGTTGACCACGAGCCGTGACCTCACTGAGGTAGACATGGGCGGGTGAGGGAGAAGCAAGCACCGACGAAATGGCAGCGGCTGCGTGCCCGCTACCGCTGGCTGGACCACGTGGCGCGGGCGGTGAACCGCTACATCGAATACGGCGGTTACCACTACGTCGCGTCGATCACCTATTTCAGCCTGTTCTCGCTGGTGCCCATCCTCATGGTCTCGGTGTCGGTGGCGGGCTTCGTGCTGGCGAGCCAGCCGCAGCTGATCGAGTCGATGCTGAACGCGATCACCGGCACGTTGCCAGGGGCCCTCGGGGACAAGGCGGGGGAACTGCTCACCGGGTTCGTGGAGCAGCGCACCAGTGTGGGGCTCATCGGTCTGATCATCGGGTTGTACTCCGGCTGGAACTGGATGAACGCGCTCCGCGACGCGCTCACCGCGCTGTGGGGCCAGAACCGGTCGGATCTCCCGTTGCTGCGCACGATCGCCGCGGATCTGCTCGCGCTGCTCGGCCTCGCGAGCGCGCTGCTGGTCTCCTTCGCCATCACGATCTCCGGGTCCGCGCTCGGCCGGTACCTGCTGGGGCTGGCCGGGGTGGACGACACCGCCTGGGGGCACAACGTGCTGTCGGCGATCTCGATTCCCTTGGCGCTGCTGGCCAACTGGCTCGTCTTCCTCTGGGTGCTCACCCGGCTGCCGCGGAAACCGGTCGGGGTCCGCAGCGCAATGCGCGGCGCGGTCGCGCTGGCGCTGGGCTTCGAACTCCTGAAGCTGGCCGGGGGGATCTACCTGCGCCTGATCGGGAACTCGCCGACCGGCGTCGCGTTCGGCTCCATCATCGGCCTCATCTTCTTCATCTCGCTGGTGGCCCGGATGCTGGTGTTCGTGACAGCCTGGACGGCGACCGCGCGCGACGCCCCGCCGGACCCGGTGCGACCACCGCCGCCCGTGGTGGTCCGGCCCGTGGTGGCGGCACCGGACCGGCACGGGCTGAAGCCGGTGTTGGTGGGCGCGGTGACCGGAGTGGTCGCGACCCTGGCCGCGCAACGCCTCCGGCCGCGCCGCCGCCCCTGACGAAGGGAGGGTCCGATGTTCGGTGATCGAGCACCGTCGTTCGCGCTGTCCGAGCTCGTGGGTTCGCGGGTGGACGAGGCACGGGGGAAGTGCGAGGCCGACGGCTTCCAGGTCGAGGTCCTCGATCTGGACCGGCCGGGAGCCGTGACACTGGAACGCCGGTCGGATCGCATCCGGTTACGGGTCAGGCGCGGGAAGGTCGAGGAAGCCAGAGTCGGCTGAAAGATCAGCTCGGTTTGGCCGCTCCCACCACCCACATCGAGAAGAACTGCGAACCGCCGCCGTACGCGTGCCCGAGCGCGATCCGCGCCCCGTCGACCTGGTAGTCCCCGGCCCGGCCCATCACCTGTTTGGCCGCTTCGGAGAACCGGAGCATCCCGGACGCCCCGATCGGGTTCGACGACAGCACGCCCCCCGACGGGTTGACCGGCAAGCGCCCGCCGAGCGCGGTCTCGCCGGCTTCGGTGAGTTTCCAGCCTTGCCCTTCGTCGGTGAAGCCCAGGTTCTCCAGCCACATCGGCTCGAACCACGAGAACGGCACGTAGATCTCGGCGGCGTCCACTTCGGACAGTGGGTCGGTGATCCCCGCGTCCCGCCACAACGCGGCGGCGGCGTCCCGGCCCGCCTGGGGGTTCACCTGGTCCCGTCCGGCGAACGTGGTCGGCTCGGTGCGCATCGCGGTCGCGTGGATCCACGCCGCGCCACCGGGAACGGCGTCGCCCGCCGCTTCGTCTCCGATCACCATCGCGCAGGCGCCGTCCGAAGACGGGCAGGTCTCGTCGTAGCGGATCGGGTCCCACAACATCTGCGACGCCTGCACCGATTCCACCGTGATATCGGACTGCCGCAGGTGCGCGTACGGATTGAGGGCACCGTTGCGACGATCCTTGGCGGCGACGATCGCGCCGACGTGGTCGGGCGCGCCGGACCGCCGGATGTACGAGCGCACATGCGGCGCGAAATAGCCGCCCGCCCCGGCGCCCACCGGCATCTGGAACGGCGGCAGGATCGACAGGCCCCACATGGCGTTGGACTCGGACTGCTTCTCGAAAGCCACCGTCAGCACTCGTTTGTGCACCCCGGCCTGCACGAGCGACGCCGCCACGAGCGCGGTCGAGCCGCCGACCGAACCGGCGGTGTGCACGCGCAGCAACGGTTTCCCGGTCGCTCCGAGCGCGTCAGCGAGGAACAGTTCGGGCATCATCACGCCCTCGAACAGATCCGGCGCCTTGCCGAGGACGACGGCGTCGATGTCGTCCCAGCCGGTCCGGGCGTCGAGCATCGCCCGGTCGATGGCCTCCCGGAGCAGCCCGGGCATGGACACGTCGGTGCGTTTGGCCTTGTGGTGGGTCTGGCCCGTTCCCAGTACGGCCGCGAGGTGCTTCACGAGAGGACCTCCAAGGTCGCGACCAGGTTCTGCTGGAGGACGGGGCCGCTGGTCGCGTGGGCGAGGGTCTTGCGCGCGCTGCCGTCGAGGATGCGGTTCGCCGCCTCGCCGATCCGCGCCAGCCCCGCCGAGAACATCGGATTGCCGGTCAGGACGCCGCCGGAGGGGTTGATCCGGACCTGGTCGCCGAGGCCCAGCGCGTCGCGCAGGATCAATTCCTGATGGGTGAACGGCGCGTGCAGTTCCGCGATCTCGACGCCGTCGAGATCGAGCGCCCGTCCGGCGGCCACCGTCGAAGGCGACTTGGTCAGATCCCGGACGCCGAGCGCGGGGGAGTCGACGCGGTGTTCGATCCCGGTGATCACCGCCGGGCTGTCGACGAGGTCCGCCGCCCGCTCGGCCGACGCGAGCACGACGACGGCGGCGCCGTCGGTGATGGGAGCGATGTCGTGGGCCCGCAAGGGATCCGCGAAGTAGGGGGCATCCAGGAGTTCGGCGATCTCGACCGTTCCGGAGACCTGCGCGGCCGGATTGCCGGCGGCGTCCGCGCGGCTCCGCGCGGCGACCTCGGCGAGATCTTTTTCCGACCAGAGCCCGGATTCGAGCCCCAGGCGCGCCTGGATCCCGGCGACGCTCACCGAGTCCGGCCACAGCGGCGCGACCACGTACGGGTCCATTTGCAGGGCCAGCACCCGGCGCAGCTGCCCGGCGGAAGACTTGCCGAAGCCGTAGACGAGCGCCGTGTCGACCTCGCCCATCCGGATCTTCAGCCAGGCCTCGTACAACGCCCAGGCGGCGTCCATCTCGACATGCGACTCGTGGATCGGCGGGAAGGCACCGATGGCGTCGACGGCGGCGATGAACGAGAACGCGCGGCCGGCGAGATAGTCCGAGGAACCCGAGCACCAGAATCCGATGTCCTCTTTGGATAGACCGGTGCGCTCGAAGACCTCGGCGAAGATCGGCACCAGCATTTCCACGCCGTTGGTGGTGCCCGGGGTGCTGCGGACGTTGGGGGCCTGCGCGAAGCCCACGACTGCTACATCTGGCACGGTGGTCCTCACAGATGGTGGGCGAAGGATTCGTACGGTGCGTCGGGCTCGCAGGTCGGCTCGAAATGGCCGATGTTCTCCAGCGACGTCCACCATTCGTCCCGCGGTTTCCACGCGGCCCGGACCCGCATGCCCATCCGGACCTCGGCGGCGTCGCAACCGAGGACCAGATGCAGGAACGCGATGTCCGCGCCGTCCAGCAGGATGTACGCGGCCACGTAGGGCGGTTTGATCTTCTGGCCGAGGAACGGCACGTTCACGATGCAGAACGTGGTGACGATGCCGGTGTCGGGCAGCTCGACCTCGTCGGTGGTCGGCACGCCGTCGGTCGGGCAGGCACCGCGCGGCGGGATGTAGACCTTCTCGCAGGACGGGCAGCGCTGGCCGATCAGCTTCCCCTCGGCGAGCCCGCGCAGGTACCGGCTTTCCTCCGGCGACGCGGAATGCTCGTAACGCAGGTGGATCGGCGTGATCACCACGCTGACCGGCGCGCCCTCCTCGCGTTTCGCGACCGGGGGAGGAGCTTCGGTGACTTCGGTGTCGGGGCCGTCGGCGGGGACGAAGTAGGCGATGTCGCGGATGTGGCCGACGGTCTCGTCCGCCCAGCGGATCCGCACCCGCTGTCCAGTGTGGACGTTCGACGGGCTGCCCGCGTCGACCGCGTGCAGGATCGAGGTGTCGGCGCCGTCGAGCCGGATCAGCGCCCACGCGAACGGCCGCGACAACGGCTGGCCGTCGACGGGTTCGGCGATCCAGGACCAGGAGACGATCACGCCTTCGGCGGCCACCGGCACGAATTCGGACAGCGCCTCGGCGGTCACGGGATCGTATTCCAGCGGTGGCACGTGGACGCGGCCGTCGCTGCCCCGGACGCCTTCGACGCGGCGCTCACGCAGGGCGTTGACGAACCGGCCGAGCACCGGGCCGACCGAACGCGTGTAGTCGAAGCCCACGTTGAGCGGGGCCGACAGCGGGAGTTCAGGTGCGCTCACATCTTGAGTGAAACATGTTCTCGATTTTCGAGCAAGACTGCCCATCTGGGCCTTGCTGACGGTTGCTCTTGAGTGGAACGCGTTCTAGATTTGCGAGTATGTCGACTGCCGCCGGGACACTTGGGGTCTGGAACATCGCCGAACGCCGGCCGGAGCGGGTCGCCCTCGTCGATCCGGACGGGCGCTCCATCGGATACGGAGAGCTCGCCGCGAAAGCGAACGCGTACGCACGGGGGCTGCAAGCCCTCGGGCTCGAGGCCGGGGACGTGGTCGTCGTTCTGCAGCCGAACGGCGACGAACTCGTCGCGGCCTACTTCGCCGCCATCCAGTCCGGTCTGTACATCGTGGTGGTCAACTGGCATCTGGTCGGGCCGGAGGTCGCCTACATCCTGTCCGACAGCGGCGCCAAGGCGTTTCTCGCACACGAACGCTTCGCCGACGTCGCGATCGCGGCCGCGGACGAGGCCGGGATCCCGGAGCGCGGGCGGTTCGCCGTCGGCGACGTCGAGGGTTTCCGCCGCATCGAGGAACTCGGCTCCGGCGAGGGCGACGGGCGTCCGGAGCGGCGCACGGCGGGCTCGCCGATGCTCTACACGTCAGGCACCACGGGGCGGCCCAAGGGGGTCCGCCGGCCGCTGACCGGCGCCGATCCCGACTCCGTCCCGGGCGCGTCGACGTGGTTCTTCGGCATCTTCGGGCTCGCGCCGCACGACGACCACGTGCATCTGTGCGGGTCGCCGCTCTATCACACGGCGGTGCTCAACTTCGTCGCGATCTCCCTGCAGCTGGGGCATACCGCGGTGCTGATGGACCGCTGGGACGCGGAGGACATGCTGCGGCTGATCGAGCGGCACCGCGTCACGCACAGCCATATGGTCCCGACGCAGTTCCGGCGCCTGCTCGCGCTGCCGGACGACGTCCGCGCGGCCTACGACCTGAGTTCGCTGCGCGTGATGATCCACGGCGCCGCGCCCTGTCCGCTGGAGGTCAAACGCCGGATGCTCGACTGGTGGGGCCCGGTCGTCACCGAGTACTACGCCGCCACCGAAGGCGGCGGGACGGCGATCTCGGGGGAGGAATGGCTCAGGAAACCGGGTTCGGTGGGCCTGCCGTGGCCGGGTTCGACGATCAAGATCCTCGACGACGAGGGCACGGAACTGCCCGCCGGCGAGACCGGCACGGTGTACATGAAGATGGGCGACTCGAAGTTCGAGTATCACAAGGACCGGGCCAAGACGGACAAGGCGCGGGTCGGGGATCTGTTCACCCTCGGCGACGTCGGGCATCTCGACGAGGACGGCTATCTCTTCCTGCACGACCGCAAGGCGGACCTGATCATCTCGGGCGGGGTCAACATCTACCCGGCGGAGATCGAGGGCGAACTGGTGATGCACCCGAAGATCGCCGACGTCGCCGTGTTCGGCGTCCCGCACGAGGACTGGGGCGAGGCGATCAAGGCTGTCGTCCAGCCCGCCGACGGCGTCGAGCCCTCGGAAGAGCTGACCGCGGAGATCCTCGAATACGCGGCGTCGCGCCTCGCGAAGTTCAAACTCCCGCGTTCCGTCGACTACTTGCCCGAACTCCCGCGCGACCCGAACGGGAAGCTCTACAAGCGCAAGCTCCGCGACCCCTACTGGGCCGGTCACCCCGTCCCCTGACGCAATTCGTCACCTACTTGCGACGTCTTCCTTCGCAAGTAGGTGACGAATTGCGGGGGTCAGCGGCCCCGGAAGACGGGTTTGCGCTTCTCGGCGAAGGCGCGGGGGCCTTCCTTCGCGTCTTCGCTCGCGAAGACCTCGATGCCGTACTGGGCGTCGAGTTTGAAGGCCTCTTCCTCGTGCATGCCCTCGGTGTCGCGCATCGTCTTGAGGATCGCGCGGACCGCCAGCGGGCCGTTCGCCGCGATCAGGCCGGCCAGCTCCATGGCCTTGTCGAGGGCCTTCCCGTCCGGGACGACGTGGCCGATCAGGCCGATCTCCAGCGCCTCGGCCGCCTTGATGTGCCGTCCGGTCAGCAGGAGGTCGGCTGCGACGGTGTACGGGATCTGACGGGGGAGCCGTACGGCCGAACCGCCCATCGGGAACAGGCTCCACCGCGCCTCGGACACGCCGAACTTCGCGCTCTCACCCGCGACGCGGATGTCCGTACCTTGCAGGATCTCCGTCCCGCCCGCGATCGCGGCGCCTTCGACGGCGGCGATCAACGGCTTCGTCAGCCGGCGGCCCTTGAGCAGGCCCTCGATCCGGCTGGGGTCGAACGTGCCCTTCTCGAACGAGTCGGACGGCGAGTTCTTCGACATCGACTTCAGATCCGCGCCCGCGCAGAACGCGCCCCCCGCGCCGGTGAGCACGCAGCACCGGATGTCGTCGTCCTCGTCGACCCGGTTCCACGCCTCGACCATGATCCCGAGCATCTCGCCGCTGAGCGCGTTGCGGGCCTCCGGCCGGTTCATCGTGACCACGAGGGTGTGTTCGATCTTTTCCACCAGCGCGTGCGGTTCGCCCACCGGGACCTCCGTCAAAAGAGCGGCCATTGCCCAGAACGATAACATGTTCTACTTTGTGGGAGTGGCACTCAACATCGCGGATCTACTCGAGCACGCCGTCGACGCCGTGCCGGAGCGCATCGCGGTCGTCTGCGGCGATCGGCGGGTCACCTTCGCCGAACTGGAAGAGCGCGCCAACCGGCTGGCGCACCATCTCGCCGCACACGGCGTGGGACCCGGATCCCACATCGGTGTCTATTCCCGGAACTCGATCGAGGCCCTGGAATCGATGATCGCCGCGTACAAGCTGCGCGCGATCGCGGTCAACGTCAACTACCGCTACGTCCACGGCGAACTGCGGTACCTGTTCGACAACGCCGACCTCGTGGCGCTGGTCCACGAGCGCCAGTACGCGGACAAGGTCGCCGCCGTCCTGCCGGAGACGCCGAAACTGAAACACGTTGTCGTTGTCGATGACGGAAGCGACGGCGACTACTCGTCTTACGGCGGCGTGGACTACGAAGCCGCGCTCGCCGAAGGATCCCCCGAGCGGGACTTCGCCGAGCGCAGCGCCGACGACATCTACATCCTCTACACCGGCGGCACCACCGGGTACCCCAAGGGCGTCCTGTGGCGCCACGAGGACATCTGGCGCGCGCTCGGCGGCGGCATCAACTTCGTCACCGGCGAGTACGTCCCGGACGAATGGACGCTCGCCGAACAGGGCAAGTCGGGCAGCCTGGTCCGGCTCCCCGCCGCGCCGCTGATCCACGGCGCCGCGCAATGGGCCGCGTTCGGCGCGCTGTTCACCGGCAGCCCGGTCGTGTTCGTCCCGCGGTTCGACGCGCACGACGTCTGGAAAGCCGTGCAGGACAACAAGGTCCAGGTGCTCACCATCGTCGGCGACGCGATGGCGCGGCCGCTGATCGACGCCTACCGCGAGGGCGACTACGACGCGTCGTCGATCGTCGCGGTGTCGAGTCACGCCGCCCTGTTCTCCCAGTCGGTGAAGCAGGAATTCCTGTCGCTGCTGCCGCACGTGGTGATCACCGACGCGATCGGCTCGTCCGAAAGCGGGTTCACCGGCATCGGCATGGTCAGCAAGGACAGCGATCATTCCGCCGGCCCCAGGGTCAACTTCGGCAAGGACGCGATCCTGGTGGACGACGACGGCGCGCTCGTCGAGCCGAAACCGGGCGCGATCGGCCTGATCGCCCGGCGCGGCCACGTCCCGCTCGGCTATTACAAGGATCCCGCGAAGACCGAGAAGATCTTCGTGGAGGTCGACGGCAAGCGTTACGTCGTCCCGGGTGACTACGCGCGCTACGAGGAAGACCTCACGGTGACCCTGCTCGGCCGGGGATCGCAGTGCGTGAACACCGGCGGCGAAAAGGTGTATCCGGAGGAGGTCGAGGGCGCGCTCAAGTCGCATCCGGACGTCTTCGACGCGCTCGTCATCGGCATCCCCGACGACCGGCTCGGCCAGCGGGTGGCCGCGGTGATCCAGCCGCGCTCCGGCAAGGAGCTCGATTTCGCCGCGCTCGAAGCACACGTGCGGACCGAGATCGCCGGGTACAAGGTGCCGCGCAGTCTCTGGCTCGCCGAGGAGATCGGGCGATCACCCAGCGGGAAACCGGACTATCCCTGGGCGCAGCGCTACGCCGCCGAGCACGAGCCCATCACCAGCCAACCGGCGTGAGCAGCCTGTCGGCGGAGCTGAAGAGTCACCTGGAAAGCGACCAAACGCGTGAACCCGCCCGGCCGCAGGCCCCGCTATCGCGGTGGCAGGACGCCCTCTCCGCATTGGTGAGGCCGAGGACGGTCGGCGTCCTGCCGACGTCGATCGCGGACGCGGGTTCACCAACCGGCGTAAGGAGTTACATGCGGACGTCTCTGTGCGAGCGGCTCGGGATCGACCTGCCGATCGTCGGGTTCACCCCGTCCGAGCACGTCGCCGCGGCGATCAGCCGGGCGGGCGGTCTCGGCGTGCTGGGCTGCGTGCGGTTCAACGACGCCGCCGAGCTCGACGCCGTCCTGTCCTGGATGGACGAGAACACCGGCGGGAAGCCCTACGGCGTCGACATCGTGATGCCCGCGAAGATCCCGGCCGAAGGGACGTCGATCGATCTCGCGAAACACATCCCGCAGGGGCATCGCGACTTCGTGGAGCGGACGCTGCGCGATCTCGCGGTACCGCCGCTGCCGGACGACACCGATGAACGCGCGGGAGTGCTGGGCTGGCTGCATTCGGTCGCCCGGTCCCATGTCGAGGTCGCGCTGAAACACCCCATCCGGTTGATCGCCAACGCGCTGGGGTCGCCGCCGGTGGACGTCATCGAGCAGTGTCACGCGAAGGGCGTGCCGGTCGCGGCCTTGGCGGGCAAGGCCGAACACGCCGTGCGGCACGTCGACAACGGCGTCGACATCGTGGTGGCGCAAGGTTACGAGGCGGGCGGGCATACCGGCGAGATCGCGTCGATGGTCCTGCTGCCCGAGGTGGTGGACGCCGTCGGCGACCGCGTCCCGGTGCTCGCCGCCGGCGGGATCGGCTCGGGCAGGCAGGTCGCGGCGGCGCTCGCGCTGAGCGCGTCCGGGGTGTGGATGGGTTCCTTCTGGCTCGCCACCGAGGAATACCTCCAGACCATGGGGGAGTCCGAGGCGATGCAGCGGGCGCTGGTCGCGGCGGGTTCGTCCGACACCGTCCGGACGCGGATCTACACCGGAAAACCGGCGCGGCTGCTCAAAACGCGGTGGACCGAGGCGTGGGCCGCGCCCGACGCGCCCGAACCGCTGCCGATGCCGTTGCAGAACCTGCTGGTCTCCCACGCCCACAACCGGATCCACCACGCGGCCGATCCGAGCGTGGTCTCGATGCCGGTGGGGCAGATCGTCGGGCGGATGGACCGGGTGCGCCCGGTCGCCGACGTGATCGCGGAGCTGGTGTCGGGCTACGAAGAGACACTGTCGCGTTTGGACAAAACCCGCTGAATTGCCCGCAAAGTCCGTGAAGGCCTCCTTGCCTACCCTGAAAGTAGGGAAGGAGGCCTTCACCACGACGGCTGACGTGAGGCTGAGGCGCCGGCACCGAGTTCGTGTCGCGAAAGCCACTTTCGCGACGTCTGATGTCCCGAAAGTGGCTTTCGCGACACGGTGTCCCGGGCACTGCCCCGTGAACGAGAAGGTCCCCTTCACCACGCCGTTGTGGTGAAGGGGACCTTCAGGGCATGCCGTGCGAGAGGCTAGAGACCGGCGGCCGCGTTCTTGATCGCGGTCGCGAAGGTGCTCACCTCGGTGTAGACGCCGGGAGCGTGCGCCCGCGCGCAACCCTCGCCCCAGCTGGTGATGCCGACCTGGATCCAGGCGCCGGCGCTGTCGCGACGGAACATCGGGCCGCCCGAGTCACCCTGGCAGGTGTCGACGCCGCCGGAGCTGACGTTGCCCGCGCAGATCTCGGCGCTGTCGATCAGGTCGGCGTAGCTGCCGCCCTGCGCCTTGCAGGTCGAGTCGGAGACGAACGGCACGTTGGCCTTGAGCAGGTAGCGCTGCTGCGCCCCGCCCTCGGTCGCGGCACCCCAGCCCGCGACGGTGAACGTGCCGCTGTTGTAGCCGGTGGTCGTGGCGATCGGCAGCGTCGGGATGCCGCTGACCGGGCTGGCGAGCTTGATCAGCGCCCAGTCACCGCCGGTGGAGGTGGGGTAGGTCGGCGACCGGTGCACATAGGTCGACTTGACCTTCGTGGCCGCCGTGCTCTGCAGGTCCACGACGCCGAGGGTGGCGGTGATACCCGTGTTGGCCCCGGTCCGCGACACGCAGTGCGCGGCCGTCAGCACGATCTGCGGGGTGTACAGCGCACCACCGCAACCCATGGAAAGCCTGACCATCCAAGGGAATTCACCCTGAGCGGCGCGGGTGCCACCGACCACGTCGGTGGACGGCGGCTGGGCGGCCGCGGCTTGTGGAGCGGTGGCGAGACCCGCCAGGGTTCCGGCCGCCGCGACGGCGATCAGGGTCTTTTTGAGCAGGCTGAACCGACGCTTGATGTCCAAGGGTTCATTCCTTCCGGCTGTCCACAGTGGAGGCAGGGAGACTGACTGCGGCCAACTGACTACAGCAGGTGGGCATACACCGGGACAACCAACTTTCTTCGGATCTTTCGGCCGATGATGGTGATTAACGGACGTTCGCGCCTGGTCGCCGACGAATGGCGTAGGCCGGAGCGCTCAACGCCCCTACTCCCGGAGCGGCGATCGCGGGAACCGCCGGAAGGCTGAACGCCCGCCGAAGGTGCCCTTTTCGGCCACCAGTGTGAGCGTGGCATGAACACTTCGTTCGGGTCAGTACAGGCATGGGGAAACGGGCCTAGGATCTGGATCGTGAAAGCGCGTTCGCCAAGACTTCATCCACCCGCCGACGGCCCGGTTCGGGACGGAATTCCCGAGCACGGCCGCATTCCCCGCTATTACGCGGTCAAAGTCGATCTGCTCGACGTGATCTCGGAATTAGGGCAAGGAGCGGTACTTCCCACCGAAAGGGAACTGTCCGAACGATTCGAGGTTTCCCGCGCGACGGTCCGCCAGGCCGTCGGTGAACTCGTGCTCGAAGGGCGCCTGAGCAGGCGGCAGGGCAGCGGCACGTACGTCGCGGGCCCCAAGCTCGTCCAGCCGCTCGCCTTGGTGAGTTACACCGAAGGACTCAGGAGGCAGGGCATTCAGCCGGGCCGGAATCTGATCTCATTGGAACGCCGGGAAGCGGGCCCGTCGCTGGCTTCGGAACTGGAAATCGATCCCGAAGACGACGTCATCCACATCGAACGGGTGCTGCTCGCCGACGACGAGCGGGTCGGGCTGGAATCGACCTATCTCACCGCCGCGCGATTCCCGACGCTGATGGATGTGTTCGATCCCACACAGTCGCTCTACGCCTGTTTGCGGGAACGGCTCGGCGTCGTCTTCGACGGAGCGGAGGAGCGGGTCGAGACCGTGCTCGCCACGCCCCGGGAGGCTCTGCTGATCGGGACGAACCCGGCCCTGCCGATGCTGCTGATGCACCGGACGTCGTGGGGGCCGGACGGGATCCCGTTCGAGCGCGTCCGGTCGCTGTTCCGCGGCGACCGGCTCTCCTTCGAGACCCGATTGGGCCGCGTGGAGTAGCCGCCCGCCGCATTTGGTCCTCTGAACGCGATACTTGCGGATTCAACGACCGCATCCAGAGGACGGAACGCCGGGGGTAATGTAACGCGAAGATAACAGGTCTGGTCCATATTTCGGAGGTCCTTCACCTGCGGTTAGGGCGGGGGTCACGGAGCGTTGGTGCGCGCAGGCGAGCGTCTGCGGTGTGCGAATCCTCATCATCGGCGGCGGAGTGCTCGGCACCCAGCACGCCTGGCAGGCCGTCGAACGCGGCCACGACGTCGTCCAGATCGAACGGGAACCCGAGGCCAGGGGCGCGTCCGTGCGCAACTTCGGCCTGGTCTGGGTCGGCGGCCGCGCCAGTGGCCCCGAACTGGAGACGGCCGCGCGGGCGCGAGTGCTGTGGGAGCGCATCGGGGAACGGGTCGAAGGGATCGGCTTCCGGCCGAACGGCTCCCTCACCGTCGTCCGTACGGAGGCCGAACTCGCCGTCGCCGAGGCCGCGGCCGCGAGCACGGAGGACCGTGGCTTCAAGCTGCTCGACGCCGCCGAGACCCGGGAGCTGAACCCGGCCCTGCGCGGCGACTTCCTCGGCGCGCTCTGGTGCGACCGCGACGCCGCCGTCGAACCGCGCGTCGCCCAGCCCGCCCTGCGCGCCGAGCTGGCGAAATCCGGCCGCTACACCTGGCTGCCCGGCCGCGAGATCCGCGACCTGACCGATCGTGGCGTCGTCGACGACGCGGGTGAGATCCACGAAGGCGACGTCGTGGTGCTGTGCACCGGCGCCTGGACCGGTGGCCTGGTCAAGGAACTCGCCGGCCAGACCCCGGTCCGCCGGGTGCGGCTGCAGATGGCCCAGACCGAGCCGCTCGGGGAAACCCTCACCACCACGGTCGCCGACGCGGACAGCTTCCGGTACTACCCGGCGTACCGCGGCGAGGCACTCGACGGCCTCAACGCGGGCCAGCCGCAAGGCGAAGTCGCCGCGACCCACAAGATGCAGTTGCTCATGGTCCAGCGGCTCGACGGCTCGCTGACCATCGGCGACACCCACGAATACGACGAGCCGTTCTCGTTCGACACCACCGAAGACCCGTACGACCACCTGGCCGAGGTCGCCGGGGCGCTGCTCGGACGGCCGCTCCCGCGCATCGCCCGCCGCTGGGCGGGCGTCTACGCCCAGACCACCGACACCACCCGGATCGTGCACCGCGCCCGCGTCGCGGACAACGCGTGGCTCGTCACCGGACCGGGTGGCCGGGGGATGACCTGTTCCCCCGCCATCGCCGAAGACACCGCAGAGGAGCTCTCCTGGTGAACACCGAACTCGTCGTCCTGGACATGGCAGGCACCACCGTCGCCGACGACGGCCTGGTGATCCGCGCCTTCACCGCGGCGATCGCCGCCGCCGGAGTGTCCGAAGAGGACAGCCGCTTCCCCGGCATGCTCGACTACGTCGTCGAAACGATGGGACAGTCCAAGATCGTCGTCTTCCGCGCCCTGCTCGACGGAGACGAAGAACTCGCCCGGCGCGCGAACACCGCCTTCCAGGACGCCTACGAGAAACTCGTCGCCGACGGCCACTGCGAGCCGATCCCCGGCGCCGAGCAGACGATCCAGGAACTGCGCGCCCAGGGAGTGAAGGTCGCGCTCACCACCGGCTTCGCGCCGGCCACGCAGAACGCGATCCTGGACGCGCTGGGCTGGCACGGCCTCGCCGACGCCGTGCTGGCGCCGGGCGAGGGTGTTCGTGGACGCCCGTACCCCGATCTGGTCCTCGCCGCCGCGTTGCGGCTCGAAATCACCGACATCCGCAGGATCGCCGTCGCCGGTGACACCCCTTCGGACGTCCAGACCGGGCTTCGCTCCGGCGCTTCGATCGTCGCCGGCGTGCTCACCGGATCGGCGAAGAAGCCGGAGCTCGAAGCCGCCGGCGCCACCCACGTCCTCGAATCCGTCCGCGACCTCCCCGCCCTGCTGTCCTAAAAGGAGCTTTGACGACATGAAGAAACTCGCGGCCACCGCCCTCGCCGGGATGCTCGCCCTCACCCTGGGCGCCTGTGGCGGAACCGCCGGCGGCGCCTCCGGCGACCAGACCGTCACGCTGTACACAGTGGACGGTCTCGAAGACTGGTACGCCCAGCGCTTCGAGGAGTTCAAGGCCAAGACCGGGATCACCGTCCAGGCGGTGACCGCCGGATCGGGCGAGGTCGCCTCGCGGGTGGAGAAGGAGAAGGCCAACACCCAGGCCGACATCCTGGTCACGCTCCCGCCCTTCATCCAGCGGGCCGCGTCGCAGGGCCTGCTCGCCACCACGGCCCCCGCCGGGATCGACCAGGTCGCCGCCGGGCAGAAGGACGGCCAGGGCCGCTACTTCGCGATCATGAACAACTACCTCAGCTTCATCCGCAACCCGCAGGCCTCGCCCAAGACCTGGGACGACCTCCTGTCCCCGTCGCTCAAGGGCAAGCTCCAGTACTCGACCCCCGGCGAGGCGGGCGACGGCACCGCGGTCCTGCTGCAGCTCCAGCACGTCCTCGGCGACCAGGGCGCGCTCGATTACCTCGCGAAGCTCGAAGCCAACAACGTCGGCCCGTCGTCGTCCACGGGCAAGCTGCAACCGAAGGTGGCCAAGGCCGAGATCCTGGTGGCCAACGGCGACGTCCAGATGAACCTGGCCGCGATCGAGAAGAGCGGCGGCCTCGAGGTCTTCTTCCCGGCCGACGCGCAGGGCAAGCGCTCCACCTTCGCCCTCCCGTACTACGCGGGCCTGGTGAACAACGCGCCGCACGCCGAGAACGCCAAGAAGTTCCTGGACTTCCTGCTCTCGCCCGAGGTGCAGGGCAAGGTCGTCGACGCCTTCGGTGCCCCGTCGCGGACCGATGTCACGCCGTCCGGCCCGCGGGCGGGCAAGGTGAAGGCCGCACTCGACGGCGTCGAGATCTGGCAGCCGGATTGGGACGCCGTCCTCGCGAAGCTCGACGCCGACCTGGCCGCGTACAAGAAGGCCGTGGGCCGATGACCCCGGCGGTCGAATTCCGCGGCGTTTCCGTCCGCTTCGGCCAGACGACTGCCCTTTCGCCACTGGACCTCACCGTGGCGAGAGGGGAGACGCTGGCGATGCTCGGGCCGTCGGGCTCCGGCAAGTCGACGGCCTTGAAGGCGCTCGCGGGTTTCGTCGTGCCGAGCACCGGCCGGGTCCTGCTCGACGGCGAGGACGTCACCGATCTGCCGCCGCACCGGCGCGGTCTCGGCGTCGTCGTCCAGAGTTACGCGCTGTTCCCGCATATGCGGGTCGAGGCCAACGTCGCCTTCGGCCTCAAGGCGAGGAAGACACCTCGCGCCGAGACGGCGAGCCGGGTCGCCGAAGCGCTGGAGCTGGTCGGGATGGGCAAGTACGCCCGTCGCTACCCGCGTGAGCTTTCGGGCGGGCAGCAGCAGCGGGTCGCGCTCGCGCGGGCGCTGGCGATCCGGCCACGCGTGCTGCTGCTCGACGAACCACTGTCCGCTTTGGACGCCGCCCTGCGCGAGGACATGGTCGCGGAACTGCTGCGGCTGCGGGCCGAACTCCCGGACACCACGCTGATCTACGTCACCCACGACCAGGGTGAGGCGCTGGCGCTGGCCGACCGGATCGCCGTCATGCGCGACTCCGAACTCGTCGAACTCGGCCCGAGCCGCGAGCTCTATCAGCGTCCTTCGACGGAGTTCACCGCGAGCTTCCTCGGTGCTTCCAACCTCATCCCGGTCGAGCTGATCCACCCCGATGGCACCAGGGTCCGGCTCGGCGACCGCGAACTGGCCGCCGACCCGTCCGGCGTGATCCGGGCGGGGCAGCCGGTCGCGCTCGGCGTCCGGCCACACCGGGTCGGGATCACCGCGGTGGACGCCCCCGGCGCGCTGCCCGCGGTGCTGCGCGGTGTCCAGTGGCGTGGCACGGGCTTCCGGCTCGACCTCGAACTCGCGCACAACGGGGACGAGGTCCGGGCCGAAGTGCCGGACATCGAAGGACTTCCGAGTGTGGGGGAGCGGGTCGGAGTGTCCATTCCGGACGGTTGCCCGCTGGTGGGCGTCGGATGACGGGCCTGGCACTGGCCGCGACGGCGGCACCGGCGCGGCGGCGGGAGAGACAACCCGGACGCGGATGGTTCCTGCTGCCGCCGGTGCTCGTCCTGCTCGGCTTCTTCGGCTATCCGCTCGTGCTGGTCGTCCTCCAATCCCTGGAGTCGAAAACCGGCGAGGTCGGCCTTTCGGTGTGGCTGGAGGTCCTGGGATCGGCGGAATTCCGGGACGCCGCCTGGAAGACCGTCGCGCTCGCGCTCGGCGCCACCGCGGGCTGCGTGCTGCTGGGGACGTTCCTCGCGCTGGTGATCGCGTTCGTGCCGTTCCCCGGCGCGCGGACGCTTTCGCGGCTGGTGGACACCGTGCTCGCGTTCCCGTCGTTCCTCATCGCGCTCGCGTTCACCTTCATCTACGGCAGCGCCGGGATTCTGGGCGCGGGCGGGTTCCTGTACTCGCCGTTCGGGATCCTGCTGGCGGAGATCACCTTCTACACGCCGTTCGTGATGCGGCCGGCGCTCGCCGCGTTCGGCCAGGTCTCGTCGGCGCAGATGGAGGTCGCGGCCAGCCTCGGCGCGAAACCCGGCCGCGTGCTGCGCCAGGTGATCCTGCCGGAAGCCTTGCCGTCACTGGCTTCCGGCGCCTGCCTGACCATGCTGCTGGCGATGAACGAGTTCGGCATCGTGCTGTTCCTCGGTGCGAAGGACGTCACGACGCTGCCGATGCTGGTCTACGGCAAGGGAATCGTCACCTTCGACTTCCCGCAGGCCTGTGTCATCGCGGTGGTCAACGTGGTCTTCTCCCTCGCCCTGTACGGAACCTACCGGCGACTGACGAAGGGAGGCCGCCGTGCTGCTGTGGACCAGGCGTAGCCGCGTCCTGCTGTGGGCGGTGTTCGCGGTGCTGTTCACCGCGATCGTGCTGGCGCCACTGCTGATGATCGTGCTGGCATCGGTCGCCGGGAACTGGACGGGGTTGCTGCCGGGTGCGCTCACCGGCTCGCATTTCGGGCAGGCGCTCTCCGGGGAGACGTTCGCGAGTCTTTCGGTGAGCATCCAGACCGGCGTCATCGCGTCGGTGGTCTCGGTGCTGCTGGGGACGTGGGCCGCGCTCGCCGCGCAGTCCGCGCCGTCGAAGCTGCGGAAGGCCGTCGACACCCTGTTCCATCTGCCGATCGCCGTGCCGTCGGTGGTGCTGGGGCTGGCGCTGCTGGTCGCGTTCAGCCGTCCGCCGCTCGCCTTCAACGGCACGCGCTGGATCGTGCTGCTGGGACACGTGATGATCCTGCTGCCGTTCTCCTACAGCACGGTCTCCGCCGCGATCGCGCGGATGGACCCCCTGCTGGCGCAGGCGGCGGCGAGTCTCGGCGCTTCGCCGGTCCGAGTGCTGCTGCGGGTGCGGCTGCCGGTCCTGCTGCCGTCGATCTCGGCGTCGGCGAGTCTCGCGCTGGCGATGTCGATGGGCGAACTGGGCGCGACGATGATGCTGTACCCACCGGACTGGCGCACGCTGCCCGCGAGCATTTTCGCGCTCACGGACCGGGGACAGGTGTTCCTGGCGTCGGCGAGCACGGTGCTGCTGCTGGCCGTCACGCTCGCCGGGGTGGTGCTCCTCGGGCTGGTCCGCGGCCGCGCGGCGCAGCGCTGATGCAACCGTCGGTGAGGTTCGTTCCGTCCTGGAACCATGATGAAGGCAGCGAAGACGCTGGGCGTGGGGCTCGTGCTCGCCGCGACGGCGGCCTGCGGCGCGGGCGGCCCCGGGGCACCGGCGAACACGAGCACCCCACCGGTCGTCACCACACCCCCGGATCTGCCCACCTCGCTCCCGGCGAGCCCGCCGGGAGCGAAACCACCGATCTCACGGCCGACCGTCGGCCCGCCTCCCTCGGACAAGATGCTGCCGCCGTCGCAGGTCGACACCAAGCTGCCCGCACAGGTCAGCGCCGAGAACGGCGGCTTGAACGTGCACCTCGAACTGAGCGGTTGCGACCAGGCGACGGCGAACCTCGCGGAAGAGAACGCGCAACGGGTCGTGGTCCACGTGACGATCGACCACGGGAAGCCAGGGGAGATGTGCCCGCAGGTGATCCGCTACGCCGTCCTGCCGGTGAAACTCGCCGAGCCGCTCGGGGCGCGGACCGTCGTTTTGTAAACGGGGCGAGCTCCTGTGCAACCCCCGAGCGGCCTCGTTCCGTCCTAGCCACATGAGGTACTTAACGAATGTCATCGGCCTTGGCCTGATCGTCGTTGCGGTATCCGCCTGCGGGGCGCAGAACCAGGCAGCGGAACCCGCGGCCGGACCCGGGAGCGGCACCCTGAGTACCGTGCCGCCGTCCCCGACCGCACCGCCGACCACGCCGTCTTCGTCCCCGACGCCCGCGCCGGGAAGCCAGCCGGGTGTGCCGGGCGCGCCTCGCCAGGAGGTTCCGGAAGGCAGCACCAAGCTGCCGGACAAGCAGCTCGACGCGTCGGCGCTGCCCGCGGACTATCCGCGTGAGGTGTACACCAGCAACGGCGGGACGATCTTGAACATCCGCGGCCAGGAAGGCGGTTGCGGGCACGCGACGGCGGAGGCCGCGCAGCAGGACGGGACCAGGGTCACCGTCAACCTGACCGAACTGAAGGGCCAGACCGGCCAGATGTGCACGATGGACATCCGGCATCCGGTGCTCTCGGTGACGCTGTCGGCGCCGCTGGGGGAGCGGACCGTGGTCCTGAAGCAGATGCGCTGACCGACCGGAATGCCGTGAAGGCCTCCTTGAGGGACCCAGAGTCCCTCAAGGAGGCCTTCACGGACCGGACGGTGACTACCGGAAGCTGATCTGCAGCACCGGCTCCGACGTGGCCTCGAAGAAGTCGTTGCCCTTGTCGTCGATGACGATGAACGCGGGGAAGTCCTCGACCTCGATCTTCCAGACCGCCTCCATCCCGAGCTCGGCGTACTCGAGGACGTCGACCTTCTTGATGCAGTCCTGCGCGAGCCGCGCGGCCGGGCCGCCGATCGAGCCGAGGTAGAACCCGCCGTGCTCGTTGCACGCGGCGGTCACCTTCTTGGACCGGTTGCCCTTCGCCAGCATCACCAGCGAGCCGCCGGCGGCCTGGAACTGCTCGACGTAGGAGTCCATGCGGCCCGCGGTGGTCGGCCCGAAGGAGCCCGACGCGTACCCCTCGGGAGTCTTCGCCGGGCCCGCGTAGTACACGGGGTGGTCGCGAAGGTACTGAGGCATCTCTTCACCCGCGTCGAGCCGCTCGGCGATCTTCGCGTGCGCGATGTCGCGGGCGACGACGAGCGGACCGGTCAGCGACAGGCGGGTCTTCACCGGCAGCTGCGAGAGCTGCGCGCGGATCTCGGCCATCGGCCGGTTGAGGTCGACGGTCACCACCTCGTCGGACAGATCGTCCTCGGTGACGTCCGGCAGGAACCGCGCCGGGTCGCGTTCGAGCTGCTCCAGGAAGACACCGTCGGCGGTGATCTTCGCCTTCGCCTGGCGGTCGGCCGAGCACGAGACGGCGACCCCGACCGGGCAGGACGCGCCGTGGCGCGGCAGGCGGATCACGCGGACGTCGTGGCAGAAGTACTTGCCGCCGAACTGCGCGCCGATGCCGAACTGGCGCGTCATCTCCAGCACCTGCTGTTCGAGGTCGACGTCGCGGAAACCGTGGCCCAGCTCGGAACCCTCGGTGGGCAGGTCGTCGAGATAGCGGGCGGAAGCGAGCTTCGCGACCTTCAGGTTGAACTCCGCCGACGTGCCGCCGACGACGATCGCGAGGTGGTACGGCGGGCAGGCGGCGGTGCCGAGGCTGCGCAGCTTCTCGTCGAGGAACTTCGCGAGCCGCTTCGGGTTCAGGACGGCTTTCGTTTCCTGATAGAGGAACGTCTTGTTCGCGCTCCCGCCGCCCTTGGCCATGAACAGGAATTCATAGCTCGGGTCGCCTTGACCGTCTTTGTGATAGAGCTCGATCTGCGCGGGCAAGTTGGTGCCCGTATTGCGCTCATCCCAGAAATTCACCGGCGCCATCTGCGAATAGCGCAGATTCAACTCCTGATAGGCGTCGAAAATACCGCGCGACAGCGCACGCTCGTCGTCGGCGCCGGTGAGCACGCCCTCGCCGCGTTTGCCGATCACGATCGCGGTGCCGGTGTCCTGGCACATCGGGAGCACGCCGCCGGCCGAGATCGCCGCGTTGCGCAGCAGGTCCATCGCGACGAAACGGTCGTTGCCGCTGGCCTCGGGATCGTCGACGATCGCGCGCAGCTGAGCCAGATGTGACGAGCGCAACAGGTGCTGGATATCGGTGATCGCGGTCTTGGCGAGCTTGGTCAGCGCCTCGGGCTCGACCTTGAGGAACTTCCGCCCCGCGGCTTCGACGACCTCGACACCTTCGGTGCCGATCAGCCGGTACTCGGTGCGGGTGTCCTTCGCGAGGGGAAGGACTTCGGTGTACTGGAACGTGGTGGGCGCCACTGCGCGGGCTCCTTTGCCGGCATCGGGAACCCGCCCACGGTACCCAAGCCCGGGGCCCGGTCCGGAGAGGCCACGGCGGAAGTAACCAGGGCCACTGCCGGTGGGTGCCAGTGCACGTGGGCCGTGAGTGGTAAGTGTCGTTAGAACGACACTTACCACTCACGACCCACGGGAGCGCGTGCAATTCCCGCGCTGCAATTTGTCGCCGGGCCCCACAAATTAGTTCGGGAGGCCGGGCCCACCCCGACGGACCCGACCTCCCGGGGAAAGCGATCCGGGTGCGAACACCCGACCGCGAAGACTTATTACCTGCTCGACGGTCTCGTGACGCAGGTCATAAGTCAACGCTGCCGAACGGGTGTTGCTTTCCGAGCCGAAACGGATCGGTGCCCGTTGGACAACCCGCGTCCGCGATCGCCTGCCACCGCGATAGCGGGCCTTCAGCTCCGCCGAAAGGGCCTTAGGGCATTACGAAGCGTAGGCGCGCAGGCGGTCCGCTCGCTCACCCTGACGCAGCTTCGACATGACCTCTCGCTCGATCTGCCGAACGCGCTCACGGGAAAGCCCGAAGTGCTTGCCGATCTGGTCGAGCGTGCGCGGCTGGCCGTCGTCGAGGCCGTAACGCAGGCGGATCACCTGGGACTCGCGGTCGTCCAGCGTCGCGAGCACGCGGCGCAGGTCGTCCTGGAGCAGGCCGGAGATCACGGCGCTCTCGGCGTCGGTCGCCTCGGAGTCCTCGATGAAGTCACCGAGCGGGGCGTCCTCCTCGGTGCCGACCGGCATGTCGAGGCTCACCGGGTCACGCGAGTGGTCGAGCAGGTCGGAGATCTTGTGCGCCGGAATGCCCGATTCGGCGGCCAGCTCCTCGTGGGTGGCGTCCCGGCCGAGCTGCTGGTGCAGGTCGCGCTTGATACGCGCCAGCTTGTTCACCTGTTCCACCAGGTGGACCGGCAGCCGGATGGTGCGTCCCTGGTCGGCCATCCCTCTGGTGATGGCCTGGCGGATCCACCAGGTGGCGTAGGTCGAGAACTTGAACCCCTTGGAGTAGTCGAACTTCTCCACCGCGCGGATGAGACCCAGGTTCCCCTCCTGGATCAGGTCGAGCAGCGGCATCCCCCGGCCGGTGTAGCGCTTCGCGAGCGAGACCACGAGGCGGAGGTTGGCCTCCAGCAGGTGGTTCTTCGCGACGTGGCCGTCACGCACGAGGGCGGACATCTCCGAACGCCGCTTCGGCGTGAGGCCCTCGGCCGTGTCGAGCATGTGCTGGGCGAACACGCCCGCTTCGATGCGCTTGGCCAGCTCGACCTCGTCGGCGGCGGACAGCAGCGCCGTCTTGCCGATTCCGTTGAGGTACACGCGAACGAGGTCCGCGGCCGGGCTCTGGGCGTCGAGGTCGGCGTCGGTGAGCGCCCCCGTGCTCACCGGCTCCTGGGTGGATTGCGCCGGGATACGGCGCTCGCGAATCCCGCGCGCTTCGCGTTCGAGAGTCTGGACTGACATTCTGCCTCCCCGGTCACGGGCTGAACGTGCTGCGGTTGTCCGCCGGGTCCGTCTCGGCGTAGCAGGCCCTGTGGAAAACCGGCTACTCCTCCTCGGCCCAGCTTGGCTGGACACTTGGCTCAACGCCGGGAGGTCCGAAAACGTTCCCGGCCGCTACAGAGGAGACGGGCGGCTGACCTGGGGCGTTGCTCCACCAACCCTGAGCTTTTCCTGAGAATGCCCGTGCCGGGGAGAGGGAAACGTGGTCTAGACCTCTATGAGGAGGGTGAACGGACCGTCGTTCACGCTCCGGACCGCCATCATGGCCCCGAAGCGGCCGGTTTCGACCCGTGCGCCGCGTTCGCGCAGGGCGTCGACGACGGCCGTCACGAGGGGTTCGGCGACCTCGGGCCGGGCCGCCGCCGTCCAGGACGGACGGCGGCCTTTGCGGGTGTCGCCGTAAAGAGTGAACTGGCTTACGACGAGCAGGGGAGCGCCGGTGGTGGCGCACGACTCCTCGTCGCGAAGTATGCGAGCTTCGTGCAGTTTGCGTGCCATCGTGGCGGCTTTCGTCACGTCGTCGTCGACGTGGATTCCCAGCAGTACCAGCAAACCCGGCTCGTCGATGGCGCCGGTCACCTCGTCGCCGACGGTCACGCTCGCTTCCGTGACCCTCGCCACCACCGCCCGCATCAGACGGCCGGGAGGAGCATGCCGTGCCGGACCAGTTCCCGGACGACGGGCAGCGCGGCTTCGGCCAGTTCCTCCGGTTCGAGCCCCTGAGCGGCCGCCAGGAGCACGGTCAGGTCCTCCAAGGGCAGCGCGCCCTGGCAGCCCGCGAGCAGCCGTGTCGCGAGTTCGTCCACTTCGTGCGACCACCCGGGACCGTCGGTGCGGTGCAGCCGCTGGACGGTCGTGGCCCAGCCTTCCGCACCCGGCTCGGCGACGCTTTCCAGGAGAACCGTTTCCGGCACCCGGAAACGGACGTCGAGGAGCGAATCACCGTTGGCGCGAAGCCATTCCACCCGATCCAGCCAGTTCGCGGCCTCGGCGCCCAGCGGGTCGTCGTAGGCCTGGCGCAGGTCTTCGCACACGATGGTCGGAGTCGCGCCGTCCGCCCGCCGGAGGGTGACGAAGCCGAACCCGATCCCCTGGACGTCGTTTTCGGCGAACCAGTCGAGCCACGCTCCGGATTTCGCGCGGCCTTCGGGGGAGCGGGGATCGATACCCGCGTCACGCAGCCACGTGCCGACATACAGTCCCGGGTCCGCGATGTCCCGCTGGACGAACCACGCGTCGGTCTCGGCGGGCAGCCAGCGGGTCACCCGATCGCCCCAGTCCTCACCCTTCACGTGCAGCCAGGACGCCAGGAGCTGGCCGGTGCCGCCGTCGTTGAGGAACCCGGGCAGCTGCCGCACCACGAGCGCGCTGGCGTCGTCACCCGCGAGACCGGAGTCGCGGTAGGTGTAGTCGACCCGCGGCGGGCCGACCACGAACGGCGGATTGCACACGATCTGGTCGAACCGGCGCCGCGCGACCGGCGCGAACCATTCGCCACGGACGAGCTCGACGTCCAGCTCATTGAGCCGGAACGTCGCCGCCGCCAGCGCCAGCGCGCGGGCCGAGACGTCGGTGGCGGTGACCTGCTTCGCGTGCCGCGTGGCGTGCAGCGCCTGGACACCGTTGCCGGTGCCGACGTCGAGCAGGCTGGCGACCTCGCGGCGGCTGGTGGCCCGGATCAGGCTGAGGGACGCGTGCCCGACGCCGAGCACGTGGTCTTCGGGGACGGTCGTGCCCAGGACGTCGGCGTCGAGGTCGGAGACGACCCACCACGAGCCTTCGTCGTCGCCGTGAGGGCGGACGTCCAGACCGGCCCGGTAGCCGTCGGTGGCCGGCACGAGCAGCGTGGCGGCGACCGCGTCATCGAGAGACAGTGGCGCGAAAGCGGCCTCGACGTCCTTCTCCGGTTCGGTCGAGCCCAGCAGGAACAGCCGGATCAGCGTGCCGAGTTCACCCGCGTCGCGGGTCGCGCGGTAGGCGAGTTCCGGTTCGCCGCGGCCGAGGGCGGCGTGCGCGGAGCCGAGGGCGCCGACCACGCCGTCGGTGTCGTACCCCGTCCGGCGGAAGGCGTCCCGCAACCTCGCGCAGACGTCGTCGGACAGGTCGGGGAGGGCCGCTCGTGTGCTCACGGTGGGTAATACTGCCAGGATGACGTCGTGAGCCTCGAGAGTGTCCTGGCACCGCTGCAGGCGGCGCTGCCCGGATTGGAAGACCTGTACACCGACCTCCACCGGCATCCGGAGTTGTCGTTCGCCGAAACCCGCACCGCCGCCGAACTGGCGAAGCGGCTGGAGGCCGACGGCTACGAGGTGCACACCGGCATCGGGCGCACCGGCGTCCTGGGCGTGCTGCGCAACGGGCCCGGCCCGAAGGTGATGCTGCGCGCCGACATCGACGCGTTGCCGGTCGAGGAGAAGACCGGCCTGCCGTACGCGAGCACCGCGCGCGGGATCGACGCCGACGGCCGCGACGTCCCGGTGATGCACGCCTGCGGCCACGACATGCACGCCACCTGGCTCTCCGGCGCCGCCTCGCTGCTCGCGGCCGGACGCGAGCACTGGTCCGGCACGCTGATGATCGTCTTCCAGCCGGGGGAGGAGGCGGGAGACGGCGCCGTCGGCATGGTCCGCGAGGGGGTCTTCGGGCCCGCCGGAAAGCCCGACGTCGTGCTCGGCCAGCACGTCGTACCCGGCCCGGCGGGCTGGGTGCTGACCAGGCCGGGGGTGATCATGGCGGCCACCGACGCGCTCCGCATCACCCTGCACGGCCGCGGCGGGCACGGCTCGCGGCCCGAAACCACGGTGGATCCCGCGGTGCTCGCCGCGTCCGTGGTGCTCAAGCTCCAGACCATCGTGTCGCGGGAGATCCCGGCGACCGAGCCGGCGGTGGTGACCGTCGGGTCGCTGCACGTCGGCACCGCGCACAACATCATCGCCGACCACGCCGTCCTCGAGGTCAACATCCGGTCGTTCGACCAGGCCGTGCGGGAGAAGGTCGTCGCGGCGGTCGAGCGGATCGTCCAGGGCGAGGCGGCCACCGCGGGCGCGCCGAAACCGCCCGAGATCGAGCGCATCGGCGCGTTCCCGGTCACCGAGAACGACGACGCGGCCACCGAGGCGCTCACCGCGGCCTTCCGCGACCACTTCGGCGAGAGCCGGGTGATGCCCGCGCCGCTGGTCACCGGCAGCGAGGACTTCAGCGAATTCGGCCGCGCGGCCGGTGTCCCCTCGGTGTTCTGGCTGGTCGGCGGCCTGGACGAGGGCAAGGTGATCGCCGCGATGACCGCCGGGCGCTTCGAGCAGGACATCCCGTCGAACCATTCGCCGCTCTTCGCGCCGATCCCGCATCCGACGCTTTCGGCCGGCGTTGAGACGCTCGTGGTCGCGGCTCTGCACCGGCTCACCCACCCGGGTGTCGGATGAGCCCGGCGAGTGGGAGCATGGAAGCCGGAGGTGGTGCTGTGAACGCGCCCGCCCACGGTCCCGAGCCGAGGGAACCCGCTCCGGTGCTGATCACCGAAGCCGCCCCGTCCTACGAAGACCAGCTGGCCAAACGGAAGCGGAAGTACATCATCATGATGTCGTTCCGCATCCCGTGCCTGATCCTCGCCGGGATCTTCTACGAGACCTGGTGGCTCGCGCTGGCGCTGATCGCGATCTCGATCCCGCTGCCCTGGGTCGCCGTCCTGATCGCCAACGACCGGCCGCCGCGCAAGAGCGAGAAGGTCAACCGCTACCAGGCCGAACCGACACGGATCGAAAGCTCCGGCCATCGCGTCATCGACGGCGGCTGACCCGTTTCGCACTTCGTGAGAGGTAAGGACGGGGTGGCTCAGGTACCGACCGCCGGTGTGCGAGCGGCGGTTTCGCGTGACTGACCGGACGACACGTGTGATCAGACGGACGACTCGCGTGATCAGACGGACGACTCGCGGCGAACCCCGGCCGCGGTCGTGTCGTCCATCCAGTCACGTGTGATCGCCGGTCAAGCCTCGCGAGTGGTAAGGACGGTCAAGGGTGCCTTCGGCACCTACGTGAATTCCGGCTGTAGTCGTCGAGTCCGTGAAGGCCTCCTTGAGGGACTCTGGGTCCCTCAAGGAGGCCTTCACGGCCACTCTTGCCTCACAGGCACCACGAGGCGTGTGGCTAGGGCTGCGGCCCGACCTTCGCGACCGCCTGGGCACCCAGCCGCGTCCCGGCCCGAAGCACCTCCACGGTGGACTCGCCGCGCAGCCACGCCGCCAGCACACCGGCGTCGAACGCGTCGCCGGCGCCGGTCGAGTCGACGCACTCCGCGGGCTGGGCGGGCACCGAGGTGATGGTGCCGCTCGCGTCCACCCAGCTGGCGCCGTCGAGACCGGCGGTGACCACGACCTCGCCGACGTAGCCCAGCAGTTCCTTCGCCGCCTCGGGATCGCTCGACCCGGTCAGCGCGATCAGTTCGCTGGTGTTCGGCATCAGCAGGTCGACGCCGCGCACGTCGTCGAGGAAGGCCGCGGGATCGGTGATCAGCGTCGCCGCCTGCGGATCGACCGAGGTCGTCAGCCCCGCCTTCTTGGCCGCCGCCAGCGACGCGAGCGCCGCGGGCCGTGACGACGGGTACAGCAGGACGTAGCCCGAGAGGTGCAGGTGGCTCGCGCCGCTCAGCGCCGCTTCGGTGATGTCCTCCGGGCTGAACCGCGCGTTCGCGCCGCGGTCGGCGAGCATGCTCCGTTCACCGGCGCCGTCGACGAGCACCACGACGCAGAAGGTCGGCTCTTCGGGATCGACGGCGAACTCGCACCGGACACCGGCCGCCTCCAGTTCGCCCTTCACCATGCGGCCGCCGGAATCGTCCCCGATCCGCGCGATCAGTGTGGTCTCCACGTCCTCGGCCCGCAGCCACAGCGCGGTGTTCGCGCCCGCGCCGCCGCTGGTGAAATGGACCTTCGCGCGGATGTCGCCGCCGTGCGGGATGGGGCCTTCGTGCCGCGCGACCACGTCCAGGCCGACGTCTCCGACGACCACGATCCCGCTCATGCCGCGCTCTTCACGAGCGCGACGGCGACCGAAGCGGCCAGCTCCGCGTTGGACAGCACCAGCGCCTCGTTCGCGTCGAGGCTCGCGCCTTCGCTGGCGGTGTGGAAGTGCTCCAGCAGTACCGGCGTGACGTCCTTGCCGTGCACGCCGCGTGCCTTGAGGAGCTCCAGCCCTTCGGCGAGCAGCCGGTCGTGCAGCTCCCTGTCCATTTCGGACGCTTCCGGGATCGGATTCGCCAGCAGGACACCGGAATCCGCGTGCGCCCGGTGGGCGGCGATGACCGAGGCGGCCTGCGCGGCGTCGTCGACCCGCCACGGCACCTCGAAGCCGGACGAGCGGAGGTAGAACGCCGGGAACTCGCCGGTGCGGTACCCCAGCACCGGTACGGAGTTGGTCTCCAGCACCTCGAGTGTCGCGGCGATGTCGAGCACCGACTTCACGCCGGAGCAGACGACCGTGGTCGGCACCTTCGCGAGCACACCGAGATCCGCCGAGACGTCCCAGCTCTGCACCGCGCCCTGGTGCACGCCGCCCAGGCCGCCGGTGGCGAACATCCCGATCCCCGCCGCGGCGGCCAGCGCCGCGGTGCTGGCGACCGTCGTCGCCCCGGAGCGGCCGAGGCCGACGGCCGGGCCGATGTCGCGCAGGGAGAGCTTGTCCAGCTCCGCACCGGGCGCGCAGACCCGTTCCAGCTGCTCGCCGGTGAGGCCGATCAGGGGGACGCCGTCGAGGACGGCGATGGTCGCGGGGACGGCGCCGCCGTCGCGCACGACCTTCTCCAGCCGCCGGGCGACGTCGAGGTTGCGGCCGGGCGGGAGACCGTGGGAGAGGATGGTGCTCTCCAGCGCGACGACGGGGTCACCGCCGGCGAGGGCGGAGGCGACCTCTTCGTGAAGGGACAGTTGCGGAGTCACGAACGAACATCATCGGTGATGTGGGTCCGCGTCACGCCATCGGGTCAGTTCGTGCGCGAGGTTGGCGCGCGCCTTGTTCTCCCAGCGTGCCCGCGCGATGTCGCTGCGGTACAGCCGCGGCCTGGCCAGCAGGTTCTCCAGCACGGCCGCGCGTCCCGCCCGCCAGTCCTCGTCCGAGTAGATCGAGTACTCCTCTCGGACGCCGTTCGCGTACTCCTCGTAGCGCCCCGGCGTGGCGCCGAGGATCGCGAGGTCGGCGTCGAGCAGCGCGGTGGCGAGGAGGTCGTCGTCCGGGGCGGCGTGATGGATCGTGCTCAGGACCAGCTCCCCAGCGCGTTCGACATCCGCCTCGGGGACGCCGGCGTTGGCCAGTTCGTCGCGTGTCCAGGCCGCGCTCGCCCGTTCGTCCTCGCCGGGGCGTGCGTCGTACACGACGTCGTGCGTCCACGCGGCGACGGCGACGAGAGCTCGCTCGCGAGACCCCAAACCGAAGGCGACGGCGAGGTCGCCGCTGTCGCGGGCGACGGCCGTGACGTGCCGGAGATCGTGATAGCGGCGATGCGGTTCGGCGTAGCGGGTTCGGAGGTCGTTCCACGCGACGGCGGCGATCAGGTGATCGCCGCCGAGCCGGGTGATCGCGGTGGGCCAGTCCATCAGTCGAAGATCCCGCGCGCTTTGGCCACCTCGTGCAGCCAGCCTTCGAGCTGTGGCTCCCACTGGAGCCGGTCCAGCGCCGCGTGGTCGACCTTGAACAGGCCGAGGAACTCCTGGCCGCGTCCGCCGAATCCGCCGCTCTTGGAGACCCGGACCCGTTTGGTCACCTCCAGCACGACCTGCGTCTCCGACGGCGACGACAGGAAGGTCACCGCCACGGAGGTGAAGACGGGCGCGAACCGCGGCGAAGGGGTGAAGCGGATCTCCTGGAAGAACGGCAGCTGCTGGACGGCGCCGTTGATCCGGCCGCGTTCCAGCACGGCCTCGCGGAAGACGAAGCCGATCCGGCTGAAGGCGTCCAAGATCCGTTTCTGCGCGGGCAGCGGCTCGATCGCGGCGCCGTCGACGTCGACCGGGTCGGTGACGGAGTTCGCGATGTCGAGGCTGGTCTGCAGGCCGACGGCCATCCCGGTCAGCGGTTTGCCGAAGACGCTCGAGATCGGCGTCTCCCAGGGCAGGGCCACCTCGAACGGGATCCGGACCTGCTGTCCCGGCCCGATCCGCTCGTTGCCCGCCAGCTGCTGGGTACCGAACTCGAGGTCCTCGACGCCGGGGCGGCGTTCGTCCGGGAGGGTGACCCGGGCGAGCAGCTTCACCGAGAGACCGTTGATCTCTTGATCGACTTCGCCGCCGAGCAGCAGGACCTCGCCGCGCAGCGGGCGGCCGGGGGAGACCGTGCGGTCGAGCAGCCGGGCGTCGATCTTCGCCCCGCCCGAGCCGAACGTCGCGAGCACCTTCTGGAACATGGGCGAGATCCTGCCAGGTCGCCGGTGTGCGCAGGAGGATTTGGGGCATTATGGAGGGGTGAGTACACAGACCCTTCCGAAGCCGGATACCCGTCCCGAGGGCACCGACGGCACCGACGACGACGCGCCGAAGATGTTCCACTACGTGCGCAAGAACAAGATCGCCGAAAGCGCGGTCATGGGCACGCACGTGGTGGCGCTGTGCGGCGAGGTCTTCCCGGTGACGAAGTCGGCGAAGCCCGGTTCGCCGGTCTGCCCGGACTGCAAGAAGATCTACGACGGCCTCAAGCCGGGCGACTGAGTGTCCGTCCGGTGTCCGAAACCGGACAAAATCTGAAAATCCTTCACATGGTGGCTGCCCGTCCCGGTTTTCGCTGGTAATCAGTACGCGCCAGCGAAAACCCGCCGGGACGGAGCCTTCATGCGTAGAACCGGGATCGTGCTCGCCATCGCCGCGTTGGTCGCGGTGTTCTCACCCGCCGCCGCCCAAGCCGTCACCGGCTGGACCACGGTCGGCTCGGACAACGCCCGCCCGCTCGACGAGGGCCAGGGCCTGGCCACCATCGAACGGCCGTCCGGGACGATCTACCGCTACACCGGGATCGCGACGGTTCCCATGAGCCTGTCCACCCAGGGCTGGAACCACGTCGGCGACCCGGGCTCCGCGCAGGGCTGGTACGTCGAGCCGTATCAGCGCGACGACCGGGGAGCGAAGCTCTTCCGCGTCGAGTCGCCCGACGGAAAGTGGGCGAACTACACGCACACGCTGGAGTCGTGGGAGGCGAACAACAACTCGTTCGCCGCCGTGACCCCCGACGCGCGCTGGATGGTGGCGGGAGAGTGGGGCACGATGGACCGGCTCCTGGTGCACCCGATGCCCGGGGTCGCGCACACGGATCCGTCGGCGAACCTGCCGTACGCGTCCGCGATCCGGCTCGACAAGCCGGTGCGGGACATCCAGGGCTGCGACTTCGTCACCGCGACCCGGCTGCTGTGCGCGTCCGACGACCCCGAAGGCTCGCTGTTCGGGAGCACCAAGCCACTGCTGCAGGTCGACCTTTCCGGCGCGCTGTCCGGTGCGGACGTGACCGGGCGGGTCACGTCGCTGGGGCAGCTGCCGCTGAAGAGCACCTGCAGCGGGAACTTCGAGACCGAGGGCATCGACGTCGCCGCCGACGGGACCCTGCGGGTGATCATGCTTTCACCCTCGTGGTGCGTGGCGTTCGACAGCAAGACGTGGCGGTTCCGGAAGGCGTGACTCGCGTAGTACGTGAAGGCCCCCTTCACTGCGTCTAGCGCAGTGAAGGGGGCCTTCACGTACTTGGGGCAGGCGCCAGGTCTACGAAGTCGGCTCGGGCGTCAGCGTTTCGGAAGACGGCGCTTCCGAAGGCGACCGGCGGGCGTCCTTCTTCGCACGGCGACGCTCTTTCCGGGTCTCGACCGTCGTGTACAGCGTCGGCACCAGGATCAGTGTCAGCAGGGTCGAGCTGACCAGCCCGCCGATGACCACGATCGCCAGCGGCTGCCCGATGAACCCGCCCTGGCCGGTCAGCCCGAGCGCCATCGGGATCAGCGCGAAGATGGTCGCCGCCGCCGTCATCAGGATCGGCCGCAGCCGTCGCCTGCCGCCTTCGACGACGGCGTCGGCGACGCTCATCCCCGAAGCCCGGTACTGGTTGATCAGGTCGATCAGCACGATCGCGTTGGTCACCACGATGCCGACGAGCATCAGCATCCCGATCAGCGCGGGCAGGCCCAGCGCGGTCCCGGTGGCCAGCAGCAGCCCGATCGCGCCGGTCGCCGCGAACGGGATCGACACCAGCAGGATCAGCGGCTGGATCAGGCTGCGGAACGTCGCCACCATGATCAGGTACACGATCGCCACCGCGGCCAGCAGCGCGAGGAACAGGTTCCCGAAGGCCTCCTGCTGGTCCTCACTGACGCCGCCGAGCTTGTACGCCGCGCCGCCGGTGAAGGTCAGGCCGTCCAATTTGGACTGGATGGCCTTCGTGGTGGCTGCCAGGTCCGCGCCGGTGTTCTTGGCGGTGACCGTGGTGCTCAGCTCGCCCGAGGTGCGGTGCACCGCGGCCGGGCCGTCCACTGTGGACACGTTCGCGACCGAGTCGAGCCGGACGACGCCGGTGGCGCCCGGGATCGGCAGCGCCTTGACCGCGTCGACCGACACCGGGGCCGTGCCCGCGCGCAGCACGATGTCCGTGCGCCGGCCGTCGACCGGCAGCTGGGTCACCGTGCGGCCGGCGATGGCCTGGTTCGCGATCTGGCCGATCGTGGTCGTCGAAAGCCCGCTCGCGGCGGCCTTGGCGGCGTCGACCTCGACCTGCACGCGCGGCGAACCCTGCGCGAGGTCACTGGTCACCTCGGTGAGGTCCGGGACACCGGACAGAGCCTGGCGGACCTGCTCGGCGGCGGGCTTCAGCGCCGCTTCGTCCGGTGCGGTGACGGTGATCGAGATCTGGTCCGAGTTGAACCCGCCCGCTTCCGCGCCGATCTTGACTTCGCCGAGTTCCGGCTTGTCGAGCTTGCCGCGCAACCGCTCGGAGAGCGCGTCGAGGTCGGTGTCCTTGGCGACGGTGACCTGGATGCTGGTCGCCATCCCGCCGCCACCGAAGAAACCGCCCCCGCCGATGCTCACCTGGTAGGTCTCGACGGCGGGTTCGGCGGCGAGCGCCTGCTCGACCGCGCCGGCTGCCTTCTCCTTGGCCTCGGAACTGGTGCCGGGCGGCAGCTTCTGCGAAAGGCTCAGCGTCGTCGAGCCGGACTGGTCGAGGAAGTTGGTGTTCAGTTGCGAGGCCAGCCCGACCGTGCCGCCGAAGATGATCAGCGCCAGCAGGACCACGGTGACGCGGCGCCGCGTGGCGAACCGGATCACCGGAACGTATCCGCGCTGCAGCAGCCCGCGGCGTTCCTTGTCTTCCGCGGCCTGGCGCGTGAGCTCGGCCTCGTGCTCGTTCGCGGGGGTCTTGGGCGGCTTGAGGAACCAGTACGCGAGCACCGGCACGATCGTCAGCGACACCAGCAGCGAGGCCAGCAGCGCCACGGTGACCGTGATCGCGAACGGCGAGAACAACTCGCCGACGAACCCGCCCACGAAGGCGATCGGCAGGAACACCGCGACCGTGGTGAGGGTGGACGACGTCACGGCGCCCGCGACCTCGCGCACACCGTCGAGGACCGCGCGCTGTTTCTCCTCGCCGTACGCCAGATGTCGTTTGATGTTCTCCAGCACCACGATCGAGTCGTCGACCACCCGCCCGATGGCGATGGTGAGTGCGCCGAGGGTGAGCAGGTTCAGCGACAGATCGCCGGTCCACAACGCCAGCAGCGCCACGACCACCGACAGCGGGATCGACACCGCCGTCACCAGCGTCGAGCGCACCGACATCAGGAACAGCAGGATCACCACGACCGCGAACGCCAGCCCGAGCAACCCTTCGGTGGTCAGGCCGCTGATCGCGTCCTTGACCGGGGTGCCCTGGTCGAACACGACGCTCATCTCGGCGCCGATCTTCTTCGACAGCTCGGGCAGTTTGTCCCGCACCGCTTCCGAGATCGCGACCGCGTTCCCGTTCTCCACCATGGTGATCGAGAGGCCGAGACTCGGCTTGCCGTTGGTGCGCGTGATCGACGTCGGCGGCGCGAACCCGGCCTGGACGTCGGCGACGTCACCGAGCTTCACGGGTTCGCCCGCCTGCGCGCCGGGACGGGAAGGCTGCGAAGGCGTCAGGTACAGGTTCTTGATCGTGTCCACAGTGGTCGGTCCGCCGCCGACCTGGACGGTGAGCGTCTTGTCGCCTTCGGTCAGCGTCCCGGCCGGGACCGCGGCACCGGCGGTCTGCAGCGTGGTGCCGATCGACGACGGATCGACCCCCGCGGCGGCCAGCTTCGCGTAGTCCAGCGCGATGGTCACCCGTGGCTGCCGCGCGCCGGTCACCTCGACCTCGCGGACACCGTCGATCTTCCGCAGTTCCGGCGCGACCTCCCCGGTCAGCGCGGGGGCGAGCGCCTGCGGATCACCGGTGGTGCCGGCGGCGAGCAGCACGACCGGGATGTCGTCGGTGGAGCCCGCCGACACCGACGGCTCGCTGTTCTGCGGCAGCCGTGCCTTCAGCCCGTCGACGACGCGCTGGATCTGCCCGACCGCCGCGTCGATGTCCGTGCCGAACTCGAACTGCGCGGTGATCCGCGACAGCCCCTCCGACGACGTCGAGTTCAGCTCTTCGAGCCCCTTCAACCCCTGCAGCCCGCCTTCGAGCGGCTCGGTGACCTGACGGTCGACCGCGTCCGGCGACGCGCCCGCGTACGGCGTGATGATCTGCGCCTGCGGGAACTGCAGTGACGGGAACAGTTGCTGCTTCAGCTGCGGCAGGGCGAAGGCGCCGAAGCCGATCACCACCAGGGCGAGCAGCCCGATGAGACTTCGGTTGCGCAGGCTCAGTCTGGCCAGCGTGGACATGGCGGTATCCCCCAGGAAATAGCTCGGAACGGGCGGGTTACCGCGAGCTTTTCACGGCGAGGGGTGGAGTGGATTCACACCACGGGTGGAATCGGGGTACGACTTCGGGATGAGGTCTTACTCCGACCGGCCTCAAATTCGCCGTTCGGTCACCTGGTCGGCTTCGCTCTGCGTTTCTTCGTTCACCGATTGTTCCGGCGCGTGTTCGGCGTCACTGTCCGGGGAATCGCCGTTCTGGCGAGGGCGGCGGAGCGGGACCGTCGTCCGTTCCCACAGTTTGCGGCCCTCTTCGGCACGGATCCGTTCGTTCGCGCGTTCCATTTCCAGCCGCCGCCATTTCCGGCGCTGCCGTTTCGTCGCCTTGGCGGGCCACAGTTCCTGGATCGCGCTGTTGAAGTACGCGCCGCCGACCACCGCGAGCCCGATGAAGAACATCAGCAACAGGAACGCGATCGGCGCGGCGAGCGCGCCGTAGGTGTAGCCGGTCTTGGTGATCCAGTTCAGATAGATCCGCAGCCCGATGCTGGAGAGCAGGAACACGACCATGGCGAGCATCGCGCCGGGGAGCCCGCGGTGCCACGGCAACCGGCGCGGCAGGGCCAGCTTGTACAGCGTCGTCAGCGCGAGCACGATCATCACGGCCAGCACCGGGTAGTACAGCGTGCCGACCCAGTACGACACCGTGCCGCGCCAGTCGGTGGGGAAGAACTGGGGGAGCAGGTCCGGCCCGATCGCCAGCAGCGGCAGCCCGACCACCAGGATGACCAGCCCGGCCAGGTACAGCAGCAGCGCGAAGATCCGCTGCCAGACGTCGTTGCGGACGCCGTACTGGTCGTGCGCCACGGTGATCGCGTCGACGAACGACGACATCGCCGACGAACCCGCCCACAGGGAGATCAGGAAGCCGACGGAGACGATCTCGCCCTTGCCGACGAACAGGATGCTGTTGACCGTCGGCTCGATGATGTCGTGGACGGCGTTGTCGCTGAAGATCGTCTTGCTGAAGGTGATGATCCGGTCGTGGACCGCGGTCACGACCTCCTGGCCGAACCAGTCGCCGACGAAGCCGAGGCAACCGAGGAGACCGAGCAGCAGCGGCGGCAGGGAGAGCGTCTGCCAGAAGGCGGCTTCGGCGGCCTCGGAGAAGATGTTGCCGTCCCACGCCTTGCTGAGCGTGCGGCTGA
This sequence comes from Amycolatopsis sp. TNS106, assembly GCF_019330265.1. Taxonomy (NCBI): domain Bacteria; kingdom Bacillati; phylum Actinomycetota; class Actinomycetes; order Pseudonocardiales; family Pseudonocardiaceae; genus Amycolatopsis; species Amycolatopsis sp. TNS106. The sequence goes on along the minus strand of NZ_CP024972.1, from coordinate 3,685,838 downwards.
GCAGGCGCAACGGACCCCTGCGGCCCTTCGCGACCTCGGCGGCCGTATCCGGACGGCCGTTCTCCTCGCTCATGCAGCTCCTCCGACGGCGCGCGCGCCCTTGACGGTGTCCAGCATGGTCCATGCCACGCCATTCGGCTCGCCACCCCTGGTTTTTCGGGTGAGTAACCCGACAACGGGGGTGGCGCTTCCGGCGTTCCACGAGCCCGCGAGGTAGGCTCCCCGGAGTGCCCTCACCTCAGGCGCCGGCGTCGCGGCCGGATACCCAAGTGGGGGTTTTCGCTTGTGTCAGGGTGGATGACCAGGCGTTTCGGGTGAGGGAGGAGGGGAACCTGCATGTCGGAAACCGTTGAACGCGATCGAGGCGAGCTGGGCGCGCCTCCCGCGGCGAAGGACAGCACGGCCCGCCCGCTGCGTGCCTGGCAGCGGCGAGCGCTGACGAAGTACCTCACGAAGAAACCGCAGGACTTCCTGGCCGTCGCGACGCCGGGCGCGGGCAAGACGGTGTTCGGTCTCCGGATCGCCGCCGAGCTGCTGAGCGACCGGACCGTCGAGCGGATCACCATCGTCGCGCCGACCGAGCACCTGAAGCACCAGTGGGCCGCCTCGGCCGCGGCCGCCGGGATCGCGATCGACTCGAACTTCCGCAACGGCACCGGCGTCACCTCGCGTGACTACCAAGGTGTCGCGGTGACCTACGCGCAGGTCGCCGCGCATCCGACGCTGCACCGCGTGCGCACCGAGAACCGCAAGACCCTGGTCATCCTGGACGAGATCCACCACGGCGGTGACGCGAAGTCGTGGGGCGACGCGATCCGCGAGGCGTTCACCCCCGCCGTCCGCCGCCTGGCGCTCACCGGGACGCCGTTCCGCAGCGACGACTCGCCGATCCCGTTCGTCACCTATGAGGCCGACGGTTCGGGTTTCCAGCGCAGCAAGGCCGACCATGCCTACGGCTACGCCGACGCGCTCGCCGACGGCGTGGTCCGGCCGGTCGTCTTCCTCGCCTACTCCGGTGAGGCCTCCTGGCGCACGAGCGCGGGGGAGGAGTTCACCGCGCGGCTCGGCGAGCCGCTGACCGCGGAACAGAACGCACGGGCCTGGCGCACGGCGCTCGACCCGGCGGGCGAGTGGATCCCGTCGGTGCTCCAGGCCGCGGACACGCGTCTCGCGCAGCTCCGCGCCAACGGCATCCCGGACGCGGGCGGCCTGGTGATCGCCACCGACCAGGATTCGGCGCGGGCCTACGCCAAGATCCTGGAGCGCATCTCCGGCCAGACCCCGACGGTCGTCCTGTCCGACGATCCCAAGGCGTCCGGGCGGATCAAGGAGTTCTCCGATTCGACCGACCGCTGGCTGGTCGCGGTCCGGATGGTGTCCGAAGGCGTCGACGTGCCGCGGCTGGCGGTCGGCGTCTACGCCACGAGCGCGTCGACCCCGCTGTTCTTCGCGCAGGCCATCGGCCGGTACGTGCGTTCGCGCAAACCCGGCGAGACCGCTTCGGTGTTCCTGCCGAGCGTTCCGGTGCTGCTGGAACTCGCCAGTGAGCTGGAGGCGCAGCGCGACCACGTCCTCGGCAAGCCGCACCGCGAGAAGGAGGGCTGGGACGACGAACTCCTGGCCCAGGCCAACCGCACCGAGGACGAGCCGGGCGAGGAGGAGAAGGCGTTCACCTCGCTGGGCGCCTCCGCCGAGCTCGATCAAGTCATCTACGACGGCAACTCCTTCGGCACCGCGGTGTTCTCCGGTTCCGACGAGGAGCAGGAGTACCTCGGCCTGCCGGGGCTGCTCGAACCGGATCAGGTCCGCGCCCTGCTGCGGAAGCGGCAGGAAGAGCAGCTCTCCGACGAGAAGCGGCGCAAGCCCAAGGCCGAGGAGGCCGCTCCGGTCGCGCGGCCGCAGTCGGTCAGCGAGCGGCTCGGCAGCCTGCGCAAGGAGCTGAACGCGCTGGTGGGCGTGCACCACCACCGGACGAAGAAGCCGCACGGCGCGATCCACAACGAACTGCGCCGGGTCTGCGGCGGGCCGCCGACCGCGATGGCTTCGGTGGAGCAGCTCGAAGAGCGGATCGTCACCCTGCGTTCCTGGTGACCGCCCGTACCCCGTGCAATGAAGGGGCCTTTCATTGCACGGCGCGCGGGCATGGGGCGCGCGAAAGTACGGGGTCGTGAGTGTCTTGGGTGCGGGCTGCTGTGCTCGAACGGACGACACGCGTGATCAGGCGGACGACTCGCGGTGGCCCCGGCCCTACGCCGTGTCGTCCGTCCAATCACGCGTGTCGTCCGTCCGGTCACGCGTAACCAGCGGGTCGTCGGCGAATAGCCCGGTCCCCGCAGCGTGATCAGCAGCGCTGATCACGCTGAGTGAGTGGTGGCGGTCACACCGTCAGCGCACCTAGACTTCGTACGCCTTGCTACGGCCACGTTGCCAAACCGTGTCCATTTGAGGTGGCTTAATCGATCCAGCCGTCTTCCGCGAAACCCGTTCGGCGGCATATGTTGTCGCCCACAACATATGCGCGATGGTGCGACCGGTCCTTCAGGATCGCCGCCCGCGAGCAAGATCCGGAAGGAACGAGGATGCGCAGCAGAACCCTTACCCTCCTCGCCGCGACGGTGGGCGCCGGCCTGGTGCTCTCCGCCTGTGGCGCCAACACCGCCGACTCGGGCAGTGGCAACTCCTCGCAGTCCGCACCCGCCCCCGGCGGTGCCGCCGCCGGTGGCAAGGTCGGCGTCATCCTGCCGGAGACCGCCACCTCCGCGCGCTGGGAGTCCTTCGACAAGCCGTTCCTGACCAAGGCGCTCAAGGACGCGGGCTTCGACGCCGACGTCCAGAACGCCCAGGGCGACGTCCAGAAGTTCACCACGCTGGCCGACGGCATGATCGCGCAGAACGTCAAGGTCCTGATCATCGCCGCCATCAACGGCGAGGTCGGCGCGGCGGTCGCCCGCAAGGCGCAGGCCGCGGGCATCCCGACGATCGACTACGACCGCCTGAACCTCGGCGGCAGCTCCGACTACTACGTCTCGTTCGACAACGAGAAGGTCGGTCAGCTGCAGGGCCAGGGTCTCGCCGACGCGCTGAAGGACAAGAAGGGCGCCGAGGTCGTCATGATCGAGGGTGCCCCGACCGACAACAACGCGACGCTGTTCGCCAACGGCCAGAAGTCCGTGCTGCAGCCGAAGTTCGCCGCCGGCGACCTGAAGCTCGTGCGGGAACAGGCCATCGACAACTGGGACAACCAGAAGGGCGGCCAGACCTTCGAGCAGATCCTGACCGACAACAAGGGCAGGGTCGACGGCGTCGTCGCCGCGAACGACGGTCTCGCCGGCGCGGTCATCACCGTGCTGAAGAAGAACGGCCTCAACGGCAAGGTCCCGGTCACCGGCCAGGACGCCACCGCGGACGGCCTCATGGCGATCCTGCGCGGCGACCAGTACATGACCGTCTTCAAGCCGATCAAGGAAGAGGCCGAAGCCGCGGCGAAGCTCGCCGTCCTGCTGGCCAAGGGCGACAAGGCGGGTGCCGACGCGCTGGCCACCGGCAAGGCGAAGGACCCGAAGGGCAACCGCGAGGTCAAGTCCGTGCTCCTCGAGCCGAAGCTGACCACCAAGGACGGCGTCAAGGAGGTCGTGACGCAGGGCTACGTCAAGGCGGCCGAGATCTGCGGCGGCGACCTGGCCGCGGCGTGCACGCAGCTCGGTATCTCCTGACCCGTTCAAACCAGACGACCGGGCCGGTGCGTTCTCCCGACAGCGCGCACCGGCCCGGTACCCAGCCGGGAGAATTCGAGAACCCCCATGAGTGAACCCATCCTCGAACTGAAGCAGCTGAACAAGAGCTTCGGGCCGGTCCACGTCCTCCACGACGTGGACTTCAACGTGCGCGCCGGCGAGGTCACCGCGCTGGTCGGCGACAACGGTGCCGGTAAGTCCACTTTGGTCAAGTCGATCGCCGGAATCCACGGCTACGACTCGGGAACGGTGACGTTCCAGGGCAAGCAGGTCAACATCCACGGTCCGCGTGACGCCGCGGATCTGGGGATCGAGGTCGTCTACCAGGACCTCGCGCTGGCCGAGAACCTCGACATCGTGCAGAACATGTTCCTCGGCAGGGAACGCGGCAGCAAATGGCTGCTCGACGAGGCCAGCATGGAGAAGGCCGCCCGCGAGACGCTCGCGTCGCTGTCGGTCCGCACCGTGAAATCGGTCCGTACGCCCGTTTCGGCCCTCTCGGGCGGCCAGCGGCAGACCGTCGCGATCGCCAAGTCCGTGCTGTGGGACTCGAAGGTCGTCCTCCTCGACGAGCCCACCGCCGCGCTCGGTGTCGCGCAGACCCGCCAGGTGCTCGACCTCGTCCGCCGCCTCGCCGAACAGGGCCTCGGCGTCGTGCTGATTAGCCACAACATGGCCGACGTCTTCGAGGTCGCCGACCGTATCGCGGTGCTCTACCTCGGCCGTCTCGTCGCCGAAGTGCACACCAAGGACGTCACCCACGGCCAGGTCGTGGAACTGATCACCGCCGGTCGCTCCGGCGACCTCGGCCTTGCCCGCCCCGAAGCCGCCGTCCTCTGATCCGAGGCGAGAAAGAACCGGAAATGACTGAGACACCTGCAAAGTCCGCCTCGCCGGAGGGGGGCAAGTCGGCGGCCGCCGCGCTCAACCCGTCGGCGGCCATCACCGACTTCGGCATCGACACGACATCGATGTCGACACGCGAGGCCGTCGGCGACTACTTCTCCCGGCTCAAGGCGGGACAGCTGGGTTCGCTCCCGGCGTTGCTCGGCCTGCTCGTGCTGGTGATCGTGTTCGCCTCGCTGTCGGACACCTTCCTGACGATGAACAACATCGCGAACCTGATGGCGCAGGGCGCCGGCAAGGCGATCATCGCGATGGGCATCGTGTTCGTGCTGCTGCTCGGCGAGATCGACCTGTCCGCGGGCACCGCGTCCGGAGTCACCGCCGCGGTCCTCGCGATGCACTACGTGCGCAACGGAAACCTGTTGGGTGGCATGGGGAACGGCGTGTTCATCGCGTTCCTCGTCGTGCTCGCGATCGCCGCGCTGCTCGGCGTGGTCCTGCGGATCTGGGCGGGCGTCGGGTTCGCCGTGCTCGCCATCGCGCTCGTGCTCTCGGGAACCGCGGCGAACCCGTGGATCGAGATGCTGCTCGCGATCAGCGTCGGGGGCGCGATCGGTGTCCTCACCGGGTTCCTCGTCTCCAAGATCGGGATGCCCTCGTTCGTGGTGACGCTCGCGCTCTTCCTTGCCTGGCAAGGGGTCATTCTCCAGTTCATCGGTGAGGGCGGCACGCTCGGCATCAGCACCTCGGACGTGCTGTTCAAGGTCGCCAACGGCAATCTGTCCACTGTGGGCAGCTGGATCCTCTTCCTGATCGCCGCCGGTGGGTTCGCGGCGGTGACGCTGGGCCAGCACTTCTCGCGGCTCAAACGCGGCCTGGTCACCCAGCCGACGCCGATGGTGCTGTTCAAGGTCGGTGCGATCGCCGTGGTCGCCGCGATCGCGACCTATCTGCTGACGCTGAACCGCGCGCCGAACCCGAACATCGTCATCTCCGGTGTCCCGTACGTCGTGCCGATCGTGCTCGGCCTGCTGGTGCTCGGCACCTACGTGCTCAACCGCACCCAGTACGGCCGCCACATCTACGCCGTCGGCGGCAACCGCGAGGCGGCCCGCCGCGCCGGTATCAACGTCGAGAAGATCCGTGCTTCGGTGTTCGTCATCTGCTCGGCGGTGGCGGCGATCGGCGCGATCGTCTACTCGTCGAAGGTCGGTTCGGTCGACCCGCAGGCCGGTGGCCTCAACACGCTGCTGTTCGCGGTCGGCGCCGCCGTCATCGGTGGCACGTCGCTGTTCGGCGGCAAGGGCCGGGTCGTCGACGCGGTGATCGGTGGTCTCGTGCTGGCGGTCGTGGAGAACGCGCTCGGCCTGCTGAAGCAGTCGGCGGCGGTGGTCAACATCGTCACCGGTTTGGTGCTTCTTCTCGCGGCCACGGTGGACGCGCTGTCCCGGCGCCGCGCGGCTGCGTCGCCGCGCTGAGTCCGCATGGAATGATGAAGCCCGTGACCAGCACACCCGTTGCACGACCAGACGAGGTGCGCAGGCACAACCGCACGACCTTGCTCCGGTTGCTGCACGTCAGCGGCCCGAGCACCAGGGCGACCCTCGCCACCGAGCTGGGGCTCAACCGCAGCACCATCAAGACCCTCGTCGACGGCCTCGCGGAAGCGGGTGTCGTCGAGGAGCGGGTCCCGAGGCCGGGACGAGGGGCGGGCCGCCCCTCGCTCCTGGTCCTGCCGCAGCCGCACGCGGCGGTGGTGCTCGCGGTCGACCTCCAGGTCGAACACGTGGCGATCGCACTGGTCGGGTTCGGCGGGCAGATCCTCGGGCGCAACAGCTGGAACCTGCACGGCCGGATGCGGGAGGCCGACGAGGTGATCACGCACGTGATCGAGTCGACCACCGTACTGGCGGGCGACCTCGGCGTGCAGCCGATCGCCGCGGGGGTGTCCGTGCCCGGCGTCGTCCGCCGGGCCGACGGGCACGTCCACGAGGCGCCCAACCTGCGCTGGACGGACGTGGCGCTCGGGGAACGGCTCGGCGGTGTGCTGCGCATCCCCATCCTGGTCGGCAACGACGCCGAACTCGGCGCCATCGCCGAACACCTGCGCGGTGCCGCGCGGGGCTCTTCCGACGCCGTGTACGTCTCCGCCGACGTCGGTGTCGGGGGAGGGATCATCGCGGACGGTTCGTCGCTGCGCGGCGGCGCCGGCTACGTCGGCGAGATCGGGCACATGGCGATCCGGCCCGGTGGCCGTCCCTGCTACTGCGGGTCCAGCGGCTGCTGGGAGACCGAGGTCGGCGAGGCGGCGCTGTGCCGCGCGCTCGACCTGCCCGAGGACACCCCGCGCGGGGCGATCCTGTTCGAACTGCGCGAGCTGGGCCGGGATCCGCACGCGGCCGAGGAGCGGCTGGCGGAGTTCGCGGAATGGCTGACGCTGGGCCTGGTGAACGTGGTGAACCTGCTCGGCCCGCAGCTGGTCGTGCTGGGCGACCTGCTCACCGTGCTGCCCGACTCGGTCGTGAAGTCGGTGGCGGCCGAGGTCCGGCGGCGGAGCCTGGTCAGCCGGGCCGTGGGCGGAACGCAGATCGTGAGTTCGGCGCTCGGGGCGGACGTGAAGCTGCTAGGCGCCGCCGAAGCCGCTTTCGAGATGATCCTGGACACCGTCTAGCTCGCCGGCGTCTTGGCCTCATGCACTTGTGGGCCGTACGTGGCGGGCATCGAGTCCGTGAAGGGCTCCTTGAGGGACCCAGGGTCCCTCAAGGAGCCCTTCACGGACTGAGCTTGGGAGGGATCCGGTCGGAAGTGATGTCGCGGCCGACCGGCGGTCGTCATCAGGCGGACGACACGCGAGATCGCCAGACCGTAGGCGCTTGAGTCTGACTTGCCCCTCAATAACCGTCATTACCATTCACGAGGCCCGAGAGCAGGGCCACCAGGGCGGCGAGGGACTTCTCCTTGGCCGCCGCGGGGTCTTCGGCGTGCGCGATCATCAGCGCCGCCTCCGCGCAGGCGCTCAGCGCGAGTTGCGCCAGCTCCGGGATGGGCGCGTCGATCAGCAGCCCGTCCGCCGCGGCGGCTTCCAGGATCTCCGTGATCAGGCCCAGCCCGTACCGGTTCTCCAGCTCCCGCCATTCCTGCCAGCCGAGGACCGAGACGGCGTCCGTGAGCGCGATCCGCACCACCTCGGGCCGCAGGCACAGGTCCAGGAACCGGCTCAGCACGCCGAGCGCCCCCGCCCACGGGTCGTCCGTGGCCCGCAGGACGGTCTTCAGTTCCTCGGTGATCTCCGTTTCGATCTGCTCGATCACGGCCCGGAACAGGCCCTGTTTGTCCGCGAAGTGGTGATACAGCGCGCCGCGGGTGACGCCCGCCGCCCGGACGATCTCGTCGGCGGGCACGGCGGCGTACCCCTGTTCGGCGAACAGCGTCCGCGCCGCCGTGATCAACGCGGCCTGCGTCGAGTGCGATCGTTCGGTCTGGCTACGTCGTGGCGTGGGCACGCAGGAATTCCACCATCATGCCGCTCAGCCGCTCCGGCTGGTCCTCCGGCACGAAGGCGTAGGAGTCCTCGATCGTCTTCAGTTCGGCGTTCGGCAGGACCTCGGCGAGCTTGCGGCCCAGCCACAGTGGGAAGTGCCGGTCTTCGGGTGTCCAAGCCAGCAGCACGGGCTTGGTGAATGCGGGCAGCCGCTCGGCGGCGGTCAGCGTGTACCGGTTGTCGACGCTCGCCGTGAACCGGCGCAGATCGTCGCGGATCTCCGCGTTCCGGCGGCTGGGCAGCAGGTACGCGTCTAGGATGTGGTCCGGGACCGGGTGTTTGGCCAGCCAGAGGAAGTCCGTCTTCGTCAGCAGCCACCGCCAGCGCAGCGCCTGGACGATCAGCCGGGCCCCACCGGGAATCCGGGCCAGCGTGCTCAGCCCCGCGAACAGCGGCGGCAGGAAGCGCTCGTAGGAGTCCGACGGCGTCAGCACGACCCGGCCCACCCGTTCCGGGTTCGTGGTCATGAGCAGCTGGGTGAGCGCGCCGCCGGTGTCGTTCGCGACCACGGTGACGTCGGTCAGGTCGAGCACTTCGAGGAACCGCGCGATGAGCGCGGCGACCCCGGGCGGGCTCAGGTCGGCGTTCGGGACCGGGATCTCGTGCGCGCCCAGCGGCCAGTCCGGGGTCAGGCAGCGGAAGCCCGCGTCGGCGACCGCAGGGGCGACCTTGCGCCAGAGCAGGCCGTTGGTGAGCAGTCCGTGGACGAAGACCACAGGCGGGCCTTCGCCGCGGTCGCGGTAGCGGATACGGGCACCGCCGAGGTCTGCCTCGTGCGCTTCGCCGAGCAGATCGCTTGTGGTCATGGAAGTAACATACATGCTGTCTGTATGTTTTAGGAGACATTCGGCGAACCGGCCCGGCGCATCCCGCGAAAAACAGGGCGGCCGGCGCGCTCCCTACACAGGAGCGGCCGGCCGCCGGGTGGTCGTGGACTGGTGGGCTACCGCTGAATGTCCGCGGACATTTCCTTGAGCTTCGTTTCGTGTGCGCGGGCGTGGTGACCACAGAAGAGCAACTCGCCACCGGTGCTGAGAATGGCTCGAACCTGGGCTGCAGCTCCACACCGGTCGCATCGGTCGGCAGCGGTCAGTTCGGGGCGGGTGAGCGTCGGTGAAGTCATTGGAGTCTCCCTCCGTCCCGGCACCGGTGGCCCGGTGCCATCGATCCAGCTACGACCACTTCGGCACTGATGCCGGCAACGTTCGTTCCCGGCCCCGCCGTGTTCGTGCTTCCACTCTTCCAGACGTTTGGCGACCCGCAAGTGTTCCCGTGCGGGTGTCTCATTTGTCACTGGTAATTACCTCGTATGCCGTAGCGTAATCACGCAACGTGGGAGAAGACTCCCCGCCGAACCGTCTTTTCCCACGTCAGGCACCATGCGGGGGTGGGAATCGCAGTCGTCCGGAACCGTCTTCCGAGCGTGCCGTCGCCGGTCTTGTTCGTTCTCAGCGGAATTTCGATGTACGCCGGTGCGGCCATCGCCGTAGGTCTCTTTTCGGTCGCCTCCCCCGCGGGGGTGGCCTGGCTCCGCTGTCTCGGGGCGGCGCTGGTCCTCCTGGCGTGGCGCAGGCCACCCCGTTCGGCGTGGACCGGCCGCACGTTCTTGCTCGCGGGAGCCTTCGGCGTCGTCACCGCCGGGATGAACGTGCTCTTCTACGAGGCGATCGCGCGGCTGCCGCTGGGCACCGCGGTCGCACTCGAGTTCGCCGGGCCCGTGGTGGTGGCGGCGTTCGGCTCGCGCACGCGCCGCGACGTCTTCGCGCTGCTGCTGGTGGCGGCCGGAGTGGTCGCCATCGCGGACGTCCGGCTCGAAGGAAGCCTGCTCGGCGTGCTGTTCGCGCTCGGCGCGGCGGCCGCCTGGGCGGGATACATCCTGCTCGGGAAGCGGGTCGCGGTCGGCGGGAACGGGATCGACGGGCTGGCCGTCGGGTTCGCCGTGGGCACCGTGGTGCTGTCGCCGCTGGCGCTCGGCACCGGCGCGGTATGGGGTTCGCCACGTTTGCTGCTGCTCGGCATCGGGGTCGGGGTGCTTTCGACCGTCGTGCCGTACGCGCTCGACCAGGTGGTCCTGCGCAAGGCCGGGCGGGCGCGGTTCGCGCTGCTGCTCGCGTTGCTGCCGGTCACCGCGGGGCTGATCGGCTTTCTGTGGCTACGGCAGGTCCCGGCCCTGCCCGAGGCGATCGGCACCCTGGCCGTCGTCGCCGGGGTCGCGCTGCGGTCGCCGGGGAAACGTGATGGCCCGGCGCCTCCCTGAGCGGGATACTGACCAGTCTGTGGCGCTGCGAGCACCGGGAGGACATGTGGCCGAGATCCGGCGGGCGGTCACCGTCGAGGAGGTCGTCGCCGCTCAGCATCTGTTCGACGGGCCCGCGCAACGGGACGCGTCCGAGAAGTTCCTGGCGGGGGCGGAGAACCATCTCCTGATCGCCTACGAGGACGGCGAACCCGCGGGGATGATCACCGGCACCGAGGTGACGCATCCGGACAAGGGCACCGAGATGTTCCTCAACGAACTCGACGTCAGCCCGGACTACCAGCGGCGCGGGATCGGCCGCGACCTGGTCGACGCGCTGGCCGGGCTCGCGCGGAAGCGCGGCTGCCGGGGGATGTGGGTCGGGGTCGAAACGGACAACCAGGCCGCGCTGGCGACCTACACCTCGGCCGGGGCGTCGAACGACGGGCCGTTCATCATGCAGTCGTGGACGTTCGAAGACTGATGTCCTCCGGAATCGACGGCGACCGGACGGGGCTGTCCGGGCGGCGCTGGCTGCCCGGCGGCGAGCACCTCGTCGCCGTCGCGCGGGCCGAACTCCCGCAGAAGGACGGGCTCGCCGGGCCGTTCACCGCGCTGGCCGCCCTGCGCGCGGCGGGATTCGGTGTCGCGGGCCAGGACGAGGTCGCGGCGCTGTCGGGCACCACGACCGAAGGGCTGTCCCGGGCGATCGGGGCGCTGTCGGGCGGACGGCTCGCCGCCGTGTCCGCCAGCGGGAACTGGGCACCCCAGTCGTTGTTCATGCTCCTGGCCGCGCTGTGGCAGCTGCCGCGGGTCGCGGTGATCGCGGAGGTCGACCCGGCCGAGTTCGGCGCGCACGACACCCCGGCGCGAGCGCTGCTCGACTACCTCGACACGGGGATCCCGCCGCTGTGGTCGTCCCGCTGGCGCCCGGCCGCCGCGCACCACGTGCTGGCCGCCGGGCTGCGGATCGGCGCCGAAGGAACCTTGGTATCCATTATGGACGGTTATCCGTCCTTGGGGGACAACGGGTTGCACGATCAGCCGGTGGAATGGGTGGCCGCGGCGCTCAAGCGGATGCTGGTCGTGGTCGACGACGGCGACGCCGAGGCCGCCGTCGCCGCGATCACGACGGCCGGTCTGTGGAGCTGACGTCGTCCTTCGCGAACCGGGAATGCTCGCGCCCGTAGAAGACGTAGATCAGCAGGCCGAGCAGCAGCCACGCGGCGAACCGCAGCCACGTCATCACGTCCAGGTTCAGCATCAGGTAGAAGCACGCCAGCGCCGCCAGGATCGGCAGGTAGGGCGAAAACGGCACGGTGAACGGGCGGTCCAGGTCCGGACGGCGTTTCCGCAGCACCGGGACGGCCACCGCGACGATGATCATCGCCGACAGCGCGCCGATGCTGACCATGTCGGCGAGTTCGGAGATCGGCACGAACGCGGCCAGCGCCGCGATCAGCACCGCGCCGGCGATGGTCATCCGGTGCGGGGTGCCCCAGCGCGGGTGCGCCGTGCCGAACTTCTTCGGCAGCAGGCCGTCGCGGCCCATCGCGAACCCGATCCGGCCGATCGTCACCAGTTCCACCATCATCACCGACGTCAGCCCGGTGACCGCGCCGAGCGAGATCAGCGCGCCCACCCAGTGCTGCCCGACGCGGTCGAAGGCGTCGGCGAGCGGGGCGCCCGCGTCGATCTCGGTGAACGGCACCATCCCGGTCAGCACCAGCGAGACCCCGATGTACAGCAGGGCGCAGACACCGAGCGCGCCGAGGATGCCGACGCGCAGATCGCGTTTCGGGTTCACGGTCTCCTCGCCGAGGTTGGCGAGCGCTTCGAAACCGGTGTAGGCGAAGAAGACGACGGCCGCGGCCGTCACCATCCCGGCGATCCCGTAGACGGACTGTTCGAGCCCGAGCGCGGCCTGCACGATCGGCTGATGCAGGGTCCCGGCCGTCTCCGTCGGCGCCTGGGCGGGCGGGATGAACGGGGTGAGGTTCTCGCCGCGGATGTAGAACACGCCGACCGCGAGGATCAGCACGCAGACCGCGACCTTGACCAGGACGAGCAGGTTCGTCACCCGCGCCGACTCCTTGATCCCGAGGACGGCGATCACGGTCAGCACGGCGATGATCGCCACCGCGCCTATGTTCACCTTCGCGTCTTCGCCGAACCACTCGGGGGAGAGCCCCATCAGATTCGCGAGATAGCCGGACCAGCCGCGCGACACGACGGCCGCGCCGAGGGCGAACTCGAGCAGCAGATCCCAGCCGATGATCCAGGCGAAGGTCTCGCCGAGGGTGGCGAAGGCGTAGGTGTAGGCGCTTCCCGCAGTCGGCACGCTGGAGGCGAGTTCGGCGTAACACAGGGCGGCCATCCCGGCGACGACGGCGCCGAGCACGAACGACAACGTGACCGACGGGCCCGCGTGGGATTTCGCCTCGACCCCGGCGAGGGTGAAGATCCCGGTGCCGATGATGATGCCGACGCCGAACCCGATCAGGTCGCGCCCGTGCAGCCGGCGTTTCAGCTCACCCGAGTCCTGCCGTTTCAGGACCTCGTCCACGTCCAGAGTTCGCCGCATGAAGGGTCACGCTAGAAGATCACCGTCCACCTCGCAGATCGGTGCGGGTTCACTCCTCCAGGACGACGCCGTTCTCCTGGGCGAGGATCGCCGCCTGCACCCGCGACCGCAGTTCCAGCTTCGTCAGCACCCGGGAGACGTGCGTTTTCACCGTGGTCTCGCCGATGTGCAGCCGGGTCCCGATCTGCGCGTTGGACAGGCCGCCGCCCAGGCACGCCAGCACTTCGCGCTCGCGTTCGGTCAGGTCTTCGAGCCCGTCGGGGACCAGGGAAGGCTCGCGGGTCCCGGCGGCGAAGGCGGCGATCAGCTTTCGCGTGACCTGCGGGGCGAGCACTCCTTCACCCGCCGCGACCAGTTTCACCGCCTCGATCAGCCGCGACGCTTCGACCGACTTCAGCAGGAACCCGGCCGCGCCCGCCCGCAACGCGGCGTGGACGTACTCGTCGAGATCGAACGTCGTCAGCACGAGGACTTCGCACAGCCCCTCCGCGGTCAGCTCCCGGGTGGCCGCGATGCCGTCGACGCCGGGCATGCGCACGTCCATCAGTACGACGTCCGGTTTCAGGGCCTTCGCCTGCCGGACGGCGGTGGCGCCGTCCGCCGCTTCGCCGACCACCTCGATGCCCTCGGCGTTGCCGAGGATCATCATCAACCCGGCACGGATGGCGCCGTGGTCGTCGGCGACCAGCACCTTGATGTTCCCGTCGCTCAAGACCCCTCCAGAGGCAGTTCGGCACGGACCAGCCAGCCACCGCCGGACGGCCCGGCGGCGAGAGTGCCGCCCACCGCGGCGGCGCGTTCCCGCATGTTCAGCAGGCCGAGTCCGGTCCCGCCGTCGTCACCCGAGCCGGAGCCGGGACGAAGATCGTTGCGCACTTCGACGGTGAGTATGCCTCCGTCGGCGCGGATGTCGAGCACGGCCCGGCCACCCGCGGCGTGCTTGGCCGCGTTGGTGAGCGCCTCCTGCGCGATCCGGTACGCGGTCAGGTCGACCGCGGCGGGCAGGTGGGCCGGCTGGCCGGGGGTGGAACCGAGCTCGACCTCCAGCCCGCTCGCCCGCGCGGATTCGACCAGTTTGGACAGTTCGGCCAGCCGGGCGGGCGCGGTCGGCTCGATCTCGCTGTCCCCGGTGGACGGATCCGCGCGCAGCAGCCCGATCATCGCGCGCATCTCGTCCAGCGCGCTCACACTGTTCTCCCGCACCGATTCCAGGACCTTCCTGGACAGTTCCGGGTCGGCGGTGGCCATCGACAGCGCGGCCTCGGACTGGATCGCGATCGCCGAGAGATGCCCGGCGATGACGTCGTGCAGATCCCGCGCCATCTTCGAGCGTTCCCCCGCGACGGCGGCCTTCCGGTCCAGTTCGCCGATCGTGGCCAGCTGGACCGCGTTCGCCCGCTCGTTGTGGGCGATGTCCCGTTGCTGACGGACGTTGGCGGCCCACCACACCGGCGTGACCAGGAACGGCAGGAAGGCGAACGCGACAAGGATCGCCGTCCGCCACTGCGCGGAGAAGAGGAGCGCCAGGCAGACCGCCCCGAGCGTCCCGACCGCGGCGACGCCGATCATCACCCTGCTGACGCGTCGTGAGCCGTACAGCGTGGTCGCGTAGAGGAAGTCGGTGAAGATGACGAAGATCGGCAGCGAGGGACCGAACGCGATGTCCACGCCGAGGACGACCAGCCCGCACATCAGTCCCCAGGGGATCTTGCGGCGCAGCACCTGCAGGAGGCACAACACGGTCAGTTCGGTCAGCCGGATCCACAGCGGCGTGTCGTCCTTGCCGTTGAGCAGCACGTGCATCCCGCTGAGATAGACCAGCACGCCGAGGACCCAGGTGCCGAAGGCGATGGCGAGGTCCTGTTTCCATTCGGCGAGGTGGTTCAGGCGCGGGACGAACGTGGGCACCGCCCCATCCCAGCACACCGGGAGGGGCCGCGGGGTCCTACTAACTGATGACGGTGATCTCGTGCCGTACGCCGACGCGGAGGACCGGTGCGGTCGGCGAGGCTTACGGCGTGAACAAGATCTGGGACTTCATCGCGGAAAACCCGATGGCGGCCGTGGTCGCCGGCGGGGAGATCGGTTTCTGGGTCGCCATCGTCGCCGGCCTCGTGGCCCGCTATCTGCTCAAGCTGAAGCGGACCAGTGTCGTGCTGCTGCTCCTGACCCCGGTGATCGATCTCGTCGTGCTGGTCGCGACGGTCATCGACCTGCGCAACGGCGCCACGGCGAATTTCGTGCACGGCCTGGCCGCGGTGTACCTGGGCTTCAGCGTCGTGTTCGGGCATTCGATGATCAAGTGGGCCGACGTCCGGTTCGCCCACCGGTTCGCGGGCGGGCCGCCACCGCCGCCCAAGCCGAGGGGCCGGGAGAAGCTGCGCACCGAATGGCGTGACTGGTTCAAATGCGTGCTGGCCTGCGGGCTGGCCGCGGGGGTCCTGCTCCTGCTGATCTTCATGGTCGGCGACACCGAGCAGGTCGAGCCGTTGTGGGGCTGGCTGCCGAGGCTGGGGGTCGTGACGGCCATCTGGTTCGCCACCGGGCCGCTGTGGCAGGAACTGTCCCCCAAGGACGAGAGGGTCAAGGAAGGGGCTCGACGATGATCGAACTACTGGGAATCCTCCTGCTGGTGCAGGGCGGGGGCGGGCTGATCAACCGGCTGCTGGGCAGCACGAACCCGAGCTGGTTCGTGCAGCTCCACCTGCTCCCGTCCGGGATGCACGTGGTGGTGAGCGCGCTGATGGTGGCCGGGGGTGTGGGGCTGCTGTTCGCCGAACGGGCCCGCAAGCAGCGCCGCCGGTCAGAGTGAGACCAGCACCTGGAGGACGCCGAGGACGATGGTGACGACCGTCAGGACGACGGTGACCACGGTGAGCCGCGTGACCCGCGCGCTCACCGTGTTCTCGTAGGCGTACCGGGTCTCCTCGTCCATCGCCTCGGCCTGGCGGTCGAGCTGGGCGATGATCCGCTCCACACCCATGCTGGTGACCAGGCGGCGTTCCAGCGAATCGATCTCGGGCGGCAGCACCGAGTGCAGCATCTCGAGGATGTCGTCGAGCGAGCCGCGCAGCAGCCGGGTACGGCTCCCGGATTTCCTCATCGACGCCAGCCACTGGTCGGCCAGTGCCATCCGGATCAGGACGCGTTCGAGGATGAAGAGCATCCCGTGGTCGAGCCCGCCGATCTCGCTGTCGATGCCGAAGTACGGTTCGGCGGCGCCGAACGGGCCGCGCATCAGCTCGTCCTGGTGCTCGACGTACTCGGAGTCCTTGCTGTTGAGGCAGACGATCCCGCCCGCCATCGTGTAGGCGGCGACGAACGAGCGCGTGCCCCACGACGGGCCGAGCGCGTCCCTCGCGACCTCGCGGGGCACGAACCGCCAGCCTTCGTCACTGGTCGCCAGCCCGTAGTAGGGCCGGGGATCGGCGGCGACCCGCTGGGCGGGCGGATGCCCGTCGTGGGACCGCAGCTCGACGCACCAGCCCTTGCGGCCGAGCCCTTCGGTGAGGCCGCAGCCCCTGGTCAGGTCCTCGAAGATGTGGGTGACGGTTTTGAGAAGCGAGGGGAACGTCTTCTCGCCGTAGCCGCCGTGCAGCCCTTTCTCGCCGTTCGCCGTTTCACGGCCCTGAAGGCTTTGCAGCACGGCGATGGCCAGGTCGAATTCGGCGGCGGGACCGTCCGCGGCCGCGCCGGTGATCGTGATGGCGAGGACCAGCGTCATCGCGTGATAGGCGGGATGCCAGGTGACCACGAGTTCGCACGGCAGCCCGACCGCGCCGACGCGGATGGACAGCCGGGAGCCGCCGGTGCGTTTGCGCAGCACCCGTCTTCGCGGTGGTTTCGTGTAACTGGCCAGGAAGTTCTCCGCGGCCGTCCACTCCTCGCCGAGTTTCCCGTCGAGATGGACCAGCAGCCCGCGGTCCCGGCCGCCGTCCAGCACCTTCTCGGCCTCCCGTTCCGACAGCGGGACCGCCCAGGCGAAGGTGAGGAGCAGCGCGGTCATCCGCGGCGGAGGAGAGCGATCAGGTCCCGGCCGAGGTGACGGCGCAGCGGGCCGGAGGCGTTGACCAGTTCGTCGCGGTCGATGTGCTCGTCGGCCGGACCGAGATCGTCGAGGACGTGATACGTCCACTCCCACTCGGTGCGCCAGCCCGCCTCGGCCGCGTCGGCGGTGACCTCCTCGGGATCGAGGTAGTGCACCGGGAGCGCCGGGCCGCCGTCGCGTAATGCTTTGTCGAACTCTTCGCGCGAAACGCGGCGAGAGCGGACTTCGGTACCCGCCTCGACGCTGTCGAGGCTGAACGCGCCTTGCCCGATCGGCGACCGGCTGTAGGCCAGCACCAGTGCGCCGCCGGGCGCGGTGATCCCGGCCAGCCGCCGCAGGATCGGCCGGACGTCCGGCGTCGGCACGTGCTGGATGACGTGGCTGCACAGCACGAGGTCGTACGGGCCGCCGTCCAGTTCGGTGATCGGTGTGACGGTGAACGAGAGCTCGGTGTCTTCGATGGTGGTTTCCCGGGCCTTGGCCAGCCTGTCCGGGTCGGGATCCGCGGCGGTGACGTCGGCGGAGAACCGCGCGAGCCAGGGGAGAAGGCGTCCTTCACCGCAGCCGGCGTCGAGCGCCTTGACCTCTTCGCGCGGGCCGAGGATCGCGGCGAGCTCGTCGGCGACCTTGCCGAGCGCGCGGTCCTCGCTGGCCGTCCAGTAGCCGTCGTAGGGTTCGTGCCGTCGGATGAACACGCCGGTGACATGGTCGCCGGCGTCCGGGTAGCGGTAGCTCTCGGTCAGCACAGTCGCGAATATAGCCCGGATTCGAGGATTCTCCGGTGCTCCGCGCGGGTTTACCCTTAGTCGTGGCCATCGGGCCTGTCGCGCTGTACGCCGTTGTCGCCGTGGCGCCTTCGGTTCTTTTCTGGTGCGCGCTGAAGGTTCCCGAGGTGGTGCGCCGGTGGCGCCGCCGCCGCGAACCCGAGGTCCCGGCGGGCCCGCCCATCGAGAAGCTCGCCGCCGATCTGCGCCGGGTGCACCGCCTGCTGGCGGAACTCCCGCCCGGCGCCTCCGCCGTGCGCCGGTACGGCACCAGGCAGGCGTACGACGCGCTGCTCGTCCAAGCCTGCCGGGAGGTCGAGGTCGACCACCGGCTGGACGCGCTGCCGGAGGGCTTCGACCGGGAGATCGAACGGCTCCGGATCGAGGAATCCCTGGGCGAGCGCGGACTTTCGGTGTCCTGACGAGATTTGTATCGAACGTATGCGCGCGGCCGGGAGGCTCGCGGGTATGAAGAGGCTGGGACTTCTCGCCGCGCTGTTGCTGGTGTTCGGGCTCATCCCCGGGGTCGCGTCGGCCGCGGCCGCCTTCCCGAAGATGGACGCGGCCACGGTCGACGGATTCCGCTGGACGTCCGGTTCGACCTTCGACACCTACGGCGCCCGGATCGCCGCGCTGGAGAAACACCTCCCGCCGAAGGGCCTGCCCGACGTCTTGGCGTCGGCCAACCGGAAGGCGCGGCCGTTGTGCCACGCCACCTATCTCGCGACGGCGCTGAAACCGGCCGGATTCTGCTGGGAAGACGCGAACGACGACAAGACCAACGACTGGATCCCGCAAGGACTGACCGGCTCCGGCGACGCGGACGCGGCGACCGGGAAGGTCGGCGGCAAACGGGTCGTGGCGGCGTCCTGGCACACTCCGGGCGACACCATGGTTCGTCTGTCCTTTGTGGACGCTACCGGACTGGGATACCGGCACGTGCTGCTCGTCGAACCGACGTCGAACGACAACTTCGCCGTCGTGCAAGGACACGGGCACGGCATGACGTGGATCGGGAACCGGCTGTTCGTCGCGACCACCGGGGGAGTGGTGCGGGTCTTCGACACCACGCATTTCTGGAAGGTCGACGACAGCTCCGGCGTCGTCGGCAAGGGCCCGGACGGCAAGTACCACGCGGCGTTCTACGACTACGCGATGCCGCAGGTCGGCGCGTACTGGTACCCCGGCGGAGGCGGCTGCACCAACGCCCCCGGGACGCGGCCGTGTCTCGCGACGATGTCGTTCGACCACAGTGACGGCTCGATCGTGACCTCGGAGCACATCCCGAACGCGGCGGGCGGCCGGGTGCTGCGGTGGCCGTTCGACCGCGCGACAGGCCTGCCGAAGGTGTCCGCCGATGGCACCGTGCACGCGAAGGAAGGCTTCGTGTCGCCGGTGTGGGGCATGCAGGGAGCGGTGGCGCGCAACGGGTATTTCGTGATGACCGGCGTGTGCCCGGAGTACGCCGGGGTGGCGGGCGACCATCCGTCGTGCCTGCACGGCGGGGTCGGCGGCACTTCGACGTCGCGGCTGAGCGGCCGCGCGCCGGTGAACTCGCAGAACCTGTCGTACTGGCCGGCGACCGGGGAACTGTGGCTGATGAACGAGCAGTTGCGGGAGCGGGTGACCGTGCACGTCCCGTGGACGACCTTGACCGGCCGCCCCTGAGTTCGCCCAAGTCCGTGAAGGCCTCCTTGAGGGACCCAGAGTCCCTCAAGGAGGCCTTCACGGACTCGCGAATCGCCACATGCGCCCCACTTGCACCAGCAATCACAACGGCTGCGCGTGAAGACCCCCTTCCCTCGGCTCAGCCGAGGAAACTCGACCTTCACACCTTGCCAGGTACATCAGGTGGACGACACGCGTGATCAGGCGGACGACACGACCGCGGCCGGGTGCCGCCGCGGGTCGTCCGGGCTCAGGCCGTCCGGAGTTCACGGGGCGAAGTCCCAGCGCGTCGCGCCGTGGGGCTCCGCACCCGCCACGCCGATCGCGCGGCGCAGGGTGAGGCGGTACAGATACCAGGGCGGCGGTCCCGCACTGGGCGCGCTGAAGGGGGCCGTGAGCGCGTCGCCCTCGACCGACGCGGGCCAGCCGCCCGTCCGGTAGACCGCCGCCACGCGCTCCAGCGTCGCCGGGTCGGTGACGCGGTGCGCCTCGCCCTCCATCGTGAGGTCGATTCCCCGCAGCCGCACCGAAACGGTGCACGCCGGGCGCGCGGCCAGGTTGCGGGACCGGCGCGTGTCCGGCCCGCCCTTGAAGTACAGGGCGTCGTCCACCCAGACGGCGCCCACGCCTGCCGAGTGCGGACGCCCGTCGGGACGGACTGTCGTCACGAAGAAGGTCAGGTCGGCGGTCGGCGTGTCCTCGGCGAGGATTTCGCGCGGGCGGCTCCACGGCAGTTCCGCGGATCCGTATCGGTCCAGGTTCTCGGTGGCGTGAGGTTTCGTCATACCCACGCGTCGGACGAGCGGGCCGTGTTTCGACACCGGACGCGAAAAACCCCGCCACCGAAACCGGTGACGGGGTCTTCCGTGAACCCCGGGATCAGTCCAGGTAGTCGCGCAGCACCTGCGAACGCGACGGGTGACGCAGCTTCGACATCGTCTTCGACTCGATCTGCCGGATGCGCTCACGGGTCACCCCGTACACCTGGCCGATCTCGTCGAGCGTGCGCGGCTGGCCGTCGGTGAGGCCGAACCGCAGCCGCACCACACCCGCTTCGCGTTCGGACAGCGTCTGCAGCACCGACTGGAGCTGGTCCTGCAGCAGCGTGAACGACACCGCGTCGACCGCGACGACGGCCTCGGAGTCTTCGATGAAGTCACCGAGCTGCGAGTCGCCCTCGTCGCCGATGGTCTGGTCGAGCGAGATCGGCTCGCGGGCGTACTGCTGGATCTCGAGGACCTTCTCCGGGGAGATGTCCATTTCCTTCGCGAGCTCTTCGGGGGTGGGCTCGCGGCCGAGGTCCTGCAGCAGTTCACGCTGTATACGGCCGAGCTTGTTGATGACCTCGACCATGTGCACCGGGATACGGATGGTGCGGGCCTGGTCGGCCATCGCGCGGGTGATCGCCTGACGGATCCACCAGGTGGCGTACGTGGAGAACTTGTAGCCCTTGGTGTAGTCGAACTTCTCGACCGCGCGGATCAGGCCGAGGTTGCCCTCCTGGATCAGGTCCAGGAACGCCATGCCGCGGCCGGTGTAGCGCTTGGCCAGCGAGACCACGAGCCGGAGGTTCGCCTCCAGCAGGTGGTTCTTCGCCCGCTCACCGTCGCGCACGATCCACTTGAGGTCGCGCCGCATCTGGGTGACGAGTTTCTCGCCCTCCTCCTCGGCGTTGCGGACGCGCTCGGCGGCGTAGAGCCCGGCCTCGATGCGCTTGGCGAGCTCCACCTCCTCCTCGGCGTTCAGCAGGGCGACCTTGCCGATCTGCTTGAGGTACGCGCGGACCGAGTCGGCCGAAGCGGTGAGCTCGGCGTCCTTGCGGGCCTGGCGCAGCGCCTCGGACTCTTCCTCGTCCCAGACGAAGTCCGGGTTGTCGGAGGTCTTTCCGGCGTTCTTGTCGGTCGAGGTGCGGCGCCCGCGGGCGGGCGTCTCTTCGACGTCCTCGTCGGACTCCGCGTCCTCTTCCGTCTCCTCGGTGACGGAAGCGTCGACGACGTCCACCTCGACCTCTTCGAGGTCCGAGAGGTCCGGGGTTTCGAGGTCGGCTTCGTCGAGCTCGACCGGACCGTCTTCCGGATCGCCGTCTTCGGTCTTGACGCCCTTGGTGGTGGTTTTCTTGGCCGGAGCCTTCTTCGCCGGGGCCTTCTTCGCGCCGGCCGCCTTGGCGGCGGTCTTGCGCGCCGCGGGCTTCGCCGCGTCGGTGGCTGCCTCGTCGGCCGGCTCGCCGGCTGCGGTCGCTGTCTTCGTCCCGCTTCGGGTTGCGGTTCTTGCGGCTGCCACTTACGCCCTTTCGCAGCGGTCGATCATGACGAGCCGAGGCGTGATGGTCTCGGCTGCCTCAAACTTTCGGGGAACACCCCTCGGCCTGCGGTTTCCCTCGTTTTCGTGGGTGCCGCCGCCGTGGGCCGTGTTCCATTGTAACGACGATACGTGACAGCGTCGCGGCGCGGACCACCACCCGGCGGGCGCGACACGCCGTCCGACCCGCCGAAGTGACATCCGCGGCGCGGATGTCAGCGTGGGCGCGTCAGTGCTCGATGCCCTCCGCGGCGGCGGCCGCCGCGCCGACGATGCCCGCGTTGTTCTGCAACGACGCGACGATCACCGGCGTGCGGATGTCCAGCAGCGGGACCCATTTGTGCGACTTCTTGCTGACCCCGCCGCCGACGATGAACAGATCCGGCCAGATCAGGTTTTCCAGCACGGAGAGATACCTGTTCACCCGTTCCGCCCATTCGGGATACGAGAGTTCTTCGTTGTCCTTCACCGACGCCGCGGCCTTCTTCTCCGCGTCGAAGCCGTCGACCTCGATGTGGCCGAACTCGGTGTTGGGGACGAGCTTCCCGTCCTGGAAGACCGCGCTGCCGATGCCGGTGCCGAAGGTCAGCAGCGCCGTCACGCCGCGCCGCGCGGCCGGGTCGCCCCAGCGGATCTCGGCCATGCCGGCGGCGTCCGCGTCGTTGAGCATCGCGATGTCGTCCACGCCGCGGCCGAGGCGCTTGGCGAACAGGGCGTCGGCGTCGGTGCCGATCCATTTGCGGTCGATGTTGGCCGCGGTGTGCGCGACCCCCTTCTTGACCACCGCGGGCAGGGTGACGCCCACCGGGCCGTCCCAGCCCGCCTGGCCGGTGATCTCGGCGACGACGTCCGCCACCGCCTCCGGGGTCGACGGCTTCGGCGTGTCGATGCGGATCCGGTCGCCGATCAGCTGTCCCTCCGCCAAGTCGACCAGCGCGCCCTTGATCCCGCTGCCGCCGATGTCGATACCGAAACCTCGGGTCGCCTCCACCACGGACGTGGTCCCTTCTCGCACGATTCAGAAGCCTGCCTCGGAGACTTTAACCGGATGTGGTGACATGGCGGACGTGGGAGTTGACGAGACGTTGCTGAAGAGTGTCGCCGAGCGTGTCGCGGGCGAGGCCGCCGAGCTGGTCCACGAGGCCTGGACCGGGATGAACGCGGGCCGCGAGGTGCGCGTGGACACCAAATCCGCGGACACCGACGTGGTGACCGCGGTGGACCACGAGTCGGAACGGCTGGTGCGCGCCCGCCTCGCCGAACTGCGCCCCGGCGACGCCGTGCTCGGCGAGGAGGGCGGCGGGATCGCCGGGGACGGCGTGACGTGGGTGGTCGACCCGATCGACGGGACGGTGAACTTCCTCTACGGGCTGCCCTGGTTCGCCGTGTCCGTGGCCGCGCAGGTCGGCGGGGTGTCGGTGGCGGGCGCCGTCGTCGAACCGGTCAGCGGGCGCCGCTGGACCGCCGCGCGAGGGCAGGGCGCGTTCCTCGACGGGCGGCCGCTGACGGTCAACGCCCCTTCCCGGCTGGATTTGACGCTCGTCGGCACGGGGTTCGCCTACAAGGTCGAACGGCGGACGAAGCAGGCCCGGTTCGTCGCCGAGCTGGCGACCCGGGTGCGGGACGTCCGGCGCAACGGGGCCGCGTCACTCGATCTGTGCGCGGTCGCGGCGGGCTGGCTGGACGCCTACGTCGAGCACGGTCTCGGGCACTGGGACTGGGCCGCCGGGGCGCTCATCGCCGCCGAGGCGGGAGCGCGGGTGTCGTTGCCGGGGGAGGACACGGAGCTGGGGCCGGACGCGACCTTCGCGGTGGCGCCGTCGATCGAAGGGCCGTTGCGTCAGGCGCTGATCGAGTCGGGCGTGAGCGCCATCTGAGCCCCTCGCCCGGCGCTATGAACGGGGCGTTCCTTGCAGAATTTGCCAGGAACGCCCCGTTCGTAGCGCTTGAGGGACTGGCTCAGCAGGGAGCTTCGCGGGCGGCCTTCAGCAGCGCCTGGTCGATCACCGGGGCGCCGCCGCCCGCCGACTGCTCACCGCCACCGCTGCCCTGCTGCGCCTTCGACCATTTCGTGAGCTGGTCGAGCACCTGGCGGGCCTCCGCCTTCGGGCGGACGTCACCGAGCAGGGTGCCGGTGGTGAGCGTGACCGAAGCGTCCTTGCGGTTGTCCTTGACCAGTTCGGCGCACGGGACCACCAGGCTCAGCGTGCGGGCCGCGGCGGCGCCGTTCTCGCCGAAGCGGATCTGGCCGCGGCACTTGGCTTCGGTGTTCTTGTAGGCCGGGTCGACGTCCGGCTCGACGATCTGCGAGAAGCCGAGTTCCCGGAGCGTGCTGGTGACGATGCCGCCCTGGCCGCGGACCTGGGATCCGTTGAGCACCTGGACGGCGACCTTGTCCGGCGGCACCGGTGCCCGGTCGTCGAGCCCGTTGTGCGCCAGCGGCGTGTAGGTGACACCTTCCTGCGGGACGGGCGGCGGATCGCAGCGGACCCTGGCGTCGATATCGGATTTGCTCGCGACGACGTTCATCCAGACGATGACCGCGCCCAGCGCCATCACCCCGATGACGATGAGCGCGGGCAGCGGCTTGCGCTTGCGATACGGCCTCGCCCCGCGGTCCCCGATGCCGTTCCCCGACGCCACCTGACAGTCCCTTCCCCAAAGCCCGGATCCCCGGACGGTGCTTCATCTCACCATCGTGTCCGATCAGCCTATGCGTTGCGGCGAAGGTGATCGGCGCGGGCCTCCGGATAGCACCACGCGATGGCCACTCCGGGCAAGCAGCCGGGCCCAAGGGGTGAGGTACCCGACGCGGGGGCAACCCATTCGGACGACAGGCGTCTTGAACAATGGCTTCATCCCCCTCCCCTCCTGTTCCCCCTGTTGGGTGACGTAATCGCGGCAATGTCTGACTCGTTGCAGAGCCGGTATCAGCGTGAGCTACCCTTCGCGGGCTCAGGCGGCAGTAAGAGGCGCAAAAGAGAGACCTCGCTCACTGCCCAGCCGGGCACAAACAGGGGCGCTGGGACGTTAACCAGCGGCACGAAGGACTCACGAGCCGCGCGCTCGCGGGTCCGGGCCATCTGACATCGAAAGCATCGCAGGGGTGAGGGACTAATGGCGACCGACTACGACGCTCCGCGCCGCAGCGAAGCCGACGAGCTGGCCGAAGACTCGTTGGAAGAGCTGAAGGCAAGGCGTAACGAAAACCAGTCCGGCGTCGTGGACGTCGACGAGGACGCGACCGCCGAGAACTTCGAGCTGCCGGGCGCGGACCTCTCCGGACTTTCCGGTGAGGACCTGACCGTCAAGGTCGTGCCCAAGCAGGCCGACGAGTTCACCTGCTCCGTCTGCTTCCTGGTGCACCACCGCAGCAGGCTGGCCGAGGAGAGTGGCGGACGGCTCATCTGCCGCGACTGCGCCTGAGCCTACGGGCACAGGGGACGGCGCGACAGGGGGTTTCGGGATCTGAACAGGAATAAGGGGGCCGGCCAGGTGGCCGGCCCCCTTTCCTTGTCGTCTCAGGCCTTCTCGGCGGGGTGGCGGAGCAGCGCGGCCACCTTCTCGGGATGTCGGGTACTGAACAGCCAGTACGGCGTCGGGTCGCCGGGGTCGGTGAGCCAGACCCGCACGACCGGGCCGACCCAGCCCCGGTGCAGGACGAAGGCCGCCGGATCGGCGTCGCGGCCGAGCGCCTTGCGCTTCGCTTCCTTGTCGATGACGTCGACGTCGCCGACGAACTTGAGCGGCAGGTGCGCGTCGCGCAGCCACAGCTCCGGCTCGGCGCCGCCGGTCACCTTCACGCGGGACCGGCCGAGCGAGATCATCAGCGCGATCACGGCGGGGATCAGCACCACGTACGGCAGCCACCCGCGCAGCCCGGGATAGCCCATGTCGATCTCCGCCGCCAGCAGCCCCCCGCCCAGCAGCGGCAACGGCCAGCCCCACCACGGGACGTAGAGCCGCTCTGAATGCTTGACGGCGCCGCCTTCGGCCGTGTTCACGCTTTCACCCACGCGTTCAGGGTAGTCTCGCCGCCCGTGTCCACCGTTCAGGTACTGCTTTCCCGGATCGATCCTTCGGTCCCCCTTCCCGCCTACGCGCGCCCCGGCGACGCCGGCGCCGACCTCGTCACGACCTCGGATCTCGTGCTCGCGCCCGGTGAACGCGGCGTCGTCGGAACGGGCGTCGCGATCGCGCTGCCGCCCGGCTACGCGGGCTTCGTCCACCCGCGCTCGGGTCTCGCCGCCCGCGTCGGCCTCTCGGTCGTCAACACCCCGGGCACGATCGACTCCGGGTACCGCGGTGAGATCCGCGTCTGCCTGATCAACCATGATCTCTCCGAGAAGGTCGTGCTCACCCGCGGCGACCGGATCGCGCAGCTGGTCGTGCAACGGGTCGAACAGGCCGAGTTCGTCGAGGTCGCCGAGCTCGAGCCGTCCGAGCGCGGCGAGGGAGGGTATGGCTCCACGGGCGGACACGCCACACTGGGAGCCGGAGCCAGGGAAGGAACGGAGAACTAGTGGGGATTTTCGGACGCAAGCGCGCGAAGCCGACCGGACGGCACGCCGCGCCCGAGGTCGTGGAGCGTCCCGGCAGCGCTGCCGCCGAGGACGCCGACGACGAGATCGAGGCGCAGCTGTCGGAGACCTCCGACGGCCCCTTCGACCTCGCCGACGCGCCCGAGGACGGCATCCCGCGGATCGACCTCGGTTCGGTGAAGGTGCCGGTGCCCGACGGTTCCCAGGTCCAGGTCGAGATGGACCCGGAGAGCGGCGGTGTCCGCGCGGTGCACGTCGTCACCGAACAGGGCCAGATCACCGTCAGCGGCTACGCGGCGCCGCGCTCCGGCGGACTGTGGAAGGACGTCAGCACCGAGCTCACCGAGCAGCTGCGCGCCGACGGCGCCAAGGTCTCGGTCGGCATGGGGGAGTGGGGACTGGAGCTGTCCGCGATCGTCGGTGACGTCGCGCTGCGGTTCGTCGGGGTCGACGGTCCGCGCTGGATGCTCCGCGGCGTCATCGCCGGGCCGCAGTCGCAGGCGTCGCAGGCGCCCGCCGTGCTGCGGGAGATCGTGCGGCACACCATCGTCGACCGCGGTGACGCGCCGATGCCGGTCCGCACCCCGCTGACCATCACGCTGCCCGACGCCGTCGCTCAGCACATCGCCGAGCAGCAGGGCTAGCGAGCTTTCAGCCAGGCAAGGACGGTCGCCCGGCCCAGGGATTCCCGGTCCGCGCCGAGGGCGGTGAGCGTCGACTCGCCCACCTCGGCGCGCGGCAGGGCCTCGGCCCAGGCGCGGGCGACCTCCGCCGGATGGATCGGATCGTCCACGCAGGCGCCGATCCCCGCGGGTACGTCGAGGCCCTTCAGGTCCTCCAGCGACGGGGCGGGATGCCCCGCCGCCGTCCGCAGGCTCGCCGCCAGCCCGTCGCCGTGCCGCCGCCACGCGCGGCCGAGTTCCGCCGAAAGCCACCCCGGGACGCCGTCGGAGGATCGCGCCAGCGCGCCGTCGACCCCATTTGCGGCCACCAGATCCGCTGACAGCCGCGCGGCGAGCGACGCGGGTGCTTGCCCGGCCGGGCCGTTCCAGGCCGGGAGGGCGGCCAGCAGGCCGGTGCAGCGGGCCGGTTCGCGCGCCGCCCACTCCGCCGACAGGTGCGCGCCGAACGAGATGCCACCGACGAGCAGCGGACCGTGCTCGTCGGCCAGCTTGTCCAGCTCCTCGAGATAGCCGTCCGCCAGCCGGTCTCCGGGAGGCGGCGGCGGGGCGATCAGCCGGATGCCGAGCGCACGCAGCGGACCGGCGAACACGGCGCGCACGAACACTTCGTCGGACCCCGTGCCGGGGAGTACTACTGCCGTCGTAGGCGGAATAGCGGAGGTCACGTTGCGATATTCCCCTAAACCCGTTCTCCTGGTCCGAGCACAGTTACGCTGGATTACGCACGGGCCGTTCAAGTCGGGGGCCCCGGAGCACAGGAGCACCGTTATGTCCGCCAAAGACGGCGGCTACTTCAGCCGGCTGGTCCGCAAGCTGACCAGCGACGTCGAGGATCTCGACGCCGACGATCTGTCCGAAAAATCCGAGGCAGGCGGAGCGCAGCGTGCCTGCGACTGCCGGTCGGGTCAAGAGGTGACGGTGCTCGGGAGACTCCGCAGCGTGGAGCTCTGCCCGACCAACGAGGCGGCGACGCTGCAGGCCGAGCTGTTCGACGGCACACAGGGTGTGACGCTAATCTGGCTCGGACGCCGCCGGATCCCCGGGATCGAACCCGGGCGAACCATCAAGGTGCGCGGCCGGATGGCCGAACGTGATGGTCAGAAGGTGCTGTACAACCCCTATTACGAACTTCAGAGCCCTGTGAGTTGATCCCGCATCGTGACTGAACCCGTCGGCGGCGAAGAGAAGACCGAAGACAAGAAGCCCCAGCCCACCCTGTTGGAACAGATGGGCGGGCTGTCCGGACTGTTCTATTCCTCGCTGCCGGTCATCGTGTTCGTGATCGCGAACGCGATCTTCGGGCTCACGGTGGGGATCTGGGCCGCGGTGGGCAGCGCGGTGGCGATCACCGTGCTGCGGATCGTGCGCAAGGAGCCGCTGCAGCCCGCGATCTCCGGCTTCTTCGGGGTCGCGATCGCGGCGTTCATCGCCTACCGGACCGGCTCGGCCAAGGGATTCTTCCTGTTCGGCATCTGGACGAGCCTGGTCTACTGCGGCGTCTTCGTGCTGTCGATCGTCGTTCGCTGGCCGCTCGCTGGCGTGGTGTGGAACGCGCTCAACGGCAGCGGTCACGCCTGGCGCAAGGACAAGAAGTCGCTGATCTCGTACTCGATCGCGACCGCCGCGATGGCGCTGATCTTCGGCGCCCGGTTCGTCGTGCAGCGCTGGCTGTACGACGAGGACTACACCGGCTGGCTGGCCTTCGCGAAGATCGCGATGGGCTACCCGCTGTACGCGCTCGGCCTGCTCACGGTCGTCTGGGCGGTGCGACGGTCGGACAAGCACCTCAAGGCGCAGGCCGAAGAGGCCCCGTGCGAAGAGACCGACGAAGAGATCGAGGCACGACTGCGCGCGAAGTACGCGCAGGCGCCCGCTGTCGAGAACTAGCCTCTCCCGTCAAGCCCGGAATGCCATGAACGGGCCGTTCCTTGCAAATTTCGCAAGGAACGGCCCGTTCATAGCAGCCGAGGTGGGCGTGACAGGGACGTTCAGTAACCCAGCGCGGTCCGGATCTCCGGTTCCACGTCCGAAGTCGCCACGAACAGCAGCTCGTCACCCGGCTCCAGCGGATCCTCGGGCTGCGGCACGATCACGCGGTCCCCGCGCAGGATCGTCACCAGCGCCGCGTCACGCGGCAGGTTGATCTCGCTGACCGCCTTGCCCGCCAGCGGGGTCTCCTCCGGCAGGGTGAGTTCGACGAGGTTCGCCTGGCTCTGCCGGAACGTCATCAGCCGCACCAGATCGCCGACGCTCACCGCCTCCTCGACCATCGCCGCGAGCATCCGCGGGGTGGACACGGCGACGTCGACACCCCAGGCGTCGTTGAACAGCCACTCGTTGGCCGGGTTGTTCACCCGCGCCACCACCCGCCGCACCGCGAACTCGGTCTTCGCCAGCAGGGACACCACCAGGTTCGCCTTGTCGTCGCCGGTCGCGGCGATCACGACGTCGCACTCCTCGATCCCGGATTCCTCCAGGATCGACACCTCGCACGCGTCGCCCAGCACCCAATCCGCCTGCTCGACGGTGTGCGGCTCGAACTGGTCGGCCTCACGTTCGATGAGCATCACCTGGTGGCGCCCGTCGATCAGCTCCGCGGCGATCGACCGGCCCACCGCGCCGGCCCCGGCAATCGCGACCCGCATCAGTTCTCCTCTTCCGGTTCGCGAGCGGCGACGGTGGTCACGTCGCTGACAGTGCCCGATTTCGCGGCGACGTACACGACGTCGTCGGCCTGGATCACGGCCTTGGTGTCGGGCAGCACCGCGGTGCCGAACCGCATCATGAACGCGACCCGCGCGCCGGTGGTGTCCTGCAGTTCGCGCACGCTGCGCCCGACCCAGCCTTCGTGGAGCGGGAGCTGCAGGAGCGCCACGCTGCCGGACGGGTCCCGCCACACCGAGGCGACGCCGTCAGGGAGCAGGGTGCGCAGGAACCGGTCGGTCGTCCACGGCACGGTCGCCACGGTCGGGATGCCGAGCCGCTCGTAGACCGCCGCGCGCTTGTGGTCGTAGATCCTGGCGACGACCTTGTCGACCCCGAAGTTCTCCCTGGCCACCCGCGCCGAGATGATGTTGGAGTTGTCGCCGCTGGACACCGCCGCGAAGGCCCCCGCGCGTTCGATCCCGGCTTCGATCAGCACCTGCCGGTCGAAGCCGACGCCGACCACCTGCTGACCGTGGAAATCACTGCCGAGCCGCCGGAACGCCTGCCTGCTCTTGTCGATGACGGCGACGTCGTGCCCCAGCCGCTCCAGCGCCGCGGCAAGGGATGCGCCGACCCGGCCGCATCCCATGATCACCACGTGCACGCACTGCCTCCTTAGTCAGCGAACGTTTCACCCGTCCGCAGGTACCCAGACACACCAGCGCCGAACCTACCGTGAGCGCCGTCAGCTACTCCACCTTCCTCCCCACCGCCACCCTCAACGGAGACGCTGCGCGCCGCCGTTACTCTTCCCAGGTGTCGAAGTTCCCGACCGTATTGAAGCGGCTCGTCCTCGGACGTCCATTCCGGAGTGACCGCCTCTCGCATACGCTGCTGCCGAAGCGCATCGCGCTGCCGATTTTCGCGTCCGACGCGTTGTCGAGCGTCGCCTACGCGCCTGAGGAGATCTTTCTGACCCTCAGCGTCGCCGGGTTGTCCGCGTACGCCTTCGCGCCGTGGATCGGCGTCGCCGTCGCGCTCGTCATGTTGGTCGTGGTCGCGTCCTACCGGCAGAACGTGCACGCCTATCCCAGCGGCGGCGGTGACTACGAAGTCGCCAACACCAATCTCGGCGGCAAATTCGGGCTCACCGTGGCCAGCGCGCTGCTGGTCGATTACGTGCTCACCGTGGCGGTGTCGACGTCGTCCGGTGTGGCGAACATCGGTTCCGCGATTCCCTGGGTGGCGCAGCACAAGGTGATCGCCGCGGTCATCATCGTGGTCGTGCTCACCGCGCTGAATCTGCGCGGAGTGCGCGAATCGGGCAAAGCGTTCGCGATCCCGACCTACGGGTTCATCATCGGCATCCTCGGCATGGTGATCTGGGGCCTGATCGAGGCGGCCTCCGGCGCCGACATGCGGGCCGAGAGCGCGGATTTCCAGCTGCACGAAGAAGCCTCTTTGACCGGTTTCGCCTTTTTCTTCCTGTTGTTGCGCACGTTCTCCTCCGGTGCGGCGGCGCTGACCGGGGTCGAGGCGATCAGCAACGGTGTCCCGGCGTTCCAGAAGCCGAAATCGAAGAACGCGGCGACCACCCTGCTGATGATGGGGGTGCTCGCGGTGACGATGCTGATCGGCATCATCACGCTGGCGATCATCACCGACGTCAAATTCGCCGAGCACCCGGAGACGCAGCTCACCGGCACCCCGGCGGGCTACGAGCAGAAGACGATCGTCGCGCAGATCGCGCAGGCGGTGTTCGCCGACTTCACCCCCGCGTTCTACTACATCTCCTTCGCCACCGGCATCATCCTGCTGCTGGCCGCGAACACCGCGTTCAACGGCTTCCCGGTGCTCGGCTCGATCCTCGCGCAGGACCGCTACCTGCCGCGTCAGCTGCACACCCGGGGCGACCGGCTGGCCTTCTCCAACGGCATCCTGTTCCTCTCGACGTTCGCGCTGGTGCTGATCATCGCGTTCGACGCCGAGGTCACGAAGCTCATCCAGCTCTACATCGTGGGCGTGTTCGTCTCCTTCACGATCAGCCAAGCGGGCATGATCCGGCACTGGAACCGGTTGCTGGCCAGGGAGACCGATCCGGCGGTGCGGCGGCGGATGCGGCGTTCGCAGACGGTCAACGCGATCGGCCTCACCATGACCGGCACCGTGCTGATCATCGTGCTGGTCACGAAGTTCCTGCTCGGCGCGTGGATCGCGATCGCGGCGATGGTGGCGATCTACATCCTGATGACCGCGATCCGGAAGCATTACGACCGGGTCGCGGAGGAATTGCGCGAGATGGACCGCAAGCCGACCGTATTGCCTTCGCGCAACCACGCGATCGTGCTGATTTCGAAACTGCACCTGCCGACTCTGCGCGCGCTTTCCTACGCCAAGGCCGTGCGCCCGGACGTCCTCGAAGCCGTCACGGTGAACGTCGACGACGCCGAGACCCGTAAACTCGTCCAGGACTGGGACGACCACAATTTCAAGGTGCCGCTGAAGGTGATCGAATCGCCGTATCGCGAGATCACGAAACCGGTGCTCGACTACGTGAAGCGCGTCCGCGGCGACAACCCGCGCAACGTGGTGACCGTGTTCATCCCCGAATACGTGGTCGGGCACTGGTGGGAGCAGGTCCTGCACAACCAGAGCGCCCTGCGGCTCAAGGGCAGGCTCCTGTTCCAGCCCGGCGTCATGGTGACCAGCGTGCCGTGGCAGCTCGAATCGTCGGAAAAGGCGATCAAACGCGACCGGAAGGCACGTCCGGCGGCGGGCGACGTGCGACGTGGATTCTCCCCGATCGTCAAGCAACCCGAAACGAAGAAGGACAACGCAGAATGAGTGTGGACGCGTCGACCGGCACCTGGCTCGGACGAACGATCGAGCTGGAGGTCGGCGCGGTCGCGCACGGCGGGCACTGCGTCGCGCGGGCGGAGGGGCGGGTCGTGTTCGTGCGGCACGCCCTGCCCGGCGAGCGGGTCTTGGCGTCCGTCACCGAGGACAAGGGCGGGTCGTTCTGCCGCGCCGACGCCGTCGAGATCCTGGAGGCGTCGCCCGAACGCGTCGAGCCGCCGTGCCCGCTCGCGGCGCCGGGGGAGTGCGGCGGCTGCGACTGGCAGCACGCCACGCCCGGATATCAGCGTGAACTCAAGGCGGCGGTGGTCGCGGAGCAGCTCAAGCGGCTGGCCGGGATCGAGCGCGACGTCGTCGTCGAGGCGCTCGACGGTGGCCCGCTGGACTGGCGCAGCCGCGTCCGGCTCGTCGCGGGCAAGGACGGCAGAGCGGGTTTCCGGGCGCATCACAGTCACCGCGTGATCCCGATCGACGACTGCCCGATCACCGTCCCCGGCGCGCTCGACGACGTCGTGTCGCGGAAGTGGCGCCCCGGTAGCGAAATCGAGGTCACCAAGGACGGCGAGGGGCAGGTGCACCTCCGTGACCTGTCGACGGTCCACGGGAAGACCCGCTCGCGGCAGCTGGCCGGTGGTATCGCCGTGCAGCACGCCGCCGGTCGCGACTGGCGCCTGGACGCCCACGGCTTCTGGCAGGTCCACCCGGCCGCCGCGGACACGCTGGCCGCCGTCGTCGCGGAATGGGCGGAGGCGCCGCGTGATGGCGTGGCGTGGGATCTGTACGCCGGTGTCGGCCTCTTCGCGTCGGTGCTCGCCGAGCAGGTCGGCCCGCGCGGGCGTGTTCTGGCCATCGAATCCGGCCGCCGTGCCGTCGCCGACGGCGAGGAGAACCTGGCCGGCCTTCCGCAGGTCCGCTGGCGCTCCGGTCGCGTCGAGCACCTGCTGGCCGATGCCCCGAAGCCGGTCGACGTCGTCGTCCTAGACCCGCCGCGCAAGGGCGCGGGCAAGGCCGTCGTCGATTCCATCGTGGAGGGTTCGCCCGACCGGATCGTCTACGTGGCGTGCGACCCCGCGGCGCTGGCGCGTGACATCGCGCTGTTCGCCGGCCACGGATACGGCCTGGTGGACCTGCGCGCCTTCGACGCTTTCCCGATGACACACCACGTCGAATGCGTTGCGTTGCTGCAATAATTCGGGATTTGTAATCCGTCGGAATGGATCGGCTTCGTTCGTCTTGTCCTGATGTCTTCGTGCTCGCTAACTTGAGCCCGTGTTCACGAGGTAATGCGGGTACTTCGGGCACTTCGACGCGAACGGATTCCGAATCATGGATTATCTCACTTCGGTCTGTGGTGATTGTGACGGGAAGGGCTGTGCGGGCTGCGACGGGCACGGCACGATCACCATTGTGGAGGACTGACGAGTGGCAGAGCCGTCAATGCTTCCACCCGGTGTCACGGCGCAGGAGATCAGTTACCGGAGCGGCCGGAAACAAGTCATTTACACGGCGCCCTACCCCTCCGAGGGGCCGGTGCTCGCGCGCGATCTGCTCGGCAGGCAGGCGTGGATGTTCATGTATGCGCATTTCGTCTTCACCTGGGTGGAAGGCGCGGTGCAGGTGCAGGTCGGTCACGGAACCCTGAATGGGCCGAAAATGCCGCTGTGGAAGGGAATCAGCATTTCGGGTTGCTGGTCGGGTCCCGCGCTGGCGGAATTCGGGCAGGCGTGGGCGTTGCAGCAGATGCGAGGGGATCGGGGCACCCCGGCCGTCGTCTCCATTTGATGAGCGTGTGTCGCGGACACGGGCATGCCGAGAAGCCCGTCGCCGGTTTGGCAGGCGGGGTTCCGAGGTGGCGGCTGGCGCGAGACCTTCGGAGAAGTGATGTCGCGAAAGCCACTTTCGCGACATCTGGTGTCTCGAAAGTGGCTTTCGCGTCACTCCGCGGAGAACGGCGCTCGTGATCAGATGGACGACACGCGTGATTGGATGGACGACACACGTGATTGGGCGGACGACACTCGCGTGGCCGGACCTTCGCCATGAGGCGTCCGTCTGGACACAGGTGTCGTCCACCTGATCACGTGTGTCGTCCGTCCGATCACGCGGAATCGCGAGATCGCGAGATCGAACTCAGCGTTTCAGCGTGAAGGTGAAGTCCCCGGACACCTTCCCTCGCAATCGCGCCGCCGAAACCACCTTTCCTTCCTCGATCAGTCGCTCGACCTCGCTCCGCGAAAGACCGCACCCCTCGGCGATCAGCCGAGCAGGCCGGACGGGAATCGGTGCCTCGAAGCGCACCGAGACCTCGAGAAAGTCCCAGCGGCCCAAAGAGCCGGTATGGAGCCGCCAAGCACCGTCCCACTCCAGTGCGACGCGGTTCCGGCGCCGCACGACCGGATCCTGGAGCAGTTCCGCCGCCAGGGCGAGGTCGTTCTCGTGCAGCCGGTTCAGCAGTCCAGGTCGTACGGAGCGCACGTTCACGCGCTCCAGGATCGTCAGCTTCGCGGTGTCCCCGCAGCCGGTGCAGAGCACCAGGAGCCAGACGTCGATGAGCTTGTGGTTGGCGTTGACACGGAACTTGCCGTTCGCCCGGAAGCGCCCGGACGGGCAGACGTGGCAACGGCGGAGGACGACAGGCAGGCAGGTGGGGACGACCACCCAGTTTTCGAGCACAGGAATACACCCGTTCCAGTGAGAAATCCGCAGCAAAGGGAAGCGCGGCGCAAAGCGCGACGCGCGACGAAATCAGCGCTCGGGAGGTCTCACAGGGTGTACAACGGCAGGCCCTCGGCTCGGCGACGTGGTCCGGCAGCACGGTAATGGCCCGGGAGAGGTCGCTCCACCGGTTTTCCGGGCAAAGTGAAGGCCCCCTCCAGCCGAAGGGGGCCTTCACACGAACAGAGCTAGGAGCGCGCGTCCTCCTTCAGCATGTCCGCGCACTTCTCGCCGATCGCCATCGTCGTGATGCACGGGTTCACCGCCACCAGGAACGGCATCGCCGAACCGTCGGCGACCCGCAGGCCTTCGACGCCCCGCACTCGCAGACGCGCGTCCAGCACGGCCATCGGGTCGCCGTCGCCGCCCATTTTCGCGGTGCACGAGGGGTGATAGACGGTGTTGTGCGTCCTGCGCAGGTAGTCGGCGATCTCGTCGTCGGTCTTGACGTCCTTGCCGGGCGCCAGTTCCGTGCCCGCCCATTCGTCCAGCGCGGGCTGCTCGGCGATCTTGCGCGCCAGCTTGATGCCGTAGGTCATCACGCGCATGTCGTGCTCGTCGGTGAAGTACCGCGGGTCCACCTTCGGCTTGTCCCGGTAGTCGCGGCTGCGCAGCCGCACGGTTCCGGTCGACCGTGAGCGGGTGACGTTCGGGGTCAGACAGAAGCCGTTCTCCGTGGTCGGATACCCCTGCCGGAGGGTGTTCATGTCGAACGGCACCGAGCCGTAGTGGAACATCAGGTCCGGCCGGTCGAGACCTTCCTCCGTGGTGGTGAAGATGCCGATCTCCCACCATTGGGTGGACTCGGTGGTCATCGGCTGCAGCGCGTCCCACTGGATGACGCCTTCGGGGTGATCCTGCAGGTTCTCGCCGACGCCGGGGGAGTCCACCAAGACGTCGACACCGACCTCGCGCAGATGTTCGGCGGGGCCGATTCCCGACAGCATCAGGAGTTTCGGCGTGTCGATCGCGCCGGAGGACAGGATGACCTCGCGCCGAGCCCGCAGCGGCACGCCGTGGATCAGGTCGTCGGCCAGGTATTCCGCGCCGGTGCAGCGTTTGCCGTCGAACAGCAGCCGCCGGACGCGCGCGCCGGTGATGATCTCCAGGTTCGGCCGTTTGCCGATGATCGGGTGCAGGTACGACACCGACGCCGAGGAGCGGGTGCCGTCCTCGCGTGCGTTGATCTGGAACCAGTTCGCCCCGTGCGTCACGGTCTTGCCCGAGTTGAACTCCGTCCTCGGGATGCCCGCCTGCTCGCACGCCTGCAGCAGCGCGACACCGGTCGGGTCGTTCGGCGGCACCGAGCGGATGGTCACCGGACCGGAGCGGCCGTGGTGGTCACCGGGGCCGTCGTTGGTCTCGAGACGTTGGTACAGCGGGAAGATGTCCTTCGAAGACCAGCCGGGCAGGCCGAGCGACGCCCATTCGTCGAGGTCTTCGGCCGGCGCCCAGAACGCGATGCACGAGTTGTGCGACGAGCAGCCGCCGAGCACCCGCGCGCGGGCGTGGCGCAGGAAGGAGTTGCCGGACTCCTGCGGTTCGACCAGGTAGTCCCAGTCGTAGCCGGATTCCAGCAGCGCCATCCACTTCGTCAGTTCCAGCACCGCCGGATCGTCCACATCGGACGGTCCGGCTTCGAGGAGCGCCACGGTGACGTCCGGGTCTTCCGAGAGTCTCGCCGCGACCACCGAACCCGCCGTCCCGCCGCCGACGACGATGTAGTCGAACTCTCCGGTCACTGTGCTGCCTCCTCGGGAAGTGCTTCCGCGGCGTGATCGGCCAGGACGCCGCTCTTGTGCCGCAGGACGAACCAGTAATACGCGAAACCGGCGACCGCCACCGCGCCGACGAACAGCACGGCCCCCCATTCGAGGTACCAGTGATACGGCTCGGTCGCGTTGTAGACCTCACGCCGCGGCCAGGCCAGGTTCACCACGATCGCGCCGCCCCACAGCACGCCGAGGATGTTGACCGGCAGCCCCAGCTTGCCGAGGGAGAAGTACTTGGTGCCCTCGGCCTTCGGCGGCGGCCACTGCCCGCGCAGCCGCTTGACCAGCATCGGGATGGTGACCAGCAGGTACGCCAGGTAGATCATGATGATGCCGATACTGGTGATCACCGTGAAGATCTGCGGCTGGCCGACGTTGACCACCAGGATGAAGACCGCGATGACCCCGGAGACGATCGCGGGGACCACGGGCGTCTTCGTCTTCGGGGAAACCCTCGCGAGGTGCTTTCCGGCGGGAAGGTTGTTGTCGCGGCCCATCGCGAACATCATCCGGATCGACGCCGACTGCACGGCCAGGTTGCACACGGTGATCGCGATGACCACCGCCAGCAGGAAGATCGTGCCGATCGTGCTGCCGAGGACGTCGAGCACGATGAACTGGAGGCCCCCGGTCGCGATCTCCGGGTTGTTGATGTCGCCGACGGCCATCAGCGCGAGGATCAGGATGAGCCCGCCGATGACGAACGACGCGATCAGCGCGCGCAGGATCGCCTTGGGCGCGTTCTTGCGCGGGTCGTGTGACTCCTCGCCGAGCGAGCTGGCGGTGTCGAAGCCGTACATGACGTAGGTCGACGCGAGCGACGCGACCAGGAACGCCCCGAAATAGCCCCACGGCTGGTCGGCGCCGGTGTTGTTGGTCTGCATCACGACGTCGGGCCCGCGGGTGATGTTGACCGCGAGCGCCACGATGAGCAGGACCGCGGCGACCAGTTCGATGAACACGCCGGCGCTGTTGATCCGCGCCATCAGCTTGACGCCCCAGGCGTTCACCAGCGTCGTGAACACGATCAGCGCCGTACCCAGGATGACCGCGTTCACCGCGCTGTCACCCGAGAAGGAGAAGAACGACGAGATCTGCGGGAGCGTGATCTGGTAGGCCAGCGCGACCGCGGCGATGGTGACGATCGACGCGGTCAGCATCATCCAGCCCGCCAGCCACGCGACGTGTGGGCTGCCGAGCCGTTTCGACCAGTTGTAGATCGACCCGGCGACCGGATAGTGCGCGGCGAGTTCGGCGAACGACAGCGCGACCATCAGCTGGCCGACGAACACCATCGGCCACGACCACCAGTACGCCGGCCCGCCGAAGCTGAAGCCGAAGTAGAACAGCTGGAAGGTCCCCGTCAGGATCGAGATGTAGCTGATCCCGGCGGCGAAGGTGTGGAAATTGCCGAGCGTTCTTTCGAGTTCCTGTTTGTAGCCGAAACCGGCCAAGCCGTCGTCGGAAGGATTGCTCATCGGCAATTCCCCTCTTTAGTTGGACGCGGGCTCCCCGGAGAACCAGCGCTGTGGTGCGGGCCGGAGGTTCTGGTAGATGTGCTTCGCCTCCGTGTACTCGGCGAGCCCGGTCGGGCCGAGTTCGCGCCC
Source organism: Amycolatopsis sp. TNS106 (assembly GCF_019330265.1). Taxonomy (NCBI): domain Bacteria; kingdom Bacillati; phylum Actinomycetota; class Actinomycetes; order Pseudonocardiales; family Pseudonocardiaceae; genus Amycolatopsis; species Amycolatopsis sp. TNS106. Next base: position 3,647,299 of record NZ_CP024972.1, on the reverse strand, counting down.
GAAGCCGGACTGTTTGTAGCCGCCCCATTCCGCCTGCGGCAGATACGGGTGGAAGTCGTTGATCCAGATCGTGCCGTGCCGCAGCCGGTTCGCGACCCGCTGCGCGCGGGAGGCGTCCGAGGTGAACACCGCGCCGGCGAGGCCGTAGTGGGTGTCGTTGGCGATGCGGACGGCGTCGTCCTCGTCGGTGAAGGTCTCGACGGTGAGCACCGGGCCGAACGATTCGTCGACGACGGCGCTGCTGCCCTGCTTCACGTTGTCGAGGATGGTCGGCAGGTAGTAGTGCCCCTTCGCGAGCTCGCGATCGTCGGGGCGTTTGCCGCCGGTGCGCAGGACGGCGCCCTCTTCGAGCGCCGCGGCGACGTAGCGTTCGATCTTGGCCAAATGGGCGGCCGAGATCAGCGGACCGGTTTCAGCCTTCGGGTCGAAAGGTCCACCCAGTCGGATCAGTTCGGCGCGGCGGACGAGTTCGTCGACGAACCTGTCATGCCACTCCTCTTGGACGATCAGCCGCGCGCCCGCCGAGCAGACCTGGCCGGAGTGCAGGAACACCGCGGTCAGCGCGTAGTCGACGGCGGTCTCGAAGTCCGAGTCGGCGAAGACGACGTTCGGGTTCTTGCCGCCCAGTTCCAGCGCGACCTTCTTGATGGTCGCGGCCGCGGAGGCGGCGATGATCTTGCCGGTCGCGAGCCCGCCGGTGAACGACACGAGGTCGACGTCCGGATGCTCGGACAGCGGCGCCCCGGCCTGCGCACCGGCGCCGAGCACCAGGTTCGCGACGCCCCCGGGGAGCCCGGCCTCGGTCAGCAGCTTCATCAGCATGATCGAGGTGTGCGGGGTCAGCTCGCTGGGCTTGAGGACGAACGTGTTGCCCGCCGCGAGCGCCGGGGCGACCTTCCAGATGGTCTGCAGCAGCGGGTAGTTCCACGGCGTGATCAGCCCGCAGACGCCGACGGGCTCGTGCACGATCCGGCTGAACGCGTCCGGGTTGCCGGTGTCGACCACGCGGCCGGCGTCGTTCGCGGCGAGCTTGCCGAAGTAGCGCAGGCACGCGGCGATGTCGGCCATGTCGTATTCGCTCTCGACCAGCCGTTTCCCGGTGTCGAGCGACTCGGCGCGGGCGAAGGCCGCGGCGTCGCGGTCGAGCAGGTCGGCGGCCTTCAGCAGCAGGTCACCGCGCTGGGGAGCGGGCGTTCGCGGCCACGGGCCGGTGTCGAACGCCTTCCTCGCGGCGGCGATGGCCGCTTCGGTGTCTTCACGGGTGCCTTCGGCGACTTCCGCGACCAGCGACCCGTCCGCGGGGCAACGGATCTCCCGGCGACCACCGCCGACCGCGTCGACCCACTCGCCACCGATGAAAAAGTCCGCCATCAAGCCCTCCGAACCGGCTTCTGCTCAACCGTCGATCAGCGATTATCGCGGCCACCCGACGTGACCGCTACTTGGCAAAAGAGACCATGTTCACACCGCTGGGTGTCGAGTGGTGATTTTCTGACATGTGACCCGTGACGCGGCGGACGGAAGACTCTCAGGCGGCCTCCGTAGACTGGTCGGAACGGCGGAAGAGGAACCAGGCGAGGTGGGAGAGTGACGTTGCTCGAGTCCGTGCACGGACCGGCCGACTTGAAGCGGATGAACCCGGAGCAGCTCGACGAGCTGGCCGCGGAGATCCGGGATTTCCTCGTCGAAAAGGTGCGGCTCGCCGGTGGTCATCTCGGCCCGAACCTGGGTGTGGTCGAGCTGACGATGGCGCTGCACCGCGTCTTCGATTCGCCGAGCGACGCCATCGTGTGGGACGTCGGTCACCAGGCGTATGTGCACAAGATCGTCACCGGCCGTCATGACGGCTTCGGCAAGCTGCGCCAGCTCGGCGGCCTCACCGGCTACCCGGCGCGCTGCGAGAGCGAGCACGACCTCGTCGAGAACAGCCACGCCTCGACCGCGCTGTCCTATGTGGACGGTCTGGCGAAGGCGTTCGAGCTGGGCGGGGGTGGCAGGCACGCGATCGCCGTCGTCGGCGACGGCGCGCTGACCGGCGGCATGTGCTGGGAGGCGCTCAACAACATCGCCGCGAACCCGCGCCGCCCGGTCGTCATCGTCATCAACGACAACGGCCGTTCGTACTCGCCGACCATCGGCGGCGTCGCGGACCACCTCGCGTCGCTGCGGCTCAAGCCGGGCTACGAGCGCGTGCTGGACCGCGGCAAGGAACTGCTGCGGCACACGCCCGTCGTCGGCAAGCCGATCTACGCGGCGCTGCACGCGGCGAAGGCGGGGCTCAAGGACGCGCTGAGCCCGCAGATGATGTTCTCCGACCTCGGCCTCAAGTACCTCGGCCCGGTCGACGGGCACGACCTCGTCGCGCTGGAGAAGGCGTTCCAGAGCGCCCGCGACTTCGGCGGCGCGGTCATCGTGCACGTCGTCACCGAGAAGGGCCACGGCTACGAGCCCGCGGTGACCAACCAGGCCGATCAGATGCACCAGACCGACCCGATCGACCCGGAAACCGGCCTGCCGCCGGTCAAGGGCCCGAGCTGGACGGGTGTCTTCGCCGAGGAACTGGTCAAGATCGGCGCCGACCGCGAGGACGTCGTCGCGATCACCGCGGCGATGCTGCGCTCGACCGGGCTGCACAAGTTCGCCGAGGCGTACCCCGACCGCTGGTACGACGTCGGGATCGCCGAGCAGCACGCGGTCACCTCGGCCGCCGGTCTGGCGATGGGCGGCAAACACCCTGTCGTCGCCGTCTACTCGACCTTCCTGAACCGCGCTTTCGACCAGGTCCTGATGGACGTCGCGCTGCACCGCCAGCCGGTGACGCTGGTGCTGGACCGGGCGGGTATCACCGGGCCGGACGGGCCGAGTCACCACGGCATGTGGGACCTTTCGCTGCTGGGCATGGTGCCGGGTATGCGGGTCGCCGCTCCGCGTGACGCCGGCACGCTGCGCGAGGAACTGCGCGAGGCCGTCGCCGTCGAGGACGGGCCGACGGCGCTGCGGTTCTCCAAGGGCGGCGTGATCGACTCCGTTCCCGCGGTGGAACGCGTCGGCACGGTGGACGTCCTGCGCAAGCCCGAGGGCGACGCCGACGTGCTGCTCGTCGCGGTCGGCGCGTTCGCGATGCTCGGGCTCGCCGCCGCGGACCGGCTGGCAGATCAGGGCATCGGCGTGACCGTGGTGGACCCGCGCTGGGTCGTCCCGGCGCCCGCCGAGCTGGTGGCGCTGGCCGAGCAGCACAAGCTCGTCGTGACCGTCGAGGACAGCGGGCGGCACGGTGGTTTCGGCTCCGCGCTGGCCGCGCTGTTCCGCGACGCCGAATGCGATGTGCCGCTGCGGGATCTCGCGGTGCCGCAGGTGTTCCACGACCACGGGTCGCGCGAGGAGGTGCTGGCCCGCGTCGGGCTCACCGCGCAGGATGTGGCGCGGCGGGTGACCGAGTGGTCGGCGAAGCTGGCGAGCCGGACTCCGGCGCCGGAGGACACGCACCGCTGAGTCTGCGCCAGGACGTGAAGGTGACTGTGTGGATTTCTGGTCGTTGGATGACCACAAATCCACACAGTCCGGCGAGACAGTCACTGTCACGACCAGCTGTGTGGAAATAGGGACACTCAACGTCCCTATTTCCACACAGCTCCAGGCCCGCCTGAAGCACGCAGAAAAGTTCGGCGGTGCAAGCCGGCCTCCCCGGTAGACACCCAGTGGTCGCGCGAAAGGCGGCTCAGGTTCCCACGATCCGGCCGACCGCGCGGACGACGAGGTCGCGGGTCGCGGTGGGGGAGGAGAAGCCGAGGATCGACAGGTGCACGACGAGGCTCAGCAGTTCCTCGGCGTCGAAGTGGTCCGGCACGGTGCCCGCGCGTTGTGCCTCCCGGATCGCGGCGACCTTGTCCGCGTGCGCCCGGACCTCGGCCTCCGGCGTCGCGTCGAAGCCGTTCTCCAGCCGAAGCCAGCCCATGAGCCGGAGGAGCTGGGGATGTTCGAGGTAGCGGTCGAACAGCTTCCCCGCATAGCCGGGCAGGTCTTCGGGGGTGATCGTGAGCGTCCGGACGGCGAGGTCCACCTGCTCCTGGACGACCATCTCGAACAGGTATTCCTTGCTGCAGAAGTAGGCGTAGATCAACGCCTTGTTGGCGCCCGCGTTCTTCGCGATGCGATCCACCCTGGCGCCCGCGATGCCGTACGTGGCGAACTCGGTCGTCGCCGCGTCCAGCAGTCTCCGCTTGGTCGCTTCCTTGTCCCTGACCATGTGACCCAGTCTAACTAACTGGTTGGTTGACAGCTAGCCCGGACCCGTGTCACCCTGAATTGGCAACCAACCGGTTAGTTAGGAGCGGGACATGAAGGTCGCACTGGTCACAGGAGCTTCCGCGGGCATCGGCGAAGCCACGGCGCTCGCGCTGCACGAAGCGGGCTACACGGTCTACGGCGCCGCGAGGCGCGTCGAGCGGATGGCGGGGCTGGCCGAACGCGGCATCAAGGTCCTCGAGATGGACGTCACCGACGACGCGTCGATGGTCGCGGGGGTCGAGCGGATCATCGAGGAGTCCGGCCGGATCGACGTGCTGGTCAACAACGCGGGCTACGGCTCGTACGGCGCCTTCGAGGACGTGCCGCTCTCGGAAGGGAAGTACCAGTTCGAGGTCAACCTGTTCGGGCTCGCGCGGCTCGTCCAGCTGACCACGCCGCGGATGCGCGCCCAGGGCTCCGGCAAGATCGTGAACATCTCGTCGATCGGCGGCAAGATCTACGAACCGCTCGGCGGCTGGTACCACTCGACCAAGTTCGCCGTCGAAGGCCTCAGCGACTCACTGCGGCTGGAGCTCAAACCGTTCGGCATCGACGTCGTGGTGGTCGAACCCGGCGCCATCAAGACCGAGTGGGGCGGCATCGCCATCGAGAACCTGATGAAGACCTCGGGCGACACCGCCTACGCCGCACAGGCCAAGGCGCTCGCGAAGTTCTTCGACCAGGCCGCGCGCGGTTCCCACCCCAAGGTGATCGCCGACGTCATCCTGAAGGCCGTCCGGGCCCGGCGCCCGAAGACCCGTTACGCCGCGGGTTTCGGGGCGAAGCCGATCCTGTTCGTGCGCCGGGTGCTCCCGGACCGCGCCTTCGACGCGTTGTTCCTCGGTGCGCTGCGCCGCTTCGCCTAAACGGCGACGGCCGGTTCCGCGACGGGCTCCGCGTACGAGTAGACCTCCCGCGGCTCGGGGAAGAGCTTCACCAGCACGGGGTACGCGATCGCCGCCGTGCACAGCGTCACCACCATGCTGATGTCGACGCCGCCCGCGATGTCCTTGAGCGGCCCGGCGATCATCGGGGTGTTGGCGGTCAGCAGGCCCAGTGTCGTCGCCGGGATCCATGCCGCCATCGCGCGCCAGTTCACCCCGCGGGTGAACCAGTAGCGCCCGCCCTTGCGGCCCTGGTTGAACACCTGGAGGTCGTCCGGGTCGTAGAACCCGCGCCGCAGGACGAAGCCGATCATCATGATCACCATCCACGGCGAAGTGCACAGCACGATCAGCGTCGCGAAGGCGTTGATGCTGGACACCATGTCCAGCACGAAATTGCCGACGAAGATGAACACGACACTGAGCGAGCCGATCAGCAGCGTCGCCTGCACCCGGCTCAGCTTCACGAAGATCGAGCTGAAGTCCAGCCCGGTCCCGTAGAGCGACGTCGTCCCGGTGGACAGCCCGCCGATCAGCGCGACCACGATCAGCGGGATCGCGTACCAGAGCGGGGAGATCGCGGTCAGGCCGGTGATGTAGTCGGCCGGATCGGCGACCAGGGTCGCGGTGGCGATGCCGAATCCGAACGGCAGCAGCGTCGCCACCTGTGCCAGGAACGGCGCGGCCAGCAGGGAACGGCGGCTGTGGCGCGCGGGGATGTAGCGCGTCCAGTCGCCGAGGAAGGCGCCGAACGAGATCGGGTTCGCCATCGTGGTGAGCGCGGCGAGGATCCAGGTCGGCCAGAAGTCCCCGAGCGCGTAGGTGCCGGTGCCGGCGAACCCGGGGTCGAAGGTGCCGCCGTAGGCCACGATCCCGAGCAGCATGATCGCCGTGCCCAGCACCACGGCGACCCGGTTCACCAGCAGCATGAACCGGTAGCCGTAGATGCACACCACCAGCGTGGCGATCGCGATGACGCCGTACGCGACACCCCGGAGCACTTCGCCGCCGTCGAAGCCGAAAAGCCGTTGTGCCGCACCGGCGACGGCGTCGCCGCTCACCCAGACCGAGATGGCGAAGAACGTGATCGCCGTCAGCAGGGAGAGGAAGGAGCCGACACAACGGCCGACGACGCCGAAGTGCGCGCCGGAGGAGACGGCGTTGTTGGTCCGGGTGAGCGGGCCGAACAACGACATCGGCGAGAGCACGAGCGCGCCGACGACCACGCCCGCGACGGTGGCCGCCACCGCCGCCCGGAAGCTCAGGCCGAAGGCGATCGGGAGCGTCCCGAGGATGATGGTGGCGAAGGTGTTCGCGCCGCCGAACGCCATCCGGAACAGGTCGCGCGGGCGCGACGTCTGTTCCTCGGGCGGGATCGGCGCGATACCGTGCTGCTCGACTTCGGTGACCTTGTCACCCATGGGGACCTCCAAGTACGCGATTCGGCACCTGATTGCGGTCGTTGGCCTCGCGAACTATCGCAATCAGGTGCCGAATTGCGGTCAGGCGAAGCGGGTCATGACGTGCTTCACGCGGGTGTACTCGGCGAAGGAGTAGGACGAGAGGTCCTTCCCGTGGCCCGAGTGCCCGAAGCCGCCATGGGGCATTTCCGAGACCAGCGGCCCGTGGGTGTTGACCCAGACGCAGCCGAAGTCGAGTTCGCCCGAAACGCGGGTCGCGCGTGACAGGTCGTTGGTCCAGATCGACGAGGCGAGCCCGTACGGGACGCCGTTGGCCAGGCGCACCGCCTCGTCCTTGTCCACAAAGGACTGAACGGTGATCACCGGGCCGAAGATCTCCTCCCGCACGATCTCGTCGTCCTGCTTCAGGCCCGAGATCACGGTGGGGGAGAAGAAGAAACCGCGGTCACCGGCGGGTACGCCGCCGGTCTCCACGCGAGCGTGTGACGGCAGCCGGTCGACGAGGCCGCGCACCCGGCCGAACTGCGCTTCGCTGTTGAGCGGGCCGAAGTCCGTACCGGGCTTCTGCGCGGCGGCGGCCTTGGTCAGCTCCGCGACGAACTCGTCGTGGATCGCCGCGTCCACCAGCACGCGGCTGCCCGCGGTGCAGTCCTGCCCGGCGTTGTAGAACGCCGCGCCGACGATGCCCTCGGCCGCCTCGGCGAGGTTCACGTCGCCGAAGACCAGCAGTGGCGCGTTGCCCCCGAGTTCGAGGTGCGTGCGCTTGAGGTCGGCCGCCGCGACGGTGGCGACGTCGATCCCGGCGCGGGTCGAGCCGGTGATCGACACCAGCTCGGTGATCGGGTGCTTCACCAGCGCGCGGCCGGTGTCGCGGTCGCCGCACAGCACGTTGAACGCACCCTGCGGCAAGAACTCCGCCGCCACCTTCGCCAGCAGCACGGCCGTCGACGGCGTGGTCTCCGCGGGCTTCATCACGACGGTGTTGCCCGCGGCCAGCGCCGGCGCGATCTTCCAGACGCCCATCATCAGCGGGTAGTTCCAGGGCGCGATCTGCGCGCAGACGCCGACCGGCTCGCGACGGATCGCGGACGTGTGCCCGGGCAGGTACTCCCCGGACGCGGTGCCTTCGAGCTGCCGCGCCGCACCGGCGAAGAACCGCAGCGCGCTGACGCATTCCGGGATCTCCTCGTCCAGCACGACCGCGCGGATCTTGCCGGTCTCGCGGATTTCGAGGTCGGCGAACTCCTCGGCGCGGGCCTCCACCGCGTCGGCGATCTTCAGCAGTGCGAGCTGGCGCTGGGCGGGCGTGCTCTTGCGCCACACCTTGAACGCGCGTTCGGCGGCTTCCAGCGCGGTGTCCACATCGGACTGCTCGGACAGGACGCTGGTGCCGAAGACCTCGCCGGTGGCGGGGTCCACCAGGTCGAGCGTCCGCGAGCCCGACGCCGGTACCTCGGCGCCGTCGACGAAATTCAGGACCTGAGTCATTTCTTCTCCAGGTGGGTCGGCTCGAACATCTTCAGGAGGGCGGGGAGGACGACCACCGACGGACCGGGCGTGCCCAATGCGTCCGCCAGGTCCTTCCCGACGGTGTCCAAAGAGGACACGGTGGCTTCGACGCCGAAAGACCGTGCCAGCGCGGCGAAATCAGGCCGGGCGAGCTCGGTGGCCGTGGACTGGCCGAACGCGCCGGTCAGGTACTCGCGCAGGATGCCGTAACCACCGTCGTCGATGACGAGCCACGTGACGTCCAGCCCGTGCTGGACCGCCGTGGCCAGCTCCGCGATGCCGTACATCGCCCCGCCGTCACCGGACACCGCGAGCGCCGGGCCGCCGGTCGCCGCCGCGCCGCCGAGCGCGCCGGGCAGGCCGTAGCCGAGCCCGCCCGCGCCCTGCGCGGTGTGGATCGGCGCGCCCTCGGGGTTCCACGCCGACCAGGCCCAGTAGGCCGCGATCGTCATGTCCCAGAACGTCTGGGTGCCTTCGGGGATCGCCGCGCGGATGTCGTCGATCAGCTTGCGCTCGGTTTCGAGTTCCTGGCCGTCGAGGCGTTCACGCACCTTGGCCAGCAGATCCGCGACCGCCTTCTCGGCGACTCCGTCGCTCTGCCGGAACGGAACCTGCTCCAGAAGTCCTTGCAGGGCAAGGCGGACGTCGGCGTGGATGCCCAGCGCCGGGTAGTTCGACTCCAGCTTCCCGAGGTCGGCCTCGATCTGGATCACCCGGCCCCGCGGGGCGAATTCACGATAGTTGCTGGACAGCTCACCGAGCCCGGAACCCAGTACCAGCAGCACATCCGCGGCCGAAAGGAACTCCGTGCTGTGCCAGTCTTCGAGCCACGACCGGCCGGACAGTTCGTGGTCCCAGCCGAAGACGCCCTTGCCGCCGAACGTCGAGAGCACCGGCGCGCGCAGTGCCTCCGCGAGCGCCTTGAGTTCCGCCTGCGCGCCGGAGCGCAGGGCGCCACCGCCGGCGAGGATCACCGGATTCTTGGCCGCGCCAAGGAGATTCGCGGCTTCGGTGACGAGCTCCGGCAACGGTTCGAGCGGTGCGGGCCGCGCCGTCACCGACGTGATCCGGGGCAGCTCCACCGGTGCCAGCAGGATGTCCTGCGGGATCTCGACCCACACCGGGCCGTACGGCGCGGTCGCCGCCGATTCCCAGGCTTCGCGCAGCGCCGTCGGGATCTGGCTGACGGTGCGCACCACGTGCACCGACTTCACCACATCGCGGAAACTGGCCTGCTGATCGGGCAGTTCGTGCAGATAGCCGTGCCGTCCACCGCCGAGCCCGGCCACCGGGATCTGGCTGGAGATCCCGAGCACCGGGACCGACGCGGCCCGGGATTCCTGCAGTGAAGCCAAAGTCAGCAGCGCGCCGGGGCCGGTCGACACGATCATCGGCGTCACCGGGACCGGGCCTTCGGGATCCGCCGCGAGCCGGGCGCGGGCGTGCCCGTCGGCCGCGAACGCCAGGTTGTTCTCCACCCGCGAGCTGATGACGCGCAGGTCGTCCGTGCGCCGCAGCGCTTCGAACAGGCCGAGCGCGTGCTGGCCAGGCAGGCCGAACACGGTGTCCGCCCCGAGCGCGTGCAGGGTTTCGACGACTACGTCGCCGCCTATCCGTTCAGTGCTGGTCATGCGCCCTTCCCCAAACTGAGCAGGCTCACCAGGTCGTAGGCGACGTGGGAAGCCGCGATGGCGGTGATCTCGGCATGATCGTAAGCCGGGGCCAGCTCCACCACATCGGCTCCGACGAGGTTGCAGTCCCGCAGCCCGCGCAGGATCTCCAGCAGTTCGCGGCTGGTCATTCCGCCCGCTTCGGGGGTTCCGGTGCCCGGCGCGTGCGCCGGGTCGAGCACGTCGATGTCGACCGAGATGTAGAGCGGGCGGCCGCCGATGCGCTGGCGCAGCGCGTCGACCGTCTCGGCGACCCCGCGGCGCATGACGTCGCCGGAGGTGACGATGCCGAATCCGAGGCGGCGGTCCTCTTCCAGATCCCGCTTGCCGTACAGCGGGCCGCGCGTGCCGACGTGGGACAGCGCTTCGGTGTCGAGGAGGCCTTCCTCGGACGCCCGCCGGAACGGGGTGCCGTGGGTGTACGGCTCACCGAAGTAGGTGTCCCAGGTGTCGAGGTGCGCGTCGAAGTGCAGCAGTGCCACCGGTCCGTGTTTCTTCGCCGCCGCCCGCAGCAGCGGCAGCGCGATCGTGTGGTCGCCGCCGACGGTCACCAGCCGCGTCCCGTTCGCGGTCAGCGCCTCCGCCTCGCTCTGCAGGGTCTCGATCGCCTCGCCGATGTTGAACGGGTTGAGCGCGATGTCGCCGGCGTCGACCACCTGCGTTTCGGCGAACGGGGACACGTCGAGTTCGGGGTGGTACGGGCGAAGGAGCCGGCTGGCCTCGCGGAGCGCCGCGGGGCCGAACCGCGCGCCGGGGCGGTAGGACACCCCGGCGTCGAACGGCACCCCGACGACGGCGACGTCGGCATGCTCGACCTGATCGATCCGCGGCAGCCTCGCGAAGGTCGCGAAACCGGCGAACCGGGGCACCCTCGAAGAGTCGACGGGTCCGATCGGGGTCTGCTCAGGCACTGTGTCTCCTTCGAATGGTTTTCAGGACTGGGAAGCGGCGAGTTTCGCCTCTTCTTCTTCGGCGGCCGCGCTGCCGTTCAGGCGGCGCGTCCACACGGTGAGGATCTCGTCCGAGGTACGCGGGGTGAGGAAGCTGACCAGCAGGTACACCGCCAGGCTGGACCCGAGGCCCCAGTAGATCGGGCTGTTGGCCTCGACCCCGTCGACGACCATGAACGTGATGACCACGACGGTGCCGACGACCATCGACGCGAGCGCGCCCTGGCGGGTGCCGCGTTTCCAGGCCAGCCCGCCGATGATCGCGACCAGCAGCCCGCCGACGAGGATGTCGTAGGCGATGGTCAGCGCGTTGACGACGTCGTCCACGACCATCGCGATCCCGATCGCGACGATGCCGAGGACGAGCGTGGTGACCCGGTTCCTCGCGACCTCGTCGGCCGCCTTCTTGAGGCCCAGCTTGGAAAGCAGGTCCGAGGTGCTGACCGTCGAGCACGCGATCAGGGCGCCGCTCGCGGTCGACATCATCGCCGAGAGCGCCGCGGCGAGCACCAGGCCGCGGACTCCGGCGGGCAGCTGATCCTCGACGATGGTCGCGAACGCGTCCTGCGCGCTGGCCAGGTTCGGGTACAGCGTCTTGGCCGCGGTGCCGATCAGCGCGCCGGCGAGACCGTAGACCAGGCAGTAGACGCCGGAGATGACACCGCCACCGGTCGCGATGCCCGGCGTCCGCGCGGTGAACACGCGCTGCCAGATGTCCTGTCCGATCAGCAGGCCGAAGCTGTAGACGAGGAAGTAGGTGAAGATGGTGTCGCCGCCGATGGCGGTCAGTTCGAAGTAGCTCTCGTCCAGCCGCGCGGCCATCCCGTCGAAACCGCCCGCCGAGACGATCGAGACCGGCAGCAGGATCAGCAGGATGCCGATGGTCTTGATGACGAACTGGACGATGTCGGTCAGCGTGATCGACCACATGCCGCCCAGTACCGAGTAGAGCACCACGATCGAACCGCCGATGGCGATGCCCGCCCAGCTCGGCACGTCGAACAGGACCTTGAAGATGGTGGCGAACGCCAGCGTCGAGGTGACGGTCAGCATGAGCGTGTAGCCCCACATGACCACGCCGGAAATGGTGCTGGTGGAACCGCCGTAGCGCAGGTCGAGCATCTCGCCGACGGTGTAGACGCGCAGCTTCACCAGCCGCCGCGCGAACAGCACGTGGAGGACCAGGATGCCGACGCCGATCGCGATCACGAGCCAGGCGCCGGAGATGCCGTAGGTGTAGCCGAGCTTCACTCCGCCGACGGTCGAAGCGCCGCCGAGGACGACCGCGGACATCGTGCCGGAGTACATGAACCAGCCGAGACGGCGGCCCGCGACGAGGTAGTCGGATTTGGTCTTGGCGAGCCGCAGCCCGAACCAGCCGACCCCGATCATGCCCGCTATGTAGAGCGCGATCACCGCGTAGTCACCGGCCACGGTGTCCTCCTTGACTTGGGGCTGTTCGCTTCGTTCGGGTCACCGTAGGTTCGTTCGCAGCTTGAACGACATGGGATGATCCATCCGAACTCCGGCACGAGCGAGGATGAAATGACCCGAACCCATGATGTGTTCGACTCGGATGTGAATGTCCCGTTACGGGCCGTGGTCGGCAACCCGGAACTGGCGGTCGACCCGGTCGTGGAGACCCTGCGGCCGGGTTCGCTCGACGCCCCGGTGCGCTGGGCGCACGTCAGCGAGCTGCTGGATCCCGCGCCGTACCTGCTCGGGGCGGAACTGCTGCTCACCGCCGGGGTGAACCTGCCGGTGGAAGCGGCCGAGATCGACCGCTACGTCCGGCGGCTGGCCGAAAGCGGGATCTCCGCGCTGGGGTTCGGGCTCACGCCGGGTGCCTACGAGACGCTGCCGCCGCCACTGCGGACGGCGTGTGCCCGGCATGGGCTCCCGCTGCTGGTCGTCCAGCCGCGGACGCCGTTCCTCGCGATCAGCCGGGCGGTGTCGGTCGCACTGGCCGAGGCGGGGCAGCGCGAACAGCGGCGGATCGCGGTCGCGCGCGAGGCGCTGACCAGGGCGGCAGGCGACGGACTCGGCGAACTCGCGAGCGCGCTGGCCGGGCGGCTCGGGGCCTGGGTGGCGCTGGTCGGCGTCGACGACGTCCTGGCCGCGGACCACGGGGCGCCGTCGCCGCTGCCGCCGGAAGTCCGGGAGGTCGTCGCCACGCTCCGGACGGGCCGGGGGATCCGCAGCGCCACGACGGAACTCGCCGACGGTACGCACGTCGTCGCGCAGCCGGTGTACCCGCAGGCGACGGCGTCGCATCTGGTCGTGGTCGGCCGCGTCGCGCGGTTCGACGGCGCGGACCGCTCGATCCTGTCGGTCGGGGCCGCGCTGCTCGGGCTGGTGGGCCGCGCGGGTTCGGACGCGGCCGGACTGGGCGCCACCGCCACGGCGTTGCTGCTGGGCGAGACCGACGTGATCGGCGGGGACGAACGCCGTCTGGTCGCGGGGATCGCGTACCGCCGCGGCCCGAACGAGGTCGCCGCCCGCTACGACTGGCTGCGCGCCCGGCTCGACACTCCGCTCGTCCGGTTGCGGCCGGGGCCGCGGTTCACCGCGATCGTCCGCGAGGCGCCGGAAATCGGCGACCTCGACCGGCTCCGGGCCGACGGCTGGCTCGCGGTCGTCGGCTCGCCCGTCCCGCCCGGACGGCTGCCCGAGGCGGCGGGCGAAATCGAGGTGCTGCTGACGCGGGCCGCCGCGCTGGAACGGCCGGTGGTGGCGGAAGGTGGTTCGGGGCTGGACGCGCTGATCGAGCCGGGCGCCGCGGCCGGGTTCGCCGCCCAGGCGCTGGCGCCGCTGCGGGAACTCGACCGGAAGGGCGACCGCGAACTGGTCGGCACGCTGCGGACCTGGCTCGCGCACCACGGCGGCTGGGACCGGACGGCCGCCGAACTCGGCGTGCACCGCAACAGCGTCCGGCACCGGATCGGGCAGATCGAACGGGCGCTGGGGGTGGATCTGGCGGATCCGGAGATCCGGATGCGGCTGTGGTTCGCCCTGCGGTGGTCCTCGTGACTTGACCGGCGATGTCACGTGACCGACCGGACGACACGATCGCGGCCGGGGTCCCGCCGCGTGTCGTCCGTCTGATCACGCGTGTCGTCCGTCCAGTCACGCGAACCCGCCGCTCGCGCACCGACAGTAGGTAACTGAGCCACCCTCGGCACTCACGGGACTCGACGGCCTTCGCGCGGCCCTGTGACTGCTGATACCGGTGGGGCGTACGTGGCGAGAACCGAGTCCGTGAAGGCCTCCTTGAGGGACCCAGAGTCCCTCAAGGAGGCCTTCACGGACAGAGCCGGGAATCGACCGCAGCGGGCGCTGACCGTCCTTACCCACTCACGAGTCCAATAAGGTCACTCTCAGGAATGTGTGGCAACGTAGGGTCGTGCGAATTCTGGTAGTCGAAGACGAAGAACCCCTCGCCGACGCGATCGCACGCGGCCTGCGGCGCGAGGGCATGGCGGTGGACATCGCGCTGACCGGTGACGACGGGCACGAGAAGGCCGCCGTCACCCGGTACGACGTCGTGCTGCTCGACCGCGACCTGCCCGGGATGTCCGGTGACGACCTGTGCCGCGAGATCGTCGCGTCCGGCGAGCTGACCCGTGTCCTGATGCTGACCGCGAGCAGTTCCGTTTCGGACCGCGTCGACGGGCTTTCCCTCGGCGCCGACGACTATCTCGCCAAGCCGTTCGCCTTCCCCGAACTCGTCGCGCGCGTGCGGGCGCTCGGGCGCCGCGCGACCCCGGCCGCGCCGCCGCTGCTGACTTCGGGCGACGTCGAACTGGATCCGGCGAGGCGGACCGTCCGCCGCGCGAGCGGCCCGGTCGAGCTGACCCGCAAGGAGTTCGGCGTCCTGGAGGTGCTGCTGTCGGCCGCCGGTTCGGTGGTCAGCAGCGAGGAACTGCTCGAACGCGTGTGGGACGAGAACGCCGACCCGTTCACCACCACCGTCCGGGTCACGGTGATGACCCTGCGCAAGAAGCTCGGCGAGCCGGGCATCATCGAGACCGTCGTCGGCTCCGGCTACCGGGTGCCGGAGCAGGGGACCGCACGCGGGTGAACCTGTCCGGTGCCCGCAGCCTGCGCGCGCGGGTCACGCTGCTCGCGACCGGGCTGGTGGCGCTGGTCAGCCTCCTGTTGCTCTGGCTGACCTGGAACCTGGTCGGCGACGCGGTTTCCGCCGTCCCGCAGCTGCCGCCGGGCACCACGGTGCGGGTCGACGGCGTCGACGTCGACGCTTCCGCGGTCACCGAACACCTGGGGGTGTACGCCAGGAACCGGGTGCTGCTGTTCGGCGCGGTCGCGTTCTGTTTCGTCGTGCTGGCGGCGGGGATCCTCGCGTGGACGTTCACCGCGCGGGTCCTGCAACCGCTGCGCGAGATCACCGGCACCGCGCGGCGCCTGTCGATCGAATCGATGGGGGAGCGGATCGGCGAGGTCCGGACGAAGGACGAACTCGCCGAACTGGCCGAAACCTTCGACGACATGCTCGACCGGTTGCAGGCCGCGTTCGACGCGCAACGGCATTTCGTCGCGAACGCCAGCCACGAACTGCGGACGCCGCTCGCGGTCATCCGCACCGAACTCGACGTCACCCTGGCCGACGAGCACGCGGACGAAGCCGAATTACGCCGGATGGCGGGTGTGGTCCGCGACGCGACCGAGCGGGCCGAGCGGCTGGTCGGTTCGCTGCTGCTGCTCGCGCGCACGGACGGCGCGGGACTGGTGGCGAGGGAACCGGTCGATCTCGCGGTGATCGTCGCGATCGCGTGGCGCGCGGCGCGGCCGGACGCGGAGAAACGCGGCCTCCGCGTCGAGTTCGCCACCCAGGGAGCGCCGACGTTCGGCGATCCGGCGCTGCTGGAACGGATCGCGGGAAATCTGCTGGAGAACGCCGTGCGGCACAACGTCGACGGTGGCTGGCTGGACGTCGTCACGCAAGCGGGTCCACAGTGGTCGGTGCTGCGGGTGCGGTCGTCCGGCGGTCTGCTCGACCCGGCCGCGGTCCCCGAACTGTTCGAACCGTTCCGCCGCGCCGGCGTCGCCAGGACCGCCCGCACCGGCGCCGGGCTGGGACTTTCGATCGTGCGGGCCGCGGTCCAGGCGCACGGCGGCACGGTGTCCGCGGAACCCGTTGTGGGCGGCGGTCTTTCGGTGACCGTGCACCTGCCCGCGCTGCCTTGACCCCCGGCTGGGGTTACGGTTCGAATATGGTCCCCAGCATTCGGCTGAACAACGGAACGTCCCTCCCGCAACTCGGGTTCGGGGTGTACAAGATCGGCGACGACGAGGTCGTGGGCGCGGTCCGCACCGCCATCGAGGCGGGTTACCGGGCGATCGACACGGCGACCCTGTACGCCAACGAACGCGGCGTCGGCGAGGCCGTCCGCACGAGCGGGCTGCCCCGCGAGGAACTGTTCGTCACCACGAAACTGTGGAACACCGAGCACGGCTACGACTCGGCGTTGCGTGCCTTCGACACGAGCCTGAGTGAACTCGGTCTCGAGTATGTCGACCTGTACCTGATCCACTGGCCGCTGCCGTCGCAGGACAAGTACGTGGAAACGTGGCGGGCGCTGGAAAAGATCGCCTCCGATGGCCGGGCGAAGGCGATCGGCGTCTCGAACTTCCAGATCCCGCATCTGGAGCGGCTGATCGAGGAGACCGGGATCGTCCCGGCGGTGAACCAGATCGAATGCCACCCGTGGCTGCAGCAGCCGTTGCTGCGAAACTTCCACGAGAAGCACGAGATCGTCACCGAGGCGTGGGGTCCGCTGGCGCGCGGCGGGGACCTGCTCGCCGACGAGAAGATCACCACGATCGCGGAGAAGCACGGCAAGACGCCGGCGCAGGTCGTGCTGCGCTGGCATATCGAGATGAACCACCTGGTGATCCCGAAATCCGTCACGCCGGAACGGATCAAGGAGAACATGGACGTCTTCGACTTCGCCCTCGACGCGCACGACGGCGCCGCGATCGCGACGCTGGAGCAGGGGAAGCGGCTGGGGCCGGATCCGGACACCCTCGGCTCGTGAGTGGTAAGGACGGTTAGAACCGTCCTTACCACTCACGAGGCCCAAGGACTACCGCACGTCCACGAAGATCGGGTTCCCGTAGAGCCACAGGTCTTCGAACGGGTTCGACTGCCCGATCACGTCGGCGCTCGGTTCGATCCCGCCGGGCACGTGCTTCTTGCCGTCCGTGCCGCGCGTGCGTACGAAGAACGGCTCACGCACGTTGCGGAAGGTGTGCCGGAAGGCGACCCGCCGCCCCGGCGCCCACCGTGGTTCGAAGGACCGCACGACCCGCGTGCCAGGGGCGGTCTGCGTGTCCCGGTCGGCGGCCGGGCCGGTCACCGGTCCCGAAACGAGGTCGAGCCGCGCGAGCCGGGGGATCGTGCCGCCGCCGTTCGGCCGGGCCGCCAGTTTCGCCGAGACGACGACCGTGACGTCGGATCCGCGCCGGACCCGCAGCCTGCCGCCCATCGTCGCCGAGCTCCAGCCGCTGTGCGCGCCGAACTCCAGTTCCTGTGCGAGCCCGCCGTGCACCACCCAGACACGTCCCGCGCGCAGGCCTTCCAGCACACCTTCGTGGCTTCGCCGGGACACGCCGACGACGGTCCGGCTGAACTCCGCGGGCGCGAAGTCCGCGTACGGGGGCAGAGTCTGCGGCACACCGGTGTCGATCGGGTCCGGGTAGGCGCCGTGCTCGTCGTAGTACCCGTCCGGCACACCGGGCCGCACGTGGGTGTCGCCGCGGTTGTAGTGCGAGTCGGAGTTGCTGGTGATCCACCACGGCTTTCCTTCGGCCAGCAGCGAATCCCAGAGCCCGCCGACGGTCGCGGTGCTCCAGTCGAAGCCGCCGTAGGTGCGGTAGGCCGACTCCGGGAAACCCGGCCACGAGTTCGACCCGGGGGAGTTGCCGTAACCGCCGCGCGCGCCACCGCCGCTGCCGAGCGGTTTCGGGAAGCCGTCGGCCTGGGCACCCGGCGCGCCTTCCATGCCGATGACGATGCCGGGCGCGGCGTCGCGCAGCGCGCGGATCTCGTGCGGGGCGATCCGGCCGTTGCGCAGCGGATGGTTGACGACCACCACCGGCGCGTGGATCCGGCGGGCCCGCTCTTCGGCGGCGAGCCAGCGGATCGCCGCGACGGCCAGCGCCTCGTTGGCCGGGGTACCCGGTTCGGTCCCGGTCAGCCGCCAGTCGAAGGCACGCTCGAACTCGCGCAGTTTCGCGGCCTGGTTCGCCCCCGCCTGGAAGAACAGCGTCGCGTGCTCGGCGCCGGGCACGTTCCACTCCATGCCTTGCCACAGCAGGAGATCGGGGTGCGCGCGCTGTGCCGCCCGGATAGCGGCGTCCGTGCGCTCCACCGACGACTTCTCGTGCGCGGCGTGGCCGTGATCGGTGATCACCGCCCAGTCCGCCCCGTGACGGCGGGCGTCGACGGCGATTCCGTCCACTGTGTACATCGCGTCGTAGGAGTACTGGGTGTGGATGTGGTGATCGCCCACCAGCCACCGGTAGCGGTCCCGGCCGAAGAGCAGGTTGACATCGATGTCGAGATCGAGGTCGAGGGCTTCCGCCGGGGCGGTGGCGGCGAGCGGGGCGCCCGCGGCCGCCGCGGACACGAGGCCCGCACGCTTGAGGAATCCGCGGCGGTCGACGCCGGGTTTTTCGCTGTTCACCGGCGGCACGCTAAAGAGCCTCGCTGAACGGGTGGTGTCCGGACGGCCAACGAACGGCGCCGTGTGACGATCGTCGCTGCGGTGCGAAAGCCCGGCTCCCCGGAGGATGGCCGGGGAGCCGGGCCTCCCGGCTAGAAGTCCCGGTTGGCCGGAGTGACACCGAAGTCGCGGTTGTCCACTCCGGTGATCCGGACACTGCCCGTCTCGTCGCCGGTGATCCGGACGCTGTCGTCAGCACCCGCCACACCCGCTCCGAGCATCAGGCCCAGAACCATCGCGCCGGCTCCCAGGCCCACGCGTACGACGATCTTTTTCATCGGTTTTCCTCCCAGTGTTCCGTTGTGTTCCCCAGTGCCCTGGACATCCAGGGTCAGAGCGAGTGTTCCCGAAATCGAAGTTCGATGCGACAAAGTCCACGAAAAACGCGAAAAGCCACCGTCGGCGACGTAATGGTCGCCGACGGTGGCCTTTCGCCGAGCCCTAGGAGAGCGGCACGCTCGCCACGCCCGGGGCCAGGAACGGCTTGCCGTTGACCTTCTCGGACACGCCCGCCCGGTCCAGGTACGGCGTGATGCCGCCCAGCCAGAACGGCCAGCCCGCGCCGAGGATCAGGCACAGGTCGATGTCCTGCGCCTCCGCGACCACGCCCTCGTCGAGCATGATCCGGATCTCCTCGGCGATGGCGGCCAGCGCGCGGTCACGCACCTGCTCGGACGTCGACGGCGAGTCGCCCCGCTGCCAGAGTTCGGCCACCTCGGGGTCGACGGTGGCGTTGCCCTTGTCGTCCCACTGCCAGACGCCCTTCTTGCCCGCCTTGACGAAGCGGTCGAGGTTCTCGCTGACGGTGAACCGGTCCGGGAACGCCCCGTGCAGGGTTTCCCCGACGTGCAGGGCGATCGCCGGGCCGACGAGCTGCATCAGCGTCAGCGGCGTCATCGGCAGTCCCAGCGGCTCGAGTGCCTTGTCGGCGACCTCGAACGGCGTGCCTTCGTCGACGGTCACCAGCACCTCGCCGAGGAAGCGCAGCAGCAACCGGTTGACCACGAACGCGGACGCGTCCTTGACCAGCACGCTCGACTTCTTGAGCTGCTTGCCGAGCGCGAACGCCGTCGCGAGGGCGGCGTCGTCGGTCTTCTCCGCGCGGACGATCTCCAGCAGCGGCATCACCGCGACCGGGTTGAAGAAGTGGAACCCGACCACGCGCTCCGGGTGCTTCAGCTGCGACGCCATCGCGGTGATCGACAGCGACGAGGTGTTCGTCGCCAGGATCGCCTCCGGCGAGACGTACTGCTCCAGGTCGGCGAAGACCTTCTGCTTGACGCCCAGCTCCTCGAACACCGCCTCGATCACGAAGTCGGCGTCGGCGAACGCCGACTTGTCGAGCGAGCCGGTGACGAGCGCCTTAAGCCGGTTCGCGCCGTCCGGCGAGACCCGCTTCTTGGCCAGCAGCTTGTCGATCTCACCGTGCACATAGGACACACCCTTGTCGACGCGCTCCTGGTCGACGTCGGTGAGCACCACGGGCACCTTGAGACGGCGGACGAACAGCAGCGCCATCTGGCTGGCCATCAGGCCCGCGCCGACGATGCCGACCTTGTTCACCTTGCGCGCCAGCGCCTTGTCCGGCGCGCCCGCCGGCCGCTTGGCCCGCTTGTTGACCAGGTTGAACGAGTACAGCCCGGCGCGCAAGGTGTCGTCCATCAGCAGTTCGGCGAGCCCGTCGGTCTCGGCCGCGTAGCCGCGGTCGAGGTCGTTCTCGCGGGCCAGCTCCAGCAGCTCGACGGCCTTGGTCGCGCCGGGGGACGCGCCCTTGGTGCGTCCGTCCACAATGGCCTTGGCGCGGGCGATCGCGGCGTCCCAGCCCGCACCGCGGTCGATCTCGCGGCGGGCGGGGGTGATCTCGCCGTTGACGACCTTCGCCAGCCACAGCAGCGACTGCTCCAGGTAGTCGGCCGAACCGAAGACCTCGTCGACGATGCCGAGCTCGGCCGCCTGCGCGACCTTGAGCATCTTGTTCTGGGCCAGCGCGTTCTCGATGATCACGGTGACCGCGGCGTCCGGCCCGATCAGGTTCGGCAGCAGCTGCGTGCCGCCCCAGCCCGGGAACAGGCCGAGAAAGACCTCGGGGAACGCGATCGCGGCGGTGTTCTCCGAAAGCGTGCGGTAGTGGCAGGAAAGCGCGAGTTCGAGCCCGCCGCCCATCACCGCGCCGTTGACGAACCCGAAGGTCGGGATCTCGGATTCGGTGAGACGGCGGAACACGTCGTGCCCGGTCTGCGCGATCTCCCGCGCCAGCGCCGGATCCGCGACCGCTTCGACACCGGAAAGGTCGGCGCCGACGGCGAAGATGAACGGCTTGCCGGTGACCGCGATCGCGGCGGGTTCCGCGGCGAAGGCGGTGTCGATCGCGGCGTCGAGGCTCACCAGGCCCTGCGGGCCGAAGGTGTTCGGCCGGGTGTGGTCGTGGCCGTTGTCCAGGGTGATCAGCGCGACCGGCTTGTCGAGGCCGGGCACCTTCACCAGACGCGTGACCGCGTTCGTGACGACCTCGTCGGGGAAGGCGGCTTTCGCCTGCTCAGCGGTGAAAGTCATTACTTCGCCCCCTCGGAGCCGTTGTAGGCCGGGTTCTCCCAGATCACGGTGCCGCCCATGCCGATGCCGATGCACATGGTGGTCAGGCCGTAGCGCACGTCGGGGCGCTCGGCGAACTGACGGGAAAGCTGCGTCATCAGCCGGACGCCGGAGGACGCGAGCGGGTGACCGCAGGCGATCGCGCCACCCCACTGGTTGACCCGGGGGTCGTCGTCGGCGATGCCGAAGTGGTCGAGGAACGCGAGCACCTGGACCGCGAACGCCTCGTTGATCTCGAACAGGCCGATGTCGTCGATCGACAGACCGGTGCGCTTGAACAGCTTCTCGGTGGCGGGCACCGGGCCGATGCCCATGACCTCCGGCTCGACACCGGCGAAGGAGTAGCCCACCAGGCGCATGCCGATCGGCAGGCCGAGCTCGCGAGCGGTGTCCTCGTCGGCGAGCAGGGCCGCGGTGGCGCCGTCGTTGAGGCCGGCCGCGTTGCCCGCGGTGATCCGGCCGTGCGGGCGGAACGGCGTCTTCAGCCCGGCGAGCTGCTCGACCGTGGTGCCGGGACGCGGCGGCTCGTCCTCGGTCGCGAGACCCCAGCCCAGTTCCTTGGACCGCGTGGCGACCGGGACCAGCTCGGGGCCGATCTTGCCGGTCTTCACGGCCTCGGCGTACTTCTCCTGGCTGCGCGCGGCGAAGGCGTCGGTGCGCTGCTTGGTGATCGCGGGGAACCGGTCGTGCAGGTTCTCCGCGGTCTGGCCCATGACGAGCGCCGTCGGGTCGACGAGTTTGTCGGCGATGATGCGCGGGTTCGGGTCGACGCCCTCGCCCATCGGGTGGCGGCCCATGTGCTCGACGCCGCCGGCGATGGCGATGTCGTACGCGCCGATGCCGATCCCGCTCGCGGTCGTGGTGACCGCGGTCATCGCGCCCGCGCACATCCGGTCCAGCGCGAAGCCGGGCACCGACTTCGGCAGGCCGGCCAGCAGCGCGGCGGTACGGCCGATGGTCAGGCCCTGGTCCCCGATCTGGGTGGTGGCGGCGATCGCCACCTCGTCGACGCGCTCGGGCGGCAGCCCGGGATGCCGCCGCAGCAGTTCACGGATGGCGTTGACGACGAGATCGTCGGCACGAGTGCCGGCGTACATACCCTTTTCGCCTGCCTTGCCGAAGGGCGTTCGCACCCCTTCGACGAAGGCGACATTGCGTACCGACCGCGCGTTCGGCGCGAGCGGTGTTGCTCCTGCGGCCACGAATGCTCCTGAAGTAGAGGTAGTCCTGACCGCACCCTAGCCCCGGTTACCGGTCGGTAACCAGGATGGTGGCCCGGTCGAGTGGGGGAAGGCACACTCCCGGGGTCACCCGCCTCGGCCGCTTGGCCGATCCGGGGGCGGTGGGGAAGTTGCTATGTTCGAAGTGATCAGGGGGAGGGATCACGATGAACTCGCCGGGGCCGGCCGTCGCCCGTCGTGCGCTACTGGGGATGGCGGTCCTCGCGTCGCTGGCCGCCTGTACTCGCGGGACTCCGCCGCCGAGCCCGTCGACCCCTCCGCCGCCTCCGCCGTCCACCACGCGCCAGTTCCATGACCGGTTGATGGAGCTGGAGAAGAAGTTCGATGCCAGGCTCGGTGTGTACGCGGTCGACACCGGCGGCGGTGCCACGATCGAGCACCGCGCCGACGAGCGCTTCGCGTTCTGCTCGACGTTCAAGGGTGTGGCCGCCGCCGCGGTCCTGCAGCGCAATCCGTTGTCACATCTGGAAACACGGGTCGAATACTCGCGGGACGACCTGGTGGAACACGCTCCGGTCACCGGGCGGCACGTGGCCACCGGCATGACGATCCGCCAGCTGTGCGATGCCGCCATCCGGTTCAGCGACGGCACCGCGGGCAACCTGCTGCTGCGGGACCTCGGCGGCCCCGCCGAACTGACCGCGTTCACGCGCGGTCTCGGCGACACCGTCACCCGGATGGACCGGATCGAACCGGCCATCACCGAGGCCACCCCGGGCGACCTGCGCGACACCACGACACCGCGGGCCTTCGCCGCCGACTACCGGAAGATCGTGCTGGGCGACACGCTGCCTGCCGACAAACGGGACTTCCTGCGCGACCTGTTCCAGCGCAACACCACCGGCGCCCAGCGGATCCGGGCGGGCCTGCCGTCCGGCTGGACCGTCGCCGACAAGACGGGGACCGGCGGCTACGGCACGGTGAACGACATCGCCGTCGTCTGGCCGCCGGACAAGGCGCCGCTCGTCGTCGCGATCATGTCCAGCAAGGCGACCGAGGACGCCCCGCACGACCAGGCTCTGCTCGCCGAAGCCGCGAAGTACGTGGCCGAAACGCTGGCCTAGACGTAACTCGCGTGATCGAAGGCGTAACTCACGTGATTGAAGGCGTAACTCGCGTGTCTGGAGGAGTTACGCCTCTGATCACGCGAGATACGCGTCCAGACACGCGAGTTACGCGTTAGTTGCCGGTGGCGCTGGGAAGCAGGGCGGGGCAACCGCCGGTCTTGTAGGCCGGGTCGTACTCGAAGTGCCATTTCTCGTTGTCGTAGCGGCGGCACCAGCCGAGCGCGCCGCCGTTCTTGTCCACCCACGAGGCCGAGTTCAGCGGCTGGATGTCGACGGCGATTCCCTTGACGTGCATGGACGTCTCCGGCTGCAACGCCCACTTCTTGGCCTGCTCCACGGAGCCGAACCGCTCGACGGCCTTGTCGAACTCGCGCTGCTGCTGGCTCCGGCTGCGCTTGCCGTCGTTCACGCACAGCGTGACGTTCTGTGCCTTGGCCTTGGCGCGCAGGGCGTTCCACGCTTCGACCACGTCCGGGCGCATACCGAAGGTGTCCTCGTCGACATAACGCTTGTCGACGGCGCACGTCGGGCCGCTCTCGGGTCCGGGGACCTCTTCGAGGACCGCGAGCGCCTGCCCGTTCACCGGCTTGACGGCCACTCCGGTGGCGCCCAGGGTCACCATCGCGGCCCCGACGAGGCCCAGCGCCACGAGCACACTGATCGCGGTCCGGCGGCTGGGGGCGGATGTGGTCGGCACCACCCCGAAGCTACCCGGTGTCCGGCGGGGCGCCAGGGTTTGTGAGGTTGTTCCCAGAACGGCCCGGAAGACCAACCAAATCGGAAAAGGCCTGGTGGTGGGGTGAGGATGCCCGACTTCTCTGGGGAGTGACGTGGTCGTGGGCGGCACACGCAGGGTTCCCAATGTCGCATTGGAGACGCTCAGCGTCCCTGATGCGACATTGGGAACATCCGGCCCGGCAACGGCACCTACGCAACCCTCAGCGGCTCAGGTACCCGAGCCACCCGCCGTACCTCGTGATGTCCTCGGCGCCCTCCACCGCGCCGGGCTCGCAGACGAACCCGGACACCTCGCTTCCGTCGGCCAGCCGCACCTTGCCGATCGCCAGCGGCGCGGGAACGCCCGCCACGAACTCGCCGAAGCCACCCGACGGCAGGTCCCACACCTCGGCCTCGATCGCCGCTCCGCCCGAAGCGACCCGGACGAGACCGGGTTTGGGCGGCACGGTGTCCAGCGCGTGGAGCCGGTATTCCGCCGCGGTGGGTCCGGCGGAAACGAACCTGCCGCCCCGCGAGGTCAGCTCGTGGTTCAGCGGCTGACCGCGCAGATGGGCGCCGACGACGGCGATCCGCGTCCGCCGCGGCACCGAGCGGGCGACGTCGGCGAGGATCCGGTCGGCGTACGCGGCGCCGACCAGCATCACCCCGAACGGCAACCCGCCGACGGTGCCGGCGGGCACGGCCAGCGACGACAGGCCCAGCAGGTTCGTCGAGTTCGTGAACCGGCCCAGCCGCGCGTTCACGCCCAGCGGATCGGCCTCGACGTCGGCGATCCTCGGGTGTTCCGTCGTCGTGGGAAGCAGCAGGCAGTCCACAGTGGACAACACTGCCGACGCTTCACGAGAGAGATCCCCGAGCGTCGCGAGGTCGCTGAACAACCGGTGTGCCGGGATGTCCTTCGCCGCGCCGATGATCCGCCGCACGGCGGGATCGACGGCATCCGGGTGAGTGTCGATGAACTCACCGACCGCCGAGTACCGCTCGGCGACGAAGGCGCCTTCGTACAGCAGGCGCGCCGCGGCCAGGAACGGTGATATGTCGACAGGGACCAGTTCCGCGCCCGCGTCACGGAACTCCCGGGCCGCCGTGGAGAACGCCTCGGCCCACCCCTCCTGGAGCGGCCCGACCTCGGACGGCACGCCGATGCGGAAGGGACGGTTCAGCACCGCGAGATCCCGGGGTTCGCTCAGGCAGGCGAACGCCGCCGAAGCCTCGTCGACCGTCCGCGCGAACACGGTCACACAGTCGATGCTCGCGCACGCGGGCACGACACCCGCCGTCGGCAGCAGCCCCCGCGTCGGCTTCAGCCCGACGATCCCGTTGAACGCCGCCGGGACCCGGCCCGATCCGGCGGTGTCGGTCCCTAGCGCGAGATCCGCGATCCCGAGCGCCACCGCGACCGCCGACCCCGAGCTCGACCCGCCCGCGACGTACGCCGGATCGCTCGCGTTCCGGACCGCGCCGTGCGGGCTGCGCGTCCCGACCAGCCCGGTCGCGAACTGGTCCAGATTGGTCGTGCCCAGGATCAGCGCCCCGGCCGCGCGCAGCCGCGCCACCACCGGCGCGTCCTCGGCGGGCAGGTAGGCGTACTCGGGGCACGCCGCTGTCGTAGGTAGCCCCGCGACGTCGATGTTGCCCTTGACCGCGGCGAGTTTCCCGTACAGCGGCAAGGATTCCCCGGCCGCGCGGCGGGCGTCCAGTTTCTCCGCGTCGGCGAGGACGTCCTCCTCCGGACGCAGGTCGATCCAGATCTCGGGCCGGTCGACCCGCGCGATCCGGTGGTACGCGGCGCGCACCCGCTCCAGCACGCTCATCCCGCGCTCCTTCCCAGTACCACCAGCGGCGTGCCGGGGGCGACCTGATCGCCGGGGGAGACGAGTACCTCGACGACCTCCCCGGCGGCGGGCGCGGGGATCCGCGCCTCGGTCTTCATCGCTTCGAGGATCACCAGCGTCTCCGCCGGATCGACCTCCTTGCCGGGCTCGACGTCCACTCGCCACACGGTCGCGGCGAACGGTGCTTCGACGACGTGCCCACCGGGCGGGGCCTCGACCTTCGTGGTCGGGACCTTGGCTCCGGCGGGTTCCGGCCGAGGATCGAACTCACCCGCCGCGGCCCAGGCCCGCCGCTCCGCTTCGAAGGCCGCGCTCTGCTTCGCCCGGAACGCGGCGATGTCGGCGGCGTTGTCGGCCAGGAAGCGTTCGTGGTCGGCCAGCGCGAACTCGCCGTCGGTGATGTCGAGTTCCAGTTCGCCCGCCGAACTCCGAGCCCGAAGGTCGAGCAACTCCTCCGCGGTCACCGGGTACCACGAGATCCGGTCGAAGAACCGCAGCAGCCACGGCGATCCCGGCTCGAACGACCCGCGTTGCCGCCAGCCGCTCCACACCTGAACGGTCCGCCCGACGAACTGGTACCCGCCGGGGCCTTCCATCCCGTAGATGCACAGGTACGAGCCGCCGATGCCGACCGAGTTCTCCGCGGTCCAGGTCCGCGCCGGGTTGTACTTCGTGGTGACCAGCCGGTGCCGCGGGTCCAGGGGAGTGGCCACCGGCGCGCCGAGATAGACGTCGCCGAGGCCGAGCACCAGGTACTCCGCGTCGAACACCGTGCGGTAGACGTCGTCCACACTGGACAGACCGTTGACCCGCCGGATGAACTCGATGTTCCACGGGCACCACGGCGCGTCGTCGCGGACGCCCGCCATGTACCGCTCGATCGCCTCGCGCGTCGCCGGGTCGTCCCACGACAACGGCAGCCGCACGGTCCGGCTCGGCACCACGAGATCGGCGGTGCGCGGCAGATCGTGCTCCACCTCCTGCACGAGGCCGAGCAGTTTCGGCACCGGCAGCACGTCCGGGTCGACGTGCACCTGCAGCGAGCGGATGCCCGGCGTCAAATCGACGACGCCGTCGAGCCCTTCCGTGGCCAGCCTGTCGGCCAGGGCGTGGACCCGCATCCGCAGGGCCAGGTCGAGTTTCATCGGCCCGTACTCGACCAGCAGGTTGTCGTCGCCGCTGCGCCGGTAGGTGACCTCGGGATTCTCGTCTGATGTGGACAGCCGGCCGAGGATGCCACCGTCGTCGATCGGCGTCCGGCTCGCCTTGACCGCCTTGGCCGGTTCGTCACGCAACGCGCCGGCGTGTTCGAGGGTGACCGGCACGAACCGCACGGTGTCGCCCGGCCGCAGCTGCCCGAGTTTCCAGCGCTGCCCGGTCACGACGGTCGCCGGGCAGACGAAACCGCCGAGGCTCGGCCCGTCCGGGCCCAGCAGGATCGGCAGGTCGCCGGTGTAGTCGACGGCGCCGATCGCGTACGGCGTGTCGTGGATGTTCGACGGATGCAGGCCCGCCTCGCCGCCGTCCTCCCGCGCCCAGCGCGGCCGGGGCCCGACGAGCCGGACGCCGGTCCGCGCGGAGTTGAAGTGCACTTCCCAGTCCGTGGCGTAGAACGTCTCGACGTCGTCCGGGGTGAAGAACTCCGGTGCGGCGTGCGGTCCCTCGGCCGCGCCGATCTCCCAGTGTGTGGCGAAGACCGGACGTTCGGCTTCGGGAACAGGTCCGGTGACGGCGTGCTCCGGTTCAGGACCGGGGGAGAGGACGTCACCGGTCGCCAGCGCGCGCCCGCCATGCCCGCCGAAGCCGCCGAGGGTGAACGTCGCCGCGCTGCCCAGGAAGTCCGGCACGTCGATCCCGCCGCGGACGAGCACGTACGCGCGGAGCCCGGCGGTCCCGGTGCCGACGTCGAGCACGCCACCGGCGGGAATCTCAACGGGTGTCCACTGTGGAACGGGTGAACCGTCGACGGTCACCGGCGACGGCGATCCCGTGACGCAAACGATTGCGTCTTCGGTGAACCGCAGCGCGACACCGTCCACAGTGCACTCCAGGCCGGCCGCGCCTTCGGGATTGCCCAGCGCGCAGTTGCCCAGGCGCAGGGACAGGTCGTCCATCGGCCCGTTCGGCGGCACCCCCACGTGCCAGAAGCCCAGCCGCCCCGGCCAGTCCTGGACGGTGGTCATCGTGCCGCCCCGCAGGACCTCGATCCGCGGCTCGGGATCGGCGATCGTGTCCAGCGTCGCGGTGTCGTGGCCGACGTCGTGCAGCCGCCGATCGGCGGTGGCCGCGCGCAACTGGCCGAGGTTCGTCCGGACGCCGTCGACCCGGCTTTCGCCGAGGGCGGTGCGCAGTGCGGCCAGTGCCTCGTCCCGGTCCGCGCCGACGGTGATCACCTTGGCGAGCAACGGGTCGTAATGCGTCGTCACGTTCGCCCCGGCCTCGACCCAGGTGTCGACCCGGACGCCTTCGGGGAAGTCCGCGCGGGTCAGCAGGCCCGCGCTCGGCCGGTGCCCGGCGGCCGGGTCCTCGGCGTAGACCCGCGCCTCGACGGCGTGCCCCCGCGGTGACGGCGTGGTCGTGAACATCCCGGTGTCGCCGTCGGCGAGCCGGAGCATCCACGCGACGAGGTCGATCCCGTACACCGCTTCGGTGACCGGATGCTCGACCTGCAACCGCGTGTTCACTTCGAGGAACGCGGCCTCTTCACGGTCCGGGTCGTAGATGAACTCGACGGTCCCTGCCGACCGGTAGCGCACGGAAGCGCAGAGGTCGACGGCAGACGAGACCAGCTTCTCCCGCACCGCTTCGGGCAAACCCGGTGCCGGGCACTCTTCGAGCACCTTCTGGTTACGCCGCTGCAAGGTGCAATCCCGCGTGCCGAGCGCCAGCACCTTGCCCGCGCCGTCGCCGAACACCTGGACCTCGACGTGCCGCGCGCGGGTCACGAGCCGTTCGAGGAACACGCCCGGGGTCGAGAAGCTCTTGGCCGCGATGCTCTGCACCGCTTCCCAGGCGTCCCTCAGTTCGGCCGCGGACCCGCAGGCACGCATCCCGATCCCGCCTCCACCGCCGGTGGCCTTGAGCATCACCGGATAGCCGACCTCGGCGGCCGCGGCTTCGGCGTCGGCCAGGGTGTCCAGCAACCCGGTGCCGGGCAGCATCGGGACACCGGCCTCGGCGGCCTTCGCCCGCGCGGTGTGCTTGCTGCCGAAGACTTCGAGATGGTCCGCGGCCGGTCCGGCGAACCGGATCCCGGCCGCTTCCACCGCCCTGGCGAAAGCGGTGTCCTCGGAAAGGAAACCGTAGCCCGGGTGGATGGTGTCCGCCCCGGTCTTCACCGCGGCTTCGATGATGGCGTCGGCGAGGAGATAACTCTCCCTCGCCGGTGCCGGGCCGAGCCGGACGGCTTCGTCGGCAAGCCGTACGTGCGCGGCCGTCCGGTCGGCGTCGGAGTAGACGGCGACCGTCGGAATGCCCATCTCCCTTGCGGTCCGGATGACGCGGACCGCGATTTCCCCCCGGTTGGCGACGAGCAGCTTCACACGCCACCGCCGGTGACGATCATCCGGACCGGTGTCGGGTCGAATCCGTTGCACGGGTTGTTGATCTGCGGGCAGTTCGACACCAGTACCAGAACGTCGGTCTCGGCGCGCAGCTTGACCTCCAGGCCGGGCGCGGAGATGCCGTCGACGATGCCCAGCGTGCCGTCCTGTTCCACCGGCACGTTCATGTACCAGTTGACGTTGCTGACCAGATCCCGTTTGCCGAGACCCCATTTGGCGCCTTCGGTCAGGAAGTTCTCGACGCAGGCATGCTGGTACCGCGTGTGCTGGCCGTAGCGGAGGCTGTTCGACTCCTTGCTGCAGGCGCCGCCGATCGTGTCGTGCCGTCCGCAGGTGTCTTCGACGACGGTCAGCAGCGGCGCGCCCTCGCCGGTGCGCAGCACACTGCCGGTGGTCAGGAAGATGTTGCGCTGTGCGGCGATCGTGGCGGCCGCGCTGTATCTCTTCGCCGTGTCGGCGGCGTCGTAGCAGAGGAGGTCGACGGCCTGGTTGCCGCCGAGGTCGATGATCGCGAGCGTCTCGCCCTTCCGCAGCACGGTGGAGTACGGCGCCCGCGCGGCGACCTCGGTGTCGGAGATGATCGTCATGCCAGGCCCCTTGCGGTGAGGTAGTCGGCGGTGTTCTCGAAGGCGCGCTGTGCCTCGGGTGACGCGGTCCATTCAGGACTGTCCGGAGTGGACGGCGCGGAGCGCTGGGCGAGCACGCGCAGCGGGGTGACCGTGTAGTCGGGGCGCGGGTCGAGCGGATGCGGCACGTTGGCGATCAGGACGACCACCGGCAGCTCCGTGCGCAGGACCACGGTCTTGCCGGCGCCCGCCGAGCCGGTGAACGTCAGCCCTCCGTCGGCCTCCACGTGCACGCCCTGGAAGAAGGACAGGCTCGGCGGCAGATCGCGCGGGGTGAGGCCGTGTTTGGCGGCGGCGAGGGTGAACAGCGCGTTCCCCGACGGCGAACCGCCCTGCGGGCTCCCGTCCCCGTAGCGCTCGGCGTTGCCGTCCACAGTGGACGTTCCGCAGAGGGCGTCGTGTTTGCCGCTCTCGTCGGTGACGACGGTCGCGAGCACCCGCGCCTGGTCCGAAAGCAGCGCGATCGCCTCGCCGAGATAGGCGTTCCACTGGACCTTCACCGTGTCCGCGACGTTCAGCCGCTCCCAGGGCTGGTCCGCGTTGAACAGCAGCAGGTGTGCGCAGGCGTCGCCCTCGACGTCGGTCAGCCGCAGCTCTGTGCCGCGGGCGAGGACCTTGTGGGTGTAGCCGCCACCGGCGACGGTCTCGGCCCAGACCAGCTTCGCCGGGTCGACTCCGGGCGGCGGATCCGGCCAGGTGGACGCGGGGATGGCCGGCATCGCTTCGGCCACCGTGCCCGCTTGGGCGCGGGCGTGGTCGCGAGCGCCGTACGTGGTCGATGTCGTGCTCATGGAACCTTCCTTCAGGTCGCGGGGACGGGAACCGTGGTGAGCGCGGAGCGGCGGCGCCAGCAGAGGTAGCCGGTGAGCAGCGCGGCGCCGACGAACTCGATCGGGAACAACAGGACCCAGACGGAACCGGTACCCGCCAGGTCGTAGATCTCGGCTCGTGGCCAAGCGATGTTGACGATCATCATCGCGCCGTACCCTACTGCCGCGATGTTGACCGGAATAGCCCATCGTCCCAAGGAGAAATGGCCGGGCTCGGCGCTGAACCGGCCTTGGCGGCGCCGGACCAGCAGTGGCCCGGTCACCAGGAGATAGGCGAGATAGACCACGACCACCGAAGTGCCGGTGATGGTGCTGAAGATCGTCGGATTCCCCAGATTCAGCAGCAGGAGCCCGATGGCGAGCATCCCGGAAAGCACCGCGGGCGCGATCGGTGTGCCGGTGCGGGCGTTGACCGCGGAAAGCCGCCTGGCGCCGGGGAGCGCGCCGTCGCGGGCCATCGAGTAGATCAGCCGGACGGTGCCGGTCTGGATGGTCAGGGTGCAGACGACGACCGCGATCGCGACGTCGGCGAGGAAGATCCGGCCGAGCGTGTCGCCGAAGACGGCCGTGATCACGTACGGCAGGCCTTTCCCCGCGAGTTGCCCGTCGGTCAGGCTCGGTGCCGCCATCAGCGCGGTGATGACGACGGCGAGCCCGCCGGCTCCGGAGATCAACAGCGCGCGAAGGACGGCGCGCGGTGCGATGCGGCGGGCGTCCTTGGTCTCCTCGGCGACGGAGGCGGCGGTATCGAAGCCGTACAGAACGTAAGCCGCCATCAGTGCCGAAGCGAGAACACCACCGGCTCCCGGGCTTTCGCCGGCGGGCTGGAGCACGACCTGCGGGCCCCGGACGGCGAACAGCGCGAGACCGATGATCAGCACGAGCACGCCGACGAGTTCGGCCCCGACCCCGATGTCGTTGACCCTCGCCATCAGCCGGACGCCGCCCGCGTTGATCGCGGTGGTGAGGACGATCAGGAGGGTGCCGAGCAGGACTGCGTTGCTGGCGCCGGTCGGCGAGGTGATCGCCGGATCCCCGCCGACGACCTGGAAGCCGCTCCAGACCGACGGGAGGACGACCTGCAGCGCGATCGCGGCGCCGGCGAGCGCCACCACGCAGCCCACCAGCATCATCCAGCCGGCGAGCCACCCCGCGAATCCGGGGGAGAGGTGTTTCGCCCACTGGTAAACCGAGCCGGCCAGCGGGAATCGGGCGGCGAGTTCGGCGAAGTTGAGCGCGACGAGCAATTGCCCGGCGATCACCAGCGGCCAGGTCCAGAAGAAGAGCGTGTCGCCGAAGGAATAGCCGAAGGCGAACAGCTGGAACACCGTGGTCAGGATGGAAACGAAGGAGAAACCGGCGGCGAAGGCGGAGAAACCGCCCAGCGTCCGGCGGAGTTCTTGGCGGTACCCGAAGGCGGAAAGGTCTTCGGAAGGCATTTGCGGAGGCTCCTGTCTCAAGGGCCGGATTTCGATCGGCTGACCGAAATTAAGCGCGTGCGGGATCCTTCCGATCTCCGCCGGGTAAGCGCGGTGTTAACAGATACCGGATTCGGTAACCTGGGCCGACCGCCGGACGTAACAAAGATCTTCGCGGAGAAATGGCAGGATCGGATAGATGACGAAAACGACCGGGGTGGGCAGACCGAGAGCCAGCGGCGCGGCCGCGAGCAAGCGGGAGGCGAGGCTCGCCGTCCTGGACGCGGCGGGGGAGCTGTTCACCGGCGCCGGGTACGCGGCGACGACCACACGGGCGATCGCCGAACGCGCCGGACTGCGCCAGGCGTCGCTCTACTACCACTTCCCGTCCAAAGAGGACATTCTCGCGGCACTGCTGGAGGACACCGTCCGGCCGTCACTGGACGTCGCGGGCGGGCTTTCGGCCAAGCTCGCGCCGGTCGGCACACGGCTGTGGGCACTGGCCTACGCGGACATCCACCTGCTCGGCAGCGCGCGGCACAATCTCGGCGCCCTGTACCTGCTGCCCGAGATCTCTTCGCCGCGGCTGGCCCGCTTCCGGGCGGAGCGGGCCGAACTCAAACGCGTCTACGGCTCGCTCGTCGCGGCGGCCGGCGTCCCCGGTGACCTTCGCGGCATCCGGACCGATCTCGTGTTCGGGCTCGTCGAGAGCATCGCGATCGTCCGGCGTGACCAGCCGGATCTGGACGTCGAGGCGCACGCCGTCGAAGGGGCCGACGGCGTGCTGAGGCTCGCCGGTCTCGGGGAACCGGACGCCGCGCTGCGCGAAGCCGGGCGGGACCTGCTGGAGGGCTGAAGCCGGGTCAGGCGGCGGTGGCTTGAAGCGCCTTGCTCAGCACCGCCACCGTCAGCTCGACCTGCCAAGGCCGGGCACCGCCGTCACGGAGGACCTGGGCGACCGAGTCCTCGCTCAGATCCGCGGGCGGACGCCAGCAGGTGCGGCGCACCAGCTCCGGCAGCAGCAGGTTCTCCACCGGGAGCCGCCGGTCCTCCGCGATCGCGGACAGCGCCGCGCGGGCCGCCGAAAGCCGGGCGGCGGCGTCGGGATCCTTGTCCGACCACCGGTTCACCGGCGGCGGTCCGTCGGTCTGCTGCGCGGGGGTCGGCAGTTCGTCGGCGGGGAGCGCCCGGGCGGCCTGCAGATGCCGCAGCCAGCTCGCGGTGTACTTGCGCTGGACCCGGCCGCTGAACACCGGCAGCGCCTGCAACTGGTCGACGGTCTTCGGGTCCGCGGTGACGGCGTTGATGATCGCGCTGTCGGGCAGGATCCGGCTCGGCGCGCGGTCGCGTTTGCGGGCGAGCTCGTCGCGCGCCTGCCACAGTTCGCGCACGGCGGCGAGACCGCGGGCGCTGCGGATCTTGTGCACGCCGGACGTCCGGCGCCACGGCTCGGCCCGGGGGGCGGGCGGCGGCGCGGTGCGGACGGCCTCGAATTCCTGCTGGGCCCATTCGAGCTTGCCCTGGGCGGCCAAGTCGGCTTCGAGTTTCTCCCGCAGCTCGATGAGCAGCTCGACGTCGAGGGCGGCGTAGTTCAGCCAGTCGACGGGAAGCGGGCGCTTCGACCAGTCGGCGGCGCTGTGGCCCTTCTCCAGCTGGTAGCCGAGGAGGAGTTCGACGAGGGTGCCGAGGGCGACCCGTTCGTATCCGGCGAGCCGTCCGGCGAGTTCGGTGTCGAAGAGGCTCTTCGGGTGCAGGTCGAGTTCGGCGAGACACGGCAGGTCCTGAGAGGCCGCGTGCAGCACCCATTCGGCGTTGTTGAGCACTTCCGCGAGGGGTTCGAGCTGCCCTTCGAGCGGAATGGGGTCGATGAGGAAGGAGCCGGCACCTTCGCGGCGCAGCTGCACGAGATAGGCCTTCGGCCAGTATCGGTAGCCGGACGCGCGTTCGGTGTCCACGGCGATGGCCCCGCTGCCGCCCGCGATCTTCGCGCAGGCTTCGGCGAGGGCGGTCGCGTCGGCGATCACCGGTGGAGTGCCCTCGGCGGGCTCACGCAGGAGGACCGGTCCACCGGTGTCATCGGTGCCGGTCTTCGGGTCCGTCTGCGGTTCTCCGGGTCGGTCGCCTTCCATAGGTGAAGACCCTACGGGACGAGCGGGCCGCGCCTGGTCCGCCCGCCCCGCAGGGCTGTTCGCCTTTGTCAGCGGATCACGCCGGCACGCATGGCCAGCGCCACCATCTGAGCCCGGTCACCCGTGCCGAGCTTGCGCCCGATGCGGGAGAGGTGAGACTTCACCGTGAGAGCGGAGAGGCTGAGTTCCTCGCCGATCTCCTTGTTGCTCTGGCCGTCGGCCACGAGCTGCAGCACCTCGACCTCGCGCGCCGAAAGCTCGCGCGGGGTGTTGTCGGTGCCGGCGACCCGGGTGCCGGTGGCCAAGACCGGTGCGACGCTCGGGTCCGCGTAGACGCCGCCCTCGAGCACCCTGCGGACGCCGTCGGTCACTACGACCGGCGATGCCGACTTGAGCAGGTATGCCTGGGCGCCGGCCTGGAACGCCGACCTGACCGCGTACGGGTCGTCTGATGAAGCGAGCACCACTACTCGAGGCCAGCCATGGCTACGGAGTTCCGTAACCAGCTCGATGCCGCTGCCATCCGGCAGTCCGAGATCGAGGATCGCCAGGTCACAAGGCCCGGTGGCCTGTGCTCGCGCCCTCGCCTCGGCCACCGTGGCGGCCTCGTGGACGGTGCCCGCACCCATCTGTGCGAGTCTTGCTGAGATTGCCTCCCTCAACAGCGGGTGGTCATCGACCACCAACACGGAAAAAAGCTCTTCCCGCGGGTGCGGAACCATGCTCGCCGGCAATGAACCGGCTGGCGTGGATCGGACGGCCTGAGAAATGCCGACGGTAGCCACGTCACTACCTCCCTGGAGTCGGTCGTGCCCCCCGACCGGCACCGGGACTTTCGGCCGTTTAGCCGCGCCAGCTTTAGACCGAAAGTGGTGTCGTCGATGGCACTGTAGCCGCCCTGAGGCCTTCGCGGGGGGATCGAATGGGTATCTATCTCAAACGAGTAGTCACTCAGGGAGTTCGTCGTAACACGATCGGGCTAGTACACAGCCGGTGGCTAACACATCGCCGAAAGAACACGATGGACTTCAGTTACCGGGGCTGGACCGACTGTGCAGATGGGCCGTGCACCTGCCGGTGCCTCTGCCCGGGACCCTCGGCGGGCGGTGCGTCGGGGGCCGGAAACCGCCTCCGGCATGGGGCTTGATCAACTTCGCGGAGCGTCATGATCGCTTCGCTCGGTGACGACGATGGTAACGCTCCGGAAGCGTTCAGGCCCACTCCGGACGGTATTTGATCTTGTTGCGGACGGTGACGGCCCGGTTAGCACGAACGGGGTGGTCCAGACCTCTGAACGACCGGCTCCGCGCTGGTCGGAGCTGGTCTAGTCCAGATGGCTCTGAAGGGTCGCTTGGCGGCGTACGGACGCTCTGAGGGGCTCGCAGGCGGAGCAGTCGGGGCGCCTTTGAGTGCTTCGCGCGGCCTCTGCGGACGTCGCGGCTGTCCGTGAAGGCCTCCTTGCCTGCCTTGAGCGTAGTGAAGGGGGCCTTCACGGATTTGCGGGCGGAAGCAAGGGACCTTTAGTACCGCTAGCTTTCCTAGCGCCGCTAGATGGGCCGCCGATCGCAATATAACCCGAATGCCATGTCTCGATTGATGGGAATCCGGCGTGTCGGGACCGTGGCCGACGCTCTCACGGGTCGAAGCGGCTCAGGAGGACTGGCGCGCGCTGCACGTGAGGCGCTCGAGCGAAGTGCGTGAAGGCCCCCTTCCCTCGGCTGAGCCGAGGGAAGGGGGCCTTCACGCGCGGTCGTTGTGGCTGGTGGTGCTACTGAGGCGGTGAAGACCGAAGAGCCTCAGGAGGACTGGCGCTGTTCGAAGAGGGTCACGCCGACCGGCGGCAGCCCCACGACGCTCGCCATCACCTGGCAGAACGCCTGCCCGTGCGGCCGCAGCGCCGCGTCCGTCGGCGTCCAGGACGCCCGGAGTTCCAGATCGTCGGTGCGCGCGGGCCCGGAAATGTCGCCGAACCGGGCCGACGACGTCTCGGTGACCGTGCCGCCCAGCGCCGTCCAATCCGCGCCGGAGCTCTCCAGCGCGTCGGTCAGCCAGGACCAGCCCACGGCGGGGAGGAAGGGATCGGTCGCCAGTTCGCGGTCGAGTTCCGCGCGGACGTACATGACCAGCCGCAGGACCCCGTCCCAGCCTTCCTGGCCCTCCGGATCGTGCAGCAGCACCAGCCGTCCCGACGCCAGCACGTCCGCCGGCCCTTCCACCTCGCAGCTCACCGCGTAGGACCACGGCGCCAGCCGCTGCGGCGGGCGCATCGTCTCCAGCTGGACTTCAGGGCGGGGCCGGACCGATTGCAACGCCGCGACGGCTTCACGGAAGAGATCGGGTACAGACGTCATCGCGGTCACCAACCGACTGTAAGACGCGATCGTCCGGTTCGGGGCGCAGGCGCGCCGAGAGTAAGGCCCCTGAGCGCACATGGCACCATGAACCGTGATGTCTCCTTCAGTTGCTTCTCCCGCGCAGACCGTCCCCGCGGCCCGTCGCGCCCTGCCCGGTGCGCCGTTCCTGGCCGCCGCGCGCGGCGAACGCCCGGCTCACACCCCCGTGTGGTTCATGCGCCAGGCGGGCCGGTCGCTGCCCGAGTACCGGGCGCTGCGCGAGGGCACCTCGATGTTCGAAGCCTGCTTCGACCCCGAGATGCTCGCCGAGATCACGCTCCAGCCGATCCGCCGTCACGGCGTCGACGCGGCCATCCTCTTCAGTGACATCGTGGTCCCGCTCAAGGCGGCGGGCCTCGACATCGACATCGTCGCGGGCACCGGCCCGGTCGTCGCCGAGCCGATCCGCGACGCCGCGGGCGTGCGTGCGCTGCCGGTGCTGGAACCGGAGCAGGTGGAGCGCGTCGCCGAAGGGGTCCGGCTGCTGGTCGGGTCGCTGGGCGAGACGCCGCTGATCGGGTTCGCGGGCGCGCCGTTCACCCTGGCCTCGTATCTCATCGAGGGCGGGCCGAGCCGCAACCACGAGCACACCAAGGCGCTCATGCACTCCGAGCCGGAGCTGTGGCACGAGCTGGCCGGGCGTCTCGCGGACATGGCGATCACCTCCCTCTCCGCGCAGCTCGACGCCGGGGCCGACGCGATCCAGCTGTTCGACTCGTGGGCGGGCGCGCTCTCTGAGCGGGACTACCGCGAGTTCGTCCTGCCGCATTCGGCCAAGGTGCTGTCCGCGGTCGCGGGCTACGGCGTACCCCGGATCCACTTCGGCGTCGGCACCGGCGAGCTGCTGGTCGCCATGCGCGACGCGGGTGCCGACGTGGTCGGCGTCGACTGGCGCATCCCGCTCGACGAAGCCGTCCGGCGGCTCGGCGGCGGTGTCGTCCAGGGCAACCTCGACCCGGCGCTGCTCCACGCGGCCTGGCCGGTGCTCGAAGCGGAGGTCCGGCGCATCCACGCCGAGGGCCGCGCGGCCGACGGCCACATCTTCAACCTCGGCCACGGCGTGCTGCCCGGCGTCGACCCGGACGTGCTGACACGCGTGGTCGGGCTGGTGCACGAGCTCCAGCCGTGAAGACCGTCGCCGTCGTCGGTGGCGGTATCTCGGGACTGACCGCGGCGTACCGGCTGCGGACGCTGCTCGGCGAAGCCGCCCGGATCGTCGTCTTCGAGGCGACCGACTCGCTCGGCGGGAAGCTCCGCACGGTGGAATTCGCCGGTGAACGCTACGACGTCGGCGCGGAGGCCTTCCTCGCCCGCCGCCCCGAAGCGCTCGCCTTGGTCCGCGAGGTCGGGCTGGACGAAAGCCTCGTGCATCCCACCAAGGCCCGCGCCAAGATCCACGCCGGCGGCTCCGTGCTCGGCCTGCCGCCGGGCACGGTCATGGGTGTTCCGGCCTCGGCCGACGCGGTCGCGGGGGTGCTGTCGGAGAAGGGGCGTGCCCTGGTCGAGGCCGAGGCTTCGCTGCCTCCGCTGAAACTGCACGCGGAGGACGTGCCGCTCGGCGAGCTGCTGCGTGAGCGGTTCGGCGACGAACTCGTGGACCGGCTCGTCGACCCGCTGCTGGGCGGCGTCTACGCCGGGGGAGCGGACGGCCTCGGGCTGCGCGCGACCATGCCCGGTCTCGCGTCCGCGATCGATCGCGGCGCGCGCTCGCTCACCGAAGGCGCCGCCTCGCTCATGCCCGCCTCGCCGAGTACGGCGCCGGTCTTCGGCACCCTGCTGGGCGGACTCGGAACACTGATCGCCCGGCTCGCGGAGCTGTCCCGCGCCGAGATCCGGACCGGGACCACGGTGACGGCGCTCGAGCGCACCCCCACCGGCTGGAAGGTCGGCGACCTCGACGCCGACTCCGTTCTCCTCGCCGTCCCGGCGCCTTCGGCACGACGGCTGCTCGACGGTGTCGCGGAAGTGGCCTCGACGGTGTTCGCCAAGATCGAACTCGCGTCGATGGCGGTGGTCGCGCTCGCGCTTCCGCCGGGGACCGCGTTGCCGGAGTCGTCCGGCGTGCTGATCGGCGCAGGGGAGCGGGATGCGGCCGGGAAGCCGTTCGCCGCCAAGGCGTTCACCTTCTCCTCCCGCAAGTGGGCGCAGTACGGCGAAGGCCCGGTGCTGGTGCGCGGCTCGGTCGGCCGCTTCGGCGAACCGGGAGCGCTGCACGCCGACGACGACGAACTCGTGCGCGTGGTCCGCGACGACCTGGCCCGGCTGACCGGGGTCACCGCCGAGCCGATCGACACCCTGGTGACCCGCTGGGGCGGCGGGCTCCCGCAGTACGGCATCGGGCACCTCGTCCGTGTCGAGCGGATCGAACGGGCCGTCGCCGCCGTCCCCGGCCTCGCCGTGGCGGGCGCGACGCTGCACGGCGTCGGGATCCCGGCCTGCATCGCCACCGCCGACGCGGCCGCCCGCCGCATCGCCGGGATCACACCGACCCACGAGGGCTCCTGAGCACCGGCAGTGCCAAGATGGCGGTATGGCGCGGCTGAACTACAACGAGCTCAATGACACCATCCGCTACACCGCCTGGTCGGTCTTCCGGGCCGAGCAGGGCAAGCTCGGCGAAGACCGCGCGAAGGCGACCGCGGAGACCACCGAGTACCTCGACGCCCTGGAGGCCAAGGGCGTCGTCGTCCGCGGCGTCTACGACCTCTCGGGGCTGCGCGCCGACGCCGACTACATGATCTGGTGGCACGCCGAGGAGATCGAGCAGGTCCAGGCGGCCTACAGCGGCTTCCGGCACACTCCGCTCGGCCGCGCGTCGGCGCCGGTGTGGAGCCAGGTCGCGCTGCACCGCCCGGCGGAGTTCAACAAGAGCCACATTCCGGCGTTCCTCGCCGGTGAAGAGGCCCGCAAGTTCATCTGCGTCTACCCGTTCGTGCGCTCCTACGAGTGGTACCTGCTGCCGGACGACGAGCGCCGCAAGATGCTCGCCGACCACGGCAAGGAGGCCCGCGACTACCCGGACGTCCGCGCCAACACGGTCGCGTCGTTCGCGCTGGGCGACTACGAGTGGATCCTGGCCTTCGAGGCCGACGAACTGCACCGCATCGTCGACCTCATGCGGCATCTGCGCGGCACCGAGGCCCGCCTCCACGTGCGGGAGGAGATCCCGTTCTACACCGGGACCAAGGTGGAACCGGCCGAGCTGATCGCGCTCCTGCCCTAGTGAAGGCCTCCGTGGACACGCGCGTCTGGACCACGCTCACCGGCGAGACCCTCGCCGAAGACGCCGTCGAGATCACCGGCCCCGATTCGGTGCTGCCCGGGACCTTCCGGGTCGAGGAGGCGGCGACGACGAGTATCGCCGCGGCGACGCTGGCCGCCGGGGAACTGTTGCGGCTGCGCGGAATCGAGCCGGGCAAGGTCTCGGTCGACACCCGGCACGCCGCCGCGTCGTTCCACAGCGAGCAGTACATCCGGGTCGACGGGGAACCGGTGCCGTTCAGCGCGCCGCTGTCCGGCGACTACCGCGCGAACGACGGCTGGGT
This sequence comes from Amycolatopsis sp. TNS106, assembly GCF_019330265.1. Taxonomy (NCBI): domain Bacteria; kingdom Bacillati; phylum Actinomycetota; class Actinomycetes; order Pseudonocardiales; family Pseudonocardiaceae; genus Amycolatopsis; species Amycolatopsis sp. TNS106. The sequence continues at coordinate 3,606,856 of NZ_CP024972.1, read as the reverse complement.
GCGGTTGCACTGCAACTACCCGCGGCACGTCTCCGCCGTGTGCTGGGGCCTGGGCGTGCCCGCGACACATGCGGCGTTCGAGAAGGTCGTCGCGGCCAAGTCGAAGTACGAGGTCGAGTCGGCGGTCATCGGCGCCGGTGGTGCCGCCGCCGTCATGCGCACGCGCGAGGAATGGCTGGCGCACAAGCAAGGACAGGCGTCGAGCGCGTTGCCGGTCGCCGAGATCCGGCCGCTCGGGCCGTCGGAACCCGTGCGGCTGTTCGAGTCCGACCGGCCGCTGGGCGGGGTCCGGATCCTGGACCTGACCCACGTCATCGCCGGGCCGGTCGCGGGCCGCGTGCTCGCCGCGCACGGCGCCACCGTCATGCACATCGGGTCGGCCCAGCTGCCGACCGTGCCGCCGCTGGCCGTCGACACCGGGATGGGCAAACTCTCGGCGTACGTCGACCTGGAGACCGAAGCCGGACGCTCGCGGCTCCGTAAGCTGATCGCCCGCGCCGACGTCGTTCTCCAGGGTTTCCGGCCGGGTTCGTTGGTGGCCAAGGGTTTCTCGCCGGAAGCGATCGCCGAACTCCGGCCGGGCATCGTCGTCGCGGACCTGTCGGCGTACGGCTGGGAAGGGCCATGGGCGCGCAGGCGCGGGTTCGACAGCCTGGTGCAGATGGCGTCGGGAATCGCCGATGAGGGCGGCAAGGCCGCCGGGCTCGACGGCCCGGGACCGCTTCCGGTGCAGGCGCTCGACCACGCGACCGGCTGGCTGACCGCGGCGGCGATCATGACCGCCGTCCGCCGGGCCGCCACCGAGGGCGGCAGCCAGCACGTCCGGACGTCGCTCGCCGGGACGGGGGAGTGGCTGAACTCCTTGGGGCGCAAGGAAGCCGGGCCCGCCGGCTTCGACGGCGGCGAATGGCTCGAAGACGTCGAAGGCCGGCTCGGCCGGATCACCCGGGTCAAGATGGCGGGAACCCTGCCGAGCTCGAATCCACAGTGGACCGAAGCGACGCACGTACCCGGAAGCGACCGCCCGGTCTGGTGATCGTGCCGCAAGCAGGTGACTAATTGCGGCGTAGCCAGGTCGAGAACCGGCCCCGGGGCTTCGGTACTTCGCCGCGGTCCACGAGCCAGGCGCCGAAAGCGTCGGCGTAGGCCCGCGCGCGGATCGCGTCGGTCTTCGGATGGCTGGTCGCGTACTCGCGGAACAGCGCGGCGAACCGGTCGCCGAGGGCCTCGGCGAGGTCCGGACGGAGGTAGGCGGCGAGCCTGCTTTGCTTGTTCCGCAGGACGTTCGCCTCGATACGGAGCCTGTCCGCGTCGAAGCCCGCCGGGGCGTCGCCTCCCGCGAGGAGCGCCTTGAGCAGCTCCGCCTGCTGGGCGGCGAGCCGCTCCCGGGGCGACGTCACGGCGAGACCGCTTCTCGCAACGCGGCCAGCTCGGCCGCCAGTTCCGTGTCGGACGGGTAGTCGTCGTCGCGTTCCAGCAGGACACCCGGTGGCTCGGTGCGGCGGCGCAGTTCGCGCAGCAGATCCAGTACCGCCGGGACGACGGGATGGGCGTGCGTGTCGTGGTAGACGCCGTCGCGTTCGACACCGCCGGCCATATGCGTGTACGCCAGCCGTTCCCACGGGATCTCGTCGAGGAACCGTTCGGGATCGGTACCGAGGTTGCGGGCGTTGGCGTACAGGTTGGCGACGTCGATGATCAGCAGGCAGCCGGTCCGGTCAGTGAGCTCCCGCAGGAACTCCGACTCGGTGAACTCCGCGTCCGGCCAGTCCAGCACCGCCGCGATGTTCTCCAGCGCGAACGGGACCTCCACGATGGACTGCGTCAGTTTGACGTTGTCCACCAGGACATCCAGCGCTTCCCGGGTGCGGGGGAGCGGCATCAGATGACCCGAGTCGAGCCCGCCCGCGCGCACGAAGCACACGTGGTCGCTGGCCATCGGCGCGCCGAGCGCGCGGGTGACCTCCGCGAGATGCTCGACGCGCGCGGTGTCCAGCGGCTCGGCCCCGCCCAGCGAGAGCGAGACCGCGTGCGGCAGGACCGGCATTCCCTTGTCGCGCAACGCGACCAGGGTTTCGGGAAGGTGCCCGGCGTGCAGGTTCTCGGCGACGACCTCGACCCAGTCGACGCCGGGCAGCCGCGCGATCGACAGGTCCAGCTCGTGCCGCCAGCCGATGCCGATCCCGAGCCTGCCCGGCGCGTCAGCCACCACAGCCGCCGCCTCCGCAGGAACTCCCGCCTCCGCTGCTGCACGAGCTTCCTCCGCCGGTGCTGCACGTGGAGCCGCCGCCGGACGAACCGCCGCCGAAACCCCCGGGGACCGGAGGCGGGATCAGGGCCGCGCTCAGTTCCTCGTCCGGGTAGTAGGCGAGGCCGCCGAACGCGACCGCCGCCGCGGCGCCACCCAGCAAGGCGCCGCCGGCCGCACCGGCGTAACCCGGTCCGTTCGGGATGCCGCGTTTGCGCTCCCGGCCATGGACGGACCTGGCCCGGTGGAGGATCCGGCCGCCTTCGCTGGTCGGCCGCGGGCCCGACCGCTTGTTCTTGACCGCCCGGGCGATCAGCGTCGCGAAAACGGCCGCGATCAGCAGCGGGATGAGGAAACCGACGGGGCGGTCACCGGAGATCCCGGCGACCAGGCGGACGACGCCGAGTACGAGCACGGCGAGGTACAGGAAGAACACGACCTGGCGGATCCGGGGCGACCGGTCCGCGACGACGAGTCCCCGCTCCTCCAGTCCTTTGGCGAGCGCCTGCATCGGCCCCGACATCCGCAGCCGGTCGCGGATGCCGCGGGTCGTGGCGTTGTAGCCCGGCCGCGCGCCCTTGGCGACGGCCTTCTCGATCGGGTCGGCGGGCAGGGAGCCGGTGAGCTGGAGCTGCTTCGAGCTGCTGACCCGCAACGTCCCGCGGTCGACCAGCGCCGCGATGGCCGTGTCGACCACGCGGTCCGGGCCGCCGGCGAGATACGCGAGTTCGTACACCGTCGGTTCCGGTCCGCTCACGGTGGCGCGCGGGACCTTGGCGCCGAGCTTGGCCGCGACCGTCCACACGAGACCGACGACCAGCGGGAACACCAGCAGGGCGCCATAGATCACCAGGAACGCAGGGCCGGGGATGCCCCAGGTGTCTTCCATCGCACGGGCCTTTCACGAGCAGGTGCACTTACCGTAGTCGGACGCTTTTCCGCCCGGTCGTGGTTCCGTGATTCGACCATCCGGAGCGGGTCTCCACGACGGCAGTTGGGCCGTCAGTGGCCGCCGGTCCCGCAGGTGCTCGAACCGGGACCGTCACCCCAGCCGAAGGTGCGGGTGTCCTTGGCGGGCCGCCCGCCATAGCGGCTCAGGATGGCGGCGACCTGGCGATCGGGATACGCGGCGAAGCCGCCGATGGCCACCGCGCCCGCCGCACCCGAAACGAGGCTTCGATCCGACTCCGCCTCGGCCAGCACCGCGCGGCCCGCGGCCGTCGTCCGGCCCTCGTGATCGGTCCGGCCGAGCCGGAGGGAGACGATCAGCAAGGCCAGTGCCACGACGAGGAGCACGGTCAGGACCACGGTGCCGTCGGTGGCGATCCACCGGACCGTCCCGACCCCCAGAAGGACGGCGTAGACGGCGGCGGCGATCCTCCACGTGAGCCGTCGGCGTCCTTCGGCGACGACCAGGCCCCGGCGGCCCAACTCGGCCCACAGCGCTCGCATCGCCGGGCCGTGGCTCATCCTCTTCCGCAACTCGTGGTCGGGGAAGGCCGACAGGTGACCGGCGAGCTCCAGCCCCAGTGGGTCGACCGGAACCAGGGGAGTGCGGTAGATCCTGCCCGAACCACCGAGCCGGGCCTGGTCCCGTTCGAGCATCGAGGCGACCACCGTTTCGGTGACCCGCGAGGCGCCACCCGCCAAGGCCGCCACATGCCGCACGCTCGGCAACCCGTCGCCGTCGTGAAAGCCGCGCCGGAGCCGAAGCACATGAAGCGCCGCCACCGTGACGGGAAGCGCGATCGCCGGTGCGTGGAGCCACCCGAAGTCAGCCACCGCACCCACCTCCGCCTCCTCCGCAGGAAGAACCGCTCGCGCAGCCGCTTCCCCCGCTCGACGAACCCGCCGACCCCTTGGCGGTGGCGTCGCCGCTCCTGACCAGCATGTCCGCCATGACCGGATCGGGATACGCCGCCAAGCCGCCGAGCGCCACCGCGCCCGCCACTCCGGGGAGCAGAGCAGGATTCCGCCGGGCCGCGCCGAGGACGCGCAGACCGGCCGCGGTTGGCAGGACTGCGCGGCTCGGCCGCAGGAGAAGGACGGTCCCGGCGATGGCCGCGACCACCGCGAGGAGGAGACCCGCCAGCACCCCGGCCGGGCGACCCAGCGGGAGGGCGTTGGCGAACCTCGCCAGCCCGAGCGCGAGCACGGGGAGGTAGACGATCAAGGCCACCAGCCACCCGGTGCGACGGCGGCGTTCGTCCACTTGCAGGCCGCTCAGCTGAAGTTCGTTGCGCACTTCCTGGACGGCGGCGCTCCGGCTCAGCAGCTTCTTCAACCGGTAGAGCCCGCCGGCACCCGCTCGCGGAACGAGTTCGGCGGCGGCGCGCGTGAGCGGATCCCCCGATGCGGCGCGGAGGACCGTGACGCGCCCTCGGCTGTCCAGCCGTATCTGCTCACCGGCGACCATGGTGGCCACCACGACATCGGCGACCCGTTCGGTGCCACCGTCCAGCGCGGCGAGGTGGTAGGGGCCCGGCGGCGTCCACTCGTCGGCGGCACGACGCCGCAGCGACTGGGCCCACAGTCCGGCGAAGAGGAACGGCAGCACGACGAGGCAGCCGTACAGCCACGCGAAAGCCGGTCCCGAGATCCCCCATGGTTCGTTCATACGACACCGCCCTCCCTGACGTTGTTCACCATGAACGCGTCGGGGAGGGCGGTGGTTCGCTTCGGTTGGTTACGACTCGGGAACGAGCTTCAGCGAGATCGAGTTGATGCAGTACCGCTGATCCGTCGGCGTGGCGTAGCCCTCGCCTTCGAAGACGTGCCCGAGGTGGCTGTGGCACGACTTGCACAGCACCTCGATCCGGCGCATCCCCATGGTGGTGTCCTCACGGAGGAGGACGGCGTCGGTGTCGGCCGGGTCGTAGAACGACGGCCAGCCACAGTGGCTTTCGAATTTCGTGTCGCTGCGGAACAGCTCGGCGCCACAGGCTCGGCACTGGTAGACACCGGTGGTCTTCTCGTCGGTGTACTCACCGGTGAAGGGGCGCTCGGTGCCCGCCTGGCGGAGCACGGCGTACTCGTCGGGGCTGAGCTGTTCCCGCCATTCCTGCTCGGACTTGACCACGCGGGGCGTGGCTCCGACAACGGGTTTCATGCCTTTCACCGGTTCCACGTTACCCCGCGAGCCACGCGATGGCCCGGCCGATGATGTCCCATGCGGTGACCATCACGCCGAGCACGATGAGGATCACGACGAGTGCCGAAATCCACCAGCGCAGACCGCCGATCCGGTTGCTGGAGTCGGCGAAATCGGAGACACCGTCGAGGCAGGCTTCCACGGTGAAATTCGGGCCGCAGCGTTCGATGCGGTCCAGATGCTCGGCGAAGGCACGGGCTTCGGGATCGTACGGGTCGAGGCCTACCAGATCCTCCTGGAAGCGAGGATTCTGGCCAGGTCCGAAAGGTCCGCTATCGGCCATACCGGCAACAGTAAGCCACGAGCGGCGATTGGCCTACCACCAGCGAGGCGGGTCTCACCACCGCCACGCTGCGTCAGTTGCCGAGTACTCGCGTGTCGGCGTCGATGAGGTACTGGCCGCCGACCTGGACCACACGCAGCGCCGGCCGCGGGCCGCCGTTGATCGTGATGTTCATGTCGATCGACCCGTCGGGGTTACCGCCGCCGCTGTCGGCTCGTGCCTTCTCCGAGCCGGTGACCTTGTGCGCGGCCCAGTAGTCGGCGAAAGCCTGTTCTGAGCCGTAGACGGCCTTCGCGGCGTCCGTGAGCTTGTTCCAGCTCTCGGACGTGCCGATCTTGCCGGTATCGAAGAAGTCCAGGAGGAAGGAGCCCACGCTCGAGTAGCTCGTGACCTTCTCGCTGGGGGTCTTCCCCAGGCCCGCCGGCGAGGGGCGCGACGAGGACGGCGCACTCGACTTGGGCGAAGAGACACTGGTCTTCGGGTTCGCCCCGGCGTTGTTGCCACCCTGGTTGTCGGTCCCGTTGCCCGAATTGAGGACCAGGAACACGATCACGGCGACCACCACGACGGCGGCACCGGCGCCCGCGAACAGGACGGCCTTGCGTTTGGCGTCGGCGGGCTTGGCCGGGGACGGCCGCATCGGGGCGGCCGCGGACGGCGGCGGGCTCATCGCGGCGACCGGACGCGGCGGCGTGTTCGGCGGGGCGGACGGCGAGCGCATCGGGATGAAGGCGGCCGTCGGCGTGTGGGTCTTGGCCGGAGCCGGGGGAGCGCCCGCGGCGGACTCGGCGGGCTTGTCGGTCCGCTGCCACGGCGGCCGCTCTCCGCCGGGGATGCCGTGCCCCGGGGTGTCGGGCACGGCGGGCTGTCTACCGCCGCCCGCTCCGAAAAGCCGCGGCGACGCGGCCATGCCCGCGCCGGATTCGTTCGCCGCCAGCGCGGCGAGACGTTCCCTGGCCTCGGCCATGGTCGGACGCTCGGTGGGCTCGGTGCGCAGGAGGCTCATCAGCAGCGCCGTCGCGGGGCCCGCCTGCTGCGGCGGGTTGATCTGGCCATTCGCGGCCGCGTACAGCAGCGCCAGCTGGTTCGAGCTGTTCCCGTACGGGGTCTGGCCCTCGATCGCCTGGTAGAGCGTCGCGCCGAGAGCGAAGACGTCAGAGCTGGGCACCGGGTCGGAGCCGCGCGCCAGCTCGGGCGCGAGATACGCCGGGGTGCCGCCGATCAGGCCGGTCTGGGTGAGCGTCATGTCGCCGGCGGCCCGGGAGATGCCGAAGTCGGTGATCTTCGCGGTCCCGGCCTCGTCGATCAGGATGTTGCCCGGTTTGACGTCGCGGTGCACGATCCCGGCGCGGTGCGCGGCCACCAGCGCCGACGCGACCTGCTCGCCGATCTTCGCGACGCGCCCGAGCGGCAGCGTGCCTTCTTCGGAGATGATCGCCGAGAGACTCGGGCCGTTCAGGTACTCCATCACCAGGCAGGGATCGCCGCCGTGCTCGGCGATGTCGAACACCACGATCGCGTTCGGATGCTGGAACCGGGCCGCGTTCTTCGCCTCGCGCATGGCGCGCTGGCGCATGTTGTCGCGTTCGGCCTCGGAGACACCCGGCTGCGGGAGGATCTGCTTGACCGCCACCGAGCGCTCGAGGCGGACATCGATGGCACGCCAGACCACCCCCATGGCACCGCTACCAATTTGCTCGACCAGGCGGTAGTGCCCAGCGATCAGCTGACCGGTGTCGATGGCGACTGCTCCTGACACATTCTTTGACGAACACATCCCGGGTGATGGTGGCGTTACGCGACCTGACAGGTCCCGCGCACCCGATCGAGTGTAGCGGGCGGCGGTTTCGGCTCCCCGTCAGCTCGCCGGTGCGGAGGCGGGCAATTCTTCCTCATCGCTCGGTTCGGGTACCGGCCGGGCTTCGCGCCGGAAGACCTTGAGGAGCCCGATGGCCCCCGCCGCGGCGAACACGGCGTAACAGATCAGCAGGGCGGGCGGTGTTTCCCCGGTCAGCGCGTCGCCGAGGACGACGACCGCGATCGTCCCCGGCAGGCTGCCGAGCGCGGTTCCGAGCAGATACGGGGCGAAACGGACCGATGACACTCCGCACAGGTAACTGAACGGAGCGAACGGCACCATCGGGATCAGCCGTAAGGAGGTGATCGCCAGGACCCCGCCGTCGGAAAGCCGGTCGTTGACCGCACGGACCTTCGCCCGGTGCAGGTGCCGGGTGACCAGATCGCGGCCGAGTGCCCTCGAAAGAGCGAACGAGAGCGCCGACGCGACCGTGGTCGCCAGGATGCCGACGACGATGCCCGTCGTGGCGCCGAGCAGCAGCCCGCCCGCCAGGTTGAACACGGTGCGCGGGATCGGTGCCACGGTCAGGACCGAATAGACCAGGAAGAACACGAGTGGGGTGGCCGGGCCGGTCTCGGCCGCCCAGGCCCGCAGCCCGGCCGGACCCGGGATCGGCAACAGGACCGCGGCCGTCACGAAGACGGCGAGCACGGTGAGCGCGAGGATCAATTTGGTTCGGCCGGACACCGCCTCAACCGTACCGTGTCCGCTGTGATCGACACCGAGGCGCTGCGGACGCAGCCCGAACTCACCGGCGAGCTCGTCGTGCTCACGCAGCTCGACGAAACCTACTTCGAGACCGCGTGGAAGGCTCTGCAGGAGCCCGAAACCATCCGGCTGACCGGGACGCACACCCGGTTCGCCCCCAAGCAGATCCGGACCTGGCTCGCCGGGCGGAGGGGCCTCGACGATCGCGCGGACTACGCGATCGTGCGCACGGAGGATCGTGCGCACGTGGGCGATCTCGCACTCACCGACGTCGACAAGGACAACCGCTCCGCGTCGTTCCGCATCGCGCTGAACGGGCCGGAGTTCTTCGGCGTGGGCTACGGCACCGAGGCGACCAGGCTGCTGCTGGACTACGCGTTCGACGTCGTCGGCCTGCATCGCGTCTCGCTGGAGGTCTTCGACTACAACCCTCGGGCCCAGCGTGCTTACGAGAAAGCCGGGTTCGTCCGTGAGGGGCTCCAGCGGGAAGCGCTGTGGTGGGACGGCGAATGGCATGACGTCGTCACGATGGCAATCCTGAAGACCGATCCCCGGCCCTGATCGGCGATACGGTGTCCGCATGCCCAAGAACGGTGAGCCGATCGAGGTCGAGGCGGGCGGGCGCAAGGTCCGCGTGTCCAGCCCGGACAAGGTGTACTTCCCGGCCCGGGGGATCACGAAGCGCCAGGTCGTGGAGCACTACGTCGCGGTCGGAGAGCCTCTGCTGCGCGCGATCGGGGAGCGGCCCACGACGCTGAAGCGCTACGTCGACGGCGTCGAGGGCGAGTGGTTCTACGCCAAGCGCGTGCCGAAGGGCGCCCCGGAGTGGGTGGAGACCGCGAAGATCACCTTCCCGTCCGGCCGGACGGCCGAAGAGGTCTGCCCGACCGAGCCCGCCGTGTTCGCCTGGGCGGCGAACCTGGGCACCTTCGACTTCCACCCCTGGCCGGTGCGGCGGCCCGACGTCGACCATCCCGACGAACTCCGCATCGACGTGGACCCGCCGGACGAGGCGGGCTTCGCCGACGCGGTCGAGGTCGCGGGCGTGGTGCGCGAGGTCCTCGACTCGGCTGGTCTGGTCGGGTACCCGAAGACCTCGGGCGGCCGCGGCGTGCACGTCCTGGTGCGGATCCGGCCGGAGTGGGACTTCATCGACGTCCGGCACGCGGTGATCGCGCTGGGCCGTGAGGTCGAGCGCCGGATCCCGGACAAGGCGACCATCGCGTGGTGGAAGGAAGAACGCGGCGGCCGGGTCTTCATCGACTACAACCAGGCCGCCCGCGACCGCACGGTGGCGTCGTCCTGGTCGGTCCGTGGCACCGCACGGGCGACGGTGTCGACGCCGCTGACCTGGGATCTGCTGACCGAGGTCGATCCGGACGACTTCGACGTCCTCACCGCGGGCGCCTTCTACGCCGAGCGTGGCGACCTGCACGCGCCGATGGACGAGCAGGCGTTCGGCATCGAGACGTTGCTGGAGTGGTACGCGCGGGACGAGCGTGATCACGGCGTCGGCGAGATGCCGTACCCGCCGGACTACCCGAAGATGCCCGGCGAGCCGAAGCGCGTCCAGCCGAGCAAGGCGCGGGACGACACGTAGCACGCGTCAAGTGACGACGCGTGCGGTATCGGTGACCAATTCGCGCCTTCCTTCGTTTTGCTCCCGGAGTGATTGCGCTTTCATGTCGATCCAGAAACCAGTCACCGTGACGCGGTGGATCGATACGAGACTGTGTGACGCGTGGGACTCAGCCGTAACGCAGGTCTTCCTGCCAGCGACATTTCCCTCCGAACACTAGGCTGGGGGAGACGAAGGAGTACCCGTGGACGACCTGATCGCCTTTCTCGCCGCGCGTGTGGGGCAACGCCAGGCGTTGATCATGCAGGCGGTCAAGAAAACCGAGATCAACGAATCGCTCACTCGCGGTGAGACCAAGGTCGTCATCGAAAAGAAGATCCGTTCGCTCAACGACCTCGAACTCGACACGGTCAATCAGATGATCAACGAGATCGAGGCGACCCGGCGGCTCCTGCAGGTGCACCGCACCACGGTCTCGGAGAAGGTGCCCGGATTCCCCTTGTACGGCAACGAGTACTGGTGCGAGACCTGCCATGTGCCCGCCGACGAGGCCGGGACGAACTGGTGCCTGACCCTGCGGTTGCTGGCCCTGCCGCACGCCGACCACCCGGACTACAGCGAGCGCTGGCGCCCCTGAGCGGGGAATGCCCGCCCGGTCCGGGCGCGTTGACCCGAAGGTGATCACGCTTTCGGTACTGGACCGGTCCCCGACCCGCCGCGGCGGCGACGCGCCCCGCGCCCTGCGGGACACGGTCGCCTTCGCGCGGGACATCGAAGCGCTCGGTTATCACCGGTTCTGGGTCTCCGAACACCACAGCGTGCCCGGCGTCGCCGGTTCGGCGCCGACGGTGCTGGCGGCCGCCATCGCTTCGGCGACCGAACGGATCCGGGTCGGCACGGGCGGCGTGATGCTGCCGAACCACCGGCCGCTCGTGGTCGCGGAACAGTTCGGTGTACTCGAATCGCTCTTCCCCGGCCGGATCGACATGGGGCTGGGGCGTTCGGTCGGGTTCACCGGCGGGGTCCGGCAGGCGCTCGGGCACGACAAGGACGACGCCGATCGCTTCGGTGACCAGGTTCGCGAGCTGCTGGGCTTCCTCGCGGGCGATCAGACGACGTATCCGGGTGTGCACGCCATCCCCGCGGAAGGCCTGAGCGTGCCCACGTTCCTGCTGGCCACCGGCGCCGGGGCGCGGCTGGCCGCGGAACTGGGGCTGCCGCTGGTGATCGCGCCGGTCCGGGGTGAGGGACCGATGCTCGAAGCCATCGAGGGGTACCGCTCCGGGTTCCGCTCGTCCGCGCGGGCGCCGCGGCCGTACGTCGTGGTGTCCACGGCGATCGCGGTCGCCGAGACGGCCGAACGGGCACGGCGGTTGCTGATCCCCGAAGCGTGGTCGACGGTCTACTCGCGGACGCACGGCGTCTTCCCGCCGTTGGCACCGGTGGAAGAGATCCTCGCCGGTCCGCTGTCGGACCGCGACCGGGAGCGGCTGGACCGGGCGCTCGACGGTCAGCTCGCCGGCACCCCGGACGAGATCGGCGACCGGCTGGCCGAGCTCGCCGCCACGACCGGAGCCGACGAGATCCTGGTGACCACCAGCACTTTCGACCAGATGGAGCGGCTGGATTCCTATCGCGCGCTGGCCGAGGTCGCCGGGCTTCGGAGCCTGGCCGCGGCGTCGTGAGTTTTGCTAGGGTCACGGCCATGACTGCCGGGTCGGCCTCGTGCCGTGAGCGGACGGGTTCCCCGGCCTCCGCTTGAGCTCCGCGTGGGCCCGCGGCCCACCTTCTCCCGTATGTGTCCTGAGCTGTGGACCATGCATGGAGAGGAGGTGAATCGCATGTCTCCCACCGAAAACTGGCGGGCTTTCGTCACCGCGCACGCCGATGGCGGCGTTCTGGACGGCGTCGTCACGCGGGTGCTCCCGTTCGGCGCGTTCGTCGAAGTGGCCCCCGGGATGGAAGGGCTGTTGCCGACCGTCGGCGGAACCGGCCCGCTCGCCGCCGGGGCGGCCGTCGTGGTACGGCTGGACAAGCTGGACGTCCAGAACCGGCGGTTCAGCCTGATCCTGGCCTGATCCGGCGCGTTTCGCCCTCTCGAAGCGGGCAGGGAAACCCTAGAGGCGCAACAGAAGCTGGGTGAGGATGCGTTGCGCGGGGTCGTCGAGATCGATCCCGCACACCTCGCCGGCGCGGCGCACCCGGTAGCGGACCGTGTTCGGGTGGATGTTCAGCTCGCGCGCCGCCTTCCGGACGTCGCCGAACGCGTCGAGATAGGCGAGCACGGCGGGCACCAGGATGCCGCCGTGCTCGGCGTCGTGGGCGACCAGTTCGGTCAGCCGAGGATCGCGGATCCTCGGCTGCTCGCCGAGGAACGCGAGCACCTCCGAGAGCAGGACCTCGGCCCGGACGTCGGCCAGCGAGGCGACCTCCGCGGTCCCGTGCCCGCGCGCCATCGTCGCCAGGACACGGTCCGCGTCGCCACGCGAGGCCGCCGCGTCCGAGAGGCTGGGGACCACACCGCCCAGCGCCGCGCGCACCCGGACGTCGAGATGTCGTCGCGCGGTACCGGCGATTTCCTTGGCCAGCGTCAGGATCCGCGGTTCGGCGTGCTCGGGGAGGTCGGGAAGGAGCGCGTAGACCCGGCCGCCGATCACGCTCACCAGCGCGCTCCGCCGGTACGCGGCGGTGTGCACGGTGATCAGGTGCACCAGCTCCGCGCGCCGGAGCTGCCGGTCGGTCGCGGCCCGGTCGCGGGGGAGCGAGAACGCCAGCACCATGGCCGGTTTCCCGGGATCCGCGCCGATGTCGTCGGCGACGGACTCGGCGTCGAGTCGGCCGTCGAGCAGCCCCGCCAGCAGATCCTCGCGCAAGCGGAGTTCTGGGCTGGGCAGCGTCCGGTGCCGGATCAGCTGCGGCGCGAGCGCGCGGCTGGCGCCGAGCAGGGCGACCTCCGCGCTTTCGGTGAGCGGATGCGCGCCCTCCTGGACCCAGATCGTGCCCAGCGGCTGCGATCCGGCGTGGATCCCGGCCGCGATCCGCCGCCGGATGCCGAGATCGGGCCGTTCGTCGATGCGGACGATGCCTTCACCGGCGCGAAGACGCTGGTAAACGCCCCATTCGCGCAGCATCGCGAGATAGCGTTCCGGGCCTTCGCGGCCGAGGATGGAAAGCCTGCGCAGCTCGTCCACCTCGTCGCCCGCCCGCGAATAGGCCAGCACGCGGCTCGCGGTGTCCTCGATGCTGACCAGGCCGCCGGTCAGGGTCGCGATGGTCTGCGCTAGTGAGAACAGATCGCCAAGGACCTCGCCGCTGTCCGCCTCGCCACCTGCGCGAGCGGCGTCGACGACGCCCCTGGCCAGGGCTTCGACCTGTTCCCAGCGCGCTTCGTGGCCGACTTCGATCAGCGCGATCCCCGCGTCGGCCGCGACGTTCACGACGGCCATGCCGTTCTTGACCGCGACGGCGGCCGCGCCGGACCGCGCCGCCGCCCGGATCGCACCCGCGGCGGAGCGTCCGCGAGCGCCGATCACCAGGACGAGGTCACCCGGATGGGCGTCGGGCGGATCCTCCGGATCGTGGATGACGACCTCCTCCACGCCGACACCGAGCCCGCCCGGGGCCGCGAGCACCCTGACCAGCGGTTCCCCAAGGGTGGCGAGGACATGCCGCAGGGAAGCGCCAGGGGCCGTCTGAGTGGTCAGGGAGGACACTGTGATCACCGGTTAAGCCGATCGGACAAGATGGTCACCCTGATTCTAGCCAGTCGAACAAGCCGTCGGGGAGCCGTCAGGGCTACCGTTCGGGGTGAGACCTCTACCCGGCGAAGTGCAGTCAGGAGCAGTCAGTGGACGCCGTGACCCAGACCCCCGCCCCGAAGAACGAGCCGGTGCTGAACTACGCACCGGGCAGCGCTGAGCGCGCTGAACTCGAGGGCGCGCTCAAGTTGCTGGGCAACGCCGACCCCATCGACATCACCGCGACGATCGGTGGTGAGCAGCGCAAGGGCGGCGGCGAGAAGATCGAGGTCGTCCAGCCGCACAACCACAAGGCCGTGCTGGGCGTCATCCACAGCGCGACCGCGCAGGACACCCGCGACGCGATCGCCGCGGCCAAGGCCGCCGCCCCGGGCTGGCGCGCGCTGTCCTTCGACGACCGCGCCGCGATCATCCTGCGTGCCGCCGACCTGCTGGCCGGCCCGTGGCGCGCCAAGCTGAACGCCGCCACCATGCTCGGCCAGTCGAAGACCGCGTTCCAGGCCGAGATCGACTCCGCCTGCGAGCTGATCGACTTCTGGCGTTTCAACGTCGCCTTCGGCCGTCAGATCCTCGCCGAGCAGCCGGTCAGCTCGCCCGGTATCTGGAACCGGATGGAGCACCGCCCGCTCGAGGGCTTCGTGTACGCCATCACCCCGTTCAACTTCACCGCGATCTCCGGCAACCTGCCGACCGCGCCCGCGCTGATGGGCAACGTCGTGCTGTGGAAGCCGTCGCCGACGCAGAGCTACGCCGCGCACATGCTGATGCGGCTGCTCGAAGAGGCGGGCATGCCGCCGGGCGTCATCAACCTGCTTCCGGGCGACGGCAAGGCCGTTTCCGAGGTCGCCCTGACCCACCGCGACCTGGCCGGGATCCACTTCACCGGTTCCACCGCGACCTTCCAGCACCTGTGGGCCACCGTCGGCGCCAACATCTCCGGCTACCGCACGTACCCGCGGCTGGTCGGCGAGACCGGCGGCAAGGACTTCGTGCTCGCGCACGCCTCCGCCGACGTCGACATCCTGCGCACCGCGCTGATCCGCGGCGCCTTCGAGTACCAGGGCCAGAAGTGCTCGGCCGCGTCCCGCGCCTACGTCCCGCGTTCGCTCTGGGCGAGCCTGAAGGACGAGCTGGTCTCCGAGACCGAGGCCATCACCTACGGCGACGTCAACGACCTGAGCAACTTCGGTGGTGCCGTGATCGACCGCCGCGCCTTCGACAAGCACGCCGCCGTGCTGAAGAACGCGGCCGAGGACCCCGAAATCGAGGTCATCGCCGGTGGTACCGCCGATGACAGCGTCGGCTACTTCGTGCGCCCGACGATCCTGGTGTCGGACAACCCGGAGCACGAGATCTTCCGCACCGAGTACTTCGGCCCGATCCTCGCGCTGCACGTCTACGACGACAGCACCGACGCGGGCTTCGACAACGTCTTGAAGCTGGTCGACGAGACCGCCGACTACGCGCTCACCGGCGCGGTCATCGCGAACGACCGCACGGCCGTCGCGAAGGCGTCCGAGGCGCTGCGCTTCGCCGCCGGCAACTTCTACGTCAACGACAAGCCGACCGGTGCGGTCGTCGGCCAGCAGCCCTTCGGCGGCGGCCGCGCGTCCGGCACCAACGACAAGGCCGGTTCGGTGTTCAACCTGCTCCGCTGGACGAGCCCGCGCTCGGTCAAGGAGACCTTCGTTCCGCCCACCAGCGTCCGTTACCCCCACCAGGGCTGAGTTCTCCAGGAGTCCGTGATGTTGCGTGCCCCGTTGCTCGCCGCCGCTCGATCCCAGCGGATGCGCAAGCTGGTCGAGGTCGTCCCCGCCACCCGATCGGTGGTCAGCCGGTTCGTCGCCGGTTCGAAGACGCCCGACGCCGCCCGGGTGGTCCGTGAACTGGCCGACCAGGGCCTCCGGGTCACCCTCGACCACCTCGGCGAGGACACCACCGATGCCGAGCAGGCCGCGACCACGGTCCGCGCCTACGAGGAACTGCTGACCGCGCTGGCGGCCGACGGCCTCGCGTTCGGCGCGGACGTCTCGGTGAAGCTGTCCGCCGTCGGGCAGTTCCTGCCTGCCGACGGCGAGAAGGTCGCGCTGGAGAACGCCCGCAAGATCTGCGCGGCGGCCGAAGCGGTCGGCGCCACGGTGACCCTCGACATGGAGGACCACACCACCACCGACTCGACGCTGGGCATCCTGCGGGAACTGCGCACCGAGTACCCGTGGGTCGGTGCGGTGCTGCAGGCCTACCTGCGGCGCACCGAGCAGGACTGCCGCGATCTGGCGACCGAAGGTTCCCGCGTCCGGTTGTGCAAGGGCGCGTACGCCGAACCCGAGGAGGTCGCGTTCCAGGACAAGTCCGAAGTGGACAGGTCCTACGTGCGCTGCCTGAAGATCCTCATGCAGGGCAAGGGTTATCCGATGGTCGCCTCGCACGACCCGCGGATGATCGCGATCGCCGAGAAGCTCGCGGCCGACGCGGGCCGCAAGGCGGACGACCACGAATTCCAGATGCTGTACGGGATCCGTCCCGAAGAGCAGCGCCGGATCGCGGGCGACGGCAAGACGATGCGCGTCTACGTCCCCTACGGCGACGAATGGTACGGCTATTTCATGCGCAGGCTGGCGGAACGCCCGGCGAACCTGGCGTTCTTCCTGCGCGGACTCGCCACCCGGGGCTGACCCGGTCCCCGGTGGCACTGGTCCGCTGAACGACGAAGGGCCCTTTCCGGCGAAACCCGCAGGGAAGGGCCCCTTCTCCATGCTCGTCAGGCCTCCTTGGCCGCCTCTTCCTTGAGCTTGTCCATGTCGATGTCGCGCGCCTGCTGGATGAGGTCTTCCAGCGTCTTCTCCGGGAGCGCGCCCGGCTGTGCGTAGATGACCGTCTTGTCGCGGATCACCGCGAGCGTGGGGATCGAACGCACGTCGAAGGCCGCGGCCAGCTGCTGCTCGGCCTCGGTGTCGACGCTCGCGAAGACGATGTCGTCGTGGTTGCCCGACACCTTCTCGTAGGTCGGTGCGAACTGGCGGCACGGCATGCACCAGCCCGCCCAGAAGTCGATGATCACGAAGTCGTTCTCCGACACGACCTGATCGAAGTTGGCGGCGGTCAGCTCCACAGTGCTCATGCCCGCCGTAACGAATCGGGCGGGACGCGCATTCCCGCGAGGGCGCGTAGCGTCTCGGATGGAGCAACCCACGTTTCGCAGGAGGCGCAGATGGCCGACGGGGACATCCTCAACCGGATCGACGAGCTGGTCAGCGAGGAGCACGAGCTCCGTTCACGGGCGATCGGCACGGGGCTGAGCTCGGACGACCGGTCCCGGCTCGCGAGTGTGGAGCAGCAGCTGGACCAGTGCTGGGACCTGCTGCGGCAGCGGCGGGCACGGGTGGAGTTCGACGAGGATCCGGACCAGGCTTCGGCGCGGCCGATCTCCGAAGTGGAGTCTTACCGGCAGTAGCGGTTTTCGGGCCGGGGACGGCGGCGTGGGGTTGCGAAAGCCACTTTCGCAACCTTGAACGTTGCGAAAGTGGCTTTCGCACCGTGCCGTGGCGTCTTACCGGCAGGAGGCCGATTCGCTCACGTGAGTGATCAGGCCGGGCAGAGGGTCCCGTCGACGGGCACCTTTCCGTCGATCAGGAAGGCCCGCGTCGCGTCCGCGACACACGGCGAGAGGCTCAGGGCGCCGTGCCCGGCGCCCTGCCAGGTGATCGTCACCGCGCTCGGCATCTGGTCGGCCGCCCGGCCAGTGCCCTGCTCCGGCGTGACCGGGTCGGTCGCGGTGCCCGCGACGAGCATCGGCGGGGCGCCCGGCGCTCCCGCGGGCGGAAGCGGTTCCCGGCGCACGGGCCACGGGCTGCACCAGGCCAGCTGCTGTGCGGCGAAGACACCGAACTGCGGATACTTGTCGCGCAAGGTCGTGGTCGCGCGCGTGAGTTCCTCGGCCGAGAGCCGGGTCGCGCTGTCGTTGCATTTGGTCGCGAGCGTGCCGTCCAGCCGCGACGGCCGCGCCTTGGTGTCCTTCAGCACCGGCTCGGCGAACGCGGCCAGCGGCGTGACGTCGCCGGTCTGCGCGGCCTTGAGCGCCTCGGCGAGTTCCACCCAGCGCGAGCGCTGCGCGAGCCCGGAGTAGACGGCGTACAGCGCGATCCCCGGAGTGATCTCCTCGCCGTCGGTGGTCGTCGCGGACGCCGACCGGAGCCGGTCGGCGACGGCGGTCACGGCCGCGCGCGCGTCGCCGATCGGGCAGCCCCTCGCGATGCAGTCGGCGCCGAACGCGTCGAGGGTCGCCTGCGCGCTCGCGGCGACGGATTCCTGGGTGGCGGTCGCGTCGGGGGCGGGGTCGGGCAGCCCGTCGAGCATGACCCGGCCGACCTGGGCCGGGAACCGCACGGCGTATTCGGCGAGGACCTTCGAGCCGTCGCCGTGGCCCAGCGCGTGCAGCTTGTCCAGCCCCAGTTGCTCCCGGAGCTCTTCGAGGTCGCCCGCTGCCCGCCAGCTGTCCATCGCGACCTGCGCGTCGTCCAGTTCGATGGCGCACTGCTGACCCGCCCGGCGTGCCGCGTCGACGACGCCTTCGAGGTCGGCGGCGGCCGGATCGGCGCCGAGCAGATCGGTGCGGATCTCGGCGGGGATGCACTGCACCGGCATGGACGTCCCCGTCCCGCGCCGGTCCACGCCGATCAGCGAGAACTTCTGCAGGAACTCGGGCGGCAGCGTCGCGGCCAGCCGCGCGGCGTACAGCGACCCCGGCTCACCGTCGACGTCGTTGACCACGACGAGCGGGATCGGCCCGCCCCCGGTCTTGACCACCGAAAGCCGTGAGAGCCCGCGACCGGGCAGGTCCGGCGCGTCGAGGGTGGTGGGCACCCTGGCACAGGAGAACTTCAGCGTGTCCGGCACGGACGGCTGCCCCAGCCGTTGGCGGGTCGCTTCGTCGCAGTCCTCCCATTTGATCGACGGCGACCGCGGCTCGGTGAGCGGCGGCAGCGGTACCTGCTGCGCCGCCGCCGGACCGCCGGGGTTCGGCTTACCGTCGTTGTCGATCACCGCCGGCCGCACCGACGGCCCGGCCGTGCAGCCCGCGAGCACGGCCGTCACCACGGTGGTCGTCAGGAACAGCCGTGGCGTGCGGCGGGCGGTGCTCACGGGCTGGTCCTCACTTCCAAGGCATGACAAAGCTCGGGACAGAGCTTCGCAGGTCGGATGTCAGGACACGGTTAGCGGGTGCGTTTCACCTCGCCGCGGAACACCGCGTCCAGGTCGTAGCGGGCGATCTCCTCCAGCTGGGCATAGGTGCAGGAGGACGGCTCGCGGTCGGGGCGCCAGCGTTTGAACTGCGCGGTGTGCCGGAACCGCGACGGATACCCGGCCTCCGTGTGCTCGTAGCCGACCTCGACCACCTTTTCCAGCTTCAGCGGCACCCAGGGGGCTTCCTTGGCCTTCCACCGGGTGATCCCGCCGGGGATCCGCTGGTTCTCGCGCACGTTGTCACCCAGCCAGGGGTGATCGGTCCCGTCGGTGATCAGCGGCGCCAGCTCCTCGGCCAGCTCACGCCGCCGGGTGACCGGGAACGAACCGACGACGCCGGGATGGTGCAAGACGCCGTCCTCGTCGTAGAGCCCGAGCAGGAACGAGCCGACCAGCTCGCCCGGTTCGCCGTCGACGTGCCAGCGCAGCCCGGCGAGCACGCAGTCGGCGGTGCGCGAGTGCTTGTACTTCAGCAGCACACGTTTGCCGGGTGTGTACGGCTCGTCGAGCGGCTTGCCGATGACGCCGTCGAGCCCCGCGCCCTCGAACAGTTCGAACCAGTGCCGTGCGATCGCCGGATCCGAAGTGGCCGGAGTCAGATGGAGGCCGTCGGAGGCCAGTTTTTCCAGCCGCTCCCGCCGCTTCGAGGTCGGTTCGTCCAGAAAGGACTCGTCGCCCAGCGCCAGCAGGTCGAACGCGACGAACTCCGCCGGGGTCTGCTCCGCCAGCAGCTTGATGCGGCTTTCGGCCGGGTGGACCCGGTCGGTGAGCGCGTCGAAGTCCAGCTTGCCGTCCCGGGCGACCACCAGTTCGCCGTCCAGCACGATCCGCTCCGGCAGTGCCGCCTTCAAGCGCTCGACGACCTCGGGGAAGTACCGGTTGAGCGGCTTCTCCGACCGCGACTGCAAGGTCAGCTCGTCGCCGTCGCGGAACACCAGGCAGCGGTACCCGTCCCATTTCGGCTCGAACAGCAGGTCGCCGGAATCGGGGATCGCCTTCGCCGGTTTGGCGAGCATCGGTTTGACCGGCGGAGTCAGGGGAAGCGACATGACGGCCATTCTTGCCGCACCGAGCCGGTCAGCGCACCCGCTGCGGTGCTGCCGTGTCGAGTTCGATCCGGACGGCCGTCGGCAGGACGTCCACCCCGAGCGACTCCCGCGCGCGGGCCAGCACCGTGCGGTCGAGCTGCTCCCAGACCCGTTTCAGGTCGGTGCCCTCGACGAGCCAGAGCGTGATCCGCAGCGCCGGGTTCTCCTTGTCGCCGACCGCGCGGACCCGGGCGCGCCCGACCCCGTCGACCGTCTCCGCGTCGGCGCGGACGGCCTCGGAGATGGCCGAGGCGGTCACCACGAGATCGTCGTCGAGTTCGAGATCCGGCCGGCCTTCCGGGCGCAGCGACCGGAAGAACCACCACAGTCCCAGCCACAGCAGGAGCACGCCGAGCACGATCGCGCCGATCCGGGAGGCGAGCGCGTGCCGTGACAGCCAGTCGAGGGCGATCGGGTCGACGAGCGGCCGTCCGGCGCGGTGCGTGCCGAGCCAGCCCGCGCCGACCACGAGCGCCGCCGCGCCGCCGAGCAGCGCGACGAGTCCGATGAGGACGGTCAGGGTCCGTTCCGTGCCGGTGGACCGGCCCAGTGCCTTGGCGGAGACCGAACGGGTCATCGGCGGTCCTTCGGGGAGTCGACGACGACCGAGACCTTCGGCCGCCGCAGCAACGGGACGTCTTCGAGCAGACCGGAGACCGTCGCCAGCAGCCGCGGACGCAGCTCGCCTTCGGTTTCCAGCCTGCTCGTCGCGCGGACACGGATCTTCTTGGCGGTGGCCGTGACCTTCGCGCCCGCGACGTTGTCCTGCGCGCGCACGGTCACCCCGACCAGCCTCGCCAGGGAACGCGGCGACGTGGTCACGCTGACCTCGTTCGCCGGATCGGTCAGCCGGATGGCGCGCCGCCCGGCCGAGGCCGCCGCCAGGATCAGCAGCAGCCCCACGACCACGACGGCGATGGCGAGATACCGGACGAGGGGGGCGTTCCAGGTCTGTTCCGCGAGCCTGTCGCGCCAGTCGTCCCAGGGGAGGAACAGCGGGCCTCGCCCCGGCCGCCACCAGCCCCAGCCGACCTCCAGCGCCAGCAGGACCCCGGCGGCGGCCAGCGCCAGCCCGATCAGGGCCGACACCAGGCGGACGATCAAACGCATACCGGTTGCTCCTTCTAGCGGACGCGGGGCGCGATGTCGGGCAGGAGCGCGGAGACCGTCACCGAGATGTCCCGGACCTGGTACGAGGTGATCCGCTCGACCTCCTCGGTGACCTTGGCGCGCAGGTCGCCGACGATCCGCCGCACCGGCGCCGGATAGTTCAGCGCCACGTCGAGCACGAGATCGACGTCGTTGCCCTCACCGCCGACCTTCGCGCTCGCGCCGTGTGTCCCGAGCCCGAGCCCGGCGATCCGCCGCTCGGCGCGCGTGGTCCCGTCGACCTGGTCCGCGGCGTGCTGCGCGATCTTGCGGACCACGGACGGCGCGATGGTGAGGGTGCCGCGATCCTCCGGCTCGGGCGGGACGGTCATTTGTCGCGGCCCCGGCCGAACAGGTCGCCGAGGTCGAGTTCGCCGTCGAGCACGCGGCCGAGGACGAGGCCGATGACGCCGACGGCCAGCGTCACCAGGAACGCGGTGAAGCCCTGGGTCGCGGCGAGCCCGAGGATGAGGCCGGCGAGCAGGCCGGTCTGGGTCCCGTTCATCACTCGACCCGCGAGGTCTCGGTCTCGCCGCCGTTCTCGTCGGGCAGGTGGATGTCGTTGACCGCGATGTTGACCTCGATCACCTCGAGGCCGGTGATCTGCTCGACCTGGCCGATCACGTTGCGGCGCACCGCCCGCGCGACGTCGACGATGCGGGCGCCGTACTCGACGACCACGTCGAGGTCGATGGCCGCCTGCTTCTCGCCGACCTCGACCGACACCCCGGACGTGGTGACCGTGCCGGAACCGGGGATGCGCTCGCGGATCGCGCCGAAGGCACGGGACACCCCGCCGCCCAGCGCGTGGATCCCGGTCACCTCGCGGGTGGCGAGACCCGCCACCTTCTGCACCACCACCGACGAGATCGTGGTCTTGCCGGCGGCTCCTTCCTCGTTGAGGGACGCCCCCGCCACGGGGGTGTCGGGCCTGCTCGCGCTCGGCTGCGCCATGAAGTTCGCTCCTTCTCGGCCGGTGCCGCGCGACCTGCGCGCGCGGCGCTCCCTACGCTCTCACCGACCAGGACCCGCGCGCATGCCGAGCCGTCACGCGATGTCCCCCGGATGGGGTAATCAGTTCCGGGACATCGACGCCTTGCCGCCGATCAGTCCGGATGCACGTCGACGACGTGGACGTTGACCGCGGGCGGGGCGGAGCCGAGCTGACCGGTCAGTGCCGCGCTGACCCGGTGGCGCAGCAGGTCCGCGACGGCCGCTTCGACGCCGAACCGGATCGTCACCAGCACCTGGAGCACGTCCTCTTCGAGCGCGACGGCCGCGACGTGCACCCCGCCGAGTTCGCGGCCGATCTCGGCGGCGAGGCTCCTGGTCATCAGCACCAGCGCCCGCTCCGAAACCTGGGTCTTGCCGCCCGACGAGGGCAGGTCGAGCGGGGCGGTGGTGTGCCTGCCGCGGACACCGCCGACCGAGCGGAGCACCCGTTCGACGAGTCCCGGCGGCGTCGGCACCGGACGGCTCGCGGCGGCGCGCACCTGCTGCCACCGGGGGTCGTCGCGCGGATCCTCGCTCATCACCGTTCCCCGGGTCGGAAGTTGTCGCCGAGTTTCGCCAGCAGCGCCACCCTCGCGCGGTGCAGCCGGGCACGCAGAGCGGGCACGCTGACTTCGAGCACCTCGGCCACCTCGTCGTAGGTCAACCCTTCGAATTCTCGCAGAATCAGCGGGATCCGCTGGCCGACGTCCAGTTCGGCGATCGCGCGCAGCACCGTGCCGACCTGCTCGGCGCTCACCACGTGCCCCTCCGGACCAGGCACGACGCCCGCGTCGCCTTCGTCGAGCGGCACGGTCGGTTTCCGGCGCCGGACCACGCCGAGCGCGCCGTTCGTCGTCACCCGGTAGAGCCAGGTCGACACCGCGGACTCGAACCGGAAAGCGGGCAGCGCCCGCCACGCGGAGAGCCAGGCCTCCTGGACGACGTCCTCGGCCTCGGACGAGCTGCCGGTGATCCGCAGCGCCACCCGGTACATCCTGGCCGTGTGCCGCCGGACCAAGGTGTCGAACGCACCGTGGTCCCCGGCGGCGGCCCTGGCCACCAGTTCCTCGTCGGGAACCGGCGCGGCCTCGCTCACCCGCCCTCCCGTCGGCGATAGCGCAGCATGGTGAAGCCGTCTTCGACGAGCACGGACGCGAGATCCATCCGGCGCGGTTCCGGGGCAGGACGGCCGCGGACGATCCGGCTCTCGCCCGCTCCCGCCAGCAGCGGGGCGACGGTGAGGCACAGCTGGTCGACGAGGCCGGCGGCGATCAGGTCGGCGAACAGCGCCGGCCCGCCCTCGCAGTCGACACGGCGCAGGCCGCGCTCGTCCAGCAATGCGAGCGCCCGGTGGAGGTCGACGTCGGTCGTCCCCGCGACGAGGACGTCGGCGCCCGCGCGCTCCAGCTCGGCGCGCGGCGCCTGCTCGGTGGTGATGACGATCGGCGGGACCTTGGTGTCGGTGAACAACGGGCCCTCGGGGTCGAGTTCACCGGAACGGGTCACCACCGCGATCGGCGGGACCTCGGACCGGCCGAGCGCGACCCGGCGGGCCGCGCGTTCGGGAGTGACCCGTGCGCCGCGGTAGCCCTCGGCGCGCGCCGTGCCGGCACCGACCAGGATCACGTCGGAGAGCAGCCGGCCCAGCACGAAGATCCGCTTGTCGGCGGGGTGCGAAAGGCCCTCGGACAACTCGTCGACCGCCGCCGCGCCGTCCGCGGAGCTGACGAAGTTGACCTGGACCCAGGGACGGTTCAGGTCTTCGGGATACCCGTAGAGCCGCTCGAGGTCGGTGTCGGAGACGGGTTCCGCCGGTGTCGTTGGCCACAGAAGCTGCACACCGACATCCCAACACGCGCCCGAGGGCACCGCTGAGCGGGGGATACGCCCGGTCAGGGAGGGTGAACCCGCCACGCCGGTGCCGTTACGCTCGGCGAATGCCCGCCCGCCTGATCGATCGCCGTCCGGAGCTGTCCGCCGACGAGCTGATCACCGCGCTCGTCCCGCCGCCGAGGTTCGACGCGGTCCGGTTCTCCACGTACGTGCCCAACCCGGACGAGCCGAGCCAAGCCGAAGCCGTCGTCACGTGCGGCGCGTTCGCGAAGCGCGTGGCGGAAGCCTCGCGGCGGAAGCCGAAGTCGAAGCTGCGCGCGCTCTTCGGCGGTGGGGACGAGGCGCCGTCCGGGCCGATGGGGCTTTATCTCGACGGCGGATTCGGCGTCGGCAAGACCCACCTGCTCGCCTCGACCTGGCACGAGACTCCGTCGCCCAAGGCGTACGGGACGTTCGTGGAGCTGACCCACCTCGTCGGCGCGCTGGGTTTCGCCGAGGCGGTGCGGCGGCTGTCCGAACACCGGTTCCTCGCGATCGACGAGTTCGAGCTCGACGACCCCGGTGACACCATGCTCGTCACGCGGCTGCTGCAGGAGCTGATCTCGGCGGGGGTGTTCGTGGCGGCGACGTCCAACACGCTGCCGGACAAACTCGGTGAGGGCCGGTTCGCCGCCGCGGACTTCCTGCGCGAGATCCAGTCGCTGTCCGCCCGGTTCGGCGTCTGCCGCGTCGACGGCCCGGACTATCGCCACCGGGGCCTGCCGGACGCGCCACCGCCCGCGAGCCCCGAGGAACTGGAAGCCTCCGCCGCGGCGCATCCCGAGTCCACTGTGGACGATTTCGACGCGTTGTGCGAACACCTGGGTGGCCTGCACCCTTCGCGCTACGGCAGGCTTCTCGACGGCGTGACCCGGGTGCACCTGCGCGGCATCCACCCGGTGCCCGACCAGAACGTCGGACTGCGGATGGTCGCCTTCGCCGACCGGCTCTACGACCGCGCGATCCCGCTGGTGGTCTCCGGTGAGCCGGTGCCGGAGCTGTTCACCGAGGAGATGGTGAACGGCGGCTACCGCAAGAAGTACCTGCGCGCGGTCAGCCGTCTGACGGCTCTGGCGCGCGACGCCGTGCAGCCCAGCTGAGCAGCACCCACGTCGCGCACACGGTCGCGACGGCGAACAGCGCGCCGCCCACGACGTCGGTCAGGTAGTGGTAGCCGAGGCCGAGCATGCCGATCGTGACCCCGCAGAGCACCACGGCGCCCACCGTCGAGATGACCGCCGTCGCGACGCCGGGGCGGGCGAGCAGGACGAGTACCGTCAGCACGGCGACCAGCGCGACGGTGTGCCCGCTCGGGTAGGCGAGGTAGGTGTACTTCCAGCGGCCGAAGAGCGGTTTGAGCACCCAGGTGTTCGCGAGGATCGCGATGAGCGGGCCGACGATCATCAGCGCCGCTTCGAGCCTGCGGCGTCCGATCAGGCAGAGGACGGCGGTGAGAATCGCGACCGGGATCAGGACGTAGGCCTCGGTCGGCAGCACCAGTAGCCGCAGCAGGTCGGTGTCGGGGCCGAAGGCGCGCTCCACCCAGCGCACGGCGAGTTCGTCCGGACCGGCGACACCTCCGCCGGAGACCAGCACCCCGAGCACGACCATGATCACGGCACACGTCACCGCGACCAGCCCGTACGGCGCTCTTCCGCTCATCCGGCGAGATTACGTGACGGGCGATCAGTCACCATGCAAGGACGGCTCGCGAAGACGAAGGGGGCTTTCGATGCGGATCAGTGTGGTCGGCGGCGGGGTGATCGGGCTGAGCTGCGCGCACCGGCTGGCGGGGGCCGGGCACGACGTCACGGTGGTCACCGACGCCGGTCCGGGGGAGACGACGTCGGCGGTCGCGGGTGGCGTGCTGTTCCCGCCGCTGGCGGCGAACTCCGACCGGGTCGACCGCTGGACCACGACGAGCGTCGAGGAGTACCGCACCCTCGGTGCCCCCGGCGTCCGCATGCTCCGGGGGACGTACGTCGTCCCGCGTGAGGCGGCGCTGCCGTCGTGGGCGCTGTCCATGCCCGGCCTCGATCACGAACCCGGACGGCTCACCTTCACCACCGCGCTCGTCGACACCCCGGTGTACCTCGACTGGCTCGCCGGTGAGGTCGCCGCGCTGGGCGTGCGGACCGAGTACCGCACCGTGTCGCGGTTGGCCGACCTCGACGCGGATCTCGTGGTGAACGCCGCCGGGCTCGGCGGGGGACGGCTGGCGGGCGACGGCACGGTGGTGCCGGTCGGCGGCCAGGTCGTCCACCTCGCCGATCCGGGGCTGACCGAATGGATCGTCGACGGCTCGACGCCGGTGCTGCGGCACGTGATCCCGCACGGCCGCCACGTCGTCTGCGGTGGCACGCAGGAGCCCGGCCGCGATTCGGTCGAACCGGACCCCGGCGTGACCGCCGACATCGTGCGCCGGTGCCGGGAACTCGTGCCCGCGCTGGCCGACGCGCCCGTGCTGGGCGCGAAGGTCGGCCTGCGGCCGTTCCGGCCCGAAGTGCGGCTGGACCGGGACGGCCGGGTCGTGCACTGCTACGGGCACGGGGGCGCGGGGATCACGGTGGCGTGGGGCTGCGCGGACGACGTCCTGGCCCTGGTGTGAACCGCTGTCCGTGAAGGCCTCCTTGAGGGACCCAGAGTCCCTCAAGGAGGCCTTCACGGACTTGCGCCGTACCGCACCGGGCGCAAGTAGGTGACTAATTGCGGCGGGGGTCAGAGGGCGGCGAAGGCGGCGAAGTCCGCTTCGGTCTGATCCGCGTAGCGCACCGCGTAGGCCCCGATGGCCTCGTCGAGGTCTTCGTCGTCTTCGAAGTAGCCCGCCAGCATCCGCGGATGCAGTGACCGCGCGTGTGCCCGCGCCAACAACGCGCCGGCCAGCCGGCCGTAGTCGTCGAGGTGGTCCTTCTTCAGCTCCGCCGGATCGATGTCGCCCTTGAGGTTCCGGAACTGCCGCACGATGTACGGCACGCCGTCGATGGTCGTCCAGCCGAGCAGGATGTCCGTCTCGGCCTGCACGAGCCGTGCGCCCTCGACGATCCGCCGCCCCTCGTGCTCCGGGGCGGGCAGGCCGAGGAACGGCGCGAGCGCCGACGGGATGGCCTGTTTCACTTGCAGGACAAGGTCTTCACCGGAGTTCCCGTGCAGCAGCGCCACGTAGCTGCGCAGCCCGACACTGCCGGTGCCGACCACCCGGAAGGCCACATCGGACACCCGGTACCGCGAGATCAGTGTCCGCCGCGACTCGCGCAGCGTGTCCACATAGGACACCAGGCCGGTCACGACGGCTTCGGCGGTCGCGTCGTCGACGTGCGTGAGCACCGGTGGGTCCTCGACGAACCGGTGCCGTTCGAGGCCGGTCTCGTGGTCGTCGATCCGCCTGGTCCACTTCGCGGTGACCTTGGCGCTGGTGTTCTTCCGCGCCTTCTCCGCCGCTTCCTCGAAGTCGTCGATCAGGTCGTGCGCCTTGACCTTGCTCAGCACCGACGCGTCCGGCAGCGCGTTCCACGACCGGAGGAACGGCAGCTCCGCCAGCCCCCGGATGGTGCGCCGGTACGACTTCACCGCGTCCTCGGCGGCTTCCCGGCAGCCCGCTTCCCCGATGCCGCCCTCGCGCCCGGCGAGGACGAGACTCGCCGCGAGCCGTTTGAGGTCCCACTCCCACGGGCCCGGCACGGATTCGTCGAAGTCGTTGATGTCCATGACGATCTGGCCTTCGGGTGTGCCGTACAGCCCGAAGTTGGCGGCGTGCGCGTCGCCGCAGAGCTGCGCGGTCAGCCCGGACGACGGCGAACCCGCCAGATCGGCGGCCATCAGCCCGGCGGCACCGCGGTAGAAGGTGAACGGCGACGCGAGCATGCGCTCGCGCCGCAGTTCCACCAGTTCGGGCAGGCGGCCTTCGTTGGTGCGCGCGAAGAACTCCGCCACGCTGGGCCGTCCCTCGCCCGCCGCCGCGTGGTCGTGCGCGGACGAGGGTGCCTCGTCCCGCAGTGCCTTACCCCTCGCGAACCAGTCCTCCGGCGACACCGATTCGGTGCCGACCAGCGGCCGCTCCACCCACTCCCGCTCGTCTCCCATGGACAGGCAACGTACAGCCCGTCCGAAAGGTTCACCGGGTCTTGACGACCTCCGTGATGGCGTCGATACCGCGGTCGAGCTCCTCGCGGCTGATCACCAGCGGCGGCGCGATCCGCAGCGTGTGGTCGTGGGTCTCCTTGCACAGGACGCCGCGTTCGGCCAGCGCGGTGGACGCCTCGCGGCCGGTCGGCCCGCCGGGCGCGATGTCGATCCCCGCCCAGAGCCCCCGCCCGCGGACCTCGGCGAGCCCGTTGCCGACCAGTTCGCCGAGCCGCGAGTGCAGGTGAGCGCCCAGTTCCCGCGAGCGCTCCTGGAACTCTCCGGTCTTCAGCAGCCCGACCACGGCCCGCCCGATCGCGCAGGCGACCGGGTTCCCGCCGAAGGTGGAGCCGTGTTCACCCGGCCGCAGCACACCGAGCACGTCCTTGCCGCCGACCACGGCCGACACCGGCATGATCCCGCCGCCGAGCGCCTTGCCGAGCGTGTAGACGTCGGCGCGGACGCCTTCGTGGTCGAGTGCGAGGACGGTGCCGGTGCGGGCGAGACCGGACTGGATCTCGTCGGCGATCAGCAGGACGTTGTGCTCGTCGCACAGCCGGCGGGCTTCGGCGAAGTAGCCGGCGGGCGGGACGATCACGCCGGCCTCGCCCTGCACCGGCTCCAGCAGGATCGCGGCGGTGCGCTCGGTGATGGCGTCGCGCAGCGCTTCGGCGTCGCCGTACTTGACGGTGACGAAGCCCGGGGTGAACGGGCCGAAGTCGGCGCGCGCGGTCTCGTCGGTGGAGAAGGACACGATGGTCGTCGTGCGGCCGTGGAAGTTGGACCCGGCGACGACGATCTCCGCCTGCCCGTCGGGGACGCCCTTGACCCGGTACGCCCACTTCCTGGCGATCTTCACCGCCGACTCGACGGCTTCCGCGCCGGAGTTCATCGGCAGGGTCATCTCGGTGCCGGTCAGCTCGGCGAGCTCCCGGCAGAACAGCCCGAGCTGGTCGTGGTGGAAGGCGCGCGAGGTCAGCGTCACCCGGCCGAACTGCTCGATCGCGGCGGCGATGAGCCCGGGGTGGCGGTGCCCGAAGTTCAGCGCGGAGTAGCCGGAGAGGAAGTCGAGGTAGGTCTTGCCCTCGACGTCGGTGACCGAGGCTCCTTCGGCGGTGGCGATCACCACCGGGAGCGGGTGGTAGTTGTGCGTGCTCCACTGCTCGTCGAGCGCGATGAAGTCGGCGGTCGTCATGCGTTCAGGTTAGATGTCCATCCGGCTGCTTTCATCCGGGAAACGTTGCTTTGACCCGTTGTTCATTGCGTATCGACTCCTTCGGGTGGCGAAATCGTGCATCGGCGTACTTGATCACCGGAGGCGCGGCGCCCGGAGCGCGGTTATCGTCGCCGGATGGCGAAAAAGGACCCCGTCTCCGTCCGCGACACGCTGAGGATCGGCAAGGGCACCGAGCGGCACCATCCCGGCTCGTTCCCGATCGGGCCGACGAAGAAGCCCAAGGGGCTCAAAGACCTCGCCGACGCCGGCGGCAGGCTCGCCGAGTTGCAGGAGGCGCTGTACGCGGAGGGCGTCGGCGGCGGGAACCGCAGTGTCCTGCTGGTCCTGCAGGGAATGGACACCTCCGGCAAGGGCGGCACCGTCGGCCACGTCCTCGGCCTGGTCAACCCGATGGGCGTGCGGTACGCGGGGTTCAAGAAGCCGACCGCGACCGAGCGGCGTCATCACTTCCTGTGGCGGATCCGCAAGCAGCTACCGGTGCCGGGGCAGGTCGGCGTCTTCGACCGCTCCCACTACGAGGACATCCTGGTCCCGCGCGTGCAGAAGCTGGTGCCCGCGGCGGAATGGCGCAAGCGCTACGCCGAGATCAACGCGTTCGAAAAGGAGCTGACCGACGCCGGCACGACGATCGTGAAGGTCTTCCTCGACATCTCGCCGGAAGAGCAGCTGAAGCGCCTCAGGGCGAGGCTGGAGAATCCGGCGAAGTGGTGGAAGTACAACCCCGCCGACCTCGACGCGCGCGCCCAGTGGAACGACTACCAGAAGGCGTACGCCGACATCTTCGCCAAGACCTCCACGGCGGCCGCGCCCTGGTACGCCGTCCCGGCCGATCGCAAGTGGTACCGCAACTGGCTGGTCGCGCGGCTTCTGATCGAGACGATCGAGGGGATGGACCCGAAGTTCCCGCCTGCCGGTTTCGATCCCGAGACGGAGATCGAGAAGCTGGAAGGCGTTGGCGTACCGGCTTGAGCGTCTGAGAGAGTGCGGAGGTGACCGACACCAGCCTCGAAGATCTCCCGTTCCTCCGCCGTCAGGCCCGCACCCAGCGCTTCACCCTCGGCGCGCCGAAAGAGTTCAAGGTCGCCCCGGACGGTTCCCGCATCCTGTTCCTGCGGTCCGAGTCCGGCACCGACCCCCGGCACAGCCTGTGGTCGTTCGACGTCGCGTCGGGCGAGGAGACGAAGCTGGTCGACGCCGCCGAGCTGCTGCCCGGTGAAGAGGACCTTCCGCCGGAAGAGCGTGCCCGCCGCGAGCGCAGCCGGGAGACCGGTGGCGGCGTGGTCGGCTACGCGGTCGACGACGCCTTCACCGTCGCCGCGTTCTCGCTCTCGGGCAAGCTCCACACTCTCGACCTGGCCACCGGAGCGGTGTCGGTGCTGGTCGACGGCTCGGTCGTCGACCCGCGGCCCAGCCCGGACGGCACGCACGTCGCCTACGTCCGCGACCGGCGCCTGCGGGTGATCGACCGGGCGACCGGCGAGGACCGGCTGCTCGTAGAAGAGGCGGGTGACGCCGGTGAAGACATAGCCTGGGGGCTCGCGGAGTTCATCGCGGCCGAGGAGATGGGCCGCACCCGCGGCTACTGGTGGTCGCCGGACGGGAAGAGCCTCCTGGCCGAGCGCTCGGACCGGGCCGCCGTACCACGCTGGACGATCGCCGATCCGGCGAACCCGCAGTCGGCGGCGAACGTCGTCGCGTATCCGGCGGCGGGCACCACCAACGCGGACGTGACGCTGGCGGTCCTCGGCCTCGACGGCTCCCGAGTCGATGTCGAGAAGACCGATTGGGAGTACCTTGCCGCGGTGCACTGGTCCGCCGCGGGCAAGCCGCTGCTGTCCGTGCAGTCGCGTGACCAGCGGAAGCTGGAGATCCAGGCGGTCGACCCGGCGACCGGCGCCGTCGAGGTGCTGCACACCGAGACCGACGAGCACTGGGTCGAGCTCGCCGCGGGCGTCCCGGCGTGGACCACCGACGGCCGCCTGGTCCGCGAGAGCGCCGCCGACGGCGACCACCGGCTGGTCGTCGACGGGGTCGCCCTCACCCCGCCGGGGCTGCAGGTGCGGTCGATCCTGCACGTCGGCGACGAGGTGCTGTTCAGCGCGTCGGAGGCGGATCCGACGCAGATCCACGTCTTCCGCACGGAGGGTGGCGAGCTCCGCCGTCTGTCCACTGAGGACGGTGTGCACGTCGGCTCCGGGAACGCCTCGCTGACCGTGCTCTCGTCGTGGACCCTGGAGCGCAGCGGCCCGGTGGTGACCGTCGTGTCCGGCGATAAGACGGTGGCACGCATCGGTTCCTTCACCGTCGACCCCGACGTCGTGCCGAACCTGACCTGGCTGACGCTGGGGGAGCGGGGCCTGCGCGCCGCGCTGGTGCTGCCGACCGGATACGAGGAGAGCGAGGGCAGGCTCCCGGTGCTGCTCGACCCGTACGGCGGCCCGCACGCCCAGCGTGTCCTGCAGACCCGCAACGCCTTCCTGACCCCGCAGTGGCTCGCGGACCAGGGCTTCGCGGTGCTGGTCGCCGACGGGCGCGGGACACCCGGCCGGGGTGCGGCCTGGGAGAAGGAGATCGCGGGCAAGCTCGCCGACGTCACCCTCGCCGACCAGGTCGACGCCCTGCACGCGGCGGCCGCGCTCCATCCGGAACTCGATCTGGAACGGGTCGCGATCCGCGGCTGGTCCTACGGCGGCTACCTGTCCGCGCTGGCCGTGCTGCGCCGCCCGGACGTCTTCCACGCCGGGGTCGCGGGCGCCCCGGTGACCGACTGGTCGTTGTACGACACGCACTACACCGAGCGTTACCTCGGGCTTCCGCAGGAGGAAACGGCTTCGTACGAGCACAACTCGCTGATCGCCGGCGCCGGCGACCTCTCGCGGGCACTGCTGATCGTGCACGGGCTGGCCGACGACAACGTTTTCGTCGCCCACTCGTTGCGCCTGTCGTCGGCCTTGCTGGCCAAGGGACGCGCGCACGTGTTCCTGCCGCTGGCCGGCGCGACGCATATGACGCCGCAAGCCGAAGAGGTCGCGGAGAACCTGATGCGCACGCAGGTGGACTGGATCGTGCGTGAGCTGTCCGGTGCCGCGGTCAAGAGCGAGGAGAACGCATGAAACGGTGGGGCATCACCATTCCGCTGACCGGGGTGCCGCTCGCGGCGCACGAGGAGATGGTGCGGGAGCTGCCGGATCTCGGCTACACCGACGCGTGGTCGGCCGAGACCGCGGGCCACGACGCCTTCACTCCGCTGGTGCTGGCCTCGCAGTGGGCGCCGCAGCTGCGGCTGGGCACCGCGATCGTGCCGGTGTACACGCGCGGACCCGGGCTGCTGGCGATGAGCGCGGCGACCGTCGCGGAACTGGCGCCCGGCCGGTTCGTGCTCGGCATCGGCGCGTCGTCGCCGGTGATCGTGAAGAACTGGAACGCCGCCGAGTTCGAAGCGCCGTTCGCGCGTTCGCGGGACACCCTGCGGTTCCTGCGGTCGGCGCTGGCGGGGGAGAAGGTCACCGAGGAGTACGAGTCGTTCTCCGTCAGCAAGTTCCGGCTGGAGCGGCCCACCGACCCGCCGCCGTCGATCATGCTCGCCGCGCTGCGGCCGGGGATGCTGCGGCTGGCCGCGAAGGAGGCGGACGGCGCCATCACCAACTGGCTCGCCGCCTCCGACGTGCCCAAGGTCCGTGCGGAGATCGGGCCGGACGTCGAACTGGCCGCGCGGATCTTCGTCTGCCCCACCGAGGACAAGGCCGCCGCGCGCGGGCTCGGCCGGATGCTCATCTCCAGCTACCTGACCGTGCCGGTCTACGCGGCGTTCCACGAATGGCTCGGCCGCGGCGACGCGCTCGCGCCGATGCACGAGGCGTGGGCCGCGGGCGAGCGGCAGAAGGCGAACCAGGTCATCCCGGACGAGGTCGTCGACGACCTGATCGTCCACGGCAGCCTCGACTCCTGCCGCGAGCAGGTGCAGTCCTATGTGGACAACGGGCTGACGACGCCGATCATCGCGCTGCTGCCGACGGGGGAGGACCCGTTCGCGCACGTGCGGGGTCTCGCTCCGCGTTAAGCCTCGTGAGTGGTAAGGACGGTTCTAACCGTCCTTACCACTCACGAGCGCTACGCCTGCCCGAACAGCTCGTCGAACCGCGAAGCCATCATGTGCGACCCCTTGATCTCCGACGTGGTCGCCGCGTCCAGGATCCCGACCTCCTCGGCGTAGGTCGCGCCCCCGGAAGGCCCGAGCGGCAACGAGATCATCGGCCCGCCCGGCGTGTGCGCGCGCAGCTCGCCGCCTTCGATCAGCGCCCGGATGTTGGCCACGACGACCTCGGCGTGGTCACCGGCCACCTTCGCCAGCTTCCCCTCCGGCAACGCGGTGATGTCGCCGAGCGCGAACACCCCGGGACGGCCCGGTAGCCGCAGTTCGGGAGTCACCTCCACCTGCCCGTCCGCCCGCCGCGCGGCGGCCAGTTCGCCGTCGAGGTACGCGGTGTGCGGCGCACCTCCGTAGCACTGGAACCACAGGTCGGCGGTCACCTCGCCGCCGCCGGTGAGTTCCGAGGTGAACGTCTTGGCCTGCCCCGGTTCCGAGACCGGCGGCTCGGTCAGCGAGGTGCCGAGCAGAAGCTCGACGCCCAGCCCGTCGAGCTGACGGCGGATCTCCGCGCGGAATTCCTCCGGGAAGCCGGGCAGGATCTCCTTCGCCGGGTCGACGATCGTCACGACCTTCTCGGGCCACACCGCCTTGATCTCGCCCGCCAGTTCGAGGCCCACCGGGCCCGCGCCGAGCAGCAGCACCTTCTCCGCGCCCGCGAGTTCCTCCCGGGTGGCACGGATCTTCGCCTTCGCCGAAGCGCTGTCGTGGAAATCGATCTTCGCCGGGAACGGGTACGCCGAACCGGTCGCCAGCACGACGTAGTCCGGTGTGAGCCGTTCACCCGACGCCAGCGTGACGCCGTCCTGGTCCACGCTCACCGCGCGGTCGCGGAGCACCCGACCCCGCTTGAGGAGCCGGGCGTACGGGTAGAAGAGCCGATCCGTCCATTCGGGATCGACGAGCCCCCGCAACGCGGCGACGTGGTGGACGAAGTCCTCGCGCGGCTCGACGAGCACGACGTCGGTGAACGAGTCCAGCTCCTTGGCGACGGTCGTGCCGCCGTATCCCCCGCCGATGACGGCCACGGTCGTGGTCATGAGTTTCCCCTAGTTCGCAGTACGGAATGTTGGTACTGCGAACTACAGTAGTTCGTACTCCGAACGATCGTCAAGTAGACTTAGCTCATGACCACGGCCGAAGACCTCGGATTCGCGACGGCGCTGGTGCGGCTCTCCCACCTCGTGCAGCGGGCTTTCATCGACGTCGGCCGGTCCCACGACCTGACGCCGCAGCAGGCCCAGCTGCTCTGCGTGCTGGCGCAGGGGGAGACGGGCGTCGGGATGACCGACCTCGGCAAGATGCTGAACCTGGAGAAGTCCAGCGTCACCGGCCTGGTGGATCGCGTGCAGCGGCGCGCGCTCGTCGAGCGGGTCGCGGATTCCGGCGATCGCCGCGCGCTGAAGATCACGCTGACGGAAGAGGGGCTCCGGCTCGCGAACGCCGCGCACGAAGGCGTCGTCGAAAAACTGGAGGAGATGGCGGCGGACCTCCCGGCCGAACAGCGCGAGGCGGTCGCGGCCGCGGCGTGGCGGATGGCGCCCGAAGCCTGAGTCAGTGCCAGACGGCGGCGGCGAGCAGGAGTCCGGCCGCCGCGGCGCCGATCCCGGCGGCCATGGTCACGCCGACGTTCAGCGCGGCCCGAGGGCGCGTCTTCTCGGTGAAGAGGCGCAGCGTTTCGTAGCCGAAGGTCGAAAAAGTGGTGAGTCCACCGCAGAAGCCGACGGCCACCAGCGAGCGGACGCCGTCCGGCTGGCCGCCGTGCAGCGCCCAGCCGGTCAGCACGCCGAGGATCACCGAGCCTGTGATGTTGACCGCCAGCGTGCCCCACGGGAAGGCCGCGCCCCACCGCGCGCGCAGCCGAAGATCGGTCAGAAAACGGGCGATCGCACCGAAACCGCCACCGAGTGCGACGAAGAGGAAGGTCATTTCTTCACCGCGCGGGTGATCTCGTGCCCGGCGTAGACGGCTACCAGCGCCGCGGCCATCGTTCCGAACGCGTACGCCAACCCGGTGAACGGGCGCCCGGCCGTCACAAGATCGAGTGTGTCCGTCGCGTAGGTCGAGAACGTCGTGTAACCGCCCAGGGTCCCGACTCCGAGGAAGGGGCGCAGCAACCGGTGCGGATCTTCCGACGCGGTCAGCGACGCCATCAGGATCCCGATCAGCAGGCAGCCGGAAACGTTGGTGGCGAAGGTGGAAAACGCGAACTGACCCCGGGGATGAGGGATCGCGACCGAGAGCCCGTAGCGGGCGAGGCTGCCCAGCGCGCCACCGGCGCCGACGGCCGCGAGCACGTCCCAGCGCGGGCGGGGGACGGATGCCGGATCAGCCATGAATGGCAGCTTAGAACCGCTGTCCGGGTGAACCGGCGCCGCGGTGTCGAAGATCGCTCACAAGGCCGTTTTTGCCTGCTGGACAGTGAATTTTCTCGAAGCGTGTCGTAGGCTGGGCGGCGCTCCAGGCCGATTTTCGGTCCGTCCGCTCGTCTGAGAAAAAGGTGGCAGGATGGCACAGGAACAGTCAGGTACGCAGGCTCCCGACAGCGGTTTGCTGCTGGAGGTCGAGATGATCCCGGCCGCGGTCGACCGCGGGAAGGCCAACGGCGCGGCCGCCGACAACGACGGCAACGACGGCTGAGTGCCCGAAACGCCGACGCTGGCTGACCTCGTGGCTCCGCTCGGGGTCAGCCAGTTCTTCCAAGACGTCCAGGGCGAGACCTACCGCCGTTTCGAAGGCCGCGCGGGCCGGTTCGCCGACCTGTTGCCATGGCCGGCGCTGAACGCGATCCTCCGGCAGCACCGCCTGGAGTTCCCGCGGCTGCGCCTCGCGCTCGACGGCACCCCGGTGCCCATGGAGAGCTACACCGATCTCGTCCCCACCCGCCGCAGTGGCACCGTCCCCCGCCTGCTGGCCGCTCCGTTCACCGAGCACCTCCGCGGCGGCGCGACGATGGTGCTCGACGCCATCCAGGAACTCAGCGACCCGATCGGCGATCTCGCCAGAAGCCTCGAACACGACCTCCGCGAGAGCGTCCAGGTCAACCTGTACGCGGGCTGGGGCGTGACGCACGGCTTCGACGTGCACTGGGACGACCACGACGCGTTCATCATCCAGGTCGCCGGCCGCAAGCGCTGGCGGATGCACGGCCCGACCAGGCCCGCTCCGCTGCATCGCGACGTCGAGCAGCCCGAGCGGCCCGGCGAGCCGATCGACGACTTCATCCTCGAAGACGGCGACGTCCTCTACGTTCCGCGCGGGCACTGGCACGACGTCACCGCGGTGGGGGAGATGTCGCTGCACCTTACGCTCGGGTTCAGCCCGGCAACCGGGATCGACCTGGTGTCCTGGCTCGCCGACAAGCTCCGGGCGAGCACCGTGTTCCGTCAGGACCTCCCGAGGTTCGGGACGGACGAGGAGCGGGCGGCCCGTGCCGCCGCGCTGCGGGCCGAGCTGGAAGCCGCGCTGACCGGCGACGTCGTCGGCAGGTTCCTCGCCGAACGCGATTCGGCGGCCTCCGCGCATCCGCGAGTCGGGCTGCCCTGGGCGGCGACCCCCGGCCTGCTGCCGGACGGTGACGAGACCGAGGTCCGGTTCCTCGTGCCGAGGGCGGTGCTCGAAGAGAGCGGCGGCCGGGTGACCCTGCTCGCGGACGGTAAACGTTTCGTCTTCGCGGGCGCCGCGGCCCCGCTGCTGAAGGCGCTGCTCGACGGCACGCCGCAGGCGGTCAAACGACTCGCCGAGCTGTCCGAACTCGATCGGGGGACGGTGCGGGCCTTCCTCGGCGAGCTCACCACGCAGGGGCTGCTCTCGATCGGCTGAAAGTCACAGGGGACGAGAAGTGTGGAGGAGGGCCGGGCGGGGTAAGCTAAGGCATGCCTAAGGTGAAGTCCGGAGCGGTCGGCCGATGACCGCTCAGCTCTCGGACACTTCAGCGCCGCCCGCCGCGTTGCCGGGCTGCGCCACCGTCGCGCGCATGCTGGGCGCGAGCCCCGCCGGCACCGCCGCGGACATGCGCTGCTGGCTCCTCGTCGAGCAGCCGGGTCCCTGGCCCTCGGACGCGCTGGAAAACGTCCTCGACGAGGCCTTTCCCGCCGAGCGTCGTGAGCTGCTCGAGAATTTGAGACGTTCCCACGGGCTCCGCCCGCTGCTGATCCGGCGCCCCGGCAAACATCGTCGTGACCCGGATCGCCCCCGCTCCGTCTACGTCGGCGGAGGCGAGCCGGGCAACCGCTGGCTGGAGCGCCTGGAGATCCGCGACCTGAGCGAACTGGCCGAGCTGGACCTCGAAGCGGTCGCGGACGGCGTCGGCGGGCTCGGTACCCGAGTGGACGGGCCGCTGTTCCTGGTCTGCACGCACGGCACCAAGGACATGTGCTGCGCGGTGCTCGGCAGGCCGCTGGCTTCGACGCTCGACACGAACCACCCCGGCCGGACCTGGGAGGTCAGCCACGTCGGCGGCGACCGCTGGGCGGGCAATCTCCTGGTGGTCCCCGACGGCTTCCTGCACGGCCAGCTCAACCCGGCCGAAGCGGCGCTGGTCGCCAAAGCCGCCTTGCGTGGCCAGGTCGAGCCGGAGCAGCTCCGCGGCCGGACGTCCGCCCGGACGGCGTGGGCGCAGTTCGCGGAGATCGCGCTTCGGCGGCAGCTGGACCTGCCCGGACTCGACGACGTACTCGCCGTCCAGGAGGAGCCGCTGCTCGAATCCGACGCGCGGGTCGTCACCGTGCGCGGCGGCCAGGACTTCTACTCGGTGACGGTACGCCGCCGGTCGGCGACGCCGCGCGGGGAGAGCCGGTGCGCGGGGCTGATCCAGCCCGCCGGGTACGTGACCGAGGAGATCACGAAGCTCTGACGGGGCAAGTAGGCGACTGGTTGCGCCGAAGATCACCCACGTTCGAACATCTGTTTGACACTTGTCTAGAACATGTGTTCGACTGGCCGGGTGCGATGGGATCGACAGCGGGCGGACGGTGGCGAGCCGGTCCTGCCCGGATTGGACGGGTTGCTGCGTTCGGTGCGCACGCCCGAGTTCGACGGCGTCACCTTTCACGAGGTGCACGCCAAATCGGTGCTGAACAAGGTGCCCGACGGGTCGGGTGTCCCGTTCGGATGGACGGTGAATCCGTATCGCGGTTGTTCTCACGCGTGCACGTACTGCCTCGAAGGCGCGACTCCGGTCCTGATGGCCGATGGCCGGACCAAGGCGCTGGCGGAGCTCGCGCCCGGTGACGCGATCTACGGGACGCGCGGACGAGGAGCGGGCCGCCGCCTGGTGCCGACGAAGGTGCTCGCGCACTGGTCGACGCTGAAGCCGGCGTACCGCCTGACCCTCGACGACGGAACGTCCATCGTGGCCAGTGGCGACCACCGGTTCCTGACCGGGCGCGGGTGGAAACACGTCACCGGCACCCGGTTCGGCGCCGCGCAGCGGCCGCATCTGGTCGGCGGCACCGAACTCGTCGGCGTCGGGAAACTCGCCCGCACCCCGGACGACACACTCGGCTACCGCGCCGGATACCTGTGCGGGATGCTCCGCTCCGGCGGCTTCTCGACCGAGAAGGACGCCGCGGATCGCGCACTCCGGTACCTGCCCGATTTCGGCGCGTCGGTCGGCTTCGTGCAGGTTCCGCCCTCGCCGGATTCCCATTGGCAGCGTGGATTCCTCGCCGGATTGTTCGATCTCGCCGGTGGGTACCGGCACGGCGCGCTGCGTGTCACGCATGACGAGCAGGACATCGTCTCGACCTTCTGTGCCGCGCTGGGTAACTTCGGCTTCCGTTACGTGAGAACGGAAAACGTCAAGTTCCGTCCGCAGTGGACGGTTCAGCTCCTCGGCGGGCCGTCGGAGGAGGTGCGGTTCTTCCACCTCGCCGATCCCGCCGTCGGCTGGAAACGCTCGCTCGACGGCCTCGCGATCGGCCGGACCAGGCGGAAGGTCACGTCCATCGAACCGCTGGGCATCGAACTGCCGCTGTTCGACATCACCACCGGCACCGGCGACTTCATCGCCGACGGCATGGTCACGCACAACTGTTTCGCCCGGAACACCCACACGTATCTGGATTTCGACGCCGGACGGGACTTCGACACGCAGGTGATCGTGAAGGTCAACGCGCCCGAAGTGCTGGCCGCGCAGCTGCGGCGGCCGAGCTGGGCCCGCGAGCACGTCGCGATGGGCACGAACACCGACCCCTACCAGCGCGCCGAAGGCCGGTACAGGCTGATGCCGCGCATCATCACCGCGCTGGCCGATTCGGG
This sequence comes from Amycolatopsis sp. TNS106, assembly GCF_019330265.1. NCBI lineage: Bacteria > Bacillati > Actinomycetota > Actinomycetes > Pseudonocardiales > Pseudonocardiaceae > Amycolatopsis > Amycolatopsis sp. TNS106. The sequence goes on along the minus strand of NZ_CP024972.1, from coordinate 3,567,161 downwards.
CACGCCCCTGTCGATCCTCACCAAGGGGACCGTGCTGGCCAGGGATCTGCCGCTCCTGGAGTCGGTGTCGAAGGACGTGCCCGCCGGGCTGGCGATCTCGCTCGCGCTGCTCGACGAAGATCTGCAGCACCGCCTCGAGCCGGGGACGCCGAGCCCCCGGGCGAGGCTCGACCTGATCCGCAAGGCACGCGACGCCGGGTTGCCGTGTTCGGTGCTGGTCGCGCCGGTGCTGCCGTATCTGACCGATTCGGTGGACGCACTCGACGCCTTGTTCTCGAAGCTGGCCGAGGCGGGTGCCACGCGGGTCACCGTGCTCCCGTTGCATCTGCGGCCCGGCGCACGGGAATGGTTCGCGCGCTGGCTCGGCCGGGAACATCCGGAACTCGTGCCGAAATACCGCGAGCTGTACGCGCGCGGCGCCTATCTGCCGAAGTCCTATCGGGAGCGGCTGGGTGCCCGCGTCGGCCCGTTGCTGCGCCGTCACGGCTTCGGTTCCCGTGCGGACGACGGGGAACGAATGCAGGTGACGATGCCCGTGCAGCGCTCGGAGGAGGTGGTGATTCCGGCGGCGGAACAACTGAAACTGCTGTGAAGCGGTCCTGTGGCATGCGGCTCTCGCCGTCCGCCGAGGTGCCCTCACCTGCGCCGATGGCGCGTTGCGAAAGCCACTTTCGCAACCTTGGGCGGTGCGAATGCGGCTTCCGCGACCTCGCCGGAAGCTCCTGGCCGGCCTGCGGCGACAGAGACGACTTTCGCCGCACGCGGCCGAAAGTGCGCTCCGTTTCGCGCAATCGGGGAGAACGCCTTGCCGTTGCTCGGTGTGGATGGTGAATTTTCTTACCGCACAACGCATTCGGCCGTTCGGCGCAGTGACTTGGCGGAAAACCTTTTCGTGCTTAACCTCAACAGGACGAAGGCGAGGAGGTGCCTGGTGACCACCCGTACGGATCGCACCGCCGCTGTCCGCATCGCCTGGGCCGCGACCAAGCTGACCAGGGCGGGCAGACACCCCATCGCCATCGGAAGACTCGCCGCCACCGTCGGCATGGACCCCGCCGAAGCCCACCGCCTGATGGACCTGATGGGTTTCGCCATCCGCGACGGTCTGGTCGTGATGGACCGCGGTTCGCGCCCGGCCGAACGGGCGGGTGCCGACCGGTACCGCGTCGACCTGTTCCTCCTGGCCGTCGCCACCGGTGAACCCGTGCACGCGGACGCCGTCTGCCCGGCGACCGGGGCACGCGTCCGGGTCCACTTCACCCGGGAAAGGGTCTTGAGCGTGGACCCGCCGCACGCCGTGGTCGCCGCGTCGCGGTTGCCCGGTATCGACCTCGCCCTCGGCCAGGACTACGTCGAGGCGCTCGTCTGCACGCAGTTCTTCGCGTCGCGGGAGGCGGCCTCGGGCTGGCTGCTGGAGAACATCGACGGCCGGGTCCTGTCCGTGCCGGACTACCTGGCGCACACCCGGCGGATGGTCGCGGCGCTGGAGGCCTGGCCGACGATCTGAGTCTCTCGGGTGAACCCGCGTCCGCGATCGACGTCGGCAGGGCGCGATCTGGTCTTCCAGGTCGCGAAGGCGGTGTAGGCGCCCTGCCACCGCGATAGCGGAGCCTGCGGCCGGGGCGGGTTCACGCCTGTGGTCCCGTTCCCGACAAGACCTCGGCTCCGCCAACCGGCCCTGAGAACACCTGGTCGCGAGGCATCCGGGGCGATTCGTTAGCCTTTGACGTCGGCGAAAAACCGTCGAATCGCAGAATCGTGATGCCGAAGGAGAGCACCCGCAGTGCTTCGCACCCACAAAGCCGGCACCTTGCGTGCCGAGCACGCCGGTCAGACGGTCACCCTCACCGGATGGGTGGCCCGGCGGCGCGATCACGGCGGCGTCATCTTCATCGATCTGCGTGACGCCGGCGGCGTGAGCCAGGTCGTCTTCCGCGAGGGCGAGATGGCCGAGCGCGCTCACCAGCTGCGCTCCGAGTACTGCGTCCGCATCGTCGGTGAGGTCTCGAAGCGGCCGGAAGGCAACGCCAACACCGAGATCCCCACCGGCGAGATCGAGGTGCTGGCCACCGAGCTCGAGGTGCTGTCCGAGGCCGCCGTGCTGCCGTTCCCCATCGACGACCGGGTCGACGTCGGCGAGGAGGTGCGGCTCAAGCACCGCTACCTCGACCTGCGCCGTAGCGGCCCCGCGGCCGCGATGCGCCTGCGCAGCGAGGTGAACCGCGCGGCCCGCGAGGTGCTGCACGCGCAGGAGTTCGTCGAGGTCGAGACCCCGACCATGACCCGTTCCACGCCCGAGGGCGCCCGCGACTTCGTGGTCCCCGCCCGGCTCAAGCCCGGCTCCTGGTACGCGCTCCCGCAGTCGCCGCAGCTGTTCAAGCAGCTGCTCATGGTCGGCGGTCTCGAGCGGTACTACCAGATCGCGCGCTGCTACCGGGACGAGGACTTCCGCGCCGACCGGCAGCCGGAGTTCACCCAGCTCGACATCGAGATGAGCTTCGTCGAGCAGGACGACGTCATCGCGCTCGGCGAGGACATCGTGACGGCGCTGTGGAAGCTGATCGGCGCCGAGATCCCCCGGCCGTTCCGGCGCATCACCTACGCCGAGGCGATGGAGAAGTACGGTTCGGACAAGCCGGACCTGCGCTTCGACCTCGAACTCACCGACATGACGGCGTTCTTCGCCGACACCCCGTTCCGCGTGTTCCAGGCGCCGTACGTCGGCGCCGTCGTGATGGCGGGCGGGGCCGACCAGCCGCGCCGCACCCTCGACGCCTGGCAGGACTTCGCCAAGCAGCGCGGGCACCGCGGCCTCGCCTACATCCTGGTCAACGAGGACGGCACGCTCGGCGGGCCGGTCGCGAAGAACCTGTCGGAGAAGGAACGCGAGACGGTCGCCGAAGCCGCCGGCGCCAAGCCCGGCGACTGCGTCTTCTTCGCCGCGGGCAAGCCCGCCGACGCGCGTGCGCTGCTGGGCGCCACCCGCCTGGAGATCGGCAGCCGTCTCGGCCTGATCGACGAGAACGCCTGGTCGTTCGTCTGGGTCGTCGACTTCCCGATGTTCATCTCGGCCGAGGAGTCCGACGACGTCGCGGTCGGCGGCGGCAAGTGGAAGGCCCTGCACCACGCCTTCACCTCGCCGACCCCGGAGTGGATCGGCAAACTCGCCGACGACCCCGGCAACGCGCTGGCCTACGCCTACGACATCGTGTGCAACGGCAACGAGATCGGCGGCGGCTCGATCCGTATCCACCAGCAGGATCTGCAGAAGCAGGTCTTCGAGCTGATGGGCCTGTCCGAGGAGGAGGCGCAGGAGAAGTTCGGCTTCCTGCTCGACGCCTTCGCCTTCGGCCCGCCGCCGCACGGCGGGATCGCGTTCGGCTGGGACCGGATCGTCATGCTGCTGGCCAAGGCCGAGTCGCTGCGTGACGTCATCGCGTTCCCGAAGACCGGCGGCGGGTTCGACCCGCTGACCGCTGCTCCCGCGCCGATCACCGCGGAGCAGCGCAAGGAGGCGGGCATCGACGCCAAGCCCGCGCCGCCCGTGCAGAGCTGATGCTCCATCTCAGGGCCGTGTGCCCGCCGGACCGGACCGAAGAAGCGATCCGGATCCTGCGGGCACACGCCGGGACGGCGCACCTGGTGGTACATCGCGGGGTGGCGGTCGCGCCCGAGGGCGATCTGATCGAGGCGGACATCGCCCGCGAGGCGACCGACGACATCGTCGAGTCGCTGTGCGGGCTCGACCTCGACCACACGGGCGGGATCACGCTGGAAGCGCTGGACACCGCGGTGTCCGACGCCGCCGACAAGGCCGAAGAGGCCGCACCGGGCGAGGCCGCGGACGCGGTGGTGTGGCAGGAACTCGTCGGCCGCACCGGCGAGGAGTCGCGCCTCACCTGGACATTTCAGGCGTTCCTGACCATCGCGTGCCTGCTGGCGTCCGTCGGCGTCATCACGAACTCGTCGGTCACCATCGTCGGTGCGATGGTGGTGGGTCCGGAATTCGGCCCGCTGGCGGCCATCGCGGTCGGCCTGGTGCTGCGGCGGAAAGACCTCGTCAAGCAGGGCGGAATCGCGCTGCTCGGCGGCTTCCCGATCGCGATGGTGATCACGCTCGGTGTGGTGCTGGTGGGAAATGCCACCGGCGTGCTGGAGGTCAGCAAGCTCGCCGACAACCACGAGGTCGATTTCGTCTATCAGGTGGGAATCGCGTCGCTGATCGTCGCGCTGCTCGCCGGCGCGGCCGGGATGCTTTCCATGACTTCGGCCAAATCCGCCGCGCTCGTGGGCGTGTTCATCTCGGTGACGACGGTGCCCGCAGCGGGTTACGCGGTGGTCGCGGCGGTTGCCGGTCAGTGGGAACGGTGCCTTTATTCGGCCGGCCAGCTGCTGGTCAATCTCCTCGGAATCGTTGCAGCTGCGGCCATTGTGCTGACATTGCGCCGTCGTGGGCAACGATCGAGGGTGACGGAACGTCCGCTTTCACGCGGATGAGTCCCAGATCGCGCCAGTGCGCGCGATTGCCCGGATCTCAGTGGTCATGGTTGCTCAGTCACGAGTAGGGTCGGTGGCAATGACAGTCGATACCTCCTCTGCCGACGATTCCACCGTCGGAGCTGGAGCCGAAACCCTCGCCATCGCGGCCGCGGTCGCCGCCGGCGAGTCGGTCCTTTCGCGCCGATTCGGCAGCGCGATCACCCTCGTCGCCCCCGAAGACCTCGCCGGCAGTGGCCCGGCCACGGTCGTCCGGGCGCGGGTGGCGTCGTCGCCGTTCGCGCTGCCGCGGACCCTGGTCATCAAGCACTACCCCGACCAACCCGAACCGGGGCGGCCCGATCCGTTCGCGCAGGAGGCGGTCAGCTACCAGCTGTTCACCGCGCTCGCGCCGGAGGACCGCATGTGCCCGGAACTGCTGGCCCACGACGGCCGGGACCGTGTCCTGGTGATCGAGGACCTCGGCGGCGTCCCGACGCTGCACGACAAGCTCCATGCGCGCGACGCGCGCGGAGCCGAACGCGCGCTGCTGTCCTGGGCCCGGTCGCTGGGCAGGTTGCACGCGAGCACCGCGAGCCGCGAGCCCGACTTCAACGCCCTGTTGCGCCGTCTGGGCGGCCCGGTCAAGAACGAGGACGCGCCGCTGCCCGCGGTGTGCGCGCAGCTGCCCGGCCTGCTGGAAGAACTGCTCGACGTCGAGACGCCGGAGCCGGTGCAGCAGCGGGTCATGGAGGTCGCCGAGCGCGCGGGTTCGCCGTCGTACCGCGCGTTCAGTCCCGTCGATCTCAGCCCGGACAACAACCTCGTGACCAGCGGTGGAGTGCGGTTCCTCGACTTCGAACGCGGCCGGGTGCGCAGCACCCTCATGGACGCGGCGTACCTGCGCCTCCCGTTCGCGTCCAGTGAGGACGCGCTGGCGCTGCCGCCGGGGATGAGCGAGGCGATGATCGCGGCCTGGCGGGCCGAGGTCGTCTCGGTCTGGCCCGCGCTCGCGGACGAAGACGCGCTGGCCGAGCACCTGATGGACGGTCAGCTGCTCCTGCTGTGGGTCATCACCTGGGAGATCCTGCCGGAGCTGGACCTGAGCCGGCACGCCACGCCGATCAGCCGGGAGGCCGCGCTGGTGACCTGGTGGCGGGAACTGGCCAAACATTCGCTGCGCGCTCGCCTGACCCACATCTCCGAGCACGCCACCCGGGTCGCCGCGGCGCTCGGCGCGCGGCTGGGGCCGCACGCGGACCTCGCGTTCTATCCGGCGTTCCGGTAGCCGCCGCACGGACTTTTCGCTCGACCGTCCTCGCCGCGTTACCCAGGCATCACCACGGGTGAGTCTGCGTGGCCGATGGTGGCTACCGTGACCGTGATCAGTGTCGAAGTCACTCCGAGTCCCGAACCTCTCCTTCCTCCCGCGCCGGCCGTCCCGAGGTCCGCGCGCAGACTGGTCGTACTCGGCGATTCCACGGCCGTGGGCCTGGGCGACCCACTGCCGGACCGAGGCGGCTGGCGCGGGGTCGGCCCGCTGGTCGCCGAGGCGCTGGGCGTCGAACCGGACGGCTACCTGAACCCGTCGTTCACCGGTGCCCGCATGGGCTGTGTGCTGACGAAGCAGCTTCCCGCGGCCGTGGCGCACCGGCCGGACGTCGCGCTGGTGGTGGCGGGGATGAACGACACGCTGCGCCCCGATTTCAGTGCCGAGAAGATCGCCGCAGACCTCACCGAGGTGATCCGTGCGCTGGCCGCCGTCGGCACCATCGTGGTCCCGGTGCGCTACCACGACCACGGCAAGGTGTTCCGTCTCCCGCAGTCCTTGCGGCGGGCGTTGAGCCAGCGGGTGGCCGAACTGAACGCCGCCATCGACGGGGTCGTCGAACGCGAGGGCGTGCCGTGTCTCGACCTCGAACTCCTGCCGGGTGCCTACGACCTCACCGCGTGGAGCGTCGACCGGCTGCACCCATCGGAACTCGGGCACCGGATGCTGGCGACCGGGTTCACCGAACGGCTCGCCGAGGCCGGGTTCGCGGTGCCGCGGCCGGTCAGCCTGACCTGCTCGGGAGGCGTGGAGCCGAGTACCGCCGGGCACGTCGGCTGGCTGGTGCTCAAGGGCGTCCCGTGGGTGTGGCGGCGCGGCCGCGAGTTCGTGCCGTACGCGGCCGTGATCATGTGGCACGCGTTCCGGGAGCGGCTGCGCTGACCTGTGGCCGGAACCGTCGGTGGGTACGGCTACCGTCGACACCGTGGCACAGGACGAACTCTTCACCGTGAACCCCGACCTCGGGCCGCCGCCGGAGCCGGCCGAGCCGAGGAACACCGCGGTCCCGGCAGGCTCGCCGCTGGCGGTGCGGATGCGGCCGCGGTCGCTCGACGAGGTCGTCGGCCAGCAGCACCTGCTGCGTGAGGGCGCGCCGCTGCGGCGGCTCGTCGAAGGCGCGGCTCCCGCTTCCGTGCTGCTCTACGGTCCGCCGGGGACGGGCAAGACCACGCTGGCGAACCTGGTCTCGGCCGCGACCGGCCGCCGGTTCGTGGCGATGTCGGCGCTGTCGGCCGGGGTGAAGGAGGTGCGCGGGGTCATCGAGGAGGCCCGCCGCCGCCGGGCCTACAACGCCGAGAACACGGTGCTGTTCATCGACGAGGTCCACCGGTTCTCCAAGACCCAGCAGGACGCCCTGCTCGGCGCCGTCGAGGACCGGACGGTACTGCTGGTGGCGGCCACCACGGAGAACCCGTCGTTCTCCGTCGTCTCGCCGCTGCTTTCGCGGTCGCTGGTGCTGCAGCTGCGGCCGCTGACCGACGCCGACATCGTCACGCTGATCGAACGCGCGCTGGCCGACGAACGTGGTCTCGGCGGCGAACTCACCCTCACCGAAGACGCGCGGGAACATCTGGTGCGGCTGGCCTCCGGTGACGCGCGGCGAGCGCTCACCGCGCTGGAAGCGGCCGCGGACGCGGCGAGCGCGACCGAGGCCAAGACGATCGACCTGCCCATCGTCGAGTCCACAGTGGACAAGGCGGCGGTGCGCTACGACCGCGACGGCGACCAGCATTACGACGTCATCAGCGCGTTCATCAAATCGATCCGGGGGTCCGATGTGGACGCCGCGCTGCATTACCTGGCGCGGATGATCGAGGCGGGGGAGGACCCGCGGTTCCTGGCCCGGCGGCTGGTGGTGCACGCGAGCGAGGACATCGGCATGGCCGACCCGACGGCGTTGCAGTCGGCCGTCGCGGCGGCGCACGCGGTGCAGTTCATCGGGATGCCGGAAGGCCGTCTCGCGCTGGCGCAGGCGACCGTGCACCTGGCGACGGCGCCGAAGTCGAACGCCGTCATCACCGGCATCGACGCCGCGCTCAGCGACGTCCGGTCCGGGCGGATCGGGACGGTGCCGCCGCATCTGCGCGACGGGCACTACGCGGGAGCGGAGAAGCTCGGCAACGCGAAGGGCTACCGGTACCCGCACAACGTCCCGGAAGGTGTTCTGGCGCAACAGTATCCGCCGGACGAACTGGTCGGGCGGGACTACTACGAGCCGACGCAGCGCGGGGCGGAGCGGACGTTGCACGAGCGGGTTCCGAAGCTGCGGCGGACCATCAGGGGTGAACGTTAGCCCGCGTTCGGAGCAAGGTCGCCGTGATCGGTAACGATCGTCGAGCACGGGGCTATATCCCTTGTGGCTGGGGGATGCCGGGTTGTCACGCTGGGTGGGGTCTCCCGTGCTCGACCACGACGGCGAGCAGAACGAGACCGACAACCTCAACCGATGGCTGTTTTCGGAATTCGTGTTTTCGTGACCGCTTCCGTCGCGGTTTTCGCCGTGGCGACTGCTGCCCCCGCTTTGGCTACCGAGGCCCCGGCCGGCGCCTCGGTCGTGACGCAGACGCCGGACGAGGTGCGCACCGCCGCCGCAGCCGTCGTCGGGCTCGAAGTGACCCCGGTGTTGTTGCGGGCCGCTGAACGGGACTTCGTCTTTGAGATCTACCGTGCCGCGAAGCTGCGTGGCGAGATCGCGCGGGAAGTCCAGTTCGCGGCGCTCGGCGCCTACAACGACGGGTGGACTTCGTTGTTCCTCAGCACCGGGATCTACGAGGCGCACCAGCGGGATCTGGACCGGGAAACGCTGTACCAGGCCCGGCGCGCGGAGCGGCAGCCCGCCGCCGCACTGCTCGGTTTCGAGCTGATCTCGATCCTGCTGGCCCAGGACGACAAGAACTTCGTGTTCGAGTTGTGGGAACGGGCCGCCCAAGGTTCGTTCGTGAGGGCGGCCGCGGGCAAGGTTTTCAGCGGGACACCGGCGGAGCAGAAGGAGTTCATCGTCCGCGGGATCTTCGTCGAGCATCAGCGTGACGTGGACGCGGCGAAGGAAGCGGCCGAGAAGGAAGCCGCGGAAAAGAAGCTCCGCGACGCGCGGGTGAAGGCTGCCGCCGTCGTCGGCATGGATCCGGCGCTGGCCGCGCAGCTGACAGACGAGTATTTCGTGGAGCAGATCTGGTTCCATGACCTGGCGCCCCGGGACTCCGAGGTGTGGTACCGGGCCTTCCACAGCCGGACGCCGGAGCAGTGGCGTGCTTTCATCGACACCGGCATCTTCGAGGCCGCGGCCAAGGACAAGGTGGACACCATCAAGGTCCGCGCCGCCGCTGTCGTCGGTATCGAGGCCGGATACGCCAGGTACCTCCAGGAAGGGCCTTTGGTTCGCGAGATCTGGTCCAGGGCGAGGTCTGGCAGCCAGGTCCAGGCTGCCGCCTATCGTGCCCTGCGGAGCGAATCTCCCGCGCAGTGGCGGGTCTTCCTGGAGACGGAGATCTTCGTCGCCGCGGCGGCGGACAGGCCCTGAATCAGGTTGTGATCGGTCCGTTGGCGGCGGACTGTGCGGATTTCGGGACGTTGGATGACCCGAAATCCCCGCAGTCGTGCGTGATCGGTCCGGTCACGCGGGTTCGGGCCTTGGGCGGGGACGTCTCCGGAATGTCGCTGCGGAGCTGCGGGCATGCCGAGGGGCCCGTCGCCGGTGGCTGGCGGGCTCCTCGGGTTCAGACGTGATGGAGGGTGTTGCGGCGGGGATGTCGGAGCGGATCTCGGTATTGGGGTGGGATGAACTCCGGTAGTCCGTCGGCGGCCATGCGTACTTCCCAGTCACCGTGGTGGATCAGGCGGTGATGGAATCCGCAGAGCAGTACGAGGTTGCGGAGATCCGTCGGTCCGTCGTCTGCCCAGTGCACGATGTGGTGGGCGTGGCAGTTCTTGGGTTTCCGATGGCATCCGGGGAAGGCGCAGCCGCCGTCGCGGATGTTCAACGCTCGGCGTTGGCCGGGTGTCACGAATCGTCGCAGCCGCCCCACGTCGAGGGGTTCTCCGGCGGCGCTCAGCACGACGGGCAGCATCAGGCAGTCGCAGGCGGCCAGCCGGGCTTCCCTTGCGGTCATCGTGCCGACGAAGTCCAGGCACGCGGTCCCGAGACCCGACTTCAACTCGTCAAGTCCGATGGTGACATGGACGAGGGTGCGGTAGCCGCTGGTGCCAGGCTGGTCCGGGCACGCGATCGCCAGATCGAGAATATCGACCCACGCATCACCCATGCGCTCGCACTTCATCCGCAGGTCCGCCTGCCCGAACTCGTCGACGGGGCGGTGCTGGGCGTAGGCCTCCAGGGCGGCGGCGGTGCGGGCACCGGTCTCGTCATCGAGCAACCCGGTGAGTTTCCAGAATCCGTCTTTGCGGCGCTCCAGGGTGATTTCCCGGCGCGGCTCCTTCGGTTCCGGATCCTTGGGCGCCTTGCCGTCGGGGTCGAGCAAGGCGAGCAGGTTCGCCTCGGCCTTGGCCAGCTGCCGGGGACCGGCACTCGGGGCAAGATCGGCGAGGATCTTCTCCGCGTTCGCCCGATCCTCGGCCGGAAGTTTCTTCACGATCTCGAGGATCTGGTCGATCCGCTCGTCCCCGACCAACCCCTCCGCCGCCACAGCGGCAGTGGCAGGCAGCGCGGCCGGAACCTCGGTGCCGTCCAACGCGCGGGTCGGGTTCAGCGCGATGGCCCGCTTCACTACGGCACCGGCTTCACCGACCGACAGTCCGGCGATATCGGCGAACCACGCGGCCGTGCGGCCATACCCGTACAAGTCTTTGACGCCCCGCGACTCGATCTCCGCCAAATACCGCCCCAAACCCGCGGTAGCCATGCGAATCACCTGCAAGGACTGCTGCACGCCATGGGCAAGCTCCAGCTTGCCAGCACGCCACAACTCCTGCGGCAGTTCGGGAAGGAAGGTCTCGGACACGCCTCCAGAATACCGCAAACAATAGAACACGTGTTCGTAATTTTAAGCGACGAGCGAAACGCCTGGACAACACTGAAGGGTGATTCGGCCTCGTGCGGCGACCACGTAAAGAAGCCTGGCGCAATTAGCCGACTAAAAGCGATCAGTGCGCGAAGCAAGTAGCCGGCTAAATGCGATAAGCCCGAAAGTAAAGCGAGCTTGAGAATTCCTTGAGTCCACCCTGGACAGTTCGACCGCTCCCGTTCGCCTTGCCGTCGCGAGCCGAACACATCCGTCGGCGAGTATCCCGCGTATGGAAATCCCGAGGGTCGGTGTTCCCGACGCACTGGCTTCACGTCTGCCGATGGCCGAACAACACGAGTACCTGCGCCGCCGCACGATACTCAAAGGCGCCGTCCTCGCCGCCGGACCGCTTCTCTTGCAGGGCACCGCCTACGCCGATGGCGACAAAGTCGTCCCTGCCGGACGGCATCTCGCGTTCGGGCGGAATCCGCGGACGTCGATGCGGGTCGCGTGGCAGGTGCCGGCGCCGGTGCGGAAGCCGTTCCTGCGGATCGCCGACGGCCACGGCGGCTGGAGTCACCGCATCCCGGCCGAGGTTCGCGCGCTGCATTCCGAGGTCGCCGGGGTCATCGCGCCGTACGACCAGTACTACCTGCACGCCGAGGCCGACCACCTCTGGCCCGGCCACACCTATCGTTACGCCGTCGGGCACGAGGGTTTCGATCCGGCGTCGGGCGACGGCGGTTCCGCGGCGATCTCGACGTTCACCACCGCGCCCGCACGGGGAATCCCGGCGGGCAAGTTCACCTTCACCGCGTTCGGTGACCAGGGTGTTTCGACGACGGCGCTCGCTCAGGACGGCGCGGTCGCGCGGCAGAACCCGCGTTTCCACCTGCTGGCGGGTGACATCGCGTACGCCGACCCGAGTGGCGCGGGCAAGCCGCCCGGCACCAAGCCCGACGCGGACCACGACCTCTTCGACCCCAAGGTCTGGGACGCCTACTACCGGCAGATCGAGGGTGTCGCCGCGTCGGTGCCGTGGATGGTCACCACCGGCAATCACGACATGGAGGCCCTCTACTCGCCCGACGGCTACGGCGGCCAGGTCAAGCGCTGGGACTTCCCCGGCAGCGGCCCGCACGACTGCCCGAGCGTGTACTCGTTCATCTACGGCAACGTCGGGGTGATCTCGCTCGACGCCAATGACGTCTCCTACGAGATCCCGGCCAACCTCGGCTATTCGCGCGGCTCCCAGACGGCGTGGCTCAAGCGGCGCCTGCGGTACCTGCGCTCGCAGCCGGACGTCGACTTCGTGGTGGTGTTCTTCCATCACTGCGCCTACTCGACGACCAATCAGCACGCGTCCGAGGGCGGCGTCCGCGAGCAGTGGGTCCCGCTGTTCGACGAGTACCGGGTCGACCTCGTGATCAACGGGCACAACCACATCTACGAGCGCACCGACGCACTGCGCGGCGGCAAGGTGACCCGGGAGGTCAGAATCGGCGACACGGTCGAGCCGGATCGCGACGGAACCGTGTACGCGACCTGCGGTGGCGGCGGGAAGAGCCTCTACAGCTTCCCGGTGCCGGACACGTTCACGGGGGAGTTCCAGTCGTACCACTGGGTCAAGGGCGGCGAGAAGGTGACCGAGACCGTGTCCTGGTCGCGGGTGCGTTACACCGGTTACTCGTTCCTCGCGATCGACGTCGAGCCCGCCTGGCCCGGCCGCCGGACGACGCTGACCGTGCGGACCCTGCGCAACGACGGCGCCGAAATCGACCGGTTCACCCTGCGCCGTACGGCCGGCCTCCACCGTTCGCGGCACGCGTCGGTCCTCGGCGCCGACCAGGGAGACGTATAACGACCTACACAGGCCCGCATGGTGAGACTCGGTGCCATATCGTGGACCGGCGACATACAGTCCGGGACATGTCGCCGAGAACCCTCCTGCGGGCCGTCATGGCCGTTTCCGCCGTCACGCTCCTTGCCGCGTGTAACGCCTCGGCCAAGGATCCGGCCGATCGGAACGCCGCGGGTCCCGCGCTGGTCCTGATCACGCCGAGCCCGGTCGGGGTCAACGACTTCCTCAAACTCGCCGTCCAGGGCATCGAGGACTCGGCCAAGAAGCACAACGGGACGCAGAAGGTGTACCAGAGCACCGATCCGGCGTCGATCCAGCAGAACCTCGCGGCCGCGGTGCGGGAGAAACCCGCCGTGATCGTCGCCGTCGGCTTCAACTTCGCCGACGTGATCGCGGCCGAGGCGGAGCGCAACCCGGAGCAGAAGTTCCTCTTCGTGGACTCCTGCACGACGAAACCGTTCCCGAACGTCACCTGCGCGGTGTTCCGCGAGCACGAGGGCAGCTACCTCGCCGGTGCCGAGGCCGGGCTGCTGAGCAAGAGCGGCAAGGTCGGCGCGGTCGTCGTGCTCGACGCGCCCCAATTCCGCCGGTACTCGATCCCGTTCGGGCAGGGCGCCGAGAAGGCCAAACCCGGTACCACGCTGGCCCCGTTGTTCATCGGCGGCGCGAACCCGTTCAACGACCCGGCCCGCGCGAAGGCGCTGGCAGGCACGCTGGCCGGCCAAGGCGTCGACCACGTCATGGGCGCGGCGTCCGCGGCGGGCAACCTCGGCGTGTTCGAGGCGGCCGAACAGGGCGGGTTCTTCGCGTTCGGGGTCGACGCCAATCAGTGCCCGGCCAGCCCGGGACAGGTCGTGGACAACGTCATCAAGCGCACCAACGTCGTCGTCGGCGACGGCGTCGACGCGATCCTCGGCGGCAAGACCGGCGAGACGAAGTCCTATGGTCTCAAGGAGAAGGGCATTTCCCTGACCGGGCTGGAGCCGGACGCCGCCGCCTCGCAGTGCGTCGTCGCGAGCCACCCCGACGTGCTGGCCAAGGTCGGCGAACTACGGGACCAGATCGTCTCGGGCGCGATCGTCGTCGATGACCCCGCCAAGTCCTGACGCCGTCTCACTCCGGGGGATCGTCAAGCGGTTCCCCGGAGTGCTCGCGAACGACCACGTGGACCTCGACGTCGGCAGCGGCGAGATCCACGCGCTGATGGGGGAGAACGGCGCGGGCAAGTCGACGCTCATGTCCGTGCTCTACGGCCTGCACCGGCCCGACGAGGGCACGATCTCCCTGCACGGCGAGGAAGTCTCCTTCGGCTCGCCCGCGCAGGCCATCGACGCCGGTGTCGGCATGGTGCAGCAGGGATTCGCGCTGTTCGGCGAACTCACCGTCACCGAGAACGTCGTGTTCGGCAGCGAACCGACCCGCCGCGGTCTGCTGGACCGCAAGGCGGCGACGGGCCGCGTCACCGAACTGATCGAACGGCACGAACTGCGGCTGCGCCCCGGCGATCGCGTCCGTGACCTGCCGGTCGGGCTCCGGCAGCGCGTCGAGATCCTCAAACTGCTGTACCGCGACGCCGGTGTGCTGATCCTCGACGAACCCACCGCCGTGCTCACCCCGCCCGAGACCGAGCGGCTGTTCGGCGTGCTGCGCGCCCTCGCCGCCGAGGATCGCACGATTCTGCTGGTGTCGCACAAACTCCAGGAGGTCCTCGCCGTCAGCGACCACGTCACGGTGCTGCGGGACGGTCGCGTCAGTGCCCGCGGCCGCACCGCGGACCAGACGGCCGCCGGGCTCGCCGCGGCGATGACCGGCCGTGAGGTCGACCTCGATCGCGTCCACCCGGCCGGGACGCCCGGCGAGGCCGTCCTCGAAGCCCAATCCCTGATCGTTTCCGGCGTGGCAGGAAAGCCGTTGCTGGACAACGTGTCCTTGACCGTGCGCGCCGGGGAGATCGTCGGCGTCGCCGGAGTCGCGGGCAACGGACAGGCCGAGCTTTCCGGCGCCATCACCGGCCTGCTGAAAACCGGCGGCACCATCGTCCTGAATGGACAGAACCTCGACGGATTGTCGGTGCGGGCCAGGAGAGACGCCGGGCTCGCCCACGTCCCGGAAGACCGCGCCGAGGTCGGCTCGGCGCCCACGGCGAGCCTGCGGGAGAACCTGGCCGTCGGCTTCCATCGCAAGCGTCCCCTGGCGCGCAGGGGATTCCTGCGTCGCAGAGCGATCGGCGAGCACGCGTCGGCGATCATCGAGGACTACGACGTCCGCGCGTCCGGCCCCGCCGCCGCGATGGGCACGCTGTCCGGCGGTAACCAGCAGAAAGCGATCTTCGGCCGCGAACTCACCCACGACGCGCCGTTCCTGCTGGTCGAACAGCCCACCCGCGGCGTCGACGTCGGCGCGATCGAGAACATCCACACCCGCCTCGTCGCCCATCGCGACGCCGGGCACGCCGTCCTGCTGATCTCCGCCGAACTCAGCGAGATCCTGGCGTTGTCGGACCGCGTGCTGGTGCTGTTCGAGGGCCGGATCGTCGCGGAGTTCACCAAGGACGAGGCCGATCCGCACACGATCGGCCTCGCGATGGCCGGAGGTGCCGGATGACCCGCGTCCGCCTCGTCGCCGTCCCGGTCGCCGCCGCGCTCGTGCTCGGCGCGCTCCTGTTGCTGGCCACCGGAACCGATCCGCTGGCCGCGTACGGCGCGATCGTCTCCGGCGCGTTCGGCCCCGACGGCATCGGCGACACCCTCGCCTACGCCGTCCCCGTCGCGGGGATGGCGACCGCGCTGGCCATCCCGCTGCGCGCGGGCATGGTGAACCTCGGCGGTGAGGGGCAGCTGGTGCTCGGCGCGGTCAGCGCGCTCGCCGTCGGCCTCTCCGTGCCCGGCCCGGGGCCGGTGAAGGTCATCCTCGCGCTGCTCGCGGGCATCCTCGCCGGGGCCGCGTACGCCGCGCTGGCCGCGGTCTGCGAGAACCGCCTCGGCGTCCCGTTGCTGATCAGCACGCTGTTGCTGAGCTATCCGGCGATGTCGCTCGCCGGGTATCTGGTGCGGTTCCCGATGAAGGACGCCGGTTCCAGCCTGCCGCAGAGCCCGCAGCTGACCGAAGGCGCGCGGTTGCCCGAAATCGACGGCGTGACGACCGGGATCTTCCTCGTGGTGGCGGTGATCGCGGTCTACACGGTGATCGACGCCCGCACACCCGCCGGTTTCGAGACGAAGGTGACCGGGTGGGCGCCGCGGTTCGCCGCCTACGCCGGGATCGACCGGCCGAAACTCACCCTGCGGCTGCTGGCCGCCTCGGGCGGGACGGCCGGGCTGGTCGGCGCGATCGCCGTCCTCGGCTTCCCGTACCGGTTCATCGACGGCGCGCTGATCACGCCGCAGTACACCTGGATCGGGCTGCTGGCGGCGCTGCTCGCCGGGGCGAGCCCGCTCGGAACGCTGCTCGCGGCGGTGTTCTTCGCGGCGCTGACCAGCGGCGGCTTCGCGATGGAACGCGCCACCCAGGTCCCCCGCGAACTCACCGCGGTCATGCAGGCGGTGCTGATCATCTTCCTCGCGGCCGCCTCGGGGGTCTTCAGGCGGAAGGCGAGGCGGGCATGATCGACGCGAGTCTGTTCTCCTCGGCGTTCACCGCGTTGACGCCGATCCTGTTCGCCGCGCTCGCGGGCGCGCTGTGCCAGCGGGCCGGGGTCTTCAACATCTCGCTGGAGGGTTCCCTCCTGGTCGGCTGCTTCGGCGCGGTGGCCGGGAGCTGGTACACCGGCAGCGCCTGGATCGGCGTCGTCGTGGCGGTGCTCGCGGCGACCGCGTACTCGCTGATCCTCGCGATCGGCTCGATCACCTTCGATGGTGATCCGATCGTGCTGGGCGTCGCGAGCAACCTGCTCGCGGTCGGCCTGACGAGCTTCCTCATCCGTACCGTCTTCGGCACCGAAGGCTCGTTCAGCGATCCGTCGTTGCAAGGACTGGGCCAGTTCGGGCCGATCCCCGGGCAGTCGCTACTGGTCTACCTGTCCTGGCTGGCCGTGCCCGCGCTCGCGGTGCTGCTGTACCGGCATCCGTGGGGCCTGCGGCTGCGCGGCGTGGGCGAGCGCCCGGAAGCGGCGTCCAGTCTCGGCGTCAACGTGACCAAGTACCGCTACGGGGTGATCCTCGCGGGCGGAGCGCTGTGCGGTCTCGGCGGCGCGCAACTGGCGCTGGGCTCGGTGACGCTCTTCGCCGAGAACATGACCGCGGGCCGCGGCTGGATCGCCGTCGTGGCGGTCATGCTGGGCCGCGCGCATCCGCTCGGCGTGCTGCTCGCGGCGCTGCTGTTCGGCCTCGCCGAGGCGTTCGGCTTCCGGCTCCAGGGCATCGGGTTGCCGCAGCAGGCCACCGACGCCGCCCCGTACGTCGTCACGCTCGTGGCGCTGTTCCTGTCCAACATCAAGCGCAAGAAGGGACAGCCCGCGTGAGCGACGTCCTGCCCATCACCAAGATCCCCCGGCACGGACTGCCGCCGCGCGCGCTGGTCGTGGGCGACCCGGATCGCGCGACGGCCGTGGCCGAGTCGCTGGCGGATGGCGTCCTCGTCGGCCAGAACCGCGAGTACCGCAGCTACACCGGCACCTGGAAGGGGGTCCCGGTCGTCGTGTCGTCGCACGGTGTCGGCGGCCCCGGCGCGCTGTGCCAGTTCGGTGAGCTGGCCGAGGCGGGCGTCCGCACGTTTCTGCGGCTCGGCACCGCCGGATCGCTGGCCGACGGGATCACCGACGGCGATCTCGTCATCGCCGAGGCCGCCGTCCGCGACGACGGCGTCACCCAGCAGCTGATCCATCCGGAGTACCCGGCGTTCGCCACCCCGGAGATCGTCGTGGCGCTGAGCCGCGCGGCTCCCGAGGCGCATCGGGGCGTGGTGTGGACGCGGGCCGCGTTCAGCCCGCTGGTGCTCACCCTCCCGATGACCGAGTACCTGGCCGCGCGGGTGATCGCCATTGAGATGGAACTCTCCACGCTGCTGGTGTTCGCGGCATTGCGCGGCCTGCGGGCCGGTGGTGTGCTCGTGATCGACGGCGACGCGCGGCCCGAGCACCCCGATCCGTCGGCCTACGACCCGCATCGCGACGTCGTGGCCGAGGGGGTGGCGAGGGCAACTCGTGTCGCCCTCGACGCTCTCATCGACGTGGAAGGGGCGGAATGACCGAAGTGTGGCGAAAAGTGGCGCTCGAGTTGGCGAGCACCCTGACGGCGGACGCGGCCGAGCGAGACCTCGCCGGGCGTCTCCCGGTGCACGAGGTCGGCTTGCTGCGCGAGTCCGGGCTCTTGCCCCTGCTCGACACCGCCGGCTGGGCGGCCGCGAACGAGGCCACCCGGATCGTCTCCGCCGCGGACGCGTCGGTCGGCCATCTGCTCGGCTACCACTACCTGCAGCTGTGGCGCACCGGCCTGTTCGGGCCACGCGCGGCGAGCGAACCGGGCTGGTTCTGGGCGGGCGTGAGCAATCCGCTCGACGCCGCCCTGCTCATGACCCCGGTCGACGGCGGGTTCACCGTCGACGGCACCAAGACCTTCGCCACCGGCGCGGCCGTCGCCGATCGCCTGGTGGTCAGCGCGACGAGGACCGACAACGGCGAGAAGCTGACCTTCGTCGTCGACGCGCGGGCCGACGGGATCACCTTCCCCGGTGAGTGGGACAACATCGGCCAGCGGCTCACGGCGAGCGGCGCGGTGCGGTTCGAGGCCGTCCGCGTCGCCAAGGACGACGTGCTCGGCGCCCAGCCGGAAGACCAGTCGGATCCGAAAGTACCCCGCATCTCCCTGGCGGCGATCGGTTTCCAGCTCATGCTCGCGCAGGTGTACGTCGGCCTCGCGTTCGGCGCGCTCGACGCGGCGGCCGTCTACACACGGGAGTCCGCGCGGCCCTGGACGCTGTCCGATGTGGACAAAGCGGCGCAGGATCCGTACACCCTGGCCGGATACGGCGAGCTGGTCGCGACGGCGCGGGCGGCCGGTTTCGCCGTCGACGCCGCGGTTTCCGCGCTCGGTGAGGCCGACGAACGCGGCTTCGACCTGACCCCGGCCGAACGCGCCGAAGCGGCGATCGCCATCTCGTCGGCGAAGATCGTCGCGAGCCGGGCCGCGGTCGAGACCACGAGCAAGGTCTTCGAGTTCACCGGCGCGCGGGCCACCGCGACGAAGTACGGCTTCGACCGCTTCTGGCGCAACGCCCGCACGCTGACTTTGCACGACCCCGTGACGTACAAGGCGCGCGAGGTCGGCGACCACTTCCTCAACGGGATCCCGCCGTGCCTTTCGGGGTACAGCTGATGACGCTGCCGATCCTCGCCGAAAGCGTCCGCCTCGACGACGAAGGCGTGCACATCCTCGACCGCCGGGTCTTCCCGTTCGAGCGGGAATGGGTGCTCTGCCGGACTTCGGAAGAGGTCGCGGTGGCCATCGAAAACATGGTCACACAGTCTTCGGGGCCGTATTTCGCCGCGTTGGGCGCGATGGTGCTCGCCGCCCGGGAGGCGTCCGGGTCGGCCGACCCTCGGGCGTACCTGGAGCGGGCGGGTGAGCGGATCGTCGCGACCCGCAAGACCAACAACCACCTGCGCAAGGCCGTCGCCGCCGTACTGTCCGAAGTGGACAGAGCGGTCGGTGATCTCGTCGAGGCCGCGTCCAGGGGTGCGCGAGTAGGTGACGAATTGTATCGGTCCCGCAGCCGCGCGCTGGGTGCGCACGCGGCGGAGCTGGTGCCGGACAAGGCGACCGTGCTGACGCATTGCTGGGCCGACCTGTACCTGGTCGAATTCGTGCTCGCCGCGCGGCGGCAGGGCAAGGAGTTCTCCTTCCTGTGCACGGAGACCCGGCCGTACCTGCAGGGCGCGCGGCTGACCGCCGAGACGCTCGCCGAGATGGGCGCCGACACCCGGCTGATCACCGACGGGATGGGCGCCGCGGTGCTGTCCTCCGGCGAGGCCGGCGCGCTGGTGACCGCGGCCGACCGCGTCACCATGGACGGTCACGTCGTCAACAAGATCGGCACCCTGGGCCTCGCGGTGGCGGCGAAGGCGTTCGGCGTGCCGTTCCTCGCGATGGTCCAGGCACCCGATCAGGCGGCACCGACCGGTGCCGACGTGCCGATCGAATACCGCGACGGCGACGAAGTGCTGAGCGCGCTCGGGCACCGCGTCGCGAGCGAACGCGTCCGTGGGCACTATCCGGCCTTCGACGTGACACCACCGCGGTTCGTGACCGCGGTGGTGACCGACCGCGGGGCCTTCGAGCCCGGACGGCTCCGCGAGTACTACGCAGAAGGGGAAGCGAACCAGTGACCGCAACGCTGACCGCCCGATGGGTGGTCCTCGACATCGAGGGCACGCTGACCGCCACCAGCTACGTGCACGTGACCCTCTACGACTACGCGCGCCCGCGGCTGGGCCCGTGGATCGACGACCACCCGGATGACCCCGAAGTCGCCGGTGCTGTCGCCGAGATCAAGGAACTCGGCGGGCTCCCGGCGGACGCGTCCACAGTGGACGTCGTGCGGGTGCTGCACGGCTGGATGGACGCGGATCAGAAGATCGCGCCGCTGAAGACGTTGCAGGGGCTCATCTGGCAGCGCGGGTACGCCGAGGGCGACCTCACGACGGAGTTCTTCGGCGACGTCGCCCCGGCGCTGCGGTCGTGGCACGAGTCCGGGCTGCGGCTCGCGGTGTTCTCCTCCGGTTCGGTCGCCGGGCAGATCGCCTCGTTCTCCCGGACCACCGACGGTGACGTCACCGGCCTGTTCGAGAAGCATTTCGACACCGTCAACGCCGGGCCGAAACGCGAGGTGCCGTCGTACCGCGCGATCGCCTCCGCGCTGGAGGCCGAACCGGGTGACATCGTGTTCTTCTCCGACGTCCCCGCCGAACTCGACGGGGCCGCCGCCGACGGCTGGCAGACCGTCGGTCTCGCCCGCGTGGGTGAGCCCTTCGGCGACGCTGATTTCGGGACACACCGGACGATCCGGACGTTCGACGAGGTGAAGGTCGTCACTCGATGAGTCTTCTGGAACTCGCCGGACGCGCGCTGGCCGAGGAGTCCGCCCGGTTCGCCGGGCTGGGCTGGATGCGGGGCACGTCCGGCAACCTCTCGGTGGTGCTCGGGCGTGATCCGCTGCGGGTCGCCGTCACCGTCAGCGGCCGGGACAAGGGCGAGCTGACCAGCGACGACGTCGTGGTGGTCGGCGAAGACGGGCTGGCCGTCGCCGACCAGCCGCATCCGGAGAAGGTGCCGTCGGCCGAGGCCGGATTGCACGCCCGGATCGCGGCGGTGTCGGGCGCGGGCGCGGTGGTCCACGTGCACGCGCTCGCGCCGGTGGTGGCCGCCGAGCACTGGCCGGACGGTGTCGAACTGCGTGACCTGGAGATGCTCAAGGGCTTCGGCCGCGCCGCGCACGACGACCTGGTGACCATCCCGGTGATCGCCAACGGCCAGGACATGCGCGTCCTCGGTGACGCGTTCGAGGCGGGGTTCCGGGCGGACACGCCGGCGGTGATCGTCGCGCGGCACGGGATCTACGTCTGGGGGGATGACCTGCGCCACGCGCGTCATCGCGTGGAATGTTTGGAGTGGTTGCTCCGGTTCCGGGTAGAGACAAGACTTGTCGGTGGAGAAAGGGGAGTGCGATGACCCTGCTGACCGTGTGGCCGGACGACCGGCCCGGCGAGATCGCGCTCAGGACCGAGGACCCGGCCGTGATCACCGGGGAACTCGGGCGGCTCGGCGTCCGGTTCGACCGCTGGGACCTCGTCCCGGATCTGCCGCGCGAAGTGACGCCTGAGCAGGTGCTGGCCGCCTACGAGGAACCGATCGGCAAGGTCTCGGCGGCCGAGGGCTACACCTTCGTGGACGCCGTCCGGATGACCCCGTCGGACGAGCCCGGCTGGGCGGCCGAGGCCGCCGAAGCCCGGCAGAAGTTCCTCGCCGAGCACACCCACGACGATGACGAAGATCGCTTCTTCGCGCGGGGATCCGGCGTGTTCTACCTGCACGTCGGAGGCAAGGTGTACGCGGTGCTGTGCGAGGCGGGAGACCTGCTGAGCGTGCCCGCGAACACCACGCACTGGTTCGACATGGGCACGCGGCCCGACTACGTGTCCATCCGGTTCTTCCACGACGACGGCGGGTGGGTCGGGAACTTCACCGGCGCGACGCTGGCGGGGGACTTCCCGGACTTCGACACGTTGACCGCCGGGCGTTACTGACCGCTTCGGGCTTGCGTTGGGCGTGGGTGGCACGTCGCGAAAGCCACTTTCGCGACGTCAGATGTCCCGAAAGTGGCTTTCGCGACATGCTGGTGGCCTCCGTTGGCGGCGATGTGGCGCTCGGCCGTGCTTGCGTGGTTGTGAAAGCCACTTTCGCAACGCCGGGCACTACTGAGTCCGCCTGACCCGGTCAGGGCATCCGGACGCCATGAACGGTCCTTTCCTTGCGAAATTCGCAAGGAAAGGACCGTTCCTAGCGCGCTGCCGGGCTCTGTCAGGCGGGGGTCCAGAGGGCAGGCACGTTCGGCGGCTCCCAGCCGGGCAGGGACCGGTGACCCTGACGGCACACGTACGCCGCGCCGTTGTGGGTCACCCGGGCACCGGTGGCGTAATCGACGTTCGGCTTCCAGGCGTCGGACGGCACCGACGTGGTCGTCGTCGGCGTGGTGGTGGTCGTCCGCGTCGTGGTCGGACTGGTCGTGGTGGTCGTCGTACCGGTGGTGGTCGTGGTGGGTGTGGTGGTCGTCGTCGGCGGGGTACCGCCGCCACGCGGGTGATCCGACGCGATCGCGTAAGTCGTCCCGCCGAAGGTGAACGTGAAGTTCGACGGCGACGCGATCGGCATGTAGTAGTTCAGCCGGATCTCGACGGTGGCGCCCGGCGCGATGTTCTGCCAGGTCGGCACGGTCACCGCGACATGCTGGAAGTCTCCCTTCATCCCGCCGACGTTGGGCCCGCTGTGGCCCTTGCTCGTGACCGTCAGGCCGAAGCCGGATTGGTCGGACATACTGCCGGGCGCGCTCGTGCCGTAGTCGAACTCGATCTTCGTGCCACCGGGGATGGTGGTGGTCGAATTGTTGGTGATGCGCATCCGCGGGGTGATCGGGTAGTTCGCGTCGCCCAGCGCGAATCCGGTCAGGTTGACGTTCGCGTTCAGCACCGACGACGGCGCGGGACGCGGCGACTTGGCGTTGCCGTACGGGGCGGCTCCGCGCAGGCCGTCGTTGATCTTCGTGATCAGCGTGTCGCCCATGAAGTACTGGCCCTTGGCTTCGTCGAAGGCGTAGTCGCCCGCCAGTTCCCAGATCATGATGCCGCCGATGCCCTTGTCGGCCACGTATTTGGCCTTCGTGGCGAGCGAGGCTTCGTCCTCAGTGGACAGGAACACCTTCTTGTCGTTGTTCCACAGCCACGGCGTCACCATCGTGTTGTCGTAATACCTGTTGTAGGAGCCCGAGATCCGGTCCGTCGGGTCGGTCTTCGGTGTCAGCCCGTACGCCTCCAGGTAGTCCGGCGTGATCTCGTTCTCGAGGTTCTTCGCGTGCCACATCGGGTTCGCGCCCGCGGGGACCTCGCCGCCCGCCAGGCCGAGATCGTGCCAGAGGTTGTCGATACCGATCGCGCCGTTGCCGCACGGCACCGTCGAACCGACGTGTGACCCGGTGCCCGGTGGACACTGTTTCTGGTCGGGCAGCGGAGCCTTGCCCCACAAGCCGTTCGTCCCGCCGGACACGCCTTGCCAGCCGCGGGTGTAGAACCCGACGCCGATGTTGATCCGGCCTGCCTGCATCGCACCGCGGAAGTAGTGATAGGCCCAGTCGGTGTTGAGATAGCCTTGCCCGTCGTACTGCGGTGTCGTGTACACCTGCCAGTGCGCGAGTTCCGCGTCGTTGCCGGAGTCGTAGAGCGCGGCGTTCGGCCCGACGAATTGGTTCCACGCGCCGTGCAGGTCGTAGCTCATCATGTTGGCGTAGTCCAGATACCGCGTGACGCCGTAGACCTCCTGGCCGCGCAGCAGCCAGCCGGACGCGGGCACGGCGGCGGTCAGCAGGTAGTGCTTGCCGTCGGCGGCGCCCGCCCGGTCGAGCTTCTCGCGCAGCGTGCGCATCAGGTTCTCGTAGCCCGCCCAGAGGGTGCCGCGGTTGGCCTGCGCGATCCAGTAGTCGTCCGGGTTGCCGGCGTAGTTCGCCGACGTCGCGTACTCGTAGTCGATGTCCGCGCCGTTGAAACCGTAGGTGCGCAGGAATTGCACGACGGAATCCGCGAAGACGTCGATACCCGCCTGGGTCTGCGTCATCTTGTAGAACCCGCCGGAGGCGTTGCGGGTGCCGTCGGGGTTCAGGAAGCCGCCGGTCTCGGCCCAGCCGCCGATCGAGATCAGCGACTTCACGTTCGGGTGCTGCTTCTTGTACTTGGTCAGCAGGTTGAAGTGTCCCTTGTAGGGCAACGACGGATCCATCTCGGCGCCGGGCACGCCCGGCCATTCCATGCCGATGGACTCGTTGGTCGCGCTCGGCGCGCCGACCGACACCTTGTTCTGCGCGTCCACATGAGCGAACGCGTAGTTGAGGTGGGTGACCTTCGACCACGGGATGTTGTTGACCAGATAGGCCGGTGCGCCGTTCTTTCCGGTGCGCCAGCTGGTGAAGTAGCCGATCACGCGGCGGGAATGCCCTTGTCCCAGGGATTCGCGGCCCGCGGTGTCGTAGACGGTGCAGTAGGGGGTGTCGACGCCGGGTGTCCGGTACAGCCCGTCGGGACGGCAGTCCTCGTGGCCTGCCGCGCTCGACGTGGACGGGGTGATGACGACGATCATGATTCCGGCCAGCGTGATGAGCGACGCCAGCAGGGGGAGTAGTTTCCTGGTTCTCCTTGGCACGCCGAACCTCCGACAGTGGAAGATGGCCCTCGGTCCCAGCAGCTTGAGCCGCTGACCTGCCGCGCGTCAATAGGTGTAGACCAATTTCCATCCGGTGCCGTACGGCGGAGCGTACCTGTGGTTCGTCAGGTCCGGCCTTAGTCGAAGATCGAGGGCCGTTCGGGCGGTGGTGTGTAAGTCAAGCCGGTCAACAGGGTGCGCGGGTGGCCATACTCCCGACCACATCTCGTCAGTGCTATTACGCCATTTCCCTCGACATGGGTATGCGGGCCGATCTTGCCGGGAAACACCGACAGCGCCTCGGCGAGTGTTTCCGCGTCGCAATGGTCCGGGATCCCGAGTTCTGTTTTCAGCAGCCGGTATCGCCGGAACCATTCCCGCTGCCAGTCCCGGGGGTCTTCGGTGTGCTCGATGTCGTCGGCCCAGCCTTCGGGCAACGGCACTTCTTCATGGGGGAGAAGGTATCCGGCTTCGGCCGCTAGTTCGCCGACGGCTTCTTCGGGGACGGAGACGTCGTAGAAGCGGACCAGTTCGCCTTTTTCGGCGATGCACCACGACGTCGAAGCGTCACCGTGACTGGTGAAGTAGAAATGCGCCGTCCCGAATCGGCGGCTCAGTTCGACGCATCTCTCCCGGGTCACCCGGCGCCAGACTGCTTCGTTCGCGCGGACGTTCGCGTACAGGTCGCGTTCTTCCACGATGCCGGGGGGATGCTGGTCCTGTGAAGCGTTGCCGAAGACGAGAGTCCAGCCATCGAGGACCGGGCTGACGTAGACCTGCGCGCACCGCTGGTGCCCGAGGCCGGAATAGTGCCGGCTCCAGATCTCGGTACCCAGCGACATGGTCACCGGTTCCGCGTCGGACAGGCCGAAGGCGTCGAGCACCGCCGCCTGGTCGGTGGTCGGAACGGCGTACCAGAGCTCGCAAAATTCCATCGGGACGGGGACGTCGTCGGCGAGCTTGCCCCGGATCAGGCGGCGGACGAGCGCGAGGTCGTACTCGCCGAGCGCGTCCGGGCCGCCCACGGCGAACAGCAGGGCGCGTGCCGCGTTGCGCAGAACGGGATTCCCGGCTCGCCGGATTTCGCGCAGTTCGGCGAGCTCTTCCGGGCCGGCCTCGTCCAGGTCCCAGGAGTCGAAGTGTTCCCCGGCGGCCAGGGTCTCGGCCGCGGCTCTCATGTCCATGGGGCAGAGGTTATCGAGTGACGACGACGGAAAACTCGTTTCCGTCGGGATCGGCCAGTTCCACCCGGCCGTCCTCGCCGGTGCCGAGGCGGGTCGCTCCGAGCGAAACGAGACGGTCGACTTCCGCCGGCGGACCGCCGAGGTCGAAACGCACCCGGCGTTTCCCGGTCTTGGCGTCGAACGGCGGGCCGCCCCAGGTGATCTTCGGTCCGCCGTGCGGCGAACGGATCGCGGTCTCCTCGCCTTCGTCCCAGACCAATGGCCAGTCGAGCGCCTTGCTCCAGAAGTGGCCGGCTGCCCGCGAACCGTCGCAGGCGAGCGCGCCGACGAAGCCGCATTCGGCGAGGAAGCCGTTGCCAGGCTCGATGACGCAGAATTCGTTGCCCTCGGGGTCGGCGAGCACCACGTGCTCTTCCTCGGGGCTCTGCCCGATGTCGATCCGGCGGCCACCGAGGTCGAGCACCCTCGCGACCGTGTTCCGCTGACCTTCGAGGGACTCGCTCGTCAGGTCGAAATGCGCGTGGTTCTTGCCCGCCTTCAGTTCCCCGGCCGCGACGAAGCGGATGCGGAAACCGGTGTCGTCGGTCGGGATCAGGACGGTGCCGTCCGATTCCCAGCCGAGGATCTCCGCCCAGAAACGCGTGAGACGGTGCGGGTCGTGCGCGTCGAAGCCGAGCGCCTGCAGGGTCGCGGTCATAAGCGAAGCTAGGAGCCGCGGAGCCTGCGACGCAATCGATTAAGTCCGTGAAGGCCTCCTTCCCTACTCTCAGGGTAGGGAAGGAGGCCTTCACGGAACGATCAGCAGGAGACGCCGTTCCGCCCGTTCTCCACCCGCGCGGTCAGCGTCCGCAGGAACGACGGATCCCCGTCCGCGGTCACCTTCACGTCGTACCAGCCGCCCGAAACCGGCCAGTCCACCGTGACCGAACGCCCGGCCCCGACCCGCACGACACGCGTGAACCGCGAAGACGACAGCCGCAGCGTCAGCGCCGAAGTGCCCGAGTTGGACAGTTTGAACTCGACGCCGGAGCGCCAGGTCAGGAAGCGCGTCCGGACATCGACACCCGCGGCGGCTCCGCGACGGTTACCGCGAAGTTCCCACCACGACCGGTTCGGCCCCTGGACGACGACGCGGTATTCGTCACCGGCCAGCCGGACGAGCTCCGGTGCCTCGCCGCGGACGTCGCGGTGCGCGGGCTCGGCGAATTCGCCCTTGTACGGGTACAGCGCGAAATGCGCCGAAGACGAGCCGCTGTTGACCAGCGACAGCGCCAGATTCCCCGACTTGTCCACCGCGCCGGACACCGAAACCTGGTACGGCAGCGGACGCGACGGCCGGTTCCCGGGCTCGGCCACGGGCAGGCTCTGCTCCGCCGGGGCGGACGGCCGCCAGCGGCTGATCGGCGCGGGCACCGGGCCGGGCCGGTTCACCCGCGGCTGACGTCCGGCGCGCGAGAAGTCGAAGGCGCCGGTGAGATCGCCCGCGACGGTCCGCCGCCACTTGCTGATGTTCGGCTCGGCGATCCCCGTCCAGCGTTCGAGGAACCGCAGGACCGAGGTGTGGTCGTACACGGTGGAGTCGACGTTGCCGCCGATCGACCACGGGGAGACGACCGTCATCGGCACACGCGGGCCGAAACCGAGCGGCTGGCCGTTGAAGTGGTCCGCGTCGTTGGCCGCGTTCCCGGGCGGCATCGGCGGCGGCACGTGGTCGAAGTAGCCGTCGTTCTCGTCGAAGTTGATCAGCAGCACCGTCTTGGACCACGTTTCGCGGTCGGACGCCAGCGCGTCGAGCACGCGGTAGATCAGGTTCGCGCTGCCGACCGGGGTGGACGCGCCGGGGTGCTCGGAGTCCTTCGCCGACGGCACCAGCCAGCTGACCGCGGGCAGGCGCCGCGCCTGGATGTCCGCCTTCAGCCGGGTCACCAGCGTCTCCGGCTCACTGCGGTACATGGCCTTCTTGAACAGGTTCCGCTCGGCGGGCGTCAGCTTCGCGACCCCGGCGTCGAACTGCGTCAGCAGCTTGGTGCGCTCTTCGGGGGTCTTCTTGAGCAGGGTGTCGTAGAACTCTTCGGTGGTGCGGAACTTCCCCTCGACCGAAGCGAGGATCTTCGTGCCGACCTTCTTGAACGGCACGAAGTATTCGACGGCGTTGTCGGTGAAGTTGTCCCACTCCTGGTAGATCTGCCACGGCACCCCGGCGGCCTCGAGGCGTTCCGGGTACGTCGTCCAGTCGTAGCCCTTGTGGTCGTAGGAGTACGCGGCGTTGGTGACCGCGCGGTTCGTCGTGCTGCCCGGTTCGAATCCGGTGGTCCCGGTCCACAGGAAGTTCCGGTTCGGGTTGGTGGAGCCGAAGATCGAGCAGTGGTAGGCGTCGCAGATGGTGAAGGTATCCGCGAGTTCGTACTGGAGCGCGATGTCGCGGCGCTCGTAGTAGGTCATGGTGGCCGGCGTCTTCGCCGCGATCCAGCCGTTGTTCCAGCCGCGCGCCCATGCCTTGCCGCTGCCGTTCCAGCTGTGGTCGAGGTCGCCGAGGTACTGGATGTCGTCCGGTTTCCGCCCGGCGAGTTCGGCCGCCTTGCGCACCGAGAACGGCAACACCGTGCCGCCCGCCGGATTCGGCTGCTCGAACACCGAGGTCCCCGACGGCAGTTCGAGCGGATGCGTGTCGGAGAAGCCCCGGACACCGCGCAGGCTGCCGTAGTAGTGATCGAACGACCGGTTCTCCTGCATCAGCACGATCACGTGATCGATGGCGTCGAGTCCGCCCCGCCGCATGGGTTCGGCCATGGCGGCGTGCACGGACGGCGGGAGAAGGGTGGTGGCGGCCGCGGCGCCGGTGGCGCCCAGCAACGTACGGCGTGACAGTTCAGGCATGCCGGAACCTTGACCCAGTAACATGAACGTCACAAGAACCGAACAGGTCGACTCGGCGTCGGTAGCCGGAGGGCCGTGGTTCCCGGGCATCACGACGAAACGAAGGCGGGGAGGCCTCGTGAGACCGGTGTTCGCAGACCCCAGTGGCCGTCGTCGTGTCCTGGCCCGCCGGATCGCGATCAGTGCCGGGGCCACCGCCGGTTACGGGGTGCTTCTCCTCGTCGCATTCTCCGGCGTGCCGGACCTGCCCACCGCGCTGGGACCCAGGCCGATGCCCACGCCGCAGGCGACATCCCCGCCGCCTGTGGCCCCGCCGCCGAGGACTCCGCCGCCGGTGACCCCACCGCCCGCGACCACGCCGGACGAGCCGCGAACGCCTTCACCGCCGGAATCGCGGGAGGCATCCGAGCCGGTCGGCGAAACTCCGCGCACGAGAGCCAGGCCGGTTCCGTTCCGGGCCGCGGATGAGCCCACCCCGCCCGACCCGCGAGAGCCCGCCGCCTCCCCGCAGTCGGGCGGCGACCGCCGCAACGGCCGCGCGCCCGGAGACCCGCCCGGCAAGCCGAAGACCATGCCGCCCAAGAGCGGGCACTGACGTCCGGTTCTCCCCGGTTCGTCGTGCGGTCACTGCGCTGAGTGACCGTCCGGTGGGGTGACCCCGCCGAACGGCCGCCTGCGCGGTAACCTCACGGGCACCAAAGACCGCAGACCCTTGAGGAGGGCCCGTGTCGGCAGGGCAGATCGCCGCGCTGATCGCCGCAGGAGCATTCGTCGTACTCGTCGTGCTGCTGGCGATCGTGCTGTTCAAGCTCGGCCGGACCCTGGACGAGGCCACGATCGCCATCCGCAAGGCGCACGAGAACACCGACCCGCTGCTGATCGGCGCGAACGAGACGATCACGCACGTCAACACACAGCTGGAGCGGGTCGACGGCATCACCGCCAACGCGCAGGCCGTGTCCGGCAACGTGTCCGCGCTGTCGTCGGTGTTCACCGCGACGCTCGGCGGGCCACTGGTGAAGACGGCCGCGCTGTCCTACGGCCTCAGCAAGGCGATCAAGGCCCGCCGCAAGAAGGCGGAAGCGAAAGCCTCTCGTCCGGCGAAGAAGCGGGGCCGCAAATGAAGCGCCTGTTCTGGCTCGGCGTCGGCGTGGTCGCCGGAGTCGCCCTGTCACGCAAAGCGACGGAAACCGCTCGCCAGGCCACGCCGGCGGGGTTAGCCTCGAACCTGGGCGACGCCGTGCGGGAACTCGCGGGCGCCGTCGGTTCGTTCGGTGCGGAGGTCCGCGCCGGGATGAGCGAGCGGGAACAGGAGTTGCACGACATGGTGTCCGAACGGACCGGCTTGAGCACGGCCCCCGTGACCGAGGGCAGGCACGCGGCGTCGTCGCGGCGCCCGGTCCGGCGAGCTCGCCGGGCGGAGGGCTGATCCGGCCGCGTCCGGAAGCCCAGCCCTTCGCCGTTCCCGCCTGTCCGCATTCCCAGCGCGTTCGCGCGAGCCCGTATACAAGGACGATCCCGTGGAAACACACGAAATCACCCAGCGTTTTCTGAGCCATTTCGAGAACAAGGGCCACACGCGCGTCCCCAGCGCGCCGCTGATCCTCGACGACCCGAACCTGCTGTTCGTCAACGCGGGCATGGTCCAGTTCAAGCCGTACTTCCTCGGCGAGGCCCCGCCGCCGTACCCGCGCGCGACCAGCGTCCAGAAATGCGTCCGCACGCCGGACATCGACGAGGTCGGCAAGACCACACGGCACAACACGTTCTTCCAGATGGCCGGGAACTTCTCCTTCGGCGACTACTTCAAGGAAGGCGCCATCGAGTACGCCTGGGAGCTGATCACCAAGCCCCAGAGCGAAGGCGGCTACGGCCTCGACCCGAACCGCATCTGGGCGACGGTCTACGAGGACGACTCCGAGGCCGCGGGCCTGTGGAAGAAGCTCACCGGCCTGCCCGGCGAGCGCATCCAGTCCCGTGACGGCAAGGACAACTACTGGGACATGGGCGTACCCGGTCCCGGCGGTCCCTGCTCGGAGATCTACTACGACCGCGGCCCGGACTACGGCCGCGAGGGCGGTCCGGTCGCCGACGAGGACCGCTACATCGAGATCTGGAACCTCGTCTTCATGCAGGACGTGCGGGGCGACAAGAGCCCGAAGCACGGCCACAAGCCGATCGGTGAGCTGCCGAAGAAGAACATCGACACCGGCATGGGTGTCGAGCGGGTCGCGACGATCCTGCAGGGCGTCGAGAACGTCTACGAGACCGATCTCGTCCGCCCGGTGATCGGCCGCGCCGAGGAGTTCTCCGGCCGCCGCTACGGCTCCGACCACACCGACGACGTCCGCTTCCGCGTCATCGCCGACCACGCCCGCACCGGCGTCCTGCTGATCGGCGACGGCGTCACCCCCGGCAACGACGGCCGCGGCTACGTGCTGCGCCGTCTGCTGCGCCGCATCATCCGCTCCGCGCGCCTGCTCGGTGTGCACGAGCCGGTGCTGCCCGCCTTCGCCGCGGTCGTCCGCGACACCATGGGTCCGACGTACCCCGAGCTGGTCTCCGGGTTCGACCGCATCGAGGACGTCGTGCGCGTCGAGGAGGAGGCCTTCCTCTCCACGCTCACCAGCGGCTCGCGCATCTTCGACATGGCGGCCGAGGAGACCAAGCGCGCCGGTGGTTCGCTGCTGGCCGGGGACAAGGCGTTCCAGCTGCACGACACCTACGGCTTCCCGATCGA
This sequence comes from Amycolatopsis sp. TNS106, assembly GCF_019330265.1. Classification (NCBI taxonomy): domain Bacteria; kingdom Bacillati; phylum Actinomycetota; class Actinomycetes; order Pseudonocardiales; family Pseudonocardiaceae; genus Amycolatopsis; species Amycolatopsis sp. TNS106. The sequence goes on along the minus strand of NZ_CP024972.1, from coordinate 3,535,835 downwards.
CCTGACGCTGGAGATGGCGTCCGAGCAGGGCCTGTCCGTCGACGAAGAGGGCTTCCGCACGCTCATGAACGAGCAGCGGCAGCGCGCGAAGGCCGACGCGGCGTCGCGCAAGACCGGCCACGGCGACCTGTCCGAGTACCGCAAGGTGCTGGAGCGCAACGGCGAGACCGAGTTCCTCGGCTACACCGACCTGCAGGCCGAGGCGAAGGTCGTCGCGCTGCTCGAAGACGGTGTGCCGGTCTCCAGCGTCGGCGCGGGCAAGAAGGCGGAGCTGGTCCTGGACCGCACGCCGTTCTACGCCGAGAGCGGTGGCCAGGTCGCCGACACCGGCGTCCTGCTCGGCGACGGCGTCGAGCTCAAGGTCCACGACGTGCAGAAGATCGTGCCGGGCCTGTTCGTGCACCGCGTCGAGGTGACCGAGGGCGAGGTGGGTATCGGCAGCACGCTGACCGGTTCGGTCGACCAGCATCGCCGCCTGTCGATCGAACGGTCGCACTCCGCGACGCACCTGGTGCACGCCGCCGTGCGCGGCGCGTACGGCAAGCGCGCGGCGCAGGCCGGTTCGCTGAACTCGCCGGGCCGCATGCGTTTCGACTTCACCACCTCCGGTGGCGTGTCGGCCGACGTGCTGACCGAGGTCGAGGAGGAGGTCAACGACTACCTCCAGACCAACGTCGAGGTGAACACCTTCGTCACCACGAAGGACAAGGCCCTCGAACTGGGCGCGGTCGCGCTGTTCGGCGAGAAGTACGGCAACGACGTCCGCGTCGTCGACATGGGCGAGTACTCCCGCGAGCTCTGCGGTGGCACCCACGTCGATCGCATCGGCCAGCTCGGCCTGGTGAAGCTGGTGGGCGACTCGTCCATCGGTTCCGGCGTGCACCGCGTCGAGGCGCTGGTCGGCACGGACGCGCTCAAGTACGTCCGCAAGGAGCAGCTGCTCGTCTCGCAGCTCGCGAACACCTTCAAGGTGCCCTCGGAGCAGCTGCCGTCGCGCATCGACGACGTGCTCACCCGGCTCAAGAACGCCGAGAAGGAGATCGAGCAGCTGCGCACCCAGCAGGTGCTCGGTTCGGCAGGCTCGCTCGCGGACAAGGCCGAGGACATCGGCGGGATCGCGGTCGTGGCGGAGAAGCTCGGCGAGGGTGTCGACTCGAACGGCCTGCGCGCGCTGGCTTCGGACATCCGCGGCAGGCTCGGCGCCCGTCCCGGCATCGTCGCGTTGTTCGCCCCGCAAGGCGAGAAGGTCGCCTTCGTCGTCGCCACCACCAAGGCGGCGCAGGAGAAGGGCATCGCGGCGGGCAAGCTCGTCCCGTCGTTCGCCGAGGCGATCGGCGGCCGTGGCGGCGGCAAGCCGGACATGGCACAGGGCGGGGGCACCAACCCGGCCGGGGCCGAGCAGGCCATCGCCTCACTGCGCGCGGCGGTCGCCCAAGTTGGCTGACGACGCCCCCCAGCGGCGCCCGGATCGGCCAGGAGAGGCCGATCCGGGGCGTGGCAGGCGGCTTGGCGTGGATGTCGGATCCGTCCGGGTCGGGGTCGCGTTGAGTGATCCCGACCCCATCCTCGCGAGCCCTCTCGTTACCCTCACTCGCGACGCGGCAGGCGACAAGGACGTCGACCTGCTCGTCGGACTCGTCACGGAACACGACGTGGTCGAGGTCGTCGTCGGCTTGCCGAGGACGCTCAAGGACCGTCATGGCCCGGCGGCCGAAGCGGCGCTGGACTATGCCGAAAAGGTCGCCGCCAGGATCGCGCCGGTGCCGGTGCGACTGGCCGACGAGCGGTTGACCACGGTGACGGCATCCAGGATGCTGTCGCAGCGTGGGGTGAAGGGACGTAAGCAACGTGCCGTCGTCGATCAGGCGGCCGCGGTCGAGATCCTGCAGGCGTGGATCGACGCGGTAGCGGCACATCGCGCACGGAAGGGCGATACATGACCGAGCCCCACGGCCGGCCCGAGCGCCGTCAGGGCGGTAGACGACGGTTGCGGGAGCCTGAGGAGGCCAGCCCGCCACCGGCCCCGCCGCGTCGACGGCCCGAACCTCAGCCGACGGGACGACGGCACGTCCGGCAGGAACCGCCCGAGCCGCCGCCCGTACGGCGTCCGGCGGAAGAACCGCCGCGTGCCCGCCGGTCGCCGGAAGAGCCGCCGCCGCGTGCCCGGCGCGCCGCCGAAGAGCCACTGCGTCCGGCCCCGTCGAGGCGGGTGCCGGAACCCGCGGTCCCGCCACCGCCCCCCGCTCCGCAGCGGCGGTCCCCCCAGCCGGGTGACCGGGGTCTTGGCATGCCCGCCTACGCTCAGGACGAGGCACCCCGCCCCGGCCGGCGCAGGCGCCGTGAGGACGACGGCCCGTTCCCGGACGAGCGGCCGACCGACATCCTCCCCGCGATCCAGGAAGCGCCGATCGCCCGGCGTCCCGGCGCGAACCCCGCTTCGCCGCCCGAGGGCAGCGAAGAGGAATACAACGAGATCTTCGGCGACGACCCGTACGACGACTATGACGAGTACGACGACTACGAAGATTACGAGGACTTCGAAGACGAAGACCGGGCCGAGCCCGAACGCATCGAGGACGAGCGCCCGGAACGTCAGGGACCGCCGCCCAAGAAGCGCAAGAAGAAGCGCGCGCTGGGCTGGATCGCCGCGCTGACCGTGCTCGTCCTGCTGGCCGGTGGTGCCTACTACGGCTTCACCGAGATCTTCGGGTACGACGACTACGAAGGCGCAGGCGAGAGCGACGTCCTCGTCCAGGTGGAGAAGGGCGACTCGACGTCGGCGATCGGCAACCGGCTCCAGGCGGCCGGGGTGGTCGCCAGCGGCAAGGCGTTCGTGAAGGCGGGCGAGGACAACACCGCCGTCTCGCGGCTCCAGCAGGGCTACTACGTCATGAAGACGAAGATGTCCGGTGCCAGCGCGGTCGAGAAGATGATCGCGCCCGCGTCGAAGGTCGGGCAGGTCGAGATCCGGCCGTACACCCAGTTCCACGACATCACCCAGCCCGACGGCAAGGTGACGCCGGGGGTGTATTCGTTGCTGTCCAAGGCTTCCTGCGCCGACCTGAACGGCACGAGCACCTGTATCCCGGTCGAGGAACTGCGCAAGACGATCGAGACCGCGGATCTGGCGAAGCTGGGTGTCCCGTCGTGGGCCGTCGAATCCGCCACGAACGCCGAGCATAAGGACCGGCGGCTCGAAGGGCTGATCGCTCCGGGCATCTACAACATCAAGCCCGGCTGGAGTGCCGAAGAGCTGCTGACGTTCGTCGTCAAGACCTCGGCGGAGCGCATCCTGAACGCCGGGTTGAGCGATCAGTCGAAGGGGGAGGGCAAGACCCCCTACGAGACGCTCGTCATCGCGTCGATCATCGAACGCGAGGCGGTGAAGGCCGACTTCGGGAAGATCTCGCGGGTCATCTACAACCGGCTCGACAAGAAGATGCGGCTCGAGATGGACTCGACGATCAACTACGTCCTCGACCGGCCGACCCTGCTCACCAAACCCGAGGAACGGGAAAAAGCGGGCGTGTACAACACGTACAAATCGGTCGGCCTGACCCCGACGCCGATCGCGGTGCCCAGCGCGGAGGCGATCCAGGCCGCGCTGAAGCCGACCGCCGGCGAGTGGCTGTTCTTCGTCAAATGCGAGAAGAATGGACTCTCCTGCTTCACGGTGACGAACGACGAGCACAACAAGGCCAAGCTGGACGCACAGAGGCGCGGTGTCTACTAAGCGGAAGGCCGCGATCCTCGGGAAACCGGTCGAACACTCGCTCTCGCCCGTCCTGCACGGCGCCGCCTTCCGCGCGCTGGGGCTGGACGGCTGGACCTATGAGCGGGTCGAGATGGACGGTCTCGGGCTGCCCGCGTTCGTCGACGGTCTCGGTCCGGAGTGGACCGGGCTTTCGGTGACCATGCCCGGCAAACGGGCCGCGCTGGAGCACGCCGACGAAGTCACGCCGCGCGCGGCCGCCGTCGGCGCGGCGAACACGCTGGTGCGCCGGGAAACCGGCTGGCTCGCCGACTGCACCGACGTCGACGGGGTCACCGAGGCGCTGCGGATCGCGGGGGAATACTCGCCTGACACCGACGACGCCGCCGTCGTCCTCGGCGCGGGCGGGACCGCCGCCGCGGCCCTCGTCGGGCTGGCGTCGCTCGGCGTGCGGACGGTGCGGCTCGTCGTGCGGGATCCCGCACGGGCGACGGAAACGGTCGAGGCGGCTCAGCGGGCCGGGCTCGATGTCGAGATCCTCCGCTGGGCGGAGGCCGACTTCGGGAAGCTCGCGGCGGATTCGGCGGTGCTGGTGAACACCGTGCCCCCGGACGCCGTCCGGCCGCATCTGACGGAGCTGTCCCGGATCGGCTGCGTCCTCGACGTCATCTACCACCCTTGGCCGACCGCGCTCGCCGAAGCCGTCGCCGAACGGGGCGGACGGCTCGCGACCGGGCTGGACATGTTGCTGCACCAGGCCTTCGGGCAGTCCGAGTACTTCACCGGACAGCCGGCGCCGCGAGCAGAGATGCGGGACGCGCTGCGCGAGGCGACCGGAGGGATTCTTTCTCTGCCGATCGGCTGACAAGCTCGCCCGGTTTCGATAATCTGGCCGACTGCCTTGAGGAAGGAACAAGGGGTCAATGCCTAAACCCGATCGAGACGACTACACCGAAGAAGACATCAACGACTCGTGGGTCGATCAGGCTCCGGTACTGAATTCCACCGTCACGCTGGTCGAATACGACCCGGCGTGGCCCGAGCTGTTCGACCGGGAAGCGAAGCGCATCAGGGGGATCCTGGGGGAGCGCGCGCTGGTCCTGGAGCATGTCGGTTCCACGTCGGTGCCGGGTCTCTGCGCGAAACCGATCATCGACATCATGCTGATCGTCGCCGATTCGGACGACGAAGACGCCTATGTGCCGCAGTTGGAGGCCGAAGGCTACAAGCTCGTCATCCGCGAGCCGGAGTGGGAGAAGCACCGCTGCTTCAAAGGCCCGGACACCAACATCAACCTCCACGTCTACTCGCCGGACAACGGCCAGGCCGAGCGCTACCGGCTCTTCCGCGACCGCCTGATCGCGCACGAGGACGAGCTCAAGCTGTACGAGGCCAGGAAACGCGAACTGGCGTCGCGTACCTGGAAGTACATCCAGCAGTACGCCGACGCCAAGACCGAGGTGATCGACGAGATCATCGAACGGGCGCGCGCCGCCCAGTACGACGGGTTCGCCCGGCTCTACGCGGCGCACGCCGAAAGCAGCAGCACCAACGCCCTCTACGACCGTCCCGCCATCGTGGAGCTGGCCGGGGACGTCGCGGGCAAACGGGTGCTGGACGTCGGCAGCGCGGCGGGTCACCTCAGCGCCTTGCTCGCCGCGAAGGGCGCGGACGTCCTCGGCGTCGACGCCAGCGAGGGCATGGTGGCCGTCGCCAGGGAGAAGTTCGGGAGCGTCGCTCGTTTCGAGACGGCGGACGTTTCGCGGCCGATGTCCTTTTTGGAGGATGCCTCGATCGACGTCGTCACGGCGTCGCTGGTCCTGCACTACCTGAAGGACTGGGCGCCGGCGCTGGCGGAGTTCCGGCGGGTGCTCAAACCGGGCGGGCTCCTGGTGTTCTCGGTGCATCATCCCGCCGAGGACTGGCGCTGGTTCGACAAGCGGAACTACTTCCAGCTCGAACTGCTGGAAGACGAGTTCCCGCCGGGGCAGAAGGTCCGGTTCTACCGGCGGCCGCTGAGCTGGACGTTCGACGCGGTGCGGGACGCCGGCTTCGCGGTCGACCGGCTGGTCGAGCCGATGCCGCAGGAGGCGGCCGCCGAAGCGGACCCGCGGTGGTACGCGAAGCTCCGGACCGAGCCGCGGTTCCTGTACTTCCGGACCGTCCGAGAATCCTGACCAGGTCCAAGTCCGTGAAGGCCTCCTTGAGGGACCCAGAGTCCCTCAAGGAGGCCTTCACGGACGGGCACGCGGAGTGCGAAGCCCCGCAAGTAGGTGGCTAATCGCGCGGAGGAGCGGGGTCGTCCCGCTTCGAGAGGTCCCGGATCAGCGAAACGATCTCCCGGCTCACCGGCCGCAGTACCCGCAGCCGCGAGAGCCCCACCAGCCGCGCGATCAGCGGGACCGTCCGCTCCACCAGGAGCCGGCTGCGTTTCTGGCCCTGCGAGCGGTCGTGGACCCAGAACAGCACGACCCCCATCTGGTACAGCCACAGCAGATCGGGCAGGTCGTCGCGCAGGTCCGGGTCGAGTTTGGCGTCGGAGTCGGCGATGACGTCGCGCATCAGGCCGACGGAGGCGTCCCGCGCGGGTGAAGACTCTTCGCTGAACGGGCTCAGCGGCGAGTCCGGGTCGGCGGCGTTGACGAAGAACTGGGTGCCGAAGCGGTGGTACGGCTCGGCGACGTCGAGCCAGGTGAGCAGGACGGTCCTGAGCCGGGCGCTGAAGTCCCGCTCACCCGCGATCGACTCGCGCGCGGTCGTCAGGTGCGCGTTGGCGATCTCGTCGTAGAAACCTTGGATCAGCTGGTCTTTCGAGGCGAAGTAGTAGTAGGCGTTTCCGACCGACACGCCCGCTTCGGCGGCGATGGCCCGCATCGTCGTGCGGTCGTAGCCGTTCTCGGCGAACAACCGCAACGCCGTCGCCACGATCAGTGACTTGGTTTCCGCACTCTTCGCCACCACTGCACGGTATCCGGTCAGGGCGCGGGGTGTGGAGCGGGCGCCGGGTAGCCGGGGTAGGGCGGCGGGACCGGCGCGGGCCGCTCGGCCGCGTGGTTGAGGTGCTTGCGCCGGATCCCGTTGAACACCAGCACGTTCCCGACGTGCATCACGCCGAGCACGAGTGCCACGGTGCCGACCTTGACCGACAGCATCTCGAAGACGTCGCGCGCGTCGAGGACGGTGTCGTCGCTGGTCAGGAACAGGGTCACGAAACCCAGGCTGACCAGGTAGAACCCGACGACGAGCAGTTGGTTGACCGAATGCGCCAGTGCTTGTTTGTCCTGGAAGACGTCTTCCAGGAACGTCTTGCCGTGCCTGCTCAGCGTGCGGGCGACCAGCACGGTCAGGGGGACGGTGATGACCAGGTAGAGCGCGTAGGCCACGACTACGGGTTGCATGGGGACCTCCTTTTGAACGTGTTCAAGAAGAACCGTAGCCCAGATTTTGAACGCGTTCAAGAGATGCTGTTCATCTGAAGCTCACCCGTGCGGCCGCACGGAGTGCGTAAGGTCGCTACGACTCTGGGAGGTAAGACCGTGAAACGCATCGCCGCCGCGCTCACATCGGGCGCCGTGCTGGCCGGGACGCTGCTGGCCGCCGCACCGGCGGAAGCCGCCGTCGGGCAGAACATCCGCTTCGCGACGTTCAACGCTTCGCTCAACCGCGGAGCCGCCGGTCAGCTGGTGACCGATCTGTCGCAGCCGGGCAACGCGCAGGCCGGTGAGGTCGCCGAGGTGATCCAGCGCAACCGGCCGGACGTGCTGCTGATCAACGAGTTCGACTACGTGCCCGGCAACCGCGCCGCGGACCTGTTCCGCGAGAACTACCTCGCGCACGGCCAGAACGGCGCGGCGCCGATCGACTACCCGTACGCGTTCACCGCGCCGTCGAACACCGGTGTCGCGACCGGTTTCGACCTCGACCGCAACGGCCAGGTCGGCGGCGGCAACGACGCGCACGGCTTCGGCCTCTTCGAAGGCCAATACGGCATGCTCGTGCTGTCCAAGTACCCGATCGACACCGGGAACGCGCGGACGTTCCAGAAGTTCCTCTGGAAGGACATGCCGGGCGCGCTGCTCCCGGACGACCCCGCCACCGCGGCGCCGAACGACTGGTACTCGCCGCAGGCGCTCGACGTGCTGCGCCTGTCGTCGAAGTCCCATTGGGACGTTCCGATCCGGGTCGGCCGCTCGACCGTGCACTTCCTGGCCTCGCATCCGACGCCGCCCACCTTCGACGGCCCCGAAGACCGCAACGGCACCCGCAACCACGACGAGATCCGCTTCTGGGCGGACTACGTGACCCCGGGCAAGGGCCGCTACATCCGCGACGACAACGGCCGCCGCGGCGGGCTGGGCGCGCACGAGAAGTTCGTCATCGCCGGCGACCAGAACTCCGACCCGCTCGACGGCGACAGCGTTCCCGGCGCCATCTCCCGTCTGCTGAACGCCCCGCGCGTCATCGAAACCCGGCCGGGCAGCGAAGGCGGTGTGCGGGCCGCGCAGGACCAGGCCGGCGCCAACATCGGCCAGAAGGGCGACCCGTACTTCGACACCGGCGACTTCAACGACAAGGCGCCGGGAAACCTGAGGATCGACTACGTCCTGCCGTCGAAGGGCCTGTTCCCCTGGCGCGCCGAGGTCTTCTGGCCGCTGCCCGATTCACCCCTGGCCCGGCTCAACGACGCTTCGGACCACCACCTGGTGCGGGTGGACGTGTTCGTCCCGCGCTGGTGACGTTCAGCCGCCGAGCCGGGCGGTGCCCGGGCCGGTGAGCGTGGCCAGCCCGGCGCTGCGCCCGCTCACCGACAGGAGCAGATCGGCGAGCGGGCCCCGGACCTCTTCGGTGCCCGCTCCGCCGGACCATCCGGCGTCGGTGGCGATCAGCTTGAGGTCCTTGCAGCGCTTCTTGGCGCCCCAAAACGGGCTGACCAGCAGGTGCTCCAGCGCCGCGATCACCGGCTTCTCCGGCATGGGCCGGTCGATGCCGAGCGGGCGGGCGACGTCCTGGCCGTGGATGAGGACGTCGGCGAGCGCGTCGACCGGTTTGGCGCCGGGCGAGCGGCGCGCCGATCCGGCGTCCTCGCGGATCTGGGCGACGAGTTCGGCCGGGGTGAACCGCGCGGCGTAGGCGACGGCCTGGTCGACGTTCATCCGATCCCAGTTCCCCTTGGCCTTCACGATGCCGACGAGGGTGTCCTTGAGCCGGTTCCTGGTGGTCTGCGCGAGATGGCCCGCCATCTCGCGGACCGTCCACTCCGGACACAGCGTCCGCGCCGACCAGTCCTTTTCGTCGAGCCCCGCCAGCAAATCCGCGAAGCTCAGCCGTTCGGCCTCGGTCCACGTCAAGATTTCGCCGTCGTCCATCCCGCTCCTCGTCTTCGGCTCACCGTCGTTCGAGCGCCTTGACCGCCTCTTCGGAGGTCTCGATGACGATCGTGTGGTAGCTCTCGATCCGCGAGACGATCGCCTCGCGCGGGCCCGTCAGCCAGGCCTCACTGCCATAGAACTCGCGTTCCTGCCGTTCGTGTTCTTCGAGCGAGCCGAACGCGCGGATGAGGTAGGCCTCTTCGTGTCCGTCCTCGGCGACCAGTGAGCGTCCGAAGTCGACGACCCGCAACCCCGCCCGCTCCAGCAGGGGGATGGACTCTCCGGTCATCACCCGGAGGAATTCCTCGCTGGTCCCCGGCTTCAACCGGTAGGTGCGGAACTCCAGGATCACGGTGGCCTCCCCAGGCATGGCTTCGGCACCGACTCTAGCCTGGGAAGCATGAAGATCGCGATTCTCGACGACTACCAGGAAGTGGCGCTCGGATTCGGGGACTGGGGTTCCCTCGGCGCCGACATCGAGGTGTTCACGAAACCGTTCGCGGATCCCGCCGACGTGGTCGCCCGCCTCCGCGACTTCGAGGTCGTGGTCGCGATGCGCGAGCGCACCCGCTTCCCCGCCGAAGTGCTCGACCGGTTGCCCGCGCTCAAGCTGCTGGTGAGCACCGGCCACCGCAACGCCGCGATCGACGTGGCCGCCGCCCGGCGCAACGGCGTGGTCGTCTGTTCCACCGGGTACATCGCGGCCCCGGCGGCCGAGCACACCTGGGCGCTGATCCTCGCCGCCGCGCGGAACGTGCCGGTCGAGTCGCGGAACATGCGCGAGGGCGGCTGGCAGACCACCGTCGGCACGATCCTCTCCGGCAAGACCCTCGGCCTGCTCGGGCTCGGCAGGCTGGGTGCCGGCGCGGCCAAGATCGGGCAGGCGTTCGGCATGGAGACCATCGCCTGGAGCCAGAACCTGACCCAAGAGAAGGCCGACCCTCACGGGGTGACCGCGGTGTCGAACGACGAACTGTTCGCCCGCGCGGACGTCCTTTCGGTCCACCTGGTGCTCAGCGACCGCAGCCGCGGGCTGGTCGGCGAACGCGAACTCGCCGCGATGAAGCCGACGGCCATGCTGGTCAACACCTCGCGCGGCCCGATCGTGGACGAGGCCGCGCTGGTGGACGCCTTGCGCCGCAAGGAGATCGCGGTCGCCGCACTGGACGTGTACGACGTCGAGCCGCTGCCCGCGGAGCATCCGCTGCGGACGCTGGACAACGTCGTGCTCACCCCGCACATCGGCTACGTCACCCGCGAGACCTACGAGATCTTCTACCGCGACGCGGTCGAGGACATCGCCGCCTTCCAGGCGGGTTCGCCGATCCGGGTCATGGAGTGAGGCCGCGCGGGGCGAGCTGCTACCCGGCCTGCCGCCACGGGGCCCCTCCTTCGGTCAGCCTCGACGGTTGTGCCGGGGCGTGTCGCGGAGCCGAACGCTCACGACCCCAGTTCGGCCAGGACGGCGTCGGTGTAAGGCGGCCACACCTCGGCCGCCCACGGGCCGAAGGCGCGATCGGTGAGCGCGACACAGGCGGCGCCGGCGTCGGGATCGACCCAGAGGAACGTGCCGGACTGCCCGAAGTGGCCGAAGGTCCGCGGCGAGCTCGACGAACCGGTCCAATGTGGACTCTTGTGGTCGCGGATCTCGAAGCCGAGGCCCCAGTCGTTCGGCTTCTGGTGACCGAAGCCGGGAAGGACGCCGGAAAGGCCGGGGAAGACGATGGAAGTCGCCTCGCGCACCGTTTCGGCGGCGATGAGTTTCGGCGCCTGCAGTTCGGCGGCGAACGCGGCCAGGTCGTCCACAGTGGACTCGGCACCCGAAGCGGGGGAGCCGGTCAGCTTGGTCGCCTTCATGCCCAGCGGCTGGAAGAGCGCCTCCGCCTGATAGTCGGCGAAGGGGATGCCGGAATGTTCGGTGAGGGCGTCGGCGAGCTGCTCGAACCCGGCGTTGGAGTACAGGCGCCGGTTGCCCGGCGCGGCCATCGGCTTGTGCTCGTTGAAGGCCAGGCCCGAGGTGTGCGCGAGCAGATGCCGGATCGTGGAGCCCTCCGGCCCGGCGGGGGTGTCGAGTTCGACGACGCCCTCTTCGATGGCGATCAACGCGGCGTAGGCGGTGAGCGGCTTGGTCACCGACGCGAGCCGGTACACCTTCGTCGTGTCGCCGTGCGTGCCCAGCACGTCACCGGCGGCGGTCACCACGGCCGTGGCGGCGTTGTCCACCGGCCACTGTTCGATCCCACGCAGGCTTTCCATGCCTCACACCCTACGAAGCCCGGGCCGGTCGGGGCGGCCCGGGCTTCGCAGAGGCGGGGATCAGGCGTCGAGGTCGGTCGCCACCAGCTCGGCGATGGCGTCGACGGCCGCCTCGGCCCCCTCACCCTCGGCACTGATGATGACCTCGTCACCGAAACCGGCGGCGAGCGTCATCAGGTTCAGCACGCTGCCGGCCGCGACCGGGTCACCGCCCGCCTTGGCGATGTGCACCGCGACGGGCTGCGCCGCGGCCGCCTTGGCGACCGTCGCCGCGGGCCTGGCGTGCAGGCCCACCTTGCTGGCCACGGTGACGCGTTTCTCCGGCATGTTCTTTCCCTTTCGTGCCTTGTGTTCGGTGTGGCTGAAACTACTTGACGGGCTTCGCCGCGGTGGCTTCGAGATCGGCCTCGATCGCGTCGTCCTCGCGGCCCGGGGTCCGCAGGTTCCACTTCTTGATCACGAACCGGAAGATCACGTAGTAGACGACCGCGTAGGCGAGACCGATCGGGATGAGCAGCCAGACGTTGCCGCTCGCCGCCGGCAGACCGCTGTTGAGCGCGAAGTCGATCGCACCGGCGGAGAAGCCGAAGCCGAGGTGGATGTCGAGCGCGTTCACCAGTGCCAGCGACGTACCGGTCAAGACCGCGTGGATCAGGTACAGCGGCCACGCGACGAACATGAACGAGAACTCGATCGGCTCGGTGATACCGGTCAGGAACGAGGTCAGCGCGCCGGCGATCATCACACCGCCGACGATCTTCTTCTGGCTGGGCTTCGCGCTCTGCCAGATCGCCAGCGCCGCGGCGGGGATGGCGAACATGAAGATCGGGAAGAACCCGGTCATGAACGTGCCGCGGGTGGGGTCACCGTTGAAGAACTCGGTCAGGTCGCCACCGTCGAAGATGAACCACACCGGCACGTTCAGCAGCTGGTGCAGACCGACCGGGATCAGCAACCGGTTCAGCACACCGTAGATACCGCCACCGACGACCGGGGCGCCGGTGACCGCCTCGCCCGCGGCCTGGATGCCTTCGTTGACCCAGTGGAAGACCAGGCCCAGCGGCACCGCGAGGACCATCAGCGTCAGGGCGGTGATGATCGGCACGAACCGGCGGCCGCCGAAGAAGGCCAGGTACGGCGGCAGCTTGATGCGATAGAACTTCTGCCACAGCAGCGCGGTGACCAGGCCGACGATCACACCGGCCAGCACACTGTAGGGCCACTTCATCGGGTTGAGCATCAGGCCCGCGGGCTTCTCGGGATTCCAGCCCGGCAGCTCGGAGAACGGTGCGAAGACCTGGAGGACGCTGGTGAACACGAAGAAGCCGACCACGGCGGCCAGCCCGGTCGCGCCATCGCTCTTCCGGGCGAATCCGACGGCGATACCCACCGCGAACAGGAGCGGCAGCCAGCTGAACAGCGAGTTGCCCGCCGCGCCGAGAACCTCGGCCACTTTGTTCCAGCCGAGCCCTTTCTCGCCGAGCAGGTCGGGTTGGCCGAACCTGTTGAGGAGCGCGGCGGCGGGCAGGGCGGCGATGGGGAGCATGAGGCTGCGGCCGAAGCGCTGAAGCCCGGCCAGTCCCTTGCCCTTGCCCTTCGCCCCCTCCGCGGTGGTGGAGCTCATCGGGTACCTCCGTAGTGAGGATGTTGACCGGAATCCGGGGTGTTCCGGTCCAGCTGCATGGTGACCTGGTAGTGATCGCCCCGGTACCAGGAAGTCATGTCTTCGATCGGCTCCCCGTTGACGCTGGAGACCCGGCGGAAGACAAGAAGCGGACTGCCGGCGCGCATGCCGAGCAGGCGTGCCGTTTCGCGGTCCGCGGATTCGGCCCAGACCGTCTGCCACGCGTGGTCCGGGCGCAGGTCGTACGACTGGGCGAGTTGGACGTACAACGATCGGGTGAGATCGAGGTCGAGCAGACCGGGCATCCGGCCGGCGTGATACCAGCCGCGTTCGACCGCCAGCGGCACCCCGTCGGCCCGGCGAAGCCGGACGATGCGGTGTGCCGGGGTCCCCGCGGCCAGGCCGAGCGCATGCGCCGAGGGGGCGGGAGGGACCTCGGTGGAGGTCTTGACGACCTCCGTGGTCGGGGTCATCCCGCGACGGCGCATGTCCTCGGTGAAGGACATCAGGTAGAGCTGCAGTTCCATCCGCCTCGCGGCGGTGAACGTCCCCTTGCCGCGCACCCGCGACAAGAGCCCTTCTTCGACCAGCTTGCCGATCGCCGACCGGACCGTGAGCCTCGACACCTGGTAGGTCTCGGCGAGGTCACGTTCCGAGGGGATGGGTGAGCCGGGGGGTAGCTCACGCTCCACCGTGCGGCGCAGAATCTCCCGCAGCTGGGCGTGCTTGGGCGTCGGTCCGTTGATCACACGGTCGGACGGCGGCAGCTGCGCCGAAGCGCTCATGACGGTCACCGTCCTTTCGGGCCGGTCGGTTGGGGAACCCGTACTCGCGTCTGGTCCGGAAGATTGGTACGTTCCGGTCTAGACCAATGATCCGATGGGGCAGGATGCTCCGTCGCACGAGCGGGTGTCAACCACCGTTACGCGTTCGTGGCCAGGGATCACGTGCGAGTCGGCGAACGGCGTAGTACAGCTGGTTCGCATGTGGGAAACCGACAGGGAACAGGGAGACCGCGATGGCGGATGACAGGGCGGAAAAGATCCTCGCGGGGCTCGGCGGTGCCGAGAACGTCATCGAGGTCGAGGGGTGCATCACCCGGCTTCGCTGTGAGCTCGAAGACGTGAGCCTGCTCGACGAAGCGGCGCTCAAGGCCGCCGGGGCGATGGGCGTCGTCCGCATGGGGGCCGGTGTCCAGGTCATCGTGGGCCCCGAGGCCGACAACATCGCCAGCGAAATCGAGGATCTGCTGTGAGTCTCGAGATCCTCAGCCCGGTGGGCGGTAAGACGACCGCCATGACCGAAGTGCCGGATCCGGTCTTCGCGCAGGCGATGGTCGGCCCCGGCATCGCGGTCCTGCCCTCGGGCGGACGCCAGGACGCGGTCGCCCCGGTGGACGGGACGGTCGTGACCCTGCACCCGCACGCGTTCGTGGTGGCCACCGAAGACGGCCGCGGCGTGCTGGTCCACCTGGGGATCGACACGGTGAAGCAGAAGGGCGAGGGGTTCACCCTCCACGTCGTCAAGGGTGAGGCCGTCCGCGCCGGGCAGCCGGTGGTCGGCTGGGACCCCGACGCGGTCAAGGCCGCGGGCTACTCGCCGATCGTGCCCGTGGTGGCGCTCGACGCGAAGGCGGAAGTCCTCTCCGGACTGCTCACCGGCGGCGACGTCGAAGCGGGCGACGCGATTTTCACCTGGGACAGCTGAAAGCTTGCCGAAAGGGTCCCTTTAGGACGGAATTCCCCTCCTGAAGGGACCCTTTCGTGCGTTTCTCAGGCGGTGACGACCTGGCCGTTCGTGACCTTGACCGCGATCGAGGGCAGCGGCTGGTCCGCGGGCCCCTTTTTGACCGCGCCGGTCGCGGCGTCGAAGATCGAGTTGTGGCACGGACATTTCAGCTCCGCGCCCTCGGGCACGACCGCGCACCCCTGATGCGTGCAGATCGCGCTGAACGCGGCCGCCGTGCCTTCGGCGGTCCTGGTGACGATGACGTCCTTGCCGTCCGCGGTCTTGGCGGCCTTCGCCTTGCCGACCTCGATGTCGGAGAGCGCGGTCAGGGTCTCGCCCGGCGCGGCGGCGGGCGGTGCGGCGGGCGAACCGGACGGCGGGTTGCTGTCGCTTCCGCAGGCCGTGAGGGCCACGGCACCGACGGCCGCGCCGGCGACGGCGGCCCCGGTGGTCAGGACGGTGCGGCGGGAGTGGAGTTCGGCAGTCATGCCCCTACACACGGTCCAGACCGCCATCCGGTTCAATTTCGGCGACCATCGGGTGCCGGATTGAACCGGGAGGCCCGTTTTTCCGTGTTCAAAGGCATAGGGGAACCGAACACGCGGAAAGAGATACGGACATGATCCGGTGGTTGTTGCGGGCGGTCGTGGCGGCGGGCCTGCTCGGCTCGGCATGGGTGCACTACGTCGTATGGCAGGACTGGGCGTCGGAAACGGATGTGGTCGGCCCGCTCTTCCTGGTGAACGTGGTGGCGGGCGTGGTCATCGCGGTCGCCGTCCTGGTCTGGCACCACTGGCTCCCGGCGCTCGCGGCGATCGGCTTCGGTTTGGCGACGCTGGGTGCGTACGTGCTTTCGCTGACCACAGGATTCTTCGGCGTCTCGGAGCGCTTCACCACCCAAGCCGAGCTGTGGGGCCTGATCACCGAAGTGGCTTGCGTGGTCTTCGCGCTCCCGTTGCTCCTGAACCGGGAAAGCACGGATCGGTGAAGGAATACGCGGAGGACCGGCTGATGCGGGCTCTGCACGACGAGCACGCGGCGGCACTCTGGTCCTACGCGCTGCACCTCACCGGCGGCGACCGGGTCCGCGCGGAAGACGTCGTCCAGGAGACGCTGCTGCGGGCCTGGCGCAACGCCAAGGTGCTCGACCAGTCCGAGGGGTCGGCGCGGGGCTGGCTGTTCACCGTGGCGAGACGGATCGCCATCGACGACTGGCGCGCTTCCGAAGCCCATCCCGAGGTGGTGACCGGCCGGCCGCCCGAAACGGCGGTCACCGACGGCACCGAACGCGCCGTCCAGGGCTGGCTGGTCGCCGAAGCCCTCGGCGAGCTCTCGCCACGGCATCGGGACGTCCTCGTCCTGTGTTATTTCCAGGGTTACTCCGTCGCCGACGCTGCGAAACGGCTGGGTGTGGCCGAAGGGACGATCAAGTCGCGGACGCACTACGCGTTGCGGGCGCTGCGGCTGATATTGGAGGAAAGAGGGGTGACTCAATGACCGACCCCTTCGCCACCTACGACGCGGCCTACGTGCTCGGGGCGTTGTCCCCGGAAGACAGGTCCGCCTACGAGAAGCACCTTCGCGTCTGCGACCGGTGCGCGGCATCCGTGCGCGACCTGGCCGGGATCCCCGGGCTGCTCGCCCAGGCCGGTGCACCGGCGCTGCTGGAGGACGAACCGGCGCCCTCGTCGGAGTTGTTGCCGGCCGTGCTCAAACGGGTCCGCCGGGGACGGCGGATCCAACGGGCGATCACCACCACGACGGCCGGGGCCGCCGTCGCCGCCTGCGTGGCGCTCGCGGTCGTCCTGACCGGGCCGGTCGCGGCGGCGGGCGACCCGATGACCCCGCTCGGCGACTACCCGGTGACCGCCGAAGTCGCCATGTCCGCCACGGAGACCGGCACGAAGGTCGACATGACCTGCAGCTACGGCGGCAACCGCACCGGGGACTACATCCTGGTCGCCGTCGGCGCCGACGGCGGCACCAGCGAGCTGGCGTCCTGGCGCGCGATGCCCAAGGACACCGCGCATATCGTGGTCGGCACCGCGATGCGCACCGGGGACATCAAGGCGCTGGAGATCCGCACGCCCTCGGGTCTCCCGCTGCTGCGGATGAACCCCTGATCCCGGTGCCATGACAGGTCTTCGGTGCCGGACGCGGTGCGGATTGCCTTCTGGGCGAAGAAAGTTCTGTCGCGGCTATCCCGTTTCCAAGTCCGTGAAGGCCTCCTTGAGGGACCCAGAGTCCCTCAAGGAGGCCTTCACGGACTGGCGATCGTCACGGGAGCCCAAGGCACCCAGCCACCCGGCCCGACCTGCCGAAAGTGCGTGAAAGTCCCTGTCACGAAAAGAAATCCTTGCCTCACCGAGCGCGACGGGCGCACTCTTGATCTTGTGTTCACGCCGATCGCCTTCGCGGTGGCGGGCGCCGGATCGGCGCTCGCCACGCGCTCCTGCCTGCGCCGGGCGGGAGCGCCGGTCACGGCGTGGGCGGCCGCCATCGCCGCGGCGGCGCTCGTGGCGGTCTGGCTGCGGCACGACGCCGGAGCCTGGCCGTCGTGGTGGCTCGCGGTCCCGGCCGTGCTGACCGTCTTCGCCGTCCCGCTGGCGCTCGCCGACCTGAAGTACCGCCGCCTGCCCGACGTCCTGACCCTGCCCGCGTATCCGGCACTGGCCGCGGCCCTCGCGATCGCCGCGCAGGGGGGAGGGGCGGCCATCGCGTGGCGGGCCGCGCTCGGCGCGCTGGTCTTCGGCGGGGCGCACGCGCTCGTTCACGCGTTGTCGCCACGCTCCCTCGGCGCCGGGGACGTGAAGCTCGCGGGCAGCCTGGGAGCGGTCCTCGCCGCGACGGGCTGGCCGTCGGTCGTGCTCGGCGCCGTCGCCGCCGCGTTGCTGAGCGTGGCGCTCGCGGTGGGCGGGCCCCGGCATCCCACGGTGCCGCACGGGCCGGGTCTCCTGGTCGCGGCGTGGGCGCTCGCCGTCTTCGCCGGACCCGGTCCGGGATAGCCCGGCCTGTACCGGGACAGAGAGGAGGTTGTGACAGGATCTGTCAGGTGTTGCGCTGGATAACCGCAGGGGAATCGCACGGACCCGCCCTCGCCGCCATCCTGGAAGGGATGCCTGCCGGGGTCGAGGTCACCACCGCCGAAGTGGGCGAGCAGCTCGCGCGCCGGAGGCTCGGCTTCGGCCGGAGCCCCCGGATGGGCTTCGAGACCGACCACATCGAGTTCACCGGCGGCGTCCGGCACGGGCTCACCCAGGGTGGCCCCGTCGCGGTCCAGATCGAGAACGCCGAGTGGCCCAAGTGGGAGAAGGTCATGTCGGCCGATCCCGTGCCCGCCGAGGAGTTGGAAGGCCTCGCGCGCAACGAGCCGCTGACGCGTCCCCGGCCCGGCCACGCGGACCTGCCCGGCATGCAGAAGTACGGCTTCCCCGAGGCCCGTCCGGTGCTGGAGCGCGCGAGTGCTCGCGAGACGGCGTCCCGGACGGCGCTCGGCACGGTGGCCCGCGCGTACCTCAAGCAGCTGCTCGGGGTCGAAATCCTCAGCCACGTCGTCTCCATCGGCGGAGCCTCGGCGCCCGAGGGGCCGCTGCCGGTGCCGTCGGACCTTCCGGCCATCGACGAGAGCCCGGTCCGCGCCTTCGGCCAGGAGGGGACCGACGCGATGGTCGCCGAGGTCGACGCCGTGCGGAAGGCGGGTGACACCGTCGGCGGCGTGATCGAGGTCATCGCCTACGGCCTGCCGCCGGGCCTCGGCTCCCACGTCCACTGGGACCGCAGGCTCGACGCCCGTCTCGCCGGCGCGCTCATGGGCGTCCAGGCGATGAAGGGCGTGGAGGTCGGCGACGGCTTCACCACGGCCAAGCGCTGGGGCAGCCAGGCCCACGACGAGATCGACCGCGGCACCGGTCCGGTCGGGGTGACCCGCCGGTCCAACCGCGCGGGCGGCCTCGAAGGCGGTATCACCAACGGCGAGCCGCTGCGCGTGCGCGTCGCCATGAAGCCGATCTCGACCGTCCCCAAAGCACTGTCCACTGTGGATGTCACCACCGGCGAACCCGCGGTGGCCATCCACCAGCGTTCCGACGTCTGCGCGGTCCCCCGGGCCGGGGTCGTGCTTGAGTCGGTGGTCGCGCTGGTGCTCGCGGACGCCGCGCTGGAGAAGTTCGGCGGGGACTCGCTGGCCGAGGGCAAGCGCAACGCCGAGGCCTACCTGAAGGCGCTCGAGGAGCGCTGGTGACTCCTCGCGCGGTGATCATCGGACCGCCGGGCTCGGGCAAGAGCACGGTCGGCCCGGCGCTCGCCGCCCGGCTCGGTGTCGCCTTCCGCGACAGCGACGACGACATCGTCGCCGGCGCGGGCAAGCCCATCACCGACATCTTCGCCGAGGAGGGCGAGCCCGCCTTCCGCGCGCTGGAGGAGGAGATGGTCGCGAAGGCGCTGGCCGAACACGACGGCGTCCTCTCGCTGGGCGGGGGAGCGCCGATCACGCCGGGCACCCGCGAACGCCTCGCCGGGCACACCGTGATCTTCCTCAACGTCGGGATGGCCGCGGGCGTCCAGCGCGCCGGGCTCTCGACCGCACGCCCGCTGCTGGCCGGGGTGAACCCCCGCGCCACCTACAAGGCGCTCCTCGACGCGCGCCTGCCGGTGTACCGCGAGGTGGCCACGTTCGAGATCGAGACCGACCGCCTGACCGCCGATGAGGTCGTCGAGGCCGCCCTCATCGGGCTGCACGAGATCAGCAAGGACCGAGCATGAAACGCACCACCGCCGGCGTACTGCTCGCCGTCGTGGCCCTGACCCTGACCGCGTGCGGCGAGGAGAAGCAGCCTCCCGGCGCGGACGTCGTCCAGACGAGTGCGGCCCCCAGCGCCGCACCGGAGGCGGACGTCGCGGCCGACGTCAAGGTCACCAAGTGCGACAGCGGCAGCTACACCCCGAAGATCACCATCGAGGTCACCAACAGCACCGCGGAAGACGCGCGGTACGCCGTCACCATCGCGATCAAGGACGCCGAGGGCAAGGCCTCCGGTGAGGCGTTGTTCGCGAAGAACCGGATGACGCCCGGCCAGAAGGTGACCGAAGAGATCCCGGGGGACACCCCGGTCAAGGGCAAGATCACCTGCGAGGTCGCGAGGGCCAAGCGGCTTCCGCCGAAGTGAGGGGAACGATGACCGACCCGGTCCGCATCACCGTCAACACCGCCAAGCCCTACGACGTCGTCATCGGCCGCGGCCTGCTGGGCGAGCTCACCGAGCAGCTCGCCGACGCCTCCAAGGTCGCGCTGATCCACCCGCCGACGCTGACGACCACCGCCGAGGCCATCCGCGACGAACTGGCCGAGGCCGGGATCGACGCGCACCGGGTCGAGATCCCCGACGCCGAGGACGGCAAGGCGCTCACCGTCGCCAGCTTCTGCTGGGAGGTCCTCGGCCGCATCGGCCTCGACCGCCAGGGTGTGGTCGTCGGGCTCGGCGGCGGCGCCGTGACCGACCTGGCCGGGTTCGTCGCCGCCACCTGGATGCGCGGCGTCCGGCTGGTCAACGTGCCCACCACGCTGCTGGGCATGGTCGACGCCTCCCTCGGCGGCAAGACCGGCATCAACACCGAGGCGGGTAAGAACCTGGTCGGCGTCTTCCACGAGCCGAGCGCGGTCCTCGTCGACCTCGCGACGCTGGAAACGTTGCCCCCCAACGAACTCGTCGCCGGAATGGCCGAGGTGGTCAAGGCCGGGTTCATCGCCGACCCGCGGATCGTCGAACTCGTCGAGCAGGACCCCGCCGCGGCGCTGGACACCACCGGCGAGGTCCTCGGCGAGCTGGTCCGCCGCTCGATCCAGGTCAAGGCCGACGTCGTCGCCGCGGATCTGCGCGAGTCGGATCTGCGCGAGATCCTGAACTACGGCCACACGCTCGCCCACGCCATCGAGCGCCGCGAGCGGTACCGGTGGCGCCACGGCGCGGCGGTCAGCGTCGGCCTGGTGTTCGCCGCCGAACTCGCGCGCCTGGCCGGCCGGCTCGACGACGCCACCGCCGAGCGGCACGCCAAGGTGCTCAAGCTGCTGGGCCTGCCGACGACCTACGACCCGGACGCGCTCCCGCAACTGCTGGAGACGATGAAGGGCGACAAGAAGACCCGTTCAGGCGTGCTGCGTTTCGTCGTCCTCGACGGGCTCGCGAAGCCCGGCAGGCTGGAAGGCCCGGACCCGTCGCTGCTCGCCGCCGCGTACTCGGTGGTGGCCGGTGAAACCCCGAAGCCCGGCGGGAGTGTGCTGCTGTGAAGGTGCTCGTCCTCAACGGTCCCAACCTCGGCAGGCTCGGCCTGCGCGAGCCCGGTATCTACGGTTCGGCCACGCACGCGGATCTGGTGTCCACCTGCGTCGAAACCGGCAAGGAACTGGGGATCGACGTCGAGGTCCGGCAGACCGACCACGAGGGCGAGATGGTCGGCTGGCTGCACGAGGCCGCCGACGCGGGGTGGCCGGTGGTGCTCAACGCCGCCGCGTGGACGCATTACTCGATCGCGGTCCGCGACGCCGCCGCCCAGCTCAAGGCCCCGCTGATCGAACTGCACATCTCCAACGTGCACAAGCGTGAGCAGTTCCGGCACCACAGCGTGCTGTCGGATATCGCCACCGCCGTGATCGCCGGGCTCGGGGTCGACGGGTATCCGCTGGCCCTGCGCTGGATGGCCGCGAACGCGGCATGAACAACCCTCCCGCGCTCGAGACCGCGAGACTGCGGTTACGCGCGCTGACGGAGTCGGACACCGGCGCGATCGTCGAGCTCTTCTCCGACCCGGCGATGAGCTCGCATTTCGCGGTGCCGCTCACCGAGCCGGATCGCGTCCGCGAAATGGTCGGCCGCAGGTTGTCCTACGACGGTCCGGCCGGGATGGGGCATTGGGCGATCGAACGCGACGGCGAGGTGATCGGTCTCGCCCATCTGCGGCCGTCACAGGAGCTGCCCGGTGACGTGCCTGAGATCGGCTATTACCTTTCGCGCGCGCAGGGCGGGCAGGGCCTCGCGACCGAGGCCGCGAAGGCCCTGCTGGAGCACGGACTCGTCGGGCTCGGCCTGTCGTCGGTATGGGCGCTCGTCGGCGAGTCCAATGTGGCCAGTCAGAACCTGGTGCGGCGTTTGGGTTTTCTCGACGTCGGCGGCGGTGACCACTACGGCAGCGGGCCACATCGGGTCTTCGTCGCGCTGCCTTCGGACCACGGCCGCGCGCATCACCTCGAGCTGTGGGTGCCCGACCTCGGCCGCGCCGAGGAGAGCTGGGGCTGGCTGCTCGGCGAACTCGGCTGGCGGGAGTTCCAGCGCTGGCCCGCCGGAGTCAGCTGGAAACACGGCGCGACCTATCTCGTCGTCGAGCGTTCTCCCGCGCTCAGCGGCGAAAAACACGAGCGCACCGCGCCGGGCCTGAACCATCTCGCCCTGCACGTCGAGTCCCGCGAACGGGTGAACGAACTGGCCGCGAAGGCGCTCGAACACGGCTGGTCGCCGATGTTCGCGGACAAGTATCCGTATGCGGGCGGTGATCACCACTACGCCGCCTACCTCGAAAACGCCGATGGCTTCGAAGTGGAATTGGTCGCTCTCCCGGGTACTGAGGTCACTCGACTGGGTTAAGCCTCGCTACACTCGGCCATCATGCGCCTTTTTCGTGGGGGTCGGCGACCCGCCCGTGCCGTGGTGGCTCTCTTCGCGGCCGGCGCGGTCCTCGTGGCGTGCAGCGACGGCACGGTGCAGTCCAAGGCCGACGGCACGGGCGGCGGGATCGGCGGAGCCCAGCAGGCGCCCAAGGAAAAGCCGCGCCCGATGGACGTCGAACTCGCGACGAGCGATCCCCGGGCAGGCGGCGGTGTGGTCGCCGCCGGCGATCGGGACGCGGTCTACAACTACAGTCCGACCGTGATGCGGGACGGCGGCGAACTCAAGATGTGGTGGTGCAGCCAGTACGGCAGCGCCCAGCCTCCCGGCGACGACGTCCTCTACGCGCGGTCGTCCTCGCTCGACGGTCCCTTCACCGGCCCGTCCGGTGGTGGTCCGGCGGCGGTGTTCTCGGGTGCGCCCGGCGGGTTCGACGGAATGCACACCTGCGATCCCTCGGTGATCAAGGTCGGCTCGACCTACTACATGTATTACACCGGCGCGGCGGGTGATCACGCGCTCGGCAATTCGATCGGCCTCGCGACCAGCCCCGACGGGCTGACCTGGACGCGTGCGGCCGGCGGGAAGCCGATCATCGGCCCGTCGCACGACGTGCACCGTGACAACGTCTACGGCGCGGGCCAGCCCTCGGCGGTGTACCTCGACGGCTGGTTCTACGTGCTCTTCACCGACACCACGGCGAAGGGCGCCGGATGGAACGGCGCCGGGCAGTTCCTCCTCCGCGCCAAGGACGCGGCGTTCACCCGGAACGTGGAAACGCTGGGGGAGCAGGGCTTCCTCGCCAAGCCCGGCACGACCTCGCCGCGCCCGCGTTCGCTGGTCGACGCGTTCAGCTCCGATCTGATGTGGGTCGGTTCGCTCGACGCCTTCGTGATCGCGCACGAGACCGAAAAGGGCACCACCCTCACGTTCTGGACCAGGGACTTCTCCGCGCAGCCGTACCGGCAGGCGCTCATCCCCGGCGTGTGGAAGGAAGGCCCGGGGCTGGTCCGGCGGCCCGACGGGCACGCGCCGCTCTCCTCGGGCGACGTCTGCGATCGGGTCCCGTTCGACGTCGTCCGTGCCACGGTCATCGGCGGCGCCGGGGCGCCGACCGACCTCAAGCATTTCGGCCTGGACGTCCGCGGTTCGGGGGCGTGTGAGAACGAGGCCCGGATCCGGACCTCGTTCGAAGGCGTCGCGATGCCGTCACCGCAGCGGACCATCGACCTGGTGGCCGACGGCGTCCTGGTGCGGGTCGACCGGCGCTCGGTGGCTACGGCGCTCGCGGGCGAGGTGCTGAACCAGCGGCTCAAGGTCGTCGACCACCTGCCGGTGGCGGCGAGGTTGAGCGCCGGGGCGCGGATGGTGCACGCACCCGGCCGAGGGTTCGGAGTGGTGCTCGACGGCAAGCTCTACGCGCTGCCGGACGGCGGGGCGGCGGCGCTGAACGACTCGGGCTTCGAGAAGATCGCCGATCAGGCCTGGGACGGCTTCCCGGTGGGTTCCTCGCTCGCGGGCTGATCGGGTTTGGTGATGCGGCCGCCGACGAACAGGCCGAGCCCGGCCGGGATGAGCACCAGCAGGGCCGAGAAGGCGGCGCCGCCGGTGAGCGCGCCGCCGAGCTCCGATGCGCCGGTCTGATCGACGAACACCGCGCGGCCGATCACGTACAGCACGCCCGAGACCGGACCGGCGATCAGCGCCGCGATGAACCAGTTCTTGCCGCGTTCGGGTTTGCCCTGCCAGGCGTCCACGGCGCCCCAGCCCGCGGCCGCGCCGACCAGGACGGCGAGGGTGAGGGCGGTGACGAGGGTCTTGTCGGTGGGGTTGAAGACCTCGTACTTGGCCAGCACGGTGACGGCCGCGCCGTGCAGCAGCGCCATCACGAGTCCACGAGTCAGCCACGGTGCCATTGGAGGAGTTTAACTCGCCAGTAGCGACTGTCACGCCCGCCGCGGCCCCGTAGCCGGTGGAAGGTCCGTGAAGGCCTCCTTCCCTACTTTTCAGGGCCAGGGTCCCGGCAAGGTCGAGGCAGTACCGGTCAGACGGTCACTGTTGAGCGCATCGCGGGCCGGTCTGGTGTCCCCAATGTGGCATTGGAGACGCTCAGTGTCCCCAATGCCACATTGGGGACACCAGACCTGCAGCAGCCGCACTCCACAGCAGTGATACGACTTCGCCGAAACCTGGCGCCAAGTCCGTGAAGGCCTCCTTGAGGGACCCAGAGTCCCTCAAGGAGGCCTTCACGGACTTGGGCGGCGGCGAAAAGCGTGCCACCGGCGGCCCACCCCCTAAACTCCATCACGTGCGTGAATACTTCTCTCGCCGCCGCGCGGCGCTGCGTTCCCTGCTGGCCGATTCCGGGGTGGACGCGCTGCTGGTCACGGACCTGCTCAACATCAGGTACCTGACCGGCTTCACCGGGTCCAATGCCGCTCTCCTCGTCCACGCGGGCGGCGACGACAAGACGATCTTCTGCACCGACGGCCGCTACACGGTCCAGTCGGCGACGGAGGTGCCCGACCTCGAACGAGTGCTGGACCGCGCGAGCGCGGCGAAGCTCGCCGACCTGGCGGCCGAAAAACACTTCGGCAAGACCGGGTTCGAGAGCCAGCACGTCAGTGTCGAGCAGCACGAGGACCTCAAGGTCCGCTTCGACCGCGTCGAGCTGGTCCGGACGCCCGGGCTCGTCGAGCAGCTGCGGCTGGTCAAGGACGAGCAGGAGATCGAGGCACTGCGCCAGGCGTGCGCGGCGGCCGACCGGGCGCTGGAGGATCTGGTGTCCACCGGCGGGCTCCGGCCGGGCCGCACCGAGCTGGACGTCGCCCGTGACCTCGAGAATCGCATGCTCGGCCACGGGTCGACCGGGCCGTCCTTCGACACGATCGTCGCGGCGGGCGCCAACTCCGCGATCCCGCACCACCGGCCCACCTCGGCCGTGCTCGCGACCGGCGACTTCGTCAAGATCGACTTCGGCGCCACGGTCGACGGCTACCACTCCGACATGACCCGCACGTTCGTCCTCGGCAAGCCCGCGGCCTGGCAGGAGGAGATCTACGCGCTGGTCCAGCGCGCGCAGGCGGCGGGCTGTGACGCCGTCCTCCCCGGCGCCGAAGTGTCCGAAGTGGACAAGGCGGCCCGCGGCGTGATCGTCGGCGCGGGCCGCGGCGACGAGTTCGGCCACGGGCTCGGCCACGGTGTCGGGCTGCAGGTGCACGAGGCGCCCAGCCTCGCCGCGACCGGCGTCGGTACACTGTCCGCCGGTATGGCCGTCACCGTCGAGCCTGGTGTGTATCTGCCCGGACGCGGAGGCGTGCGCATCGAGGACACGCTGGTCGTGCGGGAAGGTACGCCCGAACTCCTCACGCTGAGCACCAAGGAACTCGTGGTCGTCTGACGGCGGCCCGGAAGATCGACACAGGAGACTGCACACTCGTGGCCACCACCAACGACCTGAAGAACGGGCTCGTCCTCAACCTCGACGGCCAGCTCTGGACCGTCACCGCGTTCCAGCACGTCAAGCCGGGCAAGGGCGGTGCGTTCGTCCGCACGACGCTCAAGCACGTGCTGACCGGCAAGGTCGTCGACAAGACCTTCAACGCGGGCACGAAGGTCGATACGGCCACCGTCGACCGCCGCAATATGACCTACCTGTACAAGGAGGGTCAGGACTTCGTGTTCATGGACGCGGAGACCTACGACCAGATCACCGTGCTGAACGAGACCGTCGGCGACAACGCGAACTACCTCCTCGAGAACACCGAGGTCCAGGTCGCGGTGCACGAGGGTGTCCCGCTGTACATCGAGCTGCCGACCTCGGTCGAGCTCGTCGTCCAGCACACCGACCCCGGTCTGCAGGGCGACCGCTCCACCGGTGGCACCAAGCCCGCCACCCTGGAGACCGGCGCCGAGATCCAGGTGCCGCTGTTCCTCACCACCGGCGAGAAGATCAAGGTCGACACCCGTGACGGCCGCTACCTGGGCCGCGTCTCCAGCTGATGGCAGGCTCAGGCAAATCCGGCAAGTCCCCGAACCGCGGCGGGCCGATCAGCCGTCGCCAGGCTCGTAAGCGGGCCGTCGAGATGATGTACGAAGCCGCCCAGCGCGGGGCCGACGCGGTGACGCTGCTGGCGGACCGGGTCGGTTCGGTCGAGGTCGACCCGATCGCGGACTACACGATCTCGCTGGTCGAGGGCGTCACCGGCCGCAAGACCCAGATCGACGAGCTGCTCTCCGAGCACGCTCAGGGCTGGACGCTGGACCGGATGCCGCCGGTGGACCTGGCGGTGCTCCGCGTCGGCGTCTACGAACTGCTGTGGGCCGAGGACGTGCCGGACCCGGTCGCCATCGACGAGGCCGTCGGGCTGGCGAAGGAGCTGTCGACCGACGACTCACCGCGTTTCGTGAACGGCGTGCTCGGCCGGATCGGCACCATCGCGGACCGGCTCCGCGCGGTCCTGTAGAAGACGTACTACAACGGGCCGTGTCCTCTGCCGAGGGCACGGCCCGTTCTCGTGCTCGGTGGTGCCGGTTGGCGTTTCCGGTCCCCCCGGACCGAAAACGTCGCCATCTCTAGTCCTCTTTGGACGGTCGAGCCTCGGGCGGCAGCACACCCCAGTCGATCAGCTGCTCGGTGAGCTCGCCGGGGGTCATGTCGTAGATGATCGCCAGGGAACGGAGGTCCTCGGTGCGGATCGAGAGCACCTTGCCGTTGTAGTCGCCGCGCTGGCTCTGGATGGTGGCGGCGTAGCGCGCGAGCGGCCCGACCTTCTCCGCCGGGAGCTGCTGGAGACGCTCCAGGTTGATGACGATCTTCGTGGCGGGCTCGGCACCCGACGGCACCCGGCCCTCCGGCAGCAGCTCGACCACCGGGACCCCGTAGAAGTCGGCCAGCTCGGCGAGCTTCTGTACGGTGACGGCGCGGTCTCCGCGCTCGTACGAACCGACGACGACGGCCTTCCAGCGGCCTCCGGACTTCTGCTCGACCCCGTGCAGGGACAGCCCCTGCTGCTGGCGGATCCCGCGGAGCTTGGCCCCGAGCGCCTTGGCGTAATCGCCCATCTGGTGGTTCTCCGTTTCCTCACCCCCGACCGGTCGGGGGTGACCGGTCCAGGGGACTCCTAGAGTCGAATACTCAGAGTAATGGTTACGCATAGTTGTCACC
The DNA here is from genome assembly GCF_019330265.1 of Amycolatopsis sp. TNS106. Lineage (NCBI taxonomy): Bacteria > Bacillati > Actinomycetota > Actinomycetes > Pseudonocardiales > Pseudonocardiaceae > Amycolatopsis > Amycolatopsis sp. TNS106. Next base: position 3,508,324 of record NZ_CP024972.1, on the reverse strand, counting down.
AGGTCAAGCGGGTGCTTTCGAGAGGCCTTCGTCACCTGGGGCGCGCCACTCGTAAGAATGAGCCTCCGCTCCTGCTAGTGTCGGTTCGATTTCCTCGCCAAGCAGGAAGTCGACGTCCTTTAAGGACCCGTCCAGAGAGGCGGGGAAGGAGGTCCGCCTTGTCGTCACGCCCGCGTGGCGCGGCGGAACCGGCGGGAGAGCGCGAGCTGCTCTCGTCCGGCGATGTCGCGCGCACGATCGCCCGAATGGCCCACCAGGTCATCGAGAAGACCGCTCTCGGTGCCGGTGGCTCGACTCCGCCCGTGTTGCTGGGCATCCCCACCCGGGGGACCCCGCTCGCCCTGCGGCTCGCGGACAAGATCGCCGAGTTCTCCGGCATCCGTCCGCCGACCGGCGCGCTGGACATCACGCTCTACCGTGATGATCTCCGCCGCCGCCCGCCCCGCGCGCTCGAACATTCGCAGCTGCCGCCGACCGGTATCGACGACGCGGTGGTGATCCTGGTCGACGACGTGCTGTTCTCCGGCCGCACCATCCGCGCCGCCCTCGACGCCCTGCGCGACCACGGCCGCCCGCGCGCGGTCCAGCTGGCCGTGCTGGTCGACCGCGGCCACCGCGAACTGCCGATCCGCGCCGACTACGTGGGCAAGAACGTGCCCACCTCGCGCGCCGAGGGGATCGAGGTCCTGCTGTCCGAAGTGGACGGACGGGACTCGGTTCTGCTTCGCGCGCAACCAGAAGGAGATCGATCGTGAAGCACCTGCTCGCCACCGACGGGCTCGACCCGGCGCTCGCGACAGCCGTGCTGGACACCGCCGAAGAGCTCAAGCACACCTTGCTGGGCCGCGAGGTCCGCAAACTGCCGACGTTGCGCGGCCGCACCGTCATCACGCTGTTCTACGAGAACTCGACCCGCACCCGCGTCTCGTTCGAGATCGCGGGGAAGTGGATGAGCGCCGACGTGATCAACGTCTCCGCTTCCAGTTCCTCGGTCAACAAGGGCGAATCGCTGCGGGACACCGCGCTGACGCTGGCCGCGGCCGGTGCCGACTGCGTGATCATCCGGCATCCCGCTTCCGGTGCGGCGCAGCGGCTTTCGGGCTGGCTCGCCGAAGCGGGGACGGCGGTCGTCAACGCCGGGGACGGCACCCACGAGCATCCGACGCAGGCGCTGCTCGACGCGGCCACGCTGCGGGAGCGCCTCGGCTCGTTCGAGGGCCGCCGCATCGGGATCGTCGGCGACGTCCTGCACAGCCGGGTCGCGCGGTCGAACATCCACCTGCTGTCCTCGCTGGGCGCGGAGGTGGTGCTCGTCGCGCCGCCGACGCTGCTGCCCGCCGGCGTGGAGAGCCTGCCGGTCACGGTGTCGCACGAACTCGACGCCGAACTGCCCGCGCTCGACGCGGTCATGATGCTGCGGGTGCAGGCGGAACGGATGCACGGGGGCTTTTTCCCGAGCGCGCGCGAGTACTCGATCGCGTACGGCCTCAACGAACGGCGGATGAAGCTGCTGCCCGAGCACGCCGTCGTCCTGCACCCCGGCCCGATGCTGCGCGGGATGGAGATCGCCTCGGCGGTCGCCGACTCCCCGGCCTCGGCCATCACCGAACAGGTCCGCAACGGCGTCCACGTGCGCATGGCGGTCCTCTACCACCTGCTCGCCAGCGAAGGAGCCGCCGCGTGACCACCGTCCTGATCAAGGGCGCCCGACCCTACGGCGAGGGCGATCCGGTCGACGTGCTCGTCGAGGACGGGGTCATCACCGACATCGGTGCCCTTGACGTCCCCGACGAGGCGGAAGTGATCGAGGCGGGCGGCCAGGTGCTGCTCCCCGGCTTCGTCGACCTGCACACCCATCTGCGCGAACCCGGCCGCGAGGACACCGAGACCATCGCCACCGGTTCGGCCGCGGCCGCGCTCGGCGGCTACACCGCGGTGTTCGCCATGGCCAACACCGACCCGGTGGCCGACAACGCGGTGATCGTCGACCACGTGTGGCGGCGCGGCCAGGAGGCCGGGCTGGTCGACGTGCACCCGGTCGGCGCGGTCACCGTGGGGCTCAAGGGCGAGAAGCTCGCCGAACTGGGCACCATGGCGAAATCCGAAGCCCAGGTGAAGGTGTTCTCCGATGACGGCCTCTGCGTCGCGGACCCGCTGCTCATGCGCCGCGCGCTGGAGTACTCGACGGCGCTCGGCGTGGTCATCGCCCAGCACGCCGAGGAACCGCGGCTGACCGTCGGCGCTCAGGCGCACGAGGGCGAGCAGGCCGCACGGCTGGGTTACACCGGTTGGCCCGCCTCCGCGGAGGAGTCGATCGTCGCCCGTGACTGCCTGCTCGCCGAGCACGCGAACGCGCGGCTGCACGTCTGCCATGTTTCGACCTCGGGTACCGCGGACATCCTCAAATGGGCCAAGGACCGAGGCACCAGGGTCTCAGCCGAGGTCACCCCGCACCACCTGCTGCTGACCGACGAGCGGCTCGCGACCTACGACCCGGTCAACAAGGTCAACCCGCCGCTGCGCACCGAGTCCGACGCCGAGAAGCTGCGCGCCGCGCTCGCCGAGGGCGTCATCGACTGTGTCGCCACGGACCACGCGCCACACGCGGTCCAGGACAAGGACTGCGAGTGGAACTCGGCAAGGCCGGGCATGCTCGGGTTGCAGACCGCACTGTCGATCGTGGTCGAGACCATGGTCCGCACCGGCCTGCTGGACTGGCGGGGCGTCGCACGCGTGATGAGCGAGCGGCCCGCCGAGATCGGCAACCTGTCCGACCACGGCCGTCCGATCGAGGTCGGCGAACCGGCGAACCTGACGCTGGTGGACCCGGACACCGAATGGACCGTGCGCGGGGCCGAGTTCGCGAGTATCGCGGCGAACACCCCGTACGAAGGAATGCGGCTCCCCGGCGTGGTGACGGCGACGTTGCTGCGCGGGCGGATCACCGCACGGGAAGGGAAGATCGCATCATGAGCGACCGGCTTCTGCTGACCCTGGCGGTCTTCGCCTTCTTCCTGTTCTGCGTCTTCCTGATGTGGCGCGGCTGGCGGCGCAAGTCCCGGGCGCAGAGCGTGCAGGTGCCGCCGTTCCCGGAGATCCCCGCGGAGCCGGGCGAGGCGTCCCTCGAATCGACCGGTGTCTACATCAGCACCACCACGGCGGGGCACTGGCAGGAGCGCGTGGTCACCCGCGGCGCCGGCCTGCGCACCGGCGCGGTGTGGCGCCTGCACGAAGACGGCATCGCCATCGAACGCGGCGGCGCCCCCGACTTCTGGATCCCGCGCGCGTCCGTCACCGGCGTCCGCAAGGACAAGGGGATGGCCGGGAAGGTGATGGGCATCGACGCGCTGCTCGTCGTCACCTGGCTGGCCGGGGACGTCGAACTGGACACCGGATTCCGCGGCGACGACGTCGACGACTATCCACAGTGGATCGAAGCTTTGCAAGACACCCGCAACGACATCAAGGGAGGTGCCTGATGAGCACCGCGAACAGCACCAGGACCCCCGCCGCGCTCGTCCTCGAAGACGGCCGCGTGTTCCGCGGCTCCGCGTACGGCGCCCGCGGCCGCAGCCTGGGTGAGGCGGTGTTCTGCACCGGCATGACCGGCTACCAGGAGACGCTGACCGACCCCTCCTACCACCGGCAGATCGTGGTCCAGACCGCGCCGCAGATCGGTAACACCGGCTGGAACGACGAGGACGACGAGTCCTCGCGTATCTGGGTCTCGGGCTACGTCGTCCGCGACCCGGCGCGCACCCCGTCCAACTGGCGCTCCAAGCGCACGCTGGACGAGGAACTGGAGCGCCAGGGCGTCGTCGGGATCTCCGAGGTGGACACCCGCACGCTCACCCGGCACCTGCGTGAGCAGGGCGCCATGCGGTCCGGTGTCTTCTCGGGCGACGCGCTGGGCACCGACGAGGAGATGCTCGCTCAGGTGCAGGCGAGCCCGCAGATGAAGGGCGCCGACCTCGCCGGCGAGGTCACCACGAAGCAGCCGTACGTGGTCAAGGCTCAGGGGGAGACCCGGTTCCGCGTGGCCGCGCTGGACCTGGGCATCAAGTCCAACACGCCGCGCATGATGGCCGCGCGCGGCATCGAGGTGCACGTCCTGCCCTCCTCGTCCACTGTGGACGAACTGCTCGCCGTCGAGGCGGACGGCGTGTTCCTGTCCAACGGACCGGGCGACCCGGCGACCACCGCGCACGCGACCGAGCTGACGAAGTCCGTGCTGCAGCGGGAAATCCCGCTGTTCGGCATCTGCTTCGGCAACCAGATCCTCGGCCGCGCGCTGGGACTGGGCACCTACAAGATGCGCTACGGCCACCGAGGGATCAACATCCCGGTGATCGACGTGGCCACCAAACGCGTCGCGATCACCGCGCAGAACCACGGTTTCGCCCTCGAAGGCGAGCCGGGCCAGCGGTTCGAGACGCCGTTCGGCGCCGCGCAGATCTCGCACTACTGCCCGAACGACGACACCGTCGAAGGTGTCCGCGCGTTCGACGTCCCCGCGTTCTCGGTGCAGTACCACCCCGAGGCCGCCGCCGGTCCGCACGACGCGGCCCCCCTGTTCGATGAGTTCGTCGCTTTGATGGAGAAGGCCAAGTAATGCCGAAGAGGACAGACATCCAGCACGTGCTGGTGATCGGCTCCGGGCCGATCGTGATCGGCCAGGCGGCGGAGTTCGACTACTCCGGCACCCAGGCCTGCCGCGTACTCCGCGAAGAGGGACTGCGCGTCTCGCTGGTGAACTCGAACCCGGCGACCATCATGACCGACCCCGAGTTCGCCGACGCCACCTACATCGAGCCGGTCACGCCGGAATTCGTCGAGAAGGTCATCGCCGAGGAGCGTCCCGACGCGATCCTCGCGACGCTGGGCGGGCAGACGGCGCTGAACTGCGCGGTCGCCCTGCACGAGCGCGGCGTGCTCGAGAAGTACGGCGTCGAGCTGATCGGCGCCGACGTCGAAGCCATCCAGCGCGGCGAGGACCGGCAGAAGTTCAAGGACATCGTCCGCACGATCGGCGGCGAGGTGCCGCGGTCGCGGGTCTGCCACGACATGGACGAGGTCCGCGCGACCGTCGCCGAGGTCGGCCTCCCGGTGGTCATCCGGCCGTCGTTCACCATGGGCGGGCTCGGCTCGGGCATGGCGCACACCGACGAGGAACTGGAGCGGCTCGCCTCCACCGGGCTCACCGAGTCGCCGGTCACCGAGGTGCTCATCGAGGAGAGCGTCCTCGGCTGGAAGGAGTTCGAGCTCGAGCTCATGCGCGACCGGCACGACAACGTGGTGGTCGTCTGCTCGATCGAGAACATCGACGCGATGGGCGTGCACACCGGCGACTCGGTCACCGTCGCGCCCGCGATGACCCTGACCGACCGCGAGTACCAGCACATGCGCGACGTCGGCATCGCCGTGCTGCGCGAGGTCGGTGTCGACACCGGCGGCTGCAACATCCAGTTCGCGATCAATCCCGAGGACGGCCGCATGGTCGTCATCGAGATGAACCCCCGCGTGTCGCGGTCGAGCGCGCTGGCGTCGAAGGCGACCGGTTTCCCGATCGCCAAGATCGCCGCGAAGCTCGCCATCGGCTACACCCTCGACGAGATCCGCAACGACATCACCGGCGAGACCCCGGCGGCCTTCGAGCCGACGCTGGACTACGTCGTGGTGAAGGTGCCGCGGTTCGCCTTCGAGAAGTTCCCCGGCGCGGACCCGACGCTGACCACGACGATGAAGAGCGTCGGCGAGGCGATGTCGTTCGGCCGCAGCTTCCCCGAGGCGCTCGGCAAGGCGCTGCGGTCCATCGACACCAAGGCCACCGGCTTCTGGACCCGCCCCGACCCCGAGGGCGCCACGCTGGAATCCGTGCTGGAGGCGCTGCGCACCCCGCACGACGGACGTCTCTACGAGGTGGAGCGCGCGCTGCGGTTCGGTGCCACCGTCCAGCAGGTGCACGAGGCGTCGGGCATCGACCCCTGGTTCATCGACCAGATCGCCCTCATCGGCGAGGTCGGCGCCGAGGTCCGCGACGCCCAGGTCCTCGACGAGCCGCTGCTGCGGCGCGCCAAGCGGATCGGCCTCTCCGACCGCCAGATCGCCTCGCTGCGGCCGGAACTGGCCGGCGAGGACGGCGTCCGCGCGCTGCGCCGCCGTCTCGGCGTGCGGCCGGTGTACAAGACCGTCGACACCTGCGCGGCCGAGTTCGCGGCCAAGACGCCGTACCACTACTCGGCCTACGAGACCGATCCCGCGGCGCAGTCGGAGATCACCGCGCAGACCGACAAGCCGAAGGTGCTGATCCTCGGCTCCGGGCCGAACCGCATCGGGCAGGGCATCGAGTTCGACTACTCGTGCGTGCACGCCGCGATCGCCCTGCGCGAGGCCGGTTTCGAGGCCGTCATGGTCAACTGCAACCCCGAGACCGTCTCCACCGACTACGACACCTCGGACCGGCTGTACTTCGAGCCGCTGTCGTTCGAGGACGTCCTCGAAGTGGTCAACGCCGAGCAGGAGTCGGGCACCGTCGCCGGGGTCATCGTGCAGCTGGGCGGCCAGACCCCGCTCTCGCTCGCGAAGCGCCTCGCCGACGCCGGTGTCCCGGTGATCGGCACCTCCCCGGACGCGATCCACCTCGCCGAGGACCGCGGCGCGTTCGGCGAGGTCCTCACCGACGCCGGGCTGCCCGCGCCGAAGTACGGCACGGCGACCTCGTTCGAAGGCGCGAAGCGGATCGCCGACAAGATCGGCTACCCGGTCCTGGTCCGGCCGTCCTACGTGCTCGGCGGGCGCGGCATGGAGATCGTGTACGACGAGGAATCCCTCGCCGGCTACATCCACCGCGCCACCGAGGTCACCCCCGAGCACCCGGTGCTCGTGGACCGGTTCCTCGACGACGCCATCGAGATCGACGTCGACGCGCTGTTCGACGGCGACGAGCTCTTCCTCGGCGGCGTCATGGAGCACATCGAAGAGGCCGGGATCCACTCCGGCGACTCCTCGTGCGCGCTGCCGCCGATCACGCTGGGCCGGACCGACATCGAGACGGTGCGCCGCTCGACCGAGGCCATCGCGCGCGGCGTCGGCGTCCGCGGGCTCCTGAACGTCCAGTACGCGCTCAAGGACGACGTCCTGTACGTCCTGGAGGCCAACCCGCGCGCCTCGCGGACGGTGCCTTTCGTGTCCAAGGCGACCGCGGTGCCGCTGGCCAAGGCGGCCGCGCTGATCATGACCGGCTCGTCGATCAAGGAGCTGCGCGAGTCCGGCGTCCTCCCGGCCGAGGGCGACGGCGGCCACATGCCCGCCGATTCGCCGGTCGCGGTCAAGGAGGCGGTCCTGCCGTTCCACCGCTTCCGCACGCCGGAAGGCCACGGCGTCGACTCGCTGCTCGGCCCGGAGATGAAGTCCACCGGCGAGGTCATGGGCGTGGACGTGTCCTTCGGCAAGGCGTTCGCCAAGTCGCAGGCCGGCGCCTACGGTTCGCTGCCGACGTCGGGCAAGGTGTTCGTCTCCGTCGCCAACCGCGACAAGCGTTCGCTGGTGTTCCCGGTGAAGCGTCTGGCGGACCTCGGCTTCGAGATCCTCGCCACGTCGGGCACCGCGGAAGTGTTGCGGCGCAACGGAATCGCCTGCACGGTCGTGCGCAAGCACTACGAAGGTTCCGCCGAGGGCGAACAGAATGTCGTGGACGTCATCCTCAGCGGCGAGGTGCAGATGGTGATCAACACCCCTTACGGCAACAGCGGTCCCCGCATCGACGGCTACGAGATCCGCACCGCCGCGGTGTCGCGGGACATCCCCTGCATCACCACGGTGCAGGGCGCGGCGGCGGCCGTGCACGGGATAGAGGCCGTCATCAAGGGCGACATCGGCGTGCGGTCGCTGCAGAGCCTCCAGGCGGCGCTGAAGGCCAAGGCATGACCGAGCGGTTCGGGGCGAGGCTGGCGCGGGCGGTCGCCGAGAAGGGGCCGCTCTGCGCCGGGATCGACCCCCATCCCGGGCTGCTCCAGGCGTGGGGTCTCCCGGCGGACGCGGGCGGACTCGAGAAGTTCGCCCTCACGGCCGCTGAGACGATCGCGCCCGAGGTCGCGGTGATCAAGCCCCAGTCGGCCTTTTTCGAGGCCTACGGGCCTCCTGGGGTCGCCGTTCTGGCCAAGACGATGAAGGTGTGCCGGGAGGCGGGCGCGCTCGTCCTGCTGGACGTCAAACGCGGCGACATCGGTTCGACGATGGCGGCGTACACGGCGGCGTTCCTGCCCGCGGGCGCGGAACTCGAGGCGGACGCCATCACGGTGTCGCCGTACCTCGGGTTCGGTTCGCTGGCGCCCGCGATCGACGTCGCGCAGGCACAGGGCAAGGGGCTGATCGTGCTCGCGCGCACCTCGAACCCGGAGGCGCAGGGACTGCAGAACGCCTTGCTGCCCAACGGAAAGACCGTCGCGCAGGACATCGTCGACACGGCGGCCGCGTACAACGCGGGCGTCGGTCCGCTGGGTGACATCGGCGTCGTCGTCGGCGCCACCATCGCGCCGGGGGAGCTCGATCTGAGCAACCTGAACGGTCCGATCCTGGCGCCCGGTTTCGGGGCCCAGGGAGCCACCGTGGCCGATCTCCGGGGCCTTTTCGGCCCAGGGCTACCGGGTGTGCTCCCGGCGTCCTCTCGTGACGTCCTCAAGCACGGACCGGACCCGGAGGCGTTGCGTGCGGCCGTTCGGCGGACCCGGGATTCCCTCGGTCCCCTGGAAAAAGGCCAATAGCAGGCCCGGGAATCCGTCATGACCAGCCACCCCCGCATTGTGGGCCGAGGTAACGGGTGGGTACCGTCGCCACACCCACCCAGATTTGAGAACTACCGGAGGAAAACGTGGCACTTCCCCAGCTGACAGAGGAACAGCGCGCTGCGGCGCTGGAGAAGGCCGCCGCCGCCCGCCGCATCCGTGCTGAGCTGAAGGAGCGGCTGAAGCGGGGCGGTACCACTCTGGTCGACGTGTTGAAGCAGGCCGAGGAGAACGAAGTCCTCGGCAAGATGAAGGTCTCGGCTCTGCTCGAGGCTCTTCCGGGCGTCGGCAAGGTCCGTGCCCAGCAGACCATGGAACGACTGGAGATCGCACCCAGCCGTCGTCTTCGCGGCCTCGGCGACCGGCAGCGCAAGGCGCTGCTGGCCGAATTCAGCGGCGAGTGAGCGGCACCGGTCAGGACCACCCGGTGAACCCGGGCGCTGACCGCGGCGGTGAGCCGGTGGCGGGAGTCGAATCCCGGCACCGGCTCACGGTCGTATCAGGGCCTTCGGGGGTCGGGAAGTCGAGCGTGGCCAAGGAGCTGCGCAAGCTGGATCCGGAGATCTATTTCAGCGTCTCGGTGACCACCAGGAAGCCGAGGCCGGGTGAGGTGGACGGCGAGCACTACCACTTCATCGACCGGGCCGAGTTCGACCGCATGGTCGCCGGTGGCGAACTGCTGGAACACGCCGAGTTCGCGGGTAACTGCTACGGCACCCCGCGCGGGCCCGTCGAGCGGGTGCTCGCCGAAGGCCGCAACGCGATCCTGGAGATCGAACTCCAGGGCGCCCGGCAGGTCCGCAAGGCGATGCCGGAGGCCCGGCTGGTGATGCTGATGCCGCCGTCGTGGGAAGAACTGGTCGGCAGGCTGACCGGCCGCGGCACCGAAAACGAGGCCGCGGTGAAGGCCAGGCTGGCCGAGGCCGAACGCGAACTCGCCGCCGCCGGGGAGTTCGACGAGCGCGTCGTCAACGCCGACGTGCGAGAGGCCGCTGAGCAGTTGCTAAACTTGATAACCGGCGACAACTAGACCCGAAGATTCGGAGCACCACGAGTGACGACTCAGGCCACGCTGCACGAAGAGCTCGAAGGCATCACCAACCCGCCCATCGACGACCTCCTCGAGAAGGTCAGCTCGAAGTACGCGCTGGTGATCTACTCGGCCAAGCGCGCTCGCCAGATCAACGACTACTACGCCCAGCTGGGCGAGGGCCTGCTGGAGTACGTCGGCCCGCTGGTCGAGCCGGGCCCGCGTGAGAAGCCGCTCTCCATCGCCCTGCGCGAGATCCACGGCGGCCTGCTCGAGCACACCGAGGGTGAATAAGCCCCGCGTCGTACTGGGCGTGGGTGGCGGGATCGCCGCCTACAAGGCCTGTGAGGTCCTGCGCGGACTGACCGAATCCGGTCACGACGTCCGCGTGGTCCCCACCGAAGCCGCGCTGAACTTCGTCGGCGCGGCCACCTTCGAGGCACTGTCCGGGAACCCGGTGCACACCGGCGTGTTCACCGAAGTGCCCGAGGTCCAGCACGTCCGTGTCGGCAAGGAAGCCGATCTGGTGATCGTCGTGCCCGCCACGGCGAACCTGCTCGCCAAGGCCGCGCACGGTATCGCGGACGACCTGCTGACCAACACCCTGCTCACCGCCCGATGCCCGGTCGCCTTCTTCCCGGCGATGCACACCGAGATGTGGGAGCACCCGGCCACCCGCGACAACGTGGCGCTGCTGCGCTCGCGCGGCCTGGTCGTCGCCGAACCCGCCGCCGGCAGGCTCACCGGCAAGGACACCGGCAAGGGGCGGCTCGCCGACCCCGCCGAGATCGTCGACCTCGCCCGGCTCCTGCTCGCCGTGCCGAAGGCCCTCCCGCGCGACCTCGAAGGCGTGCGCGTGGCCATTTCGGCGGGCGGCACCCGTGAACCACTGGACCCCGTCCGGTATCTGGGCAACCGTTCGTCGGGCAAGCAGGGCTACGCGCTGGCCAGAGTCGCCGCCCAGCGCGGCGCCGAGGTCACGCTGGTCGCCGCGCACACCGTGGCGCTCCCGGAGCCCGCGGGCGCGAAGGTCGTCCACGTGTCGACGGCCGAGGAGATGCGCCAGGCCATGCACGCCGAGGCCGCCTCCGCCGACGTCCTCGTGATGGCCGCCGCCGTCGCCGATTTCCGGCCGTCGAACCGGGCGGACCACAAGATCAAGAAGTCCGACGACACGCCGGACCCCGTGGTCGAGCTCGCGCGCAACGCGGACATCCTCGCCGAACTGGTGCGAAACCGGGCCAACGGCCAGGTGGTCGTCGGTTTCGCCGCCGAAACCGGGGACGACAAAGGTGGCGTCCTCGATCACGCCAGGGTCAAACTGAAGCGCAAGGGTGCGGACCTGCTGGTGGTGAACGCCGTCGGTGAGGGGAAGGCCTTCGGGACCGAGGACAACTCGGGCTGGCTGCTCGGGGCCGACGGCACCGAGATCCCGATCCCGCTCGGCGCCAAGGCCGAACTGGCGTCCACATTGTGGGACGCTGTTGTGACCTTGATGAAGCGTTGAGAGTCCCCCAAGCGATAGTCAGTAGGCTTGATTGCAAGCTGAGGGGTGCCTAACTTACTGGGCATCAGACGTCTAGGTGAGGGAGTGACGGCCACCGTGAGCGCGTCCACGAGCAGACTGTTCACGTCGGAATCGGTGACCGAAGGTCATCCCGACAAAATTTGCGATGCCATCAGCGACTCGATCCTGGACGGTCTGCTGGCTAAAGACCCGCGCAGCCGGGTCGCGGTCGAAACCCTCATCACCACCGGGCAGGTGCACGTCGCCGGAGAGGTGACCACCGAGGCCTACGCGGACATCCCGACCATCGTCCGCGATGTGATCCTGAAGATCGGCTACGACTCTTCGGCCAAGGGTTTCGACGGCAATTCCTGCGGCGTCAACGTCGCGATCGGCTCCCAGTCGCCGGACATCGCGCAGGGTGTCGACACGGCGTACGAGTCCCGTGTGGAGTCCGACGAGGACGAGATCAACCGTCAGGGCGCGGGCGACCAGGGCCTGATGTTCGGCTACGCCTGCTCGGACACCCCCGAGCTGATGCCGCTGCCGATCGCGCTGGCACACCGGCTCTCGCAGCGGCTGACCAGGGTCCGCAAGGACGGCGTGCTGCCGTACCTGCGTCCGGACGGCAAGACCCAGGTCACCATCGAGTACGCCGGCGACCAGCCGGTGCGGCTCGACACGGTGGTCGTGTCCACCCAGCACGCCGACGGCATCGACCTCGAGCAGATGCTCGGCGTCGACGTCCGTGAGCACGTGGTCGCCCCGGAGATCGCCGAGCTCGGGCTCGACACCTCCAACGTGCGGCTGCTGGTCAACCCGACCGGCCGCTTCGTCATCGGCGGCCCGATGGGTGACGCGGGCCTGACCGGCCGCAAGATCATCGTCGACACCTACGGCGGCATGGCCCGTCACGGTGGCGGCGCGTTCTCCGGCAAGGACCCCTCGAAGGTGGACCGCTCGGCCGCGTACGCGATGCGCTGGGTGGCGAAGAACGTCATCGCCGCCGGTCTCGCCTCGCGGGCCGAGGTCCAGGTGGCGTACGCGATCGGAAAGGCGGCCCCCGTGGGTCTCTTCGTCGAGACCTTCGGCACCGAGACGGTCGACCCGTCGAAGATCCAGGCCGCTATCCAGGAGGTCTTCGACCTGCGTCCGGCCGCGATCATCCGCGACCTCGACCTGCTTCGCCCGATCTACGCGCCGACGGCCGCGTACGGCCACTTCGGCCGTCCCGAGCTGAATCTCCCGTGGGAGAGCACGGCGCGGGCCGCGGACCTGAAGTCGGCCGCGGGCGCCTGATCGGCCTGTTCCGTCCGTGAAGGCCTCCTTGCCTGCCTTGAGGGTAGGGAAGGAGGCCTTCACGGCGTCCGGGCTGTGTGCACCGGGCGTGATTCGGGTCGCGGCCCGGTTGCGCGTGTGTCGTCCATCCAGTCACGCGTGCCGTCCGCCGGATCACACGTGTCGTCCCTTCGACCACGCGAGGCCGCCAGCTTGGGATCCCGGCCGGCGGGGCGTTGCCTGGTCCGTGAAGGCCTCCTTGAGGGACTCAGGGTCCCTGAAGGAGGCCTTCACGGCACTCTGCGGCAAGAATCGCACGCGGTGGCGGGCACTGGCGACGGAGTCTGGTAGAGATCACCGGGTGAGCACCAGTCCCGAACCGACCCCGCTGTGGGACCTTCCGGAGCCGAAGGCCGAGCCTGCGCGGAAGGCCAAACCGGCGCGCGCGAAAACGGCCAGCCGTCGCGGCGCGCAGAACCCCGCGCCCGAGAACCCGGTCGCCCGGATCGTCGTGGACATCCCGCTCACGCACCTCGACCGCACCTTCGACTACCGGATTCCCGAGAAGCTGCACGAAGCCGCCGTACCCGGCTGCCGGGTCCGCGTCCGGTTCGCGGGCCAGCTCGTCGACGGGTACCTCGTCGAACGCGCCGACACCACGGAGTTCACCGGGAAGCTCGCGTACATCGACAGGGTGACTTCCAGCGAGCCGGTGCTGCCTCCGGCGCTGCACACGCTCTGCCGGTCCGTCGCGGACCGGTACGGCGGCACGCTCAGTGACGTCCTTCGGCTCGCGATCCCGTCCCGGCACGCGAAGGTCGAAGCCGAACCACCCGCCGAACCCGCGCGGACGCCGGAGCCACCCGAAACCACCGCCTGGGAGAGGTACCAAAGCGGCCCCGCTTTCCTGGAGGCCGTCGCGGAACGGCGTCCGGCCAACGCTGTTTGGCAGGCGCTACCGGGTGAGGACTGGCCTCGCCGCCTCGCCGAAGCGGCCACCGTCGCGGCCGCTGCCGGACGGGGCGTCGTCATGGTCGTCCCCGACCATCGTGACCTGACACGGCTGCACGACGCGTGTGTTTCCTTGCTGGGCGCCGATTCCGTGGTCGCGCTGATCGCAGGCCTGGGGCCCGCCGAGCGCTATCGCCGCTGGCTCGCGGTGCTGCGCGGTGCGGTGCGGGTCGTCGTCGGCACGCGCGCGGCGATGTTCGCACCGGTCGCCGATCCCGGCCTGTTCGTGGTGTGGGACGACGGCGACGACGTCCACCTCGACCAGCACGCGCCGTACCCCCATGTCCGCGACGTGCTGATGGATCGCGCGCACGCCGCGAAGGGATCCATGCTCGTCGCCGGGTTCGCGCGGACCGCCGAGGCGCAGTTCCTGGTGGAATCGGGCTGGGCGCAGCCTCTCGTGGCGGCCCGGGCCGAACTGCGGTCGGCCGCGCCGCGGGTCACGCCGGTCGGTGAGGACTTCGACGTCGCCCGGGACGAAGCGGCCAAGGCCGCGCGCCTCCCTTCGGTCGCTTTCGAGGCGGCGCGGCAGTCGCTGGCCGGCGGATTCCCCGTGCTGGTCCAGGTTCCGCGTCGCGGTTACGTCCCGGGGCTCGCTTGCGGCAACTGCCGGACATCGGCGCATTGCCGTCGTTGCGCCGGTCCGTTGTCCTTGCCCGGCGGGCTGATCGACGGCTCACCGAGGCCGCCCGCGTGCCGGTGGTGCGGCGTCCCCGAGACGAACTTCCATTGCGCCGCTTGCGGTTCGGTGCGGTTGCGGGCGGTCGTCGTCGGCTCCAAGCGGACCGCGGAGGAACTGGGCCGGGCGTTCTCCGGTTTCCCGGTGCGGACCTCGGGCGCGACGGAGGTCTTGGCTTCGGTGCCCGGAACACCGGCGCTCGTGGTGTGCACGCCGGGAGCCGAGCCGGTCGCGGAAGGCGGCTACGGCGCGGCGCTGCTGCTCGACGGCTGGGCACTGCTCGGACGGCAGGACCTGCGCGCGGGGGAGGAGACCCTGCGCCGCTGGATGGCGGCCGCGGCCCTGGTGCGGCCGGGGACCGAGGGCGGTCGCGTTTTCGTCGGCGCGGAAGCGGGCCTCTCGGTCGTGCAGGCGCTGGTGCGCTGGGATCCGGGCTGGCACGCGAGCCTGGAACTGGCCGAGCGGCGCGAACTCGGCTTCCCGCCCGCGATGCGGATGGCGAGTATCGAGGGCACGCCGGACGCGGTCGCCGGACTGCTCGACGACCTCGCCCTCCCGGAGACCGGCGAGGTCCTGGGTCCGGTGCCGCTCGGCGAGGTCGACGAGGACGGCAACGCCGACCGTGAGCGGGCCCTGGTGCGCGTCGCGCGGCCGGACGGAAAGGCGCTCGCCGCCGCGATCCACGCGGCCGCCGCCCGCCGGGACGCGCGCAAGGCCGCCGAACCCATCCGGATCCAGCTGGACCCCTTGGAACTCATCTAACCCCCGCGTTTCGTCATCCGGATGCGGTAGTTCGGCCTCGAACTACCGCATCCGGATGACTGATTGCGTGGGGTCAGAGGGTCGTGCCGGGAGTGGCGAGGACGTCGGCGCGAGCCGAAGAGCCCGGAGCGGGCGTAGCGGGCTTCGCGGCGGAGCCGCCGAGAGCGGCGGTGAGCAGGGTGACGATCTGCGAGGAGATCGCCGCCCGTCGCGCCTCGAAGTCGGCATCGGTCAGCGCCGAAGGATCGGCGGGCGTGCCGAGGACGGGCGTGTGCAGATGCCCGCCCGCGATGCCGTCCAAGCCGAGTCCCGTCCGCAGCCGGTTGCTTCTGAACATCGACTCGTTGGACAGATAGTTTCCGCCGCCGCCCGAAGCGGCGATCTCGCCCGGCTTCGGCGCGTCCGTCCGGCAGACCGCCGTTCCCACGCCGGGGTTGCCGCTGTCCGGCCAGACGCAGAACGCCTGGTTGTACAGCACCTGGTACGCCCCGGCGGGCGCGGCGAGCATCTTTTCGTACGGCAGCGTGGTTTCGATGAACTGGACGTCCGGCTGCGGCCAGCCGTCGGCGGGCGGGACCGGGCCGCGGACGGGCTCGTCGAGGTTGTCCGGCGAACCGCCGCGCCAGGCACCGGCCCAGCGTTCGATGTCGAAGCGGCCGGGACGGCCCTGGCTGATCGTCATGATCAGCTCCGGACGGCGCAAACGGTCCTTGAACGCCTGACCGTAGGCCGCCTCGACGATGCCGGCGTCGAAGTAGCTCCACACCACCGGGAACGAGACGGCCTGCACCTGCGCGGGCCCGGTCGGGGTCTGGATCACCTTGCCGTCGAGGTGCAGCGCCGCCGCGCCCGACGGGTTCGCGATGCGGACGCCCGCGCCGTTGAGGGTGAACGGGTCGAATCCGCTCACCAGGACGCGGCGCTGCTTCGGGCCCGCCGGGAAACGGGAGTCGTCGAGTCCGCGCGCGCCGAAGTCGAACGTCTTCAGCAGCTCCGTGCGGGCGGGCGCGGAGAGCGGGAAGCGCGGCGTCCACTGCCGCAGCGCCTTGCTCATCTGCAGGCGCGCCCAGTAGAGCGGGCGGTCGTCGGCCTTGTCGATGGTGCCGAGATCGGGGCGGCGGCCCTGCGCGCGGTCGACCGCCGTGCGCCAGAGCCCCTCACCGGCCGTCTCGGCGAGCTTCTCGGCGCGCAAAGCGGTCTTCGTCGCGCACAGGCGGGCCGTGAAGTCGGAGACGAGCTTGTCGAATCCGGCGAGCCGGACCAGCTCCGGGCCGACCGCCGGCCCACCCGAAGGCAGGGTCGCGGTGAGCCGCTTCTCCTCGACGGTGATCGCGGCCGACTCGTCGAAGCAGGCGCGGGCGTCTTCGGCTTGCGCGACGCCGGGGACCGCGAGGACAGGGAGGGCAATGAGCAGCGGGAGGAGCGCGCTCCACCGCCTGCCGGGTGTCTTCATGGCCGCATTCTTCTCATCGAGGCCGGGCCGCACCACCGACGTTCGCAGGTCCGGCCGGGTCTTGTCCGGGGTGGACAGGCGGGGCAGACTCGCGCCATGGCCGCGCACAGAAGCACTCTGGGACGCATCACCGCAGTCACCGCGATCGCCGCACTGGTCGCCACCGCCGCGCCGGGAACCGCGGCCGCGGCACCACCGACACCGAAGTCGCCGACCGCCGTCGGCTATCTGGGCGCGGTGTCGAGTATCGACGCGGACGCGACCGCGATCGGCACGAAGATCCTGCGTGAGGGCGGCAACGCCGTCGACGCGGCCGTCGCGACGGCGGCCGCGCTGGGCGTCACTGACCCGTTCTCCGCCGGCTTCGGTGGTGGCGGCTTCTTCGTCTACTACGACGCGCGCACCGGCAAGGTGCACACCCTCGACGGCCGCGAGACCGCGCCGTCGACGGCGAACGAGAACCTCTTCGTCGAGAACGGCAAGGCGATCCCGTTCTCCGAAGCCGTCACCAGCGGTTTGGGCGTCGGCGTGCCCGGCACGCCCGCCACCTGGGACGAAGCCCTCAGCAGGTGGGGGACCAGGTCGCTGGCGAAGGCGGTCAAGCCCGCCGAAGAACTCGCCCGCAAGGGCTTCACCGTCGACCAGACCTTCGCCACCCAGATCGCGAACAACGCCGCCCGCTTCTCTGCGTTCCCGTCGACCAGGTCGCTGTACCTGCCCGGCGGCGCGCCGCCCGCGGTCGGCTCGACGTTCAAGAACCCGGACCTCGCGGGCACGTACGCCCAGCTCGCCGCCAAGGGCACCGACGTGCTCTACCGCGGCCCGATCGGCGCGGACGTCGTCGACACCGTCCGGAAACCGCCGGTGGACCCCGCGTCGACGTTGAAGGTCCGGTCCGGCGACATGACGGCGGCCGACCTCGCGAAGTACCGCGTCGTCGAGCGGAAGCCGACCAAGACGAAGTACCGCGGCCTCGACGTCTACGGCATGCCCGCGCCGTCGTCCGGCGGGCTGACCGTCGGCGAGGCGCTGAACATCCTCGAGAACACGAAGCTCTCCAAGCTGGAGAAGGCCGACTACCTGCACTACTTCCTGGAGTCGACGCGGTACGCCTTCGCCGACCGCAACCGGTGGATCGGTGACCCGGCCTTCGTCGACGTCCCGGCGAAGGAACTGATCAGCCAGAAGTTCGCCGACAGCCGCGCGTGCCTGATCGACCCCGCGAAGGCCGGGACCAGCCCGGTCGCGCCGGCCGATCCGCGCAAGCCCACGTCGTGCGTGGCGGGGACGAACCCCGCGCCGACGCCGTACGAGGGCGAGAACACCACGCACCTCACGGTCGCCGACCGGTGGGGCAACGTCGTGGCGTACACGCTGACCATCGAGCAGGAGGGCGGCAGCGGCATCGTCGTGCCGGGCCGCGGGTTCCTGCTCAACAACGAACTGACCGATTTCTCCTTCACCCCGGTGACGCCGGGCGTGCCCGACCCGAACCTGCCGGGCCCGGCGAAGCGGCCGCGTTCGTCGATGGCGCCGACCATCGTGCTCGATCACGGCAAGCCGTTCCTCGCCGTCGGCTCGCCCGGTGGCGCGTCGATCATCACCACGGTGCTGCAGATCCTCACCGGCCGGATCGACCGCGGGCTGAAGCTGGTCGACGCGATCGCCGAACCGCGCGCTTCGCAGCGGAACTCGGCGGCCGCGCAGGTCGAGCAGGCGTTCCTCGACCAGACCGAGGTGCTCGCGGCGCTGAAGGCCAAGGGGCAGGGATTCTCGGCGGCGCCCGCGGAGATCGGGGCGGCGACGGGTGTCGAACGGCTGCGGGACGGCCGGTGGCTCGCCGCCGCCGAACCCACGCGCCGGGGCGGCGGCTCGGCGGCCGTCGTGCTGCCCTGGCCACCCAGGTAGCAAGGACCGCGCGTGAAGGCCCCCTTCCCTCGGCTCAGCCGAGGGAAGGGGGCCTTCACGCGCTTCAGCGGAGCGCACGGGGGCAGCGAGCGCGCCGGGGGAGCGGGGCCCTTCTAGACTGAGCGGCGATGTTCGCCCAGTCAGAGGTACCCGTCCCCCCGGTGGAGGTGCGTTGATGCGCCTCGTCTTCGCCGGCA
Organism: Amycolatopsis sp. TNS106; assembly: GCF_019330265.1. Lineage (NCBI taxonomy): Bacteria > Bacillati > Actinomycetota > Actinomycetes > Pseudonocardiales > Pseudonocardiaceae > Amycolatopsis > Amycolatopsis sp. TNS106. The sequence continues at coordinate 3,489,716 of NZ_CP024972.1, read as the reverse complement.
CCCCCGAACCCGCCGTCCCGTCGTTGCGCGCGCTCCTGGCGTCCGAGCAGCACGAGGTCGTCGCCGTCGTGACCCGGCCGGACGCGCAGGCGGGCCGTGGCCGCCGCCTCGTCCGGTCCCCGATCGGCGCGCTGGCCGACGAGCACGGGATCGAGGTGCTGACCCCGCCGAAGGCGAGTGACCCCGCGTTCCTCGCCCGGCTCGCGGAGATCGCGCCCGACGCGTGCCCGGTGGTCGCGTACGGGGCGTTGCTGCCCCAGGCCGCGCTGGACATCCCGGCTCACGGCTGGGTCAACCTGCACTTCTCGCTGCTGCCCGCGTGGCGTGGCGCCGCGCCGGTCCAGGCCGCGATCCGCGCCGGGGACGAGATCACCGGCGCCTCGACCTTCCGCATCGTCAAGGAACTCGACGCGGGCCCGGTCTTCGGCGTGGTCACCGAGCAGATCGGCGACACCGACACCGCCGGGGAACTGCTCGCCAGGCTCGCGGAGTCCGGGGCGAAGCTGCTCGTGTCCACGATGGACGGAATCGCCGACGGAACGCTGCTCGCGGTGGAGCAGACCGGCGACGGAGTGACCTACGCGCCCAAGGTGACCGTCGAGGACGCGCGGGTCTCGTTCGCCGACCCGGCCACGGCCGTCGACCGGCAGATCCGCGCGGTCACGCCGGAACCGGGCGCTTGGGCGGAGTTCCGGGGAGAGCGGCTGAAGCTCGGCCCCGTGACGGTCGTCGACGAGCCGGGGCCCCCGCCCGGTGAACTGGTCGTGGAGCGCAAGCGGGTCCTGGTCGGCACGGCGTCGAAGCCGGTGCGGCTGGGCGAGGTGCAGGCGCAGGGAAAGAAGCGGATGGCGGCCACCGACTGGGCGCGCGGTACGAGGATCGGACAAGGAGAGCGCCTGCAGTGAACGAGCGTAGGGAACGCCGGCCGTCGAGGCCGGATCGCGGCCGTCCCGGCCAGCGTAAAGAGGGGCCGAGCCGCCCGCCGCAGATCGACCCGGCCCGGCAGGTCGCCTTCGACGTCCTGCGCGCGGTCCGCGAAGACGACGCGTACGCGAACCTGGTGCTGCCGCAGCTGCTGCGCACTCGCCGGATCTCCGGTCGTGACGCGGCGCTGGCCACCGAACTGACCTACGGCACCTGCCGCGCGGTCGGCATGCTGGACGCCGTCATCGAGGCCTGCCTCGACCGGCCGCTCGCCAAGGTGGACGCCATCGTGCTGGACGGGCTGCGGCTCGGCGCGTACCAGCTGCTGCGCACCCGCATCCCCCAGCACGCCGCCGTTGGGTCCACTGTGGACCTCGTCCGCGCCGAAGTCGGTTCCTGGATCGCGGGTTTCGTGAACGCCGTGCTGCGCTCGGTGTCCGAAAAGGACGAAGAGACCTGGCTGAACGAGCTGGCCCCCGACGAGGCCGTCGACCCGATCGGGGCCTACGCCCTGCGGACGGCGCATCCGCGCTGGGTCGCGCGGTCGTTCGCGGAAGCCTTGGGGGACAAGGGGCCTGAGCTGAAGGCGGCCCTGGAGGCCGACGACGACCGCCCCGACGTCCACCTGGTCGCCCGGCCCGGCGAGATCAGCGCCGACGAACTGGCCGCCATCACCGGCGGCGACGTCGCGCCGTACTCGCCCTACGGTGTCCGGATGCCCGCCGGCTCGGGCGACCCCGGTGACATCGAGCCGATCAAGGAAAAGCTGGCCGCCGTGCAGGACGAGGGCAGCCAGCTGTGTGCTGTCGCCGTCACGAAGGTCCCGCTCACCGGCTCCGACGAGCGCTGGCTGGACCTGTGCGCCGGACCGGGTGGCAAGGCCGCGCTGCTCGGCGCGCTGGCGACGATCAGCGGCGCGACCGTCGACGCCGTCGAGAAGGCGCCGCACCGCGCGAAGCTGATCGAGAACGCCGTCCAAGGGCTGCCGGTGACGGTCCACGTCGCCGACGGCCGCGAGACCGGTCTCGAACCGGGCTACGACCGCGTCCTCGTCGACGCGCCGTGCAGTGGCCTCGGCTCGCTGCGGCGCCGCCCCGAGGCGCGTTGGCGTCGTCAGCCCAGCGACATCTCGGACCTGACGAAACTGCAGGGCCAGCTGATCACCGCGGCGCTGGACCTGGTCCGGCCCGGCGGCGTCGTCACCTACGTCGTCTGCTCGCCGCATCTGGCCGAGACCGAAGGCGTCGTGGGGGAGACCGCGCGCCGCGCCGGTGCCGAGGTCGTCGACGCGCGGGAGTTCTTCCCGGACGTCCCGCAGCTGGGCAACGGCCCGTACGTCCAGTTGTGGCCGCACCGCCACGGTACGGACGCGATGTTCTGCGCCGTCCTGCGGAAGCCGGACTCCGCCAGGTGAGCAGGGTCCTCGGCCTGGTCGCGAGCTCGTGCGGCGGACTGGACACCCGGTTCGCCGCGCAGCTCGCGAAACCGGCCGCGGATCGCGGCTGGGAGCTCGCGATCACGCTGACCCCCACGGCGGCCCGCTGGCTGGAGAAGACCGGCGGGATCGGTGAGCTGGAGAAGCTCACCGATCTGCCGGTCCGCAGTACCTCCCGGCTGCCGGGCGAACCCCGGCCGCATCCGGATCCGGAAGTGTTCCTCTTCGCGCCCGCGTCCGCGAACTCCGTGGCGAAACTGGCGCTGGGCATCGCCGACAACCAGGCGCTGACGCTGCTCGGCGACGTCCTCGGGACGCCGGGGATCACGATCGTGCTGGGCTACCAGATCCAGGACACGCGGATCCACCATCCGGCGTGGCAGCGCCATCTCGACACACTCGCCTCGGCCGGGGTCACCACCGCGAGGCTCGGCACGGAGGCCTCGTGGACCTCCGTGCTGGACTTGCTCCCTTAGCGAGCGCAGAACCCCGTGTCGACAGCGGTGAAGAGATCCTTCGACGCCTTTCCCGGCAACGGATCCTGGTTCACCACGACGTTCACCTGCTTGCCGTGCGGGACCGCGCCGGACAGGGTGGTGAAGCCGGGGACGCTCCCGCGGTGGCCCCAGAACGTCCCCCCGCACGTCAACGGGACCGACACGATCCCGAGTCCGTACTCCGCGCCGGGAATGCCCAGGTTCACGGGAATGGTCCGCTGCAACTCCGCCTGCTGCGGCCGATGCAGAAGCCTGCCACCGGTGAGCGCGGCGAAGAAGCGGTTCAGGTCTTCACCGGTCGAAACGAGGCCGCCCGAGGTCCAGGCGGAAGAAGGGTCGAGTTCGGTGAAGTCGGCGAGGCCGGTGTCGCGGGGTGTGTAGCCCCTGGCGTGCGGGTGCGGCAGCCGTTCGTCGCCGCGCGGCGGCAGGTAGGTGCCGCGCAGGTTCAGCGGCTTCACGATCCGGGCATCGATCTCGGCGGACACCGAGCGCTTGGTCAGCTTTTCGATGAGCATGCCCGCGACGATGTAGTTCGTATTGGAGTACGACCAGCCGTCGCCGGGGTCGAACAACGGCCGCTGGGTGAGGGCGATGGCCACCAGCTCTCCGGGTTCGGCACCACGATGCCGCCACTCGTCGATGTCGATCCCCCGGGAGAAGTCGTAGAGCCCGCTGGTGTGCTGGAGCAGGTGCCGGACGGTGATCTTGGTGCCGTCGTTGCCGTTTCCGCGCACGAGACCGGGCAGATACCGGTCGATCGGCGTGTCCAGCCGGACCTTCCCTTCGGCGACCAGTTGCAGCACGACGACGGCGACGAAGGTCTTGGTGACACTGCCCGCCCGGAACTTCGAACCGGGCGGGAACGGTGTCCCGGTCTCGATGTTCCCGACGCCTTCGCGCTCCGACCACGTCCGCCCGGACGGGTTCGTCACCGTCGCCTGCGCGCCGGGGATTCCGTCCTGTACCAGCGTCTTCAGCGCTTTGTCGACGTCGTGACGGGCTCCGGTCACGGCGAGCGCCGGGGTGGCCGCTGTCGCGGCGAGCAGGGTGACCAGGGAACCGACGGCGATGATCTTCTTGCCTGGCAGGGTTTTCGGCATGGATACCAAGCTAGGGACGCTCGGCCGTGGTAGCCATGGGGGCAGCCCCCACGCCGGACCGGGGGGCTGCCCTACCTGTCCGTGAAGGCTCAGCGCAGGCTGTGCCCCGGGGCGACGATGCCGGTCTCGTAGGCGAACACCACCGCCTGGCTGCGGTTGGCCGCACCCAGCTTCCCGAAGATGTTGCCCACATGGGTCTTCACGGTTTCGAGGCTGATCACCAGCTCGGCCGCTATGTCCACATTGGACTTCCCGGTGGCGATGAGCCGCAGCACCTCGGTCTCCCGTTTCGTCAGCGAGGACGGCCGGGGAGCGAGGCCGGACGGCGCCGGTCGCGCGGTGACCATCCGGCGGATCGCGTCGGGGAACAACAGCGTCTCCCCGGCGGCGATGGTCCGGATGGCGTGCGCGAACTCCTCCTTGCGCGCCCGCTTCAGCAGGAAGCCGCTCGCCCCGGCCAGCAACGCGTCGTAGACGTAGTCGTCGTTGTCGAACGTCGTGATCACGAGGACCTTCGGCGGTTCGGGGATTTCGGCCAGTACCCGCCGGGTCGCCTCGATCCCGTCCACGCCGGGCATGCGCACGTCCATCAGGACCACTTCGGGACGCGTCCGCCGCACCAGGTCGACCACTTCGCCGCCGTCACCGGCCTCCCCGACCACGGTCAGATCGGGTTGGTTGCCGAGCAGTGAGCGCAAACCGGCGCGCAGCAAGGGTTCGTCGTCGACGATCAGGACCCGCAGTGTCATGAGTGCGACCGTAGCGGGATCGTCGTCACCAGCCGCCACAGCGGTTCCCCGTCGACGGCCGGCCCCGCGACGAGTTCGCCGCGCAGCGCTTCGACACGTTCGGTGAGCCCCGGCAGTCCGTTGCCGCCGCGGCCCGAATCGACCGCGTGCTCCACGAGCGGGTTCACGATCTCGATCCGCAGCGCGTCGGCGAGCACCGCGACCCGCACGGTCACCGGGCCGGGGTGGGCGTGCCGAAGCGCGTTCGTCAGTCCTTCTTGGACGATCCGGTACGCCTCCCGCGAAAGGGTCGCGGGAAGTTCCGCGGCGGGCCCGGTCAGCTCGTAGTCGATCACCGCGCCACCCGCGCGAGCCCGTTCGGCCAGCGTGACGGCCTCGATCAGCCGTCGTTCGGGTTCGCGGGAGGACCGGTCGTCCCGCAGCAGGCCCAGCACGTGGTCGAGGTCTTCGAGCGCCGCACGGGACGACTCCTCGATGGTGCCCAGCGCCCGGCGCACCAGCTGCGGTTCGGAATCGACCAGTTCCGCGGCCGCGGCCGCCTGGATGGTCGACGTCGTCAGCGTGTGGCCGATGGAATCGTGCAGTTCGCGGGCCAGCCGGTTGCGCTGCTCGAAATGGTTCGCCCGGACTTCGGCGGCGGCGACACGTTCGGCGGCCGAGGGGCCCAGCAGCGCGACCGCGCTGTACTGGAACAGTTTGGTGAAGCCGGCGAGCACGTACGCGATCACCACGAGCGTGAAGAACCCGATCGGCAGTGTCCACGCTCCGGCGATACCGGGTTCGATCGTCACCTGTTCACCGAAGATCGCGATGGGACTGCCGCCACCTCCGGCCCACACCAGGGTCAGGACGAACCCCAGGAACAGGAAGCAGCCGAGGCCGAACAGCACCCAGCCGAGCGCGGTGTGCACGAGCAGCCAGGCCGCCGAACGCCGGCGCTCCGCCCAGGCGATCTTCGTGTTCGGCAAGGGCTGCGCGATCCGGGTGCCCAGCATCTGGTTGGAGAACCAGATCCCGACCCGCCGCATCGGCCCCGGCAAGCCGGCCAGCGCGACCAGTACGCCCATGGCGAGCACGCCGTAGACCGCCTTCGCCCGCACGTCGCCCGGGATGAGGACGGCGGGGATGAGCGCGATCGGGAACGGGATCGCGGTGATCGCCATACCGAGGAAGCCGAACGGCAGGCTGCGGTAACTGCCGATCCGGACCAAGGGCTTGAGTGGGTTGACCATGACCGGAACGCTATTCGGCGGCGCGTGCGCGCACCTCCCACTGCGGTGCCATTTCCCGTCATACTCCAGACCGGGACGCCGGTCACAGCCGGTTAGCGGGCGTTAGCGGCGCCCTCTTACACTCGGGCCCGTGGCTCACCGACCTTTGATCGCACCCAGCATCCTCTCCGCGGACTTCGCCCGGCTCGGCGACGAGATCCGCGCCGTCGCGGGGGAGGGGGAAACCCGCGCGGACTGGGTCCACGTCGACGTCATGGACGCGCATTTCGTGCCGAACCTGACCCTGGGCCTGCCCGTGGTGCAGTCGCTGCTCAAGGCCACCGACGTGCCGATCGACTGCCACCTGATGATCGAGAACCCCGACAAGTGGGCCATCGGATACGCCGAGGCGGGCGCCTACAACGTCACCGTGCACGTCGAAGCCGCGCAGGACCCGATCGCGCTGGCGAAGAACCTGCGCGCAGCCGGGGCGAAGGCCGGGCTGTCGATCAAGCCGAACACGCCGATCGAGGACCACCTCGAGACCCTCAAGCACTACGACACGCTGCTGGTGATGTCGGTCGAGCCCGGTTTCGGCGGTCAGTCGTTCATCGAAGGCGTCCTCGACAAGGTGCGCACCGCGCGGCGCCTGGTCGACACCGGTCACCTGAAGCTCGTCGTCGAGATCGACGGCGGGATCAACGCCGACACCATCGAGCAGGCCGCCGAGGCCGGTGTGGACTGCTTCGTCGCCGGTTCCGCCGTCTACGGCGCCGAAGACCCTGGTAAGGCCGTCGCGGCGCTGCGCGAGCAGGCGGCCCGCGCCCGCGGCTGATCCCGCCTCTTGATCCGCCGTCGGGTCAGGAGAAGGAATCGGTCCCGATGGGTGTTGGATGAGGGGAGCACCGTTCCAGCGACGGTGCGAGCCAAGAGGAGGGCAGCAGGAGTGTTCACCGGCATTGTCGAGGAACTCGGCGAGGTCACCGCGGTCGAGCAGGTCCCCAACGCCGCGAGACTGACCGTGCGAGGGCCGCTGGTGACCAGCGACGCCGGGCACGGCGACTCCATCGCGGTGAGTGGCGTGTGCCTCACCGTGGTCGCGGTGACGGGCGGTGAGTTTACCGTCGATGTCGTGCACGAGACCCTGCAGCGCTCCAGCCTCGCGAAGGTGCACGTCGGTGACGTGGTCAACCTCGAACGCGCGACGCCGGCGGGCGGCAGGCTCGGCGGGCACATCATGCAGGGCCATGTCGACGGCACCGGCGTCTTCCTCAAACGCGACGAGCAGGGACTCACCACGTTCGCGCTGCCGAAGAAGCTTTCCCGGTACGTGGTCGAGAAGGGGTCGATCGCGGTCGACGGTGTCTCCCTCACGGTCGCTTCGGTGACCGACGAGGAGTTCTCCGTCGCCCTGATCCCGACCACCCTCGAACTCACCACCCTCGGCCGGAACACCCCGGGTGACCTGGTGAACCTCGAGGTCGACGTGGTCGCCAAATACGTCGAGAAGCTGGCCATGCCGCACCTGCGCACGCAGGGGGACAATGGCGGTACGGAGGAGCGGGCGTGAGCGAGACGAGTGCGATTCCGGGGTCGGCGGATCTGACCCCCTGTGGAGGCGGGGTGGCCGTGAACGCCGATGCCATCGAGGCGGCCATCGCCGACATCAAGGCGGGCCGTCCGGTCGTCGTGGTGGACGACGAGGACCGCGAGAACGAGGGCGACCTGATCTTCGCGGCGGAGAAGGCGACGCCGGAACTGATGGCCTTCATGGTGCGCTACACCTCGGGTTACGTCTGCGTGGCGCTGACCGAGGCCGAGGCGGACCGGCTCGACCTGCCGCCGATGTACCACACGAACCAGGACCAGCGCGGCACCGCGTACAGCGTCACGGTCGACGCCGCCGAGGGGATCACCACCGGTATCTCCGCGGCCGACCGATCGCATACCGTCCGGCTGCTCGCCGACCCGGGGTCCAAGGCGTCGGACTTCCGGCGGCCCGGCCACGTGGTCCCGCTGCGCGCCAAGCAGGGCGGCGTCCTGCGGCGCCCGGGGCACACCGAAGCCGCCGTCGACCTGGCCCGGCTGGCCGGGCTCTCGCCGTCCGGCGTGCTCTGCGAGATCGTTTCGCAGAAGGACGAGGGCGACATGGCCCGCCGCGACGAACTCGAGGTCTTCGCCGCGGACCACGACCTCAAGATGATCACCATCGCCGACCTGATCGCGTACCGGCGGCGCACCGAGAAGCAGGTCGAGCGGGTCGCCGAGGCGCGTATCCCGCTGGCCGCGGGCACGTTCCGCGCGGTCGGCTACGACAGCCTGCTCGACGGGATCGAGCACATCGCGTTCGTCTACGGCGAGATCGGTGACGGCGAGGACATCCTCGTCCGCGTGCACTCCGAGTGCCTGACCGGTGACGTCTTCGGCTCGCTGCGCTGTGACTGCGGCCCGCAGCTCGAGGCCGCGCTGGAAGCGGTCGCCAAGGAAGGGCGCGGTGTCGTGCTCTACATCCGCGGCCACGAGGGCCGCGGCATCGGGCTGCTGCACAAACTGCAGGCCTACCAGCTGCAGGACGCCGGCGCGGACACCGTCGACGCGAACCTGCAGCTCGGCGTCCCCGCCGACGCGCGGGACTACGGCACCGGCGCGCAGATCCTGTGCGACCTCGGCGTCCGCTCGATGCGGCTGCTGACGAACAACCCGGCCAAGCGGGTCGGGCTGGAGGGCTACGGCCTGCGGGTGAGCGGGCGGGTGTCGCTGCCGATCTCGCCGAACCCGGAGAACCTGCGCTACCTCAAGACCAAACGGGACCGGATGGGGCACGACCTGTCCCAGCTGGAGCATTTCGACCAGGTCGGCGCCGAGGTCGACCAGGGCAACGGAGGTGGCACGCGGTGAGCGGCGAGGGCCGTCCGGACGTCGAACTCGACCTGTCCGACTGTAAGAACATCCGGCTCGGGATCGTGGCCACGCGCTGGCACACGAAGATCACGAGCGCACTGCTGGAACGCGCCCTCGAGGCGGCCAAGGCGGCCGACCTGGAGGAGGAGCCGACGGTCGTGCGCGTCGCGGGTGCCGTCGAGCTGCCCGTCGCCGCGCAGGCGCTGGCCCGCACGCACGACGCGGTCGTCGCGCTGGGCGTGGTCATCCGGGGCGGGACACCGCACTTCGAGTACGTCTGCGACGCGGTCACCGCGGGCCTGACCAGGGTCGCGCTCGACGAGAGCACACCGGTCGGCAACGGCGTCCTCACCTGCGACACCGAACAGCAGGCCCTGGACCGGTCGGGGCTGCCCGGCTCCGTCGAGGACAAAGGTTACGAAGCGACGGTCGCCGCGCTGGACGCCGCGCACGCGCTGCGGAACCTGCGCCAGCCGTGGACCGAGCGGGGCTTCGTGTGAGCGTCGAGGCGGATGTGATGACGGAGTCCGAAGTCGTGGTGGTGCGGCCCCGGCGTGCCCTGGTGATGTGCTCGGTGCTGGCGGTGGTCATGCTGGCGACGTTCGTGGTCGTCGCGGTCCTGCTGCGCGGCTCGGACACCGGCGTGATCTTCCAGCCGTCCGATCAGGCGGCGATGATCGGCATCGGCGTCCTGCTCGCTGCGGGCACGATGCTGTTCGCGACCGCGCGCGTGAAGGCCGACGCCGACGGCATCGAGGTCCGGAACGTGCTGATGACCAAGAAGTTCGCGTGGAGCGAGGTGCTCTCGGTGAGCTTCCCGGACGGGGCCTCGTGGGCGCGGCTGGAGCTGCCGGACGACGAGTACTACTCGGTCATGGCCGTGCAGGCGGTGGACCGGGAACGCGCGGTGGCCGCGGTGCGGGCGCTGCGGCGGCTGCACAAGGCGGCTTGGGAAGGCTGACCTCTCCTGAAGTACGTGAAGGCCCCCTTCCCTCGGCTGAGCCGAGGGAAGGGGGCCTTCACGTACTTGGAAGGGGGCCTTCGTCCGCGGCCGCTGTGACCGGTGGTGCAGGTGGGGCGCATGTGGTGACCCTCGATTCCGTGAAGGCCTCCTTGAGAGACCCAGAGTCCCTCAAGGGGGCCTTCACGGACTGCTGCAGGGAAGGCTGACGCGTCCCACTCCGACCCGACCGCGTTTCGTCCTCTGAATGCGGTCCTTGCGCGTGCAAGTACGCGTTCAGAGGACGAAACGCGCGCTCAGAGCGAAAGATCCACCACGATCGGCGCGTGGTCCGAGGGCCCCTTCCCCTTCCGCGCCTCACGGTCCACATAGGAATCCGTCACCGCACCGGCCACGGCGGCGTCGGCGTACACGAGGTCGATCCGCATTCCCTTGTTGTTGGGGAAGTTGCCCGCCCGGTAATCCCAGTACGTGAACGGGTGGTCGTACTTCAGCGGCCTCGGGAACACGTCCGACAGCCCGAGGTCGCGCAGCGCGGCGAGCGCCTTCCGCTCCGGCTCGGTCACGTGCGTCGACTCGGCGAACAGGCCGATGTCCCACACGTCCGCGTCGGTCGGCGCGATGTTGAAGTCGCCGAGCACCGCGAACGGCAGCCCGCGCGCCTGCTCCTCCCGCACGGTCGCCTCCAGCGCCGAAAGCCAGGCCAGTTTGTAGCCGTAGTGCGGGTTCTCCAGGTCACGCCCGTTCGGCACGTACACCGACCACAGCCGCAGGCCGCCGCAGGTGGCGCCGATGGCCCGCGCGTCGGCCTTGTCCTCGAAGGTGGGCTCGCCGGTCAGGCCCCGTGTCACGTCGTCCAAGCCGACGCGGGACACGATCGCGACACCGTTCCAGCGCCCGATGCCGTACGCGGCCGTCTCGTAGCCCAGTTCCTTCACGGCCTCGAAGGGGAAGGCGTCGGTGCCGCATTTGAGTTCCTGCAGGCACAGCACGTCCGGCTGTACCGAGCCGAGCCAGTCCAGCACCCTCGGCAGCCGGGGCCCGATCGAGTTCACGTTCCAGGTCGCGATCCGCATGCCCGCGAGCGTCCCACACCCCACCGACACCCTGACGTGAAAGGGCCCCTGTCGCGGCGGATCACGTCGCGACAGGGGCCCGGCCGGGGTGGAGGTCAGACCCCGGTGGTCGTACGGATCCAGGAGCGGGCCGAAGCGACGCTGCCGTAGTTGTTGGTGCCGCGGACGTTCGAGCCGCTCTGGTTCTGCACGGTCGAAGCGACACCGACCTGGACGCCGTTGTAGACCTGGGGGCCGCCCGAGTCGCCCTTCCACGCCGAACCGTCGATGCCGACGCTCTGGATGGCCGGGCCACCGTAGGCGTCGCGCGAGGTACCGGTGACGCGGACGTTCGCGACCTTCAGCGCCGAGGCGGGCGGGCCGGTCGGGGTCTCGCGGCCCCAGCCGTAGAGCTGGTTGGTGCTGCCGACCGGCGGGTTCGAGCCGGTCAGGCTGATCGGCGTGACACCGGCGTCGGAGGCCAGGTGCAGCAGCGAGATGTCGGCGCCGGTCGGCGAGGACACCTTGCGGTCGACCGCGATCTCACGGCCGCCCTGGAGCTGGTTGCTGCCGACGCGGACCCGCATGCCGCTGCCGTCGGAGTCGAGGCAGTGCTTGGCGGTCAGGACCCAGCGCTGGGCGATGACGCTGCCGGAGCAGTTGAACCCGTCCCACTGACGGCCCGGGGTGTTGACGTAGATCTGGGCGCCCCAGCTCACGGTGGGGGCGGTGCCGCCACCCACGATGTTGGGCTGGACACCGGTGGGGGTGCCCGCGGAGGCGACCGCGCCGGCGGTCATGGTGAGGGCTGCGGCGGCGAGGGTGGCGGCGCCCAGCGTACGAAGACGGCTCACGGTGCAGGAGTCCTTTCGAGCGTCATCTGACGAAGAACCGAGTGAAGTGGAACTGGGACGGAAAGTAATCACCCGATTCACCCGCTAGGAACCAACGAACGTCTGATCCGGCCGAAGACCCGACTTAGGTCGGTATACGTAATGAAACACGGACCGGATCGTGGTAGGTGCCACTCGAATGAGGGTTAGAGCATGGGGCCTCGCGAGACTGTCGGTGGTGCCCCATAGGCTTGGCGGCGTGGCTGACCCGACCACCTACCGTCCCTCGCCGGGGAGCATCCCGGACGCCCCTGGCGTGTACAAATTTCGTGACGCCACGAAGAGGGTCGTCTACGTCGGCAAGGCGAAAAGCCTCCGCAGCAGGCTGAACTCGTACTTCGCCGACATCACGGGCCTGCACCCGCGCACCCGCCAGATGGTGACGACGGCGGCGAGCGTCGAGTGGACCGTGGTGAGCACCGAGGTCGAGGCGCTCCAGCTGGAATACAACTGGATCAAGGAGTTCGACCCGCGGTTCAACGTCCGCTACCGCGACGACAAGAGCTATCCGGTCCTCGCCGTCACGATGAACGAGGAGTTCCCGCGGCTGCACGTCTATCGCGGCGCGCGCAAGAAGGGTGTGCGGTATTTCGGTCCGTACGCGCATGCCTGGGCCATCCGCGAAACGCTCGACCTGCTGCTCCGCGTCTTCCCGGCGCGCACCTGCTCGGCGGGCGTCTTCAAACGGCACGGCCAGATCGGCAGGCCCTGCCTGCTCGGTTACATCGGCAAGTGCTCGGCTCCGTGCGTCGGCAAGGTCTCCGCCGACGAACACCGCGCCATCGTCGAGGACTTCTGTGACTTCCTCGCCGGCCGCACCGACGCGCTGATCCGCCGCCTGGAACAGGAAATGGCGGCCGCGTCCGAGGAGCTGGAGTTCGAGCGCGCGGCCCGGCTGCGCGACGACCTCGGCGCGTTGCGGCGCGCGATGGAGAAGCAGGCGGTCGTGCTCGGCGACGGCACCGACGCCGACGTCGTCGCCTTCGCCCACGACGAACTCGAAGCCGCCGTCCAGGTCTTCCACGTGCGCGGCGGCCGGGTCCGCGGCCAGCGCGGCTGGGTGATCGACAAGGCCGAGGAAATGGACGTCAAGGACCTCGTCGACCATTTCCTCACGCAGTTCTACGGTGAGGAGGCCGAACGCGCGGACGATCCCGACCTCGGGTCGCCGGTGCCGCGCGAGGTCCTCGTCCCCGAGTTGCCCGTCGACGCGGAAGCGCTCGGCGAATGGCTTTCCGGGCTGCGCGGGTCGAGGGTGAGCCTGCGGGTGCCGCAGCGCGGGGACAAGCGCGCGCTCGCGGAGACCGTGACACGCAACGCCGGCGAGGCGTTCACCCAGCACAAACTGCGCCGCGCCGGTGATCTCACGGCGCGTTCGGCCGCGCTGGCGGAACTGCAGGATTACCTGGCGCTGGAAACCGCGCCGCTGCGCATCGAATGCGTCGACATCAGCCATATCCAGGGCAGCGACGTGGTGGCGTCGCTCGTGGTGTTCGAGGACGGGATCCCGCGCAAGTCCGAGTACCGGCGTTTCGCGTTGCGCGAGGCCGCGGAGGAAGGCGACGTCGCCTCGATCGCCGAGGTCGTCCGCCGCCGCTTTTACCGCTACCTCAAGGAAAACGCCGAGGGTGCCGAGGTCGATCCGGATCGTCCTGGCATCGACCCGGAGACCGGCAAGCCGCGCAAGTTCGCGTACGCGCCGAACCTGCTCGTCGTCGACGGCGCCGGCCCGCAGGCCACCGCCGCGGCGGACGTCCTGTCCGAGCTGGGCGTCACCGACATCGCCGTGGTCGGCCTGGCGAAGCGGCTGGAGGAAGTGTGGCTTCCGGGCGATCCCGACCCGGTGATCCTGCCGCGCACCTCCGACGCGCTGTACCTGTTGCAGCGGTTGCGTGACGAGGCGCACCGCTTCGCCATCCGGTATCACCGCGAGAAGCGGTCCAAACGGATGCAGGTGTCCGCATTGGACGGTGTGCCCGGGCTGGGGCAGGCTCGCCGTACCGCACTGATCAAGCATTTCGGCTCGGTGAAGAAACTCCGCGAAGCGCGGATAGAGGAGATCGAGGCGGTGCCCGGCTTCGGCAGGCGCACCGCCGAAGCGGTCGTCGCGGCACTCGCAGGGGAGAAAGCCGCGGCGGCGGGGGAGTCCAGTACGTGACCGGTGAAGGGACCATCGTGAGTGCGCAAGAAGAAGGCCGCGGTTCGGGGATGGAGGTCGCGGTCGTTTCCGGTCTGTCCGGCGCCGGCCGCAGCACCGCCGCGAAATGCCTGGAGGATCTGGGCTGGTTCGTGGTGGACAACCTGCCGCCCGAACTGATCGCCACCATGGTCGAGCTCGGCGCGCAGGCGCGGGGCGCGATCACCAAGGTCGCCGTGGTGATGGACGTGCGTTCGCGCGCGTTCACCGACGACCTGGCGTCGGTCATCAAGGACCTCGACGCTCGCGGGTACAAGCCGCGCGTCCTGTTCCTGGAGGCCACCGACGCGGTGCTGGTGCGCCGGTTCGAGGCCGTCCGCCGCGGGCACCCGATGCAGGGCGACGGCAGGCTCGCCGACGGCATCACCGCCGAGCGCACGCTCCTGGAGCCGCTGCGGGAAGAGGCCGACCTCGTGCTCGACACGTCGTCGCTTTCGGTGCACGACCTGCGCGCCAAGATCGAGGACGCCTTCGGTTCCGAGGCGAGCACGCAGACCCGCGTCACCGTGCTGTCGTTCGGCTACAAATACGGCCTGCCGATGGACGCCGACCTGGTGATGGACGTCCGGTTCCTGCCGAACCCCTTCTGGATCCCGGAACTGCGCGACCACACCGGCCTCGAAGGCGAGGTCCGCAACTACGTGCTCAGCCAGGAAGGCGCGGACGAGTTCCTCGACCGCTACCACCAGCTGCTGCGCCTGATCGGCGCGGGCTACAAGCGCGAGGGCAAGCGGTACCTGACGCTGGCCGTCGGCTGCACGGGCGGGAAGCACCGCAGTGTCGCCATTTCCGAGGAACTCGCCCAGCGTCTGTCCAATGAGGACGGTATGGCCGTGAAGGTGGTGCACCGCGACCTTGGCCGCGAGTGAACCGCGCGCGGTCGCACTGGGGGGCGGGCACGGCCTGCACGCCACCCTCACCGCGTTGCGCCGGGTGACCTCGCAGGTCACCGCCGTGGTCACCGTCGCGGACGACGGGGGCTCCTCCGGCAGGCTGCGCCGGGAACTCGGGCTGCTGCCGCCGGGCGACCTGCGGCAGGCCTTCGCCGCGTTCGCCGCCGAAGACGGCGGGACCCTGTGGGCGGAGGTCTTCCAGCATCGTTTCGGCGGTGACGGCGCGCTCGCCGGGCACGCCGTCGGGAACCTCTTGCTGGCCGGGCTGTTCGAGGTGCTCGGGGATCCGGTCGCCGCGCTCGACGAGGCGAGCAGGCTCATGGGCATCTCCGGCCGCGTCCTGCCGATGTCACCCGAACCGCTGGAGATCCAGGGTGAGGTTTCGGGGCTGGACGCCGAGAATCCCGAGGCGGTCCGGCGGATCCGCGGTCAGGTGGCGGTGGCGACGACCCCGGGGCAGGTGCACCGGATCAGCCTGCACCCGTCCGGCCAGGCCGATCGGCCGCCGCGCGGCTGCGCCGAGGCGATCGAGGCGGTGCTCGACGCGGACGTGGTGTTCCTCGGTCCGGGGTCGTGGTTCACCAGTGTGCTGCCCCATCTGCTGGTACCGGATCTGCACGACGCGTTGCTCCGAACGGACGCCACGAAGGTCGTGATCCTCAATCTGATCCCCCAACCGGGGGAGACGGCGGGATTCTCGCCGGAGAAGCATTTGGACGTACTGTTCGAACACGCCCCGGAATTGCGGGTGGACGCGGTCATCGCGGATCGTGACTCGGTGCCCTCACCAGCCCGGTTGCGAGACGCTGCCGGGAGACTGGGCGCGCGGGCGTTGCTGGGGGCGGTGGCTGACCCGGTCGTGACGGGGCGGCATGATCCTGATGCGCTCGCGGGCTGTATGCGGGACGCTCTCGGTCTCACCGGGGGAGGAGCTGAAGGTATGGAGGGGCAGCGATGGCGATGACCGCCGCCGTGAAGGACGAGCTGAGCCGGCTGGAGATCACCAAGATCGGCCCGCGCCGCGCGGAGGTCGCGTCGATGCTGCGATTCGCGGGCGGGCTGCACATCGTGGCCGGCCGCGTCGTGGTGGAGGCCGAACTCGACACCGGTTCGGTGGCGAGGCGGCTGCGCAAGGAGATCCACGAACTGTACGGACACCAGTCCGACGTCCACGTCATCTCCTCCAGCGGATTGCGCAAGGGCACGCGGTACGTCGTCCGGGTGGTCAAGGACGGCGAGGGGCTCGCCCGGCAGACCGGCCTGATCGACCAGCGCGGCCGTCCGGTGCGCGGGCTGCCCGCCGCCGTCGTGTCCGGTGGCGTCGCCGACGCGGAAGCCGCCTGGCGTGGCGCGTTCCTGGCGCACGGTTCGCTCACCGAACCCGGGCGCTCGTCGTCGCTCGAAGTCACCTGCCCTGGCCCCGAGGCCGCGTTGGCGCTCGTCGGTGCCGCCCGGCGGATGGGCATCCAGGCCAAGTCGCGCGAGGTCCGCGGCGCGGACCGGGTCGTCGTGCGTGACGGCGACGCCATCGGCGCGCTGCTGACCCGTCTCGGCGCGCACACGAGCGTGCTCGCCTGGGAAGAGCGGCGGATGCGCCGCGAGGTGCGCGCCACCGCGAACCGGCTCGCGAACTTCGACGACGCGAACCTGCGGCGGTCGGCCCGCGCGGCCGTCGCGGCGGCGGCCAGGGTGGAGCGCGCGCTGGACATCCTCGGCGACTCCGCTCCGGATCACCTGCTCGCCGCGGGCAAACTGCGCCTGTCGAACCGGCAGGCCTCGCTCGAAGAACTGGGCCAGCTGTCCGATCCGCAGATGACCAAGGACGCCGTCGCCGGCCGGATCCGCCGCCTGCTGGCGATGGCCGACAAGAAGGCGAAGGAACAAGGCATTCCGGACACCGAATCCGCCGTCACGCCGGACATGCTCGAAGAAGACGAGGCCTGACCGCCGGCGCGGGCGATCATCAAGTCCGTGAAGGCCTCCTTGAGGGACCCAGAGTCCCTCAAGGAGGCCTTCACAGACCGAGCTTAGGTCAGGCGCCGCCATCGAGTGCGGCGGTCGCCAGGAGGACGGTGCCCGACGTCCACGCGGACCCGCCGGATCTCGGGCCACGGCCGGAATATCCTGGTGCCGGCGGTGAGCGGGACGACGTGGATCCGGCCCTCCGGGCACGCCCCTCGCCCGGCCGATGGCCGCACGGGACGCCCGCGACACCGTCAGCGTGGGCAGCCGCCGCACGACCCGGTGCTGCATGTCGACAAACCCGTACCACCGTTCGACCCGTGCCGCTGCGTGCCCGGTGACGGTGGCGGCCGTCGGCAGTCCACAATGGAGCATGCCGTAGCCGAGCCTATGCCGGTCATTCAGTCGTCCCGTCGCTTCGCCGAGGAGCGAAGCGAAACCGCACGAGGCGACCTTCTACCTCGCGAAGCGCCGCACGGGTGATGTCCTCTCCCCGGCGTTAACCCGCGGCGGGCAGGCGTAACGCGGCGGTTTCCGCGGTGACGACCGATGGAAACAGCCGCCCTCGAAGATCACCGGAGAGGTGATCTTCGAGGAAGGGGCGGCCATGCGGGTATCGGCGGAGGTCGGCAGGTGGCTCGCGCGGCGCAGCAGCCGGGCGGGTGACTGGTGGGCGGCGGAGCTGGTCGCCGCCAAACGCGGGACCCGGGTTTCGGTGGTGATCCCCGCCCGCGACGAGGAGGAGACGGTGGGCGCGATCGTCGGCACCATCCGGCGCGAACTCGTCGAACGGTTTCCCCTGGTGGACGAGATCCTGGTGGTGGACAGCCATTCCACCGACGCCACCGCCGAGGTCGCCAGGGCGGCCGGAGCGGATGTCGTCGCGCAGGACGCGGTGTTCCCGGAGCTGGAAAGCCTGACGGGCAAGGGAGAAGCGCTCTGGAAGGGCGTCGCCGAGACCACCGGCGACCTCGTCGTCTTCGTCGACGGCGACCTCCGCGATTTCACCGCCGGCTACGTGACCGGTCTGCTGGGGCCGCTGCTGACCGACCCGGGGATCGCTTACGTCAAAGGCTTCTATCACCGTCCGCTCGCCGGGACGGCGGGCGTCGAACCCGACGGCGGCGGCCGCGTCACCGAACTCGTCGCCCGTCCGCTGCTCAACATGTACTGGCCGGAACTGGCCGGTTTCGTGCAGCCGCTCGCCGGCGAGTACGCGGGACGGCGCGAAGTGCTCGAAGGCATCCCGTTCGTGACGCACTACGGCGTCGAGGTCGGCCACTTGATCGACCTGCTCGAACTGCACGGGCTCGACGCGCTCGCGCAGGTCGACCTCGGTCACCGCACCCACCGTCACCAGAGCACGCAGGCCCTCGGCCGGATGTCCGCGCAGATCATGCTGACCCTGATGGACCGGCTGGAGCGCGGCGGCCGGGTGATCTCCGCGGCGCCCCCGTCGACGTCGCTCGCCCAATTCCGGCGCGGTACGGGGGAGTCCGTCGAGCGGGAGCTCGTCCTCACCGATGTGGCCCTCACGCAGCGGCCGCCGCTGGAGAGCCTCCCGCCGGAGATCCGCCCGGAGAACTCACCCACCTTGCGCAGGAGCGCTTAACGCTTCCTTGGGCTGCCAGCCCGGCGGGCCGAACACGTAGCCGAGTTTGTCCCGCCACGACTCCGCCGCGCGGACATCGCGCAGGATCGAGCCGTACTCGTGGAAGCCGACCTTGAGCAGGTTGTAGGACTCGACGTTCTTGGTCAGCCCGTAGGTCGGGCGCTTGCCCTCCGGTACGAAACTGCCGAACATCCGGTCCCAGATGATCAGGATGCCGCCGTAGTTCGCGTCCAGGTACTCCTGATCGCTGCCGTGGTGCACACGATGGTGTGAAGGTGTGTTGAACACGTACTCGAACCAGCGCGGCAGCTTCCGGATCTTCTCGGTGTGCACGAAGAACTGGTACACGAGGTCGATCGACAGTCCGGTGAGGATCATCCACGGCGGGATGCCCGCCAGGGCGAGGATCGACCAGAACGGCAGCTGGAAGTACGGGGTCCACTTCTGCCGCAACGCCGTCGAGAAGTTGTAGTTCTCGCTCGAATGGTGCACCTGGTGGCCCGCCCACATGAGCCGGACGCGGTGACTCGCCCGGTGGTAGGCGTAGAAGACGATCTCCTGGCCCAGCAGCATCAGGACCCAGGTCCACCAGTCTTGCGGGCTGAACTTCACCGGTGCCAGCTCGTAGAGGACGGCGAACACGAACAGCATGGCGATGCGGAAGACACCGTTGATCACCACCGCCACCGCGCCCATGGACATGCTCGTCCGGGTGTCCTTGACGCTGTAACCGATGACGTTGTCGTCGTGGCCCAGCACGTGCAACGCGAGGATCTCGATAACGACGAACAGCAGGAACACCGGTGTCGCCAGCAGCACCGGGTCACTCAGATGGGCAAGAAAATCCGCCACCGCACCTCTCCTTCGTCCGCCCCCGTGATCTAACCATCAGGTAACTTACCCAAGAGTCACTTACCTCAGGGTAAGATAACCGCCGTGACAGAAGCAAGGGCCGTCGGCACGAAGGGGGTGCCCCGCGAGGAGCGGGAGACCCAGATCGTGCGCGCCGGGACGGAGGAGTTCGGCAAGAACGGGTACGCCGGGGCGTCGATGGTGGAGATCGCCCGCCGGGTCGGTGTCACGAAACCCTTGCTGTACCAGTACTTCGGCTCGAAGGACGGGCTGTACCTCGCCTGCCTGCACCGGGCGGGGGACAGGCTGACCGAAGGGGTCGCCGAGACGATGGCGGCGGAGGCCGAGCCGCCGGAACGGATGCCGCTCGCGGTGCTCTCGGCCATTTTCGAGACGTTCGACAACGACCGGTACGCCTGGAAGCTGCTCCGGGACCCGACGGTGCCTTCGACGGGTGAGATCGCCGGCGTCGCGATCGACTACCGCTACCGGCTCGACGGGTTCGCGCTGGTCGGCGCCGCCCAGCTGATGCGTTCACGGGGCCTGGACGACGATCGCGACATCGAGGCGATCGCGCAGGTGTGGACCGGCGTGGTCGATTCGCTGATCAGCTGGTGGATCGACCAGCCGGACCAGGACGCCGCGGCGATGACCGAGCGGTGCGGGCGGATCATGCGGAACCTGTTCGGCTGGTGAACGAAAAACCACCCCGCCGGGAGATCCCGGGCGGGGTGGCTTTCCTCCAGCTCACACTGGATACGGTCGGGGTGCCCGGCGCCGCTCCGGACACCCCGGCCGTGACTCAGGACGCGGCGCTGGATTTGCCGCGTAGCGTGACGTTGGCCGTCGAGGCGTTCTTGATCGCCGTCTCGATCTGCGCCATCGTCGAGGACGAGGACAAGCCCGGCACCGTCGCCGACTTCAGCGCGTACAGCGTGAAGGTGTAGGGATGGCTGGAGCCGCCGGGGCAGGGGCCGAAGTACTTCTGCGAGTTCGCCCCGCTGCCCATGGCCTTCTGCTTGGCGCCGTTCTGGTTCGGGACGGTGTAGCCCGCTCCGAGGCCTTCGGGCAGTGACACTGCGGGCCCCGAGGACGCCGGGATGTCCCAGATCGCCCAGTGCAGTTTGTTGCCGTTGTTGGCCACGTCGGCGAAGACGATCGCGTACCCCTTTGCACCGGTGGTCCCGGCGCCCCACGCCAGCGGCGGGGAGGTGTCCTGGCCCGCGGTGCCGTCACCGGCGCAGGTGAACTTGTCCGGGATCGTCGCGTTGTCGGCGAACGCGGAACTGGTCAGCTTGAACGCTCCCGGCTGCGAGCCACCGGGGAACTTCAGGCGTACCACCACGTTGTCGATCCCGCTCGGCGTGCCGCCGTTCTTGTCCGCGTTGGTCGAGGTGACCCACAGGCCGCCGTCCGGTGTCTTGGTGACCGAGCGGAGCCTGCCCCAGCGGCCGGAGAACAGCGACTGCACTGAGCCGACGCCGTTGCCCGCCGCGTTGATCTGCGTGGCGAAGAGCTGTTCGCTGGTGACGGCCGCGACGTAGATCCAGTCGTTGACGATCTCGATCCCGCTCGGCCCGCCGGAACTCGTCGGCCAGGTCTTCTTCGGCGCGACCGTGCCACCGCAGGTTCCGCTGGTGCCTTCGCACTGGGGCCAGCCGAAGTTGCCGCCCTTCTGGATCAGGTTGAGCTCGTCCTGCGTGCCGTCCCCGAATTCCGACGACCACAACTGGCCGCGGGAGTCCCACGCCAATCCCTGCGGGTTGCGGTGCCCGAAGCTCCAGACGTAGCGGGCGTTGCCGCCGGTGGAGAAGAACGGGTTGTCGCCCGGCGCCGAGCCGTCGGGATTGAGCCGGAGGATCTTCCCGTTGAGGGAACCCTTGTTCTGCGCGGTTTCCTTCTTCTGCCCGTCGCCGACGGTGGCGTAGAGCTTGCCGTCCGGGCCGAAGCGCAGCCTTCCGCCGTTGTGGTAACGGTTCTTGGCGATCCCGGTGAGCACCGGGGTCGAGGCCGAGGACAGTTTCCCGTTTTCGTAAGTCATTTTCACGATCCGGTTGTCGCCGGATGCCGTGTGGTACAGGTAGATCGCGTGGTCGGTGGCGTAGTCCGGCGAAATCGCGATACCGAGCAGGCCGCCCTCGCCACTGGTGCCGACCGCGCCGGGGACCTTGCCCAGCGTGGTCTTCTCACCCGACGGCGTGATCCGCAGGATCTCGAAGCGGTCCCGTTCGGTCGCCAGCGCCGTGCCGTCCGGCAGGAAGTCGACGGACCAGGCGAGGTCCACCTTCGTGATGTCCTTGTCGTACTCGGGAATCCCGCCGCCCGCGGCACCACTCGTCTTCGCGGTCAGTGCGGTGCTCGCGGCCGACGTGTTGCCGTCGAGGTCACGCGCCTTCACCGTGAACGTGTACGACGTGTTCGCCGTCAGGCCGGTCACCGTGGCTTCGAGCGAAGGCGTCGTCGCGACCTTCGCGGTGCCCTGGTACACGTCGTAACCGGCGATGGTGCCGCTGTTGTCCGTGGAAGCGTTCCACGCCAGGGAGACGCTGTTCGCCGTCACCGACGTCGAGCGAAGGTTCCCCGGCGCGGTCGGCGGGGTGGTGTCCCCGCTGGGCGGTGTCGTGAACTGGACGACATTGCTTTGCTGCGAAGGGTTTCCGGCCGCGTCGAAGGCGCCGACCGAGATGTCGTAGGCCGTGTTCGGCTGCAGGTTGTCGACGGTCGTGGT
The DNA here is from genome assembly GCF_019330265.1 of Amycolatopsis sp. TNS106. NCBI lineage: Bacteria > Bacillati > Actinomycetota > Actinomycetes > Pseudonocardiales > Pseudonocardiaceae > Amycolatopsis > Amycolatopsis sp. TNS106. Next base: position 3,467,746 of record NZ_CP024972.1, on the reverse strand, counting down.
GAGCGTGTTCCCCTCGACGGTCTTGAGGACGTTGCCGCCGCGCATGACGTCGTAGCGGACCACACCGACGTTGTCGGTCGCGGCCTCCCAGGTGAAGGTTGCGCTGCGGGCCTTGATGTCCTTGGCGGCCAGGTTCTTCGGCGGGGTCGGCGCTTCGGTGTCGACCACCCCGCTCACGGTGAGCTTGTCCGCGTTCGGCCCGCCGTTCGCGGTCGTCGCGGTGGTGCGGATCTTGTTGGCTCCGGCGGCCAGCGCGACGTCCTTGGTGACGGTCTTCCAGGTGGTCCACGCGCCGGTGCCGGGGAAGGACAGTGTCCCGGCGGCGGTGCCGTTGACGGTCAAGGAGACGGGCCGGTCGATCGTGGTTCCGTTGGCGTAGCGGAAGGTCAGCGTCTGGGTTCCGGCCTGGGCGGCGTTCACCGTGTACTCGACATAGCTGCCGGCGACGTTGTCGAAGTTCACGAACCCGGTGCCGGAATAGCCCGCGTGGTTCTTTTCGACGGCGCCTTGGGAGATCGTCGCGGTTTCGGATTCGTGATCGGTCGGTGCCGCGCCGGCGGGCAGAGCCGGCAGGACGGCGAGGGTCATCGCCGTCGCGGCGGCACACGTGAGCAGCGCGCGCCACGGTGGTCGGGGTGCCACTGGAGCCTCCATGCGTGAAGTTCGGGGTTCGGGAGGGTGCAACGGCGGACCGGGCGAACCCGGCGGGGGACGTGGAGTTTTAGTTAGGAAACTTTCCTATCTATGGTTCAGATCACACACCAGCGGGTGCTTCGTGTCAATACTTGACCAACATCAACACGGACAGTCACGCCCACGAATGCATTTAGTCCCCTGGATGCGGTACTTGCACACGCAAGGACCGCATCCAGGGGACCAAATGCGATGGGGTGTCGCGGCCGGCGGGACACGTGGCTTCGGGGCCGGCGGGTTGCGAAAGCCACTTTCGCAACCTTCAGCGTTGCGAAAGTGGCTTTCGCAACGTCGCTTTCGCTGTCTCGACTGGGGCGGCGACTCCGGAGGCGGCACGTGCTCACTCGCTCACCCGAAGTCGGCGACCACACCCCCGGCCGGAGCGGTGGCGCCTTTACGCGGAAGGCGTCAGCCGGCGATGTCCGCCCGTGCGATCACCTTCGTGATCCGTGCCCGCACCAACGACTCCTCCGGGACGGCGTTCCGCTTGCCGTACGCCTCGGCCTTGTCCTCGCCCATGTACCGCCCACCGAGCCTGGTCGCCCATTCGAGCATCTCGTCGAAGTCGTTGTGCAGCACGGCTTCGGCGGTGAACTGCACATACGAGTACGGCGGCTTCTGGTCGTCGACGGCCAGCGAAAGCCGCGGGTCGCGGCGCAGCGCCTTCCCCTTGAGGGTGTCCGTGCCGGTGGTGAAGATCAGCTCGTCCCCGTCCGGCCCTTCGTTCAGCAGGAACCACACCGGCGTCACGATCGGCGCCCCGTTGGCGCGGACCAGGCCGAGCATGCCCGTCCGCGTGCCCTCGCTCGCGAACTTCCACCATTCTTCCCGGCTCATTTCACGCATGAACCAGACGCTACCGCCGCCCGGAGCGCCGGGCACCCCGGTCACCCGTGCGAGGTGCGAGGGGTGGCGACTAGCCTGGCCTGCTGTGCGAGACGACGAGCTGACCGGGATGGGGCTGGCCGACGAGGGGCTGACCCGCCGCCTCAAGGCGCTGGCCTGCACCGCGCCCTTGCACGACCTCGACGCGCGCAAGGCGAAGCTGGACTGGGCGGACGCCACGATCTACCAGATGGCCGAGATCGCCCTGCACACGATCGACCAGGTCACCGTCTCGATGGACTTCGACACCGGCGCCGACCACGACCAGGTGATCGCGCGGTTGCTGCCGTTCGTGGCGCTCCAGGCCCCCGGCCGGACCCCCGACGAGCACGCCAAGGTCGCCCGCTGGGTGCTCGACAACCTGATCAACGTCGGCACCACCGATCGTGGGTTCCGCCGCGTCTACGGCTCCATCGGCCCCGGCGGCGGCTACCAGCGCCGCCAGTTCGACTTCAAGCTGCTCGTCGAGCTGGCCGCGCCCGACGGCGAGGTCTACCTGCGCGCCACCGACGAGGCGATCAACGTGCTCGTCGGCGCGCTGGACACCGACGTCGAGTCGGCCCAGATCGCGGCCGAGGTCAAACTGGAGAACCTGATCAACCGCGGCCGCCTCGCCGACGCGAAGCTCGCGGCGGAGCAGGCCCGCTACCGGACGGTGCAGTACGGCGAGACCCTGCGCGCCAAGCTCGACGCCACCCGGCGCGACGTGCGCGCGGTCGACTGGGAGCGCGAGGTCCCGGATCTGCTGGATCAGGCGCTGTCCCATATCGAGTCCCGGTTCCGCGCCGAGAACGCGATCCTCAAGAACATCACCGCGTCGCGGGACGAGACCGAGGACCCCGACCGCAAACGCCGTGCGGCCGAACTCGTCGACATCGTCAGCGACTGCATTCGCCGCCACACGCGGCTCCAGTCACGGCTGGCCGACGCGGGCGCGGTGTTCCGCGCCGAGCAGGACCGTCAGCAGTTCTCCGGGCCGCCGCAGCGCGCGACGATCGACCTGTTCGGCCAGCTCCTGATGCCGACGCTGGGCCTGCCGATCGCCGAAGCCGTCGCGCCCGCCGAATCGTTCTTTCACGCCGGCGCCGGCATCTCCCCGCCGACCGTGCCGTCGCTGTCGTCGCTGGTGTCCTTGCTGCTGCGGCCCGCGCCCGAACGCGACCAGCTCGTCGGCGAGATCCCCGAGCCCGAACTCATGCCCGCCGAGGTCACCGACAAATTCGGCGACGAGCAGTGGCGCCTCGCCGACGACCTGCTCGACCTGCCGGAGGTGCCGCGGCGGCTGTCCGGGCTGCTCGAAGAGGCCCGCCGGATCGATCCCGGCCTGCCGGCCCTGGTCGCCCTGCGCGCGGTGCACGCCTACAGTCCCGGGGTCGGCGCGGCGCTCCGGCTGGGGGAGCGCCAGGTGCTGCTGGCCGTCGACGACGGCACGCTGCTCGACGACCCGGAGTTCGGCGGAGCGGATCTGCTGCTTTCGTCGGCCACGGTCGATCGCCACGAAGAAGAGGAGGAGGTCGCGTGACGACAACCGGGGACGTCGAATCCGCGGCCAGGCTGGTTTCCTTCGGCATGCGCCCGAAGCAGTTGCCGTCGCGGGACGTCGTGTACGGCGACCTCGTCCGGCGCTACGGCGAGGACAGGGCGTTCAAACAGCTCACGCACGCGGTCGCGGCCGGGCTCGGGCTGATGGTGCTGGAGGTCAACCTCCAGGCCGGTGCCGTGCTGGCGGCGACCGACGAGTCCGTCTTCGAGATCAAGATGGACAGCTACGCGCGGCAGAGCAAGATCCGTGAGCGCCGCGAGACCGAGAAGGTCCTGCACGGACTCGTCCACCTGGCCACCGCGGCGCTCGGCTACCCGCGCCCGGACGACCTCGCCAACGACACCTACATCGGCCGCGTCAGCGTCGAGCAGGTGGACGCGATGGTGCGCGAGGCCTGCCGGATCCTCGACGAGCGCGCTGCCGAGGCGGAGGCGAACAACGACCCGCTGGCCGACGCGCCCGAACTCGAACAGGCCTGGCGCGCCTACGCCCGGCGCCCGGCGGCCGCGGCGACCAAGGACGGCAGGCTGGCGTCGGACACCACGCGCGGCATGGTCGCGCGAGCCCTGCGCTTCCTCGCCGATCAAGGCTTTCTCGTCCAGGTCAGCGGCGAACAGGGCGGGACCTACCGGACGACACCGCGCTACCAGGTGCAGGTGCGCGAACTCGCCGCCGACGCGGCCTTCGACGACCTGCTCGAACTGAACGTGGTCTCGGTCGCCAACGGCGGCGGGACGTTGCGCGCGGCCGCGTCGGACACGCTTTAACCAAGGGGAGTCGATGTACGAGCTTTCGCGGGTTCGCCTGCACTCGGTGGGCCCGGCAGGCGCGCGGTACCAGGATGTCGTGCTGGACTTCAGCGGTGTCGGCGCGGCCATCACCGCGCCCAAACAGGACGCGCTGTTCAGCGCCGGGATCCACCTCGCGGGGGAGGGGCCGCCGCGGCGCCCTTCGCCGGCGAGCGTGCTGTTCCTGGAGAACGGCGGCGGCAAATCCGTCCTGATCAAGCTGATCTTCTCGGTCATGCTGCCCGGCCGCCGCCAGGTCGTCGGCACGACGAACACCAAGGTCCTGGAGAAGTTCGTCGCCGCCAAGGACGTCTCGCACGTCGTGCTGGAATGGCTGCAGGTCGAAACCGGCCATCGGGTGATCACCGGCAAGGTGTCGGAATGGCGCGGGCACGTGGTGTCGGCGGATTCGGAGAACCTCGTCGATTCCTGGTACTGCTTCCGGCCGACGCCCTCGCTCGATCTGGACTCGCTGCCGCTGACGTCGGACGGCAGGCTGCTGACGATGTCCGGCTTCCACGACCAGCTCGACAAGGTGCATGGCGGCGAGCCGGAACTGGAGCTGTTCTGGACGCGGCGTCACCACGAGTGGACGTCCCGGCTCGACGGCCTCGGTCTCGACACCGAGCTCTTCCGGTACCAGCGCGCGATGAACGCCGGTGAGGGCGAGGCGGCGGACGCCTTCGCGTTCAGCACCGACGAGGCGTTCGTCGAGTTCCTGTTGCGCGCGGTGCTTTCGGAGGAGGAGCCGAAGGATCTCGCCGAGGTCGTCGCGACGTACGCGCACAACCTCGCCCAGCGCGGGGATCTGTTGTCGGAGCGCGATTTCGTCGCCGGTGCCCTCGATCTGCTCACGCCACTGGCGGAGGAAGAAGGCGTCGCGGCCGCGTCACGGAAGCTCGCCGACGCTGCCCGCGCCGAGATGCGGACGCTGGCCGGTCAGGTCGCCGCGCGCGACAAACTGGAGAACGAGCGGCTGAGCGGGCTCGAACAGCACGTCGACGAGGTGAAGTCCGCGGAGAAACTGGCCGAGGGCGACCACCGCCGTCTCGCCGCCGGGGTCACCGAACTCCGCCGCCTGGTCGGGAAACTGCGGCTCGAAGAGGCGCAGGAAAGCAAGAAGCGGATCGACGGCGAACTGGCCGAGGCCAAGACCGCCGCCGAGGCCTGGCGTGAATGCGCCACCGTGCTCAACCACCTCAACGCCTCCCGCAAGGCCCGCGACTTCCGGGAACTGGTGGGGAATCGGGAGCAGAGGGCGCAGCCCGCGCTGCAGGCACGCAACGCCGCCGCGGGCGCGCTCGCGCGGGGACTGCTGGCGCTGGCCAAGAACGCCACCGAGCAGGCGGCGAAGGCCGAAGCCCATGTCGGCGCCCTGCGTGCCGAGGCGGAGAAGGCCCAGGCGGAACGCGACGAGTCGGCGAACCTCGCGGCCTCGCGCCGGGCGGAGGCCCGCGGACTGGGCGCGCGGATCGCCGAAATCCGTGAGGAGATCGCGGAAACCGTCCGGTCCGGCGCGCTCAAGGCCGGTGCCGACGTCGCCGAGGCGGCGCGTGCGGCCAGGACGGAGGCCGAGGAGACCGCCGCGGAACTCGTCCGTCGTGAACAGGAACTCGAACGCGTCGCGGAGGATCTGCGATCCGCGCAGGCCACCGTCAACGACGCGCACCGGCTCGCGGGGTCCACCAAGGACCGTCTGGAGCGCGCGGCCGACGAACTCGACCGGGCCAACCGGCGCACCGACGCGCTCGCCGTCGAGCCCCGGCTGAGTGAACTCCTCGGCGCCGACGACGTCACACTGGAGACGGACCTCCCGGTGCTGCTGGAGCGTCTTCGTGAGGCGGGTTCGGCCGCGGAGAAGGAACAGACCGCGCTGCGGATGGAGGAATCCGTCGACGAGCGCGCGCTGAACGCGCTCGGCTCGGGCGGCCTCCTGCCCGCCACCGAAGAGGTCCAGGCCGCTTTGGACGCGCTGGAAGCCGCCGGGATGAACGCGTGGTCCGGCTGGCGTTACCTGTCCACTTTGGACAAGAAGAGGCGGGCGGCCGTACTGGCCCGCGCGCCCCAGCTGGTCTCGGGGATCCTGCTCAACGAACCGGAGCAGGTCCGGCTCGCCGAGAAGGTCCTGGCGGAGCGGCGTCTGCTGCCCACCACGATCATCCCGGTCGCCACGACCGAGGCGACCACGACCGGCCGCCTGCCGGACGAGGCCGGGATCGAATTCCTCGTGCCGCCCAATCCGGCGATGTACGACGAGGAAGCCGCCGACGCCGAGCGTGAGGCCATCGCGCTCCGGCACGCGGAACGGCAGCGACGGCTGGAAGCGCTGGCGACGTCGCTGGCCGATGACAGCGCCCTGTCGTGGAAGCTCAAGACCTGGCGCGAGGACTATCCGCCCGGCAGCATCGCGACCCTGGCCGAGCAGCTCCAGAACGCGCGCACCGCACACGAAACCGCGCAGACCGCGTTGGAGCAGGCGGAAAAGGAGTTCCAGCGCCTCGGTGAGAAGGCGTCCGGGCTCCGGGAACGGGTTCCCGAGCTGCGCATGGCTTCGGCCGAGGCGGGGGAGCGGGCTCGCGGGCTCGAAACGCTCGCGGCACGCGCCGCGAAGATTCCCGAGTGGACGGACGACGTCGAACGTGCGACCGAGACCGCCGAGCGGGCGGAGGCGACGGCGTCCGAAGCGGCGGTGAGGGCCTCCCGGCTGCGCGAGCAGGCGAGCGAGGAGCAACGCACCGCCGACGGGCATCGGCGCACGGCGACGACCGCGAAGGCGGAACTGGCCGAGGTGCCGGGATCGAGTGACGTCACCGAAAACGACCCCGTGCCCGCCGAACCGGTGGACGCGTTGCGGAGGACTTTCGCCTCGGCTTCCGAGGCGTACGCGAAGGTGGAGGTCGGCAGCGACCTCCGTGCCGAACTCGACCAGGCCGAGAGTGTCGAGGCGTCCGCGCGGGCGGCCGTGGAGGCGCTGGACGACGCCGTCCGCGAACGGGCTTCGGCGTTGCTGGAGACGCCGGACGGTTCCGACGCTTCGGCGCGGGCGGCGGCGCAGGCGCGGGCGAACCGCGCGGTCGCGGTGCTGGAAGAGGAGCGCACCGAGATCGTCGGGCTCGTCGCGACGCGCAAGGCGGAACTGGGCCAGTTGCCGGAACAGCCGTCCGCGATCGCTTCCGACGCGCGGCCGAAGGACATCGAGCACGGCCTGGAGCTGATCGACGAGGCGAGTCTCGAAGTGTCCGCCGCCGCGCGGAAATGGGAGGAACTCCAGGAGCGCCGCGCCGCCGCCGAAGCGACGCTGGAGTCCGCGAAGACCTCCGCGTCCGGTTTCGGGCTGCTGGCCGAATCCATGGCACATCTGTTGTCCGAATCGGACACCGCGGACGGTGGGGCGGCCTTCGAGGGCGACGTCGAATCCGCGCGCGCCAAGCACTCCCGGCTCAACACCTCGCTCACCGAGGCGCAGGACGCCGCCGACGCGGGTGACCGCCGGGTGCGGGCCGCGGCCGACCAGCTGGCGCAGTACGCCACGGACAAGCGCTTCGAGAAGCTCAGCACGCCGGTGCGGCAGCAGGTGATCTCGGTCCGCCGTGATCAGCTGCCCGTCCACGCCGCGGAATGGGCGGAGGCGTTGCGGCCCCGGCTGCGCACGCTCACCGACGATCTCGCGCAGATCGACCGGCACCGCGGCGGCATCATCACCCGCCTGCAGGGCATGGTCGACGGCGCGCTGCGCACTCTTCGTGCGGCACAACGGGTTTCGCGGCTGCCGGACGGTCTCGGCGACTGGTCGGGCCAGGAGTTCCTGCGGATCCGCTTCACCGAACTCGAAGAGAACGTGCTCGCCGAGAAACTGGGCGAGGTCGTCGACGAGGCCGCGGTGGGGAAGACCTCGGACGGCCGGGACGTCAAACGGGACGGGCTTTCGCTCGTGCTGCGCGGCGTGCAGGCCGCCGCTCCCAAGGGTTTCCGGGTCGACATGCTGAAGCCGGACTCCGTGCTGCGGACCGAGCGGCAGCGTGTCTCCGAGATCAGGGACGTGTTCTCCGGCGGGCAGCAACTGACCGCCGCGATCATCCTGTACTGCACCCTGGCGGCGCTGCGGGCGAACAACCGCGGCAAGGCCCGCAACCGGCATTCCGGCGTGCTGTTCCTCGACAACCCGATCGGCCGCGCGTCGGCGGGCTACCTGCTGGAACTGCAGCGCGCGGTCGCGGAGGCGCTGGGCGTCCAGCTGATCTACACCACCGGCCTGTTCGACGCCGGCGCGCTGAGCGAGTTCCCGCTGATCGTGCGGTTGCGCAACGACGCGGACCTGAGGGCGGGGCGCAAGTACCTCTCCGTCGACGCGACGATCCGGAACGCCACCGACGAACTCGGCGAGCCGGACGGCGTCGCGCGGCTCTCGGCGACACGGCTGTTCACGCGACCGGCGGACGAGCCGGAACCGGAAGAGGAGACCGCCTAGGGTGGCACAATGTGGCACTAGGGGGCACATGAGCGCTATAGTGCGCTTATGAGCGTTCAGCACGAGATCTCCCAGCGTGATCTCCGGAACCGGTCCGGCGAGATCATGGACGCGGTCGAGCACGGGGAGACCTTCACCGTGACCCGCAGTGGTTCGCCCATCGCCCAGCTGGTCCCGCTGTGCCGCCGTCACGCCGTTTCCCGCGACCAGTTCGCCACCGGCTCGGCCAACGCTCCGCTCATCGACCCGGACAGGTTCCGCGCGGACCTCGACGACGCTTTCGAAGGCGAGGCGGAAGATCCCTATGGCCGCTGAGGTCCACGGCCTGCTCGACACGAACATCCTCATCCTCCGGCGGACGATCGACCACGCCCAGCTGCCGGATCTGATGTCGATCAGCACGATCACGCTCGCGGAACTGTCGGCGGGCCCGCACTACGCCACCGATCCGGCCGAGCGGGCCCGGCGTACGGATCTGCTGCAACGAGTGGAGTCCGAATTCGACCCGCTGCCCTTCGGCACCGAGGCGGCCAGGATCTTCGGCAGGGTGTCGGCGTCCGTGCTCGCGATGGGCAGGACGCCCCGGCGGCGGGTGGCCAATCTGATGATCGCGAGCGTGGCCATCGCGCACCGGATGCCGTTGTACACCACCAATCCGCAGGATTTCGAAGGCCTGAAGGAACTTCTCGAGGTCGTTCCGGTCACCCGGCCGGGTCGTTAGAACGACTCCGAATCACGCACGACCCCGTGTCGAGGCCCGGTACTGCCCGGGAGCCTGACGGCGAGCGCGGCGGAAGGCCCTGCTGAACGCGTACACCGAGGTGTAGCCGACCGAGTGGGCGATGGTGTCCACGGTGGCGTCGGTGTCGCGCAGCCGGACGGCGGCCAGGTCCATCCGCCACTGGGTCAGGTACTCGCCCGGCGTCCGGCCGGTGGTTTCGCGGAAACGCCGGGTCAGCGTGCTGCACGAGGTCGCCAGCTCCGTCGCGAGCAGGTCGGTGGTCCATGGTTTCGCCGGGTCCTCGTGGATCTTCGCCAGCGCCACGCTGATCAGCGGATCGCCGAGGACGCCGAGCCAGGTTCCCCGCGCCTCGGCCGGTTTCTCGGTTCGCCACGCGCGAAGCAACTGGACCAGCAGGATGTCGACGAGCCGGTTGAGGACGAATTCCGTGGCGATCTGCGGTGAGGCCAGTTCCCGCGACAACAGGCGGACGGTGTCGTCCAGTCCACCGCCGACGTGGTTCGCGCGGATGTGCACCAGCTCGGGCAGGGTGGCCAGCACCTGGGTGGACACCGCGGGGTCGTAGTCGTAGGACGCGCCGAGGACATGGGTGTCCACCTCGCCGGACCCGAGCCGCAACACGCCGCCGCAGGCTCGCGCCTTCTCCGCCGCCGTGCACAGGTTGGGAATGATCGCGACGTCCGGAGCGCTGCGCAGAGTGTGCTCCGGGCCGTTCGGCAACAGGACGACGTCGCCGGGCATGAGCTGCCGCGGCGGGTGCCCGGCCAGTTCCAGCCAGGCGGTGCCGCAGGTGACGGCGTAGAAGGCGGCGCGGGTGATGCCGTGCCAGAGGATGCCCCAGGGTCCGGACGCCTCGATCCGGGCTCCGGCGGCGCCGCGGACCCCGCCCACGGCGAGCGCTTCGGCCAACAGGTCCATGGCATCGAGGGTAGTGCGACAGGTGGATATCTTCGTGGTGTTTTCAGGCATCGATACGGTCACCGGATGCGTCATACGATCAAGGTCATGACTGACACGTTCGACTTCGACCAGATCAACCGCACCGTGATCGCCGAGTTTCGCGAGACCGGCGGGAAGGCGGGCGGCATGTTCGAGGGCTACCCGCTCGTCCTGGTCCACCACACCGGCGCGAAGTCCGGCACTCAGCGGATCGCGCCGCTCGTCCCGCTGCTCGAAGGCGACCGGATCTTCATCTTCGCGAGCAAGGGCGGCTCGGACGACAACCCGGCGTGGTTCCACAACCTGGTGGCCAATCCGGACACGAAGGTCGAACTCGGCACCGAGACCTTCCCGGTCCGCGCACGGTTGCTCGCCGGCGCCGAGCGCGACGAGGTCTACGCCAGGCAGTCCGCCGTCATGCCGCAGTTCGCCGAGTACCAGAGCAAGACCCGCCGCGTCATCCCGGTCTTCGAGCTGGAGCGGGTCTAGCCCTTCACGCTCAGCCGTTGTGACACCTGGTGTGCGTGGCGATCGCCGAGTCCGTGAACGCCTGACAGCCAGGTAGCCGCTCAGTTCGACGTGACGAGGTAACCGATCACCGCGGCCTCCAGGACGAGGAACAACGTCACGATCACCACGAGCCCCAGCTTGCGTTCCCGGCGTGAACGATCGGACTCGGTCACCGTGGGTCGCTCCTTCTGTGCTCTCAGTGTTCGGCGAGGGTTGGTATAGATACTTTCCCACCAAAAGTATCGGTATCTCGTATGGGTTCGGCAAGGCCCCGGTAGCCTCTCGCGCATGGCGGTTGATCGGATGGGTGTGCGGTGTGAGCCGTGGGCCGGGGACATCCGGATGATCCACGAGCGCCGGTACACGCTCGCCGACGGTGGCCCATGAGCAGCCCGGGCGCGAAGACCTACGCGAAACCGGACACCGGGTTCGCGTGGCTGCGGATGTTCGGGGCGATCCTGGTCGTCTTCGAACACTGTTTCCCGATCATCGAACCGAGCCGGATCACCAGCCTGCCGTCGAGCTGGAACATCTCGCTGGGGTACTTCGCGCTCATGGGCTTCTTCGCCATGAGCGGCTACCAGATCGCGGACAGCTGGCGGCGGGACTCCTCGTGGTGGCGGTACCTGCTCAAGCGGGTGCTGCGGATCTGGCCGCCGCTGCTGTTCGTGGTCATGGTGACGGCGTTCGTGATCGGGCCACTGGTGACGGTGCTCAGCCCGCGCGAGTACTGGGGGAATCACGACACCTGGGGCTATGTCGTGAACAACGCGATGCTGTACCCGTTGCAGCATCTGCTCCCGGGCGTGTTCACCGAGAACCCCTACCCGTTCTCCGCGAACGGTTCGATCTGGACGCTCCCGATGGAGGCCACCGGATATCTGATCGTGCTCGTCATCGGACTGGTGGGTGGCCTCGCGCGAGGACGGATCGTCCTGTTCCCACTGCTGCTGGCGTTCATGGTGGCGGACGGGTTCATGGGGGCCTCGGTCGGCTTCCACGGCAACGGGGGCTCGTTGTTCAGCGTGCCGCTGGGGTCGATGGTGGCGTTCCTGGTGGCGTTCGTCATCGGCATGCTGCTGCACAGTCACCGGGACCTGATCCCGTTGCGCCCGGCCGTCGCGTACGCGCTGGTGGCGCTCTACCTCGTCGCGAACTTCACCCCGCCCATCGAACCCGCGACGCGGTTCATCCTGCCCATCGCCGCGGGCTACGGCGCGATCACCTGGGCGTACCACTGGCCGCGCCGGCTGGAGGGCTACGACCAGTGGGTCTATCCCAGCTACGGGATGTACGTGTGGGGAATGCCGGTGCAGCAGCTGTTCACGCTCGCCGGGGTCCGCGATTCGTACCTGCTGATCGTGCTCGCGGTGCCCACCGCGTACGTCTGCGGGGTGGTCTCCTGGCGGCTGATCGAACGGCCGACCCAGAAACTGCGGATCTACCTCCGGGTGCCGGACGAATCCCGGTCCGGCAACGGAAGCCCCGCGCCGAACCCGGATACCGAGATCACCCAGGTGATTCCGGCAGTCCCGCTCGCGCCGAACCCGGACACCGAGATCACCCAGGTCATCCGGGCCGTCCCGCCTGCTCCGCCGCCACGCCGGCCGGCGCCTCGAGTCGCTCGCTTCGGGCCGCGGCCCGGGGGAGTGATGCCGCCGCTGGCCCACGGCCGGGAACGCCGGAACTGACGGGTCCGGACCGATCCGTTTTGTCGGGGCCCGGTGGTAGGAACGATCCGTGATCCCCAAGATCGATATCCGGCAGCGCCGTGCCCGCCTCGCGACGCGTCATCGCCTCACCACGCCCGCCGAGTCGGTGCTCGCCGCCGCGGACGCGGTCGTCGCGCTGCACGCCACCGATCCGGCGTCGGTGCACCTGTCGGCGTGGGCGCGGGTGAAGGGCGACGGCGTCGCCGAGCTGGAAAGCGCGCTGTACGAGGAGCGCACGCTGATCCGGATGCTCGGCATGCGCCGCACGGTCTTCGTACTCGGGCACGAGAACGCGGCGCTCGTGCAGGCCGCGTGTTCCGCCGACATCGCCAAGAAGCAGCGCCGCCTCCTCGAGCAGCACCTCGGCACGCAGGGCCATCCGGAGAACGTGCCGGAGCCGGAGCGCTGGCTCGCCGAGGTCGAGGACGCGACCGAGCGCGCCCTGAAGGCTCGTGGTTCCGCCACGGCACAGCAGCTGTCCGAGGACGAGCCGCGCCTCAAACAGCAGTTGCTGATGGCCAAGGGCAAACCGTACGAGGCGATCGCCAACGTCACCAGCCGTGTCCTGTTCCAGCTCGCGGTCGACGGCCGCATCGTGCGCGGCCGCCCGCGCGGCAGCTGGATCAGCAGCCAGTACTACTGGGCCCCGATGGCGGGCTGGCTGCCACAGGGCCTCGCCGAATGGGACGCCGACGCCGCCAGGGCCGAGCTCGCCTGGCGCTGGCTCTACGCCTACGGTCCCGCCCCGATCGTGGACCTCCGTTGGTGGACGGGCTGGACGGCGGGCCAGACGAAGAAGGCGCTCGCGGCGGTCCAGCCGGTCGAGGTCGATCTCGACGGCGTTCCCGGCGTGGTCCTCGCCGACGATCTGGAGCCCGTCGAAGAGCCAGGGCTGTGGGTCGCGCTGCTCCCGTCCCTCGATCCGACGTCGATGGGCTGGATCGAGCGCGACTGGTATCTCGGCCCGCACAAGGCGCCGCTGTTCGACGGCACCGGCAACATCGGGCCCACCGTCTGGGCCGACGGCCGCATCGTCGGCGGCTGGGCGCAACGCCCGGACGGCGAGGTCGTCCACCACTTCCTGGAGGACGTCGGCGCGGACGTCGAACGGGCCGTCGAGGCGGAGGCGAACCACCTGGCCGAGTGGTTCGGAGAGGTGCGAGTCACGCCACGAATGCGGACTCCGGTGGAGCGACGGTTAGCACAGGGAAGCTGAGAGTTTCGACAAGACGGCCTGGTAGCGATGGTCTTAATCGATTCTTGACCTGACCCACCGAGTGGTGGAAGTCTCGTCAGGGCAAAGAGGGTCGCCCGAGCACGCACGCTAGGGTTGCGCCCGAGTAAAGGACGTCTTACCGGGGCGATCCCGGACGAGTCTCAAGGGAGTGGCAGCAGTGACGGTTCGCGTAGGTGTCAACGGCTTCGGCCGCATCGGCCGCAACTTCTTCCGGGCCGTGCAGGCCGCCGGTCACGACATCGAGGTTGTCGCGTTCAACGACCTCGGCGACGTCGCCACCATGGCCCACCTGCTCAAGTACGACTCCATCCTCGGCCGTTTCCCGGGCGAGGTCAGCGTCAGCGACGAGGGCATCGTCGTCGACGGCAAGACGATCAAGGCCCTCGCCGAGCGCGACCCGGCCAACCTGCCCTGGGGCGACCTCGGCGTGGACGTCGTCGTCGAGTCGACCGGTTTCTTCACCACCGGTGACGCCGCCAAGGCGCACCTCGCCGGTGGCGCCAAGAAGGTCATCATCTCCGCGCCCGCCAAGGGCGAGGACCTGACCGTGGTGCTGGGCGTCAACGACGACAAGTACGACGGTTCGCAGAACATCATCTCGAACGCGTCCTGCACCACCAACTGCCTCGGCCCGCTGGCCAAGGTGCTGAACGACGCCTTCGGTGTCGAGCAGGGCCTCATGACCACGATCCACGCGTACACGCAGGACCAGAACCTGCAGGACGCGCCGCACAAGGACCTGCGCCGCGCCCGTGCCGCCGCGCTGAGCATGGTCCCGACCTCGACCGGTGCCGCCAAGGCCATCGGCCTGGTCCTGCCGGAGCTCAACGGCAAGCTCGACGGCTACGCGGTCCGCGTCCCGGTCCCGACCGGTTCGGCCACCGACCTCACCGTCACGCTGACCAAGAGCGCGACCCTCGAAGAGATCAACGCGGCGTACAAGGCCGCCGCCGAGGGCCCCCTGGCCGGCATCCTGCGCTACAGCGACGACCCGATCGTTTCGGCCGACATCGTCACCGACCCGGCGTCGTGCATCTACGACGCGCCGCTGACCAAGGTCATCGGCAACCAGGTCAAGGTCGTCGGCTGGTACGACAACGAGTGGGGCTACTCCAACCGCCTCGCCGACCTCGTCAAGCTCGTCGGCAACAAGCTCTCCTGAGCCATGGCGCTGAAGAACCTCGAAGACCTGCTGGGCGAGGACGTCTCAGGCCGGTACGTACTAGTGCGTTCCGACCTGAACGTCCCGCTCGACGGGGACAAGATCACCGACGACGGCCGTGTCCGCGCGGCCCTGCCGACCCTCAAGCGGCTCGCCGAGGCGGGCGCGAAGGTGGTCGTCACGGCGCACCTCGGCCGTCCCAAGGGCGAGCCGGACCCGAAGTTCTCGCTCGCGCCCGTCGCCGCGAAGCTCACCGAGCTGCTCGGCGTCGACGTCCCGCTGGCCGGTGACCTGGTCGGCGAGTCCGCCAAGGCCACCGTCGCGGGCCTGACCGACGGTCAGGTGGCCCTGCTGGAGAACGTGCGCTTCGACGCGCGCGAGACCAGCAAGGTCGAGGCCGAGCGGCAGGAACTGGCCGCCGAGCTGGCCGCGCTCGTCCCTGGCGGCGCGTTCGTCTCCGACGGTTTCGGTGTCGTGCACCGCAAGCAGGCCTCGGTCTACGAGATCGCACGGGCGCTTCCGGCGTACGCGGGCGGTCTGGTGCTGGCGGAGGTCGACGTCCTCAAGAAGCTCACCGAGGACCTGGCTCGGCCGTACGTCGTCGTTCTCGGCGGCGCGAAGGTGTCGGACAAGCTGGGCGTCATCGCCAACCTGCTGACCAAGGTCGACAGGCTGCTCATCGGTGGCGGCATGGCGTACACCTTCCTCAAGGCCCAGGGCCACGAGGTCGGCAACTCGCTGCTGCAGGAGGACCAGCTGGAGCAGGTCCGCGGCTTCCTCGCCGAGGCGGAGAAGCGCGGAGTCGAGCTGATCCTGCCGGTGGACGTCCTCGCCGCGACGGGCTTCGCCGCCGACGCCGACTTCGACGTCGTCGACGCGACGGCCATCCCGGCCGAGCGCATGGGGCTCGACATCGGCCCGAAGTCGCGGGAACTGTTCGCGGGCAAGCTGGCCGACGCGGCGACCGTGTTCTGGAACGGCCCGATGGGTGTGTTCGAGTTCGAGTCCTTCGCCGGCGGCACCCGTGCCGTGGCCGAGGCGCTGGTCGAGAGCGACGCCTTCACCGTGGTCGGCGGGGGAGACTCCGCCGCGGCCGTGCGGCAGCTCGGCCTGCCGGAGGACGGCTTCTCGCACATCTCGACCGGCGGCGGCGCGTCGCTGGAGTACCTGGAGGGCAAGGAACTGCCCGGAGTCACTGTGCTGGGAGAGAACGACTAGTGGCGCGCAAACCGCTCATCGCCGGCAACTGGAAGATGAACCAGAACCACCTCGAAGCCATCGCGCTGGTTCAGAAGATCGCCTTCGCCCTGCCGGAGAAGTACTACGCGAAGGTCGACGTCGCGGTCCTGCCGCCGTTCACCGACATCCGCAGCGTCCAGACGCTGACCGACGGCGACAAGCTGTCGCTCACCTACGGCGCCCAGGACCTGTCGCCGCACGACTCCGGTGCCTACACCGGTGACGTGTCGGGCCCGATGCTGGCGAAGCTGGGGTGCAGCTTCGTCACCGTCGGGCACTCGGAGCGGCGTGAGTACCACGGCGAGTCCGACGAACTGGTGAACAAGAAGGTCAAGGCGGCGCTCAAGCACGGCATCAAGCCGATCCTGTGCGTGGGGGAGAAGCTTGAGGTCCGCGAGGCGGGCGAGCACATCGCCCACACCACGGCCCAGCTGGTCGAGGGCCTCAAGGGACTCAAGGCCGAGCAGGTCAAGGACGTCGTCGTCGCCTACGAGCCCGTCTGGGCGATCGGGACCGGCAAGGTCGCGACGCCGCAGGACGCCGAGGAGGTGTGCGGAGCCATCCGCGCCACCCTCGCCGAAAAGTACGGTGCCGAGGTCGCGTCCTCGGTCCGCGTGCTCTACGGCGGCTCGGCCAAGGCCAACAACATCAGTGACCTCGTCGCCTGCGAGAACATCGATGGTGCGCTTGTCGGTGGTGCCAGCCTGGATGGTGACGAGTTCACCAAACTCTGCGCACTCGCCGCGGGCGGGCCCCTGCCCTGATCGGGGCACCTACCGGGTAACCTGGGTATCCGGTCCGTCACACAGCAGTGGACGAGTCCAGGAGTACGGTGTGTCCTGGCGGTGCTGGGTTGCAAACCCCGGCCGCCTGTGCACACCGTTTTCCTGCATTCTCCAAGAGCGCAGAGGATGACATGAAGCTGTTCCTGCAAATCCTGTTGATCGCCTCCAGCGTGCTGCTGGTGGTCGCCGTGTTGCTGCACCGCGGCCGTGGTGGCGGTCTGTCTTCGCTGTTCGGTGGCGGTATGCAGTCGAGCCTCTCGGGCTCGAGCGTGGCCGAGAAGAACCTCGACCGGATCACGCTGCTGCTGGGCGCGGTGTGGCTGATCAGCATCATCGGCCTCGGGCTCCTGCTCAAGGTCTGATCGACCCAGGTGTTTCGGCGTGCCTATGGGGGGCGCGCCGCCGATCCCTATAGGTGTGAGGATTCATGGTTGGCGGTAACGCGATTCGGGGCACCCGTGTGGGTGCCGGTCCTTCGGGCGAATCGGAACGGGGTGAGTCGGCGCCGCGGCGCCGTATTTCCTACTGGTGCGCCAACGGGCACGAGGCACAGCCCTCGTTCTCGATGGACGCCGAGATTCCCGACGAGTGGGACTGCCCGCGCTGCGGGCTCCCCGGTGGGCAGGACGAGAAGAACCCTCCTGCCGCGCCACGGACCGAGCCTTACAAGACTCACCTCGCGTACGTGAAGGAACGGCGTTCCGACGCCGACGGCGAGGCCATCCTCGCCGAGGCGCTGGAGCGGTTGCGCCAGCGCCGGGAGATCTAGTCGCTGCTGTTCAGGGCTGAGCCCGCGTCCGCTATCCCGTCGCCAGGGCGGTGGGATAGCGGAGCCCGCGGCCAGCCGGGTTCAGCGCGGCTCCGCCGACCGGCCGGTCACCGGTCGAGCGGGTACCGGGCACGCACCCGGAACCCGCCGTCCTCGGTGTCGGCGGTCTCGAAGCTCCCACCCAGCAGTCGAGCGCGTTCGGCCAGTCCGGTCAGCCCGTGCCCTCCCGAGGGCAGGGCCGCACCGGGGGTCCGGGCGCGCTCGTTGCGTATTTCGACCTTGAGCGAACCGTGTTCGCCCTGGATCCGGATGGTGGCGGTGGCGCCGGGCGCGTGCTTGTGCACGTTGGTCAGGCATTCCTGCACCGTCCGGTAGGCCGCCGCCGAAACCTGGCTGGGCAGGAGATCGGGGATCCGCTCGACGGTCAGATGCACCGGGACGTCCGAGCCTCGGATCAGCCGGTCGAGTTCGTTGATCCCCGGCCGGGGCCCGTCGTCTTCGGACCCCGAGCGGAGCACGCTCACGAGCGAACGCAGTTCCTCGAGCGTCTTGGTGCTCAGTTTCCGGATGACCTGCGCGGTTTCGAGGGAGCGGGCATCGGTGGTCTGCGCCTGCAGGGCGCCGGCCTGCATCGCGATCAGGGTGATCTGGTGCGAGACGACGTCGTGCATCTCCCGCGCGAGGCGGGCGCGTTCCTCCGCGCGCACGGCGTCGGCGTGGAAGCGGCGCTCACGATCGCGGCTGGCGGCGAGTTCGGAGAGCTTCTGCGAGATCTCGGTCCGCGCTCCGATGAGCAGGCCGATGGCCACCGGCATCCCGGCGACGATGACGCCGTAGATGCCGTCCAGGACGTGCTCGCGCCAGCTGAGTTCGACGAAGTCGGCCAGCGGCCACTGGACGAACCGGCAGGTGAAGACGAGGGCGAACCCGGTCCAGGTCTGCCAGTGCATCTGTTTGCGGGTGGCGAGGAAGCCGAGTGCGATCATCGCGGCCAGCTGTGACCAGCCCGCCAGGAATCCGGGGACGGTGACGATCACCGCGAGGAACGGCAACTTGCGCCGGAAGGCGAGACCGAGGCACGCGGCGCCGGACAGGTAGATCGAGTACGGCTGAGCCTTCTCGGGGATCACCAGCCACACGTCGAGCGCGGCCAGGAAGATCGCGAGTGTGTCGATGCCCAGCGCGACCAGCGCCGGGCGTTTGATCTTGGCGAACGAAATGACCCCGGCGGCACGGCGCATCCGGTCGGCGGCGTCCGCTCCGGAGCCGCCCACCGAGATACCTGGCATCGAGAGACCCTCTGTGCTCATCGCTGGCGACCTCACTCGTCTTGTGGACTTGGATGGTGAGACGTGTTCTTCGCCCGATCGGGACGCGCAGGAACGAACAAATGTGCGGATGCTAACGGGTGGATGTACAAGGGCGGTAAGTTTCCCCCAGTCGGGCTAGCGACTGTCCGGTCACCGTCCGCTCTGCGGACAAGTGCATGAACGTTCGGTCGGTCGGATCCACACCGGACCACCCGGGCTCGGTGGTCCGTTGATCGTTTCGACGCGCGAACAAGTCCTCTCTGATGCCGAAGCCCCCGGAAGTTGATCTACGTCACGTTTCGTGGCCGCGTGGTGACCCTGCCGCGCGGAAGTCCGTGAAGGCCTCCTTCACTACCTTCAGGGTAGGGAAGGAGGCCTTCACGGACTTCCGCCATGAGGGTGTCAGCGCCGGCCCGGCCGATCGTGCTCGAACTCGCGACTCGCGTGCTTGGAGGCGTAACTCGCGTGATCAGAGACGTAACTCGCGAGTTACGCCTCCAAGCACGCGAGATACGTGTCTGATCACGCGAGTCACGCCTGGGGGCACCTTGCCCGGATGCGCGTGAAGGCCCCCTTCCCTCGGCTCAGCCGAGGGAAGGGGGCCTTCACGCGCGAAGCGTCAGCCGGTAGGTGGCTGGTAGACCTTCGTCAGCTTCGAGGCGGAACCCCGGTCCAGCAGCCAGAGCGTGCGACGCGAGCCGCGTGCTCCCGCCACCGGGATCTCGACCTCACCCGCACCGGCCAGTGCCTGCGCGACGGCGTCGGCCTTGGCGTCGCCGCCGGTGACCAGCCAGATGTCCTGCGCGCGACGGATCGCGGGCAGGGTCAGCGAGATCCGGGTCGGCGGCGGCTTCGGGCAGTCCCGCACCGCGACGACCGAGCGCTCCTTCTCGTGCACCGCTGGGCTGTCGGGGAAGATCGAGGCGGTGTGCCCCTCCCCGCCGAGGCCCAGCAGCATGATGTCGAACGCCGCGTCGTTGGCGGCGAGCACATCGGCGTATGCCGCGGCAGCGTTGTCCACGTCGTCGCCGAACTCGCCGTCCGAGGGGGCCATGGCGTGCACCCGCTTCGGGTCGAGCGGGACATGGTCGAGCAGCGCCTCGCGGGCCTGCTTCTCGTTGCGATCGTCCGAGTCCGCCGGGACGAAGCGCTCGTCGCCCCAGTAGACGTCCAGCCGCGACCAGTCGATGGCGTCCCGGGCACTGGAGTCGCGAAGCTCGCGCAGGATCGCGATCCCGGTGCCGCCGCCGGTGAGCACCACCGAAGCAGAGCCCTTGGCGGCCTGGACGTCGACGATCCGGGTGACCAGCCTGGCCGCCGCGGCGGCGGCCAGGAGGTCCGGGTTCTCATAGACGACGACCTCGGTCTTGCTCATGAGGCGCTGTTCGCGGTCTTGGCGGCCGGAGCCTTCTTCGCCGCCGGAGCCGCCTTCTTCGCCGGAGCGGCCTTGGCCGCGGTGCCCGACGAGATCTTGGCGAGCCCGTGGAGCGAAGCCTCGTAGACCTCGTCCGGGTCGAGCCGCCGCAGCTCCTCGATCAGGCAGTCCTTGTTGTTCCGCCGCTGCAGGGCGATGCGGCGCGTCGGCTGGCCCGGCTGGGTCAGCATGCCGACCCGGCCATCCGGCCGGTGCAGTTCCACCGGCCCGGAACGCCGGTCCAGCGTCACCGAGATGATGCCCGCGGCACCGCTGCTCTTGACCCGCCTCACCGGCACCTTGAGGTACTCGGCCAGCCAGCCGGCGAGCAGTTCGGTCGACGGCGAGTCGGCCTCACCGGTCACGGTCGCGCCGGTGACCTTCTCATGCGGCGGAAGGTCCAGAGCGGACACCAGCTGTGCGCGCCAGCTGGTCAGCCGGGTCCACGCCAGGTCGGTGTCACCCTCCACATAGGACTTCGCCCGGGTGGTGAGTGCCCTTATGGGCGCCTTTTCCGCCGCCGAGTCGGTGATCCGGCGCTGGGCCAGCTCACCGAGCGGGTCCTTGGCCGGAGCCTTCGGACCGGTACCCGGCCACCAGGTGACGATCGGCGCGTCCGGCAGCAGCAGCGGCACGACCGCGCTCTGCCCCTGCGAGGCCAGCGGGCCGTAGAGCCGCAGGACGATGACCTCGCTCGCGCCGGCGTCGCCGCCGACCCGGATCTGGCCGTCGATCCGCGGCGCCGCGGTCCGCGCGCCCTTGGCCACCACGATCACCCGTGAGGGGTGTTCCCGGCTGGCCTCGTTGGCCGCCTCGATCGCCTCTTCGAGTTTGTCGTCGTCGTCGGCGACTATGACCAGCGTCAGCACGCGGCCGAGCGCGACCTGCCCGCCCTGTTCGCGGATCTCGACGAGTTTCTTGTTCAGCTGCGACGTCGTGGTCGACGGCAGGTCGATGATCACGGACGCCTCCAGTTCCGGCCGGTACGCTCCAGCATTTCGTCCGCGGACGGCGGTCCCCACGAACCGGGCGGGTACGCCTCGGGCGCGCCCTTCTTGGCCCAGTGGTCGAGGATCGGGTCCAGGATCTCCCAGGACAGTTCGACCTCTTCGTTCACCGGGAACAGCGACGGTTCGCCGAGCAGCACGTCCAGGATCAGCCGTTCGTAGGCCTCCGGGGACGACTCGGTGAACGCGTGTCCGTAGCCGAAGTCCATGGTGACGTCGCGGACCTCCATCGTGGTCCCCGGCACCTTCGACCCGAACCGCAGCGTGATGCCCTCGTCGGGCTGCACCCGGATCACCAGCGCGTTCTGGCCCAGTTCCTCGGTCGAGGTCGAGTCGAACGGCAGATGCGGCGCCCGCTTGAACACCACGGCGATCTCGGTGACCCGGCGGCCCAGCCGCTTGCCGGTGCGCAGGTAGAACGGAACCCCCGCCCAGCGGCGGTTCTGCACCTCCAGCGTCACCGCGGCGTAGGTCTCGGTGGTCGAGTCCTTCGCGAAACCGCCTTCCTGCAGCAGGCCCGGCACCTTCATCCCGCCCTGCCAGCCGCCCGCGTACTGCCCGCGCGCGGTGGTCTCGTCGAACGGCGCCAGCGGCTTGGTCGCCGAAAGCACCTTGACCTTCTCCGCACGGAGCGCGCGCGGGGCGAACGAGACCGGCTCCTCCATCGCGGTCAGCGCGAGGAGCTGCAGGAGGTGGTTCTGGATGACGTCGCGTGCGGCGCCGATGCCGTCGTAGTACCCCGCGCGGCCGCCGAGACCGATGTCCTCGGCCATGGTGATCTGCACGTGATCGACGTAGTTGGCGTTCCAGATCGGCTCGAACAGCTGGTTCGCGAAGCGCAGCGCCAGCAGGTTCTGCACCGTCTCCTTGCCGAGGTAGTGGTCGATGCGGAACACCGACTCCTCGGGGAAGACGTCGTTCACGATCTCGTTGAGCTCCTTGGCGCTCTTGAGATCGCGGCCGAAGGGCTTCTCGATGACGACACGGCGCCAGGTGTCCTCGCTCGCCTCGGCGAGGCCGGAGCGGGCGAGCTGCTTGGTCACCACCGGGAACGCACTCGGCGGGATCGACAGGTAGAACGCGGTGTTGCCACCGGTGCCCCGCTCGGCGTCGAGGTCCTTGACCGTCTGCGCGAGCCGGTCGAAGGCGTCATCGTCGTCGAAGGTGCCCTGGACGAAGCGGATCCCTTCGGCGAGCCGGTTCCACACCGACTCCTTGAACGGCGTCCGCGCGTGCTCCTTGACCGAGTCGTGCACGAGCTCGCCGAAGTCCTGGTGCTCCCAGTCCCGCCGGGCGAACCCGACGAGCGAGAACCCGGCGGGCAGCAGGCCGCGGTGGGCGAGGTCGTAGATCGCCGGCATGAGCTTCTTGCGGGCGAGGTCACCGGTGACGCCGAAGATCACCAGGCTGGACGGCCCGGCGATCCGCGGCAGCCGCTTGTCGCGCGGATCGCGCAGCGGGTTGTTCCAGGCTCGTGTCACTCGCCGGCCTCCTGTACCGCGCGGACCAGTTCGGCCAGGCCGGCGGCCCGGTCGGTGAGGTGCAGGCGCAAGACCGGACGACCGTGCTCGGCGAGCACCTGGCCGTCCCCGAGTGCCTGGGCGTGCTGGAGCACGCCGAGCGTGTACGGCCGGTCCGGAACGTCGAGATCGTCCTCGACAGCGCCGGTGATCTGCAGGAAGACACCGTTCTGGTGCCCGCCCTTGTGGTACTGCCCGGTCGAGTGCAGGAACCGCGGCCCCCACCCGAAGGTGGTCTGGCGGCCGGTGCGCTTGGCGATCTCGCCGCGCAGGACCGCGGTCGACGCGTCATCGAGACGGTCGAGGTAGGCCTGCACCGCGATGTAGCCGGTTTCCGGGGCGGAGTCGAAGAAAGCCCGCAGGATGTCCGCGAGCTTCCCGTCGGTGGCCACGCCTTCCGAGCCGAACACCTCGACCGCGCCGTCCACAGTGGACGGCTTCTCGCCGCCCTTGAGCGCGTCCGGGTTGTCCAGAAGGGAGCGTGCGGCCTTCTTCGCGGCCTCGACGTCGGGCTGGTCGAACGGGTTGATCCCGAGCAGCCGTCCGGCGAGCGCGGTGGCGAACTCCCACAGCAGGAACTGCGCGCCGAGCGAGCCGGTCACGGAGATCTTCGCGGCGCCTTCGGCCGATCCGACCGCCACCGGGGTGGCGTCGTCCTTGGCGTCGGCGAACCCGGGGGAGTCCGGGCCCTCGACGGCGACCGGCAGGAGGCCGGTGCCCTGCTTGCCGGTGGATTCGGCGATCAGCTGCTCCGCCCAGTCGGCGAAACCCTTGATGCCCGAACCGGTGTCGGCGATGACGACCTTCTCGGCGCCCTTTTCGTGCGCCGCGACCCACGCCGCCGCGAGCTTGACCGCGGGGTTGTCCACGGAGTCGGCGGCCAGCTCGTCGGCCACCGAAGCGGCCTGGTCGAGCAGGCGGGCGACGTCCGCGCCGGCGAGCCCGGCCGGGACGAGCCCGAACGCGGTCAGCGCCGAATAACGGCCACCGACGTTCGGGTCGGCGAGGAAGACCTTGCGGTAACCCTCCTTTTCGGACAGTTCCGCGAACGGCGAGCCGGGGTCGGTGACGACCACGATCCGCCGGGCCGCGTCGATGCCCGCGTCGGCGAAGGCCTTCGCGAAGATCCGCCGGTGGCTGTCGGTCTCGACGGTGCCGCCGGACTTCGACGAGACGACGATGACCGTGCGCTCCAGGTCACCGGCCAGCGCGTCGGCTACCTGACCCGGGTCGGTGGTGTCGAGGACCGTCAGCGGGACGCCGTCGGTCGCGGTGATGACCTCGGGGGCCAGCGACGAACCGCCCATGCCCGCGAGGACGACGCGGTCGACGCCCTCGGAGCGCAGGTCGGTCCGCAGTGCCTCGATCTCGCCGATCAACGGCCGCGAGGACTTGTGCAGCGTCGTCCACGAGAGACGGATCGACGCTTCGGACTCGGCTTCGGGACCCCACAGTGTGGCGTCCTGGGACGCCAGTTTCGATGCGACCTGGTCGGCGACGAGCCGCTCCGCGAACGGAGCGGCTTCGCCGGCCAGGGCGGCGTCGACGATTTCGACGCCGGTCGTTTCCCCTGCCATGGTCCAGATCAGTCCTTTGCCTTGTCCAGCTGCCCGGTGACGGTCTCGAGAAGCTCGGTCCACGACTTCTCGAACTTCTCGACGCCCTCGTTCTCAAGGGTCAGGAACACGTCGGTGATGTCGATGCCGATCGCGCTCAGCTTGTCGAAGACGGCCTGCGCGTCGGCGGCCTTGCCGGTCACCGTGTCGCCGGTGACGTCGGCGTGGTCCGCCGCGGCGTCGAGGGTCTTCTCCGGCATCGTGTTGACCGTGTCCTTGACGACGAGCTGGTCCACGTAGCGGGTGTCGGAGTACTGCGGGTCCTTCACGCCGGTGGAGGCCCACAGCGGACGCTGCGCGTTCGCGCCGGCCTCGGCGAGCGCCTTCCAGCGGTCCGAAGCGAAGAGCTCCTCGAACGCCGCGTACGCGAGGCGCGCGTTGGCGATCGCGGCTTCACCGCGCAGCGCGGTGGCGGCGTCGGTGCCGATCGCGTCGAGCCGCTTGTCGATCTCGGTGTCCACACGAGACACGAAGAACGACGCGACCGAGTGGATGCCCTTGAGGTCGTGGCCGTTGGCCTTCGCCTGCTCAAGCCCGGCGAAGTAGGCCTCGATGACCGCCCGGTACCGCTCGACCGAGAAGATCAGCGTGACGTTGACGCTGATGCCCTCGGCCAGGGTCTTGGTGATCGCCGGGAGACCCTCTTCGGTGGCCGGGATCTTGATCAGCACGTTCGGCCGGTCCACGGTCTTCCACAGGTCCTGCGCCTCGGCCACCGTCTTGTCGGAGTCCTTGGCCAGCCGCGGGTCCACCTCGATGGACACCCGGCCGTCGACCCCGTTAGTGGCGGTGTAGACGTCGCGGAACAGGTCCGCGGCGTTGCGCACGTCGGTGGTGGTCAGCTCGCGGATTGTGGCCTCGACGTCGGCGCCGCGGGCGGCCAGTTCGCGAGTCTGCTCGTCGTACGCCTCGCCCTTCGACATCGCGTTGGCGAAGATCGTCGGGTTGGTCGTCACGCCCACGACGTGCTTGTCGCGGATGAGGCCGGCGAGGTTGCCGGTGTTCAGGCGCTCACGGGACAGGTCGTCGAGCCAGATCGAGACGCCTGCCTCGGACAGCTGAGCGAGCTTGTCGTTGCTCATGCTTTCCCCTTCAGTTCTTGGTGTTGGCGATCGAGCGACGGGCGGCCTCGACGACTGCCTCCGCGGTGAAACCGAACTCACGGAACAGTGTGGCGGCGTCGGCCGAAGCACCGAAGTGCTCGATCGAAACGTTCACCCCGGCGTCACCGGTGAAGCGGTGCCACGACTGGGCGATACCGGCTTCCACGGAAACGCGTGCCTTGACCGACGGCGGGAGGACGGAGTCCTTGTAGGACTGCTCCTGCGCGTCGAACCACTCGACACACGGCATCGAGACGACGCTCGCCGGGATGCCGTCGGCTTCGAGGGTCTTGCGGGCCTCGACGGCCAGCTGGACTTCGGAGCCGGTCGCGATCAGCACGACCTCGGGGCTGCCGTTGGACGCCTCGGCGAGGACGTAACCGCCCCGCTTGACGCCTTCGGCGCTGGTGCCCTCCAGCACCGGCACGTTCTGCCGGGTCAGCGCGAGGCCCGACGGGTGGTGGACGTCCTCCAGGACGGCCTTCCACGCGTACGCGGTCTCGTTGGCGTCCGCCGGGCGGACGACGTTGAGGCCGGGGATGGCGCGCAGGGCGGAGAGCTGCTCGATCGGCTGGTGGGTGGGGCCGTCCTCGCCCAGGCCGATCGAGTCGTGCGTCCACACGTAGGTGACCGGCGCCTTCATCAGCGCGGCCAGCCGCACGGGCGGGCGCATGTAGTCGGAGAAGATCAGGAACGTCGCGCCGTAGGGGCGGGTGCCGCCGTGCAGCGCGATGCCGTTGAGGATCGAGCCCATCGCGTGCTCGCGGATGCCGAAGTGCAGCGTCCGGCCGTACGGGCTGGTCTTCCACATGTCGGTGGAAGCCTTCTCCGGGCCGAACGAGTCGGCCCCCTTCATGGTGGTGTTGTTGCTCTCCGCGAGGTCCGCGGAACCGCCCCACAGCTCGGGAAGCGGCTCGGCGAGCGCGTTGAGCACCTCACCGGAGGCCTTGCGGGTCGCGATGCCCTTGGCGTCCGGCTCCCACTTCGGCAGGTTGTCCGCGAAGCCCTCGGGCAGCGTGCGGGTCGACATCCGGTCCGCGATCTTCTTGCGCTCCGGGTTCGCGGCGCCCCACGCCTCGAACTTCTCCTGCCATTCGGCGCGGGCGGTCTTGCCGCGGTCGACGGCCTGGCGGGTGTGCGCGATGACCTCGTCGTCGACCTGGAAGCTCTGCTCCGGGTCGAAGCCCAGGATCTCCTTGACCGCGGCGACCTCTTCGGCGCCGAGCGCGGCGCCGTGGGCCTTGCCGGTGCCCATCTTCTTCGGCGCCGGGTACCCGATGACGGTCTTCAGCGCGATGAACGACGGGCGCTCGGTCTCGGCCTTCGCGGCCTTGATGGCCTCTTCGATCGCGACGACGTCTTCGCCACCCTCGACGACCTGGGTGTGCCACCCGTACGCCTCGTAGCGCTTCACGACGTCCTCGGACAGCGCGATCTTGGTGTCGTCCTCGATCGAGATCTCGTTGTCGTCCCAGAAGACGATCAGGTTGCCCAGCTCCTGGCGGCCGGCGATCGAGGAGGCCTCGGCGGTGACGCCCTCTTCGATGTCACCGTCGGAAGCGACGACGTAGACGTAGTGGTCGAAGATGCTCTCGCCCTGCGGGGCGTCCGGGTCCAGCAGACCGCGCTCGCGGCGGGCCGCCATCGCCATGCCGACCGCGTTGGCCAGGCCCTGTCCGAGCGGGCCGGTGGTGGTCTCGACGCCCTTGGTGTGGCGGTACTCCGGGTGACCCGGGGTCTTCGAGTCCCACTTGCGCAGCTGCTTCAGGTCTTCCAGCTCCAGGCCGAACCCGGCGAGGTACAGCTGGATGTAGAGGGTGAGGCTCGAGTGACCGGCGGAGAGGACGAAGCGGTCACGAGCGGGCCACTCGGGGTCCGCCGGGTCATGACGCAGCGTCCGCTGGAAGAGCGTGTACGCGAGCGGCGCCAGGCTCATCGCGGTGCCGGGGTGACCGCTGCCGCAGTTCTCGACCGCGTCCGCGGCGAGCACCCGAACGGTGTCGACGGCCCGCGTGTCGAGGTCGGTCCAGTCGGCGGGCACGTTGCGCCGGAGGAGTGGGTTCTTCTCGCTGGTAGAGGCGGTTTCGGACACTGAACTCGAACTCCCCGTCATCAGGTTGTGGCTTCTCTTCCCTCGTGGGTAACCCATGGGTACCGCTACTAATCTCAATCGATCCGGAAGGGACGATATTCCTGGTCCGGGCCGTTCGCAGAGGTACGCCGCGAGCTACCGCGGCCAGCCTAATGGTTCGGCCGGTCGAGGACCCGCGATCACCCTCTGGAAACAGCACGTCTAACATCGAGGAAGGGTTCAGAACACGGGATCCGGGGCCGCCACATCACCCGGAAGCCTGGTGGACCCCGCCCCGAAAACTGACGCAGGGAGTGAAATGTCGTTGGTGAACGCTGCGCACGGACGCAGTGACAGCACCAGCGCCGTACATCCGACCGGTGCGCGAGGGTCGCTTGCGGGCCCGAGCCATGGGGACGGACCGCACGGTGGCCGGCGAACAATCCGCCAGGTCGTCGGCGCGTACGCCGCCCTCGCGAAGCCCAGGGTGATCGAGCTCCTCCTGGTCACCACGATTCCCGCGATGTTCCTGGCCGGCCGGGAAATCCCGTCGCCGTGGCTGGTTCTCGCGACGCTCGTGGGCGGCACCATGGCCGCCGGCAGCGCCAACGCCTTGAACTGCGTCATCGACGCGGACATCGACAAGGTGATGAACCGCACCAAGCGCCGCCCGCTGGTGAAGGAATCGGTGCCCCGGCGCGGCGCGCTGATCTTCGGTCTCGTGCTCGGCGTCCTGTCGTTCGTCGTGCTCTATTTCACGGTGAACCTGCTCTCGGCGATCCTCGCGATCGTGACGATCCTCTTCTACATCTTCGTCTACACGCTGGTGTTGAAGCGGCGTACGTCACAGAACGTCGTCTGGGGCGGTGCGGCGGGCTGCATGCCGGTCGTCATCGGCTGGGCCGCCGTCACCGGCACCGTGGAGTGGCCCGCGTTCGTGATGTTCGGCGTCATCTTCTTCTGGACCCCGCCGCACACGTGGGCGCTGGGCATGAAGTACCGCGACGACTACGAGCGCGCCGGTGTGCCGATGCTGCCGGTGGTCGCCACCCCGCAGCACGTGGCGCGGCAGATCGTCATCTACTCGTGGGTGATGGTCGCGTGGACGCTGCTGCTGGTCCCGGTGACGAGCTGGATCTACACGACGTTCGCTTTGCTCGCCGGTGGTTGGTTCCTCTTCTACGCGCACAGCCTGAACGCGGCGGTGCGGCGCGGTGAGGAGACCAAGCCGATGTCGCTGTTCCACCGGTCGAACACGTACCTGATGATCGTGTTCGTCGCGCTGGCGGTCGACTCGGCGATCGGGCTGCCGGTCATCGGGCTGCCTTTCTGATCTTGTAGCGCGTGAAGGCCCCCTTCGCTCGGCTCAGCCGAGCGAAGGGGGCCTTCACGCGTGTGGTGCTCTGCTGGCGGGAGGGTTCCCAATGTCGCATTTGAGTCGCTGAGCGTCTCCAAAGCGACATTGGGAACCTGGCCTGAAGGCGTCCTTCAGGACGCTCGAACCTCTGGCCGTTCCCGTGGGCGGCGCGCGTTGCCGGTCCGAGCCACCCGTCAGTACCGTCCGGCGGAGTGACGAGTACGACCGAGCGCGCGACCATGGCGGTCGCCTGCCTGATCGTCTTCACCGCCCAGATGGCGACGACGATCTACCTCCCTTCCCTCCCGATGGTCGAGCGCGATTTCGCGGGTGTCGCGGCCACTTTCGCCGCGCTGCTCCACGAGAACGTCGTGTGGGCGAGTGTGGCCACCGTCCTGTCCCTCACCGCCTTCCTCCTGGTCCGGGTACGCGTGCGGGAATGAGATGATGGCGGGCGCCGTTGTAATCCGTTCGGCCCCTGTCCCACCTCTCGAAAGCAGGCTGCTTTTGTCCGTGTCCCCGGACCGGGAACCCGACGCGCTCGAGCAGGACGTCGCGCTCGAGCAGCAGTACGTCACCACCCTCTACCGCAAGCTCGACGCCGAACGCGTGGACGCGCAGCGCAGGCTCGACGAGACGCTGCGCCAGACCGGCGGCACCCCGCAGGCGCGTACCGAACGCGATGTCGCCACGACGCTGTACACCGACCGGCTGGCCCAGCTGAGCTCCGTCGAGCAGGGCCTGTGCTTCGGCCGCCTCGACTTCCTTCCGGAGCACGGCGAGGAGACCACCTACATCGGGCGGCTCGGGCTGTTCGACGAGGACGACGACTACCGTCCGCTGCTCGTCGACTGGCGCGCGCCGGTCGCACGGCCCTTCTACCTCGCCACCGCCGCTTCCCCCGAAGGTGTGCGGCGGCGCCGCCACATCCGGTCGCTGAGCCGGAAGGTCGTCGGCGTCGACGACGAGATCCTCGACCTGTCCGCCGCCGACCAGGGCCAGGACCTCGGGCTCGCGGGCGAGGCGGCGCTTCTGGCCGCGCTCGAACGCCGTCGCACCGGTGAGATGAGCGACATCGTCGCCACCATCCAGGCCGAGCAGGACCGCATCATCCGCGCGTCGCCGAACGGAGTCCTGGTGGTCCAGGGCGGCCCGGGAACCGGCAAGACCGCCGTCGCGCTGCACCGTGCCGCGTACCTGCTCTACACGCACCGCCAGCAGCTCACCACGCGCGGCGTGCTGGTGGTCGGGCCGAACAGCACGTTCCTTCGCTACATCGGGCAGGTCCTGCCGTCGCTGGGCGAGACCGGGGTGCTGCTGGCCACGATCGGGCAGCTGTATCCGGGGCTGGACGCCGACGGCCCGGTCACCCGCGAGGCCGCCGAGATCAAGGGCCGTCCGGTGATGGCCGACGTGCTCGCGAACGCGGTCCGCGACCGGCAGCGCGTGCCGGAACCGGTGCTGGAGATCGAATTCGAGCGCGAGATCCTCATGCTCGACCGCAAGACCTGCACCGAGGCGCGGACGCGGGCCCGCCGGTCGCGCCGTCCGCACAACCTCGCCCGGCGGATCTTCGTCTCGGACCTCCTCGACGCGCTGACCCGGCAGGCCGCCCGGAAACTGGGGGAGGACCTGCTCGACGCGCGCGACGTCCAGGACATCCGGGCGGAGGTCGCCGCGGATCGGAACGTGGCCGCCGCGATCGACGGGCTGTGGCCGAAACTCACCCCCGAGATCGTGCTCGACGAGCTGTTCGCTGACCGCGAACGGTTGCGCAGCGCGGCCGGAAAGGCCTTGTCGGACACCGATCGTGAGCATCTCTACAGCCCGACGGACGCGAGGTGGAGCCCGTCGGACGTCCCGCTGCTCGACGAACTCGCCGAATTGCTCGGCGAGGACGACACCGAAGCCCGTGCCGAGGCCGCTCGCCGCGAGCGGGAAGACCGCGCCTACGCGGAAGGCGTACTCGACATCCTCGAACAGGACGAGGAGATCGTCGACGAGGAACTGCTGAGGGTGGGCGACGTCCTCGACGCGGAGCTGTTCGCCGAACGTCAGCAGCGCCGCAGTGAGATGACCGCGGCGCAGCGGGCCGCTCAGGACCGGACGTGGACCTTCGGGCACGTGATCGTCGACGAGGCGCAGGAACTGACCGCGATGGACTGGCGGCTGCTGATGCGCCGGTCGCCGAACCGGTCGATGACGCTGGTCGGCGACGTCGCGCAGACCGGGGCGGCCGGTGGGGCGCGGACGTGGGGAGAGGCGCTTTCGCCGTACGTCGCCGATCGCTGGCGGCTCGAAGAACTGACCGTGAACTACCGGACCCCGGCGGAGATCATGGCCGTCGCGTCCCGGGTGCTCGCCGAGGTCAACCCGGAACTGGAGGCGCCGGTTTCGGTGCGGGAGACGGGTTTCGAACCCTGGCTGCGGTCCGTGGACCCGGCGGATCTCACCGTGGAACTGCCCGGCCTCGTCGAGGCCGAACTGTCCGCTGTGGACGGTGGGACGGTCGCCGTGCTGTGCCCGTCGCCCCTGGTCGCTTCGCTCTCGGAGACGCTCGGCGAGGCGGGGGACCGGGTGTCGGTGATGCCGGTCGAGCGGGCGAAGGGCCTGGAGTTCGATTCGGTGCTGCTGGTGGCCCCCGACGAGGTCATCGCCGAATCGCCGCGTGGGCTCAACGATCTTTATGTGGCCCTGACCAGGGCGACCCGTCGGATGGGCGTAGTGCAGACCGGTGACCTTGTTCCCGCGCTGGAGGGTCTTGGCTAAGGTCGGCCGCATGCGCACATTCGGCAAGATCGTGGTCATCGGCGCGGGCGTCCTCGCCCTGGCGGCCTGTGGCGAGAAACAGAACACCGCAGGTTCGGCCCAGACCTCCGGCGCGGCCCCCGCGTCGGCGTCGTCGTCGGCTCCGGCCGCCCCGAAGGGCAAGGAATGCACGGCCGAGGACGTGAAGACCACAGGGAAGTTCGGCGAGGCGCCGACCATCACCATCCCGGACGACTGCGACCCGCCGAAGAAGCTCATCACCAAGGATCTTGAGCCCGGCACCGGTGAGGGCGCCAAGGCAGGCGCGAACCTGAAGATGAACTATTCGCTGGTCACCTGGTCCAACAAGCAGAAGCTCGACAGCTCGTTCGACCGCGGTGAACCGTTCGAGCTGACGCTCGGCGCCGGCATGGTCATCCAGGGCTGGGACAAGGGCCTCGAAGGGATCAAGCAGGGTGCGCGGCGGCTGCTGATCATCCCGCCGGACCTCGGCTACGGCCAGGGCGGCAACGGTATCGCGCCGAACGAGACCCTGGTGTTCGTGACCGACGCGGTGAGCGTCCCGACCGACAAGGGCTGATGGGGACTTCCGACGGCCGCGTCCACCGAGGAACGGTTCGTTCCTGGCTGGTGGACGAGGGCTGGGGAGTGGTCGAGTCGGCCGATTTCGCCGACCCGATCTGGGCCCACTACGCGATGCTGGAGGGCTTCGGCCCCGGTGAATTCCGGCAGCTTCGCGTGGGCGACGAGGTCGAGCTGACCGTCGAGCACGCGGAACAGGACGAGTTCCGGCTGCGGGCGCTCTGGGTCCGCGCCGCAAGTCCGTGAAGGCCTCCTTGAGGGACCCAGGGTCCCTCAAGGGGGCCTTCACGGACTTCCTGGTCAGCCGGCGTACTCCCAGGTGAGCAGGTTGATCTCCAGCCCCTTCTCGACCTTCGTCTCCGGCGGCGCGTCGGTCAGGACGTAGCCGACCCGGCGAGCGACGGCCTGGCTGGCCGCGTTCTCGGCGTCGATCTTCAGCTGGAGCGGTCCGAGCCCGAGGTCCAGCGCGTGAGCGGTGATGACCCGCAAAGCCCGCGCGGCCAGATCCCGCCCGCGGTGGGCGGGACCGACGGCGTACCCGAGTTCGGCTGAGTCCTCCTTCAGGAACAGCACCACTTCGCCGAGCGGCTCGCCGCCTTCGGCCGTGATGGCGAGCCGAAGTCCGTTGCCCTCCTCGCGGCGGGCGACGGACTTCGCGTAATGGGCCTTCGCCGCCACCTCGTCGAACGGCGAAGGCAGCGGCGTGAACCGCGCGACAGCGGGATTGTCGAACAGCCCCGGCATGAACGCGATGTCGTCTTCGGCCCACTCCCGGAGAACGAGCCCTTCACCGATGAGCCGGACGTCCTCCGGCCAGAGCGTCGTCACGGGATCAGCAGGAGCTTGCCGGTGGTGCGGCGGCCCTGGAGGTCTTCGTGCGCCTGACGCGCGTCGGCCAGCGGGTAGCGGCCGCCGATCCGGATGTTCAGCGAGCCGTCCTGGACCGCGGCGAACAGTTCGTTCACGCGCCACTCCAGTTCCTCGCGGGTGAGCACGTAGTGCGCGGAGGTCGGGCGGGTGAGGTACACCGAGCCGCTGCGGTTGAGCAGCTGCGGGTCGATCGGCGGGACCGGGCCGCTGGCCGCGCCGTAGAGGGCGAGCAGGCCGCGGATCTTCAGGCTCGCCAGGCTGCCGTCCACAGTGGACTTGCCGACCCCGTCGTAGACGACCTCGACGCCCTTGCCGCGGGTGAGGTCGCGGACGGCCTCGGCGAAGTCGACCTGGTCGTAGCGGATGACGTCGTCCGCGCCCGCCTGCTTGGCGAGTTCGGCCTTCTCGTCGGTGGAGACGGTGCCGATGACCCGGGCGCCGCGGGCCTTGGCCAGCTGGACCAGCAGCAGGCCCATCCCGCCCGCCGCGGCGTGGATCAGCACGTCGTCCCCGGCCTTGACCTCGTAGGTCGAGGCGATCAGCGCGTGCGCGGTGACACCCTGGAGCATCGTGGCGGCGGCGGTCTCCTCCGTCACGCCGTCCGGGATCTTCACCGCGATCGCGGCGGGGAGCACGCGGCGCTGGGCGTAGCTGCCCAGTGAACCCTGCCAGGCGACGCGATCGCCGACGGCGAAACCGGTGACGTCCGCGCCGACCGCGGCCACCGTGCCGGCGCCCTCCATGCCCAGGATGAACGGCGTGTCGACCGGGTAGATGCCCTCGCGGTGATAGGTGTCGATGTAGTTGACGCCCGCCGCCGCGACGTCCACGAGCAGTTCGCCGGAACCGGGTTCGCCGACCTCGACTTCGGACAGCTCAAGGACTTCGGGGCCACCGGTTCGCCGGATCTGCACTGCCGCGGGCATACATCCTCCTCGTTCAAGGTCGTTCCGACCGGCACAACTATGGCCGACGCCACGGTTATTCCGCGTCCCGGGCCTTTCGCGGTTAAGCTCGGCGCGTGGCTGAGACCGAAGAGAAGACCGAGACCGCCGCCCCGACGTCGCGCCAGGTCGCGGCCGCCCGCGACTTCGTGAAGCGGCACGGGAAGCCGTCGCGCGCGGTGGTGGAGAACATCGGCCGGGTCGGCGCGCGCGTCGTGCTCGTGGGCGCCGACGGCGCGCTCGGCGACGTCGTCGTCACCTCCGTGGAGGCGGGCGAGGCACTGGTCGAGGCCGTCGAAGACCTCGAGCCCGCCGAGTGGGACAGCGAGACCGTGAAGGCCACCAAGATCGGCGCCGAGCACCGCCGCCGGATGGCGGGGAAGTGAGCGGCTCCGCGATCTTCGTCGCCTGCTCCAGCCTGCCGGAAGGCGACGGCGACGAGCACGCGGTACCCGAGGCGCTGGCCGACCTCGGCTTCAAGACCCGCTGGGCCGCCTGGGACGACACGACCGTCGACTTCGGCGCCGCGGACATCGTGGTGCTGCGCGCCACCTGGGACTACGCCGAGCGCCGCGACGAGTTCCTGTCCTGGACCGAATCCGTGCCGGCCTTGGCCAATTCGGCCGACGTCGTGCGGTGGAACACCGACAAGTCCTACCTGGCCGAACTCGGCGACGCCGGGGTCGCGGTCGTGCCGACGACCCTGATCGCGCCGGACGACAAGGCCCCGCGCTGGCCCAAGGGCGAATTCGTGCTGAAGCCCGCGGTCGGTGCCGGTTCGCGAGGCGCGGGCCGGTTCACCGCGGGCGACGCGGCCGCCGCACATCTCTCCGGGCTGCAAGCCGACGGCAGCACCGTGCTGCTCCAGCCGTATCAGTCCAGTGTGGACAGTGAAGGCGAGATCGCGCTGGTGTACTTCGGCGGCGTGTACTCGCACGCGTTCTCGAAAGCCGCGATGCTGGGCCGGGAACTCGACGAGTCCGGGCTGTACGTGACGGAAAAGCTCGCCCCCGTGCAGCCCGCGGCCGCGTTCCGCGCGCTGGCCGAAGACGCTTTGGACGCGACGGCGGCGCTGCTGGGCATCCTGCGCGCGGAGCTGCTCTACGCGCGCGTCGACCTCGTCGCCGGGCCGGACGGACGGCCGCTGCTGCTGGAATTGGAGCTTGTCGAGCCTTCGCTCGGGTTCCGCCAGACCGACGCCGCCGCGGCCTGGCGTTTCGCCTCCGCCGTCCGGCAGCAACTCGCCTGACCCGCCCCCTCGCGATGCTATGAACGGGCCGTTCCTTGCAAATTTCGCAAGGAACGGCCCGTTCATAGCGGCCGCGGGTGGGACAGCCGTCGCAAGTAGATGACTAATTGCGACGGGTGGCGTCAGGCGGGTTTCACACGTTTGGCGGCCAAACGCTCCGGCTTCGGCCACCGCACGTCGCGTGCCCAGCCGAACTTCTCGAACAGCCAGATCACCCGCGCCGACACGTCGACCTGTCCGCGCAGGACACCGTGCCGCGCGCAGGTCGGGTCGGCGTGGTGGGAGTTGTGCCACGACTCGCCCATGGACAGGATCGCCAGCGGCCAGAAGTTCGCCGCCTTGTCACGGCTGGCGAACGGGCGCTCGCCGACCAGGTGGCAGATCGAGTTCACCGACCAGGTGACGTGGTGCAGGAACGCGATCCGGACCAGCCCGGCCCAGAAGAACCCGGTCACCACACCCCACCACGACCAGCTGAGCAGCCCGCCGAGCACCGCGGGCAGCGCGAGGCTCAGCGTGATCCACAGCCAGAAGTAGCGATTCACCACGCGAAGGTCCTTGTCGGCCACCAGGTCCGGAGCGAACCGGTCGTAGTTGGTCACCTCGCGGCTGAACATCCAGCCCATATGCGCGTGCCAGAAACCGCGCAGCAGCGCCGAGGGCGACGTCCCGAACAGCCAGGGGGAGTGCGGGTCGCCTTCGCGGTCGGCGAAGGCATGGTGGCGGCGGTGGCTGGCCACCCAGAAGATGACCGAACCCTGCACCGCGAAACTGCCGGCGATGGCGAGCGCCACGCGCAGCGGACGCCCCGCCTTGAAGGCTCCGTGGGTGAAGTAGCGGTGGTATCCGACGGTCACCCCGAGCGTCCCGACGGTGTAGAACACGGCCGCGAGCGCCAGATCGACCCAGGTCATACCCCAGCCCCACACGATCGGCACGGCGGCGAGCAGCGCCACGAACGGGACCAGCAGGAAGGTCTTGAGGATCAGCATCTCCCCGGAGCCTCGCCGGTGGGAGATCAGGGGTTTGGACGGACTGGCCGGTGCGTCCGGCTCGGTGCTGGCGGTCATACGACACCTCGTGCCTCGACTCGGTGGTGACCCCCGTGCGGGGCACCGAGCGCAGCGTAAGGGCAGTGTCTGGCGAGCACGCCGCCCGGGGGTTACGTCCGGTTTGCCAGGGGGTCAGTTCGAAGTGGCGAGTTCCCGGTCAGCGGCGGGCGAAACCGGCGCGGCACCACGGTCGCGTGAACCACACCACAGTGCCGCGGTCGAGATGATCACCAGCGCGGAGCCGAGGACGTGGAACGAGACCAGCGCCTCCGGCACACCGAGGGCGTACTGCACCGATCCCACGACGCCCTGAAGGACCGCGACGACCCACACGATGGTGTACCGCTTCCACAGCTGCTTCGGCGTCTCGCCACGCATCAGCTGGAGCCCGAAGACGGCCAGCACGATCAGGTAGACCACCAGCAGTCCACCGTGGATCTGGGTGAGCGTCTCGATCGGGGCCTGGAGCCGGTGGGTGCCGGGGTCGCCGCCGTGCGGGCCCGCCCCGGTCACGGTGGTCCCCGCCGCGAGGACGGCCCACATGGCCGCGGCGAGGACGATCAGCGTCTTGCGGCCCGCGTCCGGGATCAGCCAGCGGGCGGGCTCGTCGCCCTCCTTGAACGCGCGCAGCAGCAGGACCGCGAGCCAGACCAGGGGGGTGGAGGCCAGGAAGTGGAGCGCGACGGTCCACCATTCGAGTTTCGCGAGCACGGTGATCCCGCCGACGACGGCCTGCAGCATCACGCCGGCGGGCATCGTCCAGGCCAGCTTCACCAGACGGCGCCGGCTCGGGTGCTCGAT
Organism: Amycolatopsis sp. TNS106; assembly: GCF_019330265.1. Classification (NCBI taxonomy): domain Bacteria; kingdom Bacillati; phylum Actinomycetota; class Actinomycetes; order Pseudonocardiales; family Pseudonocardiaceae; genus Amycolatopsis; species Amycolatopsis sp. TNS106. The sequence continues at coordinate 3,430,609 of NZ_CP024972.1, read as the reverse complement.
CTGCACCCGCCACGCGGTGATCACGCACAGCGCGGCGACCAGGATGACCACGCCGGTCAGCAACCGGTTGCTGAACTCGATCCACTGGGTGAGCATGTCCAGCTCGGGGTGCGCGACGGGCACGATGCTGCCTTCGACGCACTGCGGCCAGGTCGGGCAGCCGAGGCCCGAACCCGTCACCCGGACGACCGAGCCGGTGACGCCGATTCCGGCCTGCGCGATCACCGCCGCTATCGCGACCGCTCGCTGGACCGCGAACGAGGGATACGGCAGACGCGCTACAAGGCTCTGGAACGGCACCGTCCGATGCTAGAACGCCCTTCCTGAGAGCGTTCCACCGGCCGGACCCGCTGTGTCGGCCGCCTCAGGTCAGCTTGGTGGTCTTGCTCGCCAGCGCACCGGCGACGACACCCCAACCGACGAGCACCGCGAACGGGCCCCAGCCGAACGAGCCGTCCAGCAAGACCGAGCGCAGGCCTTCGGCGAGCGCGCCCGAGGGCAGCAGTTCGACGATCCACGCGACGCCGGACGGCATGGTCGACGGCGCCAGCAGGATGCCACCCGCGAGCAGCAGCACGAACCAGACGATGTTCGCCAGCGCCAGCACGGCCTCCGCGCGCAGCGCCCCGCCGAGCAACAGGCCCAGCGCGCCGAACGCGAGCGTGCCGACGATCAAGAACGGGATCGCGCCGAGAAGCCCGCCCAGCGACGGCGACCAGCCCAGCAGCGCGGCGACGCCACCGAGGATCACCGCCTGCAGCGCCACCACGACCAGCGCGGCGGCGACCCGGCCCGCGACGAGCAGCCAGCGGGGCAGCGCGGTGGCGGAAAGTCGTTTGAGGACCCCGTAACGGCGGTCGAAGCCCAGCGCGATGGCCTGTCCGGTGAACGCCGAAGACATCACCGCCAGCGCCAGGATCCTCGGCGTGATCCAGTCCACTTTGGACGAGTCGCCGAGTTGCGACGACGGCAGGATGTCCAGCAGCGACAAGCCGATCAGCAGCGCGAGCGGGATCAGCAGGGTCAGCAGGATCTGCTCGCCGTGGCGCAGCGTCAGGCTCGCTTCGACCTTCGCGTGCGTGCGGAGCATTTTGCCGAGCGAACCGCGGCCGGGGGCGGGGGTGAACGTGCCCGGGGCGAATCGGGGGGTGGGCGTCGTGGTCATGCGCGCAGTTCCCGTCCGGTCAGCTCCAGGAAGACCTCTTCCAGCGTGCGCCTGCCGACCTGCAGTTCCTCGGGCATGACACCCTGCTGCGCGCACCACGCCGTCACCGTCGACACCACCTGCGGGTCGATCGCGCCCTCGACGAGATACGTCCCCGGCGCCGATTCGTGGACGAGGTGGCCCTCGGGCAGGGCGGCGGTCAGCAGCGCGGTGTCGAGCCGCGTCCGTGCCTTGAACCGCAGCTGCGCGGTCTCACCGGCTTCGACGGTCAGCGACTGCGGGGAACCTTCGACGACGACCTTGCCGTGGTCGATGATCACCACGGTGTCGGCCAGCGTTTCGGCTTCCTCCATCAGGTGCGTGGTGAGCAGCACGCTGACCCCGTCCGCGCGCAGCGCCGCGAGCAGGTCCCAGACCAGGCGGCGGGCCTGCGGGTCCATCCCCGCCGTCGGTTCGTCGAGGAAGAGCAGTTCGGGCCGTCCGACGAGCGCGCAGGCGAGCGAGAGCCGTTGCTGCTGACCGCCGGAAAGCCGTTTGAACGGCGTCTTCCGCGCTCCGGAAAGGCCGAGGACGTCCAGCAGCCAGGCGGGGTCGAGCGGGTTCGCCGCACACGCGGCGACCAGCCCGAGCATCTCGTCGGCGCGGACGCCGGGATACGCGCCGCCGCCCTGGGGCATCACGCCGATCCGGGGCCGCAGCGCGGCGCCGTCGCGCGCCGGGTCCAGGCCCAGCACGCGGACTTCGCCGTCATCAGGCCGCAGGAAGCCTTCGCAGATCTCGACGGTGGTGGTCTTGCCGGCCCCGTTCGGGCCGAGCAGAGCGAGCAGTGCGCCACGTTCCATCCGCAGGTCGAGTCCATCGACGGCGGTGGTGGATCCGTAGCGTTTCACCAGCCCGGTGATCTCGACGGCGGGGGCGTTCACGACAGGTCACGATACGGCCTCACGCGGGGACCGAATGCTCCGGGGACGGTCTGGACAGCAGCAGTGGTGAGAGGCGGTGGACGATGAACAGCCCCAGCAGCGTGACGACCCCGGCGGCGGCCCACGCGAACGGCAGGACGAAACCTCGGCCCTCGAAGGTGCTTCCGGTCGTCGGCAGGAGGAACGGCAGGACGGCGGTGACGATCGTCGCGGCGATGCGGAACCGCGAGGTCCCCGCCGCCGCGGCGAGCGGGATGATCGCCCACAGCAGGTACCAGGGCTGGAGCGCGACGTGCAGCACCATCACCGCGCCGAGGGAGACACCGAGGCCGATGATCGGGCGGTAGCGCCATTTGAAGCTGTCCCACAGGAACTTGACCGTCACCGCGCCCGCGACGAGATAGCCGAGCGTGCCGAGGATCGGCACCATCGCGTTGGTGTGGTTGCCGAGGCCGAGCGCGATGCCGAGGACGCCGCCGAGCGCGGCGAGTTCCGACGTCGGCGAGATCCACGAGCGGACCAGGCCCGGCGTGCCGAGCGCGCCGACCCAGCCGAAGCCGAGGCCGGTGCCGTAACAGACCGCCACCAGCGTCACGCCGAACAGCAGCGCCATCGGCACCGCGGCGGTGACCAGGTCCTTGATCCGGCCGTGCCAGCGTCTGGCCACCATCACCGTGAAGAACGGCAGCGCCAGGATCGCGTTGATCTTCACCGCGACGCCGAGGGTGATGAGCACGACCCCGAGCCCGATGTACAGCAGCTCGCCTCTGGCCAGCGGGGGCGGCTCGTCGTTCTTGAACCGCACCGGCATCCGCTGGAGGCCGACCTCCAGCCCGGCCACCATCAGCCCGATCGCGAGCGCGTCGTTGTGGGCGCCCGCGACGAAGTGGAAGATCAGCAGCGGGTTCGCGGCGCCGAGCCACAGCGCGGTCGCGGGCTGCACGCCGAACCGCCGGGCCAGCCGGGGCAGCGCCCAGATGATCAGGATGACGCCGATCAGCGCGAGCCCGCGCTGCAGCAAGACTCCGGTGACGATGTTGCCGCTGCTCAGCGGGGCGAGCCAGCCGCCGAGGCGCAGCAGCAGCGGGCCGTAGGGCGCCGGGGTCTCGCGCCACATGTTGGAGACACCCGAGGTCAGCGGGTCGGAGACGCCGAGGGCTTCGGCCGGGCCGAGGGAGTACGGGTCCATCCCGCGGGCGACGATCTCGCTCTGCGCGAGATAGCTGTAGACGTCGCGGGAGAACAGCGGCGGGATGAACAGCAGCGGCGCACACCAGAGCGCGATGGTGCGGGCGAGCTGGCCCTGGGTGGCGAGGCGGCGGCGCGCGGGCTGCGCGAACCGGCCGAGCAGCAGCCAGCTGAGCACGATGATCGCCATGCCCGCCAGGCCCATCGCGAGCGAGACCATGGGGATGCGGGTGAACAGCCGCAGGACCGGGATCTCCTGCACCGGGTTGATCACCGGTGCGGCGCCCGCGCCGAGCGAGCCGAGCGCGAGGAACAGGGAGCCGACCGCGCCGAACCGGCGGACCACGTTCAGCCCGCGCAGTTCCTTGTCGTCCAGGGGTTCCGGATCGTGCGGGCGCCCGGGGACGAGCGTCGCCACCGACCCCGACGACCCCACGGCCCGGTCTTCCGGCTCCGCCCCGTCCGTGCCCCGCTGCGCCGGGTGATCGCCCTCTGCCACGAACGAAGGGTAGCGATGCCGGGAACAACGCAACTCGGCACCTGGTTGCGGTAGTTGCGCGTGCAAGGATCGCAATCCGCCATCTACTTGCGTCGGTGTCGGCGTGAAGTGACCCACGCCACTCCGTGAGGCACCCCTCTTTGCCGTCTCCCCGGAAATACGTCACACTTGTGTTGTGAAAAAGACGGGGACGCAGGACGAGGCCGGTGGCGACATGCCCCGCGCCGAGGTCCAGCCTGTCCCCGCGCAGGTCGGCCCCGAGGGCCGGACCAGGCACGAAGTGGCCCGCTTGCTGCTGGAACAGGGTCCGATGACCGCCGTCGTGGTGGCCGAGCAGCTGGGGATCAGCGCCGCCGCCGTTCGCCGTCATCTCGACGCGCTGCTCGCCGACGGCGAGGCCGAAACCCGCGACGCGCCCCGCCGCGGCCCTCGCGGTCGAGGCCGTCCTGCCAAGAACTTCCTGCTCACCGAAGCCGGCCGCGCCCGGTTCGGGCACGCCTACGACGACCTCGCGTCCTCGGCCATCCGGTTCCTCGCCGAACACGCCGGGGAAGACGCCGTGAAGGCCTTCGCGGAGGCTCGGGTCGCCTCGCTGGTCGGCCCGCACCAGGACGCGATCACCAAGCACACGGATCCCGCCGCGCGGGCCGAGGCCCTCGCTGCGGCGCTGACCAGGGAGGGTTACGCTGCGTCGACCCGTCAGGTCGGTGTCGGCGAACAGCTCTGCCAGCACCATTGCCCGGTCGCCCACGTCGCCGCCGAGTTCCCTCAGTTGTGTGAAGCCGAGACAGAGGCTTTCGCGGAACTTCTGGGTACTCACGTCCAGCGGCTGGCGACCATCGCACGCGGTGACAACGCGTGCACCACACACGTACCCGTCATCTCGGCGGGTCACCCGGCCACACCCGGGCCGGGAAGCACGGCGCCCTCCCCAGGGCGCACAGCACGGATCCCGAATGGAGGGAAACCCGCATGACTGCCGCTGCCGAGCAGCGCACTCCCACCACCGCGCCCATGAGCCAGGAAGAGACCATCGAGTCCCTTGGCAAGTACGCGTTCGGCTGGGCGGACTCCGACGAGGCGGGCTCAACGGCCCGTCGCGGACTGAACGAGGACGTCGTCACCGACATCTCCTCGAAGAAGTCCGAGCCGGAGTGGATGCGCGAAGCGCGACTCAAGGCGCTCAAGCTTTTCGACTTGAAGCCGATGCCCAACTGGGGTGCGGACCTCTCCGGGATCGACTTCGACAACATCAAGTACTTCGTGCGGTCCACGGAGAAGCAGGCCACTTCCTGGGAAGACCTGCCCGAGGACATCAAGAACACGTACGACAAGCTGGGCATCCCCGAGGCGGAGAAGCAGCGCCTCGTCGCCGGTGTCGCCGCGCAGTACGAGTCCGAGGTCGTCTACCACCAGATCCGCGAGGACCTGGAGGCCCAGGGCGTCCTGTTCCTGGACACCGACACCGCGCTCAAGGAGCACCCGGAGATCTTCAAGGAGTACTTCGGCTCCGTGATCCCGGCCGGGGACAACAAGTTCTCCGCGCTGAACACCGCGGTGTGGTCCGGCGGTTCGTTCATCTACGTGCCCAAGGGCGTCAAGGTGGACATCCCGCTGCAGGCGTACTTCCGCATCAACACCGAGAACATGGGTCAGTTCGAGCGGACCCTGATCATCGTCGACGAAGACGCCTACGTGCACTACGTCGAGGGTTGCACCGCGCCGATCTACCAGTCCGACTCGCTGCACTCGGCGGTCGTGGAGATCATCGTGAAGAAGGGTGCCCGCTGCCGCTACACGACCATCCAGAACTGGTCGAACAACGTCTACAACCTGGTCACCAAGCGCGCCAAGTGCGAAGAGGGCGCGACCATGGAGTGGATCGACGGCAACATCGGCTCCAAGGTCACGATGAAGTACCCGTCCGTGTTCCTCATGGGCGAGCACGCCAAGGGCGAGGTCCTCTCGGTCGCGTTCGCGGGCGAGGGCCAGCACCAGGACGCCGGCGCGAAGATGGAGCACCTGGCGCCGCACACCTCCTCGACCATCGTGTCGAAGTCGGTGGCGCGCGGCGGTGGCCGCACCTCGTACCGCGGCCTGGTCAAGGTCGCGAAGCGGGCGCACCACTCGCGGTCCAGCGTCGTCTGTGACGCGCTGCTCGTCGACACGATCTCGCGTTCGGACACGTACCCGTACGTCGACATCCGCAACGACGAGGTCTCCATGGGCCACGAGGCGACCGTCTCGAAGGTCAGCGAAGACCAGATGTTCTACCTCATGTCGCGCGGTCTCGACGAGGCCGAGGCCATGGCGATGATCGTGCGCGGGTTCGTCGAGCCCATCGCGCGTGAGCTGCCGATGGAGTACGCGCTCGAGCTGAACCGCCTGATCGAGCTTCAGATGGAAGGGTCCGTCGGCTAGTCATGTCGGTTACCGAGAACAACGTTTCCGAAGCGATGCGCGAAGGGGTCGTCATTCCGGCGACCTCTCGCGCGGAGCGCTTCACCTCCTACGACGTCGAGGCCTTCGAGGTCCCCGGCGGTCGTGAGGAGAACTGGCGTTTCACTCCGATGAAGCGGCTGCGCGGCCTGCACGACGGGTCCGCCGCCGCTTCGGGTTCGGCCACAGTGGACGCCGACGCCGCGCCCGAACTGAAGATCGAGCAGGTCGGCCGGGACGACGAGCGCCTCGGCGCCGCCGGTGTCCCGAGCGACCGGATCGCCGCGCAGGCGTACTCCTCGTTCACCGAGGCCACCGTCATCACGGTGCCCAAGGAGACGAAGACGTCCAAGCCGTCGACGGTGAAGATCACCGGCCCCGGCGAGGGCAAGGTCGCGTACGGGCACGTGCAGGTGCGCGCCGAGCAGTTCTCCGAGGCCGTCATCGTCCTCGACCACGCCGGCTCCGGCACCTACGCCGACAACGTCGAGTTCGTCATCGGCGATTCGGCGAACGTGACCGTCGTCAGCGTCCAGGACTGGGCCGACGACGCGGTGCACGTCTCCGAGCAGCACCTCAAGCTCGGCCGCGACGCCACGCTCAAGCACATCGTCATCACCCTGGGCGGTGACCTCGTCCGCGTCTCGCCGACGGCGACCTTCGCCGACAAGGGCGGCGACGTCGAGATGCTCGGCCTGTACTTCGCGGACGAAGCACAGCACCAGGAGCACCGTCTCTTCGTCGACCACGCGGTGCCGAACTGCAAGTCCCGCGTGATGTACAAGGGCGCGCTGCAGGGCGACGGCGCGCACACCGTGTGGGTCGGCGACGTGCTGATCCGGGCGGCCGCCGAGGCCACCGACACCTACGAGCTCAACCGCAACCTGGTGCTGACGCCGGGCGCGCGGGCGGACTCGATCCCGAACCTGGAGATCGAGACCGGCGAGATCGAAGGCGCGGGCCACGCGAGCGCGACGGGAAGGTTCGACGACGAGCAGTTGTTCTACCTCCAGTCGCGCGGAATCGGCGAAGACGCCGCGCGCCGCCTGGTCGTCCGCGGGTTCTTCCACGAGATCCTGGTCAAGATCGGCGTTCCCGAGGTGCGCGAGCGTCTCGAGGCCGCGATCGAAGCCGAACTCGAAGCTGTCGGCGCCTGAGCGCGCGTCCGTCCACAAGAGACTTTTAGGAAAGAAATGCCTACGCTGGAAATCAAGGATCTGCACGCCTCGGTCACGACCGAGGAGGGCCCCAAGGAGATCCTCAAGGGCGTCAACCTGACCATCAAGTCGGGCGAGACCCACGCGATCATGGGCCCCAACGGTTCGGGCAAGTCCACGCTGTCCTACGCCATCGCCGGCCACCCCAAGTACGAAGTCACCTCCGGGCAGGTCCTGCTCGACGGTGAGGACGTGCTCGAGATGAGCGTCGACGAGCGTGCCCGCGCGGGCCTGTTCCTCGCCATGCAGTACCCGGTCGAGGTGCCGGGCGTGTCCATGTCCAACTTCCTCCGCACCGCGGCCACCGCGGTCCGTGGCGAGGCCCCCAAGCTGCGCCACTGGGTCAAGGAGGTCAAGGACGAGATGGGCAAGCTGGAGATCTCGTCCGAGTTCGCCGAGCGTTCGGTGAACGAGGGCTTCTCCGGCGGCGAGAAGAAGCGCCACGAGATCCTGCAGCTGGCGCTGCTCAAGCCGAAGATCGCCATCCTCGACGAGACCGACTCCGGCCTCGACGTCGACGCGCTGCGCGTCGTGTCCGAGGGCGTCAACGAATTCAAGGCCAACAACGACGCCGGCGTCATGCTGATCACGCACTACACGCGGATCCTGCGGCACATCACGCCCGACTTCGTGCACGTCTTCGCGGGCGGCAAGATCGTCGAGTCCGGTGGCCGTGAGCTCGCGGACGAGCTGGAGGAGAACGGGTACGTCAAGTACACCGGCTCCGCCGAGACCGCCGCCGTCTGATCACTGAACTTCACGACTACACCGAGAGGAGTTGGCCCGATGACCACCACCACGGCTAACTCTGCTGTACCGCTGGACGTAGCGGCCATCAGGGCCGACTTCCCGATCCTGACCCGCACGGTGCGGGACGGGAAACCCTTGGTGTATCTGGATTCCGGTGCGACGTCCCAGAAACCGGTGCAGGTGCTCGAAGCCGAGCGCCGGTTCCTGGAGACCTCGAACGCCGCGGTGCACCGCGGCGCGCACCAGCTCGCCGAGGAGGCGACCGACGCCTACGAGTCCGCCCGCGTGCGGATCGCGGAGTTCGTCGGCGCCTCCCCGCACGAGCTGGTGTTCACCAAGAACGCCACCGAGGGCATCAACCTCGTCGCCTACGCGATGAGCAACGCCGCCACGGCCGGTCCCGGCGCCGAGCGGTTCAAGATCGGTCCCGGCGACGAGATCGTCATCACCGAGATGGAGCACCACGCGAACCTGGTGCCGTGGCAGCAGCTCTGTCAGCGCACCGGTGCGACGCTGAAGTGGTTCTCCGTCACCGCGGACGGCCGCCTCGATCTGTCCACTGTGGACGAGCTGATCACCGAGCGGACCAAGGTGCTCGCGTTCACGCACCAGTCCAACGTGCTCGGCACGATCAACCCGGTCGAGTTCCTGGTGAAGAAGGCCCGCAAGGTCGGCGCGCTGGTCGTGCTGGACGCCTGCCAGTCGGTGCCGCATTTCCCGGTGGACCTGCACGCCCTCGACGTCGACTTCGCCGCCTTCGCCGGGCACAAGATGGTCGGCCCCTACGGCATCGGTGTCCTTTACGGCCGCCGTGAGCTGCTCGAAGCGATGCCGCCGTTCCTGACCGGTGGCTCGATGATCGAGCTGGTCCGCATGGAGCAGACCACCTTCGCCGCGCCGCCGCAGCGGTTCGAAGCGGGCACCCCGATGACGTCGCAGGCCGTCGGTCTCGGCGCGGCCGCCGACTACCTGTCGGCGATCGGCATGGACCGCGTCGCCGCGCACGAGCACCTCCTCACCGAGGCGGCGCTCGCCGGGCTCGGCGAGATCCCGGGTGTGCGGATCATCGGCCCCACCGACATGGCCGACCGCGGCGGACTGGTGTCGTTCGTCATCGACGGCGTCCACCCGCACGACTCGGGTCAGGTGCTGGACAGCCTCGGCGTCGCCGTCCGCGTCGGGCACCACTGCGCGTGGCCGCTGCACCGGGCCTGCTCGGTGCCCGCGACCGTGCGCGCGTCGTTCTACGTCTACAACACCCTGTCCGAAGTGGACGCGCTGGTGAACGGTGTACGTGAGGCGCAGAAGTTCTTCGGGGTGGCGTGATGAACCTGGAGAGCATGTACCAGGAGATCATCCTGGATCACTACAAGAACCCGCACGGCCGCGGCCTGCGCGAGCCGTTCGACGCCGAGTCGTTCCAGGTCAACCCGACCTGCGGCGACGAGGTGACGCTGCGGGTGAAGGTCGACGACGGGAAGGTCGCCGACGTCTCCTACGAGGGACAGGGCTGCTCGATCAGCCAGGCTTCCACGTCGGTCTTGACGGATCTCGTCGTCGGGCACACCGTGGAGGAGGCGTTCACCACCATGGACGCCTTCGTCGAGCTGATGCAGGGCAAAGGGCAGATCGAACCCGACGAGGAAGTGCTGGAGGACGGCATCGCCTTCGCCGGCGTGGCCAAGTACCCGGCCCGCGTGAAATGCGCCCTGCTCGGGTGGATGGCGTTCAAGGACGCCGTCGCCCGCACGACCAACGGAGTTGAGACGGCATGACCGAACAGCAGACCGAAACCCGCGAGGGGCGCACGGCCGCCGACCTCGACGCCGAGACCACCGCCGCCCCGGACGCCGCCGATGTGGCGAAGGTCGAGGACGTCGAAGAGGCGATGCGTGACGTCGTTGACCCCGAACTCGGCATCAACGTCGTCGACCTCGGGCTGGTCTACGACATCCGGGTCGAGGCGGACAACACCGCCACCATCGACATGACCCTGACCTCGGCGGCCTGCCCGCTGACCGACGTCATCGAGGACCAGACCGGAGCCGCCCTCGTCGGCGGGGGAACGGGCCTGGTCAAGGACTTCCGGATCAACTGGGTCTGGATGCCGCCGTGGGGCCCGGAGAAGATCACCGACGACGGCCGCGAACAGCTGCGGGCGCTCGGCTTCACCGTCTGATTCTCGCTTGCGCGTGAAGGCCTCCTTCCCTCGGCTCAGCCGAGGGAAGGAGGCCTTCACGCGCTTCGGGCCTGGGTGGCTGGAGTGACATCCAATGCCACAAAATCCACACGGTCACCCCTTTCGTATAACGGCCTATACGGCGCGGGTGACGGCGTGTGCGTCTGGTTGGGTGACGGCATGGTCTTCCGCTCCATAGCGCTGTTCGCGCTCGCCGCCCTGCTGGAGATCGGCGGCGCCTGGCTGATCTGGCAAGGGGTGCGGGAACATCGCGGCTACCTCTGGATCGGCGCGGGCGTCGTCGCGCTCGGCCTCTACGGTTTCGTGGCGACCTTGCAACCCGACGCGAACTTCGGCCGCATCCTCGCCGCGTACGGGGGAGTGTTCGTCGCGGGATCGCTGGCGTGGGGCATGGTCGCCGACGGCTACCGGCCGGATCGCTACGACGTCATCGGCGCGCTGATCTGCCTGGCGGGGGTCGGAGTAATCATGTACGCGCCCCGAGGTTGAGACGCTAATCTGCGCTGTGACCGAAATGGGCTTCCCCGTCCCGCCTCCCGAAAAGGCCGGGCCGAAGCGAAGATTCTCCCCGCTCCTGTGGGTGATGATCCTGGTGGCGGTCGTCGGCGTGGGCGCCGGCGGCTATGGCTTCTGGAGCTTGTCGGACTACGCGATGAAGACCGCTGCCAGCCCGGCGATGAGTCCCACGCTCGAACCCGGCACCATCGTGACCTACCGGTGGTCCGAGGTCGGCGACATTCCGCGTGGCGCTGTGGTTCTCATGGATCTCAGCGCGTATCCGGACGCGAGTCCCAGCGAGGGCCTTGCCATCCAGCGGGTGATCGCCGTCGGTGATGATCAGGTCGTCTGCTGCACGAAGGACGGCCTGATCACTGTCAACGGGAAAGCCGTCAAGGAGACCTACGTCGATTACGGGGGCACCAGCGGGAGGCGCTTCGACGTCAAAGTCCCACCGGGCACCGTGTTCCTCGCGGGCGATCAGCGGAACAATTCCCGCGACTCGCAGCTTTATGCGGGGAAACCGGGTGATGGCGCCGTTCCGCTGGACAAGGTGCACGGGGTCATCGTCGGCATCGGCAGGAGCATCAACGCGGAACCCTTTCCGCAGACAACGGCTTTCGTCGACGCCGGCCTGCCAGGGGAACCGGTGTCCGACACCGGATTTCTCGCCGCGCGCCACTTCATGCTCGCCGGGATCAGCCTCGTTGCGATCGGTGTCATCGGGACGATCGTGAGCGTTGCCCGGTCCGCCGGAAAACGACGAAGAGCAGCCGCAATCCCACCAGCGCACTGACCACCAGCAGGTTGTAGCCGAACATCTGGTGCAGCGTGACCCCGTCCAGGACCTCCGGGCCGGTCGCGCTGCCCAGCAGCAGTACGGCCATCAGCCCGGTGGCCACACCGACGAACGCCAGCAGGATCTCGTGCACCAGTCCGGTGACCACGTCGCGGTCGCGTTCGTCGGAGAACAGCCGGACATTGACGGACAGCCTGCCCTGTTCCAGCGCGTTGCCGATCCGGTCGACGCGGCGGGGCAGCCGCCGCAGCACCGGAAGGAGCGCCATCAGTTCGTTGGTGGCCGTGGACCGCAGCGATTCCGGTCGCAATCCGGCACCTACTTGCTCGGCGGCGTAGGCGCGGGATTCGACGACGATGTTGAACCCCGGCGCCAGCGCGGCCAGCGTTCCCTCCAGGGTGGCCAGCGCGCGGAACACCGCGGCGATCGGCGGGGGCACGCTGAGCCGGAAGTCGGCGATCACCCGGAACAGGTCGGTGAACATGTCGAGATCCGGCGCCTGTCCGTGGTTGAAATGCTTGGCCACCAAGGACCCCAGCGCCCGCTCCAGGCGTCGCTCGTCGATCTCGTCCGGCTGGTCGACGATCTCCAGCAGACCGTCGCGCAGTGCGGCCGGGTCGCCGCGATCGAGCGCGAGGATGAGGTTCTGCAGCCCGCCGCGCAGGCCCGAGTCGAGCCGTCCGACGGAGCCGAAGTCGAGCAGGCCGAGCCTGCCGTCGGTGAGCAGCAGGACGTTGCCGGGATGCGGGTCGGCGTGGAAGACACCGCTGCCCATCACCTGGCCGAGCACGCACCGCAGCATCGACCGCGCGAGCTTTGCCCGCTCCGCGACCGGAACCTGCTCTCGCGCGGCCGCGAGCGGTTTGCCCTCGAGGCGCCGCATCACCAGGACCCGTTCGGTGGACAGTTCTTTGTGGACGGTCGGCAGGGCGACCTCGGTGCCGGGGTAGGCCGCGGCGACCGCTTCGATGTTCCTGGCTTCGGTGCGGAAATCGAGCTCTTCGACCAGCGCGTCGGCGAATCCCTCGGCGAGGTCGACGACGCCGAGCGAACGCGCCCAGCCGGCGCGCAGGTCCAGCGCGGCCGCCACCCGGCGGACGATGTCGAGGTCCCGGTCGACCAGCACCTGCACGCCGGGCCGCTGCACCTTGACCACCACTTCCTGCCCGTCGCGCAGCTTCGCCCGGTAGACCTGCGCGATCGACGCGGCCGCGATCGGTTCCGGGTCGAACTCGGCGAAGATCTCGTCCGGGTTCCCGCCCAGTTCCTCCCGTAGCACCGTCGCGACCTCGTCCGCGTCGGCGAAGGCGACCTGATCCTGGAGTTTGCCGAGCTCGTCGACGAACACCGGCGGGAGCAGATCGGACCTGGTCGAGAGCAACTGGCCGAGTTTCACGAACGTCACGCCGCCCTCCTCCAGCGCGCGGCGTAGCGATCGCGCCAGTTTGGCGTGCCGGACCTGGGCGAGGCCGGGTTCGCGGCGGCCGGTGAGGTACCGGCCGAGACCGTGCTTGATCGCGATCCGGGTGATCTGCGAGTAGCGCCGCGTCCGGGCCGCGCGGCGGCGCATCGACCGGATCCTGCCGAACAGCCCGAGCCCCGACCCCGCCGGAAGGACGAACTCCGCGACGAACAGGAAGATCAGCGTCGCGAGGAACGCGCCGCCCGCCACCGGGATGACCAGCCCGGCGAAGGCCCCGCCCGTGTACATCGGCGAGGGGAACGCGCTGAGGATGCCGCCCGCGACCAGCCAGCCGAAACCGGCGGCGCAGAACGCGCGGACCACGCCGATCCGCACACCCAGCACGCGGCGGGCGGCGACCACGAGCGGCCACAGCATCAGCGCGTAGACGGGCAGGGTGAGCAGGCCGAGCAGCAGGTTCATGCCGAGGAGCACATCACGCGCAGTCCACGGGGGATTCCCGCTCCGGCGGGACGGTACTCACCCTTGAGAGGGAACGGACCCCGAAGTTGTACGTCGTGGTCGCCTCCCGGGGTGCGAAGAGGACGCCGAGTACGGCGATCGCCGCCGCCGCGAGGAAGCCGGCGCGGAGGTCGAGGAGATCGCCGAGGAGACCGATGAGCGGTGCCCCGGCGGCCTGGCCGAGCGCCAGCGCCAGGAAGGCCACGCCGACACCGAACGCGGGTGCCGCTGGATAAGCCCTGGTGCCCCAGAGGATCAGCACGCCGGTCAGTCCGATGTAGACGGCCCCGAAGAGCGCGGCCGCGATGACGAGCGCGGGGAGGGACCGGGTGGCGAGCGCGAAGAGCGCCGTGGCGGCGGCGAACAGGACCATCCCTGCCGACCAGGCCCGGCGCAGGCCTGCCCGCGAGGTCAGTTCGGCGGTGAACGCGCCTGCCAGGCCGACCGCGCCGAGGACGATCCACACCACCGTCGAAGCGGTCTCGTCGAGGCCGCCGACGCTCACGGCGATGTCCCGGCCGAAGGTCCAGATCGCCGCGCTGGCCAGGCCGAGCGTCGCGGCGGCGGGCACCAGCCGTCCGGTGGCGGGCGGGAACAGCGGCACCGGCAGCCCGCGCGCGCGGTCTTCCTTGACCGGGGGCACGACCCGGGCGATCCACAAGGTCACCAGTGCCGAGGCCGCGGCGAAGGCCCACCAGGCCATTCGCCAGTCACCGATGGCGAGCAGGGAGACCGGGCCGGAGATCAGCACGCCGAGTCCGGTCCCGGCGTTCACCACGGATTGGGCGCGGTCACGGCGGGTCGCCCGGACGACGCGGGAGACCGCGTCGGCGAGCGAAGGGGAGGCCAGGCCTGTGCTGGCGCCGGCGAGGACCACACCGAGCGCGAGCACGCCGGCGTTCGGCGCGGACGCGATCAGGGCGGTTCCCGCGGTGGCCGTCGTCCCCGCGGCGAGCGCCCCCGCCCGCGCTCCCCAGCGGGTCGTGATGGCGGTCGACGCGACGACGGCGAGGCAGTACGCGACGTAACTTCCCGCCGCGATGGTGCCGAGGGCGCTGCCGTCGAGGTCGAACTCTGTCCGGAGGGTCGGCGCGAAGAGGCCGTACGCGTACCTCGCGAGGCCGTAGGAGACGGCGATCAGCGACAACCCGGCCGCCGTGAGGGTCAGTTCGCGCTTGTACGAAGAAACCATCAGCTCTCCTTCTTGTGTATACCGATCGGTATACTTCAGGAGTGTTCTCGCATTTCGCGCTCAGGTCAACCGGTCGGTATACTCGACACCATGCTGACCCCAGCCGGCGAGCGTGTCCTGAGCGCCGCGAGTGAGCTCTTCTACCGAGAGGGCCTCAACGCGGTGGGCGTCGCGGCCGTGGCCGAAGCCGCCGGCGTCACGAAGAAGACCCTGTATGCGTGCTTCGGGTCGAAGACGGAGCTCACCGTCGCGTACCTGCGACGTCGTCACGACGTCTGGTGGGCGTACCTCGAAGAGCGGCTGGCCGAAGCCGATCGTCCCCGGGCTCTCGTGGTCTTCGACTCCTACATCGACCACCCCCGGCTCGGGAGTGACCGGGGGTGCGCGTTCCTCAACGCGGCCGCCGAGCTGCCCGCGGGGCATCCCGGACTCGACGTGATCCGGCGGCACAAGGCGGCCGTGCGGGCGAAGTTCGCCGAACTGATCCGGGAGGACGCCCCGCGCGCGGACGATCCGGAAAGGCTCGCGGAGCAGCTCTTCCTCCTCGTCGAGGGCGCTGTCGCGCACACCGGGATCGACGGGGACGCCCATCGGGTCACCCTCGCGAGGGAGATCGCGGAGGTACTGATGCGGGATCCGTGCCCGGCCGGCACGCGCTAGAAAGAGCGCATGCGACTTTTCGGCCCGCTCGTCGACCGGGCGACCTACCGCCGTTGGGTGTATTTCATCCTCGGCGGCGCACTGAGCGTGCCGTACATCCTCTTCGCCGCCATCGTGGTGCCGTCGGTGCTGCCCCTCGTCGTGACGGTGGAACGCGGTCTCGTCATCGCGATGGTCACCGTCGTCCTGGTGATGGTCGCGTCGTCGTTCATCCCCGCCGTCCGGGTGCTGGAGGGCGCGGCCGTGCGGGAACTCCTGGACGATCCCGTACCCGGCGTGACGTTCGGGCCCGCGTCGAGCTGGCCCGTCCGGCTGCGGTCGACCGCGATGTTCCTGCTGCACGTGAGCACCGGCTGCGTCGTCAGCCTGGTGAGCCTGGTCGTCCCGGTCGCGTTCGGGTTCACGGTCGCGGCCCCGTTCACCGGCCGGATCGCACTGTCCACCGAGGATCCGATCGAGGTGCCGAAGGGCTGGGCGAGCGCGTGGATCCCGCTGGCGTGCCTGCTCGGCGTGGTCGCGCTGGCCTACGTCGTGTGGGGAGCGGGCGCGGTGCTGACCCGCTTCGCCAAGAGCCTGCTGGGGGTCTCGGCCGCGGAACGGATCGCCCAGCTGGAGAAGCGCACCGAACAACTCGCCGAACGCAACCGGCTCGCGCGCGAACTGCACGACTCCGTCGGGCACGCGCTGAGCGTCGTGACCATCCAGGCCGGGGCCGCGCGACGGACGCTGAGGTCGGATCCCGATTTCACCGAGCAGGCGCTCACCGCCATCGAGGACTCCGCCCGTGCCGCGCTGGACGACCTCGACCACGTGCTCGGGCTGCTGCGTGACGAGGCGTCGTCGCGGACACCGCAGTCAGGGCTGGCGGAGCTGCCCGCGCTGGTCGAAGCGACGCGGCTGGCGGGCGCCGAGGTGGCGGCGGAGGTGCGGGGAGAACCGTCCTCGGTGCCGCCGGTCGTCTCCCGTGAGGCGTACCGGATCTTGCAGGAATGCCTGACGAACGCGCTGCGGCACGCCGGTAAGGTTCCGGTGACGGTGCTCGTCGACGCCGGAACGGAGCTGCTACGCCTGCGGGTGTCCAACCCGCTCGGCGCCGCGTCGCCGTCGCGCGACGGGGGCGGCCGGGGGCTGCGGGGAATGACGGAACGGGTGGAAGTGCTCGGAGGCACGATCACCGCGGGCCGGGCGGACGGATTCTGGAAGGTCGAGGTGGCGGTGCCATGGGGGAAACGGCGATGAGCATCGGGGTGCTGCTGGTCGACGACGAACAGCTCATCCGGGCGGGGCTGCGGGCGATCGTCGCCTCCGAGCCCGACCTGGAGGTCGTGGGCGAAGCGTCCGACGGCGCCGAGGTGCCGGGGCTGGTCTCGCGGTTCCGGCCCGACGTCGTGCTGATGGACGTGCGGATGCCCTCGGTCGACGGCATTCGCGCGACCGCGCATCTGATGTCCACTATGGACAAGCCGCCGAAGGTGATCGTGGTGACCACCTTCGAAAACGACGACTACGTCTACGATGCCCTGCTCGCCGGCGCGAGCGGCTTCCTGCTGAAGCGGGCGCGGCCCGAGGAGATCGTCGCGGCGATCCGGACGGTGGCGGCGGGGGAGTCGCTCCTGTTCCCGGCCGCGATCCGGCGGCTGGCCGCGCAGCAGGCGAACCGGGGCCCGCAGGACGGCCTCGCCGGCGCCGGGCTCACCGAACGCGAATGCGAGGTGCTGCGGCTGATGGCGGGCGGACTGTCCAATGTGGAAATCGCGGGCGAACTGTACCTCGGCGTGCAGACGGTCAAGACGCATGTCGGAAACGTGCTCGCGAAACTCGGCGCGCGGGACCGGACCCAAGCGGTGATCAAGGCCTACGACACCGGATTCGTCACGCCGGCGGGCTGAAGCCGACGGCGGTCACCGCCCTCACCGTCGGCCGACGTTGCGAAAGCCACTTTCGCAACACGCCTTATCCCTCAACAGGGCACTATGATTTCGGCTTACTCCAGGGCGGCGAGGATCAGCGCGGCCATCGCGGCCGGATCGCCGTTTTCCGGGCGCAGCACCAGGTCCGGGTTCTCCGGCTGCTCGTAGGGAGCGTCGACCCCGGTGAACCCGCTGATCTCACCCGCCCTCGCCTTCGCGTACATCCCCTTGGGGTCGCGGTCTTCGCAGACTTCGAGCGGGGTGTCGACGAAGACTTCGAGGAACGGCAGCCCGGCCGCCTCATGTGCGGCGCGGGCGAGTTCGCGGTCGGTCCGGTACGGGCTGATCAGGGAGACCACCGACACCACACCGGCGTCGGCGAACAGCTTCGCGACCTCGGCGACACGGCGGACGTTCTCGGCGCGATCGGCGGGGCTGAAGCCGAGGTTCCCGTTCAGCCCGTGCCGGAGATTGTCGCCGTCCAGCAGGTACGCGGGCCTGCCGGACGCGACCAGCCGCCGCTCCAGTTCCACGGCCACACTCGATTTCCCGGACGCGGAAAGCCCGGTGAGCCAGACGGTGAGCCCGCGTGTCGCCCGTTCCGCTCTGCTGACCGCGGCGGTGTGCCAGACGACGTTCGACGCGGTCACGCTCGGGCCGGTGATCATGCCCGCCGCGACCGTCGCCCCGGAATGCTCGTCGATGAGGAGGAAGCCGCCGGTGGAGCGGTTGCGGCGGTAGGAATCGAACAGCAGCGGCTGTCGTGCGCGCAGCCGGATCCGGCCGATCTCGTTGAGTGACAACGATTCCGCGGTCTCGTCGCGGTGCAGGGTGGTGACGTCCAGCCGGTAGTCCAGGTCGCGGATCTCGGCCTTGGTCTCCCTGGTGGTGTGCCGCACGACGTAGTCGTTCCCTGTTTTCAAAGCTCCTTGTTCGGAGAACCAGCACACCATCGCGTCGACGTCCCTGCTGGTGTGGGGCCGGTTGCCGGGGCGGCAGATCAGGTCACCGCGACCGAGGTCGAGGTCGTCGGCGAGCTCGATCGTGACGGCCTGCGAGGCGAAGGCTTCGGTGACCGTGGTGCCGCCCGGGCCCCAGATCGCGCGCACCGTCGTGGTGAAGCCGGACAGCAGCACGGCGACCTCGTCGCCGGGTTTGAACACCCCGCCCGCGACGGTGCCCGCGTAGCCGCGGAAGTCGCGGCTGTGCTCCCGGATCACGTACTGCACAGGGAATCGCGCGTCGATGAGGTTGCGATCCGAGGCGACATGCACCTGTTCGAGGTGATGCAGCAGGGAAGTCCCTTCGTACCAAGGCATACTGGCGCCCCGGTGTACTACGTTGTCGCCGTGCAGCGCCGACATCGGCACGAAGGTGAGATCGTGTACCTGGAGTTTCATGGCGAAGCGGCGGAACTCCTCGCGGATCTCCTCGAAGCGTTCCTGGGACCAGCCGACCAGGTCCATCTTGTTGACGCACAGCACCAGATGCGGGATGCCCAGCAGGCTGGCCAGGAACGCGTGCCGCCGCGACTGTTCGAGCACGCCTTTGCGGGCGTCGATCAGGATCAGCGCGAGATCCGCGGTGGACGCGCCCGTGACCATGTTCCGGGTGTACTGCACGTGCCCCGGCGTGTCGGCGATGATGAACTTCCGCCGGGGCGTGGCGAAGTAGCGGTGGGCGACGTCGATGGTGATGCCTTGTTCGCGTTCCGCGCGGAGACCGTCGGTCAGCAGTGCGAGATTCGGGTACGCCTCACCGCGGTCGCGGCTGACGCGTTCGATGGCTTCGAGCTGGTCGGTGAACACCGTCTTCGAATCGAACAGCAGACGGCCGATCAGGGTCGACTTCCCGTCGTCGACACTGCCCGCGGTCGCGAGGCGGACCAGCGAAGCGCTCATCAGAAGTAGCCTTCCTTCTTCCGGTCTTCCATGCCCGCCTCGGAGATCCGGTCGTCGGCACGGGTCGCTCCGCGTTCGGTGAGCCTGCTGACCGCCACTTCGGCGACCACCTCACCCGGCGACGTCGCCGTCGACTCGACGCAGCCGGTGCAGGTCGCGTCGCCGACGGTCCGGAAGCGAACCGTTGCCTCGTAAGGGCTTTCGCCTTCGTACAGGGTGAGGAACCGGGTGTGCGCGAGCAGCATGCCGTCTCGCTGGACGACCTGGCGCCGGTGCGCGTAGTAGATCGACGGCAGGTCGACGTTCTCGGCTTCGATGTACTGCCAGATGTCGAGTTCGGTCCAGTTCGACAGCGGGAAGACCCGGATGTGCTCGCCCTTGCGGTGCCTGCCGTTGTAGAGGTCCCAGAGTTCCGGCCGCTGGTTGCGCGGGTCCCACTGGCCGAACTCGTCGCGGAAGCTGAACACGCGTTCCTTCGCGCGGGCCTTCTCCTCGTCGCGCCGCGCTCCGCCGAACACGGCGTCGAAGGAATGCTCGCGGATCCCGCGGAGCAGGGCGGCGGTCTGAAGACGGTTGCGGCCGGCCTTCGGGTCTTCGACGACCCGGCCCGCGTCGATGTCGTCCTGGACGCTGGAGACGACGAGCCTGAGCCCGTACGCGTCGACGGTGCGGTCGCGGAACTCGATGACCTCGTCGAAGTTGTGCCCGGTGTCGACGTGCATCACCGGGAACGGCGGCGGCGACGGCCAGAACGCCTTGGCCGCCACGTGGAGCATCACCATCGAGTCCTTGCCGCCGGAGAAGAGCAGCGCCGGTCGTTCGAAGGTCGCAGCGACCTCGCGGAAGATGTGCACGGCTTCGGCTTCCAGTGCTTCGAGATGGGTGAGCTCGTATGCCGGGGACGCCATCGTGACCTCCGTGGTTCGAGATCAGGAAAGTAGAACAAGTTCTTGTGCTTGGTCAAGGGCTGGGGGACGCTGTCGGCATGGACCTGGTCGCGCTCGAAGAGATCCGTCGCCTCAAAGCCCGCTACCTCCGCTGCCTCGACCTCAAGCTGTGGGACGAGATGGCCGAGACCCTGACCGCCGACGCGCACGCGCGCTACGGCACGCCGTCGTACGGCAAACCGTTGACCTTCGAGAGCCGCGAAGCCATCGTCGAGTTCTTCAGGAACGCGGTCGGCCCCGGCATCACGACGGTGCACTTCGCCGGGCAGCCGGAGATCGACGTCGACGGCGACACCGCGACGGGCACGTGGCTGATGCGGGACAAGGTGATCGTGCCCGAACACCGGGTGGTGATCGAGGGTGCGGCGTACTACGAGGACACCTATCGGCGAGTGGACGGCGTGTGGCTGACCGCCTCGACCCAGTACGACCGGCTGTACGAGACGATGATGTCGATGGACGACGTGCCGAGCCTGAAGCTCACCGCGAACCGCTGGTCTCCCTGACCCGCGATTCGTCATCTGGATGCGGTACTTGCGCGTGCAACTATCGCATCCAGGGGGCTAATTGCGGGGGTGGCGGCCGCCGGATTCGGCGGTGACGGCGTCGGCGGTGGCGACCAGCGCCGCGCCCCGCCGTGCGATCTCGGCGCCGGTGATCGGTTCGCCGACCGAAAGGGTGAGCACGAGCTCCTGCCGTCCCGAAGCGTCGAACGTCGGCGCGGCGAGCAGGCTCACCGCGTGTTTGCGACGAGGCTCCAGATCGGCCCCGAGGTAGACGCGCTCGCCGAGGCTCGAGACGAGTTCCCCCACCAGTCCGCGCACTTCCGGCGGGAGTTCCTCCGCGCCGACGCCCGCCATCAGCGCGTAAAGCCGCCGCCCCGCGGAAGTCAGGCTCTCCACCAGGTAACCGTGCTCCCGGCATTCGGCGACGACGCGACGCAGGTGTGCTTCGTCCAGCCGCACCGGCACCGTCGGGGGTTTGGCGAGCCAGGCGTCGAACGCCGCGTCGGAGTCCCATAGCACGTACATCAGGCCGACCGGCGGCGCGAACGGATAGGTCTCGCCCAGTTTGATCCGGCCGGGGCCGGCGCTCTGCACCATCACGATCCGGTCCCCGGCCACGGCCGACGCCGTGCACGTGGCGCCGTATCGCCTGCTCAGCTCCTCCAGGTGCCGGCGCGCGACCTCGCTCGCGCCGAATCCTTCGCTCGCGACGCGGCCGGCGGCGACCATCGCCGGGCCGAGCCGGTACGTGACCGGCTGCGGGTCCCGGACCAGATAGCCGCCCGCCGTCAGCTCGGTCACGATGCCGAGGCAGGTGGGTTTCGCCAGGTCCAGCTCGCGCGCGAGCTCCGAAAGGCCGATGCGACGGCCTGGGTGCGCGGTGAAGAAGTCGAGCAGCCGCACGACTCGCTCGGTGGGCGGTGAGCGTCGGGTCATTGACCCATCCTTAGAACGCGTTCTAGTCTGATTGTACGAGGAACGTACCAAGCCGGTACGTATTTGTACCAGTATGGGGAGTCGCCGGTGCTCACTCAACCGTTCGCGGACGCGATCGTCGAAGCCGAGAAGGTCATCGCGGAAGCGCCGCACATCCGGACCGAACAGGATCTGGTCGAGGGGTACGACTACCTCGCCGGCAGCATCCGCGCCTCCTTGCAGATGGCGTGGGCCTACGAACGGGACTATCCGTTCTTCACCCAGTCCACCGGCCCGTACACGAAGATGGGCCTCGACAACCCGGACACGTTGTACTTCAACGCGAACATCCGCGAGGACCGCGAATACGTCGTCACCGGGACGCGGGGGAGCACGGCCGACGTCAGTTTCCAGGTCCTCAACGGCGACTACTCGCCCGTCGAGGTGCCGGACAGCCTCGCCGCCTTCGACGACCGCGAGATCGAGATAGCCGAGGACGGCACGTTCGAACTCCGCTTCGGGCCGGCGAAACCCGGCCCCGGCCCCAACTACTTCGTGCTCGGCCCGGGTTCGTCGATGCTCGTGGTGCGCGAGGTCTACAGCGACTGGGCCACCGAACGCCGCGGCACGATCCAGATCCAGTGCGCCGACACCGCGGGTGGCGCGCCCGCGCCGCTCACCCGTGACGGGCTGGCCAAACGCTACGGCGTGACCGGCAAGATCCTGCTGAGCAGGCTCCGCACTTTCCTCGCCTTCCCGAAATGGTTCTACCTGAACCTGCCGGTGAACACGATGACCGAACCGCGACCCACGCCGGGCGGCCTGACCACGCAGTACTCGTCGGCCGGGCACTACGAACTCGGCGACGAAGAGGTCATGATCGTGACGGTGCCGCGATCGGACGCGCCGTACCAGGGCATCCAGCTCGGCAGCGTCTGGTATCTCTCGCTGGACTACATCAACCACCAGACGAGCCTCACCGCCGACCAGGCGCGGGTCGACCCGGACGGCAAGATCCGCTTCGTGATCAGCGAACGCGATCCCGGACTGGCGAACTGGCTCGAACGCACCGGGCACGACCGCGGGTACGTCCAAATCCGGTGGCAGCGCCTGTCCCGTGCGCTGGAGAAGGCCGACGGTCCCGAGGTCGAGGTGGTGAAGTTCGGCGAACTCGCCGACCGGTTGCCGTTCCACGACGAGGCGCGGGTGACCCCGCAGGAGTGGGCGGACCGGATCTCGGCCCGTCAGAAGGCCGTCGCGGCGAGGATGCTGGGATGACGGATCTCTTGCGCAACAAGGTGATCGTGGTCTCCGGGGTCGGTCCCGGGCTCGGCCGGTCGATCGCCGTGCGCTGTGCCGCGGCGGGCGCCGACGTCGTCCTCGCGGCCCGCACCGAATCCCGGCTCGCGGAGGTCGCCAAGGAGGTCGACGCGCTCGGCCGTCGCGCGGTCGCCGTGCGCACCGACATCACCGACGACGCTTCGGCGGCGAATCTCGCCGAGGCCGCGATGAAGGCGTTCGGACGGGTGGACGCCTTGGTGAACAACGCCTTCGCCATCCCGCCGATCATGGATCTCGCCGAGGTCGACCTCGCCGACGTGCGAGCGGGTTTCGAGACCAACGTGCTCGCCGCGCTCCGGCTCACGCGCTTGTTCACGTCCTCGCTCGCCGAGCGCGGCGGTTCTGTGGTGATGATCAATTCGGCCGTGTTGCGGCATTCCCGGCGGACGTTCGGCGCGTACAAGATGGCGAAGGCGAGCCTGCTCGCGCTCGCGCAGAGTCTCGCCTCGGAACTCGGGCCGCGGGGGATCCGGGTCAATTCCGTGGCGCCGGGCTATATCTGGGCGGACTCGCTGAAGTGGTATTTCGCTTATCTGGCCAAGGAACGCGGGGTGCCGCCGGAGCAGGTGTACGCCGAGACGGCGGAGACGATCGACCTGCGCCGTCTGCCCGAACCGGACGAGATCGCCGACACCGTCGTGTTCCTGGCCTCGTCGCTCGCCCGATGTGTCACCGGTCAGTGCCTCGACGTCAACGCCGGCGAATACCATCACTGAAAGGGAGAACATGCTGCCAGGGCGGGAAAACGTCGGCACCGTGGAGGATCTGCACGCGTCGGCGGCGAAACTCACCGGGCTGGACGACTTCGGCGGCGAAGACCACCTCGAAGGTCTCCGCGTGCTGCTGGATTCGTATGCCGGCGAGGCCGGGCTGACCCCGTACGGCAACAAGATCCATCGCGCGTTCCTGCGCGGCGCACTGGTGGCGAGGTCGTTGAGCGAGGCCTCGTGGAAGCAGAATCCGGAATACGCCGAAGTTCCCATCGAGCGGCCGATCTTCGTCACCGGCCTGCCGCGCACGGGGACCACGGCGCTGCACCGGCTGCTCACCGAAGATCCGGCGCACCAGGGGCTGGAAGTCTGGCTGACCGAAGTGCCGCAAGCACGTCCGCCGCGCGAGACCTGGGCGGAGAACCCGGTCTTCCAAGGGATCCAGGCGGGTTACGAGAAACACCACGTCGAACACCCCGAATTCATGGGCCTGCACCACATGTCCGCCGATCAGGTGGAGGAATGCTGGCAGCTCCTGCGGCAGTCGCTGAAATCGGTGTCCTACGAATGTCTCGCGCATGTGCCCTCGTACTCGCGCTGGCTGGACGGGCAGAGCTGGACCGACGCCTATCGCAGGCATAGGCGCAACCTGCAGCTCATCGGCCTGCCCGACGCCGGACGGCGGTGGGTGCTCAAGAACCCGAGCCATCTCTTCGCGCTCGACGCGTTGCTGGAGGTGTATCCGGACGCGCTGATCGTCCAGACCCATCGCGCGCCGAGCACGATCGTCGCGTCGGTGTGCAGCCTGAATGAGCAGGCCTCGGCGGGCTGGTCCGAAGTCTTCCGCGGCGACGTGATCGGCCGCAGCCAGCTGGATCTCTGGGCGCGCGGTGCGGAAAAATCGCTGGAGGCAAGGAAACGGCACGATCCGGCGCGGTTCTGCGATGTCCGGTATGAGGATTTCGTCGCCGACCCGATCGGTACGGTCGAGGGCGTCTACCGGCATTTCGGGCTGCCGCTGAGCGACGCCGCCCGGGACGCGATGACCGTCGTGCACGCCGAAAGCCGTTCCGGGGAAAGGAAACCCGTGCACCGGTACGACCTCGCGGACTTCGGGCTCACCGCCGGTGAGGTCGACGAACGCTTCTCGGCCTACCGCGCCGCCTACGCCCTCTGATCCCCCGCAATTCGTCATCTACTTGCGCGCGTAAAGAGCGCAAGTAGATGACGAATTGCGGGAGGGGGTCAAAAGCCGGCGGCGGCGCGTTGTGAGGGCAGGCCGCGCGTCGTGATCCCGCGCAGGACCTCGACCCGGTCCGAGCCCGGCCGCCCGAGCACCCAGCTCGACCCGGGGACCTCTTTGGCCCGCTTCTTCAGGGGCGCCAGGAGCCGGGAAGCGTCCTTGTAGGACCGGATCGCGCCGTGCCCGCACACCAGGGTCGCCAGCGAAACCGTCACCGGCAGCCCGTCGGCCGACCAAGCCGTGTCCAGCAGCGCGGCGGCGACCGTGCCGATCTCGTCGACGTCGCAGGCGATCAGGAAGTCGTCCCCGCCGACGTGGCTGACGCGCATCCGGCGCAGCCGGGCCTCCAGGTCGGTGAGGGTCCGGCCGAGCGCGCGGATCAGGTCGTCGCCCGCGGCGAACCCGGCGGTGTCGTTGACCGTCTTGAACGAGTCGACGTCCAGCCAGGCCGCGACGAACGGCTCCCGCGCGTTGATCCGGCGGTCGACGTCCCTGGCGACCGCGTCGCTGCCGGGCAGGCGGGTCAGCGGGCTCAGCGAGACCGCCTCTTCGACCTTCGCCTCCGCGACCCCGCGGACGACCTCGTTCACCAGCACCACGCCGACACACCGGCCGCGGTCGTCGACCACCACGACGTCGTCGCCGGTCCGGCCCCAGTCCGCGTCGGTGACCAGTTCGAGGAATTCGAGCGCGCTCGCGTCGGCGTGGATCGTGTGCGGCCGGTCGGCGAGCCGCGAAGCCGGCCGTTTGGCGTGCAGGGCGTGGCCGTACAACCCGGTGACCGCGACCAGGAACCGCGTCCGGTCGATCGACCACTGTGGACGGTGCCGGTCGTCGATGCCGACGATGCCGCTCGGCCCGTCGGCGGCGGCCAGCACCTCGCGCACGTCGTCGCAGGTGGCGTCTTCCGGCAGCGTGGTCGCGGGCCGGAGGAAGTCGCCGACGCGGCGGGCGCGGGCGGTACCGGGGATGAACGGCCCAGGCGCGTCCGGCGCGGGCAGCGGCGCGTGGTCGCCGTCCGGCGGGGCGAGCAGGTTGCCCTGCGCGATCCGCACGCCGAGCCGCCGCGCGGATTCCAGCTGCTCCGTGGTTTCGAGGCCAGTGGCGACCAGGCGGTTGTCGGTGCGTGACGCGAAGTGCAGCACCGCCTCGACCACCGCGACGGCGGCCGGGTCGTGCGGCAGGCCACGCAGCACGCTGCGGTCCAGTTTCACCAGGTCGACGGGCGCCGAAGCGAGCAGCGTGAGCGGGAGGTCGCCGCGGCCGAGGCCGTCGAGCGCGAGCCGGAACCCGAGGTCGGTGAGCCGTCGCATCCCGGTGAGCAGCAGGTCGGCGGGGATCTGGGTGAACGGTGGCCCGATCTCCAGCACGACGTCCCTGGTCCGGCGGCCCACCAGGCTGAGCGCCTCGGTCAGCGGGTCGAAATGCGCGGGCGGTGCCGCCACCGTCCGTGCGGACAGGTTCAGGTGCAGGGGGAGCGCGGCCTGCGGTTCACGCAGCTGCCGGACGGCCTCGGCGGCCAGGCCGACGTCGACCTCGGCCAGCCTGCCGCTGCGCCGGGCGTCGGCGAGCAGTTCGTGGGCGGTGCCGCGGCCTGGCCGGGCCAGTGCTTCGAACGCGACGACGCCACCGGTGTGCAGGCTGTACAACGGCTGGTAAGCGAAGCGGACAGCGATCTGCAACGTCACAAGCGCATGTTCTCCGCTGGCGGCGGTAAACGAAATACGTGTCAACTGATGTTCATCGTGCAGGCACCTGGGTTACCTAGAACGGCGTAACGCACGCCACCCGATCAGGTGTTTTCTTACTGTCCATGGCGACATTCGGAAAAGCGTCGACATCGCTTCGGCGTTACCCGAAACATCTTCGCGACCGCTCGTGAATGCCCGCTGGAGTGAGGTGGGCAAGGTGAAGAACAGATCGAAGAACACCGGGATCAGTTCGGGCGGCATTCCGCACAGTGCCCGCAGCCCGTGCCGCCGCAATCCGTGCACGGTGCGTGCCGAGGACGGCCACAGCGCCCGATGCGCCGCCGACGCCGCCGCGGCCGGCCCTCGATCCCAAGCCGCGGCCGCGGCGTCGGCCACCGTTTCCGCGAGCCGGATCGACGTCGTGACGCTGTACCCGGTCGCCGGATGCACCAGGGCGGCGGCGGTCCCGAACGGCACCGTCCGGCCACGTCGCGGCACCGGCGCGTCGAGCACGATCCGCACGCGTTCTTCGCGCCCGCGCGACGTCAGCCCGACAGCCTTCAGCCGGGCTCGCAACCGCGCCGCGAGGACGTCGAGCGGCAGGCCGGGCCGGCGGGCCAGCGACGTCTCCTCGACCAGGACGGTGCCGTCGCCGAGCGGCAGTACATACAGGAATCCGGACTCGGCCTCCCGCCAGTCCATGAACACGGCGGTGTCCGGGTCGTCCACCAGCCGCAGCGCGTCCTCGGCCGGGAGGACGGCACCGAACGCCGTCTGTTCGTACCGGTCGCCTCGCGGCCGGACACCGGACGCGTCGACGTACAGGCCGGTCGCGAGGATTCGTCCGTCCTCGAGGCGCACGGACGAACCTTGACCGCCGTGGTCCACACCGGACACTTTCCCGGCGACGACGTCGTAACCACCGTCGAGCCACGTGCGCAAGCCGGCGTTGTCCATCACCAGATAGCGCCGATCCAGGACGTGTGGCCTGGTCCCGAAGGCGAGCGTCGTCGAAGGCGCGCACGCGACGGCACCTCCGGGCAGCCCGGGCAGCTCGTCGGCGAACAACCCG
The DNA here is from genome assembly GCF_019330265.1 of Amycolatopsis sp. TNS106. NCBI lineage: Bacteria > Bacillati > Actinomycetota > Actinomycetes > Pseudonocardiales > Pseudonocardiaceae > Amycolatopsis > Amycolatopsis sp. TNS106. The sequence goes on along the minus strand of NZ_CP024972.1, from coordinate 3,402,919 downwards.
TAGGTCGCCCGCCAGCGGCGGCCCGGCGCCGGGTCGATCAGGGTCGTTTCCAGACCGCGCCGTGCGCAGGCACGCGCGAGCGCCCGCCCGGCCGGGCCGCCGCCCGCGATCACCACGTCCGCCACCTGGGCAGTGTCTCTCAAAGCCCCGACGGATACCGTGTGACGCATGGAACAGACGGACCCGAGGGCGTGGCGGCGCGATCCGGAGAGCGCGAACGCCGGGTTCAGCGACCTCGCCACGAGCCCGTTCCGGATCGACCGGGACCGGATCGCCGCTTCGCCGTTCTTCGCCCGGCTCGGCGGTGTGACCCAGGTCGTCAGCGCCGGGGGCGCCGGGCTGCTGCACAACCGGCTCACGCACAGCCTCAAGGTCGCGCAGGTCGCACGCGCCATCGCCGAGCGGATCAACGCGAGCAGCGATTCGGCCGAACTCGCCGCGAAACTGGGCGGCTGCGATCCGGACGTCGCCGAGGCCGCCTCGCTCGCGCACGATCTGGGACATCCGCCGTTCGGGCACCTCGGCGAGCAGACCCTGGACCGGATCGCCCGCCACCGCTTCGGCCTCGCCGACGGTTTCGAAGGCAACGCGCAGTCGTTCCGGATCATCACCACCACCGACGTGCGCGGCCCGTCCGCCTCCGGGCTCGACCTCACCACGGCGGTGCGCGCCGCCGTGCTGAAGTACCCGTGGGCGCGGTTGCACGTACCCGACCCGCACCCGACGTCGATGCCCGTCCAGCCGCGCGGCGCGGCCGAGCCCGCCGACGCCCCCGGCACCGGTGCGAGCAAGTTCTCCGCCTACAGCACCGAACTCGACGACTTCGCCCAGGCGCGGGCCCCGTTCGACGGCCGGATCGAACCCTGGCAGCAGACCGTCGAAGCGTCCGTGATGGACACCGCCGACGACATCGCCTACGCCATCCACGACCTCCAGGACTTCCACCGGATCGGTGTCCTGCAGCACGCGCCGGTCGCCGCCGAGTTCTCCGGCTGGGTCGACCACGCGCTGGAACTGGCCGGGCTGGACGACGCGACCCTGACCGCGGAACGGCGGCTGCCCGGCCGTTCGCTGGAACGGCTGCGCCGCCGGATGCACGCCAAGGACGGCTGGATCGTCGACGACGACGCCTTCACCAGCGCCGTCGCCCGTGTCCGCGCCGAACTCGTCGACGGTCTGCTCGCCACCGGCTTCGACGGTTCCATCGAGGCGGAACAGGCCACCGCCGCCTTCTCCTCGAAGTGGACCGCGCGGCTCGTCGATGGGGTCCAGGTGGTGGCGTCGCCTTCGACCCGGACAGGGCATCTCACGCTGCGCCCCGCCCAGTGGCACGAGGTTCAGGTGCTGAAATTCGTGCACCGGCGGTTCGTGCTGCTGCGCCCGGAACTCGCGCTGCACCAACGTGGACAGGCCAGCCTGGTGACCACGCTGGTCGACGCGCTCGACGCGTGGCTGCTCGACCGCGACGAGTTCTACCGGCTCCCGCGGCGGCTGCACGACTTGGTGGAATTGGCACAGTCCGAGTTCTCCGCGCTCGCACGGACCTCGCCTGAACTGCTCATCGGAGCGACCGGGGAACCGGTCACCGGTGCCGACGCCGTACGCGGACTGGCACGCGGGCGGGCGGTCGTCGACTTCGTGGCGTCGCTGACGGACAAGCAGGCGGTGACCCTTTTGGACGGCTTGTCGGGCCGTGCTTCCCAGCCCTGGTCGGACTCGTTCGTCCTGTGACGACGCGATTACGCTGAACGGCCCACGACCTGCCGCCGAATCCGGAAATTCTCCATCAGACGTCACTCGAACGGCGCCTGCCGCCGGTGCACGCCCGGTACTTAGCTTGATCCAGCCGGTGATCGCCGGCGTCGGTCAGCGTGAGTCGGGGCACGCGCCTAGGAATCGGAGGCGCACGTGCGTCCAACCCGTTCTAGTAGGAGAAGAAGAACGATCCTGACCGCGGGCACCGCGGCCCTCGTCACCGCGCTCGGTCTGGTGAGCCCGCCCGTCGCGGCGGCCGAAAGCGGCGGATCCCCGGAGGCGTTCTCGGCGAACACCGTCCGGCAGATCGAGGCGCTGCAGTCGATCAAGAAGAGCCAGAACGCCGGCGAGTCCAAAGTGGACAGCCGACTGCTCGTCGAACAGAAGCTCCGCGCTCAGCGGATGCCGGCCTCAGCGGTTCCCGCACTGGGGTCTGGGGCGAATGTCTCCGCGGCCGGCACCGTACTCGTGGACATCCGGGGCCAGGTCTCGGAAGAACTCCTCAAGGGACTGCGGGAATCCGGTGCGGGGATTCGCGCGGTGTCCGAACGGTACGGCAGCGTGCGCGCCGAGGTTCCGCTGAACGCGGTCCCGGCGATCGCGGCCCGCGCCGACGTCAAGAAGGTCGAGACCGCCAACGAGGCGTTCACCGCCCGCCAGCTCGCCGAGCCCGCCACCGCGGGCAAGCGGGAGAGCAAGGAAGAGAAGGCCGCCCGGATCGCGGACGAGCTGAAGAAGGCCGTCGACGCCAAGGGGCAGGCCGGGATCGCCGCCGGACCGGTCACCAGCGAAGGCGACCGCGCGCACAACGCCGACACCGCGCGCCAGCAGTTCGGTGTCACCGGTGTGGGTACCAAGATCTGCGCGCTGTCCGACGGTATCGACTCGCTCGCGACCTCGCAGGCGCGTGGCGAACTCCCGGCGGGCGTCGACGTGATCCCCGGCCAGGAAGGCGACGGCGACGAGGGCACCGCGATGCTCGAGATCATCCACGATCTCGCGCCGAACGCGGCGCTTGGTTTCGCCAGCGCGTTCAACTCCGACGCCAGTTTCGCCGACAACATCCGCAAACTGCGGTTCGACGCGGGGTGCGACGTCATCGTCGACGACGTCCTGTACTTCAAGGAATCGCCGTTCCAGGACTGGATCATCGCCCAGGCCGTGAACGACGTGACCTCCGACGGCGCGCTGTACTTCTCCTCGGCCGGCAACGAAGGCAACGTCACCGACGGCACCTCGGGCCACTGGGAAGGCGACTTCGTCGACTCCGGCAAGAGCGTCGGCAAATACGCCGGTACCGCGCACAACTTCGCCGGGGCCGCGGGCAACCAGATCTTCCAGCCGCTCTCGAGCGCGTCGGGCCGGGTGCCGGTCACGCTGTTCTGGTCCGACCCGCTGGGCCGTTCGAACAACGACTACGACCTGTACCTGCTGAACGCGGCGGGCAACGTCGTCGACTTCAGCCAGGACGTCCAGAGCGGCACTCAGGACGCCTACGAACGGGTGGACACCACGGGCGTCGCCGGACTCCGACTGGCCATCGTCAAGTTCTCCGGGGAAGGCCGCTACCTTTCGCTGTCCGCGCTGCGCGGCCGGTTCTCCGACTCGGCCGACGGTCTCAAGGCCTACACCAGCCCCGGCGTGACCGTCGGCCACTCGGCCGCGCGGGACGCGTTCAGTGTCGCGGCGGCACCGGCGGCCAAGGCGTTCCCCCGTGCCCTCGAACCGGGCGACCCGGCCAACCCGGCCGGCCCGTTCCCCGGTGCCTTCGGCGCGGCCACGAAGGTCGAACGGTTCACTTCGGACGGTCCGCGGCGGATGTTCTACCAGGCCGACGGAACGCCGATCACCCCGGGCAACGTGTCCGCGACCGGTGGTGAGGTCCGCGCCAAGCCGGATATCACCGCGGCCGACGGCGTCTCGACCAGTGTCACCGGCTTCACCACGTTCTACGGCACGTCGGCCGCCGCGCCGCACGCCGCCGCGATCGCGGGCCTGGTGCTCTCGGGCAACCCGGGGCTGCCCCCGGCCGAGGTGCGCGAGGCACTGATCAACACCGCCGTCGACATCCTCGCCCCGGGCCGCGACAACTCCAGCGGCGCGGGCGTCATCCTCGCCGACAAGGTGCTCGCCTACACCGGCGCCAGCCCGCAGCCGCTCGCGTCGGCGGGCCAGCCGACGGTCACCCCGGCCGACGGCGGCTCCGCGCTCGACCCGGGCGACACCGCCAAGGTGACCCTGCCGGTGACCAACCGCGGTGACGGCACCGCGACGTCCACCAGCGTCGTGCTCTCCAGCCCGACCCCCGGTGTCACGGTGGCGCCGCGGTCGAAGTCGTACGGCACGATCAGCCCCGGGCAGACCGGCGTGAACGACTTCACCATCACCGTTCCCGCCACGCAGGAACTCGGGGTGCCGGTGGTGCTGACCGCACGCGTGACCTTCGCGGGTTCGTACTCGCCGACGACGTCCACGTTCTCGCTGCCGGTCGGCACCCCGTCGCCGGTGTCGCGGGACTTCGCCTACGCCGGTGACGCCGTGGCGATCCCGGACAGCGACCCGACCGGGGTGACCGTGCCGATCACGGTGAGCGGCGTCGGGCGCGCGTCGAAGCTGACGTTCTCGGTGGACGGGGCGACCTGCAACGCGGACCAGACCTCGACGACGGTGGGCATCAACCACTCGTACGTCGGTGACCTGGTCGGCACGCTGACGTCGCCCTCGGGTGCGAAGGCGACCGTGTTCCAGCGCAGCGGCGGCTCGGGCAACAACCTTTGCCAGGTCGTCTTCGCCGACAACGCGGCCACCGCGTTCAGTTCGGTGAGCGCGGTGAACGCGCCGTTCACCGGCACCTACAAGCCGGCGCAGGCGTTCGGCGGCCTGGCCGCCGGTTCCGCCGACGGCACCTGGAAGTTCACCGCGGTGGACGTCGCCGGTGGCGACACCGGGTCGATCCGCGCCATCTCCTTGCACATCAACGGTTTCGTTCAGCCCGGGGTGGCGGAGCGGCCCGCGGGTGTCGGGAAGTCGGTGGGGCGCGGCCCGGTGAAGCCGGTCTAGCCTCTCTTGTGGTCCGTGAAGGTCCCCTTTCCTCGGCTGAGGAAAGGGGACCTTCACGCGCGTCGGGGCCGGGCGGTGTCGCGAAAGTGGCTTTCGCGACACCACCGATCGGGAGCGTCGCGCTCACGTGCCCCAGCCGCGGCGGGTGTTGTGAAAGTGCTTTCGCAACCCCGGCAGCCGGGTCGTCGCCGCGAAACGGCAACGACCGACCCCTGCTGATCCGCGCCACGCCCCGTACGTTGGACCCATGGCGAGGGTGCGGCAGGTAGCAGGCGGGGGACGGGCGGTCGAGGTCGCGCCGGATCGCCTCGAAGGCTGGTACGCCCGCTTCGCCGTCCGCAACGAAGGCGTCCGCGAGACCGAGCTGAGCCCGGACACCGTCACGGTCGTCGCGGACAACGGCGTCGTCGCCGTCGCGACCGTCCCTTTCGGACCGCTGAACGCCGAAGCGACCGTGCCGGGTCTTGCCGTCGGCCCGCTCGTCGAGCACGCGCTGATCTCGCGGAGGATCGCGCTCCTGCTGGTGCGCCGCGGCGGGCACAGTGTCGGGATCGCGCGCGGGGGAGTGGTCGTCCAGTCCAGGACGGACCGGCATCTCGTCCAGGGCAGGTCCGCTGCGGGCGGCTGGTCTCAGCAACGGTTCTCGCGGCGGCGGGAAGGACAAGCGCGCTCGGCGCTCCGGTCCGCCGCGGACGACGCGTTCGAGGTGCTCGTCCCGCACCTGTCCGAAGTGGACGCCGTCGTACTCGGCGGTGACCGCCGCGCCCTGGCGTCCCTGCGCGAGGACAACCGTCTCGCGCCGTTGTTCCAGCTTGCCGAGGCCCGCGTTCTCGACATCGCCGAACCGCGCCGCACCGTGCTGGAAGACGCGGCGGAGCGGGCTGTCGCGGTCCAGATCACCCTCTCCGGGCCGTGACGTCGGGCACGGTCGGATAAAACCGTTCGACACCGGCCCGTACACTGATCGCGTGGACATCCTCTTGGAGTAGCTCCTCGTCTGCCCGTCGGCAGACGAGTCGAAGCTGTCCGCTCATCCACCCCTTTTACCGGGAGTTCCCGTGATCACGGCCTCTGGCCTGCAGCTGCGCGCGGGTTCGCGCATCCTGCTCGACGACACCAACGTCCGCATCCAGCAGGGCGACCGTATCGGCCTGGTCGGCCGCAACGGCGCCGGCAAGACCACCTCGCTCAAGGTGCTGGCGGGGGAGGGCGAGCCGTACGCGGGCGAGGTCCGCCGCAGCGGCGAGCTCGGCTACCTCCCGCAGGACCCGCGCGAGGGCGACCTGTCCGTCACCGCGAAGGACCGCGTGCTGTCCGCGCGCGGCCTCGACACCTTGCTGCGCAACATGGAAAAGGCGCAGACCGCGATGTCGGAGCTGGCGGACGAGAAGGAACGCGACAAGGCGGTCAACCGCTACAGCCGCCTCGAAGAGCGCTTCGCGTCCCTCGGGGGTTACGCCGCCGAGAGCGAGGCCGCGCGGATCTGTTCCAACCTCGGCCTGGCCGACAGGGTGCTCGAACAGACTTTGCAGACGCTCTCCGGTGGTCAGCGACGCCGTGTCGAGCTGGCCCGGATCCTGTTCGCCGCCGCCGAGGCGGGCGCGGGCGGCAAATCCGAGACGATCCTGCTGCTCGACGAGCCCACCAACCACCTCGACGCCGACTCCATCAACTGGCTTCGCGGCTTCCTGAAGCAGCACGACGGCGGTCTCGTGGTCATCAGCCACGACGTGGAACTGCTCGCCGACGTCGTCAACAAGGTGTGGTTCCTCGACGCGACCCGCGGCGAGCTCGACCTCTACAACATGGGCTGGCAGCGCTACCTCGACGCGCGCGCCACCGACGAGAAGCGGCGCCGCCGCGAGCGCGCGAACGCCGAGAAGAAGGCGTCGGCACTGCAGCAGCAGGCCGCCAAACTGGGCGCCAAGGCGACGAAGGCCGTGGCCGCCAAGAACATGGCCCGCCGTGCCGAGCAGATGCTCTCCGCGCTCGACGAGACCCGGCAGGCCGACAAGGTCGCCCGGATCAAGTTCCCCGAGCCCGCCCCGTGCGGCCGGACGCCGCTCACCGCGGAAGGACTCTCGAAGTCCTACGGTTCGCTCGAGATCTTCACCGGAGTCGACCTCGCCATCGACCGCGGGTCGAAGGTCGTCGTGCTCGGATTGAACGGTGCCGGAAAGACGACATTGCTCCGGCTGCTCGGCGGAATGGAAACTCCGGATACCGGCGAGACCATTCCAGGTCACGGATTGCGTCTGGGCTATTACGCACAGGAACATGAAACTCTCGACCACGATGCGTCCGTGTGGGAAAATATCCGTCACCTCGCGCCGGACACCGGAGCGCAGGAGTTGCGGAACCTTCTCGGTTCGTTCCTGTTCACCGGCGAGCAGCTCGATCAGCCCGCCGGCACGCTCTCCGGCGGCGAGAAGACGCGGCTCGCGCTCGCCGGGCTGGTGTCCAGCGCTGCCAACGTTTTGCTGCTCGACGAGCCGACGAACAACCTGGACCCGGCCAGCCGCGCCCAGGTCCTGGACGCCTTGCGCAGCTTCGCGGGAGCCGTCGTCCTGGTGACGCACGACCCGGGTGCGGTCGAGGCGCTGGAGCCGGAGCGCGTGATCCTCTTGCCGGACGGAACCGAGGACCATTGGTCGGCGGATTATCTGGAACTTGTCCAGCTTGCGTGAGGTCTGCGTCCGTTCGGGTGCTTGATCGATGCCATCCGGCCACTGAAATGGCCCAATGTGATCGCGGTTTCAGCAGTTTTGCGCTCGTCGTCTGGCATTCCGGCGCTCAGTGTTCGATCATTGCGGCGACAGGGGCCGTTATGTGGCCCAGAACACTCTCGGCGGGAAGGCGATCGACGTGGCTGATCTCAAGAAAGGCGCGCGGATCACCGGCAACACGCGTGACAAGCTGGCCGCTGACCTGAAGAAGAAATACGAGAAGGGCTCGAGCATCCGCGCTCTCGCGGAGTCCACGGGTCGCTCGTACGGGTTCGTGCACCGGGTCCTCTCGGAGTCCGGCGTCCAGCTGCGCGGCCGTGGTGGTGCCACCAGGGTCAAGAAGAAGTAGTCACGAGGAAGTAGCGGACTGCTGCGCGGGGGGCGCAGTTCCCTTTCCAGGGACCGCTGTTTCACGGGTTTCCGCGGCCAGGAAGGCCAGCCTGGCACCGAGCAGGACCAGCGGATACACCAGGTATCCGTACCTCGTCGCCGGAGTGAGCATGATCAGCGCGACGAGCCCGACGGCCATGCGCAGGAGCGCGTCCGAGCCAGTGGTGGGAGGACGGCGAAGCAGCCAGACGAGGATCGCGACGGCCGCGATCCCGAGCAGGGCGAAGGAAACCGCCGTGCCCACCGGGCCGAGCGAGGCGATGAGGTGGCCGGGCAGCGGGCTCGCCGCCGGTGACTTGATCACGCCGATTCCCAGCGGGAACCGCAAGACGTGCTCGACGAACGCCTTGGGGCCGGCCAGGTAGACGGGGACGTGCAGGACGAGGGTCGTCACCACGAGTGCCGCGGCGAATCCGCCCAGTGCGCGAGGGCCACGTCGCGTGATCAAGAGGACACCCAGCACCACTATCGCGGGCGCGACGATGAGTTTCGCGCTGACCACCAACGCCAGCACCAGACCCGACAGGATCGCGCGGCCGGTCGTGGCCAGCGCGAAGGACAGCACCAGCAGGCCGACGATGGCCAGATCGGGGCCGGCGACCGCCCAGGTCAGCGCCGTCAGCGGGCAGGCGAGCGCGAGTTGTGCCGCGCTGACCGGGATTTTCGGCCACTTCAGCAGTCGCAGCGTCAGCAGCACGCAGGCGACGGCCGCCAGCGCGAACATCCAGCGCGCGTCGGTGAGGGCGTTCGCGACCGGTCCGCCGCCGAACAGGGCGCGTGGCAGACCGAAGACGGTCATCACCGGACCGTATGGCGTGTAATCGTTTACTTCCACCGCGCGACCGAGCGCGGTGACGTCGACGTACGGGGTTCCGTTCTCCAGAAGGAGTTTCGCCGACCGTTCGATCACCCAGACCTCGGGCTGGGCGGCCCATGACACCGGCGTGATGAGCCAGTCCACTCCGGTCAGACGGCGAATGACGAGCATTCCCAACGGAAGGATCATCGCGAACAGGCCGATGGCGCCGATACCGAGCCACCGCGAACCGAGTGCGCCGGACAGCGGCTTGCCGCACCGGGCGGCGATCGTCAGCCAGCCGGTGTGGACCACGGCGAGGCCGTAACCCGCTACAGCGAAGTTCGCCCACACGCGATAACCGTAGAATTCCGCGACGGCGGTGTTCACGACGGCGTAGACGAGGCAGCCCGTGTAGAAGACCAGGTCGATGGTCAGTCGTCGCCGGTCTGGGTCCTTGGTCACCGGCTCAGGCTACCGACGCGGCCGCACCCGCTGGAAAGAGGACGCGGAAACCGGGAAGCATCCGGGGCGCCGCGGTGTTGGTCTTGCTTATATCCGGGAAAACTCTCGACTAATATCGAGGTTTTGGGGGCGAAGAGAGGGTTCTCATGGACAACACGTATGCGCTGATGAACTCGGCGATGAGGTCCGCCGATGTTCCGAAGGGGCTGCACAAGGGGACGCTCCGCCGCGTCGCGCGGTTCGCCAGGCCGCACTGGCGGAGATTGCTGATATTCCTGGCGCTCACCGTCGTCTCGGCGGTGCTGGCGGTCAGCACGCCGGTGCTGGCCGGAAAGGTGGTCGACGCGATCGTCGGCGGGCACGACGTCTCGCTGGTGGTGTGGCTGGCCGTGGTGATCGCCGTGCTGGCGCTGATCGACGCCGGGCTCGGGCTGGCCGAACGGGCCCAGTCGTCGAGGATCGGTGAAGGGATCATCCTCGACCTGCGGCTCGCGGTGTACCGGCACGTGCAGCGGATGCCGGTCGCGTTCTTCACGCGCACCCGCACCGGCGCGCTGGTGAGCAGGCTCAACAACGACGTCATCGGCGCACAGCGCACGTTCACCGCGACACTGTCCGGTTTGGTCACCAACGTGATCCAGCTGGTGCTGTCGCTGGTGGTCATGGTGACGTTGTCCTGGCAGGTCACCCTGCTGGCACTGGTGTTGCTGCCGGTCTTCATCCTGCCGACGCGGCGCCTCGGACGGCGGATGGCCGAGCTGCAGCGGGAGGCCGGCGGGCTCAACGCGTCGATGACCACGCAGATGACCGAGCGGTTCTCCGCGCCGGGCGCGACGCTGGTGAAGCTGTTCGGCGACCCGGAGCGCGAGACTGGCGAGTTCGGTGCGCGGGCCGGGCGGGTGCGCGACATCGGGGTGCGGACGGCGATGCTGACGCGCTGGTTCCTGACCAGCTTGACCACGGTCTCCGCGCTGGCGCAGGCACTCGTCTACGGGCTGGGTGGCTACCTCGCGTTGACCGGGGCGCTCGCGCCGGGCACCGTCGTGGCGCTGGCGTTGCTGCTGACCAGGCTGTACTCGCCGCTCACCGCGCTGGCGAACGTCCGGGTGGACGTGATGACCGCGCTGGTGTCGTTCGAGCGGGTCTTCGAGGTGCTCGACCTCAAGCCGATGATCGAAGAGAAGCCTTCCCCGCGCGGGCTGCCCGAAGGCCCGGTTTCGGTGGAGTTCTCGGACGTCCGGTTCGGCTACCCCGCGGCGGACCGATACTCGCTGGCTTCGCTGGAGGATGTGTCCACTTTGGATCACCGGGGTGGCGAAGAGGTTTTGCACGGCATCAGCTTCCGCGCCGAACCGGGGCAGATGGTGGCGTTGGTCGGTTCGTCCGGTGCGGGCAAGTCGACGATCGCCTCCCTGCTGCCGCGGCTCTACGACGTCGACGCGGGCTCGGTCCGCTTGTCCGATGTGGACGTTCGCGACCTCGGGTTCGCCACCTTGCGGGAAACCGTCGGCGTGGTGACCCAGGACGGGCATCTCTTCCACGACACCATCCGGTCGAACCTCGAATACGCGCGGCCCGGCGTCACCGACGCCGAGATCTGGTCGGCCTTGGAGAAGGCGCGGCTGGCCGAGCTGATCCGGGAGCTGCCGGACGGGCTGGAGACCGTGGTGGGGGAGCGAGGGTACCGGCTCTCCGGCGGGGAGCGGCAGCGGCTGACCATCGCGCGGCTCCTGCTGGCGCAGCCGAAGGTCGTCGTCCTCGACGAGGCGACCGCGCATCTGGACTCGCAGTCCGAGGCCGCCGTGGGCGAGGCGCTGACCGACGCGCTCGAGGGGCGGACCGCGCTGGTCATCGCGCACCGGTTGTCGACGGTGCGGGCGGCTGACCAGATCCTGGTGATCGAGCACGGGGAGATCGTCGAGCGGGGGACGCACGAAGAGCTTCTCGCGCGGGAAGGGCGCTATGCGGCGCTGTACCTGACGCAGTTCTCGGAGGAGCCTGCCGCCGCGTGACCGGATGCTATGAACGGGCCGTTACTTGCAAAATTCGCAAGTAACGGCCCGTCCATAGCGCGCCAAGGGGGATGGGAGGTCCGGTCAGGCGAGGGCGGGGGAGGCGAAGGTCGCGTTCACCAGTGCCATCTTCCGCGGATCGTCCCGCATCAGCGGCCCCATCCGGTTCATCGTGTAGCCGAAGGCGATCCCGCTTTCGGGATCCGCGCCGCCGGACGAGCCGCCGAACCCGTCGTGCCCGAACGCGCGCGGGTTCGGCCCGAAGCCGCGTTCCTCGCTGCCGAGGTAGAACCCCAGTGCCCATTCGTTGCCCAGCCCGCCGACGACGTCGGGCTCGCGGCCCTGTCCTTCACGCGCGGTCGCCAGCGCGCCGGCCGAAAGCAGCCGCCCGGAGGCGAGCGCGCCGTAGACGGTCGCGATGGCCCTGGCGGTGCCGTGACCGTTCAAAGCAGGCAGGATCGCGCGCCGCCACTCGGGATCGTTGGCGTCGCGGCCCTGCACGCGCGGGTTCGCCAGTGCCGCGAGGGCGGCGGGGCCGGCGTTGGCGAACGCCTGGGTCAGCGCGGTCGTCATCTCGTCGCTGAGCACGGGTTCGACGAGGGTGGAGCAACGCGCCAGATCCGCGTCGGAGTCCAGGCCGATCCGGAAGTCCGCGTCCAGCGGCCCGGCGATGTGCCCGGCGAAGTACGCGCGGACGTCCTGTCCGCTCACCCGGCGGATCACCTCGCCGACGAGGAACCCGAACGACAGCGCGTGGTAGCCGCCGGCGGTGCCCGGTTCGAAGAGCGGCGCCTGCGCGGCGAGCAGTCCGGTGATGTGGTCCCAGTCGTACAGCTCCTTCACCGTCACCGGCCGGTCGAGGCCGATCCCGGTCACCCCGGAGCGGTGCGAGAGCAGCCAGCGCACCGGGATGTCCCCCTTGCCCGCCGCCGCGAACTCCGGCCAGTATTTCGCGACCGGCGCGTCGAGGTCGAGCAGCCCGGCGTCGGCGAGGTGATGCGCGCAGAGCGCGGTCATGCCCTTGGTGGTCGACCAGACGTTGGTGAGCGTGTCCGCCCGCCACGGGGTCGTCCGGTCCGGATCGGCCCAGCCCGCCCAGAGATCGACCACGGTCTCGCCGTGCCGCGTCACCGAGAACGCGGCGCCGATCTCGCCGCGTTCGGCGAAGTTCTCTTCGAAGGCGGCACGGACGGGTTCGAAGCCCGCCGCGCACTCGCCGTGGATCTCGGTCATGGCACGGACCTCCTGCGGACACCGACCGGTCGGTATGTGACCGTAGAAGCGCCGCGCGGACGAGTCAAGGAACTCGTCCGCGCGGTGGAGGAGCTAGCGGAGCGCGGGGACCCGTTCGCCGTACTTGGCCAGCAGCGCGGCGTTGGCCTCGTCGCCACCGTCCACGTTGGAACTGCGCCACAGCGGGACGTCGACACCCTGCGCCGCACCGAGGTCGACGACCTCGGCGAGCACCAGGTTCCACAGGAACGCGTTGATCACCGTCGACAGCGGCGCGGTCCGCGGCGCGTCCGGCGGGTAGCTCGCGTCCCCGGGGCGGACGTGCGAGTCGAGCACGATGCTCGCCTCTTCGATCAGCGTCGTGGCCGCGCGTTTGGGCGCCTTGGCCACCGACGCGGCCGAACTCACCGCGATGACCGACGCCCCGCGCTTCCTGGCCCCGGCGGCCAGTTCGACCGGGTACGGGTTGACCCCCGAGGTCGAGAACACCACCAGGACGTCGTCCGGGCCCGGCGCGCGCTCGGCCAGCACCTCTTCGGCCAGCCCGGAACGGCGCTCGGTCTTGGTGCTGTGCTGCGCGCCGTGCAGCGGCAGCAGTTCGGGGTGGTAGACCGGGTACACGCAGGCGAGCCCGCCCGCCCGGTAGAAGGTCTCGGCGACCGCGGCCAGTGAATGCCCGGCCCCGGCGGTGAACACCAGGGCGTCCGCCCGGATGACCCCCAGGATCAGCTCGGCCGATTTCCGGATCTGCTCCGCGTTGCCCCGTTCGGCCTCAGCGAGCCGTTCGGCGACGTCTGCACAACGTTCGGTGGTGCTCACCACATCCGCCCTTCCGTCTGGAGATCAGCGACGAATGTATCGCGTGGACCAATGGCCGAAGTGGAATACATCGGGTCATGATCGAGGTTGACCCGATCACTGCGGCCGGGGTTTCGGAGACTGGAGGGTCCAGGGTGAGCGAGGCTGATCCCGCGGTGCGGACTTGGCGAGCACGCGGCCAGGTGAAAGGCGTGGTGCTGGTCCTGCACGGCGGCGCGGAGCACAGTCATGCCCGCGTGGCGCCGTGGCGGCTGGCGTACCAGCGGATGGTGCCGCTGGCGAGGGACGTCCACCGGGCGGGCCGGGCGCACGGGGCCGAGGTGCGGCTCCTGCGCAACCGGGTCTACGGCTGGAACGACCACGGCACCGACGCGCTCGCCGACGCGCGCTGGGCTTTGAAACAGATCCACGACGATCACCCCGGGGTCCCGGTGATCCTCGTCGGCCACTCGATGGGCGGGCGGGTCGCCCTGCGCGTCGCCGACGATCCCGCCGTCATCGGCGTCTGCGCGCTGGCACCATGGACACCACCGGGTGAACCCGTCGGCGCTGTCGACGGGCGTGCCGTGCTCATCGCGCACGGGACCAAGGACCGGATGACCGATCCGGTGGCATCACACGCTTTCGCGGAACGCGCCGAAAAGGTGACGTCGCGGTCCGCGCGATTCGAAATAGGCGGCGAAGGGCACGCGATGCTACGAAGGTCTCGCGTCTGGAACCGTCTCGTACGCGCTTTCACCCTCGAGCTGATCGAAGCCGGGGGAAGCGACGAAACGCTGAGCGGCGCCTGGGGGCGGCCGAGCTCGGAACGGCTGCGGATCCCGGTCTAGACCGGGCGGGAGGGAGTACTCATGTCCACGTCGAGCGTCGATCGGGCGGCCGGTTCGTCCGGCCTGCCCACCCCCGACGAAAACCGGTGGCCGGGGCTGGCCACCCCGCCGCATTCCCCGTTCCGGGCGCGGATCGCCGAGCAGCTGTTCCGGCAGGCGGTGCGCCCGCTGGACGTCCGCGTGCGCATGCCCGACGGCTCGCAGCTCGGCTCGGGCGGGCCGGACGCGCCCGAGATGCGGCTCAACCGCCCCGCCGCCTTCTTCCACCGCCTCGGCGTGGACGCGAAGATCGGCTTCGGCGAGGCCTACATGGTCGGCGACTGGACGAGCGACGCGCTCGCCGAGGTGCTGACGCCGTTCGCGGAGCGGATGGCGACGCTCGTCCCGCCGCTGCTGCAACGGTTCCGCCGGTTCGTCGACCGCGGCCACCCCGCGGACGAGGAGAACACCGTCGAGGGCGCGCGGGCGAACATCCACCGCCACTACGACCTGTCCAACGAACTGTTCGGCGCGTTCCTGGACCCGTCGATGATGTACTCGTCGGCGTTGTTCGGCCCCGGCGACGACCTCACCACCGCCCAGCACCGCAAGATCGACAGCGTCCTCGACTACGCCGGCGTCCGCGAAGGCAGCACCGTGCTCGAAATCGGCACCGGCTGGGGCGAACTCTCGATCCGGGCCGCCGCGCGCGGGGCCAGGGTCACGTCACTGACCATTTCCGAGGAGCAGGCGAAACTGGCGACCGAGCGCATCGCGGCGGCGGGCTTCGCCGACCGCGTCGATGTCCGGCTGTGCGACTACCGCGACTCGACCGGCGAGTACGACGCCGTGGTCAGCGTCGAGATGATCGAGGCCGTCGGCGAGTCCTACTGGCCCACGTTCTTCGATACCATCGGGAAGCGGCTGAAGCCGGGCGGCAGGTTCGGGCTCCAGGCCATCACCATGGACCACGAACGCATGCTCGCCGCGGCCCGGTCCTACACCTGGGTGCACAAGTACATCTTCCCCGGTGGGCTGATCCCGTCCACGACGTCGGTCGAGCAGGGCATGCTGGCGCACACCAGGCTGAAACTGCAGGGAGTGCGCGAGTTCGGCCAGGACTACGCCCGCACGTTGCGGCTGTGGCGGGAGAAGTTCACCCAGCGGTGGGACGAAATCACCGAATTGGGCTTCGACGACGTCTTCAAGCGGATGTGGGAGTTCTACCTGGCGTACTCCGAAGCGGGGTTCCGTTCGGGATATCTCAAGGTCCACCAGTTCGGATTCGCCGAAAACGGACAGTGAGCTCCACCCAACCGATGCGGGGTGCCGGACGTCCTTCACCTAGGGTCTGCGGTTGACTGGGCCCCACACGCGAGATCGGGACGGGTGATTCGGCATGACGTATGGAGGCGACGACCGAGGGCGACGGATGCCGCCGCCGCAACGGCCGCCGTCCGGCCGCCCCCGGCGGCATCAGCCCGCGCAGATGATGCCGCTGCCGGGCCGCGGGAGCAGCCCGTACGACGAACGGACGAGGCCCATGGGGACCGGCGGCCAGGAACGGCCCGCCGCCCCGCCACCGCGCCGTCCGGGCCCGCCGCAGCCCCCTCCCGGCCGTCCGGCCGACGATGGTGCGCGGCCGCCGCGGCGACGTAAGCGCTGGAGCTTCGGCAAGGTGCTGCTCACCCTGCTGACCGTGTTCGTGGTGTTCCTCGCCGGCGTGTGGGTGTATCTGGAGTTCTCCATCAACCGCGTCGACGCGCTGGCCGACTACTCCGGCCGCCCCGTCGCGGCCGAAGGCACCAACTGGCTGATCGTGGGCTCCGACAGCCGGGACGGGCTGACCCCCGAAGAGCAGGAGAAGCTGGTCACCGGGGACAGCAAGGCCGCCGGTGGCGGCAAGCGCACCGACACCATCATGGTCGCGCACGTCCCGTCCAACAGCACCAAACCGACCCTGCTGAGCCTCCCGCGCGACTCGCAGGTGACCATCCCCGGGCACGGCAAGAACAAGATCAACGCGGCGTTCTCGATCGGCGGCCCGACGCTGCTCGCGAAAACCGTCGAAGGTGCCACAGGCCTGCGCATCGACCACTACGCCGAGATCGGCTTCGGCGGCTTCGCGAAGATCGTCGACGCGATCGGCGGGGTCCACATGTGCGTCGAGAAGCCGATGGAGGACACCCTCACCGGAATCAAGATCCCGGCGGGTTGCCAGGACCTCCAGGGGCCGCAGGCACTCGGGTTCGTCCGCATGCGGCACAGCGAGGCCACCCCGCGTTCGGACCTCGACCGGGTCGCCAACCAGCGGAAGTTCATCGGCGCGCTGGTCAGCGAGATCGGCAGCCCCGGCACCCTGCTGAACCCGTTCTCGCTGTTCCCGCTGCTGTCGACGGCGCCGGACGCGCTGACGATGGACACCGGCGACCACGTGCACAACCTGGTGGGGCTGGCGCTGGCGATGCGCGGGATCTCCTCGGGCGGCGTCGTCACCACGACGGTGCCGGTGACCAGTGGTTCGGCGGAGAACTGGGACAAGACGAAGTCGAAGCTGCTGTTCGACGCCTTGAAGAACGACACGGAGATCCCGGACAGCGCGATTTTGACCTGATCTCCGGCCTCGTGAGTGGTAAGGACGGTTCTAACCGTCCTTACCACTCACGAGGAGACTGATGGAACCGCCCGCCGAGACCCTCGCCGACGAAGTCGTCACGCTGCGCCGCTGGAAGCCGGAGCAGCTCGAAACCCTCGCCGCCGTCGCGGGGGATTCGGCCGCGCACCTGGGCGCGTGGATGATCTGGGCCACCTACGGTTACGGCCGTCGCGAAGCCGCCGACTTCCTGGAGAACAGCGCGAAGAACTGGGCCGAGGGCAAGACCTATGACTTCGCGATCCTCGTCGAGGACGAACTCGCGGGCGGTACGGGCATGATCACGCGTCCGGACCGGATCGAGATCGGCTACTGGCTCGGCCGCCACCACACCGGCCGCGGCTACGTCACCAGGGCGGCGCGGCTCCTGACCGACGAGGCCTTCCGGCTCGGCGCGCCGGAGGTCGAGATCCGGCACGACGAGAGGAACCGCGCGAGCGGTGCCGTGCCCGCGCGGCTGGGGTTCACGATGGTCGGCGAAGAGGCCACCGAACCGCCGCTCGCCCCCGCCTGCGCGGGTGTCACCCGGATCTGGCGGCTCAAGCGTCCTTAGTCTTGCGCTCGCGCAAGGCCGCGAGTGCCTTGTCGGCGTGCACGGTGAACTTCAGCTCGCTCTTGATCACTTCGAGCACCTTGCGGTCGGTGTCGATGACGAAGGTGTGCCGTTTGGCGTGCAGCGGGCTGAATTTGCGCCATACACCGAACTGTTTCGCCACCACACCGTCCACATCGGACAGCAGGGGATAGTCGAAACCGTGTTTGGCCGAGAATTCCTGCTGTTTGGCGACGGCGTCCGGGCTGATGCCGACGCGGTGCGCGCCCACTTCGGCGAATTCGGCGGCGAGATCGCGGAAATGGCAGCTTTCCGCGGTGCAGCCGCTGGTCATCGCGGCGGGGTAGAAGAAGAGCACGACCGGCCCGGACGAGAGGAAGCCCGACAGCGTGCGCTGCTCGCCCTTGTCGTCGGGCAGGGTGAAGTCCGGGGCGATGTCACCTTGGTCCATGGACCGATCCTGTCAGATCAGTGGGCGTGCCGTTCGATGAGCTCGTCGACCTCGTCCCCGGTCGCCGAATCCGCCACGAACGAACCCCGCGCCGCGAGTACGCCGTACCGCCGCAGCCGTTCGGCCTGTTCGTGACTCCGGACGCCTTCCGCGCCGATGCGCAGTTTCAGCTCCTTGGCCCTGGCGACCAGCTGGCACAGATGACGGACGTCGGCCTCGTCTTCGCGATCGGCCAGGGCGTCGACGACGGCACCGGACAGGATCACGTGGCGGACCGGCAGCCCGTGCCGGGGGATCAGCTCCAGATCGTCCGAACCGGAGATGGTCAACACCAGCTGAGCGCCCAGATCGGCCAGTACGGCGAAGGAGTCGAGTACCTCTCCGCAGCCGTCGAGGATGGATTCGCGGTCCGTGCACAGCCGCAGCGCCTGTGCGGGCAGGTTGTGCCGGTCGAGCTGTTCCTTGACCAGCAGGACCAGGTCGGGCTCGATGGCCAGCCGGTTCGGCAGCCGCACACAGACGTCGGGCGCGGCCTCGCCGAACCGGTTCCGCCACCTCGCGGTGGCGGCCAGCGATTCGGCCAGCAGCCATCGGCCGAGCGGGATGGTCATCCCGGTGATCTGCGCGAGCGGGTAGAACTCGTCCGAGTCGAGTTCGCCTTTCTCCGGGTGGCTCCAGCGCAAGCCGGCGTTGACGGCGGCCAGCTGGTCGGGATTCGCGAGCTTCACCGTCGGCTGGTAGATCAGCGAGAACTCGCCGTTCTCCAGCGCGCCCGCGATGACCGCGCCGAGCTGGTAGCGGCCCCGGTCACGCGCGTCGAGTTCCGGATCGAACAGCATCCACTGCGCCTTGCCCGCCTCCTTGGCACGGTGCAGGGCGATTTCCGCGGCGCGAAGCAGGTCTTCGGGCCCGCCGTCGGTGACCGGGCGGACGACGATGCCCGCGCTCGCGCTGACGCCGATCCCGTGCCCACCGACGTAGATCGGCTCGACCAATTCTTCCAGGGCCTGCTCGACCAGCGAGATCACCTCGGGTGAGGTGAAGTCGCCGCGCAGCAGGACGGCGAACCCGTCGCCGGACAGCCGGGCCACCGAACCGTTGTACCTGCCGGTGAACACGGCCGTGAGCTTGTTCGCGACCCCGCGCAGCACCTGATCACCCACGCCTGCCCCGAGACCGTCGTTGATCACTTTGAAGCCGTCGACGTCGAGGTAGACGAGCGCGACCTGCTCGTTGCCGGAACCGGCCAGCGCGGCTTCGAGGGCGTTGCCGAACGCGGTGGAGTTGGGCAGGCCGGTCAGCGGGTCGTGCACGTTCTGATGCCGCAGTTGTTCCTGCAGCAGGTGGATTTCGTTGGCGTCGGAGACCATCAGCACCGGATAGGTCGAGCCGGGCCGGTCGCCGGGGAGATCGGTCAGCGTCACGTCGACCCAGAGAGGGCCTTCCTCGCTGTGATCCAGCAGCAGGCGTTCCTCCTGCGTCGGCTGACCGTGCGTCATGAGCTGGGCGAGCGCGTTCCGCAGTCGGGCGACGTCGTGTTCGGCGGAGCCGAGATCGGGGATTTCCCGGCCGCGCAGCGAGGCCGGACGGCAGCCGAGGAGACGGCCGAGCGCGCCGTTCGCCTCCACGATCACGCCGTTGCCGTCGGCGAGGGCGATCCCGACGGGAGAGGCGGAGTAGAGCTTGGAGAAGCGCAGCACGGCGGGCTGATGGTCGGGCTCGGCCAAGACGGCGTCCTTGGCGACACCGAGCAGCAGCTGTTCGAGTTGCTCCTTGGGAAGCGATACTCCTTTAGTGTCAGCGAGCGTCTCGGCCCATCTCCGAGCGACGTCCACCAACCCTGGCGCGGAACCAGGTTCGGGCACACTTCACCTCTTCATGCGCGGTAGATGGCCAGCTCAGACCGGGTGTCCGAGCCCATGGGCCCACACTAGGTATGAGCCGGCCGGGTGTAGTGCCACGGCATCATGCGCGATCCGGGGTGTCTACCGGCTGAAAGGGTGATCGCTGCTACACGAGTGGTGACCGGAAGTTACCAAGAGTACTCGATAGTGGGTGTCCGCTTGGTCCGGCTTCAGCGGGCCGTCAACTGGATCGGCAGGCCATCGGCCGGCACGGGCAGCGAGACGTAGTCCCAGCGTGCGGTGTAGTTCTCCGGTACCGACCACCGATACGCCCGCAGCATCTCGTGCAGCAGCGCCTTCACCTCGAACGTCCCGAAATGCAGGCCGATGCACTTGTGCGCGCCGCCGCCGAACGGCATCCACGCGTAGCGATGCGACTTGTCCTCGCGGCGTGCCTCGCCGAAGCGGTCCGGGTCGAACCGCATCGGGTCGGTCCAGTGGTCCGGCGAGAAATGGTTGACGGTGGGGGAAACCCCGACGAGTGTCCCTTCGGGAATGAAGTGCCCGAGAACCTCGGTGTCCTTCACGGTCTTCCTGGTCAGGGATGGAACCGGGGCGACCAGCCGCAGGGATTCCTTGATCACCAGGTCCAGCGTCGTCAGCGTCTCCAGCGCCTCGATGTCCGGCACGTCGTCGCCGAGCGCGAGGGACTCCCGCCGCGCGCGTTCCTGCCACTCGGGGTTCTTGGCGAGGTGGTAGACGGCGGCGGCGCTGGTGATGGTCGATGTGTCGTGCGCGGCCATCATCAGGAAGATCATGTGGTTGACGACGTCGGCGTCGGTGAAGCGGTCGCCGTCTTCGGTGGTGGCGTGGCACAACGCGGTGAAGAGGTCGTCGCCGTCGCTCGCCCGTTTCGACGGCAGGTTCGCCGAAAAGTAGCGTTCGAGGACCTTGCGGCCGTGCAGGCCTGCCGCCCAGCGGCCACCGGGCACGGGAAAGCGCACGATGGCCGTGCCCGCGCGCACGGAGTTCACGAACGCGCGGTTGATCGCGGCCGCGTCGTCGCCGGACCGCATGCCCATGAACACGCGCGTCGCGACGTCGAGCGTGAGTTGCTTGAGGGACCAGTAGATCCGCGGGTTCGGCCGGTCCGCCCACGCGGTGACGCCCTCGCGCAGAGCCGGTCCCATCTGGTCGACGTAACCGGTGAGCCGCTGCCGGGTGAACGCCGCCTGCATGATCCGGCGGTGCAGGTGGTGCTCACCGAAGTCGAGCAGCATCAGGCCGCGGTCGAAGAACTGCTCGATGAAGAACTTCCAGCCCTCCTGCGAGAAGGCCTTGTCCTTGTTCACCAGTGCGATCTGCGTGGCCTCAGGGCCCGTGAGCGCGACGATGCGGCGGCCGAAGGCGCCCATCCACGACACCGGGCCGTAGGTCTCGTAGCGTTTCAGGCCGAATTCGATGCCGAAACGCATGAAGTCGAGCGCGTGCCCGATGACCGGCGGGCCTTCGTCGCCGAGGACGGGTTTGAGGCCGGGCGGGGCGGGCGCGAGCTCCCGGACCGGCCACGTCGCGCCGAGCCAGCGCTGGTCGACCGAACGCGGCAGAGGGATCGAGGTGAGCGGCGGGACCCGCTCGCGCAGTGCCCCGGTGACCTTTTCGACGGCGTTCGCCATGGTGACCATCTCCCCGCTGAGATCGGTTACCGCTCCACCATCGCACCCTTGTTGACGGGTTGACAATACCTCGAAGGAAGTTCCGTGAAGGCCTCCTTCCCTACCTTGAGGGTAGGGAAGGAGGCCTTCACGGACCGGTCAGGCCAGTTCGGAGCGGACCGTGCGGGCGGCCGCGACCAGGTTCCGCAAAGCGGGCTCGACCTCGGCGTACCCGCGCGTCTTCAGGCCGCAATCCGGGTTGACCCAGATCCGCTCGGCGGGCACGGCGCCGACGGCGGTCCGCAGCAGCCCGCTGACCTCGTCGACACCGGGGACACGCGGCGAGTGGATGTCGTACACGCCCGGCCCGACGCCGCGGCCGAAGCCCGCCGTGCCGAGGTCCGTGACGACCTCCATCTTCGACCGCGCGGCCTCGATGCTGGTGACGTCGGCGTCGAGCGCGTCGATCGCCTTGACCACGTCGCCGAATTCCGAGTAGCACATATGCGTGTGGATCTGCGTCGCGTCGTCGATCCCCGACGTCGCGAGCCGGAACGACGAAACCGCCCACGCGAAGTACGCCTCGTGCGCCGCCGCCCGCAGCGGGAGCAGTTCTCGCAGCGCGGGTTCATCCACCTGGATGACGCGGATGCCCGCTTCCTGCAGGTCGTGCACCTCGTCGCGGATGGCCAGCGCCACCTGACGGGCGGTCTCGCCCAGCGGCTGATCGTCGCGGACGAACGACCACGCCAGGATCGTCACCGGCCCGGTCAGCATCCCCTTGACGGGCTTGCCGGTCAGGCTCTGCGCGTAGCGCGCCCACTCGACGGTCATCGGCTCCGGACGCGAGACGTCGCCGTACAGGATCGGCGGCCGGACACAGCGCGAGCCGTAGGACTGCACCCAGCCGAAGTCGGTGGCCGCGAACCCGGCCAGCCGCTCGGCGAAGTACTGCACCATGTCGTTGCGCTCGGGCTCGCCGTGCACCAGCACGTCCAGCCCGAGGTCCTCCTGCAGCCGGATGACGCGCTCGATCTCGGCCTTCATCGCGGCCTCGTAGCCCGCGTCGTCCAGCGAACCCGCCTTGTGCGCGGCGCGCGCCTTGCGGACGTCGGTGGTCTGCGGGAATGAGCCGATCGTCGTGCTCGGCAACGGCGGCAGAGCCAGCGCCGCCTGCTGAGCCGCCGCGCGCCGGGCGTAGGGGGAGCGGACGGTGTCTTCCGGCCGCAGCGCCTCCAGCCGGGCGCGCACCCCGCTGTCGGCCAGATCGGCCGCCGTCGCGCGATCCGCGGCCGCGGCACGGGCGGCGGCGAGGTCGACGCCCTCTCCCTTCACCGCGCGCCCGAGCAGGACGACCTCGTCGACCTTCTGCTTGGCGAAGGCGAGCCAGCCTTTGAGGCGCGGGTGGAGCCCGTCCTCCCGCTCGACGTCGTAGGGCACGTGCAGCAGCGAGCAGGACGTCGACACGCTGACCGACTTCGCGATGCCGAGCAGGGTCGCCGCCCGGCTGAGCGCGCGGGTCGGATCCGCGCGCCAGACGTTGCGCCCGTCCACGACACCGGCCAGAACCTCCTTGTCCCGCAAGGCGGGCTCGGCGGCGACGGCGTCCACAAAGGACTCGTCGGTGACGAGGTCGACGGCGATGGCGTCGATCGGGGAGCGGGCGAGCACGCCCAAGCCGCGACCGAGCCCGCCGAAGTAGCCCGCGACCAGGAGCTTCGGCCGCGCGGTCTCCTTCGCCAACCGGTGGTAGGCGCGGATGAGCGCGTTGAGCTCCCGCTCGGTGCGGTCGGCGGCGAAGGCGGGTTCGTCGAACTGGACCCACTCGACGCCTTCGTCGTGCAGACGGCGCAGTAGCTCGACGTAACCGTCGAGGAGGTTGTCGAGCAGGTCCAGCGGGCGGAAACCCTCCGGGGCGGTCTCGGCCGGCTTCGCCAGCAGCAGAAAGGTCACGGGGCCCACCAGTACCGGCCGGGTCTCGACGCCGACCGCGCGGGCCTCGCGGTACTCGTCGAGCGGTTTGGTGCCGGTGAGCGAGAACGTCGTGTCCGGGCCCAGCTCGGGGACGATGTAGTGGTAGTTCGTGTCGAACCACTTCGTCATCTCCATCGCGGGCGCGTCCTGCACCCCGCGTGCGGCGGCGAAGTAGGTGTCGAGCGGTGAGAGACCGAGCGTCGTGAAGCGCTCAGGCAGCGCTCCGAACAACTCGGTGGTGTCGAGCACCTGGTCGTAGTGGGAGAAGGTGTTGGAGGGGACGGAATCCAGCCCCGCGTCCTTGAGTTCCCGCCAGGTCCGGGTGCGCAGCGCGCGGCCGGTGCCCAGCAGTTCGGCCTCGTCGATCTTGCCCGCCCAATAGCGTTCGAGTGAACGCTTGAGTTCCCGGTCCGGTCCGATCCGGGGGTAGCCCAGCACTGTCGTGCCGATTTCGGTCACAGCTCTCTCCTCGCGAGCTTGTCGTGAGAGCCCGGAGCGCGCAGGAGTGACCGCCGTTCGGTCGCGCCCATCCCACGAGGCCCGGACTCACGCACGCCGTCGGCGCGCGTACCACGGGCAGGTCTTCGGACTCGTGGGCGACTCGCTCGGTCCTACCGGCCGTCGCTTCCCGGGGCGCCATGTCCCAGTGCTTTACCGTGTCTCGCACGGTGACGGCTTTCGTTCCCACATACCGCTGCGGGGCAGTCCCGGATTCGCACCGGGTTCCCTGTTACCTCGACCGGCCGGGGAGGCCGGGCGAACCAGTAGCACTCCGGAGCGTACCGAGGCGCGCTAGTGGCCCGCTGGACATGTGACGAACCGGACGCCACGCGTGACCAGACGGACGACACGCGTGATTGAGGGCGTAACTCGCGTGATCGGGGGCGTAACTCGCGTGTCCGGAAACGGAACACGCCGGGCGGAGGCCGCCCGGCGTGTTGTCCGTCTGATCACGTGAGTTCGCTGTTCGATCACGCGAGTTACGCCCCTGATCACGCGAGTTACGTGTCTGATCACGCGAGTCGCGAGTTCGGGATCAGTCCCAGTCGAGGGCGCCGCCCGACTGGTACTCGATGACGCGGGTCTCGAAGAAGTTCTTCTCCTTCTTGAGGTCCATCGCCTCCGACATCCACGGGAACGGGTTCTCCGTCTCGCCGAAGATCGGCGCGAGACCGATCTGCTGCGCCCGCCGGTCGGTGATGAAGTGCATGTACTGCTCGATCAGCTCGGCCGAGAGCCCGAGCATGCCGCGCGGCATGGTGTCACGGGCGTAGGCGACCTCGAGTTCGCACGCCTCGGTGAGCATGGTGCGGACCTCGGCCTGGAACTCCTCGGTCCACAGGTGCGGGTTCTCGATCTTGATCTGGTTGATGCAGTCGATGCCGAAGTTCAGGTGGATCGACTCGTCGCGCAGGATGTACTGGTACTGCTCGGCGATGCCGACCATCTTGTTCCGGCGGCCGAGCGAGAGGATCTGCGCGAAACCGGTGTAGAACCACATGCCCTCGAAGATCACGTAGAACGCGACGAGGTCACGCAGGAAGTTCTGGTCGGCTTCCGGAGTGCCGGTCTCGAAGTCCGGGTTCTCCAGGTTCTGCGTGTACTTCAGCGCCCACGCGTCCTTCTCCGAGATGGACGGGACCTCGCGGTACATGTTGAACAGCTCGCCCTCGACCAGGCCGAGGCTCTCGCAGATGTACTGGAAGGTGTGCGTGTGCACGGCCTCCTCGAACGCCTGGCGCAGCAGGTACTGGCGGCATTCGGGGTTGGTGATCTGCCGGTACACCGCGAGCACGATGTTGTTGGCCACCAGGGATTCCGCGGTGGCGAAGAAGCCGAGGTTGCGCTTGAGCATGGTGCGCTCGTCCTCGGTGAGGCCGTCGGGCGACTTCCACAGCGCGATGTCGGCCTGCATGGCGACCTCGGTCGGCATCCAGTGGTTGTTGCAGCCGGCGAGGTACTTCTCCCACGCCCAGGTGTACTTCATCGGCAGCAGCTGGTTGACGTCGGCGCGGGCGTTGATCATGCGCTTGTCGTCGACGTTGATGCGGGCGGCGCCGACTTCGATCTCACCGAGCCCGGTGGCGTCGGTGGAAGCGTCAAAGGTGGTCATAAAGGCTCCAAGAGGGCGTCGTGAGTGGTAAGGACGGTTAGAACCGTCCTTACCACTCACGAGAACGTATTACTGGCAGGCTTCGCAGTCGGGGTCGTCGATCCGGCAGGCTGCGCCGTCGGCGGCGACGAAGTCGACGTCGGAGACCTTCGGCATCTCCTTCGGCTCCGGCTTGGCGGCCGGGGCGGGGGCGGTCACCGGGACCGCGGCGGAAGCCGACGGGGCGGGCGAAGCGGCGGGAGCCGGAGCCGGGGCGGCGGGCTTGGGTGCCGAAGGTGCGGCCGGGGCCGGGGTGGCCGAGACCGCGTTCAGCTTGCCGTCGGTGCCGCGCAGGGTGCTCTTCTCCACGTGCGTCGCGGACCGCGCCCGCAGGTAGTACGTGGTCTTGAGGCCCTTGTGCCAGGCGTAGCGGTACAGCTCGTCGAGCTTGCGGCCGCTGGGCGCCGCGATGTACAGGTTCAGCGACTGCGCCTGGTCGATCCACTTCTGACGACGCGAACCGGCGTCCACCAGCCACTTGGACTCGATCTCGAACGCGGTGGCGTACAGCGCCTTCAGATCGTCCGGCACGCGGTCGATCTGGCCGAGGCTGCCGTCGAAGTACTTCAGGTCCGACACCATGACCTCGTCCCACAGCCCGCGCTCCTTGAGGGAGCGGACCAGGTGCGGGTTCACCACGGTGAAGTCACCGGACATGTTCGACTTGACGAACAGGTTCTGGAACAGCGGCTCGATCGACTGCCCGACCCCGCAGATGTTGGAGATCGTCGCGGTCGGCGCGATCGCCATCACGTTGGAGTTGCGCATGCCGACGGTCTTGACCCGCTCGCGCAGCGGCGCCCAGTCCAAAGTGGACGAGGTGTCGACGTCGAGCGCGTCGCCCTGCCGCGCGTCGATCAGCAGCTGCATCGAGTCGATCGGCAGGATTCCCTTGCTCCACAAGGAACCCTCGAACGTCTGGTACTGGCCGCGCTCCTCGGCGAGGTCGGTCGACGCCGAGATCGCGTAGTAGCTGATGTGCTCCATGCTGGTGTCCGCGAACTGGACGGCCTCGTCCGAGGACAGCGGCACACCGATCTCGAACAGCGCGTCCTGGAAACCCATCAGGCCGAGGCCGATCGGGCGGTGACGCAGGTTGGAGCGCCGCGCCTCCGGGATCGTGTAGAAGTTGATGTCGATCACGTTGTCGAGCATGCGGACCGCGGTGCGCACGGTCTTCTCGAGCCGCTGGGTGTCCAGGCCGTCGGGGGTGACGTGCTTGAGCAGGTTCACCGAGCCGAGGTTGCAGACCGCGACCTCGTCGGTGGTGGTGTTCAGCGTGATCTCGGTGCACAGGTTGGACGAGTGCACGACACCCACGTGCTGCTGCGGCGAGCGCAGGTTGCACGGGTCCTTGAAGGTGATCCACGGGTGGCCGGTCTCGAACAGCATGGTCAGCATGCGGCGCCACAGGTCGACCGCGCGGACCTTGCGGAACACCTTCAGTTCACCGCGCTCGGCGGCGGCCTCGTACTCGCGGTAGCGCTCGGCGAACGCGTTGCCGTAGAGGTCGTGCAGATCCGGGGTCTCGTTCGGCGAGAACAGCGTCCACTGCGCGTCGGCCTCGACGCGGCGCAGGAACTCGTCCGGCACCCAGTTCGCGGTGTTCATGTCGTGCGTGCGGCGACGGTCGTCGCCGGTGTTCTTGCGCAGGTCGAGGAATTCCTCGATGTCCACGTGCCAGGTCTCGAGGTACGCGCAGGCGGCGCCCTTGCGCTTGCCGCCCTGGTTCACCGCGACCGCGGTGTCGTTGGCGATCTTGAGGAACGGCACGACACCCTGCGACTGGCCGTTGGTGCCCTTGATGTGCGCGCCGAGGCCGCGGACCGGGGTCCAGTCGTTGCCGAGGCCGCCCGAGTACTTCGCCAGCAGCGCGTTGTTCTTGTACGCCTGGAAGATCGAGTCCAGGTCGTCGTCGACCGTGGTCAGGAAGCAGGACGACAGCTGCGGGCGCGTGGTGCCCGAGTTGAACAGCGTCGGGGTGGACGCCATGAAGTGGAACGTCGAGAGCAGCTCATAAAATTCGATCGCACGAGCTTCCCTGTCATCCTCGCGGATCGCCAGGCCCATCGCGACGCGCATGAAGAACGCCTGTGGCAGCTCGAAGCGGACGCCGTTGTGGTGCTGGAAGTACCGGTCGTACAGGGTCTGCAGGCCGAGGAAGCCGAAGTCGAGGTCGCGCTCGGCGTGGATGGCCGAGGTGATCTTGTCCAGGTCGAAGGTCTGGAGCTCGGGGTTGACCAGCTCCAGCTCGATGGCGCGCTTGAGGTAGTCCCGGAAGTACTGCGGGTACCGCGCGGTCATCTCGTCCTGGCTGGCCTGCTGCGGCACGCCCGCGAGGTAGCTGAGCGCCTCGCCGCGAAGCTTGTCCGCGAGCAACCGGGCGCTGACGTAGGAGTAGTTCGGCTCCTGCTCGACGAGCACGCGCGCGGCCATGATCTGGGCGAGGGCGAGTTCGTCGGCGCTGATGCCGTCGTAGAGGTTGCGCTTGGCCTCGGCCAGGACCGGCTCGGCCGAAACGTCCTCGAGGCCGGCGACGGCCTCGCCGACCACGTGCGAGACGCGGGCCCAGTCGAGCGGGCGGAGCGAGCCGTCGGCCGTCTTGACGCTGATGGCGACGTCGGACGACGCCGGCTTCTCGGCCTCACGGGCCTTCGCGCGCTCATCGCGATACAGGACGTACGCGCGGGCGACCTTGTGGTGCTCGCCGCGCATCAGCGCCAGCTCGACGATGTCCTGGATCTGCTCGATGTGCAGCGCGGTCTCGGGACCGGCGTGGCGGAGCAGGGTGGTCTCGATCTGCTCGGTCAATTCCTTGACCAGGTGGTGGATCCGCGACGAGGCGGCCGCGTCACCGCCCTCGACGGCGAGGAAGGCCTTGGTCACGGCGACCGAGATCTTGTTCGCGTCGAAGGGGGACACGCTGCCGTCCCGCCGGATGACTCGCACGGTCGCGGGCGTGGTGTCCGAAGACGAAGGTGGCCGCTGACCGGTATCGACTGACATGCGTCACTCCAAAAGGGCGCGTTGAAGCACCACAAGGCCTCACAAGGCCGTGCGCTGCACGTTCACAAAGCTGTCCGGCAACCGCTCCCGAGCGGTCTCCCCGTCGCTGGGCGGTACCGGTTCCCAGAGACTACATGTAGGGGTCGGAGGCTGCACGTGCCCCAATGGGTGGCGTGTCGTGGTCTCACCCTGGCGGGTTAGACGATCACGCTGAGCGGCTGGTCAACCGCCGAAAACGATCTTGAAGTCGCGCAGGCAGGCGCTCAGCACGGGCCGCTGACCGGCGAGGAAGCCGAACGGGCCGGCTTCGTTGATCCGCCAGTCCGCGGTCGCGGGGCGGGGGTTCGCCGTCGCCCGGACGGGGCTTCTTTTGAGACGGCCGTCCAGCATTTGGACGACGTCGAAGGCCGCGGGCATCCGCACCGGGAGACTCGGGCGGGCGGTGAAGGCCGCCGTCGCGATCCAGTCCTCGTGGGTGGCCGCCGAGGCGGTGAAGGTCCGCCCGTGGGCGAAGTCGAGCGCGGCGAGATCCTTGGGGATGCCCCACAGCGCGCGGCCGCCCGCGAGCGAGACCTCGCTGTCGACCCAGATGTCGGTGATGGAGCTGGACAGTCGTTCGCCGCGGACCGCGACGGTCGCCAGCAGCTCGTGGTACTGGAGCTGCCCGGGCTCCTGGTAGTCGATCCAGGCGGTGAACACCTGGGCGCGGCCGCCCAGCGTGATCGGCTCGGCGCCGCCGGGCAGTTCGGGCAGTTCGCTCACCGGGACACGCCAGATCGACAGGTAGGCCTGACCCGCCAGGTTCCAGGGCTCCGGGGGATAGGCCGTCACGAGTTCCGCCACGGCAGGTAGGCGGGCTGGTCGGTGTCGACGCGCATGGAGAACTCCGGTGGTCGTTTCTGCAGGAAGGACAGGACGCCTTCGACGGCGTCCGGGCTGGAGCCCAGGCCGCCGATCAGCTTGGAGTCCAGTGCGTGCACGGGGAACGGCGATTCCGCGCTGGCCATCCGGTACAGCAGTTGCCGGGTCACCGCGACCGACACCGGCGACGTGGTCGTGGCGATTTCGAGGGCCAGTTCGCGCGCCTTGCCGAGCACTTCCCCCGGCTCGTGGACACTGTGGACCAGCCCGGCGGTTTTCGCTTCCTCGGCGCCGAAGACCCGCCCGCTGACCATCCAGTCGAGTGCTGTTCCCATCCCGACGAGCCGCGGGAGGAACCACGCGGACGCGCCTTCGGGGTAGATCCCGCGGCGGACGAAGACGAAACCGAACCGGGAATCCGTGGACGCCAGCCGGTAGTCGCACGACAGCGTGATCGTGATGCCGCCACCGACGGCCGCGCCCCGCAGGGCCGCGATCACCGGCTTGTTCATCGTGAAGATCCGTTTCGAGCAGCGTCCCGCCGGCTCCTGCCACGCCGCGTCCGGCCCGGATTCGGGGTCGAAGTCGAAACCGCCCTGCGAGAGGTCGGCGCCCACCGAGAAGTCCTTGCCGTTGCCGGTCAGGATCACCGCCCGGACGTCTTCGTCGCGGTCGGCCCGGTCCATCGCGTCGCCGAGTTCGTCGGCCATGCGGATGGTGTAGCCGTTGCGGGCCTCCGGCCGGTTGAGCGTGACGGTCGCGATGCGGTCGGCGACCTCGTAGGTGATTTCGGCGTACGCGCTCATGACGTGAAAGTAAGGCTATGTTGACAAGGTGTCAATAAGGTTCATTCGACGTCGTCCAGATGGTCCGCGTAGTACTCGACCGCTCGCCGGTACCGCTGGACGCCGTCGTCGGCGCTGGTCGCCGCGAGCACCTTCAGCAGCGTTCCCGCCGCCTCGCGCGCCTCGCCGACGTTGTAGAGCGCCATCGCGAGGAACGTCCTGAGCGCCGCGTCGTCCGGGAACTCGCCGAGACCGCGTCGCAAGGTCGCGAGCGACTCGTCGTACCGGCCGAGGACGCGATACGTGCTGCCGAGCCCGACGAACACCCCGTGCCTGTCCTCTGTGGACAGACCTTCGCCCGCGAGCGCCTGTTCGTAGAACGGGGCCGCCTCGGCTTCCAGTCCGGCCGAATCGTGCGCCCACGCGGTTTGGTAGGCGATCACGGCGTCTCGCGGGTTCTTCTCGGCCAGCTCGATCAGCCGCAGGCGTGCCTCGTCGGTGCCCTGCTCCCGCAGCCGGATCGCTTCGTGTGCCTCGTTCACGCGACGGCGCCGTCGAAGGGCGGGTAGGCCTCGCCGCCGACACGCTCGGCCACGACGATGTACTCGGCCAGCGCGTCGCGCGACCGGGCCAGCTTGGCCAGCTGCTCGTCCAGACGTCCGAGCCGCTCGCGCATCGCGGCCAGCAACTCGGGACAGCCGATCAGCTCGGGTTCCTCGCCGATCGCGCAGGGGAGCAGGTACGCGATGTCCTCGGACGACAGGCCGGCGGCGAGCAGATGACGGATCTGCTTCACCCGCAGCAAAGCCGACTCGTCGTATTCGCGGTAACCGTTCGCGCCGCGGTTCGCCTCCAGGAGGCCTTGCGCCTCGTAGTAGCGCAACTGGTGGGCGTTGACGCCCGTCCGGTGACTCAGTTCACCGATCTTCATCGCATTCCCCGCTTGACCTTCATACCGGTATCAACGTTGACGATCGTGCCATGACGGACAACGAGAACACCCCGGTATCGGTCGTCGGCCTCGGTCTCATGGGCACCGCGCTCGCCCGCGCGTTCCTGAAGGCGGGGCATCCCACGACCGTGTGGAACCGGACGGCCGCCAAGGCGGACGCGCTCGTGGCCGAAGGCGCGCGGCTCGCGCCCGCGATCGGCGACGCGCTCGGCCCGGACGGCGTGACGATCCTGTGCCTCACCGACTATTCCGCCGTGCGTGGACTGCTCGGCGACACCGGGCTGGAAGGCACGAAACTGGTCAACTTGACCTCGGGCGACTCCGCCCAAGCCCGGGAAACCGCCGCCTGGGCCGAGAAGCGGGGCGCCCGGTACGTGGACGGCGCGATCATGGCCATCCCGTCGTCGATCGGGACCGCCGACGCGGTGATCCTGCTGAGCGGGCCGCGGCCGGACTTCGAGATCGGCGCACTCGGCACGATCAGTTACCTCGGCGAGGACCCCGGCTTGGCGTCCCTGTACGACGTCGCCGGTCTGACGATGATGTGGAGCGTCCTCAACGCGTGGCTCCAGGGCACCGCGATGCTCAGGACGGCCGGTGTCGACGCCGCGACGTACGCGCCCTTCGCGCGGCAGATCGCCGCCGGGGTGGCGGACTGGCTGCCCGGCTACGCGGAGCAGATCGACAAGGGTGCCTTCCCCGCCGAGGTGTCGGCGTTGGAGACCGACGCGCGGGCGATGGCGCACATGGTCGAGGAGAGCGAGGCGCTGGGCGTGAACGCCGAACTGCCGAAGCTGATCAAGGCGATGGCCGACCGCGCGATCGCCGCCGGGCACGGGGGAGAGCAGTACCCGGTGCTGATCCGGGAGTTCGAGCGCGGCCGGTGAGTGGCTGGGCTGCTCCGCTGTCCGTGAAGGCCTCCTTGAGGGACCCAGAGTCCCTCAAGGAGGCCTTCACGGAACGCTCGACCGAGGAAAACAATCAGGCGTGCTTGATTTTTCCGACGCGGGGTGCCAGCCTGAGGGTGACGCGAGGAGGCGGGCATGGCTGACCTTGGCGTGATCCTTGGGGATCTCGCGGCGGAATCGCAGGCCATCGACGACGTGGTGGCGGAGCTGCCCGCGTCGGACTGGGCGAGGAAGACCCCGGCCGAAGGCTGGACGATCGCCCATCAGATCGCTCATCTGGCCTGGACGGACAAGAAGGCGCTGATCGCGGCGCGCGGATCCGAAGCCGAGTGGCAGACCGAGATCGAAGGGCTGCTCGCGACGGGCGAGTCCTACGTCGACGACGGCGCCGCCGAGGGCGCGAAGACGCCGCCGCGCGAGTTGCTTGCGGAGTGGCGCGCCGGCCGCGCGAATCTCGCCGACGCGCTCGCCGCGGTGCCCGACGGACAGAAGATCCCCTGGTACGGGCCGCCGATGAGCGCCGCGTCGATGGTCACGGCACGCCTCATGGAGACCTGGGCGCACGGCCAGGACATCTATGACGCGCTCGGCGTCGAACGGGAGAACACGGCCAGGATCTGGCATATCGCCCGGTTCGGGACCCGCACCCGCGACTTCGCCTACAAGCTCAACTCGCTCGCGCCGCCCACCGAAGAGTTCCGCGTCGAGCTGACCGCGCCCGATGGCACCACCTGGGCGTTCGGGCCCGAGGACGCCGGGCAGCGGCTCACCGGGAGCGCGGTCGACTTCTGCCTCGTCATCACCCAGCGGCGTCATCCCGCCGACACCGGCCTGGTCGCCACGGGCAAGGACGTCGAGGAATGGCTCGGGATCGCGCAGGCCTTCGCCGGGCCTCCCGGTGCCGGGCGGAAGCCGGGGCAGTTCGCGTGACCCCGATCAGGATCGGCAACGCGTCCGGGTTCTACGGCGACCGGTTCTCCGCCGTCCACGAGATGCTCACCGGTGGCCCGCTCGACGTGCTGACCGGCGACTACCTGGCCGAGCTGACCATGCTCATCCTCGGCCGGGACCGGATGAAGGATCCGAACCGCGGATACGCCAAGACCTTCCTGCGCCAGATGGAACAGAACCTCGCGCTGGCGAAGGAAAAGGGCGTCAAGATCGTCGCCAACGCCGGCGGTCTCAACCCCGCCGGTCTCGCGGACGCGCTTCGTGAGCTGGCCGCGAAACTCGGTGTCGACGTCGCGATCGCGCACGTCGAGGGCGACGACCTCGTTCAGCGCGCGGAAGAGCTCGGCTTCGGCAAGACCCTGACCGCTAATGCCTACCTCGGCGCGTGGGGGATCGCGGAATGCCTGAACGCGGGCGCCGACATCGTGGTGACGGGGCGCGTCACCGACGCGTCGGTGATCGTCGGCCCGGCGGCCGCGCACTTCGGCTGGGCGCGCGACGACTACGACGCGCTGGCGGGCGCGGTCGCGGCCGGGCACGTGATCGAATGCGGCACGCAGGCCACCGGCGGAAACTACGCCTTCTTCACCGAGCACGAACTCGGCGTCCCGGGGTTCCCGATCGCCGAGATCTCCGCCGACGGCTCCAGTGTGATCACCAAACACCCCGGCACCGGCGGTGTGGTGAACACCGGAACCGTTACGGCGCAACTGCTCTACGAGATCACCGGCGCCCGTTACGCCGGGCCGGACGTCACGGCGCGGTTCGACACGCTGACGCTCACCGAGGACGGCCCGGATCGCGTCCGGATCAGCGGCGTCACCGGAGAACCGCCGCCTCCGACCCTGAAGGTCTGCCTGAACGGGCTCGGCGGTTTCCGCAACGAGACGACGTTCGTCCTCACCGGACTGGACATCGAGGCGAAAGCCGCGCTGGTCAAGGAACAACTCGAAGGCGCGCTCAAGGCCAAGCCGCCGGCGGACGTCCAGTGGACCTTGGCCCGCACCGATCATCCCGACGCCGAGACCGAGCAGCAGGCGAGCGCGCTGCTGCACGTCGCGGTGAAGGACGCCGATCCGGAGGTCGCGGGGCGCGCGTTCAGCGGCGCGGCGATCGAACTCGCACTGGCGAGCTACCCGGGCTTCCACGTCACCGCGCCGCCCGCGGCCGCCTCGCCCTACGGCGTGTACCGGCCCGCCTTCGTCGACGCGCACGAGGTGCCGCACGTGGCCGTCCTGCCGGACGGAACACATCGCGATATCGCGCCCGCCACCGAAACACTGCCTCTGTCCGAAGTGGACAACGAGCAGTTACCCGCCCCCTTCACGCAGGCCGAAGTTCGCCGCGCGCCGCTCGGCAGGGTTGTCGGTGCCCGCAGTGGTGACAAGGGCGGCAACGCGAACGTCGGCGTCTGGGCGCGTTCCGACGAGGCGTGGCGCTGGCTCGCGCACCGGCTCACCGTCACCGAGTTCAAACTGCTGCTCCCGGAGACCGCGGACCTCGAGGTCCGGCGGCATCTCCTGCCGAACCTGCGGGCGCTCAACTTCGTCGTCGAAGGCATCCTCGGCGAGGGCGTCGCGTCGCAGGCGCGGTTCGACCCGCAGGCGAAGGCGCTCGGGGAATGGCTGCGCTCCCGCGAGATCGATATCCCGGAGGCCCTCCTGTGACCGACCCCTTCTCGACGCCGGAACGCGCCGAACTGCGCAAGACCGTGCGGCGGTTCGCCGAAACCGCGATCCTGCCCCACCTCGAAGACTGGGAACGTGCGGGCGAGCTGCCCCGCGACCTGCACCGCAAGGCCGGCGAACTCGGGCTGCTCGGCGTCGGCTTTCCCGAAGAGGTCGGCGGCGGAGGCGGTGACTACCTCGACGCGGTGGTCATCGCCGAGGAACTGCACTACGCCGGCGGTTCCGGCGGGCTCTTCGCCTCGTTGTTCACCTGCGGCATCGCCGTCCCGCATATCGCGGCGGCCGGCGATCCGGTGCAGATCGAACGCTGGGTCCGGCCGACGCTGGAAGGCCACAAGATCGGCTCGCTCGCGGTCACCGAACCCGACGGCGGCTCCGACGTCGCCGGGATCCGCACCACCGCGGTGCGCGAAGGCGACGAGTACGTCGTCAACGGAGCCAAGACCTTCATCACCTCGGGCTGCCGCGCCGATTTCGTGACCACCGTGGTCCGTACCGGGGAGGCGGGCGCCCACGGGATCTCGCTCATCGTCGTCGAACGCGGCACGCCGGGTTTCACCGTCTCCCGCAAGCTGGAGAAGATGGGCTGGCTCTGCTCGGACACCGCCGAACTGTCCTATGTGGATGTCCGGGTGCCCGCCGAAAACCTTGTCGGCGCCGAGAACAGCGGGTTCGCGCAGGTCGCCACCCAGTTCGTCACCGAGCGGGTCTCGCTGGCGGTGCAGGGCTACGCGCACGCGCAGCGGGCGCTGGATCTGACGCTGGACTGGTGCCGCCTGCGCGAGACCTTCGGCCGTCCGCTGATCTCTCGCCAGCTGGTGCAGCACAAGCTCACCGAGATGGCCCGCAAGATCGACGTCGCCCGCACCTACACCCGGCAGGTCGCCCAGCGGCACGTCGCGGGCGAAGAGGTCATCGCCGAAGCCTGTTTCGCGAAGAACACCGCCGTCGAGACCGCCGAATGGGTGGTCAACGAGGCCGTGCAGCTGCACGGCGGACTCGGCTACATGCGGGAGTCCGAAGTGGAGCGTCACTACCGTGACGTGCGCATCCTCGGGATCGGCGGCGGGACCAACGAGATCCTCACCGGCTTGGCCGCGAAGCGATTGGGATACACCGCATGAGCACGATCAGGTCCTCTGTGGACACGCGGAGCGAGGAGTTCGCCACCAACCGCGAGTCCATGCTCGGCAAGCTGGCCGAGATCGACGGCGAGCACGCCAAGGCGATCGCGGGTGGCGGCGAGAAGTACGTCGCCCGCCACCGCAAACGCGGCAAGCTGCTGGCCCGTGAACGGATCGAACTCCTCCTCGACGAGGACTCGCCGTTCCTGGAGCTGTCACCGCTGGCGGCCTGGGGTTCGGACTACCAGGTCGGCGCCAGCGTGATCACCGGGATCGGCGTCGTCGAAGGCGTCGAATGCATGATCTCGGCGAGCGACCCGACGGTCAAAGGCGGGGCGAGCAACCCGTGGACGGCCAAGAAGAGCTACCGCGCCGCGGACATCGCCGCGCAGAACCGCCTGCCGGTGATCAACCTCGTCGAGTCCGGCGGGGCGGATCTGCCGACGCAGAAAGAGATCTTCATTCCCGGCGGCCGGATCTTCCGCGACATCACGCGTTCGTCGGCGGCGAAGGTGCCCACGATCGCCCTGGTGTTCGGCAACTCGACCGCCGGCGGCGCGTACCTGCCCGGCATGTCGGACTACGTCGTGATGGTCAAGGAACGGGCGAAGGTGTTCCTCGGCGGGCCGCCGCTGGTCAAGATGGCCACCGGTGAGGAGTCCGACGACGAATCGCTCGGCGGCGCCGAGATGCACGCCCGTACCTCCGGTCTCGCCGACTACCTCGCGGCCGACGAAGAGGACGCGATCCGGCTCGGCCGCAGCATCGTCAAACGGCTCAACTGGACCAAACAGGGCCCGACACCCAAACCGGACTACGCGGAGCCGTTGTACTCCGCGGAAGACCTGCTCGGCATCGTGCCCACGGACCTCAAGGTGCCGTTCGACCCGCGCGAGGTGATCGCCAGGGTCGCCGACGGTTCGGACTTCGACGAGTTCAAACCCTTGTACGGCAGCAGTCTCGCCACCGGCTGGGCGAGTATCCACGGTTACCCGGTCGGTGTCCTGGCCAACGCGCAGGGTGTGTTGTTCGGTGAGGAGTCGCAGAAGGCCGCGCAGTTCATCCAGCTGGCCAACCAGATCGACACGCCGCTGGTCTTCCTGCACAACACCACCGGCTACATGGTCGGCAAGGAATACGAGCAGAGCGGCATCATCAAACACGGCGCGATGATGATCAACGCCGTGTCGAACTCGAAGGTCCCGCATCTGTCGGTGCTCATGGGTGCCTCGTACGGCGCCGGGCATTACGGTATGTGCGGTCGTGCCTACGATCCCCGGTTCCTGTTCGCCTGGCCCAGCGCGAAATCCGCGGTCATGGGACCGCAGCAGCTGGCGGGTGTGCTGTCGATCGTGGCCCGTGCGGCCGCCGCGTCGCGCGGGCAGGAGTACAACGAGGAGCACGACGCCGCCATGCGCGCCATGGTGGAAGGCCAGATCGAGGCCGAGTCGATGCCGATGTTCCTTTCCGGGATGCTCTACGACGACGGGATCATCGATCCCCGCGACACCCGCACGGTGCTCGGGCTCAGCCTGTCCGTGATCCACAATGGACCAGTGAAGGGCGCCGAAGGCTTCGGCGTCTTCAGGATGTGAGCGGCATGATCGAGAAATTGCTGGTCGCCAACCGCGGCGAGATCGCCCGCCGCGTGTTCCGCACGTGCCGCGACGCCGGGATCGGCACGGTCGCGGTGTTCTCCGACGCGGACGCCGACGCGCCGCACACCGCCGAGGCGGACGTCGCCGTCTGGTTGCCGGGCAACGCGCCCGCCGACACGTACCTGCGAGCCGAACTGCTGATCAAGGCGGCCGTCGAGACCGGCGCCGACGCGATCCACCCCGGCTACGGCTTCCTGTCCGAGAACGCCGCGTTCGCCCGTGCCGTGCTCGACGCCGGGCTCACCTGGGTCGGCCCGCCGCCGGAAGCCATCGAGAGCATGGGCTCCAAGGTCGAGTCCAAGCGGATGATGGCCGAAGCCGGCGTCCCGATCCTGTCCGAATTGGACCCTGCCGAGGTCACCGAAGCCGACCTTCCCTTGCTGGTGAAGGCGTCCGCCGGGGGTGGCGGACGCGGGATGCGTGTCGTGCGCTCGCTCGGCGAACTCGCGGAAGCCGTCGAAGGCGCGAGCGCGGAGGCGGCGTCGGCGTTCGGTGACCCGACGGTGTTCTGCGAGCGGTACCTGGAGACCGGCCGGCACATCGAGGTCCAGGTGCTCGCCGACACCCACGGCACGGTGTGGGCGGTCGGGGAGCGCGAGTGCTCGATCCAGCGCCGTCACCAGAAGGTCGTCGAAGAGGCGCCGTCGCCGTTCGTCGACGAAGCCATGCGGGAGGCGTTGTTCGACGCCGCGCGCAAGGCCGCGCAGGCGATCGATTACGTCGGTGCCGGGACGGTCGAGTTCCTCGCCGGACCGGACGGGCGGTTCTACTTCCTGGAGATGAACACCCGGCTTCAGGTGGAGCATCCGGTCACCGAGGCCACGACCGGACTCGACCTCGTCTCGCTGCAACTGCGGATCGCCGAGGGTGACCACCTCCCGATCGAGGAGCCGGAGACACGGGGGCACGCGATCGAGGTCCGGCTCTACGCCGAAGACCCGGCCGAGGGCTGGCAGCCACAGAGCGGCACTTTGCACCGGTTCGAGGTTTCCGCCGCGCGGCGGGAATTCGAAGTCGGCCCGGGTGTCCGGCTGGACTCCGGTTTCGTCAGCGGCCAGACCGTCGGCGTGCACTACGACCCGATGCTCGCCAAGGTCATCGCCTACGCCCCGGATCGCCGGAGCGCCGCACGGGCACTGGCCGGCGCCTTGGCCGGTGCGGAGATCCACGGCGTGGTGACCAACCGCGATCTGCTGGTGAACGTCCTGCGCCACGAGGCTTTCCTCGCCGGGGAGACCGATACGGCGTTCTTCGACCGGCACGGACTCGAAACCCTGGCCCGCCCACTGGCCACTGTGGACACCGTACGGGTTTCCGCGCTGGCCGCCGCTTTGGCGGGGGCGGCGGCGAACCGCTCGGACGCGCGGGTGCAGCGGCGGCTGCCGAGCGGCTGGCGCAACGTCCGCTCCCAGGGGCAGCGCAAACGTTTTCGTCATGGCGACGACGAGATCGAGGTCGGCTACAGCCTCGGCCGGGACGGTCTGCGCGCCGACGGTTTCGAAGGTGTCGAACAGGTTTCCGCCGAAAGCGGCGCGGTCGTCCTGGAGGTTTCCGGGGTGCGGCGGAAGTTCGCCGTCGCCCGGTACGGCGACACGGTGTACGTCGATTCGCCGGAAGGCGCCGTCGAACTGGCTGTGGTGCCGAGGTACACCGATCCCGACGCGGCGCTCGCCGCCGGATCGCTCGTGGCACCGATGCCGGGCACGGTGGTCCGGCTCGCGGTCGAGGCGGGCGACACCGTCAAGACCGGCGATCCGTTGCTCTGGCTCGAAGCCATGAAGATGGAACACCGGATCGCGGCGCCCGCCGACGGCGTCGTGACGGAACTCCCGGTGGTGGTCGGACAACAGGTCGAAGTGGGCACGATCCTCGCGGTGGTAGGAGACGACGAATGAACGCGATGAACTTCACCGAGCCCGAGGAGCGCGTCGCGCTGCGGGCCGCGGTCGCCGAACTCGGCAAGAAGTACGGGCACGAGTACTACGCGAAACAGGCCCGTGCCGGGCTCAAGACCGACGAGCTGTGGGCCGAGGCCGGACGGCTCGGCTACCTCGGCGTGAACCTGCCCGAGGAGTACGGCGGCGGGGGAGCGGGTATCGCGGATCTCGCCGCGGTGCTCGAAGAACTCGCCGCGGCGGGCTGCCCGCTGCTGCTCATGGTCGTCTCGCCGGCGATCTGCGGCACGGTGATCTCGCGGTTCGGCACCGAGGAGCAGAAGAAGCGCTGGCTGCCCGGGATCGCCGACGGCAGCGGCCGGATGGTCTTCGCGATCACCGAACCGGACGCCGGGTCGAACTCGCACAAGATCACCACCACCGCGAAACGCGACGGCGACGGCTGGGTCCTCAGTGGACGGAAGGTCTACATCTCCGGTGTCGACGAGGCAGACGCCGTCCTGGTCGTCGGCCGCACCGAGGACGCGAAGACCGGCAAGCTCAAGCCCGCGCTGTTCACCGTCCCGACCGACACGCCCGGCTTCGAGTACAAGCAGATCGAGATGGACATCATCTCGCCGGAGAAGCAGTTCGGCCTGTTCCTCGACGACGTCCACCTGCCCGCCGACGCGCTGGTCGGCGAGGAGGACGCGGCGATCGCGCAGCTGTTCGCCGGGCTCAACCCCGAACGCATCATGGGCGCGTCGTTCTCGCTGGGCATCGCCCGTTACGCGCTGGGCAAGGCCGTCTCCTACGCCAACGAGCGCAAGGTGTGGGGCGCGCCGATCGGCACCCACCAGGGTCTCGCGCATCCGCTGGCGGAGATCAAGATCGAACTGGAGCTGGCGAAGCTCATGACGCAGAAGGCGGCGTCGCTCTACGACTCCGGTGACGACTTCGGTGCCGGCGAGTCGGCGAACATGGCGAAGTACGCCGCCGCCGAGGTCGCCATCCGCGCGGTCGACCAGGCCGTGCAGACCCACGGCGGCAACGGTCTCGCCAGCGAATACGGGCTGGGCACGCTGGTCACGGCCGTCCGGCTGGGCCGGATCGCGCCGGTGAGCCGCGAGATGGTGCTCAACTTCGTCGGCCAGCACAGTCTCGGCCTGCCCCGGTCCTACTGACTCGTGAGTGGCAAGGACGGTTCTAACCGTCCTTGCCACTCACGAGCCCACTACGGAAGGCGACCCTCCATGCCCACGCTGCACGGCAAGACGATCATCATCTCCGGCGGCAGCCGTGGGATCGGCGAAGCCATCGCGGTCCGCGCGGCCCGCGACGGAGCGAACATCGCCCTGCTCGCGAAGACCGCCGAGCCGCATCCGAAACTGCCGGGCACGCTCTACACCGCGGCCAAGGCGATCGAGGACGCCGGCGGGCAGGCGTTGCCGATCGTCGGCGACGTCCGGGACGACACGTCGGTCGAGGCCGCGATCGCGCGGACCGCGGAGCAGTTCGGCGGTATCGACATCGTGCTCAACAACGCCAGCGCGATCGACCTGACACCGACCGAAACGGTCAGCATGAAGCGCTACGACCTGATGCAGGACATCAACGCGCGCGGGTCGTTCCTGTTGTCGAAACTCGCCATCCCGCATCTGAAGCAGGCGGAGAACGCGCACATCCTGACGCTGTCGCCGCCGATCAGCCTCGACGAGAAGTGGTTCCGGGCCGGGCACCTCGCGTACAGCATCGCGAAGTACTCGATGAGCCTGGTGACGGTCGGGCTCGCCGCGGAACTGCGGCAGTACGGGATCGCGGCGAACTCGCTGTGGCCGCGGACGACGATCGACACCGCGGCGATCCGCAACGTCGTCGGCGCCGAACTGGCGGCGAAGTCCCGGACGCCGGAGATCATGGCGGACGCGGCGCACGCGATCCTCACCAAGCCGAGCACCGAGGCCACGGGGAACTTCTACCTCGACGACGAGGTGCTGGCCGCCGAAGGGGTCACGGACTTCTCGAAGTACCGCGTCGGCGGGCGGGAGGAAGACCTGCAGCTCGATTTCTGGGTCGAAAGCCGTACTCCAGAATCAGGGCCATGATCCGCGAACCACAGCAAGAGCGCAGCCGGACGACTCGGCGGCGGCTGGTCGAGGCCGCCGTCGAGACGATCGGGGAGCTGGGCTGGAACGGGACCACCGTCGCGCTGATCGCCGAACGCGCCGGTGTCTCGCGCGGTGCCGCCCAGCACCACTTCCCGACCAGGGAGGACCTGGTCGCGGCCGCGGTCGAGCACGTCGGCGAGATCCAGATCGTGGAACTGCGCGCCCGCGCCGCGGAACTGCCGTCGGGGCGGTCACGGATCGAGCGGGCCGTCGACATGGTGCTCAACCTCTACAGCGGGCCCCTGTTCCGAGCCGCGCTCCACCTCTGGGTCGCGGCGTCGACCGACGAGTCGCTGCGCGCGACCTTGGTGCCGCTGGAGGCGCGGGTCGGCCGGGAAGCGCACCGGGTAACGGTCGAGCTGCTCGGTGTCGACGAGTCCCACCAGGGGGTTCGCGAGCTGGTCCAGGCCACTCTCGATCTTGCCCGCGGCCTGGGACTGGCGAACCTGCTGACCGACGACACGAAGCGGCGCAAGCAGATCGTCGCCCAGTGGGCGCGGGTCCTGGAGCCGCCGCTGGCGTCGGCCAAGATCTCACGGAACCGAGAAGTCACCGACAACGTCTGAGATCTTGTTAACACTGATGGAGCAGCGACCGATAACACGGTGTGAGTGCTGCTGATTCAGGTGGCTGATCGAGAGAGGTCCGTCCGGTGTCCGGTTCAGAGGTCGAACTGTCCCATCGCGCGATGGCGATGCTGCGAGCGGTCGCGGCGCGCCGTGCCCAGATGTCGTGCAGCTGCGAGCCGGATCTCTTCATCGACGGGTTCGCCTGTTGCGATCAGATGACCGCGCACGCGCTGGCCCGCGGCGGTTACATCCGCCCCGGCGAGTCCACCGGTCCCGCCGCGGTCACCGGCCGGGTGCCCGCCGAGCTGACCGAGGCGGGCGAAGCCGCCATCGCGGTCACCGCAGCAGCCTGACCCTTCACCGCATCGTCTGTCCGCAGTGGACGACGACCGTTTACAACCACCTCCCGCGTTCCTAGGATCCACCCCGGGACGAGGCCGTCGCCGTCGAGCGACGGACCGGGTAGGGAGGTGCCGATGGCACGCACGGCTCGCCACGATTCCGGCGGGGACGCCCTGAACCCGCTCCGGCCGAAGGCCACGCCATCGCGGTGGCAGGGCGCCTATGCCGCCCTTCGCGAGCTGAAAGACCAGGTCGCGCCCCGGCGACGTCGAGCGCGGACGCGGGTTCACCACCAGACACTCAGCGAGTTGATGAGGAAAGCCGGTGCGGCACCCCGTCGCCAGGGGCCGCGCGGGCCGAAGCACCGGGCCCCGGAGGCCGCTCACGGGAGCGGGAGGATCCGGCGGATCTCGGCGCTCTCGGCGGGCGCTCTCGTCGTCGGCGGGCTGCTCGCCGTGCTGCTCGCCCCGGCCGAACAGGCCGAGGTCATCCCGGGGACGCCGCTCCCGCCGCCGTGGCCGACCATCGCGCCGCAGGCCGTCGAGGTGCCGGACGACGCGGTGTCTTCGCCCGTCCCGTCGGGGCCCTCGGGCGGCAGCGTCGCACCTCCGCCGCCGATGACGGCGTCGATGCACGGCTCGGAGACGCCGTCGCCGACGCCCACGCCGTCGCCCGAGGAACGGCCGGATCCGCGCGCCGGTCAGCACGAGTGGTATTACGACTGGAATCACGGCGGATATCCCGGCGGCGGCCGCTGGCCGCAATGGGGTCGATAGCGCCGATCGGGTGAGCAGAGGTATCGCTCACCGTCGAACAATGATTACGGTTCTCCCCGGATTTCGTCCTTTCGTGTCCGGTACGCCCATTCCTGTGCCCTGGGTTCGATCAGCTCCCTACGATGGTCCGCAATCTTCGATCCCTTCCGGACCACAGCTAGGGGCTGAACAGGAAAGATGAGTGTGGGGCGACATTCTCCCGCGGTGAAGCTCACTCGGAGAATGCTGATCAATCGCGAGGTGGGGGCACCTTCAAGACCGCAGCCGGTGACGCTGCTGCTCGGGCCGGTCGGCTCGGGCAAGACCACCGCGCTGGAGGCGATCCGGCACGATCTCGGCTGGGGTGTCGTGCACGCCGGGTTCGACTTCGGGCGTGGCGACCGGCCGAGCACGGTCGACGTGCTGACGAAGCTGGCCTACGCGTTGTCGAGCAAATGGCGGAATCGACCGAAACCGCAGTTCGTGCGTTTCACCATTGCGTTGATCGCCGTCCAGGCGGATCTGCCGGGACGAAATCGTCACGACGACCGGGATCAACTCAAGACACTGATCACCACTTTCCACGGAATCCGCTGGACGCCGCAGGCCGACGAATTGCTCACCACGCTGACGGATACCGCGAAGGCGACGGGTCTCGTCGAATCCGCTTACGCCGACGTGTTCCGCCAGGCGTTCCCGCATCTGGTCCGGAACATCCGGCCGCGGCTCGGCAAGGCGTTGAAGTACCTCGCTGACTTCCCGAACGCCGAGGGCAAAGACCCGTTCGACGCGCTGATCGAACTCAACCGGCTCGCGCACGGCACCGCCAGGGACGACAAGGCGGTCACCGAATGGCTGATCGCGGCCTTCCTCGGCGACGTCCGGGAGAACCATCGGAGGATGGCCAAACCGGAGGAGAAGAGCCCGTGTTCCTGTGACCTTTCCGAGCGCCGCAGGCACTGGCACAACTGGGTGCTGCTGCTGGAC
This sequence comes from Amycolatopsis sp. TNS106, assembly GCF_019330265.1. Lineage (NCBI taxonomy): Bacteria > Bacillati > Actinomycetota > Actinomycetes > Pseudonocardiales > Pseudonocardiaceae > Amycolatopsis > Amycolatopsis sp. TNS106. The sequence continues at coordinate 3,358,944 of NZ_CP024972.1, read as the reverse complement.
GACGTCCATCACGCCGGCGGCACCGAGTTCCTCGCCGATCTGATCGCCGCGCGAGAACGGTACGTCCTGCACCACCCGAACGACCGGGACACCCACGACGCGCTGCTGATCGTCGCCACCAGCGGACGGTGGCACCAGGACTGGGGAACGGCGTGGCTGGCGCCGTGGAAACCGGAGGCTTCGGCGCCGCCCGCGGTCCGGCCGGTGGTCGCCTGCGAGGAGGCGGGCTACGAGGACTGGGCGAATCCACGCGCCGGGGAGCTCGAATCCCCCTATTACCCCGTCATGCTCACGCCGCAGCCGATCGGGCAGATCGCGCGGGTCCTCGATTCCGGCGCGACGACCCCCAAGGTGAAACTCGCGCATCTGGCGACCGGTGGGCTGCCGTCGGCGATCGAGCGGATCGCGGGCACGTTGCGCGGAAGAGACGTGCGGGAAGGCGCCCGCGACGTGCTCACCACCGCTGCCGACGGCGAGCAGGATCCGTGTTACCGCAGGTTGAAGGAACTGGGCCTGACCGAATATCTCGACGGCGTCCACATCGACGACTTCGTGACCGCCGCCCCGTTCGCGACCGCGCCCTGGCTGATCCCGGACGCCGCGCAGAGCCGGATCGACCAGCCGCACGTCGGGCGGATCCTGACCGAACTGCGCATCGCGCTGTGGGTGACGGCGAAGAATTCCGCCGCCACCACCGAGGACCAGGCCGCCCTGCACCCGTGGATCGCCGCGAACCTGGTGTCCGCGCTGGCCCGGCGCGATGACGGGCCGACCTACGCCGGCCAGTTCCAGGCGCTGCGCGACGACCCGGACACCGCGCAGGACCCCGTGCGGCTGGCCTACTGCAACCTCGCGCTGGGCGATATCGGCGCGGTCGTCCGCTTCTTCGAAAGCGAGTTCAACCGGATCCCGCACGCCGAGTGGATCGCGAAGCTCCACCTCGTCCTGCACGCGCCGGACGACCTGCCGCCCGGGCGGAAACATGCCGAGTTGTACGAAGAACTCGTCAATCTGGACTCCGCTTGCCAGCCGGACGGCCGGACCGAGATCCGCAACAACATCGCCCGGCTCATCGCGGCGGGCTGGCTGACCGCCAACCCGTTCGCGGTCCGCGGTCTGGACCAGCAGCAGGTGATCGAAAACGCCTTCGCCGCGCTGGCCACGACCTCACATCGTCCCGACGTCGGCGCCCTCGTGGCTGCCAAGGATCTCGCCCGTCGCGGCGAGTTCCCCTGAACCTCGAACGGAAACCCGTGATGTCCTGGTTCGAATCGATGAAGACCCGGCTTTCCCGCACCCGCCACGGCGGGTCCGCCGGCCCGCCGGTGCGTCCGCACGGCTGGGCGCAACGCCACCGCGGCCTGCTCTCGGCGGTCGTAGTCCTCCTTCTCGGCGCACTCCTGGTCGCGATCAAACCGTGGGAGAACTGCGGGGCAGGTCTGCGTTCGGTGGACGCGGACGAGAAATCATCAGGCTCCTCCTATGCCTGCGTCGGCATCAATCTCGAGTCCGGTCCGATGCGGGAGAACGACCCGTTCACCGAACTGGAGAAGTTCATCAAGGCCCGTAACGACGAAGCGGGAAACGACTTCAGGACCATCGTGGTGCTGGAGAACTTCACCCCGGATCCGAAGGTCGACAGCCAGCCGATCGACTTCGTGAAACACGAGATCCAGGGCGCCATCACCGCCGCGTGGCCGAAGAACGGCCGGGCCGGGATCAGGCTCTTGCTGGCCAACTACGGCAGCAACGCCACCCACTGGAAGGACGTCGCCGAGGAGATCGTCGCGGCCGCGGCGAGCCAGCACATCGTCGCCGTCACCGACGTCGGGGTCAGTTCGGAGCACAGCCGGGCGCTGGTCGCGGAACTGTCCGCGAACGGCATCGCGACGATCGGCGCCACCGTCACCGCGGACAACATGAACGTCGATCCGCAGGGCAAACGGATCGACAACTTCTTCCGTGTCGGGCCGACCAACACCGACGAGGCCCGCGCCGCCGCCGGGTACATCGCGGCGCACGGTTTCCGGCGGGTGATGATGGTCCGGGGCACCGGCGTGGAGGACACCTACGCGACCACGCTCGCGGAAGCCTTTCAGAGCGCGTCGAAGGTTCCGGTTCTCTTCACCAAGGGATACAACAGCATCCCGTTGTTCGACGCGTCGAGGGAGGACTATTTGCGGAACCTGTTCCGCGGCTACCATTCCGACATCTGCGGCGCCAAACCTGATCTCATCTACTTCGCCGGGCGGGGGCTCGATCTCGGCGCGTTCGTGAAGGCACTGGCCGGAGACGGCGCCTGTGAAGGGCTCGACTCGGTGACCGTGATGACCGGGGACGACGCGAGCACGCTGGCCGGGAAGCCCTTGCCGCTGGACAAGGACATCGGGGTCCGGCTCCGGTACACGGCGCTGGCCTATCCCGACCAGTGGGATATGTTCGCCGCCGACCCGGCGTATCCGACCTACAAGAAGAACCACGACAACTTCGTCGCCGAGTTCACGCGGCGGTTCCCGCGTGGCGGACTGTGGGACGGCGCCGCGATGATCGAGCACGACGCGGTGGCCGTCGCGGTCCGGGCGGCGGGGGACAACGTGTCGGCCGATCCGGTCTCGGTGCCGGACGTGGTGCGCAACATCGACTGCAATTCCTCTGTCCCCGGCGCCACCGGAGCCATCGCCTTCGATCGGACGACGGGGAACCAGCTCGACAAGGCGTTGCCGATCCTGTCGATCGCTCCGGACGGTTCGGTGCATCCGGTCGACCTCGTGTGGTCGCGTGGGCGGCCACTGAACACCGCGCCGGACTGCGGTCGCTGAGTGGTGGTGGCGTGGGTGAGGGCCTCCTTCCCTGCCTTGAGAGCAGAGAAGGAGGCCCTCACGGACTGACACCGGTGGGGAACGGAAGTCAGCCGGTATAACCCGCCACGATCTTGGTGTAGTCGTACTTGCCTTGCGTGATTCCCGCACAGTTGTCGCAATCGCGGTTAACCGCCCAGAACGACAACCGGGCGAGATGTTTGCTCGCCGCGTAGTCACGGATCGCGCGGAAGTCGGCGACGCTGACGGTCTCGCCCGCCACATCGGTCTTCCCGTTCATCGACGAAAGCCCGCTGCGGCGGTAGGCCGCGTCGTCGCTCAAGCCGAAGGCGGATTTCACGACGTTCTTCAGCCCGTCCACGGCGCTGCGGGTCTTGCCCGCCATGTCACCGCCGCTGGAGAAGTCGAACGGCATGACCGACCACGCGTCGACGCCCGCGCCGAGCGCCTTCGACTGGTTGATGAGCCGCTTGCCGTGCGCGTTGGGGCCGCCGACCTCGGTCGGGATGGTGATGACCACGCGCAGGCCCGGGTTCTTCTGCTTCGTGATCTTGACGGCGTTCAGGATCCGGTCCTGGACGGTGTAGTTCTCGAACTCGTCGGTGTTCTCGACGTCGAGGTCGATCGCCTTGAGTTTGTAGGCGTCGATGACCTTCTGGTACGCGCCGGCGAGTGCCGCTGGAGTGGAGCATTTCGGGCCGAGCTTCGTGCCCGACCAGCCGCCGAACGAAGGGATGACGTCGCCGCCCTTGGCCCGGATGTCGGCGATCATCGTGGCGTCGGAGCCGGTGAGGGACCGGCTGCCGTCCCATTTCGGGTTGCAGCCGCCGTCGGAGAGGATGAACGCGAGAGTGAACGCCTTGACGCCGGTGGCGTTCATGGCGGCGATCGGGTCCGTCTGTCCCGACCACTGGTACAGATAGGGAGAGGCGAGCACCGGGTCCGGGGCCGCCGAGGCGACGGGGGCGAGGCCGGCGGCCGTGGCGAGAGCGGCGCCGACGGTGGTGACCAGTGTTGCCCAGCGTCGTAAGGATTTCATCGGTCCTCCAACTGGTACGCGCGCGGCGAGGCGCGCAGGTGTGGAGCACCTCCGTCTTGACGCGGCGGATCAACCGGGAGGGTGCGCTCTCTCACGGTGGACTAGACCATTGAGGACTGTCAAGAATTCACCGGAATACTCGCCGGAAACGACCGACCTTAGTAGGGGGTCATGACCCGGAAAGCGGATCGACACCATCGCGATTACCGGCTAGTTTGCCGAAATGGTGGGGGACTCCCTGATGGCGACCGGAAGCCGCGACCGGAGAGACCGGCTCGCCGTGCCGCGGCGGGTGCTGAGGTCGTGGAGCCTGTGGGAATTACCCAGGCGAGGCCTGATCGGATACCTGCTCCTCGTCGACTTCGCCGCCTTCGCCGCCACCGTCTACCTCTTCGTGCTGCGTCCGCCCGCGCCGTCGTCGTTTCTTCCGTTTTCCGCTCTGTTAACCGGAATGGTCCTCAGCGCAGAGCTTTCTCGCCCGGTCGAGCGATCCCGCGCCGACACCCGGCTCGGCGCCGGGCTGGACGCGGCGTGGATTTTCGCGGGCGCGCTCCTGCTGCCGCCCGCGCTGGCCGCGGTGCTCGTCGTCGCCTCCGCGGGATATCGCTGGTTCCGGATCCGCCGCGGGATCCCGCATCGGCAGGTGTTCGCGGCGTCCGCGACCATGCTTTCCGCGCTCGGTGCCTCGGTCATCCCGGTAGTGCTGGGCGCGCCACCGTTCATCGGCGCGGCAAGGGATTTCGAGAGTTTCGCCCTGGTTTTCGCGACCGGGCTGGTCTTCCTGTCCGTCGACGCGGCCTTGGCCGCGCCGGCGGCCGAATTCGGGGCGGAACCGTCGGGATTCGCCTTCGACGCGGCGATGGTCGCGTTCGGACTGGTGCTCGCGTGGTCGGCGGCGGACTGGCCGCTCGTCACCGTGGTACTCGCGGGGGCGCTCGTGGTACTTCACCGGGCGGGGACGATGCGTGCCCTGCGTGGCCACGCGGACACGGACACCGGTACCGGACTGCTCACCGCGTCGTCCTGGTTGGACGGTGCCCGCACCCAGTTCGAGCTGCTTCGCGGCCGTGGCGCCGATCTTTCGCTGCTGATGCTCGACCTCGACCATTTCGCCCGGCTCAACGACCGGCACGGCAGGCACGTCGGCGACGACGTCCTCCGGGCGGTGGCGGACACTCTGCGCGCCGAGGTCCGAGCCGCGGACCTGGTCGGCCGGTTCGGTGGCGAGGAGTTCGTGGTCCTGCTGCCCGGCACGAGCCGGTTCGACGCGCACGCGATCGCCGAACGCATCCGGCTGCGGATCTCCTCGACGTTCGTCTCACTGGATGGGAAGTTCGCCGGGTCGACCGTCTCGATCGGAGTGTCGTCGCATCCCGCCTGCGGTGAGACGCTCGACCGGCTCGTCGGCGCGGCGGATCAGGCGCTGCGCGCGGCGAAGGGGGCCGGGCGCAACCGCACCGTCGTCTTCGAGGCCGAAACCTAGCCCTCGGCGGGGACGCCGATGTCTTCGAACCACAGGTCCGGGCGATCCCGGATGAACTCGGTCATCAGCGCGGTGCACGCCGGATCGTCGAGCAGGGTGATCTCGACGCCGTGCTCCTCGAGCCAGCCGTGCCCGCCCTCGAACGTGGTGGCCTCGCCGATGACGACCCGGCCGATGCCGAACTGGCGCACCAGCCCGCTGCAGTACCAGCAGGGGGACAGGGTGGTGACCATGATCGTGTCCCGGTAGTGCGGCCGCCTGCCCGCGTTCCGGAAGGCCGAAGTCTCGGCGTGCATCGACGGGTCGCCGTCCTGGACCCGGCGGTTGTGGCCGCGGCCGAGCAGGACGCCGGCGGTGTCGAAGAGGGCGGCACCGATCGGGACCCCGCCCTCGGCCTTGCCGAGTTCGGCCTCTTCACGGGCGACGGACAGCAGCTGCGCGGGATCGATCACGCGGTTCACCTTACGGCTCGTGAGTGGCTAGGCGGTGTCCTGTAAGTCTGTTCGATGGGCTTCGTGATCCAGGTGGTTCCTGGCGGTGCGGGCGGATCCAGCCTCGTACCGGGTCGTACTCGGCTGGGCCGCCCGTGCCGCCAGGGGCCGCCTGGGCGCGGAGACCGCGAACACGACTTACTGGACAGCGCCTAGGACGGTTCTAACCGTCCTAGCCACTCACGAGCCCAATGCGGACGGGACCTGTCCTGAATATCTGCGAGACTCCTTCCATGAAGCGAGCGAACCGATGACCACGGGCACGTCGGCACGGCTGCTGAGGCTGCTCTCCCTGCTGCAGGCACGCCGCGATTGGCCGGGCGCCGACCTGGCCGACCGGCTGAAGGTGGACGTCCGCACGGTCCGGCGCGACGTCGAGCGCCTGCGCGAGCTGGGCTACCCGGTGCACGCCACCCCCGGCGTCGCGGGCGGTTACCGGCTCGGCGCGGGGGCCGCCTTGCCACCGCTGCTGCTGGACGACGACGAGGCCGTCGCGGTCGCCGTCGGGCTCCGCACGGCCGCGAACGGGACGGTCTCGGGGATCGAGGAGACCTCGGTGCGCGCGCTCACGAAACTGGAGCAGGTGCTGCCCGCGCGGCTGCGGCACCGGATCACCGCGCTGAACACCGCGATGATCCCGCTCGGCGGCGTCGTCCCGGTCATCGACGCGGCGGCGCTGACGGTCATCGCGTCCGCGTGCCGTGACCATCAGCGGCTCCGGTTCGGCTACCGCAACCACAACGGTGACGTCAGCGAGCGCTACATCGAGCCGTTGCGCCTGGTGCACACCGGGCGCCGGTGGTACCTGGTCGCGTTCGACCTCGGCCGTGAGGACTGGCGGACCTTCCGCGTCGACCGCATCGACGGCGTCCCGGACACGAGTTTCCGGTTCACGCCGAGGGAACCGCCCGCGGAGGACCTCGCGGCGTACGTCTCCCGCGGGATCACCTCTTCGCCGTATCCGCACCAGATGGTGCTGCGGGTGAACGCCCCGGCGGACGCGCTCGCCGAATACGTGTCCCCGACCGCCGGGACGATCGAGGCCATCGACGAGCACACCTGCCGGGTCCGGGTCGGTTCCAACGACCTTTCCGTGATGCCGTACTACCTCGCCCACTGGGACGTCGACTTCGTCGTCGAGGAGGCACCGGACGAGGTCAAGGAGCGGCTACGGCTGGTCGCCGACCGCTTCGCGCGCGCGGTCGTCTGAGTCCGAAGTGGACCGTGCGCGTTTGGCCAGCAGGCCGATCGAGCCGAGCGAGATCAGGGCCAGCACGATGATGTAGAGCGAGACCGACATCGAGGTCCCGGTGGATTCCAGCAGCAGCACCATGATGAACGGCGCGAGCCCGCCGCCGACGACCGCGCTGATCTGGTAGCCGAGCGAGGCGCCGGTGTAACGCATCTCGGCGGTGAAGAGCTCGGCGAACAACGCCGCCTGCGGGCCGTACATGATGCCGAGGAACAGCGACCCGACGAACGAGGCGATGACGAACAGCGGCAGCGAGGCGGTGTCGATCAGCAGGAACATCGGGATCGCCCAGAGCGCGACGCCCGCCGCGCCGAAGGTGTAGATCTTGAGCCTGCCGATCCGGTCGGACAGTTTCGCCGACAGCGGGATGATCGCGAGCTGCAGCGTGCTGATCAGCAGGGTCGCGACGAGCACGGTGGTCCGTGACATCCCGAGGTGGCGGGTGGCGTAGTCGAGGACGCCGTTCAGCAGGATGTAGAACGTGGCGGTGTTGACCATGAACGAACCGCCCGCCAGCAGCACCGTGCCCTTGTGGTCGCGCAGGACGTCGCGCAGCGGCGACTTGGCGCGGCCGCGTTCCTCGGCGGCGAGTTTCGCTTCCGCACGGCGGTATTCGGGGGTTTCGTCGATCTTGACGTGCATGTACCAGGCCAGGCCGAGCACGAGGACACCCACCAGGAACGGGATCCGCCACGCCCAGACGAGGAAATCCGACGGCGGCGCGACCTGGGCGGCGATCAGGAACACCGTGTTCGCCAGCACCACCCCGATCGGGACACCGAGCTGGACGAGGCTGCCGTAGAGACCCCGTTTGCCGGGCGGCGCGTACTCGGTGGCGAGCAGCATCGCGCCACCCCACTGGGCGCCGACGGCGACCCCCTGCACGAGCCGGAGCAGGACGAGGAGGATCGGTGCGGCGATGCCGATCGTGTCGTAGGTCGGCAGCAGGCCGATCAGCGTGGTCGCCGCGCCCATCAGCGCGATCGCCAGGACCAGCACGGGTTTCCGGCCGCGTTTGTCGCCGAGGCTGCCCGCGATGATCCCGCCGAGCGGCCGGGCGAGGAAGCCGACCGCGAAGGTCGCGAACGAGGCGAGGACGCCGGCGGCCGCGTTGCTGGTGGGGAAGAAGGTCTTCCCGAAGACCAGCGCGGCGGCGATCCCGAAGACGAAGTAGTCGTACCACTCGACCGAGGAGGCGAGTGCCGCCGCGGTCGCGGCCCTTCGGCGCTGGGACACGGTGATCGTCGGTTCGGCGGCGGTTTCCGGGGCGTTCGGTGCGGTGTCGGCCATCTGGATGCCCTTCGCTCGGCGCTGCTGCGGCGATGCAGTCCGGGCAAGTTAACAACCGCTTAGTATGTGGTCAACGTCTCAACGGGTATTTCCATATACCGACCGGTTGGTATGTCACTCTGGTGGCGGTAGCGCCGGAAAGGGTCGAACGGTACTGGTCAGGAGAGTTTCGTGCCGAGCATGCGCAGTACCAGTTCGCTGTACTCCTGGCCGAGTTTCTTGGGGGTCTGGCGCGTCCGCTCGCTGTACCAGCGGGAGACGTCGACGCCGAGCGAGAGCACGGCGCGGGCGGCGGTGTGCGGGTCGCCGACGGTGAACACGCCTGTCGCGGCGCCTTCGGTGATGACCTCGCGCACGACCTGCTCGATACGGCGGCGCAGTTTCGCGACGATCTCGAACTCCTCGTCGGGCAGCGCGTGCAGTTCGTACTGCACCACGCGGGCCACGGTATGCCTCCGCGCGTGCCACGCCACGAAATCCTCGACCAGCAGCCGGATCCGCTCGACCGGGTCGGTCTCCCGTGCCACGACGCTCTCGACCAGCGAGAGCGTCTGCTCGTGGCCGTACTTCGAGATCGCGAACAGCAACGCGGCCTTGGACGGGAAGTGCACGTACAGCGCCGCGGGGCTCATCCCCGCCGCCGAGGCGATGTCCCGGGTGGTGGTCGCGTGATAGCCACGGCGCGCGAAGGATTCGACCCCCGCCAGCATCAGCCGCCGTGCCGTCTCCGGCTGGACGTCGGGCCACAGCTCGGCCGACAGCGACATGGTCATCCGCAGATCCTCCCAGACGCTCGTTCCGGATGGCGGGCTTGACACCGTCTCCGGACCTTTCCATTGTAAGTGAGCGCTCGCTTAGTGATTGCGTCGCCAGTGAACACAGAGGAGATCGAAGAGTGAACTCGTTCAAGGATCGCGTCGCGATCGTCACCGGCGCCAGCCGGGGTATCGGCCTCGGGATCGCCAAGGACCTGGTCGAGCGCGGCGCGAAGGTGTGCATCACCGCGCGCAAGCCGGAGCCGCTGGCCGAGGCCGTGGCCGAACTGGGCGGCGAGGCCGTCGCCATCGCCGTTCCGGGCAAGGCCGACGACGAGGCGCACCAGGACGAGGCCGTCGCCAAGACCATCGAGACCTTCGGCAGGCTCGACATGCTGGTCAACAACACCGGGATCAACCCGGTGTTCGGGCCGACCCTGGACATCGACCCGGGGGCCGCCGCGAAGATCTTCGCCGTCAACGTGCTCGCGCCGCTTTCGTGGACCCGCCGGGCGCGGGACGCGTGGATGGGGGAGCACGGCGGCGCGGTGGTCAACGTCGCGTCCATCGCCGGGCTCGGCGCTTCGCCCGGGATCGGCATGTACGGCGTCAGCAAGGCCGCGCTGATCCGGCTCACCAAGGAACTCGGCTTCGAGCTGGGCCCGAAGATCCGCGTCAACGCCGTCGCGCCGGCCGTGGTCAAGACCAAGTTCGCGACCGCGCTGTACGAAGGCCGCGAAGAAGAGGTCTCCGAGTCGTACCCGCTGAAGCGCCTCGGCGTTCCGGCGGACATCGCGAGCGCCGTGTCGTTCCTGCTTTCGGAGGAAGCGGGCTGGATCACCGGGCAGACGGTGGTCCTCGACGGCGGCGTCACGCTGGCGGGTGGCCTGTGACCGCGTCGTTCACCGGTTCCGGGGTCGTCGTCACCGGTGGGGGCGGCGGCATCGGGGCCGTCCTCGCCCGCCGGTTCGCCGCCGAGGGCGCCCGGGTCGTCGTCGGCGACCTGAACGGGGACGCCGCGGCTGAAGTGGCGAAGGAGATCGGCGGGACCGCCGTCGCCGGTGACGCCGCGAGCGAAGCGGGCGTCGCGTCCCTGATCGAGGCGGCGCGCGAAACCCTGGGCGAGATCGACGTCTTCTGCGCCAACGCCGGGATCGCGCCGATGGGCGGTGTCGACGCGCCCGAGGAGGACTGGGCGCGGATCTGGGACGTGAACGTCATGGCGCACGTGCGCGCGGCGCGGCTGCTCCTGCCGCCGTGGCTCGAACGCGGCCGCGGGCACTTCATCTCGACGGTGTCGGCGGCGGGATTGCTGACCAGCCTCGGTTCGGCGTCCTACTCGGTGACCAAACACGGCGCGCTCGCCTTCGCCGAATGGCTGTCGGCGACCTACCGGCACCGCGGGCTCACCGTGCAGGCCATCTGCCCGCAGGGCGTGCGGACGGCGATGCTGGAGAACACCGGCCCGGCGGGAGAGCTGCTGATGGGCGCGTCGGCGATCCAGCCGGAGCAGGTCGCGGACGCGCTGTTCGAGGCCATCGCCGCCGACCGGTTCCTGGTGCTGCCGCACCCCGAGGTCGCGGACTACTACGCCGCGCGGGCCACGCAGACCGACCGCTGGCTCGGCGGGATGAACAAGCTGCAGCGCAAGGTGGAGCAGGTCATCGGCGACTGACCGGCGCCGGTTCCCCTTGGTGCATGGCCGAGCCGTGTCGCGAAAGCCACTTTCGCGACGTGTGATGTCCCGAAAGTGGCTTTCGCGACACGGTGGCCGGGGGCGCCGGGTGATCGGAGACGCGACTCGCGTGATCAAAGGCGTAACTCGCGTGATCAGAGGCGTGACTCGCGTGATCAGGGACGTGACTCGCGTGATCAGAGGCGTGACTCGGCGGCGGCGGTTGATCTTCGTCGGCGGATCGGCCACTGTGGTGAGGGGTCTTGCTCGCGGTAAGGAAAACTCGATGAACAAACGCTTCGTGCTCCGTGGTGCCGTGCTCGCCGCCACTCTCGCCGGGTCGGTGCTGACCGCGGGATCGGCGATGGCGAGCACCGCGGAGCCGTGCGCGGCCGGGGCGTCGGGTGACGTCGCGGCGGCTTCGTGCACGCCGTATCGCAAGGTGAGTGAGGGCTGGAGCAGCAAAACCTCCTGCAACCGCGCCGGCAACGAGGGCGCGCAGGCGGGCCGCTGGACCGGCTGGAACTGCAACCAGGCGCTGCGCGGCTGGGAGCTGTGGGTGCGCACGTGCACCGCGCTGGCCGCCGAGAAGGACGCGGTGACCACGCGCGAAACCGTCTGATCCTCCCTCGGAGCCGCCCCGGGTGTCACCACGCCCGGGGCGGCTCCATGTCTACAATGGACAACGCTTGTTCCGGTCGATCGATCGTTTTCATCGCTAAAGACCATTCGGCCGATCGACAGGCGAAGGTGTCCGTGTCCCGATCATCGGGCCAGCCGCTTCGTGAATCCGATCGATGTCCACCTTAAATCAATGTTAAGGATCGGCGGATTCGGTGCTATCGTGACGGAGCGAAAACGCGAGACTTTCTTCACGTGGAATTCGCTTCGTCTACTCCTCGATGCGAGGTTCGGTCGCCGAACCGGCCGCTGAGCTGAGGATTCTCCTGCTGGGGCCCCGATACCGAACCTTCGGTGCGGCCTGTCCGCACGGTGGGTTCGGTGGCCACGAACTGCGCCGGAATTCGTTGACCCCGTGGATGGCCGCTTCGTAGTGTTTGCCGAGTCTTGGGCAGGGACGGCTTTGGTGGACACATTTGGCTCAGGCAGAAGGGGGCTTTCCATGGCCGGCATCCGAACGATTTCCCCGATGGGCACGCGCGCTTTCGACGAGGGTCGCACCGTACGACCAGGAACCATCAGCGAATTCGTGGAAGTCGCCGACATGCCGCTCGCGGCACTCAGTGCCGGGTTGCGGCTCGGCAGCGGCAACGCGGCGTTCTTCCGGCTGCTCGGCCGCCGTCCCGCCGACGTGCTCGGCGAATCGTTCCCCGAGCTCGTCACCACTGGTCCGGACCATTTACGCGACCGGCTGAACCGCGTCGCCGAAGGCTGGGAACAGCGGTTCCGCGGCAGTGTCACCGGGCTCGGCTCCGGCGGCTCCGACCGGCTGACCATCGTGGCGGGCCGGATGCGGGCGCCGGGTACGGCGCTCCTGCTGACCATGCTCCCGGAGACCGCGCCCGCCGCCGCCCGCGCCGAGCAGCTGGGCTCGGTGTCCGACATCGAGGCGAAGATCCTCCAGGGGATCGCCAGCGGCCTGTCCAGCCTGGAGATGGCCGACAAGTACTACCTGAGCCGCCAGGGTATCGACTACCACGTCGCCCGCCTGCAGCGGAAGTTCAAGGCGCGCAACCGGGTCGAACTGGTTTCGCGGGCCTTCGCCACCGGCCTGCTGGACTCGACGGCCTGGCCGCCGCGGGTGCCGGAGTCCCGCCGCGCGAGCTGATCGCCCGAATCTGACGCGCGGGTGGCCATCGCGTGACGTGCTCGTGCGGTCACGGTGCGGTCCCGGTGAGCGGCCACTTCGGTTGCACGTATTTCGGCAGAATTCGTAATGACTCTCCCGGCGATTTCGCTCGTTTGAGCAGGCAGTGAGCCTCCGAGCGTGCTGATCGGTCGCCGCGTGGACACCCCGAAGGCGTCGGTGGTTCACGCCTTGTTTCCTTCTGTCGCGACTTCTGGCAGGCTTGGTCGACTTGGGCTTGCGCGCTGCTCCGTGCCCGAAATCCCGCCGTCGCTGCGCCTTGTGCTCATATGAGCGCGCGCTGTCCCCGTAGTGAGGGATAACCCTTATCGAGGTTGCACGCTCTATTCGGTAAGACGATCACACGATGAGATGGAACCAGGTAAGCGATTGTTCGCTCTGTGTGACGGCAATGGCTCCGATGGGACGACAGGGAGGCGGGAGATGACGGACGCCAACAGACTCGGACGCGCACTGGCCGGACGTGACGACGAGCTCCGTTGGCTCGCCGCCCGGCTGAGCCCCGGCGCGCCCGGCGAAGGCTCCGTCATCGTCGTGCGCGGGCAAGCGGGCATCGGCAAGTCCAGCCTGCTGGACACCGCGCTGGCGGCGCTCCCGGACACCGTCGTCTGCCGGGGCACCGGTGTTCCCGGCGACGGGGCCGCGGTCACGCGGCAACTGCTCGCGGACCTGCGCCGCGCGGGCGCCCGCGTCCCGGACCCGGGAGACTTCGCCGCCTGGTACGAGGCTTTCGCCGCCTGGGCTGGCGGGCGGTCCGCGATCGTGTTCGCCGTCGACGACGTGCACTGGTGTGACGAACCGGCCGTGCGGTGGCTGAGCCTGATCGCCCGGCACTCCACCCGGCTGCCGGTGCGGATGATCCTGGTCCGGTCGGCCGCCGACGGGCCGGACGGCGCGGCGGAACGCCTGGCGGATCTCGAATCCTGGTACGGCACCGAAGTGCTCGACCTCGGCCCGCTGCCCGCCGAGGCGGTCGCCTCGCTCGCGCGCGAGGCCGTCGGGTCGGAACCGGGAGAGCCGTTCGTGCGGCACTGCGTCGAGCAGTCCGGCGGGAATCCGTTGCTGTTGCGGGAGATGCTCGAAGAACTGGGCAAGGTCGCCGCCGGGATGGCCCCGGTGGCCGGATCCGCGGCGGGAGCGGCGCTGATCCGCTCCCTGTTCGCCGGCGTCCCCGACTACGCGATGGCGGTCGCCACCGCCATCGCGGTACTCGGCGGGCAGGACCTGTCGCTGGTCGCCAGGCTGGCCAAGGTGCCCGCCCGTACCGCCGGAACCGCCGTCGAGCTGCTCCGGAGCAGGCACATCCTTGCCACGGAAGGGCTTTCCTTCCGGCACGACCCGGTGCGGGAGGGACTGCTCGACGCTCTCGAACCCGCCGAACTGGGCCGGTGGCGGCGGACCGCGGCGATCCTGCTGAGCGACGCGGCCGGATCGCCGGAGGAGGTGGCGGAACACCTGCTCGAACTCGCCGAACTCGACATCTGGATGGTCGACCTGCTGCGCGACGCCGCGAGCCACGCCTGCGAGCGGGGCGCCCCCTGGGACGCGCTGCGCTATCTCCGGCCCGCCGCGGCCGCCAGGCCCTCCGACGCCGGACTGGCCGTTCAACTCGCGGAGACCGTCGCGCTGCTGGAACCGGACAGCGGATTCGATCTCCTGCGCCGCGCGCTCGAACTGCAACAGGATCCGGTGGACCAGGCCAGGGCCGCGGTGAAACTGGGCCGTGCGGCGCTCGTCGCCCGCCGGTGCGGGACCGCCGTCACCGTGCTGGACCGGGTGCTCACCGTGCTCGGAGGTGAAATGGACCAGCAACTGCGCGGGCAGCTCGAAGGGTTGTTGTGCCTGGTGGGCATCGAAGACCGCGACAGCCTGGCGAAGCTCGACACCCGGATCCAGCCGAGGTCGAAGGACGCGGTCGTCGATGCCCGGCATCTGGCCGTCTGCGCCGTCGTCGCCGCGCTCGACGGCACCCGGCCGCGTGAAGCCGCCGAATGGGCGATGCGCGCGATCCGCGGGTACACCCCGACCACCGACGATTCGGCCGTGAGTTCCGCCGTGCTGGCCCTGCTGCTGGCCGACGAGATCGACGTCGCCAGGGACGAACTGACCAGGGCCATCGAACTGGTGCCGTCCCAGCGCAGCGAATACCTCGCTTTCCGCGGCCTGCTCGGGCATTGGTGCGGTGATCTCGCCACCGCGGCCGCCGACGCCGGACAGGCCTACGCACTCAGCCGTCGCGCCGAAGGCCGGACCGGCGGTGTCGTCCCGCGGATCGCGTTCGCGACCGTCGCGGCGCAGCAGGGCGAGACCGCGAAGGCGATGAAGTTGTTGCGGGAAGCGGATTCCCCGCAATTGTGGGAGCACACGGTGATGCGCCCGTGGTTCCAGCTCGTCGACGCGCGGGTGCATTGGGCGGCGGGAGACCGCGAGGCGGCACTGAAGCTCTTCAACCGGTGCGGGGAGAGTCTCGCCGACGTCGGCATCGCCAACCCGCTGCTGGCTCCGTGGTGGTTCGAGGGCGCCTGCATGCTGGCCGACGAGGGACGTTTCGAGGAGGCCGCGGAGCTCGCGGCCGAAGGCACCGGACCGGCGATGCGGTGGGGCACCCCGAGAGCGGTCGGGATGGCCCGGCTCGCGACCGCGGTCGCGACCCGCGGCTCCGAGCGGATCGTGCTGATCGAAGAGGCGGCGGGCATCCTGGCGGGTTCACCCGCCCGGCTGGAGGAGGCACTGGCCGAGTACCACCTCGGCCGCGCGCTCGTCGAAGCCGGGGACACCGTCGCCGCGCGCACCCGATTGCGGCGCTGCGTCGAGCTGAGCCTGCGGACGGGGGACCGGTTCCTGCTCCGCCGCGCCCGGCGGACCGCCGCCGACGCGGGCATCCCGAGCGAGATGTCCCCGTTCGCTTCGCTGAGTCCGGCGGAACGGCATATCGCCCGGCTCGCCGGACGCGGGGTCAGCAACCGGGTCATCGCGGAGCGGCTCTTCGTCACCGTCCGGACCATCGAGACGCATCTGACGAGCGTGTACCGGAAACTGCGGATCAGCGGACGGACCGAACTGGCCATGGTGCTGGAAGAGACCGACGAGCGTCCGGCCGTCCTCGAAGGTGTCCGGTGAGCGCCGTCCGGCGGCTCGAAGCCGGCGACGCGGACGAACTCGTCGAACGCGAGACCGAACTGCGGCTGCTCACTCGCCTGATCGGGGATCTCGAACACGGCCACGGAGGCTCCGCGGCCGTGCTCGGCCCGGCGGGCAGCGGGCGCACGGCGCTGCTGGACCAGGTCGCGTCGCTGGCCGCCGGGCGGGGACTGCAGGTGTTCACCGCGCGGGGCTCGGCCAGCGAGGCGCAGCTGCCGTACGGGCTTCTTTCCCAGTTGCTGGCACCGATCCCGGAGCTCGCCGACGTCCCGTGGCTGCATGCCGCGCTCTCGGACGGCACCGACGTGCAGGTCCTGCACGAACTGCTCTGCCAGCGGCTGCTGGAGTCCGCCCGGCGCTGCCCGGTCCTGCTGGTCGTCGACGACCTCGTCCTGGCCGACGAGCAGTCCGAGGCCTGGCTGGCCGCCTTGCAGCGACGCCGGGGCAACGACCCCGTGCTGCTCATCGCCGCGCATTCCGCCCCGCAGGACGCCGACGAGGCGGATCCCTTGTCCCTCGGCGGCCTTCCCTGGGAGAACCGGCATGTCGTGCGGCTGCGGCCCTTGAGCGAGGCGGCGGTGCGGCGGCTGGTGCACGCGGTCCCCGCGCCGCGGCCGCCGGTGGCCGAGGTCTACGCGGCCACGCGGGGGAATCCCGCCCTGCTCGCGGAGGTGCTCGCCCGGTCGCCCGCCGGTCCGGAGATCACCGCCGTCACCGCGGACGTGCGCCGCGACACGGTGCTCGACCTGCTCGCCCGGCTGCCGTCCGATCTCGCCGCGCTGGTGCGGACGATCGCCGCGATCGGCACCCTGGACGAGGCGTACCTGCGGCCGCTCGCCGGGCCGCTCGGGATGCCGCTGGGCCGGGCGCTGCGGGTGCTGGCGGACTCCGGCCTGATCGGGACCGATCCGGCCGAGCCGATGAATCCGCAGGTGGCCACGTGGGTGCTGGCCGAGACCGGAGCGGACGAGCGGGCGGGCACGCGCCGCCGGGCCGCGGAACTCGGGCATCGCCGGGCAGCCCCGGAGGAGGACGTCGCCGGGCTGCTGCTCGGTTCGCAACCGGTCGGCGAGGCGTGGGCTCTGGAGACACTGCACGCCGCGGCGTTGCGCCGTCGCGAAGCCGGGGACCACGCCGAGGCGGCGCGCTACTACCGGAGAGCGCTGGCCGAGCCGGCGCCGCCCGGGACGTCGGCGCGGCTGCGGCTGGAACTCGAGACCGTCGAGGCGTCGTCGTGCCCGTTCACCGGCGGGCTGCGGCTGGCGAGGGCGACCAGGGTCTCCGGTGACGACACCGTCCGAACGCGACTGTCCGCTGTGGACTTGATGATGCAGCGAGGCGCGCGGGAAGACGCCTTGCGTGAGCTGGCCCTGCTGAGCGAGGCCGCGGTCGACGACCGGGACCGCGCGGATCTGGCGGCGTTGTACTGGCTGGCCGACGGCTGCGGGGCGGGCGCCGTCCATCTCGGCATCCCCGCCCTGCCGGACCTCGACCCGGCGGCACTGACCCCCGCGCAGGCGGCCGCCGCTTCCTGGCTGGCCACGATCGCCTGCCGTGACGGCAAAGCCGCCCGGCGGCTGGCCCGGCGCGCGGCCGATCCCGCCGGCGAGCCCATCACCCTCTACTCGCCGCGGCTGGCGCTGGCCATCACCTTCACCCAGACCGACGACGTCCTGGAAGCGCTTTCGGTCTACGAGGAGATGATCGCGGACGCGAGCGCCGCCGGGGCCGGAGTGCCGGTGGCCCTCGGGCTCACCGGCACGGCCTGGATCCATCTGCAGCGCGGTCGTGTGCAGGTCGCCGAGGACGCGCTGGCCGAAGCCGCCGCCTCCGGTCCGCCGGACGGCTGGCCGTCGACGGTCGCCACGTCGCTGAGCACGATCGAGATCGCGGCGGCTCTCACCCGCGGCGATCTCGAGGCCGCCCAGCGCGCCGTCGACGCCGCGGGCGACGGCGGTCCGCTGTACTCCACGCCCTATCTGCTGTTCATGCGCGGACTGCTGGAACTGGACCTGAAACGCCACCGCCGGGCGTTGGGCCTGTTCCAGGAATGCGGCAGGCGGATGAACGCGGCAGGCTGGCTGAACCCCGGCCTGGTGCCGTGGCGTTCGCATGTCGCCATCGCGGCGCAGGCGCTCGGCGACGAGCACACCGCCGCCGCGATGATCAGCGAGGAATGGCGGCTGGCGCAGAACTGGGGCACGCGCACCGCGATCGGGCGGACCCATCTGGGCGCGGGCATCGCGGTGCGGTCCGAGGACGCGGTGTTCCGGCTGACCCAGGCGGTCAACGCGCTCCAGCAGTCGCCGGCCAGGGTGCTCTACGTCGAGGCGGTCCTGCTGCTCGCGGCCGCCCAGCTCAACCGCGGCCAGACCAGCGGCGTGCCGCGGCTGCTGCGCGAAGCCGAACGGCTGGCCACCGCGTATCAGCTCGCGTGGGCGACGACCCGGATCGCGGACCTCGGGAAACGGCTGTCCGACCGGCCGCGGCGGTCCTACCGCACGGCGTCCCGGCGCTGGCGGGCGCTCTCGCCCGCCGCGACCGACCTCGTCCGCCGCGTGCTCGCGAACGCCTCCAACGCCGAACTGGCGGAGGAACTCGGCGTGAGCAAACGCGCCGTCGAACTGCGGCTCACCGCGATCTACCGGCAGCTCGAGGTGACCGGGCGGGCCGAGTTGCGGGAGCTGTTCGACGCGCTGGACAAGGAGCTCTGAGCCGCCGTCATGATGATCGAGCGAGCGGATCAGCTGGCCGCGATCGCCGGGGCGGTCGCCGAAGCCCGTGCCGGGGCGGGGGAGTTCGTCGTCGTCCGCGGCGGACTGGGGGCGGGGCGGTCCGCCCTGCTGCACGCGGCGGGAGAGGAAGCCGCCGCGCGGGGAGTGCGTGTGGTCCGCGCGGCGGCGACACCGCTGGAGCGAGGAGTCGCCCACGGCGTGGTCTGGCTGCTGCTGGAACCCTTGCTGGAGGCGGGCCGTCGCGGGGAACTGCTCACCGCGGTCCGGGCCGACAGCGAGTTCCCCGCCGACCCGCCCGACCCGCGCCGCGCCCACCTCGTGCTGCACGAACTGCTGGAGTTGTTCACCGAAATGGTGCGCGACACCGGCCCGGTGGCCCTGCTCGTGGACGATCTCCAATGGGCGGACGCGGCGTCGGCGCGCTGGCTCGCCTATCTCGCCAAGCGGATGAGCAGGCTGCGGGTCCTCGTCGTCGCGACCCTGCTGGAGGGCGACGACTCCGCGGACGACATCGTGGTCAAGGACATCGCCCGCACCGCGGCGCGCACGATCCACGCCACCCCGCTCTCGGCCGCCGGTGTCCGGGCCTACCTGACCGCCCGCTGCGGAACCGAACCCGCCCCCGAGTTCGCGGACGCCTGCCTCGCCCGCACGGGAGGTTCGCCGATGCTGCTGGACGCGCTGGTCAACACGATGCTCGGGCATGGTCTGCGCCCGGTCGCCTCGGCCGCGGCCGAGCTCGCCGCGTTGCGCCCCTCGCCCGCGGCGGCCCGGCTGACCCGCTGCCTGCGCGCCCAGCCGGACGACGTCCGCGCGGTGGCCAAGGCGATGGCCGCGCTCGGCGAGGAGACCGAGTCCGGCGTCCTCGCCGAACTCGCCGGGCTCGATTCCCCGGATTTCGACGCGGCGCTGCGCGCGTTGCGGAGGCTGGGCATCGTCGAAACCCCCGCCGACGGGCTGCTGCGATTCGCCGGAGGGATGGCGGGCGATCTCGTCGCGGACCAGCTGAGCGCCGACGAACAGGACCGGTTGCACCTGCGTGCCGCGAATGTCCTGTACCGCAACGGAAGGCCGGTCGAGCAGATCGGCCGCCAGCTGCTCGCCACGGTCGCCGAACCCGAGCCGTGGGCCGCGGACGTCCTGCGGACCGCGGCCAGTGCCGCGCTGGCGAACTCGTCGCCCCGGACGGCCGCGCAGTACCTGCGGCACGCGCTGGCGCATCCGGGCGCCGACCGCGCCGAACTGCTCGTCGATCTCGCCGCCGTCGAACGCGGCTACGATCTGCCCGCCGCGCACCGGCATCTGCATCAGGCGCTGGGCCTGATGCGGGATCCGGTCGACCGGGCCTTCGCGCTCGGCCTGCTCCCGGTGGTGGCCGGGCTCCGATTCGCCGCGGACGTCCGCCGTCTCCGGCAGGTGCTCGGGGAACTGCGTGCGGTCCCCGGCCCGGCCGCGGCCGAAGCGGCCTTGCGCATGGAAGCCCGGCTTCGCTATCTCGAACGAGGAGTCCCCGGCGCCGGGGACGCGGCGGCGGACCGGCTGGCCGAACTCGGTCCCGCGCCCGCCCAGGAGTCTTCGGCCCAGCGGGAACTGGTCGCGGTCCTGCTGTACCTGATGACCGTCGCGGGCGTCGCACCCCGGGAGTCCATTGTGGACCTTGCCAGGCAGGTGCTGGAACGGGAACCCGGTTCCCCCGACCAGATGTACACCACGCTCCCGCTCACCGTGCTCGTACTGGCCGCGGCGGATTCGCTCGACGGAGTGGACTCCTGGCTCGCGGCGGCGTGCGGCCCCGCCGCCGACCCCGACCTCCCGACGCTGGTCGCCTGGGCGGGGCAGGCGCTGGTGGCGTCCGCCACGGGGTTGCTCGGCGTCGCCAGGGACCGGGCACAGGCGGTGCTCGCCTCGGCGGGCCCCAGCCGGGTCGGGATCACCATGACGGCGATGCGGGTGCTGGCCGAAATCGCGATGGAGCAACGAGATCCGGCGCTCGCGCGGCTGCTCGTCGACAACCTGGAGGTCGACCACGACCCGTGGCTGCGGTCGCTGGCCTATGGCACCCTGGCCTTGACCGAGGCCAATCACACCGCGGCCGCCGAGTACTTCCTCGATTGCGTGCACCAGCTGGAGCGGTTCGGGAACCGGGTGCTGCTGCCGCTGCGCGGCCAGATCGCGCTGCTGCTCGCGGCGACCGACGATCCGAAACGGGCCGAAGCCGTCGCACAGGGCGAGGTCGAACGGGCGTTGTCGTGGGGCGCGCCGTCGTCGGTCGGACGCGCTTTGCGTATCCGCGCGACCCTGCTCGACCGTGACGAGGACGCCGTCCCGGTGCTGCGGGAGGCCGCGGAAATCCTTGCCCGCTCGGGAGATCGGCTCGAACTGGCCCGCACCCTGGTCCTGCTCGGCGAACGGGGCACCGGGCCCGACGCCCGCGAACGGCTGCTGGAGGGGCGGAGCCTGGCGGCCGGATGCGGTGCGAGCTGGCTGACCGGATCGGGGGAGCCGCAGGATCAGGCGGACGGCCTGCTGACCGCGACCGAGCAGCGCGTGGTGGAGCTGGCGGTGTCCGGGCGCCGCAACCGCGACATCGCGGAACTGCTGGAGGTCACGGTGCGCGCGGTGGAGAAGCACCTCACCAGTTCGTACCGCAAGCTGGGGATCACCGGCCGCGCCCAGCTGGCCGCGGCGATGCGGGGCCACCGGGCGGGGTGAGTCCCGGTCAGGAACCGGCGGGCGCCGCCGTGCCGAGGCGGCCCTGCAGCCACGCCGCGGCCAGCTCCACCCGGGAATGACTGCCGGTGCGCTCGAACAGCGACGTCAACCGCGCTTCGACGCGTTTCTCGCTGACCTGCAGCGCCGCCGCGATCTGCCGGTTCGTGTGGCCGCTCGCGATCAGGCCGACGATGTGGCGCTCCAAGGGATCCAGCGCCGCCCGGTCGGTCCGGTCCGCCTGTTCCGGCGAGAAGGCGATGCGGTGCCGTTCGAGCAGTGCCGAAACGGACGTCAGCTCGGCGACCGCGCCGAGCCGCTCCAACGTCCGGTGCGCTTCCAGCAGTGACGGCCCGGGGACCGGGCTCACCTCGCCGAACGCCGTGCACGCCTCGGCGATCCGGAACGCGTCGCCGGACTGCCGGGCCAGTTTGACCCCCGCGCGCACCGACTCCAGGTCCCCGCGCACGAGCCCGCCGCACACCAGGGCCGCCTCCTGGACCGACGCGGTCGGGCATCGGGTCGCGAGATTCTCCACTTCGGAGAGCAGACGGGTCACGGATTCGGTGTCGCCTTGGCGCCGCGCGCCGTACAGGAGCCGCGCGAGGAGCCGTTCCATCCCCGCGCGCACACCGCGTTCGCGGCAGTCGAGGTAATCCCGCCAGCCGCGCTCCACCGCCTCGTCGTGCCGTCCTTCGGTCTGATGCAGCCGGCAGCGGACCCAGGCGGCGCAGGCGTCGGCGGACGTCCGGAAAGGCAAGCGGCGCAACCATTCCGCGGCTCGGTCCGGCTGATCGCGCTGGGCACAGATCTCCGCGGCGAACACGCTCGCGAACCGGTGGCGACGGGGCGGGTCCCACCACAGGCGGTCGCCTTCGAGCCGCCGCGCCAGCGACAACGCCAAGTCCCACTCGCCCTCGCGGTAGGCCTGCCGGATGGCATGCCAGTCACCTGAGAACCCGGTCGAGGGCGGCTGATAGCGGCCGCGTAGCAGGACTTTCAGCACGCTGACGGTGTCGAGCACGTCGGCGGCCTCCGCGACGTCCTCGTGCGGCGGCATTTCCGTCGACACCAGCCATTCGTCGGCAGGTCTGCCACCGTCGCCGGGCAACGAGCCGAGAAGGATCCCGGCGCCGAGGGCGAACAACCGGTCGTCTTCGGCGCCGCAGGCACGCGCGAGCGCCCGGATCGCCTCGGCGGCCACCGGCCGGTCGGCCCGGTTGACCGCGTCCAGCAGACGGTGGCATTCGTGAGCCGCGTCGAGGGCGCGGCCGACTCCGGCGGCCAAGGGCCGAACGACGTCGAGTTCGGCGAGCCGCTGTTCATGGGCGAGGGCGCCGAGCCAGCACAGCAGCGTGGTGGCGGACGGCTCGGCGCCGGTGAGCCGCGGTGCGACGACGGTGGCGAGGTCGTCGGCCAGCGTGCCGTACTCACCGGCCGCGAGGCTGTCCGCGAGCAGCGCGCGGAGCGTTTCGGGGAAGCGGGTGTCGGCGGGAGCGAGCCGCCGGAGCGCCGCTCTCCGATAGCGGCGGGCGGTCGGCAGGTCGGCGTCCGCCGCCGCTTCGAGCAGCAGGCCGGCGGCCTCGGGGTCCGGCGGCGACGGCGGAAGCTCCGCGAGATACGGGGCGATCCCGGCGGATCGCCGCTCCCGGACGATCCGCCGGTGCAGCACGGTGCGCCAGCGCACGCCGTGCGCCAAGCGGAGGCTGTCGGCCAGCGCGGGGACGACGAACTCGATCGTGCCGCCGGTCCCGGTGCGCAGGATCCCGGCCCGGACCAGATCGTCGAGGGCCTGGCCCGCGCTGGACGGCGCCAGCGCCGCCGCGGAGGCCAGCCAGGGCAGTCTTTCGAGAGTGGGAGCGCTTTGTTCGCTCAGCACCGCGACGATGGCGGCCAGCCGCCGGGCACGCGGCCCGAGCCGCCGCGGCAGGAGCGTCTCGGGATGCCCGCCGGGCAGCACGATCGGCGTTCCCGCGCCGGTCAGGCACACGTGCTCGTCGATGACCGACAGCCTGCCGGAGGCGCGCAGGCCCGCGACCGTCGCGGCGACCGTGCCGGGATTTCCGAACAGCGGTCCGAGCGCGGCGCGCACCGCCGTGACGAGCGCCGGATCGCTCGCGATCCGCCCGGCGCGGGTCGTCCAGCCGGGGAGCAGCGCCGTCGTCTCGGCGGCGGTCAGCGGCCGGAGACCGATCGTGCCGTCGGCGACGGCGAACACCTTGCCGACCGGGCCGTCCCGCCTGCTCCGGCCGGTCACGGTCGCGACGGTGACCGTCCCGGTGGCGCGGGCGCCCTCGGCGACCAGGGTGAGCACGGTGGCGAGTTCCGGTGGCAGCAGGTCGAAGTCGTCGAACTGCAGGACGATGCGGCCGCGCGGGGCGAGCGTGGCGAGGACGGTGACGAGATCGTGGGCCGTCGTCTGCGGTCCGGCGCCGGAACCCGACTCGAGCCGGGTCCGCAGCCAGGCGACCGCGCTGAGCATGCTGACCAGCTCGGGGCGGTCGAGGGCGGTGATCAGCTCGACCAGCTGGGTCGTCAGCCGGAGGAGGACGGTCCCTGGTTCGAGGCCGGCGGGCACGGCCAGCACGGCGGCACCGGAGCGGCGGCCGCGCTGCGCGAGACCGGAGAGAACGGTGCTGCGGCCACTGCCCGGCGGCCCGTGCACCACCCAGATCGCGCCGGGACCGGTGAGCACGCGGTCCAACGCGGCCTGCGCGTCCTCCGGTCCGGCGCTCGTGACGGCCGTCGCTCCCATTTCCCTCCTCGGCCGGCGCGGGACCACGGCGCGGCCGGGCGACGGTCGCTCCGAGCATGGCGCAAGGAGGACCGTTCGGTCGGGAGCTCAGGCGGCCGGGGCACCTTCGGCCAGCATAGTTGCCCCGGCGGACCACGATCCCGCCCAAGTCCGTGAAGGCCTCCTTGAGGGACCCAGAGTCCCTCAAGGAGGCCTTCACGGACTCGCGCGACCAGTCAGGGCAGCGGGGTCGGGGCGGGTTGTGGGGGCGGAACATCGGTCTCGATCACCTTCGGCACGCCCCGCAAGCTTCGTAGCGCCACCAGCGCGAGGATCGTCATCACCGCCGCGCTGCCCAGCATGCTCGTCCGGATGCCGCCGACGAACGATTCCTCGGCCGCCGTCCGGACCGCCGTCGCCACCGGTTCGGGCAGGCCGGTCGCGACCGCCGCGGTGGCGCTGAACGATTCCCGCACCTGCGCGGCCAGATCGGGCGGCACACCGGCGGGCAGCGTCAGCTCGGCGTGGTAGACCGCCGACAGCACGCTGCCGACCACCGCGATCCCGAGTGAGCCGCCGAGTTCGTAGGCGGTGGCGGAGATCGCCGACGCGGCACCGGCCCGATCCCGGGGGACGGTGCCGAGGATGGTGTCGCCGGTGACGGTCAGGGTGAGCCCGGCACCCGCGCCGAAAGCCACCTGCGCGGCCAGCACCAGCAGGTACGACGAGTCCGTGCTGATCGCGCCGAACAACCCGAAGCCGATCGACGCCAGCGCCAGCCCGCCCGAGACCGTCGGCGCCCGGCCGAACCGGCGCACCGCCTTGGCCGCCACGACACCGCCCGCGACGAGCGCGGCGACGGCGCCGGGCACGAAGGCCAGCCCGGAGCGCAGCGGGCTCCAGCCCAGCACGAGCTGGAAGTACTGGCTGGAGATGAGCGCGAACGCGGACATCGTGAACACCGACACCAGATTCGAGCCGACCGACGCCGAGAAACCGCGGCGCCGGAACAGGTCCAGGTCGATCAGCGGTTGCTCCAGCCGTCGCTGGCGCCGGGCGAACCACAGCAGCGACGCGCCTCCGAGGGCGAACGCGCCGAGCACCTCCGGGTACCAGAGCCCGACGTAGAACGCGCCTTTCAGCGCGTACACCACGGCGATTAGCCCGACGATGGACAGCAGCACACTGGGCAGGTCGAGCCGCAACCGGCCGTTGGACCGCGATTCCGGGACGACGCGGGCGGCGCCGAGGATCAGCAGCGCCACCGGGATGTTGACGAGGAACACCGAACCCCACCAGAAATGTTCCAGCAGAACCCCGCCGACGATCGGGCCGATGGCGAAGCCCGCGGCCGAAACCCCGGCGGTGACCCCGACCGCGGCGGTCCGCGCTCGCTGCGTGGTGAAAACCGCGCGCAGCAACGAAGTCGTCGAAGGCAACACGGCGGCACCCGCTACACCCAGCAGCGCGCGGGCCACGATGAGCAGTTCGGCGGTAGGTGCGTAGGCCGCCACCAGTGAGCCGACCGCGAACGCGGCGACCCCGATCAGGAGCACCCGGCGCCTGCCGAACCGGTCGCCGAAATTGCCCATGGTCACCAGCAGGCCGCCCATGGCGAACCCGTAGACGTCCGCGATCCACAGCAGTTCCTCGGCCGACGCGCCGAGCTGCGTGGTCAGCGCGGGGACCGCCAGATGCAGCACGGTCATGTCGATCGCGACCATCAGCTGCGCCAGGCAGGACACCATGATCGTCGCGACGTCGCGGACCTTGGTGCTCATGCGGCCACCGCCTCTCGCAGGCGGGGCCGTCGTCTCGGTTTCAGCGTGTCCCGGAGGTCGGCGCGCAGCAGGGCGAACGCCGACGTCAGCCCGGGCAGCCGGTGGAGCAGGTGGTCCGGACCGGCGACGAGAACGCGGCCGACGCCGAGCGTGGCGAACCGGTGGACCAGCCCCGGCAGCCGGACCGCGTTGACCGTCGACTCCAGCAGGAGCGACGCCACCTCGCCGCCGGTCCGGACCGGCTCACCGTCCTGATCGGACACGACAGGCAGTTCCGGGTCGGCGAACTCGAACCCGCCGAAGACTTCTTCCGCCAGCCTGTCCCGCAGTCCGCCGAGCATCCGCGCGTGCGCCGCGGGACGCATGGTGGTGAGCGCGTAACCGCCCGTGGCCCGGACCCGCCGGACGAATTCGTCCAAATCGGACTCGCGCAGCGTCACCAGGTGGACCTCGTCGTCGAAGCGGCCGGAGAGTTCGTGGCCGATCCCGTCGAGGATCCCGCCGAGCGCGGCCTCCGGCGTGCGCACGATGAACTGGCTGACGAGGTCCTGGTGCGCCGTCTCGAAGTACTCCCGTTCCCGCCGGGCGACGGCGTCGACGAGCCGGACGAGATCCGCCACGGGAAGGGCGCCCGCGCGGACCACGGCGGCGCGTTCACCGAAACTGGCGCCGCCGACCGCGACCGGCACCAGCCCGTGCTCCCGCTCGGCGCGTTCGGCCAAGGCCAGCGACGCGAGCACGAACGCGATCTGGGTGTGCTCGGTGTACTCCTCGTCCGTTCTGGCGAGCGGATCCAGCAGGGAGCGGCCGAGCGCGCGCTCTGCCTCGCCGAGCAGGCGCCGGGCCAGGGGATCGATGACGAGGAAGCGGCCCAGTTCGCGAGCACGGGCCGGGCCCATGCCGGGGAACAGGACGGCATCGGTGGAACTTTCCACTGCGCACACCCGGTTTCGTGGTGGGGATCAGAGTTGTTCGGCGGCGGCGAATTGCTCCAGCCGCTTCCGGTCCGGTTTCCCGTTGCGGTTCAACGGGAACTGGTCGGTGACGAGGACGCGATTCGGCTGCTCGGCGGGCGGCAGCACACCGCAGATCCGGTCGCGCCAGTACCGCGAGTCCCGCCGCGCGTCGTCCTCGACGACGAAGACCAGGCTCGACCCGCGCCGCTGGTCGGGCAGCGCGACGATCTTCGCCGAGCAGCCTTCCCCGGCCAGCCGGTGCTCGATCACCTCGGGGTGCAGGGTGTGCCCGTTGCGGTGCACCGCCCGTTTGCGCCCGACGACGAACAGGTTCCCGTCCGCGTCGAGACGGCCGAGGTCGCCGGTCGCGTACCAGCCGCGGTCGACGGGGGTCACCTGCCCGGTGGCGTCGAGGTAGCCCTCCATGAGGTCGGGGTCGAGGACGAACAGTTCCCCGATCTCGCCGTGGGGCAGCACGGTGCCGTCGTCGGCGCGGACCTCCAGGGCCAGTCCTTCGACGATCTGCCCGCAACCGCGCGGGTTCCCGATGTTGGCGAAGGCGACGTTGCCCATCTCGGTGCTGCCGTAGCTGTCGAGCAGCGGCATGCCGAACAGCTCCTCGGCCTGTTCCACGACGCCGGGTTCGAGCGGCGCGGCGCCGCTGCAGAGCATGCGCACCCGGGAGAATTCCTCTTTGAGCGCCGGGCGTTTGCCGATGATGTTGAACAGGCTGCGATAGGTGGACGGCGTCGCGTCGACGACCGTCGCCCCGGCGCGTCCGGCCAGGCGCAGCGCCCGGTCAGGGCGGCGGTAGGGCGCGATCACCAGCGAGCAGTCCCGCAGCCACGCGATCATCACCATCGAAAGGCCGTATTGATGGTTGAACGGCAGCAGCGGCAGGAGGACGTCGTCCGCGACGTGGCCGACCAGATCGGCGTTGCGTTCGAGGTTCTTCAGGAACCGCGCGCCGTTCTTCGCGACGCCCTTGGGGACGCCGGTCGAACCCGACGACCACATCACGAGACTGTCGGGCAGCTTTTCCCAGACGTCGAAACGCAACTGGACGTCCGTCGGGGCCCGATCGGCGGCCGCGACCATGATCTCGTAGGTGTAGGCCGACGGCGCGTCCGGCGGCATCGGCGCGTCGTCGTCGATGACGGCCAGCACGACACCGGAGCCGGCGATCGTTTCGGCCGTGCGGTCGGCGTGCTCCATGTGGTCGACGAGCACCACCGACGCGCCGACGTGCATCAGCGCGACGAGGATCGTCAGATAGGCCAGCGTGTTGTCGGCCTTGAGCAGGACACGGTCGCCGGAGCCGACGCCGCGGTCCCGCAGTACCTCGGCGACGCGGAGGGCCTGCTGTTCGAAGGCCGCGCCGCCGGTGACCGCGTCGGGGGAATAGATCTTCGCGAACATGGGGAAGTCCTTTCCGCTGTCAATCCAGGCTCACCGGGGCGATTTCGTCGAACACGTCGCCGGGACCGGGGTTGTCCGGATGGGTGCCGCCGCCCAGGTGCTCGACGACGCCCCACACGGCGTTCAGCGCGGTGGTGACCGCGCTCTCGGAGAAACCGGCGATCCACGCGACGTCGTCGCCGGCGAGGAAGAAGCCGCGATGGTGCTCGGCGGCGTCACGCTGCATGAACTGGGTGAACAGGCGCCGCTGGTAGCGGTAGCTGCCGGGGAGGCAGGATTTGAAGGCGCCCTTGAAATGGGGCTGCGTCTCCCAGGTGATCGCGATCGGCGGGCCGATCATGTGCGAACGGATGTCGACGCCCGGATAGATCTTGGCCAGCGCGGAGAGCATCACGTCGAGCCGCTCGTCCGGGCTCAGCGAAGCGACCTTGAGCGAGTCGTCGTTCCAGGTGTAGGACAGCAGCATCGTGCCGGGCTCGTCGGGACCGTTGTCGATCAGGTAGACCCCGCGCGGGATGCGGTCGGTGAGCGTCGTGCTCATCACGTCGCGGCCGGTCGCCGGGTCCTGGTCGAGCCAGAACGGTCGGTCGGTGATGACGAACAGTTTCGACGCGCCCATGTAGTGGGTGCGCTCCAGCGCGGTCCAGACCGGCTGCGGCAGCAGGGCGTCGTCGCTCTTCATCCCCGAGAGCAGGTTCCAGTTCTGCGCGGCGAAGATCGCCGCCGGATACGTGCGCACGTCGCGGTTCGCGTCCTCGATGGTGAACCCGCGGCCGGTGCGGTCGATCCGCACCACCGCCGGCCGCGGTTCGCCACCGTGCAGGCTTTTCAGCGATGTGCCGGACGGCCAGTATTCGAGATCGGCGGGCTCGTCGGCCCACAGCCCGAGCGGCAGCTGTTGGCAGCCGCCGAGGATCCGGTGGTGCTCGTCGCTGGTGTCGGTGCAGATCACCCGCAGGATTTCGAGCGCGGAGTTGGGGAAGTCGGTGTCCCAGCCGCCGCAGCCGAAGCCGACCTGGCCGAAGATCTCGCGGTGCTCGAAGGACGAGAACAGCGGCGACGAGGTCAGGAAACCGTAGAACGACACGTTGTCGAACTTGGTGACCAGATGGTTCCACAGTGCCTTGATGGTCGGGATGTCCCGGCGCCGGATGGCGTCCTCCATCAGTGACATGTCGGCCTGCTCCTGGAGCGTCTTCGTCCAGGCGTCGTTGACCTCGCCGTACACCGGCGGCAGGTCGGCGGGCGTGCGCGCCCAGTGGTTCTCGCCGTGCAGGTTGATCACCGTGCTCGGTGACGCGGGCGAGAGCGGGTTGGGAAACGGCGTCGTCTCCAGCCCCACCTTGTCGATGTAGTGGAACAGCGCCCCGGCGGACGGCGGGAACCGCATCGCGCCCAGTTCGGCGACGGCGTCCGGATACCCGGGCAGGCTCACCGAGCGCATCCGGCCGCCGAGTTGTTCGGCTTCGTAGATCACCGGTTTGAGGCCGAGCTTCATCAGCTCGTAGGCGGCCACCATCCCGGACAGGCCGCCGCCGATCACCGCGACCTCGGTGCCGTGCGCCTGGCGCGGCACGCGGCCGAGCCCGGCGGGATGGCGGAGCCAGTCGTCGTAGGCGAACGGGAAATCGGGGCACAGCATGCTCGTCGGTGGCGCCGCCTCGGCGCGGGGGCCGGGCAGGATGCGTTCTTCGACGGGAGACAGGGTCATCGGCGTTACCTCCGGCACTGGTGTCTGGCGTCGCGCGGACGACCGCGGGCCGGCACGGCGGACGCCGGCGTTCTCGTGCGGCTACGGTTCTCGGCGCTGAAATCCGGTTCGCCGAAAACCACGTTAACGATTCCGTCCCGGCGCGCCGGATACCTTTTCCACCGCTTGCCCACGGCCCGGAAACCGGGCAGGGGAGCGGCCGGTTACCCGGCGGTGGAACAGTTCCGCCCCGCCCGCGACGGCCGCTGTGGCTAGCTGGACCGCGACTTCCCTGTGCCGGGCGACCCGAGGTGGCGAGTGCGCGCATGACCGAGCTGGATTCCCTGCGACGGCTGGAAAGCAGGCCGCGCGCCGAGCGGCGCCGCATACTGCTGGGCCTGGTGCGCCGGGCGACGTCGGCGGTGCTGGACGGGCCACTTCCGCCCGGCCGGACCTTCGCCGATCTCGGATTCGATTCCCTGCTGGCGGTGAAGCTGCACGCGTGGCTGACCGCCGAGACCGGGCTCGACCTGCCGGTGACCCTGGCCTACGACCATCCTGGCCCAGAATCGTTGGCGGACTTCCTCGGCGAGTGTCTCTTCGGAGCCGAGGCCGCGGGCACCGCGGACGGGGACGCGGCCACCGGCGAACCGATCGTGATCGTCGGCATCGGCTGCCGCTTCCCCGGCGGCGCGGACTCGCCCGAAGATCTCTGGTCCCTTGTGGACGAAGGAAGGGACGTGGTCACGGAATTCCCCCGTGACCGCGGCTGGGACGTCGACGGCCTCTACGATCCGCGCCCGGGCACCCCGGGCAAGACCTACGTGCGCCACGGCGGATTCCTGCCCGGCGCGGCCGAGTTCGACGCCGGATTCTTCGGGATCTCGCCGCGCGAGGCGCTGGCGATGGACCCGCAGCAGCGGCTGGTCCTGGAGACGGCGTGGGAGGCGCTGGAACGCGCCGGGATCGACGCCGGAACCTTGACCGGCAGCCGGACCGGGGTGTTCGTCGGCGCCGAGCCGCAGGAATACGGCACCCGCCTGGCCGACGCGCCCGAAGGGCTCGACGGGCTCCTGCTCACCGGCAGCGCGCCGAGCGTCGTCTCCGGACGGATCGCGTACACCCTGGGCCTTCAGGGGCCCGCGTTGACCGTCGACACCGCCTGCTCCGGCTCGCTGGTCGCGCTGCATCTCGCGGTCCGCGCGCTGCGGAACGGCGAATGCGGACTCGCGCTCGCCGGTGGGGTCGCCGTGCTCGGCACGCCCGGCCCGTTCGTGGCCTTCTCGAACCAGCGCGGCCTCGCGCCGGACGGGCGCTGCAAGCCGTTCTCGGCCGCGGCGGACGGGACCGCGTGGGCAGAAGGCGCCGGGATGTTCGTCCTGGAAAGGCTTTCCGACGCCGAACGGCACGGACATCCGGTGCTCGCGGTGATCCGGGGGAGCGCGGTCAACTCCGACGGCGCGTCGAACGGGCTCACCGCGCCGAACGGCCCGTCCCAGCAACGGGTGATCCGTGCCGCGCTGGCCGACGCCGGCGTCGGAGCGTCCACTGTGGACGTCGTCGAGGCGCACGGCACGGGAACCACGCTCGGTGATCCGATCGAGGCGCAGGCGCTGCTCGCGACCTACGGCCGGGGCCGGGAAACGCCGCTGTGGCTGGGTTCGGTGAAGGCCAACATCGGGCACGCGCAGGCGGCCGCGGGCGCGGCCGGGGTGATCAAGATGATCATGGCGCTGCGGCACGGCCGGTTGCCGCGCACCCTGCACGGTGCCGATCCGACCCCGGCGGTCGACTGGTCCGCCGGCGCGGTCTCGCTGCTGGCCGAGCCGGTCGCCTGGCCGCGTGGTGAGGAACCGCGCCGGGCCGCGGTGTCGTCGTTCGGCATCTCCGGCACGAACGCCCACCTGATCCTGGAAGAACCAGGGCTCACCGTGCCCACCGCGACCGCGCCCTCGGCGCAATCCCCGGTCGCCGTCACGTTTTCGGCGGCCGATCCGGAAGCGCTGCGCGCCCAAGCGGCGCAGCTCGCCGCCCTCGACGCGCACCCGGCGGACCTCGCCTTCTCACTCGCCAAGACCCGGGCGACGCTGGCCGAACGCGCCTTCGTCCTGGCCTCGGACACCGCGAGCCTGGCGGAAGCGCTGACCGCGTTCGACGAGCGGGTGCTTCGCGGTGGCCCGCTCCAGGAGCCCGCCGAACTCGCGTACCTGTTCACCGGGCAGGGCGCCCAGCGGATCGCGATGGGCCGCGAGCTTTACGACGCTTACGACGGCTACGCCGAGGCTTTCGACGAAGTCTGCGCACACGTCGACCTCCAGCTCGATCCGCCGCTGCGCGACGTGGTGTTCGGCGAGGCGGATCCGGCGTTGCTCGACCGCACCGACTACGCGCAGCCCGCGTTGTTCGCCGTCGAGGTCGCCCTCTTCCGGCTGCTGGAGTCCTGGGGTGTCACCCCCGCCTACCTGTGCGGGCATTCGGTCGGCGAGTTCGCGGCCGCGCACGTCGCCGGTGTGCTGTCGCTGTCCGACGCGGCGATGCTGGTGACCGCGCGTGGACGGCTCATGCGTGAGCTGCCCGGAGGCGGCGCGATGGTATCCCTGCGCGCCTCCGAGGAAACCGCTCGCGCGTTGCTGTCCGGGCACGAGGAACGCGCCGGGATCGCGGCGGTCAACGGCGAGGACGCGGTCGTGCTGTCCGGCGCCCGCGACGCGCTGGAGACGGCGATCAGCGGCTTCGACGGCAAGGTCAAAGGGCTCAACGTCAGCCACGCGTTCCACTCGCCGTTGATGCGGGACATGCTCGACGACTTCGCCCGGATCGCCCGGCTCGCCGACTACCACCCCGCGAACCTGCCGATCGTCTCGACGGTCACCGGCGAGATCGGCGGACACGGGTCCGCCGGCTACTGGATCCGCCACGTCGAAGCGACCGTCCGCTTCGCCGACGCGCTGGGTGTGTTGCGGGACAACGGGTGCGGCACCTATCTCGAACTCGGCCCGGACGGCGTCCTCTCGGCGCTGGTCGACGACGGTGTCGCGCGTCCGCTGCTCCGTCGTGACCGGCCCGAAGTCCCCGAACTGCTTACCGCGCTGGGCGCCGCCCATGTCCGCGGGGTGGACGTCGACTTCGCCGCGCTCGCTCCGGGCGGGCGCCGGATCGACCTCCCGACCTACCCGTTCCAGCGGTCGAAGTACTGGCTCACCCCAGGTCCGGGTGGGGACGCGCGCGGCCTCGGCCTGCGCCGCGCCGAACACCCGCTCCTCGGGGCGGTGGTCGCGGTGCCCGGCGGCGACACCGTGTTCACCGCGCGGCTCTCGACGACCGATCAGCCCTGGCTGGACGGCCACCGCGTCGGCGACGACGTTCTCTTCCCCGGCACCGGATTCCTCGAACTCGCGCTGCACGCCGGAGCCGAAACGGGCTGCGGACGGGTGGAGGAACTCACCCTGGGTGCCCCGCTCGTGCTGTCGGCCGCGGCCGAGGTGCAGGTGGTGGTGACCGCCGCGGACGACGACGGCCGCCGAGCGGTCACCGTCCATTCGCGACCGGAGCACGGCGAGGAGTGGACGCGGCACGCGAACGGCGTCCTCATTCCCGAGACCGATGCCGTCCCCTCGACTGTCGAGTGGCCGCCTCCGGGAGAAGCCCAGTCCCTGGAAGGCTTCTACGACAACCTCCCCGGCTTCGGCTACGAGGGCGTGTTCCGTGGCCTGCGTTCGGTGTGGGTCGACGGCGACGACGTCCACGCCGAGGTCGCGCTTCCCGCCGACGAGGACGGCGGCTTCGGCATCCATCCGGCCCTGCTGGACGCCGGACTGCACGCGATGTTCTTCCGGGAGTCGGCGGAATCCGCCGGTGGGCTGCCCTTCTCCTGGTCGGACGTCCGCCTGCGGGCGAGCGGCGCGAGCGCGCTGCGGCTGCGGATCACGTTCCACGCGGCGGACACCGTGTCGCTGGTCGCCGTCGACCCCTCGGGTGCCGAGGTGCTCAGCGTCGGTTCGCTGGTCGTCCGCCGCCCGGCCGCCCGCGGTCGGGAACTCCCCGGTGGACTGTTCACTGTGGACTGGACGCCGATCGCGGTTCCGGAACCGGTGGCGTGCACGGCGTATCCGGAGGTCGTTCCCGGCAAGCCCGCGGTGCTGTCGGTGCTGTCCGAAGGCGACCCGGTCAGTTCCGCGCACGAGCTCGGCGCCCGTGTCCTGGAAGTGCTCCAGGACTGGGTGACGCGGGAAGAGTCCACTTTGGTCGTCCACACGCGACACGCGGCGGGGCCGGACGCCACGGATCCGGCGGCCGCGTCGATCTGGGGCCTGGTGCGCAGTGCCCAGGCCGAGCACCACGGCCGGTTCGTCCTCGTCGACGGCGAGGCCGAAGACGTGCCGATGGCGGTGGCGACCGGGGAACCGCAGGTCGCCGTGCGCGACGGCGTCCCGCTCGTCCCGAGGATCGCCGAGGCGGGCGCGGGAGTCCTGCTGCCGCCAGGCGGGCCTTGGCGGCTGGGCAAGTCCGGTGAGGGCACGGTCGACGACCTCGTCCTGGAGACCGCCGACGAGCCGGAACTCGGGCCGGAGGACGTGCGCGTCGCCGTCCGCGCGGCGGGGCTGAACTTCCGTGACGTGCTGAACGTCCTGGGCATGTACCCCGGAGAGGCCGGGCCGCTGGGCTGCGAGATCGCCGGGACCGTGCTGGCCACCGGTGCCGCGGTGACCGACCTGGCGCCGGGCGACCGCGTGATGGGCATGGTGCACGGTGCGATCGGCCCGGTCGCCGTCGGCGAACGCCCGTTCTTGACGCGGGTCCCGGACGCCTGGACCGACGAGCAGGCCGCGACCGTGCCGCTCGTCTTCCTGACCGCCTACTACGCGCTGGTCGACCTGGCCGGGCTGAAGGCGGGCGAGTCGATCCTGATCCATTCGGCCGCGGGCGGGGTCGGGATGGCCGCGACGCAGCTCGCGCGTCATCTGGGCGCCGAGGTGTTCGGCACCGCGAGCGAGGGCAAGCAGCACGTCCTTCGCGCGGCCGGGCTGCCGTCGGATCACATCGCCTCTTCACGGACCCTCGACTTCGCCGAGGCCTTCCGGACCGCGACCGGCGGGCGCGGGGTCGACGTCGTGCTCAACTCCCTCGCGGGCGAGTTCGTCGACGCCTCGCTCGCCGTGACGGCGTCCGGCGGCCGGTTCCTCGAAATGGGCAAGACCGACGTCCGCGAACCGGCGGACGTCGCCTACCGCGCCTTCGACCTGATCGAAGCGGGCCGGACCCGCACCGCCGAGATCTGGGCCGAGCTGATCACCTTGTTCGACCAGGGTGCGCTCGCCCCGTTGCCGGTGCGGACCTGGGACGTCCGGCACGCGCCCGACGCGTTCCGGTTCGTCAGCCAGGCCAGGCATGTCGGCAAGGTCGCGCTCACCGTCCCGCGAGCGCTCGATCCGGACCGGACGGTGCTCGTCACCGGCGGTACGGGCGGGCTCGGGGCGCTCGTCGCGAGGCATCTCGTGACCGCGCACGGCGTCCGCAGGCTGCTGCTCACCAGCCGCCGCGGCCCGGACGCGCCGGGCGCGGGCGAGCTGGCGGCGGAACTCACCGGCCTCGGCGCCGAAGTCCGGGTCGTGGGCTGTGACGTCGCCGATCGGACCGCGCTCGCCGCGCTGCTGGACGGGGTCCAGCTGACCGGCGTCGTGCACACCGCGGGTGTCCTCGACGACGGCGTGCTGACCGGCCTGACCCCTCAGAGGCTCGCGAAAGTGTTGCGCCCCAAGGCGGACGCTGCCTGGCACCTGCACGAACTCACCCTCGGCCACGACCTCGCGTTCTTCGCGCTCTACTCGTCGGTGTCCGGGATCGTCGGCTCCGCGGGCCAAGCCTCCTACGCCGCCGCGAACACGTTCCTGGACGCCTTGGCGGTCCACCGCAGGACGCAGGGCTTGCCCGCGGTCTCGCTCGCGTGGGGACTTTGGCGGGAGGGCATGGGCAGCGGGCTGGCCGAGAACGACGTCGACCGCATGGCCCGCGAAGGCCTGCCGCCGTTGACCGCGGAGTCCGGGCTGGCCCGGTTCGACGCCGCCCTCGACGGCGGGTTCACCACCGTCCTGCCGATCGAACTGGACCGTGCCGCGTTGCGCGCCCACGCCAGGACCACCGAAGTGGCGCCTGTGCTGCGCGGTCTCGCGAAGGTCACCACCCGGCGCGCGGCGGCGCCCGCGGCCACCTGCGGCGCCGGTCTCGGCGAGCGGCTCACCGCACTGCCCGACGAGGAGCGCACGGCCCTGCTGATCGACCTGGTGCGGCACAACGCCGCCGCCGTCCTCGGCCACGAGGCGGGCGGCATGATCGATCCGGCCCGCGCGTTCAAGGACCTCGGCTTCGACTCGCTGACGTCGGTGGAACTGCGCAACCGGGTCAACACCGTCACCGGCTTGCGCCTGTCGGCCACCGCGGTGTTCGACCATCCGACCGTCGCCGCGCTCGCCGGGCACCTGCTGGCCGAACTGGCCCCGCCGTCGCTCAGCGCGGCCGACGCGGTGCTCGCCGAACTCGACCGGCTCGCGGAACGCCTGACCGCCGTCGACGACGACGGCCGGACCGCGGTCGCCGGTCGGCTGCGGTCCCTGCTCGACGGCATCACCACGCCGGGGAGCGACGTCGGCGGACGGCTGGAGGACGCGACCGCGGACGAGGTCGTCGACTTCCTGGCCACCGAACTGGGGATTTCGTGATGGCGGACAAGAAAGCCGTTGCCAAGGTGCTGGCCGACATCGAGCGGCTGGGTGAACGCCTCGGCGAGCTGGATCCCGAAGACCGCAAGAAGGTCGCCAAGCCGCTGAAGAAGCTGCTGCTGGCCTACGCGGCGGGCGACAAGGACGACGAATTCGACGACCTGCTCTTCGACGCCGCTGTCGACAAGGTCTTCGACTTCCTCACCGACGAGATCTTCTGAGCGTGTTGGCGGAGCTGAGGATGTATCCGGAAGAGCGACTGAACGCGTGAACCCGCGCTGGCCGAAGGCCCCCGCTATCGCGGTGACAGGGCGTCCTGAGATGGATGACCAGACAGTGTCCTGCCGACGTCGATCGCGGACGCGGGTTCACCGACAGACACCGACCACCGAGCGAGGG
Source organism: Amycolatopsis sp. TNS106 (assembly GCF_019330265.1). NCBI lineage: Bacteria > Bacillati > Actinomycetota > Actinomycetes > Pseudonocardiales > Pseudonocardiaceae > Amycolatopsis > Amycolatopsis sp. TNS106. Next base: position 3,322,032 of record NZ_CP024972.1, on the reverse strand, counting down.
TGTGATGGCGGACCAAGAGAAGCTTCTCGACCTGCTGAAGCGGGTGACCGGGGACCTGCACCGGACCCGCGAACGGCTGCGTGACGCCGAGGACGGACGGCACGAGCCGATCGCGATCGTCGGCATGGCCTGCCGGTTCCCCGGCGGGGCCGACACGCCCGCCGCGCTGTGGGACCTGGTCGAGAACGGCCGTGAGGGCATCGGCGAGTTCCCGGCCGACCGCGGCTGGGACACCTCCGGCCTGTTCGACGACGACCCCGAGAAGCGCGGGACCACCTATGTGCGTACCGGTGGTTTCCTGCCCGGTGCCGCCGGATTCGACGCCGAGTTCTTCGGGATCTCGCCGCGTGAGGCGCTGGCCATGGAACCGCAGCAGCGGCTGCTGCTGGAGGTCGGATGGGAGGCCGTCGAACGCGCCGGCCTCGATCCGGCCGCGCTGCGCGGCAGCCCCACCGGTGTCTACGTCGGCGTTTCCGCGCAGGAGTACGGGCCGCGGCTGCACAACCCGGGCGACACGGTGGACGGCTACCTGCTCACCGGCACCACCTGCAGTGTCCACTCCGGACGGATCGCCTACCAGCTCGGCCTGGAGGGGCCGGCGGTCTCGATCGACACGGCGTGTTCGTCGTCGCTGGTCGCGGTGCACGCTGCGGTGCGCGGCCTGCGCGCGGGGGAGTGCACGCTCGCCCTGGCCGGTGGCGTCAACCTGATGGCCTCGCCGGGGATCTTCGTCGATTTCGCGCGGCAGCGCGGCCTGGCGCCGGACGGGCGCTGCAAATCGTTCTCCGACGACGCCGACGGCACCGCCTGGGCCGAAGGCGTCGGGATGCTCGTGCTGGAGAAGCTGTCCGACGCCCAGCGCAACGGTCACCGGATCCTCGCCGTGGTGCGGGGTTCCGCGGTGAACTCCGACGGCGCTTCCAACGGCCTGACGGCGCCGAACGGCCCGTCGCAGCAACGCGTGATCCGGGCGGCGCTCGCCGATGCACGACTGTCCACTTCGGACGTCGACGCCGTCGAGGCGCACGGCACGGGAACCAGGCTGGGCGACCCGATCGAGGCCGAAGCGCTGATCGCCACGTACGGCCGCGACCGTGACCGGCCGCTGTTCCTCGGTTCGGTCAAGTCGAACTTCGGGCACGCGCAGGCGGCGGCCGGGATCGCCGGGATCATCAAGATGGTCGAGGCGATGCGTCACGGTGTCCTGCCGCCGACCCTCAACGTCGGCACGCCCAGCCGCGAGGTCGACTGGACGGCCGGGCCGGTCTCGCTGCTGACCGAACGTACGCCGTGGCCCGAGACCGGGCGGCCCCGTTCGGCGGCGGTGTCGTCGTTCGGGATCAGCGGGACGAACGCGCACGTCGTGCTGGAGCAGGCCCCGCCGGAGGAGCCCGCCGCGGTGCGGGACGCGCCCGCCGTCGTGCCGCTGCTGCTGTCCGCGGCCACGGAACCGGCGCTGGCCGCCCAGGCGTCCCGTCTGCTCGCGGTGGCCGGGACCGCGGAGCCCATCGACGTCGCGTACACCCTGACGACCAGGGCGGCGCTGCCGTACCGGGCCGTAGTCACGGGTACGGACTGGGAAACCCTGTCGGCGGGGCTGGCCGATGTCGCCGCCACCCGGGTGACCGAGGGCGGGCTCGCGTTCCTGTTCACCGGACAGGGTTCGCAACGCCTCGGGATGGGTTCCGGGCTGTACGAGGCGTTCCCGGCGTTCGCGGCGGCCTACGACGAAGTTTGTGCGCTGCTGCCCGAGTTCGGGGATCTGGGCCGAACGGAGTTCGCGCAGCCGGCGATCTTCGCGTTGGAAGTGGCGTTGTTCCGCCTTGTGGAGTCGTGGGGTGTGCGGCCGGATTATCTGGCGGGGCATTCGATCGGTGAGATCGCGGCCGCTCACGTCGCCGGAGTGCTGTCCTTGACCGACGCGGCGAAACTCGTCGTGGCGCGGGGCCGGTTGATGCAAGCCCTGCCCGCTGGTGGCGTGATGGTGGCGGTGCAGGCGTCCGAGGAGGAACTCGGCGAGTTGCCCGAGGGAGTCTCGCTGGCCGCGGTGAACGGTCCGTCGTCGGTGGTGCTGTCCGGGGCCGAGGAAGCGACTCTCACCTTCGTAGAACGGTTCAGCGACCGGAAGACCAAACGGCTGGACGTGTCGCACGCGTTCCACTCGGTGCTGATGGAACCGATGCTGAACGACTTCGCCGAGGTGGTGCGAGGCCTGGAGTTCTCGGCGCCGCGGATCCCGATCGTGTCCACCGTGGCGGAGAACGCGGATCTGACGGACCCGGCGTACTGGGTCGCGCATGTCCGCGAGACCGTGCGGTTCGCCGGCGCGGCCGAGCGCCTGACCGCCGCCGGGGTCACGAAGTTCTTCGAGCTCGGGCCGGACGCCGTGCTCAGCGCGCTCGTCGACGGCGGAGTGCCCGCGCTGCGCCGCGGCCACGACGAACCCGGGCACCTGGTCTCCGCGCTCGGCACGCTGCACGCGCGTGGTGTCGCCGTCGACTGGGCCGCCTACCTCGGCGGCGGACGGTTCATCGACCTGCCGACGTACGCCTTCCAGCACGAGCACTTCTGGCTCGGTCAGGAAAGCGACGCCGACGTCACCGCGGCCGGGCTCGCCGCCGCCGACCACCCGCTGCTCGGCGCCGCCGTGTCCGTCGCCGCCGACGACGGTGTCCTGCTCACGGGACGCCTCTCGCTCGACCGGCATCCGTGGCTGGCCGACCATGTCGTCGCCGGCCGGGTGCTCGTCCCCGGTACCGCGTTCGCCGAACTCGCCGTCCGCGCGGGCGACGAGGTGGGCTGCGCGGGCGTGGAAGAGCTGATCCTGCGGGAACCGCTGGTCCTCGAACCCGGCACCGCGCCGGAGGTCCAGGTCGTCGCGGGCGCCGCCGACGAGCACGGCCGCCGTCCGGTGTCGATTCATTCGCGGCTTCCGGAGCGGCCGTGGGTCACCCACGCGACCGGCTTCCTCGGCACGCCGCCGGTGTCCACTATGGACACCGCTTGGCCGCCGGAGAACGCCGAGTCGCTCGGACTCGAAGACGCCTACGAACGGCTGGCCGCCGCCGGGCTCGCGTACGGGCCGATGTTCCGCGGCCTGCGCAAGGTCTGGCGCCGTGGCACGGAGATCTTCGCCGAGGTCGCCCTTCCTGAGCCCGAGCAGGCAGCGAAGTTCGGTCTGCACCCGGCGTTGCTGGACGCCGCGCTCCAGGCCACCGCCGTTCCCGGCGAAGACCAGGGTTCGGTGCCGTTCGCCTGGCGTGACGTCGTGCTGCACGCGCGGGGCGCGACCGAACTGCGGGTGCATGCCCGGCCGGTCGCCGACGGGTTCGCGTTCAATCTCGCCGACGGCACGGGCGCGCCGGTCGCTTCCGTGGGCGGGCTCAGCGTCCGCGCCGTCACGGCCACGACCTCGGTGCGGGACGGCCTCTATCGTGTCGAAGACGTGCCGCTTCCCGCCGGTTCTCCGGACCTCACGCCCGCGGCGGTGGTGGAAGCCGATGCGCTCGACACCACTCTCGTCGCCTTGCAAGACTTCCTGGCCACTGACGAGTCCGGCCCGCTGGTGGTGCTGACCGCTCGGGAAGGCGCGGCCGAGGGCCTGGTCCGGGCCGCGCAGGCCGAACATCCTGGGCGGATCGTCCTGGTCCGCGGCACCCACGCCGACGTCGAGGCCGCACTCGCCACCGGCGAACCCGAAGTACACGCCGACGGCGGAAACCTGTTCGCCCCGCGCCTGGCCAGGGCCGGTTCCGGCGAGTCCACACTGGACACTTCCGGCACGGTCCTGATCACCGGCGGCACCGGTGGGCTCGGCGCCCGCCTCGCCCGGCATCTGGTCGCCGAACACGGTGTCCGGCATCTGCTGCTGGTCAGCCGTCGTGGCGCGGACGCGCCGGGTGCCCGGCAGCTCGCCGACGATCTCGGGGCCCGGATCGAGGCCTGCGACGTCTCCGATCGCGATCAGGTGCGCAGCCTCCTGGCGTCGGCCGAACCTCCGGTCACCGGCGTCGTCCACGCGGCGGGCGTCCTGGACGACGGTGTGATCGCGTCACTCACTCCCGAGCGGGTCGCCGCCGTGTACCGGGCGAAGGCCACGGCCGCCCACGTACTCGACGAACTCACCGGCGACCTCGACTTCTTCATGCTGTTCTCCTCGATCGCCGGCGTGTTCGGCTCACCGGGGCAGGGCGCGTACTCGGCGGCGAATGCCGAGCTGGACGCCCTCGCCCGGCGGCGCCGTGCCGCCGGGAAGCCCGCGCAGTCACTCGCGTGGGGCCTGTGGCGGGACGGGATGGGTGCCTCGCTGAGCGGCACCGACCGCGACCGGATCGGCAGGGACGGCTTCGGCGCCCTCGAACCGGAAGAAGGACTCGCGCTGTTCGACGCCGCCGTGGCCGACGGCGGTGCCGTCCTCGTGCCGGTGCGGCTCGACCTCGCCGCCGTGCGCGGCGCCGGTGTCCCGCCGTTGCTGCGCGGGCTGGTCCGCGTCCGGACTCGCCGCGAAGCCGCCCGCCGCACTGACACCGGGCTGGCGGGACGGCTCGCCGGGCTCTCCGAAACCGACCGGGAAGCCCTGCTGATCGACCTGGTCCGGGCACGCGTCGCGGCGGTTCTCGGCCGGGCGGGCGCGGACACCGTGGAGCCGTCGCGGCCCTTCACCGAACTGGGCTTCGACTCCCTGACCGCGGTCGAACTGCGCAACGAGCTCACCGCGGAGACCGGGTTGCGGCTGCCGGCGACGCTCGTGTTCGACCATCCGAGCCCGGCGGCGGTGGCCGCGTACCTCGGCGCCGAACTGCTCGGCGCCCCGGAACCGGCGCGTCCGGTGGTGACCCGCCGCGGCACCGCCGACGAGCCGATCGCGATCGTCGCGATGAGCTGCCGGTACCCCGGCGGCGTCCGGTCACCCGAGGAGCTGTGGGACCTCGTGGCCGCGGGCACCGACGCGATCTCGCCGTTCCCCGGCGGACGAGGCTGGGACGTCGACGGGATCTACGACCCCGAACCCGGCCTGCCCGGCAAGACCTACACCCGGCACGGCGGATTCCTGCACGACGCGGGCGAGTTCGATCCCGAGTTCTTCGGCATCTCGCCGCGGGAAGCCCTGGCGATGGACCCGCAGCAGCGGCTCCTGCTGGAGATCAGCTGGGAAGCGCTCGAGCGCGCCCGGCTCGACCCGGCGTCGCTGAAGGGCAGCGCCACCGGTGTGTTCGCCGGGATCATGTACTACGACTACGCCGCGAAACTGGCCAGCGTGCCCGAGAGCGTCGCCGGCTTCCTGGGCACCGGGACCTCGGCGAGTGTCCTGTCCGGACGGATCGCGTACACCCTCGGCCTGGAAGGCCCGGCGGTGTCGGTCGACACGGCGTGTTCGTCGTCGCTGGTCGCGCTGCATCTCGCCGCCCGGTCGCTGCGGGCGGGGGAATGCGACATGGCGCTCGCCGGCGGGGTCACCGTGATGGCGACGCCGGAGACGTTCCTCGACTTCTCGCGCCAGCGCGGGCTATCCCCGGACGGTCGCTGCAAGTCGTTCTCGGCAGGCGCCGACGGCACCGGCTGGTCGGAAGGCGCCGGGGTGCTCGTGCTGGAGCGGCTTTCGGACGCCCGCCGCAACGGGCATCCGGTGCTGGCCGTGGTGCGCGGTTCCGCGATCAACCAGGACGGCGCGTCCAACGGTCTCACCGCGCCGAACGGCCCTTCGCAGCAGCGCGTGATCCGTGCGGCGCTCGCCGACGCCGGTCTGTCCACAGCGGACATCGACGCGGTCGAGGCGCACGGGACGGGCACGCGGCTGGGCGACCCGATCGAGGCGCAGGCGCTCATCGCGACCTACGGCGCCGAGCGGGACGAACCATTGTGGTTCGGTTCGGTCAAGTCGAACCTCGGCCATACGCAGGCCGCCGCCGGGGTCGCCGGGATCATCAAGATGGTCGAGGCGATGCGCCGGGGTGTGCTGCCGAGGACCCTGCACGCGGCGGAACCGTCCGAGGAGATCGAATGGGACGCCGGTGCCGTGGAACTGCTCCGTGAGCCGAGGCCGTGGCCGGAAGTGAGGCGACCGCGCCGGGCCGGGGTGTCGTCGTTCGGCATCAGCGGGACGAACGCGCACGTCGTCCTGGAGCAGGTCCCGGCCGAAGCCTCCGCCGAACCTGCCTCGCACGGCGTCGTACCGTGGGTGCTGTCGGCGAAGACCGATCAGGCCGTCGCCGACCAGGCCCGCGCTCTCCTGTCCCTTGTGGACAATGCGGATCCGCATGACGTGGCGTACTCCCTGGCGACGACGCGGACCGCGCACGAGCGCCGGGCCGCGGTCGTCGGCGCGGACGCGGAGAGCCTGCGTGCCGGGCTCGAAGCCATCGCCGACGGTGGCGGCATCACCGGCCGCGCGACGCGGGGCAAGCTGGCCTTCCTGTTCACCGGGCAGGGTTCGCAGCGGCCGGGGATGGGTTCCGGGCTGTACGAGGCGTTTCCGGTGTTCGCGGCGGCGTATGACGAGGTTTGTGCGCTGTTGCCCGGGATCGGGGATCTGTCGCGGACGGAGTTCGCGCAGCCGGCGATTTTCGCTTTGGAAGTGGCGTTGTTCCGGTTGGTGGAGTCGTGGGGTGTGCGGCCGGATTACTTGGCGGGGCATTCGATCGGTGAGATCGCGGCCGCGCATGTCGCCGGTGTGCTGTCGTTGGCTGACGCGGCGAAGCTCGTCGTGGCGCGTGGCCGGTTGATGCAGGCCTTGCCGCCGGGCGGAGTGATGGTTGCGGTCCAGGCGTCCGAGGAAGAGATCGGGGAACTGCCTGAGGGTGTTTCGCTGGGGGCGGTGAACGGTCCGTCGTCGGTGGTGCTTTCCGGTGCCGAAGAGCCGACGCTCGCCGTCGTGGAACGGTTCAGTGGCCGGAAGACCAAGCGGCTGGACGTTTCGCACGCGTTCCATTCGGTGCTGATGGAGCCGATGCTGGACGACTTCGCCGCGGTGGTCCGGGAGCTGACGTTCTCGGAGCCGCGTATTCCGATGGTGTCGCAGGTGACCGACCCGGCCTACTGGGTCGCGCACGTCCGGGAAACCGTCCGGTTCGGTGCGGCGGTCGAGCAGCTTCGCGCCGACGGCGTCACGAAGTTCCTCGAAATCGGCCCGGACGCGGTGCTTTCGGCCCTCACCGACGGAATTCCCCTGCTGCGCAAGGGGCGCGACGAAGCCTTGACGGCGATGACCGCGCTCGCGACCCTGCACGTCCAAGGTGTCCGTGTCGACTGGGACGCCGTGCTGCCCGGTGCCCGAGCGGTCGACGTTCCGACGTATCCGTTCCAGCGGAAGCACTTCTGGCTCGAACCGGCACCGGTCGGAGATCTCACCTCGGCCGGGCTGGACTCGCCGGGTCATCCGCTGCTCGTCGCCGGGCTCTCCCTCGCCGAGAGCGACGGCACCGTCCTCACCGGACGGATTTCGCTCGCGACCCACCCCTGGCTCTCCGGGCACACGGTGCACGACACCGTCCTGCTGCCGGGCGCGGCGCTCGCCGAACTCGCCGTCCGGGCGGGTGACGAGGCCGGACGGCCGCGGCTGGCCGAACTGACCCTGCACGCCCCCGTCGTGATTCCCGAGAGCGGGCCGCTCGAACTGCAGGTCGCGGTCAGCGCGGCGGCGGCGGTGACCATCCACTCGCGGATCCCCGGCGAGGAGTGGGAACTCAACGCGCTCGGCCTGGTGGCCGAGGCCGAGCCGCCCGCGAAGGGCTTCGTATGGCCGGACGGTCTCGAACCCATCGACCTCGGCTCGTTCTACGACGATCTCGCCGATCGCGGGTTCGTCTACGGCCCGCTCTTCCAGGGGCTGCGTGCGGCCTGGCGGCACGGTGAAGACCGCTACGCCGAAATCTCGCTGCCCGAGGACGCCCGGGACGACGCCGCGCGGTTCGGGATCCATCCGGCGTTGTTCGACGCCGCCCTGCACGGCATGTTCCTCGGCGAGGGTGAGGAATCGGGGGCGCTGCCGTTCAGCTGGAGCGACGTCAGCCTGCACGCGACCGGCGCCACGACGGTCCGCGCGCGGCTGCGGTTCCTCGCGCCCGGGGAGGTCGCGGTCGACCTGACCGATCTCGCCGGGGCACCGGTGCTGTCGGTCGGCTCGCTGGTCGTCCGCGCGGTCACCGGCGAGCAGGTGCGGGCCGGGGAAGACCGGTCGCTGTTCCGCGTCGAGCACGTCGCGGCCGAGCCGTCGTCCGCCACGCCGGTGCCGTGGGTGCGGTGGGACGAGGTGACCGAATCGGTGCCGCCGGTCGTCGTCCTGCCGGTGCCGCCGGCGGGGATCCACGCTGTCCTCGAAGTCCTGCAACGGTTCCTGGCCGAGCCGCGGTTCTCCGGCTCGCGGCTGGTGGTGGTCGTCGGCGAGGGGCTCGACGACGCGGCCGCGGCCGGTCTGGTGCGGTCCGCGCAGGCGGAGAACCCCGGCCGGTTCGTCATCCTCGACGGAGAAGTGTCCGATGTGGACACCGCGCTGGCCACCGGCGAGCCCCGGGTCCGGGTGCGGGACGGTCGCGCCGAGGTACCGCGGCTGGTCCGCGCCGAGCCCGGCCCGAAACCGGACTGGGAGCCCGCGGGCACGGTGCTGATCACCGGCGGTACCGGCGGTGTCGGGGCGAAACTGGCCGAACGGCTCGTGACCGAACACGGCGTCGAACGGCTGGTGCTCACCAGCCGTCGTGGCCTCGCCGCTCCCGGCGCCCGAGAATTGGCCGCCCGGCTGGGCGAGCTGGGCGCGGAGGTGCGCGTCGAAGCGTGCGACGTCGCCGATCGGGACGCGGTCGCCGCCCTGCTGGACGGCATCCCCGAGCTGTCCGGCATCGTGCACGCGGCGGGTGTGCTCGACGACGGCGTCGTCACCGCGCTGACCCCGGAACGCCTGGACCGGGTCCTCGGGCCGAAGGCCGACGGGGCCCGTCACCTGCACGAACTGACCCTCGACCGGCCGCTGACCGAGTTCGTGCTGGTCTCGTCGGTGTCCGGCGTGCTCGGCGGGCCGGGGCAGGGCAACTACGCCGCGGCCAACGCCTACCTCGACGCGCTGGCCGAGCGACGGCACGCCGACGGCCTGCCCGCGCGGTCGCTCGCGTACGGGATGTGGGCCGCCGAGGGGATGGGCGGGGTTCTCGACCAGGCGCTGATCGACAGGATGCGGCGCGACGGCTTCGGTGCGCTCACACCGGAAGAGGGCGCGGCGCTGTTCGACCGCGCTCCCGGGCCGGTGGCCGTTCCGGTCAAACTCGACCTGGCCGGGTTGCGGGACCAGGCCCGGGCGGGGGTGCTGCCCGCGCTGCTCACCGGGCTCGTCCGGCTTCCCGTGCGGCGCACGGCTTCCCCGGTCGCGGAATCCGCCGCGCTCACGCCGGACGCGCTGGAAGACCTGGTCCGGACGCAGACCGCGCAGGTGCTCGGCTTCGCCACGGCGGACGAGGTGGACCCGGACCACGCGTTCACCGACCTCGGCTTCGACTCGCTGACGTCGGTCGATCTGCGCAACCGGCTCGCGGCCGCGGCGGGACGGCAACTCGGGGCGACGGTGGTGTTCGACCACCCGACCCCTTCGGCCCTTGCGGCACACCTCCGGACGCTGCTGTTCCCGGAGGTCGCGGTGCCCGACGAGGCGCGTCTGCGACGTGCGCTGGCGGGCGCGCCGCTCGAGCGGCTCCGGGAACTGGGGGTGCTGGAGGCTCTGGTCCGGTTGGCCGAGGAACTGCCTGTCGCGGAGCCCGCGGTGTCCGGTGAGTCGATCGACGATCTGGACGTGGGGGATCTGATCAGCCGGGCGATGTCGACCGCTTCACCGGACTGACGGCCGGTTTCGTGGTGATCGCAAGTCCGTGAAGGCCTCCTTGAGGGACCCAGAGTCCCTCAAGGAGGCCTTCACGGACGGGATCACAGCGCGGACGCACGAGCCCACGCGTGCGCGCGAACCAGCCACCCAAGTACGTGAAGGCCCCCTTCATTGCGCCTAGCGCAGTGAAGGGGGCCTTCACGTACCAGTGGGCCCCCGGTTACCGGGCAATGGGGCCGGGGTGGCGAAGAGCGCCCGGGACGAGCGGCGTCCGCGCACAGGATGAGGCCATGCCCGAGCTGCGTCCGTCTCGTCCGGTCCGGAGAATCTGATGGCGACACCCGAAGAACTGGTGACCGCGCTGCGGGAGTCGGTCAAGGAGAACAGCAGGCTGGCCGCGCGCAACCGCGAACTCGCCGACGCGGCGAGGGAACCGGTCGCGATCATCGGCATGGGATGCCGCTACCCGGGCGGGGTCGATTCGCCCGGGGCGTTGTGGGATCTGGTGGCCGACGGTCGCGACGCGGTCACGGGGTTCCCCGCCGACCGTGGCTGGAACCTCGCCGAGCTGTTCCACCCCGACCCCGATCACCCCGGTACGTCGTACGCGCGGGAAGGCGGATTCCTCCACGAGGCCGCCGAATTCGATCCCGAGTTCTTCGGTATCTCGCCGCGCGAAGCGCTCGCGATGGATCCGCAGCAGCGGCTTCTGCTGCAGATCAGCTGGGAGGCGATCGAGCGCGCCGGGCTCGACGCGTCGACGTTGAAGGGCAGCGCGACCGGCGTGTTCGCCGGGATCATGTACCACGACTACGGAACCGGTGTTTCCGAGCTGCCCGAAGGAGTCGAGGGCTTCCTCGGCACCGGCACCGCCGGCAGTGTGCTTTCCGGCCGCGTCGCCTACACGTTCGGCTTCGAGGGCCCGGCCGTGTCGGTCGACACGGCTTGCTCGTCGTCGCTGGTTGCCGTGCACCTGGCCGCGCAGGCGCTCCGGGCTGGGGAGTGTTCGCTCGCGCTGGCGGGCGGCGCGACGGTGATGGCGGTCCCGGACACGTTCGTCGAGTTCTCCCGTCAGCGCGGGCTCGCCCCGGACGGGCGCTGCAAGTCTTTCGGCGCGGGCGCCGACGGAACCGGCTGGGGCGAGGGCGCCGGCGTGCTGCTGCTGGAGAAACTGTCCGACGCCGTCCGCAACGGGCACCGGGTGCTGGCCGTCGTGCAGGGCTCCGCGGTCAACTCCGACGGCGCGTCGAACGGGCTCACCGCGCCCAACGGGCCGTCCCAGCAACGCGTGATCCGCGCCGCGCTGGCGAGCGCCGGACTGTCCACTTCGGACATCGACGTCGTCGAGGCGCACGGTACGGGGACGAAGCTCGGTGACCCGATCGAGGCGGACACCTTGCTCGCGACGTACGGCCGCGACCGGGAAACCCCGCTGTGGCTCGGTTCGGTCAAGTCGAACATCGGGCACACCCAGGCCGCCGCCGGGGTCGCCGGGATCATCAAGATGGTCGAGGCGCTGCGCCGCGGCGAGCTGCCGCGCACGCTGCACGCCGACGAGCCTTCCCCGCACGTCGCCTGGGATTCCGGTGCGGTCGAACTGCTCACCGAGCACCGGCCCTGGCCCGAGACGGGCCGCCCGCGCGCGGCGGCGGTGTCGTCGTTCGGGATCAGCGGCACCAACTCGCACGTCATCCTCCGCCAGGCCCCCGAACGGCCGCAGGCCGAGAGCACGGCCGGGCGAGCCCGGGTCCCGTGGGTGCTGTCCGCACGCACCGAGACCGCGCTGCCCGAGCTGGCGGACCGCTTGCTCCAGACCGGCGGTCACCCCACCGACATCGCCTGGTCACTGGCCACTGGCCGGGCGCCGCTGCCGTATCGCGCGGTCGTCACCGGAGCCGACGAAGACGAACTCCGCGCCGGCCTCGGCGCCCTGGCCCGCGGCGAGTCCGCGCCCGGCGTCGTCACCGGCCGCGCGGGCGGCGGCAAACTGGCCTTCCTCTGCACCGGGCAGGGCTCGCAGCGGCTCGCGATGGGCGCCGGGCTCGCCGCGGCCTTCCCCGTGTTCGCCGAGACCTTCGAACGTGTCGCGGACCGGCTCGACGCGCACACCGGCTTCAAGCTCGCCGAAGTCCTCGCCTGCGAAGACCAGACCAGGATCGACCGGACCGACGTGGCGCAGCCCGCGTTGTTCGCCTTCGAGGTCGCGATGGCCGAGCTCGTGCGGTCCTGGGGGGTGGAGCCGGACTTCCTGCTCGGGCACTCGATCGGCGAGCTCGCCGCAGCGTACGTCGCCGGGGTGTGGTCGCTCGACGACGCCGCCCGGCTGGTCGCCGCCCGCGGCAGGCTGATGCAGGCGCGGCCCGAGGGCGGGGTGATGGTGGCGTTGCAGGCCACCGAGGCGGAACTGGACCTGCCCGAAGGCGTGAGCATCGCCGCGATCAACGGCCCCGCCTCCCTCGTTCTCTCCGGTGAGGAGGCAGCGGTCACCGCGGTGGTCGAGGCCTTCCCCGGCCGTCGCTCCAAGCGGCTTTCGGTCAGCCACGCCTTCCACTCCGCGATGATGGACGGGATGCTCGACGACTTCCGCGAGGTCGCCGAGAGCGTGACGTACGCCGAGCCGCGGATCCCGATCATCTCCGGTGACGTCCGCGACCCGGAGTACTGGGTGCGGCAAGTGCGCGAACCCGTCCGGTTCGCCGACGGCGTCGCGAGCCTGCACGCTCGCGGTGTCCGGCGTTTCGTCGAGATCGGGCCGGACGCCTCCTTGACCGCGCTGGGCGCCGACTGCGTCAGCGACGGCGTCTTCATCGCCACACAACGGAAAGATCGTGACGAGGCCGCCGCCGCGGACCTGGCGCGGGGAAGGCTCTTCACCGCCGGGGTGCGGCTCGACTGGGCCCGGATCTTCGACGGCACCGGCGCCACCCGTGTCGACTTGCCGACGTATCCCTTCCGGCGCGACCGCTTCTGGCTCGCCGCCGAGCGGACCGCACCTCCGGCCCGGCGGTACGAAGTCGTCTGGCGTCCGATGGAGCCGGTGGCGTCGCAGGAATCCTGGACCGTCTACGCCGCCGAACCCCACGCGTGGGCGGAAGCCGCCGCGAAGGCACTCGACGCGCCTCTGGTGACGGAAGTCCCCGAGACCGGCCCGATCCTCGCCTTCCTGGCGGACGGGGCCGCACTCGCCGCTCTCCTGCGGGACACCCCGGCGAAGGTGTGGTGTGCCACCAGCGATCCCGGCGTCGCCGCGGTCGCACGGGTCGCGGCGATCGAGCAGCCCCGCCGCTGGGGTGGCTGCGTGACCTTGCCCGATCGACCGGACCAAGCCGCTCGCCTCCGCGACGTGCTCGGCGGTCCCGAAGACGAGGTCGCGATCCGCGCCGACGGGATCTTCGCCCGCCGGCTCGTCCCCGCCGCCCCCGCGTCGGGCACGCCGTGGACCACCTCCGGAACCGCGCTGATCACCGGCGGCACCGGGGCTCTGGGCGCGCTCGTGGCCGAACGGCTGATCCGCGCCGGGACGGAACACGTCGTGCTTCTGTCCCGCCGTGGCGAGGACGCGCCGGGGGCGGCGGAACTGCGTGAACGGCTGGAAGGTCTCGGCGCCCGCGTCGACATCCACGCCTGCGACGCCGCCGACCGGGACGCACTGTCCACAGTGGTCACCAGCCTGACCGGCCTCCGCGTGGTCGTGCACACGGCCGGAGTCCTCGACGACGCCCTTCTCGACGACGCGACGCCCGAACGGTTCGAGGCCGTCGCCCGGCCGAAGGTGACCGCCGCGCACCATCTGCGGGAGCTGACGGAAGACCTCGACGCGCTGGTGCTGTTCTCGTCCATCGCCGGGGTGCTCGGCAACGGCGGTCAGGCCGCCTACGCCGCCGCGAACGCGGAACTCGACGCGCTCGCGACCCGATGGCGGGCCGAGGGCGTCAACGCGGTGTCGATCGCTTGGGGCCCGTGGGCCGAGGGCGGCATGGCCGAGGCCGTCGACGACGCCGTCCGCCGCAAGGGGTTGCGCCCGATGACCCCCGAGTCCGCCGCCGAGGAGTTCGTCCGGGCGATCGCCGACGGCGACACCTGTGTCACGGTCGCCGACTTCGACTGGCCGTCGTTCTTCGAGGACTTCCGCGCCGCGCCGGTGCTCGCCGAACTGCCACGACCGGAGACCGCGGTCGCCGAAGCACCGGTGGCGGATCTGCGGTCCCGGCTGAGCGGCCTGATCGAACCCGAGCAGCGACGGCTGCTGCTGAAGGTCGCCCGCGAAACCGTGGCCAAGGTGCTCGGCCACCCGGACACGTCGGCGGTCGGCCCGGACCGCGCGTTCACCGAACTGGGTTTCGACTCGCTCACCGCGGTCGAACTGCGTAACCGGCTCGACGCCGCGACCGGGCTCGCCGTGCCCGCGACGCTCGTCTTCGACCATCCGACCCCGCAGGCGCTGGCCGCCTACCTCTGGCAGGAACTCGCCGGGACGGACGACGACGTGGAGGGCCTGCTCGACGGACTGGAAGCCGCGCTGAGTCGGCTCGACCCGGGCAGCGACGAACACGCGAAAGCAGGCGCGCGCCTGCGGAAACTCGCCGAGAGCCTGGACGGGCCCGGCTTCACGCCGTCTTCGGACGACGAACTCTTCGCCTTCATTGACCAGCAACTCGGCGCTTGAGCCGGGTGCACGCGACCTCGACCGATGAGTGGGGACACCGTGGGTGAGAACGACAAGCTTCGCGACTACCTGACGCGAGTCACCGGCGAACTGCAGCGCACGCGCGGCAGGCTGGCCGCGCTGGAGGACCGTGCCGCCGAACCGATCGCGATCGTCGGCATGGGCTGCCGGTTCCCCGGCGGAGTCCGCACGCCGGAGCGGTTCTGGGAACTGCTGACCGCCGGGGAACACGGGATCACCGGGTTCCCCGAAGACCGCGGCTGGGACGTCGGCGCGCTCGTCGACCCGGACCCGGACCACCTGGGCACCAGCTACGTCGACCGAGGTGGATTCGTCGAGGGCGCCGGGGAATTCGACCCTGAGTTCTTCGGCATCTCGCCGCGCGAGGCCGTCTCGATGGATCCGCAGCAGCGGCTCCTGCTGGAGACGTCGTGGGAGGCACTGGAACGCGCCGGGATCGACCCCGCTTCGCTGTCCGGTGGCCGTGCGGGGGTCTTCGTCGGCACCAATGGCCAGGACTACGGCCGTGACCTGCCCAAGGGCGTCGAAGGCGTCGAGGGTTACCTCGGCACCGGCATCTCCGGCAGTGTCCTTTCCGGACGGATCTCCTACGTGCTCGGGCTCGAAGGCCCGTCGGTCACCGTCGACACGGCGTGCTCGGCGTCGCTGGTCACGCTGCACCTCGCCGTCCGGGCGCTGCGCGCGGGGGAGTGCGACCTCGCGTTGTCCGGCGGCGCCACCGTGATGGCGAGCCCGGACGCGTTCATCGAGTTCTCGCGTCAGCGCGGTCTCGCCCGCGACGGCCTGGTCAAGGCGTTCGCCGCCGGGGCCGACGGCACCGCGTGGGGCGAGGGCGCCGGCATGATCGTGCTGGAGCGGCTTTCCGACGCCCGCCGCAACGGTCACCCGGTTCTGGCCGTCGTGCGCGGCTCGGCGGTCAACCAGGACGGCGCGTCCAACGGGCTCACCGCGCCGAACGGGCCGTCGCAGCAGCGCGTCATCCGCCAGGCGCTGGCCGATGCCCGGCTGTCCACCAAGGATGTCGACGTCGTCGAGGCACACGGCACCGGTACGACGCTGGGCGATCCGATCGAGGTCCAGGCCCTTCAAGCCACCTACGGCCGCGACCGTGGGGAACGTGGCCCGCTGCTGCTCGGTTCGGTGAAGACGAACATCGGGCACACCCAGGCCGCGGCAGGGGTCGCCGGGATCATCAAGATGGTCCTGGCCCTGCGCAACGGAATCCTGCCCGCGAGCCTGCACATCGACGCCCCGAGTCCGCAGGTCGACTGGTCGCCGGGAACGATCGAGCTGCTGACCTCCGCCCGACCCTGGCCGTCGGGGGAGATCCGCCGGGCGGGCGTCTCCTCGTTCGGCATCAGCGGCACCAACTCCCATGTCCTGCTGGAGCAGGCGCCCGAGGCCGAAGAGTCCACAGTAGACTTCGTTGCCCCGCCGGTGGTGCCGTGGGTGCTGTCCGGCCGGACTCCGGCGGCGCTGCGCGCCCAGGCCCGCGCGCTGCTGGACGTCGAGGAGGACCCGGCGGGCATCGGCTGGTCGCTGGCCGCGACCCGGTCGACCTTCGAACACCGCGCCGTCGTCACCGGCCGTGACGAGGAGACGTTGCGCGCCGGTCTGACGGCGATCGCCGAAGGAGAGTCCGCCGTCGGCGAAGCGACCGAAGGCGGTCTCGCGGTCTGTTTCACCGGGCAGGGTTCGCAGCGGCTCGGCATGGGACGCGAGCTGTATGCGGCGTATCCGGTGTTCGCCGCCGCGTTCGATCAGGTCTGCGAGCTGCTGCCAGGCGTACGCGAGATCGTCTTCGGTGACGACGCCGACGCCTTGAACGACACCGCGAACGCCCAGCCCGCGCTGTTCGCGTTGGAGGTCGCGCTCTACCGCCTGATCGAATCCTGGGGAGTGGTCCCGGACTTCCTGATCGGGCATTCCGTCGGCGACTTCGCCGCCGCGCACGTCGCGGGCGTCTGGTCGCTGGAAGACGCGGCCGCCCTGATCGCCGCGCGTGGCCGCTTGATGAGCGCTTTGCCGCGCGGCGGCGCGATGTGCGCGATCGAAGCGACCGAGGACGAGGTCCGCGCCGCCCTGATCGCGGGTGCGGATGTCGCGGCCGTCAACGGTCCGCGCGCGATCGTCGTGTCCGGCACCGAGGACGCCGTGCGGACCGTCGCCGGGGTATTCGCCGGGCAGGGCCGCCGCACCAAGCACCTCGCCGTGTCCCACGCGTTCCACTCCGCGCTGATGGACGGCATGCTCGACGACTTCGCCGCCGTCGCCCGCCGTGTCACCTACAAGACGCCGAAGATCGCGCTGATCGCGGGCGTCACCGGCCGCATCGCCGACACTGCCGAGATCCTCGACCCGGCTTACTGGGTGCGGCACGTGCGCGAAGCCGTGCGGTTCGCGGACGGGATCGGCGCGCTGGCCGACGCGGGCGTCACCCGCTTCCTCGAACTGGGCCCGGACGGCATCCTTTCGGCCGCGGGGCAGGAAAGCGCCGAGGGCTTGTTCGTGCCCGTGCTGCGCCGCGACCGGCCCGAACCCGAGACTTTCGTCGCCGCGCTGGCCACCGTGCACGTCCACGGCGGAAAGGTCCGCTGGGCCGCCGCTTTCGACGGCGCGCGCCCGGTCGAACTCCCCACCTACCCGTTCCAGCGCGAGTTCTACTGGCTTCCCGCGACGCATACCGCCGGTGACGCGGCCGGTCTCGGCCTCGGCTCCCTCGACCACCCGCTGCTCGGCGCGGCCGTTTCGGTCGCCGACGCGGGCGGATTCCTGTTCACCGGCAGTCTTTCGCTCCGCACGCATCCGTGGCTGGCCGACCACCTGGTGCACGGCCAGGTCGTGGTGCCGGGCACCGCGCTGGTCGAACTCGCCGTGCGCGCCGCCGACGAAACCGGCCTGGCGGTACTGGACGAGCTGACGCTGCAAACCCCGCTGGTGCTCCCCGAAAGCGGCGCGGTCCAGGTGCAGCTCTGGGCCGGGACGCCGGAGGACTCCGGGCACCGCCCGCTCACCGTGCATTCGCGCCCGCACGGCACGGGGGAGTGGACACTGCACGCGACGGGCGCGCTCGCCCCGGCCGCTTCCACGCCGGACTGGGAGCTGACCGAGTGGCCGCCGCCCGGCGCCGAAGCCGTGTCCCTCGACGGCCGCTACGCAGAACTCGCCGCGGCCGGTCTGGACTACGGCGAGATCTTCCAGGGCCTGCGTTCCCTGTGGCGCGACGGCGAGCACACCTACGCCGAGGTCTCCCTGCCCGAGGCCGCCCGGGACCAGGCGGGCCGGTTCGGTCTGCACCCGGCGCTGCTGGACGCGGCGCTGCACGCCCTCGCTGAGGGTGACGGCCCTGCTCGCCTGCCGTTCGCGTGGAGCGACGTCGTCCTGCACGCCTCGGGCGCGGCAGAACTGCGTGTCCGGCTCACCCCGTCCGGTGCCGACGCGGTCAGCCTGCGTGTGGCCGACGGCACCGGAGCGCCGGTCGCCACCGTCGGTTCGCTGGTCGTCCGCCCGGTCACGGCCGGGCAGCTGCGGCCCACCGCCACCCGTGACGGCTTGTACGAGCTGGCCTGGCGGCCGATCGCCGCGGCCGAAACCGAAGCCCCGGCCTGGGCTCCGTTCGCGGAGGTCGCGGACGAGGCGCCCGAGGTCGTCGTGTACCGCGCCGAGGGTGACGACGTGCACGCCGTCACCGGCGCCACGCTGGACGTCCTCCGGACCTTCCTCGCCGAAGACCGCTTCGCCGCGTCGAAACTGCTTGTCCACACTGGACAGTCCGAGGTGGACCCGGTGGCCGCCGCGGTGTGGGGGCTGGTGCGCAGCGCGCAATCCGAGCATCCGGACCGGTTCCTGCTCGCCGACGCCGACGAGCTGACCGACGCCGTACTGGCCTCCGGTGAGCCGCAGATCGCCGTCCGCGACGGCGAACTCCGCGTGCCGCGCCTGGTCACGCCCGAATCCACCGGCCGGCTGCTCCCGCCGCCCGGGAACTGGCGGCTCGGCCTGTCCGGCAAGGGCACCTTCGACCACCTCACCCTGGAGCCGCTCCCCGACGAGCCGCTGGGCCCGCAGGGGGTCCGCGTCTCCGTCCGCGCCGCCGGGCTCAACTTCCGCGACGTGCTCAACGCGCTCGGCATGTACCCCGGCGAGGCCGGGCTGCTCGGCAGCGAGTTCGCCGGGACCGTCCTCGAGGTCGGCGCCGGCGTCACCGACCTGCGCCCCGGCGACCAGGTGATGGGCCTCGTCTCCGGCGGCGCCGGCCCGGTCGCGATCGCCGAACGGCCGATGATCACCCGCAAACCCGCGGACTGGACCTACGAGCAGGCCGCTTCGACACCGCTGGTGTTCCTCACCGCCTACTACGCGCTGGTCGACCTGGCCGGGCTCAAGGCGGGCGAGTCGATCCTCATCCACGCCGCCGCCGGTGGCGTCGGGATGGCCGCGACGCAGCTCGCACGCCATCTGGGTGCCGAGGTCTACGGCACGGCCGGCGAGAGCAAGCAGTACGTGCTGCGCGACGCCGGTCTCGACGACGCGCACATCGCCTCCAGCCGCACGCTCGACTTCGAGCAGCGGTTCAGCGGTATCGACGTCGTCCTGAACGCGCTCGCCGGGGACTTCGTCGACGCCTCCATCCGCACGATGGCGCCGGGCGGCCGGTTCCTGGAGATGGGCAAGACCGACATCCGCGAGCCCGAAGGCATTCACTACCGGGCCTTCGACCTGATCGACGCCGGACCGGAGCGGACCGCGCAGATGTGGGACGCGCTGACCGCGCTGTTCGACTCGGGCGCGCTCGCCCCGCTGCCGACCCGGACGTGGGACGTCCGCGAGGCGCGGGAAGCGTTCCGGTTCCTCAGCCAGGCCAAGCACATCGGCAAGGTGGCACTCACCATGCCGCGGGCGCTCGACCCGGACCGCACGGTGCTGATCACTGGCGGCACGGGCGGTCTCGGCGCCCTGATCGCCCGCCATCTCGTGACCACGCACGGCGTCCGGAAGCTCCTGCTCACCAGCCGGCGCGGCCTGGACGCTCCGGGCGCGCGGGAGCTGGTGGCCGATCTCCGCGAAACCGGTGCCGAAGTGAAGGTCGTCGCCTGCGACGTCTCCGATCGTGATGCCGTGGCGGCGCTGCTGGACGGCGTCGACCTGACCGGTGTCGTGCACGCCGCCGGTGTCCTGGACGACGGCACCATCGACGCGCTCACCCAGGAGCGGCTCGACTTCGTGCTCGGGCCGAAGGCCGACGCGGCCCGGCATCTGCACGAACTCTCCGGCGACCCGGAACTGTTCGTCACCTTCTCCTCGGCTGCCGGTGTGCTCGGCGCGCCGGGGCAGGGCAACTACGCGGCGGCCAACGGTTACCTCGACGGTCTCGCCGCCCACCGCCGTTCGCTCGGTCTCGCCGGGCAGTCGCTCGCCTGGGGGCCGTGGGCCGCGGGCATGGCGGAAACTCTCGGAGAGCCCCACCTGGCACGGCTGCGTGCCGGGGGAACTCCCGCGCTCGCCGTCGAGGACGGCCTCGCCCTGTTCGACGCCGCCCTCGCCGCCGGGATGCCGCTGGCCGTCCCGGTCCAGCTGGACCTGCCGGTGCTCGCCGCGTCCGGACCGCTCCCGCCGCTGCTCGGCGCACTGGTCAAACCCGGCCGCCGGACCGCGAAATCGGGCGGTGGGCAGGATTCCTCGCTGGCCAGGCGGCTCGCCGGGCTGACCGAGGCCGACCAGGACCGCGAACTGCTGGACCTCGTCCGCACCCAGGTCGCCCTCGTGCTCGGGCACGTCAACGCCGCCACCGTCGAGCCCGGCCGCGGGTTCATGGACCTCGGTTTCGACTCGCTGACCGCGGTCGAACTGCGCAACCGGCTCGGTTCCGTGACCGGCCTGCGGCTGCCGTCGACGGTGATCTTCGACCATCCGACCCCGGTCGCGCTCGCCGGTTACGTGCGTTCCGAACTGCTCGGCGACCTCGCCGCCGGACCGCGCACCCGCGCCCGGGTCACCGACGACAGTGAACCGATCGCCATCGTCGCGACCAGCTGCCGGTTCCCCGGGGGCGTGAACACGCCCGAAGACCTGTGGCGTCTCGTGGCCGAGGGCCGCGAAGGGCTCACGGAGTTCCCCACCGACCGCGGCTGGGACCTGGCGGCGCTGTTCGACCCGACGCCGGGCAAGCAGGGCGTCTCGCACACCCGGACCGGCGGCTTCCTGCCCGACGCGGGCGACTTCGACCCGGAGTTCTTCGGCATCTCGCCCCGCGAGGCCCTCGCCATGGACCCGCAGCAACGACTGCTGCTGGAGATCGCGTGGGAGGCCTTCGAACGCGCGGGGATCCCGCCGGGCACCCTGCGCGGCAGCGACACCGGCGTCTTCACCGGCGCGATCTACCACGAATACGCCTCCAGGCTGACGAAGATCCCGGAAGAGGTCGAGGGTTTCCTCGGCACCGGCACGTCCGGCGCGATGATGTCCGGCCGCGTCTCCTACACCTTCGGGTTCGAGGGGCCCGCCGTGTCGGTGGACACGGCGTGCTCGTCGTCGCTGGTCGCGATGCACCTGGCGAGCCAGGCACTGCGGTCGGGGGAGTGCTCGCTCGCGCTGGCGGGCGGCGTCACGGTGATGGCCAACCCCGACCCGTTCGTCGACTTCAGCAAGCAGAACGCGATGGCGGCCGACGGCCGCTGCAAGGCCTTCGCCAACGGGGCCGACGGCGTCAGCTGGGGTGAGGGCGCCGGGTTCGTGCTGCTGGAGAAGCTGTCCGACGCCCGCCGCAACGGGCACCCGGTTCTCGCGCTGCTCAGGGGTTCCGCGGTGAACCAGGACGGCGCGTCCAGCGGCCTCACCGCACCGAACGGGCCTTCGCAGCAGCGCGTGATCCGCCAGGCGCTCGCCAACGCCGGACTGTCCACTTCGGACGTCGACGTCGTCGAGGCGCACGGCACCGGAACCAGGCTGGGCGACCCGATCGAGGCGCAGGCCCTGCTCGCCACCTACGGCCAGGACCGTGAAGAGCCGCTGTTGCTCGGCTCGGTGAAGTCGAACTTCGGGCACACGCAGGCCGCGGCGGGAGTGGCCGGCGTGATCAAGATGGTCGAGGCCATGCGGCACGGCGTCGTCCCCGCGACGCTGCACGTCGACGCGCCCTCGGCCCAGGTGGACTGGGACACCGGCGCGATTCGCGTGGCTACCGAGTCCGCGGGCTGGCCGGAGACTGGCCGTCCCCGCCGGGCGGGGGTGTCGTCGTTCGGGTTCAGCGGGACCAATGCGCACGTCGTGCTCGAACACGTTCCGGCGCCGGAGACCGACGCGCCGGTCGCCCGGCCCGCGATGCTGCCCTGGGTCCTTTCCGGGCGTTCCGAGGAAGCCCTGCGTGCGCAGGCCGCGCGGCTCGCGGACCTGACGGCCGACCCGCTCGACGTCGCCTTCACGCTCGCCACCGCCCGCACCGCGCACGAACGCCGCGCGGTCGTCGTCGGGACCGACCCGTCGGTACTGCGTGCCGGGCTGGCCGCGTTCGCCGACACCGGCCGGGCCGCCAACGTCGTCTCCGGCCGTGCGGTCACCGGCAGGCTCGCGGTCCTGTTCACCGGCCAGGGCGCGCAGCGCGTCGGTATGGGCCAAGGCCTTTACGAGACCTTCCCTGCGTTCGCGGCGGCATATGACGAGGTCGCGGCGCTGCTCCCGCTCGAGGGCGATATCGACCGCACGGGTACGGCGCAGCCCGCGATCTTCGCGCTGGAAGTGGCACTGTTCCGGCTCTTCGAGTCCTGGGGCGTCACCCCGGACCTGCTGGCCGGACACTCGATCGGCGAGATCGCGGCGGCGCACGTGGCCGGGGTGTTGTCGCTGGAGGACGCGGCGAAACTGGTCGAGGCGCGTGGCCGGTTGATGGAGGCGCTGCCCGAGGGTGGCGCGATGGTCGCGGTGCAGGCGTCCGAGGACGAAGTGCGCGAGTACCTGACCGAAGAGGTCTGTCTGGCGGCGGTGAACGGTCCGCAGGCGATCGTTCTGTCCGGTGTGGACGGTCCGGTTCGCGCGGTCGCCGCCCGGTTCGCGAAGGAAGGCCGTCGCACCAAAAATCTCGTGGTGTCGCACGCGTTCCATTCCTCGCTGATGGAGCCGATGCTGGCGGAGTTCGCCGAAGTCGCCGAGTCCCTGACCTACCGCCGGCCGCGGATCCCGATCGTGTCCACAGTGGCCGAAGCGGCGGATCTGACCGACCCGGCGTACTGGGTGCGCCACGTCCGCGAAACCGTGCGGTTCGCGGACGGGCTCGCGACGTTGACCGCCGAGGGCGCCACGACGTTCCTCGAACTCGGGCCGGACACCGTGCTCAGCGCGCTCGTCGACGGCGGCGTGTCCGCGCTGCGCAAGGACCAGGACGAGGCCCGGACCGCGATGTCCGCGCTGGGCGCCGTACACGCGGCGGGCGCCCCCGTCGACTGGAACCGCTTCTTCGACGGCAGCGGCGCGCGGCCCGCGAACCTGCCCACGTATCCGTTCCAGCGCCGCCGTTTCTGGCTGCTGGCCCCGCCGGGCTCCGGCGACGCCACCGCGCTCGGCCTCGGCGCGCTCGACCATCCGCTGCTCGGTGCCGCCGTCGCGCTGCCCGAACGCGGCGGGCTCGTGCTCACCGGCAGGCTGTCGCTCGACGAACAGCCGTGGCTGGGCGGGCACCGTGTCCGCGACGCCGTCCTGCTTCCCGGTACCGCCTTCGCCGAACTGGCCGTGCGGGCGGGTGACGAGGTCGGTTGCGGAACCGTCGAAGAACTGACGCTGCAAGCACCGCTTGTGCTCACCTCTGCCCCGGTGCAGCTGCGAGTGTCCCTTTCGGACAGTGGTGCCCTGGCGGTGCACTCCCGTCCCGAGGACGGCGACTGGACACTGCACGCCACCGGCTCGGTGACCACGGCCACCGAGGAACCCGCCGCGCTCACCGAATGGCCGCCGTCCGGCGCGGAACCTGTTGACCTGGAAGGCTTCTACTCCACGCTCGCCGAAGCCGGGCTCGGCTACGAAGACCCGTTCCGCGGGCTGCGGGCCGCTTGGCGCCAGGGCGACGAGGTCTTCGCCGACGTCGCGCTGCCCGAGGGCACCGACATACGCGGGTTCGGGCTGCACCCGGCCCTGCTCGACGCGGTTCTGCACGCCGTCGGCCTGAGCGGCGGCCCGGCGCGGCTGCCGTTCTCCTGGGCCGGGCTGGCGTTGCACGCCACCGGCGCGAGCACCCTGCGGGCCCGGCTCACCCCGGCCGGTCAGGACGCGGTCTCGTTGCGAGTCACCGACGGCACGGGCGCTCCGGTTCTCTCGGTCGCCTCACTGAGCCTGCGCCCGGTCGGCGACGGGCCGCTGCCCAGCGCCGCTTCCGACGCGCTGTTCGGCATCGACTGGATTCCCGTCGCGTCGCCTTCGCAGGCCGAAGACGTCGCCGTGTGCGAAGCCGCGTCGGTCGAGGCCGCCCTGGAGGCGTTGCAGACCGCCGAAGACCGGCTCGTCGTGCACCTCACCGGTGACAGCCCGGAGCACGCCGCCGTCGCCGGTCTGGTGCGCAGCGCGCAGGCCGAGTACCCGGACCGGTTCGTCCTGGTCCACGGCGCCGGCGATGCCCGGATCGCGGCCGCCACCGGTGAGCCCGAGATCATGCTCACCGAGGACGGCCCGCGCGTGCCCCGGCTGACGCGGTCCCGCCCCACCGCCGATCCCGAGTGGACCCTCGACGGCACCGTGCTGGTCACCGGCGGTACCGGTGGGCTCGGTGCGCACGTCGCCCGGCGGCTCGTCGAGCGGCACGGCGTCCGGCATCTGCTGCTGGCCGGACGCCGGGGCGGCGACGCTCCCGGCGCCGAAGAACTGCGGGAGGACCTCACCGCCCTCGGCGCGGAGGTGACGATCGCCGCCTGCGACGTCGCCGACCGGTCGCAGCTGGAGTCCGTGCTCGCGCTCGCCGAGCCTCCGTTGAGCGGTGTGGTGCACGCGGCGGGCGTCCTCGACGACGGTGTCCTCTCCGCGATGACCCCCGAGCGGCTCGCCGCCGTGGCGGGGCCGAAGGCCGACGCCGCGCGGCATCTGCACGAACTGACCTCGGATCTGAAGCTGTTCGTCACGTTCTCCTCGATCGCGGGCGCGCTCGGCGCTCCCGGCCAAGCGAACTACGCGGCGGCCAATGGCTATCTCGACGGGCTTGCCGCCTTCCGCCGGGCCCAGGGCCTTCCCGGCACGTCGATCGCCTACGGCCTCTGGGAAACCGGCATGGGCGAGGGCCGCGGTGGTGCGGCACTGCCCGTCGAGGCCGGGCTGGAGCTGTTCGACCTGCTGGCTCTCGGTGACGACCCGCGGCCCGTCGCGGCCAAGCTCGATCTGGCCGCGCTGCGGGCGGAGGCCGAGGTGCCGCATGTGCTGCGGAGCCTGGTGCGGCCCCGGCGCCGCCGTGCGGCGGAGGAAGCGGAAGCCGCGGGCCTGCGGCAACGTCTGGCGGGCGTACCCGCCGGGGAGCGCACGCGGCTGCTGACCGAACTGGTCCGCACCGAGGCCGCGCACGTCCTCAGCCACACCAGCCCCGACGCCGTCGAAGCCGACCGCGCCTTCGGTGACCTCGGTTTCGACTCGCTCACCGCGGTCGAATTCCGCAACCGGCTCGGCACTGTCACCGGACTGCGGCTCCCGGCGACCCTCACCTTCGATCACCCGACCCCGGTGGCACTGGCCGAGTTCCTGCTCGCCGAACTGCTCGACGAACCCGGCGACGCGACCCCGGTCTTCACCGCCGCGCGCGCCGACGGCGACCCGATCGTCATCGTCGGCATGGCCTGCCGCTACCCGGGCGGCGTGACGTCTCCGGAAGAACTGTGGGACCTCGTGGCCGGCGGCCGCGAGGGCGTGACCCGGTTCCCCGAGGACCGCGGCTGGGACGTCGACGGCATCTACGACCCCGACCCCGACCAGCCTGGCAAGACCTACACCCGCGAGGGCGGTTTCCTGCACGACGCGGGCGACTTCGATCCGGAATTCTTCGGGATCTCGCCGCGGGAAGCGCTCGCGATGGACCCGCAGCAACGTCTGCTGCTCGAAGTCGCGTGGGAGGCACTCGAACGCTCCGGTACCGATCCGACGTCGCTCAAGGGCAGCCCGACCGGGGTGTTCGCCGGCGTCATGTACCACGACTACGGCACCCGGCTCGGCAACGACGTTCCCGACGACGTCGAGGGTTTCCTCGGCACCGGCACCTCGGGTTCCGTGCTGTCCGGCCGGGTCGCCTACACCCTCGGACTGGAAGGCCCGGCGGTTTCGGTCGACACCGCGTGCTCCTCGTCGCTGGTCGCCCTCCACTGGGCGACGCAGGCGCTCAAGTCGGGGGAGTGCTCGCTGGCGCTGGCCGGTGGTGTCACCGTGATGGCGACGCCCGAGACCTTCATCGGGTTCTCGCGTCAGCGCGGCCTCGCCGCCGACGGCCGCTGCAAGTCCTTCTCGGCCGACGCCGACGGCACCGGCTGGGCCGAAGGCGCCGGGATGCTCGTGCTGGAACGGCTTTCCGACGCGCGCCGCAACGGGCACCGCGTGCTCGCGGTCGTCAAGGGCTCGGCGGTCAACTCCGACGGCGCGTCCAACGGTCTCACCGCCCCGAACGGTCCTTCGCAGCAGCGCGTGATCCGTCAGGCGCTGGCCGCCGCCGGTGTCCCTTCGTCCACTGTGGACGCCGTCGAGGCGCACGGCACCGGTACGACGCTGGGCGACCCGATCGAGGCGCAGGCGCTCCTGGCCACGTATGGCCGCGAGCGTGACGGCGAACCGCTGTACCTCGGCTCGGTGAAGTCGAACTTCGGCCACACACAGGCCGCGGCGGGCGTCGCCGGGATCATCAAGATGGTCCAGGCGATGCGTCACGGTGTCCTGCCGCCGACGCTGCACCTTGGCGAGGCGACCCCGCACGTCGACTGGGAAGCCGGTGACGTCGAGCTGCTCGCCGAAGGCCGGGAGTGGCCGGAGACCGGGCGGCCGCGGCGGTCCGCCGTGTCCTCCTTCGGGATCAGTGGCACCAACGCGCATGTCATCCTCGAACAGCCTCCGGCCGAAACACCCGCTTCGCGCGAGGTCGTGGCTCCCGCGCTGGTGCCGTGGGTGCTGTCGGGCCGCGCCGAGAACACCTTGCGCGAGCAGGCCGGGCGCCTGCTCGGCCGCGACGGTGAGCCGGTCGATGTCGGTCTGGCGCTCGCCACGACCCGGACCGCGCACGAGCGGCGTGCCGTCGTACTCGGCGCCACCGGCGCGGATCTCCGCACCGGTCTCGAAGCGCTGGCCGAAGGAGCGACCACACCGTCGGTCGTCGCCGGACGGGTACTGCCCGGCCGGACGGTGTTCCTGTTCACCGGTCAGGGATCGCAGCGTCCAGGTATGGGCGAAGGGCTTTACGCCGCCTTCCCGGCGTTCGCCGCGGCGTACGACGAGGTCACCGCGCTGCTCCCGGCAGGCGGCGACCTGAGCCGCACCGGTGCCGCGCAGCCCGCGATCTTCGCGCTGGAGGTCGCGCTGTACCGGCTCGCCGAGTCGTGGGGTGTCGTGCCCGACTTCGTGGCCGGGCATTCGATCGGCGAGATCGCGGCCGCGCATGTGGCGGGCGTGCTTTCGCTGGAGGACGCGGCCAAGCTCGTCGAGGCGCGCGGTCGGCTGATGGAGGCGCTGCCCGAAGGCGGCGCGATGGTCGCGGTCCAGGCGAGTGAGGACGAGGTGCGTGAGCACCTGACGCCGAAGGTGTCGCTGGCCGCCGTCAACGGCCCCGACGCGGTCGTCCTCTCGGGAGCCGCGTCGCCGACGCTCAAGCTGGCCAAGAAGTTCGAGAAACTCGGCCGCCGCACGAAGCGGCTGGACGTCTCGCACGCGTTCCACTCGGCCCTGATGGAGCCGATGCTCGACGAGTTCGCCGCCGTGGTGCGGGAACTCGGCTTCTCGGCGCCGAAGATCCCGTTCGTGTCCACAGTGGACGGCGAACCGGTGGCACGGGTCGCCGAACCGGAGTACTGGGTCGAACACGTCCGCGCCACCGTCCGGTTCTCGGCCGGGCTCGCGTGGCTGCGTGAGGCCGGGGTGACCAAGTTCCTGGAACTCGGCCCGGCCGCCGTGCTGACCGCGCTCGCGGACGACGGCCCGGACACCTTCGCGGCGTCGTTCCTGCGCGCCGACCGCGGCGAAGCGGAGACCGCGCTCACCACGCTGGCCGCCGCGTACACCCGCGGTGTTCCCGTCGACTGGGCCGCGGTGTTCCGCCCGACCGGCGCCCGCGTCGTCGACCTGCCGACGTCGGTGTTCGACCGTCGCCGCTTCTGGCTCGCCGCCGGATCCGGGGCGGGCGACGTCACCACCGCCGGGCTCCAGGCCGCCGGGCACCCGCTGCTGGGCGCCGCCGTGCCGTTCGCCGACGGCGAGGGCTGGGTCCTCACCGGACGGCTTTCGGTCGCCACCCACCCGTGGCTGGCCGGGCACGCCGCGTTCGGCGAAGTGCTCGTCCCCGGCACCGGACTGCTCGAACTCGCGGTCCGCGCCGGTGACGAAGCCGGCTGCGGAGGCGTGGAGGAACTGACCCTGGCCGCGCCGCTGGTGCTGCCGCCGCACGGTGCGCTGGACGTCCAGGTGCTCGTCGGCGCGGCGGGCACGGGCGGACGACGCCCGGTTTCGGTGCACTCCCGTGCCCCGCAAGGGGAATGGACCGAACACGCCACCGGCACCCTCGCTCCCGAGGCGGCCGCCGCGCCGTCCGGTCTGACCGAGTGGCCGCCCGCCGCCGAGCCGATCTCCCTCGACGGGCTGTACGCGGACATGGCGGCCGCGGGGCTCGACTACGGCCCGCCATTCCGCGGGCTGACCGCCGCCTGGCGCGACGGGGACACGGTGTTCGCCGAGGTCGAGCTGCCCGAGGGCACCGAAGTCGACGGCTTCGGCCTGCATCCGGCACTGCTCGACGCCGCACTGCACACTCTGGGGCTCACGCCGGGGGAGGGCACCCGGCTGCCGTTCCTGTTCGGCGACGTCACCCTGCACGCCACCGGCGCCACCGCGCTGCGCGTCCGGGTCACGCCCGCCGGATCCGGATTCTCCTTGCTGGCCACCGACACCACCGGTGCGCCGGTCGCCACGATCGGCACGGTCGCGGTCCGGACCGCGGAGGCACCGAGGCAGCGCGGCACCGACTCGCTGTACGAGCTGACCTGGGTCGAGGTGCCCGCCGACGGTGACATCGGCGAAGACGTCCAGGTCTTCACCGCGCCGGACGGCGAGCCGCGTGCCGCGCTCGCCGCGACCCTCGCCGCCGTCCAGGAATTCCTCGCCGACGGCGGCCCGCGCCTGGTGGTGCGCACCGGTGACACCCCGGCGGGAGCCGCTGTCCGCGGTCTCGTCCGCACCGCCGCGTCGGAACACCCGGGCCGGTTCGTCGTCCTCGAAGGGGATGACGTGGCGAAGGCGCTGGCCACCGGCGAACCGCAGGTCCGGATCCGCGACGGCGTCGCGGAAGTCCCGCGGCTCGCCCGGGCCACGGCGGGAGAACCCGCTGTCTGGGGCGAGGGCACGGTGCTTGTCACCGGCGGCACCGGCGGGGTCGGGGCGGCCATCGCCCGGCACCTCGCGCCACGGGTCACCAGGCTGGTGCTCACCAGCCGCCGCGGCCTCGACGCGCCCGGCGCCGCGGAACTGGCGGAAGAGCTCGGCGCCGAGGTCGTCGCCTGCGACGTCACCGACCGCGACGCGCTCGCCGCCCTGCTCGACGGGATCGAAGACCTCACCGGCATCGTGCACGCGGCCGGGGTGCTCGACGACGGTGTCGTCACCGAGCTGACCCCGGAGCGCTTCGACACCGTGCTGCTGCCCAAGGCCGAGGCGGCGCTCGCGCTCCACGAACTCACCCTCGGCAGGCCGTTGACCCAGTTCGTGCTGGTGTCCTCGGTGTCCGGGATCCTCGGCGGTCCGGGGCAGGCCAGCTACGCCGCGGCCAACGCCGTGCTCGACGACCTCGCGCGCCGCCGTCACGCGGAGGGGCTGCCCGCTCGTTCGCTGGCGTACGGGCTGTGGGCCAACGGTATGGGCGGTCAGTCCGATGTGGACCGTCTGGCCCGCGCCGGCTTCGGCGCGCTGACCGACGAAGAAGGCCTGGCACTGTTCGACGCCGCGCTGGCCGCTCCGACGCCGGTCCCGGTTCCGGTCAAGCTCGACCTGGCGACGTTGCGCACGCTGGCCCGCACGAGCGAGCCCGCCCCCGCGCTGCGCGGCCTGGTCCGGGTGCCGAAGCGGCGGGGTGCGGCCAACGCCGCGGCCGCCGCCGGGCTGACCGCGACGCTCGCCCGGCTTTCGCCCGACGACCAGCTCTCGCATCTGGCCGGCCTCGTCCGCGGCCACGTCGCCGACGTGCTCGGACACGGCACCGCGACGTCGATCGAAGCCGGTCGCGCGTTCACCGAACTCGGCTTCGATTCGCTCACCGCCGTCGAACTGCGCAACCGGCTCGGCGAGGCGACCGGTCTGCGGCTACCCGCCACGCTGGTGTTCGACCACCCGACCCCGGCGGCGCTGGCGGCCCACATCCGCGGCGAACTGGCCGGTGACGAGGCAGGTGTGGACATCGAGCCGGTCAGGGTGGCCGAGCCGGACGAGCCCATCGCCATCGTCGCGATGAGCTGCCGGTTCCCGGGCGGGGTGAGCTCGCCGGAGGACCTGTGGCGCCTGGTCGCCGAGGGGACCGACGCGATCACGCCGTTCCCCTCCGACCGCGGCTGGGATCTCGACCGGCTCTACCACCCGGACCCCGACCACCCCGGCACCAGCTACGCCCGCGAAGGCGGCTTCCTGCACGACGCCGCCGACTTCGACGCCGAGTTCTTCGGCATCTCGCCGCGGGAGGCGGTCACCGTCGACCCGCAGCAGCGCTTGCTGCTGGAGACCGCGCAGGAGGCGTTCGAGCGCGCCGGGATCGACCCGGTCTCGCTGCGCGGCAGCGCCACCGGCGTGTTCGCGGGCGTCATGTACGACGACTACGCCTCCCGGCTGGCCGCCACCCCGGACGGGATGGAAGGCCTGCTCGGGACCGGCAGCGCGAGCAGCGTGCTGACCGGCCGGGTCGCCTACACCTTCGGGCTCGAAGGCCCGGCGGTGTCGGTCGACACGGCGTGCTCGTCTTCGCTGGTCGCCCTGCACTGGGCGGCGCAGGCGCTGCGCTCCGGCGAATGCGGGCTGGCGCTGGTCGGCGGCGCGACCGTGATGGCCAGCCCCAACCCGTTCATCGAATTCTCGCGTCAGCGCGGCCTGGCCGCTGACGGCCGCTGCAAGCCGTTCGCGGCCGCGGCCGACGGCACCGCCTGGGCCGAGGGCGCCGGATTCCTGCTTTTGGAACGGCTTTCCGACGCGCGCCGCAACGGACGTCACGTGCTGGCGGTCGTGCGCGGAAGCGCGGTCAACCAGGATGGCGCGTCCAACGGCATGACCGCGCCGAACGGACCTTCGCAGCAGCGGGTGATCCGCCGCGCGCTGGCCGCGGCGGGCGTCGAATCGTCCACTGTGGACGTCGTCGAGGCACACGGCACCGGGACCGCGCTGGGTGATCCGATCGAGGCGCAGGCGCTGCTGGCCACCTACGGCCAGGATCGTGAAGAGCCGCTGTGGCTGGGCTCGGTGAAGTCCAACATCGGTCACACGCAGGCCGCCGCCGGTCTCGCCGGGATCATCAAGATGGTCGAGGCGATGCGGCACGGCGTCCTGCCCGCCACCCTGCACGTCGACGAGCCGTCCCCGCACGTCGACTGGGAAGCGGGCGAGGTCCGGCTGCTCACCGAGGCGCGGCCGTGGCCGGAGGCGGGCCGTCCCCGGCGGGCGGCGGTGTCGGCGTTCGGGATCAGCGGCACCAACGCGCATGTGATCTTGGAGCAGGTCCCCGAACCTGAGGTGCCCGCGCGGACTCCGGTGACGCCGTCGCTGCTGCCGTGGGTGCTGAGCGCCCGCACCGAAGACGCGCTGCGAGCCCAGGCCGGACGGCTGCTCGGCACCGTCGGGTTCGCCGACCCGGTCGACATCGGCTACGCGCTGGCGACCACCCGGACCGCGTTCGAACGACGGGCCGTGCTCACCGGTGACGCCGACACGGTGCGCACCGCGCTGGCCGCGCTCGCCGGCGGCCGGACCACGCCGGAGGTCGTCACCGGCCGTGTCGTCGAAGGCAAACTGGCGCTGCTGTTCACCGGGCAGGGTTCCCAGCGGCTCGGCATGGGCCGAGGGCTCTACGAGGCGTTCCCGGTGTTCGCGGCGGCGTACGACGAGGTCGCGGCGCTGCTCCCGCTCGAGGGCGACATCGACCGCACCGGTACCGCGCAGCCCGCGATCTTCGCGCTGGAAGTCGCGTTGTTCCGGCTCGTGGAGTCGTGGGGCATCCGGCCCGATTTCCTGGCCGGGCATTCGATCGGTGAGATCGCGGCGGCGCATGTGGCCGGGGTGTTCTCGCTGGAGGACGCGGCGAAGCTCGTCGTGGCGCGTGGCCGGTTGATGGAGGCGTTGCCGGAAGGTGGCGCGATGGTCGCGGTGCAGGCGTCCGAGGAGGAGGTGCGTGAGTATCTGTCGGACGAGGTCTGTCTGGCGGCGGTGAACGGTCCTCAGGCGATCGTTCTGTCCGGTGTGGACGGTCCGGTCCGCGAGGTCGCCGACAAGTTCGCGAAGGAAGGCCGTCGCACCAAGGCGTTGATCGTCTCGCACGCGTTCCACTCCTCGCTCATGGAGCCGATGCTGGCGGAGTTCGCCGAAGTGGCGGAAAGCTTGAGCTACCACGAGCCGCGGATCCCGATCGTGTCCACAGTGGCCGAAGCGGCGGATCTGACCGACCCGGGCTACTGGGTGCGCCACGTGCGGGAGACCGTGCGTTTCGCCGACGGTGTCCGCGCGCTCGCCGAAGCGGGCGTCACGCGGTTCGCCGAGCTGGGTCCGGACGGCGTGCTGTCCGCGATGGGCCTCGACAGCGCTCCCGACGCGATGTTCGTCCCGGTACTGCGCAAGGACCGCGACGAACGACAGACCGCCGCCGTCGCATTCAGCCGACTAGTTGCGGCGGGGGCCGAGGTCGACTGGACGGCGTTCTTCGACGGCACCGGCGCCCGTGCGGTCCCGTTGCCGACGTACGCGTTCCAGCGCGAGCGGTTCTGGCTCGACCCGCCCGCGGTCGCCGGCGACGCCGCCGGGCTGGGCCTGGCCGCGGCCGGGCACCCGCTGCTCGGGGCGACCGTGCCGACGGCGGGCGAGGACGGCCTGGTCGGGTACGGCAGGCTTTCCCGCGCGGCACAACCGTGGCTGGCCGAGCACGCGGTGCTCGGCACCGTGCTGGTCCCCGGCGCGGCACTGGTCGAACTCGCCGTCCGGGCGGGCGACGAACTCGGCTGCGCCCGCGTGGCCGAACTGACCATCGCCGCGCCGATGGTGCTGCCCGAGACCGGCGGGCTCGCGGTGCAGGTCGTCGTCGGCGCCGCGGACGACGACGGACGGCGTCCGGTGTCGATCCACTCCCGGCTCGACGAGGCCCCGTGGACCGAGCACGCGACCGGCCTGCTCGCCCCCGGCGACGCTTATCCGGCCGCCAAGGACACCGCGTGGCCGCCCGCCGGAGCCAAGGCTCTCGACGTCACCGGGCTCTACCCGGGGCTCGCCGACGCGGGCCTGGAGTACGGGCCGGTGTTCCAGGGCCTCACCGCCGCCTGGCTCGTGGGCGACGAGGTCTGCGCCGATCTCGAACTGCCCGCGGTGGCGCACGCCGACGCCGGGAAGTTCGGCCTGCACCCGGCCCTGCTCGACGCCGCGCTGCACGCCATCGGCCTGCTGCCGGGGAACGCCGAGACCACCCGGTTGCCGTTCCTCTGGCGTGACGTCGTGCTGCACGCGGCCGGCGCCACCGCCGCCCGGGTCCGGGTCGCCGCCTCCGGGACCGACTCGGTGCGGCTGGAGCTCACCGACGGTGCCGGAGCGCCGGTGCTGACGGTGGGATCGTTGCTGCTGCGCGAGGTCACCGATCTCGGTCCGGTGGCTCCGTCCACTTCGGACTCGCTGTTCCGGCTCGCCTGGTCCCAGATCACGACCGGGGCCCCGGCCGCGTCGACGGAGCTGCTGTCGGCGGTGCCGGAAGCGGGCGACACTCCAGCGGCCACCCACGCGCTTCTGCGGAGCACGCTGGCGAAGCTGCAGGAATGGCTGGCCGGGGAGAAGGACGCCATCCTCGTGGTGCGCACCGAGAACGCGGTCGCCGTGTCCACTTCGGACACTGTCGACCCGGCTTCGGCCGCGGTGTGGGGCCTGGTCCGCAGCGCCCAGTCCGAGAACCCCGGCAGGCTGGTGCTGCTCGACGCGGCCGAAGCCGACGTCGACACCGCGCTGGCCGTGCTGGGCGACGAAACCCAGCTGGCCGTGCGGGACGGCGTCGTCCACGCCGCGCGGCTGCTGACCGCGTCGTCGTCGCCGGATCTCGTGCCGCCGTGGCACGAACCGGCGTGGCGCCTCGACAGCGTCGTCAAGGGCACCCTCGACCGGCTCTCCTTCGAGCCGTACCCGGACGTGCTCGAACCGTTGCTGCCGCGGGAGGTCCGGATCGCCACCCGGGCGGCCGGGACGAACTTCCGCGACGTGCTCAACGTCCTCGGCATGTACCCGGGCGACGCCGGCCGGATCGGCTACGAGGCCGCCGGTGTCGTCACCGACGTCGGCTCCGAGGTGACCGACCTCGCGCCGGGCGACCGCGTGATGGGACTGGTGCACGGCGGGTTCGGCCCGCTCACCTTCGCCGATCGGGATCTGCTGGCCAAGATGCCCGAGGGCTGGACGTTCGAAGAGGCCGCGTCGGTGCCGCTGGTGTTCCTCACCGCTTACTACGCGCTGACCGACCTCGGCGGGCTGAAGAAGGGTGAGTCGGTGCTCATCCACGCCGCCGCCGGTGGGGTCGGGATGGCCGCCACACAGCTCGCGCGGCATCTCGGCGCCGAGGTGTTCGGCACCGCGAGCGAGGGCAAATGGGACGTCCTGCGCGCCGCCGGGCTGGCCGACGACCACATCGCGTCGTCGCGGACGCTCGACTTCGAGGAACGGTTCCGCGAGACCACCGGCGGCAAAGGCGTGGACGTCGTCCTCAACGCGCTGACGGGCGACTTCATCGACGCGTCGATGCGCCTGTTACCGCGCGGTGGGCGGTTCGTGGAAATGGGGAAGACCGACGTCCGTCCGGACGGCGGCGCCGCGGGGCACCATCCCGGTGTGACTTACCAGGCGTTCGACGTGATCGACGCGGGCAACCACCGGATCGCGCGGATATGGGAGGAGCTGATCGCCTTGTTCGACCAGGGCGCGCTCACCCCGCTGCCGATCCGCACCTGGGATCTGCGCCGGGCCCCGGAGGCGCTGCGCTTCCTGTCGCAGGCCAAGCACGTCGGCAAGGTCGTGCTGACCGTGCCGCGCCGCCCGATCGGCGGCACGGTGCTCGTCACCGGCGGCACCGGCGGTCTCGGCGCGGTGCTGGCCAGGCATCTGGTCACCCGGCACGACGTCAAGGACCTGGTGCTCACCAGCCGTCGCGGCCCGGACGCGCCCGGCGCGGCCGAACTGGCGGCGGAACTGACCGGACTGGGCGCGACCGTGCGGATCGAGGCGTGCGACGCCGCCGACCGCGCCGCGCTCGCCGCGGTCCTGGACCGCACCCCGGAACTGACCGGGGTGGTGCACGCGGCCGGTGTCCTCGACGACGGCCTGCTCACCGCGCTCACCCCCGAACGGCTGGAGAAGGTGCTGCGGCCCAAGGTGGACGCGGCGTGGAACCTGCACGAGCTGACCCGCGGCCACGACCTGACGATGTTCGTCCTGTTCTCCTCGGCCGCCGGGGTGCTCGGCGCGCCGGGGCAGGCGAACTACGCCGCGGCGAACACCTTCCTCGACGGGCTGGCGCATCACCGGCGCGGTCTCGGCCTGCCGGCGACGTCACTCGCCTTCGGTCTCTGGGCCGACGGCATGGGCGACTCCGCCGACGCGGACCGCATGGGCCGCGACGGGGTCGGCAGTTTCGGCCCCGCGGAGGGACTGGAGCTGTTCGACCTGGCCACCGGGCTGGCCGAACCGGTTTCGGTGCCGGTGAAGCTGGACGTCGCCGGGCTCCGCACGATGACCGGACCGGTGCCGCCGCTGCTGCGCGGTCTCGTCCGCGGTTCGGTGCGGCGTGCCGCGCCGGTGGACGCCGCGGCGCAGGCCGACGGGCTCAAGCGACGGCTCGCCGGACTGTCGCAGGCGGACGCCGAACTGGTGCTGCTCGGGGTGGTGCGCGGCCAGGCCGCGGCCGCGCTCGGGCACGACGGCGCGGACTCGATCGAGCCGGGCCGGGCGTTCACCGAGCTGGGCTTCGACTCGCTGACCGCGGTCGAGCTGCGCAACGGGCTCGATGCGGCCACCGGCCTGCGCCTTCCAGCGACGCTGATCTTCGACTACCCGACCCCGGACGACCTCGCCAAGTTCCTGCAGTCCGAGATGGACACCGCGGGACCGGACGCGGACACCGGCCTGGCATCCGGGATCGACAAGCTCGCCGCCGAACTGTCCACAGTGGACCTGGCGAGCGCGGACGGTGCCGAGGTCGAGGCGAAGCTGCGGAACCTGGTGTCCCTCTGGCAGGACCGGACGCGGCCGTCGTCCGGCGGTGACGCGGATCTGGAAGTGGACACCATCGACGACATGTTCGCCCTGCTGGACAACGAACTCTGACCCCGGCCTGCCGCCGCGAGGAGGACCACCGTCATGACGACCGACGAGCGGACGCTCGACTACCTCAAGCGACTGACCGCCGAACTGCGCGAGACGCGGCGCCGGCTGCGGGAGGCCGAGGAAAGCGGCTCGGAACCACTGGCCGTGATCGGCATGGCCTGCCGCTTCCCGGGCGGGGTCACCTCGCCGGAAGGACTGTGGGACCTCGTCGGCGGCGGCGAGGACGGGATGACGGGGTTCCCGGCGAACCGGGGCTGGGACACCGACGGGCTCTACCATCCGGACCCGGAGCACCGGGGTACCACCTACAGCGACCAGGGCGGATTCCTGCACGACGCCGGGGAATTCGACGCGGGCTTCTTCGGGATCTCGCCGCGGGAAGCGCTGGCGATGGACCCGCAGCAGCGGCTGCTGCTGGAGGTCACGTGGGAGACCTTCGAACGGGCCGGGCTGGACACGGCGGCGCTGAAGGGCAGCGCCACCGGGGTGTTCGCCGGGGCCATGCGCACCGAGTACGTCTCCGGGTTCGACGGCGGATCCGAAGAGGTCGAAGGGTTTCTCGGCACCGGCTCGGCCAACAGTGTGCTGTCGGGGCGGCTCTCCTACACGCTCGGGCTGGAAGGCCCGGCGGTCACGATCGACACGGCCTGCTCGTCGTCGCTGGTGGCGGTCCACCTCGCGGCGCACGCGCTGCGGTCGGGGGAGTGCTCGCTCGCACTGGCGGGCGGCGTCACGGTGATGGCCACGCCGGAGACGTTCGTCGAATTCTCGCGTCAGCGCGGGATGGCGCCGGACGGGCGCTGCAAGGCGTTCGCCGCCGGCGCCGACGGCACCGGCTGGGGCGAGGGCGCGGGCATGCTCCTGCTGGAGCGGCTGTCCGACGCGCGCCGCAACGGGCGCCGGATCCTCGCCGTGCTCAGGGGAACGGCGGTCAACCAGGACGGCGCGTCCAACGGCCTGACCGCGCCCAACGGTCCGGCCCAGCAACGTGTCATCCGTGCCGCGCTGGAGAACGCGAAGCTGACCGCCGCCGACGTCGACGCCGTGGAGGCGCACGGCACCGGCACGACCCTCGGCGACCCGATCGAGGCGCAGGCGCTGCTGGCCACCTACGGCCGCGAGCGGGAAACCCCGCTGTGGCTCGGTTCGGTCAAGTCGAACATCGGGCACACGCAGGCCGCGGCCGGGGTCGCCGGGATCATCAAGATGGTCGAGGCCATGCGGCACGGCGTGCTGCCCCGCACCCTCCACGTCGACGAGCCGTCACCGCACGTCGACTGGACGGCCGGCGCCGTCGAACTGCTCACCGAACCCCGGCCGTGGGAGACCGGGGACCGCCCGCGCCGCGTCGGGGTGTCGTCCTTCGGCATGAGCGGCACCAACGCGCACGTCATCCTGGAGCAGGCCCCCGACGGCGAGGACACCGAGCCGGAACGGACCGCGCCCGCCGTCCAGACCTGGCCCCTTTCGGCTCGTGGCCCGGCCGCGTTGAAGGCCGCCGCCGCGCAGCTTCTGTCCATAGTGGACACTGTCGACCCGCTCGATCTCGGCTGGTCGCTGGCCACCACCCGGACCGCGCTGGAGTCGCGCGCCGCGATCGTCGGCAGCACCCGGGAAGACCTCGCCGCCGGGCTGACCGCGCTCGCCGAGGGAGAGCCCGCTCCCGGCGTCGTCACCGGCGAACCGCTGCTCGGGCGCACCGCGTTCCTGTTCTCCGGCATGGGTGCCCAGCGCTGCGGCATGGGCCGCGAGCTGTACGACACCTTCCCCGCCTATCGCGCCGCCTTCGACGAGACGTGCGCCGCCCTCGACCCGCACCTCGACCGGCCGCTGGCGGGCGTCGTCTTCGGCGACGACCAGAAGCTGCTCGACCGGATGACCTTCGCGCAGCCCGCGATGTTCGCCCTGCAGGTGGCGCTCTTCCGGCTGCTGGAGTCGTGGGGTGTCCACCCGGACTACGTCGTCGGGCACTCCGCCGGCGAACTGGCCGCCGCCCATGTCGCCGGGGTCTGGGATCTGGCGGGTGCCGCGCGGATGATCACCGCGCGCGGCCGCCTGATGGAGGCCCAGCCGCCGGGCGGCGCGATGATCGGTATCCAGGCCACGGAGGAGGAGATCGCCGCCGAACTGACCGACGGCCTGGAGATCGGCGCGCTCAACGCCCCCGACTCGGTCGTCGTCTCCGGTGAGGAGGCCGCCGCCGAGGCCCTCGCCGCGAAATTCGCCGAACGCGGCCGGAAGATCAAACGGCTCAACATCTCCCACGCGTCGCATTCCGCGCGGATGGACGGCATACTCGCCGAATTCGGCACCATCGCCGAGGAGATCCCGCACGGGACGCCGTCGATCCCCGTGGTGTCCAACGTGACCGGACGCCTCGCCGGTCCCGGCGAGGTCACCGTGCCCGGCTACTGGCCGCGGCACGTCCGGCAGCCGGTGCGGTTCGCCGACGGCGTCGGATTCCTGCGCGGTGAAGGGGTTTCCCGGTTCGTCGAGATCGGCCCGGACGCGGTGCTGGCCGGGATGGCGGCGCGGACCCTGCCGCCCGAAGGCACTCTCGTCGTCCCGGTGCTGCGCAAGGACCGCGCCGAGGCTCAGACGGCGATGACCGCGCTGGCCGAACTGCACGTCCGCGGCGCTCGCGTCGACTGGACCGCGTTCTACGAGGGCACCGGGGCCCGCACGATCGATCTGCCGACGTACCCGTTCCAGCGCGAGAACTACTGGTTGCGCGGCGGCCGCGGCGCGGGGGACCCCGGTGGGCTCGGTCTCGCCGACGCCGCCCACCCGCTGCTGGGCGCGTCCGTCCCGCTCGCCGACGGCGCCGGTGTCGTGCTGACCGGCCGGCTCTCGCCGTCCACCCACCCCTGGCTTTCCGATCACGCGGTCGCGGGCACCGTCATCGTGCCCGGTACGGCCCTGGTCGAGCTCGCGCTGCGAGCCGGTGACGAAGCCGGCTGCGCGCATCTGGAAGAGCTCACCCTGCGCGAGCCGATGGTGCTCGCGGGTCCGCTGGACGTCCAGGTCGTCCTGGCCGGGCCGGACGAAAGCGGACGTCGCGCCGTCGCCGTGTACTCGCGCGCCGGGGAAGCCGCGTGGACGCTGCACGGGTCGGGAACCTTGGCGCCGCAGGCTCCGGCCGCCGGTTTCGACCTCGCCGAGTGGCCGCCCCGTGACGCCGTCTCGATCGACGTCGCCGAGGTCTACCCGGCCTTCGCCGCCGCCGGATTGGAATACGGCCCGGTCTTCCGAGGACTCAAGGCCGCTTGGCGGCTGGGCGAGGAGATCTTCGCCGAAACCGCGCTACCGGAAGACACCGCGAAGGCCGACGTCGAGCGGTTCGGCCTCCATCCCGCGCTCCTGGACGCCGGTCTGCACGCGATCGGCCTGCTGGCCGGGGAAGCGGGCGGCGCCAAGCTGCCGTTCCACTGGCAGGACGTCACCCTGCACGCCACCGGCGCGTCGGCGCTGCGGCTGAAACTCACGCCCGGGCCGTCCGGTGCCGTCTCCCTGCGCGCCGCCGACGGCACGGGAGCACCGGTCGTCACCATCGGCTCCCTGACCCTGCGCGAACTCGCGCCCGTCACGTCGGCGGCCCCTGGTCTCGACTCGCTGTTCCGCCTCGACTGGACGCCGCTGCCCACCCCGGCCGAGCCATCACCGGTCGAGTGGGCCTATCACGGGCGGGTCGGCGGAGGCGCCGTACCGCCGGTGGTCGTGCTCCCCGTGTTCACCGACCCGGCGAGTGTCCGTGTCGCCACCCGTGAGGTGCTCGCCGTCCTGCAGCAGTTCTCGGCTGAAGACCGGTTCGCCGACGCGAAACTCGTCCTCGTCACCTGCGCCGCCATCGGCCCCGGCCGGGTCGACCCGGCCGCCGCCGCGGTCTGGGGTCTCGGCCGCTCCGCGCAGAGCGAACTCCCCGGCCGGGTCGTCCTCGTCGACACCGAGACCGGCGACCTGACCGAAACCGAACTCGCCGCCGCGCTGGCGACCGGCGAACCCCAGCTGACCTTGCGCGACGGCGGATTCGCCGCGCTCCGGCTCGCCCCGGTCCCCGGCACCGACGAGCTCAGCCCGCCCGCCGAACCCGCGTGGCGCCTCGGCATGGCCGCCCGCGGCACCCTGGAGGAACTGCGGCTCGAACCCTGCCTCCAAGCCCTGGAACCGTTGGAGCCCGGGCATATCCGCGTCGCCGTCGCCGCCGCGGGCCTCAACTTCCGCGACGCCCTCAACGTCCTCGGCATGTTCGAAGGCGAGCCAGGGCCGCTCGGCAACGAGATCGCCGGTGTGGTCCTGGAAACCGGGTCCGAAGTGGACGATCTCGCCCCCGGCGACCGCGTGATGGGCGTCGCCATCGGCGGCATCGGCTCCATCACCACCGCGCAGCGCTCGATGTGCGCCCGCATCCCCGAAAACTGGACGGACGAAGAAGCCGCGTCCGTGCCGCTGGTGTTCCTCACCGCCTACTTCGGCCTCAAGGAACTCGCCGGGTTGAAGGCGGGGGAATCCGTCCTGATCCACGCGGGCGCCGGTGGCGTCGGTATGGCGGCGATCCAGATCGCCCGGCACCTCGGCGCCGAGGTCTACAGCACCGCCAGCCCGGCGAAACAGCATGTGCTGCGCGAAGCCGGGCTGGACGACGGCCACATCGCCAACTCCCGCACCCTCGACTTCGAACAGCACTTCCTCGCCACCAGCGAAGGCCGCGGTGTCGACGTCGTCCTCGACGCGCTCACCGGTGACTTCGTCGACGCCTCCTTGCGGCTGCTGCCGCGGGGCGGCCGGTTCCTGGAGATGGGCAAGGCCGGACTGCGCGACCCCGGCGAGG
Source organism: Amycolatopsis sp. TNS106 (assembly GCF_019330265.1). Taxonomy (NCBI): domain Bacteria; kingdom Bacillati; phylum Actinomycetota; class Actinomycetes; order Pseudonocardiales; family Pseudonocardiaceae; genus Amycolatopsis; species Amycolatopsis sp. TNS106. The sequence goes on along the minus strand of NZ_CP024972.1, from coordinate 3,280,977 downwards.
TCGCCGCGCAACACCCCGGTGTGCGCTACCGGCCCTACGACCTCATCGAGGCCGGCCCCGAGCAGTTCTCCCGCATGTGGGCCGAAGTGCTGGAGCTGTTCGCGGGCGGTGTGCTGAAGCCGTTGCCGCGTCACGTTTGGGACGTCCGCCGGGCACCGGAGGCGTTCCGTCTGCTCAGCCAGGCCAAGCACATCGGCAAGGTCGTGCTCACCATCCCGCGTGGCCCGGAGCCCGGCGGCACCGTCCTGATCACCGGCGGTACCGGTGGCCTCGGCGCGATGCTCGCCAAGCACCTCATCGCCGTGTACGGCGTCCGGCATCTGCTGCTCACCAGCCGCCGCGGCCCGGACGCTCCTGGCGCGACCGAGCTGTCGCACGAGTTGCGGGCGCTCGGCGCCGAAGTCACCATCGCCGCGTGCGACGGCGCGGACCGTGAAGCCGTCGCCGCGCTTCTCGCCGCGATCCCGGCCGAGCACCCGCTGACCGCCGTGGTCCACGCGGCCGGTGTCCTCGACGACGCGCCGATCGACGCGCTGAATCCCGAACGTCTCGACCGTGTCCTCGCCCCGAAGGCCGACGCCGCCTGGCATTTGCACGAGCTGACCGCGGATCTTCCGCTGCGCTGGTTCGTCCAGTTCTCCTCCGCCGCCGGTGTGCTCGGCAACCCGGGCCAGGGCAACTACGCCGCCGCCAACGCCTTCCTCGACGGCCTCGCCACCCGGCGCCGCGCCGAAGGACTGGCCGCGCAGTCCGTCGCGTGGGGCCTGTGGTCCGGCGGCATGAAGGGCGAACTCGGCGACGCGGGCGAAGAACGTATGCGCCGCAGCGGTTTCCCGCCGATCGACCCCGAAAAGGGCTTGGCGATGTTCGACCGCGCGGTCGGCCTCGACCACGCCGCCCTGCTCGGCCTCGAATTCGACCGCGCGACCGTGCGCGGCAGCGACGCCCCGATCTCCCCGCTGATCCGCGCGCTCGTCGGCGGTTCCGGCCGCGCCAAGGCGAAGACCGCCACCGCCGAACAGGCGGGCGAACTGCGGCGCAAGCTCGCCGGGCTGTCCGCGCCGGACCGGGACGAACTCCTGCTGGACCTCGTGCGCCGCGAGGTCGCGCTGGTCCTCGGGCACGCCGACGCGGCCGGGATCGTCGCGACCCGCGCCTTCAACGAAATCGGCTTCGACTCGCTCACCGCGGTCGAACTGCGCAACCGTCTCGGCGCCGCCACCGGTCTCCGGCTGCCCGCGACGCTCGTCTTCGACCACCCGACGCCCGACGCGCTGAAGATCTTCCTGCGCGGCGAACTCGTCGGGGACGAGACGCCGGCCCCGGTCGCGGTCACCCCCGCCACGACCGGGGCCGGTCTCCACGACGATCCGGTCGTCATCGTCGGCATGGGCTGCCGGTACCCGGGCGAGGTCACCTCACCCGCCGAGCTCTGGCAGCTGGTCGCCGAAGGCCGCGACGGCGTCGGGGACTTCCCGGCCGACCGCGACTGGCCGCTGGACTCGCTGTTCCATCCGGACCCCGATCACCGCGGCACCACGTACGCGTCTGAGGGCGCTTTCCTCTACAACGCGGGCGATTTCGACGCCGAGTTCTTCGGGATCTCACCGCGCGAGGCGCTGGCCATCGACCCGCAGCAGCGCCAGGTGCTCGAGACCGCGTGGGAGGCGCTGGAGCGGGCGGGCATCGATCCGGCGTCCCTGCGCGGCACCAGCACCGGTGTCTTCGCGGGTGCCCTGTCCAACGACTACATCTCGCGGCTGAGCGCGATTCCCCAGCAGGTCGAGGGTTTCCTCGGCACCGCGTCCTTCAGCAGCGTCGTCTCCGGCCGCGTCGCCTACTCGCTAGGACTGGAAGGCCCGGCCGTCTCCGTCGACACCGCTTGCTCGTCTTCGCTGGTCGCCGTGCACCTGGCCGCGCAGTCGCTGCGGTCGGGGGAGTGCACGCTGGCGCTGGCGGGCGGCGTCAACGTGATGGCCTCGCCCGACATGTTCGTCGAGTTCTCGCGGCAGCGCGGGCTGGCGCCGGACGGCCGCTGCAAACCGTTCGCCGGGGCCGCCGACGGCACGAACTGGGCCGAAGGCGTCGGAATCCTGGTACTGGAACGTCTTTCCGACGCCCGCCGCAACGGGCACCGCGTCCTCGCGGTCGTCAAGGGCTCCGCGGTCAACCAGGACGGCGCCTCCAACGGGCTCACCGCCCCCAACGGACCTTCGCAGCAGCGGGTGATCCGGTCGGCGCTGGCGAACGCCGGGGTCGAAGCGTCCACTGTGGACGTCGTCGAGGCGCACGGCACCGGCACCCCGCTGGGCGACCCGATCGAGGCGCAGGCGCTGCTGGCGACCTACGGCCAGGGCCGGGAACGGCCGCTGCTGCTCGGTTCGGTCAAGTCGAACATCGGCCACACGCAGGCCGCCGCCGGGGTCGCCGGGATCATCAAGATGGTCGAGGCGATGAACCACGGGCTCGTCCCGGCGAGCCTGCACGTGGACGAGCCGACGCCCCACGTCGACTGGACGACGGGCGACATCTCACTGCTCACCGCGCAGACGCCGTGGCCGGAGACCGGCGGCCCGCGTCGCGCCGGGGTGTCGTCGTTCGGCATCAGCGGCACCAATGCCCACGTCGTCCTCGAACAGGCCCCGGCCGAACCCGAGCCGGAGCCTTCGGGAACGCTGCCCGTGGTACCGCTGGCGGTCTCCGGACGCACGCCGGAGGCGCTGGCCGCGCAGACTTCCCGATTGTCCACAGTGGACTTTACTGTCGACGCCGGTTACTCGCTCGCCACCACTCGCACCCACCACCAGTACCGCGCGGTCGTCGTCGGCGAACCCGGCGCGGGCCTGCGGACCCTGGCTTCGGGCGAACCCGCGTCCGGCCGCCTCGCCTTCCTGTTCACCGGACAGGGTTCTCAACGCGAAGGCATGGGTCAGGGGCTCTACGAAGCCTTCCCCGCTTTCGCGAAGGCCTACGACGAGATCGCCGCGCTGCTCCCGCTCGACGGTGACCTGAGCCGGACCGGGACCGCCCAGCCCGCGATCTTCGCCTTGGAGGTCGCGCTCCACCGGCTCTTCGAGTCGTGGGGGGTGCGCCCGGCCTTCGTCGCCGGGCACTCGATCGGCGAGATCGCCGCCGCGCATGTCGCGGGCGTGTTCTCGCTGGAAGACGCGGCGAAGCTGATCGAAGCGCGAGGCAGGCTGATGGAGGCGCTGCCCGGAGGCGGCGCGATGGTCGCCGTGCAGGCCACCGAGGCCGAGGTCGCCGAATTCGGCGTGGCCGTCGCGGCGGTCAACGGCCCGGACGCCGTCGTGCTCTCGGGCGCTGAGGAACCTGTGCTCGCCGCCGCGGCCGCGCTGGAAGCCCGCGGCCGCAAGGTGAAGCGGCTCGACGTCTCCCACGCGTTCCACTCGCCGCTCATGGACCCGATGCTCGACGACTTCGCGGAAGTCGCGCGGAGCCTGACCTACGCCGAGCCGTCGATCCCGGTCGTCTCGGCCGTCACCGGCGCCGTCGCCACCGAGCTGACCGACCCGGCGTACTGGGTGCGGCACGTGCGGGAGCCGGTCCGGTTCGCCGACGCGCTGACCGCGCTGTCGGCCGAGAACGTGACCACCTACCTCGAAATCGGCCCGGCGGCGGTGCTTTCGGCGCTGGCCGCGGGATCCGGCGAGGCGATCCCCGCCCTGCGCGACGACAAGGACGAGACGGCGACGGCGGTCACCGCGCTGGCCCGCCTGCACGTCCGCGGGATCGACGTCGACTGGGCCGCGTTCTTCGCCCCCGCGAAACCGCGTGTCGTCGACCTGCCGACCTACGCCTTCCAGCACGAGCGGTACTGGCTGCGCGAGCCCGCCGTGGCGCGGGTCTCCGGCGGCCTGCGCCACCCGGTGCTGGCCAACGCCGTGACGTCGGCGGACGACGGTTCGGTCCTGTGCACCGGCGCCCTGCCCGCCGACCCTTCGGACACGCTGCTGGTGGAGCTGGCGATCCGCGCCGGGGACGAGGCCGGGGCGGGCACCCTGGCCGAATTCGCGGTCGAGGCACCGCTGACCGGGGACCGCGAGGTCCAGGTCGCCGTCGGTGCCGAGAGCGGCGGCCGTCGCCCGGTCTCGATCCACACCCGCGCCGGACAGGGCTGGCAGCGGCACGGAACCGGATTCCTGGTCACCATCCCGGCCCCGGCACCGCCGGCCCCGGCCGGACCGCTGACCGAACTGACCCTGCCGGACGACAGCGCGCAGCTGTACGGCCTGCATCCGAGCCTGCTCGACCCGGTCCTGGCCGGACACGGCTGGCCGGTCGCCTGGCGGAACGTGACCCTGCACGCCACCGGCGCCACCACCGTCCGGGCGCACCTGAGCCCGGCGGGGGAGCTGGCGGTGTTCGACCTCGCGGGCGCCCCGGTGCTGTCGGCCGAGGTGACCTTCGGGGAGCGACCGGCCGCGGTGACCACCCCGAGCGAGTCGCTGCACCGGATCGTCTGGTCGCCGGTCCCGGCGGGTGACGCCGAACTGTCCTGGGCCCGGCTCGAAGACGTCGGCGCCGAGCTGCCCGGCGCCGTGGTCCTGGAACTCGCCGAACCGGCCGGTGACGTGGCCGACGCGGCGCGTTCGGCCACGGCGACCGTGCTCGCCGCGCTCCAGGACCCGGCGTACGCGGACACCCGGCTGGTCGTCCTGACCGTCGGCGCGGTCGCACTGTCCGAAGAGGACGGTGCGGATCCGGCCGCCGCCGCGGTCTGGGGCCTGGTGCGCGCGGCGCAGTCGGAGAACCCGGGCCGCTTCGTCCTCGTCGACGGCGACGGTGACACCACGCTCCTCGGCAAGGCGCTGGCCACCGGCGAAGACCAACTGCTGGTGCGAGACGGCAAGTTGTACGCGCCGAAGCTCTCACTGGTGCAGGCCCGGGCCGCGGAGATCCCGGCGTTGGCCGGGGGAGCGGTGCTCGTCACCGGCGGCACCGGCGGGCTCGGCGCCCACCTCGCGCGGCACCTGGTGCGTGCCCACGGCGTCACGGAACTGGTGCTCACCAGCCGTCGTGGTCCGGCCGCGCCGGGCGCGACCGAGCTGGCCGACGAGTTGACGGCTCTCGGCGCGAACGTCCGCGTCGAAGCGTGCGACGTCGCCGACCGCGCCGCCGTCGAAGGCCTTCTGGCCGGGATCCCCCGGCTGAGCGGGGTCGTGCACGCGGCGGGTGTCCTCGACGACGGCCTCGTCGGCGCGCTCACCCCGGATCGGCTCGCCACCGTGTTCGGTCCCAAGGCCGCCGCCGCTTGGCATCTCCACGAGCTGACCAAGGGCCACGAACTCGCGGCGTTCGTCCTGTTCTCCTCGGCCGCCGGGGTCTTCGGGAACGCGGGGCAGGGCAACTACGCCGCCGCCAACGCCTTCCTCGACGGTCTCGCCGTGCACCGCCGGGCGCTCGGCCTGCCCGCCCGCTCGCTGGCCTGGGGCCGCTGGGCGGACGGCATGGGCGGGGCGCTGGGCACTCAGGCCGGGCAACGCTTGAGCCGCAACGGTTTCCCCGCGCTGGGCATCGACGAAGGGCTGGAGTTGTTCGACGCCGCACTGGCCGCGGACGTGGCCGTGTCGGTCCCGGTGAAGCTCGACAAGGCCGGGCTCGCCGACGCCGCCGCGGCCGGGCAGCTCCCACCCGTCCTGCGCGATCTGGTGCCAGCGGTCCGGCGTACCGCCGCGGCCGCCGACGCCGGAGTGCTGCGCGTCAAACTCGCCGGGCTGGCCGAAGCGGAGCAGGAACGCGCGTTGCTCGACCTGGTGCGCGGGCAGGCCGCGGCCGTGCTCGGGCACGCCGGGGCGGCCGCGATCGCCCCCGGCCGTGGCTTCCTCGACCTGGGTTTCGACTCGCTCACCGCGGTCGAGTTCCGGACCGCGCTGGCCGCCGCGACCGGCCTCACTCTGCCCACGACGGTCGTCTTCGACTACCCGGCGCCGGACGCGCTGGCGAAGTACCTCCAGACCGAACTCGCCCCCGAGACCGGCGCGGCCGCCGCGGTGACCGAACAGATCACCCGGCTCGAAGCCCTGCTCGACGGCGCCGACCCCGGCGACGCGGAGATCGACGGACGACTGAAGCGGCTGGTGTCGGCGTGGGCGGCGAAGAAGCCCGCCCACGCGGACCTCGACGCCGCTTCGCCGGACGACCTCCTCGCGCTGATCGACGACGAGTTCGGCCCGCGCTGACCCTCCATCCACTCAGGAGCCGTGACATGCCTTCGGAAGAGCAGTACGTCGACTACCTCAAGCGGATGGCGGCCGACCTGCGGGAGAGCCGCCGCGAGCTGGCGGACGCGCGGGAGAAGGAGACCGAGCCCATCGCGATCGTCGCGATGAGCTGCCGGTTCCCCGGCGGTGTCCGCACCCCGGAACAGCTGTGGGAGCTGGTCGACGGCGGCGGCGACGCGATCTCGCCGTTCCCGGCCGACCGCGGCTGGGACACCGACGCGATCCACGACCCCGACCCGTCCGTGCCCGGCACCAGCTACGTCCGCGAGGGCGGGTTCCTGCACGACGCCGCGGATTTCGACAACGAGCTGTTCGGCATCTCGCCGCGGGAGGCCGAGGCGACCGACCCGCAGCAGCGGTTGCTGCTGGAGACTGCGTGGGAGGCCGTCGAGCGGGCCGGGATCGACCCGCTTTCGCTCAAGGGCAGCGCCACCGGGGTGTTCGCCGGCGTCGGGTTCACCGATTACGCGTCCCGGCTGACCGCGCTGCCCGAAGAGCACGAGGGCTACCTCGGCATCGGTACTTCCGGCAGCGTCGTGTCCGGTCGCGTCTCCTACGCGCTCGGCCTCGAAGGGCCGTCGGTGTCGATCGACACGGCGTGCTCGTCGTCGCTGGTCGCGGTCCACCTCGCGGCCCGCGCGCTGCGGTCGGGGGAGTGCACCCTGGCGCTGGCCGGTGGCGTCACGGTGATGGCGACGCCGGGCGCGTTCGTCGAGTTCTCACGGCAGCGGGGGCTCGCGCCGGACGGCCGCTGCAAGCCGTTCGCGGCCGCCGCCGACGGCACGAACTGGGCCGAGGGCGCCGGGATGCTGGTGCTGGAGCGGCTTTCCGACGCGCGCCGCAACGGACACCCGGTCCTCGCGCTCGTCCGCGGCAGCGCGGTGAACTCCGACGGCGCCTCCAGCGGCCTGACCGCCCCGAACGGCCCTTCGCAGCAACGCGTGATCCGCGCCGCGCTCGCGAACGCCGGGATCGAAGCGTCCACTGTGGACGTCGTCGAGGCACACGGCACCGGCACCGCGCTGGGTGACCCGATCGAGGCGCAGGCCCTGCTGGCCTCCTACGGTCGCGATCGGGAAACGCCGTTGTGGCTGGGCTCGGTGAAGTCCAACATCGGCCACACCCAGGCCGCCGCCGGTCTCGCCGGGATCGTGAAGCTGGTCGAGGCGATGCGCCACGCCACGCTGCCCGCGACCCTGCACGTCGACGCACCCTCCCCGCACGTGGACTGGTCCGCCGGCTCGGTGGAACTGCTGGACAAGGCCCGGCCGTGGACCGTGACGGACCGGCCGCGCCGCGCCGGGGTGTCGTCGTTCGGGATCAGCGGCACCAACGCGCACGTCATCCTGGAGCAGCCTGCCGAAGAACCCGCCGAGATACGCGAGATCGTGGCGCCGCCGGTGGTTCCGTACGTGCTGTCCGGCGCCTCGCCCACCGCCGTCCGCGCGCAGGCCGCCGCCCTGCTGTCCACTGTGGACGAATCCGGTGCCGAACCGGTCGACGTCGCGCTCTCACTGGCCACCACCCGGGCCGCCATGGAACACCGCGCGGTCGTCACCGGGGCCGACCGCGCCGAACTGGCCGCCGGTCTCCGCGCCCTCGCGGGCGGCGAAGCGGGCACGGTCACCGGCAGCGACACCGCCGGACGGACGGCCGTGCTGTTCACCGGTCAAGGTGCACAGCGGCTCGGCATGGGCCGCCGTCTGCACGAATGGTTCCCGGTGTTCGCCGAGGCCTTCGACGAGGCTTGCGCACACCTGCCCGGCGTCCGGGACGTCGTTTTCGGTACCGACGCCGCGCGCCTGGACCGCACCGAATTCGCCCAGCCCGCCTTGTTCGCGTTCGAGGTCGCGCTCTTCCGCCTCGTCGCTTCCTGGGGTGTCACTCCCGGCTTCCTCGCCGGGCACTCGGTCGGCGAGATCGTGGCCGCCCACGTCGCCGGGGTGCTCTCGCTGGAGGACGCCGCTCGTCTGGTCGCCGCTCGCGGCCGGCTCATGCAGGCGCTGCCCGAGGGCGGCGCGATGATCGCGCTGGAGGCCACCGAGGACGAGGTCCGCCCGTACCTTTCGGCCGACGTCGCCCTCGCGGCGGTCAACGGCCCGCGCGCGGTCGTCCTGTCCGGAGCCGAGGCGGCCACCACCGCTGTCGCGGAACGCTTCCCCGGCCGCCGCACGACCCGGCTTTCGGTGTCCCACGCCTTCCACTCGGCGCTGATGGAGCCGATGCTCGCCGACTTCACGGAAGTCGCGCGGACCCTGACCTTCCGCGAGCCCGCGATCCCGGTCGTCTCGACCCTGACCGGTGAGATCGCCGACCGGCTCACGGATCCGGCGTACTGGGCCGAACACGTCCGCGGCACCGTCCGGTTCGCCGACGCGGTGGAAACCCTGCACGGCCAAGGCGTCACGACCTTCCTCGAACTCGGCCCGGACGCCGCGCTCACGCCGATGGGCCGTTCGGTCCTGCCGGAAGGCGCCGTCTTCGCCGCCGCTCAGCGCAAGGACCGCGACCAGGCCGCCACGCTCGTCACCGCGCTGGGGCTGATCCACGCCCACGGCGCCCGCGTCGACTGGGCCGCCTATCTCGGCGGCAGCGGTGCGCGGATCGTCACCCTGCCGACCTACCCGTTCCAGCGCAAGCGTTTCTGGCTGGAAGACCCGGGTGCGGGCACGGTCTCAGCCGAAGACGGCCGGTTCTGGTCGGTCGTCGAATCCGGCGACGTCGGCGAGTTCGCCGCCGAGCTGAAGCTGTCCGACGTCGAAGCGCCGCTCGGCACGGTCCTGCCCGCGCTGTCGCGTTACCGCCGCGCCCAATCACTGTCGGCCGAAGCGGCTTCGCTGGCCTACCACGTGCGCTGGCAGCCCTTCACCCCCGCGACGACCACGGCCACCGGCCGCTGGCTGCTCGTCACCCCGGCCCAGGAACACCCGTGGATCGAGCCCGCCGCGGAGGCCCTGTCCGGTGCCGAGGTACGGCGGCTCGTCGTCGAGCAGTCCGACCGGGTGGAACTGCCCGACGAGACCTTCGACGGCATCCTGTCCCTGCTCGCCCTCGACGAGACCGAGACCGACGGGCTCTCGTTCGGCGCCGAAGCCACGATGACCCTGGTGCGGGAGCTGGCCGCCCGCGATTTACAAGGTCCACTGTGGACGCTCACCCGCGGCGCGGTCTCGACCGGCGCCCACGACGTGCCGGATTCGCCGGCCCAGGCCCAGCTGTGGGGCTTCGGCCGGGCGGCCGCGCTGGAGAACCCGCAGGCGTGGGGCGGTCTCGTCGACGTCCCGGCCGAGCCGGGGGAGCGGATCGTTTCCCTCCTGCGCGGCGTCCTCACCGGTCCTCGCGGTGAGGATCAGGTCGCCGTCCGGGCCACCGGCGCGTTCGGCAGGCGGCTCGCCCACGCCGATCTCGCGGAGCCCAAGCGGTCCTGGCAGCCACGCGGCACCGTGCTCGTCACCGGCGGGACCGGCGGACTCGGCGGGATCGTCACCCGGTGGCTGGTCGAGCACGGCGCCGAACACGTCGTCCTCGTTTCCCGCCAAGGAGAAGACGCTCCCGGCGCGGCCGGACTGGCCGGGGAGCGCGTCACCATCGTCGCCTGCGACGTCGCCGACCGCGACGCCCTCGCCGCCGTCATCGAGCCCATTCGTGACGACCTCCGCGCGGTCTTCCACCTCGCCGGCGTGCTCGAACTCGGCCTCATCGAGTCGATGGACCGCACGCGCTACGCCGACGTCCTTCGCCCGAAGGTCGCCGGGACCCGCAACCTCGAAGAGCTGACCGAGGGACTCGACCTCGACGCCTTCGTCCTGTTCTCCTCGATCGCCGCCTCGATCGGCAACGCGGTCCAAAGTGCTTACGGCGCCGCGAACGCGCACCTCGAAGCGGTCGCGCAACGCCGACGGGCGAACGGGCTCCCCGCGACGTCGATCGCGTGGGGCCGCTGGGGCGAGGTCGGCATGGGCGTCGGCGCGGATCTCGACGAACTGCTCAGCGGTCTCGGCGTTCCGGCCATGGCGCCGGAGACCGGCCTGGTCGCGCTCGGACAGGCACTCGACCGGGACGAGACCGCGCTGACCGTCGCCGAACTGACCTGGGAGAAGTTCGCGCCGCCGTTCGCCGCGCTGCGGCCGAGCCCGCTGCTGGCCGATCTGCCCGAGGTCGTCGCCATCGCCGAGGCCGAAGCCGCCCGCGCCGAAGAAGGCGCCGAAGCCGCCGACGCGTGGCGAGCCCGGCTCGCCGGGCTGCCCGAGGCCGAACGCGAACGCGTCCTCACCGAACTGGTCCTGACCCACACCGCCGCCGTCCTCGGGCACACCGACGGTGTCCCGGCGGGGCAGCAGTTCACGAAACTGGGCATCGATTCGCTCACCGCCATCGAGTTGCGCGGCCGGATCAACACCGAGACCGGGCTGGCGCTACCGCCGACGATGGTGTTCGACCACGCGACCCCGGCCGCGCTCGCCGCGCATCTGCTGGCCGCGCTCGCCCCCGCGGCCCAGGAGACGCGGACCGTCGTCACCGGACCGGCCGCCGCGGGCCAGGACGTCGCCGTCGTCGGCCTGTCCTGCCGCTTCGCCGGTGGCAGCGACACCCCGGAGAAGTTCTGGGAGAACCTGGTCCAGGGCAAGGACCTGATCCGCGAGGTGCCGCCGGACCGCTGGACCGCCGCCGACTACTACGACCCCGACCGCACCGCGCCGGGCAAGGCGTACACGCAGCAGGGCGCGTTCGTCGACGACATCGCGGGCTGGGACGCGGCGTTCTTCGGCCTGTCGCCGCAGGAAGCGCGACGGCTCGACCCGACCTTCCGCCTGCTCATGGAACTGGTGTGGGAAGGCATCGAAGACGCCGGGCTCACCGCCGACGAACTGCGCGGCAGCCGCACCGGCGTGTTCGCCGGGCTGATCGACACCATGCAGTACAGCATGCGGCAGCTCGAAGCCGACGGCATGGACGCGGCCGACGACCCCTACTTCGGGCTCGGCAGCTCGCTTTCCGCCGCCGCCGGCCGGATCGCGCATCTGCTCGACCTGCGCGGGCCCTGCCTGACCGTCGACACCGCGTGCTCGTCGGCGCTGAGCGCGGCGCACCTGGCCGTGCAGAGCCTCCGCCGCGGCGAATGCGACATCGCGATCGTCGGTGCGGCCTCGGCGATGATCAACCCGGACGTGTTCATCCAGTCCTGCAAGATGAGCATGCTGGCCGCCGACGGCCGCACCAAGACCTTCGACGAGCTCGCCGACGGCTACGTCATCGGCGAGGGCGGCGGAGTCGTGGTGCTCCGCCGGGCGGGCGAGGCCGGCCAGGGCAGGCGGACCCGTGCGGTCATCCGCGGCACCGCGACCAACCAGGACGGCCGCAGCAACGGGCTCACCGCGCCCAACCGCGCGGCGCAGAACGCGGTGATCCGAGCGGCGCTCGCCGACGCCGGGGTCACCCCCGACGAGGTCGGGTACGTCGAGGCGCACGGCTCCGGCACGCAACTCGGCGACGCGATCGAGTTCACCGCGCTCGGCGAGATCTTCGGCGAACGGAACGCGCCCGAGCCGCTCTACGTCGGCGCCGTCAAGACGAACGTCGGCCATACGCTCGCAGCGTCGGGGATGGCCGGGCTGATCAAGACCGTGCTGTCGCTGGAACACGGCACCCTGCCGGGCAACCTGCATCTGGACACGCCGAACTCGGTCGTCACCGTGGACGGCCCGGTCCGCCCGGTCCCCGAGGCGCGTCCCTTCCCGGCCAACGCCGACGGGGTGCTGCGCGCGGGCGTCAGCTCGTTCGGCTGGTCCGGTTCCAACGTCCACTTCGTCCTCGACCAGGCGGCGCCCGCTCCGATGCCCGCGCCGGGCCCGGAATGGCAGCTGCTCACGATGTCCGGGCAGAGCGAAGCCGGGCTGCGCGCGAACGCCGAAGCCTTGGCCGACCACCTGACCGAAGACCTCGAACTCGCCGACGTCGCCTTCACCACCCAAGCCGGGCGCAGCGCGCTCTCGGTGCGCAAGGCGGTGCTGGTGCGCGATCACGCCGACGCGGTCACGGCGCTGCGCGCGGTCACCGGCGGCTCGGCCGTCACCGACAAGCGGCGCTTCGGGCTCCTCCTGCCCGGCACCCGCCGCGGCCGGCAGGGCACCACCGACGAGCTGTACCGCACGGAACTCGCTTTCCGTGCCGCGATCGACGAATGCGCCGCCCTGCTGGACGGCCGGGCCGACCTCCTCGGCGCGCTCTACGGCACGGCCGAGGCCGACGAACGAGCCGTGGTCTTCGCCGTCGAGTACGCGTTCTGCCGCCTGCTGACCGCATGGGGTCTCGAACCGGCCGTGGTGCTCGGACGCGGGACCGGCGAATGTGTCGCCGCCGTCGCGGGCGGGTTGTTCGGCCTCGCCGAAGGCCTCGAACTCGCGCTCGGCGGACCGGTGCCGCGGACGGGAACGCCCACGGTGCCGGTGATCTCGCCCCGCACCGGCACGGTGCTCACCGCCGCCGAGGCCGCGGACCCGGCGCACTGGCGGATCTCCGACGACCGCTTCGAAGACGGCCTGCTGGCCATGGCGAAGTACGCCGGAGTCCTCGTCGAGGCGGGTCTCGGCGACGACGGCGCCGAGGCGGCCGGGCGCTACCTGCCGCAGACACCGGTGGTCTCGCTGCTGCCGGAGCCCGTGGCCGGTGCCGGACGGCGTGCCTGGCTGACCGCGCTCGGCGCGCTGTGGGAGCACGGCGTCGAGATCGGCTGGGCGGACGGCGCCGGACCGGACCGCCGGTTCGTCACGCTGCCCGGGTACCGCTTCCAGCGCACCCGTTACTGGCCGGAGGTCGCCTCGCGCGGCTCGGGCTGGTCGCTGAACCAGATGTCCGCCGCCGAACCGGAGACACCGGTCCGCGCCGGGCTGGCCGCGCACACCCCGACGTGGCACCGGGACACCACCCGCCGTGCCCCCGCGACGCCGGGCGACCTGGTCCTGTTCGCCGAACCGGGCAAGTTCGCCGATGATTTCGCGGCCGCCGCGGAAGCCGCCGGGCACCGCGTCACGGTCGCCTCCGGGATGGATCGCCAGGTGCTCGCCGGGGACGGCCCGCTGCGGATCGTGCACGCCCACGGGCTCACCACCAGTGACCTCGAATCCGGCTTCTACAGTCTCCTGGAGCTCGGCAAGGCCATCGGCGCCGAATGCGCCGGGCGCCGTGTCGATCTGCTCACGTTGGGACGCAACGGTTTCGACGTCCTCGGTGGCGACGCCACCGACGCCTTCGCCCCGACCATCGCCGCCACTGCCGACGCCATCGCCGCTGAGTACCCGCTGGTCCACGCCCAGTACGCGGACTTCGACCGCACCGGGGACAAGGCCGCCCAGGCACTCCACGAGCTCGACCTCCTGGCGGCGTCCACAGTGTCCAAATCGGACACAGTCGACGGCGTCGCGGTCGCCGCCTGGCGCGGCGGACGCCGCTGGCTGCGCGGTTTCGACGTCGTAGAGCTTCCCGAGGTCGACGACTCGCAGGCCTGGAAGCCCGGCGGGACCTACCTGATCACCGGCGGGCTCGGCGTCCTCGGCCTCGCGCTGGCCCGGCGGCTCGCGCCACTGGGCGTGAACCTCGCGCTGGCCGGCCGGTCCGAGCTGCCGCCGGAGGAGACCTGGGACGACTGGATCCGAGACCACGGAGTCGACGACCGTACGAGCGAAGTGCTGCTGGCGATCCGGGATCTGCGCGCCCTCGGCGCCGACGTCCTGACCCTGCGCGCCGACGTCAGCGCCCCCGGCGAGGCCGCCGCGCTGCTGGCGGAGGTCCGCGGCTACTTCGGCTACCTCGACGGCGTGGTGCACGCGGCCGGGATCGCCGGTGGTGGCCTGCTGCAGAACAAGACCCGCGACCAGGCGGCCGCGGTGCTGGCGCCGAAGGTCGACGGCACCCTCGCCCTGACCGAGGCGCTGCGCGTCGAACCGGTCGACCTGCTGGTCCTGTACTCCTCGACGGTGACGCTCACCGTCGGCGTCGGCGAGATCGACTACTCCGCGGCCAACGCCTTCCTCGACGGGGTCGCCTCGGCCGCGGCGGGCGGGCGCGGTCCCGCGAAGCAGGTCGTCTCGGTCGCTTGGGGCCCCTGGCAGCTGGACGCCTGGACGGCGTCGGGACTCTCGGGCTCCGCCGAAGCGCAGGAGGGCTCCCGCAAGTTCCGCGAGGAGTTCGGGATCGGCGCCGAAGAAGGCACCGAACTGCTCTCGCGGATCATCGTCTCCGGCGAACCGCTGGTGACCGTGCTGCCGCTCCCGCTGGCCGACGTGCTGGCCGCGCTCGCCCGGATGGGTTCGGTCGACGCGCTGGTCGGCGCCGATGCCGCGATCCCGACCGGCGAGCGGTACCCGCGGCCCGATCTGCGCACCGCGTACGTCGCCCCGCGCACCCCGGCCGAAGAGCGTGTCGCCGCCGCTTGGTGCGACTGCCTCGGCCTGGAGCAGGTCGGCGTGCACGACCCGTTCTTCGACCTCGGCGGTACTTCGCTGATCGGCCTGGTGCTGATCGGCCGTGTCGCCAAGGAGTTCGGCGTCGAACTGGCCCCGGCGAGCCTGTTCGAGAAACCGACCATCGCCGAGTTCGTCACGCTCCTCGGCGAACCCGGCGCGCCGCAGGTGGCCGCCGAGCCCGCCGAAGACGTCTCCGCGCGCGGTGAACGCCGCCGCGCCCGCACCGCGAAGCTCCGCAAGCGCCCGAGCCGGACCGGAAGGTGAACCACCCCATGACCACGCGAGAACGGGACACCGGCGACGACATCGCGATCGTCGGCATGGCCGGGAACTTCCCCGGCGCGCCCGACATCGGCAAGTTCTGGGCCGATCTGTGCGCCGGCCGCGACGGCATCACCCGGATGACCCGCGCCGAACTGCTGGCCGCGGGAGTGCCCGCCGAAGTGGCCGACGATCCCGCCTTCGTCCCGGCGGCCGGGTTGCTGCCCGGTATCGACCGCTTCGACGCCGACTTCTTCGGCTACAGCCGCGCCGACGCCGAACTCCTCGACCCGCAGCACCGGCTGTTCCTCGAGTGCGCGTGGCACGCGCTGGAGGACGCGGGCGTCGACCCGGACCGGATCGAAGGGCTCGCCGGGGTGTTCGCCGGCGGCGCCCCGAGCACGTACTTGCTGTCGAACCTGCTGTCCAACGACGTCACCGCGCTGACCGTCGGCCCGGACCAGCTGATCCTGCAGAACGAGAAGGATCTGCTCGCGTCCCGGCTGTCGTACGCGCTCGACCTGACCGGCCCGTCGGTCAGCGTGCAGAGCTGCAGTTCGACCGCGCTCGCCGCTGTCGCGCAGGGCTGCTCCAGCCTGCTCACCGGAGAGTCCGACCTGGTCGTTTCCGGTTCGGTTTCCGTTGTAGTGCCTCAGGAACCGGGTTACCTCTACCGCGAGGGCAGCCGGTTCGCGCCCGACGGGATCAACCGGATCCTCGACGCGGGCGCCAACGGCAAGGTTCCCGGCAACGGTCTCGGCGTCGTCGTGCTGCGGCGGCTGGAGGACGCGCTGGCCGACGGCGACCGCGTCTACGCGGTGATCCGGGGCTGGGCCATCCACCACGAGGGCAACCGCGCGCGGCAGGGGTTCAACCTGCCGGGCGTGCCCGGCCAGGCCGCCGTCGTCGCCGAGGCGATGGCCGCCGCCGATGTCGAGCCGGACGAGATCGACCATATCGAAGTGTCCACTTTGGGCACGCCGTTCGGTGACGTCGCCGAGATCTCCGCGCTGCAGAAGATCTTCGACGTCGACGGCGTCGAGCGGGTCACGCTCGGCTCGATCGACGCGAACCTCGGGCACATCAACCAGGCGGGCGGTGTCGCCCGGCTGATCAAGGCCGCGCTGGCGCTGCACCACGAGAAGCTGCCGCCCGCCGTCAACTTCGAGAAGCCCAACCCGCAGCTCGCCCACAGCGGTGACAAACTCGTCGTGCAGACCGGACTGGGGGACTGGCCACGCGGCGAGCGGCCCCGGCTGGCCGGGGTCAGCGCGTACGGCTTCGGCGGAACCGACGCCCACGTCGTCCTGGAGGAAGCGCCGGAGTACCGCCCGGAGCGTCCGTCCGCCCGTCCGCATCAGCTGCTCGTGTGGTCCGCGCGGACCTCCGAGGCGGCGGACGCGATGACCGGCAGGCTCGCCGCGGACAGTCCTGAGTGGACAGACCTGGCGGACGTCGCTTACACGTTGCACAACGGGCGCAAAGCGTTCGAGCACCGGCGGATGACGGTCGTGTCCTCCGAGAACGACATCGCCGACGCGTTCGCGACCGTGACGGCCGAAGCGGACTCGAAACCGCGGAAAGCCGGCTTCCTGCTCGCCGGGGTCGGCGAACAGTACCGAGGCATGGCAGGCGGGCTCTACGACAGCGAGCCGGAGTTCAAGGCCGCCGTCGACGAATGCGCCGCATTGTTCCGCGAGCATCTCGGCACCGACCCGACGGCGAGCCTGCACGGCTCTCGCGGTTCCGGCGGCGGTGATCTGGCCCGCCTGCTGGGCCGCGCGACCGACACCGAGGACGCGGCTCCGTCGGTCACCCAGCCCGCCGTGTTCACCCTCGGCTACGCCCTCGGGCGTCTGCTGCGCGCGTGGGGAGTCCAGCCGTCCGTGCTCGCCGGGTACAGCGTCGGCGAGTTCGCCGCCGCCACCCTCGCGGGCGCCCTGACGCTGGAAGAGGCCACGGCGCTGGTCGCCACCCGGGCGAAGCTGATCGAGAAACTGCCGGAAGGCGCGATGGCCGCGGTCCCGCTGGGAGCCGCCGAACTCACCGCGCTGGTGGGCGACGTGACCGCGTTCGGCGTCGACGTCGCCGCGGTGAACGGGCCGCGGATGATCGTCGTGTCCGGCGCGGGCGACGGCGTCGAAAAGCTGGCCGCCGATCTCGCCGGACACGGCATCCCAGCCAGGCCGCTGCGCACCACGCATGCCTTCCATTCGCGGGCCTTGCGCCCGGCCGCGGCGGAACTGACCGCGTGGGCGCGGAAGAACCTCACGCCGCGTGAGCCGGAAGTGCCCTACCTGTCGAACGTCACCGGCGCGCCGATCACGCTCAAGCAACTGAAGGATCCCGGCTACTGGGCCGAGCACATGTGCCGCCCCGTCCGGTTCGCCGCGATGATCGAGCATCTTGCCAGTGTTTCCCCGGATACCGTGTTGCTGGAACTGGGAGCCGGGCAGTCGCTCGGCTCGATGTTCCGCGGTCATCCCGATTTCCCGCAGACCTCGTGGCCGCTGCTGGTTCCGACCCTGCCCGGCGAGGCCGACCCCCGCCAGGACACGGCCGTGCTCACCGAAGCGCTCGGCCGCGCCTGGCTTTCCGGGGCGGACATCGACTGGCGGGCCTATCACGACGGCCGCGACCCGCGGAAGACCACGTTGCCGGGTTATCCGTTCCAGCGCGACCGCTACTGGATCGAGCCGACCCGGGCCGCCGCCGACGTCGCGCTCGGCGCCCGGTCCGCCGAGACCCCGGTCTACCTGATCGAAGGCGAACTGGACGTCACCGCCAGGGACCTGGCCACCCGGCTGGGCGCCGAACTGGGTGCGACCGTCGTGTTCGCCGAAGAGCACCCCGGCGGCCCTGACGCCGTGCGGGCCGCCCACGGCCGGCTCGACGGCGTGCTGGACCTGACCACGAGCAACACAGCCAAGGAGGAACGATGACCCTCGTCGGAGTCGTCGGCGCCGGTGTGATGGGCACCGGGGTCGCGCAGAATCTCGCCACCAGCGGGCACGAGGCCGTGCTCATCGACGTCGACCCGGGCAAATTGGCCGACGCCCGCGACCGGATCGAGCTCGAATGCCGGATGAGCCGCATGCTCGGCGGCCCCGAGATCGACGCGGCCGCCGTCCTCGGCCGGATCACCTTCGGTACCGAGCTGGCGCTGCTCGCCGAAGCCGAAGTGGTGATCGAGAACATCACCGAGAACTGGGACCTCAAATCCCGGCTGTACCCGAAACTCGACGAGGCCTGCAAGGCCGACACCGTGTTCGTCGTCAACACCTCCGCCATCCCGATCACCAAGGTCGCCGCGCTCACGCGGCGCCAGGACAAGGTGATGGGCGTGCACTTCATGAACCCGGTGCCGATGAAGCCGTCGTGCGAGTTCATCCCCGGCTACCACACCAGCGAGTCCACAAAGGACATCGTGCGCGAGCTGCTGCTCTCGATGGGGAAGAAGCCGATCCCGGTCAACGACGCCTCCGGGTTCGTCTCGAACCGCGTGCTGATGCTCACCGTCAACGAGGCGGCTTTCCTGGTGCACGAAGGGGTCGCGGACGCGGAGACGGTCGACGAGGTGTTCCGCGGCTGCTTCGGGCACCCGATGGGCCCGCTGGAGACCGCCGACCTGATCGGCGTCGACACGATCCTCTACAGCGTCGAGGTGCTCTACGACGAGTTCAACGACAGCAAGTACCGGCCGTGCCCGCTGCTCAAGCAGATGACCGCGGCCGGGCTGCACGGACGCAAGAGCGGCAAGGGTTTCTACAACTACAGCGGCTGAGCCCATCGGCCGCCGCACTCCATCTTCTTACTCACGAAAGGCATCCACCATGTCGCAGGACGTCCGCGGCGAGATCCGCGGCTTCATCGGCGCGAAGTTCCCCAGCCTGTCGTTCACCGACGAGCAGGACATCTTCGCGCTGGGCTTCGTGAACTCCCTGTTCGCGATGGAGCTGGTCATGTTCATCGAGAAGGCGTTCGCCACGCGGATCCCCAACGAGGAACTGAAGCTGGACAATTTCCGCACCGTCACGCGGATGACCGAGCTGGTCGAGCGGCGCACCGCCGCGGCCGCGCACTGAACGGGGAGAACGACGTGAGGGCGAGGACACGGCCCGAAACGCCCGGGGTCGAGGTGGTCGGGCGGTTCGTCGACGAGGAGGTCGGCCCGCACGCGGACGCGTGGGACCGGGCCGAGCGCATCCCGCCGGAGGTGCTGCGGCGGGTGGGGGAGCTGGGACTGTGGGCCCCGTTCCTCCCCGTCGAAGCCGGCGGCGCCGGGCTGGACATGGTCACCCTCGGGCGGCTGCACGAAGAAACGGGCCGCGGCTGTTCTTCGCTGCGGAGCCTGCTCACCGTGCACACGATGGTGACCGCGACGGTGCACCGCTGGGGTGACGACGAACAGCGCGAGCGCTGGCTGCCCGCGCTGTCCGACGGCGCGACGCTGGGCGCGTTCTGCCTGACCGAACCGGATTTCAGCGGCAGCGACTCGACGGCCGCGGGCACCGTGGCCGTCGCCGAGAACGGCGTCTGGACACTGCGGGGGCGCAAGACCTGGATCACCGGCGGCCAGGTCGCCGGGCTGCTGCTGGTGTTCGCCGGCACGGCCACCGGGATGAGCGCGTTCCTGGTGCCCGCGGATCATCCGGGGGTCCGGGTGACGCCGGTCCGGCACATGCTCGGCACCACGGCGAGCATGCTGGCGACCATCGAGTTCGACGACGTCCGGCTCGACCCGTCCGCACTGGTCGGCCCGCCGGGCTGGGCCGCGGGCACGGTGATGACCGGCGCGCTCGACCTCGGGCGCTACAGCGTGGCGTGCGGTTCGGTCGGGATCGTACGGGCGGCGCTCTCGGCGTCGGCCGCCTACACCTCGGCGCGTTCGGCGGGCGGCGGGCTGCTGCGCGATCTGCCGCAGATCCGCGCCAAGATCAGCGAGATGGTCACCGCGCGCGACGCCGCGCGCCTGCTGTGCGAGAAGGCCGGACGGCTCAAGGACGCGGGCGATCCGGCGACCATCATGGCGACCTGGGTGGCCAAGTACTTCGCGTCCACGGCCGCGGCGAAGGCGGCTTCGGACGCGGTCCAGATCCACGGCGCGAACGGCTGCGGCCCGGACTATCCGGTGGCACGGCTGTACCGCGACGCGAAAGTCATGGAAATCATCGAGGGCAGCACCCAGATCCAGGAGCTGACCATCGCGGACGAGGCGTACCGGGAGGTGCCGGGATGACCGGGGTACTGGAGAAACCGAAGCGCGGCCGCATCAAATGTGTCGTGTGGGATCTGGACAACACGCTGTGGGACGGCACCCTGCTGGAGGACGGCGAGGTCACCGTACGGCCGGAGGTGGTCGCGGAGATCAAGCGGCTCGACGAGCTGGGCGTCCTGCATTCGGTGGCCAGCCGCAACGACCACGAAGCGGCGATGGCGCGGCTGAAGGCGGCCGGGCTCGACGAGTACTTCCTGTACCCGCAGATCAGCTGGAACCCCAAATCCGGTTCCGTGGAACGGATCGCGAAGGCGCTCAACATCGGTCTCGACGCGATCGCGTTCGTCGACGACCAGCCGTTCGAGCTGGCCGAGGTCGCGCACGCGCTGCCTTCGGTCAAGACCGTCGACGTGGCGAAGCTGGGGGAGGCACTGGCGTCGGAGGAGTTCCGGCCGAAGTTCGTCACCGACGAGTCGCGGGTGCGCCGCGAGCTCTACCGCGCGGCCGCCGTGCGGGAGCAGGTCGAACAGGACCACGAGGGCACCAGCGAGGAGTTCCTGTCCACTTTGGACATGAAGTTCACGATCGCCCGTGCCCAGCGGGAGGATCTGCAGCGGGCCGAGGAACTGACCGTCCGCACCAACCAGCTCAACTCGACCGGCCGGACCTACTCCTACGACGAGCTGGACGAGCTGCGCACCTCGCCCGACCACGTGCTGCTCGTCGCGTCCCTTTCCGACAAGTACGGCGGCTACGGCAAGATCGGCCTGGCGCTGGCCGAACGCGGCGCGCCCGCCTGGCATCTGCGGATGATGCTGATGTCGTGCCGCGTGATGTCGCGCGGGGTCGGCACGGTCCTGCTCAACCACATCATGGGGCTGGCCAAGGAGGACGGCGCGAAACTGCGCGCGGACTTCGTCGAGACCGGCCGCAACCGGGTCATGTACGTGACCTACGCGTTCGCGGGCTTCACCGAGATCTCGCGGGACGGCGACCGGCTCGTCCTGGAATCCGACCTGAGCACGATCCAGCCACCGCCGCCCTATCTGACGATGGAGCTGCGATGACCGCTCCGAGCACGGCACGTCCCTGGCTGCCCGGCGGGCTCCCGCCGGGCGGGGTGACCAGGCTGTTCTGTTTCCCGCACGCCGGAGCGAGCGCGGCGGTCTACCGGGACTGGGTCCTTGCGGCGGGCGACGAGCTGGTCGTCCTGCCGGTCCAGCTGCCCGGCCGCGCCGAACGCGGTCGCGAGACGCCGCACGAAGACGTCGAAAGCCTTGTCGAGGCGGCGATCGAGGGCCTCGGGGACGCGCTGACCGGTGACTTCGCGTTCTTCGGGCACAGTGTCGGCGCCCTGACCGCGTACCTGCTCACCCGCAGGCTCGCCGAGCGCGGGGCCACGCTCCCGAAGCACCTGTTCGTATCCGGGCGGGCGGCCCCGCAGCTGCCCGACACCCGGCTCCAGCTGCGGGCGCTGCCCGACGAGCGGCTCGCCGCCGAACTGCACGCGCTCGGCGGCCTGCCGGACGTCCTGCGCCGCGAGCGCGAGCTGCTGGCGATGTTCCTGCCGCTGATGCGGGCCGATCTGGCGGTCAACGAGACCTACCGGCATGTCCCGGGGGAGCCGTTGCCGGTGCCGCTGACCGTGTTCGGCGGCGACCGCGACCCGCGGGCCGACCTGGACGAACTGGCGGCGTGGCTCGAACTCGCCACCGATTCGACGATGGTGACCTACCCGGGCGGGCACTTCTACCTCGAACAGCACAGGCCGGCGCTGCTGGACGTGATCCACCGGAAGCTGCGCCGATGACCACGCAGTGGTTCCCGGCGTGGAAACAGCCTTCGGGCGCGCTGGGCGAACGGCTCCGCCCCGGCCGGGACGTGCACGTGTGGCGGATCGCCCTCACGCGGGTGCTCGGCCCGGGCTCGTCCGAGGCCTACGGCCTGCTCGGCGCGCTCTCCGAAGACGAGTTGCGCCGGGCCGCCGCGATCACGGTGGACGAGGAACGGGCCCGTTTCCTGGCCGCGCATGTCGCGCTGCGCGACATTCTCGCGTCGTACACGGGCACCCCGCCGTCCGAGCTGCGGTTCACCCGCGACGGCGACCGCCCGGCACTGGCCGGCGCGACGGGGATCGAGTTCAGCCTGTCCCGGTCCGGCACGCTGGCGCTGGTCGCGGTCGCGGCCGGGGTCCGGGTCGGCGTGGACGTCGAGGAGGTCCGGGAGGTCGACCACGACGGCCTTGCCGCGCGGACCCTGCGTCCGGAAGAGGCCGCCACCGTCGGCGAGCCGCTGACCTTCTTCCGGTACTGGACCTGCAAGGAGGCCTACCTCAAGGTCGACGGCACCGGACTGGCCGGACTGCCGGGGCCCTCCTTCACCCTCACCGGCGGCGACGTCGCCCTCGACGACCGTCCTGAGTGGACGATCACGGAACTGGACGCCGGCGCCGGCAACGCGGCCGCGCTGGCCGTCCCGGCGCGCCCGGTCACCGTGCGCGCCTTCGACTGGCTTCCCGGCAGGCGGCGAGCGGCCGGGGAGCACCGGAAAGGCGGAGTGAAATGAGCGACCCGAAAGCGGAGCTCGAAGCGTTCATCCAGACCACGGAGTTCAGCTGTCTCGGCGCTCGCGCGGCGTTGAAGAAGGGCTCGATCGTCCACGGCCACTACCCGGCGCTGGGCGATCCCGAGTCGGCGCGTGCCCACTACCGCGACATGCTCGGCTATGCCCGTGACATCCGGCCCACGTTGTCGGACAAGAGTTTCCGCACGTTCGTGTCCACCTTCGAGGAGCCCGGCGGGGTTTTGGACGAAGAGGAGTACGAACGCCTGCTGTGGCGCCATCTCCAGCTCATCCACGACATCGACAGCCGCACCTACGGCCTCGACGAAGGCGCCACGTCGGATCCCGACGAACCGAACTTCGGTTTCCACGTCGCCGGGCACTCGTTCTTCGTCGTCGGCATGCACCCGGGTTCGTCCCGGGCGAGCCGCCGGTTCTCCCGGCCGGCGATCGCGTTCAACTCGCTGATGCAGTTCATGTTGCTGGGCGACAAGTTCTTCACGATGCAGGACGCGATCCGCAAACGCGAGACGACCAACAACGGTTCGGTCAACCCGAGCTTCACCACCTACGAGTACCAGATGCCGTCCCGGCACTTCTCCGGGCGGATGACCGAAGAGGACTGGAAGTGCCCGTTCACCTCGCGGCACGAGCCTTCTTCGGTCAAGTACACCTCGGACGTCATGCAGCGCCCCACCGGCTGATCCCGTCACGGCAGCGCCCCCGGCCGCTTCGGCGGCCGGGGGCTTTCGTCTTGCGCGTCCCGTAACTCACGTGATCAGAGACGTAACTCGCGTGTTCAGAGGCGTAACTCGCGTGTTCAGAGGCGTAACTCGCGTGATCACGCGAGTTACGCCTCCAAGCACGCGAGTTACGTGTTCAATCACGCGAGTTACGTCTTCGGTGCCGGTGCCGGTGCCGGTGCCGGTGGCGGTCCGGTCAGGCGAGGGCTTCGACGCGGCGCGGGACCGGGCGCCGGAGCAGCGCGGTACGGGTCGCGCGCGGGATCCGCTGGTAGACCAGCTCCCGCAAGGTCGCGCGGCGGAACGTGTAGCCCTCGTCGTCCTCACGGCGCAACACCGCGAGGCTCGCGAGCCGGGACAACGTCCCCTCGATCTCGGCGGTGTCGCGGCCGCAGACCGCGGCGACGTCTTCGGCGGTGAAGGCGTCCCCGGCGAGGCTGGCCGCCTTCAGCAGCGACTTCTCGGCGGCGGGCAGGTTGTCGAGCTGCGCGGCGAGCGTCCGGCGGACCAGCGGGGGTGTCATCGCCTGGCCGAGACCCGGAAACGGGGTGGTGCGGCCGTGGACCTCCTCGGCGTACGCGTGCGCGAACCGAGGGTTGCCGCCGATCCTGGTGATCAGTTCGCGCCTGCCGCGGATGAGCCGGGCGGTACCGGGAAGCAGCTTGTCGAGCAACTTGCCGACGGCGTCGTCGGCGAGCGGGGCGAGGGTGACCGTCGTGCCGCAGTGCTCGCCGTGTCCGGCATCCAGCAGCCCGGGCCGTGCGGAGGCGACGACCAGGACCGGCAGTCCCGCGCAGGCTTCACCGAGCCTGTCGACGGTGTCACGGGTCTCGGCGTCGGCGCGGTGCAGGTCGTCGGCCAGTACCACCAGCGGCCCGTAGGCGGTCAGCTCGGTGGCAGCGGCCCGAAGCGCCGCGTCGCCGCCCTCGGTGCGCAACCGGGACGCGGTCTGGGGGAGCAGCCCGGGAACGACGGCGAACGCCTCGGTGACGTCGGCCCCGGCGTCCAGCACCCTGATCCGGGGCTGCTCGGACAGGGTCTCGGCGAACTCGGCGAGGAGCCGTGTCTTGCCGATCCCGGGCTCGCCGAACACCGTCACCCGATGCGGGCGCCGGCCGCGCTCGACGAAACCGAGCAGGTGGTTCAACAGGTCGCGGTCGTGGTCACGGCCGACGAAGCCACCGGGATCGGCGGGCTCCGCGATCGGATGCTGGCGGGCCGAGACGGCGTGCCACCAGCCAGGCGAGTCTTCGGACGCTTCGTGCACCACGGCGGGCTCGGAGGCTTCGCGGACCGCGTCCGACACGCGGATCCGGCCTTCGGGCGCGCGCAGGGCCGAGCGGACACAGCGGTCCAGCACGGGACCCGCCACCTGCCCGGGGCCGTCGGCGGTGAACTCGACGAGAACGTCGCCGCTGTCGACCCCGATCTGGGTCGCGATCCCGGCCGTGCCCAGCCGGTCGAGGATCCGCAACGCCGTCCGGGTCGCGTGGACGGCGTCGTCGTCACCGGTCCGGGGGAGACCGAACAGGGCCAGCACGACCGGCCCCGACTCGCCGGGCAGATACGCGCCCGCGGCGATGGCCTCCTCCTCGACGACGGTCCGCAACCGCGCCTGCGCCTCCACGGCTTCTTCCGGATCGTCGTCCGGCGTGGCGAGGGCGACCCCGACCGCGACGACGGGCTTCCGCTCGCTCTCGACGGGCTCCGTACGGGGCAAGGCGATCACCGGCGCGGGTGTGAAGGGCAGCGGCTCGACCACGAGGGCGGGCTCGGGTTCGGGACGCGGCGCCGGATCCGGCCGCCGGGTGAGCAGGGTTTCGTCGTGCTGGAGGATCGCGCGTTCCAGCTCGCGCAGCTCCTTGCCCGGCTCCAGACCGAGACCCTCGGCGAGGCTGGCCCGCGTCGCGCGGTAGACCTCGAGCGCGTCCACGTGACGGCCGCAGCGGTAGAGCGCGGTCATCAGCTGGGCGTTGAGCCGCTCACGATTCGGATTGGCCTCTGCCAGCCCGCGCAGATCGGTGAGCACCTCGTGGTGGTGGCCTCGGTCCAGCTCCAGCCCGAAGAGGTCCTCGTGGACCGCGATCCGCTGATCCTCCAGCGCGACCAGCTCGGGCCACACCACACCGGTCTCGGTGAGGTCGGCGAGCACCGGGCCACGCCACAGCGAGAGTGCGTCACGATAAGCCGACACGGCCCGCTCGACGTCACCACCCGCCTGCGCCGTCCGCCCTTCGGCGGCGAGGCGCCGGAACCGGGCGACGTCGACCTGCTCGCTGTCGACGCGCAGCAGGTAACCGGGCGCGTGCGTGAGCAGCATCGCCTGCTCGGTCGCGCCGGTCCGCTGGGCCAGCGTCGAGCGCAGCCCCGACACGGCGTTCTGCACCATCTTGCGCGCGGTGGCGGGGATCTCGTCCGCCCAGATCGCCTGCAGCAACGTGCTGGTGGCGATGACCTCGTTGTGCCGCAACAGCAGGTAGGCGAGCACGGCCCGCTGGGTCGCCCCGCGCAACACGACCGGACGTCCGTCGTGCACGACGTTGAAGGGGCCGAGGAGGTCGAAACGCACGGGGTCACCACCTTGTTCGGGACTTGCGAAGACGATCTCCACCGTGGCCCCGCACCCCGCCCCCGGACAACGTCCTGGCGCGGATACTGGCTCGGTGCCAGTGGCACCCGAGAACGATGCCAGTTACCGCCCGATGTGTTGACTGTGGACGTTCGCGCCTGCTAGACGCGCGCGCCCCTCTCCCGCGATTAGTCGCCTGAATGCGAGGGCTTCACGGACCTCTCGGGAAAGGCGCGCGTCCGTGTTCAGTCGTCTGAGCGCGGGTCAGGTCAGGTATTCGCCGGTCAGGATCGCCGCCGCGAGTTCGACCCGGGACGCGTACCCGGTCCGGGAGAACAGCCTGCTGAGCCTGCCCTCCACGCTCTTCTCGCTCGTTTCGAGGACGACCGCCAGTTGACGGTTGGTGAGCCCCTCGGCGACGAGGATCGCCAGCAGGCGTTCGTTCTCGGCGGTCGTCTCCGTCCGCCCAGGACCGGCGAAGCCGTTGTCGCGCAACAGCTTTCGCACCCGGCCACGCCAGTACCACGCGCCGACCTCGCCGAACAGTTCGTACGCCTCGGTCCATGACCGCTCCGGCCGGTGCCCGGCGAGGCCCGCCCGCAGGAGGGTCATCGCCGACTCGTAGGGGACGTCCCGGCGTTCGCGCGCGATGGCCGCGGCACGCCGGGCCGAGGCGGGTTCGCGATGGACCACCGCGCGGGCGAGGTAGTGGTTCTGGTGCGCGCGGGCGGTGTCGAGCTGGGTCGCCGTGCGCGCGGAGCGCCGTACCCAATGTTCACCTTCGCGTTGCTTGTTCCGCGCCAGCGCGGAGCGTGCCAGGTCGGCCCAGAGGTCTTCGGTACCCAGCAGGTAGCCGCCCGCGTCGGCGCTGCGCGCGGCGGAGTACAGCAACGCGTCGGCGCCTTCGGTGTCACCGAGTTTGCTGAGCACGGTGAATTCGGCGTGATCGATCGTGTGCCGTATCCCGGTCGGGCGGCTGTCGGCGGCCAGTGCCCGGGCCCTGGAGAGCCAGCCCTGCGCGCCGAGGATCCGGATGGCGCATTGCGTCAGCAGGCTGTGCAGCGCCCGGGCCGGATCGGTGCCGCCCAGCATCGTCCGCCGGGCCAGTTCCATCGCCTCGGACCAGTCCCCGCCCAGATAGTTCAGCGCGAGCAGATTGGGCCCGGGCAGCTGGTCCAGGGTCATTCCTGCCTCGGTGATCAGCCGCCGCGCCTGGCGGAGTTCCCCCAGCTGCAGCAGCATCTCCACTTCGAACCGGCGCTGCTCGATCCGGTACTGCGGAAGATGCGCCGAACGCCACAGTTCCGGCCGCGCGATGAGCGTGTGCAGCTGGGACGTGTCGCCGAGCACGACGCCGCAGGCCGCGAGGAACATCGTGCCGAAGTCGGCGGTGATGTGGTTGCTGCCGGTCCACACCGCGCGCGCCCGCTCCAGCAGGTCGCGCGCCTCGATCCAGCGATGGCTCAGCACCAGGGCGTAGGCCCGGTTGATCACCATCAGTGCCGGGTCGTCCGGCAGTACCGGTGACGCGCCCGCCGCGATCTCGGCGAGCTCACCGAGGTCGCCACGGGCGGCGAGCCCGGAGATGAACACGACCGAAAGTTCCTGTGCCTCCGCGTGTTCGAGGTGGCCGAGATGTTTGCAGAGCACCTGCCGCGCGCAGTCCCCGGCCTCGGCCGCCCGATAGTGCAACGCTTTCGCCGCGCTCAGCAGCATCAGCACGTCCGTCCGCGCCGGCGGTTCGGTCACCCAGGACAACGTCGCGTGGAGCCAGCGTTCCGCCTTCGCGCCGTCGGTGAACAGGACACGCTTGCCGTTCTCGAGGAGTTCGGCCGCCGCGCGGCGCGTGTCGACGAGCGACCCGGCCTGGGTGATCCAGTCGAGCACCAGATCCGGATCCGAGACGGACGCGGAGCCCGACCACACCGCCTGGACCGCTTGAGCGGCCAGGCTGCGCGAGGCGTACGGCCCGATCTCGGTCAGCAAGGCGGCTCGCACGGCGGGGACCCGGAATCGGTGCCCGCCGTGGTGCTCTCGCACCAGGACACGTTCGGCGACGAGCCTGTCGAGCATCGCCCGCACGTCGTCTTCGCACCAGCCGAGCGCGGTCGCGGCCAGGCCGGGGGCGGAGGTACCGAGCGGGCAGAGCACCGCCATCGTCTCGGCCACCTCCCGCAGCTTGGCACCGGCTTCGGTCACCGCCAGCAGGAGCGGATGATCTTCGGTGGCCACGGGCCGGTCGACCCGCTCCACGCGGTACGCGGTGCGGTCGACGATCCGCAGGGCACCGGCCGCCCGGTAGCCGTGCACGAGCGCGGTCAAGGCGGCGGGATTGCCCCGGGCGGCGGTGTGCAGTTCGCTCACCAGGCCGTCGTCCGGCAGCGCCGAGACCAGTCCCGTCAGCAGTGACCGTGCTTGCGCGCGCGACAGCGGCCGGAGAAACCGCAGCTTCGCGCGGCCGCTCGCCCTGAGCCGGGCGAAGGCGGCTCTCAGCGCGGGACTCCCGGACAGGTCGTCCGCCGCGCCTGTCCGCACCGTCGCGATCACGCTGATCGGTGTCTCCGCGGTGCAACGGTGCAGCAGCGCGCTCACCAGCCGGGCGGTGTGGTCGTCGAGCCACTGCGCGTCGTCGACCAGGACCACCAGCGGCGTTTGGACACGGAGAAGCGCGAACACGGCGGTCGCGATCTTCGCGACGGTCTCCGGCGTCGGCGTCGTCTCGCCCGCCCTGGCGAGCATGGCCAGCACGGAGCGCCGCGCGGGCTCCTCCTCGGCCCGATCCCCGCCGAGCAGGACGAGGAGCCGGAAGATCGCCCCGTACGGGAGCGACCGGTCGAGTTCGGCCAGCCGCAGCACCAGCACCTTGGCCGACGGGGTGAGTTCCTCGGCGAGCCTGTCCAGCACCGTGCCGCGGCCGCAGCCGGGCTCCCCGGCGAGCACCGTCAGCGGAGTAGTGCCCTGAGCGGCCTCGTCCCGCAGGATCCCGACCTCCTCGACGCGGACGTTCGCGCGCGGTCCCGTCCCGGTGCCCGGGTGCCTGGTGCTCATGCGCCCAGTCCACCAGGACGGGGGCCGCCCGGCCGTCACCCAACCGTATGAACCGGGCGATCGAGGCCGTCCCGGGCACCCAGTGGCCGGTAATCGGTCCCGGGGACCGGCGGTTCTCCGGCCATCGACAAACCGGCCGGTATGCTGAGTGTCCGCACGAGAAGGGGCCGGCCATGACACGAGCGACCACCAGGAAGGCCGAGGCAGGCGGCGAAGACCAGGCCGCCGTCCCGCGCCGTCTGCTGTCGCACGCCACGAAGCTCTTCGCCAAGAAGGGTTTCGACCGAACCTCCGTGCAGGAGATCGTCGAGGCGGCCGGGGTCACCAAGGGCGCGATGTATCACTACTTCGGCTCCAAGGACGACCTCCTTTACGAGATCTACGCCCGGGTGCTGCGCGCACAGACCGAGCAACTGGAAAAAGTGGTCTCGAGCGAGGCTCCGCTGCGGGAACGGTTGCGTTCCGCCGCCTCCGACGTCGTCGTCAGCACGATCGACAACCTCGACGACAACACGATCTTCATGCAGTCCATGCACCAGCTCAGCGTGGAGAAGCAGAAGGCCGTCCGCGCGGAACGCCGCAAGTACCACGAGCGGTTCCGCACACTGATCGAGGAGGGCCAGGAGTCCGGCGAGTTCCGCGGGGACAAACCGGCCGACGTGATCGTCGACTTCTTCTTCGGGTCGGTGCACCACCTCGGTTCGTGGTACCGGCGCGGCGGCGCGCTTTCGGCCCGCCAGATCGGCGACCACTTCGCCGATCTGCTGCTGGCCGCGCTGCGGCCCGAGTAGCGCTCAGCCCGGTGGCGCGGGCACGAGGCGTTCGGCGAACCAGTCGTCGCGGCGTTCGAGCACCGTTCCGACTTCCCACTCGGACGCGAGGGCGAGCAGATCCGTCGCCACGTCCTCGGCTGCTTCGGGCGGCCAGCCCTGAGCGGCCAGACTCGACCGCAACGCGTCGGCGTAGTCGGAGAAGGTGAAGCCGGGCAGGTCCGCGACGAGCGCCGTCGTCGTTCCGCGGTGCGAGCTCAGCCCGCCGAACGCCCGGCCGCAGCCGCAACGGGAATCGGGCGAACTCTCGCCGTCGCCGCAGGGCGGGGCGACCCAGAGCAGTTCGCCTTCCACGCAGTGATCGAAGTCGTTCTCCCGCGCGCCCTGGGTCTTCGCGGTGGCCACGAGCAGTTTCATGCTGACTCCCTGTTCGATCGGATGTTCGAACAGTTGTACCGGCGGGGTCCGACAGTTTTCGGGCGGACCCCGCCGGGTGGGTCAGGCGGGAAGGTCGATCAGCGGCGCGAGGGCGGCGCGATGCCGCCCAGGAGTGCCGAGCGCGATCTCGTCGCTCTTCGCGCGCTTCAGGTACAAGTGCGCGGGGTGCTCCCAGGTCATGCCGATCCCGCCGTGCAACTGGATGGCCTCTTCGGCGGCGTGGACGGCGATGGGGGAGTTGCGGGCCTGCGCCACCGCGACGGCGATCGCGATGTCGTCACCGGAAGCCAGGCAGTCGGCGGCGTAGCGCGCGGTCGCCCTGGCGTTGACCAGATCCGTGTACAGGTTCGCCAGCCGGTGCTTCAGCGACTGGAACGAACCGACCTGACGGCCGAACTGGTAGCGCTCCTTGAGATAGCGCACCGTTTCGGTCAACGCCCATTCGGCGATTCCGAGTTGTTCCGACGCGAGCAGCCCCGCCGCGGTCACCAGCGCCTTGTCCAGCGCGGACGCCGCCACCGAGGGGCCTGCGACGCGTTTCGCGGCCACGTTCTCCAAGGTGACGTCGGCGATGCGCCGGGTGAGGTCGAGGGAAATCGCTTCGGCGACCGTCACACCCGCCGCCGAAGCGTCGATCGTGTACAGGCCGGGGCCATCGGGTCCCACCGCCGGGACGACGATCAGTTCGGCCACCGACGCGTCGGCCACGCTGCGGACCCGGCCGCTGAGCGTGCCGTCGGCGGCCGCGGTGACCGTCGAGGGGAACTCGGCGCCGGGCGCGGTCGACAGTGGGATCGCCAGCGCTCCGATGAGCGTGCCCGCGGCCAGTTTCCCGAGCGGTTCGGCCACTTCCGCCTGCGACGTGTCCGCCGCCAGCAGGGCCGACGTCGCCAGGACGGCGCTGCCGAGATAGGGGACGGGGGCGACGCTGCGCCCGAGTTCCTCCATCACGACGGCGACTTCCCGCGCCGAAGCGCCGTGCCCGCCCAGTGCCTCCGGGACGGCGAGGCCCGCCGCGCCGAGGTCGGCGGCGAGCGTGCGCCACAGCTTCAGGTCGTACGGTTCCGCCGTTTCGGTCCTGGTGATCAGGGCCGCCGGTTCGGCGCGGTCTTTGAACAGGTCACGGACGCTGGCGCGAAGGTCCTCTTCGACCTCGGAATACAGCAGGTCGCTCATCGGGGCAGGTCCTTCCAGGCGACGTCCTTGTCGATCCGCGGCTCGGACGGCAGCCCCAGCACGCGTTCGGCGATGATATTGCGCAGGACCTCCGAGGTACCGCCCTCGATGGAATTGCCCTTCGCGCGCAGATAGCGGTAGCCGGCTTCGCGGCCGAGGAAGTTCACGCCGTCGGGACGCCGCATCGTCCAGTCGTCGTAACGCAGGCCGTCTTCGCCGAGCAGTTCGATCTCCAGCCCGGAAGCGGCCTGGTTCAGTTCGGAGAACGCGACCTTGACCGCGGACCCTTCCGGTCCCGGCGCGCCCGCGGCGAGCTGCTGCCGCAACCGCGAGCTCACCAGTCGCAGGCTTTCGCCCTCCACCCACAGCTTCAGCAGCCGGTCGTGCAGTTCGGAGGTGCGCAGCTCCGGGCGTTCCCGCCAGGTTTCCGCGACGACGCCGACCATGCCGCCGTCGCGCGGGAACTCGGTGCCGCCGATCGCGACCCGCTCGTTCATCAGCGTGGTCTGGGCGACCTTCCAGCCCTCGCCGACCGCGCCGAGGCGGTGCGCGTCGGGGATGCGGACCTGGCTGAGGAAGACCTCGTTGAACTCGGCCTCGCCGGTGATCTGGCGCAGCGGACGGACCTCGACACCCGGGGCGGTCATGTCGCACAGGAAGTACGTCATGCCGCGGTGCTTCGGTACGTCGGGATCGGTGCGGGTGACCAGGATGGCCCACTGCGACTTGTGCGCGCCCGACGTCCAGACCTTCTGGCCGGTGACCACCCAGTCGTCGCCGTCGCGTACCGCGCGCGTGCCCAGCGCGGCCAGGTCGGATCCGGCGCCCGGCTCGCTGAACAGCTGGCACCACACCTCGCGCTCGGTCCACAGTGGACGGAGGAAGCGCCGGTGCTGTTCGGGTGTGCCGAAGGCGAGGATGGTCGGCGCGGCCATGCCCAGGCCGATCCCAATCCGTCGCTTGTCGTTGTCCGGCGCGCCCGCCGCCGCGAGCTCCTTGTCCACGACGGACTGAAGGGAGCGTGGCGCGTTCAGGCCACCGAGCCCTTCGGGGAAGTGGATCCACGCCAGCCCGGCGTCGAACCGCGCGTCGAGGAAGTCCTGACGCGGCGTGCTTTCCGGCGGATACGCGGCCAGCAGATCGGCCACGCGCCGCTTGAGATCGTCCACAGTGGTCACTTGGCGTCCTCCCCGCGGTACTTCTTCAGTTCACGGTGCGCCAGCGAGCGCTTGTGCACCTCGTCCGGACCGTCGGCGAGCCGCAGCGTCCGCACCTGCGCCCACATTTCGGCGACCGGGAAGTCCTGGCTCACCCCGCCCGCGCCGAACAGCTGGACGGCCTTGTCGAGGATCCATTCGACGGTGATCGGCGTGGAGATCTTGATCGCCTGGATCTCGGTGTGCGCGCCCTGGTTGCCGACGGTGTCCATCAACCACGCGGTCTTGAGCACCAGCAGGCGCTGCTGCTCGATCTTGACCCGCGCCTCGGCGATCCAGTCCTGCACCACGCCCTGTTCGGCGATCGGCTTGCCGAAGGTCTCGCGCGAAAGCGCCCGGCGGCACATCAGTTCCAGCGCGCGTTCGGCCATGCCGATGGCGCGCATGCAGTGGTGGATCCGCCCCGGTCCGAGGCGGGCCTGCGCGATGGCGAACCCGTCACCCTCGCCGGCGATGAGGTTCTCCGCGGGCACCCGGACGTCCTCGAAGACCACTTCGGCGTGCCCGCCGTGATCGCCGTCGGTGTAGCCGAACACGTGCATCCCGCGTTTCACGGTCATGCCGGGGGTGTCGCGGGGGACCAGGATCATGCTCTGCTGCTTGTGCGGCGGGCCGTCCGGATCGGTCTTGCCCATCACGATGAAGATCTTGCAGTTCGGGTTCATCGCGCCGGAGATGTACCACTTGCGGCCGTTGACGACGTACTCGTCGCCGTCGCGCCGGATGCTGGTGGCGATATTGCGCGCGTCGGAGGAGGCGACGTCCGGCTCGGTCATCGCGAACGCGGACCGGATCTCGCCGTCCAGCAACGGCTGGAGCCACTGCTTCTTCTGCTGCTCGGTGCCGAACATGGTGAGGACTTCCATGTTCCCGGTGTCCGGCGCCGCGCAGTTCAGCGCGGTCGGCGCGAGCCGGAGGCTGCGGCCGGTGATCTCGGCCAGTGGCGCGTACTGCAGGTTCGTCAAGCCCGCGCCGTGGTCGCCGGGGAGGAAGAAGTTCCACAGCCCGCGCTTGCGCGCCTCGGCCTTGAGTTCTTCGACGATCAGCGGCTGCGACCATTCGCTGTCGCGCTCGGCCAGCTGCCGCTCGAAGACGGCCTCGGCCGGATAGATGTGCGAATCCATGAACTCGAGGAGCTTTCCCCGCAGTTCCTCGGTTTTCGCGTCGAAGGCGAAGTCCATCTCTATCCCTCTTCCTTGAGAGTCTCGTTGCCGTGCGCGATCAACGGGACGACGCCCGACCCGATGCCGTCGAAACCGGCGCCGACGGTCTGTCCCTTGCTGTAGCGGAGGTGGATGCCTTCCAGGATCACCGCGAGTTTGAAGAACGCGAAGCTCACGTACCAGTTGAGCCGGGAGACGTCGCGGCCGGAACGTTCGGCGTACCGCGCGACGACCTCGTCGTTGCGCGGGTAGCCCGGCGCCGAGCTGGCGTTGGACACGAACTGCAGAGAGACCTTGTCGCGTTCGGCGTAGGCCACCAGCAGCGCGAGGTCGGTCAGCGGGTCGCCGAGGGTGGACATCTCCCAGTCCAGCACCGCGGTGATCCGGTCGTCCGCGTTCACCAGCACGTTGTCCAGCCGGTAGTCGCCGTGGACGATCGACGGTTCGCCCGATTCGGGTACCGACGAGGCGAGCCGGTCGTGGAGTTCGTCGACGCCGGGGAGGTCACGGCTGCGGTTGCCGTCGAGCTGCTTCTTCCAGCGCCGCAGCTGGCGTTCGAGGAAGCCTTCCGGGCGGCCGAAATCGCCCAGCCCCACCGATTCCGGATCGACGGCGTGCAGTTCGACCAGGGTGTCGACCAGTTCCTCCGCGATCGCCCTTGTCCGGGCGGGGCCGAGCGCGGCGAGTTCGGTGTCGGAGCGGAAGGGCGTGCCCTCCACGAACTCCATCACGTAGAACCGCGACCCGATGACGTCGGTGTCTTCGCACAGCAGCACGGTTTCCGGCACCGGGACGGCCGTGCCGTGCAATCCGGAGATCACCCGGAATTCGCGGCCCATGTCGTGCGCGGTCGGCAGGACGTGGCCCAGCGGCGGGCGGCGGACCACCCAGCGGAACCGGCCGTCGCCCACGATGTAGGTCAGGTTGGACCGGCCCCCTTCCACGACCTGGCCGCTCAAGTCACCTTGGACGAGACCCGGCCGGTGCTCGTCCAGATGGGCCTTGAGCCTGGCCAGGTCGAGGCCCGGCAGGTCGGACTGGTTCATGGTGCCTCCAGCGGCTCGCTTTCCGGTTACAGTACCGACCAGTCGGTATGTCGGGTAGGGGTGGTCCGGCGAGGTGCCGGACGTCACCTGCTCAGGCGATCAGCCGGACGACCATCTCCGCGACGCAGGCCGGTTTGGGCTCGCCGTCGATCTCGATCGTCCATTTGACGATGGCCTGCTTGCCGCCCGCGACGTCGGTGACCTCGACCAGCTCGGCACCCGCCCGGATCCTCGCGCCGACCTTGACCGGCTGGGGGAACCGGACCTTGTTCAGCCCGTAGTTGATGCCCATCTTGAGCCCGTCGACGCGATAGAGCTTCCCGACGAAGCCCGAAATGAGCGACAGCGTCAGGAAACCGTGGGCGATCGGGGCGCCGAACGGCCCTTCGGCCGCCTTCTCGACGTCGACGTGGATCCACTGGTGGTCGTCGGTGGCGTCGGCGAACAGGTTCACCCGATCCTGGGTGAGCGTCAGCCAGTCGCTGTGGCCGAAGTGCTCGCCGACGGCGTTCTCGAACTCCTGCAGGGAGGCGAATTCGCGCATGGTTCAGTCCTTCGGTCCGCCGGCGACGTAGATGACCTGGCCGGAGATGAACCCGGCGCCGTCGCTCACCAGGAACGACGCGAGGTTGGCGATGTCCTCGGGGGTGCCGACGCGCTGCACCGGGATCTGCGACGCGGCCGCCGCCTTGAAGTCCTCGAAGGACATGCCGATCCGCTCGGCGGTCGCCGCGGTCATGTCGGTGGCGATGAACCCGGGGGCGATGGCGTTCGCGGTGACGTTGAACTTGCCCAGTTCGATCGCGAGGGTCTTGGTGAAGCCCTGCATGCCGGCCTTGGCCGCGGAGTAGTTGACCTGGCCGCGGTTGCCCAGCGCCGAGGTGCTGGAGAGGTTGACGATGCGGCCCCACTTCTCCTGCGTCTGGTACTTCTGCACCTCGCGGGTCATCAGGAACGAGCCCTTCAGGTGCACGCCCAGCACCGAGTCCCAGTCCTGTTCGGTCATCTTGAACAGCAGGTTGTCGCGGGTGATGCCGGCGTTGTTGATCAGCACGGTCGGCGCGCCGAGTTCCTCGGCCACCCGGGTCACCGCGGCTTCGACCTGTGCGGCGTCGTTGACGTCCAGTGCGACACCGACGGCCCTGCCGCCCTCGGCGACGATCGCTTCGGCCCCCTGCTTGACGCCCGCCTCGTCGAGGTCCAGCAGGCCGACGGCGAACCCGTCGGAAGCGAGGCGCTTGGCCACGGCCGCCCCGATGCCGCGGCCGGCGCCGGTGACGATCGCTACACGGGAGGGGTGTTCGGTCACGGGTGTTCTCCTCGTCGTCGAGTGGAAGTGACGCCGAGTCTGCCGTACTAAGCAGTTGCTTTGTAGAGCGAATGCCGCTTTCGGGGAGCGCGGCGGGCGAATGTGACCGCAATCACCCAATGGCTCGGTCCGTGAAGGCCTCCTTGAGGGACCCAGAGTCCCTCAAGGAGGCCTTCACGGACTTACGTGCCGCAGGTGGTCAGCCCGCCCGCCTGCCGAGAACCTCGGTGATCAGCTTCGGTACCTCGCCGCCGTGCCAGGAACTGGGCGAGAACCGCTCTTGCGCGATCCCCTCCCAGAGTTCGCCGTCGTCCAGCGAAATACCTTCCTCGCGGGGGACGAGGGAGCCGATTTCCTGAGCCGCGACGCCCTCGCCGGCGAGGGTCTTCTTGGCGAGTTCGACATCCTGTGGCCGCACGGCGACCACGAGCGTCCAATCGCCCCACGCCTGTGCGAGCTCGAACGGGCCGAGGCCCGACTGCGCGCAGACGTCGGCGGGCGCGTCGTCCAGCCGGATGTCCGTGGTGATCCGCGCGCCGAGACCGTTGGCACCGCACAGGGTCCGCACGGTCGGGAAGAGACCGTCGGAAACGTCCATCGCGGCGCGTGCCAGCCCGGCCGTGGCGAGCATCCTGCCCGCCGCGACCTGGGCCATCGGACGGCACGCGCGCTCGCGGATGTCCGCGACGACAGGTCCGGGAAGCCGCGCCTGCTTTTCGACGAGCAACGCGTACGCCCACAGATAGCCGGGCGAACCGACCAGCAGCAGGCGATCACCGGCTTCGGCGCCCGCGCGCCCGAGCCGTCCGCCGGGGACGCACCGGCCGATCGCGGTCGCGGTGAGCTGCCGGACCGGGCCGTCCCGGAGATCACCGCCGACGACCTTGGTGCCGTGCACCTTCGTGCAGTCGTCGACGCCGTCGAGAAGCCGCCGGAATTCGCCAGCAGTGGTCGCCTTCGGGAGGGTGTAGTTGACGACCAGGCCGAGCGGGGTGGCGCCGGCCGCGGCGAGATCCGAGAGGTTGATCGTCGCCAGCAGCCACCCGGCGTGGTAGGGATCCGTTTCACCCAGGATGGTGACCAGCGGCGTGGGGCAGCTGTCGGTGGTGGCGACCAGTTCGCCGCGAAGCCCTTCGGTGGCGTCGAGGACCGCGCAGTCGTCCCCGAAGCCGCGGACACCGCCGTAGCGCGGCCGCAGGATGTGCTCCAGGATCGCGTGCTCGCCGAGGTCGCCGAGCCGGACGCCGTCGCCGATCGGCGAGAGTTCAGTTACGCCCGACATGATCCGCCAATCGGGACGGGGCGACGTCGTGGTCGCGGGAGTAGTTGTTCGGCATGGTGCCGTACGGCTGCTCGCTGCCGGTGGAGGCGAACAGCATCAGGTTGCAGATCCGCGTTCCGGGGTGCAGGAGCACCGGATGCCGCAGGTGGTTCACGATCTCCAGGGTCAGCACGGCGCCGGTCTCACTGCCGAATCCGGGGCTGACCTGACCGCACAGGACGACGCTGATGCCGAGCCGCGCGTAGTCGCTGGTGCCGTCGACGAGCCCGGCGAGCCTTTCCGAAAGCCCGATCTTCTCCAGCGTCGGCGCGAGAACGACTTCGCCGGGCTCGACGCGCAGCCTGCCTTCAGCGTCGAGTTCCTTCGGCCGCAGCTCCGGATACGTGCTCCGGTCGGCGATGTCGACGGTCCCGGTCGATTCCAGCGCGAACGCCTGTCGTCCGAGCCGGAGGCTGATCGCGGCGGGGCGGACGAGGCCGGGTTCGAACGGCGTGATCGTGAGTTCGCCGGTGCGGTGCGCGCGTTTGATGGCCCGGTCGGTCAGGATCCCGCGGCGCGGGGCGGGCCAGGTCAACGGCATGACGCCACCGCTTTCGCGACGGCGCCGACCAGGGCGCGGAAATCGTGCTCGGTCAGTTCGCCGTTGGGCTGGTCGTCGGACTCGCCCGGCTCGCAGTACACGACCGTGGTGCTTGTGCGGTGCGGTCCCTGGATCACCACCGTCGCGGTCAATCCCGCTTCGATGGGCCGGACGGTGTGGACGATGGCGGTGTCGCACGAGTAGACGTCACCGAGCCGGACGTGCGGGGTCTTCCCCACCGCGAGCCGGGCATCGCCGTCCGCGAGCAACGCGGCCGTATTCGCCGGATCGGCGCCGTAGCGGTACCGGGCGTACGGCTTCCCGCCTTCGGTCGTTTCGTGGAACTCGACCATGTGCAGGCCTGCGCCCGCGACGATGGTCGAGGCGAATTCCCACCGATGGCTGTGCGGATTGGACTCGCCGCGGGACGGCTCCGCGGATTCCGGCCAGACATGGAGCCGGATGCGGAAATCGGCCGAGGCGTGGAGCACCATTTTGGCGAATCCGTTGGGATGCCAGTAGGAACGTTTCGCCGCGGCGCGGACGGCTTCCTCGTCGCCGAGGATTTCTTCGAGCCACGAAAGGAAAGTGCCGGGGGAGTCCTGTACCCGGTGCGCGACCGTGCGCAGCCAGGCAAGGTCCGCGTCGCCGTGGCCGGGGCGACTGCCGGTGACCTCACGGAGGAACGCGTGCGCGCCCGCGGGCGCGGCCGTGAGGGTCGGGGGCGGGGTGTCGATCATGGAGTCGTACCTGGAGTTCCTGGAGGGCTGAGCGGGGGCCCGGCGGCGGCCAAGGCGGCCGCGCGGAGCGCGGTGACGGCGTCCAACGTCTGCCAGATGGGTAGGTCGCCGCTTCCCCAGGCCCACAGTCCCTGATCGGCGTCGTAGCGCTCCCAAAGGGTTCCGAGCGCCCGGTTGAGCCGGGGGAGTGGCAGGAAGGGGGCGGTGGCGAGCGCTTGGACGACCCAGGCTGCGGTGAAGTGCCGGATGATGATCCGGGTCGTTCCTTCCCCGTCGGGGCGAGGCCTTTCGAGATCCTCGGCCACGCCATCGTCCGAATGCGACCGGTCGATGAGCCATTGTGTGGCTTCGTCGGCCGCCTCGCGGACGTCGTTGCGATCTTCACGGCTGCGCAGGACTTCCCGCAGAGCGACGACCGATCGCGCGGTGTGCACCACCGACGCCTCCGGAGCGACAAGCCCGGCCTCGTTCTTCTCCGGCCACAGCTGTGAGCCGTCGAAGTCGAGCCGGGCCGCCAGGAGAGCGTCGATCAGCCGGTCGGTGAGCGGGGCGTCCGGGCGGAGCCGGACCGCCGTGTGCAACACGGCGGACAACAGATAGGGGCGGGTCCTGCTGTACGGGTCGAGCGACCCCTCGAGCTGGTCCAGCCCCTCGTCGGCGGACATGGTGCTGGTGCGGAAGAGCGCGTCCACCACCGAAGCGGTGGTCTCCGGTCGTTTGCCGCCCGCGCGGCCCCGCCAGCCGTGTGCCGATTGGAGCCGGTACAGATCCTCGGCGAGCGTATGTAGGTCGATGTAGGGATCGCCTACCACCAGCATGGTGTTGATCCCGTACGCGGTGCTGAGCGCCTTCGGCCCGGTGCTCTTCTGCAGATTGTGCCGCCAGCCGAGCGGTTTTCCGTGCTCGTCGCGGATCAGGCGCTCGGCGAGTTTGGCGCCGACGGTGTGGAAGACCTGCAGCAGCGACCGCGAGGTGTCGACGGTGGCGGCGTCGGCGAGGGCGGGCGGAGTGTGGTCCTGGGGTGAACGGGCGGTCTCCACCAGGGTGAACAGCGCGTTCGCGGCACGGAAGTGATCGTCGAGCTGACGCGCGTTGTGCGCCGACGGCAGATATTTCCCGGTCTCCCACTGAGTCAGGTTCGCCCTGGTGACGCCGATGATCCGGGCGGTCTCCGCCTGCGTTTCGCCCGCGGCCTTGCGCAGCCGCCGCAGCTCACGTCCGACACCCGACGCGGTAACGGTTTCCGCATCAGGGCTTACCGGCCCCTGCCCGGCCGATGTAGGCTTCATGTAGGCACTAGACACGAGCTTACCTACCTCTGGTAGGCAATGTAGGGCGGTGACTGAACGTGCACACAACGGGGAGAGTACAGCAAGGGGATCGAACCGCGCTGGCGCGTCGGTCAATGTCGGGTCACAACGTGCCGAGCGCCGCACTAGGCCCTGTTCTACCTGGTCCTGGTGTGCGTGACCCGCCAAATCACGAGGACCGGTCCAACCCGGGCACGACCGGAGAGCGGATGCTGTCAGCCATCTGAATGTGACGCTGTGCATCTGACCTGGTTCGCGTCGCCTGCGGGCCACACGAATGCCGGAGTAGGCGTCGTGTGTGCCGACCCGAGTCCGCGCTTCGCAGTATCGGGGGTGACCCTCATGTCCCACCACGAGAACCACACGGCAGCGCCCCGATCTTGGTTCGATCGACTTCTCGAACGCTTCCACGAATGGCTCTTCGCGGCCGGCGAGGACACGCGCGCGGCCGCTCGCGGCTGGCAGGTCTCGCGGGTGCCGAACAGCAGGCGCCGCCTCTATCGCGACCCCCGCTGGGACACCGTCCACGCGTGCACGCCCTGCGGGGGCACGGGGTGGTGGCCCTACGAGGACGCCGTTTGCCCGGACTGCGCCGGTGCCGGTGTCGTCCGCTCCATTCCCGCGGCGGCCGTGGCCGCCGAGCAAACCGCCGGACGGACAGGAGGAAGGTCATGAGCCGTTGGCAGGAACCCCAGGCGATCGCCGAGCTGGCCAGGGAGATCACGGTGGTCAGAAGGCCCAACCCGATCACCGCCTTGTATCACTGGCGGTACGAGATCGGCGCGCTCCTCGTGCTTCCGTACGCGGTGATCTCCCTTTTCCAGGCGGTCGGCCCGATCTGGGGCGCGGTCGTGCTGTTCGGTGTCGCGAACTGGCTGTTCTACTGGCGCTCGGCGCGGCGATTCCTCCGTGACCGGCTCCGCTCGGTCGTCGTGCAGCACCGGCTGCGGACCGGCTTCGCCCGCGCCCGGGTGTGCACCCTCGACGGCAAACTGCCGGTGATCCTGTGGACCAAACCACGCGGTGACGAGGTCGAGGTCACGGTGTTCTGCCCGGCGGGTGTCGGCTACGAGCGCATCGAGCAGCGGCGGGCGTTGCTGGCCGCGGCGTGCTTCGCCTCCGATGTCCACGTGTACCGCCATCACAAACGCGCCAACGTCGTGCACCTTTCGGTCTGCACCGCTCGCTTGC
Source organism: Amycolatopsis sp. TNS106 (assembly GCF_019330265.1). Taxonomy (NCBI): domain Bacteria; kingdom Bacillati; phylum Actinomycetota; class Actinomycetes; order Pseudonocardiales; family Pseudonocardiaceae; genus Amycolatopsis; species Amycolatopsis sp. TNS106. The sequence goes on along the minus strand of NZ_CP024972.1, from coordinate 3,239,650 downwards.
GTAAGGACGCGGAAGAGGATGACGTCAGGCCCGGTCTGCCGCCCGCGCGACGATATGCCGGGCAGACGGACGGTGGCGCCATTCCCCTTCCGGCGCCCTTCGTCGGAATTCCGCGCGCAGCGCGGCGATGAAGTCTTCACCGCGCGCGTCCGCCAGCGGCCGCATCGGCCCCGACCGGGTGTGCGCGGTGAAGAACGTGTCCGCGTCGGGGTGGACCATCGGGAACGACAACGGCTCGTCCCGTTCCAGTACGGCACCCTCCAGTGCGGGTACGAGCCGTTCCTCCCAGGAGCGGTCGCCCGCGGGGACACGTTCCCGGAGCACGTCGGAGAGCACCGTGAACGGCCCGCCCGGTTCGGTGCTGTGCGGCCAGTAGACGACCGAGAGCACGCCGCCCGGGCGTAGCGCGCCTGCCCAGGACCGGAGCGCGGTGTCGGGTTCGGGCAGTTGCTGGAGACCGAAGACCGAGACGACCGCGGCGGCCGAGGCCGGTTCGAGTTCCGAGGCGTCACCTTCGACGACGCGCACGAGTGGATTGCCCGCGGCCCGCCGCCTTGCTCTCGCGGCCATGCCCGCGGACAGATCGATGCCGACGAGCTCGCGACCCGGCAGATGTGCGCGGAGCACGTCGAGTTCCGGGAAGGTCCCGCAGCAGGGGACGAAGACGGGTCCGCCGGGCAGGTCGGTGGGGAGGGCGCGCACCGCCGCGGAGACCCAGGGCGCGAACCGGGGGACGTAGTACGCCTCGTATCCGTCGGCGGCTTCGTCCCAGGCGCGGGCGAGGTGTTCGGCGGTCATCGTGTCTCCGTTGGGGATTCGAGCGCGGCCAGCCTTCGCCGCAGGTGTGCGCGTTCGGGTTCTGTGGGGGCGAGCGCGATGGCTTCGCGGTAGGCCGTGGCCGCCGCGTCGGTGCGGCCCAGCCGTCGCAGCAGGTCGGCCCGGGCGATCACGAAAGGAGGGTAGCCGCGCAGCAACGGTTCGCCGCTCAGTTCGTCGAGCAGCGCGAGCCCCGCGGCCGGGCCGTCGCGCAGGGCGACGGCCACGGCGCGGTTGAGCGCGACGACGGGGGAGGGAGCCAACGTCATCAGGACGTCGTAGAGCGCCACGATCTGCGGCCAGTCGGTGGTTTCGACGTCGGCCGCTTCGTCGTGCAGGGCCGCGATCGCGGCCTGCACCCCGTACGGACCCGGCGGGCCGCCGGTCAACGAGGCGACCACCAGCCCACCGCCTTCTTCGATCAGCTCCCGGTTCCACCGGCTCCGATCCTGGTCCGCCAGGAGGACCGGTTCGCCGTCCGGCCCGGTCCGGGCGTCCCGCCGGGCGTGGACGAGCAGCATCAGCGCGAGCAGCCCCGCCACTTCCCGGTCGGCGGGCATGAGCCCGCGCAGGATGCGGCCGAGCCGGATGGCCTCCTCGGCCAGGTCGGCCCGTTGCAGGCTCCCTCCCGAACTGGCCGCGTACCCCTCGGTGAAGATCGAGTACACCGCCTGCAGCACACCCGGCAGCCGCTCCGGTAGTTCGGCGGCGCCGGGAACCCGGAACGGGATCCGGGCCTCGCTGATCTTCTTCTTCGCCCGCACGATCCGTTTCGCCATCGTCGGCACCGGGACGAGATAGGCCCGTGCCACCTCCGGCGTGGTCAGCCCGGCGAGGAACCGCAGCGTCAGCGCACCCCGGTCCTCGACGGGCAGGGCGGGGTGGGCGCAAGTGAAGAACAGCCTCAGCCGCTCGTCCGGCAGGCCGTCACCGGCGTCCGCCGCTGGGGCGGGACCGGCTCGATCGGCTTCCACCTGCAGGACCGCGAGCTTGGCGGCGTAGGCCTGGTCACGGCGCAGCCGATCGACGGCCTTGCGCCGCGCGGTGGTCATCAGCCACGCGCCCGGCCGCGGCGGGACGCCCTCCACCGGCCAGCGCTCCAGCGCCGCTTCGATCGCCTCGGACGTGACCTCTTCGGCCAGGTCCAAGTCGCCGAAGCGGCGCACGAGCGCGGCGAGGAGCCTGCCCCGTTCCTCGCGGAACACCGCCTCGACCGACGCCAGTCCGGCGCTCCGCTCGTCCACGGTCAGGCGGAGAAGTCGGCGACCGGGCGGACCACCACCGAGCCGTCACGGGCGCCGGGGCAGCGGGCCGCCCAGTCGAGCGCGGCGTCCAGGTCCGGCACGTCGATGACGTAGAAACCGCCCAGCACCTCGCGCGTCTCGGCGTAGGGCCCGTCGGTCACCGTCCGCTTCCCGTCGCGATCGACCTTCACCGTCGTCGCGGTGACGAGATCGGCCAGCGACTCGCCGGCGGACCAGATCCCGGCGTCCTTGACCTGCTTGTCGTAGGCCATCCAGTCCTCGAAGGTGCACTGGGGCTCGACGTCGCCGCTCGCGGCCTGGATCAGCAGCATGTACTTCACGGTGGTACTCCCGTTCTGGTTCGCGCGCGGCCTGCTTGCCGCACGACACCACTACGAGCGGGAAACCGTCAAATGGACAGGACGCCCGAAGGAATTTCACGAGGTCGTTTCCAGTGCTTCGGCCTGCTCGGTTACCGGTGCGGTGACCACCCGCGCGGGGATGAGCAGCGACGCCAGGGCGAGCAGCCCGGTCAGCGCCATCGCCCGCTCGACCAGCCCGAGCGGGATCGCCCGCCACCAGGGCTCACCGCCGTTCATCGAGACCACGATCGCCCCGAGGATCACGCCGAACCAGGCCAGGGCCGCCACCGCGAGCACCCGCGTCACCGCGCGCCGCGCGGGAGAGGAGGGGAAGACGGCCTTCGCCGCGAACCACACGGCCAGCGGCAGGCAGACGAAGGCCACGACGCTCGCGATCCGGTGCACCGTCCCGCCGGTGCTCGGCCCGATCGCCCAGTTGTTCTTGGGGAACGCCACGATCACCACCAGGCTCACCGTCCAGAGGCCGCAGAAGACCGACGCCGCGGACAGCGCGGGAAGGTGCTTGCGGCGGATCAGCGCGCCGAAGCCGATCGCCGAGCCGAACGCGACCAGCAGGACCGCGACGTCGAAGATCCACTTGTTCTCGCTGAGCGCGTATTCGCTGATGGTGCGGCGGACCGGGCTGATCTCACTGGTGGCGGGGAGGACCTGCAGGAGCAGGATCAGCAGCGCTCCGCCGGCGACCGAGGCCACGGCGGCCAGCAGGGCCAGCGGGGACCTGGCGGTGACCTGGGGCGTCGTCATGGGTGAAAGGTAACCATCCAACCTGAAGGTTTTCTTAGGCTTTCCTGTCGAAATCGACAGAAAGGTCCTGTCGCGGCGCGCGGGCAAGTGATCGTTCCGGCACGGTCGGTGAGATCGTTGGGCCGAAAGGGGTGCAGGCGACTTGTGGCGGGTCCCCCTGACGGTGTCCCGGGTCTAGGGTCTCGCTACCGGTGACCTCACCCGGTCACCGGACTGTCCAAGGAGGTCAGTCTGTGGGGTATTCACCAAACCGGCGAAGAGCGGGATGGACGGCGGCGACCCTGGTGCTCGCCGGCACCTTCGTGGCACTTCCGTCGGCCACGACGGCGGTGGCCGCGGACAACGTGGTCCGGGCCGACCGGGCCGTGCCGCGTTCCTGTTTCGCCGCGTTGCAGAAGCCGGGTACGGCAGGTACCGACCGGCGTGAGTTCACGTCCACAGTGGACGGTCTGCTCCAGGCCCGGATCGCGCCTCGTGGCGGTGGCGAAGGCGACTGGGACCTCGCGGTCTTCGACAAGGCCACCGGTGCCGTGGTCGCCGCGTCCGCCGCGTTGCGCAGCCACGAACTCGCCGAAGGCTTCGTGAAGAAGGATCAGAAGCTGGTCGTGCAGACCTGCCGGTACGACGGGAAGACGCGCGACGCGCTGCTGGGCGTCGACTTCCTCGCCCTCACGCCGCAGGGGACACCGACCGGTGCCGCGCACGCGCCACAGCGCGCCGAACTGGTCCGCGTCGAGACCCCGGGCAAGCAGGACAAGGACAAGCTGCTCCGGCTCGGCCTCGACGTCACCGAGAAGGCCGACGCCACCGGCGTCGAGGTCGTCCTCGCCAACGACGCGGACCGCAAGACGCTGGCGGACAACGGCTTCAAGTCGAAGGTGGTCGAGGCCGACCTTTCGGCGAAGTCGATCCAGAACGCCAAGACCGACCGTGAGTACGCCGCGAAGGCACCGGGCTCCACGTTGCCGTCCGGGCGGACGAGCTACCGGCACCTCTACGACTACCAGTTCGAGGTCAAGGAACTGGCCCGCAAGAACCCCAAGCTCGTCACGGCGTTCACGCTGCCGCAGCCGACCTGGGAAGGCCGTGACGTCATCGGCCTCGAGGTCGCGAGCGACGTCCAGAACATCGCGGACGGCAAACCCGTCAACTTCACCATGGGCGTGCACCACGCCCGGGAGTGGCCGGCGGGCGAGCATGCCATGGAATGGGCCCACGAGCTGGTCAAGGGCTACACCGGCGGCAACGCCGAGATCCGCGGCCTGGTCGGCCGGACGCGCAACATCATCGTGCCGATCGTCAACCCCGACGGCTTCGAAATCTCCCGTGAGGCCGAGCCCAGAGGTGACTTCTCGCGGTTCGACTACGAGATGAAGCGCAAGAACTGCAACGTCAACGACTCGCCGAAGGAGTTCGCGACCGGCGTCTGCAAGGCCAACCCGGCCGGACGTGAACGCGGCACCGACCCGAACCGCAACTACGCGGGCTTCTGGGGCGGCGCCGGCGCGTCGACCCTCTGGCGCAGTGACACCTTCCGCGGTTCCGGCCCGTTCTCCGAGCCCGAGACGCAGAACATCCGCTCCATCGTGTCCAACCGTCAGGTGACCAACCTGATCACGCTGCACACCTACTCCAACCTGGTGCTGCGTGTCCCGGGTGTCGCCGCCGTCCGCCCGCCGCTCGACGAGCCCGCGTACAAGGCGCTCGGCGACAAGATGGCCTCGCGCAACGGCTACACCAGCCAGCCGTCGTGGGCGCTCTACGACACGACCGGTTCGACCGAAGACTGGTCGTACTGGGCCACGGGTGGCTGGGGCTTCACCTTCGAGGTCGGCCCGAACGAGTTCCACCCGCCGTTCGCCGACGGTGTCGTCGCCGAGTACACCGGTGTCGCCCCCGCCGCGGGCGCGGGCAAGGGCGGCAACCGTGCCGCGTTCATCGACATGCTGGCCAACACCGCCGACCCGGCGGCGCACTCGACGCTGATCGGTACGGCGCCGAAGGGCTACCAGCTGAAGCTGCACAAGACCTTCCAGACGCCGACCTCGCCGGTGGTGCAGCCGGACGGTTCGACGAAGCCGCCGATCTATGTCACCGACAACCTGAACTCGTCGCTGGCCTCCACCGGCGGCCGGTTCGCGTGGTCGATCAACCCGTCGACCCGGCCCTACGTCGCGGGCCGCTACGGCCGCGAGCCGCAGGGCCCGGCGCAGCCCGCGATCCAGGCGGTCAACCCGCCCGGGGTCCCGGCGATCAACACGAACTACCCGACCGACCCGGCCTCGGAGAGCTTCACGTTCCACGTCGACGGGCTCCCCAAGGTCGACAACGGGAAGTTCAGCGTCGACGTCAAGTGGGCCAGCCAGGACACGGACTGGGACCTGTACGTCTTCGACTCCGCGGGCAACATGGTGTCGTCGTCGGCGAACGGTTCGACCACGGAAGAGCACGCGATCCTGTACGACCCGCCCGCCGGGGACTACACGGCCGTGCTGGTCAACTACTCGCAGGCGAATCCGTCCACTGTGGACGACTGGACCGGCGGCGTGTCGTTCCAGTCGCCGATCCCGCCGACCTACGGCCCCAAGGAGGCGTACCAGCTGACCTGTACGTCGCCGAAGGGCAAGCTCGTCGGGCTGGCGGACGTCTACATCGACCGCGGCCAGACGGTCGACGTCGGTGAGGTCTGCACCCGTTCCGCGCGGGCCAAGAAGGAGCGCTCGGGCCGGTAGTTCTTTGCGCGTGAAGGCCCCCTTCCCTCGGCTCAGCCGAGGGAAGGGGGCCTTCACGCGCTTCGCCCCGAATGCATTTCGTCCTCTGGATGCGGTAGTTGGCAGCGCGAACTACCGCATCCAGAGGACGAAATGCGGGTCTGCCGCTCCCTAAAGGGTGCCGGCGACCCGGTCCCGCACCACCCGCATCGTCGCCGCGTCCACAGTGGACGGCTCCGCCGCCAGCCAGCCGCCGATCTCGTGCAGGAACTGTTCCGGCGTCATCGGCGGCGCGGGGGAGGGATCCTCGAGATCCGTGGTGATCTCACCGGTCCGGCTCGGATACACGATCATCGCCCCGCGCAACGCGACCCCCGGCAGGATCCGCCGGTATTCGGCGAGGCTCTCGGTCAGCCTGCTCCCGCCGCCGCGGAAGGCGCGGCCGTTGCGCAGCAGACGGTCGTCGTCATCGGTTTCGTAGTGCCCCGGCAGCCACAGCTTCGATTCGATGAGCACGAGCCGCTTTCCGCACAGCACGGCGTGGTCGACGTCGGCGAACACCGAATCCGGCCACGAGAGGCCGTGGAAGATCCGGGCGCCGGGCAGCCGGGTCAGGTAGCGCTCGAGCAGGTCGGCGGTGAGCCGTTCGGCGAGTTCGTCGGTCTCGACGCCGGGGGTGCCGAACACGCGTTTCCCGCCGAATTCCGCGGCGAACCGGCTCTTGGCGCGCGAAGCCGCCAGGTAGCCGCGGGCGAGCCGTTGCACGAGCAGCGCGGTCCCGGCGGTCAGGATCAGCCAGACGATCAGCGTGGGGGCCGAGAACCCGACGCCGGTCAGCACCGGCAGCAGCACCAGCACCATCCCGCCGACCGCCGCCACCACCGGGGTGTGCCCGGGGCCGCGCCGCCGCCCGTGCCGCACGCGCGCGTCCTGTGCGGCGAATTCCCACCATTCGAGGTCGTCCGGGTCGATCACGACCGGATCGGGCTCGTAGCCCGGTTCTTCGCCGAAGCGGCGCCGCGGGCGCGGCCGGATCGGGGCCCGCACCGAACGGCCGCCCGCGTCGTAGCCGGCGCGCCGCATCGGATCGCTGAGCGTGTCGTAGGCCTCGCGGACCAGCTGGAAGGTGAGCGCGGACCCGCCGGTGTCCGGGTGATGCGACTTCGCCAGCCGCCGGTACGCGGTCTTGATCTCGTTGACCGAGGCGGCCTTGCCCACACCGAGCACCTCGTAGTAGTCGACATCGGGCACGGGCGGTTCACCTCCAAAGGGCCGGGCCGCAACACTATTCGGCCGCCGCCGCTCGCCCGCAACCACCTCCGCGGCGCGTCGGGGTGACTCCGCGGGCATACTGTTTCGCTTGTGGCGGAACGAGGTCCGCCTCCGCCGCGTCCTGGATATCGTGGAGATCGAGAGCACGCGAGGAAGGACAGTGGTGGGAGAACCGGTCACGGGCACGGCGGCGGGGGTACCGTTCACCGTCTTGCCGCCATCGGCCGAGGTCAGCGGCCCCGCGCCGGTGGTCGTCGCCTGGCATATGATCGACGCGCCCCGCACCGACGCGGCGTTCGCGGCCGCGCTGCCGCTGGACGGGGTGCCCGCGTGGCGGGTGTATCTCGGAATGCCGTTGTGCGGCGCGAGAATGGTCGACGGCAGCATGGACGCGGTGGTCGAACGGGCCGTCCGGGACTCGGTGCTCGCCTATGCCGAGCCGTTCGTCCGGCAGGCGGCGCTGGAATTCCCCGCCGCACTGGCTGAACTGCGGGAACGCTTCGGTTTCGACACCACGCGGATGGCCGTCGTCGGCGGTTCCCTCGGCGGTGCCGTGGCGCTGACGATCCTGGCCACCAGGGAGATCCCGGTGCGGGCCGCCGCGCTGGTCAACCCCGCCGTCCGGGCGCGGTCACTGGTCGGCGTGGTGGAAACCATGCTGGAACAGCCCTATCGGTGGACGGACGAAGCGAACCAGGCGGCGGATCACCTCGACTTCGTCGCACGATCGGGTGAAATCTCGGCCAGGGAAACGCAGGTTCCGCTGCTGGTCGTCAGCGGCGAGGAGGATTTCCCCACGTTTCGCGCGGACGCCGACGAACTCGTCGACGCGTTGCGTGCCCGCTACTCCGTGCCCGAGGACATCCGGTTGCGTCGGCTCCCCGGTCTCGCCCATCCGCTCGCCGAAGACCCGGGCATCGATCCCGCGCCGCAGTTGCCGATCGCGAAGCTGGCCGACGAAGCGGTCACCGAGTGGCTGGAGCGCCATCTGCTCTGACACGCGTCAGCAGCCCGGCGGCGGGACCGATCGGGGCGGCCCGAATTCCAGGCGCAGCTTGTCGGTCTTGGGGATCACGAACGCGACGCCGGTCGAGGCGCGCCAGTTCGCCGGCAGGAAGACGTACTGGCCGCTGGACTGGAGCAGCAGCTTCAGCCCGGTGTACCGGTACTTGTAGGCCGATTCGGGGTTCGCGCACTTCACCTGCGCGACACCGTTCGCGGTGAGGTTGAGGCTTTCCGCGCTGTACAGCGTCGCGGCCGGTCTGGCCGAGATCACCCCGGAGGCCTCGAAGGCACGGCTCGTGCCGACGGCTCCCGAGTAGTCACCGACCGCCCAGAAGAGGCCGACACTCACCAGGACGTAGCCGGTCACCAGTTCCGCGACGCTCGACCGGGTGCTTCCGGTCCTGCGCGAGGTCCAGTGGCGCCAGGAGAAGAGCACCATCAGGATTCCGATCGCGAAGCCGATGCCCGGAATACCGGGACGATCGCGAAAGGGTTCCGGATCGAGTGCGATCGCGGTCGTCGCGGTCAGCAGCGCGAGACCGAGGACGCCGGCGACGGGGGAGCAGATCCGCAGCAGCCGCGACCAGGAAGCCTCGCCGAGACGGATCTTCAGGACCCTGGTCAGGACGAGGAAGAGCAGCGCGGCGCCCGCGACGGCGGTCAAGGGCAGGAGCACCCCGTCGACGCCGCGCCCGAAGATCTCGTCCGGCGTCTGGCCGAGCAGGGTGTAGTGCACGCGGAAGTAGCCGAAGTACGTCTGCGTGTTGACGAGCCCGAAGTAGTAGAGCAGCGCGGTGAGCAGGGTCGTGTTGGCCAGGGCCGTGCCGACCAGCTTGAGTGCGCGTGACGGGCCCGCCGCGGGTTCGGGCTCTGGAGGCGTGGGTGCGCGGAGGCCCCGTCGTAGCGGCCGCCGGGTGCTCATCCGCTCGGGGTTCCGCTCGGCTGCTCGCTTTCCGACTTCGGCGGCGCCGAACTTTCCTCCGTGGTCTCGGTCGCGCAGGCCTTGGCCTGGATCGTGATCGTCCTGCCAGGGTTGACCGGGTTCGGGCGGATGCTGCGGATGCAGTCCCCTTCGCCCGCGATCACGACCGAAACCCCGCACCGCCGGGAACTCTTGCAGAGTCGTTCCAGGTCCTGTTCGATCGCGCTCTTGGCCGTGTCGGGGTCGGCGCCGAGCAGGTCGCTGTTGTACCTGATCGGGCTCCCGGGGACGACGGGCGGACGGGAGTCCTCGGTGTCCGGCCCGCCCGTCGGTCCGATGTCGGAAGACGCCGTCGGGGCCGTCTCCGTCGTCACTTCGGACGGAGACGTGTCGCGGGGTGTGGACGTTCCGCCGCAGGCCGCCGCGAACCCGAGTGCGGCGATCGCCATCGCCGTGCCGAACAGCCGTTTCATGGACCTCACCGTCCCTGGGGAAGACGTCCTTCTGGATAAGGACGCGGGACGACGGCCCCCTGATACGTCCCGGCTTGGTCCGTTCGGGCGTATTCCCGGGGAATCCGCCCTTTCGGGCAATTCCGGGTGGACCGGAGGACGACAACTTTGCGGACCGGCCTTCCGACACGCCCGAAATTATGTTAAGAAACTTTACTAACTAACAGGGAGGCGCGTTTTGAGTTCATCCCCGCGGCCGGGGCTCGAGCGGAAGATCGGGCCGCTCCAGGCGACCGCCATCAACATGACCCAGATGTGCGGCATCGGCCCGTTCGTCACCATCCCCGCGATGGTGGTGACGCTCGGCGGCCCGCAGGCCATGTTCGGCTGGCTCATCGGTGCGGTCATCGCGCTGGCCGACGGCCTGATCTGGGCCGAGCTCGGCGCCGCCCTCCCGGGCGCCGGCGGCACCTACGTCTATCTGCGCGAGGCGTTCGGCTCCCGTACCGGCAGGCTCATGCCGTTCCTGTTCGCCTGGAGCGCCGTGCTGTTCATCCCGCTGATCATGTCCACCGGCATCATCGGGCTCGTCCAGTACCTCGGGTACCTGGTCCCCGGGGTCGCCGACGACGGCGGGACGACGGCGCTCGGCAAGATCATCGGCCTCGGCGTCATCGTGCTGATCGTGCTGGCGTTGTTCCGCAAGATCGGCGAGATCGGGAAGCTGACCACCGTCCTGTTCGGGATCATGCTGTTCGCCGCGCTCTCGGTGATCGTCGCGGCCTTCACCCATTTCGACGGCGCGCAAGCGTTCGCCTTCACGCCGGGCGCGTTCTCGTTCGACGGCGGCGCGTTCTGGGCCGGGCTCGGCGCCGGCCTGATCATCGCCATCTACGACTACCTCGGCTACAACACCAGCGCCTACCTCGGCGGCGAGGTGCGTGACCCCGGCCGGACACTGCCGCGGTCGATCATCCTCTCGATCCTCGGCATCATGAGCCTGTACTTCCTGCTGCAGCTCGGGGTGCTCGGCTCGATCCCGCTGGAGGAACTGAAGAGCGCTACTTCGGTCGCCTCCACCGTGCTGGAGCAGGCGTGGGGTTCGGGCGCGGCCAAGGTCATCACCGTGTTCATCGTGATCGCCGCGATCGGTTCGGTGTTCGCCGGTCTCCTCGGCGGTTCGCGGGTCCCGTTCGAAGCCGCGCGCGACAAGGTGTTCCTGCCGGTGTTCGCCAGGCTGCACCCGAAACTGAACCTGCCGACCGCCGGTGTGCTGACGATGGGCGTCATCGCCGCGATCGGCTCGCTCTTCACGCTGACGGCGGTGATCAACGCGGCGGTGACGGTGCTGGTGCTCATCCAGTCGCTCGCGCAGGTCGCGGCGATCGTGGTGCTGCGGCGGCGACGCCCGGAGCTGCACCGGCCGTATCGCCAATGGCTCTATCCGATCCCGACGGTCATCGCGCTGCTCGGCTGGGTCTACATCTACTTCTCCGCGACCTGGCTCTCCATCGGGCTTTCGGTGGGGTGGATCGCGCTCGGCGTGGGGGCGTTCTTCGCCTATGCCAAGGCCGAGCACGTGTGGCCGTTCGGGCCCAAGGGAATTCAGGAATCGTTCGCGGGGGCGGCAGAGGGGAACGTCAAGTGACGGGGGAAGAACTGATCCTGGGGATCGACTTCGGCGGCACGAAGGTCGCGATCGGGCTGGCCGACCGGGCCGGGAGCCTGCTGGTCACCCGGCGGCTGGACACCGACGCGCAGGCGGGCGCCGAACAGGTGGTGAGCCGCGCGCTCGCCGCGGCGCGCAAACTGCTCGCCGACGAAGGCGCCGCGGACCGGCTCGTCGCCATCGGCGTGGTCAGCCCGGGCATCGTGCTGGAGGACCGCATCCTGCTCGCGCCCAACGTGCCGGGCTGGGAGGAACTGCGGCTGCGCGACCTCGTCGCCGCCGAGTTCGAGGGTGTGCCGATCGAAGTGGGCACCGACGCCAAGGCGGCGGCACTCGCGGAATGGCGGTGGGGGGCGCTGGCGGACGCCGATCCGGCGGTGTTCCTCTCACTGGGGACCGGGATCGCCGCGGCGGTCCTGGTCGGCGGACGGCTGCTGGCCGGCGCCAACGGCGCTGCGGGAGAGATCGGGTACAACCTTCTCTCGCCGCAGGACACCGACGGGTTCGCCAGTGGAGCGGCGCCACTGGAGGAAGCCGTCGGTGGGCGTGGGCTGGGCGGCCGGGCGAGTGAGCTGCTCGGCCGCCCGGTGACCGCGGGTGAACTGTTCGGTCTCGCCAGGGAGAACGCGCAGGCCAAGGAGCTGGTCGGCGCGGCGCTCGACGAGCTGTCGATGCACGTCGCGAACCTCGCCATCGCGCTCGACCCGCACCGCATCGCCGTCGGCGGGGGACTGGTGCGCTCGGCCGACATCCTGCTGCCCGCGTTGCGCGAGCGGCTCGCCCAAGCCGTGCCGTTCCCGCCGGAACTGGTTTCGGCGAAATTCGACCAGGACGCGTCCCTGCTGGGCGCGATCGCGATCGCGCTGGACGCCTAGCGAGATCACCGACCGAAGCCGCCGGGCGCCCGCTAGATCCGATCTAGCGAAAGTCCGGCGGCTTTCTCGCGCCCAAGGGGTGAAGCGAGAGGAGGTCGGTCATGGACACCAGTCCACTGCGGGTCGCGGTGATCATCGGAAGCACCCGCGAGGGGCGGGTGGGGGACACCGTCGGCAAGTGGTTCACCGGCCGTGCGGAGAACCGGGAAGACCTCGTCACCGAAGTCCTCGACCTGGTCGACTTCACGCTGCCCGCGGGGCTGCCGGAGCATCCGACGCCGGACATGAAGCGGTTCGCGAGGCTGGTCGACGAGGCCGAGGCGTTCGTCGTCGTCACCCCCGAGTACAACCGCAGTTTCCCGGCGTCGCTCAAGCAGGCGATCGACTGCGCCTACGACGAGTGGCGCGCGAAGCCGGTCGGTTTCGTCTCCTACGGCTACCGCTCGCAAGGGCTCTACGCCGTGGAGCAGTTGCGCACGATCTTCACCGAACTGCACACGGTGACCATGCGCGACACCGTGGCCTTCAACCTCCTCGACGGCACCTTCGCCCGCGACGGCACCCCCCTCGACAGCGACGGGCAGGGACAGGCCGTGACCACCCTGCTCGACGAGCTCGCCTGGTGGGGCCTCGCGCTGCGCGAAGCACGCGCCGCACGCCCCTACGTCTGCTGAATGCTCTGAAAGGAAACGAAAATGAGTGAACTGGCCATCGAAGCCTCGGGGCTGGTCAAGGTGTTCGGGGAGAACCGGGCGGTCGACGGGATCGACCTGAAGGTCCCCGCCGGCACCGTGTACGGCGTGCTCGGGCCGAACGGCGCCGGCAAGACCACCGCGGTGAAGATGCTCGCGACCCTGCTCCGCCCCAGCGGCGGAGAAGCGCGCATCTTCGGCAAGGACGTCGTCCGCGAGGCCGACGCGGTCCGGTCCATGGTGAGCCTGACCGGGCAGTACGCCTCGGTCGACGAAGACCTGACCGGCACCGAGAACCTGGTGCTGATCGGCAGGCTGACCGGGCACCGCAAACCGGCTGCCCGCGCGAGGGCGGAGGAACTGCTGGCGGCGTTCGGCCTCACCGAGGCCGCGGGCAGGCAGGTGAAGAACTACTCCGGCGGGATGCGGCGGCGGATCGACATCGCCGCGAGCATCCTCAACACCCCGGACGTGCTCTTCCTCGACGAGCCGACGACCGGGCTCGATCCCCGCAGCCGCAATCAGGTCTGGGACATCGTGCGCGCGATCGTCAAGCACGGCACCACTGTCCTGCTCACCACGCAGTACCTCGACGAGGCCGACCAGCTGGCTTCACGGATCGCGGTCATCGACCACGGCAAGGTGATCGCCGAAGGCACCAAGGGGCAGCTGAAGGCGTCGGTCGGGGCCGGCGCGGTCCACGTCCGGCTGCGTGAGGCCGACCAGCGTGCCGATGCCGAAGCGCTGCTCGTCCGCACCCTGGAGGCACAGGTGCTGCTGGAGCCGGACCCCGTCGCGCTCACCGCGCGGCTTTCGGGGGAAAGCACCGAGCAGGGCGCCGCCGAGCATGCCGCACGCGCGCTGAGCGAACTCGCGCGCGCCGGGATCGTCGTCGACACCTTCTCCCTCGGCCAGCCGAGCCTCGACGAGGTCTTCCTGGCCCTGACCGACCGCACCGCCGCACCTGAGGAGAGCGCGGCTTGACCGCGGAGTCGAGTCCGCCACTCCCGGCCAGAAGAGTCGATTCACACGTGCGCCTTGGCGACTCGATCGCGGACGCGCGAGGTACAGAGGAGAGATCAGCTTGAGCACCACGGCAGTCAAAGACAACGAACCCGTTCTCGCGGCACCGAAGGCGGAGGATCTCGCCGCCGTCCTGATCGCGAAGAACCGTCCTCAGCGCCCCAGCGCGCTTTCGACATCGGTCACCTTCGGGTGGCGCGCGATGCTGAAGATCAAGCACGTGCCCGAGCAGCTGTTCGACGTCACGGCGTTCCCGATCATGATGACGCTGATGTTCACCTACCTGTTCGGCGGCGCGCTGTCCGGTTCGCCGACGCAGTACCTGCAGTTCCTGCTGCCGGGCATCATGGCGAGCAGCATCCTGATGATCACCATGTACACCGGGATCTCGGTGAACACCGACATCGAGAAGGGGGTGTTCGACCGGTTCCGCACGCTGCCGATCTGGCGGCCGTCGGCGATGGTCGGCTATCTGCTCGGTGACATGCTGCGGTATCTCATCGCGTCGCTGGTGATCCTCGGCGTCGGCTTGATCATGGGCTTCCGCCCCGGCGGCGGATTCGGTGGCGTGGCCGCCGCGATCCTCCTGCTGCTGGCGTTCTCGTTCGCGTTCTCGTGGATCTGGACGATGTTCGGCCTGCTGCTGCGCAGCGAGAAGTCGGTGATGGGGGTCAGCATGATGGTGCTGTTCCCGCTGACCTTCCTCAGCAACATCTACGTCGATCCGGAGACGATGCCGGGCTGGCTGCAGGCCTTCGTCGAAGTCAACCCGGTGACCCACGTGGTCGCGGCGGTCCGCTCGATGATGGAAGGCGACTGGGACGGCGGCGAGATCACCTGGGTGCTGATCGCCGGCGCGGTCATCCTCGCGGTCTTCGGCACCTTGACGATGCGCCTCTACAACCGCAAGTGACCTGGGGGTCGTGGGTGTTCCGGCGACCCGGAACACCCACGGCCCGCTTGCGGGTTCGCGTGACCGGATGGACGGCACGCGTGATCAGGCGGACGACACTCGTGATCGGACGGACGACACGCTCGTGGCCGGGTTCCGCCGCGTGTCGTCCGTCCCATCACGCGTGTCGTCCGTTCAGTCACGCGTGTCGTCCAGTTCGTACCGGAGAGCGGCGGCTCACAGCCGCCAGGGGACCTTGTTTTCGGGCGCGTAGCGGCACGAGGAACCGGTGGTGACGGCCGCGCGCAGGTGCGCGGCCAGCGCCGGATGCTGCTCGTCGAGTTTGCGCAGGGTGTCCCGGATCCGCGCGGTCACCGTCTTGCGGGCGCGTTCCGCCTCGTCACCGAGCCGCCGGGTGCGGCCGCCGAGCCCGGCCGCGGACCGCAGTTCGGCGAGCAGCGCGTCTCGTTCACGGTCCAGCGCCGCGGCGCGCGCGTCCTGGCCCATCCCGGTCGCGGCGTCGATCAGTTCGTCCAGTTCGTCGAGCCGCGCGCGGTACCGGGCCTTCGCCTCGTCGTCGAGGACGGCGTCTCCGCCGAGGCTCTTCGCGGCGACGACCACCTCGCCGCCTTCGGGATCGAGCAGCCGCACGGCCGGCACCTCCGAACCCGGCCTGCCGAGCAGGAAATGCAGGTCCCGTAAGCCTTTCGAGTCCGGAAGGCGGGTGGTGACACCGTCGAAGTGCAAGGTCCACACGGCATCGTCGCGACGGAACTCCGCCCTCGGCGCCGCCTGGGCCCGCGTCTCCTCCCGAGCTTTCGTCATCCTGGCCACGACCGGCCGCATGCCGAGCGCGGTGGCTTCTTCGGTCACTTCGGACAGGAGTGCCGCCGCGGCCGCCGCGTCGCCTTCGAGGTTCCGGCCGAGTAGCGCCTTCACCAGCCAGGACTTGGCCTCGGTCGCCCAGACCGTCGCCCGGAGCCGATCCGCGGAGAGCATGGCGCCGCGCAGCCGGTCCACCGCGTCGTTCCAGCGTTCCTGCGCCAGGTCGAGCCTGCCGAGCCAGAGGTCGACCGGGCCGGAGATCTCGCAGCCGTACAGGGAAACCAGCCACTCCCCGCTGTAGGGCGCGAGCGGCGCACGGGCCGCTTCACAGCGTTCGGGGTCGCGCGAGACGGCCGCCGTCTGCGCCTGGCAGCGCAACCACAACGCTTCCAGATCGCGAGGATACGGCTTCACATCCGCCGCGAGAGCGGTGAGCCGGATGGCCTCCCCGACGTCCTCACGCTGGGCCGCGGTGATCGCCTCCAGCATCCGGCCGTAGACGTATCCGCTGCGCGAGATCTCGCGGTGCAGCCCGGCGAGCTCGTCGAACCGCCCCTCCAGGCACCACCGGATCCACCGCTGCAGCTGGTGCAGGTCGGCGAAATGGGGATGGTCGTCGCCGGCGTGGCACGAGATCACCTGGTGGATATACGCCTCGGCTTCGCCGAACCGGCCCTGCAGGGTGGCGATGATGCTCTGGTCGATCCGGGACGCCAGCTGCGAACTCGGCGCCCTGCCGGTGGCCGCCAAGGCGAGGAATTCCTGATACTGCTCGAAATACCGGGGATCGCCCTGTTCGAGCTGAGCCACCCACTTGAAGGACGCCGCGTAGTGCTCCAATTCCGGATTCGCCGTGCGGCGGCCGACGGCGACCAGTTCGTCGGTGAGCCGTTCCCGCTCCGCGGCGCTGCCCGGGCCCCAGATCGCGTCGTGCCGTGCCCACAGACCGAACAGCAGCGCGGAATCGTCCTGGTCGGCGCGGGCGGTCATCATGATGCGGGCCGAGAGCTCCTGAGTCATCTCCTCGACGGTGAGTTCCTGCCCTGGCTCGCGTCCGCAAAGCCGCGCGTGCGCTTCGGTGAGCACTTCGACCGTCTCGTCGACCCGGACGCTCTTGTGATCGGCGCGGACGAGGGTCAGCGCCAGGCGGGCGAGCAGATCGTCGTCGTCGAGTTCACGGACGAGCACGGAGACCTCGTCGAGGACCTGTCTGCCCTCGTCCGATTCGTGATGGCGGGTCAGATGCGCGCCCAGTTCGAGGGCGATGACCGCCTGCCGACGCCGGTCCTCGGCGATCTCCAGCGCCCGCCGGTAGTGCGTGGTCGTCTCCTCGATCGCCATCCGGCCGGTGGCGTCGATCGCGGCGGCCAGCAACAGGTCGATGGCCTCGTCCGGATCGACTTCCCGACCGGCGAGCAGCGCGTGGCGGGCCAGGTCCGCGGGGAAGAGGCTGTCCCGGGACGCCGGCGTCTCGCGGACGGCCGCGACGACGGCAGCGTGCTGCTTCCGGCGGTCCGACTCGGACAGGCTCGCGTACAGCGTCTCGCGGACGAGGTCGTGGGCGAAGGCGAAGCGCCCTTGACCTTGCACCACCACGAGTCGTGCCGTGACGGCCTGGTCGAGCAGCCGGTCCACCTGGGGAACGGGTGCCGACGCCACGCCCGCGAGCAGCCGGCGGTGGAACTCCCTGCCGAGTACCGACGCGGTGGTCAGCAGATCGAGGACCGGCTGGGGGAGCAGGGAAAGCCGTCGCTGCAGGGCGTCGGCCACGCCGGGTGCGATGGTCTCGGCGGAACCGCCGCTGTGCCAGAGCCGCGCCGTCTGCTCGACGAAGAACGGATTGCCGCCGGTGCGGCGGTGGACCTCGGCGACCAGCTCGTCGTCGGGTGCCGCGCCCGCCGTCCTGGTCATGAGCGCGCCGACCTCGTCCGGTTCGAGGCCGGTGAGAGTGACCGAAGTGGCCTTCGCGAGCAGCGGCATCATGAGCGAGCGAAGCGGGTGATCGGTGGCCTCGACCTCGACGTCCCGGTACGTGCCGATCAGCAGCAACCGTTCGAACCAGGTGTGCTGCGCGGCGAACTCGAGCAACCGGAGCGACGCGGCGTCGGCCCAGTGCAGGTCGTCGAGCACCACCACGACCGGCTGATCCTGGGAGGCGGCCACCAGCACGCTCGTCACCGCGTCGTACAGCCGGAACCCGTCGGCCGCGCCGTCGCCGCGCGCCTCACCGAGCAGGACGTCCAATTCGCTGTCGGCCATCGCGGCCCAGCGGCCCTGCCCGACCGCGCGCCGCAACCCGCGGACCACCTGTGTCCACGGCCAATAGCCCGGCGCGCTCGCCGAGTCCCAGCAGGACCCGTTGAGCACCAGGGCACCGAGGCGCTTCGCCTCTTCGGCGGCGCCGGTGACGAGCGTGGTCTTGCCGATCCCGGCCTCGCCGGTGACCAGCACCAGCCCGCCGTGGCTTTCGGCGGCACGGGAGATCTCCGCGCGGAGCACCCCCGCGGGATGGTCGCGTCCGATGAGCGCGGCTGACATGTCCGAATCCTCCCAGCAAGGTCCGACAATCTCACGACGCGCGTCCGATGTCAGGCGTTACCCGCGGTTCGTCGTGACCGACGGTGACCGACGTCTCCCGGTCGCCGGGAACCTCTCGCCAGGGAAAAGCGACTTTCTGGACGTGACTAATCGAGTGGGACGGCGGGTGAACAGCCGTCGAAATTCCTGCCCTGCCGGCCGAAGGCGGCCTGTTGTGCCAGGTCAGGTAGTCAGCGGCTGGAGTAGGGTGCGGGGTATGGGGAGCATTCGCTCGCGTGTGTTGGCATGGATCGGCCGCCGCTACCTCGCGCGTCAGCAGAAGAACGGTTTCGACCTGTCCAAGATGTCGATCATCCCGGACAACGCGCTGCTGCCGCTCAAGCGCGACGGTCTCGACCCGGTGGCCGAGCTGGGCCGGATCCGCGCGACGGAGCCGATCAGCAAGCTCGACCTGCCGTTCGGGATGAACGGCTGGCTGGTCACCGGCTACGACGAGGCCAAGGCCGTACTCGGCAAGGTGAGCGAGTTCAGCAACGACTTCACGAACCTGGTCGGCAACGCGGGCGTGACCGAGGACCAGAACCCCGGCGGGCTCGGGTTCGCCGATCCGCCGGTGCACACCCGGCTGAGGCGCCTGCTCACGCCGGAGTTCACCATGCGACGGCTGTCGCGCCTGGCGCCGCGGATCGACGAGATCGTCGCCGACCAGCTCGACGCGATGGCGAAGGCCGACGGTCCCGTCGACCTTTGGGAGGCCTTCGCGCTGCCGATCCCCTCGCTGACGATCTGCGAGCTGCTGGGCGTCCCCTACGAGGACCGCGACGACTTCCAGCGGCTGAGCACCGCCCGGTTCGACCTCTTCGGCGGCGCGGGCGCGTCACTCGGAGCGATGACCGAGTCACTGTCCTATCTGGACGAGATCGTCAAGAAGCAGCGCGAGAACCCGGGCGACGGACTGCTCGGCATGCTCATCAAGGAGCGCGGCGACGAGATCGACGACCGCGAACTCGCCGGCCTCGCCGACGGCGTGCTCACCGGCGGGCTGGAGACCACGGCGAGCATGCTCGCGCTCGGCGCGCTCGTGCTGCTCAAGGACCGCTCACTGTTCGAGACCGTCCGCGGCGACGACGGCGCCGTCCACAAGTTCGTCGAGGAACTGCTGCGGTACCTGACCGTCGTGCAGATGGCCTTCCCGCGCTTCGCCAAGGAGGACATGGAGATCGCGGGCGTCCGGATCGCCAAGGGCGACATCGTGCTGGTCTCGCTCAACGTCGCGAACCGTGACGGCGAACTCGGTGAGGACATGGAGAAGTTCGACGCGACCCGCGAGCCGACGTCGCATCTCGCCTTCGGCTGGGGCATCCACCGGTGCATCGGTGCCGAACTGGCCAGGATGGAGCTGCGCACCGCGTATCCCGCGCTGATTCGCCGGTTCCCCGAGATGCGGCTGGCGATCGAACCGGACGCGGTGAGCTTCCGGAAGGTCTCGATCGTCTACGGCGTCGACGCGTTGCCCGTGCTGCTGGACTGATCGTCAGGCGACTCCTCTCGGGCGGAACTGGATGCTGATCCTCGGCCCGACCGGTTTGGCGGTCTTGGGGACGGCGTGTTCCCAGGTCCGCTGGCAGCTGCCGCCCATCACGATCAGATCGCCGTGGCCGAGGGCGTGCCGGACGGTCTCGCCGCCGCCCCGCGGCCGCAGGGCCAGCTGGCGGGCGGCGCCGACCGAGACGATCGCCACCATGGTGTCCTCGGTGCGGGACCGTCCGGTGTCGTCGCCGTGCCAGGCGACGCTGTCGCGGCCGTCCCGGTAGAAGCACAGGCCGGAGGTCACGAACGGCTCGCCGAGCTCTTCCGCGTAGTGCGCCGAGAGCGTCTCCCTCGCCTCCGTGAGGATCGGGTGGGGGAGCGGCATGCCCTCGCGGTAATAGCTCAACAGCCGGGGGACGGCGACGACGCGGTCGTACATCTGCCGCCTTTCGGCGTGCCATGGCACGTCTTCGGCGAGCCGGGTGAACAGCTCGTCCGCGCCGGAGAGCCAGCCGGGAAGCACGTCTATCCAGGCACCACGGGTCAGCTCGGTGCGCCGGAGCCCGTCGAGCGAGCCCAGCCCGAGCGCGGCGCACTCGTCGAACAGCGAGGCTTGAAGCGCGGGGGTCATGGCAACCGAACCTACCCCGGTTCCGCTCAGTTGTCGAACGGGTGTTCGAGTGGCACGATGGGGACATGATCAACACAGCGAAGTCCGCGGACGGGACGCCGATCGCGTTCGAACGCCGTGGCGCGGGGCCGGTCGTGGTCGTCGTCGCGGGTGCGGGCAACGACCGGCACGGTGACGAACCGCTGGTCGCGGAGCTGGCGGCCGAGTTCTCCGTGGTGACCTACGACCGGCGGGGCCGGGGCGACAGCGGGGACACCGCGCCGTACGCGGTCGAGCGCGAGATCGAGGACCTCGCCGCGGTCGTCACCGCGCTCGGTGAGCCGGTGATCGTGCACGGCATCTCCTCCGGCGGCGCGCTCGCCCTCCTCGCCGCCGCGGCGGGCGTGCCGATGGCGCGGCTGTCGGTCTTCGAGCCGCCTTATCGCGGCGAAACGGAAGAAGTTCCCGAGGGGTACGCCGACGAGATGCGCGAGCTGGTCGCGGTGGACCGGTGGGACGACGCCGTCGCCCTGTTCATGATGTCCGCGGTCGGTGCCCCGGAAGAAGCCGTGGCCGAAGCGAAGGCGTCGCCGATGTGGGCCGAACTGCGGTCGTTCGCGCCCACACTCGTTTACGACGCCTTCGTGATGAAGGACTCGAAGGTGCCTGATGAGCTGGCATCGATCGCGGCGCCCGTCCTGGTGGTGAACAGCAACGGCAGTACGGACTGGCTGAAGGCCGCCGCTCTCGTCGCCGCGAAGGTGGTCCCGGGGGCGCGGCAGGTCGGGCTGGACGGCGAGTTCCACAGTGTCCCGCCGGAACGGCTCGCGCCGGAACTCAGCGCGTTTTACCGGGATCCTCGGTAAAACGCAGGTAGGCCGCGCCGCGCGGGGAGATCCGGTAGCCGACTTCGAGGCTGAGCGTGAGGCCGAGGTTCTTGAGCTTGCGGATGTCGACCTTCACCGGATCCTTGTCGCGGCGGAGGAGGTCGGCGAGCTCCTGGGCGCGGCGTCCGGGATTTTCGGCGATGAGGCGCAAGGTCTCGTGCGTCCACGGGCGTCGCCTGTCCATCTTGGACAATCGGTGGCAGATCTCCTCGAAGTCCTTTTCGGACAGTTCGGCGTCCGCGCTGAGCGCGCGCCGGGGATCGGGGCCGAGGTGTCGCAGGCCGATGCGGTACACCGGGGCGTCCGCGGGGCCGCGCAGGATGCCCCGCACCGCGTCGGCCGATTCCGCGCCGGACCGGCGGGCGTCCGCGTCGGTGATGGTGGCGGGGTCGACGCTCTCGACCGAGACGACTTCGATCACCCCCGCCTCAAGACGCATCACGTCGCCCGGCCGGACGTTCGGTTTCGACCAGCGCCGGAAGGCCAGGTCGATCGTCCCGGCCGCCAGTCCTTCGAGGACCGTCGAGGAGAGGATCACCGTCGTTACCCAATCAGCGGGACGCCGGGGCGTCAACGTCTTGTCCGCCGACGGTTCGTGCTCGTACAGTCGCAGCCTGGTCCTGGTCTGGACCATCACCGCCGCCCTGAGTGTGCAGGAGGCAGGATGCGGAGAAGACTTCGGACCGCCGGGGTGGTCGTGGCGGCCGGGCTCGGCCTGATCGCGTCGGCGATGCCGGCGAAAGCGCAGGTCGGCACCGGGCCGTGGACGGCGGAGAACCCCTCGTTCAACGTCCAGGAACGCGGCTGCGGCACCGTCGACGGGCTGAACTTCGAGCTGACCTGTTCCACCGGAAGCGGGGATCAGCGCGCGGAACGGCGCTACGTGACCTACACCGGCGGGACCCGGCAGTTCGAGGGATCGTTCCGGATCACCAGCATGGCGGGCACCCGGATCAGCCTGAAGCAGACCTTCCGCGACGCGCCGACCGCCGGGCCGTACTTCATGCTCGCGGTCGAACGCGGCGGGCGGCTCTACGCCGTCCACGGCGGGGACACCCTGGGGAGCGGGGCGACCGTCGGCACGTCCGTGCGAGTCAACACCGTGCACCAGGTCGGGAGTACCCACAAGGTGTACCTCAACGGTTCGCTGAAGCAGACCGTGAGCAGCAGCGGCGGGAGCTACTACGACAAGTTAGGCGCCTATCGGACGGCGAGCGGCGCCGGGCCGGTCAAGGTGACCTGGAGCGGGATCAGGTTCTGGCGCAAGTGAGCCCCGAGTCCGTGAAGGCCTCCTTCACTACCTTCAGGGTAGGCAAAGAGGCCTTCACGGCAAGGGCCCGCGGCGCCACGCGTCGAGGTCCGTCCACGCCTGGAGCGTCTGCCTGCTCTCGAACCGGCGGTGTTCCCCGGTGACCGGATCGGTGAACTCGAGGACTTTCGCCAGCAACTGCAAGGGTTCGGTGAAGTCGTCGAGCGGGGTCTCGGTCAGTTCCGGGTAGAAGTCGTCGCCGAGGATCGGCAACCCGAGACCGCTCATGTGCAACCTGAGCTGATGGGTGCGGCCGGTCGCGGGGATCAGGCGGTAGCGGCCGAGGCCGTCGCGGTGCTCGATGAGCTCGACGCGGGTTTCGGCGTTGGGCGGCCCGTCGACCTCCTGCGCGGCGATGACCCCGCGTTCCTTGACGATGCGGCTGCTGATCTCACGGGGCAGCACGACCTCCGGGTCGTACCGGGCGATCGCCTCGTATTCCTTGTGCACCAGGCGATCCCGGAACATCGTCTGGTACTTGCCGCGGACTTCGGGGGTGATCACGAACAGGATGAGCCCGGCGGTGACCCGGTCGAGCCGGTGCGCGGGACTGAGCCGCGGAAGGTCGAACTCGCGGCGCAGACGGACCAGCGCGGTCTGCAGGATGTGCCGCCCGCGCGGGATCGTCGCGAGGAAATGCGGTTTGTCGGCGATCAGGAAATGCTCGTCGCGGTGCACGACGGAGACCTCGAACGGCACGTCGACCTCGTCGGGCAGGTCGCGATGGAACCAGATGAACGAATCCGGCACGAACGGGGAATCGACGCCGAGCGGCCCGTCGAGCCCGACGATGCGCTCCTCCCGGAGCATCTCCTCGATCCGCTCGGGCGCGACCCGGGGGAGCCGCTCGACGAGGTGCTCCCGCAACGTCGTCCACGGCCCCTCGGCGGGCATCTTGAGCCTCGCGGGATCGAGCCCGTGACGGGGCGGGAGCGGCGGGCGGAGCTTGCGTCTCATCACCGCGCACTCTAGCCGCGACGGCTCATCCGTCCTGGTCGCGGGCGGCTTTCTGTGGGGCGCCGTGCCCGGGGCGTTGCGCGCGTCTGTGTCGCGAAAGCCACTTTCGGGACATCAGACGTCCCGAAAGTGGCTTTCGCGACACCGGGCCGGCCGCGGAGACGGGCACGCTGACGAAAGGATCAGGGCCGGTTCCGGTACCGCGCGAGATACCGCTCGGTCACCTCGGCTTCCGCGACCGCGACGGCCTCCGCGCGCGTCCGGCGTCCGGTGCCCGGCGGGAAGCCGTTCTTGGCGAGCCGGTGCTCGATGCTCTCCTCCATGTAGGCCATCGAGTAGAAGTACGCGACGAGGGCGGCCATCAGCACGATCGCCAGCCGCAGGGTGAGCGGGCCGGGCAGGAGCAGCCACACGGCGCAGAGCGGGGCGATCATCACCGTGCTGCGGGCGACGTGCCGCCAGCGCCAGCTTCCCGTGGTCGCGTCGTGGAGGATCCACGCGTGGTAGCGCTCGGGCAGCCTGCCGCCGAGTGAGTACCACAGCCAGCGGAACACGTCCGGGCGCTTGCGGGGCATCGGGCGACTCCTTCCGTCGATGCTCTCACAGTACACTAATGATTAGTATGCTAAACATTAGCGTGACGGCTAGGATCGGCGGCATGAACTCGGAGGGGCCGGAGATGAAGTCGATCGATCTGGGCGAGGATCCGCTCGCGCTGGAGCGTCAGGTGTGTTTCGCGCTGTCGGTCGCGTCGCGCAGCGTCATCGCCATCTATCGTCCGCTGCTGGAACCCCATGGGCTCACCCATCCGCAGTACCTGGTCATGCTGGCGCTGTGGGAGCGGGGCCCACAGGCCGTCAAGGAGCTGAGTGTCGCTCTGCGTGCCGAGCCGGCGACGTTGTCACCGCTGCTCAAGCGCCTGGAGACGATCGGATACGTCACGCGCAGGCGCAGTTCCGAGGATGAGCGCCTACTGACGGTCGAGCTGACGGAATCCGGTCGCGCGTTGCGCGCGGAGGCGGAAAAGATCCCGTACCGCGTCGTGGAAAAGCTCGGGATGGAGGTCTCCGAGCTGGAGGCGCTCCACAAGGCACTGACCCGCGTCATCGAAGCCACGGCTTGAGCGAACCGAAACCGGGGTGTGACGAAATGAGGGTGTGAAGCCGCTCCGGGGTGGGTAATTCCCGTCACGCCAACTCAAAGTGACAGGAAGATGAGGGACCGTGACCACCTCGACCCCCGCGCCCACGGAAGCAGGTCTGGAGCTCAAGACCAGGCTGAACGCCTACCTGGAGGACGTGGCCGCGGCACTGGGGATACGGCAGGACGCGTGCACGGTCGACCTCGCCGGTCCGGTCACCGCCCGGATGCGGCTGAACTGGCGTCTTCCCGGCTTCCCCGAGCGCGACGTGGACCTGATGTGGCACGAGGAGCACGGCTGGTCGGCCGCCGTGGCGACGCATTCGGGCGACGATCACCACGTGGTCGTCGCCTACCTCGGCGGCCGGACGGTGGCGTCGCAGCCGAGGCTGGTCGCCAGGTTCGCTGAAACCCTCCGCACCGGCGACCATCAGGATTGCTGGCCCGGCGCGCCGACGTTGCGCACCGCCGGCGGGCCGTCCGCGCTCGCCAAGGAACTTGCCGCCTGGGCCTGATCACCCAGGCGGGGCGACCGGACCGAGGTCGTGGGCGAGCAGGGAAGGTCTCAGGGACTGACGGTCAGCTTGCCGAGAATGCGCGCGACGACGGCGTCGAGGTTGTCTTCGAGGAAGAAGTGACCGCCCTCGAACACCTCCATTTCGAACGAGCCCGTGGTGTGCTCGCGCCAGTTTTCGACGTCCGGCAGATGCAGGACCGGGTCCGCGTTCCCGGCGAGCGCCACGACCGGGCAGCTAACGTCGGGGCCGGGCCGGTAGCGATAGGTCTCGACGGCCTTGTAGTCGCCGCGCAGCGCGGGCAACGCGAGCGCGCGGATGTCCGGGTCGGCGAAGATCGTGGGGTCCGTGCCGCCAAGGCGGCTGACTTCGCCGAGAAAGGTGTCGTCGTCGGCGAGGTGGTGCGACTTCTCCTTCTGGATATCCGGGCCACGGCGGGCCGAGACGAACAGCGCCGCCGGGAAGATCCCGCGTGCTTCGAGCCGCCGGGCGACCTCGAAGCCGACGATCGCACCCATGCTGTGCCCGAAAAGGGCGAACGGTTGCGGGAGCGCGGCGGCGACGTCCACCAGATGCTCGGCCAGGACGTGGACGTCGTCGATGACCGGTTCACCCATCCGGTCCTGCCGTCCCGGGTACTGGGCGGTGTGCACCTCGATCGTGGGCGAGAGGGCCGCCGAAAACGCGCGGTACGCGCTCGCCGATCCGCCCGCGTGCGGGAAGGCGAGGAGCCGCATCCCGGCCGACGGCGCCCGGTGGAAGCAGCGCGTCCAGCTGCTCGAAGCCTGTCCTGCCATCGAAAATCCCCCAATCCGCGCGGGAACGGCCCGCACGACAGTGGAATCTACGGGGGATCCGTGGAATGAGTCCATGCTTGTGCGGGGTTGTTCACGGTGGGACACGGGAAGGGAGCAAGTGTGGCGGAGGACCTGAAGATCAGGATCGGTGCCGGGCTGGGGACCGGAACGGCACCGGAGGAGTTCGGCGCCGCGGTCGACCTGCTGGAGCGGGCGGGCGTCGACTCGCTCTGGCTGCCTGAAGCGGTGTATTCGCCGAGGATCGACCCGGTCGTCGGGCTGACGCACGCGCTCGCCCGCACCACGAAACTGAAGGTCGGCACCGGGGTGATGGTGCTGCCCGGCCGTGACCCGGTCCTGGTCGCCAAACAACTCGCCTCTCTCGCCGCGCTCGCGCCGAAACGAGTCCTGCCGGTCTTCGGGCTGAAGCCCGCGCGCGACGCGGAACTGCCGTTGTTCCCGGTGCCGCAGGGCCGCCGCGCCGCGGTGTTCGACGAGTCGTTACGGCTGATCAGGGCCTTGCTGGAGCAGGAAGAGGTGACTTTCCACGGCGAGTTCTTCCGCGTCGAGGGCGCCGGTCTCGGCATGCGACCGGTCAAGCGGCTCGACCTCTGGCTCGGCGGGAAGGCGCCGGGCGCGCTGCGGCGGGTCGGCAGGCTCGCGGACGGCTGGCTGGCCAGTTTCCTCACGCCAGAGGAGGCGCGGGCCGGCCGAGAGGCGATCCAGGAGGCCGCGGCCGAGGCCGGCCGGGAAATCGAGGCGGACCATTTCGGGATCAGCCTCATCGTCGCGGAGGACGGGATCCCGGACGCGCTCGCGGCTTCGATCGCGGCCAGATCCGACGCGGACCCGTCCCGGCTGATCGCGGGCAGCTGGAGCGCCGCCCGCGACCTGATCGCCGAGTACGTCGACGCCGGGCTGAGCAAATTCGTGCTGTACCCGGCCGGGCCGGAGCCGATCGAGCGGTTCGTCGAGAACTTCGTCGAGCACGCCGTGCCGCTGCAGAACTGAGGCGCTAGTCGAACTTCAGCTCTTCGGTCCGCCGCGGCATCAGCAGCAGCGCGCCGACGCTGAGCACGGCGACCACCAGCATCGCCAGGAAGACGTGGTGCGTGGCGTCCGCGAGGGCGCCGCGCACGAACGTCGTCGTCGGGGTGTCCGGGCCGTGGCCCTCCAGGACGACACTGGTCGCGTCGACCCCGGACGGCAGGCCGGTGACTCCGGCGGGTGGAGTGGCGAAGCGGCTCGCCAGGGTGGCGTTCGCGATCGCGCCGAAGATCGCCACGCCCACGGCGCTGCCCAGCGAGCGACTGAACATGTTGGTCGCGGTGACGACGCCGCGCCGTTCCCAGCCGATCGTGGACTGCACGGCGATCAGCGTGGGGCTCGACGCCAGGCCCAGCCCCAGCCCGAGGACGAACGCCGCCGCGGCCGCCAGCCAGATCGACGACCCCGCCGTCAGGAACACGGTGAGCGCCGCGCCCGCGATGACGATCCCGCTGCCGATCAGCGCGGTGTCCCGGAATCCGATCCGCATGTAGACCCGGCCCGCCAGTGACGCCGAGATCGGCCAGCCGACGGTCAGCGCCGCCAGCGCGAATCCGGCGACGAGCGCGCCGGTGCCGAGCACGCCTTGGGAGAAGGTCGGCAGATACGAGGTGAGCCCCATCAGCAGCATGCCGACGACGACGGCGATCAGGTTCCCGCCGATCAGGGTCCGTTTGGTGAAGATCCACAGCGGCAGCACCGGCTCGTCGGCCTTGCGTTCCACGAGCACGAATGCCGCCAGCAGCACCACCGCGCCGCCGAAGATCGCCAGGCTCGGCGCGGACGCCCAGCCCCAGGCGACCCCGCCCTCCAGGAGGCCGAGGATCAGCAGCGAGCAGCCGAGGGTGAGCAGCGTGGCGCCGAGGTAGTCGATGCGGTGCGAGCGGCGTTCGACGCGTTCGCGGAAGTTCCGGAACAACATCCACGCCGCCAGCGCGCCGAGCGGCAGGTTGATGAAGAAGATCCAGCGCCAGTCGAGGTACTCGGCGAACACGCCGCCCAGCGTCGGCCCGACCACCGAGGAAATGGCCCACACGCTGGCGAGATAGCCCTGCACCCTGGCGCGTTCCTCGACCGTGTACATGTCGCCGACCATGGTCAGCGCGATCGGCTGGATGGCGCCCGCGCCGATGCCCTGCACCGCGCGGGCCGCGATCAGCACCGGCATGCTCCAGGCCGCGCCGCAGAGCACCGAGCCCACCAGGAATGCCGCGATCCCGAAGAACATCACCGGCCGCCTGCCGAGGACGTCGGCGAACTTGCCGTACAGCGGGACGGTGACCGCCTGGGTCAGCAGGTAGATCGAGAACAGCCACGGGAACTGCGAGAACCCGCCCAGATCGGCGACCACCGAGGGCACCGCCGTGGCGATGATGGTCGAGTCCAGCGCGATCAAGCCGGAACACAGCATCACGGCGATCAGGACGGGGCCGCGTTCGGACCGGAAGCCGACCCCTTCCTTCGCGGTGACCGGGGCCGGGGTCGTCATCTGTGGCGGTCTCCTCGGGCTCATGAACGACGTCAACTATTTCGCATGGGTAAGCATTCCATGGAGACACCCGGTCATGGGACCGATTTTTTCCGTGAGTCATCCCGCAAAATAAGTCGGATGAGCACCTGGATCCGCCCGATCGGCCGCGGCTGGGCCGTCCGCGACAGCGTCCCGGGGCCCGACGTCGACGAGTTCGCCGACCCGGGCCGGGTGGAGGCCGCGCTCGCCGGGGCGCACGGCGACAGCCTGCTGGCGGTCCAGCATCCGGCGAGGACCCCGGCCGCGCTGGCGGGCGGCCTCTCGATCGAGGCCGCGCTGCCGCAGGCCAGGGCGACTTTCGAGCGGATCCGGGAGCGGCACTATCGCCCGGTCGCCGACGTCGTCGCGCCATACCGCATCGACGGCCCGGACGGGATCGCGCTGGGCGTGCTGTGCCTGGTCGATCCGGCCGCGGTCCGGGAGGGTGGGGTGACCAGGGTTCGGCACACCGAGGACGTCTACCCGGACGTCGTCGCGGAGCGGGCCGCGATGCTCGCCGGGCTCGGTGTCGCGACGAGTGCCGCGATGCTGGTCCCCGCGACCGGCGGCCGGGAGCTGACCGCGCTGATCGAGCGGTGCTGCCGGGGACACGTGCCGAGCCTGTCCACAGTGGACGGATCGGGGCGAAAGCACGAACTGTGGCTCGCCGGTCCCGGGCAGGCCCAGGACGCACTGCTGGCGGCGCTGGACGAGCTGGATCTCCTGGTCGCGGATGGCAATCACCGGGTCGCGGCCGCCGCGGCTTCGGGGCGCGGGGCGTTGCTCGCGCTGGTCACCGGCGGGCCCGGGCTGCGGATCGGGCCCATCCACCGGGTGCTCGCCGGGACCGGTCTCGACCCGGCCACTCTGGTCCGGCGATGGACGGAGGCGGGGTTCGACGTCCACCCCGGCCCGCCGGGGCCGCCCGCCGAGCCGGGCGAGGTGACCGTGCTGACGGGCGAGTCGGCGTTCCGGGTGACGCTCGGCAAGGCGGGCGGTGACCACGCCGTGGTGGAGCAGGAGCTGATCCGCGGCGTGCTCGGCGTCGATCCGGAAGGTCCGAACGTGCGCCCTCTGCTGCCGGGAGCGCCGGTGCCCGAAGACGCCGACGCGGTATTCCTGCTGGCCCCGGTCCCGTACGCGGAGGTGCTCGCCGTGCACGCGGCCGGATCGCGGATGCCGAGGAAGGCCACCTATTTCACGCCCAAACCGCGGAGCGGGCTCCTCCTGGCCGAACTGTGATGCCGCGCTTTTGTCGGTGACGCGGCCTAGGATCGGCCTCGTGGAACTGCCCGTGATGCCACCCGTCAAGCCGATGCTGGCCAAGGCCGTGCACGAACTGCCTCGCACGCCGGGGCTGCTGTACGAGCCGAAGTGGGACGGCTTCCGTTGCGTGGTGTTCCGCGACGGCGACGAGGTCGTGCTGGGCTCGCGCAACGACAGGCCGCTGACGAGGTACTTTCCCGAGCTGGTCGATCTGCTCAAGGACGCGCTGCCCGAGCGCTGCGTCGTCGACGGCGAGATCGTGCTGGTCACCGAGGGCGGTCTCGACTTCGAGACGCTGCAACTGCGCCTGCACCCGGCGGCGTCCCGGGTGAACAAACTGGCCGAGGAGACGCCCGCCAGTTTCGTGGTGTTCGACCTGCTCGCGCTGGACGACCGGGATCTGACGCCCGAACCGTTCGGGGAGCGGCGGAAGCTGCTCGAAAGCGTCGTCGACACGAAGTTCGCCCGGGTCCACCTGACCCCGCTGTCCGAGGATCCCGACGTCGCCCAGGACTGGTTCACCCGGTTCGAGGGCGCCGGCTTCGACGGCGTGATGGCCAAGCCCGCCGACGCGCCGTACGAACAGGACAAGCGGGTGATGTGGAAGGTCAAGCACCAGCGGACGGCGGACTGCGTCGTCGCCGGGTTCCGGTGGCACAAGGACGGTGTCGGCGTCGGTTCGCTGCTGCTCGGGCTCTACAACGACGAAGGCGTCCTGCACAGTGTGGGCGTGGCCAGCAGTTTCACCGCCGCCAGGCGTGGTGAGCTGGTCGACGAGCTCGCGCCGCTGCGGGAGAACGCGCTGGAGAACCATCCGTGGCGTGAGTGGGCCGAGACCCACGAGGAGGCGGGCGGCCGTATGCCGGGGGCGGGCAGTCGATGGGCGCCGCAGAAGGACCTGAGCTGGGAGCCGCTCCGCATCGAATGGGTCGCCGAAGTCCGCTACGAACACGTCGAGGGCACGAGGTTCCGCCACGGCGGGAGGCTCGTGCGCTTCCGTCCCGACCGCGAACCCGCCTCGTGCACGTACGCGCAGCTCGAAGAGGTCCCGCCCGCCGAGCTGGCCACCTTGTTCACCGAGCTGGGGGAAACATGAAGGCAGAGCCGGTCACGCTCGACCTCGACGGCGTCGAGTTCACGGTGTCCAATCCGGGCAAGATCTACTTCCCGGAGCGCGGCGAGACCAAACTGGACCTCGTCGAGTACTACCGCGCGGTCTCGGTCCCGCTGCTGGCACAGCTCGGCGGCAGACCCCTGCTGCTGGAACGCTATCCCGACGGCGCGGGCGGGAAGTCGTGGTTCCAGAAGAGGGTCCCGAAGAACGCGCCCGGCTGGCTGACCACGACGGTGGTGTCCACCCCGAACGGGACCACGTCGGACGCGCTCGTGGCGAAGGACCTCGCGCACATCATCTGGGCGGTGAACCAGGGCTGCCTCGGTTTCCACGTCTGGCCGAACCGGGCCGAATCGCTGGATATCAGCGACCAGCTCCGCATCGACCTCGACCCGTCTCCCGGGATCGGGTTCCCCGAACTGCGGCACGGCGCCGTCCTGGCGAAGGCGTTGCTCGAGGAATTGGGCATCACCGCGCAGCTGAAGACCTCGGGCTCACGCGGCCTGCATCTCTACGTGCCGCTGGAACCGAAGTGGGACGGCTACGAGGTCCGCGCGGCCGCCGTCGCGCTCGCCCGCGAACTCGAACGCCGCCACCCGGCGGAGATGACGGCGCAGTGGTGGAAGGAAGAACGCGGCTCCCGAGTGTTCGTCGACTTCAACCAGAACGCGCCGCACCGGACGGTGTTCGGCGCGTGGTGTGTACGGCCGCGGGTCGGCGGGCAGGTGTCGACGCCGATCGGCTGGGACGAACTGGAGACCGTCGAGCCGGACAAGCTCACGCTGTCCACTGTGCCCGCTCTGCTCGCCGAACGCGGGGACCCTTGGGAGGGAACGAAACCGCAGTCGATCGAGCCGTTGCTCGAAATGTCCAGGAAGGACATGGAGGAGGGGCTGATGGACGCGCCGTGGCCGCCCGTCTACCCGAAGATGCCGAACGAGCCGCCCCGGGTCGCGCCGAGCAGGGCCAAGAAAGACGGCGTTTAGTCCTCTGAATGCGGGTCAGAGCGGTAAGTCGAAAGCGAGTTGTGTGTTCGCGGCGGTCGCGGTCTTGCGGGTGGACCGGTGGCCGGGGAGGGTCGCGGCGCAGCGGGGGCACGGGGCGACGTCGGTCGTGGTGAGATCCACCGGCGTCCACAGCCGGGATTCCTTGTCCCCGCAGGCGGAACGCCGGTAGCGGAGGTCTTCGGAGCGGGTCATCAGATGCGCGGCGGGAGAGTCCTCCGGCAGCGCGCCGACCAGATACCAGCGTCCGGCGGTGTTCGTCATGGAACTGTCCTCCCGATACAGGTGGTCCAGCTCGAGATTCCTTCCGCAGGCCAGTGTCGACGAGACTCGCCGCGATCCCCGGTATTTCGGCCTTTCGGCGTGTCAAGGCACGTCCAGTCCGGACACGCGTGCTCAGGGACGTAACTCGCGTGCTTGGGGACGTAACTCGCCCCGGTGCTGAGTTACGCCTCCAGACACGCGAGTTACGCCTTCGATCACGTGAGATGCGGCTCTGGACACGCGAGATCGGGCGCGGACTCGGGCGTGTCAGTCCTGAATGAACCGCAGCACGCGCAGCATGCCCCGGTCGTCGACGACGTCGGGATCGTCCGCGACGCATTCCTCGAGTCGCGCGGTGACGGCCTCGGTGTCGATCCCCGAACCGATCAATACCAGTTCGCTCCGGCGCGGCACGCCGGCGGGCCACGCCGACCGGTCCAGCTGGATGAAGGAGCCGACGGTGTGCAACCCGAACCGCGACCGCGGGCCGTTCGGGCCGAAGTCGAGGAAACCCTTGATCCGGTAGAGCCCGCCGGCGCGCTGTTCGAGGAAGTCCATCAGCCGTCGCGGGTCCAGCGGCCGTTCGGTCGTGAAGGCGACGCTGTCGTACGCGGTGTGGAAGTGGTGCTCGTGGTCGTGCTCCTCCTCGCGGAGGTCGTCGAACGACAGCTGGCCCACCCGTTCGCGCGGCCGGGCGTCGAAGAACAGGGCGGGGTCGATCCGGCCGTGGGAGGTCGCGATCACCGGCGTGCCGGGCGCGATCTCGTCGATCGTGCCGCGCAGTTTGGCCAGGGCGTCCTCGTCGGCCCGGTCGGTCTTGTTGAGCACGACCAGGTCGGCGAACCCAAGGTGCTCGTCCAGCTCCGGATGCCGCTTCCTGGTCGCCTCGAACTCGGCGGCGTCGACGAGCTCGACCAGGCCGCCGTAGGCGATGGCGGGGTTCTCGCTGGCGATCATCAGGCGGATGAGGTCACGCGGTTCGGCGAGCCCGCTGGCTTCGATCACGATGACGTCGATCCCGGCCTCGGCCTCGGAGAGCTTCGCGAGCATGGCGTCGAGGCCGCTCGCGTCGACGGCGCAGCACAGGCAGCCGTTGCCGAACGACATCATGGTGTCGACCTGGCCGGAGACGGCCATCGCGTCGACCGCGATACTGCCGAAGTCGTTGACCACGACCCCGATCCGCGCGCCCTGCCGGTTGGCCAGCAGGTGGTTGAGCAGGGTGGTCTTGCCGGAGCCGAGGAAGCCCGCGACCAGGATGACCGGAATCCGCCTGTCGACCACGATTTTCCTTTCCGTCGGAGCTCCCCGCACTCTAGCGACGGCGGGAGCCGGCCAATACACCGGCACGGGGAAAGAGCAGAAGGGCTCGCTGTCGAATACGCTCGAAAGAGTGATTAGAGGCGATCATAAAGTGATCTTGGCTGGACGTGATCATTTCGCGCGGTGTAATTCGGTGAATATCCCGCGAAGTCGTACGCAATTCCAAATATTGTCGTCCGCAAGCTTTCCAGCTGCGGAAATGTCACCAGAGGCGAAGCTTCTGCCATTTGGAGGATCGTGGCCGTCTTTCCGTGGGGTATCGTCTTTCGTCTGGTCCGGACCCGGCCATCTCGCCGATCAGGCATGATCCCTCCGGCCATTTCCGAGTGCAGGAGGAATGGTGATCGTTCCCGCCGCCGGTGCCGGCGTCGAATTCGGAGAGTGGGAAGCGGAGGTGGCGACGGCCTCCATGCGGGTGACGGATATCCCTCGCTTGCCTCCGGAGGCGACGGTGCGGGAACGGAGCGTGGACATCGCCGAGGCGGAGGACTTCCTGCGGCTTTTCCACGCCGAGACGGGCGGTGGGCCCGCGCGGCTGCGCGAGCGCCTCGACCGCGTCCGC
Organism: Amycolatopsis sp. TNS106; assembly: GCF_019330265.1. NCBI lineage: Bacteria > Bacillati > Actinomycetota > Actinomycetes > Pseudonocardiales > Pseudonocardiaceae > Amycolatopsis > Amycolatopsis sp. TNS106. The sequence continues at coordinate 3,205,752 of NZ_CP024972.1, read as the reverse complement.
GCCGAGATCGGCGCGACCGGCACGTATCGCCACACGACGGCCGAGGTCGAGTTCGGTGCGCGGGTGGCCTGGCGGAATTCCGCCCGGTGCATCGGCAGGCTGTACTGGCAGGGACTGAAGGTGCGGGACCGCCGTGGCGTGGTCGGGGCCGCCGCCGTCGCCGACGAGTGCGTCACCCATTTGCGGGAGGCGACCCGGGGTGGCCGGATCCGCCCGACCATCACCGTGTTCGCGCCGGACGGTCCCGAGGGGCCCGGTCCGAAGATCCACAACGACCAGCTCGTCCGGTACGCCGGCCACCGGCTGAGCGACGGCTCGGTGCTGGGCGATCCGCGCTACGCCGACTTCACCGAGACCGTCCAGGAGCACGGCTGGCGCCCGCCCGAGCGCAAGGGATCGTTCGACGTCCTTCCGCTGCTCATCGAGTCCGAGCCGGGGGAGCGGCGGCTGTTCCGGCTGCCGCAGGACGCCGTGCTGGAGGTCCCGCTGTCCCATCCCGACCACCGCTGGTTCGCCGGGCTCGGGCTGCGCTGGCACGCGGTACCGGCGATCAGCGATATGCGGCTGGTCATCGGCGGGATCACCTACCCGGCGGCGCCGTTCAACGGCTGGTATCTCGCCACCGAGATCGGCGCGCGCAACCTGGCCGACACCGACCGCTACGACCTGCTGCCGGTGATCGCGGACCTGATGGGCCTGTCGACGAAATCGGAACGCACCCTGTGGCGCGACCGCGCGCTCGTCGAACTGACGCTGGCCGTCCAGCACTCCTTCGACGCGGCGGGCGTGACCGTCGCCGACCACCACACCGAATCGCGGCGATTCCTCACGCATATCGCCAAGGAGGAGCGGGCGGGACGCCGTTGCCGGGCCGACTGGAGCTGGATAGTCCCGCCGCTGTCCGGCGGGCAGACCGCCGTGTTCCACCGCTACTACGACGAACCCGATCCGGCGGCGAGGCCGGCGTTCCTGCCGCCCGGGTAGCGCTCCGACGGGTGAAGAGGTGAGCCGAATGCGGCGTGTCGATGGGCCGGACGGTGGTACGGCCGACGGCCGCGCGGACAATGGCGGCATGACCGCAGTACTCGTCGCCCACGCCGGCAAATCCGGCGGGACAAGGGAGATCGCCGAGGTGATCGCCGCCGAACTGCGCGAAAGCGGTCTGACGGCCGATCTGCTGGACGCGGCCGAAGTCGAGGACGTCGAGCCGTACGGCGCGGTGATCGTCGGGAGCGCGCTGTACCACCGGCGCTGGCGGCCGGAGGCGGTGCGCCTGCTCACCGAGCACGAGGAGGCGCTCCGGAACCGGCCGGTCTGGTTGTTCCACAGCGGGCCGTGCGGGCCGCTCGCCGCGGGCAAACGGGTGAGCCTGCCCGCCGGGGTCGCCCTGCTGGCCGCGAGGATCGACGCCGAGCGCACGGCCACCTTCGGCGGCAGGCTCACCCCGGCCACCGCGAGCGGGCTGTTCTGGAAGATCATGGCCGCGGGCCCGTGGGCGGGAGACTTCCGTGACTGGCCGTCGATCCGGGCGTGGGCCCGTGACGTCGGCCGCCGGGTGCGCATCCGTGTCGCACTGTGAAAGACCGTTTCGTCGGTGCCCTGCCGTAAGGTGCCCTCATGGACAAACGGTTCACTGCGACGCTGGTCAAGAGCCCGGAGAAGGGCGGCTGGACGTACGTGGTCATGCCCGGCTCCGCCGAGTTCTTCGGCACCAAGGGGCTGGTGAAGGTCCGCGGCACCGTCGACGGGCATCCGTTCCGGAGTTCGTTCATGGCGCTGGGCGACGGCACCCACAAGCTCCCGGTGAAGGCCGACGTGCGCAAGGCGATCGGCAAGGAGGAGGGCGACACGGTGGAGGTCGTCCTGCTCGAACGGCTGGAGGGCTGAGTGGCCGCGGAGTGGAAGCCGTCCCCGGTCATCAAGATCTACGAGGCACTCGGCGCGGTCGCCGACGGGCGGGTCGAGATCGACGGTGACACCGCGCGGGTCGCGTCGTCGGACAGGGCCAAGACGTACGACGTCCGCCACGATCCGGTGGCGGGGTCGATCACGGCCAACGACAACGGGTCCTACTGGCAGGGGTATCTCGGGTACCCGGGCATCGCGTACTTGATGGAGCGCGGCGTGCTCGCCTACGACAGCGGCCTCACCGCCGGGCTCGCCGGTGTGCCGTGGAAGGAACTCGCCACCGAGTACCGCAACGACTGGGCGAAGGTCGAGAAGCACGTCCGCGAGGACCTGGCCGCCAAGGACGTGGATCTGGACCGGTTCGACGCCGGGATCGCCGAGATCTCGAACGGGCTGGAGAAACTGGCGCTCACCAAGCTCTCCCCTCGGCAGCGTCCGCCGAAGTGATGCTCGAGGGCGCGGCCACGGCTAGGGGCGCGCTCACCCTTGAGGCGGTGACGGAGGGCCTTCGCGGCCCGGCGGCAGCAAAGGGGGCTTCCTGCTGTGGTGTCCACAGAGGACATCGCAGCTCGGTGGCCGATGGGTGGCTATGTACGGTTTCGGTGGGGTCGTGAGTGGTAAGTGTCGTTCTAACGACACTTACCACTCACGATCCCCGCGGCGGGTCGCAACATGTCACGGTTGCCTTACCCCTGAACAACGTCGGCAAAGTGTCCCTTGTGGACACTCATGGCCGGCGCCCGGGGCTCAGCCGCAGTGTTCCGACGGGCTGTTGTACGCCGTCCCGCCCGCGGAGCCGCCCCACTTCACGCATTTGCCCGCCGCGGCCGCGCGTACCGGACCGGCGAACCACGAGAACGACCCGGAGTCGGTGATCCGGGACGAACCCGCCACTTCGAGGTAGGCCGATGTGGTCGTCGCGGTGCCCGCGGACTCGCTCTTCATCGTGCTGACACAGTTCTGCCCGTTGGAAGCGTTGTAGGACAGGTAAACCGTGCCCGCCGTCCCGAGCGGTGCCGAGTCGATCACGCCGTATCCGCCGCCGCACACCGGGGCGCCGAGGGTCGTCTCGGTGACGGTCGAGAAGCGGATGGTCTCGTTGGCGTTCCCCGCCGGGCCCGCCTCGTACAGCACGCCGACCGAACCCGAGGACAGCTGGACCATGTCGGAGTACGCGGCGTCACCGCTCCACACGAGCGTTCCGGCGGAGTTGCCCTGCCAGTTCGCGCCCTCGTCGAACGACGACCGCACGACGAGTTCCTTGCGGCGGTCGCAGACCGACGGCGCGGCGAACAGGATCCGGTTGTACTTGCCCGCCTTGTCGGTCGCGGTCATCCGCGCGGTCGACGCCTGCACCACCGGGGTGATCAGGTCCTCCTCGAAGGCGAACTTGGTGGAAAAGCTCGCCCCGCCGTCGGAGCTGATGGCGTAGGCGCGGTTCTTGGCACCACCGCTGAGGCATTTGTCGTCGTTGTTGGCCTGGTTGCGCGCCGCGGCGTAGACCCGGCCGTCGAGCAGTTCGGTGACGCTGATCTCCTGCGGGTTCAGCCCGGCCGTCGACGCCGGGGTGTCGGTGGCGCCGCGCTTCCAGGTGACGCCCTGGTCGTCGCTGTAGATGAGCGCGCCGCTGTTCTTGCCGTCGAGGGTGTAACTCATTCCGGCGACGATCCGGCCGGCGTGCGCGCCGCGGGTCAGCACGATGCCGTGCGACGGCCCGGTCGCGAGCCAGCCCGGCGCGCTGCTGAACCCGAGCTGCGTGGTGAGCACCTTGGGCGCGGTCCAGGTCTTGCCGTGGTCGTCGCTGATCGAGACGCGCGGAATCCGGTTGCAGTCGGGGTTCTTGACGCATTCCATCACCGAGAGCAGCACGATCCGCCCGGTGGACGGGATCACGATCGGCGTCGGATTTCCCTTGGTGTCGCCGAAACCTTCGATGACGATCTTCGGGGCGCTCCAGGTCTTGCCGTTGTCGGCGGAGCGTTTCACGACGAGGTCGATGTCGCCGCGGTCGTTGCAGAAGCTGGCTCCGCCGTTGCGGCCCTCGGCGAACGCGAGCAGCTCGCCGTTGTTCGCCTTGACGATGGCGGGGATTCTGAAGCAGTCGTAACCTTCTGTTTTCTGCTTGTACACCAACGTGTTCCCGACCGCGGTGGTCGAGAACTGGTCGCCGGTGGCCGGCGCGGCGAGGGAGGTGGCCGGGGCTGCGCCGACCGCCGCGGTGGCGACGAGGGCCGCGAACAGGCCCTGTGCGACGCGGGAGATCTTCACGGGAGTGTCTCCGTCCTGGATTCGGTTCAGGTGACGGGACATGAGAGTCCTTCCGGCTCGTACAAGACGCGTACAACCCGGGTTCGCGCTTTGTGTCAGATGACGCAGAGCGGCGGCACGATCCCTGCCAAGCTCGTTCCCGTCGGACACGGCGCGAGATCGGCAGGGAGGGCCGATGAAGGTGATCGATCCGGAGAGGTGAGGGGCGATCGATCACCGGTTCGCGTCGTGGCGCCGGTGGGTCCGGCCGTTGGCGGACTCACCGGCGGTTACCGGCCCGCCGTGGCGGCTCAGCGGTCGTCGGGTGCCAGCTGCCTGAGGTCGTCGACGCTCCGCACGACCAGTCGCTGGCGGCCGGTGCTGAGCAGCCCGTCGGCGCGCAGGGTCCGCAGGGTCCGCGCGACGGCTTCCCTCGACGCGGACGCGAGCCCCGCCAGGTCGCGCTGGCTGATCCGCAGGGCGATCAGGGTGCCGTCGGCGGCGGGCACGCCGTACCGCTCGGCGAGGTCGACGAGGATCGCGGCGATCCGTTCGGCGGCGGTGCTGTCCCCGAATTCGGTGCGGCGCGAATTGGCGTAGCGCAGGCGGGAGGTGATGATCCGGAGCAGGACCACCGAGATGCCGGGATGCTCGCTGAGCACGGCGTTGAACGCGCGCGAGGACAGCCACAGGCCGGTGACGGGCTCGACGGCGATCGCCGTGGCCGAGCGCAGGCTGCCGTCCATCGACGCCATCTCGCCGATGATGTCGCCTGGATCCCGGACGGCCAGCACGGCGTCGTAGCCGCCGGTGGACACCGACGTGATCTTGACCCGCCCGGTCATCAGGATCAGCACCCAGTCCGACCGGTCGCCCTCACGGATGATCACCGTGCCCGCCGGGTACCGGCGCAGTTCGGCACCGGCACGCAGCGCCTTGCGCTGGCCGTCGTCGAGCAGCTCCCAGAGCCTGCCGGGTGGATCGTGCGGCGCCGCCGCCGGCTGTGTCATGCCTTTCGTCGCCTCCGTGCGCGATCGTACGAGACGTCAGCCGGGGATCTCCTGGTACGCCTGGGAAAGGCGCTGGACGCCGTCCCGCAGCTGCGCGCCTGTCGCGGCGCTGACGTAGCTCAGGCGCAGATAGGGCCCCGGAGCTTCGGCCGCGAAGTACATCCTGCCGGGGGTGACCGCTACTCCGGCGCGGAAAGCGGCGCTGGTCAGCGCTACTTCGTCGACGAAGCCCGGGAGCGGCTGCCACAGGTGGTAGCCGCCGGTCGGGACCGGGACGGCGGTCCAGGTGGGCAGGAACTCCCGCAGTGCCGAGACAGCGACGTCGCGGCGTTCCCGCAACGAGGCCGCGAGGCTCCGGAGGTGGCGGCTCCAGGCAGGAGAACTCACCAGTTCGAGTGCGGTTTCCTGCAGCGGGCGCGGCACGAAGAAGCTTTCGACGGCGTGAAGCCCGCGCAGGCGTTCCAGTGCCGGGCCGCGCGCGGCCAGCGCACTGATCCGCAGGCTCGGGGACGCCGGTTTCGTGAGCGAGCGGATGTGCACCACGACGCCGTCGGGGTCGTCGGCCACGAGCGGCGGCGGGGGAGCCGGGCTGCCGGGATGCGCCATCAGCCGGGCGAAATCGTCCTCGATGACGAAAGCGCCCGCGTCACGGGCGATGCGCAGGACCTCGGCCCGGCGTTCGGCGCACAGCACCGCGCCGGTCGGGTTCTGGAACGCGGGCTGGCAGACGAACAGCCGGGCGCCCGTGTCGCGGAAGGCGTCCGCGAGCAGTTCGGGCCGGACGCCGTCGCGGTCGATCGGCACCGGGACCGGCCGCAGCCCCGACGCCCGCGCGATGGCGAGCATCCCCGGGTACGTCGGGGATTCCACCAGCACCGGCGCGCCGGGAGCACCGAGCGCGCGCAACGCCGTGGTCAGCGCGCTCTGCCCGCCCGAGGTGATCAGCACGTTCTCGACGTTCACCGGGCTGCCGATGTCGCGGGCGAACCAGGCCCGCAGTTCGGGCAGGCCGCAGATCGGCGGCCGGGTCCAGGCGCCGGGGCGGCGCCCGGCGCGGGCCGACGCCGCCGCGAGTTCGCGTTCCGGCTGGAGACTCGGATGCGTGTAGCCGCCGTTGAGGTCGATGACGCCCGACGGCGGGTCGCTCAGCGCGGTGAGCACGCCGCTCGCGTCGATCGCGCGGGTGCCGGACTGGGAACTCAGCGCCACCTCCTGCCACGACACGTCACCGGTCACCGCCACTTCGCGGGGCGGCGGAGCGCGGAAGACGCCGGCGCCGGGGCGGGTGATCACCAAGCCTTCGGCGGCCAGCGCGGCGATGGCGCGCGACACCGTCACCGGGCTCACCTTCAGCTGCCGGACCAGCTCCCGGCTGGACGGGAGCTTTCCATCGACCGGATAGCGCTCCAGGTCGACCTTCAGCTGTGTGACCAGGCTGGCGACACTGCTACCATCGGACATGAGACTGGATGATAGCGCTATCGCGGACCGGGCAGTAGCGGTCCGCTCCGGGACCGCGCTGGCGGCGCTGGGTGTCCTCGCCTTCTCGTTCACGTTCCCCGCCACCGTATGGGCGCTCAAGGGTTTCGACCCGTGGACGGCCACCGGACTGCGCAGCGTCCTGGCCGCGCTGGTCGCCGGTACCTGCCTTCGGCTCTTCCGGGTCCCGCTGCCGAGGCGCGACCAGTGGCGGGGCCTGGCCGTGGTCTCCCTCGGCTGTGTCCTCGCGTTCCCGATCCTCACGACGCTCGCGCTGACGACGTCGTCGACCGCGCATTCCGCGGTGGTGATCGGGCTGCTGCCGCTGGCCACCGCCGTCATCTCCTCGAAGCTGACCGGGAACCGGCCGTCCCGCCGGTTCTGGCTGGCCGCGGCGGTCGGCGCGAGCGCCGTCGTCGTGTTCACCGTCGCGCAGAGCGGCGGAGGACTGTCCACAGCGGACCTGTTCCTGTTCGGCGCGCTCGTGCTGTGCGCGTTCGGGTACGCCGAGGGCGGCAGGCTGGCCAGGGAGATGGCCGGCTGGCACGTGATCGGGTGGGCGCTGGTGATGGCGCTGCCGGTGACCGGCGCGTTCGCCGTCTTCGGGCTCGCGACCGAGCCGCTGCACGTCACCGGCGAGGGGATCGTCGGCCTGTTGTACGTCGCGCTCATTTCGCAGTTCGGCGGATTTTTCGCCTGGTACCGAGGAATGGCCGAGATCGGGGTCGCGCGGGCGAGCCAGTTGCAGCTCGCCCAGCCGCTGCTGACGCTGGTCTGGGCGGTCCTGCTGCTCGGTGAGCACCTCCCGGCCGCCGCGCCGGTGACCGCCCTGATCGTCGTCGCCTGCATCGTCGTGACCCAGCGGTCCCGGAGCTAGATCGACGTCGCGATTCCGCCAGACCGCGGTGCCCGCGCGGTGATGGGCTGAAGCACATGACCGCTTCTACCCTCGACACCTCCGCGCGGACCCCGCTGAAGGGATGGCTCGCCGTCCTCGCGGTGACGCTGGGGATCTTTTCCCTCGTCACCACGGAGATCCTGCCGATCGGCCTCCTGACCCCGATCGGCGAGGACTTCCGGATCACGCCGGGGACGGCGGGCCTGACCATGACCCTGCCCGGTTTCCTCGCCGCGCTCGCGGCCCCGGCCGTCACCGTCGCCGCCGGACGGCTCGACCGCAGGATCCTGCTGTGCGCGCTGATGGTGGTGCTGGCCTCGGCCGACGTCCTCGCCGCGACCGCGCAGGCCTACTGGGCGATGTTGGTCTCGCGAGTCCTGGTCGGGCTGGTGATCGGCGCCTTCTGGGCCATCGGTTCCGGGCTCGCCGCCCGGCTCGTCGGCCCCGGGCGCGCGGGCAGGGCGACCGCGGTGATCTTCTCCGCCGTCCCGCTCGGCTCGGTTCTCGGGGTGCCGGCGGGTACGTTCCTCGGCGAACTCTTCGGCTGGCGGGCGGCTTTCGCCGTGATGGCGGTCTTCACGGCCGGCGTCCTCGGCGCGCTGGCGTGGGCGTTGCCTCCACTACCGTCGGCGGAGGCGACCCGGCTCGGCGTCCTGCGGGGGATGACCCGCGAGCGGACGACCCGGCTCGGCCTGCTCGTCACGGTGCTGGTCGTGCTCGCCCACTTCGGGACCTACACCTACGTCACGCCGCTCCTGAGGCAGGTGACACAGGTGAGCCCTGAGCTGATCACCGTCTTCCTGTTCGTCTACGGCACCGCCGGGATCGCCGGCAACTTCGTGGCGGGCGCGGCGATCGCCCGCGATCTCCGGCTGACCTTCCTCGCCGCGGCCGGCTCGATCGGTGTCGTGACGTGCGCGTTGCCGTTTCTCGGCCATTCGAAGGCGGGCACGCTCGCGCTGCTGGTGCTGTGGGGCTTCGCCTACGGTGCCGTCCCGGTCTGCTCGGGAACGTGGTTCGCGAGGGCGGCGCCGCACGCGCCGGAAGCGGCATCGGTGCTGTTCACCTCGTCGTTCCAAGCGACCCTCTCGGCGGGCGCGCTGCTCGGCGGGCTGGTCGTCGACGCGGTCTCCGTCCCGGCCGTGATGGTCACCGGAGGCGTGGTGGCGCTGGTCGCGGCCGCCGTCCTCAGCCGAGCACGGTCAGTGTGACCAGCGCGGTGGTCCCGACCAGCAGCGTGGAGAGCAGGCCGAGCAGCAGGGCGCGGCCCCCGGTGCGGACGAGTTTGCCGATCCGCACCGCGCAGCCCAGCCCGAACAGCGCCCCGGCCAGCAGCAGGGTGCAGGCGACTTTGGCGACGTCGAGCGCGACCCCCGGCACGATCCCGGTGCTGCGCAGGGCGGCCATCGCCAGGAAACCGAGGACGAACAGCGGGACCAGCGGCGGCCGCTTGCCGTCGGCGGGCCGGTGCCGTTCGTGCACGCCGACCGCGGCGACCATCGGGGCCAGCAGGACCACCCGGCTGAGCTTGATCACGATGGCGACCGCGACGGCGGCGCTTCCGGCGGGGGTGGCCGCGGCGACGACCTGCGCGACTTCGTGCACGCTGAGGCCCGCCCACTCGCCGATCCTGGCCGCGTCGAGCCGCAGCCAGCCGCCGATCAGCGGCACCGCGGCGATGGCGAGCCCGCCGTAGAAGGTGACCAGGGCGACCGCGGTCGCGACGTCCGAGTCCTCGCGTTTCACGACGCCTTCCATGGCGGCGATGGCGGACGCGCCGCAGATCGAGAACCCGGTCGCGACCAGGATCCCCAGGCCGCGAGGCACGCCGAGGAGCCTGCCGAGCCCGATCGTGCCGAGGAACGTGATCCCGACGGTGAGCACGACGGCGACCAGGGTCCCGGGGCCCAGCGCCAGGACGGCCGGGAGCGAGAGTTGCAGACCGAGCAGCACGACACCGGCGCGAAGCAGTTTCTTGGTGATCCCGGCGATGGCTTTCCGGGTCCCGTCGGACAGCGAAGGCAGCGATCCGGTGACGATGCCGAGCACGACGGCGATGGTGAGCGCGCTGATGACCGGGAAAGCGGTGCCGACCAGGTACGCGGCGGCCACTCCGGCGCCGGTGATCGCGAAGGCGGCCAGGTAGGGCTTCGTCGGTCTCGCGTGCGTGGTGCTCATGGTTCGAGCCTCGCCCGGACGGGGCGACCTCGGTAGCCGGGAACAGCGGGGGTAGGTCATACACTTGGGCTATGACCACACCCGATCTGGACTCCCTGCGCCTGCTGGTGCTCGTGGACGAGCTCGGCAGTATCGGGCAGGCCGCGGCCAGCCTCGGGATCGCTCAGCCGTCGGCGAGCAAACGACTGTCCACAGTCGAGCGCAGGCTGGGGTTGGTGCTGGTCGACCGCACGCGACGCGGCTCCGCGCTCACCCCCGACGGCCGGGTCATCGCGGGCTGGGCGCACCGCGTGCTGTCCGAACTCGATGGCCTCCTCGACGGCGCCGAAGCGCTGCGCACCCAGCACGAGGCACACCTGCGGGTCGCCGCGAGCATGACACTGGCCGAGTATCTGGTACCGGGCTGGATCGGCGAGCTCAAACGCGGCGACCCCGGGTTGTACCTCGGGCTGGAGGTCACCAACTCCGACCAGGCCGCCGAACTGGCGCGGGAGGGCAAGGTCGACCTCGGGTTCGTCGAGTCGCCCGGTTCGCTGCCCGGCCTGTCCTCCCGGCGGGTGGCCACCGATCACCTGGTCCTCGTCGTGCCCGCGAATCATCCGTGGACCCGGAAGCGCCGGCCCGTGACCGCGGCCGAACTCGCGATCACGCCGCTCGTGGTCCGCGAACCGGGTTCCGGGACCAGGGAGACCGTGGACGCCGCGTTGCGCAAGGCCGGTGTCGGTCCGGCGAAACCGTTGCTGGAACTGGGTTCCGCGTCCGCGGTCGGCAACGCCGTGATCGCGGGTGCCGGGCCGGCGGTGATCAGTGAACTCGCCATCGTGCGGGACGTCGCCGAAGGCAGGCTCGTCCCCGTCCCGGTGGACGGCGTCGACTTCGGCCGGGAACTGCGGGCGGTGTGGCCCGCCGGGCGCCGGCTCGCCGGTCCGGCCGCGGAACTGCTGAGCATCGCGGTCCGGAACGCGAAAGCCCGCTGAGTGCTTTCATGTTCTCTTCGCGTGATACCGAATCCGTCATCGGCGTGCTACCGGCGATAGGGCGAATCGCCGTCGATTTCCGGAAATAGGTACGGACCACCATTCCCGGTGGTCCGATGGAAGTGGTCCGAACTGCTCTTCCCTGCTGTCGCGGGAAAAACATGGGACCTTCGGTACTCGCTCACCGCGGAAAAGCGTCGATCTTCGCGGTTCGCGGGCCGGCGTTCCGCCATTCGGTTTCTGTCGCCGGAAACAGTACTGCCGAGTATTGACGTGTCACCGCGTCTGCGTTTAAGTACGCTCGGTCATCAATTCACTCTTCCGTGTTTCGGAGGCTTCCCGTGGGAAAGGACGTCAGTGCCGTCAGTGTCCTTCGCCTGTCCGCACCGACCATCGCCGAGATGGGGTGCCTGCTCGACCGCGACGACCTTCCGCGCACCGGCGACATCGGCCGCGGCCGGATCCGGCTCAGCCTCGTCGACCCGACGCCCAAACGACTGAACCTGGCCAGGAAAGTGGTCGCTAAAGGCAGACCGTGGCGCGGCCGCAACGACCTCTGGTTCGTTCCGGAACCGCTGCTCGGCGCGGGCGGTGGCAAACTCGCCTTCGTCTTCCCCGGGCCCGAGAACGCCTGCGAAACGCATGCCGACGACGTCCGGCTGGGCAGGCTGCTCGACACGGCCTTGCGCCGTCTGCGCGTGACTCCGGACGCGCTCGCCGGGCACAGCCTGGGGGAGTGGACCGCCATGGCCATCGCCGGGATCCATACCGACGCCGAGGTGGACACGTTCCGGGCGGGTTTCGATCCGGACGCGCTCAAGGTGCCTGGACTGGCCTTCGCGGTGATCGGCACGGCGGCGTCCATGGTCGCCGAAGTCCTCAAAGGACAGTCAGAAGTGATGCTCTCCCACGACAATGCGCCCCACCACTCGATGATCTGCGGGCCTGCGGAAGCCATCGACGGCTTCGTGCGCCGATTCCGCGCCGAAGGGGTGATCTCTCACGTGCTGCCGGCCCGGCCCGGCTTCCACACCCCGATGCTCGCACCGTATCTCGGCCCGATCCGCGAGGCCGCCGAGCGCCAACCTCCGCGTCCGGCGGAACTCCTGCTCTGGTCGGCCACGACGGGCAGGCCCTACCCGGCGTCGGCCGGGGACGTGCGTGACCTGTTCGTGCGGCATCTGCTGGAGCCGGTGCGGTTCCGCGGCCTCGTCGAGAACATGTACGCGGCCGGGTTCCGCGCGTTCGTGCAGATGGGCGCCGGACAGCTCGGCTCGCTGATCGGGAACACCCTGCACGACCGTGAGCACCTCGTCGTCGCCGCGGACCCGGCACAGCGGCCGGGTCTTCCGCGACTACTGCGAGTCGCCACGGCCTTGTGGGCCGACGGGGCCGATCCGGCGTTCGGGCTCCTGCCGGGACTAGCCCTTCAGCCTCTTGAAAAATCCCACGTGTAGGGGCTCTCCTGGAGGGGTACCAGCCTTCAGAAGGTGCGTCCTCGTGCTGGGAGTCGTCATGACCGCGGTGAAGACATCGCCCCGACCGGAGGCCGTCCGTTTCGGCGGTCGGCGCCGGGCGCCCAAGGGCAGCGTGTTCCTCAACGTCGTCCGCACCACCGACCACAAGACGATCGGCGTGCTCTACTTGAGCACTTCGTTCGCGTTCTTCCTCGTCGGCGGGTTCATGGCGCTGCTGATGCGCGGCGAACTGGGCAGGCCGGGGATGCAGTTCCTTTCGCAGGAGCAGTACAACCAGCTGTTCACCATGCACGGCCTGATCATGCTGTTGCTGTACGCGACACCGAACCTCTTCGCGTTCGCCAACTACATCCTGCCGCTGCAGATCGGGTCACCGGACGTCGCCTTCCCGAGGCTCAACGCGTTCTCCTACTGGCTGTATCTCTTCGGCGGGCTGATGACACTCAGCGCGTTCCTCACGCCGAGCGGGGCGCCCGACTTCGGGTGGACGATGTACACGCCGCTGTCCAACGCCGCGCACACCCCGGGCGTCGGCGCCGATCTGGTGATCATGGGCCTGATCGTCTCCGGGCTCGGGACGATCCTGGGCGCGGTCAACATGGTCACCACGATCCTCTGCCTGCGCGCGCCCGGGATGACCATGTGGCGGCTGCCGCTGTTCACCTGGAACATCCTGTTCACCACGATCCTCATCCTGGCGGTCTTCCCGATCCTCACCGCGGCCCTGTTCGGGCTGATGGCCGACCGGCGGCTCGGCGCGCATGTCTTCGATCCGGCCAACGGCGGGGCGATCCTGTTCCAGCACCTGTTCTGGTTCTTCGGCCATCCCGAGGTGTACATCGTCGCGTTGCCGTACTTCGGCATCATCACCGAGATCGTCCCGGTGTTCAGCCGGAAACCGCTCTTCGGCTACAAGCTCATGGTGTTCGCGACGATCGCGATCACCGCCCTGTCCTTCGCCGTGTGGGCACACCACATGTTCGCCACCGGCGCGGTGCTGCTGCCGTTCTTCTCCATCATGACCTTCCTCATCGCGGTGCCGACCGGGATCAAGTTCTTCAACTGGATCGGCACCATGTGGAAGGGGCAGCTCACCTTCGAATCACCGATGCTGTGGTCGATCGGCTTCATGGTGACGTTCCTGCTCGGCGGGCTGACCGGCATCATCCTGGCCGCGCCACCGCTGGACTTCCACATCCACGACACCTATTTCGTGGTGGCGCACTTCCACTACGTGCTGTTCGGCACCATCGTGTTCGCCACGTTCGCCGGGATCTACTTCTGGTTCCCCAAGATGACCGGGCAGATGCTCGACGAGCGGCTCGCGAAACTCCATTTCTGGACCACCTTCATCGGCTTCCACACGACGTTCCTCGTCCAGCACTGGCTCGGCAACGAAGGAATGCCGCGCCGCTACGCCGACTACCTGAGCACCGACGGTTTCACGGTGCTGCACACCATTTCCACGATCGGCGCCTTCCTGCTCGGTGCTTCGGTACTGCCGTTCCTGTGGAACGTCGTCCGCAGCTACCGGTTCGGGGAGGTCGTCGAAGTGGACGATCCGTGGGGACACGGGAATTCGCTGGAATGGGCGACGACCTGTCCGCCGCCCCGGCACAACTTCTTCGATCTCCCGAGGATCCGGTCCGAACGCCCGGCGTTCGAACTCCACTATCCCCACATGATCCCCAGGTTGCGCGCCGAGGGGCATACGACCCCTTTTCAGCGCCGTGACCAGGCCACCCCTTCGGAAGTGGTGGCGGACAAGGCACTGAAGGACGACACCGCCTGAGGCGAGGGAATGAGGTACCGCGCATGATCCCCATGGATGTCGAAGGGATGGCAGTCCTGGCTCCGGAAGCGGCACCGGTGATGTTGCTGCGGGAGCGGGAGGGCGAACGCCGCTGGCTGGCGATCACGATCGGCGGTCCCGAGGCGAGCGCGGTGGCGCTCGCGCAGGAGCGGATCCGGCTGCCGCGGCCGGGCACGATCGAACTCATCGGCCAGGTGGTCGAGTCGTTCGGGCACCGGGTCACCGGGGTCCAGGTCACCGCGCTGCGGGACGGCATCTTCTTCGCCGACCTGGTGCTCGACTCCGGTATCCGCGTCTCGGCACGGCCGAGCGACGCGGTCGCGATCGGGTTGCGCGCCGGGGTCGGGATCGAGGTGGCCGACGCGGTGCTGGAGGTCGCTTCCGTGCGGGTCGAGATCGTGGGCAGCGGGCCGGACGCGGAACTGCCGGCGGTACCGCCGGATCCGGTCGCGCAGGAACGGGAGGTCGAGGAGTTCCGGGCGGCGCTGGACAAGATCGCGCCGGAGGACTTCGGGAACCCGCCGCCCGCCGACTAGCCCTCCGGAACGCCCGTGAGATGAAGGGGCCTTTCATCGCGAAATTTGCGATGAAAGGCCCCTTCATCTCACTTGAGTACTACTGCTTCCGAGGGCTACTGCTTCGCCAGGCCCTGTTCGATCGCCTCGATGATGCGCGGCCGCATCTCGGCGGCGCTGATGATCGCGTCCACCGAACCGACCTTCACCGCACGCTCGATACTGTGCACGCCGTCGAACTCGGCCGCGACCGCGCCCAGCTTCTCGGCGCGCACCGACGACTGGACCTCGGCCAGTTCGGCGGCCAGCGCGGCGCGCTCGGCACCGGTCGCCCCGCTGACCTTCTCCGTCAGCGACCGCACCCGCTGATCCGCCGCCGTCCGCGCGTTGACCTCACCCGCGAACACGACCGCCGCGGCGGGCGCGCCGCCGAGCACCGAGGCGAACGAGCCTTCCAGCGCCAGCACCGTCATGTTCGGGTTCAGTGCCTTGGAGAAGACCACGAACGCGCCGCCGTGGTACCGCGAGATCACGGTGAACACGATCGGGCCCTCGAAGTTGACGATCGCCCGGCCGATCTCCGCGCCGTACTCCAGCTGGAGTTTCCGCATCGACTCGGGCGAGCCGTCGAAGCCGGACAGGTTCGCCAGCACCACCAGCGGCCGGTTGCCGCTGGCCGCGTTGATCGCCCGCGCCGCCTTCTTCGACGACCGCGGGAACAGCGTGCCCGCGGTGTAGGTGTCCGGGCCGTCGGTGGGCGGGAAGCCGCGGCGCGGCACCGAACGCGACTCGATCCCGAGCAGGCAGACCGGCCGCCCGCCGAGGTGCACGTCCTGCACGGCCGCGGTCTCCGCGTCCGCCATGCCCGGCCAGCGCTCCAGCACCGGGTGGTCCTGGTCCGACAGCGCGCGCATCACGGTGCGGATGTCGAACGGCTTCTTGCGGTCGGGGTTGGCCTCCCGCGAGAAGATCTGGCCCACCGTGGTGAAGTCGCTGTCGACGGCCGCGTGCGGGAACGACGAGATGTCCCGGTCGATCGGGTCGTTCGTGACCGCCTTGCGAGGGCCGGGCTCGCCCGGCGCCACGTAGGTGTGGTCGTAGTGCGACATCAGGACGTCACGCGCCGCGGCGAGGTTCGGCGCCCAGTACTGCGCCTGGCCGTTCGGGCCCATCACCCGGTCGTAGCCGCCGATGCCGAAGTTGTCCTCCGCCGAGACGCCACCGGAGAAGTCGAGCGACTGCTTGCCGGTCAGCACCATCGCGGAATCCGGCGTCATCACCAGGATTCCCTTGGTGTGCATGAGCATCGTCGCTTCGGCGTTCCAGTACGGCTGGGCGCCGACGTTGATCCCGGCGACGACGATGTTGATCTCGCCGCCGTTCTGGGTGAAGTGCACGATCCGCTTGAGGGCGGCCGCGACCCAGTCCATGTTCTCGGTGCCGGACTCCATCGAGATCCGGGCGCCTGCCGAGAGCGCGTACCACTCCAGCGGGACACGCAGCCGCTCGGCGAGATCCAGCGCCGCGATCACCCGCGAGCACTCCGGCTCCGACAGCGCGCCGAGCGCCTTCGTCGGGTCACCGAGCAGGACCACGCGCTTGACGCCCTCCGGGTACCGCTCGGTCGGCGTGGTGACCACGCCGGCGACGATCGCCGCCTTGTTGCGGCCCTTCTTCCGCTCGACCGGGACGAGGGTGTTCGTGTCATCCATGTCGTACTCGGTGAACGAACCGAGCATCTCGGTCAGTTCGTACGGGTACACCGTGTCGCGGCGACGGGCGCGCAGGACGTTCTGGCGGTAGTCGTCGAGCGGCAGGATCGGCTCGGTGGTGGGCTCGGACAGCGACATCTGCACGCCGCCGCTGACGTCGTAGCCGATCCGCACGGCGACCTCTTTGACCTCACCGGTCGCGCGGTCGCGCTGCCTGCCGAGGAACTGGACCTCTTCGAGACCCGCGCCCGCCGTCGACGGCTGCACGCGCTGCGCGACCGTGTTCAGCTCCTCACCGGTGAGCTCACTGGTCGGCCATACGTACAGCATGATCCGGTTGGTGTCGAAGCGCTTCTTCGGCGGAAGCTTCGCCTGCACTTCGCGGATCGCGTCGAGACAGCCCGCCAGCGTGCCTTCGACCGCGGGCAGGGCCAGCAGCTTGCCGTCGTTGTCCCGCAACGGGGTGAGGTCACGGACCTGGGCGAGCGCGACCAGCCGCTGATCCGACGGGTTCATCGGCGAGACGCATTTGAACAGGTAGACGTCCTCGTCGCCCGACGGCAAGCGGGTGAGGTCGAAGTTCGCCAGCCGCTGCAACTGCATCCGCTGGGCGATCAGCGGGTGGAGACCGCGGATCAGCCGCTCCTCGCTGAACCCGGTCGAAGACGGGCGGAAGGTGAAGTGGTGGTGCATCACCGCGCCGCCGTGCCCGGCGACGGTGGTGGTGATCCGCCGGACGCGGCTCGGCAGCGACTCGGCCGTGAGGACCTCGCGCAGCCCGGCCGCCATCGTGTCGTCGTCGGCGGACTCGTCGTCCCACGTCAGGTAGAGATCGGCCTCGACGTCGGTGTCGGCGGGCAGTTGCGCGGCGAGGTCGGCGACCGCCTTGATTGCCCCGGGCAGCCCGGCGCGGTCGACGGCGGTGGTGACCATGTGGAACCGCTCGTTCGCGTCGGCGTAGTCGCCGGTGACGAAGGTGCAGCCGCCGACGGTCACCTGCTGGACACCGGTGAGCGCGCGGTTGCCGTAGTAGCGACGGCTCAGCACTTCCAGCAGCGGGCTGTGATCGGTGCCGGGGCGGCCGATCCGCTGCCCGAGCAGGCGGACCAGCGGCTGCGCGCTGGCCAGCATGCTCGCGATCCGCTCGGCGCGGTCCGGCGAATCCGGGTGCAGGTCGAGGTGACGCAGGTGTTTGCGGACCTCGCTGTACGCCTCGGCGCGAGTGCGGCGCAGCAGCGGCTGGGCGAACCAGCGGAACACCACGCTGCGTGCGAGGTCGCCCACCACCGGGAAACGGAGCTGCGTGGCGGCGATGAGCGCCTCCAGCGCCTTGCCCGCCGGCTCGCGCATCGACTCGAACGGCTGCGGCTCGGTGAGCCACTGCCGCAGCAACGCGGTGACGACCGCGACGTCGGACGAGGTCCGCTGCTGGGCGAGGAAGATGCGGAAGACCGCCTCCTCCAGCTCCGGCGTCCGCTCCAGGTCCTGGATGCCGTAGTGCGCCAGCACCTTCTTCAGCTTGTTCTGGAACGACTCCGACAGCCCGGCGCGCTCGACGTCGAGGCTCTGCAGGTAGGTGTGGAAGAACTCGCGGGAGCTGTGCACCCGGGTGTCCGTCTTGGCGTCTTCGCGGGCCGGCTTGTTGCGCATCAGCTCGGAGAGATCCGCGAACACGGTCAGCAGCTCGACCTCGCCCTCCAGCGGACGGTCGCCGTTGCCCTCCAGCTCGTCGCGGGCGGCGAGGTACGCGCTGAGCGTGCGGCGCTCGTCGTGCGGGTCGACGTCGAAGCCCAGCAGGAGGCTGCGCAGATCCTGCTGACCCCGCGTGATCCGCTGCGCGGCCGACGTTCCGTCCGGTTCGGCGGGCAGCTCGATCTCGACACTGCCCTTGTCCTCGGCGACCTCGGCTCCTTCCTCCGCCAGCGGCTCGAGCCGCAGCAGGGGAGCGCCGGTCTCGACCTGGCTGCCGACCGAGACGACGCACTCACGCAGCTTCGCGCGGAACGGCGCGCGGAGCACCGTCTCCATCTTCATGCTTTCCAGCACCAGCACGGGGGCGCCCGCCTCGACCTCCGCGCCGACCTCCAGCGGTGTCGCGACGACGAGCGCGGGCGCGGGGGAGCGGACGACGCCGCCCTCGTCCCGGCTGACGCGGTGGGTGACGCCGTCGACCTCGATCAGGTGGATCGGTCCGTGCGTGCCGGTGACCAGGCGGAACCGGGTGCCATTGACGGTGATCTGGCCGGTGTGCTCGTCGAACCGGTCGACCTCGACGTCGGCGGGGTGGATGTCGCCGCCGCCCGCCGAGACACCGACACGGAACCGGCGGTGGCCGATCCGGGCGACGCTCACGCGGTACGCGGCGCCGCGCAGTTTGAGGTCGAGGGGACGGCCGCTCTGGTGCTGGACCTGCGGGCGGCCACCGTGCGCGGTGGAGAGAAGCCGTTGGCGTTCAACGGCTTCCTCATCCTCGTACGCCTCGATCGCGGCGGCCGCGAGCGCGATCGCCGAGTGGCGGTGCGTGACGAGCTTGCCTTCGCCGCGGACGCGGTCGATCCAGCCGGTGTCGGCGCTGCCGTCGATCACCTCGGGCTGGTCGAGCAGGTCGAGCACGAAGCTCTTGTTGGTCGCGCCGCCCTCGATGATGACCGTGGTCTGGGCCATCGCGCGGCGCAGCCGGCCGAGCGCCTCGTCACGGTCGCGGCCGTAGGCGATGATCTTCGCGATCATCGAGTCGAAGTCGGCCGGGATCGTGTCGCCTTCGCTGACCCCGGTGTCGACGCGGATACCGGGACCGGCGGGCAGGTCCAGGCGCGCGATGCGGCCGGGCGACGGTGCGAAGTCGCGGTCCGGGTCCTCGGCGTTGAGCCGCGCCTCGACGGCGTGACCGAATTCGGCGGGCTGGGCGCCTTCGAGCTTGCCCCCGGAAGCGACGTGCAGCTGGGCCTTGACCAGGTCCATGCCGGTGGTCAGCTCGGTGATCGGGTGCTCGACCTGCAGGCGGGTGTTGACCTCGAGGAACGCGAACAGCTTGTCGCCGGGGTGGTAGAGGAACTCGACCGTTCCGGCGCCGCGGTACTCGACCGCGAGCGCGAGCCGCTCGGCGGACCGCTTGAGCTCGTCGGCCTGCTCGGGGGCCAGCACCGGGGAGGCGGACTCCTCGATGATCTTCTGGTTGCGGCGCTGCACCGAGCAGTCACGGACGCCGAGCGCCCACGCGGTGCCCTGGCCGTCGGCGATGACCTGGACCTCGACATGCCGGGCGCCGGTGACCAGGCGCTCCAGGAAGACGACGCCACTGCCGAAGGCGCGCTCGGCCTCCAGGCTGGTGCGCTCGTAGGCGTCCTTGAGCTCGTCGGCGGAGGTGATGACGCGGATGCCGCGGCCGCCACCGCCCGCGGTCGCCTTGAGCATCAGCGGGTAGCCGATCTCGTCGGCGGCCTTGATGGCGGCGTCGAGATCCGCGACGGCGCCGCGGCTCCACGGTGCGACCGGGACGCCGACCTCTTCGGCGATCAGCTTCGCGCCGATCTTGTCGCCGAGCTTGCGCATGGCGTCCGCGCTCGGCCCGATGAAGGTGACGCCCAGCCGCTCACACAGCTCGGCGAAGGCCGGATCCTCGGCCACGAAACCCCAGCCGACCCAGGCCGCGTCGGCCCCGGTCTCGGTCAGTGCCCGCTCGAGTACGGCGAAATCCAGATACGGACGCGCCGACGCGGGGCCGAGGTTGTAGCTGATGTCGGCTTCCCTCACGAACGTCGCCGACCGGTCCGCGTCCGTGAAGAGCGCGACGGTCTCGATCCGCCGTCCGGTCTCCGCCGAAAGCTCGCGGACGGCATGGATGAGCCGCATCGCGGCTTCTCCGCGGTTGACGATGGCGACACGACTGAACACCGACTGAGCCTCCCAAGTGCGCGACACCGTCCCGCCGGATCACGCGCGGGACAGTCTTCTGTACCTGTCTAACAGCCTGCCTCTTACCGGCCGGTACGAGAATGTCGTCGGTGGCGCATGCCGAGGGCCGGGTGTTGTAGGAACCCGCCAAAAAGTGTCCTGGAACACCTAGTGCAGGGGCCTGATGACGTGACGAAGTGGACAACTGGGGGTTCGGCTTGGTAGCCGGGTTCGCGAGGTGTCATCCGGTGTTCACGCCGGTTTCATCGAGGTGGCTCGGGCTTGTTTCCGGCTGGGGTGAGGGGTGGCCGTTTTCCGGCTGTCGGGTGTGGCTGGGGTACTCGGGGTGGGGTGCTCGGCGGTCGGGGTGTGGCTGGGTACTCGGGGCGGGGTGCTCGGCGGTCGAGTGTGGCTGAGGTACCCAGGGTGGGACGAGTCGCTCTGTGGGGATCGTCGGTTTCCGGCGACGGTGAGCGGCTCCCGATGGCGCCGTGGGCATTTTTCGGCGACGGGTTGGGGGCGTCGGCGATCGGCCGGGGTAGCGGCACGGGACAGTGTCGCCAGGCGGCGGTGGGCTGCGTTGCGCCTTCGATCGAGCTGTGGCCGTTTTTCGGCGACGTGGCCAGGAGGGTGGCGTTTCTCCTGGCGCTGCAGGGCGTGGTCGTTTTTCGGCGAAGGCTGGTACCGGTGGCGAGCGCTCGGGTCTGCGGTGTCGGCGGGCGGTAGTCACGAAGTGCGAGATGCCATTGCGTAGGGCTGCGCGGTGGTGCGGTGGTCGGATTGCGGTGACGGGTGGTCACGGTGGCTTCCCGGTTGGGGGTGTGTGCGGCGGTTACCGGGGCACCGATTCGTGCGGAGCCTTGTTCGTGTGCTCGATCGTCGTCGTGTTTCGGTCATGGACTTGCGTGGTGGCGTGTTCTGCGGCTGGCAGTGTGGCCCTTTGTGTAGGGCGGCGCGGTGGTCCCCTAGCGACGAGTGGTCACAGTGACTTCTCGACTGGGGTGTGTGCGGCGGTTACCGGGGCACCGATTCGTGCGGAGCTTTGTCCGTGTGCTCGACCGTCGTCGTATTTCGGTACGGCTGGCAGCGTGGCCGTTTTTCGGCGACGGTTTCAGAGTGGTGGTTGGTCGGTGCGGGGTTCGTGCAGTGGCGGTGGTGTGCTGTCGTAGCTGTGCCCTGTAGGCGTGGTGATGGTGAGGGTGCCATTCTCAGCCAGCCGGTAGGTCCAGCCGGGTTCGTCTTTGAGGCGGTGGTCGCGGCGGCAGAGGTCGATGAGTTCGGTGTGGGTGGTGTGGCCGCCGTGTTGCCAGGGCAGGGCGTGGTCGAGGTCGCAGGTTTGGGCGGGGCGGTGGCAGCCGGGTCTTCGGCATTCTCGGTCGCGGACTCGGACGAATTCGTCCAGTCCGGCGGTGGGTCGGTAGCGGTCGCGGCCGAGGTCGAGGATTTGTCCGGAGAGTGGGTCGGTGATGATGCGGCGCAGGATGGTGTGCGGGCCGGAGGCGATGTGCCGGGCCAGTGTGGCGGGGATGTGGCCGTGTCCGGCCAGTTCGGCGGGGTCGTCGTTCAGGCCGAGGTAGGTGTTGAGGTCCATGTACAGAAACACCTCACACCGCTCACTCTTCCCGCCCTGGCCGCCCAACATCAGATCGAGGGCGACATCGGCGCGCAACTGATCCAGGGTGCGGGTCTCGTCGCCGGTTTTAAGGGCGCGTGCCTCACGATCAATACGCGTGTAAGCGGCGGCGACTTTCTCGACGGGGCCGTCTTCGACTTCGATCGAGGCGACCCCGGTCTCGCCGTGGCGGATCGACAACCGGCGCCCGGCACGGTGCCGTTCCGCGCGCCGGGCGGCGCCGTCGCGGTCGGCCATCATCGCGGCGTGGTTGGCTGCTTTCCGGATCTGCTCGGAGTTCCGTCCCGGTAGGCGGTCTTCCAGGACGTCGTCGACCGCGCGGGCGTCCTCGTCGGTGAGCCAGGCGGTGGCGGTGGCGACTTTCATCGCCCCATAGCCGCCGACCTGGCCACGGTCCAGCAACCCCAGTGTGCGCGGGAGACGGGTGGTCAATGCCGCGGCCGTGGATACCAGACCGGCCGCGTGACCGTCCACAACGGACAGTGCGAACGCGACTTCCTGTACCACGCTCGACGCGCCGTCACGGTGCCGGTTCAGCTGTGCGAGCGCGCGGAACCGGACCGCTTCCAGGCGTGCGATTCCTTCCGATGCCGCGACGGCGGCGTCGATGGCATCGTTGTCCTCCAAAGAATCCAGCGAAGCATTGACCTCCCGCAAGGCATCAGGTGAGGTGATTTCCTTGAGTAGCGCCACAGTGGCGTTGCGTGTGTCCACACACAGAAGCTACAACCGACCACCGACAGTTTCCGGACTCAAGAACATTTCCGTTACACGGCAACGTTAATCTCTACCCGCGCCGCAGGGCTTCTCGTAGTGAACCGCGCCCGCCGCCAAGGACAACAGCCCGATCAGGAGCAGTGCCGCAGCTCGCCTCACAGTGAGGGCCAAGACCGGGAAGTCCCCGCACACAAGGAAATCCGCACTCCCTCTCCTCGTTCCTCACTCTGAGACCATGGTCGCGTGGGCATCCGGTGAACCACATCGGAAGGGCGGCCCCACGACGACCACCGGGCCGACAGCTTCAGCAGGAGGAGGCCCCAGTCCTTATAGGACATATGCCCGGAGTAGGCCAAGATGAGTGCGAGCAGTATCCCGACGGAGAGCCGGCCGGCGCCGACGGCGAGTACCACCAGGCCGATCGAGGCGACCATCAGCAGGATCACCGTCGCGCGGCCACGCGCAGCCCGGCCGGACCCAAGCGAATCGCCTCCCCGGACGAGGAGCCTATTGCGCGGGCGGTGCCAATTCGACCCTGTTGCGCCCGCCTTGCTTCGCGCGGTAGAGCGCCATGTCGGTGGCGACGAGAAGGTCGTCGACGCTGGTGATGTTGGCCGCCGGATACAGCGCTCCGCCGATCGACACCGTCAGATCGGTCAGCACGGTGTCGCGATCGGGCAGCGCGACCGACACCACCGCCACCTGGTGCCGGATCCGCTCGGCCACCTGGCGCAACGTCTCCTCGCCGTGGATGTCCGGGACGACGATCGCGAACTCCTCGCCGCCCCACCGCCCGCAGACGTCCTGCTCCCGGATCTCGGCGCGCAGCGCGTCGCCGACCGCGCGCAGGACGAGGTCGCCGTTGGGATGGCCGTAGGTGTCGTTGATCGTCTTGAAATTGTCGAGGTCGAGGAACAGCACGCCGAGTTTGCGTCCGGCGCGCGTCCGGCCCAGCTGCTCTTCGGCCAGTTGACGCCAGCGGCGTTTCGTGACGAGACCGGTGGTGGCGTCGGTGTGCGCGTCGCGCCGGTACTGCGTCAGCAGGAGCCCGCGGTGCAGGGCGACCAGCGCGATGACGACCCCGATCAGCACCAGCGGGTTGGCCTGCACGAGGACGACGGCCGTCACGAGCCCGAGGCCGAGCGCGCCCGCCTCGAGGATCTGGTCGCCGAACCCGGAGAACAGTTCGCCGATCGACTTCGGCGGCGACGAGAGCGCGATCGCGATCATCACCAGCGCGGTGTTGATCGCCCACCGCAAGGCCGCGGCGACGATGATGACGGCGAGGTCGCCCAGCCCGGCGAGCAGCCCGGAGTCGGGCGGCCCGGGGTAGTGGCGCATGCCGAGGTTGAGCACGACGACGGCGGCCTGTGTGCCGCACAGCACCGTCGCGGCGGAGAAGATCCACCGATGGGGGAGAACCGGCCGTTGGTGTGGCCAGATCCGCAGCCATGCGATGGTGTAGGTCACCACGACCATCGCGGCGGCGAGCACCGGCGGCAGCGCGATGACGGCGGCGACGCTCCACACCGCCTTGGTGTCGACGTAGGCGACCGACGGGGCCCTGTCGTACTCCCGTTGGCGTTCGATCTGCCGAGTGCCCTCGATCGCGATGGCCGCGCACAGCGTCAGTACGCCGAACCGCACCAGGTCGGTACCGGTCACCGGGATCAACCGGGCCGTGGCGGCGGTCGAGAGGACTGCGATGAGATTCACGACCAGGACGTAGGAACGCACAGGTCGCGGCAGGCTCCACAGGTGCCATGCCCTGAGCCGCCGCCGCACGCCGCCGAGTCGTCCGTCCACGCACCCTCTTCCGTCGGTGATCTACACCGTAATCGAACCGGGACGGCGACGACCGCGTTGTCTCCGGCGATAAGACACGCGGCCCCGAATTCCCCCGGACAGCCCAACCGAAACGAGGGAGGTGCACCGATGCAGGACAACAACTGGTGAGTGTTTTGCCGGGTTGATCGCTATTTCGAAGGAGGTGAACGACATGCGGGACAACAACTGGACCTGAGTGATCCGGCCCACATGAGCGCGCGGCTTCGCGAAGGGAGGTGAACGTAGTGCGTGACAACAACTGGACGACCCGTCGTGACAACAACTGGACGTGATGTGTCAGGAACCGTGCTCGCCAACGGGTGTCGTCCCGCCGACCGGCCCCACGGGATCTCCGGATTCCTCAGGGCCGCGGCGGGACGACACCGCCCGTGACCAGCCCACCCCGGCGACCGCGGCGACCAGCACTCCCGCACCCGCCGCGACGGTGACGACGGTGGTCGGCGCGACGACCTGGGCCAGCAGCCCGGCCGCCGCGATCCCCGCCGCCTGAGCCGCCCGCAACGCCGCGATCGCGACCCCGATCACCTGACCCCGCTGGGCGGGCGGCGCGGCGAGGCTGTACTGCGTCTGCGTGATCATGTCGTGCGCGGAGAACACCCCCGAGATCGTCCACAGCACGACGATCGTGACCAGGCCCGGAGCCCAGCCGGTCGGGATCAGCACCAGGCTGCTCGCCACCGCCAGCGCGCCCAGCACCCGGACCTGCCGTTCGCGCGGGACGCGGCTCAGCAGGATGCCACCGAGCACCGAGCCGACCGGGTTCGCGGCCAGCAGCCACGGCAACGCGCCCGCGCCGCCCAGTTCGGCGGCGACCGGGACGGCGAGGCCCTCGGGCACGACGTAGAAACCGCAGCAGCAGGCGATGAGCAGCAGCCAGCGCAGCTTGCGGTCGCGTGCCACCAGCCGGCAGCCCGCGATCAGGGACGGACGTTCGTGGTGGGCGGGTGCCGAGGGCGGGAACCGTTCGAGCCCGAAGCGGAGCATGAGCGCCGACAGCGCGAACGTTCCGGCGTCGATCAGCAGCGCACCCGGGACGCCGAGGCCGGTGACGACGGCGGCGCCCGCGCCGAAGCCCACCACGAGCCCGGCCTGGTACGTGGACGAGATGACCGCCTGGCCGACGACCAGCCGGTCCGGATCGAGCAGGTCCGGCAGCATCGCCTGCCTGGCCGCGTGGAACGGCCCGGCCATGAGCTGCACGAGGAACAACAGTGCGGCCGCGACGGGCAGTGGGAGCCCGGGTACCGCCATCAGCGCGATCAGGACAGCGCGGCCGACGTCGGTCACCACCATCACCGTGCGGCGCGAGAACCGGTCCGCGACACCGCCCAGCGCGCCGCCGAGGAGATCGGGCACGAAGGTCAGCGCGTACGCCGCCGAGGCCCATCCGGCCGAAGACGTCCGGTCGAACACCAGCACCGTGAGCGCGACCCTGGCCAGCTGGTCGCCGGCGACCGAGAGCAGATGTGCCAGCCAGATCCGGCGGAATCCGGCGACCGCGAACACACTGCGGAACGACGCCGCTCGGGCTGGCATGCGCTTCAGGCTGTCGTGAATCGGCCACTCGGCGCAACCCTCCGGAAAAATCCGGCCACCGTGTCGAACCGGCGCGGGCCCGTTCGACGTGTCGGTAAGAGAAGGAACGGAGAATCCGATGTCGCATTCACTGGGCCCGCTGGCGAACAATCTCGCCGCCTACGCCATTTACTCGACCGCGCAGACCGAGATGCGTCACGCCTACAAGCTGATCGACGCGGGCGACTACCTCGGCGCCGCCGCGGAGATCGATTCCGCCGCCCGCGCCGCCGAAGTGCTCGCCCGTGCCACCTTCGATCTCGACGTCGAGCGCTCGGAACGCTGGTTCAGAGTCGTCGCCGCCCGGAAGCGGTTCGCGGACCAGGCCCGGGCGCGGGCCTCGGACACCGCACTGGCCGTCGCCGCTTAACGGAAAGCACGCCGATACGTGCCGGGGCTGACGCCGGTCGTGCGTTTGAACCGGTCACGGAACGCGGTAGGCGAACCGAAACCGACCTCGGCGCCGATCCGTTCGACGGCGTGCTGAGTGGTCTCCAGCAGATGTTGCGCCTGCCGGACCCGCGCACGGTGCAGCCATTGCAGCGGTGTCGTCCCGGTCTGCTCGCGGAAGTGCCGGATCAGCGTGCGCGTGCTCATCCCGGCGCGGGCGGCGATGTCGGCGAGGGTGAGATCGCGCGCGAGATTCTCCTGCATCCAGAGCAGGGTGGGTTCCAATGCCGTGCCGCGAGGCGCGGGCGGATGCCGCAACGCGATGAACTGCGCCTGGCCGCCCTCGCGTTCCAGCGCCATGACCGAAAGGCGGGCGGCGTCGGCCGCGATCGCGGAGCCGTGGTCCCGCCGGATCAGATGCAGGCACAGATCCAGGCCGGCGGCGGCGCCCGCGGAGGTCAGGATCTGCCCGTTGTCGACATAGAGCACGTCCGGGTCGACATCGATTTCCGGGTACGCCGCGGCCAACGCCTCGGCGGCGACCCAGTGTGTGGTGGCGCGAAGGCCGTCGAGCAGGCCCGCGGCGGCGAGAACGAAGGTGCCGGAACAGATCGAGGCGATCCGAGTGCCCCTCGCGGCGGCCGACGTGAGCGCGTCGCGGACGGTTTCCGGCAACGGCCCGGCCGGATCCGCGGTGCCGGGAACGATGATCGTGTCGGCCTCGCGCAGTGCCTCCAGCCCCCACGGCGCGCGCAGGGTGAAGTGCCCGGCGTCGATGTCCGGGTGATCCGCGCAGACGAGCAGCCGGTAGCCGGCACTGCCGTCGGCGAGCCGGGTCCGGGTGAAGACCTCGATCGGCGTCGAGAGGTCGAACGGGATCACCTTGTCCAGCGCCAGGACGGCGACGGTGTGCATGACCGCACCGTACCCGTCCGATGGCGAGATCCCGGTGGAAGGCGTCGTTCACGCCACTGGGAGTGAGCCCCGGCCGGTTCTAGCGTCGAGCCATGATGATCATCGCGCCGATTCTCGTCGGCCTCGTCTACGTCGTGCTGATGTCGCTGATCCACGAACCGCACCGCCGCCGCTTCAACGCGGTCATGGTGGCGGGGGCGGGCGCCGCCTATCTGAGCGGCGGCGGGCTCGGGATCTGGGAGTTCGCGTTCGCCGCGGTCGTGACCTACGTGGCTTACCGCGGCCTCGAATCCTGGACGTTCATCGGTATCGCGTGGCTGCTGCACACCGGCTGGGACGTCGTCCACCACCTCAAGGGCGCCCCGATCATCCCGTTCCTGCACGATTCGTCGTTCGGTTGCGCGATCTGCGACCCGGTGATCGCCATCTGGTGTTTCGCCGGCGGGCGATCGGTGACGGATTTCGTCCGCGCCCGTGTCGGTTTCCGCCGTCCGCGTTCGTCGGTGGGGTGAAACGACCCGGCGAAGGGATGGAAGAGATGACCGTGATCGTGGCGGGCAAAGTGTACGTCGACCCGGAGGAGCGGGACCGGTACGTGGCCGGGCACCAGGTGATCGTCGAGAAGGCGCGGGCCCATCCCGGGTGTCTCGACGTGGTGATCACCGCGGACACGCTCGAACCGGGTCGGGTGAACATCTTCGAGTACTGGGAGTCGGAGGAGGTACTGAACGCCTGGCGCGCGATCTCGCCGAGGCCGGCGTACTCCGCCGAGATCCGGGACGGGGAGGTCTTCAAGCACCGGGTTTCCCACTCCGGGCCGCCGTTCGACTGAGCCGGAAGCTTGGTCACTGGGCCATTTGATGCGAACATATGTTCTATGACGACCGAGGGTCCCATCCTGCACGCCGATCTGGACTCGTTCTACGCGTCGGTCGAGCAGCGTGACGACCCCAGGCTGCGCGGGCGGCCGGTCATCGTCGGCGGCGGTGTGGTGCTGGCGGCCAGTTACGAGGCCAAGGCGTTCGGCGTCCGCACGGCGATGGGCGGCGGCCAGGCGCGGCGGTTGTGCCCGGACGCGATCGTGGTCCCGCCCCGGATGCACGCGTATTCGGCGGCGAGCAAGGCGGTCTTCGAGGTCTTCGGCAACACGACGCCGCTCGTGGAAGGCATCTCGATCGACGAGGCCTTCCTCGACGTCGGCGGGCTGCTGAAGATCGCGGGCACGCCGAGCCGGATCGCGGCGAAGCTGCGCAAGGACGTCATGGAACAGGTCGGCCTGCCGATCACCGTGGGCGTCGCCAGGACGAAGTTCCTCGCGAAGGTGGCCAGCGGTGTCGCGAAACCCGACGGCCTCCTCGTCGTGCCGCACGACAAGGAGCTGGAGTTCCTGCACCCGCTTCCGGTCGAGCGGCTGTGGGGCGTGGGCAAGGTGACGGCGCAGAAGCTGCGCGAGCGCGGCGTGACGACGGTCGGGCAGATGGAGGGGTTCGGAGAGAAGGAACTCGTCCGGATGCTCGGCCGCGGTGTCGGCACCCACCTGCACGCCCTGTCCCACAACGACGACCCGCGCCGCGTGCAGACGGGCCGCCGCCGCCGGTCGATCGGGGCGCAGCACGCGCTCGGGAGCAGGCCGCGGTCACCCGCCGAACTCGACGCGATACTGCTGACCCTTGCCGATCGCCTCGCCCGTCGCCTGCGGGCGGCGCACCGGGTCTGCCGCACCGTCGTGCTGCGGATGCGGTTCGCCGATTTCACCAAGGCCACGCGTTCGCACACCCTCATGGAGGCGACCGAACAGACGGGCGCGATCGTCGCTGCGGCCCGCGATCTGCTCGTGGCGGCGAGACCGCTGATCGACGAACGCGGGCTCACGCTGATCGGGCTCGCGCTCACGAATCTGTCGAAGGACGACGCGATCCAGCTGGCCTTGCCGTTCGGGGCGAAGCCGAGGGACGCGCTCGACGCGACGCTCGACACCGTCCGGGACCGGTTCGGGTCGAAATCGATCACGCGCGCGGTCCATCTCGGGCAGGCCGAGCGGCCGTGGGTGCCGCTGCTGCCGGACTGAACCCGTCGCTAGGGTGTCCCGGTGGCGGAAGTCGAGATCTACACCGATGGCGCGTGCAGCGGGAACCCCGGTCCCGGCGGCTGGGGCGCGGTGCTGCGGTACGGCACGGTCGAGAAGGAGATCTACGGCGGGGACGCCGGGCCGACGACCAACAACCGCATGGAACTGACCGCGCCCATCGAGGCGCTGGAAAGCCTGAAGCGCCGGGTCACGGTGGACATCTACACCGACAGCACCTACGTCCGGAACGGCATCACCAGCTGGGTGCGCAACTGGAAGAACAACGGCTGGATGACCTCGGCCAAGACGCCGGTCAAGAACGCCGATCTGTGGCGCCGTCTCGACGAGGCCGCCTCACGGCACGACGTCGAATGGCATTGGGTCAAGGGCCACGCCGGGCATCCGGAGAACGAGCGGGCGGACCGGCTCGCCGTCAAAGGCGTGGAAGAGGTCGTCGGACGACCGGTGATCCAGCCCGGCGAGCGGCCCGCCCGGAATCGTTAGCAGCTGACGTTCACCTTCGCGCTCTTGGCGAAGGAGACGTGGACGTGGTCCATGTGGTTGGCGGTCGCGCCGCCGCGGTCCTCCATGGTGTCCCAGCCGCTGCCGTCGTTGTAGCGCTGACGCCAGATCACGTAGGTGACGCCGAAGTCCTTCTGGTTGGCCAGGAGGTACTCGGCGATGGCGTTGCCGGTGGCGGTGTCCACCATGAAGTCCAGCGCGAGGCCGGAGGGGTGGTCGCTGGCGTTCGCCCGGCCGGCGACTCCGCCGACGTTCTTGACGCCGAACTTCGCCTTGACGTGGTTACCGACCTGGGCCACGTGCGGTTTGGTGCCGGCGAGGTCGGTGGAACACGCCGTCGCGGCGGGCACGGTCTTCTTGACCGGCGCGGGCGCTTTGGTCGGCTTCGGGGGAGCCGAGGAGGTCGCGGGGGAGGGGGACGGGGAGGGGGTGGGGCTTGTCGAGCTGGAGGGCGGGGTGCTGCTGGTCGACGGCGGGGGCGTCACGCTGGAGGCCGGGGGAGCCTTCACCGCGAGTGCGGCACTGGCCGCTTCGACGTCGGGGGTACCCGCGGTGGTCAGCCACATCGACGCCGGGAGCGCCGTGGCGACCGCTGCCGCGATACCCGCGGGGAGCTTCCACTGCGGAGCCTTGTTCTTGCGATGTCTGCCGGCCATTTCTCTGATCACTCACCACTTCGGGGACGGGAACTCGCGTCGGGGGCCGCGAGCTCCGGGCAACATTACGAAAAGGACACGGCAATGTCACGCCCGAGTGTGTTCGCCCACAGTTACCTTGATCGTTGAACCAAAAGAGGCTCACACCCGTACAGACCCAAGAAGTGCTTTTGTGTGAGCACTGTGAGTGATGAATTCACTCCGCCTTGCAGGATTGGAAGTACATCCTGTCGTCCGGCGAGGACACGTTCACGCCCGGGGTAACCGGAGCGCGTCCGGTGTCCGCCGAGGCCGCGATCGTCGTGCAGACCAGCTGATTGATGGCCTGGTTGGACAGTTTGCGGACGGAAAACGGCAGCACGATGGACGTCGGGTTGCCCGAATACACCTCGACCCGTCCGATCTCCGGCGGGACGAACGTGGTGAGCCCCTGCGCGGCTTCCCGCTCCGTCGGACCCTTCAACAGCAGCGTGATCGCGCCCTCGGGGGAGATGAAGCCTTCGCTGGGCCGGGTCACCGGGATGACGCGGCCGTCGGAAACGAAATACAGCGTCAGACCGGCGCGAACGTACGTCCCCGTGGTCGCGCGGATCGACGGGCCGGGCCCGGCCGGGACGACACCGGTCGGCTGCACGCCGCAGGCGGCCACCAGCGTCGCGGCCGCGAGAGCGGGCAGTACCCGGGTCCTTCTCATCGCGTTCCTCCTTCGGCCCGGTGCGGCAGGCGCAGGACGAACCGGGCGCCGTGCCCGGTGTCGGCGGCGGTGATGCCGCCGCCGTGCAGGCGAGCGTTCTCCAGCGCGATCGCCAGGCCGAGCCCGCTGCCCTCGGAGCGCGCACGGGCGGTGTCGGCCTTGGTGAACCGGTCGAACACATGCGGCAGGACCTCGGGATCGATACCGGGCCCGTGATCTTCGACCTCCAGGATGACGACGTCGTCACCGGCGCGCAGCCGGACTTCGACCGGGGCCGCGCCGTGCCGGAACGCGTTGCCGACGAGATTGGCCACGATCAGATCGAGCCGTCGCCGGTCGACGCGGGCGAGGACGCCTTCCGGCAGGTCGGTGACCAGGTCGTCGCCCTCGCGCCAGCCGCGGGCGTCGAGGCTGTCCCGGATCGCCGTCGCCAGATCCCATTCGTCGAGCACGAGTTCGGCGCGGCCCGCGTCGAACCGGGAGATCTCGACCAGGTCCTGGACCAGCCGGGTCAGCCTCCGGGTCTCGCCCGAGACCAGCCGCGCCGCGACGGCGGTGTCCGGCGGCAGGGTGTCCGCGTCCTCGTCGAGGACGTCGGTGACCGCGTTCATCGCCGCGAGCGGAGTGCGGAGCTCGTGCGAGACGTCGGCGACGAACCGGCGGGCGTCGGCCTCCATGGCTCTCAGCTCGCCGACGGTGCGTTCCAGTTCGGCGGCGGTGTTGTTGAAGGTCGTGACCAGTTCGGCCAGTTCGTCGGACCCCTTGGCGGGCAGCCGGACGTCGAGCCTGCCCTCGCCGAGCTGGGCGGCGGCGGTGTTGAGCGCGCGTACCGGTCTCAGCACCTGTCTCGCCGCGAGCAGGGCGAGCGCCGCGGCCAGCGGAAGGACGAGCGCGGCCATCTGCCAGGCCGATTTCGCGAGTTCGTCGATGGCCTGTTGCTGCTGGACGAGCGAGGTGAGCGAATACACCTCGATGCCGCTGGCCCTCGGCGACCCGTCGGGCTGCCGCGTCAGCACCGGCAGACCGACCTGGAGTTCGGGGCCGGTGTCGCGGTCCAGCCGCTGGAACTGGATACGGATGTCGCCCGCGACCGTCCGCCGCAGTTCGGTGGAGAACCGGGTCAGGTCTGGGCCGTTGACCGACCGCAGGGTCCCGTGGACCGCGACGGCGTTCAACCGCAGGCTGCCCGCGAAGTCGTTGAGCTCGTCCTGGGTCGGTGGCGTGGACAGCGGGCGGTCGTAGGCGCCGACCCGGTCCTTCAGCTGATCCATCGCCGCGTCCTGGACGGATTTGAGGATCGCGTTCCTCGCCGAGACGTAACTGGCCCCCGCCGCGGCCGCCGCGCCGATGATCGCCATCGCCGCGAAGGCCAGGATGAGCCGGGGCCGCAGCCCGGAGATCAGCCTCATGAACGGCCGAACCGGTACCCGAAGCCGCGGACGGTCTGGACGTGTTCGGGTTTCGCGGGAACGTCTTCGATCTTCGCGCGCAGCCGCTGGACACAGGCGTCGACCAGCCGGGAGTCGCCGAGGTAGTCGTGATCCCAGACGGCGGAGAGGATCTGCTGGCGGCTGTAGACCTGGCCGGGCGTCCGCGACAGCTCCAGCAGCAGTTTCAGCTCGGTCGGGGTGAGTGAGACCGGCTCGCCGTTCTTCGTGACCACCAGGCCCGCCCGGTCGATGACCAGGCCGCCGTGCCGCTCCCCGGCGACGGCGTCGTTCGCGGGCTTCTCGCTCACCGCGCGGCGCAGCACCGCCCGGATCCGGGCGTCGAGCACGCGGGGTTCGATCGGCTTGGTCACGTAGTCGTCGGCGCCGGCCTCCAGTCCGGCCACGATGTCGAAGTCGTCGCTGCGGGCGGTGAGCATGATGATCGGCACCTCACCCGCCGAACGGATACGGCGGCAGGTCTCGAAGCCGTCGATACCGGGGAGCATCAGGTCCAGCACGACGATGTCGGGCTGGAACACCCGCAGTTTCTCCAGTCCGAGCTCACCGCTCTCGGCGGTGTGGACGGTGTGCGCCTGCCGGCGCAGCGCGAGTTCCAGCCCCTCCCGCACGGACGCGTCGTCTTCGATCAAAAGGACACTGGCCACGCCGCCATTATTCGGATGTCGCCGCGCGTGTGCGACTCGGCTCGATCTTGTAGCAGAACCATGACATTGTCCGGACCTCCTGGCTAAACGCCGTGGGGACAGTGGGACGCATGGCCCTACTCATCCACGAAGCGAAGCCGACCCCCGCCCGCCGTCCGCTGCCGGGACGGCACGCCGAGACCAGGCGGACCCTCTCCAGGGCCGTGTTCCAGCTCGCCACCGGACTGGGACTGGCCGTCGCGTTCCTCGTGACCTATGTGCTCTTCGTGCACACGTCGGCCGGGCAGCACGCGGAGAACGGAGTCGTCCGCAGCGCGCAGTCCGGCCAGTGGTCCACAATGGACTGGGCGGGACCGCTGCGTGACCAGGACATGGTGCTCGTGATCGGCGCCGCCGGGATCGGGCTCGTCGGCCTGGCACTGCTCCGGCGCAAACCCGGCCTCCTCGTCCCCGCGCTGAGCGTCCTCGTGCTCCCGCTCGTCGCGGCGCAGTTGCTGAAGCTCTACGTCCTCGTCCGCCCCGAACTGCCCGACGGCGGCCGCGGGCCGGGGCACAACAGTTTCCCGAGCGGACACGTAAGCGCCGCCATGGCCATCCTGATGGCGCTCGCTTTCGTTCTGCCGCAACGATTCCGTCCGGCGATCATCGCGACCGGCGGTATCGCCGTCGCCTGGGTCGCGTCGTCGACCATCGCGCTGGGCTGGCACCGGCTCAGCGACACCGCGGGTGCCTGCCTCCTCGCGGCGTCGTTCGCCTGCCTGCTCGCCGCCTGGCTGACCAGCCGTCGCCGGGATCTGCGCCGCACCCCCGCTTTCCTGGTCGCGCTGGCCGCGGTGCTGCCCACCGGGATCGTCCTGATCGGCTTCGCGGTGCTGAACACGGCGACCGCCGGGGCCGCCCAGTTCGTCGCCGCGCTGGTGCTGGCCGCGTGCGCGGCGGTGGGGGTCGTGCTGGTCGCGCTGTGGCCGCTGCGCGGCTCCGCGTTCGACCGGCGGACCGGTGTGGAGACCCGGGTGGTCGACGATCTCCTCGAAACCCGCCTCGTGACCCGCCGCTGACGCGGGGCGAACGCATTCAGAGGACTAAACGCGTCAGTCCACCCGGCTCAACGGCGACGTCGGCTCCCGGGGTGACGGCGGGACCGCGGACGGTGCCACCACCACGCGGTTCCGTCCGCTTCGTTTCGCCTGGTACATGGCCGCGTCGGCCGCACGGAAGAGCTCGCCGTAGTCCGTCGAGTGTTCGGGCGAGAGGCCGACGCCGATCGACACGGTGCAGCCGTGGATCGGCCCCACCGCGCGGGGTTCGTTGGTGGCGTGCCCGCTGGCGAGCTCCGTCAGGCCGGTGATGGCGGTCTTCGCGACGGCCACCCGGATCCGCTCGGCGATCCGCATCGCCTCTTCGCGGGTGGTGTCCGGCAGCAGTACCGAGAACTCCTCGCCGCCCCAGCGCCCGACGATGTCGGTGGAGCGGGTGTTCTGCCGCAGTACGGCGCTGACGCAACCGAGCACGATGTCGCCGCCGGAATGCCCGTATTTGTCGTTCCACTGCTTGAAGTGGTCGAGATCCAGCATCAGGAACGCCGTCGGCCGCCGTCCGTTCTGATCTTCGAGCAGCCGCAGCGCCGCGGGGGCGTGGAAGGAGTCCTCGGTCAGCAGTCCGGTCTTCCGGTCGCGCTGGCTGCGCGCGACCGTGTCCGCCAGCGCCTGCGAGAGCCGGGTCGACCGCAGCGCGACCCCGATCATCACGAGCGGCACCAGCGCGATGTTGACCGCGCCGAGGATGGTGGTGCACGCGGCGAGTTGCAGCGCGTAGACGAAGTCCGCGTTGTCGGCCCAGCTGCCGATCAGCTTCTGCCGCCGCCAGCCTCCCCACGCGAGGCCACGCGCGATGCTGATCAGGAGCGTCTGCGACGCGAAGTACCAGAGCGCGGCGCCCACCAGCGCGACGGCGGCGACCGCGATGTCACCCGGCCCCTGGGGCAGCGTGCCCGAT
Organism: Amycolatopsis sp. TNS106; assembly: GCF_019330265.1. Taxonomy (NCBI): domain Bacteria; kingdom Bacillati; phylum Actinomycetota; class Actinomycetes; order Pseudonocardiales; family Pseudonocardiaceae; genus Amycolatopsis; species Amycolatopsis sp. TNS106. Next base: position 3,170,535 of record NZ_CP024972.1, on the reverse strand, counting down.
TCGAGCCAGGTGTGCAGTGCCGTCAGTTCGGTGATCGTGTGCACGCCGAGGATGGAGGCGGCGTGCGCGGCGGTGGTGAAGAGGAACGTCGTCATCGCCTTGTGCGCGATGGAGTAGCGCTGCACACGCACCATCAGCAGCAACGCGAGCGACAACGCGGGCGGCAGCAGGACGGCCGCGCCACCCAGCCAGACGGCGGTCTGGTCGATGTGCTCGCCGCGCCGGTCGTCGGCCCGGCGCTGTTCCTCCGGATGCTGCGTCTGGACGACGTACCAGATCGCGCAGCACGCGATCACGCCGAAGCGGACGAGATCGGTCGTCGTGGCGGAGGCCTTGAACCCGCTGTACAGCGCCCAGGCCGCGACGGCGATCTCGGTGCCGAGCATCCAGAAGACCGCCGCGGGCGGCAGTCGCCACAGTTCCCAGCCCGCCGGATGCCGCAGGGTGTTCCACGCACGACCTCGCAGCCGCCAGACGCGGGCGGCGGCGAGGCCGACGGTATCGGCGAAACCCCGGAGCGAACCGCGCGGCGGTTCCGAGACCGCGGCCGGGTCGTGCTTGCCGAACTCGCTGACGAGGGTCACCTCCCACCGTTACGCACCGCACCCGCTTCGATCTTGCTGGGTCACCGCAAGGGGGTGACAGGGGGACCGCGTTGACGATCCCGTGAGACACGGCCGATACCCACGTTCGCCGGACGCCATTCCGCCACAAGCTGGCATCGTGGCTCGTATGCCTGACGCCGCATACGACGACGCCGCCGTTCCGGTGATGTTCGGCCCGGAATTCGACAGGGACCCCTCACCCGCCTACGAATGGCTCCGGGCGAACGCCCCCGCGTTCCGGCTCCCGCTGCCCGGCGACACCTGGACCTGGCTGCTGACCCGGCACGCGGACGTCGTTTCCGCGATGGCCGACCCGCGCTTGTCCAAATGCCCGTCCGTCGCGGCGGACCACTGGCGCAAGGCCAATCTCGGGCTGCCCGCCGACCACCGGCCGACGCTCATCGGGCATATGAACAACTTCGAGGGCGAAGAACACGCACGGCTGCGCAAGGCCTGCGCCGGTGCCTTCGGCCCGCGGCGGCTGCAGCACATGCGCGACCGCACGCATCGGCTCGCGAACGAACTGCTCGACCCGATCCTCGACCGGGGCGAGGGCGACCTCGTCGAGGATTTCGCGTACCCGCTGGGGATCCGATCGATCTGCGAGCTGATCGGCATCCCGGACAGCCTGCTGGACGAGGTCCGCCCGCCCGCGCTGGTGGTGGCCGCCGGCGACGTCACGGACATGGCGTCGATGCTCAAGGCGACCGACGATCTGGACGCGTTGCTCGCCGACGTCGTCGCCCGCAAACGCGCCGAACCGGGGGCGGATCTGATCAGCGATCTCCTCGCGCAGGAGGCCGCCGGGAAACTGACCGGCGAAGAGGTCGCCGCGACGGCGTTCCTCTCCCTGATCGCCGGGCACGAGACGACGATCAGCCTCATCGCGTCCACCGCGCTGACCCTCATCACGCATCCGGAGGAGGCGGCCCGCGCCCGCGCCGACGGCGCACACCTGACGCTCGTCATCGAGGAGGTCCTGCGCCGCGACACCCCGCTGCAGAACACGAGCTGGCGCTTCGTCACCGAACCGATGGAGCTCGCCGGGCAGCGGATGGAGGCGGGCGATCCGATCCTGCTGTCGTTGCTGGCGGCCAACCGTGATCCGGAGGTGCACCCCGAACCGCTCGCCTTCCGGCCGGGCGAGCGGCCGGTGCGGCACGTGGCCTTCGGCGTCGGCCCGCATATCTGCATCGGCGCCGCGCTCGCGCGGATGCAGGCGTCCGCGGCGCTGGAGACGTTGGTCGGCCGCGCGCCGTCGATGACGCTGACCGTGCCCGAGGACCGGCTCGTGTGGTGGCCGAGCGCGATCACCCGGGGCTTGCACCACCTGCCGGTGAAGCTCTAGACCGTGCCCGGTCCGTCGGCTCGCGTGATCAGGCGGACGACACGCGTGATCTAACGGACGACACGTGTGATCAGGCGGACGACACGCTTGTCGTCCGAGGTGGCATGCGGCCTGAAGTCAAACGGCGCCTTCGAGACGGCCCCGCAGCACGCTCGCCTTCCGGTCGTCGAGATCCATGACGAGCTGGAGCGCGTCGCGCCAGACCGCCATGGCCTCGTCGGTGTGTCCCTGCGCGGCCAGCGCGCAGCCGCGTTCGTCGAGGGCGTCGGCCTGTCCCCAGACGTCGCCGCAGTTCCGGTAGGCGGTCAGCGCCTGCTCGCAGTACCCGAGCGCCTGCTCGAGATCACCGAACCGGCGGCAGGTTCTGGCCAGCGGTACCAAGGCGAACCCCATGCCGTGCTGGTCGGCGTCCTTCGCGTAGGCGTCGAAGGCGCGCAGGCCGTGGTCGAGGGCCTGGTCCCGTTCGCCGAGGTCGCGGTACGCGCGGCCGAGGTGGACCCGTGCGGTCGCTTCGCCGAGCCGGTAGCCGATCCGGGCGTTCACCTCCACGCTCTGCCCGGCGAGCCGCACGGCTTCGGCGTAGTCCTCCCGCTCGTGCGCGATGTTGCCGAGTCCGACCAGAGCCCAGCCGAGGCTTGGGGTTTCGCCGATCTCCTCGGCGAGCTCGACGGCCCGGCCGAACAGGTCGCTCGCGCGGTCGAGGTCGCCGCGCCGCCGGTGCGCCTCGGCGAGGTTGATCGCCGACCACGCCAGCCCGCCGAGGTCACCGCCCGCCTCCGCGGACTCGATCGCCACCTCGTGGCTGGAGATCCACGTCTGCCACGGCCTGCCGAGCAGGTGGTAGTCGAACAGCTCCACCGGCAGCCGCCAGCCGATCTCGTACAGCCCGTGGTCCAGCGCCAGGCGGGCGACACCGGTGATGCTCGGCATCTCCGACGCGCACCAGATATAGGCCTCGTCGAACGTGGCGAACCGGAGCGGCTCGACGCCTTCGGGCGCGGGGCCCAGGTCGATGTGGTGGTCGCGGGCCGGGGTCAGCGTCCAGCTCGCCGCGTTGGCGGCGTAGAGGTACCAATGGGTCAGCCGCGAGACCGCCGCCTCCCGCTCGTCCCGCCACTGTGCGGCGGCTGCCTCTTCGGCGGCGTAGACGCGGAGCAGATCGTGGAACCGGTAGTACCGCGCGCCGATCTGCTGGACGAGATGCGCGTGCGCGAGCTTGTCGAGCAGCCGTCGCGCCTCGCGTTCCGGCAGACCGGCGAGCGCGGCCGCCGCGCCCGCGGTGAACCGCGGCCCGGGATGGAGGCCGAGCAGCCGGAACATTCGGGCGGCGTCGGCCTCCAGCGCGCGGTACGACCAGCTGAACGCGGCCCGGACCCCGACGGCGTCGTCGTCGACCGCGAGCAGTTCCAGCCTTCGCCCCTCGGCGACGAGTTCACGGGCGAGGTCGCCGACGCTCTGGTGGGGATGCGTGGCGACTCGTTCGGCGGCGATGTTCACCGCGAGCGGCAGCGCCGCGCACAGCCGCACGAGCCTGCCGACGCCTTCGGGATCGCCTGCCGCGCGTTCGTCGCCGATGAGGTCGGCCATGAGCCGCGCCGCTTCGAGATCTTGCAGTGGCTCCAAGGAAACCTGGACCGCGCCGGTGCCGACGACCAGTCCGGACAACCGCCGTCTGCTGGTGATCAGCACGGTGGTGTCCGGGGTGCCGGGCAGCACCGGCCGCACCTGGTGCGAGTCGAGGGCGTTGTCCAGCACGACGAGCGTGCGCTGGCCGCGCAGCAGGCCCCGCAGGAGCGCGAGCCGCATGTGCTCCTCGGCGGGGACGCGATCGGGGCGGACACCGACGCAGCGCAGAAGATCGTCGAGGATGTCGGCGGGTTGCGCGGGAGAGCCCGCCGCATAGCCGCGAAGATCCGACCAGAGGACGCAGTCGAACTCCTCTTGCCGCCGGTTCGCCCAATTCAGCACGAGCGCGGTCTTCCCGACCCCGGGCGGCCCGGCCACGAAGACCACTTTCGCCGATTCGGTGAACACTTTTTCGTCCAGCAGCGCCAAGTGTTCCGCACGGCCGACGAAATGATCCGGCGGCGGGGGAAGGTGCACATAGGGTTCCGCGCGGGCGGCTTCGGCGAGCACGATCAGGGTCCCGCCCGCGCCCAGTGCGCGATCGCAGGCTTCGGCGAATTCCGCGCTCGGCGGGGTGAGCCCGCGTTCGACCCGGCTGATGAGGCTTTTGTCGACATAGGCGAGTTTCTGGAGATCCCGCAAGGCCAGCCCGCGCGCCTGCCGCCGTTGCCGCAAGGCGCGCCCGAAGGTCAGCGCGGCCGTCGAAACCGGGCGTGCCTTACCGGTCGCCCCGGATCCGGCCGAGCCGGAATTCTCGGTCACCAGAAGCACCTTTCTCCCCGCTGCGCGGCAGATGGTGCCACAACCTTCCCATTACGTGGGTCACAACACGGCCACCGGGTATGCGCAGGTGCGAAGCCAGCCCCCAAACTGAGCGAGAACGCGCCCGTTCCCCACCGGTGCGCCAGTCGAAAGGGAGGTGGATCATGCGCGACCGCGAAATGTGAGCAGGCCCTGTTCCGCCTTGCGAGCATCCGGGCGAGTATTGATCTCCTCGGAAGCCGGCCGTGGCCGCCATGCCCGGCGGCCACGGCCGTGACCTTCGGAACGTTCAGGACCACTTAACGTCGGTGTAGATCTTTTCACTTGTCCTGACGAGTCGCCCGAGGCAGCTTGGAGGTATCGAGCCGCCCGGCGAAAGGAACGAAGTGAGCATCGGCGCGCCGGGAACCCTGATCCGGATAGGCGTTCTCGCCCTGTTGTGGGGATCGGGATTCCTGTGGATCAAGCTCGCCCTGACCGGGTTGCCGCCCGTTCAGGTGACCGTCATCCGCTGCGCGCTCGGCGCGGCCGTCCTTCTCGTGCTGAGCCGCTGGGCCGGGCAACGCCTCCCGCGCGGCCGCCGGATCTGGGGCAGGCTCCTCGTCGCCGCCTTCTTCTGCAACGCCCTGCCGTTCGCGTTGTTCGGCATCGGCGAACTGACCGTCGACTCCGGCGTCGCCGGGGTGATGAACGCGACGACTCCGCTGTGGTCGCTGCTGATCGGCATCGGGATCGGCGCCGAACGCCGGATCACGGTGATCCGCGTCGGCGGTCTGGTCCTCGGTTTCGCCGGCATCCTGCTGATCTTCGCGCCCTGGCAGAAGAGCGGCCTGCTGGGCTGGGGGACACTGGCCCTGCTCGGTGCCGGAATCAGCTACGCGATCGCTTTCGCTTACATGGGACGGAAACTCGTCGGCGAGGGCGGTCCGATCGCGATCTCCGCCGCCCAGCTGCTGGCCGCCACCGGGCTGAGCGCGCTGGCGCTGCCGTTCGACGCCGCACCGTCCGGGCCGCTGACCGTGACCGCGGTGGTCGCCGTCGTCGTCCTCGGGATCTTCGGCACCGGCGTCACCTTCTACCTCAACTACCGGCTCATCGCCGACGAAGGCGCGACCTCCGCGGCGACCGTCGGCTACCTGCTGCCGGTCGTCTCGGTCGCGCTGGGCGCGCTCGTACTCGGCGAGGAACTCGGCCCGCGGGTGCTCGCCGGGATGGCCGTGGTGTTGCTCGGAGTCGCCCTGACCCGCTACGTCAGGTCTTCGGCGAGCAAGTCCATCAGCAGTCCGTCGTGCCAGCCTTCGCCGTCGGTGTCGCGTTCGTAGCGGCGCATCACCCCGACCTCGCGGAAGCCGACGGCCTTGTAGCAGCGGATGGCGGCGTCGTTGTCCACGGCGGGGTCGATCACGAGCCGATGGTGCCCGCGATCGTGCAGGAGATGCCGCGCCATCGTGCGGACGGTGTCCGTGCCCAGCCCGCGGCCGTGGGCCGCCGGGTCGAGGAACAGGTCGACCGACGCGTGCCGGTACATCGGGTCCTCCTCCTCGCCGTACTGGACGAAGCCCCGGACGGCACTCCCTTCCAGGACCGTGAAGCAGGTCGTCGTGGGGTCGTCGAACGGCCAGGTGGGGGAGTCGTCGACCGAACCCCAGCGTGCCCCGACCTCGGCCGTGCCGCGGATCCGCCGCAAGTCCGGGACATGGGCCTCGGTGACCGGGGTCAGGGTCACGAACTCCCCGCGCAACTCGGTGGTCAGTTCCCGCTCCGTCCACTCGTCCGAATGGCGTCAGTCTAGGGAGGAACCGGCTGGGGCGCCGCCGGAACCGCAAGAACGCGGGGGCTTTCGCCGCCGGAATCGGGTATCAACGAAAGGGACGACGGAGGTGGGTCATGGGGAACCCGTTCGACGAAACGCGTCCGGTGGAGGAACTGATCGACGGTGGGGCGACCGCGGTGCGGGCGGCGGTGCTGCGCAAGGCGACCGAAGCGGTGGTCGCGAACGCCCGCGACGCGACGGATTGCCGGATGCTGCTGGAGATGCTGGGGCTGCATTCCGCAAGGCCGGCCCGGACCGACGATGAAGCCGCTTGAGGCCACATCGGTCTCGTGAGTGGTAAGGACGGTTCTAACCGTCCTTACCACTCACGAGGAGTGGGGTCAGCGCCGCGGCAGCACGCAGAATTCGTTCTCTTCCGGGTCGGCCATGACCACCCAGGGGTCCGGCTCGGGGTCTTCGAGGATCTTCGCGCCGAGTGACACGAGCCGGGCGACCTCCTCGCGCTGCTCGAGTTCGGTGGGCGCGATGTCGAGATGCAGCCGGTTCTTGCCCGACTTCCCCTCGGGGACGGGCTGGAAGAGCAGGCTCGGCACGTCGGGGCCCTTCAATTCGACATAGGTCACGCCGTGACCGTCGGTCCACCGTTCGGTCTCCGGGTAGCCGAGTGCTTCCTTCCAGAACGCGGCCAGTGCTTCGGCCTCACGGCAGTCGACGGCGACGGCGAGCATCCGGGTACGCATGGTTCCACGGTGGCACGGAACGGCGAGGTTTGCCGGATGCGCGGACGGGCATCCGGCGGGGAGCAGAGTCACTCGCCGAAGGGAGCACCATGAAGGCCGTCACCTGGCACGGGAAACGCGATGTCCGGGTGGACACCGTCCCGGATCCGAAACTGGTCGAACCGACCGACGCGATCGTGCGCATCACCTCGACCGGTATCTGCGGTTCCGACCTGCACCTTTACGAGGTCCTCGGTGCCTTCATCGACGAGGGCGACATCCTCGGGCACGAGCCCATGGGCGTCGTGGAAGAGGTCGGGTCCGGCGTGACGAACCTGAAACCCGGCGATCGCGTCGTGATCCCCTTCAACATCTCCTGCGGCCACTGCTTCATGTGCGACCGCGGCCTTCAGTCGCAGTGCGAGACCACGCAGGTCACCGACCGCGGCAAGGGCGCGGCGCTGCTCGGCTACACGAAGCTCTACGGCCAGGTCCCGGGCGGCCAGGCCGAGTACCTGCGCGTCCCGCAGGCCCACTACGGCCCGATCAAGGTGCCGGACGGCCCGCCGGACGAGCGGTTCGTGTACCTCTCCGACGTCGTGCCCACGGCTTGGCAGGCCGTCGACTACGCGAACATCCCCGAAGGCGGCACGGTCGTGGTCTTCGGCCTGGGCCCGATCGGCCAGTTCTCCTGCCGGATCGCGAAACACCGGGGCGCGGGCAAGGTGATCGGCATCGACCTGGTGCCGGAACGGCTCGCGAAGGCCGCCGCGGCCGGAGTCGTCACCTATGACACGCGTGAGCACAAGTACCTCGGTGACGTCATCCGCGAGGCGACCGGCGGCCGGGGCGCGGATTCGGTGATCGACGCCGTCGGGATGGAGGCGCACGGCGCACCGGTCGGGCGGCTGGCGCAGAATCTCGTCGGCCTGCTGCCCGATCCGATCGGCGCGAAGATCACCGAGAAGGCCGCGATCGACCGGCTCAGTGTGCTGTACGCGGCCATCGACTGCGTGCGGCGCGGCGGGACGATCTCGCTGAGCGGCGTCTACGGCGGCATGGTCGACCCGCTGCCGATGATGGACCTGTTCGACAAGCAGATCACCCTGCGGATGGGACAGGCCAACGTCCGGCGCTGGCTCGACGACATCATGCCGCTGATCGCCGACCCCGCCGACCCGCTCGGCGTCGAGGGTTTCGCGACGCACAAGCTCCCGCTGTCGGAGGCACCGCACGCCTACGAGATCTTCCAGAAGAAACAGGACGGCGCGGTCAAGATCCTGCTGGAGCCGTCGGCGGCTTGAGGTGTCGGCTCGCGGAAGGCGGGTATCCGGTATGCGGATCCTGACGAAAGGAGCGATGGGATGACCACGGCACGAGAAATCATGACCGCGGGCGCGACCTGCGTGTCCGCGTCGGACACCGTGCTCGACGCGGCGAAGAAGATGGCCGCCGAGTCCGTGGGCGCGCTACCGATCTGCGGTGAGGACGGCAAGCTCCAAGGCATGCTCACCGACCGCGACATCGTGGTGAAGGTGCTCGCCGAAGGCAAGGACCCGAGGGCGCTGCACGCCTCGGAACTGGCCCAGGGCGAAGCGGTGACGATCGGCGCGGACGACGACGCCGAGGAGATCATGCGCACCATGGCGAACCACAAGGTCCGGCGGCTGCCGGTGATCGACGGGCACAAGCTGGTCGGCATCGTGGCACAGGCCGACGTGGCGAGGGCGCTGCCCAACCCGGACAGCGGCGAACTGGTGGAAGCCCTGTCCTACGACTGACCCGCCATACTCCTTCGGTGGCGTTCTTCGACATCGAAGGTTATGAACCCGTGTGGCTCTCCGGACTCCAGGCGATCCGGAGGGCGCACGGGGATCGTTTGCGTGCGCTGGTGGGCAAGCGGCTCCGGCACGTCCACCTCACCTGGTTCGTCGAATACGACGAGTGGCTGTCGGACGCGCCCGTCGTGGTCGACTTCGGCGCCGAGCGGCTGGAGATCAGGCACTGGAAGTTCGACGAGCTTTCGCTGACCTGGAACACGATCGACCCGTACGGGAAGTCCTCATGGGATTGGGGTGATCCGGCCGAGCCGAGCCCGCTGCGGTGGCGCCAGGACATCTTCCCGGAACTGTCCGCTTTGGAGGGTCAGGTGCTCCAGGACGTCGAACTGCTCGACTGTGCGACGAGGGACATGGCGAACGGGATGGTCGCGCTCGGTTTCGTCTTCCCGCGAGGCCGGTTCACCGTCTTCAACGCCTTGGACGAGAACGGGATCGAGTTCATCGAACCGGACTCCTCCTATCGGCGGCATTCCCTGGCCGGCTGAAAACGGGATGCGCCGGTCTTCGATCTTGGTGATACTTCCCGGCATGTCCCGGATCAAACTGGCCGAAGCGCTCGCGCTGCGCGCGGACGTGACCAAGAAGGTTGAGGCGCTGCGCTCCCGGATCGTCGACAACGCGCGGCACCAGGAGGGCGACCAACCGTCGGAAGACGCCTCCGCCTTGCTCGTCGAGGCCGAAACCGCGCTGGACGAGCTGGAATCGCTGATCCGGCGGATCAACCGGACCAACGCCGCGACCCCGCTCGGGGAGGGCACGATCACCGACGCGATCGCGCGCCGCGACGTCCTGCGGCTCAGGCACGGTGTCCTGACCGCGGCCGCCGACGCCGCGGCCGGGCGCAACCAGGGCGAGTACGGCCGACAGCTCCGCTCGGAGCTGCGGTACCTCTCCGCGCTCCCGGTCGCCGAGTTGCGGTCCCGCGCGGACCGGGTCGCGGGGGAGATCCGGGCGGTCGACGTCGAGATCCAGCGCACCAACTGGGAGACCGACCTCCTGGACTGAACGTGGAAAGCAGGTAGCCCTCCGGGAAGCGGGCACAAGCCGAGGGCCGGCGGTATTCCGGCCCGGCCTGGCACGTGGCGGGCAGCGTGGGGTTCGACTCCCCGATCACAACTCCGCCCAGCACGACGCACAGGTGACGGCGCAAACGGCACAGTTCATCACCACGTGCCGGTTCCGGAGGGTGAGGGCGGGTACGGGGTCTTTCCACGCGCATTCCCGGCGGCATTCCCGGTGACACAGTGGTGTTCCCGACACTCTTCACCTCGTCGAGGCATGGGCGGAGCTGATCGACTCTGTGCCAAGGTGAAAAGCGGAACAACCCAAGAGCCCAGGTGGTGACCCCGGATGGCACTGAAGATCGGTTACAAGGCGTCGGCCGAGCAATTCGGCCCGCGCGACCTCGTCGAGTACTCCGTGCTCGCCGAGCAGGTCGGGCTGGACAGCGTGATGGTCAGCGACCATTTCCAGCCCTGGCGGCACCAGGGCGGGCACGCGCCGTTCTCCTTCGCGTGGATGGCGGCGGTCGGCGAGCGCACCGAGCGGGTCGTGCTCGGCACCAGCGTGCTGACGGCGACCTTCCGCTACAACCCGGCCGTGGTGGCACAGGCGTTCGGCACCCTCGGCAGCCTGTACCCGGGCCGGGTGCTGCTCGGTGTCGGCAGCGGCGAGGCCCTCAACGAGGTCGCGGTGGCCCGGATCGAGTGGCCGGCGTTCAAGGAGCGGTTCGCGCGGCTGCGCGAGGCGATCGAGCTGATGCGCAAGCTGTGGTCCGAAGAACGCGTCACGTTCGAAGGCGAGTACTTCCAGACCACGGACGCCACCGTGTACGACCGCCCCGAGGGCGGCGTGCCGATCTATATCGCGGCCGGTGGCCCGGTGATGGCGAAGTACGTCGGCAAGCAGGGCGACGGCTTCATCTGCACCAGCGGCAAGGGCATGGAGCTCTACACCGAAAAGCTCCTGCCCGCGGTCGCGGAAGGCGCGGAGCAGGTCGGCCGCAGCACCGGCGACATCGACAAGATGATCGAGATCAAGCTGTCCTACGACCCGGATCCGGCGCAGGCGCTGGAGAACACCCGGTTCTGGGCGCCGCTCTCGCTGACGCCGGAGCAGAAGGCCGGTATCGAGGATCCGGCGGAGATGGAAAAGGCCGCGGACGCGCTGCCGATCGAGCAGGTCGCCCGCCGCTGGATCGTCACCTCCGACCCGGCGGACGCCGTCGAGCAGATCAAGCCGTACGTCGAGGCGGGCTTCAACCACCTCGTCTTCCACGGTCCCGGCCACGACCAGGAACGCTTCCTGCGCTCGTTCTCCGAACAGGTCGTCCCGGGGCTCCGCGAACTCGCCTGACCCGGCGCGGACGGCGGCATCGCGCGGACGGTGCCGCCACCGGGGTTCAGGCGGGTCAGGACTCGGTGACGAGCTTCCCGATCTCCTGGTCGAAGTCGAACCATTCCGGCTCGGAGCCGGCGGGCACGACGTCGTAGGTGCGGTCGAGGAACTCGGCCAGCTCCTGTGCGGGCGCTTCGAGGACGGCGCAGCCGTCGGGCGCGCTGAGCGCGAAGATCACGATCGAGGTGTCGTCGGCCGGGCTGATGATCACGTCGCCTTCACCCGATGGGGTGAGGAGGCCGTCCGCGAGGAGATCGCGGCCGAACATCCAGCGCACCGTCCCGCCGCCCGAGTGATAGGCCACCACGACGGCGTACGGGTCCTCGGGGTCGTATTCGAGGTCGGCCCGCACGGGGAGCGGGTCCGCACCGAATGTGCGCAGGCCGAAGACGATCGTCCCCCGGATGAGGTCGCTTTCCCTGTCCAATGCTTCAGCCCCTTACGTTCGGTTGCTGTTGATCTTCAGCTATGGATAACGCAATGTGAAGCCTTTTCGTGACCCGAGTCGACAAGGTTCACACGTTCGGCTGAGAGCTGCGTCTCACGTGCTCACGCACCGTCTTCGGCGGGCACGTGGGGTGAGCGGACGGAAAAGGCGATCATCCGTGCAAAAGAAAGAGAATTCGCACGTGCATATTCCGATGAAGGAAATATGGGCAGCCATTTGGCGGAGTGAATCTGTATTCTTGGCGGTTTAACATCAGCACGCGTCGTTCAAATGTTTCCAGGAGACCGGCGTGGCTCCGTCCTGGACCTCGGCGAGCTTGGTCGTTGCGGATCGGAGGGAGCGGTAATGGGTGTACGAATCACCGTCGTCATTCCCAGGGAAGACCGCGCGCGGCGGGATGTCGTTCGAGGACCGCGCGCGCGGACGGCGACCGGACGTGTTCCGCCTTCGTCGGGCTTCGGGACCGCGCCGCCGGTGCCGCGCGTCCAGGGACGCCGTCGTGATTGACCGGCTCCCGATGCGCGTCGGGCAGGCCGACATCGACCGGCTGGAGGGCGTCATCGCCGCGCTCCGGGCCCGCGACTATCGAGAAGGCGGCGGGTCCTGCCGGGAGTTGCTGCGCGTGCTGGAACCGTACGGCGCCGCGCTGCGACGCGGGATGATGCCCGACCCGCTGGCCCGGCGGCTGGCCGGCGTGGTCGCGGATCTGCACAACCTCAAGGGCTGGACGGAATTCGACTCCGGCCGTCCGGTCCGGGCGGAGCGGCACTTCCGTCGCGCGCTCGATCTCGCGGAGGAGGCTGAAGACGACGACCTCCTCGCCAATGTCCGCTACCGGCTCGGCCGGATGTGCCTGCATCACCGGTCACCGTCGGAAGCGCTCGAGCAGTTCGCCCAGGGACAGGTCGCGGCGCGGCGCGCCGGACGGCCGCTGTCGCAGGCGATCCTGTCGGCGAACGAGGCGTGGGCCTACGCGCTGCTCGGTGACGTCCGCCAGGCACTCGACAAGATTTCCCTTGCCCCGGAACAGTTCGCGGACTCCGCGGGCGACGCCGTCCCGTCGTGGTCGGCTTTCTTCACGGCCAACGACCTGGCCGCGATGATCGGCACGGTGCGCACCGAACTCGCCAGGCTCGTCGACGTCCGCCACAGCCGGAAGGCCATTCCCGCGCTCACCGAAGCCATCGAGGGCTACGGGCCGGACATGGTGCGCAGCCGGTCGCTGACGATGATCTGGCTCGCGGTCGACCACGCGCTGGAAGGCGATCTCGACCGGGCGGCGGAGGTCGGTCTCGCCGCGATGGACATCGCGGACGGAATCCGTTCCGCGCGGACGCGAGATCGTTTACGGCCGCTGTCGGAAAGCGTGCGGAAGCAGGTGGGTGACATTAACGCGCGAGATATCCTTGACCGGATCGCAACATTTCGGGCCAGTGCCTGAGTGCCGGAGAATGGGTGTGGGAATGACCGGATCAATTTCGCCGGGCGTAGGCTCGCGGGTATGAAACGGACTTCGTTCGCGCAGTGGCCGTGTTCGATCGCGCGCACCATGGACCTGCTCGGCGACTGGTGGACGCCGCTGGTCCTGCGGGAGGCGTTCTACGGGATCCGCAGGTTCGACGAGTTCCAGCAGCAGCTCGACATCGCACGGAACACCCTCGCCGACCGGTTGCGCCGCCTGGTCGCGGAAGGTCTGCTGGAAAAGCGCGCCTACCAGGCCGACCCCGTCCGTTACGACTACGTGCTGACCGAGAAGGGCTCGGATTTCTACGGGGTCCTCGCCGCCATGTCCCGCTGGGGCGACCGCTGGCTCTCCGGGGACGACGGGCCGCCGATCACCCTCCATCACGAGACCTGTGGGCACGACACCCACGCCGAGGTCGTCTGCGCGCACTGTGCCCGGCCGCTCACCGCGGAGAACACGCGGGCCCGGCTCGGCGCGGGCTACCCGCCCAAGCTCGCGAGCCGCCCGGACGTCGTCCGCCGCTTCGCCGCGCAGGAAGGTTTGACAACGTAAGTCCATCTACGCAACTATCGAGGTCACGGGCATGGGAGGGTGACCACGATGGAGTGGACGGGCGCCAAGTACGCCGACAAGCCGACGGTCGAGGTGCAGGCGTGGATCGACGCCGCCCCCGAGCGGGTCTGGTCGATCGTGTCCGATGTGCGGCTGATGCCGGAAATGAGCCAGGAAGTCCGCTCGGTCGAGTGGTGCGACGGCGCGCAGGGCGCGCCCGCGGTCGGCAGGCGGTTCGTCGGTCACAGCAGGCACGACGCGTTCGGCGAATGGCAGACGACGTCGTACGTCGTCGAATGCGAGGCCCCGCGCGTCTTCGCCTGGGCGGTGCAGGATCCCGAAACGCCCACCGCGGTGTGGCGCTTCACGCTGGAACCCGAGAACGGCGGGACGAAGCTCCGGCAGTGGATGCAAATGGGGCCGGGGCGGTCGGGTCTCTCGCTGGCCATCGACCAGATGCCGGACAAGGAGGAGAAGATCGTCTTCGTCCGGCTGCGCGAGTTCGAGAACGCGATGACCGGGACCCTCGCCGCGATCAAGGAGCGCGCCGAGGCGGACGGCGCGTGATGCGGACGGCGACCACGGTCGAGGCGTCCCGCGGCTGGCGGGAGACGCTGGAGTTCGTGCTGGAGGCCGAAAAGCTCGGTCTCGACGAATGCTGGGTCGCCGAAGCGTGGGGTTCGGACGCGCCGTCCGTGCTCGGCTATCTCGCGGCGCGGACCGAGCGGATCCGGCTCGGCTCGGGCATCATCCAGCTCGGCACCCGGACCCCGGTGGCGATCGCGCAGACCGCGCTGACCCTCTCGGAGCTCTCCGGAGGCCGGTTCGTCCTCGGGCTCGGCGCTTCGGGGCCACAGGTGATCGAGGGACTCCACGGGGTTCCGTTCGCCCGGCCGCTGACCCGGATGCGGGAAACGGTCGCGATCATCCGGCAGGCGTTCGCGGGGGAGAAGATCTCGTTCTCCGGCAAGGAATTCGAGATCCCGCTGCCGGGCGAAAGCAAGCCGATGCGGCTGTCGGTGCCGCCGAATCCGGAGATCCCGATCCATCTGGCCACGCTCTCGCCCAAGCTGCTGGAGCTGACCGGCGAGATCGCGGACGGCTGGCTGGGCACCAGTTTCGTCCCCGAGGGGGCGCAGGCCTATTTCTCGCATCTCGACGCGGGTCTCGCGAAAGCGGGCCGAACGCGGGCGGACCTCGAGGTCTGCCAAGGTGCCGAGGTCGCCTTCGCCGCGGACGAGGACGAGTTGCGCGGGATGGTCGCGGGCCGCAAGGCCGAACTCGCGTTCAGCCTCGGCGGGATGGGTTCGGCCAAGACGAACTTCTACAACAACGCCTACAGCAGGCAAGGGTGGGCCGAGGCGGCCGCGGCGGTGCGGGAGCGTTGGCAGGCCGGCGACCGCGAAGGCGCCGCCGCATTGGTGACCGACGAGATGGTGCTCGGCACGACGCTGATCGGCACCGAACCGATGGTCGCCGAACGGCTGCGCGTCTGGCAGGACGCCGGCGTCGGCACGGTCCGGCTGTACCCGGCGGGGGAGACGGTCGCCGACCGGCTCACCACTCTCGGCCGCGCGCTGGAGCTGGTCCGTGCGCTGGGCTGAATGCCCGCGCCGGCTGAGGTGACCGGCCGAGCGCGGCCGGTCGCGCCTGCTCCAAGCGGGTAGAACTTGTTCCACTTTTGCCCATGGTCCGGAGAACATGACCTCGCTCGATCCCCACGCGAGGAGGATTCATGGGTCCCGATTCCGGTCTGTCCCGGCGCCAGGTCCTGCTCGGCACCGGGCTCGCGCTCGCTTCGGGACTGCCGTTCGCCGGGACGGCCGCGGCCGCCTCCGCGGTGCTCGGCGAGTACGACGTCGTCGTGGTCGGTGCGGGCGCGGCGGGGATGACCGCCGCGCTGACCGCGGCGAAACGCGGGCTCAGCTGCGTGGTGCTGGAGAAGGCGGCGAAGTTCGGTGGTTCGGCCGCCCGGTCCGGGGCGGGGATCTGGATTCCGTGCAATTCCGTGCTGGCCGAGGCAGGCGTCCGCGACACCCCGGACCAGGCCGCGCGGTACCTGGCCGCCGTCGTCGGCCCGTCGATCCCTGCCTCGCGGCAGCAGGCATTCCTCGCCAACGGCCCGGCGATGCTGTCGTTCGTGATGGCCAACAGCCCGCTGCGGTTCCGGTGGATGGAGGGCTACAGCGACTACTACCCGGAGCTGCCCGGCGGGATGCCTGGCGGCCGTTCGATCGAACCCGACCAGCTCGACGGGAACGTCCTCGGCGCCGAACTGGCCAACCTGAATCCGCCCTACCTCGCCACGCCCGCGGGGATGGTCGTCTTCAGTGCCGACTACAAATGGCTCGCGCTGGCCGCGGTCAACCCGAAGGGCGCCGCGGTGGCGGCCGCCTGCCTCGCGCGTGGCACGGCCGCCGCCCTCGCCGGGCAGAAACCGCTCACCATGGGACAGTCGCTGGCCGCGGGACTGCGGGCCGGGTTGCAGCGCGCCGGGGTCCCGGTCTGGCTGAACACGCCGTTGACCGATCTCGTCATCGAGAACGGGAAGGTCACCGGGGTGACCGTCGCCGCGGGCGTGGTGAAGGCCCGGCGCGGCGTCATCGTCGGCTCCGGCGGGTTCGAGCACAACGCGGCCATGCGGGCGGAATATCAGCGCCAGCCGATCGGTACACAATGGACGGTCGGCGCCCGGTCGAACACCGGGGACGGGATCCTGGCGGGAAAGCGCGCCGGTGCGGCACTGGACCTGATGGACGACGCCTGGTGGGGGCCGGCGATCCCGCTCCCCGGCGAACCGTACTTCTGCCTCTCCGAGCGGACCCTGCCCGGCGGGCTGATGGTGGACGCGGCGGGCAAGCGATTCGTCAACGAAGCGGCGCCCTACAGCGACGTCGTGCACACGATGTACGACCGGAACCCGACGTCGCCCACCATTCCCGCGTGGCTGGTCGTCGACCAGCACTACCGCAACCGGTATCTTTTCCGCGACGTCGCGCCACTGTTGCCGTTTCCCGACGAGTGGTACTCGGCCGGGGCGGTCAAGAAGGCGTGGACCGTGGAGTCGCTCGGCAGCGCGATCGGTGTCCCGCCGCAGGCGTTGCGCGCCACGGTGAACCGGTTCAACGGGCTGGCGCTGTCCGGTGTGGACAGTGATTTCCGCAGGGGTGCCAGCGCTTACGACCACTACTACACCGATCCGTACGTCCTGCCGAACTCGTGTCTCGCGCCGCTCTGGGAGCCGCCCTTCTACGCCTTCAAGATCGTCCCGGGCGACCTCGGCACCAAGGGCGGGATGCGCACCGACGCGCGGGCACGGGTCCTGCGGGCGGACGGCTCGGTCATCCCGGGCCTGTACGCCGCCGGGAACGCCAGCGCGGCGGTGATGGGCAACAGTTACGCGGGGGCGGGATCGACGATCGGCCCGGCGATGACCTTCGGTTATGTCGCGGCGAACGATCTCGCGGATCAGGCGGGCTGAGGTTTCATTCGTCTTCGGGCGGCTTGTGCGGTCGAAGTTGTGACGGAACGTAGGGAACGCCGTCCAAGGTGGAGTCGGTGAACCTGATGTCACCGCTGAACGTCGCTCCGTCGAACGTGGTGTAGCTGCTGAAGGTCACCTGGTTGAACCAGGCGTCACCTGCGAACGCGGCCTCAGTGAAGTAGGACCGATGCGCGAACGTCACACCGGGAAGGTACGCGTCTTCGAAGAACGTGGAGTCATCGAAGGTTGCGCTGTCGGCGAAGGTGGCTTTGCTGAACACCACGCTCCCGGTGAACGTCGTATTCGTGAACCGGGCCTCGCGCAGGAACGAGGCTGCGCGAAATGTGGCGGTCCCTTTGAAGGTGGCCGCGTCGAATCTGGCCATGGCTTCGAAGGTCGCTTGATCGAATCGGACGTTGCCGGTGAACCGGGCTTCCGAGAACCAGGCGTCGCCGGCGAACGTGACGCCGTCGAACCGGGTTTCCCCATCGAAGTGGATGCCCATGAACAAGGTGTCACCACAGAACCGAGCGTTCGAGAAACGTGCGTTGTTGAGCCGGCAGTCGCGGAGCATGACGTCGATCAACAGTGCGCCGCTGAGGTCCAGGTCGATGTCCGGCCAGAACCGTTTCCCGTCCTGATAGTTCGGGTCGAGGTGGTCGGCCAAGATGCGTTGGGCGGTCGTTCGTACTTCGCGTTCTTGGAGATCCCTTCGGTATTCGTCGTGGATATCCTTCTCGGCGGTGGGATCGGGAGGCTTGTCGGGAAATTCGTAAGGCATGCGCAGGTAGGCGCTGATCACGTTGACGATCGTCTGACGTTGTGAAGGGTTGTCTTGAGCCAGGCGATCGAGGGCGTACAGCCCGGCGAGCCGAACGGGTGCCTTGTCGGCTCCCAGTTGCTCCACTGCTTTGAGGTAGAGGTCGCTGATCCGCCGCTCCGCGGCATCGTGGCGAGCGTCGTCGTTGGCCTGCTCTCGCAGTTGAAGGTCATGACGCTTGGTGATGAGGTCCTGTTCCGCGGTCTGCTGGCGTCGGGCGGCCAGGAGCAACGCGATGGCGCCGCCTGCTCCGAGCACGATCGTGCCGACGGTGCGCACCCCTTCCAGCCGAGCCTTGTCGGCGTCTGTTCCTTTTCCGTAGAGAAAGAACAGCACCCAGCAAGCGGCGACGGCGAAGACCAGGAGAAGCCCGGCGCACAAGGTGATGGTGCGATTCGACAGGGTTCGATGTTTCCCCTCCGAGGTACCGGCCGGTCGGGGTCGCGACTTTTCCGGAGGCTGGGAATCATCGGCCATCGGACCATGATCGCAGCGCGGGGCCGATTTCGAATCTGGCGAATACGTGATAGACCCGGGCGTGTTCAGGCTGGTCGGGACATTTGTCGCGCCGGTGTGAGGACGCGGTCGGCGACCTTCATCCGTGAAACGGCGATGACGAGCACGAAAGCGGTGAGCGCGGCGATGGTCCGGATGACGTTGTAGGTCTCCCACTGATCGAGGATCGCCGCGTGGTCGGCCGGTGCCGAGGTGGCCGCCCAGACCTTGATCCGGCCGTTGATGGGCACGTTCCCGAAGCGGGCGACCAGAAACGAGGTCACGACGAGGGCCGTGGCCACGCCGGCCAGCTGCCGCGGCCGCTCTCGGCTCAGGAAGGCGAGCGCGAGGGAGCTGATCGCCGCGAGCGCCATCGCGGACTGCATGACGACTCCGTTCCGCTGCATCAGCGCCGTGTGGAAGGTCAGCCGGACGTCGAGCGGGACGACGTCGAACGTGGCGGCGACGTTGACCGCGCCGTACCCGAACGCTCCCGCGAGCAGTCCTGTCGACAGGAGAGCGATACCGGTGGCGAGGCTTAACTTTGACATGCTGTCAAACATAGCCGCGTGAGTTAATGTTGACAACATGTCCGAGCTAGCCGAAGGGCGGCAGCGGCGACGGCGGACCGACGCCGATCGCAGTGTCGCTTCGATCCTCGCCGCGGCCAAGGAAGTCCTTGGCACGCAAGCCCATGCGAGCGTCGAGGACATCGCGAGAGCGGCCGGAGTGAGCAGGCAGACCGTCTACGCGCACTTCAAGACCCGCGAGGTGCTCCTGAGCGCGGTGATCGACGCGGTCTCCGAGGAGGCGGCGAACGAGATGGATGCCGCGCGGCTCGGCGAGGGTCCCGCCGCCGACGCCATGCTGCGCCTCCTCGACGTCGGCTGGCGGATGTTCCGGCGCTATCCCCAGCTGCCCGCCGGTGCCGCCGAAGAGAACGATCCCGAAGCCGACCGGAACCGTCATACGCCGGTGGCCGACCATCTGGACCGGCTGCTCACCCGGGGCAAGGAGTCGGGGGAGTTCGACCGGGAACTCGCGAATCCCTGGCTCGTCGACGCGATCGTGGCGCTCGGTCACGCCGCCGGACACGCCGTGGACGCGCAGCAGTTGACGCTCGAAGACGGCGTCGACGCGCTCGCCGAGAGTGTCCTGCGGCTCTGCGGTGCCGCTCGGCGGGACTGACGGACACGGAACGCCCCGAAGCGCTCACGGCCGGTTCCGCACCCGTTAAGGTGGGGCGTTCGCGTGGCATCAAGGGCTGGGGGGTCCGCCATGATCATCAAACGTGCCTATCACCACGGGGATCTTCGTCGTGCGCTCGTCCTCGCCGCACGGGAGCTCCTCGTCGAACGAGGTCCGGAGGGAGTGAGTCTGCGCGCGGCGGTCGCGAAGGTGGGTGCGTCCACCGCGGCGCCGTACCGGCATTTCCGCGACAAGGACGCGCTGCTGGTGGCGGTCGCGCTGGAGGGGCACGCCGAAGTGCAGGACCGCCTGCGGGCCTGCGGCGCCGGGACGGTGACCGCGCTCGGACGGTCCTATCTCGGCTTCGCCCTGGAGAATCCGGCGCTGTACCGCTTGATGGCCGGCGCCGGGATCGGTGACCGCGCCGCGTATCCGGAACTGGCCGAGGCGCACCGGGTGACCTGCGCGGTGCTGGCCGACGGGGTGGGGGAGCGGAACGATCCGGGCGGTTTCGCCGTCACGCTCTGGTGCCTGCTCCACGGGCTGGCCACGCTCGTGATCGACGGCCACGTCGAGCGCGAAGCCGCGGTCGCCGAAGTGGAGCGCAGCCTCGGGCTGCTGGTGGGGTGAGGACACGTGGTGCGCTCGCCCAAGGGGGCACTGTGTGGATTTCGGTGCGTTGGACGACCGGAAATCCACACAGTCCCCCTGAGACGTGGGTGTGTGGAAATAGGGACATTGAACGTCTCTATTTCCACACACCCCTCACTCGCAGTCCCACAGGTCACGTGGAGTAGCCGTATGGGCGAGGGCTCTCAGCGATCGATCACGAATATCACGAAGTCTCGAACGAACCAACCACCCCGCGACCCGGTTCAGCCGATGGACGGAATGAAGGTCGGCAGCCGCCGCACCTTCGTGTCCTGCTCGAAGGCGTAGGCGATGGCCAGGAGCGACGGTTCGCTGAACCGTCCGCCCATGATCGACAGCCCCAGCGGCAGCGGTCCGGCGTACGCCATCGGAACGGTCATGTTGGCGTAGCCCGACACGGCCGCCGGGCCGGACGAGTCGATCAGCAGCGCGCCGTCACCGACCCCGAGCTGCGTCTTCCACGCGGCGTTGTTCGTCGGCGCCACGATCGCGTCGAGCTTCTCACCGCGCAGCGTTTCGTCGAGGCCCCGCCGGGCGGCGCTCGTCGCGGCTTCGCGCATCGCGCGGTACGCCGGATCGGTGAGATCGCCGGTGGTGGCCTGCGACCGGTCCCACAGATTGTGGGTCCAGTACGGCATTTCGATCGCCGCGTGGTCCAGGTTGTACTGGATCAGCCCCGCCAGGTCGGCGGGATGCTTGCCGCCGGTCGAAGCGAGGTAGGCGTTGATGTCGTGCTTGAACTCGGTCCTGATCGCGGGGAACTCGTTGGCGGCGATGACGTCCAGATAGGGGATGGTGATCTCGACCGTGGTCGCGCCGAGTTTCCGGAGCCTGGTCAGCGCCTGGTCGAAGGCCGCCTTCGTCGTGTCGTCCGGTGTGTAGACCTCACGCCAGACGCCGATGCGCTTTCCACGCAAAGCGTTGGGGCGCAGGAACCGCGTGTAGTCGTCGAGTGATTGCCGGGCGGCGTCGACGGTGATCGGGTCACGGCGGTCGGCCCCGTTGAGGGCGGCGAGCAGGATCGCGGCGTCGACCACGTTGCGCGCCATCGGGCCCGCCGTGTCCTGCTGTTTCGACACCGGCACGATCCCGCTGCGGCTGACGAGCCCGAGGCTCGGCTTGACGCCGACGATGCCGTTGGCGCCGGACGGGCAGCTGATCGAACCGTCCGTCTCGGTCCCGACAGCGACGGTCGCCAGGTGTGCGGCGACGGCCACCCCCGAACCGGACGAGGAGCCGCACGGGTTGCGGTCGAGGACGTAGGGGTTGGCGGTCTGCCCGGCGAGCGGGCTCCAGCCGTTCGACGAGCTGGTGGAGCGGTAACTCGACCACTCCGACAGGTTGGCCTTGCCGAGGATGACCGCCCCGGCCTCGCGCAGGTTTTCGACCACTCCGGCGTCGCGGTAGGGACGGGATTCCAGCAGTGCCGTCGAGCCCGCCGTGGTCGGCTGCCGGTCCGCGGTGTCGATGTTGTCCTTGAGCAGCACCGGGATGCCGTCCATGGGCCCCTTCGACCGGTGCCGGTGCCGCCGCGCGTCACTCTCCGCGGCGAGCCGCAGCGCGTCCGGGTTCGTGGTGAGTACCGCGTGGAGCGTCGGGTTCAGCTTGCGGATCCGCTGCAGGTAGAAGGCGGTCAGCTCGACCGAGGACAGCCGCCCGGAGCGCATCGCCCGCTGCAGGTCGGGGATCGTCGCCCGCTCCAGGTCGATCCCGGCCACCACGGGGCGGCCGGAGGCTCCCGTGGCCGACGCCGGGACGGCCGTGGTGGCCGACGCGGCCGACACCATGACGAGAAACGCGGCGACGGCCACGCCCCGCCTTTTCCAGGAATGTCTTCTCAAGGAATTCCCTCCTTGCTCGAAAGAATTCCTGAACAGTACGGGCGCGGCCGTGGTTCGGAACCGGCCCCGAAAAGCGGGAAACGGTGAGTTGATCGCCGCGCGGCCGCTCATCCGGTAGGCGATCGGTCACGCAAACAGCCTGCGGGGCAACGGTGAGCGTGATTTCGGCACTGGGTGACGCCGGTCGTGGACGCACGGTGAGGGGATATCCGGGATTCCGTCGGAAATATTCCGCCTGCTTTCGGCGGGACATCGGTTTTCGCGTTGATCGCGGATTGTTCGCGATTCGCCGATCATCCGGCCCGGTTCCGCAGTGAGCATTCGGCGAGCGCGGCGCCGAAGGAACGGGCGGTGCTCGTCAGCACGGCCACCGTGGAAGCCGGGTCGCGGCGGGCGGGCAGGACGGCGGCGAGCGCCGCGCCGGCCCGGCCGTCCGGGGTCGTGATGCCGACGGCGGCGCAACAGAGCCCTTCCGCGATCGTCTCCGATTCGGCCGCGTACCCGGCCGCGCGGATCTCCAGCGCGTCCGCGTCCGGTTCGGCGAGGGCGGGGTGATGGGCGGCGAGGAGCCGCCCGGCGGCGGTCCCCGGAGGAAGCGGGCGGCCCGGGCACACGGGGACGTCGTCGGCGGGGAGGACGGCGCCCGCGGCGACCAGCGCGCGACCTTCCCTCGGGACCACGAGCACCAGGCTCGCGCGCATCCGCGCCGAAAGCGACGGCAGCCGTTCCTTGGCCAGGTCCCGGAGTTCGGGCTGCCAGAACCGCCCGAGGCGGAACACCCGCGAACCGATCCGGTAGCCGCGGCCGGCCCGTTCGACCGCGCCGAGGTCGGCCAGCTGGTCCAGGAGCCGGTGCACGGTGGTCTTCGGCAGCCCGGTGGCCCGCACGAGCTGGGTCAGCCCGGCCTGCCCGTCGTGTTCATCGAGTGCTTCGAGCAACGCGAACGCGCCTTCGAGCACGCCGCGTCCGCCAAGGGGTTCCCGCATCGCCGCCCTTTCCCGGAAAAAGGTCACACCGGAGAAGTAAAGTGCGTCCCCGGCGGGCCGGGATACGAACTTCCGGGCAGCCGATGGGGTGGTGTTCCGCTGAACGGCCCATCCGCGGACGTGACCGACACCGCGCCGCGAACCACCCTGCCGGGTCCGGCCTCCGGGCGCGTTCCTGGCATGCTGGCAAGGTTCGCGCGAACACCACAGCTCCAGGGGGACGTCGATAATGGAGGAGATCCGCCGCCTCGCCGACCGGTTCGATCTCATCGAGCCCGTCGGCGGTGGCTCCATGGGCACCGTGTGGCGGGCGCGCGACGAGAACCTGGAGCGCACTGTCGCGGTGAAGGAACTCCTTCTGCCGCACGGAGCAGGGGAGCAGAAGGCCGACGAGGCCAAGAACCGCGCCCTGCGCGAGGCGCGCATCGCCGCGCGGTTGGTGCATCCGCACGCCATCACCGTCTTCGGCGTGATCGACGAGCAGGACCGCCCGTGGATCATCATGGAGTACCTGCCCTCGACCAGTCTCGCGGACAAACTGCGCGAAGGGCCGATGGAGGTCGACGACGTCATCCGCCTCGGCATCCAGCTGTGCTCGGCGCTGGCGGCCGCGCACCGGGCGGGCATCGTCCACCGCGACATCAAGCCCGGCAACGTCCTGCTCGGCGAAGACGACACCGTCAAGATCACCGACTTCGGGATCTCGCGGGCGATGGGCGACGTCCAGCTCACCGCGACCGGCGAGATCTCCGGGACACCGGCGTTCCTGGCGCCGGAGGTGGCCCGGGGTGAGGACGCCACGTCCGCCTCGGACGTGTTCTCGCTCGGCGCGACGCTGTACACCGCGCTTGAAGGCGGCACGCCGTACGGCACGGCCGAGAACCCGATCGCGTTGCTGTACCGCGCGTCGAGCGGTGAGATCACCCCGCCGACCAAGTCGGGAATCCTGACGCCGCTGCTGAACCGGCTCCTCGACGTCCGGCCGGACAGCAGGCCGACGATGGCCGAGACCGAGCGGGAACTGCGGGCGCTCGCGGCGGGGGAGCCGACGACGCTCGTCGCCGAAGAACCGCCGCCGAAGGCGCGCAAGGGAATGCTGATCGGCGTGATCGCCGTGTTCCTCGTGCTCGCGGCGGCCGCCGCCGCGGCCGTGGTCGTGGTGCTCAGCCGCGAGGACGAGACCCCGTCCGGCCAGGCGCCGCCGCCGGCCTCACAGTCGCAGCCCGCCGTCCCGACCACGTCGGAGCCGGTCGCGCCACCGCCTTCGCCGTCCTCCGCGCCGCCTTCGACACCGTCTTCGTCATCCTCGTCCGCGCCGCCTCCGGCGCAGACGCCGGGGCAGGCGCTCGCGGCGTACTACGCGCTCATCCCGGGGAACCTCCAGGCCGGGTTCGCGACGCTGAGCGACAACTTCAAGCGCACCAGGGATCAGGACTTCGAGCGGTACTCGAACTACTGGAAGGGTTTCCGCTCGGTGACCGTGTCGAACGTGACCGAATCCGGCACCACGGTGTCGGCGACGCTCACCTACGTGCGGGCCTCCGGTGGGACCACGACGGAACGGGAGACCTTCGTCCTGGTCCAGCAGGACGGCCGGTACCTCATCGACTCCCAGCGGGCAGGCTGAGTTTTCCGGCGAGGCGCTGGAGCCAGGCCTCGACCTCTTCGGGAGAGTGGTCCGGGAGGCCGAAGATCGTCTCGGTGACCCCGGCCGCCTCCAGCGCGGCCAGGTTCTCCGGATCCGGGCGGACGCCGAGCGCCGAGATCTCAGGCTCGCCGGCGCGGCCCTCTTCGCGCCAGATCTCGCGTAGCCGCCGGGCTTTGTCCTCGATGCCGGTGTCGCCCGGCGTGGTGAGCCAGCCGTCGGCCGACTTCGCGATCCAGCGGAACGTCTTCTCCGTCGCGCCGGCGCCGACGATCACGGGGATATGCGCTTGCGCCGGTTTCGGCCACGCCCAGCTGGCGCCGAAGGACACGAACTCTCCCGCGTACGAAGCTTCGTCCTGGGTCCACAGCGCGCGCATCGCTTCCAAGTACTCGCGCAGGACCGTCCGCCGTTTGCCGCCGGGAACGCCGTGATCGGCCAGTTCGTCGACGTTCCAGCCGAAGCCGACGCCGAGGGTGACCCGCCCTGCCGAGAGATGATCGAGGCTGGCGATCGTCTTCGCCAGCGTGATCGGATCGCTCTCGACCGGGAGGGCCACCGCCGTCGCGAGCCGGATCCGGGAGGTCACCGAGGCCGCCGTGGCCAGCGCGACCCACGGGTCCAGCGTGCGCAGGTAACGGTCGTCGGGGAGCGACGAGTCACCGGTGCGCGGATGCGGAGCCTCCCGTTTGACCGGGATGTGCGTGTGTTCCGGCACGTGGAAGGTGTCGAAGCCCGCGGCTTCGGCCGCCCGCGCGGCGGCCGCCGGACTGATACCCCGGTCACTGGTGAACAGCACGATCCCATGTCTCACAACCGGTCACGCTATTAGAACGTGTTTCAGTTCGCAACCGTGGCGTGCAGGGTGACCGGCAAGGCGTTCAGCCGCCAGGTGCCCGGGTCCGGGATGCGGAGCAGGCCGTCGGCGAGTGCCAGGTCGGGGAATCTGCGCAGCAGGGCGATGAGCGCGACCTCGGCCTGAACCCTGGCCAGGGAAGCACCGAGACAGAAATGCGGACCGTGGGCGAAGGCGAGGTGCCAGGCGGGCCCCGCCGCGCGCCGGATGTCGAAGACGTCCGGGTCTCCGAACGCCCGCGGATCCCGGTTCGCCGCCGCGACCGCGACGGTAACAGGTTCTCCTTCAGGGATGAGGACGTCGCCGATCCGGACGTCCGTGGTGGCGAACCGGGGGATCGTCAGCAGCTGGGGGCTCTGCCAGCGCATCACCTCCTCGACCGCTCCGGGCATGAGCGCCGGGTCTTCGCGGAGCTCGGCCAGCTGTTCGGGGTGGGAGAGCAGGATCTCGACGGCGTTGGCGATGAGGTTGCCGGGCACCTGACCGCCGAGCACGAGTTGCCAGACCAGGGCGACCAGTTCGGTTTCGCTGAGCCTGTCGCCGTCTTCGGCCTGGATTCGGAGCAGTTGCGAGACGACGTCCTCGCCCGCGTGGAGTTTCCGGTCCGCGATGGCGGCGAGCGCGCCCTCGACGATCCCGGGGACCGCTTTCGCGAGTCCGGCGCCGTCGCCGGCCGAGACCAGCGCGCCGTATTCGCGCCACCGCGGGCGGTCGGCCGCGGGGATGCCGACCAGTGCGCAGATCACGTCGACCGGCAGGGGTCGGGCGAAGGCGGTGACCAGGTCGATCCGGTCTTCCCCGGCGAGTTCGTCGAGGAGGTCGTCCACGAGCCGCTCGATCCCCGGGCGGAGGGCGGCGGCCTTGCGCGGGGTGAACGCGGGCGCGACGAGCCGGCGGAGCCGGAGGTGTTCCGGGCCCTCGACCTCCTGCATCGTCCGCATGTACGGGCGGCAGTGGTCGGGGATGTCCATGCGCTGGTAGCTGTTCGCGCTCAGGGCGAACCGCGGGTCGCTCAGCATCTTGCGCGCCTCTTCGTGGCGCAGCACCGCCCACATGGAGAACCCGGGCGCGCTGAGCTTGGCGATCGGGGAGCGCTCGCGGGCCGGCCCGTAGGCGGTGAACGGGTCGCGGAGGACCTCGGGGTCGGTCAGGAGGATCTCGGGAACGTCGGACAAGGTGGCTCTCCCAGTTCGGATGTTCAAATCAGATGTTCTCGTCATCTGAATGGTCAAGGTATCTTGATCCGGGTCCGAGGGCAACGTGCTGGCTGACGGGAGGCCGATGGTCCGGCTGAGCAGGGCGGAGACGCAGGAGCGCAATCGCGCGAAGGTGCTGGCCGCCGCGCGTGACGAGTTCGCGGAGCAGGGTTTCCGGGACGCGAAGATCGACGTCATCGCCGAGCGGGCGGAGCTCACCCGCGGCGCGGTCTACTCGAACTTCCCGGGAAAACGTGCGCTGTACTTCGCCGTCTTGGCCGAGCTAGCCGAACGGTCCGCGGGCGCGCCGCACGCGATGCCGGGCGAGACGATCGAGGGCGCGCTGGGCGCACTGGCCAGGTCGAGAGTGGCCGCGTTTCCCCTGGACGACGATCAGGCAGGCCTCGTGCGCGACCTGATACCGGAAGTGCTCGCGGACGAGCGCGTCCGGCGGCCGTTCGCTCAGCTGGTGAAGCTCAACGGCCTCCTGCTGGGGCTCGCGCTGGAACGGCTCGACCCGCCGGAGCGGCCGCCGGGCTCGCCGATCCCGCGTCGGGTCCGGCTCGCGGAGACCGTGCTGACCACGCTGCACGGCGCCGGCCAGCTGGCGGCCGCCGCACCGGGCCTCGTCGAACCCTTCGACGTCGTGAGCGCCTGCGAACGGCTGGCGGGGCTGACCCTCAACGACTGGTGGGCGCCGCCGGTGATCGTGCCCGCGGCACAGGCGGCCGACCGGCCGTGGTCACCGCCAGAGGTCGTCGACCTCGTGCGCGGGGAATCCTTCGTACCCGCTGACGGCGTGGTCGTCGTCCTGGGCACGCATCGGCTGGGCGCCGCGGAAGAGGCCGTCCGGGCTCACGACGGCGATGTCACCGTCGTCGTCGTGACCAGCGAGCCCGCCGAGCTGGTGCCGTTGACCCGGCTGATCGCCGCGGAAGTGTGCGGCGGGCTGCGGCAGGCCTTCCCCCGGCCGTCCTGGCCGCGACTGCGCGTGGTGTGCGACGCGACCGGGACACTGGCCGCGGCCGCGGGGGTGCTCGCGGTCAGCGACGAGACCGAAGCCGCGATCCGCGTCGACCGAGGCCGGATCGTCGCCACGGCGGACGGGCGCGGCGCGGGACACGCCGTCTCGGGCGAGGTGTCCCGTGTGGACACCGCCTAGATGTATTGCCCTGGGAGGTTGGGGACGCGGCTGGCGGGTGGTTTGCCGTTGAGTGCGGTGTGGCCGCGGTGGTGATTGTAGGTGTGCAGCCAGCCGGGGTAGGCGTCTCGTCGCTCTTGTTCTGAGTGGTAGGGGCGTGCGTAGGC
Organism: Amycolatopsis sp. TNS106; assembly: GCF_019330265.1. Classification (NCBI taxonomy): domain Bacteria; kingdom Bacillati; phylum Actinomycetota; class Actinomycetes; order Pseudonocardiales; family Pseudonocardiaceae; genus Amycolatopsis; species Amycolatopsis sp. TNS106. The sequence continues at coordinate 3,142,528 of NZ_CP024972.1, read as the reverse complement.
CCATTCTTCGAGGAGGGTGCGGTTGAACCGTTCGACTTTGCCGTTGGTCTGCGGCCGGTAAGGACGGGTGCGTTTGTGGACGATGCCGACGTCGCGCAGCGTGTCGCGCCAGAGGCGGGATTTGTAGCAGGATCCGTTGTCGGTCAGTACTCGCGCGACGGTGATGCCGTTGCGGGTGAAGAAGGTGCGGGCTCGGTGCCAGAAAGCGACCGCGGTCTCCTTCTTCTCGTCGTCCAGGATCTCGCTGTAGGCCAGGCGGGAGTAATCGTCGACGGCGTTGTGCAGGTAACTGGACCCGATCCTGGGTTTGCCGTGCCGGTAACGGGCGGTGGTGGTGGCTTTCTTGTGCCGCAGGCCGGTGGCTCGATCGAGGACGCGGTGCCCGCCGCCGTCGGGAATGTTGCCCAGCTTCTTGATGTCCACGTGGACCAGGTCGCCGGGCGCGGCGTGTTCGTAGCGGCGGACCGACCGCCCGGTGGCCCGGTCCAGATGCGTCAGCCGGGCAATCCCATAACGGCGCAGGACACGATGCACCGTGGACGGGTTCAGCCCGAGCAGGTAGGCGATCCGGGCAGGCCCCCACCGGCGCAGGACCCGCACCTTGATGATCCGCCGCTCGGTACGGGTCGGCGTCCGTGACGGACTATGACGCGGGCGCGACGAACGATCGACCATGCCGGCTTCGCCGTCCTCGCGGTAGCGGCCGGCCCAGCGTTTCGCCGTGGACACCGCGACCTGGAACCGCTCCGCGGCACGCCGCAACGGCCAGCCCTCGTCCACGACACACCGGGCCAGGCGCAGCCTTCCGGCAGGGGTCAACGGTGCGTTAGCGTGAGTCACGAGGGCCTCCAGGCAGCCGGTGCAGATGTCGCAATCCACACCGAACCCGGAGGCCCTCCCTCATACCAAGATCATCCGACTACGTGTCGGCCCGTTCACAACCTCTCAGGGCAATACACCTAGACCGTATCCGTGTGCCGGATCCGGTACACCTGCAGGCGAAGCCCGTAGTACTTGTCGGTCTCCCCGACCCAGACCATCCCGAGCCGTTTCGCGGTCGCGATGGCACGCACGTTGTTCGGCCGGGCGACGGCGAAGAGCTCGTCCGTGTCCTGGGTGAACGCCCAGCCGATCAGCGCGCGGGCGGCCTCGGAGGCGTAACCCTCGCCCCAGGCGTCCGGATGCAGCTGCCAGCTGATCTCCAGGTCCTCTTCGTACGGTGGCAGCAGGTGGATGCCCAGCCCGCCGACGACCACGCCGTCCTCCTTGCGCTGCACCGCCCATCTCCCGCGCGGCGGCACGAGATTCGGCTGGGCCTGTTGCCAGGCCTGCAGAACCGAACGCATGGCCGCGGCGTCGGACACCCGGTCCATCGCCGGGGTGAGCCATCGGGTCACGTCGGTGGTGCCGTAGATCGCCAGCGCGGCTTCGGCGTCGTCCTCGGACCACTCGCGGACGACGAGCCTTTCGGTGGTCAAGTCCATGACAGAACGTTACGCGCACAGATGGGTTCATGGGGTGTCCGGATCATGACAACTCGGCAACCCGGCGTACCTTGACGGCATGCGCGCCGACGCCTCGACGACCCCCGAACAGGCCTGCCCGATCGCCCCGGTGGTCGACCTCGTCTTCAGCCGCTGGACCACGCCGATCCTGTGGGCGCTCAACGAATTCGGCAGGCAGCGGTTCGTCGAACTCGAGCGGCGCATCGGGTCGATCACGCCGAAGGTGCTGACGCAACGGCTGCGGCAACTGGAACGCGACGGCCTGCTCACCCGGACCTATCACGCCGAGGTGCCGCCCAGGGTCGAGTACGAGATCAGCGACCTGGGCCGGAGCCTCGCGCCGCTTTTCGCGACCCTCGCGGACTGGTCGACGGAGAACCTGCCGAAGGTGGAAGAGGCCCGGTCGGCCTACGACTCCGCTTCCTGAGCCGCTCGCCGCCGCGAAACGGACGACATGCGTGATTGGCGTGGACGACTCGCGTGATTGGCCGGACGACTCGCGGCGGAGTCCCGCCCACGGGTGTGTCGTCCATCTGGTCACGCGAGTCGTCCGCCGGATCACGTGTGTCGTCCGGCCGATCACGCGGAAACCTCCGGCATCGATACACGGTGACTTCCTGAGCCGCCGCTGGTGTCCCCAATGCCTCATTTGAGACACTGAGCGTCTCAAATGAGGCATTGGGAACGCCGGCTGACCGACCCTTGAACCCGCTTTCTTGACCGACCGGTCCAGATGTGGCTAGGCTTCTCTCGTGTCCCGGGTGAAGGAATTCGACGTCGACGCGGCTTGCGAAGCCGCGCTGGAACTGTTCTGGCGGCAGGGGTACGAGGCCACCTCGGTCAGCGACCTCGTCGCCGAGCTCGGCATCGGCAAGGCGAGTCTCTACGCCACCTTCGGCACCAAGCACGAGCTGTACCTGACGGCCTTGAAGCGCTACATCGCCCGAGGCGACCAGCGGTTCGTCGAGGATTTCGCCGGGCCGGGCCCCGCGCTCGCGGGGGTGCGGCGGCTCATCGACCGCTATCTCGCCGAAATACTGGGCGAATCGGGGCGTAAGGGCTGTTTCGTGGTCAACGCCGCCATGGAGATGATGCCGAAGGATCCCGAGGTCGCGCGGGTCGTCGAGCGCAGCTGGGACGCGCTCGAGCTGGCCGTGCGGATGGCGTTGAGCCGCGCGAAGGCGCAGGGCGAACTCGACGCCGCCGCGGACCCGGAAGAGCTGGCCGGCTTCCTGCTCACCGTTCTGCAGGGCATGCGGGTGCTGGGCAAGGGGCCGGATCCCGCGGCGCGGGTCAGGGCGACCGCGAAGCAGGCCATCGCGGTGCTCGAAACCGCTCGCAAACACTCATAATGGAACGATCGGACCAGAAAGTGGTAACTACTGTGTTGTCTGCGGGGAAGCGATTCAGCGGCAAGGTCGTCCTGGTCACCGGCGGAGGATCCGGAATCGGCCGCGCCACGGCGGCGGCCTTCGCGCGCGAAGGCGCTCAGGTCGTCGTTTCCGGGCGGGACGGCGAAAAGCTGCGTCAGACGGTGAAGGAGATCGAGGCCGACGGCGGTACGGCCGACGCGGTGACCGCCGACGTGAGTGCCGGTCCCGAAGTCGAGCGTCTCGTCGCCGAGACCGTGCGGCGGCACGGCAAACTCGACATCGCGTTCAACAACGCCGGTGTGCTCGGCCGCCCCGCGCCGGCGGCGGACCTGGACGAAGAGGACTTCGACGCCGTCGTGCGGACGAATCTCACGGGCACGTGGCTGTCGATGAAGCACGAGATCGCTCAGATGCGGGCGGGCGGCGGGGGAGTCATCGTCAACATGGCCTCCAACATCGGCTCGCACACCCGCCTGCCGGGAATGGCCGCCTACGCCGCTTCGAAGGCGGCCGTGGACGTGCTGACCCGGACCGCCGCCCGCGACCACATCGGCGAGGGCATCCGGATCAACGCGGTCAGCCCCGGCGCCACCGACACGGAGATGTCGTTCCGGCCCGGCGAATCCGAGGCCGACCGGGCCGAACGGCTCGGTTCGGTCATCCCGCTCGGCCGGATCGGCGCGGTCGAAGAGATCGCCGCGGCGGTCCTCTGGCTGGCTTCGGACGAATCCGCGTACGTCGTGGGGCACGACATCGTCCTCGACGGTGGTGCCAGCGCGTGAGTCTCAGCGGCGCGAGGGCAGCAGTTCCTGCATTTTCGTCTTGATCCCCTGCGTGACCAGGTGCCAGGCGTCGGGCTCACCCTTCAAGACGGCTTCGGTCATGGCCTTCACCTGCTCGAAGGTGGCATGCGGGGGAATCGGCGGCACCTCGGGATCGCAGCGGATGTCGAGCACCGTGGGCACGTCGGCCGACAGCGCGACGTCCCATGCCTCGCCGAGCCGGGCGGGATCGTCGACGGCGATCCCGCCGAGGCCGACCTCCAGCGCGAAGTCCGAATAGGACACTTCCGGCAGGCTCTGCGACGGCTCGAACTTCGGGGAGCCGCCCATCGCCCGCAGTTCCCAGGTGACCTGGTTCAGATCGCCGTTGTGGAACACGCAGACGACGCAACGCTGATCGGCCCACAGTTCGCGGTACCGGGCGATGGTCAGCAGTTCCGCCATCCCGTTCATCTGCATGGCGCCGTCGCCGACCAGGGCGATCACCGGCCGGTCGGGATGGGCGAACTTCGCGCCGATCGCGTACGGGACGCCGGAGCCCATCGTCGCGAGGGTGCCGGAGAGCGTGCCCCGCATGCGGCCGCGCATCCGCAGGTTCCTGGCGTACCAGTTGGTGGCCGAACCGGAGTCGGCGGTGACGATGGCGTCTTCGGGGATCCGCTCGGACAGTTCGTGCACGATCCGCATCGGGTTGACCGGTCGCGCGTCCAGCATCGCCTGGCGGGTCAGCGTCTCCTGCCATTCGCCGACGTTCTTCTCGATCTTTTCGCGCCAGCCGCGGCCGGTTTTGCGCTCCAGCAACGGAATCAGCTGTTGCAGTGTGCCCTTCGCGTCGCCGAGAAGGTTCACCTCGGTCGGATACCGCAGGCCGAGGAACCGGGGATCGATGTCGATCTGGACCGCGCGCGCCTGCCCGAATTCCGGCAGGAACTGCGCATACGGCATATTCGAACCGACGATCAGGAGCGTGTCGCAATCCCTCATCATCTCGTACGTCGGGCGCGTGCCGAGCAGGCCGATGGAGCCGGTGACGTACGGCAGGTCGTCGGGGAGGACGTCCTTGCCCAGCAACGCTTTCGCCACCCCGGCCCCGGTGAGCTCGGCGACCTCGCGCAACTCCGTGACGGCGTTGCGCGCGCCCTGCCCGACCAGGACCGCGACCTTTTCGCCCGCGTTCAGCACCTCCGCGGCGCGGGCGACTTCTTCCGAGGGCGGGATGACACTGGCCCGCGGATGATCGGGCGGGGACGACGGCACGTGCTTGAACTCGTGCCGCGGCGGCTGGTAGGTCTCCTCCTGCAGATCCGCCGGGATGATCAGCGCCGTGGGCGCGCGCTGCGCGATGGCCGTGCGGAGGGCACGGTCGAGCGCGTTCGGCAGCTGTTCGGGGACGTTCACCTCCACGAGGTACTCACTCGCGACGTCCTTGAACAACGCCTGCAGGTCCACCTCCTGCTGGTAACTGCCGCCCATCGCGCTGCGCGCCGTCTGCCCGACGATCGCCACCACCGGCACGTGGTCGAGTTTGGCGTCGTAGAGACCGTTGAGCAGGTGGATCGCCCCCGGGCCGGACGTCGCCATGCAGACACCGGGCCGTCCGCTCAGCTTCGCGTAGCCGACGGCCGCGAACGCCGCCATCTCCTCGTGCCGTGTCTGCACGAAACGCGGCTTGTTCCCCGCCGCGCCGAACGCGCTCACCAGCCCGTTGATCCCGTCCCCGGGATAGGCGAAGACCTGCTCCACGTTCCATTCGCACAGCCGGGTCAGAACATGGTCCGCAACGGTTTCGCTCATGGTCGGCGGATACCGCCGCCCCCCGGCGGCTAAACGTCCTCGAGGATCTTGGTGATCCCCGCGACGACGTCCGGATGCCCGAGCGGCAGCGGAGGCGGGACCCGGTTGTACGGCTCACCGGTGCTGTGGGGGAGTACGTCGACGGCGGTCCCGGCCGAACGCACCCGTTCGGCGAGGTCGGACGACTCGTCCGGCACCGGGTCGACCAGCAGGACATGGGACGCGGCGCCGGGATGGCGTTCGGCCAGCCGCAGGGCGTCCGCGGCCGACTCGCCGGCGGCCACGACGTCGATCGGCGGGCCGCCGGGTTCCGCGTCGCCGAGTACGTCTTCGGCCTGGCTGAGCGCGCCGTCCACCGGCAGCCTGCACCAGATGATCTGGCGCCGGGCCGCGAGCGGCCGCCACGTCGCCGGGAGTTCACCGTGCTTGCCCTCGCCCGCCGGGTCGAGGACCAGCAGCTTCGCGCCTTCGGCGCCGCCGTCGGTGACGACCGAGGGGCCTTCGGCGCGGATGGGATCGGATTCGGCGGTCATGGGCGTCTCTCCTCTAGCAGTTCGTGCGGGGGAGTTCGGGGGAAACCGTGTCCAGTGGCACCGAACCCGAACGGACGAGTCCTAATTGGACTGTCTGCCGCTTCGTCACCGCTTCGAGCGCCCAGTCGGTGGCGGTGCGCAACCGGTTGCCCGGCATGGCGAGCAGATGGTAGCCGCGGGTGACCGCCTTGGCGGCGAACCCGGAAAGCGGGATGTGCAACGGATTCGCCGCGGCCTGGTGGGCGCCGAGGTCGACCACGAAGCCGAGATCGTGGTGGCGGTAAGTGCCGTGCGAGCCGTGCCCGAGCGACGCCGCGACGTTCCGCCCGGCGAGTTTGCCCTGGCGTTCGGCGTGCTGGGCCGTCATCGGCGTGTACTCGCCGGGTCTGGTCAGATCCGGGACGGCCGCCGCGTCCCCGCACGCGTAGACGTCGCGCCGCCCGGGAACGTTCAGCTGCGCTGTCACGACGAGCCTTCCCTTGGCCGTCTTCAGCCCCAGGTCCTCGATCAGCGGGTCCGGCCGGACGCCGACGCACCAGACGAGGGTGTGGGTCGGCACGGATTCACCGGAGGTCAGCGTGACCCCCTTTTCGCCGGCGTCGTCGATTGACGTCTTCATCAGCACCTCGACGCCGCGTTCGCGCAGCACCTCGTCCGCCGTGGCGCCGAGCCGCCGGTCGAGTTCCGGCAGGACCCGCTCGGCCACGTCCAGCAGCAGCCACCGGATCTTCTGATCCTTCAGTTCGGGGTGCCGCGCGGTGAGCGCGGCGGTGAACGCGGGCCCTTGCGCGGCGACCTCCGTGCCGGTGTAGCCGGCGCCGACCACGACGAACGTGCACCGCGCGTCGCGTTCGGCCGGATCCTGCGCCGAGGCGGCGAGTTCTATCTGCCGGGTGACGTGGTCCCGCAGGTAGAGGGCCTCGGGCAGACCGCGGAAGCCGTGGGCGTACTCGGGGACGCCGGGGATCGGCAGCAGCTTGTTGACACTGCCCGCGGCGAGCACGAGCCGGTCGTAGCCGAGGGAGTGCTCGCGGCCCTCTGGGTCGGTGTAACCCACCCTGCGATCGTCGAAGTCGACCGACTTGGCCGTGCCGAGCACCAGGCGCACACCGCGCAACGTGCCGGGGATCGACACCGAGATCCGCCGCGGTTCGAGGATCCCGGCGGCGACTTCGGGCAGCAGGGGGAGATAGAGGAAATAGTCGGTCGGGTTCAGGACGACGACTTCCGTGTCGTCGCCGACCGATTTGAGGAGGGTCTTGGCCGCGTTGTAGCCGGCGAACCCGCCTCCGATGATCACCACGCGCATCGTCAGTCCTCCGTGGGCCAGTCGCCGGTCGCCTTGCGGTAGCCGACCGCGCCCGCCCGTTCTGTGGCGGCCTTCACCGCGCCGAAGATCGCGCCCTGCGCGGCGGCCGCGACGATCACCTGGGTCCAGGTGAAGTCCCGGTCGGTGGCGTCCGGCGCTTCTTCTTCGCCGCTCACGCGTTTCCAGATCTGCCTGAACGCGATCCCGGCGAGCACGCCGCCCGCCGCGCTCACGACCATACTGAGCGGCTTGTAGAGAACCTTGTTCACGAGGAAGACCTCTTTCGCATGATCAACCGGATGGTGAAGAGCAACGCCAGGACACCGGCGAAGATCGGCAGGGGATTCGCGCGGACGACTTCGGTGCCCTGACGGAACTTCTCCGCCGCGGGCTCGGAAACCTTCTCGGAGATCTTCGCGCTGGCCTCGTCGACCTTGGTGTCGAGGTTGTCGTTGACCCTCGCCTTGACGTCCATCTTCTTGCCCAGCGCGTCGAGGGTCTCGGTGAGTTCCTCCCGCGTCACGTCGCGATCGGCGCGGGCTTCTTCGGCGTTCTTGGGGAAATCGGTCATGACCGCACTCCTTGCTTGACGGTGTCGACGTCCTCACGGACACCTTCGATGGCCTCTTCCGGCACCGGCGGTGTGGCGCTGGAGACCTCCTTCTTGCCGACGACGGCCGAAAGACCGGCGATCAGCAGCAGCGCCGCGCCCGTCACCACGGCCGCCAGCCACGCGGGCATCACCAGCGCGAGGGCCAGCACCACCGCGGCGATCAAGGTCGCCAGCCCGAAAAGGGCGAAGACACCCGCGGCGCCGAACAATCCGGCACCGAAGCCCATCTTCTTTCCTTTGCGCTGCAACTCGAACACGGCCAGCCGCATCTCGTCCCGGACGAGGTGTTTGACCTCGTCGCTGAGATCGGAAACCAGTTCGCCGACCGACTTTTCCTCGGACGGCTTCCGGTGGGTCTCTTCGATCATGGGGCACCTCCTCGGAGCGTTCTGTCCGCCGGGTACCCGGCGGCCCGGCAGGTCAATCACAGCGTGTTTCGCCCCGCTGAGCGCCGGGTAGCCGGGGAGTGCCGGCTCGAAAGCACCCAACCGACAGGAGGATGCATGAGCACGATCACCGAAATGGTGGACGTCGAAGTCCCGGTGAAGACCGCGTACAACCAGTGGACTCAGTTCGAGAGCTTCCCGCAGTTCATGGAAGGTGTCGAGGAGATCCGCCAGATCGACGCGACTCACACCCACTGGGTGACCAAATTCGGTGGGGTGAGCCGGGAATTCGACGCGACGATCACCGAACAACATCCCGACGAACGGGTCGCGTGGACCTCGGACTCCGGTCCCGACCACGCGGGCGTCATCACGTTCCATCGCCTGGCCGACAACAAGACCCGGGTGACGGCGCAGATGGAGATCGATCCGGAAGGTTTCGCCGAGAACGTCGCCGACAAACTCGGCGTGCTCGACCGCCGGGTCAAGGGCGACATGAAGCGGTTCAAGGAGTTCATCGAGAGCCGCGGCCACGAGTCCGGCGCCTGGCGCGGTGACGTGGACCGCCCCGGCAGCTGACCGGTACCCGGGACCTCCCCTGGAAGACGGCGTTTTCCTGGGGGAGGTCCCGGGTATCTCCTGGGGTGAGGTCCATTACGAAGGGAGCGTTCCGGCATGACTACCAACGCATACGTGGCCTTCCTCGTCATCGGGGTGGCGCTGGTCATGCTCGACGGTCTGATCATCTACCAGAGCGGTAAGCGCTACCTGCGAGGTTCCCACGGCGATCCGGCCGCGGGCGCTTCCATGACGTGGCTCGTGACGGTGCTGTTCCATCTCGCGACGCTGGGCGTCTTGGCGCTGCTGTCGACCGTCGACATCGGGGGCAGCGACCTTCCTGGTGTGGTGGGCAGGCTGGGCGTGCTGCTGCTGGTCCTGGCCATCGCCCACGCGATCACGCTCAGCGTGCTTTCGCGGATCCGTGGCGAGCAGGAGGCCGAAGCGGTCATCAACCGGCCGAGGCGTGTCGAGCCCGAGCAACGGGGCACGACGGTGACGCCGGTACCCGGGCAGGACGGCCGTTATCCGGCCGCGAGCCCGTCCATCGAACAGCAGGCGCCGTACACGACGCCGTAAGAAGTCGAGTGCTGGCAGGAGGTTTCGCCGTGCACGAGATCGACGACGAACTGTGGGACGAATTCCATCGCGTGGTCAACATGACTTCGCGGGAACTGGCCGACTGGCTGCGCACGAGGTCGGCCGACGACGAGGACGAAGCACTGCCGGACAAGGCGGGGACGCCGACCGGGCGGCATGTGCTCGGCATCCTCGGCAAGCGCCGGACCGACCTCACCGCCGAGGACGAGCGGGTGATGCGCTCGGTCGTCCGGCGGGTGGAGGACCAGCGGCGTGACGACCTCGAGCCCGTCGCGGGCGAGGCGCATTGGCGGCACAAGCTGATGTCGCTAGGGCACGACCCGCTGAAACCCGTGTGACCGAAGTACGTGAAGGCCCCCTTCACTGCGCTGGACGCAGTGAAGGGGGCCTTCACGTACCTGCCCACACGCGTGATCGAAGGCGTAACTCGCGTGATTGGAGACGTAACTCGCGTGATTGGAGCCGGATGGGGGAGTTACGCCTTTAATCACGCGAGATACGCCTCTGAGCACGCGAGTTCGGCCTCCTTGAGGGACCCGAAGTCCCTCAAGGAGGCCTTCACGGATGAACGAGGCCGCTACTCCGAGAGCTTGCCGCGCAACTGGTCCAGCGTCTGGGACAGGAGTCGCGAGACGTGCATCTGCGAGATGCCGATCCGTTCCGCGATCTGTGTCTGGGTGTAGCCCCCGAAGAAGCGCATCACGAGGATCGCGCGTTCCCGTTTGGGGAGCTCCCGCAGCAGGGGTTGCAGCGCCTCGTGGTTCTCCACCAACGCCATCTCGTGGTCTTCCTCGCCGATCGTGTCGGCGAGCGAGAGGGCCTCGGTGGCGTTGTCGTGCACCGGTTTGTCGACCGACAGCGTCTGGTAGGCCTGGCCGGCGAGCAGCCCTTCCCGCACGTCGTTGACCTCGAGCCCGAGATACTCGGCGAGTTCGGTCGGAGTCGGCGCGCGGCCGAGCCGCTGGGACAGTGCGGCCGTGCCCTGGCTGAGTGAGACGTGCAGCTCCTTGAGCCGCCTCGGCACCCGGACCGACCAGCCGGTGTCCCGGAAATGCCGCCGGACCTCACCCATGATCGTGGGCACGGCGAACGAGAGGAAATCGTGCCCGCGGCCGGGGTCGAACCGGTCGACCGCGTTGATCAGGCCGATCCGCGCCACCTGGACCAGGTCTTCGCGAGGCTCGCCCCGTCCGGAGAACCTGGTGGCGATGTGCTCGGCGAGCGGCAGCAGTTCGGTGACGAGGCGGGCACGCACATCCCGGCGGCGCGGGGAATCCTCCGGCAGCGACGACAGTTCCTCGAAGAGCGGTTCGCACTGAGCGTAGTCGTCGGCTTGCCGAGTGAGAGTCTTGCGCTCGCCACTCACCCGTCGCTCGTTCCCGGGGCCAGGACGAGGTCGATCGTCGTCGTGCCCCCTGTTTCGCCGGGAATCGGTTCGCACCGCGCCCGCACCGAGTGGGTCAACGTCGTCAAGACGTGCCAGCCGAACGTCGTCTCGCTCGGCAGATAGGGCCGGTTCGTCCGCGTCGAGATCGAGACGGCGATTCCTTCCGGTATCTCGTGAAAGACACAACAAAGAACGGCTCCCAGTTCAGCGGGCTGGACAAGTTGGGAACAGGCTTCGTCGACGGCCATCTTCGCGTCTGAAATGGCGTCCAAGCCGAAGTCCGCACGGGCCACCACACCATGGGTGAGCGTGCGGACGAGAGGGATCTGCTCCGCCTCCGCGGGAAGGCGAAGCTCGACCCGGTCGGACAGACCGTCCGACTGTGACCGGGTCTGGGGGGTGAGGCCGCCCCGTCCGTGTGCATCCATTACGAAACCCATCCGTCCGTGGCCGTGGGGTGACCGCGGCGGTGCTCCGCCGCGTGACGCGTGATCAACGGCCCAGGGCTCGCTGAAGCTCCTTTTTGGACATCTTCGACCTGCCCTCGACGTTGCGTTGTTTCGCTTCGTTGTAGAGCTGGTCCTTGGTCGGGCCGTTCGGGCCCAACCGGTTCCCCGACCGCTTGCCACCCCGCCGCTGGGGTGACATGTCCCGGAGGGACGTGCGGCTGGCCTCGCGTGACTCGCCCGCCTGCGCGCGGTTCTTGTTCACCGTGCGAGCGGCGATCTCCTCGGCCCGGTCGGTGCTCGCGCCCCGATCCTTCGCCGAGTCCTTGATGTGTTCGTACTGACGTTCTCGTTTGTCGCTCCAAGCCTGCTGCGGCATCGCGGCTCCTTTCTTCCCCCGGTCAGGTACCCCGTTCGATTCGCCGGATAAACGTCCGGTTGAGTCCGGGAAGGGGCGGGTACGCGGGGGTCGGACGCGAAGGAGGCTTCTATGCGCATCGGCTACACCCTCATGACCGAACAGGCCGGACCGAAAGACCTGGTGGGATACGCCGCCGGGGCGGAGAAGGCGGGGTTCGACTTCGAGGTCATGAGCGACCACTATTCGCCTTGGCTGGACGAGCAGGGGCATTCGCCGTACGCGTGGAGCGTGCTGGGAGCGGTCACCCAGAGCACCGAACGGGTCGAACTGATGACCTTCGTGACGTGTCCGACCATGCGCTATCACCCGGCGGTGGTGGCGCAGAAGGCGGCGACCGTGCAGGCGCTTTCGGACGGCCGGTTCACCCTGGGGCTCGGCGCGGGGGAGAACCTCAACGAGCATGTCGTCGGACGCGGCTGGCCGCCGGCGAACGTCCGGCACGAAATGCTCGCCGAAGCGGTCCAGATCATCGGCGGGCTCTTCGACGGCGGCTACTTCAACTACAAGGGTGACCACTTCCGGGTGGATTCGGCGAAGCTGTGGGACCTGCCGGAGCAGCGTGTCCCGATCGGGGTCGCGGTGTCCGGGTCGCAGTCGGTGACCAGGTTCGCGCCGATCGCCGACGCGATGATCGCGGTGGAGCCGGACGGGTCGCTGTGCCGCGAATGGGACGCGACCAAGCTCGGCCCGCCTGGCAGGAAGATCGCCCAGCTGCCGGTGTCCTGGGGCGAGGATCGCGACGCCGCGATCCGGCGGGCGCACGAGCAGTTCCGCTGGTTCGGTGGCGGCTGGAAGGTCAACGCCGAACTGCCGGGGCCCGCGGGGTTCGCCGGGGCCACCCAGTACGTCAAACCGGAGGACGTCGCCGAGGCGATCCCGTGCGGGCCCGATGTCGATCGGATCGTGAAGCAGGTCGGCGAGTTCGAGGCGGCCGGGTTCACCGACCTCGCCCTGATCCAGATCGGCGGAGACCAGCAGGAAGGCTTCCTCCGCTTCGCCGAGGACACGCTGCTCCCGGCGCTGCGGAGCTGATTCGCCCCCGAACGGGGTCACCCGTGTTCAAACCCGCGGATCGTGGGTATCAGAGCGACACATCCTTCAGCCAAGGGGGACAGATGAGCAACGAACTGAGTCTTCATCCCGTACCGGACCTCCTGCCGGAAGGCCAGGACACGCCGGAGCACGAGGCGATCCGGCGCAAGGCGGCCATCGCCGTCGCTTCGCGGGCGACGAGCGCCGAAGACTGCGCGACCCTGCTGGACATGCTCGGCCTGCACGACGGCCACCGCAGCTCCGAAGTGGCGTGATTCAGCGGTCGGCGCGCGCCGCCACGAGATCCGCGACGAAGGCCCGATAGGCCTCGTCGCGATCCGGCGCGCGCAGCACCGCAGACGGGTGCACGGTGGCGACGGCGGTGGTGGCGAACTCGGCGAGATCGATCCGCTCGCCGCGGCTCCGGGTGATGCGGAAGTCGTCGCCCAGCAGCGCCTTCGCCGCCGTCGCGCCGAGGAAGATCAGCAGCTCCGGGCGGACCGCCGCCAGTTCGGCGTGCAGCCACGGACGGCAGGCGACGATCTCGGTCTTGGACGGTGTCTTGTGGATCCGCCGTTTGCCGCGTTCGTCCCGCTTGAACTTGAAATGTTTGACCGCGTTGGTGACGTAGATCTTCCGGCGGTCGAACCCCGCCTCGTCGAGGGCCCGGTCGAGCAGCCTTCCGGCCGGTCCGACGAAGGGGGCGCCTTGGCGGTCCTCCTGATCGCCGGGTTGCTCGCCGACCACCATGATCTCCGCCGAACGCGAGCCTTCGCCGAAGACGGTCTGGGTGGCGTCGCGGTACAGGTCGCAGCCGCGGCAGCCGGACGCCGCCGAACGAAGCCTGTCCAGATCCGCGGTCTCGGGCGGATCCGCCCCGGGTGCCTTGGTCGCCATGGCGCCCGGATTCCCCACCCGGTCGCGGGACAAACCGGTTATGCGCGGGGCGCGGTGGGTAGCCCTCGATCATGGTGACTTCGACCGAACCGGCCACCGCTTCCGTCCAGGACACCGTGCGTGTGGCGCTGCGGGTCGTCCTGCCCACGCTCGCCGGCGGCGTGATCAAACGGCGGCCGCTGGGGATGGCGGCGGCACAGAAACTCCAGTTCGATCGCTCCGCCGTGCGGCTGCTGGGGCGGCTCCGGTCCCATTACGGTCCTGGCCCGCTGCGGCTGCGGGTGCCCGGCCGCACGATCGACCTGGCGCTGTCCGGGGAGGACGTCGGCGAGGTGCTCGCCGCCGCGCCGGTCCCGTTCAGCCCGGCGACCAAGGAGAAGAGGGCGGCGCTGGGGCATTTCCAGCCGCACGGCGTGCTGATCTCGGACGCGACGGAGCGGGTACCGCGCCGCCGATTCAACGAGGACGTCCTCGAACCGGGGAAGCCGCTGCACGACCTCGCCGCGCCCTTCGCCGCGGCGATCGCCGAGGAGGCGGCGTCGCTCTGGGACGGCGGCACGCTGGACTGGGACACCTTCACCGTGGCCTGGTGGCGGATGGTCCGCCGGGTCACGCTCGGCGAGTCCGCGGCGGGCGACGACGAACTCACCGACGCGCTCGCCCGCCTGCGGAAAGACGCGAACTGGGCGTACGCGCACCCCCGGCGCGACCGGCTCCACGACCAGTTCCGCACCCGGCTCATCGGTCACCTGGAACGGGCGGAGCCGGGGAGCCTCGCCGAAGCCATCGCGTCGGCGGGCCCGTCGGGTGAGCGGACAATGGACGTCGTGGCCGATCAGGTCGCCCACTGGCTCTTCGCGTTCGACGCAGCCGGGATCGTCACCTTCCGCACGCTGGCGCTGCTGGCCACCCACCCCGACGCACGGGAACGCGCCGGCGAAGAGGTCGCGACCGCCGACCTGACCGCGCCCGGCCAATTCGCGTACCTGCGTGCCTGCGCCCTCGAATCGGTCCGGCTGTGGCCCACCACGCCCGCGCTGCTGCGCGAGAGCACGGCCGAGACCGCCTGGGGACCCGCGGGGACCACGGTGCTGATCTTCACCCCGTTCTTCCACCGCGACCCCGAATCCCTGCCCTACGCCGACCGGTTCGAACCCGGGATCTGGCTGGACGGCAGCGCGGCGGCCAATCCGGCGCTCGTCCCGTTCAGCGCCGGACCGGCCATCTGCCCCGGCCGGGACCTCGTGCTGTTCTGCGCGAGCACGATGCTGGCGCACTTGATCAAGGACCAGCGGTGCGAACTGGTCTCCGGTGCCGTCCTCGGGCCGGAGCGGCCGCTGCCCGCGACGCTCGACAACTTCCACCTGAAGTTCTCGGTGGTCTAGTCTTCGACCCATTCCAGCAGGTCGCCGGGCTGGCATTCGAGTACCCGGCACATCGCTTCGAGGGTGCTGAACCGGACGGCCTTGGCGCGGCCGTTCTTCAGCACCGCCACGTTCGCCGGGGTGAGCCCGACGAGTTCGGCGAATTCGCCGACACTCATCTTGCGCTTGGCCAGCTCGACATCGATGCGGACGACGATCGGCATCAGATCACCTGTTCCATGTCCGACCGCAGGGTGGTGGCCTGCCGCAGCAACGTGCGCAGCACGACCATGAGAAGGCCCAGTACGGCGACGCCGATCAATGCCAAGAACAACAGCAACGGCAGGCCAGGGTCTTCGGCGTTGAAGCCGACGTAGAGGAACACACCCGCAAGTACCACCCAGCCGGCGAGGATCGCCCACACGATGGCGTCCACCCATCTCAGGGAAGCCTCGGTGAAGATCCGGTCCTTCTTGACCAGCGTGAGCAGATGCCAGGTGGCGACGACCACGACCTGGACGCACAGCACCCAGAAGATGGAGACCGCCGTCGCGGGCCAGCGCAAGTACGCCATTTCGGGGTCCTGCCGGGCCATATGCGCGAACTGCCCCGGCAGGGACATGGTCTGGAAGAGGACGAGGACCCCGAACAGCAGCACGAGGAACACTCGGAGAGGCGCGACCGCCCGTTGCCCTGTGATCATGCGTCGAGTTTCGCGCGTTATCTATCGAAAGTCAATCGGTAGCGCTCGGTTGTCGATGGATGGCGGGCTTCGGGTGCCCCGGTCGCGACACGCCCCGCCGCTGGTCGGTGCCGCTCAAGAGCCGGCGCGCAGATCGAGCCGCATCAGCCACCGCGGTCTCCGGTCCGAGCGCGCCTCGGTCTCTTCGGCGAGCGTGAACCCCGCGGCGGCGAACAGTCCGATGGTCCCGACGCGTGCCGCGGACGAGTTGATCCGTCCCTCGCCGGGATCGACCGCGGGGTGGATCCGGAAATCGGGCATACGGGGACCTTGAAGCGATGTTCGGAAAATCGCTCACCGCATTCGGTGAACGAGGTTGAATTTTTGGTGTGCGAAGGAATTCACCCGGCGGTAGTCCAGCCGTTGTCGCGCCGGGAGGCGTCTGCCAGGATGCTCGTGACCCGACCAGAAGGAGCGTTCCCATGGCTTCCCGTCTCAATCCCTATCTCAGCTTCGCCGGTGACGCGCGGCAGGCCATGGAGTTCTACAAGTCGGTGTTCGGCGGGGAACTGATGTTGAATACGTTCGGCGAGTCCGGTATGGCCGGAACGCCGGCGGAGGACCAGATCATGCACAGCCAGCTCGATTCCCCGAGCGGCTACACGATCATGGCGTCGGACACGCCGCCGGGAATGGAGCACGATCCCGGTACCAACGTGTCGATCAGTCTCAGTGGCGACGACGGCGAGGAATTGCGCGGATACTGGGAGAAGCTCTCCGCCGACGGCACCGTTTCGGTCCCTCTCGAAAAGCAGATGTGGGGCGACGAATTCGGCGCCTGTATCGACAGGTTCGGCATCTCGTGGATGGTGAACGTCGTTCTGTCCTGAGGGCATCCGGCCGGTCGTGAGTGATTCGGGTCGTTCTCGTGACTGAACGGACGACACGCGTGATCAGGCGGACGACACGCGTGTCTGGACGGACGACACGACCGCGGCCGGGATCCGCCGCGATCAGGCGCGCCGGAACTGCGGGGCGTCCACCTCGGCGCGCCGTCGCCCGAGAAGGACGGCCCGCCGCCGCTTGCGAAACCACTCTCTGAAGCCACGCCCTCGTTGATTGTTCTTCCCGAATCAAGGGTTCCGGTCAACCCGCCCCCGGGATGTAGTAGCCCGCGACGGAGCGACGGGCTGGTGGGGAGAGGGAATGAGCTCAGCGGAGGGTGTTGTCCTGGTGATCGGCTGCGGGATGCGGCCGTACCGGGAGTACCTGTTGGCGTCGGCCGGGCACCGGCATCCCTTGTGGTTGTTCAACGGGACCGAACCGACCTGGCAGGAGCGCCACATCACCGGCGCGACGGTGCTGGACACACAGGACCAGGACGCCGTGCTGGCCGCGGCCCGGGCGCTGAACGCGACCACGCCGGTGCTCGGCGTGGTGTCCTGGGACGAGGCACTGATCGTGGCGGCGGCGCATGTCGCGGACGAACTCGGGGTGCCGGGTCCCGGGATCTCCGCGATCGAAGGCTGCCGTGACAAGTGGTTCAGCCGCCGGACGCTCACCGCGGCCGGCGTCGCGCAGCCCGATTTCGGGTTCGTGCACGACGACGACCAGGCCGTCCGCGTGGCCGAACGGATCGGATACCCGGTCGTGGTCAAACCGCGCGGGGGCGGGGCCAGTATCGGCGTCAGCCTCGCGGAAGACGCCGAGGCGGCGCGGAAGGCGTTCCGGACCGCGGAGGACGCCAGCTTCGGCGGCTCTCCCGCCTACCAGGGCGGGGCGCTGGTCGAGGAGTACCTGAGCGGCCCGGAGATCAGTGTGGACGGTGCCGTCGTGGACGGCGAGTACACGCCGATGTTCGTGGCCCGCAAGACGGTCGGCATGCATCCGTACTTCGAGGAGCTCGGCCACCTGGTCAGCTCCGCGGACGCACTGCTCGCCGACCCCGCCTTGCGCTCGACGCTGGCCCGCGCGCACAGCGCGATCGACTTCCGGTACGGCATCACGCATACCGAACTCAAGCTCACCGAACGCGGGCCGGTGATCGTGGAGATCAACGGCAGGCTCGGCGGCGACCTGATCCCGTTGCTCGCCAAATTCGCGACCGGGGTCGACCCGGGCGCGGCCGCGGTCGACGTCGCGCTCGGCATGCGTCCCCATATCCCGCACGAGGCCGAGCCCCGGTGGGTCGGCGTGCGGTTCGGTTACCCGAAACAGGATTGTGTCGTCGAGTCCGTGTCCGTTCCGGATACCTTGCGGAACAACGGGATCCTCGCCGCGGACGTGCTCGTCGAGCCGGGCGCGCGCCTGCGGCTGCCGCCGGCGGAGTTCATCTCGAGGCACGCGTACGTGATCTGCGCGGGCACCGACCCCGAAGACTGCGAAGCGGTGCTGGACAAGGCCATGGCCCAAGTCCGGCTGACCGCGCACCCCCTGTTGCCCTCGGTGGCCGCCGGCGCCTGACCGCGCACCGGCACCGCACCACACCTTCCCAGCACTCTCAACGATGGCGGAGCAAACAAATGGCGAACCGTGATGTCGAGCTGCTCGCAGTCGGAGCAGGACCGTCCAACCTGGCGCTCGCAGTGGCACTGGAAGAGCTCGCGCCCGGCCTGGCCCGCGAATCGGTCCTGCTCGAACGGGACGAAGAGGTCTCCTGGCAGCGGGGCATGCTCCTGCCGGAGGCGCTGTCGCAGGTCTCGTTCCTCAAGGACCTGGTGACCCTGCGCAACCCGCGCAGCCGCTTCTCGTTCCTGAACTACCTGCACGCGACGAACCGGCTCAACGAATTCGTGAACATGGGCAGTTTCGTCCCGTACCGGGTGGAACTCGCCGACTATCTCAAGTGGACGGCCGACTCGCTTTCCCTGGTGGACCTGCAGCGCGGCCGGGAATGCCGCGAGATCACTCCCGTGTGGACGGACGGCACGCTCACCGGCTGGGACACTCGCGTCGCCGACGGCGAGGTCATCCGCAGCCGGTACCTGGTGGTCGGCGCCGGGCGCGACGCGCGGATCCCCGACCTGCTCCGCACGGTGAACCAGGATCGCGTCATCCACAGCACGCAGTACCTGCCGAGGATCGCCAAGCTGCGCAAGGACCTTCCGTACCGCGTCGCGGTGATCGGCGCCGGGCAGAGCGCGGCGGAACTGTTCAGCTCGGTGCAGAACGATCTTCCCGAATGCAAGCCGACGATGGTGATGCGCTCGATCGGGCTGAACTACTACGAGAGCAGCAAGTTCAACAACGAGCTGTTCTTCCCGTCCCATGTGGACAAGTTCTTCGAGGCGCGGCCGGAAGCGCGCGAGCAGATGCTCAAGGAGATGCACCACACGAACTACTCCGGGCTGGCACCGGGGACGATGGACGCGCTCTACCGCTCCGTCTACCTGGACCGTCTTTCCGGCCGGTCCCGGCTCAAGATGATCACGATGAACGACATCACCGACGCCCGTGACGAGGGCGAGGAGATCGTGCTGGAGCTGACCGACCGGCGCACCGGGGAGATCCAGGAACTGCGGACCGATCTCGTGCTGCTCGGCACCGGTTTCTCCCCGGAGATGCCGAGGATGGTCCAGGAGATCGCGAAGTCGATCGGCCTGTCGGAGATCAAGGTGACCCGCGACTACCGGCTGGAGATCGACCAGCCCGCCACCGCGGCCGTCTACCTCCAAGGCGTCAACGAGGCCACGCACGGCATCGCGGACTCGCTGCTGAGCGTCCTCGCCCCGCGGGCCAACGACATCCTGCAGGACATCCTCGCCCACCGCGGAGAGAACCCTTCGGTGCCACCGCAGCCGACGTCGGAAACCGCCCCCATCGTCGCCACCCGCTGACCCACGAGAAGGAAGAGAACGTCATGGAGATCCGTCCGCTTGAGCGGGAAAAGATGGTCTTCGAGAACGGCGCCTACGGCCAGCGGCTCCTGCCGTGGGCGGCACTGAACGCGCCGTTCGAAGGCGCCTGGGTGACGGTGCCGGCGCACGGCGCGACGGGTGCGCATTCCCACCACGAGTACGAGATCTTCATCGCCGTCAGCGGCGAAGCGGTCGTCGAGTCCGGGGGAGAGCGCAGGGCCTTCCGGCCCGGCGACATCGAATTCCACAAGCCCGGCACCGAGCACCGCATCCTCAACGACGGTGCGGAGGACTTCGAGATGTACGCGATCTGGTGGGACTCCGACATGACGGTGAAGTTCGCCGCCCGGCACGAGGCGGAGGCGTGAGCATGACCGACCAGCGACCGGTGGTGATCATCGGCGGCCCGCCGACGTCCAACGGGGATCTGCACATCGGGCATATCGCCGGCCCGTACCTCGGTGCCGACGTGCACCGGCGATACCTGCGCGCGGCGGGCCGCGAGGCCGTGTTCGCCTCCTGCACCGACGACAGCCAGACGTATCTCGTCACCAGCGCGGCCAGGGTCGGGCTGACGCCGCCCGAACTGGTGGAGCAGTCGACGGAGAACATCCAGCGCACCTTCAAGGCGATGGGCGTCGAGGTCGATGGCTTCTCGCCGACCGACGAAGGCTACAAGGCGCTGGTCTACGACTACGTCAAGCGCCTGTACGACAAGGGAAAGCTTCGCCTGCGCAAGGTGCGGCTGCCCTACAGCGAGAGCACGAGCGAGTTCCTGGTCGAGGGTTTCGTCGGCGGTGGCTGCCCGACGTGTCTCGCCGACAGCCGCGGCGGATTCTGCGAGGGTTGCGGGCATCCGATCGACTTCGACGCGCTCATCGAGCCGTACTCGGTGCTCGACCCGGCCGACGAGGTGACCTACCGCGAAACCGAGATCATGGTCTTCCCGGTCTCGGAGTACCGCGAACAACTCCTCGCCTATTACGAGGAGCGCGGCCCCGCGTGGCGGCCGCACGTGCTCGGGCTGATGCGGGAACTGCTCGCCGGGCCGTTGCCCGACTTCGCGATCACGTACCCGGTGAAATGGGGCCTGCCGGCGCCGTTCCTCCAGACCCCCGGGCAACGGCTGAACGCCTGGGTCGAGGGGATGCCCGCCTCGATGTACTGCACCGAGTACGCGTTGCGGCGCAACGGGAAGCCGAAGGCCGCCGATGACGACGCCTGGCTCGCGGAGAACGATGCGCGGGTCGTGGTGTTCATGGGGTTCGATCCGCTGTTCACCTGGGGTGTCGTCCACGTCGCGGAGCTGATCGCCCTCGAAGGCCGCTACGTCCTTCCGGACACCCTGCTCGTCAACGAGTTCTACGAGCTGGAGAACGAGAAGTTCTCCACCAGCAAGGGGCACGTGGTCTGGGCCCGTGAGCTGGCGGCCGAGGTGCCCCGCGACATCGCGCGGTTCCACCTCAACCTCACCGCCCCCGAGTTCGCGCGGACCAACTTCTCCCGTGCCGCGCTGGAGAAGGTCGCGGGGGAGCGGCTGGTCGCGCCCTGGAACGAACTCGCCGAGACCCTGGCGAAACTCACCGCCGAGGTCGGCGGCGAGAACGGCTCGCTCCCGGTGTCGACCGAAGCCACGGAACGCGCGGCGGCGATGGTCTCCCGGTTCGCGTTGAACTACGAACTGGAGGACTTCAGCCTCAGCCGTGCCGCCGATCTGGTGGTGCAGCACGTCGAGCGCCTGCGCGCGGCGACGGAACGCACGCTCAAGGGCAATCTCGACCAGGAGATGCTCCGCGCGCGGCTCGGTGATCTCTTCCTCGAACTGCGGGCGTTGATCGGCTGTGCCTCGCCGATCCTGATCGACCTCGCCGGGCGTGCCGCCGAAGCGGGCGGATTCGAACCCCGGATCACCGCGGCCGCCTTCGACGTCACGCACACCACGGCTTTCCCCGTGCCATCACTGGAATTCCCTCCGACGAGCGAGGTCTGACCCACCATGTCACTCGACAGCACCCTCTCCGCCGACGCGGCCCGGAGTTCCCGGCTCGCCGAACGCCTGCTGGTCCCGGCGGGCTTCATCACCACGGCGGGCAACGCGTTCCAGATCACCGCCGCCGCGATCCTGGTCTTCCACGCCGAGCAGACCACCCTGGCGGTCGGCTGGCTGTTCATCGCGGTGTCCATCCCGCAGGTCGCGCTCGCGGTCATGTTCGGGAAACTGGTCGACAAGGTCGACCGCCGGATGCTGTGCGTGGCGGCGGACCTCGTGAGCGCGATGACCGCGTTCGCGCTGCCGGTGTGGCTGTGGATCGGCGGCCCGGCGAACCTCGGCTCCTACATAGCGAACTTCATGCTCGCCTGCACCGCGGCGTTGTTCATGCCGGCCAGCAACGGCCTGATCAAGGAACGGATCCGGGACGAGCGGCTCGGGAAGTTCAACTCCCACTTCGAGATGGCGAGCAACTCCGGGATGCTGCTGGCGTCTTCGCTCGCGGGCTTCCTGGTGATCTGGTTCGGCGCCACGCCGTTGTTCGTGTTCAACTCGCTGAGCTTCGTCCTGTCGGCCGTGCTGGTCTACGCGATCGGCCGCAAGCCCGCCAAAGCCCCGGTGGTGGAGGAGATCACGGCCACCGACCCGTCGGCGCCGGTCGAGGTCCCGGTGCGGCAGCCGATCAAGCGGCTCGCGCTGTTGTACGCCAACGGCAACATCGGCCTGATGGTCGCCAACGTCATCCTGACGACGCTGATCCTGCAGACCTTCGACCAGGGCGCGTGGATGATCGGCGTGGTCGACGCGCTGGCCGGGGTCGGGTTCATCGTCGGCGCCGCCGCGTACGGCAAGGTCAGCAAGCGGTTCAAGGGGATCCATCTCGCGGTGCTCGGCACGCTCGGGAACCTGATCTGCCTCGCGATCCAGCCCCTGCACTACATCGCGCTGATGGCGGCGATCCCGTTCGCCGGGTTCTGCTTCGCGCAGGGGCGGATCGCGGCCCGCACGCTGCTGATGCGGGCCAGCCCGGAGGAACGTGTCGGCCGCATCTTCGGCGGCACCCAGGCCCTCGGCCTCGGGCTCGGCGTCGGCGCGACGGTCGCGTTGTCCTCACTGGCGGACGCGACGACGGTGCCCTACGCCTTCTGGGGACTGGCGATCCTGCAGGGCGCGATCGTGATCGGCACCTACTTCAGCTTGGCGAAACCGCTGTCGGCGCAGGAGAAGCGGCCGGCGGAGGTTCTCGAGGCGACCGCCGCCTGAGCGCGGCCGACATGCGGAGGAAGCGAAAGTCATGACGGACAAGCCGATCAAGGGTGGCGTCGCCACCTGGGCCTGCCTTCCCGGGTTCCCGCCCGCGGTGATCTTCCCCTTCACCCCGGGCGAGCGCTTCGGCGTGCGGAGCCTCTACGAGTTCCAGATGCTGATGTACCGGCCGCTCTACTGGCTGGGCCGGGACGGCGCGCCGGAGATCGACTGGGACCTCAGCGTCGGCGAAGAGCCGGTGTGGGACGAGACCGGCCGCACATGCACGGTCCGGATCAAACCGTGGAAGTGGTCCAACGGCGAGACGGTCTGCGCGGACAACGTCATCTTCTGGATGAACATGCTGAAGGTGAAGGGGCCGAGGTTCGGCGCCTACTCCGAGGGCTATTTCCCGGACAACCTGGTTTCGTTCGGGAAGGTCGCCGACGACACCGTGAGCTTCACCTTCGACAAGGCGTACTCGAAGAACTGGGTGCTGCTGAACCAGCTCACGATGATCACGCCGATGCCGAAGGCGTGGGACCGCACCGCGGACGGCCCGGCCGACGCGACACACGACATCGATCAGGCCGAAGCGGTCTACGAGTTCTTGATGGCGGAGAACGGCGACGTCGTCGAAGAGGACAACTCGCACCGCACGCGCTGGGCCGACAGTCCCGTGTGGAGTGTCGTGAACGGGCCGTGGCGCCTCAAGAGCTACACCGAGGAAGGCGTCGTCACCTTCGTCCCGAACGAACACTACAGCGGGCCGAACCCGGCGCATCTCGACGAGCTGCGCCAGGTCTCGACGACGTCGGACGAGCAGCAGTACGAACTGCTGCAGTCCGGTGACGTCCAGGTCGGCTTCCTGCCGCCGGGGATGGGCGTCCAGCCCGACGGCGACCCGACGCAGGGCGGCCCCAACCCGCTCGGCGACGGTTTCCAGCTGGAACCGCAGATCCTGTTCAACATCAACTTCATGGCGGTCAACTTCAGCAACCCGACCGTCGCCGGGAACATGATCAGGCAGCCCTACGTCCGGCAGGCGCTGCAGAGCTGCTTCGACCAGGAGTACGGGGCGCGCGAGGTCTACCAGGGTTACGGCTGGAGCCAGACCGGGTCGATCCCGGTGCTGCCCAAGAGCGACCTGGTGTCGCCGAAGATCGCCGAGCGCGGCGGGTTCTGGCCGTTCGACCTGGAGAAGGCGCGTCAGCTGCTCTCCGACAACGGCTGGGACGTCAGCGCTTCGCCCGCGGTGTGCGTACGCCCCGGCACCGGCCCCGGTGAAGCGGGCGAGGGCATCCCGGCGGGCACGGAGCTGAGCTTCTCCCTGCGCTATTGGGAAGGGCGGCCGTCGCTGGCGCGGCTCATGGCGCAGTTCCGGGACGACGCGGCCAAGGCCGGGATCGAGATCCGCCTCGAAGAGGTGATGGGGTCGGTCCTGGTGGCGGAGGACGGCCCCGGCGAGAAGCGGATGTGGCAGTTGTCCTGCTGGGGCGGCGGCTGGGTCTACAACTATCCGACCGGGGAGAACCTCTTCCAGAGCGGCGCCGCCTGCAACTTCAGCAACTGGCGCGACGCCAAGGCGGACGAGCTGATCGCGAAGACCGTCACCACCGACTCGCTCGAAGCGCTGTACGAGTACCAGGAGTACATCGCCGAGCAGGCGCCGGTGATCTTCATGCCGACGTTCCCGCGGCGGCTCTTCGAGGTCGCGGGCAACCTGCGCGGGTTCTCGCCGATCAACCCGTACGGCTTGATCAACCCCGAGAACTGGTATTACGTCGAGGAGCAGTCATGACGCGGCCGGTGGTACTGGTCGGGTTCGTGGCCGCCGCGCTGGGTTCGTCCATCAAGGACTTCCAGCCGGACGGATCGGTCATCTTCGTCGAAGAACCCGACGTCGTCCGCAAACGCGACGCGCGCAAGACGGTGGCCGGTTCGGCGCTGGTGCGCGAGCTGATCGAGTGGGAGTTCCACCTGCCCGGCAAGGCGGACGAGTTCTACCACGTCCACCACGACCTCGACCCGGCCGCCGTCGTCCCGCTGACCGAGTACGCGACCCCGTTCGCGGCCCGGCTCGCGGAACGCTACGGCCTGCCGGGCGCGGGGTTCGGCGCGGCGCAGATCCTGCGGGACAAAGCGGTGCTGCGCCTGGTCAGCCGGGCGGCGGGGATCGCGAACCCGGCGTCGGCGCGCGTCGAAAGCCCGGCGCAGGTCCGCGAGTTCATGGCGCGGCATCCGGGCAAGACCGTGCTCAAGCCGGCGAACCGGCAGGCGTCGGTGGGGACGCAGGTGCTCACCGATCCGGTGGAAGCCGAGCGGGCGTGGGCGAACTGCGTCGTGCAGGACGAGGGGATCTTCGTCCCGGACCGCGCGATGGAGCTGAAGATGCTGGCCGAGAGCTTCGTCGAGGGTGACGAGTACAGCGTCGAGATGCTGCTGAGGGACGGCGAGCCGTTGTTCGCCAACGTCACCGGCAAGCGGCTGTTCCCCGGGCCGCGTCCGATCGAGCTCGCGCATATCGTCCCCGCCGACATCCCGGACGCGCTGACCACGACGCTGACCGAGGAGACCCGCCGGCTCACCGGCGCGGCCGGGTTCCGCACCGGGATCGTCCACTGCGAGTGGATCGTCTCGGACGGTGTCCCGTACCTGGTCGAATGCGCAGGCCGGTTCGCGGGCGACGGCATCATCGAACTGATCCAGCGCGCCTATCCGGTGGAGCTGAACCGCGCCTACTTCTCGGTGATGAAGGACGAACCGGTCGCGGACGTGTTGCCGCGCAGGGCCGAAGGCGGTGCCGCGGTCCGGTTCCTCTCGATCGAACCGGGCCTGATCGAGGACGTGCGCGGAGTGGAGAAGGCGTCGCAGGCCGAAGGCGTGTTCCTGTGCGACGTCAGTGTCTCGGCGGGCGACCGGTTCGACGGGCTGCGCAGTTCGTGGGACCGCGTCGGCGATCTGATGGTGACCGCGGGCAGCCCGGCGGAGGCGGCACGCCTGGCCGAAGAGGCGGTCGCGCTGATCGAGATCGACGTGCGGCCGGACCGAGGAGAGAGGGAGAGCGCCGCACCATGACCATCGAAGCCGTCCAGTCCACGCTCCCGGCCGCCGGTCTCGACGTGCTCGTCACCGGGCTCTCGTCCGACGCGCACACCTGGAACCTGGTGTACCTGGAGCTGTTGCTGGAGGAACTGGGCTGCCGGGTCACCAACCTCGGCGCCTGCGTCCCGGACACGACGATCGTGCGCGAATGCGTCACCCGGCGGCCGGACCTGCTGGTGATCAGCAGCCTCAACGGGCACGGCCGCCAGGACGGCGTCCGGTTGATGGAGACCTTCCGCGCGCGGGCGGAGCTGGTCACGATGCCGGTCGTCATCGGCGGGAAGCTCGACGTCACGGGCGGCAGCAACGCGGCGCGGCTGCTGGAGGCCGGCTTCGACGCGGTGTTCGAGGACTCCGGCGGGCTGACGCCCTTTCGGACGTTCCTCCGCACCCTGTCCGTGCGCGCCCCCGGTGTCCCCCTGGGCGCGGGATGAGCGTGCTCACCCCGCGGCGGGGACATTCGTTCGGCGAGGTGGTCGCGCGCCACCATGCCCGAGGTGACCTGGTGGTCCAGCCCCGGATGGGTTTCGCGGATCCGGGGCGGATGACCCGGGGACTGCTGGCGACCAGGGCGGCGCGGGCCGCGACGGTCGGCACGATCACGATCGACAGCTACACCAGGGTCGGCGACCACGAGGCGGCGCGCGCGGCGCTGGCGGCCGGTGCCGATCTCAACGGGTACCCGCTCGTCGACCACGATCCCGCGACGACGGCGGCGTTGCTCGACGGCGTGCTGACCGGGGATTTCCCGGTTCAGGTCCGGCACGGTTCGGCGGATCCCCGCCGGATCGTCCGGGCGCTGCTGGACTTCGGGCTGCACGCGACCGAGGGCGGCCCGGTGTCGTATTGCCTGCCGTACAGCCGGATGCCGCTTTCGGCGGCCGTCGACAACTGGCGGCGCTCGTGCGAAACGCTGGCCGAGGCCCGCGGTCCCGAACTGGAGCCGCACCTGGAGACCTTCGGCGGCTGCATGATGGGCCAGCTGTGCCCGCCAGCGCTGCTGGTCGCGCTGAGCGTGCTGGAGGGGATGTTCTTCTGGCGGCACGGGATTCGCTGCCTGTCCTTCAGCTACGCGCAGCAGACCCACGCCGGGCAGGACGAGGAGGCCGTCGCCGCGCTGCACGCGCTGATCGGGGAATACGTGCCGCACGCGCGGACGCATGTGGTGATCTACGGCTACATGGGCGTGCATCCGAGGACACCGGGCGGCGCGCTGGAGCTGATCGCGGAGTCCGCGCGACTGGCCGCCCGCACCGGCGCGAGCAGGCTGATCGTCAAGACCACCGCCGAAGCGCACCGGCTGCCGACCGTGGCGGAGAACGTGACCGCGCTGGAACACGCGGCCGAAGCCGCGCGGGGGGTGTCCCGGATCGGCAGGCTCGGTGACACCGGGATCCACGCGCAGGCGAAAGCGTTGGTGGACAACGTTCTTTCGCTCGACACCGATCTCGGCAGGGCACTGGTCACCGCGTTCGCGCGGGGGCAGCTGGACGTCCCGTTCTGCCTGCACCCGGACAACGCGGGCCGTGCCCGCGGGCGGCTGGACGCCGGCGGCCGCCTGGAGTGGCAGCGGATCGGCGCGATGCCGCTGGGCGACCTCGTCGACCTGCCCGCGGAACGGCGGATGACCTCGGGCGATCTGCTGGACGCGCTCCGGTACGTCGAGCGCTCGTTCGACGAGAAGTACGGGTTGCCGGGAATCGAGCCCGTGAACCGACTGACACAGGGGAGTAGGACATGACCGGACCATCGGAGGCGGCGCTGCCGCCGGGCACCCGCGAGCATCTGACGTCACCGGTGACGCAGGCGGCGTTGCGCATCCAGAACAGCATCACCGCGGGCACCCGCGAGTATCTCGGCATGAACGGGTTCGTGGAACTGCAGCCGCCGCTGATCGGGCCGGTCACCGACCCGGGATGCCGCGGTGCCAAGCAGGTCGACGTCGACTACTACGGGCACAAGTACAAGATGATGACCAGCGTCATCCTGTACAAACAGGCTTCGCTGCTCGCGTTCGACAAGATCTTCTACGTGGCCCCGAACGTGCGGCTGGAGCCGCTGGAGACCTCGACCACCGGACGGCATCTGGTCGAGTTCACCCAGATCGACGTCGAGGTCGCCCGTGCCAGTCGCGAGGAGGTCCTCGATATCGCGCAGGGGCTGTTGCGGCACGTGGTCTCCCACACCCTGCGAGAGTCCAAAGTGGACCTCGCCACGCTGGGCCGGGACCAGGCGGCGTTCACGGCGCTGCTGGAAGAGGACTTCGAGCGGATGACGCACCGCGAGGCGGTGTCGCGGCTGCAAGGTCTTCGGCACGGGCAGAGCGCCGACGCGGAGATCGACTGGCAGGGCGAGCGGATCATCTCGGAGCAGACGAACCGGCCGTTCTTCATCGTCGACTACCCCAAGGGCTCGCGCGGGTTCACCGACGGCGAGTCCAGCACCGAACCGGGAGTGCTGCGGAACTTCGACCTCATCGCCTCGGACGGGTTCGGGGAACTGTGCAGTGGCGGTGAGCGCACGCACGAGTACCGACGGTTGATCGAGCGGATGCGGGAGACGGGGGAGAACCCGGCGAAGTACGCCTGGTACCTCGACCTCGCGCGCGAAGGGCTGCCGCCGAGCGCGGGCTTCGGGATGGGGTTGGAGCGGGTGACGCGGTACATCGCCGGGCTGGACGCGATCTGGCAGGCCAACGCGTACCCGAAGTTGCCCGGGATCGCGACGCCGTGATCACCGCGCGGCAGCTCCCGGAGGACGCGATCCGGGCCAGGGCGAGGGAAGGCAGCGCGGCGATCTTCCCCGACGTCGCGGGGTATGGCCGGTCGCTGTTCGGCGCGGACGCCGGCACTCCGCCGGACGAACTCGACCGCGCGCGGATCGTGCCGCCGGTGTTCGTCCCGCGGCGTCTGGAGAAGATGTTCGATCTCGCGCGCGAACCGGTGTACGGCGACGTCGGACTCTCGACCGTCCTGGGCGGGTTCACCGCGCCGTCGCCGGTGTTCCTGTGCGCGTTCGGGTCCACGCAGGTGGCGGGCAGCGGGCTCGGCATCGCCGCGAGCGAGCAGGCGGGCAGGCTCGGGATGCCGATGGTGATCGGCGAGAACGTCGTCCCCATGCACGGATACGGCCGGATGGGCGAAAGCGCCGAAGACGGCCTGCTCGGCCGCATCCGCGCGTACGCCGATGCCGTGCCGGACGGGCTGGGCGGTGTCGTCGTGCAGCAGAGCACCGAAGACGCCGACGCGGAGGTGTGGAACCTCGTCTACAGCGACCCGTCCGCGACGAAACTGCTGGATACCGGGCGGCTGGCGTTCGAGCTCAAGGTGGGCCAGGGCGCCAAACCGGGACTCGGCGGGATGACCGTGCTCTCGCGCACGGCCGCCGGCGAGATCGCCGAGCAGTACACAGTGGACGAAGCCTTCGGCAGGGATCAGGCCATGGTGCTGCGGTCCAGCAGCCCCGGCACCTTTACCGGGGAAATCCTGCGCCAGCAGATCCACCTGATGCGCAACAACTACCCACGGGCCCGCGCCTGGGTGAAACTGCACCCGGGCCGCGACGTCGGCGAGGCGGCGCGGGTCGCGTGGGCGGCGGGAGCGGACGCCGTCACCGTGGACGGTGCCGAGGGCGGCACCGGCTGGGCGCCGTCGGTCTTCCTCGACCAGGTGGGACTGCCGCTGGTGGAATGCCTGCGCCGGGTCGGCAAACACGACGCGTCGCTGCTGGTGTCGGGACGGATCTGGGAAGGCGCCCGTGCGCTGAAGTGCCTGGCGATGGGCGCTTCCGCGGTCGGCCTCGGCCGGGCGGCACTGCTCGCCGTCGACGAGGACGCGGACGAAGGGCTCGTGCGGCTGGTGCGGTGCCTCGAACTCGAACTGCGGTTGCTCGCCAGCGCGCTCGGGAAATACGACCTCGCGGATCTGACCACGGACGACCTTTGGTTCCCTGGTTCATCGGCACGGACGGAGCAGGACGAATGATCAACTACGACGGGAAACGGTTCCGCAAGGTCAGCACGGATCCGAACGCGCCGGTCACCCTGTACCGGCAGAAGGACGATCTGGTGTGGGCCGAGCTGAGCGGCGGCGGGGTGCGGCTCGGCTCGCTGACCGGGAAATGCGGCGAGGACGGCACGATCGACATGGCCTACACGATGGTGCTGGCCAGCGGGCAGGTGATCGCGGGGCACAGCACGAACACGCCGGAGTTCCTGCCGGACGGGCGGATCCGGCTGAACGAGGTGTGGGAGCGGTACGGGAGCCCCGGCTCTCGCGGAACCTCCGCCATCGAAGAGGTGGCCGAGTAGCTTCGTTTGCGCGTGAAGGCCCCCTTCCCTCGGCTCAGCCGAGGGAAGGGGGCCTTCACGCGCGTTCGGGGTGCGCCTGGATCGACCGGCGGCGGCCGTAGCGAGGACCGAACTCGCGTGCTTGGAGCCGTAACACACGTGATTGGAGGCGTAACTCGTGCACCCGGCCGTCTTACGCCTCCAGACACGCGAGTTACGGCTCCAAGCACGCGAGTTACGCCTCCGGACACGGCCCGGGCCGGGGCGGCACGGGATTTCTACCGGCGTCCGTCGCCCGAAAGGCGAATTCACGCGACCGAAAAGGGCAATCGAGGGGGCTGAACGGCGCACGCCGAAAGGAGCAGTTCAGCTCGGGTTCTTTTCCAGGTATTCCGTCCAGACCTTCTTCGGCACGCACATTCGCCACGAGTCGACGACGAGTTCTCGTAACTCTTCGTAATCGATCGCGGACAGCCGGACGCGGACCCACTGATAGCGCATATCGGATGGAATCGGCATCATGAACTTGTCCGGCTCGCCCGCCACGAGCGCTTCCCGCTCCTCTTTGGGATAGCCGAATCCCATCACGGTTTCGTCCGGCGAGAGCGAAAGAAAGACGATTCGCCCCACGCGGAACTTCGCCCGGTCACGGACCAGTGCCTCATAGGCACGAGGCAGGTCCGAAACGATCCGTCTGACGTCATCCCCGGTTACCATTTTTCCACCATTCTCCGCTGTCTGTTCCCCAGTCACTCTTGGCGCCCATGGTGAAGGCGACGTAGAGGTATTCGTCGAGGATCTTCGCCAGTGACACGGGCCTGCCCATCAGTGCGGGGATCTCGCCCCCGCCGTCCCCCGCCTCGGCGATCACCGCGGCGGCCCACGCGCGGCCGAGGCGCAGGTGCGCGCCGAACGCGGCGTCGTCGCGGGCACCGTGGAGGGCGGCCGCGATGGCGGCGTCCCACGGCATGATCGTGTTGGGCCGCAACGCATACAGCGCCTTGGCCGCGGCGGTCGGGCCCAGCGTACGCCTGGTCCGTCCCGCTGAGACGACGACACCCGCGAGATCCGCGTAGGCCTTCGCGGCGGTGTCGATCTCCGCGTCCGTCAGGCCGGCCAGGTCGGCCGACGGGAGCGTGGTGCCCCAGGTCTCCCACCAGGCCCGGACGCCGTCGTCGAAGGGGGCGGGTTCGCCGTCCCGCGGGTACCGGATACGGCATCCCCACGAGTTCAGCCAGCGAAGAAGAATTGTGCGATGCGCGGGCTGTGACAGGTCGATCGCGGAGTGCGTTTCCTCAAGCAGCCGAAGCCAAGAGGCGTCCACATTCGCGAAGCCGTTGAACACTTCGGCGGCCCGCCGGAGTTCGGCGAGTGGGGGCAGGGGGTCAGACATGGGCGAACCCTATCCGGTGCCACCAAGGGGGTGAATTTCCACGTCCAACTATTGGACTTTGTACATTGAGTCACCTATTTGTATCTGCTGCATCCTTCATTGGTCCTTTAGGGTTGTGGCCAGGAAGGCCACAAGGATGTCGGTCACGCAGCGCGATTGCGTTACCCCATCCAGGGGAGGGAGAGGGCATGGGCAGACCCGAGCGACCGTTGGACGGCTCCACTGGTCCGATCGCCGCATTCGCTCACGATCTGCGCGTTTTGAGGAACCGGGCGGGAAACCCGAGTTACCGGGAACTCGCCAGGACCGCACTGTTCGCACCTTCCGTGCTGTCCAGCGCGGCGAGCGGCCACCGTTTGCCGACGCTCGCCGTGACGTTGGCGTTCGTCTCCGCGTGCGGTGGGGACCGTGCGGTGTGGGAACGGCGTTGGCGCAGTGTCGCCGGACAGCCGGGGACCTGCGCCGAGACACGGGAAGACCGTGCGGCCGAGACTCCGCCGGACGGCGCGCACGCGACGGCATCCGGCGTCGTCCGCCTCGCCCGTCCGGCCCAGCTGCCCATGGGATCGAGGATTTTCGTCGGCAGGGAAAGGGATCTGGCCGACGCCGCCGAGATGATCGGGGCGAGCGGGCCGGTCAAGGTACCGTTGCTCGTCAGCGGCCCGATCGGGGTGGGGAAGACGGCTTTCGCCTTGCGGCTGGCGGAAGAGGTGGCGGCGGACTTCCCGGACGGGCAGCTGTACGCCGACCTGGGTGACAGCGGCTCCGGCGGCCGGTCGGCCAACGGGATCGTGCGCGGGTTCCTGCGCGCGCTCGGCGTGCCCGCCCATCTGGTGCCCGACGATCCGATGCAGCGGGTCGGGCTGTACCGGTCCCTGCTGGCGGAGCGCAGGTTGTTCGTGCTTCTGACGGGCGTCCGGGACGAGGGGCAGGTGCGGCCGCTGCTCGGCCAGGCGCCGCACAGCCAGGTCGTGGTGACCAGCCGCGCCCGGCTGCTCGGTTTGGAGGACACGAACCGTATCGAGCTCGATACGTTCTCCCGCAAGGAATCGCTGGCCTTGATCGGCCGGATCGCCGGACCGGGCCGGGTGCGGGCGGAGCACGACGCCACCGACACGATCGCCGAACTGTGCGGGGATCTTCCGCTGGCGGTGAACATCGTCGGCCGCAAGATCGCCGCGCGCCCGGAATGGGCGATCGCCTACACCGCGGGCCAGCTCGCCGATCGCGAACGGCTCATGGACAACCTCTGCGTCGGTGACGTCAACGTGCGGGACCGGTTCTCCGCGGCGTACGACCATCTCTCGCCCACCGAACGGGAGGCCATCCAGCACTTCGGGCAGAGCGGGGCGGGCTGGACGACGTCGATCGGCGTCGCCGCCGCGATGGGCATCATGATCGAGACCGCCGACGAACTCCTCGAATCCGTGGTGGACGCCGGACTTCTCCAGCGCGCCAACGTCGCCGGCCGCTACGCGGTGTCCCGGTTGGTCAGTGCGTTCGCCGCCGAACGGCAACGCGAACCAAGCCCGTTGGCCGCCGCCGTCTCGATGGCGGGCCGCAGGACGCGCAAGAACGCGTTCGAATCGCTGCGCCACGAGGCGGTGCGCACCCTGCCGGGCGGCTCGTCCGAAGGTTGATTGTTCTCCCCGCGCGGCGCTTCCGGTCAACGGGCCGCGCGGCTTGAATGAGTCGACGAATGAAGGCGAGCGAAATTCGGTGACACAATGCTGATTCTGTCGATGAAAGAGGGTCACGATGGCGGGATCGTGGCGATCGAGGACGGCAAGCTGCTGTTCGCGCTGGAGTCGGAAAAGGACAACTACCCGCGCTACGACCGGATCACCGGCGAGCTGATGGCGCGCGCGGCGGGCATGCTCGACAAGCAGCCCGACGTGGTCGCGCTCGGCGGCTGGGTCAAGGGGGAGTTCTCGGTGGAACCGCCGTCCCGCACCGGATACTTCGGTGTCGGCGAGGGCGCGATCTCCGACGAGGCAGGCAAGTTCTTCGGCAAGGACGTGCGGTACTTCTCCTCGACCCACGAGCGCTCGCATATCTACACCTCCCTCGGGATGGCCCCCGCGGCACCCGGCCAGGCGTACTACTCCCTGGTGTGGGAAGGGAACATCGGTGACTTCTACCGGATCGACGAGCGCGGCGAGGCCACGCACCTGCAGCACGTCCTGACCGACCCCGGCGCGAAGTACGCGTATCTCTTCGCGCTGGCCGACCCGGGTTTCCCGCTGGGCAAGGGGAAGTTCCGGTTCAACGACGCCGGCAAGCAGATGGCGCTGACCGGGTTCGCCGAGCCGGGCCCGCTCACGCCGGACGAGCAGAAGACCATCGACTTCATCCTCGACCGCGACGGCATCATCCTCGGTCTGTCCAAAGAGGAGATGTCCTGGTCCCATCTGTACAACGCCGGTGTCTGGTCGCAGGAATACCGCAACGCGGCGGCGAAGCACTCGCAGGCCATCTTCAACCGGTTCTACGACTACGCCGAGAAGAACCTGACCGAAGGCCTGCCGTTGCTGATCTCCGGCGGCTGCGGGCTGAACTGCGACTGGAACCGGTTGTGGCGGGAGAGCGGCCTGTTCTCGTCGGTGTTCGTGCCGCCGTGCCCCAACGACAGCGGTTCCGCGCTGGGCACGGCCATCGACGCGCAATGGTTCTACACCGGGCAGGCGACCATCGAATGGGACGTCTACGCGGGGGAGAACTTCGTCGAGGACGTCGTCCCGGATCCCGCCAAGTACGAGACGCGGCCGCTCGTGGCGAGTGAGGTCGCGAAGTATCTCAAGGACGGCAACATCATCGGCTGGGCGCGCGGCCGGTACGAGATGGGGCCGCGGGCGCTGGGCAACCGGTCGATCCTGGCCGCACCGTTCACCGTGGACACCACCGTGCGGCTCAACAAGATCAAGCGCCGCGAGGACTACCGACCGATCGCCCCGATCGCGCTGGAATCCGACGCCCCCCAGTGGTTCGTCGGCTCGGTGCAGGATCCGTACATGCTGTACTTCAACCACGTCACGTCCGACGAGTTGAAGGCCATCACGCATGTCGACGGCACCGCGCGCACCCAGACGGTGACGCGGGAGCGCAACGCCGGCATCACCGACCTGCTCGAGGCGTTCCGTGAGCAGACCGGGTTCAGCGTGCTGTGCAACACGTCGCTGAACAACAACGGGCGCGGTTTCCTCAACCGCACCAGCGATCTCATCGAGTACGGGGAGACGTACGGCCTCGACGGCTACGTCATCAACGACACGTTCGTGACCCCGCGCGCCTCCTGAAATCCTTGCCCGACGGGGGCAAGGCCCGGATGCCACCACCCAGCAGTGGCATCCGGGTACCTCGTGGTGCCCGAACGAAGTCTCGCCCGGAGGGGGAAGACCATGCGAGTCGTGTTCGCGGGCGGTGGTGTCATCGCGCTGCTGACCGCCTTGGAGTGTGTGTCGGTCGGGCACGAAGTGGTGCTCGCCGACCAGGCGGACATCCCGTTCTCCGGCGCGACCTCGTTCGACCGGCACCGTGTGCTGCGCGCGTTGCATGCCGGCGACCCGGCCACCACGGCGGCCGCGGTCGGCGCGCATCACGCGTGGATCGACCTCGAACACCTGCTGTCGACGTCGTTCTACGAACAGGTCGGTGCGCTCACCGCGTTGCCGGCGCCCGAGGCGGCGGCAGCGCGGGAGCTGCTGTCGGCGGCCGGGTCGAAGGCCGAAGTGCTCGGCGCGGACGAACTCGCCGCGGAATTCCCGCACGCCGGGTTTGTACCCGGGACGGGCGCGATCTTCGAGTCGCACGCGGGAGTGCTGCTCGCCGATCGCGTCTTGACCGCGTGCGCCACGTGGCTGCGATGGCACGCGAACGCGGAACTCCATCCGCATCGCAAGGTCGCCGGGATCGACGCCGACCGGGCGGAGGTCCGGCTGGCCGACGGGGAGACCCTCCGCGGTGACGCCGTCCTGGTGGCGGCGGGCCCGTGGTCCAGGGAACTGCTGGCCCCCGCGCTGTCCAGGGAACTCGTGCTGCACCGGCAGACGATGCTCTACTGCGATGTCCCGCCCGCCGACGCCACCGCGTGGGCCGCGACCCCGGCGATCACGTCGCTCGGCTCCGACGGGGGCGCGTGGCTCGTGCCGCCCGTCGCCGGGACGCCGTTGAAGCTCAGCGCCGCGAGCGCGTGCCGCGTCGTCGACGAGATCGGCGGCGCCACGGTGCCCTCGTGGTGGCGGGAGCACCTGATCGACACGTTCGCCACGCTGATCCCGGGTTTCCGCCGGGACTGGCTGGTCGACACCCGGGACTGCCACTACCTGGCCCGGCGCTCCACCCTCGGCCCGATGCTCGCCGTCCTCGGCGACCGGGTGCTGACCTACGCGGCGTGCGGCGGCTCGTCGTTCAAGTTCGCCCCGCTGATCGCCCGGTCCCTGGCCGCGCGCCTGACCGGCGCCGACCCGGTCCCGACCGGACTCGAACCGCTCGACCGGCCGCTCGCGCGAGCGGGCGGTGCCCACCCGATCCGTCCTGCCCTGCGAGGTGTGTCGTGAAACTGCTCGCGCTGGAAGCCAGCCAGAACTCCTACTACTACCTGCCCCGGTATCAGCAGATCGAGGACTTCGGCGGCGTGCTGTACGTGCTCAACGGCATCGGGACCGAGGATCTCTGGCCGTCCGAGCGCTACCGGATCGCCGGCAGCAACCACATCGACGACCTGATCCGGCACGCGAAGGCCTGGCACGCCGAGGAGTCGTTCGACGGTGTGCTCACCTTCTCCGAGTCCGGCGTGGTCCTGGTCGCCGCCGTCGCGGAAGCGCTCGGCCTGCCCGGTATCGGCGTCGACGCGGCGCGGACCAGCCGGAACAAGCTGATCATGCGGCAGGCGCACGAAAAGGGCGGGGCCGCGCATCCGGACTACCGGTTCGTCGAAGACCTCGATTCGGCCCTTCAAGCGGCCGAAGACTTCGGCTATCCGGTGATCCTCAAGCCGACCCTCGGCGCGGCCAGCAACTTCGTCTTCCGGGTCGACGACGAAGAGAAGATGCGGGAGCGCTACGCGCAGGCGCGCGAAGGCATCGACGGGATGTCCTGGTACAACATGGAGGCCGAGGGGCTGGACCTCGGCCCGCACGGCCTCCTCGTCGAGTCCTTTCTGGACGGTCACGAGCACCTCATCGAAGCGGTCGCGTGGGACGACGAGGTCTATCTCGGATCCATTGTGGACAGGGTCACTTCGGAGGGCGAGACCTTCGACGACGACGTGCACCACGCGCCCACGTCGCTCACCACCGAGCAGGTGGCCGAAGTGCACTCGGTGGTCGCCGCCGGCGTGCGGGCGCAGGGGCTCACTCGCGGCGCGCTGCACGCCGAGGTCCGTTTCCACCAGGGGAAACCGTTCCTGCTGGAGATCGCCGTGCGGCCCGGTGGCGGGGGACTCGACCACATGGCCCGGCTCTCGGCCGGGTACGACCCGATCAAGGGACTCATGGACGTCTCCCGCGGCGTGCGGCCGGACGTCGGGCACTTCAGCCCGACCGGGCTGCACACCGCCGCGATGTGCCTGATCTGCCCGGGCGGTGTGATCGCTTCGATCGACGTCCCGCCCGCGGTGAACGAATCGGACTCCTTGTACTACCTCAAGATCTTCGCCAAGCCGGGCGACCTGATCAAACGCCCGCCGCTCGGCAACAACATCTTCGGCGGTATCGGCGCGCTGGGCGCGTCCTTCGACGAAGCCATGCGCAATGCCAATGACCTGGCCGGGAAGATCGAGGTCAAACTCTCCGAAACCCAGAAGTAGCACCGGATCCTGTTCGACGAAGCCGGGCCCTTACCCAGGGCCCGGTGGCGGAAGACGCCCAAAACCGCGTGGAGGAAGCGTGTCACGGACTGCCACCCAACGGCACTACCTGATGGTCAGACCGACGTACTTCGACGTCGAGTACTCGATCAATCCTTGGATGGACCCGAAGAAACCGACGGACACCGAGCTGGCCATCGCGCAATGGGAATGGCTGCGCGACCTGTACGTCGACCTGGGGCATCGAGTCGAGCTGCTCGAACCGCTGCCCGGGCTGCCCGACATGGTGTTCGCGGCCAACGGTGCCACCGTGGTCGACGGACAGGTGCTCGTGGCGCGGTTCCACCACGTGCAGCGGGCGGGTGAATCCGACGCGTATCTGAAGTGGTTCCGGGCCAACGGATACCGCTACGTGCGGCAGGCGCAGTGGGTGAACGAGGGGGAGGGCGACTACCTCGTCGCCGGGAAGACGATCCTCGCCGGCACCGGGTTCCGCACGAACCCGGAGGCGCACAACGAATCGCGCGAGTTCTTCGGCCGCCCGGTGACCAGGCTGACGCTGGTCGACCCGCGGTACTACCACCTCGACACCGCGCTCGCCGTTCTCGACGAGGACACGGTCATGTACTACCCCGGCGCGTTCTCCGAGGAAAGCCTTCTGCTGCTGAAGGAGCTGTATCCCGACGCGATCCTGGCTTCCGAAGAAGACGCCGCCGTCTTCGGCCTCAACGCCGTCTCCGACGGCAAGCACGTCGTGCTGCCGCAGGCGGCCACCGCGCTGACCGCGCGATTGCGGGAACACGGCTTCGAACCGATCGGTGCCGACCTGTCGGAATTGCTCAAGGCGGGCGGCAGCGTCAAATGCTGCACGCTGGAACTGCGTGCCGGTTAGGGAGAGAAACTCGATGGATTCGGCTGTGCGGGACCGGGGCCGGCGCACCACGCTGCGCCGGATCGTCGTCGGGACCGCGTTGGTCGCGGTTCCGGCGGTGGTCGTCGTCGTGGTGCTCGGCCTGGGGTCGGCCTACGCGCCCGTCGCGAGCACGGGCGCCAAGGCCGCGGGCGGCGGTCCCGACACCTACGCGCGCCTGCTGGTCGCGCTGCCGGTGATCCTGGGCGCCTGCTACCTCGCGGGCGTCCTGGCCCGGCGGCTCGGCCAGCCCGCGGTGATCGGCGAGATCGTCGCCGGCATCCTGCTGGGACCTTCGCTGTTCGGGCTCGTCTGGCCCGGCGCGTTCGGCTGGCTGTTCCCCGGCGGGGTGGTCACGGCGATCAACATCCTTTCGCAGCTGGGCCTGATCTTCTTCATGTACCTGGTCGGTTCGGAGATCGATCTCGGCGCGGTGCGCGAGCGCGGATTCACCGCCGTGACGGTCAGCCAGGTCAGCATCGCGTTGCCGATGGTCTGCGGCATCGTGCTCGCGCTCGGCATGTACCCGACCTTCGGCGGCGACGTCGGCTTCCTCGCCTTTGGGTTGTTCATCGCGGTCTCCATGAGCGTGACGGCGTTCCCGGTGCTGGCACGGATCCTGACCGACCGCGGTCTGTCGAAGACGCCGCTCGGGGCGCTGGCGCTCACCTGCGCCGCCGTCGACGACGTCGCCGCGTGGTGCCTGCTGGCCGTCGTGGTCGCCGTCAGCCAGGGCGGGACGCCGTCGGAGGTGTTCCTGACCGTCGGGCTGACCTTGGTGTTCGTCGTGGTCATGCTCTACGTCGTCCGGCCACTGCTGGCGAAGGCGCTCGCCCGCGTGCCGGAGTCGGCGGTGCTCGCGATCCTGCTCGGCGGGATCATGCTGTCGGCGCTGGCCACCAGCGAGATCGGCATCCACGCGATCTTCGGCGCCTTCCTCTTCGGGGTGATCGCGCCGAGGACCGATCCGGTCGTCACCCGCGCCGCCGGAAAGCTCGGCAGCGTGACCCTGACGTTGCTGCTGCCGCTGTTCTTCGCCTACACCGGTCTGCATACCGAGTTCAGCCTGCTCGGCTCCGGATCGCTGTGGCTGTGGACCGTGGTGATCACGGCGGTCGCGGTGTTCGGGAAATGGGTGGGCAGCACCACGGCGGCCCGGCTGACCGGGGTCGGCTGGCGCGAAGCACTGTCGCTCGGGGCGCTCATGAACTGCCGGGGGCTGACGGAACTGGTGGTGCTCAACGTCGGCCTCCAGCTGAAGGTGATCAGCCCGGCGGTGTTCGCGATGCTCGTGCTCATGACGCTCGTGTCGACGATCGCGACCGCTCCCGCGCTCACCTTCATCGCCAAGTTCAAGACGAGACCGCCGGTCCAGCGGCGGCGGAAAGTGGATAGGACACCATGACCAGCAAGGAAACCCTAGTCAGCACCTTCACCGAGGTCGTCCTCGACGACGAGGTCCGGGACACCATCGGGAGCGACCTGCGGACCTTCCCGAACCCCGTCGACGACATCGACCGCTCGCTGGCGATGCTCCGCGTCGCGTTCTCGAAGCTGCCGATCGACCAGTTGCAGGCGATCCTGGACTTCGGCAGACATGTCGACACCCCCGGCGTCGCGCTCGTGCGCAACCTGCCGGTGGACGCGGAGCTCCCCGAGACACCGATCGACGGGGAGCCCAGCAAGGACAAGAAGACGTTCGTCGCCGAGACCGTCCTTTTGGGACTGAGCCAGCTGCTCGGCGAGCCCGTCGGGTTCACCACGGAGAAGAGCGGGCGGCTCGTGCACGACGTCGTCCCGGTCTCGGCGGGGGCGCGGAGCCAGACCAACCAGAGCTCGCACGTGTTCCTCAACTTCCACAACGACATCGTGCACGACGAGGTCGGCCGCTACGACGTGTCCAATCCGGACTTCCTGGTGCTGAACTGCGTCCGCCAGGACGGGAACAAGGAAGCCGTCACCTACTACGCCGACGGCAGGGACATCTCGGCCGCACTGGACCCGGAGGTGCTCGACGTCCTGCGGCGCCCGCTGTTCCGGCTCAACGCGCCCGGCAGTTACGTGCGTGACGTGGCCAAGGGAGCCGACGTGCTCTCCGACCTCGTGCCGGTCATCTCCGGGCCGGCGGAGTCTCCGGAAGTGGCGATCTCGGCCAACGGCGTGGTGGGGGAGACCGTCGAGGCGGAACAGGCGCTGGAGGAGCTGCAGCGGGTCTGCCGCGAGGTCGCGCACCAGGTCAAGCTGGAGCCGGGGACGGCGCTGCTGATCAACAACCGGAAGGGCCTGCACGCGCGGTCGCAGTTCTTCGCGCGGCACAACGGGCGGGATCGGTGGTTGCAGCGGACGTACATCCGGCGCAGCCTTTGGACGATCCGGTACCGGGGGACGGCGGAGGACCGGCGGGTGCACTGAGGCTCTCGGACCCCTGCACCTGACGGACGACACGCGTGATCAGATGGACGACACGCGTGATCCGACGGACGACACGGCGCGGGGCCGGATCCGCCGCGAGTCGTCCGTCTGGACACGCGTGTCGTCCGTCCAGTCACGAGTGTCGTCCGTCCAGTCACGCGATACCGCGCTTGGCCGAGGGTGATGCGAAAGCCACTTTCGCAACCTTGAAGGTTGCGAAAGTGGCTTTCGCAACGCTCAGCCCGGGTGATCGGCCGGTGACCGTGTCGCGAAAGCCACTTTCGGGACATCAGACGTCCCGAAAGTGGCTTTCGCGACACCCCGCCGGGCGCCGGCCACGGCATGTTCGAGAAAGCGGCCAGCCGGGTAACCGTCGGCGAAAGCACCCGACGGGAGGGAACCGATGGCAGACAAGTTACGGCCGCCGCAGCAGCAGGAACCACCGGGCGTGACGTCGAAAATGGACCCGCCGCCTCGTGACTCCATGGAGGATTACGAGGGCCGCGAGCTGCTGGCGGGCAAGCGCGCGTTGATCACCGGCGGTGACTCCGGTATCGGCCGCGCGGTCGCCATCGCCTTCGCGAAGGAGGGCGCCGACGTGGCGATCGCCTACCTCAACGAGCACGAAGACGCGAAGTACACCGAGGAACGCGTACGCGCTGAAGGACGCGAGTGTCTCCTCCTGCCGGGTGACCTCGCCGAGGCGGCGCAGTGCCGGGAGATCGTGGACCGGACCGTGAAGGAGCTCGGCGGCCTGGACATCCTGGTCAACAACGTCGCCACGCAGTGGCCGGTCGACTCCCCGGAGGAGCTCACCGACGAGCAGTGGACGCATACCTTCGACGTGAACATCCACAGCTTCTTCCGGGTGACCAACGCCGCGTTGCCCCATCTGGGTGAGGGCTCGGTCATCATCAACACCGGCTCGGTGAACGGCTTGCGGGGCAACAAATCGCTGATCGACTACTCCGCGACCAAGGGCGCCGTGCACGCGTGGACGTACGCGATGGCGCAGGCACTGGCCGATCGCGGCATCCGGATCAACTGCGTCGCGCCCGGTCCGGTGTGGACACCGCTGATCCCGTCCACCTTCCCGCCCGAGAAGGTGGAGAAGTTCGGTCTCCAGGTGCCGTTCGAGCGGGCGGCGCATCCCGACGACCTCGCGCCGTCGTACGTCTTCCTGGCGTCCAACCGGCTTTCGTCGTACTACAGCGGCGAGGTCATCGCCGCGCTGGGCGGCGAGACGACACCCGGCTGAGGCGCGCCACGGCGTCGACGACCGCGTCGGGCGCGA
Source organism: Amycolatopsis sp. TNS106 (assembly GCF_019330265.1). NCBI lineage: Bacteria > Bacillati > Actinomycetota > Actinomycetes > Pseudonocardiales > Pseudonocardiaceae > Amycolatopsis > Amycolatopsis sp. TNS106. The sequence goes on along the minus strand of NZ_CP024972.1, from coordinate 3,100,546 downwards.
GGCGGTCGAGGCACGGATGGCCGGGCACGGGGCAGACCCGGGCCCGGCTGTCCTTGCACGCCGCGTGCTGGTCTCCGAGCACTTCGGACGGCACGCCGTACGGCGCCCAGCGCGACGCCGGCACGACAGGGGCGAACAGCGAGACGACCGGCGTCCCGACGGCGGCCGCGAGGTGGGCGGGGCCGGTGTTGGGCGCCACCACGACGTCCGCCGCCGCGAGCACGGCCGCCAGTTCGGACAGTCCCGTGCGGCCGCCCAGATCGAGCGCGGTTCCGGCGACCTGCCTGGTCAAAGCGCTTTCCGATGGCGAGCCTGTCACGACGACCCGGCGTCCGGCGGCCTGCAACGCCCGGACGATCGCAGCCGACCGTCCGGCGGACGGCTGCCTGGCCGGGACCGACGCGGCGGGATGGACGACCACGTAGTCCTCGTCGCCGACCAGGTCCTCCACCGGTGGCAGGGGCCAGCGGACGGCGAGACCGCCGTCGTCGCCGGGCGGCAACGAGAATCCCGCTTCCTCGGCGAGGGAAAGCATCCGGACCGGCTCCGGTGGATCACCGGGAACGCGATGCCGCAGATCCAGCAGCGACCCGGGGTAGTCCTCGCACACCGCGCCGATCCACGGTACGCCCACCATCCGCAGGAGCAGCGCCAGCGGGAGCGGGGACTGGTGGAACGACGTCAAGATCAACGCCGAGTCGAAGGAGAACTCGCTCAAGCGCCGGACGAACGCGTCGGTGTCCTCCCGAGTGACCGGTGGCGGTTCGGGGTCGATCCACGGTGCGCACCAGCTGATGACCTCGTCCACTCCGGGCAGCAGTTCGCCCGCGGCGCGGCCCCGGGGCCCGGTCAGCAGGACCACCCGGTCCGCTCCGGCCGCGACCGCACGGACACAGGGACCGGCGAGCAGGACGTCGCCGAGGTTGTCCATCCTCGCGACCAGCACGTTCATCGGCTGCCCGCGACGGCCAGATGCACGGCTTCGGCGAGGTCCCGGGCGACGGTCGCCCGGCGACGGGCGCGGTCGATCTCCTCCGGCCGGGTCCGTGCGGTCGGGATGAGGATGCCGCGGGCTCCGGCAGCGAGGGCGGCGTCGACGTCGGCGCCGGTGTCGCCGATGACCACGCAACGGCGGACGTCCACTCCGAGCGCTTCCGCGGCCTGCCGCACGAGTCCCGGCGCGGGTTTGCGGCACGGGCAGCCGTCACCGTCGTCGTGCACGCAGACCTGCCAGGTGCCGAACGGGCCGAGGACCTGTTCGACGCGGGCGTTCACGGCGGCCAGCCGATCCGGGGTGATCAGGCCTTTCGCCACCCCGGACTGGTTGCTGACCACGCCGATCCTGATACCCGCCGCCCGGACGCAGTGCAGGAGTTCTTTGGCACCGGGCACGGGCCGGACGCCGTCGGGATCGTCGAGGTAGGGCACGTCGACGATGAGCGTGTCGTCCCGGTCGAACAGCAGGGCCTGCGGCCGCCGGGCCAGCCGGTGCCGGAGTTCCCCGCGCAGCCGGTGATAGCAGGCCGCGGGCGGGATGAGGACGCTGGTCAGCAGCATCCGCGCCACTTCGCCCGGAGTGAGCGGTCCCGGGGCGATCCGGCGTGCGGCGAACTCGGCGGTCAGCCCCGCCCACACTCCGGCCGCCGCGGTGGCGGCCTTGCGGCGCCCCAGGGCGGACAACGCCAGGGCGCCGGCCGCGCTGACGGTGGCCAGCGCGTGCCGTTCGAGCCGTCCGTGCCCGGCTCCGGTCTGCTGTCGCCAGAGGACTCCGTGCTTGTGCCGCATGAGCGCGTCGTCGGCGTTGCCCCGCTGGGCGCGGAAGCTGGCCAGCGGACCCGACCGTTTGGGCGGATGGACGGTGACGCGGTCACCCCGGGCGATGAGGTAGCCCGCCTTGGCGACCTGCAAGGCCAGATCCGAGTCCTCCCGGTAGGCACGGGGGAAACGTTCGTCGAAACCGCCGACCTCGGCGAGCACGGACCGGCGGTAGGCCATGTCGGCCGTGATCCACCTGGCCGTCTCCAGCCAGGCGGTTCCTCGTTCGTCGTCGGTCGGGCGGCGGTCCGGCGGCAGTGGCACGACCAGCCGTGCCTGCGACGCCGCCGTCTCGGGCCCGAGGGGGAGGAGGTCTTCGGCGAGTTTCCGCGGCCAGTCCGAGCCGATCACCACGTCGTCGTCGAGGAAGGCGATCCACTCGGTCCGGGCGCGCCGCCAGCCCGCGTTACGGGCGGCGGCGGGACCGCGTCCGCCGGAGCGGACCACTTCGATTTCCGTACTGGACGGGGGAAGCCGCAGTTCGTCGCCGCCGGGCCGGTCGTCGGCGACGACGATCCGCGCCGGCCGGGGTTCCCCGGCGGCTTCGATCCCGGCCAGAAGCGTGTGGAGGTTCTCCCGGCCGGTCGTCGGGATCACGATCGTGTAGTCGAGGTCGCTCACCCTCTTCCGGTACCCGGGAGCCACCGCCGCAAACTCCGGTCAGGCCGGGATCGCGTCGGTTTTCCGCACCCACGAGCGATGTTCGCCCAGTTGCGCGAGGAACGAGGCGAAGAAGCCGTCGGGGAGGGTCGCCTCGGCCGCCGTGGTGGTCACCACGCCCTGGTCGATCAGGGTTTCGCTGTCGTCGGCCAGTTTCGCGGTCACGCCGGCCCGGCGCAGCAGGTCCAGACCCGAACCGAAGGCGGCCACCGGTTTGCCGTGCTTGTACGCCTCGGCGACGAAATGCACGGCGTACCCGTCGCGTTCGAGGACACTGATCGCGCTCGGGCCACACGGCACGGCGACGGCGTCGTAGAGCACCGAAGCCATGGTGTTGAGCTGCCTGTCCGGCCGCAGCGGATCCCCTTCCCCACCCGGCCGGAGCTCGGCTTCGGCCGGCGCGAGGACCTCGGCGATCGCGCCCTGCTCGGTCAGCGCCTCGACCAGGCGGCGGACGCCGATCGTGTCCACCCCGTCGGCGGCGAGCACCGCGACCTTTCGGCCGGTCGGGGCGACCGAGGGCTGGTTGAGCTGGGAAAGCGCGGGGGAGGTGCGGTCGTGATGGGGTGTGGCGGGAGCGGCGGGCACGGTCACCCCGATCCCCTCGGCCACCCGGGCCGCGAGGTCGTGGTCGACGTTGTTGAGCTCGGCGACGGTCCGCGCCCGGACCTCCCGGTCCTCGACCTTGCCCAGTTCGAACCGGAACGCGGCGACGATGTGCTCGCGTTCGACCTGGGACATGCTGTTCCAGAACAGCGTCGCCTGACTGTAGAAGTCCTTGAAGCTCTCGCTGCGTTCCCGGATCTTGTGGCCCGCCACGGCTTCGGTGTAATGCCGGAAGACGCCGGAATCGGCGATCGCCGGGCAGCCGCCGCCGAGCGAATTCGGGAAGTAGCTCGTCCGTCCTTTGTGGATGTTCTGCTGGCCGTGCCCGTCGCGCTGGTTCGTGTGCACCGGCGCGATCGGCCGGTTCACCGGGAGCTGGGAGAAGTTGGGGCCGCCGAGCCGGATCAGTTGCGTGTCGAGGTACGAGAAGTTCCGTGCCTGCAGCAGCGGGTCGTTGGTGAAGTCGATCCCGGGGACGATGTTCGCGGTGTGGAAGGCGATCTGCTCGGTCTCGGCGAAGAAGTCGTCGGGGTTGCGGTCCAGGACCATCCGCCCGACCGGCCGCACCGGCACCTGCTCCTCGGGGATGATCTTCGTGGCGTCCAGCAGATCGAAGTCGAAGTCGTGCTCGGAGTCCTCGGCCACCAGCTGGACACCCAGTTCCCATTCCGGATACTGCCCGGCCTCGATGGCGTCCCACAGGTCGCGCCGGTTGAAGTCGGGATCCTTGCCCGCGATCTTCTGGCATTCGTCCCACACCAGGGAATGCGTGCCGAGCACGGGCTTCCAGTGGAACTTCACGAAGGTGCCCTCGCCGTCGGCGTTGACCAGCCGGAACGTGTGGACGCCGAAGCCCTGCATCATCCGGTAGCTGCGCGGCAGCGCGCGATCGGACATCAGCCAGAGCACCATGTGCAGGCTTTCCGGTTGCAGCGAAACGAAGTCCCAGAAGGTGTCGTGCGCCGACTGGGCCTGCGGGATCTCGTTGTGCGGTTCGGGTTTGACCGCGTGCACGAAGTCGGGGAACTTGATGCCGTCCTGGATGAAGAACACCGGCATGTTGTTGCCGACGAGGTCGTAATTGCCCTGCCGGGTGTAGAACTTCGTCGCGAAGCCGCGGACGTCGCGGACGGTGTCGGCCGAGCCGCGCGATCCGGCGACGGTGGAGAACCGCACGAACACGGGGATCTTCTCACCGCTGGTGAGGAATTCCGCGACCGTGTAGTCGGCCAGCGCGTCGTCGTAGGCCTCGAAGAAGCCGTAGGCGCCCGCACCGCGCGCGTGCACGACCCGTTCGGGGATCCGCTCGTGGTCGAAATGCGTGATCTTCTCGCGGGCGTGGAAGTCCTCCAGCAGTGTCGGGCCCCGGGTTCCCGCGGTCAGGGAGTCGTTCGTGTGGTCGACGCGAACACCCTGCTGAGTGGTCAGTGCCGATTGTCCGGGATCCACACGGCTTCCGCCCAGTTGTTCGTCCTTCGCGTCTTCTCGATGCTGTGCCACTGGTGTCGCCCCTTCGTGGTGGTGGTCTTCCCTCGCGGCTACCCCGGCACTGTTTCGGCAAAACGACAGCGGGTAACCGGCGCGCAGTGAAACTTCGAGGAGGTGCGAATGACGACGGTGGAGCGGCCTGCCGTGCTGGAGATCCGCGACCCCGCCGACGACAGGCTCGTCGGCAGCGTCAAGGTGGCGACCCCCGGCGACGTCGAAACGGCGATCGCCACGGCGAAACGGCGGGCATCGGCCTGGGCCGTCACACCGGCGGCCGAACGCGGAATCGCGCTGAAGGACGCGGCCAAGTCGCTCCGGGAGCGCGCGGGCGAACTCGCCGTCCTCATCGAGAGCGAGACCGGAAAGCCTCGCGACGAGGCCGAGGAAGGGGTCTTGGCCGGGGCCGGGACCTTGGAGCAGTACGCCGAACTGGGCCCGGTCCACCGCGGCCGGTCCTTGCTGGGCGATCCGTCGGCGACCGACCTGATGGTGCCCGAACCGCGGGGCGTGGTCGTGGCGCTGACGCCGTGGAATGACCCCGTCGCCGTGGCCTGCGGGCTGCTGGGGGCCGCGGTGGTCACCGGCAACACGGTGGTGCACAAGCCGAGCGAACGCTGCCCGCACACCGGCGCCTGGCTGGGGAACGTGCTGTCGGAGGCACTTCCCGAGGGAATGCTGCAGACCGTGCAGGGCGACGGGAGCGTCGGTGCCGAACTCGCGGCCCACCTTGACGTCGACGTCATCGCTCATGTCGGCAGTACCGTCGCGGGCCGTTCGATCGCGGCGAGTGCGGCGCGGACCGGCGCCAAGGCGTTGCTGGAGAACGGCGGCAACGATCCGCTCGTCGTCGACGCCGGGGTGGATCCGGTCTGGGCGGCCGAGCAGGCGGCGACCGGAGCCTTCGCCAACTCCGGGCAGATCTGTGTCTCGGTCGAACGGATCCTGGTGCACCAGGACGTCGCGGACGCCTTCCTCACCGCACTGGTCGCCGAAGCAGGGAGGCGCCGGCTGGCCCCGCTCGTCGACCGGCGTCACCGCGAAGGGGTGCACGCGCAGGTCGCGGAGGCGATCGCGCAAGGCGCCGATCCGCTCGTGGGCGGCGTCGTGCCGGACGGTCCCGGTGCCTTCTACCCGGCGACCGTCCTCACCGGATGCACCTCCGGGATGCGGATCCTCCGTGAGGAGACGTTCGGCCCGGTCGCGCCGGTGACGGTGGTCGCGGACTTCGAGCAGGGGCTCGGCCAGGCCGCCGACGGCGAGCACGGTCTCGCCGCCACGGTGCTGACGTCCTCGATGGCGCACGCGCAGCGGGCCTGGCGCGAACTCCCGGTCGGAACCGTGAAGATCAACAACGTCTTCGGCGGTGCGCCCGGGGGATCCGCTCATCCGCGAGGTGCCAGCGGCAGCGGTTACGGCTACGGGCCCGAACTGCTCGACGAGATGACCCAGACGAAGGTCGTCCACCTGGCGCCCCCGGGCCCGTGATGCGCTGGACGGCGCCGTTCGCCTGGGCCGCCCGGGCATTCCGGGTTCCGGGAGAGGAACGCCGGAGTCTCATCCAGACCACGAAGGCCACGGCCGCGGCGGTGATCGCGTGGATCGTCGCGACGTCGGTGCTGCGGCTGCCACAGCCCTTTCTCGCGCCGTACGCCGCGGTGTTCCTGGTACAGGCCACCGTTTACCGCTCGCTGCGCGGCTGGGCGCAGCAGGTCGGTGCGGTGAGCGTGGGAGTGTTGCTCGCGGCGGGCGCCGGTCAGGTCGTCCCCTCGGTGACGGTGGCGCTCGGGCTGGTCATCTTCGTCGGATTGCTCATCGGCTCATGGCGGGGGTTCGGCGATTCCGGGGTCTGGGTCGGGATCACCGGCATGCTGCTGATCTCCTACGGCAACGCGACCGAACCCGTCCTGCTCGCCGACCGGCTGCTGGAGACCGCGCTGGGCGCGGCGATCGGCGCGGTGCTCAACGCGGTGATCCTGCCGCCGCTGCACGGCGAACGCCTGCGGGCGGCGACCTCCCGGCTGGCCGCGGCGATCGCCGACCTCCTCGACGAGACCGCGGAAGTGGTCCGCGGTGGCGAGGCGGCCGACGCATTGGACGACCGTCTGCAGGACGTCCGCAGCCTGGCCGCGGAGGCGGAAGAGGCGATCGGCTGGACCCGGGAGGGCCGATACCTGAATCTCCGCGGAAGGCGTGAGATCCACGAGGAACCTTTGCCGAACCTCATCTCCCTGTGGCAGCCGCTCGCCCAGCTGATCGACGCCGTGAACGAGGCCGCCCGGAGCGAACAGCCGTTCCGACATCCCGGCGAGTACGCGCGCGGGGTGATCGGTGACCTGCTCGAAGCGCTCGCCGAGGTCGTCCGTTCGGGCGACGCGGGCGAACTGGATCGGTGCGGCAGGCTGCTCGACGAGATCGACCACCTGCTCGTCACGCCCACCGACGAGGTCGCCACCTCGATCGGACTGGGGGCGATGGCGTTGCCCGCTCGCCGCCTCGTCCAGCGGATCCGCGCCGATTAAGCCGGGGCGACGGCGGGTAACCGTACCCATGAGCGACAGTGGCAAGCGGATCGTGGTCACCGGCGCCACCGGTAACGTCGGCACGGCGGTGGTACGCGCGCTGGGTGCGGACCCCGAGGTCGGCTCGATCGTCGGACTGGCGAGGCGCCCCAGCCGCTGGGAGAGCCCGAAGACCGAGTTCGTCACCGCCGATGTCGCCCGCGACGATCTCCGGGCCGTGTTCGACGGCGCCGACGTGGTGATCCATCTGGCCTGGCTCTTCCAGCCCACACACCGGCCCGAGGTCACCTGGCGGGCCAACGTGCTGGGTTCGATCCGGGTGTTCGAAGCCGCGCAGGCGATGCGGGTGCCGTCGCTGGTGTACGCGTCCTCGATCGGGGCGTACTCGCCGAGGGACGACGATCACCCGGTGGCCGAGGACTGGCCGACGCACGGCTCGCCCAAGGCGGCGTACACCCGGGAAAAGGCTTATGTCGAGCGGGTTCTCGAGGCTTTCGACCGTAGTCATCCACGGATGCGGGTGGTCCGGGTGCGCCCGGGATTCCTCTTCCAGAAGGCCGCGGCGCCCGAACAGCGCCGCCTTTTCGGCGGGCCGCTCGTTCCGGGCAAGCTGCTTCGGCCGTCGCTCGTCCCGATCCTGCCGGACATCCCGCAGCTGAGGATCCAGACCGCGCACACCGAAGACGTGGCCGACGCTTACCGCCGTTGCGCGCTCCAAGACGTCAAGGGCGCCTTCAACATCGCCGCCGACCCGGTGCTGGACACCCGCGCGCTGGCGCGGATCTTCGGCGCCAGGCCGGTGAAGGTCCCGGCCGCCTTCGTCCGGAACGCGCTCGCGGCGGCCTGGTCGCTGCACCTGATTCCGGCCACGCCGGGGCTCTTCGACGCGGTCCTGCATCTCCCGGTGATGGACTGCACGCGCGCCAGGCAAGAGCTGGGCTGGACGCCGCGATACTCGTCGGAGGACGCGATCGAGGCGTTCCTCAAGGGATTGCGGGAAGGCGAAGGTTTCCCGACCGAACCGCTGAAAGCAGACGTCGGCCGGGGTCACGAACTGGCCACCGGAGTGGGGGAGCGACCGTGAACGAGAAGGAACTGCTGCACACGCTGACCAAAGTGGTGTCCACTTTGGACGGAACTTCGGTGCGGTTCGCCGTCGCGGGCGGTCTCGCCGTGTACGCGCGGGGCGGCCCGCCGTCGGACCACGACGTCGATCTCTTCCTCAAACACGAGGACATCGAGGAAGCGGCGGAGGCGCTGGTGGCCGCGGGGCTGAGACGGGTGCATCCGCCGGAGGACTGGCTCACCAAGGTCTACGACGGCGACTGTCTCGTCGACCTCATCTTCCGGCCCAATCACCGGCCGGTCACCGACGAGATGCTCGACCGCGCGTCGCTGATGCGGGTGGGGGCGACCGCCGCCCCGGTGCTCAACGGGACCGATCTGCTCGTCGACAAGATGCTCGTGCTCAGCCCGCACCGCTGCGATTTCGGGCCGCTGCTGCGGATCGCCCGTGACCTCCGCGAGCAGGTCGACTGGCACCGCGTGGCCGAGGAGACCGCCGAATCGCCGTACGCCTGGTCTTTCCTGACCCTGCTCGCGGCTCTGTCCATCATCGACGGAAAGGAGCTTCCGATGCCCGAGGAAGCGCCACAGTACCTGGTCGCCAGGCTCACCAAGGCGCTGGCGGAGGATCCGAGGACCGCCGAACTCGGCGTGCACGTCACCGTGCGCGGCGACCAGGTCCGGCTCAGCGGCGAGGTCCCGTGCGCGAACCGCAAGGCCGACATCGAGGCGGTCGTCTGCGATCACATCGCGGCCGAGCTGGTGCACAACGACGTCCGGCTGGCGGACGTCCGCGAGCCGTCGCACGCCGAGGAGATCCGGTGATCCGGGTCGCCGCGGTCGGGGACGTCCACCTCGGGGAGGACAACCGGGGCCTGCTGCGGCCGGCATTGGACAACATCGCCGAACACGCCGAGGTGCTGCTGCTCGCGGGCGACCTCACCCGGCACGGCAGCGTCGAAGAGGCGAGGGTCGTGGCCGACGAGTTCGCCGGGCTCGACGTCCCCGTGGTGGCGGTGCTCGGCAACCACGACTATCACTCGGACGAGGCGGAAGCGGTCAGCGGGCTGCTGGAGGAAAGCGGGATCACCGTCCTGGAGGGTTCGGCCACCACTTTGGAACTGGAGGGTGGGAAGCTGGGTGTCGCCGGGGTGAAGGGCTTCGGCGGCGGGTTCGCGGGCAAATGCGCGAGCCGGTTCGGCGAACGCGAGATGAAAGACTTCGTCGAACACACCATGGCGGCCGCCAAGCGCCTGCGCACCGCGCTGGAAGGGCTCGAACACGAGCAGCCCGACGTGACCGTCGCGTTGACGCACTACTCGCCGATCCCCGGCACCCTGCACGGCGAACCGCCCGAAATCCACCCGTTCCTGGGGTCGTACCTGCTGTGCGAGCCGATCGACGACGCCCAGGTGGCACTCGCCGTGCACGGGCACGCGCACTACGGCAGCGAGCAAGGTGTCAGCCCGGGCGGCGTCCCCGTGCGCAATGTCGCCCAGCCGGTGATCCGCGCGGCATACGCGACGTACGTCCTCGAACCTGCGAAAGTGCTGACATGAGGGATCGATTCCACGGTCAGCTGAGCGTCCTCGGCGAGCTCCTGTCGAACATGTGCGGGATGGCCTGCGAGGAACTGCGCCTCGCGAACCGGGTCTTCCTCGACCGGGATGCCGAAGCCGCCGCCGAACTCGCGGCGGTCGAGGCGAAACTGAATGCGGCACGGACCACGTGCGACCAGACCGCGCAGAAGCTGCTCGCCCTGCAGGCGCCGGTCGCGCGCGACCTGCGGACCGTGCTGGCGGCGGTGTACTGCGCCGACCGGCTGGAGCGGATGGGCGACCTCGCCCAGCACATCGCCGACCAGGCCGCGCGAGCGCCGGAATTCGCCGTCCCCGACGCGCTCGCCGGCCGGTTCGGCGAGATGGCCGGGCTCGCCTGCTCGATGGCGGAAGACCTCGGCGCGGCGATCGAGGGACCGACCGCGGAGGTCTTCCACTCGCTCGCCCAGTCCGATCAGCGTGTCGACGCGCTGTACGAGGAACTGATGACGCTGGTCACCGAGCCGGACTGGCCCCACGGCATCGCGCCCGCGATCTCGGTGGCGCTGCTGGCACGGTTCTACGAGCGGTTCGCGGACCAGGCGGTTTCGGTGGCGCGGCGGGTGGACTTCGCGCTGACGGGAGAGCTGCCCGAGTCTTCCGTGCGGGATGTTCCTGCCGAGTCACCCACCGGCGCCATTCCGTGAAGGCCTCCTTGAGGGACCCAGAGTCCCTCAAGGAGGCCTTCACGGACCTCTGCGAACGGGCGGGCTCAGGTGGCGCGGTCCGTCAGCGCGTCCCGGATCTTGTCGATGAACGCCGTCCCCGGCGCCAGGATCCGGTTCGCCGGCGGCCGGTCCGGCGCGGCGGGATGCGGCCGCGTCGGGGCGATCTTTTTGGCCCGTAACACTTTCTCACCCAGCTCCCGCAGGTCCTCCGGCGAGCAGGCGGCCTGCAGTTTCGGCAGCAGGTCGCTCTCCTCCTCTTCGATGTGGTGCCGGACGTCCTCGATCAGCTTGCCGACCAGCTGGTCGAAGCGCTTGTCCGCCGGCTCCAGACCGATGAGGTCGTTCATCACGCGTTCGGCTTCGGCGTGCTCCTCGATCTCGTGATCGGCGACCTTGTCGCCATCGGGGAGGTGTTTCCGTGCAGCCGGGTACATGTGCTGTTCTTCGGCGATCGAATGCCGCACGAGTTCGGCGATCACGTGGTCGGCGAGGTCCTTGCGGTGCCGATCACCGCCCTTGCCGGACTCGAGTTCCTTGAAGATCCGTTCGAAGGCGCGGTGGTCCTCGGTGATCACCGAGACGAGGTCGTGTTTCGTGGTGGTGGTCATGGACACTCCTGTCCGTGGTCGTCAGTCCGACGCCGCACGGATACCCGTTTCCCCCGGTTCAATCACCCGGATTCGTCGGTGACGTGATGCGGCGCGCCCACGGGTTTGGATTCCGGGGAGCCGCGCTGGCGCAGATACACGCTGAACACCGCCATCGAGCCGATGGCGAGGAATTCCGACTGCCAGTTCTGGAGTGTGCGGTTCCAGAAGTCCGCCGACGCCAGATAGCCGGACCACGACTCCGGATCACCGAATTCGGTGAGCTGTTCGGCGTTGTAGGCGCTCATCCCGGCCACGGACTGGGCCAGCCAGGACAGCAGGAACAGTCCCAGCATAACCAATCCGAGTGACATCGAGAAGATTCCCGTGCGCCAGCCGCCCGCTTTCGCCCATTTCGGGGAGTCGGCCGTCGAATGCCTGCCGATCTGCTGCTCCTTGTCCGTCTCCAGCCCGGCCCGCCCCGCCGGTTTCGATTCGGGGGAGCCGCGTTGCAGCAGCCACACGGTCGCGAACACGTACAGGAAGAACTGCAGGTACTCCGATTGCCAGTTTTCGGCGACGTCGACGGCGAAATCCGCGGATGCCAGGTAGTCGAGCAGGCCGATCGGCTCGGCGGCATGGCTGAGCCGCCGGTCGTTGTAGGCGGAGAGGCCCGCGAACGCCTGTCCCGCGGAGGCTCAGCAGGAACAGCAGCCCGAACGCCAGCGAGAGGGCGTTGTCACGGAGAAAGCGCCGCATCATTTGCCTCCTTCACCGGTGGAGCAGGCCCAGTAGGACGCAATAGCCGAGGACGGCCACAACGAAGACGAGATAGACGGTGAACACCGGGCGCGCTTTCACGGTCCACCCACCGCACAGTCGTAGACCTGTTCGTTCCGGTGGCGGCAGCCCGCGCCCGTGATCACCCAGCCGGTGGACGATTCGTGCAGGAAGAGGGTGTCGCGGGCGGTTTTCACCTGGGCTTCTTCGCTCCAGACCGAGACCGTTCCGGGTGTACCGTCCGGGACGTCCGCGCCCGCCAGGCCGCGTTCGCAGCTCTCGGGTGCCCAGGACTCCCGGGCCCGGGGCGCCAGCAGCGCGCACGCCGCGCGGTGATCACCCGACGCGAGCGCGCTGAGGAACCGCGCGGCGGCTTCTCTCGCCGGCTCTTGCCCGCTCGCTCCGGTACAGCCCGGCGAGCAGGAGGCACACACCGAACGCCAGCGTTTTGACGATCACGGAAACGGGGTACCCGGCTGTGGCGTCGTTCACACCTGGCATCAGGAAGCGGGGTACTGCTTCTCCCGCAACAGGTTCGCCAAGTGGACGGCGTTGCGCGCGAGGGTCGCGTTGGTCGAGGCGACCGCTTCGGGTGATTCGTCGAGATCGTTGTAGTCGCCGCCCTTCATCGCCTCGCCGTTCCAATAGGTTCCCCCTTGGGCGGGCACGGTGAAACCGATGTCGTTGAGGGCTTGGAACAGGTCGGCGGTGATCTTGTGCGCCCCGTCCTCGTTGCCGACGACGGCGGTGACACCGACCTTGCCGAACATCGCGGGCCTGCCCTCTTCGTCCGTTTCGGACAGTTCGGCGTCGAGCCGTTCCAGCACACGCTGGGCCACACTGGACATGTGGCCGACCCAGGTCGGCGTGGAGATCAGCAGGATGTCGGCCGCGGCGATCTTCCGGCGGATCTCCGGCCAGGCGTCGCCGTCGCCCATGTCGCCTTCCACGCCGGGTTTGACGTCGTGGTCGACCACGCGCACGAGTTCACCCGTGGCGCCGTGCCCGGCCAATTCGTCGAGCAGTTGCCGGGCGATCAGCGCACTGCTCGACGGCGCGGGAGACGGCTTGAGCGAGCACACCAGTGCGAGGGCCTTCAACGGCTGGGTCATCCTGTCCTCCTGTTCGGGTCGGTACCGAGCCCCGTATGGGTGAAGCCCGCTTCGCCGACGGCCGCCGGATCCAGGAGATTCCTGGCGTCGACGACGACGGCGCGCTCGGTGGCGGCGGCGAGCCGTTCCCAGTCGAGCTCGCGGAACTCGGGCCACTCGGTGAGCACCACCAGCGCCGCCGCGTCCTTCGCGACCAGGTACGGGTCGTCGACGACCTGGACGATGTCCGGTTCGGCGGCCTCGACGCCGGGGTCGTACGCGGTCAGCACCGCGCCGCTCCTGGCGAGCTCCCGCGCGACCGCGAGTGCGGGGGACTCGCGCAGATCCCCGGTCCCAGCCTTGAACGCCAGTCCGAGCAACCCGATACGGATGCCCGAGAGCGAGCCGTCCGAAACCCCGGTGATCGCGAGGCGGATCTTCCGCACGACGGCCGCCCGCTGGCGCGCGTTGGCCTTCATGGCGTCACGCAGGATGCCGAAGTCGACGCCCGCGTGGTCGGCGGTCCGCAGCAGCGCGGCGGTGTCCTTGGGCAGGCACGAGCCGCCCCAGCCGGGGCCTGGCACGAGGAAGGCGGGACCGATCCGGGAATCGAGCCCCATGAGCCGCCCGACGTCGCGGATGTCGGCGCCGTAGTGCTCGCACAGTTCGGCGAGGACGTTCACATAGGACACTTTCAGCGCCAGGAACGCGTTGCTGGCGTACTTCGCGAGCTCGGCGCTGGCGGGATCGGTGAACCACACCGGCGCGTTCGTCTCGCCGTACAACGCGGCCACCCGTTCGGCGGCCGCCCGGTTCTCCGGCACCGAGCCGAGGACGATCCGGTCGGGCCGCAGGAAGTCTTCGACGGCGTGCCCCTCGCGGAGGAACTCGGGATTGCTCACCACGGGCAGATCCGGCCGCCCGAGCAGCTCCGCCAGGCGGGTTCCGGTGCCGACCGGAACGGTGGACTTGGTGACGACGGCACAGCCTGGCCGCAGCAGGCCGGGGAGCGTGGCCACGACCTGCTCCAGCACCCGGACGTCGGCGGCGCCGTCCTTCCCTTCCGGAGTAGGCAGGCAGAGCAGTACGAAGTCCACATCGGATAGTTCGTCCGGCGTGGTGGTGAACCGGAGCCGTCCACAGCCTAAGCCGTCGCGGACGAGTTCCGTGAGCCCCGGCTCGACGATGGTGACCTCGCCGCGCCGCAGTGCGTCCACTTTGGACCGATCGTTGTCGACGCAGACGACCTGATGCCCCAGCTGGGTGAAGCACGCGGCGCTCGTGAGCCCGACGTAGCCGGCGCCGATCACCCCGACCCGGTCACCCACGGGATGCCCCCGCGGCCAGCAGGCCTTCGGCCGCGGCTAGAACGCGCTCCTCGCGTAGCAGCAGCAGCCCCGGGTCCGGGGCTTCGCCGTGCGGATCGCCGACGTCGCCCACCCAGAGGACGGTGTGCTGCCGGGCCTCGGGAGGCGGGCCCCACAGCTTCGGCGGGGTCGGCCCGAACAGCAGGACCGACGGCGTCCCGTACGCCGTGGCGAGATGCCCGACACCGGTGTCGCCGCAGATGACCAGCCGCGCTTCGGCCACGGTCGCGGCCAGTTCGGCGAGCCCGTCGCCGGCGAGCACCGACTCGGCCGGCAGCCCGGCCGCTTCGGCGATCTCGCGCGCGAGCGGTGCTTCCGCCGCGTTTCCCGTGACGACCACCCGGTGACTTCCGGAGAGCGCCCGCGCCACCCGCGCGTACCGGTCCGGCGGCCAGCGCCGGGCGGCGAACGCGGCACCGGGATGGATCACCACCGCACCCGCCGCAGGGCTGGGGCCGGGCGGCGGTGGCAGCGCGAGATCACCGCGGTCGGCCGGGATGCGGGCGGCCTCCAGCAGACGGCACCAGCGGTCGACTTCGTGCGCTTCGGCGGGCCAGTCCGGGCCGTCGACGCCGGGGAAGTCCGGATGCCGGTGCGTGATCAGTTCGAGCGGGTCCTGGGCGAGCAGGTCGTGGATGCTCTCCGGGCCGCGGCCGTGCAGGTTCACCGCCAGCCGCGGCGGCTCGCCGGGCCAGGACAGTTCGCCCAGCCCGGCCGTCGGGAGCAGCTCGTCCACCGCGTCGATCAGTTCGACGATGTCGCGCAGCTTGTCGGGTGCGGCGAGCACCAGGCGCTCTCCGTCGAAGGCGCGGCGCAGTGCCCGCAGCGCGGGAATCGCGGTGAGCAGATCCCCCAGGCCGAGGGCGCGCAGCACGAGGATGCCACTGGTCACGGCCACGACCCCTCTTCCGAAGCGCACACCACGAGTTCGCGGACCTCGCAGCCGGGCGGCTGGGACAGCGCGAACACCACCGAAGCCGCGACGTGCTCGGGCTGGTTGAGTTTCGCGTCCGGCGGCGGCTTGTACCGCTCGGCCCGGTCGTCGAAGAACGCCGTGTGCATGCCGCCGGGGACGAGCAGGGTCACCCCGACCCGGCCCGCCAGTTCCATGGCGAGTGCCCTGGTGAAGCCGACGACGCCGAATTTCGAGGCGCAGTAGGCGCTCGCGTCCCCGGCCACCCGCAGCCCCAGCGTCGACGCGCAGGTCACCACGGTGCCGTGGCTCAGCCGCAGATGGGGCAGCGCAGCGCGGACGACCGCGGCCGTGCCGAGCAGATTGACCCGGACCACCCGTTCCCAGTCCTCAATGGACACTTCGTCGAGCGCGCCGCACGCGTCGGTCCCCGCCGCGGTGAAGACGCCGTCGATCCCGCCCGCCCGTTCGGCGAGCTCGTCCACGGCGTTCGCGGCCGCGGTGGAATCGGCCAGGTCGGCCTGGACGAAGGCGACGTCGGACGCGGGTTCGGCGCGGTCGATGACGAGGGGCGTGCCACCCGCTTCACGGACGGCTTCGACGGTCGCGGCACCGAGTCCGGAGGCGCCACCGGTGATCAGGACGTTGCCGAGAGGGCGCATCATGCTCCTTCCGCCGCGGCCACCAGCCGGGTGGTGGAATAGCCGCGGATGGTCGGGATCAGGACGATCTCGCCGCCGTGCCCGCGCACGACGGTGCTTTCGGGGAGTTCCATGTCCGCGTAGTCGCCACCCTTGACCCAGACGTCGGGGCGGAGGCGGTCGAGTACCGCGGCGGGATCGGGTTCGTCGAACACCACGACGGCGTCGACCGAAGAGAGTTCGGTGAGCAGCCTGGCGCGGTCCCGGGCGGTCACGATCGGCCGCCCCGGACCCTTCAGGCCGCGCACGGAGGCGTCGGAATTGAGGCAGACGACCAGGGCGTCGCCCAAGGCGCGAGCCTGCCGGAGCAGACTGGCGTGGCCGGGATGAAGCAGGTCGAAGCAGCCACCCGTGGCGACGAGCCTGCCGCCTCGCGCGCGGACCCGCGCGGCCACGTCGAACGCCGAAGCGCCGTGGTACGCGGTCTCCAGCCGGGGCTCGTTGTCCACAGTGGACAAAGTGGCGGCGCCGCCCGTGGCCACGAACCGCGCCGCCGTCTGGACCCCGGTGGCCACCGCGTCGGCGGTGGACGCCCCGTCGAGCAGCGCGGCGGTGACCGCGGAGGCGAAGCGGTCACCCGCGCCGCAGGTGTCCTTGGCGACCACGCCCGAGGGCGGCCGGAACGTGGTGCACGAGCCGCCCTCGGTCAGCACCGCACCCTGCGAACCCGTGGTGACGCACACCGCGTCGGCGTTCCAGAGCGAGTGCACCTGCTTCGCCAGGTCCTCGGCGTCGGCGCGGGCTTCGGTGAGCTGCTCGGCTTCGGCGAGATTCGGGGTGGCGAGCCGGATTCCCGCCACGGGCTCCGCTCCGCGGGGATGCGGATCCCAGACGATCGGGATCGTGTCCGCCAGTTCGGCGAGCAGCCTGCGGACCTCCGGATGGCCGGTCACGCCGCGGCCGTAGTCGGCGACGAGGATCGCGCCCGCCGAACGCAGCGTCTCACGGACGCCGGCGGTGAGCGGAGAGTGCTCCGCCCGGCCGTCACCGCTGTCGAGACGGACCAGCGACTGCCCGGCGGCGCGAACACGCGTCTTGGTGACGGTGGTGCCGCACAACGGCATCGGCACCACCCTGACCTCGCGCTCAAGGAGCCCCGCCAGGGTCCGGCCCGCCTGGTCCCCACCCAGTGGAGTGACCAGGACGACCTCGGCGGTGGACCGGGCCGCGAGCAAGGCGGCCAGCCCCGCGCCGCCCGGCCGCCGCCATTCGCGGGCGAGGTCGACCACAGGGACCGGCGCGTCGGGGCAGAGCCGGTCCGACGTGCCGTCGACGTCGACGTCCAGCAGGGCGTCGCCCAGTACGACCAGCGGCCTCACGTGGGCACCCCCAGCGCGCCGTCGAACGCGGTGCACAGGGCGTGCACCAGCGCGAGATGGACCTCCTGCACGGTGGCCATCGACGGCGCCTCCACCGGGATCGCGTCCGAGCACAGCGCGGCGAGCGGATTGGGGGAGGGGCCGGTGATCGCCCAGGTGGTGATGCCGAGTTCGTGCGCGGCCTTCGCGGCCGCGACGACGTTCTGGCTCCCTCCACTGGTCGAAAGGCAGACGAGGATGTCGCCGGAGCGGCCGTGCGCGCGCACCTGCCGGGCGAAGACCTCGTGCTCGCCGTAGTCGTTGACGATGGCCGTCACGGCGGAGGTGTCCGCGTGCAGGGCGATCGCTGAGAACGGCTGCCGGTCGTTGCGGAACCGGCCCACCAGTTCACCGGTGAGGTGCTGCGCCTCGGCGGCGCTCCCGCCGTTGCCGCACGCGAGCAGCCGTCCGCCGGAGGACAGCACGGTGGCCAGTTGCTCACCCCAGCCACGGATCTTCGGCGACCAGGAAACGGACTTCCCGGCGGCCTCGCTCAATGCTGCGAAGTGTTCTTCGATCACGACACACCTCCAAGGTCAGGGACGGCGGACCACGAAGGGTCCGAGGGCGAGCAGGTCGATGGGGGCCGAACCGAAGCACTCCAGCGCGTCCCGAGGGGAATCGACCATCGGCCTGCCCGCGGTGTTGAGGCTGGTGTTGACCACGGCGGGCAGTCCGGTACGCCGTTCGAACGCGCCGAGCATCCTCGCCACGAGCGGTTCGGCGGCGGCGTCGACGGTCTGCACGCGGGCGGTGCCGTCGACGTGGGTGACGGCGGGGAGGCGATCCCGCCACTCCTGCGCCACGTCGTGCACGAAGAGCATGTACGGGCTGGGAAGCGGGCCGCGGGAGAAGATGTCGCCCGCGCGTTCCGCGAGCACCATCGGGGCGACGGGGCGGAACTGTTCGCGGCCCTTCACGTCGTTCAGCCGTTCCAGATTGGCCTCGTGCCCGGGATGCGCGAGCAGCGACCGGTGGCCGAGCGCGCGCGGGCCGAATTCGGACCGGCCCTGGAACCAGGCCACGATCCGGTCTTCGGCCAGCGCTTCGGCCACGGCTTCGGCGACGTCGTCCGGCCGTTCGTAGCGGACGTTCGCGGTCTTGAGCGCGTTCTCCAGCTGGTCGTCCGTCCAGCCGCGGCCCAGGTCCGCGCCGGTCATCGGGCGACCGCGTTCGCCGAAGTCGGCCGCGAGCTGCAGCGCCGCGCCGAGCGCGGTGCCGGCGTCACCGGCGGCGGGCTGGACCCAGATGCGGTCGAACGGACCCTCGGCGTGGAGCCGGGTGTTGGCGACGCAGTTGAGCGCGATCCCGCCCGCCATCGCGAGGTCGGTGTGCCCGGTGTGCTCGTGGACCTTGGCCGCGAGTTCGAGGAGCACGTCCTCCAGGCAGCGCTGCACGCTCGCGGTCAGATCGGCGTGGACCTGCCCGGGTTCCTGCCCCGGCTCGACGGCGGGCGCGAACGAGGCCCAGTCGATCTCGTCGGTACGGAATCCCATTCCGTTGGTGTGCACGCTCTCCGCGATCCGGTCGAGGAAGCGGGGCTTCCCGTAGGAGGCCAGCGCCATCACCTTGTACTCGTCGCTGGACCGGGCGAAGCCGAGGTGCTCGGTCAGGTCCTCGTACATCAGCCCGAGCGAATGGGGGAGCCGTTGCTCGGCGAGCTCTTCGAACTTGCCGTCGCGGTACTCGCCCGCGAGATAGGACGTGCTCTCGCCGCGGCCGTCGGCCACCAATACCGCGCAGTCGTCGAACGGCGCGGCGAGCGCGGCCGAGGCGGCGTGCGCCACGTGGTGCCGGACGAACCGGACGGTCGCGGGATCCAGCCCGGGCAAGGCCGCCTTGAGGAACGCGGGAGCCCGGCGGGCGAAGTCGGTGCGGAGGCATTCGTTCTTCCCGTCATGCCCCGCCAGACCCGGCTCGACGAGCGCCGGATCGTACGAATAGCCGACGGCGTCGAGATCCCGCGCGGAGATCCCCGCCTCCGCCAAGCACCACGCGGCGGCTTCGGCCGGCTGTTCCCAAGCGGAGAACGGCACCGGCCGCTTGCCGTGCTTGCGACGGCTGAACCGTTCTTCCTCCGCCGCGGCCACGATCTCGCCGTCGACCACGAGGGCCGCGGCCGGGTCGTGGAAAACGGCGTTGACACCGAGTATGCGCACCGGGCCACCTTTCCGGTCGGGGGATGCGGGCCGTGACCCGCGCTTACTCCTGTAGCGCTACCCGGTGCAGTCGGTGATAAACGACGCGGCGCAGAAGCCCAGGACGTCGCTACAGAGCGAAGCGTCTCTCGAGGGATTTCGGGGTGCGTGCCGCGATCCGTCATTCGCGTGTCCAGACACGGAACTCACGTGCTTGGAGCCGTAACTCGCGTGATCAGAGCCGGTCCGGCTTCAAGCACGCGAGTCACGGCTCCGATCACGTGAGTTACGGGTTCAGGCGCCGGCGGCCGGGTACGGGCCGGACCGCGGCCGCGCGAACCAGGCGACGGTGCGCGGAAGTCCTTCCGTCAACGGGACTTCCGGCTCCCAGCCGAGTTCCCGGCGGGCACGGGAGATGTCCGGGCAGCGGCGGGCCGGATCGTCGACCGCCGCTTCGACGTGCTCGATCCGCGACGCGCTGCCGGTGACGGCCAGGACCTCCTCCGCGATCCGCAGCACGGTGAGTTCGTGCGGATTGCCCAGATTCACCGGGCCGGGCACGTCGGAGCCGGCCAGCGCGATCAGCCCGCGGACCGTGTCGTCGACGTAACAGAGGGAACGGGTCTGGTCGCCGGTTCCGGTCACGGTGAGCGGCTCGCCCGCCAGCGCCTGTCCGATGAACGTCGGGATCATGCGGCCGTCGTCGGGGCGCATCCGCGGGCCGTAGGTGTTGAAGATCCGGGCTATGCCGGTGTTCACGTCCCGTTCCCGGCGCATGGCCGACGTGAGCGCTTCGGCGTACCGCTTGGCCTCGTCGTAGACGCTGCGCGGTCCGATCGGGTTCACGTTCCCCCAGTATTCCTCGCGCTGCGGGTGCTCCCGGGGGTCGCCGTAGACCTCGCTCGTCGAAGCGAGGACGAAGCGGGCGTCGTCGCGTTCGGCGATGTCCAGCGCTCGCTCCGTGCCGTGCGAGCCCGCGCGCAGCGTCTCGAGCGGAAGGCGGAAGTAGTCACGGGGCGAAGCGGCGGACGCGAGGTGGAAGACGACGTCGAACGGGCCCGGCGCGCTCATCGGCGCGGTGACGTCACGGGAGAGAAGCCGGAACCCCGGCCGCTCGAGCAGATGCGCCACGTTGGCCGTGACGGCCGTGGCGAAATTGTCGGCCGCGACGACCTCCGTGCCCGCGTCCAGCAGACGTTCGCACAGATGCGAACCGACGAAACCCGCGCCCCCGGTCACCAGCACTCTGTCCATGGCGACCGGCTACCCGCGGTGAGGGCCGGAAAAACCGTGTGAATCAGGAGAGGACGGGTAAGCCTCGGATATGCGTGCATTGGTGATCGGCTGGGCGAGCTTCCGGCACGGCGAAGCGACGGCAGGGGACGTTCTCAGCATGCGCAGGGTCGACGAAGCGCTGTCGACGATGGGGCTCCCTCACGATCTTGCGTGGAGCCCGGTGTACCGGCCGGGCGACGTGAACTACGAAGAGGTGGATCCGGCGCGGTACAGCCACGTGGTGTTCGTCTGCGGGCCCGCGCACGGCAGGCAGGTGCGCGAGGTGCACCGGCGGTTCGCCCACTGCCACCGGATCGCCGTCGGGGTCTCGGTGATCGATCCGGAGGATGACACGGTCACGGGCTTCGACGAGGTCTTCGCCCGGGATCAGGGCGGAGTCGGCTCGCCGGACCTTTCCCTGGGCGTGCCGACCGACACGGTACTGGTGACGGGGGTGATCCTGGCGCCGGGACAACAGGAGTACGGCGACTCGGGCCGCCACGCTGCGGTGCACGCCTCGGTGAAGGACTGGATCGCCGGGGTGGACTGCGCCCGGGTGCCGCTCGACACGCGGCTGGCGGCGTCGGACTGGGAACGCTGTGAGACACCGGACCAGTTCACGTCGATCCTGTCGCATCTGGACGTCGTGGTCACGACCCGGCTGCACGGGCTGGTCCTGAGTCTGCAGGCAGGCGTGCCCGCCTTGGCCATCGACCCGGTCGAGGGCGGCGGCAAGGTCACCGCGCAGGCCGATGCGCTCGGCTGGCCCGCTCTCGTGCCTGCCGAGGAAGCGGCCGACCGGGACGTGCTCGACTCCTGGTGGCGCTGGTGTTCCTCGGTACAGGGCCGGGCGATGGCCGCGCTGCGCGCGCTGCCCGGTGACGACGGGCTGATGCGGGACATGGTGAAGGCGCTCAAGACCAGGCCGGTGCGATGAGCGCGACCGCGACGACGGTGGTGATCGCCACCCGCGATCGGGCACCCGAACTGGAACGGACGTTGCGGCGGCTCACGGCGCTGCGGCCGCCACCGCCGATCGTGGTGGTCGACAACGGCTCGTCCGACGGCACGGCGGCCATGGCCGCCGCGTTCCCGGGGGTGCGTGTCGTCCGGCTGCCCCGCAACATCGGTGTGTCCGCGAGGAGTCTCGGGGTCGCGGTGGCGCGGACGCCCTATGTCGCGTTCAGCGACGACGATTCCTGGTGGGCCGAGGATGCGCTTGCCGAGGCCGAGCGCATCCTCGAGACACACGACGACGTCGGCCTGGTCGCCGCGAAAACCCTGGTGGGGGAGGAGGAACGGGAGGACCCGGTCGTCTCGCTGATGGCAGCCAGCCCGCTCGGCAGGCCCGACGGGCTTCCCGGACCCGCGGTACTCGGGTTCCTCGCCTGCTCGGCGGTCGTCCGGCGGACCGCCTATCTGCAGGCCGCGGGTTTCCATCCTCTGCTGCACTTCGGTGCCGAGGAGCGGCTGCTGTCCTACGACCTGGCGGCACGCGGCTGGTGGCTCTGCTACGCGGAGGATGTGCGGGCGCATCACCATCCGTCGCCGGTGCGGCCCTCGTCGTCGTGGCGTGAGCGCGCCGAACTCCGCAACCGGATGCTGATCACGGTGATGAGACGGCCCGTGCGCCGTTGTCTCACCGAAGGATTCCGGGCCCTGGCACGGGTCCCCCGGGAACCCCATGTGCTCGGCGCGCTCGCCGGGTTCCTCCGGCGGCTGCCCCGCGCACTCGCCGACCGGCAACGGCTGCCCGCTTCGGTGGAGCGCCGCATCCGCGTTCTGGAACACGCCCATGGAGGATGAAGTGACGGACCGGATCACGGTCGTGGTGATCACGCACAACCGGCGCGGGCAGCTGCTGGAAACCCTCGACTCGATGATCGCGCTGCCCGACGCGGCGCCGATCGTGGTGGTGGACAACGCTTCCCGCGACGGCACCGCGGACGCCGTCGAGGAACGGTTCCCGTCGGTCCGGGTGATCCGCTCTTCCCGGAACCTCGGCGCCGTGGCGCGCAATCTCGCCGTCCGTGCGGTGGAGACGCCGTATGTGGCTTTCTGTGACGACGACACCCGATGGCAGCCGGGGTCCCTGCGGCGAGCCGTCGAGCAGCTCGACGCCCATCCTGGGCTGGGTGTGGTGACCGGGCGATGCCTGGTGGAGCCGGCGCTGACCGAGGACCCGATCACCCCGGAACTGCGGCACTCCCCGGTCCCGGGCCCGGACTGGCTGCCCGGCCCGGCGCTGCTGGGTGTCATGGCGGGGCTGTCGGCCGTCCGCGTCCGCGCGTTCCACGACGTCGGCGGCTTCTCGGACCGGATGTGGCTCGGCGGGGAGGAAGAGCTGTTCGCCCTCGATCTCGCCGCCAAGGGCTGGTGGATGTGCTGGGACGAGGAGATGGTGATCCACCATGCCCCCTCGGCCGTCCGCGATCCGCGGCGGCGTCGTCAGCTCGGCATCCGGAACACCCTGTGGACGTTGTGGCTGCGCCGTCCGCCCGGCAGCATCGCGCGCCGGATGGTCGCGGTACTGCGTTCGGCGCCGTTCGACCGGGCCACGTTCGCGGCGGTGGCGGAAGCGGTGCGGGGGATCCCCTGGGTGCTGGGGGAGCGCGCGGTGGTGCCTGCCGGAGTGGAGCGGGGGCTGGTGCTGCTGGAGGAGTCGCAGCGGAACTCGGTCGCGCGACGGTACGTGGGGTGAGCGGGTTCTTGGGGTGATGCGAAAGCCACTTTCAGGACATCAGACGTCCCGAAAGTGGCTTTCGCGACACGCGCGCCGCGGGGCGCGACCGAGCGCGTGCCGGGCGGAGGAAGCCGCTCAGGAAGGCGAAGCGGCAGTCGCCACTTCCGTCTCCCCGCTCAAAACCCGCCCGTAAGCGCGCAAGGTGTCCGCGGCCACCCGGTCCCACGAGTAGCGCGCCCGCACCCGGTCGGTCCCGGCGATCCCGAAGGACTCGCGTGCCGAAGCGTCGTTGAGGAGCCGCCGCAGTGCTCCAGCCAGGTCCTTCGGGTTGCGAGGCGGGACCAGCAGGCCCGTGACGCCGTCGACGACGGTGTCGGTCAGCCCGCCGACGGCGGTCGCCACGACCGGAACACCGCAGGCCATCGCCTCCAGCGGCACGATGCCGAACGGTTCGTACCAGGGTGTGCAGACCACCGCGTCGGCGGAGCGCAGGAGCGCGGGCATGTTCTCGCGGGACACCAGTCCCGGCAGGTGTACGCGGTCGGCGACGCCGGCCTGGTCGGCGATCTTCCGGAGCCGCCGCACTTCCGGAGCCTCGTCGAGCGGGCCCGAGTCCGGGCCGCCCGCGATGACCAGTTCCGTGTCCGGGAGCGAGGGCAGCGCTGCGATGGCGAGGTCGAAACCCTTGCGCGGCACCAGCCTGCCGACGCTGACGATCCGCTGGCGAGCCGTGTGGGGAGCACACTCGCCGTCCGGAGTGAACTCGGTCAAGTCCACTCCACAAGGGACGACGGACGCGCGGGAGCGCGGCAGGCCCATCCGCGCGAGTTCGAAGACCTCGTCCGAGCAGGTCGCGATCACCCGGTCGGCCTGTTTGGCGATCATCCGCTCGAGCCGGATCCGTTCGGCCGGGCTGGTGTCTTTTTTGCCCTGATAGCGCCGTTTCACCACACCCAGCGCGTGAAAGGTCTGGGTCACCGGGATGCCGAGATCCTTCGCCGCGAGAATCGAAGCCAGGCCGGACATCCAGAAATGCGCGTGGACGACGTCCGGCCGGTCCTTGGCCCAGCGGGAGCGCAGCACCCGCCCGAACTCTCCCATATGCGGCAGTAGTTCGTCCTTCGGCAGCTTTCTCGCCGGGCCCGCCGGGACGTGGACGACGCGGTAGCCGTCCGGCGTTTCGACCGTTGCCGCGACGCGCCGGTTCTCGCGGCGCGTGTAGACGGTGACGTCGTGGCCCTGCCTGCTCAGCGCGGCGGAAAGCTCGGCGAGGTGGACGTTCTGGCCCCCGGCGTCGGCTCCGCCGAGCGCGGCGAGCGGGCTGGCGTGTTCGGAAACCATCGCGATCCTCATCGGATTCCTTCCCGCCGCGATCGGCGTGGTCAAGCGGTCACCTCGGTCAGCAGGGCGTCCCAGCGGTCGAGGAACGCGTCGAGCCCGTAATGGCTCACCGCGAACTCGCGCGCGGTTTTCCCCGCCAGTACGGCGAAATCGGGTTCATGGATCAATTCGCGGTAAGCCCGCGCGAGCACCTTGATGTCCGTTGAGACGGCGCCTGCGTCGGGCGGGATCGCGAGCACGGCTTCGGTGGTCGCCAGTGCGACGACCGGCATGCCGAGGTGCATCGCTTCGAGCAGCGAGAGCCCCAGCGACGTCCACCGGGCGGTGTGCAGGTAGACACGGCGCCGGGCGACCTCGGCGTGCAGTTCCCGGCTGCGCAGGTCGCCGCCGGGACGCACCGCGGGGTGACGGCCTTCGAGGTCTTCGCTGCCGATGCCGTACACGTCGACCGGCGCGATCTCGGCGAAAGCGGGCAGCAGGTCGGTCCCGGTGATCCGTCCCCGCCTCGCCGGTTCGTTGATCAGGGCGGCGCCGTGAGGGAGTTCCCCGGTGTAGCGCTCACCCGGATCCGGGATCCCGTGCGGGACGACCACCGTGGGCGCGATCCCGGAGTCCCACATGAGTTCGTTGAAATGAGTCACGTGGACCAGCGGGATGTCGTCCCGATCGGCCAGCGGGTGCCGGGTGGTGGCCGCGTGATCCCGAGGCGTGTTGTGCTCGACGTAGACGGCGGGCACTTCCTTGCCGGGACGGCGGCGCAGCCACCGCGCCGCCAGCTGGAGCTCTTCGGGCCGCTGGAGAACCACGACGTCGACATCGAGGTCTTTCAGATCGTCGACCGGAACTTCCTCCGCGGCTGGCCAGTCGCGGCCGCTGAGACCTCTTCCCCAAGGCCCGCCCTCGGCGAGCAGCGGCAAGAGGTAGTGATGGCCGCCCCGCACGAAGGATTCGGTCCAGGACCCGTGAACGTGCCACAGGAGGATCCGGAGCGGGGCCTTTTTCGTCATACCCGCCAAGTTGCCCGTTGTGGAGGGACTAAACGTTCTCGCTCGCGTTGCTTTGCTCTCGCCGCGAGACGCGAGTGGCGGCGATGCCCACCACGAGCGCCGCGAGCGAGGTCAGCCCGTGGAGGGTGTTGTCGGCCCAGCTGAAGTTGACGGCGTCACCCGAAGTGTCGGTCGCCGCGGAGAGCACCCCGAACGCCGTCAGGCCCGCGAAAGCCACGAAAGCCAGCCAGCAGTAGGCAGGGATCGCGGACGGCTTGATCACCGCGACCAGACCGAGTGCGCCGAGCACGGTGCGGATGACGTCGAGCATGCCGGTCGCGCTGAAGATCCACAGGGTGTTCTCGCCCGCCTGGTTCGCCTCAGGGAGGAAGAAGAAGCCGAGCACACCCAAGACGAGATGGACCAGTGCGATGATCAGTACCACCGGTCGCAGGAGAAAGCCTGTCGTACGCAGATTCATCGGAAACGCCTCCGTTCCACCACAAGCCCGTCGGATACCCCGTGGAGACGCCGTGAAACTCCCCCGGCCGGGCGAGCCGGGGGAGTTTCCCGCACCGGCTCAGCCGGATTGCGGGTCGGTGTCGTCGTGGGGATCACCGGACGACGTGCCCTGCTCCCCACGAACCTCTTCGCGTTCTTCCTCGTCCTGCTTCTCGCCGGGGTCGGCCTTCTTCTCCACCGTGGCCTCCTTCGGTCATTTCCCTGCGGCTACCCCGTTCCGAGCGAGTCCAACCCTCGGATCGCAGGCCATTGTGGACGTTTGGCACCACACGACCGGGGTAGCCGGGAGCAACATCGGCGAACCCGGAGGGGACATGACCGCGATCTCCAATGCAGCAGCGCTTCCACTCGCCCCGGTGCGGCGGCCCCGGCTGCTGCGACCCCCGGGGGTGTACCGCCCGCAACACGACACCTGGATGCTGGCGAGCGCGTTGAGCACGTCAGGAATGCCCGCCGGGGCGAGAGTCCTCGACCTCTGCACCGGGACCGGCGCGCTCGCGCTGGCGGCCGCGGCGCACGGCGCCGGGTCGGTGACCGCGGTGGACATCTCCCGGCGGGCGCTGGCCGCGGTCTGGGTCAATTCGCGGCTGCGCGGGCTCGCGGTCCGGCCGCTTCGGGGCGGCTTGGCCGAAGCGGTGCGCGGTGGGCCGTTCGACGTCGTGCTGGCGAACCCGCCGTATGTGCCGTCCCCGGTGCCCGCGGCCGGGGCCGCACGGGCGTGGGACGCCGGGCCGGACGGCCGGATCGTGCTCGACCAGGTGTGCGCCGGGGCGTCGTCCCTGGTGGCGCCGGGCGGCTACCTGATGATGGTCCACTCCGCGGTCGCCGACCCCGGCAAGTCGCTGGAGCAACTGCGGGCGGCCGGAACGACGCCTTCGGTGGTCGCCACCCGGTCGATCCCCTTCGGACCCGTCATGCGGGAACGGGCGGCCTTCCTCCAAGCGGCGGGACTGATCGGCGCCGAGCAGCGCCACGAGGAACTGGTGGTGATCCGTGCCGACCGGCCGTGAAACCAGGGTCCGGATCGAACCCGGCGGGCCCCTCCTGGTGGAGGGGCCGGTCGAGATCGTCACCGAAGACGGCGAAACGGTGACCTCGGATCGCTTCGTGGTCGCCCTCTGCGCCTGCCGCCGCAGCAAGCGCTACCCGTTCTGCGACACCAGCCACCGCCGCCGTTCACGGCTAGGGGTGCAGCGGCCTCAGGAGTGAGCTTTCCCCGGCCGACCAGGCACCCAGCAGGTGCTCGGTCAGCCGGCCCTCCAGGAGATCGGTGGCCTGGACACCGAGTGCGATGTCCGCCGCCAGTTCCGGTTCCCGGTCGAGCAGGTCGCCGACGACGTCGTGCCGCAGCACCTGTTCGTGCACCGCGTCGGCCTCGATGTGCTCGGTGTAGAAGTACCGGCATTCGGCGGGCCCGCCGAGGCGTTCCAGCGCCTGGTCCATGCGCCGGGCGGCGGGCGCGGTGGTGATCTCGGCCGCGGCGAAGTGCCCGACGAGCGCGCCGCGCAGGCCACGGTGCAGGCCGAACAGCGACATCATGTTCACCGTCGCGAGCATGCACGCGGGGACGTGATCGAGGTAGGCGAGGTACCCGGACGACAGGCCGGCCGCGCTCAGCAGATCCGCGAACAGGCGGGAATGCGCCTGCTCGGCCCGCCCGCCGCCGAACTCGTCGAACTCCACGGCGACCAGCGCCGCCTTGGCCCTGCCCCGCAGCCGAGGGATCACCCAGGCGTGGGGGTCGGCCTCCTTGAGGTGGTAGATCGACCGGTGCGCGAAGTACTCCTCGATATGCCACCATTCGCCGTCGTCCCGCAGGAAGTGCGAAACGCCGCCGCCGTCGACCGGTTCGACGAGCAGCTCGTCCAGCAACCCGCCGACGTCGTCTCCACCGGGTACGGCGGCGCGGATGCCGTCGAGGAACGTGTGCTCCAGGACGGACCGGAAGCCCAGCAGCCGGGGGTCCCATTCCCATGCGGAGTCGACGCCGTCGAAACCCTGGTAGTGCAGTTCGTAGCAGACGTACAGCGCCAACTGCAGGTCTTCACCGAACGGGTCGGCGCCGGCCGCCGTCTCGAGGTCGAAGTCGTCACGGCGTCCGCCTGCCAGGGTGTCCACCACGGCGGCAGAGAGCGGGCCGCGGATTTCGGGCAGCCTCGCGGCCACCTCACGGTCGATGGTCGTCATACCCGGGAGTACCCGGTCTAGGCGTGCGGAACCGTCTCTTCGGTCAGCATCCGCAAGACCGCGATCTCGCCGTCGGCGGCGGCCCGGCGCTGCCGTTCGGCTCCGGTGCCCTCTCGTTCCAGCTGCCCGAGAAGGGTGCGGACGAGGTCCGCGTCACCGGTGTCCTCCAGTGCCTGCTTGGTGTGCGCCAGCAGCGCGGCGACCCGATCGCCCACCGGGACCGGTTTGCCCGCCACCGGGTCGACAGCCGGCCCCGAAAGACCGTGACGCGCGGCCGACCACACCGCGGCGGCGGCGATCTGCGGATCCAGCGGCGTGGCCTCCACGCCGCGGTCCAGTTCGGTGAGGGCGGTGCGCACCAGCGCGCGGGTCAGGAGGCCCTGAAGGACGGCTTCGTCCACTGTGGACGCGGTGTCGGCGGCGCGGACCTCGACGGTGGGCCACCGAGTGGACGGCCTCGCGAGCCAGAAGGTCTGGTTCTCGTCCACGAGGACACCGCAGTCCACCAGCCGTCCGACCTGCTCCTCGTAGGCGGCCGCGTCGGCGAAGTACGGTGCGACGCCCGAGCCGGGGAAACGGCTCTGCTCGACCATCCGCCAGCTTTCGTAACCGGTGTCGCGACCGCCCTCGAAGGGCGAGTTGCCCGACAGCGCCAGCATGGTGGGCAGCCATTCACCCAGGTGGTTGACGACGGCGACCGCGGTCTCGCGGTCGGGTACCCCGACGTGCACGTGACATCCGCAGGCCTCGTACGCCTTGACCACGCCCGCGTACAGCGCGTCGACCTTGCCGAACCGGTCGTCGGAACCATAGTCGCGCTCGGGTGAACGACGCGGGGGAGTGCCGGCGGCGATGACGGCGCAATCCTCGCCCGCGGCCGCTTCGGCGAGCGAGCGTCGCCCGGCGGTCAGGTGTTCGTACAGCTCGTCGGCCGTTTCACAGACCCCGGTGGCGGCCTCGATCTGGGTCGGCCGCAGTTCGCGGTGGACCGCGGCGCCGTCCGGCAGCGGACAGCAGATCCGGTGCCGTTCGAGCACCGCCTCCGCCCGGGGGCAGCTCACCCCGGTCCTGGGATCGACCAGCAGGAACTCCTCTTCGATACCGATCCCGGTCATCACCGCTCCCGTTTCTTCGGCAGCGCGCGGACGGCCGGCCCCTGGATCACCGACCCGTCCAAGCCGAACCGCGAACCGTGGCAAGGGCAGTCCCACGTCTTCTCCGCGTTGTTGAACGCGACGAGACAGCCCAGATGGGTGCAGTGGGCCCCGACCGCGTGCAGTTCGCCGCCCGGATCGCGGTAGGCGGCGACGAGTTCGCCGCCGTCACGGGTCACCTTCGCCTCACCGGGCAGGATCTCGTCCACGGACGCGGGTTTGCGCAACGCGCTGAGATGGTCGCCGATCAGGAACTTCGCCACGGTGGCGTTGTTCTCGACGGTCGAGATCGCGGACCGGAGGTCGAAGCGGTTCGGGTCGTAGAGACCCGCGGACGGGTTGTCGCGTCCGGTGAGGAGATCCGCGAGCAGCAGCCCGGCCGCGGTGCCGCCGGTCATGCCCCACTGGCCGAAGCCGGTGGCGACCCAAAGGTGGCGGCTCGCCGGGTGATAACGCCCGACGTACGGTACGGAGTCCAAAGTGGACAGATCATGGGCGGACCACCGGTGGGTGACGCGGTGCAGGGCCGCGTGCTCGGCCGCCCAGCTCGCCAGCCGTTCGTAGCGGCTTTCGACGTCGACGGAGTCGCCGACCCGGTAATGCTCGCCGCCGACTACCGCGTACGGGACGCCGTCCTTGAGGTAGCTCCGCACGGAATGGTGGGTGTCGGCGTCGAGGTACATCCCCTCCGGTGGGCGGTTGCCTTCGACCGGCCCGGCGACCACCAGGTCGCGCACCGGGTCGAGCCGGGCGAAGAACAGGCCGCGGTCGAAAACGGGGTAGTGGGTCGTCACCACGACCTCGCCCGCCCGTACTTCGCCGGAACTGGTGCGCACCTTGACGCCGCCGAGTTCGTCGACGCCTTCGGCCCGCACACCCTCGACGATCGTCCCGCCCGCGCGTTCGATCTCGCCGGCCAGCGCGAGCAGCCAGCGGCGCGGGTGGAAGTGCGCCTGTGAGGCGAACTTCACCGCGCCGAGGGCGGGCACGTCGAGCTCGACCTCGGTGACGTAGGAGGCTGGGAGACCCGCCTCGGCGGCCGCTTCCGCCTCCCGTTCGAGGCTTTCGACCGTCCCGGGATGGGTCGTGTAGACGAAACTGTCGGCGCGGGTGAAACCGCAGTCGATGCCGAGTTCGGCCGTGGCCGCGGCGATCCAGTCCAACGCGGCCGCCTGCGTGTATGCATACGTCGCGGCGGCTTCGGAGCCTTTGGTCTTGGCGAGCGTGGCGTACTTGAGCCCGTGCTGGGTGCTGACCTTCGCCGTGGTGTGGCCGGAGACCCCGGCGGCGAGGCGGCCTGCTTCCAGCACCAGTACCGAACGCCCGGCCCTCGCCAGCCGGTACGCCGTCGTGAGCCCGGCGATACCGCCGCCGAGCACGGCGACGTCGACCTCCGACGGCAACGGCGTTCCCGTGCGGTCGGGAGCGGGAGCGGTGTCGAGCCACAGTGAACGCGTTCCGGGCAACTCCGTCATGACCGCCGGATTCCCAGGTGGCGGCGCGGGCAAACCAGGGTTTTCGGGAAGTTCGAACCGGGTAGCACTGCCCTATGACCACATCCTCCAGTCCCCCAGAGGAAAAGAACATCTTCGTCATTGGCCTCGACGACAGCAACGACGAGGTGCTGAGACGAATCCCCGGCGCCGACCGGTATCGCTTCCATGCCTTGCTGACGCCGGAAGAGCTCCAGCACGGTGAGATCCAGATCGTGGAGCTGGTGGAGAAGGCGGAGCACCAGTTGGACGCCTTCGACGGCTCGATCGACGCGATCGTCAGCTACTGGGATTTCCCGTCGTCGACGATGGTGGCGATGCTGTGCGAAAAGTACGGTCTGCCCGGCGTTTCGCTCGAGGCCGTGCTGAAGTGCGAGCACAAGTACTGGAGCCGCCTCGAACAGTCGAAGGTGATCGACGAGGTGCCGGCGTTCGGCATCGTCGACCTGGACGAGGACGATCCCCGGCCGCCGGAGGGCGTCGACTACCCCATGTGGCTCAAGCCGGTGAAGTCGTTCTCGTCGGAGCTGGCCTTCCACGTCGGCGACGAGGACGAGTTCGACAAGGCCGTCGCCGAGATCCGGGCGGGGGTGGACAGGGTCGGCAAGCCGTTCGAGCGCGTCCTCGCCACGGTCGACCTCCCCGCCGAGGTGGCCGACGCCGGGGGAGCGGCCTGCCTCGCGGAGGGTGAGCTCAACGGCGTGCAGGCCGCGACCGAAGGCTATGTCTACAAAGGACAGGTCACGGTCTACGGGGTCCTCGATTCGATCAACTACCCCGACACCGCCTCGTTCCAGCGGCATCAGTACCCGTCGCAACTGCCCGAGGACGCCGTGGAGCGGATGAAGGAGATCTCCGTCCGCGTGATGGAGC
This sequence comes from Amycolatopsis sp. TNS106, assembly GCF_019330265.1. NCBI lineage: Bacteria > Bacillati > Actinomycetota > Actinomycetes > Pseudonocardiales > Pseudonocardiaceae > Amycolatopsis > Amycolatopsis sp. TNS106. The sequence goes on along the minus strand of NZ_CP024972.1, from coordinate 3,068,678 downwards.
AGATCGGCTTCGACAACGCCACGTTCAGCATCGAGTTCTTCTGCCACCCCGAATCGGGGCAGGCCTGCCTGCTGGAGATCAACCCACGGCATTCGCAGTCCCACGCGGAGCTGTTCGAATACGTCGACGGGGTGGCGAACCACCAGATCATGGTCCAGCTGGGCCTCGGCCAGGATCCCCGGACCCGGCGGAACCGGGGTGACTACCGGATCGCGGGCAAGTGGTACTACCGCCGCTTCCGTGACGGGCTGGTCACCCGGGTGCCCACCCGCGGTGAGATCGCGGACCTGGAGGCGGAGATCCCCGGGGTGAAGATCGAGCCGGTGGCCGAGAAGGGCATCCGGCTCTCCGACCTGCCCGAGCAGGACAGCTACAGCTACGAGCTCGCGCACATCTTCGTGGCGGCGCAGACCGAACGGGAGATGGAGAGCAAGTACCGGCGGTGCGTCGAAGCGCTGCGGTTCGACTTCGAGGAGGGATAGCCCATGCGGACGGTGGCTTCGCTGCCGTACGAGATCACCGAGGAGGACCACGTCTGGATCCCGGTCTCCGACGGCGTCCGGCTGTCGGCCCGGATCTGGCGGCCGGTCGCTTCGGACGGTGAGCCGGTCCCCGCGATCCTGGAGTACATCCCGTACCGCCACCGCGATCTGACCTCGGTGCGGGACTCCGTGCACCACCCGTACCTCGCGGGGCACGGCTACGCCTGCGTCCGCGTCGACATCCGTGGTTCGGGGGAGTCGGAGGGCGTGCTCACCGACGAGTACCTCGAACGGGAGCAGCTCGACGCGGAGGGCGTCCTGGAGTGGATCGCCGCGCAGCCGTGGTGCTCCGGCCGGACCGGCATGATGGGGATCTCGTGGGGCGGGTTCGCCGCGTTGCAGGTGGCGGCGCGCAAACCGCCGAGCCTGACCGCGATCGCGATCTCGTCGTTCACCGACGATCGCTATTCCGACGACATGCACTACATGGGCGGTTGCCTGCTTTCGGACAACGTCGCCGAGGCCTCCACGATGTTCGCCTACGCCACGTTGCCGCCCGACCCCGCGCTCGCGGGTGAACGGTGGCGCGAGCTGTGGCACGAACGGCTGGAGAACTGCAGCCTCTGGGCCGGTGAATGGCTGAGCCATCAACGCCGGGACGACTACTGGCGGCACGCGTCGGTCTGCGAGAACTACAGCGACGTCCAAGTGCCGGTCCTCGCCTCCAGCGGCTGGGCGGATGGATACTCGAACGCCGTCTCGCGGCTGCTGGCGAATCTCGACGTGCCCCGGCGCGGGCTGATCGGGCCGTGGTCCCACAAGTACCCGCATCTCGGGCGGCCCGGCCCCGCCATCGGCTACCTGCAGGAACTGGTCCGCTGGTGGGATCACTGGCTGAAGGACGTCGAAAACGGCGTCATGGACGGGCCGATGCTCCAGACCTGGATGCAGGACAGTGTGCCCCCGTCGACTTCGTACGAGGACCGCCCAGGCCGCTGGGTGGGCGAGCCGGCCTGGCCGTCGCCGCATGTGCGACCGTCCGAGCACCGGCTCGCCCGGCACCGGATCGCCCGGCCGGATGAGGACGTCCCGGCGGAGAACCTGTCCGTGGAGTCGCCGCTTTCGGTCGGCCAGTTCGCCGGGAAGTGGGCATCCTACAGCGCCCCGCCCGACCTGCCGTACGACCAGCGGGAGGAGGACGGCGGCTCGCTCGTCTTCGACACCGACGAACTCACCGAGCCGTGTGAAATCCTCGGTTCGCCGGTGGTGGAGCTGGAGGTCTCCGCGAACAAACCGGTGGCGCAGGTAGCCGTCCGGCTGTCGGACGTCGCCCCGGACGGCAGGGCCACGCGCGTGACCTACGGGCTGCTGAACCTGACCCACCGGGACGGGCACGAAGACCCGCAGCCGCTGGAACCGGGCGAGCGGTACCGGGTGCGCGTCGAGCTCAACGCCGTCGCGCAGGTGTTCCCCGCCGGGCACCGCATCCGGCTGTCGATCTCGTCGTCGTACTGGCCGCTGGCGTGGCCGCCGCCGGAACCGGCGATGGTGACCGTCCACACCGGACAGAGCGCGCTCACGCTGCCGGTCCGGCCGATGGCGGAGGCCGACGAGGTCCCGGCGCGGCCGTTCGGCGAACCCGAAGGCGCGGAGCCGTTGCCCGCGACCCAGATCGAGCCAGGTGAGCAGCGCTGGACGGTCTCGCGTGACCTGATCGACTACCGGTCCTCGCTCGACATCGTCAAGAACGAGGGCAAGGTCCGGTTCGACGACATCGATCTCGACGTCACCAGGAACGTCTTCGAGTGCTACTCGTGGGTGGCCGACGACTTCTGCTCCCCGGTGGCGGAGACGTCCTGGTCGATGACCTTCGCCCGCGGTGACTGGGAAGCGCGGTCCGAGACCCGCACCCGGGTTTCCTGCACTCCCACCGAATTCGTGATCGACGCACAGCTCGACGCATACGAAGGGGAGCGAAGGACGTTCTCCCGCAACTGGCATCGGACGGTACCCCGTGACCTGGTCTAAGACGAGTCTTCCGGCGAAGGCGCTGCTCGCGTGGCTGCGCCTCAGTGGCCGGAAGCGCACCTACGCCGAGCTCGACCGCTTCCGCCGGAGCATCGAAAGCAGTCAGGCGAAGGGTGATCGGGGGCCGATCCGCTCGATCAGGCGCCGGTTCGACGTCCGCCGGTCCGAAGTGGACGGACGGCCCTGCTATACCGTCAAGCCGCCCGGCGGCGGGGGCGGCAAGAAGGTGCTGTACTTCCACGGCGGCGCCTACGTGCACCAGATCCAGCACGACCACTGGCGGTTCTTCGGACGGCTGATCGACCGCACCGGCTGCTCGGTCACCGTGCCGATCTACCCGCTGGCCCCGGAGCACCAGTGCCCGGAGACCACCGCGTTCGTCCGCCGCGCCTACGACGAGTTCTCCGCGGGTGCCGACCCGGACGACCAGATCGTGATGGGGGATTCCGCCGGCGCGGGGATCGCGCTGGCGCTCACCAAGGCGTTGCGGGACGAAGGACGGCCGGTGCCCAAGGAGACCGTCCTGTTGTCGCCGTGGCTCGACCTGACGATGAGTCATCCGGCGCAACCCGCGCTGGACGAGCGCGATCCGTACCTCGCGCTCACCGGGCTCAACGAGGCCGCCAGGCTCTACAGTGGACAGCTGCCGCGTACCGATCCCAGGCTCAGCCCGCTGTCCGGGGACCTTTCCGCGCTCGGGTCGCTCACTGTCTACATCGGAACGAAGGACGTCCTCCTCTCCGACGCCCGCCGCCTCCACACGCTGTGCACCGAGCAAGGCGTACCGCTGGGCTATCACGAATACGAGGGCATGATCCACGCGTGGATGCTGGCCTCGATCCCGGAAGCGAGGCTGGCATTGGAGGGGATCGCGCATCTCGTGGAACGAGCGCTGGTGAAATCGGTGTAGCCGGGTGAAGAGGGGGTAACCGGAAGGCAACGGCCGGTGCAGCGAGGTTGTACGTCCGCCGGTCGTGAGGTGGACCGGCGTGGGCAGCCCCGGCGGAGCAGGGCCGTCGGCGCGCCGGTCACCGAGTCCATCCTTTCGTCGGGGAGCGCTCGATGCAGCAGCTGGAGACATTGGGGGAACTGGCCGCGCTGGTCCGGCGGCGGAAGGGTCTGTACGTCCGGTGGGCGCCGAGTCCCGAACACCGTCCCGGCACGAGCCGGGACGAACTCACCGGCGCGGAACTGCCGGGCCTCTCGGTGAACCCCCTCGATCCCGAACCCTGGTGGCGCGACCAGCCGCTCGAACTCTGGCTGGCCAGGCGGCTTTACGACTACTGCCACCTCCGGCACGAACGCCGTCGCGGGACCAAGCCCTGGGTACTGGCGGGCCGGGTCGTGGGCTCCGGCCCGGACAACGAGCCGCTGCTGACCGACCCCGAACCCGTCGCGAGGATCTCTACCGCGGTTCTCGGCGAAGCTCGCGAACTGTTGCGCGACAGGGCTCGGCACGACGCGGACTGGGGCCCCCTGCGCCGCCCGCCGGAGCTGACCACCCGTGCGCCGGGCCGTAACTCACGTGATTAGAGCCGTAACTCGCGTGATTAGAGCCGTAACTCACGAGTTACGGCTCTAATCACGCGTGTTACGCCTTCAATCACGCGAGTTACGGCTGGACGGCGAGGAGGTCCACGACGTCTTCCGGGCGTGCCCGCTTCTCGAACCGGGCTCGTTGCCGGTCGGCCCCGCTGCCCTCGGCGGTGAGCCGGGCGCAGCCGTCTCGGACGAAATCGAGGTCACCCGTCTCTTCGAGGGCACCGGCCGCGAAGGTGACGACGTCGTCGAGCACGTCGCTCGCCGGAGCGAGGTCGCCGGTGCGGAAATGCGGGCAGCGGCCGGAGAGGCCCTCCCGGGACGCGCGCCAGATCTGCGCCCGCAGGACCTCGTTGGACAGGTTCGGCGGGTGCTCCTCCGTCGCGAGGATCGTGCCGACCAGCCCGCGGATCAGCACCCCGAACAGAGCCGCTTCACCGGCGGTGGCCGCGACGTCGCCGAGCCGGAACTCCACGGTCGGCTGCGTCTCGGAAAGCCGCACATCCCAATAGACCATCGCGCGATCGAGGATGGCGCCCGCCCGGAGCCAGGCGTCGACGATGCTTTCGTAGTGGTCCAGCGAGGTGAACAGCGGCGGCGAACCGGCCGAGGGCCAGCGGTTCCACTGCTGGTAGCGCCAGCTGGCGTACCCGGTGTCGTACCCGTCGCAGATGGCGGAATTGGCGGTCACGGTCAGCAGCGTGGGCAGGAACGGCCGGACGTGGTTGATCACCCGGATCCCGGTTTCCCGGTCGGGGACGGCGATGTGGACATGACAGCCGCAGGTGTGCGACGTCCGGGCGGTCGCCCCGAAATGGTCGGACATCCGTTCGTAGCGCGGATTCGGGGTGATGGCGGGCAAGTCCGTCTCCGCGAGCGGCGCGCTGCCGCTGGGCAGCAGGCGGCAGCCCCGCCGGACGGCGGCTTTGGCCAGTTCGGCCCGCATCGTCGACAGTTGCCGCTCGGCCTCGTCCCGGGTCGTGCAGATACCGGTGGCCGATTCGGCCTGGGATCGGGTGAGCTCCTGCTGGAGTTCGCCCTCTTCTTCGTCCGCGGCGTCGACGACGGCGTCGCCGGCGGGGGAGAGATGACCGGCCCGGTCCACCACGAAGAACTCTTCCTCGACCCCGAAGGTGAGCGCGTCCTTGTTCACAACCGCTGATACCCCCGGCCTTCTCGGCACAAACTTGTTTTCGCAGGTCGTGGACGGGGTACTTCACGGCATGGGACCGAAGTCGGAGGAGCCGCCGTACCTGCTGGCCGCACAGGCCGGGGCGGTCGTGCGTCGCCTGTACGGCAGGCTGCGGGACGACGAGCCCGCCTCGCCCGCCGATCTCTGCCGCACCATCGGGGCGTTGCAGCGGCTCGCCGACGACCTCGCCAACGTCTTGCCGGGCCTGCAGAAGCAGCTCGAAGAGAGCCTGCTGGCCGGTCAAGTGGGTGCGGGGGACACGCCGGGCGAAGCCTGGGACAAGGTCTCCGAGGTCGGTTACGCGCTCGCGCAGGCTCGCACGGGCGGCCTCCTGCTGGCCGCTGAACTGCGAGTTTCCCAGCGGACGCTCGGCGAACTGACCTCTTCGTGACGCTCCGCGCTCAGCCGACCGGCTGAGCGCGGACCACCGCCACCGGGCAGTGCGCGTGGTGCAACGCGTCGTCACTGACCGAGCCCAGCAGCAGGCGCCGGAGATCGCCGTGATCGCTCCGGCCGAGCACGAGCAGCGCGGACTCACTGGACTGCACGGTCAACGCCTGCGCGGCGGGCCCCACCCCGTGCACCATCTCCACGGCGACGTCGGGATAGCGCTCCCGCCACGGTTCGAGCTGCCGGGCGACCAGTTCGTCGGCGACCTCCTGGGGGAGGCCCGGGGCCGGATCCAGAACCGGGCCGCCGAGCAGGGGCTCGCTCGCCGGCCCCCAGATCGGCATCCGCGCGACGTGGACCGCGTGCACGGTGAGCCCGTGACGAGCCGCGAAGTCGAACGCGAACCCCGCCGCCTGCGCGCTCTGCTCAGTGCCGTCGGTACCGAGGATCACCGGTGCGCCCGGCGGAGGCTCGTCCCCGCGTACGACCACGACGGGACGTCCGGCGGTCTTGGTCACACCGGATTCGGTCGAGCCGAGGACCGTCCTGGCGAACAGTCCGGTGTGGGATTCGCCCAGCACGATCATCGCCGCGTCCACCTCGTCGGCGACCGACGTCAGGACCTCCTCCGGCGTGCCGCCGCGGACGACCGTACGGACGTCGAGATCAGGGTCGGAGCGCTTGAGGGCGTCGGCCATCGAAGCGAGTTGCCGCCGGGAAGGTTCCACTTCCGCCGCGTCGTCCGCGACCTGGGGGACCGCTTCGTTCAGCGGGGTCGCGACGGGGTCCGAGCCCGGCGGGGGAAGCCGGTCATGGGTGCAGTACGCGAGGACCAGGCCGAGGCCGCGGGTCTTCGCCTCGGCGACCGCCCAGCGGACGGCGCGGCGGGCTTCGGGCGACCCGTCGAAGCCGGTCACGACCGGCCCGGTGCCGCTTTGTGCTGCCGACATGGAAAATCACCTCCGACGCGCTGGTGATACCCGCTTTCCGCGATGTTCAAGCGCGGTTTCCCCGGCTGCTCGCCGGGTACGCGGCGGGGGCAGAGCCCATCGGAAACGAGGAGAGACCGTGAGCAACGCGAACCCGATCGAAATCCAGAAGTACCTTTCGGGCGTCGACTATCCGGCAGGCAGGGACGACCTGGTCCGGGCCGCCGAGGGCAACGGCGCCGACGACCGGACGCTCGACCTGCTGCGGAACCTTCCCGATCGCGAATACGACGGCCCGAGCGGCGTGAGCAAGGAGATCGCGAAGGAGTAAGCGACCGTTTCATCAGATGCGGTGCCGGGGTACTTCCATTCATGACCTCCTTGTCAACGCCCCGCGCGCTTGACGAGAAGCGCGCCTACCAGGTGGCACCCGAAGCCCCCGGCCGTCTGCGGCTGCACGTGAGCAGGCCGACCAGGGATACGGCCGTGGTCAAGGCGAACGGTGCGGTGGACCTCGGCCCCGCGCCGAGGCTGTGGGAAATGCTGAGTCAGCGGCTCCACGGCAGCGGTACCAAGGTGATCGTCAACCTGTCCGAACTCGAGTTCTTCGGCACGACGGGCATCCGGGTGCTGGAAAGAGCGCAGCTGCTCGCCGAGGAAACGCACACGCTCCTCTTCGTCTTCCCCGGTGAGTGCCGTTCCGCCCGTCGGCTGCTCGACCTCCGCGAGGGCGAGGACCTCCACGTCCTGTCGGCGCACATTGGTGACCCGTAACAAGCGGGTCAAGCACGGCGGGTGGTCGCGCGAGCGGCGAGTGCCGCGCTGACCAGGGCGACGTGTTCGAGCCGGGTGGGATCCAGTCCGGTGAGGTCGGCGATCCGGCGCAGCCGGTAGTCGACCGTGTTGGGGTGGACGTGCAGGGCGGCGGCGGTCTGCCGTCGTCCTCCCCGGCGGAGGAAGGTCTCCAGCGTCTGCAGGAGTTCCTCGTTGCCGTCGAGGGGCGCCAGCCTGGCGGCCAGCCGGTCGAGGGCGGGGCCGGGACGGGAAAGCTGGTATTCGAGCAGGACGTCGTCGAGCCGGTACAGCCCGGGTGACCGCCCTGATCCGATGGCGACCGCGAGCACGTCCTGCGCCAGCCCGGCCGCGGCAGGCACCGCGGACGGTTCGGCGGCGGCCACACCGGCGATGAGGTCCGCACCCGCCGTACGGGCGACGTCGGCGAGGACGCGTCCCAGCCACGCCCAGTCACGAGCCGTCAGGTCGCAGGCCACCGTTTCGTGCGGCAGCAGGGCGATGCCGCCTTCAGGAGTGAGCGAGGTCAGGACGGTGCCCCGGATCTGGCGCTCCAGTTCGACCCGCAACCGCCGGAGTTTCCGCCGCCCGGCGACCAGCGGGTCGACCCCGTCGACCTCCTCGTCCGGATGCGCCCCGACCGACACCGCGAGCACGAGGTAGCACGGCGGCATCCGCAGTCCGGCCTGCCCCGCCATGACCTCCGCGGGTTCGCCGTCGAGCAGCGCGGACAGCACGGTGTGCCGCGCCGACCGCTCGTCGTCGAACATCGTCTGCCGCTCGTCGAGGTATCCGGCGCCGACCACGGGCGTGACCACCTCCAGGTAACGCAGGGTCAGCGCGTTGACCGCCAGGACGTCGGAGACCTCCTCCGGGCGCGCGTCCGGCGTCAGCGACGCCCAGACCACCTGGATACCGATGTGATACGCGGTGAGCACGATGTCGAGCGGGATGCCCTCCTCCGCGCGCCGGGCCGCCGACTCGCGGAGAAAGCCGAGTTCCTCCCGCGTCGGTGTGGACCCGGTGCGCAGAGTGTCGATGAACGAACGCAGGTTCTGCTCGATCACGTGGGTGATGTCGCCGCTGAGTTCCTCGGCGGGCAGTAGACCGTACTCCGGGATCCGGGAGACGATCTCGGCGAGCACCGTCTTCGCGAGCGACGGCAGGACTTCGGTCAGCCGTTCCGCCAGTGGACGTCCGCCGATACGGAAACCCGGATCCTTGTCACCCGTCACAACCGCCCATCATGACAGCCGGTCAGCGAGTGAGCATGTCCCGTGCTGAATCGAGGGTCGGGTGCACGATGAAGACGGCGTCGAGGCCGAGCAGCGCCATCGGGCGCAACAGGGCCCGCTCCTGGGTGACCATGATGAACGGGACGCCGGCTTGTTCGGCCTTCGCCCGGATCTGGACCAGCACGGTGAAGCCGGACGAATCGCAGAAGGTCACCGCGGACAGATCCGCGATCAGCGCCGACGGCTTGAATCGGAGCTCCTCGTCCAACGCCCGCCGCAGGTCGTCCGAGACGGCGAGGTCGATCTCACCGGCGACGGCGACCACCGTGTCACCGGCGGAAGCGGTGATCGAAATGTCGAGAGAGGACGCGAATCTCCGGGCCGACCGAGGCGGATCGGAAGCGGGAGCGCGGTAATCGGTCAAGTTGACTCCTTGCCGGTACGGGGTCCGGCCGCTGCCCAATGGACAGGCCGGACCCGGAAAAAGAGGGGATCCGGCGGCTGGTGTCTGAACCGCGACTGGTCAACCGTAGCAGCCTTGTGGTTCGGCACGCCGGATGAGCGATACCGGGCCCGTCTCACACCCTCCGTGCCCGGGCTTCGCCGACCATCACCTGATCGAGATCGGGATGGATTTCGTCGGCTCGATTCCACAGGTCCGCCGCCATCTCCGCGGAGCCTTCGGCGGCCGCGACGTTGCCGAGACCGACGTAGGCGCGCGCGGTCTCATACCGGCTCCCGCAGGCCTCGGCCCGGTCCGCGGCGGCACGATAGGCCGAGGCGGCGAGGTCGTGGCGCTCCGCGTTGTACCAGGCCCAGCCCACGCAGTTGAGGGCCATCGCGGCGTCGAGGTCCAGGCGCAGCTCGTCGAAGACGGCCAACGTCCCGGTGGCGAGCACGGCGGCTTCGGCGGCCTGCCCGAGGGCGGTCAGCGCCAGGGCGATCCCGCGTTCGGTGATCGCGGCGTTGCGGCGGTTGCCGTCACGGACATAGGACGCGTGCGCCTGCCGGAGATCCCGCAAGGCGCCTTCGTGGTCGCCCCGGTAGTGCTCGGCCCAGCCGCTGTGCGCGAGCGTGGTGGTTTCCCCGTGCCCGTCGCCGATCCGCCGGAACAGCGCGAGCGCTTCGCCGTAGCACGCCGAAGCCTCGTCCAGATCGCCGCGATCGACATGCGCGACCCCGAGGTTGGCCGTGGTGGTGGCCAGCGCCCACAGGTCCCCGATCGCCTCCGCGGACGCGCGCGCCCATCGATGGGTTTCCAGCCAGGGATCCCAGAGTTTGGCCACGAAGAAGTAGTCACGCAGGAAGAAGGCGAGCTGCCAGCATCGCTCGTGCTCGCCGCGGTCCCGTGCGGCCCGGCACAGGGCGACCAGACCTGGCCATTCGGCGCGGAACCAGGCCATCGCCATCTCGCCGTCGTCCAACCGGGCCGGCTCCGGAAGCCCCGGGGCGAAGTCGATTTCCGGGACGAAGCGGTGCGGCGTGAGTTCCTTGTCGGCCTGAGCGGCGGTCCGTACCGCGAAAGCGGCCAGTCTGCTGAATGCTTTCATTCCGTCCTCTGCGTCGGTCAAGACGAATTCGGTCGCGAATGCCCGTAGCAAATCGTGGAATCCGTAGCGGCCTGCCTCCGGCTGGGTGAGCAGATGCGCATCGTGCAAACGGTCCAGCAGACGGTCGGTCTCCCGGAACGAAAGCGAGCTCAGCGCGCTCGCGGTATGGATGTCGACGTCGGTGCCGGGATGGACGGTGAGCAGGCCGAAAAGTCTCGACTCGGCGGCGCTCAGCTGATGGACGGACAACCGGAACGCGGCGGCGAGCGAGCGTTCCCCGTCGTCCAGTTCGCCGAGGCGGGTCGTTTCGTCCGCCAGGCGCCGGTCGAGTTCGGTGACGTCCCACGCCGGATGCGCGCGCAGCCGCGCCGCGGCGATCCGGATCGCGAGAGGGAGCCGGCCGCAGCGCTGGACCACCCGGGTGACGGCCGCTCCGGCGGGAACCCCGGTGACCGTGGTGAAAAGCTCGACCGCCGCGTCGAGCGGCAGCATGGCCAGCGAGACGTGCACGGCGTCGTCGAGCGCGCTCAGCCTGGACCTGCTGGTGATCAGCACCCGGCATTTCGGCTCGGCGGGAAGCAGCGGGCGTACCTGGGCCGCGCTGACCGCGTTGTCGAATACCAGCAGCAGGCTGCGGCCGCGGAGACGGGACCGGTACAGCGCCGCGCGATCGGCGGGGTCGGCGGGGACACGATCCGCGGGAACACCCAGCACCCGCAGCAACCTGTCGTGCACCGCGGCGGGCTCGCCGGATTCGTCGCGCAGGTCGATGAACAGGCAGCCGTCGGCGAATCCGGATTCCAGCCGGTGCGCGCACCGCACCGCGAGTTCCGTCTTGCCGACGCCGCCCATGCCGGACACGACGCAGACACCGCCGTCGGCTTCGAGCGCCGCGCGGATGGCCCGCAACTCGCCTGCCCGGCCGGTGAACGAGGAGGTCGCCGGTGGCAGACCGGAAGGCCGGACGTCCGGCCGCGTCCTGCGCCGCGCGGGTTCACCGGGCAGCAGCGGTTTCAGTTCTCCTTCGGCGCCGAGTTCGGTTTCGCACAAAGCGGCGAGCGCCGCGTTCGGCGCGGAAAGCCCGGTCTCGACTTTGCTGAGGTAACCCTTGCTGTAGTGAGTGCGGGCGGCGAGTTCGGTGAGCGAAAGGCCTGCCGCTTTGCGGCGGCGTCTCAGCTCCGCTCCGAATGTGGCTCGCTCGTTCATCGGCCCCCACCCTCGTCGGAGGATCAGTATGGCCGTGTGGACGGTGTTTCGGCAGCGGCCGCCGTCCGACGGCCGGATCCGCGGATCCGGCCGACGGACGCAGGGACATCTCCTGTCGTCGATCACCCGTGTCCTCTCAGCCGAACACGAGGCCGAGCAGGGCGAGAATCAGGTCGATGGCGTGGGTCTGCATGGTCAGTCCACCTCCTTTCCGTCTGTGGCGACCGCGGGTGAGACCGGGTTCGCGGGCGCGGTTCCCGGTGCGCTGCCGAGCGCCAGCCCGAGGACGAGCGCGACCACCCACAGCCAGAAAGCCAGCCGTAAGAGCAGCGAAAACGAGCACATGACCTGCATTTCGACTCCTTCGGTGTGCGCGTCCGGGCAGCACTCGAAAACGCGGGAAAACCGCTGGTTGGAGTGTTATTCGCCGCTAATTGGGGCGGCTCACCAAGAATGCGTCGCCGGTCCTTGGGCGACAAGGAGTTTCCTGTTTCCCGTATGAGCGGGAAAGGAAAACCCAAAATAACGATCGGCGATACACGACCGCGATCGGCTGGACACGGGCCGCCGGGCTGACGACTATTGACGACCGTGCTTGAACCACTAGGGGAGGACTGGTGACCGTCAGCGCTGCGGACCTGGCCGTCGAATTGAAGCTGCTTCGGCGGGGCAGGGGAATTGCGGCACCTCAGCTCGCCGAACGCGCGGGCCCCGCGTTGCGCGCGGTCTGCGGCGCCTCCGGGGGAGACGGGAACGCGGCGATCCGGCGGACGCTGGGCGAGAGCCTGTCCGGGTGGGCGCGTTCGCTCCCCGAGGACCTGAGCACCGCGGTGCTGGCCGCGCTCGGGCTGCACCCGGATGCGGCGCACCCCTTCTACCAGGATCGGGTGCGCTGGCTGGCCAGGCATCTGCAACGGGACGACCGGACGGCCCGCCGCCGGATCGACGAAGGCATCGACCGGCTCGCCGAGGTCGCCGTGGCGTCCACAAGCGAATCCGGCGACGGTGACGTGCCCGAGCCCAGCAGGAGGTGGCACACGGAGGAGCTGCGCGTGTCGGTGGCGCTGGACCAGCCGATTCCCGAGGTCCTGGAATCCCGCCGGATCGTCGCGGACGCCGACGGCATCTCCGAACTGGATCTCGCGCTGACGCTGACCGACTCCGTCTACCGGGGCGAAGCCATCGGCAGCGACGATCTCCGCGTGGACGTCTTCCACGGTGGACGGCTGACCGGTCGGATGATGGAGTCCACCGATCGTGTCGGGCTGGCGTTACGGCTGCCCAAACCGCTCAAACGGGCGAGCAAGCACGACATCGCCCTGCGGTTCCGGGCGGAATTCCGGCATCCGCATTTCGTCTGCGTTCCCCGGCATCCGGTCGACCTGTTCGATCTGCACGTCCGGTTCGCCCTGCCGATCCCGAGGGAGGTCGTCCAGCTCGAACGGGTCTTCCAGGACGACGCGAGTGACGAGGCGGCACGCGGATTCCCGTTGACGCCGGACGCTTCCGGCGAGGTCCACGTCCAGTTCCGGCATCTGACACCGGGTTTCGCCTATGGGGTGCGGTGGAGGCCGTCGAGCGGGGCATGAATCCCGCTGGATGCGGTTTCCGAAGGCCCGCACTGTCGTGCGTGTCGCGAAAGCCACTTTCAGGACATCAGATGTCCCGAAAGTGGCTTTCGCGACACGGCACCCTGCCTCACCAGACGATCACGACCACCCGGCAGGCCACGCCGCGACGGTCTTGTGCCGCAGCACCCGTCGCGCCGCGACCGCCTTCTCGGCCAGATCCGTCGCGCTCCCGAGCGTCGCGACTATGTCGTCCGCGGCGCCTTCGACCAGTTCCGTGGCGTGCCGGTCCCGGCCGCGCCCGCTGAAGGCCAGCGCGAGACCGAGGTCGAGCCTGGTCTCCAAGGTTTCCGGATGGGTCGTGCCCAGCAGCCGGATCTGCGGCTGGAGGATCTCCTCGAGGAGTTCGGCCTGGCGGCCGAACTCGCGCAGCTGCCCGTGCGCCAGGGCGATGCCGTGCCTGATCCGGTAGCGCAGCCGGTGGTCACCGCCGAGAACGCGGACGACCGTCCGCTCTGTCGCGCTCAGTGCCCGTAAAGCCTGCTCCGCCCGTCCCGGGATCAGCAGCGCACGATCGGCCATGGCCGTGGCGGTCAAGGCCGGCGCGCTCTCTGGTCCGTAACGCCGCCCATACCTGTTCGCGAGTTCGCGCAGCGCGGCGCGGTCGGCGTGAAGGTCTTGCAAGTCGAGGGTGACTGTCGCCTCCGCCCACAGCAACTCGGCTTCGGTGCACCGGAAGTGCCGCGTCCGGCCGTCGGCGTGGAAGGCCGCGATCACCTGCGCCGCGACATCGCGCGCCGGTCGTGGCCGGCCGTCGAGCAGCAGGGCGCGCGTGTATTCCAGCAGTGCCGGTGGCAGGAGGCCTTCGCGCAGTGGCCCGTTCGGCAAGGCATGGAGCTCCGGCAGGATCGCGGTGAGAGACATGATGGCCTCCCTGGGGCGGCCCCTGAGGCGCGTCGCCTGTGCGCTCGCCACGATTGCGGGCAACCGGGTTTCACCCCGGACGAGGGATCTGTGCCAGAACATCCGCTCGCCCGCGTCGTAGTCGCCCTGGCAGTCGAACGCCTGCGCGGCGACCAAGGCAGCCGCGTACCGCTCGTCGTCGTCGCCCGCCGACAGCAGCGCGCGCCGGGCGTGCCGCGCGGCCTCCGGATACAGCCCGCAGGCGATCTCCACCCGTGCCGCCGTCGCGAAGTCCGTGCTCGCCGCTCCTTCGGTGGCCAGGATCATCGCGTGGATCTCGCCCGCCGCGAAGAAGTCCAGGTGCCTTTCGTGCGCGGCCGCGATCGGTCGCAGAAGCCGGATCCGATACGCCGCGGGCGTGTGTTCGGCGAGGGAACGGGCGTGCTGGAGAAGGAAGTCCCGGTATCCGGCGTGGTCGTCGGAAAGCAGGCGCAGCAAGGATTTCGCCGCGGCCTCCGGCAGTGGTCCCGGGTCGAGCCCGGCTCTGGCGACCTCCGCCACGAGTGGTTGCAGTCGCAGTCCACCGTCCACAAGGGAGGCCAGGCCCCAGGCCAGCACTTCGTCGACGGCTTCCGTGAAGCCAGGTCCGGCGCCGAGAACGTCACGGGCGATGCCGAGCGGAAAGGGGACCGGTGCCAGCAGCCCGCCCAGCCGGACGATCCCGGCGGCGATCGGCCCGCGGCCCGCGAGCAGGACACGGATCGCCGGCGGCGCGGTGTCCGGGCGGGAGGCGGCGCGATCGGCACCCGGGGAAGCGTTGGCGCGCACCGTGATCGGATGCCCGTCGCAGTGCTCGACGAGCCGGAGAACCGCTTTTCGCTCGGCGTCGTCGGCCGGTGCGCGGTGCACGCCGGACAACCTGAGACCTTCGGCCGGTGACAACCCGGTGAGGTCCAGCGTCTCGACGTCTCGAGGAGACTGCCCCGTCCGGCAGGTGAGCACCGTGGACACCTCGGGTGCGGGAAGCAGCAGCCGGTCCAGGACGTCCGGCGGGAGCCCTGCCGGTACGTCGTCGACGAGGACGAGAACACGGCGGCCGGCGGCCCCGATCCGCTCGGCGACGTGGGCGCGCAGCCGGTCGGAGTCCATTCCCGCCAGGTCGGTGCCCAGCCGGTCCCCGGCCGCGCGGGCCAGCGCGAGGTGGAACTGGGACAAGACCTCTTCGGGCGCGTGATGCCCGAAGGGGCCCAGCCGCAGCACACCGCCGTCGAAGGCGTCCTGGAAGAGGTCGGCGTACCGTTCGACCAGCGCGGTCTTGCCCACACCCGGCAGCCCGCGCACCATCAGGACCGGCCGGGCACGCAGGGCGTGATGGATCGCCGAGAGTTCCCGGTACCGTCCGATCAGCCGGTTGCCGGCGCCGCGCGGACGGCGGGCGCCGGCAATCTTGCGCAGGACGAGTTCGACGAGAGCCGCCGGATCCCTCGGATCCCCGTGCTCGCCGCCGCTCTCCGGATCGAGGACATGCACCCGGCGGGCCCGCGAGTAATGGACGAGCACGACCCGTGAATTCGCGAGCGCGTCGGCGATTTCGCGGGTCATCCCGTCGACGACCAAGTCCGGGAACACGCGGAGCCCGGCTTCGCGAAGGGCCGCTTCGACCTCGCCCATCCGCGCGACCTCGTCAGGATCCGTCGCGGTGAAACACAACAAGACATCGAAACGATCCATCATCAGCGCTCGCTCCCAGTGATCGTGCCGGTTCGCCAGCGCAGGGATCGATCCGGGGAACGCTTTCGCTACCGATGGCCGCGCAGCCGGGAAAACTGTCCTTGATCTGCCCGCTTCGCGAATTCGGGCAACGGACAAAACGAGGACAACAAACTCTGTTCCGCAACGTCGTCGCCTCGCTCCTCGATTATCGGGCATTCGGACCGTGAACGCCCGGGAGAGAGCATGGGAATCGCCACTGACACCACCACCGAGGGGAACGGCGCGGCCGTCGCCCTGATCCTCCTCGTGATCGCCGTGCTGTACCTGGGTTACGCCGCCCTGAAGAGACACGGGTTCCGGCCGCGGCGCGTGGAAACGGCCTTGAGCGGACAGCAGTTGCGCCAGGTCTTCACGAAGAAGATCGCGGGAAGGGGTTGGTCCGTGGCGGACGACGGCAATCCGATGATCGCCCGGTCACCGGAGTTCGACGGGGTCCGGCAGGGCATCTCCCTCGAGATCTCCGAGGCGGGCGGGCGCACGGTCGGTGAGCTGGCGGCGGTCCTCCACAAGAAGAAACTCTTCGGTGACACGGCGAAGGCGCACAGCCTGCGATGGCGGATGAACGCCTTTCTCGCGCAGGTCCGGCGGCTCGACGCCACCGCGAAAGTGATGGGCTGAACCGATGCCGACCCTCGACACCCGCCCGCACGAAGGCGAACTCCAGGGCTACCGCGCGCTCGCGACCCTGCCGCGCCCGTCGGGCCGCCTGACCAAAGAGACGCTCGATCCGCTCGTCGCGGCGGCGAAGACCGGGGACCCGGACGCCGTGGACGCGCTGCTGGCGGTCGTGAAACCGATGCTGGTGCGCTATTGCCGCGCGCGGATGGGCGGCCGCGACCTCTCCTATCTGTCGGCCGACGACGTCGCACAGGAAGTCTGCCTCGCGGTCTTCAAACTGCTGCCGGCGTACGAAGACCGAGGCGGCTCCTTCGTCTACCTCGTACGGGCGATCGCGGCCAACAAGGTGGCCGACGCCTTCCGCGTGGTGTCCCGCGACCGATCCGACCCTGTGCCCGAACTGCCGGAGGCCGGATCGGTCCGCGGCGAGCCGGAAAGCCACGTGCTCGCCGTCGACCTCGGCACCCGGCTGGGGAGGTTCGTCGCCCTGCTCCCGAAGCTGCAGCAGGAGGTGCTCACCCTGCGGATCGTCGTCGGCCTGTCCGCCACCGAGACCGCCGCCGCGCTCGGGCTGACTCCGGGGAACGTGCGGGTCAAACAGCACCGGGCGTTGGTGAAGCTTCGCGAACTGGTGAAGGAGGAGGACTTCTCTTGAGAGGCGGGGCGGCCCCGTGTGTGGCGCGAAAGCCACTTTCGCGACGTCTGACGTCCTGAAAGTGGCTTTCGCGACACGCTGCCGGCGAGCCGTCCTCACCGGCTACTCCACGGCGGGGTCGCCCCACGCCAGTTCCGGGAGCCACTTGCTCTCCGTCGTACCCGGACGGTGGAATTCCAGCCGGACCGTCAGGACACCGGTGACGTCGAGATCGATCCGCGCCGGTTTCCCCAGCGCCACCTTGACTTCGGGTGAAGGTCTCCCGTCGAGGAGTACGCGGAAGTGCCCGACCTGGAAGGGCTCGGCCGCGTCGTCGAGGACACCGGCCACCGCGGTCAGCCTCCGGTAGGCCATTCCCAGGCTCACTTCGACGAAGGCGGGCCGCTCGGCCGCGCGCAGGACGATGCTGTCCGAGTACTGCACGTCGTTGATCCGCGCGCCCTCGGTGCGGATGCCGCTGCTGCACGCGCGCCATTCCAAGCCGGTCGCCAGCGACGTCCGGCCCGGTCCGGCCCCGCTCGTCGCGCCGCCACGCCATCGGCCGCGTTCGGGCCGCTGGTGCCGGGCCCTGCCGGTGATCGCGGTCAGCAGATCCTCCACACCCTCCTCGGTGAACACCTCGATCGGGTACCTCGTGGTGGAGTGCGGGTTGAGGAAGTTCGGGATGTCGTCGACGGACTGCCCGGCGAACACGACCGGGAGGATCCGTTTGATCTCGCCGCCGAGATTCCTGGTCATCCGGTCGCGGATCCGCGCCGCCTCGAACTGGGAGCCGCGGCCTTCGTCGAACGCCGCTCTTCCTTCGGCACGGCGCTTGTACTCCGGCGAAGCGATGACGACCACGAAATCCGCCGTGTCGAGGTGGTCCAACGCCCACAACGACCAGTCGCGGCGTTCGCCGTCGTCCCATTGATCAAGATGTACTTCGAGACCGATCCGGCCGTGCAGGAATTCCGCGAAGAGGCGGACCCGCTCTTTGTGCTCCGGTGAATCATGTGCGTAAGTGACGAACACGTGCGGCGGCTCGTTGTCGGCCATCGGAACTCCTGTCGGACGAAGGGAACCCGGCCCGCCGGGTGCGTCGCATTCTCGGCGATCCCAAGGTCGTGGCGCACCCATTGTCGCCCGCTTGTCATCTTTCTGTCGTCGAGGGGTCGCGCGCGCTGTCGTGTCCAGTTTTTGTCGTGTTTTTGTACCTTTTTCGAAGGCGTCGTGGACCCCTACGATCGGGGCTGTCAAATGGATCGGGGTGCGAAGGGGCGATGGCGCTCGTGTACGAGTACGACGTGTTCATCAGCTATCGCCGCAGCGGTGGTGACGCCCCGGACTGGGTACGGAATCACTTCCATCCTCGGTTGCAGAGACTTCTGGACGACAATGTCGACTATGACGTCAAGATATTTCTCGAGGACGGCGTCCCGGTCGGAGGAAAGTGGCCGCAAGTGGTTCGTGACGCGTTACAGCGCGCCCGGATCCTGATCCCGGTCTGCTCCCCGAAGTACTTTCACGACGAGTGGTGCCTCGCTGAATGGCACACGATGGCGAAACGCGAGGAAATCGTCGCCGGTGGCGGCTCGGCGAAGCCCGGAAGGCTGATCTATCCGGTCATCTTCAGTGACTCGGAGAACTTTCCCGGCTACGCGCACGAACGTCGTATGCACAGTTTCCGTGACTGGAACAAGCCGCATCCGCAGTACCAGAACACCCCCGAGTACCTCGACTTCGATCGTGAGCTGGCGCTGATGGTGGAGGACCTGGTGGAGGTCATCGAGCAGGCGCCACCGTGGTCTCCCGAGTGGCCGGTCGAAACGCCGCCACCACCCGACCCGCCCAGGCCGTCGAAGCTGCCGAGGTTCTGACCCATGCCGGGAACCGTGGTCACCTTCTACTCCTACAAAGGCGGTGTCGGGCGGAGCTTCACCCTGGCCAACATCGCCGTTCTCCTGGCGCGCTGGGGAAATCGGGTGTTGTGCCTGGACTGGGACCTCGAAGCGCCCGGTCTGGACACCTACTTCCGGCCGATGATGAGCGCGCCCCCGTCGGGCGGCGTCGTGGACCTGATCGACGACTTCCGCGAAGGCAGGCTCCGTCCCGGCGCGCATACGACGCGGCTGACCGGGAAGGTGAAGCTCGACGTCATCACCGCCGGCCGGGCGGACGACGCCTACGTCCGGCGGGTGCAGGATCTCGACTGGGAAGCCTTGTACGAACAGGGTTTCGGTGACTACCTCGAACTGTGCCGGGAACAGTGGACGGCCGCCTACGACTACGTCCTCATCGACAGCCGCACGGGGATCTCCGATATCGGCGGCATCTGCACCGCCCATCTTCCGGACCGGCTCGTCGTCCTCTTCACGGCGAACGTGCAGAGCATGAAGGGCGCGGTCGAGATCGCCGACCGGGCCAACGCCGCCCGCGACCGCATGCCCTACGACCGGCCGCAGCTGACCGTCCTCCCGGTGCTGTCCAGATTCGACGCCCGCGAGGAGTACGCCCGCTCGGAGGAGTGGCGCCGCATCTGTCTCGAAGAGACCAAGGACCTGTTCCGCAGCTGGCTCGACCGCGACGTCTCTCCCGACGTGATGTCCCGGCATCTGACCTTGCCGTATGTCTCCTTCTGGACCTTCGGTGAGCAGCTCCCGGTGATGACGGAGCTCAGCCCGACCGCCGACCAGATCAGTTTCGCGCTGGAAACGGTCGCCGCGGTCGTCGCGCACGACTTCGACCGGACGGATCTGCTCGCGGAGAACCGGGACGCCTATGTCGCCGGGGTCCGCGCGGAGAAGCGCACCTTCGCCCACGACGTCCGGGTCAGCACGACCAGGCCGACCATGCGACTCGCCGAGGAACTCATGAAGTACCTGGTGGAGCTCGGCATCCGGCCGGTGCTGTCGTTCTCCGGTGAACGGTCGATGCTCGAAAAGACCGAGGACGACGCGAAACATCTGTGCCTGATCGTCGACCGGGAGGTGAGCCGGTGGCAGTCGGCCGAGGTCGAACTGTTCCTGCACCGGACACTCGGCCAGGATCGCCGCGTCGTCCCGGTGCTCACCGAGGAGACCAAACCGAACACCCTGCCGGGTTACGTCGGCAATCTGCGGCATCTCCAGTTCGGCCCGTCCCGCGGGCCGATGGAGATCGCCAGGAGCCTGGTGGACCAGCTCACGGGAACGACGGCACTCGTCGACCCTGGCGAGCTCGACGTCGCGGGCGTGCTCCGGCAGGCCTCGCACGCCAGGCTGCGTCCGCTGATGTGGGGCCTGGTGGACGAGATCGTCGCCGAGCTGCAGATCGCGATCGGCGCGGGGGACCGGGAGCGGGTACAGGACCTCGCCCAGGAACTCATGTCGGTGACCCGGACCCGGACCACCGAAACGAATCCGGAACGCCGGGTGCTCGCGCCGCCCGACACCCGTATGGCGATCGAGTGGGCCATGCGGACGTCGGAGGCCAGGGTGACGCGCCAAGGATTCAGCGGATTCCTCGACCAATAGCAACCAGGTACGGAAGGATCACGGATGACGGATCGATTGGGACAGAAGCAGATCGCGGCGATGCTCGTGCTGATGGTGGTCGCGCGCGAGGTGTCGAACCCCGAGCTGCGCGAGATCGTGGGCTTCGCCCTCGACGGGAAGGAACGCCGTCAGCTCAACGGTCTCGACCTGGTGGTCAGCGAACAGCGTGGCCGTCCCTATTTCCACGAGCTGACCGAGCGCGGCTGGGCCTGGTGCGAGGAGGAATTGAGCCAGGGAGAGCCGCCGTTGCCCCGGACCAGCCTGGGCAGCGCCCTGTACGTCGTGCTCGGCGGGCTCGGCAGGCACCTCCGGCGGGAGAAGCTCCGGCTCGCCGACCTCTTCATGCCCGAGGTCGACCTGACGGCCGAGGAGATCGAGAGCCGGATCCGGATCGCCTATCGCAAACTCGCCCGTTCGCCCCGGGACTGGGTCGCGCTGGTGGAGCTGCGGCCGATGCTCGGCGAAGCGTCCACTGTGGACGTCGACTCGGTGCTGAAGGAACTCAGCCGGTCGGGCCAGGCGGACCTCGTGCCGGAATCGAATCGCAAGGCGCTCACCGCCGCCGACCACGCGGCGGCGG
The DNA here is from genome assembly GCF_019330265.1 of Amycolatopsis sp. TNS106. Lineage (NCBI taxonomy): Bacteria > Bacillati > Actinomycetota > Actinomycetes > Pseudonocardiales > Pseudonocardiaceae > Amycolatopsis > Amycolatopsis sp. TNS106. The sequence goes on along the minus strand of NZ_CP024972.1, from coordinate 3,047,723 downwards.
TCCGCGTCGGCGGTGAGGACAACCATCTGATCTCGATCGAGGCGCCGTGATGGACGAGCTGAGTGCGCTCGCGGCGCTGCGCTTCGACTGGGCCGACACACCCGATCACGTGTGGCGTGATTCGCCGTATCACGTCGACGGCCTGCACACCGGCGTCCTGACGCAGGTCAGCGCGGGGATCAAGGAGGCCGTCGCCAGCGACGGCCCGAGCCCGATCGGGCTGGTCCTCCAAGGGAAGAAGGGCGTGGGCAAGACCCACCTGCTCGGTCTGGTCCGCAAGCAGGCCCATGGCGCCCGCGGTTACTTCTTCCTCAACGACCTCACGGCGGGCGACGCGTTCTGGGAGAACACCGCGGAGGCGATGCGCCGGGGCCTTTCGCGGCTCGACGGCTCCGGCGTACCGCAGCTCACCAGCTTTCTCCGCCGAGTCTGTCTGCGCGCGAGCATCGACGCGAACGTCACCAAGAAGATCCTGGACGGCCGTGGTCTGTCGAGGGGTGACGTCGACACGTTCGTCGAGGGCCTGCGCGCCTTCGATCGGGACGTCGCCAGGGAATGCGCCGACACGGCGCGGGCGCTGGTGCTCTACGCGAGCGAGGATCCGAGCAAGAACTACGTCGGGGACGACTACCTCGGCGTGTTCCCGGAGTCGAAATCCGGCGACCGCCGCAAATGGGGGATCCGCTCGGATCCGAAGTCCGCGAAGACCCAGGTCAGGAACATCACGCGGTTGCTCGCGCTCACCGGCCCGATCGTGATCGCCGTCGACCAGCTCGACACCCTGGTGGCTCGGTCCGCGGTGAGCTTCCAGAAAGTGCGGGACAGCGACGAACAGGACCTGCTCGTCGCGCAGATCGCGGACGGGCTGATGGGGTTGCGGGAGGCGACGAAACGGACCATGACGGTGCTCGCCTGCCTCCCCGGTACGTGGGAACTGCTCAAGGAGAAGGCCACCGACACCGTTCCGGACCGCTTCCGGGAAGCCCTGATCCTCGGCAGGGTGAGGGATGCCGAAGTCGGCAGGGCCTTGGTGGAGAAGCGTCTCGGTGTCGCTTACGAGGCGATGAACTTCGTGCCGCCGCACCCCACCTGGCCGGTGTCGCCGTCCGCGTTCGACGGGGAATGGGAAGAGATGTCCCCGCGAGACGTGCTGAAGCGGATCGGCGCGCATATCGACGCCTGCGTCCGGGCCGGCCGGATCACCGAGCTGACCACGTTCGACGAGGGCGGCGGGCGGTCGGCCACGCCGCCGCGTCCGGCGATGGCCGCCGACCGGTTCGTGGAACTGGACAAACGGTTCGAGGAGCTTCGCTCGGAGGCCGACCCGTCGGCGCTGCTGGATCCGAAGGTCGAGGACAAGGTGATGCCCCGCCTGCTGGCCGCGGCACTCCGGGGATGGATCACGGAGGTCGGCGACGACAACCTGGAATGGGTTTACGGGGCCAAGAGCGACCGGAACGAACTGCACGCCTGGCTCACCCGCACGGTGGACGAGGCCTCCGATCTGGAGGAGCACTGGGCGTTCCGCGCCATCGCGGCGTCACATCCCATCGCCGTGCTGCACCGCTTCCGCAAGGCGCGTTCGGCGGCCGGCGTGCGGAAGGGAGCGGAGAACCGGCACCTGGTCGTGATCCGCAATCTGGCTTGGTCGCGAGGGGTCAAGACCCAAGCGGAACTCGAGGCGTTCAAGAAGGACGGTGGCCGGGCCCGCGAACTGTCCGATGCGGACATCCGTACGTTCTGGGCGCTGGACAAGATGTTCGCCGAGGGCAGCCGGGAACTCCACGAGTGGCTCGTCGACCGGCGTCCCGCCGGGCGGTCGGAACTCCTGGCGGAAGTCCTGCCCGAGCCCCTGCCCCGATCCGCACCCGGATCCGGTGAGGCGCACGCCCCGGCCGCCGAGGGGGAGATCACCCTGGGCGCCGTGAGCGGCAGCGGGAAACCGGTCAGGATCGAACTGGCGGCCTTGCGCAAGCACGCCGCGGTGTTCGCGGGTTCGGGTTCCGGGAAGACGGTGCTGCTGCGGCGGATCGTGGAGGAATGCGCGCTGCAGGGCGTTTCGGCGATCGTGCTGGATCCCAACAACGACCTCGCCCGGCTCGGGGACGCCTGGCCGGAGCCACCCGAGGCGTGGGGAGCGGACGACGCCGAGCTCGCCAAGCGGTACCTGGCCGAGACCGACGTCGTCGTGTGGACGCCGGGACGGGCGGGCGGGCGGCCGCTCGCGTTCCAGCCGTTGCCCGATTTCGCCGGTGTCCTCGACGACGAGGACGAGTTCAACGCGGCCGTCGAGGTCGCGGTGGCGACGCTCGCTCCCCAGGTGAAGCTGACCGGCGGCACGGCGAAGACCACCGTCGGGCTCGCGGTGCTGCGGCAAGCCGTCGTGCACCACGCCCGGACCGGGTCACGGAGCCTGCCCGAACTCATCGAGGTGCTCGAAGACCTGCCCGACGGGGTGAGCACCTTGAACGACGGGCGGAAGCGGGCGGCCGAGCTGGCCGAACTGCTGAAGGCCTCCATGGTCAACGACCCCCTGCTGGCGGGCGGTGGCGAGCCCGTCGACCCGGCGCTCCTGCTCGCTCCCGGGGAAGGCAAGCGAGCGAGGGTTTCGGTCATCAGTTTCGTCGGGCTGCCCTCGGAGAAACAGCGGCAGAACTTCGTCAACCAGCTCCAGATGGAACTTTTCGCCTGGGCCAAACGGAATCCGGCGGGAGACCGGCCACTCGGCGCGCTCTTCGTCATGGACGAGGCGCAGATGCTCGCCGCGTCGGGGACGCTCACCGCGAGCACCCGCAGCACCATCGTGCTCGCCTCGCAGGCCCGGAAGTACGGTCTGGGACTGCTGTTCGCCACCCAGGCGCCCAAGGGACTGCACAACCAGGTCGTCGGCAACGCGATGACGCAGTTCTTCGGCAGGCTCAACAGCCCGGCCCAGATCGCCGCCGCCAACGAACTCGCCAGGGCCAAGGGCAGCCCCGTCGACGACATCTCGCGACTGGAACGCGCCCAGTTCTACGTGTCGGGGGAGGCGTTCGGCTTCCAGCGGGTGACCACTCCGCTGTGCCTCACCCACCATCCGGCCAGTCCGCTCAGCGTCGAGGAGGTGCTCGCCCGCGCCCGCCGCGAAGCCGAGTGAAACCACGGCCCGTACACCTCAGCAACTGTGCTCGCTGGAAAGGATTTCGCATCATGGCAGGAATCTTCATCACCGCCCGGGAAGGTGACGGTCTCGGCCGGAGTCTCGGTCACGTGTTCGGAAGGGACCGGGTCGTCCGGTCCGGCGGCCCCGCGTCCGTCCTGGTGGTGCCGATCGGCGCCGAGGGGCTGGACGACGGGGTCCAGGAGGAGATCGCCGAAGCACTGCGGCTCGGGAAGAAGATCGTCCCGGTCCTCGTCGACGACGCCGTCATGCCCGATGAAAGCGAACTGCCGTCCGAAATCGCCGGCTTCGCCCGCCTGCGGTACCGGCGGCTCGGCGGACGCACGGCGGGACAGGACATCGCGGGGCTGGTCATCGAACTGATCCGGATCGCCCCGGAACTGGGCATCGGTGTCGTGCAGGGCCTCGAAGACCTGGGGGAGTGGCTCGAATCCTGGCGGAACGAGACGCGTCCCGTGCTGCCGGAGGCACTCCCGGTGCTCGGCCGGGCCCGCGAAACGGACCGGCTCTGCGCTTGGCTGGACGCCGCGCCGTCGGTCCTGCCCGTCCACGCCGTCAGCCGGACCGAGGCCGCGGCGTTCGTCGCGACCGCGGTGGCGGCCCAGCGGCCGGGTCTCCGCGCGGTCCGCGTGTCCAGTGAGCAGGGCTGGCGTCATTGCCGCGATCTGGAGGGACCGTTCCTCGCGGTGGTGGACGGTGTCGAGGTGGGGGACGACACCGGTGGCGGGCATGTCGTCGTGGTGCGGAGGACGCCGGACCGGGACGGTGCCGATCTCCTGGAGCTGCCCGGGATTCCGCGTGACGAGGCGGCCGAGAAGTTCGCCGCGGCCGGCGTCCCGCCCGCCGACGCGGCGGCCTACGCGGACACCGCACGGCTGAGTCTCGGTGCCCTGCGCCGGAAACTGGCCGTCGCCGATGACCTCCCGAAGTGGGTGAACCCGCTGGAGCGCGATCTCGCCGCACCGCTCCTGCTGATCGGCCGGTGGTCGGCGGGATCGCGGCACGATCTGGACGAGATCGCCGCGATCGCCGGCCGGGAGATCGACGAGCTCACGCGCTTCTTCGCCAGGTCCGAGGCAGGCGACGACCCCCTGCTCGCCCGGTCGGGCGACACGGTGCGGCTGGCGGATCCGCACGATGCCTGGGCGCTCCTCCACGGCAGGCTCGGCGCGCAGGATCTGCGGCGCTGGAACGAGGAAGCCGTCAAGGTGCTCACGGAACGGGAGCCTGGGCGGAAGTGGTCGGCGGAACTGCGCCACGGGCTGGCGCGGAGCGCGGCGCTCCTGGCCTCCGAAGGGAACACGACGCTGTCGGGCGGGGTCGCGTGCGCCGACCACGCCACCCGCTTCGTCCGCGAAGTGCTCGGTCAAGCCAACGACGACGCGGACGGTGTGCTCTGGCGGTCGCTCGCGGACGTGCTGCCCTTGCTCGCGGAAGCCGCTCCTCACGAATTCCTCGGCGCCGTCGATCACGCGCTGACCAGCGACCCGTCACCGCTGAGCGGTACTTCCGACGGCCTGGTCGCGGCGCTGGAAACCGTCAGCTGGTCCGACGACGCGTTGCCGATGGTGGTCTCGCTGCTGGCCGAGCTGACGCGGCCCGGCCGGGAGACGGGGGACCAGCCGCTAGAATCCCTGATCACCCTGGTGCAGCCGTGGTACCCGTATCTCGACCTGCCCGCCGGGCAACGGACCGAGTTGGTCAAGGCGATCGGCCGTCGGTCGCCGGAAGCGGGCTGGCGGCTGGCCCTCGCCCTCCTGCGCGGTCCGCGCGGACACCTTCTCGCCAGTCCGAAGCGGCCCCAGGTCCGTCTCGAATGGACGGTCCCGATGCCGCCGGTCGCCGTCGCCGACGGGCCGGAATTCGAAGACGAGCTGGTCGCCTCGGCGCTGTCGGCCCTGGCGGAACGGCCTCACCGGTGGTGCGAGTTCTTCGAGCGGCTGCCCGAGCTGAACACCGCGCAGTGGGATCGCGTCGTGGACGGCTTCACGAGGCTGGACGCCGAACGGCTCTCGGCGGACGAACGTCTTCGCCTCTGGGGCCTGCTCACCGGAGTGATCGCCGAGCATCGTCATCACCACGGCGCCGGCTGGACGCTGCCGGAGGAATTGCTGCAGTGGCTGGAATCGTGCGCCGAGATGGTCGAGCCCTCGGTCAACCCGGGGCGGCACGGCCTGTTGTTCGGCCGGACTCCGTACCTGGACGGTGGTGAGTCCCTCGATCCGGACGCGCGTGACGCCGAGATCGAGCGCCTTCGCCGCGACGCGGTCAGTGGTGTCCTTCGCGAACACGGTGCCGCCGGGTTGAGTGCCCTCGCCGCCGAGAGCGCTCTGCCCAGGCTGGTCGGAGTGGTCGCGGCCCAGGTCGCCGGGGACGACCTCCAGGAAGACGCGCTCGCGGAACTCGGGCGCGAGGACTGGGCGGCGGGCTGGGCGGGCGAGATGGCGCGCTCACAGGGCGAAGAATGGCGGCACGGGGTCGCGACACAGCTCAAGGAACAAGACCGGCTGGTCGACTACCTCCTTGCCGTCCCGGTGGACCACGCGCCGTCGCTCTTCGAAGCCGCCGACGACGCGGTCCTCGAGGGCTACTGGACGCATGTCGGCCCGTGGCCGCTCCCCGAAGGACGGGAATCGTTCTTCGTCACCCAACTCGCGCGGCGACGGCCGTGGGCCGCGGTCAAGGCACTCGCACTGGCCGTGCGCGCGGCCGAACCGCCGTCCTTGCCCGTGTCCCTGGTCGAGGACGTGCTGCTCCAGGCGTCCGCCGACGGAGTCGAGGCACCCGACCGCAAGGCCGTCGCGAACGTGGGGCCGCTACTGGACCACCTGGCCGAGGCAGGCGGTTCGGACGTCGCGGTCGCGCGGCTGGAACTGCGGTTCCACGCGGCGCTCAAACACCACCGGAAACCGCGGAGCCTCCAGCGGATCCTCGCCGAGGACCCGGGCGCGTTCGTCGATCTCTGCACCCGGATCCAGCCCGCGGACGACGGCGCGCCGAGCGTGGAACTGGTCGACGCGTGGCTGACGATCTTCGAGACACGCACCATGCCGGGCGCCACCGAGTCCGGTCTCGACGGTGCCGCGCTCAAGGCCTGGGTTTCGCGCGCCCGCACGGAGTTCGCCGACCGCGGCCGGGCCGAGTTCGGCGACCGGACGATCGGCACCCTGCTGGCGAGCGGTTCCCCCGTCCCCGACGGCGGATGGCCGCCGGAGCCGGTCCGGGACGTCCTGGACGTCGCCGACGGCGGATATCTCCGGGAAGGCTTCGCCACCGGTCTGACCGTCCAGGACGGCGACTCGGGTGAGCTCGCGCAGCGGCATCGCGGCTGGGCCCGGCGGATCAACGTCGGCTGGCCGCGGGTCGCCGCGCTCCTGCGTGAGCACGCCGACGACCTGGCGCGACGCGGCTGACGTCGAAACGGCGCTCCGGGTGGACGGCTCTCCGCCCGGAGCGCCTCGTAGGCTGACCAGGTGACCGGGACGACGACGGCCGAGGTGCTGGCCGAACTGGCCGCGCTCGAAGACCCGCGCGCGCGGCAGGTGAACGAGAAACACGGCGACGACCACGGGGTGAACCTCGGCAAGCTTCGTGCGATCGCGAAGCGGCTGAAGACCCAGCAGGAACTCGCGCGCGAGCTGTGGGAAACGGACGACACGGCGGCGAAACTGCTCGCGCTCCTGATCTGCCGTCCGAAGGCGTTCGACCGCGACGAGCTGGACCGCATGGTGCGCGAGGCGCGCACCCCAAAGGTGCACGACTGGCTCGTGAACTACGTCGTCAAGAAGAACCCGCACGCCGAAGAGCTGCGCCTGGCGTGGTTCGCCGATCCGGACCCCGTGGTCGCGAGCGCCGGCTGGGCCCTGACCACCGAACGCGTGGCGAAGCGGCCCGAGGGCCTCGACCTCACCCGGCTGCTCGACGTCATCGAAGCGGAGCTGAAGACCGCGCCGGACCGCCTGCAGTGGGCGATGAACCACTGCCTGGCGCAGATCGGGATCGACCACGCGGAGCACCGTGCCCGGGCGATCGACATCGGGGAGCGCCTCGAAGTGCTCAAGGACTATCCGACCCCGCCGAACTGCACGTCGCCGTTCGCGCCCGCCTGGATCGCCGAGATGGTGCGACGGCAGGCGTGACACGCGCCGGTTGTCGCTACGGAAGTCCGTGTTCCGGGCCAGGCCGGAGTCTCAGCCGAGCGCGTCCGCCTTGATGGCCTCGAACTGGGCGCCCATCCGCGCCGCGAGCGCTTCCGCCGCCCGCAACGGCCGGACCATCACCTTGAAGTCGGTGATCTTGCCGTCGGCGCCGAAGGTCAGGAGGTCGCAGCCGTTGATCTCCAGCCCGTCGACGGTCGCTTCGAACTCGTACACGTGGTGCGCGCCGTCGTGGATCTCGCGGACGTAGCGGAAGTCCTCGAACACGCGCAGCACGCCGCGCAGGATCGCCGCGGTGATCGCCTTCCCCTGGTAGGGCTTGAACGCGACCGGGCTGGTGAAGACCACGTCGTCGGCGAGCAACGCCTCGATCGCGGCGGCGTCCTTCGCTTCGACCGCTTCACGGAACGTGGGCATGGCGATCTCCTCATAGTCAACTTGTTGAGTAGATGCGCCGAGCGTAGGTGATCACCGCGTCACTGTCCAACAAAGTGTCTAGTCAACTTTGCGACTAATCCGCGCGGCACTATCATCGCCCCCATGGCGCTGCGGAACGCGATCCTCGCGACGCTCCTGGACGGTGAGTCCTCGGGCTACGACCTGGCGAAGAGCTTCAACGCGTCGGTCGCCAACTTCTGGACCGCGACACCGCAGCAGCTCTACCGCGAACTGGACAAAATGGAGTCGCAGGGCCTGGTGGCGGCGCGAGTCGTCGAACAGCGGCGGCGTCCCACCAAGCGGCTCTTCTCCCTGACCGACGCGGGTGCGGCCGAACTCGCCGAATTCACCACCCGGGCGCCGAAGCCGACCGCGATCCGTGACGAGCTGCTGGTCCAGGTCCAAGCCATCGAGGCAGGCGACGACAAGGAGGTCCGGCGCGCGGTCGCGGACAGGATGGCCATAGCCGAGACGAAACTCAAGCAGTTCGAGCGCCTTCGTGAGCGTCTGCTCGGCGAGTCCGCCGAAGCGGATTTCCTCGCCACCGCGCCCCGGGTCGGGCCGTATCTGACCCTCGCTCGCGGGATCGCGTTCGAACAGGAGAATATTCGTTGGTGCGAGAAGGTCCTCGCGGCACTCGATCGGCGCGACGGAGATGAACGGCATGGTTGAGCGGAAAACGGGCCCGAGATTTCGTCAGGTGGTGCTGGACGGCACCGACGTCCGCACCTTGGCGGAGTTCTACCGGCGGCTGCTGGTCTGGGATTACCGGCCGGGGGACGAAGCGCCCCCGCCCGGCACCGAGGACAAGGACTGGCTGGTCCTGCGGAACCCGGACGGCGGGGCGCAACTCGCGTTCCAGCAGGTCGACCGGCTGGAAGAAGCGAGCTGGCCGGACGCCGAACCGGTGCCCCAGCAACTGCACCTGGACCTGACCGTGGACTCGGTCGAGGATCTCGAGGCGCAGCATGCCCGCGTCCTCGAACTCGGCGGGCGCCTCAGGTACGACCGCAGCGAGGACCCGGACGAACCCTTGCGCGTCTACGCGGATCCGGCGGGGCATCCGTTCTGCGTCTTCGTCGCCTGAACGCGCTCAGGCGCGGCACAGCAGCGCGTCAGGAGTGCGATTCGAGCCGACGCGCCCGGTGTACGCGACACCGGCGACATATTCGCCCGGAGCGCACTGGCCCTTGTAGTGGCCCGACGCGTAATCACCGCCGGGATTCCCGGAAGGCCGGTTGTCGCCGCGGTCGAACCAGACCGTCCGTCCGGCCCTGCCGAGCGGAGTGGCGGATTTTCCGCACAGGAGCGCGGAGAACGCCGCGCCGGTGACGCTGTAGCCGACCGCGGCGTGCTCGGGCGGGCATTGCACCTTGGTGTAGCCGGACGCCCAGTCGGTGTCCACATAGGTCTCTCCGCGGACCACGACGTAGCCCGCCGGCACGGCGAGCCTGCCGGTGCACAGCCCCCGGTTCCCGGTATGGGAAAGACCGGTGAGCCGCTGCCCGTCGGGGCAGGCTCCCTTGCGCGCGCCCGGATTCCAGTCCGCCATCGCGCGAACCTTGCGTGAGGCCTGGAAATCCGCGTAGTCGAGGTTCAGCATCGACCAGCGCTCGGCTTCGGGGATCCGTCCGGAGCGGGATGGGGCACTCACCAGCCGCCGCCACGCGGGGCCACGCCAGTCCGTGCCGTCGAGCACGTCGACGCGCCGGCCCGCCGCGTCCCACGAGAGCAAGGACCAGCCGTTGCCCGTGCTGCCTTCGTGGAACCCGACCGCGGGCCAGTAGGCGAAGTCGGTGTCGGTCTCCGCGAGGTAGGAGACGAAATTCTCGAACCAGGCTCGGCTCGCCGCGTCGGTGGTGTGACGCCCTTCGCCGAACTCGCTGATCCAGAGCGGCGCCGTGTAGTGCTTGCCGGTCTCCGCCGAAACGAAGAACGCTTGCCGGTAAAGGACATCACGGAGTTCTTGCGGCGACAGGTCGCGGTAGCGCGGGTCGTGAGTCTCGCCGGTGCCGGTCGCCCCGGAATGGTTCGGACCGGTGTACCCGTAGAAATGCGCGGCGTAGACCAGTTTCCCGGAATCCACGAGCGTATGCGACAGCGTGCGGGCAGGCTCCAGCGTGGGCCTGCCGTGCGGAAGGCCGTCCACGGGCAGGCCGGTCCAGTTGATGCCCTCGACGATGAGCAACAGGTCGGGATTGGCCTCGGTCAGGATGCGGTCGGCCACCCGCTGGCTCGCGCGCTGCCAGTCCGTGCCGTTTCCCCAGCCCCAGTTGGGATCGTCGAAGACGTTGCGGCGGACCTCGTTGTACAGATCGGCGCCCGCGACCCGTTTGTTCGCGGCGTACCGGCGGGCCATGAACAGCCAGTCCTCCTGCCACCGCTGCTCGGTCTGCGCGGTGTTCCAGCGCTCGTTGCCGTCGAGACCGCAGCACCAGCGGGAGGTCGTGGTGTGGTTGTTGAGGATCACCGCGAAGCCGCGCGCGGTCAGCCGCGCGACGACGCGGTCGTAGACCTGCAACGGGGTGAGGCCGCGCAGCCCCGGGTTCGCCGGGAGGTCCGGGACCGGTCTGGTGTCGTGGATCATCGCGTTGGAGAAGGGCAGCCGGACACTGTTCAGGCCCAGCTCCGCCAGCCCGTCGATGATCGTGTCGATCGAGGCCCGGTCCAACCCGAGCGGTGTCTGGTAGGCGATCTCGCCGGCGTGGTGCGCGGCCGGATCGTTCACATCGCCCGAGCCGGTCCACGTACCGCTCGCGCCGTGCCAGTTGGCGGCCTTCAGCTTGAACCGGTCGCCCGCCGCGTCGACGAGGTAGCGGCCGCGCGTGCTCAGCGGCGCCACCCACTCCGCCGGGTCCGCCCCGGCGACGGCGGGCGGGGGAATCACGATTCCGGCGGTCATCAGGACGGCGAGCAGCACACTCTTGATCCTCACCCGCCGGAGGCTAGCCAGAAGCGCGGCCGGTTGTATACGGGCGATCAGGTAGCTTCCGGTCATGACCACCGCGCTGATCATCGGTGACCTCCAGCGAGGTATCACGGGCAATTACCCGTTCACCGGAACAGTCCTGCCGCCGATCAAGAGCCTGCTGCCGCGTGCGCGTGCGGCCGGCGCGCTCGTCGTGTTCGTCCACTTCGCACTCCGCGGCAACGGGGCCGACCTGCCGCCCGGGAACGCGCTGTTCAAGACGTTCCACGAGGCGGGGGACACCTTCCACGAGGGTTCGGCCGGGACGGAGATCGATCTCCCGGTCGCCGACGAGGACGTGGTCGTGCTGAAACGCCGTGCCAGCGCGTTCGCCGGTACCGACCTCGACCTGGTGCTCCGCGCCCGCGGCGTCGACACGGTCGCGATCGCCGGGGTCGCGACCAGCGCCATGGTGGCCGCGACGGCCTACGACGCGGCGGACCGCGGTTATCACGTGACCGTGCTGCGCGACGGTTGTGCCGACGGAGATCCGGAGATGCACGGCTTCTTCGTCGACAAGGTGTTCCCGAGCCGGGGCTTCGAAGTCGTGCCGTGCGCGGAGTGGCTCGTCGGCGGCGCATAAATCGCGGGACCGGATCGCCCGGATGTGGCACCGTGGTCGCCGATCTGATCGAGGAGGGCGGAGATGGAGACGAGTCGGCTCGGGCGCACCGCTGTCGAGGTGACACGGCTGGGATTCGGCGGCGGGCCGCTCGGCGGATTGTTCGCGCCACTGGACGACGAGACCGCGGCGGGGGCGCTGGCCGCGGCTTGGGACGGCGGGATCCGCTACTACGACACGTCACCGCATTACGGGATCGGGCATTCCGAACGCCGCATCGGCGAGTTCCTGCGCTCGCGGCCGCGAGCTTCCTTCGTCCTGTCGACGAAGGTCGGCCGCCTGCTGGTTCCCCAGGATCCGGCCGGGCGAAGGGATCCGGCGGGCTTCCACGTCCCCGCGACGCACCGCCGGGTACGCGACTTCACACGAGACGGGATCCGGCGCAGCGTCGAAGATTCCCTGGAGCGGATGGGCCTCGACCGGATCGACGTGCTGTACCTGCACGACGCCGAGGAGTACTTCGACGACGCGCTGCGCGACGGCTACCCGGCCCTCTCTGAGCTGCGGTCGGAAGGGATCGTCGGCGCGATCGGCGCCGGCATGTACGACACCGCCCTGCTGACCACTTTGGTCGAGGAGACCGATGTCGACGTGATCATGCAGTCCGGCCGCCACACGCTGCTCGATCACAGCGCGCTCGACACCTTCCTGCCCGCGTGCGAGGAACGCGGGGTCTCGGTGATCGCGGCGTCGATCTTCAACTCCGGGCTGCTCGCCGTGCCGAGGCCTGTCGCGGGAGCACACTTCGACTACGAGACCGCCGCACCGGAGGTCGTGGAGCGGGCGAACCGGATCGCCGACGTGTGTGAAGCACACGGCGTGACGCTTCCGCAGGCCGCCATGGCCTTCCCGTTGCAGCACCCGGCCGTCGCCGGTATCGCGGTCGGGATGCGGTCCGCCGAAGAGGCGCGAAGCAACTTGGAATCCTTCGCCGCGGAGGTGCCCGCGCAGGTCTGGGCCGATCTGCGCGCCGCGGGTTTGATCCGTTCGACAGCGATTAGGGTGGTCTGATGGTGTCGGTGAAACAGGTCCAGGTCACGTTCGACTGCGCGAAACCCGAGCGCCTCGCCCGGTTCTGGTGCGAGATCCTCGGCTACGTCGTGCCTTCGCCCCCGGAGGGGTTCGACACCTGGGACGACTACAACCGTACGCTGCCGCCCGAGAAGCGGGACGCCGGTTTCGCCTGCAGTGACCCCACCGGCGTGGGCCCGCGGCTGTACTTCCAGCGTGTCCCCGAAGGCAAGGTCGTGAAGAACCGGGTGCATCTCTGCGTGCGGGCGGGCACCGGGCTCGTCGGCGAAGAACGTCTCGCCGCCCTCCAGGCCGAACGCACCCGCCTGGAGGCGCTCGGCGCGGTCTGCGAGCGGGTCATGCTCGCCGACGAGGAGAACGAGTCGTGCATCGTGATGCAGGACATCGAGGGCAACGAGTTCTGTCTCGACTGAGGCCCTGTTCATCTCGCGTCGCGGATGCTGAACGTCGTGATGCAGAATCCGCCGTCCTCGGTGCGATCCGCGATCACGGTGCCCCTGGCGGACCGTCCTTTGACGACTCCGGCGACGTCGGCCAGGACGAACTTGGCAGTCCCGCTGGTGGTCGTTACTTGAACGCGTGAACCGAGCGGGAGCAGGGAATCGATCTTGTCGTCCATGAACCTCTTCTGCGCCTCGCAGGCGAGCGCGATCGCCGACGGCTTGTCGCTCCCGGCGATCTTGGCGAGAAAGTCCGCGACCACCTGAATACCCTTTTCGGGCGGTCGAGCCGGACGCCTGGTGATCGTGATCCTCGGACGGCTGACCCTGGTGCTGGTCGGGCTTTCCGTGGTGCTCGTGGGTGAAGAGGTGGTCGTCGGGGTGCTCAGCGGGACGGGCAGCGAGATCCCGTGCCCGTTGCGGAGCAGGAAACCGGGCGCGGCGAACCCGGTGATGCAGAAGGCGACCAGCACGATCACCGCGACCAGGATCCCGATGGCCACACCGGGCTTGACGGTCGAGGGGCGGGGGTTCTGCTGGTCGGGCAGGCCTGGACAGGTCATCGGATTCACCTTTCGTGCGGATCTGGATCGGCGATCCGACGAGGCGTTTCCGAGGTGGGTTCCGACCCTTTCGAGGATCTTACGATTGTCGTGGAAGGTGTTCCGCGGCAAGGAAAGCCGTGCTTTGGCGGGTTCGCGTGACCGGATGGACGGCACGCGAACCCGCCGTGGATCTCAGCAGGGGTTCAACAGCCAGCAGAGCCGGTACTTCGCCTGGTAGGTCGTGGACGTACCCGGCGCGATGATGTTCTGCGTCCGCGCGCCGCCGTGTGCCCAGCCGGTGTAGGCGTACTTCAGGTTGAGCGGTGGCAGGTTCTGCGGGCTGTCCGCGCTGATCGAATTGGTGGAGCCCGCGATCACCGTCCGGGAGAACGGCGTGCGCTGCTGCGTGCCGCCGACGGTGAGCATCGCCTGACTGGGACTGGAGGTGAAGTTCAGCGACACCGTCTTCGGCTGGAGGTCGACCGTCTTGCTGCCGGTCCGGCCGGTCGAGTCGGTCGCGGTGAGGGTCAGTTGCAGGTACGACGGGTAGTCGTGGTCCGGTGCGACGAACGAGCCCGCCGCGACGCCGGGGAAGTCCTGGACGTTGTGCGTATGGCAGGTGCCGTTGGTCGCGCAGTGCCGGATCGCGAGCCGCCACGAGAGCGCCGACGCCGGGAGCTGTCCGTCCTGGGCGTCGACGGCGCGGCCGGAGAAGGACACGTTCTGACCGACGGACCAGGTCAGCGTGCCTGCCGGGCCGTCGATGACCGGCACCGGGTCGAGGCCCTCCGGGTTGCCGACGGTCACCCGCACGGTCGTGGTCGCGCTCGCGCCGTGGGAGTCCGTGACCCGCAATCCGGCGTCGACCGCGGCCGCCGCGGTGTAGGTCCAGGTGGGGGCGGAGGCCGATGAGTCGTCATACGCGCCGTCGGCGTCGAGGTCCCAGGCGTACGACAGGGTGTCCCCGGCGTCCGGGTCGGTGGACGACGTGCCGTCGAATCGCACGGTCAGCGGTGCGGGCCCGCTCGTCGGATTCGCCGTCGCCACGGCGGACGGCGGCCGGTTGGTGCCGCCGGGATGGCTCACGCGACGGAGTTCGCCGCTGCCCAGCGCGACGTAGAACAGGTCGCCGCCCGGTCCGGTGAGCACCTGCACCGGGACGTTGGCGCCGGTCACGAACGGTACGAGACGGCTCGGGCTCGGCTGGCCGCCGACGGCCTGCATGGCCCAGATGCAGCCCCGGGACGAGTCGGAGAAGAACAACGCGCCGGAGTACTCGGCGGGATAGTTGCTGCCGGATTCGAACGCGATGCCGCTGATCGACGAGCCGCCGGTGGGGCAGGGGTCGCTCGCCACCACCTTGGCACGGTGGTTGTAGGCGTAGTACGGGGCGGAGTGCCCGCCAGAGGAGTACAGGGACTCGCAGCGGTCGAGGTTCGCGCCGTCGTAGCCTGCCTGCCTGGCGTTGCCTTCGAAACAGGGCCAGCCGAAGTTCTCCGCCACGCCGTCACCGACGTCGGCGACGCGGTTGATCTCCTCCCAGGTGTCCCAGCCGACGTCACCGGCCCAGAGCTCGCCGGTACCCGGCCGGAAGCCGAAGCGGAACTGGTTCCTGGCGCCGTAGGCGATCACGCGCCGGGCGTTGGCGTCGGCGCTGTTCGCGAAGGGGTTGCCGGGGACGCCTTCACCGGTGTCCGGGTCGATGCGCAGCACCGTTCCGTTGAGCAGGACCGGCTGCCCGGCAGGACGCCGCGGCGACTGTGAACGCAGCGCGCCGCCCTCGGCGGTCGGCGGCGCGAGGTTCGTGCCGGCGGGCGAGGGCGGGTCGGCGCACGGGTTCCCGGTCTGGCCGTAGTCGGCGAAAGTGAAGCTGGCGCCGTCACCGCCGCCCGCGTACAGGGCACCGTCCGGACCGAAGGCGAGCGCACCGACCGAGTGGCTGGGGTACTGCTGACACCACCCCGTGACCAGGGGTTTTTCGCTGACGGCCGTGCCGGCCGCACCCATCGTCAGCTGGGAGACCCGGCCGGTCACGACGCATCCCTTGTCCGTGGCGCCGGGCGGGGTCGGGCAGGTGTCGCCCCACCGCGGCGCGGTCCCGCCGGGCTCCGCGTCGAGGGTGTACGAGACGTAGACGTACGGCCTGGCGGGAAAAGCGGGGTCGACGGCCAGCCCGAGCAGGCCGCGATCCCAGAAGTCCTGCGTCTGGGTGCGAAGGTCAGCGAACACCGTCGCCGTCGGGTCGGCGAGCGAGTCGAAGACCTTGACCAGACCGCTCTTTTCGGCGACGAACACGCGCCCGTCCGGCGCGAACGCGGTGGCGGTCGGCGAGCTGAGCCCGCCGATCGCCACCGTGTCGGTGAAGCCGGCGGGTACCGCGGCTTCGGCGGGCGCGACGGTGACGAGACCGACCGCGAGCGCGCCGGCCAGCGGGCCGACCACGCCCACCGCCAGCGCGCGTCGTGATCTTCGGGGGAACGGGAAACGACGGGAACTCAGCACACGAACTCCTCCGCGCGGGGACCGGCCTGAACAAGACGGCTCTCCGGTATGCCGCGAGAAGGCCGAAAGTTGTTACGCGTCTGCGAGAAACGCGCACAACTTCGTGGTCATCGAGCCGGTCACGGCAGGGCGGCCAGGCACGTCGGGAAAGCCACTTTCGGGACGTCTGATGTCCTGAAAGTGGCTTTCGCGCGCTCAGCCCATGGCCGTGGGGAGACCGGTCAGGCGGGCGAGGGCGTGGAATCCGTCTTCGGTGCCAGGCCAGTGCGCGCGGACGGCGTCGAGCCCGGCGCGGCGGACGACACCACGCAGGACGACGGTGACGATGATGGCGTCGTCGGCATAACCCAGAACAGGGATGAAATCGGGGACGAGGTCGAGAGGCAAGGCAAGGTAGGCCAGCAGCAGCGTGAGCCTGATCCGGACGCCACGCGGCAGCGTCCTGTCCGCGGCCAGGCGGCGGATCAGCCGCAGCACGTCGGGCAGCAGCCGCAGCGCCTCGCGGAGCAGGCCGCCACGCGGCCGGGCGAGGACGAGCGCCGCGACGAGCGCGAGCCAGGCCACGAGCAGCGCGCCGCCGAGGCCGAGCAGCAGATCCCACCAGAACGACCCGGTCATCGCGGCCCGGATGCGGGGGCTTCGGCACGCAGCGCCGCATCCTCGAAGGCGGCAAACTCGCCCGCTGCCTGCTCGACGGCGTCGCGGGCCACTTGGCCGCCTGGCGCGGCGAAATAGTCGCGTGCGGTGATCTTGCCCAGCCAGCCGCGGAAGCGGTTCAAGTCGGCTTCGGATTCTTCGACTTCCGCGTAGGTGGCGTTGCCGCGGGCCTGTTCGTCCGCGAGTTCCCGCCGCAGTTCGGGAAGTCGCTCAAGGACTTCGGCGTACTCGGCGTCGCGGGCCTCGTTCAGTTCGGCGATCACCGACTGCTCCTCGGCCGGGTCGGTGAACGCCATCGGCAGCACGCGCGCCGTCCCGCCTTGATGGCGGACCCGGTCGACGAGGCGGCGGACCTCCCGCGTCACCTCCGCTCGCGCGGGAAGCAGGCATACCGATTGCTGCAGGTAGAGCGCGCCGAGGGAACGGAGTTTGCGCCAGACCTGGACTCGCAGCGAGTCCGGGGCGCCGGCGGTGGACACGCTGATCACCAGCCAGCCCGCTTCGCTCGATTCATCTATCACATCGGCATGTTACGTCCGTAACATCGCGCTGGTCCAGCCGTAACGGACACCGAGTGCCATACGGGCGATTCACCCGGCACGGTACGGATCCGGCGGCAGGGGATTGTCGCAAGGCGGAGGGCACCTGCCCGTGGCTCGCACCGGGGACGGGAGGTCAGCCATAGGCGCCGAAGTGCTGCATGGCGCGCCGTGGGGTCGGTCAGCCGGAGCTTGCCGTCCGCCGCGAACTTCGCGAACCGGTCCTCCAGCATCCGTTCGGGTTCGGCGCGCGCCGGTTCCGCGATCCGCTCCTTCGCTGTCAACTCCCAGAACCGTCGGCCGGATTAGCTGCCCGACGTTGCTTGACGCGGCACTGAGAGGGCGTGGATCGAGCTTCACGGGAGCTTGGTGTTCAGCTCGCCGCCGGACTGTGGGCATGACGAGGTGCCCGTCGCCGGGTGGCTGGCGGGCTCCTCGAGTTCAGACGTGGTGGAGGGTGTTGCGCCGGGGTCTTCGAAGCGGATCTCGGTATTGCGGCGGGATGAACTCCGGTAGTCCGTCGGCCGCCATGCGGACTTCCCAGTCACCGTGATGAATCAACCGATGATGGAATCCGCAGAGCAGCACGAGATTCCGGAGGTCGGTCGGTCCGTCGTCTGCCCAGTGCACGATGTGGTGGGCGTGGCAGTTCTTGGGTTTCCGGTGACATCCGGGGAAGGCGCAGCCGCCGTCGCGGATGTTCAACGCCCGCCGCTGGCCCGGTGTGACAAAACGCCGCAGCCGCCCCACATCGAGAGGTTCACCCGCGGCGCTCAGTACAACGGGCAGCATCAGGCAGTCGCAGGCGGCCAGCCGGGCTTCGCGAGCGGTCATCGTGCCGACGAAGTCCAGGCAGGCGGTCCCGAGGCCGGATTTGAGTTCGTCGAGTCCGATGGTGACATGGACGAGGGTGCGGTAGCCGCTGGTGCCAGGCTGGTCGGGGCAGGCGATCGCCAGATCGAGAATATCGACCCAGGCATCACCCATCCGTTCGCATTTCATCCGCAGATCCGCTTGCCCGAATTCGTCGACGGGGCGGGGTTGCGCGTAGGCCTCGAGGGCGGCGGCGGTGCGGGCACCGGTCTCGTCATCGAGCAGGCCGGTGAGTTTCCAGAAACCGTCCTTGCGGCGCTCCAGCGTGATCTCCCGGCGCGGCTCCTTCGGCTCCGGATCCTTGGGCTCCTTGCCGTCGGGGTCGAGCAAGCCCAGCAGGTTCGCCTCGGCCCTGGCCAGCTGCCGAGGACCCGCACTCGGGGCAAGACCGGCGAGAACCTTCTCGGCATTGGCACGGTCCTCAGCGGAGATCTCGGCCGGGAGTCTCTTCACGATCTCCAGGATCTGATCGATCCGCTCATCCCCGACCAACCCCTCCGCCGCGACAGCGGCCGTGGCGGGCAGCGCGGCAGGAACCTCAGTGCCATCCAAAGCGCGGGTCGGGTTCAGCGCGATGGCCCGCTTCACCACCGCCCCCGCTTCACCGACCGACAGTCCCGCGATATCAGCGAACCAGCTGGCCGTGCGGCCATAGCCGTACAAGTCTTTGACGCCCCGCGACTCGATCTCCGCCAGGTACCGCCCCAACCCGGCGGTGGCCATGCGAATCACCCGCAGAGACTGTTGCACGCCATGGGCAAGCTCCAGCTTGCCGGCGCGCCACAACTCCTGCGGCAACTCGGGAAGGAAGGTCTCGGACACGCCTCAATAATACCGCAATTCACCGAACAAGTGTTCGTAATTTTCGGTAACCGCTAATTGGCGCGTTTACCACTGACGGGTGATTTGAACGCAAATGGCGACTACGCTAAAACAATCAGGCTCCGTCCGGTTTATTCGCGTCCGGGCGAGACTGGTACGAGGCCGAATCGCCCGCCGTGGCCGCCTGCTGGAGCGCTGTCTGCCGATCGGTGCTGCCGTTCAGGTCGACGACGATCGCCAGCGGGCCGTTCGCACCCTCGCCGAAGCTGCGCGCGGCAGTGCTGTCGTTCGGCAGGCCGAGCTGCATGCTCGCGGCCGGGTTGGCGACGGTCGCGGCGATCGGCACCGCGATCCGGCGGCTGGCCACGAAACGCGCGCCCAGCGCCGCCAGGATCACGAAGCCCGTCGAACAGAATCGCAGGACATGGGCTAGCGGCGCAGCTTCGGCGCCGCTGGGATCGAGTCACGGTCGACGGTGAAGACGGCGAGAAAGTAGTTCGCCGTAGCGCAGTTGACGTTCTCCCCGCCGGTGAGATTCACGTTCACCGTATCGCCTTCGATGGTCAGTTCCGCGCCGTCCTCGGCACAACCGGGCTCGACGAAGGCGAAACCGCGGCGGTCGGCCGGCGGCGCGGACGACAGGGCGGCACGGACTTCGTCCAGGTTCGGGATCTTGGCGCTTTCCAGGGCTCGCTGGAGTTCCTGCGAGCCGGCTGTCCCCAGCTCCGCGGGTCCCAAGCCCGCCAGTCCGGGGGCCGAGCCGAGTGGCGTGAAGGTCTCGAGTTCCACCTGCCCTTTGCTCGCACCGGCACCACATCCCGCCACGACCAGTAGGAGGCACGCCACGATCCATCTCATGTGACGTGGACGTAGTGAGCCGTTCCCTCGGTTGCGCCGTTCGGGTCTCGAAGCGATATCGGTCCGGCCGGAGGCTCGTTCGTTCGACCGTGTGTCCGAAATGGACAGAATCGGGTGCGTCCTACGGCTGATGTCCGCGCCGGAACGGCTCGACGCCGACGACATGGCTGGAGCGGGTCGGCTCGACGAGGACCTTGACCCGGCGTTCTCCCGGAATCCGCCATTCGAAACGGTCGGTTCCGACGTACTTCTTCGCCAGCCGGTCCATGCACCGGTCCGCCTCGTCGCCTTCGACGAACTCGACGACCCGGCCGTGGATGACGACCCGGTCGTAGGGATTCTCCGTGTCCAGACAGGACAACGACACCCGAGGCTCGCGGCGCAGGTTCTCCTCCTTCACCCGGCCGACGGCGGTGTTGAACACGATGTGATCGCCTTCGACGTCGATCCACATGGGGGACACCTGGGGAGAACCGTCCTGGTTCACCGTGGCCAGGTGCCAGAACCTCGGTGCCGCGACCCAGTCGCGGATCTGCTCGCTCAACTCGGCCACGGGGCCCTCCAGTGGGTCGGGACGACGATTGTCGCACCTGACGCCCCCTTGACATACATGAAAGTATTTTTCCAACCATACGACTTGTGCGTTGCCGGGGTCGTGGCAGACGAACCGAGGACGATCCGGGCCGGCGCCTCTGGGGAGAGGAACCGTTCATGCGGCCAGCCCGCCGAATCTCTGTCGTACTCGCGCTCGGCGTCACGGCGGGGATCGCCTTCGCGTCGCCGACTCTCGCGGGTCCGTCCGGTGACGACTACTACCAGGACGCGCTGGGCAAAACCGGGCCCGAGCTCAAGGCGGCGTTGCACAAGATCATCAGTACCGGCACCAAACTGACGTACGAGCAGGTATGGGACGGGATCAAGGCCACCGACGAGGATCCGGCCGACAAGGCGAACGTCGTATTGCTCTACAGCGGCCGCTCGCAGGCGAAGACGGCCAACGGCGGGGGAGTCGACGACTGGAACCGGGAGCACGTCTGGGCCAAGTCGCACGGCGACTTCGGCACGGCGGTCGGACCCGGCACCGACCTGCACCATCTGCGGGCGGAGGACGCGTCGGTCAACAGCACACGCGGGAACAAGGACTTCGACGCCGGCGGTTCTCCGGTCGAGGAAGCACCCGGGAGCCTGACCGACGACGACTCGTTCGAGCCGCGCGACGCGGTCAAGGGCGACGTGGCCCGCATGATCCTGTACATGGGCGTCCGGTACGACGGAACCGACGGTTTCCCCGACCTCGAACCCAACGACGCCGTCGACAACGGGTCGAAACCCCATATCGGCCGGATCTCGGTCCTGCTGAGCTGGCACACCCAGGACCCGCCCGACGCCACCGAACAGCGTCGCAACCAGATCATCCACGACCAGTTCCAGCACAACCGCAACCCGTTCATCGACCACCCGGAATGGGCGGCCTCGATCTACGGCTAGGCGCTGTCCCGCAAGTCATGTTCGCGGTCTCCGCACCGCCAGGAACCACCTGGATCACGAAGCCCATCGAAAAGCCTTACAGGACACCGCCTAGGCGATCTTCCGGACGAAGCAGACCCTGTCCTGGCCGGGCCCGTCGTAGTCGCCGTGCACGGGGAGCCCGTCCACCTCCCGATCCCCGGGTTCGAGGGTGAACCCCATGGCGCGATGAAACGCGATGGATCCGGCGTTCCCCGGCGAGGTGATCGCGCGGACTTCCGTGCGGCCCGCCTCGGCGGCGTGCTGGAAGAAGGCCGTGTACAGGCGGCGGGCCGTCCCCTGCCCGCGCAGTTCCGGGTCCACGCCCACGAAGTGGATGTACGCCTGGACATCGTCGTCGGGAGAGTGGAAGCCGACGAGGAACGCCCTGATGCCGGTTCCGTCCTCGACGACCAGGCTCGTGCCGGAGAAGAACTGCAGGAACAGCTTGGGGAGCAGCAGGGAGAGTTCGCGGGCCTGGGCGGGGGTGCGCGAGTCGCCCCACCACCGCTGGACGCGGTCGACGATCGCGCCGTGGTCGGAGACGTGTGCTCGGCGCGGCTCGGACATGACGTTCTCCTCCCGGGCGATCTTGACGCCACCCCGTTCTACCGTGTCGCCAGCCGATCGGCGAGGAAGGCGAGGATCTCGTCCCTGGCGCGCAGCGTGGGATGCCCGGCGGAGTCGACGAAGTGGGCGGTGACGACGCTGTGCGGCGTGCCGACCAGGTCGCGGAAGAACGGGGGCGGGTCGGTGTTCGCGGCACTGTCCGGCAGGACCCGTCCGTCGAAGGCGTCGCCGAGGAGGGCCCGGTAGGCGGCGAACCGCTGTCCGGTGCACCAGCGGTCGCCGTCGAAGCGGTAGGCGAGCACCTTGAGGCCGTCGCGCGCGATCCGGTCCCGGACCGCGGTCGCGTCCTCCTCGGCGAGTTCGAGCGCGCCCGGGTCGTCCAGCGGGAGCGAGGGGTGGTTGACCACGGGGGCGATGACGGCGGGTTCGAGCGCCATGGTGAGGGCGAAGTTGCCGGTGAAGCACAGGCCGATCGCGCCGACCCCGGGCCCACCGCATTCGGCGTGGGCGATGCGCGCGAGCCCCCGCAGCCATCGCGTGACGGGGCTGGTCCCGCCGCCGGCGAACGCCCGGAATTCGGCGCTGACACACGCGCGGCGGACCACTTCCTCCCCAGTCTCCGCGGTCGGATACGCGCCGTCGCGCCCGAAGAGCGAAGGGACGTAGACGGTGAAGCCGGCGTCTCGCACCCACCGCGCGAACCGAAGGACGTCAGGACTGATCCCGGGCATCTCCGGCATCAGCACCACGCCGGGCCCGGATCCCGCGACGTGCACCGTCTTCGGCACGCCGTCCACCTCCACGAGCCGGTGCGAGAAGTCGGTCAGGGGATCGTCCAGGTGTCCGTGCATGGCGAAAGCCTCGCCCGGCGCGGCCTTCGCGGGGACAGGCCAGATCGCCGGATAGCGGGGTAATCTCGCCACATGCTGCGAGTGGGGGTCCTGGCCTACCCGGGCTGTTTCGCGTCCGAGGTGTTCGGTGTCCCGGATCTCCTCACGATGGCCACGCACGTCGCGGGTCCGGGCCGTGCCGGATACGAGGTTTCCGTCGTTTCCCCTCGCCGCCGGGTCGCGGCGTCGGGCGGGGTCGTGGTGACCGTCGCGCCACTGCGTGAAGTCGACGTCCTCGTCGTGCCGGGATTCGAGCTCACACCGGGGCAGGACATCGACGGGAAGATCGCGAACCTCGCACCGGAGATCGAAGCGATCCGGTCGCATGCCGCCGCGGGCGACGTCGTGGTCTCGCTCTGCGTCGGCGCGTTCCTGCTGGCCGCGGCCGGGCTGCTCGACCGTCGCCGCGCCACCACCTCATGGCTCTTCGCGGACGAACTGGCTCGGCGCTGCCCCGAAGCCGAAGTCCGGCCCGAGCGTCTGGTCGTCACCGACCGGGGAGTCACGACGACGGCGGCGTTCAGTGCCATGTACGACTTCGCCCTCGAACTGATCCGCGAGCACAGCGGCGCCGATGTGGCACGGACGACGGCGCGGGTGGCGCTGGTCGACGACGCGCGGTCGTCACAGACGCCTTATGTCGACACGCGGCTCCTGCCGCGTCCGGGCAACGCGTTTTCCCGCCGGGTCATGCGATGGCTGGACCAGAACCTCGCCGTCCGCTACGACCTCACCGCCTTGGCCGGACGGTTCAATGTCAGCACCCGGACGTTGCTGCGGCGCTTCGCGGAGGAGGCCGGGCAGACGCCCCTCGAATACCTGCATTCCTCACGCGTCCGGCGTGCCCGCCATCTCCTCGAAACGACGGACCGGACGGTCGCCGGAATCTGCGCCGCGGTCGGCTATCGGGACCCGGGCACGTTCGCCGCCCTTTTCGCGAAGCACACGGGACGGCGACCCGGCGACTATCGGGCGGCCTTCCGGCGAGACTCCAGTACTTTGTGATACTTTGTACTGGTAGTCAGTGCCACTGAGTACCAGGATGCGAAGAGGGTCACGATGGACGGTCTGACCGAGATGCTGAAGGGCACGCTCGAGGGTTGCGTGCTGGAGATCGTCGGCGGCGAGGAGACCTACGGGTATGCCATCACGCGTCGGTTGAACGAGCTCGGCTTCGCGGAAGTGGTCGAGGGGACGGTGTACACCATCCTGCTGCGGCTGGAGAAGAACGGGCTGGTCCAGGTGACGAAACGGCCGTCGGAGCAGGGGCCCCCGCGCAAGTTCTACGCGCTCAACGACGCCGGGCGCGCGGAACTCGCGACGTTCTGGGCGAAGTGGGAGTTCGTCACATCGCGGATCGACAAGCTCAAGGAGGGCGGGAAATGAAGTTCTGGGACACCATCACGGGCGGCGATCTCACCAGGGAATGGAAGGCCTTCGAAGTCCGGGCCGAAGCCTTGCCCGCGGACTATCGGGCGGCGTGGGGACAGATCACCGGGCATCTCTCCCTCTACTCGGACTTCACCGGAAGAAATCTGACGCCGATTCTCGACGGCGCCCTGGGCCTGCTCGAGGAAACGGCCGCGGACGGGCAGAACGTGCACGAGGTGCTGGGTGACGACATCGAGGGCTTCTGCGCCGCGCTGGCCGGCGGGGAGCGGCGCCACGGCTATCGCGACCGCTGGCGCGAGCAGCTGAACAGGAACGTCGCCAGGAAACTGAAGCAGCTGGGAGGCTGACGTGGGCATCCAGGACATCATCGAGGGCAAGAAGCAGTGGCGTGCGCACCTGGCGCGGGTCAAGGCGCTTCCGCCGGACTATCGGATCGTCTACCAGGAGATGCGGAAATACCTTTTCAAGGTGGGACCGGTCGACCTGGCCGACGGGCCCTTGCTCTCCGGGATCGTGGACTTCTTCGAGGAAGGTGCCGCGTCGGGTAAGGGAGTGCGGGAAGTCATCGGCGACGATGTCGCCGCCTTCTGCGACGACCTGATCAAGGACACCCCCACCTACGCGGACCGCTATCAGGAGTCGATCGGCGGGCAGCCCGGCGCGGCGGGGCGGTAAGACGATCCGCCCGGGGACCGAGGTGCCCGGGCGTCCGTCGTGGCGTCAGGCCTTCCGCTTGTCGAAGAGCGTCAGGCGTTCGCTGAGGGACCACAGCTTCCTCACGTCGCCGGGATCGACGGCGGCGGCCGCGGCCCTCGCGGGTAGCCTGCCGTCGTAGTAGCCGCCGTTGAGGACCTTGGCCGACGGATCGGCCAGCCGGGCCACCGGTTCGGCTCCTTCGATCACCGGGCGGCCCCGATGGCTGTAGCCCGGCAGCATCCTGGTGGCGATGATGCCCGGGTGCACGCTGACGGCTTCCCTGACCTTCGGCCGGAATCCGGTCAGTGCGGCGGTCATCATGGTGAGGGCGAGTTTGGACTGCGCGTACGCCGCGCCTCGGTTGTAGCGGCGCTTCCAGTTGATGTCGTTCCAGTTGATCCGCCCGCCGCGGTGCAACGAGGAAGACACGTTCACGACGCGGCTCACCGTGGAGCGGTCGAGCGTGTCTTCGAGCAGCCGGGTCAGCAGGTACGGGGCGAGATAGTTGACCTGGACGGTCTGTTCGTGGCCGTCCTTGGTGAGCACACGCCCGTGCTCGCCGGTGATTCCGGCGTTGTTGACCAGAACGTCGAGACGGGGACAGGTCTCGGCGACGGAGACAGCGAGGTCGATCACCTGGCGCAGGTCGGTGAAGTCGGCGACGGCGGGCCGGAGTTTCCGGGTGTCGACGCCGGATTTCACCAGCCGGTCGCACGCTTCGTCGCTTTCCTCGCGGGTACGCGCGTGGGCGATCACCGTGCACCCTTGAGCGATGAGAAGACGGGCGGTCTCGAAACCGATGCCGTCCGATGCGCCGGTGAGCAGGACTGTGGGGCTGTCGTTCATGGGTCCATCCACAGAGGATTCATGGCGCGTTCGATCGCGCCGGGGCCGGAAGGTCGACGGCCGGCCGGGGAATCGCCGGAATCGGGGGTATCGCCGGCCGGCCCCGGATGAGGTGGACGGTCGTCGTGGCGCACGCCCCACGCGTGCCCGCGAACGTCACCCCTGCCCATGCCGCAAGCCAAACGTGCCCGCGGCCGGGGAGCAAGCTCGGCTGATCCGGTTTTACGGATTCCTTCCGCGGGATCCCGGGCCGGTCACCGGGCACCCACCCGGAAGCGCATCCGGCAGACGACGGCGTCCGAGCGGCGGCGCAGTGCGCGGGCGAGCACGCCGCCGCGCTGGTTCTGCAGGATCCGCTGCCACCGATGCTCGGGTTCGACTTCGGCGATCAGCACGAAGACGTGCCGTCCGCCGACGGTCCGGAGATGTTCCACCAGGGGCTCACCGAGGCGGCGGCGTTCGTCGTGGAGCTGGACCAGTGCCACCTCGGGATGCCATTTTTCCCAGGCCGTCAAGAAGTCCTGTGCCGCGTGCCCGTCGTCGGGGTGGGTGACGTGGACCGCCTGCACATGGTCGCCGAGTGACAGCGCGGCGGCGAGGGCGTCACGGGTCAGGCGGGAGACGGCGTGGACGGGGACGATCACGAGTGAGCGGTTCGGCCGTGGGGGAGCCGGGGTGACGCCGAGTTCGAGCCGATCACCGATCCGGCGGTAGCTGCGCTCGACCCACTCCATGGCCGCCACCAGCAACGGAAGCGCGACGACGATCAGCCAGCCGCCCTCGCCGAATTTCGTCGTCGTCACCACGATCGCCGCGGCTCCGGTGAGCAGCGCGCCGAAACCGTTGAGCGTGGCCTTGCCGCGCCAGCCGGCCGGGCGGAGACGGCGCCAGTGCCGGACCATCCCGACCTGGGAGAGCGTGAATCCGATGAACACCCCGATCGCGAACAGCGGGACCAGGGTGTTCATCTCACCGTCGGTGATGACGAGCAGGAGTGCGGCGGTGATGGCGAGGAAACCGACCCCGTGGCGATACACCTGGCGTTCGTCGCGCAGGGCGAACACGTGCGGCAGCTTGTGGTGTCTCGCCAGCAGCTGAGCCAGTACCGGCAGACCGCCGAAGGAGGTGTTCGCGGCCAAGGCGAGCAGCACCACGGTCGAGAACTGCACCAGGTAGAAACCGAAGCCGTCGCCCAGCGCCGCGGTGGTCACCTGCGAGAGCACCGTGACGCCGTCCACCGGATGGATGCCGAACTTCCCGATCAGCACGGCGATCCCGATGAGCATCACGCCGAGCAGGCCACCCAGCGCGATTTCCGCGTGCTGCGCCCGCCGTATCCGCGGCTTGCGGAACGACGGTACGGCGTTGGCGATCGCCTCGACTCCGGTGAGCGCGGCGCAACCGTTCGCGAAAGCCTTGAGCAGCAACAGAATCCCGACCATCTGCAGGTTCTGTGCGTGGTCCGGTGCGGCGATCTCCGCGGCCGGGCCGGACCGGAAGAGACCGGCGACGATCACGGTCAGGATCGCGACCACGTAGATCACGGTGGGCACGACGAACACCCGGGCACTTTCGGCGATGCCGCGCAGATTCACCGCGGTGACCAGTGCCAGGACGCCGAGGCACAACCACAGCGTATACGGCAGCAGGCCGGGGAACGCCGACGTCAGCGCGGCGACCCCCGCCGCCACGGACACCGCGACGTTGAGCACGTAGTCCACGATCAGGGACGCCGCGGCCACCAGCGAGGCCCGTCGCCCGAGATAGGCCCGGCTGACCCCATAGGCGCCGCCACCGTCCGGGAACGCGGCGATCACCTGACGGTAGGACAGCGTCAGCACGCCGAGGAGGGCCGCGATCGCGAGCGTGACCGGCAGGGTGAAGCCCAGCCCCGCCCCGCCCGCGACGGCCAGCACGATCACGATGGCCTCGGGCCCGTAGGCGACCGAGGCCATCGCGTCCAGGGACAGCGCGGCGAGCCCGCCGACGACGGAGAGCCGGTGCCGTTCGGAGCGGTCGAGAGCGCGCTCGGGGCGGGTGAGTGTCGTGGTCACGCCGTCAGCGTGGGGTTCCGACGCTCCACGGTTCGAGGTCGTTGACAGGTTCTTGACACCGATCCCGGTGAACCCGACAGCAAACTGACGACCGTTGCGCGGTATCTTCGCCGTTCAGTCGTCCGGGCCGCGCAAGGTGAGGACCACCCGGAGAACGTGTTCGACGGCGGCCGGGAACGCGGCTCCGCGTAGTTCGCCGCGATTGGCGAGGGTACGCCCGGCGAAGTCCAGCATCCGGTCCTCACCGAGACGCCGGACGGCCAGCGTCGCCACTTCCTCGAGGTCGAGTTCGGGATGGTCCATGCGGGTCAGCGCGAATTCGATGAGCAGCTGTTCGTCCGTCATTTCGCACCTCCGTCCCGCATCGAGGATACGGAGGCGCCGGGCGGTCAGCGCACGGTGCGGCCGAGGAAGTCCCTGATGAGGGCCGCGATCTCCGGGCCGTGCGTCTCCAGTGCGAAATGTCCGGCGTCGAGAAGGTGCAGTTCGGCGTCGGGCAGGTCGCGAAGGAACGCGCGGGCTCCGTCGGCGCCGAAGATCTCGTCGTGCTCGCCCCAGGTGATGAGCGTCGGCGGGCGGTGCTCGCGGAAGTACTGCTGGAAGGCCGGGTAGGCGTCGAGATTGAACTGGTAGTCCCAGAACAGCTGCAGCTGCACCTCCTTGTTGCCCGGGCGGTCGAGCAGGGCCTGGTCGAGGGTCCAGGTGTCCGGGGTGAGCCGGTCCAGCCGGTCGGCGGGGACGCCGTGGGTGTACTGCCAGCGGGTCGCCGCGGGCTCCAGGAGTTCGCGCACGGCTTCTTCGTGGGTTTCACGGTCCTTGGCGTGCGCGAACAGGACATCCCAGAACGGTGTGAAGCCTTCGACGTAGGCGTTGCCGGACTGCACCACCAGTGCGCTGACCCGCTCCGGGTGCCGGCTCGCGATGCGGAGCCCGATGGGCGCCCCGTAGTCCTGGAGGTAGAGGGCGAAACGGTCCAGGCCGAGCGCGTCGACGAGCCCCAGGGTGATCGCGGTGAGGTTCTCGAACGAGTAGTCGAACCGGTCGACGGGCGGGGCGTCGGAGTGGCCGAAGCCGATGTGGTCGGGGGCGATGACGTGGTAGCGGTCGGCGAGTGCGGGGATCAGCGTGCGGAACATCTGCGACGACGTGGGAAAACCGTGCAGCAGCACCACGGTCGGGGCGGCCGGGTCGCCTGCTTCCCGGTAGAACACGCCGCGGCCGTCGATGGTCGCCGTGCGGTGGAAAACCTCGTCGGCGGAACGGGTTGCTTCGGACATGTCAGGTGCTCCCTTGCTCTAACCGTCTAAATAAGTTTTAACGGTTAGAGACAAGCATGCGGAGACCTAACCTGTCAAGCGGTTGACGGAGGGTAGGATGGCGCCGTGCCGCAACGCCCCTTGGTCGGCGAGCCGATCGCTCTGGACCTGCTGAACACCACGTGGCCCGATCGTGGTGCGCGGCAGGACGTTTTCGATGAACCCGGCGGCGTCGGCGCCTGGCTGGCCGAGTGGGGCCTTCCGGATACGCCGGGCGCGGAGGAACCGTTGCGGCACACGCGGTCCGTCCTGCGCGAGGTACTCGAGAATCCCGGCGCTTCCGCCGAGCGTGCGCTGAACGAGGTGCTGGCGCGCGGGCGGTTGCGGCCGGAGCTGCGGGAAGGCGGCCCCGGAGAAACGATCGAGGTCGAGGAAGTGGCTTGGCGGCCCGCGTGGCTTGCGGCCTACGGCTACTTGAGCCTGCTTCGCGCGCGCCCGGAACGGATCAAGCGGTGCTCGGCGTATCCGGCGTGCACGCTGTACTTCGACGACACGACCCGTAACGGCACCAGGCGATGGTGCTCCATGGAAACCTGCGGCAACCGGGCGAAGGCCGCTCGTCACTATCGCCGCGAACGGTCGGCCTAGCGCCCGCCGTGAAGGACTACCGCCGGAACCAGCGGCGCCGCTTTTCCGCGGCGTCGGCGGGCTGAAGTCCCAGACTTCCGGTCAGGAAGAAGGTTCCCGTCACGATGTTGCCGCGGGCGGGGGGCTGCTCCAGGCCGGTGGTCGCGATGGCGACGTCGAGTTCGATCGCGGCGATGGTCCGGACCCGGATCCGATGGAATGCCTTGCCGGTGACGGTGTTCACGGGAGTCGCGGCCTCGACGACTTCGCCGGCGAACAGCGCGTGGGCGGAGGGCGCCCAGCCGGGCGAAGGGGCCTCGAGCGCGAAAGTGCCGGACGGGATGAAGTGGTCGGCGGCGAACTTCGGTCCGTCCTCGCCCTGCGAGGCCTCGTAGGCATCGGCGTCGGCGTGCACGGTGATGTCTTCGGCCAGCGCCGCCAGTACCAGGGAGCCGGACT
Source organism: Amycolatopsis sp. TNS106 (assembly GCF_019330265.1). NCBI lineage: Bacteria > Bacillati > Actinomycetota > Actinomycetes > Pseudonocardiales > Pseudonocardiaceae > Amycolatopsis > Amycolatopsis sp. TNS106. The sequence goes on along the minus strand of NZ_CP024972.1, from coordinate 3,017,814 downwards.
CGAGTCGCCCGCCGGCGTTGGCGAGAACCGCCCGGTCTTCCAGTTCGACCGCGACAGGGCAGACCATCTCCCCGTCACCGTCGAGGAGGTCGAGCATCGCGGTCTCGTCATCGACAAGGCGTACGCCGCGCACCGGGACCGCGGGCGCCGTGCCTGCCAGGCATGGCAGAAGGAAGTCGATCTCGCCCTTGCGGACCTGTGCGACCAGCCGGGCGCCGGAGGAATCCGTCCACACGTGTTCGCTGATCTTCTTGTCGATCTGCCGGGCCGTGCCCGCGCCGATCAGGGAGACCACCCGCTCCCTGAACTCGTCCTCGTTGGTGACGCCGATCCCGATCGCCTCGAAGTGGCTGGACACGCTATCTCCCCCTGTCGCACCGTCCGCTGGAGAGTACTGGGACGGCCCGGACAAGGACATCCCCGTCCTCTGCCGAGACGCGCATTCACCATCGGGTTGCTTCTCGTGGTGCAACGTCACGCTGGGTCGGCCATTCGGCCGATGAGCACCCGGCCGATAAGCCGATCCAGCCGTGATCATCACCCCATAGCGTGACGACTGTCAGCAATTCGTCGTCTACGGGGAGTTCACGATAATGCTTCGCAAAACAGGCGTACTGATGGTCGGGCTGGCCGCGGCGGGAGCGGTACTGGCACCGGGGATCGCCGCGGCGGCCGACGGGCCGACGCCCTACGTCATCGGCGGGCACGACGCCACCGAGGACTATTCGTTCATGGTGTCGTTGCAGCAGGACGGGAATCACTTCTGCGGCGGCTCGCTGATCAGTGAGAACTGGGTGGTGACCGCGGCGCACTGCGTGCAGGGAGCGCGGCCGGACCAGGTCAGGACCAGGATCGGGGCACGGCAGCACAACAGCGGGGGGACGGAGACCGGCGTCAGCCGGATCATCGTGCACCCGGACTTCGACCGGCGGAAACCGTCGGGCGGGGACATCGCGCTGGTGCGGCTGGACAAACCGGTGACCGAGCAGCCGATCAAGATCGCCGAAGCCGTGGGCGACGCCGGAACGGCGACCCGGATCCTCGGCTGGGGCGAGCACTGCGCCGAGCAGAACTGCGGCGCTCCGGAGATCCTCCAGGAGCTGGACACCAAGGTCAGGCCGGCGGCGGAGTGCCGCAATCTGGCGACGGGCAAGGAGATCTGCACCGGATCCGACACGCCGGACGCGATGGGCTGCTACGGCGACTCGGGTGGACCGCAGATCAAGGGCAGGCCGGGTGAATGGGAACTGGTAGGTGCCACCAGCCGCGATGGTGACGCGGATCCGAAATGCGCCAGCGGTCTGGGCATCTGGACCGATGTGACGGTGTATCAGGACTGGATCGCCGAGCAGACGAGCCGAGAGGCGGCCGTGGCCTGATGCCGGGGCGTGTCGCGAAAGCCACCAGAAGCGGCTTTCGCGACACGGTCCCGACGAGCGTTACCGGCGGGTCTTCTCTTCCAGCGCCCGGCGTCGAGCGGCCACCTCGTCGGGGTCGTCCCCGAGAACCAGCAGCTGCAAGGTACTTCGCCTGATCGGATCGTCCGTGTGGCCGGTGTCATGGCCTGCCACGATGAGCAGGCGTCCGTCCGCCAGCGCCGGGCGTAGCTCGGCGAGCAGGTCGGTGAGCGCGCCGGCGACGGTCAGCTTCACGGACTCGGCGGGGTGGTCCAGGGCGTCGGGGCGGACGGACTGCATCGCCAGCAACGGGATCGAGCCGCTGGTGATCCGGAAGTTCAGGTCGAGCACGACCTGCTGGCCGTCCAGGGTTTGGGCGCAGTCGAGGCTGCACAGGCCGCGGTAGCCGACATCGGCCGCGCGCTGGGTGATCGCCAGGCATTCGGCGAGCAGTTCGGCGGGAGGGGTGGTGACCGCGCCGAATCTGCCGCCGGCGTAGATCCCGGTCTCGTCGACGCGTTGTTCGGTCACGGCGAGCAGGCGGGCACGCGCGTCCGCGCCCACGTAGAACTGCAGGCCCCAGTTGCGCAGGATCCGCAGGTACTCCTCGACGACGAACTCGCCGAGCACATCGGTGAACGCCGGCAGCGTGATCGGCTCGTGGGCCCGATGCAGATACACGTCGAGGCTGCCGCCGTGCGCGTCGTTGGTCGCGGCTTTGAGCACCCACGACTTCTCCGACGGCGCCGCCTCGGCGAGTTGCGCACGGGTCACGACGCTGCGGTGCGCTTGGAACCGGGGATCGACCAGCGTGGTGATGCTGGCCTTGTTGTTCAAGTAGCCGACGAGTTGCGCGCTTTTGAGCGCGCGTTCGTCCGGGCACAGCGTGGTCGGCTGGGGGTACTCCATCGACATCAGCAGACCGTCGGACATCGCTTCGGTCACCCGGGCGGCGAATTCCCTTTCGCTCCGGAACGCGCGCAGATCGGTGCCGACCGGCAGGCCGCTGTCACGCAGGAGCGCCAGCAGATCCGGGTCCGTGCCACCGGCGCTGCAGATCACCGGCAGGTCGGCCGCGACGGCGATCGGTCGTGCGGACACGACGTCACGGCTGTGGCGGTGCTTGTTCACTGGTTCGGCGGCGGCGAGCTCGGGCCGCGCGCAGACGGCGATGCCCGGACCGTACACATCGGTGAGCGAACGAGGAGCGCTGACGGCGTACGGCAGAACTACGGGGACACTGATGGAGGATCTCCTGTGGAGTGAGTCGGACCGGCCATGACCGGCTGTGGTGTGCGGGTGGAACGAGGGAACCGGTGCCGTCAGCCGAGGACAGGCCTGGTGCCTGTCCGCCGCGATAGGGCTCGACCCGGCGTGGTGGGCCGGCGTACCTGCCGCCGAGGTCAGCTGAGTGCCTCGGTGAAGCGCGGCGGAGCCAGGGCCGGTCGTCATGGGTCGAGCGGAGGGTTCGAGGTGAGCTTATAGCCGAGGACCTTCTGCCGCCCACCGTGGGAGCGTTTCGTTATCGGTCGTCAGGCGTTGCCCGTACGGGCAGCCCGGCGTACCCGAAGGTCTGCCGCTGCGCGGCTGGCCGGTCGGCGCCGCCGCGATCATCGTGGGAAGACCGCCGTCCGAGGAGGTCCGCGTGATCCATGAGGTCGATGAGGCGCTGCGGCGGCTGGTGCGGGACGCGGCCCGGCGCGGCAGCGAGATCGAGGTCGCGTTCGACGCGCCGACCAAGGAATGGGCGGCGCGGCGCAACGCTCCCGCGGTGAACGTCTATCTCTACGACGTACGAGAAGATCTGCGGCGCCGCTCGCGTGGCCTGCTCAACGAGTACGACCCGCTCGGCAAGGTCTCGGCGCGGCACCTTCCGCCCCGGCACATCAAGTTGTCCTATCTGGTCACCGCGTGGACGCAGCGTCCGGAAGACGAGCACCGCGTGCTGTCCGACCTGCTGCTCGGCCTGCTCTGCCACGACGCCGTCCCGGAGTCGGCGCTCACGGGGTCGCTGGCCGAAACGGGCCTGCCGGTGCCGATGACGGTCGCGTTGCCGCCGCCGGAGGACCGCGCGTTCGCCGACGTCTGGACCGCTTTGGGCGGCGAGCTGAAACCGTCGTTGGACGTCGTCGTCTCCGCGCCGGTCCACAGTGGACGGGTATACCCGGCCGAACGGCCACCGCGGGAAGGCTTGAAGCTCGACACCCGCGATGGCGAGCTGATCGGGCACCATGTGGCGGAGAGCGGGGCGGTCGAAGGGCAACGCCGGGTCGCGATGGCGCGCACGCACCGGAAGCCCCGATGAGCCTGGAATACCTGTTCGAGCGGTTGGCCCGGCTCGAACAGCGGATCCGCGACGCGGTCGAGAGCCGCCGGGCCGCCGACCCGAACCCCGACGATCCCTTCCGCGGGCTGTACCTCTCGAACGAGACGATCGACGCGCTGCTGGAGGGCCACCGTGAACCGTTCCCGCCGTTCACGGACTCCGTGCCGGACGGCCGCCTGCGCCCGTTGGCGAAGCGCGCGGGACTCACCGGTGTCGACGTCGAACTGCTGCTGGTCGCGCTCGCGCCCGACCTCGACAGCCGGTTCGAGCAGTTCTACGGCTATCTCAACGACGACGTGACTCGCCGCCGGGCGACGGCGGGCTTGGCCTTGCGCCTGTGCGGCATCCCCGAAGCGTCGGCCGCCGGCCGGGCGCGGCTCGACGCCGACGCTCCGCTGATCACTTGCGGCCTGCTCACCATGGAGGAGCAAGAACGACCCTTCCTGTCGCGGACGCTTCGTGTTCCGGACCGGGTGGTGAACCACCTGCTGGGCGACGATCGGCTCGCCCCTGAACTCGCCGGATGCGCACGCCTCGGCACGGACATCGCCGACGTGTCCGGTACCGAACGGCTCACCCGTGCGATCAGCGGCCAGGTCGCGTTGGTCTATCTGCGGGAGCATCCCGGCGGAGGTGCCGAAGAACTCGGTGTCGCGGCACTGACCGCCGCCGGTTTTCCCGCGCTCGTAGTCGATGCCCCACGGTGGCAGGCGGACTCCGGACGGGGCGAGCTCACCGCTTCGCTCATGCGGGAGGCGTTGCTGCGCGGTGCGGGGCTGGTGCTGGGCCCGGTCGACGACTCGCCGGGCCTGGAGAAGCTCGCGCATCCGGCGGTCCCGTCGATCGTGCACGGCACCGGGGCCTGGGACCCCCGGTGGAGCGCCGTCCCGCCGTTGCAGCTCGACGCCTTCCCCCTGTCCGTGGCGAGCCGGGTGGGCCTTTGGCGGGGCCATCTCGACGGCGGGCTCGCGCCGGATGTCGACCCCGCGGAGGCGACCGCGCATTTCGTGCTGGGGCCGGGGCAGATCGCCCGCGCGGCGAAGGCGGCGTCGGTGACGGCGCTGGCCGATGGCGGGCCGGTGCGGGCGTCCCATCTCCGCGCGGGCGCGCGGAGCCAGAACGCGGCGGGTCTGCAACGGCTCGCCCGGCGCATCGAACCCGGGGTGGGCTGGAGCGACCTCGTGCTGCCCGCGGGCGTACTGTCCCTTTTGGACGAACTGGCCGCGCGGGCCCGCTACCGGGACCAGGTGCTCGACGTGTGGCGGATGCGGCCCGGCGGCGGCCGCGGCCGAGGCGTGACGGGGCTCTTCGCCGGGGACTCGGGGACGGGCAAGACGATGTCCGCCGAGGTCATCGCCGCCTCGCTGGGGCTGGATCTCTACACCGTGAACCTGGCGACGGTGGTCGACAAGTACGTCGGCGAGACGGAGAAGAACCTGGAACGGATCTTCACCGAGGCGGCAGGCGTCAACGGAGTGCTGCTGTTCGACGAGGCGGACGCGATCTTCGGCAAGCGGTCCGAGGTCCGTGACGCACACGACCGGTACGCGAACATCGAAAGCGCCTACCTGCTGCAGCGGATGGAAACCTTCGACGGCATCGCGGTGCTGGCCACCAACCTGCGAGCGAACCTCGACGAGGCGTTCACCCGGCGGCTGGACGTGATCGTGGACTTCCCGTTGCCAGACGTCGAGCTGCGGCGGCAGTTGTGGGACCGCTGCCTCGGCGCTCGCATGCCCCGGGCCGACGACCTGGACCTGGGTTTCCTGGCCGAAGCGTTCGAACTCGCCGGAGGGCACATCCGCTCGGCCGCGGTGACGGGCGCGTATCTGGCCGCGGAAGCCGGCCGCCCGGTGGCGATGGCGGATCTGGTCGGCGCGGTCGCGCGGGAATACCGCAAGCTGGGCAGGCTGTGCCTGGACCGCGAGTTCGGCCCGTACCTGGCGATGGTGACCGACGGCTGACCCGCCCCTTCGGGCAGCCGATGCCGCCCGTTCGGCCGCGCACGCAGCCTGGTGCGCGGCCGGGCGACGGCGCAAGCTGGACAGGCGGCGTAGCGACCCGAGGGAGCGGACCATGCGCGGGCACAGTCACGACAACGACCTTGAACCGAGCCTGCGGCCGAAAGGCGACCGGGTGGACCGGGACGAGGGCGGCCTGCTCGGCCGCGCCGCCGCGGCCGGGCGCACCGATGTGCTCGGCCCCGCCGGAATGCTGGATCTGCAGCGCGCGGTGGGGAACGCGGGGGCGAGCACCCTGGTCGAGGAGGAGCGCTCCCCGGTCCACGACGTGGTCACCTCGGGCGGCGCGCCTTTGGACGCCTCGACGCGCGCGGACATGGAGGGCCGCTTCGGGCACGACTTCGGTGACGTCCGGGTGCACACCGACGGCGCCGCGCACGATTCGGCGAAGTCCGTCAACGCGCAGGCCTACACGGTGGGTTCGAATATCGTGTTCCAGCGGGACAAGTACGACCCTGGTTCCGATTCGGGCAGGCATATGCTGGCGCACGAGCTGACCCATGTCGTCCAGCAACGCAGCGGGCCGGTGGACGGGACCGACGCCGGTGGCGGGGTGAAGGTTTCGGATCCCTCCGATCGGTTCGAGCGCGAGGCCGTCGCGAACGCCGACCGGTTGATGTCCGCCCCGGCGCCTGCTGTGTCGCCGACGGGGCCCGCGGTCCAGCGGTGCGCGGACGACGGCGAAGCGCACGTTCAGCGCGAAGAAGCTCCTGAGGCCGAGGAAGGCGAAGAGGAGAAGATGGCGCAGACGTACGTGCAGCGCGAGGAAGAGACCGAAGAAGAAGCCTAGTTCCGGGCTCATCCGTCGGTGGGTTCGGCGACGGCGTGGGCTGTTCGCCGAGTTCATTCACTCGCGATCCGTTCCGGCGAGGAGTTCGGCCGCGAGGCGGCGCACTTCCGCCGAAGGGTCGGTGAGCGAACGCTCGACCGCGTCGCGATCGAACCCCCCGGCGTGGCCCAGGGTGAAGATCGTTTCGATCCGTGCGGTCTCGGCGGGGTCAGCGAGCAACGGCTCGAAGAGCCCGGAAGGCAGTGGCGTGGAGAGCAGGCGTGCGGCCGACAGCGCGGCGACACGGACGGCTTCGCTGGGGTCGCCCAGGCCTTTCTCCCATGCGGATCTCAGAGGTACATCAAGGACACCCAGGACATGGAGGTACTCCTCTCGGACTTCCGGGTCGGCTAAATCCAGCAAGCGCTGGTGGTCGGCCGCGTCGAAAGCAGTGGCCAGAACACTCGCCGGGTCGCCCTGACGGCTGAGGGTGATCGCTGAACGAAGGGCGAGGAGGATCTCGCTGTCGTCTCTCGACTCGACCGGTTCGAGAAGTTCTCGCAAGACCTTCGCCGGCCAGCCGGCCGCGTGGCCGAGGTCGGCCGCGGCCGCCGTCACAAGCGAATTCGCATCGCCGAGAGCGCGCAGCCCGATTCGAATGAGCGCGTTGCCGTCGCCGGGGGAATCCTGGAGCCTGCCCGCCTCGAGAAGTTCCCTCATGCCGTTCAGCGCGGCGATCCGGACGTCCCATTCTTCATCGTCGAGGAAACCGCCGAGCAGAGGGAACGAAGGGGAATAGGCGATTCGGGCCAAGGTCCGCACCGCGCGATATCGTTCCGTGTTGTCGCCGGTCATGGCGCGCCATGCGGCCTCGGTGACGACGGCCGGCCAGTGCGGGCCCGCGCCGGGATGTTCCCCTGGACCTTGATACAGGTGTGATCCGGTGGTGTCGGGTAACGCCTGTGAGGGGAGTCGCGTCGGGTGGCCCCGCATATCCGAGAAACAGCCGTTGAACCGGCTTCCGGACAATCTCGATCCGGCGAAGGACGTGCCGTTGAGACGACAACCGAAGAAGGTGACTCCCGTCAGGTCCAAGCCCTCGAGGCGCAGTCCCCGGAGATCGGCGCAGCGAAGCACGTCGAACGGACGGATGTCCGGTGGCTGTGCTCCGTCGGTCGCCCCTGACCTCCAGTGCGGGAAAACAAGCTCTCTGCTCACCTGTCACCTCGCCGGTTTCGGCCTCGCCGCCGATCTTCCGGCTCTTGGCCAGGGTAGCCCGGTGGAAGCCCGGCTGCCTCCAGCTGGTCCCGATAGGGTCCCGCCCATGTCGGCAGCGGGGGCTGTTCGTCGGCGGTGTAGGCCTTGCACCACGACTCGGCGTCGTCGCATTTCGTCTTCTCCGCGCGAAGGAGTTCCTTGGCTCGCTCGGGAAGCCTGTCGTTCGCGAGATGCCGGGCGAGTCCCTTCTTGTACTCGGTGGTCTTGGTGATGTGCAGAGTGCCGCCGGTATGCGATTTCCCGGAGACGGTTTCCATGATCGCCGCGAACGGGGTGCTACCGTCGCCCAGTTTCGCGGTCGGCTTGTTGTTCTCGCTCACTGTTTGCTGAGCGGCGTCGAGGGCGTCACGCACGTCTCGCGGGAACTGCTCGGCGGGGTTCCCCGCGAGCCGGAACTGAGCGCGTTTCTCGCTGATGTACTCGAGTGAGTAGAGTTTTTCCTTGTTCGTCTTCTTGCCGCTCGTGCGGTCTCCGGGGTTGACTTTGCCGTCGAAGTGGACGGTCGCTTCCTTCTCGTCCGCGGTTTCGACGACCAAGGTCAGTTCGGTCATCTTGTACTTCGCCTTGATCGCCGGCAGTTTCGGCCGGATCTCGTCTGGCGGTAGCCTCCGGTCCACCAGGGCGTCGGCCTCCTTGAGCCCGTCGGCGAGATCTTTCTTCTTCTGGTCCGCGGAGCGTTCGTCCTTCTCGCCGGACAGCTTCTTGAAGATCTTCTTCCCTGCCTTGACGATCGTCCCCACGACCGTGTCGATCACCTTGCCGACGGGGGCCTGGATCTTCTCCAGGATCGACTTGATCTTCTCGGAGATCCCGCCCAGCCCGAGCAAGCTCGCCAGGAAGCCGAGCACCATCGGCAGCGCCTTGGCCAGGGTCCGCTCGATCAGTCCCGCCACCGCGCCCGCCCCGCCCCGGGCGATCGACTCGACCGAGTCCAGCACCGACGAGACGAACTCCTTGATCTGGGCGGCCTTGTCCACGAAGAACAGGACGATGTCGTAGATCGCCTTGCAGGCCTTGATGAAGGCGGCCGCCGGGTTGAGCATCGAGATGATCCAGGTGATACCGGCCTTGACGATCTTCTCGATCACGAATTCCTTGATCTGGCCGAGCACCATCTCCTTGAGGTCGCCCAGCTTCTCGACCACCCAGCGCCAGAGCCCCGGTACGCCTTCGGTGATCAGGATCTTGACCACCTCGAACGTCTGCTCCAGCTTGGCGAGCACGGGTTCCGGGATGAAGCGGAGAATCCGCGCACGGACACTCGCCCAGGTGAGCCCGAGGATCGACATGACCATCTTCAGGATGCCCTTGGCGTCCAGTGTCTCCGGGATCTCGATACCCGCGCTCGCCAGGTTCCCGAGCAACCAGCCCTTCAGTCCGTCCTTGAGGTGCTGCACGATGTTCGCGCCGAAGTTCAGGACGCCGGTCTTGACCGCGTTGACCAGGTTGCCGAGGAACTCGATCGGTTTGGCGATGATCAGGCCGACCGCGTTCGCCGCCCGCGACAGTACGCCCAGCAGCATGTCCTTCAGCTTGAGGATCGTGTCGATCGCGCCGCCGACCGCCTCCTTCGCCTTGTCCCACAGGCCCTTGTTCTCCGCCTGCAGTGCCTTGATCTCCTCGTCGACGGCGTTGCGGGCTTCGCTGTACTTCTGTGCCAGATCGTCGACCAGCGACTGCTGTTTCTCATCGACGGAACTCTCGAGTTCGTCGAACTGGCTTCCGAACTCCTTGGCGGCCTCGCCCGCGATCTTGCGCAGTGCCGGGGATTGCGAGTCGACCTTCTGCCGCACTCGCTCGCGGCCCTCGGCGATCAGCCGTTTCGCTTCACTCAGCTGCTGCCCGACGAAATCGGCGATCTCGCCGATGACACCCTGCATCTTCGCCTCGTAGACCTTCTTGGCTTCGAGGAAGAGGTTGTTCGCCTCGGCGGGCAGCCCGGCGAACAGGTCGTAGCTCCAGCGGGCCGCACCGGCGACGCCGTCGTAGCGTTCGTCCTTGTACTTCTTCATCCGGGCCTGGTGGTCGGCGGTGAACGCGGCCTTCGCCGCCGCTTCACCGGTCTCGAACCGTTTGGCCACCTCGTCGTCGAGTGCGCCGAGGACCCCCTCGACCTTCGTCTTGGTCTCGTCGAAGATCGCCTTGATCTCCGCGGTGATCCGGGCCCGGTCCTGCTCGTCCTTGGCTTTCGTGGCCGACTTCGCCGCCTGCCCGCGTTGCCCGGCGGACGACCGCGCGCCGGCCATGCCCGCCATCGCGGCCTGTCCGGATGCCTGCGCCGCGCCCGTGACGGCGGCCAGCTGTCCCGCCTCCGACTCGCGAACCGCCGCGGGTGCCGACGCCGTGTGCTGTTCGCCTTCCCGTTTCGCCGCGAGCGCGCCGGTGAACTCGGGTTCGTTGGACTGGGCCAGCTGCTCGTCGGTGACCCCGGCCTCGGCCATTTTGCCGTGGGTTTCGCACTGGTCGGCGCGAAGGTCGGTTTGGGCGGGCGGCGCCTTGTCCGGCGTGGCCTTGCGCGCGTCCGGCGGGGACAACGCGGGCGGCGGCGGGGTCTCCGGTAGCGGTTTCACCGGCTTTTCCGTGGCCCTGCTGGTATCCGGCGCTTCCTTGGTGCGCTCGGTGACGTCCTTGGCCGAAGCGTCCTTGCCGCTGGTGACCTTGCCCAGCACTTCGGACTTGATCTGGCTGGCCTTGCCGGAGGAGGCGAACTTGTCGGCTTCGTCGAGATTCTTCGGTGCCTGCTTGGCCACGGCGGCGTTGACCGCGGCGATGAAGGCGGCCTTGTCGAACCCGGCCGGTTTTGCGGCGGCCATCTTGTCGGCTTGCGCCGCCTTGGCCTGGGCCTCCTTGTCGTCGGCGGGCGCGACCGAAGCGTCCTGCGCCTTCTTGACCTCCGCGGTGGCGGGCGGATGCGCCTTCGCCGCTTTCGCCTGTCCGCCGACGTCCTTCTTGAGCGACTGGAATTTCGGGTCCGACGCGGGTGTCACACCCGTGGGCGCGACCGGGGGAGCAGGGCAGCTACTGCGCTGCAAACCGACGAGGCGGGCCACCGCGGCATTGCCCGCGGTGGCCTGCAGTCGCAGCAGCGCGGGTGGGGTGGCGCGGCGCGCGGGTTTGACCGGCCGCGCGGGTACCGCGGCCGGGGCCTGTGTCACGTTGTCCCGGCCCACTGGCATGTCTTCACTTTCGGCTTCGCCCGGCCGGTTGCCAACGGCCGGACGGGCGGCCCCCGCCGCCCGAACGGGCAGTTGCCTCTTCGGGCAGAGATTGGTTCCCGCTGACCTATCCGCTCGGTCGTTTCGCCGCGAACGCGCACGCAGGAGCATCGCCGATGTCAGAAAGTACGCCGACAAGGGAGGCTCGCATGCCCACCTATCTCACGCCGGGTGTGTACGTCGAGGAGATCGAGGCGGGCGCCCGGCCGATCGAGGGTGTGGGCACCGCCGTCGCCGCCTTCGTCGGTTTCGCGGCGGACGGCCCCTTCAACACGCCCACCCTGGTGTCCAACTGGACCCAGTTCACGCAGACCTTCGGCGACTTCGTCGAAGGCTGCTATCTCGCCCAGTCGGTCTACGGCTATTTCCTCAACGGCGGTGCGAACTGCTACATCGTCCGCATCGGCGGACCGCGGGGCGACGGCGGGGCCAACGGCGCGGCGCCGAAGGAACCGACGCGCCAGGCGGTGCTCGGTGGCTACCGATTCGTCGCGAAGGAGCTCCCGAGCGGCGGACAGGCCGGTGAGCTCACCGTCGAGGTCGCGGAACCGGCCGGCGAGAACCCCGGCGACGACCGGTTCACCGTGCTCGTCAAGAAAGACGGCAAGGTCGTCGAAACCCACCACGTGACCACCAAACGCACCAAGGAGAACGTCGTCACGTCGGTGCGCGAGAAGTCGAACTTCATCACGATCGAGGAGCTCGCGACCGCCGGCGCGGTGGCGAAGCCGGACCGTGGCACCGCCGTGCTCACCGAGCCGCCGCAGCCACCGCCCGTCCCGCGGCGCATCGCGGCCGACGACTATGTCGGCGACGTCGCCGATCGCACCGGTTTCGGTGGCCTGGAGGCGATCGACGAGATCACCATGGTCGCGGTGCCGGATCTGATGGCCGCCCACCAGCGCGATCTGATCGACCTCGACGGCGTCAAGGCCGTGCAGCTGGCGATGATCGCGCATTGCGAGCTGATGGGGGACCGGATGGCGATCGTCGACCCGCCACCCGGGTTCACTCCGCAGGAGATCCGCACCTGGCGCATGGACCAAGCCGGGTACGACTCGAAGTACGCGGCGCTGTACTACCCGTGGGTGCAGGTGCTCGACGCCGCCAGCGGGACCAACACGTACGTGCCGCCGAGCGGCTACATGGCGGGGGTGTGGGCGCGCACCGACGCGACCCGCGGTGTCCACAAGGCGCCGGCGAACGAGGTCGTCCGCGGCGTGCTGGCGCTCGAGACGCATCTGACCAAAGCGGAGCAGGAGCTGCTCAACCCGATCGGCGTGAACTGTGTGCGTTCCTTCGCGGGCAAGGGGATCCGGATCTGGGGCGCACGCACGTTGTCGAGCGACCCGGCGTGGCGCTACCTGAACGTGCGGCGGCTGTTCAACTACCTGGAGGAGTCGATCCTCAACGGCACCCAGTGGGTCGTCTTCGAGCCGAACGACGACGCGCTGTGGGCCCGCATCCGGCGCACGATCAGCGCTTTCCTGGTGATGGAGTGGCGCAAGGGCGCGTTGTTCGGCCTCACGCCCGACGAGGCCTTCTTCGTGAAGTGCGACCGGGAGACGAACCCGGCCGAGGGGATCGATCTCGGCCAGGTGATCTGCGAAGTGGGCATCGCGCCGGTGAAACCGGCGGAGTTCGTGATCTTCCGGCTGGCCCAGATGTCCGGCGGCACCAGCCTGGTCAACGAATAGTGAAAGGGCTCCGAAATGGCACTTCCCGATCTTGACAAGGCCGTCGGCTGTTCGTTCGGGCTCGAGATCGACGGCGTCCAGATCAAGCAGATCTCCGAGGTCTCCGGACTGAAGATGGAGCAGGACGTCATCGAGCTCAAGCAGAACACCGTGGACGGCAAGTACGTCATCAAGAAGCTCCCCGGTCGCCCGAAGGCGGGCGAGGTGACGCTGACCCGTGGTCTCACCGAAGACAGCAGCTTCGAGAAGTGGGTCAAGGACGCGCACTTCGGCAAGATGGGTTCGGCTCGTAAGGGCGGCGCGATCATCGTCTACGACTACGAAGGCGCCCCGATCAAACGCTACAAGCTCACCAACGCGTGGCCGAAGAGCCTGGAGATCGGTGCGCTGAAGGCGGGCGACACCAGTGTGCTCACCGAGAAGCTCGTGGTCACCTACGAGCAGATGGAAGTCGAGTGAGCCCATGCGCAGGGTGATGGCGTCGGCACCGCCGGCAGAGGAAACCCCCGTCATGCCGGAGGAACAGGCTCGGCCGAAGCTGCGGACCGAGTTCGCGTTCGAACTCCCGCGCGGGTACGTCGACGACGCGGGGAGGGTGCACCACTCGGGGGTGATGCGGCTGGCGACCGCGCGGGACGAGCTCGTCCCGCTGCGGGACGACCGGGTCCGGGAGAACTCGGCCTTCCTCACGGTGGTGCTCCTGGCCAGGGTGATCACCCGGATCGGCGACGTCACCGACGTGCACGCCGGAGTCATCGAGAACCTGTTCGCTTCGGATCTGGCGTTCCTGCAGGACATGTACCGGCGCGTCAACAGCGAAGGCCATACGCGGGCGGGTGTCGCCTGCCCGGAGTGCGGCCACGGGTTCGTCGTCGACGTCGCCGGCGGCCGCCTGGGGGAATCGTGACGTACGCGGCCGGACGGCTGCACGAGGAAGTCGCGTACGTCGCCTACCACCTGCACTGGTCGCTCGACGACATCCTCGACCTCGAACACCACGACCGGTTGACCTACGTCGCCGAGATCGCCCGGATCAACACTCGGATGAGCGAGGGACGGTGACGCTGCGATGTGGACATGGCGCAGGAAAGAGCCGGGCTCGCCCTCGGAGTCGCCGGCACCGGCCACTCTGCCGTCGGCCCGGGCCGAATGGCGGGCCCTGCCGCCGATCCAGCGCGTCGTCGCCGAGCATCCGCTGATCAACCCGGTGCAGCGCTTCAGTTCCTCGCTGACGTCCTGGCGGAGCCCTGCCTACCTGGAGCAGCTGGGCCATCGGGTCGGCCCGGCCGAACCCGCGGGTGTCATCGATGGTCTGGCGCGGACGGCCGGGACCCCCGCGCCGGACATGCCCGTCGTGCAGCGGTCGGCTCGCAAACGCGGTGTGCTGTCCCGGTTGTGGGGAATGTCGGTGCAGCGCGCCGCCGAACCGGATCCTCCGGAATCCACGACCGTGGCGCCGCGCGAGGAGGCGGTGGCCGAAGAGCCCTCGCCAGAAGAGCCCTCGCCAGAGGGGCCGGGGCCGGCTTACGATCCGGCGCCCGCATTCGTACTGCCGTCCGTGGCTGTCCGGCCGCGTGAAGCCGACCGGCCGTCGATGCCGTTGACGTCCGCCGAACCGTCGGTGATCCCGGCGAGCCCGCCGGTGAGGACGGTCCAGGCGGTCCGGCCGGAAACCCCGATGGCGCCGCTTCATCCGCCGGGCCCGGCGGACGAGCAGTCCTCTGTGGACAGTCCGGATGATGTCGAGCCGGCAGCGGTGGACACTCCCGCACCGGAGCCCGACCTGGCCGACACCGGCTCTGTCGAGACAGCACCTGTCCCGGCACTTCCGCTTCCCGCGCCGCCACCCGTCGTCGAACCGGCCGCCTCGGGAAAGACGCCGCCCGGTGAGCCGGTGCGGTCCGCGCTCCCGGTCGTCCAACGGACCGGGCAGGCCGGGACATCGCCGCGACGGCTCGGACTCGGCGCACCGATCGTGCCGGAGCCGGGTGAGACGCGGACGCCGGTTCCGCAGCCAGCCGAGCCGGCCGCCGTCGAACCCGAAGTGCCCGTACCGGCAGCCGAAGACCGCGCCGCGGACACGGATGCGCCCCTGACGGGCGCCGTCGAAACCACCGCGGTTCCCGCGCCTCTCGCCGAAGAAACCGCACCCGTCGCGGACGACGCTCCGCGCCCGGTCGCACGGATCGCGGAGGGATCGGACCGGAGCCCGGCGGCGGCGTCGGTCGAGACGCCGACTCCGGGCGGTTCGGCGTCGGTATCGGTGTCGCGGGCGTCCGCGACGGAGCCTGTCCAGCGTTCGAGCATCGGACCGGCGCTGCCGTCGCGGCCGCCGTCGCCGACGCGACAGGACCCGCAGTCGTCCGGTGCTCCGGTCTTCAAGCCGGTGCAGCGTCTCCGTGACGACTCGCCGGGGAAGTTCGCAGAAGAGTCGCAGATCACGGCCTCCCGGGCGGTCTCGCCGCAACCGAGCCTGCCGATGGTCCCCTTGTCACGATCTTCACCGATCACCGCGTTCGATGCACTCGAAGCCGCGGAACCACCCGGGATGCCGGGCGGCTCAGCGAGTACTGCATCAGCACCGGATCGGACGGCACCGACGTCACCACTGCCGGTGGCGCGCGCCGTCGACAACGTGGCCGCGTCATCACCCGTCCCGGCGACGATTCCGGCGAGCAGGCCGACGCTCACCGCCCCGGCCGACGAGAGGCGGGGTGAGAGCGCACAGCTACCCGCGCTGGCCGTGTCCCGGGTGGTCGAGGCTCGGCGAAGCGCGAGCAGCCCGCTGCCGTCGGTCCGGGTTCTGGACGGCTCGGCACCGCCGGAGGTCCAGCGTGCCCACGAACCGAGCCTTGCCGTCGCGGAGCCGCACGCGACCAGGACGGTTCTTCTGACACCGGCCGCCGGCCAGGAGGCCGGGGGAGTGGCTCACCCGCTGAGGGCGGCACTCCCGGTCTCGAGAATCGCCGATCGCCAGGACCCGGCCCCGCGGCCATTTTCGCCACGCACCGGGAATCCGGTGAGCGCCGAGGGAACCGCACCGTTGCCGGTGGCGGGGATCGTCGAAGCGACCCCACCCGGGCAGAACGGCCGACCCTCCACAAGGGACGTTTCGCCCACTGTTCGCCGCGCCGCGCCGGGCGAGCGGGCCGATCACGGCAAGAGCGTCGTGCTCGACCTGCCACCCGTCGTCGTGACGCGACAGGCGGAGGCCTCGGTCGTCCAGCGCGAGCCGGAAGCAGCACCGCCGGAACCCGTCGCACCGCCGGTCGGGGAACCGGAGCCCGCGGCGCCGTCGGTGGCGGGGCCGTCGGCGGTGGCCGCACGGGCCCCGCAACCGGAGACCGAGGAACTCGTCAAGAAGCTGTTCGACCCGCTGCTCCGGCGACTGAAGACCGAACTCCGCCTCGACCGTGAGCGCCGCGGCGCGCTCACCGACCGCCCGCACTGAAGGAGAAGCCGATGCCGGACGCGGAAGAAGCCGTCGCCGTTTGTTACGTCGTCAAACTCGACGACAGGAACCTCGGCAACCTCGGCGCCTTCAGCAGCTGCGAAGGGCTGGGCTGCGAGTTCGTCATGGAGCAGCGGGAAGAGGGCGGCAACAACGGTATGGTCTGGCAGCTCCCGACGCGGATCAAGTACTCCAACGTCAAGCTTTCCCGCCCGGTCACCGAAGCCAGCTCGCAGATCACGAAATGGTTCGCCGACATGGCGAGCGGCATCGAGCGCAAGACCGCGACCATCGAAGCGCGCACCCTCGAAGGCGCCGTGATCGCCAGCTGGTCGTTGGAGGGTGTCGTCCCCGTGCGCTGGAGCGGGCCGCAGCTTTCGCCCGACTCGCCGAAGGTCGCCACCGAGACCCTGGAACTGGCCCACCACGGCTTTCTCAGCCCGGCGAGGAAGGGCTAGCCATGTCCTCGCCCGTCACGTTCACCTCCGCCGGATCCCAGCCACCGGCGGCGTACGGCTCCGGCGAACCGGCGCCGAACAACCTCCAGCGCGCCCTGCTAGAGGTCCGCAAGCCGCCGCAGTCCGGCGGCACCGGGCAGCCCGGCGCCAAGCTGTTCGAGATCAAGTTCCAGTTCAACCCCAAGGAACTCTCGCTCACCAAGAACGCCAAGTGGGGCCGCGACCCGCAGCGGAACGCGAAGAAGAGCGGACCACCCGAGTTCAAGGGCTCGGACCCGTGCAAACTCGCGCTGGAGATGTTCCTCGACGCCACCGACAAGATGGACGACGCCGTCGTCAAGAAGGTCGAGCAGCTCTTCACCTGCTGTGTCGCCACCGAGGAAAGCCGCCAGCACGGCAAGGGTTCTCCGCCGTGGGTGATCTTCAAATGGGGCGGCATGACCGGCTTCCCCGCCTATGTCGCCGGTGTCACCGCGAAGTACACGCTGTTCACCCCGTCGGGCACTCCCGTGCGCGCGGTCTGCACGGTGAACCTGGAGGAGATCGCGGGCGAGCTGAGCGGTCAGAACCCGACGTCGGGCGCGCTGGCGGCGCGGGACACCCATGTTTTCGTCGCCGGTGATTCCCTGCAGGCGGTGGCGTTCCGTGCCTATGGCGACGCGGGGAAGTGGCGCGCGATCGCCGACGCCAACGACATCGACGACCCGATGCGACTGCGGCCCGGCACCCGGCTGCTCGTGCCGGCGCTGGAGGAACTCGATGGCTAACGAGAGCTTCGCGAACAATCTCGTCGTCGAGGTCGACGGCGGTCCGCTGCCCGACGACGTGAAGACGCTGTTGTCCTACGCCTATGTCGACGACAGCCGGAACCTGCCGGACATGTTCGTCCTGCGGTTCCGCGACTCCGGGCACGTGGTGCTGGACAAGGGGAAGTTCAAGGTCGGCGCGGAGGTCAAGCTGAAGGTGCAGACCTCCGATCCGGAAGCGCCGCAGGAGCTGCTTTCCGGCGAGGTCACCGCGGTCGCGATCGACCTCGACCGGATCGGCACCTTCACCGAGGTGCGCGGCTACGACCACGCGCACCGGCTGTTCCGCGGCCGCCGGGTCGCGGTCTACCCGGGGATGAGCCTCGCCGATGTCGTCACGAAGGTGACCCAGCGGGCGGGGCTGAAGGCCGGCAAGATCGATCCGGTCCCCGGTGTCGGCGGGCGCCCGCATACACAGTTCAGCCAGGACAACGTCAGCGACTGGGAGTTCTTGTCCCGGCTGGCGGAGTCGGTCGGCGCCCATATCGCGGTCCGCGGCGGCGCGCTGAACTTCAGCCTGGCGGAGAAGCCTTCGGCGGCACCTGCCACCAGTGCGAAGGCCCACACCGACCCCTTGGTGCTCGAGGCGCACCGGACCCTGGTCAGCCTGCGCGCCAGCGTCACCGCGGCCGAGCAGGTACCCGAGGTCGAGGTACGCGGCTGGGACTTCGAACGGAAGCAGGCCGTGGTGGCCGTCGAAAGGCCGAAGAACGCGGGGGCCGAGGTCGAGGGCGTCGACCCGGTCACGCTCGCGAACAAGTTCGCCAGCCCCAAGTACGTCTCGGCGGATACGCCGCGCCGGACTCAGGCCGAGGCGAAAGCGGCGGCGATCGCGCTGTCCGAACGGCTCGGCGGCGCCTGCACCGAACTCGACGGAGTGGCCAAGGGCAACCCGAAACTCCGGGCGGGCGCGGCGGTGGCGCTGACCGGTGTCGGCAAGCCGTTCGCCGGCAAGTACACGCTCACCAGCACCCGGCACCTGTTCAACGCGGAAGTCGGCTACACCACCGAGTTCGCCGTCTCCGGACGGCAGGAACGCTCCCTCTACGGCCTGGTCGCCGGTGGCCACAGGACATCGACGTGGGCCGGAGTGGTACCCGCGGTGGTCAGCGACGCGAAGGATCCCGCCGGGCTCGGCCGGGTCAAGCTCATCTTTCCCTGGCTGGATCGGGACTTCACCAGCAACTGGGCGCGTACGGTGCAGCCCGGCGCAGGGAAGGGGCGGGGCTCGATGGTCCTGTCCGAGGTCGGTGACGAGGTGCTCGTGGGGTTCGAGCACGGCGACTTCGAAGCCCCGTACGTCCTCGGCGGGCTCCACAACGGCGCCGACGTGATCCCGAAGTTCACCGCGTCGCCGGTCGACGGCAACAGCGGCGAGATCGCCGTGCGGGGCTTCGTCTCCCGCGAGGGCCACAAGCTCGAATTCGCCGAACAGGACGGCATCGTCGTCGCTTCCGGGGACGGGAAGCTGGTGGTCAAGCTGGACCAGAAGAACCAGATGATCGAAGTGACCAGCGGCAAGGGTGTCACGGTGAAGGCGCGGAACGGGGTGAGCATCGACGCGGGCGCTGGTCCGCTGGAGCTCAAGGGCCAGAAGGTCTCCGTGAAGTCGGCGACCGAGGCGACCGTCGAGGCGGGCAGCAGCCTGAAGCTGTCGGGTACGGCGGGCGTCCAGGTCGAGGGCGCGACGGTTTCGGTCAAGGGGCAGGGCCAGGCGGAGCTGAGCGCGAGCGGCATCGTGACCGTGCGCGGCAGCGTGGTCAAGATCAACTGAGGGGAGTGGGCATGCCACCAGCCGCGAGGGTCGGCGATCCGACCGGGCACCCAGGCGTCATCGCCGGGCCCGGTGTGCCGACCGTGCTCATCGGCGGGATGCCCGCCGCCACCGTCGGCACGTTGCACACCTGCTCGTTCCCGCCGCCCGCGGTGCATCCGCCGACGCCGGTCGCACCGCCGGGTTGCCCGACGGTGCTGATCGGCGGCCTGCCCGCGGCGCGCATGGGCGACCTGGCCGCCTGCGGCGCGCCGATCGTCATGGGCTGCCCGACCGTCCTGATCGGAGGCTGAGGTGGACTTTCTCGGCAGGGGACTGGCGTTCCCGGTGCGCACCGACGCGACGGGTTCGATCGCCTTGGTCGGCGGAGAACGCGAGGTCGTCGAGAGTATCCGGCTGATACTGGCCACCGCTCCCGGTGAACGGCCGATGCGCCCGGAGTTCGGCTGCGCGGTGCACGATCTCGTGTTCGCGCCCGCCGACGCGGCCACCGCCGGGCAGATCGCGTACGAGGTGCGCACCGCGCTGGAGCGGTGGGAGCCGCGGATCACGCTCACCGACGTCGTGGTCGGGTTCGCCGAGGCCGACCAGGGCACGCTGCTGATCGACATCAGGTACCAGCTGCGCGGCACCAACGACCCGCGCAACCTGGTCTTCCCGTTCTACGTCATCCCCGCGCACGAGTCCGTTCAGGACGGTGCGTGATGTCGCTGCCCCTGCCCAACCTGGATGACCGCCGGTTCCAGGACCTGGTCGACGAAGCGAAGAGCCTGGTCCAGCGCAACTGTCCGGAATGGACGGACCACAACGTCTCCGACCCGGGCGTGACGCTGATCGAAACGTTCGCGCAGATGGTCGACCAGCTGCTCTACCGGCTCAACCGGGTGCCGGATCTGCATTACCTGCGGTTCCTCGACCTCATCGGCGTGCGGCTGTTCCCGCCGGCCGCCGCGCGCGCGGACGTGACGTTCTGGCTTTCGGCGGCGCGTGACGCCCCGGTGGTCGTCTCCGCGGGAAAACAGGTCGCCAGTGTGCGCGACGAGGCCGAAGACCCCGTCGTGTTCACCGTGGAGCGGACCCTGACGATCGTGCCGTGTGCGCTCACCGGCCTGGCGACCGGCGGGACCGACACCGGTGTGCCGCAGGTCGACCGCACCGACGAGCTGCTGGTCGGCGGCGAACCCGCGTGTTTCGCCGAAAGCCCGGCTCCCGGCGATGCCGTCTACTTCGGACTGTCGGACGCCGTACCCGGCTGCGCGGTGCTGCTGCGAGTGGACTGCGAGGTCGAGGGACAGGGCGTCGATCCGCACGACCCGCCGTGGGTGTGGGAGGCCTGGGACGGGCACGGCTGGGCCGCCGGTGAGGTCGACCGGGACAGTACAGGCGCGTTCAACCGGTCCGGGGACGTCGTTCTGCACGTGCCGCCGGGGCACACGGTGTCGGTGCTCGCCGGCAGGCACGCGGGCTGGATCCGGTGCCGGTTGACGGAACCGAAACAGCATCAGCCGTTCTTCCAGCGGTCGCCGAGGCTGCGCTCGGTCGAGGCGTCGACCATCGGTGGCACGGTCGGCGCGGTGCACGCCGAGGTCGTGCGCGGAGAGATCGTGGGCACCTCGGACGGCGTGCCCGGACAACGGTTCCCGCTCGGCAGGCGTCCGGTGGTCGCCGGTGGGGACGAGCTGATCGTGGAGGTGTCCGGTCCCGGCGGCTGGCAGGAGTGGACGGAGGTGTCCTCGTTCGCCGAGTCGGGCCCGGACGATCGGCACGTCCGGGTCGACCGGGTCGCCGGCGAGATCGCGTTCGGCCCGGCCGTGCGCCAGCCCGAGGGCGGCATCCGGTACTACGGTGCCGTTCCGGCCAAGGCCGCCGCGATCCGGGTGCCCGCCTACCGGGCAGGCGGCGGGCGGCGGGGGAACGTCGCACGCGAAGTGCTCGAGGTGCAACGGGATCCGATCCCCTTCGTCAGCGGAGTGGTGAACCGGCGTCCGGCGACCGGCGGGGTGGACGGCGAGTCGGTGGAGGACGCGGCGGTACGCGGACCGCTGCTGCTGCGCACCCGCGACCGCGCCGTCACCGCCGAGGACTACGAACAGCTCGCGCGCGAAGCGGCCCCCGAGGCGGCGAGGGTGCGGTGTGTGCCCGCGCACGGCGCCGACGGCCGCGAGACCGGGGCGATCCGCGTCCTCGTCGTACCCGCCGTTCCCGACACCGGTGAGCTGAAGTTCGCGACGCTGATGCTCGAACCCGGGATGCGCACCCGGATCGAGCGGTATCTGGACGAACGCCGCTGTGTCGGCGCCCTCGTGTCCGTGGAAGCGCCGTTCTACCACGGGGTCACGGTCGTCGCCCGGTTGAGGTCGCGCCGCCGGACCACCCCCGGCGCCCTCGGCTCGCGGGCGACGCAGGCGCTCTACGCCTACTTCAACCCGCTCACCGGCGGGCCGGACGGCGATGGCTGGCCGTTCGGGCGGCCGGTGCAGTCGGGTGAGGTCTTCGCGGTGCTGCAACGGCTTCCCGGTGTCGAGCTGGTCGAGGACGTCCGCCTGTTCGCGGCAAATCCGGTCACGCGGGAACGCGGCGAGCAGGTCGACCGGATCGATCTGCCGCCCCACGCGCTCGCGTTCTCGTTCGGGCACCAGGTCCGGGTCCGGGAGAGTGGCGGATGAGAGCGGCCGTGCCCGGGCTGCCGAGCCCCCACCCGATCGGCGAGCAGCTGCCCTCGGTCTACGCCGAGGACCGGTTCGTCCAGGGTTTCACCGGTGCGCTCGACGAAGTGCTCGCACCGGTCTTCGCCACGTTGGACAACTTTTCGGGCTATCTTGACCCGGCACTGGCGCCGGAGGACTTCGTCGGCTGGCTGGCGCACTGGGTGGCGTTGCGCGTCGACGAAGGCTGGAGCCCGGACCGGCTGCGTGAACTCGTGCTCCGATCGGTCGAGCTGCATCGGTGGCGCGGCACGCAGCGCGGGCTCGCCGAGCACGTGCGACTGCTGACCGGCGGCGCGGTCGAGGTGACCGACAGCGGCGGTGTCGTGGCGTCGCCGGAACCCGGAGCGCCGCTCCCGGACCCGGGACCGCCGTGGGTCCACGTGCGCGTGCGGGTGCCCGAGCGGGAGCGGATCGACGAACGAGGGCTGACGGCGACGGTCGTGGACGCGGTACCCGCCCACGTTCGCGTCACGGTCGAAGTGGTGGAGGGGTAGCGGATGGTCATCTACCGGGAGTGCGGGCATCAGGGCCCCGCCGACGTCGAGTTCTGCGGCGAATGCGGCCGGTACCTGAAATGGGACGACGAGGAACCCGCCACGGTGCGCCAGCCGGCCGCCCAGCAGCAGCTCGTGCAGCCCGCCGAACAGCTCGCTCCGGTCCGGCAGCCTCAGCAGCGGACGGCCGAGGAACAGGTTCTCCGCCCCGGTGACCTGATCTGCGGCAGATGCGGCAAGGGCAACGTGCCCACCCGCAACTTCTGCGGCCGTTGCGGCGCGTCCCTCGCCGAGTCGGAGGTCGTGAAGACCTCATGGTGGCGACGGCTGTTCGGCCGCGGTCCCCGTGAGCACAAGGCGGGGGAACGGCCGGGCAAGGACGGTGTCCGCCGTCGGGCCGGCCGTGCCGGTGCCGCGCGACGCCGCGCCGGCAAGGCCGTCCGCCGGGTGATCGCCGTGATGCTGGTGCTCTCGGCGCTGATCTACGCGCTCTACCAGCCGTTCCGGGGCGCGATCAACACCGCCGCGCTCGGCCTGTGGAATCAGGCGACGGGGATCTTCGAAACGAAGCTGAACCCGGTCCGCCCGAGCAAGGTGACCGCGAGCGCGCAGTCGCCCGCCCATCCGGGAAACCTGGTCAGCGACAACGCCAAGAACACCTTCTGGTCGGCGGCCGCCCAGAGCGAACCCGTGCTGGTGTTCACCTTCGACCGGCCGGTGGACCTGCGGAAGGCGATCGTGCATTCCGGTGACGGTGCGAACTTTCAGGCCGCGCACCGGCCGAAGACCCTGCATCTCGTGTTCTCCACCGGCAAGACCTACGACATGGTGCTGGCCGACACGCCGGACGCGCAGGAAGTCCCGATCGAGAACAGCGCGGGGGCGACCGGCGTCGAACTGCACGTGGTCGGGCTGCATCGCTCGCTGGACGGCATGGACGTCGCGATCTCCGAGATCGAGCTGTTCGAGGCAGGCTGAGGAGAGGCGAATGGCTTTTGCAGCGTCAGTGGACACGACTGCCTCGTCAGATGTCGCGAAAGCCACTTTCGCGACGTGTGATGTCCCGAAAGTGGCTTTCGCGACGCGATCGCGGCCGGGGCCACGAGCGGACCGCCCACCTCACCGGACCTCTTTGCCTTGTCCCTCAAGGGCTTCCGGAAGCCACCGAGGAAGGACCGGATGACCATGCGCCCGAACCGAGCGGTGGCGGCGATCGCCTTGGTCGCGGTGCTGGGCGGAGCGGCGATCACCGGGGTGTTCGCGCCGACCGCGGCGCAGCAGCCCGCACCGCCCGCCGCGCCCTACCGCGTCGGCTACGTCAGCGCCGCGACGACGGATTTGGCCCAGGCCACCGGCGAGGGCGCGGTGGCGGCGCTGCCGCCGGGCGCCGGGGGCGTCGATTCCGACGCGTCCGCGGGCACCGGCGGCCTGGTGTGGGTGAGCAAACGCGCCGTCCGCGACGGTGCCGAGCGGGACGGCGAGATCTGGTACCTGCGGGACGGCGCCCGGGTTCCGGTGCGCCTGACCGACGACGCGACCGCCGACACGCGTCCGGCGTTGTCGCCGGACGGCTCGTCGGTGGCGTTCGTGTCGGAACGCATGGGCAGCAAGGACATCTTCGTGATCGGCGTCGACGGCCGCGGTCCGCGTCAGGTGACCTCCGGACCGGCGGCGGACGATTCGCCGAGCTGGTCGCCCGACGGCGGCCGTCTCGTGTTCAGCGGTACGGGCGAGGACCCGGCCGGCGACCTCTACACCGTGCCGGTGAGCGGCGGCGCGCCGACTCGCCTGACCGCCGACCCCGGCGCGGACACCCAGCCTGCCTGGGCTCCCACCGGCTCCCGGATCGCGTTCACCACCACCAGGTTCGATCCCGCCGGGGACGTCGTGGTCATGGCCGACACCGGTGGCGCGCTCACCCGCGCGGTGCCGGAGCCCGGCGACTCGGCCGAGCCCGCGTGGTCGCCGGACGGTGCGCGGCTGGCCTTCACCACACGGCAACCGGATCCGCTCGGTGACGTCAAACAGGTCACCCTCCCCGGCGGTCAGGTCTCGGTGATCTCCGCGCTGCCCGCGGTCGGCGAAAGCGAACCGACCTTCCGAGCCGGTGGGCAGCCGGTGTTCACCCGGCTCCGCGGTGGGGACACCACCGACATCTGGAGCGCGGACGCGCGCGGCGGCGACCGCCGCGACCTCACGAACCGGCCGGACGCCGACGAAGCCGATCCTTCCTTCTCGCCGGACGGGACTTCGCTGGCCTACACGGAATTCGGCCCCGGTGAGTTCCGGAGCAGTCAGATCGTCGTGGCGAACGCCGACGGTGGCGCACCGCGACCGCTGACCGGTGGGGGCGACGGCAAGCGGGAGCGCCATCCGGCATGGTCGCCGGACGCGACGAAGATCGCGTTCACCCGGACCGTGTCGATCGGCGAGGGTTCCGACAGTTTCGTGCGGATCGTGCGTGTCGCGGACGGCCGTCTTCTCGGCGACATCCCCATCCCGGCGCATCTGCGCGGGGACGACTCGCAGCCGGTGTGGTCGGCGGACGGCACGAAGATCACGCTCACCCGTGCGGCCACGCTGATCGGGCCGCCGGGACCGTCCAGAGTGGACCCCGCGGTGGTGGACGTCCCGGTCGGGCGCGGCGGGTCGGCGCGGATCGCCAAGACGGTGCGGACCGACCGGATCCGGTCCCTGCCCGATGTCGTCCTGCTGATGGACCAGACCGGCTCCATGGGCGGGGAAGACGGGGTGATCGAGCAGGTCAAGACGAACCTCGGCCAGGTCATCGACAGCGTGCGGGACCGCGAGAAGGAAGCGCACTTCGCCGTCGCGGCGTTCGGTGACGTGGGCGACGACAAGGGCCAGCCCATCCCGCGGTCGTTCTATGTTCAGCAACCGCTGACCCCGGCGGGTACCGACGCCGAGCGGAAGCTGCTGTCCGACGCGTTCGCCCGGATCGAGGCGAGGGGCGGCGGAGACACCGCCGAGGACTGGCTGCTGGCCTTGCAGAAGGTCGCGACCGGAGCCATCACCTTCCGCCCCGGCAGCAGCCGGATCCTCGTCCTGGTCGGAGACGCGGCGAGCCATGAAGACCCACCGGAGAAGGGTTCGCCGGTCCGGTCGGCGGTGATCGCCGCGCTGAACGCGGCGGAGATCAGCGTGGTGGCCGTGCCCGCGGTCACCGGCGGGTCGAGCGAGGATCGTGACCACGGCCTCGACGCGCGAGGACAGGCGACCGCGATCACCAAGGCGACCGACGGTGTCCTCACGCCCGGCACCGACGCCGGCCAGATCGCGCGGGCGATCATCGACGGCATCGGCGACCTCCCGGTCAGCGTCCAGCCGGTGAGCTCCTGCGATCCCGGCCTCACGATGACGTTCGATCCTCCGGGCCCGCAACGGGTTCCCGGCGGCACGGACGCGCGATTCGTCGAAACGGCGACGGTGTCCCCGACGGCCGCACCGGGTTCTTTCCTCCGCTGCCGGGTGGAATTCCGGGTGAACGGGGAGACCACCGTGCGGCCGGGCTACACCGAGAACGTCACCGTGCGCGTCAAAGATCCGGCCCTGCCGCTGATCACCCTGCACGACCGGACGGTGACCGGAACCGGCCCCACGGTGATCGAGTACCCCGTGAGCGCGGTGGACGCGGACGGGACCCCGCTCACTCCGAGCTGCACGCCCTTGTCCGGCAGCCTGTTCCCGGTCGGGGCCACCACCGTGACGTGCACGGCGGCCGGGAGGAACGGCACCGCCGTCGAGACCGCGGTCATGGCCGTCGTCCCGCCAGGAGAAACCCGGCGGAAGACGGTGTGGCAGGTCGCCCTGACCCAGCCTTCGCCCGACGTCGTCGTGCCGGGAGACCAGCGTGACCTTTCGTCGCTGTTCGGCCCCGGCTGCGGTGCGGGGGAGGAAGGAGCGGCGGACGTCTCACCGGACGGTGCCACCCTGGCGTTCCAGAGCGGCAACGCGCTGATCTGTGTCGCTCCCGCCGTCGGCGGGCCCGCCCGGATCCTGGTGCAGCGCACGGGATTCGTCGACGATCCGGCCTGGTCGCCGGACGGCGGGCTCGTCGCCTACACGAATTTCCCGGGTGAGTCCGCGCCGCAGGTCGCGGTGGTGCCGTTCACCGGCGGCGAGAGCCGGATCCTGATCGACGGCCCCGGCGGGGCCGAACAGCCCGCGTTCCAGCGGATTCCCGACCTCGCCGTGAGCGCGACCGCCGTGCCCGCCGCGATCCCGTTCGAGGGGCTCACCACGTTCGAGTTCGTCGTCACCAATCGCGGTCCCACCGCTTCACCCGTGGTGGGCCTGTTCGTCCGGCTGACCGCCGGTCTGCGGCAGGCGGCGGTCGTGCCCACCAAAGGCACCTGCACGCCCGAACCGGTGTGCGCGTTCGGCACGCTCGTTCCGGGGGAGGAGGTGAGGGTGCGGTTCAGCGCGACCGGCCTGGCCGCCGGAGCGCAGGCGGCGGCCGGCACGGTCACCACGACGGGCCATGACGCGGACCCGCGGGACAACTCCGCGACGGCGGTCGTGACGGTCGGTGAAAAGCCGGCGCCACCGGTGACCCCCGGATCCTTGTCGGTCGGCCTGGCGGTCTCGGCGGTCCCGCTGTTCGTCGGCGGTGCCGACGTGGTGCTG
Source organism: Amycolatopsis sp. TNS106 (assembly GCF_019330265.1). Taxonomy (NCBI): domain Bacteria; kingdom Bacillati; phylum Actinomycetota; class Actinomycetes; order Pseudonocardiales; family Pseudonocardiaceae; genus Amycolatopsis; species Amycolatopsis sp. TNS106. Next base: position 2,990,773 of record NZ_CP024972.1, on the reverse strand, counting down.
ACGTACTTGGTGCACAACGGTTCCCCGGCCGCGATGCCGGGCGTCCGGCTCGTGACCCAGCTGCCATCCGGGCTTCCCGCTACTTCGGTCACACCCGGCTGTGCGCCGGGCGGCGGCAGTTGCGCGCTCGGGACGCTGGCGCCCGATCAGACTGTGGCGGTCCGGATCTCGTTGGCCGCGAAGGCCGCTTTCGACGGCCCGGTGTCGGGCACGGTGAGCACGACGGGACCGGACGGCAACACCGGTGACAACACGGCGAACGCGCGGGTGGTGGTCCGGCAGCCGGTGGTCGAGCTGGATCCGAAGATCGGCACGCTCGGCTTCGTCCCGCGGGTGCGGGGAACGGACTTCCCGCCGGGCGCGGTGGTCCGGCTGGCCTGGTCGGCGGGCATCTCCGCACCGGGACTGGTCACGGTCCGCGCGGACGGAAGATTCGAGGCGCCGTTCTTGCTCTTCCACCACGACCTGATCGGCCCGCGCACGGTGAACGTGACCTCCGTGGGCGGCGTGAAATTCGGGACGGTGCGGTCGGAGCCGATCCTGGTGGTGCTCCGCACCCAGCAACCGCCGTTCATCACCCGAGGCTGAGGAGAGGCGACACTGAGCCTTTGCCGACCTGGTGAGGGGGCTGGCCGGCGGTTGTGCGGCGTGGCGTGCGGCCCGGGAGTGGATGTGCCAGCACTGCGGCCGTCGTGGACAGCTTGGTGGGGGCGGTGGTAATGGTGGTGCCCACCGTCCTGGGCGGACGGATCGATCGCGTCGCCTTCGCGGTTGGAGTGTCCGACACTCCTACGTCCGACCTGTTCCCTAGAGTCCGGCGGGTGAGTGAGAACGAAGCGTTGGATCAGACCCGCCGAGACTACGACGAGGTCGCCGAGTTGTACGACGACATGGTGCGACAGGGCGACCAAGTCATCGATGCGCTGTCAACAGGGATGATCAACGCCTTCGCCGACCTCGTCCGCGCCGGTGGGTCGGTGGGTGCTGTGGTCGATGCGGGTTGCGGTCCGGGACAGTGGACCGATCACCTGGATCGAGCAGGTATCCGGGCTTACGGGATCGATCTGTCACCGGCCATGGTCGCGATCGCCCGCCGGTATCGTCCCGACCTGCGCTACGAGGTCGGTTCTATGCTCCATCTCGACGCAGGGGACGAGTCGATCGCGGGCATCCTGGCGCACTTCTCGTTGATCCACACGCCGCCGGACCTGCTTCCGCGCGTCCTGACCGAGTTCGCCCGAGTGGTAGAGCCGGGCGGCCCCCTGCTGATCGGTGTGCAGATCACCGACACCGCAGACGCCAATGGTTGGGTCCCGTACGACCACAGAGCCTCACCGGCGTATCTGTGGACCCTCGACGCGCTCGCCGACCGACTGCGCGAGCACGACTTCGCCGAGCTCGGACGCCTGCGAATCGTTGCTCCGGCGCCAGGCAAGCCCCCCGCCGGATACCTGCTGGCGCGCCATGACGCCAGAAGTGACGAATGAATTTTGCCGACCTGGGCGGGCAGTCGGCGGTGTGCAGCGTGGCGTGACCTCGAATGGGTCCTGCGGAAGATCCGCTCCAGCCCGAACACCGCCCACCGGCTCATCGCCGCAGTTCAGACCCTCATGATCGCCGGCGCATGATCAGGTTGGCAAAGGCTCACTGCCCCAATGGGCAACGACCGGCGCACGGCCGCACACCCGTCCGCTGGTGCCGGGCCCGGCCCCGGACGCGCAGACTTCCGGGTATGGGAGCAACGGCGACGCTGTCCGAGGCGGGCCTGGTCGCGGAACCGGGTCAGGAGACCAGCTGCTCGGTGACCATCCGCAATGCCGGGCGGGTCGTCGATCAGTTCGCGATCGAAGTGGTCGGCGACCCGGGTGCCTGGGCCATCGCGGAACCGGCGACGGTGAACCTGATGCCGGGGGAGGCGGGGACGGTCGTCGTCCGGTTCTCGCCGCCGCGGTCGTCCGAAGTCCAGGCCGGGCTGATTCCCTTCGGTGTCAAGGTCTTCTCGAGCGAAGACCCGGCAGGATCGGTGGTCGAGGAGGGCACTGTCCAGCTCGCCGCCTTCACCGAGGTGACCGCCGAAGTCGTTCCGGCGAAAGTGGAGGCCGGTTCCAAGGCCGACTTCGAAGTGGCCGTGGACAACCGCGGGAACCATCCGGTCGCCGTCGAACTGAGCGCGCTCGACCCCGAGGACGAACTCGACTTCCAGCTCGAACGGAACCGGGCCGACCTCGCGCCGGGGACGGCCGCGTTCGTCCGCCTGCGGGCCCGGCCGCGGAAACGGTTCCTGCGCGGGCAACCCGTCCGCCACCGTTTCCAGGTGTTCGTCATCGCCGACGACGCCGAACCGCTCAAGACCGAAGGCACCATGGTGCAGCGCCAGTTGCTGCCCAAGTGGTTGCTGCCGGCGCTGGCCGCGCTGCTGGTGGTGTTGCTGGCCTTGGTGGCGCTGTGGTTCACCGTGCTGAGGCCCGCGGTGAAGTCGGCCGCCCGGGAAGCCGCTCAGGAGCAGAACCAGGAGGTGATCAAGGCGGCGCAGGACGCCGGTGGCGCCGCGGGTGAGGCGAAGAAGGACGCCGTTCAGGCCAAGCAGAACTCCGTAGACGCGATGAAGGCCGTCGGGCTGACCCCGCCGGCCGACGGCACGGCTCCCGGCCCCCGGCCGTCGAACGGGGTCCCCAACCCGGCGGGCAACGGCGCCGGGACACCGACCGACTTCCGGGTGGCGGCGGACGCGGCCGTCGACTCGAACGTCAACCGGTTCGCCGAATTCCCCTACACCCTGCCGGATGCCGCGAAAACGTTGGTCATCACCGACCTGATCCTGCAGAACCCGCGTGGCGACAACGGAACCCTGCGGTTGTTGCGCGACGCCGGTGGCACCAAGACCGTGCTGCTGGAAGTCGGGCTCGCGAACTTCCGGGACCTCGACCACCACTGGTTGCAGGCATGGCGGTTCGCCCCCGGGGAAAAGATCGTGCTCGCCGTCAGCTGTCAGACACCGGGCGACGGAAGCCGTTGCACCCCGTCGGTCTCGTTCTCCGGCCGAGTCGAATGAACCGGCTCAGATCAACCCCTCGCGCAGGGCGAACGCGACGGCATGAGCGCGGTTGCGGAGCTGGAAACGGTTGGTGATGTCGTGCAGGATCGACTTCACCGTCCGCTCGGAGTAGCTCAGCCGGTCGGCGATCTCCTTCGTCTCGAAACCGTCGGCGATCATCCGCAGCACCTTGGTCTCGCGCTGCGACATCCCGGCCAGATCCCAGCCGTTCGGTTGCAGCACGTCCCGCTGCAACCGGGACACCCGGGACAGCAGACGGCCGAGCAGATCCGGCGGCAGCGCGCCTTCCCCGGCGGCCGCGGCCTTCACCAGCCGCACCAGCGTGTCGGGGGTGGCGTCGGCCCGGCGGATGATCGCGGAGACACCGTTGCCCACGACGTCCAGCAATTCCGAGTCGTCCACCTCGCCGGCGACCAGGACGATTCCCGCGCAGCCGGCGCAGTGGAGGCTGCGCAGCAACTGCCGCGCCTCCTCGTTCAACCGCTCGACGATGACCAGGACGACGGCCTGCTCATCGGAGTCGCCGGCGAAACGGATCTCAGGACGTGAGCGCAACGCGGCGGTGACACCCGCGTGCGTGATGGTGTCGGTGGCATGAAGCAGCACCGGGATCTGGTCGACGAGCATCGGTGAACCCCTCCCCGCAACGGCGTTTCGTCCTTCTCAAGGATCGTGCGGACCGGGTTCCGCGAACAGGGATCCGGAGTCCCGATATGTCCCGTTTTGCTACTCCGATCGGGCAACGCCTGTCTTCCTGACCTTGGCGATGGCCTGGGCCCGGTCGGTGACGTGCAGCTTGCGGAAGATGTGGGACACGTGGTTTCGCACCGTTTTCGGGCTGAGCACCAGCCGGTCGGCGATGGAGGCGTTCCCCATGCCCTGCGCGATGAGCCCCATGATCTCCCGTTCGCGCGCGGTCAGCCGTGGAAAGGACTCGTCGCGCGGGGTCTCCGTGCCCAGCAGCGAAAGCACCCGGTTCGCGATGGCCGGGCTGAAGATCGCCTCGCCGTCGCCGATCACCCGTACCGCGCGGACGACCTGCTCGTTGCGCGCCCCTTTGAGCAGGTAGCCGCGCGCACCCGCGCGCATGGCGGCGAACACCGCGGCTTCGTTCTCGAACATGGTCAGCATGAGCACACCGGTGTGCGGGCAGGCGCCGACGATCCGGCGGGTCGCCTCGACGCCGTCGAGGTCCGGGAGGTTCAGATCCATCAGGACGACGTCGGGCTCCGCTCTGCCTGCTTCCGCGACCGCGGTGAGACCGTCGGGAGCCTGGCCGACGACCTCGATGCCGTCGGTACCGTCGAGCATCGCGCAGATGGCCGTCCGGAAGGCGGGATGGTCGTCCACCACGAGGACACGGAGGGGCGGGAACATCGCTCACTCCTTGGTGGCGAGCGGCAGCCAGGCGGCGATCCGGGTGCCGCCCGAGGGCGCCGGCTCGATCACGCAGCCGCCGCCGAGGTCGACGGCGCGTTCCCGCATCGAACGCAGTCCGGTCCCGCCGACCACGGGCAGCGCCTCGCCGCCCGCGCCGACGCCGTCGTCGACGATCTCCACGCGCAGATCGCCGTCCAGCGGCCAGAGGCGCACCGCGCACTGCCGGGCACCGGAATGGCGGGCGATGTTCACGAGCGCCTCGCGGATGATCCGGTACGCGGTGACCTCCACCTCGGCCGACAGCGGCGGCAGCTCACCGCGGACCTCGACCGTCACCCCCAGCGGGCCGTGCTCGGCGGGCACCCGGTCGGCGAGCATCCCGGCATACCGGCGTACGGCCGTGACGAGGCACGTTTCGTCGAGCGCGGGCGGTCGGGCGTCGGTCACGATGCGGCGCAATTCGGTGATGGCGCCGTGGAGTTCCTCCTCGAGCCGGGCCAGGAGCCGCTCGGCCCCGGCCCGGTCGCGGACGAGCAGTTCGCGGGCCGCGCGCAGCCCGAGCACCGCCACGGCGAGTGTCGGCCCGAGGCCGTCGTGGAGATCGTTGAGCACCGTCTTGAGCCGGTTTTCGTATCCGGAAGGATGAACGACGTCGGTGACGACGAAGGTCCGGCGCATTTTCTCCCCCGTCCGGCGGCATGACCTGGGTCCCTTGGCATCCGGGGGAACCAGCTCTCGGCAAGGTGACGCAACCGTCAGCCCCTAGCGCGTAGCGTTCTGGTCACTCGCAGTACTAGTCGCGAAAGGCCGTCCCGGCGTTTCCCCGCCTGCCGCCGGCCCGGGTAACGGTTTGGGGCCGATACGAAAACCGCGCGAACAGGGGCCGGCCATCCCCGCGATGACCGGCCCCGGTGTGGTCGGCCCGCTCAGGCGGGGGGTTCCTCCTGGAGGGCGCGGACCTCGACCTTGCTGCGCAGCGCCCGCGAGGCCTGTTTGGTCCATTCGATCGCGACGTCGTCGTTTTCGGCTTCGATGATCCAGAAGCCGCCGAGGTACTCCTCGGCCTCGACGAACGGGCCCGGCGTGAGCACGGGGGTGTCCCCGGAGTAGTCGACCGTGGTCGCGGTCGACGGGGGCTGCAGGCCGCCGGCGGTCACGAACGCGCCCGCCTCCTCGAGGGCGGTGTTGAACGCGCCGACCTCGGCGATGATCTCCTGCAGCTCCGCGGGGTCCATGTTCTCCATCGTCGGCTCCTCGGCGGAGTCGTGCGGGAGGCTCAGGAAGTACTTCGTCATGGTCGTCTCCTCGTCGTTGGCGATGCCGGAAACGCTAGGAGAGGCCCACCACCGGCGAATCAGTCATCGTGACTGGTGTCCGGGAAACCGGTGACCGCCGCCTGCCGTCAGACGAAGCCGGCCAGCTCGGCGCGCGCGGTGACGCCGAGCTTCGGATAGGCCTTGTAGAGGTGGTGACCGACGGTCCGCGGGCTGAGGAAGAGCTGTGCGGCGATCTCCTTGTTGGTGTGGCCGGTGGCGGCCAGCCGTACGACCTGCAACTCCTGCGGGGTCAGCAGGGTGAGCGGGCCGCCGCGCCGAGGCTCGTCGCCCCGCTCGCCGAAGGCGGCCAGCTCGCCGCGGGCACGCTCGGCCCAGAGCGCCGCGCCCAGGTCCTCGAACGCGGACGCCGCCGCCGCGAGATGGGCGCGGGCCTCGGTACGGCGGCGCCGGCGGCGCAGCCACTCGCCGTAGACCAGCTGCGTACGGGCACGCTCGTAGGGGCCGCCGTCCCGCTCCTGGAGCCGCAGCGCTCCGGCGTACAGCGCGTCGGCGTCGCCGTCGTCGGCCAGCAAGGCCCGGCAACGCAGGACGAGCCCGGTGGCGACCGGGCGGTCGACGTGCTCGGCCCAGTGCCGGAACTCCGCCAAGGGCCCGTGGGCGCGATCCGGCTCGCCGCCGCGCACGGCGGCCTCCACCAGATCCGGCACCGCCCGGACCAGGAGGTCGCGGCTCGCAGGTCCCCGGGACACCCTTTCGAGCCGGTCGAGTGCTTCGCCGAACCGCCGGGCGGACAGGTCGAGCATGCCGAGACCCCAGTCCGCGATCTCGGCGTTGACCCGGTGCCGGGTCCGGGCTCGCTGGAGCACCTCCTCGGCGAGGGCTCGGCAGCGTGACTCGTCGCCCGACACGGCGTGCAACCACACCTCCACCGAACGGTGGGCCAGGTGCTCGGTCGTGTTGCCGAGTTCGGCGCTCACGGCCGCGCCTTCCGCCACGCACGCGCGGGCGTCCGCGAACTCGCCGCGGAACAGCCGCGCCACGGCGAGCACGTTCAGGATGTACGGGACCCACCCCAGCGTTCCGGTGGCCCGTGCCTCGGCCAGCATGTCCTCGGTCCCGGTGAGGACGCCGTCGTCGTCGGCGAGCATGAGCCCGCCGATCGCGGCCGTGATGCGCTGCATCAGATCGTTCCCGCCGCCGGGTGAGGCGGTGTAGAGAGCGCGCATCGGTCCGACGGCCCGCTCCGGGCGACCGGCGAAGAGCTCCGCCCACCCGAGCAGGGCGTCGACGACGGGTGCCCAGTGTTCCGGCGGGCCGAACCCGCGCATCAGATCCGCCGCACGCCGCAGGAGGTCGTGCGCCGCTCCGTGCCGGGCGGCGTGCGCGGCTTCGTAGAGCGTGAGCGCGGCGCGCTCGGGGTCGATGTCGCGCACCAGCGCGGCGGCCTCGAGCGTCAGCTCCGCGTCGGCCCGTGGCGAGGTGCGTTCGTACTCCACGGCGCCACGGGTGTAGATGGCGTCGGCCCGGACGCCGATGTCGGTGGTGAGCGCGAGCGCTTCGGCCGCCAGCCGGGCGGCGCGGTCGGCCTTGCCCGCGTCGAACGCGGCCTGGCTGGCGCGGCCGATACGCCGGGCCTTCAGCTCCCGGTCGGCGCTGAGCCGGCCGGCGCGTTCGTAGGCCGCGCACACCGCCATCGCGCCGCCTCGGTGCCAGGCCCGCTCCGCCACGCCTTCGAGTTCCGCCGCCACCGCCTCGTCGGGTTTGGTGGTGGCGGCGGCGAGGTGCCAGGCCCGCCGGTCGGCATCGGCGTCCGCGCGCAGCGCTTCGGCGTACGCGCGATGTACCTCGATCCGCCGGTGCAGCGGCGCGTCCTGGTAGGCGGCTGCCCGTACCAGGGGGTGGCGGAACGTGATCCGGCCGTCGATCCGGAGCAGCCGGTCGCGTTCGGCGGGCGCCAGGTCGCCGGGCGCGCCGCCGAGGGCTTCGACCACGTGCAGGATCGTCGCGAGCGGCGCCGCCGTGTCCGCCGCCGCCGCCAGCAGCGCGCGCTGGGTGGGTTCGGGAAGCTCGACGATCTGGCGGCGGAACGCCTCCTGCACGCGGCGGGTCACCGGCAGCGGGCCGACCTGCTCGGCCGGGTCGGACTCGTCGGCGTCGCGTGCCGCGAGCCGCGACGACCCGAGTTCGATGATCGCCAGTGGATTGCCGCCGGACTCCGCGAGGACCCTCGCCCGCACCGGTTCGGCGAGTTCCGGAGCGTGGTCGTCCAGCAGCCGGGTGGCGTCGGGCGCGGCGAGGCCGGACAGATCCACGGCCTCGACGCCCGCGAGTTCGACCGGCGCCGACGTCTCGCGCACCGCGAACAGCATCGCGATCGGGTCGGCCACGAAGCGGCGGGCCGCGAACAACAGCGCCTCCACGGAACCCTGGTCGAGCCATTGCAGGTCGTCGACCACGCACAGCAGAGGGGCGTCCTCGGCCAGCGCGGCGAGCAACGACAGGGTGCCCGCGGAGATCAGGAACCGGTTGGCGTCGTCTCCCTCGGCCAGGCCGAACGCACACCGCAATGCCGTCGCCTGGGGAGTGGGCAGGGCGTCCAGCCGATCCAAGTGCGGGAACAGGAGTTGATGCAGACCGCCATACGCGAGCTCGGAGTCGGACTCGACCCCCGCCCCGCGGACCACCCGCACGCCCTCGGCTTCGGCGATCGACACAGCGTGGTCGAGAAGAACCGATTTCCCGATGCCCGCCGCACCCCGCAGCGCCAGCACGCCGCTGCTCGCGGCACGCGCGTCCGCGAGCAGGCGGTGAACCCGCGCCAGCTCGGCGTCCCTTCCCCTCAGCGACATTCGGTCACCCTAAAGGGCGACCTGATCGCCGCGACGCCTTCCCGGCTCCAGGCGGACAGGCCCTGCTCGATGCCCGTCGCCGCGAAGAGCGCGACTCCGGCCGGAAAATCGGCAAGGGTTGAAACCCGACGCCGCCGGGTACCTCAAGATCCATGTGGATGGTGCTGGTGACCCCGATGGTGATCATGGCGTTCGCCCTGATCATGGAACGTGTCGAAGTGACCGTCCCGGTCGCGAGACCGCGCCTGTCGGTTCCGGCCGGCTCCCGTCCGGCGCGCCAGGCGCGACCCGCGGCCGTTCAGGTGCTGGCGGTCGACCGCGCGCCCTCGTTCGAAGTACGGGGTAGCGCGAAGGCGGCGTAGGCGATCCCAAGCCGGCACAGGAAAATCCATTGTGGACTCCGACTCCGGAGATCCTGTCGCGCGAGCCGCCCGTGCTCGCGGGTAGAGCGGTCGGCCGCATGAAGCCGTGGGGATTCCCGCTGTGCCGCCGCCCTTTCAGTCGAAGTCGGCGTCGCCGTCCCCGTCGGAGTCACTGTCGCGGTCGGCGTGTCCGTTGCTGCTGTGCGACCCTTCGCGGAATCCGGCGATCGCGACACCCGCGCTCGCCAGCCCCAAGACGCCGTAGACCAGCCCGAGCAGTATGCGGGTGAAGATGCCGGTGGTGGGCTCACCCGCGCCGTTCACGAAGGCGATGTCGCCTGTCATGGTCAACACGGCCAGGACTGTCAGGCCGGCCCCGAACAGGAACCCGGCCACACGGCCCATCGGGCCCCAGAAGCTCGGAGCGGGCTTCTGTCCCTCAGGCATGGCCACGACGCTACGCGGACTCCGCCGCCTGGTGCACCGCTGACCGGAGTGACCGGGACGCGCGGCCGCCGTTCGGATTCCCTGTCCGGGGCCGGACGGTCCACTTCGGACGGATGGTTCAGGTCAAGCTGCGGGACGAGCGTGGAACTCTGTCGGCATCAGGGTGGTCGAGGTCGCCGAGGATCGTGATGGCGTGGTTCCAGGTGGTGCGGGCTGCGTCGGTGTCGTCGGCGGCGTGGTGGGTGTCGCCGAGGTGGGTGAGTGTGCCCGCTTGGTTGTAGAGATCTCCGAGTTGGCGAAACAGCCGGAGGGCGTGCTGGTAACAGGTGGTGGCTTGCCGTGTGGCACCGAGATGGAGGTGAGCGTGGCCGAGGCTGTCCCAGGTATGCGCCTCGCCCGCCTGGTCACCGAGTTTTCGGTGCAGGGCCAGGGCTTGCCGGCAGTGAGAGAGGGCTTGCCGGTGGTTGTCGAGCTGGGAGTGGCACCAGCCGACCTGGTTGAGAGCTCTGGCTCGCCCGTCGTGGTGGCCCGCGGTCGTGAACAGGTCGAGTGCTCGCGTGGCGTGGCCGAGCGCGTCGGTGTGGCGGCTCTGCCTTTCGAACATCCAGGCGAGGTCCAGGTGGGTATGGGCCCGTCCGACCTGGTCGCCGAGCTGATCGAACAGAGCGAGGGCGTACCGAAGAGTGGAGTGGGCGTCGTCGTACAGGCCCAACCGGATTTCGGCGCCCGCCAAGTCGTTGTGGGCGTGGGCTTGAGCGCGTCGATCGCCGAGTCGGCCGGCGGCGGCGATGGCGGTGCGCTGGATGGCGGCCAGCTCGTGCCAGTGCCCTTGCCGTTCGAGGAACGTCGAGAGGGACCAGGCCAACCGGGAGCCGGACGCGTCGGCCCCGATGCCGACGGCCAGGTCGATGGCGGCCAGCAGTGCGGGGTGCTCGACGGTGAACCACGCCAGAGCCTGTTCGAGGTCAGCGGGTTGCTCAACGGTGGTTCCGCTTTCGGGCGTGGTCAGGGTGAACGGGCGAGCGCGGTGCGGGTGGAGCCGCAAGGAGGCGGCGTGCGCCGTGTGCACGTAGTGATCGAGCAGCCGGTGAAGCACTCTGTGCGGCGGGTCTTCGGCGGCTGAGTCGTCGGCCCGCTCGCCCGCGTAGGTGCGGAGAAGGTCGTGGAAGCTGTACCGGCCGGGAGCGTGTTCGGTGAGGAGGTTCGCTCCGGTCAGCTCGGCCAGCTGCTCCAGGGCTTGCCGGAGCGGGCTGCCGGCGAGGCTGGCGGCGGCCGCTGTCCCGATGTCGGAACCGGGGTGCCGGCTCAGCAGCCGGAACATCCGGGTGGCCGAAGGGCTCAACGCGCGATAGGACCAGGAGAACACGGCCCGGATGTCGGTGGCCGGGTCGCCGCCGCGGAGAGTGTCCAGCGCGCTCGTCATGTCGCGGAGCTGGTTCACCAGCGAGGCGAGCCGTAAGCCGGGGCGGCTGGTGGCCCGGGCGGCGACAATGGCCAGTGCCAGCGGCAAGCGCGCGCATCCGTCGATGATCGCGGTGACGGCGAGGGGTTCGCGCTCCACTCGCTCCTGGCCGAGACGGCGGGCCAGCAGGTCTCGCGCCTCGTTCCGGGGCAGGAGGCCGACATCCAGCGCGTGAGCCCCTTCGACGGCGAGCAGGGAAGTGAACCGGTGGCGGCTGGTCACCAGGACCAGGCAGCCCGGGGAGCCGGGCAGCAGCGGGCGGATCTGCTCGACGTCCCCCGCGTTGTCCAAGACCAGCAACACCTGTTTGCCGGTCAGCACACTGCGGTACAGGCCGGTCAGCGCGTCGCGGTCCACCGGCAGACGTACCTCAGGCACGCCGAGAGCGGTGAGGAACCTCCGCAACGCGTCGGCGGGGTCGAGCGGTGACCCGGCGGTGTCGAACCCGCGCAGGTTCACATACAGCTGCCCGTCGGGGAACCGTGCGGCCACTCGATGGGCCCAGTGCACGGCCAAGGCGCTTTTGCCCACTCCGGCGGTGCCGGACACCACGACGATCACCACCGGCGCGGTCTTGCCCGGCAGGATCGCGTCCAGTTCGGCCAGGGCGCCGCTGCGGCCGGTGAAGGCGCGCACGGCGGGCGGCAACTGCGCGGGACGGGTCTCGGGTGCGTGCACTGGCTCTGCTGTGCGGGGGTGGAACAGCCGGGAGTCCTGAGCCAGGATCTGCCGATGGATCCCGGCCAGCCCGGCAGAGGGGTCCAGCCCGGAACCTTCGACGAGCACCTCACGGGCCCGCTGATACGCGCGCAGCGCGTCGGCCTGGCGCCCGGCCCGGTACAGGGCCGTCATCAGCTGGCCCCACAGTCGTTCGTACTCCGGATGGCGGGCGAGCAGCCCTTCCAGTTCCGCGATCAGCATCTCGCCCGACCCGGTCGCCAGATCCGCTTCGATCCGGTCCTGCACGGTGGTCAGCCGGAGCCGTTCCAGTCGCTCCCCTTCGGCATGCAGAGCCGCGATACCGGTGAACTCGCCGTAGGCATCCCCACGCCACAGCGCCAGTGCCGCGGCCAACCGGTCGGCAGCGGTATCCGCGTGCCCGGCGTCGAGGGCTCGCCTGCCGGCCGCGGCCAGCCGCTCGAACCGCGCCGAGTCCAGCATGTCCGGCCCCACGCGCAGCGCATACCCGGGAGGCCGTGTCACGATCAAGTCGTCCGCCCCGCTGTGGGTCCGGCGCAACGTCCCGCGGAGCCGGGAGACATAGGTGCGCGCCGTGCGGGCGGCGTCCGGCGGGGCTTGTGCCCGCCACAGGCCCTCCACCAAGGCCGCCACGCTCACCGCCCGGCCGGCGTCGGCGGCCAGCAGCGCGAGGACGATACGTAACCGCGGACCGCCCAGGTCCTCGAAGACGTGACCGTTCACGGCCACTTCGAGCGGGCCGAGCACCCCGACGGTCCACGCACCGCGTGGCGGTGCCCCCTCGACCTCGTCCACGGTGACAGATCACCTCCACCTCGACTCATCGAGACATGAGCCGCGGTGCGAGGTCCAGATACGTCGGGTCGTCCGATCGGACCGGTCCGGTCACCCTCCGGCCAAGGACCGTCGACCGGGTGTCGACAGCCTGTCGATGGCTACTGCCACGGTGAATCCCGAGCAGGAAAAGGCCGTGAACCGGGGAGTTCGGGACGAGAGCGGTCGAGTTCCCCGCTCGGCAACCGGCCCCGGACCGGACTCTGGAACTACTGATGAGGGAGAGAACGACATGCGAAAGTCAGTGCTCGGTATCGGTGCGATGACGGCCATGCTGGGGTTGTCCATGGCGCCGTCGGCCATCGCGGCGCCAGGACCGGCCGGGGAGGGAGGAGCCGGCACGTTCGCGTCGGTGGTGATCGCTGCCAAGCGGGTTCCGGTGGATAACCGCTTCATCCCACCGCGGGTCGGGGGAGACGCCGAATTCAACGGTCATGGTCCGGACGTCTTCGCCAGCGCGACGCTGGTGGGCATCGGGTCGAACCGGTTGGGGGTCAGGATCTTCATGGACGCGATCGAAACGACGCCGGACTTCACCCGCGCGCGGGGGACATCGCCCGACTTCCTGATCTACGTGGCGCCGGCGGGCCACTGCGTCCTGAGCGTCAGCCGGGGCGGTTACGAGGAAATCCGCTACCGCGACACCGACCACGCGGTCGACGCGTTCGCGGGCCAGGTCACGGACAGCTTCGTCAGCGGCTGGTCCTTCGTCGGAGACACCAACAGTTCGGAAGCGGGCACCAGAACGGGTGTCGCGCTGACCACCTTCAGTTTCGTGGCCAACGTACAACCGTGCTGAGGCAGTCCCGAGTCGGGTGAACGTCGCCGTCGGCCGGTCCCGCACGTATCCGCCGTGCGGGACCGGCCGTGGATGACGTCGCCGCCCGCGGAGATGCGAGGGCGCACAGCCAAGGGATACCATTGAATCGATTGTGCAACGAAACTTGGTGCCCGGAAACCCCAGGGCCACCAGATCGGAGAGCAGCGGTGACGACAGCGGGACTCAGGCCACGCCGTATTCCGGCGCCGGTGGCACTCGCCGGCTTCCTCGCCGTGGTCGCGGCGGTCGCCGTGACCGGTGCGCTGGCCGCGACACAGGCGAAAACGGTGTACAGCGGGCTCGTCCTGCCGGCGTGGGCGCCGCCCTCGTGGCTGTTCGGTCCGGTGTGGACGGTTCTGTACCTCATGATCGCCGTGTCGGGCTGGTTGTACTGGCGGGCACGCGGCGACCGTCGCGGTCTGGGCTGGTACGCGGCCGGGTTGCTGCTCAACGCGGCGTGGACCCCGTTGTTCTTCGCCGCCGGCGCGTACACCGCCGCACTGGCCGACATCATCGCCCTGGATGTGGTGATCGTCGTGACCGTGCTGGTGTTCCGCCGGAAATCCCCGCTCGCGGCCGCGCTGCAGGTGCCCTACCTGGCCTGGACGTTGTTCGCGACGGCGCTCAACGCCGCGATCCTGGTCCTGAATTGAGCCGGGAGATCCCATGATCCACGTCGAACGCAGTCTCACCGTCGCCACGCCCGCACCACTCGTCGCCGCGTACCTCGCCGATTTCGCGCACGCGGTCGAGTGGGATCCCGGCACCGTGTCCTGTGTCCGTGTCGACGACGGCGAGATCGACGTCGGCACGCGGTGGCGCAACGTCTCGGAGTTCCGTGGCAAGCGGACCGAGCTGACGTATCGGCTCACCAGGCTGGACCCCGGCCGGATCACCTTGGTGGGGCAGAACCGCACCGCGACCTCCACCGACGACTTCACCCTGCACTCGGGTCCCGCGGCGACCACCGTGCGCTATCAGGCCACGATCGTCTTCCACGGCCTGGCGAAACTCGCCTCCCCGTTCCTCAAGCGCGAGTTCGAGCGCCTGGGCGACGAGGTCGCCCCCGAACTCGCCGCCCGGCTGGAACAGCTCGGCCCCGGATGAGCTCCCCGCCCGCCCTGTGGTTGTTCGGCGACCAGCTCGGACCGCATTTCCACAGCACACCGGAGCATCGTGACCGCGAGGTGCTGCTGATCCGCTCGGCCGCGGCCTTCGGGCGCCGCCGGTTCCACCGGCAGAAACTGCACCTGGTCGAAGCCGGGATGCGGCGGCTGGTCGCGGATCTGGGCGGCAGGGCCAGGATCGTCGACGCGCCGACCTACACCGACGGCCTGCGCCGCTTCGGCAAGCCGGTGGTGGTGCACGAACCCGGCTCACACGCCGCCGACGCGCTCGTCAGGCGACTCCGCGAACAGGGCATCGTGGCGGACATCCTGCCGACGCCGGGCTTCGTTCTGTCCAAACAGGACTTCTCGACCTGGATCTCGGGCCGTCGCCGCTACCTGATGGAAGACTTCTACCGCGACCAGCGGCGCCGCTTCGGAATCCTGCTCGAGCCGGACGGTGAGCCGGCAGGCGGAAAGTGGAACTACGACCACGACAACCGCCGCCCGCCCCCCGGCCGGTCGACGCTGCCGGTGCCCGCGCCGTGGCACCCGAAGGAAAACGCGATCGATCAGGAGGTCAGGGCCGACCTCGATCGCGCGGAAGGCGAGGGGGCGATTCACCCGGTCGGCGTCGACGGCCCACGCCGGTTCGCGGTCGGCCACGCCGAGGCCGTCCGTGCCCTGCGCCGCTTTCTCGATCACCGGCTGGCCACGTTCGGGCCGCATCAGGACGCCATGCTCCACGCGGACTGGGCGATGTCGCACGCCCTGCTCTCGGTACCGCTCAATCACGGCCTGCTCGACCCGCTCGACGTCGTCCGGAAAGCAGAAGAACGCTACCGGGACGGGACGGCACCATTGGCGAGCGTCGAAGGCTTCGTCCGCCAAGTCCTCGGCTGGCGGGAATGGGTGTGGCATCTCTACTGGCATCTCGGGCCGGCTTACTCGGACCGCAACGTGCTCCGGGCGCACGAAAAGCCGCCGTCATGGTGGCGGGAGCTG
Source organism: Amycolatopsis sp. TNS106 (assembly GCF_019330265.1). Lineage (NCBI taxonomy): Bacteria > Bacillati > Actinomycetota > Actinomycetes > Pseudonocardiales > Pseudonocardiaceae > Amycolatopsis > Amycolatopsis sp. TNS106. Next base: position 2,975,477 of record NZ_CP024972.1, on the reverse strand, counting down.
GACGCCGACGCGGTCGAGGCCGCCTGCCTGCGGTCCGCGCTGACAGGCGTCCGTGACCGGGGGTATGCCCACCACATCGAACGGCTCATGGTGCTGGGCAATCACGCTCTGCAGCGCGCCTACGATCCGGCGGAGCTGACGGACTGGTTCGCCACCGCCTTCGTCGACGGTTTCCCCTGGGTGATGCCCGCGAACGTCATCGGGATGAGCCAGTACGCCGACGGCGGCATCGTCGCGACCAAGCCTTACGCGGCGGGCGGCGCGTACATCAACCGGATGAGCGACCACTGCGGCGGATGCGTGTTCGACCCGAAGAAACGCGTCGGCGCGTCGGCCTGCCCGTTCACCGCCGGGTATTGGGCTTTTCTCGACCGCAACGCGAAACGCCTGGAAGGAAACCCGCGGATGCGGCAGCCGCTCAACGGAGTGAAGCGGCTGTCCGACCTGAGTGCCGTGGTGGCGCAGGAGAGCGACCGCCGGGGCTTCTGACGAATCGGAGGCGGATCGGTTTGTGGTCGCGAGGCGCCGGGTAACCGCCGAGCAACACCAACCGACCACGTGAAGGAGCTGACGCTTCGCCATGGGCACGATCACCAAGACCGTCGACGTAGAAGCCGACGTGACCACTGTGTACAACCAGTGGACCCAGTTCGCCGAGTTCCCGCGGTTCATGGAGGGCGTGGACCGCGTTGAACAGCGCGACGACACCCATACACATTGGACGGTCACCATCGCCGGTGTGTCGAGGGAGTTCGACGCCACCATCACCGAACAGCATCCCGACGAGCGGGTGGCGTGGCAGTCCGACACGGGCCCGAACCACGCGGGCGTCGTGACCGTGCACCGGATCGACGACAAGCACAGCCGCGTCACGGTCCAGATGGACATCGACCCCGAGGGTTTCGTCGAGAACGTCGCCGACAAGCTCGGCGTGCTGGATCGCCGCGTGCAGGGTGACCTCGACCGCTTCAAGACCTTCCTGGAGAACCGGGACGGCACCGAGACCGGGGCGTGGCGTGGCGACGTCGAGCGCCCCGCCCAGCACGGCTAGGCGAACGCGGCGGACGGCCGGTGCGCTTGGGGTGGGAGCCGATCCCACATTCGCGCCGGCCGTTCAGCTTGTCGCGCCCCCGACCCGCCGTCGCCGGTCCTCGGCGAGATATTTCGAGGCGGCCAGCCGATTCAGCAAGCCGATCCGTCCGCGGTTGGGGACCGAGCGAAGCGCGTGCCCGGCGAGACCCCAGTGCCCGAGGAGGGTGTTGGCCGCGGCCCAGCCGGTGGCGGCCGCGCGTTCCATGAGAGCGACCGGCAGGTCGATCCGGATGCCGTCGCCCGCGAGCGCGAGGAGCGGGTCGGGGGTTCGCACGGCCGGCCGCCGGGCGAAGTCGCCGACACCGAACAGCGGGCAATCCTCGCGCCACAGCGTGCTCTCGCCGAGCACCCGCGCGTCCCGGGTTTCCGGGTAGATCTCGTGGAGCCGTTGTTCGAGGGCCTTCTCCAAGGCGCTGTGATCCGCGGTGGCGGCCGCGTAGGCGTGCAGTTCGACGACGGACCCACCGGTACGTGTGGCCCAGCGCCGCGCTTCGCCTTCGTACCGGTCGAGAAGGCTGATGTTGTCCAGCGGCGGGACGCTGCCGGTGCCGAGGAAAGGCGGACGCCGGGCGTCGACCGGGCGGTCGAGCCAGAGCCGCCGGACGAGGAAGGGCGGGGCGGTCCGCAGTTCACCGATCGCGCGCCGCCAGGCCTCGGTCGCGATGCCCGGGGAAGCGGTGACGAGGTCGCGGAGCCCGGCGACGTCGCAGGCGAGCACGACTCCGTCGAAACCCTCCGTGCGGCCACCGGTTTCGACTTCGAAACCGTCCGGTGTCCGGCCGAGGGCGGTCACCCCCGTACCGGTGCGGATTTCGACCCGGCGGCCGGCCAGGTAGCTCGCGAGCGGATCCCAGAGTGCCTGCGGGAACGGCTCGGTCGGCACGTCGAAGACGAGTCCTTCGCTGGAACCGAGGAAGTAGAGGTGGAACATGGTCGCCAGTTCCGCGGCGGACAGGTCGTGCGGGTCGGCGAAGAAGCTGCGCGAGAACACCTCGAACGCGAGATGTCGTGCGGCGGCGGGGAAGTTGATCGCTTCGAGGAAGGCCGAGGCGTCGGTGCGGTCGAGCCGGTGATAGGTCTCGGGCACGCTGACCGCGGCGAGTGGCAAGGCATCGCGCCCGCTGAGCCGAAGAAGGTCCCTGGGGGTGAAAGTCGGGCTTCGCAAGGCGAAGACCACCGCGTTCCAGATCGGTGTGCGAGGGAGCCCGGCGAAGGTGTCGATGCGGCCGTGAGCGTCCAGCAGCGGATAGTCGGAGAGCGGGGTCAGCCGATCCAGGTACGGGTCCGTGCGCGCCAGCAAGGTGCGGAGGTTGTAGTACTGACGGAAGAAGGCGTGGAAGCCCCGGCTCATCGTCACCGGTGTGCCGTCCGGCAGTTGTTCCCGCCAGCCGCCGACTCTCCCTCCGAGGTGGTCTTCCCGTTCGAAGACGGTGACGGTGACGCCGCGTTCGGCCAGTCCCGTCGCCGCGGTGAGCCCGGCGATGCCACCGCCCACGACGGCCACCGTGGGACGCGCGCCGAGCAGGCCGGCGTCGGCGAGGCCTCGCCGACCCGGATGAGTGACCAGGCGGCGGTCCAGGGGTGAGGTCACGAAGTCTCCCGGGGAGCGGTGCCGACGACGGTGTGCACGATGTCGCGTTGCCAGCCGGGGACGGTGGCGGTGTGGACGTCGGTGAAGCCGGCGTCGATGAGGCGCCGGGTGAGAGAGCTGATTCCGTCGAACTCGACGACGCTGCGGCGAAGGTGGCGGTAGAGCGTCGCGTCGCCGGTGGTGACCTTCCCGAGAGGGATGATCACGGCCGCGCACACCGCGTTCCAGACCCAGCGGGCTCGCCGGGAGTCCCGGACCGAGTACTCGTGTACGGCTATCCGGCCGCCCGGTCGCAGCAGGCCGCGAAGGCGGCGCAACTGGCCCGTGGGGTCGGCAACGTTCCGCAGCAGATAGGCCGCCAGGATGGCGTCGAACGGGCCCTCCACCCCTGCCAGCTCCTCCACCGGCGTGTGGACGAACTCGACCCCTTCCGGCCAGGTCTTGCTCCGGGCTCGCGCCAGCATTTCGCGGGAAGCGTCGAACGCCGTGATCCGCGCTCCGGGCGCCATCGAGACGAGCGCGGCGGTGGACGCACCGGTGCCGCAGCCCGCGTCGAGCAGCCGCAGGCGGTTTCCGTCGAACGGCAGGTCGAGCCGCTGGGCGGACAGCAGCAGATGCCGGTGATAACCGGGATTCGCGCCCACCAGGCGGTCGTAGAAGCGGGCTTCGGTGTCGAAGGCCGACGGCACGGCGCCGCGCGGCAGGCCGTCTCGCGCCAGGGCGTTCATCGCGCCTCCTCGTGTGGCCGGGACCGTTCCCACAGCAGCAGCACGGCGGTCACCAGCGCGTAGCCGAACAGGAAGTCTTCGATCGGGATGTCCCAGGGAAAGCGCCAGCCGGTGACGTGCTCGGGCGCGTAGAGGACGATCGGCGCGGACAACTTCGTCAGCCAGCCGTCGACCGGGATCTGGAAGCCGAAGACGATGGCCATCGTGAGCCAGTAAGCGGGTTTCCGGAACAGTCCGGTCTTCAGCACGAAGGTCTCGGCGAGGACGACCACGGCCACCGCGATGACGGCCGGAACGGTGTAGCCCCAGGGGATCATCGGCGGACCGCCCGTTCGCCGCGGCGCCGGGCCACGGTGAGCGAAAGCTGGACCATCTCGTAGGTGAGCAGGCCGCAGATCGGGATGACGACGAAGAACAGGATCTCCTCCAGCGGGATGGCGAACGGGGCGTGGACGCCGGTCATGAATTCCGGTGCGTAGCCCCAGACCCCGGTGGCGATCGCCAGCGCGTCCCAGACGAGGAAGACCAGCGCCACCGGGAGCAGGGCGCGGGCGAGCCGTTTCGGTTGCCGGTAGACGCGGGCACCGGCCAGTTCGAGCGGCAGTGTCACCAGGACACAGGCCGCCAGGACGATCAGGTATTCGAACTTGCCCACTCAGCTCACCGCCGCGGGGGGAGCGGGCGCCGGATGCCGCCTGCGTGCCCACAGGGAACGGGTCAGCGCGCCACAGGCGACCCCGAGCCGGCGGCGGCGGGTCACCTTCGCGCGGCCGGCGAACACGTCGTGGCCAGCGTCCTCGATCCGGTCGAGGATCTCCCCGTAGAGGGTCGCGGCGGTGGCGACACAGGGGCGCGAAACCGGATGCAGCATCGCGATTCCCGGCCGTGCCTCGGCGTAGATCCGGCGGGTGACGGCGATCTGGTCCCTGATCGCGGCCCGTACCGGTGCGTCGGCCCGGCCGTGCTCCGCGCACCAGGCCAGCCGTTCGCGGTCGACGTCGTGGGCCTTGAGCTCGTCCGCGGGCAGGTAGACCCGTCCTCGCGCGAAATCCTCGGCGACGTCGCGGAGGAAGTTGGTCAGCTGGAACGCCTTGCCCAGCGCGGCCGCCCGCGGCGCGGCCTCCTCGCGAGGGGTCACCGCGCCGAGGATGGGCAGCACCTGCAAGCCGATCACCTCGGCCGAGCCGTGCACATAGACGTCGAGATCGTCTCTCGTGGAGTAGTCCGTGATGCTCAGGTCCATCCGCATCGACTTGAAGAAGGCGCGGAAGAGGCGTTCTTCGAGCTCGTACCTGGCCGCCGTGTCGATCACGGCTCTCAGCAAGGGATCCTCGCTGGTGCCCGAAGCCAGATCGGCGAGGAACCGGCCCTCCACTTCGGACAGCCTCGCGGCCAGTGACCGAGGCGTGGCATCGGGATCCGGTTCGTCGACGATGTCGTCCAGCCACCGGGCGAAACCGTAGAGCGCGTGGACCGCGGGCCGTTGCGGCGCGGTCAGCATGCGGGTCGCCAGGAAGTACGTGCGCCCGTGCCGGGCGTTGAGGCCGCGGCACCAGGTGTAGGCGGCGCGCAGGCGCGGATCGCGGATACCGGCGGCGTCGAGTTCGCGCCTGGTCATCGGTTCGCCTCCGCGGCGAGGTCGAGCACGCGCGCGCCGCTCGTCGGCGTCCCGGTGATCCGGTCGGCGGCGAGCCTGCCGGAGATCAGCACGGTCGGGACCCCGACGCCGGGTACCGTCCCGCCTCCGGCGAGGACGACGTTTTCGGTACCGCGCGGCAGGTTCCGGGGGCGGAACGGGCCGGTTTGGCTGAACGAATGCGCGTAACTGAAGGGCGTCCCGGCCACCAGGCCGCGGTCCGCCCACTCGGCGGGACCGATCACCTCGGTGAACTCGGGTTCGAAATCCGGCAGCAGACGTTCACGGGCCACGGAAAGGATCTCCTCGGCGTAGGGACCGGCTTCGGCGGTCCAGTCCGCCGGGCCACGGTCGAGATTGGGCACCGGCGCGAGGATCGAGAAGAGCTGACGGCCGGGTGGGGCGAGTCCCGGATCGGTCGCGGTGGGCCGGGTGATCAGCAGGGACGGATCGCTCATGCGGCGTCCGGCGGTGATGAGTTCGTCGAAGGTCGAATTCCAGCCCTGCCCGAACGAAATCGTGTGGTGGCCGATTCCCGGATGGTCACCGGGGCCTCCGGTGTGCACGATCAGCGCGGACGGCGCGGGCCGCAGCGGGACGGGCCGCTTCGGCTTCCGGCCGAGAAGCCGATAGCTCTCGGGCGGTTCGGTCGTCAGCACGACGGCGTCACACGCGTGGCGTTCGCCACCGGCGGTGCGGACGGCGCGGACCCGGTCACCGTTCCGTTCGAGCGCGTTCACGGGGTCGCCGTAGTGAAAGGCGACCCCGTTCTCCGCGGCGACCCGGGCGAGTGCCCGCGGGAGCGCCGCCACACCGCCGGGCGGGAAATACACGCCACCGACGGTGTCCATATAGGAAATCACCGCGTAGAGCGCCAGCGCCCGCATCGGTGACTCGCCCGCGTAGAGGGCCTGGAAGGTGAACACCCGCTTCAGCCGCTCGTCCGACAGGAACGAGCCGATCCTGGGATCCAGCCGCCGGAAACCACCGAGCGCCACCAGCCGGGCCAGCTCCGGGCGGAGCATGCCCAGCGGTGAGTCGATGTTCGAGTCGATGAACCGGGAGAATTCGGTGCGGTACAGGCGAGTCAGCCATTCGCGGAGCCGCACGTAGCCCGCGGCCTCCGCCGGGCCCGCGAAGTCGCGTACCGCGTCCGTCATCGCCGCGGCGTCCGTGTGCACGGGCAGCGTGCTGCCGTCGGCGAAACGCGCCACATACGCCGGGTCGAGACGGGTCAGCGGTAGTTCCTCGCTCAGCTCGGCCCCCACGGCGCCGAAGGTGTCCCGAAGGATCGAAGGCATGGTGAGCACCGTCGGCCCGGTGTCGAGCAGATAGCCCTTCCGCTCGACGCGTCCCGCGAGTCCGCCCGGGCCGGCATCGCGTTCGAGAACGGTGACCGAGCGTCCTCGGCCCGCCAGGTGCAGGGCCGCCGCCAGTCCCGACAGCCCCGCTCCCACGACGACGACCCGGTTCGTGGGCCCTGGCACCGTCTTCACTGGTCGCGCTCCGTGCATTTCGTGGCCAGTACGGCCAGAGAATCCGCGGCATGCCGGGGGAACACGGCCGGATCGATCGCGGCCTGGGCCTTCTCGGCCCGTTCCCGGATGAGCTCGCCGAGGCGTTCCCGCGCCCCGGTCGCCGTGATCAGCGCGCACCATCGGGCCACGGCTTCGTCGTCCACCGCCGGTAGCGCGAGCAGGCCGTCGAGGTCCGCTCGCTGCCGCCGGTCGGCCATCTCGGCGGCGAGCACCACCACACTGGAAGCCTTGCGATCGCGGAGGTCCTGGCCCGCCGGTTTGCCGGTGACCGCCGGATCGCCGAAGACGCCGAGCAGATCGTCCCGGAATTGGAACGCCTCACCGACCAGGCCGCCGTACTCGGCGAGGGCGGCCAGGACGTCCGGGCCGCATCCTGCCAGCGCCGCGCCGAACTCGAGTGGCCTGCGGACGGTGTAGTTGCCGGACTTCCGGCGCAGGACGTCGAGCAGTGTCTCCCAGCTCGGGAGCGTCCTGGCGTCGTTCACGAGATCCGCGAGCTGCCCGACGGCCAGTTCCGCGCGCATCAGGTCATAGCGCGGCCAGCCGCGGGCCAGCGCCGCCGGGTCGAGGCCGGATTCCCGGAGCATCCGCTCCGACCAGACCAGGAAGAGGTCACCGAACAGGGTCGCCGCGGATTCGCCGAAGCGGTCGGCGGAGCCGCTCCACCCCTGTTCGGCGTGCCACCGCGCGAACCGGACGTGCAGCGCGGGGCGGCCGCGGCGCAGTGGTGAGCCGTCCATGACGTCGTCCTGAGCCAGCGCGAAACAGTGGAGCAGTTCCAAACTCGCCGCGGCGCGCAAGGCCGCGTCCGATTCCGGCCCGCCGCATCGCCACCCCACGTAGGCGAACTTCGGGCGAAGGAACTTCCCTCCCGCGACGAACTGCGGAATGGCGGTCTCCGCGAGCTCACCCTCACGGTGGCCGGCGAAATATTCGGCGGCCCGTGCCGAGACGAAACCGTACGCCTCGGTGAGGCAACGCCCGCTCAAGGCTTCCAGCCAGGCGGCGGGCGCCTCTTCCGCCATGATCGACGCCATCCGACCGTTCCCTCCGCCGTTCGAAAATTCGATTCGCAACCGTTTCGCAACGGGTGTACCCTGTCTACTGGATCGGGTGACACCCCCGCAACTCGGCGGTATCGCCTGCCAGGCAACAAAGTCCGGGGTGCCCGGAAGTCCCGGGATCAAACCGCGGATCGCTCCCGAATCGAAGACGACTGCCTCGCGCCGGTGGCCGGGACCCCGCCACCTCCGGGAACCCGGTGTCCCCCTTGGACCGGGTTTCGGACGCTCGGCGGTGCCCGGGCGGATCGGCCCCTCCAGGCCGGTCCCGGCGCCGCCGAGCGTCCTTTTTCGTAACGGCTCCATACCTGCCGTGTTCGAGCGTCACTGAGGGTGAGCACGTAGGCTCGGGCACGGATGCCGCTGTGCGAGGACCGTCCGTCGTCACGTGGCGACGACGGCTCCCTGGGTGTGGAAACGTGGTACTGAATGGAAGTCGACGAGGAGAACGGCCTTCGGCCCACGGGTTCGTGGACGCCCGGCAAGGTCGCCGAAATGCTGGGCATCTCCCCGGTCACGCTCCGTACTTGGGCCACGCGTTACGGAGTGGGGCCCTCACTGCGGTCCGAGCGGCGTCATCGCCGGTACTCCGACGTCGACGTCCGCAGGCTTCAGCACATGCAGCGGCTGATCGATCGCGGTATCCGTGCCCGCGAGGCCGCCGCGGCCGCGTTCTCAGGCGCCGCCGACGCGCTCCCCGACGTCCCGGCCGACCGCCGCGTGGACGAATTGGAACAGGCCGCGGAGGAGCTGGAATTCGCGTCCATCGCGGCGTTGCTGGACGAAACGCTGGACTCGATCGGCGCGGCGGCCGCGTGGACCGACGTGCTGCTGCCGATCCTGCGGAACCTCGGTGGCCGCTGGCAGCGGGGCGACGTCTGCTTCGAATCCGAATGGGCGCTCACCACCGAGGTTTCCCTGGCGCTGCAGCGTTACGTCGCCCGCTTCGCCGCGGCGCCCGCGGAGCGCGGCGTGCTCATCTCCTGCTGTCCGGACGAACGGCACAGCCTGCCGGTCGAGATCCTTCGCGCTTCGCTGATCGAGATCGGTATCCCCGCGCTCTACCTCGGTCAAATGGTGCCCCCTGAGACCATCGTCGGCATGGCTTCGAAGCTGGAGCCGGTGCTGACCGTGCTGTGGTCGATGTCCGTCACCACCGTCGACGACCTGCTCTGCCGTCGTCTCCAGCAGCACGGCTTCGAGGTCGTCGTCGCGGGGCCCGGCTGGGAAGGGCTCGATGTGCACGGCACCCCGTGGGTCAACGATCTCGCCGGCGCGCTGGAGGTCGTCGCCGAGCGGCTGAAGTCTTGAACCGTTGCGAGATCGCTCCAAGTGCCACAGGATGGTTCCGTCGGATATCGCGGGACAGGAGAGTCTGTGGTGGATCTCAGGCGGCAGGTGCTCGAGCGGTGGCCGGCGAACTGGCCGGTCCAGCCCTTCCGGGAACCGGCCTGGGCGCGGCAGGAGCCGACGTATCGCGAATGCAGCCCCGCGCTGATCGACGCCGCGGTCAAACGCGCCGACGCCCGGGTGGCTGGCAACTGGTTCGTCGTCGCGGCGAGCCGGGAAATCCGTGAGGACAGGCCACTCGGCCTCCGGGCGGGTGGCAGGGAACTGGTCGCCTGGCGTGGCCAGGACGGTGCCTTGACCATCGGGCCCGGCGCGTGTCCTCATCTCGGCGCTCCGCTGGAGCAGGCGCGTGTCCATTGTGGAGAGCTGGTCTGCCGATGGCACGGGCTGCGGGTCGGGGCCGACCGGCCGGGCTGGACGCCCTTGCCGTCCTATGACGACGGAGTCCTCGCCTGGGTCCGTCTCGATCGCTTCGGCGGCGAGGCTCCGACGGATCGGCCTGTCGTGCCGTCCCGTCCGCAAGGTGATACGACGGTCGACGCGGTAGCGACGCTGACCGGGATCTGTGAGCCGATGGACGTCGTCGCGAACCGGCTCGATCCCTGGCACGGCGCCTGGTTCCACCCGTATTCGTTCACGCGGTTGCGAGTTGTCTCGGCGCCGCAAGGAAACGAGGTCTCCGACGCGGACGACAAGTTCGTGGTCGAAGTGACCTTCCGGCTCGCCGGGAAGCTGGGGGTGCCGGTGATCGCCGAATTCACCTGTCCCGAGCCCCGGACCGTGCTGATGACCATCGTCGAAGGCGAGGGCGCCGGAAGCGTGGTGGAGACGCATGCCACCCCGCTCGGACCAGGTCCGGACGGCCGTCCGCGCACCGCCGTGATCGAGGCGACGATCGCGACCTCCGAACGCCCGGGGTTCGCGAAGGCCGCCCGGATCGCCCCGGCACTGCGGCCTTTGATGCGCCGGGCGTCCGCGCGCCTGTGGCAGGACGATCTCGCCTACGCGGAACGACGCTACGCCTTGCGAGCGGGACACGTCTGAGCTCGCGTCGCATGTGACACCGAGGAGCGTTCCGATGGCTGTGCACGAAACCGACGTCGTGGTGATCGGTGCCGGACTCGCCGGTCTCTCCGCCGCGCTGCACCTTCACCGCGCCGGTGTCGTCTGCACCGTCCTGGAGGCCGGGGACGAGGTCGGTGGCCGCGTGCGGACCGACGTCGTCGACGGCTTCCGGCTGGACCGCGGTTTCCAGATCCTCAATCCCGCGTACCCCGCGATCCAGCGCTTGGTGGACGTCGACGCGCTGCGGCTGGGCAAGTTCTGGCGCGCGGTCCGGGTGGCCGACGACGACCGGCTCAGCCTCCTCGGAAGCCCGCTCGACACACCCAAGGCGCTGCGGGACGTCGCGGCAAGGCGCTATTTGTCGGCGAAGGACCTCGCCGCGCTCGGTGCCTTCACCGCGCGGGCGGCGGGTGGTCCGGCGCGGTCGATCGTCCGGGGTCGCGACGGCACGACCGCCGACGAACTGCGTGCCGCGGGATTGTCGGACCGCGCGGTGGAAACCGTGTTCCGCCCGTTCCTGTCCGGGGTCTTCCTGGAGGCGGGGTTGAATACCTCCTCACGGTTCTTCCGGCTCGTCTGGCGCAGCTTCCTGCGATCCGCGCCGTCGTTGCCGTCGCTGGGCATGGGGGAACTGCCCCGGCAACTCGCCCGGTCGCTGCCCGTTTCCGCGGTGCGGACCGGAACACGCGTCGAACGCGTCGGGAACGGGGAGGTACGCACCTCCGGCGGGGACGTCTGGGCCGCACGCGCGGTCATCGTCGCCACGGACGGCACGACCGCCGCGAGCCTGGTCGACGGCGTTCCCGAACCGCGGTGGAACGGTGTCACGACTTGGTATTTCGCGCCACCACGCACACCGCTGCGAGAGCCGGTCATCGTGGTCGACGCCCGCGGCGGCCCGATCCTCAACACCTCGGTCCTGAGCGAGGTCTGCCCGGCATACGCCCCGGAAGGCGCGGCCCTCGTCAGCGCCTCGGCGCTCACGCCGCTCGGGGAATCGGAGGTGCGGCGGGAACTGAGCCGGATGTACCGTGTGGACACCTCGCGCTGGCCGTTGGTCGAGCGCTACGAGATTCCCCACGCGCTGCCGGCCATGTCGCCGCCGCACGACGTCCGTGGCGAGATCCGGTTCGGCGAACGGCTTTACGTGTGCGGCGATCACCGTGACACCAGTTCGCTGCAGGGCGCGCTGGCCTCCGGCGGCCGGGCCGCCCGCGCGGTGCTACGAGACCTGTGAGGAGATTGCCCGGATCGCGTCCGACAGTCGCGGATACACCGTCGCCCGCACGTCGAGCCCGAAGAGCCGCAAGATCCTGAGGTCCGTCGGCGACGAAGTGACCAACGCCAGCCGACGGCGCTCGTGACCGGCCAGGGCGGCGGCCTCCAGCACCTGAAGCCCCGCCACGCCGAGGAAGGTCACCCGGGACAGGTCGATCACCGTGTGATCGGGGAGGTTCCCGGCCAGATGTCGGCGGAGGAGCGGGGCCGTGGTGGCGGCGAGTTCGCCGGTCACGGTGAGGATCAGCAGACCGGTGGCGTGCTCGTGCCCCAGTATGGGGGCAGGTGTTTTTCGGTGCGGTGATGACATGGAGGTCTCCTCGGGAAGCGATATGACGCGCACTTCGAGTGCCCGCAGCAGCACGTCGCCGGACGCACCCGGTCTTCGGCCGGACGGTGCGAGGCCGGCAAGGTCACCGAACACGCGAAGCTGCGAGTTGAACCTCACGTGCTCTCACCGTACGTCGCCGGAGCCGCCCCCGCAGTCTGCGGGACAAGGAATTCCGTCGCCGTGAATCGGTCTTGAATCGGTTTGTGGCCAGGAGCTGCGGGGTAAGCCGATCGTGAAGGTCTCCGCAGGTGTGCTCCGGGAAGAACCGGGGTAACCGGCCACTGCTTCATCCGGATCATGGGAAAGGGAATCGACATGAGCCTGAACGACGACGACATCTCCACCACATCTGGCGAGGACCGCGAAGGACCGGCCGACGCCGGTGCCGGCCAGGGGACTCCCGGCGAGCACGACGGCGGGGCCGACGGTGGCGCCGAAGGGCCTGCCGATTCCGGCGCCGGCGAAGGCACCCCGGGCCAGCACGACGGCGGGGCCGACGGCGGCGCGGACAGTGGGGCGAGCTGAGCTGAGCGAGCCGTCCACCGGTACCGGGAAAAGCGTCCCGGTGCCGGTGGACGGCCGCGTCCCGGAAAGTGTCCTGTCGCGATTGGTCGGTGCGGACACCGAAGAGTTCGCGGCCCGGCATTGGGGCAGGAAACCGTTGTTGCGGCGAACCGGTGGCGGCTTCGGTGATCTGCTCGATCTGGACGGTGTCGACGAGATGCTGTCCCGCCGCGGGCTGCGGACGCCGTTCCTGCGGCTGGCTCGCGACGGGGCCGTGGTCGATTCCCGTTCGTTCACCGGGGGAGCCGGTGTCGGTGCGGAGATCGGCGACCAGGTCCGTGACGACCGGGTCGCCGCTCTTTTCGCCGACGGCAGCACCATCGTGCTCCAGGGCCTGCATCGCGTCTGGCCGGCCGTCATCGACTTCACCACGCGCCTGGCCGGCGAGCTCGGCCACCCCGCGCAGGTCAACGCCTACATCACTCCGCCGTCGTCGCAGGGATTCTCGGCGCACTACGACGTGCACGACGTCTTCGTGCTCCAGCTGGCAGGCCGCAAGCGATGGAAGGTGCACGCGCCCGTCCACCCGTCGCCTTTGCGTGATCAGCCGTGGAGCGAGCACGCCGATGCCGTCGCCGCGCGCGCCCGTGACGACGCTCCGGCCATCGACGAGGTCCTTGAGCCGGGCGACGTGATGTATCTGCCCCGGGGCTGGCTCCATTCCGCGACGGCGCTCGGTGACGTCTCCGCGCATTTGACCATCGGCGTCCACGTGATCACCGCCTTCGCCTTGGTGGAAGCGTTCACCGCGCTCGTCGGTTCCGAGGAACGGCTGCGCACGTCGCTCCCGCTGGGGATCGACGTCGCCGACCCGGACCGGCTGGAGGCCCATGTCGAGTCCGTCCGGGAAGACCTGATCGCCGCCCTGCGGGCCGTGCCCGGCGACGCCATCGCCCGGCACGTCCGGGACAGGACGTGGCAAGGGAATCGTCCGGAACCTCTGGCACCTGTCGCCACGGCCAGGTTCGTACTGGGCCTCGGCGACGGGGATGCCGTGCGGCGTCGTGAGGGTTTGCGCTTCCGGATCGGGGACACGGCGGACGGCCGGATCGTCCTCGAACTCCCGGATCGCCGCCTCTCGTTGCCGGCGGCCACCTCGACCGCCTTGACGGCGCTGCTGGACGGAAGGACATGGCGGCTGGGGGAGATTCCGGGAATGGACCGCGGTGATCAGCTCGTGCTCGTGCGCCGCCTGCTCCGGGAAGGCGTGCTGATGGCCGCGACCGCATGACCGCGACACCGGCGGAACGGTGCGCGGACCTGGCCGAAGCCGCGGGCGATCCCGGGGAGGGAACGGCCCCGCCCGCGGAGCACTGGCTCCTGGTCGAACATCCGGGCCCGTGGGGCCGCCTCGCGCTCAAGGAATCCGGGATCGATCCGGCAGCGGTCGCCCACCTCGGCTCCTGGGCGGCTCGGGTCAACGGCCGGATCGCCCTGGTGCGCCGTGTCGCCCGGCGTCCGTCCACACGCGACCGGCCCTTCCGCTGGTTCCGGGTCGACGCTCGTCCCGGCCACGAGCAGATCCGGACCGGGGAATTCACCGGCGCCGCGGAACTCTCCCGCATCACTGCCGCAGCGGGGAACGTGTGGAAGAAACCCCTTGCGCTCGTGTGCGTCCACGGCAGACACGACACCTGCTGCGCGGTGCGCGGCCGTTCGCTCGCGACCGCGCTGGCCGCGGAGTTCACCGAGGACACTTGGGAATGCAGTCACCTCGGCGGCTGCCGGTTCGCTCCCTCGATGGTGGTGCTGCCACACGGTTTCACCTTCGGCGGCCTGCGCCCGGACGACGCGATCGGTCTCTTCCACCGGTATTCGAAGGGCATCCTCGACCCCGGCTCCTTACGCGGCCGTTCCGCGTACCCGCCGATCGTCCAAGCGGCTCACCACCACGCCCGCGCCGCGACCGGCGCCGCCGGAATCGATGATCTCCGGTGGACGAAGACCACGCGTACCGGTGATAGGGACTGGCAGGTGGTGTTCGCCGAACCCGACTGCGTCGTGTACCTGCGCGAAGGCCGGATCCCGGCGGGCAGGCGGCTCACGTGCGCGTCCGAACCCGTGAGAACGATCAGGGTGTTCGAATTGGTGGATCTCCGGTACTGACCGGGTGCCGCCAGGAAGGTGGGGAAGCCATGGGGGAGCAGTGGTGGTGGGGCGCGCTGGGCGCAGTGATGGTCGTCAGCGGCTTGCTGACACGCCGGCCGGGTGACCGGAAATGGCGATCGTTCGCCGTCGGGACGGTCACGTCGGCGGGCTGGATGCTGGTCGCCCTGTTCGTGATCGGGCCGCTGGTCCCGGGGAACGTCCTCGGGACCACGATCCTGATCGTGATCGTCCTGGGTGTCCTCGCGGTTCCGCTGATCGTCCGGCTCAGTGCGGTTTCGCGGAGGAGACGCGGGGTATCCGGCCGCATGACCGAATACCGGCACACCGCGACCATCGAGATGCCCGCCGCGGACCTGTTCGCCTACTTGCGAGAGCCGCGGAACCTGCCTCGCTACTTCCCGCAAATGAGTCGGGCCGAGCCTGAAGGCGGCGAGGCCGTGCACGTCGAAGCCGACGTCGACGGCGAGCATGTGGAAGGTGACGCGTGGCTGAAGGTCGACGAGGCCAACCGCTCCCTGCGGTGGGGAGCCCAAGGGCCGCATGACTATCAGGGGGAGTTGTCGATCGAGGACGCCGGTCCCGCGGCGGCTCGTCTCACGGTGACCCTGCACAGCGTCCGGGACGCGGATGACGAGACGGTGCAGCGCGGGCTCGAGGAGACCGTTGCCGCGCTGGCGCACACCGTCACCGCGGATGCCGATGTGGACGCCGCCGAAAAAGAGGGAGGCTGGGCGGGACACCGGGATTCCTGACGGCCTCAGGAGCGGAACGGCCGCGACCCTGATCCGGGTCGCGGCCGTCATCGCACTGGCTCCTCACGAAGCGTCGTCTTCGATCAGTAGGGGCGGACGGTCCATCGCTGGTGCGCCTGGCCGGTGTCCACCTGCTGGACGACGGCGGTGGCGTTGGGGTCCGCGCCACCGGCGGCCTCGACGATCTTCGCCGAATGCACGCTGCGGAGGGCGACCGAGCCGTCCGCGGTGGTGGTGAACTCCCACTGCTGCGTCGTCCCGTTGTGGCACTGGTACTGGACGATCGAGTTGCCGTTGTGCAGTTCGCCGTACCGCAGGTCGAGGCACTTCCCCGAGTGGCGGTTCTTCAGGACGTAGACGTTGTTGCCGAGATGGGTCACGTCCCAAAGCTGCTTGACACCGCCGACGCAGTCCCACAGCTCCATGCCGGCGAGATCGTTCAACGCGCCTTCCCCGACGAGGCCTGCGGTCTGGATGCAGCGGCCCGACTTGGCTCCCCTGAGGTCGACCGTCTTGTGGGGGACCGCCGCGACCCGGTATGCGATGGTCGAGCCGTTCTCACTGCTCCAGTCGATCCGGCCGTTCTGGAACAGGTTGCGCCTGCCCATGGGGAGGGCGGTTTCGTCGGACTTCGGGTAGCCCAGGTACGAACGCTCGGCCCCCAGCTGCTTGTACTTCACACTGATGCTCCCGTAGACCAGGCGTGCGCCGGTGCTGGGATGCCAGTAGATCGAACCCGAACCGGTGGCGAAGTCGGCGACCTTGCCCACACCGTCCGAAGTGGACCGGATATCGCCCGTCGGATTCCCGAGCGGGCCGGTCTCGTAACCGTGCTCGGCGAACTTCCGGTGGATGTCACCGTTGATCGCGACGGTTCCGTTGCGGGTGATGTACACCGAGCCCGACGTGAAGCGCTGCATGGGGCCGGCGTCGGGGCCGTAGGTGCCGGCGTCCGCCAGGGGGTAACCCATGCCCGCCTCGAAGCCCATGGCGGCGAACTTCCGGTGGATCTCACCCTTGACCTGCCGGATCGCGCTACCGGGCACGTAGTAGATGGTGCCCGCGGCGAACCGGTTGTAGCGGACGTTCGTGCCACTGACGGTGCCCTCGTCGGAGAGCGGGTAGCCGTAGGGACCCGTTTCCCCGCCCGAATTCGCCCAGATCTCCCCGATCAGGCCGAAGACGATGTGGACCCCCGTCGACGCGCTCCACACGATGTGGAGGTGCGGCCCGCCCATCGTGGGTTTGACGACCCGCAGGACCTGGCCGTTGCCGTCCTTGGTGGGCACCTGGTCGGTCATCGCGCCGCCGACTCCGGCGGGCCCGCCGAGGGCGAGGAGCTTGTCGAGGACCGGTCCGTTGTAGACCGCCTGCACCGCGTAGCGCTGGTTGGTCCCGTCGTTGCCGGCGGTGAGGTAGAGCCTGCCCCGTTCGTACAACCGGTGGCCGAGGCCGACCCCGTTGGAAGTCCCTTCGGGAACGAAGTCGCCGACAGGCTTGCCGAGCTTGTCGCGCAGCGGCTGCTCCGCGGCGTAGCGCCGGTCGATCGGGTGCGGGGCCAGCGGGGCCTCGGCGTGCCACTTCGTCGCGATCGCGTAGGCGTCGTCATCGATCGCGCCGGTGACGAACAGGTACTTGCCCGAACTGCGCGAAGGGCGGATGGAGACGCTGGAGGCGTCACCCCGCACACACCAGGTCGCGTCACCCTTGAAGGCGTTGGAGCCGTCGGTCGGGTCGACGTAGGCCCGCACACGTTGCGACTGCGGGGGGATCATCGCCGTGTTCGCCGCGGAAGACGCTCCCGAACGCCAGCGCAGGTAGTGGTTGGGGCGGCTGACCGACTGGAACGAGAAGCACTCGGGATTGCTCAACCCCGGCTCGATCCTCCATCGCGCCTCCGGGCGCTCGCCCGGCTGCCACTGTTCGAGCACCACGTCGCCGTTGCGGTCGGTGAGGTAGACGTCGACACCGCTGTACGCGTCGACCCGCAAGGTCTGGACCAGGTTCTCGTACTGGCCGGTACGAAGGAACTTCTCGCGATCGCTGCGCTTGGCGGCGAGTGCCGCGTCCGCGGCGGCGACCAGCGCCGGCCGGATCAGCTGGTTCGCCGCGCGCGTGCGCAGTTCGGTGATCAGGCGGATGTACTCCTGGTCGCGCTTGGCGAGCTCGTTGACGATGTCCCGCAGGTGCGCTTCCTCGGCGCCCTGGTTGATGAAGAAGGCCCAGTCGGCGGGGTCGAGGCTGCCGACGGCGTCTTCGGCGGCGCCGTGGACCTCGGTGTCGCGGGGCACCGACTTCCAGATTTCGACGACGAAATCCCGGTCCTTCAGGTTGATCAGGTACTCCAGCCGCGCCGGGGGCACGGATCCCAGCGTGTGCGACACGGCGTTCGCCTTGGCGGCCTTCGCCCGTTCAGCGGCCTTGGCCGCTTCGTCCTTCGTGGCGTCGTCCTGGATGACCCGGTCCACGTCCTTCTTGTGCTCGGCGAAGAGCACGACGGTCAGGAAGCGCCACTGATCGTCCGCGGTACCCCGCAGCGCCGTGCGGGCCGCCTCCTTGACGGCCATGTCCTTGTAGCCGTCGGCGTTGAGTTCCAAGTGGACGATGAAGTCGAAGATCGATTTCGCCAGGACGGTGTTGTCCACCGGGATGCTGAGGGTCGACGCGGCCAGCGCCTTGGCGGCGCGTTCCTGCTCCTGCTGCTGGCGGCGGTCGGTGACGATCTTCTCGTCTTCCCGGTGCGCGTCGTGGATCCCGACCTTGATCCACTGCGTGGACGCCGCCTCGCCGTCGGCGGCGAGCGCGGCGATGGCCGTCTCCTTGAGCTTCTGGTGCTCCGGTTCGAGCGGATGCTGCTTGTCGATGTCGTCGGCCGCGTAGTACATCGCGGCGACGAAGCCCCGGTCGCTGAGGACCAGGAGGTCGGGTCCGGCCACGATCTTCAGGACGGCGGCGGCGTTGCCCTTGTCGATGTCCGTGGACTGCGCGGCGGCCGACGGCGCCGACGGCGGGGCGGCGAAAGCCGTGACGGGTGCCGCGACGCCCGCCGTTGTCGCGACGATCGCGGTGGCGATGATCAATCTCTTGAAAACCCCTCTTCGCCGTGCCGATGGCACGCCGGAGGGACCCCAGTATCCGTTCAAGACATCCTCTCCTTGGATGTAACGCGCGAGACCGTCATTCGGTCTCCATCGCGAGTGCGAATAGGAGACCAGTTAATGGCGAAAAAAAGACCGTGACTGTGATGTGGATCACGCCCTTTACGGGCGTTGTGTCCTTGTGCCATAGTCGTCCTCAGGCGTGCGCGAGCACGCAATTCTGGGGTCTGGGGTTCTGGGGATGAGACTTCGTGCACTGTTCGGCGCCCTCGTGGTGTCGATCATCGGGATCGGCGCAAATGTCGCTACGGCGAATGGAGTAACAGAAACGGCCATCGGGTCGAGTGTGCCCGGTATCGAGAATTCGATTTACTATCCGATCGTCCGGCAGAACGCGCTGTACCACTCGGAGGATCTGGTCAGGGTGGCGGCGTGGCAGGCGCTGCGGTCGGACGAAGGCGAGCCGGCCCTGCGGGCGTTCGTCCGGACGGGGTTCTTCGAGGCCAGGAAGCGGGCCGAGGGATACCACGCGCGGAACAAGGAGTTCGCGCGGCGGGTCATGACCAACTACAGCGCGCAGTATTCGCCTAACGTGCACGCCGAGGCCACGGCGGCGTACAAGGGCAGTTCCGCTCAGCAGGAGCAGTTCTTCCGGACCGGTTTCGCGGCGGCGAAGGCGCTCGACGATGCCGCCCGTGAGGCCGATGAGCAGCACAAACAGCAGATTCTCGACCAGGACCGCGCGTTCGTGCGGTTGCTGGCGGAGTTCGATCCGGGTGAGCAGGTGCGCCTGGCCGCCCAGCACGCCTTGCGGGCCGGAGGTACGGACAGTCACCTTCGGGCGTTCTTCGCCTCCGAGTGGATGGCCGCGGCCGCGACGGATGTCGAGGTCTACCGGATCCGCACGCAGGAGGCGGGTGTCCGCTTCTATGCCTTGATTCCGCAGCTGATCGCGGACGCGGAAGAAGCCGAGCGGGAGGCGCTCGCGGCCGAGGGTGCCGCGGCGGAGCAAGCCCGCGCGGTCGCCGCCCGGGCATGGGCCACGACCAGGGAAAAGGCCGATGAAGCCCGCGCGGTCTGGGAAAGCGAAGCGCTGGCCTGTGCCGAGCAGGCCCGGTACTGGCGGACGGTGATCGACCGGGCCAACGCCAGTGTCGACCCGGTCTGGGCGATGATCGCCACCAGGGCGGACAAGAATCGTGCCGGCTGGGCCGCCGACGGAACGTTCGCCGACGGGCAGACCCAGTACTGGGCGAGTGTCGAAAAGCATGCGAAAGAGCATCGAGACCAAATGTCGCCCGCGGGCTGAGTTCAGCCGGGCATCTCTTTTCAAGCGCTTCAGGACTTCTTCTTTCGAGTAAATTCGAAAAGGGCTCCGGTGCGCTCGATTCAACGCCGAGACGGGTAATCGACGGCCGACGGGGCGGGGTGGCGGACAGCTGCGCCCGTCCCGTTTTCTCCGGTGCCCGGAAACCCTCCCGGGATTCTTCTCGTGCGCGATTCACGAAATCTTTCTGCTACTGGGGAGTGGTGTGCCATGAAAAGGAAGACGCGACGCGCCAGACGGGGGCCACTCGCCTCCGGATGGTGCCGCGGCGCGGTCGTGCTGACCGTGACCACGGCCTTGGTAATGTCGGGCGCGGGGCTGGAACTCGCCGCCGCCGCGCCCGCCGTCCCGGTGGTGGCGGCCGCGCAGCAGGCGCCCGCCACGCCGCCGGGCGCGGTGACGCCGCCCGCCGCGGCGACGGCGACGAGTGACCCGGAAGAGGAGGCGCTGCTCCGGCAGTTGCAGCTGGACCTGCTCGCCGACATCGCGGCGCTGGACGAGCACGAGGAAGTCCGCGTGGCGGCGCGGGAAGCCTTGAAGAAGGCCGAAGCCGGCGACGACGCGGCCATCACGACGTTCTTCGAGCGGGGACACCAGGAAGCCAAGGCACGGGCGGAACGCCGCAAGCAGGAAGCCGACGACCGCAACCGCGCGGTGATCCAGTCCCTCGCGGGCACCGGCGGTCCGGCGTTCAACGCCGCCGTCGACCGCGCGCTGCGGGGCAACGCCTACGACCGCGAGAACTTCCTGGCTTTCGGGCGGGACATCGCCACGGAACAGGATCGCCGTTCCGGCGCCTACGAGAAGGAGATCCGGGACCGGCGGCGCGCCCATGTGCAGATCGCCGCGGACCGGGGGACACCCGAGGTCTCCGCCGCCGCGAAGACGGCGCTGGCCCAGGGCGACGCCGCGATCGAGGAATACCTCAAGACGGGGTACCTGGCCGCGGCCAAACGGGACGCGGATGCCCGGGAGCGCCGGCTCGCCGACCTGGAACGTCAGCGCAAGGAAGCCGAAGCGAACTCGGAGCTGGCGCAACGGATCGCGCGGGTCATGCGGGCGCGGCAGAGCCTGCTCTCCGCGCACGCGAGCGGTGTTCAGGCGCTGGAGCGGACCGCCAACGACATGACACTGGCGGCGAACGCGTCCCGGGAGGCCGCGCGGGCGCTGGCCGCCGATCAGGCGGGGAACAGCTATCACCCCGAGCTGTACCAGCGGGCGAAGGACGACGTCGCGCGTTTCGTCCGGGACGCGCGGACCGACGCTCAGCAGGCCCAGTCCGCGGCCGCGCTGGCGAGCGCCCAAGTGGACGTCCTCGTGCAGAACCAGATGCCGCACGGCACCCAATGGGCGAAGGTCGTCCAAGGCATGGCGGCCGCCGCGAACGCCGCGAAGCAGGCCGCCGAAACCGCGGCCCACGCGATCGACGCGATCGCCGCCGACGCCGCGGCCACCGACGCCGCGGAAAAGGCCAGGGCCCGGGAAGAGAACGCCCGCCGCTGGCGGGCCAACGCGCAGTCCCACGCCGACGCGGCGGAGCGCCTGGCCACGGCCGCCGGTGAACAGGCCGCGGCGGCCGCACAAGCGGCGGCACAGGCGCAGCAGGCGAAGACCGACGCGGAAACCGCGCTGCGGAACGCGAAGGCGCACGCCGCGAAGGTCAAGCAGGCACGTGCGGACGCCGAGCGGGAACGCGATATCGCCGACGCCAAGCGGCGTGAGGCCGAACAGTGGCGTGGTCAAGCGGCCCTCAAGAGGCAGGAGGCCGAGGCCAAGCAGCGGGAAGCCGCGAGCGAGCGGGACAAGGCCAAACGCGAGGCGGGTATCGCCCAGCAGAAGCGGCAGGAGGCCGAATCACAGCAGCGGATCGCCTCCGAAAAGCGCGTCGCCGCTCAAGGACAGGAACAGATCGCCGCCGACGCCGCCAAGGAGGCTCGGCGTCAGGAACAGATCGCGGCGGGCATCGACCAGAACGCCGGTGTCGAGGAGGGCAAGGCCCATCAGGCCCGGGAGGACGCCGCACGGGTGCGGCAGTCGGCCGAGACGACCGCGAAGAAGGCCCAGGCGCTCGAACAGCTGGCCGCGCGGGCGGAAGCGTCGTCGGAGATCCTCCAGGAGGAAAAGGAAAAGGTGCGGGCCGCGGCGACTCAGGCCCGAGCCGAGGCGAACACGGCGAAGGACGCGGCGCAGGCGGCCGACGGCTTCGCCACCCAGGCCGGCCAGGCCGCGGCGTCGGCTCGTGCCGCGGCGACGGAGTCACAGGCCGCCGCGGGCAGGGCGCGGGCGCACGCGGACCGGGCACAGGCGGCGGCGTCGCAGGCGCGGGCGGCGGCCAGGGAAGCCGAAGTCGCGGCGGAGAAGTCCCGGACGGCGGCGAACGAAGCGGAGGCCGCGGCGGCCCGCGCCAACGAGGCGGCGGCGCGCGCCGAACGGGAAGCCTCCGCCGTCCACGCTGAGGCGATGAAGGCCCGTGCGTCGGCGGAGGAGGCGACGGCCGCGGAATCGCGGGCCGCCGAGAACGCCCGCAACGCGGCGAACCTGGCGCAGGAGGCGGCGGTGCACTCGGAGCAAGCGCTCACCGCCGCGCATCGGACCCAGGAGGAGGCCAACGCCGCCGCGGCGGAGGCCGCCACCGCGGCCACCCAGGCGGGGATCGCGACCCGTGCGGCGGTCGCGGCGGGATTGTCGGGGTCCGGGATCGCCGCCCCGGCCGACCAGGCGATCAACCTGGTCAGCCCGTTCACCGGCGACGACCTCGACGCGGACTTCGTGCTCATGGTGGCGAACCGGGCGAAGGACGTCGGCGACACCCAGGTCCGGGCCGCGCAGGCCGCCGCGGCCGATGCCGCCGCGCAGGCGAGCCGGGCCGCCGAGGCGGCCAGGAACGCCGGGCTCGAGGTGAAGCCGGCGTTCGAGGCCGCGGCGGCGGCCGCCACTTCGGCGGCCGACGCGGCGAATTCGGCGGCGGCGGCCCAGCAGTCCGCGGCCGCCGCGGCGGTGGCCGCGGCCGCGGCCAGGAAGGCATCGGCCGAGGCGGGCGCCGTCGACGCCGAGGCACAGGCCGACGCCAAGGCCTCACGGGCGGCGGCCGACCAGGCGGCGGCCGATGCCGCGCTGGCGGGACGGGCGGCCGACCAGGCGGCGGCCGACGCCGCCGCGGCGAGGAAGGCCGCCGACGACGCGACCCGCGCGGCGAACGAAGCCACCGCCGCCGCCACCCGGGCCCAACAGGACGCGGTCGCCGCTCAGCAAGCGGCGGAGCAGGCCCAGCGTGACGCGGACGCCGCTCGCGAGTCCGCGAACCGGGCCGCGGATCACGCCCGGGACGCCGATTCCGCGGCCACCAACGCGGAGAAGTACGCGAAGAACGT
Organism: Amycolatopsis sp. TNS106; assembly: GCF_019330265.1. Taxonomy (NCBI): domain Bacteria; kingdom Bacillati; phylum Actinomycetota; class Actinomycetes; order Pseudonocardiales; family Pseudonocardiaceae; genus Amycolatopsis; species Amycolatopsis sp. TNS106. The sequence goes on along the minus strand of NZ_CP024972.1, from coordinate 2,952,586 downwards.
GGAGGACCGGGCGGCGAACGCGGCGGCGGACGCCAAGGCGATCCAGGACCAGCTGGCCGAGATGCAGGAATTGCTTCGCCAGGAAGAAGAAGCACGCGAACGCGCCGAGGCCGAACAGGCCATCACCGACGACAGCGAGGTTCCCGAGCTGACGCCGGAGGAAGCGGAACTGCTGCGCGCGGAAAAGGGGCAAGCGGGTGTCGACGAGTACAACCGTGCTCGTGCCGACGCGAACAGGGACCTCATGGGCCTCATCGTCGACGAAGGCGGCCAGGTCATCCTCGACCTGATCGGCTACACCGACGCGAAGCGGTGCTTCATGGAAGGCGACTTCATCTCCTGCGTGATGACCGTGATCAACGCGCTGCCGATCCTCAAGATCGCGTCGGTGCTGCGGAAGATCCCGGACGCGGTCGGGGCGACCGTGCGCATCGTGAAGGGCATCCGCACCTTCAAGGACGTGAAGATGCTCGGCCGCCGCATCACCGACAACCTGCGTGACCTGATCAGGCAGCTCAAGGGATGCAAGAACCCCGCCGCGGTGGCGTCGGCGGCGGCACCGCCCGCCTGCCAGGTCGTGGACAGGGAAGCGCTGCGCAAGAAGGTGGAGGACGAACACAAGAAGCAGCCGGCGGTCAATCCTCAACCGGGACAGCGGCTCAGCACCCTCGCCCGGCAGCGGGAGGTGGAGGGCTGTTTCAAGAGCGTGATCCCGGCGAATATCTCCTTCAACTACCCCATGGAGGACTTCACCTGGCTCGGCAACGACGCCAAACGCGCCACCGGCGGCATCGTCTGCGTCAACCAGACCGCGAAACGATCGGGAGAACCGGCGGCGCCCGTCGGGCACCCGGACACCTCGCCGCCGAAGCTGGACGGTACGGCTGTCCACAAGGGACACCTGGTGCCCGCCAGGCTCCACGGTTCCATGCTGGTGGACAACATCGTGACCCAGTGGTCGAAGGTCAACCTCTCCGACGTCAAGAAGGTGGAGAACGCGGTGGGGGACATGCTGGACCGGTATCCCAACCGGGACGTCTCGGTCATCTACGAGGTCCACGTCCAGTACGCGACCAAGACCGCCGCGATGCCGAGGTGGATCTTCATCGAGGCGATCGCTTCGAACGGCGCGAAGTGCTTCGCGAAGATCGAGAACATCCCCACCGGTAACCTCGTCAAGGAAACCTGTCCCGCCTTCCGGACGGCCTGACGATCGAGAGAACGGAGGACGGACGTGCCGAAACGGTCGTACGTCGACGAAATCTGCGAGCTCGTCGGATGGCGCCCCGGGGACTTCGTGCCCGGGACGGACTGGGCCACCGTCGAACGCGAACTGGGGACACCGCTCCCCGGCGACTACAAGGAGCTGCTGACCCGCTTCCCCTCCGGAGGGTTCCGCGGCGTCATCTCCTTCTCGAATCCCGCCGAAAGCGTCGAGGCGTGCGCGAACGTCAAGAACGAGAACGCCGATCTGCTCGAGATCTTCGGCGACGAGGATCTCGAATACCTGCGGGGTGTCCCGTACCGGCTCTTCCCGGAGCCGGGCGGGATCTACCCCTGGGGGACCAACGGCGCGGGGGGATCGTTCTGGTGGGTCCCCGGCTCGGCGGATCCGGACGAGTGGGCGGTCGCCTACAACGACCGGGACCGGTGGCACGAGGAGCATTCCGGGCCGATGACGAAGGTTCTCTTGGAGCTGCTGGTGAGTACCGGTGAGGACAACATCCTCGGCTGGGACATGGCCGGTAAGCCGGTCGATTTCGACGGTCACTGGGCGGACCGGTACGTCTCTTATCCTGGCTGAGCGGGCCGGGCGGCGGCGTGCGCACTCGCACGTCGCCGCCCGGTCTCGATCTCATGCCTCGACGAAGAGCGTGCCCGCGTCGGCGAGTCGTTCGATCACGCGGGCCGGTTCGAGCAAGGTCTCCGGGGTGTAGAAGCCGGGCGGGACCGCTTCTCCGCGCAGGCCGAGCAGCCGCTCGATCCCCATGGCGAGGCCGAGCGAGGTCAACGGACGCTGGCCATGTGGGTGGACCAGGTACCGGTCGACGCTCAGTGGGGCACCTGCCGGGCCTGCTCCTTCGAGTTCGATCCGGACCTCGACGGACGGGCCGTCACCCCGGCGCGTCCCCGCGGATTCACCGACCGCGAACACGAATTCGACGTCCGGCGCGCCCGTCGCGAGCGCCAGGCTGGTCACGTCGAGGATCGGGACGGCCTGACCGGTGACCGTGGTCCCGTCGAGGCTGCGCAACTCCACCCGGGAATCGGCCGCGCCGGACCAGGCGAACACGCCGTCGCGCCGCGCGTAGCCGGCCGAGGTGACCTTCGCCCAGCGCTCCAGGTCCGCGAGGCCCGCGGGTCCGCCCGCGTCGTTCTCGTCGAGGATCGCGCCGATCCGGATCGTGTCGACCCGGTCGAATTCCCCGGCCCACGCCAGTGCCGTGAGGGTGATGACGCCCGCGGCCCAGTGGCTGGCCATCAGCACGGGCGCGGCCGCGGGGCGCTGCGCGGCGGCGGTGACCTCCGGCGCGATGTCGATCATGCCGCTGGACAGGCTGACGTAGGGCACGCCGTGGTCCTGGGCGAAACGCAGCCCGTTCAGCCTGCTGTCCCACAGCGTCGCGACCACCGCCGCGTACTCCCGGCCGGCGGGCAGGCCGAGATCACCGCGGGTCAGGTCGACGGTCACCGCGGTGGCGCCGCCCAGTTCGCCGGCCACCTTTCGCGTGCGTTCCGGATTGCGTCCCGCGATGGTCAACGGCAGCTCCGGGTACCGCCGCCGCAGGAGTGTGGCGGTATCCGAGCCCGCCTGTCCCGCCCCGCCCAAGAGCAGAACCGATCCTCGCTGTCCCATGTCGTCCTCCTCGATCCCCATAACCTACATTTTGTAACTTACACGATGTAGCTAGGATGGGGCGATGACCACCGCACCTGCCCGGCTGTCCAAGCAGGCCCGGCGCGAGCAGTTGCTCGACGTGGCCCTGGAGATCGTGCGTGCCGACGGTGCCGACGGGTTGACGCTGCCCACCCTCGCCGAGGCGGCCGAGGTGAGCAGGCCCATCGTGTACCACCACTTCGGCACCCGTCCTGGACTGCTGCTGGCGCTCTATCGGCGACTCGACGAACGGCACCGCGCCGCCATCGCGCGGGCGCTGGAACAGACCGCGCCGACCGCGGTGGACGTCGCGGAAGCCATGAGCGTCGCCTACTTCGCCTGCGCCACCGACATTCCGGAGTTCAACGCCGTTTCCTCGGCGTTGAAAGGAAATCCGGAGATGGAGGCGAGCCGGCGCGACCTGCACGAGGGCTACACCGATCTGATGGCCGATGCCTTGACGCCGTACTCCGGCCTGGACCGGTCGGCGCTCCGACTGCACTGCGTCGGCGCGCTCGGTGCCGCCGAGGCGATCGCCGGTGAACTGAACCGTGGTGCCACGACCGACGCCGACGCCGTCGCGGCCTTGACCGGCGTCATCTTGGGCCGCATCGAGCGAACGGCGGTGGCTCCGACAGAGTGAACACTCGATAACCCATACGGCCTTCCGGTGGTTCCCCATGTCGGAGAACCGCCGGCCGCTCCATCAGGACCGGAGCCACGGCCCGGTCATCGCGGCGAGAAGGCTGTGCTGCGGATCGTCGGCGCCCAGCTCCCACATCATCATGCCGGCCAGGCGGTGGCGTTTCGCGAACAGCGAGCGGTCCTGGATGGACCGCGGGTTCTCGTAGCTCACCCAGATCTTCTTTTCCGGGTTCCAGAGATACGGCGAGCGCACGATCGGGTCCCAGCCCTGGCGGAATCCGGGGTCACCGGCCCACTCCGGGCCCAACATCGATCACCTTCGTACCGTCCGTTCGTTCGCCGACTACGTCGAATCCAGGCAGGCCATCGGGGAAGGAGTGTCATGAGCGGCGAACCGTTCGGGTCCAAAGTGGACGAAGAACGCTGGCAACGCGGCGCGCACGTTTCGCACAAGGCGCTGACCGACCGGTTACTGGAAGCCGAGGGCGTGCGTGCGAGCCGTCCGCAGCTGATCATCGTGGCCCACGCCCTGCCCGACGTCCTCCCGTTCACCGCCGTGTCTCACCGACCGGCTCGACGTCACGGCGACCACGTTCTCCGTGGCACAGCAGGGATTGGCCGCGCCGTTCACGGCCTTGCGCATCGTGGCGGCGTACCAGCGGTCGGGACGGTGCGACGAGGCGGTCATCGCGGTACTGGAACAGACGACGCTCCCGACCCCGCATCCCCTCGTCGATGACGGCGGGCTGGTCGAGTCGGGTGCCGCGCTGGTCCTCGGCACCGGGCCGGGGCCACGGCTGGCGTCGGTGTCGTCCGGCGGGGCGGTGGGCGAGTTACTCGAACCTCATCGGGAGTCCGGCACGCTCGTGGTCCTCGGGCCGTGGGTGACGGAAGCCGTCGAGGCCGGGGACGTCCATCGGGTCGCGCCGGGCTCGTACTGCACCAGTGTGTGGCTCGCCCTGGCGGGAAACTGGCCTGCGTGGCAGGAGATGTACCGGAAGGTCGTGCTCTGTGACACCGATCCGGTGAGCGGTCGCAGTCATGCCGCGGCCTTCACCTTCCCGGCCGGGTAGCCCGATGCGGATCGGGGCCGACCTGCTGTACCTCGGCGAACTGGACCGGCCGTGGTTCCGTGCCTACGTGTACACCGAGTCCGAACTCGCCACCGCGGCCGGGTTCGGCCCCGATCGAGGCCGGGAGTTCCTGGCGGGCCGGTTCGCCGCGAAGGAAGCCGTCGCGAAGGCGATCGGCACCGGTTTCGCCGACGGCGTCGCGCCGCGCCAGATCGCCGTCGAACGAGCCGATTCCGGAGCTGCCCTGGTGGTGCTCACCGGCGGTGCTCACTCCACACGGTCAGCGTCCCATCTCCGCGGCCACTGAGTCGTGCTGGCCGACTTCGATACAGGCCGGACCTTCCCGTCGTCAACGCCCACTCGCTGTGATCGCGTAATACCCGAGTGGTCCCTTGTCGTGCACCTCGACCATTTCTAGTGTTGTTTACACGGCCGTGAAATTCGTCGCACTCCGGCGTCCGGCCTGTCGGGGGTATTCGCAGGCGCGGCGGCCGTGGGGACGAATACTGCCAATCGCGCGGAAGGAATGTCATGTCGGTCGCTCCGGACAGTTCAGTCTGCACTCGATGCGGTATGCCGATGGGATACGACAGATTCATCGCGGGCCTCGACGGCCGGGAGCCATCCCCAGATCCCGCACTGTGCACCCATTGTCTGAATCCGCCGGATCCGACCGAATTGCCGGCTCAAGAGGACCGCGGCAGATTGCTCGACTTGGTCTTCCGGCTGGTCCGTGGCGAAACGGTGGGAGAAGTGCCGCCCGAGCTCGACGAACTCGTCGCCAGCGTGCCGGCGCGGCGGCCTCAGGCGAAGGCCGACGCGCTGGTTCTCTACAGCGGAGGCAAGGATTCGAGCTGGATGCTGCACGATTTGGCAAGCAGGGACGTGCGGGTGGTGGCCTGGATGCTCGACCAGGGTTATCAATCGCCGCTGGCCATCCGCAACGCCCGCTCATTGTGCGGGAAATTGGACATCGAATTGGTGATCGCGCGTCCGGAACGCGACCCGATGAACACTCTGTTCCGGCTCGGTTTCGCGATGAACGAAGAAGGCGACCAAGACCTTCTCCGCGCGGTGATGTCCTGGGGGTCGGCGTGCTGGCCCTGCTTTTCCACCATTCTGGCCCAGGCATCGGTATATTGCCTTGACAATGCGATACCGCTGTGCTTCGTCGGAACGCACAAAGGTCAGAACCGCACTACCGCCGGTGATCAGCCGATTGTCAAAGTGGACGGGCTGACGCCGTTGGCCGGCGTCGTCGAAGACCAGGTTTCCTTGTTGCGCGGACACGCCGAGCGCAAGGCGCCGGAAGCCGCGGAATTGCTCCGGACCGGGGACAGCGGAGCCGCTCTGGTGCCCTTCTACGAGTTCGTGCCGAAGCCGCCGACTCCACAGATCATCGCCGACCTCGAGGCCATCGGCTGGGAAGTGCCCCGCAACACGGGCAGCTGTAGCACGAATTGCATGATCAACGAACTCGGCTACCGCATCATGCGCAACCAGTACGGCTTCGACATCTACCAGATCGCCGAAGCCCACGAGCAGCGGCTCTCGCCCGACCCGTCGCCCGCGAACATCGCCACCCTCGACGAGGAAGCGATCCGGCGCGGCGCGAAGCTGATCGAGCTGACACCGGTCGAGTCCCGTCGCTGGGGCATCGAAAAGTGACGGCCGAGCCCCCTTGGTCGGAGCTGCGGGCCCAGTTCGACCTCGACCCGGCCTACGTTCACCTGGGACTCTCGGTACTGGCCCCACATCCGCGGCCGGTTCGTGAGGCGATCGAACGGCATCGTCGGGGCCTGGACAGCAACCCGGCGTTGTACTTCCACCGTCGCGACGAGCTCCAGCGCCAGGTCCTGGAGAAGGCGGGACGCTACCTCGGTGCCGAGCCGGACACGATCGCGCTCACCGAAAGCACCACCATGGGCCTCGCCATCGTGATCACCGGTATGACGCTGCGACCGGGTGACGAGATCTTGAGCACCGAGCACGAGCATTACGCGGCCGGCGAACTGTTGCGGTTCAAGGCCGAATCGAGCGGTGCGTCCCATCGGATCATCGCGCTCTACGAGGACCCTCGGACGGCGACCGAGGACGAGATCGTCGCTGCCGTGTCCCGCGGCATCGGGGACCGGACCCGGCTGCTGGTGCTGACCTGGGTGCACTCGGGGACCGGGGTCAAGCTGCCGCTGGCCCGTATCGCGGAGGTCGTCGCGGCCGTCAACGCCGGGCGTCCACCCGGTACCGAGGTCCTGACCTGCGTCGACGGGGTGCACGGTATGGGCGTCGAGGACTTCGAGGTGACCGCGCTCGGTTGCGACTTCTTCGCCACCGGGTGCCACAAATGGCTGTTCGGACCGCGGGGAACGGGCCTGGTGTGGGGCAGTGAGCGAGGCTGGGCCGCTGTCCGGCCGATCATCACCTCGTTCGACGTCGAGGTGTTCTGGCCGTGGTACCTGGGTTCCGTGCCGGACGGCAAGGCGCCGGCGGCACGGTTCTGCACCCCGGGTGGGTTCCCGGCCTACGAGCACCGGTGGGCGCTCGCCGAAGCCTTCGACTTTCACCAGGACCTGGGAAAGTCCAGAGTGGCAGCACGCATCCACGACCTGAACGCGCACTGCCGCCGCGCGCTCGCCGACGTCACCGGTGTCCACGTGCGCACACCCGACGTGGCCGAGTTGACGTCCGGGATGGTGTGTTTCGACGTCCCCGGCATCGACCCGGCCACCGTCGTCGACCTCCTGCACGGCGAAGGAGTCGTAGCCGGGCAGACGCCGTATCGCAGCAGCGCGGTCCGCTTCGCCCCTGGCGTGCTGAACGACTTCGACGACGTCGACCGCGGAACCGAGGCACTGGCCAAGATCATCAAAAACCACACCTGAACGGAGAGACGTTGAGCACCAGGGAGACCGATCGGGATGCGGTGATCAGGGTGGCCCGCGGCGCGACCCTGTTCACCCCGTGGGCGTTGCGGGCCGCGGTCACGCTCGGACTGCCGGATCTGGTGGCCGACGGAGTCGCCGACCTCGCCGACCTGGCGCGCCGGTCCGGCGCGGAGGTGGCCGCGCTTCGGCGGCTGGTCCGGTATCTCGTGTTGCTGGAGGTGTTCCGCGCGCCCGCCGCGGATCGCGTCGAACTCGGAGAGCTCGGGGCGGTCCTGTGCAGTGGCCACCCGGCAGGCCTGGCGCAGGCACTGGACCAGCGCGAAGCCTTTGCCCGTCGTGGTGACGAGGCGATCGCCTCATTACCCGAAGCGGTACGCACCGGTAAAAGCGTGTGGGCAGGTCTGTTCGGACGCGGCTTCTGGGACGACCTCGCCGCCGATGCGGTGCTCGGCCGGTCCTTCGACGCGGCGATGGCCGTGCACGCCGCCACACTCGGCCCTGAGGTGGCGCGGCGTTACGACTGGTCGGGGGTCCGGCACGTGACCGACGTCGGCGGCGGGACCGGGCAGGTGCTCGCGGCCGTGCTGGCCGCTCATCCCGGGCTTACCGGAACGCTGGTGGACCTGCCCGGCACCGTCGGTGTCGCGGACCCGGTGCTGCGGGCGGCAGGGGTCGCGGACCGGGTGACCGTGGTGGGCGGCAGCTTTTTCGAGCCGCTGCCCGGCGGAACGGACGTCTGCCTGCTGGCGAACATCCTGCATGATTGGCCCGACGAGGACGCGGTCACGATCCTGCGCCGCTGCCGGGCCGCGGTGGTCGCGGGTGGACAGGTCGTGCTCGTCGAACGGGTGCTGGACGAGGTGCCCGCCGCCGGTGACGATCCCGGTCAGTTCGTGGCCAGTCAGCGAGATCTGGCCATGCTGCTCCTGCTGGACGCCGCCGAGCGCACCGAAACACAGTTCGCCCGGCTCGGCCGGGAAGCCGGGCTGCGGCCGGGCGGCGTCGTCGACCTGGTGCCGGAGCAAGGTTTGTTCCTGGTCTGTTTCGACGTCGGCTGACTCAGCCTGCCCAGGAGACCGCGAGGGGGAGTGCCCGGAACCCGATAGCCTTGCGCACGTCCTCGGGCCGCACCCCGCCGTCCAGCGAGAACGAGTCCCACCGCTCGAGCGCCGCGTGCAAGGCGACGCGCTGTTCCAGTCTGGCCAGCGGGGCACCGACGCAGAAGTGGATACCTCGCCCGAACCCCAGATGGTGGTTGGGTTCGCGTCGCGGGTCGAAGCGGTCCGCCTGCGTGAACTGGCGTTCGTCCCGGTTCGCGGAGGCGATCCAGACGAGCACTACCTCACCGGCCGGCACGACGTGGCCGCCGAAGGTGACTTCGCGGGTGGTCCGTCGCGGGGTCGCGGGCAGCTGCCCTCGGAAGCGCAGGACCTCCTCTACGGCGGCAGGGATCAGGTCCGGCCGGCACCGCAGTTCCGCGGCGAGATCCGGCCTGGAGGCGAGCAGGTGCACGGCGTTGCCGAGCACCAGTGTGGTGGTGATGTGCCCGGCTACCAGCAGGAAGCCACAGACGCCCAGTACCTCTTCGTCGGCGAGCCGGGTGCCGGCCACCTCGACCGCGGCGAGCTTGCTGATCAGGTCGCCGCCTGGATGCCGTCGCCGGTGACGGATGTGGTCGAGGAAGTAGGCGTTCATCTCGCCGATCAGCGGTTCGACCGAGCGCAGCATTTCCTCGGTCGGCACCACCACCGGCTCGTCCCCACGGCCCTGGAAGAACAAGGCGTCGGCCCAGGCGCGGAAAAGGTGCCGATCGGCCAGCGGGATGTTCATCAGCTCGGCGATCACGATCAGCGGCAGCGGGTAGGCCAGGTCGCCGATCAGCTCCACCCGGTGCCGTCCGGACAGGGAGTCGAGCAGTTCGTGCGCGATGGCGGTGATGCGGGGCTCGAGGCCGGCGATCATCCGGGGAGTGAGCGCGGCCCTGACCAATGAGCGCAGTTTCGTGTGCTCCGGGGGGTCGAAGCCGTTGAACGCGCCGCGCGCGACGATCGCGAACTGCTCCGGCTGCCGGACGGCTGAGCGCAGGTCCGACGAGAACGTCTCGTGATCGCCGATGACGCGCATCGCGTCGTCGTAGCGGAACACGTGCCAGTTCCCCAGTTCCGCGTCGTAGTGCACCGGCTTCGCCTCCCGCATGCGCGCCCACCAGCGCACCAGGGAGGCGTAGTCGCCCCGCTGGTCGGCAAGGCCGAGGCCCGCGGTCATCCGGTCACCCCGGCCTTCTCGTCGTCACCGGCCCGGCCGGGATCGGCGGCCATGATGCCGAAGATCTCGTCGTGTAGTCCACGGAGGACAGTGCGGTCACCCGGATCGCGGCGGTCGATCAGGCCCAGTTCGGTCGTCCGGCCGGTCAGGTCTTCGAGTGTGTCCAACCGGTAGTGGTCGAGGAAGGCGCGAACGGCGGGTGAGTAGCGCTCACGATGCAACGCCGCGGACGGGTCCACGGGCACCGCCAGCCGCGGGCGCGCGGTCAGCTCACCGACCACGTCACGGAGCACACGCATGGTCTCTCCGTAGGTGGCCCAGGCCGGTGTCCGGTAATCCGTCAGCCTGCCGCGGTCCAGCACTCGACGGCATTGCCGCGCGAGGTCGGCCGGATCGACAGCCGCGAAGTCGAACGGGCTGGTCCGGCCGGTGTTCCCGTACCGGACCTCGGCCAGGGCGCCGTTGTGCTCGCCGACGAAGTACGGGAATCCGTCCCAGCGCGGCAGCACCGCGGGCAACCCGCAGGCCATCGCCTCCAGCGGTGCTTTCCCATAGGTCTCGAAGATGCTGGTGGCACCGGAGACGTAGAGGTCCGCCGCGTTGTACAGGCTCACCGTCTCCTCGCGCGAGAGACGCTGGAACAGCACCACGTGTTCGAGCTGTGCCGCGAGCTGGTTGTAGAGGACCGCGTCGACGTGTGTCACCGACATCGTCAGCAGCGCGTCCGGCACGCTGCGGCGCAGCAGGTGGTATGCCTCGAGCAGCGCACCGATTCCCTTGTCGGTCATGAATCGGCCGGTATACAGCAGGATCGGCCGGTCGGGTGGGAGCCCGAACCGGGCTCTTGCCGCCGCGCGGTCCCCCGGCCGGTAGATGTCGCGGATGCCGAACGTGCAGATGTTGCGGGCGGGGATCCCGGCGACCTGCTCGTAGGCGGCCGCGGCATTGGTCGAGCCGCACAGGACCAGATCGCCGGGATGCGCGGTCTCGGCGACCAGCATCAGGTGACACAGGATATTGAGCGGGTACGGGTTCGTGTGCGGGATGATCAGCGCCGGGCACGAGTGGCCGTCCCGGCGCATCAGATACAGCAAGGGCAGCGCCTCGGTGTACTCCGCCACCACCATGTCTACAGTGGACAAATCGCAGGCTTCGCGCAGCCGGGCATACACCTGCTCGAAGAACTCGAAGCTGTGTCCGGCTGCCGGCAGCTGTTCGATCCGGAACAGCAGCAGTTCCGTGTCCTGACAGAAAATGCGGACGTCGTCAGGCGCGTCGGTCAGCGCCAGTACCCGTTTCATCGTTGTGCTCCCGTCCCGCCCGTTCCGCCCCTTCCGTCAGGCCGGCAGGCTCTCGAAGTACATCTGCCGGGTGCCGAGTTCCGGCCAGCGGTCGCGTGCTTCCTTGGCGGACGCGATCACGCGGCGGATACCTTCCTCGACCGTGACCGAGGGGTGGAAACCGAGGATGTTCTCGGCCTTGCGCGTGTCCGCCCACAGCCGCTCCGCGTAGATCGCGATGGGCGTCGGCACATAGCGAGGCGTGAGGTCCATGCCGAGTTCGGCGCCGATCAGGTCCAGGGTACGGTTGAACGTCGTCTCCAGTCCGGTCCCGACGTTGAACTCGTCGGTCTTGAGGTCGCCTTCCAGGGCGAGCTGGAAAGCGCGGCCGGCGTCGGTGACGTAGATGAAGTCGCGGGTCTGCTGGCCGTTTCCCCAGAGCACAGGCGTTTGTCCGCTGAGCGCGGCCCAGACGAACAGCGAGATGACGTTCGCGTAGCCGCCCTTGCTGAACTCGTCGTGCCCGTAGACACTGAACGGGCGCAGCCCGACCGCGGTGATGCCGTAGCGGTCGGAGTACTGCCGGGCGGCCTCCTCGTTCCACTTCTTCGAAAGCGCTTTCAGATCCGGTGGGGCCAGGGTCATCTCCTCGGTGTAGGGCACCGGGTTCCCCTCGTAGACCGCGCTCGTGCTCGCGTACACCAATTTTCCGACGTCGTTGCGGCGAACGGCCTCCAGGATGTTGAGGAAACCCTGTGTGGTGACCGACGCGCCGTCGGTGGGGTCTTCCTCGTACATCAGGAAGGAGGACGGAGCGGCAAGGTGGATGACCCCGTCCACGCCCTTGGTCAGCTTCGCCACGAGTGAATAGTCCCGGGAGTCGCCTTCGACCCAATTGACCTCATTGCGAATCTCGTCGTCGACGAACTCCTTGCCGCCGATCTTGTAGTTGTCCAGCGCCGTGATGGTGTACCCGTCACGGACCATCCCGGCAATCATGTTGCGTCCGATTAATCCGGCGCCGCCGGTGACGAGGACGTCCTTATAGGAAGCCATATCGCTCCTCGGGGAACTCGCTGTGAGAGCCGGTGCCCAGCCCCCCAGGGTGACACCGGCGAGAATTTACCTTCTTCATGGAAGCAGACAGTGAAGGGCGGGGGAATCCGCTGATCGAGTGGACGATCATGAACCGGAAAGCGCTTGCTCAATTGTTTCGCTCGTGGCACAAATCGGTAGTTTCGGGTCGGCGTAAAGGAGAAATCCGTAGCGCGGACCGCAGGTTCGCTGCTCCCTCGGCTCGAGCGCTGCGACCCGTTTGGCGGACAACGATCGGCCTACCGGCGACAGAGGGCGACGAAAGCTGGCACCGGCGGCCGATTGATCAACGTCGAATCCGCGTGTTAGAAATGCTGAGGCGCGATCCACCGGAAGCGGGGATTGGGGGGCTGACGGCCATTCTTGCGCCAACCGCCTTTCGTCCATGAGGAACTCCGCGTGCTCGCGCCACTGCCGGGCGCCTTCGTTTCCCGTCCGTGTGGCGGGAAACAATTCCGCACGCCCTGTGCCGGGACGGCGGCCGGGAGCCGATTCGATTCAGTGAAAGGAGGAACAATGGAGATGAACTGGGTTTCGGACCGCGCCAACTGGGTGTCCGACCGGGCCAACTGGGTGTCCGACCGGGCCAACTGGGTCTCGGACCGCGCGAACTGGGTCTCGGACCGCAGTGAGTGGGTTTCGGACCGGGCGCTGCGCGCATCGGCCGGTGTCTACGAGCTGGTCTCGGTCTAGCCGACCAGGCCGGCGCGGCCGGTCACAGCGCATGATCGGCCGCGCCGGCCGTACCTGGGGGCAGGTGGCGCCCCGCATCGAAAACGCGAAAGGTGCCCCGTGATAGTTCTGGCTGTGCTGCTCGTGCTCGTCGCGGCGTTCGCCCATGCGGGCTGGAACGTGATCGCGAAGAGAATGGGCATGTCGGGTTCACTGTTCGTCTTCTCCTATATGGCCGTGGGCAGCGTGCTGATACTGCCGTTGGGGATCGGCACCCTGATCCTCGGCGGCCCGGTCGACCTCGGGCATTGGCTGCTGTCGGCCGTGGTCGGCACCTGCTTGCAGCTCAGCTACTACCTGCTGCTGCAACGCGCCTACCGTACGTCGGATCTGTCGGTGGTCTACCCGCTGTCGAGTGGCGCGGCACCGGTATTCGCGATCGGCGCGGCCGTGTTGCTGCTCGGTGAGCGGCCGAGCCCGCTGGCCCTGCTCGGCGCGGCCACGGTGATCGGCGGGGTCCTGGTCATCACCGTGGACCGGTCGCCCGGTCCGATCAGCCGCGCCACGAGCTTGTCCGCGGCCGGATTCGGTCTGCTGATCGGCCTTGCCAACGCGTTGGCGACGTTGTGGGACAAGAACGTCGTCAGCGGTTTCGGTCTTTCACCGCTGCTCGTCTTCTGGGGCGTCTCGGTCGGTGAGGTGCTGGTCCTGGCTCCAGTCGCGCTCGCGCGGACCCAAGCGCTGCGAGATCTCTGGTCGGCGCACCGCCGCGAAATCCTGGTGGTCGGCACGCTGGTGCCGACCGCGTACGTCCTGGTGCTCTTCGCGATCCGGTGGGCGCCGGTCAGCGTGATCGCTCCGGTGAAGGAGCTGAGCATCGTGACCGCGGTCGTCTTCGGCTGGTACTTCCTGGGAGAGGGCCACGTCCGCCGCCGGATCACCGGCGCGCTCGTCGTGATGGGTGGTGTCGCCATGCTGACCTTCGCTTAGGGCCTCTGACCCGCTCACGGTTTCGAAAGGAGCAAGACCATGAACATGTCGTCTTCCGAGACAGCGGTGCGGCGGACTTTCGACACGGTAGCCGGGTCCTATGACCAGAACGGTGTCGAGTACTTCCGTCCGATCGCCACGCGGCTCGTCGAACTCGCAGCACTCGGTGCCGGCGAGTACGTCCTGGACGTCGGTTGCGGCCGCGGCGCGGCGCTGTTCGCCGCGGCCGACGCGGTCGGCCCCGCCGGGCAGGTCGTCGGGATCGATGTCTCCGCGGCCATGATCGCGAAGACGGCGGCGGACCTGCGTCGCAGACACGCCACCGGAGTGGTCGTCGCGGTCATGGACGGCGCCGCTCCCGGTTTCGGACCGGGCTACTTCGACGCCGTCATCGGCAGCAACAGTGTGCATATGGTGCCGGGCCTGGCATCCGCCTACGGCCGGTACCGGGCCCTCCTTGCTCCCGGCGGGCGCCTCGCGGTCTGTGCGCCGGCGTCGGTACTCGAACCCGAGCCCCGAGTGTTCGGGCTGCGGTCGATCGCGGCGGCCGCAGCCAGGTTCTCCGTCTCAACGCGCGTCTACCCGCAAGAGGAGGCCTTCGGTGGCCCGGAAAAGGCGACCGAGGACCTCCGGCGCGCCGGCTTCTCCGACATCGCCGTCCACGTCGAGGACGTCGTGCTGCGGGCGGACTCACCGGACCAACTCGTCCGGTGGACCTGGACGCACGGCATGCGGATGATGTGGGACACCATGCCCACGGAGCACCACGAGGCGGTCGCGCGGGAGATCGAGGCCGAAGCAGCCGAGTTCATGACGGATTCCGGTGTCCTCGAGATCCCGTCACCCGTGCGGTACTTCGTCGCCCGCTGACCTCCCGTCCTGCCCGTGGCCGAAGTCGCTCGGCTGGTGGTGGTCAGGACCGGGTGGAGGTGAGTCCGGTGGTTACGACGTCGATCAGCAGGTCGAGGATCTTCGAGTAGGTGGCGGAGTCGCCAAGACGGTCGGCGTGGAGCGGTACCAGCAGCACGGTTCGCAGGACGCCGACGATCACCTCGGGTGGTGCGTCGACGAGTTGGCCGGCTTGGTGTTTGCCGGTGACGTAGTCGGCGAGTGCGGTCGCCACCTTGGCCACGATGGACCGGGTGGCCGCCGAACATTTCGAACCACTCGGCGACCTGCTGTCCGAGATCACCAAATTCGCCGCTCTGCTCGTGTTCGGCGCGTTGATCACGCCCGACCGGCTTTCGCATCTGACCGTCGGCGGATGGATCCTGGCGGTGGTCACGATCGTGCTGGTGCGCCCGGCCGCGATGATGCTGTCGTTGCTCCGGACACCGATGACCCGGCGAGAACGTTCGGCGGCGGCCTGGTTCGGGCCGAAGGGATTCGCTTCCGTGGTCTACGGCTTGCTCGCGCTCCAGTCCGGGATCCCGGACAACGAGCTGGTATTCGACCTCGTGGCCGTCACGATCGCGCTGTCGATCGTGCTGCATTCCTCGACCGACGTGCCGGTGGCGAAGGCGCTCAGCTTCGAACCGAACACCACTTGGTCAGGCGCCTACGAGGCGTTGCGTGAGGTCCGGGTGGGGCCGGCGGCCCTGCATCTGGACCTCAGCTTGGCGACCTGGGCCGCGGACGGGCTTCTCGCGATCTTCTTCGTCGCGGGCCTGGAGGTCAAACGCGAGTTCGTCGCCGGGGATCTGCGCGATCCCCGGCGGGCCGCGGTCCCGGTCGCCGCCGCCGTCGGAGGCGTCGTGGTACCGGCGCTGATCTACATCGCGATCAACGTCGGCGACTCGGGCGCGCTGAGCGGCTGGGCGATCCCGACCGCGACCGACATCGCGTTCGCCCTGGCCGTCCTGGCGGTGATCGGACACCACCTGCCGTCCGCGCTGCGTACCTTCTTGCTCACGTTGGCGGTCGTCGACGACTTGATCGCCATCGTGATCATCGCCGTTTTCTACACCCGGGAGCTGCTGGTCGGCCCGCTGCTGCTGGCGCTGCTTCCCTTGGCGGTGTTCGCCGTGCTGGTTCAGCGCCGGGTGCGGTCCTGGTGGCTGCTGCTGCCGCTCGCGGCGGCGACCTGGGCGCTGGTGCACGCGTCGGGAATCCACGCCACGGTCGCCGGTGTCCTGCTGGGATTCGCGGTACCGGTGATCCGCAAGCACGGCGAAGGACCAGGGCTCGCCGAGCATTTCGAGCACCGGTTCCGGCCGATCTCGGCCGCCGTGGTGGTCCCGGTGTTCGCCTTCTTCGCCGCCGGTGTCACCGTGGGTGGTCTCGGCGGCCTGGCCGATTCGCTCCTCGACCCGGTGGCGCTGGGTATCGTCGTCGCGCTCGTGCTCGGCAAGACCGTCGGGATCACCGGGGCCACCTACCTCGTGGCCCGGTTCACCCGCGCGGAACTCCACGACGACCTCGCCTGGACCGACGTCATCGGGCTGGCCGCACTGGGCGGTATCGGCTTCACCGTGTCCCTGCTCATCGGTGACCTCGCCTTCGGCGCGGGCAGCGAGAGCGACGAGAAGGCCAAGATCGCGATCTTGGTGTGCTCCTTGCTCGCCGGCCTCGTCGCCACGATCATCCTGCGTATTCGCAACCGGGTGCACCGGAGAATCTGTGCCGAAGAGTCGGTCGACTCCGACCACGACGGCATCCCGGACGTGCACCAGCACGAAGGCGAACGCTAGAAGGCTTCCCGCGCGGTCACGGTGTGCCGCGCTTCCGAGGGTCGTCCGCATTCTCGGTTTGCAGGCCTCGGCGGATCGAGCCGGGAGCCCGTTCCGGGCGATGCCGGACTTTGGCTGACGAAGCGAGTTGCCAGGGCACGCTGGTCACCATGACGCCGGGCTGGAACAGGAGACGTCCCTTCAGCCGCAACGCGCTCTGGTTGTGCAGGACGTTCTCCCACCAATGCCCGACGACGTATTCGGGGATGAACACGGTGACCACGTCGCGCGGGTTGTTGGTGCGTATTCGTTTGACGTAGTCGAGGATCGGTTTGGTGATCTCGCGGTAGGGCGATTCGATGACCTTGAGCGGGATGGAGAAGGGCTGTTTGGCCCACCGGTCGAGGAGTTCGTTGGTTTCCTGGTTGTCGACGTTGACGGTGATCGCCTCGAGGACATCGGGCCGGACAGCCTTGGCGTAGGCCAGCGCCCGGCGGGTGGGCCGGTGCAATTTCGACACCAGGACGATCGCGTGATTACGCGACGGCAGAACGATCGGCTCATCCTCATCGGTGTCGTGGAGTTCGTCCCCGACCCGTTGGTAGTGACGGCGGATCGCGGTCATCAGCAGGTAGATCGCGGCCATGGCGGCCAGCGAGATCCAGGCACCCTGGGTGAATTTGGTGACGAGGATGACCACCAGCACAAGCGCGGTCATGGAGAAGCCGAAGGCGTTGATCGCCTGGGAGCGGCGCATCCGGTGGCGCGCGGCGGGGTCGGTTTCGGTGCGCAGCCGCCGGTTCCAGTGGCGGATCATCCCGCTCTGGCTGATCACGAACGACATGAACACGCCGACGATGTAGAGCTGGATCAGGCGGGTGACCTCGGCGTCGAAGGCCACGACGAGGAGAATGGCCGCGGCGGCGAGGAAGATGATGCCGTTGGAGAACACCAGCCGGTCGCCGCGGGTATAGAGCTGCCGCGGCAGGAAGCGGTCCTGCGCGAGGATCGAGCCGAGCACGGGGAATCCGTTGAACGCGGTGTTGGCCGCCAGGACCAGGATCAGGCCGGTGAAGAAGATGACGAACCAGGTCGCCGGCGGGAAGCCCGCGAACACCGCGTTGCCGAGCTGCGCCACCAGCGTCTTCTGCTCGTATCCCGCCGGTGCGCCGATCAGCTGATGCGCGGGGTCTTCCGCGACCTGCGCGCCGGTGAGCCGGGCGAGCATGATCAAGCCGAGGAACATGGTGATCGCGAGCACGCCCATCATCAGCAGCGTGGTCGCGGCGTTGCGGCCTTTGGGTTTGCGGAACGCGGGAACACCGTTGCTGATCGCCTCCACACCGGTCAACGCGGCGCTCCCCGAGGAGAAAGCACGCAGGATCAGGAAGGCGAAACCAAGCCCCGCGAGATGTCCGCTCTCCTCGACCAGCGTGAAGTCCGCGCTTTCCGCCCGTACCTCCTCGCCCAGGATGAAGACCCGCACCACCGCCCAGACGATCATGGCGAGGATGCCGAACACGAAGGCGTAGGTCGGGATGGCGAACGCGGTGCCCGATTCCCGCACACCACGGAGGTTCATGGCGGTCAGCACCACGATGGCGCCGACCGCGAACTCGACTTTGTGTTCCCCCACGAAGGGCACTGCCGAGCCGATGTTGGCCGCCGCGGAGGCGATCGCGGCACGAGTGACGGTGACGGTCGGCGGGGACCTGGACTTCGCCACCCACGGCAAGCTGGCAGCGGAGTTCGACAAGCTGATGGACCTGTCGCCGGACGGTGTGGTCGTCGATCTGACCGGAGTGGAGTTCTGCGACTCCAGCGGGCTTTCCTGTTTGGTCCGGCTCAACGCGAGATGCGTCGATGCGCGAGTACCGCTGCTCATCTTGCCTTCTCCGAGAATCAGCAGGCTGGTCGCCATGACCGGACTGACGGGCATCCTCCCGGTGGGCGGCGCCTGAGACGGCTGCGAAGTCACGGATTCCGGCACTGATCATCGGCCAGTGGCGGTAAGGGTCTCAGTGCAAGCGAGGGGCACAGAGCCGTCGCTCCTGCTCGCGATCACCAGTGTCCGCTGGACGACTTCACCCCGTGCCCGCGGTATTTCGTTTTCGGCGCTGGAAGAACCTTTGAATGAGTCTGGCGACACCTGAATTCGGCGGCGTGGGCTTGCCTCGTCGCGGGACAGGGGCGGTGAAGCGGAGGATGTGCACGGTGGGCGTGATCGGTGTCGACCATGCGGTGGCCTGTGCGCATTCGATGCTCTGACCTGCCGGTAGGGGCCTTGGAAGGCCCCTACGCGACGTCGCAGTGATAGTCGGTGTCCCACCGCCAGCAGTCCTACACCTCAGCACCAAGGCTGATGGCTCCGAACAGGACGGGCCGGGCTGGATCTCGGTTCACGCTTGCTACCGGGCGCGAACGGTTTCACCGCCCGGGCCGGCGGCCATGACGGTGCGGGGCCAGGTCCAGGCGTACCGCAGGACGAGGGCGAGAACGATCAATTCCAGTGCGACGCCGAGGCCGTAGAAGTACGTCCAGGACTCGCCCACCGCGTTGAACGCCGCGAAGGGGACCTGTACCGAGGCCACGATGAGGTTCGTGGTGCGGTTCGCCCGGGCGGGCAGGGTCATCGACAGCACGACCATGAGGATCGGGATCGCCATGAGCGTGAGGAAGACGGTGAACAACGGCTGGCTGATGTCGAACTCGAAGACGACGCCGGCCTCGATGTCTTTGATGACGCCGGGTTTGAAGAAGGCGAGAATGTCCACGTAGGCGTACAGGAGCACGAGGCTCGTCCACGCTGCGGCGAGCTTGGCTCTCACCGGGATCCGCTGGTCGTCCAGTGCGTTCGTGGTGGGTTGACGTGTTGTCATCGTGGGCTCCGTTGTCGTCGTGGTGAGGACCGGTGGGCCAACGATCACCGAGCCCGGCCGCGGGCACATCGTCGTCGAGGCCGGACCCGCCCCGGCCGCGAGGAGGAGCGCCGTCTCGTTCTTTCGGTCGGTCCCCGCCGCCTCGGCGGTCCCTAGGCTGGGCGGGTGACCACCAACGCCCTGCGCTCGCTGTGGGCCGAGCCGCGCGCCACGGACCCGCCCGAACGGATGTCGCGCGACTGGGTGTTGGTCGCGGCGTTGATGGTGACCGCGCTGCTCGAGGGCGTCCTCCGGGACGACGTCGCCTGGCGGCCGTTCGCGACGATCGTGGCGGTCGGACTCGCGCCGGTGCTGCTGTGGCGGCGTAGCCACCCGTTGGCCTGTGTCGTGGTGGCCTTCGGCACCGCGATGGCGTTGGGACTGGCGAGCCTGCTGGGCGGGGTCCCGAGCGTGGGCCTCGACACGATGATCTACGTCCTGGTGCTCGTCCACGCGCTGGTCCGCTGGGGCTCAGGGCGCGAGATCGTGATCGGGCTGGCGGTGGTGGCGGTCGCCGCGGGAATCGGTATGGTCCCCGGCCACATCGGGCCGACCGAGATCTTCGGCGGGCTCGCCATCCTCGCGGCAGCGGCGGCGGGCGGCGCGGCGTTCCGCTACCGCGCCGAGAGCCGGCGCCGGGCGTTGGACCAGATCCGCGGCCAGGAGCGGGTCGGTCTCGCGCGCGAGTTGCACGACATCGTCGCCCACCACGTCTCGGCGATCGCCGTGCAGGCGCAAGCGGGCCGGGCGATGGCAGGCCGGCGACCTGAGGCGGCACTCGACGTGCTGGCGGCGATCGAAGGGGAAGCGGCGCGGACCCTCGCGGAGATGCGGGCGATGGTCCGGGTGTTGCGCGACGGAGTGCCGGCGGAGTACGCCCCTCAGCCCGGTGTCGCCGACCTGGTCTCCCTCGCGCGACGCGCCCCGGTCCCGGTCGTCGACGTGGCGTTGCCGGACGACCTCGACGAACTTCCGCCCCAGATCGACGCGGCGGTCTACCGGCTGGCGCAGGAGGCGCTGACCAACGCCCTGCGGCACGCCCGCAACGCCTCGCGGGTGGAGATCCGGGTCGTGGAGGGCGCGGGAACGCTGCGGCTACGCGTGACCGACGACGGTCAGCTCGACCTGGCGCGGTCGGTGAACCACGGCTTCGGGCTGCTGGGGATGACCGAGCGTGTGCAGCTGCTCGGCGGCACGCTGCGTGCCGGGCCGGCGCCCGAGGGCGGGTGGACGGTCGACGCCGAACTGCCGACCAAGGTACGCCGATGACGGTGCGCGTGCTGGTGGCCGACGACCAGGATCTGGTGCGCACCGGCCTGTCGATGATCCTTGACGCGCAGCCCGACATCGAGGTCGTCGGCCAGGCCGCCGACGGCCACGCCGCCGTCGAGCTGGCGCATCGGCTCCGCCCCGACGTGTGCCTGGTCGACATCCAGATGCCCGGGCTCGACGGCATCGAGGTGACCAAGCTCCTCGCCGGGCGGGGCGTCCCGGACCCGATCGCGGTGGTCGTGATCACGACATTCGACCTCGACGAGTACGTCCATGGTGCGCTCCGGGCCGGCGCCCGGGGCTTTCTGCTCAAGGACGCCGGGACGGACCTGCTCGTCCAGGCCGTCCATGCCGCCGCCGTCGGCGATGCCCTGATCGCGCCGAACATCACCCGGCGGCTGCTGGCCACGCTCGCCGGCCGGGAACCACCGAACCGGCGGACCCAACCGATCGAGCCGCTCACCGAACGAGAGGAGGAGGTGCTGACGCTGGTCGCCCGCGGCCGCACGAACGCGGAGATCGCCGCCGAGCTGTTCATCGGCTTGACGACCGCCAAGACCCACGTCGCCAGCCTGCTGACCAAAATCGGCGCCCGGAACAGGGTCGAGATCGCGATGTGGGCGTACGACACCGGCCGGGTGGGGGACTGAACCGAACCTGACATACCCGCAGACGACTGGTCCCCGGCCGAGTGGCGGCGTGACACCGGTCGGCCGTCGCGCGCTCCGCGGGTTCGGGGACGAACCGGGGTCCGGCTCCGCGGCGGGGTGGGCGGCGTCGGGGAGCCGGACCGTGGGGGGTGGAGGTCGTCAGCAAGCCAGGGTGAGGATGGAGACCGTGCCGGAGCCGGAGTTGGTGACCAGGATGTAGCGGTGGCCGGGCCCGGGCGCGGACCAGTGCGCGTCCAAGCCCACCGCGACCTCGCCGAGCACCCGGTTGGTGCGGGTGTCGAAGGTGACGACGGTGCCCGTGCCCGCGGGGCCGGGGCCGGCGTTGACCACGTACGCGATCCGCCCGCCCGCGGCCAGGGTGATGCCGCGCGGTTTCACGCCGACGGCGATGGTGGCGGTGACCTCGCGGGTACGGACGTCGACCACGGACACGGTGCCGGCGATGGTATTGCTGATGTAGGCGGTGCGGTTGTCGGGAGTGATGAGCACGCCGCGCGGTTCGTCGCCGACCGGGATGGTGGCGACGGCGGTGTAGGTGTCGGTGTCCACAATGGAGACGGTGTCGGCGTCGGAGTTGGCCACCCAGGCGTGGCGGCCTCCGGTGGTGAACTGCACGCCGCGCGGCGCGTCACCCACCGGGATGGTGCGGGTGACGGCCTGGGTGCGGGTGTCGATGACGTACATCGCGTCGGAGCCGGTGTTGCTGACCCAGACCTCGCGCCCGTCGGGCCGCAGCGCGGCCAGGCGGGGCGCGTCACCGACCGGGATGGTCTTCACCACCGTCCGGCGGGCGGTGTCGATCACCGACACGTCGTCGGAGTCGCGGTTGGAGACGTAGACGTGGCGGCCGGAGCGATCGAAGACGATGCCGTAGGGAAAGGTGCCGACCGGGATGGTGGCGACCTCGATCCGGCGGACCGGGTCGATGACCGAGACGGTGCCGGAACCGCCGTTGGCGACGTAGGCCAGTCGGTGGTCGGGCGTGAACGCGACCATCCGGGCGTTGGCGCCGATCGGGATGGTGCCGAGTTCGACCGGGCGCCCGCTCGCCGCGCTCGCGGGGACCGGCGCCGCGACCAGCAGTGTCATGGTGGTGACGAGAAGAATCAGTCGACGCAACGGATTACCTTTCAGGAGGCGGATCGGACGGCGGCGGAACCGCGCAGGCGGTCACGGGACAGCGCGTAGACACCCGCGCCGACGATGAGCACGAGCGGCAATACGTAGTCGCCGTCGCGCTCGACGAATTGGAACCACTCCTGCCCGACCAGCGGCCGGAGCAGTTCGGTGGCCAGTTTCCAGCCGAGCACGAACCACAGCAACGGTTTCGCCGGGCGGATCAGCACGGCCAGCCCGAGCAGGATTTCGAAGGCGCCGAATACGACCAATAGATTCGCCGATTCGACGGTCATGCGCCCGATGCCGAAGAATTCGAAGAACTTGTACAGGTACGGCTTGTCCTCGAATGCGCCGAATCCGCCGTGGCCGATCAGCAGCAGCGCGAGACCGCCGCGCGCGGCCCAATGCACGCCGACGTGCGCGCGATCGGAGACCGCGATCGGCAGGTCGCCACGAGTGAACCAGCGCCGCAGCGACCACCCACCGCCGCCCACCAGGATCAGCAGGGCCAGCGGCATGCCGTAGTTGCCGCCGCGCTCCAGGAACTCCCACCAGCCCTCGCCGACGACCGGCCGCAGCAGGGCGGTGAACACGCCCCACACCGTGGCGTGCAGCAATACGATCCGCAGCGGGAAGAACAACACCGCCAGCCCGACGGTGATGTCCACCGCGCCGGTGACATACATCATGTAGTCCACCGCCGCGTCGGCGGAGATGCCGAACAGGTCGTAATAGGGCAGCCACGCCCGCGATCGGCTCAGTCCCGCCCACCCGTGGCCGAGATATTCCACGGCAACGCCCAATCGCAGCAGCCAGTACATTTTGGTTATAACCGGGGCTTGGGCCCATCGCTGCCAGAGTGTGCCGCCTCCGCCTATGCTCAATTCTGTCGTAGTCACGGTTTCCTCTATTTCCGAGAGGTGGTCAAGTACGATCATCATGAACGTACGGACTCGGTGACTTTTCCACATCGGCGAAACGCACTAATCGCCGTTGCTACTCCGCGATCATTCGAAATCGGGCTAAATTAAAAATGGGCGCGAAATAGCATCGCCACTATGGCGGAAAATCGGCCGCCGCCGTGAGGCCGCGCTCGTTCGCGCCGCCACGCTGTCGTGGCGTCGAGTGCGGAGTCGGTCGGTGATCGTCTCTGGCCTTGTCCGCCTCCTGGGGCTCAAGGTGTAGACGTACGTTGACCCAACTAAGCACCTCAGCAAGGATTGAGTCAATGGAACTTGACATATCACTTCGAAGGCGGGCGGCGGTGCATCACGCCCTCTCCGACCCTGTGCGCCTCGGCATCGTCGACCTGCTCGCCGTGGGCGACCGCTCACCCGGCGAGCTGGGCCGCAGGTTCGACCTCGCCTCGAACCTGCTCGCCCATCACCTCAAGGTGTTGAGGGAGGCCGGCCTGGTCGAGCGCACCAGGTCGCACGCCGACGGCCGGCGGGCGTACGTGCGGTTGACGCCCGAGCCGTTGACCGGCCTGCACATCACACCGACGGTCCCCGCGCCACGGGTGGTGTTCGTCTGCACCCGCAACGGCGCCCGCTCACCCCTGGCCGCCGCCGTGTGGGGCGAACGCAGCCCGATCCCGGTGACCTCGGCGGGCACGCACCCGGGCAACCGCCTCAACCCCCGCGCGGTCAGCACGGCCCGTCGGCACGGCCTGCGCCTGGAGCGCGCCGGCACGGCCCACGTGCGAGACGTGGTCGAACCGTCCGATCTCGTCGTCGCGGTGTGCGACAACGCCTTCGAGGAACTCGGACCGGCCGACCGGCGCGTGCACTGGTCCGTCCCCGATCCGGGTCCGGTCGACACCGACGAGGCCTTCGAGAGCGTCCTGGCTCAGCTCACCCGACGCATCGACCAGCTGGTCACCATCGCTTCCGCGCCGTGACGACCGACCACCATGGAGGAGCATCCCGTGTCGGACTGCCCGTACTGCGACCCGCCCGCCCCCGAGTTCGGCGGTTGGGTGCACGAAGACGAGAACTGGCTCGTCGCCCACGGACCCGCCGCGACCACCATGGCGGGCGCCCTCCGGGTGACCTCCCGCCGCCACTTCACCGACTTCGCGGAGATGACCACCGCCGAGTCCGAGAGCTTCGGCCGGCTGCTGACCCGCCTGGACGCCACCCTGCGCGCCGTCACCGACGCCGAACGCGTCCACGTCGTCTCCACCCGCGACCGCGTGCCGCACTTCCACGCCTGGCTCTACCCCCGCCCCGCACACCACCCGCTGCGCGGCACCGCCTTCCGCGACGCACCCCAGCAGAGTTCCCCCGCCGACACGGAGAAGACCGTCCACGTCATCCGTCACCATCTCGCCGAAGGCCGTACGGCGGCACGGTGACGCCGCACAGCGGACCGGATTTTGTCCACATTGGACAATCGGTGCCATCGATCTTCCCGCCTTTGATCGAGGGTTCCGCGCAGCGTCGGCCGCGCTCCCGTGCTCCGCGCGCCGCTCGGACACCCCGCCCGAGCTTCACTTGCCGGTGCCGCTGTCCCAGAGCGCATAGAACGTGGAACGGGAAACAGGGGTGAGGCCGGGGTCGGCGAGGTCGAGTGCTTGGTCGGTGAGTCCGCCGGCGTCATCCTCGAGGTTCCGCCACCAGTAGCGGTGAGCGGTCCCGGACGAGTCCAGCTCGATTTGCTTGAGGGCCACTGTCTCGTGGTCGACCACGATCGCCTCCCACAGCCAGCGAGCTCCTTCGTCGACCAGGCCTTCGCGATCCGCGTACTCGTAGTACCGGCGAAGCTCGGAGCCCTCGTCCAACGCCCGATACCACGCGACGCTTGCCCGGAACGCGGCTTCGGTCTCCAGTGGCCAGCGCCGTTGTACCGCCAGACGCCGGTAGCGCATCTCCACGTCCGGCGGAAAATCGGTCATTGCCAGAGTATGCCGGTGGCACCGAGCCGCGAGTCGCGCGTTTGATGCTTCGCGGTTGTAGTGG
Organism: Amycolatopsis sp. TNS106; assembly: GCF_019330265.1. Taxonomy (NCBI): domain Bacteria; kingdom Bacillati; phylum Actinomycetota; class Actinomycetes; order Pseudonocardiales; family Pseudonocardiaceae; genus Amycolatopsis; species Amycolatopsis sp. TNS106. Next base: position 2,927,194 of record NZ_CP024972.1, on the reverse strand, counting down.
GCATGAGCGGGTTGTGCTGCGGCGGCTACAGCCCCAGCGGCTGAGGCCGCGGGAAAGAACAAGACTGTTTTTCGGTGCGGTCACTGCGCATCCTCGATGTCACTGAGCATCGATTGCGGGGAGCGCTTGAGTGACCATCACTGAGATCGACGTCGAGCAGGAGTACCTGGCGGTTTTGTACGCTCGGGTGGATGCCCTGCGCGAAGAGGCGGCCACGCGGTTGGTGGCCGCGCGTCGCGCCGGCGAAGACCCCGCGGCGATGGCTACCTGGCAAGCGGAAGTGACCCGTCTCGACGCGGTGGAACAGGGGCTGTGCTTCGGGCGGCTGGACATGCGCGACGGCCGCCGTGTTTACGTGGGTCGGCTGGGATTGTTCCCGGACACGGATGACGAACCTTTGATGGTGGACTGGCGCGCACCGGCGGCTCAGCCGTTCTACGTCGCGACCGCGACCGAGCCGCACGGCGTCCGCCGACGACGGCACATCACCACGCGAGGCCGCAGGGTCGTCGCGCTCGACGACGAGTTGCTCGACCCGGACAACGCCGCCGACGACAGCCTGGTCGGGGAGGGCGCGCTGCTGGCGGCGGTGACAGCGGACCGGACCGGGAGGATGCGCGACATCGTCACGACCCTGCAAGCCGAGCAGGACCGGATCATCCGGAGTGGGCACCAAGGAGTGCTCGTGGTGCAGGGTGGCCCGGGAACGGGAAAGACCGCCGTCGCGTTGCACCGGGTCGCCTACCTGCTCTACACGCATCTCCACCTCCGTGCCCGCGGTGTCCTGGTCGTGGGCCCCAGCCGGCTCTTCCTCGACTACATCGGCCAGGTCCTGCCCGGTCTGGGCGAGAACACCGTGGTGACCGCGACCATCGCCGACCTGTGCCCGGGCGTCTGCGTCAGCCGCGTGGATCCACCCGAGACCGCCGAACCCAAGGGCCGGGTGGGCATGGCCGAACGGTTGAGGGCGGCGGTGCGCGCCCGGGTCCGGATTCCCGACGAGCCGATCGACATCGAGTTCGAACAGCAGGAACTGCGGCTCGAGCCGGAGACCTGCCGCCGTGCCGTGCAGAGGGCGCGGCGGACCGGGCTGCCGCATAACCGGGCCAGGCTCGTGTTCGCGCGGGAGATCGTGGACGCACTTGCCCAGGGACTGATCGAGGAAATGGAGAGGGTGGTGCTCTCCGATACCGGCGAAGCTCTGGATGGCGGCAGCCTTGATGGCCGGCTGAGCGAAGCCGACCTGCGCGCGTTGGCGGCCGCGGGTGTCGTGATCGGCCGGAATGATCACGACGGACCGACGAACCTGCTGGACGAGATCGACAAGGCCCGTCTCCGGGACAGCCTGCTGATCGATGCCGGCGTCCAGGACGTGCTCGACGGCCTCTGGCCGCTGCTGACTCCGCAGGAAGCGGTGTCGGACGTCGTCGACAGTCCGGGCGCCGACTGGAGCGTCGCCGACGTCCCGCTGCTGGACGAGGCCGCAGCCTTGATCGGCCAGGGCGGCAGCCCGGCGACGTTCGGGCACGTGGTCGTCGACGAGGCACAGGAACTGTCCGCCATGGCGTGGCGGATGCTGATGCGTCGCTGCCCCAGCAGATCGATGACCGTCCTCGGCGACCTCGCTCAGACGGGGAACCCGGCGGGCGCCTCTTCGTGGGAACGGGTGCTGCGGCCGCACCTGAACGACCGTTGGCGGCTGGCCGAGCTCACGGTCAACTACCGCACACCATCGGAGATCATGGCCGCCACCGCGGACCTGCTCGCCGCCAGCCATCCGGGGCTGCGGCCACCCCGGTCGGTCCGCTTCACCGGCCGGCCCCCGTGGCGCCTGCGCACCACCCCCGCCGAGCTGCCAAAGGTCGTCGCCGACCTGGTAGCGACGCACTCGGAGGGCCAGCTGGCGATCATCGCCCCGAGCAGGCATCTCGGACGGCTGGCCGCCGAGTTGTCCCTGGCCACGCTGCCGGATCTGACGGATGAAGTGGTGTTACTGGCTCCTCAGCAGGCCAAGGGACTGGAATTCGACTCGGTCGTGATCATCGACCCGGTGGCGATCCTCACCGCGGGACCGCTGGGCCACAACGACCTGTATGTCGCCATGACCAGAGCCACCCACCGGCTGGGCATCGTGCATCCCGGCCCCCCGCCGGACGAACTGGCGGCCATCCCGGAACTCACATCCTGACGACACCGCTCGACCTCCCCGCCCGTCCGCTCATGCCACGAGTCGCGTCCTGCCGTGCCGATGATCGGCTATCTTGCGGTGGTGGATATCCAGGTGCTGGAGGGTGCGCTGGTCGAGGTGCCGACAGCCACAGCGACAGGCATGGACCGGCGCGCGTTCGGGGAGTTCGTCGGCCCGCAGGGTGAGCTGGCGTCGTACGCGTTCGGCTGGACGACGGGGTCGGACCCGCATGTCGCTCATCTGTCGGTCGGGATCGGCGCGGGCAACCCTGGCGGCGGAACCTTCCACGCCGTCGTCTTCGAAACCGAGGACGGGCATGCGTTCTCGCTGACCGACGACCCGTTCGAGCGGGTGCCGGAGGGTGGCCCGGACCTGACCGCGGACGAGGCGCGTGCCCATGAGGACCTGCCGTTCATCTGGTGGGTCGCCGACCGGATCATGCAGCGCGATCGGCGGGCTTGGTGGATGCTGCACTGGCTTCTGCGCACCACCTGTATCCAGACCCGTGAGATCTTCGAGCGAAGCGAGCCGATTCTGCTTGTCCAGCACGATGCCGAGGACGGCATGTGGCAGCTCATCGGCGCTTCCGACGCGGACGGCGGCACCGGCAAGATCGGTCATCTGCACCATGCCATCGACGAAGACCAAAGCCTGATCGACACCCTCGACCTGCCACCCGGCGGCAGCGCGACACGGGCAGGCGCCGAAAGTCCCTGGAATCGTCACCTCTAGAGTTGCAACGCACTCTCATACCGCAAGACTCGCGCCATCCGCCGCTCCGTGTCCGTCCAATATGGACATTCGCGCGGGCCGTGGGCCTCTGGCTGGAACCGTTCGGGTGGTCAGTCGCCCTTGGCCAGCCGGTCGTTGATCCGGCGGGCAAGCTCGCCGGTGAAACCCGCGGCCGGCACGGTGTGGCCGAGAGCGGTGACGATCGTGTCGAGATGGGTGTCCACCGTGCCTTCGATCAACGTGGTGAGTGTCGCGGTGGTGGATCGGGCCCGGCTCCACCCCACCGCGACGGCGCCGATTCCGGCCAGCGCCGCGGGATACCAATAGATCCCGAGGCCGAGGTACAGCAGGCCCCAGCCGACGAGCCTGGTGGCCGACCTGAACTGGGATTCGGCCGCCTGCACTGGAGTGCGGACCGTTTCCGGGACCAGTAACCACAGGCGCGGCCACACCAAGCCCAGATCGAGGCCGTGGTACTGCCCGGCGATCCGGGCGTTCAGCAGCCGGAACCGCTCGCCGATCCAGGCCGGATGCCGTGGACGGTAGGCGGAGACCGGATCCACCCCCGCCTTGGCCGCCGCTCGATCGAAGAGCCTGCCGCGTAAGGCCACCAGCCCCCGCGCGAGCCAGGCGGCAGGCCCGCGCCACGGTCTGGTCCACACCGCCTCGGCCAGGCTGCCGACCGCCTGCGCGGCCATGGCCGTCGCCGTGGCACCGGCCAGCAGGAAGACTGCCGCCGCGACCGGCAGGCGTGGTGCCTCCCGCACGATCCAGCCGGTCACCGAGACGAGGTCGAACGCCGAGCGGTGCCCCAGCCGGGCCGCGCACACCACCGCGGCGATGAACAGCGCCCCCGGCAGCACGAGGGTCGCGACCCATCGCTCGGCGAGTTTGCCGCTCAGCGACGATAAGAAGGGGTTCACGGCGTCGCGCCCGTCGGCAGCATCGGCTCGTTGTCGAACAAGGCGCAGACGGGCGGGTGCCCGTTGTCGTCCCGATGGTCGTGGCGCATGCACACCTTGCGCGGGCAGCTGTACTCGCCGCGTCCGGTCCTTGGCGGACGAGAGCTCCGCGTGCTGGGATATACGGGCATGCGGTCGGGAGTGCCCGCGCTCCTGGTCGGCTCCGCCGATTCGGCATCGAGCAGGTCGAACTGCCGGCACGCGTCCAACGCCGAACCACCCGCGCGCACGCGGGAGGCGGCACGTTCCAGCCGGTCGGTCCACCGGCCGGCGACGGCGGCCTGGCGCAGATCCGACATGGCGGTGCACCACAGAACAAGCGCTTGTCCCTCGTCGAATGCCGCCACTTCGCCCCTCCCTTGTGCCATCCTGAATCGTCTATCGCACCGTAGTGGGTGGGCGAGGGGAGGGGTGGGCATCTCGCTCTTGGAACGCATCCTCCGTTGCCTGGAAACAAGCGAATCCGACGAGGTCACCACACCCGAGGCCGTAGCGGACGCCGCTCGTCTGGTCCTGCCCGCCATCGGTACCGGTTTGCCTCCCGAACTGCTTCGGCAACTCGGAATGCTGCACTGGCTGCGGCATTGCGCCCTGCCGCCGGGCGGTATCGGGCCTGATATCCAGATCTGCACGGAACTGTTCGCTCCGCTCGCCGAATCCTTCCCGGGTGTGGTGCCACCACCGGTGCTCGGCTGGCTTCGGGAAAACCACTATGCGGGACTCACGCCCGCGCAACTCGGACCGTTCTACGCGTCGGTGATCACCGACGCCGCTTTGACGGCCGCGGACCCCGTCCTGACAGACCTGGGGATAGCCGCATGTCGAGCCGCCGTCGACGCCGGCGGTGAGGTCGACCGTCCGGCGCACCTGTTCAACCTGATGACGCTGGCGAACCAGCGCTTCGAGTGGACGGCCGCCGAGGCGGATCTGGACGACGCCGTCGCAGCGGGCCGCGCGGCACTCGAATCGGCCGAGCACCCGATCGCCCCGGCGGTCCGGTTTCCCCTCGGGCTTGCGCTGCTTACCCGGTTCGGGATCCGAGGGCGGGAACGGGACCTCGCCGACAGCACGGTGCTCCTGCGCGAAGTGGCGTCGTCTCTGCCGCTCGGTGACCCGGACCGCGTCGCCTGCCTGTCGCAGCTCGCCGTGGCCTTGGAGACCCATTGCAATATCGGCGGTCCGCTCGCCGTGGTCGAGGAGTACGTCGAGGTGACCCGGGAAGTCCTCGCAAGCTGCGCTCCGGACGACCCGGCATTCGGTGAAGCGCTCCTGTTGCGAGGCAGCGCCCTGCGCGTCAGGTTCGTCCGTACGGGCGATACCACCGACATCGCGGAAAGTGTCCGATATTTGCGGGAGGCTCTGGGGAACCTCCCCGAGGGCAGCGAGTCGCATGTCCCCGCGCTGCTCAACCTCGCAAGCTCGCTCCAGACCCGGTTCTCGTACGCCTCGGCGTTCACCACACCTGATGGTCCCGACGAGGCCGACCTGTCCGAAGCCATCACCCTGGCCAGGAAGGCCGACGCGGCCGTTGGTGAAAACCACCCGCTGAGGTGGGCGGTCGAGGCCACGCTGGCGACTGTGCTCCGAGCCGAAGGCACGGACCCTGCCGAGGTGACACGGGCGGCAAGAGCGGCCTTGGCGGCTCTGCCCGCGGACAGCCCGCTTCGGGGGACCGCGCTGCTGTCCCTCGGTGAGGCACTTCGCCGCCTGTACCGGGCATCCGGTGGTCAGGAGGTCCTCCGGGAAGCCGTGGACGTCCTTCGTGAGGCGAAGACGGCCGGCGCAGGCGGTCCGCTCGGTCGGACGCCGATGCTCACGGCCCTGTCGATGGTCCTGTACGAGACGGTCAAGCTGGCGGACACCGACGGCGAGATCGATGACGGTGAGCTCGACGAAGCCATCGAGACAACGAGAGTGGCCGCGCGGGACATCCCCGATGACACGGTGATCCGCGGCCAGCAGCTCTGGCAGCTGGCGGAACTGCTGCGGTGGCGTTTCCTGCGCACAGGCCAGGCCACGAACCTCGACGAACGGATCGAGACGCTGCGGGCGACGGTGCCGCTGGCCCCCGACGCCCCCGCGTTGACGCAGTGTTTGTCCGCGCTCGTGGACGCACTCAGCCTCCGGTACAGCCGCAATCCGGACCCCGCCGACCTCGACGAGTCCGTCGCCGCGTTGTGCCGGATCGTCGAGTCCCTGCCCACGGGCGACCCCCGGCTGCCCGACCTGCAGGCGGACACCGCGTTGGCGCACCTGCAACGCTTCGATGCCAGGGGCGAGCCTGCCGACAGGGAGACGGCGACCCGGCTGATCCGCTCGGCGCTCGCCGCTACCGGCGACTCGAGCCGCTATCGGATACTCGGCGTTCTTGCCGCGATCCTCAGCTCGACAGCCACCTCCGAGCGCGATCCCGAGAAGCTGACCGAAGCCATAGAAGCCTGCCATGCGGCGACGCCACCCGGCGCGGTTCCGAAGGTGGCGGTCACCCTCACCCTGGGCAACGCGCTCATATCCCGCTACGAGAACACCGGTGCCGAAGCGGACCTGGAGGCGGCGGCCACGACTTTGCGGTCCGCTTTGGCGCACGCGACCGAGATGAACCGGGTCATGCTCGTGAACAATCTCATCCAGGTGCTTCGCATCCGCTTTTTTCGCCACGGCGACCGAAGCGCCCTGGCCGAGGCGATCGACAGGGGGAAGGCAGCCCTGAGGGAAAGCCCCGACGCGTTGCTGCTGGCGGGAAATGTCGCGGCCGCACAGACGGATCGGTACGAATGGGCCCGCGACTCCGCCGATCTCACCGAGGCCGTCGACGCACTGCGGTCGGTGCTCGGCCGGGCCCGGCCGGACAGCCCGGATCTGCCGACGTTCCGGTTCTATCTCGGCCATGCCCTCCGGGCCCGTTTCCAGGCCACGGCCTCGATCGCGGATCTGGACGAGGCGATCGCGGTGTTGCGGCCAGGCCTCGCTTCGGTCAGGTCGCGCGACCAGAAGGTTCAATTCAGCCTGATGCTGGGAATCGCGCTGTCACTTCACGGGCAGTGGTCGAACGACCAGGTCGCGCTCGCCGAGGCGAGCGAATTGCTGCGGGTCGCGGCCGACGGGCTACCAGTGGCGAGCCCAGGCCGGAACACGGCGGGGATCTTCTTGGCGAGCACGCTGCGCCTGCGTTTTCTCAACTCCGGAGAAGACATTCTGCTCGCCGAAGCGATCGAGATCGGCAGGGATGTCCTCGCCCGCACTCAGGACGAGGAGGCCAACCGGGCGTACGCCCTGATCACGCTGGGCACCCTGCTGGCCCTGCGGTTCGAGCGGACCGGCGACGTCGGGGTGCTGACCGAGTCGATCGAGGTGCTGCGCCGCGGGGTGGCCGCCGCGGGCACGAACGACGCGATAACGGCGAACGCGTTGTCCGAGCTGGCGCACGCACTGCGTGGCCGGTTCAGCATCCTGGCTGAGTCCGCCGATCTGAACGAGGCCATCGAGGCCGCGGAGCGCGCCACGACCCTGCCGGGCACGACACCGGCCGAACGGAGTGCCCAGTTCACCGCACTGGCCGTCGGCCTGCTGACCAGATCGCTGGCCACCGGCGATCTCGACGACCTCGACGCCGCCGTCGACCTGGGGCGCGAGGCCGCCCGCGCGCCCAACTGGCACGCCGCCTCGGCGATCAACCTGATGACGCTGGGGCTGGCACTGTGGTCCCGGTTCGATCGGACCGGAACGGTCTCCGACCTCAATGCCGCCATCGACGCGTTGTTCGAGGCGGCGGAGGACGCCCATCCCGGGCACATCATGCGGCCCATCATGCTGACCAACCTGTCCAACGTGCTACGCACGCGGGCGGGTCTGCTCGGCTCTGTCGCCGACCTCGACGCCGCCGTGGAGGCCGGGCGATCGGCCGTCGCGGCCGCGCCGGCGGACCATCCGGCGGTGCCGATGTGCCTGATGAACCTCGGGACCGCGCTGCACCTCCGGTACCTGGAAAAGCAGGACACCGCGGACCTCGACGCCGCGGTCGCGGCCTTGAACGAGGCGGTGGACCGCAGCACGCCCCAGAGCCCGAACCGGAGAGAGATCCTGATCAACCTGGCGGGGCTGCTGCGCGCCCGCCGTGACCGGCGTCCGAGCCGGGACGCACTGGACCGGGCCGTCGCACTCGTCCGGGAGGCGATCGCGATCACCGACGTCACGCACTCGATGTACCCGCTGTGCGTCCTCAGCCTCTCGACCGTGCTGCACACCCGGTACGACCGCGGTGGGGACGACGCGGACGCGGCCGAATCGATCGAGTCGGCCAGACGGGCGATAGACAGCATGACCGCCGGTGACCCGCGAGTCGCGGTGGCCTGGGTGACGCTGGGAAGGCTGCACGAGCGCAGGCGCGTCGAAGGCAGGCGCGACGTCGACGCCGCGGTCGCCGCCTACCGAACGGCGGTCGAATCTCCCGCTGCCGCACCGACGTATCGGGCGGCCGCGGCCAGATTGTGGGCCGAGACGGCCGTCCGGCACCGTGATTGGACCTCCGCGACGGAGGCCTTCGGCGTCGCTGTCGCACTGTTGCCCCATGTGGCCTGGCACGGCATCGAACGCGACGCGCGCGAGCGCAGGCTGACGATGTGGGAAGGCCTGGCGAGGGTGGCCGCCGCCGCGGCACTGGAGGCCGGCGACCCCGGCCGTGCTGTGGAACTGCTCGAGCAGGGCCGCTCCGTTCTGTGGTCGCAGGCACTGCAGACCAGGGACGACCTGTCGATGCTGCGGGAACGTGACCGCGCGTTGCACGATCGCCTGCGCGCCGTGGCGGCGAAGCTGGCGGCCACCACCGCGCCCGACATTCCGGAGGCCGCCGCCACGACCGATCCGTGGAGCGACCCGAGCCAGCGTATGCAGTCCGACCGGATCAAGCTGGCCGAGGACTGGGACCGGTTGCTTGCCGAAGCACGCGCCTTGCCCGGACTGGAATACCTCCTGAGGATCCCGCCGCTGGCCACCCTCCGCGAGGGCCTGCCCGCCGGTCCCGTCGTCCTGCTCAACGTCGACGAAGCCCGATGTGACGCCTTGATCGTGCACGAGGACCGCGACGTCGACCACGTCCCGCTACCTGATCTGTCGTACGTGGAGGCCGGACGACAGGCAGAGGGATACCTGCGGGCGTTGAAGCTGCTGGAAAACCCCGGCGGACCCGGCGACCTCGTCACCACCGGCGCCAAACAAACGGTGCACGCGACCCTGGAATGGTTGTGGGACACCGTAGCCGAGCCGGTGCTGACCCGGTTGGGCTACACCGGGCACGATGAGCCGTTGCCACGACTGTGGTGGTGCCCGACCGGATCACTGACCCTGCTCCCGCTGCACGCCGCCGGTTACCACGACCCGGCCGACACACCCGCCGGGCGCACGGTGATCGACCGCGTGGTGTCGTCCTACACACCGACACTGCGCGCGCTGGCGAAGGCGAACACCGCGAGCGCGGTCAAGCCCGCCGACCGACGCATCCTCGTGGTCAGCATGCCGGAGACCCCGCCGGTTCCCGGCAGCCCGGCCATGTGCCCCCTGCCCGGTGCCCGGGCGGAAGCCGAGTTCGTTTCTCGTGCGCCCTCCTTCACCGGCACGGTACGTGTCGCCGACACCGCCACCCACGCCGCGATAACCGCCGACCTGCGCACCCACGCCTACGCACATTTCGCCTGCCACGGCGGGCAAAACCTGCGGCAACCGTCAACCGGCAGCCTCTACCTGTGGGACAAACCACTGAGCGTGCTCGAGGTAGCCGAACTGGATCTCGAGCACGCCGAACTCGCCTACCTGTCGGCCTGCAGCACGGCGATCGGTGGCACGGATCTGCCCGACGAGGCCATCCATCTCGCCGCGGCGCTCCAGCTCGCGGGTTACCGGCAGGTGATCGCGACCCTGTGGACCATCACGGACCGGACCGCGGTCGAGGTGGCCGAGACGATGTACACCGGACTGCTCGGACCTTCGGGTCTGCGTCTCGACGACACCGCCCATCTGCTCCATCGCACCGTGCGCGCCTTGCGCGACTCGGCCCCCCGCAACCCGGCCATCTGGGCCCCGTACGTCCACTTCGGACCGTGAAGGACAGGTGCACGCCTCGGCCCGCCGGCTCGTTTTCGCCGGGCGATTGTCGTCGTCGTGGTGGGATGGTGTCATGGTCGAACTGCCGATCCGTGATCGTGCCGGCAACGCCTTGATCGAGTTTCGTTCCGTCACGGAAGACGAGTTGGGGCGTCTGGTCGAGCAGGTGACCGTGCCCGCGTCGTTGGTTGTCGCTGTCCACGCGCACGCAGTCCTGATGATGTTCGATGGCCGGCGGAGGCAGTGGGAGCTTCCGGGAGGAATGAGGGAAGCGGGTGAGAGCCCGCGCGAGGCCGCGGTACGGGAGCTGGGTGAGGAGACCGGCATCCACGGCGTGGACTTGTCCTTCGCCGCCGTGGCCGAGTTCGATCTCACGAAGCCGGAGCGCCGGGAACTCCTGGCCGTATATCGGGTTCGGCTCCAAGTCATGCCTCGGCTGACCGTCAACGACGAAGCGCTGGACTTCCGATGGTGGCTACCATCGGAGCCGGTGAGCGAGGATACGAGCCCGCTGGACGCCGAGATCGCCAGGCGCGTGGCCCGATCATGCCGCGATGAGGATGGGTGAATCGGATGCGACGATACTTCCGGTTCCCGGCGGCAGCCGAATGTCCACATAGGACAATTCAGCGCGGGCCGCGCTCGGTTTTCCGGGGAATGCGTCCCCTTGCCCCGATCTGCGAAGATCGAGGCAAGGGGACGGCCGGACGCGCCGGCTGCTCGACTTCCTCGCCCACCGGAACGAAGGGAAGATCTCGTGGCTGACCGCGGCGCCGAGGACACCTGGGACCTGATCGTCACGCCGTGGCACGTCGACGAGTACATCCCGGCCTTTCCGATGCCTGCCACCGCGACCCGGGTCACCCCTCCGGATCTTCCCGCGGGCCCCGCCGCCGCGCGGATGAGCCTGCTGCACCAGGCGGCACTCGGCGCGGTGACGCGCGCCGCCAGGCCCTTGGTGCTGTCCGGTGACTGCCCCACCACTCGCGCGGTGGTGGCCGGGTTGCAGCGTCGTCATCGTGACCTGGCCGTATTGTGGCTGGACGCCCACGGCGACTTCAATACCCCGGCCATCTCGACCAGCGGGTACCTCGGTGGGATGGCACTGGCCATGCTGACCGGCCGCACGCCTGACCTGTTCGACGACACGCTCGGCCTGAATCCCGTCCCGGAGACCAACGTCGTACTCGCCGATGCCCGCGATCTCGACCCCGCCGAGCGCGAAGCCCTCGCCGCCGGTGATGTCCGTCGTGTACCCGCCGATCCCGCCGCGATCACGTCGGCCCTCGGGCGGCTCGGCCCGGTCCCCGTCTACCTCCACCTCGACATCGACGTCATCGACGGCGCCCAGCTGCCCGGCGCGCGTTTTCCCTCCGGCCCCGGCCCTTCCCTCGCCCAGATCGAGGAGTGCCTGTCCGCTGCCGGGGCGGCCACCAGCCTCGTGGGCGCCTACCTGGCCTGCGCCTGGCTCCCCGAACACGCCGACGACAGGTCCAGCCGCCACACCATGACCCGCCTCGCCGCAGCACTCGGCGCCGAACTGGCCTGGCCGGAACCCGACGGCGGTTGACTCAGGTCAGCGCCGCCGGCAACTCGGCCGCGGCGCGGCGGCCGCTGTCGATGGCGCCGTCGATGAAGCGTGCACCACGGATCCAGGGCCGCAGCTGCGGGTGGCCGGGCACTGGCTGGTCGAACGGACCGGCCGCACCGAGGACGACCTGCGGCAGGTCCGGCGGGCCGTGGAACTGTCCGGGCGGCTGTCCGGGCCGTGGTTGCGCGTAACCGGCGTCAAGCTGATGGTGGACGGCGTGATCGACAGCTGCACAGCGGCGATGAAGGCCCCGTTCGCCGACGGCAGCCATCCAGGACAACTGGCGGGCAGTGCTCGGCGACGACCGGGTGCGGCGCGGATACCCGTGGCGGGAACTCGCCGCCGCCGGCGCGGTGCTCGCGTTCGGCTCCGACGCTCCGACCGCGCCCCACCCGCCGCTGCCGGACATGTTCATCGCCACCACCCGGCGGTCGGCGTCCGACCCCGGGTTGCCTGCCAACACCCCGGAATACGCGCTGCCACTGGCCTCGCGCACGGCACCCGGCACGCCGCGTACTCCTGCCGCTGAGAGGGTCTGACCGGGCGACTGGCACCGGGGCTGGCGGCGGACTTCGCGGTGCTGGACCACGATCCTCTCACCGAGGCCCTGATTCCCTGTTGCGCACCAGGGTCCGGCGGACCGTCATCGCGGGCGAGGAGCGTGCCGGCTCATGACGCTCCCGCATGGCACGCGCGGTGAGAACCTACAGGCGCTGGCTTGTGGGTTCTCATAATCGTGGACGCTGCCTCGCCGGCCATGTCGTGTGGATGTCATCGAAGACGTTCTGGTGTGGTCCAGGGCCGTGGTCCGGGTGTGCCGCGTCCTCGGTGGAACAGCCCCGCCTGGCGCGAGGTCAAGCCTCGATCGCGCGCAGGCACCGTTCCGCCTGCTGCCGGAGCGCGCCTTCGAGTTCCGGCGGTCCGCTGACCAGGGTGAAATCGGTCTGGACCGAGGTGATCATCCACACCAGGTCGGACGTCGTCGGAGCGCCGAGGTGCAGGAGGCAGCGGTGCTCGTCGACGGCCTCGACGGCGCCCATCCCCGGCCACACCCGGTCGGCCACCGCGTCGGCCGATTCGTGCAGCTCGACCGTCGCCTGGCACGGCCAGGCGCGCGCGGAGAGCTGCTGCGCCAGATAGGCCGCGACGTCGTCGAACGGCGGCTCGCGGGGCGTGAACCGGGCGCCGGCGGGCGGTCGCGGGGTGAGGCGATCGACGCGAAAGGTGCGCCAGTCGTCGCGGTCGACGTCGAAGGCGACGAGGTACCAGTGCCTGCCGAAGTGGACCAGGCGGTAAGGCTCGGCGTGCCGCCGGGAGGCACCGCCGCGCGGGCTGACGTAGTCGAAGTGCAGGCGTTCGTGGTGGCGGCACGCGTTCGCGATGGTCATCAGCGTGTCCGCCGAGATCTTCGGGCCGGGTGCCACTCCGGCGCGCACGGTCGCGGTCTGGAGAGTGTTCACCCGATGCCGAAGCCGCGACGGCAGCACCTGCTCCAGCTTGGTGAGCGCGCGCAACGCCGTCTCCTCGATACCGGTGACCGAACTGCTCGTGGCGGTGCGCAGTCCGACGGCCACCGCGACGGCTTCGTCGTCGTCGAGCAGCAGCGGTGGCAGGGACGCGCCCGCGCCGAGCCGATAGCCGGGTGTGCCTTGGAGCGCGTGCACCGGGTAGCCGAGTTCCCGCAGGCGCTCGACGTCCCGTCGCACGGTCCGCGTGGTGACGCCGAGGCGTTCGGCCAGGTCGGTACCCGGCCAGTCGCGGTGGGTCTGCAGCAGCGACAGGAGCTTCAGCAGTCGTGCGGACGTTTCCAGCATGGTTTTGATTCTGCCGTCCGGTTAGGACCGAAGTTGTCCTAACCGGGCTCTAGCGTGGTCTTCATGACACAGGACATCCACCCTTTCTCGATCGACATCCCGCAGGCGGACCTCGACGATCTCGCCACGCGTCTGGCCGCCACCCGTTGGCCGAGCGAACTGCCGGACGTCGGCTGGAGCCGGGGTGTACCCGTCGGTTACCTCGCCGGACTCGCCGAGTACTGGCGCACCGGGTTCGACTGGCGGGCGCAGGAGGCCGCGCTCAACGCCCACCCGCAGTTCGTCACCACCATCGACGGCCAGCGCCTGCACTTCCTCCATGTGCGCTCGCCGGAACAGGACGCCACGCCGCTGGTCCTGCTGCACGGGTGGCCGGGCGGGGTGACCGACTTCCTCGACGTGATCGGGCCGCTTTCGGACCCGCGGGCGCACGGGGGAGACCCGGCCGACGCCTTCCACCTGGTGATCCCGTCCTTGCCGGGGTTCGGGTTCTCCACGCCGCTGGCCGGCCCGGGGATGAGCGCCGCGAAGATGGCAGGCCTGTTCGCCCGGCTGATGGCCGCGCTCGGCTACGAGCGGTACGGCGTGCACGGCTACGACACGGGTTCTTGGGTCGCGCCGGAGATCGGCAAGCAGGATCCGGAGCACGTGCTCGGCGTGCACCTCACCGCGATGATCACGTTCCCGATCGGCGCCGAGGGCGAACTGGACGACCTTCCCGAGGCCGACCAGCGCCGCTGGGAGTCGATGCAGAACTTCAACGACGGCTACCTGCAGTGCAACTCCAAGCGTCCGCAGACGGTGGCCTACGGCCTGCACGACTCGCCCGCCGGTCAGCTCGCGTGGATCGTGGAGAAGTTCAAGGAACTGACCATGCCCGAAGAAGCGCTGCCCGAGGAATGCCTGGATCGCGACCGCATGCTCGCCACGATCTCGTTGTACTGGTTCACCGGCACCGCCGGTTCGGCCGCCCAGGTCTACTACGAGGAGATTGCGGCGAACGACTGGAGCGGCGGCGAATCCGGGGACTGGGGATCCGGCGACTGGAGCGGCGCTGCGGCGCCGACCGTGCCCACCGGTGTGCTCGTGTCCGCGCACGACGTGACCGTCCGCCGGTGGGCCGAGCGCGACCACCACGTCGTGCACTGGACCGAACTCGGCCACGGCGGGCACTTCCTCGCCATGGAGGCGCCCGCCGCGCTGGTCGACGACGTCCGCGTGTTCTTCCGGAAGGTGCGCTGAGATGGGCGCCCGCGGGACCGCGGTGCTGAGCCCGCGGGCGCTCGACCGCGCCTTTCTCGGCAGGCGACTTCTCCTCGGCCGTGTCGAGCTCGGGGTTCTTGCTATGTCGCTCGCACTACAACGCCGTGCTTCGCGCTGACCCCTCGACCCGGCGAGCTGGGCGCATGATCGCGCCCAGCTCGCCGTCTTCGGCTACCGGTCCGGATTGGCGGAGCTCCGGCTCGCGGTGGTCATTTCCCATTCAGCGCCGGTGCGGCTCGCTCGGTGAGAGCGGACCGCACCGGCCTCCCCAGGAGTTCAGAGGCGCACGAGGCACTTCGTCGCGACCCAGCCGCTGCCGATGTACTTCCACAGATTGCCGCCGCAGGAGCCGTAATTCCTCCCGACAACGTTGTCGCAGGTCACGTTGTATAGTAAGCGCCGGACCCGGGGGTTCCGACGATCGACGAACTCCGGTCCGGCCGGTAATGGATGTTGATGGCCTACTTCGTTCGGTAGCTGCAGGTCGCCTGCGGCTCGACAGCCGCGACGCCGACCTGGACGACGGTCTTGTCGGGAACCGTGGGCGAGGTTGCCGCGAATGCCGCCGACGTCGAGAACCCCAGTGCGGCTATCAACATCGAAAATGAGAGGAGGAAACGCTTGAACGTTCACTTCTCCTTTGCGTTGAATGACTGCGGAACCCATTTGTAGCGCTCTTTCAGGCCTTGAATCTTGAAGAAATGGGAACCACGGTGCCCGACTGGGCCGGGGTCACGTCCGCCAGCGACCCGAATTCCCGGGTCAAGTGGGCTTGGTCGCTGTAGCCCACCGTTTGGGCCAGCTCGGCCAGGGATCGACGGGGACCGGGCAGGCGCAGCAGGTGCAGGCCGTGCTGGAAACGGATCACCCTGGCGGCGGCCTTCGGGGTCGACCCGATCTGTGTGCGGAACTGGTTCACCAGGTGCCTGCGGGTCCAGCCGACCTCGGCGGCCAGTCGCTCGATCGGGATGCGGCCATGGGAGTGGCGCAGCCGATACCACGCCCTCAGCACCTGCGGTGCGGGCCGCGGACCGGTCTCGGTCCACGCGGTGAGCGCGTCATCAAGCAACGCCATCCGCTCTGGCCAGCCCGTCACTTCCGTCAGCCTGGGCACAATCCGGTCAGCTTCGTGTCCTACGGCGTCGACCAGATCGATCACCATGTCAGTGACTTTCCACAGTGGAACGGCGAGCAATCCGTAAGCGCCAGGTGGCGTCAAATCTACATTGATGCTCGGTCCGTCGAATCGCGTCAACGTCGTGGGACGCGTACGCAAGCCGTACACCGCCGCTCTTGGTGCGGCGCCGGAGTCGGCCAGTTCCGGTGGCTCGCCGAGGCTGATGTCGATTTTCATTCGGGTTGACGGGACCAGGCGCAGCCGCGCCCACCCTCCCGGCTGCGGCCGATACCCCCGAACAGCGTGCACATACGCCGCCAATCTCGGCGACGGAATATGGTCGACGACGTCCGGCACCCCCTTCGTGCCGCCGATCTCCTCGACCAGGAACCCGTGTTCCGAGCATCCCGTAGCCATAGCAAGCCCCCGGTACTCGGCTATGGCCATCGTCGGGAAATGGCACCGCCAAGTCGTCGCACAGGGGACGGCATTTCGCGCTACGTCGTACATCCGAACCTGGTGCCTGCGACACCCGCATTTCGCGCTTGCCGGCGTGTGCGTAGTCGGCCGGATCTGCCATTGACAGTCCACAAGGGATTTCAGGATCTTCGTTATGCGACGGCGGCTCCCCACGGCGCGGCCAGTCCCAAAGTTTCGACTTCGCCGGGGAGCGTCCCAGTCCCTTTCCGTTCGGCTTGGACGTCTACGGCACGCAACCGAGCAAGGCAGCATCGACGCTGATGTCCCGGTGGGCACCGATCAGGAGATCCGGGAGTCCTGGCTTGCCCAGATCACAGCCTTGCTGCGGCACGACCAACCGAGCAGCGCCCCTGAATCACATCGACCACAGTGGCACCGAACACCTGCCGCCTCCGCGGAACGCCCTCGCAGCCGACCGGAGCGCTCAGCCCGGCGGATGCGGCTCCGGCGCAGGGGCGGCGGCGCGCGCCTTTTCGGATCGCCAGTCCGTGACGGCGTGCGTCTTTCCAGCCATATGCCGGGACCACATTGCCACGATCGTCCCTGGGTTCCGGGCATCAGCCCGACCTCGGCTCGGGCAGCCGAGGCCTGAAGGTGCGGAATCCGGAGCGCGGGGGATCGGAAGCATCGATAACGGCACCGGGCATGGTGATGGCACCGATCGGGGGACGAGTTCATCGAGCCGACGCTGGCATACTGCCCGATTGTCGGACCGTGACGTGGGGAGCGCCATGGGGAACGAGACAGCGGGAAGCAGACGCCGGGGCCGGGTCGCCAAGGCACCTGCGGGTACTGATCCTGCGGCGGTATTCGCCCGGCAGTTGTGGGAACTCAAGCAGAACGCGGGGGACCCCTCCTACGCCGCGATGCGTCAGGAGCACGGCGCGCTGGTGTCGGCGGCGGCATTGTCCGCGGCGGCGCGGGGCGCGCAGCTGCCTTCCTGGGAGACGACGTGGGAATTCGTCCGCTCTCTGGCGGTCGGCGTCCTCGGCCAGGATGAACAGCGAGTTCACGCCCAGTGGCGAAAGCGGTGGGAACAGGCGGCCGCCGCGGTCAGGACCCCGGCGGAGACCTCGCCCCCGGCCGCGGATCCGGCGCGGGCCGCGCCCGTGGAGAGCCCGGCGGCAGCGCCGTGGTTCAGGCGGCGCCGATGGTGGATCTTGGGTGCCGTCGCCGTGATCGGCGTGCCGCTGGCCATTGTGCTGTGGCCGCAGGCGGAAACACCGGGGCCTGCCACGATCGCGGAACCGTGTGAAGCGACATGGCTATGCCTATACCGGAATATCGGCTTCGAGGACATGAACTTCCGGACCCAGCGGCAGAACACCTGCTGGCGTCTTGCCGACTACCACCTCCAGGACGCTGTCTTCTCCTATGACAACAATCTTCCCGTCGTCGGCCGATTCTACGACGTGGCGAAAAATCATACTGGGACGATGCGCGCCGGTGACAGCAGTCAAGACAGTTCGATGTTGCCCGGTGCATACTGGTTCTGTACTGGCTCCGCCAGGCCGTGACGCGACCGGTCAGAGCTGAAAGTCAAAGCTCTGACCAGCTGATATGCTGCGATTTCGCTATAGTTGAAACAGAGTCCGGATCACCCTTCCCCTGGTCGTCGGACTGCTTCTACAGTGGCCACGCCATAGCAGAGCAGCATGGCTCACTTCACAATTTTCCGGGAGCCAACTGCGCAGATACACGACAGGGGTCTTCATCATGAGAAAAACTCAAGGCATTATGCTGGGCATATGCATGGCCGCAATGGTGTTCCTGGCCGGCGCTGGCACGGCGGGTGCTGCCGAAAGCAGCCGGCCTCGGACCACGGCAGATACGGGTGCCGTGGCATCGCCGAAATGTGGCGGCACCGAAAACTACGGTCCCATTCGTTACCAGGCATGCGTGCGATACAACTGCGACAGTACCTCTTGTTTCCACCGCGGATACATCGGATTGATCAACACGGCCACGAGCGCCCGAACGGTCACCTGGGATCTCTACTGGGCCATCAACAACGGAACCTTCGCCCTCGAGGCCACTGGCACCGTGCAGCTCGCCGCCGGTCAGCAGATGACGATCTACGCCCCGGACCGCGGCCTCAAGTCGGCCTGCAATGTCAGGGTCTGGCGGGGCCTGTTCGTTACCTACAGTTCCGGAACCAGCCCCGATCCCGCCATGGTCTATGACGACATGTCCTGCCGCTGACGCGCAGCGGTCAGCCGACTGGAGTGGTGGCTCTATCACCACTCCAGTCGAAGGCCTGTGCGTGCGAAGGGTGGCGCGTGCGGCCTGCACCGCGGCGCGTTCCGGGTGTGGCCGTTCATGCTCAGGTCGTCCTCGGCGAGCGCTGTGGCCAGGCTCGCGGCGACGGGAACGATGGACGCTCTGCGCCCGGTCTGGGCGGCGCCCGAGATCCTGCGCGCGGCCGCCGAGGGCCGTGTTCGAGCAGCCACGGAAGGTTCGCGGTGACCGAGGTCCGGTAGGAGTTCGGCGACGGACCGGAAGTCAACCTGTGCGGTAGCGATGTAGTCCCGGAGCCGGACGCGCGGCGACGGTTTCGACGGCTATCGTTCCCTGTGCGCCGACCGACGTGGCTGAGAACGAACGCTCCCGAAGCGGGCGACGCGGTGCTCGCGGTGTTCATGATCGCGTTCACCGTCGAGGCCGGCTTCGCCGTCGACCTCCCCGGCTTCCGGCCGTTCGACACGGCCGGTGTCATGCTGAGCGTGCTGGTCAACGCACCCCTGGCGGTTCGGCGGCGTGCGCCGCTCACGGTCTTCGTCCTCTTGCTGGCCGGATGGACCGCCTACCTGCTGCCGGGATATTGGCCGGGTGTCAGCGCGCTGGCACTGTTGCTCGGTCTCTACACCGTGGCCGCGTCCCGGTCCCTTCCGGTGACGGCACTGTGCGCGGCGGCCACGCTGGCGGGCGAGACCTACTCCGCCTGTCACTCCCAGCTGATCGGCTCGGTGTGGACGGCGGTTTTCCAGAGCATGCTGCTGACCGGCGTGGCCTGGGGTTTCGGCGCGAACGCGGGACGGCTGGCCCAGCGGAACGGCCAGCTGCGGGTGCTGACCGGGCAACTGCGCCTCGAGCAGGAGGACAGGGCGCGGCGGGCCGTCACGGAGGAACGGGTCCGCACCGCGCGTGAACTGCACGACGTCGTGGCCCACCACATGTCGGTCATCGCGGTACAGGCGGAGATGGCGCGGTACGTGTTCGAGTCGGACCCGTCGGCCAGCCGGACGGCGCTGGACGTCATCGGCCGCACCAGCAGCGAGGGACTGGACGAACTGCGGCGCATGCTGACGGTGCTGCGGTCCGGCGAAGACGACGACACCTACGTACCCGCCCCCGGGCTGGAGGGGCTGAAGGAGCTGGCGGCGAGGGTCGGCGCAGCCGGGGTGCATGTGGAGGTTTCCGTGCGGGGGACGGTCCGCTCGCTGCCCGACGGGGTGGGACTCTGCGTCTATCGTGTCGTCCAGGAGGCACTGACCAACGTCGTCAAGCATGCCCGCCCGGCCAGGGCATGGGTGTCGCTGACGTACGGCGCGGAGGAAGTGACGGTCCGGATCGCCGACGACGGCCGTTCCGAGCGGTTCCACGAGGGCACCGGACACGGCATGATCGGCATGCGAGAGCGTGCCGAACTGTATGGGGGAACACTCCTGGCCGGCGCGGGCGCGGAAGGGGGATTCGTGGTGACACTCGTGCTCCCGCTGGCGGGCAGGGGAGTCGGTTCATGATCGAGGTAGTGGTCGTCGACGATCAGGATCTGGTCCGCGCCGGGTTCGTCGCGCTGCTACGGGCCGCGCCCGGGATCACCGTCGTCGGCGAGGCCGCCGACGGACAGGAGGCAGTGGACCTGGTGGCGAGGCTGCGGCCGGACGTCGTCTTGATGGACATCCGGATGCCGGGCACGAACGGTGTGGTCGCGACGGAACGCATCCTCCCCGCGGAACGCGATCGTCCGACGCGCGTCCTGGTGCTGACGACGTTCGACCTGGACGAGTACGTGTATGCGGCCTTGCGGGCGGGGGCTTCGGGCTTCCTGTTCAAGGACGTCCGCGCGGAGCGGCTGGTCGCCGCGATCCACACGATCGCGGCGGGGGAGCAGCTGTTCGCGCCGTCGGTCATGCGGCGGCTGGTCGAGGCCTACACGAACCGGCCGGGCGGGCCCACCGGCGCTCGTGGACCGGAACTGGACTGCCTCACCGCCCGGGAGACCGAGGTGCTGCGCCTGGTCGGCAAGGGCATGACCAACGGCGGTATCGCCGGCGAACTGGTGGTGAGCGAATCCACGGTGAAGACGCACGTGAACCGCGCGATGACGAAACTCGGGCTCTCCAGCCGCGCGCAGATCGTCGCTGTGGCCTACGAGTCCGGTCTCGTCAAGCCGGGTGCCTGAGGCTTCCGGGAAGGAAGCCTCAGGACAGGTCATCGCCCGGTTTGCAGGGCCCGCCAGGTGTTCACGCCGGCGATCCCGTCGGCGTCGAGCCCTCGTGAGGTTTGGTAGCCCTTGAGGGCCGCGGTGGTCTTGGCACCGAACTTGCCGTCGACGGTCAGGTTCGCGGTGGTGGCGGCGTTGAGCGACCGTTGCAGCCGGGAAACGGCTTCACCGGACGAACCGTCCTGAAGTTGCGGAGTGGTACCGCGGGCCAGCAACGCCGTCCAGGTGTGCGAGTCCACCGAGCCCGTCTCCGCGAGTCCCACCTGAGCCTGGAAACGCTTCACCGCGGACACGGTCGCTGTATCCAGGACTCCGCTGGGGTCACCGGCACCGGTGTCCTGGCCGGCGGCGCGGAGCAGACATTGCGCCGTCTTGACCTCGGGCCGGGTGACGCCGGCGTCGAGCCGTGGATAGGGACCGTCGACACCTGCGTTCGTGCAACCGCGGGAGCGGGACACCAGCTCGGTCGCGGCTCGTTTGCCTTCGGCGGCCGCGTCGACGGCGTCGTGGATCGGCGACGCCTTGACACCGGGGAAGACGATGTAGTCGACGACCTTGCCGGACACCCCGCCCGAACGCGGGTCGGGGTTGATGCCGAGCGCCTTGGCCAGAGCGTAGGAGCCCTCGCCGATCGCTCCCGACGGGCCTACGTCGCCCACGACGGCATAAGCGACCCTGCCCTGGTAGACGACCGCGGCGACGGTGCCACCGGTGATTCCGGACCGGGCGTAACTCCAGGTCGAACTGATCCCGGGCACCACGACGTAGGGCAGTTTCTCGGCGTTCAGCGGCTTGCCGTCCGGCTGCGCCCACGCGGTCTGCCCCTGCCAAGAGGGATCGGTCGAGGCGTTGCACTTCTCGGTGCGCTGCCCGTCACAGTCGATCGTCATCCCGGACCGCCAGTGCACCGCGCCCCCGGTCGAGCACACCGGGATCGTGCGCGTACCGCCGCTGCGCTCGGCGTACTTCCCAGTGGACACCTGGTGAGTACACGTCGCGACCACCGCACTCAGCTCGGCGCCGGTCGGATCAGCGGCCGTGGCCGCCGTCGCCTCGTTGGCCGTCGCCAGGCCGAAGCCGACCATCATGGCCATCCCCAGCGCCACCGACTTCACCCGCATCGCGTTCCTCTTTCCCGTCCACAGTGGATTACTCATTTGCCGGCCTGCAACGCGGCCCAGGTCTTCGGCCCGGCGATTCCGTCGGAGGAGAGCCCTTGCGCGCTCTGGTACCGCTTCACCGCCGCTGTCGTGTTCGGGCCGAACCGGCCGTCGAGTCCGAGACCCGCGTCGAGGGCGGCGTTCAGCGAGCGCTGAAGACGCAGCACCGCGTCCCCGGAGGCGCCGTCCTGGAGCTGTGGGGTCGACCCCCTCGCCAGCAGAGCCGTCCAGGTGTGCGAGTCCACCCTGCCGAGCGCCGGCAGGCCCAGGCTTGCCTGGAACTGTTTCGTGGCGTCGGCGGTCGTCGCGTCGAAGGTGCCGGTGGGGCCGTTCACCCCGGTGGGGAATCCGGCGGAGGTGAGCAGGCACTGGGCGGTTTTGACCAGGGCTCCGGTCGCGGTCGGGGCGATCTCGGGATAGCGCGCGTGGTCCAGGCTCACCGCCGCGCAGGTCTTGGCGTCGCCCTCGACGACGTTGCGGTACCTGATCGCGGTGAACCCCGCCGTCCGATCGGCCGACCAGGTGCGTTGCGACGCCACCGTCCCGGAGCGGTATTCCTCCCACACCACGGCCTGTGTCTTCGCGGCGTCCGCCCATCGGATGAACAACGCCATGTGCTGGTGGGCGCTGGAATGCACCCACAGACTGTCGCCCGGCAGGAGGTTCTTCTTGTCGATCCGGGTGGCGACCTGCATGATGTCGCCCGTCCAGCGTGCGGTTTTGAGCCCCCAGGCCATCGACACGTATCCGGAGCAGTCCTGCCGGTAAGTGCCGTACTGGTTGGTGTGCTTCGTTTCCTGACTGTAGGGGACCCGTTCGTCGAGCCAGCTCTTCGCTCTGGTGAGGATGTCGTCGCGAGTCGGTTTCAGATCGGCGGTGGGATGCCCGGCGGCGTGGAGATCCGGTTCCGCGTGGGCGAGCCCGGATCCGGGCTGGAGAAGTCCACAAAGGACAAGTACGGCGGCGAGGACGCTCGCGGCTGTGGTTCGCATGGGCTCAGCATCGGAGGACCCGGCCGCGCGAGGCAAAGGTTTTCGGCTACCCCAAAGGGGGTGTTCAGGGGTCAACCCTGGTGGTAGGCGGAACCCGATCCTGCGCGGTATTTGTGCCGTCGACGGTGTCGGGGAATGCCGCGGATCCCCTAGCATCGAGCGTCGCAAGGGGGACTGCCAGTAGCCGTGTGTCGTCCGGTGGCCTGGTGGCGGGGGGATTCAATCCAGGGGGAAGTCATGCTTGTTCGGGATCGACGGGAGTGCGGTTCTCGTAGGAGACAGCCGTGCTGAGGATCCATTTCACTCCCGAAGACCTTGCCAGGACCAGGATCAGTGCGGCACCGCAGCCGATGTGGGAGGTCCTGCTCAGCATGTACCGGTTGCGCGGCCGGGAAGGCGGGATCTTCTTCGAGGAGTGGCGAAGATCGGTGGCCCCGGCGGCACCCGCCACCACCCGGCTGCTGGCCGACCTCGCTTCCCAATCCGGTTACGCGGTCGATTTCCTCACCCCGACGCTGCGGAACCTCTCGTTGGCGGAGGGACTCGAAGCGCTGCGCCGAACCCCGAAGAAGCGGCTTCGGGCCGATCTGGCCGTACTCGAGGGGAGCCGGCGGCTTCCCTCGTGGACCGCCGGTCTCGCCGACGGCAGACCGGAGACGCTCACTCAGCTCGCCGACTCGGTCGAGCGGTACTTCACCGCCTGCCTCGCCCCGTACTGGGTGCGGGTGTGCGGCCGGGTCGAGCAGGTACGCGCCAGACAGGTGAAGACGATGACCGAGGAGGGGTGCGAGTCCCTGCTCGCCCAGGTGCACCCCACGGCGCGATGGACCTATCCCGTCCTGGAACTGGACTATCCGGTCGAGCACGAACTGCGCCTGAACGGGCGGGGGCTGTGTCTCGTGCCGTCCTTCTTCTGCTGGGGGCTGCCGACGACCTTCTTGGCCGGTGAGCTGGAGCCGACCCTGGTGTATCCGATCGAGCACAGAGTGGGCTGGTCGGCGAACGGAGCGGCGCACAGGCCGTTGACGTCCCTGCTCGGCCGGACCCGGGCCCGGGTCCTTGAGGTCCTCGGGGAGTGTCCTGGTACCACCACCGAAGTGGCTTCCCGGACGAAGACCAGCCTCCCGACGGCGAGCCAGCAGGCCGCCACCCTGCGCGCCGCCGGCCTGATCACCAGCCGCCAGACCGGGCAGTCCGTGCTGCATTCGATCACCCCGCTCGGCCTCGCGCTCCTGGCCGAAGGCTGAGCGTCCGGGGCCCGGTCGCGAGAGGTTCGCGGCCGGGCCCCGGACACCGGTTACGGGGCCTGCAGACCAGGACGGCCTTCTTCGACCACGTACGAACGCGCCGTCAAGGCCGCCTTGTCGCGCACGGTGACCTGCTCGACGTAGCGGAAGTCGACGTCCATCTTGGCCTGGCTCAGTTTCGTCCGGACGTAACCTCGGTACTGGGAGTAGAACTTGAGGTGCGGGTTCTCGGCCTGGTTGGGAACACCGCCGGCTTTCGCGCCGTTGCCGCCGGAGGAGACCGAGCTGGTGACGAGTTCGGTGCCGACGACCGGCGAGCCGGGATTGGTGTAGTCCGCCTTGAG
Organism: Amycolatopsis sp. TNS106; assembly: GCF_019330265.1. Taxonomy (NCBI): domain Bacteria; kingdom Bacillati; phylum Actinomycetota; class Actinomycetes; order Pseudonocardiales; family Pseudonocardiaceae; genus Amycolatopsis; species Amycolatopsis sp. TNS106. The sequence goes on along the minus strand of NZ_CP024972.1, from coordinate 2,902,761 downwards.
TTCGTTCGCCCAGGCACGGTGCACGTCACCGGTGAGGACCACCGGGTTGCGGACACCGCGCTGGACCCAGCCCTTCTGGATACGGTCGCGGGAAGCGGGGTAGCCGTCCCAGCCGTCCATTCCGGCCGCGCCCTGCGGGTCCACCCGCCGGGCGAAGAACACCTGCTGACCGATCACGTCCCAGGTCCCCTGTCGTTGGGACAAGCCGTCCAGCAGCCAGTTCTCCTGCGCGATACCGGGCAGGCTCCGCGACGGATCACCGGCTTCGGGGCAGTACTTCCAGCCGTCGCCGCACGCCTGGTCGCTCCGGTACTGACGGGTGTCGAGCAGGTGGAAGGTGGCGAGCTTCCCCCAGCGCACGCGCCGGTACAGCTGGATCCTGTGCCCGTTCGGCTTGGCGCCACCCCGGAGCGGCATGTTCTCGTAGTAGGCCTTGTACGCGTCCGCTCGGCGCTGGTCCCAGCCCTTGGGCAAGGTGGGCTTGTTGTTGTCCCGATGGTCCCCGGCGTAGTTGTTCTCGACCTCGTGATCGTCCGGGACGACCAGCCAGGGGGCGGCGGCGTGCGCGGCCTGGAGATCCGCGTCCATCTTGTATTCCGCGTACCGCTGCCGGTAGTGGCCGATCTCGGTGAGTTCGTTCTTGTTCTTGTGATACCGGGGACGGCTACCGTCTTCCTTGTTGCTGGTTTCGTAGATGTAGTCACCGAGATGCAGGATCAGGCCGGGACGCTCCTCGGCCATGCGCCGGTACACGGTGTAGAAGCCGTCTTCGTAATGTGCGCACGACGTGAACGCCATCAGCAGGTCGCGTCCGAACGTGTCGAACGCCGGGGCGGTGCGGGTGCGGCCGACCGGCGAGATGTGTCCGGCGGCACGGAACCGGTAGTAGTACTCGTAATCCGGCTGCAGCCCGTTGACCTCGACGTGCACCGAGTGCGCGTCCGCGTACACGGCGGTGACCTGGCCTTTCCTGACCACGTTCGTGAACTTGTCGTCGGTCGCGACCTCCCAGTCCACCGCGGTCGCCGTGGTCGGCATCCCGCCGTTGCCGTTCTCCAGCGGGTTCGGCGCGAGCCTGGTCCACAGCACGACACCGTCGGGCAGCGGATCGCCCGACGCGACGCCGAGTTTGAACGGATAGGGCAGCGCGGCGCTCGCCCGGCCGCCCAGTGCCACCGCCCCCACGGCGACGGCGGTACCGAAGACGAAGGTCCGTCGGTTGAACTTGCTCATTTCCCCATCCCCCTACTTAGGTGTTTCCAGGTTGTCGTCCAGTACGGCGGAGTTGCCCGCGAACGGGGCCCCGGGGCCGAAAGCGGTCGGCGTGCCGATCTGGGCGCGGGTGAGCTTGCGTGCCGCGGTCACCGTGAGCGCGTTGCCCGTCAGCCCGGTGTTCAGTACGAACATCGCCCCGGTCTGCGGACCGCCGTCCTCCCAGGGAGCCGAGACGGTCAGTTCGGGTTTGCCGTCACCGGTGATGTCGAGGATCCGTAGGCCGTACCCGAAGCCCTCGCCCACGGCGGCGCCGGCGTTGACCGGCGCGGTGTTCTCACCGACCGCAGTGGCGGGGAAGGACGACAACCCGCTCGCGCCGCCGCGCAGCAGGCACAGCGCGCCGGTGCGATTGTCCTCCTTCGGGATTCCGACGGCCAGGTCGTCGACGGTGTCGCCGTCGAGGTCGCCGACCGCGAGGGAGCCGCCGAAGTAGTCATTGGCCTCCGGGCTTCCCGGGATCGCGTCACCGGACTGGTCGATCACCTCGACCGCGGTGGTCAGCCCGGCGTTCCCGCCCCGCACGGAGACGAGCGCTCCCGACCCGGCCGGGCCGCCGCGGCGGCGGTCGGCCTGGACGACCAGGTCGGCGTTGGCGCCGCCGTGGAAGCGGCCGATGACCGCACCTCGCCACTTCCCGTCGGTGGCCGCGTTGCCCACGCTGATGTAGGAGGACGCCTTGGCGGAGAGCCCGCTCGCCGAGCCGTGCAGCAGGTGGACCGACCCCCAGGCGTTGGCGGTGCCGGTGATCACCTCGCCGGACGAGACCACGGCGAGGTCGTCCCGTTTGTCGCCGGTGACGTCTCCGGCCGCCAACGCCCACCCCATCAGGTCACCCGCTTCGGACGCCCCGGCCAGATCCGGGTCGTCCTGGTTGAAGGCGATCGCGTTCCTCGCGGTGAGCCCGGCACCGCCGCCGTAGAGGATCCATACCGCGCCGGCGCGCGCCTTCGTCTCGATCGCCTCACCCGGTGACCCGATGCCGAGGTCGGCAAAACCGTCCCCGTTGAAGTCGCCGGTCACGAGCGAAGCTCCGAACAGGTCACCGGCCTCCATCACCCCCGGCACGTCCGCGGTGTCCTGGTTGATCGTCCCGAGTGCCCCGGGAAGGGCACGGAGATACGGTGCCGTGCGCTGGCCGTAGAGAATGCTGACCGTGCCGGCGTTCGCCAGGCCGCCGACCGACTCGCCCGGGTTGCCGATCGCCACGTCGGCCAACCCGTCCCGGTTGAAGTCGCCGGTCGCGAGCGCGGCGCCGAACTTGTCGGAGGCCTCCATCCCGAGCCCGACGCCGGCGGTGTTCTGGTTGACCAGTGCCGAGGGGGCGCCGGGCGGGGCCGCCCCGCCGGGGGTCACCAGCACGGAGCCGCCGAGATCGTGCGGAGTGAGGGAGGTGTCGCCGCTGTAGGTCAGGCGCGCCCCCGTCGACAGCACGAGGTCGGCGATGCCGTCACCGTTCACGTCCGTCTGTGGGGCGGCCGCGAGTGCCGGTACGGCCGTCGCCGGTGATGTCAAGAGAATCAACGCGGCCGCGGCCGCCAGTACGGGAAACCATTTGTTCGCCACGACGGACGACGGTAGGAACCGGGAACGAGCGTGGACAATCGTTTTCGCCTGAGTGAAAAGGTCGGGCACGGCGCTCACCGGCCGGCCTGCAGCGCGCCCCAGGTGGCCTGCCCGACCACACCGTCGACCCCGAGCCCGCGGGAGCCCTGGTAGTCACGGACCGCCTTTTCGGTGTTCGGACCGAACGCGCCGTCGATGGCGAGGGTCTTGCCCGAGGCGGCGGTGAGCGCGCGCTGCAGCCGGTTCACCGCGGCGCCAGTCGCCCCCTGCCGCAGGGTGGGTGTGTCCCCTGTGGACAGTAGTGCGGTCCACGTGCGAGCCTCGATCTCACCGGTCGCGGCGAGCCCGTGGGCTTGCTGGAACGTCTTGGCGGCGGACACCGTCGCTTCGTCGAAGGTGCCGGTCGGCCGCCCGGTGGGCGACAAGAGGCACTGCGCCGCCTTGACTGCGTTCCCGGTCGAACCCGAGGCGATTCGCGGGTACGCGCCGAAGTCGAGGCTCACCGTGTCACACGGCGGCGTCGTGCCCGGCCCGACGTCCAGGTAGTCCCGGTCGATACCCGGGATCCGCACCCCGCCCCAGGTTTCCGCGACCTCACCGGCGTACTGGTGGATGCGCTGATGGTTCGCCCAGTAGGCGCTCGGCGCGTAGGTGCCGGTGTCGGTGTCGGCCTTGTCGTTCCACCAGGCGAACCAGATGTGGTCGGGTCTGGTGTACGAGGTGTTCGTGTAGGCGCTCGCCAGGTCCTTGATCCCGGACCCGGCGCTGGTGTAGACGCCGGAAAGCCAGCCCTTCGCATGCAGCGCCTCGGTCCAGCCGCTGACATAGGACAGCACGCCGGCCTTGCACGCCGCCGTCGACGAGTAGCCCTCGATGTCGCTGTAGATCACACTGCCCGCGCCGAAACCGAGCGCGGTGTTGGCCGCGATCGCGTTCGCCGCCGCGTCCCGGCCCTGCTGCCGGGCGATCGCGGGATCAGGGGACATCTTCAGCCGGTATCCGGTGCACGGGGCCTGTCTGCCGACGTCGGTGAGGATGAAGCGCCAGCCGCGGGCCGCCTGGTTCGCCACCCACGCCGGGGTGAGATTGGGTTGCGCGCAGGCACGCAGGTCACCACTGCTGTAGATGCCGACCGCCCGGTACGGAGAGGCTCGCCAGGCGTCCATCGTGGCCTGGGCCGGTGCGGCACAGGTTTCGAATCCCTTGCCCTGGAAGCTCCCGGGCGCCACGATCGGTGCCGCCGCGGCCGCTTTCCCCGGTCTGGTGGGCAGGACGGCACGTGTGCCGCCCGCGACCAGGCGCGCGCCTTCCAGCGCTGTCCGCACCGTCTGTTCGGTCGCGCCGGTGTGGCCCGCCGTGACCAGCACACCGGCGTCCGGGACGGCGACCCGGATGGTCCCTTCGCGGGACGGTGTCCCGGGCGGCGGAGTGGCCGTCCCCGGCGGCGCGGTCACCACGCCCTCGGGTACCTGCTCGGGCGTCAGCTCGGTGAGCGGTTCGATCACCACGCCCGCCGTCCTGCCGACGAGTTTCGCCGGACAGTCCGGTTCTTGGGCCTGGTGTCCCAAGTAGACGGTCTCGGCGTCGAACCGGACGCAGGTGCTCGGGGCGGTGGCCAGATCGACCACCCGCCAGCCGTCGGGGACGTCGAGCTGGTAGCCGTGGTAGGTGACGGTGCGCGAGCCCGTGGCGGCATCGGCCGGGGTCGCGAGGGACAGCAGCGCGACCGCGAGTGCGATGGCGCCTGTCCGCCGGATTCGTTTCATCGGTTCTCCTCCCGGAATCGAGGGCGGGAGGTTATCTGCGCGCGAGTGACGGCCGGAAGCGTTTTGGTGCCCGTGGAAAGGCTTCCAGCGCAAGGAATCCACGTTCTAGGGTTCCGGCTCCGTACCAGCGCGAACAAGGAGTGTCATGCGGCGCCTACTGATTTTTCTCGCCACCGTCGTGGCCATGGTGATGATCGGCGCGGGATCCGCGCACGCCGCGCCTGCCCCGGCGTGGCCGTTGGTCGGCGGTGATTCCACCGGCCCTGAGGTCACGTCGGCTCAGTACCTGCTCCGGCAACGCGGTGCGCAGATCGAGGCCGACGGCATCGTCGGCCCGAAAACCCAGGCGGCGGTGAAAGCCTTCCAGACCGCACAGGGGCTGACGGCCGACGGCATCGTGGGGCCGAAGACCTGGGGCAAGCTGGTGATCAACCTCGACAACGGTGCGACCGGCGAGGCGGTGAAAGGGGCGCAGCACCAGTTGGCGCGCCATGGTTACCAGGTCAAAGCGGACGGCACGTTCGCGGCGAGCACCGCGAGCGCGGTGACCGCGTTCAAGACCAAGCACGGGCTGCCCGCGACGTCGCTCGTCGACGCCACCACGTGGCAATGGCTCATCGCCGGGACCCCGTCCGTCGCGGGCTGGTCGCTCCCGCTCTCGCGTTCCGCGCTGCCGCGCAGTGAGTACGACGATCCGCATCACGACTATCCGGCGATCGATCTGCCGGTCGGCACCGGTACCCGGGCCCTCGCGGTCACCGCCGGTACGGTGGCGCTGGTCAACGACAGTTCCTGTGGTCGAGGCGTGGTGCTGACCGCCAACGGGACCCGTTTCGTCTACTGCCACTTCTCCCAGCACGCCGTGGCGTCCGGGGCGACCGTCCAGGCGGGCCAGCTCATCGGCTACACCGGGAACACCGGCAATTCGACGGGACCGCACCTGCACTTCGGCATCAAGATCGGCACGACCAGCCATTGCCCGCAGCGGCTGCTGCTGGCGATCTACGACGGCGTGGCGCCTCCCGCGCCGTCGAGCCTGCCCACCTCGGGCTGTTCCTACTGAAACCACTGCGAAATCCGGAGAATCCCATGCGCAGATTAACGGCGGCACTCGCCGTCCTGGTTCTGTCGGCCGGTTCGGCGATCCTCACCGTGGAACCGGCCCACGCGTACGGAAACGCCTTCTTCCATACCCAGAGCAGCGGAAATCGCGGTGTGGAGGTGCTGGCGATGCAGCATCTCCTCGTCCATCACGGACACGCGGCACCTACCACCGGTGTGTTCGACTCCGCCACGGTCGCGGCCGTGCGCGCGTTCCAGACCGCCAGAACGCTCGGAGTGGACGGCATCGCGGGACCGAAGACTTGGGCCGCGCTGACGCCCACGGTCCGGGCGGGCGACAGCGGCGACGCGATCAAAGCGCTTCAACTGGAATTGAACGCCAAGCGCAGGATGAACCTTCCGGTGAGCGGGCAATTCGACGCGGCGACGACCACCGCCGTCCGCGGCTTCCAGGAGCACGCGGGCATCGCCGTGGACGGTATCGCCGGGCCGGCCACGTGGAAGAACCTGGTCTGGCACCACGACTATCCCGACTTCGGCCAAGGGTTGTGCGATCAAGACCCGGACGGGAACGGAACGGCGGCAAACTGGGGAACCGGCGCCGCGGTCGCGCAGCTCGAGCAGGCCGCGAAGGTCTTCACGGGCACCGGACGCGGAAAAGTCCCGCTGGGCGACTTCGGTTTCGAACACGGCGGCGCCATCCCCGGGCACAGCAGCCACCGGGTGGGTCTCGACGTCGACCTGTGGCCGATACGGACTGATGGCGCGCAGTGCGGCGGAGGCAGGATCACCTGGCGCTCGTCCACCTACGATCGAGCGGCCACGCGTGACCTGGTCAAAGCCATCCGCGCGGCCGCGCCCGGACACGTGAAGCTCATCTTCTTCAACGACCCCACGCTGATCGACGAAGGCTTGACGACCAGCTACGCGAACCACGACAACCATCTGCATGTCCGCTACTGCGAAGCGGTGCATCCGAACAGCCTCTACGTCTGCTGAACCTTCATAGCCGGCGGGTTTCCGCTTTCCCTGCCTTGGCGGCCGTCATCCGCACCGGTAGCGGAGCTCACTACGCGGAGCGGGTGCCGGACATGGTGTAGCCCGCGGCGATCGCCTGGTGGTCTACCTCGGTCAGCGCGAGCAACAGAAGGAGGATGGACAGGACGAGGTAGCCGGGCCGCACTCGACGGGCGAGCAGGGGGGCGCCGATGGCGGCCAAGACCATCGCCAGAGCGGGCGGGCCCATCCACGCGCCCGCGGCCGGCGGGGAGAGCGCTTCGACGAGCTGCAGGTGCTGAGTGACCAGATACAGCGCGCCGCCGACACCGACGAGGCGGTGCCGGCGGCGCGATCGGTGAACAGCGCGACGTCGAGCATCGGGTCGCTCAGGCGGCGCTGGCCACCAGGGTGGCCGTGGTGTGGGTGTCGAACCCGTGCGTGTCCGCGTGCCTGATCGCGTATACCAAGGGAAGGCTGGCGCCCAGCGAGAGCGCCACGCTGAGCAGGTCCACCCGTCCGGTGCCGCCGACGAGTGGACCTGCCGCCATGCCGAGGGCGAAGGTAGTCGCCCACAAGCCGATCGCCAGTGCTCGTTCACGGGCGTCGGTGAGCATGTTGGTGATCAGGGCGAGGCAGGAGGGCATGAGCGTCGCTCCGCCACGCCCACAGGGCGCGTGCCGCGATGAGGATCTCGGCGGTGGTGGCGATCCGACTACGTGTCCCCACGTTCGCGACCTCCCGGGGCAGTACACCTAGCACGTTTGGAAGACCCGTGCTCGAGAGCTATCGCGCGGGGTAACCGGTCGACCCGGTGGGGTTGGCAGGCGCACGCCGCTGATGGGGCCGGTGAGAGCACCGCCCCCATCAGCCACCCGTCCGCAGTCAGGCTCAAAGGAAAATGATGCTCACCGAAAATCGCGGTCGAACCTCGCCGCTCTCGTTCGCGCGGTGCCGTCCTTACTGGGGTGCGGGGATTCCTTGGCTGATCCCGCCGTCGACGGTCAGTCTGGCGCCGGTGGTGAAGGTCGCGTCGAAGGCGAGGAACAGCACGGCAGCGGCGACTTCCTCGACGGTGCCGTGCCGCCGCATCGGGGTTGCCATCTCTCCCATTTTCATGAAGGCGTCCCGGCTCTCGTCGGTCATGCCGGTGATGCCCATTGTCGGGGTGTCGATGAAGCCGGGGCTGACCACGTTCACCCGGATGTTCCTGGGCAGTAGCGCGTGGGCGATTCCTTTGGCGAACGCCCGGACGGCGGCTTTCGCTCCGGAGTAGACGGTCAGGGTGTCTGTTCCGCCTTCGTCGGCGATGGAGGTGGTGAAGACGATCGAGCCACCGTCGTGGATGAGGGAAGCCAGTCGCTGGGTGGTGAAGAAGGCGCCCTTGGTGTTGGTGTTGAAGCTTTGGTCGTAGGACGTTTCGGTCACCTGCTCGAAAGGTTCGAGTTTGGCGAGTCCGATGTTGACGAACAGAAAGTCGATCCGGCCGAGCTTGTCTTCGACGAGGTCGCCGAGCGCGTGGATGTCGGCCATGCTGGTGGCGTCGGATCGGACCACGTGAGCGGCAGGGGACGCGAGCTGGGTCCGCGCCGTTTCGATGTTCTTCTCGTTGCGGCCCGTCAGCACGACTTCCGCGCCGCCGTCGAGTAGTGCCTTCACGACGGCGAGTCCCATGCCGTGCGTTCCGCCCGCGACGACGGCCTTCTTGCCCGAATACTCGTTCATTGTCTACTCCGTGGGTTTCTTGATCAGGTCGACCATTCCCGCGAGGTCGCGATCGTGTGCGGGCTGGCCGATGAGGTCCCGCAGGGGGATGAGCAGGTGGGAGAGCAGGGCTTTGTCGACGTTCTGGGCGTTGCTGGTCGTGACGATGTTGGCGATGGCCACCGCCTGCATGTCCGGTGGGGAAGCGGATTCCTCGCCCGCCTGCGTGCTGGTGTCGTTTTGTTCGGCGAGCAGGGGGAGCGCGAAGGTCGTCGCGGTCAGCCAGGGGACCAGCATGGACGAGGCGAACTCCGCCGGATCGCCCTTCTCCGTGCCGACGAGGGCGAGTGCGTGGCTCGCTCCGGCGAACTGGCCGTACATCGCGCTGAGCAGGGCCAGGTCGTAGAGCGACGCCAAGCCGTGGTCGGCGCCGACGTACTTGGCGATGCCCAGCCGGTTCAGCGCCTGCTCGTACCGGTCGAAGACGCGTCGTGAGCCGCTGTAAAGGACGAAGGCTTCCGGCTGGCCGATCATCGGAGGCACGGCCATGATGCCGCCGTCGAGGTAGTCGGCGCCGCGCTGGGCCGCCCAGGTAGCGGTCTCGCGGGCCTGGTCCGGAGTGCCGTTGGTGAGGTTCACCAGTACTCGACCGGTCAAGGCGTCGCCGACCGGATCGAGGATCTCGTGCAGGACCGGGTAATCCAGCAGACAAACGACCACCAGCGGACTGGCCGTGACCGCCTCGGTGATCGTGGCCGCCCGCGTCGCGCCGTCCGCGACGAGACTGTCGGCCTTGCCCGCCGAGCGGTTCCAGACGGTGGTGGGGTGGCCGGCGGCCAGGAACGCGGCGGCCAGCGCCTTGCCCATCGCGCCGAGGCCGATGACCGTCACCGGGACGGGTGGTTCGTGCTCGTTCATTCACAACTCCATTCGATCTGTGACCACCACTCTCGGATGGGGCACCCCAGGTCGGGTCTAGGTCCGGTCTAGGTCTGGTGCGCGTCGACCCGGCCGCCGGCCCGCCGGTTACCGTGGTGGCGTGCGTTTCGGAGTGCTCGGTCCGTTGGCCGTGTGGACGGCGGACGGGACCCGGGTCGACGTCCGGGAGTCGAAGGTCCGTGCCTTACTGGCGGCCCTGCTGGTCCGCGAGGGACGGCCGGTGTCGGCTGATCGGCTCATCGAGGACCTGTGGGGCGAGCGGCTTCCGCTGAACCCCCGAAAGACCTTGCAGACGAGGGTCTGGCAGCTTCGGCGGGCTTTGGAAGACGCCGAACCGGGAGGGCGGGGCCTGGTGGTATCTCAGCCGCCTGGGTACCTGCTGCGGGTCGATCCGGCAAGGATCGACATGGGCCGGTTCAGGGACCTGACCGCGCAGGCGCGAATCAGCGATGACGCCCGCACACGGGCGGAACTGTTGTCGGATGCCCTGCGGCAGTGGCGGGGGCCGGCGTTCGCGGACTTCCAGGACGCGGAGTTCGCCGGGCATCTCGCTCGGCGTCTCGAGGAGGAGCGGCTGGTCGTCCTGGAGGAACAGGCCGAGGCGAGGCTGGAGTCGGATGACCGGCTCGCCGCCGCACTCGCCGGCGAGCTTGGCGAACTGGTGGCTCGATACCCTCTGAGGGAACGTCTGTGTGCGGTCTACATGCGTGCGCTCTACCTCGCCGGGCGCCAAGCCGAGGCACTGGCCGCCTACAGCGGGCTCCGCCACCGGTTGGCCGAGGAACTGGGCCTGGACCCCGGGCCTGAGCTGGCGACCCTTCACCAGTCGATCCTGGAACAGGCCACCCACCTCAGCCTCACCTCCGGCGCCGCGCCGCGCACCACCCTGCCCATCCCGCTGAGCGCCCTGATCGGCAGAGCGGACGTCGTCGGCGCGGTGCGCTCGGCGCTGGGCACGGCCCGGTTGGTGACGCTGACCGGCCCCGGCGGTGTCGGCAAGACGCGGCTGGCCGTGGAGACGGCGGGCGGTCTGGTCGATGCCTTTCCCGACGGCGTCTGGCTGGTCGAACTGACCATGCTGGATCGCCAGGACGATCCGCGGACGTTAGCGGAACTGACCGACCTGGTCGCCGCGGTGCTCGGCCTCCGCGACGACGCCACAACTGCCTCGTTCCCGTCCTCTGGTCCCGTTTCCTCGCTCGAGCGGCTCACCGGTGCCTTGTGCACGAAGCAGCTCCTGCTGGTCCTGGACAACTGCGAGCATGTGACCGAGCCGGCCGCCGAACTCGTCGAACAGCTGCTGTCGACAGCGCCGGGGCTGCGAATCCTGGCGACCAGCCGTCAGCCGCTCGCGGTCGACGGGGAACAGGTGTGGCCCGTGTCGCCGCTGGAGCCACCGGCGCCCGGGGCGGCGATCGAAGCCGTGCGCAAGTCCAGCGCGGTCAGGCTGTTCCTGGCACGAGCGAGCGCCGCCGTGCCCGGGTTCGAGTTGACCGTGGACAACGCAGACGCCGTCGCCACGATCTGCCGGCGGCTCGACGGGATTCCTCTCGCCTTGGAACTGGCCGCCACCCGGCTCCGGGCCTTGGGCGCGCGGGAACTGGCCGTACGAGTGGACGACCGGTTCCGGTTGCTGGCAGGCGAGAAACGGGGAGCACCTGCTCGTCAGCGGACGTTGCGGGCGATGATCGACTGGAGCTGGGAACTGCTCACCGAGGCAGAACGCGTCGTCCTGCGCCGTCTTTCCGTCCATGCCGGAGGCTGCACCATCGAGGCGGCCGAAACGATCTGCGTCGGCGGGGGAGTGCGGGCGAGGGAGGTCCTCGATCTGCTTGCCCGGCTGGTGGACCGTTCGCTGATCGTCATGACCGAGACCGCGGACGGCCCCCGGTACCGGCTACTCGAATCCGTGGCGGTCTACAGCCACGAACGGCTCGACGAGTCAGGCGAGTCCGAACGGATCCGGCAGCTGCACCGCCGGTACTACACCGAACTCGCCGAACGCGCCGGGCCACACCTGCGAAGCAGACAGCAACAGTACTGGTTGCGGCGCCTCGACGCCGAGACCGCCAATCTCCACCGGGCGCTGGACGACGCGATCCAGCACGACGAAGCGGAATTGGCTCTCCGGCTGGTCAACGCTTTGGGCTGGTACTGGTTCCTGCGCGGCAGGCTCGGCGAAGCACGCCGAATGCTGAACCTGGTCTCGCCCCTCCACAGGCAAGCACCTGCCGCGACACGGGCCGTGGCGACCGTATGGCAAGCAGGCATCACACTGCTGATCCGCGATGCCGCCGATCCGGACACGGTCGTTCCAAGCGGCGTGCTGGACACGGTGAACGACACCGTCGCCGACCCTGCCGTGCGAGTGTGGGCCGAGTGGTTCCTCAGCTTCGCGCAGAGCGGTTTCGACACCCCGGCAACGACCGGTGACCGGATCGATCGGCTTCTGTCGGTCTACCGCGCCGCCGCCGACGACTGGGGCGTCGCGGCCGTCCTGATCACGCACACGTTCGCTCTCGCCAAGGGCGACATCGCCGAAGCCGGCCGGCTCGGCCGTCAAAGCCTGACCCTCTTCGAGGAACTCGGCGACAGTTGGGGGCAAATGAAAGCCAGGCAGCGCCTCGCCACACTGTCCGAAATCAATGGCGACTACGAAGACGCCGCACGTCTTCGCCGTGAGGGCCTGCGCAACGCCGAGGAACTCGGGTTATGGACCGAAGCGGCGTACGAACTGTCCGGACTCGGACGCAGCGCCCTGCTGGCAGGTGACTACGGCACAGCCGAGGAGTTCCACACCCGAGCGATGCGACTGGCCGCGGAACAGTCCCATCAGTGGGGCGTCCAACACGCCGAAGTCGGTCTCGGGCTCGGCGCGCGCAGGCAAGGCAAACTCGATACCGCCGAAACACATCTGCGAAACTGGCTCGACTGGTGCCGGCGCTGGAACGGAACCCCCGGTCTCGCCTTGATCCTGGCCGAACTCGGCTTCATCGCGGAACAACGCGACGACGCCCCGGCGGCGCTCGACCTCCATCTCGACGGCTATGCCGCAGCACAGGCCACCGGCGACCAACGGGCGATCGCACTCGCGCTGGAAGGATTGGCCGGGGCACACTCGCTCGCCGGCCATCACCACCACGCCGCCCGCCTGCTCGGTGCGGCCGCCGCACTCAGAAAAGCAGCGGGAGCGCCACTACCGGCCGCCGAACACGGCGACATCGACCGGATCACCGCCAGGATCCGGCACAACCTGCCCGAAAACGTCTTCGTCACCGAATTCGAAAACGGTCGGAGAAACGACCTCGACGTGATCGCCGGAAACACCACAGCGCCAAACGCCTAGCAGCCAGCAAACGCCCTCGCTGGTCGGGCGAACGCCGGCGCGTCCGCGTCTTGACGGCCCTGCGCGCCGTCGTGGTAGCCGGTGAGGTCGGAGGGAACAGTCAGCTGAGGAAATGCCAAGAGTTTGAGACTGATCATGGTGACGTCACCATGAGACAACAGAGAAAGCCCAGGTCGCGCAAGATCGGCATGTCACGGGCGGTGAGACCCTACATTAATGTAGGGTCTCACGCTCTGTGTCGAAATCTTGTAGTGCGGATGTCGTCAACGACATTCGCGCGAGATTCCGCGACTGACCCGGTGTGCCAGCATCGGAACTAGTGTTGCTCGTAGCGGGCGGCGAGGTGCTCCTCGAGTTCGGCGTGGCGGAAGTGGTAGGCGGGCCCGACTGCCCGCAGCAGGCCGAGGCGGTGCGCGTCATCCAGGAAACGCATGAGGTTCCGTGGCAGTTGGCCGGTCCTGGCGAGTTTGTTGACGGCAGTGACGTAGGCAGGCCATGCGTGGTGCTGCCCGGGCAGGAGGCCTGCCAGCAAGCCGATGATGCCGGCCCCGGCGATGGTGACCGTCACCGTCGCGAAGGCCGGCGCGTCCATGCGGGCGCAGATCGCGAGCGTGCCCGCGGCTCCGGCGGCCGTGGCGACTGCCACCTGGATGAGGGTGACGCGTCGAGCGGAACGCCAGACCGTCATCGAGGTGAGGTTGTCGAGGCCCGTGGTCGGTACTGCCAGGATCTGGTTGAGGGCGGAGGCCGCCAGGAACGGGTCTGTCAAACGAGCGGTGTAACTCGGGTTGAAGGAAACTACTTACGTCCGGCGGCGAGGCGGCCGTCGAAGGCGATCTCGAACGCGTTCAGCGCGGGTTTCCACCGCATGGTCCAGCGTTTGCGGCCGGTGCCGGTCGGGTCGAGGCTCATGATCGCCATGTAGACACATTTCAGCGCGGCTTGCTCGTTGGGGAAGTGGCCACGGGCCTTCACGGCGCGGCGGATGCGGGCGTTGACGCTCTCGATGGCGTTGGTGGAGCAGATGACCCGGCGGATCTCCGGATCGAATGCCAGGAACGGCACGAACTCGGCCCAGGCGTTGTGCCACAACCGCACGATGGCCGGATAGCGGGCGCCCCAGGTGTCGGTGAACTCGGCGAACCGCTCGCGTGCGGCGGCCTCGGTCGGTGCGGTGTAGACCGGTTTGAGTGCTTTGGCGATCGGATCCCAGTGCTGACGGCCGGCATAGCGGAAACTGTTGCGCAGCAAGTGCACCACGCAGGTCTGAGTAATCGTGGCGGGCCAGACGGTGGTGATCGCGTCGGGCAGCCCAGTCAGGCCGTCGCAGACGACCATGAGCACGTCGGCCACGCCGCGGTTCTTCAGTTCGGTGAGCACATGTAGCCAGTACTTGGCTCCTTCGCCGCCGTCGCCGGCCCACAAGCCAAGGATGTCCCGGCGGCCCTCGCAGGTCACCGCGAGTGCGACATAGATCGGCCGGTTGGCCACCTGCCCGTCACGGATTTTGACGTGGATAGCGTCGATGAAGATCACCGGATAGACCGGGTCCAGGGGCCGGTTCTGCCATTCGGTCATGCCCTCGACCACCTTGTCGGTGATGGTGGAAATGGTCTGCCGCGACACGTCGGCACCATAGACCTCGGCCAGGTGCGCGGCGATCTCCCCGGTGGTCAATCCCTTGGTGGCCAAGGAGATCACCATCTCGTCCACGCCACCAAGGCGCTTCTGCCGCTTCGCAACGATCTTGGGTTCAAAGCTGGCGTCCCGATCCCGCGGCACGTCGATCTCGACCGGGCCGACATCAGTCAGCACGGTCTTCGAGCGGGCGCCGTTGCGCGAGTTACCGGTCCCACGACCGGCCGGGTCGTGCTTGTCATAGCCGAGGTGATCGGTGATCTCGCCCTCGAGCGCGGACTCCAGCAGCCGCTTGGTCAGCTGCCGCAGCACCCCGCCCCCCATCGGTCAGCTTCAGCCCACCGGCCTTGGCGCTGCTCACCAGCTGCTCGACGAGCTGGTCGTCCAGGCCATCCAAACCGGTCTCGGGCTTCGAGTCCTCAGCGTTCTCCACGCCGGACATCATGTCGGTCATCAGGTGCACTTCCATGATCGGGAGTTACACCGCTCGTTTTACAGTCCCTCGCGTGGCCGTCGCCGTGACGGCGGGCCGAGGCGACGCCTCCACGATGTGGTCGAGGTCGAAGGCGTGGTCAAGGCAATGATCGACCTCAATCTCACCACGGTGGAACAGCTCAACGCGAGATTCCGAAGATGAACGCTAGCCATGCGGTCTCGTGTTCGGTCAGCGTCTGCGTTCCCAGGGCTCGACGGTGGCGAGCATGAGGAGGCCGTCGAAGATGAGCGGCCAGATGGCTGAGGTGCGGTGGTCGGTGCCGAATTGGGTTGCGAAGTCTCGCCCGTGGCGGCGCGAAGCATAGGCGGCGCCGAGGGCGGTGCAGCTGCACTGCAGAGCCGGTTCGCGCGAGATGTTGCTTCGTTCGTGGTGGTCATAGCGGTCACCGGGTTTTTGCGGTGTCGGCGGTGCCGCTTGATCACTGTCGTCGTGGAGCCCCGCAGCTCAACAGGCCTTTTGGGCATGGCGTACTTGTTCGAGCCGCGCCAGGGGGCGAGCCCCCACAGCGCCTCCGGTGCCTGATGTGATCCGCATCCGCCGGGCGGCCTGTCGTCCCATGCCGAGGGCTGTTCACAGACCTCTGAAATAGAAGAAACCTTCACTCGGTAGAGTTGAGTGAAGGTTCTCGCAACTGGTGAGATCTCACCTAAAGCGGTGTCCGAGGGGGGACGTGATCACAGATCCTTGGCAGATCCCCCAATTTCTGGGAGGTCATGCGTGTACTGTAGCAGATGCGTTGCTCTGCCTCGACCGGAGATGTCCTGCGGTTGCTGCGATATAGACGAATTCCGTTGCGTTCTGGGTGTCGACATGGGATCCTCGTCCGTTCAGTCGGTGCGAGTTCTGATTCTTGATTCCGTTGCAGGCTAAGTGCAGTTGAGTGGTTGACGCTCTTGCGTGGATCGGTGTGAACGGGTGGCGTTGTGGTAAACTGGCTTATGGTGGAGCGCGCGTGTGTCTGGCTCTCACCTGATCGGGCGGCGTTGCCGGACTGCTGAGGGGCCTGCGCAGGCAATGGGCATGAGTTATTCGCGGCATGATGTTATCCATCGTCACGTTTGCGTCATTGCTGACGTCTCACGCTACGAAGGGTGAGGACCGTAGTGGCAAGGGGCGGGTTGAGCTTAGTCTTGTATTGCCGCTTGGACGAACGCGACTAGATCACTGACTCGTCTCCGAAGACTGTCGGTCCACGACGATTGGCTCCAATCTTGACATATGGTCCTAGCGATGCGGACCTTGTCTGGGTTGGCTATGGAGCCGAGTGGATTCGTCCAGGGGTCGCCGTTCCAGCTCACTTCTTTCCTTGGGTGAACTGCTTTAACCGCTTCGCGTAGCAGCTCCTCAGGAACGTAACTTTCGATCGTGTATCCGTCGGTTGCCCATGCCAGGCCGGGCTGTCCGGGGTCGTTCAATTCATCGATTATTCGCTGCTTTGTCGCGTTGAGTTCCTGCTCGCCGGAGGTGGTATCCGAGTCGATCACGATCGCGAGGTGACGATTGAGTCGACGTAGTGATATGAGCTGCTCAGGCCAAGGATCGTCGGCAGTCAGATGTGAAACCAGGCTGCCTCCGTAGAACATGATCGAATAGTCAATGCCCTCGGTGAGCTCTGGATCCAGCTGCTGGATCCAATGGTTGATGTAGATGCGATCACTTGGCCCTTCGACCCAGATGACTGAGTTGGTTTGCAGCAGGTCGGAGGGGCGGTAGCCGAGGTCAGCGCAGATTGACCACAGCTGTGCGGAGGATTTAGCTTCGCTAGCTCGGAGGCCATTGCTGGTAGCTTTGATATTGAAAATATTCGCGCGTTCGTAGTCGAGCATTGCAGCTGAGTGCGTCGCGATGAGATATTGGTTCTGTGTGTGGTCGGCTAAGTAGCGGATGAGCTTGCGTTGCAGGATCGGGTGCAAGTGGATCTCAGGTTCTTCGATGCAGACAAGGTGGTCGCGGAGCACTGTTGCTGCCGCTGCGAGGATGATCACCTGGTGGACGCCGGTTCCGTAGTGTTCTAGGGGGAGCATGGTGTCGCCGCGGGTGACGTTGATCGCACGGCGATCATGTTGGACTTCTAGTTGGACGGCGTCGTCGTCGAGTACGACTTGTAAGAACTTGTTGATCGCATGGAACTGCCGTTTGGCGGCACGGTTCGACGATGGTGGGTTCTGCAGTTGCTGAAGCTTGTCGATCAGGCCGCGGCCGTCGTGCTTGTTCTGGCCATCGCCGGTATCCGGTCGAATCTGGCGGAAAGCATCAATGGCTGATACTGGCGGGAGGGTGTTAAGCACTGTGAGGTGTTGCCGAATTATGCGCTTGGCGTCTTCGCCCTCCTGTCCGCCGCTGGATTGGGTGAGTGCGCTGGAGAGGTGGCCAAGTGCGCGCCCGATGCCTTGTCGGGTTGCTTCTATTGCTTGAGCATGGCTTACGTCATATCTCCCCTTGAGTTCTTCCCAGGTCACCGTGTAGCGGATCCAGATGAGATCGTCATCGGTGAGGCGAAAGGCTGGCTGTGACAGGAACCGTTGAAAGTCGGCGTAGCTGCTGTTTCGGTAGTTGATGCTTGACTCGAGTCCGGTGATGAGCTCGTTGTCGGAATGGATGGCGAGCGCTAGTTCGAGGGGGCGTGAGTCCCCGCTGAGAGTTTGTGGTGCATCGTCGGTACCCGGAGCCTCAGGACGCCCGTTGAGGAACCGTTCAGCGAACCGAAGGATGGTCGACTTCCCCGCGTTGTTCTGGCCAGCCAAGAGCGTGATCTTGCTCATCGGGGCGATGAGGGTGAGATCGCTATGTGCGCTGCGATACCCGACGAAGCCGAATCCGGCGACTAGGCGGTTTGACAGGGTCGACTGGTCTTTCGGACTGGTCATGGCGATCATCTCTCGTGGAGCGCTAGCGGGCTATCGGTGGATTAGCTGAATCGAGCCGGAGTAGTTGGTCATCTATGAGAGGCGTTACCAGTCAGTACGACAGCCAACCATGCTTGGATCTTTTGCATGACCTCTACTGGCCGCAGCGCGGTCGAAAGGACGCCGAACTCCCGGTACTCTGGATGGTTCACGGGCAAGGGTGGGAGTCCGTCCTCGCGTAGGCGGACGACCGGGTAGCCGGCGTCGAGGAAGTCGCGGCTCTTGCGCTCGTCAACCTCTGATTTGTCGGCGTGCCAGTACGCCCCGTCATACTCGATCACCACTGTGCGTCCCGCGACTTCGACGCTGATGTCGGCCGTCCAGGACCGGGCTGCGGGGCCGGTAGTGCGCAAGATCGCGCCGGACCGGGCCTGGCCGAATGTGTCGACAGCCGCTTCATAGTGGGCCAGTTCGACGCGCGACTTGCCTGCCTCGCGGCATTCCGGGCAGGCGCCGCCGCTCGAACGCGAGCTCAGCGACATCTGCCACACGTGCGCTGGGTTGATGGGACAGACCCACTCAGGTGTAAAGGTGAGCGTGGCGTGTGGGCGTATGTGCCAGGCGCTGACTGGATTCACCGGGCTCCAGGTGGCAGCGAGGTCCGGACTCTGCCAGGCGAGCGAGCCGAGGATGGTGCGGCATGTCGGACAGCGGAGCCGCTGGTACTTGTCGCGATCGCGAACTGACTCTTGCCACTCGTGTCCGCAACATTGTGCGATCCACCACACTGTCCGCTTCGAATCCCAGACCACATTCTGTGGAGTCAGCTTGCCGTTTCGGGTCGGATGCCACTGATCGGCAATCTCGGGAAGGGTGTCAGCGAGCCACTTCTTGTTTGCGGCGGTCTTCTTGCCACGGCAGTGCGGACAACCGGAGTGGAGGAGACTCCCTGGCGCGATCCGCGGATAGTGCCCGCTTTCACAGCGGAACCGTCGAAGCCTCGAGTCCCCGACCATCACCTCGCGGGGAGACCCTTCATCTGCCCACATTGCCAGCAGCTCTGGGACCTCGGAGACAGGGGTGACATCCCAGCGCGCCAGTGTTTCTCGCCATTCGCTCTGCTCCCGGCTCCTGCAATCTGGGCAAGAGGGTCCTAGGGCCATCTCCCTGACCTTCGCCGTGAAACGAAAGGAACACTGCGGACAAATCCAGTGACACAAACGGGTTGCCCGGACAGTCACTGCCTTCAGCGTCGCTTCATCGTTCCGATCGTGATCCCACCACTCGAGGGCTGGTGACTCCGATTCGTTAAGGAAGGTCTTCGCGGCGGCGGGAGTGCTGGGGACCGAGGCTCGGGTGTTGCGCGAGCACGTGCATCCCCACCCAGTGTCGGAGACGCGGTCGACGGCGAGCTTCTGGCAGGCACGGCATTTCGTCACCATTACAGTGCTGGAGGTGATGACTTCGTCGAAGATCCTTACAAGGTCGAAGTTGTGGGCGTCGAGATGAGCCATGAGCCGTTCCATCGGCCACTGTCTGGAGTTCAGAGAGTCGCGGACTGTGTCGGTCGGGACTGCTTCGAGGATCTGCTCTGGCGTGTGTTGCAGGAGATCGTTGATCGCTCGTTCAAAGGTGCTGAGTAGGCTTGTGTCGTTGCGGGTACCCCAGCGCCGAAAAAAGCAAGCGCGGCAGGTTTTCTCGCCGGATCGGTTCTTGTCGAGGATGTGCTCGAGCCGATAGTGCGCCTGCACACCGCAGGTCAAGCATGTCGTGAGCCACCAGGCTCGAAGTCCGGGGAATGGTTCGTCGGCTCGAAGTCCAGCGTTGTAGATGAACTCGCCGATGCAGTCGCGGCACCATGCCGGTTTTGTTCGCGTCGAGAACGCGGCCGAGTTCGAACACGTGCTGGTTGAGCACTCCTGCATGGCAGCGCGGGTCATGGCACCCTCCTGTCGTCGACCGTTCATCGCCCGCAAGGTCATCTTTGTGACCGACGTGAGCAAATCGTGACGTCAGGACCGATGTCGCAAAGCATGCGTCGGAATCGGGAAGTCCAGGGGCAGCTGAGGTGAACGCTTGCCGCATGTTGATGTTGACGCGGGGCGGCCTGAGCACTGAGCGTGAAGTTCGTCCAGGCAGTCCTACGGAGACATGGTTGCCCAGGCAGATTCAAGAGGCCACCAGCGATTGTCTGTTATAAGCCGAACTCGTGGCTACGAAGCCACGACGAATGATTGCTATGGCTGGGCTAGTGGGTGGGGTTGTCCGGTCATTGCGGCGAGTGCGGTGGCGACGGTTTGGAGGTCGGTTTTGATGTAGGTGGTGGTGGCGGGGCCGGTGTTGTCGGTGTGGCCTGCGTAGGCGCGTGCGATGCCGTAGCCGTAGTGGCGTTCGACCCAGGTGAGGGTGGTGTGGCGGAGCCAGTGGGTGGAGATTCCTTGGTTGGTGATCCAGGGGAGTTGCTGGCCGAGTCGTTTCCAGAGGTGGTCGTAGCGTCGGGTGGTGAGTGCGCGGCCGTCGCGGTAGCGCAGCAGGCGCTCGCATGGTTCGAGTGCGCCGCGGGCGGTGGCTTGGTCGGCGAGGCGGCTGGCGAGCAGTGGGCTGATGGGTTGCCAGCGGAGGGTGCCGCCTTTCTCCTCGAGGCGGACGAGGCATTGGGTGGTGTCGAGGTCTGTGAGGCGGAGGGCGAGGGCTCCGCCGCGGCGGCAGGCGGTTTCGGTGTGGAGGCGGAGCAGGAGTGCGTCGAGGACGGGGTCGTTGCCACTAGAACGGGCGGTGGTGTCGATGTGGTCGAGTTCGGTGGTGGTGAGTGCCCGGCGTGGGCTGGGGAGTCGGCGGGGTTTGGCGACGCGGTGGGCGGGGCTTGCCGCGGCGGGGATGAGGTTGTCGGCGATGGCGCGGTTGAAGATCGCGCGTGCGGCCGCGACGACGTGTTCGCTGGCGTGGCGGCCGTTGCGGGTGTTGCGGCGGGTCCGGGCGTGGGTGGTGGCGTCGTGTTGCATGGCCTCGATGTCGGTGGCGGTGATCT
Source organism: Amycolatopsis sp. TNS106 (assembly GCF_019330265.1). Lineage (NCBI taxonomy): Bacteria > Bacillati > Actinomycetota > Actinomycetes > Pseudonocardiales > Pseudonocardiaceae > Amycolatopsis > Amycolatopsis sp. TNS106. The sequence continues at coordinate 2,882,102 of NZ_CP024972.1, read as the reverse complement.
GGTCGAGGCGCCGGTCGCCCCAGGCTGTGGCCATGCGTGTCCAGTAGTTGCCGTAGGTGCGGGCGGCTCCGGGGCCTGCGGCGGCGATGACCTGGGGGAGGTAGTCGGCGAGTCTGGGGATGCCGGGGGCTTCGGCTGGTTCGTCCTGTAGGTCGGCGAGGGTGACGCCTGGTTCGGCGAGTGTCTGGCGGGCGGCGAGGATCTGGGCGGGGTTAGGCGTCATGATCCAGTCCGGTTATGTCGCGGTAGTGCTCGGTCAGGAGGTGGGCGACGGTCGTGCCGGGGTGGACGACGAGTAGCTGTTCGTGGATCGAGGCGGCGAGGACGAGGGGCCGGTCGGGTTCGATCCCGCACAGGTGGCGGGCCGCAGCGGGAAGGGCGAGCGCGCCTCGCGTGTCGATGACGTGCCGGCCGGACGGATCAGGTGCGCTCACGATCAGCCCGTGCAGCGTGTCCAGTGAGAGTCGGTGGCCTGGGTTCCAGCCGAGTGCGCGGAACAGGAGGCGTTCGTTGACGCGGCCGGTCCGGTCGATACGCACGGCGCCGACCAGCAGGTCAGGGCCAGATTCCACCGGCAGACGCGGCTCGGGCAGAGTCGGCAATCGGGCAGGTTGGGGGCGGCGCTGGGTGCTGTCGGGTACCAGTGCCGCGATCAACTGCTCCCGTGGCCGGACTGCTCGTGCGGCCCCGGGGACGCGTTGTCCCACCATGTCATGGTGGTGCCCGGAATGATCGACACAAACCCCGCGACGCCAGGATCACCCGTTCGTGAGGATTGGGCGAGGCTATTCGAACCTTGAGCTAGAAGAAGTCTCGACTTGTTGCACTCGTCGGCGGCAGTCGTGCCACATGGTCCATGTGTCGATGGTCGCTGTGCATGTGTCATCAAGCCTCAAATTTGGCTGGATACACATCGAGCTTCTGTCACCCGCATGCTTCACAGGTGATAACACCAGTCTCAGGATTAGCTCATAGACACGTCATGTGTCGTATTAGGAGGAGGACTGGTGCCATCCCGTCACTCGAGCGGCGGTCGTTTCCTCACATGGGCGACCGCCACGATCGATGTGGGGAGGTATCCGTGGCAAGAGGACGTCGTCGCAAGACTCCGTTCAGGGCTTGGGGAGTGGTTCTCGCGGTCCTGGCATACTATTTTTATTCGGAACGGCTGTGGCAGCCTTTGCTTTTCGCAGTCGCAGCCTTGCTGCTCTACTTGACCGTAGTTCGGCTGACTCGTTGCAGGGTCGAGACGGTCAAGCATCGGCCGTGTCTCTGGCTTGTTCGGGGTATCGTCGGCACGTGCGACTTCCACGTCGGTTACAAGCGCGGGCTTCCTGTTCTTGTCCGCGGTAGGGGTTTTCTTGGGCTTCCGACCTTGATGTGGCCGCGTGACACCTTTGATCGTGGTGCCTTGCCAGAGCGGCAACCAAGCTCGGCTGTCCGCGGCGCGGCAGCCATGTCTTCGAGGGCGGACAGGCCGGGTTACGACTGGGCGATGATGTCCATCGCTGGGGCGAGCATGTTCGTAGCGATCGCCGCGTTCATCAGAGACCTGATCGCCGGCTGAAGTCATCGGCGAATCGGGCTTGTCGCTGGGCTCGCCCACCAGATGGAGTGCTTGGTGGAGCCGGATCAGGCCGCATGGAGACGCCAGTTGCCTGCCGTTCAGCCAGGCGAATGCTCGACGGTTGCTTGATGAACGTCGGACGGAGCGGTTAGCGCAGCCAGGGCGTCTCCGATGATCGGAACGGTTGATCAAAGGGGAGCACGATGTTGGTGAGACGACGCGTAGACGATGATTCACGTTACGTCTGCTCGTGAGTTCGTCGCGCACATTTCCAGAAGTCGTCGGCAGCAAGGGGAATCCGGAAAGCCTGGCATTACGCCGCGACCAGGCGGACAGGAACTGAACGAGGTCCAGTAATCACCTCCGAGGACGCGGCGGTCGGGATCGGCCAAGAAGTTGATGCGGTCGGCCTCGCGTCCCTGCAACGGATTGTCACGTCAGGGGAGCAGGCGTATGGCGAGTACGGTTCCATCCGGGTGAATTGATACCGGGCCGCCCCATGAGCTGTCCCAGGAATCGCTGGGCCGGGCGGAGCGGTGCTCGTAGATCTTGTGGCGGTACTGCGTCACTCGTCCATGAGCCAGGAGATCGAATAGTGCGATCTCTACGCCAGAGAAGGCTTCCACGCGGGTGCCGTTCAGTCGGAAGACGTGGTCGGTGCCGACGAAGCGTTTGCCGAGGAGGGTGTGGTTCGCGTCCTGCACGCTACCGGTGGCCGCGTGCGTGAAGCCGATGAAGTGCTTCCGTCCCTGGCGCTCGGTCAGGTACTGGGCGGTCGCTTCGCCATTGCCGGCGAAGGCTGTCAGTCCGGCGGCGGCCGTTCGTGCGAGCACGCGCCCGAACCATTCGTAGTGATCCGGTGTGATATGGAAGCCGGGGATCGAGGTACGGGTTTCGTCACCGTTGGAAGGGAGGCGGATTTGGGGAAAATGGTTGACGTCGCTGAGCTCGGCATCCAGGTCGCTACCCTCAGCGCTGGGATTGGCCAGCCAGCCGCCACTTCCTTCGGCGCAGAGGGCGTGCACGGTGACGTGGCCATCCAGGGGCAGCTCAGTGCTGAAGATCAGGCAGGGGGTCTCGTTCCATGGTCCGACGTGCACCGCCTCGACGTGAGCCGATGCAGACGCGAGTTGGACGTGGGAGTGTGCGGCGTTGCTGTGGTTGCCCTTGCAGGCGATCGGCAGTACTAGCGAAGGCACTTCCGGCTTCCACAGCTCAGCGAAGAACTGTGGGCGGTACCGGTAGTTCTGTCGTTGTCCCTTGTCTCTGCTGGTCAAGGCCCAGCCTGCGCGCAGCGCCGTGTCCGCGGGCACGATGGAGACGACGCGATCGGGATATCGTTGCGCCAGGATCCGCCTGGCCAGTGCCAGTGCGAAGCCGACTCCGAGTTCACTCGACTGGACGGCCTTGTAGTAGTCCGCCGTCTCCTTGCCCTCAGCGGATAGCTTCAGGAATGAACCTGTGTCGCCGGTCAGCGCCTGGCTGTACTTCAGTGCGCCCCAGTGCTCGGCGAGTCCGCGCGCGGCGCCTCGTCTGGCCAATGCGATGGCTCGGCCGAGTACATGCAGCACGTCCCACGGTGTCAGCGGCGAGGATTTGTCTCCCCACGCGCGTATCGGATGGAGTTCGGGCTTCCGCCGTAGGACTTCGTCGTCGTCTTTGGCGCTGCTCTCCTCGTCTCGCTTCTTTGCGCGCCTTTCGTCGTCGTCAGCTGCTGCGGCGGCCACAGCGCCAACCAAAACGGGATCCGAATGGAGGGAGACGTTCGAGCGTTGCGCTAGATCCCTCAGCACGTGCCTCGCGGGCTTCAACATCATCTTCCTTATGCGCCCTCTACGTCGACCTGGTCGCACTACGCGTGATCAACACCGACACACAACGATACGTTCTCGATCACGGGCGTGGTTCCGCTCAAGGAGTGAGGTATGTCGATGATCTTGGGGTGTAGTCGACGACCAGAGTTTGAACCTTGCCCAACCGCCGTGCCGGGCGGAGCCTCCGTCTCAGGGTCCGGAAACGAAAACTGGTGATCGTCATCGCGTTCTGCGTGGTTCTCGTAGTGGGCATGGCCACGTTCATCGTCATCAGGGCCTTGTCGCCGACGTGTCCGTCGAGCAGCCACGAGGTGAATGCAGCTACGAACTTGCGTTCCGACAGGTCGCCGTCCTCCGCAGCCGAGGTTCGACCGCGGCTCGGGGATAACGATGATGACCGACGACGGCCAGACCGTCTACGGACCCTGTCGTCCGATCGCGAGGGAACCCAGGTCGGAGACTGTGGTGCAGGGACCTTGCCGATGAACATCGGGTTCAAGTCGATACCCCACGAGGGCTGGGTGTTCATGCCTTGCCTCAACCTGCGTCCCTGATTTCACGCCGCAGGCGCGGCGAGGTGTCGGGGATGGAGCAGATGCTTCGGCTTGTCGGGGATTGCCGTGACAATTTCAGACGAGTTTGAACGAGAGTACGGAAAATTGATTTCCGACCGGCCTCCTGAATATGGGATGATCCGATCTCGGAGCGAACTCGTCAGGGTCAACCACTTCGACGTGCACGCTAAGAAAGGTCGGAATCGCCGAGAGCAACGGTACGTGTGTACCGCTCCACCCTGGTGAAAATCGTAGGGGGCGCGAGGTACTGTTCCTGTCCGAGTAGGTCGGGCGAGTCCGGAGGAACAAATGGGGATCGAAGGGGCGTTCGACGCCTACCAGAAGACGGTCGACGCTGATCCCGATCAAGTGAAGCTTGCTCGGGACCGGCGGGATGCGTTCAAAGCCGCTTTGCGGGACACCGACGTGGACGACGTGTGGGGTTCGGGTTCGCTTCGTCGAGCGACCCAGCTCAAGCCGGTCCATGACGTCGACCTGGTGGTGGAATTCTCGCGGGAGGCGTACCCGGATTGGGGGCAGCCTGGCGACTCCTCGGAAGCCGCTCTCGATCTCGTCCATGATCGAGTCAAGGCGGCACTGGGTGATCCGGGCGGCAGCGAGGAGGAGTGGGTTCGCCGGGCGGACCCCCGTGATCGCGCCGTCAAGTGCTTCCTCGACGACCCGGACGACCCGGATGGGTTCACGGTCGATGTGATGCCGGCGCTTCGACAGGACGACGACACCCTGCTGATCCCCGGAAAGGGGCACGCCTGTTGGATCGTCGCGGATCCGGAGTACCTGATCGAGCGTGTCGAGAAACGGCAGCAGGCGTGGAGCTACTATCGACCGCTCGTCCGGGTGCTCAAGCAGTGGCGCCGTGGTGTTTCGGCCGACAAGCCGGTCAAGAGCCTCGTCATCGAAGTGCTGGCGCTCGAGTGCCTTCCGGCCGGCCCGACGCGTTCGTCGGCGCTGAGCTCGTTCTTCACTAGCGCCGCCTTCCGGGTCAACGAGCCGATCGAGGATCCCGCGGGTCATTGCGGGCCGATTCAGCCGGACCTGGACGTCGACGCCTTGCGTGACGCGTGCGAAGAGGCCCGCGAGCTGGCGGCGGCGGCCATGACCGCTGAAGACAACGATGATTTCGACGAGGCCAAGAGGCTGTGGCGGACGATCCTGGGGGCGGATTTCCCCGCTCCCGCCAAGGCGAAGAAGACCGGAGCCACGTTGATTGGGTCGGGCTACGCCGTACGCGACGTTCCGCAGGGGTGATCAGTGGCCCGGACTTGGTGGGAATGCGAGCCTCGCCGGTTCGCGCGTGACCGGGCCGAGGTCGCGGAGAGGTTCTCCGGGCTGGAGTGGGAAGAGAGCGGTGCGGGAGGGTGGTTCGGTCGTCTGCCACTGTGGCCTTTCGAGCGGTCGGCGCCCCCGGGGCTGGCCGAACTGACCGGGGGCATGGGGCTGCTGGTCCACCTGCGATACGGGCATGCGTATCCGGCGGCGGCACCGCGGCTCGAACCACTGGATCCGAAACCCCCGCTCGATGCCCGCACCGATCAGCGCTGGCATGTCCTGGGCGACGGCAACTTGTGTCTCATGCAGTCGCCGTCGCAGTGGACCGGCCGCGAATCGCCGGTAGGTCTGCTGCTCAAGGCGGCGGGCTGGCGCGTCGAGTACGAACTGATGTCCTGCGGCGCCATCGACGCTATGACTATCAACGGCATCGTCGACGATGCCGTGCTCGACGACACGATCGCCGAGCTCGCCCATGCGTGAACTGCTGTTGCTGAGCACCGAGGCTGCGGAGGCGATCCGACAAGGTACGGGCTGGGGACCGTTGACGCTCAGGCGTGCGCCCGCCGATCGCGTTCTAGGCGTTCGGGCGGTCGGCCGTGGCGACAACGCCCGATTTCCGGTCGCGGTGGGCCCGCCCCGGCACTTTCTCGGCTCAGGTGACGACTACCCGACGGGGTTCTGGTACCGCGTGTCGGCCCAGGTCAATGTCGGTTGGTTCTTCATGCGCCGCAAAGGCACTTGCATCCCCGTCGCGGATTTCGCGGCTCAGGTTCAGACAGGCTTCAAACAGCCTGGTGGCGGTGCCTATTTGGCCATTACGCACGCGATGCCCGGCCCTGACCTGGAGATCGGGGACTTCTCTGTCCCCGAGTTCGCGGCTTGGCTGGTCAGCGCCGAAGGAGCGGCACCGATCGACATCGAAGTGCAGCCCGACGTCACCGGAACACCGGCGTTGGCTCCGCACTGGCCGATCGACGCGACGTCGAAGCTGAGGTTCTTGGTCGTCGGAACCGGCAGTATCGGCGGGGCCGCGGCACACGCGCTGGCGTCGTACGGCGTGGGCAGGCTCGACCTGCTCGACCCTGATCGGCTCCGCTGGCGAAACCTGCCGCGGCATGTGTGCAGCGAGCGACATGTCGGTCGACTGAAGGTCGAGGCCTTAAGGCTGGATCTCGCAGGCGTTAGACCGGACACGGAGGTGCACGCGTGGCCGTTGGACGTCGTGGAGAATGCCGACCACGTTCGTGAGCTGCTGGACAACACGGACATCGTGTTGTGCGCCGCCGACGGTGTGGAGCCGCGGCAGGTCGTCAGCCACCTCGCGCGCCGTGCCGGAGTACCCGCCGTGCTGGTGTGCGTACTGGAGAACGGTGGTCTAGGTGAGATCATCCGGCTGATGCCCTGGGCAAGTCGAGGATGTCTGGCCTGTCAGCGAGCCACTCTCGCGGAGCACGGCGGAATTCTGCCCGAACCGACGCTGGACGCGGAGTACGGTACGGGGACCACGCACCGCCCCATGACCGCGGTCGGTGGCGATCTCCATTTGCTCGGCCAGCTCGCGGCGAAGGTCGCCGTAGGGATTCGCCTGGAGCCGGAGGGCCTTCGCGATCAGGTTTTGCGAGCCGACCACGGTGTTGTCGGACTTCGGCCCCGCCCTGGCTGGAGGGCACCGTTCGACGTGTCATGGCTCGGCCAAGTCCGATGGCTTAAGGCGGGGCCGCCCCGCCCGGGCTGCCCGACCTGTGAACCGGCGTGACGAGGAGACGCGGTGACCGATTTCGTGAGGCTTCCCGCCGACCTTCAGGCCGCACTGGTCCTCGGAACACCGTTGCGAGACGGTATCGAGCTCGTTCGCGCTCGGGGGAAAGGAACGATAGTGGTGCTGGGGTACGACGAGTCGTTCCCCATCAGGGGAGGACATCAAGTCGGGATGCCGCTGACCCCGGCGAAGATCGATACCGCCTCGAACAACGACGGCGCCACGATCGTGTCTGCGGATCTCGAACGCGTCCTGCTGGAACAGGCGGTCTTGCAGCCAAAGCCGGTGGCCGTGGAAAGTGCTGGTGGCACCAGGCATATTTCCTCGTGGAGTTTCGCCAAGGAGATCGGCAAGGCGGTGATTGTGGTAAGCGACGAACGCCAGACCGTCACCGTCTACTACCGCGAGGAGCAATATTTCCTCACATCGAAGGATGAATTGCGGCGCAAGCTCGACGGGTCGATGAACGCATTGCGCTCGTTCCGCGCTCCTGTCGACGGAGCGGGCAAGGAACCGGCGTCCCATCAGATGACGAAGATAAAGAGCCTCCTTGGTGAAGTGAAGATTCTCCTTTCCGAGCTGGGGTCTTCGGAGCAGAGCGTTGCCATCGAGTGCGAGAACATCGCGACCGCATTGGGAGTCGAATGGACGCAGCCGAATAGTCACCCTCGTCTCTTCGAGCCTGTTGCCGGCGCTGAGCTCGTCCCCCTTCCCTCCTTGACTGCGACTCTGCAGCACAAGGACTTCGGTGGCTCCTTTCGTCCCGCCGGGGTCGCGCCGCCACGTCCGCAACAGCTTCCGTCGGCGCCGCCGCGTTTCACCGGACGAGCCGAAGAGTTGGCCAAGCTCGATGCCATCCTGGCCGGCGATGACGCGACACCGAAGATCGCCCTCGTCACCGGTGGGGCGGGGATGGGCAAGAGCGCCCTCGTCGTGCACTGTGCGAGGTTGGTCGCCGACCGGTTCCCTGACGGAGTGCTCTACACCGACCTCCGTGGATTCGAGCCCGCGGGGCAGCCGGCAGACCCCGCGGAGGTCCTTCGCGGACTGCTGCGGGATCTCGGCGTCGAGGAGTCGTCGATGCCGCGCGATCTCGACGGCGCGATCCGCCGGTACCGATCGTGCTTGGACGGCCGGAGATACCTCGTCGTCCTCGACAACGCCCGCAACGCGGACCAGGTGCGCCCCCTGGTCCCGGGTTCGGCTTCGTGCGGGGTGCTGGTGACGAGCCGATCGGTGCTGCGGAGTCTGACGGTCCGTGAGGGGGCGCGTGTGCTGGTGCTCGGCACCATCCCGCCGGACGATGCGGTCAGCTTGCTCGGCAAGGCCGCCGGCGGAAAGATGGACGGCGCCGCGGCGGCGGAACTGGCCAGGCTCTGTGGATACCATCCGCTTGCGTTGTGCATCGCAGGCGCACGAGCCGCCGCTTGCTCGACCGATGAGCTGGCCGATTTCATTTCCGAGCTCGAGTCCGAGCTGCTAGAGACACTGAGCGACACGGACGACGCCACCGTTTCGGTCAAGGCGGCTTTCACCGTCTCTTACGACATTTTGCCGCCCGATGCCCAGAGAACCTTCCGGTTGCTGGGTGGCTACCCTGGCCCGACAATTTCTCAGGAAGCCGCCGAAGTCCTCACCGGCGACAGAGCAGGACTGCGGAAGCTCGCCGACGCCCACCTTCTGGAGAAGGTGGGCCGCAGGCGCTATCGATTCAACGATCCTCTGCGAGCGTACGCCGTCGAACGCGCGCAAGCCGAACCAGCCGAGAACCGGCAAGTCGCGCTGGCTCGCTTGCTCGTTTGGTTCGCTGAAACCGCGGAAGAGCAGGATCGGGCACTCGACCACTGGCTTCTGCGGATGCAGGATCCGGTTCCTTCTGCGGCAGGGCACGAAGATCCCGCCGAAGCGGCCGTCTGGTTCGAGCACGAGCTCGTGAACCTGGCGGCCGCGACGGAGGCCGCATGGAACGAAGAGGAACGAGAGGTCGCGTGGCGGCTGGCGCTCGCGCCGTCGGCGTACTTCTTCAGCCGCAAGCCGTGGGCACTCTGGATCCAGATCCAGGAGACGGGATTGGCGGCCGCGCACTCGTCTGGCGCAGTCGAAGCGGAGGCATGGTTGTGTGACGGTCTCGGTGTCGCATACCGGGAGCAATCGCGGCTCGAAGACTCCTTCCGCTGCTTCAACAGAGCACTCGCCGCCTTCCAAGAGGTGGGCAACCGCCTGGGTGAAGCCCAGGCTCAGTTACACCTCGCGCAGGCGTACCGGGAGAAGGGGGAGTTGGAACCGGCTCTTCGGACGGCGACCACCTCGATCGAGTTGTTCGGGTCGGCAGGCCACGAGCATGGCGAAGCCAGAGCCGCCAATCTCCTGAGCGGTATCCACCTTTCTCTTGACGACCTCCCGACGGCGTTGAGCTGTGCCCGGCGGGCCACCGCACTGTTCCATGAACTCGGCGATGACCACGGTCACGCCTGGGCGGTCAACAACATGGCGGCGGTGCTCGCGAAGTCAGGAAAGCGAGCGGAAGCCATCGAGGCGTTCCGCCGAGCGGAAACCGTGCGCCGGGTAATCGACCGGTACGGGCTCGCCTTAACCTTGCAAGGACTGGGCGACGTCCTGACGGAAGAGGGCGAAGTCGGCGAAGCACAGGAGAAGTATCTCGAAGCACTAGAGATCTTCGACGAACTCGACGATCCGAGAGCCACACAGGCGAGGTCCAGCCTGAAGACGACCGGGGAGCTCGCTTCCGTCGTCGGCCTGCAAACCGCCCAGAGCCTGCGTCGGCTCTCCGATCGGTTGGCCGCCGAACTCGACGTGGCCGCCAGCCAAGCCCTGGACGGAGAACGCGGCCTTCTCAGCACCGGGCTCTATGTGCCCAGGACTGCCCAAGCGCAGGTTCTCGCGAAGCTCAGGACCTCCGACAAACCTGTGCTCGTGCAGGGAATAGCGGGCGAAGGGAAGAGCAGCCTGCTGTGGGCGTTGCACGAAGACCTCGTTTCCGACCCCGACTTCGACGCCTACCTCTTCGACTCCTCGTGGTTGTCGTCCGGCGCGGGATCGGAGCCTCGCGTGTCGATCGAGTCACTTACCCGGGCCGCGGAACTGGCCCACACCCGTGGTCACACTCCGGTGTTCCTCGTCGACACGGTGGATCTGCTGCTGCACGACGAGCACAGCAGGCAGAACGTTCTCGATCTTTGTGACGCGGCGGTCGGCGTGGATGCCAAGCTGGTCCTCACGACCCGCCCGGAGGAAGCCCGGACCCTGCCCAAGGGGGCCTTCGAGGGCATCGTTCTCGGGCCGTACGACGACAAGGAACTGACTGCGGCGGTTTCCGCGCACGCGGCGGTGTTCTGTACCTCCGCACCGGCGGACACTCTAAGGGAAAAGGTCGAGAACGTCGTCGGTGCCGCCGCGCGCGGCCTGGCAGTGCGCGAAGTCGTGGTGAATCCCTTGAACCTGCGGTTGCTGTTCGAGCTCTACGCACCGCAATTCCCCGGCTTGGAACACGACGTGTCGAGTTTGTACGAGATGTACTGGGACAGACGGGTCCGCACGGACAGACGCGGCGAACTCGCGATCACGGAGGCGGGTGATCTCTCCCAGACGACCGAGAACACCGGGATCGCGCTACTCGCGGCCGGTCGGCTCAAGCTAGGTGAGCGGTCCTTGGTGCGGTCCGCCGCGGCAGTGGCGGCGGGGCGAGCCGATCGCCGCGACCCCGATCAGATGGCCGTGCGGATGGACATTACGACGCTCGCGCATCGCGGGGTGCTGGCCCGCTCCGGCGAAGACCTCCGGTTCTTCCATCAAACGATGTTCGAATACGCGGCGTCAAGAGGGTTAGTGGCCAGGGACGGAGAACGCGGGCTGTCGTTCCTTGTCGAGCACCTTCAGGAGCATCCGGACGATCTGGTCGTCGGCGCTGTCGCCGAACAGGCACTGGTCCTCGCGGTCGACGACCCACTCTGCGCCGACGGCGCGATCGAAATCCTGATCGGCATGGCGGAAGCAGGACTTCCGCTGTTCCAGCGCATCGCGCTCGGGGTCCTCGCGCACCGGCCCACCTTGGAGGAGATCACCGGAAGGCTCATCGACCTGGCTGATACCGCCGCACTCAGGCGTTACGCGCAGACCGTGCCGACGGTGGCCAAAGCAGACCCACGCCTCCAGGTCGCGATGCTGGAGAGAGTCTGGAAACGGGACAAGTCCGTGCGTAAGTCCGTCCTCGAAGCGCTGGAACGCTTGGGCGCGCGCAACCCGAACGTCGTGATCACGACCTTGCGAGGATTCGAATGTGTCGAGACCGCCTTGTCCTGGGCGAACGATCCCGCGGGGATGGTGATGCTCGTCGCCCGTGCGCTGGTGGCGTCCGCGGCAGCCGACCCGGAATGGGCACGAGAACAGCTGTTCGCTTTGTTCGACGGCATGATCTATGACAAGAAGCACCGTGCCGTGCCTTGCCGGATCGTCGAACTCATCGCTGAGTACTGGCCGGTCTTGGGTTCAGCCGAGGCCGCTGCGGCCCTCAGAGAGCGAATCCTGGAGGCGCAAAAGAAGCATGATGCCTCGGCTTCAGAGATGCGACGTGCTCTTGGGCTGATACAGGCACTTGAGTGGCGGAGCAGGCTCGATGCCAACGGTCCGGATGAGGAGCAGTGGTGGTCGCGGACCTTGGAGGGGGTCTGCGCGTGCCTGGAGAACGACCGCCGGGATGTACTCGGCAACGCGCAGCTTCGGGCGATCGCCGAACTGATCGCGACAGAGGCCCTTAGTGCCGCGCAGGCGACACGGACGGTGGCTCGGTTGTGCCGTCTTCGCGGCGCGGCGCCGTTCGCGCTCAACTGGCTTTTCCTGCCCCTGTTGCAGAGAGCGACGAGAGGTGAAACCGGCGCGATCACCGTCGTGCCCGAGATCACCAGGTTGCTCGTCGGCCTGCCGGCACCGGGGAACAACCCGGCGGAGGGGCCGCCACGGCTGGCGCACGCGGCGAGAGAGGCACTGCGGGAGGCTGGCCTCGAACCCCGACAGCTGACAGCTCTCTTCCCGGACGTCCCGGTGGCCCGCCAGGTGGCAAGCTGGCTCGACGACGACCGCTTGGCGGTCTTACTGATCCTCGCCGCGGTCGGGGGACACCCCATCGCGTTAGCGGCACTCGAACAGGTGAAAGCCGACGCGGGTGTACTTTCTCCGATCGGGCAACGGAATGTCTGCTACGACCTCGTCCCACAGCTGGACCGCCGGCCGGATCTGCTGGCACTGCTCGTCGAGCTCTCGGTTCGACGGCAGTCCGCGCAGCCCTTGGCAGAGGTGGTGAACGAGGTCGACGGCGGGCTTCGGGCGCGCCTTCGCGAACACTCGGCCGCACTCGAAGAACTGATCGAATCGATGTTCGCAGGCAAAGGAACAAGCCAAAAGGAGGCGACGAGCCTCTGGCGACGGCTTTACCGAGCCGGTGCGGTCGAGGCGCCGGAATACCACGTTCTCACCGCACGGTTCCTGGAGACCCCTGTACCGGCCGCCCGCGGGAACGTGCTCGAACTGGCCGTCGATGCCGCTTTGGACGACAAACTGAAGTTCGACGTCGTCGACGGGATGCTGCGTGACAAGTTCGTCCTGGACACGGTGTCGAACGCGATCGTGTCACCGGGGACGGCGCAAGCCGACCACGTCGCCATAATCGCCCGCGGAGCCTGGCTCAGGCTGGTTTGCCGACACGGGCGTCCGGACAAGTTCGACACCGGCGAGGTGCTGGCGATCGCGTCGGCAGCACCGGCCGATGTCGAAAGTTTCGCGATACTCGGCGACCTGATCACCTGGTTCACTCGTCAGGGCGCACCGGAAAGGGCCGTCGAGATACTGTCGCGCGTCGCTGAAGCCGCCAGAGAACAGCTGTCGGCCAAACAGGAGAATGCCCTCGCGAACAGACTTCGTTCGCCACTTCGCAGAATTTTCGGTTCTGCTCCGCTCGACCTGCAGCGGGACTTGGTGGGAGAGGCCAAGACGCTGCCTCCGACGTTCGCGCGGATCCTGGTCGCCGCGGCCGCCCAGGAAGGGTTTGAGCGGCTGCGGCCCCATCTCGCCGCCTTGCTGACCGATGAACTGCCGCCGGGAGTCGCGCAGCAGATTCACGACGACATCCGGGTGCGCTCTCGGGAATCGGCTCGCAGCGCGCTCCCCGTGCTGATCTCGCCCATCCCGGGCTAAAGCGACGTAGGACGTGGTCCTCGCGTCAGCCTGACTCGACCTTCGCGTGGCCCTCGCCGTGACGGCGGGCTGAGGCGAACGCCTCCACGATATGGTCGGGGTCGAAGGCGTGTTCAAGACAATGATCGACCTCAATCTCACCACGGTGGAACAGCTAGACGCGAGATTTCGAAGATGAACGCTAGCCATGCGGTCTCGTGTTCGGTCAGCGTCGGCGGGTTCCCAGAGCTCGACGGTGGCAATCATGAGGAGGCCGTCGAAGATGAGCGGCCAGATGGCTGAGGTGCTGTGGTCAGTGCCGAATTGGAGTGCGAAGTCTCGCCCGTGGCGGTGCGAAGCGTAGGCGGCGCTGAGGGTATCGAGGGTGGTGCAACTGCACTGTAGCGCCGGTTCGCGCGACGATGGGAACGATGTTGCTTTCGTTCGTGGTGGGTATAGCGGTCACCGGGTTTTGCGGCAGTGCCGCTTGATCGCTGTCGTCGCGGAGACCCGCAGCTTAACAGGCCTTTTGGGCATGGCGTACTTGTTCGAGCCGCGCCAGGGAGCGAGAACTCCCACAGCGCCTCCGGTGCCTGAGGTGATCCGCATCCGCCGGGCGGCCTGTCGTCCCACCCCCGGCGACATTCACAGATCCCTGAAAAAGAAGAAACCTTCACTCGGTAGTGTTGAGTGAAGGTTCTCGCAAGTGGTGAGATCTCACCTAAATCGGTGTCCGAGGGGGGACTTGAACCCCCACGTCCGTTAAGGACACTAGCACCTCAAGCTAGCGCGTCTGCCATTCCGCCACTCGGACTTGCTGATGTGAGAAGAGTATACGTCGCATCGGAGGCCTCAATCAGGGGGGTCCGTATCGTCACGCAGACCTACATTGAGACGATGATCGGTTACCCTCTGACAACTTCCGCACCCCCATGGGGCCGCATGTTCCCAGGTCGGGATCAGAAAGTGCGAAGAGTGACGATGGGTTGCCGAAAGTGACCAGTCGGGGAGGGTGGCCGGGAATCAAACCCGGTCACCGAGCGCTTACACGGGCGTGAAGAAGATTGGTTTCCTGTCCTTCGGCCACTGGTCGGCGAGCGCGTACTCCGAGACGCGGTCCGCCGCCGACTTCCTGCATCAGTCGATCGACTTGGCCGTCGCGGCCGAGGAGCTCGGCGTGGACGGCGCGTACTTCCGTGTGCACCACTTCGCGAGGCAGGCGGGCAGTCCGTTCCCGTTGCTGTCGGCGATCGGGGCGCGCACGTCGAAGATCGAGATCGGTACCGGCGTGATCGACATGCGCTACGAGAACCCGATGTACATGGCGGAGGAGGCGGGCGCCGCCGACCTCATTTCGAGGGGCAGGCTCCAGCTCGGAGTGAGCCGGGGATCCCCGGAGCAGGTGATCGACGGCTGGCGTTACTTCGGTTACGGCCCGGCGGAGGGGCAGACCGTCGCGGACATGGCCCGGCAGCGCATCGAGGTCTTCCTCAAGCTGCTTGACGGCGAGGGGTTCGCGCAGCCGAATCCGCGGCCGATGTTCGCCAACCCGCCGGGGCTGTTGCGGCTGGAGCCCTTCTCCGAGGGGCTGCGCGAGCGGATCTGGTGGGGGTCCAGTTCGAACGCGACCGCGGTGTGGGCGGCGGAGCAGGGCATGAATCTGCAGAGTTCCACGCTCAAGGACGACGAGACGGGGGAGCCGCTGCACGTCCAGCAGCGCAAGCAGATCGAGGCCTACCGCGAAGCCTGGAAGAAGGCAGGCCACTCGCGCGAGCCGCGGGTGTCGGTCAGCCGCAGCATCTTCGCGTTGACCAACGACCTGGACCGCGCCTATTTCGCCCGCGATCGGGACTCTCGGGACCAGGTCGGCATGATCGACGAGACGACCAGGGCGATCTTCGGCCGGTCGTACGCCGCCGAGCCGGACGAGCTGGTGCGGGCGCTCAAGGAGGACGAGGCGATCCAGGCCGCGGACACCTTGTTGCTGACCATCCCGAACCAGCTCGGCGTCGAGTACAACGCGCACGTGCTGGAGAGCATCCTCGAGCACGTCGCGCCGGAGCTCGGCTGGCGCTGAGAATGCGCGGTTCGGCGGATGGGCCGGGGCGCCTCGCTCGTTACGATCGGGGCATCCCCGGCCATCGGAGGGTCCCGTGAGACTGCCCCGATCCCTTTCCTGCCTGGTCCTGGCCCTCGGTCTGGCCTCGCCGTCGACCGCGCAAGCGAGCGCTCCCGCCCCGCTCGGCGGCGGGAGCGTGTTGCAGAGCAGCGCCGCGACGCGGTGTACGGCCGGGTTCGCCGCCGTGCAGGGCAAGACCGGCTACCTGATCGCGAGTTCCGCCTGCGGCAGGCCCGGCGACACCATCCGCAGCGCGGGCCGGGTGGTCGGGGTGGTCGTCGGCACGCAAGCCCCGCCGACCGGCGTGATCGTCATCCGCGTGACCAATACGACCGACTGGCGGCTGGTGGGCTCGATCCCGCCCACCGGCAGCCGTGTGACCATCACCGGTTCGGTCGAGGCCCCGGTCGGCGCGTCGGTGTGCCGATACGGCGCGACCACCGGCTGGCACTGCGGCACCATCCAGGCGAAGAACGTGTCGATCACCTTCCCGGAAGGAACGCTGACCGGGTTGACCCGGACCTCCGTGTGCGCCGAGCCGGGGGACAACGGCGGACCGTTCGTCAGCGGGACGCAGGCGCAGGGAGTGCTGGTCGGCGGCAGCGGGAACTGCTCCAGCGGCGGCACCACCTACTTCGTCCCGGTCAACCGCGTGCTGTCGGCCTACGGGCTGACGATCCTCACCGGCGCTTAGAACGGCTGGACCCTCGGATACGGGGGAGGGGAGTGCCGCGCGAACGCCGGAGTTGTCGTCACCCGCGCTTCTCCGACGGCATCGAAGATCGTCTGGTGCTCGGGCGCGAGCTTGCCCGCTTCGGCGTTCAACGCGGCAGGCCCGCTGGACGGCCACTGCCCGGCGTCCAGCCGCCGCTCCAGCGTGCGCAGGGCGGTGATCTCCTCGGACGCGGTGAACACGCAGTGGCCGGCGCGATTCACGAACAGCTGACGGAGATCGCCGCCCGGCCCGACTCGTTCGGCGTAGGCGCGTTCGTGCGCCGCCGGCGCGGTGCCGTCCGCGACGGTGTGCATGGTCAGCACCGGGACCGGTGTGCGTCCCAGCGGCAGCCCGAACCGCGCCAGATAGCCTGCCGCGGCCGGATCGGGCGTGACTCGCGGCGCTTTCGCCAGCTTTTCGAGGTCGGCGGCGAGATCGAGGCCCGCCTCCGCATAGGCCCGTTCCACCAGCGGCCGCTCGCCTGCCTTCGCGAGGATCCGCCGGTAGTCGACGCCCACGTTCCAGCTCGGGTTGCCGCCCGCGCGCTGTTCCAGCGCGACCCGGTCCACGCCGAAAGCGCTGACGCGGTAGAAGCGATCCCAGACGCCCTGCCAGAAAACCTGATCGGCGACGGACCGCGGCCGGGGCCGGGTGGCGTCGAACCAGCCGGGGATTTCGGCCAGCGCGTTCGCCAGTGCGAGCCGGGCCCGGCCTTGCGGGTTCGCGGTGGCGGCCCGTACCACGTCGGTGAACCGGCCCGCGTTGGCCGCGGCATCGGCGATCCGCACCAGGTCCAGCCGTGCGTCGAGCAGCGTGTTCAGTGCGAACCCGAGATCGAGACCGGAGTTCCAGTGCGCGGCCCCGCCGGCGAGGTTGCCGCAGAAGGTCATCAAACCGGCGAACCGCCGCGGGTTCCGCTCGGCGAGCAGGGTCGCGGTGATCGCTCCCACCGATTCGCCCGTCGCGATGGTCCGCCGCGGTGGGCCGACCGTGCGGGAGAACCAGTCGTGCAACCGGATCTGGTCGGTCAGCGCCTCCTCGATCGACCAGCCGCGCACGGTCCGGTACTGGGACGCGGCCAGCGCGTAGCCCTGCTCCAGCAGATACGACTCCGTGGTGGGCTGTGAGGTCAGCGCGATCCGCTCTGGCTCCGGATAGGCCAGGGAGTACATCCCGTGACTCCACAGCATGAGCGTGCCGTTCCAGTTTTCCGGAACCAGCACCAGATAGCGCGCGCCTTCGAGTTCGCCCTCGTACCTGGTGACCGGCTCGGCGGCCGCGGCGCGGGGAACCAGCAGCGCCAGAAAGATCGTGAACAGGGCCAGGAGAACGAGACCACGTCGGGCCATCACGACCACCCCCGTGCCTCATCCTTCGCCGCCGGGGGATGCGGTGTCGAGGTCCGCTCGGCCTAACTGAAGATGACCGAGCGGAGGAGAAGTCTGTCCGAACCGCGGCCGCCGTTGGGGCGGAGCGAGAAATAGGAATCGCTCGCGCAATCGTCGTCCAAGAACACCACCGCGGTCGAGTCGGTGTCGTTGCGCGGACGGAACGCGTCGACGTCCCAGTCGGCTATTTCGGGTATCTCTATGCATTCGCCGCTGGGCGGATCGACCAGCGTGCCGACCTGGATCTCTTCGTCTTCGTCGTAGTAGCGGTAGGTGAATTCGCCTTCGGCCGCGGACGCGGTCGCGGGGATCGTGAAGCACAGGGTGACGGCGGAGGCCATGGCGAGGAAAGCGGTACGTGTACGCATGGGAACGACGTTAGGACGAAGATCGACATTTCCGATAGGTCTCGCGGCCGGATCCACTCCGGCAGGTGGACCGAAGTCCGGCCGGTGATCGATAGTGAGGACATGTACACCGGCAACCCCGACGTCCCAGAGGACGTGTTCGCGGACGTTCTCGCGCAGATCGACGACTTCGTCCGCACCCGCGTGATGCCTCGTGAGCTGGAGATCATGAGCACGGACGCCATCCCGGCCGACCTGCGGGCACAGGCCGCGGAGATGGGGTTGTTCGGGTACGCGATACCACAGGAGTGGGGTGGGCTCGGCCTCGATCCGGTGCAGGACGTCGAGGTGGCGATGACGCTGGGTTACACGTCGTTGGCGTTGCGGTCGATGTTCGGGACGAACAACGGGATCGCCGGACAGGTACTGGTCGGGTTCGGCACGGACGAACAGCGGGCGCGGTGGTTGCCGGGTATCGCGTCAGGTGAGGTCGTCGCGTCGTTCGCGCTCACCGAGCCGGGTGCCGGATCCAATCCGGCCGGCCTGCGGACCAGCGCGAAGCCGGACGGCGACGGCTGGGTGATCGACGGCGGCAAGCAGTTCATCACCAACGCCACCGAGGCCGGGCTGTTCGTGGTCTTCGCGCGTATCGACACCGGTATCGCGGTGTTCCTGGTGCCTGCCGACGCGCCCGGCATCACGGTCGGGGCGAAGGACGCCAAGATGGGGCAGGAGGGTTCGCGTACCGCGGACGTGACGTTCTCGCAGGTCCGCGTCGGGCCGGAGGCGCTGGTCGGCGGAGACGGGGAGGTCGGGTACAAGGCGGCGATGACGTCGCTGGCGCGCGGCCGGATCCACCTGGCGGGTCTCGCGGTCGGGACGGCGCAGCGCGCGCTCGACGAGTCGGTCTCGTATGCCGCGACGGCGACCCAGGGCGGGGCGCCGATCGGGGATTTCCAGCTGGTGCAGGCGATGCTCGCGGATCAGCAGACCGGTGTGCTCGCCGGCCGGGCGCTCGCTCGTGATGCCGCGCGGCTGTACGTGACGGGAGAGGACCGGCGGATCGCGCCGTCGGCGGCGAAGCTGTTCTGCACCGAAATGGCCGGGAAGGTCGCCGACCTCGCGGTGCAAGTCCACGGAGGCAGCGGGTACATGCGCGAGGTCGCGGTCGAACGCATCTACCGTGACGTCCGGTTGATGCGGCTGTACGAGGGCACGAGCGAAATCCAGCGGCTGATCATCGGCGGTGGCCTGGTGCGGGCCGAGAAGAAGAAAGCATGACCCGGCCGCTCGAAGGGGTCACGGTCGTCGCCGTCGAGCAGGCCGTCGCCGCTCCGCTGGCCACCCGCAATCTCGCCGATCTCGGCGCGCGCGTGATCAAGGTCGAACGCGTCGACGGCGGGGATTTCGCGCGCGCCTACGATCACGCCGTGCACGGGAGCGGCGCGCATTTCGTGTGGCTCAACCGGGGCAAGGAGTCTCTCGCCGTCGACCTCAAGACCGCCGAAGGCCGTGACGTCGTCCGGCGGCTGGTCTCGAAGGCCGACGTGTTCGTCCAGAACCTCGCGCCAGGCGCGGCGGAGCGGCTCGGTTTCGGTGACCTGCGCGCGGCGCACCCGGAGCTGGTCGTGGTGAACCTGTCCGGATTCGGCTCGGGTGGGCCGATGGAGCAGCGCAAGGCCTACGACATGCTGATCCAGGCCGAGGCCGGGCTCATCGCGATCACCGGCACCCCGGACGCGCCGGCGAAGACCGGGATTCCGACCGCGGACATCGCGTCGGGGATGTATTGCGCGCAGGCGGTTTTGGCGGCGTTGCTGCGCCGCTGGCGGACCGGCGAGGGCGCGACGATCGAGGTCTCCATGCTGGAGGCCACCGTCGAATGGATGGGCTACGCGCTCAACACCCGGATGTACGCCGGAACCGAGCCCGAACGGATGGGCCTGAGCCACAGTTCGATCGCGCCCTACGACGCTTTTCCCACACGCGACGGCCAGATGCTGATCGGCGTCCAGAACGACACCGGCTGGCGCACCCTCGCCACCGATGTCCTCGACGCGCCCGAACTCGCCGACGACCCGCGCTTCACCACGAACGTGCAGCGCGTGGCCCACCGTGCCGAGTGCGACGCCGCCGTCGCCGCGAGGACATCGCTGTGGTCCACCAGCGAACTCGACGAACGGCTCGCCGCGGCCGGGGTTCCCGCCGCCCAGCTCAAGGACGTCGCCCAGGTCGCCGAGCATCCCCAGCTGCGGGCCCGTGATCGCTGGCGCGAGGTCGGCACCGAATTCGCCCGGATCGACGCTTTGCTGCCACCGGTGACGTTCGACGATTTCGAGGCGTGCATGGGCGACGTTCCGGCGCTGGGCGAACACACGCGGGCCTTGCTCGTCGAGTCCGGAGTGGACGCCGACGACTACCTTCGCCGGGGCATCGCCCGCTGAATTCCGGGAGCGACTGGAGGAACTCCAGGTTTACGCTCGAGATCATGCGATTCGCCATCAAGACTTCGCCGCAGGACACCGTCTGGTCCGACATGCTCGCCGTCTGGCAGGCCGCCGACGAGATCGAACTCTTCGAATCCGGCTGGACCTTCGATCACTTCTATCCCATTTTCTCGGATTCGACCGGTCCGTGCCTGGAAGGGTGGGTGACGCTCACCGCGCTCGCGCAGGCCACGAAACGGCTCCGGCTGGGCACGCTGGTCAGCGGGATCCACTACCGCCACCCCGCGCTTCTCGCGAACATGGCCGCGACACTGGACATCGTCTCCGGCGGCCGCCTGGAGATCGGCGTCGGCGCGGGCTGGAACGAGGAGGAATCCGGCGCGTACGGCATGGAACTCGGCACCATCAAGGAACGCAGTGACCGGTTCGAGGAGGCCTGCGAGATCCTCGTCGGACTGCTGACCCAGGAGACCACCACGTTCCAGGGCGAGCACTACCAGCTGACCGACGCCCGCTGTGAACCGAAGGGCGTGCAGAAGCCGCATCCGCCGATCTGCATCGGCGGCAGCGGCGAGAAGCGGACCCTGCGCACGGCCGCGAAGTACGCCCAGCACTGGAACTTCGTCGGCGGCACGCCGGAGGAGTTCGCGCACAAGCGCGAGGTGCTGCACCGGCACTGCGCGGACATCGGCCGGGATCCGAAGGAGATCACCTTGTCCTCGCACGTCCGCCTCGGCACCGACGGCGACTACGCCAAGGTCGCCGCGGACGCCGAAGCCCTCGGTGAAGCGGGCCTCGACCTGGCGATCATCTACCTGCCGCCGCCGCACACCCCCGCCGTGCTGGAGCCGCTGGCGAAGGTGCTCGAACCGCTGCGCTGAGGTCTCGAAGGCCGGCCGGGGAGCGACCGCCCGTTGCGGAACCGGCCGGTCTCGCTATACGGTGACAGAACTAGAACAGGTTATAGTTCTGCACGGTGGGCGGACCGAGGAGCGGACATGGCGAACAGGGCTGCGCGCGGCGACGAGGCCGACTACGTGGTCGTCGGATCGGGCAGCTCGGGCGCCGCGATCGCCGGCAGGCTGGCGGAGGCCGGTGCCAGCGTGATCGTGCTCGAGGCGGGCAAGAGCGACGACAAGCTGCTCGTCAGGAAGCCGGGGCTGGTCGGCCCGATGCACGCGGTGCCCCAGCTCAAGAAACCGTTCGACTGGGGCTACTACTCGGTGCCGCAGAAACACGTTCTCGATCGCCGGATGCCGGTGCCGCGCGGCAAGGTGGTCGGCGGTTCCAGCTCCATCAACGGCATGGTCTACGTCCGCGGCAACCGCGCCAACTTCGACTCGTGGGCCGCCGAGGGCAACAAGGGCTGGGACGCAGACAGCGTCAACGCCGCGTACAAGCGGATGGAGGACTTCGAAGACGGGGAGACCGAGTTCCGGGGCGCGGGCGGGCCGATCCGGGTCACCCGCAACAAGACCCCGCAGGAGGGCACGCTCCAGTTCCTCCAGGCGACCGCCGACGCGATCGGCTGCGAGATCCTCGACGACTACAACGCCGAGTCCCAAGAGGGCGTCAGCCGGATGCAGCAGAACGCCGCCGACGGCCTTCGGTACAGCGCCTCTCGCGGCTACATCCACCATCTCGCGCCCGCCACGCTGCAGGTCCAGTCCGGCGTGCTGGCGAAGAAGGTGGTCATCGAGAACGGCCGGGCCGCCGGCGTCGAGGTCGTCGACGCGAACGGGGGACAGCGAATCATCCGCGCGGGCGAGGAAGTGATCCTCTCGGCGGGCTTCGTCGGGTCCGCGCACCTGCTGATGCTGTCCGGGATCGGCCACGCCGAACACCTGAAGGAGCACGGCATCGACGTCGTCGCGGACCTGCCGGTCGGCGACAACCTGCACGACCACATGTTCCACGCCCTGACGTTCCGCGCGTCGTCGAGCAAGAACCGGGGCACGCCGCCGTACTTCGCGCGCGGCCTCGTCAGCGAACTTCTGCGGCCCGGGACGACGTTCCTGGCGAACTCGGTCTTCGAGGCGGTCGCCTTCCTCAAGACCTCCCAGGCCACCGAGGTGCCCGATCTCCAGCTGCACCTCCTGCCGTGGGCGTACGTGACGCCCAACCAGGACGCGCCGATCCGCCACGACGTCGACAAACGGCCCGCGCTCACCGTGCTGACCACGCTGATCTACCCGAAGAGCCGCGGCACGCTGCGCCTCGCTTCGGCCGATCCCACGGCGGCGCCGCTCATCGACCCGCAGTACCTGTCCGACCCGGCCGATCTCGAGCTGCTCGGCGAGGGCTCGGAGATGGTGCGCGAGATCTTCGCGTCGGGGGCCTTCAACGGCTCGATCAAGGAAGAACTCCATCCGGGCGAGTCGCTGCGGGGCCAGGAGCTGCGCGACGCGATCCTGAACCGCGCGACATCGGTCTACCACGGCGTCGGCACCTGCCGGATGGGCGTCGACGAGCTCGCGGTCGTCACGCCGGACCTGAAGGTGCGCGGGGTCGACGGCCTGCGGGTCTGCGACGCCTCGATCATGCCGTCGATCACCGGCGGCAACACCAACGCGCCCGCCATCATGATCGGCGAGATGGGCGCGCAGCTCGTCCTCTCGGACAACTGACGGAAAGAGGACCATGACCGTCACACCGCTCGCGCTCACCCGACCGGCGTCGGTGACCGACGCGTTCCTCCGACGGCTCGTCGCTCGCGTGCCGGGCTCGTCCGGCACGACCTGGAAGCTCACCGAGGTCTACACCGGTGACGTGCTCGTCGAGCTGCCCCAGTCGACCCCCGCCGACATCGAGCAGGCGTTCACCACCGCGCGCGCCGCGCAGGAGAAGTGGGCCGCCACACCGCTCAAGCAGCGGCTGGAGGTGTTCAAACGGGCGCACACGCTCTTCGTCGACAACGCGCCGGCCGTCACCGACCTCATCCAGGTCGAGAGCGGCAAGAACCGGCGGATGGCGATCGAGGAGACCTGCGACCCGGCGATGGTGATGAGCCATTACCTCACGCGGGCCGCCAAACTGCTGGCACCGACCAAACGGGGCGGGCCGGTCCCGTTCCTGACGACGTCCACCGAGATCCGGCAGCCCAAGGGCGTGGTCGGGATCATCGCGCCGTGGAACTTCCCCTTCGCCACCGGCATTTCCGACGCCATTCCGGCGCTGATGGCCGGCAACGCGGTGGTGCTGAAACCCGACAACAAGACCGCGCTCTCCCCGCTCTACGGCGTCGAGCTGCTGGAGAACGCGGGTTTGCCGAAGGGGTTGTTCCAGGTCGTGTGCGGCGAGGGCCCGGACGTCGGCCCGACGCTCATCGATCAGGCGAACTACGTGATGTTCACCGGTTCCACCGCGACCGGCCGCGTGATCGGCGAACGGGCGGGCCGCAACCTCATCGGCTGCTGCCTCGAACTCGGCGGCAAGAACCCGATGATCGTGCTCGAAGACGCCGACCTCGCCGAGACCGTGCAGGGCGCGATCTTCGGCGCTTTCGGCAACACCGGGCAGATCTGCATGCACATCGAGCGGATCTACCTGCCCGAGTCCCGTTATGACGAGTTCAAGAACGCGTACGTGGCCAAGACCAAGGCACTCGACGTCCGCGCCGCCTACGACTTCGGGCCGGACATGGGCTCGCTCGTCTCCATCGACCACATGAGCCGGGTCAAGTCCCATGTGGACGACGCCGTGGCAAAGGGTGCGACCGTCCTTTGTGGAGGAAAGCCGCGGCCCGACCTCGGCCCGGCGTTCTTCGAACCGACGATCCTCGAAGGTGTCACGAAGGACATGCTCTGCGGCGTCACCGAAACGTTCGGACCCGTTGTCGCACTGCACAAGTACCGCACGGTCGACGAGGCCGTCGCACTCGCCAACGACACCGAGTACGGCCTCAACGCCTCGGTGTGGGGCACCGACGTCGGCGCCGCGCGTGCCGTGGCCGCGCGGATCGAGTCCGGCAACGTCAACATCAACGACATCCTGGCCACCGCGTACGCCTCGAAGGGGACGCCGTCCGGCGGTGTCAAGAATTCGGGCGTGGGGGCCCGCCACGGGGACCAGGGCCTGCTCAAGTACACCGACGTCAAGAACGTGGCGGTGCTCAAGAAGCAGGTCATGGGTCCCCGCGGCGGCCAGACCTACGAGAAGTACGTCGAGGGGATGCTGTCCGGGCTGAAACTCATGCGACGGTTGCGTATCCGCTAGACGGAGTCGGTGTGCGGTGGATCGGGAACCGGTCAGTTCCCAATGTCGCATTGGAGACACTCAGTGTCCCTGATGCGACATTGGGGACATCGGGCTGTATCGGCGCGACCGGCTAGACCTCGTCGGTGTGCTGCGGCGCGGCCAGCACACAGACGATGCTCAGCACGCACATGCCGATCAGCAGGCCGATCGCCGGCCAGATACTGCCGGTCGCCTGGAACAGCAGCGTCGACACCAACGGCGAAAGGCCGCCGAAGAGCGCGCCCGCCAGCTGGTACGACAGCGAGATGCTGGTGTAGCGCGCCCGCGGACGGAACATCTGCGACAGGACGGCGGCGATCGGGCTGTAGGTCGCCGTCATCGCGAGGCGCATCGCCACGAACGCCGCGATGATCAGCGCCGCGTTCTTGGTCGAGAGCACCAGGAACTGCGGAGCCGCGAGGACGGCGACACCGATCAGGCCGATCACGACCACCCGCACGCGGCCGAAGCGATCGCCGAGCCAGGCCGCGCCGAAGCTGACGACCAGTTCGACGAACGCGGCGATGGTGAGCGCGTTGAGCACGAGCGATTCGGAGACGCCGACGGCCGGGTCGGTCGCGTACGCCGTCGCGAAGGTGGTGACCAGGTAGTAGCCGCCGACCGCGACGGGCAGCACACAGATGCCCAGCAGGATCGGCTTCCAGTTCGTCCGGACGGCGTACAGGATCGGTACGCCGTTTTCTTCGACGGTCTCCTCGAAGACCGGGGACTCTTCGACCTTCAGCCGCACGATGAGGCCGACGCCGATGAGCAGCACGGACGCGAAGAACGGGATCCGCCAGCCCCACGTGGTGAGCCATTCGGTGCCGCCGGTGCTCAGGAGGCTGAACAGACCGGTGGCCAGCAGCGCGCCCGCCGGATTTCCTGCCTGCGCGAAGGCGCCGTAGAAGGTCTTCTTGTCCGGTGGCGCGTGTTCCACGGCCATGAGCACGGCGCCGCCCCATTCGCCGCCGACGGCGAGCCCTTGGACGAACCTGAGCACCACGAGGAGGATCGGCGCCCACGTGCCGATCTGCGCGTATCCGGGCAGGCAGCCGACGAGGAAGGTCGCCGCGCCCATCATGGTCAGGGTCACCACGAGCGCGGTCTTGCGGCCCACCCGGTCGCCGACGTGCCCGAACACGATGCCGCCGAGCGGCCTGGCGAAGAACCCGACCGCGTAGGTCGCGAAGGCCGCCGCGACCCCGGTCAGCCGGTCGCCGGTTTCGGGGAAGAACACGGTGCCGAAGACCAGGCTCGCCGCCGTGGCGTAGATGTAGAAGTCGTACCACTCGATGGTGGTGCCGACGAAGGCCGCGAGCCCGGCCCGGCGGGCTCGGCGAAGCGACTGGGTGCCGGTCTGAACGGTCATCGGGCCACCTCGCCGTCGATCCAGGTTTCCACCACGCGGATACCGGCGATCCGGTCCGGCTCGCAGGTGAGGGGATTCTCGCCGAGCAGCACGAAATCGGCGCGTTTGCCGGGCGTGATCGAGCCGAGGTCGCGTTCCCGGCCGAGCACCCTGGCACCGGCGATCGTATGCGCGGCGACGGCCGAGCGGACGTCGATCAGCAGGTCGTCCCCACCGAGCCGGTGCCCGCGGCGGGTCGTCCTGGTCACCGCGGTCTGGATGGCTTCGAGCGGGTTCGGCTCCGCGACCGGGGCGTCCGAGCTCAGCGTGACCGGCACACCCGCCGCCTGGAATTCGCCGAGAGGGTTGAACCGCTCGCCCGGGGTGCCGACGGCGTCGGTGACGCCTTCGCCCCAGTTGTAGTAGTGCTGCGGCTGGTTGACGGGATGGACGCCGAGCTCGGCCATGCGCTGGATCTGTTCCGGAGACGGCAACCCGCAGTGCTCGATGCGGTGACGGGCGTCCGGCCGGGGATTTCGCCGCTGCGCGTCCTCGATGGCGTCGAGCACCATGGCGATCGCGTCGGGGGACTGGGCGTGGGTCGCGGTCTGGAGCCCGGCCTTGTGCGCCTTGCCGATCAGCGCGGAGTAGTCCTTGGGGTCGTGGTAGAGCTGCCCGGTGCGGCACGGATCGCCGACGTAGCCGTCCGGGAAGTACGCGGTCCAGCCGCCGAGCGTGCCGTCGGCGTAGAACTTGATCCCCGCGAACGCGAGCCGAGTGGTGCCGAAAGCGCCATGCAGTCCCATTTCCAGCGCCTGGTCGAGCAGATGCGACAGCAGGTACATGTGGACACGCGTCTTGAGCAGGCCGGCCTCGTCCAGCCGCAGGTACATGTCGAATTCGCGGCGCGTGACCTGCGCGTCGCCGATCGCGGTCACTCCCGCGGCGAGGAACTTCTCCTGCGCGGCGGCCAGCTGCCGCGCGTGCTCCTCCGGCTCGTCCTCGAGGTGGAAGTTGGGCCCGTGCCGCCCGACCTTCACCCCGGTGACGCCGGTGAGGATGTTGCACGCCGCGTCCGACAGCTCCCCGGTGAGTTCACCGTGCTCGTCACGGAAGAACACCCCGCCGTCGGGATCCGGGGTGTCACGGGTGACGCCGTTGCGCCGCAAGGTGAAGCTGTTGACCACGCCGCCGTGACCACTGGCGTTCATGAGGTAGACCTCGCGGTCTTCGGCGACCGCGTCGAGTTCTTCCTTGCGGGGATGGCGTTTCTCGGCGAGGTTGCGGTGTTCGTAGCCGTAACCGCGGACGGGCCTGCCCGCCGGGGTGTTCTCGGCCGCCTCACGCAGCAGTGCGACGATCTCGGGAATGGCCGACGCGCGCTCGGGGCCGCAGTCCACCCAGGTCATCATCTGCCCGTACATCAAGGGATGCGCGTGCGGATCGATGAATCCGGGCAGAAGCGTGCCCGGCAGCCGTCGCACCTCCGGCTCGGGGCGGCCAAGGCCCGCGGCGCGGGTGCGGCACTCGTCCACCGAGCCGACCGCGGCGATCTCCTCGCCGAACACGAGCACCGCTTCGGCGCCTTCGGTGGCGTCGTCGACGGTCACCAGCTCGTCGGGAAGCAGGATCGTCGCTCTCGCGTCGAGGACTGAACGATCGAGGGGCAGCAGACGCATCGCGCGGACTCCAGGGGTTCGTCGGTGAAGTGGGGCGAAGGTAAGCGACGAAAACCGGGAGCGCAATCAGATCGGTCGTGTACGGACGGTGTTCACAGCCGATATGTGTGTGCTCTTGGACAAAACGCGCAATCTCAGCTGTCCATCGCGGTGGTTGGCCGGTGATATGCTGCTGCGCGCCGTCGGAAATTCAGCAGAGGAGAACCGCCGTGGACGACGCGTTGGTCGCGGCTTTGCGCGCGGACGGCCGGATCAGCGTCGCCGACCTGGCCAAGCGTGTCGGCGCTTCGCGGGCGGCGGTGTCGGCGCGGCTGGAGCAGCTGAAGGCCGACGGTTCACTCAGCGTGGTCGCGGCGGTCCATCCCGAGTTTCTCGGCCTGACCGCCTACGCGCATCTCGCGATCCGCACGTCGGGCCGTTCGCAGGCGACGACGGACGCCATCGCGGCGTTGCCCGCCGCGGCGTTCGTCTCCGCGGTGAGCGGGGAGTACCAGACCGTCGCCGAGTTGCGGTTGCCCGATTCCCCGGAGCTGTACCGCACGGTGGCGGACATCCGTGGCCTGCCGGAGGTGGAGCGGGTCAACACGCTCGTCTACGTGGACGTGGTGAAAGGCCTGTTCATGCCAGGGCGGCCGCTGCCGCCCTGGCTGCGGCTCGACGACCGCGACCTCGCGATCATGCTGAGGTTGCAGGCCGATGGCAGGGAAAGTTACGCGAGCATCGCCGAGCACGTCGGGCTTTCGCCGTCGGCCACCCGCACCCGCGTGCGCTTCCTCGTGGAGCACGACGTCATCCGGATCGCGCCGGTGCTCAGCCGCGCACGCCCGGACGCCGGGCTGGTCTGCGGGATCGGCCTGAACGTGCGGGGCGCCGGGGATTCCGTGACGGCGGCGCTCGCCGCGCGCGACGACACCGAGTTCCTGGCCAGGACCATCGGCCGGTTCGACGTCGTCGCCACCATCGCGGCACAGTCCGCCCGCGCCCTCGACAGGGCGCTCGAAGAGATCAGCGGCAGGCCCGACGTCGTGACGGCGGACACGTGGGTCCACCTCCGCATCGCCAAGGAGCGGTACGAGTGGCCGTTGCCGACCGCGGATGAACTCGCGCGGCGTTGAGGGTTGGAAGTATGTGTTTACTCGCGCGTGTGTTTTTCGTGGTTGGGTCTTGGGTGTTCTGGGCTTGGACGGTGTCGTGCTTTGGTTGTATGGGATGCGAGAAGTGTTGTAGTCGGATCGCTCTTCGGTGTTGTTCGCGCGTTTTGGTGGTTGCTTAAGGATTGGGGACATTTGTTCTGTCTCCGTATCGTTAAGGGGTGGCGCGAGTGGTCGTTGTCGACTGTGGGCTAAGGGTTGGAAGTAGGCGTTTACTTGGCGCGTGTGTTCTTCGGGGTTGGGTCCTGGGTGTTCTGGCCTTGAACGGTGTCGTGCTTCGGTTGCATGGGGCGCAAGACGGGTCGTAGTCAGATCACCCGTCAGTGGTAAACGCGCCAATTATCGGTTACCTAAAATTACGAACACCTGTTCGATGGATTGCGGTATTATTGGGGTGTGTCCGAGACTTTCCTTCCCGAGTTGCCGCAGGAGTTGTGGCGTGCTGGCAAGCTGGAACTTGCCCATGGCGTGCAGCAGTCCTTGCAGGTGATTCGGATGGCTACCGCCGGTTTGGGGCGGTATTTGGCGGAGATCGAGTCTCGGGGTGTCAAAGACTTGTACGGGTATGGCCGCACGGCGAACTGGTTCGCCGATATCGCGGGGCTGTCGGTCGGTGAAGCGGGTGCCGTGGTGAAGCGGGCCATCGCGCTGAACCCGACCCGCGCCTTGGATGGCACTGAGGTTCCGGCCGCGCTGCCCGCCACCGCCGCTGTCGCGGCGGAGGGCTTGGTCGGGGATGAGCGGATCGATCAGATTCTGGAGATCGTGAAGAGACTCCCGGCCGAGATCTCGGTGGAGGATCGGGCGAACGCGGAGAAGGTTCTCGCCGGTCTTGCGCCGAGTGTGGGTCCGCGGCAGCTGGCCAGGGCCGAGGCGAACCTGCTGGGCTTGCTGGACCCTGACGGCAAGGAGCCCAAGGATCCGGAGCCGAAGGAGCCGCGCCGGGAGATCACGCTGGAGCGCCGTAAGGACGGGTTCTGGAAGCTGACCGGGCTTCTGGATGACGAGACCGGGGCCCGCACGGCTGCCGCCCTGGAGGCGTACGCGCAACCCCGCCCCGTCGACGAGTTCGGGCAGGCGGATCTGCGGATGAAGTGCGAGCGGATGGGTGATGCGTGGGTCGATATTCTCGATCTGGCGATCGCGTGCCCGGACCAGCCCGGCACCAGCGGCTACCGCACCCTCGTCCACGTCACCATCGGACTCGACGAACTGAAGTCGGGTCTGGGGACCGCGTGCCTGGATTTCGTCGGGACGATGACCGCAAGGGAAGCCCGCCTCACGGCCTGCGACTGCCTGATGCTGCCCGTCGTGCTGAGCGCCGCGGGCGAACCCTTGGATGTGGGACGGCTCAGACGGTTCGTGACACCGGGTCAGCGTCGGGCGTTGAACATCCGCGACGGGGGCTGCGCCTTCCCTGGCTGTCACCGGAAACCCAAGAACTGCCACGCCCACCACATCGTGCACTGGGCAGACGGCGGACCCACCGACCTCCGCAACCTCGTGCTGCTGTGCGGGTTCCATCATCGGTTGATTCATCACGGTGACTGGGAAGTCCGCATGGCCGCCGATGGGTTACCGGAGTTCATCCCACCCCAATACCGGGATCCGCTCCGACAACCCCGGCGCAACACCCTGCATCACGTCTGAACCCGAGGTGCCCGTCGGCCATACCGGCGACGGGCCCCTCGGCATGCCTCCACTCGGTCGCGAGGGTCGTGAGTGACCGCCGCCCCGCACAGACCGCGGCACCACCCCGGCCCGGCCACAGGACGCGACAGGATCAGGCCGATGGTCAGCACCGCGCCCACGATGTCCGCGCAACGGTGCGATTCTCGGAAGCCGCCGGGGCGGCGTGCGCACTGGCTCGTCCGGCAGACCGCAGACGGCGCCCCATGCGGAACGGGGCAAGCTCCGAGCCGAGATTCCGGCACCTGGTGTGATGTTCGGTTCGAAGAAGCTCGACGATCTGATGGCGCAGCTCAGGCCCGACCTGAGTCGGGAATCGCTCGGCGTTCTCGTCGACTGGCGGGAGGTCGGCGGCGACGGAAGTCCACGCATGGTCCTGATGCTCGACGTGGAAACCGCCGGCGGTATCTCGTTCCGCGGTATCGCGGACGAAGACCTCACGATCACCGAGCTCACCCGGCTCGCCCCAGGACGGACGTTGCCCGTGCGCTACCGGCCTGCCGTCATGGACCGCTACGTCGCCCTTGCCCGGGACCCCGCCCAGATGCGGCGGCTCTCAGATGAGATCGCGAGCCGCAAGCGGACCTGAACCGGGATCGCGTGGCGTGATGTTCCCGGCGGTCGAAGGCCCCTGATGCGGTAGCCGCAAGTGCGCAATCCCTGACCGCCGCACGTCAATTCCGCGCATGGGAAACCTCGTGACCCGCCCGTAGTTTCGGCGCCGTGCCTGAAATCGAACCGTTCACCATCCATGTCCCCGATCGCGAGCTGGCCGATCTCCACGCTCGCCTGGCCCGGGTACGCCTTCCCGAAGCCGAGACGGTTTCCGACGCCACCCAGGGAATCGAGCTGGCCCGGTTGACGGCGTTGCTCCGGGCGTGGCGGGAACACGACTGGCGGGCACGGGAGATCCGGTGGAACACCCTTCCGCACTACCGGACCCGGATCGACGGTCTGGACATCGGGTTCTGGCATGTCCGTTCGCCCGAGCGCACGGCACTCCCGCTGATCTTGACCCACGGCTGGCCGGGTTCGATCCTCGAATTCGAAAAGGTGATCCGGCCGCTCAGCGATCCGGTGGCCCACGGCGGTTCCGCGAGCGACGCCTTCGACGTGGTCGTGCCTTCGTTGCCGGGGTTCGGCTTCAGTGAACGGCCCAGTGAGCGCGGCTGGCATCCTGGCCGGACCGCCCGGGGGTGGGCCGGTCTGATGACCGCGCTCGGGTACCGGCGGTTCGGGGCCCACGGCGGGGATTGGGGTGCCGTGGTCAGCACGGAACTGGCACTCCATGCGCCCGACCGGGTCGCGGGCCTGCACCTGACGATGCCGTCGGCGTCGCCGTTGCGGGAGGACCGGGTGGCACCGAGCGCATCCGAACGGCGCATGCTGGATCGGCGTGATCTGCACCTGTCCGACGGCTACGGCTTCGGGATGCTCATGGGCACGCGCCCGCAGACGCTCGGTTACTCCCTGCTCGATTCGCCGTCGGGGCTCGCCGCCTGGCTCGGGGAGAAGTTCGCCGCCTACGCCGACGACAGGCCGGAGTACGGCGGCGGGGTGAGCTTGGCGGAGCAGGTCGACACCATCGCGCTGTACTGGCTGACCGGCACCGGTGCTTCGAGCGCTCGCTGGTACTGGGAGGCGATGCGGTGGGTGCCGCGCAGCGCGCAGGAGGAGAACGCGCGGCCGGTGACCGTGCCCACCGCCGTGTCGCTCTTCCCCGCCGACCCGTGGCCGACCGCGCGACGCTGGGCGGAGCGCCGCTACCGGAACCTGCACCGGTGGACCGAACTCGACCGCGGCGGGCACTTCCCGGGACTGGAGCGGCCGGACCTGCTGGTGTCCGAAATCCGGGAGACATTTCGGGATCTGCCGGTAAACGGTTAAAAACCCCCGACGTTCGGCGGGATACATCGGGAAGCGGGTGCTCTTAACGTCGGAAGCCGACCGAAACCCGGTGAGGAGCACCTCTATGAAACTCGTGCGCATGATGGGGCTGGCCGTGGTGACGGCCTCCGCATTGGTGTTTTCGATGACCGCGGCGTCCGCGCACGATCCCGAGACGGCGGAGGGACAGGCCGCGGCCCGGACCTTCCTAGCCGACCATGTTCCGGCGGAACGGCACGCCGTCACCGGCACCGCCGCGGGTGTCCCGTGCGTCAACGGCATGGCCGACAAATACCCGTGCAAGAACGTCGACCTGCTCAGCGTGCTTCCGCTGTCCGGGCTCGGCGGCGGGAACGGCAACGACATCTGGGGCTGGACCGACCCGTCGTCCGGCAAGGAGTACGCCGTCGTCGGGCGGACCAACGGCACCGCGTTCGTCGACCTGAGCGTCCCGACCTCGCCCAAGTTCCTCGGCAACCTGCCCTCCAACGGCGGCAGCAGCTCGTGGCGGGACATGAAGGTGTACAAGAACCACGCGTTCATCGTGGCCGACTTCATCACCGGGCACGGGATGCAGGTGTTCGACCTGACCAGGCTCCGCACCGTCACCACACCGCAGACCTTCACCGCCGACGCGCTGTACCGGGAATTCGGCCCTGCGCACAACATCGCGATCAACGAGGAGACCGGTTTCGCCTACGCGATCGGCTCCAACACGTGCAGCGGCGGACCGCATATCGTCAACATCCAGAACCCGAAGGCGCCGGCCAAGGTGGGCTGCGTGTCGCAGGACGGCTACACCCACGACACGCAGTGCGTCGTCTACCGCGGGCCGGACACTGCCTACAGTGGCCGGGAAATCTGCTTCAACGCCAACGAGGACACGCTCACCATCGTCGACGTCACCGACAAGGCCAGGCCGGTCCAGATCTCGCGCAAGGGCTACTCGGGCGCGCAGTACTCGCACCAGGGCTGGCTGACCGGCGACCAGCGCTACTTCCTGCTCGATGACGAACTGGACGAGTCGCGCGGCACCGACAAGCGCACCAAGACCTACATCTGGGACCTGGCCAAGCTGTCCGCCCCCGTGCACACCGGTGTCTACAGTTCGCCCGCCACCGCGATCGACCACAACCAGTACATCAAGGGCCAGTACTCCTACCAGGCGAACTACCAGGCCGGTCTCCGCATCCTCGATGTCAGCGGCGTCGCTTCGGCACGGTTGTCCGAGGCCGGCTATTTCGACATCTACCCGGCGGGCAACGCGGCGAGCTTCAACGGCGCGTGGAGCAACTACCCGTACTTCGCCAGCGGCATCGTCATCGTCAACGGCATCGAACAGGGCCTGGTCGTGGTGAAGCCGAACCTCGGCGCCAAGTGACCGGAGGGCAGGCGTGCGCAAGCCCCGCTTCACGGATTGGTTGTTCCTCGCGCTGGCACTGGTGATCGGCGTGGCCGCGGTGTTCGTCGCGCTCCGGCCGACACCCGGTTCCGCGCACTCCGCTCACCGACAGCCCGTCGTGACGGCGGATCTGCTTCCCGCCGCGCACAGCGACGGGCTGTCGGAGGCGGAAAGCGGGTACCGGTTCGAGCGGGTGACCACGCCGGCCGCCCGGGGTCCCGAGGTGCCGGTCGCGTTCCGGATCCTCGGGCCCGACGGGCGTCCGGTCACCCGGTTCCTGGACAACCAGACCAAACAGCTGCACTTCTTCGCCGTGCGCGACGACATGAACGTCTTCCAGCATGTGCACCCGACGCTGGACGGCGACACCTGGCACACGAGCCTCGCGCTGACCGATGGCGGCGCCTACCGGATGTTCGCCGAGTTCGTCCCGCTCGACACCAAGGATCCGAAGCATCCGGTGGTGCTCGGTGTCCCGTTCACCGTTCCGGGCGACACCACCTTCGTTCCGGTGCCCGCTCCGGCGGGCGACACCATGACGTCGACGGGATACCGCGTGACGAGGGTGGACGGGGAGACCCGGATCCCGGCGATGCGCGCGCAGGTCCTCCGCTTCGCCATCCGCGGCCTCTACGGCGCGCTCGTCACCGCGGTCGACCCGCACCTGGGCGCCAACGGCCATATGACCGGATTCCACACCATGCTGTTGTCGGCCACGCATCTGCATCCGGTGCAGCCGCTCGGTGCGGCGCTCGTCGACGGCGAGCTGACCTTCCACTCGCTGTTCTCGGAACGCGGGGAGTACCGGCTGTTCCTCGAATTCTCCCATGGCGGGCGGGTGCACACGGCGGCCATCACGGTCGCGGTGGGCTGACCGGACCTACGGCTTCTCGGTCAGTGCCTCCGCGGTCAGGGTGAGATGCCGGGTCAGTGCCTCGGCCGCCGCGTCGGCGTCGCGGGCCAGCGCGGTCTCCTCCAGCAGGCGATGTTCGGCGAGATGGTCGCGGCCGGGGGAGCGCTGCGCGGCCCAGCGGCGGGCGAGTTCGCTCGCGGTCCACATCCGGTCGAAGGTCTCCAGCAGGACCGGGTTTCCGCAGCCGTCCAGCAGGCTCCGGTGGAAGACGCGGTGGGCTTCGGACCACGCGCCGCTGAGGTGCTCGTCTTCATCGAACGGCGGTGTCCGGCTCAACCGGTGATGGGCGGCGCGAACGCGGGCCTCCCACTCGAGGTCGCCGCGCTCCACGGAGAGGCGCAGCACGAGCGGTTCGATCGTCCGGCGGGCCTCCGTGATCTCCTGCCAGCGGCGGTCGGAGAAGGCCGGGACGGCGAACCCGCGGTTGGGGAGCCGGTCGGCGAGGCCGTCGCCGACCACGCGCACGAGGGCTTCGCGGACGACCGCCAGGCTCACGCCGTGTTCCTTGGCGAGGTCCTGCGGTTTGAGCGGGGCGCCGGGGGTGTGGTCGCCGCGCATGATCGCGTCCCGCAGGCGGTTGTACACCTGCTCGGAGAGCATCTGCTTGTCCGGTGAAGCCATCCGCGAAGTATAGACGAAGCCAGAGATAATCGATTATCTGTGTTAGAGTCGATTCATGACCACCGTCAATGATCCCTTCGCCCGGCTGCCTGAGGTGGCCTCTTTCGCCGTCACCAGCGCTTCTGTCGCCGACGGCGCCGCCTGGTCACCCGATCAGCTGGCCGGCAAGGACGTCTCGCCACAACTGAGCTGGAGCGGCGCCCCGCGCGGCACGAAGAGCTACGCCGTCACCGTCTACGACCCCGACGCCCCGACCGGCTCCGGTTTCTGGCACTGGGCGGTCGCTGACATCCCGGCCGCGGTCACGGAGTTGCCGGAAGGCGCCGGCGACGACAGTGGCTCCGGGCTACCCGAAGGCGCCTTTCAGCTGCCCAATGACGCCCGCCTGACCCGCTTCCTCGGTGCGGCGCCGCCTGCTGGGCACGGCGTGCACCGCTACTTCGTCGTGGTGCACGCCCTCGACGTCGAGTCGCTCGGCGTCCCGGCCGAGTGCACGCCGGCGTTCCTCGGCTTCACCATCACCCAGCACGTACTCGGTCGCGCTGTCCTGGTCGCCACGGCGGAAACCCCTGGCCCCGAACGCATCGAGGTCTCCCGGCTCATTCCGGCTCCCGCTGACGCGATCTTCGCCGTCTTGAGCGACCCGGAGGGTCATGTCGACATCGACGCGTCGGGAATGCTCCTCGCCGCGGAAGGCGAGCCGGTCGAGCAGGCGGGTGACCGGTTCGTGGTGCACATGGACCGGGAGGCGCTCGGGGACGTGCCCTTGGGCAAGTACGACGTCGAGGTCGTCATCACCACCCTCGTTCCGGACGAGGAGATCGCCTGGACCGTCGAAGGCCGGGTCCGGCCGCATGCCCGGCACATTTACGGCTACCAGCTGAAGCCCGCCGAGGGCGGCACACTCGTGACGTCGTATTACGACTGGTCGGAGGTCGGCGAGGAGTGGAAGGAGCGCATCACGTTCCCCGTGGTTCCGGAGTCGGCGCTCAAGGCCACGCTCGGGATTCTCGAGCGGACCGTGCGGCGTCGAGGCGATTCGCCCCCGCGCGGGGACTGAACAAGGCAGAATGCCCGCGTGCGGAACATCCTCGTGGCGCTGGCCCTCGTCCTGCTCGGTGTCACCGGATGCCAGGGCGGGGTTTCCGGCCAAGCCGAACCCGAAGGCGACAGTTTCGCGATCAAGGACGGATCGCGGCTGAGGTTCCGCCCGGTCCTGACGGAGTTCCCGCCCGGCCCGGCGACCGGCGCGGCGACGAACCGGCAGAGCACGGACCCCGCCGAACAGCAGGCCGCCGCGGCGGCACTGGACTGCTCTGCGGGAGCGGATCCGCTGGACGGCCGTGACGATCCGGCACTCCCGCTGGTCAGCTGTGACCGCGTGCAGGGCACCAAATACCTGCTCGGCCCGGCCTTCCTCACCGGGGCCGACCTCAGCCGGGTGAACGCTCTGCTCGATTCGCGGTCGGGTGGCCCGCTCGTCGGGCTCAGCTTCACCGACGCGGGCGCGCGGACGTGGGGCGACTGGACCGCGGCGAACGTCGGCAAGCAGGTCGCGATGGTGCTGAAGAGCCGGGTGCTGACCGCGCCGATGATCCAGTCCGCCATCACCGGCGGGGAAACCCAGATCACCGGCAAGTTCACCATGGACGACGCCCGCCGGCTGGCGCGGGACATCGCCGGCGCCTGAGTCAGGGACCGACGCGGAATACGATCACGCGACCCGACGTTTGAGCGTTCAACTACTTGAGGAGTTGGACATGGGTTACGAGATCCTGGGCACCCCGCAGGCGCCGACCTTCGGCCTGGACACGTTCGGCGACGTCGAGAACGGCGCCGACGGCCAGCCGGTGAGCCAAGCCGAAGCCATCCGCCAGGTCGTGGCCGAGGGCGTCCTCGCCGACCAGGTGGGCGTGGACTACTTCGGCGTCGGCGAGCACCATCGCGCCGAGATGGCGGTGTCCTCGCCGGACGTCGTGCTGGCCGCGATCGCGGGGCGGACCGAGCGGATCCGGCTGGGTACCGCGGTCACGGTACTCAGCTCGGACGACCCGGTGCGTGTGTACGAGCGGTTCGCCACGCTCGACGCCGTTTCCCGGGGGCGCTCCGAGGTCACGCTCGGCCGGGGCTCGTTCACCGAGTCGTTCCCGCTGTTCGGGTACTCGCTGGAGGACTACGAAGCGCTCTTCGCCGAGAAGCTCGACCTGTTCACGCATCTGCAGGGGGAGAAGCCGGTCGACTGGTCCGGGACCGTCCGCCCCGCGCTGGAAGGCGCGCAGGCCTACCCGGTCACCGAATCGGGCAGTCTGCCCGCGTGGGTCGGGGTCGGCGGCACGCCGCAGTCGGTGGTCCGCGCGGCCGCGTACGGCCTGCCGCTGGTGATGGCGGTGATCGGCGGCTCGCCGGAGCGGTTCACCCCGCTCGCGGACCTCTACCGCCGCGCGGTGAAGGAGGCCGGGCACCAGGAGCTGCCGATCTCGATGCACAGCCCCGGCCACGTCGCCGAGACCGACGAACTCGCCGTCGCCCAGCACTTCTCGCATCACCAGGCCGCCTTCGCCAAGATCGGTGCCGAACGAGGCTGGGGCCCGATGTCCCGGGCCGATTACGACGCCATGGCGGGACCGCGCGGTGCGCTCTTCGTCGGGTCTCCGGAAACCGTCGCGCGGAAGATCGCGTGGGCGGTGCGGACCCTCGGCCTGTCGCGATTCCAGCTCAAGTACAGCGTCGGCGCCCTTCCGCACGAGCAGCGCCTGAACTCGATCCGGCTTTACGGCGAGCAGGTCGTCCCCCGCGTGAAGGAGTTGCTCGGCTAGCCTCGAAGGCGTGGTGTTCGACTCCGAGCGATTCGACCTTCAGCCGTACACTGGTTTCGACATGTCCCGCTATGTCCGGCGGACGTATTGCAGCTGGGAGGATTCCGGCTGGGAGTCGCTGCTCGTCCAGCGATTCGACCACGTTCCCGTCGCCGAGGACATGCGGCTGCCCGGCGTCGCCGATCTGCATCTGGTCCTGCCGCTCGCGGGGCGGGCGGTGATGGAGACCCGCGGCGAAGGCCGGTGGAACCGGCACCAGTGGGGGCCGGGACGGCTCGAGCTCGCCGTTCCCGGCATGCCGCTGCAGCGTCGTTACCGCGGTGACGAAACGATGCGAAGCCTGCAGGTGCACATCCCGGGCACCACGGTGGACTCGGTGGCCGCGCGGCTGGGCGGCCGCGCGGTGGACCACGAGGCGATGTCCGCGTCCGTGGCCGGGGGAGACCCGCTGCTCGACGAGCTGGTCCGGGCGGTCGGGAACGCCGGGGAGCAGGACGATCTCTACGCCGAATCCGCGGCCGCCTTCCTCGCCGTGCACCTGCTCACCCGCCACGCGCGGAAACCGGAGCCGCCGAACGCGGGACGGGAGGACCAACGGGTTCGCGCCGCGGTGACGATGATGCGCGACCGGCTGTCCGAACCGCTCACCGTCGCCGAAATCGCCGGGGAAGTGCATTTGAGCGTCTACCACTTCATCCGGGTCTTCAAGGAGAAGACCGGCCAGACCCCGCACCGTTTTCTCGGCGGGCTACGGATGGAGGAAGCGCGAAGGCTGCTGCGCGACACGGATCTCCCGATCGCCGCCATCGCGGGCAGATGCGGATTCGCCACTCCCGGCGCCTTGTCGGCCGCTTTCCTGAAGCACACCGGGTCGCGCCCGTCGGAGTACCGCAATTCCTGATCGCTGCCGCGCAATCCGGCGCATGGTGACGCCGCCCGCCCGTTCCTAGGGTGAGCCTTATGAGTGGAACGCAGTCGTACGACGTCACCGCCGAATCGACGGCGCCACCCACCGCGGTGTGGGCACTGTTGCTGGACGCCCGCAGCTGGCCGGTCTGGTCACGGGTGGGCTCCCTGGAAGTCGCCGCGTCGCAAGGACTTTCCGCCGACGGACGCGACGGTGTCGGTGCGGTGCGTGCCTTCCGCACCGGCAAGACGGTCACCAAGGAGCGGATCACCGCCCTCGACCCCGAACGGCGGTTCGCCTACGAGGGCGTGGACGTCCCGGTCATGCTCGACTACCAGGCTTCGGTCGATCTGTGTGAGACACCCGGCGGCGGAACCCGGATCCGCTGGCACGGAACGTATCGCGTCGGCAAGGGCAACGCGTGGATCTTCCGTTGGTACCTTCGCCGCTTCATGCGGGACATGGCGACCGGGCTCGCCGATCACGCCGGGAGCCCGGTCCGGAGGCCATGACGAGGAATCAGTGCCGATGGGCGGCTTCGCGGTGGAAGCCCGCGATCATCGCTTCGGTGCTCGGCGGGTTGAAGGGCTGCCCGAGGGTGCGCATGAGTGAGTTCACGCTGGGGCGGTACATCCCGGTCTTGCAGTAGCGGGAACCCTCGAAGACACCGACCGTGCCGCCGTCGGGGGAGGGCTTGCCGAGCCAGGCGTACCACTTGGCCCGGCGATCCTTCATCTGCTGCGCCGTGAGCGCGGAAGCGTTGGGCTCCCGGGGTTCGCGCGTGTCGCAGGTGCCGTAGTCGTATTCGTCGGCGAGCCCGCCGATGGAGTGACCGAGTTCGTGGGCGACGATCTGGCTGGCCTGGATGTTGCCGCCCGAGGAGGTCGCGACCCCGCCGCCGGCGCCGCCGTACTTCGTCGTGTTCGCCAGCATGATGACCTGATCGACGTCCGGCGCGGCCGCGGCGTACTGGTTCGCCTTGGTTTCGTTGACGCACAACAGCCGTTCGATGCCGCCGCACCAGAAGTAGGAGCCCAGCGCGGTGTTGCGCCGTATCCCCTGGGTCGGGTCGTTGGTGATGCCGGACTGCGGTGACACCACGTCGACCTGCCAGAGGTTGAACTGCTTGCGGTGGCTCTTGTACGGCTCGATGGCGAACAGCGCCGCGACGCTGTTGCGGACGTGCTGCGAGTAGGTGCCCAGCTGCGTCGAGGTGTAGCCGTCACCGACGAAGACCAGGTCGAAGGTGGTCTCGCTGGGGCCGTTGGTTTCGATCGGGGTCACCGCGGCGGCGCTCGCGTACTGCCGCGGCGCGGCGGTTCGGTCCGAAGCGGGCCGGGTGACGTTCACCCGGGTGATGGTCCCTCCTGGTTCGAAGGCCTCCATCGACGTCGTGAATCCGGGCGCCGCCGACGCCGTCGCGGGAACGAGCCCGGCGACGAGGGTGGCGGTCAGCGCGACCATCAGGCAGGCGCGTCGCATGCGTACTCCTTGCGGGGACGAGGGGGAGTACGAAAAACGATCCCGACTTTCGACGGCTTCCGGCACATCCCAAGTGGCCATAAGGTCCGCGTGATGGACGTCGAGTTACGTCACCTTCGCGTGGTGTGCGCCGTCGCCGACGCCGGCAGCATCACGCGCGCGGCGATCGGGCTCGGGAGCACTCAGCCCGCGTTGACCGCCGCCGTGCAGCGGATCGAGCGCGCGTTCGGGGGAACCTTGTTCGTCCGAGGCCGGGACGGGGTCTTCCCGACGGCGTTCGGTGAATGCGTGCTCGTCCGTGCCCGCGCCGTCCTCGCCGCGGCGGACACGATGCACCGGGACGCGGCGCGTTTCCTGGCGGAAGGCGAGAAGCGCCCGGTCGCGCTGGGTGGGATCGGCGGTTCGATGGTCGTCGAGCTGGCGGACCGGCTCGGTGATTCCGGCCGGGGGCAAGCGGTTTCGGTGACCACAGAGTTCTCGCCGTTGCGGTTGCTGGATCTCGTGGCAGGCGGGCAACTCGACGCCGCCGTGGTCGCCGACTATCCCGGGCACAGGCTGCCGTCGGCCCCCGGGGTGGCGTCGCGTCCCCTGGCCACGCAACCGGTGTTCGTGGCGATCGCCGCGGACCATCCGGCCGCCCGCCGCGCCGAGATCGACCTCGCCGACCTGG
Organism: Amycolatopsis sp. TNS106; assembly: GCF_019330265.1. Classification (NCBI taxonomy): domain Bacteria; kingdom Bacillati; phylum Actinomycetota; class Actinomycetes; order Pseudonocardiales; family Pseudonocardiaceae; genus Amycolatopsis; species Amycolatopsis sp. TNS106. The sequence goes on along the minus strand of NZ_CP024972.1, from coordinate 2,841,109 downwards.
CCGCGGAGCGGTGGGTGCTCGGGCCGTCCGACGGTGCCGGCTGGCCGGAGTGCTTCGAGGAAGCCTGCGCCCGGGCGGGATTCCGGCCGCTGGTCGCGCACCGGAGCACCGAGTTGCGGCCCCTGCAACGCCTGATCGCCGCCGGCCGGGCGCTTTCCCCGTGCCAAGTCACCTTTCCCGCCTCTCCCGGGATAGCGATCCGGCCTCTCGCCGGGGATCCGCTGTGGATGCGGTACCTGATCGTTTGGAGCACGGAAGGAGCCTTCGGCGCGGACAGCGACGTTTTGATCGCCGCGGCCGAGGCGGCCTACCGGTCCGACACCGAAAGCAGCCATCCCTATCGTCACTGGCTCGCCCGTCGCGGTGAACCGGTCGGTGGGCGGCGTGCCATCGGGTGACACCTGGTCAGGTAATTCCCCTTGTCGCGCAGGGGTCTTAGCCTCGGATCACCTCATCGACGAAGGGTAAGAAATTGCGTCTGCGCGCCCTGCTGGCCGCTGCTGTCCTGACCATCCCCACCGCTCCGGCCGCGTTCGCCGCGCCGGACGTCGCCCACGGCACCGATGTCCCACCAGGGCAGTTCGGGTTCGTCGCGAAGATCGCGATGACGAAGATCCCCCGCCCGGACGGCTCGACCTACAGCAGTTACTGCACGGGTGCGCTGGTCGCGCCCGGCTGGGTCGTCACCACCGGACACTGCTTCCACGACGCGCACCGCAAGCGTGTCGAGGGCAAGGTACCGTACCCGACCTTGGTGACGTTGGGCCTCGTCGACGAGGCGATCGAATCAGGCGTGGCCCGCAAGGCGACCGAAGTGCTGCAGGCGAAGGAAAATGACGTCGCGCTCATCAAGCTGGACACTCCGGTGACGACGGTGACCCCGCTGACGGTGAACCGGGTGCTCCCCAAGATCGGCCAGCAGCTGACGTTGGCGGGCTGGGGCAGCCTGACCGCCAAGAACCCCGCTCCGGCCACCCGCATGCAGCAAGGCACGGTGCAGGTGGCGACGGTGGCCCCGGCGACGATCGGTGTCCGCGGCGCGGCACCCTCGATCACGACCAGTGCCTGCACGTACGACTCCGGCGCGCCGTACTTCGTCCCTGAAGGCAAGAGCGGCACCTTGGTCTCGCTGGAGGCCACCGGGCCGGACTGCCCGCACGCCGGGATCGAGACGACCTCGCGCGCGGACGTTATCGCGGACTGGATCGCCACCCGGACGGGCTAACCGGTCGTTTCGTCTGGTGACGGACAGGGTAGTGGCGTGAGCAGGAGGTCAATGCGATGACGAGTGTTCGAATGACCGCGCCTCCGGCGCCGCCGAATCCCATGCCGCCGGACCCCGGCGTACCCGACCCCGGGATTCCCGAACCGGTCCCGGACCCGGGCAGGCCGGAGCCGGTCCCGGATCCCGGGGTGCCCGAACGGGTCCCCGATCCGGGACCGGACCACCCGGTTCCGGAACCCGAGAGCCCGCCGGAAGCCCAGCCGGGGCCGGCGGGACTCAGAGAGTGAACGCGAGCCAGAGCGCGAGCCAGGCGCAGGCCGCGACCGCGGCGACGACCGCGACCACCCGCAGGCCGGCGGCGGCGATCCGGAGCGACGCGGTGCCGGTGTGGTGTCGGTGATTCCCCATGATTCCGCCCTCCTTCCAAGATCACCATCCGCTCTCGGCGCCTTCGCCGCCACCTGGGTGACCCCGTCCGGGTGAGTACCCCCGCACTCAGCGGATCGAATGCGGGGGTGCTCAGAGCCAGTCGTTGTGCGCGGCGAAGATCCCCAGCTGGAACCGGCTGGAAACACCCGCGCGATCCATCAGGTTTTCGAGATAGCGGAACAGGGTTCGCCTGCTGACGCCGAGTTCGGCGGCGATCTCGTCGTCCTTGCGCCCGGCGGCGAGCAGGAGCAGCAGTTCCCGTTCGGCCGGCCGGATCGGCTGCCCGGAGGTCCGTCCATACCGGTCGAGCGGAAGCGCGGCCGCCCAGGAGGTTTCGAACAGTCCCTCCAGCGCGGAGAAAAGGCTGCACGGGCGCACGATGACGATGGACTGGTTGCGATCGGCCTCGCGGATGGTCAGCGCGATGGTCGCGGCACGGTCGTCGAACAGCGTGAGTTTCACCGGGAGCTCGGGCAGGAGGCGGGCCTGTTCGCCGGCGCGCAGGCACGGCAGGATGTTCGCGGCGAGATAGCCGGGATCGCCGAGCGAAGCTCCACTGTAGACACAACGGTAGGTGATCCCGCGCCGTAGTTGGTCCTCCTCCAGGAGATTCCGGCGGCCGCCGGTGAAGTAGGGCGGGGAGTCGAGGCGGCGCACCTGATGCCGCACCGTGGTCGCGAGGTGCTGAAGCCGCGGGATGATGGCGTCGCCGGTGACCACTTCGAGCAGGTCCTGCGCGTTCGGCATCCCCGAATGCGCCCGGCGGAAGGCACGGTACGCGGTCTGGACCGCGAGCCGCGCGTCGTGCAGTTCGGCCTGCCGTCGCGTGGTCAGCGCGGTGAGCGCTTCGCTGGGATTCGCCGGGAGGTATTCGGTGCTGTCCACTCCGGACGACACCGCGAGCCCGGCATCGGCCAGCTCCTTCAGCGCCAGCTGGACGGTCTCCGCGTCGTCCTCCCGCCAGGCCAGCTCGTCGGCGGTGACGGGCGCGCTTTCGAGCATCCGCCGGTAGATCCGGGCGGCGGTCTCGCCGAGACCCAGTCTGGCCAGCTGTGAGCCGAGCCCATCCGGAGAAGCCGTCGATCCCACTTTCCACCTGCCTTCTCAGCGGTCCGGGAGCGGTGGCGCCACCGCTCCCGGACCGGTTCGCGGAAACCTAGACGCCCGAGGTGTCGCGGATCCAGGTGCGGTTCGCCGAGATGCTGGTGTGCGTCGAGGTGTCCACCTTGTTGCCGGCGATGTGCACGCCGACCTGCTTGCCGCCGACGAAGACCGGACCGCCCGAGTCGCCGCCGTTGGTCAGCCCGTCGCCGCGGCGGGCCTTGATCAGTCCGCTTCCGCCACTGGTCACCGTCATCCGGGCGACCTTCAGGTAGCGCTGCAGGTCACCGTCTTCGTTGTAGCCCCAGCCGTAAACGTGTTCGGTGTCGCCGACGGCGACCGAAGTGCCGAGGGACGCGTACGTCGTGCTCACCGAACGGTCGAGCCTCAGCAGCGCGATGTCGGCGCCGCTGGAGGGCGTGTAGATGCCCGTCACCACGGCGTACGTTCCGGCCCGATGATCGACGTCGCCCACCCGGACGGAGTAATCGGCGCCGGGTTCGTCGACGCAGTGCTCGGCCGTGAGCACCCAGCGGGCGCTGATGATCGAACCGGAGCACCACTGGCTGCCGTTCTGTTCGATCATGGCGGCCCACGGGCCGGACTGGGCGTATTCACCGTCGATGATGGGGGCCGCGACGGCGGCGGGCGCGGCCGTCGCGAGCCCGGCCGCGCACAGCAGGGCGGCGAGGAGACCTCGGATGCGCATGGGTGCCTTCCAATGCAGGGAAATCGGGGAAAAGGAAATCGACGGGTCACCCGTTTTGCGGCCGTGACGGATCGCCAGGGATCGCCCGGCCGGATCCGAAATCGGTTTCCCATGCTAGGTAGGCGGATACGGCGGTAGATAGCGACTAAAGACGGGAGAAGACCGCGCCGGGCGGCACCGGACCTGCGCTTTCGGCACGAGAGTGCCGATGGCACCGATGTGTCACGGGGGAGTCCCTGTGAAGTACGTGAAGGCCCCCTTCACTGCGCTAGACGCAATGAAGGGGGCCTTCACGTACTTCGGAAGGTGTGAATGTGCGAGCTATCCCGCGGTCATCGGCGCCGGGGCCTGGCGTCGAGCAGTTCCTCGGCGAGCAGGATCGTCCGCTCCGACAGCGTGGCGGACAGCCGCTCGACCGACTCGCCGATCCGGCCCGCCTCCCGGCGCACTCCTTCGCCCGCGGGCATGTTGTGCCGCTCGGCGAGGCCCGCGAGCCTGCTGCCGGAGACCAGGACGAGATCGGCGAGCCGCTCGCCCAGTTCGGTCAGCCGGTTCGCCGTCCGGCCCGCGCGGCGTGCCACGAGGTCTTCGGTCTCCCGGCGCAGCTCCCGGACCGCGGACCTCGACTCGTTCGTCGTCCCGGTGAGTGCGGACCTCAGGGTTTTCGTCACGTTCATCAGGGATCGACCTCCACGCGGCTAGCTCTGGAATTCAGTGTACAGCTGTACTCCGTATTCATGGAATACGAGATCTCGTATTCGTTCGCACGAAACAAAAGTGCTGAAACTGAGCGAACGTGCGTAAGCGCAAGTGGTGCCAGGTCGAACGTTCACCGGCGGCAGTCGAAAAATTTCGGAAACATGTCAATTTCTTGCGTTTTGTCTCCTGGTTGTTGCATGCTCGTACGGCTGTGGCTCCCTCCCCGCCGTCTCAAAGAAGAGAAGACGCCATGACACGTATGCGCCTGTCCCGGCTCATCGCCGGTCTCCTGGTCTCGGGGCTTTCCGTCGCCGGACTCTCCCTCGCTTCCGCCGCGAGCGGACCACCTCCCGACCCCGTTCCGGCCGCGCTCGCCGAAGTGCCGTTGACCCGCACGGTGTCGGCGAGCAGCGCGCTGCCCGGTTATCCCGTCGCGAACGCCGTCGACGGGAATCAGGAGAGCTACTGGGAATCCGCCAACAACGCGTTCCCGCAGTGGATCCAGGCCGACCTCGGCACGGTGAAATCCCTCTCGCGGATCGTGCTGAAACTGCCCGCGGGCTGGGAATCCCGCACGCAGACGCTGGCCGTGCGCGGAAGCACCGACGGCACGGCGTTCACCGACCTCGCCGTGCCGGCCGGCTACGCGTTCGCTTCCGGTACCAACACCGTCACCATCCCGATGACCGCGTCGGCCCGCTACGTGCGGCTGCAGGTCACCGCGAACTCGCGGTGGCCCGCCGCGCAACTCGCGGAATTCGAGCTGTACGGGCCGGACACCGGCGACACGCAGGCGCCGAGCGCGCCGGCGAATCTCGCGCTGACCGAACCCGCCGCCGGCCAGATCCGGTTGACATGGTCACCCTCGGCGGACAACGTCGGCGTCACCGGCTACACCGTCCATCGCGACGGGACGCCGGTCGCCACGATCACCGGCACCACGTTCACCGAGTCCAGGCCCACGGGGACCCGGGTCGAGTACTTCGTGCGCGCCAAGGACGCGGCGGGCAACGAATCCGGCGACAGCGACCACGTCGTGCGCTCCGGGACGAGCGCGGGCGCGAACCTGGCTGCGGGCAAGCCGATCGAGGCCACGTCCACGGTCCATGCGTTTGTCGCGGCCAACGCCAACGACAACAACACCGCCACGTACTGGGAATCCGCCGCGGGCTATCCGAACGCGCTGACGGTGAAGCTCGGGGTCGACGCGGACGTCGATTCGGTCGTGGTGAAGCTCGACCCGGACGCGATCTGGGGCGCGCGGACACAGAATTTCGAGGTACTCGGTCGTCCGCAGGGGACCTCCGCGTTCACCGCGCTGTCGCCGCGAGCCGACCACCGCTTCGACCCGGCCACCAACCGGAATTCGGTGGTCATCCCGGTCAGCGGACGCGCTGCGGAGGTACGCCTGCAGTTCTTCGCCAACTCCGGTGCCCCTGGCGGTCAGGTCGCGGAATTCCAGGTGATCGGCACTCCCGCGCCGAACCCGGACCTCGTCGTCACCGGCACGACCTGGACGCCGTCGAATCCGACGGAGACCAGCAGGCTCGCCGTGTCGGCGACGGTGAAGAACACCGGCACCGCGAACGCGGCCGCCACCACCGTGAACGTCAGCCTCGGCGGCACCGTCGCCGGTGACGCGGCGGTCGGGGCACTCGCCGCCGGCGAGTCCGCCACGGTCACCGTCGACGCGGGAACGCGCCCGCAGGGCACGTACACCGTGGCCGCCACCGCCGACCCGGCGGGCAAGGTGGCCGAGCAGGACGAAACGAACAACACCCACACCTCGCCGACGCCGCTGGTGATCGCCCAGTCGCCGGGGCCCGACCTCGAGGTCACCGGCATCACCTCGAACCCGCCCAATCCGGCGGCCGGTTCGGCGGTGTCCTTCACCGTCGCGGTGCACAACCGCGGCACGAGCGGCGCGGGCGCTTCGGTGACCCGGTTGGCGGTCGGCGGCACCACGCTGACCGGCACCACCGGGGCGATCGAGGCGGGCGCCACCGCGAACGTCGCGATCTCGGGCACGTGGACCGCCGTCGACGGTGGGGCGACCCTCACTGCGACGGCCGACGCGAACGGCACGGTGCCGGAGACCAACGAGTCCAACAACAGCCTCTCGCGGGCCATCGTCGTGGGCCGCGGCGCGGCGGTCCCGTACGTCGAATACGAGGCGGAAGCCGCGCAGTACCAAGGACAACTGCTGGAAGCCGACCCGCTTCGCACCTTCGGCCACACGAACTTCGCGACCGAATCCTCGGGCCGCAAATCCGTGCGGCTGGCGAATCAGGGCCAGTACGTGGAGTTCACGTCGGCGAACCAGGCGAACTCGATCGTCGTGCGCAACTCCATCCCCGACGCTCCCGGAGGCGGTGGGCAAGACGCGACGCTCAGCCTGTACGTCAACGGGACTTTCGCGCAGAAGCTGACGCTGTCGTCGAAACACAGCTGGCTCTACGGCAGCACCGACGATCCCGAAGGCCTGACCAACACCCCGCAGGCCAACGCGCGACGGCTGTTCGACGAGTCGCACGCGCTGCTGTCGCGGTCGTATCCGCCGGGCACGAAGTTCAAGCTGCAGCGGGACAGCGGTGACAACGCGGCGTTCTACATCGTCGACCTCATCGATCTGGAACAGGTCGCTCCCGCGTCGGAGAAGCCCGCGAACTGCGTGTCGATCACGGACTACGGCGCCGTGCCGAACGACGGGAACGACGACTCGGCGGCGATCCAGCGCGCGGTGACCGACGACCAGAACGGCGTGATCGGCTGCGTCTGGATCCCGGCGGGGCAGTGGCGGCAGGAGAAGAAGATCCTGACCGACGATCCGAACGTGCCCAACGGCGGCGGCCAGTACAACCAGATCGGCATCTCCAACGTGACGATCCGCGGTGCCGGCATGTGGCATTCGCAGCTGTACTCGCAGATCGAGCCGCAGAACGCGGGCGGCATCAACCATCCGCACGAGGGCAATTTCGGGTTCGACATCGACAAGAACACGCAGATCTCCGATATCGCCATCTTCGGTTCCGGCCGGATCCGCGGCGGCGACGGCGGAGCGGAAGGCGGTGTCGGTCTCAACGGCCGCTTCGGTACCGGCACGAAGATCTCCAACGTGTGGATCGAGCACGCCAACGTCGGCGTGTGGGTCGGCCGGGACTACAGCAACCTGCCTGCGCTCTGGGGCCCCGGAGACGGACTCGAGTTCAGCGGCATGCGGATCCGGAACACCTACGCCGACGGCATCAACTTCACCAACGGCACCCGGCACTCGAAGGTGGTCAACTCGTCGTTCCGCACCACCGGTGACGATTCGCTCGCGGTGTGGGCGAACCAGTACGTGAAGGATCCGTCGAAGGACATCGCGCACGACAACGTGTTCGCCCACAACACGATCCAGCTCCCGTGGCGTGCCAACGGGATCGCGATCTACGGCGGCTACGGCAACAAGATCGAGAACAACGTCGTCCACGACACGATGAACTACCCGGGCATCATGCTGGCGACGGATCACGATCCGCTGCCGTTCTCCGGGGAGACGCTCATCGCGAACAACGCCCTGTACCGCTGCGGCGGCGTGTTCTGGGGCGAGCAGCAGGAGTTCGGCGCGATCACGTTCTTCGCGCAGGGCAAGGACATTCCCGGGGTGGTCCTGCGGGACACGGAGATCCACGATTCGACCTACGACGGTGTCCAGTTCAAGACGGGTGGCGGCGTCGTGACCGCGGCCCTGACGAATGTCAAGATCGACAAGTCGAACAACGGCGCCGGCATCCTCGCGATGAGCGGCGCCCGCGGCAGCGCGACCTTGACGAACGTGACGATCACGAATTCCGCGAACGGCGACATCGTCCGGGAGCCGGGGTCGCAGTTCGTGATCAACGGCGGGCCGGTGCCGGCGGTGATCTCGCCGGGCCGCCGTACGCGGTAAGCCGTAAGTGATTCAGGGGCCGGAACGGGAGACCGCTCCGGCCCTGGTTCACGCCTGGGGGCTCAGACCCGCGACGGCCAACCGGAACAGGCGGTCCGCCTGCACGGCGGGATCCGGGTAGTGCTCGGTGGCCAAGACGATGCCGACGATCAGGGTGATCAGGTCGGCGACCGTGACGTCCCGAGACACCACGCCGTCCCGTGCGGCCCGCCGCACGAGCGGATCCCCGGCTTCCTCGATGGCGGCGGAACAGGAGTTCTCGTGCTCCAGGGGACCGTCGTAGGCGAGCGCGGCCGCCAGGCCGCGGGCGGAGACGCAATAGGCGACGACCTCGTCGAGCCAGGTCAAGAGCGCTTTCCGGCTGTCGTCCTCGCCGGTCAGTTCGACGGCGCGGGCGCACAACGCCGCGATCCGGTTCGCGGAGACCGCCTCCAGCAGCGCCCGCCGGGTGGGGAAGTGGCGCCGGACGGTCGCCGAGCCGACGTTGGCGGTCCGCGCGATCTGCTCCAGGGAGGCGCCGGAGCCGTGGGCCGCGACCTCCTCCTCGGCGACCGCGAGGATGCGCGCGTAGTTGCGCCGCGCGTCGGCGCGCCGGCCGTCGGACATGTCTTCACCTCGGAGTTTGCGTAAGTGGCGGGCCCCGCCATATTGTAGCGGACGATAAGTGGCGGGCCCCGCCACTTAGTCGACCGAAGGAGCCTCCATGTCCCCATCACCCGTTTTGGTCACCGGCGCCACCGGCAGGCAGGGCGGTGCGACCGCTCGTGCTCTGCTCGCGGCCGGTGTTCCCGTCCGCGCGCTGGTACGCGACCCGGCGAGGGCGAAAGCCGTCGAAGCGCTCGGCGCCGAACTCGTCGTCGGCGATCTCCACGACATCGATTCCGTGATCCGGGCGGCCAAGGGCGCCCGCGCCGTCTTCTCGGTGCAGATGCCGGGCATGAACGCCGACGGATTCGACTACGCCGGCGAGGTGACCCAAGGCGTCAACCTCATCGAGGGCGCCATGGCGGCCGGGGTGCCGCAATTCGTGCACACCTCCGTTTCGGGGGCCGGCCAGCACATCGAGGCGGACGGATGGGCCGAAGGGCGCTGGGCGGTGATGGAACCCACGCTGGGTGCCAAAGCCGCGATCCAAGACCGTCTCCGCGAAGCCGGATTTCCTCAGTGGACCCTGCTGAAGCCGGGTTTCTTCATGGAGAACTTCCTGCCCGACATGAAGTTCCTCTTCCCGCGCGGGGTGGACGGCGGTCTGGTGAGCGTCATCAAGCCGTCGACGTCACTGTCACTGGCCGCCGTCGACGACATCGGCACCGCGGCCGCCGCGGTCATCGCCGAACCGGAGCGGTTCACCGGGGTCGAACTGGAGCTGGCGAGCGACTTCCTGACCATGGCGGAGATCGCCGAGGTCCTCTCCGGCGTGCTGGGCACCCCGCTGGCGGCACCGGACATGACCGTCGAGCAGGCGGTCGCCGCCGGGATGCCGCCGATGGGTGCCTCGCACGAGTGGCTGAACGTGGTCGGCCAGCCCGGACGTCCGGAATACGCGCGGGAACTCGGCCTCCCGCTCACCGGATTCGCCGACTGGGCGCGGAAATATCTTGCGTAGTGCGTGATCGTTGAGGCATGCGCATCGAGCCTCTGCTGGACCATCTCGACCGGGAGGATCCCGGCGGCGTCCTCGGGTTGTACCTCTACGGTTCCGCCGCGGCGGGTGGGCTGAAACCGGACAGCGACGTCGATCTGCTGCTGGTCACCCGCCGCTCGCTCGGCGCATCGGAACGCGCCGGGCTGGTGTCCCTGCTGGTGCGGCTTTCGGGTTGGCGTGGCCACGCCGCCCGATTCCCGGACGCGGCGGATCGCCGTCCGATCGAACTGACGGGGATCGTCGCCGGGGACAAGCCGTCGCGCCGTGATTTCCAGTACGGCGAATGGCTTCGGGAGGCCTTCGTGCGAGGTCGTCTTCCCTGGCCAGTGGAGGATCCCGACGTCGTGATCCTCGTGGCCACCGCCCATGCGGCGCATCGCGTTCTGCGCGGCCCCGCGCTCGCCGACCTGCTCGATCCGGTGCCGCGGGAGCCGCTCCGTCACGCGGCGCTCGGCGTCATTCCCGGTCTGATGGCCGAGATCGAAGGCGACGAACGCAACGTCCTGCTCACGCTCGCGCGCATCGTCGTGACCGTCGAGACGGGCGGGATCGTCTCGAAGGACGCCGCGGCGGCGGCCGTCGCGCCGACGCTCGACGGCGACGGCCGCGCGCTGCTCCAGCGGGCGCGAGCGGGCTACCTCGGTAATGCTTCCGATGACTGGACCGGACTTTCGGCCGAGGTGGCCTCGCTCGCGCGTGCGCTCGCGGACCGGGCGAAGGGAGTTTGACAAAGCGGAACGGTGCTCCGTATGTTTGTGGAACAGTGCTCCGCTTAGTGCGGCGCCGTCTCGCAAAGGAAGAATCACCATGAGCACGTCAGTGATCTCGATCGCCCCGGTGACCCTGCCTGCCCCGGATCGAGCCGTGGATCTGCAGGTCCGGGTCTCCGCGCCGGTGACCGGCGGCGGGTTGCCGATCATCCTGCTGTCGCACGGCCAGGGCTATTCGAATCACCTGTCCTCGTTGAACGGCTACGCCCCGCTCGTGAACTACTGGGCGGCGCACGGATTCGTCGTACTCCAGCCCACTCATCTGAGTTCCAGGACGCTGGATCTGGGGGCCGATCATCCCGAAGCGCCGCTGTATCAACGGTCCCGGGCCGAGGACATGATCGGCATCCTCGACCGGCTCGACGAGATCGAGGCCGCGGTGCCGGGTCTGCGAGGGCGAGTGGATCGGAGCAAGGTCGCCGTGGCCGGGCATTCGATGGGCGGGCATACCGCGAGCCTGCTGCTGGGTGCGCGGTACACCGACCCCGGCGACGGCACGGTGGTGAACCTGGCCGAGCCACGGATTTCCGCCGGAGTGCTGCTCGCCGCGCCCGGTCGCGGCGGCGACGCCGTCACGGAATTCGTGGCGGCGAACTATTCCTTCTTCGTCAGTACCGACTTCTCCGCGATGACGACGCCCGCGCTCGTGGTCGCCGGCGACAAGGACTCCTCGGCGCATCTGACGGTCCGAGGCCCCGAATGGCATGCCGATCCGTACTTCCTTTCGCCGGGGCGCAAGACCTTGCTCACCCTGTTCGGCGCGGAACACGGTCTCGGCGGGATTTCCGGCTACGACGTCGCCGAGACCACGGACGAGAATCCGGCGCGAGTGGCCGTGCTGCAGCGGCTCACGGCGGCCTATCTCCGCAGCGAACTCTTCCCGGGTGATCCTGCCTGGCAGGAGGCCGCCGAGGCGCTGGCCGCCGAGTCCGATCCGCCGGGGTACGTCGAATCGAAAGAGGCCTAGTTGACAAGTCATATAGGTGACTAGTCTACTAGCGACATGGTTCTTTCCCGCCTCATCCTGGGGTTGCTCGCTCTCGCGCCCATGACCGGCTACGACCTCAAACGTCATTTCGATTCGACCGTCGGGCACTTCTGGGCGGCGGACAAGGCGCAGATCTACCGCACCCTCGCCCGGCTCGTCGCGGACGGGCTCGCCGAGGTCGAGACCGTCGCCGGCGCCGGGGCGCCGGACCGGCAGGAACACCGCATCACCGCCGCGGGGCGGACGGCGCTCGCCGAGTGGCTGGCGAGTGAGCCCGAGCGCCACGTCGAACGCGATCCGTTCCTCGCGCGGGTGTTCTTCGGCGCGGATCTCGACGACGACGCCTTCCGCTCCCTCTTGGTGGCACATCGTGAGGCGACCCAGGCGCGGCTGGAGCGGTTCGAACGGATGCGCGCGGAGTCCGATGCGCCTGACCGGGCGGCCCGGCTGCGAATGTCCACACTGGACAACGGAATCGCGCACCTGCGCGTCGAACTGGACTGGCTCGACGCGCTCGAGGAGGAACTCGCGTGAGTGCGTTCCCCGAGGTGCATTCCGCCGGGACGGCCACGGCGGAGCGGCCGGTGGTGCTGCTGCACGGCGGCAATGTCGCGAACTGGATGTGGGAGCCGCAGCTGTCCGCGTTCGGCGATCGGACGGTGCTCACACCGGACTTGCCGGGCTTCGGTGAACGGGTCCGCGAGCCCTGGCCGGGACTGGACGCGGTGGCGGACGACGTCGTCGCGAGAGTGACCGGGCACGGCGTCGACGGCCAGTTCGATCTCGTCGGGCTCTCCCTCGGAGCGCTCACGGCGTTGCGCGTGCTGGCCCGGCACCCGGACCGGGTGAGTTCGGCGTTCCTGACCAGTGCGCCGCTCCTGCCTGCCGGCGCCGGGATGCGCTTGTACTGCGGGGTGCAGACGGCATTCTCGCGAGCCCGCTGGTACTGGCGCGCCCAAGCCGCTGTCTTCGGGCTTCCCGAAGAGGCACGCGCCCGGTATGTCGAACATGGTCTCTCGGTGCGCCGCGAGACCGCGTCCGCGATGGCCGCCGAGGTGTGCGCGGGCGGGGTGCCCGCAGAGGTGGGCCGCTATACCGGGCCACTGCTCGCGACAGCGGGGGAGAAGGATTCCGCGGCGGTGCGGCGATCCCTCGCGGCGATCGCGCGGGCCGCACCCCAGACGCGGTCCCGGCTCGTGCCGGGGATGCACCACATCTGGAACGTGGAGGACCCCGAACTGTTCAACGGAGTCCTTCGCGCTTGGCTCGGCGGAGCCGTGGATCCGCGTCTTCTGGGCTGACCGTGTCAGAGCACCGCGATCTCCGCCCACACCGTTTTGAACCCCGCGCCGGTGGTCACTCCCCATTGGGCGCTGATCGCCTCGACCAGAGCCAGCCCTCGTCCGCGGGGGCTCGTCGGATCGGCCTTGGCCACGCGGTGCGGCCGGAGCCGGGGCCGGCGGTCGTCGACTTCGACGCGGACGACGTGCCGGCCTGCGGGCACGGAGACCCTGAGTTCGGCGACGCCGTCCGCGTGTTCGTGCGCGTTGGTGACCAGCTCCGTGGTCAGCAGTTCGGTGTCCGCGACGGTGGCGCGGCCGACCTCGGTCAGCCGCTCTCGCAACCAGGCCCGCACCTCTCCCAGCGGCGGGGCGGCCCCGGTGGGGAATTCGTAAGCCTGTCGTGTTCTCGTGATACCCACGCGTTCTCCTTAGCAGGTTTCCCAGCTTGGCCAAGAGCATGGGCGTGAGGTGAGTACCCCGGGAACACGGGATTCACACGGGGGAACTCGCGGCGATCGCGGTGACCCTGGTCTCGGCGCGCGTCCGCCCCTGTGCTCGCGGAACTGCTCCACGCTCGCCGTGCTCACCGACGACGGCTACAGGCGCCGGCCCGGATCGCCGCCGAACTGCGGACGCGGCCTGCTGACCTCGCTCGGGCACTGTCCTGAGAGGCAGTCGATTGTGCGCGCGAAGGGCTCTTGTGCCCGCGTTCCGGACTCTGGTCCTCTGACGGGGGTCATTTCACGCGAAGAGGCGGAGCTTTCGTGTTCAAGAAGATCTTCGCCGTCGTGTCGGTGTTTTCGATGGCGCTCGTGGGCGTCGCGGGGACGGCACACGCCGGGATCGTGCAGTGGTCCGACGGTTACGAATCGAATCCTCATGGCGTATGGGAGCGCGAGATTCAGGGTGGTGACGGGCATTCCTGGTTCGACATCGGTATGGGAGTGGCGCGGACCGGCAACAACGGCTGGCTCTTCGCCGACAACGGCTGGTCGGCGATGAGGACCCCGAAGTCGCTCGGCAGTTTTCCGGCGAATCGATCGAATTGTGCCGCCGCGATTCACGCCGACCCGGTCGGCGGTGGGGCGAACATCGGCCTCGAGATCTGGGACCCCGTCGGCTGGCGGAAAATATCCCACACGGTGAAGTGGATCGACGACCGGGCGGGCTATCAGCTCATCACGCTGAACAATCTCAATCTGAACGGCGTGGGTACCGTCTATCTTCAGCCGATCTACGGCAACAACGGCGGGCCGGCGAAGTACATCCGCTTGGACGACGCGATCATCCAGTGCGTCTACTGATCGAGGTCTCGCCGGGGTAACGACCATTGCGACATTCGGTGGTTGTTCGCCGTCGAATCCGGACTTCCGCCCGGCGCCGTGATCACGGAAAACGCCGAAATCTTTGGCACCTCTCACGCTGAAGAGTGAGAGGTGTCGAATCTCCTTCGGCTGGACGGCGCAATGCGGACCTGGTCCGCGTAGCCCGGATCCTCGGTAACAGCCCGTTGGGCACCTTGACACAGGGCACTCCGGGTGAAGCCCGGTTCTCGCGCTAACGAAAAGCGAAAAATTCCGTCTTCTCCAGGAGCGCACAGGAATTCCGGCTCCGGCCGGGTCTCGAAAGGGAAGTCCATGTCACGAAGACCACTGCTCGTCGTCCTGGCCGCCGTTTCGGCGATGCTCGCGTCCACCGCGGTCGCCGCCGCGGCTCCGCCGGGTGTGGACCCGGCCACGCTCGACCTCACCCTGAACGCGGGGCAGAGCACGACCGTGACCAAGAACGTGACGACTTCGGCCGTCCCGCCGAATCCCGACCTCGTCCTGCTCGCGGACACCACGGGCAGCATGGGCGGGCCGATCGGCAACGTCCGGACGAACGCCGGCGCCATCACCGCCGACGTCCTCGCCGCACAGCCGACCGCGCAGTTCGGTGTCGCCGAGTACAAGGACTTCACCGACTCGGTGCCGTTCAAGGTCAATCAGGGCATCACCGGGGACACGACCGCCGTCCAGGCGGGGATCAACCAGTGGACGGCCTCGGGCGGCGGGGACACGCCGGAGGCGAACCTGAACGCGCTCTACCAGCTCGCCACCGGCGCGGTCGCGTTCCGGCCCGACGGCACCCGCATCATCGCGTGGTTCGGCGACGCGCCGTCGCACGATCCGAGCGGCGGGCACACGCTGGCCCAGACCATCGCGGCGTTGCAGGCGGCGAAGATCCGCGTGGTCGCCGTCAACGTCGGCGCGCTCGACGCCACGGGGCAGGCTTCCGCCATCACCTCGGCCACGGGCGGCGTGCTGCTGAACAACGTCCCGGCCGGGCAGGTCTCCCAGGCCATTTTGGACGGCATCAAATCCATCGAGGTCACGGTGACCCCGAAGGTGACCAGCTGCGACCCGCAGCTCACCGTCACCAACGATCCGGGCAGCGTCAAGGTGACCAGTGGCGAGGTCGCGACGTTCACCGAGACGATCAAAGCCGCCGCCGGTGCCGCTCCCGGTACCTACCAGTGCGTCGTCGACTACCAGGTCGACGGGGTTTCGCGGGGGTACATCGAGACCACGACCGTGCGCGTGCTCGGCCTGAGCATCGACGACGTGACTGTCGGTGAAGGTTCCGGTGGCGCGCAGGTACCGGCGACGTTCACGGTGTCGCTGCTCGGCGGCCCCAGCCCGAATCCGGTGACGGTCCAGTACGCGACCGCCAACGGCACCGCGACGGCGCCCGCCGACTACGCGGCGGCGAACGGGACGGTGACGTTCGCGCCGGGACAGACCACCAGGCCGGTGACCGTCCTGGTCAACCCGGACACCGTCGACGAGCCGGACGAGACGTTCACGGTGAACCTCTCGGCCCCGTCGGGGGCCGGTCTCATCGACCCGACCGGTGTCGGCACGATCGTCGACGACGACCGTGACGGCGTCTTCTCCTGCACCGGCACCGCGGCGAACGTCCTCGGGGTGACCGCGGCACGGGCCAACCCGGCGAACCTGCCTTGTGCCGACGACAGCAGCACCGTCGCCGCCGCGACGCTCAACGCCGGCCTGATCAAGGTCGACACCAAGGTGCTGACCGCGTCGACCGATCTCACGCCGGACGACCAGTCGGAGGCTCCGGCCGCGGGCGATCGCGCGCTGGCGTCGGCCAAGATCGACAAGACGGTGATCAGCACGCTCGGGCTGACCGTCGAACTCGGCGTGATCCAGTCACAGGCGACCGCGACCTGTCAGCCATCGCCGGGCGGGCTCGCGCCAGTACTGGCGGGCAGTTCGCACGTCGCCTCGCTGAAGATCAACGGTGAGTCGATCACCGTCGGGTCGGCGCCGCTGACCATCCCGCTGGTCATCGGTTCGCTGAAGCTCAACGGCCAGACCGTGGTGAACGGCGTGGTGAAGCAGCAGGCCGTCGCGCTGGACACCGCGCTCGCGAAGATCGTGCTCGCGGAGTCCCAGGCCGACGTGCACGGAACCCCGGCGCATCCGGCGGGAAACCCCTGCCGTCGCTGAGCCGCTGAATCCCGCCGGGACGGACGCGACCTCGTCCGTCCCGGCGGGTGCGCTCAGGGAAGGGCCTTCACCGCGGCCGCGGTGGCGTCGGCCAGGAGCTTGTTGTCGATCTCGGCGTCCTTCTCCGACCGGTCGGTCAGTACCGAGATGACGATCGGCGCGCGACCCGGCGGCCACACGACCCCGATGTCGTTGCGCGTGCCGTAGGACGCCGTTCCGGTCTTGTCGGCGACCGGCCAGCCGGGCACCCCGGCGCGGATGTTCTGGTCGCCGGTGGTGCTGGCCCGCATCATGTCGACCAGGATCTTGCGTTTGTCCTCGGGGAGGGCGTCGCCGAGGGCGAAGGCGCGCAGGCTCACGGCGAGCGCACGCGGTGTGCTGGTGTCCCGGGTGTCGCCGGGCGCGGTGTCGTTGAGTTCCGGTTCGATCCGGTCGGCGTGGCTCGTGGTGTCGCCGATGCCGCGCAGGACCGCGTTGAGACCTTCGGGGCCGCCGAGTTCGCGGAAGAGCAGGTTCCCGCCGGTGTTGTCGCTGTACCGGAGGGTCGCGTCCATGACGGCGCGCAGCGGCATCCCCGTCGCCACGTGTTTCTCCGTGACCGGCGAATTCACGACGAGGTCCTTGCGTTCGTAGGTCACCGTTCGGTCCAGCTCGGCGACCGGCGTCCGCTGCAGGACGCCACCGGCGCTGAATACCTTGTGCGTCGAGGCGTAGGCGAAGCGTTCGTCGGCGCGGAAGGCGACCTCGCGGCCTGTCGCGGTGTCCACCGCGTACACCCCGAGCCGGGCGCGGTAGGCGCGTTCGAGCTGTTCGAAGTCGGCACGCCCGGTCGCCGCGACCGGTGAGGCGGCCGACGGCGGCGGTGCGGGGGCGGGTGTGGAGCATGCGGCGAGAGACGCGACCGAGAGCGCCAGCAGGGCGGCCCAGCGGCGAGAAGTGACGGACACGGTGGTTCCTTTCAAGATCGTTCGATGTCCGCAGTCTGTCCAGCGCCGGTCATGCTGTCCAAGACACGAACGACCTCTTTCATGCGGAATCCGCATAGTATGTGGTCGTGGACCTGATCGGGAGCTGCCGGGCGTTCGTGAGCGTGAGCGAGGCCGGGACCTTCACCGCGGGGGCGGCGATCGCACGCATCCCCCAGCCGGTGGCGAGCCGCCGGATCGCCGCGCTGGAACGGCATTTCGGCGAGCGGCTGTTCGACCGTTCCACCCGCCGCGCCGTGCTCACCCCGTTCGGCCGGGACATGCTGCCGTCGGCGAAACGGCTGGTGTCACTGGCCGACGCCATGGAGCACGACGCGCAGCGCGCCAAACTGCGTCCGATGCGGCTGGCGATGCCGGACACCTGCACCGTCCGCGAGCTCGCCGAACTCGACGCGGCGGCGCGAGCGCTCGACGTCTTCCTGGAGTTCCGGCAGGCGCCGCCGGGGGAGCGGGCGGAACTCGTGCGCACACAGGAGGTCCGCGCGGCGCTCACGGCCGTTCCCGCCGAAGAGGGCACCTGGACGGTGCCTCTCGGGCTGGCGGGCGGGGGAAGGTCGCGAGCGAGCGCGCTCCACCTGGAAACGCTGCGGGTCGGCCGGTCCGGCCGTCCGGCTCGCCGGGTCTGGATCCAGCCGGAGGACGACGTGCCGCATATCCGGGATCGCCTCTTCCGCATCCGTGACTCGGTGGGCTTGCGGCCGGCGCAGGTGTCCGTCGCCGACACTCTCACCGCGGCCGCCGCGGCGGTGTTCGGTTCGGAAGATCTGCTGCTGTGTTCGACGGCCCAGGCGACCGAACTCGGCCTGAACTGGCGGCCGATCGGGGAAACCCGGCTCGCGCGCGGGTTCGAGATCACGGCGGGGCCCGGTGAGGACACGCGGCGGCTCCGGGCACGATTGTGGCCGGACATCGCCCGGTGTCTCGGCGCGGAGGAGACGACATGAACACCGAGACGCTGCTCCTCGGGCTGCGCGCCGAGCTGGACGACGGCGGCCTGCGGGGTTCGTTCCTCGTGCGCGATCTGCGGACCGGATACGAGATCGGCATCGACCCGGATCTGGAGTTCCCGAGCGCCTCGCTGGTGAAGATCCCGCTCGCCGCGGCGACCCTGGAGCGGATCCGCCGGGGCGAGCTGGACGGCTCCGCGCCGATCGACGTCGAGCCGGGGCGGGCCACCGCGCCCGGGCCGACCGGGCTGACGCGGTTCCGGCATCCGGCCAGGGTGGCGATCGACGACCTGCTCTATCTGACGATGGCCATCAGCGACGAGACCGCCGCGGACGCGCTCTTCGCGCTGACCCCGCCCGCCGAGGTCACCAGGATGACCCGCGAATGGGGCGTTTCCGGGATCACCGCGCGGCATCCGGCCGCGGACCTCAGCGACACGCCCGCCGAACGGTTCGCCCCGGCCGACGTCCACCTCGCGCACGCGCTCGCGATCAACGCGGGCACCGCCGGGCGAGGCCATCCCGTTCCACAACTCGACGTCACCCGCGCGAGTTCCGGTTCGGCCCGCGCGTTCGTGAACCTGCTCGAAGCGTTGTGGAAACCGTCCAAAGTAGACGGAGAAGTGGCGGCGCGGGTGCGTGAACTCATGGGGCTGAACCTGCTGCGTCAGCGGCTGAGCCCGGATTTCGTCTCCGACGCCACGAAATGGTCGTCGAAGACCGGCACGGTGCTGAACCTGCGGCACGAGGTCGGGGTGGTCGAACACGCCGACGGCGGGCTGTACGCGATCGCCGCGCTGACCGGATCCCGGGTGCCCGCCGCGATCCAGCCGGAGGCCGAAGTGCTGATGGCCCGCGTGGCGCGGGTGCTGCGGGATCACCTGCGCGAAGGGTGACGTCACGTTCTACGCCGCTGCCCGGTTCTCAAGGGGAAAGAACCGGCGAGGTGGAGGATCGGCATGAAGGTCGTCATCGTGTGCGTTTCGGTGTCCCACGGCAACACGGCGAGGGTCGCCGAAGTGCTGGCAGGGGTTCTCGGCGCGCGTCGTCAGCCCCGAGGAGATCGACCCGGCCGAGCTCGATTCCTGTGACCTCGTGGGTTTCGGCTCGGGGATCTTCGGCATGGACTTCCATCCCCGCCTGCGGCGGTTCGTCGAGGAACTGCCGTCGAAGCAGCGGAGGAAGGCGTTCGTGTTCGGCACCAGCGGGTTGCCGGAACCGCGGTTCCGGCGCTACACCCGTCGTCTGGCACGGTTGCTCGGCCGCAAGGGATTCGAGGTGGCGGGCACGTTCTCGTGCCGGGGTTTCGACACGTGGCTGCCGTTCAGGCTCGTCGGCGGGATAGGCAAGAACCGGCCCGGTACGGTCGATCTCGAAGCGGCACGACGGTTCGCCGAAGGGCTCGGTGGTTGACGCGCCGCGTTTGCGCGCCGCCGGCTGTGGGTATCAGCGGCGCGTGCTCGATCACTCGTACTTCCCGGAGCTGAGGGACCAGCGTCTCGTCGTCGACTACGACGACGCCGACGACCCGGTCCTGCGCCGCCCCGACGGCTCGCCGATCGACACCTGGCGGGAGAACTACCCGTACACGACGCGAATGTCGCGTGAGGAATACGACGTCGTGAAACGGTCGCTGCAGATCGAACTGCTGAAACTGCAGTACTGGATCAAGGACACCGGCGGCCGGATGGTGATTCTGTTCGAGGGACGCGACGCAGCGGGCAAGGGTGGCACCATCAAACGGTTCACCGAACACCTCAACCCGCGTGGCGCGCGAGTGGTGGCGCTGAGCAAGCCCACCGAACGCGAGCAGGGGGAATGGTACTTCCAGCGCTACGTGAACCACCTGCCCACCGAGGGCGAGATCGTGCTGTTCGACCGATCCTGGTACAACCGCGCCGGCGTCGAACGGGTGATGGGGTACTGCACGGACGAGCAGTACGAGCGCTTCATGCGGCAGGCGCCGACGTTCGAGGAGATGCTCGTCGACGACGGGATCATCCTCGTCAAGCTCTGGTTCTCGGTGTCGAAGTCCGAGCAGCGCACCCGGTTCCTCATCCGGCAGGTCGACCCGGTGCGGCAATGGAAGCTGAGTCCCAACGACATCAAGTCGCTCGACCGCTGGGACGCCTACACCGAGGCGAAGGTCGCGATGTTCCGGTCCACCGACACGGAGATCGCGCCGTGGACGGTGGTCAAGAGCAACGACAAGAAACGGGCGCGCGTCGAGGCGATGCGCAGCGTCCTCGCCCGGGTGGACTACGCGGACAAGGACGAGGACGCCGTCGGCGACCCGGATCTGAAAGTGGTCGGCGCCGCGGCGACCCTGCTGGAGGAGGGGGAGGACGAGGCGTCGCTCAGCCCGACCCCGATCGCGCCTTCGCCGGACCCCGATCACGGACCCGGCCTGCATCCGTGACGGAACGCGTGACTCGCGTGATCAGAGGCGTAACTCGCGTGCTTGAAGGCGTAACTCGCGAGTTACGCCTCTGATCACGCGAGTTACGTGTCTGATCACGCGAGTGTCGAGATCCTGCCATGTCGGGTATCCGCCATCTTCCGGCCGTGTGGGAAAGCTGATCATCCGTCTTTACTTCACGTACGGACGTCGGGGGCTCCTGTCGAAAGGGATCATGGTGATCAGTAGTACGAAAAAGACGCGGAGGGGCACGGTGGCCGTCGTCGCCGGTGCGTTCCTGGCCTCCGGCCTGGTGCTGGCTCCGGCGGCGGGTGCGGCACCCGCGGTCAAGGCCGAGCCGGACACCGCCGCGCTCGCCGGCGCGCTGACCAAGCAGGCCGTGGCCTGGGGCGAGTGCTCGTTCCCCTCGGTCGCGCCCGCGACGGAAGCCGAACTGAAGAAGGTCAAGGGCCTCGCCTGCGCCACCGTCCAGGTGCCGCGTGACTGGCACGACCCGCAGGACGGCAACACCATCGGCGTCCGCGTCTCCAAGACCGCGACCGCCTACCCCGGCACCGGCAGGCAGGGCATCGCGCTGGTCAACCCCGGCGGCCCCGGCGGCGAAGGCCTCCCGTGGGGCGCCGCGATGGCGATGCGCAGTCCCGTGCTCGCCTCGCAGTACGACTTCGTCGGTTTCGACCCCCGCGGCGTCGGCCAGAGCACCCCGCTGACCTGTAGCTACACCGTCCCGGACAGCACGGATCAGAACGTGATCAGCCGGGCGAAGGTCGAGGGTTGCCTGAAGAACCCGCTGACGAAGTTCATCACCACCGAGCAGACCGCGTACGACATGGACTTCATCCGGGTGCTGCTCGGGGAGAAGAAGACCAGCTACATCGGTTACTCGTACGGCACGTGGCTCGGCACCTGGTACGCCACCACGTTCCCGTCCAAGGCGCACCGGTTCCTGCTCGACTCGTCGACCGACGCGAGCCGCTCGACGCTGGAGAAGACCTGGGATCTCCAGCCGCGCAGCCGTGACCGTCAGTTCCAGGAGGCGCTGCTGCCCTACGTCGCGCGCAACGACGCCAAGTACAAGGCGGGCACCGATCCGCTCGAGATCCGCCGCAACTGGGAGAAGGCGGGCGGCACCCGGGAATTCGCGGGCATGCTCTACGCCGCGTGGTTCATCATCCCGGCGATGTACGACACGTCCCAGTACCCGTCCGCGGCCTCGATGGTGGCCGCGCTGGCGAAGGGACCCGCGCCCACCGGGACCGACTCGGAGAAGCTGGAACAGGTCGTCGCGAAGGCTCTCGCCACTCCCGGGCTGACCGACGCGAACAAGGCGTTCCTGACCAAGGCCAAGGGCAACGCGCTGGAGGCCATCGCGAAGAAGGACTCGGTCGAGCGCAAGGCCTCCTACCAGGGCGGAGCCGAGGTCGAGACCTGGGACGCCGCGTTCGAGGCGATCCGCTGCCAGGACGGCCAGTGGAACCAGAACCTGCACTACTGGAACTACTGGCAGGCCGATCTGACCGTGAACGCGCCGTTCATCGCGCCGATCATGGCCCTGTCGGGCGCGCCGCTGTGCGCGTTCTGGCCGACCGCCAACGCCAAGCCGGCGCCGGACGCCAAGACGTTCCCGAAGCTGCTGATCGCGCAGACCGAACTCGACGCGGCCACGCCGTACGAGGGCGCGCTCGCCACCGCGAACGGCCTGCCGGGCGCCAAGATGATCAGCGTCGACAACGAAGGCAGTCACGGGATCTTCCCGTACAACACCGACTGCGTCGACGACCCGATCGTCGCCTACTTCCAGACCGGGCTCACGCCGAAGAAGAAGTTCACCGGCTGCCAGGGCCTGCCGCTGCCGGGTGAGGACAAGACGGTCGAGGTCGGCGGTCACCTCGGGCACGACGGGAAGATCAAGATCAAGATGATCACGCCCCAGGTGCGCAAGGCGAACGAGATCGTCCGTGAGCTGCTGGAAGGCACCGCGACGCCGGAAGCGGACGAGAAGGGCATGCCCGCCAACGCCTAGTCCGGACGGTGCCGACGAGAGGCTCCCGCGGTTCGCGGGAGCCTCTTCGTCATGATCCGTGACGGTTTCGTTATCGGTCCAGGCGCA
Source organism: Amycolatopsis sp. TNS106 (assembly GCF_019330265.1). Classification (NCBI taxonomy): domain Bacteria; kingdom Bacillati; phylum Actinomycetota; class Actinomycetes; order Pseudonocardiales; family Pseudonocardiaceae; genus Amycolatopsis; species Amycolatopsis sp. TNS106. The sequence goes on along the minus strand of NZ_CP024972.1, from coordinate 2,818,355 downwards.
CGATCCGGCCGTTTTCCCCCTCAAGACCAATGAGTCGTGACATCGATGTCACGTCGATCGATCCTGGGCGGGGGAGGAGAAGCGTCATGCTCGCCGAGTCGCGGGGCCTGTCGATGGAGGCCGAGCAGCTGTACCGGGCCCTGCTGGACGGGCGTCCGGTCACGCCCGGCGCCGAGCTGGCGGAGCTGGAGCGGTTCGGCCTGGTCCGGGCGGGTGCGTCCGGGGTCGAGGTGTGCCCGCCGCGTGCGGCGCTGTCGGCGTTCGCGGCGCAGCACGAGGCCGCGGCGATCCGTGCGCGGGAAGCGGCCGAGGTGCTCGGCGCCGCCTACTCGCTGCGGACGGGGCGGGACGCGGACTTCGTCGAAGTGCTGCGGAGCCGGGAAGAGGTGATCGCCACCTTCGAAGCCATGCAGACCCAGGCGGGCGTCGACATCGTCGCGCTGGACCCGGGGTCGTACATGAGCCCGAAGGCCGAAGTGAGCACGGTGCAACCCGGTTCGATGGCGCGCGGCATCGCCTACCGCGTCGTCTACGACTCGTCCGTGCTGCAGCACGACGACGGCTTCGCCCAGGTGCAGTCGAGTATCGCGCTCGGGGAGCAGGCCAGGGTGTTCCCCGGGCTGCCGCTGAAGCTGGTGATCGCCGACGGCAACCGGGCGCTGATCGCGGTCCCGAATTCCGACGCCGGTGACGTGCTCGCCCTGCTGATCCATCCGTCGATGCTGCTGAGCGCGCTGATCGAGTTGTTCGCCTCGTTCTGGCGGATGGCCGTGCCCGTGCGGGCGGGTGGCCCGGACGACGCGGAAGCGGCGCAGGAACCGACCGTCGCCACGCGCCGCCTGCTCGCGCTGCTGAGCGGGGGCCTGACCGACGAGGCGATCGCGCGCGAGCTCGGGATCAGTGAGCGGACGGTGCTCCGGCGGATCAGCCGGTTGCAGGAGCTGCTCGGCGCCCGGACCCGATTCCAGCTGGGAGCGCAGGCTTCGCGCCAGGGGTGGCTCTGAATCCCCTGTGCTCAAATGGCGATCATGCGTGTCTGGATGGACGACACGCGTGACTGGACGGACGACACGGCGTGGCCGGGGTTCCGCCGCCGCGCCGAAGTTCGTGCCGAAGTGACAAGCGGAGTGCCCCCTTCCTCACGTCCCGGTGAGCACGTCCGCGCTTTCGCCGGCATTCCATCATCCTTTCATTGACACTCTTCCCGGGACGTCCATACAGTTCCGGGCAGATCAAGAACGGTCTCCGGAATGGAATCCGCTTTCGGCAACGGTGCCGTTCCGAATTCACCCGCTCCTGCACGAATCGTCACGACGAGGGGCCATGGAAACCATTTCGGAATCGGTCGCCGCCGCCCACGCGCCGGACGACGCACGCGGCGGGGAGTCGTTCGCGACGCTGCTGAGGTACTGGGCGTGGCGGCTCGGCGACGACGCCGCGGTGACCTACCTCGACCATCGAGCCGGGGCGGACGGCCGGGCGATCACCCTGTCCTGGCGCGAACTCGACGACCGGGTCGACGCCCTCGCCACCCGGCTGACCGGGTTCACCGGCCCGGGTGACCGGGCCGCGATCCTGGCCCGGCAGTCCGTCGACTACGTGGTCGCGTTCCTCGGCGCGATCCGAGCCGGGCTGGTCGCGGTCCCGCTGTTCTCCCCGGGCCTTCCCGGGCACGCGGGCAGGCTGGCCGCCGTGCTCGCCGACTGCGCGCCGAGGGTCGTGCTCACGACCACCGACGGGCTCGGCGACGCCGCCGGTTTCCTCGCCTCGACGGATTTCGAGCGGCCCGCCGTGCTCGCCGTCGACACCACAGCTCCGGTCGCGGCCGGTGATCGCTCCTGGCCGCGACCGGAACCGGACGAAGTGGCGTACCTGCAGTACACGTCCGGTTCCACGCGGACGCCGGCGGGTGTGATGCTGACCCACCGCAACGCGCTCACCAACGCCCGTCAAGCGTGTGACGCCTACGCGATCGAAACCGGGACGACCTCCACCGTCAGCTGGCTGCCGCTCTTCCACGACATGGGCCTGATCCTCGGGATCGGCGCGCCACTGGCGGCGGGGGCGGCGTCCGTCCTGATGGATCCGCGCGCCTTCCTGGAACGTCCGTCGCGGTGGCTGCGCGCGCTCTCGGCCAGCCCCGGCGCGATCAGCGCGGCACCGAATTTCGCTTACGCCTATGCCGCTTCCCGGGTCACCGAGGACGAGAAGAGCTACCTCGAACTGAGCCGGGTCGTCTCGCTGATCAACGGCAGCGAGCCGGTGCTTCCTTCGACCATCGCGAAGTTCCACGGCGCTTTCGAGGAATGCGGGCTGCGCCCGGAGGTGCACCGGTCCTCCTACGGACTGGCCGAGGCCACGGTACTCGTCTCCGTCACCGAAGCGGGCAAGGCGCCACGGCAAGTCGCCTTCGACCGCGACAGCCTCTCCGCCGGGCTGGCCGTGCCGGCGCTCCCCGGCGCGGCGGCCACCACGCTCGTCTCCTGTGGATTCCCGGTGGGACAACGGGTCCGCATCGCCGATCCGGTCACCGGCGCGCTGGTCGAACCGGGCAGGGTGGGGGAGATCCAGGTCAACGGCCCGAACGTCGGCGTGGGCTACTGGGGACGGCCCGCCGCATCCGACGGCGTCTTCGGCCTGCCCCCGATCGACCCGGATTCCGGGGCGGGCTGGCTCGCGACCGGAGACCTCGGCGTGCGCTACGAAGGCGAACTGTTCATGACCGGCAGACTCAAGGACCTCGTCATCGTCGACGGCCGCAACCACTACCCGCAGGACATCGAACAGACCGTGGAGACGCATCCCGCGGTCCGGCCGCATTCCGCCGCGGCTTTCGCGATCGGGCGCGAAGACGGTGAAGCGGCGGTCGTCCTGGTGGAACGGGCCAAGGAGACCGAAGCCGACCTCGCCGTGGCGACCGCGGAGATCCGGAGTGCGGTCTCGGCCGTGCACGGTCTGCGGCCGCACGACGTCGTCTTCCTCGCCCCGGGCGAGGTGCCGCGCACCTCCAGCGGCAAGATCAGCCGTGCCCGGTGCCGGAAGTCCTATCTGGACGGTTCGCTGACCGCGCGGCGGCTCGGGTGACCGCGGAGATCCGTGCCTGGCTCATCGCGCGGGTGGCGGAGCGGACCGGGGCGCCCGCGGAGCATGTCGATCCGGACCGCCCGCTGCACGAGAGCGGCCTTTCCTCGCGGGAGTCGATGGAACTGGCGGCGGAACTGGGCCGGTACCTCGGCCGTCCGTTGCCGCCGACCCTGGTGTGGCAGTACCCGACGATCGCCGCCCTCGCCGCGCGTCTGTCCACAGTGGATTACTCCACGCTCGTGCGCGGTGAGGGCCGTGAAGAGGAACCGATCGCGATCGTCGGCCTCGGCTGTCGCCTGCCGGGCGGAGCGGACTCCCCGGAGCGCTATTGGCGCCTCCTGGAGGCCGGCCGCGACGGCATCCGCGACGTTCCGGAGGAGCGGTGGGAGATCCCCGCGCGTGGCGGGTTCCTCGGTGACATCGCCGGTTTCGACGCGGAGTTCTTCGGCATCACCCCGGGCGAGGCCGAAGCGATGGATCCCCAGCAGCGGATGCTGCTCGAAGTGGCGTGGGCGGCGCTGGAGCACGCCGGGATCCCGCCGTCCACGCTGCGGGGAAGCCGGACCGGGGTGTTCGTCGGCCTTTCGGCGGGCGAGTACGGCCACCTGACGATGGCCGATCCCGCCACCGTCGACGTCTGGTCCGCCACCGGCGCCGCGACGAGTATCGCCGCCAACCGGCTGTCGTACTTCTTCGACCTGCGCGGGCCGAGTCTCACCGTCGACACCGCGTGCTCGTCGTCGCTGGTCGCGGTGCACCAAGCGGTGCAGAGCCTGCGCCGCGGCGAATGCGGGACGGCGCTCGTCGCCGGGGTGAACCTGCTGCTCTCACCGGCGGTCACCGCGTCCTTCCAGCGGGCCGGGGTGCTGGCCCCGGACGGGTACTGCAAACCGTTCGACGCCGCCGCCGACGGCATCGTCCGCGGCGAGGGCTGCGGCGTGATCGTGCTCAGACCGCTGAAGGCCGCCCGTCGTGCGGGGGACCGCGTGCTCGCGGTGATCCGCGGCAGCGCGATCAACTCCGACGGCCGGTCCAATGGTCTCGTCGCGCCCAGCCCCGGCGCGCAGGCCGGCCTGTTGCGGGACGCGTACGCGGCGGCGGGTGTCGAACCGTCCTGTGTGGACTACGTGGAGGCGCACGGGACCGGGACCGAGGTGGGGGACCCGATCGAGGCAGGCGCGCTCGGCGAGGTGCTCGGAGCCGGACGCGAACCCGACCGCCCGCTCCTGATCGGCTCGGTGAAGGGGAATCTGGGCCATCTGGAGGGCGCGGCCGGGATGGCCGGGCTGATCAAGGTCGTCCTCGCGCTGGTCCACCGGCGGCTGCCGCCGACCCCGCGTCATCAGGAACCCAGCCCGCATGTCGATTTCGCCGCTCTCGGCCTCCGGGTGGTGGACACCGCGACGGACTGGCCGCGCTACACCGACGTCGTGCGTGCCGGGGTCTCCGCGTTCGGTTTCGGTGGCACCAACGCCCACGTCGTCCTCGAAGAATGGCCCGCCGCGTCGTTCGCCCCTCGCGGGACGGAAACCGGGCGCCCGCGGATCTTCGCGCTGTCCGCGCGGTCGGCCGAGGTGCTCCGGGCGCGGGCCGCCGATCTGGCGGACTGGCTCGAAGACCCCGCCCACCGCTCGGTTCCGCTGGACGCGGTCGCCGCGACGCTGGCCCGGAGCCGCGACCATCTGCCCGTCCGGGGCGCGGTGGTCGCGGAGGGACGTGAACGGGTGGCCTCCGCGTTGCGGGAACTGGCCGCCGGTCGCGCGAGCGGTGACGTCGTCTTCGGCGAGGCCGGGCCTGTGCCGGGCGTCGTGTTCGTCTTTTCCGGCTACGGCTCCCAATGGCCCGGGATGGGCCGCCTCCTGCTGCGCACCGAGCCCGCGTTCCGGGCGGAGGTGGAGGCACTCGATCCGGTGTTCCGTGCCGAATCGGGCTTCACCCTGAGCGAAGTGTTCTCCGGCGCGCGGGACCTCCCGGATCTCGCGGCGACACAGCTCGCGTTGTTCGGCATGCAGCTGGCCCTCGCCGGGCTCTGGCGCGCGCACGGGGTCGTCCCGGCCGCGGTGCTCGGGCATTCGATGGGCGAGGTCGCGGCCGCCGTCGTCGCGGGGGCGCTGGACGTGGCCGACGGCCTTCGCGTGATGGCCACCCGCGCCCGGCTGCTGGCCGAGGTCGACGCGTCCGGCGACGGCGCGATGGCGGTGGTCGAACTGTCCGCCGCCGAACTCGCCGACCTGGAAGCGGACTTCCCCGGGATCACCGTCGCGGTCTACGCCTCACCGGTCCAGTGCACCGTCAGCGGCGGCGCCGAACAGGTCGAGGCGCTGGTCTCGCACGTCGAGAGCCTCGGCAGGCTCGCCATGCGGCTCCCGGTCGGGGGTGCGGGCCATTCGGAAGCCGTCGACGCGGTTCTCGGCCGGTTCCGCGCCGAACTCGGCGGCCTGTCCCCGCGACCGGTGGAGATTTCCTGCTACAGCAGCGTTCTCGACGATCCACAAAGGTCAGTGGTGTTCGATGTCGAGTACTGGGCGGCGAATCTGCGCCGTCCCGTGCGCTTCAGCCAGGCGCTGGCGGCGGCGACCGCCGACGGGTACGGCGTGTTCGTCGAGATCTCGCCGCATCCGGTGGCCTTGGCCGCGATCGAGCAGAGCACCGGCGCGCTCGCGTTTCCGACGGCGAGCCGCAAGGGCGATGAGCGAGTGGCGTTCCTGACCACGCTCGCCCGGCTCCACACTCTCGGGCTGCCCGTCGTGCTCGACGACGGCGGCCCCCGTCCGCTTCCGATGGAACTGCCGGGCCCGCGCTGGCGGCACCGGCGGTTCTGGCCGCGGCGTCCGGCGGCCCGGGCCGGTGGCGCGCATCCGATGCTGGGTGTCCACATCGAACAGCCGACCGGCGGGCACCTGTGGCGCGCGGACGTCGGGACGGAGGCGCTGCCGTGGCTGGCCGACCACGCGGCGATGGGTGTCCCGTTGTTCCCCGCCGCCGGATTCCTGGAACTCGCGCTCGCGGCGGCGAAAACGGTCCTGCGTCCCGCCGGGCGAGTACGCATCGGCGGTCTCGAACTGCACCGGGTCCTTCCGCTCGCCGCGCACACCGAGGTGACGACCAGCCTGAGCGACGGAAGCGTGGACGTCTACGCGCGGTCCGCGGACGGCGGCTGGGTGCGGCACGCCACCGCCCGCGTCCGCGACGGGGTCACCGCGGTGGTGCCGTTCGGCCCGGTCGGCGTCGACGCCCGGCCGGTCGACCTCTACCGGGCGCTGGCGGGGGCCGGGCAGAGCTACGGTCCCGCTTTCCGTGGGCTGCGCGACGTTCTGGCCGCGCCGGGCCGGGCCTCGGCGTCGATCGCCCTGCCCACCGACGATCCGGCATTCGTCCTGCACCCGGTGATCGCCGACGCCTGCCTGCACGCGCTGGCCGCCGCGGCCGGGGACGCGCTGCGCGAAGCCGACGGCGTGTTCCTGCCGCTGACCCTGGGCGAGGTCGTCCTCGCCGGTGATCCGCGCCGCGGTGTCCGGGTCGACGCGGTTCTCGATTCCCTTGATCCGGCGGGTGACGGCCTGGTCGGTGGTGTCCAGCTGGTCGACGCCGACGATGTCGTCCTGGTCGAGTTCCGCGAGGTCTACTGCCGCCGGTTCCAGCGTTCGGCGCTTCCGGTGCCCATGGCGGAGCTGCTGTTCGAAACGGTCTGGCGGGAGGTAGACCTGCCGGTGGCGGCGCCGGGCTCGCGCCGCTGGGCCGTGCTGCACGAAGACGCGCCGTGGCTGACGGCGTTGCGCGAGCGGCTCACCGAAGCCGGGGACGAGCTGGTGACGATCCGGCCGGGGGACCGGCAGGCGCTCGCGGAAGTCCTGAGATCCCGCGAGGTGGCGGGAGTCCTCGTCTGCGCCGGGATTTCGGACGGGCCCGACCCGATGAGCGCGGCGCGGAGGGTCGCCGAGTTCTCCGGAGTCCTCGCCGGACTGGTCGAAGCCGCACCGCGGTTGTGGTTCGTCAGCGCGGGTGCCTCGGCCATCGAACTCGGCGAGCGCGGCGACCCCGGTCAGGCCTGGCTGCGCGGACTGGTCCGCGTCCTCGCCTTCGAACACCCCGAACTGCGGGCGAGCCAGATCGACTTCGACGCCGAGCCGGACCCCGCCCACCTGTGGGTCGGCAAGCTGGTGGCGGAGATCCGTGCGGACGCGCCGGACGACGAGATCGCCTGGCGTGAGGGCGTCCGGTACACACGGCTGCTGGCCCGCCCGGAACTCGGCGAACCCCGCCACGAAACCGTGGTGCACGACGGCGCTTACGTGATCACCGGAGGTCTCGGCGGCCTCGGCCTGGTCGCGGCGGACTGGTTGGCGGCGCGCGGCGCGACCAGGCTCGTCCTTTCCGGCCGGAGCGGGGCGAGCTCTGCCGTCGAGCCGCTTCTGGCGGAGTTGCGTGAGCAGGGCGTCGACGTTCGTGTGGTGACGGGTGACATCGCCGAGCCGGGGACGGCCGAAGCGCTGGTCGCGGCCGCGACCGAAGACGGCCTGCCGTTGCGCGGGGTGCTGCACGCGGCCGGTGTGCTGTCCGACGGCGCCGCCGTCACCCTCGACGCCGACGCCGTCGAGGCTGTCTGGCGCGCGAAAGCGCTGGGGGCGTGGCGAGTGCACGAGGCGACGGCCGGACACGAACTCGACTGGTGGCTGACGTATTCGTCGGCCGCGGCGTTGTTCGGGTCACCGGGCCAGACCGCCTACGCCACCGCGAACGCGTGGGTGGACGCCCTCGTCACCTGGCGCCGCGCCGCTGGATTGCCGGCGGCGACCATCGGCTGGGGAGCCTGGGGTGAAGCGGGAGCGGCCGTCGGCAGCCGCAACCCCGTCCTCGAACCACTCGGCACGGAGGAGGCACTGGCGGCGATGGACGCCGTGCTGCGCCGTGACCGCGCGTCGACCGGGATCGCCAGGGTCGACGCCGGGACCGTGCTCGCCCTGTTCCCCCGGCTGGCCGGACGGCCGTTCTTCGAGATCCTGATACCGGGGGAGGAGCAGGACGCCGGACCGTCCACTTGGGACGGGCTGGACGCGCTGCGGGCGGTCCTCCCGGAAGCCGCCCGCGAGATGCTGACCGACTATCTCGCCGGGCTCGTCGCCGGGATGCTCGGCCTCGCCGCGGACGAGATCGACCGGCGGACACCCCTCACCCGGCTCGGCTTGGACTCGCTCTCGGCCCTGCGCGCCAGGGGAGTCGTGGAGCGCGACTTCGGCCTGACGCTGCCGATTCCGCTGCTGTTGCGAGGTGCGGGCCTCGCCGAGGTCGCCGGCCATCTCGCCGACCAGGCGGGGTTCGGTGAGACAGGCACCCGGCCCGCCGGCCCGGTCACGGCCGTCGGGCCACGCGATCCGGCCGAACGCTGGATCGCCCGGCATTGGCAGGCGGAACTCGGTGGCGCGGAACCCGGCGTCCACGACGACTTCTTCGCCGCCGGTGGCGACGCCGGAGCGGTGGAGCGGCTGCGGGACGTGATCGCCGGGCAGCTGGGAGCCGTTCCCGAGCGGCTCTTCGCCACTCCGACGATCGCCGCGATGGCCGATCTGCTGCGCGACGAGATCGAAGGACGCGGAGGCTGCCCTGTCCGGCCGCTGCGCGAAGGCGGCACGGATCCGGTGTTCCTGTTCCATCCGGCGGGTGGTCCGACGAGCGTCTACGAGGGGCTCGTCCGGCTGCTGCCCGAGAACAGAGCCGTCTACGGGCTCGAACGGATCGACGAAGAGGACACCGTCGAGGACAAAGCCGAGTGCTACGTCGAGCTGATCCGGGAAATCCAGCCGCGGGGCCCGTACCGGCTGGGCGGTTGGTCGTTCGGCGGCTGCCTCGCCTACGAGACCGCGCGGCGGCTGACCGCGGCCGGGGAGCGGGTCGATCTCGTGTTCCTGATCGACAGCATCCTGCCGCTGCCCGCGCCGGGGAAACCGGCCGACGAGATCCTGCTGGACCGCTTCGACCGGTTCGCCGAGCACGTCGAGCGGACCTACGGTGTCCCGCTGGACATCCCGCGTGAAGAGCTCGCCCGGCTCGGCGACGACGACCAGATCCGGCTGGTGATCGGCAGGCTGGCCGCTCAGGTGCCCGAGCTGGGCCACGGCGTGCTGCGGCACCAGTACGAGTCCTATGTGGACGCACGGGTCGCCGAACGGTACGAGCCGCGACCGTATGCCGGGCCGGTGCTGCTGGTGCGCGCGCAGGAGCCGCATCCGCTGACCACCACGCTCGATCCGCGGTACCTGCGCGTCGACGACGCTCTGGGCTGGGACGCCTTCTGCCCGGAGCTGGAGATCGTGCGGGTGCCGGGGGACCACCTCTCGATGATCGACCCGCCGCATGTCGAGGCGGTCGCCGCGGCACTGGCGGCCCGGCTCGGGGCACCCAAGGCGGCGCGGCCATGACCGACACGACGGCGTTCCGGATCGCCGACCTCGCCGCCCGCCGGGAAGAGCTCCGGACTGCGGAGAAGCGGGCCGTCGACCGGCAGCACGCCAAGGGCAAGCTGACCGCGCGCGAACGCGTCGAGGAACTGCTGGACCCGGGCTCGTTCGTCGAACTCGACCAGTTCGCCCGGCACCGGTGCACCGAGTTCGGGATGGACGCCAGCCGGCCCTACGGCGACGGAGTGGTGACCGGGCACGGCACCGTCGACGGCAGGCGGATCTGCGTGTTCTCCCAGGACTTCACCGTCTTCGGCGGCAGCATGGGCGAGGTCTTCGGCGAGAAGGTCCTCAAGGTGATGGACCTGGCGATGACGCTGGGCTGTCCCGTGGTCGGGATCAACGACTCCGGCGGTGCCCGCATCCAGGAAGGCGTCGTCTCGCTCGCCTACTACGCCGAACTCGGCAGGCGCAACACGCTGGCGTCAGGGGTCATCCCGCAGATCTCGCTGATCATGGGCCCCTGCGCGGGCGGGGCGGTCTACTCGCCGGCGATCACCGACTTCACCGTGATGGTCGACGAGACCGCGCACATGTTCGTCACCGGGCCGGACGTCGTCCACGCCGTCAGCGGTGAACGGGTCACCGCCCAGCGCCTCGGCGGCGCCGCGGTGAACAGCGAGGTCTCCGGGAACGCCCACCACCGTGCCGCCGACGAGCACGACGCCCTCGACTGGGTGCGGACCCTGCTCGGGTACCTGCCGTCCAACAACCTCGACGCCGTCCCGGAATACGCCGACGAGACCGCGCCCGAGCTCACCGCCGCCGACCTCGAACTCGACCGGCTGGTGCCCGATTCGCTGAACCAGGCCTACGACATGACCGAGGTGATCTCGCGTCTCGTCGACGACGGCGACTTCATGGAGGTGCACAGCGGCTTCGCGCCGAACATGCTCTGCGCTTTCGGCCGGATCCGGGGCCGCACGGTCGGCGTCGTGGCGAACCAGCCGCGCCATCGAGCGGGCGTGATCGACATCGACGCCTCGGAGAAGGCCGCGCGGTTCGTCCGGTTCTGCGACGCCTTCTCCATCCCGATCCTCACCCTCGCCGACGTTCCCGGCTATCTGCCCGGCGAGGAGCAGGAACGGCAGGGGATCATCCGGCGTGGCGCCAAGCTGATCTACGCCTACGCCGAGGCCACGGTGCCGAAGGTGACCGTGGTGATCCGCAAGGCCTACGGCGGCGGCTACGCGGTGATGGGGTCGAAACATCTCGGCGCGGACGTCAACCTGGCCTGGCCCACCGCGGAGATAGCGGTGATGGGCGCCGAGGGCGCGGTGCGGGTGCTGCACCGGCACGAACTGGCCGCGTTGCCCCCGGAACAGCGGTCCGCCGAACGGCGACGGCTCACCGAGGCGTACCGCGAACGGCATTCGAACCCCTACCTGGCGGCCGAACGCGGCTACGTCGACCAGGTCGTCACGCCGTCGCAGACCCGCCTTCAGGTGGCGAGGGCACTGGACGCGCTGCGGACCAAACGGCGGACCCTTCCGGCCAAGAAGCACGGAAACATCCCGTTGTGAGCAAGGAGAAACGATGAAGCGAACCCGGCGGTGGGGTCTGCTGGCACTGGCCATGGTGACCCTGCTCGGAAGCCCGGTCCCCGCGAGCGCGGCGCCCGCGCCGGTCACCGCCGACAACGGCGCGAAGCTCGTCGAGGAGACCTGGCTGGACGCGCGCACCGTCGACCTGAAGATCAGTTCGCCCGCACTCGGCACCACCGGCATGGTGCGCCTGCTGGTCCCGGCGGGCTGGGCCGCGCAACCCGCGCGGACCTGGCCGACGCTGTTCCTGCTGCACGGGTGCTGCGAACCGGTCGACTACCGTTCGTGGGACCAGTTCACCGACGTCAAGGCGTTCACGGCGGACAAGGACGCCCTCGTCGTCATGCCGACCGGCGGGCCGGCCGGCATGTACACGAAATGGTGGAACTTCGGGCTCAAGAGCACCCCCGACTGGGACACCTTCCACACCTTGGAGGTGCGGCAGATCGTCGAACGCGGGTACCGGGCGGGTCCGCGCCGGGCGATCGCCGGACTGTCGATCGGCGGCTACGGCGCGCTCGCGTACTCGTACAAGCACAAGGGCATGTTCGCCGCGGCCGCGTCCTACAGCGGCGTGCCGAACACCCTCAACCAGGGCGCTCCGCTGTTCATCCAAGGGATCCTGGCCCGCGCGGGGATCTTCAACTACCTCGAACTCTGGGGCGACTCCTGGGGGATGCGGCCGCTCTGGACGGCGAACAACCCGTACGACAACGTCGACGGTCTGCGTGGCACGACGCTGTACATCTCCTGCGGGAACGGGAAGACCGGCCCGCTCGACCCGCCGGGGCAGTCCGACATCTTCGAACCGCAGGCGCTGGCTTCCTCGGTGAGCTTCACGGACCGGTTGAAGGCCAAGGGGATTCCGGCGACCGTCGACTACTACGGCGACGGCACGCACAGCTGGCCGTACTGGCAACGGGCGCTGCGGAACTCCTGGCCGGTGCTGGCGGGCGGGCTCGGCCTGTGAGGTGACCGAACGCCGAACTCGCGTGATCAGACCCGTATCTCGCGTGCTTGGAGGCGTAACTCGCGGTGCGGCCGCTGATCACGCGAGTTACGGCTCCAAGCACGCGAGTTACGCGTTCGATCACGCGAGTTACGCCTTCGGCCCCCGCCAAGGCGTTGCGAAAGCCACTTTCGGGACATCAGACGTCCCGAAAGTGGCTTTCGCGACACCCGCACACCGCAGGTCGTTTACGGGCTACCGCATCGAGAGGACTAAAGGCGAAGGGTCAGCCGGCGATCAGTTCGGCGAAGCGTTCCGGGCTGACGTTCCCGCCGCTGAGGATCACCCCGACCCGGCCCGAAGCGGGCACCTGGCCGCTGAGCAGCGCCGCGAGCCCGGTCGCCCCGCTCGGCTCGATGACGAGCTTCAGCCGTTCGAACGCGAACCGCATCGCGTCCCGGACCTGGTCGTCGGTGACCAGCGCGATGTCGTCGACGAGCCGCTGGTTGATCGAGAAGGTCAGTTCACCGGGAATGGAGGCGGCCTGGCCGTCGGCGATGGTCCGCGGCACCGGGATCGACACGCGCTCCCCGGTCTCCAGTGAGCGTTTGGTGTCGTCGCCCGCGGCAGGTTCGACGCCGACGACCCGGATGCCGGGCCGGACGGCCTTCGCGGCGGTCGAGCTGCCCGCGATCAGACCGCCACCGCCGACGGGGACGACGAGGGTGTCCAGTGACTCGGCGTCCTCCAGCAGTTCCAGCGCCGCGGTGCCCTGGCCGGCGATCACGTGCGGGTGTTCGTACGGCGGGATGAGCGCGAGACCGCGGTCGGCCGCCAGCGCCTCGCCGATCGCGACGCGGTCGCCGGTGTACCGGTCGTAGGTGACGATCTCGGCGCCGTAGCCCGCGGTGGCGTCCTTTTTGGACTGCGGGGTGTCCTCCGGGATCAGGATGACCGCGCTGCTCCCGAGTTCCCGCGCGGCGAGCGCGACGGCCTGGGCGTGGTTCCCCGACGAGTAGGCGGCGATGCCCTTGGCCAGCTGTTCCGGCGAGAGCCGCGAAGCGGCGTTGTACGCGCCACGGAACTTGAAGGCCCCGATGCGCTGGAGGTTTTCACACTTGATGAAGACCTCGGCGCCGACGAGGTCGTCGAGGGTCCGGGAACGCACGACCGGGGTCCGGTGTGCGACACCGGCCAGACGGGCGGCGGCGTCACGGATGTCGTCGATGGTCACGGGGGCGGTCATGATGCTCCTTGATCACGGATTTCGGCGAGATAGTTGTAAGCGGAGGCACGGGAGATCCCGATGCGGGAGGCGACCTGGGGCACGGCCCGTCGCACCGCGAAGACGCCGCGCGCGTGAAGGCTGCGGAACAGATCGAGACGTTCTTCGCGGCTGAGGGCGGTCCAGGGTTTGTTCAGCCGGAGCTGGTGCTCGTCGACGATCGCGTCCACCACGGCGTCGACGTCGTCGCCGAAGGTCGTGGTCGGCGTTTCGGTGACGGCACCGACGTCGGCGAGTTCGCCGACCAGGGTCTTGAGCTGGCTCAGCGCGGTGACGTCGAGGTTCACGCACAAGGCGCCGAACACCGAGCCGCCGCTGCCGCGCAGCAGCATGGTCGACGACTTCACGAGCTTCCCGGACGCCGTCCTGGTCACGTAGTTCAGCTGGTCTTCGGCGTCGTCACCGCGGGCGAGCAGGCCCATGCCGATCTCGCTCATCGAACCGCCCACGGTGCGGTCGGTGACCGAGCCGGCGATCGCGACCACCGATTTCTCCGGACGGCGGAAGTCGTGCACCACGACCTCGCAGAACGAGCCGAGCGTCGCCGCGATGCCGTCGGCGACCGGGGCGAGCGCGTCGAGGATCGCGTCCTGCTCAGACATCGCGTACTCGGGCGAGGGCCTCGACCTCGACGACGCCGCCGTAGGGCAGCGACGCGACCCCGACGCAGGTCCGAGCGGGCCGGGGCTCGGCGAAGAACTCTTCGTAGACGCGGTTGAGGCCGTCGCGGTCGGCGATGTCGGTCAGGTACGCGACGACCTTCACCACGTCGGCCCGGGTCGCGCCCACCGAACGCAGGGCGGCGTCGAGATTGGCGAAGGCCTGCGGGCATTCGGCGTCGAAGCCTCCGGGCACCAGCGCGCCGGTCTCGGTCACGCCGAGCCGCCCGGACACGGAAACCAGGTCGCCGCTGCGGAAGGCGGGTGGGTACGGATGCTCGTTGGTCACGAGACTGACTGTATAAGCGTTGGACGAAAAGTCCAATCAGATTAGAAGTGACCTGCCACTCACCTGGTGAACGGGGTGTTACTCGCGAGTAGTCAGCCAGGTTAACGGCTTTCACTCGAACGAGCGACGGCTGTTTCCTGATCATCAAATGGACGTGAAACGCCTTGTCCTGCCTTTGATGATCAAGCCATCCTCCTCGGCGTGCGGTCCCCTGTCCGCGCACTCACCAGTCGAGAGGACGAACACCATGAGCGACACCCGGAGCACCACCCGCCGGTGGACGAAGCGCGGCCTGGCCGCCGGCCTGCTGGCGGTGCCGATGCTGGCCGTCTTCGGCGGCTCGGCCTCCGCGGCGGAACTGACCCCGATCGCCGAGTACCTCGACAGCACCATCGCGGGCCTGTCCGCGTCGTTGGTCCAGGCACTCGCGGCCTTGCTCGGCGTGAGCTGAGCCCTGGCCGGATGTGCCGGGAAAGGGTCGCGCCCTGAGCGACCCCTTCCCGGCACTCTCAGACCACCTCGAAGTTCGCCATCATCGCCATGTCCTCGTGTTCGGCGTTGTGGCAATGGAAGACGTAGCGGCCGCGATAGCCGTCGAAGCGGGCGATGACCTCGGCCGACTCGCCGGGGGCCAGGTCCACGGTGTCCTTGATACCCCCGTCGAACGGCCCCGGTGGCCGCCCGCCCCGGGAGAGGATCCGGAAACCCACCAGGTGCAGGTGCACGGGATGGTGGACGTCGGCGACGAACCGCCAGATCTCCGTGTCGCCGAGGCGCGGGCTCGCCGACATCACGTCCGGCGAGAACGGTTCCCCGCCGATCACCCAGCCCGCGCGGCCGTGGACGGTGCCTGCCCGGAACGAGAAGTCCCGTGTGGTCGTGGCCTGTTCGCGAGCGAGCGGCGGGATTTCGCCGAGTTTCGGCGGAACGCGGCTGTCGTCCGCCGCCCGGCGCGTGACGACGAACCGCATGACCTGAGCGGTCGAACCGGTGCCGAGCCGGTTCACGAGGGTGACCTCAGTGCCGACCGGATACCGGCCGAAGTCGACCACGAGGTCGTACCGCTCCGCCGGGGCGATGGGGAGATGGTCGTGTTCGCGCGGCGCGTCCAGGAGGCCTTGGTCGGCGCCGATCTGCACGAAACCGCCTCCGCCGGGCGGCGGCGGGTCCAGCGCCAGGTCGTAGCGCCGGGCGTTGGAGCCGTTGAGGACACGCAGGCGGTACTTGACGGCCGCCACCTCGTGCACTGGCCAAGGCGCGCCGTTGACCAGGATGACGTCACCGAAAACACCTTCCACGTAAGCACTTTCGACGCCCGGTGTGGTCCGCAGCGACCGGTCGAGAGAGGGATAAGCGAAGGCGCCGTGCTCGTCGAAAGACCGGTCGGCGATCATCAGCGGCAGCTCACGGTCTCCGGACGGGAGCCCCAGCGAGTCTTCCTCGTCGTCGCGGACCAGATGGAACCCGGCCAGGCCCCGGTACACGGCCGGACCGGTGAAGTCCATGCGATGGTCGTGGTACCAGAGGGTCGCGGCCCGTTGCCGCAGCGGGAAGACGTAGTCGCGTTCCCCGTTCGAGATCCGGGCGCGCGAGTCGGCCATGCCGTGCCCGGTATGCGCGGTGCTCCAGCCTGAACGCGGCAGGACGAGATCGGTCGGATAGCCGTCGGAATCGGCAGGCGTGTGCCCGCCGTGCAGATGGACCACGGTCGGCACGGGAAGCTCGTTGCGGTGGTGCGCCACCACCGTCCGGTCCCGCCGCGACTCGATCGTCGGGCCGGGGAAGATCCCGTCATAACCCCAGATCGGTGTCCGGACGCCGGGCAGGATCTCGGCCGTCGCCGCCCGCTGGGTGATCGTGTAGTGATCGGCGTCGGCGGTCCTTTGTGGACGCAGGACCGGCGGGATCGGCAGCGGAACCCGGAAGGGCTCCGGCAATGGGAGTGCGCTGCGCAGCAACTCGCCGGTCCCCGGAGCGCCCTGTGCGAGCAGGCGGGGAGCGGTGATCCCCGCGGCGACGAGGACGCCGGCCCCGCCGGCGAGCCCGAGGAAGGTCCGGCGGGGCAGCCGCCTGGTCATCGGTCGGCCCGCCAGGTCTGCGGCCGCCACACGGCGATGGTCGTCAGCACCGTCGCGGTGACGAGCGCGACGCCGAGCGGGACGTGCAGATCGAGCGCGCCCTTCATGCCGGCGAGATACTGCCCGGTCTCGCCCAGCGCGAGCAGCAGGCTGATCCAGAACAGCCAGCGCGGTCCGCGGACCAGCCACAGGACCAGCGCCGCCAGGATCTGCGCGTACGCCAGGTACGACACGGCGTCGGCGCCCCAGCTGTGCAGCCAGAGCATGTCGTAGTCGCCGCCGAGATAGCCGCCGGCGAACACCGGCTGGCCGATGATCGCGAGGGCGTGGGCGCTCACCAGCACCCGGTTCACCACCAGTGTCCCGTGCGCCTTCCGGCTCGGGCTGGTCAGGGTTTCACTCACGTGCTCGAACGTAGGAGCTGACGCCTTATGCTGTCCAAGACAAGATCGGTTATCTGTTCATAACAGGCGAGGTATCAGCAGTGGATCTTCTGGCGCTCCGGTACTTCCAGACGGTCGCCCGGCTCGAACACGTCGGCCGCGCCGCCGAAAAGCTGCGTGTCGCGCAACCCTCGCTCAGCCGGACCTTGGCCAGGCTGGAGAACGACCTCGGCGTACCGCTGTTCGACCGGCACGGCCGCCGGATCCGGCTCAACCGGTTCGGCACCGCGTTCCTCCGCCGCGTCGACCGGGCGCTGGCCGAACTCGACGACGCCCGTCAGGAACTCGACGACGCCGCCGGGCTCGAACGCGGCACCGTCGCCGTCACGGCCGAGAGTCTGCTCGTCCTCACCGAACCGCTTCGCACCTTCGCCCCCGATCATCCGTTGGTGGACCTAAGGCTTTCCCAAGCGTCGGGAGAGGGGATGGCGGAGAAGCTGAAAGCCGGCGATGTCGACCTGTGTGTCACGTCGCAACCCTTGACGGGCAACGATATTCGCAGCCGCGTGCTTCTCGACGAAGCGGTGATGCTCTGCGTGCCCGCCGGGCACCGGCTGGCCGAGCGCGGCAGTGTCAGCCTGGCGGATCTCGAGGGCGAGCCGTTCCTCACCACGCGACCCGGCTACTGGCAACGCGCGCTCGTCGATCGTCTTTTCGCGAAGGCCGGGCTCGAACTGCACGTCGTCTGCGAGGGGGACGAAGCCGCGGTGCTCTTTCAGCTCGTCGACGCGGGTCTCGGCATCGCGTTGGTGCCTGCTCTGGGGCTGCGCGCCGTCACGGGTTCGGCGGTGGTCTGGCTCGACGTCGACGACCCCGAATGCCGGCGCGTGCTCAGCGTCGCGTGGCGCGAGGATACTTACCTTTCCGCGGCGGCCCAACGATTTCGCGACCATCTGGTCGGCCACTTCAAGGCACAGGCCGAGCCCCGGTCGCGGTGACCGGGGCCCGGCGAGAGGCGCTTACGGGTTGAGCGTGACGCTGTAGGCGCTCATCGCCTCGCCGATGGGCTGGTAGTACGAAGTACCACTGCCCTTGCCGGAGGTGATGCCGAGGCCGACGCTGCCGGAGAACAGGCAGCCGCCCGAGTCGCCGGGGTTGGCCAGCGCGTTGGTCTGGATCAGCTGGTGCACCGCGCCTTCGGCGTAGTTCACCGTGACGTTCAGCCGCTGCACCGAACCCGAGGTGAGGCGGGTGGTGCTGCCGCTCTTGCTGATCCGCTGCCCGACGGTGGCGGTACCGGCCGAGGCGATCCGCTGGGTGGAGCCGTTCCAGAGGGTGACCGCGCCGGGCGCGCTGCCGGTGGTGTTGCGGATCAGGCCGTAGTCGTTGGTCGGGAAGCTGGCGCCCTGCGACGGTCCGACGTTCCACTGCGACACCGCACGGGTGCAGTGGCCGGCGTCGAGGATGTAGTTCTGGCCGCCGCGGTTGGTGTTGAACCCGACCGAGCACCGGGTGCCGCCGCCGGTGATGGCCTCACCGTTGTAGATCGCCGTGTGCATCTCGCCGGTGGTCCGCTCCACGCGGACGCGGTCGCCAAGCGCTTCGGCGGCCTTCACAAGGGCTCCGGTGCCCTTCGCGGCGTCGGAAATGGTCAAGACCACCTGGTTGGCCTTCGGGTCGAGGCCGATCGACGTGTGCGTGACCGACGGCAGCGCCTGGAGCGCGTTCTGCGCCCCCGCCAGCGCGGCACTGGAGTGCTTGACGATCCGGGCCTGCGCCCCGGTCGCCGTGACCTGGTCCGCGGCGGCCTGGTCGAGGACGTTCACCACCGGCTTGGCGGCGTCGTCGAGGTACCCGTCCGCGGCACGCGCGCCGAGCGACGCGGTGACCTGCTGCAGCTTCTCGACGCTCGCCGTCTGCGTCCGGAGGAACTCGACCGCGGCGGCCTGGCTGATCCCGGCTTCGGCGGCGAGGGAGGTCACCGCTTCGTGCTGCACCGTGGGGGAGTAGCCCGCGATGGTGGTGGCGGTGGCCGTGGACGGGGCGAGGAAGCCGACGACCGCGGCCGCGGCCACCAGTGTCGTGGCGGTACGGGCTAAGGGGTTTGTGCGCATACCGGTGTCTCACTTTCGCGAGGGGACATCCAGCGCGAGGGGTGGCCGCACTGGACACGGTGGGGTAGCCGGGCACGGCCAAGGTGACCCGGCACCGGTGTTCCGGTGCCGATCATGGTGATCCGCCGCACCGGGGGCGGATACCGACTTTCGTTGGACAGGAAGAAAAATAGGTACCCGCCGTTCGGGCTACCGACGGATACGCGCACAGCAAAGGGTGATCACGTGAGCGCGGCGTCGAAGGCCAGGCGCGCGAAGCGCTCTCCGATGAGCCGGTGTGTGGCCGCGTCCGGGTGGAGGGCGTCGGGCAGTGGCAGCTCGGCGTGGTCCGCCTCGCCGTACAGTTCGAGGCCGTCGAGGTAGCGCAGGTGCGGATCGGCCGCGCTCCGTTCCTTGACGATACGGGCGAGTTCTTCGCGGATCACGGTGAGCGTCAGCTTTCCCGAGGCGGTTTCCGCGGGATCGCCGGTGGCCCTGAACCGCACTTTCCCGTCGCGCAGGGCGTCCGGGTCGAACTCGCCCGGCCCCGGTGTGTGTTCGTGGATGGGACAATGGATCGGCGAGACGACCAGCAACGGCGTGGCGGGATGGCCTTCCCGGATGGTGTCGAGGAAACCGTGCACCGCCGGGCCGAACGCGCGCAGCCGCATCAGGTCGGCGTTGACGACGTTGATGCCGATCTTGACGCTGACGACGTCGGCGGCCGTGTCCCGCATCGCCCGGGCGGTGAACGGGTCGAGCAGCGCGCTGCCGCTGAAGCCCAGGTTGACCAGGTCCACCCCGGCGAGGGCCGCCGCCGTGGCAGGCCACGTGCCGGTCGGGGTCGTCGCGTTGGAGCCGTGACTGATGGAGCTGCCGTGGTGCAGCCAGGTCCGGCGGCCGCTCGACTGTGCACTGTGGACGGACGCGTCGGTGCGCAAGGCGACCAGCCGGGTCGTCTCGTTGTGCGGCAGCCAGATTTCGACGGTCTTCTCGCGGCCGGGCAGGCCGTCGAACCGCAGGGTTCGGACGGGGCCGGGCTCGTGCCGTGCGGCGCCGGTCGCCAGGTCGACCCTGATCGTGTCGCCGTCGGGCACGCTCGCCTGCCCCGAGCGCCTGCCGTCGACGAACAGTTCGTAGACGCCGTCGGGACGGGGCGGTGTGCCGGCGAAGACCCGTTTGGTGGCCAGGACGTCGAGTTCGACGAGGGACGCCGCGGTGCGGAAGACCAGCCGCACGCCGGACGGCTGCGATTCCGCCATGGTCAGCTGGCCGTCGGGGATCTGCCGCCTGGCCCGCGCGGGCAGCCGGTGGGGGAGCACGCCGCGTTCGGTGAATTCGAGGTCGAGCGCGCCGCGGACGAGGCCGGCGGTGATCGGGGTCGTGAGCATTGTTCCGTTCATTTCGTTCGGGGCCAGGCGCGCAGCAGGACGTCGAGCGCGTCGAGGATTTCGGTCCAGCTCTCTTGTGAGCCGGGAGTGCTGTGACTGAAGCCGCCGGCGGCCTCCAGCCCGACGAAGCCGCTGAACACGCTGCCCAGCAGCCGGACCGCGTGCGTCTGATGCGGTTCGGCGAGGTCGTAGCCGCGCAGGATCGCCCGCGTCAGTTCGGCGTGGCGGACACCGGCGCTGGTGACCGCCTTGTCCGGTGCGAGCCGGAATCTCGCGGCGGTGAACCGGCCCGGGTGTTCGAGGGCGTAGTCGCGGTGCACGTCCGCCAAGGCGATCAGCGCGTCCTTGCCCGCCAGGCCCGCCACCGCGGTGGCGGCGCGATCGGCGAGTTCGGCCAAGGCCAGCAAGGCGATCTCGGTCTTCAGTTCGTGGGCGTTCTTCACGTGCGAGTACAAGCTCGCGGTCTTGACGCCGCACCGTTTCGCGAGCTCGGTCGGGGTCACGTGCTCGAAACCGATCTCGTCGGCCAGTTCCGCACCCGCCCGGACCACGAGTTCCTTGGTCAGTCCCGCTCGCACCATGGAAGCCACCATACCATAGCTCATTCGGCATTTGCCTAATGCTATTAGGAAGGCGAAACCTGGGTTCGGTAGCGCTGGGCCCGGCGGATGCTGGGCGCGGTACGAACGGAGGTGGACATGATGAACACGGTGGACCCGGCCAAGGCCCGGCACGACCGGATCGAGCGGTGGCGCGGAGATCGCCGCCTGCTCGTGGGCGCGATCCTGGCTTCGCTGGTCACCCTCGTCTGCGGCTATCTGACCGGGTATGGATTCGGCGCACTCCTCGAGGAGTTCCGCACGATGGCGATCGACAGCGTTTTCGACGACCGCGGTGACGGCGAGCCGCCGTACAGCTCGGTCTGGGGAACTTTCGGCTTCCTCGGATGTCTTGCCGCGGGCAACCTCGCGCGAGCCGCGACGCGGCGCTACCAAGGACGGCGGTCGGGACCGGCGTTCCCGGTCGTCCTGGCCTTCGCGGCCAGTACGCTCGGTCTCTGGGAATCGTCACGAGCGTGGCTTCCGCCGCTCGCCGTCGGCACGGCGGTCGACCCCGTGTTCCACGAGGACGAAAAGTGGGGGTTCTGGGGGTGGTTCCTGTACTACGCCGACCTGTGGGCGCCCGCGTTCCTGCTCCTCCTGACGTTGCTGGCCCTGTGGTACGCCGTCGGAGTTTCGCGGCACCAAGCCGAACTGGCGCGCACCAAGGAACGGCTGCTGCGGCAGGGCCGCCGGGTGCCTGCCGAGCTCGTCGAAGTGAAGGTGCGCATGGGCGGGGACGAGTCGGGCACCCGGGTCGTCGGCGCGGACGTGACGGTGTCCTTCGTCGACCTCTCGGGCGTCCGGCACTGGGTGACCCGCCGCACCGGCGACACCGCGATCGCCGGCGCGGAAGTGCTGTTCGACCCGGCTGCACCCGCCGATGACAAGAAGATCTTCGTGGCGCTGCGGCGTCATCCCGCCCTCAGCGACTGGCTGTCCGCGAACTGAGCTCTGGAGTGTCCATGCCGCTCACCCTTGTCCGCGGGTTCCTGACCGGGATCATCAGCGGGACGACCTTGTGCGCGTTCATCGTCGGCATCGTCATCGAGTACGTCCCGCTGATCGTCACCGGCGTCGGGCTCCCGATCGTCTACGGGATCCTGCTCCACCTCGCCGGGGCACCGCGACGCGCCCGTGAGGCGAAGATCGTTCCGGTGGTCGCGCTCGCCAAGATCGAAAGCCTTCGCGCCGGGGGCACCGAGACCGGGGACATCCCGGTCGACTTCGTCTTCACCGTCGCCCCCGAAGGCATGGCCACGTTCCGGCTGAAGGTCGCCCACCACATCAACCTGGTCGACATCCCGAACTACCGGCCGGGTGACGTCCTCGTCGTCCGGTACCCGCCGGACCGGCCGTGGAAGGCGGAGGTCGTGGACCGGCCGCCGCCGTCGTGGGAACGCCGCGCGGCCGAAGCCACGATCGAATCCGCTCCGGAGTCCGGCCTGGTGCAGGAACCGCCGGAGGGCTGCGGGTTCTCCGCGCTCGCCGTCCTCGGGTTCCTGCTCGGCGCGGGGCTCGTGCTGTTCCTGTTCCGCGCCGAGCTGTTCGCGCCGGAAACGCCTGTCCGGACGGAAGAAACCCAGTCCGGTGTGACCACGTCCTCCTCGGGATCCGCGACCGTCGACGTCGACAGATCCCTGCTGGGCGAAGGGGAGTTGCGCCGGGCGATCGACTCACTGGCGCAGGCCACGGACGTTTCGCAGGTGATCACCGTGGTCGTCGAAGACCGGCGGCTGACCGTGGTCTTCGCGCCGTCGGGCGCCCAGGTGCCGCGGTTCGACCTCCGCGCGCTGGAGGCCGACCGCGTCCCTGCCCTGGTGCGGCGGGCGAAGGCGACTATCGAAGTCGGGGAACCGCAGACGTGGCAGGTCACGACCGTCCCGTTCGGCACCGCGGTGAGCACCAGGGTGATCGTGACCGGACCCGACGGCAGCGGCTCACTCGCGGACGGTGGCTGAAGCCGATCCGTGCTTGCCCGGCGCGGCGCTGCCGGAGTATTCGCCGAGGTCGGAGATCAGCGCGGTCAGCTCGGCGTCGCCGTCGTAGCGACGCTGGTGCAGTTCGGCGATCTTCGCGCCCATCTCCGGGTCCGGATCGTCGGTGATGTCGAAGGACGCGAACCGGTCGACCAGCGGCAGCCCGACCCGGTCGGTGTTCCGGTGCGCCGGGTGCATGAGGTACTCCCAGTACCCGTCGAGGTCTTCGATCGCGAAGACGGCGCCCCATTCGTAGTCGCCGCCGAAATCGCGGCCGACGACGAAGGACTTCACCGACGGGATGACCCGGCCCTGGTTGCGGAGGCTTTCCAAGGCTTCTTCGACCTGCTCCGGCGAAGCGTCGGGGCGCAGGGTGAAACGGTTGCCGTGGTAGATCATCGTGTTTCCTTTCGGTTGTTCCGGTTCGGGAGAAGAGCGGCGAGTGCCGCTCCGGCGCCCAGGGCGGCACCGGTCCAGGTGAACGCGCCGGCGATGCCGATGCCCTGGACGAGTGGCTGGACGACGAGAGGGGACAGGAACTGCCCGAGGAAGATCCCGGCGACCAGGCCGCTGAGCACGCGGCCGCGATGCGCGGGATGGGCGAGGTCGGCCAGGCGCAGGTTGAGGTTCGGGACGACGAGGCCGACCCCGAATCCTCCGACGAGCAACCCGGCCACGACCTGGGCGACGGTGCCCGCCGTGCCGATCACCAGCCAGCCCGCGGCCATGAGCGCGACGCTCGCGGTGGTGATCGCCGTGGGGCTCGAGCGCTCACGCAGGCGGGGGAACACCAGCGCACCGGCGACGCTGGTCAGCGTGCTCCCGGCGACCACGGCCCCGACGACCGCGGGACCGCTGCCGAACCCCTCCAGCAGGAAGGGTAACTGCGTCGGCGCCATGTAGAAGGCGAGTGTCACCACCAACGCGAGGACGTAGACGCCGATGACGCGACCGGGCGGCCGAGGCCGCTCGCTCTCACCGGCCGCTGGACCGCGCCGGACCGGCTCGCGCAGGGAGGTGATCGCGAAGACCGCCACGATCACCGAGACCGAATAGATCCAGAACGGCGCCTGCCAGCTCACGGTGGCCAGCACTCCCGCCAAGGGGAGGAAGACGACACCGCCGAGACTCGCGAAAGCCTGCTGCATCCCGAGGAACGAGGCGCGGCGTTCGCCGGAGAACCAGTCGGTGATCAGGGTGCTGACCGCCGTCATGATCCCGCCGACGGCGAAACCGAGCCCCACCCGGGTGATCAGCAGCAGAAAGAGGTCGTCCACGAAGAATCCGGCCGTACCTGAAACCGCGTAGAGGCCGAGGCCCGTCAAGAGCAGAGGGCGGCGTCCGGCGCGGTCGGCGACGATTCCGGACAGCGGCGCGCTGATCGCGATCGCGAGGGAGGTCACGGTCAGCGTCAGCCGCACGAGAAGATCGGAGCCGGGGGTACCGGAGAAGACCTCACGCATCGCGGGCAGGCTGGGCGCGATGATCGCCGCGGCCATGATGGTCAGCGGTGCCGCGGCCAGCACGGTGCCACGGGCTCGCCGCGTCGGCGCCAAGATGTTCGTCACGCCACCAATCTCGCAGCGGGACAGCGGGGTTCGCGTCGGTGAAAATCGCCTATGTCCGCCCGCGCTCGGTAGCGTGCGGGCATGACCGACGAGATCCTGCCCGCCATCGCCGGAGAGATCCTCACCGGAGAAGCCGCCTTGTCCGTGGCGGGGAAAGACTGGGGGAACCTGATCCACACCCGGCCGGGACTGGTCGTGAGGCCGGCCTCGGTGACCGATGTGGCGGTCGTGCTCAGGTTCGCCGCCGCGCGGGGGCTGCCGGTCGCCGCCCGCGGAGCGGGGCATTCGCCGTACGGGCAGGGACAGGTCGACGGCGGGATCCTGCTGGACATGACCTCGCTGCCGCCGCGCAGGGTGGTCACCGGTGAGCTGGTGTCGGTGGACGCGGGCGCCCGCTGGCGGGAAGTGCTGGAGACGACCTTGCCGCATGGGCTTGCGCCTCCGGTGCTCACCGACTATCTCGAGCTGACCGTCGCCGGCACGCTGGTGGTCGGCGGGATCGGCGGCGCCACCCACCACCACGGCACGCAGACCGACGGCGTGGTGGAACTGGAGGTCGTCACCGGTGCCGGAGAGGTGATCACCTGCTCACGCGAGAGCGATGAGGACCTGTTCGACGCGGTCCTCGGCGGCCTGGGGCAATGCGCGGTGATCACTCGCGCGACGCTGCGGCTGACCCCGGCCCCGGCGCGGGCCCGGCGGTGGAAGCTCTACTACGACTCGCTTCCGGCGTTCTTGGCGGACCAGCGCGCCGTGGTCCGTGACGGTCGTTTCGACTACGTGGAGGGCCAGCTGATCCCCGTCGGCGACGGGTGGCGGTATCTGCTGGAGGCGGTCGCCTACTACTCGCCGCCCGCCGGGCCGGACGAGGACGCCTTGCTGGACTCGCTCGGTTTCGACGAGTCCGAGGACGAGGACACGGGGTATTTCGACTTCCTGAACCGGATGGCCGACGGGGAGGCGGCCCTGCGGGCGGAAGGAAGCTGGTTCCATCCGCATCCGTGGCTGAACGTGTTCCTCACGGACGACACGGTCGAGCGGTTCGTCGCCGAAACCCTCGCCGCCACCGGCGAATCCGAACTGGGTGCCACCGGACTGGTGCTGCTTTACCCGGTGCGCAACGACCGACTGAAGACTCCGCTGTTCGCCGTGCCGCCGGGGGAGATCTCCTGGCTGTTCTCGCCGCTGCGTGTCGGTTCGCCCCGCGACCCGCTGCACAACGCCCGCCTGCTGGCGCTCAATGTGGACCTCTACCGGAAGGCACGCGAGCTGGGCGGAAAGGTCTATCCGTCGAACGCGCTGCCGATGTCCACAGAGGACTGGCGCGCGCACTTCGGCGACGCCTGGCCGAAACTCGCCGACGCCAAGGCCCGGTACGCGCCGGGGAACCTGCTCAACCCCGGCCAGTGCCTGCGGGTGCCCTGAGGTCCGGGGCCACTGGTAGAAATGTCCGATGCGGGATTTCTTCAGGGGTTTCCGGATGTTCGGGCAAGGCCTGGGCATCCTTCTGCGGTCGCCGAGACTGCTGCTGATCGGCGCGCTGCCCGCGTTGCTGAGCACGGTGCTGCTCATCGGCGGCATCGTCGCGCTGGCGTTCTGGATCGATGATCTCTCGCTCCTGATCACCTCGTTCGCCGACGACTGGTCGCCGGGCTGGCGGACGACGATCCAGGTGGCGGCCGGTATCGCGGTGTTCGGGGTCGCGCTGGCCATCGCCATGATCGGGTTCACGGCGATCACCCTCGCCGTCGGCGGCCCGTTCTACGAGCACATCGCGGAGAAGGTCGAGGACGACCTCGGCGGCGTGCCCGGCGCGGTGGACCTCTCGTGGTGGCGGTTGCTGGTGCTGGGCCTGAAAGACGGTATCGCGCTCGTGCTCCGTTCGCTGATGTTCACGATCCCGCTGCTGATCGCGGGCTTCATCCCCGTGGTGGGGCAAACGGTCGTGCCGGTCCTGCTGGCCTTGGTGACGGCGTGGTTCCTGGCCCTGGAACTGATCGCCGTGCCGTTCTACCGGCGGGGGATGGGGTTGAAGCAGCGCCGGCCGCTGCTGCGCCGTCACCGCGCGCTCGCCCTCGGGCTGGGGCTTCCCGTGTCGCTGCTGTGCCTGATCCCGTTCGCCGCGCTGATCGTGATGCCGGTGGGCGTCGTCGGCGGTGTGCTCGTCGCCCGTGAGGTCCTCGCGGCGGAGGCGGCCTGAGCTTCGTCTGTGTCAGATGCCCCTTTGGACCTGACGCCCCCTTGCCCAGCCAGTCCGTGAAGGCCTCCTTGAGGGACCCAGGGTCCCTCAAGGAGGCCTTCACAGACAGCGCCGCCTAGCCGATGGGTTCGATCCAGATGTTGCGGAACCGCGGGTTCTCGCCGGGATCCCCGTGGTCCTGCAGCCGGATGGCGCCCGGCGCCGCGCTCTCCGGGATGCTGTCGCCCGTGCCGCCGTCGATCGCCACGTCGTTGTGGACGACGACGCCGTTCCAGACCACGGTCACGCGGGCGTTGTCGGTCTTGTTCCCGGCACCGTCGAACCGTGCGGCGCGGAACGTGACGTCGTAGGTCTGCCAGGTGCCCGGAGCCGTCGCCATGTTCCGGTCAGGTGCCTTCTTCGAGTAGATCGCGCCCGCTTCGTTGTCGGCGAGCGTGGTGTCCCCGAAGGATTCGAGCACCTGAAGTTCGTAGCGTTCCTGGAGATAGACGCCGCTGTTGCCCCTGGCCTGTCCGGTGACCTCTGGCGGATAGTTCGGCTCGTTCCACTCGACGTGCAGCCGGAAATCGCCGAACTGCTGTTTCGTGCGGATGTCCCCGCCGTTCGACTCCATCGCACCGCCCGAGACCGGCCAGGTCGCCGCGCCACCCGCGCGTTTCTCCCACGCGTTCAGATCGGTGCCCTTGAACAACGGGATACGCCTCGACTCGGTCAGGGTGAGACTGTCGAGATTGACGTTGCCCGCGTCGCCCGTGTCGTAACGGTAGGAGATCGTGTTCGACCCGGCTTTCAGGTTCAGCGTCTCGGGTTGCGTGTTCCAGGTGTCCCAGTTGCCGGTACTGGCGAGCCGGACCTGTTTCACCTTCGTCCCGTTGACGTAGACGGTCACCGATTTGGTCCCCGGCGCCGGATCCGGGCCGTTCGAGTAGCGCAAGGCCGCGTTGTAGGCGCCGGACTTCGGCGCGTTCACGGTGAACGTCGTCGCGGCGCCCTGGTTCCAGTAACCATCGACGAATCCGGTGCCCGTGTAGCCGGTGTGGTTCGTGTTCGTCCCGGCGCCACCGCTCAGCGCGGCCCGCTCCGCCTCGTAGGTCGTGCTCGCCGCCGGGCCGCCGACCAGCGAGTTCAACGTGTACCAAGCCTCGGTGCTCCACAGCGCCGCACCGGACTCCGCCGCGAACGGCCGCGGCGACCGCACGTGGACCACGTGCCCTGCCTTCAAGCCCGCCACCTGCAGGGTGACCTTCTTGCGGTCGGCCGAGAGGCTCGCCGACGTGACGGACAGGGTCTGCTCGTCGAGCTTCGGTCCGCCGTACGCGGGGGTCGGCTGGTAGCGCCACTGCTGAGCCTGGTACTTCGCCGCGAGGTTCTGCGCGGTCTCGGCCGACAACGGCTGGGTGTACTCCAGCTCGAAGCCGCCCGCGACGGCCCGCATGGCGCGGATGTCGAAGGCGTTCGTGCCGTTGGGCGTCACCTTCTGGAGGCCGTAGGCGAGTTTGCCGGGCTGGCCCCAGTTCCCGCCGCCGTCGATCCCGCCGGTGTAGATCGCGCCGTCGGGGCCGAGGCTGATCCGGCTGACACCCGACTCGAGTCCTTGCGTGAGGCGGAAAACGGCGCCCTGGTACTCGCCGTTGACCTTCTCCAGGAACGCTCGCTGAAGCCCGCCGTAGGTCACGTCGCCGTACACCATCTGCCCGGCGAAGGGGCCTTGCGACAGCATGACCATATTGCTCGGCGAGTTCGCGATCTCGTTGTGCGGCAACCACAACACGGGCGCGGTGACGGGCTTCGAGTCGAACGGGCCCGGCGGATTGGTGTAGTGATTGAAGAACCGGTCCTGTTTGACCCGCACCAGCTTGTTCGCCGGCAGCCAACCGCCCTGGTTGTCCGTGACGAAGACGTCGCCTTCCGGTCCCCAGCCGATGCCGTGCGGCGTACGCAGCCCACCGGCGATGTAGGAAACCTTGCCGGTCGCCTTTTCGACCTTGATCGTCGTGCCGCGGTTCGGCGCGGGCTGCGGATCAGTCGTGGCGCCGCCGTAATTGATGGACACGGAAAGGTTGGCGTAGAAGAAGCCGTCCTTGTACAGCAGGCCGAACGCGAACTCGTGGAAGTTGCCGCCGAACGGCCACATGGCCACGGTGCGGTAGTCGTCGGTCACGCCGTCGCCGGTGGTGTCGTTCAGTTCGACGAGCCGCGTCTTCTCCGACACGTACAGCTTGCCGTCGACGTACTTGACGCCCATGGGTTCCTTCAGCCCGCTGGCGACCCGCTGGGTGCGGACCTTGCCCGGGTCGGTGTTCCCGCTGACGTTGCTCAGCAGATGGACCTCGCCGAGAGTCTTGTCGGAGCCGCCCCAGGTGGCGATGGCGAGCCGTCCGTCCGGCAGCCAGTCCATGCCGGTGACCTGCGGCTGGAACCCGTCGGGACGCAGGTTCGTCAGCGTGAAGCCGGGGTGGACGCCGTTGAGCGGCAAGCCGTCACCAGGGGAGTCCGTGGCGCCCTCGCATTCCTTGCGCCCCGGCGCGGTCACCCGGACGACGTCGGCGTCGGTGCTGAGCACCGAATTCGGGACGAGCGCGAAGTCCGAAGCGCCCGGCGGCCGCCATTCGAGGGTGACCTGCTGGTCGTGGAGATTGTCGAAATGGTCGATCCGCAGCGCGTGATAGCCGGTGCTCAACTGGACCGAACCGGTCGCGGGGGTCGCGCCGTGCAGGCCGTCGTGGTTGATCACCGTCTGTCCGTCGATCCGGAGCCGGGAGCCGTCGTCGCTGGTGAGCCGGAATTCGTACTGCCCGGCGGTGGCGATGTTGATGTTGCCGATGACCTCGGAGACGAACTGCTCGTTCAGCCCGAAGTCGGCGGTGGTGGTCCAGTTGATCGTCGGCATCAGCTTGTCGACGTTGGGGGTCTGGCCGGATTTGATCGCGCAGAGCTTGGTGAGCTCGCGTTGCAGGTCGTACGTGCGGAGCGTGACACCGGGTTGCTGGGGCGGGATGGCCGCTTCTGCCGGGGCTGTGACCAGCCCGGACACTGCCGTGACCAGCGCCAACGAGGCGACGATGGTCCGGTTGAAGCGCTTGCGGACAGACGGAAGCATCGTTGCTCCTCGGGTCGGCGGCGGAGCACCTCTGTGACGTTCGCTGAACCTAAGAGGGCTTTCGATTGAAGTCAACGAAAGTATGTACAGAAATGACGAAAGTTAGGCCGAACGGTCTCTCGGATAGAGTTGCGGCCGGACAGGGGGAGGGCGAGTGACGAGGGGATCGGGCGAGTCCCGGCTGCGGTCGGCCGTTCTCGCGCAGGCGTGGGCGGGCATCCCCGGTGTGGAAGTCCTGTCGTCGGCCGACGGCGGCCCGCTGACCCGGACGATCAAGAAGATCATCGACCCGCTGGTCGTCCGCACCGCGGCGCGTCCCCGGCTCGGTCGTCCCGTGCTGGACGCGGTCACGGCGGCGGAGTTGACGGAAGTGCTGCTGGCCGACGCGGACAGGCTGCGCGCGACGGCCGCGTGGTTCACCCACCTCAAACGGCAGCGCCGCGCCTTGCGCATCACCGCGGGCAACGTCCAGGACGTGTGTTTCCCGCTGGCGTACGAGTTGGCGACGGGTTTCGGCTCGCCGGGTCCGGACGCGGCGGAGACGGCCGCGGCGGCGCTACGGGATCTGCACGGTGAGGGCGGCGCGGTGGGCGTCGACCAGCTCACCGCCTACCTCTCGGATCCGCGGCACTCGGCCAGGCTGACCGCCGAACTGCGGCGCCGCTGGCACGCCGAAACCGCTGTGCCGCAGGACATCGCCCCGCTCCGGGCCTTCGTCGACGGCCTTTCCGACCCCGCTTGGCGAGCTCTCGCCGATTCGGCGGCCGGGCACGCTCTCGGGCTGATGCTGCGACAGCCTGGCGGGGCCCGAGGCCTGACCGAAGTCGTCCAAGAGATTTCGGGGCTGCGTGCACCGGATCTCGGTCTGCAGCGCGGGGATCGCACCGCCTTCCCGCCGCTGAACCGGAGTGACGAAACCGGTTCCGAACTCCTCGAACGCAGTGTCGAGCGCCGGGTGCGCGCGACACTGCGTCGTCTGCCACCGGACGAGCGGGCTCCTGTCACCGAGCTGGTCGACGACGAACTCACCAGGGTCGCCGCCGGATTCGGGCTCGGCCTGCCCGCGTTGGCCGGGTGTTTCGCGCTCGGTGTCGTCCTGGCGCCCGCGCTGCGGCCACTCGACGGCGCGGCGCCCGCCGGTGTTCCCGAATTCGCGCGGCAGCTCAACGCGCAGGTCGCCCGCGAGGGTTACGTCCTGCACGCTCGCCGGGCACTGGCCGGTGCCACGCCGCTCACTCCGCGGCCCGACGCCGGACTCCTGCGCGATCTTCGCGAGTTCGCCAAGCACTTCCTCGGCAGGCTGTGGGTCCGGCTGCACGGCTTCGACGTCCGCGGCGATCTGCCCGCCGACGCCGCCGACGTACGCGACCTCGTCACCGGGGTGGTCCGTTCGACCTCATTGGACCTGCGGACGAAGGTGCGGCGCGCGCTCGTGGCCCGGCTGCCCGAGCTGGAGGCCGTGTCGTGACGCATCCGGTGCACACTCCCGTCATCGCGGCCGACGGTGCGCTCATCCGCTTCGCCCTGGCCGATCTCCTCGACGGCCGGACGACGACGATGCACATCGAACTCACCGACGCCGGAGCCGCCGAACCCTGGTTGACCCGGCTCGCGGGCGCCGAGGCGAGCCTCGCCGCGCTCGGCCGGGGCCACGCCGAGCTTCCCGCCCGGGCGGAACTCGGCAGGCTCGCTTTGCTGCTCTGGCTGCGTCGCTGGTGGCCCGCCGGCCCGTCGCTCGGGATCCCTTCGCTGGATCCGGCGTTGCTGGACCTCGAAACGGCGGTCGCGACCGCCGATGTCGAGGACCTGGCCGAAGGCCTTCTCGACGGTTTCGAAGCCTCCCCGGCCGAGCTGTTCGACGCGGCGATCGCGGACGGCGCCCTGCTCGCTGCCGCAGTGCCGGTCGCCGACGGAGCCCGGGACTTCTGCGCTCGTCTCGCGGCTTGGTTCGACGATCAGGACGACGTCGTACGCGCCGAGGCGGCGGCCGAAGTGTCGGCACGGCTGGAAACGGCGGCACCCGGCCAGCGTGAGTACGCGCTGGCCGCGGGCCTCGATCCGCTCGCACCCGGCGAAGGAGTACTGGCGACCGGACGCGCGAGTGTCGACTGGGCGCGCGTGCCACCGGGGATCCTGGACGCCGGTGAGGACACGGTGACCTGGCGGATCGTCGCGGCCGCGACCGCCACGAGACTCGAAGTCGTCGTCGCGGGCGCGTTCGCCGACGCGGCCATCACCGCGTTCGCGAGTCACGAGGGCGAGCCGTTCGCGGAGGTGCCACTGGAACTGGGCGCCGGGCGGTTCTCCGGCACGGCGGAGCTGGACGAGGCCGCGACCAGGCTCGCCGCTCGCGTCCACAGTGGACAGATAGCCGTCGTCGTCGGCGTCGCGGGGGAAGGCGTCGCCGGGACGACGGCGGAAGACCGGGCGGAAGTGGTCGCGCTCGTGCGAGCCCGCCCGCCCGAAGCCAGGACGCTCGCCGAACGGGCGGCGGCCGCTTCCGCCGATGAGGAGTTCTGACGTGCTCGTCGGCATGCCACCACCCCGGAATCGACCGGACCGGCCGCTTCCGCCCGAACTGGGGCCCGCGACCTCGCACGGTTACAACTGTCGTTGTGTCGCACGGCATTTCGGCCTGGATCCGGCGCTGTACGGCGAACTGCCCGCGTGCTCGCTGTCCGAACGCCAGTACCGGAAGCTGCTCGTCGAGGCGGTCAAGCTCCAAGACAAGGCCAAACGGCTCGCCGTCACCCGGGACGTCGCCGGCGCGCATCGGACGTACGGCAAGATGCGGGAGATCGCGCAGCGGCTCGACCGGACGGATCTGGACCTCGCCGCGGTCAGCGATCTGGCCACCGTCTGCTATTCCGCGGGCGACCTGCGCAACGCGCGGCAATGCGCCGAGGCCGTGCTCCAGGCCTTCAAGGTGAGCACCACCGCCGTCGTCCACTACGGACAGTACGCCGAAATCCGGATGATCGAAGGCTCCCGGGAGGTCGCCGAGCGCGTGCTCATCTCCTTGCACACGGAGGAAGGTGACGTCGCCAAGGCACGTGAGCTGATCGCCGGGCAACGGCGCCGGGCGGCGCTGCGCAAGCAAGAGGGGCCGAACCAGTACCCGCCCGAGCTGCTCGACGTGTACGGCGCGGACGAGCTGGAACTGCGGATCTTCGACGTGCGCGTCCAGATCGCCGCCGGGGACATGGCGGGCGCGCGGGCCGCGATCGAGGAGATCCTGACGGCGCTGGACGCCCTCGCCGGGATCGACGAGATCCGCGGGCAAGTGGCGGCCCTGCAAGCGATGGCGCGCGCCGAGCGTGCCCGCGTCCGCCAGGCGGGCGGCGAAGACGCCGAGGCGCGCGCGGATCTGCTGAGGCTGAGCGCCCAGCACGAAGGCCGCCCCTTGGCCGCCAGGGCGAGCATCGAGCTGGCGGCCGACCGGGCCTTCGGTGGCGACTTCCCCGGAGCGGTCGCCACGATCGTCGCCGCCCGTGACGAACTCGTCGAGGCGGGCCTGAACGGCGATGTCGCGGAGGCGAGCCACGCGCTGGGCACAGTGCTGCTGATGGCGGGTGACGTCGCACAGGCCAGGGATCAGTTCGAGCACGCGGGAAAGATCTGGACGGCCAACGCCGACGTTCCGGGCCTGCGGCGTCTCGACGTGGCATTGGCCCGCTGCGCGATGGCCGAAGGCGACTGGGCCACGGCGAGGGACCACGTGACCCGCGCCCGGGAGTCCGCGCGGACGTCGGGGGACTGGTCGGACCGTCTGCACACGGATTTCGTGGCGGCCACGATCGGCTTCGCCCACGGCGAAGAC
Source organism: Amycolatopsis sp. TNS106 (assembly GCF_019330265.1). Lineage (NCBI taxonomy): Bacteria > Bacillati > Actinomycetota > Actinomycetes > Pseudonocardiales > Pseudonocardiaceae > Amycolatopsis > Amycolatopsis sp. TNS106. The sequence goes on along the minus strand of NZ_CP024972.1, from coordinate 2,784,879 downwards.
CTGCGCTCGGTGCTGGATCTGCTGCTCCCGCTCGCCCTCGCGGCGGCGGAGTACCGGTTCGAGTTCACTTCGCCGCAGGCACGCACGGCCTGGGCGCGCGACGTCGCCGGTCCGGCGACGGAAATGCTGATGGCGCTGCTGGGGCGGCTCCAGGAGCCGAGGCTGGCGGCGGAACTGATCGAGCGCACCTGTGCCGTCGGGGCGTACACGGGCGTGGAGGGGCGCTCGCTGGACCTCACCGGCTCGCTGCCCACCCTCGAAGTTGGCCCCGTCGCCGAAGGGCTTCCGTTGGCGGCGCTGGGTTCCGTGACGTCGTCGCTTCCGCTGCGGCTCGCCCCGCCGCCCGCGCTGCGCTGGTCGCCCTCGTCGCCCCTGGAGCTGGACCCGTGGCTCAGCCTCGCCGCCGAGCGGTATCAGCTGCCCAGTACGGTCGCCGAAACCGTCGAGACCTGGCCGCCCGCGAAGCCCGGACGCGAGACGTTCCTCCTGCGCTACGCCGACGCCGGCCACACCTTCCTCACCTGGCGGACCACCGAGGACCTCGACACCGTCCACACCCATCCGATCGAATTCGCCCTGGTCGGGACCGCTCGCCACTTCTTGGACGCCGCGTCGCCCACCCCACGCGAAGGCGAGAGCGCGGCCGACGCCGTCCGCCGCTCAATGAGCGAAGACGCCTTCGGGAGCTTCGCCGGTGAACAACGCCTGGCGCGCATCCTCGCCCTCAACCTCCTTCCCGCTGATCTGGTCGGACGCCTCCGGCGTGCCGCCGCCGACGGAAGCCGCCCGCTCCTGCGGATCCAGCCGTCCCCGAGCCTGGCCGGTGTTCCGTGGGGACTGCTGGCGCTGCCCGACAGGCGGGCCGATCACGTCCTCGAGCTCGACGAGATCGGCGGCTGTTTCGACAGTGACGAGCGCGTTCTCGATGTCGCCGACGTCTCGTTGCTCGCCCCCGCCGCGATCCCGCGCCGTCCGCCCGCCGCCGACGGCCCGCCCGTCTACCTGCTCGACCCGCGTATCCCCGGCCAGAGCGCGTTCGGCGAGCTGGGTTCCGTGCTCGGCAAGCAGGAACCGGCGTCGCCGCTGATCCGGTATCTCGACGAGCGGCTCGCCGATGGCCCGGTCCTGCCCGCCGCCGCCCGCGGGCTCGATCTGGTCCGCCGCACCGACACCGACCGCCGCCTGCTCGCCGAACTGCTCGCGGGTCCCTGTTCCCGGTTGGTGTTCGTCGGGCACGTCAGCCGCGTCCGCGACGAGTACGGCGCACAGACCGCGCTCCATCTGTCCTGTTCCGCCGATCTTCCCGGCACGGCCGCGCCGATCGGAACGCACCGGCCGTTCACCGCCGCCGACCTCGCACTGTCCGAAATGGACAGCATGCCCGCGCGGGTGGCGCTGATCGGCTGTGCCAGCGCGAGCGATTTCGGTCTCGCCGAACCGTTCGGTGTGCTGCTCGCCGCGGTCGCGGCCGGAGCGGGACTGGTCGCCGCCACGGTCTGGGCGTTGCCGACCTCGGCCGCTGTGTCCGGTTCGGACCCGATGTCCGAACTGGTCATCGCCGTCGACACCGCGCTCGCCTGGGAAGATCCGGTCACCGAACTGTGCGCCTGGCAGCGGTCCCGGCTCGTCCGCTGGCGCGACCGGCCCGAACCGGCGGCCTCACCGGTCTTCTGGGCGTCGCTGACCTGCCTCGACGCGACCGACGACGGGAAAACCTGGGTTCGGTAGCGGGACGGCCCGCCGAAGCTGTGTCCAGCACGAACGACACGGCGAAAGGCGGCACCCGATGTTCAAGAAGATCCGCGACAAGATCAACGACGCGACACAGCAGGGCATGGCGCGGGGCGAGCAGGACTTCCACCGCCACGCGGAACAGTTCCGGCAGGCCGCCGCCGCGCAGGGCCACGACATCACCCCGCAGCTGCCGACGCCGCAGCTGGCCGCGCAGGCCTTCCGGAGCCTCAACGCCGACCCGGACATGGCGGCGTTCCTGACGCTGCCGATGGACGAGCAGCTGCGTCAGCAGCAGGAACTCCAGGCCTACGGCACCGAACTGCGGCGGCTCTACGACACCTGCGAGCCCGCCACCCTGGTGGTCCGCGAGCTGGTGCCGACCGGCCGGAAGATCGCCGGGCAGGCACAGTACACCGCGACCCTCGAGGTCACCCGTACCGATGGCACCACCTACCGGACGGTGACGCAGCTGATCGCGCCGCTGGCGACGATCCAGCAGTACGCGCCGGGTACCCGCCACGAAGCCCGCGTCGACCCCGCCGACCCGGCGAAGGTCGCCGTGTTCGGCCCGGTTGCGTAGGGGGCGGCGATGTTCGGAACCTTCGAGTTCGGCCTGCCGGGGGACCCCCGGCAGGCCCGACGCCCCGGCCTGCGGCTCTGGCTGCTCGGCGTGCCGACGGCGCTCGCCTGGGCGGCGGCGGGCTGGTCGGGCGCCCTCGGGCTGCTGGACGGCTTCCGGTTGATGTCGCTGAACCGCGTCGACGCGTGGGGGCCCGACGCGGGCCCCGCGGTTTCGCTCGTCCTGTTCTTCAGCGTCTCGATCACGGTGGCCTCGTCGCTCGGCTTCGCGATGCTGTGGGGCGGCGGGATGTCGTTGCGGGGGATGGGCGTCGGCTTCCGGGCGAGCAGCCTCGCCGCGTCCCTCGGCGTCGCGCTGGGCAGCGGCGTCGCGATCCCGTCCTGGACGCCGCCCGAGGCGGTGGGGAAGCGACTGCCGTCCGAACCCTGGACCGACGTCGACTGGATCATCTACTACGAGCCGTATCTCGTCCCGGCGGTGGCGGGGGTGACCGCGCTGGTCATGATCATGGTGCTGGGGCGGGCGTTCGTCACCAAGGCCGAGGCGGACGACCGTGCGCAGGCATTGGCACAGACGGGTCGTCAGGTGATGGGCCACGTGCTCGGCGTCGAGTTCACGAACGTCTGGGTGATGGGGAATCCGCGGTTCAGCGTGCAGGTCCGGTTCCCCACCGACGACGGCGAGCGGACCGTCGTCACGACGATGATCACCTCGCCGCTGCAGGCCCCTGCCCGCGGCTCGACGGTGAAGGTCACCTACGACCCGCGCAACCCCGACTCGGTCCAGGTGGACCCGGATCCGGCCGATCGGGCCGCCGGCGGGAACTTCGGTGCGTTCCTGCCTCCGCTGTTCTGATCGCCCTCTACACTCCCGCGGATGGACGAACAGACGGCAGAGGTGTCCACCGCACCGGCGGTGCGCAAGGCGATGATCCGGCTGGTCCCGTTACTCGGGCTGCTCTATCTGCTCAACTATCTCGACCGGGTCAACGTCGGGTTCGCGGCGCTCACCATGAACGCCGACCTCGGCATCAGCTCGGCCGCCTACGGGCTCGGCGCGGGCCTGTTCTTCGTCGGGTACTTCTTCTTCGAGGTGCCCAGCAACGTGATCCTGCACAAGGTCGGCGCCCGGATCTGGATCGCGCGGATCATGGTCACCTGGGGCATCGTCGCCTCGGCCACCGCGTTCATCCAGGGCGAGGTCAGCTTCTACATCGTCCGGGTCCTGCTCGGGATCGCCGAGGCCGGGTTCTTCCCCGGCATCATCCTGTACCTGACCTATTGGTTCCCGCGTAAGCAGCGGGCCAAGATCGTCGCGCTGTTCTTCCTCGCGGTGCCGCTCTCTTCGGTCATCGGCAGCCCGGTCTCGTCCCTGCTCATCAAGCACGGCGACGGTGTCCTGGGCTTCGACGCGGGCTGGCGGTTCATGTTCTTCGCCGAAGGGGTGCCCTCGATCCTGCTCGGGGTGGCGGTGTTCTTCCTCCTGCCGAGCAAGCCGAAGGACGCGAAGTGGCTGACGCCGCAGGAACGCACGGCGTTGCAGTCGGCCATCGACGCGGAAGACGTCCGCGAGGTCGGCAAGGAGGTGAGCACCCGATCGGCGCTGACCGATCCGCGTGTGCTCGCGCTGAGCGCCGTCTACTTCGGGATCATCTTCGGCCTCTACGTGCTCGCGTTCTTCCTGCCGCAGGTGATCAAGGGCTTCCAGGAACAGTTCCAGACCAGCTACAGCATCGTGGAGATCGGGCTGATCACCGCGATCCCGTACGCCGTGGCCGCCGTCGCCATGGTGTTGTGGGCACGGCATTCCGACCGCACCGGCGAACGGGCGGGGCACGTCGCCATCGCCGCGTTCGTCGGCGCGGTCGCGATCGCCGGTGCGCTGTATCTCGGTTCGCCGCTGTGGGTGATGATCGCGGTGACCGTCTGCGCGGTCGGCGTGTTCACCGCGATCCCGGTGTTCTGGCAGCTGCCCAACGCCTTCCTGACCGGGGTCGGCGCCGCCGCCGGGATCGGCCTGATCAACTCGTTCGGCAACCTTTCGGGCTTCGTCGGTCCCTATCTCACCGGCTGGCTCCAGGGTTTGACCGGGAGCTTCCGCGCCGGGATGTGGGCCGTCGCGTTCTTCATGGCGATGGCGGGGGCCATCGCGTTGACCTTCCGCGGCAAGGACAAACGCGCGGTCAAGTGAGGTGGTCGAAGTCGCCGTTCACCCACCGGATATGGGTTTCGGCGCTTCGGCTCACCACCGCGCGGGCATCCTGGTCGATGGTGTCGCCGCCGAGGGTGTAGAGCCGGTCGTAGGAGAATTCGTCGAGCCGGTCGACGATCCGCCGGACCACGGCCGCCGACAGCGGGATGTGCTTGGGGAAGTTGCGCTGGAACGACACCCAGTTCGGCGCGAGGCCGCCCGAGATCGTGTCCCCGGCCAGGATGCTGCCGTCCGGTGTCCTGGCCACGGCGCTGCCCCGCATATGCCCGCCGAGCCGGACGAGTTCGAGGCCGGGCAAGGGTTCCACGTGCTCGTCCCAGAACTCGAACGCGGGATCGGGGGCGGGCAGCCATTCGCGGTTGCCTTCGTTGACCAGCACTGGAACCCCGCCCAGCGCGCGGCTCCAGCCGAGCTGGGCGCCGAACATGTGCGGGTGGCTGGTGGCGATGACGGCGACGTCGCCGAGCCCGCGCACGACGTCGAGCACTTCCGTGTCCAACCAGGACGGCGGATCCCAGAGCAGGGTGCCCGCCGGGGTCACCGCGAGGAACGACCAGTGCCCGATCGCGAAGTTCGGCTCCCGTTTGATGCTGTGCAGGCCGCGTCCGTGATCCCGGTGCAAGGTCTTGTGCGGCAAGGAGATCAGTTCCTCGTGCCTCCACCAGCGGCCGGTGTGCGCGCCGAGATCGCCTGCTTCCTCGATGTCGACCTCACCGCGGTCGAGAACGCATCGGGGAGGCTCGGGGGTGGCCGGATGTTCGATACCGCACCTGTCGCCAAATCCACATGATCGACAGCTTGCGACCTCCAGCGCACTGGAGGTCAAGACGCGTCTTCCCCCGGCTCGCCGAGCCGGGGGAAGACGGGGGTTCAGCTGACGGTCGTCTTGCCGAGGACGGCGTCCTGGTCCGGCGGGTCGAGCGCGAGCTGGACGTCGAACTCGCCGAGCGAGCTGTCGGTGACGATATGCGAGGTCGCCGCGGCGTCCACGCTGCTCGTCGCCTCACCGGCGGGGGTGCCCGCGGGGATGGTGAAGTCGACCTTGCCTTCCGCGGTGAACTTGAGCGGTCCTTCGGCGGGCACCTCGGTGTCCGGGATCGGCAGCTCGATGGGGATCGAGATCTTCTGCTCACCGAGCGCGATGTTCACCTTCGAGCTGATCGTGCCGGAGAGCTTCTTGGCACCGACGAGCCGGAGCCCGTCGCCCGCGGCCTGACCGGCGTCGACGTCGAGGGTGAACGGCACCGAAACCGGCTCCCCGGCTTTCGCGGCCGCCGGGATTTCCGCCTTGACGACCACCGCCACCTTCTGGTCGCCGATGATGGGGAAGCCGCCCTTGTACGTGAGATTCTTTTCGACGGCGGCAGCGGTTCCCGCCGCGGCGAGCATGACCGTTCCGGCGACCGCGGCCGCGATCCCGGCCGCGCGGAATCGCCGAACACCCTTCCGTACGAGGGTTTCCGTCATGTCAGGTCCTTTCGTCGTTGAATGGGCTCGAAAGCGAATGTAGGTGGAAAGTCACCAACGAGGAAAGGAAAAGATCTCTCGCGTTTTCTTTGCGCTTCGATCTTGTCACGTGTATGCGGAATGGCGAGTTCGTGAATTGTCATGCGGGGGAGTAAAGGGGAAATGGTGTCCGCATTCTTGTCACCTCGGTGACAGGTGCGCCGGACCCGGGGCGAGCGGGCCAGGCCGTGTCCGGCAAGTCGTGTTCGCGGTCTCCTCGCCCAGGTGGCCCATCGAACAGACTTGCAGGACACGGCCTAGGTGTATTGCCCTGAGAGGTTGTGAACGGGCCGACACGTAGTCGGATGATCTTGGTATGAGGGAGGGCCTCCGGGTTCGGTGTGGATTGCGACATCTGCACCGGCTGCCTGGAGGCCCTCGTGACTCACGCTAACGCACCGTTGACCCCTGCCGGAAGGCTGCGCCTGGCCCGGTGTGTCGTGGACGAGGGCTGGCCGTTGCGGCGTGCCGCGGAGCGGTTCCAGGTCGCGGTGTCCACGGCGAAACGCTGGGCCGGCCGCTACCGCGAGGACGGCGAAGCCGGCATGGTCGATCGTTCGTCGCGCCCGCGTCATAGTCCGTCACGGACGCCGACCCGTACCGAGCGGCGGATCATCAAGGTGCGGGTCCTGCGCCGGTGGGGGCCTGCCCGGATCGCCTACCTGCTCGGGCTGAACCCGTCCACGGTGCATCGTGTCCTGCGCCGTTATGGGATTGCCCGGCTGACGCATCTGGACCGGGCCACCGGGCGGTCGGTCCGCCGCTACGAACACGCCGCGCCCGGCGACCTGGTCCACGTGGACATCAAGAAGCTGGGCAACATTCCCGACGGCGGCGGGCACCGCGTCCTCGATCGAGCCACCGGCCTGCGGCACAAGAAAGCCACCACCACCGCCCGTTACCGGCACGGCAAACCCAGGATCGGGTCCAGTTACCTGCACAACGCCGTCGACGATTACTCCCGCCTGGCCTACAGCGAGATCCTGGACGACGAGAAGAAGGAGACCGCGGTCGCTTTCTGGCACCGAGCCCGCACCTTCTTCACCCGCAACGGCATCACCGTCGCGCGAGTACTGACCGACAACGGATCCTGCTACAAATCCCGCCTCTGGCGCGACACGCTGCGCGACGTCGGCATCGTCCACAAACGCACCCGTCCTTACCGGCCGCAGACCAACGGCAAAGTCGAACGGTTCAACCGCACCCTCCTCGAAGAATGGGCCTACGCACGCCCCTACCACTCAGAACAAGAGCGACGAGACGCCTACCCCGGCTGGCTGCACACCTACAATCACCACCGCGGCCACACCGCACTCAACGGCAAACCACCCGCCAGCCGCGTCCCCAACCTCCCAGGGCAATACACCTAGGGTCTTGATCGTGACCGAACGACCCGAGCCGTGGCATCTCCGGACCCGCAGGTTCCTGCGCGCGACGGATCAGCGCGGCGAACTGGTACGCGGGGCGCGGTTCCTCCGCAGGCTGGTCCCGGGTGACCCGCTGGCGCCGTCCACGGGCCGCTCGTCCGACCGGCTCGCCCGGCTGCTCGCCGAGGCGGGCGCGGACCGGCCCAGCGCCACCCGTGAGCTGGGGCTGGCCGCCGTGCAGGCCTGGCAGGCAGTCCGCCGGTCCGGCGCGCCACCGGTGTCCGCGGACGGGATCACGGTGCTGTTCACCGATCTGGTCGGCTTCTCGACCTGGGCGCTGCAGGCGGGCGACGAGCGTGTGCTGGAGCTGCTGCGTTCGGTCGCCGAGGTGACCGAATCGATCGTCACCGGGCATCGCGGCAGCATCGTGAAAGGCCTCGGCGACGGCGTGATGGCCGTGTTCGCCGACCCGGGCGAGGCGGTGAACGCCGCCTACGAGACGTGCTCCGCCGTGAGCGTGATCAAGGCCGAGGGCTATCTCCCGCACCTGCGTGCGGGGCTGCATCGAGGGAATCCTCGGCGGGTCGGCAACGACTACCTCGGCGTCGACGTGAACATCGCCGCCCGCATCATGGCCGCCGCCGACGGCGATGAGGTCCTGGCCAGCGGAAGCGTCGTCGACGAGCTGGACCCCGGCGCGGTGATCGTGCGACCGCGCCGGAGCTTCCGCGCCAAGGGGACACCGAAGGACCTCCGTGTCTACCGGGTGGTGCCTCGGTACTCCTCGTGAGTGGCAGTCCCGGGTCGCGGTGGGCGGTCCCTCGGTGGCCGCTCTGAGACCGTGTCGCGAAAGCCACTTTCGGGACATCACACGTCGCGAAAGTGGCTTTCGCGACACGCACCCTGGCCAGGGAGGTCACCGCCACCTGGGCCGTCCGTTCGCCCTCCCGCAGACGTTGCGAGAGCCACTTTCGCAACCTTCAACGTTGCCAAAGTGGCTTTCGCAACGTGACACCTTTGCCCTGCCCCTCGAATGGGCCGCACTCCTAGCCGGGCATCTCCGAAGGCTGCGAGTCCAGTCCCGCCCTCGGCTTCGTCCAGCCGCCACGCGTGAAGTCCGGTACCGCGACCGGTTTCCCGCCGCGTGCCAGGGAGACCACGCTCAACGGCACGGGGGAGCACCAGGCAGCCGAGTCGTAGACGTCGATGTCCGGCACCAGCCCGGCGCGCATCTGCTGCACGATCCGCCACTGCAGCACGTAGTCCATGCCGCCGTGCCCGCCGAGGTTCGGGTCGTCCTTGAGCTTCTTCCACAGCCAGTGGTCGTGGCGTTCGCGGTACGGCCCGAAGTCCTTCCACGCGTGGCCGCTGTGATCGGGCTCGAGGTAGATCCGGGCGGGATAGTCCTCGACGATGCCGCGGCTGCCGGCGAGGCTGTTGATGCGGCTGTACGGACGCGGTGAGCTGACGTCGTGCTCGGCGCGGATGATCCGGCCCTGCTCGGTTTCGATCAGGCAGGTCACCAGGTCGCCGTTGATGTAGGTCTCTTTCCACGACGGGTGGCCCGGCGGCATGTGGCGTTTCCGGTAGTCGGCGAGCCCCTTCGGTTCGGTCGCCGTGGCGCGCAAGGTGGCGAACCGGTCGCCGCGGTTCACGTCCATGCAGGCGGCGATCGGCGCGAGGCCGTGCATCGGGTAGAAACTCGCGGTGCTGCGGGTGTGCCACTTCCGGCGCCACGCGTCGGTGTAGTACGTGTCGGAGAACAGCAGTTCGCGAAGGTCGTGCAGGTAGCCGCCGTGCCCGTTGGTGACCTCGCCGAAGACGCCCTCGTGCGCCATCTTGAGGATGGCCAGTTCGTTGCGCCCGTAGCTGCAGTTCTCGGCGAGGAACAGGTGTTTGCGGGTCTGCTCGCTGGTGTTGACCAGGTCCCACAGCTGGTCGAGCTCGGTGGCGATCGGGAGCTCGACGCCGACGTGCTTGCCTGCCAGCAGCGCGGCCTTGCCCTGCGCGTAATGGAACTCCCACGGCGTGGCGATGTAGACGAGGTCGATGTCGTCCCGGGAGAGCATCTTCTTGTAGGCGTCGGCGGATCCGCCGTACTCGGCCGGGCGCGGACGCCCGCCGGCGGCGAGTTTGTCCGCGGCGGCCTTCGCGCGCTCGGCGCGGATGTCGCAGACCGCGGTGACGACGGCGCCCGGGACGGCGCTCCACCCGCCGATCATGGACATCCCGCGGTTGCCGAGACCGATGAGCGCGATCCGGACGGTCTGGTGCCGCTCGAACGGGACCCCGATCATGCTGCGCTGACCAGGACGGCGAGGCGCGCTTTCCGCCTCTTCCGCCGCGGTCGCGCTCGTCGGGATCGCGGCGAGCGCCCCGGCGGCGAGTGCGCCGCCGAACAGTGTCCGCCGGGAGACAGAGGGCAGGTCGGCCATGAAGAACACTCCTTCGTGTCGCCTTCGGTGCCCAGACCTTGTCCAATCGCCGTCGGATATGTCAAGAGATGCGCCAAAGTGCGCAGTAAAATGCACTAATGAGCAATATGAGTGCGTGCTTGGCCGGGTTTCGCGCAACCCGGGTGCGCGTACACACCCGGGCCGCGCGGCCGGTCACCGGCGGATCAGCACCTGGTCGATCGACTTGCGCACCAGGTTCGGCACCACGCAGTCGTCCGCCGGATAGCCGACCGGGATGACGGCGAACGCCTTCTCGTTCTGCGGTCGCTCGAGCAGCTCGCCGAGGAACCGCATCGGCGACGGCGTATGCGTCAACGCGGCCAGCCCGGACAGATGCAACGCCGTGAGCAGCATGCCGACCGCGATGCCCACCGACTCGTCGACGTAGTAGTGCTTGTGCTTGGTGCCGTCCTCGTCGAGGAAGTAGCGCTGCTGGAAGACCACGATGAGGTACGGGGCGTCGGTGAGATGGGTCTTGACGGCGTCGGTGCCCAGCGGGCGCAAGGCGGACAGCCACTCCTCGCCGAGCCTGCCCTCGTACGAAACGCGTTCTTCCTCTTCGGCGGCCTCACGGATCCGCTGTTTGGTCTCGGCGTCCTTGATGAGCACGAACGTCCACGGCTGCTGGTGCGCGCCGCTGGGCGCCGTCGCCGCCACCGCGATGGCGTCCACCACCACCTGCTCGGGCACGGGGTCCGTCGAGAACATCCGCACGGTGCGGCGGCTGTCCATGCGGCGGCGCAGGTCGGCGGCGGTGGCCAGCGCTTCTTCCGCGGGTACGCGCGCCGGGCGGTAGGGCACCGGCTCGAAGGGGTCGCCGTAGGTCGGGGTCCACTGTGCTGTGGTCATGATGGCGATTCTGGCGGCGGACCCGGTTTTCGGGAACCCCCGGAGCGAGGTTCGGAGGCGCAAGGCAAAGCGTCGTGGGCGGGATCATGCGCACGGAGGCTTCCGTGGCGACGTGCGGGCCGTCGGCCCCGCCGTGGGCAGCTTCGCGCGGGGGTCGTGAGTGGTAAGGAGCGTTAGAACGACACTTCTCACTCACGACCCTCCGCCTGTACCGCCCACTCCGAAGCGACACCTCGGCTACCTCCGGAGCAAGGTTATGTCCTTGGAGTTATGCCGCCGTCTGTCTCAAGTGGACGGACGCCGGTCGTCGTAACCGGTGGGCGGTCCCGGTACCTAGAGCGCCACTCAGTGGTCGTCGCGGCGTAGAGATAGGTATCCACTGCACGACTTTCGTCGGTGTCAGGTTTCTCTTGCCGCGCACCAGAATCAGCACACCCGTCCCCCTCGCGCGGCCGAATCCGGGCCGCAGAAATGAGTCGGAACCATGCGACTGCGCTCCTTCGCCCTGATCGCCGGCACCGCCTTCGCGGCGCTGCTCGGCGTCACCGCCCCCGTGGCGTCCGCCGCGGAACCGTCCTCCGACGTCCAGCCGATGATCATCGGCGGCCAGAACGCGACGAGCGGCCCGTGGGCGGCCAGGCTCTTCGCCAACGGCAGGCAGACCTGTACCTCGACGATCATCGCGCCGCAGTACATCCTGACCGCGAAGCACTGCGTCGCGAGCAGCGGCACGTTCACCTTCCGGATCGGCAGCCTCGACCAGCAGAGCGGCGGCACCATGGCCACCGGCTCCACCGTCACCCGGCACCCGAGTGCGGACCTCGCGATCGTGAAGCTGACGACGTCGGTCAACGCCACCTACTCACCGCTGGGCACCACGGCCAACGTCTCCGTCGGGCAGACCGTCCAGGTCTACGGCTGGGGCGCGACCAGCCAGTGCGGCTCGGAGATCAACTGCCAGTCCCGCTACCTGAAGGTCGCCAACGTCTCGGTCACGTCGGTCTCCTGCCGTGACTACAACGGCGGCATCGCGGTGTGCGCGCGCCGCGGTGACGGCATCACCGCCGGCGGGGACTCGGGTGGCCCGATGTTCGCCTCCGGCCGTCAGGTCGGCGTCGCCTCGACGAGTGACCGGCAGACCACGACCGCGTACACGAACATCACGCGGTACCGGCCCTGGATCCAGGGTATCGCCGGCGTCTGAGAACCTGCTGGCCTGAGCTGACCGAGTGGGTCGTGAGTGTGATGATGAGGGTGAGAACGCTCGTCGCCACTCACGACCCCTCTCAGTGGGATCGGAAACCAGCCGGACCCCGGGTCTGCTTTCCGAAAAGTGCCTCCTGTGGACAGTCCTGAAGGGTGGGCCACGTCAGCCCGCCCGCCCAGCAAGGGTCCTCCCCGGCGCTTGCCGGGGAGGACCCTTTCGTCTGCTCTAGTCGGGGCGGCCGACTTGGGTGTTCGACAGGTCGAGACCGATCGCGAAGTCCGCCGTGTAACCGCTCCCGGCCTGCTGGGGACGCAGAAGCATCTGTGACCCGCCGTTGCGGTAGATGGAGTCCCGGCTGTTGGTCGTGTCGGCCGGTCCTTTCCGCCGGTACGGTTCCGTCCGCAGATAGGCCGCGCCGAACTCAGGGGTGAAATAAAGCTGCGAGGTGAACTCGTACGGACGGCCATTGGTGCCGGTGGTGCGGATTTTGAGGTGGATATGGAGCGTGCGTCCCGTGTACCACCCTGGCAGAATGGTGGTGAAGCGGGCCGCTCCCGTTTGGTCGGTGTTCTGATAACCGCGCAGGAAACGGCGGCCCCGGCTGCCCTGGGACGGAATGTCGGAGTACAGTCCGAACGCGTCGCATTGCCAGAGATCGACCATGGCGCCCGGTAGTGGCGTGCACTGCTGCTGGCGGATTTGCTGGACGGTGAAATTGATCGCCAGCGCGGTGCCGGGAACCAGTTGCCCGGTGGAGGGCTCACTGCGGATGTCGGAGCGGTTGAGCCGTTCGTCGACGAAGTACGGGCCCTCCATCTGTTCCGGCTTGACCACGCAATCCAGCGTGCAGATATCGGGCGCGCCCGGGCTGGAGGTGGTGGCACTCGCGGTGGTGGATCCGGCGACGGCGAGTGTCGCGCCGGCGGCGCCGAGGAGAATCAGCGCCTGTCGCCTGCCGAGTACCCGGCCTACTGGCTCATCATCGTCATGCATGAGGTTCCTTTTCGCCGAATGATGGGAGTAAGGGAACTGAACGCGACAAGAGTCGACTCCTTGGCGTCGCGCGCATCTGATTTTCCGACATGACCCGGTCGCTGTCGAGAAAGTTCACTCGCGTGCATCATACTGCGATACGGGCACCGTTCTTTGATGGGCCGAATTCGTGAACCGCTGTTACGGCATTTCGCCTACGGTGCCCCGGAAAATCCAGTTTGAGAAAGCTTTCGTGCCCGATGGTTCGCGACGTTGACGCGATTCCCGCATAATCCCGGCATGCAATAGCGACGCCGTCCGGGACGCGTCGTGTCGATGAACGCGCCTCGGCAGGTGGGTGCGCCACAGGCCCGGAACCGTTCCACGCCGAGAAACTGGACGACGCCGAGTATTCCGACGCCGCAGACCAGGGCTAGGGAGTCCGCGGCCGTTGCGCCAGGCCGGGCCGAAACGCCCCATCGTGCGGTGTCGGTCAGAAGGGTGACGTCGCCGATCGAAGACGTGAGCGCGGTGGCGCCGGTGATGAGGTGCGCCCGGTCCGGGTGGTCGATCAGCTCCCGCACTGTGGCGCGTAGCCGTTGAACGGCACGCAGCTCGCTGGGCCGGGATGGCTCGGGCAGCGAGTGAAGCTCGGCGAAAGCGGCGAGAGACTCCAAGTCGGACAGCTTGTCTTCACCGTGCCAGACCTCCGGGGCGGTGTTGACCAGGTCGGTAGCGACGCCCGCCGCCCGGACGTAATCGTCTAACGCTACTTGCATCCCTTACCGGCCTCTCGTACGTTCACGGTTAACCGCTACTTTAACCCTTACCGGGAGGTCGTCCGTGGAGATCGATGCGGTGGTGTTCGACATACTCGGCACGCTCGTCGACGAACCGGCCGGGATCCGTGAGGCCGTCCGACGTGCCGTGCCGGATGCCGATGTGGACGAGATGGTCGACCAGTGGCTGAGTCATGTCGAGACCGAGCAGCGGCGCATCGTCGCAGGGCAGCGTCCGTACGCGCCGAGCGACGTTCTCGACCGCGAAGCGGCCCAGTCGGTCACCAAGACGGACGTGGTGCCGAGGCTTCCGCCATGGCCTGACAGTCACGAGGGGCTGGCTCGCCTCGCGGAGCGATACCCGCTGATCGGGCTCTCCAACGCCAGCCGGACGAGCCTGCTGCGCATCAACGCCCACGCGGGTCTCCGGTGGCACCAGGCCCTCTCCGCCGAGGAAACGCAGACCTACAAGCCCGCCCCTGCTGTTTACGAACTGGCCGTCGAGGCCTCAGGTGCACCGCCGGAGCGGCTGCTGATGGTCGCGACCCACGCGTGGGACCTGCGGGGCGCGCAGAGTGCCGGTCTCCGGACCGCCTACGTCGCCAGGCCCGTCGGGGACCCGCCGAAGGCCACGGATCATTTCGACCTCCATGCCGACGACCTCGCCGATTTGGCGGCTCAACTCGGAGTACTTCCGATGTGAGCAAAACTGTCGGTGCCTCCCGCTAGGTTCGTCCCAGTCCCCACCGAGGCACCCCCGCAAGGAGAAGATGCGTTGTCAGACTGGGAAAGAGCAAGCACGGTCAGGGTGTTGCCACCTGCCCGCCCGCGCAAGCTCGCGAAGGTCCCGTTCGTCGAATTGGCCGACGGACGGGTGCAGGGCGTGGTGTCCAGCGGATCGGACATCGGCCGCGTGTACGTCTCGTCGGTCGCGGCGAGCACGTACGAGTTCGCCTGCAGTACCAACAACAATCGGCCCTGCGGCGGGGCGCGGGGCATGTTCTGCAACCATATTCTCGCCCTGATCAACGAATCCACCCTTCAGTACGGCGCCGAGCGGGTCGCGCGGTACTTGCGCGTCGAGGTTCCGGAGCCGACCGCGCAGGCCCTTTCGCAGATCATGAGCGCGACGCGGCCGTCGCAGGGCGACAACACCGCCGCCGCTTCCGTGTTCAGCCAATTCCTGCGGCATCTGGCCTACCTCGAATTCGAGCCGTCCACGGCGCCGGTACCGGAGCTGCAGTGGTTCCCGCCGACGAGGGTGGTGGTCTGATGCGCGTCGATCTGCTCACCGATCCCATCGCCGGTCTCGACGAGGCGCTTTCGGTTGTCGATGCCTTCGACGCCGTGCTCGTCGCAGGTCTGCTCCGTCCCCAGAAGGTCGCGGGCCTGATCGAGCTGGCCGATGCCGTCGCGGGGTCGCCGCTCGCGACGCGGGTCGCGGAGGCAGCGGAGAAGACCGCGGCCGGTGCCGCGGGGGAGGAACACTTCGTTTCCCTTGCCGCGGCGAGGATCGCGGTGTTCGGCTCCGTGCACGACGCGGTTCTCGCGCGCCTGGTCGAAGCGACCGGTCGGCCGCTGGGCGAGGACTACGCCGGGCAGGCCGCCGGAACGGAACCACCCAACGTTCTGGTCGCCGCGCGGTCCTGGCTGTCCGATCTGGCCCGCGCGGGCTGGCAGGGTATCGACCACGACCTGATCTCGGCTTCGGCGCAGGTGATCTCCGCGCTGCTCGCGGAGCCGAGCCTGCGTCGGCCGGCCGTCCTGCTCGACGGTTTCGCCGCGGAGCTCGCGGCGTCCTGTCCCGGTGCGGCGCTGGAGCGGATCCCCGCCCGGCGCTGGGGCGACCTGTGGTCGCGCGGAATGCTGCTGACCCTGCCCGGGGCGGCGGCCACGCCGTCGATCGGCACGGTCACCGGCCGCCTGCTGCCCCTCGGGGTCGACCTGCTGGAACATGCGACGGCCGCGCAGGCCCAGGTCCACGCGGTCTTCGAACCCGAAGACGGCACCGCTCCGCGGCTCGTGCGCGCGAACGTGACCGCGCCGAAGCCGGACACGATCGTCGGCGCCGGGATCTGGCAGTTGCTGCGCCCGCATCTTTCCCTGCTCACGGCGATCAGCGAGGGCCGTTCGATGGACCTCGCCGACATGCCGGTCACCGCGGAGGGCGACCTCCTCTGGCGAGACGACCATGCTCGGCTCGGAGAGCCCGCGGACGCGTTCTCCACGGCGCGCGTCGCTTTGCCTAGGGCCGTCACGTCGCCGGTCGCGCCGCTGGATCGGCACCCGGCGCGGCTCGCCGTTCCTGTTTTCCTCGAGGGTTATGGCATCGAGGGCGACGAAGACGCGCTCACGTTCACCTTCGGTGGGAATCGGCTCTCCGTCGAGACCGATCGCATCCCGGCCGCCGGCCCTCTGACCCCCAAGGCGGTCGCTGGTTCCAGCGCGTGCATCGGCCTGATCCGGTGGGACGGCGGGTTCCGGCTCCAGCCGCTCGCCGTCGAGACCACCGTTCGCAAGAAGACCACCGCCGTGCACGCCGGAGCCTGGGCCGGCGGCACCACGGACAAGGCCGGGGTGAAAGCCGAGAAGGCGGCCACCGACGCCGCGGCCGTACTGCGCGAGCGCGCCGGAAGGCTGTTGCGGAAATGACCGAACCCGAGGACAACCGCCGCCAGGTCCTGTACTGGCGGCTGCTCGCCCGGCTCTTCGATCCCGAGGAGCAGGCCGCGCTCGAATCGGCGAGTGTGGCCGTGGTCGAGGACATCGGCCTGCCGTCCGCCGTGCTGGACCCGAACGTCGCGGTCGACTCGATCGTCCAGCGTCATCCGGAGCTGGCGGCCGAGTTCGACGGGCTGATGGTCCCCGAAGCCGAGGACGGCCGGGACAAGGCCGCGGAAGTGCGGCGCGCGGCGCTCGTGTCGAAGGTGCTGCTCAACGTCTTCGCTCCGGCGCCACCCACGGTGACGGCGGGGCAGCTGTCCCGCTGGCAGGCCGACGCGGGCTGGCTGGAGCGCGCGTTGGGCTGCCGTCCGGGCGAGTTGCGCGGAGGTCGCCGTGGCGGCGCCCCGACCGGCCTCGGTGGCACCGGCGGTGGCGGCGCGCCCGATTTGAGCACCCTGCTCCCGGCGATCGGCCCGGAACTCGGCGGCATCGAGGCGGACCTCGTCAAACGGATGCATCTGCGCGAGGTCCTCGCCGACCCGGCGCTCGCGGCGAAGCTGAGCCCGAGCATGTCGCTCATCGAACAGCTGTTGCGGGACAAGGACAACCTGTCCGGAGTGGCGTTGGCCAACGCCAAATCACTCATCCGCCGCTACGTCGACGAGATCGCGGAAATCCTGCGGACCCAGGTCGAGAAGGCTTCGACGGGCAAGGTGGACCGTTCGGTCCCGCCGAAACGCGTGTTCCGCAACCTCGACCTCGATCGGACCATCTGGAAGAACCTCACCAACTGGAGCCCCGACGAGGAACGGCTCTACGTCGATCGCCTCTACTACAAGCAGACGGCGAAGAAGACCACACCGCAGCGGCTCATCGCGGTCGTCGACCAGTCGGGCTCCATGGTGGACTCGATGGTCAACTGCGCGGTACTGGCCTCGATCTTCGCCGGACTGCCCAAAGTGGACGTTCACCTGATCGCCTACGACACACAGGCGCTCGACCTCACGCCGTGGGTGCACGACCCCTTCGAAACGCTGCTGCGCACCAATCTGGGCGGCGGCAACGACGGCATGGTCGCGATGGCGCTGACCCAGCCGAAGATCGCCGAACCCGCGAACACCGTGGTGGTGTGGATCTCCGACTTCTACGAGACCCGCGTCGAGCAGCTCTTCGAAAGCATGGCCGCGATCCACCGGTCCGGGGCGAAGTTCATCCCGGTCGGCTCGGTCACCAGCGCCGGCCGGGGCAGCGTGAACCCCTGGTTCCGCGAGCGCTTCAAGGACCTCGGCACGCCGGTGATCTCCGGCCACATCACCAAGCTCGTCCACGAACTCAAGACCTTCCTCACCTCCTGAACCTCCCCGAAAGGCAAGACATGTCCGACCTGTTGCGCGCTCCCGCCGAGATCAAGTACGCCGAAGAGCTGGACTGGCTGGAGTCGGTCGACGACAACCCCAAGCCGTTCGCCTGGCGTCTGTCCCCGAAGATGCTGCGCCTGTTCATCCTCGGTTCCGAGCGCGCCGACGGCCTCGACCGCGAGATCACGCAGAAATGGTTCGGCGACCGGAACATCGTCGAGCGGGCCATCGTCACCCTCGCCTCGGACCGCGGGCTCCTGCTGATCGGCGACCCCGGCACCGGCAAGAGCTGGCTCGCCGAACTGCTGGCCGCGGCCATCTCCCGCAACTCCACACTCGTCGTGCAGGGCACCGCCGGCACCACCGAGGACCACATCAAGTACTCGTGGAACGTCTCCATGGTCATCGCCAAGGGGCAGTCCCGCGAGTCGATGATCCCGTCGCCGATCATGACCGCGATGGAGGCGGGCTCGATCGGCCGGTTCGAGGAGCTGACCCGCTCCACCAGCGACGTGCAGGACGCGCTGATCTCGATCCTGTCGGAGAAGTACATCTCGGTACCGGAACTGGACAGTGACGGCATCGTCTTCGCCAAGCCCGGGTTCTCCGTGATCGCCACCGCCAACAGCCGTGACCGCGGCGTCAACGACCTGTCGTCCGCGCTCAAGCGCCGCTTCAACTTCGTCCGCATCCCGGTGGTGACCAACAAGAAGAGCGAGGCGGAGATCGTCCGCTTCCGCACCGAGGAACTCCTGCGCCGCCACCAGATCGAGCTGGACGTTCCGCCCACGCTGCTCGACGTGCTGCTGCGCAGCTTCGGCGACCTGCGTGCCGCGGCGGCGTCGGCGGGCAGCGACGACGAGAAGCTGGAGTCGGCGTTGTCCACCGCCGAGCAGATCGGCGTGCTCGAAGACGCGGTGCTGCACAGCAACTTCTTCGGCGAACGCGAGCTGACCGCCCGCACACTGGCGTCCTCACTGGTCGGTTCGCTCGCCCGTCGGGAGCCGGAGGATCTGGCGATCCTCAACAAATACCTGCACGGTGTCGTCGAGCCGCGCAGCAAGGACGAGGGCGGGGACTGGCCCGAGTTCCTCGACGGCGGCCGCGACGCGATCGCCTCCCTCTCGTGAGCGGCGCCTTCGAGGCGTTGCGCGGCCAGTTGCAGGAGGCCGCGGCCGCCTTCGCCGACGGGCCCGGCGCACTGGAGGGCATCCTGCTCGGGCTCGTCGACGACGTCGACCGCGCGGTGCGGGAGCCTTTGGAGATCTTTCCGGTGTGCCATCATTCCCCGGCTTCGGCGGTGGCGATGGCACGGCGGCTGCGGGAGAAGCAGCCGAAGGTGGTCTACCTCGAACTGTGTGAAGACATGGCGCCGTTGCTGACCGAACTGCGCAACTGCCGTCTCCCCGTGGCGGTTCAGGCCTTCGCGACGGAGGTGAAGGGATTCCCCGCGGAGTGGGCGCCCCTGTCCGTGGTCGCGCCGATCACCGAGGCTTCGGCCGAGTACCAGGCGATCGCGTACGCCCTCGACACCCCGGGCGTCGAGCTGGTCCTCGTCGACCGGTCGGCGGACCACGTCTTCCAGTGGGACGAACGCGAACCGTCCCCGGAGGCGGACGCGCCGCCCGCCGAGGAGGAGGCGGCGCTGCACGGTGACGCGGTCGGCGTCGAGATCGGTGATCTCCGGCCCCGGTTCGCCGAACTCGAGGAACACCTGCTGCGGCACGGGCGGGTGCGGCACTGGTCGGAGTGGTGGCACCAGTACGTCGAGCTGCCGCTCGGCGACAGCGATCACGACACCTACCGCCAGGTCATGTTCCTGATCGGCAGCCTGTTCCGCCGTCTCGCGCCGGGCGACAGCAAGCGCGTCCGAGTGGACGAAGACCGTGAGCGCTACATGTGGACCCGGATGCGGGAGCACCTCGCCGCCTCGGGCGCGGATCCCGCGGACTGTCTCTACATCTGCGGCGCGTTCCACGCGGCCAGCCGGGTCGCGGAGTTCGGCGTCGAGGGTACGGACGGGTTCGTGATCAGCCCGCGCAGCGAGAGCACGTGGCAGTACGGCCTGATCCCGTCGAGCCACGCCTCGATCGAGGCGCAGTTCGGGCTCGCCGGGGGATCGGTGTCGATCGCCGCGACCGAGTGGGCGAAGAACCTGAAGCGCACCAAGGTGAAGCAGTTCCAGCTGGAAGGGCAGGCAGGCGGGCCGAAGCGGAAGAAAGCCGCGGAGCTGCCCGCGCCGACGCCGGATCCGGTGGCAGTGGATCCATCGGACCAGCTTTCCGGCTTCCTGCGACGACCTCCGGTGCTCGACCGGCTGGACGAGGCCGAGCTGCTGGGGTGGTCGGTCGAGATCGTCCGCGCGGCGCGCCGCAACGGGTACCTGGCCTCGACCGCCGACGCCATCGCGGTGTTCGAAACCTCGATCCTGCTGGCGGGCCTGCGTGACCGGGCCAAGCCGACGCCGTACGACTTCCAGGACGCGGCGGTCACCTGTATCGAAAAGGACGCCGTGCCCGGCAGGCGCGACGTACGCCGCCTTGTCGAGATCATGATGGGCGGGGACCGGATCGGCCAGGTCGGCTACGACGCGTTGCCGCCGTTGGCGCGCGACGTGCACGATCG
This sequence comes from Amycolatopsis sp. TNS106, assembly GCF_019330265.1. Classification (NCBI taxonomy): domain Bacteria; kingdom Bacillati; phylum Actinomycetota; class Actinomycetes; order Pseudonocardiales; family Pseudonocardiaceae; genus Amycolatopsis; species Amycolatopsis sp. TNS106. Next base: position 2,764,571 of record NZ_CP024972.1, on the reverse strand, counting down.
GCTCGAACCCCTGAATCTCAAGCTGCAGCAACGAGGTGTGCAACGGGCGCTGCTCGACATCGCGTCGAGGCCGGAGCTGGAGCCCTGTTCCGATCTGCTGTGGATGCTGCGCTACCTGATGCCCCGCGGTGCGGCGCGGCCGATCATGGGGGAGCGGCGGCTCGGCGAACGGCCGATCCAGGAGTCGTGGGATCTGGCGCTGGGCACCCACCAGCGGGCCCTCATCGAGCTGGGCTACGAGGGTGTCAGCGTCGAACAGGTGCTGGAGCAACGGCTTAGGCGTGCCGCCTACCATCCGCAGGCCACGGCGGCGAAGGTGCTCGGAGCGGTCGAGGACGCGACGCTCTACCTTCGCAGCGCCCGGCTGGCGGGGGAGCTGGGCACCCGTGCCCTGGAGGTGCTGGCCACCGAACGCACCGTCGACGGCGCTCCGGAAGTGCTTCGGCGCGTGCGGAGGCTGCTGGCGCACTACCGGACCAGCGAGCCGGTGCTGCCGCGGTGGATCGAGGACTTCGTGCGGACGGGGTACGCGCACTACTGCACGTTGCTCCCGGCGGCCTTCGCCGACGAGGAGGCCGGTGTCGAGCAGGTCGCCGCGATGCTGGGCTTCCTGTTCAGCATGGAGGCGCTCGCGTTGTCCCTGGGGTGTGACCGGACGCAGCTGGAGCTGGCGATCGCCGGATCGCATCCGGAGGAGCCGTCGAAGGTGGCGCTGCTGTGGGCGGCGCAGGTCCAGCTCGGCCGTCTCTCGCGCGCGGAACTGCGTGAGCGGTGCGCCGGGCTGCTGGCGAACCCGATGGTGCTGCCCGCTTATCCGCGCTACCTGAGCGGTTTCGTCCACGCGTTGGAGCCGGCGCCGGGATTGGCCGACTTCGTCGTCGAGGCGGTGTCGAACGCTTTCGCCGAGCTACCGGACAGGCTGCTGCTGCCGTGGTTGCCGACGTTGATCACCACGCTGCGGTCTCGCGGCGCGGAGCTGGTGCCGCTGCTCGTACGTGAGGCGGGGCGGATCTTCCCCGCCAGGCTCGCGGCGCTCGACGAATGGGTCCCGCCCTGGAAGGAGCGACCGGAGTCCCTCGCGGTGACGAGGAAGGCCGGGGGAGGTGGCCTCGCGTTGCTGGCGGCGCATCCGGCGACCTGCGACGCCGTGGCGGGCCTGCTGGGTTGCGAGGAGCCGTGGGGCGGCACCGCGCCCACCGGCTTGATGCTGCTCGAGCGCTATCCGGACTCCGCAGTCGCGTTGGAGGAGGTGCTCACCGGCGGGTGAATCGGACGGGCGGTCGCCGGATTCCGGCGACCGCCCGATCCGTCAGTCGGCGACCCAGCTTCCGTGGAAGCCCAGCGGCACCGGCTTCGGCAGGTGGATACGGGCCAGTGGCTTCGCGGTGAAGTCCTGCGCCGCGAGGATCACCAGATCCGAGGCGTTGCGGTCGGGATTGTTCACGTAGGCGAGGGCGTAACCGTCGTCTTCTGATTTGCCGCGGGACGACGGCACGAACACCGCTTCGCTCGCGTCGGCGCCCCGGCCGAAGCGGTGCACCTCCGAACGCCCGTTCCGCAGATCGTGCTTGATCAGCGCGTTGCCGAACGAATCGGAGGGCTTGTCCAGGTAGACGTCGAACAATTCGCCGGGCGAGGCCGAGTAGCCGTACCTGTGCCGCCGCGACACCAGGCTTTCATTGACCCGTGGGAACTCCTGCGGCCGGTCGTCGAGGACACGGCGCCGGACCCGTCCTTGCGCGAGGTCGATCGTCCAGCGCTCCAGCACCGGCGGACCCGAAGCCGACGGGCCACCGAAGCCCTGCTTGCCCGCCACCTCGAACGGAGCAGGCATCGTGGTCAGGTCGACCACCACCGTGGAGCCCTGTTCGTACGCGTTGAGCGTATGCGAATAGAACACCGGATCCACGCCGAACCAGCGGACCGGGCCGCCGGCGCGGTTCATCACCCCGACCCTGGCCGGATGGTCCGCGTTCCACTTGTAGGGCACCACCTTGCCCGGCCGCGGATCGAAGGTGACCGGCACGTCGAAGACGACCACGTAGTTCTCGGTGAGCCCGAAGTCGTGCATCATCGGACTGTCGGTGACCGGGATCCGGGTGGTCCGCACGACGCGGCCGGTGCGGTCGACCATCAGATGCCGTACGTGATCCCACGTCGGGTGATAGGTCACCGCGTGCAGCTCGTCGGCGCGGGCGTCGAACTTGGTGTGCGCGGTGTAGGAGCCCTCCAGCGAACCGCCGAAGTCGAACGGCCCCAACGTGTTGAGTTCACCGTCGAGCTCGTACGGCGGCGCGCCGGACTCCTGCAGGGTGAGGATGCGGCCGTGGTGGCTGATCACGTGCGTGTTGGGCGCGAAGTCCTCGGCGGGCACCGGCCACGGGTATCGCTCGCCGAGTTTCGCCGCGACACCGGACGAACGCACCCAGCGGTTGCGGTACCACTCGGCCTTCCCGTCCCGCAGCCGGACGCCGTGCACCATGCCCTCACCCAGCATCCAGTGGTGAGCGCGCGGATCTTCGAGCCCGAGCACATTCGGCCCGGTGCGCAGGTATCGCCCGCAGAGATCCCGGGGAATACGGCCGGTGACCGGCAGGCCGAACGCGGTCACCTCCTCCCGCACCGGCGCGAACGCTCCTTCGACGAACGGGTAGCGCGGCTTCTGCTCGGCGAAGGCGGATCCGCTGGTCCCGATGGTCGCGGCGGCTCCGCCGATGGCCAGCGCGGCCGCCCCGCGGAGCACGTTCCGCCTGGTCGGTTCGGTCATGGTCGATCCCCCAACTCGTGAAGTAACTGTGTATGCCATGAACAGTGTATGACTTTACCTGTTTTGGATGCAACAATGCGGCCATGGACGACGTGGAGATCGAGTTGCTGCCGCCGGGCACCGCGCTGGCGTGGGGTCATGCCCCTGGGCCCCGGCGCGGGCCGAAGCCGGGATACAGCCTCGAACAGATCGTCGACGCGGCCATCGCTCAGGCGGACGCGGAGGGCTACGCCGCACTGTCCATGCCGTCGATCGCCAAACGGCTCGGTATCACCGCGAACGCGCTCTACCGGTATCTGAACTCCAAAGAGGAGTTGCTCGTCCTGGTGGCCGAAGCGGCGTGGGGGCCTCCGCCGGAGCGGGCCTCCGGCGACTGGCGCGCGGCGGTCACCGCCTGGGCGCGTGCGCTCCTCGAACGCTGCCGTCGCCATCCGTGGCTGATCGACCTGCCGGTCCGGAGCGTGCCGAGTACGCCGAATCTGCTGGGGTGGCTGGAAAATTTCCTTGAGGGGATGGCCGACTCGGGCCTGAGCGCGCAGGACGTGACCGGCTGCGCCGTACTGGTCGACGGCTGGGTCCGCAGTACCGCTTCCTTGCTCCGGGACGTGAACGCGAGCCCGCCTGATCAGGTCCGGGCGCTGAGCGCGTTCCTCGGCCCGCGCCTCGAAGGACGGGGCTATGCGCGCGTCGCCGCCGTGGTCTCCGGCGAGGCGTACGGCGAAGAGGGCGTGGACGAAGCCGACGTCGAGTTCGGCCTCGGCCGGATCCTGGACGGCATCGAGGCGCTCATCGAACGCCGGTGAACACTCCGTCGAGCCGGTAGTCGACGATCTCCGCCGCGCGTTCGGCCGTGTAGGCGTCGACCATGATCCCCGTGACGAGGCCGGCGGACATCGTCGCGAGCGCGTCCGCCTCGAGCAGAGGGGCGAGGCGGACGGGGACGGTGCCCTTCTCCTGTGCCGCCCGGAGCAGGCCGGCGATCGCCTGGACCAGGTGGGGCAGAAGGGGTTCCTGATCGGGATCCTGGCTCCCGCGCGTGACGTCGACGGCGAAGTACGCGATCTGGACCGCGGCCAGCATGCGTCGCCGCTCACCGTCCGGCAGGACGGCGGTCAGGTAGGCGCGCACGATGGTGCGTTCGTCTCCCGTCTTCATCGCCTCGCCGATGGTCTTCCCGGCGATCTCGCCGGTCAGTTCGACGACCCGCTGCCAGGCGAACCGCAGCATCGCTTCCTTGGTCGGGAAGTAGTACTGGACCAGGTTCATCGAGATGCCCGCCTCCGCGGCCACCGCACGCAGGGTGACCGCCTGCAGGCCTTGGGTGGCGGCGATCCGGAAGAGGGCCTCCGCGATTTCCCGCCTGCGCTCTTGGTGGTCCACACGTTTCGGCACGCGCTCACTCTGCCATGCCGGCGAGGGCTGGCCGGAACGGCCACCCACTGTTATAGTGCAAGTGCACCATAAAAATTCGAGGAGGTCCGATGCTGGGGGAGTTCACCGACAAGCAGGCCGAGGAGCGCTTTTTCGCGACTTATGAGGCGATCTTGCGGAAGTGGCCGGTTCCCGCCGAAGAACAGGACATCGCGACGAGATTCGGCCCGACCCGGGTCCGGAGTTGCGGGCCGGAAGACGGTCCGCCGATCGTGCTGCTTTCCGGGGGAATGGGCACGTCGCTGTCCTGGTATCCGCATATCGCCGAACTCGCCGTCCGGCACCGGATCCACGCCGTCGACTCGATCGGCGAGCCGGGACGGTCGATCCAGACCGCGCCCATCGGGTCCACAGAGGACTGCGCGGACTGGCTCACCGAGGTCGTCGAGGGGGTCCTTGCGGGAACCGGTCACGAAAAGGTCCACCTGGCAGGCGTTTCGCGAGGCGGCTGGCTGGCGCTGAATCTGGCTACCCGGACGACGGACCGGATCGCCGGTGTCGTCACCATCGAAGCCGCGGGGTTCGGCGTGATCGACCGGAGCTTCATCTGGTGGAGCTTTCGGGAGATCTTCCTCTGGTTCCTGCCCAAGTGGCTTCTCCGGCTGGTGGCGTCCGGCGATCCGGACGTGCGGCACACTGTGCGGCCCCTGCTGTTCGCCGCGCTCAAGTACAAGCAGCGGCTACCTGAGATGCACCTGTTCAGCGATGAGGAATTGTCGGCGATCGACGTGCCCACCCGGATTCTCGTCGCCGAACGCAGTGTCATCCTCCGCGCCCGCGAGGTGGCGGCCCGGCTCGGCTCACTGAACCCGCATATCGAGGTCGAAGTCGTGCCCAAGACGACTCATGGGTTGTCCCTGGAGAAACCGGAACTGGTCACCGCGCGAATTCTCGAGGCCGCGCGTCACACCGCGGCGACCTGATCGGGCCATGACGGCGACCGGCCCAGCAGTGCGACGATCGTGTCCAAATCGGACTGTCCGGTCGCGTCGACGGCCGGGCCGAAGGCGGCGCCGGGAGCCGTCCGGTTCTTCCCGTCCGGGATCGCCTTGGCGAACCGCATTCCGGCGTCGAGTACCTCCTGCTGGAACTTGAGCGGAAGGCCGAGGGTTTTGGCCACGTCCCAGGAGTGCACCAGGTAGTCGACGAAATGAAAGCCCAGCGCCTGCTCCGCGGTGAAGGTGATTTCGGTGGAGAACTCGGGAAGGGCGAACTTCCGGTCGGCGAGGTCGTGGGGGACGAAGGCGTTCAGGACCCGGTTCACCGAGGCGCGGTAGGTGGCGATGGGGTCGTCGCCCAGCGGGAGCAGCCGCCAATGGTCGAGGTGGCTCTCGCCTTCGGCGGCGGCGGCGAACCCGTGGTGCTGGGTGGTCATATGCGCCAGCAGGCCGTGCAGGGTCCAGGCGCTGCACGGGGTCGGTTTGACCAGATCCGCGGGGGTGATCTTGCCGACGAGGTCGAGACTGGTCCGGGTCACGAGGGCGTCGAGGAAGCGAAGCTCATCAATAGGCATGCGCTTATCATCTACATATGCGTACGAGTTCGTCAACGGGTTTCGCCGGCCAGGTCGGTATGGTCTGCGCATGGCGGAGCAGGGGAGGCCGGATCTCGCGGCGATGCTCGGCGGGCTGATGCGACGGCTGATGAACGCCGAGACGCCGGTGCTGGCCGAGCACGGGTTGACCATGTGGGGCTACGTGGTGCTGAGCGCGCTCGACGACGGGCCCGTCCGCACGCAGGCCGCCCTCGCGAAGGCGATCGGCGCGGACAAGACCCGGATCATCGGCACCCTCGACACCCTTCAAGAGGACGGGCTGATCACCCGCGAGCCGGACCCGAAGGACCGCCGGGTCCGGCTGCTGGGGATCACCGAAGCCGGCCGCGCCGCGCGGAGGTCGGCCCAGTCGAAGATCCAGGAGCAGGAAGAACGCTTGCTCGGACGGCTGTCCGCGGGCGACCGTGCGGCGTTCCTCCGTGCGGCGCGCCTGTTGTCCGAAGCCGAGTGGCCGTGACGGGGTTCACCGGAGTAGTTCGGCGACCATGCCCGGCGGGTAGTCCGACGGCGAGCGGCGCCACCATGCGCCGAAAGACCGGGCCAGCCGCCGGGGCACCTCGACCTGAGCGCCGCCGCCGTGAAAGTCGATCGTGACCAGGACGCCGCCGATCTTCGAGGTTTCCCAGGGGATTCGGCGGATCAGTTTCGCGTAGTCGGCGCTGGCGGACACGAACGTGACCACGTTCGCGGCCCCGAGCCGGCGGGCTTCCCCGAGCACGGCGTCTTCGAGCACTCCCGGCGGCCAGTCGCCCAGCTTGAGTTTCCGGTCGTAGTAGGCGATCGGTTCGTCGGCGCGCAGGATTCCGTAGCCACCGCTGAGGATCAGCAACCGCCCGGAGGCGGCGGCCTCGCCGAGGGCGCCGCCGACGTTCCGGTAGAAGTTCCCGGTGTAGCGGAGCCACGCGGGCCGCAGCCCGCCGCCGTCGACCTTGGACCGCGCCAGGACCTCGGTCCGCGCGCGAAGCATCGGCTCGGGCCAACGCGCGCCAGACCCCGCGTGGGCGTCGCCGCCTCGGATCTTGGCCTTCGAGGGGCCGAGGACGATCAGGCTGTCGCGCGGCTCGATCGCGTTCAGAACGGTCACCCGCGAACCCTAAAGCGCCTCGCTGACCGGACGCTGATCGGTCCCGGGCATGCTGGAGGGACCGGACCGCGGAAGGAGGACCATGTCGCCACTCGTCGTGCACGGCCTGTGGTCCCGGGGCCGCGGGATCGTGCTCTGGGGCGAACACGGCGACCGTCCGGCGACGACGTCGATGCGGGTGTCGAGCGCTGCCCGGCCGCATCCGTTCGCCGCCTCGGTCGCGGATCTGACCGCCTTGCACCCCGGCAAACCGGCGTCGGCCGTCCTGATGCTTCCGTCGCGTCGCGGCGGGCCGGTCGCCTCGCCCGAACTGGGCTCCCGAAGCCGCCCGCAGCAGGAACCGACCCTGGAACCCTGGTCGGTGCCCGCGCTCCTGATCGACCCCTCGGAGCTGGAAGACCTGGCCGAGACGGTCAGCTACGGCACGTCGGTCCGCCATCTCCGCGCCGTCGTCCGGCTGGCGGACGATCTGGTGCGCCGCGGCCGCGTGCTGCCCACACTCGTGCGGAACGAAATCGTGGCGCGGGCACGCTGGCGGCCCGTGGCCAGGGGCGGGGACGCGGTCGCGGTCCGGGCGCTGATCGCGGCCACCCCGCCGGTCGGTAGGGCCGAACATCCCGGGCCGGATCCGGCGGCGCTCGTCACCGACGCGCTCCACACCCTGGTCGACTCAGCCGTCCGCGATCGCCTCGCCGCCGCCGGACATGCCACGGAGAGCGACGGCCGCGAGGGTCCCTTCGGGTCGTGGCTCCATGCGCTGAAGAGCGCAGATGATCGGATCGGCCAGGCGCCGGGGCGCATGGGGATCGTCGCCGAGGGCATCGCCGCCTGGGACGCGGTCGGCGACACCGACCTGACCGAGGGCACCGTCTGCTTCCGGCTCGACGAGGTCCCCACGCTGCATGGCCCGGCCGACGACCCCGACGACCAGACGGGCGACGGGACCAAGTGGCAGCTGCGGTTCTTCCTGCGCTCCACGGCCGATCCCAGCCTCCTGCTTCCGGCGGAGGACGTCTGGTCGGGCAAGGCCGGCGCCAAATTCACCGACCCCGAGGGCCTGTTCGCCGCCGAACTGGAACGCGCCGCCGGTGTACTGCCGCTGCTCGGCCAAGCGGTCGAGGCGGAGAAGCCCGGCATCTACGACCTCACCGTCGCCGAAACCGTGGAGTTCCTCGACGGCGGAGCGGAACGGCTGGTGGCGGCCGGATTCGACGTCCAGCTCCCGGCGAGCTGGGGCGGCAGGCGCAAGCTCGCGCTCAAGTTGTCCGTCCGCGGCGCGCCGGTCGACCAGGCCGCCGTGCACCGGCTCGGCCGTCACCAGCTCGCCTCCTACCGCTGGGCGCTCGCCGTCGGCGAAGACGCGCTGACCGACGAAGAGCTCGCCGGGCTCGCGGCCGCGAAGTCTTCACTGGTCCGACTGCGCGGCCGCTGGGTGAGCGTGGATCCCGAACTGCTGCGTGCCGGTCTCGAGTACCTCCGCCGTGACCCGGACCGCGAGAAACCGCCGCTGCCCACACCGGCGGACCTGCTGGCGTTGCTCCACGGAGGCTTCGAAACGCCGCTACCGGTCACCGAGGTCACCACGGACGGCTGGATCGACGACTTCCTCGCCGGCCGTGTCCAGCGCACGATCGAGCCGGTCGAGCCGCCGCCGACGTTCCTGGCGACCCTGCGGCCGTACCAAAGCCGCGGTGTCGCGTGGCTTTCATTCATGACGTCGCTCGGGCTCGGGGCCTGCCTCGCCGACGACATGGGGCTGGGCAAGACCGTCCAGCTGCTCGCGCTCGAAGCGATCGAGCGAGCACAGGGCGACAGGCGGCCGACACTGCTGGTCTGCCCGATGTCGCTGCTCGGGACGTGGCAACGGGAAGCGGCCAAATTCGCGCCGGAACTCCGCGTTCACCTCCATCACGGCGCCGATCGCGGCCGCGTCCGGACCGAGGGCGCGGACCTGGTCGTCACCACCTACTCGACCGCCGCCCGCGACGCCGACGAGCTCGCGGCCATCCGCTGGCACCGGCTCGTGCTCGACGAGGCGCAGGCGGTCAAGAACCAGAACACCGGGCCCGCGCAGGCCCTGCGGCGGATCCCCGCCGGGCATCGGATCGCGCTGACCGGTACGCCGGTGGAGAACCGGCTCGCCGACCTGTGGTCGCTTTCGGATCTGCTCAACCCCGGCGTGCTCGGGGGCAGGCAGGAGTTCCGGGAGCGGTTCGAGGTGCCCATCGAGCGCCGGGGCGATCTTCCCGCGGCCACCGAGCTGCGCCGGCTGACCCGGCCGTTCCTGTTGCGGCGCCTCAAAACCGATCCCACCGTGCTCGCCGACCTTCCCGAGAAGATCGAGATCCTCCAGGAGTACCGCCTCACCCGGGAACAGGTGACGCTGTACCGCGCCACCGTGGACGAGATGATGACGAAGATCGCCGACAGCGCCGGGGTCAAACGGCGCGGCAACATCCTCGCCGCGATCACCAAGCTCAAGCAGATCTGCAACCATCCCGCGCATCTGCTGCACGACGGCTCGCCGATCGGGCACCGCTCCGGCAAGGTCAACCGGCTCGAGGAGCTCCTGGCGGAGATCCTGGACGCCGGCGACCGCGCGTTGTGCTTCACCCAGTTCGCCGAATTCGGGCACCTGCTCGTACCGCATCTTTCGCACCGGCTGAACGCGAAGATCGCCTTCCTGCACGGTGGCCTGTCGCAGCGGCGCCGCGATTCGATCGTCGAGCATTTCCAGTCGGGCGAGGGCCCGCCGATCCTGCTCGCGTCACTGAAGACCGGCGGAGCGGGGCTGACGCTCACCGCGGCCACCCATGTCCTGCATCTCGACCGGTGGTGGAATCCGGCGGTCGAGGAACAGGCCACCGACCGCGCCTTCCGCATCGGCCAGCGGCACAGCGTCCAGGTGCGGAAGTTCGTCTGCCCCGGCACCATCGAGGAGCGGATCGACGCCGTCATCACCAAAAAGGAAGCGCTGGCCGATCTCGTCGTCACCGACGGGGAGGACTGGCTCACGGAGCTGTCCACCGATTCCCTGCGCGAGGTCTTCGCGCTCGGGCGGGAGGCGGGCGATGACTGACGGATTCCGCCGGGCACTCGACGAATTGGGCGTCCACAAAGGACTTGTACCGCCCTGCCGGGTCGACACGCTCACGATCGGGCCCGGCGCCGCGGTCGCCCGTGTCCGGGTGACCCGGCAGCGGTTCTACGAGGTCCGCATCGGTCTGCCGACGTTCGGCAAGCAGGTGTGGACGGCGGTCATCGCCGCCGTCGCCGCGGACGAGACCGCGAGGACGGCCTTGCTCGACGGCCGGGTCCCGGACGATATCGATCGCTTCTTCGCCGCCGAGCAGGTGCCGCTGTTCCCCGAGGCGGTGTGGGAACTGTCGCTGGACTGCACGTGCCCCGGCACCCGCGTTCCCTGCGACCACCTCGTCGCCGCGCTGATCGCGCTCGAAGACGAGGAGGACCCGTTCGTGATCTTCACGCTCCGTGGCCGCTACCGTACGGTCTTGCTCGGCGAGATCGGGCGGCAGGCAGGGGCCCGGGTGACCGCCCCGTCGGCGGAAGCCGAGCTCCCCGGCCTCGACGAGGTGATGGACGACTTCTTCGGCTGGGGTCCGGCCGGCGACGTCACGAACACGCGACGGCCGCGGGCCGGGGACCCGTTGGGACTGCTCGACGAGGTCCCCCCGCTCACGGCGACAGTGGACGGAACCTCGGTCACCGCCCTGCTGCGGCCGCTCTACCGCACGATCACCGGTCAGGCGAAGTAGGCGTCGACGAGTTCGGCGTCCACTTCGGACAGTGTGGCGGGGGACCACTTCGGGGAGCGGTCCTTGTCGATGATCTGTGCTCGGATCCCCTCGGCGAACTCGGCGGTCGAGAGCGCGTGGGTCGAGATCCGGAGCTCCTGCGCCAGCGCGGTTTCCAGATCGGGCATCGCGGCGGCCGACCGGAGTGCCCGCAAGGTCACCTTCAGCGCGGTCGGCGACTTCGCCTCGATCTCCTTGGCGGCGGTGGCCGCGGCGTCACCCTCGGCGTGAAGCCTGGTCAGGATCTCCTCGACGGTGTCCGCCGCGTAGCACCGGTCGATCCAGGCGGCGTCCACGGCCAGCGCGCTCGGCGGCGCGGGTTCGGCGATCAGCTCTAGCGCCTCGTCCGGTGCGCGGGTCTTCAGCGCGTCGAGCAGGTCCGGGATCCGTTCGCTGGGCACGAAATGGTCGGCGAGTCCACAGTGGATCGCGTCGGACCCCGAGATCGCCCCGGCGGTGAGCGCGATATGCGTCCCGAGTTCGCCGGGCGTGCGGGACAGCAGGTACGTGCCGCCGACGTCCGGGACGAAGCCGATCCCGGTCTCGGGCATGCCGACCCGGGAGCGTTCGGTGACGATCCGGTGGCTGCCGTGCGCGGAGACGCCGACCCCGCCACCCATGACGAGCCCGTCCATCAGCGCGAGGTACGGCTTGGGATAGCGCGAGATCACGGTGTTGAGGCGATATTCGTCGGCCCAGAACCGCAGGGACGCGGTGCCTCCGCCGCGGGCGTCCTCGTGGATGGCGCGGATGTCGCCGCCGGCGCAGAGCCCGCGATCGCCGGCGCCGTCGATCAGCACGGCGCGGACACCCGGGTCGGCGCGCCACGCTTCGAGGTGGTCGAGCATGGCGAGGACCATGCCGTGGTTCAGCGAGTTCAGCGCACGCGGCCGGTTCAGCGTGATCCGGCCGATTCCGCTCTCGACGAGGAACTGGACGTCATTCACGAAGCCACCCTAAAAGTAGGATGTCCTACTATGTTGAGCTTGTGGCGTACGCCTCAGCGCACGGAAAATTCTGGTAGTCATCGGGTATGAGCGATGAGCCCACAGCGGTGCAGCTTGCCGACGACCTCCTCGACGTCCTCGCGACCGAGATGCCCTTGATGGCGACCTTCGACAACATCCCGGGCCACGACCACGAGTTGCGGGACGTCTCGGAGGCGGGGGACGACCGGCTGCGGGAGCGCGCCGCCCGTATCGCCGGGGACGCCGCCCGCTCCACGGATCCGGACCGGGTCACCCTCGGTGTCGTCGCCCATCACGCGGAATCGCTGCTGGCCAGGCTCGACTCGCGGAAGATCGAGTTCACTCTCGCCGATCAGATGGCGGCCGAGGGGACCGGAGTGCTGTCCTGGCTCCCGCAGCTCGAGCCGTCGGGGGAGCAGGCGGAAGAGGACTACCTGGCCAGGCTGGCGGCGTTCCCGGACTTCTTCGCGGCCCTGGCCGACCGCCACCGCGCCGGGGTCGCGGCGGGCCGGACCCCGGTGGAACGGGCGGTGCGCGGCGCGATCGACCACGTCGACCGGTTCCTGGCCACCGAACCCCCGCCACTGCTCGTCCCGTCGCTGACCGGTGACCGCGCGGAACGACGGCAGCGGCTGTTCACCGAGAAGGTCCGCCCGGCGCTCGTCGCCTATCGCGAAATGCTCGCCCACGAGATCTCCGGCCGTGGACGCTCGGACGACCAGCCGGGCCTCTGCCGGCTGGACGGCGGCAAGGAGAGTTACGCGGGCCTGGTCAAGACGCACACCACCATCGGGGTCTCGCCGGAGGAACTGCACCAGACCGGCCTCGAACTCGGCCGGGCGCTGGACGAGGAGTACCGGCGGCTCGGTGCGGCCGTGTTCGGCGAGGACGACCCCGTCGCGGTCCGGCGGCGGATGCGCACCGATCCGTCGCTGTGCTGGCGGGACGCGGACGAGATGATCGCGACCGCGACGGAAGCGGTCGCGCGGGCCACGGCCGCGGCACCAGGCTGGTTCCGCCGGGTTCCGTCGGCCGAATGCGTGGTGCGCGCCGTGCCGGAAGCCGACGGGCCCTCCGCCGCGCAGGCGTATTACATGCCGCCTTCGGGCGACGGCAGCCGTCCCGGTGTCTACTCCACCAACACCTACCGGGTGACCGAACGGTTCCGGTTCATCGCCGAGTCGGTCGCTTTCCACGAAGCCGTTCCAGGGCACCATTTCCAGGCTTGCGTGTCCTACGAGCTGGAGGGCGTGCCCCGGCTGCGCAAGCTCGTCCCGCTCTCGGCGTTCGACGAAGGCTGGGCGCTCTACACCGAGCGGCTCGCCGACGAGATGGGCCTGTACTCCGACGACGTCATGCGGCTGGGCATGGTCGCCGAGGACTCGTTGCGCGCGGCGCGGCTCGTCGTCGACACGGGGCTGCACGCGCTGGGCTGGACCCGGCGGCAATGCGTGGATTACCTTGCCGAGCATTGCGTACTGAGTGACGTCGAAGTGCAGTCCGAGACCGACCGGTACATCGAATGGCCCGGTCAGGCACTGTCGTACATGACGGGCAGGCTGGAAATCCAGCGGTTACGCGCGTTCGCCGAGGAGCAGCTGGGCAAGTCCTTCGACATCCGGGATTTCCACGACGTCGTGCTGAGGAACGGGCAGGTGACGCTGCCCGTGCTCGGCGACATCGTGCGGGAGTGGGTGGACGGCACGCGGCGCCGGGAGTGACCCCGGCGCCGCGTGTCCGGGCTCAGTCGCGCTTCGCGAGCGTCGCGACTTCGGCGTCGGTCAGCGGCCGGTCGTAGAGCCGGACGTCGTCCACCGCGCCGCGCAGGAAGTCGACCTGCTGACCGCCGTACTGGCCGCGGCCGATCACCGTGTGCCCGGTGCTCGGTGCGGCGGAGCAGGCGTTCTGCGCGGCGACCTTCTTGCCGTCGACGTAGAGCGACAACGTGCCCGCCTTGGCGTCACGGACGCCGGTCAGGTGGTACCAGCGGCCGACTTCCGGCTTCTCCGGCGACAGGGCACGGAGGCCGACGAAGCTCATCGCCCACCGCTGGTCCTGTCCGGAGTACTGCAGGAAGAACGCGCTGTCGCGGCCGGTGTCCTGGCTGACGACGGTCTGGAACGCGCCGCTCGCCTCGTCCAGCTTGGCCCACGCCGAAACCGAGTAACCGCCGGCCGTGTTCACGAGGTTCGCCCCGGTGTCGGCCTGCCCGTTGCCCGCGAAGGCCAGCGCGCCGCCCTGGACGCCGCCCGCCCACTGCGCGTTGGTCAGCGTGGCGTGCGCGGTGCCGACCGAGTCCTTCGCGCTGGATCCGGTGCCCTCGTCGAACTTGTAGGCGTGGACGCCGTCGATACCCGGAGTGCCGGGGCCCGGGTCGGGAGCGCCGGAGCCGCTGCCGTCGGCGTTGCGGATGATCGCCTGGTTGACCGCCCGCACCTGGGCGAAGTCCATCTTCTTCACCTGCCTGTCGTAGGTGAAGAAGCCGTTGACCTCGTGCTCGACGTCGGTGATCTGTGTGTAGATCGAGCCGCTGATCCCACAGCTCTGCGCGGACGCGAGCACGTCGCGCTGGTTCTGGACGTAGCGGCTGTTCAGGGTCGCCTGGTCCTTCACCATCTCGTAGGCGTGTCCTTCGCCGAACCACATGTGGTTCTCGACCTCGAGACCGTAGCCGCCGTGTTCGCCGTCGATCGAGATCCGCTTGGCGTCGGGCATCGGCTTGGCGGGGCCGGGGTAGGCGTGCCAGTCGAGGACGTCGCCCTTGCCGGAGTCGCCGAGGGAGTCGCAGCAGTTGACGCCGCTGTGCGCGTTGACCAGCCGGGTCGGGTCCTGGGCCTTGACGTCGTCGGCGATCTTGCCGGTGGTCTCGCGCGACCACTCGCCCCAGCCTTCGTTGAACGGCACGTAGCCGACGATCGAAGTCCAGTTCTTCTTCTGCTCCACCAGTTCCTTCAGCTCGACCTGGAACTGCCGCTGCGCGTCGGCGGGCGGACGTCCGCCGGTGCGCATCGACGGCATGTCCTGCCAGACGAGCAGGCCGAGTTTGTCGGCGTGGTGATACCAGCGGTCGGGCTCGGTCTTGATGTGCTTGCGGACCGTGTTGAAGCCGAGGACCTTGTGCTGTTCGAGGTCGAAGCGCAGCGCCTGGTCGGTCGGCGCGGTGTAGATGCCGTCCGGCCAATAGCCCTGGTCCAAAGTGGACTGAAGGAAGAGGATCCTGCCGTTGAGGGTGAACCGAAGTTTGCCGTCGGCGCCCTTGGCGGTGCCGAATTCGCGCATGCCGAAGTAGGACGACACCTTGTCCACGGTGCGGCGGCCGTCCTTCAGTTCGACGTCGAGGTCGTAGAGGAACGGCGAATCCGGCGACCAGAGCTTCGCCTTGGGCACCGGCAGGGAGATCGTCCCGGAGGCGGATGCCTTGCTGCGGCTGACCACCCTCCTGCCGTCGCGGACCACGGCCTCGACGGTGAGCCCGGAGTTCCCGCCGGTGTCCACGGTGAGCTTGAGCGTGGAGGACTTGAGGTCGGGGACCATGCCGAGCGTGCCGATGTGCTTCGCCGCGACCGGTTCCATCCAGACCGTCTGCCAGATGCCCGAGGCGCCCTCGTAGAAGATCCCGCGGTCGGGGACCAGCCGCTGCTTGCCGACGGGCTGCCATGTCGCGTCGGCGCGGTCCTCGACACCGACGATGATCTCCTGCTCTCCCTGGGGTTTCAGCGCCGAGGTCACGTCCGCGGAGAACGCGCCGTAGCCGCCTTGGTGCGCGGCCACCTCCTTGCCGTTGACGTAGACCTTCGCCTTGTAGTCGACGGCGCCGAAGTTGATCCGCAGCGTGTTGTCCCTGCCGACGTTCCAGTGCCTCGGCACGGTGAACGTCCGCCGGTACCACATGAAGTCCTCGTGCCGCTGGATCCCGGAAAGCGCCGATTCGGTGGGGTAGGGGACCAGGATCTTCTCGGCCAGCTTCTCGCCGAAGGGCGGGACCTCGCCGGGCGCGGCGCCGGCGAACTCCCAGACACCGTTGAGGTTCTGCCAGTTCTCGCGCACCAGTTGCGGCCGGGGGTACTCGGGCAACGCGTTGGTGGGCGACACCTGGTTCGTCCACGGGGTGGTCAGGCGTGGCTTGCCCATCTTCCAGCCGCTCTCCGCGGCCGTCGCGGCCCCCGACGTCAACGCCAGGGCGGTTATGGCGACCACCGCGGCGGTCAGGGGCTTCCGGAAGCGTCTCGGCCTCCGGGGACGTTGTGACAACGTTGGCAACATCTGCTCGACACCCTTCTCCGGGGGCGGCCGCCTCGGCGGAGGTCTGCCTCCCGCTGGACTTGTGCAGGCGTGAAACCACGACCCCGTGGCCGAGGGAAACCGGTGTGAGCCGGGCCATGGCTGGTCGTCAGGATGTTTTTACATCGTTGATACAACGTTGTAAAGCGTCGAAGGCCTCGAATCGGTCCTGGAGGGGAGAGCTGTCCTGCGTGTCAGGAGTGACGGGATTCGCGCAGCCACTCGCCGAGTTCGCGGTAGTCGGCACCGGTCAGGCCGCGCCGGGGATCGACGCGGTGCAACAGGGTCTGTCCGGCGTGGTGACCGGATACCCAGTCGCGATCGATCTCGGAGATCTCGTCGTCGATCCAAGCGAAGGGGCGGCCCCGGCCGTCGGCATCGTCGTTCTCCGACGGTTCGGGCCAGTCCACCACCGGCAAGCGAGGGAGGCCGAGCCTTGGTGCGAGAACCTCGTTGGCGTCGTGCAGCCCTGTCGTGGCCAGACGAGTTCTCCGGGGAGCGCCTTCAGTCGCGGCCCATACGAGGGATCCGGCGCGGTGTTGATTGACACGGTAACTGACCGAAAAGTAACTTACTGATGAGTCAGATCAACCGGAGGGCGACGATGCCGACCGAAGAACGGTCCTGGTGGGGCTGGGGAACCCTCGACGGCGAACTGTCCCGAGAGGAGTCCGACGCGCTGGTCGCCCGCACCGCGGGTGTGCTGCCCGGCCACGACTTCACCGACCACGCTCCGCCCGACCCGGCGGAGCTCGGCCTCCCGGCCTCGCGGATCCGCCCACCCGCGACACTCGCCGCGCTGTGCGGTGACGTACCGGCCGACCGGTTGTCCCACGCCCGCGGCAAGGCGTTCCGCGACGTCGTGCGCAACCTGCTCGGGCAAGTCGACCACGTTCCGGATCTGGTCGCCCGCCCGCGTACGGAACAGGACGTCGTCGACCTCCTCGACTGGTGCGCCGCGTCCGGCACCCCGCTGATTCCCTACGGTGGCGGCAGTTCCGTGGTCGGCGGCGTCGAACCGCGGTTCGACGGCCCGGCGGTCTCGATGGATCTGGCGGGCCTCGGCGACGTGCTCGAGGTGGACACGGTCAGCCGTGCGGCGCGGATCCAGGCCGGGATCTTCGGGCCGGCGCTGGAAGACCGCCTTCGTCCGCTGGGACTGACCCTGCGGCATTTCCCGCAGTCGTTCGCCCATTCGACGCTCGGCGGCTGGCTCGCCACCCGCGCGGGCGGGCACTACGCCACTCTCGCGACGCATATCGACGATCTCACCGAAGCGCTGCGCGTCGTCACGCCCGCGGGGATCAGTGAATCGCGACGCCTGCCGGGCTCGGGCGCCGGTCCTTCGCCGGACCGGATGTTCCTCGGCTCCGAGGGCACACTCGGCGTGATCACCGAAGCCTGGATGCGCCTGCAGGACCGGCCGGTGTGGCAGGTGACCGCGTCCGTCACCTTCGAACGACAGGAAGACGCGGTCGCCGCCACCCGCGCGATCGCGCAGTCCGGGCTCCATCCGTCGAACTGCCGCCTCCTCGACCCGGCGGAGGCGCTCATCAACGCGGGCGCGAGTGTGGGCGGAGGTCTCCTGCTGGTCGCGTTCGAATCCGCCGACCACCCGGTCGACCCCTGGCTCGATCGCGCGCTGGAGCTGGCCGCCGGTCACGGTGGTGTCGTGAAAGCCAGGCGCGGCAAGAATTCCGCCGGTCAGGACAGCGCTTCGGCGTGGCGGTCGTCCTTCCTGCGGATGCCCTATCAACGCGACGCCCTCGCCCGCCGGTCGCTGATCGTCGAGACTTTCGAGACCGCGTGCACCTGGGACGGTTTCCCGGAGTTCCACGACGCGATCACCTCGGCGGCGCGTGCCGCGATCGACGAGGTGTGCGGTGGCGCCGGGGTCGTCACGTGCCGGTTCAGCCACGTGTACCCCGACGGTCCCGCGCCCTACTACGGGGTCTACGCCGCCGGGCGCTGGGGCAGCACCGTCGCCCAGTGGGACGAGATCAAGGCCGCGGTCTCCGAGGCGATCGCGGGCCACGGCGGCACGATCACCCATCACCACGCCGTCGGCCGCGATCACCGGCCCTGGTACGACAGGCAGCGTCCCGGCCCCTTCGCCGCCGCGTTCGCCGCCGCCAAGGCCGCGCTCGACCCGGCCGGGATCCTCAATCCCGGGGTGCTGATCGGCTGACCGGCGGGCGGACGAACGAGGTCAGCAGCGCGGTGAACCGCAAGGCCGCCAAGGACAAGGTCCGGCCCGCCATGGTCTGCACCTGGGCTTCGCGTTTGCGGAACACGGCGTTGTCGAGCAGCACGTAGGCGACGCCTTCGGTGGCCGCGTCCTGCTCGATGTCACCCAGGCCGCCGACGAGCGCGATCCCTCCGCCGCACCGGACGAATTCGTACTTCGGGCTCAGCTCGTTGCACTCCAGCACCGGATGGGCCGCGAGATTCTCGATCCGGGCGGCGATGTCGAACAGGTCGCGCAGACTCTGCCCTGGCGCCGGGAGCGCGAGCGGATGCCGGCACAGTTCGGCGAGTTCGACGGAGTCGCGACTGGTCAGCGGATGACCGAGCGGGACGATCGCGTACACCGGGACGACGACCGCGCTCTCGACTCGTACCCCGTGCTGCGGTCCGGTCGCGAACGTGACGGCGACGTCGGCCGCGCCTTCGAGCACCTGCCGGGTCGCCTCTTCCCTGGTGACCACGTCGAGGTGGAACGTGACGTCGTGTTCGCGCCGGAAGGCGGCGATCGCCTGCGGGACCACGCGGCGGGCGAACCCCTCGGAGCAGGCGACCGTCAAGGACCGGGCGTGCAGTCCGCGGCCGGTGCGGAGTTCGTCGACGAGAACGGCCGATTCGGCCTCGCTGCGCCGGACGTGGTCGAGCAGCCGGGTGCCGGCCTCGGTCGGCACCATGCCGCGCGGATGCCGGACGAACTACGGCACCCCGAGCCCTGCTTCGAGTTTGGCGATCTGACGGCTGATCGCCGAGGGCGCCACCGTCAGTTCCGTCGCCGCCTCGGACACCGAGCCGGTGCGGGCGACTTCGAGGAAGTACGTCAACGCGATCGGCAGCAGTCGCATCAGGGTCTCCGCAGGTTTGCCGCAATGAGAACGCGGAGCACGGTAAACGGCAATGGTCCGGATCCGCAAACCGACTTACGCTCCTCTGCGACACTCGACGAGCGAATCGGGAGACAACACGGTGATCCCTGCGGAACTGGTCTCGAAGGCACACGAGCACGTCGACTCGGGAGCGTTCTTCACCGAACTCGCCGAGCTCGTCCGGTATCCGACCGTGAGTGATCATCCGAGCGGTCGCGTTGCCATCAAGGCATACCTGGACGAGGTGCTGGCCCCGGCACTCACCGCGCTCGGCTGTTCCGTGGCGATCCATCCCAATCCGGATCCCGGCGGCGGCCCGTTCCTGATCGGCACCCGGATCGAGTCGCCAGAGCTGCCGACACTCCTGTGCTACGGCCACGCGGACGTCGTAGACGGGCACGAGGGCCGGTGGAGCGGTGGCCGGGACCCGTGGACGCTGACCGCCGACGGCGAACGCTGGTACGGCCGCGGTTCGGCGGACAACAAGGGGCAGCATCTGATCAACCTGACCGCGCTCAGGCTGCTTCTCGCCGAGACGGGTTCGCTCGGGTTCAACCTCAAGTTCCTGTTCGAGACAGGGGAGGAGATCGGCTCACCTGGACTCGACGAGTTCGTCTCGGCGCATCGGGAGGCACTGAGCGCCGACGTCCTCATCGCCTCCGACGGCCCGCGCCTGGACGCGGCGACGCCGACGCTGTTCCTCGGCGCGCGAGGCAGTGTCCGGATCGCCCTCGACGTCGACCTCCGCCCCGACGCCTACCACTCGGGTAACTGGGGTGGTGTGCTGCGCAACCCCGCCACCACCCTCGCCGGGGCGATCGCCTGTCTCGTCGACGGGCACGGCCGCGTCCAGGTTCCGGAACTCCTGCCGCCCGAGCTTCCGGACAGCGTCCGCGCGGCGCTCGCCGGACTCGAGATCGGGAACAAGCCGGGCGATCCGGCGCTGGACGCGGGCTGGGGCGACACCGGGCTGACCGCGGCGGAGCGGCTGTACGGCTGGAACGCCCTTGAAGTGCTCTCGCTCGGCGCCGCGGACATCGACCGGCCGGTCAACGCCATCCCCGGCCGCGCACGGGCGATGCTGCAACTGCGCTACGTCGCGGGCACCGACGTCGACAGGGCGGGCGAGGCCATCACGAAACACCTTGCCGCGCACGGATTTCCCATGGTCGACGTCACCGCCGAGGGCAGCTTCCGCGCCAGCCGCACGCCGGTCGACGACCCGTGGGTCGGCTGGGCGAAGAGCGTCCTCGACGAGGTTGCCGACCGGCGTGTGGCGGTCCTGCCGAGCTTCGGCGGGGGACTGCCGAACCACGTGTTCACCGAACTCCTCGGCCTTCCGACGCTGTGGCTGCCGCATTCCTATCCCGGATGCCTGCAACACGCGCCCGACGAACATCTGCTCGCACCGATCGCCCGTGAGGGAATCGTCCTCGCCGCGGCACTGTTCCACGCGCTCGGACGGCGGGGCGGGGAGGCATGATGAGGGAGCGGACGGTGGCCAGGCCGCGCACGCCGTCCTCCACGCGGCGCGCGATCGCCGCCGCGACCATCGGCAACGCGCTCGAATGGTTCGACCTCGGCGTGTACGCGCTCATGGCGGCCTATATCGGCAAGACCTTCTTCCCCGGCGGGAACGCCGCCGTCCAGCTCGTGCAGGCGTACGCGGTCTTCGGCATCACGTTCCTCGTGCGTCCGCTCGGTGGGCTCGTGCTCGGCGCCTACGCCGACCGGTTCGGCCGCAAGAAGGCGCTGGTGCTGACCATCTGGCTGATGGTCGCCGGGACGTTCCTGCTCGCGGTGATGCCGAGTTACGCGTCGATCGGTTTCCTCGCGCCGGTCGGCGTGATCGTCGCGCGGCTGATCCAAGGCTTCGCCGCGGGCGGGGAATTCGGGGCCGCCACTTCGTTCTTGATCGAACAGGACGATCGCCGCAAAGGCTTCCTCGGCAGTTTCCAGTTCGCCAGCCAGGGTTTCGCGACACTGATGTCCGCCGGATTCGCCGCCGGGCTGACCGCTTCGCTCAGCGCCGACGCGATGACGTCCTGGGGCTGGCGGATCCCGTTCGTCTTCGGGCTGCTCGTCGGCCCGGTCGGCTACTACATCCGGCGTCACGTCGACGAACCCGAGGCCGCGAAGGAGGACCAGCCGAAGTCCACGCCGGTCCGGACGCTGTTCCGCTTCCAGTGGGGCGGGCTCCTGATCGCGGGTGGAGCGCTGGTCGTCTCGACCTCGCTGAACTTCATCCTTCAGTCGCTGCCGACGTTCGCGATCAAGAACCTCGGCCTGGACGACTCGCTGTCGTTCGTCGCCCTGATGATCACCGCCGCCATCCTGACCGTCGTGACACCGATCGTCGGGCTGTTCACCGACCGGCACGGCCGCATGAGGATCATGATCGGTGCCGCGGCGGTGATCGGGGCCGGCGTGGTGCCGCTGTACCTGTGGGTCACCACCTCGCCGTCGTTCCTGACCCTCACGATCACGATGACGATCCTGGGGCTGCTGAAGGCCATCTACTTCGGCGCGCTTCCGTCGGTGATGGCGGACGTGTTCCCGGCGCACACCCGGGCGACGGGACTTTCGTTCGCCTACAACGCCACCGTCGGGATCTTCGGTGGGTTCACGCCGACCATCGCGACCGCGATGATCGCGGCCACCGGATCGCCTGTCTCGCCTGGTTACTATCTTTTGGCGACGGCATCGCTGAGCATCGTCGCGCTGGTCGCGGCGAATCGGCGGCGAGGGATTCGCTGAAGTCGGCGTTTAGTCCACAGTGGACGGACGGCGGAACCTTGTTCGGGGTTCGGCGAGGGCGGTGTGCTCCGTCGGGTGGCGAGGCGTGTCGCGAAAGCCACTTTCGCGACGTTGGATGTCCCGAAAGTGGCTTTCGCGACCTGGCTCGGGGCCCAGTCTGGACGGCCCGCGATGAGGTGATCAGTGCCGTCGGTTTCTTGGCACGTGGGCATGCCGAAGGGCCCGTCGCCGGTGTGGGCGGCGGGCTCTTCGGGTTTCAGCGGTGGTTGTGGCGTGGGGTTTGTAGTGGGTCGAGGTATTGGGGTGGGATGAATTCGGGTCGGTTGTTGGTGATTTGGACTTTCCAGCCGGATTGGCCGTGGATGATCAGGTGGTGGTAGCGGCAGAGGAGGCAGAGGTTGTTCAGGTCGGTGTCGCCGAGTTGGCCCCAGGGGAGTATGTGGTGGGCTTCGCAGTGTTTGGGTTTGCGGTGGCAGCCGGGGAAGGCACAGCCGCGATCCCGGAGGTTGAGGGCCCGGCGTTGTGCGGGGGTGACGGTGCGGGTGGCGCGGCCGATGTCGAGGGGTTCGCTGTCGGTGCCGAGGACGGCGGGGATGATTTTCGCGTCGCAGGCGAGCATCCGCGCGTGCCGTGCGGTGATCTGGGTGACCTCGTCGATGCAGGCCGCTCCGAGTCCGGAGGTCAGAGACTCCAGAGGGATGGTGACCACGATGGTGGTCTGGTCTCCGGACAGGGTGGGGGCCTTGTCGTTGGTCATGGCGTAGTGGATGGCGTCGAAGAGTGCGTCGCCGTGGCGTTCGCCGGGGGTGCGGGGGTCGCGGTTGCCGTCCTCGTCGATGGGTCTTCGTTGTCCCCAGGTGTCGAACAACGCCTTCGCGCGGGCTCCGAATTCGGGATCCAGGAGGCCGTTGAGTCGCCACCAGCCGTCGTCGCGTTTGCGGAGGGACACCTCGCGTGAGGGTGGTGTGAGGTCCTCGTCCTTCGGTTCGTTGCCGTCGGGGTCGAGGTGGGCGAGGAGGTCGGCGCCGGCGTTGGTGATCTCCTGTGGTCCGGCGTGGCGGGCGAGGGTCACCAGGATCTGTTCGGCGCTGGCCCGGTCGTCGTCTGTGGCGTCGGCGGGGATGTTCTTCAGCACGGCGAGGATCGGGTCGAGTTGCTGATGCCCGAGGTCGCCCTCCGCGGCCGCGGCCCCGGCGATCGGCGCGGACGCGGGGGCGGGGGTGCCATCCAGATTCCGGCTCTCGTTCAACGCCAGCGCCCGGGCGACGGTGGCGCTGGCTTCTTTGGGGCTGATCCGGGCGGTCTCGGCGAACCAGCCCGCGGTCGAACCATGCCCGAACAGTTCCATCGGACCGCGGGACTCGATCTCGACCAGGAACTGCCCGACCTCCGCCAACGCCTGACGTGCCACCGACAACCGCTCGACCACACCGTGCGCGAGTTCCCGCGCACCGGCACGCCGCAACTCGTGTGGTGGTTCGAGGATGCGTTGGCTGGACACCCCGCAATAATACCAGTATTCGAACACGTGAGCGAATGTGAAAAGCGCTCCAGAACCGTTTTCGCATTCTGGCGATGTGGACGGTGTCACCTGGGCGTGTCAGGAATTATCGGGAGGAAAGGAAAGCGAAGAGAGGTCCGTCGCTGCCTTGTCGACCGCCCTTCCTTGCCCCACGGCAATCTATGAAGAGTCCGATGTGGACAGAACTCACAGCTCCCGCAACAGATATCGCTGCAGCTTCCCGCTCGCATTGCGCGGCAACGCCTCGATGAACCGCACCCGCCGGGGATACTTGTACGGTGCCGCGGTCGCCTTGGCGTGATCCTGTAGCGCCCGCACCAGATCCGCGCCCGGCTCGATACCGGGCCGGGGGACGACGAACGCCGTCACGACCGAGCCGCGATCGGGATCCGGTGTGCCGATCACGGCGCATTCGTCCACGTCCGGGTGCGTGAGCAGGGCCTCCTCGACCTCGGGGGCGGCGATGTTGTACCCCGACGAAATGATCATGTCGTCGCTGCGCGCGACGAAGCGGAAGTAGCCGTCGGCGTCGCGGACGTAGGTGTCACCGGTGAAGTTCCAGCCGTCGCGGACGTAGTCCTGCTGGCGCGGGTCTTCGAGGTAGCGGCAACCGGTGGGTCCTCGCACCGCCAGGAAACCGGGAGTGCCGTCGGGAACGGGTGAACCGTCGGCATCGAGAACGGCCGCCTGGTAGCCGGGCACGACCTTGCCGGTGGCGCCGGGACGCGCGTCGCCGTCGGCGGCGGAGAGGAACACGTGCAGCATTTCGGTGCTGCCGAGCCCGTCGATGAGGGGCCGTCCGACGGTTTCCCGGTACTGCTCGGCCACGGGGGCGGGAAGCGACTCGCCCGCCGAGACGGCCCGGCGTACTCCGGCCAGCAGCTGTCCGTCGCCGGCGTTCAGGATCGCCCGGTAGGCGGTCGGGGCGGTGAACAGGACGGTGACATTCCTTGCGGCGACGATGGCGGCGAGTTCCGCCGGGGTGGCGCGCTCGACGAGCAGTGTCGCCGCGCCGGCGCGCAGGGGGAAGACCAGCAGGCCGCCGAGGCCGAAGGTGAAGGCCAGGGGTGGCGTACCGCAGAAGAGATCGTCGGAAACCGGGCGCACGACGTGGCGGGAGAACGTGTCGGCGATGGCGAGCAGGTCGCGATGGAAGTGCATCGTCGCCTTCGGGGATCCCGTCGTGCCGGAGGTGAAGGCCAGCAGGGCGACGTCGTCGGCCGCGGTCGGGACGTCGGCGAACGTCGCCGGATATCGGTCCGCGCGGGCGGCTAGTTCGGTTCCGTAGGACACGACGGGGAGATCGGGCGGGAGTTCGTCCAGCAGCCGCTCGTCGCAGACCGCGACGGCGGGCTTCGCGCGGCCGGTGATCTTGTCGAGTTCGGCGCGCCGCAGCATCGGCATGGTCGTGACGGCCACCGCGCCCGCCTTGAGCACGGCCAGCCATACGGTCGCGAGCCACGGGGTGTTGGTGCCCCGGATCAGCACCCGGTCACCGGGAACGACCCCGAATTCGGTGACCAGGACGTGGGCGACGCGGTTCGCGCGGGCCAGGACTTCGCCGTATGTCCACGCTTCGGTGGCGGAGAGCAGACATGGCCTGTCGTGGCCGAGTCGCGCGGCGGTGTCGTCGAGCAGCGCGGTCGCGGCGTTCAGCCTGTCGGCGTACCGGAGCTCCGGCAGATCGAAGACGAATTCCGGCCACTGATCGGCGGGCGGCAGCCGGTCACGGCAGAACGGGTCGACGTGCGCGCTGGGAGAAAGCCTCATCGTCGCCGCTCCTCGGTCCGGCCGTGCCCCCTTCCGCGAAGGTAGCACTTGTTACGACCGTCGAGAAGACGCGATGAAACTCAGGGGACGAGGTCGGCCACGGCTCGGTGCAAAGTGGCGCGCACGGTCTCGGCGTCGTCGAGGTTCCCGCCGTGAAGCGCGCCGTCGCGGAGTAGGACGAGGGTGCGGGCGGCGTGCTCGGGGTCGGCATGACGCGCGTCGCGCGCCAAATCGCGAAGTACGCCGAAGAACCAGTCCCGGTGGTCGGCGATGACCTGGCGCATCTGGTGCGCGGGGTCGGGGTATTCGGCCGCCGCGTTGAGGAACTGGCAGCCGCGGAAGTCGGCGTCGAGCGTCCGGTCGCCGATGATGCCCAGTGCGGCGAGCAGTGCTTCGCGGGCGGCTTTCCCTTGCGTCGCAGCCGCGACGCCCGCGCGGATCCGCTCGCTCGTGGTGCTCAGGTAGGCGGCGACGAGGTCGTCCTTGGTGGGGTAGTGGCGGTAGAACGTCGCCCTGGTCACGGCCGCTTCGGAGACCAGACGTTCTACGCCGACGGCATGGATGCCTTCGGCGTAGAACAGCCGCGACGCTGTCTCGAGCAGCCGGATCTTCGGGTGGACGTCGCGATCGACAGTCGGCATTCCCCAACTCTAGAGAAAGAACGGTCATTCCACCAGGTCGGCTTCGTCACGTTGCGGAAGGTCTCTTCGGGGAGCATTGTTCAGGCAGAAAGACCGATCGTTCTCCCTGATTCTGAAGGAGTCACCATGAGCAACCAGAAGCCCACCATCGTCCTGGTCCACGGCGCTTTCGCCGACTCGTCCAGCTGGAACGGCGTCGTCCCGAAGCTGCGTGAACAGGGCTACCGCGTGCTGGCCGCCGCGAACCCCCTGCGGGGGATCGAGTCCGACGCGGACTACGTCGCCGACGTCGTCAACGGCGTGGACGGCCCCGTGGTGCTGGCCGGGCACTCCTACGGCGGCGTGGTGATCAGCCGCGCGGCCACCACCGCGCCGAATGTCAAGGCGCTCGTCTACATCGCCGCTTTCCAGCCTGAGGCGGGGGAGAGCGTGTTCGAGCTGTCCGGCCGGTTCGAAGGCGGCAAGCTCGGCCCGGACACCACGAACGTCCTGGCCGCCCAGGGTGAATTGTCGATCAAGCCCGAGAACTTCTCGGACGTGTTCGCGGCCGACGTCCCCGTGGAGACCGCCGACGTCATGGCGGTCACCCAGCGCCCGGTCACCGAGCGCGCGCTCGCCACGCCGTTCGACGGCGAGCCGGCGTGGAAGAACCTGCCGTCGTGGGCGCTGGTCGCCGAGCAGGACCACGCGATCCCCGCCGCCGCGCAGGCGTTCATGGCCGAGCGTGCCGGTTCGGAAGTCACGACGGTCGACGCTTCGCACGCTGTCTCGGTCTCGCGGCCGGACGTCGTCGCGGAGGTCGTCCTCGCGGCGGCCGCCAAGGTCGCTTGACACGGGAAACCCTCCCCGGAGAGACTGCTAAAACGTTTTGGCAGTCTCTCCGGGGGAGAACCGCATGAAGGTCTTGGTGCTCGATTCGAGCCCGCGTCGGGAAGGCAACTCCTGGGCGCTCGCGCAGGCGCTGGCCATGGGGGCGGAGGAAGCAGGCCACACGGTCGGCTTCGTCCGCCTCGCCGATTTCGTCGAGTCGCCGCTGGGCGACTGTCGCGAGTGCCGGTCGAGCGACCGGTCCTGCGGCATCGGGGACGGCTACGAGCGCCTGCTGTTCGACCATGTGCTCCCGGCGGACGCGATCGTCTACGCGACACCGCTGCACTGGTACGGCATGACCGGGCGCCTCAAATCCTTCTTCGACCGGCTTTTCTGCTACACGTCCGGCAGTTCGCCGCACACCTCGGAAGTGGTGCCGGGGTTGATGCACAAACGCGCCGCGGTGCTGATCTCGTGCGAGGAGAGCTACCGCGGCGCGACGCTCGGCCTGGAGGCCCAATTCCAGGAACTCACGCGCTATCTGCGTCAGGATCTCGCCGGGATCGTGGTCGGCGTCGGCAACAGCCGGGGCGAGGTGGAGCGCGATCCCGCGCGGCCGCTGGCGGCGGCGGCGGACCTCGGCCGTAGGCTGGGCGACGCCCATGTCACCGACTATCGGCTGGACACCGACCGGCCGAACCGCGTTTGGGGACCGCCCGTGGAGGCCTGAGTGTCGCCGACCATCCGTGACGTCGCCGCCGCCGCGGGGGTTTCGATCACCACCGTTTCCCATGTGCTCAGCGGGCAGGGCCGGATCTCCGAGGAGACCCGGCGGCGCGTCGCGCGGGCGGCGGCCGAACTCGGTTACCAGGCCAGCGTGCACGCGCAGCAGCTGGTCACCCGGCGCAGCCGTACCCTGGCGATCCAGCTCGCGAATTCGGTCGACGCGAGCAGCGCCTGCGCGCTCGTGCCCAATTCGGACTACTTCCTCGAAGTCCTCAACGGCGCGGCCGAGGCCGCGTCGAAACGTTCGTACGCCCTGCTCCTGGCTCCGGCGGACGCCGACCTCGACCGGCTGAACGCCTTCGCCGTCGACGGCGCGATCCTGGTGGATCCCCGCGGAGACGAGCCTTTCTTCGCGACCGGCTGGTGCCAGGACCGGCCGTTGGTGACCGTCGGACGTCCGATGGCGGCGCCGTGCCCGGTGCCGGTCGTCGTCGACAACGATCTGGTCGCGGCCGCCCGGCTGATGCTGGATCACTTGGCGGACAACGGTTTCGAGCGGCCGTCGATGATCACCACCGACACCGCCCGCTCGTACGCGGCCGATCTGGTCGCGGGGTACACCGGCTGGATGGCGGACCGGGGCCTGGAGCCGGTGGTGGTCGAGATCGACGAACCGCCCACCACCGAAGGCACGGCGGCGGCACTGGGCAGGCTCCTCGACCGGCGGGTGTGCCCGGACGCCGTCTTCACGACATCGGAGAATCTCGCTCTCGGTGTCCTTCACGAGGCCCGCCGCCGACGGCTGGAGGTACCCGGTGTGCTCGGGATCTGCAGCGCGGTGGACAGCGGTTCGCTTCGGCTCGTTTCACCGCAGGTGACCGGGATGTTCGTGCATCCGCGCGAGGTGGGCGGCCGTGCGGCCACGGCGTTGATGGATCTCGTCGAAGGTGTGGCCGCGGGTCAGCCGCACCGGATCGAGGTTCCGGTGCGGCTGAACCCGCGGGAATCCACGGACCGGTTCACCAGGTGACGGGCAGTTCCCGCACCGTGTAGAAGACCGCGTTCTCGTCGAACGTCAACCCTTCCAGCGGTACGGCCGGCTTGAGGGTCGGTATGCGCCGGAACAGCGTGCCGTACACGATCTGGAGCTCCATCCTGGCCAGCGGAGCACCGAGGCAGACATGCCTGCCGTGACCGAAGGCGACGTGATGGCGGGCCTTGCGCCGGACGTCGACGATGTCCGGGTCGGGAAAGGCCACCGGATCCCGGTTGGCCGTGCTCTTGACCGCGATGATGCCTTCGCCGGCGCGGATGAGCGTGCCGCCGATCTCCAGGTCCTCACGCGCGACGCGGCGTGCTTCGGTGTGGGTGACGGACAAGTAGCGCAGGAGTTCCTCCACCGCGCCGGGGGCGTCGGCGCGGACGAGGTCGAGCTGGTCCGGGTTCGCCAGAAGCGCCGCCGTGCCCAGCGCGATCATGCTCGCGGTGGTGTCGTGTCCGGCCACCAGCAGGAGCTGGGCCATCGTGGCGATCTCGCGCGGGGTCATCGCGCCGGTCCGGAACTGCTCGACGGTCAGCGTGCTGAGCAGATCGTCGCCGGGTGCCGCGTTCTTGCGGGCCACCAGCTCTTCCAGGTAGGCGTTCAGCTCCTCACTGGCGGTCAAGGCCCGGCCGGGATCGGACTCGCCCATGACGAGGGTGCGGGCCACCTCCCGGAAGAAACCCCGATCGGCGTAGGGCACGCCGAGCAGTTCGCAGATCACCCGCGTGGGGACCGGCAACGCGAACGCCGTCACCAGGTCTACCGGCTTGGGACCGTCGAGCAGCTCGTCGATGAGGTCGTCGACGAGCCGCTGGACTCGTGGCCGCAATGCCGCCATCTTCTCGACCGTGAACTCCGGCGTCAGCAGCCGCCGCTGGGCGGTGTGTTCCGGCGCGTCCAGCTGCATCAACGTCTTCATCGTCGTGTCCCTGGCCTTGCTCACCGCGTTGGTGTGGGGGAAGGCGGGACAGGTGGCGTCGACGCTGACCCGCGGATCGGCCAAGACCGTCCGCACGTCCTCGTACCGGGTGATCAACCACGGTGTGCCGCCGTCCCATGTCTTCACCCGGGACACCGGGTCTTCTTCGGCTCGCCGCGTCAGTTCCGGGGCAGGATCGAAGGGGCGGCCTGTCTGGCGCGCCAGGGGAAATCGCCGGTCGTCCACGGGTTTCTCCTTGCTGTCGAGTGCATCGCGCTCGCAGCATGCCGGTGCGGAGGACCCCGGTAATCGGACAAATCAGACGTGAATTGTGTCACATTCCATTGATCAGGAACTCCGGCACGCCGCGACCGGCGCGGCCCCGCCGTCGTCCTCCGTGGTCGCGATGAAGCCGAAGGTGGTCGTCCCGCCGACGGGCAGTACCGCGTTCCAGTCCACTTCGGACACTCGCACGCGGTCGCCGTCCTGCGCCAGGGAACCGTTCCACAGATTGGCGATGCGGGTGCCGGGCGGCAGGGTCCAGCTGACCTCCCAGCCGGTGAGGCGGGTGTCCTGGGTGTTCCGGACGGAAACGCGGATCTCCGAGCCGCCGGGCCAGCGATTGGCGACTTCGTACCGCGCTTCGCACACCGGTTTCGCGGCCGAAGGCACCGGTACCGCCACCGGAGCGGCGGCGCCGGGCGGGTCACCGTCGGACAGCAGGACCCCCGCCAGGACCCCACCCACCACGACCACGCCACCCGCGATGGCGAACGGCAACCGCGAACGGCGGGTGGGCGCGGGAAGCCGTTCGGTCCCGGGCAGGATCGCCGGGCGACCGTCGGCGACGGCGGCGAGCATCCGCCCGGCCTCGGCCATGTCCGGCCGTTCCCGCGGATCGCGCCGGAGCAACCGCAGCAGGACGTCCGTGAGCGGGCCGGTGGACCGTGGCGGGACGATCTCACCGCGGGCGACCCGTTTGAGGAGGGCGATCTGGTTGCCGTCGGTGCCGAACGGCGGCGCGCCCTCCAGCACGGTGTAGAGCGTGGAGCCGAGCGAGAACACGTCGGACGGGTAGCCGGGTTCCTCGCCGTCGGCGACCTCGGGGGAGAGGTACGCCGGTGTGCCGACGACGAGACCGTCTCCGGTCATCGTCCCTTCACCCGTGGCGTGGGACAGGCCGAAGTCGGCGATCTTGGCTTGGCCGTCCTCGGTGATCAGGATGTTGTTGGGCGTCACGTCCCGGTGCAGGATGCCGTCCTCGTGGGCGGCGGCGAGCGCGGCGGCGATCTGCGCGCCGAGCTCCGCGACCCGGCCCGCGGGGAGCGGGCCGTCGTCGGCGAGGAGCTCCGTCAACGGCCGCGACGACAGGAACTCCATGATCAGATACGGGGTCCCGTCCTGCTCCACGACGTCGTAGACGGTGACCGCGTGCGGATGCTTGAGCCGCGCGGCGACCCGGGCCTCCCGCATCGCGCGCACGATCGACCGGAACGGCGCGTCGCCCGGCGAGTTGTCCGGCAGCAACTGCTTGACCGCGACCGTGCGGTCGAGCCGCTCGTCGCGCGCCTGCCACACCACGCCCATCGCGCCCCGGCCGACCTTGTGCTCCAGCCGGTAACGGCCGGCGATGATGGCGTTCCGGGTCACGCGGACAACTGTATCCGCTACGGGAGCTTGGCCTCCTCGACCGGCGCCCCGGCGGCCGCGAGCCAGGCTTCTGCGAGCAGCCGGTGCCCCAGCGGGCTGGGGTGGACGCCGTCCGGGGCCAGCGTCGCCGCCCCGTGCTCGGCGGCCGCGCGCGGCATGAACAGGTCCGCGCGCACCAGCCGCGCGCCGAACTCGGTCGCCACGTCGATCGCCGCCTCGATGCGGGGCGCCAGATCGCCGAGCCATTCGTGCTGTTCCGGCTCCACCGGCAGCAGGAACGGCGTGATCACGTACAACTCGGCCGGGAGGTGCTCCCGCGCACCGGCCAGCAGCCGGGAGTACGCGGCACGGAACTCGCCGATCGGGCTCGACAGGCCGCGATCGAAGGTCCGCCAGGTGTCGTTGATGCCGATCTTCACCGTGAGGACCGTGGGGCGCGCCGCGAGGACGTCGGTGGCCCACCGGGCTTCGAGGTCGTAGATCCGGTTGCCGTTGATCCCCCGGTTGACCACTTCCGGCCCGTCACCGAGAAGATCCGCGATCTGCCGGACGTAACCCTTGCCCAGCGACGCCGGATCGGTGCGGTCACGGCTGGAGTCGGTGATGGAGTCACCGGCGAAGAGCAGCCTGTCGGCTTCGGTGAACCTCACGCGCCCGCCTCGATCAGCTTCCGCAGCGAGTCGGCCTCGCCGGGGATCAGCTCCGGATCGTTGTCCGGGACGAACTCCAGCAGCGCGTCGAGCGGCCGTCCGGTCTTGGCGAGCAGGCCGAACGCCCGCGTCCACAGATCCGCCCGGAAGGTCAGCGGATGCCGCTCGTTGCTGGGCCACCACGAGAAGACGTGCACCGCGCGCACGTGGTCGAGCACCAGCTCCAGGCCGGCCAGCGCCCGGTCGTCCGGCAGGTCCTGCGGCGGTTGCCAGTAGGTGCCGAGATTGTCGCGGCCGACCTCTTCGAGCAGCCGGACGGTCGATTCCGCGGTGTCGGTCAGCGTTCCGCCGTGGAACTCCAGCGCGACCTCCAGGCCGTGTTCGTTCGCGACGTCGGCGGCTTCACGAAGACCGGCGACGACCTGCTCGCGTTCGTCGGGCTCGACGTCCGCGGAGCCCGCCTTGCCCGCCCACACCCGGATTCGCGAGGCGCCGAGCCGGACGGCGGTGGCGGCGATGTCGCCGAACTTCCCGGCCTCCACCGGGGTGGCGCGGAAGTACGAACCGTAGGAGTCACAAGTGAGCCCGTGCCGTGCCATGGCCTCGAAGGCGCGCTCGGCCGCCCAGTCGTCGCCGGGGCGTACGTGGACGTCGGCGCCCCACTCGATCACCTGCAGGCCCGCCTGTTCGGCGCGGCTCGCGACTTCGTCGGCGTCCAGCCGCCGCAGCGTCACCGAACACAGTCCCGGGCGGATCATTTTCCCTCCAGCGGTCGAGTACTTTCGCGCAGCACGACCTCACCGGTGATCGGTTTGACCCGGGGGACGGCCGCGCGGGCGTCGAGGATGAAGTCGAGGGCCTGTTCGCCCATGCGCTCGATCGGCACGCGCACAGTCGACAGCGAAGGCCTGATGTCCCGCAACGTAATAATGTCGTCGAACCCGGCGATCGCGATCTGCGCGGGGACCTGCAGCCCGCGGTCGCGGCAGGCGGCCATCGCGCCGACGGCCATCACGTCGTTGACCGCGAAAACACAGCCGCGGAAGCCGCTCTCGATCGCCCGCACCATCGCCGCGTAGCCGCCGTCGCGGGTGAATTCCGCACGCAGTACGTGGTTCTCGGGCAGCGGGATACCGTGCCGGGCGAGTCCGTCACGGAAGCCGAGGACACGATCCCGCGACGTCAGCAGGCCGGGCGGGCCGGCGAGCACGAGGAAGTCCCGATGCCCGAGCGCGGCGAGGTTCTCCGCCAGATCCGCCGCTCCGGCCCGGTTCTCCAGCATGACGGTGTCGAACGGCAGTTTCCGCTGCCCGATCACCACGACCTGACCGTCGGCGGCTTCGAACGCCTTGAGCTCCTTGGTCAGGTTCCGTTGCAGGGCGCTGTCTTCGTTCCGCGACCCGGCGAGGATGACCGCGCGCGCCCGTTGCCCGCGCAACGTCGTGACGTACTCGAGTTCCTTCTCCGGATGGTTCTCGGTGCTCGCGATGGTGACCGTCAGCCCGTGCCGGGCCGCCACGCGCATGACGCCGGACGCGATCGAGGAGAAGTACGGGTCGACGATGTCGTGCACCAGCAGCCCGACGACATTGCCGCGGCCGCGCGCCATCGCCTGCGCGGGCACGTTCGCCGTGTACTGAAGCCGTTCCGCGGCCCGAAGCACCGATTCGCGCAGGGTCACGCTGACCTGTCTGGTCCCGCCGTTGAGCGCCCTCGACGCCGTCGCGAGCGACACTCCGGCTTCGCGGGCGACGTCGGCCAGGGTGGCCGAACCCGCGGCGCGCTGCGCCATGCTTCCTCCTCGGTGGTGCGGTGGGCTCACGCCGGTGTGGGCTGACACCGGCGTGAGCCCGGCTCTGATGCCGGCCGCCCGGCTACGGAGCGCCGGGGCCGACGTCCGCGGTGGTGAGCGGCCGGTTGGCGATGGCGGCCGTCGAGTACTCGTCGGCGCCGACGTCACGCAGGCTGCCGCGGGCCTGACCGTCGAGGTCCAGCGTGACCGGTGCGGTCGACAGGGTCGCCGCGTCGATCGCGGGGCTGCCCGCGGCGAGCCGCGAGACCCCGTCGGTGCCCTGCACGAGTTTCGGGTCGATCCGGCGGAAGGTGCCCGCGGGGATGTTCCCGTTCCCGCCCGAACCCCACAGGATGTTGCCCGACCACGTGAAGTTGCCCGTGGTGCTCATCGTGACCAGGTCGCCGTTGCTGCCGACGAAGAGGTTGTCGGAGATCGTGCAGTCGCGCGGTTCGATCGTCCGTTTGGTCTCGCCGGACAGCGTGCCGCTGTTGTTCAGCAGCGTGTTGTGCGCGATGAGCACGCGGTCCGCCGCGTCGTTGCCGCGCCGTGACTCCTTCGATTCACCCGGGAAGTGGTCCCGGACGGAGCCGCTGCCGACGACCAGCGCGGTGCCGGACACTCCGGCGACGTAGTTGTTGACGATCTTGTGGTCGTTGCCGTAGATCCGGATGCCCTCCTTGCCGCCGAGGATGAAGTTGGATTCGACGACGGACTTGTTCCCGTGGCGCAGCACGATGCCGCCGCGGCTGTTCCGGATGGTGTTGTTGCGGATGAAGTTGCCCGACGACTTGACCGAGATCGCCTCCGGGTCGCCGTTCGCGCGTTCGAACAGGTTGAACTCGATCTTGGCGCCGGCGGTGCTCAGCGCGCGCGGGCTGACGCCGAGCCGGATCGGCTCGCCGCCGTTGTCACCGGGGAAGGTGTGGTCGGAGAAGTAGTTCCGGAAGACCTCGACGTCCGCGGCCATCTTGTCTTCGTCCGCGCCCTCGATGCAGAGCATGACACCGAGGGTCGTCTTGTGGTGGAAGTGGTTGCGGTCGATCTTGCTGTTGTCGGCGCGGACCATCACCCAGTGCAGGTCGGGGAGGTCGGCGAACTGGAGATCGTTGCGGGTCAGCCGGATCCGCGAGCAGTTCGCCGGGATCTCCAGCGTGGTGCTCTGGCGGAACTTGAACCCGCTGATCGTGACGCCGGTGGAGTCGTCGAAGACGAAGCTCTGCTCACCGGTGAGCGTCACCCCGCCGCGGGACTGGGCGACGATGGTGATCGGCTGGTCCTTC
Organism: Amycolatopsis sp. TNS106; assembly: GCF_019330265.1. Lineage (NCBI taxonomy): Bacteria > Bacillati > Actinomycetota > Actinomycetes > Pseudonocardiales > Pseudonocardiaceae > Amycolatopsis > Amycolatopsis sp. TNS106. The sequence goes on along the minus strand of NZ_CP024972.1, from coordinate 2,730,001 downwards.
GTGCCGCGCCTGCCCTTGATGCTGATCGGCTTGCCCGTCGGCACGGTGTACGTGCCGTTGTTCACGGTGATGACGGCGCCGGGGCCCGCCTGGTTGATCGCGTTCTGCAGTTCGGTCAGCGAACTGACGTTCAGGGCGCACAGCCCCTGCGGTTTGGCCGACGCCGTGCCCGCGGTGACCCAGGGGACGGTGATCAGCGCGGCGCCGAGGGTGGCGCCGCTGAGGAACCTTCTGCGATCCATGATGCCTCCGTGCTCAATCGGTGGGGCGGGTTTCGGCGGCGGGGCTTTGTTCGTTCAGGAACAGTTCGATCACCGGGACCGGGGTGTCCGGTTTCCGGATGGGGAGCTTGAGGGTGAGCGTGCCTTCCGGCTGCCCGCCCATCTGGGTGTTCTGCGCGGTCTGCCCGGGATCCGTGTGCACCTGCCGGATTTCCGAGGCGTCGTCGAGCAGTTGGGCGTAGCGCACCCGCCCGGCGAGCCCGGGCAGGTGGACGTGGTTCATCGGCCAGCTGAACAGGTGCAGGTATAGCCGGTCGCCGCGCCGGGTGTAGCGGCCGTCGGCGGGTGCGGTGAACTCGGCGGGACCGCAGCCGCGGATGGAGCGTTCGTGCCGGTCCATCCAGCGGCCGAGTTCGGCGAGCACCTCGAGCGCCCGCGGGTCGATCTCGCCCCGGCCGTTCGGCCCGACGTTGAGCAGCAGGTTGCCGTCCTTGGACACGCCGTCGACCAGCATCCGGATCAGCAGCTCCGGGCTCTTGTAGTCGAGGTTGTCGCGGTCGTAACCCCAGCTGCCGTTCAGCGTCTGGCACGCCTCCCACACCACCGGGACGCCGTCGCGGGTCATCGGCCCGGACGGCTGGTACTGCTCCGGGGTGATGAAGTCACCCGGGATCCCGGTGCGGTCGTTGACCAGGATGCCGGGCTGCAGTTCGCGGACCAGCGCGAGCAGGCCGGGGGAGTCCCAGTCGTCGGGTCCCTTGCCGCCCCACCATTCCTTGCGGCCCTTGTACGAGAAGTCGAAGAACAGGTAGTCGATCGTGCCGAAGCGGGTGAGCAGTTCGCGCACCTGACCGTGCAGATAGAGCTGGTACTCGGCGATGTCGGCGTACTGGTGCGCCGCGATGTACTCCGCGTCGTCACGGCGGGGATGGGTGCCGTCGACGGGGAAAGCCGGGTGATGCCAGTCGATCAACGAGTGATAGAAGCCGACCTTCAAGCCCTCTTCGCGGCAGGCGTCGACGAACGGCCCGAGCAGATCCTTGCCGTAGGGCGTGTTCGTCACCTTGAAGTCGGTGAGGTCGCTGTCCCACAGGCAGAAACCGTCGTGGTGCTTGGTGGTGAGCACGACGTAGGTCATGCCCGCGGCCTTCGCGGCGCGCGCCCAGGAACGCGGGTCGTACTTGTCCGGTTCGAAGTGGTCGAAGTACACCCGGTACTGCTCGTCGGTCAGCTTTTCGCGGTTCTGCACCCACTCGTGCCGGGCGGCCAGGGAATACAGTCCCCAATGGACGAACATCCCGAACCGGTCGTGGGTGAACCAGGCGGTGGAACTCACTTCGCTCCTTGTGATGGTGGGTCAGCCCTTGAGTGCGCCCGAGGCGAGGCCGCGGACGAACGAACGCTGGAAGAACAGGAACGCGGCGACCGACGGGAGCAGCGCCAGCAGCGACGCGGCCATGATCACGCCGGGCGTGACGTTCGTGTCGATCCGCAGCGTCCGCAGGGCCAGCGGCAGGGTGTAGGTGGAAGCGTCGGTCGACACCAGCAGCGGCAGCAGATACTGGTCCCAGATCATCGTGAAGCCGAAGACCCCGATCACGCCGAGCGCCGGCTTGCACATCGGGAGGATGATCTGCGCGAAGATCCGCAGGTCGCCCGCCCCGTCGATCCGCGCGGCCTCTTCGAGTTCACGGGGGACGTCCTTCATGAACTCGGTCATCACCAGGATCGAGAAGGCCCACGCGCCCAGCGGCACGATCATCCCGGCGAGGCTGCCGATCAGGTTCAGATGCACCACCGGCAGATCCGACAGGATCAGCGACAGCGGGATCGCGAGGATCTCCTCCGGCAGCATCAGCGTCGCCAGGATCGCGACCAGCACGAAGGTCATGAACCGGAACTTCTTGCGCGCCAGCGCGTAGCCGGCCAGCACCGAGATGACGACCTGCAGCAGCAGGCCGAAGCCGACCACCAGGAACGAGTTGAGGAGGTACATCCCCACGCCAAGGTCGAAGGCGATGCCGAAGTTGTCCAGGGTCGGGCTGGACGGCACGACGCTCAGCGCCGTCGGATCGGAAACGTCGTTGAACGCGCTGACCAGCAGCGCCAGCAGCGGCCCGGCGAACACCAGGAGCAGCAGGGCGTACAGGACGAACTTCAGGATCCGCCCCGCCGGGGATTTGACGGCGTCGAGGCCGAGTGCGGAATCGTTGGCCGCGGTCATGCGTCTCGCCTCCGTCGGAGCACCTGGACGAACAAGGTCAGCACGAGCGTCGCGAGGAACAGCAGGACCGCGCCCGCCGCGCCGACGCCCAGCCGGTTCTGCTCCAGGCCGAGTTTGTAGATCAGGGTCATCGCCACTTCCGTCGAGCCGTTCGGCCCGCCGTTGGTCAGCAGGAACACCTCGGTGAACACCCGCAGGCCGCGGATCGCCGCGAGGACGAACAGGATCGAGAACACCGACCGCAGGCCCGGCAGCGTCACGTGGAGGATCTTGCGCCAGCGCGAGGCACCGTCCACAGTGGCCGCTTCATAGAGGCCCCTGTCGATTCCGGCGAGGCCCGCGAGGAAGATCATCATGTCGTACGGGGCACCGCGCCAGATCCCGGTGACGATGACCGAGAGCATCGAGCTGTCGGGATCGTTGATGAAGCCCGACGGGCCCATCCCGACCAGGCCGAGGATGGAGTTCAGCATCCCGTCCTCGGTCGGGTGGTACATGATGCGCCAGAGTTCGGCGACCACCGCGATCGGCACGACCACCGGCAGGAACGCCGCCGACCGCAGGAACTTCAGCCGCTTGCTCTGGCCCTCCATCAGCAGGGCGAGCGCGAGGCCGATGATCATCGACCCCGCGGTCTGCCCGACCGCGATCACGATGGTGTGCCAGACCGCGGAGTGGAACGCCTCGTCACCGAGGACGGTGCTGTAGTTCTGCCCGCCGACCCACGTGTTGCCCAGGTACGGCTGGACGTCCTGGAAGGACATCGTCACCGCGGTGAACATCGGGATGAACTTGAAGTACACGAACAGGATCAGGGCGGGCGCCAGGAACAGCCACGGCGTCCACCACTTCCCGTCGCGGTCGCTGCGCCTGCGGGCCTTCGGCGCGGGCGTCCGCTTGACGGCGGGACGGTCCGCGCCGACGGCCGCCGGCTTGGCGTGATCTACGGTCATGAGGCGCTGATCCCCTGTTGCTGCAAGGTCGCGGTGAGCTTGGTGTCGAGTTTGGACAGTTCCGCCTTGAGGTCGAGCTTGCAGTCGGCGACGAGCGCGCTGATCGTGTCGGCGGTGTCCTGGCGGACCGGCGTCCAGTTCGGGATGGACGGCGCGTAGTGGCCGGACTTGGTGTAGATCTCGGCGTAGGTCTTCCAGCGCGGGTCGGAGCGGACCTGGGTGATGTCGACGTTCTTGTTCACCGGGAGCTGCACGATGAAGGCCGATTCGCCCTCCATGCCGATCTTCTGGCCCTCGACCGAGATCGCGAAGTCACCGAAGGCGTCCTGCCCGGCCTGGTTCGGCGAACCGGCCATCATGTAGATCGACAGGCCCTCGGCGAGGACGTCGGCGTTCTTGGCGCCCTTCGGCATCGGGACGACCTCGTACTTGTCCTTGCCGAGCGACTTGTCGAACCGGGGCAGCAGGTACGGGCCGACGACGTACATCCCGGCCTTGCCCGCTTCGAAGGTCTCGTTGGTCGCCGGGGTCGGCATGGTGACCGAACCTGGCTGGATGACGTTGTCCTTGCAGCCGAGGTCGCGGAACCACTGCACCGCGGCCACGGATTCGGGAGTGCTCATCGCCGGCTTGTACTTGCCGCCCCCGGTCTCGGAGATGAAGTCGCCGCCGGCGGCCCAGAGGAAGTTCGAGAAGTACCACGAGGCGTAGCCACGCTTGGTCGACAGCGTCGCGTTCAGGCCCGCGGTGTCGGCCTTGCCGTTGCCGTCGGGGTCGCCGGTGGTGAAGGCCTTGGCGAGGTCCGCCAGCTCGGCCCAGCTCTGCGGGACGCCCTTGCCGAGCTTCTCCCGCCAGTCCTTGCGGATGAGCAGCGCCGAGGCCTGCGCGCTGTAGGGCAGGCCGTACAGCTTGCCGTCCGCGGTCTGGTTCGACTTCAGCGCCTGCTCGGTGAGCTCCGAGGTGTGCTTGATCTTGCCCGGTTCGACCTCGCGGACCAGACCCTGGCTCTTCAGCGTGCCCAGCTGCGTGACGTCGTTCATCACGATGTCCGGCAGGTCGCGCTGGGCGGCGCGCTGGGCCAGTTTCGTCTCGAAGTCGTCGAAAATCGCGGTGACCTGCACCTTGAACCCCGTGGCCTTCTCGAAGGCTTCCGCGAGCCGTTTGGTGGCCTGCTCACCAGGGCCGCCGGGGGTCGTCCGGGTCCACAGTTCCAAGGGTGCCTTGGTGTCCTGCGCGACGTTCGTTCCGGCGGGGCCTGCCGAGCAGCCCGAAAGGACCAGCGCTGAGACAGTGAGTCCCACGCCGATCCACCGCGATTTCCGCATCGCATCTCCTGTTCACTGTGGACCACGCTGTCTACTTCGCAGGGGACGGTAAGCGCTTTCCCGGGGTCTGGTCAATGGTCCGATGATTACGAATCTCAATCAGCACGGTTTGCCCGTGCGACGGAGTCGCCGCGCGTGGACCGGGTCAAGCATCCGATGTATGGTCGCCGCGGAGGTAGGAATGACCGAGCTGCGACACCGGCCGACGGCACTTCTCGTGATGGAGGAACGCCGCCGCGACGACGTTTATCCCGAGGCGGTGCTGAAGGAGATCGAAACGCTGGTGGACCTGCGTGAGCCGCTCACCCGTGAGCGGCTGGCGGAGGACCCGGCGACACTGGAAGGCGTCGAGATCCTGCTGTCCGGCTGGGGCGCCCCGGTGCTGGACTCCGTCCTTTTGGGACACGCGCGGGACCTGCGGGCCGTGCTCGTCGCCGCCGGCTCGGTCCGGCCGCTGACCACACCCGAGTTCTGGGCGCGCGAGCTGCCGATCGTGTCGGCCGCGGCCGCGAACGCCGTCCCGGTCGCCGAGTTCACCCTTGCCCAGGTCCTCTTAGGACTCAAGCAGGTGCACCGGATCTCCCGGGAGATCCGGGAGCGGCGGGCCTATCCGCCGGATCCGAGGGTCGCGGGTGCCTACCGGTCGCGGGTCGGGCTGCTCGGCCTCGGCGAGATCGGTGCTCTCGTCGCGTCGCATTTGCGCGGTTTCGACGTGGATGTGCTCGCCAGCGACCCCGTCGTCGACGCGGCGACGGCCGACGGTCTCGGCGTACGGCTGGTGGGCCTGGACGAACTGTTCGCCACGTGTGCCGTGGTCAGCCTGCACGCGCCGCTGCTCCCGGAGACCGAAGGGCTGGTCAATGGGGAGCTGGTGGCCAGGATGGGCGTCGGCGCGACCCTGATCAACACCGCTCGCGGTGCCGTCGTCGACGAGCCGTCGGTCGTCCCCGTGCTGCGCGAGCGCCCCGATCTGACGGCGATCCTCGACGTCACCTGGCCCGAACCGCCCGAGCCGGACTCGCCGCTGTACACGTTGCCGAACGTGGTGCTCACGCCGCATCTGGCGGGCGCGCTGGGTGCCGAACGGGCTCGGATGGGTGAGCTGGTGGCGGCTGAGCTGCGGCGGTTCGTGCTCGGTGAGCCGCTGGAGCACGCCGTCGCGCCGGACCGGGCACACCTCAGGGCTTGATGCTCGCCGTTCGGACGACGGGGCGGCGGGCCGGGGGTGCCCATGGTCCTGCTGTACGCCTTGGGCAGCTTGGGCCGATTGGTATTCGCTCGCGGCGATGGCCGACGAAGTGACCGATCTGCTGGGGGGCGGGCGGATCTGGCCGGCCATTCACTGGGCGGCCAGGTCGCCGTGCTGGGCCCAGGCCGCTGCTCCGGAACCTGGCGCTCGCGGGTCCCGGATTGCCGGAATTCGACGACCTTGCGCTCGTGCCACGGCATCCGGTGACCGGGCGGTCGTGGCCGCACTCGGGCGCGGCCGACGTGGTGCCGGTTGCCGTCGAGGTATGGACTTGGCTGGCTTTCGGCCGCGACCCGGTGACGGCGCCGGTCGCCGGGGCATGCCGGCAGGCGTCCTGCGACGATCCGCTGCCGAAGTGCCCGGGCGGCCGTTTCCCTCCCTCGCCCGATGCCTTGCTGCAGACCTTGGCGCGGCTCCCGGCTGTTCGGAAGCCGTGGCTGCGGACGATCTACGACCGGGTGCGCGCCGCCCCCTCGGCCCGCCTCGCGGGGCTGGCTGTATAACGACCTGCACGGCGCGCCTGTGGTCTTCGCCGGCAGTCGGCGACAGGCTCGGTGGGGGCGTCGCCGATTACCGTTCGGGTGCGGGGATTCGCCACGGACTGTTGCCGCGAAACGGCGACGGCCGGGGAGCTGGCGTGGGTGGCCTTCGTTGGGGTGGTCGGCAACCACGACGCACTGTGAGCCACGGCTTGTTGCCGTGAATCGGCGAAGCTTTGAGTGACTCCGCCTGGTCGCCGCGAAACGGTGAAGCTCTGAGTGACCCCGCCCCGTTGCCGCGTATCGGCGACGGGTGGCGGGATTGGTCGGTCACGTGACAGGGGCACTGGCGGCCCGTTGCCGTAGAACGGCGACGTCGAGCGGCGGCTTGAGGTCTCCGCAACTCGGTCCCGTGGTCTGTTGCCGCGAAACGGCGACGGCCGTTGGGGTGTGGGATCGGATCCTGCCGGGCGGGCCGAGGGTCGTTGCCGCGATTCGGCGACGGGTCATGGGTGTGGCGGGATTGGTCGGTCACGTGACAGGGCACTGGCGGCCCGTTGCCGTAGAACGGCGACGTCGAGCGGCGGCTTGAGGTCTCCGCATCTCGGTCCCGTGGTCTGTTGCCGCGAAACGGCGACGGCCGTTGGGGTGTGGGATCGGATCCTGCCGGGCGGGCCGAGGGTCGTTGCCGCGATTCGGCGACGGGTCATGGGTGTGGCGGGATTGGTCGGTCACGTGACAGGGCACTGGCGGCCCGTTGCCGTAGAACGGCGACGTCGAGCGGCGGCTTGAGGTCTCCGCAACTCGGTCCCGCGGTCTGTTGCCGCGAAATGGCGACGGCCACGGATGGCGGCGGGATCGGTCGGCCAGACGACACGGGTCACCGGCGTCCCATCGCCGCAGGACGGCGACATGGCCCTTCGCCACAAAACGGCGACAGACCCACGAGGCGCCAGCGGTCAAGTCACCGGTTCCGCACCGCGGGCGTGAACATCCGGGACACAGACTCCGGCGGCACGGCGCCGGCCCCGTCGAGGAGCGCCCGCAGGTCCGGCTCGCGTTTGGGTCGCCGCGTTCGCCAAGCTGATGGTGCGCACAACCCGGTCGCGCACCTTCGGCGATGAGACTCAAGCCGCCCGTACCGAAGTTCCGAGCGCGACCCGGCTGACGCGTAGTCCCGAGCGGCCGAGTAGGTAGTACTGATCCAGTGGCATGGAAGCGTCTTCTCAGTGGTGCCCGGCGTGGGCGGGAACGACGAAGCTCACCGTCTTCTGGTCGAGGATCTTGTGCGTCGGGTCGGCGAGACCGATCCACACCTTGTGCGGTCCCGCGGGCAGTGACTGGATGATCAGCGGTTCCCCGCTGCCGTCCGCCCAGTGCCACGCCGCGTCGTCGACGGTCACGTGGATATGGCCGATCCGGGGCGAGACGTCCAGTGCGGCGGGGCCGTACACCGGGACGATCCGGAGGTTTTCCGCCCGGTACCGCAGTACGACGAGGCCCATCGCGAGCTGCTCGGGCAACGGCTCGTCCACGACCAGCGACGGCGGAGGCTGCGACGGCAGCGGTACCACGGGAGCGGGCGACCAGCCGGCGGCGGCCGCGGCGGCAGGGGGAGCGGCGACCGGCGGGGCGGGCGGGGGAGCACTACAGGCGGCGGTGAGCAGAACGGCGGCGGCGAGAGCGGCTTTCCCAAGTGCGGGCATGAATTCACGCTAGGACGGCCGAAGGTGCCGCGGCGCCCGTCGGACGACGTCATCGGTGTACGTCACCGTGACACTTTCCGGTGATCATCCAGTGAACCGGCCGGATCCGGGGAACCCGGGGGCATCGACGGAAAAGGGAGAGCACCATGAAGACTCGAATCGCCGCCTTGGCGGCCGCGGTCACGTTCTTGGGCGCCGTCACCGCCTCGCCCGCCATCGCGGATCCGGTGCCCGGCAGCCCGAACCAGTTCTACGCGTCCTGCGCGGTCGATCTGCTGGGCGTGCCGGTGGGCTGCCTCGAAACCGACGAAGAGCACGCGACGCACATCTGTCAGTACGTGCTCACGACCTTCGGCCTCGGTCTCGACTGCATCCAGCGCTGAATCCGCTCAGGTGCCCAGCCAACCGGGGTTGGCCGCCGCCCATTCGGGAAGCCGATGCCGGATCACGCCGGGCTCGGCGATCGCGTGCATGAGTCCACTTCGGACAGCGGGGACGTCGATGGACGAGCCGTCCCGCCACAGCAGGAGATGCCTCGTCCGCAGCGGCGCACCGCGCAGTGCCACCACCGGTCCTGGAATCGCGGAACCGGAATCGAGGGAGCGGACGGGTGCCACCGCGCGGGGTTCGTGCTGGACGGTCCGGCGCACCACCGTCGGGTCCAGTTTCCGGACGGTGATCGCACCGAGGCCGGCGCGGGCGCACTGGTCGGCCAGGTGCTCGGGGAACTCGTCGTTCTCGTCCGACGGCACCAGCCAGACCGAGCCGTGGAGGTCGGCCAGCGACACCTCGCCGCGTGCGGCGGCGGGATGTTCCGGGGACACGGCCACGAAGATCGGCTCCGTGCCGACGGGAAGCAGGTGGACGCCCTCGGGCGGGACGATCTCCTGCCCAGGGTGATCCGCGTACAGCGCCAATTCCACCGTGCCGTCGCGCAGGGCCGAGAACAACCCTGTCCGATTGGTCAGCGTCAGCAGTTCGACCGGACGGCCGGGGGCCGCCGCGGCGACCACACCGCTCAGCGCCTCGGCGAAGACGGTCGGAAGCGCGCCGATCCGGAGCGGTTCCCCGGAAGGCGCGCTGTGGAACCGGCGGATCGCCAGTTCGAGGTCGTCCGCCGCGGCCAGTACCCGGCGCGCGTGGTCCAGCAGCACCTCGCCCAGCGCGGTGGGCCGCACGCCGTGCCGGTCGCGTTCGAACACCGTCCGTTCCAGCGCCCGCTCGACGCGGTGGAGCTGCGTGCTCAACGCGGGCTGGGAGAGCCCGAGCGCGGTCGCGGCCTTCGCCATGCTGCCCGCGGACGCGATCGCGTCGAGGAGCCGCAGATGCCGGACATCGATCTCCACCGGCCAGGTATGGCCGTCCCCGGGGCCGATCAGGGGGCTGATCACAGGTCGTCCTCGCTGATGATCGTGCGGAGTTTGTGCAGGGCTCGATGCTGGGCGACCCGGACCAGGCCGGGACTCACCCGCAGGACCGCGCCGGCCTCGGGCGCCGTCAGGCCGACCGTGATCCGCAGGCGGAGGATCTCCTGCTGGATGTCGGGCAGGCTGCTCATCAGCCGCGTCAACCGGTCGTGACCGTCGGCCGCCAGGGCCTGCCACTCGGGTTCGTTGGGTTCGGGCGTCGCGTGCTCGGGCGGATCGGGCATGGGTTCCGACCTGTCCCGGGCTCGCCTCCGGAAGGCAGCGGCGACCTTCCGGGCGGCGATCCCCAGGACGGCGGTGAGGAAGGAACCGCCGGTGGTCCGCGCGGTCGGCAGTGCGGTGAGTACGGCGAGACAGGTCTCCTGCGCGACGTCGTCCGCGGCGATCTCCCGCGCGTCCGTTCCGTCCATCCTGTTCCGGCAGTAGTCCGCGACCACCGGCTGGACGATGTTCATCAGCTCGCTCGTCGCCGCGGGGTCACCGCGGCGGGCGCGGGGGACGAGGGACTCGAGATCCGCCGTCAGCGCGCCGTCGTCAGGGAGAGGAGCCGCCCCCGGCGAGGTGAGGTCGCCGGGGGCGGTCCAGGTCAGGCGAGTTCCCAAAGCGCGGGCACGTTCGGCGGTTCCCAGCCGGGCATGGAGGTGTGCGGCTGGATGACCCGGTAGTTGCTGCCGCCGTAGCTGGCGGTCGCGCCGGAGCCGTAGTACGTGTACGGCGCCCAGGTGCCGCCCGGCGGGTTCGACGTCGTCGGGCTGGTCGGGGTGGTGGGCGTGGTCGGCGTCGTGGTGGTGCTGGACGGCGGGTTGCCACTGACCGTCAGGCGCAGGTTGTAGACGCTCAGGATCTCCGAGATCGGCTGGAAGTAGATGGTGCCGCCGGAGGTGCAGTTCCCGGAGCCGCCGGAGGTGACGCCCTGTGCCTGATCGCCGGTGAGCCAGGAACCGCCGGAGTCACCGGGCTCGGCGCAGGCGTTGGTCCGGGTCAGGCCGGTGATGGTGCCCTCGGGGTAGGTGACCGAGGTGTTCTTCTGCAGGATGGTGCCGCAGCGCCAGCCCGTGGTGGAGCCGGAGCGGCACACCGAGGAGTTGACCGGGGCCTCGGTCGAACCGGCGACCGGCACGGTTCCGGGGTAACGGTTCACCAGCGGGCGCGGGGTGTTGCCCGCGTCGGCGCGGACCCAGGCGTAGTCGTTGCCGGGGAAGCTAGAGCCGGCGACGCTCCCGCTCGGGTTCGAGGTGCGGGTTCCGGTCCTGCCGCAGTGCCCGGCGGTCACGAAGCCGCCGTCGACCGCGAAACCGATGGAGCACCGGCCCGAGCCGAAGGTGTAGGCGTTGCCGCCGATGATGTCGATCAGCGGGCGCGGCTGTTCGGTGCTGGCCTCGACCCGGACCAGGTCGGACGGCACACCGGCCTCGGCCGCCCACGACTTCGCAGCGCCTTCGCCGCCGGCGTTGGCGAGCACGACGATCGAGTTGGTGGTGACGTCGGTGAACCAGCCCGGCACGGTCTTCGGTGCCTTGGCGGACTTGGCGTCGAGCCGCAGCTTCGCCGCGTCGAGATCGGCGGCACTGCGGGCGACCGTCTTCGGGGTGGCTCCCGCGGCACGCACCAGGTCGCCCACGGCGGCGTCGGTGACCGCGACGGTCAGGGTGGTCCCGGAACCGTCCAGCCACGATCCGGCGTACGACGTGCCGAGCTGCTTCTTCAGCGTGGTGTCGGCGACCGCGGCACGCTGTTCGCTCGCGAGGCGGAGCTTGGCCTGTTCCGGGCTGATCTTCAGGTCGCGGGCCATCGCGGCCAGCATTTCGGACTGGGACTGGTCACCGGCGGTGGCCTGCTGACCGGCGCTCGCGTTGGGGGTGAGGGCGATGGCGGTGACCAGGCCTGCCCCGGCTATGGCCGCGGCTGTGGCGGCTAAGATCTTTCTGTTCATTTCAACGCTTTCCTCGAAACGGGCGGGGGAGGGGGATTCGTCCCCGACCGTACGAGGCGGATCACGCAACTGGTACATACCATTTGGGTCATATCGCCCGGCTGGAACGCGGGGTGATATGGCGGCGGTCCGTGCTGATCCGGGTGGCGATTTCGTTGCGGTGCAACGGTTCAACCGCTGCCGGGAGAAAGGTGGCACCGGCTCGAGATCCGGTGTCCATTGTCGTCAATACCGTACTTTTGAGGGGTATGGCAAAGGGAACGCCGGAACTTCTCACAGTGTGGGGAAGTGCCCGTCGTGCCGGAGGGGGCGACGGCACGACGGGCACTGGTGCGGGTGGCCTCAGTGGCCGGTGCAGCGGTAGCTCGTGGCCACCGCGGGATCACCGTGGCCGCGGTAGCGCGATACTTGCGGATACGGGCAGAGATCGCGGGTGAGGGTCTTGTCGCCGTTCGCCGCGGACAGGGTCGACGGCGCCTTGCCGCGTTCGACCCAGTCGACGAGCGCGCCCAGCGCGTTCGTCGGTGCGGCGCCGGCGCCGCCGGAGCAGTGCGCGACACCCGGCGCGAGGAACAGCCGGTAGAAGTCATTGACGCGCTTCGGGCCGCCCATCTCGCGCTCGACCTCGCGGCGGTACTGCAGCGTGCCGCCCGGTGGGATCAGCTGGTCGTCGGAGCCGACGAAGGAGATCAGCTTGCCGCCCGCACGGCGGAACGCCGACAAGTCGGGGTCCGAGGCCCCGATGACGTCGTCGTACTCCCGCACCGACTGGCGGAACAGGTCGGCGAACTGGCGATAGGTGATCTTCTCGGTGTCGAATCCGGGCTGCTTCTCCAGGAACGTCTGAACCCACCCCACGGCCACCGGGAAACCGGGAGCGTTCGTCACCGGGCCGAAGTCCGCACCCTTGGGGAGACCGGCCCAGAGCCGTCGCCCGTGCTCGTCGGCCGGCCCGGCCCAGATCTTGCGGACGACTTCGGCGTCCGCCGCGGTGACGGTGACCTCCCGGTCGCCGCAGCGCACCTTCGTGCCGATGAGCGATCGAGGGTCGTAACCGCATTCGTCGGGCCGGTCCACGATGCCGTTGGTGACCCCGTCGCGGCCGTCGCAGGCCTTGATCGCCGCCTGCTGGAAAGCGGTGAAGACGCAGGCCGCCGGGAAGGTCTTCTCCTGGTTCATCACGACGCGCGGCCAGAGGGTCGCGACCGCGAACTCCGCCCAGTGCACGGCGGGGGCGTTCGCCAGGACGCCGTCGAAGTCTCCCGGGTACCGCTGCGCTTCCGAGTAGCCCTGACGGCCACCGGTCGAGCACCCGTTCCAGTACGAGTAGGCGACTTCGCGCTGGTAGAACTTCTGTGTCACGTCCTTGCCGACGAGAGCGGCTTCGTGCACGGAACGGGTGGCGAAGTTCGTCACCAGGGTCTTGTCGATCTGGCCCTGGGGCGTGAGTGCCCACGAGGTGTCGAGGAAGGTCAGCGGGACACCGGCGTCGGTCGTCACGCCGCTGTAGCCGTCCTTGACGGCCTGGACCAGCGGGGCACCGAAGTCACCGGCGGTGTAGGCGCTGCCGCCGACCGCCTGGAGCCTGCCGGTCCACCCGGTCCGGGGCAGCGCGACGGCGACCTTGACGTGGTCACCCGCCGTGCCGTGGGTCAGCGTGACGGTGATTTCGCAGTACGCGGGCACGTCCGTGATCGCGGCGGGGGCCGAGAACGGGGTGGGCGGGAACGTGACGGTCCCGCCGGGCTTCGGCTCGGCCCGGACGGACTCGATCCGCGCGCCGTCGGGCGCCGAAACCGGGACCGCCGCGCACGACGTCGCCGCCGCCTCGGCGGGCGCCGTCTGGGTGACCGAGGTCAGCACCAGCGGCAGCAGGGCGGCCAGCGGTGCCGCCGCCAGGAACAACTTCTTGCGTCTCATCACTTTCCTTCAGGGATTCAGTCGAACGAACAGCCGAGGTCGGGCACCCGGTAGAGCACCTCGAGCACGACCGGTTCCGTGCCCAGGTTCCGTCCGATGTGGACGTAGCCTGGGCCGCTCTCCTCGGTGATCGCCTGCCCTGCGCGATAGACGCCGTCGCTCGCGCAGGTCGCGTCGTGGTGGCTCAGACGACGCTAGGCCGATCGTGTTGACACGCCGTCTACATCCAGTGGACGGCGCCGGGAGTCCTGACCGGACCGTTTGGGTATCGTCGGACGGGCGGCCGCCCACGGCCGACGGGAGGAATGCCGCACCATGCCGCTTTTCGGACGGGAAGCCGAACTGAAGGATCTGTCCGAGCTGGTCGACGGGCCCGCCGCGGGCTGCGGCGGTGTTCTCGTCCAGGGCGAACCGGGCGTCGGCAAGTCCGCCCTCGTGGCGGAGGCGGTGGCCGCCGCGGCCCTCGGTGGCCTGCGGGTGTTGCGCGCGACCGGCGCCGAGGCCGAACGGAACTTCGCGTACGCCGCCCTGCACCAGCTGCTCCATCCGGTCCGGGCCGGTGCCGACAGCCTGCCCGCACCGCAGAGGTCCGCGCTCGGGGCGGCGCTGGGGCTCGCCGAAGGAGCGGAGCCCAACCCGTATCTGGTCGGGCTCGCCGCGTTGACGCTGCTCTCGGACGAGGCGGCGGCCAAGCCGTTGCTGATCGTCGCCGAGGACGTCCACTGGATGGACCGTGAGAGCGCCGACGCGCTCGCGTTCGTCGCCAGGCGGATCGAGACGGAGCCGATGGTGCTGATCGCGACCGTCCGGGGCGGGGAGCCGTCGCCGCTGCGGGACGCGGGACTGTCCTCAATGGACCTGGAGCGCCTTCCCGGCGACGTGTCGGCCGAATTGCTCGATTCCGTCGCCCCGGGCCTTTCCTCGACGACCCGGTCCCGCGTGCTCGCCGAGGCCGACGGGAATCCGCTGGCCCTGACCGAGCTGCCGTCGGCCGTGACCGAGGCGCTCGAACCCGTGCTGCCGCTGACCGAACGGCTCCAGCGAACGTTCGGGGCGCGGTTCGCGGCGCTGCCGGAACCGGCCCGGACGACTTCGCTGGTAGCCGCTCTCAACGAGACCGGCTCGCTCGCCGAGACCCTCGCGGCGGCAGGCGCGCTGCTGGGCGAGGTCCTCGAACCGTCGGTGCTGGCACCCGCCGTCGAAACCCGGTTGATCGATCTCGAAACCCGCGTGGTCACTTTCCGGCATCCGCTGATGCGCTCGGCCATCCCCGCCTCGGTGTCCGCCGGGGAACGGCGCCGCGCACACCTGAGCCTCGCCGAGGTCTTCCGTGAGCAGCCGGACCGCGGCGCCTGGCATCGGGCGGCCGCGGCGACCGGCGCCGACGAGGACGTGGCCCGCGAACTGGACCACGCCGCCGACCGCGCCCGGCACCGCGGCGGAGTGGCGGCCGCCGCCGCCGCGCTGGAGCAAGCGGCGCTGGTGAGCGCCGATCCGGAACGACGGGCGGACCGGCTGCTGCGCGCGGCCGAGCTGGCCGTCGAATCCGGCGGCCGGGAGACGGCGGAACGACTCGTCCGGGACGCCCGCGCGGGAGACCTGACGCCACGGCAACGAGCGACGGCGAGCTGGCTGCTCAGCGGGTTCGAGGACGGCGTCCGCGAGGACCTGTCACGGGTCGCGGAACTGGCGCGGCTGGCCGAGTCGGTCGCGGAGGACGGCCAGCCGGATCCGGCGATGCGGGTCCTGTGGGGTGCTGCCATGCGCTGTTTCTGGGCCGAGCCCGGCGAGGACACGCGGCGCATGCTGCTGGGCGTCGCGGACCGGCTCCCGGTCGAGGACTCGGACCCGCGCCTGGTCGCCGTCGCCGCCTACGTGGCGCCGTTCGACCGGGCCGGATCGGTGCTCCGCGAGCTGCGCGAACTCGCCGCCGTCACCGGTGCCGACCCCGAGGTCGACCGATTTCTCGGCAGCGCGTCGCTGCAGGTCGGCGCGGTCGATCTGGCGGCCCGGTTCTCCGCGGCCGCGGCGCCGGGGCTGCGGGCACAAGGCAGGCTCGGCCTGTTGCCGCGAGCGCTGGCGGTGCTGGCGTGGAGCCGGGTCCGGCTCGGCGACCTCGCCGCGGCCGTGCCGGTCGCGGCGGAAGCCGCCCGATTCGCCGAGGAGACCGGGCAGCCGTTCATGTACGGCCTCGCGACCGCGGTCCAGGCCGAGATCGCCGCCCTGCGGGGCGACCACAAACAGGCCAAGGCACTGGCCGTCGAAGCCGAACGGAGCGCGCTCGCCGCCGGTGCCCGGCCGGTGCTGGCGACCGTGCAACTCGCCAAGGGGATCGCCGCGTCGAGCGAGGGCCGCTTCGACGACGCGTTCGCCGACCTGCGACGCCTGTTCGACCCCGCCGATCCCGCCTGCCAGCCTGCGCTCCGCGTCTACTTCGTCGCGGAACTCGCTGAGGTCGCGGTCCGGGCCGGCCAGGTCGACGCGTTGCGCGAGATCGTCGCGGAGATGGAACAGCTCGCCCTGATCACTCCGGCGCCCGCACTGCGCATCGGCTTGCGCTTCGCCCGCGCCGTCCTGCAACCGGGTGACGAGCTGTTCGAGGCCGCGCTGGAGGCGGAGCTGGACGGCTGGCCCGCCGAACGCGGGCGGCTGCACCTGGCCTACGGCGAATGGCTGCGGCGGCAGCGGCGCGCCGTAGACTCGCGGGCGCATCTGCGCACCGCGCGGGAGACGTTCGACGCGCTCGGCATGACCGCGTGGGCCGAACGCGCGCGCCGTGAACTGCGGAGCGCGGGGGAGTCCAGCCCCAACCGCGGTCCCGACGCGCGGGAAAAGCTGACCCCGCACGAGCTGAGCATCGTGCAGCTGGCCGCGGAGGGCCTGACGAACCGGGAGATCGGACAGCGGCTCTACCTGTCGCACCGGACGGTCGGCACGCACCTGCACCGGATCTTCCCCAAGCTCGGGGTGAGTTCGCGGGCGGAACTCAAGAAAGCCTTGGGCCTCGTGAGTGGTAAGGACGGTTAGAACCGTCCTTACCTCTCACGAGCGCGACATCTCAGGCGACCGTCGCGTCCAACGTCACTTCCACGTTCCCCCGCGTCGCCTTCGAGTACGGGCACACCTGGTGCGCGCCCTGGACCAGCTCGTCGGCGGTGGCCTGGTCGATTCCGGTGGCCTCCAGGTGCAGCGCGGCGCTCAGGTGGAACTCACCTGTTTCGGTGTCGTGGTGGAGCGTCACCTCGGCGACGACGGCGAGGTCGTCCAGCTTGACCTTCTTGACGCCCGCGACGCGGCGGACGGCGCCGACGAAGCACGACGCCCAGCCCGCGGCGAACAGCTGTTCCGGGTTCGTGCCGTCGCCGGAGCCGCCGAAGGCCTTGGGGACGGCGAGGCCGACATCGAGCACGCCGTCGTCGGAGGTCGCCCGGCCGCCGTTGCGGCCTTCCGCGGTCGACGTGGCGACGGCGGTGTACGTGGTTTCAGACATGCCGCAACCGTAGGAATCCCGCCCTGACGGCGGCGACCGTCGGACGACGTCATTCCTGTACGTCATGGGTGGACGACGTACGCCGATGACGTCGTCCGACGCTCGCGGCCGTCGCGCGGGCTCGCCTACTTTTCCGCTCATGTCCAGCCTGCCGCAGGAAGTCCGGTATCGCTTCACCGTGCTCGGCCCGCCCGGTTTCACCAGCGGCGGCACCCGGATCGACCTCGGCTCGCCGCAGCAGCAGGCGGTCTTGATGCTGTTGCTGGCCAACGAGGGCAGTTTCGTCCGCACCGGTGAGCTCATCGACGGGCTCTGGGGCGAACGGGCGCCGGCCACCGGTGAGGCGGTCATCCGTACCTACATCTCCCGCCTCCGGCGGCTGCTCTCCTTGCAGGGCTTGGGTTCGGCGATCGTCTCGCGGTCCGGCGGCTACCGGCTGGACCCGGACCGCTTCGAGGTGGACGCCGTCGAATTCGCCCGGCTGATCGAGAGCGCGCGTCAGTCGCACGACGTGGACACGGCCGCGAAGCTGCTGGAACGCGCGCTCGGACTGTGGACCGGAACGGCGCTGGCCGGCGTCCCCGGCGAAGCGGCCGAACAGGAGCGCTCGCGCCTGGAGCGACTGAAACTGACCGTCACCCAGGAACTGCTCCGGCTGCGCCTCGAACTCGGGGAACACGACGAGGTGATGGCCGAAGTACCCGTGCTGATCGAGCGGAACCGGCTCGAGGAGCCACTGTACGAGATCTACCTTCTCGCCCTTCATCGCGGCGGGCGCCGGGCCGAGGCGCTCGAACTGTACCGCTCGATCCACGAACTGTTCGACGAAGAACTCGGGGTCCGGCCGGGACCGAAACTGCGGGCGCTGCATGAGAAGGTGCTTCGCGCCGAGGACGATCCGGCGCCCGGCCTCCGTGACTCGGCTCCGCTGTTCGTCGGCCGCGAGCGCGAACGGGCGGAATTCCGGCGGCTGCTCACGAGAGACCCGGCCGACGGTGCCGAGGTCCTGTTCCTCAGCGGACCACCCGGCATCGGGAAGTCGACCCTGCTTCGGAAGTTCGCCGACGACGCGGCGGCCATGGGCAAACCCGTGCGGCTGTTCGACGGGCTCGACGATCCGGCGGGAGTCCTGCGCCGCCTGCCCCGAGACGCCACGGTCGTGATCGCGAGCCGGACCGGGCCGGACGCCACGCTGCTGGTCGATCCGGCGTGGGCGGGGAGGACCCGGATCCGGAAGCTCGAAGCCTTGAGCGAGAACGAGTCCTCGGCGCTGCTCGAAGCCCGTGGTGTCGCCGCGGCTCTGCGGGAGTCCATTGTGGACTTCGCGGCGGGCAACCCGTTCGCGCTCTCGCTGGCCGCCGAGGTGAGCAGGTCGCCACGGCCTGACGCGGAGCGCTACGTGGTGGACACCGTTTACGCGCATCTGGCCGGTGATCCGCCGACGGAGGCACACCGGTGGGCGTTGTACGTGTGCGCGCAAGCGGAGCACACCACCGAAGACCTCCTCCGGTCGGTGCTGCCGGGAGGACGGTCGTCGGAGCTGTTCGACTGGCTCCGCGACCACCCCTGCGTCGAGACCGCCACCCACGGCCTCGTCCTCGGCGGTGTGCTCCGTGAAGTGCTCGACAGACACCTCCGGTGGCGTGACCCGGCGGGCCGCGCAAGGATGCGCGGCCGGATCAGCCGGGTCACGACCGGCCGGTGATCAGGTGCGCAGCCACACCGCCGTGTCCATCGGGAGAGCACCGTCGACGGGGCCACTGGCCAGGAGCACTTCGCGGTGCGGCGGCAGCGCCACCGGCTTGTCCGAGAAGTTCAGCACGAAGGTGAAACCCGGCTCCCGGGTGAAGGCGAGCACGTGGTCGCCCAGTGCCAGCCAATCCAGAGCGCCGGGGCCGAGCGCGGGCAGTTCGCTCCGCAGGCGCAATCCGGCGCGGTAGAGCCGGAGCATCGACGCCGGATCGGCCTCCTGCGCCTCCGCCGTGTTGGAGCGCCATTCCTCGGGCTGGGGCAGCCACGTCCCACCGCCGCCGAAACCGAACGGCGGCGCGTCACCGGACCAGGGGAGCGGGACGCGGCAGCCGTCACGGCCGGGATCGGCGCCGTTCGTGCGGGCCCACACTGGATCCTGACGGAGTCCGTCCGGGATGTCCTCGACCTCCCACAGGCCGAGCTCCTCCCCCTGATAGACGTACAGCCCACCGGGCAGTGCCATGGTCAGCAACGCCGCAGCCCGTGCCCGCCGGGTCCCGAGTTCGCGGTCCACCGGGGTGCCGTGCAGCCGGTCGGCGAACGCGAAACCGGTGTCACCTTCACGGCCGTACCGGGTCACGTGCCGGGTGACGTCGTGGTTCGACAGCACCCAGGCCGCGGGCGCGCCGACCTCCTCGTGCGCCGCCAGCGTCCGCTCGATGACGTCCCGGAAGCGCGTGGAATCCCACGGGCACACCAGGAAATCGAAGTTGAACGCCGCGTGCAGCTCGTCGCGGCGGAGGTACCGCGCGGCCCGCGACATGTCCGGCAGCCACATCTCGCCGACCATCACCCGGTCGCCCGGGTAGCTGTCGGCGATCTTGCGCCACGACCGGTAGATCTCGTGCAGCCCCTCCTGATCGGAGAACGGCGTCTCGTCGCCGGGAGCGACGTCGGGCAGGCGCGGGTCCTTCACCAGCCCGTCGGCGACGTCGATGCGGAAGCCGTCGACCCCGCGGTCGAACCAGAACCGCAGCACGTCCTCGAAATCGGCACGGATGTCCTGGTTGTCCCAGTTGAAGTCCGGCTGGCGCGAGCTGTAGAGATGCAGGTACCACTCGCCGTCCGGAACCCGGGTCCACGCGGAGCCGCCGAAGCGCGACTGCCAGTTGTTCGGCGGCTCGGAGCCGTCCGGTCCGCGCCCCGGCCGGAACCAGAACCGTTGCCGTTCCGGTGATCCCGGCTCCGCCGCGAGTGCGTCGGCGAACCAGCGGTGCTCGTCGGAGCAATGGTTCGGCACGATGTCGATGATCACGCGGATCCCTTTGGCGTGGGCCGCGGCGATCAGGTCCTCCGCTTCGGCGAGGGTGCCGAAGAGCGGGTCGATGTCCCGGAAGTCGGCGACGTCGTAGCCGCCGTCGTCCATCGGCGACGGATACCACGGGGTGAACCAGATCGCGTCGATCCCCAGCTCGGCCAGGTAGTCCAGCCGCGCGCGGACCCCGGCGAGATCGCCGATGCCGTCGCCGTTCCCATCGGCGAAACTGCGGATGTAGACCTGGTAGATCGCCGCGCTCCGCCACCATCCGGCGGACTGCCCCAATGCGGTCACGGAAGTGCCCTCCTCAGTCGTTCGTGGATACCCCGAATGCGGCGAAGAATTCAGCCTTTGACGCTGCCGGCGGTGAGCCCGGCGAGAATGTGCCGCTGGAAGGCCAGGAACAGCGCCACCATGGGCAGACTGGCCAGCACCATGCCCGCGACGAGCACGTTCAGCGGCATGTCGATGGCCACCCGCTGCAGCATCACCGACAGGGTCTGCTTTTCGGTGTCCGGGAACACCAGCAGCGGCCAGATGAAGTCCTTCCACGCGGCCACCACCGCGAGGATCGAGACCACGGCCAGGATCGGCCGGGAGATCGGCAGGATGATGCGCCACAGCGTGCGCACCGGCCCGGCGCCGTCGAGCCGCGCGGCCTCGATCAGCTCGTCCGGGATCTGGTCGAAGAACCGTTTCAGCAGGTAGATGTTGAACGCGTTCGCGGCGGCGGGCAGCCAGACCGCCGCCGGCGAGTTGATCAGGTTGAGGTCCAGCAGCGGCAGATCGGTGATCGTCACGTAGGTGGGCACCAGCAGCGCCGCCGCCGGGAGCATCAACGTCACGAGCATCAGCCCGAGTACGACGTTGCCGAACTTCGGCCGCAGCTTGGACAACGCGAACGCCGCGGGAACGTCGATGGCCAGCTGGGCCAGCCAGGCGCCGCCCGCGACGATGACGGTGTTGAGGAAGTACTTGCCGAGACTCAGCTGGTCCCACGCGTCGGCGAAGGTCTCCGGATGCCACTCGCCCGGGATGAACGTCGCCGGCGTCTGTGCCAGCTCCTGCGGTGACTTCATCGCGCCGGTCACCGCCCAGTACAGCGGGAACAGGAACGCGAGCACGAACAGGAGCAGCGTGCAGCCGAAGATCACGGCGTACCCGATCTTGCCGCCGGGGCTGCGGAGCGTGCTGGGGGAGACGAGCGTCCTCATGACCGATCCGCCTTCCGGGTCAGGCGCACGTACAACGCGGAGAACACCCCGAGCGCGACGAACAGCAGCAGGCTCAACGCGCTGGCCGAGCCGAAGTCGTTGTAGACGAAGGCGTAGCGGTACAGCAGCAGGAGCACGGTGACGGTCGAGTCGTCCGGACCGCCGCCGGTCATCACGTACGGCTCGGTGAACACCTGCATGGTCGCGACGACCTGCAGCAACAGCAGCACCAGCAACACGAACCGGGTCTGCGGGAGCGTGACGTGGATCAGGCGCTTCCACAGCCCGGCGCCGTCCAGTTCCGCGGCCTCGTAGAGCTCACCGGGGATGGTGCCGAGCGCGGCGAGGTAGATCAGCGTGGTGCTGCCCATGTTCGCCCACGTCGACACGAACACCAGCGACAACATCGACGTGTCGCTCGAGTCGAGCCACTGGCCGCCGGGCAGGCCCACGGCGCCGAGCGCGGAGTTGAACAGCCCGGCGCCCGGGTCGTAGAACCACTTCCACATCAGGGCGGTGACCACCGGCGGCAGCATCACCGGCAGGTAGACCGCGAGCCGGAAGAACGCCTTGGCGTGCCGCAGCTCGTTGAGCAGCACCGCGGTCACGAACGGCACCACGAACCCGAAGACCAGCGCGAGCACGGTGAACAAGAGCGTGTTGCGCCAGGCGATGCCGAACAGCGGGTCTTCGAACAGGCGGGTGAAGTTGTCGAACCCGACCCAGGTGGGCGGGTTGACGAAGTCGACCTGCTGGAAGCTCAGCAGCACCCCGCGCACGATCGGGTACCAGGAGAACAGAGCGAACACCACGAGCGCGGCGCACAAGAGGCCGTACGCGGTGAGATTCTCCTTGAGCTTGCGGCGCAACCGGTTCCGGCGGCGTTCGGCGGCCGAAGCGACCGGGCGACCGGCCCGCGACGACGTAGTCGCGGGCCAGTCGAGGACGCTACTTGACCTGGGCGAGGACACTGTTGACCTTCGACACGGCCGACGACAGCTGCTGATCGATATCCGCGTTCCGATCGGTGAGCACCGCCTGCATCACACTGTCGAGAATGGCGTAGACCTGCTGCGCGTTCGGCGGTTCGATACTGCCCCTGATCCGCGAACCGGAGTCCACATAGGACTGGTAGTTCTCGGCGGGAACGTTGGCGTGCTTGGCCTTGATCGCGAGCTGCTGGTCGCGGACCGCGCCCTGCCAGACGTCCGGAGTCGGCTCGGCGGGCAGCCCCACCGGTTGTTTGCCGTCGACGTACTGCTGGACGTGCTTCTCGAAGCGCTCCGGGTTGAGGTACTTCCAGCGGACCCATTCCAGACCGGCCTTGATCTTCTCCGGCGAGGCCTTGGGGTTGATCATGTAGCCCTCGCCGCCGAGCAAGGTGCCCTGCCCGCCCGGCATCCCGGCGACGCCGTAGTCCTCGTACTTGCCGTTGAACTGCTTGACCAGCACCGGGACGTTGTCCGGGGCCGCCATGTACATGCCGAGCTGGCCGGCGCCCATCATGCGCTGGACGTCCTGTGCTTCGAGGAGCTGCTTGCTGCCCATGGTGTCGTCTTCCCACCGCATGGCGCGCAGCTGGTTCAGGGCGGCCTTGGCCTTGTCGTTGTCGAACGCGGCGACCCATTTGTCGCCGTCCTTGCGGGCGACCTCGCTGCCCATCGAGTAGAGCCACGCGGTGAGGTGCCAGCCGCCCTGGTTGTTCTTGCTGTAGTCGGCGTACCCGACCGTGCCGTTGCCCAGCGCGGCGATCTTCTTCGCGGCCGCACGGACCTCGTCCCAGGTCTGCGGCGGTTTGTTCGGGTCGAGCCCGGCCTTCTGGAACAGTGGGCGGCTGTAGACCAGGCCCATGCTGTAGTTCATCGTCGGCAGGCCGTAAAGCTTGCCGTCGGCATCCCGGAAGTTGTCCAGTAATTCCGGTTTGATGTCGCCGAAGTTCTTCAGCCCCTTGGCCGCCTCGGTGATGTCGGCGGCCTGGCGGCGCGCGATGATCTGCGCCGGGTCGGTGAAGTAGACGTAGTAGACGTCTTCGAGCTGCCCGCCGGCGAGCTTGGCGGAGAACGTCTTCGGATCCATGAACCCTTCGTGGGGCTCGATGTCGATGTCCGGGTGGCTCTCCTCGAACTCCTTGACGTCGGCGTCGAAAACGCCGCGCTCGAACGGCTGGCTGGTCGGGGGCTGGCCGGTCACGGTGATCTTGACCTTGCCCCCGGCGCTTTCACCGGAACCGGAACCGCAGGCGGCCACCCCCAGGGTGAGTCCACCCGCGAGGAGCAGGCAGAACATCCGGCGGCGCACGGTGGGGGACCAAGTGCTGCTCATCTTCAAGCCTCATCTCGGGATCGCGACGGCTGTCACGTGATTGCGGTCACTCTAAAGTGCAGCCCCGGATCAACGCAATAACTGGATGAGAACTTGCAACTTTTCGACAGTCGTCGCTCAGTGCCTCCAGCGCGTGAAGGCCCCCTTCCCTCGGCTGAGCCGAAGGAAGGGGGCCTTCACGCGCTGGAGGCTCGGACGCCCCCGCAAGGAGGTGACTAGGTGCGGCGGGCGGTGGAGCCCCGGACGACGAGTTCGGGGGCGAACAGCAGCTCCTCGGCCGCCACCTCGCCGCCGTTTATGCGCTTGACCAGCAGTTCCACCACGGCGCGGCCCATCGCCTCGATCGGCTGGCGGGTCGTGGTCAGCGGCGGATCGGTGCAGTTCATCAGGGCCGAGTCGTCGTAGCCGACCACCGAGATGTCTTCGGGGACCGACAGACCCTGCCGTCGGGCCGCGCGGATCGCGCCCAGTGCCAGGAGATCGCTCGCGCACAGAACGGCCGTCGCGCCGCGCGGGTACAGCCTGGCCGCGGCCGCGTGCCCGCCTTCGATGGAGAACATGCCGTGTTCGACGAGTTCGTCCAGCACCGGGAGCCCGAGTTTCGCCGCGTAGGAGCGGAAGGCCTCGAGTTTGCGCTGCGACGGCACGTGGTCGTTCGGGCCGAGGACGAGGCCGATCTTCTCGTGGCCGAGTGAGCTCAGGTGCCCGACGACCTGCTCGACGGCGACCGCGTCGTCGCACGAGATCTGCGGCAGCCCGAGGTGGTCGACGGCGGCGTTGATCAGCACCGTCGGCAGGCGGCGCTCGGCGAGATGGTGGTAGTGGGAGTGCACCGCGTCGGCCTGGGCGTAGAGCCCGCCGGCGAACACGACACCGGAAACCTGCTGTTGCAACAGCAGTTCGACGTACTCCGCTTCGGAGACACCGCCCGCGGTGCGGGTGCACAGGACCGGGGTGAATCCCTGCTGGGCGAGTGCGTTGCCCATGATCTCGGCCAGCGCGGGGAAAATGGGGTTCTGGAGTTCGGGTAGGACCAGTCCGACCAGGCGGGCTCGATCCCCGCGCAGCTGGGTCGGCCGTTCGTAACCCATCACGTCCAGGGCGGTGAGGACGGCGGCCCGGGTGCTGGCGGAGACCCCGGACCGGCCGTTGAGCACCCGGCTGACCGTGGCTTCACTGACCCCGACCTTGCGGGCTACTTCGGCAAGACGACGCGTCATGGCTGAAACATTACCGCAAGCGAGCGCAAGAACTAGACACTCTTGATCGGTGCGGTGGTCCGGAAATCCCGCGAAGAGGGAACCAGCGCGGCGGCCGCCGGTGCGGCGAAGCAGATGATCACGCATGTCGCCAGCACTGGCGCCGCCCCGAACCGGTCGATCGCGGGTGCGATGAGCGCGAGCCCGGCGGGCGCGAGGCCGTAGGAGAACAGGAAGTCCAAAGAGGACACTCGCGCGAGCTTCCCCGGCTCGACCTCCCGCTGGGTCGCGGTGAACCACGGGACGTTGAACAGTTCGATGCCCAGCCCCGCGACGGCGTAGGCGGCGACGACGAAAGCGGGATGCACCGGGAACAGCAGGCTCAGTGGGGCGAAGCCGTAGCAGCCGAGCCCGATGAGCGCCGCCCAGCCCTGCCGTTTCGGGCGCCAGCGCGAGATGACGACGGCGCCCGCGAGCGCGCCGATCGTGTATGCGGTGAGCCCGGCGGCCAGGACCGCCTCGGTGTCGTAGCGGTCGCGGCTGACCAGTGGCAGCACCACGCCGGTGGCGGAATAGCCGGTCGCGATCACGGCGGTCAGTGCGCCGAGCCCGGCCAGGAACCACGGGTGACGGCGGGCCTCACGGAGCCCGTCGGCGAATTCGCCGAAGAAGCGGACCCTGATCGTGGCCGGGGCGGGCGCGAAAGAGCCCGGCGGCGGGATCAGCGCCGCGCCGAGCCACAGCACGCCGGTCCCGATCACCAGGGCCGGCGTCGAGGCGAACCGCGAGAGCAAGGCGGTGAGCCCGGGCGCGACCAAGGTCGTGACCCGCACGGCGAGCGTCATCGCGGCGTTGGCCTGCTGGCGGCGATCTTCGGCGATCACTTCGGCGGTCAGCGCCTGGAACGCCGGGCGGCACGCGCCCTGCCCGACGCCGACGACGGCGGCCGCGACGGCCATCACCAGCACCGATCGGCCCATTCCGGCGGCGATCAGGGGAGTGGCGAGACCGGCGACGAGACCCGCCCAGAGCACCACCCCCCGCCGTGAGTACCGGTCGGCCAGGACGCCCGCGACCGGTACGGCCACGAGGAATCCCGCGGTCCGCGCGGCGAGCACGATGCCGAGGTCCACAGCCGAAAGCGATCGTTCCAGCACGGCGAGCCCGAGGATGAACGGCAGGGCCCAGGTCGCCAGCCCGGAGGCGGTGTTCCCGGTCCAGAGCCGGAGGAACGACAGGCTGCGGAACACCGGGGTGACGATAGCAAGGAGAGACAGCAGGCCCTCTCGCGCTCTACTCTGCCTTCCGTGCGCACGCCGCCCCCGACCCGAGGCCCGGCCAGACGCCTCCGCGGCGGGGCCGTTGGGGTCCTGACCGGCACTTTGGCGACCGGTGCCCACGCCGGGACCAGCGGACGCGTCCCCGACCTCGGCGTGGTCGTGCTGCTCGTCGTCCTGCTGAGCTGGGTGGCGTACGCGTTCGCGGGACGCCGTCGCGGTCCGCTCGCCATCCTCTGCCTGGTGGCAGGCGGTCAGCTGGCGATGCACGCCTGTTTGACGTTCCTGACCTGGCAGTCGCACGCCCACCACGAGGAGAGCCCCGGCAACGACCTGGCCATGGCGGCCGGGCACGCCGCGGCGACGCTCGTGGTGGCGATGGTGCTCGCGGGCGCCGAGCGTGTCCTGTTCGCGCTCACGGCGCTGATCGCCGCGGTCCTTCCGCGCCGTCTGTCACCGCGGCCCGCGACAGCGCCGCTGCGGATCCGTGTCCCGCTCGCGGTGAAGTTCCCCGCGACCGAAGCGCTTCTGCGAGACGTGCTTTCGCGGCGCGGTCCGCCGGTGACGTTCGCCTGATCCACGAAACCCTGCCGAGACCCATGTCGCGGCAGGGCTCAGCACGCGTGCCGTGACCTGCCCGGCGCGCGGCGCAGGCGCACGCCTCCCCACCGACGCGTCAGGAGTTTCCCCCATGGCAACACGAATCGAACCGACCACGAGCCCGCCGCGCGCGACCGGCTGGCGCGGACTGTTCCTCCGTCTCCACTTCTACGCCGGCGTTCTCGTCGGACCGTTCGTCCTCATCGCCGCGCTCACCGGCGTGCTGTACGCGGCGACGCCGCAATTGGAATCCTGGATCTACTCCGATCAGCTCCGGGCACCCGTCGGACTGAACCAGGTCTCACTGGCCGACCAGGTCAAAGCGGCTCAAGCCGCGAACCCTGGCGGTGACCTGGTCGCCATCCGTCCCGCCCCCGAGCCGGGCGACACCACGCGCGTGCTGTTCGCCGAGGACGGGCTCGGCGAGTCCGAACGACGCGCGATCTTCGTCGACCCCGCCACCGCGCAGGTGCGCGGGGATCTCGTCGCCTACGGCTCCAGCGGCGCCTTGCCGTTCCGGACGACGCTCGACCAGTTGCACCGCAACCTGCTGCTCGGTGAACCCGGACGGCTCTACAGCGAACTGGCCGCGTCCTGGTTGTGGGTGGTCGCGCTGGGCGGTCTCGTGCTGTGGGTGAGCCGCCGCCGCGCCCGCCGGACCGAGAAGGCCGAGTCCGCGCGGGGGAAGTCGGTGCGCCGTCACGGATCCGTCGGCCTGTGGGTGCTGCTCGGCGCGCTGTTCCTTTCCGCGACAGGGCTGACGTGGTCGACGTACGCGGGAGAGAACGTCTCGGCGCTGCGTGAATCCCTCGGCTGGACCACTCCGGCGTTGAAGGTGATCGGCGCCGGCGAGCACGCCGGAC
This sequence comes from Amycolatopsis sp. TNS106, assembly GCF_019330265.1. Classification (NCBI taxonomy): domain Bacteria; kingdom Bacillati; phylum Actinomycetota; class Actinomycetes; order Pseudonocardiales; family Pseudonocardiaceae; genus Amycolatopsis; species Amycolatopsis sp. TNS106. Next base: position 2,702,589 of record NZ_CP024972.1, on the reverse strand, counting down.
ACAACGGACACGCGGGGCACGGTGAAGCGCCCGCCGCGAAACCCGAGAGTGTGGACGCGATGCTCGCGTCGGCCCGTGCCGCCGGGATCGACGCACCCTCGGTGGAGATCGGGCTGCCCGCAAAACCCGGCGCTCCTTGGCAGGTGGCGGAAATCGAACGCGGCTGGCCGACGCAGGTCGACGCCGTCGCGGTCGACGGGACCACCGGGCAGACCCTGGACGAAGTGCGGTTCGCCGAATATCCGCTGATGGCCAAGCTCGCCCGCTGGGGGATCGACGCGCATATGGGCGTGCTCTTCGGCTGGCCCAACCAGATCGTGCTGCTCCTGCTGGGCGCCGGTCTGGTCACGCTGGTCGTGCTCGGCTACCGCATGTGGTGGCGGCGCCGGCCGACTCGCGCCACCGGGCTGACTTTCGGGCGGCCCATCCCGCGCGGTCAGTGGCGCAAGGCGCCGCCCGCGCTGGTGGCTGGGCTCCTCGTGGCCGCCGCCGCGATCGGCTGGTTCGTGCCGCTGTTCGGGATCAGCCTGCTGGCGTTCCTGGTGATCGACCTGCTGCTGGGCCTGCGGTCCCGTGGCCGGTCCGAACCGGACCCCGCCGACGTCACCGTATGAGGTCCGCGCTCGCCGCCCACGATCGGGCGGCGAGCGCGGTGCCGGCGAGCCGGGGCGATTCACCCGCCACGCGTCGCCGAAGCGGGCTCCTTCACCCACCGAACGTGCGGCACACCGAGGTCCTCGGTCGGAACGCGGTGCGTTTCGCGCGCGGTGAGCGCGGCCGCGGCGCTGAGCAGGCAGACGGCGGCGGTGAAGACGGCGACGCCGAGCCAGTCGTCCTTCCCCGAACCGATGGCGGCGACCACGCTCGGGGCGAATCCGGCGATGGCGAACCCGATCTGCGTGCCGATCGCCATCCCCGAAAGGCGGACCTTCGCGCTGAACATCTCACCGTAGAACGACGGCCACACCCCGTTGACGGCGCTGTAGGCGATCCCGAACAGCAGGATGCCGAGGGTGAAGATCAGCGGATACGAACCGTCCGAAATGGACCACAGATACGGGAAGATCAGCACCGCGCAGGCGAGGCAGCCCGCGATGAACACCGGTTTGCGGCCGATCCGGTCGGAAAGCCCGGCCAGGAAAGGGATCGCGAGCAGCGCGGTGACGTTGGCCAGTACGCCGACCCACAGGATCGGGCCGCGTTCCAGCCCGACCGTGTTGACCGCGTAGCTCAGCGCGTAGACGGTGAAGATCGTGCTGACGGAGGCGATGGTGGCTGCGACGACGACGCGGAGGACGTCCCTCCAGTGCGTCCGGAACAGCACGGCGACCGGCAGTTTGGCGACTTCGGACCGGTTCTGCTGGAACACCGGGGTCTCGTCGATCTTGCGGCGGATCACGAAGCCGGCCACCACCACGACGGCGCTGCACCAGAACGGGATCCGCCAGCCCCAGGTGAGCAGCTGCTCCTGGGGCAGCGCGGCGATCGGCAGGAACACCGCGGTGGCCAGGATCTGGCCGGCTTGCGTGCCGCTGAGGGTGAAGCTCGTGTAGTAGCCGCGCCGGTGGGACGGCGCGTGCTCCAGCGACATCGAGTTGGCGCCCGCCTGCTCGCCGGCGGCCGAAAGCCCTTGCAGGAGGCGAAGTATCACCAGCAGGACCGGCGCGAGCACGCCGACGGAGGCGTACGTGGGCAAGCAACCGACCAGGAATGTCGTGACGCCCATCAGTACCAGCGTGAACACCAGGACCTTTTTGCGGCCCAGCCGGTCGCCGACGTGCCCGAGCACGAACGCGCCGACCGGGCGGGCGAGATAGCCGACGCCGAAGGTGGCCAGCGCGAGCAGCGTTCCGGTGGCGGGGGAGGAAGCGGGGAAGAAGACCTTGTTGAACACCAATGCGGCGGCGGTGCCGTAGATGAAGAAGTCGTAGTACTCCAAGGCGCTGCCGATCCAGGCCGCCAATGCGGCCTTGCGGGGCATGCCTTGCGTGACAGGGGAGGGAGAGGCCACGTCGACGCTCCAAGGGACGATCGAGCAATGTACGATCTAGTTAGTTAACACAGCCTGCGAGACGATGCCCGGGTTGTCAAGAGCCGGGATTTCAGGCCGTCAGGTACTCGATCACCAGATCGCCCAGCATCAGGCGATAGTGCTCACGGCGCGCCGGATCGAGCATGTCGCGGCCGAAGATCGCCGAGAAGGTGTGCCGGTTCGCGAGGCGGAAGACGCAGAACGAGCTGATCACCATGTGCACGTCGAGCGCGTCGACGTCGTCGCGGAACCGGCCGGCTTCGCGGCCGCGGCCGAGGATGCGGGTGAGCACGTCGAGGGCTGGATTGGCCATGCCGGACAAGGCTTCCGAGCGGGCGATGTGCTCGCCGTGGTGGATGTTCTCGATGCTCACGAGCCGGATGAAGTCCGGGTTCGCCTCGTGGTGGTCGAAGGTGAGCTCGGCGAGCTGGCGGATCGCGTCCTCGGGTTCGAGATGGTCGACGTCGAGATCCTGTTCGAGGGCGCGGATGGTCGCGTACGCCCGTTCGAGCGCGGCGACGTAGAGCTGTTCCTTGCCGCCGAAGTAGTAATAGATCATCCGCTTCGTGGTGCTCGTGCGAGCGGCGATCTCGTCCACTCTGGCGCCGGCGTAGCCCTTGTCGGCGAACTCCCTGGTGGCCACCGCGAGGATTTCGGCGCGGGTGCGTTCCTTGTCGCGCTGGCGCTCGACCTCGGACGACGGTGCGGCCACCTGACTCCCTCCGAACCGCTGGTGGAGGCCCCACTCTAGCGCAGCCCTTCTCGTCCCGGCCGGTCCGCGCTACAGTGAACTCACTAGTTCGTACATTAATGGAGGATCTTGGTGACCAGCTACCTCATCGGCCTGGCCGGCACCGGTATCGGGCCGTCGCTGAGCCCGGCGCTGCACGAACGGGAGGCCGACGAGCTCGGGCTGCGCTATCTCTACCGGCGGCTCGACCTCGACGTGCTGAGGCTGCCGGTCGGGGAGGTGCTGGCCGCCGCGCGGATCGCGGGTTTCGACGGCCTCAACATCACCCATCCGGTGAAACAACAGGTACTGCCGTACCTCGACGAGGTCGCTCCGGAGGCCGCGGCGCTCGGCGCGGTGAACACGGTGGTGTTCCGCGAAGGACTGGCGACCGGGCACAACACCGACGCGACCGGTTTCGCCCGCAACCTCACCCAGGGCCTCCCGGACGCCGAGCTGGACGCGGTCGTGCTCCTCGGCGCGGGCGGGGCGGGCGCGGCGGTGGCCCACGCGCTGCTTTCCTTGGGAGCCGGGCGGCTGATCGTCCACGACGTCGACGCCGCGCGTGCCGGAACCCTGGTCGCCGCGCTGCGACGGCGTTTCGGCGACGGCCGGGCCCTGACCGGCTCCCTCGAAGACGTCCGTGTCGCCGACGGCCTCGTCCACGCCACGCCGACCGGGATGGCCGCGTATCCGGGGTCGCCCGTTCCCGCCGAGTCGCTGCGCCCGGGGATGTGGGTGGCCGACATCGTCTACCGGCCGCTGGAGACCACGCTGCTCAAACAGGCGCGGGAGCGCGGATGCCGGACGCTGCACGGCGGCGGGATGGTGGTCTTCCAGGCCGCGGACTCGTTCCGCCTGTTCACCGGCGCGGAGCCGGACGCCGACCGGATGCTCCGGCATTTCGAAGCGCTGGAAGGGAAACCCGCCCATGTCCGGTGACACCGCCATCGCGACCGTCTGCCTTTCCGGGACACTCGAGGACAAACTCGCCGCGGCGGCCGCGGCCGGCTTCCACGGCGTCGAAGTCTTCGAAAACGACCTGATCGCGTCACGGCGGTCGCCGTCGGAGATCCGGCGGCTCTGCGCCGATCTCGGCCTCACGATCGATCTCTACCAGCCGTTCCGCGATTTCGAGGCGGTGCCGCCGGACGTGCTTCGCGCGAACCTCCGCCGGGCGCGGCGGAAGTTCGACCTCATGGCCGAGCTCGGGGCGGACACCGTCCTGGTCTGTTCTTCGGTCTCTCCCGACGCCGTCGACGATGACGATCTCGCCGCGGAGCAGCTGCACGAGCTGGCTTCGCTGGCCGCATCGCGCGGAGTCCGGGTCGCCTACGAAGCGCTGGCGTGGGGCCGGTTCGTGAACACCTACGAGCACGCGTGGCGCATCGTGCGGCGAGCCGACCATCCCGCGCTGGGTGTCTGCCTCGACAGCTTCCACATCCTGTCGCGGCGCAGCGATCCCCGCGCGATCCGGACGATCCCGGGGGAGAAGATCTTCTTCCTGCAACTGGCCGACGCGCCGTTGCTGGACATGGACGTGCTGCACTGGAGCAGGCACCATCGGCTCTTCCCCGGCCAGGGCGCGTTCGACCTGGCCACGTTCACCGGGCACGTCCTGGCGGCGGGTTACCGAGGGCCGCTTTCGCTGGAGGTGTTCAACGACGTCTTCCGGCAGGCGGACCCGCGACCCGCGGCCGTCGACGCCATGCGATCGCTGGTGGCTCTGCGCGAATCCGTTGGCGCCCTTGCGGTTCCCGAGGCGCCCCGGCTGGATGGGCACGCCTTCGCGGAGCTCGCCGTCCCCGGCACCGTGCTCGCGGAACTCGGTTTCACGCACGTCGGAACGCATCGCTCGAAGCCGGTTCACTTGTGGCAGCAGGGATCGGCGCGGCTGCTGGTGAACGAAGCCGCCGCCGAGGGCACGATCAGCGCGCTCGGCCTGACCAGCGCGAACCCGGCCGGATCGGCGCGGCGCGCGGAGGACCTGCTAGCGCCGGTGCTGCCCCGTGAGCACGGCCCGGACGAGGCGGACCTGTCCGCCGTCGCCGCCCCGGACGGGACCGAGATCTTCTTCTGTGGCAACGAAGAATGGCTTCGCGACTTCGTTCCCACCGGGGCGGTCCCGGCCGGGATGGGGATCACCGGCATCGACCACGTCGCCCTGACCCAGCCTTTCGATCACTTCGACGAGGCGACGCTGTTCTACCGTTCGGTGCTGGGAATGCGGCCCGAGCCGGTGTCCGAATTCGCGGCGCCGTTCGGGCTCGTGCGCAGCCGGGCGGTCGGGAACCGGGACGTGCGCCTGACGTTGGACAGTGCACTGGTCCGGCGAGGGGAGTGGGCGCCGGGAGTGCCCTCGCCGCAACACATCGCTTTCGCTTGCGACGACGCGATCGGTGTCGCGCGGGCCATGAGGGAGGCGGGCGCACCCTTGCTCGCGATCCCCGGGAACTACTACGACGACCTCGACGCGCGATTCGATCTGCCGTTCTCGGCAGCGTTGCGGGAGAACTCCGTGCTGTACGACCGGGACTCGTCCGGCGAGTTCCTGCACTTCTGCACCGAACTGGTCGGCTCGCGGGTGTTCTTCGAGGTCGTGCAACGGATCGGCGGGTATGGCGGGTACGGGGTCGTGAACACGCCGGTGTACATGACCGCGCATCGGGAACGGCGGCTCAGCCTCGCGCGCTGAGCCTGCCGAGACGGATCGCCGAAACGAGGAAGAACACCCCGCCGAGGAAGGCGTATCCGGCCAGGTTCAGCAGCGTGGCGTCCGGTTGGGCGGCCTGCAGGACGAAGGAGGTCCCGGCGAGGGCCGAGATGGCCCCGCTGGCGATCATCGCCCACTGGCCGCCCAGTTCGCGGCGGCCGATGCCGACGGCGAGCTGGACGAGACCCGACACGATCGCCCAGGCGCCCCAGACGCGCAGCACCGCCGGGATCCCTGAAGCGGCGGCGAACACGAGGCCGATGCCGGCGATCGCGCTGATCGCGATGTTCACGTACAGGCCCGAAGCGGGCTTCGAGTCCTGTGCCGAGCGAAGGTCGATGACGGCTGCGGCGACGTCGAACAGCGGGTACAGCACGAGTAGGGCGATGCTGACCGGTCCGAGCTCCGACGCACTCGTGAACAGCAGGCCGGCCCACACAAGTGCGAAGCCGAAACGAGCGAAGTACAGACGCTGCAGGGTGGGCGCGAGGGTGGCGGTATGGCTGCTCACAGAAGCTCCCAATGGAAGTGAGGAGAACGTTCGGTCTACTTGACTCTGGCAGGTGAGCGCGGTCCGGTCAAGACCGAACGTTCTATCCCGTAAGCTGGCCGTAATGTCTCAACGTCAAGCGTCCGAAGCGCGCACCAGGCTGCTCACCACGGCGACCAGGCTCTTCTACTCGGAGGGCATTCACTCCGTGGGCATCGACCGGATCGTGGCCGAGGCGAAGGTGACCCGGGCGACCCTGTACCGGCATTTCCCGGGCAAGGACGATCTGATCGTCTACTACCTGCAGGAAGCCGACCAGGCGATCCGCGCCCAGATCGACGCCATCGTCGCCAAGGGGACGGCGGCGCCCGACACCCTGCGCGCGATCGCCGGGAACATCGCGGACGGCATCCGGTCACCCGGTTTCCGCGGCTGCGCCTTCCTCAACGCCGCGTCGGAGTACCCGGATCCGGCTCATCCCGTGCACCAAGCCGTCCTCGCCCATCGTGAGTGGTTCGCGCGGGTGGTCACCGAGGTGCTGGCCCCCGTGGGGAGCGGTCCGGCCGAACTCGCGGCCCGGCGCTTCGTCCTGCTCCGGGACGGCGCGATGGCCACCGGCTGCCTTTCCGACCCCGCGCCGATCTGTGAAACCTTCCTCGCGGGAGTCGAAGACCTGCTGTCTCGTGAGTGGTAAGGACGGTTAGAGCCGTCCTTGGCAACTCAGAAGCCGATGGGCAAACCCGCGTAGTTCTCCGCCAGCCCAGCCCGCCCCGCCTCACTCCGCGCCAGCCATCGCAGCTGCGAAAGCTGCAACTGCCGGTCGAACGGGTCGCCGGATTGGTGCAGCATCGTGGTCATCCACCATGAGAAGTGCGTACACCGCCAGACCCGGCGCAGCGCGGTGTCGGAGTAGGCGTCGGCGAGCGCGAAGTCCTTGTCTCGCACCAAAACGGCCAGTGCGGGGGCGAGGAGGGCGACGTCGGCGACGGCGAGGTTGAGCCCCTTCGCGCCGGTGGGCGGCACGATATGGGCGGCGTCGCCGGCAAGGAACAGGCGGCCGTACCGCATGGGCTGCTGCACAAAACTGCGCATGGGCAGCACGCTCTTGTCGGTGATCGGCCCCGGCGTGAGGGTCCAGCCGTGCCGGCCGTGGCCGAGCCTGGCCGCGAGCGCTTCCCAGATCCGGTCGTCGGACCAGCCGCCGATGTCGGTGCCGTTGGGCACCTGGAGATAGAGCCTGCTGACGGTCGCCGAGCGCATCGAATGCATGGCGAAACCGTCGGGATGCCACGCGTAGATGAGTTCGTCGGTCGACGGGGCGACGTCGGCGAGCACGCCGAGCCACGAGTACGGGTAGGTGCGTTCCCAAGTCTGCTTGGCGGCGTCGGGGATCGCGGTGCGGCAAGGGCCGAAGGAACCGTCGCAGCCGACGACGACGTCGGCGTCCAGCCGCTGTGGTGCGCCGTCCGCGTCGGTGAAAGTCACGCAGGGGCGCTCGGTATCGATGTCGTGTACGGCGGTGTCGGTGACTTCGTAATGGATCTGCTGCCCGGCCGCCGCTCGCGCCTTGCCGAGATCCTTCGTCACCTCGGTCTGGCCGTACACGGTGACGCTTCGGCCAACCAGGTCCACGAAGTCGAGGTGGTGCCGTTCTTCGGGCCATTGCAGGTAGATACCGCGGTGCTCGTCGCCTTCGCGGTCGAGCCGCTCGCCGAGTCCGGTCTCGCGAAGGAGGTCCACTGTGGACTGTTCGAGGATGCCCGCCCGGATCCGGGCTTCGACGTACTCGCGCGAGCGGGCCTCGACGATGACCGATTCGACTCCCGCCAGATCGAGCAGATGCGACAGGAGGAGTCCGGCCGGGCCGGCGCCGACAATGGCGACTGGGGTACGCATGACCGGAGTCTGGTCGCCCGGCGGCCGGACCGCTAGCCGTCGCTTCCACTCAGTGAAATCCTCAGGCTTCTGCCGATACCGGCGGCCGCGACCTGGAGCGCGGAGATCAGCCGGGCCCGGCCCCGGCTCAGATCGGGAACGACCAGGCCGAGCGCCGCGACGACGTCGCCGCCCGACGGCCGGATCGGGACGGCGACCGAGCAGGCGCCCCGGCTCATCTCCTCGACGGTCTGCGCGTAGCCCTCTCGCCGGACACGGCGCAACTGTTCGCGCAGGCGGCCGGGCTGCGTGATGGTGTACGGCGTCACGCGGGTCAGCGAGGCGAGCACTCGCCGCTGAACGTCTTCCGGTGCCCAGGCCAGCAGGACCTTCCCGATCCCGGTGGCGTGCAACGGCAGGCGGCCGCCGATCCGGCTGACCACCGGCACGGACGCGTTCCCGGAGAGCCGGTCGAGGTAGAGCACCTGGTCGCCGTCACGTTCGCCGAGATGCACCGTCGCGCCGGTCGCGCCATAGAGATCCTGGAGGAAGGGCGCGGCGATCTGCCGCAGTTCGAACTGGACGGGCACGAGCAGCCCGAGGTCCCACAGTCGCCTGCCGACGGCGTACCGATCCTCGCGCCGCTCCAGCGCGCCCAGGCCCACGAGTTCGCGGGCGAGCCGGTGCGCCGTGGGCAGCGGCAGGCCGGCCCGCTGCGAGAGTTCGGTCAGCGAAAGCTCACGATGGTCGACATCGAAGGCGCCGAGCAGCGCGAACGCCCGCGATGTGACGCTGGCGCCGGGAGTCGACAGGTTCCCGGGCATCCGCCCATTCTCTCACTGAGTGGAAGTCAGGGCGAGCCCCAGCCACAGCCCGCCGACGGCGAGCACGATGGACGCGGGGACGGTGAGCAACCCAAGCCGGGTGAACTCGCCCAGCTCCGGGCGGGTGTCGTGCCGGTGCAGGATCCGCCGCCACAACAGCGTCGCCAGCGAACCGACGTAGGTCAGGTTCGGCCCGAGGTTGACCCCGATCAGCACGGCCAGCACCACCGGTGTCCCACCGGCGGCGGCGAGCGGCAGCAGCACGAGCACGGCGGGCAGGTTGTTGATCAGGTTGGCGAGGACCGCCGCCACCGCGGCGGCGCCGAGCAAGGCGAGGAACGAGGTGGAAGCCGGCACCAGATGGCTGAGCGCCTCGTCCAGTCCGTTGTCGACGACGGCGCGGACCACGATCGCCAGCGCGAGCACGAAAGCGACGAAGGGGAGGCTCGCCGACCGTACGATCGCGGCGGGCGAGGTCCGCCTCCGCACGAGGGCGCGGCACGCCAGGACGGCGGCTCCGGCGAACGCGGCCCACGCGGGGCTGACGTCCACCAGGGACGTGATCACGAACCCGGCCAGCGTCAGGATCAGCACGACGAGGACGAACGCCGGGACCTTCCCGGCCGGGACCGCTTTTCCGCCTCGGGGCCGGGCCGCCAGGTCGGCGGCGAAGAACCGGCGGAACACCACGTATTCGGTGAGCACCGCCGCGAGCCAGGGCAAGGTCATCAGCGCGGTGAACCGCAGGAACGAGATCCCGGTCGCCGCGACAGCGAGCAGATTGGTCAGATTGGACACCGGTAGCAGCAACGAGGCCGAGTTCGCCAGATGCGTGCAGGCGTAGGCGTGCGGTTTGGCCCGCGCGCCCATCCTCGCGGCGGTGGCGAACACGACCGGGGTCAGCAGGACGACGGTGGCGTCGAGGCTGAGCACCACGGTGACCGCCGCGGCGACGGCGAACACCGCCGGCAGCAGCCGTCGCGGCCGTCCCCGGCTGAACCGCGCCATGAGCGTCCCGGCCGCTTGGAACAGTCCTTCGTCGTCGCACATTTTGGCCAGGACGAGTACCGCGGCGAGAAAGCCGACGACCGGGGCGAGCCTGGTCACCTCTTCGAGAGCGTCGGAGAACGAGATCGCTCCGGCCGCCAGGACGATCGCCGCGGCGGGGACGGCGGCGACCGCTTCCGGAAGACCCCGTGGCCGGATCACCGCGAAGGCCAGGACCACCAGCAAGAGCGCGATGGACACCATTTCGCCCGGAATGCCCGTCAGTGCGAACCCTCCTCCGCGTGAAGCCGACCTCGGCAATCTAGCGTGGGTAGTCTGGGCCTGGTGCGCGAGACGAACTGGGCGGGAAATCAGACCTTCACCGCGGAACGGATCTTCCGCCCCCGCACCGTCGAGCAGCTCCAGGACGCCGTGGCCGGAGCGCCCGCGGTCAAGCCGCTCGGCAGCGGGCACTGTTTCAACGACATCGCGGATTGCCCGGGTGGTGTCCAGCTCGATCTGTCCGCGCTCGAAACGGACGTCGTCCTCGACGCGGAGTCCTCGACGGTCTCGGTGCCCGCGGCGGCCCGCTACGGCGACCTCGCCGTCCAGGTGCACGCGGCCGGGTTCGCGCTGGCCAACCTCGCTTCACTGCCGCATTGCACGGTGGCGGGCACCGTCGCGACGGCGACCCACGGCTCCGGGCGGCGTAACCAGAGCCTGGCGTCGGCGGTGTCCGGTTTGGAGCTGGTGACCGCCGACGGTGAGCTGAAGACGTTCTCCCGGCACGACGGCGTGGTCGTCGGCCTCGGCGCGCTGGGTGTGGTGACCCGGCTGACCCTCGACCTCGTGCCGTCGTTCGACCTCCGCCAGGACGTCTTCGACGGCCTGCCCTGGGAGTCGGTGTACGAGCACTTCGACGAGATCCAGGACGCCGGTTACAGCGTCAGCCTGTTCACGAACTGGGCCCGCGACGAGGTCGACCAGGTCTGGGTCAAAGGACCGGGACAGCCGGGAGGGGACTTCTTCGGTGCGACGGCGGCGGACGGGCCGCGGCATCCGGCTCACGCGGCGGGCATCCCGGCGGGCAACTGCACGCCACAGCTCGGCGTCACCGGGCCGTGGCACGAACGGATCCCGCATTTCCGCCTGGACTTCACGCCCAGCATCGGCAACGAACTCCAGACCGAGTACTTCGTGCCCGTCCGGCACGCCGTCGAGGCGATGGAAGCGATGCGCGAACTCGGGCACCGGCTGGCGCCCGTCCTGCTCACGTCCGAGATCCGCACGGTCGCGGGGGACGAACTGTGGCTCAGCCCGTTCCACGGCGGCGACCGGCTGGCCCTGCACTTCACCTGGCTGCCGGACGAGAAGGCGGTCCGCGAACTGCTGCCCGTCATGGAGGAGCGCCTGGCACCGTTCGACGTCCGGCCGCACTGGGGGAAGCTCTTCCACCGCGCGGCGGCCTACCCGAGGCTGCCCGATTTCCGGGCGCTCGCCGTCGAACTGGACCCGGACGGCAAGTTCCGGAACCCGTTCGTCCGGCGGCACGTGTTCGGGGAGAGCTAGTCCGATTGCGACCACGCCGCGACGGGCAGCGAGAGGTACACGCCGACGTCGTCGATCCCGGTCGCGGATTCGATGCTCGTGCGCAGCAGGTCCACTCGCTCCTGCCGGTTGTCCGCTCGGCTCGGGAACCACTTGGACCGGACCTCCACCAGGAGGTCGAGTCCGAAGCGGTCGAACGGTCCCGGCGTCCGGAAACGCAGTTCCACGTCGCCGGGCTGGAGGTCGCCGTCGTAGGGCTCCTCGGGGCATTCCACCGCGACGGACACGAGATGCGGCAGAACCGAGCCGAGTTCGCGCAGCTTGGCTTCGGGAAGATGGGGCGCGTAGGTGATTTCCACGAGAGGCACGGCACAAGCCTAGGGCAGGCGAAACTGCTATCGTGGCGGCAGTTGCTTGCTCGCGCGGGAGACCCCCGGCTGCTGCACTGGAGCCGCACGTTTCTCCCGAGGAGCCTTCATGTCTCTTCCCCTGGCCCGTCGTATGGACGGTGTCACCAGTTCTCCCGTGCGCGACCTGCTCGCGCTCACCGCCCGCCCCGGCGTGATCTCGTTCGCCGGTGGCATGCCCGCGCCGGAACTGTTCGACGTGGACGGCCTCCGCGCCGCCTTCGACCGGGCACTCGCCGACAAGTCCGCGTTGCAGTATTCGCCCACCGAAGGGAATCCGCGGCTGCGCGAGCTGCTCGCGCGGCGGCTGACCGCGCGCGGGGTCACGACCACTGTGGACGATCTGCTGATCACCACGGGTTCGCAGCAGGGCCTGCAACTGCTGAGCACCGCGTTGCTGGACCCCGGCGCCACCGTGCTGGTGGAAGAACCGGTGTATCTGTCGGCGCTGCAGTGCTTCCAGCTCGCCGAGGCCCGCGTCGTGCCCGTTCCCGGTGACGCGGAAGGGATCGACCCCGCCGCGCTGGACGAGATCGCGGCCAGGGAACGGCCGGCATTGCTGTATCTCGTCCCGACGTTCTCGAATCCCTCCGGGCGCACGATCGGCCCGGAGCGACGCCGCGCGCTCGCGGAAGTGATCGCTCGTCACGGGTTCTGGCTCGTCGAGGACGATCCGTACCACGAGCTCCGGTATCGCGGCGAACGCGAGGAACCGCTGTCGGCCCGTCCGGAACTCGCCGGGCGCACGATCTATCTGGGCACGTTTTCGAAGGTGATCGCGCCGGGGATGCGGCTGGGCTGGTTCCGGGCGCCGAGGGAACTGCTGCGCCGCGTCACGATCCTCAAGCAGGCGACGGATCTGCACAGCTCGACCGTCGACCAGGCGGCCGCGGCCGAGTACCTGGCGGTCGCGGATCTCGACGCGCACCTGCGAAAACTGTGCGAGACGTACCGCATGCGGCGTGACGCGATGCTGGCCGAACTGCCCGCGATCACCCCGCCCGGTACGACGTGGACGGACCCGGACGGCGGGATGTTCGTCTGGGTCACCCTTCCCGGCGGCGCGGACACCGACCGGCTGCTGCCCGAGGCGCTGCGGCAGGACGTCGCTTTCGTGCCCGGCTCGGCGTTCCAGGTGGGTGAGCCGGACAGGTCGGCGTTGCGGCTGTCGTTCGCCACGCACGCGCCGGAGACGATCGCCGAAGGACTGAGGCGGCTGGGCAAAGCCCTGTCGCAGTAAGAGGCCTTCGTCGGGACTTACGGGACCATCTGTGTCCTGATCGTCTGCGTAGGACAGTCGTGAGTGGTAAGTGTCGTTAGAACGACATGTCTGAGTTCAGGACATCGTGAACAGTTGATGTTTCAGGACATCGTGAACACTGACCGGCCTGTCGGCGTGATGACCAGGGTGTTTGTGGTGATCATCCGGCGATGGGCAGTACAGGGTTTTCGATGGATCCTGAGTTCGTCGCCGCGGTTGCGCGGGTCGCCGCGGGCGAGAAGATCAACATTTCGGGGTTCTGCCGTGACCGCGGCATCTCCCGGGGCGTGTTCCACAAGTATGTGACCCGGTTCAAAGCCGAGGGCGTGGATGGGTTCATCCGCCGCAGCACCGCTCCGCGTCACCATCCGACCGCGTTCGGGCCGGAAGTGGCCGAGGCGGTGCTGCGGGCCCGCAAAGAGCTCGAGGACGAGGGCTGGGACAACGGGCCGATCTCGATCCACTGGCGGCTGGAAGACGCCGGGTTCGAGCCGTTGCCGTCACGGTCGGCGATCTACCGGATCCTGCGTGATCGCGGCCAGATCACCCCGGAGCCGCGAAAGAGGCCCCGCACGAGGCGCCGGTTCGAATACGCCGACCCCAACGGGTGCTGGCAGATCGATGGCATGGAGTACTACCTGGCCGATGGGCAGAAGGTCTGCATCATCCAGATCCTCGACGACCATTCCCGCCTCGACGTCGGCACCTACGCCGCGGCCAGCGAGAACAGTGCTGACACCTGGGCGGCGTTGCAGCAGGCCTTCGCCGGCTACGGAGTACCGGTGAAAGTGCTCTCCGACAACGGCTTGGCTTTCTCCGGCAAGCACCGTGGCCTCATGGTCGAGCTGGAACGCCACCTCGCCGGAGAGGGTGTCACCACGATCGCCTCCTCGGTCTATCACCCGCAGACCTGCGGGAAGAACGAACGCGTCCACCAAACCCTGCAAAAGTGGCTCGCCGCACGACCCCCAGCCGAGAACCTCGTTGCCCTGCAACACCTTCTCGACCAATACCGGCACACCTACAACACCCAGCGACGGCACCAGAGCCTCGACGGCCAGACCCCGCAGCAACGCTACGACGCCAGCCCCAAAACCGCGCCATCCACCAACCGGCAAGCCCCCAGCGGCACCACCCAGCGGCCGATATCCGCCACCGGCGTCATCGCGTTCTCCGGCTGCTCCATCGTCCTCGGCCGACGCTGGGCAGGCCACACCGCGACCGTGTTCTGGCAAGGCGACCGCATCACCATCATGATCGGCGACACGGTCACCCACCAGCTCACACTCAACCGCTCAGTACGCTACCAACGTCTCACCAACCAGAAACCGTTCACGAAGTCCTGAAACACATCTGTTCACGAAGTCCTGAAACAGGACATGTCGTTAGAACGACACTTACCACTCACGACCACCCCGGCCGACGCGGTGCTCATCCCGTAAGCCGGCGTGCCCATTCGGTGATCACGGCGGCGGTCTTCGCCGGCTGGTCCTCGGCCGTGTACGCATAACTGTCGGGGATGGTCTTCAGCGGCGCGTCCAGCCGTTCGGCGAACCGCCGCGCGTGGGCGAGCGGGAACACGCGATCCTCGGCGGCCCAGGCGAGCAGGATCGGTTTGCCGAACTCGATGTCGAGGCGGGCGGCCGCCTCGCGGCTGTATCGCGCGGACACGCTGCCGATGGCCTTGCGGCCGTCGTGGCGGATCGCCGGATCGGTCAGGACCGGGCCGATGTAGCTCTCCATGGCCCGCGCGTCGACGGGGTACTTGGCGAGCCACCCGTAGGTGTTGCGCCAGCGCCAGGTGCGGCGGATCCGCAACGCCTGATAGAGCGCCCGGTAGGTCGCCGGGTGGACGGCGGTCGCCTTGAGGAGCCCGAAACCGCCGGGGTCGGGCGGCCAGGAGCATTCGGGGGTTTCGCAGCTGTTGAGCACCAGGCGCGCGATGCGGTCGGGGTAGGTAGTGGCGGCGATCTGGCTGTAGGCGCCGCCGGAATCGTTGCCGATCAGCGTGACGTCGGTCAGGTCGAGCGCGTCGAGGAACTGCGCGATCACGGCGGCCATCCCGGGCGGGGTCAGGTCGGTGTCGCGGGGCATCGGGACCAGATGAGCGCCGAGCGGCCAATCCGGGGTGACACAACGGAAAGCGGGGGAGAGCAGCGGGACGAGCGCGCGCCAGAGGTTCGCGTTGACCAGATAGCCGTGGACGAAGACGAGCGTCGGCCCGGTTCCGCTCTCGTGATAGCGCAAGGTTCCCGAGGGGAGTTCGGCCTCCTTCGCGGCGCCGAGCCGGGGATCCCGCCAGCCGGTGCCCGCCCAGTTCGTCATGCCCGCCGCCTTTCCCGGAGAGTTCTTGTAATCGTTGCAAGAACTGTAGCGTGGTTCTTGCAACGATTACAAGAACCGCTAAGCTTCCTGTGTGGACCCGCGTAAGGAACGGACCGTAGCCGCGCTCCTGCGCGCCGCCGACGAGGTCTTTCGGGAACGTCCGGCAGACGAGGTCACGGTCGAGGAGATCGCCGAGCGGGCGAGGGTCTCCGTCGGCTCGCTCTACAACCACTTCGGCTCGAAGGCGGGCCTGCACGCGGTGGTAGTCGAGCGCGCCCTCCAGGTGGATCGCGAGTACATGGACCGCGCCTATGTGCCCGGCCGCAAGCCGATCGAGCAGATCTACGCCGCCGCCGACGAGTATTTGGCGTTCTATCTGGCCAACCCCGACTACTTCCGGATGCTGGCCTTCCCTCGTGAGCCCGGTGGGTACGCGGCGGGCCACGAACTCGCGGAACGGCTCGCCCGGTCGGTCGCCGAGCAGAACGCTCGGCTGGTGCGCGCCCTGCGTGAAGGGGTGGAGGCCGGCGAACTGCGGGACGTCGACCCGGAGGTGGCCGCCACCGTGCTGTGGGCGGCGTGGAACGGGATCATCAGCCTCGGCTGGCGGCCGGATGCCTTGCGCCGCGACGAGAAGCAGCTGCGTGCCCTGCTCGCCGCGGCGACCGGGATCGCCGCGAACGGCTTGCTGAAACGCTAGGCCTGCGGGTCCCAGGTCAGCAACCGGACCTTGCTGACGGTCTGGACATGCCGCCGCATCGCGTTCGCGGCCGCCTTCGGGTCGCCGTTCCGGATGGCCTCGGCGATGTTGTGATGCTGGCTCAGTGAGCGCCACGGCCTGCCGGGCTGCCGCAAGGACTCGTTGCGGCTTTCCGCGATCTGCGTGTCGATCGAGCGCATGAACTCCGCGAGGAGCGCGTTGTTCGCGGCGGCGGTGATCGCTTCGTGGAACCGGCGATCGCCTTCGGCGCCGTGTCCGCCTTCCTCGATCTCGGTCTTCATGTACTCCAGTGCCGCGTCGATGGCGGCGAGATCCGCGTCGGATCGTCGCGACGCGGCCAGTTCCGCGAGCTTGGTCTCCATCGCCTCGCGGGCTTCGAGCACTTCCGGCAGCCTGCGGCGGCGGGCGACGAGCTCGTCGACCGGTTCGACGTCGAGGTGATCGTTCCGCAGGTAGGTGCCCCCGCCGTGCCGGGACTCGAGCAAGCCTTGCACCTCGAGCACGACGATCGCCTGCTTGATCGACGCGCGGCTCACCCCGAGCCGCTCCGCGAGATCGCGTTCGCTGGGGAGTTTGTCGCCCGCGTGCAGGCCGGACTCCTCGACGTGCGCCTTGATCCGCTCGACGACCTGCTCGTAGAGCTTCGCCCGGTTCAACCGGCTCAACGCCTCCGGCACTGTCCCTCCCTCGACTGGGCAAGTGGCTCAGCCAATTTACCACTCATGGGTTGACAGGTGGTCGTCGTCACAGGGAAAGTGGCTCAGCCACTAGTCCACTCGGCCACTCGCCAAGGGGCTCCCGCCGTCAAGGAGGACGGTCATGTCCGCCCAGCTGATCTCGATCCTCGTCCTCGTGGTGATCTTCGTCCTCGCCACGACCCGCTCGATCAACATGGGGGCGCTCGCCTTCGCCGGCGCGTTCCTCGTCGGCACCCTCGCCGGTGGCCTGGACACCGACGGCATCTTCGCCGGCTTCCCCGGCGACATCTTCGTGGTGCTGGTGGGCGTCACCTATCTGTTCGCCATCGCCAGGGCCAACGGCACCACCGACTGGCTGGTCGCCGCTGCCGTCCGGCTGGTCGGCGGCCGGATTGCGCTCATCCCGTGGGTGATGTTCGTGATCACCGGCGCGCTGACCGCGATCGGCGCGGTGAGCCCGGCGGCCTGCGCGATCGTCGCGCCGATCGCGCTCGGTTTCGCCGCCCGCTACAGGATCAGCCCGCTGCTCATGGGCGCGATGGTGGTGCACGGTGCGCAGGGCGGCGGATTCTCGCCGATCAGCGTCTACGGCTCGATCGTCAACGGGATCGTCGAACGCAACCACATCGCGGGCAGCCCCGTGGTGCTGTTCTTCGCGAGCCTCGGCATGAACCTCGCCATCGCGGGTGTCCTTTTCGTCGTCCTCGGCGGGACCAAGCTCCGGCGCCGCCGGCTCGTGGCGGCGGGCACCGGGGGAGTGGAGACCGACGAGGAGCCGCTGCCGCACGAACAGCGCATTCCCTTGGACGGCCCCAAAATCGTGACGCTGATCGGTCTGGTCGCGCTCGTGGCCGGCACCCTCGTGTTCGACCTCGACCCGGGCCTGACCGCCATCACCGTCGCCGTCCTGCTGAGCGTCGCGTGGCCCAAGACCAGCCGTTCCGCCGTCTCCGAGATCACCTGGCCGACCGTGCTGCTGATCTGCGGTGTGCTGACCTACGTGGCGGTGCTGAAGGAGATCGGCACCATCGACTACGTCGGCAACGCGGTCACCACCGTCGGGATCCCGCTGCTCGCGGCGCTGCTGCTCTGCTACATCGGCGGTGTCGTCTCCGCCTTCGCGTCGTCGGTCGGGCTGATGGGCGCGCTCATCCCGCTCGCCGTGCCGTTCCTGGCGCAGGGCACGATCGGGCCGGTCGGCATGATCGCCGCCCTCGCGGTCTCGGCGACGATGGTGGACGTCAGTCCCTTCTCCACCAACGGCGCGCTCGTCCTCGCCAACGCGAAGGACGTCGATCGCGACAAATTCTTCAAACAACTTCTGGTCTACGGGGCGCTCGTGGTGGCCATCGTGCCGCTGATCGCCTGGCTCGTGTTCGTCGTGCCCGACTGGGGCTGAGGAGGAGATCCATGCTGGTTGCCGGGAAGAGTGACCGGGTCGCCCTGCGGTTCGGGGCCGAATCCCTGACCTACGGCGAACTCGCGTCCGTCGCGGGCCCACTCGCCGCCACGCTGGCCGGCCGTACGCGGGTCGCGGTGTGGGCGACGCCGACGCTGCGGACCTGTGTCGCGATCGTCGCCGCGCTGACCGCCGGAGTCCCGGTGGTGCCGATCAATCCGAAGGCCGGTTCCCGCGAACTGGCGCATATCGTCGCCGACAGCGTGCCGGACCTGGTGCTGGCCGCACCGGACGCGGAGTTGCCGCCGGAACTCGATGTGCTGCCGCGGGTTCCGGTCGAGCTGGACATCTCGGGCGCGCCCTGGCAAGGCGAGGAACCGGATCCCGAGAGCCCGGCGTTCGTCATCTACACCTCGGGCACCACCGGACCGCCGAAGGGAGTCCTCCTTCCGCGCCGGGCGGTGGCGTCGAATCTCGACGCGCTCGCCGAGATCTGGGACTGGACCGGCGCCGACGTCCTCGTGCACGCCCTTCCGCTGTTCCACGTGCACGGCCTGATCCTGGGCGTGGTCGGCCCGCTGCGGCGCGGCGGTTCGCTGCACCACCTCGGCCGGTTCTCGACCGAAGCGGCCGCGAAGGAACTCGCCGGTGCGGGCACGATGCTCTTCGGTGTCCCGACGATGTACCACCGGCTCGCGGCCGACTGCGAGGCCGATCCCGCGCTGGCCGCCGGAGTGGGCGCGGCGCGGCTGCTGGTTTCGGGTTCGGCGGCGCTGCCCGCGGCCGACCACGAGCGGATCGCCGCCGCGACCGGGCAGCGGGTCGTCGAACGTTATGGCATGACCGAAACACTGATGAACTGCGGTGTCCGGGCCACCGGGGACCGGCGGCCCGGTGCGGTCGGCCCGCCGGTGCCCGGCGTCGAGCTGCGGCTGGTCGACGACGCCGGAGAACCGCTCGCCGGCGAGTCCGTCGGCGAGATCGAGGTTCGCGGCCCGAACCTGTTCCTCGGTTACCTGAACCGGCCGGACGCCACGGAAGCCGCGATGCGGGACGGCTGGTTCAAGACGGGCGACATGGCGGTGCGCGATCCGGACGGTTACGTGCGGATCGTGGGCCGCCGCGCCACCGATCTGATCAAGAGCGGCGGATACAAGATCGGCGCGGGCGAGATCGAGAACGCGCTCCTGGAACATCCCAGGGTCGCGGAGGCGGCCGTCACCGGGGAGCCGGACGACGACCTCGGCGAGCGCATCGTGGCCTGGATCGTCCCGGCCGGGGCCGAACCGACGGCTGAGGAACTCGCCGACCACGTCGCCGGACTGCTCTCCCCGCACAAGCGGCCGCGGGTGGTGCGATACCTGGAAGCGTTGCCCCGCAACGAGATGGGCAAGGTCCTCAAGCGGGCTCTCCATGACTGACCCGCTGGGCTGGGCGGGCTACGCCGCTTCCCTCGCCCGCGCAAGGGAACGCACGGGCACGGACGAGTCGGTGGTCTGGGAGCGCGCGAAGATCGGCGGCCACGAGGTCGTGGTGCTCCGCTTCGAGTTCGGCTTCCTCGGCGGTTCGGTCGGGACCGGCACCGGCGCGCTGATCGAGCGGGCGCTCGACGAGGCGCGCTCGCACCGGTTGCCCGTCGTCTCGCTGCTGTCCACCGGCGGCACCCGGATGCAGGAAGGCGTTCCCGCGCTGCGGCAACTGCAGCGGATCGCGCGCGGTCTGGCACTGCTGCGTGAAGAGCGGTTGCCGCACATCACCGTCGCGCGACACCCCACCACCGGCGGGGTGTGGGCGTCCCTCGGCGCCGACGCCGATGTCGTACTCGCGGTCCCCGGCGCTCAAGTGGGGTTCGCCGGACGCCGGGTGCGGCCGGAGCGATACGCCGACGACCCCGCGTACACGGCGGAAAACCAGTACGCGGCCGGATATGTCGACGAACTCGTGGCCGAGGAAGCGATCGCCGACCGGCTGGAGGTGTGGCTCGGTCTCCTGACCGGTGCTTCCCGGAACCGCCCGGCGGAGTTGCCCCGCGCGCTCGGCGCCCTCGATCCCGCCCCGGACGGCTGGCAGGCCGTTCTTCGCGCCCGGTCGGCGGACCGGCCCCGCGCGGGCGCCTACCTCGACGACTACTTCGACACCCGCGTCACCCTCCGGGGCGGCGCCGACGACGGTGTCCTCTGTGGACTCGGAAGCAGGGGAGGGCGGCCGATCGCCTTCGCGGCGCAGACCGGGACCGCGACCACGCCCGGCGGTTTCCGGACGGCGACCCGGCTGATCCGCCTCGCCGACCGGCTGGGGCTGCCGGTGCTCACCCTCGTCGACACCCCGGGCGCGGCCGCCGGTCCGGCCGCGGAGACGGCCGGGGCCGGGAACGCGATCGCCGAACTGTTCGGCACGATCGCGGCGGCGAAGGTGCCGATCACGACCCTGGTGATCGGGGAAGGAGGGTCGGGTGGCGCGCTCGCCCTCTGCTCGGCGGACCGGATCTGGCTCACCCCGGACGCCTGCTTCTCCGTCATCGCCCCGGAACTGGCGGCCGGGATCCTCAAACGGGACCCTGAAGAGATCCCCGCGCTCGCCGACGCGCTGAAGCCACGGCCCGAAGATCTGCTCGCCCTCGGTGTCATCGACGGCATCGCGGGACCGGAACCGGTCACCTTCCTGGGATAAGGGGTTCGACATGGTCAAACGGATGTCCGTCGCGGTGCTCGCCGCGATCACGCTCGGCCTCCTGGTCACGCCGCCCGGCCAAGCCGCCGGTGCCGCCCGCTACGTCGCCATGGGCAGTTCCTTCGCCGCGGGGCCAGGAATCGCGCCGCAGCAGCCCGGAACCCCGGCGGCGTGCGGACGTTCGACGAAGAACTACGCGAGTCTCGTGGCCGGGGAACGCGGATTCGCCCTCACGGACGTCACGTGCAGCGGAGCGACCACGGCGAACATCCTCACCGCCGGACAGGCCGGGCAGCCGCCGCAGATCGAAGCCGTCACAAGAGACACCCGCCTCGTGACCGTCACCATCGGCGGCAACGACGTCGGCTACGTCGGGAGCCTGTTCACCTACGGCTGCCAGAACACCGCTGGCGCGAACTGCGGACAGGTCGACCGCGACGCCGTCCGCGCGGCGCTGACCACGGTGCACGAGAAGATCGGCGCCGTCATCGCGGCGGTCCATCAGCGCGCGCCGCGGGCGCGAGTGCTGGTCGTCGACTATCTGACGATCGTGCCGCGCACCGCGCCCGCCTGCGACGGCGTTCCGCTCACCTCGGAGCAGTTGGCCTTCGAACGCGAGGTCGCGGACCGGCTCGCGGCGGCGACCCGCCGGGCGGCCCGTGCCGAACGGGCCGCCCTGATCCCGGCGGCCGCGGTCAGCGCGGACCACGACGCCTGTGCCGCCGTTCCGTGGATGGAGCGGTACGCGGCCGCGCCCGGACGCGTGCCGTACCACCCCAACGAGGCCGGGATGGCGGCCGTCGCGGACCTGATCACGGCACGGCTGCGCGCTTGAGGGGTGTCGGGTCGCGGTGGGTAGCCGACCGTGTCGCGAAAGCCACTTTCGGGACATCACACGTCGCGAAAGTGGCTTTCGCGACACGCGGCCCGCCGCCTGGCCTCACCTCTCGGCGGCCGCGCGGAAGGTGCGGCGGTAGCTGTCCGGCGGCACGCCGACCGTGCGGTTGAAGTGCCGCCGCAATGTGGCGGCGGTGCCCATCCCGGTGGCCTCGGCGATCAGGTCGACGCTGTCGTCGGTCCGCTCCAGGAGTTCCTGCGCGCGGCGGATGCGCTGGTTCAGCAGCCAGCGCAACGGCGTCGTCCCGGTGGCCGACCGGAAGTGCCGGGCCAGGTTGCGTGAACTCATGTTCGCGTGGCGGGCGAGGTCCTCGACGGTCAGCGGCCGGTCGAGCCGTTCGGTGATCCAGGGAAGCAGCCCGCCGAGCGGATGGTCGTCCTGGTCGGGAACCGGGGCGGTGACGAATTGGGCCTGCCCGCCCGCGCGGTGCGGCGGGACGACCAGGCGGCGGGCGATGGTGTTCGCGACCGCCGAACCGTGGTCGGACCGGACCAGATGCAGGCACAGGTCCATCGCGGCGGCCTTGCCCGCCGAGGTGAGCACGCGGCCGTTGTCCACGTAGAGGACGTCCGGATCGACCTCCACCGAGGGAAACCGGGCGGCGAGGACGTCGGTGTGCGCCCAGTGCGTCGTCGCCCGGCGGCCGTCCAGCAGTCCGGCGGCCGCCAGCACGAACGCGCCCGTGCACAGGGAAGCCACCCTCGCGCCCGCTTCGTGGGCGGCGCGCACGGCGGCGACCAGCTCCGGCGGCGGATCGACGTCGATGTCGGCCCAGCCGGGGACGATGACGGTGCCGGCGCGCTTCAGCTCGTCGAGCCCGTGCTCCGGTTCGAGCAGGAACCGGCCGACCCGCACCGGCTCCGTGCCGTAGACGCCGAATTCGTACAGGCCGGTGTCGAAGACCTCGTGGGCGATGGACAGCTCGAACTGCAACATCCCGTCCGTGGCGGCGAGGGCGACCGTGTTCATGTCCGAAAGTGTACGCATGATGGCGTTCCGGACACTGTCGAGTGCCGCGATCCGCCGACAGGATGGTCCACAGTGGATCGGCCGAGGACAGGAGAGACCATGGGGACCAACGACGTCGCGGTGTTCGGGGCTTACGGGCACACCGGGAGGTTCGTGGTGGCGGAGTTGCGCGAACGCGGATTCGGTGTGCTGGCCGTAGGGCGCGACGAGGCGAGACTGCGCGGCCTGCCTTGGCCCGATCTCGACGTGCGGCAGGCGTCGGTCGACGACCCGGCTTCGCTCGACCGCGCGTTCGCCGGCGCGGACGCGGTGATCAACGCCGCCGGGCCCTTCGCCGACACCGCCGCTCCGGTGATCGAAGCGGCGCTGCGGGCGGGCATCCCGTACCTGGACGTGGCCGCGGAGCTCGAAGCGAACATCGACACCTTCGCGCGGTTCGGCGATCGCGCCTCGGGAGCGACGGTGATCCCGGCGATGGCGTTCTTCGGTGGCCTCGGGGATCTGATGGTCACCGCCGCGATGGGGGACTGGACGTCCGCCGACGAAGCGCACGTCGCGTACGGGCTGAGCAGCTGGCATCCGACGGAGGGGACTCGCGCGGCGGGCAGGGTCTCGCGGGAGCGGCGGGACGGGAAGCGGATCCGGTTCTCCGGCGGCCGGATCGAGCACCGTGACGACGCGCTGCCGGAGCTGGACTGGGACTTCCCTGCCCCGCTCGGGACCCGAGCCGTGCTCGGTGAGTTCACGATGGCCGACGTCGTCACCGTCCCGAGCCATCTCGCCATTCCCGAAGTGACCACGTACATGACCGTGAACGCGGCCCGTGAGGTCGTGACGCCCGAGACGCCCGCGCCTCCCGCCGACGGCCCTTCTTCGCAGGAGTTCGTGGTCGACGTCGTCGTGCGGGCCGGCGGCGAAGAACGGCGGATCGTCGCGCGGGGGCAGGACATCTACGCGATCACGGCCCCGCTGGTGGTGGAGGCCGTCCAGCGCGTGCTCGACGGCCGGACCAAGGCGACCGGCGTCGTCTCCGCGGGCGAGGCCTTCGACGCGGCCGACTTCCTGGCGGCGCTGGCGCCGCGGGTGACGGTAGAGCAACTTGCATAATAACCACACGCATCCAGCAGCTTGGGCGACGTGAGGCTCGCTATCGACGACCGGCGCCTTTGCCTGACAGACGGTTTCGGGCTTGATCAGACAGCGCTCGGGCTGATCTGCCTCGCGGTGAGGCAACGCGTGGCGCTCGCGAACGTGTTGACGCCCGACGTGCCGCTCCTGCTCCGCATCTGCAGCGGCCCTGTTCAAGGTCAGGCGTCACCGACGCTCGTGGCCGGAGCGGTGAGGCAGCAGCGGCCAGTCAGAAGAAAGCACTGAACAACGCCCGCCTCGGAGATTAACTTGTACCAGCTGTGACGTGTAATCCCGCAAGGATTCTCTGAACGGTCGCTCCACGGTTATTGAATGCTGTTCCCCAGGGCACGCCGGCGCGTTCGGAAAGCGGATGAACTCCGAGCGCTGCGCGCGTTCAACACCGAGCCTGACGGGGTCTAGTCCTAGGGTCTGGTCACTCTTCTTGACATTTGAGAACAGAGTTTTGAACGAATGACAACACGGCGCTCGGCTTTCTAGGGCGTGTCCTGCGGATCTTTTCCATGATCATGTGCAGATGATGGATGGTGGTGGGTCGTGGTGAGCTGACGGATAGGGCTTGGGCAGCGATTGCGCCGTTGCTGCCTGTGGAGACAGGTCGCAGGGGTGGGCGGTGGCGTAGTCACCGGCAGGTGATCAACGCGATCTTGTGGCATGAGCGGACGGGTGCGCCGTGGCGTGATCTGCCGGAACGCTATGGGCCGTGGAAGACCGCGCATGAGCGGTTGCGGAAGTGGACCGCGGACGGGACGTGGGACCGGATCCTGGAACACGTGATCGTCAAAGACGACTCCCTCGGGTCACTGGAGGAGAACGTCGAGTTTGTGATCAGTGTCGATTCCACGAGTGTCCGGGCGCATCAGCACGCGGCCGGCGCCCGGAAAAAAGGGGCTGCGCGGACTGGGTCGAAGACCTCGCCGTCGACGGCGAATGCCTCGGACGCTCCCGAGGCGGACTGACGACCAAGCTTCACCTGGCCGTCGACGCCGCGGGGCTGCCGTTGGCGGTGATCCTCACGCCGGGGCAGGCCGGGGACAACCCGCAGCTGCTGCCGCTGCTGGATGACATCCGGGACATCGAGGTGGACGGACAGAAAATACGGGTCGGGCGGGTGCTGGCCGACAAGGCTTACACCCACCCGAGCACCCGGAAAGCGCTGCGGGAGCGCGGGATCAAGGCCACCATTCCCGAACGCGCCGACCAGATCGCCCGCCGCAAAGCCAAGGGCAGCGCGGGTGGCAGGCCACCGGCTTTCGACCCCGACCTCTACAAGCTCCGCAACGTGGTCGAGCGATGCTTCAACCGGCTCAAACAGTTCCGTGGCCTGGCAACACGGTTCGCCAAACGAGCCGCCTACCACCGCGCCGAAATCATCCTCGCCTGCATCGTCCTCCACCTCCGATGAAGATCCCCAGGACACGCCCTAGATCCTCGAGTACGAGCATACCGGCGGTCGGACGCTGACTCGCGACCATCAGGTCGCTACTCAGCTGAGTGTGGCGGGATCGGGTCGACGAGCTCAACGTCCGTGTCAGTCCGTAGGGGGCCAGGACTCCCCTGCCGCAATCAGTGCAGGCCGCTGGCAGAGGAGGGCAACCAGCCGGAACCTCCGGACGCATGACTCCCAACGTCAGCACCGAGGCAGGAGCAGACGCTGTCTCCTTGCGGACGACCGCTGGTGCCGGGTTGCCCGGTCAGCTGGGTTGCCACCTCCAAGGGTGTCGGGACGAAGTAGAAAACGGCAGGTGAATCGATTTAGGTACGGGTGCCTGCGGCATAGCGTGGAAGCCAATGTCCTGCGACCTGGGCTGCGTAGGCTTCGGTGACCCACGGGCAACCATGCAGTCGAGCCGCGTGGTGAAGCTTCGTGGTAAAGTAGTAGCCTTCTAGACGATAGGTCGGCCGTTGTCGAAGAAGCTTACTCTCTATGGTCGTGACACAGAGTTACGGGTCGCGGCTGACTTGCTTGGACGGGACGCCGCAAAGGTGATCATCGTCGGTCCTTCTGGTATCGGAAAATCCGAGTTTCTGCGGTCTCTTCCTCTTGCGCTTTCTTCGCCGACCAAGGCGATCATGGTTAAGTACACGGTAGAGTCATCGGCGCACTCTGTTGGTCATTTTCTTCAGCTTCTAACCTCGCAGATTTTGGAGTCTACTCGCTTGCGTGGCCCCAGGATTCGAGACGTCTCAAGTGCTCTCGTGCGCGGCACGCGAGACCATGCATGGTCGCTAGCTACTGCGGCGCTGTTCGATGCTGTCGGCGCCTTATTTCCTAAAACCAAGAAAATTGCCGAGACGCTAGCAAAATCGATTTCCGATGAAATTGCGAAGAACACTCATTTCATTGGAGTAGACCGACTAAGAGAAGCTGGCTCGAATGATATGCTCGCCGGTTTTTCCACGCTCTTAGGGGCACTTGATGATAGCGGGGTCGGCGGCGTGATTATTGTCGACAAGTTTGAGTCGGCATCGTCGGGAGTCGAAGATGCGGTGATGGCAATTTCTGATCAATTGCCGCCTAGGTGGCGATTGTGCATGGCGGTCAACGATGAGATACCCGAAGGCATCGGTCTGCTTGAGCGGATCTGGCCGCGTCTGTCATACATGGGCGCGCACCAAGTTCATTTGAGTCCGCTGGATGCTTTTGCCTTGCAAGAATGGTGTCGATCTTGGAATATTAGTGTTCGGTCGTTCTCGGCGCTGCAGACTGTGGTAAGAAACTGCCAAGGTCGGCCATTGCTTTTGCGAGAATGGGTTGAAGGAAATTCAAGTGATGCTGCTGACTATACTATATGGGATCGCTTGGGTCCATACTATGAAAAACGCATTAGGGAACTAAGTACCTCGGCTCGAAGATTAATTCGAATCGTCTCGATGCTCCCCGTCAATGAGGGCTTTGACATAAATTTTGCTCGGCGACTAATGGGAGTTTCGTCATCTGGCGAAGCTTACGATACTCTCGAAGAATTGATGCGAGCGAACTTTCTTGAATCTACGGTCGAAGACCTTGATAAATTTCATTTTGTGCACGATGTGACGAAGTTTCAAGTGGTTCGCTCGTTGCCGCCTGCAATTAGACGCGAATCAGCGAGTCTTCTGCTTGAAGCAATGGGATCGATCGGTGCTGCCAAAACAATCCTGCATCGATATGAGATGACTGTTCTCGCGGACGAAGCTTCGCAATACGAGATATTCACCAGTAATGCCCTCTCGGTTGCCAATGAGCTTATAGCGCAGTCGGCCTATGTTCCGGCAATCGATTTGTATGAGCGCTGCTTGCGCGGAGGTTCGATCAGTGACGATTTGCGGTTTCGTGCCATAGCTCGGCTCGGTTTAGCTGAAGTGATGCACAGCACGGGATATTATCGTGAAGGGCTTAGTTTGCTGTCACCGGCTAGTGACAATGAGTATGCAGAAGATGACATGGGCCGCCTTTATCTCGTGCGCGCACGGCTGCTGCTTCGACTTAACTCCTATTTCGAGTGTAGAGTTCAGCTCAGGCTAGCTGCAGATAACTTCATGCGGACAGATGATCTGGGGGGACAAATTGCTGTCGCAAAAGAGGAAAACACTATCCTTCGCGATCTTGGCAGTTATGTTGAAGCGGTGACACACGCGGCCGAACTTGTCGATCGTGCGCGAAGTCAGCGTGTGTCGAAGCTGCTCCTGGCATCTTGTCTGCGAGCTCTTGCCCGGTCTGGCGCAAAAGCAGTACGTACTGCTCCGGCTGTGGATGCGGCTCGTGAAGCTCTGGATCTGGCGACGGACTGCGGGGCCATTGGCGCAATAGGTAGCGCCCATTTAGCTTTAGGTGAAGTATTTAGGCACGGATCAAATGTGGAAGAGTCCTTGTCCGAGTATAGTTCCGCCGCCGAAATTGCCACCAAGATCGGCGACGTAGACTTACTGATATGGGCAACATTGGGTAAGTCTGATGCGTATCTTCTTCAGGGTAATCTTGCGCAATCTGAAGTTGCGCTCGGCGCCATTCGGCGAATTCTTCATGAAAAAGAATCGATGCACCCACTTGAGTATCTTCACTGGCGACTTTCTGATGCTGTGATATCATATCTTTCGTCTCCAACGAGGTTCAACTTTGTGGAAATACGGAGAGCTGCCGCCGAGTATGGAAAGTTGGGCATAGAATGGCCGTCGAGGTATGTCGAGGAGTTTCAAAAAGACGCCTTTATTCCTGCTTCTGCGATGCAGTTTTGAATTACGCGCGGAGTTGGAATGCCTAATTTTTCGGTCGGCAAAGAAATTGTTGTGGAGTCCGATGGGCGGACGCTAAATGTCCGACACGTCGAGGCTGGTCTTCTTGAAGGTGTTGTCGTCCGAGTTAGTGGGGCTCCTGAAGTGGTTCCAGTAATTGTTCGCGTTCAAAGTTCTTGCATATTAAGTGAATCTTTCGGTGCGGTGGACTGTGATTGTAAAGGTCAATTAGACGCAGCGATTGAACTTGTCGCTATGGAAGGTGGTTTTGTCGTTTATCTGCTGGAAGAGGGGCGGGGCGCGGGCCTGCGTGCCAAGCTGGAGGCGATTTCAATCCAGCAGTCGCAGGGGGTTGACACTGCTGCGGCTTTCAGTCGATTGGGCATCGAGAGTGATCCGCGTGACTATGCGGAAGCTTCGCAGGTTTTGCGGTATCTGATTGATGATCGGCCCGTAGTCTTGTTGACTAATAATCCGACAAAGGCCTCTTTGATTCGCGAGAACGGTGTCAATGTAATCGGTACGCGAAGGCTTGTTGTGGTAAAGAATGAATTAATGCGTGAGTATCTTGATGAGAAGGCGCGGGTACTGGGTCATGTCATCAGCTGACCGTGGAACATGGCGGATAGATCGACTTCGGTGCTATGCCGTGGCTGGTGAATTGAAGAGCGCAAAGCCTCCGATGGTGCGGCATCCGTTGCGAGAATTTGATGTAGCTCTCGCTGTCTGGGCGGAGATAGTTTTTGTTGCCGTCTGTCATCAGACGAACTGGGATCGTCTTCACGGTCATGTAATGAAGATTGCGCGTTCTGAGCCGGGCAAGCTCGATCCGAGTTACTTGGCTGATTTGGATCGCGACCTGACCTGGGGATTACTTGGAGCCGGCTTAGAATCGCGAGTGCATCTCGGGGAAAGGAGTCGGATCTTGAATCTCTTGGGTGTTTCAGCTCGAGAGCGAGCCGTGCGCGATTATCTGCATGGCGTCATGGCGACCCCGGTATTTCTTGGCGGGCCGGGCGGCTTCTATGAATTTCTTGACTCGTTGGGGCCGTACGCCGAGGATCCGCTTAGGAAGAAGGCGCGTATTCTAGTTCAACAGTTGGCTCGCAGCGAGCTGATCACACCAAAAGATCCGGAACTGCTGGCACCTGCCGTTGACTACCACATAATTAGGCTCTACATGCGCACTGGCCGGGTCTATCCGGCGCGGGCTACCGGATATCGAACGTATGCAGAAAGTAAGCTGGCGCGACCGGCGACGTTGCTGTCGCTGCGTAAAGCTGTCGAAGGCGCGATGCAGTTGACTGCTGAATTCGCCAGCCTTCGAATCGACGACCTCAACCATCTTGAGTGGCAGGTGGCTCGATCGTTCTGCACTCGCGAGGAGGCGCGGTGTAATAAGGGGCCGCTTCCTGCCAAGTTAGTCGACCTGCCGCTAGTGGAACTTTCCCAGGAGCGAAGTGGTTGTCCTGTAGGGTCGGCTTGTTTCGGTCGTATCGATGCTCATTGCCGTTCCCTGGTCGAGCCACGTTCGGCCAGTAGCTTCTATTAA
Organism: Amycolatopsis sp. TNS106; assembly: GCF_019330265.1. Taxonomy (NCBI): domain Bacteria; kingdom Bacillati; phylum Actinomycetota; class Actinomycetes; order Pseudonocardiales; family Pseudonocardiaceae; genus Amycolatopsis; species Amycolatopsis sp. TNS106. Next base: position 2,673,129 of record NZ_CP024972.1, on the reverse strand, counting down.
GTCCACGCTGGCGGCCGAATTCAGCGATTCGTTGTCGATACCTTCTCATCAATCGGCGAGGTTGGATATTTCGTGGTGCTCACGAGGTGTGAGATTGTAACTACTTTATAAGTACCCTCAGCTCAATGTTTGCACTGCCTGTTTTTGCGCGGCTTCGTTTTCTTCGTCGATGGCGATTTTGAGCAAGTCTGACTTTGGTTACCTAAATTTCACATCACACTTTCGATCACTTGGAAGACCGCGTTCTTAAGAGTTCGACTCGGGTGTCGGAACGGGGCTTGTCTTGGCAACCGGAATCGCCGGCGTGAGTGCAGGTTGCGATGGATGGCCAGGCGGCTAACGAAGGGCGTGATCAGGAGGCTGTGCAGTGTACGGGCTACGTGGTTGTACCTGACGGGCATGATAAAGCGCGTAGGGCATTCGTTGGCCGGTGCTCGCGATCGACTAGAGTTGTCAAGCAAGCAGTTGTATGGAGGCGTAAGCCAAGTTGACGCGCTTCAGGCACCCATCTCTGGTGGCGTGAATTGCCGGCGAATAGCGTGGTCGCCGACGAGAGACCTGTCGTGTCACCCGACGCACATACATCGGTGGTGGCGTAGTTTTTAAACTCGATGTGGGACGAGCAGGTCCAGGTTACGTCTAGGAGAAGGATGGCAGTGGCTCCGGCAGCATGCATGCCAGGGCGACTAACTTGCGAGGTCAACCGAAGTGGAGGTCGTGGGTTTAGGCGGGCATGGGCGAGATAGGCGGCTCCCTTCGAGAAGGTCTGGGCTGATCGCCGGTACGCGAGTGGGTCCTCCGCCAGCCAGGATGCGGCAGCCGGGTGGGCGGAACCTCGCCGGGCCGGTACTCGAAATGCCACCACTCGTTGTCGTAGATCCGGTAGAGCGCGAAGCGGGCGCCGTGGTCCTCCAGCCACTGCGCGCCTTCGCGCGGCCGGACGTCCAGGGCGGTACCGCTGACGTGCGCGGAGTCCTGCGGCGGCAGGACACGCTTCCGCCCGGCCTCCGCGAGGTACAGCCGATGCTGCTCGGCGGCGTCCCGGTGCCCCGAGGTGACGCCGAGGAGCGTGTGGTGCCGCCAGAACGCCTCGGTCCTGGCGGCGGTGAACGCGGCGAGCGTTCCGGCGGTCAGCCCGGCGAGGTCTTCGGTGGGGAACCGCAGTGACAGCGCCCAACCGCAGGCGAGCCGCCGTGCGTGGCCGGGGGACCGCAGCCACGCCGGGATCAGCAGCAGTACCGCGAGGACGCGGGTGATCGCCGCGAGCAGGAGTTCTTTCATGCCGTCGACCCTCGCCGACGCCTGTGCGAACCCGATCGCGGTGACGTGCGCGGACGCCGACGAAAAGGTCACCGTTCCGCACGGAGGACGCCGTGACGCAACTATGACATTCCGTGGACGTTCCGCGGAAACGGGACGGGCACCATGGCGTGTCATGGACGAGCGGATTCCGTCCGGCGCTGCGATAGTCGTCGGCATGCCCAGGGTGCTGCTCATCGAGGACGACCAAGCCGTGCGTGACGGGCTCAGCATGGCGCTGGGCGGCCGTGGCCACGCGGTCGACGCGGTGGCCACCGGCGAGGAAGGCCTCGCCCGGCTCGCGTCCCGGCCGCCGGACATCGTCGTTCTGGACCTGATGTTGCCCGGACTGGACGGTTTCGAGGTCTGCCGCCGGATCCGGGCGGCGGGGGATCTGCCGATCATCATGCTCACCGCGCGCAACGAGGACATCGACGTGGTGGCCGGGCTCGCCGCCGGCGCGGACGACTACGTGGTCAAACCCGCCAGGGCACAGGTACTGGAGGCACGGATCCGCGCGGTGCTGCGCCGCAGCGGGCAGCCCGCGGCGGCGGTGCCCGCGCAGACCGGGATCGAGCGGCACGGTGACCTCGGCATCGACCGTGCCGCGCTGACCGTGACCAAGAGGGACAGGCCCGTCGCCCTCGCCCCGACCGAACTGCGGCTCCTGCTCGAACTCTCCCAGGTGCCCGGCCGGGTGCTCAGCAGGCAGTACCTGTTGGAAAGCGTGTGGGAGCACGGGTACTTCGGCGACTCCCGAGTCGTCGACGCCTGTGTGCAGCGACTGCGCGCGAAGATCGAGGACGACTCGTCCGCGCCGGTCTACGTGCAGACGGTTCGCGGATTCGGCTACCGCTTCGGGCCACTGTGAAGCTCGGTGGCCTGCGCACCCGGCTGCTCCTGGCGTTCAGTCTGCTGGTCGTGATCACCGCGGCGACGGTCGCCGGCGGCGCCTACGTCCAGTCTCGTACCGTGATCCTTCAGCAGGCGCAAGACGCCACCGCCCGTGTCCTGGTCGACAAGGCCACCGCGCTGTTCCCGCTCGGCCCGCTGCCGCCGGGCGACGGGACGCTGAGCCGGATCAGCGGCGAACTGTCCGACCGTGACCTGAGTTCCCTCGTCCTGTACGAGGACAAGGCGAGCGGGAGCGAGCAGATGCGGGCGCTGATCTCGCCCGAGCTTCGCGAGCGGGTCCGGTCGGGAAACGTCGCCTGGCAGCGAGTCGACGCCCGGGGCGCACCGATGCTGGTGGTGGGCACCAGGTTCACCGTTCTGCTTCCCGGTGGGAAGCAACGGGATTCGGGTATCGAGGCCTACGTCGCGCGCAGCATGGCGCCGGAGGCGAAGAGCATCGACGAACTCGCCACCCGGGCCTGGCTGATCGGCGGGGTGGCGCTCGTCTTCGCGATCGGGCTGGCGTTGCTGGCCGCCCGCGGTGTGCTGCGGCCGGTGCGGGAGCTGGGCGACGCGGCGCGGCGGCTGGGAAAGGGAGACCTGCGGGCGCGGATCAGCGTCCGCGGCTCGGACGAGCTGGCCGGAGTGGCGCGCACCTTCAACGAAACGGCCGAAGCGTTGGAGCGGCACGTCGGCGAGCTGGAACGGATGGAGGCCGACGCGCGGCGGTTCGTCGCCGATGTCTCCCACGAGCTGCGCACTCCGCTCGCCGCGATGACCGCGGTCGCGGACGTGCTGGAGCAGGAGGCGTCGAAGCTGCCCGGGGACGCCGGCCGCGCGGCGAAGATGAGCATCGAGGAGACGCACAACCTGACGCGGCTGGTGAACGACCTCATCGAGGTCTCCCGCTTCGACGCCGGGGCCGCCGCGCTGGCGCGGGAGGAAGTCGACGTCGCCGAGGTGGTCACGGCGAGCTTGCGCATCCGGGGGTGGACGGGCGAGGTGGCGGGTCACCTGCCGTCCGGGATCTTCGCCGAGTGGGATCCGAGGCGGGTGGACGTCATCGTGGCGAATCTGGTCGGGAACGCGTTGCGGCACGGGGAAAAGCCGGTCTCACTCCGGCTTTCCGAAGCGGGGGAGTGGATCACGCTGGAGGTCTCGGACCGCGGTCCCGGGCTGGCGCCCGAGGTGCTCCCGCACGTGTTCGACCGGTTCTACAAGGCGGATTCGGCCAGGGCGAGGTCCGGCGGCAGCGGGCTCGGACTGGCTATCGCCTGGGAGAACGCCCGGCTGCACGGTGGCACGTTGAGCGCGGCCAACGGCGTCGACGGCGGCGCGGTGTTCACGCTGCGCCTGCCCCGGCTGGGAGGGACGGCATGAGGAAGATCTGGCTTGCGGCGCTCCTGATCGTTTCGGTGGTCGCGGGCTGCGGCGTCCGCCCCAGCGCCGTGATCGCCGGAGCGCCCGCGCCGGCGGGCCCCGCGAACGGCGCGGTGCTCTACTTCCTGTCCGGCGGGCAGCCCGTCCGCGTGCTGCGCCCCTTGGCGCAGGAACTGCCTCCGGCGAGTCCCGTCGATCTGCTCGCAGCCGGTCCGGACGAGAGCGAGCGGGAACGGGAGTACACCACCGAAGTCCCGCCCGGCACCGTGGTCCTGGACCAGACGCCCGCGCCGAACGGGGTCACGGTGACCCTGTCGGTCGGCGTCGCCGGGTTGTCGGCGAGGGCGGTCGACCAGATCGTGTGCACCGCCAGGGACTCTCTCGGCGGGAGCGCGCAGATCACCTTGCGGGGCGAAGGATCCGTCCGCGGTCCGTTGTCGTGTCCCTTGCCCGGCTAGGCGATCACGCGTGTTCGGACACGTAACTCGCGTGATTGGAGGCGTAACTCGCGTGATCGGGCTCCGCACACTCGAGTTACGCCTCCAATCACGCGAGTTACGTCTTCGCCTGGGGCCAGTCACACGCGGACGGGACGCACCACGGCATTTTTACCCAGGACCGCCCAGGCGGAAGTGTCCCGAATCACCGGTGTCAGTCCCTCGCTTTGCCCGGATTCGCCCGCTAGCTTAGGCAAGGCTAAGCAAATGGAACGTGGGGTGGTTGTGGCGTGGAAGGGATCGAGGGCAGGGTCGCGCTCGTCACCGGAGGCGCGCGCGGGATCGGGGCGGCCGTCGTGGACGGGCTCGCCAGGGCGGGTGCGATCGTGGCGTCGGTGGACCTGTCGGAAGGCACTCCCCGGGACGGGGTGACCCCGTTCGTCGCGGACGTCGGCGACCCAGCCGCCGTCGCGCGGGTCGTCGCCGAGGTCGAACGCGAACTCGGGCCGATCGGGATCGGGGCGTCCGTCGCAGGTGTACTGAAGCCGGGATCCGTCTGCGACACGAGCGACGAAGACTGGGCGGCGACCTTCGCGGTCAACTCCACCGGTGTCTTCACCGTGCTCCGCGAGATCTCCCGCCGGATGGTGCCCCGCCAGAGCGGGGTTCTGGTGACCGTCGGGTCGAACGCGGCCGGAGTCCCGCGCAGCGGGATGGCCGCGTACGCCGCGTCCAAGGCCGCCGCGACGATGCTGACCCGCTGCCTCGGGCTCGAACTCGCCGGTTCCGGCATCCGCTGCAACATCGTCTCTCCCGGCTCGACCGACACCGAGATGCAACGTCTACTGTGGACGGACGAGAACGGCGCGGACCTTGTCATCGCGGGAAATCCGGAGCAATACCGTGTCGGCATACCACTGGGCCGGATAGCCGAACCCGCCGATATCGCCGACGCCGTCCTGTTTTTGGCTTCCGATCGCGCGCGGCATATCACGATGCAGAACCTGTACGTCGACGGCGGGGCCACGCTCCGCGCGTGATCTCGATGACCCGATGAAGACTTTTCGGGTCCGTATGATTAGGTTAGGCTAACCGAAAAGGCGCGTCGGGGATGGCTTTCCGCGCCGCATAGGGCACCACAGCACCCCAAGGTGCCGACCTGGTCAGTAGTATTCGCGAAAGGGAATCCAGTCGTGTCCTCACCTGCACCGGCCCGACCAAGGCCGGTCCACCAGGCGGCCGATCTGCTGGCGGCGTACCTGCCCGGATCGTTCTACTACTCGTCCGCTCGAGGATCGCTTCTCGCCGACGGGGTGTATGCCCCGGTCCACGCGATGCCGGGCAAACGTGCCCGTGCCGCCGCCGAAGTCCTCGACGCCGCGCTCGTGGCGGGAGTGGCCGAACCCGTGGTGGCCGGGGCCATCGGATTCCGGCCCGACGCGCCGAGCAGCCTGGTGGTACCCGCCGTGGTGCGCCGGGCCGGACCACCGAAGGCGAGTGGTCCGGTCGCCCCGCTCGGCGGGGACTGGTCGGTGTCGCCACGGCCCGCGCCGGAGGTCTACACCACTGCGGTCGCCAAGGCGCTGGACGAGATCCGCGACGGTGACCTGCGCAAGATCGTGCTGGCCCGCTGCCTCGACGTCACCGGTGGCGACCCCATCGCCGTACCGCGGCTGCTGGCCCGTCTCGTCCACGCGGACCCGGCGGCCCACGCGTTCGCCGTCGACGTCAGCGCGCCGGGAGACCCCGCGCCGCGCACCCTGGTCGGCGCGAGCCCGGAACTGCTGGTATCCCGCCGTGGCCGGGTGGTGACGGCCAACCCGCTGGCCGGGTCGCGGCCGCGAGTGGCCGACGACGCCGAAAACGCCCGCCGGATCGACGATCTGCTGGCGTCCGAAAAGGACCGTGCCGAACACGCCCACGTCGCCGCGCAGGTGGCCGAGGTGCTGGGCCGGTTCTGTGACGACCTCGACGTCCCCGCCGAACCCGAGATGATCGGCACGCCCACGATGTGGCACCTGTCGACCAGGATCAGCGGACGCCTCGCGGACCCGGGCGACGCCGGTTCGTCCGCGCTCGGGCTGGCGGAAGCACTGCATCCGACGCCCGCCGTCTGCGGCGTCCCGACCGCGCTAGCCCGCGACACGATCGCCGCGCTCGAACCCGAGGATCGCGGCTATTACGCGGGTCTCGTCGGCTGGACCGACCAGGACGGGGACGGCGAATGGGTGGTCACCATCCGCTGCGCCGAGATCCGCGACCGCACCGTGCGGCTGTTCGCCGGCGCGGGCGTGGTGGCGGGTTCCGACCCGGCGGCCGAACTCGCCGAGACCGGCGCGAAGTTCGGCACCATGCTCAGGGCGCTCGGGTTGGAGGGAGCGGTATGAACCCCGACCACGTGCCTTGGCCGCCCGAGACCGCCGCACGGTACCGGGCTTCCGGATACTGGCGCGGTCAGACCTTCGGCAAACTGCTGACCAGCCTCGCCGAGGCGTACGCCGAGCGTCCCGCCGTGATCGGCGAGAACGCCCGCTGGACCTTCGCCGAACTCGACGAGCGGGCGCACCGGCTCGCGGCCGGGTTCGCCGGTGCCGGGATCCGGCCGGGCGACCGGGTGGTCGTGCAACTGCCGAACATGCCGGAATTCGCGTCCGTCGTGTTCGGACTGTGGCGGGCGGGCGCGCTGCCGGTGTTCGCGCTGCCCGCGCACCGGGCAAGCGAGCTGCGGCACTTCGCCGAGCAGAGCGAGGCCGCGGCGATCCTGACCGTCGGCGAGCACGAGCGGTTCGGTCACGCGGCCATGGCGCACGCGGTCGCCGCCGAAATCCCTTCGGTGCGCAACGTCTTCGTGGTCGGCACGGAGGAATTCGCCGTGCTCGAAGCGGCGACTCCGCGTGCCCTGCCCGATCCGGATCCCGCCGGGGTCGCGTTCCTCCAGCTGTCCGGCGGCAGCACCGGACTGCCGAAGCTGATCCCGCGCACCCACGACGACTACCTCTACAGCGTCCGGGAAAGCGCGCGGATCTGCGGCCTGCGCCCGGAAAGCGTGTACCTGGCCGCGTTGCCCGTCGCGCACAACTTCCCGCTCAGTTCGCCCGGTCTGCTCGGCGCGCTGCACGCGGGCGCGGCCACGGTGTTCGCGCCGCGTCCCGACGCCGACACCGCGTTCCGGCTGATCGAAGCCGAGGGCGTGACGATCACCGGGCTCGTGCCGCCGCTGGCCGCCGCGTGGGCGCAGGCGGCCGCGCGGACCACCCGCGATCTGTCCTCTTTGGACGTCCTGCTGGTCGGCGGTGCCAAATGCGCGCGCGAGCTGGCCGAGAAGATCGGGCCCGCGCTGGGATGCCGTCTGCAGCAAGTGTTCGGCATGGCCGAGGGGCTGGTCTGCTACACCCGGCTCGACGATCCGGACGAGTACGTCCTGGCCACGCAGGGACGGCCGATCTCACCGGACGACGAGGTCCGCGTCGTGAACCCGGACGACCCACTGTCCACTTCGGACGATGTGGTCGCGCCGGGCGAGGTCGGCGCGCTGCTGACCCGTGGCCCGTACACGATCCGCGGTTACTACCGCGCGACCGAGCACAACACGACCGCGTTCACCGAGGACGGTTTCTACCGCACCGGGGATCTCGTGCGGCAGCATCCGTCGGGGCACCTCGAAGTCGTCGGCCGGGCCAAGGAGCAGATCAACCGCGGTGGCGAGAAGGTGGCCGCGGAAGAGGTCGAGAACCACCTGATGGCCCATCCCGGCGTGCTCGATGCCGCCGTCGTCGCGGTGCCGGATCCGTACCTGGGCGAGCGCACCTGCGCCTACGTCGTGCCCGCGGCCGGTGCCGAGCCCGCCGCGGCGGAGCTGCGCCGGTTCGTCCGTGAGCGCGGGGTCGCGGCGTTCAAGGTGCCCGATCTGGTCCAGATCGTGCCGGAGTTCCCGGTGACGGGGGTCGGCAAGACCAGCAAACGCGAGCTGCGGGCGGCGCTGGCCGCCCTGGCGAAGGAGAAGTGAGAGTGTCACTGCCCAAGATCGAGCCGTACGCCCTGCCGACGGAAGCCGAGCTGCCCACCGGCCGGGTCGGCTGGAAACCTGACGCCGCGCGTGCCGCCCTGCTGGTACACGACGCGCAGCGGTACTTCCTCGCGCCGTACGAGGGAGCCCCGATCCCGGAGATGGTCGCGAACATCGCCGCGCTGGCCGACGCCGCCCGCGCCGCAGGGGTCCCGGTGTTCTACACCGCGCAGCCCGGTCACCAGGCCGCCGAGGACCGCGGACTGCTCACCGAGTTCTGGGGTGACGGGATCGGCGCCGTCATCGACGACGACCCGGCGGCCGCCGACGTGGTCGCCGAGCTCGCGCCGAAGCCGGGTGACACGGTGCTGACGAAGTGGCGCTACAGCGCATTCCAGCGCAGCACGTTCACCGAGCAGCTCGCCGAGGCGGGTCGCGATCAACTGCTGATCACCGGTGTCTACGCGCATATCGGCTGCCAGGCCACCGCGGTCGAGGCCTTCATGCGCGACATCCAGCCGTTCCTCGTCGGTGACGCGGTCGCGGACTTCTCCCGCGAGCGCCACGACCAGGCCTGCGAGTACGTCGCCCAGCGCTGCGGCGCACTGACCACCACGGCCGCCGCGCTCACCGCGCTGGCCCCGATCCACGCCGGAGCACAGGGATGAGCCTCAGTGTCGAGAAGATCCACGCCGACGTCGCCGAACTGCTCGGCTGCGACCCGGCCGAGCTGAAGCCGGAGACCGATCTCACCGATCTCGGTCTCGACTCGATGCGGATCATGGGCCTCGTCGAGCAGTGGCGCACCGAAGGCGCCGACAACCTGGAGTTCGCCGACCTTGCCGAACAGCCGACCCTCGGTCACTGGACCCAGGTCCTCACCGGGAGTACCGCGTGAGCCGCGCCGACCATCGCCACCGGCACCTCGAACGCATCGCCGAGGTGCGCGGAGGAGCGCACGCGGAGAAGGTCCCGTACCCGATCCGTGTCCGGCAGGCCGAGGTCGTGCGCACCACGATGATCGGCTCCGGACTGCTGCGCGTCACCCTCGGCGGGCCGGGAACAGCGGGTTTCGAGGCGCATTCGCCCGACGAGCACGTGAAAGTCCTGTTCCCCGAACTTGATCCGGAGCCGAAGCTGCCGGTCCAGGACGGTGACATGCTGCGCTGGCCGAAACCGTCACCGACGTCGCGCGAGTACACGGTCCGCCGGTACGACCCGGCTTCCGGGGAACTCGACCTCGACGTCGCGCTGCACGAGGGCGGGCTCGGCTCCGGCTGGGCCGAGAAGGTCACCCCCGGCACCCCGGTGCACGTCGCCGGTCCGCCCGGCGGGCTGATCGTGCCGCACACCTACGACCGCTACCTGCTCGCCGGTGATCTCACCGCGCTGCCCGCGATCGCGCGCTGGCTCGAAGAGCTGCCGCGCACCGCCGCGGGCTGGGCGTTCATCGAGGTCGCCGACGCGAGCGAGGAGATCGAGCTGTCCGCGCCCGAAGACGTCGAAGTGCATTGGCTGCACCGAGGCGACGCCGCGCCGGGCGACTCGGACATGCTCGCCCGCGCGGTCCAGACGATCGAAGTCCCCGCCGGGGAACGGCTTTACGCCTGGGTCGCCGGTGAAGCCGGGCAGATCAAGCCGTTGCGCCGCTGGCTCAAGAACGACCTCGGGCTCGGCAAGGACGACCACGACGTGACCGGCTACTGGAAACGCGGCGTCGCGGACTTCGACGACGAGCACGACCACTGATCCCCACTCATCGAAGAACGAGGAAATCCATGCGCACCACCAGAACCCGCCGTCTCGCCGGAGCGCTCGCGCTCGCTTTGACGGTCGTGACCGCGGCCACCGCCTGTGGCTCCGGCGACGCCGGGCAGGCGGACGGCGGTCCGACCCGGGTGTTCGCCGCCGACAACGGCCAGATCACCATCCCGGTCTCGCCGAAGCGGGTCATCGCCACCGGCTACGCGGTCCCCGCCCTGCTCGAAGCGGGCGCGCCGCTGGTCGGGGTGTCCAGCTGGAAGCGTGGCATCCCGCTGTTCAACGAGCAGGAGCGCAAGAAGTACGACGAGCTGGCGAAGGTCGCGGGCGAATCGGCGGCGGAGACGAACTACGAGGCGATCGCGCAGGCGGATCCGGACCTCATCGTCATCGGCGTGCCGAAGCCGGTGCTCGCCGACATCGACATCAAGCGGCTCGAAGCGATCGCGCCGGTCGTGGCCATCGGCCCGTCGGTGCCGTCGATGTGGCGTGAGCTGTCCCGCAAGCAGGCCGACGCCGCCGGCGCCACCGCCGGGTTCGACGCGCTCAAGACCGCGTACGACACCAAGGCCAAGGGGCTGGCCGAGAAGTACAAGGCCGTGCTGCCGCAGCTGAAGCTGGGTCACGTCGGTGCCTACGGCGAGGTCGCCAAGGGCAACTTCCAGCGCGAGTTCAACGGCTCCTGGGGCACCAACATCGCGCAGGACGTCGGCGCCACCTACTACGGCCAGGTGAAGGTCAAGGGCGGCGGCTCCAAGGACGTCAGCGAGTACCCGTCGATCGAAGAGCTGTCGACCGCGTTCGCGCAGGCCGACGCCATCACCTACTCGGTCAGTGCCGACGGTTCCGTGCCCGCGCCGGTCAAGTACGTCCTCGACTCGCCGCTGTGGAAGGAACTCCCCGCGGTGAAGGCGGGCAAGGTCTACCCGTTCCGCTACACCGAGGCCGCCACCTACCGGGCCGCGACGTCCACTTTGGACGCCGTCGACCAGGCGTTCGCGCCGCTGCTCAAGCAGTGACCACCACCGGGCGGTCCGCGCTGCTCGGCGCCGCACTGCTCGGGCTCGTCGTGGTCGCCGTGCTGAGCGTCGGCATCGGCGCGCACGCCATCGCCCCCGGCGAGGTCGTGCGCGCCCTGCTGGGCGAAGGGAATCCGAGTGACCGGGCCGTGGTCCTGGACATCCGGATGCCGAGGGCGGTGCTGGCGATCGGGGTCGGCGCGGCCCTCGCCGTCGGCGGTGTGCTCGTGCAGGCCCTGTCCCGCAACGCCTTGGCCGAACCCGGCGTGCTCGGCGTGACCGCCGGAGCCGGGTTCGCCATCGCGGTCGGCTCGTCGTTCGGCCTCGCCGCGTCGGCGCCGACCGAACTGGGCCTGGCGGTGCTGGGCGCGCTCGGCGCTTCGGCGCTGGTATACGCGGTCGGCAGCAAGTCGCCGCTGCGGCTGGTGCTCGCCGGGACCGCGTTGAGCGCCGTGCTGCTGGGGCTCACCCTCGGGCTCCGGCTGCTGTTCCCGGACACCTTCGACGTCTACCGGTTCTGGTCGGTGGGTTCGCTGGCAGGCCGTGAGCAGGCGCCGACGACGGTGCCGCTGATCATCATCGGCCTGTCCCTGCTGGGCGCGTTCGCGGTGAGCCGTCAGCTGAACGCCATCGCGCTCGGCGAGACGGTCGCGCACACCCTCGGCGCGAACGTCGCTCGCGTCCGGACGATCACCCTGCTGCTGATCACGCTGATGGCGGGTGCGGCCACCGCGCTGGCCGGGCCGATCCTGTTCGTCGGGCTGATCGTGCCGCATCTCGCCAGGCGGGTGGCGGGCGCTTCGATCCCGTGGCTGATCGCGTTCGCCGCGCTGCTCGGCCCGGTCCTGATGCTGGCCGCGGACGTCGGATCACGGGTTCTGTTGCCGACCGGTGAGGTCCCGGTCGCGATCGTGACCGCGTTCCTCGGCGGTCCGGTGCTGATCTGGGCCGTCCGCAAATACGGGGCGGCGCCGCTGTGACCACTGTGAACGCACTCGTCCTGCGGCGCGGGCGGTTCTCCGCCCGGATCGAACGCCGCACCCTTTACTTCCTCGTCGCGATGCTGGTGGTCATCGCCGGGCTGACGCTGCTCGGGCTCTGCTACGGCGCGGCGTGGGCGAGTCCCGCCCGCGTGTTCGCCGCGCTCACCGGTTCCGGTGGCGGCCCCGGCGTGGTCATCCGGGAATGGCGTCTGCCGCGGGTACTGGCCGGGCTGGTGTTCGGTGCCGCGCTCGGGCTGGCGGGCGCGATCTTCCAGAGCATCACCCGCAATCCGCTCGGCAGCCCGGACGTGATCGGCCTCGACGCCGGCGCCTACACCGGCGCGCTGTTCGCGATCACCGTGCTGTCGGGGACCTCGACGCAGCTGACGATCGGCTCGGTGCTCGGCGGCGTGATCACGGCGGCCATCGTCTACGCGCTGTCGCTCGGCGGCGGGCTGTCCGGGCTGCGGCTGATCGTCATCGGCATCGCGATCAACGCGATGCTGACCGCGCTCAACTCGTGGATCGTGCTGCGTGCCGAACTCGAGATCGCGATCGCGGCCGTCGGCTGGAACGCCGGTTCGCTCAACGGGGTCGGCTGGGACGACGTCGCCATCCCGTTCGGGGTGCTCGCGGTGCTGTTCGTCGTGTTGTTCACCAGGGCACCGGCGATGCACCAGGCCGCGCTCGGCGGCGCGCTGGCGGTCACCACCGGTGTCCGCTGGGACCGGCTGCGGCTGGTGCTGGTGCTGATCGGGGTCGGCTGCACGGCCACGGTCACCGCCGTCGCCGGGCCGATCGCGTTCATCGCGCTCGCGGCGCCGCAGATCGGGCGGCGGCTGGCCCGTACGCCCGGTATCGGCCTGCTGCCCGCCGCCCTCACCGGTGCGGTGCTGCTGACCAGCGCCGATCTGGCCGCCCAGATGCTGCTCGCGCCGGAAGCGCTGCCGGTCGGTGTGGTCAGCACCGTGATCGGCGGCGGCTATCTGATCTGGCTGCTCACCAAGGAGGTTCGGCGCACATGAGTGCCCGTTTGACCGCGCGGGAGCTGACCCTGCGCTACGGCGACCGGGTCGTGTCGACCCGCCTGAGCCTCGACGTGCCCGACCGCGCGTTCACCGCCGTCGTCGGACCGAACGCGTGTGGCAAGTCGACGCTGCTGCGCGCGTTCGTCCGGCTGCTGCGTCCGGCGGACGGCGAGGTCCTGCTCGACGGCAAGGACGTCGGTTCCTTCCCCGGCAAGGGTTTGGCGCGGGAACTCGGTTTCCTGCCGCAGGACCCGGTCGCGCCGGAGGACGTCCGTGTCCGGCAGCTGGTCGCGCGCGGCCGGTTCCCGCATCAGTCGCTGTTCGCGTCGTGGTCCGAAGAGGACGAACGCGCGGTGATCGAGGCGATGACCGCGGCCGGGGTGGCGGGGCTGGCCGACCGTCCGGTGCAGGAGCTCTCGGGCGGACAGCGGCAGCGCGTGTGGGTGGCGCTGGTGCTGGCGCAGAAGACGCCGTACCTGCTGCTCGACGAGCCGACGTCGTTCCTCGACATCGCGCACCAGTACCAGCTGCTGGGGTTGCTGGCGCGCCTGCGCGACGAAGGCCGCACGGTGATCGCCGTCCTGCACGACATCAACCAGGCCTGCCGCTACGCCGACCATCTCGTCGCCTTGCGCGACGGCCGGATCGTGGCCGAAGGCGCGCCCGCCGACATCGTCGACGCCGAGCTGATGAAGGAGGTCTTCGATCTGCCCAGCGTCGTCGTGCCCGACCCGGTGACCGGAACCCCGATGGTGGTGCCCTCATGCTGAACCTCACCGGAGCCCAGCTCGGCATCTGGACCGCGCAGCGCCTCGAACCCGACTCGCCTTACTACGTCGTCGGGGATGTCATCGAAATCGTCGGCGAAGAGCCGGTCGACGTCGGCGCGCTGACCGAGGCGATCCGCGCGACCGCCGAAGAGGCCGACAGCCTGCGGTTGCGCGTCTTCGAGACGCCGGACGGCCCACGTCAGGTGGTGTCGGACGACGGGATGCCGCTGCCGGAGATCGTGGATCTGCGCGGCGAGGCCGATCCGGTGGCCGCCGCGCACGCGCGGGTGGACGCCGAACGCCGCCGCGTCGCCGAGGCTTGCCGCGGCATGGTGGACCGACCCTTGTTCGCCCATCTCGTACTGCGGCTTTCCGGCTCGCACGTGTGGTTCACCCAGCTCGGGCACCACCTCGTGTTCGACGGCTACACCGCGGCGATGCTCGCCCGCCGGACCGCCGCTCGCTACACCGCTTCGGCCCAGGGCAAGGAAGTTCCGCCCTCGACCTTCGCGCGCTTCGCTGATCTCGTCGAGGCCGACCGGGCCTACCGGGAGAGCGAACGGTTCGCCCAAGACCGTGAGTATTGGCGGGAGCGGTTCACGCCGTTGCCGGATCTCGACGACGGCGGCAGCGCCTCGGGACCGCCCGAGCACACTGTGACCGCGCGGGCCGTCCTGCCCGCTTCGGACGTGGCCCGGCTGCGTGAACTGGGCAAACGTGCAGGGACGACGTGGGGCGACGCGCTGATCGCCTGCTACGCCGCCTTCCTGCACCGCGTGCTGGGCTGGACCGATGTCGTGTTCGCGATGCCGTTGATGTGTCGCGAAGGAGCCGCGCTGCGGACCCCGGCGATGGCCGTCAACGTGCTGCCGCTGCGAGTCGGCGTGCTGCCACAGGACACGGGAGCGGAGCTGACCGCGCGGGTCGCGGGCGCGCTGAAGGAGATGCGCACGCACCAGCGGTATCGCGGCGAGGACCTGCCGCAGGATCTCGCGGTGCCCGGCGCCGGGGCGCTGCTGCACGGCCGTGGCATCAACCTCAAGGCGTTCGACCTGAAGCTCGACTTCGCGGGCTCGCACGGCACCATGCGCAACGTCGCCGGTGGACCGCCGGAGGACATGGGCCTGTCCGTGCTCCCGACCTCGGACGGCGGGCTGCTGCTCGGTTTCGAGGTCGACGCGCGGACCCACGACCAGGCTGCCGTCGACGCCAAACTGACCGCGTTGCGCTGCCTGTTCACCGCGCTGACCGAACCGGACGGCCCGGCGGTCGCCGGTGCCGACCTGGTGCCGCAGGGAGAGCGGGACACGCTCCTCGAGGCGTGGTCGACGCCCGCGCCTGACGCCGAACTCCTTGGCGTACCTGAACTTCTCGATCGTCTCGAGCCCGAACAGACCGCACTGGTCTTCGGTGAAGAACGGCTGAGTGCGGGCGAACTCGTCACGCGGGTACACCGTCTCGCCCGGGCCCTGCGTTCCCGCGGTGTCGGGAGCGACGACGTCGTCGCGCTGGCGCTGCCGCGGTCCGCGGATCTCGTCGTCGCCCTGCTGGCGGTGCTCGACGCCGGTGCCGCGTTCCTGCCGCTGGATCTCGCCCATCCCGTCGAGCGGTTGCGGGAGCTCGCCGCCGAAGCCGGCGCGGTGCTCACCGTGACCCACGATCCGGAGATCGTGCCGGGGCCTCGGCTCGTGCTCGGCGAGACCGATCTGTCCACACTGGACTCATCGCCGCTGGACATTCCCCGCCATCCGGAAGACCTCGCGTACGTCATCTTCACCTCCGGCTCCACCGGCCGCCCCAAGGGCGTCCTCGGCCGGGTCGGGGGACTGGCGACGTTGCTGCGCCACCACCGCGCGACCACGGTCGCCGAGACCGAACGTGCCGCGGGCAGGCGGCTGCGGGTGGCGCACACCTACTCGTTCGCCTTCGACTCCGCGCTCGACCAGCTGATGTGGCTGCTGTTCGGACACGAACTGCACGTCTACGGCACCGACGTCGCGCGGGACGCCGACGAGCTGCTCGCCGCGTTCGCCCGCGACCGGATCGACGTCGTCGACACCACGCCGTCGATGGCCGCGCCGCTCGTCGACGCCGGACTGCTCGACGGCCCGCACCCGCCCGCGCTGCTCGTCCTCGGCGGCGAGGCGACTCCGCCCGCGCTGTGGCGCAAGGTCGCGGAGTCGGGTGTCCGCGCCCGCAACATGTACGGCCCGACCGAGGCCACTGTGGACGGTGCCGGATCCTGGCTGGACGACGGGGAACCGACGATCGGCGCCGCGGTGCCCGGTACGGCGGTCCGGGTGCTCGACGCCGCGTTGCGTCCCGCGCCCGCCGGAACACCGGGTGAGCTGTACCTCGCGGGCTCGCATCTGGCGCGCGGTTATCTCGGCCGCCCCGGCGCGACCGCCGAGCGGTTCGTCGCCGACCCGTTCGGCTCGCCCGGCGACCGGATGTACCGCACGGGCGACCTGGCCCGCTGGGTGCCCGGTCGCGGCCTGGAGTACCTGGGCCGCCGCGACGGCCAGGTGAAGGTACGCGGCCACCGTGTCGAACTCGGCGAGGTCGAGGCCGCGCTGGCCGCCGTTCCCGGAGTGCGGGCAGCCGCCGCCGCGGTGCGCGGGCCCCGGCTCGTCGGCTACGTCGTCGGCGAGGTCGTCCCGGACGACGTACGGGCGGAACTCGCCGGACGGGTGCCCGAGCATCTCGTGCCGGCCGCGGTCGTCGTCCTCGACACGCTTCCCTTGACCTCCAACGGAAAGATCGACCGGGCCGCGCTGCCCGCCCCGAGCGCGGCGGTAGGCAGGACCGCCGCCACCGAACGCGAACGGCTGTTGTGCGCCACCATCGCCGAGGTGATCGGCGTCGACCAGGTCGCGGTCGACGGCGACTTCTTCGCACTGGGCGGCGACAGCATCACCGCGATCAGCGTCAGCAGCAGGCTGCGCGCGCACGGTCTCGACCTGCGGCCGCGCGATCTGCTCGCCCGCCGCAGCTTCGAGGCGCTGGCCGCGGCGAGCGCGGAGATCGGTGGCCCGGCCGCACCACCGGACGAGCCCATCGGAGAGGTGCCCGCCCCGCCGATCGTCCGCGCCCTGCTCGACCCGCATCCGGACGTCGCGACGATCGCCGGGTACACGCAATGGACCGCGCTCCGGCTCGACGAGGACCTTCCACCCGCCCTGCTGACCGAAGGCGTCCAAACGCTCCTGGACCACCACGACGTCCTCCGCCTGCAAGTAGATGACGAATTGCGGGTCCGGGAACGCGGCACGGTGAAGGCGTCCGACGTCGTCATCGAGACGACAGGGGACCCGGCCGAGGTCGCGGCGGAACTGGCGGGGTCCCTTGACCTCCGGGCCGGGGTGCTCAAGGTCGTGTTGCTGCCCGGTCACCTCGTCATCGTGATCCATCATCTGGCGATCGACGGTGTCTCCTGGCGGGTTCTCCTGCCGGATCTGCGCGCCGCGTGCGCCGGTGAGCCGCTCGAACCGGTCGGGACCTCCTGGCGACGGCACGCGCTCAGCCTTGCCGAGCAAGGCGCTTCAGGCGCCCGGCGCGGCGAACTCGACCAGTGGCGCGACGCGCTCGACGGTCCGCGTCTCGGTCACCGGCCGCTCGACCGGACCGCCGACACGGTCGCGACCGCGCGGCGTTCGGTCACCCTCGCCACCCCTGAGCAGACCGACGCGGTGCTCAACGGCTTGCCTGCCGCCTACCGCGCCGGACCCGACGACGTCCTGCTCGCCGCGCTCGTACTCGCGCTCCGATCGTGGCGCGGTGCTCCGGTCGAGGCCGAAACCGTGTCCGTCGAAGGACACGGCCGGGATCGAGAGGGCCTGGACCTCTCGCGCACCGTCGGCTGGTTCACCGCCGAACATCCGTTGCGGGTGCCCGCCACCGCGGTGGCGGCGACCACGGACTACGACAGCGCGCTCGCCGGCGGAGATGCGGCGGGAAAGCTGCTGCGGGCCGCGAAGGAGACCAAACGCGCGGTTCCGGACAACGGCGTCGGCTTCGGTGTCCTGCGGTATCTCGACCCGCTGACCCGGGACGAACTCGCCGCCGTCCCGCCGCCGGACGTCGTCCTGAACTACCTCGGCCGGTTCGCCGCTCTGCCCGGTACCGGCTGGCGGCTGCCCGAAGAGGATCCGTTCGCGGTCACCGAACCGGCGGGCAAGTCGCTCGAACAGGTGCTGGCGCTGAACTGCTTCGTCCGTGAGGACGGCCGTCCCCGGCTCGCCGTCGAATGGACCGCGGCAGGCCAGGTCCTGCCGGAGGAAAGCGTTGCGGCGCTTCAGGAAGCGTGGTCGCGATCGCTGGACGCCATGGCGGCGCACGCGGCACGGATCGGGCCGGACGGCGGCGGGCTCACGCCATCGGACCTGCCGTTGGTCGGCCTCGACCAGGCCGACATCGACGCGCTCGAACGCCGGGGCCGGGTCGAGGACGTGCTGCCCGCGACCCCGTTGCAGACCGGGCTTTCGTTCCACACCCTGGCGCGCGGCACCGAGGACACCGACGTCTACGTGGTGCAGGCCGTCACCCTGCTCAGCGGCGCGCTGAACGCCGACCGCATGCGGCAGGCCGCGGCGGAGGTGCTGCGGCGGCATCCCGCGTTGCGGGTCCATTTGCACACCACCGACGCGGGCGAGGTCGTCCAGGTGGTGCCCGCCGAGGTCACCCTGGACTGGCGGTTCGCGCAGGTCTCGCCGGACCAGGTCGAGGTCGAGTGCCGCACCGAACTCGCCCGTCCCTTCGATCCGGCGGCCCCGCCGCTGATCCGGTTCCTGCTGCTGACCCTCGGCCCGGACGAGCACCGCCTGGTGCTCACCAACCACCACGCGCTGCTCGACGGCTGGTCGATGCCGCTGGTCGGCCGCACGCTGCTGGCCACCTACGCCGAACTCGGCGGCGGCCCGGCGGCCCCGGTCGCGCCCCCACTTTCGGAGTACCACCGCGTGCTCGGCGAACGTGACCCGGACGCGGCGCTGGAAGCGTGGCGCGAGGCCCTCGCCGGACTCGACGAAGGAACGCGACTCGCCCCGGCGAGCGTCGAGTCCACTGTGGAGCGTCCGGAACGCGTCACCGTGGAGCTGGGCGGGGAGTTCAGCGAAGAGCTGCGCGCCTTCGCCCGCGAACGCGGGATCACGCCGACGACGGTGTTCCAGACCGCCTGGGGAGTACTGCTCGCCAGGCTGACCGGCCGCCGCGACGTGGTCTTCGGCTGCCCGGTCTCCGGCCGCCCGGCCGACGTCCCCGGCGTCGAGCGCATGATCGGTCAGCTCGGCAGCACGATCCCGGTGCGGGTGCGCTTCGACGCCGCCGACACCGCGGTCACCGTGCTCGAACGCGTGCACACCGAAAGCGTCCGGCTCACGGAGCACCACCACGCCGGGCTGCCGGACATCCAGCGCGCGGCCGGCGTGGGCGACCTGTTCGACACGATGCTGGTGATGGAGAACTTCCCGCTCTCCAGCCGCGCCCGCACCACGCTGGCGCCCGGCCTCGACCTCGTCGGCGTCGACATCACCGACGCCACGCACTACCCGCTCACGGTGATCGTGCTGCCCGGCGACGAGTTCACCGTCGGCCTCGGCTACCAGCCCCAGGCGTTCACCCGCGAGGAGGCCGAGTCCTACGGCCGCTGGCTGCGCGCCGTGCTGCACGAGATCGTGACCGATCCCGCCCGCCCGGTCTCCCGGCTGCGCGCGCTCGATGCCGAGGAAGAACGCGCGATGCTGCGCCTCGGCGAAGGACCGGAACCGAAGCGCGAACGCGGCGGCATGCTGGAGGAGTTCGGCCGCTGGGTCCGGGAGACCCCGGACGCGGAAGCCGTCGTGTGCCGGGACCGGAGCCTGACCTACGCCGAACTGGACCGCCGCGCCAACCGGCTCGCGAACACCCTGATCGACGCCGGAGTGAAGCCCCAGGACCCGGTCGCGGTCCTGCTGCGCCGCGACGTCGACCTCGTCGTCGCACTGTTCGGCGTGATCAAGGCGGGCGCGGTGCACGTGCCGATGGATCCCGATTACCCGGCCGACCGGCTGGCGTACATGCTCGGTGACATCGAGCCCGCCGCCGTGGTGTCCACTTCGGACGTCGACGGCCTTCCGGTGATCGGCCCGGCCGATCTGTCCACAAAGGACACGGATCCCGCCGTGCCGTGGTGTGAGGACGCGATCGCGTATGTCATCTACACCTCCGGCACCACCGGGAAACCGAAGGGTGTCGCGGTGCCGCATCGCGGCGTTCCGAGCCTGATCGCGCTGCAGGAGGACATCGTCGGGATCGGGACCGCCGAGCGGTACCTGCATTTCGCCTCGACGAGTTTCGACGTCGCCTTCTGGCAGTTCATGCTGCCGCTGCTGTCCGGCGGCACCTCGGTGATCGCGCCGGAGGAGGTGCGGACCTCCGGCGACGACCTGCTGGCCTACGCCGCCGAACACCGCGTCACCGGGCTCAACCTGCTGCCCTCGTTCCTCTCCGCGATGCCCGACGACGCGACCGTCGACCCGGACGTGTTCTTCGTCGTCGGCGCCGAACGGCTCGACCCGGAACTGGCGCGGCGCTGGGGGAACCGGCGCGCGCTGTTCAACGCGTACGGCCCGACCGAGGTCACCATCAACTCGGTCACCTGGCACTACGACCCGGCCGACCCCGGCCCGCTCCCGATCGGCCGTCCGGACCCGGAGGTCCGCGCGTACGTGCTCGACGGCGGGCTGCTCCCGGTCGGGACGAACGTCACCGGCGAGCTGTACCTGGCCGGGCCGAAGCTCGCGCAGGGCTACGTCGGCCGGGCGGCGCTGACCGCCGAACGGTTCGTCGCCGACCCGTTCGGTCCGCCGGGGGAGCGGATGTACCGCACCGGCGACCTCGTCCGGTGGCGGCCGGACGGGCAGATCGTGTTCCTCGGCCGCGCCGACCACCAGGTCAAACTGCGCGGGTTCCGGATCGAACTCGGCGAGATCGAGACCGCGCTGACCGCGCACGACGACGTGCGCGCCGCCGCCGTGATCGTCCGCGAGGACCGGCTTGTCGCCTACGTCGTCCCCGTCGACGGCGCCGAAGCGGACCCGGCCGTGCTGCGCGAGTACCTCGCCGCGGAGCTGCCCGCGTACATGGTGCCGACCGCGTTCGTCGCGCTGGAACGGCTTCCGCTCGGACCGAGCGGCAAACTGGATCGGGCCGCGCTGCCCGCGCCGGAAGCCCGCTCGGACGGCGGACGGGAACCCGCCACCCCGGCGGAAGCGGTGCTGCTGCGGGTGGTCCGCGAGCTGCTCGGCCCCGACGTCGCACTGGACGACGGGTTCCTGGACGCGGGCGGCGACAGCATCGCGTCGCTACGGGTCGTCTCCCGCGCCCGGCGCGAAGGGCTGCACCTGACCGCGCGCGACGTCCTCGAAGGCGGCACGGTCGCGGGGATCGCCGCGCGCTGCGGCGAACCCGAACAGGCCGAGGAGGCCCACGCCGTCGGCGACGCCCCGCTCACGCCGATCATGCGTGATCTGGTGCAGCGCGCGGGAAAGGCTGCCGACGGGTTCTGCCAGTGGGTCGAGATCTGTGTGCCTTCGGCGGACGACGTTCCTCGCTGGCGCTCGGTGCTCGACGCCGTTCTCGCCCGTCACGACGTCCTGCGCGCACATCTGGTCGAGGACGCGTTGCGCGTCCCGGACGCCGGCGCCGTGACCGGTGCCGACGTGCTCACCGCCGTCCGCGCGCCCGGCGATCCGCGCGCGGTGCTGGACGCGCAGGTCGAGCAGATCGTGGCACGGATGGACCCCCGCACCGGCCCGCTGGTGCGGGCGGTCCTGGCGGACGCGGGCGATCAGCGGCCGGGACGGTTGCTGCTGGTGGCGCACCATCTGGTCGCCGACGCGGTGACCTGGCGTGTCCTGCTCGACGACGTCGAACAGGCTTTCCACGGCAAGGCCCTGCACCGGCGCGGGCAGTCGTTCCTGGGCTGGGCGCGGTCGCTGCGCGCGGCCGCCCCGCATCGAGAGGACGAATTGCCGTACTGGCGGGGGATCGCCGCTGCACCGGAGACCACGCTCGGCCGCACCCGGCTCGACCCGGGGCGGGACACCGTGGCGACCGCGCGGCACCACCGGCTCGACGTGGGTGAAGACACGACCCGCGCCGTGCTGACCGCGCTGCCCACCGCCTATCGCACCGGCCCGGACACCGTGCTGCTGACCGCGCTCGCCCGCGCCGTCGCCGCCTGGCGCGGCACCGCCGCGGATCTGGTCGTCGCCGTCGAAAGCCACGGAAGGCCGGGACACACCCCGGACTTCACGGGCACGGTCGATCTGGCGCAGACCGCCGGCTGGTTCACCGCCGTGCATCCGGCACGGATCGCGCCACCCGCGGGACCACTGCCGGACGCGCTGCGCGCGGTGCGCGACCATCTGCGCGCGGCCGGCGATGGCCTCGGGCACGGGATCCTCGGCGTCGACGGCCCGCGGCCGGAGATCGCCTGGAACTATCTCGGCCGATTCCCCGAGGCGCCGGTGGAGGAGACCCTGTGGCAGCTCCCGCCGGACGCCGATCCGCTCGGTTCCGGCGGCGGCGCGGAGATGCCGCTGCCGTACGCGCTGACGGTGAACGCGATGGTCCCCGACGGCGGCACGCTCGGTGTCCGCTTCACGTGGCCGTCCGCGTTGTTCACCGAAGACGAGATCGTCGTGCTGGGCGGGCATTTCCGCCGCGAGCTGGACGCGCTCGCCGCCGACGTACCGGGGCCCGGCGAGATCATGCCGCTGACCCCGTTGCAGGAGGTGATCCTGCGCGAGTCCCGGGCGGCGGACGAAGATCCGTATCCGGTGCAGGCCGCCTTCACGCTGTCCGGTGACCTCGACGTCGAGGCCCTGCGGGCTGCGGCGACGGCGCTGGTGCGACGGCAGCCGAACCTGGGCGCGGTGTTCCCGGCGTCGCACGAGGTCCAGGTGATCCCCGCGGAGCCGCAGGCTGGTTTCCGGGTCCGCGAAGTGTCCGATGTGGACATCGCGTTGGACGAGGAGCTGGCGGAACCGTTCGACCTGGCCCACGGTCCGTTGTGGCGGGTCACGGTGCTGCGCCACGGGCCCGGCCGTCAGACTCTCGCGCTGACGAGTCACCATCTGCTGTCCGACGGGTGGTCCGCGCCGCGTATCCTCGGCGAACTGTTCGCCCTGTACGCGGGAAAGCCGCTGCCGGAACCGGTGCCGCCGACGCGGTACACCCGCCTGCTCGCCGCCGCCGATCATTCGGCCGGCGTCCGGGCCTGGCGGGCGGAACTCGCCGGTCTGCCCGAAGGCGACCACCTGCCGTGTACCGGCGGCTCCGCCGAACCCGCTCTGTTCACTGTGGACAGTGCACTGGTCGCCGAACTGACCAAGCTGGGCGCGGCACGCGGGCTGACCGTCAACACCCTGCTGCAGGGTGCGTGGGCGGCCGTTCTCGCGAGCCACGCCGGACGCCACGACGTCAGCTTCGGGGTGATGACCTCGAACCGGACGTCCGATGTGGACGGTGTCGAGGACATCATCGGCTTGCTGGCGAACAGCGTCCCGGTCCGCGCCCGGTTCACCGGGACGGTCGCCGAGACGCTCGCCGACCTGCAGGCACGACAGCAGGCGATGACCGGGCACCACCGGATCGGCCTGCCGGAGCTCGCGTCGCTGGCCGGCCGCGAGCGGCTGTTCGACAGCCTGCTCGTGTTCGAGAACTACCCGGTGGACCCGGCGAAGCTGCGTGAACCCGCGCCCGGCCTGACCGTCACCGGGACGAGATTCCGTGAACGCACGCACCATCCGGTGAGCGTCACCGTCGTCCCCGGCGAGCGCGGCTGGGAAGGCGTTCTGTACGCGAGGGAGACCGACGCCCGGTCTCTCGCCGGCGACCTGGTCGGCTTCCTGCGAAAACTGCCGTCCTGGCTCGACGGTGCCGCCGCGGGCTTCGTGGGGGAGCGGTGACCGCGCGCCCGATCGACGCGGCGCTGTGGCGCACGGCCGCCGTGCTGGTGCTCGGCACGTTCATGGCGACGTTGGACAGCACGATCGTCTCGGTCGGCGTCGACACCCTCGCCGGCGAGTTCGGCGCGCCGGTCACCGGCGTCCAATGGGTGACGACGGCGTACCTGCTGGCCGTGGTCACGGCGGTACCGGCGTCGGGCTGGCTCGCCGACCGGTTCGGCGGCCGGCGCGTCTGGCTCACCGCGGTCGTCGTGTTCCTGCTGGCATCGCTGCTGTGCGCGCTGGCACCGACCCTGCCCGCGCTCATCGCCTTCCGTGTTCTGCAAGGGCTCGCGGGCGGGCTGCTGCCGCCGACCGGCCAGGCGCTCCTGGCGCGGGCCGCGGGACCGGACCGGATCGGGCGCGTGATCAGCGTCGTCGGTCTCGTACCGCTGTTGTCGCCGGTGCTCGGCCCGATGGCGAGCGGCACGATCCTCGCGGTCGCGGACTGGCCGTGGCTGTTCTACGTCAACCTCCCGGTCGGTGTGGTGGCGGTGATCCTGGCGCGGCGCTGGGTCCCGGCGAGCGAACCCGGTGGCAAGGGCGATCGCTTCGATTTCCGGGGCGCGCTCCTGCTTTCCCCGGGGCTCGCCGTCCTGGTCTTCGGGCTCACCTGGTTCGAGCAGGGGACGCCGGTGGTCGCCGGGACCGCCGTCGCGCTCGGCGTCGTGATGCTCGCGGCGTTCGTGCGGCACGGTCTGCGCGCCGAAGCGCCCCTGCTGGATCCACGCCTGTTCACGCGGCCGCCGTTCGGGGTCGCCGCGTTGGCGCTGGTCCTGCTCGGCGCGTCGGTGTTCGGCACGATGTTCCTGCTCCCGCTCTACCTCCAGCGCGGCCCTGGACTGTCCACTTGGGAAACCGGACTGCTGCTGGTGCCCCAGGGCATCGGCGCGGCGGCCGGTTCCGTACTGGTGAACCGCCTCGTCGACCGGATCTCGCCGCGCACACTGGTGCTGAGCGGGATCGGGCTGGTCGCTCTCGGCACCGCGCCCTTCACCCAGCTGGGCTCGGGCCTTCCGGACTGGGTCATCGTGCTTTCCCTGCTGCTGCGCGGTTTCGGTGCGGCGATGATCGGTGCGCCGGTGATGACGATCGTCTACCGCCGGGTCGAACCCGCCCGGCTGCCCCGCGCCGCCGGGGCGCTGAACCTGCTCAACACGCTCGGCGGCTCGATCGGCACCGCGGTGCTGGCCGTGGTGCTGCAGGCCCGGCTGGCCGCCCGCGGCCCGGACGTCGCCGCGGCCTTCGCCGACGCCTTCTGGTGTGTTCTCGGCCTCGCCGTCGTGGCGGTGGCCGGTGCGACGCGGCTGCCCCGGGCCGGGGCGGCCGCCCCCGACAAGAAGAGAGGTCATGCGGATGCTTGACCAGGACACGTTGCCCAGCCCGGCCGAAGTGGCCACGAGCGGAGTCGTGCCGGACGAGATCGTCCGGCATCGCGAAACCGTCGCGAACGTCCTCGCCCGCCGCGACTCGCGATTGCTCGTCGTCGTGGGACCGTGTTCCGTGCACGACACCGACGGCGCGCTCGAGTACGCGCACCGGCTCGCCGAGGCGTCCCGCCGGTTCGCCGACGACCTCGTCGTGGTCCTGCGCGCCTACCTGGAGAAACCGCGGACGATCGCGGGCTGGACCGGGCTGGTGCCCGACCCCACCTTGGACGGCAAGGGCGATCTCGCGTCCGGTGTCCGGATCGGTCGGCGGTTCCTCGACGACGCCGCCGCGACCGGGCTCCCGCTGGCGTACGAGTTCGTCGACCCGTTCCTCGCGCCTTATTTCGCGGACACCATCAGCTGGGGCGCGATCGGCGCGCGGACCGTGGCCAGCCAGCCGCACCGGCACCTGGCCTCCTGGCTGCCGATGCCGATCGGCATGAAGAACTGCGTGTCGGGACGGCTGGACACGGCCGTCGCCGCGGTCCGGGCGGCCGCGCTGCCCCACGTGTTCCCCGGCGCCGCCGCCGACGGGCGCCCGCGGATCCAGCGCAGCGCCGGGAATCCGGACGCGCACCTCGTCCTGCGCGGTGGCCCGAAACCCAACCATCACGCGCACGCGGTCGCGGACGCCCTCGACGCGCTGACCGCCGCGGGGCTGCCGCACCGGCTCGTCGTCGACGCCTCGCACGGCAACAGCGGCAAGGACCACAACCGGCAGCCCGTGGTCGTCGCCGATCTGGCCGACCAGATCTCGGCGGGCAACGACGCGCTGGCCGGGGTGATGATCGAGTCGTACCTCTCCGACGGCAGGCAGGATGTCGGTTCCGCGCCGCCCCGGCCCGACCTGAGCATCACGGACGCCTGCCTCGGCTGGGAGCGGACCGTTCCGCTGCTGGAGTCCCTCGCCTGCGCGAACGCGGTGCGGCGCATCGCCTCGTGAACGGACAGGGCATGGTGGCAGCCGGGCCGGTGGCTCGTACCGGCGCCCGTGCCCGCCTGAAGGTAGTGAAGGAGGCCTTCACGGACCGTCGTGGTCCTGACGCGAATCGCAGGTCGCGAGCGAGCCGTCAAAGCGCTTCGAGAGTCGCCTTCATCGCCGGCACGAGTTCGTCGCCCATCTTCTCGAACTGCCGCTTCAGGAACGGATCAGCGAGTTTCGCCAGCCCGTGGAACTCGATGGTGGCGTGGTAGCTGACGGTCGTCGTGCCGTCTTCTTCGGAGATCGTCAGATCGTCGGTGGACGTGGCCGTCTTGTTGCTGCCGACGAAAACGATCCGGCCCGGCTCCAGCCGCTCGAGGCGATAGGTCAGCTCGGTCTTCTTGCCGCGGAACTCGGACACGTTGTGCCACTGTGATCCGACGGCGATCGGGCCGCTGTCGGCGCGGGTGCAGGACACGGTGCCGGGGTCCCACGCCTCGGCGTGCGCGAAGTCCTGCAGATAGCCGACGACGGTCTGGGCGGGGTTTCGGACGGTGATCGTCCGGTGCACATGGACCATCACATCGACGGTACGCAGGAGAACCTGGACTCGCAGCGTGGTTCTCTTGAGGGGTAGTCAAAGGTGGCGTACGAGTCGCCGCCGCGGTCCGGTGTTCCCAATGTCGCATCAGGGACACTGAGCGTCTCCAACGCGACATTGGGAACACCGGACCGAAACCGGCCCCGGGACATGGGCCGAAGCGCGTGAAGGCCCCGTCCCGAGGGAGGGGCCTTCACGCGCTCACGGGCTTACTTCTTCCAGACGATCGGGTCGTCCTTGTACCCGTCACCGTCGTTGAACTCCGCGCCGCCGACCTCGCCGCCGTCACGGATGGCCTGGAGTTCACAGGTCTCGTAGGTCGCGCCGGCGGTCTTGAAGTCCTTCTTCGCCGACTCGGACTGGCAGTTCGGGGTCTCACCGGTGATGATCACGCCGGTGCTCTTGTTGTCCGGGCCGACCGCGCGCATCCGGACCGTGCTGTAGGTGAGGTCGGTGCCGCCGACGTTCTCCACCGTCATCCGGATGTACACCGGCGTCATGCCCTTGGCCTTCTCGCCGTAGGAGGCGAGGTCTTCCTTCGGGCCGAGTTCGATCGCCTTGACCGTGATCGCGATGGTGCCGGACTTGTCGTTGCCGTACTTGAACGGGACGACGGCGCGCTCGCCGACCTTCAGTGCGGTGCCGGGCGCGGTGGCGTCCGCGTTCGAGACCGGCACCGTGCCGCTGGTCGCGGGCGAGGACGCCGCGGCCGACGTCGGCGCGGGCGACGGCGCGGGAGCGGGGCTGCCCTTCTCTTCCTTGCCGCCGCAGGCGGAAAGCAGCAGCACGGCGGCGCAGCCGGTGGCGGACAGGGCGATGCGGTCGAACTTCATGGATCTCCTCGGACTCCCCGCCGAATCCTGCTCCGGCGTTCTCGCCACGCACCGTAGTCGATGAGGGAGTAAGACAGTGTGGGCCATTCGCACCATGAATGATCACGAAACGGTTACGCTGTTCGGCCCAATGGGGCCGTGTTCACTTCTTCCAGGTGACGGGGTCGTCTTGGTAACCGTCGCCGTCGACGAACGACACACCGCCGACCTCGCCGCCGTCCTTGACGCCTTCGGTGTCGCAGGTTTCGTAGGTCGCGCCCGCCGTGGTGAACGTCGCCGGCGCCGGCTCTCCCTTACAGGCCGGCGTGCCGCCGGCCATGATCACCTTGGTGCCCTTGCCGTTCGGGTCCACCGCTCGCACGGACACCGAGGTGTCGGCGAGGTCCGTGCCACCGACGTTCTCGATCACCATCCGGACGTAGACCGGAAGCGACCCCTCGCCCTTGTCCTTGAACTTGGCGAGATCCTCCTTGGGGCCGATCTCGACCGACTTGACGGTGATCGCGATCGTGCCCGCCTTGCCCGCGTCGCTGAACGAGACGACGCCGCGTTCGCCGACCTTGAGCTCGCTGCCGGGAGCCATGGTGCCGTCGGCTCTGACGGTCTTCCCGCCCTCCTCGCCACAGGCGGAAAGCAGCAGCGCGGCGGCGCAGCAGGTGGCGATCATGGCGGTACGGGCGGACTTCATGGATCTCCTCGGACTCCCGCCGAATCTGTACCGGCGTGCTCGTCACGCACCGTAGCCGCAACCGGGCGCGGCGACTGTGGGCCGTTCGCACCACGCCCGATCACAAATCGCTTACGCCGATCAGCCCGTCCTGGATCGCCCGCGCGACGAGCGCGGCCTTGGTCGGGGCCTCCCTGCCGATCTGGGCGTACTTGACCCTGATCCGCTCGAGATGCGAGTTGACCGTGTTCGGCGAGATCCCCAGCCGATGGGCGACGAAGTCCTTCGACTCGGACTGGAACCACTCGATGAGCACTTCCGTCTCGCGCGCGGACAGGGCAGGACGCCGTTCGGAGCGGTCCCCGGCCATCGCGCCCGCCAAGGACGGCGGCGTGTACGACCGGTCGGCCGCCGCCGCGCGCACGGCTTCCAGGATATGTTCCGCGCCTTCGGACTTGGTGAGGTAGCTGAGCGCGCCGAGTTCGAGACACCGCAGGACCGTCTCGTCGTCGGCCCGCATCGAGTAGACGACGACGCGGCGGCCCGCCTCGGTGAGCCGCCGCAGATCGCCCATCGCCGGGGTGGTGCTGTTCAAGTGCAGGTCGAGGATGACGACGTCGGCCTGTGCGCCCTCGCCGATCCACGCGGCCCGCACGTCCTCGCCCTCGGCCACGACGGTGACCGGCGGTGTGCCCGACGACAGCCAGTGCACGACCCCGGCCCGTACGGCCGGATGATCGTCGACGACCACCGCGGTCAGTTCGGTCGCGAACGCCATTTCGCCTCCATCCACGATCGTTCTCCCAGTGCGTGCCATTCGACGTCGACGACGCCCGATCCGTTCGCCGTCCGCCCGGGTTCACCGTCCGTGATCGCCGCGACGCGGATCTCATCACCGGCGCGCAGGACGCTGACTCTGGCCCGCGTCCGGGCGGCGGCCAGCGCGGTCATCAGGGGACCGGTCAGTTCGCGGCGCACGGAGGTGGGGACGGACGCCGCTTCACCGCTGACCGCCAGTGTCACGGTCAAGCCCCGCCGCTCGGCGAGATCGACGCAGGCCGAGACCTCGTGCAGCAGCGGATCGGGGACGTCGTCGTTCTCCGCGAACAGCCGTCGCAGTTGCGTGGCGGCGAGCGCGCACCGCTGCCGGACCGCGTCGTCACGCGGGTCCAGCGTCCGGTCGGCAAGTCCGGCCAGCAGCGGCAGGGTGGCGCCGAGCTGCCCGGCGAACCGGCTCCGCTGGTCGGCCTCCCGTTCCTCCGCGAGCGCTTTGCGGTGGGCCTGCCGGTCGCGTTCGGCCGAAGCCTCCGCGGCTTCGCCCGCCCGCCGGTTGACGACCCTGATCAGTGCCAGCGTCGCGGCCTGGAAGGCGAGCACGCTGAGCCCGGCGATCACCACACTGCCGATCTCCCCGCGATCGGTGGGCGCGGCACCGATCTGCCGGACGAAGGTGAGCGTCATCTGGAGGACGAGCGCGGCCATCACGACCGCGGGGCGGTCCAGGAGCAGCACCAGCAGATGCCAGCCCGCGAGGCCGGACGCCCAGTCCTCGTCGCCGAGGAGCCGGTCCGGGGGCAGGGTCCAGATGGCGACCGCGGAGGCGGCGAGGACCACGGTCGCACCCGCGCCCGCGACCGGCCAGGGGACCGGCTTCCAGCGCAGCACCCACCACGCCGCGACGACGAGCACGACGGCGAGCGCGGCGAACGCGATCCGGCCGGGGGTGTCGTCCAGCCGGGTCAGGCTGAGCCCGAGCTGGATCGCCGCCGTCGCGAGCAGCACCGCGATCCGGCAGCCGCCGAGCACCCGGTCCGCGGTCTCATTCATGTGGCCACACCAGTTCCACCGTGGTCCCCGCACCCGGCGCGGAGGTCACCTCGGCCCGGCCGCCCGCCGCGGCCATGCGTTCGACGAGCGAGCCACGGACACCTCGCCGCTGGGCGGGGGTCTTCGCCGGGTCGAAACCGCGGCCTTCGTCCCGGATGGTCACGCGCACCCCGTCTTCCACCGTCAGCCGGGCCTCGCCGACCCCCGAGTGGCGGTCGACGTTCACCAGCGCCTCGCGCACGGCGCGGACCATCGCGAGCGCCGCCGACGCCGGGATCGGCGCGACCGGAGACCAGCGCGTTTCGACCTTCACCGGGCTTTGCGCGAGCACGCCGCGCAACGAGGTCTCGAGGTCGACGACGCTGCCGGGCCCGGATTCGCCGGTGAGGATCGCGAGATCGCGGCGGGCGTATCCGGCGACCTCGGACGGCTCCGTCGTTTCGCCGCGCTGGGCCACCGTGAGAAAGGTGGCCGCGGCCGTGTCGTGCAGGACGGCCAGATACTCGCGTTCCTGCAGCCGTCGTTGCACGGCAAGGGATTCCTCCCGGGTCAGCCGGGCACGGCGCTCGCGCAGATCGTCGATCCGGCGCGTCGTCCGCGACAGCAGGAGGAAGGCGACCCTGGCGAGGGTGGCCTCGATCAGCACCCGCGTCACCACTGGCGAACCGTCCTCGAAGCCGAGAGGCACGACCTCGATCGCCAGCAGGCAGGCGATGGCGGGCACGGTGACCTTCGGCGGCCATTCCCATTGGAGGGTGATCGCGGTGATGGTGAGGACGTTGAGCGCCCACTGGTTCAGCTCGGCCGCTTCGGGCGCGGTCAGGAACTGGGTGCCGCAGATGGCCGCCGCGCGCACCAGCGTCAGCGCGAACGCCACCGGCCTGCCCCGGCCCGTCTTCCCCACGAGATGCTCGGCCACGGCGGTGACCACGGCCAGCACGAGCAGGCCGAAGGCGAGCGGGAGCGCCCCGGACGGCGTCGCGAGCACCCCGAAAACACTGATCACCAGCAACCCGGCGCCCCTGGCCGGCCCGGCGAACCGGCCGACCACCCGTGAGAACTCCGCTTCGACGGAGGTCTCACGATCGGACGGCACGGCAGCAGTCAAACAGATGCCTTGAGCGTGCGCAGGTCCAGTACCTGCCAGGTCAGGGATTCGTTCCCGCCCTCCGACCACCAGACGAACGGCCCTCGCGCCAGGACCGTGCCGAACTCCGCCGCCAGGTCGGCCATCCGGCCGGTGGCGGTGTCGTAGAGGGCGAGCACGCCGCGGTCGTCGTCGACCACCACCGCGTACCGGTCGAGCACGACGACGTCGCCGAACGCGGGCCGGATCCCCTTCCCGCCGACCCGTCTTCGCTCGGACCCGTCGGGTCTCATGAGGTCGAGCCGCGCGGTCCCGCTCTGGCGCAGCACCTGGACGCGGCACCAGGACGGGGTGCAGTCGACCAGTTCGACGCTCTGCCCGTCGACCTTCGTGACGCGGCCGTCGCGGAGGTCCACGAGTTCCGACGGTCCCGCCTCCTCGACCGCTGCCGCCGTCGCGAAGGGCCACGTGGTGAGCGAGTACCGGCCGGGCAGCGGAACCCGGGTGACCGGACCGCCGGACAACGCCACCGTCCGCACCTCGGTGGCGTCGCCCCGCACGGCCGCCCAGCCGGCCAGGCCGTCGCGCACGACGAGGTCGTACTGGGAGTCCAGGAGCACGACCCGCCCGGTGTCGGCGGTGACGGGTACCGGGTCCTCGCCGTGCGGCCCGGCCCGCCACAGCGTCCCCGTGCCGGTGATGTCGGACAGTTCCAGCCACACCAGGGCGTCCGGGGACACGGCGAGGACGAACCGGGGCGAGCCCGACGGCGGGACCTCTCGGAGCACGCGATCTCCCACCATGAGCCGGACGACGTCGTCGGCCCGCGTCACCCCGGCGGAGAGGCCGGAATCGAGGAACGCCAGCGGGGTGTAGGGAGCACCGGTGACGGCGATCGCGGTGAGCCGGGCCTCCGGCCAGACGTCGGTGAGCGCGGGGGCGGCGGGCACCTCGGCCTCCGGGGCGGGCCCGGGCAGGGCCACCACGACGACGGCCGCCAGCACGGCGAGGGCCAGACCCGTGAGGGTGCAGTCGCGGGGGATCACCGCACCACCGCGGGGGAGGACGCACCCGCGCGGAGGAGCGCGGGCGCACCGGTGCCGTCGGCGGGTACCGCGTAGATCGCCTTGTCCCGGCCGTAGGCGACGGTCCGGTCGTCGAGCCACTGCGGCTGGTCGTCCAGATGCGCGGGGTCGGCGAGCGGGACGTCGCGGCCGTCGGCGAGGCCGAGCACATGCAGCCGCCACCGGTCGCCGTCACGGAACTTGTAGGCGACGCGGGTGCCGTCGGGGGAGAGCGACGGGCATTCGACGTTGCGCCGCAGGGAAGTCAGTGTCCTGGTCCGCAGGTCGCCGCGAACCAGCCAGGTGCCGCCCGCGGACCTGGCGGTGGCGTAGAAAGTCAGATCGTCCCGGGCGAAGGTCACCCCCCAGTAGTTCAGGTCCGCGGCCGGGTACGGCCTTCCGTCCACGGTGAGCGCGAAGTCCTCCAGCGAGCCGTAGTGGTTCCCCGTCTCCAGGTCGAAGATCCCGGCGGTGGTGGAGAACGTGCCCACTCCGCCCAGGTAGGAGTCACCGGAGCGGAACACCGTCCAGCCCACCAGCCGGCCGGAGGGGGAGACCCGGACCCGGGACGGCAGTCCCCATTCCGAGATCAGCCGGGGTCCGGCTCCGGGTTTCGTGACGACCAGCTCGGCCTGGTCGGGCACCGCCGTCGCGCGCAAGCACGCCAGGGTGCCCGCGGCGACGTCCACCCGCTGACAGGAGGGGCCGACGCGGTCGTCTTGGCGGACCCGGCCCGACTCGTCCACGTACAGCAGGCCACCGCGCGCGAGGTCCAGCTGCTGCTCCGGCGCCGCGTCGCCGGTGCGAAGCCCGACGAAGACCGCACCGGCCACCACGGTCAGCACGACCGCCACGACACCCACCCAGGTCCGCTTCATTTGATCCTCGTTCCGGCCAGTACCGACACCAGCAGCGCCACGGCGAACACCGCGAACGCGGGCCGCAACGCCGTTCCGGCCGCGAGCGCGCCGAACACCACCGCACCCGCCGCCCTGGCCAGCGCTTGTCCTGTTTGGACGATCGCGAGACCGGTGGCGCGCACCGGTTCCGGCACCAGCGGCGCCGCGTGCGCCATCAGGACGCCGTCCGTGCACGCGTAGAACACGCCGTGTGCCGCCAGGACGACCGCGGCGACGAACCAGCCACTCGCCGAAGCGGCCAGCACGACGTACGCGGCGAGCAGGAGAACGTGGCCGGCGAGGAACATCTTCCAGCGGCCCAGCCGGTCCGCGAGCCGCCCGACCGGGGACGCCAAGGCCATGAAGGCCAACGCCGTCGCCAAGGGCAGCAAGGGAAGCGCACCGGGCGGTAACCCGGCGGATCGTTGCACGCCGACGAACAGGAACATGTCGCCGACCGTGCACACCCCGAGGAGCGCCGCGGCCAGGCAGGTGCCGCGGAACCCGGGCTGCCGCAGCAGGGCGAAACCCGCTCGCAGCCGTACGCGCGACCGTTCGACCGTCCCCGCCGGGGCACGGACGAACGCGGCCAGCACGATCACCGCGAGCATGGCGAGGCAAAAGCTCACCCCGAACACCGCCGGATAGTCGCCGACGAGCACGGTCAGCAGGCCGAACGCGACGATCGGCCCGAGCAGCGCGCCCGCCGTGTCCATCGCCCGATGGACGCCGAACGCGCGGCCGAGGCCGTCGGCGGGTGAGGCCAGGGTGATCATCGCGTCCCGCGGCGCGGTGCGGATGCCCTTGCCCGCGCGATCGGCCCCGATCACGAGGCCGATCGCGCCGAGCGAGGACCCGGCCGCCGGGAAGGCGAGTTTGGCCGCCGCCGAGAGGCCGTAGCCCACCAGGGCCACGGCCTTCGGGCGGCCGAGGCGGTCGGCGAAGTAGCCGCCCGTCAGCCGCAACAGCGCCGTCGCGCCCGTGTAGAGCCCGTCGATCGCACCGAGCTGCAGGTAACCGACGCCGAGCCCGTACACGAGATAGAGCGGCAGCACGGCGGTGACCATCTCGGCGGACACGTCCGTGATCAGGCTGACCACGCCCAGGCCGATGACGGTGCTCGACACCGCGTGCTTGGCACGGCCTCCCGGGCGGGCCGGGTCGGCGGAGCGGATCGTGGAGAGGTACATGTCCGCCTTCCCGCGTTACGCGGTGACGCGCACGTCGTCGACCGCGGACTCCCACAGCGACGCGGTGCTCGCGTCGGCCGCCTCGACCAGCAGGCGCACACTGCGCCCGGCGAAGGACGACAAGTCGGCGGTCGCGGTCTGCCAGACGCCCGCGACTTCGGTCGCGGAGCCGAGTTTCTCGAACACCGTCGCCGACGTCGTGCCGTCGAGCACGCGGATCCGCAGGTAATCGGCGGAGGTGGCGTTGTCGCCGTGCGCGAAGGTGTAGGAGAACGTCAGCTTCCCGCCCGCCGGCACGGTGAACGACGGCGAGGCCATCGACGAACCGCCGCCGTCGAGATCGTTGACGCCGTACTCCGAACCGGCCAGCCGTCCGGTGACCAGGCAGTTCGCGCCGCTGGTCGTGTCGCCGCGCTGTTTGACCTGGTTGCTGTAGGTCGACGTGGTCTGCTCCGGATCGCCCCGTTCCCACTTGCCCGAGGTGGCGGTGTCGGCGCCGGCCGCGTTGAGCCGCCAGCCCTTGTCGGTCTCGAAATCGTCCGCGAACGCCTCACCGCCTGCCGAACCGACGCTCACCGAGACCTTCGCGGTCTGGGTCGCGGAACCCGACGACCCGGTGACCGTGGCGGTCGCCGAGCCGGTCGCGGTGTCCGACGCGGTCAAGGTCAGCGTCGCCGTCGTGGTCCCGTTGGCGGGCGGGGTGACCGACGACGGCGAGATCGTGCCGGTCACTCCCGAGGGCAGGCCCGAAACCGACAGCGCGGTCGCGGAGCTGAAGCCGCCGGTGCTGCCGACGTTCACCGTCACCGACGCCGTCCCGCCCGGTTTCACCGACACCGACGACGGGCTGGTGCCGACGGAGAAGGCGGGGGAGGAGACGCCCTTCTTGCATTTGCCGGTCGCGGTGTCGGTGAAGGTGCGGCCGGAAACCGGCACGAAGTCGCTGCGATAGTCGGTCGCGCTCAGTGTCAGCTTCCCGACGCCGAAGGTGTTGGTGTTGCCCGCTTCCTGCACGGCGGCCGACGACTGATCGAAGTTGTAGTAACCCCGGCCGCCGGTACCGATCAGCAACTCGCGGACGCCGTTCACGTCGTCACGGGTGCCGTCCGGGCGCGAGGGCGCGTACCGCTGGTAGTTGTGGTCGTGGCCGACGACGATCAAGTCCGCCTTCGCGTCGTAGAGCGCCTGGAAGAACGGCCTCACCGACGTGTCGTCCCCGTGGGAGCCGCGGCTGAACCGCGGGTGGTGGAAGAACGCGGCCGTGCACGGTTTGGTGCTCGCCGCCAGGTCGTTCTTCAGCCAGGTCTCCTGCGCGGAGCCGGTGCTCCGGGTGATGTTGGAGTTGAGCGCGACGAAATGCCAATCGCCGACGTCGAAGCTGTAGTAGCCCTTGCCTCTTTCCCCGGCGCGCGCGCCGAAGTAGTCGAAGTAGCCCGAGGCGCCGGAGGTGTTGTACTCGTGGTTGCCCGGTGTCGGGTAGGTGATGGCTTTGAACTTTCCGTAATGGGGGTCGTAGGTATTCCTGTATTCGGACAGCGTGCCCGAGTTGTAAGCGTTGTCCCCGGCCAGGATGAGCGCCTGCGGATTCATGTTCTCGATCAGCGGCGCGGTCTGGTTGCACGAAGACCCGCAGACGTCGCCGACCGCCGCGACGGTCGTGGTCGCCGAGGCGAGCGGCCGGTCCCCGGCCTGGTAGGCGTCGATGGCGAACCGGCTCGCGGGGTCGGACAGTGCCGCCGAAACCCGCACGCAGTCACCTTCGAACGCGCGGGTGTGGAACGCCTTGCCCGGCCAGTTCCGCGCGGTGAGCGTGAACGCGCCCGCGTGGCTGCCGGTGAGCGTCACCGAGTCCTCTCCGCGCAGCGAAAGCTCCGTGAACCGGACTCGCAGCCACTGCGCGCCGGGCGCGCAGACGGAGCGGGTGGCCAAGTTGGACGCGCCGGCGCCGGAGACCGAGGCGGCGCCGGCGGTGACCCCGGCCTCCGTCAGTTGTGGAACCTGATCGGCCACTTCGGGCGCGGCGAATGGCGCGGCTCCGCCCGCTTGGGGTTGCGCGGCGACCAGGAAGGCCCCGGCGGCCAGCGTGGCGGTCGCGACGGCCAGCGTCCGGCGGCGCCATCGTCTTGTGTTCGAGCGCATGGGAAATCATCCTCTTCGGTCATCGGCGGGAGGACGTGCGAGTCGTCGGCGATTCGGGATTCTTCCGACGATTCCGACCCTAATCACGGCCGGAGGAGCGTCAACGAAAAGTCACCGGGGCGCTGGATAACTCTGAACGGGACCCCGTTCACCCGACGAAAGTCGGGCGTTCCGGACGGTACGCTGCGCTTTCATGACGAGTCTCGCTCCGGCGGAATTCGGTGCCGCACTGCGCACCGCGATCGAACGCAGCGGGCTGAGTCTCAGCGAGATCAGCCGCCGATTGCGCGCGCAGGACACGCCGGTCAGCATCAGTGCGCTGAGCTATTGGCAGAATGGCGAAAACCGCCCGGAGCGGGCCAGTTCACTCGCCGCGGTGACCGCGCTGGAGACCATTCTCGGCCAGCCTCCCGGAACACTGACCGGGTTGCTCGGACCGCGGCGTCCCCGCGGCCGCTGGACGAGCCGCACCGGTGACGCCCTGCCCTACGACCAGGTGTGGCGGCGGCCGGAGGAAGTGGTGCGCGCACTGGCCAAAATGGACGCGACGCCGGACGAACTCGATACACCGCACCGGATTTCGCAGAACGTGTGCTACCGCGTCGACGGGCACGGGCACCAGGAATCGATCCGGGTCCGGCGGCTGGTCCGCGCCGATCACGACGGCACCTCGCGGTTCGTGTTCGTGAGCCGGTGCTCCAGTATCACGCAACCGCCGATGGTGCTGTTCACCGAAGGCTGCCGCCCGGCGCGGTTCCGCGCGGACGTCCCGTCGTCCACCTGCGTCTTCGAATTCGCGCTCGACCGGACCTTGGCCGCGGGGGAACTGGCCTCGGTGGAGTTCGGGGTCCGGTTTCCGCCGGGACAGACCAACCGGCACGCGCAGATCGCGCTCTACCGGCCCGCGCGGGACATCGTCGTGCAGCTCGCGTTCGACCCCGCACGGCTGCCGAAACGCTGCACCGCGTTCTTCCAGCCGCGCAGCGGGCAGCCACGCGAGGAACGCGGCGAAGCGAAGTTCGACCGGGAGACCAGCACCTTCCAGTTCATCACCCTCGACCCGCTCCCCGGCCAGTACGGGATCCAATGGAGCTGGTCCTGACTATTCGTAAGGACGTTCGGGCGCGGCCACCGGTACGACGTTTTCGACCTTCAGGAACGGGATGCGTTCGCCGTTGACGGCGTCCACCACCGACCCGGGCCGGAACGTGCCGGTGACTTCGATCCAGGTGTCGGGCGCGCTCGGGACCCGGCCGTCCAGCACGACCTTCACCGGGCGGCCGTCCGCGGCGCAGCAGGTCAGGATCATCCGGACGAGCAGTGACGCGCCGTCCGGCCCGGCGGCGGTGAAACCGGTGAGCACGACCCGTCTGGCACCGAGGGACCGGCCTTCGTCGAACACCGCTCGGGAGGCGTAGTCCAGGACGGTGACCTTCACCGGGTCACCGTCGGGCAGGGCCGGGTATTCGTCGGATCTGGTCAGCGCCGTGCCCGCGTTGCCCGCCGCGTAGCTGCCGAGCGGCGGTGGGGCGACCAGCAGCAACGCGAGGACCGGCAAGGGGAGCAGCCAGGCCACCTTCGGATGGCGATGGCGGTTCGCCGCCGCCAGCACCACGACCAGGAGACCGGACGCGAGCAGGAACGGCCACAGCCCTTCCTTGACGTAACGCAGGTATTGGCCGGTCAGGCAGACCTTGACCACGGCCGCGCCCAGCAGGAGCAGCACGACGGTCGCGGCGGTGCGGTTCACCAGAGCACCGTCCCGGTCACGACCGCGCAGCCGAGGGCGACCACGAACGTGGCGGGCGCGAACCGGGCGGCGAACCGCCTGCCGAAGGTGCCGGCCTGCATGGCGAACAGCTTGAGGTCGACCATCGGCCCGACCACGAGGAACGCCAGTCGGGCGGTGAGGGAGAACTGGCTCAGCGAGGCGGCGACGAAGGCGTCGGCTTCGCTGCAGATCGACAACAGGACCGCCAGCAGGGACAGCGCGAGGACACCGAGCACCGGATGGTCCGCGACGGCCTGGAGCCAGCGGCCGGGGATCAGGACGTTGAGCGTCGTCGCCGCCATAGCACCGATGACCAGGAATCCACCCGCGTGCACCAGATCGTGGCCTGCCGCGCCGGCGAACACCCGCCAGCGCGGGCCGTCGTGGACGTGTTCGGGCAGCTTGATCCACTCCGTCCGGCCGAGGCCGAGCCACAGCCAGCCCATCACGACCGAGGCGGCGAGCCCGGCCGCCGCCCTGGCGAAGACCATCGACGGTTGGTCCGGGAACGCGATCGCCGTGGCGGCCAGCACGACCGGATTGAGGGCGGGGGCGGCGAGCAGGAACGCCAGCGCCGCCGCCGGGGTGACCCCCTTGCGCACCAACGCGCCGGCGACCGGGACCGAACCGCATTCGCACCCCGGCAGCACCATTCCGGTCGCCGCGGCCGCCGGAACCGCGAGGGCCGGATGTTTCGGGAGGGCTTTCGCGAAGAACTCCCGCGGCACGAAGACCGCGATCGCGGCGGAAAGGATCACCCCGAAGGTGAGGAAAGGAACGGCCTGGAGCACGATCGAAACGAAGACCGTCGTCCAGGTCTGCACGATCGGCGTCCCGAGGACGTCGTCGAGCGGGCCCCGGAGCAGCAGAACGAGAACGAGAAGGCCCGCGAGCACTTCCACCGAACCGGTGCGCCTGCCCACTCCGGTGCCGGTCATGTGGCGAACCTCCCATCGTCCCGCAAGACTCTAGGGATTTCGCGTTCCACCTGGAATTCCGTTGTCTGGACAACGCTGGACGGCCACGAATGGGTATGGGTTACCCGCCTCGCCCGGTCGGGGGTATTTCCGCATTCCGATTGTGTTCGGACGGCCGATGGGCACAAGAATCGCCGCATGCGTGCAAGGCGGTTCGCCTCTCTTTCTGCCGGTGCCGCCGCCGCGGTGTGCGTGGCGGCGCTCGTGGTCGCCGACGGCGCGGTCGCCGCCCCGTTACCGGGCGGCCTGGGACCGTGCGTCGGCCCGGCCTGTCCCGATGTGTACCCACCGGTGAACAACAAGGACTACGCGGGCCGGGACAACGGCATCAACGTCTATGTCGGCGGCGAATTCCAGGTACGGGAAGCCGCCGCGGAAGCCGAAGGGCGCGTCGTCGTCCTCGGTGATTTCGACATGGCGAAACGAGCGGGCGCGTCCTCCATCTACAACGTGGGCGTCGCCGGTGTCGGATCGCGGGTCCCGCCACCGGACGGCGCCGACTTCCTGACCACCGGCGGGAACGTCAGTGTCGCGGCGGAGCAGCGGCTGCTCGCCGACGGCGGCGTCGTCCGGCACGCGGGAACCGTCACCGGGACCGTGATCGGCAAGCTCGAAAAGGACCCCGACGCGGCGAAACCCTATGTGGGCCTGCGCGAGGATCTTCGAGTGGCGAGCAAGTGCTACGCACGGGAAGGCACCACGCCGCGTCCGGCCACGGGCACGGCGGTCAACCAGGGATACCGCACCCTGTTCACCGGGGACGGGAAATCCGCCCTGCAGGTGTTCACCGTGGACTTCGACCTGACCGGTGCCACCGGCGGCATGCAGGGGATCGAGTTCGAAGGCATCCCGGCGGGGGCGACGATCCTGGTCAACATGGTGGGAGCCGCCCGGACGATCAACACCTACACCGGCGACCTCGACGACCGGGACCCGCTGAACAAGCTGCGCGAGCGGCTGCTGTGGAACTTCCCGGACGCCACCGCGGTGAAGATCGCCGGGGGCGCCCAGTTCCAGGGGAGCGTGCTGATCGGTGAGCCGGGAAGCACCGCGACCATCACCGCCTCCGGGATGAACGGCCGCTTCTTCACCACGGGTTCGCTGGTGCACACCTCCGAGGCGACCGGCGGTGGCGGACAGGAGTTCCACGCCTACCCGTTCAACGGTGACCTGCCCGAATGCGTCAGTTCGCCGACCACGACGCCGAGCAGCTCTTCGTCTTCGTCCTCTTCGGCCTCGTCGTCGAGCTCCACTACGACGAGCAGCAGCTCGGCCACTACGACCAGCAGCTCGACCACGACCAGCCCGACTTCGGTGACTTCCACGTCGACAGCGCCGACCTCCACGACGCCGACTTCGACCACGACGTCGAGTCAGACGAGCACCAGCTCGACGTCGTCGGGTTCCTCCAGCAGCGCGACGTCGTCGAGCCCGACGAGCAGCAGCTCCGCGCCGTCGTCGAGCTCGAGCAGCACCGCGCCGACCACCACCGGCAGCAGGACCACGACCACGACCCCGGGACCCGGGGTCACGGTGACCACCACGCCCGGGCAGCCGGGCGGCACCGCGCCGGGTGGCGGGCCGTCCGACAGCGGCCCACTGGCCTCGACCGGCAGCGAGGTCCGGGGTTTGCTGGTCGCCGGACTGTTCCTGCTGCTCGCCGGTGGCGCGCTGGTGGCGCTCACGATCCGGTCGAGGCGCCGCGAGTCCTAGACGCTGTCCGGTGCGAGCGTGTCGTGAAAGCCACTTTCGCGACGTCTGATGTCCCAAAAGCGGCTTTCGCGACACCTGGGTGCGGAGACCGCGAACATGACTTACAGGACAGCGCCTAGGCGAGGGCGGTGTCGATGACGTCGCGGCGGTCCGCCAGCAGAGCCTCCGCGGCGGTCCGGCCCGTGGCGGCCAGGTAGGCGTCGACGAGCCGGTTGCCGACCGCGTACCCGGCACCGGTCGGCAGGCCGACGGGGGTGGCGCCGTAGCGGACGGCGGTCTCGTCGCCGTGCACCCACGCCGTGAAGTTCCGCATGCCGGTGATCTCCAGCCCGGACACGACCTTCGCGAACACGGCGTCGTCGTGCAGATGCGGCACACCGATGCGGGCGTAGCCGAGTTCGTCGCCGTACAGCTGACGGGCGAACGCGTCGGCCAGTCCCTCGGACACGATCTGCTCGCCGACGGTGACCGTCGCCGGGTCCCAGATCACCCCTCCGGGGCTGTAGCGCAGGTTGTGGTTCAGCTCGTGGACCGCGGTGGCCTCCAGCCGCGTCAGATTCTCCGGATACGGCCAGAAGTTGAGGAGGATGTAGCCGGACACGCTGCCGTTCGCCGTCATTCCCAGGTTCGGGCCCAGGAAATGCCCGTCGCCGGGATCACCCAGCACGGTGAGGACGGTGATGTCCGGGACGGTCAGCCCGGGTGTCGCGGCGAGCTGTGTGGCGACGGCATCGTCGAGAGCCCGCTGGATCCGGCTCCAGGCGTCCGCTTCATGAAGGGCTTCGAGCGCCTCCAGACAGAGGTTCTCGTCGCGGTCGAGCGGGAATCCGGAACCCATCGCGTGCATCGCGACGAGGTCCACCTCGCCGGGGAAGTAGCGGTACATCCCGGCGGCGGGTTCGACCATCGCCTTGAGCATCGCGGCGCGGTCCGCCCGCGGCGCACGCAGGATCGCTCGCATCGCGGGGTAGGTGTCGAGAACGGTGATCGTCATGGGAACGACGGTAAAGCCTCCAGTGGGTGGAGACTCAAGTCCTCGCGCGAGACGAGGCAAGGGTCGCGAAGAGGGTTTCGCGACTAGGTCGCCCGGGGTCGCTCACCGGGCGGAGACTTCGCTACCGCTTTCCGCCCGGCGATCGCATGGGCCGATTCCGACCAGGCGGGCCGGGCGCCGCACCGAAGCTTGCCCGGCCGGCGGACGCTGAGCCCGGACCAGAGAGAATCCGCGGCCGCCGCCCGCTTCCAGCGTCGTGATCATGATGCGCCGGACACTGCTGGCGGTGCTCGCCTGCCCGCCCCGGCGCGAGGAGGTCGTGAGTGATAAGTGTCGTTCTAACGCTCCTCACCACTCACGACCCTCGCGCGAACCTGCCCACAGAAGCATCCACCGGACCAGCGGTCCTGTCAGTCCGGCGCGTTGCCGCCAAGGCTCTCGAAGCCGTCCATATGGCCACCAATCGGCCACTGAGCCGTCGGGGAAACGCTTAAGGGTGCCGCCAGGCCAGGAACGTCTCCAAGGTCGTCAACCGGTGTTCGCGCACCGCCAGCTCGATCTCCCCGGCGGGCGCGTTCCGGTCGAACAGGTCGAGGATCTTCTGGTGCTCCTGGACGGATTCGTGGGCGCGGCCGGGGACGAAACTGAACGTCGACGTGCGCAGCCCGGCCAGCCGGTTCCAGCCGCGGTTGACCAGGTCGAGTACCTGCGGATTGGGGCAGGTGCCGAACAGGACGCGGTGGAAGTCGCGGTTCAGCGCGGTGAACCGCGACGGCTCGAAGTTGGCCAGGCAGGCGGTCAGTTCCGCGTTGAGTCCCTTGGCCTGGTCGAGCGCCTCGCCGGGAAGGGACGGCGCCGCCAGCGCGGCGGCGTAGCCTTCGACCAGCGCGAGTGTCTGCATGGTGTGCTGATAGTCGCTCTCGTCGGCCATCGCGACCTGCGCGCCGATGTTGTGTTCGTAGGTCACCAGTCCCTCGGCCTCCAGCCGCCGGACCGCCTCGCGCACGGGCACGGTGCTGACCCCGAGTTCCTGGGCGATCTGCCCGAACACGAGACGGTAGCCGGGGGAGAAGGTGCCATCGTCGATCCTCGCCTTGATCCAGTGATAGGCGATCTGCGATTTGCTCATCGCGGTCGAGTTGACCGCGTCGCCCGCGGTCACGAGTAGTGCAGCCAGACGGATTTGATCTCGGTGTACGCGTCGATCGCCCATGGCCCCATCTCGCGGCCCCAGCCGGAAGCCTTGTAGCCGCCCCAAGGCGCCGCCATGTCGGGGATCGGCGGCATGTTGACGAACACCGCGCCCGCCCGGATGCCGTTGGCGAACCGCTGCGCGACACCCAGATCGCGGGTCCACACGGTGGCCGCGAGCCCGTATTCGGTGTCGTTCGCCCGGGCGAGCAGTTCGTCCGGATCGTCGTAGGCGGTGACGGCCAGGACCGGGCCGAAGATCTCCTCACGCATGATCGTCATGTCGTCGGCGACACCGGCGAACAACGTCGGGGAATAGAAGTAGCCGTCGCGGTCGACGGGCTTGCCGCCGGTGACCAGCTCCGCCCCCTGCTCGTTGCCGGTCGAGACGAGGAAGTCCACGTGCTCGCGGTGCTTCGCGGACACGAGGGGGCCGAGCTGGGAGGATTCGTCCAGCCCCGGCCCGACCTTGAGGCCTTCCAGCCCGGCGGCCAGTTTCGCGACGAACTCCTGTTCGCGTTTGCGGTCCACGAAGAACCGGGTGTACGCGGCACAGACCTGACCGCTGTTCAGCGTCGCGCCCGCGAGGTTGCCCGCGACGGCGGCGTCGATGTCCGCGTCGCCGGAAATGATGCTGGGTGCCTTGCCGCCGAGTTCGAGGGTGAGGCGTTTGAGATTCGACTCCGCGCTCGCCGCCGTGATCAGTTTCCCGACCGCGGTCGACCCGGTGTAGGACAGATGGTCGACGTCGTCGTGCCTGCTCAGGAGCGCGCCGACGGCACCGTCACCGGTGACCAGGTTGACCACCCCCGGCGGGAACCCGGCCTCGTCCACGAGCTCCACCAGCCGGATGCTGGTCAGCGGGGTGACCTCGCTGGGCTTGACCACCACGGTGTTGCCGGTGGCCAGCGCGGGCGCGAGCTTCCACACCAGGATCATCAGCGGGAAGTTCCACGGCGTGATCAGCGCGTTCACCCCGACCGGCTCGCGGCGGGTGTAGTGCAGCGTGTCCGGGAAGGACACCGGGTTGGTGGTGCCCTGGATCTTGGTCACCCAGCCCGCGAAGTACCGCAGGTGCTCCGCCGCGCCGGTGACGCTGACCTGGCGCGAGATGCCGATCGGCTGGCCCTGGTCGCGCGTCTCGAGCGCGGCCAGCTCCTCGTGGTGCTCGTCGACCAGTGACGCCAGCTTGAACAGGAGCGCGGCCCGCTGGACCGGCAGCAGTCCCGCCCAGGCGGGGTCGTTCAGTGCCTTCCGCGCGGCACCGACGGCGGCGTCGACATCGGCGGCCGACGCGGTGCCGACCTCCTCGATCACCTGGCCGGTGGCCGGATCGTACGTCGGCAGCGACCCGCCTCCCGCGGCGGTCCACTGTCCGTCGATGAACAGGCGTGTGGCCATGGCTGGCTCCCCTCGACCGGTGTGTGATCGAGTATCGGGCGCCACGAGGTCTCCGGTCTTGCCCGCCAGGGCACGCCGAT
The DNA here is from genome assembly GCF_019330265.1 of Amycolatopsis sp. TNS106. Lineage (NCBI taxonomy): Bacteria > Bacillati > Actinomycetota > Actinomycetes > Pseudonocardiales > Pseudonocardiaceae > Amycolatopsis > Amycolatopsis sp. TNS106. Next base: position 2,628,777 of record NZ_CP024972.1, on the reverse strand, counting down.
TGTCGGCCAGCGAACCGAATCCGCCGGACGCCGTCGCGCCTTGCGAGGGTGGGGGACATGGACGTCATCGTGGTGGGAGCGGGTTCGGCCGGTTCGGTGGTCGCCAGGAGACTGGCCGATTCCGGGGCCTGGGTCACCCTGCTCGAAGCGGGCGGGCCGGACACCAACCCGGCCATTCACGACCCTTCGCGGGCCGGAGAGCTGTGGCACGGCCCGGAGGACTGGGACTACTACACCGTGCCGCAGCCGCACGCGGCGAACCGGCGGCTGCATCTGCCACGCGGCAAGGTGCTCGGCGGTTCGCATTCGCTCAACGCGATGATCTGGGTGCGCGGCGCCCCGGCCGACTACGACGGCTGGGACCTGCCCGGCTGGCGGTGGGACGACGTGCGCCCGGTGTACGAGCGGATCGAGAAGGATCTGCTCGACGTCGTGCCGAACGAGCCGTTGCACCCGATCCAGCAGTCCATTGTGGACGCCGCCGGGCAGATCGGGCTGCCGTTCAATCCGGACTACAACGGCGACGAGCTCGACGGCGTGTCAGTGCAGCGCGTCACCACTCGCGATGGCAAACGGCTCAACACCTGGCTCGCGTACGGGCAACCCGCGACGGATCGGATGACCGTCCACACGGGAGCGCTCGTCCACCGGTTGCTCTTCGAGGGTGACAAGGTGACCGGCGTGCTGGCCGAGGTCGACGGCGAACTGCGCAAGGTCTTCGCCGACGAGGTCGTGCTCGCCGCCGGCGCGCTGGCGTCCCCGGCGATTCTGCTGCGCAGTGGGGTCGGCCCGGTCGACGAGCTGGAGGTGCACGGTATCGACGTCGTCGCGGAGCTGCCGGGCGTCGGGAAGAACCTGCACGATCACCTGCTGTCGCCGGTCATCTTCGCGACCGATCGCCGTCGGGTCGATCCGCCCGCGCCCGGCCGCTCGGTCACGCAGACCCACCTGTTCTGGCGCAGCCGCCCTGGTCTGGAAGTGCCCGACACCCAGCCGATCCACTTCAGCGTGCCGATGTACGAGTCGTGGATGACCGGCCCGGACACCGGGTTCTCGCTGATGGCGGGCATGGTCACCCCGCGCAGCCGGGGCAGCCTCCGGCTTTCGGGGCCGAGCCCGCTCGACGAACCGCTGATCGACCTCGCCGCGCTGGAGCATCCGGCCGACTTCGAGAGCCTGGTCGCGTCGGTCGAACAGTGCCGGGAGATCGGCCGCGCGTCCGCGCTGGCCGACGACTGGGGTGCCCGTGAGCTGTATCCGGGGCCGGAGGCCGATGTCCGCGAGTACGTCCGGCGTACCGCGATCACCTATCACCACCAGGTCGGGACCTGCCGGATGGGCACCGACGCGGATTCCGTGGTCGATCCGGAGCTCGCCGTGCACGGGATCAGCGGGCTCCGGATCGCCGACGCGTCGGTGCTGCCGCGGGTGACCACGGGCAACACCAACGCGCCGGCGGTGCTGGTCGGCGAGCAGGCGGCCCGGTTCATGCTCGGCCGATAGTGCGGCGCAGCCAGGAGGCCCGGGCGGCGAGCGCGGCCCGGGTCACCTCGCTGTCCGGGGCGATCCGGTCGAAGCCGTGGTATGCGCCCGCCCAGACGTGCAGTTCGGTGGGCACGCCCGCCTGCCAGAGCCGCCGCGCGTACTCGACGTCCTCGTCGCGGAAGATCTCGGCCGCGCCGACCTCGATGAAGGCGGGCGGGAGTCCGGTGAGATCGGTCGCGGTGGCCGGAACGGCGTACGGCGAGGTCTGTCCATTCAGGAGCGACCGCCAGCCGAACTCGTTGGCCGCCCGGCCCCACACCCCGCGTTCGGCGAATTCCACCGTGGACGCCGAGTCGTTGCGGCTGTCGATCATCGGGCACAGCAGGAGCTGACCGGCCAGCGCCGGTCCACCGCGATCCCTGGCCAGCAGGGCGATGCCCGCGCTGAGCCCGCCTCCGGCGCTGCCGCCGCCGACGATCAGCCTGCCCGGGTCGAAGCCGAGCTCGTCCGCGTGCTCGACCATCCACGTCAAGCCCGCGTAACAGTCTTCGATCGGCGCCGGATGCGGATGCTCGGGGGCGAGCCGGTAGTCCACGGTCACCGCGACGAACCCGAATTCCTCGACGAGGGCGACCATTCTGGGCAGGTCGGCGAACCGGTCGTCCAACACCATGCCGCCGCCGTGGATGTTGTAGAACCCCGGCGCATTCCTGGCGTCCCTCGGTTTGACGATCGTGACGATCACGTCGGTGCCGGGGACCCGCCGGTCTTCCCAGACGAGATCCCGGTCGCCGACCGCCTCGGCACAACTCAGGTTCCCGTCGGCCATCGCCCGCCGGATCTCCGCCAGCGAATCGGCGCTCAGCGGCGGTCCGGACGGCAGCCCGGTCAGGGCTTCGGCGAGTTTGGGATCGAAGGCCGTCACGGTCCCTCCGGATCGACGACGCCCCGGTCGGCCCAGTACGGCTCGACGAGTTCGCGGAGCTGTTCCGCGCCCACGCGTTCGACGAGGCCGACGGCGCCCAGGTTGTCCTTGAGCTGCCGGGTGCTCGTCGCACCGAAGAGCGTGGTCGTGTTGGCCGGGTGCGTGAGGGTGAACGCGAGGCACAGCTGAGCGGGTGTCGAGTCCACTCCGGCCGCGATCTTCGCCAGTTCCGGGGCGGAGGCGGCGATGCGTTCGCGGATGTCGCCGGGGTCACGGCCGACCTGGCGCGCGCCGCTGTTCTTGCCGAGCAGGATCCCGCCCTCGAAGATGTCCGACGACTGGAGTGTCACCCCGAGTTCGCCGAAGACCGTCTTGAAGGGGTCACCGTCCGGAATGGACCGTCGCGCGACGCTGTACTTCAGCTGTGCGATCGCGGGCCCGGGCACGTTCTCGGCCGCCGCGAAATCGTGCAGGGCCCGGATCGTGCCGGCGGACCAGTTGTTGACACCCCACTGCCGGATGAGCCCCGCCTCCCGGAGCTCGTTCAAATCCAGCACCAGCTGGTGCAGATCGGTGTCGTCGCGGCGGAGATCACCCAGGACCACCAGATCGGCGTGCTCGACTCCGGCGCGGAACAACGCGTTGTCCAGTTGGTCGCGGAGGTTGTGTTCCGGATAGCCCTCCAGCCACAGCTTGGCCGAGAGCAGGTACTCCTCCCGCTTGAGCCCGGCCGCGCGGACCATGGCGGAGAACAGGACGTCGGTGAAGACCGGTGTGGCGCCGGGGAATCCGTAGACGCCGACGTCGAAGAGCGTGATCCCGGAATCGACCGCGGTGCGGACCAGGTTCACCGCCTCGCGGAAGTCCATCCGGTCGTAGGTGTGCCAGGAGCCGAGCGAGAGCACGCCGGTGAGCGGCCCGTCGCGGCCGATCCGGCGCTGAGGGATGACGGTCATGGAGGTCTCCTAGGGCAGGCGGGGATCGATGACGGCCTTGAGTTCGCCGAGCCGCGCCATCGACTCGACGCTCTGCGAGGCTTGGGAAAGACCGACGGGCGCGCTGAACAACTCGTCCCATGGCAGCCGGTCGGCGAACGTGCGGAAGAAGTCCACCGAACGGTGGTAATCGGCGATGTCGCCGTTGAGCGAGCCGACGACCGTGAGTTCCTTGCCCATCACGGTGCCCAGCGCGACGGGGGAGGGCGTGGGGCCGGTGGAACCGACGATCGCGACCGTCCCGCGCTGGGCGGCGAAGGCGACGGCCTCTTCGCCGATGGTGGGCCCGCCGGCGAAGTCGAACACGTGGTCGGCGCCCCGGCCGCCGGTGAGTTCCTTGACCCGTTCGACGCGGTCTTCGACGGTGGTCCCGTCGACCGGAATCGTCGCTGTGGCCCCGAACCGCCCGGCGACCTTCAGCCGGTCGGCGGGACCGCCGATGGTGATCACGTCGCCCGCGCCGGAGATCCGCGCGACCGCGGTGGCGAACACGCCCAGCGCGCCCGCGCCCTGGACGACGACGGTCGCCCCGGGACGGATCCCGCCCGATCGCGAGACGGCTCGCAGCACGGTTTTGCCCGCGCAGCCCGACATCGAGGCCCAAGTGTCCTTGACGTCGTCGGGGAGAAGAAGTTTCGCCGCGCCAGGAGTCACGTAGCAGTGGCGCACGAGCCCGCCGGTGGCGTACGGGAAGACGTCGGAACGCTGGAGGAAGCCGTATCCGCGCTTCTCGCAGGCGACCGGTTCACGCAAGATCGTGCAGCCGTGACACTTTCCACAGGTCGATTCGGACCAGCCGATACGGTCGCCCTCGGCGATTTCGCGGCCGAGCGTGTCGGTGGTACCCGGCCCGACGGCCAGCACCTCGCCGACCATTTCGTGGCCCAGCACCATCGGGAGCATGCCGGGGAAGGTCATCTGGCCGGACCAGAGATGCACGTCGGTGCCGCACAGGGTGGTGCAGGTGATCCGGACCAGCGCGGCGCCCGGTTCCGGCTCCTCGGGCAGCGGCAGGTCCCGCAAGGTGAGCGCGGAGCCGTGTTCGGTGAGCACCGCCGCTTCGGTTCTGTTGACCATCTTTTTAGTCTACAGTCGTAGGAGAAAAAGTCCAGATCCTGGAGGAAACCATGCCGTCGCAACGTATTCGCCCCGCTTCACTCGTGGTTCGCGGCGGTCCTGTGCTCACCTTCGACCCGGCGGACACCGTCGTGCGGGCGATGGCGGTGCGTGACGACCGGATCGTCGCCCTCGGCGATGTCGCGCTGGACCACATCGGCCCGGAGACCGAGGTGATCGACCTGTCGGGAAGAACCGCTCTCCCCGGCATCAACGATTCGCACCTTCATGCGACCTGGCTCGGCGCGCGGTGGCCGGACACGCTCATCGGCGGTGCCGGATTCACCGGGGGAGAAGAAAAAACGGTGCGCACCGAGGCCGAACGGCGGGCAGCCATCCTGCGCGCGGGCGAGCTGTGCGCGTCGCTGGGCATCACGAGTTACACCGAACCCGGTCTGGGGCCTGGCGAAACCGGATGTTTCAGCGCCGAGGTGCTGGAGGAGTACGCGAGGCTGGCCAATGAAGGGCTCCTGCGCGCGAGGGTGACCGCGCTGCGGCTGTTCGGCCTGCTCGACGGCGCCAGTTCGCTGGCGGACTTCCGGCGCGGGCTGGCGATTCCGGCGCCGACCGCGAATCCGTTGTGGCTCACCGTGCCCGGTGTGAAGATCTTCGCCGACGGCATCCCGCCGATGCGGTCCGCGTGGACGCATCACTGCTACGCCGACGGTTCGCACGGAGCACTGCTCGTGGATGGGGACGACGATCCTGGCCGTGCGGGCAACCTCGCCGCGATGATCCGGCTCGCCCACGACGCCGGGATGACGGTGGCGGTGCACGCCACGGGGGATCGCAGTATCGAAGCCGCGCTCGGCTCGCTTCGCCGTGGTGACCACCTCGTGCACGGCGACCTGGTGACGGCGGATCAACTGGCGCGAATGGCTTCGTCGGGCGTCGGCCTCACCACGCAGCCCGCGATCGCGGTGGCGATGCGGGGAATGCTGGTGGACGCGCTCGGCGCCGAGGTCGGTGCCCGTGCCTGGCCCTTGGCGGAGATGCTGGCTTCAGGTGTCCCGCTGACCTTGAGCAGTGACGCGCCGGTGGTGACTCCCGATTGGCGGGTGCACATCGCGGCGGCCGCCCGGATGCTGGAATCGTCCGAAGTGGACGCCGCGCTGATGGCCAGGTTGCTGCGCTGCTACACGGTCGCGGCCGCCGAGCAGGACGGTGCGGCGGACTGGAAGGGCTCGCTGACCGTGGGCCGCGTCGCGGATTTCTGTGTGCTGGCCGCGAACCCGCTGGAAGTCGGATTCGCGGACCTGCCGGACGTCGGTGTCGAACTCACCGTGTCCGGCGGCCGCGTCGTGTACTCAGGTGAGCAGTTGTCCGCCGTCGACCTGGAGGCTCACCCCGGTGAGATGGCCGGCGTCGGCGGAGGCGAGGAACAGGACTGACGGCACCACGTCGGCGACGGAAGCGATGGTTCCCAGCGGGATCCTCGCTTCCCACGCCGCGCGGGCGGCGGTGTCCGAGGCGAAACCGGCGGTCATCGGGGTGAGCACCGGCCCCGGCGCGACGGCGTTGACGCGGATGCCGTGCGGTGCCAGTTCGAGCGCGGCCGAGCGCGTGAGCGCCTCGACCGCGGCCTTGGTGGCCTCGTAGTGGCCTAGTCCCGGGGTGGGTTGCCGGGCGCCGATGGAGGTGATGTTCACGATGGCGCCCCGGGTGCCCGCTTCCAGCATGTGCGCGCCGACCGCGCGCGTCATCAGGAAGGTGCCGCGGAAGTTCACCCGCATGCACAGGTCGAAGACGCCGATGTCCAAGCCCACCAACGGTCCGCCGCCCCCGGCCAGGCCGGCGTTGTTGACCAGGACCTCCACCGGGCCGAACCGATCGGTGACCAGCGCCAGCGCCGCGTCGACCGATCCGGGGTCGGAGATGTCGAGTTCGACGTGCTCGGCGCCGAGTTCGCGGGCCAGGTCGTGCGCCGCGCGGACGTCGACGTCGGCGATGATCACGCGGTCACCCGCGGACTGGAAGGCTTCGGCGACTCCGCGGCCGATGCCACTGGCACCGCCGGTCACCAAGACAAGTCTCTTGTTCATTCTACGATCGTAGACTAAAACTTGTTTCCGTTGCCAGTGAAAGGAAATCTCGTGGACGAGAAGCAGAACGGACTGGGCTTCGCCACTTCGGCGCTGAGCCTGGGATCCTGGAACACGTGGGACCGCATGGACTTCGACGACGCGGTGCGCCTGCTCCGGTACGCGATCGACTCCGGGGTCACGCTTTTCGACGTGGCCCACTACGACATGGGGCCGCATGCCGAGCAGTCGCGCACCGACCTGCTCTTCGGCGAGGCGATCCGTGCCGCGGGGATCAAGCGCGACGAATACCAGCTTTGCGGGAAACTCTGGCTCTGGGACTACCCGAACACCGGTTTCGCCGAGCAGCTGGCGACGTCGTTCGACCGCGTCGGCGTCGAGCGCGCGGAAGCCGTCGTGGTCGGCGACTACTTCGAACGCCCGGACATCCCGCGGATCGTCACCGAGGTGGCCGAACAGATCCGCCTCGGCCGCTTCGACGTCTGGGGGGTCAACAACTGGCAGGCCGCGGATCTGGACCGGGCACTGGAGTTCGCTTCCCGCGAAGGGCTTCCGGCTCCGCGATTCGCGCAGCTGAAGTACAGCGTCGCGCGACGCTCGATGGCGGAAGGTCCTTTCTACGGCGCGCATTTCGAGGCGGGACGGTTGACGTTGCAGGCGTCCGACGTGTTCGAAGGTGGCGTTCTGCTCGGCAAGACCCCGTCGCGGAAGATCGGCGCCGATCCGGGCGGGATCCGGGAGTCGATCCGTGCGGCCGCTGCGCGGGTCGCTGCCGTGGCCGGGGACTTCGGGGTGAGTCCTTCGCAGCTGGCCCTGGCGTTCTGCCTCGCTTACGCGCCGGTGGCGAACGTGCTGTTCGGGGTGAGCCGTCTCGCGCAACTGGAGGACAACCTGGGCGCCGCCGCGCTGGCGGCTTCCCGGGGTGCTGAGGTGCGGGATGCTCTGGAGGATCTCTGGCTGGACCGCGCGGTCGCGGCCGACGGGACCTTCTGACCGCCTTCATCGCAGCGGCGGGAGCGACGGACCCGAGTCTCTGTGGCGTGAGCCTGGCGGAGCGCCATGAACGGGCCGTTCCTTGCAAATTTCGCAAGGAACGGCCCGTTCATGGCATCGGTAGTGCCTCGGGCGGCGTTGGGGGAAGACCCGGGAGGGCGCGTTGCGAAAGCCACTTTCGCAACCTTCAACGTTGCGAAAGTGGCTTTCGCAACGTCGCCGAAGCCGCCTGCCGCTTTCCGGATGTCCTGAACGACCAAGCGCGACCTCAGCCGAGGAACTCCAGCACCGCGGCCTTGAACTCGGGGCTCCGCAGCGCCCCGCCGTGGTCCCCGGGCACCCGCACCAGCGAGGATCCCGGCACCAGCTCCACCAACGTCTCGATGCCCTGGCTCACCGGATCCTCCACGCCCGCCACGAAGCGGGTAGGCACGGAGACCGCACCGGCCACCGGCGCGAAGGGCTCCGCACGCAGGTCTTCGATGCACCGCGCGAGCGCGGCGGGATTCCGTCCCGGCGCGGTGATCATATGCGCGATCATCCCGGTCAGCGGATCCGACGGTGCCTTGCCGCCGCCGGCGAAAGCCAGCGCGGCGGCGACGTCGACGGCGCCGAAAGGTTCGAAAGGGCTCACGCCGGCGAGCACGAGCCGCCGGACCGGAGCCTGCGCGGGCAGCTCCCAGACCAGCCGCGCGCCCAGCGAATACCCGACAACGTCCACTTCGGACAGACCCGAGACCAGCCGGGTCAGTTCGGCAGTGATCGCGGCCGCACCGAGCGGTCCCGAGGGGGCCGGGCTGGAGCCGTGTGCGGGAAGGTCGGGTATGAGGACCTCGCGGCCCGCGGCGGTGAGCGCGGCGGGCCACCCGGTGGTGATCCAGTCGGTGTGGCCGTCGGAGGCGAATCCGTGTACCAGCAGTATCGGCGGTCCCGAGACGGTTTCGGGAGCGAAACGGCGCACGGCCAAGGAAGTAGTGGCAGACAACGGGATCCTTTCTCAGCTGCCGGAGGGGCGGCGGGTGCGCAGGCGCTGCATTTCGCTCAACGTCCGCGCGCGGGCGTCGACGGCGATCCGCAGCGAGGAGCCGATGAGGTTCAGCAGGAACACGCACACCATGATCGTCACGCCGGGCACGATCACCAGCCAGGGCGCCTGCACCAGATACGACCGGCCTTCGGCGATCATGTTGCCCCAGGTCGGGGTCGGGGGAGCGATACCGAGACCGAGGAAGCTCATCGCCCCGTCCACGAGCATCGCCGCCGCGGACAGGATCACCACCTGCACCAGCGCGAGCGGCAGCACGTTCGGGAACACGTGCACGACGAGGATCTTCCATCGGTTCATCCCCGAAACGCGGGCGGCACCGATATAGGCGCGACCGGCGATGCCGAGCACCCGGCTGCGGATGACCCGGGCGGTGAACGGCGTGAAGATCACGGTCAGCGCGATCAGTTCGGTCCAGATGCTCGCGCCGAGTGAGATCGCCAGCGCCATCGCGAGGATGATCGCCGGGAACGACATCCAGGCGTCCATCACCCGCATCAGCACCGCGTCGGCGGCACGGAAGAACCCGCTGATCAGCCCGATCACCAGACCGGTGAAAGCCGCGCACAGGGTGATCAGGGCGGACAGCCCCAGCGACGCGCGGCCGCCGGAGACCAGCCGGGCGAGCACGTCGCGGCCGAACGAGTCCGTGCCGAGCGGATGCGCGGCCGAGGGCGGCAGCAGCCGGTTGACCGGGTCGGTCGCGCTGACGCTCGGCAGGAAGAACGGCAGCACGATCACGGTCAGGACGATCACCGCCAGCACGGCCGTGGTGATCACGAGCATCCGGTTCCGCCGGAACACCCTGGCCGCACGGCCCGCCGGGCGCGGCTCGCGCACCGGCGACGTCTTTTCCACGAGAGCCACGCTCACGAGACACGCACCTTCGGGTCGAGCAGCGCGTACGAAAGGTCCACCAGTAGGTTGACCAGCACGAACAGCACCGCGACGAACAGCGTCACACCCTGGATGAGCGGGAAGTCGCGGGTCGACACCGCACCCATCAGCAGATGGCCCAGCCCCGGCACGACGAAGATGGACTCGATGATCACGATCCCGCCGACGAGCATGGCGAAGTTGCTGCCCAGCTGAGTGATCAGCGGCATCAGCGCGTTCGGCAGGACATGCTTGGTCATGACCTGCCGCTCGGACAGGCCCTTCACCCGCGCGGTCCGCAGATAGGCCAGCGGCAGCTCACCGAGCAGGCTTTCACGCAGGGTGAGCACGAACAACGCGGTCTGGCCGATGACCAGCACGGTCAGTGGCAGCACCAGGGCGGGCACCGCCGTCGCCGGGTCGGTGAACAGGTTCTCGTAGCCGCTGGAAGGGAACCAGCGCAGTGTCACCGAGAACACCAGCACGAGCATCAGCGAGATCCAGAAGTCCGGCATCGCCATACCCAGCGCGGAGAGCCGGTCCAGCGCCCGCGCCACCGGATTGCGCGGCGACACCGCCTGCCACGAGGTGATCGCGACCGAGAGGAAGAAGCTGATCACCGTCGACAGCACGGCCAGGGTCAGCGTCGGCAGGATGTGGTCGGCGACCACGCCGAGCACCGGCGCGTGGTACGTGATCGACGTGCCGAAGTCGCCACGCAGCACGTTCCCGGCCCAGCTGAAGTACTGCTCCCAGAGCGTCCCGTTCAACCCCATGCTCTCCCGCAACGCGTCCACATCGGACGGTCGCGCGGTGGGGCCGAGGATGGCCTGCGCCGGGTCGCCGGGGATCAGCCGGATGACGAAGAACATCATCGTCCCGACGATCACCAGGATGATCACCAGATCGCGCAGCCTGCGCAGCAGCAGACCGGTCATGACGCCAGCCAGGTGTTCCAGAAGACGCGGTAGAAGTCGCCGTAGCCCTTGAGCTTGGGGGAGTAGGCCGCGTACAGCTTCGACTGGCTCAGGGTGATCACCGACAGCTGCTTCCAGGTGAACGCCTGGAGCTTGTCCACCACCACCTTCGCCTGTTCCGGCGTGGTCGAGGCGTTGAACTCGGCCATGAGCGCGTCGAGTTCGGGTGAGGACGAGCCGTTCAGCGTGCCCAGGGTGAGCGCGGGCATCTGCGCGGGCGAGGTCAGCGCCGAGTCGAAGAACAGCGTGGTGATGTCCCAGCCGCCCGGTTCCTTGGTCAGCGTGCCGAGCATGGTGGCGAAGTCGAAGGTGTCGATCTTGGTGTTGATGCCGATCTTCGACAGGCTGTCCTGGATCAGCACCGCCCACTTGCCGAATTCCGGATACGAGTTCGTGGTGACGATCCGGACCGTGGCGCCCGCCGTGATCCCGGCTTCGGCCAGCAGCCGCTTGGCCTTCTCCGGATCGTGCGCCTTGTAGACCTCTTCGCCCGCGGTCGAATAGAACTGCTTGTTGTCCGGCGACGCGAAGGCGCCGGTCTCGACGGTGAGGTCCTTGCTGCCGCCGGTGGCCGCGTTGATCGCGGGCTTGTCCAGCAGCAGGTTCAGCGCCTCGCGGGCGCGGGGGTCGGCGAACTTCGAACCGGTGTTGAAGTTCGGGATCACCACGTTGTCGTTACCGCCCGGCAGATTGTGCACGACCACGGCCGGGTTGTTGCGCAGCGGCTCGTACTGGTCGTTCGTGGGCATGATGTGGTCCCACTGGCCGGTCTGGAGGCCGTTGATCAGCGCGTCCTGGTCGGAGACCACCTTGTAGGTCACGGTGTCCAGGTACGCGTGCTTGGCGCCCGCCTGCCCGCCCCAGTCCTCTTCGGACCGGGACTTGTAGCCGGAATACCGCTCCAGCACCAGTTCCCGGCCGATGTCCCAGCTCTTGAGCTTGTACGGCCCGGTCCCGATCGCCTTGTCCTTGGCGAAGCCGGTCGGCGCGACACCGGTGAGGTTCTTCGCCTCGTAGATCTCGGTGCCCGCGCCGGCGAGTTCGTTGATCAGCGGATAGCGCGGTTGCTTGAGCTTGATGGTCACCGTCGCCGGATCGGACGGCGTGATCGCCTCGATGTCCGGTGTGACCAGCTGGCCGGTGCGGTGCACCTGCTGCCACCGCTTGAGGCTCGCCACGACGTCCTCGGAAGTCAACGGACTGCCGTCGTGGAAGGTGACACCCTGGCGGAGCTTGAAGGTGTAGGTGAGCCGGTCCGGGCTGGTGGTGTAGTCCTCGACCAGCATGGGCCGGGCGGTGAAGCCCTTGTCCACCTCGAACAGCTTCTCGTACATCATGTTGCCGATATGCGCGGTCACCTGGCCGGGGTTCGCGACCATGTCGAGGGACTGCGGGTCGGTGGGCACGGCGACGTTCAGATTGCCGCCGGGCTTCGGCGGACCGTCGGCGGCCCCACTGCCGGCCTGCCCTCCCATGCACGAGCTGATCAGCAGGACGGTCGCCAGGCCGAGCGCGGCCTTGGTCAGGGTTCGTCTCATGGGTTCCGCACTCCAGTGTGGGGGTGGGCGGGCAGTTCGGGATTCGCCGCGAGGAGACGGCGCGTGTACTCGTGCCGGGCGTGGAGCCGGATCTCGTCCGGTTCGCCGATTTCGATCAGCTCGCCCCGGTACATCACGCCGACGCGATCGGCGACGGAGAGCACCAGGCTCAGGTTGTGTGTGATGAACAGGAAGCTGAGCGCCCGGGTGCGCCGCAGTTCCAGCAGCAGGTTCATCACCTGGCCCTGCACCGAGACGTCGAGCGCGGAGGTGGGCTCGTCGGCGACGATGAGGTCGGGTTCGGCCGCGATCGCCCGGGCGATCGAGACGCGCTGCCGCTGCCCGCCGGAGAGCTGCGAGGGCAGCTTCTTCGCGGTGTCGGAGGGGAGGCCGACCTCGTCGATCAGTTCGGTGACGCGGCGGTCCAGCTCGGCGCCTCGGAGTCCGGTGAGCTCCCGCAGGGGTTCGGCGATGATCCGGGCGGCGGTGTGCCGGGGATCGAGCGAGCTCTGCGGGTCCTGGAAGATGAGCTGGGCGCGGCGCCGGAAAGCACGCTCGTCACCGTCGAGCCCGGCTGGTGTGCACCGGTGCTCTCCGAAGGTGATCGTGCCTCCGGTGGGGGTTTCCAGTGCGCTCACGAGGCGGCCGAGCGTGGTCTTGCCCGAACCGGATTCCCCGACCAGGCCGAAGAACTCGCCGGGCGCGATCTCCAGCGAGACGTCCTTGACCGCGTGCACCTCGGGTTCGCGGCTCAGGGAGAACCGGCCGCGTCGTCCGTACATTTTGGACACGGAGTCGATGACGAGTGCGGTGCCCTCGCCGATGTTCTCGGTCTTCGCGCGGCTCAAGGCCCTGGTCTCGGTGGCGACCGCCGATTCGCCGTTCATCGCGGCCTCGAGCAGTGCCTCGGAGATGGTGGGGAAGCCGTCGCGTCTGCTGACCCCGAGTTGCGGGACGCAGTCGAGCAACGCCTTGGTGTAGGGATGCTTCGGCGCGTGCAGAATGTCCTCTGTGGACCCGAGTTCGACGAGTTCTCCGCGGTACATCACCGCGATCCGGTCCGCGACCTGCGCGGCCACGCCCATGTCGTGCGTGATGAAGACGCACGCCGTGCCGTGGTCGCGGCGGACCCGGTCGAACAGGGTGAGGATCTCCGCCTGCGTGGTCACGTCCAGCGCCGTGGTCGGCTCGTCCGCGATCAGCAGGCTCGGATCGGCCATCAGCGCCAGCGCGATCATCACGCGTTGCTGCATCCCGCCCGACATCTGGTGCGGGTAAAGGGAAAGCACCCGGCCGGTGTCGGTGAGGCCCACCTCCTTCAGCAGTCCGCGAGCCTTCGCCTCGGCCTCGCGGTGCAACGGCGTGCCCTTGCGCGCGGCTTGGCGCGGAAGGGAGCCGGGCTTCCGGTAGGCCTCGATCAGCTGCTTGCCGACCCGCTGGCTCGGGTTGAGTGAATCCAGGGCCTCCTGGAAGATCATGCCGATCCGCGGGCCGCGGTACGCGCGCATCTCGTCGGCGGAAAGCCGCGTGACGTCCACGCCGTCGACGGCGATCCCGCCGCGGGTGAACACCGGCGCCACGAATTCCAGCAACCGGATGATCGACAAGGCCGTCACCGTTTTACCGCTGCCGGATTCGCCGACCACGCAGAGTGTCCGGCCTTGGTCGAGGTCGAACGAGAGTTCGCGCACCAGTTCGCGTTCGGTTTCGTCGGCGATGACGCCGACGGTGAGTTCTCGTAATTCGAGCAGGGTCATGAATCCCCTTTCCCGAGCCCGCCCGAAGCGGACCGCACTGCCGGGGAACGGGCCTCCGGCGGGGGTAGTTCTACGCATGTTGACACTGGGCGGGTGTGCTGTCAATGGGTATATTCTACGAATGTAGGAAGTTGATATCCGGCGGGTTTTCCCTGGCAGTGGGCGAAAACTTGCACTGGATTCTTTTGTCTACGCCTGTAGACTCTCGGCGGAAACGAGCTAAGGAGGGCACCCGTGAGCGGGTCGACCAAGACTGCCGGTCCCGAGCGGATCGTGGACATCGCCGTGGGCTACATGGCGGCCAAGCAACTCTTCGCGGCGAGCCGGATCGGCCTGTTCACCGCGCTCGCCGGGGGATCGCTGACGGCCGCGGAACTGGCGGAAAAGACCGGCAAGCCGGAGAAGATCACCCGCATCCTCGGTGACGCCATGTCATCACTGGGTCTGCTGTCCCGTGTGGACGGACGGTACGAGCTTGCCGCCGACGCGGCCGAGTATCTCGGTGGTGGCGACCTCGATCTGGCGCCGTTCCTGACGTTCCTCGACTCGATCAGCTACCCGCATTGGCTTCAGTTCGGCCACACCGCCGACAGTGGTGAGCCGGGCAAGCTGGAGATGGACGACGCGCGGTGGGGCACGTTCATGGCGGGGGTCATGACGTATAACGCCCTGCACGCGAAGATGCTGGCCGGCGCTTACGATTTCGGCCCGCATCGCCAGGCGCTGGACCTCGGCGGGCTCTCCAGCGCGTTCGCCGTCGAAGCCATGAAGGCCAACGACGAACTGCACACCACGTTCGTCTTCGACCCGGGCTTCACCGAGTCGGTCACCACCGCGGTGGCCGAGGCGGGCCTGGCGGAGCGCGCGACCGTCGTGGGCGCCGAGACACCCACCGCACGGCCCGACGGCGAGTTCGACCTGGTGATGGTCAACCACGTCGTCCACCGTTTCGACGCGAAGCAGAACGCGGAGATCCTCCGCAACGCCCGCGCGGCCGCCGCGCCGGGAGCGACACTGCTGCTGCTCGACTTCTTCCTCGACGACGACGCGGTCCAGCGTCCGATCGACGCGCTGCACGCGGGGGAGTACCTGGTGATCGACGGGACGGTCGTCTACCCGGAGGCCGAGGTCCGAGGCTGGCTGAGCGGGGCGGGCTGGCGGGTCACCGACCGGCTCGCGCTGCCGGGCAGCCCGCGGGTCCTGGTCGCGGAAGCGGTGTGACCGTGACGCTCGATCCCGCGGTCAAGGAACTCCTGGCCCGCAGCGCACCCTCCGAGGCTCCGGCCGGACCGCTGACGGCTCCCGAGCTGCGAGCCGCTTTCGCCGCGTCGTGGCGACGCCCCGAGTCGGTCGAAGAGGTCGGCTCGGTGGCCGACCACGTCCTGCCGTCCGGTGTGCGGGTGCGGGTCTACCTCCCGGAGGCCGCGGAGCCGGTACCCGCGTTCGTCTGGATCCACGGTGGCGGGTGGACGATCGGCTCGATCGACGAGAACGAGGTCGCGTCGCGGGCGGTGTGCAACGCGGCGAAGGTCGCCGTCGTCGCGGTCGACTACCGGCTCGCGCCCGAGCATCCGTACCCGGCGGCCCCGGACGACTGCTACGCCGTCGTCGAGTGGCTCGCCGCGGGAGGCGCAGGTCCCGCGGTCGACGGGACACGGATCGCGGTCGGCGGGGAAAGCGCGGGCGGCAACCTGTCGACGGTGGTCTCGATGATGTCCCGTGACCGCGGTGGCCCGCCGTTGGCCGCGCAGGTGCTGATCTGCCCGGTGTACGGCCATCCAGACGACGGGTTCCGGTCCTATGTGGACTTCGCTGAGGGCTTCGGCATGACCGCCGGGGCCATGCGGTTCTTCTTCGAGCAGTACGTGTCGGATCCGGCGCAGCTGAACGATCCGTACCTGCTGCCGCTGCGCGCCGACGACCTGACCGGGCTCCCGCCGGCGCTGGTGCTCACGGCCGAGTACGACGTCCTGCGGGACGAAGGGGAGGAGTTCGCGCGGCGGCTGACCGACGCCGGGACCCACGTCGAAATGACGCGGTACTCGGGGCAGATCCACGGGTTCTACGGCCTGTACACGGATCTCCCGGCCTCGCCGCGCTCGCACCGGCACGTGGCGAGCTTCCTGACCCGGGTCTTCGACCGCCGCGTTTAGTCCTCTGGATGCGGTCAGCGGTGTCCAGCGCCGATCTCGCGTGCCATCGGCCAAACGTGGCTTCCTGGGCGCCGTGCCCCCGGTCCGTGAAGGCCTCCTTGCCTACCCTGAGGGTGGTGAAGGAGGCCTTCACTACCGGCCGGCGTGGCCCTCGTGACACCGGGACCGCCGTGACGCCAGACCACTGCGCCGGGAGTTCGTGAAGGCTTCCACCTGGCCGGCTCATGTCGCGAAAGCCACTTTCGGGACACAGGACGTCGCGAAAGTGGCTTTCGCGGCACGCCAGACTGCCTTGCCCCCAAGAGAACCGGAACTCGCGTGCTTGGGAGGCGAGACTCGCGTGTGTGGCCTGATCACGTGAGATACGCCCTGAATCACGCGAGATCGGTGCCCGATCACGCGAGTTACGCCTTCAATCACGCGAGTTGCGTCTGAGGGTGCGGCGACCGCCGCGTTTAGTCCTCTGGATGCGGCCGTTCGCACTACGTACTACCGCATTCAGAGGACGAAATGCGGTAGTACGTAGTGTCAGGGGCGGGTGAGGCGCTCGAAGAAGGATTCGAGGTGTTGCCGCTGCAAGGCGATCGTCGAGAACTCCCCGGCGACCAGGCTCATCACGTTGGCCCCGGCGTTGATCAGCACGACCTCGTCGACCAGCTGCTCGTCCGGCGTTTCGGTGACGATGTCGCCGTCCTCCCGGCCCTCGGTGAGATACCGGTGCAGCAGGCCGCGCCACGAGCGGATGTGCTCGAGGTACTTGTCCTGAAGTTTCGGGTTGGTCAGCGAAAGCTGCCAGAAGGTCAGCAGGACGCGCCCCGCGGCGATGCGGTCTTCGTCGATCGGCATCGACGAGACGCACAGCTCGCGGAGCGCGGTCAGCCCGCGTAACTCGTCCAGCTCCACGTACTCGCGCATCATGCCGAGCGCGCGTTCGTAGGTGGCTTGGATGATGTCTTCCTTGCTGGGGAAGTACAGCTTGAGCGCACCGTTGGCGAAGCCGGCGGCCGCCGCGATCTCGCGCATGGTGGCGGCCTCGATCCCGCCCTGGGTGATCAAATCCCAGGTGACGTCGACGATATGGCTGCGCCGCTCGTCGTGGTCGATGATCTTCGGCATCGGCAGACCTCCCGCACTGGTTCTTCTACCAGTGTAGGAGATCAGACGCGGTGATACACGCGGTGCCCGGCGAACCACGTTTGCGTCACCTTGGTCTTGACGAGCGCGGACGGATCGGTCTGGAACGGATCGCGGTCCAGTACCACGAAATCCGCCGACTTCCCGGGGACCAGCGAGCCGGTGACGTCGCCCAGCCCCATCGCGCGGGCGGCGGCCAGCGTGAAGACCTCGATCGCCTCGTCCAGGCCGATCGCCTGCTCCGGCCACAGCGCGCCGGGGAACGTGCCGGTCGGATCCTGGCGGGTGACGAGGCCGTGGATGCCTTCCCACGCGTTCGGGGACTCGCTGACCGGCCAGTCCGAACCGCCCGCGACCAGCGCGCCCTCGTCGAGCAGCGACCGGTTCGGCTGCATCCGCCCGGCCCGCTCTCCAGGCAGGACTTCGGCGATGGCCGCCGGGATGACGCCGGGGACCCACAGGAACGGCGAGATGTCCGCGGCGACGCCCAGCGCGGCGAAGCGGGGGAGGTCGTCGGGATGGACGAACTGGCCGTGCGCGACCTGGAACCGCGCTTCGGTGAAGCCCTCGGCACGCACCTTCTCGACGGCGTCCAGCGTCGCGCGTACCGACGCGTCCCCGGTGCAGTGGACCTTGGCCGAGAGCCCCGCCGCGGCCGCCGTGCGCAACCAGCCGACGAGTTCATCACCCGGCATGGTGGTGGCGCCGTGATGACAGGCGCCGTGCGCGGCATCCGGCAGGTACGGCTCCAGGAAGGCGGCGGTCCGCGTCGGCGGGACACCGTCGAGGAAGATCTTCACGAAGTCCGGCCGGTGGTGCTCGCTCCGGTACTGCCCGGCGACCTCCAGCAACGGTGCCCCGATCGGGTCGAAACCGAAGATCGGGTCGTTGATCAGCAGCGACGAAACGACCCAGGCGTGCAGTTCGCCCGCGTCGTCGAGCGATTTCAGTGCCCGCAGGATGTCGGCGGAGACACCGGCGTCCTGGAACGCGGTGACGCCGTACGAGTGCAGCGTGCCGATCCCGTGCCGCGACGCCGCCACGTGCTGGTCCACCGTGAGCGTCCGTGTCTCGCTGAGCGCCCGCTCGACCGCGACGCCCGCCGCTTCGAGCAGGACGCCGACGGGTTCGCCCGTGGCGGGGTCGCGGACGATCTCACCGCCGGCCGGATCGGGCGCCGAGGCGGTGACGCCCGCCAGTTCCAGCGCCCGGCTGCTCACCCAGCGGTTGTGCCTGCTGTCGTCGGACAGCATGACGGGGCGTCCGCCGGCGGCCTCGTCGAGCGCGTGCCGGGCCGACGTCCGCGAGAGGGTGCTGACCAAAGTGGACGCCCAGGCGCCGCCGACCACCCACTCGTCCGGCCCGAGCCCGGCGGCCCGGGAGCGGACCGCGGCGAGGATGTCGTCCAGCCCCGCGTCGGCGCCGAAGTTCAGCTCGAAGAGGGCCGAGCGCCCGGCGAGGGCGTGGTGGTTGTGCACATCGACCAGGCCGGGCATCACGAACGCACCGTCGAGGTCGACGACCTCGGTGTTCGGCCCGCGTTCGATGTCCTCCAGGGACAGCACCTTGCCGTCCTTGATCGCCAGCGACGATGCCCAGGGCCTGGCACCGTCCACTGTGTACACGGTGGCGTTGGTGAGGACGATGTCGGCGGTCAAGGCTCAGCTCCCGGCCGGGTCGTAGGCCTCGGGGTGCACGGTGGTGCTGAGCAGCTTGCCGTGCGCGCCGAAGGTGAAGTGGGTGGGAGTGCTGCCGGTGGCGTCCAGTCCGAAAAGGACACCGTGCGAACGCAACCGCTTCGCGTCGCGGTGGTCGGCGACAGTCACCGACGCGCACGGGATCACCTTCTCCCGCCAGGCGAAGACGTAGATACCCGGCCGCAGCTCGTAGACCGAGTTCTCGTCGGTGTCCGCGAGACCTCGCTCCGGACCGGCAAGGCACTGCCACGTGTACCAGTGCGGGCTGAGGTACACGTGCTCGTAGGCGTGCTCGGTGCTGTACACCCACAGCACCCGGCGCCCGACCAGCGACGTGGTCGGGGCGAGCGATTCCCCGGTCGGCTCGATACCGCCGATCGTGGCGGCCACGAACGACTGCGTGACGCGGGGCGAGGTGTCGCCGATCTTGCTCAGCACCAGGAGGGCGCGACCGCGGCGCAGGTCCAGCAGCAGGGTGAACGCCTCGTCCTGCCGGGCCTGCGGGTGGAACTGGACGTAGTAGAGGTCGTCGTCGACCAGGAACGTTTCGCAACGATCGGTGCCCGTGCCGTGGTAAGTCCACTCGATGCGGGTGCCGGAGAAGGCCGCGGTGAACGTGGTGCCGTCTTCACAGGCGAGTTCGAAGGCGCGGCCGTGCAGATCGCCGACCGTGGGCGCCTTGTTCGCGTCGAAACCGGGGGCCAGACCGTCGAGCGGCAGCCAGGTGGACGTGTCGGACAGGGTCAGTTCGGGCATCGATGAGTCCTAGTGCTCGTGGGCGGAACAGTGATCGTCGGCGGCGCCGGAAGGCAGATCGAGGGCCGGGTTTCGGTCCAGGAAGCCGTAGGGACGCAAGGAGAAACCGGAGTAGTCGACCGGCATGACCGGCCAATCCTCCGGACGCGGGATGTGGGTCGGGCCGAACACGTGCCACAGCACGAGATCGGTGTCGGTGAGGTCGCGGTCGGCGGCGGTCCAGGCGGGGAGACCCGCGCCGCCCGGATGCGCGTTCGGCCGGTCGCCCGCCGGGAAACGTTCGTCCGCGCGGTACGGCGTCGCCCACAGGTGCCGGGTGGCGAACGTCGCCCGCTGGTGGACGGTCGATTCCGGTTGTGCCATCAGGGTCGCGGACGGCCGCGGCACGAGCTGGTACGCCGTGGGCTTGCCGAGCCGGTTCGTCCGCTCCGCGCTGCGGATCTCCCAGACCCGCGCCTTGGCCGGATCCGCGAACCGCTGAGCCTCCCGCTCGGTGCGCAGCGGGGTCTCCTTCCAGGTGAACGCGTTGCCGTACGGGTTCCGCTCCCCCATGGGGATCTGTTCGACGTCGACCTCGACGAGCGAGTTGCGTTCGCCGTCGATCGCCACGTCCAGCCGGGCACAGAACAGGTGCTGGTGCACCGGCGCGAACAGGCCGGGCGCGATCTCGTTGGCGTGCGGGTGGTCCGTGCCGGGGTGCGCGGCGCCGGCGAACACGATGCCGGTGGCCTTCGCCTCCAACTCCACGGTGCCGTCGAGGTAGAGGTACCAGAAGAAGCCGTAGTCGTAGTTGCCGATGGTGGAGATCGACGAGATCACCAGCCGCCGCGACCGGCGGACCTCCGCCCGGCCGTCGAGATCCGTGTGCTTCCAGAGGATCCCGTAGTCCTCCTCGTGCATGCAGATCGCGCGCGGGATCTCGACCGGGTGGCCGTGGTCGTCGGCGACGAACGCGGGGAAGTAGTGGATGACGCCGAGGCAGTCGCAGCCCAGCCGCAGGTCGTTGCCGTTCTTGCCGAGCAGGTACTCGCCCGCGTCGAAGTAGCTGATCCAGAACCGGCCGGGCGCGGTGTCGCCGTAGGGCACCACCATCTCCGGTACCGACGCGCGGTGCAGCACCGACCGCTCCTGGAAGCGGATCTGGTGCAGAGTCAAGCCCTCGCGGGCGTTGAAGCCGACGCGGAGTTTCCAGCCCTCCCAGGTGACCTCGTTCCCGTCGACGGTGAAGCTCGGGCCCTCCGGCTGGGTGATCTCGATCGGTTTGAGGGTGGTGCGGGCCGGGACGTCGCCGTAGCGGCCGTGTTCCGGCGGCACGGGCACGTCGCCCTCGTCCTCAACCCGGATGACGCGCTGCCCGGTCAGGTCGATGTGCACGATCAGGCCCTCGACCGGATGCGCCCACGGGCTGTCGGACGCGTCGTCGCGCAGGAACGTCAGCGAGCGGATGACCCGGCCGGTTTCGTCGGGCCTGCCGAAGAAGCCGGGGGCCAGGGGAGCGCAGAAGGCGTGCTCGATCCGGTCGCCGAGCCCGCGCCGCGCCATCGCGGCCTGCCATTCCGGTGACGCCTTGGTGATCGACGCGGCGAGGTCGTACTCCTCGAACAGGTACGCGGGCTGGCCTGGGCCGCAGTCCTCGTTGGAGACCACTTCGCGCTTCGCCAGCGAGACGACCACGTCGCGCGCTTGCCCGGTCGCGGTGTCCAGCAGCGTGTACCGGACACGGCGGTCTGGGGCGGCGTCGCCTTTCTCGGGCTCGACCGGCAGGACGGCCGGGAACCGCGTGGTCGCGGTGAGCAGGCCCTCGGCGGCCAGGATCTCGCGGCCTGCGGTGAGTTCGTCGGCGGTCAGCGGGTCGAGTGGATGCGGCCTGGTCATGGCTCGCAGTCTTGCCGGTCCGCCCTCGGCTGGAAAGGCCGTCATGCGGCTGCCGACAAGAAGGGTGCACTGACGGCCAACCTCCGTGAAAGGTCCGGACCGGAGGATGACGCCATGGGACTGGATCTCGCGGGCAAGGCCGTGCTGGTGACCGGCGCGGCGTCCGGTATCGGCCTTGCCTGCGTCCAGGCCTTCCTCGCCGAGGGCGCGCGGGTCGGCGCCGTCGACCGGGCTCCCGTGCCCACGCTGGCCGACGGCCTGCTGGCCGTCCACGCCGACGTGACCGACGAGGGGTCGGTGGCCGACGCGGTCGACGCCGTCGCGAGCCGCTTCGGCGGGCTCGACGTGGTGGTCGGCTGCGCGGGGATCTCCGGACCGGTGGGGACACCGGTCACCGAAACCTCGGCGGCGGACTTCGCCGCGCTCATGGCCGTCAATGTCACCGGACAGTTCCTGCTGGTCAAACACGCGGCGCCGTGGCTCACCGCGTCGGGTGGTTCGGTCGTGCTGCTGGCCAGCGACTCGGCGTTCACGAGCGCGCCCGGCATGGTCCCGTACTGCGCTTCGAAAGGCGCCGTGGTCGCGATGACCAGGGCGCTCGCCGTCGATCTTCCCGGAGTCCGGGTGAACTGCGTCTGCCCGTCGGTGGTCGACACCCCGATGGCGCGCGGCGATCTCGGCGACGTGCTCGACGATCCCGCTTTCCCGGTGCAGGCTCCCGAAGAGGTCGCCTGGCAGGTGCTCCACCTCGCGTCCGCGCGGTCGCGGGCGGTCAACGGCCAGGCCGTGCTCGCCGACTTCGGCGTCTCGGCCCGATCCGGTTTTCCCGCTTAGAAAGGACTCCGCAAGTGAAGAAGGTTGTCGCGATCACGGGTGGCGGTACCGGTATCGGCGCCGCGGTGGCCCGCCGGTACGCCGACGAAGGCGCGCAGGTGGTGGTGCTCGGACGACGGCGCGAGCCGCTGGAGAAGGTGGCCGCCGAGACCGGTGCGCACGTCGTCGCGTGCGACGCCAGCGACCGCGAAGCCGCCGAGAACGCTACGGCGGAGATCGTCGGCGAGTTCGGCAGGCTGGACGTCGTGGTGGCCAACGCCGGCGGGCACGGTCTGTCCTCGGTGACCGACACCGGCGACGAGGAATGGGAACTGGCGCTGCGCTCGAACCTGTCCAGCGCCTTCGTGTTCTGCCGGGCCACGCTGCCTTCGCTGATCGAAACCGGTGGTCAGGTCGTCATCGTGTCGTCGCTGGCCGGGCTGTTCGCCGGGCCGAACGTCGCCGGTTACACCGTCGCGAAGCACGCGCTGATCGGCCTGACGCGCTCGATCGCCCGTGACTACGGGCCGAAGGGCGTCCGCGCGAACGCGGTCTGCCCGGGCTGGGTGCGGACCCCGATGGCGGACGGCGAAATGGACCAGTTCGCCGAGGCGGCGGGTTTCGACGGCGGCCACGACGAGGGTTACCGGCGCGTCACCGCCGAGGTCCCGCTGCGCCGTCCCGCCGAACCGGAGGAGATCGCGTCGATCGTGCGGTTCCTGGGGTCTTCGGAGTCTTCGTACATCACCGGTGCGGTGATCGTGGCCGACGGCGGCGCGCACGCCGTCGACCTTCCGACGCTGGCCTTCGAACGGGCCGGGATGGGTTCTTAGAGGGCGGTGACGCGAAAGCCACTTTCGCGACGTTGAAGGTTGCGAAAGTGGCTTTCGCAACTCAGCGACCGTGACGTGGTCCGGGACGTCACACCGTTCCGTGAAGGCCTCCTTGAGGGACCCAGAGTCCCTCAAAGAGGCCTTCACGGACTTGGGCACCGTCAGGATTCCCCGAGGTAGGCCGCGTGCAGGGTGCCGGGGGAGTCCAGCAGGCCCTGCGCCGAACCCGCATACGTGACCCGTCCCGAAGAGACCACCAGCGCGTCGCTCGCCACGCCGAGGGCGAGGTGCGTGAACTGCTCGACCAGCAGGATCGCCGCGCCCTCCTCGGCGAACCGGGTGACCATCGGCAGCAGCCGCGTGAACACCACGGGCGCGAGGCCCAGCGACATCTCGTCGATCAGCAGGAACGACGGCCGCGCGGCGAACGCGCGGGCCAGCACCACCATCTGCTGTTCGCCGCCGCTGAGCAGCGCGGCCGGCGAGTCGCGGCGTTTCTCCAGTTCCGGGAACGACTCGAACAGTTCGTCGGCCCGCGCGCGGGTGCGCGCGGTCAGCATCAGGTTCTCCAGCACGGTCAAGCCGCCGAACACCGCGCGCCCCTGCTCGATATGCGCCAGACCCCGCCGCGCGCGGGAGACCCGCGACTGCTTCGTGATCTCGTCGGGTCCGATGTGGACGGTCCCGGCCGAGGCGGGCACCACGCCGGAGACGGCCTCCAGCAGGCTGGTCTTCCCGGCACCGTTCGGGCCGACGAGCGCGGTGATCCGGCCCGGCTCCAGGGTCAGGTCGACGTCCCGGATCACCGGCCCGGCGCCGCGAGTGACCGTCAGTCCCGCTATCCGCAAAGCGTTCACAGCAGCTCCGTTTCACCCATGTACGCCTTGAGCACGGCGGGATCGGCGAGTACTTCGGCCTGCGGGCCGGAGGCCAGCACGCGGCCGAAGTCGAGGACGGTGATCGTGTCGCAGACCGAGCGCACCAGGTCGAGGTCGTGCTCGATGAGCAGCACCGACACCCCGAATCGCGCGGGGACCTGCCGCAGCCGCTCCCCGAACGCCACGTGTTCTTCGTGCGGGAGTCCGGCGGCCGGCTCGTCGAGCAGCAGGACACGCGGCCGCGCCAGCAGATGTCCGACGACCTCGACCAGCCTGCGCGCCCCGACGTCCACTCGCGACAGCGGAGTGCGGGCGGCGGGACAGCCGAAGAAGTCCAGGGCGTCGCCGATCTCTTCGGCGGTGAGCCGCCGCCTGGCGAGGAACTTCAGGTACGCCCCGACCGTGAGTCCCGGCGGGACACGGTCCTGCTGGAACGTCCGGCGCAACCCGGCGCGGGCCCGGTTCGACGGCGACCCGGTCAGCGGGCTGCCGCCGAGTTCCACCTGGCCCTCGGCGTTCGGCAGGAAGCCGCTGATCGCGTCGACCAGCGTCGATTTGCCCGCACCGTTCGGCCCGATGACGCCGAGCACCCCGTGTTCCGGGACCGATATGTCCACTGAGGACAGTGCGGCCACGTGGCCGAAGTTCACGCTCAGCCCGCGTACGGTGAGCACCGGTGGACCAGGCGCTTTGGACTCGATGTTCGCGGTCTTGGCGGCGAAGTCGAGTTTCGCCGGTTCCTTGGCGCGCCGGTACCACACCTGGCGCACCGTGGTGCCCAGGTTCCCGCCACTGGCCAGCGCCTGGACGCCGAGCACGCCGAACACCACGAAACCCCAGTCCTGCGGGATCCCCCAGCGCTTGAGGAGTTCCGGCACCCCGACCCACAGCACCGCGCCGAACACGGCCATGTCGATCAGATGCGCGCCCGACATGATCGCCAGCACGTACAGCGCCAGCGACTGGATCGCGGTGAAACTGGCCGGGAAGGCGAGCCCGACCTGCCCGGTGAGCAGGCCACCGCTGATGCCGCCGAGGGTGGCGCTCACCGCGAACGCGGTCAGCTTCGACGTCCGCACGCTCGTGCCCGCGGCCGCCGTGCCGCGTTCGGAGAACGCCACCGCCTGCCAGGCGCTGCCCCAGCGCCCGCGGCGCAGGAAGTACACGGCGAGGCAGCACAGCACCAGCACCACGACGGCGAGCTGGAAGTACGCCCGGTCGTCCGAGAAGGCATCGGGCCGTTCGACCGAGATCCCGCCGGAAACGCCGGGGAACTGGAGCTGGACGAGCGCGAGGTCGGCCGCCGCGGCGAGCCCCAGCGTGACGACGGCGAGGTTGATTCCGCGCAGCCGCAGCGCCGGCAGCCCGACGAGCACTCCGACCACCCCGGCGGCGAGACCGCCGAGCACCAGCCAGGTGAGGAACCCGCCGGGCGCCTGTGCCTCGTTCAGTGCCGACACCGTCCAGGCGCCGACGGCGCCGAAGGTCAGCTGGCACAGGGAGATCATGCCCGCGCTGCCGGTGACCACGCCGAGCCCGAGCAGGGAGATCCCGGCTACGACGGCGCTCATGCCGAGGTAGACGAAGTACCCGTCGAGCCCGACGCTCAGTCCGTAACCCACGGCGATCGCCACGATGGCGACCGTGAACGGAATCCCGCGTTCAGCGAGCCGCATCCCATACCTCCTTGCGTTGCGACCAGAGCAGCAGCGCGACGATGACCGCGAACGGCAGGAAGTACCGGACGACGGAAAGGCCGTCGACCTGCGCGGCCGCGCCTTGGATCAGGCCGAGGCCCAGCCCACCCGCGACCGCGAGGTCGAGACGGCGGAACCCGCCGAGCAGGGCGGCCGCGGCCGCGGGGACCACCAGCATCGCCAGCGACGTGGCGTCGTTGGACTGTGACGGCGCGACGATCGAGATCACCAGCGTGCTGACCACCCCGGTGACCGCCCAGACCGCGACACTGAGCCGTTTCGCCGGGATGCCGAGCAGCTCCGCCGTCGTCGGGCGTTCCGACAGTGCCCTGAGCTGGACGCCCGCCGGGGTCCGGCTCAGCACGATCCGGCTGGCCACCGCCACGAGGACGGCCAGCGCGACCGTGACCACGGTGACCTGGCTGATCACCACGCCGCCGACGGTGACCGCCGGTCCGTCCAGGATCGGGTGGAACGGCTGGGGTTTGTTGCCGAACAGGATGAACGACAACGAGATCAGCAGGAGCAGCACCGCGACGGTGACCGCGGAGCGGGTGCCGGTGTCCGCCTCGGCGAGCCAGGTGGACACGATCCAGCCGAGCAAGGCGCTGAGCAGCCCGCCGAGCAGGATCCCGGCGACGGTGGCGAGCCACATCGGCAGTCCCAGATCGACGGACAGGAACACCGCCACGTAGCAGCCGAACATCCCGGTGGCCGACTGGGCGAAGTTCACCACCCGCACCAGGCGCGACATCAGCGTCAGGCACACCGCCAACACCGCGTACAGTCCGCCGGCGGCCAAGCCTGCCAGCGCTCCCTGCAGCATCGAATCCTCCCGTTACTTCTTCGGAATCCGCAGCCAGTCGTTCGCGACGAGCTCCCATTTGTTGGTGCCGGAGGCGAGCTTGATCGGCCAGCCCGCGGTGTTGTCGTGGTGCGTCTGGCCGGGCCCGAAGACGTACGGCGTACCGACCATCGGGTCCGTGATCGGCTTCATCTCGCGCAGTGCCTTGGTCACCGATTCGCGGGTGATGTCCCCTTGGATCCCGCGGATGACGTCGAGGAAGTACTTCGCCGCCAGGTAGCCGCCCTGGCTGAACGAGGTCAGCGGGATGTTGTTCTTGGTCATCAGCTCGCGCCAGTCCTTGTTCTGCGGGCTGGTCGCGTCGGTGAACGGGTAGAACTCGGCGGGCACGTACACCCCGGCGCCGGCGTTGGTGATGGCCTTGGCGTAGTTCTCGCTGTAGACGCTGGTGAGCAGCAGCCACGTGACGTCGTTCCAGCCCTGTGCCGCGGCGGCCTTGAGCTGCCCGATGGAATCCGGCTCGACCGGGTTCACCGTGATCGCCTTGCACCCGGCGTTGCGTGCCTTGACGATGTAGGAGGTGTAGTCCGAACCGCCGTAGGGCACGGTCGCGTCGAGGTACTTGAGCTTCTTGCCGGTGATGGCCGACCACTCGTCGATCGCGGCCTGGTACGACGGCAGCGTGTTGCCCGCGATCTCCAGCAGCGCGCAGATGTCGTTCAGCTTCAGCGTTTCCGAGCCGTAGAGCAGGGTCAGCGTCATGTCGTGGTACGGGCCGACGTTGACCGGGGCGATGTTCGGGCTGGAGAAACAGGCCGGGTCCACGCCGATACCCTGCATGGACAGGATCTTCTGCTGTTCGTAGTACTTGTTGTTGATCTCGCACTCGATGAGGCTGGACGAGCCGACGAGCGCCACCGCCTCGTCACGGCCGACGACCTCGCGGGCCGCGGCGGCCGCGGCCGCCGGGTCGCCCTTGTCGTCGAGGGCCTTGTACTGGATCTGTCTGCCGTTCACGCCGCCGCTCGCGTTCGCCGCGTCGAAGACCGCCTTGGCCGCCTGCGAGGCTTCGGGGAACGTGGCCGCGCCGCTCAGGGCATTGACCGAACCGACCACGATCGGCCCGCTCGAACCGCTTTCGGCGCCGGCGCAGGCCGCGGTGCCGAGCAGGACGGCGGCGGCGAGGGCGACGAGGCGCCGCGCGGGTTTCACCGGTTCTCCGAAGCGTTCATGGCGTCGACCACGGGGACCGAGTCGACGATCTGCTCGAACGAAGCGACCTTGCCGCCGTCGAACTTCCACACGTGCGCGACGCGGGCGGTGAACGAGCGACCGGTCTCGCGGTGCTTGCCGCGGTAGGTACCGAGGCCGATCACCGTGTCACCGGCGTCGAGAAGGTCGTCGAGGGTGAAGGTGTAGCCGTCCCAGTCCTTCGCGATCGCGCCGAAGACGTTGTCCCGGACTTCTTCGGGGCCGGTGTAGGTTCCGGCGTAGGGGAAACCGGCCGCCTCCGTCCACGTGGTCTCCGGACCGAGCGGGGCCAGCATGCCCGCCAGATCGCCCCGGTCGCTCGCGGCGTAGTGCGCGGCGATGATGTCTGCATTGGACACTGAGACTCCTTAAACCGGTTGCGCGTCGGGATAGGCGACGGCGCCGAGTGGGTAGATGTGCCCGCCCGCGCGGGAGTGTTCCGACCGGCCGTCGCCGGTCAGGCCGAGGAAGACGCCGGTGGTCTTCAGCGCGTAGCCGAGGTCGTGCAACCACACGCTGGCCACGGCGATGCGGAATTCCCGGAAACAGAACAGGTAGAGCCCGTCCTGGAACTTCCACACCGTCGACAGGTCCATGTCCCCGTGACCGCGCTGCACACCTTCGAGGCATTGCCAGGCATAGCGTTGCGAGGACACGTACACGTGCTCGTAAAGGTGTTCGGGGCTGTAGCGGTAGATGTTGCGCTTGCCGATCAGGTCGCGCGACGGGCCGGGAACCTCGCCGGTCGGCGTACCCGCGTCGGTCGTGCCGGACCAGAACGTCTGGGAGACACGGGGAACCCCTTCGACGTCCTTGGCGCCGATCACCGAGCGCACGGCGAGCGCGCGATGCGTCGTCGTGGAGAAGACGACGGTGAGCGCTTCACCTTCGACGCTGGTGTGTGGGAGATTGACGAAGAAGACGTCGTCCCGGACGGCGACCGCGTCGTACGGGTCCTTGATGCCGTTGCAGGAGACGGTTTCAGCGTCTTCGAACCGCAGCGCGAGCGTCTTTCCGTCGTCGAGGGTGACGGTGAGCTCGCGTCCCGACAGGTCCGCGTTCGGCAGGCGGTAGGTGGCTATTCCGGCGGCGAACTCGTCATAGGTGCGCCACTGTTCCTCGGGTGCTTCGGGCATGCGGTCATCGTCGAGGCGACCGCACCGGCGAGGCCAGCTGTCACGCGCTGGGCGGCAACAACCGGTCGCTCACGGTCAAGCCGCGGCGCAGTTCGCTCGGCGAGCAGCCGAATTCCGTCTTGAACACCCGGCTGAAATGCGGCGCGTCGACGAAACCCCACTTCGCCGCGATGGCCGCGACGGGCCGCGAATGGTGCACGGGGTCGAGCAATTCGCGGCGGCAGTGTTCGAGCCGCCGGGTGCGGATCCAGCCCGAGACGGTCGTGCCCTGTTCGTGGAAGAGGCCGTGCAGATGCCGGGTCGAGATGTAGTGCTCGGCGGCGATCTGCGCCGGGCCGAGGTCGGTGGAGGAGAGGTTCGAGTCGATGTAGGCGAGCACGCGGCGCATCAGCTCGTGGTGCGGCCCCGCGGTCGCGCGGGCGAGGTCCAGTTCGCTGGCGAACAGCGTGGCGAGCAGATCGACCGCCGTATGCGCGAGCCGGACGCCCGCCGGCCCGCCGAGCTGGTCGAGGTTGCTGCCGAGTTGCGCGAGGAAGGGCACCACCACGTTGCCCATGCCCCGCTTGCCCGACATGGGCACCGCGGTCAGCTGGCCGACCAGGTCACGGGGGAGATCGATGAGCCGCTGCGGGAACATCACCACCAGCGTGCGGAAGTCCTCCTCGAACGCCAACGTGTACGGCCGGTGCGTGTCGTACAACGCCACGTCTCCGGGACGGAGCATCGCCTCGCGGTTGTCCTGCACCAACAGCCCGGTCCCGGACAGGATGAGGCTCAGCTTGTAGTAGTGCCGGTCCGCTCTGGCGATGAGCTCGGGCGTCCGCTCGACCACGTGGGCGGACGCGGTCACCTCGGTCAGCTGGACGTCGTCCGCGCCGCACGAGCGGATGCGGCCGCGGAAGTGGTCCCGGTGCTCGCTCGTCACGTGCAGTGGCACGAAGGATTGCGACACCACCGTGCGGAAATCGGTGAAATCTCGCGCGACCGTGGTGGTGGTCGGGTCGGCGGTGGCGGTGGTCACGGGGGTCACCTCGCAGCATCGGGGGGTGAATTTCATATACGATAAGCGATACGATGCTGCCGGGCAATGATCGCGGCGAGGTCAGTCGGCGAGACGGAACAGGAGGGTCCTCGGGTCCACGTCGACGGGTACCACCGTGCCCGTTTCGTAACGGCCGACGTCCTCGGTGAGGACGCGCGCACTGAACGGAGTCACCCCCGGGCCGGTGACGACGAGATCGACGTCGTCCGCGGGCGTGCTCACCTCGCCGACCCAGATCCGTTTCCTGGAAACGACTTCGGCGTTCGCGCGGACCCCCGACCGGTCGAGCCCGCGATGGGCCTCCCGAGCCTTGGCGTTCTGCCAGAGGTGGGAGCCGACGGTGCCGACACCGCCGAGCGTGAACACGGCGCCCATGGCGATGACGACCAGGCGGTCGTCGTCGCCGGGGTCGAAGTAGGTGCTGATCCAGAGCAGAGCGGGGCCGATCAGGATCAGAATGGTCATGAAGAAGCCCAAAAGGCATCCGATGACGGTGAAGGCAGGGAGCTCCGGTGCCTCCCTGCCCTCGCGGTCCGTCTTCACGGGCGTGAGATTACTGACCGGTTTCCGTCGCTGGTCCGGTAAAAATGCCCGCTTGCCCGCCGTTGTGCCGGGCGAGCGCGTCGAAGGATCGTTCCGCTCGAACGCGCGGGATTTCACCAGTACTGGCGAGGTCCTTTGTGTACTCCGAGCCGATCACCCGGCGGTGAGTGAACTGAAAGACCCGGCTCGGTGACCGGTGCGTCAGTTCAGGTGCGGTTGCCGTCCGCGGAGTAACGCGGTGCCGAGCGGGGTGATCGCGTGGATCATCATGTTCTTGTGGCGGTGACTGGTGATCAGGTTGGCGTCACGGAGCGCGGTGGCGTGGCGGCTGGCGGTGGGTAGCGGCGTGGCTGCCCGGCGGGCCAGTTCGGTGGTGGTGGCCTCGGTGGTGTCGAGAGCGCGCAGGATACGGGTGCGGGTGGTCCCGAGCAGGGCGACGATCGGATCGGCGGCGCGTCGTCGGGCCGGTTCCGCCGGGGTGATGACCCCAGGGGCGAGCGGCACCGAATAGACCAGGACGGGCGGAAGCGCCGGGTCGATCAGGGTGGTGGGGTTGGGGCCGCGGCCGAAGACCACCGGCTGCAGCAGCAGGCCCCGTCCGTCGAGGCGGACGTCTTGGTCGAAGAGATAGTCGATGCTCAGCACGGGAAAGCGCCACGTCGCCGCGGGGCTCAGGGTGCTCAGGACGGCGTCGATGCCCTGGTCGGCCATGAGCTGGGCGCGGCGGGTGTGATCGTGTCGCACGGCGGTGGCGATCGCATCCCAGTGCGGCTCAAGGCAGGCGTGGAAGTATCCCCGCAGGGCGTGGGCGACCATGCGCAACGCGGGTGGTCGCCCTTCCGCGAGATCGACGGTCCAAGAAGGAAGCGGCCGTTCCCGCGCCAGATGGGCGAAGTCGGCCGTCAACCGGGAGCGTGGCGTGCTCAGCAGCGAGTCGATGCGCTCGGACAGGGTGCCCCCGCCGGGCGGGGTCAGGAAGTCGGGCGAGGAGCCTGACGCGGGAACCAGATCCAGCAACGGCCGCGTGGACGGTGTCAGCCGCTGCCTGGTCTGGCTTCTCCAGCCGCCCAGCACGATCTCCGCCCGGGTTTTGCGCAGTAAATACACACTCATCAGGACCTCCCACAACGGATCCGGGCGTCGCGCTATCCGGATACCGGCCAGGTCCGCGAGTGTGAAATGGATCCGCAGCATTCCCTCTTCCTCCCCCGCCTGCGACGCTACTGCGGAAACATGATCGTTGCCACCGCGGTCGTGCCGCGGTTCCGCCCGGCGGCGCCTGATACTCGGGAATCGGCCGCTGATCTGCATGTTTTCGGCACAGTGAAGACACTGTCCGCTTCTGTTGAGCCGTCCTAGTATTGGCGTCGAATTCGTTAGTGGGGGTAAATCGCCTTACCGGTTATCTCGCCAAAGACAATCAATGTCCATCGTGAAGGATGATCATGAAAATTCTGCTGGGAGCGGTACTGGGATCGAGTTTGATGGTGGCAAGTCTGTTCGCGACGGCGCCGATGGCCTCCGCGGGCCCGGCGGAGGGCGTCTCCGTGGTGCTGGCGTCCTCGGGTGCCCAAGGTGTGGTGCTGAGCGGCTCGGTGCCGTTCGCCTGCCAGAACATCAGCGGCGGCACGTGGTGTTACGGGACCGAATCGGCGGGCAGCGGCCAGAAGAAGTGCTACTCGCACTACCTGCACCCCACCAAGCGCCACAGCGCGACCGCCATTCTGGGCTCCAGGCAAAGCAAGAAGGTCGCGAATCGCGGGCAGTGGGCCAAGGCCGAGGTGATCGGTTCCCGGAACGACACCTGCAACGCGTACTACAACTCCGACGCGTGAGGTGACCGACGCGGGGCGCCGGATCCGGCCGTGCCGGGTTCGGCGCCCCGCGAAGGTGGGGTCAGCTGAGCGCGGCGGGGAGCGTCTCGAAGCCGCGCAGGATCCGGGTCTCCCGCCGTCGCGCGCCGTCGAGCAAGCGCAGATCCGGGAAGCGCTCGAAGATCGACCGCAGCCCGATCTCGCCTTCCATCCTCGCCAGCGAGGCGCCGAGACAGTAGTGCCGCCCCGCGCCGAACGACACGTGATCCCGCGCGTTCGCCCGCTCGACGTCGAAGGTGGCGGGATCGTCGAAGATCTCCGGGTCCCGGTTGGCGCCCGCGAGCACGGTGGTGACGATCGCGCCGCGCTCGATGCGGGCACCGCCGATCTCGGTGTCCCGCGCGGACAGCCTGCCGGTGAGCAGGACCGGCGGGTCGTAGCGGAGGATCTCGTCGACGGCGTTGCTCCACAGCTCCGGATTCGCCCGCAGTTTCGCGAGTTCGCCCGGATGCCGGGTGAGCAGGGCGATGCCGTTGCCGAGGAGGTTGACGGTCGTTTCGAAGCCGGCCGCCAGGACCAGCCCGGCGGTGGCCTTGAGTTCCCGCTCGGTCAGGCCGATCCCGTCCTCGCGGGCGGCGATCAGCTTGCTGAGCAGGTTGTCGCCGGGGTTCTCCCGCAGTTTCTCCAGATGCAGGGTGAGCCATGAGTCGAACTCGGCCAGCGTCGCCTCCACCGTGCGGAAGGTCCGCCATGGCAGGCCGAGGTCGAGGCTCGGGGCCGCCGCGCCGCCCAGCGCGAGCACCTTGTCCCGTTCCTCCGGCGGGACGCCGAGGATCTGGCTGATCACGGTGACCGGCAAGAGCCCGCAGTAGTGCTCGACGAGGTCGACGGGGTTCGCCGGGGCGAGGCCGTCGAGCAGTTCGTCGGTGATCGCCTGCGTGCGCTCGCGCAGCTGCTCGACCGCCCGGGCGGTGAAGACGCGGGTGACCAGCTTCCGGTAGCGCGTGTGGTCGGGCGGTTCGCTGGCGAGCAGCGACGGCGGCTCGATCGGATGGATGAGGCCGGACGCAGACCACGCGACCAGCCGGTTGAGCAGCGGGTTGTCCGGGACGAACCGTACGGTCTTGAACGCGTCGCTGGTCAGCACCTCCTTGCACGCCGAATGCCGGGTGCTGACGTGGCCGACCCGGGTGGTGGCGATGGCGCCGTGCGCGCGGATCTCGTCGAACAGCCCGCTCAGGTCCGCCCCGCCGCTCGCCTCGACGGACAGCCTGCCCTGGAGGTCGCCGCGGCGTGCCGCGGCCCGGAGGGCGACCCGGGGGAGGGCGTGGCCGATGCTCCAGCGGGTGACCGGTTTGGCGATCGCCTCCGCCTTGTGCCGGAAGGTCCGTGCGGGAGCGGTCTTGAGTGCGAACATCAGGACTCCGTCCGTGCGGGTTCCCTCTCGAAGGTATCGGAACGACGTGTCAGTAGCCAGCGGCTCCGATTTCTGCGGACGCGCTGCCCGCTCGGTAGTGTTCTGCACTTCGGGCGGGCCGGGGAGTGCTTGTGGGCGGCTACGGGTTCGACATCGCGCTGGTCGCGGTGCTGGTGGTGCTCAACGCGGTGTTCGCGGGCAGCGAGATGGCACTGATCTCGTTGCGTGAGGGGCAATTGCGGGCGTTGGAGCGCGACGGTCGCGCGGCCGCCCGCACGCTGGTACGGCTGGCGCGCGACCCCAATCGGTTCCTGGCGACGATCCAGATCGGGATCACGCTCGCCGGTTTCCTCGCGTCGGCGACGGCGGCGGTGTCGCTCGCGCAACCCCTGGTGCCGTTGCTGGATTTCCTCGGCGACGCGGCCGGTGCGGTGGCCGTCGCGCTGGTGACGGTGGTCCTCACGTTCCTGACCTTGGTGCTCGGGGAACTCGCCCCGAAACGGCTCGCCATGCAGAACGCGGTGCGGTGGGCGTTGCTGGTGGCGCGTCCGCTGAATCTGTTGTCGGCGATCTCGAGGCCCGTGGTGTGGGCGCTGAGCGTGTCGACGAACTTCGTCGTGCGGGTGCTGGGCGGCCGGGCGGAAGCCGATCCGGATCAGATGTCGCCCGAGGAACTGAGGGAACTGGTCTCGGCGCAACGCGGCCTGAACGCCGAGCAGCGCATGATCATCAACGGTGCCTTGGAGATCCACGAGCGACGGCTGCGGGAGGTGCTCGTCCCTCGCCGGGCGGTGCTGACGCTCGCGGCCGAGCAGGACATCGAGTCGGCGCGGCGGCAGCTGGCCGAGTCCGGCCATTCCCGGGCGCCGGTCGCCCGCGGCGGCCATCTGGACGACGTCGTCGGTGTCGTACAGCTGCGTGATCTGCTCGGCGACCACGAAGACCTGGCCGAGGCCGTCCGGCCGGCGGTCGTGTTCCCCGATTCGCTGCGGGTGTCGGACGCGCTGCGGAGTTTCAAGGCCGAGCGGGAGCAGATGGCGCTCGTCGTCGACGAACACGGCGCCGTCGCGGGCATGGTCACGCTGGAGGACCTGCTGGAGGAGATCGTCGGCGAGATCTACGACGAGACCGACCGCGATGTACTGGCCGTCCGCGACGGTACGGACGGCGCGCTGGTCCTGCCCGGCACCTTCCCGGTGCACGACCTCGTCGACGTCGGGGTGGAACTGCGCGACGCGCCGCCGGGGGAGTACGCGACGATCGCGGGACTGATCCTCGTGATCCTCGGCCGGATCCCGGAAAAGCCGGGCGACCGGGTGACGGTGTCCGGCTGGACCGCCGAAGTACTCGGCGTGGAGCATCACGCGATCACGCGGGTGGCGCTGCACCGTGGACCGAACGCGGAGCGGTGAGTTGCGCCGGACGCGCCGGGTTGGCAGCGTGCCCGGTGTCCCGCCACGAAGAAAGGTGTTCCGATGCCGCAAGACCAGCCGGATTTGAAACCTCGTTCACGCGACGTGACCGACGGCCTGGAGCGTGCGGCGGCCCGCGGCATGCTCCGCGCGGTCGGGATGGGCGACGACGACTTCGCCAAACCGCAGATCGGGGTGGCGTCCTCGTGGAACGAGATCACGCCGTGCAACCTGTCGCTCGACCGGCTGGCCAAGGCGGTCAAGAACGGCGTGCACGCGGGCGGTGGCTACCCGCTCGAGTTCGGCACGATCTCGGTGTCCGACGGCATCTCCATGGGCCACGAGGGCATGCACTTCTCGCTGGTGTCCCGTGAGGTGATCGCCGATTCGGTCGAGACGGTGATGATGGCCGAACGGCTGGACGGCTCCGTGCTGCTGGCGGGCTGCGACAAATCCCTGCCGGGCATGCTGATGGCGGCGGCGCGCCTCGATCTCGCTTCCGTTTTCCTCTACGCGGGCTCGATCATGCCCGGTCAGGTGGACGGCCAGGACGTCACCATCATCGACGCGTTCGAGGCTGTCGGCGCTTGTCTGGCGGGGAAGATCACCCGCGCCGAAGTGGACAGGATCGAACGCGCGATCTGCCCCGGCGAAGGCGCCTGCGGCGGGATGTACACCGCCAACACGATGGCGTCGGTCGCCGAGGCCCTCGGTATGTCGCTGCCCGGGTCGGCCGCTCCGCCCGCCGTCGACCGGCGTCGTGACGGGTTCGCCCACCGGTCGGGGGAGGCCGTCGTCGGGATGCTGCGCCAGGGCATCACCGCGCGCCAGATCATGACCATGGAAGCGTTCGAGAACGCCATCGCCGTCGTGATGGCGCTGGGCGGTTCGACCAACGCCGTCCTCCACCTGCTCGCGATCGCGCGCGAGGCGGAGGTCGACCTGCGCATCGACGATTTCAACCGGATCGGGGACAAGGTCCCGCATCTCGGCGACCTCAAGCCGTTCGGGAAGTACGTGATGAACGACGTCGACAAGGTCGGCGGCATCCCCGTGGTGATGAAGGCGCTGCTCGACGCCGGACTGATGCACGGCGACGTGCTCACCGTGACCGGCAAGACCATGGCCGAGAACCTCGAAGGCATCGCCCCGGCCGGGGTCGACGGCGAGATCATCCGTCCGCTCGACCGCCCGATCCACAAGACCGGCGGGCTGACCATCCTCAAGGGATCGCTGGCACCCGAAGGCGCGGTCGTGAAGTCGGCGGGCTTCGACGAATCGACGTTCACCGGCACCGCGCGGGTGTTCGACGGCGAGCGAGCCGCCCTCGACGCGCTCGCGGAAGGCCGGATCGTCGCCGGGGACGTCGTCGTCATCCGGTACGAAGGGCCCAAGGGCGGGCCGGGGATGCGGGAGATGCTGGCCATCACGGGGGCGATCAAGGGCGCCGGGCTCGGAAAGGACGTCCTGCTCATCACCGACGGCCGGTTCAGCGGCGGCACGACCGGGCTGTGTGTCGGGCATATCGCCCCGGAAGCCGTCGACGCCGGGCCGATCGCGTTCGTGCGGGACGGTGACCCGATCACCCTCGACGTCGCGAACCGGACCCTCGAAGTCGAGATCGACGACATCGAGGCGCGCAAGGAGGGCTGGACCCCCAAGCCGCCGGCGTACACGCGAGGAGTGCTCGGCAAGTACGCCAAGGTGGTCCGCAGCGCCGCGCACGGAGCCGTTTGCGAGTGAGACCTGCCCGATGCGCGGGCGGCGATTTGACGAGGGGGCGTGAGGGGACTCTCGCCTACCTTCAGGGCAGGAACCCGGCGAAGTCGCATAACCGCTGTTCAGGGGCGTAAGCGGTGATTCCGGCACCCGTCGGGATCACCGTCCTTCGTCCGGGGCTACGGCTACGTACCGCTCGGGTGCTGAGTGTCCACAGGGGGCACGTCCTGGCGGCCCGGTGTCCGGTTGATGTCGATTTGCACAGTTTGCGGGAGGGTCGTGAGTGTTTTGTGCCGTTCTAACGACCCAAAACACTCACGACCTCGCGCAAAGTGCACAAATCGGGCCCTGTGACCGGAAATGGTGTCCTTTGTGGACCCTCAGGCTGCGGTCGGCTCTCGTCGGCGAGTCCAGATTCAGGTCGCCACATACGACCTTCGAAATGCCACCAGGGTAGGCAAGGAGGCCTTCACGGACCTGCGACCGCAGCGGCCCAGCAGGTGCCAGGCACCCACCACGAACGGGTGATGCGTAGGCCGGAGAGGCGCGAGTACGTAATTCACCCGATGTGCCCCGCTACTCCGGAGTAGCAGACTCGGCGGCCCGACGATTCCCGCTGCTCCGGAGGTCGATGATGACCCTGACCGCGTCCCACGCCCCAGCCCGCACCGCCGCCCTCGTGATCGCCCGCGTGGTCGTCGACGGGATCCGGCACTCGCTGCCGGAGCACGCGCCGCTGTTCGACGCGCGCGCCACGGAGTTCGTCGCCTCGGTATTGGAACACGACGGGATCAACCTGGGCATCGCGGCCGGTGCGGACGCCTTCCGGCAGGTCGGCGTCGCCGAGTACGCGGCGGGCAAGGACCTGGCGCGGCTCTCCCGCGCCTACCACTCGGCCGGCCGATGCGCCCTGCCCGCGCTGGCCTCGCTGTCGCGGCAGCCCGGCGCCGGGTCGGCTCTGATGGACACCGGGGTGGAGGCCCTGCTCCGCTGCGCGGACGTCCTGATCCGGCTGTCCACCGCCGCCTACCGCGCGGCCCGCACGCCTTCGATCGCCGAAGTGCGGCAAGACCTGCTGAAGGAGATCTTGAGCGGCCGCCCGCCGTCGAAATGGGCAGGCCTCGCGGCGGAGGCGGGCTGGGTGCCGCCCGCCCGGGTGGTGGCCGTCGCCGCGGAGCCCGGCGCGGTCCGCGCTTCGTTCGGGCCGGAGGTACTGGCGGACCTCACCGGCGAGTACCCGCACCTGCTCGTGCCGGACGACGTCGAGATCGGTGGCGTACTGGCGGGGACGCGGGCGGCGGTCGGGCCCGCGGTGGCGCCCGCCGAAGCCGCGGTGTCCCTGCGGTGGGCACGCCGGACCCTCGAGCTGGTCCGGCGCGAGGTGATCGAGGACGGCCCGCTCGTGCGCTGGTCGGACCACCTGACCACGCACTGGCTTTTCGCCGACGAGGTGCTGACCACGGCCCTCGTCACGCGCAGCCTGGCCCCGATCGACGGCCTGCCCGCGAACGAGCGCGCCAAACTCGCCGAGACCCTCGACGCCATGCTCTCCGCCCGCGGCGGGGCACCCGAGATCGCGGACAATCTCGGCGTCCACCCGCAGACGGTCCGCAACCGCCTGCGCCGTCTCCGGGTCCTGTTCGGCGCCCGGCTCGACGACCCGGAGGCGCGGCTGGACCTGAGGATCGCCTTGCGCGCGGAGCCGCTCACACCCGAACCGGGACGCCAGGCGACTCCGATGAGGGTGGCGTGAGCGTCAGGCGGATTCCGCGGTCCGGGTCACCCACGTGGCGACCTGGACGCGGTTGGAGTAGCCGAGTTTGGTGAGGATGTGGTCGATATGGGTGTCCACTGTCCGCCGGGCGATGCCGAGCCGGTCGGCGATCTCCTGGTTCGTCAGCCCCTCGGCGATCACGTGCGCGATCTCGGTCTCGCGTCTGGTGAGCACTCCCGCGGCCTGCTTCCGCGGTTCGGGAGACCGTTCTTCGAGGGCGTACGCGATGGCGTCGGCGATGGGCATCGCGGCGCCGTCGGTGAACTCCTTGACCGCGACCTCCCAGCCCAGCGCGGTCGTCACGGCCTCGGTGTCGGCCTGCAACGGCTCGGTGAACGCCTCGTACCGCGTCGGCCACGCGCCCACCGTGCGCCAGACGTTCATCGCGGCACCCTGCAGGATCGCGGCCCGGTTGGGCCGCCCGGTGCGCGCGGCGCAGCCCGCCAGCACGGTGAGCGTGAACCCGACGACGACGCGGTCGTCCACCCGGGCGTGCAGGCGCAGGACCTGCTCGCAGCAGCGGCTCGCGACCGCGAGATCACCTTGGAGGTATTCGGCGGCGGCCCGCGACCACAGCGCCCAGCCCCGCCAGAAGAC
Source organism: Amycolatopsis sp. TNS106 (assembly GCF_019330265.1). NCBI lineage: Bacteria > Bacillati > Actinomycetota > Actinomycetes > Pseudonocardiales > Pseudonocardiaceae > Amycolatopsis > Amycolatopsis sp. TNS106. The sequence goes on along the minus strand of NZ_CP024972.1, from coordinate 2,589,682 downwards.
CTCGCCCTGCCGCTCGCAGCGCTCGACGGCTTCCGCGAGCACCGCCCGGCCGCGGTCGATGTCGCCGTTCAGCCAGACGGCCAGCCCGTGGTTGTAGCTCGCCCAGAGATCCGCGCCTTCGTCTCCGTGGGCGCGGAACAGGTCGATGGCCGTGCCGAACAGGCGTGACGCCTCGGCCATCTCGTTGCCGATCAGCGCGGCGTAGGCGCGCACGTGGAGCACGTACGCGGCGGCGAGCTCGTCGCCACTGGTCTCGGCTTCGGCGGCCGCCTTCTCCAGCATGCGGCGGTGGGCGGGCAGGTCTCCCTGCACCAGAGCCAGGAAACCGGAGAGCCACAGCACGTGTGCCCGCTCGGGTGCGCCGGGTGCCGCGGCTTCGTCGAGACGGCGGACCCAGATCCGGCCTTCGGTGTTCAGCCCGCGGACGATCCAGAACTCCTTGACGTCGCGCAGCATCCGCAGCCCGATGAGCGCGTCCTCGGGATCAGCGGTGCAGTAGTCGAGGGCGACACGAAGGTTCGCGTGTTCGCGTCGCAGCCGTCCGATCCAGGCGAGCTGATCGGTCTCCAGCCATTCGGTGGCGTACCGGCCGGCGAGTTCGGCGAACCAGTCCCGATGCCGTTTCCGGAACTCCGCCGTCCCGCCCGTCTCGGAGAGCCTGTCGACGCCGTACTCGCGCACCGACTCCAGCATGCGGTACCGCACGCCGCCGGGGTACTCCTCGCGCAGCAGGATGGACTTGTCGAGCAGCCCGTCGACGACTTCGAGGACCCGTTCGCGCGGCAGTTCGCCGCCGGAACAGACCTGTTCGGCGGCGTCGAGGTCGAAACTGCCGGAGAACACCGACGCACGCGCCCACAGCAGCCGTTCGGGCCCGGTGCACAGGTCGTGGCTCCAGTCGATCAGCGCCCGCATGGTCTCGTGCCGTTCCGGCCGTCCTCGCCGGTCCTTCGTGAGCACGGAAAACTGCCGGTCGAGGCGGTCGGCCAGCTGACGCAGGGACAACGCCCGCGCGCGGACGGCCGCCAGCTCGATGGCCAGCGGCAGCCCGTCCAGCCTGCGGCACAGCCGGATCAGCGGTTCGGTATCCGCTTCGGTGAGCCGGAACGACGGCGCGACCGCGGTCGCGCGATCCACGAACAGCCGCACGGACTCGTCGTTCAGCACGCGTTCGAAGGAGTCGCCCTGTTCCGGGATCGCCAGCGGCGGCACCGGAAGGATCCGTTCGCCCGCCACCCCGAGCGACTGCCTGCTGGTGGCCAGGACGGTCACCTGGGGACAGGCCCGGACGACGGTGTCGGCGAACCAGGCGCAGCTGTCGACCAGATGCTCGCAGTTGTCCAGGACCAGCAGCAAGCGGCTCGCCTGAAGCGCCTCGACGACCACCTCGATGGCCGGTTTCGCCGAGCGGTCGCCGAAACCGAGGACGTTCGCCACGGTCGGCACGAGCAACGCCGGTTCCCGCAGTTCGGCCAGCGACACGAACGCGACCTCGTCGGCGGTGGCTTCGCGGTGGGCCGCGGCGACCCGCCACGCCAGCCGCGTCTTGCCCACGCCGCCCGGCCCGGTCAGCGTGACCAGCGACGACGCGTTCAGCAAGCGCCGCGCTTCACCGGTCTCGGCGTCACGGCCCACGTAGCTGGTCACTTCGGTGGGATCGGCAGACCACCCCGCGAGTGAGCCAACTCCGTCCGCCATGCATTCTCCCGCCATCGACCGGACCCCGTGAGTTCCGTCCGATGTAGACGGAAATCGCCCGGCTGCGGATACTAGCGGACCGGCGTCCTCCTAGCGGGACGCTCGTTTCCCGCGATCGTGCGCCCAGCCGGCCAGCACCGTTCCCGCGGCCACGAGCAGCAGGAACACGAGCACTCTGCCGCCCCGGTCACCGGGTACCCAATCGAACGCGCCCCACAACTGGGTCGCGGAATGATCGAAGAGGCTGCGGATGGCGGCCTGCGCGAACACGGCGATGGCCACCATCCCGACGATCTGCAGCCCCAGATAGCCGGCCTTGGTCATGCTTCCTACCTCCTGGTTCAGGGTCGAGCCCCAGCATCGCCGTCGCGGATCCGGGAGCGCATCGGCAGCGCGTCGCGCTTCGCGTCCGACCAAAGTCGAGCCCCGGATCGTCCTGTGCCCGGCTGCGCCGCCGCGCGCGGGTCGACCATGATGGGCCGGTGATCACCGACGCCGGCGCCCAGCCGCCCCTCCGTGCGTGGGGGGAGGCCTGGCGCCTGCTCGCCGCGGCCGGTATGGGCGTGCTGCTCTGGCTCATCACGGCGGCGCAACTGCCGGTGGGCGCGGCGGGACCGAGGGTCGGCTGGCTGACCACCGGGGATCCGCTGCTCGCGCTCGCCTGCCTGATCGCACTGCCGTGGCGCCGTCGCTTCCCGGTCGTGATCACGACCGCGGTGATCCTCGTTTCGACGGTCTCGGTACTGGCGGCCGGCGCGTCGTTGCTGGCGCTCTGTTCGCTGGCCACCCGGCGGCGACCGGCCGAAACGGCTTTCGCGGCGGTGTTGTCGGTGGTCACGGCGGTGCTGATCGTCGACCTCTACCCGCAGCGCGAGGCCCCTGGACCGCTGTGGCTGCTGATCAGCCTCCCCACCTTGATGGTGGGCATCGTGGTGGCCGTGGGCGCCGCGATCGGAGCGCGCCGGGAGGAGGTCCGCTCCCTGCGCGAACGGGTCGAAAGCGCGGAACGGGAGCAGGCCGCGCGGGCGGCCGAGGCGCGGATCATGGAGCGGCACCGGATCGCCCGCGAGATGCACGACGTCCTCGCGCACCGGGTCTCGCTGGTCGCGATGCAGGCCGGGGTGCTGGGGCATCGTGCGGATCTGCCCGCCGACCAGGTCGCGGAACTGGCCCGCGGGATCGCCGACGGCTCCCATCAGGCGCTGGAGGAACTACGGGACGTCCTCGGCGTGCTCCGGGCGGGCCCGGAGGGGCTGGAACCCCCGCAGCCTTCGCTCGCCGACCTGCCGGCGCTGGTCGCGGACGCGCGGGCGCTGGGCCTGGACGTCACCTTGACGACCACGATCCCGGGCGAGCCGCCCGACGCGATCGCGAGGACCGTCTACCGGGTCGTCCAGGAAGGCCTGACCAACGCGGGCAAGCACGCGCCGGGTGCGAGCGTGGCGGTCACCGTGGAGGGGGAAGCGGGGGACGGCGTGCGGGCGACGATCCGGGATTCCGGTGTGGCGCGGGCGGTCGAGGGGCCGCCCGCCTCGGGTTTCGGGCTGCTCGGCCTCTCCGAGCGGGTCGGGCTGGCAGGCGGCGAACTGGACCACCACGCGGAACCGGGCGGCGGGTTCGTCCTCGCCGCGCGGTTGCCGTGGCCGGTCCGCGAAGGGAGCGAGTGAATGGGCACGGTGCGGGTCGTCCTCGTCGACGACGAACACCTGGTGCGGATGGCGCTGCGGCTCATCGTCGACGGCGAACCCGACCTCGTCGTGGTCGGCGAGGCCGCCGACGGCGACGCGGCGGTGACCGTGGTGGGGCAGCAGCGGCCCGACGTCGTCTTGATGGACGTCCGGATGCCCGGGCGTGACGGCCTCAGCGCGACCGAGGAGATCCTCCGGCTCTCGGAACCGCCCAGCGTCCTGGTGCTCACGACGTTCGATTCCGACGAGATGGTGCTGGGCGCGCTGCGCGTCGGCGCGCTGGGGTTCCTTCTCAAGGACACGCCGCCGCCCCGGATACTCGCGGCGATCCGGACGGTCGCGACCGGCGAACCCGCGCTCTCGCCCGCCGCGACGTCCCGGCTGATCGCCGCGGCCACCGGGCCGCACTCGTCCGACGCGCGCCGGGCGTCCCGGGACACCGCCCGCGGATTGCTGGCCACCCTGACCGACCGTGAACGCGAGACCGCGCACGCCATCGCCGAGGGCCTGTCCAACACCGACGTCGCGCGGAGGCTGGACATCACCGTTGCGACGGTGAAGGCGCACACGAGCAGCATGCTCGCGAAACTCGGTGTCGAAAACCGGGTGCAGATAGCCTTGCTCGTCCGCGACGCCGAAGGCTGAAACTTTTCCCGGCGCGGTGTCGAATCCGTCGTCCCCCGCTCGACGCAGTGTCGAAAGCAGTTCGAAACGACCAAGGAGAATCCAGATGCGCACCCTGATCGCCACCGCGTTCGTCTCGCTCGACGGCGTCGTCGAAGGGCCCGGCGGGGAGCCCGGCTACCGCAACTCCGGCTGGACCTTCGACGGCATCGAGTTCGACGAAGCGGCCTACGAGCTCAAGGGGCGTGAACAGGGCGAGGCGACCGCGATGATGATGGGCCGGGTCAGCTACCAGGCGTTTTCGCCGGTGTGGCCCGGTATGACCGAGGAATTCGCCGGGTACAACGCGATGCCGAAGTACGTCGTCTCGACCACGCTGCGGGACGAGGACCTCGTCGACAACTGGGGCGAGACCACGATCCTGCGTTCGCTCGACGACGTCGCGAAGCTCAAGGAGACCGAGGGCGGGCCGATCATCGTCCACGGCAGCGCGGAACTGAACCGCAACCTCGCCGACGCCGGCCTGATCGACCGCTACCACCTGCTGCTGTTCCCGGTCCTGCTCGGCGCGGGCAAGAAGCTGTTCGCCGACACGGACAAGGACAAGCAGAACCTCAAGCTCGTCGAGAGCGAGGCCTACGGCAACGGGGTCCAGAAGCTGGTCTACGACGTCATCCGATGACCGGACCCCAGCCCAGCCGGAGCTGGCGACGGTCACGCACGCGGTGCGAGGTGCGTAAAGACGCACGCCCGTCCGCCCGAAACGCGTTTCAGGCGGACGGGCAGGGCCAGGCGAGCCGGACGATGGTCCCGGTGAGCGTGCTCGTCACCGAGGCCTCCGGGGCGAAGGCGCGGATGATCGGCAAGCCGCGTCCGCCGTCCGGGCGGGGTCCGTCCCGCCAGCGGCCCTCGTCGGCGACGCTGATCCGGACGTGGCCGTCGTCGTGGGCGGCGGTCACCCTCATGACGTTGTCGTCGGTGCCGTCCGGGTAAGCGTGCTTGACGACGTTCGTCATCGCTTCGTAGGCGGTGAGCTTGAGATCCTCGGCCAGTTCACGGGGAAGACCACGGTCGAGGGCCCATTTCGCCAGCACATCCCGCAAGGTGGCCGCTTGGGCGGCGACGGCCGCGACCTCGAGGACCAGCTCGTCGGTGCCGTTGCGTACAGGCTCGTCGATCGGCATCACGAAGCGTCTCCTCGTCGTCCGCCGCGGTCCACGACCGCCGGATCCACCGACAAGGTTAAGGCACCGCGGGGATCGGGGACACGAGTGGCGGGCGAGCGGGCGCCATCATCCGATATGTTCGGGACAGTCGGGAACCGATCGTGAGGGGTGGATGACGGTGACGAGCGGAGACGGCGAAATCCGGGAGGTCCCGTTCTCGGTGACCGTCGCGAGGCCCGATGGCGCCAAGGTTGTCATCGCGGTGGCGGGGGAGATCGATCTGACGACCTCCGAAGATCTCAAGGACACCTTCGAGGACGTGCTGGAGCCCGTGCCGGACAGGCTCGTCGTCGACCTCGAAGGCGTGGAGTTCTGCGATTCCACCGGCCTGGCGACCCTGGTCAGGATCAACGACCGGTGCAGCACCCACGGGGTCGACCTGAGTTTCCTGCCGTCGCCCACGATCCGGCGGCTGGCCTCCAAGACGGGACTCTCCACGCTCCTGCCGCTCGCCGGATCCTGAGCGGCGGGCTGCTCAGCGGTTCGGCACTTCGAGGATCGCGTGGTCGAGGTGCCGGTACACGGGGATATGACTGTCGACGCCGAACAGGTGCAGCAGGCGCAGCACCGGCCGGGCGTCCGTGACCACCCCGGTCGCGCGGCGTTCGGAGCGGGCGCGGGCCGCGGCGGATTCGATGACCCGTAGCCCGGCGACGCCGAGGAAACGGACCTCGGTGAGGTCGAGCACCGTCGCGGCCGGGAGTCTGCCTCGCAGCGCGCGCTCAAGCCGTCCCGCGGTGGCGAGATCGATCTCTCCGGCCGCCGCGACGACGAGCAGGTCTTCGTTCCACCGGATCCGCTTCACTCGCAGGAGGTTCTCCGCCGTGGGACGCGGCCGCGGAAGCGTGGGCTTGGCGATGATGCGGAAGGCGGGGCCGTCGCGGCTGCCTCGCGTGAAAGGAATACGTTCGGTCATGGTGCTGTCTCCCGGATAGCCGGGACGAGACGGACAACGGGTAAGCCTGCACAACGGCTGCGCAAGTCAACTCGCCTCCGCGTCGCCCTGTGACAAGGTGCTCGGGCCGCGGACATGCGGGTCGTTCGCGCGGGCTGGTGGACTCAACCTCACGTACGTCTCACCGTACGCTGCTCACCGCAGGTGGCAAGGCCAGATGCGGTGAACGGCGGGATACATCGCGGCGCATGGTCACTCGCGAAGTGCCTTTTCCCAGGCGAGACCCCATTTTTCGAGTGGGTGCACCGCGTCGAGGAGTTGTTCGCCCAAAGGTGTCAGACGGTAACCTTCCCCGCCGGCCTCGACGATACGGGCTTCGGTGAGCTCGCCGAGGCGGGTGGCGAGCACGCTCGAGGACATGTGTCCGCAACGGCGCCTCAGCTCGCGAAAGCCGAGGTCGCCTTGGCGCAGTTCCCAGATCACGCGAAGCGTCCATCGGCGGCCCAGCAGATCGAGCGCGGCCATGAGCGGACGGCCGGTTTCGGAGCCGCGGACCGGCTGTCCGGGCCTCGGGATCGGTTCGCCGGGCATGCCACCACCCCCTTGTGCTTCGACTTTCGAAGCAGCATAGTGGTTCTGAAATCGAAGCACTGGAGGTGTTCATGGCCCGGATCGCGCCGCTCGCCCCGCCGTACGAGGCTGACGTCGAAAAGGCCCTTCGCACCTGGATGCCGCCGGGTGTCGCACAGGAACCGCTGGCGCTGTTCCGCTTGCTGCAGCTGCATCCTGAGCTGGCTTCGCGGATGCGCGTAGTGGGCACCGGACTGCTCGCGCACGGCGAATTGCCCGCGCTGGACCGGGAAATCGTGATCGCGCGGGTTACCGCTCGCTGCGGATGCCGCTACGAATGGGGTGTCCACGCCGCGGTTTTCGCGCCGATGGTCGGCTTGAAGCCGGAACAGCTCGAAGCGACTGTGACCGGCGACTCCCGGCATCCCGTCTGGTCGGAGCGGCACGGCGTGCTCATCCGTGCCGTCGACGAACTCCACGACACGGCAACGGTTTCGGGCGAGACGTGGGCCGCGCTCGCCGGGCACTTTCCGGCGCCGGAACTCCTGGAGTTCCTCGTGCTGGCGGGCTGGTACCGGACGATCGCCACCGTCGCCAACGGTGCCGGTCTCGAAGAGGAGCCGTGGGCCGTCCCGTATCCCGGCCGTTAGGGTGAGTCGATTTCCCTTGTGTCGCGCCGTTCTCGCTTCGAGGACCGCCAGGCGGCGAGAAGGCACAGGAGTGCCGCCGCGAAGCCGACCGCGGTGAGTGTCCCGGCCCAGACGGCGCCGGTGCTGGCGAGAAGATAAAGCTGGACCACGGCCGTGCACGTGTAGACGACCGCCAGACCCAGCCACACCCGTTGCGGCATCATCCCCCGTCTCCGTTCGCTCGGTACGGGGTCAATCGCGGCGAGGCGGGATCGGGTTACAGCCACGCGCTCATGGACCGTCCACGCGGAAGAAGTCCACCAGCCCGTCCCACGACCGAGAACTCCGCCGCCGCTCCCACCACGTCCGGAACGGCGTCGACGCCATCGCGTGCCGCGTGTACGACGTCATCACGGCGCGGTACACGTTTTCCGCCTGGTCCCAGGTCAGTCGTTCCTTGCGCCAGGCCAGCACGAGCCGCATCCGCATGGGGTCGCCCTTCAGCGGCCGGACGACCATTCCGGGCAGTTCGGGCGCGGTGGGTTCGACGAGCTGCACCGCCTGCCCGGCGGCGATCAGGTGCCGCCCGCCGCCGTTGGGGCATTCGAACCGGATCCGCGGGGAGAACCCGGCGCGGTGCGTCGCCGCGCGCAGAGACGTCAGCGAGCCGTCCTCGGGGCCGGGCGGGCCGATCCACGCTTCGTCGGCGAGATCGGCGAGGTCGACCTCGAACCCGCCGGCGAGCCGGTGTTCGGCGGGGAGGCCGATGAACACGGGCACCCACGAGAACAGCACCCGGTGCCCGAGATGCTTCGCCAGCGGCACCTCCTGGTCGTCCGACATGGCGATGACGGCGATGTCGAGGGTCGCGCGTGCCAGCGCCTGCGCGAGCACCGCGCTGGAGGGCTCCACGTGGACGGTCACGTCCAGCCCCGGCAGCGCGTCGTCCAGCCGTTCGACGAAGGTGGGCAGACAGTCCATTTGGGACGATCCGAGCCGCACCGGGCCGTCGCCGAGCGCGCCGAGGAGATCGCTTTCGAACCGGTCGAACTCCACGAGCAGGGTCAGCGCCCGGCGCAGCGTCTGCTCGCCGACCGGGGTCGGGGTCACGCCGGTGTGGCTGCGGGCGAACAGCGGCGCGCCGATCCGCCGTTCGAGCCGCTGGAGCAGCGAGGTCAGCGACGGCTGGGACATGCCGAGCGCGGCGGCCGCCTGCGAGAGGCTGCCCGCTTCGGCGATGGCGCAGATCGCCCGCAGGTGCCGGATCTCCAGGGCCATAGGCGGAGTCTATCGCCGCCGGTCATTACGGCCCGGCCGTTCGCGGTGCGAAGGTGCGGCCAGAACCGTGACTACCTGAAAGGGGAGCCGATGACCGGCGACCGAACCCGGCCGGATCTGCGCGCGCTGCTGGCCGCCAAGGGATTCCGGAACTGGATCAGCGACGGCTGGGAGCCCGCCGACGACACCGTCGACGTGCCGCCCGGCACCGCCGAGGCGGCGGCCGCGCATCGCGGCAGGCTCTCGGCGGAACTTCCCGGTCAGCGGATCGCGCTCGCCGCGGGCCGGGCGGTGGTGCGGTCGAACGACACCTTCCACGGCTTCCGCGCGGACAGCGACTTCGTCTGGCTGACCGGATGCCAGCGGGAGGGCGCGATCCTCGTGATGACCCCGGCGGGGGACAGTCACCACGCGACGCTGTACGTCCCGCGACCGGCCGAGGCGCACGAGCCCGACTTCGTGGGCGACGCCGACACCAGCCCGCTGTGGGTCGGCTCCGCCGCCGGACCGGCCGCGTACGGGCGCACGCTCGGCATCGAGTGCCGTCCGCTGGAGGACCTCCCGCATGGCTTGCGCGGGCGGAATCCGAGCTTCCTGGTCGGCGCCGGGGTCGATCCGGCGCTCGACGCGTACGGCTTCGGCCACAGCGAACGGCTCCGGACGGTCCTCGCGGAACTCCGCCGGATCAAGGACGACTGGGAGATCGGCCAGTTGCGTGCCGCCGTCGACGCCACCGCCCTCGGGTTCGCCGACGTGCTGGCCGCGCTTCCCGAGGCGGTCCGCGGTGGCGGGGAACGCTGGCTTCAGGGCACCTTCGACCGCCGTGCCCGCACCGAGGGAACCGGCCCCGGCTACACCTCCATCGTGGCGGCCGGGCCGCACGCGCCGATCCTGCACTGGACGCGCTGCGACGGGCAGGTGACCGAGGACAGTCTCCTGCTGCTGGACGCCGGCGTCGAAGTGGATTCCTTGTACACGGCCGACATCACGCGGACCTTCCCGGTCGGCGGAGAGTTCACCGTGGCGCAGCGCGACGTCTACGACCTCGTGCACAAGGCACACGTCGCGGCGCTGGGCGAGGTCCGTCCCGGCCAGGACTACGGCGCGTTCCAGGCGACGGCGCTGCGCGTGCTCGCGGAGGGGTTGCACGATTGGGGCCTGCTCCCGGTGTCGGTGGACGAAGCGCTGTCGCCGGACGGGCAGCAGCATCGGCGGTACATCGTCTGCGGTACCGGCCATTTCCTCGGGCTGGACGTCCACGACTGCGCCGCCGCCCATCCGTCCACGTACCGCGAGGGCACGCTCGCCGAGGGGATGGCGCTGGCGGTGGAGCCCGGCCTGTACTTCCACGCCGGCGACCGCACCGTGCCGCCGGAGCTGCGCGGCCTCGGCGTGCGGATCGAGGACGACCTCGTGGTCACCGGGTCCGGGTACGACCTGCTGTCCGGCGGTTTCCCCGCCACCGCCGACGAGATCACCGCCTGGGTCCAGGCAGCCAGGGGCTGAAGGACGGACGAGGAGTAAGGCAGGGGGTGTTCGCGCCTTTTGGTGGTGGGGTCGTGAGTGATAAAGAGCGTTAGAACGACCATTACCACTCACGACCCACCGCACATGGCTCCCGAACCGGACACAGAACCGGGCGAGCATCCTTTGTGGACAATCGGTGTGTGATCGGCTTCGCGCCACGACACGTTCGCCTTACCCCTCAATGACCGTCATCCCCTCGAAACGCGTCGTGAGGCGTGTCATGATGTCCGCGAACTCGATCGGCAAAGCGAACGAGGTCGTACGGTTTGACGAACGACAGGGGAGAAGCGGTGGAGGACGAGACGCCCTCGATCCGGGACATGCTGGCGGTCAACCTGCGCGCGGCCAGGGCGGCGAGGGGTATCTCGCTGTCGGAGCTTTCGCGGCGGTCGGGCATCGGCAAGGCGACGCTGTCGCAACTGGAGTCCGGCGGCGGCAATCCGACCATCGAGACTGTGTTCAGCCTGTCCAGGGTGCTGGAGGTGGCGATCTCGGACCTGCTGGACCACCGGGCGGGCGGTGCGCTCACCGTGGTGCGCGGCGCCGACGTCGAGGTGCTCAGCGGCGAGGGAGTGGATCTCCGGCCGCTGCGGCGGATCGAGACCGGCGACGGCGTCTTCGAGGTGTACGACCAGGTGGTGCGCGGGGACGCGCCACAGCGTTCGCAAGGGCATGTCGGGGTTGAGCACACCATCGTGCAGACCGGATCGTTGCTGGTCGAGGTGGCGGGCCGCAGCGTCGAGGTCGGCCCGGGGGATTACGTCGCCTTCGACGCCCGTGAGCCGCATTGCTACACCGCGCCGGAGGGGCCGGTGCACTCGGTCCTCCTGTTGCAGTACCGCGCCGACGAGCGGCTCGACGGCAGGCCGCATCCGGTGCTGAAGGGCTGACCGCGCCCGAGGTGTTGACACCCCTCCAGGGTGGAACCTACGCTCCGATCGTTCGCTTTACCGAACGCTGGAGGGTCGATGAACCGAACGCGCGTGGTCGTTCTCGGCGCGGGCATCATCGGCGCCGCGTGCGCTCGTGAGCTGAGCCGGGCGGGCTTCGACGTCGTGGTCGTGGAGCGCGGCCGTCCCGGCGGGGGAACCACGTCGCACGGTGAGGGCAACATCCTCGTCTCCGACAAGGGGCCCGGCGCGGAACTCGAACTCGCGAAGCTTTCGATCGCGTTGTGGCCACAGGTGGTCGCCGAGATCGCCGACGAGGACGCGCGCGCCGCTTCGGTGATCGAATACGACCCCAAGGGCGGCATCGTCGTCGCCACCACGGACGACGGAGCGCGCACCCTCGCCGCGTTCGCCGCGTCGCAGACCGGTGTCCGCGCGGAACCGTTGTCCCTGGAGGAAGCCGCCGAAGCGGAGCCCGCGCTGACCCGCGAGGTGACCGCGGCGTTCCACTACCCGGAGGACGCGCAGGTCCAGCCCGCGGGCGCGGCCCTGGCCCTGCTGGGCTCCGCGGTGCGGCACGGCGCGCGGTTGCGCTCCGATACCGAGGTCGTCGGCGCGACCGTCCACAACGGACGGATCACCGGCGTCCGCGTGCCCGGCGAGGTCATCGAGGCCGACGTCGTCGTGAACGCCGCGGGCCCCTGGGCCGGTCAGGTGTCGGAGCGTCTCGGCGCCCCGATCGCGGTCCGCCCCCGCCGAGGCGAGGTGCTGGTGACCACCCCGATGCCCGGTGTCGTGCGGCACAAGGTCTACGACGCCGATTACGTCGGTGCGGTCGGCGCCGATTCGAGTGCGCTGCAGACCTCCGCCGTCGTCGAGTCGACCTGGGGTGGCACCGTGCTGATCGGCTCGTCACGCCGCCGGGTGGATTTCGACGACGCGATCCGCCCCGACGTGCTGAGCGCCATCGCAGTCAAGGCACTGCGGCTGTTCCCGGCGCTCGCCGACGCCGCGATCATGCGCGCATACGGCGGCTTCCGGCCCTACGTCGATGATCACCTCCCGGTGCTCGGAGAGGATCCGCGGCTGGGGAATCTCTGGCACGCCACCGGGCACGAGGGCGCCGGGATCGGCCTGAGCGTCGGCACCGCTCGGTTGCTGCGGGAACTGCTCACCGGGGCGGAGACCGCGATGCCGGTCGAAGAGTTCACTGTGGACCGTCCGGCCGTTCTGGCGGAGGTGGCCGCATGAGCGGACGGCTGCTGCCGCGCGATCGCGATCCGGTGGGCCGCACCGACCGGCCGATCCGGATCACCGTCGACGGCGAGACCCTGACCGGGATCGCCGGGCAGAGCGTGGCGGGAATCCTGCTCGCCGCGGGCCGGGTCTCCTGGCGCACCACGCGTTCCGGCGCACCCCGCGGCGTGTTCTGCGGTATCGGCGCGTGCTTCGACTGCCTGCTCACGGTCAACGGCGTGCCCGATGTCCGCGCGTGCCGCCGCCCGGCCGCCGACGGGGACGAGATCCACACGCAGTCCCGGGAGGAGACGGCGTGAACGTGGTGATCGTCGGTGCCGGGCCCGCCGGGCTCGCGGCGGCCGAGCACGCGTTGCGGGCCGGTGCGCAGGTCACGGTGCTGGACCAGGCGGAGACCCCCGGCGGCCAGTTCCACCGGATGCTCCCCGAGGCGTACGCGGCGCGGCGCCCGGAGCGGGGCCGGCACGGCCGGGCGGAGTTCGACCGGCGGCGCCGGGTGCTCTCGCATCCGCGGTGCCGATGGTGGCCCGGCTCCACCGTGTGGGCGTTCGACCGCGCGGAGAAGACGGTGCACGTCCTGCGCGGGCAGTCCGACGGAAAGGGACGTCGGCGGCTGACCCTCGCCCCGGACGCGCTGATCCTGGCGACCGGCGCGCACGACCGCACGCTGCCGTTCCCCGGCTGGGAGCTGCCCGGCGTGTACACCGCGGGCGCGGCCCAGGCGCTGGCGAAGGGGGAACGGGTCGCGATCGGCGAACGGGTCCTCGTCGCCGGGGCCGGGCCGTTCCTGTTGCCGGTCGCGGAATCGTTGCTGGGCGTCGGGGCCGAGGTGGTCGCGGTCCTGGAGGCGAACCCGTTCTCGACCGTCCGGAAAGGATGGTCGTCCCGGCCGTGGCGCCTGGCCGCCCACGCCGGGAAGACCGGTGAACTGGCTCGATACGCCGCGACGCTGGCCCGGCACCGGGTCCCGTACCGGCTGGGACGGGCCGTGATCGAGGCTCGCGGGGCGGACCGCGTCCGCGAGGTCGTGACCGCGCGGGTCCGCGCCGACTGGTCGATCGTCCCCGGCACCGAGCGGACGTACGAGGTCGACGCGGTCTGCGTCGGGCACGGCTTCGTCCCACAGCCGGAACTCGCGGTCGCCGCGGGCTGCGTCCTGGACGACGGTTTCGTCCGGGTCGACGCCGCGCAACGGACCACAGTGGACGGTGTCTTCGCCGCGGGAGAGATCACCGGGATAGGCGGCGCGGTCACCGCCGCGGCCGAGGGAGCGGTGGCCGGATGCGCCGCCGCCGGGGGCGAGCCGTCACGGGAGCTGATCCGCGCTCGAGACCGTGCTCTCACCTTCGCCGGACGCCTCGCCACGGCCCATCCGATCGGTGCGGCCTGGCGAAGCTGGCTGCGCGAAGACACGATCATCTGCCGCTGCGAGGAAACCACGTACGGCGCCTTGACGCGTGCGGCCGAGGACCCGGCCCGTCCCGGCTCGCACGCGGTGAAACTCGGCACCCGGGCCGGCCTCGGCCCGTGCCAGGGCCGCGTCTGCGGGCCGACCGTGTCCGAACTCTGCGGTGGCACCGAACGGCACCACCGCCCGATCGTCCAGCCGATCCGGCTGGGCGAACTCGCCGCCCGAACCGAAGGAGACCCTGAATGAGCACCCCCGACCTCTGTGGCGTCGTCGTCGCGACCGCCCTCCCGTACCGGGCGGACGCTTCGGCCCCCGCCGGGCTGGCCGTGGACTACGACGCCTACGCCGCGCACTGCCGGTGGCTGGTCGACAACGGTTGCCGGGGCGTCGGCCCGAACGGCTCGCTCGGCGAATACTCGTCGCTGACCGACGAGGAACGCCGTCGCGTCGCCCGCACCGCGATCGAAACCGTCGGTGAGGACGGGATCGTCGTCGTCGGCGTGCACGGCCCCGGATCGCACCAGGCCAAGTACTGGGCCGAGGTCGCCGCCGAGGACGGCGCGGATGGCCTGCTGTGCCTGCCACCCACGATGTACCGGGCGAACCGCGGCGAGGTGCTCGCCCATTTCGAAGCGGTGGCGTCGGTCGGGCTGCCGGTGATGGTCTACAACAACCCCATCGACACCAAGGTCGACCTCACGCCCGCCCTGCTCGCCGAGATCGCGCGGATCGACAACGTGGTCGCGGTCAAGGAGTTCTCCGGCGACGTCCGGCGGGTGCTGGAGATCCGCGAACAGGCGCCGGGGCTGGACGTGATCAGCGGCGCCGACGACGTCGTGCTGGAAAGCCTGCTGATGGGCGCGACAGGCTGGTTCGCCGGGTTCCCCAACGTGTTCCCCGCCGAGTCGGTGCGCCTGTTCGACCTGGCGCGGTCCGGGAAACTCGAAGAGGCCAGGGCGCTCTACGAGCCGCTGGTGGCCGCTTTCCGCTGGGACTCGCGCACCGAGTTCGTCCAGGCGATCAAACTCGGGATGGACCTCGTCGGCCGCTACGGCGGGCCGTGCCGTCCGCCGCGGGGGCCGCTGACCGGGGAACACCGCGAGCAGGTCACCGCCGACATGCGCCGCGCGCTCGCCTCGCTGGGGGTGGCGTAGGTGCGGTCGATCCGGTCGATCACCGCCGTCGATTCGCATACCGAGGGCATGCCGACCCGGGTGGTGACCGGCGGGGTCGGCGTCATCCCCGGTGACACGATGGCCGAACGCCGCCGGTACTTCATGGAGCACCTGGACCATCTGCGGCAGTTCCTGATGAACGAGCCGCGCGGCCATTCGGCGATGAGCGGCGCGATCCTGCAGCCGCCCGCCCGGCCGGACGCCGACTGGGGCGTGGTGTACATCGAGGTGTCCGGCTGCCTGCCGATGTGCGGGCACGGCACGATCGGCGTGGCGACCGTGCTGGTGGAGACCGGCATGGTCGAGGTGACCGAACCGAAGACCGTCGTACGCCTGGACACCCCGGCCGGGCTCGTGCACGCCGAGGTCGAGGTCCGGGACGGCCGCGCGGTCCGCGTCAAACTTCGCAACGTCGCGTCCTTCCTCACCGAGCGAGACGCCGTCGTCGAGGTGCCCGGCTTCGGCGAGGTGCGTTACGACCTGGCCTACGGTGGAAACTTCTACGCCATCCTCGAACTGTCCCAAGTGGACATCCCGTTCGACCGGGCGGAGAAGGACCGGATCCTCGCCGCGGGGCTGGACATCATGGCGGCGATCAACGATCAGCGCCCGCCGAAGCATCCCGCCGATCCGCTGATCGGCGGCTGCAAACACGTCCAGTTCCTCGCTCCGGGGTCGGATGCCCGGGCTTCGCGGAACGCGATGGCGATCCATCCGGGCTGGTTCGACCGGTCGCCCTGCGGCACCGGCACTTCGGCCCGGATGGCCCAGCTCCACGCCCGCGGCGAGCTGCCGTTGCACACGCCCTTCGAGAACAGCTCGTTCATCGGCACCACGTTCACCGGCGAACTCGTCGCCGAGACCACCGTCGGCGGTGTCCCCGCCGTGGTGCCGGAGTTCTCCGGACGGGCCTGGATCACCGGCAACGCCACCTACCTGCTCGACCCGGACGACCCGTTCCCCGCGGGCTTCGTCCTCTGAACGGGTCCGTGAAAGGCCTTTCGCGACGCGCTCCGGACGGTGTTCGGCCTGGTGTACCCGCTGATCGGATCCCGGAACTCGGAGAGGAAGGAAGCATGAAGCAGATCGAGAGCGCGGCGGAGATCGCCGGCGCCTGGGCCGCGACCGACCCGAAGACGCGCACGGCGGTGCTCACCGGCGTGGCCGACGCGCTGGACGCGGCCGGTCCGTCCCTGATCGAGGTCGCCGACGCCGAGACCCGGCTGGGGACGAAGCGGCTGACCGGCGAACTGGCCCGCACGACGTTCCAGCTGAGGCTGCTCGCGGCCGAAAGCGGCTCGTACTACGACGTCCGGATCGACCGGCCCGATCCGTCCTGGCCGCCCGGCCCCCGGCCGGAGCTGCGCCGGTACCGCACCGCGGTCGGCCCGGTCCTGGTGTTCGCCGCGAGCAATTTCCCGTTCGCGTTCAGCGTGGCGGGCGGGGACACCGCGTCGGCGTGGGTGGCCGGATGCCCGGTGGTGGTCAAGGCCCATCCCGGACATCCGGAGTTGTCCCGCAGGACGGCGGCTGTCGTCGTGGAGGCTCTCGGCCGCTGGGGCGCGCTCCTGAGCCTCGTCGAAGGAGAAGCCGCCGGCGTGGAGGCGTTGCGTCATCCGGCGATCGCGGCCTCCGCGTTCACCGGATCGGTGCCGGGTGGGCTCGCGCTGGCGCGGATCGCGGCCGAGCGGCCGGTCCCGATCCCGTTCCACGGTGAGCTCGGCAGCGTCAACCCGGTGATCGTCCTGCCCGGCGCGGCACGCTCGCGGGCGGAGGAACTGGCGGCGGGCTACGCCGGTTCGCTGACGCTGGGCAACGGCCAGTTCTGCACGAATCCCGGACTGGTGTTCGTGCCGTCGGAAAGCCCGTTCGTGGATCGCGTCGCCGAACGGTTGCGCGAGGTCCCGGCCGCGCCGTTCTTGAACGACCGCATCGCGTCGGGTTTCCGGACCGGCGCGGTACGGCTGGCCGCGATCCCCGGCATGCGCGAGGTCGTCCGGGGACCCGGCGCCCACCTGCTCGAAGTCGACCTGGAGGACTTCGTGCCGGAAGCCGCCGAAGAGTGCTTCGGCCCGCTGGGCGTGGTGGTGCGGTACTCGCGTCTTCACGATGTCCTGCCGGTGCTGGCTGCCCTGCCCGGCCAGCTCACGACGACCGTGCACGCACTTCCCGAGGAAGCCCCCGACGTCGAGGCGCTGCGCCCGGTGCTGGCCGACCGCAGCGGTCGGATCCTGTGGGGCGGCTGGCCGACCGGGGTCGCGGTGACCGCCGCGATACAGCACGGCGGACCGTTCCCGGCGACGACGTCACCGGCGTCGACCTCGGTCGGGACCGCGGCGGTGGACCGTTTCCTGCGGCCGGTGTCCTATCAGGACTGGCCGTCGCACCTGCTGCCGGAACCGCTGCGGGACGACAACCCGTGGGACGTCCCGCAGCGCATCTCCTGACCCCGCGCGATTCGTCACCTGCTTGCGAGAGGACGGCGTCGCAAGTAGGTGACGAATTGCGTCAGGGGGAGACCACGGTCCCGCCCTGCACGATGTGCCGGAACTTCTCCGGCTCGGCCAGGACGCCGATGTCCTCCAGCGGATCCCGGTCGACGACGAGCAGGTCCGCGTGCGCGCCCGGCGCCAGCGTGCCGATCTCGCCGGTCAGGTTCAGCAGGTCGGCCGCCGTCGACGTCGCGGAGCGGACCACCTCCAGCGCGGACTGGACCTCGCCGCGCAGCCGGAACTCGTGGTTCTGGTGCCGGTGCATCCCGCCGAGCAGATCGCTGCCGTACACGAGTTTCACGCCGCCTCCGGCGGCCTTTTCGAGTGCGGCCATGCCCGCGCCGAGCACCTCGTCGACCTTGCGCCAGCTGGATTCCGGCAGCCCGTGCTCGCGCCCTTCCTCCTTCAGCGCCCAGTACGTGACCAGGGTGGGCACGAGGTACGCGTCGTGCCGGAGGAACAGTTCGACACTGCGGTCGTCGATCAGGTTGCCGTGTTCGATCGACCGCACGCCCAGTTCCAGCGCGCGGTTCACCGCGCGGGCGGTGTAGGCGTGTGCGGCCACGTAACGGTTGGCCGCTTCCGCCTCCTCGACGATGGCGCGCAACTCCTCGGCGGAGTACTGCGTCGAGTCGATCCGATCGGTGGGGGACGCGACGCCACCGGAGGCCATCACCTTGATGTGGTGCGCTCCCTTGCGCAGTTCGTCGCGCGCCGCGGCGCGGACCGCGTCGACCCCGTCGGCGACCCGGCCGAGACCGGCGCAGCACGGGTGATCGTCGCTGGCGTTGGCGCCGCGCGTCCGGCTGTCGCCGTGCCCGCCGGTCTGGCTCAGCGCGCGTCCGCAGAACAGCAGCCGCGGGCCGCGGAACAAGCCCTCGGCCTGCGCGTCGGCGAGGCCGTAGTCGGCGCCGGAGGCGTCACGGACCGTCGTGAAGCCCCGGTCCAGCATCCGGCTCATGGTGCGGGCACTGTGCGCGGCCACGTAGGAAGGTGACGACGCGGGCAGTGACCCGAGATCCGCGGTCGACGCGGTGACGTGCACGTGGGCGTCGATCAGTCCGGGCAGCACGAACGCGCCGCGCAGGTCCTCGGTCCGTGCGTCGCCCGCGGTGAGCCCGTCGCCGATCTCGACGATCCGGCCGTCGGCGCAGCGGAGGTCTCCCTCGGTGTACTCGCCCTTGACCGGGTCGAGCAGACGGGCGTTGCGCAGCAGCAGCGATCCGTTCATCGGGTCTCCTCCAGGAGTTCGCGCAGGGCCGGGGCCGCCAACGGTGCCAGTGAACGGGCCGCCGTGACGGAATCCTCGTCGTAACTGCCTTCGGCGTCGAGGAGGTTGAGGACGCCGAGCGTGCGGCCGCCGTCCACCACCGGCACGTTGATCACCGCGCCGCAGCCGAGCCGGTCGATGAGTTCGTGGTCGGTGAAGATCTCCCGCACCGCCGCGCTGTCCGGCCCGAAATAGGGCTCCTGGCCGGTGATGCACCGCTCCAGCCACCCGGCGGCCACCTCGACGGTCTTCTCGCCGCCGACCGGGTACTCGACCGGATGGCTGCTGTGCACCCGGCGCAGTGCCCGCCGTTCCGGCAGCCAGGCCAGCACGGTGAACAGCCGTACGCCGATCGTGGCTCGGGTCTTGTCCTCCACAGTGGACAGTGACACGGTCACTTGGTCATCTCCTTGGCGGTCTTCACGGGCGCGCCGTGTTCGGTCAGTTCTTCGAGTGAGCGGCCGGCGGTGGACAGGCCGAACACGACTACGACCACCACCCCGGCCACCAGGACGGCGGTGGTCATGCCGAAGACGCCGGCGAAGCCGAGGCTCGCCGCGGACAGGCCGATGATCGTCGGGGCGAGGATGCTGCCCACCCGGCCGAACGCGCTGGACAGCCCGGTCCCGCTGGCGCGGATCCAGGTCGGGAACACCTCGGGGGTGTAGGAGTACACGCCGGCGTAGGTGCCGTTGAGGAAGAACGACAGCACCGCCCCGGCGAGGGTGATCGACCACGGGGCGTCCATCTGGCTCAGCCAGAACGCGCTCACCGCGGAGCCCGCGAGGTACAACGCGATGGTGTGCTTGCGGTCGAGCCGTTCCGACAGCCACGCGGCGGAGAAGTATCCGGGGATCTGGGCGAGGTAGATGATGATGGAGAACTCGAAGCTCTTGGTCACCGTGATGCCGCGCTCGACGAGCAGCGTCGGGATCCAGGAGAAGAAGCCGTAGTAGGAGAACGTGATCACGAACCACACGGTCCAGATCACCGCGGTGCGGCGCGCCATCGCCGGGCTCCACAAGAACTTGAGCGCGCTGAGGAGATTGACCTTGGGGGTCTCCGTCGCGGGCTGCGCCTCGGCCTCGGCGACGGCGGGAAGTGGTTTCCCCGTCGCCTTTTCGACGTCCCGTTCCAGCTTCGCGACGATCTTCTCCGCCTCGGCGTTACGTCCGTTCGCGACCAGGAACCTCGGTGATTCCGGCAGCGAGCGGCGCCACCAGAGCAGCATGACGATCGGCAGCGCGGTGATCAGCTGCGCCACCCGCCAGCCTTCCGGCACCGTCGGGACGACGAACCGGCCGATCAGCGCGGCCATCACGAACCCGAACGAGAAGAACCCGGCCAGCGCGCCCACGAACCAGCCGCGGCGTTTGGCGGGGACGAACTCCGACAGGAACGGCGCGATGATGGCGCTTTCGGCCCCCGCACCGGCCCCGGCCAGCACCCGGGCACCCAGGAAGACCTCGTAGTTGGGGGAGAAGGCGGCGACCACCGAGAACACCGCGTAGAAGGCCAGCGCGTACATCATGACCTTCTTGCGGCCGATGCGGTCGCCCAGGAGCCCGGCGGCGATCGCGCCGAAGAGGAAGCCGAACGGCGTCGCCGAACCGATCAGCCCGAGCTGGCCGTTGTCCAGGCCCCAGACGGCTTTCGCGCTCGGCAGGAGGAAGGCGACGACGGCGGAGTCCATCCCGTCGAAGGTGTAGCCGAGCCCGCCGATCATCAGGAGTTTGTAATGGGGACGGCTCAGCGGGAGCCGGTCCAGTCGTGCCAGAAGCGTCATGGGGAACGCCTTCCGTGGTTCGGGCGACGAGGAGTCAGGAGAGTGCGGACAACGTATACTGCGTTTCGATAAAACTGCAATGGTTGTTGCAAGTGGTCCGCCGGGCACGATGCGTTACCGTGACGCCGTCGAGGGAGGGTGCGCGTGACAGGGACGGGAACCGACGACGGTTTCGAGGCGTGGCTTCGGGATCGCACACCGGAGCGCGGCCTGCGGCCGAAGGCGGCCGCCGTGCTCGAAGTGCTGGTCTCGCAACCGCGCCGCGCGTCGTTCGGCTCGACGGCCGAACTCGCCCAGCTCGCCGGGGTCAACGTCGCCACCGTCACCCGGACGGCGCAGGCGCTGGGTTTCGCCGGATGGCCGGCGCTGCAGCAGGAGTTGCGGGCGCGGTACATGTCGTCGCTGAGCGCGCCGCAGGTGGCCGAGGAACACCGGGACGTCGACTCGCCGGGTTCGGCGTCGCTGCGCCGCGACCTCGACAGCCTCGCTCTGCTCAACCGGCGCGTGGCCGAGGACGAGATCCGCAACGTCGCGGAGGCCGTCGCCGGGGCGCGACGCACGGTCGTGATCGCCGACGGCAGCTACGCCGCGGTCGGGATCGCGTTCGCCCACAACGCCCGGCTCGCCGGCTACGACGTCCACGCGATCACGGCGGGCGACGCCGAACTCGCCAACGCCACGGCGAAACTGACCTCCGAGGACGTGCTCATCGCGATCAGTTTCTGGCGCCTGTACGAAAGCACGGTGCTCGCCGCGAACGAGGCCAAGGCCAGGGGCGCGCGTGCCTTCGCCATCACCGACGCGGCCAGTCCCGCGCTGGCGGGCGCGGTCGAACAGGTGCTGATGGTGCCCGCCGAGGGTGTGACCTTCTTCCCGTCGCTGACCGCGGGGATGAGCCTGGTGCAGGCGATCGTCGCGCAACTCGCCGCCGTCGATCCCGTCCGCACCGGCGAGTCCATCGAGGCGGCCGAGGCCATGTGGTCGCGGTTCGACCTGCTGCACCGCCGCCCTGGGTCGGCCGATCGGACAGTGCCGAAAAGGCCGACCGGTCGAGGCGTCTCCGCCGGATGACCGATCCGACGGCCCCCGCCCGGAGGCGATCCTGGTTCCAGGCCGCCGGAACAGGCGGCAGGGGACCGAGGAGGCCGAAATGACGATCATCGCGACTCTGGGCGCTTACGCCGGGCTCGCCCTTCTGGTGCTGATGGCGGCGACCCCGCTACTGGTCGAACTCGATCAGCGCTTCCCGGTCACCCGCCGGGCGAAGGCGGCCGAACGGGAACGCCCGATGCCCTCCAGGCTGGCGTCGGCGTGACGCAGAGCACATATCCGTGCCCGTCCTGCCTCACGTGAGTGATTCGGGCTGCGCCGATTCGTAACTTTGTGTCGCGCTATGAAACGCTCTGTGACGTGACCGTGGATCTTTGCCCCAGTTCTCAACCCGTCGACGCGTTCGCTGAGTTCCGAAGGAACGTCGACGACCTGACCCAGGCGTTCATCGACGCCTGCCGTCAGGGCCGCAGTCCTGGGGACGCCACCCTCGACCTGTTGCAGCGGATCCACCGCGAAGACCGCAACTGGGTCGTCGTCCATCTGACCTTCGCCATCGCCGCGCTCGCGCAACAGCGAGCGCTCGCCGTCACCCGGCCAGGTGGCGTGACGGGTGCGCCGGAGCGCGCGTTGTTAACTTCCGCGAGTGACTGATCCGACCATCTCCGCGGTCATCGCGGTGTTCGCGGGATGCGTGCTCGCGGGCCTCCTGGCCGTCCCGTACATCGCCGCGAGTTACCGGCGCCGCGGAGAGCTGGGGCTCTGGCGGGTCCTGCTGGTGTTCGGGTTCCTGGTCTATGCCATGTCCCTGTGGACGTACACGTTGCTTCCCATCCCGGAGACGACCACCTGCGCCGGACACGCGGCCGGTCACCTGCAGCTGCGCCCGTTCCAGTTCGTCGCCGACATCCGCCGCGAACAGACCGGCGACGGTCTGCGGGCGTTCCTGCGCAATCCCGCCGTCCAGCAGGCGGTGTTCAACGTCGCCCTGTTCGTGCCGCTGGGGATGTTCGTGCGGCATCTCTTCCGGCGCGGTTTCGCCGCCACCGTCGCGATCGGCTTCGCGGTCTCGCTGTTCATCGAGTGCACGCAGCTGACCGGGGTCTGGTTCCTGTTCGAGTGCCCGTACCGCCTGGCCGACGTCGACGATCTGCTGACCAACACCCTCGGTGCCGCCGTCGGTTTCGGCCTCGCCCCATTGTTGCGGCTGCTGCCGGGGAACGAGCCGTCCGCGCCGCCGGGAACGCCGCGGCCGGTCACCACGCGCCGCCGGCTGCTCGGGATGGCCGTCGACGTCGTGTCGGTCATCCTGCTCGGCACCACCGTCGGCATCGTGACGACCCTGCTCGCCGGCGAACCGAACACCGTGGTGACCGCGCTGATCGGCACCTTCCTGCCGGCGCTGCTCCTGGTGTTCGTCGTTCCCGTCGCGGGCAACGGCGCCAGCTTCGGCCAGCGGGTCGTGTTGCTGCGCCCCGTCGGCCCGGATGGCGGGAAGCCCGCCCTGTGGCGGATGGCCGTGCGGTTCCTGGCCGGCTCCGGCGGGTACTTCACGCTGCTCACCCTGGCGTCGGTGGCCAACAGCGGGTTCGAGCCGCTGGCGAACCTGTTGTTCTTCGCCAGCGGGATCCTCGCCTTCCGGCCCGAGGGTCACCAGGGACTGTCCGGTCTCATCGCCGGCCTGCGAATTGCCGACGCGCGGACCCCCGACGACTTGGCCGAGCCGAGCCTCGTGAGTGGTAAGGACGGTTAGGGCCAGGGTGTCGTAAGTGCCTACTGCAGGTGCACGGAATGGCGCTTTCGCGTGATCAGCTGGACGACTCGCGTGATTGGACGGACGACACGCGTGATCAGCTGGACGACACGTGTGATCCGGCGGACGGCTCGTGGCGGGGCCTGGCTGTGGTCGTGTCGTCCATCCAGTCACGCGTGTCGTCCGTCCAATCACGTGACATCGCCGGTACCGCTCCGGCGAGCGTGTCGCGAAAGCCACTTTCGAGACGTCTGGTGTCCCGAAAGTGGCTTTCGCGACACACCTCCAGAACCCGCGGGGACTCACGAGACCCGGCCTGGGGGCGCCACCCGATCGGGTCGACCCTGCCCGTCCCGCGCGTCATTGCGCCTGGCAGTGCGCCGGTGCCGGAACACTCGCCCGGTGGACGTGGAGACGATGGACGAAGTGGCCGACTGCCTGCTGTCGGTGGCCTGGAACATCTTTCCGCTGACGGGGAAACCTCCCGCGCGCCCGGGGAACCGGCCGGACGAGATCCGGAGCCTCCTCGTCGACGCCTGCCATGACGCCGGGTTGCGAGCCCGTGAATGGGCGGCGGAGCACGGCGCGGGCACCGAGGAGGATCGCCGTCCCTTCCTGCGGCTGGCGGAGGTCGGGACGGACGCGAATCTGTTACTGGGCATGGTTTCCGGCACGCTGGTGGCCGATCACGAGCGGGTCCGCCGCCGCTGGGCCGAGATCGAGACCCTGGCCGCCGAGGCGGGCGAACTCGCCGTCCTGATCAAGGGGCGGCCGGTGGGCCGGCCGCCCCTCGCCGCGGGAGATCAGTCCTTTTCGAGCGTCAGGTCGTAGCGGTCGAGCACCTCCTTGACGGGCTGGAAGAACGTGGTGCCGCCTTCGTCGCAGTCACCGGAGCCGCCCGAGGTCATGCCCTGTGCCTGCACGAGTTTCGTGCCGGAGCCCGACGAGGGCCGGCTGACGAACGAGCCGCCGGAGTCGCCGGGTTCGGCGCAGGCGTCGGTCTGGGTGAGGCCTCGCACGATGTTCCCGTTGCCGTAGTTCACCGTCTGGTTCAGCGCTTCGACCCGCCCGCAGTGCCAGTGGGTGGTGATCCCGGACCGGCAGACCCGGCCGCCGACACCGACCACGTCGGCCCCCTCGATCCGCACGTCGGAACCGTCCTCGTACCGGTCGACCCGGGGCGGGGTCGAGACGTCGGACTGCGTCACCTTGACCGTCCCGTAGTCGTTGCCGGGGAAGGAAGACCTCGCGACCTTGCCGATCGTGCCGCCGACGCCGCGCACGGTGCCGCCGAGTTCGGTGCAGTGGCCGGCGGTGATCACGTAATGATCGTCGTCGTCATAGGCGTTGAAGCCGACCGAACAGGCACCACCGCTGAAGTACAGGCCTTGCCCGCCGATCACGCTCCACAAGGGCCGCGGCGCGCTCTTCACGTGTTCCACCCGGACCGGGACCCCGGCGGAAGTGGCCCACGCCAGACCGGCGGGATCGCCGCCCACCACACTGACCACGACGTCGTTCGACGGCACGTCCACGTACCAGCCGGCGACCGAGCCGGGCAGGCCCGCGGTTCTGTTGTCCAATGTGGACTGGATCCGCTTCAGGTCGGTGGCGCTGTGCCTGAGCACTTTCGGGATCGCGCCCGCGGCGCGGATGTGGGAAGACCGGCTCGCGTCGGTGGTGCCGACCATCAGGTCGCCGGTCGTGGTGTCCAGCCAGGAACCGGCGAACGCGGTGCCGAGCGAGGTGCCGAGTTTCTGCTGGGCGGCGGCCACCGAGGCCGGGCCCGCCGCTTCGTTCAGCACCGAGGCCGCCGCGGAAACGGGTGACGCGAAAGCGGTGACGGCTGCGGCGGCGCCGATCAGGACGGTCAGGGTGCGCAGAGGACGTCGAATCACGAAAACCTCCATGAGTGCACGGAAATCGTTGCGGGGAAGCGCTTCTTGATCGACGTTACGACAGGGGCCCACCCGTCGAATGCCGCCATTTGAGTAGCGCCGGGAATTCGCCTTTCCGGCTCAGCGGAAGGGCGGCTCCTCACTCGTGTGAGTGGGGATTGCACGATTTGCCGTCCCCATTCCGCCGACCGGCGAACGACACTCTGCGACGTTCATACGCCCGTTCGGGAAAGGGACTTTCCTGACCGGAAACAGCAGATCACCTGATGGTGTCCGCGCTGAACCCATTCGCCCGCATCGGTGACGAACGCGTTTCTCTCACCAGCAGGAAACGAGGCCCGCCGTGAACATCAGGCCGACGGTGAGCACGGGCGCCGCGAACAGCGCCAGTGCTCCGCCCGCGACGGCGCGCACCCGTTCCGGGAATCGCGCCGGGCCGCTCGCGTGCCGGGCCAGCCAGCGCAGCCGGAGCGCGGTGTCGTCGCCGCCGGCGGCATGGATCGACAGCAGCGCCGACCGCACGGTCTCCGGCCCGTGCCCGGTCGCGGCCGCCCGGTCGGCGGCCAGTTCGACGAGCAACCGGACCGCGCCGGGGAGTTCGCGCATGAGCGGGACGAACCGCAGTACGCGGCCGAGGGTTTCGGCGCAGCCGGCCAGAAGGTGGTGCCTTCCGCGCAGATGAGCGCGTTCGTGGGCCAGCACCGCGTCGAGTTCGAGGGGAGAGAGCCTGCCCGCCAGGCCGTGGCTCGCCACGATCAGGCCGTCGCGGCCGCCGAGGCTGTAGGCGATCGGACGCTCGTCGGGCAGCCACAGCGTGAGCCCCGGCCGGGCGCCGGACAGCCGGAGCACGTCGAGATGGCGCCGGTGCAGCAGCGTGCTGTGTTTCCGGCGCCGCGCGGTCGACACGGCGAGGCGGGCCGCCGCGATCGCGACCGCGGTGCCCGCGAAGGTGCCGGCGAGCGGATCGAGGCCGGGAAGACCGCTGTGGCCGACGGCCGCCCAGCACTCGTGAAGCAGCCGGGTGATGGCCCTGGCGGGCCCGTGGTCCGGCAGGACGAGAAGCAGGACGGCGCCGAGGGTGCCGACGAGGACGCCGAGCGCGGTCAGCAGCCACCACGCGAGTGCCGTGCCGGGAGTGATCCCGCCGACGGTCAGCCTGCCGAGCAGCCGGGGCGAGCACCAGCCGACCACCACCACGCCGAACAGGAGCACCGCCGCCAGGATCATCGCTTGCCGGGCTTCCGTCGCAGGGCCCGCCGCAGGATGTCCGACTCCTCTTCGGTGACCGAGCGCGCGAAATGCAACAGCACCGATTCCCGGTCCTCCGAGGCGTCGAGAAGTTCGCGCAGGCTTTGCGCGGTGGCCTCCTCACGGGTCGCCACCGCGCGATAGCGGTACGCGCGATTCTCCATTTCGCGCTCGACCCATTCCTTGCGGTGCAGGTTGTCCAGCACCGTCATCACCGTGGTGTAGGCGAGGTCGCGATCCCGGTTGATCGCCTCGAGCACCTGGCGCACCCGCAAGGGTTCCGCCGCGTCCCAGAGCACGTCCATCACCGACGCTTCGAGCTCGCCCAGCCGTTGCATGACACCTCCGCCGGGAAGGATACTGTGCCGCTCCCGCTCAGCCGACGATGCGCCGCGCGCCCATCAGATGCCCGTCGCCCTTCACCGAACGGACATCGACCAGCTGGCCTTCCGTGGGCGCGTCGACCATCTTGCCGCCGCCGACGTACATGCCGACGTGGTGGATGGCTCCCGGGTTGCCGGTGCCGTCGTCGTAGAAGACGAGGTCGCCGGGGACGAGCGCGTCCAACGGGACGGCCTTGCCCACGGTGTATTGCTGGCGGCTCGTGCGCGGAAGCGAGATCCCCGCCTGCTTGTACGCCCACGACGTCAGGCCCGAGCAGTCGAATTCGCTCGGTCCGGTGGCGCCCCATTCGTACTGCGAGCCCCGTTTGGACAGTGCCGCCTGCAGCGCGTCGTTCGCGGCGCCGGGAGGGCCGAGGTACGAGCCCTTGTCCTGGACCTTGCCGAGTTTCGCCTTGTCGCCTGCGGGCAGCTGCCCGAGTGCCTGCCGCACCTTGGCGATCTGGTCGTCGAGGTCCGCCTTCCTGGTCCGGACCTGGTCCAGCGCCAAGGCCGCGTCGTTCGCGGCGAGCTGGGCCGTTTCCCGCGCGTCCTCCGCGGTCGTCCGCGCGGTCTGTGCCTGCGCGAGCGCGTCCCGCAGGCCGTTCAACGCCTTGGCCTTCTCGTCCGCCAGGACCGACAGCGCGGAGGAGCGGTCGAGGAACTCCTGCCTGCTGCCGCTGTCGAGCAGCAGGACGGCGTTGCCGAGCCGCTCGCCGCTCATCGCGGACCGCGCGATCGCCTCGACCTGCGGCCGGAAGCGATCGATCGCCGACCGCGCCCGCGTGAGCTCGCCGTCCGCGCGGCCGACGTCGGCGGTGGCCTGGTCTCGTTCGCTCTCGCGGGTCTTCAGCCGGTCCTGGGATTCCTGCAGGTCCTCGTCGGCCTTGGCCGCCTGGGCGCCGAGTTCCTGGTAGCGCCGCATCGGATCCTGGCTGTCCGGCGCGGGTTGCGCGCTCGCGGGGAGCGTGCCGAAGCCGAGGATCATGAGGGCGGCGGTGGCGACGAGGGGGTGCCGCGGTGAGCGCCGGTGTGGGGTCACGGGTGCCGAATCTCCTGTCTCACAGGGGCAACTATCTCGCTTAGTAGTACGGGGACCGTTGTGAGTGCCCGGTGAAGTCCTACTAAAACCGCTAGTACTAGGCAGCATGGGAGATGAAGCCGATCTTTGCTACGGTGGGAACCGTGAGTGTCTTCCCGGCTACTCTTCGTCGGCTCGTCGTGGCCTTGCTGGTGCTGGTCGTGGCGGGAGGCGTCCCCATTGGCTGCCTGGACGACGGGCACGGCGACGCCCTCGCCGTCACGTCGGTCTCTCATGACTCGCCGTGTCCGCCGCGCGAGGGACATGCGCACCCGCGCTCGCTCGCCGCCGTCGCGGTCCGAAGTGAGGAAGCTTCGCCCGTCCAGGCTGTCCCTGCTCGCTCGGAACCCGTCGTTTCGCCTTTGGCACAAGGGAACATTCGGCTGCTTCCGGTCGTCCGAAGCGGACCCCGGACACTCGTCGAGTTGTGCGTCTCGCGGACCTGACCTGCCTGTGCCGTCCAGGTCCTGTCCGCACGAAGCACACAGAAAGACGAATCCTCGATGAACGCAGTCCTGCCCCGGTACACGGCGCCGGCCGTCGGCAACACGCCCGTGCTCTGGATCGACGAACGGCTCACCGGTTCCGGTAAGGGTTTCTGGGCCAAACTGGAGGGCTTCAACCCCGGCGGTATGAAAGACCGCCCCGCGCTGCACATGGTGGGAGCGGCCAAGGCCCGCGGCGACCTCGCCGACGGCGCGCTGATCGTCGAGTCGACCAGCGGGACGCTCGGGCTCGGTCTCGCGCTGGCCGGGATCGTCCACGGGCACCCGGTCACCCTGGTCACCGACCCCGGCATGGAGCCCATCGTCCGGCGGATGCTCGTCGCGCACGGCACCCGCGTCGACCTCGTCACAGAGCCGCATCCGGTGGGCGGCTGGCAGCAGGCGCGCCGGGACAGGGTCCAGCGCGTGCTGGCGGAGCGGCCCGGCTCCTGGTGCCCTGACCAGTACCACAACCCGGACAACGTGGCCGCGTACGCGACCTTGGCCGACGAACTGGCCGCGCAACTGGGCCGGATCGACGTACTGGTGTGCTCGGTCGGCACCGGCGGGCATTCGGCCGGGACCTTCCGCGCCCTGCGACGGTACTTCCCGCATCTGCGCCTGGTGGGCGTGGACACCGTCGGGTCGACGATCTTCGGGCAACCGGCCACCTCTCGGCTGATGCGCGGGCTCGGGTCGAGCATCCATCCGCGCAACGTCGACTACGACGCGTTCGAGGAGGTCCACTGGGTCGCGCCCGCCGAAGCGGTGTGGACCTGCCGCCGTCTCGCCGCCGCCCAGTACGCGACAGGGGGCTGGAGTGTCGGCGCGGTCGCCCTCGTGGCCGCCTGGCTGGCCCGCACGCGCGATCCGGACGTCCGGATCGCGGCGATCTTCCCGGACGGCCCCCAGCGCTATTTCGACACCGTCTACAACGACGAGTACTGCGCGGGACACGGTCTCCTCGACGTCGTCCCGGCACGGGAGCCGGACGTCATCGCGCATCCCGGTGAGCGCGTGGTGGAGCGCTGGACCCGGTGCCGCACGATCGTGGACCCCGCGCGGTGACCGGGTTCGCCGAGCGCTTCCGCTCTTTCGACCGGCCCAGCAAGGTGTTGATGGTCAACCAGTTCACCATCAACGTCAGCTTCTACATGCTGATGCCGTATCTCGCCGGCTACCTTTCGGGCCCGCTGGGACTGGCGGGCTGGGCGGTCGGCCTGGTGCTGGGGATCCGCAACTTCTCCCAGCAGGGCATGTTCCTGGTCGGCGGCACGCTGGCCGACCGGTTCGGCTACAAACCGCTCATCGTCGCCGGCTGTGTGCTGCGGACGGCGGGATTCGCGCTGTTGAGCGTGACGTCGTCATTGCCGTCGCTCATCGTCGCGTCCGCGGCCACCGGGTTCGCCGGGGCACTGTTCAACCCGGCGGTCCGCGCCTATCTCGCGGCGGATGCGGGGGAGCGGCGGCTGGAGGCCTTCTCCGTGTTCAACGTGTTCTACCAGGGCGGGATCCTCGCCGGGCCCGTGGTCGGGCTGGCACTGACGGCCGTCGACTTCCGGCTGACCTGCCTGGTCGCCGCCGCGGTCTTCGGAGTCCTGACCGTGGTGCAGATACGGGCGCTGCCCGCGCACGAAAGCGACGGGGCCACCTCTTCGATCTGGTCGGACTGGCGGATCGTCGCGGCGAACCGGTCCTTCCTGCTCTTCGCGCTGGTCATGATCGGCTCGTACGTGCTGTCCTTCCAGACCTACCTCGCCCTACCGATGGAAGCCCGCCGGATCACCGGCTCGGAGACGTCGGCGACCGTGCTCATCGCGGGGCTGTTCGTGATCTCGGGCGGCCTCGCGATCGCCGGGCAGCTCAAGATCACGGCCTGGTTCAAGGACCGGTGGCCGCCCGGCACCTGCCTGGCCGTGGGGATGGTGTTCATGGCCTTGGCCTTCGTCGCCCCGCTGACGGTCGCCCGGGCGGGACCGGCCGCGGCCGGCGCCGGACTGCTGCTGTCCGCCGCGTTGCTGGCCGTCGGCACGGTCGTCGTCTTCCCGTTCGAAATGGACACCGTCGTGCGGCTTTCCGGCGATCGGCTGGTCGCCACGCACTACGGCTTCTACAACACGATCGTCGGAGTCGGCATCCTCCTCGGCAACCTCTTCACCGGCACCGTCTTCGACCTCGCGCGCCGGGCGGGCTTCCCGGAGTTCCCGTGGCTCGCCCTGACGGTGATCGGCGTCGTCTGTGCCTGGGGATTGCGCGGTCTCGACCGCAGCCGCCTTCAGACGAGTGTCGTCCAGTAATCCCAGAAGGCCTGCAGAACCGCGACGGTGATGGCGGCGTACCAGACCACGAGGACCACGCTGTGGTACCGGATCGCCGCCTTCACCTCCGGTCCTTTGTGGAGGTTGTGCAGCGTCGTGTACCAGAAGACGGCGATGGTGACCGCCCAGACGACCATGCAGTACGGGCACAGCGCGCCGATGACGTACAGGCTCTGCAGCATCAGCCAGTGCACGAAGACGACACCGAGGGCCGAGCCCGCTTGCAGGCCCAGCCAGTACCAGCGAGGGAGCTTCGCGCCACCGAGCAACGCGACCCCGGTCGTCACGACCACACCGAACCCGGCGATCCCCAGCAACGGATTGGGGAATCCGAGCAGTTCGGCCTGCGGTGTCTTCATGATCGACCCGCAGCTGAGCACCGGGTTGACACTGCAGGTCGGGACGTAGGAGAAGTCCTTGAGCAGCGCGATCTTCTCGACGGTGAGCACGAACGAAGCCACCAGGCCGATCGCTCCGCCGGCCACCAGCACCCAGGGCGTCACCCGGACGGCGAACGGCGTCATTCGGTCAGCTCCCGGTCGATGACGGCCTTGAGCCCCTGATAGGACGGTGACCCCGAGAACTTGACGCCGTTGACGAAGAACGTCGGCGTGCCCTCGACGCCGATGTTCGCGCCGTCGGTGCGGTCGGCCAGCACCCGGCCGAGCGTGACCGGGTCGTCCAGCGCCGTTTCGAAGGCTCGCAGGTCGAGGCCCAGTTCACGGGCGAACCCGAGGAAGGTCTCGCGGTGGGAGACCTGCTGATCGCCCCACTCCGGCTGCTTCTCGAACATCAGGCGGTACATCGGTTCGAGTTTGCCCTGCTTACCCGCCGCCTCCACGGCCCGCGCGGCGAGTTCGGCGTTCTGATGGCTCGGGATGGGGAAGTAGCGCAGCACGAACGTGACGCGGTCGCCGTACTCGGCGCGGAGGCGTTCGACGCCGGGAAACGCGGCGCCGCACGCCTCGCATTCGAGGTCGAGGAACTCCACGACGGTCACCTTGCTGCCCGCCGGGTCGGAGAGCCGATGGCTGTCCGGCCGGACGAGGATCGACGCGGGCACCACCGGGGGAGCGTCGATCGCCTCCTCGCTCGGGGCGTCCTCACCCAGATTGGTGACGATCAGCAACGCGGCCACGACCGCGACGACGACGGCCACGACCGTCAGGGAAACCTTGGTGTTCTTGGTCATTCTGGTGTTGTCCTTGGCTCGGTTCCGGCAACTGAAAGCGGCGTGGGCGGCCGGATCAGGTACGGGAAACGCAGAGCTGGACGAGTGGTGGTGTGGTCGTCGAACGTTTTGCCGGCGAGGACGGCGGTACACCCGTCCCACCGGGGCGATGACGCCGGACGAACAGGACGAGCACGGCCAGGAGCGCCACACCGATGCCCGCGACGTCGTCGAGGTGGTTGTCCGGAAGGGGCTGGTCGGCCGGGCTCAGCAGGGCCGTCGCCGTCGAGCATTCGTCGGCCGGGGCCGTGGTGTGAGTGGCTTCGGCGGCGAACAGGGGAGCGCAGGGCGAGCCGGCCGCCGCCGCTCCGTCACTGCACAGGGCGCCCTGCAGGAGGGCGACAGCGGTGAGCACGGCCAACACGGCGAAAAGCCGTGCTGTCATCCTCACTGTCCGTCCGCCGGTCACGCGGTGCAGGGTAGAGGTGACCTTGTAAAGCCGGGGCGAACTCGGACGAACCGGCCTACAGTGGTCGGCTATCCGAGTGGAAGGACAACCCCTTGCCGAGTTTCAAGGATGTCTACGCGGTCCTGCCGGTCTCCGACCATGCCGCCGCGGTCGCCTGGTACGAGCGGTGGCTCGGGCGGCGGCCCGACACCGAGCCCATGGAAGGCGTCGCGGAATGGCAGATCACCGGGAACGCCGGACTCCAGGTGACCCACGATCCGGAAACCGCGGGTAAGAGCACCCTGGTCCTCGTCGTCGAGGACATCGACGAGACCGTCGGCGACCTCACGGGGCGCGGCGTGGAATGCGGCCCGATCCAGGACTTCGGCTTCGTCAAACTGACGGAGATCGTGGATCCGGCGGGCAACAAGGTCACCTTCGTCTGGGAGAACCCTTCGCCGGAGTAGTTCTTTCCGGAAGATGACGGGATCGCGCGGAGCGTTGCCCGTGGCGGCCGACGATGGTCCGATTCCCTCCGTCAACGACTCTGGAGGGAATCCCATGAAGCATTCGAGGCGCAAGACCCTCGCGCTGGCACTGCTGGTGCCGTTCGCCACGCTCGTCGCGGTGCCCGGCGCCGAGGCGGCGACCGAACGCACGATCAAGGTCGTCACCTACAACGTGGGTGACGCGGGCGGCCTCAAGGCCGACCTCGTCCGTCTCATCGAGACCGAACGCCCCGCCGTCATCGGGCTGCAGGAGGTCGCCGACCGCGAGGAGGTGGTGAAGGAAGCCGCGGCCGCGGCGGGGTATGTCGCCATCTACGAATCGGACCGCCGCGCGGTCAAGCACAACGCCATCCTCGTTCGCGGCAACCTGACCGTCACCGGTCACGGCGCGCAGGAGATCTCACCCGCGTCCAAAGTGGACCCGTCCACGCCGGGTACCGGCCCCGCGGAACCCGGCGACTGTGGCTGCTGGGTGCCGCCGAAGTACGTCAACTGGGTACGAGTGGGAGGCGCGGGCTTCGAGTGGGTTGTGGGCGTCGTGCACCTGACGCCGTCCGCGCAGCGGTTCGCGCTCAACCGTGAACTGCACAATCTGCAGGTCCGCGCCACCGCGGACTGGTTCTCTTCGCGGGTGGCCGAGCCCGTCGTCATGGGCGACTTCAACGCCGAGCCGGGTTCGGACCTGATGGCGGGGCTGCGGCGCGTGGCCGATTCCTCCAGTGCTCCTAGCCACGCCACCAGGTCCATCGACCATGTGTGGGCGAAGAAGGACTCGACCGGGTCCGAGGTGGACGCTCTCACCGGCTACGGAAGCGACCACCGTCCCGTCCGCGCTCGGGTGACGGTGACCCGATGATGCGACGTGCCCTGATCGCCATCGTGTGCGGCGTCAGCCTGCTGACCGGCGTGCCTGCCGCGACAGCGGAAACCGGTCCGCGCGACGAGTCGCTGGACTTCCGGTTCCCGGCGGCGGATCTGATGCGGATACCGGAGACGAACACCTACGTCGCCGTCGGTGCGAGCATCCCGGGCAAGAAGCTTCCGTACACCAAGGTCGAGTTCAGTGGCGGATCGTTCCAGCGCCGCGGCGCCGTCGACGGTGACGCGTGGGACGGCGTCACCTTCCCCGCGGGCTACTGGGCGAGACCCGACTCTCCACTGTGGACACCTGCGCTGTTCGCGCATCAGGAGGACGGCCGGGTCGTCTACTACGTCTTCTACAGCGCGGCGCTTCCCGGCCCCGAGCCCGCCGGCCAGGCGAAGCACTGCATCGGCTACGCCACCTCGCTGCGGGCCACGGGAGGCTTCGCCGCCAACGCCGATCCGCTGTTCTGCCCGGAACGCGGGTGGGCGATCGACGCCGACGTGAGCAGGGGACAGGGCGAGGTATGGCTGACCCTGCGCAACGGCGCGTGGACGCAGGACCGCGTCACCGCATTGGGGGCGGCGAAGCTGGAGTTCGACCGGCCCCGCCACGTGCGGCGGATAGCCGAAGCCAACGCGAAGAAGCTCATCGACAACGCGAATCTGGAGTGGACGCACCACAACAGCCCGGCCGACGACGTCCTCACGATCGAGAATCCCAACGCCGTCCGCATCGACGGTGACTGGTACCTCTTCTATTCGGGGAACAACTGGTACGCGAACCGCTACGCGACCGGCGTCGCGTACTGCGGAACCGTATTGACCGACAACCGGTGTACCCCGATGGCCGAGCAGCGCGCGTATTTCTCCTACCAGCCGGACCCGGACGCCGAGCCGCGGTTCCGGCCTGGCCTGCCGGACAAGTATCGCAAGAAGAACCTGCCGGGCAACAAGCGCGGACCCGGGGCGTTCAACGCGTTCCAGGCGCCTGACGGTTCATGGTGGGCTTCGTGGAACTACATCACCGACGCGAGCTTGCTTCCGCATGAGGATCCGTCGCCGGAACGGCGGAGCCGGATCGCCCGGTTGGCGAAAACCGGTAGTGGGGCAGCGGCCGAGTTCAGCGTCCAGTGGTGACTCGCCGGATGATTGATCTCCGGAAGACCGGGTAATCGCCTCCTGCCGGTTTCCACCAGCCGACCCCGACCCGAACGGAGTTGAGAACCATGACACACGCGATCGAAGATCCTCAGTCGTCGACCGAACGGGTGACGGTACCCGAACCACGCGGCGAGGCCGATGCCCTGGAGGACCCAGTGTTCGAACTCGAGCCGACGATCGTCCTCGGCCGGGAGTGACGGACGGCCTGCTCCTACTCGCTCTGGCGGGCGCGAGCCGTCTCCCGGCGGCTGGCCTTCTCGAGCGCCGTGACCAATTGGCTCTTCGACATGCGTGAACGCCCGCGAATCCCCAGTTCGCGGGCCCGCTGGTACAGATGGTCCTTTCCGGCTCGCGCGTCGACGCCGCCGTGGGTGCTCTTGGTGCGCTGCCCGGCGCCACCCGCGGCCTGCTCGTCGGACGGCCCGGGGCGCTCCTTCGGCTCCCAATGATCACCGACCTTCTCGAAGGAGTGCTTCACGGCGGCGAACGCGGTCTGGGCGGCGCGGCGGCCGGGGCCGTAGGTTTCGAGCGCCGAATCATGCGCGGCCACCCAGGTGTCCTGTGCCTCGCGTGGCGAGCGCAAGAGCGTGCTGGGCAGGTCTTCCCGTCCTGGCATGGTTGACCTCCTCACTCACGGGATCGCGCTGTCGGATAGCCGGTCGCGGGCCGGCCGAAACCACCTGGTCCTCGCACGGACGTGGTGGTAGGGCGAGCCCTACCCCAGGGCGTAGAGCAGCCGAGACGACGAATCCGCAAGCTGCCCCGATGGTCCGGGACGAGGCGAGCCGCGATGCTGGATCCCATCGATCCGAAGTACCCGAACGAAGGAAATGTATGTCGAGAGTGGGTTCCATGCGCCGCAACCTGGTTCGTGCCGCCGCGGTCGCACTGGCAGGTGCCGCCTGCGCGCTCGCGGTGCCCGGCAGCGCCGGTGCCGTGGTGAACGGGAAGAACTCCACCGAGCGTTACGAGTTCATGGCCTCGATCCCGGAGGTCGTACCCGAGCTGAACAACGCCAAAGGTGTCTGCGGGGCCGTGCTGGTCCACCCGCAGTGGGTGGTGACCGCGGCGCACTGTGTCGACCCGGCGAACAACCCGGCTCGGCCGGAAGGGACGGTGCGCATCGGCAGCGAACGGCGGACCTCCGGCGGCACCGTGCGCACGATCGACCGTTGGGTGCGCCACCCCGGTTATCAGCCGGGTGGGCCGAACAAGAACGACATCGCGCTGGTGCGCCTGGACCGCCCTGTCGCCGAACAGCCGATCCGCATCGCCGACCGTCCCGGCCGTCCCGGCACGCCGACCCGCTTGCTGGGCTTCGGCACCACGGTCGACACCGCCGACATCTCCGAAGCGGTTTTCCCGGAACGACTCCAGCAGCTCGACACCCGCCGTGGGGCGGTGTCCGAATGTTCGCCCGGTTACGCGGACTCGACCCGGCTCTGCACGATCAGCCGCGAGCCCGGTGCGATGGCGTGCATGGGCGATTCGGGCGGACCGCAGGTCCAGCGCGGGAAGTGGGGCCGGTGGGAGCTGATCGGCGTCACTTCGGGGCCCGGCGACGACGACGTCCCCTGCGCCAACGGCCCCGGCCTGTACACCAGCGTGCCCGCTTACCAGGGCTGGATCCACCGCACCATCCACGGACACCGCTGACGTACCGGCACTCCGGCTGCGGGCGAGACTCTTCCTCGCCCGCAGCCGGCGCTCTACCGGGGCGCGAGGGCCGCCAAGGACGACAACGACGCCTTGTGCAGGTTCGAGATGATGTTCCTCGGCTTGTCCGCGGCCTTGCTGTAGTAGTGCGCGCCGGACTCGTACGCCAGGTACACGTTGCTGCCGTAGACCGTCAGCCCCTCGGACATGCTCGGCGCGCGGAAGCAGTGCTTCTTGGCCGTGTCCAGATCCTTGTCACCGGCGCCGCGCCGGACCACATAGAGGTTGCTGCGGTTGTTCCTGCCGTGCGAAGTGCTGTAGACGAACAGGTCCTTGGTGACGATGAGGCCCTGCGTCTTCGTCGGCACCTCCCACGATCCCGGCCGCGCTTGGTGTCTTCGAACTTGCCCGCCCACAGCGTGTCGCTGGGGCCGTGGCTGGTCAGGAAAGAGGAGGCGTAGACGGTCTGAGCGGTCCCGTCCTGCTCGATGGGCAGCGACTTCATGATCGCGTTCTTCAGCTTCGCCAGCGAGTACTTGCGGACCGTGTCGCCTTGCCCGACACGAAGGCCCAGCCCTGTTTCTCGAATACGGCGATCCCGCCGACGTGGGAGTAAGCGAGCAGTGCCTGGCCGGCCTGTTCGCCGGTCTTGGCGTCGATCCCGATGATGATCGCGCTGCGGTGCCCCGACTCGGACGAGGTCACGAGGATCAGGTCGGTCGATCCGTCTCAGTTCGACCAGGTCGCCGTGCCCTGGGGATGTCGGTCGCCAGCGCGGGGACAGGGCGGCTCTTGCTGAACCGGTTGTCGTAGGCGTAGGAGGCGGATTCCCCGTGGTAGAAGGGGCCGTCCTTGCCGCTGGACTTCGTGTCGCAGGTGATGGCCGCCGCCTCGGCGGAGGCGGTGCCCACCACGGTGAGGCCGAGCAGTGGTCGTACGTCCAGTTTTCAACTGGGACTCGCGGGAAGCGTTCGCGGTTCCCTGGATGCCGATGCCCGCGCACCGACGAAATAGGGAGGATCGGTTCGCGGCAGCGACGGTCGCCGCCTCGGCCCGGCCTTCGCGTCCGGAGCACTCTCGGGTCACGCGACGGGCGGGATTTATCCGTGCCACCGCGTTCCGCGGCGCCTCGAACCGCCGGCGACATGGAATAGAGTGGACCGGATATCCGGAAGGGAAAGGCGTTGTGCATGACGAGTCGGTTGGAATGGGCGACCATCGACAGCGTGGATCCGCGGCGGCTGGCGGATTTCTGGTGCGGCGTTCTGGGTTACGTCGTCTATGAGGACAAGAACGGCTCCACGGTCGCGATCGGACCCGATCCGGAGGAGCCGGACGAACAGCGGCTGGCCGCGTTGCGTGACGGGCCCGCTGTGCCGAATATGGTCTTCGTCCGTGTTCCCGAGGCCAAGACCCCCGTCAAGAACCGGCTGCACTTCGAGATCTGTCCGATCGACAGTGACCAGCAGACCGAACTGGAGCGATTGCTCGCGCTCGGCGCGTCCAAGACGGATGTGGGGCAGGGAGACGGCCGGTCGTGGGTGGTACTGGCCGACCCGGAAGGAAACGAGTTCTGCCTGGCGCGCAGCCTCGCGCCGGGGGAATTCGACCTGTAGTCCGGAGTCGCGGGATGGGTTGTCTGGCGGGAACCGGGGTTTCGGGTGTTGACCGCCGGTCGCGGTCCGTGGCCCGTGGCGTCGAGTCGCCCAGGGCAAGCGGGGCGAGGCGGTTGAGTCCACCCGTGGTTCCCAAGCGGCTGCTCAGGCGCTCACCGGAGGATTTTGCCGGGGCCGCCGAAAAAACCGCTTGGCCTGGGTCTTCACCCAAGCCAAGCGGCTTCGTCTTCCGGTCGGGCTGACAGGATTCGAACCTGCGACCCCTTGCCCCCCAGTATCGGGATTCTGAACGCTGTGCTCGTCAGCGTTGTTCCTCGTTCGAAGGTCACGACGGCCAGCAAGTCCCACCGGACGTGACCACGACCATGCCCACTGCCTTGAACGTGGCCCGACCGAGTGACCACACCGATACCGGCGCGTGACCGGCTTTGGTGACGGTATTCGACGGACCATGGTGTCGGGGCGAGGGGGAATCAAGATGAGCTGGCTGAGACGTGCCCTTGGCATGGTTCTGGTCATTTCAGTGGTTGCTGGATTGCTTGTCGTGGCGCGGCCGGTTGTGGCGGTCGGATCGGCCGAGATGCCGGACGAACGATCGGCGGTCGCATTGGCCCGCGCGGCGGGTCACCGGGTCGAGGCCGTGAACCTGCGCACGGAGACCGCGCGAACGTTCGCCGCCCCCGACGGAACATTGACTTACGAACAGCATCTCCAGCCGGTGCGGGTCAAGCACGGGGCGGTATGGCGATCGGTCGACACCACACTGCGGGTGCGGCCGGACGGCGCGATCGAGCCGGTCGCGTCGGCGGTTCCGATCCGGTTCTCCCGCGGCGGGGGCGAGCCGTTGGTGCGATTCGGTTCTCAGCAGGCCACGGTGACCTTTCCCGGCGTGTTGCCCAAGCCGGTTATCGACGGGAACATCGCCACTTATCCTCAGGTCTCACCAGGAGTCGACCTGCGGGTCCGTGCCGATCCCGGCGGGTTTTCGTCGGGTTTCACCATCCGGGACGCGCAGGCGCTGAAGAATCTGCCCACACTGCGGAGTTCGGAGGTATCGACGCCCGCAGTGGCACGACCGGATTCCTTCCCGGCCGACGTCGGCGGACCCACCTGGCACTTCGGCCGGTCGGACTGGACCTCGG
Source organism: Amycolatopsis sp. TNS106 (assembly GCF_019330265.1). Lineage (NCBI taxonomy): Bacteria > Bacillati > Actinomycetota > Actinomycetes > Pseudonocardiales > Pseudonocardiaceae > Amycolatopsis > Amycolatopsis sp. TNS106. The sequence goes on along the minus strand of NZ_CP024972.1, from coordinate 2,550,486 downwards.
TCTTCGCCGAGCATCGGGACGTCTCGTACTGGAACGGGGCGGGGCTCGGCAACGACGGGCGAGCCAGGGTCGGTTTCTCCGGAGACTGGGAGCCCAAGGCGGTCACTGTCCGGTCGTACTTCCAGTTCGACGTTTCGCCGATGTTCGGCAAGCACATTCTCGGCGCCGAGGTGAACTTCCAGGGGTCTTGGGGAGCGTCGTGCCAGAAGCACTGGATCGAATTGCATCAGACCCACCCCATTTCACCTCAGACGACCTGGAACAATCAGCCGGTGTGGCCGAGGCACCTCGGTAGTGATGACAGGCCGGTTGGCCGGTCCGGGTGTGAAAACCGGATCGGGTTCGACATGGCACCGTCCGTGCGTGACGCGGTCGTTGCACGCGGCCCGGCCACGGTCGTCCTCAAGGACAGGTACGAGAACAACCAGTACGCGTGGAAGAAGTTCGACAACAACCCCCAGCTCGTCGTCGAGTACAACACGCCACCGGAGGCTCCCGGCGCACTCGGTGTCGGACCGGATCTCGCCTGCGGCGTCGAGCCAAACGAGCCCCATGTCGCGACGTCCACGCCGACCCTGTACGCCACTGCCAACGATAAGGAAGGTCGTGAGCTTCGGGTGCAGTTCGAGTGGCGCGAGCGGTTCAACCATCAGCCACTCGGTTCGCAGGAGACCGTCGATCAGTTGGCAGGAAACAGGTTCAGCGTGACCATTCCACCGGGGCAGTTCGGGGATGGCGGAAAGATCGGCTGGCGTGCCCGCGGTTTCGACGGGATCGACTGGGGGCCGTGGTCGGAATTCTGCGACATCACCATCGACCAGACCCCGCCGGACCGCGAGCCGGTCGTCAAGTCGACGGTGTATCCGGAGAACGACCTCGGCGGCGGCGCGGGTAAGACCGGTCTGTTCTCCTTCGATGCCAACGGGGTCAGCGACGTAGTCGGGTTCGCCTACGGACTGTCCGGCGAGGCCGAGCACTACGTCCAGGCGGTCGACGGCAAGGCCACGGCTCCGGTGACGCCGCCACGTGTCGGTCCGATGGACCTCACGGTGTGGAGCAAGGACAAGGCCGGCAACCGGGCTTTGGTGTTCAAGCGGTACCACTTCCTGGTCGGGGAGGGCGCCCCGGCGATCCGGCACTGGCGGATGGACGGCTATCCGCCGGGCACGAAGGTGCTCGACTCGACCGGTCGTGGGCACGAGGGTGAGTTCGTTCCCGGCCAAGCGGCGTGGACGGCGGGCCGGGTGGACGACGCCCTGCGGTTCAACGGCGTGAACGGTCACGTGTCCATGGGACCGAAGTCCGGCGTGGACACACAGGGGACGTTCTCGGTGTCCGCGTGGGCGCGCCTGGACGAACTGACCGACACCTCGAAGACGGTTGTCTCGCAGGACGGCAACCACGCCAGCGCGTTCTACCTGCAGTACCGCGGCCGGACCAGGCAGTGGGCGTTCATCGCCACCCAACAGGACACCGTGGACCCGGCGACCGACATGGTGGTATCGGCCGCCGAACCGGTGATCGGCGCGTGGACCCATTTGATCGGCGTGTTCGACGGCGCCCAGCGGGAGATCCGGCTTTATGTCAACGGCCGGTTCGTGGGCAGTGCACCGCATCTGGCCTCCGCGCCGTTCCCAGGCCCGGTCCAGATCGGCCGGGCCAAGTGGAACGACGGGTACACCGACCACTGGCCGGGCGCGATCGACGACGTGCGGCTGCATGACCGGATGGTGATCGACGGCCGCAACAACGCAGCCGATCAGGTCAAGGTCGGCAGCGAGGTGCACCAGCTGGCGAACCTGCCCGCACCGGCCGAAGCCGACTGGGCCATGGACGACCTCGGTGTGGACCTCTCTGGCAACTACCGGGAGGCAACATTCTCCGGCGGCTACTCCACTGCTCCGGGCAAGGTCGGCAGCGGAGCCTTGCAGCTCAACGGCGTCGACGGACAGATGTCGACGACCGGGCCACTGGTGCGCACCGACAACAGCTTCACCGTCAGCGCGTGGGTCAGGCCGGGCTCGTTCGACGGCAAGTCGCGGACCGTGGTCAGCCAGGACGGCATTCGCGCGAGCGGTTTCTATCTGCAGTACCACGCCGGATCGAACAAGTGGATGTTCATGATGTCGCCCCGCGACGAGGACAACTTCAAGGCATTCTACGCGTTCTCCGCGCGCACGGTCCAAGTGGATCGGTGGACACATCTGGCAGGGGTGTACGACGCGACGTCGCGGGAGTTGCGGCTATACGTCAACGGCGTGCTGGAGGCCAGCACCCCAGGGGATGTCGGTTGGAACTCGACCGGCCCCTTCCGGGTTGGCCGGGCGATGTGGAACGGCGACCCGGTCGACTACTGGAACGGTGCGATCGACGAGGTTCGCGCGTACTCGGGCGCCCGCACGGACGACCAGATCAGTCAGGAGTTCCTGTCCGCCGAGGCCGAGCGGCCGTTCATCCGTAACGGATTAAGCCGATACTTCGGCCACAACGGCGACCACATCAGCAGCAGCACTCTCCGGCCGACCGGGCATTTCCTGGAAGCCACCCTCGGTACTTTCGCTCCGGCGGGCGCCCCTGACACCGTGATGCTGTACTCGTGCATGAACGGCGCGGACGCGTTCACCTCACCCGACCCGGCCTGTGAAGGAAAACGCAGACTGGGCGTACTCGGCCCGATCTACACCACCGCCCCGGCGGGTGAGCCGGTCACAGCGCTGTACCGCTGCCTGGACCGAGGTGGTGAGCACTTCGACTCGGTGCTCGAGGACTGCGAAGGTGAAACCAGGGAAGCCCGGCTCGGCTATGTCCGTGCTTTCGCGCCGTTGGTGCGTTACGTGCAGCCGGATCACCCCGGCGACCACTGGGCCACGACCGCACTTGTCCCCGCGACCTACCGGCCGGAGGCCACACTCGGCTGGCTCAGTCTCGCCGACCGGCCCGGTACCACGGATGTGTTCTCCTGCCTGGCCGGGACGGACGAATTCACCTCGACCGACAGCGCCTGCGAGGGCAAGACGAAGGTCCAGCATATCGGTCGAGTGTGGACGACAGCCGTTCCGGGGTCGATCGCGCTGTTGCGCTGCGCCACGACCGACTCCGGCGAGCGATTCGTCTCGACCCATCCCCGCTGCGAAGGGCAGCGGATCGACCGGACGCTCGGCTACCTGCTTCGCAACCCCTGATTTCCCTTGGAAACTGGAGGAAATGTGAAACCACACAGACCGGGCTGGGCGGTGAAAGCGACGGTGGCCGTCTTGGTGGCCACCCTCGTCGTCCCGGTTCCCGAGGTACTCGCCCAACCAGGGGCGGCTCCGTCTCCCATCCACCAAGACAGGTCCACTTCGGTCACCAACGTGCCGTTCGCGCCCTGGCAACCGCAAGAACCCGTGGTGACCACGGAGGCGCCGACGGCACCGGTCTCGTGGCCGAAGCCGGGGGACCGGGTAGCGAAGGCGACGTCGTCCGATCGAGCGGCCGGTGGCGTCACCGTCACGGTGCACGACCGGAACATCTCGGCGACAGCCGGGATTACCGGCGTGGTCGTCGACGTCCGCGCCGATGACAGGGCCCGAACGGCCAAGAGCAAGACCACACTGCAGCTCGACTACACGAGTTTCAGCGGCGCGATCGGTGGAGATTGGGCGTCTCGCCTCAAGTTGTTCGCGTTACCGCCGTGTGCGGCGGTGACCCCGGCCAAGCCGGAATGCCAGATCATGACGCCGGTGCCCAGCCGCAACGACCACCATGCCAAGCAGGTCACCGCCGAGGTCGAAGTCAACGGCGAGGGCTCGGTCTTCGCGCTGGCCGCGGACGCGGACGGGGTGGGCGGGGACTACAAGGCCGGCAAGCTGGCCCCCTCCGCCACCTGGCAGGTCGGCACCAACACCGGCAGTTTCAGCTGGAGTCACCCGATGCGCACGCCGCCAGTGCCGGGCAAACTCCAGCCGGAGCTGGAACTGTCCTATTCGGCCGGTTCGGTCGACGGCAGGACTGCGAGCACCAACACCCAGCCGTCGTGGATCGGCGAGGGCTGGGATCTGTGGCCCGGGCAGATCACCCGCTCGTACCGCCTGTGCACGGACGACACCACCGTTGCCGCCAAACGAACCGGCGACCAATGCTGGGCCGGTGATGACTACGTCTCTATTGTCAGCGGCAGCATCTCCGGTGAGCTCGTCTATGACCCAGGCAAGAAGACCTGGAAGGCCGGTAACGACGACGGCTCACGAGTCGAGCGGTTGACCGGTGCGAACAACGGTGACAACGACGGTGAGCATTGGAAGGTCACTTCGACCGACGGAACCCAGTACTTCTTCGGGTCACGCGGCAAGGATGAGACTCAGTCGACGTGGGTCGTCCCGGTGATCGGCAACGACGCGGGCGAACCGTGCCACGATCCGGCCATCAAGGATTTCCGGTGCGATCAGGCTTGGCAGTGGAATCTGGACAAGGTCGTCGACCGGCACGGCAACACGATCCACTACTTCTACGAAAAGGAAGAGAACTCTTACGGGTTCCTCCGCGGCAAGGAGGCCGCCAGATACACCCGAGGAGGCGTGCTCAAGAGGATCGAGTACGGAACGAACGAGAAGGTCAAGGCCCCGGCCCCGGCCCGGGTCATCCTGGACAGCGCGGACCGGTGTGTCCCCGGCCGGGACTGCGGTAAACGCGACAAGGAGAGCTGGCCCGACGTGCCGTGGGACCAGCAGTGCGACAGCGGCACCTGCAAGGACAAGCAATCACCGACGTTCTTCTCGGCCAAGCGCCTGGCGAAGGTGACCACGGAGATCTGGGACGGCGTCAAGTACACCCCGGTCGACTCGTGGACACTCACCCCGTCGTACCCCAACCCCGGTGACGGCACCAGCGCCCAGCTGTGGCTGCAGGAGGTGCAGCACACCGGAATGGTCGGTACACCGGTCAGCAGCCCGCCGATGTCCTTCGTCGGCGTCGCCCGCCCCAACCGGGTCAATGCCCCGAACGACGGTCTGCCACCGGTCAACAAGATCCGGCTCTACGCCATCCGCAACGAGACTGGTGGCGTGCTTCAAGTCAACTGGCTGAAGACCGACTGTGACGTGAACGCGCTGCCGGCACCGGAGAGCAACGGCAACAGGTGCTATCCGGTCCGGTGGCGCCCAGAGGGCTCGGAGGAGAGAACCGACTGGTTCCACAAGTACGTCGTGCGCCAGACGGTGCAGACCGATCAGGTCGGCAGCGCGCCGACTGAGGTCGTGAACTACGACTACGAAGGTCCTGGCGCATGGGCGTACCACGACAATCGGCTGGTCAAGGACTCGTTCCGCGACTGGTCACAATGGCGCGGCTACGAGAAGGTGCTCGTCAGCAAGGGCAATCCGAACGACCCGGTGGTCAAGCGGACGGCGATCCGCTACCAGTACTACCGGGGAATGCACGGTGATCGGCTCAATCGCCAGGGCGGCAAGAAGGACGCGCGGATCATCGACTCGAGCGGCGCCAAGGTCGAGGACCTGCCCGGCTTCAACGGTTTTCAACGGGAGAAGATCGTCTACAACGGACTGAACGGCCCCGAGGTCTCCAGTGAGATCACCGAGCCGATGCGCAGGCACAGCGCGGTCAACTTCGACAGCACCAGGGTGTCGTTCATGGCCCGTGAGGAGCGCAAGGTCACCAGGACCGCGTTGCCCGCAGTGAACGGCAAGCGGGAGTCGGTCGTGCGGACCAAGTATGACGACTACGGCATGCCGATCGAGGTCTGGGACGAGGGTGACGTCGCCATTCCGGCGGATGACCGCTGCTCCAAGACGACCTATGCGCAAAACACGGCGGCGTGGGTCCTCGACGCGGAAAGCCGCGTCGAGGAGGTCCGGGTCGGCTGCGGCACCACCCCGTCCTACCCGAGGGACGCCGTGAACGACGTCAAGACGACGTTCGACAGCAGGGAGCCCGGCCGGGCGTTGCCCGTCCTGATCGAGAAGGTCCAGTCCTACGCGGGCACTACTCCGAACTACATCGAGGAGAAGAAGGCCACCTTCGACGTGTACGGTCGCGAGCTCGATGTGTTCGACCCGCTCAACCGCAAGACGACCACCAGGTTCGAGCCGGAGACCGGCTTGGCCCGGCACGTCGTAGTCACCAACCCACTCGGGCATCAGGTGAAGACCACCAATAATCTGTCGTGGGGCCAGCCGGAGCTGACCGTCGACATGAACGGTAGAAGGACCGAACTGGCCTATGACGCGTTCGGCAGGCTCGCCGAGGTGTGGAAGCCGGGTCGTTCAAAGGACGCGGGCGACAGTGGAAACCTGATTTACCGCTACTCGCTCAATCGCGACAAGGCCAGCTCGGTGGAAACGGAGACACTGACCGCGTCCGGCAGCCACATTCGGTCATTTGACCTGTTCGACGGGTTCCTCCGCGCCCGCCAGACACAGAAGCAGGCGTGGGGCGGCGGCCGGATCGTCACCGACGAGCAGTACGACAGCCGTGGTCTCGCGGTACGCAAGAACTCGCCGTACTTCTCCACCGGCGAGCCGGAGTCGGGTCTGGTCAAGGCGGCCGACAACGAGGTGCCTGGTCAGACGGTGATCGAACACGACGGGGCGGAGCGCGAAACCAAGTCGACGTTCGTCAGCCACAACCAGCCCAAACACGAGACACTCACCCGGCACTGGGGCGACCACACCGACGTGATCCCACCACTCGGTGACACCACGAAGTCGACCTACGTGGACGTCCGGGGCAAGACGACCGAGTTACGGCAATTCAAGGGGCGTGAACCGGTCGGCGAGTTCGATTCGACGAAGTACACGTACACCGAGACCGGCGAGCAGGAGTCGACAACCGATGCGCTGGGCAACAAGCTGTCCAGCAGGTACAACCTGCTTGGTCAGAAGGTAGAGACGAACGATCCCGACCGCGGTATCTCCACAATGGACTACGACCCGGCTGGTCAGCTGCGAAGCAAGACCGACGCCCGGGGCAACAAGCTCTTCTATCGGTACGACGCGATCGGCCGGAAGATCGAGGAACGGACGGGATCGGAGAGCGGGCCACTGATCACCAAATGGGCCTACGACCAGCCGGGGGCGTTGGGGCAACTGGCGTCGTCGACCCGATTCGTCGGAGCCGAGCAATACGTCTACGCAATCACCGACTACGACGCCGAATACCGTCCGGCCCGCACCGAGGTCCGGATCCCGGCATCGGAAACCGGCGTGGCGGGTACGTATGTGACTGGGCAGGCGTACCGAGCGGACGGCAGTCCGGCTTCCACCGTGCTGCCCCAGATCGGAGACCTGCCGGAAGAAACCCTGGTATACGGCTATGACGGCTTGGGTCTGCTGCGCACGCTCAAGGGCGCAGGCAAGGACTACATCTCCGACCTGATCTATACCAAGTACGGCGAGCAGTCCCAGATCCACCAGGGCGGGACCCACAATCACCTGTGGCAGACCCGCTACTACGAGCCCGGCACCCGCCGTGTCGCCCAGGTCTTGACGGAGCGGGAACGCGCGGGGGCGGTGCTGGCCAACGACGCCAAGCTGGGCTACGACCCGTCCGGCAACGTCACGAAGGTGTCCAACAACAGCCGTGAAGACGGGTTGGACGTCCAGTGCTTCACCTACGACCACCTGCGCCGCAACCTCGATGCCTGGACTTCCACCAAGGAGGACTGCGCGGCGGCGGGCAGCAACGTCGGCGGGCCGGGGGCGTACTGGACGAGCTACACCTACGACCGGGTCGGCAACCGCCGGACCGAACGCGAACACGGTCTCGGCGGAGCCAAGGACACGCTCCGGACGTATGAGTACGACGCGGGCAAACCGCACGCGGTCAGTAAGATCGTCACGGCGCTGCCGGATGGTACGGCCAAGGAGGATGGTTTCGGATACGAGCGGAACGGCGTCACCAACCACCGTCCGGGCCCGGACGGCAAACCGCAATCCCTGGCGTGGAACGAGGAAGACAGGCTCACCACGGTGACCACCGAGGGCAAGACCTCTACCACGATCTACGACGCGGACGGCAAACCGTTGATCGTCCGGGAAGCGGGCACCACGACCCTGTTCCTCGCCGGCGGAGAACTACGCGTCGACACCGTGAACGGGACCAAGTCGGCTGTCCGGTTCTACAGCGACGGCACCAGCGACATCGCCGTCCGCACCGAGGACAAGGTGGCGTATCAGGTACATGACCAGCAGGGCACCCCACTCGCACTGATCGACAGCGGCACTCTGGTACCGAGCCGTCGCCTGCTCGACCAGTTCGGCGAGCCGCGCCGGCAAGACCCGGTGACCTTCCCGCGGAGCAGCGGCTTCGTCGGCGGAACCAGGAACGACACCACCGGCCTGACCAAGCTCGGGGTGCGCGACTACGACCCGTCGACCGGTCGCTTCCTCTCGGTCGACCCGCTCGCCGAGCCGGCTAACCCGCAGCAACTCAACGGGTTCGCCTACAGCAACAACAACCCGGCGACGTTCAACGACGCCTCCGGTATGATCTGGGAGGATTGTTATTACGATCCCGCCTCCTGCAAAGAACCCGAACCCGAGGTCATCCACGGTGTCGTGGCCAACGCCCAGGCCGCAACGAAGAAGAAACACAAGCTGGACGCATACGTCATCAAGCGGATCACTCCGGTCAAGGGTAAAGGGATTCAGATCTTCCGTGCCTTTATTCCCGAAGAGCTCGCCCTGATGGGTCTTCTTGTCGGAGACAAGAGAGGCTACTCTCTGAAGCCGGACGAACCCTTCCGAATGCGGATCGTCATCGATTGGGAAGCAGGCGAAGTCAGTTTCACCGTGGCCCACTCCAAGTTGTCCATCGGTGGGGAGATTCCGGCCCGTCCGATCAACCCGTCGATCAACGTGGGACTATGGGGTTCGTACTTCTACACCGGGTTGGCCAACCATTTCAAGGTGCAAGAGGAAGCGCCGGGAAAAGTGAAGATCGACTTCAAGGGTATCAACAGTGTTATCCCGCACTGCTGCTACACGAAGGGCACATTGAGTGTCGATGTCACGAACGACGACACGAAGGTCTCGATGAAGGGAACTCCGTATCCCAACTTCGAGGGGATTCAGTACCGGCCGGGTGAGCGCCCGAAGTTCGTCGCCACGGCCAGGTGGCGAAGCGGCGCCGCATCGGACCTGGTGGCTCCTGACCGGTATCAGCGCTGGGTGAACGGCTATCCTCAGGTGAGGTAGCCACTGGTCCTGACGATGGTCGGCGTCTCGGAGGCAAGGCCCCTTTCCTTGTGATTACCGCAAGGAAAGGGGCCCTCGGGTTTTTCAAGCTGACAGTTCCGCGAGGTAGCCGCGTACGGTGTCCGCTGTCGGATCGGCGAGCAATTCGAGCATCTGAAGGGCTTCTTCCCAGAGATCTGCGGCATCGATCGGGTTGTCGTTGTCCTGAGCGGCACATCCCAGTGCGACGAGCGCCGAGGCCAGTTCGAACTGATCGCCGCATTCACGAAGGGCGGTCACCGCCTCGGTGAGGCAGGCGAGGGACTCTTTGCGGTCTCCGAGACACCGATGTGACAGACCGAGATGGTGGAGCGTAACGCCTTCGCCCCACCGTGAGCCGGACTCACGATGAAGTCGCAACGCCGCGGTGCAGAAGTCCAGTGCCGCCTCATGGTCACCCGACATCCGGTGCGCGCCTCCCAGGCTGTTCAGTGCGACCGCCTCACCCCAGGCGTCGCCGAGCGCACGCCGGGACTCGCACGACGCACGGTAGCGGCTGACCGCGTCGCCGGACCTGCCAGCCGCGATGGCCACATCACCCAAGCTCTGCAGGATCGCGCCCTCACGCCGACGATCACCTAGGTCCCGGCACAGCGCCAGCGCTTCGCGGAGGGTGTTCTCACCTTGCTTGTACTGTCCGAGCCAGTACTGCAGTGTGCCCATACCGTGCAGGACCCGCGCTTCGGCGGCCAGTGCGTCGTCGGCGGCTCGCTCGCTTTGCCCGGTCGGTGGCCGACCAGTGGTCCCGGGGCGGTACAACTGTTCCCAATCGGCGATGGAAACCCGGGCCTCCGGCGTCTCGGCCGCGCGGGAGTCATGGTGGAGCGTCAGGCTGAGGCTGTCGTGGTCGACGTGGCACCAGTCCGCGAACTCCGTGAACCCGTCGAAGGTGCGGACGAATCCCTTCGGCACGCCCAGCTGGCCGGCGTCAACCCGGCTATGTGGGAAGAACCGCCGATGTGCGGCCGCCATGGTGCGCAGGTAGTACTCCAAGACTCTCGATTGGGCCTGTCTGCGCAACGGTCGTGGTTCGAGTGCGAGGCCTCGTTCACGGGCGTACGAGCGCAGCAGATCGTGGAATCGGTACCGGCCTGCCACATCGGCTTGGAGAAGGCTGGTGTCGGTCAAAAGATCCAACTGCTCATCGGCTTCGTCGGGTGAGGTAGCGAGGATCGCGGCGGCTTCGAACCGGTCCAGATCCGGGCCCAGGTGCAGGCTCAGCAGGTGGAAGGCTTGCCGGGAGACCGGGGGAAGACGGTGATACGAGACGCCGAATGCCGCGGCGATGCTGCGATCGCCCGCCCGCAGGCGCGGCATTATGGTGCGTTCACCGCGCAGCCGGTTTCGCAGCCGTGTCAGCGGCCAGGAACGCGACAGACGGGCGCCGGCGAGCCGGATGGCGAGTGGCAGTGCGCCACACAAGCGCACGATCTCGGCGATCACCGCCTGATCGGCGTCGGCACCGCGGCCGGCCGCGATCCGGGTCAGTAGCAATCCACCGTCCTCAGGCGGAAGAGGGTCGATAGTGAGATGATGTACGCCGTCGATGCCGAGCAGCCGATGACGGCTGGTGATCATCACCGCGCAGTCCGGTCCGGCAGGCAGCAACGGTGCGATATGGACGTTGTCCGCCACGTTGTCCAGCAGCACGATCACTCGCCGCCGGGCCAGCGCGTTGCGCCAGAGCGCGGCGCGTGTCTCGACCGTCTCGGGCATCGTTCCGGTCGGAATGCCCGCGGCGCGAAGCAACGCGTAGAGGGCGTGAGACGTATCCATCGGCTGTTGCCCGGGAGTGTGTCCGTGCAGGTCAAGATAGAACTGCGCGTCCGGATATCGTTCGGTCAGCAAATGCGCGACGTGTACTGCGAACGCTGTCTTGCCGACGCCCGCCATCCCGTCTATCGCGATGACGACGGGCGCGTTGTGATTCCGCTTCGTTGAAGCGATGTCCATGACGTGGGACGTCTCAGTGCGCCTGCCGGTGAAGTCCGCGAGGTCGGCGGGTAACCCGTGATGACTGACTACCACGGGATCTTGTCGGTCAGCATTCTCAACACCGCTCGATTCTTCGCGCCGGCTCTGCGTGACAGGTTCATTCTCAATGGACGCGGAGTGGTTCAGCGATGGATCAGAGGCCAGTATCTTAGCGTGGAGCTCTCGCAACTCGTGGCCAGGGTCGACACCCAGCTCGTCCGAAAGGATTCGGCTTACGGTCCGGTAGGCGTCCAATGCCTCACTTTGCCGACCTGTTCGATACAGTGCCAGGATCCGTTGTGACCAGAAGCGCTCCCGCAAGGGGTAGGTCGTAGTCAGTGCGTGCAGTTCGGTCAGCGCTTCTCGCTGTCTGCCCAGCAGGAGGTCCAGATCCAGCCGCAACTCGACTGCGGCGAGCCTGCGTTCGGCGAGTCCAGGCGTGAATTCGGTGTGCAGAAGGTCGGATGGGACGTCTGACAGCGCTTCGCCCCGCCATAGGCCCAGCGCTTCATCCAGGAGATCGGAAGCCTGCCTGAGCTCGCCTTTCGCGACGCTCTTCCGGGCATTGTCAGTGAGTGCGCCGAACCGGAACAGATCGATTGCCTGTCGTTCGACTTCGATCGCGTAACCTTGTGAGCTGGTGACGATCAGGGCGGCTTCACCGAGACTTCGACGGAGCCGCAGTACGTAGTTCTGCAGCGTATTGCGTGCTCCGGCGGGGGGATGCCCACCCCAGAGCCGGTCCAGCAATACCGGCGTGGAAACCATCTGCCCGGCGTCGATGAGCAGTGACGCCAGCAGCACTCGGTGTTTTCCCGCTTTGATCAGAATCGGCTCGGTGTCGCGCTGCACTTCCAGCGCACCGAGCAACCCGAATCGAAAACTCACGAATTCCCCCAAGAAGCACCGTCGAGATGGCGTGATCTCCGCCGATCTTCTGCAAGTGACCTGGACGTTACCGGGGCGCGAGCTGTCGTGGCCATCGTCCTTTGGAAGGATAGGGCCCGGAATCGGTGCTGGCGGGGTACGTCATGGAAGTGTGAACAGGGCAGGGCCCCGGGGCGATGCGGGCGCGGTTGATTCCCGTCCAGGGTCTGTCGGAGCCGTCCGAACATGTCCATTGATCTGATGGTCGAGGTCTACACGAACCTTGTGCACATCACCGATGGGCTCTGGGAGGTTTTCGGCTGGCCAGGTGTGTCGCTGGCGACGAGCTATCACTCCGATGATTCCGCCCAGCATGCGGAGATCACGAGGCGTCGAGGCTGTCCGGCGCGGGATCCCGGGGTGCGGGCGGGGGTGATCGACCTCGGCGGCGGTCAGCGCGCGGGGCACGCCCAGGCCGAACTGGTCGATCCGGGTGTGCCGGCGGTCGGGTACGACAGGGTTCGCCAGGTGGGCCGGGTGTGCGTGATCAGCGGGAGAGTGTGGAGCACTTGTGCGGACGCTGCGGGGACGGCGTGGCTGCGATCTCCCCGAATGGTGAGGTCTGGCCGTGTGTGTTCAGGCGATGGCTGCCGATCGGTAACGTTCGAGATGTCGGGCTGGCGGAGGTAGTCGCGAGCAGTTCGGCTCGCGAGACCTTGGCTGGCCTGGACCGGGCATTCCACCGCCGCGGCAGCGCAAGCGGGCCCTGGGGGCCCTGTCATGATTTCCGGGTAAACCACGGATGCTGAACCGGAACGACACCTCTGACCACATGAGAAAGCGGGTTTCCGCAGCTGGTGAGCTGCGGAAACCCGCTTCGTCCGTCGGGCTGACAGGATTCGAACCTGCGACCCCTTGACCCCCAGGACTGGGGGTTAGGCGTTGTCGCAGCTCAGGGCGCGTGTGTATGGCGATCAGGCGTGTCAGAAGGTGTCGGATTGTTCCTGGTCGTGCATGACGTGTGGTCCCCAGATGGTCCCCAGCGTCGAATCCGTCGACTGTGCGTCGCTGCTTTCGTGGCTGGGTCTGGCACGGTGCGGACCCGGAGCTGTACGTGATCCGGGCTGGTTTGCAGCGAAGAACAAGACCAGCTAGGAGGCAGCGTGGGCTTTATGGACCTGATGTTCGACGCGACTTAGTGCTCGCTGAGACGTCAATAGCGCCGGTGTCGCCCCCCGTTGAAACACTGTTACGTTGATACGTGGAGACAATGAGCTGGAAGGTAATTGTTGGTCGATAGGCCCATGGCCTAGGCAGTCGGCTGGAGCCGTCATTGGGTCAGACTGGGCTTCCTGATGCTGTGCTTCGCACTCGTCTACGATCCATCCATGTCGTCAACCTCCGCTACTTCGCTCGCTGTGTCAGACGCCATCTGCCACTACAGACAGATGCGCGAGCTGAGCCGCGATGAGCTGTCTTACGTTGTGGCGAAACACGGGCATCGGCTCTCGGCCGAAGACATCCGCCAACTGGAGACTCGGGAGCGCAACGCCACAGTTGACGACCTCATGGCACTCGCCTACGCGCTCGATACCAACCCTGTCGCACTGCTTACGCACATACCCATTGACATGCCCGCCGTGACAGGCGGGCTTGCCTCAGGATTGCCGGCCGACCTAGACCAAGCCGAGTTACGTGCATGGGCGGTGGGAGCCGCTAGGTTGGACGTCGAGTCCCGGGTTCGCTGGTCAGCAGATAAAGTCAGCAGTCTTCGGGTCCTGTCGGCACACGTGGACGAGCAACTTCAGGCTGCGTACGACCAGCTTCGTGATCTTGGCGAGTTGGCTGTGCAGGAGGCGGATGCGCCACAAGTACAGGTACTCCAGGCTCGAATTCGCAATGGTGAGTACGAACTCAGTCAGGCTGATCTCGCGTTGGCTCTAGCCGAGCAACAGTACGAGGGCCTGCGCGAGCAAGGTCGCTGAGGCGATGCGAGCAAAACACCCCGATGTCGCAAGGGCATTTCTGCCATACTTGGCGACGAGGTAACGTTCCTGGCTCCGGACAGTCGCTGGCCATAGATACATCGGCGTGTTTGGCTGGATCTTGTCAGTACATGACGATGGACCTGAGCCATCGAAGACGCCTCTTGAACGTGGAGGGTTTCGTCAGAGGGAGAGGACGGACAGCGTGTTCACCGCGTGGACTTCCCGCAGGACACAGACGACGCTGGGCGCAATCGTAGCGACTCTCATCGGACTCACACACTCTGCCTGCGGTGATGGCAGCACGTCCGGCGACATCGGGAAGCGTGCCGGTGGTACCTACATCAGCGTCGCCGAAGGCCAGCACGGCAATCTCGTGGTCATCGATGGAACCAAGATCACCTACCTCTCGCTGACCGCGAGCGAGAAGAAGAAGTGCGCGATGCTCACCAAGGCGTTCGCGGACATCGATTCTGACAGCATCGTCGGCGGCGGTCAGTCAGCTGAAGGCATGTATTCCCTCGAGTCGACCGGCACGATCGTCAACGAGAACACCTCGGTAATCTGGGACGACGACAACGGATCCGACGGGAGCGGCAGCAAGGCAGGCAGCGGCACCCTGTCGGTTCAACCTGACATGATCACGCTCGAGTACATCTTCCACAAAGGCACTGAGAACGACATGCTAGTTCCTCGTGACAGCGACCAGGGAAAGGCAGCCCTGGCCAGGTACTGCGGCTGAGCCGAACTAGGTGAGCGCGGAGACCCCGTTCGAGGTCAGGCCCAGCAGCGGCGCGACCTCGGAGGGCGTCTGCCCCTCGATCTCGGTGTGCCTGGGCTGGGAACTCGGAACAGATGAGTTAGGACGAGATCGATCGTGCTCTAGCGAAACTGCAGGCATCGCAGGCCAGCGACGTATGGTTGACCGGCTCACAAATGTCTGGGAATGGTAAGTCTGGAAATGCGCTATGCGCTCAGGATCGCCGTCATTCTTCGGGCTTCTGTTGGTTTCCCTTCCGCAAAACAGTATCCGGCTGCGGCACGACCCGTGGGCGGCTCTTCGCCAACCGCGGTGCGGACGATGGCTGGGACGGATCTCGCGGAATACCGAGTGGACGTTTGGCGGCCAGGCCGATGGGACGCGTGGCCGCCGAACCGCCGGTGGACGCGGATGTCCGGCTGCCTGTCGGCCTGTCCTCGAAATTGTCCCGCGTGGGGTTGCCACCTCCGGTGCTCTGCACGGGGCGACGTGTCCTCGTCGAACCTGCGCCGCCGGGCGGTGCTGGCGGGTGCGGTCGCGGCGGGGCAGGCTGATCACTGTTCGACGGTTGGCCTCCGCTCATGCCGTCGGGGCCCTGCGCGCCGGGGGCTGGGCCGGATCGGAAGCGTTGCTGCCCCGCGGAGGTCTTACCCGGCTCGAGCGCTGGCGCCGAGTGGTATCCCAATCGTGAGAGGCCGCCGCGTCGATTCAGAGCCTGGGCCGTTTCCTTGTCCGATTGCGTGCTCTGCCCGGCGTCGCCGGCGAGTAGCAAGGGCCTGCCCTCAGGGACGTCGCTGGAGGGGAGGGTCTTCGCGTCGCCGGCGCCACCGGGCAGGTTATGACCCGGTGTGCCTCCGGCCGGCCCGCCTCCGTGTGGACCTAGTGCGGTGAGTACGCCACCGCCCGAGTCGCCCCCTGGACCGAGATTGAGCCTCTCGGCCGCTGCGGTCAACGTCTTCGGATCGCCATTGGTGCCACCGGCGTTCATCGACGGAGCTGTCTCGCCGGTCTTGCTCGTTCGCGGGGTCTTCCGGCCGACGTTGTCGTTTCCAAGGCCGGAGGCGAGCTTGTTGCCCAGGGCCATGCCCGCGCCCGCACCAGCACCCGACGCGAGAGCGGGAAGTATCCCGCCCTTGTTCGGCATCGGAGCCGTGTTTGTGTCGAGGAATTTGTCGACGAGTTTGGTGACTATCTCGTCCATGGCCTGTAACACGACTTTCCGTGCCCTCAGCAGGCCGAAGGTCACGCCGAGGATCAGCAGCGAAGAAACTAGGGTCAGAATCACCACGACGATACCTCCGAGCACCGCGCTGCCGAAAAGCCCGCCCGGTGCCATCAGATTCGACATCGGCCCTGCGATGACGTCCGGGATGGAGATCAGGAACTCGGAGACGAACTGGTAGATGAACAAGGTGACCAGCACTTCAAGGATCAGTGCAGTCGAGTAGACGATCACTTTGCTGATCGCCCCGATCGCACCCAAGGTGGCGAACGGGACAGCCGCGACCAGACTAAAGGTGCGCTTCACCGCGCCGACGAGCATACCGATGGCGTACCAGAAGCCCAGGAGTGCGATCGACCCGAGCACGGTGGCTGCGTTCTGCCAGTACATGAAGCTCGCTGGCCCTGTACCTACCTGGCTCACAGCCATGTGGTTTTCGCGAGTGAATCCGCTCGTGGCGTTGTTCGACGAGTACATGGTGAGCGAGTCCGTGCCAAAGCCGGTGTTCAGGTAGTTGTACATCGACAGAGCCGACATGTTGCACGAGGCGGGTGCGTTGTTCGTCCAGACGGTGAAGCCACAGCCGCTCTTCGTGCCTGGCGTCGTGTAGGTCGTGGCGTTCCCGCCCGGTGTACTCGATGTCAGGCCGCCGTTGCCAACTGACAGCACAGGGTGGTTCGTCGGGCCGTAGTCTGTGTCTTCGCCGAAGGCGTCCAGGTCGCCGTAGCCTTTTTTGTCGATGAACCATTCCTTTTTGTCGTCAGTAGCGACGTCGAGCTTGGTGATCGAACTTTTGATCCCGGACTCGAAGTCCGACGCCGCGACCTCGGTGCCCGTGATGTAGTTGCCGATGATCCCGAACGTCCTGAATACGGCGTTGGCGTCGTCTGTCGCTGTGCGATCCACACGGGTTGTGCCTTCGCGCCAGGCTGCCTCGGCGTCGGTGGCCTTCTTCCCGACGGTGATGCCGGCGTAGATGCTGCCGTGTGACTGCTTGTTGATCGCCAGGGCGGTAGTGCGTACTGACATCAGCGCGTTCGAGCTGGCCTGTCCGTTGTCCCAGGCGATGTCCGCCTCGTCGGGGATCCCTAGACGGTCGTTCATGGCCCAGGCCTCGAAGTCCACGTACGTCGATAGGACCACCCTCGTTGGGCCTGAGTGCTGGCCCAGAAGCGAGTCGTCGAACTTGTCGAGCACGCCGGTGTACATCGAGCCGATCAGCGGTAATCCGACCCCGATGAAGACGATGCGTACCAGGAGCTTCTTGATCGCTGATCCCCGGTCCATCTTCTTGAACAGCGTCAGACCGATGATCGTGATCGCGATGAACAACGGAATCAGCGCTTCCCAGGCGATGCTTGTGAGCATGCCGTACCAGTCATTGATCCAGTTCTGCAGGCCCGCGAGGGCTCCGCCGCCCGTATGGCATGTCTCGGCACCGAAACCATCGGTGGCGCACACCATGCCGTTGCCGAAAGTTTCGTTGACGGCGGAGACAGCCTGGTAGAACCACAGGAAGGGGTTGATGATCTTGAGGAGCTGGATGATTAGAAAGAACAGCGTACCCACTGCCAGAGCCAGTGCGTACAGCACCCAGATCACCGACCCGCCGATCATGCCCACGATCTGACCGCCGATCCCGGAGGACATCGTGTCCAGCCCGAGATCGGCGTTCGTCGCACCGAAGTGGGCGTAGTCCAGCATGCCCGCGTAGATGTCAGCGCCGTCGCCATCCGCGGCTTTGAGTGTCCCGTACCCAACGGTCTGTGAGGAGCCCGAGATCTCGGCGAAAAGCCAGCCGATGATGTCGCCGATACTGAATTCGGGGTCGGCGTAGCCGAGCATGTCCCCGCCGGTTGCTGGCCTTCCTGTGACAGTTCGCCAATCTGCGGTCATCCGGTCTTGAGGGTCGCTTTCACCCTCGGGCGAGTTCTCCTGACTGAAATACGTCGAGGCGTTCGATGCAAGCTGGTAGAGCGAGTAGTTATCGCGCTCCTCGTTGGACTTGTTGTCGGCCGACGCCGGTGTCGCGAGCAGCAGCAGGGGTACGGCAACCAGCATCGCGAGCAGCACGAGGGCGAATACACGGCGAGGTCCGTGGTGGGCGCCACTGGAGGCTGGGGATCGTGGTGGTGGCACGGGCCTGGTGAGGGTGTTCATGGTGCGTCCTCTGTCGCTCGCGTCAGTGGTGCCTGGGGTATCTTCTTGGGCTGCGGACCCGTCGCCTCGTCTCCGATGGACTTCCTCGGGGCGTTGTCATTCCGGTGTGCGCGCAGGTTGCGGTCGTACGGCTCCCTGTCAGCAGCGGGCTTCCGGTTACTGGTGAGGTTCGCGCCAGCGACCGGCTTCTGGTGCATGATTGCGTCAACCTTCGCCGTCTCGTCGGTTTTGGCCGCTTCACGCCGAACCTGCCTGCGCTGGGCCTCGCGGTGCGGATTGATCCCCAGCGCGAGGTCGAGGTGAAAGACCACGTTGGACACGCCGCGGCGGAGAAAGGTGAGGTTTGCGCCTTTGGCGGTGATGAGATGGGCCAGATCGGGCGGAATCCGCTGATGCATCTGCCGCTGGTACTCCGTCACCGTCCGATCGCGCATCGGGCCGAGCAAGGTGTAGTCGGCGGCGTCGAACGTGTTGAAGTCAGAGTCGGCGAGCATCTTGTCGACGTCGTTGTAGCTGTAGACCACCCGGCTGCCGCGTTCGTGCATGCGATCGAACTGTGCCCGTAGGTATCCCTTCACCCGGTCGTCGATCAGTTCGGTGCCGTGGATGACGACAGTGTCGCCGCGTCCGAGAGTGCCGACCGCGAAGCCGACGATGTTGACTAACTGTGCCATGGCCACCCCGGTGCCACGGCGCAGCAGCCGTGAGAAGTCGTACAGCACGCGCTGCGAGTCTCGTACTGCGTCGACCGTGTTCGCGGTGTGGTTGTTGAACAGGTCGCCATTCGTGCTCAGCATCGCGTTGCCAATGCCGCGGAGCACGTTGTACGCCCGAAGCTGGTCGGGATCTGTCTTCGAGGAACTGAGCAGGGTCTTGTGAGCTGTCGCCAGATAGGCGACGAACATTTGCAGGCGCGGCACTTGTGTGTGGGGGATGTTGACTACGCGCAAGCTATCGCGGTGTTCTTTGGCGTTATGACGCCACATACCTTGCTCGACGTAGAAGTCTGTTGCGGTGTCCTCGAGCGCGCTGCGGATGATCGATCCGATCGCACCGTCCGTTGTCTCGTAAAGTTGCTCGAACATCAGCTTCAGCTTCTCCATGTGCGCGGAGAAGACGGCGAGTTCATCCGTTTCCTCACCGAACATCTCAAACATATTCACGTCGCCAGCGCTGAGGTCGACGCGAGAGGTGATGCGCTCAAACCCCGGGCCGAGCTTGTCGAGATCTGCTCCGTCGAGAACGAGGTGGACGACTTTGCCATTGCCGAGCAGGCATGCCTGTGAGATTTTCGAGCACCACATGTTCGAGATCCGCTGATGCTCGAGGTAGTCGCTGAAGGTGGCGTCGGCGACGACGAGATGGTGGTCGAAGGCGTTGACGTCCATGAGCACGGCGGAGTTGTTGACATCGCCGACCATGTAGCCGACGTACTCTCCGGCTCGGTCATTGAGGCCGTTGGTCACCAGCGAGTATGATCCGGAGAGCTCGGTCGAGGTGAAATGGAAGCCCCTCCCACGCTTCTTGCTGTTGTCCTTCCAGAGCGCGGAGAGTTCCTGGCGCTGCTCGCCGGCGTAGGGGGCGGCCTTGAGTGTGCCGAATCGATCGATGTACAGGCGGGTGATGCGGTCGATCGTGTCGTCGAGGACTACAAGGTTGGGGGCACTGACGAAGAGACGATTCTGCACGGACAGATAGCTTGCGCCATCTTGGATCTCGGCGATGGTGGCCGCTAGGTCCGAGGAGATCTTCGCTGCTTTTAGCCTCGTCGACGTCGTGCCCGCCTCTGCTTGCTCCTGTGCGTCCAACCTGTCGAGCTTCTCTGACTGCCTGGTGAACGAGTCGACCCACTTGTCATCCATTCGCCGTACTTGCTCCAGGACTACTGCGGTGACCTGGTCGTCAAGGCCATCCGGGATCCGGTCGATACCCCAGAAGGCAGCGAAGTTGTCGTGTGCCGCGTCATCGTGGAAGTACGCGAGAATGCAGGCGACTGAACCGTCAATCTCGAAGTAGTCGGAGCGGAAGAGATACCGTTCCTTCGGCTTGAGTGCGAGCAAGTGGGGATATGAGTCGAAATTGCCCGCGAGTCTTCTCGCGGCCTGGCGGCGCTGCCGTCGTCGCGTTGTCGATTCGGACGTTTCGACATTATCTCCGGTGCCTGGCACATGCGGCTCTACCCGTTTCCTGTCTATCGGGTCGTGCGTCGCCCGCCTTGGCATACGCAGCTGCGCGCGAAGCATCGTTGGCCAAGCCATCGTGTCCTTCGTCCTTCGCCTATTCCGCGGTGGGATCGACTGTCAGTTCAGCGTCGCGGTGCCTGATGAGAAGTCGTTGCGGCCGCGGTAGAACACCCGCAACATCGACTCGGCGTCGATGCGGTCGAGGACCGCTGCCTCTTTGATCATCAGGGCCGTTCCCTCTACTTCGGCCTGGAGGATGGTGTGGGCCCGGCGCAAGGCGTCCGCGCTCTTCCCCTTGAGTAGCAGGTATTGATGTATCGAGGTGAACTTCCCACCCACGTGCTGAGTCAGAATGTCGTATTGCTCGTTCTGGAGCTCGACCAAATCCGGATCACGGATCGCCAGCGCGTGGTTGCGTTTCTCCAGGTTAGCGACCTGATGGTGGATCCGTTGTGGCTCCTTGGTGGTGATAATCACCCATTCACAGGAGGTGTCCACCTTGCGCCAGAAGGAGTCGACCCGGTCGAGGATCTCGATCCGGTCAGCATCGAAGAGCAGGTAGCTGGCCGAGCCCACGATCAGGTAGACCTGCCCTTCGCTGCCGTCAGGGAAGTGGATCCTTCCGTCGGGATCGATGCTGTCGATGCCGACTATCGAGTAGAAATCGGACGGGTTGGAATTGCGGCGGACATATACGTGGCGTGCCTTCGCCGGTACGTACGCGAGCAGTGCGGGAAGAGTCCTGACTCGCAGCTGCCTGGTTTTGGTCATCCCGCCGAAGTAGACGATGGCTGCGAGGCCCCATATGAGGAAGAGTATGACGAAAGCCGGTGACGCGCTGGAGATGAATGTGGAGGTGGTGATCCACAGCAGGGCGAGCCCGCATCCTCCGAAGAAGAGCAGTTGTTTGATAGGGGAGGGCTTGGCCGCCCATCCTCCCTTGCTCAATGTGATCTCGTGGTCCAGAAAGGACCTGTTTATGCTCGCCGGTACCTTGTAGGACGCCTTCGCCATAACTACCTCCCTCACGTGTGCGCGGTTGCTGGTATCTGATCGCTACCTGTGTCTTGTGCTGCGGTTGGGCTCGAATGTCGATCGTCAGTCGAACGACGGAACAAGCTTCTTCTTGCCGCCGACGTCCTTCCAAGTCACTCGTGCGTCGAACTTCCTGCCACCCTTCGACACGAAGCCCGTGCCCTCGACTGTCTCTCCCGCTGCCAGAGCTCGACGCTGTGCGTCGGTGAACTGCACGCCGCACCAGGACCAGGGAGGCTGGTCGCGGCTCCCGAAGTCCGGCACAATCTTCTTCGCCGCCGGATCCCAGCTCACGGAGCATCCGAAAGAGCGGCCACTATTGGGGCTGATGAAATCGCCGATCTCGAGCGACTGCCCGGCCTCAAGTGCTTCGACTTCGGCAGGGGTGAAGGTCTTGCCGCACCAGGTCGTCGGCCGATCAGGCGTCTCGGGTTGGAACCCGATGAACTTGCGGCCCCGATAGGTGCCGAGCCCGAGCCTGCCGTGTGCGGCGAAATCATTCCCGTGGCGGTCTTTCGCCTGGAAGGAGATCTCGTCCCCCATCAGCAGTTTCGAGATCTCGTCCTCCGAGAACACGTGGTCCGACCAGGTCTTCTTGAAGGTGACTTTCCTGGGGCCTCCCGGTGCCATCTGCCACGTACCTTGGGCGCGAGCGGCCTGAGGATGTTGCCGCAGGCCGAGTGCGGAGCGCATTGTCGTCGCGTTCTTCTGCATGGTGGCCATATCCTGGACAACCCAGTCGGCGACAACCTCGAGTCGCTCGTCAGCCGTTGCCCTGCCGGCGGCGATGTCGCGCATATCGGCGTGGACTTTTTCGGTCATAGTCAGGTCGCCGATCTTGGTTCCTGGTAGCAGGTGCCAGCTCATCTCACCGGCGTCGGCCAGATGTAGCTTGTGTCCCCTTTCCACTAGAAGTGGATACTTCGCTGTTGTTGAGGTGACGTCGGAATAGGTCGAGGTGCGCGTCGCGCCCGTGCCGACGTCGCGCTTGTCCAACTGCTTCATCAGCCATCGCATGCTCGGGTGCTCCGGGCGCTTGTTCGCCCCCTCGAAGGTGAACGGTTCAGCCATGCGTCCCAGGCCTTTTACATTCGAGTTGCGCTCCTCGCCCTCCGCGACGGTGTCAACTGCGTCTGGATCGAAGATCAGTTTCCAACCGGGCGAGCGCGGTACGTTGGCCATCCCGACGAATACTGGGTACCTCCCAACGTGCCCCTTCTGTTGTTCGTAGACGTAGTCCTCGGCGAGCATCGCCAGATAGTTCTTTGCCAGAGTCTCGTAGATCAGGCGTCCGGCAATGCCGTACGTGCTCTCGACAGCGTCGAGTGATACCGGAACCTTCGGACCGGGGCGATTCGCGCCATGGGCCCCCTGGGGCTTCACGTGCGTGGTCCTGGGCCTGCGGTGAGTCAGCAGGTCCGTGTCGACGCCCACTACATCCGCGATGCTGTCGACCAAGGGGGCGAGCTCGTCGAATTGCTCGGGTGTGATGGTCTTGTCCGCGGTGCGCGGGTAGGAGACGACCTGATGTTCGTACATCGTCTGGTACGTGGCGAGGACAAGTTTGGCCTTGATGTTCCTGTCCACCAGTACGGAGGACAGCGATGCCAGGTCCAGTAGTCGGGGAGGGGCGGTCCGTTTCGCTGTCGTTGTGTCGAGGACCACGGGGGAGGAGTCGTATCGCTGCGGCACGTGGCTCTTCTGGTCGAACCGAGGTTCGTCGGGGTTGACGTACATCACGTCGTTCTCGTCGCGGAATCGGTTCTGGAAGAACGGCTTCTTGACGTAGTCGTCGAGCGCTTTGAGCTGGTCGCCGACCAACTTCACCATCGCGGACTTCAGTCGCCCCTGGCGTAGTACGGCGTCCCGCCCTGAAGCGCGCGCCATGCTGGTGGCGATGCGTGTGAACTGCATTGACAGGAAGTCGAACTGGGCGCGGTAGCGTGCTTTCTTGTACTCGTCGAGGTCCTGCAGTGACGGGATCGCCTTGCGGCTGGTGAACGCCTTCTGCAAGGACACGACCGACTCATCGGTGAAGTACATGCGTGACCAGGTCGTGGGCTTCAAGCCGAGTTCGAGGACGGCATTCACGGCGATCAGTCCGCCTTCTCCGGTGGGGTCGACGTCTGTGGCGATGGCGATCTCGGTGCAGTGTCGGAGCTGCCGCAACACGCCTTGGGCAACTGAGCCGGAACCAGTGACGGGCGTGAGTTTCCAATCGAGGTCCTTCGGGTTCCACGGCAGGTGTGCGAGGTCCCATTGCTTGTACTTCTCGGTCAGGGAAGGCGAGCTGGACACCATGGTGTGCGGGTCAGCGAACTCGTACAGGTGGCCGCGGGCGTGAGTGATGATGAATTGCTCGCTCCGGTAGCTTCCGCTCACGCCGCCAAGCGCAGCGGCAAGGTGCCTCGCCGCGCTTGGCTTCTCAGCCAGGATCCCAACCACCATCGCCTCTCCTCTGCGTCGCCACTCGCAATCAGTCAATCGTATGTGAATGAATGAGTCAAATGGCCGTCCATAGATCTGGACTGGCGATGGCTTCACGTGGAGGTGTGCGTCCTTGACGACCACCCGGCGGGGCTCGTTGTGACTATCGGAGGTGCGACGTGTGTTCGACAACGTGTCGACCAGTCATCGCGCATGGCGAGAGTTCATCAACGTTGACGCAACGCATGTATAACGATCTATTCGCCAGGGCGATGGTGTGCGGTCTGAAGGGTGGTTCCAACTCGAGCGAGGGTGCGGCAGAGTCACATAACGCTGAGAGTCCGGGTGCACGGCGCGCGACCGCGGTGCCCTGACTGTTCGTGGTGTACGACAGGCGTGGCAACGTTGGTGTGATACTCCTGTTCGGATCTAGGCTGAGATCACTGGCTCGTCGGTGGTGGAGCCGCAGTACTTGAGCCGATAGCCCATGTGTGGGCGGCTCGGAGGAACACGTCGTTGTCGGCGGCGGAGCCGATGGTGACGCGGACTCCGTGGTCAGCGATGTCGAGCACCTTGATTCCCATGCTGTGGCAGTGGATCGCGAATCGATGGGAGTCGTCGGCCAGTGGCAGCCACAGGTAGTTCCCGTGCGAGTTTGCAGGTCCGTATCCGAACCGTCGTAGAGTCGTGAGCACCCGTGCACGTTCATCGTTGATCCGTGCCACGTTCTCCCTCATCGCCACTTGATCGGCCAGTGCCGCGAGAGCTCCGACCTGGGCGTCTGCGGTGAGCTCGCGCGGTACCGCGGCGTCGTTCACTGTGCGGGCAAGTGCTGAGGGGGCGAGCCCGTAGCCGATGCGGGCGCCGGCTAGTCCGTAGGCCTTGGAGAACGTCCTGACCACGACGATGTTCTCATGGCCGGCGGCCCAGCGGGATTTGGCCACGTTGGCGCCGTCGGCATAGCGTGGATCGGCAACGAATTCCATATATGCCTCGTCGAGGACGACGGTGACGTTATCGTCGATCTGTCCCAAGAACGCGTCGAGCTGCTCCCCGTGAGCGATCGCCCCAGTGGGGTTGTGCGGATTGACGAGGATGATCAGCCGGGTGGATCGGGTGACCGCCTTGAGCATCGCGTCGAGATTGAGTATTTCGCCGCCGGTGTGCGGTACACGCTGGACACCGATTCCTGCTTGCCGGGCGAAGACGTCGAATGCTGCGAATGCCGGCGTGGTCCAGAGCACGGTGTCGTCCGAATGCGAGCACACGGCCCGTGTCAGTCGTTGCAGAATTGATGACGAACCCGCGCCGAGCATGATGTGTTGTGGAGCTGTCCGCAAATGTGTTGCCAAGGCGGCGGTCAAGTCGGCCGATGCAGGGTCCGGATATCGATTGAGCCGGACGTGATCAGTGATCGCCGCGCGTATGGAGGCGGGTGGGGGATATGGCAGTTCATTTGCCGCGAGCTCGGCGAAGTTATTGAGCCGGCGGGTGTCGCTGTCGCGTACGGCGCTGTGTTCAGGAGTTGGTGACATGCCACACCACCGTGTTCCACGAGGCCGCTTGCAGCTGTTCGTGATATCGGCCGCACTGGTAGTCGTTCTGAACCTCGGCCACACGGGCTTCGGCGAGGGTTTTGAGTCTGTGGAGGGGCTGGACATCTGAATCGAAGTGGGGATCTGTGCTGGATTCGAGAATCATGACGACCTCAGCGGACAGGTTCACGCGAACGTGTGGCACACCTTTTCCGATCATCATGATCGAGTGAGGCGAGTGGAGATACGTGCGCTCCAGCTCCGGCCCGGCCAGCGTGATGACGAGCCCCTGGACGATGAAGTACGTGCTCTCCGTACCTATGCGCAACGACGGCGGCGTGTGACGGTAGCCCGGTATGCGTACGACGCCGGACGACAGGGATTCGATGGGCGCGACTCCAGCGTGGACCGCGGGCACGACTAGCTGTTGTCCTGGGCTGGCTGCGTAGTCGGCGACTGAGTTGGAGGTGCTGTGCAGCTGATGCTTGCTGCTGCGAGTCATGTCGTCTCCTGCGGATTTCAGGCACTGAGGTTGGACGCTCGAGCGAAAAGGCCGGGTTCGTGGGCTGATCGAGCACAGGTGAGGCGACAGCTTGATCGGCTGACCTTGTCAAGGCTGTCGAGCCAGTCGTCCCAGCTGTGGTGGACGGTGAATCCGCCCGCATGGCCTGGTCCGATCACCGTGGCTGCCGCGCCGGTGGTCAACAGGACGACCGCTGTGGCTATGGCAGCCAGCGCAACCACGCTGACGACGATCTTGGTGGAGAGAGTCATCATTGCTCCGTGTCGTTGTTCATGGGGTTGTCTATCGCGAGGACGGTTCTGCTGGCTGTGTTCTGCCCGGAGGAAAGGCACGTTCTGGAACGTGCAGCCGGGTGACGGTGGCCATGGGATGGCGAACGTTGTAGGACTCGATGAGCTTGGTGTACGTGGCTGCGTTGCGGCGGTCGGCAGGAGGAAGCAGGAGGCCGTCGAGTCTGCGGCATACCTGCCGGTAGATCTGATCGGTGGTTGACGGTGTCGCGTCGGAGAAGTGGCGGTGCGCAGTCAGGCAGTGTCTCAGCAAGCGGCTCTCGTGCTCATCGCCTCCGTCGGTCCGCGGACGAGCGGGATAGGGATCCCCGTGGCCCTGGAAGCCGAGTTCGACGTACAGCAGGTGCGGCAGGAACCGTTCACTCACCACGACCTGTGCGGTGAGGCTCTCCGGTCGGGTACTCCGATAGCTCTCGAACGCGGCGGCAAGACTGGTCAACTCCACCTCGCTGAAACTGCTCATACCCGGACGGGCGCCGGCGGCGCGGGCGCGGTCGTCGAGCTGGGAACGATCGGGAAGAGCTTCCGGGTCATTGGTCAGAACCGACTGGGCGATATCCCAGATGTTGTACGACCAGAATAAGAATTGTGCTCGCGCGAGCCAGTTGTCGACGGCCAAATGACCAGTAGGAACCGTCAGGTTGGTTGCGTTGTCCAGGAGCCGCTGACGAGGGGGCAATGCCACCGGTGCTCCGTTGCCCAGTGCCGTCCGGACGTAGCTTTGGACAAAATGAACCTGCAGAGCTTGACTGCCCTGAGCATGTCGGAACGATGCGTAGGCTAGATGGCGGAGATGCTTGGACCACGTGCGTGGCGACCGATGGTGGCCCCTGCGGACTGAGCCAGGCGCCGCCAAATCGGATCTCGCGTTGGTGTGCATGGTGGCCTCCTGGGGCACGATGTCGATAGTTAGATCTATGAGATTCACGAGGCGATGCGCTGCACCGGGCGGGGTAGCGGGTCCGGCTCAGGCCGCGGACCCGCTACCCCTTGAAGAGCGGACCGATGTTTCGGATCAGCGCGGCGCGCTTAGCACCACGGGACGTATCCGGTGCCGCCGCCGCCGGGTCCGGTGCCTTGGCGGACTTCCCACAGGTCGCTGCGCATCCAGCCGCTGCGCCAGCCGCCCGAGGTGTACAGGCTCATCCAGCCCCACGTGTAGCCGCGGTGCGGGATCTTGCAGCCGACGTAGGCGGTCGAGCTGCGGTAGCCGTAGGCCAGGACACGACCACTCGGGACCGACGCGCGCAGCCGGGCACCGTTGGCGGTGATGTCGACGTAGGAGCCGCCCTGCGCCTGCACTCCGCCCGCGGACCGCATGGCCTGGTTGTCGCCGCGGCGGTGCGACAGACCGGACCACGGGTCGGACTGCAGGCCGCGGACTTCCGTCCCGTCCGGAGCGATCGCGGGTACGTCGCTTCCCGCGAGGCCGCCGGGGACGGGGCCGACGTCCGCGTCCGGGGCGAGCTTCAGTCTGGCGTGCGCGGAGCCCGGCTCCCAGTTGCCGTCGATGCTGATGACCCCGGCGGGTGCGGCGCTGGCGGTGCTCGTAGTAACCGTGGCCCCGCCCACGGCGAGTGCGCCGAGCGCGAGCGCGGTCAGCGCGATCCGCCCGCGGCCGGTTGTGGTGGTCGTCGAATTCACGTTTCTCCTCCAAGATGCGGCGAAAGTCCGCGTCGTCGTTCATTCACTGTTGGGATTGAGGGAAAACCTGGTGTTTCCCCTCGGGTTGTTGTCCGTTCCAGCCGGTCGGCACGCCCGTGAGATGGACGAGCCTGTCCGCGGAACGGGAGAGGGGCGCCGGGGCAGCGCTGGCGGGCGCTGCCCCGGCGGGTATCACCCGGTCACCGCGTGGTGGCCCGGTCGCGGCGGGACCGGCGTGGCGTCCTTCTCTGGTGTCTTGCCCGGTCCCGGCTTGCCGGTTCCGGGCTTGCCGGCTCCCTGCGTCGGGGTAGCGGGCTTGCCGGTGGGTTTGCCCGTGGGGGCCGGCGTGCCGGTCGTGTTGGGCTTGCCGGTCGGCGGCTGTGTGGTCGGCGGGGTCGTCGCCTTGTCACAGCTCACTCCG
This sequence comes from Amycolatopsis sp. TNS106, assembly GCF_019330265.1. NCBI lineage: Bacteria > Bacillati > Actinomycetota > Actinomycetes > Pseudonocardiales > Pseudonocardiaceae > Amycolatopsis > Amycolatopsis sp. TNS106. The sequence continues at coordinate 2,522,230 of NZ_CP024972.1, read as the reverse complement.
GCGGCGGCCACGGTCTGGCTCTTCGTGCCCTTGGCGTCGGTGATGGTGACGGTGACGCCGACGACGCTGGGACCGCCGCCCTTCCCCGGGACGACCTGGAAGAACTTGGTGTTCTGGGCGCTGCCGGAGAAGGTGACCTTGGTGACCCCTTGTTCGCAGGTCGCGGTGACCGAGCCGAGTGCCTTGCCGCCGACGGTCAAGCTGCCGACGGTCGCCTTGGCGTAGCCGGGCCTGGTCTCAGTCGAGATTCCCGACGCGGAGAACGACATCCCGGAGACGGAGCCGCTGTTGGCGGCCTTGTTCTCGTTCCCGGTCGCCCTGACACCGAACGCGGTGGATCCGGCTGCGGCGGCGGGCGGTGCTGTGGTGGAGGCGGTGACGCCGATGACACCTGCGGCGAGGATGCCGCCGATGCCGGCGGTCACGAACGTCCGGCGGGTGGCAGGTCGATCGAGTGTGTGGACCACGTGGTCCCCCCTTGACTGAGTGAAGTGAATGCGGGTGGTCACGTGATCTCCACGAGGCTGCCCAGGGGCACGGTTCGGGAGATCACGTCGAGTGCGTCGGCGGGAACGCGGACGCAGCCGTCTGAGGAGGCCCGCCCGAAAACCGCTGGGGTGGGCCAGGAATGGATGCCGACAGTCCCCGGGCCGCCGCCATAGCTGGAGTAGGTGTCCGAATGCGACCCGAGCGGCAGGACGACACGGCTGAACGCTTTCGGGCTGGTGTCCAAAATGGACGAGAGAATGAAGGTTCGGCCCGCCGGGGTGATCGCGCCCGGCCGGCCGATGCCGACCGTCCAGACCCCGATGTGGCGGTCCTGCTCGAACAGCGTCAGGGTAAAGCGGGCGCGGTCGACGACGAGGCGGTGCTTGCTCCGTTCGACGGTGACGTCCGGGTCGTCGAGGTACACCCAGGCGGTGGATCCGTTGGGACGGCTGGGCAGCAGGACCTGCGCCCAGCCGGGTTCCTCGATGATCACGGGGACCTTTGTTTCGGTCCTCAGCTCGCCGAACGTCTGCTGCGCGGGGAGTGCCGCGATCGGCGGCCCGCCGGGCTGCGCGTACACCGCGATCGTGGCGGTGGGGTGGATGATCCGGCCCGAGGTGCGCGCACTGGGCGCGGGGTCCTGTGGTGCGTCGGTAATGGTGGTGAAGGTTGTAGCGTGGGGGAGTTCGGCGAGGCTCTGTGCGTTGATCTCCTGCGGTGCCACGATCTGTTCGCTGGCTAATGAGTGCGGAGTGTTGGGCAAGATGGTGATCGTCGCCGTCGGCTCGCCGGAGGTGATAATGATCGCGGCTGCCAGCGCGATGGCGGCGGCGGCCAGCCCCGCGATCGCGGCCAGTCCGGTCCGGCGGTTCCGCGCGTTTGAGGGCGGCTCCGTCGAGCCGCGCCGTCCCAAGGGGGTGTTCGGGCCGAGCGAGGCGTCCTGCTCGTGTCCGGACTGATTCGGTCGCTGGGTCTGGTCGCCGTCTTTGTCCATCGGAGCCTCCTTTCCGTGGGGTTGCTGGGATGCGGCCGGGTGCCGTGGCGGCGCGTTTCTGTATGGGGTGCCGCCACGGCACGATCCGGGCTACTTGCTGAGCGCGGCCGCGAAGCCGGCGGCCGGTGTGCCGACGCCGGTCAGCGGGTCCCAGCCGGGACCGCTTTGCAGGGACTGGGGCTTCTGGTCGAAGTCCACGAGGTAGCTGCCCTGCCCCGGGGGAACCGAGACTCCGCCGTAGGAGCCCAGCCGATCGGTCCAGACCCCGCCGTCGCGGTGCTTGACGTCGGAGATCGCCGGTGTTCCCGCGAGGTCGTAGATCGCGGGGTTGACGAACCCGAGCCGATCGGTGCCCGCGGCTTGCGCGGAGGCGGCGATCATGCCCGCCAGCAGTGGCGAGGCGAGGCTGGTGCCTCCGGAGGCATATTCGACGTAGCCGTGGCTGGGAACGGTGTGGCCCACAGCGAAACCTGTGTACGCATCGGCCAAAGCGGCGATGTCGGGAACCGCTCGGCGGGTGCTGGACACCTTGCCCGCCTGGTACTCCGGACGCTCGAATACCTGTGACACGCCACCGCCGGCACCGCCCGCGAACGGCCCGTCCCTGTCCTGGGTCGGGACGTAGCGGTCACCGGACTGGACCAGCCCGGTGGAGGTCCAGCCGGTGTCCCAGAGTTTCTTGCCCGCGCCGTCGATCGCGGCCGAGGTGCCGCCGACGGCGGTGACCCACGGGTGCGAACTCGGGAAGGTCGCCGACTGCTTTCCGCCGGTCACACCGGACAGGTCGCCCGCGTCGCCGGAGGAGAACAAGATCGACTGACCCTGGATGGCGGCCTGGACGCCGATGGAATCCATCAACTGCCGGGCCGCGGGCGACGCGGTCGTCTCGTCGCCGTTGTAGCCCCACGAGTTGGTGATGATCCCGACTGCGTTGTCCGCGACGGCCTTGTTGAGCGCGGTGTAGAGACCGCGGCAGTCCCGCCCGGCGTAGTAGGTGATCTTCGCCGCCGGGGCGATGGTGTGCGCGGCCTGCACGTCGAGGGCCTGTTCACTAGCCCACCCGTCGGGCTCGCAGGCGGGGTCCGGGTTGAATCCGCCGTCGGGCAGCTTCACGGTGTACTGGCCGGGAGCCAGTGGCGGCGAGCCGAATTTCGCGGCCGCGCGGTTGGCGTCGGCGAAGGTGCGGTCGCCGTTGTAGGCGGCGACGATGCCGATGTTGGTTCCCGCCCCGGTCTGCGTGGCGGTCAGCCCGTACAGCCCACGCGTCTGCGCCGTGTTGTAGCCGCAGATTTCGTTGGACTGATCGGAATACTTGCGGGGCACGCCGGTGTTGACGGTCTGGCCCCAGTACGTCGCGCAGCCCGTCCCGGCCGCGGCCTGTGCCTGTGCCGCAGACGCGCGGCGATCCACCCGCTGTGGAGTGATGGTCTTCTCGGAGTCGTCCAGTCCGACCACTGCGGTCACCGCATCACGAAGGGAGGCGGGAAGGGTGATCGCGGACTCCGGGGCGACCAGGTTCTCGACCTTGCCGTGCTTTCCGCGGTGCTGGTAGGTGGAAAGCTTGGCGCCGAAGGCTTTTTCCAAAGTGGAGTTGTCGGCGACCGCCTCGATGAGGTGCCGGTTCGCCGACACCTCGGTGATGCGGACGCCCTGCTTCTGCAGCCAGCCGCGGACCTTGTCGACGGTGTCGTTGGTCGCGGCGAACCGGTGGGTGAACTGGCCGGCCGTCAAGACCTTGCGGTAGTGCGGTGAGCCGGGCGTGCTGATCGCCTTCGCCAGCTGCTCGGCGCCAGCCCGATCTCGCAGGGCCAGCGCGACCTGGATGCGACGCTGGGCGCCGCCATCGGTGCCGCCGATCTTGGCAGCCGGTGTGGCCCAGGCCGGTGTGCTGCTCGCGACGGCGACCCGCTCTCCGTCCTGCCCGGTCACGGCGATCGCGGGCGTGGCGGCCGAGATCGCGGCGAGTGCCGCGCATCCGGCAATTGCGCCGGCTGCGCGAGATGGTCGTACTGACATGGGTGATGCCCCCGTTTTGGTTGGCGTATGTGATAGATCGGAGTCGCTCGCGTATCGGCGGACCATTGACCGGATCGCCAAACGTCAGTAAGGCGCATTGGTGATCAAGAAGGAGTCATCTCGGCATGATCATTGCGGACCGCTTGCGGTTCCGATGTGGCTCCAGCAATTTCCGCTGGCCTGTGAGCTGCGCTTTCTGGCTCGGGATCAACTTTGCACAACAGGTAAACGGTCTGTCAACTGGTTGTCTTGTCGATTTTACAACCGTCTTTTTGGGTTTATTTTTGTGCAGCTTATATTGCCCGTGGGCCCAAGGGGCCGCAAACGGGCTGCATGTTTACTGATTAGCTTTTTGTACTATTACTGAGGTGCCGTTGGCGTCACTTTTTCCGCGACGAACGGGAGTCCTGAGCCACATACGGTCGCGTTGGTCATCGGGTCGAAGGTGTAACCGACGATGCGGACGTGTTCTTGCGTCGGGCCGCCTTCGAACACCGCTCGTTCATGGTCCGTCGCGACTTGGCCGACAAGACGAAGCATTTGGCCGTGATCGGTCATCATCGTCGCGCATCCGACATGGTCGGTACGCCACGTCGCGGTGCCCTCGACGACGATCTGGGGGCCGGGCTTGCCAGGCAGTGCCGGATGTACCCGGTCGGTGACCGGTGGTGAGAGCGGTGCCGGAGGGCTGTGGCTGCAGGCGGACACCGATATCGCGGCCACGGCAAGCATGACGGCATGGCCACATCTGCCTTTCGAGGGTTTCATGATGGCCGGTCGCGCCGATGGTCGCGCGCCGCCTGGACGACGGCCTCCGCTACCAGGATCAACGAGTTTGGTTCCGGCATCCGGGACATCAGCGGGGCCAATAGGTCATGTGCGCGTGCTGTGCTGAACTTGCGGCCCATAAGCCATACTTCTCTGAGCTGGGTGCCGCAGCGCCGGACTGCGTAGATCTCTCCGGTGCGCGCGAGGTGTCCCACCAGCCAGCATCCGGCGCGAGCGAGAGGTTGCGCGGTCGGATCGTCGCCATCGCGTCGCCACAGGTCCCCGAAGTCCTCACCTCCGATGGTGCCCGCGAGCCCGTCCGGGTCCGCGTCGCGCCGGGTATCGATCAGGAACGACGAGACATCATCGAAGACGGACACCCCAGCTGGTACTGCCGGTGAGCGGGTCCAGCCGGCGGCGGCCTCGGCGAGCAGTCCCTCCTGGGGCTGCATGGCGATCACGAATGATCGAAGGTTCACTTTCAACGCCACGACTTCTGCGTGGATTCGGTTCGCGTCTAGGTAGCGGGTACGTGCGCTCTCGGACTTGGCCCGCAGTTCAGCGCGGCGAATGCGCGCGAACCACGATGACCCGGTGTCCGCCAGCAAACGGCGCAGCCGTGCGTACTCGGCCATCTCGCTGGCGACTTTGCCGGCAGTCCTGCGTTCGAGGTCGCGGAGATGGGCCTCCGTTCGTAGGACATCGACCGCGATGTCACCGCTGGACTGACGTTGCTCGAGAAGCACCTCTGCGACTTCGTCGGGCACGGCTGTGGTGCGCTCTCCGAGGTGTAATACGAGGCCGCGATCGTCTGGAGCGCTTTCCCACCACGGTCCGGCCAGGGACTTGGATGTTGGTCTGGTCACGCCGTGGCCGCCATCGACTGCGTGACGGGCTGCGGGAGTTCTGGCGATGTGGGTGGTGAGATGGACTCGAACCAGTAAGCGGTCGTATCGTGGTCGATCGGGTACGTCGCGAACGCGTGGTAGCGGGCTTTGTGCATCGCGGTGATCAGTTCGCCATTGGTAGTGGTGCGCAAAAATCCCGTGAAAAGCGGGGTAGCGTGCGGATCGCGGGGTTGTTGAGCGACGTGCGTCCAGCCCGATTCCTCGTCTCGGACGAGGACCAGGAGCCGGGGGATGGGCATGCCGGAGTCGGTCATGAAGTGCCTCCTTGAAGATTCGTGCTGTGTGATGTCGCGGTCGTGTGAGGATTTGCGACGATCGTTGTGGTGATGAGCGACCCGCTGGGCAAGGTCGGTGAGGTACGAGCGGCTTAACGCAATGCTGGAGACGAGTCCGCCGATTTCAGGCTGAGGTAAGGTGTCCCGGCTTCCAGGTGCATACTGTCGGTCTGGTCAGAGCGGAGTCCTGCGGCATCCGGCTCGACGCGTTGATCACCTCGCCGTGAGAGGCTGCGCCGGCTCCGCGCTTGGGGCGGGTGATCGGGGTTGCTGTTCGATCCGGCCTGGCGGGTGCGAGCCTGTAAAGCTCAATCGAGTGCATGTCTTCCCCTGGAGCAATGCTGGTCGTGGTCAGCCTGTGTCGGGCTCGACGATGTGAGTCAGGCCTTGATCGAGCAGGTGCAGATAAGGGTGCGGGGCCGTGGCCCTCACTGCGCACCCCGCGGGTTCTCGGTCTAGAAGGTGGGCGGGCGCTACCGCAGTCGAGGGTGGCAGCGCCCGCCCGGCAGGTGCCGTAGTGGAGCTTGTGTACGGCACGAAGGCGTATCCGTTTCATGTGGTCCGGGCATCGAATCCAGTGCGTCGACTGCCGCATCCTGGGAAGCCGGGCGCAGGCCTGTCACGATCACCGTCAGGTGCCTGCTAGCGGCGTGCTCGCTGAGGCCGGTCAACACGTCACGCCGCGACGCCACGATCGTGTTAGCGCCGTGCGCGATCCCCGTCCGCGTGTTCACCGGCCCCAGCCCCTCCTGTTGATCCCCTATCCCCGCAGGCGGTGGACCTGCATCGATGCCATCCGGGTCAGCAACGTTGCCCCGCTGCCAGCGCGGGATCGGTGATCTGGACGGCCTCGACGTTGACGAGCATATGGAGTCATCCACGAAAGTCAACTGAGGCGCCCGTTGCGTACCTCGATATGCGGTGTGTGCGTTGACCAAAATTTGGCAAACTCGGAACTTTGTCAGGTATATGTGCAGTTCAGAAGGTTGCTTCTGTCGCATCTTGTTTCACTCAAGCTCGACACAACTTTCTCCGTCATGGTCGCCTCAGTTACCATCTGCACCTGCAGACGCCGCGGGTGGAGCCGCTAGCGTCCGCTACTGGGGAGAACACCGGCGCCGCAAGGTGTCGCGTCTAAAGAGCTGGAGCTGAAACACGGTGTCGGACGAGGACCGAGGAGACCCGCGCGGCAGTCTCGCGCAGAAGTTGCGATACATTCGCTTCACTCAACGAGGACTGGGCAACCGAGTGCTCGGTTTCGAGGAGATCGCCGACAATGTCACCCGTGTGACCGGTCGGCGGTGCGGTGCGGGATACATCGAGAAGCTGTTCACGGGGCAGTTGGACAGGCATCCGGACGACGAAAGGCTGCAGGCGATCCTGACGCAGTTCGGCAAGTCTCTCGCCGACCTGGAGGACCGCGGGGATCCGCACGGGACGTTCGGGCAGCGTCTGCAGCATCTGCGGTATCAGTTCGGACAGGAGCGACTCAACGGCAAGCCGCTGCCTCTCGAGCAGATCGCAGCGCATGTCCGTGAGTACACAGGTCGCAGCTGCACGTACAAGTACATCGCCCAGTTGCTCAACGATCGTGATTCCCAGGGGCTCGCGAGGGACAAGATCGAAGCCCTCGCGGACTTCTTCGACGTGTCGCCGGCATACTTCTTCGATGACGAGAAGTCACGTGCAGACCAGCAAAAGCTAGATGCTCAGAGCGCCTTCATCGCGGCACTGAGCGAACTGCGGGAAGTCGGTGGAGATTTTCAAGCCGCATTCCGGCAGCTCAAACCCGGGCAAGCGATGGACTCTGAACACCTGCTGCAGTTGGCGGCAGAAATCCGGGCCTCCGTTGAAGCACTACGGGGGCACGCCACCGAGTCCTAGAATCAATGAGACGAGCCGGGTGTAACGGCAGTTCCCGCGGTTTCGGTGGCCGAGCCGCTCATAGTCGGTGTGACTTCACATCGGCCATCATGGCCTTGGTGGCCGTGCCGACCAGCGGAGTGCGGTAAGCGCGTGCAACCCTGAGCTGGAACAGGATTTCCTCGGCTCTGCCGTCCGGTTCCGCGATCCGGCTGTCGGGATCCAGTGGCCCGGCGGGGAACCCGTTGGTCTTGGCGGCGATCGCGGCCCGCAGTTGTGCTGCCTCGATCGCCGCTGCCCGCTTTTCCGGGCTCAGCCGCTCAGCGTCGACGATGCGCGTGGCGGCCGCGGTCGCAACGGGGTTCATCCAGGCCGTGAGGGACCGTTGCGCGTCCCGGTTCTCCACCAGGTACCGGGTGATCCGGAAGGCTGTGCCGTCGCCGGTGTCCCGGTCGGTGAGCTGGCGATCGACCTGGGGAACGGCTGTCACGAGCGTGGCGTGCAATCCCGCCAGCTCGCGTTCGAATGACCGCCGCCGCAGCTGTACCCATGCCGCCGAGAGGTGAGGGCCCAGGTCGGGCAGGAACCATCCGACGGTGTACAGGATCGACCCCACGCCGAGTGCGGCGACCGTGATCGGTTCCCACGCCGCTCCGGAGATGCCGAACAGCAGCGGGGCGAGGATGTCCGCGACGCGGCCGACAATGTAGATCAGCTGCAGCAGCGTCGCGGCGATGATGACACGGAAGGCGCGCCGGACCCACATGGTCGGCGCGGCGCGGATCGCGCGCCGGGCGAGGCGGCGGACGTCGTACTGCCCGACGGCGAACGCCGAGATGTACACGGCGAGATAGGCGGGGGAGGAGATGGCGCGGGAGACGGCGAATGCGGCGCGATCGTCGGTGTATGTGGCGTTGAACAGCACCACCATGGTGATCACGACGGCGGTGACCAGGGCGAGCCGTGGCGTCACCCGGCGCCAGGCTTCCTTGCGATCGTAGCCGTAGTGCAGGAGGACGACGGTGTTGCAGGCGATGATCGCGATCACCGAGATCTGCGCCAGGAGGCCGCCGAGCGAGCTGATCCCGAAGGTCTCCGCGATGGGGTGCCACAACCACGGCGTGACCAGCCCCCACCCGAGAACGATGAAGCAGAAGATCCCGCAGAGGCCGATGTTGGCGAGGTTGGGGACCGCGACGGCCTTGCGGATGCGGTAGAGCAGGGCGAGGAAGGCGATTCCCGCGCACAGCGGGTACACGATGGTGGTCACTGGGTCTGGTCAGCTCCGAGGCGCGAACAGCGCGGACAGTCGCGCGGCGAGGTCGAGGATTTCCTGGTCGCCGCTGATCCGGCGCGTCAAGTCCGCTGTCCAGCGGGTCCGGCTCGCGAGCACGGTTCCCAGGTACTCGGCCTGCCACTCCGCGGGTGAATCCGAATGGTCTCGGCCGAGCACGCCTTGGACCATGCTCGGGCTGAGCGAGGGCCACAGCGTCTTGATCGCGGTGAGGTCGACCACCGGGCCTGCTTGATGCTCGCAGATGGCATGTCCGAGTTCGTGCCGGACGATGGCCGCTTGGTAGTCGGGCGCCGCCCGCTTCTCGAACGCGATGTAGTCGACGCCGGCCGTGGTCGACAGCCACATCCCGGTGACCTGGTCGGGCAATTCCATTGGCACGAGCCGGGTTTCGCGTCCTCGCGCCTCGCCCACCCGCTCGCACAATTCGGGCAGACGGATCTTCGTGAACCTCGGCAGTCGGAGATGCGCCAGCCGCTCGCGCGCGTCCTCGCGCAGACCGTCTCCTGCGGTGCCTGCCCCGGTGTCGTGCTCCATGACTCTCCAGCGATAGAAATCTGTCACGACCGAGGGGAGCCGCCGTCGTGGTCGTTGGCATTTTGTGCCGCTGTCACCAATTTCTGCAGCTGCCGCAAAATGCCGCCCATGTCCTGTGGGGACGGGGGCTCCGAATCCGCTCGAAACACGACTGAGGACACGCCCAGTTCTTCCTTGGCCTCGAGATTCTGCCTGACGGCGTCGAACTCGCTGTTGACCTGGTCGAACACCCCTTCATCGAGAAGATAGGCCACGCGTTCGACACCGAGTCCGGCGGTGAGCTTGACCAGGGTGTCCAGGCTCGGGTTGGCGGTCCCCGCCTCGATTTCGCCGAGCGCGCGCCTCGACACACCTGTCGCTTCGGAGAGCGCGGCCTGGGTCCGGAGGCGGCCATTCGGGTGATGTGTCCGGGCGTACTTCAACCGGCGGCCGACGTCGGATTTCACCGTCTCGAGCAGCGCATCTGGTGCTGATTCGGACATCGCGATCACTCCCCCCATCGGGATGTGCAGTGTACTGCACAATCGGCAGTTCGTTGCACAATACGACCTGTCCGGGCTATCGTCGCCCAACATAACGGAAAACGCGGGAACTCTTCACGGGGCGTCACATCGCGGACAGGGCCGCAAGCGTCAACCGAGAGCAGGACTCGCTCATCAACGGCGTTTCTCTCACGTAGCCACCACGCACGCGGGGGGAGCCGTCTATGGCAATGGGGAGGTTGCTGTAGTGAATGCCGAGACGCGACGCATCGAGGCGAAATGCCATGCGGCGCTGGGATCGCTGAACCTGCCCGACCGGTTCACCACCCAGGATCTGCTGGATGCGACCAGCGCGAAGACCGGCCGGAGGGTCATCGTCCAGCCCGCCAAGCTGTCTGGCCCGATGCCATTCGGCATGGTGCTGGAAACAGCCACCACCTACACGATTCTCTGCCCGCGCAACACCTCGACGCTGCACCGCACGCACATCACCCACCACGAACTGGCCCACGTGCTGCTGCACCTGTCGAATGCTGACGCCCCGGAACCGCCGCGCAACCATGAGTTTGAACGCGCAGTCCGGCAGCTGATCCCCGACCTCCATCCGGATCTGGTCGCGAGACTTCGCGCACGCACAACCTACGAGGACACACAGGAGCACGAGGCCGAATACTTCGCGACGATGGCGCAGGCCAAGTTGCGTGCCCAAGTTCCTCACCAGCGGGTCGACGAGGAATTCCCCTCCGGGCTGCGGGCGCTGTTCGATGTTCCAGTGCGGGCCAGCGAGCAGCCCGTTTTCTGACGCCTCTTAAGCGTCATCGTCCCGAACGTTGTCCGAAGGCCGCTGCGGTGTACGCCTGCGGCGGTTGTTTCGGGTTTCCGTGAAACACGGCCAGAGATGGCACAGTTTGGTGAGCACTCAGTGGGGAGCAGAAAAGACATGCGCTTGAAAGCAGCGACAGCTGTCGTGGGGGTACTTCTCGTGGTGGCATCGGCCACCGGATGTGGCCCTTCGGGCTCGGCGGCAGGCACCGGCACTACGCGTGTCGCGCTTATTCTGGGAGGTCAGGCAAACGATGGCGGCTTCAACCAGTCGGGGGCCGAGCCGCTAGACGTCCTGACGAAGGAAGGCAAGATCACCACGCAAGTTCGGCAGGGAGCCGACCTGCGCCAGGCAGAGGCCTATTTCCAGCAGTTCGCCGAGGAGGGGTACGACTTGGTGATCGGCTGGTCGGCTACCTTCTCGGCTTCGCTGTACAGGCTCAGCACGGACCCGCGGTACGCCAAGACCAAGTTCTTGATCACCGGCGACTCGAGTGACAAGCAGAAGCCGTCCGCGAACGTGGAGAACTGGACTTACGACAACCTCTCCTACGGCTATCTGCTGGGGTGGATCACGGCACAAGCACAACTGTCGCCGATCGGCATCATCGACGGTGAGCCGCTGCCCGCGCAGAAGAAGAAGTGGCAAGGTTTCGCACTGGGTGTGAAAGCCGTCCGGCCGGACGCCGAGATTCGCGAGCCGACGTTCATCGGCAGCTGGAAGGACACCCTGTTGGCGAATCAAGCTGCGACCACGCAGATCGGGAGCGGCGTGCGCATGATCGCCACTAACGCCGAAGGCTTCACGCCGGGCATTGTCTCGGCCGCCGTGAAGGCCGGAAACGTGGCCACGATTGGCATTGCGCCCACCGCCAGCCCGGAGACACCGCGTGTCAACATCGGCAGGGTGAGGCTGGACATGTCCGCGTTGATGCGCAAGATCATCGACCGGGTCAAGGACGGCAGCTTCGGAAATCAGACCTCGACGAGCTCGATCGCGAACCGCTCACTGGTCTTGGACAACATCACGAAGGTCCAGGCGACGCCGGCGCTTCCGGCCGACCTCCAGGCCCGGGCGCAGGATCTCGCCCAGCAGATCGCCGACGGCAAGATCAAGATCGGGTCGTGAATCCGGTTCTTTCCCTGCGCGGCGTGTCCCGCAGGTTCGGTACCGTCCAGGCTCTGCTGGGGGTGGACCTGGACTTCGGGCCTGGGGTGCACGCCGTGCTCGGAGAGAACGGAGCGGGCAAGTCCACCGCGATCAAGATCCTGGCCGGTCTCGACCAGCCTGACACCGGCACCGTGGAAATGGCCGGGAACCCGGTCCGGCTACGGACACGAGACTCGGCCCTCGGGCGAGGAATCGGACTGATCCCGCAAACTGGCAGCCTGATCGGCGAGCTGACTCTGCTGGAGAACCTCGCGTCGACTCAGCCACGCCAGCTGGTCCGGCGCCGAGCTCTCCGCGAGAAACTGGAAAGCGCGGCTGCCTCCGTCGGAGTGGCAATAGACCTCACCACACCGGTGCGGCGGCTGGGCCGGGCGCAGCAACAGCTCGGCGAGCTCGCGCTCACGGTCGCGCAAGGAGCCCGGATCCTGCTGCTGGACGAACCGACCTCCGTCCTCGACGCCGACGAAATCCATGGGCTGCACGTCATCCTGCGGGCATTCGCCGAGGACGGGATCACGGTCGTCCTGATCACCCATCGGCTGGCCGAGGTCCGTGCGGTCGCCGACGCCGCCACCGTGCTGTCCCATGGCACCGTGTCCTGGACCGGAAAGGTCGCTGACGTCGACGACGAAACCCTCGCGCGGGCCATGGTCGGCGAACTTCAGGCCAGCACGCCGCCATCGCGGGCACCGATCGACCAGAGCACCGAGCCCGCCCTGGTCCTCGAGGGACTATGGGCAGCGGCCAACGACCTGGCGCCGGTGCGGAACATCACCGTGCGGGTGCGGCCCCGCGAGATCGTGGCCGTCATCGGCACCGCAGGCAGCGGCCAGCGGGCACTCGCCGAGGCCGCTGCCGGCATCGTGCCGCCCGAGCGCGGGACTCGCCGAGTCACCGGGACAGTCGCCTACATTCCCGAGCAACGCGCCGAAGCGCTGCTACCGAGTCTGCCGCTGAAATGGTCGGCGGTCCTGCCGCGACTGCGAGATAAGCGCTTCACCCGCTTCGGCGTCCTGCGCGAAGACGTCGTCGACACCTTCGCACGCCACCTGCTCGTCCGCTTCGACGTCCGCCCGCCGAACCCGGACCTGCCCGCTGGCGCCCTGTCAGGCGGCAACGCCCAGAAACTGGTGATGGGCCGAGAACTCGACACGGCGCCCGCTGTCGCGGTCGTGCACGCCCCCACCCAAGGCCTGGATCTGCGTGCCACACAGCGAATCCGGGACCTCATTCTCGACACGGCAGACGCGGGCACCGCGGTGCTGCTCATCTCCGCCGACCATGAGGAGGCCCGTGCGCTCGCCGACCGGGTCCTGGTTCTGCGCGATGGCCGCATCATCGGTGTGTACACCGCGGCCGAGTACGACCACGCCGTTCACCGCCTGGTCGATGCCCGGCCGGACGAGGACGGCCGGCAATGACGCGGTTGCGTGTGCCGGCGAGCGGCCGGGGCCGGCTCTACGCCATCGGCGCGGCGTGCGTGATCGGCGGGTTCACGGTGGTGGCAGGAATTCTCGCAGCCACCGGTGGCGACCTCGCCGTAACGATGTCCGGCTGGGCCTACGGCGCGGTCGGCACCCCGTACGCGATCAGTCAGACCGTCGCCTACGCAGCACCGCTGATCCTGATCGCGCTCGGCGCGACACCCGCGCTGCGGGCCGGTGTCATCGTTGTCGGCGCCGAAGGACAGGTGATCGCCGGGGCTATCGCGTCGACCGCGATCGCGCTGTCACCCCTGGGAAGCCTGCCGATGGTGCTGGCGTTACCGGTCGGCGCGCTGGCGGGCGCGCTCGGCGGCGCGGCATGGGCAATGATCCCCGCGATCCCGTTGCTGCGCTGGCGGGTCAGCGAGATCCTCACCGCGTTAATGGCCAACTACCTCGCCGTGTACCTGCTGACCTACCTGCTGCGCACGGTGATGCGTGATCCCGAAGGCCACTCGACACCGCGCAGTGCCGCCTTGCCCGAGCCGTCGCAGATTCCGCTGCTGCCCACAGCGGGCAGGCTCACGGCCGGCATCATCCTGGTAGCTCTGCTGGTTGGTGCCGGTGTCTGGTGGCATCGCACCCGAACGGCACGGGTTCTCGACGTTTTCGCCGAGAACCGCTGGCTCGCCGGGCGGCTGGAGCTGACGCCCGCGCAGGCGATCTTGGGCGCCGGCGCGGTGTCCGGCGCGGCCGCCGGACTCGCGGGCTGGATACAGATCGCCGGAGTCGACGGCAACCTCACCCCCGGGGTCGCCGGCGGCATCGGGTTCACCGGCCTGGTCGTGGCGGTAATCGGCGCCAGCCGCCCGATCCCGATCGTCGCCGCCGGGCTGATCATGGCGTCGCTGACCACCGGGGCCAGCGGGATTCAGCTGTACTCTCCGACGACGCCGTCCTCGATCGGGCAGGTGACGCAAGGTGTCTTGCTGCTCGCGGTGGCACTGGCGCTCGCGGTGACACAGCGGTATCGGGCACGCCGGAGGTCCGCCGATGACTGAGTTCCTCACGCTGCTACTTGGCGCGGCGTTCATCGCGGCCGCACCCTTGATCCTGGCCGGGATCGGCGAGATGGTCCTCGAACGCAGCGGGGCCGGGTTCAACCTCGGCCTCGACGGGATCATGCTGGTCGGGGCTCTGGCGGGCGTGCTCGGCTCGGTCGCCGCTGGGCCGTGGGTCGGGTTGCTGACCGGGCTCGCCGTCGGTGTCGCAGGGGGGCTCGTGTACGCGGTCAGTGTGGCTCTCGGGCTGGATGTCGTCTTGACCGGCATCGCGATCTCGATCGTCGGAGCCGGAGCCTCGACCTACGCGTTCGAGGTCATCGCCCCGGCGGGCCAAACGAACATCTCCGGGCCGCTGCTGCCGACGGTCACGGTGCCGGGCCTGGCCGAACTGCCGGTGGTGGGGCCGCCGTTGCGGACGCTGAGCGTGGGGCTGTGGCTGGCGGTCGCCGTGGCGCTCGTGGCGGCATGGGCGCTTCGGTTCACCCGCGCCGGACTGCGGATGCGGGCGGCCGCCGATCGCGAGACGGCAGTGCAGCGTGGCATCGCGGTCGGCCGCTACCGGCTGGTGGCGGCGCTGATAGCCGGTGGGCTAGCCGGGGTCGCCGGGGCGACTCTGACCCTTACCACCATCGGAACCTTCACCCCGCTCATGACCGGTGGGCGAGGGTTTTTGGTACTCGCGGTCGTCATCATCGGACGCCAGACAGCCAGTGGTGTGGCGGCCGGTGCCGCGCTGTTCGCGGTCATGGACGGACTGGGGCTATTGGCACAGACCCGCGATCTCGGTCTCCCCACCGAGGCTTACCACGCACTGCCGTACCTCGCCGCGCTGATCGTGCTGTGTGTCCATGCCGCCCGGCAGACCCGCCGAGACACCAGGAGGATCAGCGACGGCCCCATCCCGACCTCCTCGCCCGTCACACCCGGTGCCGATGTCCTCCCATCGGACACGCAGGATTCTCGTCCCCATCCGAAAGGTTCCCCTCATGGCAGACCGAACTCCTAAAACTGCGGCGCAGCTCTACAACGCCCTAGGCGCCGCGTATGAGGACGCATTCGGGGGCCAGCCCGCCTTGTGCGCCACCTTGGAGCACCTGCTGCCGTTGCTGCCGCGGCGGGCGAAGATTCTCGACATCGGATCCGGGACCGGCGCTCTGGCACTGACCTGCGCAGACGCCGGACATGACGTCACCGGCTACGACGTGTCGGAGGAAATGATCAAGCTCTCGCGGTCCCGGGTACCCACGGCGAAATTCGAACTGAAGGACATGCGCGATCTGGACTTCGACGAGGCATGGGACGCGGTCCTCGTGTTCTTCTCGATGCTGCAGCTGCCACGAGTGGACCAGGACGCGATGATCTCCCGGTTCGCACAGTGGCTCACCCCCGGCGGCTACCTCGTCCTGGCGACGGTTCCCCGGGACAACCCCGGCAAGGTCGGCGAGTGGATGGGGCACTGGGTACAGACCTACAGCTATCCGACGCCGGTGTTGCGGCAACGGATCGAGAGCACAGGGCTGCGAGTCGTGCGCGAGACCTTCGTGGAGTTCGAACCGGCAAGCGACCAAGCTGGCGCCGAGCCACAAATTTACTTCACCGCGCTGAAGCCGGACCCGTCGTGAGGTTCAGCCACACCCGGCTGTCAGCGTGTGCCAGTCCGCCTCGAGCACGGTGGCTTTGCGGAGATCCAGTTCCCGGAGCCGGAACAGCGCGCTGCGAAAGGCGGCAGAGGCCGCCTCGTGCTCGCCGAGCTGGGCGAGCACGAGAGCTTTCTCTCCCAGCGCTTCCGCGGATCCCTGCGGGTCGCTGGTCGCGGTATAGCCCGCTTGTGCCTGTTCGCAGTACCGCAGGGCGAGGTCGAGGTTCCCCGCGGCCCGGTGGGTTCGGGCCAGCGGCACAGCCCCGAACGCCACCCCGTGTTGATCGTCGGTCTCGACCAGCATCTCGACGGCCCGGGAGCCGTGTTCTATCGCGCGATCGAACTGCCCGAGCTCGCGACAAGCTGCACCCAGGTGAGTTCGTGAGAGGGTCTCGCCGATGACCGCGCCGGCGGCCTGAGCCGTACGGACCGCGTACTCGCATAGCCGCGCGGAGTCGGCGTAGTCGCCCCGCTCGAACTGAATGTTTCCCATCTCGACATAGGCAAATGCGACGAACCGGTTCGGTTCCAAGCCCTCACACACCTGGATGGCACGTTCATTAAGCGTCCAGGCGCGGTCGAGATCCTCCGCGCCACCGCGGCGGATGTAGCCTTCGGCGAGCTCTTCGGCGGCTTGCGCGATCCGAAGCGGGTCACCCGACTTCTCGGCGGCCTCGTAGGCCACCACGTGACCCTCAATCCATGCCGCGACCGGCCTGTGGTGGATGTAGAACTCGAAGAACTCCACGGGAATCCGCCACGCGGGGAACAACAAGCCGTTCCTGTAAGCCAGCTCCGCTATGCCCGCGATCGTCGGCAGCTCTTGCTGCGACCACTTGTAAGCCTCGTCGAACGAGTCGAACACCGGCGGTTTCAGTCCCTCCGGCGGTGGCGGAAGGTGAATGTGATGATCCGGCCGCTTGGGGGTGATACGCCAGGACGCGGCGTTGGCCGCATAGAGATACCACTGCACCACTCGGTCAACGGCGGCTTCCCGCTCGTCGGTCCACTCGGATCGGGCCGCTTCCTCGGCCGCGAAGACCCTCAACAGATCGTGCAGCCGGAAGGTATGCAGCGCGACCTGCTCCAGTAGAGAGAACTGCACCAGCTGTTCCAGCAAGCGATTCGCCTCGTCCGCGGCAACGCCGAGTAGCGCGCCGACGGATGCCGCACTGAACTGCTGGCCCGGATGAAGCCCACAGAGTCGGAACGCCTGGGCCTGTGCGCCGTTGAGGCGGCTATACGAATAGTTGAACGCCGCCCGGACGCCGCTGTCGACGTCGTCTTCAACCTGCAATTCCAGAGCGCGGTTGGCCAGGTTGTCCACATGCTGGCTGATCGTCAGGGCCTCGTTCGACGCGACCTGCTCGGCGGCAATGGTCAAGGCCAGCGGAAGCATGCCGCACAGATTCGCCAGGCGAGCGGCCGCGTCAGGTTCGGCATCAACACGCTCGTCACCGACGAAGCTGCGGATCAACATGATCGCGTCGGACTTGCCCATTGAACCGAGGTCAATCCCCTCCGCTTTCGACGACATTGCCAGGCCTGACAGCCATACCCGGCTGGCCACCAGCACCGAGGCGTTACGGGAACCAGGAAGGACCTCGCTGACCTGGCGGGAGTTCTTCGCGTTGTCCAGCACAATAAGAACTCGCTTGGGCACGGGCTGAGCATCCAACGCTCGCAGCCGTCCCTGAAGCAACGCCAGGCGAAGATTGTCAGCGCCGGGGAGCGCAGTGTCGTCGACGCCCAGCCCACGTAACAGTGCCTCCAGGATGTCCCCGGTCTGCGCGGGAGAGCGTGGACCAAAACCATGCAGGTCGGCGTATAAGACCAGGTCAAACCTCTCTTGGTGGGTATTGGCCCACCGGCGTAGCAACGCGGTCTTACCGACCCCCGGAGGTCCCTTCACGAAGGCGACGGTCGACCGGTCCGAGCGAGCCCTATCGATCAACTCGGAGGTCAGCTCTGAGAGTGCGTCTTCGCGACCAACGAAATGCGGAGTCGCCGGAGGTAGCCCGGCATACGGCTCCGCCCTAGCGGCCGCCGCCAGGAGAATAAGGGTTCCGCCAGCCTCCAGGACCTTATCGAGGAGCGCTGCGCCCTCCATCGTCGGCGGTAGCCTGCCGTTCTCCATCCTGCTGAGCATGCTGTAGCTGTAGCCGACGCCGAGTTTGTCCAAATCGCGCAGCGTCAGACCACGCAGTTCCCGCCAGCTTCTGAGCGCATCCCCGAACTGCTTAATGGCCGTAGGCGGCTCAGAGTTCGAGCCGCCGGACTTCCTCGGCATTCCGCCCCTCTTCCACCCCGTTGCACTCTCATGATCGTGCCATACATCGTTACCGGGCAAAGCCGATATTGACAACGTCGACACCCGACTGCACCTGCGACGACGCAGGAGAACGACGCCGACAGTACCCGCCGGTAGCCTCCGCAGCTGTTACATCGAACTTGAAACAGCAGGTACTAGCACTGCCACGCACCGTGACGCCAGAATTCTCGATGGGGATGGGAGAACATGATGAATTCTGGAAGTCTCTGCGAGACCACGGGTGACTAGCTGGCTGAGCTACGCCGCGGCGCTACTCACGATCGCCGCCGCTATGACCAAGTTTCTGGCCACCCGCGACTCCGGACGTCCTTGGACACGAGCCCGGCGGTTCCTGATCACCGGCCTGCTCCTCTTGGCTGCCGCCTTGGTGCTCGCCGCGCCCGCATCCATGCAGGCTATCGGGCTTTGCGCGGCCATGCCGAACCTGGGACGTCTCGGCGCGGACCTCCTGGCGATGGGAGCCGCCTACTGCATCCTCGCCCTGTCGACGGCAGCTCCCGACCGAGACCCCCACCCGCGGCGCCGCCTCTTCCGCCACGGGGCTGTGTTCGTCATCGGTGCCGTGGTGATGGCGGTTCTGCTCGACGCCGCGAATACAGCACAGACCAGCTCCTTCGTCTCAACGTATGGACACGACCCGCTGATCACCCTCTACCTGGCGATCTATGCGGGATATCTGATCTGGAGCATGGTGACCTTCCATTTGCTGGGGCATCGTTACTTCCACGCACCATCGACCACGATCGTCGCCCGAACAGGATTCAGGATGGTGCAGGGCGGTCTCTGCTGCGGTTACCTGTGGTTGCTGACGCAGCTGGCGGACGTTCTCGCTCGTCACACCAGCTGGCCGATCGCGACGCCGGCGGCTTGCCACACCGTGCTACCGGGGTTGTGCGCAATTCTCGTGGCGGCCGGTGTGTCCTTCCCCGAGTGGATGCCACCGCTGCTGCGGACCCGGACTGGACGGGTTCTGCTGCGACCAGTTGCCCATGTTCGGGTCATGCTCGCGCTGGCCATGGTCAGTCTGCTGTGGCGTCCCCTGGTCCGTGCCTTCCCGGAGGTCGTCGTCGACGTTGCCTACTGTGGCCGGACAACGATGCTGTACCGACGGGTGATCGAGATCCGGGACATCCAGCTCCTGCTGGCGCCCTACGTCCATCCGGACGCCCAGTTCATGGCTGCAGCCCGAATACGACGGGAACCCACACACGAACACAGCCTCGCATTGATCGAGGCTGCGACCTTGGCCACGGGGCTGGACGCCTTCGGCGTACGGCGGCGGTATCCAACCGCGGAATCCCCGACGGTCGACTACGTCGACCACGATCGGATCGTGGCCACGCCGTTCGACGAAGCCCGCCACCTCGCGGCAGTCGCGGTGGCGTTCCGGTTTAGCCGCACCGTCCGCTTCGTGCGCCGCTCGTTGCGTCCGATCGCCGCGCACGCCGCTGCCGCGGTCGCCTCCTGTCGGTCATGACCATCGCTCCGGCCGGTCGCGACTCGCGTGTCCAGCTGCTCACGACATCCAGCGCGTGGGCACAACAAGGCATCGCAACGCGGTGCCGTGTTCACGACCTGTCGTCGCTGCCACGCGACCGGCGACGTTGTCCTCCGGGTACGCGGTTGCGCAGGGCTGACCTAGCTGACGTGAACGGGAAGGTTGAGCAGGCCCCGGTTACGGAACGACAGTCGCCATCGCAAGTGGTCGTGGGGGAGCGCCAAGGTCAGTTCGGAGTACCGGTCGAGCAGTGCGGTCAGGCCGACCTCGATCTCGATCCGTGCCAGTGGCGCGCCGATGCAGTAGTGCGGTCCATGCCCGAATCCGAGGTGCGGGTTGTCCTCGCGGCGCGGATCGAGGACGTTCGGGTCGGCGAAGCGATCCGGATCGCGGTCGGCGGACGCCAAGGACAGCATCACCGTGTCGCCGGCGGGAATCGTGACCCCGCCGATGGTGACATTGGCGGTGGGGAAGCGGCGAATGGCGAGCTGTGCAGGAGAGCAGAACCGCACCAATTCCTCCACCGTGGATGGCAGCAGCGCACGCTCGTCGCGCAGCCGAGCAAGAAGCTGCGGCCGGGACAGCAACGCGGCGAGGCTGTTGCCGATCTGGTGCACCACGTTCTCGTAGCCTGCCCCGAGGATGAGAAACAGCGCACTGATCAGCTCTGCCTCGGACATCCGGCCTTCGACGTCGCGTTCGTCGATCAACGCGCTGATGAGGTCCTCACCCGGGTCCGCGCGTTTCGCCGCCGCGAGCCCCAGCAGGTACCGCCACAGCGATTTCACCGCGAGGCCGACGTCGGCGGCGCTGGTGGGGGCGAGCATCCGATCGGTCCAGGAGCGGAAATCGGGACGGTCCGCGGAAGGAATTCCGAGCAGTTCGCAGATCACGGTGATCGGCAGCGGCGCGGCGAACGCCTCGATCAGGTCCACCTCGCCGAAGTCGGGGAGGGTGGCGAGCAGGCCGTCGGCGATCTCCTGAATCCGGGGACGCATGCCTTCGACACGGGTTCGGGTGAAGCCGCGTCCGAGGATCGGCCGCAGGCGACTGTGGTCGGGCGCGTCCATGTTGAGCAGGTTCGCGTCCAGTTCCGGCGGCAGGTCGAAACCTCGATAGCCGGTGCCCGCATTTCGCTTGTCCAGCGACAGCCGCGGGTCCGCGAGCGCGGCGCGGACGTCGTCGTACCGCGTCACGAGCCATACCCGGGCACCGTCCGGCAATACCGCACGGTGCACAGACTGCTCGGTTCGCAGCGCGGCGTAAGCCGCGTCCGGGTCCTTCAGGAACGTGGTGTCGAACTGAACAATGTCGTGGCCGGGCACGGCCATGTCGATCCTCCCCTGTCGGTGCACTACCAATTCGATCGTAGAGCGCCGCGACAGGCTGGAGGCCACCGCGCCAGCAGCAGGCGCGCGCTGTGCGGGCTGGATCGCGGGCCTGACTGGCCATGCAGGGAATGTGATGCCTCGACATAGGCATCACAAGGCTGAATCAAGGTCGATCTACAAGATCGTTCCACAGGGAGGATGAAGGAATGAATGGGCGCTTTCCACCGCCGGAGGGACCCTACGGGCCGCCGAATCAGCAGCACCATGGTTTCACGCCCCGCCCCAGATCTACGCAGTCGTCGTTCCCGCCCGCCGGAGCGATGCCCCCGCCTCCGACTCCGCATTTTCCTGGGGCGCAAACGCCGATGCCGCCGAGGAAACCACGACGTGGCCTGAAAGTCACACTGGTGCTCGTTCTGGTCGCCGTTCTCGGATTCGTCGGTACAGCCATCGTGCGCTCCTGGATGTCCCCGTCGGCACGTGATCTGACGCCGGCGGAGGCAGATCTTGGCTCGGGTTCGGTGACCGATCCCATCAGGTACGCCGTCAACGTGCCCGCTCGCGAATCCCGTCAGTACCCGATGGACCTGCCCGGCGTGCAGCCCGGTACGGCACTGACCAATCAGCAGCTCGGCGGAGTGGATCCCCGGACGCTGCTGTGGGTCACGCTCAAGCGGCAGGCCCAGCGCCCGGTGACCGACTCGATCAGCCGCTGGTACGGTTCGATCAACGAGTACGAGCAGTCCTACCCCGCGGCGCACACCTCGATCCGCTCGGCGATCGACTGGCGCACCAGGGAGTTCACCCGGGATGACGTCAAGATCAATGGCGACAACACGATCGACACCTACGTCATTTTCCGCTGCGTCGGCTCCCCGACCGGGGCGGCGCGCGAGGGCACTTTTCAGCAGAACCGATCCGGCGATCGTGAAGCCACGTGGAAGGTCGTGGAGAACCCTCCGACGAGTAACTGTCCGCTTCGGATGAAGCCGGGCAAACTCGTGGCCAACAACCACGTCACCGATGGCCTGGCGCCCTACGGGCTTTCGCCCGAGGGGGCCGACAAGTTCATCTCGTACCTCGACCAGGTAACGGATCTTATCCAGGTCGACCGCCCTCAAGCCGTTGCGAGTACGGACGGCAAGAGATACATCCAGCTCGACGTGACCTTGGTGCCTCAATCAGATGGCATGGACGACAGGAAGGGAGCGGCGTTCCTCAACGCCGCTTTCGCCCAAACGGGAAAGAGCCCTTTCGACCAGCCTTATAGCATCAACATCGGCGTCCACCAGGGGTTCAAGAAGCGATACCTCCTTGACCCCGTCACGTTGCTCCCGGCCTACTCGGTGACCCTGTCCACGCCCCGCCTGGACCTGCACGGCGCACCGGTCACTACCGGCCCGCAGCCGGAGATCTCCTACAGTCTCGACCAACACACCTGGCCCGAGACGATCGAACCGGACGCCAAGCGCACCGAGGGCGGTCCGCCTGCCATACCCCACCACGCCTGGCCATTCGACAAGATCCGGTTGCATTGAAGGACTCACGCCGATTCCTGTTCGCCTTTGATGCTCGCCTCGCACACACGGTGATGCCCGGCGAACACGGTCGACATCAGCGCACCCGGCTCGCCTGCGCACGGGTACACAGCGTAGGAGGCGGTGTGAGAACCGCGGTGGTTGCTGCGGCCACGGGTGGTCCATCTCATGGGCGCAAAGGTGGCGCGGGCGGACGTCGACGTGTTCGCTTCCCTCGTTGGCTGGCGTGCTCACGCGCGTTCTACGTGAGTCTCAACAAAGCCTGCGAGCCGCGACCAGGTGCTACCGAAGGTATTTCCGCTCCCGAGCACGAGCCGAAGAAACCCGTTCGGCGGGTCAGTGGGAATTCTGGTGAGCTGGACGACCTCATAGGCGTTCACACTGCTCTGCTGAAGCTGCCTCAGCTGACGCTCCTGTGGTCGCCATTCTGCTTGTTGGGCGTGAGTGAGCTGAGGAAATCGCGTTATCCAAGGGGCCAGCTGTGGAGCGAGTACCTCGTGCACGGCGGGAAGAACATCGTCGCGTACCAGGTTATCAAGGTCCTTGCCGTTTGGTGGTGCTACAACCAGCAGAATGGCTTTCACGGGCACGAGAAGAGGGTTAAACACCGGCCACTGACGGGTCCACTGGTTCAACTGCTCACGCAAGCCATCGCGGAACCCTTGCCGCTCGCCCTTGGCAGTTGGCAATGAAGGCAAGGGAATATGCAACACGTTGGACAGCAACACGTGCCGATCTGACTCGGCAATGCTCTCGAAGAGGTCGCTCGAGTTGCCTGGTCTGCGGTTGTGGTTGATCAATGTGGTGCTGCGGCTCAACACAGAAGCGACCAACGCGTCATTCGCCGAGAGGAGAGCTTCCTGGACCCGGGATCGGTCATGCAGCTGCAACCACATGTTCAAGTCGGACCACCTCTGCCGCTCTGCCGGTCCGGAGGCCATCCTGAGGTCGAACGTAGGAGTAAGGTCGACGTCCGGCACCTCGGGTACGTGAAAGGGTGACTCCTCTTCGTGGTCGTCAACGAGATCGCGTAGGGCGTTGGCGAGCTCCAGGTCGGCAACAACATCTCGCAGTGGTCTCGCCAGAACGGCGGTGTTCGGTTGTACACCGTCTGGTGGTGCCTGCCCGAGGGGCTGCCAGGTGCGCACATGCAGCAAACGAACCTGACGGTCATCGCGGTAGAGCAAGTGACGGCGCCCGCCTGCCGGTGCCTGCGGCGGTGCAGCGCCCAGTAGGTCCAGATACCGCTTCGCCAGGTGATAAAGGTGAGGTGGCTGGTCCGCCGATGTGTGGAAGTCTAGATCCAGCGCGACCGGTCCGGTCAGAGCCCCCTGTCGGACCTTTGTGAGCTGAGCGACGCCCTGAGCGAAATCGTCGGCCCGCCGGCTCTTATCCGCCCTGTTGCCGTGCTTGAGTGGCTCGCCCGGCAGGTACAGTCGCCGAGTGCGCAGGTGTCGGTACCGCCAGGCGATCGCCTGGCCTTCAGCTGAAGACCAAAACGGCTCAGCACACATCGAACGTTAGACACAACGTCTGCGGACGTAACACAGCGACAGAGTATGGGAACGCAGGGCATCGAGGCGACCGGTGGGATCCGCAAACCTTCCGCCTGTTGTGACTGCTGCAACTCTGCTCTGTGACTGTGAGCCGTATCTGTCACCAGGCAACGCTTCTCACCTGAGCTTCGCCGCTCGTTGTGTGCGGTATCTGTCATCAAATGTGAGAGCTATTTGTCACCAGCGGCTCGAACGCACACTCCCCGCCGAGGCGCTGCCCAGCGGGTGAGGACTCGGCTTTCATATCAGATTGCCCCGCGGCGGTGGTGTCCGACCAGGCCGAATCCACATTCAACAAGCAGGAGACATGCGACACTCAAGCGCGTGAGTTACCCGTTCATCAACAGTTACCCGTTCATCAACATCTACTACGTGCTCGCGCTGGGGGTCCTCGCTGCGACTGTCGGAACTTTCTTGCTGGGCATCGACCAAAACCGTGAGCACCGACGCGGCCGCGGTTCACCCATCCAACGGAACCTGCGGCCGCGTACGGCGCTGCGCGACCTCGGGATGACTCTTGCAACAGGCGGCGCCGTTCTCTGGCTCCCCGGACTCTATGTCTGGGTACTCTGGGGAATCAGCAAGGTGGGCAGTATTGACGACGTCGGGCCCGGCCCAGCGCTGCCTTTTTCTATCTCGCCTCGCGATCTATTTCCCCACATCGTGTTCATCGCGTTCGTGGTGTTCGTTCTCAGCGTGCTCGCCTGCGTGGTCCGCGTGATGAGGAGCCGAGCAGGCCGCGCGAACCGGGACCTGTCCCGGAGCAAGCCGTAGAACGTAGCTCCGCAACAGTTCACCCGTCGGCGCTGGTGACAGTTGCGATTCATAGGTGACAGATACGTCTCACAGTCACATGCTCGTTCCAGATTTGACAAAGTCGCAGGTAGAACGGACGATCGCACAGACGTTCGATGTTGGTGCTGTCTTCCCCACGGCTCCTCTGGTGTGTCGTGGAGTGGTCGATGGCGTGGAGTGGTGGTCCGGCGAACTGGTCGGAGCTGGAGCGGATCGCGTCGGGCCGTCCACCGGCGGGGGACGGCAATGACGCGCCGGCGTGGTCGCGGAAGCGTGAGGGGTATGCGGGGCCGCCACCGGACCTGATGACGCCGCGGTCGGATGACAGTGGTGGCGCGCTGACCCGAACCCCGTACGCCGAACTGCACTGTCATTCGAACTTCAGCTTCCTCGACGGGGTTAGCCATCCGGAGGAGCTGGTGGAGGAGGCAGCGCGGCTGGGGCTGGACGCGATCACGTTGACCGATCATGACGGCCTGTATGGGGCGGTGCGGTTCGCCGAGGCCGCGAAGGAGCTCGGGGTTCGGACGGGGTTCGGTGCGGAGCTGTCGCTGGGGCTGACGGAGCCGCAGAACGGTGTCCCGGATCCGGCGGGAACGCATCTGCTGGTGATCGCCCGCGGTCTGGAGGGGTATCAGGGGTTGTGTCGGACGATCTCGACCGGGCAACTGGCGGGGGAGAAGGGCGCCCCGCGGTATGAGCTGGATCAGGTGGTGGAGGATCTGCGCGGGCATGTGCAGGTCCTCACCGGGTGCCGTAAGGGCGCGGTCCGGCGCGCGCTGATCGAGTCCGGGCCGTCGGCGGCCGTCGAGGAGTTGCGGGTGCTGGTGGATCGATTCGGGCGGGACTCGGTCGCGGTCGAGCTGATCGATCACAGCCTGCCGCTGGATTCGACGCACAACGACCTGTTGGCGGGGATGGCGGCCGAGCTGGGCTTGGCGACGGTGGCGACGACGAATGCGCACTACGCGGCCCCGCAGGACGCGGTGTACGCGGACGCGGTCGCGGCGATCCGGGCGCGCCGGAGCATGGAGGACATGCAGGGCTGGTTGCCGGCGGCGGGGATGCAGTTCCTGCGGTCGGGGGAGGAGATGGCGGAGATCTTCGCCCGCTATCCGGGTGCGGTGCAGCGGGCGGCGCTGCTGGGGGTGGAGTGCGCGGTCGACCTCACGTTGGTCGCGCCGGAGTTGCCGCCGTTCCCGGTCCCGGACGGGCACGACGAAGCCTCCTACCTGCGCGAGCAGACCTACGCCGGCGCTCGGGAGCGCTATGGGCCCCGGGACGACGCGCCGCGGGCGTACGCGCAGCTGGACTACGAGCTCGGGGTGATCACCGAGCTGGGGTTTCCGGGGTATTTCCTGATTGTGTGGGACATCGTGCGGTTCGCGCGGGAGTCCGGGATCCTGTGCCAGGGCCGGGGGTCGGCGGCGAACTCGGCGGTGTGTTTCGCGTTGCGGATCACCAGCGTCGACGCCGTGCGGTACGGCCTGTTGTTCGAGCGGTTCCTCGCGCCGGAACGGGACGGCTATCCGGACATCGACGTCGACATCGAGTCCGATCGGCGCGATGAGGTCATCCAGTACGTGTACGACACGCACGGGCGGCGGAACGCGGCGCAGGTCGCGAATGTGATCACGTATCGGGCGCCGTCGGCGATCCGGGACTCCGCCCGCGCTCTGGGCTACAGCCCCGGTCAGCAGGACGCGTTCGCCAAGGCCGCCGACCGTTGGGGCGGGGTCGCCGCGACCGCCGCGCAGGACGGGCACGGAATCCCTCGTGACGTGCTTGGCCTTGCGTCGCGGATCGAGGGGTTCCCGCGGCATCTCGGGATCCACTCTGGGGGCATGGTGCTGTCGCGGACGCCGGTGTCGGAGGTGGTGCCGGTCGAGTGGGCTCGTATGGAGGGCCGGTCGATTTTGCAGTGGGATAAGGATTGCTGCGCGTCGGCGGGGCTGGTGAAGATCGATCTGCTCGGGCTGGGGATGCTGTCGGCGCTGCATTACATGCTCGACTTGGTCGCCGAACATCACGACACCACGATTGATCTCGGGCAGCTCGATCTCGCGGACCCGAAGGTCTACGACATGCTGTGCGCCGCCGACGCGATCGGGGTGTTCCAGGTGGAGAGCCGCGCGCAGCTGGGCACCCTGCCCCGGCTACGGCCCCGCGAGTTCTACGACCTGGTCGTTGAGGTCGCGCTGATCCGACCGGGCCCGATCCAGGGCGGATCGGTGCACCCGTATCTGCGGCGCCGCCGCGGCGAAGAGCAGTGGTCGCACGCGCATCCGCTGCTGGCCGGGCCGCTGGACCGCACCCTGGGCGTTCCGTTGTTCCAGGAACAGGTGATGCAAATGGCCACCAGCGTCGGGTCGTTCAGTGCGGCCGAGGCCGACCAGCTGCGGCGCGCGATGGGCGCGAAACGGTCCGCGGCGAAGATGGAACGGCTCAGGGAACGCTTCTACGTCGGCGCCGCCGCCAACGGGGTCACCGGCGAACTCGCCGACACGATCTACGAACAGATCAAGGCGTTCAGCGGGTACGGCTTCCCCGAGGCGCATTCCATGAGCTTCGCGTTGCTGGTCTACGCCTCCGCCTACGTGAAGTGCTATTACCCGGCCGCGTTCACCGCCGGGCTGCTGCGCGCCCAGCCCATGGGCTTCTACAGCCCGCAGTCCCTGGTCGCCGACGCCCGCCAGCACGGCGTCCGGATCCGGCGGGCCGACATCAACCGCTCCCTGGCGTACCCGACTCTCGAATCGGACCCGGACAGCACTGGCGGGGTCGCGATCCGGCTCGGGCTCGGCGGGATCCGCCACCTCGGCGACGACGCCGTCACGCGCCTGATCGCCGAACGCGACCAGCACGGCCCCTTCACCGACCTCGGCGATCTCGGCTACCGCACCGACCTCACCACCCCCGCGATGCAGGCACTCGCCACCTCCGGCGCGCTGGAATCCCTCGGCCCCGACCGGCGCCAGGCCCTCTGGGCCGCCGGACCCGCCGCCGCCAGCCGCGACACCCACCTGCCCGGCATCGCCTCCGGCCTCGACGCCCCCGCCCTCCCCGGCATGACCGCCTTCGAGATCACCGCCGCCGACCTCTGGGCCACCGGCATCTCCCCGGACGAACACCCCATGCAGTACCTGCGCGAATACCTCGACAGCCGCGGAGCGCTCACCACCGCCGCCGTCACCCGGGCCGGGAACGGCGCCACGATCTGGGTCGCCGGAGCCGTCACCCACCGCCAACGCCCCGCCACCGCCGGCGGCATCACCTTCCTCAACCTCGAAGACGAAACCGGAATGCTCAACATCGTGGTCACCCAGCGCCTCTGGCACCGGGAACATAAGACCGTGCGCAGCTCACCCGCGCTCCTGGTCCACGGAGTCGTCCAATCCCACCACGGCGTCACCAGCCTCTCGGCCGACCACTTCGAACCACTCGATCTGCGCGGACTCGCCACAGCATCACGCGATTTCCGTTAATGGACAACCGAGTCAGGCGGACGTTGAAGGGTCCCAATTTCGTTGGCACCTTCCCGATGATCTTGACACCCGATTGGCACGAGTGCCATCAAAGTGGGTTTGATCATTCTTGTCAGCCGCTGGGCTGTTCGAGTGGGACTCGGCGACGCGCCGCGAATAGTCGGGCTGCGCTTCAGCCATGCGGTGTAGCCCTGCAGTGGTCCGGTGCTCACCTGCGGCAGGGAGCTTCATGGCGCCGGCGTCGAACCACCCTTCGGTGCCGGTTCGTGTCCGTCTACGGGGCTTGCGCCGGGGAGCGGGACCGTCAGGCGCCTGCACCTCGGCGCTGTTCGTCATCACGGCCCGATGAGCCAGTTGAAGAAGGCCGCCGCTCCGGCGGCCACTCCCAGCCCGAGAAGCAGGGCTTCGGCGATGTGCCGCCCGGCCCACAGACCAAGCGCTCCGGCACCGAGGCCAGCTAGGACCGCCAGCAGAAGAATGAGCGCGGTACGCAAGGTGAGCAGTGGCTGCGGGGAGTGGTCGTCGGGTCCGCTGGTTGTGCGCGACATCGGTCTTGCCCCTAGTCGTGATCGTGACCGGGACCGTCCCGGCTATGCCGGATCTGTAGGTCCAAAGCCACAGCTCACCCTACGTTTTCCTTCGCCGAAAAGATCTTGAAAGAATCCGTAGGCTGCCCGGCTCGAGGCGACATACGAGAGTTCGTGTCGTTGTGAAGTTTCGGCGGCGCAGGCCATCGATACTGAGGGTGCGCAAAGAACCGGGAGTGGGAGCGCATGGATTTGCAGCAGTCAGGTGGAGCGCATTTCGCGCTTCAGGCTGCCGTCAGCGCGAACCTACAACCCGAAGTAGATCGGCAGTTCGGTGGCGACGCCGTCGACCTCCGCGACCAGTTCATGCCGCCGACCGTGCTGGACCAGGACGCGCTGGTCGGACTCGCCCACAATCTGACCATGGCTGGCCACGGTCCCGAGGCCGAGAAGATCCGCAGAGCTGCGGATAACCTCGCCCAGCGCCAGGCGGACGCCACCTTCTACAACCAGATTGTCGCCGCCGAGTTCGCCGGTGCCGATTACGACATGCTGATCGCGGACCTGATGACGTACGCGCTCCCCACGCTGCTGTCGTGGCTGCGCAGAGGAACGATCTTCGGACAGAGCACGCAACGGGGTCGCCCCGTTACTTACGACGAACGAGACCTGGACGAGCTACGCCGCGACAACGAGCTCCGCGAGGAGCTAGCCTACGAGACCATCGCGCAGGCAATCAAACTGTTTCGCACGAAGGGCCTGGACGGCACGGGCTGGACTATCGAGGGCGGTGCGGCGCTGACGACCTACTTTGTCGGTGCGTGCCTAGCGGTATTCCCAGGTGTGTGGCGACGCTGGCGACGTGAACAGCAGCGGGAACGCGTCTACGACCACACCGAGTACGCGCTCGACTTCGACACCGCAGCCAGGAAGGTTCTCGACCCGCGGATCTGCGCCGACCCGGCCGACGTAGCGGCTGCCCGCGACCTCGTGCGCACGGAATTGGCCGCGATGAAGGGCTCGCTCCGTGACGTAGCGGAGCTCGTCGTCCTGCACGGTTGCACGCTGGTCGAGGCCGCCAGACAGCTGGGCACCACACCGGGCGCAGTCGAGCAGCGGCTGCGCCGCTATCGCAACGAGATCACCCGGCGCCGCAAGGAAGGAGTGGGCACGTGAGAGAGCATGACACCACGGCGGACGAGCGGCTGAGCGAGCACGCGCGGTACCTCGCGACGGTGCTCGCCGAACGCGTCGCCGACAAGGACGCCGATCCCACGTCGACGGACTTTGAAACGGCAGCCCACCTTTGGTTGATGGGCTCCTACCGGCAAAGCACGAAGCTGCGCCCGATGGAAGACGTCGACTTACTCGTCAGCCTCGACGAGGACGGTGGCGAGCACACCGGCGAGATTCTTCGGCGGATTCGGAACCTCTACGTGCACGAGGACCTCGTCGACAACGCGCCACGCAGCGTTCGTGTCCAGCTCCGCAATAAGCAGGTCGACGTCATGCCGGTCTTCCACGATGACGAGCAGGCCGATGTCATGCCCGTCGACCGGTGTTCGCACGCAACGACGGCCGGGCGACCGCACCGTGATCGGTTCCACCAGCTGGTGCGGCTTGCCAAGTATCTCCTTGCGAGCGGTATGCCCGCTACCAGCTGCCCGGCGGAGCACGACGAGCAGAGTGACTGGCGTCCACGACAAGTCATGATCGAGCTCTGGCTACTACTGCTCGCCGCTGAAGCCCCAGAAGGTGAGATTCTCGACAGAGGATGCTCACATAGCGCGTGTCGGGTCGTCGAGCCGCATGTCAGGTGCACGGCCCAGTCGGAAGCCGTTGTGCTTCACGTCCCGCAGCTAACCGATGACGAGCTCGCCCGCGCGTGGCGGGTGGCTCGCGAGCGATACCAGCGGACTCTCGACAAGGTGCGGTTGCTGGAGCGTTCGTCACTGGGTGCGACTCGGGCGCGATCGGCGCGTCAACGCACGTCGCCGCGAGCCGTGCAGGAAATATTCAAGCGCGTGAGTGGCGGAGGCGCCGACAGCAGAGCACCCGGGGGATAGCCCGACCGACAGCGGCCTTGCTCCGGTCGTACGCCGAGGAAATGCCACGAGTTTGAGACTGATCTTGACGACATCGCCATGAGACGGTGGAGAAACCGCCAGTCACCCAAGATCGACATGTCACCGGCCATGAGACCCTACAGACGTGTAGGGGCAAATTTATTTCATATTCTCATCGGGCACTTCATTTTGAATCGAAGATGGGACCGGTGTCTACTTAAGGACGTGGAAGTCCGGGTGGGCGTTCCACGCTGCCATCGCCGATGAGTCAAGGTAGACGTAGTCGTTGACGCGGATACAACGGCCTGCATTCTCCAGCTGGCCGAGCAGGCTCGCTGAAGGTGGAGCCTGGAACTCGACGAACACCCAGCCCTGGGTTCGTTCCGCAATACGCTGCGCCAGTTTGCCCAGCACAGGTCGGCCAGCGAGGTCGCTGACGAAGATGTGCAACATGATGTCGCAGCGCATTGCCCTGCCGTCTGCCTGCTCAAGGAGTCGGAGTTCGGCCGGGTCCGTCTCACTGTCCGGTGCGTTGAGCGAGTAGCCGTAAGGCAGCCCGTCGGAGGAGTGCCAGAACTCCGGGTGGAGGGAACTTTGGTTCAAGCCTTCGACGGTCATCTCCGCCACCACGACCGGCTCGACACGCTTGGCGGTGTACGGGCTCAAGACACACAACACGGTTCCACCCACAGAGTGGAGTAGACCACGGCAAGCCTGCTGCCGCGATCATGATTCCACGAACATCCCCTCTTACCACGAAGCGCGCGTTCGTTAGACCGCCCGCTCATGCCGAGTTGAGGATGACGTCGGTAACGCTGCGGGCTGGGGTATTTGGTTTAACGCCAAGGTTCGGGACTTGTATCGTCCATGGCGTGTTGTCGTGGATATGCGGGGAGTGACGTCTGTGTCGGTTGACCTGCCGGTGGTGATGGCCGGGGTTGCGCTCTACGAGCACATTCGCCGGAATCTTGATCCGTCCGGGCGGCTGCCGGCAGAGGTGGGGTTGCCGGATGACGCCAAGGTGATGTCCGATCGGCTTCGGTGGGTGCCTGGTGCTATGGATGGGGTCATCGGTCACCATGGATCCGCCGATGGCACTGACCGCGCCACTGAGGTCGCACGCTTGCTGGCGACGGCGTGCCAGCGGCCATCGGCCAGGCAGCTCCGCAAGCTCTATGCCGGTATCACGGATGACGACGTCATGGACTACGTCGACGCGTTGATGGAAAGGCTGGGCCGCGAGCGGCTGGACGGGAGGGCGCTGCATAGGGTCGGGAAGTGGCTTGCCGTCACGGCCCCCGATCGAGGGCCGGTCAAGCTGGGTATCGCACTGCTTGGTGTCACCGGGCTCGGAGACGACGTGGCCGTCGTGCGGACGCTCGGCGCACACGAAGAGTTCACCCTCTTTTGCGCAGTGGCCATCTCCAACGGGCTACCCGCCCCGGAGTCGGAGTTGTGGGCGCTGGCCGCGTCGGTGGATGGCTGGGGCCGGATTCATTGCGTGGCGCGATTGCGGGACACGACCGATCCGGACATTCGCTCGTGGATCCTGCGTGAGGGATTCCGAAACTCCATCATGTACGAGTACTTGGCCTGCATTGCCGCCACGACCGGAGGTCTGCTCGAAGCTCTGCGCGGTGAGACGGTCGATCGGGGGTTGTTGACCTCCGCTGGTGAAATTCTGGAAGCGTTGATCACGGGTGGACCGGCGGAAGACGTCGACGACTACGAGTCCGGGGCCGACGCCGTGGAGGCGTTTCTCGCCACGATGACCACCCAGGCGCAGA
Source organism: Amycolatopsis sp. TNS106 (assembly GCF_019330265.1). Classification (NCBI taxonomy): domain Bacteria; kingdom Bacillati; phylum Actinomycetota; class Actinomycetes; order Pseudonocardiales; family Pseudonocardiaceae; genus Amycolatopsis; species Amycolatopsis sp. TNS106. Next base: position 2,489,569 of record NZ_CP024972.1, on the reverse strand, counting down.
CCCTTCAGGACTTCTCGACCGTGGCTACGATCCGCTCCTTCCTCGCCCGCGAGACCGGGTGGGACCAGCGCAGCCAGAACGGCTGGACCGCCACCCGCCGACAAGCCTTCGAGCACGCCAGTGACCAGATCCTGAGCCAGGACTCATGGATCGGCCGCATCACCGCGGGGCTGGCATCAGACGATCCCGTTGAGTTCTCCCTGGCAGACCGTGCTGCCCGTGTCCGGGGCATGGACACCTTCGACGCACACCTCGAGAAGATCAAGACCGATCCGTTCGGCAGCGGGTGGTTCCACGCTTGGCAACAGGCAGACACCGGGCGTGCTCAGCAGTTGGCAGACCTGGCACATACCCTCCTGCCGCTCGACCAGATCACGACCGGGCCAGCCGATGAGCTGGGAATGGGCCCGCAATGGCGCGCCCACAATGCGCTGGACTGGACCCTGCAAGCCCTGCGCGACCATCCGGGCACCGGAGCCGATCTGCTGCTGGCAGGACTGCACAGCCCGGTTACTCGCAACCGGAACATGGCGCTGACAGCGTTCCAACAGTGGCCGCGAACCGCATGGCCGGCCGACGCTCGCGACGTGATTCACGACCTTGCACGTTCCGATCCCAACGACAATGCACGCCGGTTCGCCCTCGAACTGACTACCGGACAGGTAGAGGAGGACGAGCAGCATGATCGGTAAGACAACCACCCTCCGCTGAAAATCCACATCTCGAAGAGAACCAGCTCTCCATTCGCACGCTCATGCCGATGTGCGGATGGCGTGTGCTGGTGTCTGTCGCCTCGCGGAAGCCGTAACGCACATCGCCGGCGGGGTTCAGTCGGCCGGTGGCCGGGAACCCAGCTGCAGCGCCCTATAGACCTCTCTAGGGCCGGTGGCGGCGGTACGCGTCGCCAAGTCTTCGAAGTAGACCCGAAACTCCGTCTTGTGCAGCTCGCGCTCGGCGTACACGAATGGCGCGTTCTTGTCGAGGTTCTGGTGCGTGTCGACGCCGAGCTGAGCTGATCCCATGATGGCTGTATCTCGGCGTTGAATCGGAACCAGTCGGTGGCACTGCGGAAGACGCAGTCGCTGATCGGCGAGTTCGCGAGTTCTGCGGAGCCTCTCCAGATTTCGCTCGACCGTTCGGCTGACGGCTCTTCGTGCCGTTGGCCGACTCTGCCACGATCGACCACGTGTGGGAGAGACAGCCTGCGATCGAAGCTGTCGGCGCGCTTCTCGAGGGCGTGCGTGACGGTCGGGGCGGGGCAGTGTTCTTAGTGGGTGATGCGGGGGTTGGCAAGTCCGCCTTACTCGACGACGCGGAGCGGCGTGCGGGAGTCGGGGTCGAGGTGGTTCGGGCTGCGGCTGCACCCGTGGAGAGCGGTGTGCCGTTCGCTTTGATCTCACAAGTGCTCGACAGGCTCGGTGTCGCCGAACGATTGGGGGATGGCACGGCGGCGGATCACCTGTACCGGGTGCGGGAGTGGCTGCGACGGTACGACCGGCCCCTCCTGGTGGCCACCGACGACCTGCATTGGGCCGACCGTGACTCGCTGGTGGTGCTTTCCTTTCTGGCCAGGAGGCTCACCGCGCTGCCGGTCGGGTTGGTGGCAACGCTGCGGCCATGGCCACGGGAGGCGGCCGATATCGTGGCCGGGCTGACGCACGACGACCACGCGCGGGCGGTGACGTTGCCGCCGCTCACCGAGGCCGGAGCGGCGGCATTGCTGGCCGACCGTGTCGGGCGAACGCTGCCCACGTCGGTCGTCCATACCGCGCAGGTCCTGACCGCTGGCAATCCGCTGTTGTTGGCGCACTTGTCCTCAGCGCTCGCGGAGGGTGCGGATCTGCCCCGGCTCGACACGCCGCCCGACGCGGTGCGCCGTCGGCTCCTGTTGCGGCGGTTCACAGATCTTTCCGAGGACGGGATGGGACTGGCGCGGGCTGGTGCGGTGCTGGGGGTGCGGTTTCGCCCTTCGGCGGCGATCGAACTGGCCGGGTTGTCGACCGCAGACGGTGATGCGGTGCTCGACGGGTTGCTGGCCCACCAGGTGCTGCGCGAGGCCCCAGGCCGCCAGGTGGAGTTCACCCATCCGCTGATCCGTCAGCTGCTGTATGACGACCTGCCGGTGACATCCCGCCTTCGTTTGCACGGCAACACTTTTCGCATGCTCGTCGCGTGCGACCGGCCTGACGAGGCGGCCGAGCATGCAGTGCTGGGCGACCTTGTCGGTGACCGCCGGGCCGTGGCGGTGCTGACCAGGACCGGGCGTGCCGCGTTCGAGGCAGGCGCGTTGTCCACGGCGGTGCGCTACCTGAACGCCGCCCGTGCGTTCGCCGGCGATGCGGCCGGCACCGATCTGTTGCTGCTCACCGGGCGGGCGTTGCTCGCCGCCGGTCGCGCCGACGATGCCATCGAGGTGCTCGCCGCGGCCGAGGATCCGAGCGACGACCTGGTACGGGCGCAGCTCGCGCGGGAGTTGGGACGCGCTTCTTACCAGCTAGGCCGGGCGCAGGACGCGGCGCGGTACTTCGCGCGGACCGTCGAGTTGGTGCGGGTGGTGGCGCCCGGCGTCGCGGTCGAGGCGTTGCTGGATCAGGCCACGGCGGGTCACGTCCACGATGTGGCGGCGTCCTTGGAGCCGGCGCGGCAGGCCCTCGAGCTGATCGATCGCGTCGATCCGGTGACGCGTAGGCGCGCTCAGTCCGCCTGGGGCTACCTGTCCTGCATCAATGGGGACGGTGCGGGATTGGCCGCGGTGGCGGAGGCGGCCGAACAGGTCGCCGCCGACCCGGCCGCGCATCTGGCCGACTTGTCGTGGGGCTGGGGTGCGTTGAGCAGTTATGCCTATGCGGCCAAGTGGTTCGACCGGTTCGAGGACAGCGAACGCTGCTTCGAACTCGCGCTGACCGCAGCGGACCGGCTCGGCGCGGCCAGCACCGCGGGCTTTCTGCTGGCTTCACGGAGCGAGCTGTACATCCGCACCGGCCGGCTCGATGCCGCCGGGTCCGACGTGGCGCGAGCACTGGAACTGGGGGATCTCGCCCCCTTGGTGAGGCGCTACACGACCACCTCCCAGGCATGGCTGCTGCTCCTGCGGGACGAGTGGGATGAAGAGCTGTGTGAGCGGCTGGAGGCCGAGGCCAGTCCGCTTCGGGATCTGGGCAGCCTGCTGACCGTGTGGTGGCTCCGGGGGCGCCGAGCGTTGCACGAAGGAGATGTAGCGAGCGCGTGCGCACGGTTTGAGCTGGTCGAGGAGACCACCAACGACGCGGGTCTCTGCGAACCGTGTGTGGTGCCGTGGGCACGGGACGCGATCCTGGGCTATGCGCGTGCCGGGCGGCGGAGCGACGTCCTGCGGGTGGTGAGTTTGCTGGACGCGGCTTCTGAACGGGTGCCGTGCGCGTGGCCTCGCAGTGCTGCGGACCTCGGCAGGGCGGTGACGGCGTCCAGCGCCGAGGCTGCGGAGCCCTGGTTAGACCGGGCTGTCGCGTTGCTCGAGCAGTCCGGGCAGCCAGTGGAACTCGCCGAGGCGTTGCTGGCTGACGGCGAGTGGTCGTCCCAGGCGGGGCGGCTGAGGCGGGCACGCGCCAGATTCGCCGAAGCTCTAAACCTCGCGGAGCGGGTCGGGTCGGCGTGGTTGGCCCGGCGCGCAAGGCACCAGCTGTCGAGAGCGGGTGGCCGGCGCCGTCGCGGCACGCCGTCGGAGCTGACGCCCGCGGAACGGCGGGTGGCCGACCTGGCCGCGGCGGGTCACAGCAACGCGGAGATCGCCTCGACCCTGTCAGTCGCGGTGACCACCGTGGAGACCCACCTCAGACGGATCTACACCAAACTGGGCGTGCGGAACCGCCGCGAGCTGATGCTCCGCGACCGAACAAGGGCGGACACCTAAACATCCTGGTTTTCCATGACGCGCCAAGCCACTCGGCCGATCCAGACTCGCCTTGTCGAGTCTTCTTTTGGGGGTCTGTATGGCGCGCGGAATGGTCGTTCTGCTGTTTGTCATGGCTGGAGCGATGCTGTGGGGCACACCCACCGCGGCAGCACAGAACTCGACCCTGCAGGGCCTTTCGGTACAATCGAACCCGGCGCGCAGCCTGCCCGGCACCGCGATCACCTTGCGGGGAAACGGATATGAGGCCTGCCCGGACTACGGCAACCGCACCGTCAGCGTGTTGTGGGACGGGCACGGCACCGGGGTGTCGGCGCCGATCAGCTCGAATGGCACGTTCAGCACGTCGTTCCTGATTCCCGCCGGCACGCCGGTCGGAGACCATTGGGTATACGGGCAATGCCAGGATGGCGGTGACTGGGCTCGGGCTGTGGTCAAGGTGACCGCTCCGGTCTCACTCGCGGTGACCCTGTCATCGACGGCCGGTGCGCCGGGTAGCAAGGTCACGGTGCGGGGTAGTGGGTTCGACACGTGTCCCGATTACGGCACACGGCGTGCGGACGTGTTGTGGGATGGGTACGGCACCGGGGTGGCGGTGCCGATCGGCGCGAACGGCACGTTCACCGCGTCGTTGCCAGTCCCCGCCGACGCAGCTGGTGGTGAGCACCTGGTCTACGGGCGCTGCGTGGACGGCGGTGAGTGGGCGCGCGCCCCGTTCTCCGTGGTACCCGTGGTGAAGAGTACGACCACCGCACCGCCGACGAGCGCGGACCGACAGCAACAGGCCGGAGTGCCGCCCCTCACGCCACCGACCAGTTCTGGCCAGCCGTCCACGCCACCGGCCAGTTCTGGCCAGCCACCCGCATCCTCGTCCTCGCCTTCAACCCCTGGACCCGGTGCCGGCGGCCAGCAGTCGGCGCAGGAGGAGAAGGGCAAGGCCGAGGACAAAACCGAGGACCCGTGGCAGCGGCCCGGGTTTCTCGACGCGATACCTACCCCTGGACAGGTGTGGGGATTCCTGACGAGCGGTGGCGCGCTCGCGTTGTTGATCGTTCCGCTGCTGGGGTGGTTCCTGATCGGGTGGCCCGCCGAGCTGTTCAACACCACCTACCGTGAGAACGAGAGCACCATCCGCCGATGGCTGCCGTTCCTGCCGAAGGAACGTCCCGCGCGCGCCACCTCATGGCCGGTCGTGGTCGCCTTCGCCGGAGTCGCAGCGCTCCTGATGACCGCGGTCCAGGTGAACGTCACGTCGCTGCGGCAGTTCGCCCCGGTCGCGTTCGGCTACTTCATCGCGATTCCGTTGGTAGTGCTGGCGTACGAATACGCGATCGAGCAGCGGCTGCGGATCACCCCCGGCGGTGACGCGGCCCGGTTGCGGGTCATCGGTATGGCTCTCGTGATCGCCGTCGTGTGCTCGGCGGTGTCGCGTCTCCTTTCATTCCAGCCGGGTTACGTGTATGGGCTACTGCTGGGATACACGATCGTGCGCACCCGCGACGCCTGGCACGTCCGGGTGAAGGCGGGAGCCGTGTTGCGTGGTGTGGTCGTGCTGGTGGCACTCGCCGCGTGCGCGTGGCTTTTCTGGCAGTTCGGCGTAAGGGCTGCGGCCGAGAAACCGGGTGCATCTGCGGCGCTGGTCACGCTCGACACCCTGCTGTCGCAGATCGTCGTGCTGAGCCTGGAAACACTGGCCATCGGCCTGGTACCAGTGCGGTTCCTGCATGGCGCGATCCTGTTCCAGTGGAACCGCCGCGTCTGGCTGGCCGTATACGCGACGGTGCTAGTCCTGTTCACCGTGGTTCTTATCCACTGGCGGCGAGGGACGACGTGGGAGGCGGTCATACGGTCGTTCTGGCTGTTCGCCGCTTTCTGCGCCGGATCGCTCCTGTTCTGGGCTTTCTTCGCGGTTCGCGAGGCATACAAGTCGCGCAGAGTGCCTTGGCACCGACTCCCTCACCATCGAGGGGGAACTCGGCGGCCGCGCGAACATGACGTGCACAGTCAGCTGAATCGGAAACGAGCGACCAAGTAAAGGCGGCTGCTTCGCGCGTGCCGCCTTGGAAGCACAACGATTTGACGAGGCAAGACCAAGAGCCATCGGCGAAGACGCGGCTCCGGTCGCTCAACCGAACGTCCGCTCATGCCGCTGGTCGGACGGTGCCGCGCGGTCCTCGTGCCGAGAACTACTCGTTGCCGAGTGGTTTAAGGAGACCTGTGAGGTTGTCTTCGTCATCGTGGAGTCCGATGAGTACCTCGGTCATGAAGCTGACGCCCGGTTCGCGGACGATGACGCCGTCGGAGCACCCGAAATAGCTGCCGCCCCCGCACTCTCCGGTCTGCGCCCACTGTTTCATGAGTCGTTCCACTTCGGCGACGGTGAACATCGTCGCGCTCCACCGTGAGCCGTCGGGCAAGCGCACCTCGACATCGATGTTCTCTGCCTGCTCGGGATCTTCACGGTCACCGATGATGTAGCGGACATCGAACGACGTCGTACGGATGCGGTAGAAGGTCCCGTCGAAACTGTGGGAGAGCACGGTCGTCGAGTTGGCCACGGTGACGCATGCTACGGGGAAAAGGAACTCTCGTATCGCAGGGTGAGCGGTCGGTCAAGGCGCGGTGACACTAGGGGAGCAACATAACGGCTGATTCGACCGGCTTGTCGGTCCGGTTTCGACTGCCAGATCGCGAAGCACTCCTGCCCCCGCGATGAGCGCGTCCGTGCGAGTGTGGATTCTTGATCGGCTACCTGCGGTGGTGGAAGCCAAGGTGCTGCAGGGTGCGCTGGTCGACGTGCCGACAGGCACAGTGACGGGAGTGGACCGGCGGGCGTTCGGAGAGTTCGTCGGACCGCAGGGTGAGCTGGCGTCGTACGCGTTCGGTTGGACGACCGGGTCGGACCCGCACGTCGCTCGCTTGCCGGTCGGGATCGGCGCGGGCACCGGCGCGAGCGCTTTGGTGATTTCGGTGACGAGGTGCTCGGGGTGCACCCCCAGCGCCACCTGCGCGGTCAGGAAGTCCCTGGCCTGCAGGGTGTACCGCGGATCCTCCCGGACCGCTCCGAGCAGTAACTGCACGGCCGTGACCTGGGTCGCGAGCGGATGCCCGGGTTCGATCCGCGCGGACGCCCCCGCGAACAGTTCGGCAACTTCAGCCTCCGTCATGCGGGGAGCCCTTCTGTCGCCGTGCGGCAGCCATTGTCTCCGCTCCCATCGTCGCGTATCTGATTGGCAGGGCAGGTGTCGGCCCACGCACGTCGTCGTGCTCTTCTGGTCTGGACGAGTCACCGGTCCGGTGTGTCCGTGCGCTCGAGCGCGTACCCGATCTCGTAAAGGTGGCCTGGCAACGCGGTCTCGTTGACCTCGCAGATCCGTCCGTCCGGGCTGCGGGCGATCCGCCGCAGTCGCAGCATCGGCGCACTGGGCGGGAGGGCCCACAGTTCGCGCTCGCGCGCGGACGGCGGGCGCGCGCCGACTCGCTCCTCCATGTCCAGCTCCGCCTGCAGGTGCTCCTCCATCCGGTCGAGGATCCCGCCCGGCCCGGTCTCGGCTTCCGCGATGACAGGGAGTTCGTCGACCAGCCACGGTGGCAGGTAGCTGAGGGAGACGTGGTGCACCTGACGAGTGTCGGGGTCGCCCATCACGCGATCGCGGATGACCACCGGTTGACCCGGTGTGGTCCCCAGTAGCACGGCGAGATCGGCTGGGGGTGGCGCTGTCCGGATCTGCGGCTCACGAACAGCGACCCAGGACTGTGCCGCCAGGTCGAAGAAGTATCCCCGCTCGTCGCGGAAGATTTTGCGCTCCCGCACGATCACCTCGCGCACGGGCGCGGCCGTCACCACTGTGCCGCCACCCACCCCGCGCCTCGTCTCGACCAGGCCGTCCGCGATCAACTCCCGCACCGCACGCTGGACTGTCTCTTTCGACGCGTCGAACTGGCGGGTGAGCTGGCTGAGCGGAGGCAGCATGTCACCCGGCTGGTACGTGCCGTCGACAATCGAGTCCCGCAGCTCCGCCGCGATCACCTCGTACGCCGGCTTCTTCACCACCACACCAGCCCCTCAACACCACCGGAACAAAGTCCTAGGACTATTGCGCATCCACGCTCCGCATGCAATTCTCAAAGTCCTAGGACTTTGGATCTGCGCTGGTATCCGGCCGGTACCTCGCGCCACGTCGTGTACCACGTCCAGCAGGGGAGTCAGTCGTGTCCACCATCGTGTTGCCCGGCAAGCGGTCGTCCACAGTCGTCCTATTCCACCGAACCGGTGACCGGCGCAGCAGCTCCCGGAATCGGCGGCGAGCCACCGCGGCCGTCTCCGTGGCCGGGGCACCCGCCGCGGAGTGGACCGACCATGAACTGCTGTATTCCGTGCGCCACGGAAGGACCGCCACGAGCGCGGCCGCCTTCGGCGTCCTGTATGCGCGGCATCGCGCCTCGGCGCACCATCTGGCCGGGCAGCTGGCCTTCTCGGAACACGATGCCCACGACCTGGTCTCCGAGGCATTCCTCCGGGTGTTCGACATCCTGCGAGGTGGGGATCGCGGTCCAGAGGACGCCAAATTTCGCGCGTACCTGCTCACGACCTTGCGGCATATCGCCTACGACAAGACACGCCGGGACCGCAGGATCACCTTCACCGAGGATGTCGAGACCACCGCGATCGACTCGGGCAACCCGGGCATGATCGCCCAGCCGTTCCGGGATACCGCTCTGGCCGATTTGGAGCGCTTGCTCGCCGCGCGCGCGTTCGTCCGTCTCACGCAGCGGCACCAGCAAGTGCTGTGGCACCTCGAAGTCGAGCAGCTGACACCCCTCCAGATCGCCCCAGTGATGGGACTGACCCCGAACGGGGTGTCCGCCCTGGCCTGCCGGGCGCGTGAGCGCCTGCGGCAGGCATACCTTCAAATGCACGTGCCCGAGCCTGACGAGCGTTCGCGAGGCTGTCTCGCGACGGCGGGAAAGCTGGGCGCATGGGTCCGGGACGGGCTGGGGAGGCGGGAGGACATGCGGGTCGGTCATCACGTGAGGGAGTGCGTGGCCTGCGGCGCCGTTGTCGCCGAGCTGCGCCAGGAAATTCCAGCCTGAGCCAGAGATTCCGGCCTGAGCCAGGCCGAACCACGGTGCCCCCGGCGTCCTTGCCAGTGCAGGGAGGGTGTTTGGCATGGTGAGCGGCAGATCAGCGTCGGCGCTGTATCGCTCGCGCCGGGCGGGGACGAGGGCGTAGCCGGGCACGCAGCTGACTCGGGTGGCAAGGTGGATGGCACGTCAGGTTCTAGCTGGAGGGCGGTCAGGCGACGGGCCAGGGGAGGCCGTGGCCGGTGATGATCTGTCCGGCGATGTCGTGGAAGGCGTCGCGGGCGTGGTCGCCGGTGACGCGGCGGCCGAGGAGGCGTTCGGCGAGTTCGTCGACGGGCCAGGTGACCAGCTGGCCGTGTCGGCCGAGCAGTAAACCGACCCGTCGGATCCGGTACAGGTCGGCGGTGTCCAGCCAGGCGTAGAGCAGAACTTGCCAGAGCCAGCGGCCGACTTTGCTGGTGTCGCGGACGCTGACGACGGTCTTGACGTCGAGCAATGTCCCGCCGCGGGCGTCGATGCCGTGGTCGGGGTCGATCGCGCCGAGGAGAAGGTCGGCGTCGGCCCAGTGCGGCACGATGGTCGGCCCGGCGATCCCGAGCGGTGTGCCGGGGGCGGGGTTGCCGGCGAGCTTCCGGAGCTCCCACAAGGTTCCGCGGTCATGCAGCAGCCGCGCGAGGGCGACCAGCTCGTCGACCTGCCGCTGCTCGACCAGACCGCGCAGTTGGTCGACGGTCGGGCGCCCGGCGTCGAAAAGCCTGGCCAGCCGGTCGTCGATGAACCCGCTGCGGTAGACGTCTTCGCAGACGGTCAGCAGCCAGCACAGGCGGGCCAGTCCGGCTTCGGCGCCGGGGGAGCCGAGTGTCCCGGCCGGGGCGTGGCGGGCCAGGTAGGTGCGGCCGCGCTCGAGAAAGTCCGCCCATGCCGCCTCGGCGGCCGGGTTGCCGGGCAGATGCGGTTCGACGGGCCCGCCGAGATCGAGCCAGGATGCGGCGGCGGGGCGCAGGTGCAGCGCGCGGGCGCGGTGGTCGCCGGTGAGGCCGCGGTGGCTGGGGTAGCGCGCGGCTTGATCGTGCGCCCACGCCGGGGACGCCCACTTGGCCTGGATCAGCCCGAGCAGCGCATAGTACGGCGGTGCGGGCTGCACGAGGTCCGCGACACGTTGCCCGAACGCTCCGCCGACTTCGGCCCACCATCGAGCCGGAACCTGTCCGGAGGGCCGGATGGGGCGGACCTCCCGCACGGCGGTCGCGATCTGCTCGACCACCGACGCCGTCCCGGCGAACGTTCGCTCGCACCACGCGGCGAGGGGGCTTCGGGTGCTGGCGAGTTCACTGGTCAGGGACACGACGTGACCACCGCACGTCGGGTCGCCGGGCACCCCACGGACGCGACGGCCACCGTACGCAGCGAGCCGCGGCCGGTCCGCCCGCTGCGGACGTTACGACAGCCCTCCACGTGTGCCATTCCCGAAGCAACGTTCATGCCCACCGTTTATCACGCCGGTCCGACATTCGGGGGAACACGAACATCGCGGCGTTCCTGGCCGACGGGTGCAAGCCGGGCGGCCGACGTCTCCAATCAGTAATTGCGTTCGCTCTGGTGACAGTCAGCTCGTGGACGACCGGGCTCGGTGCTGGTCGATGAGTTCGCGCCGCACTGCCGCCGGCGACGCTGCTTCCGACCGAGTCTCCGGAGGACGGCGCCGTGCTGCCGGCGTCGTTCGTCGGTATCGGGATTGGCGTTGTGTCGGCCGCGACTCGGGGCCACGAGAGCTTCACACACCGGCCCGTACACGCGACTCGGCATGAACGTCTGGGGCCGGTCATGAGGGTGCGGTACGGTCGGAAAGGCTGCCGCACGTCGCTGCCGGCTTCCGAGATGTCCCCTTCCCACGCAAGGGTGCGGACGTCGACGAGGACAAGGGTCGATACCCGCCCAGGGGCGAGGTTGGGGACTCACGTGCAGTTCGGCATCCTTCGGACAGCGGTCGATCGTGCCGGTCGGGTGGCGTGGGCTCCGGCCGTGGAGAGGCGATCATGACCAAGAACGCCGGCAGCAAGCGCCGCCATCGCGTGAAGGCCCGTGGCGGCGACGATTCTTACAGTCACGTCCGCAATCAGCGCCGCGGCCCGTGGCCCGAGAACGATGCGGACAGCGCCGGGCACGTCGGCGGGTTCGGGCCGGGCCTGGCGCGGAAAGATCTCGAGCGTGGCCTGGGCATGGCTGAGAAGGACTTCCGCTCGACCGACCCTTACCGCCGGGCCGAGGCTTACGCCCTGGCCTCCCGCTTGTATGACGAGCTGGCAAGGCATACCGACGATCCGACCTGGAAGAACTCCGCGCGCATGGCCGGGCAGCGCTACGCGATCGAAGCCGCCCGTATCCGCTGGCAGCACCGCATCCCCACCATCACCCCCGGAACACAGGCGGCGTTGCTCGGTTTGGGCCTGTGCCACTCGTGTGGGCGCCCGTGGCAGGCCGGGCTGGAAGGCGCCTGCCCGGTCTGCCCGCGAGTGCGGCACGGCGCGACGCCGGTGTCGGTCGAGGAGGCCGAGCGGTTCGGGCCGGGCACCGACGTCGACCTCGTGGCACTCCTCGACGCGCGGCCGCACCGCAGCGAGGATGACTGACCGGGCCTCGTCCTCCGGCTGGGCCTTCCGCTCAGCGATGCACGAGTCGGGGCCGCCGCGGGCACGATGGTGTGTGACGAGCAGATGACAAGGGGAGAGGAGATGTCATCGTGGGAACTCCGGGCGGTTTGGGCGCGAAGTCATCCGACTTGGTCTGGTATGCCAGCTATGGCTCGAACATGAACGCCGCCCGGTTCGGCTGCTATCTCGCCGGCGGAATTCCGGACGGCGGCACCAGGCTCTATCCGGGGTGCCGCGATCCGCGGCCGCCGGTGGACACACGCGGCTGTGAACTGCCCGGCGGGATCTACTTCGCGACCATGTCGCCAGTGTGGGGCGGCGGCCGCGCGTTCTACGATCCCAGGCTGCCCGGCGCGGCGTTCGCACGCGCCTACCTGATCACCTCGGGACAGTTCGCCGACGTCGTGGCTCAGGAGATGTACCGCGAGCCCGGTGACGACCTCGATCTCTCCTCGGTCCTGGCGAACGGCATGGCCGCCCTCGGCCCCGGCCGCTACGAGACCCTGCTGCGCGCCGGCAGCCTCGACGGGTATCCCGTTCTGACCTTCACCGCCCCGTGGTCTGCCGCCGAGGTCGCCCCTGTCGCGCCGTCCGCGGCATACCTGCGGATGCTCGCCACCGGACTGTGCGACGCCCACGGCTGGACCGTGGCCCGGGCAGTCGAATACCTCACCGAGCTCTCCGGCGCGCACGGTACCTGGACCCCGCAGGCACTTCTGGCTGCGCTCGGCCAGCACGACACCCCGGCGGCCACGCCGACCACCCTGCCGAACTGAGAACCGGGCACGCGCCGGGAGCTCCGACTCGGACCTGGCGTAGAGAACGACCGCACGCGATGCATCGCCAACCGGGTTTCCCGGATCGCATTCACCTGCATGACCGTGGGCGCACGTAGCGGCGCTACCGTCGACTAGGTAGGCCGCGTGGTCGCGCAGGGCCCGCCTCGCGGATCGCAAACGCTTTGGCCAAACCGGCGGTTGCGTCACTGGGGCGAGCCATATCCATCGAGGCCTCCCGGTGGCGGACCCCGCACCTGCGCTCCGGTCCGTATACCGGCCTGACCGGCGGCGACGTGAGTCGAGTCGCTCGCGGAATCCGCCGATGCGCGTTAGCGCAGAATCGGACACCTCTGATACGCGATTCGGAATCGCTGCGGCAGATCGCCGGTATCACGCAAACGGTGAAATTGCGGAATGGGACAGTCTGCTGGAAGCGGCAATTGCATGAGGGTGCATTGAATTGGAGGACGCAACGCGCTTTCGTCAGGATGGCTAATTCGGTAGGATTGCATCTGTGCAACTGAACGGCCGCCGAGTGCTGCATACACTCGTGCGGCCGCCCAGTCGCATCGACGAGGGCTACCGGTTACCTGCGCGCCCACCTGGCGACTACCCGGAGTCCGATTGCCGCGAGCCTGGCAGCCTTGGCTGCCAGGCTCGCGCCGTCGTGCAGGAGTTCCACTGAAGTGGCTCCTACCTCCAGAAACGTCGCCAGAGCCTCGCAGCTCCGCGCGTACCGTTTCTGGACCCGACGGTCCTCGTCGTCGGCATCTCGACTACCCATCCATCACTCCCGGTTCCCGACCGGGCAGGGCCGCCCCGCCGGCTGCGGAGCTGGTCACCCCGCACCGGCGCCGCGCACGGGAGTCGCCCGGAGCGGGTCGGCAGAGATGGTCAAGCAGATAGTGCCTGCGGGAAGAATACCGCAAAACTCGACGGGCGGACCATTCTGCCGATAGATACACGACACTTGTAAATGTCCATATTTATTGACCTTTTTCCTGTTCTGGCCTGCGCAAATGTCACAGAAAGGCTGGTTGTTACCGCCTGGTAGGTTCCGGAACTCCGGAGTGTTGGGACGGTCTCCCCAGTCGGGTCTGGCCGCCGCGCGGACATCCGCCGTCGTCGCGACGTCGGCCGCAGCGACCGGCGCGGGCGCTGGACCCACGTGGACGAGTACGTGCGGTACAGGGCGAGACCTGGCTAGTGCCGCCATTCGAGGCTGTGGAAGCGGAGCGCCAACGGCGAGCTCCGCGGGCAGACGGATCCGCGCACGCGGGACTCAAGCGGCGTTGGGCGGGGGTGAGGTGGAGAACTCGCCGAGATCGTGCTGATGACACTGGATGTGCTGCTGATGGGGCGCAGGCCAGGTCTCGTCCGGCAGCCAGGCCGGTGTAGTGGGCGCGCTGACGGTGGTGTCCTCGCCCGCGATCGCCGCGTCCAGCGCGCGTCGGCGGTGCTGCCACACCTCGACGAGCGTCTCCAGGGACACCGCGTCGGAGTACTCCGCACTGACGATCTCCGCTGCCCAGGCATGCAGCAGCGGCTGCACCACATCGGGTGCGGGCTCCGGTGCGGCTGGCCTGGTCATACTGGAGGTATCGCTGAACTGTCACGAAACGCAACAAAGATGTGGAACCTCTTGTCGGCGCGGCGTGATCGGCCCCCTTTGTGCCGTAGCTGTGTGCGGCGGTCGACCGTCGCAGGCGGCTGGTGAAGCCGTGGGCGCCACGTCGCTGGCGCTACCCGCCCCGCACGGACGGCGATGGCACGATCAGAGGACGCCACCGGTCCCGCGCACAGGAAGCCACGTCAGTTCGATGAGTCAGCCAGTCGCCGAACCCAGCCCGGTACCGGGCATCATCGCCGCCGAGTTGCAGAGCACTGCGCGGGGCAGTGGTGGGGGATGGTCGGGTCAGATCCGCTCGTGGCCGGGCAAGGTCGTCCCGGGCAACGACCGGCAGATCACCGCGGCGATCCTGACGCTGATCGGGAACGCTCGCTGGCCGCGGGACCAGGCCCGGGAGCTGACCGCGTTGTTCACGCCGCTGTATCGGGCGGGATGGTGCAACGAGGCGATCGTGCGGATGCTGGACACCGACCCGGACGGAACCCGGCAGCCGCCGTGGCTGGTCGATCGCGACACACCGACGATCGGGCCGCTGAAGATCTACCTCGCGCGGCGGCTGCACGCCTGGATCCCGGCCGATCCCGGCGAGCAGGACGACACCCGCGACAACACCCGCCTCCCCGCCGACCTGCCAGATCCGCCCGTCGCGGGAACCACGTTCCGATCGTGGGCCGAGCGAATGCACCTGGTCTACGGCGGCGCGGAACGCCGCACACCCGCCTCGGCCGCGGCCGGGAGTGCCGGTCCGGAGCGGCGGCACGGCCGCGGTGGGCAGGCGACTCCGCTGGAGCGGCGGCGGGAGGCAGTGCGGCGACGGCAGCGCGCGCTGGGCGCGTTGTGGGAGCGTGGCGAACGCGAACGGTATGAGAACGATCCGGCCATCACCGCGGACACCGCGCTGCTGCTCGACCCCGGCGTCTACGACGCGCTGGTGATCGCGGCCCGCACCGGCGACCGTGCGCAGATCGCGCGACTTCGCCGCGCGGTCCGGCTCGCCCGTCTCGACACCGCCGCCCAGCCGGGGCAGGACGTCGGCGCGGGCAGGGCCGCAGAGATCAGGCAGCTCGCCCAGACCATCACCCGGCGCGACGGCAGCGTGATCCCGTTGGGAAGCCTGGCGCTGCTCCTGGCCGACATGGCATAGCCGTTGCCGGTGACGGCACGAGGTCGTTGGTTCTTCGGCGGCTGACGTTACCGGTCGTTGTCGACGTCCTGCCGGTTCGAGCTGCCTCGCGTGGCGTCGATGGTCGTCGGCATGGCGGCGCCCAGCGAGGTGATGTTCTCGGGCAGTGTCTCCACGATGTCGTGCATGGTGTCTCCCGGCTGACGTTTTTCGGTACGTCGCCGATCGGGAAAGCTCCTGTCGTTGACGCGGTCGCGACGTTGCTGTCGAGCGCGAGCTGCCAGTGTTCGCGGCGGGCGCCAGGCGGGGGAAGGTCGTGGTCGGACAACCTGAGCTCGTCCGCCCTTCGCCCCATATCCTCGGTGAAGGTGGGGCGCGACGCCATGACCGCGATCGCCGCACTTATGTTCGCCCCCGCCTGGCGCCCTCAGTCTTCCCAGTGAATCGCCGCGCCGTCGTGGGGGGTCCCTCCACTGGAGCACCCCATACCCCGCGGGTGGCAGCCCCTGCTTGCGAGGGCGATTCCGTGGTGGAGCGGAGGCGCACGTCGTCGGGGCCGGTTCCGAGGGCGTGGGCGATCTCGTGCCAGGTGTGGCCGTTTGGCGGCGATGTCCAGCAGTCGCACGCGACCTCCTCGGCCGCTGCGGCAGTGGTTCGGCCTCACGCGAGGTGACGATCTGCTGCAGTGCGGCAAAGGAAGGCTGCTGGCCGCGAGCGCGGCGCGGCGACGGCTTGGGTGTCCTGGTCTGTATGGCTAGGACCGCGATGATGCCCGGGGCTGCCACGGGTGTGGCGGGCGGATCATAGGAGCGGCAATCGCCCCCTGGTCAAGGCGCTCCGCGCGTACGTACTCCCCCCAGATCGCGCTGTAGAGCAGGGGTTTCTTCGCCGCCGGACTTCCGGACGCCAACACTGGGAGGACGAAAACAGGGCTCGGGTGACCGAGCAGGTGGCGGCGAGGTCGGTTTCGATCAGGACGTGTCGTGCGGCCGGGAGGCCTCCGCGCAGGGTCGCAGCCACCACGGAGTACACGGCGCCGCTCGTCGACGACGCGCCCAACTTCGTGCAGACGTCACGTCGCGTCCCCATCTTCGCGCAAGGCACCGAGCCATGCGTCGGGATTCGTTCCTGGCAGGACATGTCGGATGCCGCCACGAGGATCGGCTACGTCTCCTTCATGCCGGGGGATGAGATGGATGTGCAGGTGGTCGATCGTCCTGCCCGCCGCCTTCCCCTCGTTCACGCCGATGGTGTAGCCGTCTGGGTGGTACTGGTGGTCGATCATCTGCCGTGCTTGTCTGATCAGGCCATACAGTTCCGCGTGTTCGCTTGCGGTGAGGGCGAAGTAGGACTCGACGTGTCTCTTCGGGACGATTTCGACATGTCCTCGGGCAGAGGGGTAGTTGTCCCAGCGCACGTAGGCCTCCTGTCCTTCTAGCAGGAGTTCGTTGACCGACGAATCGTGGAACTGGCAGAAGAGGCAGCCGGCGGCCGGGCTGTCCTTCGCCGACTCCGGCTGCGTCGCCTCGGGTTCCTCACGCGAGATGTCCGGACGCGATGTGCCGCTGAGGCTTGCTTGGATCGTCGGGTCTGAACGTCGTGTCATGTCGCCGATTCACCTGTCTTGTGTCCAGTGTGGATGGTCGCAGTGTGGATCGGAGGATGGGTGGCCGTTGTGGCCTGCTCGACCCCCTGGCTGCGGCAGAACATCGTCACGCGGTCGATGACTTGCTGGGCGGTGAGGTCGCTGGTGTCGATCACGACCGCGTCCCTGGCTGGGGTGAGCGGCGCGACCGTGCGGGTCATGTCGGCGTGGTCCCGGCGCTGGATGTCCTGCAGGACCGTCTCGTAGGTTTGGCCGGGTTCTTGCCGGACGCGCCGGTGAGCGCGGACGGCGGGTATGGCGGTCAGGTAGACCTTGATGCGGGCGGCGGGGAACAGTGCTGTGCCGATGTCGCGTCCTTCGATGATGCAGCGGGGATGCCGGGCGGCCCAGTGGTGGATGAGCGCGGCGACGTGCCGTCGTACGCCCGGTGTTCGTGCCACCACGGGGACGAGCGTTGTGACGCCCGGGGAGCGGAGTGCCTGGGTGGTGTATTGGGGCGAGGCCAGGACTGAGCCGGCGTCGCCGGCCGTGAACAGTTCGTCGCATAGATTCTCGATCGCGCCCGGGTCGTCGACGGGGACGTCCCGGTGCAACGCCTCGAAGGCGATGACGCGGAAGGCGCTGCCGCTCTCGAGATAGTCGAGGCCGAACGCGCGTGCCAGGGCGCGACTGGTCGTGGTCTTGCCAGCGGCGGCCGGACCGTCGACCGCGATGACCGTGCCTGGAGTGTTGTCGGGCATGGCTCTCCTGAACTTTTCGTGTGTGGTGCGCTCGCCCGGAGGTCGTCAGCGCTGGTTCGGAAGCTGAAGGCCTGTCAACGTCGGTTGACCGCCCAGCGGTGGGGAATACTGACTTTCTGCAGGTGGAGCGGATGAGGTCTCCGTCGGAATCCTCGCGATCTCGACGCACTGTCCCGGCATGGGGTAAGCCGCCGGCCCCTGGAGTCGGTGTTGGCGCTGGGAGTGGCCCCTGCCGGAGCCGCCGTCGACGAGCGTGTGCAGCCCGGTGTCGGGGTCGGGCTCCGGGATCGTGGTGGCGGTGAGGCCTTCGGCGGTGGAATGGCCGCGCTCGATCCCGTGCCGCAGGAGCAGTGTGTCGAGGTCCGGACCGGCGATGACGCCGACCGCCAGCGGGTACTCGAGAGAGACGATCGGTCCGCAGCTGGCTGCGGCAAGCAGCGTCGGCACGATGGCCGCAAGAACGGGTCCGGACGGCGGCGACCCGGCGAGAAGACGTGACCATGATCATCGGTCCTTCCGGGTTCGGGAGTCTGTGGCGGGGTTCGGTGCGGTCGGCGTGCAGCCCCGGTAGATCGGCCTGAACGGCTGACCGGTGGGTCCGTCCGGGCCGGTGTCTATCTGCCCGGATTTCGGCCGCGGCAGCGGGCGGTGGATTCGGGTGAACTCGCGGATGGAGCGGCGCTCGGCGTCGGCGACGTACCAGAGGAGAACTCCGCCGACGACGAGCACGGCGACCACTGCAGCGGCCAGGAGTACCACGACAGTCGTGACGATCACGCCGGTCAACGTCACCTGCTCAGCCCGTCACTGTCGACGGTGAACTTGAGGGTGAAGGAGAACCGCTTGTGATCGTTTCTCCGCCACACGCGGCCGGGCGGCAGTGTGGCGGGTTCGGCTGGTTCGTGGATCTGCACGCTGCCGGGCACGAGCATCGCCGCGGCCTGATCGCGACGTAGCTGCGGTCCCTGGAGGCGGTGTTCAGCGCGACTCCCGCCGTGCCTTGCCCGCGGCCGCTGAGAACCGCCAGAAGGTCGTTTCGGCGATGATCCCGAGATCGGGCCATCGGCCGTCGGCGCCCACGAGATCCACCAGGCTGTCGATGCGGTAGTCGACGGACTGGTCGGACGACGTACCTCCATGATCGAAGTTGACGAACATCAGATCCAGCGGCAGCGAACCGGTCGAGGTCACGGCCCGGTCGTGGCTTGCTTCCGCTTGGCAGTGGTCGGTCGGCGGGCGTGGCGGGACGATCGCCGCCGTGGGTCTGGTCGGTGTGGTTCATCTATTCCGCTCCTTCGTCGGCGTGGGGCACGGCGTGCAGGGCGGCCCGCTGAACCGTCAGCGACCGGGGGAGCAGACAGGGCTCACTAGGGACGCCGTTGCTGCTGCACGCGCCGAAGAGCGCACAGCGCGCGATGTCACGTGGCCGGCGGCGACGGGCCAGGAATTCCAGAACGCTCAGCACCGCCGTGAACGGGAGGGCGTGGACACCCATCGTGAGGGGGACGCTGCGATGCCGGTCGCAGCCGATCAGCACCCCGCACGAGGAGAAATGTGCGACCCAGTGCTCACCGCGCCGAACGAGTTCGACTTCGAGTTCTTGCAGGTTGTCACCCAGCGCGGTTGAGTGGCGATCAACCGTGCCGAGCGCGCCGTGGAAGCTCGCCGGGTAGCTCAGCACCGCGGCGGTGTCGGTGTCGCGGTCGACGATCGTCCAGCCGCGCCACTGGAAGTGCGCCAGTAGCGGGTCCACGGTGCCGTCGTCCGGTGGCGGCAACACGGCGTGGCGGGGAGTGAGGCTCCGGCCGATGGCCGCATGGAGGCGGGTATGTGTGTAGTCGAAGAGGAACATGTCTTTCGTCTGTCTCGCAAAGTGAAGGGTGGAGTTAGTGCCCGGGCGTGGCCCGGGGATCAGGTGATCGCCAGCCGGGCACTGGAATGGTCGATCACCGAGTCTTGAGGTCACAGGGCCGACGCAAGCCGGGATACGTCGTGACGTGTGCGGGGTACGGCTGGTCGTTGCGCTCCACGTGCGGATGCGGCATGGGTCTGTGGTCTCTGGGGCCTTCGTGGCTCGCACAGTGCGGGGGCGCGAATTCGTGCCAGTGTCGGCGCGGGCTAGTGATTACCGGCGATGGTCGCGCGAATGAACGGAAGGTGAGCGGTGAGGTCTGTGACGACTCCGGGGAAAATCTCGGGCTGCCCGTAGATTCCGCGGCTGACCACGCCGGTGAGGAGGGGAGCGGCGCTCGTGTCGCCGTCAGGGAGCAGGAACGCGGGGCCGCCCGAGTAGCCCGGGCGCATCGGGGCGCTCGCGACGTTCGCGACACAGGCGTCACCGGGGCCGGGTGCCATCCCGATGCAGGACTCCGGGGGGATGACTTCGGTGTCCACACGCGTGAGACGCCCGGTACCCCGACGTCCGTCAGGCCAGCCGTATGCGCGGATACGGTGGCCGACGCGGAGGCCGTGGAAGTCGGCGAGTACGGCCGGCTCGGCGTCGGCGGGTTCGGTGAGGCGCACCAGGGCCAGATCGTTGACCGGACCCCATAAGACCGACCGGTCTTTCATACGGAATCGGTTCGTGACGACTTTGTCGAATCGGTGCACCGTTCCGGTGCCGAGTTGCTGTCCTCCGATCCGGACGTAGAGGTCCAGGTCCTCGAATTTGGGTGCATCCTCCGGGCGAAAGATGTCGCCGAAAACGTGACCGCAGGTGAGCAACCAGCATGGATCGATCAGGACAGCGGCAGCACGGTATCCGTCTACCACCTTCTTCGGGACGTCGCAGTTGAACATGAAGCTCGCGATCCACGGAGTCGCTTCGGTGGCCTCCTGGGCCTGTGGTTCGCACGAGAGCTTCTCGAGATCTTCCTGGTAATAGCGCAGAGGTTCGACGAATTCGGGGTCGAGGTCGGTGTGTGGCACGGGATTCTCCTGTCGCGGGCAGTGTTCGTATGCGTTGTGGTGGTTGTGGTGCGGTGTATTCGAATGGCGGAGCCGGGGGTCTGGTGCGATGTCCAGATGCCGCACGGTGCTGCCGGGGAGTGCGGTGCCGACTTCCAGGATCTGTGTGCCCGGGTTGGACATCCGCAGGAAAACAGACCTGGACGGGTAGCTGTGCGCCCGAGTCGTAGTTGACGTCGCAGCGCCGACTCGTGTGCTGGTGGTCGCTTGCCGGCGTGCCGACCTCGTCTCGGGTTCATCTGGCCATCGGTGTGCGGGGGCGTGTGAGCCGTCACGGCACCGTGCGGGTTAGCCGCAGCCGGAGGAGGCCAGGGCGAGACGCGTGGCGCGGTCGCGCGGCACGACACCACGGCCCCAGATCTCGGCGCGGGCACCGGAGGGCCAGCCGTCCTCGGTTCTGGTGAACCGCAATGTCCCGCCCTGTGAGCCGACGACGGTGACGGTGTCGGTGGTGATGCTGAGCTGCGAGGACAGGTGGGTGTATTCGGTGCCGGATAGGCAGCTGCCGCGGTAGTCCCGTACCCCGGCCCACGGGTCGGGAGCGAACCCGATGTCGGCGGGCTGCCCTGCAACGCCCAGCGTGACGGTGGCGGACACCAGGAACGCGCACGTGTTTAGGATCAGGATCGGGTTGCGGGACAGTGATATGTCCCCGAGTGCCCATCCCATAGCGGTCGCGGTGAGACCCGCCGCCAGGACGACAACGGGCCACCAGGGCATGGGCAGGTAGTACTTGCCGCTCCAGGTCGCCAGTCCGGCGGTGATGGCGAGGAAGACTCCCCAGAACACGGCCGTGATCACTCGCCACACGGGACGGCTGGCGGTGCGGCCTGGCTGCTCGTGCGCAGAGCGGCGCTGGGGGAACAGTCGGCGGTTGCGTGCGCGTCCGGCCCGGTCGGTGGGCCGGGTGAGTCGTCGGATCACCGGCCGGTCCCGGTCGGTGGCGGGAGGCCACAGGCGGACTTTCCCCTGCTTGCTCGCCTTCGAGTGCCTGACGTCGTCGGTGTTCGGTCGCGCGGTGTGCGGGTCGGGATCGTGCACGGTGTTCTCTTTTCTCTGCCACAAAAGCGGAGGTTGGGGGCTGACTGCGAAGTGTGGACATGGCGGTGTCAGCCGGAGGGAGCCTCGTTGGGCTGGGCGCGTTCGGCGGCCGAGGCGAGCTGCGAGCGGGACTGACGGGCCAGGAGGTCCTCGGCGTCGACTCCGTAGCGGCGGCTGAGGCTGTGGGCCAATGCCGCGGTGACTGCCTGGTGGGCGTTGAGGATCTTGGAGATGTTCGTGGGGTCGTATCCGAGCGTGACGGCGAACCGGCTGTTGCTCAAGCCGGTGGCGGCGATGACCGCCCGGATCAGGTCGATCGCCGAGGCGTTGTCGTGCACGTCGAGGTAGACGGGATGCTGGCTTAGGGGGAGCTGCTGATCCGCCTGTGGCCGCGATGTGCTCGCGGTCGGCGACGGTGGCCAGCGCGGTGCGGTTCTGCCGGATCAGCAGGTCGAGCGGGTCGATCGTGTAGCGCTGCGCCACGGCATGAGCGAGGTCCGGGCTAATGCTGGTACTGCCGTCCAGGACGCGCCCCATCTTGGCCGTCGGGTAGCCGACGGTGGCCGCGAAGTCTCCGCGGGAGAGGCCGCTGCGGGCCACGACATCGATCAGCACGTCACGTGCGGTGGCACACGACAATTTGCCTTCCGTGGTCTTCCCGGTCTGCTGGGCGGGAACGGGGGTGCTCCTAGCGTCGCGCGGTGAGGTACGCGGGCCGACGGCAGTGTGTTCGCCGGGTGGCGAGGTCAGGGTCATCGTGTTCTCGTCGGCGTCGGCTCGGGTGTCGTGAGGGTGGGGATGCGGCCGACGGCGGCGAGAGTGAAGGGCGCGCGCGGGTGTCGCGTGGTGTCCGGGTCTGGCCAGCAGGATGTGCTGGTGATTCCGGGTCCGAGAAGGTCCAGGTCGGACACCACTGACGCGAACCGGGCGGGACCGAATGTTCTGGGATGTGGCGGAACGCAGCGTTGGTAGGCGCGGCACCAGCGGGCCGTGTCCTCGCGCAGCGCTGTGCGCGTGGGGAGTGGAAGCTTGGGTAGCAAGGGTTGATCGGACAGGTGCGTGACCGCGAGGATGCTGCCCGGCGGCAGCTTCGTGGCGAGCGACCGGATGACGACGCGGGGAGCGCGGCGTTCGAAGAAGTGCAGGATGTCGACCATCAGGACGGCCAAGGGCCGGGTGCGGTCCAGCAGCTTGGCCTGGCGGAGACTGCCGAGCATCTTGGGGACCGCGAAACAGTTGCCGCGTATCGCGGCGGCTCGCAGGCCGGGGTGTGCGTGCCGGCGGAGCCAGGCGCGATTGAACTCGTCGACCCGGATGTCGTTGTCCACGAACACGATGCTCGCCGCGGCGCCGGGACTGGACGCTTGTGCGGTGAGGGTGGTGTAGGCGGCGCTGGTGCAGGCGAGTCCGGAGCCGAGCTCGAGGAACTGGGTGATGCCCTCGGCGAGGGCGTGCTCGACGACGCGCGCGGTGAAGTGGTCGCGCTCCCGCACCGCGGCCGGGGCGGCAAGGGAGATGTGCACGAGTTCGTCGGCCAGGCGCCGGTCGGGCACTGTGCCGTGGTCACCGTTGCGCAGAACATTGTCGACCAGGGCGGGGTGCGGGCGCATGGTGCACGGGGTCGGCAGGGCCGACCACAGCGTTTGATTCTCGGCGCGCGTGGTGAGGGTGTGGTTGTACCGGCAGCATCCGCGAGCCGCCGGGCAGGGGCCGCCCCAGTACGGTCCGCGGCCGTCCCGCCATGTCTCGACCGTTCGCATCGCCTCCGGGCCGATCTCACGAACGATCAGCATGCCGTCGCCCCGCCGAAGGTGCCCGGGGCGAGAAGCCTCGACGTGGAGGGAGTCTCAGTCAGCGCGCGGGAGGCCAGCCGGGCGATCGTCTGCTGGTAGGGCGCGAGGTGATCCGGGTGGTCCAGGACCAGCATCGCCGTCGGTGTGAATGCGGTGACGACTTCGTTGCCCCGATCGTCCTGGAACAGGGTGAAGCCCGGTGTGGCGGTGGAGGCGCAGGTGGCCGGGATGATTCTGAGGTGGCAGCGGGGGTGCCGGACCAAGGTATGGAGTTGGAGCCGTTGCTCGGTCGCGACCTGTTGTGGCAACGACCGGCTCAGAACAGTCTGGTCGATGTACATCGTCGTCGTGGGGCACTGGGGCCAGGTGAGGATCGTCTGGCGTTCCTGGCGTGCTGCAGCCCCGTCACGGACCGTGTCCTGGGCCAGGAGGCCGCTGGCGCGCAGGATGATTTCGGTGTATCCGGCGCTTTGTGCCAGGTGCGGCAGCTGGTGGGGCTGGTACGAAATGATCGTGCGGGCGTTGGCACCGAGATAGAGGAGCGTGGGCAGTATGTCGGGAAGATCGACCGGGTGGGCCTGGACGCTGTAGGCGCGCGGGGAAAGCTCTGCCACGGCGGATACGCGGTCGATCTCCTGGGACACCGCCTCGGCCGCAACGAGAAATGTGGCTACGTCCAGGCTGGTCGCGGACATGTACCCGGTGACAATTCGGCTCGTTTTCGCGTCGCTCCAACCGAGTTTGTCCGCGATTTGTGCCTGAGTGAGGTTCGATCGCCGTTGTGCGTGCTGCAGCGCGGCTCCGATCTCGCGGCTTTGGACCGAGGGGCGATGCGTTGATGCGGACGTTGTTCCGGCGGGAGAGAGTGCGGCGCTGGGCACGGTGAATCACTTTCTGAGGCACGCAAGGAAGAGCTGATTGCTGGCTTGACGGATGAGGTTGGTGCGGTCGATACCGAGGTTCGGCTCGGTAAGGAACTCGCGGCCGGCACGCGACGGTGGCGACGTTGCGGTGGCGGGGAAGGAACCGGTGTTCCGGCGACCGCGATGGGCCAACGGAACACCGGCTCCCTGTGCTACCCGGCCAGGACCAGATCCGCCTGCGTGACCTGCGTGTGCGGGTCACGCAGGTGCATGGTGCGGATCATCCACCAGAGGAAGCGCGGCTCCGCGACCTTGGCGTAGATCGTGGCGCTGACACAGGCCTGCGTGTGCGACCGCGACGCGAGTCCGATTAGGACCCAGTCGCGTCCGTGCCGCTGCAGGGCGCCGGTCCCCGAGTCACCGGCACACGCGGTGCCGCCGTTCGGGGCGGTGCCCAGGCAGATCTCGCCACGGCCGATGCCCGCCTTGGCGCAGTCACCGTCCGGGGCGATCGGGACGTCGAGCTGGTACAGCCAGGCCGGTGCCGGAGCACCCCACTGGGCCGGATCCGGGTCGGTCACGCCCCATCCGATCTCCCGGGCCGGTCGCCCCGCACGCGGGAGGGCCAGCTTCGCCGGCTTGACCAGCCAGGATGGAATCGCACGGTCGAGCTCGATCAGTGCGATGTCCCAGATGTAGCCGTCCTGGTCCGGCATTCCCCACTCCCACCCAGTCGGAGTGGAGATGGACCGGACACGGGTGATGACGCCACCGTGGAATCGGTTGGTCGACCCGATCCGCAGCGTGTACTGCGACGGATCGTGCGGTTCCGCCTGTGTGTCGACCCCGGCCCGCCGCGGGGGCGGTGCCTGCTGGAACGCCAGCCATGCCAGCTCGCCTGCCTTGTCCGCGCGCTGTGGTGCGGGCGGTTGTTTGGTCAGGCAGTGCGAGGCGGTGATGACGAACCGAGGGGCGATCAGCGCCCCGCCACAGGAGTGCCAGTCCGGGACGCCGTTCTTTTTCGACTGGATCGACCCGGCACCGGCGTAGGCCTGCGGGGCCCGTTCGCCGCCGACGATCATCGGCGACACATCGTCGACTCCGGTGCCGTTGGCGGCCGGGCTGGTGGTGCTGGCGGGTACGGCCGTGGCCGCACCGTGGTTCCCGCCGTCGGCGGCAGCGACCGGCGCGGCGCCGAGGCCGGTGGCGACGAACGCCGCCAGGGCGGCCACGGCGACGCGCAACCCGCCACGGCGGCGGGCTCTCGTGCTTACTTTCACTGTTTCCCTTCTCTGATAATGCTTCCTGACGCTCTCCGCGGGCGTGCGGGAGCGCGACTGTGGGCCACCGGATGTCCGCGGTGGCGGTGTGCGGCAACGGTGGGCCACCGGGCGCGGTGCTCACAGCACGTGGCGCGGCCATGGTGGACAGTCCTGTTCGGACGACGCGACGCTCTGCACGGAGCGGCCGGTCGTGCCGTGCGGTGGACTCAGCTGTCGCCGGGGTCTGGGGGCGGATCGGGCGGCGTCGACGAGCTGCCGGTAGAGATCCGTGCCGGTGCCGACGCCGGGGGATTGCGCCATGTAGAACATCGGCACGCCGGTATCACGCCGGAACAGGACGAGCCGGACCGCGCGGTGGGTGGTCACGTCGACGAACAGATGCTCCGTTAGGGAGTGGCGATGCTCGATCTGGCGACCGAGCAGGCTGGAGAGCCACACTCCGGCGTCGTCACGGTCCAAAGCGCCAGCGTCGGTGACCTCGGTCAGCCGGCGCGAGAGGTTGATCGCGGCGTGATCGACGAGATCGGCGACTAGGACGTTGGGTGACGACTCACTGTGAGCGGCGTTCTGCGCTGCCGCGGTCCATGTCGTCATGAGGCAGCCCGCGTCGCGATCGCGCACCACACCGGAAGCTCCGCACCCCTGAGGTCCTCGGGTGGCGGCTCGGCCCAGCGCGAAATCGGGGTCACACCGGGATCTTCCAGCTGCCAGCCGTCGAACCATGCCTCGATCTCCGGGCGACTACGTGGCGTGAGCATCGGTTCGGGGGTGTTGACCAAGTGCCTGGCCAGGGTCTCGAGTGCGGCCGCCGCCGGGGTGCCTGGGGTGGCGGTGCCGAAGGCGCTGACCGCGATCACACTGCCGTCGGGGAGCTCGTGGTGGTAGGCGCGGATCAGGTCGGTGACATCACCGGGCCAGTGTGACGGGTCGCCGATCATCGTCAGGCCCACCGGTTTCCCGAGGTCCAGGGACCAGTTCCCGGGTCCGTGCAGGGCGTGCAGCGGGCCGTGGACGTCGTGGACCGGGGCCAGCACTGTCGCGGCCCGTTCCTGCTCCTGTCGCTCCAGCACGAGTGTCTGATGGGCGCAGGAGACAGTTTCTCGGGCCACTAGCAGCGTGGTGGCGGACGGGAGGTGGGCCTGGACCAGGGTGTGTTCTGTTTCCTCTTCCTCCTCTCTCTGCTCCTTATCTGTCTTCTTCGGGCCGAGCGGCAACCCCGCGCGGAGGATGACGAACTGGTCGATACCTCTGTCCTTGGCCATGAACTCGAGGGCCTTGTCGAGGAACACTCGCTGTGCGGCCAGGCTCACGCCATAGCCGGACACGTTGTCCTCAATCCTCGCGGCCAGTGTCCGGTCGACGGGGTAGATCCCCATCGTCGTGTCCGCCTTGAGGGCCGTGCTGAGAAGGACGCCGTTAAGGCGGGCGACGGTCGCCTGATCGAGTTCGGCTGCCTGGTTTGGCACGGTTCCACGTGGTCTCAGGAAGTACGGATCAGGCGATGTCGTCATGGCCGGTCCCTTCCGTGTGCGGAGTGGTCTCGTTCGCCGGAACCGGTTCCGCGCCACCTGGGTGGCGGGCGACCAGCGTGAGCAGCTCTGACACCGCGTTCACTGTGGACGGTGGTGGACCGTCCACTGGCGGCGCCGGGTTCTCGGCCTGGATCTCGACGCCGCCGCACTGCTTCAGGTCCCACCGGTGGGGCTCGGTGAAGAGCTGCAAGAGCTCCGAGGCACTGCGCAGGACCAGAGGTGACCGGGTGCTGTTCCAGAACTCGATCTCCCCAGGAGAACGGTCTGCATCCGCGGCCGAGGCTCGTTCCTGGAGCGATAGCTGGGTGATCGACACCCAGCTATCAGCCGGCAGGATGTTCCAGAGCCCGGCGAGCAGGGCCCGCGGTTTCTGGGTGTGCTGGAGCGCGGGGGAGAGCAGGACACAGATCGGTTCATCGAGAGTGATGTCGCCGGTGAGGTCGGCGATGCGCAGGCATGCTGCGATGTCGGGATACGAGGACCTCCAGCGGATGTTCGGGTCGTCCTGGCAGGTCGTGACGATCCACGACCGGACGGCGGATTCGTCGTCGTCGAGCAGATACAGCACGCGACAGCCAGAACCGGCAGGGAGCTTCTGATGAGCGGCCTTCCACGGCGGGAGGTCAGGATCGACGACGACGTACTGCCCGAATCCTGCCGCGTGGGCCTGGGCGAGAACACGGTCCCGGACGGCGTGTTCGGCCTCGATCGCCGCAGCGATGGTGGGCATGCAGGCGCGGATTCGTTCCGCGGCCGCGTGGGCTCCGGGGTCGCCGGGGCGGCCGGCGAGCGCGGCCCGGACCCGGGCGCGGGTGACGATCCAGTGCGGGTCGCCGAGGCCGGATGCCAGTGTGGTGCCCGGGTGGCGGGGGTGGTCAGACATCGTTGTGCACTCTCGTGTTCTCGGGAAAGGGGGCGGATGGTGCACTGCCGGTCAGCGGGTGGGGGTTACTGGGTCGGCGGGGGCGGGATGATCAGCTCGGACATCCGCACTGGCTTGTCGATCACGCCGTAGCCGCGCATCAGCTCCACCCAGCGCTGCAGCTGCGCAGCCGATGCCTCCAGCGGGTAGAGCGGCATGGTCATCCGCTGGGCAATGCCCGGGTCGACCTTCATGTCCTTGACGGCGATCTCCCGCACAAGACCCGGGTTCGTGGTCGCCTCGGCGGCCGCCCGGCTCAGGACCCGCTGGAACACCGCGATCTCAGCGGGATGCTCCTTCGCCCAATCCTCTTTAACGGTGTAGCTTCCGACCGAGATGGACTGCTCGAAGCCGCCACCGCCGACCGGATCGATCAGCGGGAACAGGCCCTTGTCGGCGGCATCGGTCGCGTACGGCTCGGTTAGCAGTGCGGCGTCGAGATCCCCGTCCTTGACTAGCCCTGCCATGTTCTGAAACTTCTGTGTCGACCATTGGATTTTCGAGGCATCTACGCGGTGGGTTGCGAGCACGGTCCGGGTGAGCATGTCGCTCACCCCGTTCACGCCGTTGTGCGCGATGCGTTTCCCGGCGAGGTCCGCCACCGAGCGCACGGAACCGTCGTTGCGGGCCATGATCCACATGTGTTTCGGGCCTGCCATCGCCGCTTCGGTCACGATCCGCAAAGGCAGGTTGGCCTTCGCGACGGCTGTGATGATCGCGACGTCGCCGGCGTAGGCCATGTGGACGTCACCGGCCATCAGTTTGGTGATACCGATCTGCCCGCTTTCCGCGGGCTCCAGGCTGACGCTCAGCCCGGCTTCGGTGAAGTAGCCCCGTTCGACAGCCCACCGCAGCGGTGCCGTGTCCAGAACCGGCATCACCGCTACCTCCATTGGCGCGAGCCTGCCGGGGGCTGGATCAGATGCCCCGCACCCGGTGGCAGACAGGAGCAGCGCGGCGCCCAGCAGGGAGCCGAGCACGGTGGTGTAGCGCCTGCGGTGCGGCTGAAGCGATCTCATCGTGGGTCTCCGAACCAAGAGGGGACAGGGAAGCGCGGATAGGGAACGCAGGGGTCGCCCGTACGGCCAGGCGGTGGGCGTGACGCGGCAGGTGGTGCCGGGTCAGCGATGCTGACGCCGGATGGCCGGAGGCCGGCGGATTGGGCGCAGTAGAGGGCGGATGACGTCGGGACATGGGTAGCGCGGCTGCAGGCCCGATGCCTGCAGCTGATCACGGTGCACCCCGGCGCCGTCGAGAATCGCCCAGAGCGCCGCGGCCCGCGCGTTATCCGTGCTGCGACCCAGATGCGCGGACGCGAGCACGTGACGCCACTCGATCATCAGGTCTGGATCCGTCAGGACCCATCTGCGCAGAAGGCTCCTGCGTGCGACGCGTTCTCGCTTCAGCACACTCCAGGCCACCGTGTACGCAGGGCCCTCGATCTCTGCGAGCATGTCGCCGACCGTCAGTTCCCGGGACAGGATCGCGCGGATCGCGCGACCGCACGGCGCGGCCAGCCACTCGATCTCGGTTCCGTTGAGAATCCTGACGCGCTCGCCGCTGATCGTCGCCGCACCTCGAAGGATGAACTCGGCCACCAAGCTCACCGCGACTGCGAACCTATCCCGATGGAACTGACGGGGAATCACGTGATCGCGGTGCTCGTCCTCCGTCGCTGACAACACCAGCACAGGCAGAAACGCTGGTTCTTCAAAGTCCGAAGTCGTTCCGGACTGCGGCGTGTGATGCAAGGTGTCCTCCCCTGTGGACGAGACGGCCGGTCGGGGCGGCCCCTCTGCGATGTGGTGCCTAGGCAAACGGCCAGGGTTTTCCTTTGTGCGCCACGGCTCCCACGTTGTATTCGTCGACGGCGAAGCGCTCCAGAAGCGGACCGGGCGGGTACCACTTCGAACACGAAACCAGCGCGGGCTGAGAAGTCAGAGGGCTGGGAACGACAAGCGGGAGGCCCCCGAAGAATGTGGCGATCTCCGCTTCCGGGCGGCATAGCCGGGTACCGAAGCTCTCTTCGAGGACATTCGCCGCCCTGACGGCCGCCGCGCTGTCGGCGGCGCCGCCGGGGATGCACAGGTGGCTCACGGCGACGAACGATCCCTCGGGAAGCGTGTCGATCTGGCCCGCAGTGACCTCCGCCGGGGTGACGCCGCTGCTGGACGGGAGAAACGGCAGTGTGGCGCAGTGCAGCAACGCGACTGGTTCGGAGGCGTCCAGTGGAACACTCGAGCTTTCGAACAGCCGGGTAAGCAGGGCCGGGTCGTAGATGTCGTCGTGGACCACACGAACGACAGGCCCACGCCCTTTGGTCCTCGTGTCGAACTCGAGCGCAAGCGTTGCGCTGTCCAGTTCCGGTTCCACATACACGACGACCGCATCAGGGGCATCACGGTGAATGAGCCCGTGCAGCGGCGCTGCACTTGTCTCGCACTGATCAACGCCGAGCAGCACAAAGTGAGACACCGCACCGCGGCTGATCAGCATGCGGCACACCCGAACCCGGAACCAGAAATCCTCGGTGAACAGACGCTTCGCACCCTCGAAACCGCCCGGCAGCACCTGAGCGATCTTGGCGGCGACGTTACGGTCCTCGATATAGTTGTCCTTGCCGCCAACCAGCGCGTCGATCACCCGCACACGACTACGCCGCTCCTGAACCGCCAGCTGCTCTGACGGCATCAACCGGGACGTGGCGACACTGGAACCCACGTTCAATGTCCTCTCGATTTTGTTGGGGTGATCTTCAGGTCGCGTGGAGCGAACGACCAGGAAGGTCGACCGGGCGGTGGCTGAAGCAACCGGGCGGTATGGGTGTTTGAGCAGTAGAAATAGCTCTGCGTGTTCGGCACTATTTCGAGGCTGTACGCGTGGAGACCGCTCCGAGATGCTCGGCAGAATGTCGGGCGGAAGGACTGCCGTCGGCTTCGTGGACTTCCGCCGAGACGGCCAGGCGCTCGCGGCCATGACGTGACGCAGTCCGTCGGCGGCGTGCCCAATCGTGCGTGCCTTGTGCGCGAGGGGCGCCGTCCCCGGCCGGGCACGGTTTCGAGGCGAATGACGATTCAGGTCCTCAGCGGTCATCGCACTTACCGCCGCCACCGGTGGCCCTCGATCCGCGGCAGGCCCCGGCGATCGCTCACGGCCTTCGATCAGGTCGTTTGTGTCGGAGGTTGTGAATGCGGTGCTTGGTCCGTGGCCGATCGCAACCTCGCGGCGCCGTCTGCCGTCCTTGTTGCTGCGCCCGAGTCCGGCGATCACGTCGATCTCCTGGCCATGCGTGACGGCGACGAGCACGCGATGCACTTGTCGCCACCACCGAGTTCCCATACCAGGAACTTTGTCGCAGAGTGATCGACCACAACACAGCCCGTGACGACCAGTTGGGTGGCAAGACCGACGCGAACTAGGCGTGAAAGGCATAGGTCAGCCGGATCGGCGCCAAGGCGCTAGCCTCCGCGACGTGGATCTCCTGCCGTTCGACGACTACGTGCGCTCGCTCAACCGGAAACGAATGTCCGCCGGCGTCCTCTACCGCGACGAGAACGACCGGGTATTGATCGTGGAGCCGTCCTACAAAGAGCACTGGGACATCCCTGGCGGCGCCTGCGACAAAGACGAACCACCATGGCGCACCGCAGACCGTGAGATCCGGGAAGAACTCGGCATCACCCGGCCGCCCGGCCAGTTGATCGTCATCGACTACATCCCCGCCGACGATCGCATGCCCGAAGGACTCGCGTTCATCTTCGACGGCGGACTGATCAGCGCCGACGACCTGGCGCGGCTCGACATCACCGACCCCGAGATCGTCTCTGTCAACCTGATGCCGCTCAACGACGCCGCACCCAAGCTGAAGCCGATTCTCGCTCGCCGGGTCGCCGCCGCACTGGACGCCGCCCATGCCGGTCGACTCGTGATCTGCGAAGACGGATACCCCGTCGGAAGTTAGGCTGGACGGCCGGAAACCGGAGGCGCCATGACCGGAGACACACGGACCCCGTTCGCGGAGAACCTCGCCCGGTTCCGCAAAGGGCGGAACCTCTCCCAGGAACAACTGGCCGAAGCCGCCGGCGTCGGCATCGACACCGTGGCTCGGATCGAGCAGGGCATTCGCTCCACCTGTCGACCGAAGACCCTGAGAAGTCTCGCGACCGCCCTCGGCGTCACGGTCGACGCGCTGCTTGGTGCGGTTCCGCAGCGACTACACTCCCGCGACGTCGACGTCGCACCGCTTCGGAAAGCCATCACCGCCGACGCTCGCATCCCTGGCCTTGGCGACTTCGCCGAGTCGCGCGAGCTCCTGCCACTCGAGGAGCTGACGACCAGCGCACACAGCGCCTGGCGCGCCTACGTCGACGGCCGCCACAACGAACTTCTCCACGCGCTGCCCGCCGTGCTCACCGACGCCCGAAGGGTCGTCCGCGATACACATGACGAACAACGGGCAGGTGCGCACCGTGTTCTGTCCACTGCCTACCGGCTCGGTGCCGGAATCGCCGGACGCCTCGGCCTCGACGACCTCGCCTACACCGCGGCCACCCGCGCGCTCGACGCCGCCACCGAATCCGATGCCCCCGAAGTCGAAGCCGCGATCTCCCTCCGCTACCTCGCCTGGACCCTCATACGGCAAGGCCGCGCCGAAGAAGCCGAACGCGTCGCCACCGAAGCCGCCGCGGTCATCGAACCCCGAATGCTCGACCGCGACCCCGTCCGCGCCGGCGTCTTCGGCAACCTGCTGTTCAACGCCGCCACAGCCGCGCTCTCCTCCGGGAGTGCAGACCGCGCCGAAGACCTCCTGGCCGCAGCACACGCGGCCGCCATCCGCTCACGCGGCGACACCGCGACGGAAGCCGCGATCTTCGGGCCCCGGGTGGCAGCGCTCCAGCGCGTGGACCTCGCTGTCCGCTCCGGAGACCCCGAGCGAGCTCTCCAACTGGCTGGCACAGTCCCCGACGTCGAGGGTGGCGACGTTCCTGCGTTTTGGGAGGCAGGCCACCGGCTGTACCTTGCGGCCGCCGCCGCGGAACTGCGTCGCGATCGCGCGGCCTTGGCGT
Organism: Amycolatopsis sp. TNS106; assembly: GCF_019330265.1. Taxonomy (NCBI): domain Bacteria; kingdom Bacillati; phylum Actinomycetota; class Actinomycetes; order Pseudonocardiales; family Pseudonocardiaceae; genus Amycolatopsis; species Amycolatopsis sp. TNS106. The sequence continues at coordinate 2,456,599 of NZ_CP024972.1, read as the reverse complement.
GGCTCGCCGAAGCGAAAGACCTCGCCTCCGACTGGGTGCGCTATCAGCCACTCGGGAAAGCCACGATGAAACGGATCGTCGATCGCGCCACGCGACGCCGCGGCCCGGAATTTGCCCAGCTCGCCGCTCACTACGACGTAATCGCCTAGGTGTAGCGGTCAGACGCCGCACTTCTACACGGAGACTGGCGGACCCCCGTCCTACCTCCTAGCACGGGAGGTAGGGCAAGCGGTGGAGATACTCGGCCACGCGGCGGAACTGCCTGCCTGCGGCAGTTCGGTACGTCCGGCGCGGGGAACTACAACGGTGGCGCGCCGCCCGGCCCGCCGATGGACCTGCCCTGCCGTCGCCGACTTGCTCGCTCGCCTGGGGCTCTAGCGGGATCGGGTGGCGTCCTTGGCCCAGGCCAGATAGTCGGCGGAGCCCCTGACGAGCTCGACTGCCGTCACCTCAGGCTTGTCCCACGGGTGACTCGCGATGATGTGCGCTTCCAACTCGGCGTACCTTCCGTCAGTCGTCTTGAACGTCACGTTGAACTCTTCACCTTGGCCAGACTTGCCAAGGTGCCAGAAGAACGAGGTGACCGGTCCGACGACCTGCGCGGTGGCCGCCAGACGGGCTGCGACGGCTGAGGCCGCGAGCTTCTCGCCGGACTCGCGGTCAGGGGTGGCTGTGGTCACGACAAGGTGATCTGTCATTCCGGCAGCGTAGGGCAACGATCAACTCCGAAGCCCGTGCGCGAGCCATCCACCGTTCATCGCGCCGAACCGCGTCCGTACGAGGTGCAGCCTTCGGGATCGGCCGTCTGCTGCCGACGTTCGCTAAGGTCGGGAACGGCGTTGCCGACAACCTGAACGCCTTATGCAGCTCCGGGCCGTTGCGGTAGCAGCAGGGCCAGGACGTCCCCAGTAAATGATCAGAGAAAGGGCATGGCCAGCGTGATCCGCTCCGTTGTGTTCGACGTCGGCGAAACGTTGATCAAAGACGATCGGGAGTGGGGGGCGTGGGCTGATTGGCTTGGAGTCCCGCTGAATACTTTGTCCGGGCTGGTGGGAGCGGTTACGGCGGCTGGCCTTAACAACGCTGAGGCGTTCCAGCTCATCCGACCCGGCTTCGATCTTGCTGCCGAGCGGCAGCTACGGGAGCAGGCCGGTGTTGGCGAGCGGATCGAGGAGTCGGATCTCTATCCCGACGTCCGGCACGCACTCGAAGCCCTGAAGGCAGCGGGCTACTGGCTCGGGATCGCCGGGAACCAAACCGTCCGAGCCGCCGAACTGCTCCGGCGACTCACGTTGCCCGTCGACACCATCGCAACGTCCGGCGAGTGGGGAGTTGCGAAACCAGACGGCGAGTTTTTCCACAAGGTTGCCGAGCTCGCGCCGGGGGAGCCGGACGAGATTCTCTATGTCGGTGATCATCGGGACAACGACATCGTGCCCGCCCGCGCCGCCGGGTTGCGATCAGTCCTGGTCCGCCGCGGCCCGTGGGGGTACTTGTGGGCCAGCGATCCGATCATCCGTGAGAACGCCGACTGGGTGATCGACTCCCTCGCCGAACTTCCTGGCCTACTCGCTTCCTGACTACTGCCCGAAACCGCTTCGGCTCTGCGGCTTCACCAGGCTGGCAGCGAAATCCGCGAACGCATCACGCAGCTGTCCGCGTGTGGTGAGCTCGAGATGATCGACCACGTCGATGACCTGCGAATGTTCGCGGACGTGCTCAGGTGCGATGCGCCCGGCCTCCCTGAACGCGCTGAGCACGCGTTCGGGCTGATCGGCGAGGTGGAACGCCCGTCCCAGGTCGATGTAGAAATGTGAGCGGCGCTCCGCGGGCATCGTGATCGGGGGCGCCCAGCTGCTGGCCAGTCGCAAGGCGCCGCCGACGTCGCCGAGTTCCACGGCAAGTGACAGCTGATGGATACGCACGGACGGCACCCCGAACACTGTTCCCAGGTGGACGCCCTCATTCACCTGCCGTGCTGCTTGCTTCGCTTCCTCGATGTGGTCACGCGCTCGCAGTGCACTCCCCGCCCGGGCGGCCATGACGGCCGCCCGCATGTGCAAAGTGCCGTACGTGGCCGCAGCAGTCTCGGACGCGCTGACGTGAATCTTGTTGGCCGCCGCCGTCAGCATGCGGCTACCGGCATCCAGGTCGTGAGTTGCGAAGTAGATCTCACCCCGCACATACGCGGCGCTGCCGACGAGCAGTTCGTCTCCGGACTGCGTCGCGGCGGTTCGCATCAGGTCGATGATCCGTGCCGAGAGGTCGTAATACCCGAACTTGTCCGCGACCGCATCAGCCGCCCGATACGTGCGAGCGAGCAGGCCAGCATAGTGAGGCTTCAGCGACGGCGGTGCGGAGAGGATCGCTCGGTGAAGTTCAGGCAACAGTTCGTTGACGTCGGCCGCCAACACGGCATAGTCAGATTGCAGCCGTCGCGCCACGACCGTTTGAACAGCCACCGTCAGCTCGGAAAGAGGGCGAACAGGTCCGTCCTCGGGCAGATCCCGAGTGTCCAGTACGCGACGAAGCTGCGGTATGTCCGAATGCACCACGCTGGGCGCAGGGTTTCCCGGTCGCGACGAATCGCCTCGCCAGTTGATAACGTTCTGGCCCGCGCTGCTCAACTCGGGAGAACTGTCGGGTCGAACAGGTGCAGAACGGACGTCACCGTCTGTCGGTTCCGCGCCTACCTCGCGGTCAGCGAATGAGCCATCTGTGCTGTCGGTGGGAGGATCAAGGCGTAGAGCTAGTTGCCGGCGGGTGATGCGGAGTTCCCCGGCGAGACGTTGCTGGAGGAAAGGCGTGCTGGGTTTGTAGGTGCCGTTCTCCCACTGTCGGACCGTCTTCACATCGACGTCGAGGGCCGCCGCCAGGCTCTCCTGCGTGTGGCCTGCTGCCTTACGATCTGCAACCAGCCCTAGGCGTCTAATCTTCACCAAAGCCCTCTCGGTAAGCCCCTGACCTGCATCGTCGCTGGTCAAGACTACCAAACTCGCGGTTCATTTCCGGTTAACTGGCGCGGTCGGCCTGGTTGGAACGCCCGGCTAGGCTTCCCGAGAGAGTCAGCCCCCGTGCGCCAATTCGCGAGTTCGTGCCGCCCGCTCCGATTCGGCCCAGCCGGGTGGCATCTCGGCGAGGCAGTCGAGCGCGGCCTGGCGAGAACCCGAATGGTCGCCGAGCGCGCGCAACACGAGTGCCTTTGGTCAAGGAAGAATGGTGGCGTATACCAGTAGCCTGAGGTCGGCTGAACTTGTGTCGTCTTCGAGGTGTCGCACAAAAACCAGCACCTTTGACAAAGAATCAAGAGTGGCCTGATTGACGGAGTGTGGCCAATTAATTGCGCAGAGTTAAGCGGTCCGACTGTTCGCAGTCCAGTGTTTGCTTGAAGACGCTTTCCAGTCGAATTGGATAGACCTGCACCTCTTCGAGGATGATCGATTGGGCAAATGTGTCATCTGCGGCGACTAAGCGCTGAGCGAGTTGTCGGCGAGTAATGCGGAGTCCTCGGCGAGACGTTGCTGAAGAGCGACTGTGCGGGGCTTGTATGTGCCGTTCCCCCAGTTGCGGACGGGTTTCACGTCAACGCCGAGCGCTGAGGCTCTCCTAAGTATGGCCTGCTTGCTCACGATCAGTGACCAGTCTGTGGCGTGGAACCTTCACAAAGTCCTCTCAGATAGCACGCTGCACGAATCGTCGCTGGTCAAGGCTACCAAACTTCCGGTTTGCGCCCGCTTACGCGAGGGCGGGCGCCCTGGTCGGGACAGTTGGCGAAGTGCAAGATCATGGTCCTGAAGAACCGGATTCGTTGATCCGCAGCCGAGCCCGATCGTTACGGGTTCGACGTCGTTTAGCCGAACGCGGCCAGGTCTTTGTGGGGAAGAACCGTGATTATTGCCAGTTGCATTGCACCTGTCGCTCCAGTGAGGAGAGAACAAGCGGCGTATGAGTGCTGATGCCGCAGCAGCGATCTCCATCGCTGACCGCCATCGAATGGATGCGGCGGGTACCACCTTTGCCTCTCGGAGGGGATTACCACCTCGCTGGGGTGTCGGCGGCCCGCTCGTGCATTGTCCATGCGCTAGATCTCGATGTGTGGAACCAGAGCGAGATTCTTCTTCCGCTGTGCCTGTCGGCTTCCTCGCGTGCCGAACACGTCAGCGAAGGACGCCGGGGCGTACCAAGATTTCGCGCGCGACCGTCCCCCGTGGACTGTCAGGCATGCCTAAGTGAAGCAAGCCGTATCAGCACAACCTGGTTACCGGTCATCCAGACGGCAGACTCACCGTCTCCGGATTCCCGGATCTGGTGGTCTTCGGTGCGAGGTGATCGTCCGCTGCTGGACTGGCTACGGGATCCAGAGGGGTACAAGGTTGCCCGTTCCCATCGGACCGCGGCCGCGCACTTGACGGGCTTGATGGCGCGGGCGCCGGTTACTGAGGTGATCAGTGTCAGGGGCGATGTGCTGTCGCACAGCGGAAGTCTGATCGAGCCCGGTTCCGGGAAGGACGTCAGGGCGCTTGTCCGCCGTGTGATGGCAGGCGTTGGCGCTTGTAGAGGGGATTCGGTGTGTGCGGAGGTGTTGTGCGGTCCGGTCAGGTCCGGTTCCTGAGTTACAACCTGTGCGCTTATGGCGACGACCTTGAGCGGGCTGAGCTTGCCCACAAGGTGATCCGGCAGCAGCGCGCGGAGGCGGCCGAGGTGGGTGATGCGCTGGTGATCGCTGTGCAGGAGCTGATCGTCGGTGACCAGACGGTCGGGGGCGGCGGCACGAGGTGGTGTCGTCCGTGGTGGCCGGGGGCCGGTCGGCGGAGTAAGGCGGGACGCGCGGGGTGGCGGCTGCGGACGCTGGCCGAGGCGACCGGGTTGCGGTGTGAGTATCAGCGGAACCGGCCGGCCGTCGGGGTGGGCAACCAGCGTTATCACCTGGGGTTGTTGTGGTCGGACGAGCTGAGCCCGGCCGGTGGGTTCGCTGCTGTGGCAGGTCAGGCGTTGTGGCATGCGTATCTGCAGCTGGACCTCGATGTCGGGGTACGGGAGCCGGTAGCGCACGGGTCGTTCCATGCGCGGCCGCATGGGCTCCGTCAGCGCGCTGACGAGTGCGAGGTGGTGGTGAAGCGGGTGTACCGGTCGCCTCACCGTCGGGCGACGCTGGTCGGGCTGGACCGGAACGGAGTCGCGGCGGATCTGCCGGGCTGGCCACCACAAGCCTCGGGAGAGACGCCGTGGCCGGAGTACGACCACGACCCGTACCGCGTGCGGCACGGCGAACCGTGCCACACGGTCGACTGGCATCGCGAGTTCGTGGACCAGTGCCGTACCTGGCTTAACGCCGACGGGACGCGGGGCTGGGAGGCGGACCGGACGGCGGGACGGGTGCTGTGTGATGGCGGCCTGGTCGACGCTGCCGCGGCGCTCAAGGCGCCGTGGGCGGCGACCGTGGGCCATTGGTCCGGCGATCAGGCGTGCGGGCTGCGTCGATTCGACAGCGTGATCGTCACTCCTCATGTCGTGCGAGGGCTGGTGTCGTGCGAGGTGATCGCGAGCGAGCTGGCGACGAAGGCGTCGGATCATCTACCGGTCGTCGCAAGGTATGCGCCGGCGGCGATCACCGTATCGGCCGGCGGGTAGGGGTCGCGTGGATAGACATGGTGTCGGGGGAGTGGCGTGATGCCGGGCCTCGATGTGGTCGCGGCGCGGATGCCGTGGCGGCGCAGCAGTGTGAGTGCTCGGTCGGCGTGGTGGCCGACGATCGGCGACGTCGTCATCGAGGCGCACGGGGACGACGTCCCGGACGCCGATTGGTTCGGGCCGGGAGAGGCGGGCCGCGAGTTTGTGCGGTGGATACCGCGTTATGAGCGTTCGCCGTATCGCTTGTGGACGGTCTTGGAGTGGCAGGCGCACGGGTTGCCGGTGGTCGATATCGCGGTCCTGGTCGGTGTGCCGGAGGCCCGCGTGCGGTCGTGGTTGACCCGGAAACGCGCGTGAGGCACGGAAAGAACGGGAGACGGCCGCGATGAGAGCGGCGGTTGACGAGGGGAGAGACGACATGACGAGCACCGAGCTACGGCTTCGGACCGCGACTGCGAACGTGAAACGCGCGGGATACGACCGTGCGACCCGGTTTCACGATCACGACAAGCTGGCGGGGACCCTGCGTTCGCTGAAGGAAACGCCGCATGCCTGGTCGTCGTCACGGTGAGGAAAGGATCCGGTGGATGACGGCCCAGGTGACACGAGAAGGCACGTGGCGCGACCGGACGGAGCGATGGCCGGCTGCAATGGTCGAACATCCCGGCTGGTGGCTCGACGGCACGGGGTGTTGGCGGCGGCTTCTGCTGTCACCGGGTGCGGTATGGCTGGCCGTAGCCACACCCCGCCCGGACGGCGGTCACGAGGTTGCTCTCGATCTGATCGAGGGAGAGCCTGGCAACGAGCCCGACGTCGACGTTGTCGACCCGGCCGAGTTGACCACGCACGGTTCCCGGCTGGGCGAGGAACTCCTCGCGGCGGGGCCGGTAGCACGGATCCGCACCGGCGAGCTGTGGGAGGCGCTGGTCGGCGCGATCTTCCGGTGCACGATGCCGCTCGAGCGAGCGCGCACGGTGTACCGGAACGCTGCGAAGGCGCTCGGGATGGGCCACGACACGCCAGTCGGCCGGGACTGGGTGTTCCCCGGTCCCTCCATGGTCCTGGAGCTGGAGGCGGACGTGTTCGATGTCTGCGGCCTTGGAGAAATCCGCGATCGGCTGCGTACGGCGGCATGGGTCGCCCGGGTACTGGAGTCACGGCGTCTGACCGTGCCGTGGTACCAGCTCGCCACGGTTCTCGCGCCGGTGCCGGGGATCGGCGCGCTGATCGCCGGTGCAGCGGTCGCCGACCTCAGCGGGGACTTCCGCCTTCTCCCGCCCACGGACTTCCTGGTCCGTCGTCGAGTTCGTGCACTGGACCCGTCAGCCTGGCCCGAAGGCGTAGTCGACTTCGGCGCGCGGTGGCAGGCGATGACCGGAACCGAACGATCGACGTGGACCGTGCTGGTTCTCGCCAGGCAGACCGCAGCGCGGACCTCGTGTGGCGACGGAGGTACAGCGGATTGGACAGCGCTGTGCTGAGACCGGCTTGGAGACGTATACGGACGGGACATGCCCCAGTGGACAGCCGGCAATCGGTCAGAGGCCGGCGTCGACGCCATTGACCCGGCCGCGCTCACCGGCGCCGGTTCACGGCGCGCGAGTTCCTGGCGGAGGTGGGATCAGTCGCGCGGACGCGGCCCGGTTCCACTCCTGCGGCTTAGCTCGCCGCGCACGACAAGGCGTTGAAGGCTCGGCGAGCCGACCCGGAAAAGGCGCGGTTCACGCGCGGAGCCAGCGTGGCGGGTGCCGTGCCCTCACCAACGACAGGGAATGAGAATGTCTGAAATAGCCGGGTCGACCGCGACGTCCGACGATCTGGCCGCGCGGGTCGTACAGGAGTACGTCAACGACAGCGGCGCGACCACATACACGCTGGCGGCGCGCCACAGGGTGTCCCGCCACCGCGTCTGGACGATTCTCAAGGCCGCCGAGGTGGACACGCGCCGCCGTTGGCCGGAGCGGCAACCCGCAACACCAGAGGTCGTGGCGGCCTACCAGGCGGGATCGACCATTGAGCGTATCGCGGAGGACTCTGGCCTGAGCTACCGATTCGTGCGTAACGGTCTGCTCGCTGCGGGCGTGACACTGCGGCCACGGAAGCGTGCGGTCGCACCGTGCCCGCCGGGAATGATCAGCGCATACGAGCGCGGTGCGTCCATTCGGCAGCTCGCCGCTAAATACGGGCACAGCTACAACGTGACACGCACCATGTTGCTCAACGACGGAGTGACCTTACGCTCGCGCGGCGTCGGCCCCTCCATGGTCGGCGACCCGTGATGGTCGCGGCGCGGCAACTCAAACGGGAGTACGAAGAAGACAGGGCCACCCTCACACAACTGGCCAACCGTTACGGACTGACTTATCACAAGACCCGGCAGATGCTCCTCGATCAAGGGGTCGAACTGCGGGGTGCCGGGCCTGCGCCGTGTCCCGCGCCGCCCGGCATGGTGGTCGAGTACGTCGAACTCGGATATTCGATCGAGGAACTCGCATCGAAACACGATCTCTCGTACGGCGTCGCGCAGGATGCTTCTGCGCGAGGGCGTTGTGCTCCGTCCACCGGGGGGAAGGTGACCGGCTTGTGCACCGCGCCAGTCTCGATCACGACGGCAGCCGGGCGCGGATCCGCGATGCGATCCGGGACCTGTGAGAACAGGCGGCCGCCGCCGTCGTGGATGGTCGGTCAGCGCCGTAGGCGGGCTGCCACGACGGGACAGTGCTCTGCCGTGCCAAGCCTCTCCCTGGAAAGAGCCCAGCCGACCGGTTGGCATCCGCGGCCATGGAAACACCGAGCCACAGCTCCGCGAGGCCACAGACCAGCAACATCAGGGGAGCCACAAGGCGGCAATCCCGGTCAGCCGGGTCCTCGAGGACGTCATGTCCTCAGTGCACCCGGGACGCTGACGCGGTTGCCTCAGCAGACCCCAGCACCTCTGATCGGCCGTCGTACTGTCCAGAAGCAGGACGCCGCCGGGAAACGACTGCCCAGGGCAGAGTCTGGGAGGGCGTACGGTATTTCACGCGGCTGTGCGAAGCCGGCGTCGAAGCTCGCCGTGCGGTTGATTGCTGACGGGCGGACGGACCGCGGTATTGCTGGAACTGGGCATGGTCAGCGTGGGTGTTGTGGTCAGCGGAGCGCATGCCGGCCGCCGGGCGGGTCGAGGGTCTGCAGGTCGGTGAGCAGGACGCTGAGATCACGGGGGAGCCGGCATCGGGTCCTGCGTCGCCACGGCGGGCGAGGGCATGCGGCGCAGTCGCCGTGGCTGTCGACCTGGTGCTGGTCGAGCAGTACGCGCAGAGCACCGGTCAGGAGGGGAATCACGGTTCGGGCGAGGTGTTCTATGTCGTCGGTGTGGTTTTGGAGGGCGACGTTGTCGAAGTCGCGGAGGCGTTCAACGACGCCGACGGTGAACGCCTGTGCCAGTACGTAGTTCACGGATGCTCCTGGGGTTGTGCGGAGGCTCACGTCGGTGGTTCTGGGTTTGTTGCTGGTCTGGTCGCTGGCAGGTTTTTGCCTCCGGTCGTGGGCAGTTGCCGGAGCTTCTTCAGGACGCGTCTCATGACGGCCTGGTCGGGTATCGGAAGGGGGAGGCGTTGTCGGTGTGCTTCGGCGAAGGACACCGCGCGCCGTGCCAGTGGCAGCGGTGGTCGGTGGTGGGGGCGCAGGTCTGCGGCGAGTACGGCGACGGCGGGCAGTCTGTGCCGGGGCACCGTGGGTGCCAGCATCACCGCGCGCTCCCGTGCGAGGTCCAGGGATCCGGCCAACGGCAGGTAGGCGGTGGGCGGGTCAGCGCGGCGAGCACGGGCCCCGACGGTAGTTTCGCTTTTCCCGCAATCACAGCGGCAGACGCAGTGTCGTCGGGTCAGGCGCACGGTCCAGGCGGTGACGTCGCGCTCCGGCTCGGTGTCGGCCGGCCCCCAGGTGTGGTGGTCGTGGGCGCAGTCGCCGCAGCGGACGGGATCCGGGTGCACGGTGCGGTGGCCTAGCGGCCGGGCAGGAGACGGCGCGGGACGTCCATGGTGAGGACGTCGCGGTGAGCCGGATGGTCCGCGGTCGGGTGCGTGAGCAGCGCGGCCTGGGAGCGCCGTGTCGTGATCATCGGGGGTCGTCCTGGCCGGAGGCGGCACGGCGGGCCTCGACGACCTGTGACGGCCACATGACGAACCCGTGGTCGCATTGGTAACCGGCGTGCTCCCAGGCCCAGGTGTCGCAGCAGTGGCCTCCGACGGCGAAGGACACACCATGCTCGACGACGAGCACAGTGCTGGGGGGTGGGGCAGTGGTCTGGTGGGTCACGGGGATCAGCTCCTCGAAGGGCGGTGAGCGTGGCATGGGGGTGGGTGCTCCGCGCCGGGGCGGGAAGGCGCCGGACGGTGACGGCCGCCTGCGCTGCCGGCGTCGGGGGCCGCCCGGGCAGCGAGCTGGTCACGGCGCGCACGGCGCGGAGCACCTGGTCGTGGTGGCATTCGAGTTCGAGAGGGTCGTCGTGATGCTGCGGGCGAGCCGGGTCTCACCCCGTGCTCTCCGGCGGTGCGCAGCGGGAGGGTTGAGCGGTGGCTGGTGCGGCCCGTGGTTCCTCGGCTGCGAGGGGGAGGGTTTCCAGGACGCGGTCGACGGCGCTTCGCGAGCCGGGGGAGCTGTCGCGCAGATGACGCCACCGCACGCCGCGGACCTCCGGGGCCCGCATGCGCAGATCCGTGCGGTGGGCGACCCTGGCCATCACCAGCGTCCCGGCCTGCACCACGCCCTGCGCTGTCTGGCTGGTGGCACCGAGCCGGTGTACCGGGGTTCGGGGGAAACCCCAATCCGACAGAAGCCACGTGGCGGCGTGGTCGATCGAACCTTCCGGTACGTGGGGGACCGAGGGCAATTGCCATTCCGTTTCCTGGAATGGTGGTGTCAGTGTGCATTGCAGGACGTCGTCCTGGTGAATGATGGCCACCATGAGGCAGGTGTTTGAGCTGTCGGAGGTCACGCTGTTCCTCGCGTTGTCGTCTCTTCCTGGATCCACGGCCGGACATTGACCGGAATCCGTTGGTGCCCGGCCAGATAGACAGTGCTTTCCTCGGGTTTCGGGCCGTGTTGTGAGCGTGCCTCGCTCGCGCCTGCCGCGGAACCCCGTGGCGTTGCAGCCACTTGCAGCACACTGCAATGCGCGTTGCAGCCCTATTGCAGTTCACGGTTCCGGGCGGCACAGTGGAGCGGAATAGGGAGGGCGTGAACAATGAATTTCCGGTGGACGGCGCAATCGGCGATGGCTCTCAAAGCGGCGCTGAACCTGAACCTGGCTACGTTTGCCGAGCATCTCGGGCTGAGCCCCAGCACCGTCAACCACTGGAGCGCACCAGGATCGTCGGTCACACCGGGCAGGGAAGCACAAGAGCTGCTGACCGTGGCCCTGAACCAGGCCACCGGCGAGGCGAAGAACCGGTTCTGGGCCACCGTGGCCACTGAAACCGACGACCCGGCCGGCGCCCCTGAGCGGCTCGATCTGGGCGGCCAGATCCGGGACGGCGCGAAGTTGTCGATGACGATGGCCGACGAGGCCGCCCAGCTGGCCTCCAGCGACGAACAGCTGAGCTACCTGCGCGACGAGTTGTGCAGGATCGCCGTCGCCTATGTCCACACGCCACTGTCCACCGTGGTCGACGATCTCCGCGACGCGCAGAAAACGCTGGCGGCCATCACCCAGACCGCGCACCGCCCGCGCAGCGCACACGAAGCGACCGTCCTGTCCGGAGTGCTGTGCCTGCTGCTCGCGCACGCCAGCCAGAACGCGGGCGACCAGAAAGCGGCCCTGCAGCAGCTGCGGTCGGCGAGCACCTTTGCGAACGTCTCCGGGAGTGACGCGCTGCGGGCCTGGACGCTGGGTTCCGCGGCACTCATGCTCGAGTGGTCCTCGCGCCCTGGGGAAGCCGCCGCCCGGGCACGCGAAGGTCTCCAGTACCCGGTCAGCGCGCAATCGCAGCAGCGGCTGCTGGCGATCGCCGCCAGGTCAGCCGCGCGAGCCGGGGACGCCCCGGCCGCACGCGACGCGCTCGCCCGGCTCGGCGACCTGGACCCGGCACCCGCCGCTCGGGACGACGTCGTCGACTTCGGCGGGCTGCTCAGCTTCCCGGCGACGAAGCTGACCTACTACCAGGGCGGGGCGCTGACCCTGCTCGGCGCCTACGAGCAGGCCGAACACCACTCTTCGACGGCGATCAACGGCTACGAAACCGGCCCCTTGGAGGAGCGCTCCTACGGCGACGAAGCGCTCGCCCGGCTGGACGTGACCCGCGCCCGGCTCGGCCAGGGCGACGTCACCGGCGCTCTCGCCGCCGCCGAGCCCGTCCTCACCCTCGACCCGCAGCTGCGGATCCGGCAGATCGACACCGCCATCGGATGCCTGCGCACGGACGCACACGCCCTCGCCGGACGTCGTCACGGTGACGCCGCCGAGCTCACCGACCGCCTCACCGGCTACCTGACCGCGGCCCGGCAGGCGCCACGAGCACTACCATCAGCGCGTGCCTGATCACCCGGACACCGCCGCCCTCGTCCAAGCCTGTCGCGAAGCGGGCCTCGACCCCGGTGACGCGGTCCTGCTCCGGCGGCACGCCACCACCGTCTACCGCATCCCCGGCCCCGGCCAGGACGTGATCGCCAAAATCGCCCCACACACCGCCCGGACCAGCGCGGAGCGCGCCATCCACCTCACCCGCTGGCTCCGCACCCACGACTTCCCGTGCACCGAACCAGCCAACGTCAGCCAGCCGATCGACGCCGGCGACTTCGTCGTCACCTTCTGGAAGCACTACGACCAAACCCAGCACCGGGACCTGCCCGGCGCCGCGCACCTCGGAACGCTGCTCCGCACGCTGCACGCCCTGCCCGCACCGCCCATCGACCTGCCCGCGGCCACGCCTCTGAGGCACTTCGCAAACCTCGTGACCTCCTCGGGCACGTTGTCCAGCGACGACAAAGCCTGGCTCGTGGCCGAACGCGCCCGCCTGCTCGCCGAGTACGCTGACCTCGACTTTCCCCTCGGCGTCGGCATGCTGCACGGCGACGCCTACCCCGGCAACACTCTTTGGGACGGCGACGCCGCACTACTCGGCGACTGGGACGAACCTGCCTTCGGCCCCCGCGAACTCGACCTCGCACCCACCCTGCAGGGCGGGATCCGCTTCGGGCGCAGCACCGCCGAACTCGACGCCTTCACCACCGCCTACGGCTACGACCCCCGGAACTGGCCAGGCCTGCCCATCCTCACCGGCCTCCGTGACTTGCACACCCTCGGCTCCTTCATCCGCCGCGCCCAGCACGGCGACACCGACGCCGTCAACGAACTCGACACCCGGATCGCGTCCCTGCGCCGACGAGACAACTCCTCCTGGCGCGCCGCCTGACCCGGCCGGAGCGATGAACGCCATCCACATCAGTTTCGACGCCAAGACCGCCGCAGCGCTGCGCACGCTCCCAGCCGAACTCGGCGTGCGCGAGGTCGGCAAGTCCGAGGGCCGACGGACGCAGCCGGAGTAGCCGGGGGTGGTCGAGCCGTCCACCGCCGCGACGCTGGCCGCGTTGTCCGGCCGCCCGGTCTCGGACGAGGCCGCCGCCGCGATCCATGCTTGGGTCCTGGCGGAGATCTCGTCCGAGATCGGGCCGGTCTCGGACGCCCCGCCGGCTGGAGTCACGGCCGTGGCGCTGGAGCTGGGCAAGGCGGCCGTGCCGACGCCCGGCGGCGCGACGTCGACCACCATCGGCCCGTACTCCGCGACCTACGCGGCCAGCAGGACCTCCGGCGACGGGCTCGCCCACGACCAGCGGGCGCGACTGCGCAAGGCCGCCGGACGCGGGAAGGCGTTCAGCATCGACACCGTCGTGCCCGTCTCACGGATCGGCCCATGACGCCCGAGGGGCTGATCGGACAGCGGCTCACGATCTCCCGGCCTGCGGGCACGAACCGTTACGGTGACCCGCTTCCCGGCACCGAGCACCCCCTCGACGACTGCGTGCTCGCTCCTGGCGGATCAAGCGAGACGACCGACCGCGCCGACCAGGTGTCCACTCAGATGACCGTCTACACAGGACTGCACGCCGACGTAGCAGCAACCGACCGCGTGACGCTGCCCGACGGTACCCGGTGGCAGGTCGTCGGCACGCCCGCGCGCTATCCGAGCCCGGTCACAGCGGACCACGGGGTGTGCGTGATCAACCTGGAAAGGATGACCGGCTGATGACAGACGTCGAGTTCGTGCCCGACCACCGCGGCCTCGCGCACCTGCTGCGCGGAGCCGAGATGCACGACCTGATCATGGATCGTGCAAGAGGAGGCGCACAGTTCGCCGAAGCCATCGCACCGCGCCGAACCGGCGAGTATGCGACGGGAATCCGCGCCGAAGACGGTGGTCTCGGTGGACGACGGCGAGATCGGCCGGTCGGGCTCATCGTCGCGACCGCGCCGCACTCAGCCGCCGTGGAGTGGGGCAACGCTCGCCAGAACCATCCACACCACGTTCTCGCCCGCACGATCGACATTGTGGAGGCGGGCTGACGTGGGCATGGTGATGCCACCGTTCCCGGACGCCGAAACCGTGCTCCTGGCCCTGCTCGAACCGCTCGCTCCGACGGTGACCGCCACTCCGGCCGACCTCACGCCGCCTCTGATCCGCGTGCAACGGGTCGGTGGCTCGGACGACGGGATCACCGACCACCCGCGCATGGAGATCGCCTGCTACGGCAAAGACCGTGCGCAGGCGTGGCAGCTCGCCGAGCACTGCCGCCAACTCGTGCTCGGCTGCATCCGAACTCGCATCGACGGGGTGCTCGTCGACAACGCCCGCACGGACAACCCGCCCACCCAGGTTCCTTACGCGACCACCGAGGACTTTCGGCGTGTTATTGCTTATTTTCGTCTGGCTTGACGACGCCCCTCTGCTCGATTCCACGCTTGAACACCTCTAAGTCTTCGACGAATTTCGTAAAGCTTCGATACGGAATCTTTTTCGCTTTGATCGCAACCCCATTTCCGAGGGTTACGGTGGTGGAAATATCGAGAAGTTCAACCCAGGATCGATCGGGCGAGTGTCTGCCGATAAAGCGATCTACCGTCCACCATTCACTGATATCAAAGTTGAAAACCTTGGTTGAACCGGCTTCCAAGCGTCGCTCGGTCTCTTGCTGATCGTTCGACTTCAACCTTGCGCTGCTGCTGATGCTTACGGGCGCACCTTTTAAGGGGTCAACCTTTATCAGAATGTCGGTAATATCGACGGCCGCACGTCCTGAATTAATAACGGAAACTGCGGCATTGACCTTGGTGCACGAGAATCGGTCATTGGAAAGCATTATCACTTGCCAATCCTTAAATCCCTCGCGCTCGGAGCGAACTTCCTGCGTTGGGTTTATAGTTAGCGTGACGGAAATTAGCGGACCGCTACGCCGAAACGACACAACGTTCCAACCTAAAGAAATTCCCGCCACAATCAGAGAGCACGCGGACACCACGATTGCCCACCAGGCAACATTCATCTAACCCCTCCATGACGTCAGCATCCTACCCGCGACAACTGCGATGTTTAACCATACGAGGAGGCTGAGAACGAACTGACGGCACCAACCACGACCACGTACGACGCTCTGAAGAAGAAGCAGAGCGATCTGATCGGCAAGGTGCTCGAAGGCTCGATCTTCATTGCTGATCATTCCGCAGACCGCGGGCCGCTCGAGTGGGACGGGCAAGGTCGGTGACGTCCCAGAGTCCTACGGTGCCGTCGTCGGCGGCGGTAGCAGTGAAAGCTATCTCAGCGCAAGTTTGTCGTGATGGCCTCGGCGCAGCGGCCTTGCCTCGGGAGGTTGATGTACTAGTTTGCCGGCGCACTGTGGGTTAGAGGTCACACTTTCCCGGCACTGTCCTCTGTGGACGACTCGTGGGCGTGTCGCCTCTCGCTCGGTTTGCGCGATCATGGCCCTGGAGACTGCTGATGGAGACCTGGGGCGTGGCGCTGGGCCAGTTGGGGTATCTGCGGGATCTCGTCGACGACCTGCCCCACCGTGTGCGGACCCTGCGGTCGCTGGTACGGCTTCCGTCGGAGCCGGGAGCGGAGCCGGGAACCTGTCGACCTTGGGTGGTGGTTGGCATGTCCGTGAGCGTGGGTCCGGTGAGGCTGAGGCCTTTCTTGCTTCTGGTCGGGGATGTGGTCGTCAGTATTTCCACATGGTGCCGGTGCCGCGGTATTGCTCAACAGGAATGGGGTTGACTCCGGCTCGCATGTGGTCGGTGTAGAGGGTGCCGTGCAGGTGGTCGATCTCGTGGGCGACGAGGCGGGCGACGCCGCGTTCGAACATGGTGATTTTCGTCTGGCCGTCGATGGTGGTGTGTTCGACGTGGACGATGTGCGCACGTGGGACCTGTCCGCGGACGTCGAAGAAGGACAGGCAGCCTTCGTACTGGTCGTCGATGTCTCCGCCTGCTTCGATGATGGTGGGGTTGAACAGGGTGACCGCCTCACCGTCGGGTGTGCGGACGATGGCGGCGGCGCGGTCGATGCCGATCTGTGGTGCTGCGATGCCCATGCCTTTGCCGAAGGTGTGGGCTTGGGCGACCCGTTCGCAGGCGGAGTTCAGCGCGGTGACGACGCGGCGGGCGTCCTCGGCTTCGGCCGGGAGGTCGAAGCGGCGGGCGATGCGGCGGAGTGCGGGGTCGGTGTCTTGCACGATGCCGAGGGATGCCATGACTTCGCTCGGTTTCGGCGGTGGGCCGTCGGTCTGTGTGGTGTAGCCGCGGAAGTCCCATTCGAGGCGGTAGCGGGCGTGCAGTGGCGGGTCTTCGCAGGACCACGAGAAGACGTGCCGGTCGCCGGTGTCGTCGCGGCCGATCGCGGTGGCGAAAGGCATGGCCTGCGCGGTCATGGAAGTGTGCAGGCCCCAGACCGAGGCGGCGAGGTCGGCCGGGAAGTCCAGGCAGACCGACAGGGTGCGGGTGGGTAGCCGGACGGCGCGTTGGAACCAGTTGCCCCAGTGTTCTTCGCTGACGGTGTACTCGTATTCGATCCAGCAGGATTCGCCGGGATACAGGGGGAAGTGCCCGTGCTGCCCGGCGAAGAGCAGCCACACTTCCTTGAACGCGTCCCGGTCGTGGTGGGCGGTCCAAGCCATCGGGTTCGCGCGGCCGCGGCCGTGCCAGGCGTGCAGGTCGATCTCGTCCCAGGTCAGGGGGTTCTCGGAGTAGAGCTGGTTGGACCGTTCGGGGTCGCCGGGGAAGCGGTCGACGGAGATCCGGATCAGGTAGCGGGTGATCGGCTCGGTGCCGTGGTTGACCAGGTGGCGGCGCTGGGTGAGCCGGTAGACGCCGTCGTCGTAGCGGAGGGTGGCGTCGTCGTGGTCGACCACCAGGCTCCCGGTTCCTGCCGGGGTCTCGGTCACGGGCGGGAGGGGAGGGCGCGTCCGTGCGGGGCGATGGGCCTCGTAGTCGCGGAAGGCGGCGTGCAGGGCGCCGCCGGCGCGGAGTGCGGCCTCGGCGTGTCCGGCGAATGCTTCGGAGGGCCGTTCGGTGCCGGAGAGCACCTTGGAAACGTAGGAGCGGTCGTAGCCCATGGCCTTGGCCAGGGCGGTGCGGGAGAACCCGCGGACATCGCGCCAGCGTTCGAGTTCGACGGCGAAGACGTTCATCTCGGCATCCGGGGTGCTGCCGCTGGTCGTGCCCGTCGTCATCGTCGCCTCCGCCATCTGGGGACCGTGAGTGTGCGTGAACGCACCGTGAGTCGTCGCTCAGCCTAGAGGCACACCCGGCCTCCGCGGTGTCCTTCCCGTAGTGACACGACGGAACGGGGATGCGATGACGGGCAGCGGGAAGCGCGAGAGGGTGGTGCTCCGCGTGTACGCCGGAGACGGCCGGCGTCACGCCTACCTCGCGATCGATCTGGCGCAGGAGGGCTACTTCCAGGTCCACCCGGTGTGCAACCTGGTGTTCGGGTACCGGCTCGCGCACCTGGCTGAGCTGATCGGCTCGGTGAGTTTCCGCGATCTCGGTAATCGTTTCGAGGTCTGTGACGCGTGCTTGCAGTGGTTGCGTGACCAGCCGCACGAGGTGCTGGTGGACAACGAGATCGTCGCGATGCACGGGACGCTGGACCTGTCGGCATTGCCGTTTTCGGAGCGTGACCGCCTGACATCGGGCCTAGGCGTCATCGCCGCCGCGTGACTCGAACGAGCTCTGATCGAAGGAGGCCCGCCCGGCATGGGAACCCACGTCACGCCGCTGCCGATCCCTGGCGCATGGAGGATCGAGAACCCGCGCCATGAGGATGGACGGGGGAGTGTGCGGGAGTGCTACCGGGCCGACGTCGTGAACGCTGCCACCGGCGGTACGTGGCGGCCGCGGCAGGCCAACGTGTCGGTGTCGGGCAGGGGAGTGCTGCGCGGGATCAGCGTCGTCACCGGGACACCCGGGCAGGCCAAGTACGTCACCTGCGTTCGAGGTGCGGTGCTGGACGTCGTGGTCGACGTGCGCGTCGGTTCCCCGACGTTCGGGCACTGGCACATGGAGCAGCTGGACGACGACCACGACGTCTCGCTGTACCTGGCAGAGAGTCTCGGTCACGCGTTCCTGTCCCTCGCCGAGAACTCGACGGTGATGTACCTGCTGTCCCAGCCGCACGATCCAGCCAGCGAGGTCCGTGTCCAGGCGCTCGACCCGGACCTCGGTATCACCTGGCCACCTGACGTACCCGCGAACCAGTCGGCCAAGGATCGCAGCGCGCCCCGGCTGGCCGACGCCGAACGGGCCGGGATGCTCCCCGCATACACGCAATGACGAACCGGAATTCAGTTCAGCACCAACGATTACTCCATCGACTGCGTCGAGACAGATTGGACCGATCATGCACAGAGTGCTCGTGACTGGCGGCGCCGGATTCATCGGCTCCCACCTGGTCGACCGTCTCATCCAGACAGACCAGATCGACCAGGTGACCGTTCTGGACAGTCTCACCTATGCCGGCGACCGGCGGAATCTCGCCGCCGCCATGGACTCCCCGAAACTGCGATTCGTCGAAGGCGACATCCGCGACGCCGGCCTGGTCGGCGATCTCCTGCCCGGCCACACCGCGGTCGTGCACCTCGCCGCCGAGTCCCATGTGGACCGTTCCTTGCGCGATGTCGGCAACAGCGTCAGCACGAACGTGATGGGCACTCAGACACTGCTGGACGCAGCGATGCGCTGCGGTATCCAGAAGTTCGTGCACGTGTCCACCGACGAGGTCTACGGGCCGATGCCGACCGGCGCAGCCGGTGAAGACGCCCCCTTGCGGCCCACGGTCCCGTATGCGGCCAGCAAGGCGGCCAGCGACCTGATGGCCATGTCGTACTTCGTCAGCTTCGGCGTACCGGTCTGCATCACCCGCAGCTCCAACAACTACGGTCCCCGCCAGCACCCGGAGAAGCTGATCCCGCTGTTCCTGCACAAGCTCCTCACCGGCGAGCCCGTCACCGTGCACGGTCACGGGCAGCACCTGCGGAACTGGCTGCACGTCGACGACCACTGCCGGGCGATCGAGCTGGTCCTGCGCCGCGGTGTCCCCGGCGAGATCTACAACATCGCCGGCGGAACCGACCTCACCACCCTGGAACTCACCGGGCGCCTGCTGCGCATCATCGGCGCCGGCTGGGACGCCGTCACCACCGTGGCGGATCGCACCGCCAACGACATCCGCTACGCGATGGACTGGAGCAAGATCGCCGAACTCGGCTTCCGGCCCCAGCGTGACCTGGTGTCCGGTCTGGCCGAGACCGTCCACTGGTATCGCGGCAACGTCGATCGCTGGCCCGCGGCCGACGCCCCGGGAAAGCCGGCCGCCGCGGAGCTGGCGGCGGTCGGCGGATGACCGTCGTGACGGCACCGGGCGGCCCCCAGGCGAACGCCCGGCCCTTCCTCTACGGCGACGAGATCACCGCCGTGGCCCGCACGCTCGAGAGCGGCCAGTACGGGCACGGCGCGGAAACCGAGGCCTTCGAACGCGAGCTGGCCGCCTACCTCCACGTGCCGGACGTGGTCGCCGTCGCGACCGGCACCGCCGCGCTGCACCTGGCGCTCCTGGCCGCCGGGGTCAGGCCGGGGGATGAGGTGGTCGTGCCGTCGCTGACCTTCTGCGCCAGTGTGCAGGCCATCCTCGCCTGCGGCGCCCGGCCCCGGTTCGTCGACGTCGACCCAGCCAGCTTGTGCACCACCGCCGACCACCTCTGCGCCGCCCTCACACCGGACACCCGCGCGGTCATGCCGGTCCTCTACGGCGGCCGCGCGGTCGACCTCACCAGCGTGCGCGAGCATCTCGCCGCTCAGGACATCGCGATCGTCGAAGACGCCGCACACGCCTTCGGCTCGCGCCTCGGGCCTCAGCGTGTCGGCGCCACCGGTGACCTGACCTGCTTCAGTTTCGACGCGATCAAAGCACTCACCTGCGGCGACGGCGGGGCCGTCGTCCCCCGCACCGCAGGGGAGGCCGCGGCCTTGCGCCGGGCGCGGGCACTGGGCATCACCCAGACCCGCGGGCAACGGGGCGCCGCGGTGTCCTACACCGTGGAGGACACCGGGTTCCGCTACCACCTCTCGACGCTGCACGCCGCGATCGGCCGGGTCCAGCTCGCCCGCTTCCCCGAGATGGAAACCCGCCGTAAGAACCTCTGGACCATCTACGAGACCGCGCTGCGCGAGATCGAGAACGTCACCGTAGTCGATCTCGACGTCGCCAACACCGTGCCGTTCACCTGCACGGTCCTCGTTCCCGCGCCGCTGCGGGACGAGGTTCACACGCGGCTGCGCGCCGCCGAGATCGCCGTCGGCGTGCACTACCCGCTCAACCACCTCCAGCCCGCGTTCCACCGGTGGGCCAGCCCGCTCCCACGGTCGGAGTCGCTGTGGCGGCAGATCCTCACCCTGCCGTTCCATCCCGCCATGACCGCGAACGACGTGCACACCGTCGCGGCGGCCCTGCGCAGAACACTCCGCCTCGCCACCAGCACGATCGACTCCGAGGCGACCACACCCGAGCAGGCTCCGGATCAGATGGAGGCGCCACGGTGACTCTGCGCCGCGCCGCCGTACTCGGGAAAGGAACCCTCGCCGTGCACGCCTGCGAGGTCATCGCCGCGCTGCCCGGCACCGTCCTGGACACGGTCATCCCCAACACGCCCGAGCCCGACTGGGACATCAGCCTCTCCCGAGCCGTCGAACAGAACTGGCCGCACACACGCGTGCTGCGCTCCGGAGACTGGCGCGACCTCGAACCCGGACGGTGCGATCTCGTGTTCAGCGTGCTTTACGACAAAATCATCGGATCCAGCCTGATCGACAGCACCCCGCACATCCTCAACTGCCACCCCGGACGCCTACCCGCCTACCGCGGCGCCCGCCCGGTCAACTGGGCATTACACAACCGCGACACCCTCGCCGGCATCACGATCCACGTCATCGACACCGGCATCGACTCCGGCCCCGTCCTCGCCGAAGCCCTGTTCTCCATCTGGCCGGACGTCGACGAGGTCGCCGACGTCTGGTCCCGCGCCATGGAACACGGGCGCCGCCTCATCACCGACACCCTGCCTCGACTCGACGCCATCACCCCGACACCCCAAGACGAGACGAAGGCGACCACGCACTACCGGCGAGACAGCCACCTGCTCGGCGACCGCGACGGCTGGACGCGGGCCACGACACAATCCCGCCGCTGACAACATCGGCCAACACCCACGATCACCGACGCTCCCGCGCCGCGTCCAAGACGACGTCGACGAGCCGATCCGCAGCGTCCGGCCTGCCCAGCCCGCGGGCGAGATCGGCCATGGCGCGGCGCCGCTGCGGATCGGCCAGCAGCGGCGCCACCGCGTCCCGCAGAGCCGTCGCGGTGACCTCGGCGCCGAGGAGCGCGGCCGCGGCGCCCTGTTCGGCGAGATGTCGCGCGTAGTGGGCCTGCTCGCCACCCGCCGAGGACGCCAACGGAATGAACACCGCCGCCGTGCCCAGCGCGGTCACCTCGGCGATCGTCCCCGCCCCGCTGCGCGAAATGATCACATCGGCCAGCGCGAACACATCAGGCAGCTCCGCGCCGATGAAATCGACCGGCAGATACCGGGCAGCGAGACCTGGCGGCAACGCGGCCGTGCGCTCCCGCTGGCCCTCCACGGCCGCTCTGCCGCACTGGTGCACGACGTTGGCCCGCTCCAGCAGCCACGGCAGGATCGCCGAGACAAGCTCGTTGATCTGCCTGGCGCCCTGCGCGCCGCCGGTGACATACACCGTGGGCAGCGCCCGATCGAAACCCTGCACACCGAGCGCCTTCACCGCCCGATCAGCGTCCCCCGTCAGCACCTCCGCGCGCACCGGATTCCCCGTCGCGACAGCACGCTTCCGCGTGGCGGGCGCCAGCAGCGGCAGGGTCGATTCCGACGACACCGCCACCCGAGCCGCCACCCGAGCGAGCACCCGGTTCGCCAAGCCAAGCCGCAACGTCTGCTCGTGAATGACCAGCGGACGCCCACACACCCTGGCCGCCAGTCCGACCGGCACGGCGACGTAGCCCCCGGTCGCCAGCACGACATCAGGCCGGAAACGCGCCACGGCCGACCGCGCCTGCACCACGCCGAGCGGGACCCGGGCCATATCGGTCAGATTGGCCCGGGACAACATCTTCAGCGGGTTGCGCGCACGACGGATCTTCCCGGTGGCGACCGCCCGAAACGGGATCCCCTGATCGGCGGTGACGCGCGCTTCCAATCCGGCCGAGTTTCCCACCCACAACACCTCGACGGCCCTGCCCTGATCCGCCAACCGGGCCTGCAGGGTGCGGATGGCGGTCAGCGCTGGATAGGTGTGCCCGCCCGTCCCGCCGCCCGTGACCAGCAACCGGAACACCTGCTGCTCCGGCTGCTGATCGTGCTGGATGCCGGCCTGCGCGACCTTGTGCTTGTTCATCGTCAAAACCCGCTGTTTCTCGCCCTGCCGGGATGGGGCGACCGTGATCCGGCGTGAACGCCAGCTTCCGCGCGAGATTCTTCCACAAGCGCCGATGGCGGTTGAGCGCCACTCACGCTTTCTCGAGCATCGGCAGCGAGACTGTCCATTAAGGATTAAGTATGGATCGAGGGTGACGTGCCGCGGGCGTCGGTATGGTGCTGCTGGCTCACGCTGACGAGCTGCCAGAAAGTGTGACAGGGTTGTCTAGGCAAGCTGGCAGATGGGAACGTGGTTCGTGACGATCACAGAGCAGACAGCGTCGACTTTCCTGGTGCAACGCAGGCAGATGCGGTGGATGATCGGGCTTATCTGGCACCGCCGCCTGCACATCACCTTGCCGGCCGGTGGCCATCAGGAACCGGGGGAGACCATCGCCGAGACAGCGGTCCGCGAAGTACGCGAAGAGACCGGGGTACGGTGCAGGCTCCTGCCGCTGCCACTTCCAACCCGGTTTCCTCACCAAACGATGGCGACCCCGTGGTGGATCGCTGAGGTCCCGGCCGGGCCCGACAACTACACCGACGCACTCCACGTCCACCGTGACCACGTGTTTGTCGCCGAACGGGACGGTGACTATTCCGATGATGCCGAGTCCGATGTGCAGTGGTTCGACGCGGAGGCGCTCGCGGACGCAGACGACGTATCGGAGGATTCGCGGATCCAAGGCGTGCAGATCCTCGCGATCCTGCAGCGTCACGCAGAGCAGAGCAACGACTGAGCCTCATGAAACTCCGGTTTCACCAAGCACGATGACGGATGAACAGTCCTGAGTGGAACCCGCACGGCGCACAGGGCCGGAATCGCGGGGAGCTCCGCGGACAAGAGATTTCCGTCGCCGCCTCGAAATCTGAAGCCATGCTATAGCCGGGCCTGGTTTAGGGATACTATTCTGTCGTTCATCATCTCATTCTGGAGGGACGTGGCGTGGCTCAGAAAGTTTCGGTAAGTCTTGTCGACGACATTGATGGCACGGAAGCGGAGGAGACCGTTGAGTTCGGTCTCGACGGCGTGACGTACCACATTGATCTGTCCGAGGAGAACGCGGAAGAACTTCGCGACATCTTCGAACAGTATGTCGAACACGGTCGCCGGGCTGGTGGACGCAAGCGTAAGGCCGTCGCGGCCCCGGCTGTGGCTGCGTTGTCGGTGGTGTCCAAGGCTCCGACGGCGGCTGACCGTGAGCAGAACCAGGCTATTCGCGCCTGGGCGCGCAAGAACGGGTATGAGGTGTCCGATCGTGGACGGATCCCGTCCGAGGTCGTCGAGGCGTACCACAAGAAGAACTAGCTGGCGGGGCGTCGGAGGGACATCGAAGGATGTCCCTCCGACGTTGCCGGTGCTGTACTCCGGTGCCCAGATCGCCTGGTGCAGCCAGCGCCCCGCTACGTCAACCTTTCGCAGGAACTCCGCTGTGGCCGTCCCGAGAGCGGAAAAGCCTCAGGGACGCGGGTCCGCCGCGATCCTGCAGGTCGCCCTCCAGCACACCGAGAACGAGAAGACTGGGCTTGTAGAACGCCGCTGGTGGACCAAGCTGGCCTCCGCCAGTGTCGCGACAAGCTCCTCCGAACTCCCGACGCGAACTGACCAGTCAGCGCAACGCCGAGCGTGTCAGCCGGGGATGTTGCGGGGGTCGTGGCCGGTGTAGGTGTTGCGTTCGCCGATCGTGCCGTCCAGGTTCCGGATGAAGTGCTCGACCTTGCGTTCGATGGCCAGCTTCCGGCCCTCGGCGGCGGCGTCGGCTTTGGTGGCGTAACCGGTGCCGAGCGGCTCAGCCTCGCCTTCGATCTTGTTCTTCCACTCGCCGTCCTGGTGATAGGTCTCGACGTCGCCTTTCACAGGGCGCTCCTCTCGTCCGCCGACACGGTGTCACTCCACGACTACCCGCCGCGCCGATCAGATGAACATCAACATCCCGGGAGCAACCCACCCGAGTTCTCTGCCCTCAGCTGGCGGGGAGTGGCGCGCGGGTGACGTCCAAGTGGGCGAGCAGGTCGCCGTGCTCGGCGACGCGGTCGAGGACGTCGTCGGTGGTGAACACGAGCTGAGTGGGCCGGCGGCAGGCGCGTACCTCGTCCCAGGTGACCGGGGTGGAGACGGTCGGCCGGTCGCGGCCGCGCAGCGAGTACGGCGCGATGGTGGTCTTGGCGATGTTGTTCTGCGACCAGTCGATGAACACCCGCCCGGTGCGCTGGGCTTTGGCCATGACAGCCGTGACCCGATCGGGTGTTTCCCGGGCCAGGCGCTGAGCCAGCCGTTTCGCGTACGCCGTGGGCGCGGCCGGGTCGTCGGTGTCGATCGCGCAGTACAGCTGCATGCCCTTCGACCCCGACGTTTTCGCGAACGGACTCAGCCCGTCGGCGGCCAGCACCTCCTGAAGCCGTACGGCGACACGACAGCAGTCCACGATGGACGTTCCGGGGCCAGGGTCGAGGTCGAACACCAGCCGGTCCGGCGCCCGGCGGACCGGGGGAGGCCCGGGGTCGACGGTGTACTGGGGGACGTGGATCTCCAGGGAAGCGTTGTTCGCCGCCCACACCAGTCCGGCCAGCTCGTCGATCAGCGGGTACTCGATCGGCTCACCGCGTTCGCCGTGGCGGCTGCGGCTGCTGGTACTCGGCAGCGGGACGGTGGGGAGCCAGTCGGGGGCGCCGCGCGGCACGTTTTTCTCGAAGAACTGCTCGCCGCCGACACCGTCGGGGAAGCGGATGACGGTGATGGGCCGCTCGGCGAGGTGGGGGAGCAGGACGGGGGCGATGTGGGAGTAGTAGTTGATGACCTCGCCCTTGGTGAACCCGTCCGGGTACAACGGTTTGTCCAGGTTGGACAGGGTGAGCTGTCGGGCTCCGGCCTGCACCGTGATCTTCGGTCCGAGCGGCCGGGGCGGATCGTCCGGCTCGTGCGGGCGCGGCCTGGTCGTCGCGGCGGGCTCGGCCGGGGGAGAGGCGGCCACCGGCTCGCGGTCCGGTCGGGGAGCGAGGACGTCGCGGGGTTCCTTGTCCTCCCGCAGTCCGCGCCAGGCGGTATGACGTAGACGTCCGCTGGCGCGGGTGACTTGCCGGAACTCGACCTCGCCGACCAGGACCGGATCCACCCACCGTGCGCCGTCGACGTCCGCCCGCGGCGGATCGACCGCGAACGGGTGTCCCGGCCGGGACAACGCCTCGAGGCGGGCATGGAGCCGGGCGCGTTCGGCGTCGCTGAACCCGGTGCCCACGTCGCCGATGTATCGGAGCTCCCCGTTGGACTGGTCGTAGGCGCCGAGCAGGAGGCCGCCCACCGTTCCGGTGAAGCGTCCCTTCCCGGGCCGCCATCCGCACACGATCACCTCGATCGTCTGGGTGAGCGGGTGTTTCATCCAGGCATCGGTGCGCTTGCCCGGGGTGTAGGGCGCTCGGCGGTGCTTCGCGACGAGCCCTTCGTGTCCTGCTGCGGCGACGTGGGCGAGCAGGTGGGCGGTGGTCTGCCGGTCGGCGTCCAGCTCGGTGAAGGTGAAGGCCCGCACGACCGCGACCCGGTACGGGTCCGGCATCGGCACCTCGAGCAGCCGGCGGCGGCGTTCGTCGTACGGCGCCCGCAGCAGCGACTCCTCGCCAAGCTGCAGCAGGTCGAACGCCAGAAACCGGACCGGAAGATCCTCGAAGAGTTCGTCGCGGCGGCGGGAGGCGCGATGGGTTTGGTAGCGGCCGCGGCGTTCCTGCAGTAGCCCGAAGTCGATCTGCCCGCCCTCGTCGTAGACGACGATCTCCCCATCCAGCACCGCGGCCCGCCCATCCAACGCCGGCGCCAGCACTCCGGCGAGCTCGGCGAACTCATCGGTGAAGTCGATACCGTTGCGGCTGGTCAGCCGGGTAGTGCCGTCCGGCGCGACCTGCATCGAGCAGCGGAATCCGTCGATTTTGTATTCGTACGCCCAGTCCGGGCCCTCCCGCAGCCGGCCACGGTCCGATGTGGCCAGCATCGGCTCGATCCACGTGGGAACCCGGGAAGCGTCGCCGCGGGGTCTGCGGGCCATCCCCGGCACCTCCCGTCGGCTCGGCGACGAGGTGCTCCCGCCGCCAGCCCATCGTCCCCCGGACCCCCGCGTCTCGCCTCTCGACCGTCCACAACCGACATGTCATGACCTGGCGCGATCTAGGAAAGTGCTCCCGCAGGAGGCGTAGAGCTGGCCAGCACTGGCATTGAGGCCGCGGATCGCCGCGCAGACTTCGGGCCGCCAGCGCGCCGCATCTTCATGCGCTGTCGACTCCTGCTCAGGTTGATCGTTTCCTGCGCGCTGGGACGGTCAGGCGATCTTGCGGGTGAGGCCGGTGTAGCCAGCGATGACAAGGCTGGCAAGTGCCCACACGATGGCTTGCAGTAGCCAGATTGCTGCTGTGAATACCTGACCCGAATAGCTAGTGGTGTCCAAGTCGCAGCGATCTCGGACACCCGTGGCTCCTAGAGCACCAGGTGCGGCTTGAAGTATGTTCACAGTGAGTGCACTGCTCGACGGTGACAGGAAAGCTATTCCTCCCGTTGTGGCTAGGGGCGGCGACTCGAGCGGCGAGGTAGTCGGTCCAGGCTCGGCGTGCGTAGGTGACCCGGCTGACGGCGGTGTTGATGGGTGGGGTGTCCGGAGTCAGCTCCGGACACCCCGTTACAGGCTGACAAAGTCCCTGCGATCAGCACGCTACCAACCCGACCGTCGCTGGTGGCCGCGCCTTGTTGGATCAGGCTGTGGTGAACTTGTTCGGCACTTCAGCCATTTCGGCGAGCTGTCGTTCTGCGGACCAGCGCAGCAGGCCAGCTTTCTCGAGTTCGAGGAAGGAGTCGGCCAAGGCTCCGGTCGACATCGCGTTGCCGATGGCCAGGTCGGCCAAGCTGGTGGAGAACGTGTTTCCGTCAGGTTGGCTGATCGTGAAGGGCATGTGCCCGAGGACTTCATGCGCTCCGTCGATGATGTGGGCGTCGGCGGCGATCGCACGATAGGTCGACCACGGTGCGTTGTCCCAGACGAGCTGCATGTCCTCGTCATCGTCCTGGTCCGGGTCGAGCGAGGTTTCGAAGTTTGTCCAGTCGATGACGAGGCGAATGCGGGCGTGTTCGGCCAGCCCATCGAGGTCTTCGCGGGTAACGGGCGTTTCGTGGCGCAGTACCTCGACGTTGAAGCGGTACATCAGGCCGTCGAGGCCGGCGCGCACGGCGGCGATCGGCATGCCGGTCTCGTCTCCGAGCCGCTGCATCGTGGTGTCCACCTGGTCTTCGCCATGGTGGCCGCGCAGGCTCCGCTGCAGGGTCAGCGCGGCTCCTGATGTCTCCGTGAACCAGCGGACCCGGTCTTCGCGCTCGGTCCAGTAACAGGGGAGCGGCAGGACGTCCTGTAAACGGGGGATGGCCTGGGGCGCCCGCCATCGGTGTTTCCCGTCAGGTTCGCGGGTGTGCTGGTAGACGCCGAGTTCAGCGAGCAGGTGGGCCAGGTCGGCCAGCGTGGTCGGCACGGGGCGGCCGAGTGTGGTGACCGCGTCGGTGAACGCGGCCTGTGCCTCGGCGCGTAGCGCGGCGGTTTCGGCGTCTTCTTCGTCGCGGTACTGCCAGGTCAGAACGGTGTCGGGGCCTTTGTCGAGCTTGCTGCTTGCCGGGTGGGCTGCGATCAGGTCGGCGAGGTCGCCGTCCTGGTCGGTGACGCTGGCGGTGCCGATGATGAGCTCGAGGGTCATCGCTTCCAGCGGCATCAGCCGCGGCCAAGCCGAATTGCTCCAGTCGGTACGTAGGTAGCTGAAGCCGGAACCGGAGTCGTCGAGGTCGCGTGCGGCGCGCAGGTAGGGACGTCCGGTGGCGGCCATGTGGGCGCGGATCTTCTTCTTGCGTACCCGTTCGTTGACCATGTGAGCCTCCAGCGGAACCCCACGCGTCCCGCGAAGGGACGATGGCGCGGCCGATCCGCGCCGTCAGGTTCAGTTGTGCGAGTCCGGGACCCTTGTCCTCACGACCTCGGCGGCGTGGGCGCTCGAAGTTCGGAAGCAGGCAGGCACATCTGCCGGAACGCAGTATAGAGCAGAGTCCAGTCCGGCCAGGCGACCGACACGGGTCCGGCGCGGGTCGCAGCTGCTGTGACGTCAGGTTCACGGCCGCGGGCGCTTAGCTGGGAAGGTCGATCCGGTCGAAGTACGTGTGGTGCTCGTCGGTGCGGATGCCGATGCAGATGGGTTTCGATCGTGTGGTTAAGCCGGGGTGGGGTTCGGGCGGGCGAAGCGCGGGGACGGCGGGGTAGGCCGGAAGTCGTGTGATCAGGACTTGTCGGTTCGTCGGAGTATGTGCTCGTCAGTGCACCGTGATCGAGGAACTTGATGCTGCGCGACGCGCCGCCGCAGTACCCGGACGCCGCACAAGGATCACCCGCTTGCCCTGCAGGTGCAGGCCTCCGCGCCCCTCCGATCAGGGCAGAACGAGATGACCGAGTGCGCCTTGTCCGAGCTGCTGCAGCGCGCCGGCCGCCGGGTTCGTACCGACGGTCATTCCGAGCTGCAGGAGGGCGTCGGCGGATTTGCCTCACCGCGCCGTCGATATCGGCCCGGTCGCGAGCATCACCCGATTGTGGGTATTTGGTTCACGGAATGGGTAACGGCGGCGCGTCGTAATCCGAGCCCGTCCAGCGACGGGCGCTGACGCCCCTGCTTACGCGGCTAGTCGAGCTAATCGGTGACACCGGCGACGTCGACTCCCACGTCGGGCAAGTCCCGTCTCAGCAGGAGAAGTGTCGCTAGGGCCGCGAATCCGACAAGTCCCTGACAGCCACGCGGAGCTTAGCGAGTCTGCTGGAGAAGACGTGAGGACCCGGCGGCTTGCCAATCAGAACGGCTGAGCGGCGCACGAACCGACGTGCACCTCGAAGCCTGGAGCCATGGCCGATAAGCAGCGGGGACGCCTATCTCGAGTACCGCAGGATTCCGTAGCACGCGCGAACACCGCCCTCCAGCGCGGATTCAGGTGGCCCCAGGTGAGCCTGCAGCGCGACTGAACGCGCAGGGGCCGCGTCAGGTGACCATGAAGAAGATGCCAGGGTAGGACCGCTGCAGGAACATGTCGTCGGCCTGCAAGGATTGTCGGTGCACGATGCGATGATCCGCGTGCCCGAGACTCGCTTGGGCTGGGTGGGTACCCAGCTGGGTGGCGGTGCCACATCAGCACCGCTACCCAGCGTTCGCTGCACTGGGCTGGTGCTCGGAACAGCTCGGCCCGTGATCGGAACCCGGTAAGTCAGATACTTCGCCGAAGTACCGCTCTCCGCAGCAGTTGGCTGATGCGCTTGGACACGGGGTGTCAGATGATGGCGGCGTCGATGGGGAAGAAGAGGTGCTGGTGATGGCGAAGGTGTCGCGGCTTGCCCGGCCGGTGTGGCTTCGGCCGTACATCGTCGGCGGTGTCGTTGGCGATGACGGCGCTGACGAGATCCAACGCCGTGCCCAAGCTGACACGCTGACCCGAGCGGACATGCGGACCCTTCTGCTGGCGCCGCCGGCGATGACGAATTATGGTGTGCGCCGGCTGGTGATCGAGAGCCTCGCGCGGCAGCCGGAACACGCTGCCGCCGTTCTGTCCGCGCACTGCGCGCAGATCGGCTCTCCATTCCGGCGAGCTACGTCTCGAAAGGTCATGACTGCGGCCGGGGAACGCTTTATCGCGCAGGCCTCAGTCACCGTCGGGGCCGTGACCGTCGCAGGAGACGAGCGGTGCGGCCTGGACTCGAACGGCGTGGCGGACGCCGCCTACGTCAGCTTGCTGGCCCGTCTTGCGAATCTGCCGCAGCCGACAGCCCCAGCGATTCGCCATGTCGACGTTCCGGTGCCTGATCGCGTCCCGTGGAGGGACACGGTCCGGTCACCGGTCTCGGTCCACCCGCTGCCATCGCTCGGACAGCGGCTGTCCTCGTTGGATTCCAACGAGTTCTTCGGAGTGCTGGTGGCGGTGGCCGATGAGGGCGAGGCGCCGAGGGAGGTGATCGAGCAATGCGAGATTCGTTTCCAGCTGGGATTGTTGGACGGCAGAGAGATCCCCATTGTGTTGTTCGCGACCCGAGGGACACAGTGGGATCGTGCGCGGCTCGCGGTGCTGCACCTGCTTCTGGAGTCCGCCGACGACCATTTGATCCCCACTGTGCTGTACGGCCGTTTCGACGAACTCGGCTTGTGGCGTGACCCGGTCCGCTACGAGCGGGTTCGGGTGATCGGCGGCGCACACGGGTTCGAGGTCGAGGCCCGGTATGAGGTCGACGGCGCGGAGCACCAGGTCGGGCCGTGCCACGGTGCGGACGAGTGGGATGCCCGCAGGCACGCCCAGGTCCGGATTCTCGCGCACCTCGCCGGTATGACCAACGCTCCGCTGGCCACGCTGGAACGGCTCCCGATCCCGCATGTGCCCGGCACATCCGCGTGGCAGTCGCTGCGGGCGGCCGAAACCTGGGACGCCATCACAGACCTGGACACCCGAGCCACAGAATCCGGTCCACCGTTCGTGGCCACCGCCCGGTGCCGGTTGCGCGGGACACTCATCGACGCTACCTTCGCTGGCCCCAGCGCTGACCTGGCGTTGGGACGGGCGGCGCAGAACTTGCTCATCAATGTCAACCAGTATGCCCTCCGCTTGTCGCGCGGCACCTAGCCTTCGTGGGAGACGAAGGTCGCGCGCCTGAGGACGGCTGTCTCAGCTGGGGATGTCAGCGTTGTCCACGTGCGCAACCGCGACCGTGGACAACGGTCGCAACTTTCTATGTCACCGGTGATGTGCCGCCGGGATGAGGGAACGGTGTTCTGCGCCCGATGACGGTCGAGTCAGGCGCCGGACGAATGTCCACGGGGATGGCACTGTCCTTGGCGGTGATCGCCTCAGCGACCTCGGTGGCGTTGGCGATCCGTGCCAGGGAGAACGCGACGTAGAGCGGCTCGACCGGTACCTGAACATCGCCGATGGGCAATGACAAGCCGACCATCTCGAAATCGATCCGTCCGCCATGCCCACCCTCCAACAGGTCGATGTACAGGCGGGCTTCGTCTGCCGTGCTGATCTGATGACACACCGTGGAGTTCAGCGGCATGGTGACCTCGTCGCCGCGCAGCAGGCCGGCAAGCAACGCGATGTTGCGTTCGTCGTGGGCTGACCAGTAAGCAGGCAGGGGCAGCGCGATGTCGAGTTCGTCGCGGACGAAAATGAAGTCCTGCAATGCGCGAGCGATCGGTGCGAAGTGCCCGGTGGGTTCGCGGAGTCCGGCGTCGAGGTCGATTTGTTCCGTGCCCAGCGTCAGGGCCATGCCGGGTGCGTGATCGAGGGAATCCAGGACGTTCACCGTGCGCAGTAGCGCTTCGGGGTCGACCGCGGCGGCGTGCTGGGTATCGGTGGGGCCGTATTGGAGCAGCACTCCGATATTCGTGCCGGCCTCCAGCTGTCCGGGACGGTCGACGCGCAGGCGGATGCGCAGCATGCCGGTGGAGTCGGCGCCGTGAACGTACATGCCCCGCGAGCCCTCGGTGGCGTAGCGCAGCGTCAGACGCAGCGGGCGGCCACGGGTGCCGTCTTGGGCGAGGGCGCGCAGCGTGGCCGCGCGCGGGAACCCGGCGGTGACCCTCTGGTCCGGCAACACCATCGCCACCTGCTGCCACGGGAGGTTCAGTGCGCTGATTGCCTCGTTCTCCACCCGGGTAATGCGTCCGGGTTCGATGACCGCGCCACTGCCGTAATGCAGCGCGGCAGTCACGGCGCCGGTCACGGCGGATCCGGTAGGGTCGTCTGACACATCGAGGTGGACCTTGATGTGCTGGGGAGGAATATCCTCCTGCAACCGGATGGACACCTCGTTGCGGCCTCCGCGGGAGGCGAAGTCCACTCCCCAGACCGGCGACAACTCGTCGGCACGCGTGTTCAGGACGGTCAGGCGCTTGAGCAGATCAGGCACGCCTCCGGTCATCGCGGCTTGTTCCTGATGCAGCTCGCGCAGCAGGTCGACGACCTCCTGGTGCGTGCTGGACATGATGAAGCGGACGATGCCCGGATACTTGGCCAGCTTGGCTTCGAGCCAGCGAACCTCCAGAAATTGAAGGTCGATCGAGTCGCGATACCTTGCTTTCAGACCGTCGAACCACTCCCAGTCCTTCGGCGTCGGATGGACCGGCGCGACGAGAACCCATGAGGCGATATCGTTCTCGGACGCTCGCTTCAGCGAGCGGGATGCCTGCGCCCGCTGGGAATTCCCCAGCTTCGTCCAGCTTTTGAACTCCACAGCGCGTCGGATGTCTTCGAACCAGGCATCACAGCCGCCGTCGCCCCCGGCTCCGTTGATCGTGCGCACCCGATCGCCGTACTCGGCGTGCATGAGCAGGTCGAACAGCTGCTCGGCCTTCTTCGGCGACTCGGCCAGTTCATCCCACGGAATACGCACGGCCGTCATCTTCCACGCACGGTCACGCTCCTGCACGGACGGCACACCGAAGACGATTGAACAACCTGTAAGAGTAGGTGAACTGACGTTCTGGCGTGAGCACACTCGGGCGGGTGCGGGCGGCAGCGGGAGTACGCGACGCAGCGGAACTGGCAGCGCCGATCGATTCGCTCGATCGGCGCGTTGACCCGATCGGTCGGCTCATGGCCGTTACGGTGCTTCAGTCGATGTCTGTGAGAGGGGCGATGTGCTGCGCGCGGTAGCGGATCGATACGTCATCTTGCCTGAACCCGGCCGTGAGGGCGGCGCGTCAACGGTGGTGAAAGCCACCGACCACCGGACCGGCCACCAAGTCGCGGTGAAATTGATCCCGCGGGCCGATGCCGATCAGACCCACCGCGTGTTCTTCCGTCGCGAGGTCGAGGCTCTGCAGAGGCTGAACCACCCGAACATCGTCTCGCTGCTCGATCACGGCGAAGACGATGGCGAGAACGCGTTCTATCTCGTATTCCCGTGGCTGCAAGAGACTCTGCGGGAGGCCCTGCCGCCGGCCGAGGACATCGGGTGGGACGACTTCGCCGACCGGTGGGCGCTGCCGTTGGCCGACGCGCTGGCGCATGCGCACGAACGGGACGTGGTCCACCGCGACGTCAAACCGGCAAACATCCTCGTCGGAGCCGAGGGCCAGCCGATGCTCGCCGATTTCGGGATCAGCAAAATCCGCAGCCGGATAGCCACCGAGGCGACCGTCGCTGAATTCGCCTCCCGGCCCTACGCCCCACCCGAACTGGATGAGATGACCAGCGCCGCCCGGGACACCTGGGGGCTCGCGGCGACGATCCTGCGCTGCCTCAGCTCCGGCCCGTTCGAGGACTACCCACACATCACCGCGGCGCTAAAGGAGATCAACGTGCCGCCGGAGATCGGTGCGCTGCTGCGCCGTTGCACCAGCCGAATCCGAGAGAACCGGCTCCCGAACGCGGTCGTACTGCGTGGTGAGCTGCGCGAGATCCGCAATCAGCGCCACCGCAAATGGGCCGAACAGCGCGCGGTTCAGCTCGTGGTCCAGGAAAAAGCTGCCCGCCGGTTGGCGCCGCCGCCATTCGACCAGGACGCCGACGCCATCGAAGCGGCTCTGCGCACGGAGTTCGCGCACGGCAGCCACCTTGCTCGGGTCGTCGACGCGAGCACAGGAACCCGACTGTCGGACACCTTCGATCTGGTGGGGGAGCAGCGACGGCTTCGGCTGGCGATCGCGCCCGGCAACAGTCCCGCGTTCGTGGTGACCCGGCAGATCACCTCAGACGACAAGGCGTTGCAGTGGGTCCGCCGGAACGGCTGGCCGGTCGTCGACGAGCTCGTGTGGACGTCGCGGCGTCAGCCGCCCGCCGAGGCGCGCCGGTCGATGGAGATCATCCTTGCGGCGCTGGATGAACACTACGTCCGTGTCGAAGACGAGGAGCGGCGCCGCGACGAGAACCGCGTGTTCGACGTGTGGCTGGATTTGCTGGACGCGAAAGACGACCTCGAACACGCCCGGTCCGGTCCGCTGCGGTTCCGCAACGCCACCATCGACGGGAAGCGGGTCCGGTTCAGCCTCGACACGGCGCCGGAGTCGGACATCGTCGGTCAAGAACGGCTGTGCCGGTCCCTGGACTCCGACGACCGGCCCCGCGGGTCAGGTGTTGTTGTCGCGCAAGAGGGCAAAACCGTCGTCCTCGCCTACCCACAGCGACCCACGGATGTTCCCTACGCGGGTGTTCTCGTGCTCGATACGCGGGCGAGCCGGGCGGCGTTGCGGCGGCAGCGCGAAGCTGTGCTTAATGTGCGGTCCGGGATCGCGGTGCGGCCCCAGCTTCGTGATCTGCTGGTGGACCCACGACGGATCGCGGCACCATCGGCGGTTCTCACCCCCGCGTGGTTCAACGAGGACCTCGACGAGGACAAGCGCACTGGGGTTGCCCGCGCCTTGGGCAGCCCGGATTTCTTCCTGCTCGAGGGGCCTCCGGGAACCGGTAAGACCGGGTTCATCACAGAGCTGGTGCGCCAGGAACTGCACTACAATCCGCAGGCGCGGATCCTGCTGGTAAGCCAGACGCACGTCGCAGTCGACAACGCGCTGGTGAGGCTGGCCGATGCCGGGATGGAGGACCTCGTCCGGCTCGGTAAGACCGGAGACGAGCGGATCGCCGAGCAGGCCCAACGGCACCTGCTTGATCATCGGATGCCGTTGTGGGTCGCTGAGATCCGCGCCAGCGCTGAGCAGCACCTCGCGCGCCTAGCGGCCGACGCGTCCGTCGAACTGAGCGACGTCCAAGGGACGGGCGCGCTGATGGAGCTTCTTGCCGCGCTCGGCGACCTGTCCTCCGCCCAGGCGACGCTCGGCGACCTCGCCGGCGCGCGGATCCGCCGCGGCCTGGCCGTGTCGCCCGAGCTTGATGAGAACGATGCATTGTCGGATGCCGACACGGTGCGCGAGCAGGTTGCGCGGCAGACCGCGCGGATCACCGGCCTGCGGGAGCGAGCTGGCATGCTGCTCGGCGCCGACCGGCTCGATTCGCTGTTGCCTCCCGGAGCGGAGTTAACCGCAGGCGCGGTGCGCGCCGCGGTCGACACTCTCATCGAGGAGAGCTCGGGGCTGGGGAAGTTGGTCGACATCCTGACCCTGCAAGGGGAATGGTTCCAGCGCATCGAATCCAGCCGGGACCTGGAAGGCGTCTTGTTGCAGCAGGCGCGGGTGGTCGCTGGGACCTGTATCGGATTCCTGGCCCATCCCGCGGTGCGGGAGCTGGAATTCGACCTCTGCATCCTCGATGAGGCCTCCAAGGCGACTGCCACGGAGACCCTGGTTCCGCTGGCCCGATCGAAGCGATGGGTGCTCGTTGGGGACCCCAAGCAGCTCCCGCCGATGCACGAAGAGGTCCTCCAGCACGACGACCTCATGGCCAAACACGGGCTGGAGCGCGCCGAAGTCGAACGCACCCTGTTCCAGGAGTTGCTGGCCAGCGCCCCGGACGACGCCCGCCACCAGCTCGCACATCAGTACCGCATGCACCCCGGCATCGGTGACTTGGTCTCGGCGTGCTTCTACGACGGCGCGCTGCACTCGGCGGCGAAACCCGAACTCGCCGGCTGGGACCAGCTGTATCGCCCGGTCACGTGGCTCGACACCACCTCGACCGATCTGCGGCGCGAGGAGCGGCGCGGGACGAGCGTGGTCAACCAGTACGAGACCCAGGTGATCAAGCGGGCCCTGTCCCAGCTTGACACCGCACTGGCCGACGGCACGGTGCGGACAGCGGACGGCACGCCGCTGCGCGTGCTTGTCCTCACGGCCTACCGCAAACAAAGCGAGGAGCTGCAACGCGCGGTAGCCGGGCTTGGCAGCGCGCGGATGGACATCGAGGTCAACACCGTCGACGCCGTCCAGGGCCGCGAAGCCGACGTGACGTTCTTCTCGGTCGTGCGCAGCAACACCCGCGGCGATCTCGGCTTCCTCGGGCGACGACACTGGCGCCGCATCAACGTCGCGCTGTCACGCTCCCGATTCGGATTGGTGATCGTCGGCGACGCGACGTTCTGCCAGAACGCCCCCGGACCGCTGCGAGATGTCCTGACCCACCTGCGCAAGCACCCTGACACCTGCCGGATCGGAGCGGCCCGAGCATGACCGACGCCACTACCATCGCGGCACGCCGCTACAGCGAACTGCACCCCGGCTACCACCTCGTGACCGCGCAGCCCGCAGCCGTCCCGTTCTCGTGGCTCACGCTCGAAGTACTGGCACAGCAACGCAAACCGCTGCCCGTGGTCGACGAGTTCGTCCTGCGGTTCTGCCAGCAGGGAGTGGACACCATCGGCGGGGTCGCCGGCGTCCTGGGCATCGGCGACGAGGCCGTCCGCACCGCCGTCGCACGACGGCTGTCCGACGAACATCTCGACTACCGCCCCGACACGCGGCCCGAGCACCACGGAACCCGCCGCATCACTTTGACCCGGACCGGCACCGTGGCCGCCCACGACCTGCAAACCACCTCCCCGCAGCGCGTCACGCACCTCCAGGCCTTCGACAGGCTTTTGTGGACCCCCACGGCCACGAGGAAATCCGAGCTGATCGGCCGCAACGAGGCCACCACCAACGGTATGGTGATCCTGCCCGCCGCACGAACCCGCGACGTGACCACCGATGAGGTCACCCCCCGTGCGATCAACCGTATCCTCGGCCTCTCGGACCACCAGACCACCGGCTCGGGCGCTGACAGGCCGGACGGTAGCGACCTGGTCGAGGTGCTCGCGGTCGACGCCGTAACCCGCCAATACCTGCACTACTTGCCTGCCGTGATCCTCGTGTTCGCCGCAGCAGGCTTCGACGACGTCCGGCTGACCGTCGTCGTCGACGACCTCGTCAGCAAAGCGCACGACCAGGCGCTGGCCGAAGCCGGCGGCACCGGCGCACTAAAGATCAGCCTCGATCCCTCGGTGGGCGAACCCGCCCTACCTCCGCAACTGGCCGCGCAACGCGCTCCCCACGACACGGTCCGCGGCCTGCAACGGCGCGCCGACACCACGCCACCGGGGGCCGAACCCGGCACCGTCCTCGCAGCTGCCGATGAGGACGCCGCCACCGCGCGCGCGGAACTGGCCGCCCTCACCGTGCGCAGTGTTCCGTCTTTCGAGCATCCGGAACTGCTCGTCGCCGCCGTGGCCAGTGCTCGCCGCCGGTTCCTGCTTCTCGCACCCCTCCTGCGCGCAGCGGTCGTCACCGACGGGCTGATCGCCCAACTGGAGGTCATGCTCCGCCGACGGGACCTGGTCGCCCGGATCGCCTACGGGCTCGGCCACCCTGATCGTGACCACGACGCCGACGCGCTCGATCGCATCCAGCGCCTCGCTGACGCGCACGACAACCTAACCCTCGTCCGCGTGGATACCGCCATGGCGCACGACCTGATCTTCGACGACACGTGGGTCAACACCAGCTTCGACTGGCTGTCCTACCGCGGCCCGAACCGGGTCTACCGTCGGGAAGAAGGCACCCTCGTGCGCTCGGCCGACGCGGTTGACGACCGGTACCAGCAGTGCGTATCCGCCATCGACCTCACGATCGTCACGTAGCGGCGCGCGAGACGATGGCCGCGGGGCCGCTGTGATACAGGTGGCGTCGGGAACGCCGATGTCGGCGAAATCGGCCAGGGCAAACCTTCGCGCAGCAATCCCGAATCGGCAAGCGGCGCGCCTTCGGCATTCAACGGATCGGTCGTCCTTCCCGCACTCGCTCGAGACGGGTCTGCTCCTGCACTGCCTCGCGTGCTTTGTCGCGAACGAAGATCGCGGAACCGTGGGTTATCGGTGCGTCGCGGAGGTCGTGGGATCCTCGCAGGAAGTTCTCTGTGCGATCAGCGATCAAGTACGCCGATGTCTGCTCCACCACCGAGATGATCTGACGTAGCTCGCCGAGTTCGGCCCGTATGTCGCCCCACCGTGCGGCCCGCTCGACTTCGAGCTCTTCAAGCGTGGCGAGGCGGGCCGCGACCGCACCCAACAGTGGATCGTGCGAGCGGAACAGCTCCGCCGCTGCCCGAGTGGCGGCGTCCACGTCAAGCCGGAGATCCAGCTGAGCCAGCAGAAACGCCGTCACCAGGCTCGCTTGACTGAGCCGCTCGGTGAAGGCGCGGGCCACTCGGTCGGTGGCCCCGAGCTCCCGGACCGCGGCTGATCGCAAGTGCTCCCGGAGTGTGCTCACAACGACGCTGGGCAAAGCCCGGACAGACGGCTGGCTCTTGACCCCGGACAGCCTGAAACCGGACTGAGGGAGCGTCGCGTTCTCACCCGAACCTGTTGTGCCTCCCTTCGTCGACGTCGTACCGTTCTGCACGGCATCTTGGTGGTCGGTGTACTGGAGAGACGCCGCCTTGGTCGAATCCGGTACCTGACGAGGTTCGGGCGGCGGCAAGGCCTCGTCGGAACGCGGACGGGGAGCGAGAGCTGTGTCATCCGGACGCAGCGAAGGCGAAGTGCCGAGCGCGGTGGAGTCCGGCGCCGTGCCCGGATCCGTGCTACCAAGTGACCCCATGCTGGCCGCGCGATCCGAGCCGCCGCCGGTGCCCAGGTCTCGGCTACTGCCGTCTGAGCCCGTGCCGACAACCATGAGAGTGCCAGGCCTCTGAGGTTGGGCGCGCATCCGCTTGAGCTCCTCGGTGCCGCCGCGCCGATACGCGTCGAGGAACGACGTGTCCACGTCCAGAAGTTCGTCGGTCGACGGCGTACGCCCCAGGGGGCCGCTCGAGTCGCGGGTCACGACTCCCCACTCTCGTCATCGAGCAGATAGTTGTCACCGCGCGTGAGCTGGATGAGAGTGTCGAACCCGGACAACACCACGCGCTCGAGGTTCGCGCAGTTGGCAGAAAGAGCTGTGATGTGATCGGTCAACTCGTTGAGTCGCGCGATCTCCAGGGTCGGCAGATCGTAGTCGAAGTTCTCGCGCCGGATCTGCTCCGACACCGCCTCGGCAACATACTCGTTGACCGAGGAGAAGCCGCGTTTAGACGCCCAGTACTCCGCCCGCTGTTTGACCTCCGGCGGTAGCCGGGCGACAACCCGAACACGGCGGTCCCGGCCTCCCTGGGCGGATGTGTCCGGCACGGCGGGTGCGCGGCTCGCGGACCGTCCAGCAGAGTTCGGCGGTATCTGCGTCGCTGTCACTACGCACCTCCGAAGCGTCATCGCGTGGCAACTAAGCACAGTCTATCGCTACAGAGTCGTCTCTGTATCTATCTATCTATCACAGTGAATTGATAGCATTGCGATTGCAGGCAGTGAACGTGTAGGGTTTGTGGTGCGTGGTCTCACGGCCAGCGCGACGGTGGCCCCGGCCCTACCCCCTCGCCGGGGCCACCCGCCCGCGCGACGTTACGCGAGCCAGAACAAGAAGGCCCGGTGTCATCACACCGGGCCTTGCGTGTCGCACGACTATCCACAAGGGACAGGGCGTTCATCTCAGCAACCTCTGATGGTGCCGTAGATGACGACAGCACGGCCTCTGCGCAGCCCTGGGCGGAAACCGCCGCGGGGGCGCCGTGCTCGGTGGGCGCACGGGCTGGGGATGTTCGTGGGCTGGCGGGTGGATCAACGGAGTTGATCCGGAGGAAATCACGACAGGATCACTGTCGCGTGCGCGACAGTCTGGCGGCGGCCAGTCGACCACGACTTGTCGCGTCGGCGGCGGTGCCCACCCAACCAGAGGGGTCTCCGTCATGACCATTCTCGATCACGCCCCGGACGTCATGGGCAGCGGGCCGGTGCTGGCCGAGCTTCCCGCGCCCGAGGAGCTCGACGCCATCGTTCGTCACCTGCCGGAACAGGATTGGTGCGAGAACTGCCTCTCCGACGGCACAGGCGAAATCGGCATGCCCCGAGACGTCCTCGGTCGTACTCCTGAAGAACGCAATCCGCGGGGAGCACACGAACCACACTGGCCTCGCCTCGTCATCTGGCTCGCGTGCGGGCACGTGATCCGCTGACGTACCGAGGCACGAATACACCTACGGCGTCCGGCACGGCCCATGGAGAAGTCGCAACGGGACCACAGCCGTGACACGGTAGTTGTCCCTGTCCCTGGAGCGACCAAGAGAAGACACCTCAGGGACCAGAGACGCGCTACAGACAGCCCCGGCCCGCCGC
Source organism: Amycolatopsis sp. TNS106 (assembly GCF_019330265.1). NCBI lineage: Bacteria > Bacillati > Actinomycetota > Actinomycetes > Pseudonocardiales > Pseudonocardiaceae > Amycolatopsis > Amycolatopsis sp. TNS106. The sequence goes on along the minus strand of NZ_CP024972.1, from coordinate 2,415,884 downwards.
GCGATGCAGCCGGAGCGAATCACACGCACGTCCTTCGTGCGTGTGATTCGCAGTCCGCACAATGCCACGGCGGGCCGGCGGCCCCATCCAGGCCCTTCTGGCCTCACACGAGAGCGAGAAAGTCATGACTCAGCCCGGAACCGCCATGAGTGGGGTCACCGTCAGGTTCGGCGCACACGAACGCACCGGAGACCTCAGGCACGACGACGATCGCCGATACCTGGTTCTTGAGACACAGGACGGCGATGAGCGCATCTCGATGAGTCTGGAGCAGTACAGTCTCGTGCCCGAGCCGGGAAACGTGTTCATCAAGGACTGGTCGGAACACGCAGGTCTGACCGCGAGCCTGGAAGCCCAAGGTCTGGTGACCCGCGTGCACACGCTGAGGGTCGGGCAGTTCCGCTCGACCGCCTACGAGGTCAAGGTGACGCTCTGACAGCAGACGCTGCGTGGTACCCGGTCGCTGCGACCGGCCAGCCCGTGTCCAACGACACGAGCCACTGGATGACTGCCCGAGATCCACATGTGCGAGGAAGGAACAGGCCAAGTGACCTTTAACCGTCTGCGACGAAATCTTGAAGGATCGGACGGCACCGTCCACACTCCGGGTGTCGAGGATGAATACCCTGCCTGCTTGTCACACCACGACACGAGCCAGGAGGCCTCCTGGACACCCACCACGCGGACGGTGGAAGGATGTGACGACTGCGAGCGACGGGGTCGGGAGCCACGCCGAGTCACGCACCTCCGCGTCCTCGATCTCGGCGCACTGCTCGCGCAGCACCCGCAGGGCCGACCCGCAAATACGTGGTGGGCATGGATCATTTCCGTCATCGGCGCACACCGCAACGGCGAACTCACACCCGCCGATCCGGCCACCTGGAGCGGCGCTGTCCACCGGGCGATCATCGACCTCGCAGCGTCGACGCCGCTCACTGGCGCGGGGGCCCTCTTCGAACAGGCGTATAACCAGGAAGTCCATGACGCGTCATGACGAATGGCGTGTTCGACCGCACAGAAGCCTAGGCCACGTGCACCGTCGACAGGCGGCCTCCTCGGTGGGAACGAGGCGGCTTCCGACGCCACGACTCAACCTGCCGGCATCTCCGGCGACGTCTTCGTCAGGCCGGCCCGGCTGAGGTGGGTGCAGAGCCTGATCAGCACAGCTGATCCAGGTATGGACATGCCAGAAGAACATGGATCAACGAAGTTGATCCGGACGGCACTCTGACAGGCACTCGATCAGCGGAGCTGATTCGGGAGCCGGAACGACGGAAGTCGGCCGTTCGAGGACGGTTCGTACGTCGGCCAGCAGCCACTCATCACGTGTTCACCACACATTCGCGTGCGGACCAGTGTGTTCGCGCGTCATCCGCGCAGAGGAGACAACACCATGTCGAACCCCCGTAACCACGGAACCATCATCGGCCGACTCGGAGCCGACCCGAAGGTCTTCACCAATCCGGACGGATCCAGGAAGGTCCTGTTCACCGTCTACGCCGATCGCAACTACACCAACGGTCAGAACGAGCGCGGTTCCGACGGGATCCCCATGGAAGCCTTCATCCGTGCGCAGGTCCAGGGTCTGGGTATCTACAGCCACATCCACAAGGGTGACCTGGTGTCCGTCGGCTACACGCTGCGTATGGACAAGTACCAGAAGGACGGCAAGGACGTCTTCACCCTGAAGGTGGAGTCCCAGGACGTCGGCTTCCTCGAGTCCCGGTCGACCACCCAGGCACGTCTGCACGAGCGCGTGCAGGCCGCGGAGGCACAGAACCGGTCCCTGCAGGCCCAGGTTCCGGCGCAGGCCCAGGTTCCGGCGATGCAGGCCAGCCCGGTCGCCGACGAGCAGCTGCCGTTCGGCGGCACCCCGACCACGGTCGGCTGATATCCGCAGGGGTGGCCCACCACGAGCGGCGCGGGCCGCAGGGATGGAAGCGCCCCACGGCGAACAGCCCAGTCCGTGTACCACAACTGAATAGCGACAACTGAATAGCGCACCACCCTGACACCCCGGTCGAGGAGCCCACACGCGCCTCGGCCGGGGTGTCATTATTCCGGTGCGATCACTGCCTTCTCGCACAAGACACCTCTCCAACCCACTGACTGCTCGATCCTGAGGCTTCCGTGCAGAGCGGTTCGACCCCGAAGCGCTCCGGCTGATCCCGGTGCGCGTCCTCGGCACGCTGTACGGACCGACCACGGAACAGGTTCAATTCCTGAGCGTCACGACTGATCCTCGCGACGTGTCCCTGGCGAACTTCGTGGCCCGGCGTCCCCGCGGCACCTCGCCCCGTACTGCCCCGGCAGCGTTGCGGCGGGGTGCAGCGGTGCCGGCCCCTGAGTCCGGTCCGCGGCCTGTCACGGCGGGGCGGCAATAGGCGTCACCTCACCTCGTCACTCTCTGGAGGTTGCGCATGTTCACCATCGTCTGCCCCAACGACGGGGAACCGATGGAGTCCGACGCTTATGGCGTCTACTCCAGGAAAAACCTCACGTACCGATGCACCGTGTGCGGGTACTGCGAGCATCGCTGACGGTATCGGCCCGCGACCTCACAGGCACGCCTTCCATGAGGCTGCAAAGAATCGAAGCCCAACCACCAGGACAGCAACGCCATACGTCCCGGCGCACTAGCTCAGCGGCAGAGCACTCGACGTTCTGACCACCCTGCGGTTCGACTCCGCGTCGTGTTCGCCCGCGCTGTATGCGGGCGAAGGCGTACTTCGGCGGGGCAGAGTCAGGCGACAGGTCCGTCACTGGACGACGTACGAGAGGCGGCGGGTCCAACTCCCGCGTGCGCCACATCGCCGCGCGTCACATCGGGCCTGGGAAAAACGAATCCCTATACCGCCCACGTAGTAATGAAATACCACCACATCCTTCGTGCCAGAGGAGTATGGCGTGACCCGGTTCCTGGACATTCCACCCGACCTGTACCACCGTGCCGAGCCCGCGGCGGGCGAGATCCTTCCCGCGCTGACCGGACGTCTGAAGTCGCACCGATCGATTGAGCAGTTTGCGCCCGACTGGGACTATGTCCTCAGTGGACGAGCCTCGGTGACGGCCGTCGTCGCGGCGCTGCATTGCGCGTCTTCCGACGTTCCCGAACACGCGTGGCCAACGGCGATGCGTCTGTACTGCCCGATCGCGTGGCGGCTGCTCACCGATGCCGGCGTCTCCTTCGACGAATGGGACCGCGGCCGATGTGACGCGAACTTCTCCGGCCGGGTCGGATCCGCGGCCAACGCCGAACTCGACGGCTACGCCGTGTTCGCGGTGATGGATGTACCCGCCGCCGTGACGGAGATCGTCACCACGCTGGGCGGGATGCCGACGTTCACCCCGTCGAATGACGCCGTCGCGAGCCCTGACAAGCAGTGAGAGCCGGTTCAGTACAAGTGGCCGGGCCGCGGCCGTCGATTAGTGAGAAGGAGCGCTGCCGTGAAACACCATGCTTCACACCGTGTGATCGCGACCGTGGTGGCCGTGCTGAGCTGCGTCGCTGTACTAACGGGATGCGACAAGCGCCAGACGGTAGCTCCAGGAGCGGGCCAGACCGCGGCGCCCGTTTCCCTTCAGCGCGACGCAGGACGGCGGACGACGTGCCCCGACGGCACGCTATCGGCAGCTATCAACTCAGGCATCGCACCAACAAATCCGAGCCCGCCTATCGAAAGGTGCGTGCAGCATGAACACCGTCGTTGATGCCGACCTGCTCACCCGTGTGCTGACCGACCGACTCGGAAGGCCCGCCGCTCAGTCGATCATCACCGCCCTGGACAAGGCGACCGCCCTACAGACGCACGACGGCGCTGAGACCACCGAGGCGACGGGAACCTTAGTGGCATCCGGGACGGTCGAGGATCTCGTCAACGGCGACGTCTTCTCCCTGGATCAAGGCACCTCATGGCATACTTGCGCCGCGGTCGGCCGTGACGCGGTGTCGGTGTACACCAGCACTCAACCCGAGCTCGGCCGCCAGACAACCCAGATTCCGGTGAGCCACAGCCAGTCCATCCTGGTTCGTCCGGAGTGGACCCGGCTGTATGACTTCGACGGCCAGTTCTACGCACGCGTGGGCTGCCCCGAGTGCCGTGGTGAGGGCCTGGTGCAGATCGACCCGACCGGGTCGCACGGCTCCGACACCGACACATGCCACTGTGTCAGGGACGCGACTTCGGTGCCGGAACGTCTTTTCGAGGTGCTGGTGCGGGAAACCCGAGAGCAATGGCTCACCGTTTGGGCCTGTGCCCTCAACGAAGCAGGTGCCAAAGGGGAAACCATCGTCCGAATCGGCGATGACCACGGCGGGAAGTTCACCAGCCGGGAGTCCATCGAAATCCAGCTCGGCCGCGAAATACCAAGCGACGTACCCGGATAGTCCGCGTCCCCATCGATGTGCAAATGCCGACGAGATCCACTCACCATGGTGAACAGGTAGATCGGGATCGTCAGAGAAATGAGGCAAGCATGACAATTCCCGACCGTGCTCCTCCGCCGGAAATTCTGGATCTTGCCCGGCTCGCACTGGTGACCGGACTCGACGAAGTCCACCTGGGGTTTGAGGGTCTAGGCGCGGAATTCCCCGCACCGATCGGCTGGATGCTGTGTTTGACCCGACTCGACGACATCCACCTCGCCGTGCTCGAGACACTGGGGCTCGCCGATACGGAGGCGCACACGCACGTGCCGAATCGCTTGCGGGTGACAGCCCAGATCGGAGCCACTGTGGAAGCCTTCCGCGGTCTGGGGGAACCGTACTGGGACGCCGGGAACGTCGCCGAGTGGATCCGGCGCCCCCGCTCAGGGATTGACACAGCCACTGACGCCGAGCTGGCGGCATTCCAAAATGACGCGGAGCTCATGATCGGAGCCTGGCAACGGGGATGGACGGCGGAACGCTCGCTGCGCCGCGGCTCGCAAACCGAGGCAGCGCACTCTCGGCACCGAATCGCCGTCCCGATAGGGGTGAGCTACCGGTTCTCGGCGCTGAATCACTTCTACAACGTCGACGGTCACCCCGGACATCGCGACGGCGGTACGGCCGTGTCGATCGACGTACTCCTGAGCCGGGCGAGTATCGGTGGTGACTGGATCTACTCCGCGATCGGCCTCGACCGACTACCTGTGGAAAGCGCGCTCGCCACGGTGCACAAGGCCCCACCGTGGCATGCCGAGGTCGCCTACTTCGACAACGACATCGAGGACTGGGTTCTCTGACCTCGCCCACCGTGGATCCCGGCGGCCGGTCTGGATCCTCTTCGCCCGGTTTGGTCCCGGATCCGTCGATCAGCGCAGCTGATTCGAGTGGCGGAATGACAGATACAGGACTTCACGAGAGGGCCAGCCATGATCAGTACGGCTACCTGGAGCGAACTGGACAAAGCACTCCTACAGGCGTTCATTATCGAGAACAGTGCCTTCGGCAGCACCACCCACAAGGTCTGGCGTCAACGCGACATCACGACCGCACACTGGACGCGGCTGATCCAGATCGCCGAACGAGGCGGGCCCGTGGGATCCAGCAGGGTCGTCGCCTGGCAAGACCACGAGCACACCTGGCACCCCCTCGTGGACATCGAACCCAGCACACTCGCTGAGCTGATCTACACCTGCTGATCACGCCCCGCGAAAGGAGCAACCGCATGACGACCGACTCAGACGTCACGGTCAGCGCCGCACGTGTCAGCACGGACGCGACCCGTCGCGAGGCAGCCCGCGTTAGCGCCGTCGCGGCGTTGGCCTTTGCACGGCAGACACACCCGGAGCTGCGCCGCGCCGAAGCGACGGCCCGAATCGACCTGGCCGCGGCGATCATCGCCATGGACGCCACGGACGACAGGATCGCGGCCGGCGAGAATCTCCACAGCATGAACGAGCAAACCGCCGTCGAGGAAGCCCTGCGTGTGTATGCCCAAGCCCTGGCCAATCTCGTTCGCCGTGAGGCTGAGAGGGACGAGGCTGGATCGTCGGTGCTTATGCCTCCCCGCTGAGACAACGGTGAACCGGCTCGCCTGACTTGCAAACACCGTGATCACCGTCAACCAGCGCTCGTACGGGTTCTCGTCTTGACCATCACGCAACCTGATTGGACACCCATGAGCAGTGAAGAAGAACTCGAAGGCTTGGAAGACGCGGTCACCGACACCATGGTCGGCTACCTTGCTCGGCGGTCGTTGACGTTCTGCCTGCTTGCCTTCTTGCTGCTGACCCTCGAGTTCGTCGTGACGGTAGTCGCGGTCATCGGCGCACTAGCGCTGCCGACGCCGTATCAGTGGTTAGCCCTGGCCGTGCTGTTCGCCATCGTGGCTGCGCGAGTGATCCGAATCGTCATCAACCACCGGCGCCGGCCGAAGACACCAAGCCGACTCTCCAAGGTACTGCTGAAGATCGCGTCACTTCCGATGAACGCCCTGTGCGTACCTGCTCTGGCAGGGATCTCCCTGACCTTCGCGGTCGTTACTGTCGGTGTCGCAACTTTGGTGGAGTTGGTGTTGTGGCTTTACTCGTTGCATCCGGCGCACCGCGAATTGCGTCACACCGTCGAATTCCTGAAGGGCAACGAGCCGCGCACCTGGGAGGTGTAGGCCAAGGACACCTCGGACCGCGCTCGGTTCTCCCGCCGCGTCGCCTTGAGCTTACGTCCGCCAGCGACTGCACACGGGAGCACCGGGAATGGCGCTGGAGACACACAGATCGGCGTCAGATTCGCTACGACCGACCGAGACAAGGATACAGCGCTGACCCATCAAACCGTCAGAACGGCAGCAGGCCGCGCCGTGCTGAATCTGATTCAACTGCCGCCTGGAGGCTGAGTGTGACTGAAATCGACGACGATCCCGGTTTCTGGGACGACGACCGTGACGGCGAGCCTCGCGAGCCGAATTGCTTCACATGCCACGACACCGGGCTCGCGTGGCGCCGAGGTCGCCGCCGCCGGTGCCGCGACTGCTGGCCGACCCGCTTCGATCGGTGGCGTTCGCGCCTTCACGACCGGTTCCGCCGACGCCGCTCGACCGCAGACGACCCGTGGGGGCCACCGTTCTGACCACGTGCCAGCGGGCAGCATGCTCCCCCGCATGGTCTACGCCATAACAATCCAGAGCCCGCCGCGAGCATCTCTCCGACAAGACATGCGGATGCCGAGCTGCTGCCTTCATGGCCGGTGCGTGCGCAGTCCGGAAGCACACGCCGACCAGACGACGATCCCGCTCCGGGCGATCGGTGCAAGGACCGCGAACGCCCCATCACATGGAACGGGCCGGAGGCGTCCGATTGGGAGCCCCCAGACGAGGAGTCACAGCGATGACCAATGAACTCACCTTCACCTTGCGCGTCCCCAGCCGGCTGTATGACTTCATCTCCGATGGCGACAACGGCCTGAGGGTCGAGCAGGCCATCGAAAGCGGCGCCGCGAGTGGGTTCTACGCCGACGGCTATGGGCACATGTTCGAGGCGTTCCGGCTCCTGTTCGAGACCGAGCCGGACCGTTCGGGCGCTCGCAGGCTCAAAGGGCTATCCGCCGAACAGTTACTCGCCTTCGAGTTCGACGCTGCTGCCCTGATGAATGCAGCGAGCGACGGAATTCGGGTACAGGACGCTGAATCCCTTGCCGACCACAACGCGGCGGCGGCCGTGATCCGGGGCATTGACCGCGAGCTGGCACGGGCGGGACTCACCCGCGAGTCGCTGACGGGGGACGCAAACGATGCGCCCGCCGTCGAGGAGCATACTTTCGTGGCCCATGACGACGCTGGCACGTCGAAGACGTGCGGCAAGTGCTCTCTGCGGGTCACACGGGTCGAGACGCCAGAGCCGCGACTGCACTGGTCGTTCCCCAGCGGCCCGAAGGGTGAAGGTACCCTCGACGCGCAATTGCCCGCGTGCCCGGGGCGGCCGAGCACTCTGGTCTCCGTTCCGAGCATCCCGACCGCCCTGCGTTGCGAAGCGAACGCTCGACGAGGTACCGGGACCGGAACATGCGGTCAGCCGCTCGACGTGCACGGCCAGTGCCTGCGCGCTAGCGATCACCTGGACGCGTGATGGACCACATCGTGCGCATCGGGGCCATCGAGAGCGACACCGACGAAACCAAGCTGATCTTCGACTGGAACGGCGCACGCGAAGCCCAGTCCGGCGGGTCGTTGCTGGCCGAGGACGTCATCGTGCCGTCGGGCGGCAGCTGCAAGGAGATCTGGCGACCGGTAGCTGATGCAGGCGGGGAGGTGACGTTGTGACGCGAAAGCCTGCTGACGAGCCGAAGCCACTGGAATGGAACCCACCTGACCGGCGCGAGCTGGTCGGGGTCCGGGAAGACATAGCGGAGTCCACCGCCAACGCGTTGGTGCACGCGAATACCGTGCAGAACCTCGCGCAGGGCCGAGGAACAGTCACTCTTACAGGCGTTGACCCCGAGATCGCCGCAAGTGTGCTGCTGGTCGAGGAGCGACGCAGGCTCAAGAGCGCGCGATTGTGGGCCATGACCGAGGCGATGACCCAAGTATCTATTGCCGCGGGGCGAAAGCTGCCCAGTTGGGAGGTCCGACCGGAGGACGTTCCGTCACCGTGCGGGTTGATGATGTTCGATACGCCGATCGGCTACTACCGCGCCGACCCGCCTGGTGAGGCTTCACAAATGGTCTCCATCGTGGCGGTGTCGTGGGGGCCAACCCGAATCGTCGAAACCCCGGCCAATCACCTGTGGGTGACGTTCTGGTCCCTGACACATCACGAGATCGGCATTCGGCTGCTCCGGAGCAACGGGTACCGACTGCGTGATGCCCGCCGGCTTCAGCACAGTATGGGCGACTTCACCTGGGATAACGAGGTGCTGCTGGCCTACAACGAGGCCGAGGTCAGCGTCATCAATTCACACGGCGAGACGGAAGCTGTCGACCCCAGCAACAAGCACCTTGCCGCCAACACGACTATCGAGTGGATTCAGACCGTCCGTGCGGCCTGGTTGATGATGAAACGTGACGCCAAGCGTCCCATTGCTGAGGTCGAGGAGCTACCGCTCTCCAAGACGGAGCGAAAACAGTTGCAGCGCAGGGGGTACAACGACGATCCGGTTCGTGTCGTCGGTCTTCACCAGGATCGACGACCGCGCGCATCACGTGAACGCGAGAGTGGCTACACCGTCACAGTGCGGTCGCACGTTACCGGTCACGTGCGTTGGCAGCCCTATCCCTCCAAAGGAGTGATCGAACCCATCTGGATCGAGGAACACGTGCGCGGCCCCAAGGACGCGCCGTGGTCTCAACAAAAGACGACCGTGACCGTCGTCGATCGACCGCCTGGCGGAAGGCCGCCAGTCAACAGGAAATAGCTTCGATGGCGGGAAAGGAGTTCCCAATGAATGAATCGACACCGAAAGTCGTGATCGACGAGGAGGTGGCGACCGTCTCAATCGGAGAGCTCGATAAGCCCAACAGGTTCGGCTACCGACCGGTCACGCATTCCTGCAGTGTCGGTCGTGGAGGGGTCATGCTCGCCAATGACTCGCCGGGTGCACCGATCTGCTTTGACCAGCGCTACTACATGACCGACATGGCGGTCGATCTCGCTGCGGCGCTGGTGACCGCGGTGAAGTTCGCCGACGGCGCCGACCGGCCGCCTCGCAGCATCGAGTCAGCACCGCAGGTCACGGCAGGTGGCTACACGGTGGGTCATGCCCTGGCGGAAAGCGAAGCCAGGGGAGTGCTCGGCCGTGGATCAGCGCAGCTGATCCGGATCGGACCTTGAAGAGGATGCCCACTGGCCGGGCGTGTGCCTGGCTGGACCTCAGGCCTTGAAGGAGCAGTGATCACCATGGCTTTCCGGAGCTTCTTCGAAACCGAGGAACAGGAACGAGCCCGGCTCGCGCAGGCACCAGAGGGCTCGATCTACCACAGCCTGTCCACGCTGCCGGTCACGATCAAGGAGTGGCCGCAAGACCTCATCATTGAATTGCCGTGGGCGACCACCGAACGCTGTGCGTACCGCGTTGTCGTCGTGCCCATCAGGTTCTCGCCCGACTCCCGACCTCAGGGAGAGGAGGAGCCTCTGCCGCGCAAGCGTCATTCGGGCGCCTGGGAGTGCGCTGTGGTCTCGTCGGACCACCCGAGCTACCCCGTGGGCGGACACCGCCTCAGTATCCCGGCCGCGGAGCTCGCGCGGGGTACGAAGATCTCGATCTGAACGAGCCTGCGCATTGGACAGCGGTTCCTTGTCTGTGCCTTGGGAGGGAGGAGCGATACATGTCGGAACCCCGATACCATATTGCCCGCATCGGTCACGAGTTCTGGGCAGTTGCCACGCCACATGGAGCGGCCGAGGAGATACTCCGCGGCGGTGATGCGGAGCAACGGGCACAAGAACTTGCCCGCGACCGCAACGCGGAACTCGACGACGATACTGACCCGCATCAGCTCAGCTGATGCCGCGCTCGAGAACACGAGCAGCGCAGAACCCGGCAGAGAGACGAACTCTCTGCCGGGGTTTCGTTTTTTGCCTCGGGCCTTGGCTCCTGGATGGGGATCAGCACAGCTGATCCGGGCGCCGCGGTGACCGGAAGTTGTCGGCCCAGATCACTGCCATGAAGGAGGACCGATGGGCATGTCTATCTTGACTCGAATCGGATTCATCGAGACCGAAAAGCAGGAACAGGCGCGGCTCGCGCAGGCTCCCGTGGGCTCGACCAGTCACTACCTGTCCACCTTGCCGATCACGATCACCGAATGGCCGCAAGACCTGATTGTGCAGCTGCCCTGGGACCCACCACGTACGCCGAGGAGCTATACGGTCGTCGTGGTGCCCTTGACCTTCCAGCCCGACCCCGTTCCTGTGGACCTCGACGAGGAACCGTTGCCACGCAAGCTGAACCCCGGTTCCTGGGGATGCGCTGTGGTCGCCTCCGACCATCCACGTTTCCCCGTCGGTGGGCACCGGATCGTCGTTGGTGCCGACGAGATCGCCCGTGGCACGAAAGTCTCGATTCAAAGCCCACGACCAGAGCACCGCACAGCCGCGGACGCATCGCCGTCCTGATGACGGAGATCCGAGCGAAAGCGAATCGCACGATGAAGCACATTGACTACGTCTGTCCCGGCGGGCATGACGACGGCGGCTGGTCATGCATGTTCTGCGCCGGCGGACTCTTCTCCTGCTCCGTCTGTGGTTCGTTCGAAGGAGCCACCACTACTCATTGCCCCGGTTACAACATGTACGCCGAGTACGGCGACCGGATTTACGCCGGCGAGATCGACTTCCGCGACGGGAAGTGGCGCGAGGGCGAGTGCTCCCGGCACACGCCCGCGTATTGGTCCACTCCGGCTGGGCTGGCCGAGATCGAGACGTTCACGAACAAGCACCCGTGAACCCCGACGTCACGATTCTTCGCCATACAACAAGGTCCGGTCCGCGGACGGCTGTCGTGGCGATCTCCGTCCACCTGGGGCAACACCAGCGGACTGCATCTGATCCCTGTCGGCGCCACAGAAATCCATAGGAAGGAAACACATGACGGGGCACATCGACGACGCTGAGCAACCGGACGGGATCGAAGACGATTCGCGAGACCTGCCGAATCCAGCTCCAGCAGCGGACCGGGTGAGGGAATTCTTGTCCTGGCACGGCGACGGGCGGATATATCTCGACGATCGGCATCCGCCGCTGTTCGCCCGCGATCTGCAAGCACTAGCCGACAACGCGAGGCGACCGGACGTGGTCAGCGACTTCGTCGCCGAGCGTCACGACTTCACCATCGCGCTGAAGAACTGCCGCGAGAGCATTGGGGACTACTACCGGTGGCAGGGGCACGTCGAAGCACGTCGGCAACTGTCGGAACGTCTCGCTGCGGCCGCACAGACGCCCGCGGCGATCCCGACCGATCCGAACTACTTCCGGCACTGCGACTGGCCCGGATGCCTCCGTGCCTACGACGTGCGCACTGGCCCGAACCCGAAGGTCGACGGCGAGCCGTGGATACTGATCCGTTCAATCCGGACACTCCTGTGCCCGACGCACCACGACACCGGCCACCGCCCTCGGCATTTCGAATGGAAACCAGGCGATACCTCGATCGCCATGTCATGCGAGTGCGGCACCCGCGCGGACGGCCTGACACCGACCAGTCAGCGGCGCTGCATGGAATGGTGGAGCGACCACGTCCTGGCCCTTAGGGCTCCAGACCATAGCTGTGATGAGGTCGATGGACCTGAATGGGGTGCTCCGAACCGATGACATTTTTCGCTATATGCATTGGCAATTCGCAAGTTTAATCAGGAAGAACCTACACCTCGAATGGGAGTCTTTGCCGTGATCGCTAACAGTCCGCTGGAAGATCAGTTTCACACCGTAGCGCTCGACGCTGTCGTCCAGCGCTACGGGTTTACGACGTTCCAGGCCTTCGCGGACGCGGACCTCGACCGAGGGGGAGTGCTCGGCTCTCGCGCGACCTTCGACGTCGTGACCACAGCGATCGCCCCCCTGCAGGCTGCCATCGCCGCCGTGCGTGAGCTCGCACCGCCTGCGATCCAAGCTGGCGGCGACCCCGAGCTTCACGAGTTGCTGACCGGCGGATGGGAAACCTGTCATCACACCGCACTTTCCGCTATCGATAACGCGTTGCAGGACGCGCGATCAAGGCAGACTCTTTAGACACGACGCTCCGTCGACAGTCAGAAGGAGGTGAAGAATGGCAGGTGCAACACCCGATGGCCCTTGGTTCGTTTGGGGCGACGGCGCTGAGCCGGTCCTGTCTGATGTGGACTACGCAACCATGAAGGCTCGCGTGGATGCGGACACGACCGACTCCCTGTACGGGGAACACAACGAGACAGGCGAGACCTACGAGGGCTAACAGCCGGGAAGTTCAGGGCCAACTGGGACTTCGTCGCCGATTTCCCACGGACGCAGGTTCGGTGGTCCCTGGCGCGCAGCTGGACAACACAAAACTCGCTCAAGAGGTAAACCTGATTGCACGCGGTACAAGCCGCTAGCTACCCGCGTGGCACGACGGCGAGATCACCGCCCGCCAGGCCACCGGCGGCGTCCGCGCATGGGGCCTCGTCGAGCGCAATGCCGACGGCACCGAAACGATCACCTGGCAGACGGGCGAGTCCGGATGCGACCCCGCCACCGAGGCTACGCCAGGTGCACAGCTGATCACCGTTTACGAGGAGTGATGCGCGCACGGCGCTCGTCCAGGCGGTGGCGCATCCGTGGGAGAACCCACCGACACTGAGAACCCGGAGTACCGCATGTGCACACCCGAAGACGACACGGACAATGCCGCAGCTGGGGCAGGAGCAGACTTCCGCGTCGGGGACCTACTCCGCGGACACCCGACCTACCGCGCACAGCGGGACCAGGAGACGTTCGACGGGGTGTTCAGCGGCGCGTTCGGCGATGACCTCGGCCTCACGGGGTGGCCGGAAGTACACGGAGAAGAGGGACGCCGCGTGTTCCTCGACCCATCAAGGCCCATCACCATCATCCGGCCGGTGTCCACGTCACGTTCGGGCATTCCCCCGGAGACCACCGGAGGTCTTGCCACGGTGTCAGCGCAGCTGCTCCGGACAGCCAGGGACGTTGTCGGCGACGAGTCGGCCGAAATGCCTGACACCGCCATCGCCCAAGCGCTCGCCGCGGTACTGGCTGAGCCGGCCTTGGCCCATTTTCTCCGTCTCACCGTCCACCAACGCCGCTGGATCGCCAACATCGCCGAACAGATCGGAACTACGGAATGAGCACATGCCCCAACAAGAAGACCCGTCCGCCCGGCGTCAGGTGGAGTCCGACCCGCGGCCCGCTGACGCGACATGCCAAACCTGCTCGGTCGGTATCTCGCGAGAGCTGCGAGTCACGCCGGCTCCGACTCGATCCAGGCTCGGACAGCGCCTCAGACCAGCCCGGATACGCCGTCCGGCTCGGTGACGTCGCCGCAGTCGCACGCGACGTTCGCCAAGCCCCTGACGCCCCTGAGCTCGCGTGATGTCCGGACTCGACGCGGACGCCACCGCAGCCCCTGTGAAGCCCGCCGCGAGGCGGCTCGGAGGGTCACCCGCCCGCGATAACACGCTGTATGACGCCATCATCGCCGAGGTAGATCGTCGAACACGTCGCGCGCTACAGCATCCAGAGACCAAGCACTGCACGATCGAAGCAGCCCTGGCCGTGATCCGCAGGTGCGGACCGTCGCCCTCGGACGTGGCCACCACGCGTCCTGATGACGAGCTTCCGGTGATGAGCGACTTCCCGTACCGGCAGGATCCCCATCGGTACTGCGGTAGCGACACCGAACGTGAGAGCACGGGGAAACCCGGGCATTGTGAGGCGTGCTGTTCGGTGGGGCACCTAGTCGCCCACCCGGACGCCGGTTGTGCCGACGTCGGGTGCTATCTCGAGCATCCCGATGAACCCGATGCGACGTCGGCCGGCTCATCGCTTCCGCGAGGGCAGGCATCCCGCACTCTGCTCGGTCAGGCTGTGCCTGACCATGTCATGACGTTTGAAGTCGCTCCCGGCGAGTTCACACTGTGGTGCTTTGAACACCAACCCCGGTTGGGCAGCGGACGCGTTCGATCAGAAGAAGAGGTCGGCCTTTTCCTCCGGGCGCACGCCCACGGCAGCGCCACCCCAGCACCGATTCCAGCGCACCTCGCTGCGTTGGCCAATGAGAACGGCGACGCACGGTCGACCTGCCCGCGCTGCGAGTGGTTCGCGCAGGCCCCGGTGGACGCCGCGGGTGTGTTCCTACACCAGCTGGCCGACGCACGGCTGGGCCACGTCGCTATCGCACATCCAGACCTGTGGCGGGCGTGGCGGGGAACTGAGCCCGAGATGGACCGTGAAACGCTCGCGCGCCTCGAAGCCGAGATCGTCGCGGTGAGATCGAGTCTTGCCGACGGAGTGGCCGGGCTGCACGAGAAGATCGGCCACCTCGAGAAGGGGCTGCGGCAGCTCACCACGACAGCCGCCCCCGCAAGTGGGGAACCACGGAGAACGCCAGGGGCTACAGCCGCGGACTGCGACGAGGCCCCTGCCACAGAGGTGCTGATTTGGGCACCCGTGCTGGAACGCGCTGACCGGGCCCGGCACTGGTACCACACGATCGGCTACGAAGGTCACACCACCGAGCAGATCGACACGCTGGTTCAGAAAGCCCTGGACGCTGAACAAGCAGAGTTTGCGGCGCTGCTACCCGATGGATGCACGTGGAACCCTTACACAGGTGAGATTACAGGTCCGATGTCCTGTGAAGCCGCGCTGAACACAGCGCTGGAGGCCGCGGGCGGCCCCTGGAACAACAGCTGCGAGGACCCTGAATGGCCCGAACGTCGCGACACCCGCGTGCTCAACAACGCCCTCCGCGCCGCAGCCATTCGTGCCCGTCGGCAACTGGACGAGAGTGAATGCGCGTTGCAGGGCTCTTCGCCACGAATGAGTTCCTTGCCTTCCGATGGCACTCCGTCGCGACCAGAGCATGAGGACGACCAGCACAGCTGATCCGGGCTGGGACAAGTGGCCGCCATCGTCACGTCCTGGATCTCCCCGGCGCGGGCCCGCGCCGGGGAGATCCGCTTCCTTTCACGCGTGCGAGCCGCGTGACCAGGCCTGCCGAGGTGTCGTGGCCCGGCAAACCGCGGCCCTATGTGATCGCCGGCGTGAACCGCTCGGGCATCACGCCGGCATGTTCGCGCCGGACTTGACGGCCGCCTGGGCCACAGCGCGTGCGGCGATATAGAGGCCCTCACGGTTCAAATGACGGGAGTAGCTCGCGTCCAGATAGAGCACGGGCACGTCGCCGGCGATGCCAAGCAACGCCGGATACAGCAGGTCCTTGATCGGGCCCGACCCGCCGCCGTACACGTACACCGCCTCCGTGGACTCGCCGGACGCCGCGAGGACCTCATCGAAGATCGAGCCGATCGCCTCCACCAGGTACTTGACGTCCGGGGCTACGAGCGCCTCCGCACGCTGATGACGGCCACGCTGGAAGGCCGACGGCGTACTCTGCAGGAAGTCCGCCAGCTGCTTGCGGCTGGTGAACCGCAGATCCACTTCATCGAGCCGGTCCAGGGCGTTGGCCAGCACGGTGCCATAGCCCATGTCGAGCGTCGTGGCGGCCTCAGCGTTGAAGCGGCCGTCGGTGAAGACCGGAAGGTTCACCGTTCCCTCGCCGACATCGATGCCGATGGTGTTCTTCACGGCCACCAGGTCCGCTGCGGTGATATCCGGAAGAAGACCAGGCTCGCGCGAGCGGAGATCGGCGAGCAAGGCCCGCGCCAGGGGTTCCCCCTTGTCCGCGATGGCGTACTGCGCGCTGGCCCCCTCGGCGATGACTTGAACGTCGACGAACTCCAGCCGGACCGAGACAGGGGTCGAGAAATTCTTGATCGTCACCAGGTGGACAGCCGGGTCTGACACTCCCCGGCCCCCGATGAACTCCGCCGCGTAAGTGTGGCGGCGAGCCACGTACTCGCTGATCGGCAAAGCCAGACCGGCGCGGATCCGAACCCGCAACTCGTGATCGGGCAGCGTGCCGTGCTCACGGACGTGGTCGCGCAGCGCCTTGGCCGCGAAGACGCCGAGTACCAGAATCCTGCTGAGGTTCTGGTCGACCTTGCTGCCATGGCCGTCGTGAACCTCGAACTCGGTGAACTTGGATCCGCGGACGTGCAGAGCCGATCGGCCGTAGATGCGCCGATCGCTGTCAGCGATCAGCGGCGTGGTCAGCGCGCAGTCCAGACGGTTGTAAAAGTCCAGGTCACCGTCTTCCATGACCTGGCTGGCCGTGTCGTCCTTCAGCGGGACCTTCGGGCTCTGCCGCGGCGTCGCGATCACCGCGCTAGGCAGGTCGACCTCGTCGACGACCTCGTTGCCCTCGTTGCGAATGACACCCTTGACGTAGCCGTTGCCGACGTCGACGCCGCCGGTCAGGTTGATGGTGCTCGTGCTCATAGGTGGCTTCTCTCGTTCGTGGTGTCAGCGGTCACCGGCGTGTGCCGAAAATGGACTCCATGTCCAAGGGGCCGTGATCTGGGCCAGGTTGCGTTCGTGACACTTCTGCTGCGGTCTGTGGCTTGTGCGCTGTCCGCGCTTCCGGAGTCGACGCGTCGGTTGCGGCGACCCGGGATGGCTGGGACCCATCACCACGGGCAGCTTCTTTTACGACGACATGGGTGCTGGCGGGGGATGGAGACGCCGACTCCTCGGGGGCCGCCTGGCCGGCGTCTTCGCGAGATGTGTGTCCGGTGATGGGTGGTGGATCCGAAGGGGGAAGTTGATCGACGGGGCGATTGGCGTAGTCGATATATCCGTCGCGCTGAATGGAGTCGCGGATGAGCGCCTGCAACGAGCGCGAGATGCTGTCCTGTACGTCGAGCCACCGGTTGGTCGACACATCCGCGAGGGGAACACTCCACCGCAGCCGACGTAGATCAGCGGGCGTCATCACGCGGTCCGCGTCGCTCCACGGATCGAGCCGGATTTGCCTTGGGCATGACGGGTCATCTCTCTTCCTGGGCTCGAAGTCCTCGCACTGGAACAGTGAACGCTCTCTATCTCCTATCGTATGGCGTTTCTGTGGTCTATGCAATGACTGATAGGTGTCTCGATATGACCAGTGCATGGGTCCGTGGCGGATCGTGGACCGTGCGTGGTTCCGAAGACGTCTCCAGCGGGACCACGACTCCGCCAGCGAACAGGGGGAGTCGGCATGTGCTGGCCAGGATGAGAGCCTGTCCGACCTCGCAGGGGTCTCTTGCAGACCACGACGCGGCCTGCGCCCCACATGCTCAGCGACGTGAAGCGATTGAGGTCTGACTGTGTCCAAGGTGCCCGGCAAGGGGTATGACAGCACGACTGTGGAGAGGGCTTCCGTGGCGTACAGCGTGACCAGCCTCAACCGCACAGCTGTACGGGTGCGATGGGCGACCACCAGGCACGACAAGGCGATGCGGACCGCTGGAAGGCAGGTCGGAGCGGAGTGTACAGGTCACGGGTGTACGGCAAGTTTCACCTGGTCGCGACGCTCAATCGGTGCTTGCACGGTGCACAGGTGCTTGACGACGCAGAACGAGGAGAAAAGGGCATAAGAAAATGTGGCAACATCCTGTCGCCAGCTGCATTCGGCCCCAGGCTCATTCCGCCGCCTGCCCGCCTGCTCACCGGGGTAGTCTCGCGGAGTGGTCAGGTCACACGGCCGGCACACGATGTCGCGGGAAAAACTCACACACCCGACGTCGGTGAGCTCCACCGCCTGACGTCGGCGGGTGCTGCCGCCGATAGCCAGCGAAGCTGGCCCGGGAGGCGCCAAGATCCGTTCAACAGGGGTGGGTGGCTTGCGCCTGTCCGGCGGCGCTGGCTGTAACCGGCACCCGTGCTCGTGCCATAGTCGCAACATCCGAATGAGGGAAGGGAACAGCTGTCATGAGTGACTCGATCGGTGCCCCACTCGACGTCCTCAAGGGCGTAGGCGGCCTGACACACCACCAGCTCGTGCCACTGCGCCGCCACGGTGTGGAGACTGTGGAACAGCTGGCGGATCTAGTAGACGGACACCGCGACAACCCGGGCGGATCCGAACTGTCGACCGTGGAGAACTTCGGTGTACGGCGGATCGAACTCGCGTGCCAGGCGATCGATCAATGGCGGGCCACTGCCAAGGAGCCGAAATGACTCAGCCGGGTGGAGCGGGGCTGAACGAATCAGGCAAGGAACAGGACTCAAGGTCAGTGACCTCGCGATCCGTCCAGGTGGCTCATCCGAGCGATCCGTTGAACAAACTGCTCGCCCGTGAAAACGCCCATCATCTGGAGATTCACTACGACGATGACGGCTCCGTCGACCAGGTGTCGGTCGTGGATGCGCGTTGGTGCGAACTGGTGACCTACGAGTCCGACGAGTTGTCCCCCGAGGAACGCCAGCAGGCGGAGTCCTTGTTCGACCCGGATGGCGCCGTGTATCCGGCCGACGACACCTGCTGTCGGCCGTGATCGACGCGCGAAGGGGCGGGCCGAGTGAGGCGCGAGGTGGCACCGTTGAGCGTTCCGGGGGTCCCGTACCCCTCGATGACCCACTCCTGCCGGCGCGTTGAGACGCGTCTGCCTCCGAGCGTGAGATTTCTGGGGCCGGGTCGTGGCCACGGCCTCGGTGATGGTCAGTGACTTCGATGTCGGAAGGACGTTATGGCGTCTATTCAGGTGGTCAACAAGGCCAGGTCACACTACGACGAATTCATCGGCAGGGGCTCAATATGGGGTAACCCCTTCAGGTTGCCGCCGCGTCACTGTGACGCCGATCGAGCACGGGTCATCGCTCAATATGAACGCCATCTTCTGGCTAGTCCCGACCTCATGGCTCGCCTGCCGGAACTCTGTGGGAAGACGCTGGGATGCTACTGCGCCCCGAAACCGTGTCATGGTGACGTCCTCAAGAGATACGCGGAGGCATGGGACCAGGGGGCCGCGGTGTACTCCCATGTGGTCCTGATCACCGGCTCACGTAGCTGGGACGACGAGACCGTGATGCGCCGGACATTCAACGAGATGTGGAGGCGGTGGGGACCCGACCGGGTCATCCGGCCTCTGCTGATCTTCGGCGACTGTCCGGATGGGGCGGATTCCATGGCCCATAGGCTGTGGCGTGGGGCAGGCTTCGCGACGATGCCTTTTCCCGCCGATTGGCGGGTCGGCGGCCGTGGGGCAGGGCTCCAGCGTAACCAGGAGATGGTCGATGTCGCCGACGGGCTCCGCAGCGCACGCTCCCGAGTGGCCTGCATCGCTTTTCTGGATGTGTGCGGCAAACCCGACTGCCCGCAGCGCGACCAACACCAGCTCACTCCAGGACGTGCCGGGCATTTCTCGCATGGCACCATCGATTGCCGTCGGCGCGCCGTGGCAACCGGATTGGACGTCGTGGACGCCTTCCCAACTTCGATGACAGACTGATACAGAAGACTCCCTGAGCTCGCGAACTCAGGGAGTCTTCTGTATCAGGTGGATCTTCGCGCACGTCGCGTGGACGCCAGCGGCCTCAACGGTGGCCAGGATGTGCGCTATGACCTTCGCGTGATGCGATGGGCCTTGTCGTAGGCGTTCACAATGTGCTGGGAGATCGGACCGAACGGTGCGACCTCGAGTTGCTTCTTGATCGCCCAGGCGCGGATCTTGACTCGTTCGGCGGCATCTACAGCAGGCGAAACACGCTGTCGTGTGAGTTTCTGCGATTCAGCCTTTGCGGC
The DNA here is from genome assembly GCF_019330265.1 of Amycolatopsis sp. TNS106. Classification (NCBI taxonomy): domain Bacteria; kingdom Bacillati; phylum Actinomycetota; class Actinomycetes; order Pseudonocardiales; family Pseudonocardiaceae; genus Amycolatopsis; species Amycolatopsis sp. TNS106. The sequence goes on along the minus strand of NZ_CP024972.1, from coordinate 2,395,651 downwards.
TCCGGGCTCGCCTTCCGGACGGTAGGTTCTGTTGATCCCGTGCTTCTCGTCGTAGGCCGTGACGATCTCGTGAGGGATCCGTCCGGATTGGGCGAATTGATAGCCTTCCGCCACTGCCCACTCGCGGATCTCCCGGCGCTCCTCCGGGCTCGTGACCGGCACGAGTCGCGGCCCTTCGGACTTCTTCGGAGGAGTCTTGGTGCCCGCAGGCACATACGGTCGATCCTCAATAGCATGGTGTCTGTCATAGGCAACAATGACATCAGTGGGGATCTGGCCGGATGTAGCGAATTGATAGCCTTCCGCCGCTGCCCACTCGCGGATCTCCCGGCGCTCCTCCGGGCTCGTGACCGGCACGAGTCGCGGCCCTTCGGACTTCTTCGAAGCTTGACTTCTTGCAGGCATGTACGGCCGATCGATGCCGTGCGCCGCGTCGTAGGCGGCGATGACGTCGCGGGGGATCCTGCCGACAGGGGCGACCTCGTGGCCGTTCGCCGCGGCCCAAGTACGAATCGCGTCACGTTCTTCGGCCGTCGTATCGGCGACGACACGCTTCGTCTCTGGCCGGCTCTCCGACTTGCGTCCCTTGGCCACGAAAGGCTTGAGTGCTCGCTTGAATGCCTCTTTGAGTCGGGCTGTCTCCTCCTCTGTCAAGTCGATGTCGTACCACTCGTCATCGAGGCCGAACGTGACGGTTGCAGCGTCCGGCTCGCCGCTGATGTCTGACTCGACCACCTGAACCTGCCGCTTGACCATGTCGCGGAGACTAGCGTATCCGAGCGCCTATCAAGTTGCGTTCCTGCATCATTCTATCGATACATCTGTCGTACATAGAGACGACTTCATGCCATGCTGCGATCAGCACATAGCGTTTGCAGTAGCGCTGCTAGAATCACAGCGAACGTGACGCTTCGCTGTCGAGGGGTTCAGGTAGTACGACCCTTCGCCCTATCGAGAGGCACGCCGTGACCACGCTTCAACCCGTCGAGGATCGCCCCAGGCCCTATCTCGACGTCGACCTCTTTGAACTGATCCGCCGGCGGCGTGGCTGGTCGGACGCGTACCTCCGTGAGATCGAGTCCGCCGGGCACGATGAATTGCTGAGCCTGGCCGAGATGGTCGATGCGCTCGAGGACGCGCGTGCCGCCGGCCGGAAGATCACTATCGCGCCGGACTTCGACATGGACGGGATCGCCTCGGGAGTCCTCGGATATGCCGGGCTGTCCGAGCTCGGTTTCGATGTCGAGCTGCACGTGCCCGACTACCGTCGCGGCCACGACGTCACCCCCGACGACGTCGCCGAGATCGCTCGCCGGTGGCCAACAACACGAGTGCTGCTCACTTGCGACGGCGGAGTGAACTCCCACCGCGGGATCGCCGCCGCCCGGGCACTGGGATGGACCACCCTCGTGACGGACCACCACGAGGAACTACCGCCCGGCTCCACAGCCGACGTCACCGTCGATCCTTGCCGCCTCGACGAAACCTATGCCAACCGGGCAATCTGTGGCGCACATGTGCTCTACCAGGTGATCGAGGCCTATGCCCGCGTCCACCGTCCCGGCAAGCTGTGGGAAGTACGTCTGTTGCGCCTGTTCGCGGGGCTCGGCACCGTCTCCGACGTGATGCCGCTCCTTTATGAGAATCGGCAGCTGGTCCGCGATTCGGTCTCGATCGCGAGGCTGCTCTGGGTGGCACCCCCGATGCCTCACGGTGCCTACGGAGACTCCCGGCCAGAGCTCATCGACATCGAGAAGTCGACCTTGATGCGACTTCTCCGTGTTGATCCCCACCACCCGGTATACCTGCGAGCGTTCCAGGGATTCGCCCTCCTGCTCAAGGCGTTCACTCAGGCCGGCAAGCTCCGTGACCTCGACGACGTCGACGAGGGCTTCTATGGCTTCTATCTGGCGCCATCCATGAACAGTCCTCGTCGCACAGAGGACGCACTCGAACCATGCTTCACGGTATTCACCGCCCCTGATCCCGACACGATGCTCGATAGCGCCCATCAGGTCATCCGCGTCAACGAGCGACGCAAGCAGCTGACCGCTGACCACCTCGCCGCCCTGGCCGAGACTGACCAGCCCCTGGCGCCGTGGGTCTACCTCTCCGACGCGCCCGCCGGCATGTATGGGCTGCTGGCCAACCAGCTGATGGAGCACAACGGGCATCCCGTCGTCGTCGTGAACCGTCCTACCGGGCCTGGACAGTACGTCAGCGGTTCCGGCCGCGCGCCAGAATGGTTCGACATCATCAGCAGCCTGGAACCGCACGCAGGTCTCGAGGCCATCGGCCATCAGCAAGCATGTGGCGTGAAAGTCGCGCGGGCAGAGCGACTCGACGCCCTGGCGGCGGTGCTGGCCGACGCCACCCGTGCGGCGATGTTGACGGCAGACCAGGACGCTGGCCGCGCAGACCTGGTACTCGGACCCGATGTCGACTGCGATGCGGGCCTGGACGACCTGCAGCCGCTGGTCGAGCTTGTTCGCCGGACAGAGGCGCTCAAGCCGTTCGGTCAGGGTTTCACCGCACCGGTAGTGCAAATCGCCGTGGAACCACTCGGCCTGCGGATCGACCGCATCGGGGCCGACAAACAGCATCTTCGCCTGGTGACGAAAGCGGGGCTGTCATGTCTGTGGTGGAACGCCACAGGGGAGAAGTTCGACGAGCTGCGCCGGCTTGTGGACACTGCCAGCCGCACCGCGATCGGAACATTGCGGTTCATCGCGACACTGCAGCTCAATACGTACCGCGGGGATACCCGGGTCCAAGCCGTAATCGTGCAGCAGGTTCTGTCGCCTGCCTGACTCAGTGCGGAGGCCGTCATCGCCCCTGGACGGAAGAACCGACTGGTCTTCGAGGCTTGCTGGTGTGTGCTCATGTCCCTGGCTGTCGTCACCGCCTATGTCGGAGTCGCGGCTGGAGCGGCAATGGTGGTGGGCAGTCCGATTCTCGGCACCGTGGTGGGCGACGGAATCGCCGTCGCCGTCATCGGTGTGGCCCGAGTCGCCCGGCCACGCTGGTTTGCCGTAGGCCGCCCGATCCAGCCGTGGCACTGGTCATTATGGAACAGTAGCGCCATAGTGTGTGGTGCGGTGTTCGCGTTCGCCGCGGGTCAGTCGATGGCACTGTGGCTCTACGAACTGGGCGGGTCGACGACCTTCGACGAGTCCGTCCAATTCAAGAGAAATGCCGGCGAGGCGGCAACACTACTAACACTGGTCGTTGCGCCCATCGCCGAGGAGATGGTCTTCCGCGGTCTGCTCTACCCGCTTCTTCGCATGAAGGTCGGTGTCACCGCAGCAGCCGCGGCCTCCGCTATGATCTTCGGGCTTGTCCATGGCAACCTCGTTCAGTTCCTCTTCACGGTGCCGCTGTCGGTATTGGCTGCACTTGTCCGTGAACACACAGGCGCCGTCTGGCCGTGTGTCGTCCTTCACATCACCTTCAACCTCGCGGCGACATTGATCCCTGCGCAAGTGCTTGCGATCCTCGCGAATCCTGTTCCCGCGCTGCTGCTGACGCTGGCGTTCACAGCCTGCGTGCTGCTTGTTCACAGAAAGAACGTTGCGCTGCCGGAGGACAAGCGCGTGAACCTGAGATGACGTTCACGTACACCAGGGTGTCCCAGGACGGGTACTCGGGTGGTGACAGCAGGACTCAGATCACCCGGGAAAGAACGAATGACGTCCATGAAGCCGCTACCGAGACAGGAGGTGATCCCCTGTGGCCATTGTTGGTTCCTGCGTGTATGACAGGAAGAATCAGCTCATCCGGCCGAGCCAGGCCGCGATGTGCCGCGCGAGGATCAGTCTCGATCTCATCGGCGGCGCGACACCCACCTTCGATCGGGACCACGTCCACGTCTTCGTCGTGACGGCCAGCGGCATCACGGTCAAGCAGGCGCGGCAACGAGCCCAAGCCCACATGGAACGCTTCGCCGCACGCACTGACGAGATCACGGGCTACCGTCGTATCGCGACGAGGAGGACACAGGGGAGAACCCTGTGCAATCGCAATATCACTATCACGCATGAGATCCTCTATGCCGTCGAACTACCCGCATGGGCTCGGGGTCGCAGAACACCCGCCCCTTCGATGGCGACGCGAGACGTAGGGGCGTGACACCTGCCTGTGACTCACACCGCACTGGAACCCGCGTTCGTCTACAGCAGAAAAGTACGAAGCCGGAGAGTTCCCCTCCCACAGGGAGGCTCTCCGGCTTCGTACTTTTACACGTTCCGCTGCGACAGAGTCTGGCCAGGACGGCCAGCATTCCACCGAAATTGAGAATAGCAGCAGGAAATTTCCGCCGCAATGCTACCTTGCGGAGAGTCTGCCATGGTCTTGGCCACAACACTCACCTTGGACGCGTCGGGACCTCGTTCTCTCGCGTCTCCCGCAGAGCTCGTCAGAGCGCTGTGATCGACGAGAGGTGCAGCTAGTCCGCGCGCTGCAGGTAAACCCGACGCAGCAGGTCGCTCGAGAACGGTGTGATCGGCTGACGATGTGGGCGTACCACCTGACGTGGTACGCGACGGATCACGTGGTGACCAGCGAGGCTGGCGCTCGCTGTCTCCGCGGCACGAGGCTCGTACCACGTCGTCGGTCGCGAGTGGTACAGCGCAATTCCTGGTCAGCGCACGAACCGCGGCGATGTACCACGAGTACCATCAACAGGGCAGCGTCTACAGAACGCACGAGTGCGCAGTGCCGGGCCCGTGCGTTGCGCATGCTCTCGAACACTGCAACTTCTCGATTTTCCGTGGTCTAGGTGGTACAACACAGGAAAACAATGGGATGACCTGCGGAAATCCGTGTACCCCTTGGACAACCGCACGTGGTACTCGTGCCTGGCAACTTGACTGCAAAAGATATGTCGACCAGGGGAAGGAGGTGTACCACGATTCGTGGTACACCTCAGACCGGATGATCCTCTGGCTGCAGCAGGATGAGCCTGCACCGTGCAAGGCGCAGATGTCGCAGCAGAACTCCTTCGGACCCTGACCACAGTCGGGCGGCTCACGCCGCCCGCGGGGGCCACGCCGAACTCGGGCACAGCGAACCTGAGCGAGGAAAGGAAGTTCCGCAATCGCCGCGAACCCAGCTCCTCCTGCGGCGCCCCAGGTGAGTAGCCCTGAGCGAGGTTGGGGACACGGGAGCGGTGACAGATACCGACTCCAACACCAGTCAGTGCCAGTCATTGACGTATCGACTCGTTGCGAAAGAGGGTTCGAATGGCATAGAGTCGACGACACGTTCCTGCTCGACTATGAGACCACTCGGCCTCCCACATCGCCGGCTGGTCTCTGAAGCGATGGAGAAGAACAGCGGCATGACCACCTCTGACGCTCCAACGTCAACTCCTGACGAACACAACGACCGCACGGAAGTCGACCCTGTCGCCACTGTCTATCAGCGCGTCATGGACCACTTCCCGTCGCAGGCCGCCGTGGCCCCGCTGAACGAGGTTGTCACACGAACCACGACGGTCTATCTCGACGTCATCGACCCCGCCGACGCCCCGGCGCCCGGCACCCTCGAGAAGGAACTCCTGGCGATCGTCAACGGAGTGTGCAAGTCCGAGAACCACAAGGCCTCCACTGCTCAGGAGAAGCTTCCTCTGCTCCGCTTCCTCACGTGCTGGCAGATCGCACAGATTTTGCTGCGCCTGCATCATGTCATCCGCATCGCGCCCAGTGCGAAGGACACGGATCGGGAATACGACCTCCTCGCGATGTACCAACCGTTCGGACGGGCTCGTGGAACCTACACGACCAGCGAGGATGACATCCGTACGCTGGCCCGCAAATACAACACCCAGCTCACACTCAAGGAGTTCGCCGAAGTCCTCGCCGTCCTGCGTGAGGACTCGCCCCGGCTCCATCAATGCACGCATCGCGATCTGATCGCCGTCAACAACGGCATCTTCCACTATGGCGTCGAGGCGCGGGACATCATCGTTGGTGACACGACCTTCCACCTGGAGCCCAAAACGCTGATGCCGTTCGATCCCGCTCTGGTCTTCCTGGCAAAATGCCATGTCGACTACGTCGATGCGCCCGGCAACCCTGTGATCACCCATCCGGTCGACGGAACGGACTGGGATATCGAGTCGTGGGTTTGCGAACTCTCCGATGACGAGGGGATCCCTGACTTGCTCTGGGAGATCGTCGGGGCCGTTATCCGCCCGCACGTGTCGTGGGGAAAAACGGCATGGTTCTACTCCGAGCAGGGCAACAACGGGAAGGGCACCCTCTGTGCGCTGATGCGGAACCTGTGTGGCCCGCGATCCCACACGTCGATCCCCCTCGCGGACTTCGGCAAAGAGTTCGCGCTGGAGCCCTTGGTGCGTACCAGTGCGATTATCGTCGACGAGAACGATGTCGGCACCTTCATCGACAAAGCAGCCAACCTGAAGGCCATCGTCACCAACGACGTCATCCAGATCAACCGCAAGTACCGCATGCCGATCGCTTATCAGTTCTATGGCTTCATGGTGCAGTGCTTGAACGAATTTCCCCGCGTTAAAGACAAGTCGGAATCCTTCTATCGCAGGCAGCTATTCGTCCCGTTCGTCAAGAGTTTCACCGGCATCGAACGCAAGTACATCAAAGACGACTATCTGCAGCGGACTGAGGTTCTGGAGTACGTGCTCTGGTACGTACTCAACAAAGCGGGAGCGGCCTCCCCGGGAAACTACTACCAGCTGTCCGAGCCAGTGGCCACCAGAGAGGTCCTGGCCGAGTACAAGGAAGCCAACGACCCTGTACGTGCCTTCTGGGCTGAGTTCCGAGAGCGGCTGACCTGGTCGCTCCTGCCCTTTACCTTTCTCTACGACCTGTACAAAGCCTGGTTCGCCGACATGTCGCCCAGTGGCTCACCTGTCAGCAACAAGCAGTTCATCGCCGACCTGGTGGCCATCGTCCGGGCGGACACGCTGTGGCATTGCCCTGACAAGAACCGGAAGATCAGACCCGGCCAGATGATGGATGACCCTGAGCCGACCATAGCCGAGTACGAGCTGGTCAAGTGGACAAACCCGGACTACAAGGGCTCCGACCCTTTGAGGATCTCGCTGCCTCGGCTGCGGGCCAACTACAGGGGCCTCATCCGGCGCCAGGGCTCGTCAGCCCAGCTCGGTGACGGCACCGACCCCGCGGGGGAGGGCGACTGATCCCTGAGAACCGGCAGTGCCTGCGGACGCTGCCCTGCCGAGACACGTTAGGACGGGGGCGAGGCAGAGCGCAGCCCGCCGCGGCCGGCGCGAACCGGCCAGCATTGAGATTCGCCGATGGCCGAAGGTTTACAGACCCAGCCTAGCCGCGACCACGACGCGGGCATCCGCGGTAGCACGTGGCCGGCCGGGCTGGGACGACGAAAGAGATATCCATGGAACGAACACCGGTCACGGCGGCGACAGCGCGATTCACCTTCTACGACCTCGAGTCACTGTCGGACGCTTTCACACTCTGCGCCTACACGCCGGAATCTGAGCAGTCCGTCGACACGCTGGAGGTCTTCTTTCTCGTGGATGACCCGGTGCTGGCCGCCAGTGTCGCACCGCGAGCGCTGTACGACAGGATCATGACGGCGAACCCTGGGCTACCGGCCGTGAACGTTAAGCTCTGGAATCTAAACTCTGAACCAGCCAATTACCGGCTCGCCACGCTGATCGGCCTCTCGAACGCCGAGAACGTCTGCGACCGCGGCGAGCTGTCCGACTATCCGAGCGAGCTTCGCCCGGTGTGTGATACCGATCCGTCCTACGACCCGGTCCAGCATCCTTTCCTCGCGGGCTACAACTCGCTGAATTACGACTCAGTCATGCTCGCACTGTATTTCACGGAGGTTTTTCCGGCCCCGCACCGTGCGAACATGTTTCAGCCTGCAACGGCGGGCCGCATGCGGCAGTACAACGACCAACTATTCGGGGAACAGCACATCGGGTACATGCCTGGTTACCTCGGGTGGGACAGTCCGGCCGCCAGGATCCGGCGCTCCATGCTGGGCTCCGGCCGCCATCTCGACGTCGCACGTCTCAACGAGGTGCAGTTCAAGGTCAGCCTGAAACGACTGCTCGGGATACTCGGCCGGCAGATCAAAGAGTCCGATCGGCTCGGCCAGGACGGTGCAATCACCAGTCCTGACGACCTTTACGATCTGCTGGCCTACAACGTGTCGGACTGCCTGGGATTAGCCCAGTTGTTCCGGCATCCAGCGTACGCGGGCAGTTTCGATCTCAAAGCAGGCCTCCTCGCGCAGTACTCCGAGACAGTGCTCCACCAGAACGGTACGGTCCGGCGCGATCGTCTGACCATCGACTCATCGTCGGCGAAGTTCGTCGGCCGGATCCTCGCGCCGTTTACCCCTCTGACCGATATCGAGGCGGTGTCGTTCATGTATCCGGATCCTGTGATCGCACGTGAGCGCGGTGTCCAGACAGTGAACGTGCTCGACGAATGCGTGCGTTTCTTCGAACAGAATGTCGCGCCTGACCCCGGAACTGTCTCGGGCGTTAGCCCGGCGCAGGTTCGCGCGCATCGTCAGTTCATGCAAGTTGTCGACTACTACCGGTCGATCGAGGGGCAGAACTTCAACGATTCGGACGAGTACCGGCAGATGTTCACACTCCCCGCGCGGAGCCTGCGTGACATTCCCAAAGCCCCGAACAACATCCCGTACTTCCAGGCAGACGGGTCACCGTCGTCGTGCTTCGTGACGTTCTCCACTGGAGGAATTCACGGCGCGGAGGCGGACTTGTCCGTATACACAGCCGTGCGGATCGAGCACCTCGAACACGAGGTGATGCTCCGTCGCGCCAAACTGTGCTTCCCCGATGCGAACGATTTCCTCGCGGAGGCCAGACATCAGCACAACAGGCTGACTCTTCCCGACGGATCCACCGTCGACAAACGCCTGGTACTCCTCGGCTCCAGCCCCGAGAAGGTGAAGTTCCGCAAACCCAAGAAGGACGACCCGATCCAGGCAGCACAGGTGGCCCGAGCTCAGGCAGCGGTTCCTGACGCTGCCATGCTCCTGGCGACTCAACGGCCCGCCACCGAATCCCTGAATGTCCTCCTGCCCGATGGCACAGTGCTGGAAGGGAAGGTCGTCCTGGCCAATACGTCCGTATCCGGTGCCGCCTACCGGGCCGGCCCGGTAAAGACAGCTCCGGCGCTGTTCACGGGGGGCGACAACGAGGCCACCAAGCTCCACCCGAAATTCGCCCGTACCAGCGCAGGACTCGCCGTCCACGAGGACTTCACCAGCTACTACCCGAACCTGCTCCGCAACATGCGGGCGTTCTACAACCCCGAGCTCGGCGAGGATCGCTATGCGAAGATCTTCTTCGACAAGGAACGCTATGGGCGTGAGATGAAGCGTCCGGGATTGTCCCCTGAAGAGAAGACGCGACTCGAGACTCTGCGGAACGGTACTAAACTCATCCTCAACTCCGCCTCTGGTGCAGGTGACGCTCGCCACCGCACGCCGATCCGGATGAACAACCGCATCATCTCGATGCGGATCATCGGCCAGCTCTTCAGCTGGCGCATCGGGCAGGCTCAGACCCTTGCGGGTGCCCGCATCATTTCCACCAACACCGATGGACTCTATTCCGTTGTCGACCACGGGACAGGGTTCGACGAGGTGGCGAACAACCGAGTGCTCGCCGAACAGCAGCACGCTATCGGCATTGACATCGAACCCGAACTGATGTTCCTCATCAGCAAGGACTCGAACAACCGCCTCGAGCTGGCCGCGCCCGCCCGTGGCAAGACAGTCGCCGAGAGCGCGATCGTCACAGCCTCCGGTGGCACACTGGCATGCCACAGCGGTCCGACCCCAACGAAATCGCTGGCACACCCGGCCGTCGTCGACTTCGCTCTGGCCCGGTACCTGCAGACGATCGCCAGCGGCGGGGAAGCAGCGTTCGCCGAACCTTTCGACCATGCCCTGGGCCTGAAAATGATCCAGGAAGCGGTGCGGCCGGATGCTCCAGTCAGGACCCTACTTCTGTTCCAGAACGTGATCGCCGCCTCCCGCGGTTCCATCACGTACCCGTTCGCAGCCGAGCCGATCGGCCACACACCCGGTGACGACCAGGACACCGACGCCACATTGGCCGAACCGCGCGCCCTGCAGATGGTCAACCGGGTCTTCGTGGTACAGGCAGGCACCCCTGGCGCCGTCAGCCTGCACAATGCGGGTGCGTGGAAAGTAACGAGCGCGAGCCAGGCGAAGAGGCGCGACAGCGGCTCTTCGGGCGTCAGGCGGGATCCACTCGCTCTCAGGGTCCTCCGGCACCATGGCTGGGCCAGGAACCGCGCTGAGGCGTCCGTCTCCAAGGGGCTGATGGTGCTGCCCGACGACCAGGACGTGGTCATCCGACGGATCAACGGCCTGGACCCAACGTGGCCGATGGCCATCGTCAACGACGACTTGTACTCCTTGCCGTCCACGACCGTCGGCACGCTGATCGCGTCGCTCGACCTCGATATATACAACCAGATGCTCGCGGATACCTTCACCAAGAACTGGATGAACACAGCCGTGTGACAATCCGCCGGCGCGGCCCGTGCAACGTTGGTGCGGAGTTGTGTCGAACCACTGAGAGTCCTTGTCGCCACTGATCGGTACTCGTCGCTATTCATCGACGTCCTGAACCCAGAAAAATATCCCCATGGAGCGTCCTATGACCTATGAAGACGATGAGAAAATCGCTGCATTGATTCGAGAGACCGAGGCCGCTGGCACTGTTGCGTTCGACAACCTCGACCAAATCGCAGACGACCTTCGCTGCCGAAATGGCATCAGCGTCACACGCGGTCCTCTTGCGGCGGTATTCGAGACTGGCGACAGTGAACGCGTTCTGTCGGTCGACGGAATGCTCAAGATCGGCGTGGGTGAATCCTCACTGAGCGTCTGCGCCGGCGCGTGCGACTACAGCATCGCCGGCACCGATTGCGGCCGCGACTGGTCTCAGTGCAGCCCTGGCAGTCGGAACCAGTGCATGCCCACATTCATGATCGAAATCGCCGATGGCCGCGGGGCGGCCCCGGTGAGCGTAACGGCGCTCGAGCGAGCGACGTTGACCATGTCCATCCCTTACGGCACCACCGACGGCGACGCCGGGCAAGACGGGCACCAGCGGCTCCGGGCGTATGTCGATGGCTGGATCGCCGGTCACCTGTGACCGGAGCCGTCGGCGATCGGGACGGCGTGCCCCGACGGGCACGTTCGTGCGATCGGAGAGGACAACAGGAGAACGTGATGGGAAAGGCCGTCGGTCAGCGTGAGAATGCCATCGAACGCTACCTCCTGCGGATGTGCCGAGAGAACGGGCTCCTGTGCATGAAGTTCGTCTCCCCTGGCCGGGCGGGAGTGCCGGACCGGATCGTGGTGTCGCCGATCACCGGTGTGGTCTTCGTCGAGGTCAAGCGCACGGCCGGACGACTCGGGGCACGGCAGAGCCGGATGCACTCGAAACTCCGGCACTTCGGCGCTGCGGTCCATGTCGTCGACGACGAGGCCGGAGTCGACACCTTGGTCGAACACCTCCGCGGCCAGTGCCATTCGCGGCTTTCGGTCAAAGCATAACCGTAGGGCATGTCCACCCACACCCCCAGTGACGTCGCGCCGTGTGCCAGGTCTTCACCCCGTGGGCCAGTTGCTGGCGCGCGTCCGTGCGGACTCGAAGGAAGCAGATGACGAAAAGCCAATCGCGGAGCGGAAACAGCGGCGCCGACAAGTTTCGGCGTCTCACCCGACAGGAACTCGGAGGTTTCGACGATCAGGCGCGGAAATTGATCCTTGAGGCCATCGAGTATGGATGTCTTGGGGATATCTCGGCGAATGGCAACTGCATCATTCGCAACAATGCCGGAGGTTCAGTCTCCGTGTCGCGCAACAAAGGAGCGTCCAACAGGAAAATTCACAACGTACGTAGAGACCTGCGTCATCTGATGTCCAATCATAGCCACGATGACGGCGCTGCGATCACGCGGCAAACGTCACGTACCCCAGAGTTGATGACCGTCGCCGAGGCGTTTGTCGTACATGGAGCAGCATTCAGCCGATGGTTCGACCGGCAACCCGAAAGTCTGCCCGCGACGCAGCAGCTGGAAGTCACGTTCGACGAGGACGGCGTGGTGAGGTTCAGCGTTCGTGAGGGGAACGGGGGAGCCGACACTCGCGCCCCGCGATTCGAACCTGCGGCGACGGGCCGCCACGACGCGGACACCTCCGCGGTGATCGGCCCCGGCCAGGGACTTCCTGCCGGAGCGGAACCCCCCACGTCGATCGTGGCCGGGGCACTGCCGGATGACGCGGAGCTCGCCCGGCTCACCGCCCGTGTCACAGCACTCGGAGCCGAACTGGCGCGTGAGAAGAGACGTGCCGACGAAGCTCAAGCCCGGCTGGACCTCGTTCGAGAGGTCCTTGATGTCTGAGCACGACCGCCGAACGACAAGCCAGAAAGGACGGCACAGGTCGTGAAAACCGCCAACACCACCACTCGGACCTCGGTGCCCCAGGCCCCCGCCCTGCAGCCCCACCAGCAACAGATCCACGATTTCATCGTCGACCGGCCCTTCGCTGGGGCCTGGGTCAACATAGGCGGCGGCAAAACCCTCGCGACACTGCGTGTCCTGCAAACTGTACGGCCGATCGGGCACATTCTTCTTATCGCGCCTGTCGCGATCGCTCGATCGACATGGCTCGACGAGATCGAGAAGTGGGGATTTCCGATAAGGACGAAGTCCTTGATCGTCGACGACCTTGACCGGAAGATCTCCCGGCAGCAACGTCTCGAGCGGTTTCGGGAGATCTTCACCGACCAGCCGACGATGTACTTTGTCAACCAGGAGATTCTCACTCAGCCATCCCAGCGAACGAGCGTGCTGAAAGCGGTGCTCGACCGCACATCCGGCCCAATGCTTCCACCGGACGTTCTGGGCACGCTGTCACCGGAGGCCTTGGATGTCCTGGACTTCCTGCGAACCAGGGGACCGGAGCCCCAGGACGACGTGGTCGTCAACTGCCGCGAGGAGGCGGCTCGGTCCGGCCGGCCCGTCCCCAGCAAAGCGGCGATCACAACGGCGATCCGCGAACTGCTCGCGGCCAAGGCCGTGGCAAGAGAGCGGCGTCCCTGCCCGACCTGCTCCGGTCAGGGCTGCTCCGAATGTCGCTTCGGCCTGGTCGACCAGATGCCGGTTCATGAGCTCAACGGGCAACGGACCATCACCTGGCCGTTTCCCACGGTCATCATCGACGAGTCGCAGGGCTTCAAATCTCATGCGAGCGATCGATTCACGGCACTCGCGCAGGTCCGACCCGCGATCAACCGGCTCATCGAGCTGACGGGAACACCCAGTCCGAACGGCCTACACGACCTGTGGAGCCAGGTCTACCTGCTCGACGAGGGCGCCTCGCTCGGCAGAACCATCACGGACTTCCGCCGCCGCTGGTTCATCCCGAAGATGGTGCCTGGCACCACCACGCCGGCGAAGTGGATTCCGAAAGACGATGCCGAAGAAGAGATCCACCAGGCGATCTCTCACCTGGTTATGAGTGCGGAAAACACGTCCTTGGTGCTGCCACCGGTAAGCATCCAGGACGTCAACGTCACGCTTCCTGCGGACCTGCTTCAGACTTACAAGGAATTCAGGCGCGACCTCGTCATGGATGTGGTCAAGACATACCGCGATGCGGACGGTGCGCTCACCCACAGCCTTGAATCGATCGTCGCCGACAACCAGGCGGTGCTGACGAGCAAGCTCATGCAGTTCGCCTCCGGGACGCTGTACACCGCCGATCCGGACCAGCCATCGTCCAAGGGCGACTACACCGTCATCCACGACAAGAAGCTGGAGATGGCGGAGTATCTGGTGAGGAACAACGGCGGGCAGCCGATGCTCATCGCCTACCAGTTCCGTTCAGATCGTGAACGCCTGCTCGCGCACTTCGTAAAGACAGGCGTCGGCGCGGAGGCCTTCGATGGTTCTCGCCACATGGTCCACCGGTGGAACGCCCAGCAGATTCCCGTGATGCTGCTTCACCCCGCCAGCGCCGGGCACGGTCTGAATCTGCAGTACGGCGGCTCGTCGCTGATCTGGTACACGTTGCCGTTCTCGCTGGAACACTACCTGCAGACCAACGGCAGACTTCCCCGTCCGGGGCAGACCCGGCCAGTAGTGATTCATCGTCTCATCGCGAAGGGTACCCAGGACGAGCGTATGCCTCGTCTGCTGGCAGAGAAGCAGTTGGTCCAGGACAACCTCCTCGACGCTGTGTCTGGCGATGCGATTTGCGCCGCCGCTCTGGAAGCCGAAATTCGCGAAGACCTCAATGACCTCTGGCTCTCTGAGCGGGTCTAGAACTCGCATCCTTCGGGGAGGTAGCCCACACCGCGCCCATCCGGTGGTGCTGGCCGCGTCCGGACGCGGACGGCGAACCGACACCGCACACGCGATCATAGGGGATTAGGCAGTGACAGAAGCGCCATCGGAATTCACCTTCACGACGACGGACGATCAGCGCCGCATCATCAGGAACGCGCTCTTCGACAAGGCCGCCGAGACCCAGCACTACATCTCCGGCTATCAGGACGTCAACGCCGCGCCTGGGCCACTCGATACGTGCTGCGATAGACACATGGCCAGGTTCCGGGAACGGAAAGCAGAGCGAGACTCCTTGCTGGCCCGTTTGAGACAGGTTCGTGCACTGATCGAGGTCGTCGACAGCGCGGTGCCCGCAACGACCGCTGACGTCTTGACCAGTCCCGACAAGATCACACTCGTCTATCACGACGAGCAAGGTCGAGCCGAACGGGAGACGCTGAGGAAACTCCTGGCATCCGCCACGACCAGCCATCGGAAAGTCGTGGCGGTGGTCGTCGACATCACAGCCGAGCATCCCGGGAATTCGGCCAGTTCGATTGCCGGTGAGCTTGCCGCCGCGCTGCGGGAACGTGACGATGGCATGTCGCACGGTGTTGCGGAGTGGCTCCGTGATCACGGCAATGATGCCGAGGTCCGGATCCTGCTGTCGGGGCTTCTGGACCAGTTGGCCAACATGGCTGGAGAAGCCCTCGGATCCCAAACGGCCGCCACATCGGCTGACAGCGCTCCTCGTCAGTACCTCGACTGACGGTCACCCAGCTGCCGGGTGGGGCGAGTCACGCTGTCGAGGCTCGCTACCGGGCCTCGACAGCGCGCTGGTGCGGATAGTCGATGACGATGCCCCATCGATGTTGTGGCTGTATCTGTGCGTGAGCCCGCCGACGTGGTCTCGGCAGCCGCGGCGCCTGCAGTCGCCGAGGCTGATCGCGATCGCGGCTGGGCTACGAGATCTGAATTGGGCGACGAGAGTATCAAGCAGTCATCAAACGCACTCCGAGGTCGTGTTTGAGGACTGCGGAACATGGGCGGAACTTATGCGCTATTACGTGTCGAACACCTCGACCGAACTACTGGTGTCATCCGGCGCTGAACGTCAGAAGCCACGCTGGCATGATGATGCCCTTTGCGCGGAGACTGACCCAGAGTTGTTTTTCCCCGATGACGATGACGATGCCGTGGACGCGAAACGTATCTGTGCCCGGTGTGAGGTCCGGGCTCAGTGCCTGATGTACGCCTTGGAAGCCGATGAGCGCACAGGAGTGTGGGGTGGCGTCTCCGCCGGCGAACGCAATCGCATCATCGATAGTCTGTCGGATCTTCAGCTGACACCGGCGCAGGCGCGCAAGCATGAACGTGACGCGACCATCGTGACCATGACCGGCCGAGGTATGCGGGCGCCGACCATCGCCGCGCGGATCGGCGTCACCGACCGGACGGTCTACAGGGTGCTGAAGCGGCACCGTGCTCAAGTAAGCCGCGATGAAGGTTCCCCGGATCGTGCCAGGACGGGGAGCACGGCGGCGTCGTGAACTCTGAACGTGCGCACGGCCGTTCCGCGGTCGGCGGTCACGGAGACCACCAGCCGGCCGAATACCGAGAACCACGCGTCGTCGCTGGTGGCGCGGACGAAAGGGACCCGCCATGGAAGCCTACAGCCCAAACACCGACACGATCTATCCATCCTGGGACGCTTTGGTGAGCGCGGAGGCTCACGGCTTTATCACGGTGGCTATTCTTCAGCATCGCCACCCGAAGACCGGAAAGACGACGACGTACGCCCGCGCGTTCGGCCCGTTTTCTGAACGCCGCCTCGCGAGGAATAAAGCCGCCGTTCTGCGTCGGAGGTGGAAAGTCAGCCGGGACGACGAACGACCAGGGCTGACCTTGGTGAAGGTGGCGACAGAGCCTCTCTGGGGCACCGTCCCCGCCACCACCAGGACGTAGCCGGGAGAGTCCACCCCCCAGGGCGACCACCGGCACCGCGATCACGCTGCGCATCTGTTTCGACTTCCTGCGCAACACCGGCGGTGATGGCAGAGTTGATTTTGTACTGGTCCTATGAGGGGAAAGAGGTGTGACATGTGGACGTCGACGACGGTGCCCATCGGGACCCTCGCCATGCGCAAGCGATTGTCCGGGCGTACTGACGGTGCTCGTGGGACAAGGCACGGCTGCCGTGCTGCCAGCACGCATAGAGCTCCGGTGAGGAATATCAACAGCGTCGCGGCCGCAGTCCTGCAGTGGCATCGCCGGCGAGGAGGGATGGTCACCCACATGATCGGAAAGTCACGTAACAGCGTCAGGGTCTCGGCGAGGCACCCGCGGCACCATACGCCCATCCCGGATGCGCAGCGGGATCCGCCGGCCAGTGAGCAGTCGGGCGAGCACAGCGCGGACGCGGAGGGATTCCACGGTTTCGAGGAGGCGCGCGAGATCATGTGGCGTTACGAGGTGCGGGCCCGTGTCAATCAGCACGTGGCCAGCACGTCGTTCATGGACGATGGTGCCGTCGCGGCTGTCCACGTCGACACCACCGCTCACCCGGATCGTGCCGTCCTCACCGCCTTCGATCACGACGGCGCGAGAGTCGGCGGCGATGTCGTCCACCTCGTGGAACCGCAGCAGCGCCTCGACATCGCGCCCGAGTTCGACCACGACTTCACCGGGATGAACGTTCCCGAAGGCTCAGCGCTGGGCGAGGCCATCGCTCGTGAGAATGGCTGGGTGATCGATATGCGGGCCCTGCGCGTCTACGAGCCTCGCCACGATCGACGGCGTACTCAACGTGCGGTGTTCCTTGCCCATCTGGGTGACATGATGAACAGTGGTCAGGTCCGCAGCTTCCTGTCCGAACGGGAGCACGGAACGCGAGACGCCGAGGGACCGGCGGCAACAGCGACTGACTGAGCGCCGGACGGCTTCCACTGCCGGATGCGTCTATTTCGGCGATGTGAGCAGTCCGTGCGCGTGAAGCCACCGACGATACATCCGGAAACGCCGTCGGCCATGGCCCGGCTGACGCCGGCCCCGGGCATGGTGGCGCGAGATCTGTGGCCAGAAACGCGACAACGGCCGCCCGGGCGGGGCCGATAGTCCGAGGAACCACGCAAGATGCCGCTGAGAGTCCGTTCCCGAGGCCTGCAAGACAGACGCGGCGAACGGAGCGCTACGAGGGGTGCACCCCACTCCTGTCTCGGGCCCGCCCGCGGTGCTACGACGAGGCGCCCACGACAGGTGAGCAAGGCCCGGTCCATCGGCCACGACGGACCGGGCCTTGCTCATGCGTCTCACCGTCCGGCATCGCGGGGCCTGATTCGGCTCCACAATCCCGGCCTGTGCGCGCGGTGCAATTGTCGTTCACGCAGTTCCGACGTCACACGCTCGGAGATTCCGGGAGCCTCGCATGAGTGCCTCTCTACGTTGGTACGGCTGTCACTCGCGACAGTCGGCTATAGCGAGTGGTCATGGTGACGGCACCGTAGCGCCCTCGTCAGGCGACAAGAAGAATCCACCGATTCTCTCACTGCTCCGATATGCCGTTGAACAAAAGTGAACAGAAGGAACAGAATGAGCAACCACTCCATCTCGGCCAGCCAGCTGACCGAGAACACCACTGTCTTCATCCGGGGAAAGCTCGCTTTCGGCCGTCTCACCCGTCCGATCGACGGCGACGAGCTCGCCCGCAGCGACCAGCGCAAGATCCAGAGCGGCATGAGCCCCGTGGGAAGGCCGCACACCACAGTGACGATCACCGAGGCCGAGGTTCAGTTCGCCGACCCGGCGAACCCGACGATCGAGGAACGGTACGTCGACGAACGCCGGTACACCTCGACCAAGAATCCGGGAACCGGCGCCAACTACTCGATCGACTCGAAGGGGAGCAATCTCCCTATCATCGCGATCCCGGCCGCGGCGGGAGACGGCACCTTCGACCAGGACACCAGTGGCCAGGAGCTCGCCCAGGGGCTGGACGTCGAGCTGGTCCTGCGCGTCTACAAGCCCGAGAAATTCGCCAACCGCGGCCTGTCACTCAGTCAGGTGATCGTGCACGAGAAGCCTCGCTACTACAACGCCGGCGGCGTGGCCACCAGCGAGCTCGCCGCCCGTGGCATCGTGTTCAACACCCCGCCCCGCGCGCTCCAGCCGCCCGCCGACGCGTCCACCAGCGGCGTCTCCGAAACCGTTGGCACGGAGATCAAGGACGGACGGCCTATGCCTGCGCCGCGTCCCACGGCGGCCACACGACCCCAGGCTGGTGTTCCCGATACCGCCACTGTCGTACCGGAGCAGGCCGAGGAAACACCCGAGCAGAAACTCGAGCGCCTCGAACGTGAGAACGCGGCCTTGAAGAATGCCGGATCGGCAGTGGGCTCGCCGGTCGGCGTCGGGGCTGGTACGGCTGGTACCCGCGGAGCCGGTGACCCGCCGGCGAGCGCCGGTGACCAACAGGCCGGCATCACTTATCAGGGCTGAGCGCTGGTGTAGCCGAATGTGCCCTCGCGTTGCCTCCGAGCAGAGCAACGCGAGGGCACGTTTTTTGACACACCCCTCGCCAGGGTTTCCCATCCAGCGAAAGCGTGCGTGTCACGATGTTGCCTACCGACCCGCGGGCGATGTTCCCCCAGTTCTATGAGAATCCCGCGATACGTGCGTTGGCACCCGCCCGCCGATGGACTGTCTCAGGGCAGATCGGTGAGGACGTCGACGAACGTAAAGCCCCGATCGACCTGCGTGAACTGATCGACCACGGTCGTGTCCGCGGCGCCTGGAACATCGGGCCGGTGTGCTTGACCGATCTCGACGAGCTCACCGAGGCCCTTCCCGGTGCCAGCAACGCCGCGTTCTACATCCAGGTGCATACGGACGGCCTCCTGGTGATCGATATCGAGCCAGGTTGCCCGCCGGAGATCGCGGAGAACCTGTGCCGGATGCCCGGAATTCTCTATGCGGAACAGTCGATGTCGGGAGCGGGGTTTCACCTGATCGTTCCCGCGCCCGAGAACCTGCACGACTTCCCTGTGGCCGCGGACAAGCGTGCGCTGAGGCACGAGCAGGGATGGTACGAGCTCCTTCTCGACCATTGGGTGACCTTCACACGGTCCCCGATACCAGACGCGGTCGAGGACGATGCCGCCGCCACGATCCGTCCCCGGCTCGGCGCGACAGTGGAGGAGGTCTACGCGGATCTGGCTGTGCACGCGAGAGAGAGCGCGAGCGTCACGTCCGCCACGGTCAGCACGGGCAGCTCGATGCCGGTCATCCCCCACGCGGAGACGATCGTCGAGCAGACCGTGCTCGGCGCTCGCGGCCGCCTGCGCAGGCCGGACGACTTCCACAACGATCTGTCCCGCTGGGAGTTCTCAGTTCTCGGCACGCTCTACCACTGGATGCAGGTGCCGTTACGGACGCTCGGCACGCTCGGCAACCACTACACGCCGGGGGACCGGGCGTGGCTGCTCTATCGAGCCGCGCTCGAGGTACTACCCGCTCGTCCGAAACACACGCAATTGCGCAACCAGAGACCGTTCCTTCTCGAGCGGGCCGCCGCGCTCGTGGCAGAACGTGAAGCTGCGGCTCAGAAAGCGGAGCGCGACACCCCGTCATCGCGCTGACGCACGCGGATAGGGACGCCGGCGTCAGGTGATGATGAAAGGACTGGATCGCGCGGAGCGCGATCGGGTGGCGGTGTGCAGCGGGGCTCCACCGCCACCCGGACAGGCGGTGCTGTCACCTCAGGTCCAACCGCGGACACGTCCCCGGGAATCGACACCGGATACAGGCACGTTCTCGTTCGCCCTGCCCTCTCCCGACCAGAAGGACCTCATCATGAAGTTCAACGACACTCTCACGACGCTGATCAAGCAGGCCCTGGAAGTCGGTGCCACACCCGCACTGATGGGCGAGCCAGGCATCGGCAAGTCCTCGTTCGTCGACGCGCTGGCCTACGGGATGGGCACGAAGGCATTCACCCTGCCGTGCAACCAGCTCGCGGACAAGGCTGACCTCACCGGCGCGCGTTTGGTTCCCTACACCACCGACGACGGCAGTCAGAGCTACAAGCAGGTTTTCTACCCCCACCAGGTGATCCAGGAGTGCATCGACTATGCACGGAGCAATCCGCGGGAATGGCCTGTGCTGTTTCTCGATGAGATCAACCGTACGACCTCGGACGTGACATCCGGTGCGCTCACGCTGGTGACTCTGCGCCGCATGGGGCATGTCGCACTACCGGATAATGTCCGCATCGTCGTCGCGGGCAACGACAAGGGAAACGTCACGTCGCTGGACGAGGCGAGTCTCTCTCGGTTCGCGATCTTCCACGTCGAGCCGGACACCCCGACTCTGCTCTCGATTCTGGGCAACGGGATGAACCCCTGGGTGAAGAAGGTGCTCACGCAGTTCCCGGGAATGATCTTCCAGAAGTCCATTCCCACCGCGTTCGTGGCCGACGGTCAGAGCGATGGCGACGAGGACAAGGTCACCATGGCCGAACTGTTCGACGGTGGCGAGGAGATGAACCAGCTCACCACGCCCCGGACCATCGACAACTTGTCGAAGTGGCTGAACGCGGCCGACCCCCGGGAGCTGGCGCAGTACATCCAGACCCAGGTCCAGATCGGTGAGCGTGACACCACGCTCCTGAACGAGGCCATCGAGGCATACACCGGCAACACCACCTTCACGGCTCAGCTGGTCAACGTGATCGCCGACGACCTGGCATCCAACCCCGCGGGCCAGCAGAACAGCGTCAACGTGCCGAAGCCCAACTGCTACGCGCAGCTGAAGTCCGCGCGCACGGTGAACGATCTCGAAACGGAGATTGCGCTGCTGACTGGGAACGAACTGTCCGGCGCCGTGCTGTTCGCTCTCCAGGAGAACGACGACAACGCCCTCCTGATCGAGCACCTGGCCCGTGCCGCGACCCAGTTCGAGAAGGAGCACCTGCGCACGCTCATGGCGATGGTGACCACACAGCAATTCGATCGTTCGAATCTCCAGGCCTTCCTGGCTTCGGATACCCCGATCGCCAACAAACTCAAGCCGACGCTGGAGGTCTACCTCTGATCGGCCGCCCATAAGAGACGGGGCCGTGGCACCCATCCAGAACGGCCCCGCAGCCGCGAGTGACCGGACTCCTGACCTCGGAACGCTGAAAGAGACGCTGCCATGACGATAACTGTCACCAACCAGAAACCGGCCGTGCTCGATCCGGTGCACACGATCTCGCTCACCGGCAACTACGACCCGGTCCCGGCGATCCAGCAGACCCTCGCGGATCCGTTGCTGACGCCCTTGAACCCGAAGAGCCCGGTCACGATCACCGATGCCTCGGGGCGTGACATCAGCAATGACGTCCTGAGCATGCTCATGAGCTGCTTCGGCGACATCATGAACGCCGGTGCCGAGCAGAGCGCCAAGGAACTGCTCGGCCAGACCATGGTCAACTTCGACCCGGCGACCCCGCTTCCCGTGGGAGAACTCTTCGCGACCCAGGCAGGTCACCGCAACAAGCTTCCGGCCCCCTCGGCACGAGTCCTCTACACGGCGCAGAACGACGTCGTACCCGCCGCGAAAAGCCTGCTCGCCGGTGCCGCCGATGACAGCCTGTTCTTCACGTCACTCGCCTACTCCTTCCATCCCAACACCCTCGGATTCTGGTTCCAGTCCGCGGCCTCTTTCGACACGTTCAAGACCTGGTTGTCTGTGCAAATCGCAGCGATGAGGCGTGTGGTCCCGTCCACCACGTCACGACTGCTGACCGACTTCGCGGCGCTCAGGCTCAACGATCTGACGGAGTCGCTCCTGCTGCGGAAGGACGACGGTGACGGTAACGAAGAACATTCGTTCCCCAGGGTGCTCCTTCACATGTTGATGCAGTATGTCGATCAGCACCGGGCTCAGTCGGCGGCGACCAGTACCGCCATCGAGGTCGGCGTCCTGCCGTTCACGGTCGGTGAGCTCTTCTGCCCCCAGTCCGTCGTCCTGGTCAACGTCGAAGCTCACGCCCGAACCAGCGCGGCCAAGATCACGGCCGAGTGGGGGATGATCAATCAGTCCTTGGCATCGCCGTTGAAGATCGTCTCCCACCGGAACCTCTCCAAGCTCACCTCTTTGCCGAGGGCCGCCGCCAGGGCCGCAGCCATCGCGGCGCTCCCGCACGCCGGCCAGCCAACCGGCCGCTCGGCGCGGGTGGCATTCCGCAAGCAGCCGCCGAGCAAGATCGACCTGTTCAAGGACATCAAGCGCGTGCTCCGGCGCATGCGGGCAGTCGCCCGTTCGCAGAACGTGTTCCGCACTTCGAGGACGACCTTTCTCAAGGCCAATCGCAGGACACCCGACGACTACAACAAGCCTGGCCGGATCACCTCCACCAGCTACCTGCCGGACCTGCACATCTACGTCGACACGTCGGGATCGATCAGCGAGGCGAACTATCAGGAAGCGGTCATGATGTTGATCAGGATCGCCAAGAGGCTCAATATCAACCTGTACTTCAACTCGTTCAGCCACATCCTGTCCCAGGAGTCTTTGCTCAGGGTGGAGAACAAGTCGGAGAAGCAAATCTGGCACACCTTCAGCAAGGTGCCCAAGGTGACCGGTGGGACGAACTTCCAGCAAGTATGGAGGTACATCAACGCCTCGGCCACGCGCAAGCGCCAGCTGAGCCTGATGATCACCGACTTCGACTGGGCTCCTCCCGCCACGCGCGAGGAGCACCCGCCGAATCTGTACTACGCCCCGTGCTCTGCCATGGACTGGCCCACGATGGTCGATCTCGCCAGCAAATACGCCGACGCGATGCAGCACATCGATCCGAGCATCCGTCAGAAGCTCCTCGGCATGGTCGTCTGATCCCAGCTGGCCAGCCGGATCAGCAGTGCCGCCGCTGACACCGGTCGGCACTGCTGATCGCCCGGTCTCCCGACCTACCCCTCGCCGTCCGAGCGTCCAGCGCGTCCGCGCGGCGCGCCCCGATTGGCCATACCCAGCACTGGAGACGCGCATGGCTCTCAGCAACTTCACGTCGGGTGGCTCCGACGACGACAGCAATCCCCCCGGCGGCCACCCGCCAGGGCTGCCCACGCCCGGTTCGCCTCCCGGCGACACGGACGTCGACATCCTCGACGAGCTGCTGGTCAACTACAACGAGAAGTTCGCCAAGGCCGACCCGACGATGTTCCGGGAAACGCTGATCGAGCAAGTCCTCTCGGTCCTGATCAGCAAGAACAAACCGAACGTCCTCCTGAAAGGCTCCGCCGGCGTCGGCAAGACGAGGATCGTCGAGGACATCGCCCGCCGGATCGAGCTCGGAGACGCCCTGATTCCCGATCACCTCACGTCCCATACGATCTACGAACTGCCGATCGCGAACCTGATCGCCGGCTCAAGTTTCGTCGGTTCGCTGGAGGCGAAGGTCAAGGCGGTCGTGGACTTCGCGGTTGACCCCAAGAACAAGGTCATCTTGTTCATCGACGAGATCCACCAGATCACCGGCGGCACCAGCAGTCACAGCGATCCCATCGGCCGGAAGATCTCGCAGATGCTCAAACCTGCGCTGGCCCGCGGCGACATGTCGGTCATCGGCGCCACCACCTCGACCGAAGTCCGTGCCGTCGACGAGGATCCGGCCTTCGCCCGCCGCTTCACACCGCTCATCGTCGACGAACTGACCGTCGAGCAGACCCGGACGGTGCTGGCGTCCGTCCGGCCCGGCCTCGTGGCCCACTATCACCATCAGATCGCCGTTACGGACGATGTCCTGGCGGACACTGTCACGATCGCGGAAGCGAACTCGCGGGCCGGACAGCACCGTCCCGACAACGCCATCACCCTGCTCGACCGGGCGATGGCCGACCGTGTCCTGGAGCAGAAGAAACTTGTGGTCCAGGCCCAGAACGACGGCGACACGGCCCTTGCGCAGATCCTTCAGAACGCGGGGCAGGTGCAACTGACGAAGGCGCGCGTACTCGACGTGGCCAAGAGGCTGATGACGGGCAACGCCCAGCGACCGGACTTCGATCTGGAGACGTTACGCACGACCCTCCGGAGCCGGTTGCAGGGGCAAGACGACGTGCTCGACCAGTTGACCGACCACCTGGCGCGCGAAGACCTCGAATTGTTCCCCGCGACGACCCCGACGACGTGGCTGCTGGCCGGAGCCTCGGGAGTGGGAAAGACCGACACGGCCAAGATCATCGCTCGGCAGAGGACCGGCTCCGATCCGATCATCCTGAACATGACCGAGTACCACGGGTCATGGTCGACGTCCAAGATCATTGGCTCCCCGCCAGGCTACCTCGGATCCGACTCCAACCAGGAGCTTCCGTTCGACACCCTCGAATCCAACCCTCACCGGGTCATCCTGCTCGATGAGTTCGAGAAGGCCGACAAGGCGGTGCAGAGGCTGTTCCTGTCCGCCTTCGATGAGGGCTACATCCGGAACGCGCACGGTAAGCTTCTGGACTTCTCGAAGGCGCTGATCATCTGCACCACCAACGCCGCACGAGACTCGCTTAGCGGACACCGGATCGGGTTCAGTCCTGTACGGACACCGGTGCCGCCCCCGAGCCTTGCCAGGGCCCTGACCGGGTTCTTCGATCCCGAATTGCTGGGCCGCTTCTCACTGATCGTGGGGTTCAACCCCATCGACGCGGACACCTATCGCCTGATCATGGCAACGGCCTACGCCCGGCAGCGTGAGCACATCATGGCGGTTAAGCCCCGGCTGGCGTCGTGCCTTCCCACGGAGATCCCCGACGACGAGCTGCGTGCCCTCGCCGATCGCACCTACGTGGACTCCCAGGGCGCTCGCCCAGCGGGGAAGGCCGTACGCACCTGGATCGAGAATCGCCTGCTTGCCCAGCGGGCCGGTGTCACCGTCGCCGCAGCGATGCCGCCGCCCGAGGAATCAGAGACCTCGCCGCCTGGGTGAGCTTCCCGTTCTGCCCCGAGCGCCCGTGCCCCTCCTGGATTCGTCCCAGGGGCACGGGCGCTCGGGCATTTCCCGACCAGTCCGAAGGAGCCAGAATGACCGTTACCGACGCGCAGCAGCGCGCCTGGGGTACCGGTGTCGTCGCCGACGGTGCCCGGACGACGCTCGCAGCCAAGGCCCGCGACGTCGACGAGCTCCGCGAGCTCGGCCTCATGCTCGGCCTGTTCACCACCGACCAGCATGGCGCCATCAGCCCGGCGAACCCACTGGACGAGGACGTCCGGCTGTCCCGCCTTGCCCGCACCCGAAGGGTGACCCGGTAGCCAGGAGCTGCCATGTCGTCGGCGGCACCGGGTACCCGTTGAGCACAGCACGCACCACGGTCCCGGCTTTCAGGGGCCTGACGGCCCCTGACGGGCGGGTGGAGAGAAGCGCGGGCAGGGCTCGTCGTCAGACGCGAGCCCTGCCCGCGCTCATGTGCTCGATCGCACTCATCGCCTGGTTCACAGTCACCGGATCTCATAGCCCGGAACAGGCACGCGCTGCGCTTACAGACCTCTCACCGCGGCTCTCGGCCCGCTCGACGAAAGACGACATCATGCCCATCTTGCTCGATGACCTCGACCTCTCGGCGTCCACCGTGGCCGTGAAATCCGTTGACGCGAAGTTCTTCTCCGCCAAGCTGACGGGGTCCGGCCACAAGACTGGCCTGCTCAACGAAAGCCTCCGGCCGATCAACACCGCCACCAACACCGCTTACGCCGTCGCACAGGATATCGAGACGAAACAGAGCTCGACACAGCATGACATCACCACGACGGCCGTCCCGCTGGCACCGATGATCCGACGGGCCCTGCTGGCCGGCGGTGCCTTCACGGTGGGAACACCGCCCGTAGACGACCGATTCGCTGTCGACACGCCGTCGCACCAGCCCCACGACTGGCATATCTGCTTCGACATGACCCCGCAGGGCCTGACCCTCTACGAAGACAAGTCAGGGGACAGGACGAAGCGTGAGCTGGTCATCCTCTACCGGATGGAGCTGTACTTCATCAAGAAGGGCGTGGTCGAACCCGCACGTGCGTCGATCGAGCAGTTCAGGGCCGCCTACCGCCGACCCGACACCGCGGTGTACCTGTCGTGGGACACCAGCCCGATCGAGAACGCGCGTGCCTTCATCGATCGTGAGCTCGGCAGGTGGAACCTCTCCTGTGCGAACCCGGACGAGCTCGATGCCTGGCTGCAGGACTACCCGATTCACGAGCGGATCGTGCGACTGGCACAGATCTGGGACTCGGAGGCGATCGGTGAGGAGGTGTGCCAGTACATCAGCGAAATGCCTGCGCAGCCGACCGACG
This sequence comes from Amycolatopsis sp. TNS106, assembly GCF_019330265.1. Lineage (NCBI taxonomy): Bacteria > Bacillati > Actinomycetota > Actinomycetes > Pseudonocardiales > Pseudonocardiaceae > Amycolatopsis > Amycolatopsis sp. TNS106. The sequence goes on along the minus strand of NZ_CP024972.1, from coordinate 2,368,955 downwards.
AGCAGCTGAACATGCTCGCGCTCCAGCTGCGGTATCTCGAGAACTACAACGTCCCGCTGGAGGCCTACCGGCAGATCCATCGGACACTCGAGAACACCTTCTCCGGCACGCAGGCGACGACGCTGTCCAAGCAGAACCTCAGTCTGCTGATGAACCACACGCTCGACCAGCTAGACCGGATGAAGCACCAGCTGGTCGTCCCGGCACAGCCGGCCACGCCACCGGCGCTCCTGCCGCATCTGTCCACACAGCAACTGAACGCGCTCACCACGCACGAACCGCTCGTGATGACCCAGGCTGGCGCGGGTACGGGAAAGTCGACAGTCATCCTCGAGCGCATCAAGTACCTCGAGGCGTGCGGTGTGCCCGCCAGCGACATCACTGTCCTGTCGTTCACCAACGCCGCGGCGGACAACATCACGGCGAAGAACCCTGACGTCGGATCGATGACGATCGCTCGGATGCTGATCGACATCTATACGCTGAACCATCCGACCCACAACATCTCCGCAATCGATACCATCATCAACTCCATCGACATCTTCTACCCCCACGATCAGTTCGCCGCGGACTTCAGGGCGAGGCTACTGTGGGTGGACCAGAACAAGACCGGGGCGTTCACCGCCCTGAACACCTTCGTCGAGAATCACTTCGACAAGGTGATCGCGCTCCTCGACCGCATCCAGCAGACATCGCTGGAACTGCAGATCATCATCTGCTATCAGAAGATCGATGTGATGTCCGAGCCTGGCCACGTGCGATCGAGATACCTCATCATCGACGAGGTGCAAGACAACTCGGTGTTCGAATTCATCTATGTGCTGAAATACGTCACCAAACACGCACAGAGCCTGTTCATCGTCGGTGACGCGTCCCAGACGCTGTACGAGTTCCGTTCGGCTAACCCGAGAGCCTTGAACACGCTCGAAGGATCCGGGGTCTTCGCGACGTTCAAGCTCACGACGAACTATCGCAGCAATCAGGAGATCCTGGATTTCGCGAACGTCGTCCTCGGCGGGCTGGAGACCAACCAGTTCGCGAACATTCAGTTGCGGGCGAACTCACTTCAGGTTCCGACCGCCAGCTCCTTCCAGGAGAAGGTCACCTTGGCCTACTACGAGGTTTCCAAGCTTCAGACGTTCATCACTCAGGACCTGCAGCCGATCATGCGCAACACAGTGTTCCCCGACTACGTGGACGCCTGCCTCGATCGGGGTGAGCAGGTCGCATTCCTGGCCTACTCGCGGAAAGAGGTGGCCCTGATCCAGGCGGAGCTGGAGAAGAGGTATCCGGCCAGGCGTATCGCGTCCCTCGTCAGCGACAGGGTGTACGCCACGGATATCTTCTCCAAATACATCAGCTGCTACTGGAATGACGTCCTGCAGGTTCAGCCTGGCCATGCCTCGTTCGTGGTGACCCAGGGAATCGCGGACAACATGGTCAAGCTGGCGAAGAACGCCAGCAAAGCCAGTGTCGCGAAGGCGATCCTCGATGCGACATCCGATTGGTGGGTGGAAAACAGCGCCGTTATCAGCGGCTGGGTCGACCTGTGCGACCGGGGCACCCTGCCCCACGCGGTGTTCTTCGACAGGCTCCGCGAGAATCTGTTGAGTTTCGAGATCCGGCGCAACCAGCAGAAGCTCAACGTGAACAAGAGGAAGAATCAGGAGCGCAAGCGGAAGAACATCGAGGCCAAGGCCGATCTCGTCGTCTCGACGATCCATGGAGCGAAGGGCCTCGAGTTCGACAACGTCGTTGTTCTCTACAAAGAGGACACGACGATGAGTCAGGACACCAGGCGCATGTTCTACGTCGCGTTCACGCGGGCGATGCACAGCCAGTATGTGCTGTCGTACGGAACCGTGAAGAACCCTCCGATCGAGAGCAGCCACGAACAGATCGTCGCTGCCCTGATGGAGCGCGACAAGAAGAACGCCCTGCGAGCTCAAGGCATCGCCCCGGATGACCGTGACGACGAGGACGTGAGCGCCGGACCGGGTGCCACGAGTGATTCCGAGCAGTTCGCGCAGGTTGTCTGACCTGCGCGAACTGGACCGCCGGTGCGGGATACATCTCCGTCATGGTGATACATCCGCACCGGCGGTCCTTCGCTGATAGTGATGCCGTCACGTTGCCGATGGGCGGCATGTCCCACGCAAGTCCCGTCACCACCGAACAGGAAGTGGTCGGGCCTGCCCAGCCTCGTGAGGGTCGACCTCGACTCGGGACCAGCACGGCCACGGGAGACAGCGGAGGGCCGGCCCCGTCGTGGCATCCGCGCCGACGGGCCCACCACGTACATGTCCCCGCGTCGCCTGTCAGCCAGGTCGTCCAGCCATGGAGGTACCACGATGAGTGGACCCAGCAAAGTCACCACACTGCTGGTCAATGAGCGCGATGCCTTCAGCGGCACCGCCCAGCTGATACCGGCCATCGACCCGACGGACGGCCATACCGTACTGATTGTCAGCATCGACGCGCAGGCGGCCGAGTTCTTCGGTATTCCTCAGCCCGTCACCACGATCGGCGGGATCGTCCGGATGAGCGGCCGATGGGCACCCACCGCTTACCGCGACCGCGCACATCTGCTGGAGGACGCGGGACTCGTCTACTTCCTGCCGAACGTGCCCAGCCGAGTCCGAGCCGTACGCGCGCTGTTGCGCTGGTGGCATGTGGTAGCGCGTCGTACCCGCGAGGGCGACGACCCGCGGCACCTCGATCCCTATCGAGAATCGCCCACGTTCCGCCGGTGGCTGCTGGCGTAGCCCCGTTCTGTGCGACTCCGGCTGGACACCTCAAGAGCCATCCATAAGGAGCCCCGCCATGCCGGTACCCGAACACAATCGCGGCCCGCGAGGTTTCTACGGTCCCACCGACAGCGTCGACCCCAAGCGGCTCATCCCTGGCGTCACTGTCCGCCGGTACACCGAGACGATCCCCGGTGGCAGGCTGGATGTGATCGCACCGTGCTGTGGCCGGATGGCCAGGCTGGACGGCGACTGGATGCACGACGCCCACCTGGTGCTGTGCGCCGCCTGTGCACGCACCTATGACGTACAAATCCTCGACGAGAATGACGGTGGCTTCGGCGCCGAATTCGTCGTCCGCGACGAACGACCGGTGCTCGTCCGTCGGCGCGGCGTAGTCAGCTGGCTCGCTGGCCAGCACCCCGCGGGCTGAAACCTGGCCATAGCAGAGTGACAAAGACAGCCCTTCCAGCGCGGCCGACGTCCGTGATCAACGGCTGCCAGCGCGCCAGATGAGCGGCGCATAGCAGCCGGCTCGCCAGCGACCACGCCCCAGCGACGGACGACGTGTGGATGCCGTGCCTGCCACGGGATCCAGACGAGCAGTCGCGCCAACGCCGCCTACCTGCGATAGCAAGGAGCCAAACGATGACGGACCCCGTCGCTCCACCGATCCCGGAGTCACTGTCGCACTGCCCGACTGTAGGCGGACTGGTCGTCCCGTATATCACGCCCCGGACAGAGGACGGTCGGTTTCTGTTTGGCAGAATCGATCGCGAACGCATGCAACGCGCCGTGGCGAAACGATCGTGCGGCGTGTGCGGTAATCCGCTGCAAACTCCAGCTGTCCTCATGATGCGGTTGTCGGACTTGCCTCATCAATGCACCGTCGAGCCCGCGCTGCATCCTTGGTGTGCCAAGTACACCGGCGAGGCGTGCCCCATGATCCGTGGCCGACTGGACCGCTACCGGACGTCGTCGCCACGGCTGGACCCCAACATGCTGGAGGCCGCAGACACCGAACTCCGGCGGGGCAAAGCGGCAGAACCGTGGTTCGCCGCATGGATCAATGCCTACGACGTCATCTCCTATCACGGAACCCTTGCCGCCTCGTACGCCAAGTCCGGCGCCCGCCGCATTAGACCGGTGACATGGCGGCTGCCGGGGATTTTCTGAACCATCCGCCGCGGGATCTGTCACGGCTCCGAGCCGCCGGCAATTCTCCCTCATAGCGGCGCTGCCTCTCCCAGGTGCCGCACACCCCAGTCGCGGCGTTGCGGCACGTCGTCGACCTCGCGAGGAAGTAAAGATCGTGTCAACCCACAACCCCCTGGACGATCACCCGGCGCTGGAGGCGGCACTCCCTCTCGGCGTCCTGGTGGCTCTCGGCGACATCGAGCACCTGACAGAAGCTCAACGCCAGCACCAAGCGTCACAAGCCGCGTCGGTGATCGCGGCCCATGCCGACGATCTGATGTTCCGCGGCAAGCACACACAGCAGGCGTTCGTGGCGGTCAGCCGGGCGCTGGCGATCCTGGCATTCCAACCGGGAGGCATCACCTTCGCGGGATTGCACTGGTGCATCGGGTCCGGCCACCGCGGGACCCGTGAACAGGCGCCTTGCGCTGCGGAACTCGCTCGCCTGAGTCATCAACCCACGTCCGTAGCAACCCCTCCACGTCGAGAGGAGGACGCAGATCATGACGGTCGGGCCAGCGAACACTGAGTCCGCCGACGACGCATCCGGCCACGCAGTGACTTTCGACCTGATGATCTGCCACGACGACCAGATTCTCTTCCACGACCACTACGAGAGCCGCGAGGCGCGGCTGAGCGTCTGCCTCGGAATACTCACCGGCACACACCTCGTCTCCGGCATACTCGGCCCATCTGGCGAGGCCGCAATCCGGGACATACATGACGCTAGGTTGACCCTCGCCGACTCGTCACCTGATGCAATCGTCCGCGACATTGCCGATGTGTGCCGGCAGTCGGACGTCCGGATCTACACCCGAACGAAGACCAGAACACCCACGGCGCCCACGAGGCTCTACTCGGTCGTGACCCAGTACCGCCCGAATCACGTGACGGCAGAACACTTCACCACCAGGACAGCCCGGCACGAGAGCTTGCTCGAACGCGTCAGCCACCTTCACGCGGGCGCTGGTGCCCCCACGGAGTCCGCGCTCCCCGAGGAAGAATCTCTCGCGGTGCTACTGGAAGCGTTGCTAGCGCCCGCCAGGATCAGCCTCACCGAGTCCGTTCTCGATGCGACCGACGGCGTCTACAAGCCCATTCTCGGCTCACATGATGTCGACCAGCAGGATCGCTGAGCACAAGCCGGGCTCCATTCTTCCGTCCGGCCCAGCCGCCCCTTGCCCGGACTGCACGGGGCGCACCGGACGCGAGCACTCCCGAATCTGCACGGAGGTCCGGCGTTGAGCACGCATCCTGAGCCACTCCTGCTTCCCAGCCATGCCACTGATTCCGACATCCGAGAACTGATCGCGAAGCGGTTCGGCACCGGTGCCACGATCATCGGCGTCACGGCGCCGTTCCAGCATCACGCTGGCATCCATCAAGGTGGACTCAGCGTTCCCGGCATGACCAACTGCGGAACAGCCAGCCACGGCAGACTCCATTTGATCACCCAGGTTCTCGCCGCGACCGATTCGCCAGACGCTGAGCGGGTGGTGCGGCTGCTGCGAGGAGCCGGTATCGCTCCCTGCCGGATGTGCCGTCGCTGCTGGCCGAACGCAGCACTGCCGGAGCACGACCGAGTCCGCTGCTTCAGTGTCGCCGCCCGCCGGATCGCAGAGAACCGCCAGTAGCCCACGCGCGGCGCATGACTCATAGGAAGTCGGTGAAACGCACGACGAGGAACTCGGCCCGGCCACATTCGCTGACACCACAAACGAGGAAAGGAACCCGACCCGATGAGAATCAGGCAAGGACGTACCCGGACGACGGTCGCCTCGTTGCGGCACACCGTGGCGGTGTGGGACGGCGCAACCTACCAGGTGTGGGCCGGGGATTCGTCGACGTCGCAGACCCTGATCGGGCACATCGCTTACCGGAGCCCGAGGGCGAAGAACCCGCCTCAGTCCTGGAAGGAGCACTGGCACGCCACCGAGGACACCCGTGTTCCGGCCAAACACCGGAAATGGTGGTCAGGGTTCGACCGACAGAGGAGGCCACGGTATTCCTGCTGGGGTTGTCGAACAGCCAGGGCAACACTTGCACAGTCCCGGGCGGCACAGATTGCCCACTCACGCCAGCGCAACCGTGCGATCGGTCCACAAGCTCACGCGCGTCGTGAGCCACGGTCGTCTCGTCTATCACCGCCTACTCAAGCTCGACCTCTCCCTGATGTCGTCCCGCCGCTACCAGGAGCCTCCATGAACCAGCCGTCCGATCGCAGCCGAGCCCGAGACGCGCTCTCACGCGCCGAAGACCTCGTCGGCTCCTTACCCCGGCGTCGTCCCGATACCGAAGATCTCGGACCTCTCGCCGTCGCCAATGCCGTCATTGGCATCGGTTACGCCCTTGTCGCTCAGCTCGAAGCCATTCGTGAGCAAACCGGAAGTAGGCAACCCTCCGGTCGCGCGGTGGACGCACCGACGGTGGCCGCCCCGGACGACGAAACCCCGGTGGCTCGCACGGTCAACTATCTGGCGGGCTGCCTCGGCCACCACGTCAACACCCTGGCGACGGACATCGCTCATGATCTCCATACTCGCGGTCTCCTCGCACCCCCTCCCGGAACCGCCCTCGGGCGAGTCTTCTTCCCCGGCGACACCGTTCCTGGTGATATCGCGCTGCTCAGGTATACCCGTCCGATGAGCGGACACCCGACCATGGTCCTCACCGAGTCTCTTGGTGTCTCGTGGACCATCCCGGACGCAGCCCATAATGTCTACGTCGAGATCCGCGGCCTTCCTTCCTCCGACGAATGGCACGCGACAGTCCAGAGCGCACGCAGCGAACGGGACCTTCGGTGTCATCTCGCTTCGGAACACAAGAACGCCGCAGCGTTCGACATCCCCGCGTCCGAGCTTGAGGACATCCATCGCCACGACCACACCGCGGCCGGCGGGATCCGCGACCATGACGTCGCCGATCGCAGCTACGATCTGGCCACTGTGCGCGCCGTCATCGCAGAAGCACGTGACGACTGAGCCGGTCAGCCACAGGCGCTGACAAGGCGATGCCACCATCCTCGCGGCGGCACATAACTGGCTTCAACGGCAGTTGTACCGCTCAAGTCTTTCCATCCTTGAACCGCCCCACGCTCGGACTGTGTCCCGCACGACCCCGGTCCTGTATACCGTGCTGTGCGCGCTTGACGCGTGTGGCGTTCTGGGGCCTTGTCGCGGTAGGAACCGGGGACGACCCCAACTACGTGCCCGACGCCGGGTACCGACGAGCACCTGCCGGGTGGTGACAACGCCCACCGCCATCGCCCGGCACGGGCGCAACAGCACTCCCAGACCGATGCTCTGACCGTCCTCGCCGTCCAGGAATTGCGGGACCGATCGCGGCGGGCAACCATGTGTTCGACGTTTCTGCAAAATACGATTGACCTGCGCTGGCTTATGGGCGATGATGAATGCACATCAGCGAACGAAGGAGCAATCATGATGACCATGCGGGAGCGAGGGGCGCGACGCCAGTATCTGGCCGCCGCGTTCGCTGTCGTGTGCTCGTCGAACGACGACCACCAGAAGCCCCTCTCCTGGCAGGAAGAGAGCCTTCTGGGCGGCGCGGGCTCCCCACCATGACGTAGGTCTCGTCATGTCGAGGGAGCCGCCCATCGGGAAACCGATCCGGGCGGCTTTCTCTATTTCGTGCACCCTGAAAACAATTAATTCTTATCGGCGAGCTAGTGGTAGCGCGGCGGTCTCCAAAACCGTTTGCCGGGGGTTCGACTCCCTCCGCCGGTGCTTCACGCCGCCCATTTCGCGATGGGCCGGTGCGGTTCTTTGACATCTACACAGCGGAGCAAGACATTTCCCAGGCTCGTCCCCGTCGCCGCACCGGCGGCCAGGGCGAGCACCGGGTCCGGCCGCCGCCGCGCGGCCGGACCCACCGGTGAAGATGGGGCTGTCGGAGCCCCACCCGGCTGTAAACCGGGCGTCCTCGTGGCACAGGGGGTTCGACTCCCTCCTTCACCACCTCAGCCCCCGTAGCTCAGCGGACAGAGCAGCGGCCTCCTAAGCCGACGGGCGCAGGTTCGAGTCCTGCTGGGGGCACCAGCGTCGACGGCCGCGGCCGACTCGGCGCGATCACGCGGTCGTGGTGAACTCGGCGGACACGTCGGTCTTCCAAACCGAAGCAGAGGGTTCGATGCCCTCCGGCCGCTCGCATGGCGCGTTCGTCTATGGGAAGGACACCGGGTTTTCACCCCGGGCGGCACGGGTTCGAATCCCGTACGCGCTACCTCGCGGACTACCGGCATCGGCCTCGGTGCTGGTGGTCCGCTTCACCCCTGTAGCTCAGCAGGACAGAGCGTCGCACTACGAATGCGAAGGCCCCAGGTTCGAGTCCTGGTAGGGGTACTGGCCGGCGCGCAACGCGCCGGCGTCCCGATGCTCACGTGGCCCAGCGGCGAGGGCACCGCACTGTCGATGCGGCGATCGCGGGTTCGAGTCCCGTCGTGAGCGCTCACGATCGGCACGGCCGTGCGGCCGCGCCGATCGCACCGGGTGCGAGGGGCACTGGCGACCCCACCTGATTTGGGATCAGGAGTCACCGCGTTCGACTCGCGGGCATCCGACTACGGCCTACCTCGGGCAGCACACGCAGCTCGACGTCCGGCCTTTCCCAGGGCCCGCTGATGCGGGCCCGAAGGGCGCGTTGGTCCAGTTGGCACGGATCCCCGGTTCTCGCCCGGGAGACACGGGTTCGAGTCCCGTACGCGCTACGCGAGGGGTCCCGGCTCGCCACCGGGTCTCGAGGGTGGCCCCCTCGGGGTGGAGGGCTTCGCCTTCGGGCGTGGTGCTCCAGCTCCGACGACACATTCCCCGCACGGCTCTTTAGCTCAGCAGGCAGAGCACCGGAGTGAAGCCCCGGAGGTTCAGGGTTCGAGTCCCTGGGGAGCCACCACGCACGACCTCGACGGCCACCGCGCGGCGCGAGCGCCGGGGCGCGCCGTCGCGCGGCTCTAGCCCAACCGGCAGAGGCAGCTGGCCGAGGTCCAGTCCAGTCGGGGTTCGACTCCCCGGAGCCGCACGCGAGCCGACTTGCCGCACAAGCTCACCTGGCCGAGCACCCGTCTCGTAAACGGGAGGCACTGGGTTCGATTCCCAGGTGCGGCTCCACCGCCTCGCCCGGATCGCCGGGCGGCGGCAAGGCCCCTGTAGCCCAACTGGAAGAGGCACCGCGTTCAGGCCGCGGCCAGTCCAGGTTCAAATCCTGGTGGGGGCACGCACATTCCCGGTTGGTGTAGCTGGCAGCACGCCGGACTTTGGATCCGTGAGCCCAGGTTCGAGCCCTGGACCGGGAGCCGGCCTTCCCGATGCCCGTTGGTCCAGCTGGCACGACACCGCGCTCTGATCGCGGAGATCCGAGGTTCGAATCCTCGACGAGCAGCAACGCCCCCGTGGCGAAACGGCAGACGCACGCGGCTCAAACCCGCGCGCCCGCGGTGGCGGGCATACAGGTTCGACTCCTGCCGGGGGCACGCACCTTGGAGGGCTGGCCGAGCCAGGCAAGGCACCGGGTTGCTACCCCGTGGTCCGGGGCCGAGGTCCCGGCGCGCGTTCGAATCGCGCGCCCTCCGCGCATCAACACCGAGGTGGAGCACGGCGGTCTGCGCAGCGCGCTGATGACGCGAAGAACCAGGTTCAACTCCTGGCGCCTCGACCACGCGCGGCACCGGAAACCGTTGCCGCGCAGGGAGGATTGGCCGAGCCCGGAAAGGCAGCCGTCTCGAAAACGGTGGTCGGCGTGACGAGCGCCGCGCAGGTTCAAATCCTGCATCCTCCGCCACACCGCCCATGAAGATGGCGGTGACCTGGGTCGTTAGCTCAACTGGAAGAGCCGCCGACTCTTACTCGGCAGGTTCGGGGTTCGAGTCCCCGGCGACCTACTCCACCGGCACGGCACGAGCGCCGCGCCGCGGGCCGTTAGCTCAACCGCGCAGAGCAGCCGGCTTTTACCCGGCGGGTTCGGGGTTCGAATCCCTGGCGGCCCACTTCGCCCCTGTGGCCCAACGGATACGGCGCCGCCTTCCGACGGCGGAGCGTGCAGGTTCGACTCCTGCTGGGGGCACCACGTTCATTCCCTCGAGGCGCAACAGGCTGCGCACCCGACTGTTAATCGGGAGGCACCAGGTTCGAGTCCTGGCGGGGGAGCTGCGTCGCGCCCAGCGTCCCCGTGCGGAGCCAGGGACGACGCGATCGGGGGACGCGCCGGAGCGCAGACGATCCTTGCAAGATCGTCGTGGTGGGTTCGACACCCACGTCTTCCACCAGCACCAAGACCCCCGCGACGTTCGGCGCGGGGGCGACGTCCTGTAGCTCAGCGGAAGAGCAGCCCGTTCACACCGGGCCGGTCCCGGGTTCGACTCCTGGTGGGACGACTGTGGCCGACGCCGAAGGAGACGAGGCCCCGGGTTGTGACCCCGGGCGAAGCCGGTGCGAGTCCGGCCGGCCACCCCACGTCCGCCGCGGGCGCGCCCGCGGCGGCACCGCGCGCGGTTCGGCAACCAGCGGGGCCTCATAAGCCCCGCCCACGTGGATCGACACCACGGCGCGCGACCCCGGCCCGGCGTCCACGCCGGACCCGTTCGGCCCACTTCACGACGGTCGTGGCGCGGCCTGCAAAGCCGTGGTTGATCACCGGGTTCGACTCCCGGGTGGGTCTCCGCCGATGTCATGCTCCGCTGTGGGAGAGCCCGACGTTCCACCGGTCGACGGTGGCCGCGGGCAGCGTCGCTGACCGCCCGCCCGCCCCGCAACCCCGCTTCGCGGAACAGGTTGCGCGCACCCAGCGGCGCCGACCAGCGCGGGCACGCGCATCCGCCCGAACCGGGCGGCACCGACATCCGGGCTCCGCCACCGCGCGGGCCCGATCACCTGACGAGCGAAGGACGTGAGTATGCACGCGAGGACGATCATCACCAGGACGCTGCGCGTCCCGCGCAGCCCTGCGGCCGCCGGCGACGGCGCGGCCGTGGCCCGGCAGATGGACGCGGTCCTGGCCGGAGCAGGGTTCAAGGCCGCCGGTGACCTGCTGGAGCACGTCTCCGGGCTGGAGCCGGGCGCGGCGATGGACCTGGCCGTCGACGTCGTCGCGGCGGTCCGCGAGTTGGTCGGCGACCACGTCGCCCACAACGCCTACTTCCGCGACTTCCCGCACGGCGTGCCCGACACCGTCGAATTCTGGGTGCGCTGCCTGCGCGACGCCCTCGTCGCACCGCACGCCCGCGGCACCCGGGCGGTGCCGACCGACGCCGAGCTGCTGGCCGCACTCGACCAGCGCCTGGTGGGGCTGCTGAACCTGCCCCGCTACGGCCGCTACCAGCACACCTACGCCGAGCTGCTCGCCGCGCACGACGAGCTGATCCCCTCGGTCAAGGACCGCGTCACGCTCGTGCGGCTCGGCGGCACCCTCGCCGAGGAGACGACCGCGCTGTACCGGGCGCTGGCCGAGTCGACCACTCCGCTGGGCGAGGCCGACCTGCAGCTGCTCGCCGACCTCGCCGAGGCCTGCGGCGAGGTCGAGCTGGACGGCGTGCCGGTGCGGGAGAACCGTGCCGTGCTCAACGCCGCCCGCCTCGCCGCGGGCCGCCCACTGCTGGCCGTGGACACGGTGCTCGACGTGCTGCGCGCCGCGTGCCAGGCCAGCGGCGGCGACGTCACGCTGGCCGAGCCGACGAAGTTCCGCAGCTTTACCCGCCGCGAGCGCCGCGCGCTGATGGCGGCGCTGGACCGCGTCGTGGCCGCCGGCGAGAGCAAGCTCGGCGACGTCGCCCGGTTTGCGAATCGGTTCAAGCGCCTCGGCGAGGGCTTGCACCCGCACGAGTTCGACCAGTTCCCGCACGCGGCCGCAGTGTTCGAGGTCGCCCGCGGCCGTGCGGTCAGGCCGCTGGCCGGGCGCGCGGAGCTGGCGTTCGCGCGCGGCGATCACGCCGGCGCCGCCGACATCCTCACCGCCGCGCCGGGAATGCTGATGCGATCGCTGGACAGGCTGCTGCGCCACGCCGACGCGCCCGCGCGCGACGCGGTGTTCGAGGCGATGATGCAGGTTCTCGGGAAGGTGTCCGGGCGCGTGCTCTGCTCGGTGCGCGAGCACCTGGCCAACCGTGCCGCGCCGGACGTCGCGCGGGTGTTCACCACCCGCTCCCGCCGGGCATGGGTCACCGCCGACACCCGGCCTCCGCTGCCGGGTGAGGTCATCGAGCACGCCTGTGGGCTGATCGACGCCGAGCTGACCGCCCGGCTCCCGCGGCGGGAGCGCCTGGTGGTCGACCCGGCCGTACTGTCGGTGGCGCTGCCGCTGTCGGGCAAGGCAAGCGAGGACGGGTTCGCCGTGCTGCCCCGCGGCTCGCACAGCCGGATCGAGGGCGAGATGCTGCGGTTCTTCACCCATTGGTGCCAGGCCAGCCAGCGCACCGATTTCGACCTGTCCGCGCTGCTGCTGGACGCCGAGTTCCGCTACGCCGGGCACGTGTCGTGGACGAACTACCACGATGGCGGCGCGGTGTACTCAGGCGATCTGACCGAGGCGCCGGCACCCGACGGTGCGACCGAGTTCATCGACCTCCCGCTGGGCTCGGTGGCCGCCGCATACGTGGTTCCGCAGGTCAACATCTACTCCGGCGAAGCCTTCGACGAAGTCGCCGAATCGATGTTCGGATGGATGACCCGCGAGCGCGATCACGCCGGGGCGCCGTTCGAGGCCCGCACCGTGCGGACCCGATCGGAGATGCGAGGCACCGGCCGAGTGGCCCTGCCGGCGGTGTTCGCTCGCGAAGCGGACGGTGGCTGGACGGCGACGTGGCTGCACCTGTATCTGGCAGGGAACCCGACCTTCAACCAGGTCGAGGGAAACCGGGTCAGCGCGGCCATGCTCGCCCGCGGGGTGCTTCAGCGCGACTACCTCACCGTCGGCTACTTGGTCGATCTGATGCGTGCCGCAGGCACCGAGGTGACGATCTGGGATCTCGGCGCCGAGCTGAACGGACCAGTGACCTTCCTCGGTAGCCAGGCTCCCGAGAACCTGCCGGAGGGCACGGAGGTGATCACGCTCGATCGGCTAAACCAGTTGATCCCGGCCTGAGCAATCCGATATCCTGATCATGCGAGGCAATGAGGGGACTTCCTTCTACTCCCACTGTAAATGGTCTCTAGTGCCCTCCCTCTCCTCGCAACTGACAACAACGATGGCCTGCCGGGAGCCCGGCAGGCCATCGTCATCTCCACAGTTGAGCAAACAGGTCATTTTGAAGTGCCGACACGATGGCCGCGACGCAATAGATGAAAGGACGGGTCGATGACTCTGCAGTACGTCACAGGTGACGCGACCCAGCCTGTAACCACCGGATCCCGGGTGATCGCGCATGTCTGCAACGATCGCGGGGGGTGGGGCAAAGGATTCGTTGTCGCACTGTCGCGCCGCTGGCCAGAACTCGAAGACGCCTACCGCGCTTGGGCACGGCGTTCCGACTTTTGCCTGGGTGCAGTCGACCTTGTCCGTGTCGAATCCGAAACCTGGATCGCTAACATGGTGGCTCAGCACGGCTACCGCAGCGCCAGCAACCCGGTCCCGTTGCGGTACGACGCACTGGAAAAGGCTCTGTCCACTGTCGCCAAACGCGCGGGCGACCTCGGCGCCTCCGTGCACTTGCCCCGCATCGGGTGTGGTCTCGCTGGTGGAACGTGGGAGCACATCGCTCCACTGATCGAACGAACTCTGACTATTCAGGGGATCCCAACCACAGTTTACGACCTTCCGTAGAGCGGACTTCGCAAACGCAGCACAACCATCGGTTTCGGTCGATTCCTAACCCTGCGCATCGCCCGTCAAAGCCACGCAGCTCGCGCGCCGGTTGAAAGCCGCCGTCAGCATTCTGGAATCTGCGCGTATCGGCAACCTTGCGCGCTTCGACATTGCAATACCACGGCGGGTATCGGATGAATGTCAACTCCCTATCGTTGCTCCTTATCTCAGGGTTTGCTGTTTACTGGCTAGTGCTGCTCGGGATCCTTGCATGCCATAAGCGCCGCAGTCTCGACCCACGTCGCTTCTTTTCGTGGACAGACAAGCGCGTGATGATCACGCGCGCTCGAGGACGCTGCGAGCATAAGCCGCTGCTCTGGCCTCGGTGCCCGGAGAAGGGGACCGAGGCCGACCACATCGTTCCGTGGAGTCGTGGCGGTCCAACCGCTTTGTGGAACGGTCAGTTGCTGTGTCGTTACCACAACCGTCGTAAGTCCAATGTCATACCCGGACCGCTCTACCGCTGGCGGCTCCAGCGCCGGCGGAGAAGATACTGACCGACGATCGCTGAGGCAGAATGATACTCATCACGGCGTTGCGCAGCGCCGGGTGGGCTGACTCGAGCGGCTGTACCTGTGGCCAACGGCTGTTCCAGCGGACCACGCTATTGCCGGAGCGGCCGTACGTCGCCTGATGACACAACTGCACTGCGCCGGCCCAGGCCGTGGAATGACAGCAGGGCAGACATCCTGGCGGACGAGCGGAGTTATCCGGTCCATCCCCAGGGCAAAGGCACATTTTCCTTTCCCGAAACATCAGAGCAGACGGCGCCTTAGCTCTGCCGTCGAGCGTTGCCTTGATGCCGATCCATTGATGTTGCTGGCATTCCCGCTGATCTTGCGGATGCCGCCTCGGTCTTCATCACCCCACCTCCTCGACAAAGCTCTACGCGAAGGACACCCATGGGCACCGACATGTACCTCGCCGCGATCGCCGTTTCGGTCCAGCGCACCGAGCCTCCGGACTTCCATAAGGGACGACTGCTGATCGGATCGATCGACGACGTCACACAGTTCACATTTGGCGACACCGACGACGTCGAGAGTGCAATCAGGAATCTGCTGCCTGATCTCGACCCGGCCAGCGACGTACTGGACCCGAACGGGCAGCCATTGCTTGAACTTGCTCGACGCGCCTGCCTCTCCATCGTCGACGACCTCGAAGAAGCTTTGGCCTCGCGCGAAACTGCCTCGATCGTGGTCGCCGGCTACCGCCTCTACGTGTCCGGAGGACTGTCTTCCGGTGACTCCCCGACAGATGCGGCCGAAAAAATCTGGAACGCTAGTCAGTTGCCGATTCCTGTGCTCCGGGAAATGGGATTCGTTCCGGACTGCGGTGAGCTTTCCTTGCGGAATTCCGGAAGCCAGGAATATGTAACGGATACCGACATCGTCGACGCCCTTGCCCTCGGCCTCGGAACCCGAACAGAATGGTCGAGTGATGACTACGAGTGGATTGTGAACATCCTCAGCAAGGTTCGTCCCAAGCCCGGCTATGACCCGCCGCTCCAGTACCTCGACGGCTATTCGCGGCAGTATGGGTTCGATCCGAGGACGAGTGAATTCCTCGCGCAGAACCTCGGTGAAGAAGTGACAGAAATGACGACCGAGAGCGGCACCGAACTGTCATGAGCGGACATGTAGCTGCCATGAGGTCGATCATCGAAGCGAACACGGCCGGCGGTGAACGCCGGACTACGCAGGTGTTCCAGGACTTCTGTGCCTTGGCCGCCTTCGAGATCAGAGCCGCGGTCGATCGTGCCAGTGCCGATCGATGCCGGGACCACTACCTGACGATCGCCGACGGCTACACGACCGCTGAGATCGAGCACTTCGGACAGGCTCTGACGCATCTTGTGCAGGAGCTTGACAGAAAGCTCAGCGATGTGCTTGGGGAGCTATACATGACACTTGAGCTAGGTAATCAACGTGTCGGGCAGTACTTCACCCCCTATGACGCGAGCCTGCTCAGTGCGTCAGTGATCGTCGCAGACATGACTCGCACGCTCGACGAGCTGGACTTCGTGACGGTGTACGAGCCTACCTGCGGAGCCGGGGGAATGATTATCGCCACGGCCGACCTTCTCGGCCGATCTGACGTGAACTACCAGAAGGCAATTCACGTCACAGCACGCGACCTGGAACTCACTGCCGTGCACATGACCTATATCCAGCTGACCCTGCTGCACATACCCGCGTTGGTCATCCACGGCGACACCCTCACGCTCGACCAGTTCGACGTATGGCCAACGCCGGCTCATGTGCTTGACGGCTGGAACAGGCGGCTCTGTAGCCGAGGGTAAGTGGCCGGACCTTGTGGTGAGTCGGTATAGGAAGTCCGTGAGAAGGAGTGGCGAACAGGATGATGAAGCCGACCAACCCCCATGTCGAGGTCTATGCCAAGTTTCGGCGCCATACCGTCGATCACAGGCCACGTGTGCTTCGCGGCGACGGCGTCTCGGCACCTTCGGGTCTCGAAGCCTGGAGCACACGTCAGAGTCAGATGCACGCGAGTGGCTGCGGCAATCCGAGCAACGTGACATTTTCGGACCGGGCGCATGCTGGGACTGGCACCTGACGACCCGCGACGAGACTTTTGTATTCGCATGCTATTGCGTCGACCTGACGGCTAGGTTTTATCGCCAGCGTGAGGTTGGGCTGTAACGACCGCGACTTCACGACGAGAAAGTCTTGCACAGTGTAAGTGACAGTGCTGTTACCTGGCCCCGTATGTCGTCAGTGGCATGCGGAATCCGGCGACATCGCGATTCGAAACCGGAACAGGGCAGCCTCTCGCCGTATTGCGGCACGGCCGTGACGGCGGTGAGGGTGTGCCGTAGCAACAGGAAGAAGGCTCCCGTGCCTGTCAGTTCCACGAGAACCCTTGAACATCTCCGTATGTCCCGCAACGATATCGGAGCGATCCTTAATCCCGCGGGCCACGGTAACTGCCCCTGGTGCGGTAACGGAGGCCCGATGCTCGTCGGCGAGTACGGCGTTGCGTGGGGATGTGACCATGCACGCCGACTACCGCCCCTGCATGCCAGCGTGACGCTGACCTACCGGTGCAACCGGTGCTCGCCAGGGCCAACGCTACTGGTAGTGGCTTAGAGACAGATCGCTCGGTAGCGCGGGTGCCGCGCTGAGGCACGTATCCACGAAGCGCGTCCCGCACCTGGATGGACGGACCGTCAGCACCATGCCACTGGCGCTCTCGCCAGTGGAAGCCGCCTGGAATTCTGTCCGCGCTGGTGGCGGAACTGCGAGAACGATGCGTCAGAATCTACGCAGTGCTGGCAACGCGGCAACGGAATCGTCGTCAATGGCGCGCTTCGTCTCTGAACAGACCATGACATTCCAATCGACAGCGAATAGACTTGCGATATGACTCATAACGATAGGGTGCCGGGCGGCTCCCTTCCCAGGTTCACCGTCAATGTCGTTCCGACGAGCCGCATCTCCGGCGAGTACCTCGGCGGCTTGCTGCAGCGCTACCGGAGCGGCGAGATCAAGCCCTTGATCTTCGGGGATGACAACGTGCCCGAGGCGGCTGTCATTCCGTTCGAGGCGTTCGTGCGTCTCATGAGGAGCGACCATGCAGCCTACGTCGGCAAGGAAACCGAGTTCCAAGGCGAGGTCACACGCCGTGTTCAGGAATCTGATCTGGTTCGCGACACTGCCGCCTCGGCGAACGGTATGACACTGGAACAGCTTGCCGAGGGCCTCGACGAGCCAGCCCGGAGCATGATGTTGAGGCAGCTGGATGATGAGTGACCGTCGGGATCTCGACTTCGAGGTGTCGCCGGGCGTGCAGCAGGATCTGACCGTGCTCAACGATCGTGTACGACGGAATCCCCATGACGTGCGGGCCAGGAATCTCCTGCGGGCGACCATCAACACTCTGGTGGGCCTCAGAAACGGGGATCCGGGAACGAAGAGCCTCGAGTACCTCAGCAGCTACCCGGACCTGTCTGACTGTCGAACCTCCTACATCCACGCAGACCCGACCGCGAAGCCGTCACACCGTATCGTCTGGCGTGATGTCCCCCCAAGAGAACCCGATGGAATCTTCCGCCGCGAGATCATCGCCGTGGGGGAGCGGGCGAACGGGCGCGTCTACCACCTTGCCGGGCAGCGTCTTGGCCGGCCTGTCGGATACACCCTTGCGGAGCTGTCGGCCCTGGACGAACCCGTAGCGGGCCGTTCACCGGCGCAGCGTGGATTGATGGCTGGCGGCGTGGAGCCTGCCGATGAACCCACGATCTGGCTCGCTGGGCCGTGAGCGAAGGTCGTCAAGTCCTTTCCGGCCGGATGTCGGATGCCCGCCGTGTAGCAGAGTTTGCACGGACGCGCGTTCAGCTGACCGTCCTAGCGCGACAGAGCTGGAGCATCTGGAGGCGACACTCGCCAGTGGTTGGTATTCGGCGTCCTGAACCAGGATCATCGACAGTGACTCGCTACCTTCCCCTATACGCCGGTACTCCCAGTGATGCTCTCGCATCACTGGGAGTACCTTTTTTTGCCGAAGTGTGTGAGCTCGTCTCACAGACAGGACGTCGTTCGGCTACAGTTCCAGGTCCGGGTCAAGTGTTGATCGTTGGTCCTTTGGTTCGTAGTCCACTGTCTCGATGATCGATTGGCTGCCTGGATCGCGTCGTTTACGCACGGCCTTGTTGTGTGCGGTGTCGAACTCCCGCTGTGCCGCTACACGGTGCGCGGCGTCGAGCCTGGCATGGACGGTCCTCTCGCCGAACTCCAGCGTCGATGCGACCGACGCCTTCATGGCTAGTTTGGCCGCGTTCACGCGGGGCCTGTTCTGCTCGCGCTGCTGTTCCCAGCGGTTGCGGTCCTCGGGCGTGACGTAGCCGAACATCCGGGCGAAACTCGATCCATAGGAAGAGTGCTGCTGGTCGGCCAGCTGGTCGTTGGTCATTGTTCGCCATCTCTCGTTCTGTCGCCGGATGTTTTACGTGGGCTGCTGTTGGTCGGTGTCGGCTTGTCTGTCCGACCATCCCCAGTCAAATCGGGTACTGTGCTCTGCGGGTTGTTCGGGTCCCGCGTGGTAGACCCTGGGGCGTGTGCACATCCCGTGGATGAAGCCGGGTGGATCGTCGACCGCGGCTTGCAGTGTCGCCTGCCAGTTTGCGCCGAAGTTGACTCGCAGGACCCTGCCGACACCTGGATGGCTCGCGGCGACGGTCTCCATCGCGTCGGTGAAGGCGTTGGAGTAGACCTCTTGTTGTGCGTCCGGGGGCAATCCGTCGATGTCCATGCTCGCGAGCATGGACATCGATTGGTCGAGCCGGTGGCGGAGGAAGTCTGGTAGGCCGTGGATGTCCTGGCCGGACTTCCGCGCGGCGAACCCGACCAGATAGCCCATGACGCTACCGCAGTACGCTTCTTGATCATCTCGCCGCAGCCCGTCGAGCATGGAAACCGCCATCGTGTCCGCGAGCTGAACCTGGTGGGTGTCGGCATCCATGGGGCGCCGCAGGGTGAACATGGCGTCGTCGGGAATCCGGCGTCCGAGCTGATCGTCGAACTCTCCTGTCCACGTTTCGTGATACCGGTCAGTGCCTGCGATCCGCTCGCGATGCGAGGGTGCCTTGGTGATCCGGCCGTGGGCGATTCCGTTGAACATTAACCGCAGCTCGGGTTCGGTCTCCAGGCGTTGGCCGATGATCATCCGGGCCCGGGTGACGACCTCCTGACGGTCCAGACCGTCGTCGGACATCTGAGTTCGCAGGCGCTGGCGCAGTGCCCGGTAGCTTGCGTAGATCTGCTCGCTGTCGCGGTGCGGCTCCCGCATCTTCCAGAAGGCGTTCTCCATGAGGGAGACTTCGGTCATCGCGGCCGTTTCGGCTGTGAACAGCTCACGGTTGCCGCGCTCCCGGTGCTCCAGGTCCTGGAGCCGACGTCGCCATTTCGCCGATAGGTAGGCGTCGCGGTCGGTCTTCTTCGCTTCGCGGCCCGAGATGAAGGCCGGATCATCGGCGAGTGCTGGCCTTTTCCGAAGTGCCGCCTCGGTGCCCGCGTCCACCAGTTCGTTGTACTTCTCGGCCTGCAGTTCCGCGGACGCGCGTACCGACGCGGCCCGCGCGTCGAGATGGTCTCGGATCCTGTCGCGCAAGGGCTGGAGGTACATGTCCATCTCGGTTGCGAAGTCGGGTGACAGCATACGCATCGCGGTCATCATCCCGACGGCTTGGATGATGGCACTGGGACTGACACCGTGTTGCAGCGGTTTGAGGCATGCCTGCATCATCATCTGGGTGTAGACCTCGTGCATGGCGTCGATTTCCCGGTCGCGTTCCTCGTCGTTGAATCCCGGTACCAGTAGCTTCGAGTCCCGCAGTGAACTCATATACTTCTCGCCTGCGGCACGAGTCGCCGCCCATAGTTCGCGCAGCGGTTCGCCACTGTTCGAGGCGTCGGGGGCATCGAGCCCCTCCACGGCGGAATCGCGGGATGGCGTGGCTGCCGCGGTGCGCTCCTGCGCTGCCGCCCGGAAGAATTCGCGCGCCCGTTGCCGAAGGCGCTCCCGGGTTGAGTTCGGCGCCGCTGATGGCTCTGTCTCGTCGACGATCTCGGCATCCGCCACGTCGTACTCATCACCGGGCCGCCATCCGGTGTAGGCGTTCTGCTGCCCTCGGCCTGGCCGTGGTGGTTGCCGGCCTGAACCCGCTGCTTCCGCTGAGGGGAGGTTCTTCGTCACCCGCCGACGGTGCGCCGGAGCGATCACGAGATCCTTGTTCTCGGCCATGTCAGACCTCCATCGAGAGTTCGTCGCCAGGTAGTTGCTCACTGGGTACGGCCTGCGGCATGCGGCGCGGGCGGGTGGTATTGACACTGATCGCGTGAGGTGAGCGCCGGACCGTCGCTCGTGTGCCGGCCTCGCCCCCGAGGACGTCGGGCTTGACGACCGAGGCGTCCAGCGTGATGTCCGCTGTGGGTGACTCGAGGCCACGCTGGTCAATGATGCTGACCGCGTGGTCCAGGTCGGCCCGGACCTTGCGTGTCGCGGTTGGCGCGAACTGCTCGTTTCTGTCGCCGGCGTAGAGGTTCTCGCGGTTCGCGGCGGCCTGGAGAAGGTCGTCGAAAGTTCCGCCGTAGGCCATGCGGTCCATGACGGTGCCCGCCAGCGCGGGATCGTTCTCGAGGTTGCGGATGAGCCCAGTAGCCGGGTCCTGCAAGGCGCGGGCTACCCGGGAGACGTAGAGCGGGTTGACCGTGACCCCGAATCCCTCGTTGGACTCGTAGAAGGTCCTGAACTGTGTTTCCCACTCGGCGACAGTGGCCTGCACGGGTTCGCCGTCGACGACCGCGGGCTGCCACTGGTTCGGGCCGATGTGCTCGAGTTTCCGACCGCGCCACAGGTCCCGCCCCGGGCCTTGGAGCATGGCGTATTTGTGCCGGGCTTCCGCGGCGTCGTGTTTGGCCTGGAGGATTGACTGGGTCACGGGGTAGGTGACCTCGAGGACGGCCTTGAGATCCTCGTTGCGTAGGGCGCGCACCGCCCGTTGGCTGAACGAGCCACCGAGGCCGGTGCCGTGGGCCTTGATCGCCGTGGCGAACATCGAGGCCTCCTGGTCGGCTTGAGTGATGCCGGGTGTGCCTTGTTCGTCGCCGAGGTTGCGGGCGTAGTCCTGGAGCTTCTTCTCGTTGCCTTTCGCGCCTGTGTCGACACAGACCTGGCGCACGCTGAGCAGATGCTCTTCACGGGAAGAGAACCTCAACGCGGTGCCGAACTCGTTGCGCTGTGCGTTCCGATACAGGTCGCTCAACTCTTCAGTGACGACCTGCTGAGCGAGCCGTACCTCTGCCGGTGTCTCGGTCCCGGTCATCGCATGGGTTCTGATCCTGTTGGCTTCGTTGCGTGCGCTGTCCAGGTCGTCGGCCAGCTCCGGGTTCTTCGATAGTGCGACCTGGGTGTCGAGTGACACCTGCATGGCCAGAGGGTGGGCGCCGTCCGGGCCCGTCACGCCGCAGTCCAGGAGATTCGCCGGCACCGTGAGCTTCTGGCGCGCTTCGGCCATGGCCGTCTCGCCGTGCAGTCTGACGACGGCGACTGCGTCGCCGTCGAAGTCGCCGTCGAAGCACTGATCCATCACCGGGTTGATCGCGGCTCCGGTGAGACGGTCGTCGATCGCGATTCGCATGTAGCGGACGCCCGCGTCGCGCAGAACGGGGTCGCGCCAGACCAACGCGTGGTCGCCTTCGGTCAGGCCCAGTTGGTGAGCCTTGACCGAGCTGAGAGCGATCTGATCGATGTCGAGCCGCGGATCCGCTGTCCACACCATGGTCGCCGAGTCCGAGAGCCGGGAGGACATCAGTCCGGTCTTGAAGATGTTGTTCTTCCCGGTGAGCATGCGGCTCCGAACGTCGGTCGTGATGGCCTCGAACGCACGCTGGGCGCGCGACACCGACTCGCTCATGCTCTGGCGGACCTCCGCACGCTTCTGCGGCGGCAAACCCGCACCGTCTAGGTATTCGGCCATGTATCGATATCGGCATGCCTCGACGAAGACATCCTGATAGCTACGTGTGTAGTCATGCGTGACCGAGGTCCCGTCGTCGAACTCCTGGCCACTGCGCAAATGTGATGACAGGACAGGTAGTTTCCACGACGTCGCGCTGAGCGTTTCGGTCTGCTCACCTGTGGGGTAGACCAGGGCGAACGGGATCTCCAGGTCTCCTCCCCGGTCGCCGATGAGGTTGCCGAACGACCTCCGCATCGCCGTGGTGTTGAGTCCCGGGGGCTGTCCTTCCTTGCGCGGTTGCGTGCGCAGCAGCTCCGGCATCGGGATGAGCCGGCGTTCGGGTCGCTCGTCGATGCCGTCGGCTTGTCCGACGATGCGTAATGTCCCATCGGCTTCCATGTCCAGGCCTGTCACCAGGAGAAATTCCCGGAGGTTCGACTCCGCCCCGCCGTTGTGTCCGTAGAATTCGCGCATGATCTCGGGGCATTGCTGCGATTGCAGGGCCCAGGCCAGCTGGGAGGACGCTTTCCGTCCCTTCCCGGAACGGACCTGTTCGTCGTCGTAGACCTTGGTCTTGTCGTCGACCGCCATGTGCGTGATGACGAACCGCATCTGCCCAAGAGCACCGGTGGTGTGGTCGCCGCTGGGGGAGGACAAATCTGCCACCGGTCCGTTCATGAGTTCCCGCGCGGACCCGGCGTTGCGTCGGGAGATGAGAGAGAACGGACTCATGACGACATCGAGATCCGGATTGGCCGCGAACCAGGCCACTTCATGTTCGATACCGTGCTCGCGGGCGTGGGACGGTCTCATGTGCCGATCGACGACAAGGGAGACCACGCCTTTGTTGCCATGAAGGTCGGACAGCTTGTCGCCGACGACGAGGTCGCGCAGCTGGCCGCCGGCTCCGCGGATCCGGTGCGTCTCCGCGAACTCACGGCTGATGACGATTGGATCGTCCGCTGTCCACCCGCCGAAGGTCATCAGCGCCGTACCTGTCGGCGGGGTGACCGCCGACGACTGCATGATCGTCGACGCTGTCATTTGCTGCCGGTCGAAAGGGTCGTACCGCAATGTCGCGAGTTCTGGCCTGCTCATGAGCGGGGCCCGGCTCCCGGTCACCGTGGCCGGGTCGCCGGGAAGAATCGTGCCGTCGGCGTTCACCACGGCGTCCTCGGTCAGGTACCGGACGATGCCCTGGTTGGTCGCACTACCGGTCATGACGGGGTCGAAGTATCCGCCGGGCGCGGGGACCTGGTTCATGTCCGTCGCGGTCAGGACGGCCATGTTGCGGCCACCGGCAAGACGCCAGGGGTCGAAGTAGTTGTCGTTGGCGGGGTCAGTGTGATCTCGCTCGGCTCGGTACTCGGCGTAGATCGTCGCGCCCTGCTTGATCTCGTTCGCGTAGCGCACTCGCCTCCCCTCGGTGCGCAGGATCGTGGCCGTCCAGGCATCGATCGAGGTGTGGACCTCGCCGGTGAGATCATCGCGTTGGGAGGGGGTGGCACGCTCGATGAAATCCACCGGGTGCTTCGTGCTGTAAAGCTGTGAGTAGACCGTGTTGAGTGAGGCGGGTTCGCCGACCTGGCTTCGGCCGGACACGAGATCGCCGGCGAGCTGATACTGGATTCGTTCGTGCATGAGCTGCTCGTAGCCGCGCAGGATCGTCCGTTCCTCGACCGATGTCGGGGCTTCGCCTGGCGTCTGTGCGGTGATCCTGGCTTCGTAGCCCGGAACGATGAGCGCGTTCTCGCCGCTGGCGAATCGGGTGATGATCTCGCCGTACTCGCCTGGTTCGAATACCTGGCCGAGTTCACCGGTGATGGGGACCGCTGTTCCGTCCCGCCGCAGTTTCTCGCCGCTCCAGCGGATGATGCCCTGGGGGTCGACGAGGATGTCCTTGGGTGTCGTGGCGTTGCGGGCCAGAGTGTCGTGCACCGTCTCGCCGATCCGCCGCAGGAAAGAGGACGCGTGCTGGGCGATCGGAATGGCGGCGTCCGCGTCGAAGGTGACGATCCGGTCCTTGAACCGCCTCGCCTGGAAGCCCGACCCCAGCAGCTGGTCAGGGGCGATGGAGCAGCGGCGCAGGGCGGCTGCGAGATTGTCGAGGTTCGACCACTGGCCGGCCGGGCTGGTCATGTACTTCGCCACGCGTGCCGGATCGAAACGCTGGTCGATCCACTCGTCGTCGACGGCGTGAGGTTGCGGCTCCCAGGTCCCGATGAGTTCGAAGGCGACATCGTCGGCGTGGTCGCGGACCTTGTCGGCAGCCGAACCCGCATAGGCGAGGTTCCCCAGGTCAGGGACTTCGTCGGCCCGCAGTTCGCCGATCTGATCCAGGCGTTCCCGATACATCGCTTCGGTCGCGCCCGGGCGGAGCAGCTCGCCGCGGGTCCCGGTGAGCACCTCCCAGTACGAACCCTGAATCGCCGCGATCTCGTCATCGGCGGCATACCGGGGTGGCTCCAGATCCTCGGCGACCCCTCCCGTGCGTGTCCACTCGGCCTCGGCGTGCGCGATGAGTGTCTCGACGTCGAGTGCGGAACGTAGGTTCTCCCGCGCGCTTTCCACGGCCTCGCGCGTGTAGGCCTCGGCGGCGTCGGCGTCGACGAAGAAGGCCGGAAGTGTGCGGTTCTTGGCGTCACGCCGGAGGAGAATCTTCGATCCGGGACGAGGGCGCGACTCGCCTGGAACCACGTAGTCGCCGACGACGAACATCGACTCCCGGTCGAGATGGTAGCTATCGGGAACGTCAAGAATGGTGCGGCCACGACCGTGCTCGGGGTGTGTTGTGCCGATCTCGCCGACCGCGACGCCGGGACTGTCGTCACGATCGACACGACGGCCCTGGGCAAAGCGCAGCAACCTGACGGCCTCCGCCGCAGTCGGGGACGGGACCGCCATACCCCCGGGGACCCGATAGTTGGTGGAGTAACGCAGGACCGTGCCGTTGTCGTAGATTCGTGCCCCGGCGTACTCCTCCTGCCGGGTGTCGATGAGCCGGATCTCCATGCCGGTGCCGGCGATCTTGGCTTTGATCTGACCTGGGTCGCGATCCCGTACCACCGTGTAGGCCACACCCTGGGACTTGAGCTCATCGAGCAGCGCGGCACACCGCTGCACCGCGCGTGCAGACATGAACCGATTGCGGTCGACCCTGGCGGTCTGCGGATCACGCCCGCCGTCGATGACCCATTCTCGGATCTGCTCGTACTCCTGGCGGCTCATCTTGTCCATGAGTGCGGTGAGCCCTGCCGCGTCGTCGTCGGTCATCGCCCGGCCGGCCTCGCGCGGAACGCCCTCGTCGTCGAGGCGCCACAGCTTCATGTTCCCTCGCCTCGGGTCGGCGAGCGTGTCCACCTCGCCGTCCGATACCCGCGCGATCGTCTCGTCGGTGAGGTAGACAAGACCGGTGCCCGCGCGCTTCACCGTGGCGCGTTCTGACCAGGCGGGGTCGTAGGGGCTGATCGGCAACCGGGAGGAGGTCGGATCCGCGCGGGCCCCGACACCGGTGATCTGTGTGAACTCCTCCTGCAAGCGCTGGTAGCGTTGATCGCCGGGGCTATGATCGCCGAACTGGGGTGCGTAGCCGGGTACGCGCTCCGCGAAGGCCTGGTCGATGGCGGTGAGGCAGTCAGTCACGGTCAGGCGGGGATCGGCCATCGTCGTGCCCTGATCGCGCAGGAGCCCGTCGACGCGGTGGCGGATGGCTTTGGCCTGCGAGATCGGGATGATCTGCCCTGTCTGGTGCCGGGCCTGTTCGACTGCCTTGAATACGATGTACTCGTAGAAGTACCTGCGCAGCCCGTGTGCCTTCTTCATCTGTGCCAGCCTCCTGTGAATCTTGGATCCGATAGCCCTCTACGTAGCATATCGTGTCTATCGATAGGAGAGTGATACGTGATTGAATGACTGAAGTCGTCATTCTGGTGGCCGGCTGCGGCGTCAAGGAGCCGCGACAGCCGAATCTGGCGGGTGTCGCGGTTCGCCGGCGACTAGTTTGCTCTCATCTCCACCGCCATCGCCCGGTCGAACGCCCCGTCGGCCAGCAACTCCCAGCTCGGAAGGGATGCCAGATACTGATAGAAGGCCGTGTGGATCCTCACGGTGCTCAGCGACTGCAGATCCTCGGCGGTGATGTCCTCGTCGGCGTAGATCCGCGCTGCTGGATCCCGGATCTTGCCGTTGATCTTGTGGACCGCGTCCCGGAATTGAGCGGATCGCACGTGGCTGATGTAAGTCCTCGTGCCATCAGCGCTGAGCAACTCGCCGTCCCGGCCGACCGTGAAGTGCTCCTCGTCCCGCTCGAGGTCGACCTGACAAGACTTGTATGCCTCACTGAACTGGATGTCGAGGCTCTTGATCTTCGCGGATCCGTCCGGGTTGACTAGCATTTCCCTGCTGATGGTTCCCTCGGCGTAGATCCGGCGCTGCCGCACGCTGTTGGCCGCCGCGCGTTCAGCGAGCTCCGTGGCGACCAGGACGTTGTCGACGAAGTCGTCTTCGCTGAACATCATGGTCGCCCCGTACTCCTCGGGATCGACGACCACCGGGGTGTCCGGTGCCCGATCGTCGACGACCGCAGTCATCATCGTGATGACTTCCATGACCTCGTCGGCGTAGACGTCAGGATCGAGACGCTCGATGTCGACGTCCTTGTACCCGTAGGTCTGCTGGTAGAGGGTCTTGGCATCCGCAGCGCGGACGGCCTGCCGCATCCGCTTGTCCAGCATCTTCACGAAGTCAGGCTGGTTCATGCGCACGTCGAAGTCGACGGCGGACGACAACGTGGGGATCGTCTGCAGGGAGTACTCGTGTCCTGGGTGGGTGATCGTGTTCCGAAACAGCCGCCATGACATCGGCAGGATCGTCTGGTTGCGATTCCACACGGGAGCGTCACCGGCGCGAAAGACGATCGAGTTGCGCGGCGGGAGGAACGCCAAGTCGTTGTAGGAGATGAGCGGCTCATCCTTGGTGTTCATGGTGTACGAGACACGCCCTTCGGTCTTGCCGCCGACGATCCTGTCCAGGTCCTTGCTGATCTGCTTGGAGTCCACGTATGACCGGTGTGTTCGGCCGCTCATCTTTTCCAGCTGCTCGATCATGGAGTCGTCGGTCGACTTGAGAAAGACGATGTTGGAGGTGTTTCCCTGGACGATTTTGTCCACACTCTCGCCGTAGACATCGCGCAGTTGCTGCAGGGTCTGGAGAACGAGCGTGAACTGCTGATCCTGTCCCAGTCCGATGGAGAGCATCGTCGCGAAGCCGGCGATGCCGTGCCCTTCCGACTGCAGATTGCCTAGTTCGTCGAGCATGAATCGTGTCTTGTACAGCGGCTTCTGACTACTTTTGGTCATGTAGCTCTTGTCGAAGTTCAAGTCGACAAGCTGCTTGATCAAGATGAGGATCAGCTTCGCGTACTTCATCAGATGCGGTGGGGTCACCAGAAACACAGCTTTGGGCGACTCGGAATACCGTACGGTCGTGCGGGTGATTGCCCTGGCCTCACCGGAGACCTTCTCTGGGTTCCCTCCGCCGGAGAAGTCCAGCCGCGTGTGCGGGTACATCGTGTCCCCGGGCTCGAACGACACGATTTTCTCGTCTGCGGTCCGGCCGTCACGTACGGGGCGCACCTCGCGTAGAACGCCGTTCTTGATGACCTTCTTGCCCGTGACAGGCTCGATCACGTAGTGCCGGCCGTTGAGCGATACCTGATAGTTCTTCTTGAAGTGGAAGAAGAATACGCGCACTAGCATCTTTGACTGCGGGTTGACGAGTTCGAGTTTGATCCATGCTTCGTCGGCTGGAAACTTTCCCTTGAAGTAGTAGCGTGTCCACCCCTCGGTCGTGACGATGTCGGTGTGCTCGAACTCCGCGCCGAGGGACGCGGAGAACATCGGGTCCTGGTATGCCGACCACACCGACTGCAGGCCCTTGAGATGATCCCGTTTGAGGTAGTTCGGCGCGAAGCGAACGCCGAAGCGCCGGGGGAAGCTCAACCCGCCCAGATCGGTGTTCTGTGACGGTTTTCCGGATGTCAGGGTCGAGATCGTGGGATCGGTGAAGAATGACATCGCCGTGATCGCGATGCCATAAACCGAGGCGAGCATCTTCTCGGCACCTGCCATGGCACGTAGCGCGTTGTTGGCGTTGCCGATCAGCGTTCGCATCGTGTTCGTCGGCAGTGCCTCGGTCGCGTTGAAGAACAGTGTCAGCATGTCCTGCTCAGCGCGGCCTTCCCACAAGAACTCCTGCTCCGCGACCTTTGCCTGTTCGGCCTCCAGTAGTGACAGGTCGTCCTCGAACTCTCCGGCTTTGATTCGCTTCTCCAGTTCCGCTGCGGGATTCCTGAGTTTCTTCGACGTCAATTGAACGAAGAGCTGATAACAATTGTAGAGAGAGACCTTTCCCCACATGTCATCCAGACGCTGCTCCAGTGTCTCCAGATCCATGCCGGTCAACGAGGCGACCTCGCGCAGTTCGCGTTCTTCTTCCAGGTAGAAGTCGATGAGGCCGTAGGCTGCGCGTTTGAAGGCGTTGTTCGCAGCGTTGGGCCACACCGGGTCCTCGCCGCCGTCGAGCGGGAAGAACACGTCGGCGATGTTCTCCACGTACAGTGCGCACTTGGTCGAATCACCCTCGCGGGCAGCCTCGGCTGCCAGGCCGAGCACGTTGTAGATGTCGGTCTTCATGGCGTTGATGAGGTTGAACTGAACGGGCTCGAAGCCGCGCGTGACCAGGGGGACGTAGTTCTTCACCAGCAGTTCGCCTTTGGGATCGTTGACCACCATGTTCGACGGCTTGATCTCCCTGCTCCACATATCCAGCAACGGCTCTATATAGGTCTGTCCCTTGCCTGCGCGGGTGATGGCCAAAACCATCGTGTTAACCGGGGCGGTGTCCACGATGTAGGCACCCGCCGGTCGCTGGACTTCAAACTTCGGCAGGGTCCAGTCGGCCCTGATGAGATCGGCGACGGTCTCGTGGGTGCCGAGCTTGTCGTGGAGCTTCCCGCCGGGGTTGTACGGGATCAGCGTCGTGTCGTACTTATCGCGCAGGTTCTTGTCCCGGGGCAGGCCCGACGTCTCGAACAGGTCGTCTCCGAACCGCTCGTCGATGATCGGTTCTGACGTGGTGATCGGATTTCCCGCGGAGTCCTCCATGATCTCACCGGCGTAGTAGAGGACACTTCCGTCCTCATCGAGGATGTCGGTCTCCGCGCGCCGGTACACCGTCACCGTGCCCAGTCCCTTGTTCCGGAGCATCATGTGACTGATCATCGAGCTGACCTGCACGGCGGAGTGTGCGCCGGCGTCCGGGAACCAGTCGTACTTACGCTGGATCTCCTGGGGAAGCGCTATATGCTGGTCGTTTTGATATTGGTTGATGTCGTCCGTGGTGTTCATCAGGTTCGCCGCGGCGACACGGCGCCAGAACCAGGTCGCGACGATGATCAGGGCCAGGGAGCCAAAACCGAGGGTGACGACAAGCTTGACCAGGGAGACGCTGGCCATTTGCTCGCCCACGCTCAGGGCACCGCGCTCAGGGATCTCTGGGTTGCTCCCGCCGTCGTTGTTCCGTTGCTGGGACCACCAAGCGGGAACAGGTACCTCGCCAGGCGTGGAATAGCACTTCGACCGGGTGTCGGGGAGAGCGCGTTCTGTCAGAGGCCGGTAGCACGGCCTCACCGTGCCGTTGGCGCCGGTCGTCTTCTCTTCCACGTAGTAGGTCTTCGGTGTGCCGCTGTGGTCACGCGAACCGGCGGTGATCGTCGCGCCCGCGGAGAGGACTGCGGAGGCGACGACCGAATACACTGTCCAGACCGCGGCAGCTGCGAGGACAGCAGCGACGGCGGCGGCGATCAGACCAGGTCTCCTGGAACGTCGGGTCTGGAGTTTGCCGCGGTCGAGCTGCTGGTCGTCGTAGACGTCCCTGTTCGTCAAGGTGGCGCTGGACGGCCGGCGCGACACCTTGTCCCAGTTGCTCGCTTTCGGGTGTGATGCCCGCCGGTCGCTGATAGCCATGTCTCACTCCCCGCTTCTCGCCACACCTCGGGCGGTGTCGAGTTGTCGTTCGTCGTGTTCCTCGGCGAGGTGCCAGGAGGCGACCGTGGCGACGGCGCTACGCACGTCACGCTCCGGTCAACCGCCCAGGACGGCGCCCGCTATGAACCCCGCCACCGCGAGCAGCACCGCGATCGCCACCATCACGATGATGAGGATTCGTGTGGTGCGTCCCTGAATCGCTGAGGCTTGTGTCAGCTGCTGGACGTGAGCCGCGTGGTCGTCCTTGAGCTGCGTGACTCGCTCGGCCAAGCGTTGTTTCTGTGAGCTCTCGACGGTTTCCAGCTGGCGCAGCAGGTCCGCGACCCGTGCAATCTGAGCCCTCGTGCGCTCCCGTTCGAGTCCGAGGCTGTGTTGCCACTCAGCGTCGCGGACCTGCAGGCTGGCCACTGCCTCCCTGCGATCGCGCTCCTGCTGGCCCTCCAGCAGGCGGACGCGCTCGTCGTGCTCGCTTCGCTGTGCTTGGAGAAGCGCATCCTGCTCGCGGCGCACCTGTGCGATCTCGTCGGCGTTGCGCTGATGCTCTGTCAGGGCAGCGGCGTGCGCGATGTCAGCCTTGCGGTTGTCGTCGACGACCTGCAGGATGTCGGTCCGCCACTGGGCGAGGCGCTTCTCCTCGACTGCGCGGAAATCTTCGAGGCGCTCTGTGAGCGCCTCGAAGATCCGGGTGGTGCCGATCTGCATTCTCAGGCTGGCGTCTGAGCGGCGCACACGCAGGAGCTCCTGCAGGTCATGGGTGTAGGCGTTCTCCAGGTCACGGTCGACCTCGCTGACCGCGTCGCTGAGCTCTCGTTCCATCTTCGCCCGGTTGCGTGCCATGAACTGCGTCTGTGCGTGTAATGAGGCCTCTTGGCCGCGAGCGGCCGCCTGCTTCTCGTAGTCGTTGACGATCCGGCTCTTGGCCTCCTGGACCCTGGTGGCCTTCTCCGACAATCGATCGAGGTGAGCCTGGTCGATATCGTCTTTGAGCACCTTGTAGCGCGAGCCGTCGCGGTCCGTGGCCACATCCCGGATGACCTGTTCCACGTGCGCCGATGTCAAGGTGACGAACATGAGACGCAGTTCGTCCTGGTGTGCCGCGCGCAGTTGGGCGAGATCGGCGTTTGCCTGCTGGCTGAGGTAAGCCACCTGGTCACTCAGCCAGTCGGTGGTGCCGTGCGGCATGTCGATCTGCACAACCGGCGCGCCGATCGCGAACGTCGTGTTGAACTCATCGAGCCGTACGGTCAGGTCGAGGTCCTCGGAGAGAAACCGTCGGGCGATGGTGTCACGTGCCTCGTCCTGATCGGCCAGCGAGGCCGCACCATGCATGTCGTGCTCTGTGACAGCCTCGTCGCTGCCGACGGATCCGTCCTCGTCGTCGAACTCGGCGAGACCGGCGGTGTCCCCGAAAGCTACCTCGTCGGGCTCCACTTCGATCGGACCGTCGGGGTTCTCAGCGTCCTCACCATTGAGCCCCGACTCGGGGATTGGACTCGTCTCGGGATCATCGGCGGGATCGTGGTGGGAGTCGTCGCCGACGTCGTGTGCCGGGGTCGTGGTGGCAGGGGCGTCTGCCACGCCACTGTGGTCGCGCCACGCCTGGGCGCCCACTGCGTCTTTCAGCTCGAGCGAACCAGCGCATACCGCCTTGGCTTGGTCGAAGGTGGCGCTCTCGGCGAGATCGATCAGCAAGCCGTCGCTTGAATCCTGCCACACAACAGCCCAGGTGTACGCGGCGCTGGTCAGGAGTGCGTACTCGGAGATCCGCTCCAGTGTGTCGTCGCTGGGGATGATGCCGAAGATCTCGTCCCTCAACATCGCTGCCGTTGCGACAGTCTTGATCTGATCCGAGCCGATGAGTTCGATGATCGAACCTTTGGCCTCGTTCCGACCGTGGCGTTTGCTCAAGCCTCCGATGTCCGCAGCGGCGAGGATGAGCACGACCCACGCCGTGCCGCTGGGAAAGACGAAAGGCTTGTTCCGGCGCAGCAACTCGACCGCCGCCGGTACGGCAGTTTCCCGGACCACCGACGAGAGGAGCTCGTCCGGCCGCTTCTTCCGGTCCTTCCTGTGGGAGGCCGCGTCAGATCCCCGAATCCCCATCACAGCTGCCCCCTTCGATCGAGAACTCTCGTCTTATCTATCAGTAGTCTATCTATTGATAGCTGGCACATACAACGAATGATGAATGGGATGGATCTCGTCGCGGCGATCGCCGGGCGGGCGTGGCTCAGCGCATCGCGCTGACCTCAACGTGCGCGTCGGAGCTGAGCAGGTTCTTGTCGTCGCTGACCAGGTCACCGACGACGTCGACTCGAAGCCCCCGGGCTGAGGGGTTCTCGTTGATGAACGTTGCCACGGCTGTGGTGACCTCGTCGGTCATCCTCGCGACGGCCGCCCGCGCCCCGCCGGCGTCGGCGTGGGTGTCGCCCTTGTCGTCGACGAGGTACTGGAGCACCTTCGGGTCCATCGTTACACGCATGTTGTGTTTGGCCAGGACGTCCTGGACCAGCGTGCGCAGTTTGCCGCGCACGATCTTCTGCTGCGTCGCCCTCGACAAAGGCTGGAACGGCACGATGGTGTCGATACGCCCGAGTAGTTCGGGTGGGAACCTGTTGTCCGCGGAAGTCTCGGAGATCGAACGTCGGATGAGCTTCGCGTACTCCGCGAGTTGTTTCCCAGATCCGGTATCGTCTTCCGCGTAGTGGGCAATCGTCGAATAGATCTCAGCGCCCGAGTTGGTCGTGAGCACGATGTAGGTGTTCAAGAAACTCACCTCCCGATGGTGATCGTCGGTCAGCCTGCCGTCGTCGAGTACCTGCATCAGCACACGCGTGACCATGGGGGACGCTTTCTCGATCTCGTCGAAGAGCAACACCGCGTGCGAGCGATCCCACACTTTTCTCGTGAGCTCGGATCGGAAGGCGGTGAGCGATTCGTCCGTCGCGAACTCGGTCATGTCGAATCGGATGAGATGGCGTTCGTCGTCGCCGAATAGCAAGCCCGCCAACTGTTTGGTGAGCTCGGTGTTGTGTGTGACCACGAAGTCGCCGGCGAGGTAGAGGTGTTCGTCGTCGTCGACGTAGATGCATACCATCTGTTCGCGGCGGTCCAGCTTCGTGATGCTGCGAATGCCGACGTGCTGGCCGGACAACCCACGGTGGGCGTCGGCCGGTCGTGGGCTCGCGGTGAGGCTCAGATCTTCGGCACGAGAGAAGAATCGGTGCAGGTCGACCTCTTTCGCCGTCGCGTCGACGATGTACATCTCGTGGGTGGAGTGTCGCTCCGCCGGCGCCGCTCGGCGGACCCTGCTGGGCACGCCGAGCGAGCGCAGCAGGGTCAGGATGTCGGCGGCCAAGCCCGCCGACGGGGCGGCGTAGGAGATATGGACTCGATCGTGCTCGGCAGCGTGACCGCCGCTGCCGCCGAGGTCGAACAAGCCTCGGACCAGCCGCCAGCGCTGGTCGATTGACGCTGTCATGAACGTCGCCGGGATACGCTTGCGGTCCCACGCCGTCCCGGCGATCGTGGATAGGCCGGGCAGCCGGCCGCGACCGCGGCAGGGGAGGGGAACGCGGTGGGAATGTGGTGTGCCGTGGTGCCCGGCCTCCGTACTCAGCAGGAAGCCCACGACGTACGGCTCGGCCGGGAGCGCCGCTACGGGCCACTGCACGGCCTCGTTCATAGGGATGAAGTAGGTCGGTGTCTCGTGACCGTCTCGGTCGTGGGTCACCAGGTCCTTGTCGATCAAGTCTGCTGTGCGGTAGCAGGACCAGGTCCCAGTTTCCTTTTCGGCGCCGGATGCTGCCGTCCATAGGTGGTCGTCCGACACGTCGAGCGTGCGGCCGTCGTCGAGAGTGACACGAAACGTGTCGCGTATCCCCTGCGGAAAGACGGCAAGGACTTCCTGAGGGGTACCCCGGCGGCTGAACGTGAAGTCACCGGGACGCAGAGCACCCGCTACCTTCCACGCAACGGAACCGTCCGGCGTGTACACCGGTACTGGGGTCGAGGATGTGGTTGCCTTGCCGACTCCGGTGGAGCCTGTGAAAAGGAAGCTCGCCTCTGGTCGCCCTTTGTCATTGAGGCCGGCCACCGATAGCTGCAGCCGCCGCGCGACCGCACGTGTCGCCCAGTCCTGGCTGAGCACCGTCGCGTCGAGCTGTTCCTTGATCTGGGAGGCGTCTACTTTGACCGCTACATTGACGTTCAGCGACTCCATCAGAACATCCGCGAGCAATGCGTGGTCGAGTGGGCGGAGTGTCAGCCGATGCCAGCCAATCATCGAGTCAAGAACGAGGATCGCCTTGCGCGGCTGCGCGCTCGCGGGAATGTAGCGCTGCGTGTAGTCGTAAATCTGCCGGTAGAGGTGGGTGTCTTGAAACTGGGCGGCGACGCCATATTGCTCGGCCATGCCCTGAAGGATCCGGACCGTCGTGTCCTGATCGGGGGGACTGAGATTGATCCGCTGTAGGCGTTCGACGAGGGGTTGGTTGGCCGCGATATGCCTGTGGAACTCTTCATACGTCGTTGCCGCGACGATGCGAATGCCTCGTGTACCCGAGGCCGCCAGCACAGGCTTGATGGCTTCGGCGGCCGCGGCGGAGAGCTGGATGAGCTGATGGAACTCGTCGATGAAGATGACCAGCTCCTGGTTCTCGGAAGCGACGAAGGCCTCGGCCTCGTCGAAGAAACTCTTGAGCACCGCCGCCATCAGCTCGCCGTCACCGGCCGCCGAACTCATACGTGCCAAGTCGATCTCAAGATAGAGGCGGCTGGTGTCAGCGAGCATGGTCGCGTGGACGAGTGCTGTCTTGCCCGTGCCGGCCTCGGCCAACAGGAGGGCATTACATAACTCGGGACGGCTCAGAGCGGCCTTCAGCTGCAGCGTCTCGCGCTCGCGACCCACGATGAGCCGCCGGGTCCTGGCCAGTGGCGTCGAAAGCTCGGCCAGACGCGGATAGAGCTCGTTGAGATGTGCGTCGGGGAACATGCTGCAGGGCACCTCCGGCCAAGGCAAGCTGAAACGAACACGATGTGCGCCTCAGTCACCGTCCGGTGTGAGGGTCCGCGCAGCTTCACCGGAGGCACGGTGGCCGGTGGTTTTAGTATGGCCGGAGGTGCATGCCTGGCCCGTCGTGTGAGGCGATCCCACGAACCGGGCGATGCGGGGCCAGAACACGGCGATGAGCGGTCCGCAGCCCAAAGCCAGGACTGCGGTGCCCAGACCCAGGACACCGGAGCCGATTGCGAGGTCCGCCCCGAGCAGGATCGTCCCGGCGGTGGCGCAGGCGATGTCGATGCCGACGCGGACGCAGGCGATCTGCCGTCCGCGCCCGGTGGGCGGAGCGCCGCGCAGCCATGCCAGCATCAGTGCGTCGCGCGGGATGCGGCCGAGATCTGCGGCGAGGTAGCTGGCCGCCCCGACACAGAACAGCACCCCGCCGGCAACGAAGAGCGCTATCTGCAGCGCGAATGCGTCAACGTGCCAGACGTGCGGCCGGAGAATGTCGATGATCAGCGCAGGCACGACGAACGCCACGACGGTGCCCAGGCCAGGTCGGATCCTGAGGACGAGACAGCCCATCAGCAGGACAGACTGTACGGCGATGACTCCGCCACCGATTGTCGATCCGAGAGCGTGGGCTGCTCCCAGGTGCAGTACGTCGATGGGGAGCATGCCGATCCTGCTTGCCAGCAGGAGCGAGACGCCGAATCCCATCGCGACGGTACCGACGAGAAGTGCGCTCGCGCGGCGCCAGAGAGGCGAGGTGATGGGGCGGTATCGGTGGAGGTGCTGAACGCTGGTGCTGTGAGAGCTCATTTGGGTCTCCAATCGCGGCCCGCGGTGCGGGAAAGCTGAAGGGCGGTAGCTGTCGGTGGCGGAACACCGCATACCGTGAGCTGATGTGCGCCCGTGACTGGGGTTTGCCGGCGGGCGGCGGCCCCTCGGGCGCGTGGAACGTCGTGGTCACGATGTGCCAAGGGCCCCGGAGTGATCCTCCGGGGCCCTTGGCGGTGGAACTCCGGGCGCCCTAGCCGACGGTGGGCTCACCTACGTCGGCCATTGGCTCGAGGGCGGCACCGTGCTGGGAGCCTGGGGGAGTGACCAGGGTAGTCCCGGTAGGTGTTCGGCGGGCAGCGCGCATGCAGTCGTGCTGGTGATCCAGGGTGGTGGCGTCGACCTTGAATTCGGAAGAGCCGACCGACTTGGTGTTGACCACGAGCCCGGAGCCGCGCGCCGCGGGCATCACGTCTCCTTTGAAGCTGTACATGGTTCCGATCCGCTGTCCGTCTTTCCTGCTGAGCAGCGGCCATTGCTTGGGGCCCGCGGCGTTCTTGATCTCCTGAAGCTGGCTGGCGGAGTACGGTGCTTGGTTCTCGTAACGAACTGTGCCGTCCTCGGTGGTCGTTCGTTCCGATTTCAGGTGCAGATTCGTCTGGCCCGGCCCTCGATGATCTCGTCCGTCGACCTGAACGTCGATGAAGTGAGTCGTGCCGTCCTTCGTCTTGGCACTGTCGTAGACCTTCGCGATGAGGTTGACTCCGGTCATTGCGCCCTTGCCCTTCAGCTGTGCCATGATCGCGCCTTTCGTCATCCCGGCATCCTTGCGGCAGGCCGGTCCTCGGTGTCGGCAATGTCCGGAGTGGACCTGTGTTTTCCGCCGAACTCCACCCACATTAGTGATGTATCGCTCTATCGGCAAGCTATCGATAGCGCTATCGAATGGGATTGGATACGTCTGATAGGGCGGCAGTGTCGGTTTGGTGGAGGTGCTCTGGTTCGGCGTTGATCACGGTCGTGGCGATCTGTTCGTGGACCAGGGCCGCCAACCCTGTATCCAAGGACACGGTGCTTGATCGGGGCTTGGGCGATGTAGGACCGGACTGGGCGCTCGCCCGGGTTGGCTTCGACCGCAGCAGCAGTGTCCCTGAGGTACCGGCTGCAGCGTGCAGCTCACGCGATAACCGCGTCATGGCGGCGACATCGGTCACGGGGAGGTCGCTGATCGCCTCGGGCTGGCCGGAATCATCGAGGTAGGCGATCGCCGCAAGAAGTAGGCGGCGGCGTTCGGCCGCGGCCCTGGTGAATGTCCGATGCGCTTGTGGGCCGATCGGGACGTCGCTGATGAAGTCGTGTCCGAGGTGGTGCAGGTCCAAAGCCTTGACCTGGTCAAACTCGTGTACGGGGTCGGCCGAGGTCTCGATATGGGTGGTGAGCT
Source organism: Amycolatopsis sp. TNS106 (assembly GCF_019330265.1). NCBI lineage: Bacteria > Bacillati > Actinomycetota > Actinomycetes > Pseudonocardiales > Pseudonocardiaceae > Amycolatopsis > Amycolatopsis sp. TNS106. Next base: position 2,331,457 of record NZ_CP024972.1, on the reverse strand, counting down.
CGTCGGCTCCGGATCCGGTACGGAGGTCCAGGCCCGCTGAGAACAGCTCCGAGCGCAGAGAATCCACACTCTCGTCGCGAAGTTTCCTGATTGTCGCGATACGGGCGTCGAGGACGGCTCGTCCGGCCGAGCCATCGAGGAGGAGTCGTCCGCCCGGCTGGCCGTGGATCTCGCGGCCGAGCTGTTCGGCCAGGACGGGGTCGTCCAACTGCGACAGCGAGGAGTCGTCCCGCAACGTCTTGAGGGAATGCAGCCGTCGATCATAGACAGCGATCCGGTGCTGCTGCTCACGCCATGGTGTGGTGTCCACGGTGAACGGCAGGATGTGGCGATACTTGCGCACCAACTGGCGGTGGTAATGCTCCTCGAAGCGGTAGAAATCGTAGAGTGGCCGTGAATCCTCCATGGCTGCGAAAGACTTTTCCGCTTGCTCCCACTGGCGGGCCACGTCCTCATAGACGCGGGCCTGGTCCAGATGATGGCCCAGTCGTGCCGCGCAACCGCGTAGCCGGAGACCGAATGTCAGCAGATCGACCCCGGTGCGTGAGGTGTCGTGTTCCGGCCGCGTGCCCGCCGCGAGCGCGGCCATCTGGGAGTAGTCCAGACCCATGACATCCAGAACTGGGGTACGAACCCGGAGTTCGGCCTCAGGAAGGGTGCGCAGCATTTGGTACACGGCGTCGACGGCCTGTGTCACTATCCGGGCCCGGCTTTGCTCAACACGCCGCTGCCAGTCGTGGTCGGCGAGATTCTCCCGCTCCCGCCGCAGGTTGGCGTGCTCGATGATCCGTTGCATCGCCGCGGGCATGGGGGATCCGGGGCGTGCCAGGTGCTGGGACACCATCGTTGTGAGCAGCCGGTCGGGCTTGCGCATACGCGGGTCGTGCGTGCCAGTTCGCCAAAGGTGTCGCTCGGCGGGTAGGCATGCCACAAGAAACTGGGGAAGTGACTCGGCGCTGATGCGCTCGTGGGCCCAGCGTTTGATGAAGGTGGTGACATTGCGGTGGTCGTAGCCCACGGCACTGGACAGGTGGTGCGCGGCCTGCTTTTCCTCAAGCCAGGCGTCGATTCCGCGGCGCAAGCGCGACTTGTGACAGGTTAGTAGCTTGCCGCGCTGCGTGCCGTCCCTTGCGCGCGAGCCATTCCCGGCGTCGATCATGGCCAGATGGCAGTGTACATGGCTGGTGTCGACCTGGATGACGCCGACATAGCGCAGGTCGTCGAAGCCGTTCGTTCCGCTGGCCATGCGGTCCAAGCCATGCATGATCGACATTCGCAGTTTCATCTGATCGACATGTCCGCGGTAGGCGCCGCGCGTGGTGCAGTGGAAGTCGGTGCTGAGGATGCGCCGGCTCTTCAGGTATGCCTCGTCGAAGGAGATCACCGTTTTGAGAACGGTCTTCCCACTGTTGAATCGCTTCTGGATGTCTCTGGACGCGGCGTGCAGATCGTCGTGCGACAGTGAGACTGACCCGTAGCCAAAAGCGAGACCACCGTCACCGTGTGTCCGGCGCAGTCGTGGCCCGAGCTCGACGTGGGAGGACATGGCCCGCCGGACGAGTTCGTCACGGGCCGCGTAGCGTTCCAGAAAGTCATCGGTGCGCTGGCGGTGAATGGGGGCTAGGGGCTCGGTGGCCTGCTCGCGGGCCATGTACCGGGTGATGTAGTGCCCGGGGGTGGCGCCGCGTGTCCCCTTTCCCTCCGGCAGCGGCACACTGAACTCGTTCACGATCACGATCGATGCCCGCAAGGTCATCAGAGGTCACCCGCTCTCGGACTCCACCGTCGCTATCTCGCGGTGGTTTCAGGATCCCGGAATGAAATCGTCGTGCTCAGCGGTGTCGAGGTCGTCGAAACGCTCACTGGCGGGTCCTCCCTCGTCGCCGGCTTCTGGTGGTTTCGTTCCCCCCTGTGCTGTCTTGGCGTGTGCTTGGGAGTCACGATCGCGTTCCTGGTCGAGTGCTGTGGGTGGGACAGTGGTGGTCTGCAAGGCGCGGGCTACGTGCTCGTGATAGAGGAACTCCGGTGTACCCACGGTTCGCGCCCGCTCTGCGCGGTACTTCGCACGCTCGGCCGAGACCTCCGACTCGACCCGCCGGAGATGGCTTGCCACGGTGCCGGTCGGCATATCGTGCTGAGTGCCGGAGCGAGGCCGTTCACCTTGGTGAGTCAAGCCGAGTTCGTTGTCGGTGAACAGGGAACTCGACGCTTCCGGCCCCGGCGACGGTTCGGCGGCAACGGAATCGGCCTGGGCTTTCACCGATGTGGAGTGATCGGCGAAGTAGTCGGTGAGGTCGTAGCCCGATGTGTCTGCGTCGATCTCCAGCTGGGCGATGTGGTGGACCTGGGTGAAGATCACCGGAGCGCCGGCATCGCCGTCCGGCGGCGCCACAATGAGTGTGTTCACGGTGGCGGGAAGTTCCCACTCGATGCCGATGATCTGCTCCGGCACCCGGAAAGCACGGCCGAAGTAGCCTTTGCGAGCCAGGACGATCAATTGCTGATCATCGAACTCGTAGAAGGCGTCGACCTTCTCACCTCGGCCAGGGGAGTAGACGACCTCCGTGATGCCGAACGGCAATACGTCGACGAAGGCGACTGAGCGCAACTCTCCGCTTACATGAAGGTAGGGTCGGTAGTTCTCCTCCAGTGCTCGGTGCTGCAGCTCAACGGATTCGACGAGTACTCCGATCTCAGCGGTGAGCTTCTCGTGGTGATAGGTCTTCGTGCCGTGGTCGCGTCGTGCGCGGTCGGCCCACGCGTCGGCCATCGGCAGACCAGCAGTCCTCATCACTTGCTCCGTCGGTTGGCGACCGTCGCGGTCGTGTGGTGAGCCCGGGAAGCTGACGGTGGGCCCGCAATGGACCGCAACGCTGCGGCGCGACCGACGCGAACCTTGTGAATCTTCCGCGTCCCCCAATGCCACAAGGCACGCATGGCGGCGATCTCACCGGCGGCCAGGATGACGACTAGAAAGAACAATGGCATGATCCACAGAGCGATCGCACCGGTCATCGTCAGCGAACCGCGTGGTGCGCCGGACTGTTGATGCAACCATGCGGCGAGCGTCGGGATGACGACGGTCGCAGTGATGCACGCAAGTAGGAAGTCGGCGACCAGGGTGATGCCGCGATAGAACAGAATGAGGGCCGTGACGAGGACCGGGCCACCGTGCGACCTTGGAATCCTGCGGCCGCGAGCTCCGCGGAGAGATGCAAACCGAGTGCGCGCGGTCGAGCGGGCCCCCTGTCTCGACGAGTCTGGATCCGTCGCGTCCGCGTCGACAACGTTGGTGGTCTTCGGAGTGCGGGACGCCATCATGGTGTGATCCTTCGTCTCGTCGTTGTGTCACGTCGCCCGTCACAGCATTCGATCCCGCCAACGCGTACGAGACGCATCGGCACATCGCGATGCTCCTCAGCTCGCACGTGGAGGTGAGCCCGCTCGAGGCACATGTCGTGTCGCCATCGATCGGGCACCACGGTGGGCGAACCACCCGCAGAACGTCCTATCGCACGCTCTCCATCCGACGCCCTCGGGCAACTGCGTAGTGTCGACCTCGGTGCCCAGCCGTCCGCTGGTTCTCTGCTCAGTCACTCCACTCTATCAATAGGATGACTCGATAGAGTGCTCGTATTACCGTGAACGACGAGTCGCTCCCTGAGCGGAGACCGCCGAGAGGTTCGTGACCTCACCCTGCGCGTCGATCGTCGCGAAGATCGGTACCCGGCGTGTGGCAGTGACTCGAGCGGGACTGGTGTTGTTCTGCTGGATCGCATCCGAGGTGACGTCTACGTCGGCCAGTACAACGTAGGTGTACACACCGCCGAGGGCGCTGACCACGTTGATGTCCGGTGCCTCCCGGACCGATGAGTTGAGGCCCTGAGCGTCGATGTAGTAGTACCTCTTGCCGGATGCATCGTGGTTGTATCGAGCAGGGGGCATGAACTCCCGCAGGAAGAGAGAGTCGTCCTTGAGGCCGAACCTCGTCATGAGCGAGGCGCGGGCGTGCTCGTAGCCGGGACCTGAGTCCCAGGTCATCGCCGTTTTGACGAGGGCGGTGAGCCTTCGTGTATCACTGTCTGTCCTGTGGGCGCTGATCCCGAGGGACTGCAGAAGGTCCCGCTCGGCTCTTCCGGCGTGCTCCTGGCGCGTGGCTCCGAGGCGGCTTCCGAGCTCAGCGATCTTCGCGTTCTGCCGGTCCAGGACGGTCTGGTGTGCAGCCCACGTCATCGTCGTCCCGCCTGCGAACAACGTGAGAAGCATCGTCATCGTGATGACGCCGGCATGGCGCCGCACGCATCGTCGTCTGCCCAACCACCGTCGCTCCGTGGCGTTCGACGACGGTCGTGCCACACGAGACTTCACCGGCCACCTCGCTCGACGCCCGGCAGACTGCGCGGGCCTTCCAGCTCCGGAATAGAGGATGCTTGCGGAGTCTGGCCCGATGGGTACTGCTGTGCCGCGCCCACGGCCGACAACCCGATCTCCAGGTGGTCGAATGCCCCGCTTGTGCCTCGATAGTCGTAGGTCGCACGCGCCCAGGCAAGGACGGCCCCGGTCTGGGTGTCCTTGCAGAGCCACACGACTTTCGCTGTAGCTGTCGGGTCTTGAGAATGCCCCGGCGGACGATCCGGCGTCACGGCCTCTACTGCCCAGGCGTACGTGTCCGGTTTGGCTGCCGTCGAGCCGACGTAGCGGACGTACCACGGGAAGCGAGGATCGATCTCCGTGTCCGGGTCAAAGGGCAGCACGTTCTGCCAGCGGTAGGCGTTCTCGTCCTCGACCAGATAGGTTTTCCTGCTGAACAAGGGGGCCAGGATCTTGCGGTGTTCGGCGGTAGCCTCGGAGGCTTCGGTCGGTACGCCATTGTTGGTCGGTGGCTCTGTGCTCGCCCGGTGGTACAGCGTGGCGTAAGCCTGCTGGGCAGCCCTGACCTTCTCGGCGTCGATTGCGGCTGCGGAGACGGCGGCTGAGATCATTCTCCGGGAGTCCGCGTCTCTCGACCCGGCCAGCAGGTCGGACAGCTGTCCCTCTTGTGCTGCGATCGTCGAGTCATTAGCCGCTCGCGCAGCGTCGAGACGATGGCTTGCGATGGAGGCGGCCAGGACTACTGCGAGGATCCCCAGGCTCACGAGGACAGTGAACCTGCGCTTCGGCGTTCCCGCGCTCGCTGATAGACGGGTTTCCCGGCGGTCACGCCGGCGGTTGCGCCAGGTGGTGAATCGTGCCTCGAGCTGGGCTCCGGTGACCTTGCCGTGCCGCCGGTGAGCGGCGGGCTGTCTCGTCTCTCGCAGCGCGGAGCCGGGCGACCCTTCACGACCACGGTCTTGCCGATCAGGGTCGTCCTCAACCTGCTGGGCGAATCTCTTCACGTCGAACACTCCTCGTGTACGTCCGTCACGCTGTCTTGATCTGGTCGGGAGGCAACATTGCGTCGGACATGTCCACGAACTTCCAGCCTTGTGCGGCCATGTCCGCCGCGCTGGCGACTCGGACCCTGCCCATGAACGCGCAATACCCGGCCTCACCGATGACGAGCTGGTCACCCCGGACACCGAGCACCACCAGGGTGTGGCCCGCAGGGCCGGTGCCCGGACCGGACCCCACGGAGTAGGGCGCGGGGGCTGAGGACGTGGCCTTGCCCATGCGCTCGGCGATCGTGTAGGCGGTCCGAATGCCGTCACCTGAGGGATAAGTCTGCAGCGTCGTGTACTTGTTCACGAAGTAGGTCGAGAAGGAGACGCAGTTCATGGCGTGATTGCTTCCGCACGACCCGGGCCCGCCGTTTTCTCCGTAGCGGGCGTCGAGAAACTTGTCGCCCTCCTGATTGAACAAATCGATCAGCGCGTGGGCCTCCTGCTCGGTCATGCCGCCCGCGGGTGGCGTGCCTGATCCGCCCCCGCCTTCGCCGTCCCCATGGTGCGAACAGCTGTGGGACAGGCTGCGGGCGCCGCCGCGGGCAGTGTCGACAAGGTCGCCGACGATGGTCTTGGTGTCACCGACAACGGACTTGTCGACCGTCCAGCCGCTCATGCTCGCGAACCACCGCTCAGCATCGCGGGCTCGTTCGGCCATCTTCGAGGCGTTGTCCGCCGAGCGCTCCCATCTGTTGTGGAAGTGGTACGCCGCTGCGCTCGGAGACCCCTGTGAGGTCGTGACCATGTCTTTGAAGACCTGTACGTCACCGGGATTGTCGCCTTCGACCATGAACGCCAGCTGGGTCTCAATGGTGTACCAGTCTTTCTTCCTGGCGCCGGCGTAGTCGAGCAGCATCGTCGTGCGGCCGTTGGACCATTGGCCGAGGCCGATGCCACCGTGTGCCTGCCCTGGAATGTGGGTGAATCCTCCGTCCCAGGCCGCCTGCTTACGCGGGCCGATCCTGTACGGCTCAGTGAAGATGGATTCCACACTGGTCGGGTCCACACCGGACTCTTGTGACCAGTTGCCCAGGATTCCCGCGATGTTCTCTTTCGGCATTCCCCAGGTGCTCAGCACCGAGTAGACGGTCTTCGCGTTCGCTTCCGTGGTTGCGGGAACGATCGCGCCGTCGCCGCCACCCAACGTCTCGACCGCACAGCGTGCGTCGCGAGTGTCCTGTTGTCCGTCATCGGTGAGCGCGGTGTTGGAAAGGACGCCAGCCATTGTTCCCGCCACGGCGATGACCGCCACTGTGGCGGCTAATCCGGAGATCACCGCTGCCACTGGGGCGACAGCCGCCGCGACGCTGACACCGAGTGCAGCACCAACCGCGTTGGCCAGGAACCCGCCGATAGCGAGGAAAGGGGCGATGATGATGTGTACCAGTGCCTTGAGGGCCGTGGCTATGAGCCCGTACAGCCAGGCTGCCATGTTGAGGACCATCGCCACAAACGCGAAGAACATGGACTTCAGCCAGTTGAGCAGGGCCGTGAGCATGACGATCGCCATTGCCTGGGGTGCTGCCGCCACGGACCCGCCGGCGACGATAGCCTTCGCCGTCGTCGGTTTCGCGTCATTCTGGTCGCTCGAGTGACCGCGTTCGCGGCTCGTGCCTCCTGCCCCCAGGTGAGGAGTCTCGCGCTCAGCGCCGGTGTGGCCTGCGGCGTCGTGAGCGATCGCCAGGCCTGCTTCCTTAGCGGCGCCGATCGCTGCGGCGTGCGGATCACCCAACGCCGCACCACTGGCGGCACCGGCGACAGCCCGGCCCGCATACCGACGGGCCCTGCTGTCGCCGGTGCCTTCGATGGCCTGGCCAACTGCCTGCCCCGCACCATCTAGCCCGGCTTGTGTCAGGTTCGCGGTCGGACCTCCCGTGCCCGTGCTGCCGAAGGGCTCTGGCGTGGATGGTCCGTTCAGCACGTGACGGTTAGCGTAGTGCGCTGGTGACCGGGACGCCGATGCGCCGGAGGTGTTTGCCGCGTCCGGTCGGTCGGTGGTCATGATGTCCTTCCGTTCTCCGGCGCACTCAGTCAGCAGGCCTGTACGACGGCCTCAGTAGAGGCTCGCCAGAAAACCGGCGTCGTCGCGGGTGGATGTGTTGGACCGCACGTCACGAAGCTTCACCTCGAGACGAAGCAGGTCGAGCAGCAGTTGCGACTGATAGGTCGCTTTGCTCTTCGCGTAGTCCAGATATGCCTGGGACAGGTTGTTCATCACGGTCGTGAGGGGGCGCAACGTCACGTCGGTGCCGCGGTGGTCGCGCTTGAGATCCGAGCCATCCGAGAGCGTCCATCGCATCTCTGAGATCTGGCGGGTTGTGCCGTCGGTGACTTCGGAGCGCTTCTCGGCCAAGAACTCGACGTAGCTTTGTCTTTCGGGCACCACGCGATTCAGGTAGCCATCGAGGACGTTGCCTGGTCGCCAGTCGAAGTCGAACCCGCCGGGCACTGTGTGACCAGTTGCGAGCGTCAGCGTGGAAGCTCCGTTCTTCGCCTCGGCCGCCGTCACCCCGGTGACTCGATCCCCAGCGATTGCGGCAGGCATGGTCGGCGGTTGCAGGAACAGACCATCCACTGTGGTGGTCTTGAGATCTGCGGTGTAAGCCTGGACCTGGGCCAAGGTCGAGCGCATCTCGAGAAGTTTCTGATCGAGCGTGCCGCGGACTCGCTGCTCCTCTGCCTTGAGGATGATGTCGTAGAACGCCCGCGCGGGGTCGATTCTTGTGGCGTCAAGGGACGGGATCGTGGTCATCCCGCTTGCCCCTGGGTTGATGAAGATCCGCCATTGGTCATACCGGCGGAAGCTCGTGTCGTCGGCCAACTCGTCCACCGTCGCAGGGGCACGCTGACGCTCGTCGTGCGTCAGTTCCGTGTTCGCTCGGATCGTCAGGTTAAGCACTTGCGATTCGAAGGGTGTCGCAGCCTCGAGCATGACACCGATGTATCCGGTGGAGCCGTACACATGGAAGGAACCTTTGATGCCCGCGGTGCTGACGGCCTCGTTCCGGAGGTCGTCGTCCGATCCCAAGAGGAACGCACGGTAGTCGGCGGCGTTGTAGGAGATTCGAGCCGTGGTGGGGAAGTGCATCATCACGAACACCTTGTCGCGATGCAGGTTGCCGTAAATCCCGTCGACGTCGCCCTTCAGTGAGGTTTTCGACGTTGTGTACTGCGAGGTGTAGAGCGCAGTGCGTGCCATGGAGTCGTTGCCCGCTTGCAGGGCAGAGATCCCCGCGCCGCCAATCACGAGGACTCCGGCCAGGGCGAAGAGGGTGACGAACACGCCGAAACGTTCGATCGCGTGGTGCGAGTCGAGTTTCAGCCTCTGGCTGATAGTCAGTGTCGCGTTCCTGAGCCGCATGTCAGTTCCTGGTCAGTGCGTGGTCAACTCCGATTGATGCCTGGTGCTCCCGAGCGGCTAGCGCGCCCCGGCCGCGACAACCCGATGCGATCTGTTGGGGCGTGGTCGTGTACAAGGTGCTGCTGCCGCTCACTGAAAGACTTGGGGAGTTGCATCAGGGCCTGTCGCCTGAATGATCACGGTGCCACCGCCGAGCTCCTCGATCGTCTTTTGCCCGCCAGACCCGACGGTGGAGATCAGCTCCCAGCCACCGCCGGCGATCGCGCCCCCGACGACGATGAGCAAGGCGATGGTGACCCAACTCGTTTGATGGCCACTAGTCTGCGGATTGGCCATCAGCTTCCTGATCAGTAGTACGCCACCCCACACAAGGCCGACTACGCCCAGCAGCATGAGCCCAAGCCCTCCCCAGGTCTGTACCTGAGACTTGGCGTTCTCCAGGAAGCTCGTCAGGTCCCATGCCGCCGTGGGCAGATCTGACAGGGTGATGTCCGCCGTCTCGTGAATCTTCGTCATGCGCACTTTCTCTCTGACCTCCGACCTCACGCGCGAGGGGTGCGGTCTTCCCGACTCAGTGGCTCTCGGGTGCGCGTGCTCCCCATTGACCAATGTATCGTATTCCAGTGCTGACTGATAGAAAGGTTAGATACGCACTCGATAGCGCTGGTGGACACAGCGGGGGGCGGACAGGCTGGGGTCAACAGGGAGTCGGCCACGCGTACGACGTGTGGTGGTCGCCAGGAGACCTGTGTATCGTTTGAGCGCGACATTGTCCCTCGGCCTGCGAAGGGCTGGGTTGCGCCGTTGGCCCGTACAGCTGATCAGGAGCTTGCAGTCCACCATGAACCCATTGCCCGGTGATCTCTTCGCGCGCAACCTGCGGCGGGAACGCGAACGCTTAGGGCTCAGCCAGGCTGAGGTGGCCAGGCGAAGCTCCGAGATTCTCGGTTCGAACCTTGACCCGACCGCCGTCACCCGCGTCGAACAGGGGACGCGCACGGTGAGGCTCGACGAAGCCGTCGCGATCGCCCAGGCGCTCGATGTTCCCCTCCCGCTTCTCTACAGTGAGGCGGGTGCCCTCGACACGGCGGCACTTCTAGCGCGGTACCGCGTCGAGCTGGCTCAGGCACTGAGCAACTGGGAGAAAGACCGCCTCGAAGTGCAGCGCATCATGCTGACCATCCAGACGATCACAGCTGGCGATACACAAATCATGCTCGAGCCACGGCTCAGGGACGCGATCGATGCCCGAGTGGCCGAAGAGAGAAACGACGACCCGGCCGACAGCGGCGCTACAGACCCAGGCGCATGACGCTGTTGCGTGCGATGGGGTTGTACTCCCTGTCGTAGACATCGACCGTGTCTGCTTTCTGCCAGCGGCCGGCTCGCATGATCTCCTCCGTGGAGGCGCCGTTGCGCCGCGCCTGTGTGACGTGGCCCGCCCGCAGGCTGTGAAAGCCGTAGTCCGTCGGGTCCATCCCTGCTTCGGCCATGCGCGTGAGCAGCATCGTGTGCAGTGCGTCGCCGCTGACGCCGGACTCGTGAACACGCGCGTCGCGCCGGTTGCGGTAGGTCGCCCGCAGCAACGGACCGGATGAGGCGAGGTCTGTGCCGCTGATCAGTCCCGTGCTCCCACCAGCACCGCAGACATGCTCGTCGAGCTGGTAGTCGTACAACGAGCGCATGCACTGTCGCCGTCGGGTGCGGGCATCGGCGATGCCTGAAGCCCGCACCAGAACGACCCAGCGATGCACCGCACACGGCGCGCAGGTGCGGGGCGCCGTGCCGAAAGGAAGCACGACGACGTCGGGCAGGACGTTGGCCTGGTCCGCCTTCGACTGGCCGATCCGCACGTGGATACCGTCGATGACATGCAATTCGAGGCTATTTAGCTGTAGCGCTGCGGCCTCGCTACGCCGCAGTGCTCCGGCGAAGCCTAGCCAGAGTGCCAGCGTGTCGCGGGCCGCCGAGATACCCGCGGGGTATACGGCGTGTGACATCATCTCGATGATGCGCACGACCGCGGCGAGAACGAGCGGCCTTTTGCGGGCGGGCCGGGTGGCCCGGCGCTTTTCGAGTCCGCGGACGAGGTCGCTGACGCCTCGGTGCCTGGTCGGATCCAGGAACCATTCACGGAGGTGCCGGTCCGCGATTCCCGCGAGATGCTGACGGATGGTCGAGACCGCGAAGCGGGGAAGTCCCCAGTCATCCACCTGTGTCGACATCCACGCGACATACCATCGCACGACCTCGGGATGGGCGGGCAAGGCGTCGAGCGAATACGCGTCGCAGAAACCCTGGAAGGAACGCCAGGCCTTGTCGTAGGCGAGCCGGGTGTTGACCGACAGGGTGAACATCTCGAGCTCGCGGGAGACCTCTTCGAGTTCCCTGAGCTCTTCTCCGATGTCCGAGTCGGCGATCTCCGGTGGCGTCCTCGCCGCAGCCAGGCGCCGTCGGGCCCCGATGTCGTGTACCACCGCCATCGTTCGAGTGTCGCCTACCGCCGGCGCGTGGTCCGAGGCAGGCACGCGTTCCTGGTAACGGCTCTTATCGGGGCATGCAGGTCGACAGCCGTCGCGTGACCCGGAGCCGGGAATACCGGCCGGAGCGTGGTGGCCAGTTGATCAACCGTCTGGCCTGGCGGTGGCGGGACGTCGAGGAACTCCGAGGGCGGGGGAGTTCAGCAGATGTGCGGCGGCCGCAGGAGCGGCCGCGGGGTAGGCATGGACGACGTCGCGGTGGAGAGCACACGGGCTGCCCGACGTCCCACTGTCTCAGGCCGCCACGACAGCCATCTGCGATGTCACCGCTGCCGCGGGTACATGCATCTCCTGCAACGCCAATAGGGCCAGAATGCCGGGGCGATATCCTCAGGCAAGACTCACTCGAGGACGCTCGCGACCGCTTGGCAGTTCTCTCACGTCACCCCTCCCAGGAGACCTTGACATGACCAAACCTGAGCCACGCCGTCACGCGAGGACCTCTGACCTGCCTGGATGGCATGTCCGCCGAGGGTCGAAGCCGTCCTCCACCAACCGGGCAGCTGGGGCTGGATCCCCGTTACCGATATCGCGCAGCTCAGGACGTTCGTCCTCGCACACGACGAGGAGGGCTACCTCTGGGTCAAGGCTGCCGCGGTGCCGACGTACCGGGTTCCGAACGAGTCGGACGAGATTCCGGGCGCGATCGTGTTCCATTTGGACGGTGGGATCGGCCTTTGGGTACATCCGAAGTCATATAAGCGGCTCGGATCCCGTAGTCGTACTGACATGCAGAGCGGACCGGACGGTCCAGACGCTTGGATCCCCATCAACGAGGTGACGGATGAGCTTCCCGCATTCGTTGCGAAATCGTGTTGAGCCGTACCGAGGTTTGAACGGCCACGCATCGTTTTTCGCGGAGAAGAACGGCACTTGCTCGACTGAGCTGGCGCGGCCACAACTGCCCCGGTGCCGCCCCCGACCGACATCGGTGCGTCCAGCAAGAGACGGTCGCCACCGCGAAACACGAGGAAAGAAGCTCCGATGACCGCAGAATTCTTGCCAATTGGGTTCAAATACGGCCTTGTCGGCACGGCGCATCTCGAGATGGGACACCCGGAACCTGTTGCGACGTTCCCGCTGGACGACGACAACCGAACCACTGTCCAGCAGATCGGCGACGCACTGGCGTACTACACGGATAGTGTGCTCGAGCGCCGTCTCCTGGATTCCGGCCGGTGGGAGGTCGTCAGCGACCTTGGGAAAGGCGGTCGGATCGAGATGAGTGAGCGGGAGTTGACCGTGCTCGACCTTCGTGACTACCTGGCAGAACTGAGGACGAAGCGCGGCCCGATCGCCGAGCGTGCAGCCCACGATCCCTACGTTTGGGCACGCCGAGTCTTGGAGGCCCACGACGCCGAGATCGCTCGCGCGAAGACACAGCTGACCGAATACGAACAGCTGCTGTCGGGAGCGCCCCGCACGGAGGAGTCTCATGAAATTGCGTAGGCACCAGGGAAGCCGGAAGGTGGACCTCGACTACGCCGCGAGCGTGGTCGAGCTTCTTGAACAGGTCGGTGGGTTCACTGACCTGTCCAATCCGTCGATCGCCGAGGTGGTCCGGAACGCCGTCGCCCGGTATGCCGCAGACCCGACCGCCGAATTCGAGTGCATTGTCGACAACCCCGGTCTGGCGAATTGGCGCCTCCGTCCGGGTCGCAACGAACCAGGTCGGGTTCGCCTGGCGTGCTACCGGTATCAGGAGACGCAGGCCGACGTGGAGCGCGTCCGCCGTGTCGACGCGGCACTCGAGCAGATCCGACGATCGTGAACCACCGGTCGAGCGGTGGAGACATCACAGCCCTCTGCCGCTCGGGTATGTGGTTGGATCATAGGCCAGCGGCGCCTTCGGAACGCGCCCCGGACGACGGTCCAGCAGTGCAATCTCCTGCCCACCGGCCGCATCTACCGCATTCATCAAGGCCGGCGGAATTCCTTGGTCGTCCGGCACCTCGTCGGGTGTGTGTCAGAACCCGCCCGTAGCTCCGAGGGGGCACTCCGCCATTCGTTCGGCCTGCAGACGGCAGTCGAGCGTGATCAGCCGATCGCGGCTCGAATGGCTGCTCGGTGATCGGGCCATAGGCCCGGAAGCCCATGCTCGAGGAGTTGATCGCCGTTGAACCAGGCGCCCGCAGGGCGTGTCGTCAGCGGAGATGGTGACGTGGGTAGATCCACACGAAGTGTGTAGGTCGTGGTCCACGCGTTGATGGTGTGTGGTGAGGAGATCGGCCTAATCGCGCGCACGATCGTGACAGTCACGTCACCGGAGATCACCAGTCCTGTTTCCTCGGCCAGTTTTCGCGTACCGGCGGCGATGAGGCCGTCGAGCGTGGGCAGCCGGTCACCCGCACGCCACCGTGACAGCGTGCGCCCGAAGTCCGCGGGAATCGCATAGCCGCCCGGCAGAGCTGGGATCGTCCCCGCGGCGGTGGCGCGGGTGGTGAGCAGAACGCGTCCGGTCGTCGACGTCACGACGACGTCGACGACCGGGTTGTCGCCGTAGTAGCGGAAGAACCCGATCCCGGTCGGCAGGCCGATGCGGGGATCGGCGAGTAGTTGGTCATGGTGGGGGTGCAGGGGACGACCGTGCTGATCCAGTATCCAGCCCTGAGCAGTGAAGTGTCGGCGCAGGTCGTCGTCGAGCTGGACTGGCGAAAGGGACGACGTCGCGAATTCCGGATCGGTCATGGTCGGTTCGACGCCTGCGCGGTTGGGATGCCGGGACGTGTCGAAGCCGGCGGGGAGAATCGCGCGTTCGTCAGTGGCAGCGGGCCGGTATCCGGGGCTGGTGTCGAACAGTCGAGGGCCGTATCCAGGCTGGACTGTGCCGCTGATGTAGTCCGCGATCTCCGCGAGTGTCTCAGCTGGATACCCGCGGTCGCCGAAGCCGTGTCCCCAGCAGTCGGCGTCGGGCACGAGCTGGGCGTCACGGTGCAGGATTGGGGAAACGGTCATGATCGACATCATCGGATCGCCGCCGGTGGCATTCCAGGACAACGACTGGTCAGATCCAGGACAGATCCCCGCGCGGATTGGAACGGGTTAGAAGAGCACAAGTTGCGCGTCGGGCCGGCGGCGTCGCTCAATGCCGCCGCAGCGGACGCAGGTCACGTCATCGTCGGTGGGTTGCAGGCCGCGGGGGTCCCAGCCGTTCAAACCGGCTCCGCACGCGGGGAGCCAGTCGCCGGTGACGAGGTGGATGGTGCCCGACGGTGCCCGGCCGCGGGTACCTGTGTGCGCCGCCGCCCACGCCTCCGGCGTCTCCGGCTCGTCGACCGCGGCGCCGGCACGGTGGTGAGTTAACCGTCGCCGGAACGGCGCCAGCGGCTCGCGCGCGGTGTCACGGGTGGACGGGAGCGTGAATAGCGCCGGTGGCTCGTCGGACATGGCCATGATCTCCACCATCGCACTCGTGGCCAGTCAGTGCCAGAGGCTGTGTGAGCGAATCAGCCAGCCCCCAATGCTCCGACGCTGGCAGTCTGCGCATCCGTCGGCGACCATGCTGAGCCGCGGCGACCGCCGCGTAGTACAGATCTTGGACCAGGTCCCCCGCAGGACCTCGCTGTCGACTCGCCGCCGCGCCACGCTCAAGCAGCCGGGAAGACGATGCAGGTCGCCTATCCGTCTCAGGATGTCCGCTTCCTGCCGGTGCGGGTGAGCGGAGCTGGCGGCCTGGCCTGGAGGGCTGTCACCCGGGTGATCGACACGGCGGTCGCCTCAGCGGTGTCGCGGACGGTGCTGCCTTGCGTGGTCAAGGCGGTGACGGCGTCCGCCAGCGCCGTTTCGTAGGCGGTCTCGGCCCGTCGCAGCCGGTCGAGCTCCGGGCTTGCCGGGGTGATCGTGACTTGGGCGGTCACGCCCAGCAGGCGGAGTCCGCGGGTGAGGTCGTCGTGCAACACCCGCAGTGTCGGCCCCGACCCGTACACGTTGTGCTGGACCAGGCTGGCCACCCATAACTCGCCGTGCCGGTGGGCACGGCACTCGAGGTTCGTGCTCACGGCGTCGTCCGCAGGTCATCGACAACCTGCTGGATGATCGGGTCCGGGATGGGGGCGGGTAAGACGATCTGCCGGTCTCCGATCTGGTAGAGCCGGTGCGTGCCGTTGCCGCGGACCGCCGTCACTGTGTGCCCCAGCGCGCCGACGGCTGTTCGCAGCTGTTGGAGCGAGATGTACTCCGCCGCTCCAGCCTTCAGTCCTGCTGTGACTTCCTGCGCGGCCTTCCATTCGTCGAGGCTGATGACAGGTTCGTGGGTAATGCGGGGCGACCAGACCCACTCCGAGAGCGGATTCCGCCGGGACATACCGGGCTTGCCGGTCCGGGTCGCTTTCCGGTTGTAGACCTGGTAGCCGGCGAGTTTCGGGTTCGCGAGCAACCCTTCCACCAGGTTGTGGGTCCACCGGCGGGGGATCGGGTATCGGTCGGGATCCGCCGCCAGGACTTTGATGATGTCCGCCGTCTTGAGGTACTCCTCGCGCCGTAGGCGATGCAGCTCCCGGGCGGCTGCGAACCGGCGCGGGTCGGGGTGGGGTGCGAGCTTCTTTTTCGGGCGTGCCTCGCCGAACCGTCCGCTCTGCTGGCGTGGGGCGGTGTCGTCGATGACGGCGATGTAGGGGTAGGGCGGGTAGCCGTGGTTCCAGCCGTGACGGCGTGCTGGACCTGACCGCCCGTCGACATCTCCAGCATGGTCGTGCGGTAGATCTCCGCCTCCACCTGCCCGTAGCGGCGGGTGCGGAGCCTGCCGGACTCGGTTCCGCCCGACGGCTCGTTGGCGTATACCACCTCGATGCCGCGTTGTTCGAGCTCGTGCTCCACGACCAGGCTGGTGAGCATGGCGCGGGCGAGGCGGTCGGACCGCTCGGCCAGAACGTGGGTCACGCCCATCTCGTCGGCCCGCTCGACGAGATCCTGCAGGCCGCCGTCGCGGGGGACCGGCACATCGAGCGCGTCGTACATGTCCTGCGAACCCAGGCCACGCAGCTCCGGCGGGAGCATGCCGGACTCCACGTCCCAGAAGTAAGCGGCGAAC
This sequence comes from Amycolatopsis sp. TNS106, assembly GCF_019330265.1. Taxonomy (NCBI): domain Bacteria; kingdom Bacillati; phylum Actinomycetota; class Actinomycetes; order Pseudonocardiales; family Pseudonocardiaceae; genus Amycolatopsis; species Amycolatopsis sp. TNS106. Next base: position 2,315,107 of record NZ_CP024972.1, on the reverse strand, counting down.
TCTTCGCCTTCCTCCAGACGCGCGGAGGCGTACAGGACTTGCCGGGGGATGGACGTCGCGGGGTTCTGGTTGTCCTTAGTGGACACCCGGCCGACGAACACTGTGTGCCGGGGGCGATGTGATACTTGCGCGAAGTTCGGTAGGTCGGACAGGTCGATAGGTGGCCTGAACGGCGAGAACTGAGCGGTCATGCCCTTCCTAGGGTTGTGGGACCGAAATGTGTCGCGGACGGCTGCCCGTGACGCATGAACAGGTGCGGCAGAGCCGAAAATGGCTCGACGCTGGCCGGGATGATCAGTCGTTGTCGTCGGTCGCGCCGGGTTCGGTCGAGGTGGGGAGCGTGCCGAGGTCGGACCGCAGGCAACAGTCGATTACGGCGAGGGCCTGGACACGGCTCCAGCTCCGGCAGGCCGCCGCGATACGCGCCGGGTCGAACCCGGCATCCAATTCCGCGTCCCCGATCTCGTCAGCCAGCAGCACACCCGGTTCGTTGATCCACGTCTCGTCGAACGCGATCCCGCGGATCAGCCACGCCAAGGCCTCCCACTGCGACCGCGCCAAGGGAGCAACCTCTGACGCCTCGACTGCGAGCAGACGGCGGAACGTGCCCGGTGGCAGGGATCGCACCGTGACCGCAGGGCTGGTGCGGGCCAGATGCAACATTTTGTCGATCGTGTTGACGCCGACACCGAGAAACTCCGCGACCGCCGCCCGTCCGCCCCGCCCGGCCATCGCGACTGCCCGCTCCACAGCTTCGGCCCGCCGCAGGGGCAACGTCTCGGCCCGCTCGTGATCGATCTCGGCCAGGGCCTGACGCAACGGGGCCCGCCACGCAGCCACTGACAACACCACCTTCGCCATCGGTTCCGTCGCTCGCAGCGAAGGAAAACTGTAACTGCGACTACAGTTTACTGTAGTCGTGAGTACAGGTTTGGTGAGGTTGCTAGGGCCCCTTCCCAGTTCGCCGGGAGCGTCCTCGTCAGGCGGGCGTGCGATCAGCCTTCCCATCAGCTCAGCAGGTGGGAAGCGGCTGGACTGCCTGGCAGCGTGGTTACCGGAGCGACTGACAATAAGGGTGTCGTGGATGGTGATTCGGGGAGCTGTAACGCTTCGGCTGGTTTCCGGGACGATCCTGGGCATGATTGATGACGCGCGGCCGGCGGCCGCGAACCTTTCCTTACGGGCGAGCGTCGTTCCGGTCTCGGTGCGGCCCCTTCCCGGACTGACTCAGACGGCGATGTGGGTGACCGCGGCGGTGATCACGGTTCTGACCGCGGGTTCGGTGATCGTGCTCTGGTGGCCCGCCACCGCCGGGTTGAACGGACCGGATCTGGTGAAGGCGCGACTGGACGCGCTGAAAATCGGGTTGAGCATCGGTGTCGGCAGCGGTGGTGTGGTCGCGCTGTACCTCGCGTGGCGCCGTCAGCACTCCACCGAAGCTGATCTTGACAACCGCGAACGCGCCCTCGCCCACCAGCAAGAAGTCGCCGCCGTGACCCAGGCTCACCAGGAGCACGTCGCGGAGGATTCGCGGTCCGACGCCATCGAACGGCGGATCACGGAGTTGTACCTCAAGGCCGCCGAATTGCTTGGATCCGAGAAGGCTCCGGTCCGTCTCAGCGGTCTCTACGCTCTCGAGCGGCTCGCCCAGGACAACGAGGCCCAGCGCCAGACCATTGCCAACGTCCTCTGTGCCTACCTGCGCATGCCCTACGACCCTCCGGTCGACAGCGATCGCGACGACGACGCCACCTGCGATATCTACCGTGCGAGAACGCAGGAACGCGAAGTCCGGCTCACCGCCCAACGCCTGCTTCGCGACCACCTCAAACCAGAACACCCCAGCAACTACTGGGGCCCGCTCGCTCTCAACCTCGCCGGTGCTCAACTCATCGATTTCGCGTTGACCGAGACACGTATCGGGCGATGCAACTTCCTGGGAGCCACTTTCGTCGGCAACGCGTGGTTCCGAGGCACGACGTTCACCGATGATGCCGGATTCGACGCGACAACGTTCACCGGCGACGCCGGCTTTCACGACGTGACCTTCACCGGTCGAGCCTGGTTCGGCAAGACGACGTTCACCGGCGTCGCCAAGTTCGACAAGACGAGGTTCGAGGGAAAGGCCTGGTTTCATGAGGTCACTTTCGGCGGCGACGCCTTGTTTCGTGGCGCCGCCTTCGCCGACGGCGCCTCGTTCGACGAGGCGACGTACCGAAGTGCCGTGCTGTTCGATGACGCAACCGCGCAAGGCAAGCCTCTTCGTCCTGAAGAGTTTGTTCCCGGCCTACCTAGGACAGGCCAAGCCGACTGAGCCAAGCGCTCGAAGAGCGCACCGCGGTCGGGGCCTCTGCTGATGGCGCGTCCGACACCTGCACGCCACAGTTCACCAGTCCGCCGGCTGAAGGCGCCGGACCATCCGTGCAGTTGGATCAAACTGGGATAGTCGAGCCAGGAATTCCGAACTGCTGGTCGAGATCGTCTGCGAGCTGGCGGGCCGCGCCGCGTAGTGCTGCGACGTCATCGTCGGCAGAGAAGGAGGCCTCCACTGGGACGGGCCGGTGAACTGCCCGCGAGCCCTGCACCTGGTGATATAAGGAAGACAACGCATGTCCGCCGCCCAGCCGGTTGTCGATCGCCACCAGCGGTAACCGGCCGGTGGTCTCGGCTCGCAGCAGCGCGGCACGGGCCTGGATCGTCCCGACACCTCCGAGGCGGCGGACGTGAACGGCGGCCACAGCGACCGCGTCGGCGATCACCGCGTCGACGAGCCGGTATGGAACGTACGTGACATCGTCGTCACCCCGGGCGATCTCGGTGCCGTGCGTGAATCCGGCCAGTCCGATCGCGACCGCGATCGAGCCGTCATGGTGGAGTTCCACCAGGCCCCAGTCGATGAGCTCCTGGGGGTTCGACGAGAAGTGGTTCGACCGGATGACCCAGCGCCGGAGACCGGTCCTCGGGTTGTTCACCGCGTTGTCGGGAAGGTGATTCAGTATCGGCAGGCGTTCTTGTACGTGCCCGAAGAGGTCGGATGCCAGCTGGTCCGCGTCACGGATCGTCGCGGTCGTGTGGTCGCGGTCCGGTCGGGTGTGCAGGAGCGGCAACGGTGCGACCGGCCGGGCCGACACCGTGACCCAGACGCCGTTCTCAAGGTCGATCTCAGGGACCATGCCGTCGGTCAGCGCGGTCAGCGCTGCCCGGTCGTCGGCGCGCCGGGTGAAGCGGTCGCGGTAGGCGCGTTCGAGCTGGTTCTCCGACATCCAGTTCGTGTCCGTCCCGTACCGGTACGGGACGCCGAGGGCGTTCTTCTCGCCGATCACGTGGGGTGCGTCCGGGCTGGGCGGGACGAACACGGCGATCAGGCCGGGACGCTCGTTCTCGCCGAGGTCGTCCAGCGCCTCGATCAGGAGACCGTCGACCAGAGGGCGAATGCGGCCGTTGGCGTAGGAGCGGAGGGCTTGGCGGTCTCGTTCGGCGTTCGGGACACCGGTCAGCTCGACAGCGCGCTCGTTGTCCTCCCGTACTCCGTAGATGATCAGGCCGCCGCGGGTGTTGGCCATCGCGGCGACGTCCTTGGCGAACTCCCACCGCTTCTTGTCGACGTCCGGCGGCAGGGCCTGTTTCCAGTCGAGATCCTCGGACTCGGCCAGCCCCGCCTCGATCGCTCGCATCACCAGCCCGTGAGTCAGCGGTGTGGGTGATATACCCAGTTCAGCGTGGATTCGCGACCACATGATCGGCATCCCCGGATGGTAGTCGCGGCTGGTCGGCGACGCTGTCACGGCACATCGGCCTGTGCATCCACTGGCCAGACCCGCTCCTACGGAGTGCGACCCCGGTGATGCCGCGGCGTCGCCGGCGGCCGGATCCCGATCCTGCAGTGCGCGCTCGGCTGGTCAGAAAGCCGATTCCTGCTGGAGTGGAACGAACTCGCCTCGCCTCGCGACTATCCACACAGCCCGTGTCTCCTTCCGACGGAACGATCGGGGCACGAACGACAGTCCCGGCAGGCGGCGAAGGAGCATCGGTGGATCTCTCCACGTTGAACAACGACCAGGTTCACGCGGTCGCCGCTCACCTGGCGGTGGCCGAAGCGATCGTCCGGACCCGATGCCCTGCCGAGGTGAAACCCGAAGCACGTCGGTATCGGCTGCGCCTGAACGGCAAACTCGCGCAGGTGACCGCACGGCGGACAGGGGAGTGGCAGGTCACCGACGGCACCCGGCCGCTTCTGGACGACACCGAGGTGTTGGTCCTGGTGGACTTCATCCCCGAGCGCCCGGAGTTCTACGTGATTCCCGCGGGCTGGTTTCGTGCCGATGTCGAACAGCGCTACGCGGCGTTCATGGCGCGGGTGGGGACGCGGCCCCGGAACCCGGACAGCAAGCACCACAGCGTGCGCACCTCTGATGTCGAGCGGTGGCGTGGTAGCTGGGCTGCGGTCATCGGGGAGGCAGCGTGAGCGAGCCGGATCTCGAGAACACCGAAGCGGACGAGTCCGAGGAGGACTATCGGGACAAGTCCCCGTCGGCTGGCCGGATGGGGAAGGCCGTCGAGTATTTGGTGGCGTCGGCGTGCATTCTCGCGTCTCGTGGCGAGCTGAACGCGGCCACATCCCTGGTGGACGACGAGGGCGTGGACCTGGTGTTCAACCGGCGCGGTAGCTCGGCCACGCTGGCCGTGTAGGTCAAGTCGAGGATGTCGGACAGCAAGCGGGTCCAGGCCGGGTCGTTCGTGGCGTTCGTCCGCTCGCAGACGTTCCGGCCGCGGCCTGATCTGGATCTGTTGTTCGTCGCGGTGGATATCGTGGAGGTGTGCCTGATGGCGGCGTGGCTGGTGCAGAGTGAGGACTTCGCCGCACAGGCCGGTACGCCGAACAGCAGGGGGCGCCTGCGGTTCAATGCCTCGCTGAAGTCCGGCTCGCGCGATCGCTGGCACCGGTATCGGCTCACCCCCGCTGAACTCGCACCTCCGGTGCTGGAACGCCTCGCTGACCGCGGCGAATTGTGAACTGCGAGCGGACCGGCTAATCGATGGTGGTGACGTCCGGCTTCGAGCTGCGTGTGCCGATCCCGCGTGACGGCGGTGCTCTCGGGTCAGTGAGCGCGCCCGCCGCGCCTCGACCATCAATCTCGGCCTCCCCCACCTTCGCGGAGATCACCGGCAGGACCGCGCCCGCTCCACTCCAGCCCACCCGGTCAGCCGTAGTGACCACTACGTCCGTTCGACCAAGAGTCACTGGTGAGATCCCAAGTGTTCCACAGCCTATTCAGGACGTTGAGCCCGGTGTCGGGCGACCAAGAAGTACGTCGTCCGCCAGCGCTACGCCTCCGTTCTGATCATCGGAGACGTAGGTTCGACTTGTGTCAGTGAACCAAACCTGTGTGCTGTCGAGCACATTGCCGATCATCCATGCCATCGGTGCTCCTCCCACCGCAAACGGGTCCTGAACCATAGCCACCTCGCCGACGGTCGCCGACACACCGGTAATGCGACCGAGAGCCTCACCTCGCAACGTCAGCACCACGGGAGGATTGAACAGGCGTGTCACCGAGTGCGGTGCCACCGGAGGTTGTTCGAGGTTGCCCAATTCTCCAGCCCAGAGGAAGTCCTGGAGAAGAATCCTGCTTCCGTCGTCGCGGAGCAACCCGAACTCGGATGCCAAGATCGGGCCCGGCGGCGGGCTGATGAAGCCATCTTCAGCGGTCACGTTCACCGCGTCGATGGTCGGCATCCGCGCGGTCGCGGTGATCACGATCTTGGTGAGCCGGTTTTCGAGGTCATCGGGAGTCGGCTTGCGCAGATGGAGGATCACCACGCCGTAGGTATCGGCAACCGACTGCGCGCCAGACTGATAGCCGGTGGTCGTGACCATGACTCCGGTCGTCGGCAACTCCGGGCTGTCCAGGTCGCGCACGACACCGTCAAAGGCGAACACGTCCTTCTGCTTGAGCGGATGCGCGTACCGGCGGCACTCGATGACGATGCGTCGCGGCGAGCCGTCAGCCGCTTCCAGCTCCCAGAGCACGTCGATCTGGTGGGATGTGCTTCGCCCGCGCAGTTTCACATTATGTTCGATTTTGACGTGCTTCCCGGGCGAGCGGTCGGTGATCAACTGAAACAACCGCTTTGTGAGCAGCTCATACTCGGTCGGGTCCATCTCATTGCTCATCGCAACAGGTTCCCACGACGCCCCGCCGGCAGATAGCTGAGAGTTAGTTCAAAGAAGCCTGCGTTCGCTGCTCGCTCCTGCGGCCTGAGCCGTCTCAACGCGACGAGCTGATCGAGATCCGGGACAACCTCGTCGAAGCACAACGCGAAGGCTGGCTCGGCGAAGTCGAGGGCCTAGAGGTCAGCCTCGCCGGCGCAAACGAGAAGCTGTCGCAGCTCGAGGAGACGAACAGGTCAACCACCAGCCACCTCGGCCTACCTGGCTTCGGCCTGGCTGCGGGGTGGTCATACGACTGCTGACAAAGCCAGTCGTCGACTATCGGTCGTTGAGATCCGCGGTCGCGCTGGCCACGTCGGTGAATGAACTCCAGGCGGCGCCCTGCGGCTACCATCTTAGGCTGGACACCAGCAATTCTGGGGGCGCGATGGCCGCTGAGCAGACGCCAGGGACGAGACGATCGCATGCTCGAGAGCCTGGGGAGGCTTCTCCGGTCGTCAGGGTCAACCCGGAAGCAGCGCCGCAACCGCCGAGCGTGCCGGTGTCTCATCCAGTGCTATCCAACCGCGCAATCGCGTGGGCGGCGTTTGTACTAATTGTGGTCGGTGTCGTTTTTGTGGTCGCTCTGCTGATCTTTTTTGGCAACGGGCAGCATGCCGGCCAGCTGGATGCGATCAAGGTGGCCGGCACTGTCGTCCTTGGCACCGGCGGCGCTGCTGCCCTATGGCTGACCGCCCGCAGACAACGAATCAGCGAGATCGCGCTCAATCAGAAGGCGCACGACCAGCACCACTCCGAGCAGCTGTTTGCCTTTCAGCAGCAGCAAGCCGTTGACACCCGAGCTCACCTGGAACGAGTTGCGCTGGCCACCGAAGAGGACGCGCGCGAGCGGCGGATCACCGACCTGTATACGAAAGCGGCCGACCAGCTCGGCTCGGACAAGGCGCCTGTACGTCTAGCAGGGCTGTACGCGCTGGAACGACTTGCCCAAGACAACCCGAATCAACGACAGATGATCGTGAATGTGCTGTGCGCCTACCTGCGCCTGCCGTATTCACCGCCCAACGAGAAGAAACAGCAGCCTCACCGCCGGTCGCGCGCACGGACGGGAATCTCGCCATCCACGCCATTGCCGCCACGGCATCACCCGGAGGAGGAGCTACTGGTTCGCCGAACCGCCCAGCAAATCCTCACAACCCACCTCTACACGTCGGACAAGTCTACCGAGTGGCCTCGGCTCTCCTCGCCGACTGAGCCCGCATTCTGGCCAGGTATCACGCTGAACCTGGCTGGCGCAACCCTTGTCGACTTCGAGCTACAGGGTGAAGTCGCCTCCGCGAACTTCAGGGGTGCCCGCTTCACGGGCGTGGCCAACTTTGCCCACGTCAGATTCAACCAGCACGCGATGTTCACCGATGCCAGCTTCGCGGATGGTCCAGCCCATTTCTATGGCGCGTGGTTCGGCCTGCGCACAAGCTTTATCAATGTCGACTTTGGCGCTGACGAGGCAGTCTTCAAAGAGGCCACGTTTTGCGGCATCACCTTCTTCCGCGGCGCTAAGTTCCGTGGTGGCGTCACGTTGAAGGATGGGCGCGCTCTCGCCAATTTCAACAAGAACTGGGGCGATACGCGAGAGTGGCCGCCAGGTTGGCGCGAACGGCCTCTCGGTCCCGATGAGCAAATGCCGCAGACCAGGTGGACACGCTGGTCGCAGAAGCGCATACAGCCTCCAGCAGAAGATGGCACCTGGGCTGCAGTCGTGCTATCTGATGAAACAACGCCTGTCCTGTGACCGGCTCGGCGATCCAGCTCGTTCGACTGTGTTGCCGTAGTTCGGAGAAGGCCTGCTCTGCTGGGGTTGCAACATGGTTCCCCGCCGGCCGCATCGTCAACACCCTGCGTTCGACACCACACCGGCTCACCTGAGCGTGACATTCACGACGACTGGGGCGAGATCGTTCGCGGTGAGGAATGCGGGAAGCCCGGAGTGGTGAGCGGTTCCGGCTTCGAGGGTCTGTCGTTGTCTGGTCTGACTGGGTGGAGTCACCGCGATCGCCTGGCAGGCCACTGCGCGGGCGTGGGAGGCATAGCTCATGAACACTGGAGCGACCACGAACCCGCCTTCGGGCGACGTCACAGGAGCGGTGATCCAGGCTGGGGCAATCGGCCAGCTGACGGTGTCACCAAGATCGTTGGTGCCGAGGCCACGCCAGTTGCCTGCGGGCATGCGGGATTTCATCGGCCGGGTAAAGGAGTTGGCCGAGCTCGACGAGGCGCTGACTGTCCCGACGGCTGGTTCGGGGCCGTTGGCTGTGGTCGAGGGGATGGGCGGGGTCGGGAAGACGTCGCTGGTGGTCCACTGGGCCCGCCGGGCGGCGGATCGGTTCCCGGATGGCACGTTGTTCGCGAATCTGCGCGGATACGGTCCGAGCGCGCCGCTGTCGCCGGGCGTGGCGCTCGCCGGGTTCACCCAGGCCTTGGGCGGCTCGGCGGAGCAGGTGTCCGCTGACGACGATGCCGTGGCCGGTCTCTATCGGTCGTTGCTGGCTGATCGGCGGGTGCTGGTGGTGCTGGACAACGCCGCGTCCGCCGAGCAGGTGCGCCCGCTGCTGCCTGGCGCGGCGGGTTGTGCGGTCGTGGTCACGAGCCGGGCGGCTCTGCCGGGGTTGCGGGTGACCGATGGCGCTGTGGCGGTCGCTCTGGCGCCGATGCCGGAGCAGGAAGCGGTGTCGCTGGTGCGTGGTGTCGTGGGTGAGGCCATCGCGGATGCCGAGGCTGCCATGGTGGCGGAGCTGGTGGCGTTGTGTGGTGGTCTGCCGTTGGCGGTGCGGGTCGCGGCTTGTCGGGCTGCCATGGCTCGGTACGGCGGGGTGGCCGGGGTGGTGGCCGAGCTCGGGAACGAGCGCGACCGGGTGGCCGGGTTGAGTGTGTCGGGCGATGAGCGGAGTGCGGTGCAGTCGGTGTTCGACGTGTCCTATCAGCGTTTGTCGGCGCAGCAGGCACGTGTGTTCCGGTTGTTGGGGTTGCATCCCGGTCCGGAGTTCGGGGTGCCGGCGGTCGCGGCGCTGACCGGGCTCGACGAGAAGCCGGCCTATCGGATGCTGGAGGACCTGGCGGATCTGCATCTGGTGGAGCCGGTGGGATTCCGGCGGTACCGGCTGCACGATCTGCTGCATGCCTACGCCGTCACCCGGGCCGAGTCCGACGAACCGGGGGAGAGCCAGGAACGGGCCGTGTCGGCGGTGCTGACCTGGTACGCGCAGGCCGCGGATCTCGCTGACCGGGTGGCATACCCGAACAACCCACGCCCGCAGATAGAGCTGCCGCGGGTCCTGCCGGTCCCGGTGTTCGACCGGGCAGAGGCATTGGCCTGGCTGGACATCGAGCTGCCGACGCTGACAGCGGCGGCATGCACGGCTGAACGTGAGGGAGTGTGGGCAGCGGCGGTGGTGCTGGCCGGTGTCCATCACGTAGTGGTCTCGCGTCCCCGTGCGGTGTGGCCGTCGGGTGTGGCCGCGGAGACCGCAGGGGTTGCGGCGGCGCGGGCGGGCGGTTTCCGGCAGGCCGAGGCGCTGCTGCTGATGCGGTTGTCGGACAGTCTCCGGCTGGCGGAGTCGTGGGATGAGGCCTACGAACGCTGCGAACAGGCGCTGCGGCTCGGGCGTGAACTCGACGACGCCGTGACGATCTGCAACGCGGTCAGCGGGCTCGGGCTCGTCCGGTTGTCGCAGCAGCGCTACACCGAAGCCCTGAAGCATTACCTGGAGGCGTTGCCGATCAGCCGCGCCACGGGCCAGCCGCGGCAGGAGGCCGTGATCGAGTGCAACCTCAGCGAGATCCGGATAGCTCTCGGCCAGTACGAGCAGGCCCTTGAGCACGCCGAGCGGGAGTTGGTGTTACGCCGTCAGGCTGGTGACAAGCTCGGGGAGGCGTACGCGCTGTACGGGATCGCCGTCGCGCGCTGGAAGCTGGGCGAACTTCAGTCTGCGATCGACACCGGTGAACAGGCGGTGGAACTGTTCTCCGCCTCGGGCACGACCAGCCGGTTCGCGCTCGGCGCAGTGGAGATGCTGGCCGCCGCCCACACGGAACTGGGCCAGTACGACCAGGCAGCACAAGCGCTGCGGGCCGCGCACGCGGTCATGGTCGAGTTCGGCGACCCGCGCGCGGACGAGGTGGCGCCGCGGCTTCGCGAGCTCGACGCTGCGGCACCACCGGACTCAGCCGCAGGTGGGACATCCGGGGTGGGGTGAATCCAGCCCCAGCCGCTGGCTGTTGTCCAGCCTGACCAGATTCCAGCCGAACTCACCATTGGCCGGGACCGGCGGAGCGCCGGTGATCAGGCTCATCGTCGCGTGAGCGGCCAGCAGCCCGGTCGTGCACGCCGTGATCACGTTCGCCGCGTGCGTCACGGCGACCCCGGCGCCGGGGGACCAGAACGTCACCGGCGGCCCCGCGGCCTGGGCGTGGCGCCGAGCGGTCTGCCCGCAGTCATGGCACGGGCCGGTGCCGGGCTGGTAGAGCCCGACGCTGACCCGTGGCCCCTCGTACCCGCCGTGCACCCACCCCGTGCCAGTCTCTTGGCACGCCTTGGCGGTCCAGTACCGGATCTCCGAGGGCGTGTCCGCGGCCAGCACCAGCACATCGCACCCGATGGCCAGCGCCCGCAGCGCCGCCGTGTCGTCGACGCGCTCCCGCGCGCCGGTGACCCGGACCTCGCTGTTGTGTTCCCGCAGCCGCTGCACGGCCACCTCGACTTTGGGGCGGCCGAGGTCGTTCTCGGTGTAGAGGATCTGGCGGTTGAGGTTGGACACCTCGACCACGTCGTCGTCCACGCAGTGAATCTGCCCGATCCCGGCCACGGTCAGGGCCAGCGCGGCGGTGGCGCCGGCCCCGCCGACGCCGATCACGGTGACCCGGGCCTGGGCCAGCAGCATCTGAACGTCGTGCGCGGACCGTCCCGGCGTCCGGTCGACCCACCGCCACAGTGCCAAAGCAGTCTGGTGGCGGCCGGGTGGGATAGCGGGCCCGGCCTCGTGCAGGTATCCGGCGGCGTCGAGCCTGGTGATGGCTTCGCGGACTTCGGCCGCGGGGTGGGTGGGGAAGCGGTGGGCCAGGTCGGCGACGATCTGGCCCACCGTGCGGGTTCCGTCGAGGGACTCCAGCAACGCCCACACCCACCCGTCCGGATCATCGATCTCGGTACCGATGCCGGGCACAGTGCCACCGATCACGATGAGGTCCTCGCCGTAGCGGACGGGCCGGTGCTCGAACTTGATCATCGGGTGCAACATGGAGCCCTCCACTCACTGCTAGTTGGTGCCGTTCTTCGGGTTGCTGCAGAACGTCATGCGCCGAACGTCACGGAACTCGATCACCGCCACCACCTCCCTTCGCGGATCGGGGAGGCGGCGCCAGTGCACCCCGCCGGCCGAGGCCGCTGGCCACAGACAGCGCGGCAGGACCGGACTGTCAGCCGTCGGCGGGTGGTGGCTGTGAGCGCTCATGGTGTCGGTCTCCGTCTCCGCCCCTTCCTGGTCGAGGAGCTGCCACCGAGCATCGACGGGCACTCCGGACGGCACGTAGGACAGAGGTGCTGACACGACACGAAATTCCTGTCGGCCGATCGAGTGAACTGGAATCCGCTGCTCCGACAGGGACGCGCCGCCACCTGAATGGCGTCAGGTCGGCACATCAGTTCACGGTCAGTCGCGGCCTATCTGCTCGGATAGAAGTAGTGCGGGCTCACACCAGGGTGACGGGGCGGCGGACTTGGTCCGATCAGGACAGAAAGTCGGCACACTGGCGGTCATGTATTCGACGGGGAGGGTCGAGATTCAGCTTCTGGGACCGGTCGGAATCCGCGCCGGCGACGGCAAGGTCGACGTTCCGTCCCAGTCGGCTGTTGTGCGCCTGCTCGCGGTGCTCGCCCTGGAGGCCGGTAAACCGGTCCGTGCGAGCACCCTCGTCGACCAGGTCTGGCTCGACGACGGGCGGGCAGAACCAGGTCGGGGCACGTTGCGACGGAACATTGATCACCTCCGCGACGACCTCGTCGCGGCAGGAGGCAGCCGCGACTGGCTGACATGGGACCAAGCGGCACGGACCTGGACCCTGACAGTGAAACCCGACGCGGTGGACTACCACCGGTTCTACGACGAGATCACCCTCGCCTGCAACGACGCCGACTGGGAACGGCTACGGCAGGCGCTGGCCACCCGGCACGGCACAGTACTGGCCAATGTGCACAACGGGTGGGCTGACGATGCGCGCCGCAAACTTCGCCAGCACCGCCAGACAGCGGCGAAACTGCTGTTCACACACCTGCTGAACGCGCGCCGCCATGACGACCTGATCGCCTTGCTCGGGCCGTGTGAGGACGACATCGTCTACGACGAGAACCTGCTGCTGCTGGGCGCGGAGGCACTGGCCGCGGCCGGGCGCCACGCCGAGGTCGATGCCTGGGCGGCCCGCCTCGACAAACGCAACCACGACGAAGGTGGCGTGGGTCGCTCCATCACCACGCATGCCAGCCTGCAGAAACTGATCGCCGACCCGCCCGGACCGGCCACCCGCTCTGTTGCCCCGGAGGCGCTGGCTCTTCCCCGCGACATCGCCGACTTCACCGGCCGCGAACCGGAACTCGCCACACTTCTCGGCGCGGTCGAGAACGCCGCCGACACCGGGGCCACCACGATCGCCATCCACGCCATCGACGGTATGCCCGGCGTCGGCAAAACCGCCCTGGCCATCCACGCTGCCCACCGACTCGCGCTCCGCTTCCCCCAAGGCCAGATGCTGCTTCCGCTGCACGGGCATGCGCCTGGCCAGAAACCAGCCACCCCGTTCGACGCCCTGCACTCCCTGCTCACCGCCCTGGGTGTGCACGCCGAAGTCCTTAGTGCGCATAAGAGTGTGGATCAGCGGGCGCGGCTATGGCGCAGCCAGATGTCTGACCGCCGGATGCTGGTGATCCTCGACGACGCCGCGACCCACGACCAAGTCGAGCCCCTGCTGCCCGGCACGCCGGGCAGCCTGGTGATCATCACCAGCCGAAACCGGCTCCCCGAACTCGACGACGTCCACCCCGTTTCCCTCGACATCGTCAACCCCGAAGAAGGTGCGGTGATGCTCCTGCGCCGCGCCCGCCGCACCACGGGCACCACCAACGCCGAGCAGGTCGCCCGCGTCGTCGAACTGTGCGGCTACCTGCCGATCGCCATCGCCGTCGCCGCTTCCCAGCTACGTACACACCCTGCTTGGAGCGTGCGCTACCTGGCCGATCAGCTCGCCGACGCCTACGACCGCCTCGACGAACTACAAGCCGGGGAACGCTCCGTGCGCGCGGTGTTCGACACCTCCGTGCAGGACTTGCCTGCCGACCAGCGGGAGCTGTTCACCCTGCTCGGCGAGCACCACGGCCCCGACATCGCCCCTCACGCCACCGCCGCTCTGGCCGACACCACCCCCGCACGGGCCCGCCATTTGCTCCGCGCCCTTCACACCCGCAACCTCGTCCAGGAAACCGGCCCTGACCGCTACCGCCTCCACGACCTGCTTCGCATTTACGCCCACACCCGAGCCAGCGACATCGACCCGCAGCAGCGCCACGACGCCACCACCAGGACCCTGGACTACTACCTGCACACCGCCCACACCGCCACGAGCTTTCTTCCCATGTACTCTCGCCGTTTGCCCATCACACCTGTCGCACCTCTGTATCCGCGACCGATCACTACCCCTGCTGACGCAATGGCCTGGCTGAACATCGAGTTGCCCGCTCTCGCCACCGCGATTCATCACACACAGAACACGCACCCTACCCATACTCTCCAGCTGTCCACCACTCTGCATTCGTACTTCCGCACGGCAGGACAATGGAACCACGCTCATACCATTCATCAGACAGCGATCACTGTCGCCACCCGAAACAACGATCCATACATTCAAGGCACTGCGCTTAGTGAGCTTGGGGCCGTGTATCGGCGGCGCGGGGATCTTGACGCGGCTGAAGACGCGCAGACCCGCGCGCTCCAACTCTATACCGAGAGCGGCAGCCTGCTGGGGCAAGGCAACGCCCTCAGCGAGCTTGGACGCGTGTATCGGCTACGTGGGGATCTTGACGCGGCCGAAGACGCGCAGACCCGCGCGCTCCAACTTTGCATCGACAGTGGTGACCTGGTGGGGCAAGGTGACGCCCTCACAGATCTTGGCCAGGTGTATCGGCGGCGTGGGGATCTTGACGCGGCCGAAAACGCGCAGACCCGCGCGCTCCAACTCTATACCGAGAGCGGCAGCCTGCTGGGGCAGGGCGGCGCGTTCAACGAGCTTGGACGCGTGTATCGGCTACGTGGGGATCTTGACGCGGCCGAAGACGCGCAGACCCGCGCGCTCCAACTCTATACCGAGAGCGGCAGCCTGCTGGGGCAAGGCAACGCCCTCAACGATCTCGGGGCCGTGTATCGGCTTTTTGGAAATCTTGTCGCTGCCGAAGATGCGTATGCCCGCGCGCTCCAGCTCTACACCGACAGCGGTGACCTCGTGTGGCAGGCCAATGCGCACCTGGCGACGGGAATCATCCAGCATCTAAAACACGAGTACGACCTCGCTGCTACCCACATCACCCGAGCGCTAGGTCTCTTCACTCGAGTCGCCGCCATCGACGGCCAAGCCGAGTCCCACAACGCACTCGGCGAACTCGCCCTCGACCACCCTAATGCAGGCGACCCACACACCCACTTCACCACCGCACTCGCCCTCGCCCGTAAGTGCGGCACCAAACTCCACGAGGGTAACGCTCTCGCCGGCCAGGCCAAGTGTCTCGATCGCGCCGGAGACACTTCCCAGGCAGTCGCATTGCTAAAGCAAGCCCTCGCCATCCACCGCGAGATCCACGCCCCCGAGGCTGCTGACACCGAAGCCCTGCTTCGCGCACTCGACCCCAACAAGCCGCTCTGACAAATGTGTCGACTTAGGACGGTCGGGCAAATACATGCGCCTCAAGATATCGAACGGAGTCCATCCCGTCGGCTACAGGCAGTTCTCAATCTGTGGGGAGCGGTGCCCGCGTAGCGCAGAGGCCCGCGAACAGATCACCATGCTCGGCGACGCGTTCCAGGACATCGTCGGCGGTGAACACAAGCCGGTCCGGGCGGCTGCAGGCCTGTATCTCAGCCCAGGTGACCGGTGTGGCGACGGTCGGCTGGTCGCGGCCGCGCAGCGAGTAGGGCGTGATGGTGGTCTTGGCCGGATTGTTCTGGGACCAGTCGATGAACACTCGCCCAGTGCGTTGCGCCTTCGTCATCACCGCGGTCACCCGATCCGGTGTCTCGCGCGCCAGGCGCTGAGCCAGCCGCTTCGCGTACGCCGACGGTGCGGTCGGATCCGCGGTGTCGATGGCGCAGTACAGCTGCAATCCTTTCGACCCGGATGTGGTGGCGAACGCGGTGAGGCCGTCGTCGGCGAGTGCGTGCTGGAGGCGTTCGGCGACCCGGCAGCAGTCCACGATGGATGTCCCGGGTCCGGGGTCGAGGTCGAAGACGAGCCGGTCCGGCGGACGGCGCGCCGGTGGCGGGCCAACATCCACAGTGTACTGGGGGACGTGGATTTCCAGGGTGGCCATGTTCGCCGCCCACACCAGCGCGGCCAGCTCCTCGAACAGCGGGTACTCGATCGGTTCACCGCGTGCGCCGTGACGGCTCCGGCTGCTGGTGCTCGGCAGCGTCACGGTGGGCAACCAGTCTGGCGCGCCGCGGGGGACGTTCTTCTCGAAGAACTGTTCGCCGCCGACGCCGTCGGGGAACCGGATGACCGTGATCGGCCGCCCGGCCAGATGCGGCAGCAGCACGGGTGCGATGTGCGAGATGTAGTGGATTACCTCGCCTTTGGTGAAGCCGTCCGGATACAGGGGTTTGTCGAGGTTCGACAGCGTGAGTTGCCGGGCCCCGGCCTGCACGGTGATCTTCGTGCCGGAGGACGTCGGTGGCTCGGGGCTGCCCTGCGCGAGAGCGGCGGTCTCGGTGGGAGTATCCGGCGCCGGGGGAGCGGCCTCGATCTGGCTGCGCGGCAGGGGCGCCGTGACGTCGCGGGCTGCCTTGTCGTCCCGCAGACCCCGCCACGCCGTGTGGCGCAGGCGGCCGCCGTTGCGGGTGACCTGCCGGTAGAGCACGTTACCGACGAGCACGGGATCCACCCAGCGGGCCCCGCGGATGTCCGCCGGCGGTGGATCGTCCGTGAACGGATGCTGCGTCCGCGCGAGCGGTTCGAGCTGGGTCTGGAGGCGGGCGCGTTCGGCGGTGCTCATTCCGGTGCCCACGTCTCCGATGTAGACGAGGTCGCCGCTGTCGGGGTCGTGGGCGCCGAGCAGGAGGCCGCCGACCATGCCGGTGAAGCGGCCCTGGACGGGTTCCGGTAGGGCGCGATGTCAGAACGTGTCGAATACTTTCTCCCCAGCAACCGCTGAGGCGTGCGGCAGTTCAGTTCATGTGGTCCCGGGAGTTCCCGTCGCACGGTCACTGCCTGGTTCCGCGTTACGCAAACGTTGATTGGATAGTTGATCTTCGTAATGTAGGTTAGTTGGCCTACTGCTCTCGTAACCGGGCCGTGACTGCGGAGACGAGCTCCAGCGGCAGCTGAACCTGCGAGAGCAAACGCCTGAAGCGCAGTTCCGCTTCCCTTACACCACCGATGTCCAGCCAGCACTCAACCAAGGCCATCAACGCCGTGGCAGCGCGCTCGTCGGACTTCAGCTCCACTAGCGTCATGACCGCCGACTCGCCCAACTCGGCTGACCGGACGAGGTCTGCCTTACGGTGCAATAACTGCGCGACCAACGCGTCGACATCGACCGCGTACAGCCTCATGCCGAGCTCGACGTACAGCGTCCTCGCGGCGGCGAGCTCGCGCAGCGCGTCGTCGTCGCGGCCCCGCTTGGTCTCCACAATGCCCAACTCGTAGTGGGCGTGGGCTGTCCTAAGATCGTGTACCGCCGGCAGGGCGAGCACGAACTGGCACCACGATGCCGCGTCATCCAAGTTGTTGGTCACCTCCTCCAGGATGGCGAGGTGCATGGCGGTGCGGGCCTGGTCGCCGACCCCGATCTTCCCTCTCTCCAGCTCGAACGCCGCCGTCAGCCACGTGCGGGCTTGGGCGAACTCGCCGCGCTCGTGGGCGGTCACGCCGAGGAGGCGTTGGATCTCAGCCGCCCGGGTGAACCGATTGTCCAGCAGGGCTTCTCTTACCTCGTTCACCAGTTCCTCGGTCGACCAGGTCGTCTCGTCACCGGAGAGCTGGTCGAGGGCCAGACCGGCCTCGCGAGCTAGGTCGGCGGCCTCGGCCGGTGGCAGCTCCAAATCACGCACGGTCTCGTGCAGCACCGCCCGGCACATCTCGATCTCGCTATCGCCGCGGGCGTGCTGTACCGCCTCAGCGAGGGCCAAGCGGATCTCGGCCAGTTGCCCCAGATTCAAAGCGATCGTGGCGCGCCACAACAACAACTCCGACAGGTGCAGCTGGACCACTGCGGAGTCTTCGCGGTGGTCCAACATGAGCTCGACCTGATCCCTCGCCTCCTTCCAGGCGGAGCAGGCCATCGCAGCCTGGCCGGTGATGTAGTGCAGGGTGAACAGCAGCCCGGTCGCGTCCGGGTCGGTGCGCAGTTGCTCGTAGCGCAGGGCTGCGATCTTGGTCACCACCTCGGTGGCGGTCCACCAACCGGGCGAGCCGTTCGGCTTGTCCTGGTGGTATGCCGTGACGAGGCGCGCGGCGAGGTCGTAGTCGCGGTCGTCGATGGTGCGCAGAGTCGTGTTCCAGACATGGGTGTCCATGGCAGCGGACAGGAGCTCGCGGGCCACACCCGTCTCGTAGGGATGTCCACTTGCATCGTGAGGGAGCGCGTGTATGAGGACCCCATGAACACTTGACGCAGCGGCGCGTTGCAGCCTTCGCAGCTGCTTCCCGGTGAAGCGCCGTGCCAGCTCCCCGCGCAGGGCGTACGACACCACTGGTGGGATGTGGTAGCACAACTCGAAGTCCGGGTCTGGCCGCAATACGCCCGCCTGGTGCGCCTGGTCGAGCAGGTCGCGCCATTGTTCCGCGGTGATGTGCGTGCTGGCGATCTTGCCGAACGTGTCGCCGACCAACCCGTGGTCGGTCATGATCGCCAGCTCGTGCGGGGTGATCATGTAGCCGTAGAGGCCGAGGTACGGCAATGCCGTCCGTAGGCGTGGCGACAGGTCGGCCAAGAGCTGCGCAACGGATGGGTCTAGTAGGGGATCGTCCTGGCCCTGCGGGTAGCCGACGTCCAGCTGCCGGGGGATCTCGGCGGGCAGGAGGCGGCCCCAAGCGCGCAGTACTGCCGCGAGTGTGCCGGGATGCCACCCCGTGCACCGGATCAACCAGTTGAACTCGTAGTCGTTGATCGAGGGCAGCGGACTGCCATCCGGCAGCTCCGACGTTAGCTCGGCCATGACATGCCCCACCAGTTCATCGGGCAGGTCACCGGTCGCGTGGGAGTGGTGGGGGAGCGTGAACGAGTCGTAGCGGACGCTCATCAGCACGCGGTGTTGGGTGGGCAGCGCATGGATTGCCGCCGCGCACTGCTCGACATGCTTGTCGACGTCGTCCCACACGTGCAGTACCCGCTCGTCCGTATCCTCGTCAAAACGTAGATCGGCAACCTCCGCGCCGGAAGCGAGCGCGACGCGGTCAAACCCCCGGCTGAGAAGGGCGTACCGGGAGTAAGCCCGCAGCAGTTCCGTCTTGCCGCTCGCGACGGGTGCGTGCACGACGACGGGATTGCCGCGGTGCAGCTGCCGGTCAATGTCGGCCAGTTCGCCGTCCTGGTACAGCAACGACCGCATCCACACTGGCTCCTGCTCGCGCGGCTCGTCGGCGCTGGCGCGCGGCGCAGCGTCGCGAACCCGCAGGTCGACCGATTGCTGCTCATAGAGCACCGGGATGACGTGGAACGGCCTTCCGCTCATCCCGTCGAGCAGCGCCCGCCTGCCCCGGGCCACTGCGGCGGCCACCGCGCCGCCCTCGATGAGCGCGTCGTAGAACGCGGTGATGAACGTCGCCACCACGCGCGGCGCGACGGCATGTGTCATCGCCAGGACTGCCTGCGTGCCTCGGTCCAACAGGGCGGACGCTACCGACGTCGTCTCGCCCGGGACAGGGTGGTAGGCAGAACGGCATGCATTTAACACCACCAGCTGCGCCTGGTCGACGATGCTCGCGAACTCATGCGCGATGACCCGGTGCGGCTTGCCGTCTGTGTCCTCGAACACTAGCCCGCATTCCGCGTCCTCTGCGAAGCCGTGGCCGTCGAAGTGCAGGAGATCGTAGCCACACGTCAGCACTTCGCGAAGTCGGTCGACCGTGGCCGGGCGCAATAGATCGACCTCCACGTCCCCGCGGGTCAGCTCGGCCGCCCGGAGTAGCGGGCCGCGCACTGTGCCGGCGCGGACGTCCGCCGGTCCGTACGGTCGCGGTGAGACCAGCAGCACCCGCAACGGACCGGCGACGGGGCCGCGCATGTTCCCTGGTCGCGGTGTCGCCCGGCGACGCACCCACTCCCCTGCGGGGTGCAGCAGCTCCCACGGCAGGCCCAGGAAGCCCACCTCGTCCGACACGACGTGCACAACGGACCGCTCGCCACTGTCCGGCAGGGCCGCGAGCAGCGCTGCGCCCAGTGCTTCGACCGCCGACTCGGCCTCAGCGCGGCGGCGCTGGTTCGGCCCGATGGCAGGCTCCGGACAGTCTTCCAACAGCCAGCGCAGCGCCTCGGCGTGCTCGGGCATGCACGGGTTGCGGAACGGGACCACCACTTCGCCCGCCGCCGTGGCCAGGACGACGTGATCACGCCCCCGAGACGCGATGACCAGGTCGGGCAACAGCTCAGCCGCGGTCTGCGGTGCCATCGTCGGACAGGCGCATCTCGGTGATCGTCGTTCCGTCCGACTTCTCGATCTTCTTGAAGTACATCTGCCGGCCCTTAGCGTTGCCCTTCAGCACGCGTTTTAGCAGATCGTAGATGCCATTAGCGGTCACTCCTGCCGTTAGCGAGCCGAGCACGATCACAGCGTGGCCTAGCAGTTCCGACGCGTTGTAGTGGTCGGCGGGAGGCACCACGCGGGCCACCGCCACTTTCGTGCTTGCCTCGTCTCGGTTCCACGCGTGCGCCACCTGCTCGCCGGTCACCTCGAACTCGGGCGACACCGCCACCGTCAGCTCCACTAACGCTCCCCGAATCGCCGAACGTACTCCATCGCAGTATGGGTCGACCGGAGGTCATCTCACGTTACAGACGTTTTTGAAGATCAGAGTTGGTCATCCTCACGTTTTGGCGGGCTAGGTTTGGTACTCGGCGGCAGCCCGGTGAGCCAGAGCGGCCATCGTGTCTTCGAGGCCGCGCTGCACGTCCAGCTGCGGGCGTACTGGTATTAACGGGGATCGCGACGGACACGGGGCTAGCTGCGGCGGGCGCCACACCATGACCTCAGTCGTGTGGGTCCTGGGGTGCTTGAGCCAGGCGTCGGTTCGCTTGTCCCGCGTGTAGGCGCGCGGCGGTTGATCGCGACCAGACTCTCGTGCCCAGCTGCGGCGACGTGGGCCTGCAGGTCAGCAGGGTGGTGCCGTCCGGGGCGATCTGCATCGAGGTGCGATAGCCATCCAGCTTGTACTCGTACGACCAGTTCGCGTCAGCGGGCAGCCGGCCGCGGTCCGGCTTGGCCAGCATCGGTTCGATCCACTCGGGAACCAGGGAGTCGCCGCGGCGTGGCTTGCGCGTCATCTCGTACCTCCCGCCGGCTCCATGACGAGGCCCGCTCGTCGCATGGCCATCGTCCCCCGAAGTGGCGCGGCGTGCATGTCGATAGTCCACATGTGACGCTGTCGGAACAGCAGTGATAGGCATTTCTGCTCAGGTGCGGCTGCTGGGGCGACCACGCCTTAAACCCAGAACAGGGCGGCGTCATACGACCAGTCCTGATCGTGCAGGTAGGTTTCGGATTGCGCTTGCAGATCTGCGACCGTCACTCACGAAGGCAGAGCTACCACTTCGCCCGTCCGCCTCCTCGGCTGTCCTTCATGGCGCTGGCTGATCACGCTGGGCTTTGACAACCCCAGGCCGCTCGTCAGCTCCGAGCACGTGAGGCGGCCCGGGCCCGCCTCATCAGAGGAGATCGAGTAAAGGCGTTGCACTACAACAGAACAACTTCAGACCAACGAAGCACTGGCGCCGGGGCCGGTGCAGACCGTCGTGAGGTTCTGAATGTTGCTGTGGGTAACGTTGGGTTGTGCCTCTATTCAGCTTGGGCGCCTTGTGGCCGTGCTCCTACTCGCGGCGTTCATAGTGCACCGAACAGGTGACACCACAGGACTTCGGGATCTCGCAGTCTTAATCCGCGCTCTTCGAATCTGGCCGGTGAAGTGGCGTCCTCGTTCGTGATGCTCGTGGAATGACGCCCGCCCGTGTGCGGCTCGGACACCGATCTCGGGCGGCAACTGCTGGAGTGCGTCGGCCATAGCTCTGTCGGTGATCTCGGCTTCGGGGCTGTCCTCCTCACCCGAGGTCCCGCCAACGGCCCCAATTTGCCGCCATCGCCCGCCGGTCCGACAGCGTCAGTCCGGACCGCGGTGCCAATATCAGAAACGTGCGCTCCGAATCGGCTGGGCGTGAGCCGGTTCCCAGATCGCATGTCCCTTCATCGGCAGTCATCCAGACGGCAGGATCCGGACGACAGCGACACCGGGTCTGCGTCGCTTCTTCGGTCGTCGGGTTCGCCGGGATGCGTCCTTCGGGATGTTGGTTTTCCGCCTGGGGCACGCTTTCCCAACGAACGTCGTCGACCTATAGCTGAGGGTGCAAGTCGGAAGGTTGGTTTGCAACCTTCGACGCGAGTCAGAGTCAGATAACTCCGACTCAGAGTCAGTGCCTAAGGTACCTAACTTTGTTGCGCGTCAAGGGGTTCACGCCACTTCGGCAACCCACCCCGACTTCACGGCTTGCGCATGCTCCGGCTACTCTCATGCGCGGTGCAGCTCATTGTGTAATCCAGTCGTCTCCCGATTGCTCGGGCCCGGCGATCGGGAAGCAACAGCTTCTCAGAAGGGACGAACACATATGGGTGAACACCGAAAGGATGATGACCACTGCGGCAAACCGCCGCGGGAGCATGGTCCCGGCTGGCCGGCAAAGACCAACCGGGACCACATCCTCATATGGGTGATCCAGCTCCTTAGGGTGCTGGCTGCCGCGATCCACGAAGTTTCGAGCCTCTGGGATCGCTAAGCAGGGGCGACGTCTTAACAGACGTCGCCCTTCACTCGTTTGGCTGGCAGTTCGTCGCCGAATTGCGACGCGGCAAGACCAACCGCTCGGAGCGTACCTCATCGCTCAGTAACGCTTGCACAGTAACGTAACTGTAGCGACGTTACTGGGTTACCGGATTTAGCTGAAGCCGCTGGATGCGCCTGCCGCGTGCCTTCGGCTCGGATGTGGTGGCGGCTTGTTTCGGGTGGCGGCGCCGCGTTTGGTGCTGCGGTCGTCCGTTTGCGTGGAGGCGCACAGCACACCCCGCTCGACGTTGCGGGTTTTCGGCACTGAGACGCGCCTACGCGGTTACCACGAAAAGCCGCGTGCGGCTCGTCATCGCCGTTCGGGTGTGACCTTGGGCTGGCCGGATTCGTCGCCATGAGCTTTGCCTCCACCGATTCGCCAGCCAACTGCGGCTGGCAACCTGGATCGATGACAGATCCCGTGCTGCCCGTTCTCTGGCTCGTCTGGTGCGCGGTCACGGGGACTCCGATCGACCGCCGGGATGAGGCGACGCTCGGCCTCTTCGTCTGGCAGGCGGGACCGTCGCAGAAGGTTCTCCACGCGCTACGGCCCAGCAGTACGGCTGCCACGGCACCAGCATGGCCGGCCGCTGTTGGAGGCGACGGGACGGCGCTCGGTCGGCTTGTGCACGGCGGTACAAGCAGCATCAACGACCCAGACGTCCACTGGATCACGAGGTTGAGGCTGCGGAGGCGGTTGTTCTCCGCTGTGCTGCTGGCGCCGACGGTGCATGGAGGACTCAGCCTCAGCCGGACCCGGGTACGTAGTCTCACGCAGCGACTGCTGCAGGTGTCGCGCGCCGGTTCTAGGTGGCCATGCCACGAGTGGTTGGTCCGGGGTGACTCTGGAGAGGTTTAGTCCCTCGTACAGCTCCAAGGTCCGGCGTTTGGTCTCCTGTGCGGTGAACTTCGAGCCGTCAGTCTGCTTCGTGGTGTCGGTCCGGGTCGGCTCGACCGCGCCCCAGGAGTCGACCTCCGAGGTGTCGACCGATCAGCTCCAGGTCGCTCCGTCGCCCTTGTCGACCCAGCCAACGTCTTCATATCCAGGTGGCAGGGCGAGCAGCTTCCCGTCCGCGCCGGAGGTGAGCGCCGTGGGCAGGTCCGCCGTGTGGTCAGCGATGAAGATGGAGCCTTCGAGCGCCTTGCGGATCAGATCGCTCTGCTTCTTCTTAAGCTGGTCGTAGGTAGTTGTAGTCGGCGTAGTCAGTCTAGGCTCAGCCTGCTTGAGATCAAGTCGTCAATCTGTTCGACGGGTGTCGACACTAGGGAGGAACGTGAACGTCGCTTGGTTGGCTATCGGGATATCTACTCTGTCACTTCTAGTGTCAGGTGGTTCACTATTATGGAATATTCACTCATTTAGGAAGTCTGGACCGCAAGTGCGACTGGAATTGCTCGGAATTCCTCTCGCCGTACCGGCCGATGAGCTGTTTATGGAGAATTTACTGACGTTCCAAACCTCAGATTCCGCAATGTCTGACCAAGAGCGCGAACTGACGAAGCGGATCCTCTGCATAGCCACAGTTCGCAACACCGGAAGGGCGGCAATCGACGTATCCGCTACCATGATTGAATCTGGACCTCGATACATAAGCGTTACCGCGAAGCCTCTCCGCAAAAAACTGCCACGCAGGCTCGAAGCTGCCTCTGAGTTCACGTTTAGCTTCGCGGCGTTCGAGGCGGTTAACCTGCTCACTGAAGGCGATCTAGGCAAAGTTGAATGGATTCGCGTCCGAGTTGGCCTCGGTAATGGAAGTTACGTTGAATCCGGCAAGGTGCTCATGAAAGAGATGATCGAGGGTGCACGTCAACCTGTCAACGACAAGTAATCGAGCAAGTTAATCTTAAGCTCGTCGCCAGCCGAGTCGGAAATAATCCAGCACCCGGCGAGAATCATCTGTTGTCGAATATGGCGCTTGAACTGGAGGGTTGTCAGTGCGCGCGGTATCGATGAGCACAGTCGCAACCCGTGTGCGAACGCTGCCGAGCACGAGCTGGCGGCACTGCTCGGCGAGCTGCCACGCTTCTGCGCGGTCCCGGCCGTAGCAAGCCACCTCCATGCGCGGGTAGTCAGTGATCCTGTCGTCCGAGCCGCCGACCCGCTGCACCCGGATCAACGGCGGGACAAGGTCGGCCGGGGTCGCCGTGACGGTGGGTGCTAGTGGTTCGAGCAGCGCCAGGAGCACGGTCTCAGCGTCGGGGAACGGTGGCAGCACCATACCCACGTCAGCCCGCCTCCACGATGTCGATCGTGCGGGCGAGCACGTGGTGCGGGTGGTTCTTGAGATGGCACGACGGTGTCGATGCTGAACGCCTTCCCTCGTCCGGCGGCGCAGCCGCAGCCGCATCCGCTGGGCGTGGCTGAGGCCGTCACCGAAGGTTCTGCTGGCCGCGTAGGTCGCGGAGTACGGGCCGATGGTGTCGACGTCGCGCCGCCGCGGGTGTCGGCACGGCCGCCTTTCCCAGCTCGCGGCACGGCCGTGACTCCAGCCGGCGGGCCGTCTGGAACCGGCCCGATCTCGGACGGGATCTCCGCCAGGACCCGTAGGCCCCAGACCATACGGCGGATGGCGAGTTCGGGCTGGCAGCCTGGAACGATGACAGACCCGGTGCTGCCCGATCTGTGGCTTGACTGGTGCGCGGTCACCGGAACTCCGGTCGACCGCCGAGACGAGGCGACGCTCGGCCGCTTCGTCCTGCAGGCTGCACCGTCACGGAAGCTGCTCAACACGTTGCGCCTCGCGCCCCTGGCCACGGCACCAGCATGGCCGCCGGCTCTTCGAGGCGATGCGACCGCGCTCAGCCAGCTTGTGCACGGGGGCACAAGCCGCATCAACGACCCGGACGTCCACTGGATCACGAGGCTGAGGCTGCGGAGGCTGGTGTTCGCCGCCGTGCTGCTCGCGCCTGCGAACCAGGGAGGACTCGGCCTGAGCCGGATCCAGGCACGTGGTCTCACCCCGGGACGTCTGCAGAGTCTGCGCCCGGTCATCGGCCGGACCGCCGACGAAGCGTCGTGTCCGGCGTGCGCAGTGTGGTCGTGGCTCGACGTGATCGGCACGAACAACGACTGGTCGCAGGACGCCCTCCGGGCCTTGGGTCACCACCGCGATCCGGCCGGCGGCGAGGTTCACCGCCATGAGCGTGACGATCCGAGCCACGGCTGGCTGGACTGGCCCGATCACCCGAACCTCCTACCGGCGATCGACCAGTGGGGTTATCTCGACCGATACGGCTCGCTGCACCCGTCGTCGCTCTCGAGCCTGGTGCACGCGATCGAGACCCTGGCCGACGCGCGCATCGCCCCCGCCCGGCCGGCCAGCGTTGAGCCCGTCAGCGCCCCGCCGCGAATCACCGCCGAGGAGGAGGCCGCGATCCTCGCGCGGGCGGATGAGCTGAACGCCCGCGTCGCCCGGATCCTGAAGGAGTACAGCTAGAGTCCCTGCCATGGGATTCGACTGGGAGAACGTCCTGGGCACGAGCGGAGCGGGGCTCGACTCGGCCTATGACGCCGCGGTGTCCGCCGTCATGTACCCAGACTCGCCAGCGGTGGTGGACGCCGTCCATTCGTTTCCGGTCGGGGACGAGCACGACGACGCCGACGGCCTGATCGCCTGAGGCGAGAGTTGCTCCTGTAGTCGGGTGAGGCGCGACCACGGAATCAGCGGCAATTCTGACGCAATGACCACGTCGCCAACCTGCGCAAGTCGGAGGTTCCGCTGGCTAAATCGCAAGCCATGTCGTCGGCGTGCTCGAGGCGCGCGGTCGCGACCATGCTCGTGCGTCCGCCAGCTACTAGCCCGGCCTCATGGATGCGACACAACTCGGAGCCTCGCCTTCGATCGGACGGTCGCTACCGCGTCGTCGTCACGGACGGCATGGACGAACTCGCCACAAAGACCTACGCCGACGTCGAGGTAGAACCGTCCGGTAGGACGACGATGCCCTCCGCACCGAAAAGACTCGATCGGTGTCGACGGCAGGCGATCAAGCCTCGACGCGAACCCAGGTGGGTTGGTCCCGCAGCGTCGACGCCTTGATCAGCGCCTTGCGCGGCAACGCGTCAGGGGTCTTGCGGTACCAGACCTCGTTCTGGTCCTCGTCCTCGTGCTCTCCGACGACGAACCACCGCTCACCCCGGTCAGAGCCGGGTTCCTCCATCGCCACGACGTAGGCGTAGATCTTCGCTCCGGCAAGGTCGGGCTGCGCGGTCTCGGTGTCGGTCATCGTGATCATCTCCGGGTTGTGCGGGTCCAGCAGCCGCATCGTGTCACGAGGAACCGACAGTTTCGGTCAGCAGGGGTGCTACCGAGTTCGCGAAAGGCGGGGCGCCACGTACGGCACCACCGACGCGGTCTGGCAGTCCTCAGGAGGTGGTGATTTTAACCCCCATCCCTGGGATCGGCGGCTGATCGGGAAGCGCCTTAGTGGTCAGTAGTCACATGTTTCGTAGCCGGGTTGCGCCTCACAGCTGTCCAGCTGGCGACCATCGGGTGCGAGGAATAAGACCCAGACGAATGAGGCGCCGCCAGGAACATCAGCAGGTACGGTGATGTGTTGTTCGGACGTCCCGCATTGGAGACTGGTGCTTTGGGCGCCCAATTGGACATGGGCGGAG
Organism: Amycolatopsis sp. TNS106; assembly: GCF_019330265.1. Classification (NCBI taxonomy): domain Bacteria; kingdom Bacillati; phylum Actinomycetota; class Actinomycetes; order Pseudonocardiales; family Pseudonocardiaceae; genus Amycolatopsis; species Amycolatopsis sp. TNS106. The sequence goes on along the minus strand of NZ_CP024972.1, from coordinate 2,287,979 downwards.
TTAAACGTTTGAACGTACACCCGTCGACAGCTGCCTGACAGGGCACGGAGCTGGCCATCGACTCGAACAGACCTGTTGAACCAGTTGACTTTGCCGACGAAATAAGTTTCGTAGTACGAAAGGCTGACATGCGCCGGGTCTTCAGCAGCTGCTGCGCTCGGTGCTCCTGCCAATGCCATGCTGCTGGCGACGGCGAGCGCGGCGAGAGCTGCGGTCGCTCGCTTCATTGTTCGACCGGCGCCTACGGTTGCCGTCACTGTGCCTGTGTCTCGTCGTGTGAAGGTCTTCACCGTGACGCCCCCTATTCCTCGCGCCTGACTGATGTGGCGCTTCGTCGAGAGATACGCCACTCCAGGTTCTCCCGTTGCCACATCGACAGTTGTTCACTCGTTTGGCGGCGTCGAAGGTGGAGACCACCGGGGGCAGGTTCCGTGTCTTCTCGGTTGGGCAATCAATGATGGACAAGGTCACCGAACGGCCAGCTCCAGGCCGAAGCCGATGCTAGAGCACCTTGACCTGCGAGAATGCTCCCGCGAGTCGATCTCCGGGGTAGCCTCGCCGTCGGACGACGCTCTGGGGAGGGGCTGTGGGACCGGTTGAGGAGATCGCAGCGGGGGTGCGGACGGCGGTCGTCAAGGTGAAGGCGGCTATTGCCGCTCTCAAACTTGCCGATCAGGAGCTTGAAGAAGCTGGTGTGAAGTGGTCGGAGGTCGCGGCCGGTGTGTCTGATCCTGACTTCACCAGGCTGCCGGGCCTATCCGCCGAGGTGAAGTCCTCGACAGAGACGGTCACCGGCCTACTTGGCCAGTCGTCGGACCTGCTCGACGGGTATCTCCTCAGCTTGGGAGTGCCGGCGGAGTCCACTTCGGCTGGAGCTTCTGGACAGACCCGTCCTCCTGGTCCGGCCACTTCGTCCAGTGACCAGGACGTGGGCATGGACAAGGACGGTGACTTGGTCGAACAGGCGCGGCGAGAGTTGCCAGGGCCGGTGACACGCGGTCGCGGGGTGAAGACTCAGGGACGCTGGTTCGCGCCTGGTAAAACTATGGCGCCCATCAGCAGCGGTCGGGACAAGTACACAGAACAGGTTAACCAGGTTTTGGCGGACGCGGGGTGCCCGTACGTGCCGGTGACGGTTGCTGCGGACGTGGAACTCAAGATCGCCGCCGAGATGCGTGATAAGGGCATCACCGAAGCTACGGTGGTGATCAACAACACTCCCTGCGAGGGGCCTGCCAGCTGTGACGCCCTGCTGGGGGTGGTGTTACCGGAGGGCAGCACGTTGACGGTGCACGGGACCGGCGGTTTCACGAAGACGTATAGGGGAGGCGCTAAGCCGTGGTGACGTTGGAAGCGTTCTACGACCCAGGTCCCGGTTCGGGTTTCGTGCTGAGCACGCCGGATCAGGTGGACGAGTTGCTTGATCGCATGGTGTCCGAGTCGGCCGAGGAGTCGGTAGGGCTGATGGCTCAGGTAGGACGCAAGGAGGGCGATGGCTGGTCGTCCGCGCTTCAGTTTGGCGTGCGCGCGGCAAAGTGCGGCTTCGTTGGCTACATGGGCAGCAAGGGCGAAGCGAGCGCGATCAGCGACAACGGCGCGACGTCGCCAGAGATGATCGCCTATGACTACCAGTTGCATGAGCGCGAGGTGCCGAGTAACGCGGAGGTCTCGTTGACGGCAGTTCGCCAAGCGGTCCACGACTACGTGGCCTCGGGCGGCGCTCGGCCTGCCGGGGTGCCCTGGCGGGAAGTCGAGTGAGCGGCTGGCAGATCGCGGTAACGGCCATTGTTGGCGTGCTGGCCACGTCGGGTGCGTTCGTCGGTGCTCGTCTGGGTGCGCGCGCGAATGACCGAGCAACAGAGCAACGCGAGCTGGCTGCCCGTCGTGAGGAGTGGTGGCGGCGGTTTACCTGGGCTGCCGAGCTTGCGATGGACGAGTCAGCGGCGAAGCGGACCGTCGGGCTAAGTCTGATGATAAAACTTGCGCGGTCGGAGCTTGCTCAGCAGGACGAGTACCAGCTTCTCGATGTGTTTCACCAGCGTGTGCTTGGTGAGATACTGGAGCAGTCGGACCAAGCGAGGCAGGGCGAATGACTCGATCGCAGCGCGTAACGGAAGAGCAGATCGCAGCTGCCCAGCTGCGTGTCCTCCTGGATGAGAAGCAGGGGCGAACGACACCGGACGTCGTCAGAAAGATCGCGAAATCGCTCCCCGGTGACGAAGTCAGCGGGGTCGGAAAAGCAAGCTCAAGCCAGACAGACGCCGAGACGGCTCTCGGGAAACCAGTACTCTGGCCGGTCGAGTACGCGCCTAATCTGATTGCGGGAGAGTTCGCAATCTCCGACAAGGGCACATTTTACGCCGCTACGCCAATGGATCTTCCTATTGACGTCGTTATTGGGCGCCATAATCTGACTAGGCAAGTACTATGGCTTCCCCATGATGTTCACGAAGTTGAACCAAATGCCGGGGTTTCGTTAGAGGCAAAAGAGTTACTTCGACATATTGCTGAAACAACTCGGTCGAGCGAAGAAGCTCAAGACAAATTGGGACGGCAGTCGTAAGAGTTACTTCTGGCGCCCTGCGAGACGAGCGTTCCATCCGCCAGGGCTAGTGAGCGCGGTGTGTCGGTCGTGGCAGGTCTTGCAGAGCGGTCGGAGTCGATGCCAGGCGTCAGGGTCGGGTACTCCGCGGGCGACGAGGGAGCGTCGGGTTTCGGGGTAGTGGTCGGCCACTGTGGCCGGTTGCCGGCACTGCACGCAGAGTCGATGTTCGCGAGGGTAGGCGGCGCGGTTCCTCTGCCAGTCGCGGCCGTAGCCGCGTTCGGCGGCGGTGCCTCGGGCCTGGTCGGTCTCGCGGCGTTGGTCGCGTCGACAGGTCGGGCACGGTCCGGCGGGGACGGTGCGTCGGCAGCCCGGGCAGACGCGGCCGGGTTGGCTAGGCATGGCGTCGCCGGTCAGGCGCCTGACACGGGCCGTGGCCGCCGGTGTGCGCGGTCGGCGTCGGCGTCGGCCTGCCAGTCGCTCCAGCGGCGCCCGTTCTGGAGGCGGGTGAAGCGCGCGATGTGGTTCGCGGGCAGGCCGACGGGCGCGGGGCCGAGAACGGCGAGCAGGCCTGGTTCGGCATGGGAGCGCCACCCGGCGTCCTGAATGCTCCCTGTCACGTGAGCGCGTCGTGCAAGCACGTCGGGCATCGTTTGTCCGCGACGTGATGTGACGACCATCGATCGTCGGCCATGAAAAACTACCGGCGGTTCGTCACGAGGGCAGCATTAGGCTCTGCCTGTGGAGCACGCTGAAACAGGCTCGGGGACTGGTAGCGGCCTTGATTGGAGTGACGGCTCCGCGGTCTGGAGGGCCGATCTTCTTCCTGCAGATGTCCAGGCGGCGTTCGAACGTGGTGAGGAGACGGTCGGGGTCGCGGTGATCGCTCTGGCGCTCAACCATTCAGAACCTGCGCACACGCTGCCGCTGGTTGCGATGGCCATGGAGTCCAGCAGTCTGGAGATCCGTGAGCAGGGCGTGGTCGCGATGGCTCACACGGCCAGGCTCCACCGTGCTGTGGATCGGCGTTGTCTCGTCCTGTTGCGATCGTGCGCGCGAGGAAATCCGGCCGATGACGACCTGTGGGGTTCATACCGCATCGTCGGCTCCCGGTGTGGCTGTGGTGGCACCACGCCAAGCAGCGGCTGTGGTGGTGGCTTCGCGATTGATGGTGATGAAGATGGTCGCCAGAGCACGCGATAGCCGTCAAGCGAGGTCGGCGTAGACCCATGATCAGCGGCGCAATCCGCTCCGGCAGCACGCTGGTGTCGAGCGTCGCAAATGTGCGGCTGGGCGCCTCTGAGCAGGAGCCGAGCCTGCGGTGGTTTGTCAGTGATACGTTGACAATATGCCAGAGCCTTTGCTGTTCGACCTTCTCACTGCCGACGTGGTCGCCCGATTGGTGGACAGTTACGCGGATGATCCGGCTCTCGCCGAGGATGCGGCCTTTCATGCGGCGACCGCGGTGAGAGCACGCCTGGGTCAAGGGTCTGACGAGGTGCGGGTCGTCGAGATGCTCGCCGCTCTTACGCTCGTGCCTGGTATCCGGGACCAGGTGGATCGGCTCGAGGTCGACTTGATCAAGGCAGTGATCGACTGGGGTGTCACCTGGGAGCAACTGGGGGCGGTGTACGGCGGGCGTACCCGCCAGGCGATGCAGCAGCACTACCGTCGGCTTGGTGGGGCCAGCGGCGCTGACTGGGTACCGGGCAGGAGTCCGTCGCTGACCGCCGAGGACCACACCGGTGATGTCGTGTCGATGCCGTGCCTGGATGTGCGGGGCACCTGGCGGGTGACTCTTCGCCGCGGTAGCCGCCCCGGCGAAGTCGTGGTGGCGGAGGTCGCCCCCATGCTCGTCAGGGCGGAGAAGCGCGGCGAAAGCGCGTTTCGCCGCCCGTGGCCGGAGTGGGTCACTGAGGGGCAGCGGCTGACCAGGCGTGCCCGGTCGGCCGTGGTGTCGTGCGAGCGTGTCGCCGAGGACGGCTCCATGGTGGAGATGCGCGCGTCCAACGCGCCTGACACGCGGTGACGCATGAGCGTTAGCCCCCATTACGTCCGACTGATCAGCTGATTCGGTGTCTGCGACAGGGGTGCGAGGAGTCGGACTCTGCTGCCTTAAATCCGGCCAGGAATGATCAGAACTCCGCTCGTGATAGCGCGCCAGCGGTCTTTGATCGGTTCGGGATCCGCAAGGGGACCGCCGAGGCTGTGAATGAGTAGCGCGCGGCATACCTCGCTCAGCACAGTGATCTTCAACCCGTAGGTGTGTGGGGGATCTCCGTCGAGAGTGGTCATGCGGATCGGCATGCCCAGCCGACGTTCGCTCCCGTGCCGGGTCCCGGCGTGTCCAGTGGCGGATCGCAACCCGTACATCAGGATGTCCTCGGCCAGTTTCTCGTCGTCCCTGGTGGCCGCCTGACCGTTGGCGAAGAATTCGGCGAGCAGCTCGAGCGCGGCTCGGCGCCTCAGCTTCGGTGCCTCGTCGCCGCCTGTGGGGGCGCCACTGAGCTGCTCCAGCATGGCGGCGAACTGGGCTCCCGCTGCCGACGGGCGGCCCTCGGCCACATCGTGCAGGGCGGCCTGACATGCCTCAAGGGATCGTGCCTTGTGCACGTGTTTCTCCAAGAGGGACCAGGCATTCGGCAGCCAGGGCGGGAGGTCGAGGACCTGGATCGGCGGTTCGGGTGGCGGTGGCTCCGGTCGCCAGCAGTGCACCATCTCCCGCTGCCAGTCGTCGATGTCGTGGCTCAGGGCGTCTGGTTCATCGACATGCGGCAGCTTCCAGTGGATCCACAACTGATTCCAGGCCAGCGACAGCAGCAGGCAGAGCCTGCCGAGGTCGGCGGCCGCCAGATCCTGTGCACCCGGCGTGTAGTACGCCGACACCGTCCCCCGGACCTCGATCGGCCAGAACGAGACCGGGTACGGACGGCTTCGGTCAGCCGGATGCGGATACACCTGCGTGATCCACTGTGGCACCGGCGAGAGCACCATCGGACCAACCTGAACAGGCGCTTCCAACCGGGCCGGCAGGAACACACCGCGTTCCCAGGCGGCCCCTTGATCAGGCGCTGGCCCGATCACCGCCACCCACGACCGCGATGGTGGTGGGTCCGCGGTGAAGCTGCGTACCGCCTCGGCCATCACCGTCGCCCACCACCCGCGCTCAGCAGCGACATCGTCGGTCATGCCGACCACGTCGTAGTGGAGCTCCCGGCCCCTGCTCAAGAACAACCGCAGCGTGCTGATCGCGGACGACGAGGCGAACGTGAGGCTCGGACGGCCGGAAGAGGTGTCGTGTCCAGAACTGGCTAAGTCCGGGATTTGCCGACGCAGGTGGTGCAAGAACCAGTTCGTCTCGTCCGAAGACAGCCGCCGCAAACCACAGTGCATCCCAGAACCGTGGGTTGTCTGCTTGCCGCCTTCTTCGGACACGACCGTTCTCCTGATGATCCTGACGGAGGAGACAGGAAACCACCTCCGATATTTCGACGCTTGACGGGGGTGGAGTTGACCGTTGGGTGCCCAGCTCGAGCCGGGCGGATACAGCCGCCAATCTGAGCCCCCGGCAAGACCGCGGTCAGCCCACCGCCTTCATCGGGTTCGACATCTTGTCCACCAAGAGACCTCGCGGCGACCACCAGGAGACCTCGAAAAGACCAACCCCGCCCCGGGACCCGTCACAGACCATTCGCAGCCCAGAACAGGACCACACGCCAAGCCCGTAGCTCGTGCGGAAATCACAGTGTGCGCGCGGTTTCAGTGTTGCGAACGCAGTGCAGTCGCGTACCGTGGGAATCAAGGCAGCGCACGGATTGCGCGGCCGATCCAGGCGGATGCCAGACCGCTCGAAGACCTTTCAGGTCTCGCGGGACGAGGGACGGACTCGGACGGGGCTCGCCGCGCGTAGCGCGGGAGGAACGAGACAACTCATCGCTACGTGAGAGGTCTCCCATGTCCCGCAAGTCATCCCTCGTGCGCCCGGCCGTCGTGCCCCCAGTTGTCAGCCAGTCCCTCCGCAGCTGCCTTCAGGCACGCCTGGCTGTCTCTGCTCGGCCATCGGCTGAGGCTCCGGGTCTCGTGTCCACCGCGGCACCTCGTCCGTTCCCACGCTTCAACTTGCCTCCGCTGATCTTGCCTTCCCATCGGGTGAGTGCGGCCTTCGGCGGCTACACGGCAGCGGCCGGGACGTTGAGCGCTCTGGCGCGTGGTGGGGCGGGGGAGTCGTGACGGAGCCGCGGCTGGTGGATGGGAAGTGGTTGTCGACGGAGGAGGTGGCGGCGCTGTTGCATGTGGATCCGTCGACGGTGCGGCGGTGGCGGACGGCGAGGCCGCCGCAGGGGCCGCCGTTCGTGCCGTTGTCCGAGCGGGTGATCGTCTACAGCGCCTCGGACGTGGACGCGTGGCTGCGCAGCCGGCGGGTGGACCCGGAGAAGGTGACGGCCTGATGGCGGGTGCGATCGCGCTGCCGATCGGGATCTCACTGTCGTCGGACATCGAGTACCGCGAGGGCCGCGCGAAGCCCTACAAGGCGCGGGTGCGGTGGGTCGACCCGGTCACGAAGAAGCGGCCCAGTAAGTCGGAATCGTTCGCCGAGGAGCGCGACGCCCGCAAATGGATCGAGCGCCTCGAGGAGGACGCCGAGAACGGGATCGATCCGCGGATGGCGACCATGCCGCTGGCCGAGTACGGCGAGGCCAACATGGAGCTGATCATGCGGGGCCTGGAGGAGAAGACCAAGGTCCCGTACATGGCCGGCTGGCGGCTGCGGGTCGTGCCGACCGTCGGGCATCTTCCGGTCCGGAGGATCTCCAACGGCGTGGTCGACCGGGCGGTCCACACGTGGATCGCCGACGGCTGTAGCCGGTCGGTGGTGAAGAACAGCATCGCGCCGCTGGTCAGGACCATGGAACAGGCTCGCCGGGACGGTCTCGTCGAGTACAACCCGGCGAAGGTGACCGGATGGCAGCAGGAGTACAAGCGCGCCGAGGACGAGCTGGAAGACCCGCGGGCGCTGGCGCTACCGGACTGGTACACGCTCACCGCGCTGGCGGACGCCCTGGTCGCGCGGTCCCACCGCGAATACCGCGGCTGGGGCGACGTGGTGCTGTTCGAGGCGTGCACCGCGACCCGGATCGGCGAGGTCTCCGGCTGCCGGGTCAAGGACATCGACACGAAGAACTGGATCTGGAACCTGCGGCGCCAGACCACCCCCGGGCCCGGCGGGCTGCTAGACAAGGGCACCAAGGGCAAACGAGCCCGGAAGGTGCCGATCATCGAGGATATCCGGGAACTGGTCCTGGAACGGATCGCCCTGACCGAAGGGGACCCCGACGCCCGGCTCTTCGTCGGGCCCCGCGGCGGCCGCATCACCACCGCGATCCTGCGCGACGCAACGCACTGGGACGACGTGGTCACCCAGCTCGGGTACGAGCACCTGCGCCGCCACGACCTGCGGCACACAGGACTGACCTGGATGGCCGACGCCGGCGTCCCGGTACACCACCTGCAGAAGATCGCCGGCCACGGCTCGATCACCACCACGCAGCGCTACCTGCATCCGGACCAGCAGACCGTGACCGACGCGGGGGAGCTGCTGACCGAGCACCTGCGGGCACCGCGCACGCCCCGGCTCCTCGTCGTCAAATAGCAACAGCCCGCACCAAGAAACGCTCTGCCTTTCCGAAGGCGGAGCGTTTCTTTTATGTGATTCCGCCCAGCCGAGCCGGAGATAAGCCGCCTCTAGTGAATTGCGTGACCTTCCGCTGCGGTATCCCCGCGACTTCGCCAGAAAATCACCACGGCGACCTATTCGCGAGGAATCGTCTCAACGCCCTACGCGCATTTCCAGCAGAGGCGCGGACCCTTCAGAGACATAGGCTCGGTTGCGGAAGGTAGGCGCCGGGTGACAGTGCGTCAATTTTTATTCACCCGGGTGGGGGAAGTAGACAGCTCTGGCTCAAACGGGCCCTATCGCAATCTAGCTGCCAGATTCACTCGTATGGAGGAGCGTTGCTGCCCCTCTTACGCGCCAGTCAAGTGCGCTTCGGGGCCCGAAAAACCGGTCTGGTCCCCACGTGGTCCCCAAGCAGATGCTTCGGTGCTTGCCGAAAAATTGTCTTCGGTAAAACGAAAAAACCGCTTGACCCGGACTTTCGTCCAAATCAAGCGGCTCTTTAGTCCGTCGGGCTGACAGGATTCGAACCTGCGACCCCTTGACCCCCAGTCAAGTGCGCTACCAAACTGCGCCACAGCCCGGACCCGCGCTCCGTGGAGTGCGATGTGAGTACTTTAGCGGGTCCCGGACAGGGGCTTGCAACCAGGGGTCACCGTGTGTCTGAGCTGGGAAAACAGTCCGTGAGGGCCGCCCTGCCGCATTCAGGCGGCCCCCACGGGGTCACTGGGGGTTGCCGGCGTGGGTGAGGGTCTGCCAGGCGACGAACAGGTTGTTGGTGCCCGCCGGGCGCTGGCGCAGGGTGAGCGCCTCGGTGTTGCTCATGGTGTGTCCGAGGCGCGTGTGGAGGTGGTTGTAGCCGACCTCGGTGATCGGGCCGAGGCCGAGTTTCAGGCTCCCGCCGCACAGCCACGACGGGACGGTCGCGCCCATCTGGTATTTCGCGTGGAAGCCGAGGCCTTCGCGGAGGCGGTCGGCGATCTCGGGGTAGAGGTCCTGGCCCTGGATGCGGGTGGTCTCGGCGAAGTTCGCGATGGCGGCGAGGCCGTAGCCGGTGTGGGTGAAGTCCCGGCAGGTCTCCTGGGAGAGGCCGTTGACGAACCTCGTCTGGCCTTGCCAGTACTTGACGATCTTCTCGCGGGTGTCCAGGCCGCTGCCGGGAGCGGTTTTCGGGAGTGCGCCGTCGCTGCTCAGGTAGAGGTAGGCGGGGACGCGGGTGCGGAACTTCGCGACGGCCTTGTCGTAGGCCGCCTTGTCGTCGAGGAAAACGGCGATGCCGATCGAGGCCTCGGTCATGCTGAGTTCCCAGTTGCCGTTGCTGTGGCTGCCGTTGACGACCTCGGGCAGGTACACGTTCCGGAGCATGGTGCCGAAGCGGCCGGCATTCGGCCAGCTCGGGTAAGTGTGCTTGATGATCTCCGCCGCGCGCGGCCACGAGGAGGCCGACCACGCCGACTGCAGGGGAGCGTTGCTGTTCGTGTGATCCTTCAGTACCGCGGACCAGGCGTCCATGATCTCGATCGCCTTGGTCGCGTATTTCGCGTCGCGCGTGATGTACCAGGCCAGCGAAAGGGAATACGCGGCGATCGCGTCTTGCCGTTCATCGGTACAGCCGATGTTCGGATTCGAATAAGATCCGCATTCGACGACCGCGCGGGGTTTCGGTGACCGGGACAGGGAAGCGTACGAACTCGACATCATCGCGTCGTAAGCCTGTTTCCACGGCTGCGCGCCGGCCTCCACCTTGGCGCGGACGAAGTCCAGTTGCGGGCGGCTGACCAGCACGCCGGGATGGGTGAAGGTGGCGGGCGCGGCCTGCGTGGGGACACTGAAAAGGCCTGATACCAACGGGACGAGCGTGGTCAGTGCGAGCAGTTTCCTGGGTAGGGACACGGGTCTCCTCGAGTGGGTGTGAGCCAGGTCACCGGCGGCGCGCGATTCAGTGTCATGGTCTGAACCAGTTGCGTCAAGACCTTTGTTCATCTCAAAAATAAAGAAAGCCCAGTTCGTTCAGTGGGCTGAACGTGTCAGTGCGGCCAAGGGCCGACGAAGGCCGGGCTGCCGATCGGATAGCTGCCGATCAGGCGCCAGTTCGCGCGTTCGTAGGCCTGGATCGCGTCCGCGTTCTGTGCCGCGACATAACAATGCTCGCCGACAAAGGAGAAGTGCCGGGGCCACGCGCCGGTTCGGTGGTCGGCGACGGCCTGGGGAAGCGCGGCATCGAAGGTGAACTCCGTGAGCCGCTCGGGGCCACGGTTCGACAGGAACAGCCGGTCTTCGTGCAGCGTGAGTTGTGCCGGGAGGTTCTCGCCGCCGGGTTCGAACGTCGCGGGAACGGAGTTCTCGACGGTGAACGTGCCTGGCGGCTCTTCCCGCACTGTCATCAACGAGGCGGCCAGTTCGCCGACGACGTACGCGTGGTTCGTGCCGGGGCGCCGGAGCAGTTGCCGAGGGCCGGTCCCGGCGGGCAGCGCCGACACCGACACGGGGATCAGCTCGCCCTCCTCGCCGAGGCGGTAGCTGCGCATCTCGTCCGTGCCCAAATCGACCGCGCTGACCAGTGTCCCGCTTTCGTCGACGACGGCCATGTGGACGTGCGCCGACTCCTGTCGTTCGGTGTTCGGGCCGCTGCCCCGGTGCTGGGCGAGCGCCGTTCGCACGGTGGGCACTCCATCCGGGTCCAGCGCGAAAGCGGCCAGGCTGCCGCCGCTGTAGTTGGCGCACAACAGATACCGGCCATCGGGAGTGATCGCCGGATGGCACGGATCCGCGCCGCCGGTCGGCAGTGAGTTCAGCGCCGACAGCGTGCCGTCTTCGCTGACGGCCACCGCGGTGATCGCGCCTTCGGCCGTTTCGTTCACGGCATAGAGCACGGGAAGCCCGGGATGCGGGGTCAGCCGGCTCGGCGAGTCCAGCGCGAGCGAACCCGCCGCTGCCGTTGCTCGCCGCCGTGTAGGAGCCGGTGACGAGCAGAGTCCGGTCGTCGTCCGCAGAAGTCACGAAGCACACTGTGCGGCAAGCCGGGGTGGAGGTGAAGCCCCTCGCGCGTGGCGCACCACGCGCGAGGGAACCGTCACTTCAGCGAGTTGTCCACTGTGGTCATGAGGGATCCGGTGTCACCGGACATCTCCCAGGCCATGACCCCGAGCAGTCCTCTGGTCTTGAGCCAGGCGACCTTCTGCTGGATGGACCAGGCGTCGTCGAAGGTCCACCATTGCCCGCCGTTGCCCGTGTAGCACGACGTGGCCACGGCCGCGGTGTCGTGCTGGACGGCGCAGTTGGGGACACTGGCCAGGAGATTCGCGTAGCCACGAGTACCTGCTTCCTCGGCGAACTGGCCCGGCGCGGCTCCGGTCGCGCTCTGCCATTCGCCCTTCTTTCCGCCGTCCGCGACCCCTTGCCAGCCTCTCCCGTAGAAGGCGAGCCCGAGGGTGAGTTTCCGTGGATTGGCCCCGGCCTCGGTGTAGGCGTTGATCGCCGATTCGACACTGAACTTGAAGTTGTACGGATCGTCCGCGTCGGCGTACAGGTTCCCCTGGTGGCCGGTGCGGTTCGGCTCCCACGAGTTGTCGCTGCCGGAGCCGTGGAAGTCGTAGCCCTGCACGTTCGCGACGTCGAGGTAGTCGAAGATCTTCGGGATCTCCCAGCCGCCCTTCACCTTCGCCGGGTCGGCGGGGGTGAACGCCTGCAGTTCGTACCGTTTGCCGGTGGTCGCCCCATAGGCGTCCATCTGCGTGCGGAACTCGGCCAGCAGGGCGGTCAGATTCGTCTTGTCGTTGGCGCTCCAGTGGTTCCCGGGGTGCCCGTCGGGGCTGCCCGGCCACTCCCAGTCGATGTCGATGCCGTCGAAGATGCCCGCGGCCGTTCCCGGACCGCCGGCGCCGCCGTACGGCTTCACGTTCCCCTTGAGGTACGTGTCGATGCACGACGCGACGAACTTCTGCCGCGAAGCGGGCGTGGCCGCGACATCGGAGAAGTACTTCGAGTAGGTCCAGCCGCCCAAGGAGATGAGGATCTTCAGGTTGGGGTATTTGGCCTTGAGCTTCTTCAGCTGGTTGAAGTTGCCTCGCAGCGTCTCCCAGCCGGTGTCGCCGACGCCGTCGACGGACTGGGCGGCGGACATCGGCCGCGAGTAGTCGGCTTCCGCGTCGCCGGCGCCGTCACCCTGGTTCGGGTCCTGGGGATTCGGCGTCGTGCCCTTCGTGACGCCCGAAAGGCAGGTGTGGTTGACCGGGTCGATGTTCCCGAAGGCGTACAGCAGATGGGTCAGCTTGGCGGCGGATCCGTTGGTCACCATGTTCTTGACGAAGAACTGGCGGCCGTAGATGCCCCACTGGACGAAGTAGCCGACCCGGGCGTACCCGTTCACGATGTCGCCGGTGCGAGCGCTGACGGCGGCGCTCGCCGCGGAGACGTTGTCGTACCCGTCACGGGCTTTGACCGTGAAAGAGTACGAAGTGGACGGTGAAAGCCCCGTCACCGTCGCGGTCGTCCCGGTCACCGTGGTGGCGAGGGTCGTGCCGCGGTAGACATCGTACGAGACGACGCCGGTGTTGTCCGTGGACGCGTTCCACGCCAGGGAGATCGAGCCCGAGGTGACCGCCGTCGAGCGGAGGTTCGACGGCACGGTCGGTGCCTGGGTGTCGTCACTCGGATTGTTGGTGGTCACCGCCAGCGCCGGGGTGGGCGGCGACTTGGCGTCCTTCCGGTCCTTGGCGACGACGGTGAAGCTGTACGCCGTGTTCGGCGTCAGGCCGGTGATCCTCGCTTCGGTGCCGGTGACCGACGCCGCCAGTGTGGTGCCCTGGTAGACGTCGTAGCCGACGACGGGCAGGGAGCCCGGGGCGGCGGCGTTCCAGGCCAGCGCGGCGGTCGTGGTCGTCTTCGCCACGAGTCGCAGGTTGGCCGGGGTCGACGGCGGGGTGTCGCCGGAGCCGTCGCAGTTGGCGTCGTCGATCCGGCAGGTGGTCGGGTTGACCGCGGAGCTGAGCCGGAACGACGGGCTGTAAGGGTAGGTCGAACGGCCCGGCGCGAGGGACTTGATGTAGTACGCCGGGGTGAGGGTGACCTGGTTGCCCGTCTGGGAAACCGTGCCGTTGGAGCCGCTGGTGGCGGTCACGCCGGCGGGGACGGTGAAGGTGATGGACCAGTCGGCGACGGTTTCGCTGCTGGGGTTCGTGACGGTGTACTCGCCGGTGGTCCCGGCCAAGGTGAAGGCGGCGCGGAGGCGGCCCGCCGCTAGAGCCGGTGTGCCCGCGGCTACCAGGAGCCCGGCGGCGAGGAGTGTCACGGTGAGTGCGCTGAGTAGTCGTTTTCGGGTGCGTCTCATGGCGGTTCTCTCCAAAAGAGGCGGCGAGACTGACCTGCTCTGAATGATGGCGCGTGTGGTCTAGACCACACTTGAATGTAGCGCGGGACGCATAAAAGGTCTAGACCGATTCGGCTGGTCGTGAACCCGTTCGGCCCCGGCCGCGGATAGCAGGTGACACTGACGAACGGCGAAGGGCGGTCCATGAGCTCAGCTGGAGCGGATCCGGACGATCTCGAAGACGCGGAGCTGATCGCGAGATCGGTGACCAGGCCGGACTGGTTCTCCGCGATCTTCGACCGGCATGCCGCGCACATCCACCGTTACCTGGTCAGGCGCATCGGCCCCGCCGCCGCCGAGGACGCGCTGGGGGAGGCGTTCCTGGTGGCCTTCCGCAAACGCGAGGGGTACGACACCGAGCGCCGCGACGCCCGGCCATGGCTCTACGGGATCGCCACCAACCTCGTGGCGCAGCGGCGTCGTGAGGAGGCCAGGGAGCTGAAGCTGCGGGAAGCCCTCGGCCCGCCGTCGCATGAGGAAGGGCACGCCGAGCGCGTCGCGGAGCAGGTGACCGCCGAGGCGATGGGAAAGCTGCTGGACTCTGCGCTGGCGGACCTCACCGACGGCGACCGGGACGCACTCACGTTGTTCGCCGGAGAAGGCCTGAGCTACGAGGAAGTGGCCTCGGCGTTGGGCATTCCGCTCGGCACCGTCCGCTCGCGGCTCAACCGCGCCCGCCGCAAGGTCCCCGAGGCGCTGGGGCGCCCGGGCACCACGACTTCGAAGGAGATCTCCACCCATGGATGAGCTGCAGTCGATCGCCGAGCGGACCGGCTCGGTCCCGCTCGCGGAATCCGGCGCGCTCGGCCAGGCGCGGGCGCGCTTGATGGCCGAGATCGCCGCCGCCGAAGCGGAAAACGTGGTGCCGCTGCGAAAACGACGGCGCTGGGTCTGGACCGGGGCGGGTGCGGCCGGGCTGGCCGCTGCCATCACCGCGGTCGTCGCGCTGGCGCCGGTCGAGCAGGTCGGCCTCGAACCTCCCGCGGCCGCCGCGGATCCCGTGACGGTGCTCCGGAACGCCGCCGCGGCCGCGCTGAAGTCTCCGGCCATTCCGCCGAGGCCCGACCAATTCCTCTATACGAAGACCAAGGATCCCGAGGGGGAGCGGGAATCATGGTTCTCGGCCGACGGCACCCGGGACGGCGTGATCAAGATGGCGGACGGATCGCTCCTGCCGCTCCCGGGCTGCCGGGACGGGAAAGCGCAGGTGTACAAGGGCGGCGAGCCGCTGAAGGGACGCACGGAGCCGTGCGAGCCGACCGTCCGCGATCGCCGTGACCTCCCCACCGGCGCCGACGCGATGTTCGCCTACCTCAACGCCCACCACTCCGGTGAGGACGGCGACTACAACGCGATGGGCAAGGACATCCAGGAGCTGGCGAGTGGGTACTACCTTTCGCCCGCGACTCGCGCCGCCCTGTTCGAAGCCGCGGCGAAGGTGCCCCGGCTCCGGGTCATGGAGACCGCTCACGACGCCGCGGGAAGGCCTGGAGTCGGGATCACGTGGCCGTTGAAGCCCAGCGACGGCCCGGACGCGGAGCCGATCGTGATCGTCTTCGCCGCCGGCACCTTCCAGTTCCTGGGCACGAATTCGACCGCGGTGACCGCGTCCGGCGTGGTGGACGCGGTCGGTCAGCGGCCCTGACGGCTCAGCGGCCGGTGAAGGTCGCCTTGCCGGGGCCGTCGGCGAGGAACGACTTCACCGCGCCGCGCAGATCCTCGGTGTCGAAGAGCCCGGCGGCGATCGTCGTGATGTGCTCGTTCGCCTCGGCGACGCCGCCGTGCTCGTAGTGTTCGAGGACCTTTTTGGTGGCGGCGTGCGCCTTCGTCGGCCCCTGCGCGAGGTCGGTCGCGAAGGCGCGCACGGCCTCGTCGAAGCCGTCGATCGGGAGCACCCGGTTCACCACGTTCCAGCGTTCGAGGGTCGCGGCGTCGTAGGTCGCGCCCGTCATCACGAACTCCTTGGCGCGGCCGACGCCGGCGCGGGCGGCGAGCCGCTGGGTGCCGCCCATGGTCGGGGTCAGGCCGACGACCCGTTCGACCAGGCCGAATTTGGCCTTCTCGCTCGCGAGGACGATGTCGCAGGCGACCGCGACCTCGAACGCCCACGTCAGGCACAGACCGTGGGCGGCGAACACGGTGGGGAACGGGAGCGCGGCGATCCGGTCGGGGATCGCCAGCATCTCGTCGAAGAGCACTTTGGCCTCGGCCGCGCTCGCCTGGGCGTCGAACAGGGAGACGTCCACGCCACCGCTGACGATCTTCCCTTCGGCGCGGATCAGCGCCGCGCGCGGCGGCGTGGTCTCCAGTTCGCCGATCGCCTCGCCCAGTTCGGCCTGCAGCTCCGCCGTGTAGAGGTTCAGCGGCGGCGAAGCGATGGTCAGGACGGCGAGGTCGTCTTCACGGTCGAGGCGGATCGAGGCGGCCAAGGCGGGTTCCCTCCGATGGGTCGTTTTCCGTGACCCTAGTCCGACGCCGCCACGAGTTCGTCCCATTGCGCCTGTGCTTCTGGTCGCCATTCGACGTGCTTGCGGTGGAACAGGTCCGCCGCGCGCACGCCGCTCCAACCGTCGGGGAGGAGTTTCAGCGGAAGGCGCGGATCCAGGAAGGGGAAGCTGCGCCATTCGTGGACGAGTTCGGTCTGCGCGCGCAGGACGCCGCGCTCCCCGGAAGGGTGAAGACCGGTGAACCGGTCGATGAAGTCCTCGTAGCGGTCCTTGAGGTCACTGAGGTCCCACGACCGCGCGACCATCGTCTCCTGATCGCCGACGTCACCGTAAGCGGCGGTGAACGACATCGCCTGCGCGTCGAGGCCGAGTTCCTGCACGATCTGCTGGGCCTCCCGCTGGCGGCTGAGATCCGGGCTGACCCAGACGCCGGCCACCGGCGAGCCGAACCCGGCCCACGTCAGGCGGGTGCGCAGCCTGTGCCGGAGATCCCGTTTCGCTTCGGGGACCGACACGATCAGCATCAGCCAGCGATCGTCCCAGGCCTTCTCTTCGTTGCCGAAGGCGTAGATCCGTTCCGCGCCTTCGGTCAGCAGTCGTCTGCCGGGTGGAGTGAGCGACCAGCGCACTCTTCGCCCGACGCGTTCGGAGACGACCCAGCCCTCGGCGGAGGAGCGGGCCAGCGCCTGTCGTGCGGACTTCTCCTCGATGTCCAGCACGCGCAGCGCTTCGACCAGCGTCGACGTCCAGATCGATTGATCACGGGGCAGGACGTACTCGCCGAGGATCGTCATCAGCAACGACCGCGCGCTGGCATGACCGACTTCCCGCCGCCTGCTCAACGTCGGCCTACGGGTACCGCCTTTCTGCTGGTGGACGACGGGGACCGGGGTGGCGGAGTCCGCCATTTGCTGTCACCGACCTCAATGCTCGGGGATTCGTTCGGGTCCAGAAGAACAACCAGGTTACCCACGTTCCGTGATCGCTTGGATACTTGCCACTCTTCCGAGGGACCACGAGCTGTTCAATCGGCCCCCGTAGACTTACCGATCTCATGAGCGCCACACTCGTTGCCAAGAATCTCGCCGCCGGCCACGGCGACCGTGTTCTGTTCTCCGGTCTCGACCTGGTCGTCGCGCCCGGCGAAGTGATCGGTCTCGTCGGGGTCAACGGTGCGGGCAAGTCGACCCTGCTGAAGACCCTCGGCGGCCTGGTCCCGCCCGAAGAGGGCAGCGTACGGCTGAACCCGCCGACGGCCACCGTCGGTCACCTCCCGCAGGAGCCGGAACGCCGTGAGGGTGAGTCCGTCCGCGCGTTCCTCTCCCGGCGCACCGGCGTCACCGCCGCGCAGGCCGCGCTCGACGCCGCCACCGAAGCGCTCACCGCGGGCGAACCCGGCGCGGACGACGCGTACGGCCTCGCACTCGACCGCTGGCTCGCGCTCGGCGGGGCAGATCTGGACGACAGGGCGGGCGAGGTCGTCGCGGATCTCGGGCTCACCGTGAACCTCGACCAGCCGATGCTGTCGCTGTCGGGCGGGCAGGCGGCCCGCGCGGGGATGGCGTCGCTGCTGCTGAGCCGCTACGACATCTTCCTGCTCGACGAGCCGACCAACGACCTCGACCTCGACGGGCTGGAACGGCTCGAGCGGTTCGTGACCGGACTGCGTGCCGGGACCGTGCTGGTCAGCCACGACCGGGAATTCCTCGCCCGCACCGTGGACCGGGTCGTCGAACTCGACTACGCGCAGCAGCAGGTGCGGACCTACGGCGGCGGCTACGAGTCGTACCTGGAGGAACGTGCCGTCGCGCGGCGGCACGCCCGCGAGGAGTACGAAGAGTTCGCGAACACCAAGGCCTCGCTCGAAGCCCGTGGCGCGATGCAGCGTTCGTGGATGGAGAAGGGCGTCAAGAACGCGCGGCGCAAGGCCACCGACAACGACAAGGTGGGCCGCAAGTTCCGGAGCGAGGCGACGGAGAAGCAGGCGTCGAAGGCCCGGCAGACCGACCGCATGATCGAGCGGCTCGAAGTCGTCGAGGAACCGCGCAAGGAATGGGAACTGCGGATGGAGATCGCCGCCGCGCCCAGGGCGGGCGCGGTCGTGGCGACCCTGCGCGGCGCGGTGGTGCGGCGGGGCGAGTTCACCCTCGGGCCGGTGGACCTGCAGATCGACTGGGCGGACAAGGTCGCGATCACCGGGGCCAACGGCGCCGGGAAGTCGACGCTGCTCGCCGCGCTGCTCGGACGCGTCCCGGTCGGCGAAGGCGCCGCGTCACTGGGTTCCGGTGTCGTGGTCGGCGAGGTCGACCAGGCGCGGAAGCTGTTCCTCGGCGACCTGCCGCTGGTCGAGGCGTTCGCCCGCGAGGTCCCGGAACTGGCCGACGCCGATGTGCGGACGCTGCTGGCGAAGTACGGGCTCAAGGCCGCGCACGTCCTCCGGTCCGCGGCCACGTTGTCGCCGGGGGAGCGGACCCGGTCCGCGCTGGCGCTGCTGCAGGCACGCGGGGTGAACCTGCTCGTGCTCGACGAGCCGACGAACCACCTCGACCTGCCCGCGATCGAGCAGCTGGAGTCGGCGCTGGCGGAGTATCCGGGGACGCTGCTGCTGGTGACGCACGACCGCCGGATGCTGGACGCGGTGGCGACGACGCGGCGGCTGGAAGTCGCCGACGGCAAGGTCACCGAGCTGTGAACATTCAGAGGACTGAATGCGGCGAGGCTGCCGGCCGGATGACGTCCGGCTGTCGCGAAAGCCACTTTCGCGACGTCTGATGCCCCGAAAGTGGCTTTCACGACATCGGCGCTGAGGCACAGCTGAGCATTTGGAGGACTGAACACGGGTCAGCCCTTGGTGGCGCCGCCGGTGAGCCCTTTCACGAACTGCTTCTGCAACGCCAGGTAGAAGATCAGCACCGGAAGGGTCGCCAGGAACATCAGCGCGAACACGCTGCCGAGATCCGCCTGGTACTGCCCGATCGAGCGGTAGATCCCGGTGGTGATAGTCGTGCCCTGGCTGGGACCGAGGATGATCAGCGGATCGATGAAATCGTTCCAGATCCACACCCCGAGGAAGATCAGCACACTCGCCGTGGCCGGGCGCAGCAGCGGGAACACGATCCGCCAGAACACCTGTGCCCTGCTCGCGCCGTCGAGCAGGGCGGCCTCCTCGAGCTCCACCGGCACCCCGCGGATGAACCCGGTGAACACGAAGACACCGAACGGCACGTAGTAGCCGACGTTGAACAGCACCAAGCCCTGGATCGTCGCCATCAGCCCGGTCAGCCGCAGCACCTCGGTGACCGGGATCAGGATCACCTGGGGCGGGATCATCAAGCCCGCCAACAAGATCAGCGTGAGTACCTTGGTCCATCGCTTGCCCGAACGCGCCAGGTAATGCCCGAGCAAGGCCGAGAGCACGGTCAGCACGATGATCGACAGCAGGGTGACGAGCACGCTGTTCGCCAGGCTCACCCAGAACAGGCCGTCGGGCCGGGTGAGGACGGCGTGGATGTTGGACAGCGTCGGTGGCAGCGGGACCGACGCCGGCTCCTGGGCGATCCGGTCGCCGGGTTTGAAGACGTTGACGAGGACGTAGTACAGCGGCACGGCGAAGAGCGCGCTCGCCAGGATCGCCGCGGCGGGCCGGAGTCTCATGGTCACAGGTCCACCTCCCGCCGCCGCAGGAACCGCAGCACGATCGTGGTCAGGGCCGCCACGATCACCAGCATCACCACGGCCATCGCGGACGCGTAGCCGACATGGTTCGCGTCGAGGCCGGTGGCGAGGACAGCGAACGCGATGGTGGCCGTGGTCCCGGAACCGGGCCCGCCGTTGGTGACCACCTTGACGTAGTCGTAGGTCTTGAACGCCGAGATCAGCAGGACGACGGTGTTGATCGTCAGTGACGGCGCGAGCAGCGGCCAGGTCACCGCGCGGAACCGCCGGACCGGTCCGGCGCCGTCGATCTCCGCGGCCTCCAGGAGTTCGGCCGGGACCCCCTGCAGGCCCGCGAGGTACACGACCACGCAGAACCCCAGCATCTGCCAGCACACGATCGACGCGACCGAGTACAGCGCGAGATCCGGATCCGAAAGCCAGCCCGGCGGATGCTCGACGCCGAGGGCGCGGAGCGCGTCGTTGACCGGGCCCCGGTCGTCGAGCAGCTTCGTCCAGATGATGCTGACCACGACCGAGCTGAGGATCACGGGCGTGAAGAACACGCTGCGCAGAACTTTGTACAGCACGCCTTTCCGGTCGAGCAGCACCGCGACGCCGAGCCCGAGCACGTTCGGGACGACCACGACGATCACGGTCAGGATCGTGGTGACCCGCAGTGCGGTGAGGAACTGTTCGTCCTGGAACAGCAGCCGGTAGTTCTCGATCCCGACGAACTCGGCGGGCGGGTTGAACGGATTGTGGTTCGTCAGGCTGTAACCGAAGCTGATGAGGATCGGCGCCATGACGAAGCAGAGGTAGATGACGACGCCGGGCGCGCCGAACGAGGCGAAATGCCATACCCGCGGCAGGATCGGTTTTCTCCCCATCGCGGTGTCAGCGCGCCTTCGCCCATTCGGTGTCCAGGAACGCGCAGGCGTCGGCCACCGTTTTGCGGCCGGTGATGACGTCCTGCGCGGCCTGGTGGACCTTGTCCTTCATCCCCGGCAGGAGACCGTCGTCCGCGGTTTCCCAGCTGAAGGCGTTCACGACCGCGTTCTTCGCGACGGCTTCCTGGTACAGGTCGTAGCCCGCCTTGAAGACCGGGCCGACGTCGGAGGGCGGCGTGTAGCCCTTGATCGCGGGGAACAGGCCGTCGGCCTTGACCGAGGCGTCGATCTGCTCCTTGTCGAGCTGGAACGCGAGTGCGAACTTCCTTGCCGCGTCGAGGTTCCGCGACTTCGCGTTGACGACGATGCCGCCACCGGTATAGGCGGGCACGACGAGTTTTCCGTCCTCGGAAGGGAAGTTGAAGACGCCGATCTCGAACGGCGGCTTCCTGGCGTCGGCACTGGCGGCGAACCAGTTGCCCATCGGGTACATCGCGCCCTCACCGTTGAGGAAGGCCGCCTCGGTCGCCGAGTAGTCCCGTGAGACCTGGGTCTTGTCGAGGTAGCCCTTGGCCACCAGGTCGGCGAACTTGCCGAACGCCTGCTGGAACGCCGGATCGGTGAACTTGACCTGGTCGGCCCGCCGCTGGGAAAGCCAGTCCGGTGTCCTGCCGTAGACGTCGACGCTGACCAGGCCGTCGAGCAGCATCGCGGAAGGGAACCCCTCCTTGCCGCCGCCGATGGTGAACGGAGTGATGCCTTTCGCCTTCAGTTTCTCCGACGCGGCGAGGAGTTCGTTCCACGTCTTCGGTGCCGACGTGATCCCGGCGTCGGCGAAGAGCTTCTTGTTGTAGTAGATCGGCGGGATGGTCTGGGTGTTGGCGGGCAGCTGGTGGTGCCGGCCCTTGATCGGGTTGGCCGCGGGGAACTGGAAGTCCTTGAGCTCCTCGGGCGTCCACGCGTAGAGGTTGCCCGATTCGGCGAAACCGGCCGAGTCGACGGCGATCGCGACGTCCGGGAACTGGCCGGACTGCAGCAACTGCTTGGCGTAGCCGGTGCGGTCGGTCGACGGGGCGACCAGTTTCTTCACGCTCAAGCCGGGATTGCGGGCGGTGACGCGTTGGATCGCGGAGTCCCAATAGGACGGTGGGAGGTTCGGCGTCTCGAACGTGAGGAAGGTGATCTCGGTGCCGGAGGCGTTCGTCCCGCCGCCGACGGTGCATCCGGTGAGGCTCGCGACGAGGAGTAGTGCGGCTCTCAACGCGAAGGACCTTCTCATGCCCCAGTCACCCTTCTCGCGGTCTCCTAGACGACGGCATTCGATCGGATGTCTAGGGGGATGTCAAGCGGCATTTGCGGGGTGTGGGCGCGAAAAATGGCCGAGACATCTGATCTATCGCGGTGCTCAGACCTTGGTCAACCGGACCACGACGCTGGCGAAATCTCCCTCCGGCAAACCGGGGAACAGGCCGTGTGCCAGGAGCGAGGCGCCGTGCCACACCTTTCCGGTGTCCTCGTCGCGGTAGCGGGCGGAGGGATCGAGACCGTCGAGCCGGACCGGTCGTTCATGAGTGTGGAAATGTGCCGCTTGCCGGAACACGAAGACCACCGCGCGTCCGCCGTCGACCGTCACGTACTGCAGCGCGGAGACGCCGTCGGTGGCAGGCGGTACGAGACGGTGGAGCCTGCCGTGCTGGACGATCGGCCGGATCTCCTTGTACAGCGCGATCTGCTCGCGCGCGTGGTCCGAATCGTCCTCGGACCACTTTACGATGTCGCCGCCGATGCCGAGTACCCCCGTCATCGCGACGTGGAACCGGAAGCGCAGCGGAGTGGATCGCCGGGTGACGAAGTTCGGATCGTCGGTGACCCACGCCGACATCGCGCGCGCCGGGTACACCTGGCCGTAGCCGTGCTGGATGACGAGCCGGTCGAGCGCGTCGGTGTTGTCGGAAGTCCAGACCTGGTCCGTCCTGGCCATGATCCCGAGATCGATCCGGCCGCCACCGCCGCTGCACGCCTCGATCCGCAGCCCGGGATGGCGGGCGCGCAGGCGGTCCATGATCGCGTAGACGGAGCGAGTGTGCTCCACCCACAGCCGGTCCGGATCGCTGTCGGCGGGCCAGCCCGCCTCGCTGAACGGGCGGTTCATGTCCCATTTCAGGAAGTCGATCCCGTGCGTGCCGACGAGGGTGTCCAGCGTGCCGAACGCCCACTCGGCGACGTCCGGGCGGGCGAAGTTGAGCACCAGCTGCCGCCGGAGTTCCGAACGAGTCCGATGTGGATGATGGAGGACCCAGTCGGGGTGGACGCGGTGGAGGTCGCTGTCCGGATTGACCATTTCGGGTTCGACCCAGAGCCCGAACTTCATGCCGAGGCGATGCACTTCGCCGACGAGTGGTTGGAGGCCGTCCGGGAACTTGTCCCGGTTGACGTGCCAGTCGCCGAGGCCGGCGTGGTCACCGTTCCGGGCGCCGAACCAGCCGTCGTCCACCACGAACAGTTCCGCGCCGAGCGCGGCCGCCTTTTTCGCGAGCGCGCGTTGCCCCGCGTCGCTGACGTCGAAACCCGTTGCCTCCCAGGAGTTGTAGAGTACCGGCCGGAGCTCGCCTGGATGCGGGAGGACATGGCCGATCGTGTACGCGTGCCAGGCGCGGCTCGCGGCGCCGAATCCGCCCTCGGTGTACAACCCGGCGAAAACCGGCGTGGTGAGCGTGTCGCCCGGTGCGAGCCGGGGGATGACGCCGTCTTGGCCGAAACCGCCGGTCACGGTGAGGCGGCCGGTGGACGAGCGGGTGGTGGTGATCCGCCACGAACCGCTCCACGCGAGCACTGCGCTGTAGACCTGGCCGTGGCACTCGGTCGTTTCGCCGTCGTCGAGCATCACCCACGGATTGGCGTGATGGCTCGTGATACCGCGCCTGCTCCCGAACGTCGTTTCGCCGTGGGGGACGGGCTCGCGGAGCAGTTGGCTTTCGGCTGCCCAGCGGCCGGTGACGTGGCTGATCCGATAGTCCGGCCGGTCCGGCACGACCCAGGTCGCCGAATCGGCCCGGATGATCTCGATCGGGCCTTCCGTGCCGGCGTGGCGGAGTTCGGTCCAGCGCTCGATGACGTCGGTGCCCTCCGGGACGCGGTAGCCGAGCGTGATCCGGAGGGGATAGTGGCGATCGCGGAACCGGACGCGCAACCGCCCGCCGTCGATGTCGTGGCCGACGTACCGCCATTCGAGCGCCCGGGTTCCGTCGGCGAACCGAACCTGGAGTGCGGGTGTCCAGTAACGGGTGCCGCCGTCGGCGGCGAGTTCGTCGAGTCCCTCGTTGGGATCGTTGAAGGCGTCCCAGCGCTCTTTCATCCGGGGAAGGACGTCGGCGAGCTGTGCCGTGGTCAGCTTCGGGCCCCAGTACACGTGGGAGGGCATGTCGTCCTCGGCCAGCCTGAGCGCGTAACTCGTGGCTGCCGTGCTGATGAGCCAGGAACGGGTGTTCTCGTCGAAAACGATCTCGGCCACGAGGTCATCCTGGCTCCGAACGGTGGCGGCGGCCAGCGGGCTCCCGCTCGGCGGTACATGAGGGGAGCCGTGAAGGCCTCCTTGAGGGACCCAGAGTCCCTCAAGGAGGCCTTCACGGACCGCGC
Source organism: Amycolatopsis sp. TNS106 (assembly GCF_019330265.1). Classification (NCBI taxonomy): domain Bacteria; kingdom Bacillati; phylum Actinomycetota; class Actinomycetes; order Pseudonocardiales; family Pseudonocardiaceae; genus Amycolatopsis; species Amycolatopsis sp. TNS106. Next base: position 2,263,768 of record NZ_CP024972.1, on the reverse strand, counting down.
CGGGGATCAACCGCGGCCGGCGTACTTGTCCGCGAACCCGGTGGCACCCTAGGGGCGCGAGGTGAGATAACCGCCCATGGTCCGGAAGTACTCGTTCGCGGCGAGTTCGGTGCCGTCCTCGGTCCGGACCCGCTCGATGACGAGACCGTGCGAACGGCCCCGGCGCGACTCCGGCCCGGCGACGATCACGACGCCTTCACCCTCACGGATGAAGATCCGGCCGGGGGTGCCGCCGTAGTGCCCCACCGACACCGAAGAGCGGATCACGCGCAGCTGCTTCCCGCGGTGGTAGGTGAAGGCGTTGGGGTACGGGTCGGACTGGGCGCGCACCAGCCGCTCGATCTCCTCGGCGGGCCAGGACCAGTCGATGAGGCTGTCTTCGAGGGCGCGCTTGTGGAAGAAGCTGGCCTTCGACCTGTCCTGTTTGACCGGCGTGTAGTCCCCGCTCGCGATGAGCTCGATCGCCTCGGTGGTGATCGGCGCGATGAGGTCGACCGTCCGGTGGAACAGATCGGTCGTCGTGTCCCTCGGGCCCACCGGCACGGAGCGCTGGAGCACGATGTCGCCCGCGTCGAGGTCGGCGTCCATCATGTGGGCGGTGAGGCCCACTTCCTTCTCGCCGTTGATGAGCGCCCAGATCAGCGGCGAGAAGCCGGCGTAGGCGGGCAGCAGCGAGTCGTGGACGTTCAGCGTGCCGTACCGCGGCATCTCGAAGATCTCGGGCGGCAGCCAGGTGCGCCAGTTGTTGGCGACGATCAGGTCGAGGTCGGCTTCCTTCAGCTCCGCCAGCAGTTCCGCGTCGTCGGGACGCTGCCGAAGCAGCGCGCGGATCCCGTTGGCCTCGGCGAGGTCCGCGACGGAATCGGACCAGATCTTCTCGTAGGCGTGGTCACTCTTCGGGTGGGTGACGACGAGGGCGACATCGTGCCCGGCGTCGATCAACGCCCGCAGGGTGCGGTGTCCCCAGGTCTGGTATCCGAACATGGCGACCCGCATGGGACCGGCCTCCTCCTGGTCGAGGGATGAACATCACCACTGAAAGTACTAGTTGAGCCTCACCTAACTTAGGTTAGGGTTCCCTGGTCTTTGTAACGAAGTACCGAGATGCGGCTGAGCCGCGCTAGGGGTTCAAGATGGCACGAGCAGTGGTCGGTGAACGGGTTCCGGTCTACGACGTGGTCGGGGTCGGGTTCGGTCCCTCGAACCTCGCGCTCGCCATCGCGGTCACCGAGCACAACACCGCGCCGGGGGCTGAGACCGTCACCGCCCACTTCCTCGAGCGTCAGGTGCGTTTCGGCTGGCACCGCGGGATGTTGATCGACAACGCGACCATGCAGGTCTCCTTCCTCAAGGACCTGGCGACGATGCGGAACCCGACGAGTTCCTTCAGCTTCCTGTCGTATTTGCACAGCAAGGACCGATTAGTCGATTTCATCAACCACAAGAACCTGTTCCCGTTGCGGATCGAGTTCCACGACTACTTCGAATGGGCGGCGGAAAAGGTCGACGACCTGGTTTCCTACGGCACCGAAGTGCTCTCCGTCACGCCGGTGTTCGACGGCGACGAGATCGTGTTCTTCGACGTGCACGCCCGCACCGACGGTGAACTGGTGAACCTGCGCGCCCGCAATCTGGTGATGGGCACCGGGCTGCGGCCGAACCTCCCCGAAGGTGTGACGCCGGGAACACGGATCTGGCACAACAGCGAACTCCTGCACCGGCTGGAGGGGATGGCCGCCGAGGAACCGAAGCGCTTCGTCGTCGTCGGCGCCGGCCAGAGCGCGGCCGAGGTGAGCGCGCTGCTGCACGACCGCTTCCCCCGGGCCGAGGTGTGCGCGGTGTTCGCGCGGTACGGCTACAGCCCGGCCGACGACAGCGCGTTCGCGAACCGGATCTTCGACCCCGAGGCGGTCGGGCGGTTCTACGAAGCGCCGGAAGCGGTCAAGGACCGGCTGATGCGCTACCACGGCGCGACCAACTATTCGGCCGTGGACATCGAACTCATCGACGAGCTGTACCGGCGCGTCTACCGCGAGAAGGTGCAGGGGATCGAGCGGCTGAAACTCATCAACGTCTCCCGTCCCACCGAGGTCACCGACACCGGCTCCGAAGTGCGGGTCACCGTCGAAGCGCTGGAGACCGGGGAGCGGACCCGGCTCGACGCCGACTTCGTCGTGTACGCCACCGGGTACAGCCCGGCCGACCCGACGCCATTGCTCGGTGAGCTGGCGTCGGCCTGCATGCGCGACGACGAGGGCAGGCTCCGCGTCGAACGCGACTACCGGATCGTCACCGAGCCGCCGCTGGACGGCGGGATCTACCTGCAGGGCGGCACCGAGCACACGCACGGCATCACGTCGTCGCTGTTGTCCAACACCGCCGTCCGGGTCGGCGAGATCCTGCAGTCCATTGTGGACCGCCGGGCCGCGGGTGCGTCCCGGCCCGAGTACGCGGTGAGCGGGACCGGGCCCGCCTGAGGCACGGACGATCCCGAAAGCACTGAACGGTGGAGGCGACCCGATGAACCGCGGCTTTCCCCTGACCCCGGCACAGCAGGGGATCTGGCTCGCGCAGCAGCTCGACCCGGCCGATCCGGTCTACACGATCGGCTGGGTCGCCGAGCTTCGCGGCGACGTCGACATCGCCCGGCTGGGTGAAGCCGTTCGGCGGGCGGTCGCGGAGGCGGAATGCCTCCACGTCACGGTCGAGCTGGACGGTGACACTCCGGTCCAGCGTCCGGTCGCCCCCGGTGAGGTCGCGGTCCTCGACTTCACCGGCGAGCCGGATCCGGAGCTGGCCGCGGACGAGTGGGCGCGAGCCGAGCTCGCCGTGGTGACCGACCCTGCCCGAGGGCCGCTCACCGCGCACGCCCTCCTCGTCCTGGCCACGGACCGGGTCCGCTGGTTCCAGCGCTACCACCATCTGGTGATGGACGCGCACGGCCAGGCCGTCCTGACCCGTCGCGCCGCGGCCCTCTATTCGGGGACCGCCGAGGAGGTCTCCTGGCCGCTCTCCGGGCTGGCCGAGGCGGGCTACGACGCGAAAGCCGATCGCGACCACTGGCTCGGTGAACTCGCGGGCAGGCCCAACCCGGTGCGGCTGCTCGGCCGCGCGTCGTCCGGCCGGGTCCGGCTCCGGCGGCATTCGTGGGAGCTGTCCGCGGCGGACGCCGGTCGCCTGCGGAAGTTCGCGCTCGACGCGGGGACGAGGTTGTCCCGTGTCGCGATCGCCGCGGTGGCGGCGTACGCCCACCGGGTGACCGGCGCCGAAGACCTCGTCCTCGGCCTGCCGGTCACCGCACGGACCACCCGCGCCCTGCGTGAACAGCCGGGCATGGTCTCCAACGTCCTGCCGTTGCGGCTCACGGTGCGCCCCGAGACGACGCCGGCGCAGCTTGTCGCCCAGGTCGCGGAGAAGGTCTCCGCGCTGCTGGAGCACAGCCGGTACCGCGGGGAGGACCTCGCGCGCGAGCTCGGCGCGAGCGGCGGGGTGCACGAACTCGTCGGGCTGAGCGTCAACTACATGGCCGTGGACGGCGAGCTCGCGTTCGGCGACGCGAGCGCCACGGTGCACAACCTCGAACTCGGGCCGATCAGCGATGTCGCCATCGCCGTGTACGACGCCGGCGAGGCCCGCGGGCTCCGCTTCGACTTCGACGCCGACCAGGCCGTGTCTTCCGACGGCGAACTCGCCGATCACCGCCGCCGGTTCGCCGCGGTGCTGGACGCGCTGGTGGCGGGCCCGGACTCGCCGCTGGCCGCGATCGACCTGCTTTCCGTCGAGGAACGGGACCGGGTCCTGGCGCTCGGGACGGCGGTCGCGGAGTCGCCGGAGTTGTCCTGGCCCGAGGCGTTCGCCCGGGTCGTGGCACGGAAGCCGGACGCGGAGGCCGTCGTCTGCGAGGACGTCCGGATGACCTACGCCGAGGTCGACGCCGCCGCCAACCGGCTCGCCCGGCTGCTGCGGCGGCGCGGTGTCGGTGACGAGGACGTCGTCGGCGTGGCGATGCCGCGGTCGGCCGATCTCATCGTCGCGCTGCTCGGCGTGATGAAGGCCGGGGCGGCGTACCTCCCGCTCGACCTCGACCACCCCGAAGATCGCCTCGCCTACATGCTCGCCCACGCGGGCGCGCGGCTCGTGGTGTCCACTGTGGAGGAATCCGCGCAGCTGCCGTCCGGGGTGGACGCCGAGCGGATCCTGCTCGACGATCCGGGGACCGCCGCGGAACTCGCGGCGCTCGATCCGTCCACTGTGGACGTGAGCGGGATCGCGCTGAGCCGGGCCGCGTACGTCATCTACACCTCGGGTTCGACGGGCAGGCCGAAGGGCGTGGTCCTGTCCCACGACGGGATCGGCAGCCTGATCAGCACGGCGACCGAACGGATCGGCATCGGCGAGGACAGCCGGGTGGTGCAGTTCGCGTCCACCGGTTTCGATGTGACGGTCTGGGATCTGGTCATGTCGCTGTGCGTCGGCGGGACGCTGATCGTGGTCCCGTCGCATCGCCGCGTCGCGGGCGTCGAGCTGACCGGCTACATCGCGGACAACGCTGCGACGCACATGATCCTGCCGCCGTCGCTGGTCGCGGCGCTTCCCTCGGACTGCGAACTGCCGAAGGGCGCGGTGCTGATCGTCGGCACCGAGACGGTTCCGCCGGAACTGATCGCGCGCTGGGCCGAAGACCTGCGGGTCGTCGCCGCGTACGGGCTGACCGAGGCGACGGTGAACTCGACGCTGTGGGCGGCCGAGCCCGGCTGGACCGGTCCCATCCCGATCGGTGTCCCGGATCCGAACACCCGCTGCTACGTCCTCGACACCGCGCTGCGGCCGGTCCCGGTCGGCGTCGAGGGGGAGTTGTACGTCGGTGGGCGCGGTCTCGCGCGAGGCTACGCGGAACGTCCGGCGCTGTCGGCCGAACGCTTCGTCGCCGACCCGTTCGCCGGCGGTGGCGCGCGGATGTACCGCACTGGTGACCGGGTCCGCTGGCGCGCCGACGGGAACCTGGACTTCCTCGGCCGCACCGATCACCAGGTCAAGATCCGCGGGTTCCGGATCGAACCCGGGGAGATCGAGTCCGCGCTCGCCACGTTCACCGGCGTCGAGCGGATCGCCGTCGTGCCCCGCGAGGTCAAGCCGGGCGACCGGCGGCTGGTGGCGTATGTCGTCCCGGCACCGGACGGATCGCCGACGCTGCTCAAGGACCTGCGCGCCCACGCGGAAGCGGCGCTGCCGCACTACATGGTGCCGTCGGCGTTCGTGGACCTCGACCGGCTGCCGATCATGCCGAACGGCAAACTCGACCGCACCGCGCTGCCGTTGCCGGATTTCGGCGCCGCCGCCACCGGCCGCGCGCCTCGGACCGAACGCGAGCGGATCCTGTGCGACGTCGCCGCGCGCGTCCTCGGCCTGGCTTCGTTCGGTGCCGACGACGACTTCTTCTCGCTGGGCGGCGACAGCATCCTGTCCATCCGGCTGGTGCTCGGCGCGGCGGAACACGGTCTCGCCATCACCCCGCGCCAGGTGTTCCAGCACCGGACTCCCGAGGCGCTCGCCGCCTGCGCCGAGGCCGTCGTCGTCGAGTCCACTGTGGACCAGCGGCCGTTGCTGGAGCTGACCGGCGCCGAACGCGCGGCGCTCGCCGAGTACACCGACGTCCTGCCCGTGACGCCGCTGCAGGAAGGGTTCTTCTTCCACGCGGAGTTCGAAGGCGGCCAGGCCGCGGACATCTACACCGTCCAGGAGGTGCTGGACCTCGAAGGCGACGTCGACGCCGACCGCCTGCGCCGGTCGGCGCAGGCCCTGCTCGACCGGTATTCGTCACTGCGGTCCGGCTTCCGGCAGCTCGACGGCGGCCGGGTCGTCCAGACGGTGACCAGGCACGCCGAACTGCCGTGGCGCGAGGTGGCCGCCGAAGACGCCACGGAAGCCTTCGAGGCCGATCGCGCGCGCCGGTTCGACTTCGCCCGGCCGCCGCTGCTGCGGGCCACCTTCACCCGGCTCGACGACGGGCACGCCAAGCTGGCGCTGACGTTCCACCACATCATCGCCGACGGCTGGTCGGTCGTGGTGCTGCTTCGCGAACTGCTGGCAGGATACGGAAATCCGGCAAATCCGCTCCCGGAGGAGGACACCCGGGCCGACCATCTGCGCCGGCTCGCGTCACGTGATCACGAGGCTTCGCGCGAAGCCTGGCGCACGGCACTGTCCGGAGTGGACGAACCCGCTCGCCTGGTCGAGGGACGGGCCGGGGCGGCGAGACAGCCGTCGCGGCTGCACCTGAACCTCGGCGAGCAGGCGACGAAGGCGTTGTCGGACATGGCGCGCGCGCACGGGCTCACCCTCGGCGCCGTGCTGCACGGCGCGTGGGGTCTGCTGCTCGGTGGCCTCACCGGCCGGGACGACGTGCTGTTCGGCAGCACGGTCTCCGGCCGGGACACCGGTGCCGCCGGTATCGAGTCGGCGGTCGGCCTCTACATCAACACGGTTCCGGTGCGCCTGTGCTGGTCGGGGGCCGAGACCGTCGCCGCGGTGCTGCGGCGGCTGGGGGACGAGCAGGCGGCGTTGCTGGACCACCAGCATCTCGGCCTCGGCGAACTGCAGCGCATCGCCGGTGCGGGGCAGGAAGAACTGTTCGACACCCTCGTGGTCGTCGAGAACTTCCCCCGTGACGGCGAACGCGCGTCCGGAACCGTCCGCCTCACCGGCGTCGAGGTCACCGACGCGGTGCACTTCCCGGTCGCGGTGATCGTGACGCCGGGTGAAGACCTGGAGTTCAGCGTCAAATTCGACGCCGCGCGGATCGACGCGGTCGCGGCCGGGCAACTCGCCGAGCGGTTCGCCCGCCTGCTGGAGACGCTGACCGCGAACCCCGAACGGCCGGTCGCCGCCCTCGACCTGCTGTCGCCCGCCGAACGCGGCCGTCTGGCCGAACTCAACGCGACCTCGCATCCGGTGCCCGCGCGAACGCTGGCCGAGGCCTTCGCCGAGCAGGTCGCCAAGACGCCGTCCGCGACGGCGGTGATCTTCAGGGACACCGAACTGTCCTATGCGGACCTCGACGCCCGCGCGGAGAACCTGGCCCGCAGGCTGCGTTCCCTGGGCGCCGGCCCCGAAGAGGTCGTCGCCGTCGCCGTACCGAGGTCGGCCGAGCTGATGGTCGCCCTGCTGGGTGTCCTCAAGGCCGGGGCCGCCTACCTGCCGATCGACCTCGACTACCCGGCCGACCGGCTCGAATACATGCTCGCCGATTCCGGTGCGCGTCTCGTGCTCTCCGAACCCGGGACGGCCGCGCGGATCCCGGTCGTCGACGGGCTCACGCAGGTCCCCGTCACCGGCGAACCCGTCGACGACGTCCCAGGAGCGGCCGCCGGACCGGACAACACCGCCTACCTGATCTACACCTCCGGATCGACCGGGCGGCCGAAGGGCGTGGCCGTCACGCATCGCGCGATCGTCAACCGGCTCGCGTGGATGCAGCACGAGTACCGGCTCACGGCCGATGACCGCGTGCTGCAGAAGACCCCGTCGAGTTTCGACGTGTCGGTCTGGGAGTTCTTCTGGGCGCTGTGCGAGGGCGCCGCGGTGGTACTGGCGGAGCCGGACGGTCACCGCGACCCCGCGTATCTCGCGCGGGTGATCCGGGAGCGGGAGATCACCACCCTGCACTTCGTCCCGTCCATGCTCGCCGCCTTCCTCGGCAGCGACGAGGCCACCGGTGAGCTCGGGTCGTTGCGCCGGGTGTTCTCCAGCGGCGAGGCGCTGACCGGCGAGATCGCCGCCCGCTGGCGTTCGCTGACCGGCGTCCCGCTGCACAACCTCTACGGCCCCACCGAGGCGGCCGTGGACGTCACCTTCTTCGCGAGCACAGGGTCCGAGGGCGCCACCGTGCCCATCGGGCGTCCGGTGTGGAACACGCGGGTCCATGTCCTCGACGGCTGCCTTCGTCCCGTGCCCGACGGGGTGGCGGGCGAGCTGTACCTCGCCGGTGTCCAGCTGGCTCGCGGTTATCACGGACGGCCCGGCCTGACCGCCGAACGCTTCGTCGCCGACCCGTTCGGCGAGCCGGGGCAGCGCCTGTACCGGACCGGTGACCTCGTGCGGCGCCGCGCCGACGGCGAGATCGAGTACCTCGGCCGCACCGACCGGCAGGTGAAGATCCGCGGCAACCGGATCGAACTCGGCGAGATCGAGGCGGTCCTCGTCGCGCGGCCGGAGGTCACGGCCGCCACGGTCGTCGCGAAGGACGGGGCGCTCGTCGGTTACGTCGTCGGCGACGTGGACCCGGAGCGGCTGCGTGCCGCCGTCAGCGAGGCGTTGCCGGCCCCGATGGTGCCGCAGGCGTTCGTCGTCCTCGACGAATTCCCCTTGACCCCCAGCGGAAAGCTCGACGTCCGCGCCCTGCCCGCGCCCGAGGTCGGAAAAGCCGCCACCGCCCCGGAGAGCGATCGGGAACGCGTCCTCGCACGGATCTTCGCGGACGTCCTCGGCCTGGACTCCGTCGGCGCCGAAGGGGACTTCTTCCTGCTGGGCGGCGACAGCATCTCGTCGATCGCCGTGTCGAGCCGCGCCCGGCGGGCGGGGTTCGAGCTGAGCCCCAAGGACGTGTTCGAGCTGCGGACCCCGGCCGCGCTCGCCGCCTCCGCCGCACCTGCCGAGCCGGTGGCCGTCGCCGACGGTGTCGGTGCCGTGCCTCTCCTTCCCGAAGCGCTCAGGCTGCGGGAGCTCGGCGACGCGATCCGGCCGGAGTCCGTGCTGCTGACCGTGCCCTCCGGGGCCGACGCCGAGATGCTGGCCGCAGCCTTGCAACTCGTGCTCGACCACCACGACGGCCTGCGGCTCGAACTGTCGCGGGTCGCCTCGGTGCTGTGGTCGCTCGAAGTCCGTCCACAAGGGACTGTTCAGGCCGCGGACCTGCTCCGCCACGCGACCGGATCCGTCGAGGACGAGTACCGGGCCGCCGCCGGCCGATTGACGGACAACCTGCTGCAGGCCGTCTGGTTCGACGAACCGGGCAGGCTCCTCCTGGTCGCCCACCCGGTCCTGCTGGACGCACGGAGCTGGGCGAGGCTGGCGGCCGATCTCGCGATCGCCTGGCAGGCCGTGACCGACGGCCGCCCGCCGGTGTTCACCCCGGTGCGGACGCCGCTGCGGACGATCGCCCGACGGATCAGCGACGAGACGCAGGATCCCGCGCTGCTCGGCGAGATCGAGCACTGGGCCGAGACCTTGGCGCCCGGCTCCGCCGAGATTCTCGGCGACATCGTCGAGCGTCGCATCACTCTGTCCATTGAGGACACTCGGACGCTCGTCGGCGCGCTCCCGTCGGCCGTGCACGGCGACGTGACCGACGTCCTCCTGACGGCGCTGAAAGCCGCCGTGGACGGCGACCTCCTCGTCGATCTCCACGGCAGGGTGGACACCTCGGACACGGTCGGCGCGCTGACGTCGGTCCGGCCGGTACGGATCACCGCCACCGGCGAACCGCTCGCGATGCTGAAGGCCGTCAAGGAGACCGTCCGCGAGACGCCCGAGGGCTACGGCTCGCTGCGGTACCTCAACGTCCAGACCGGCCCGGTGCTCGCCGGGCTCGCGAAGCCGCGGATCGCCCTGCGCTACGACGGCCGGATCCCGGCCGGACCGGGGGAGTGGCAGGTCGCCGGGCAGTTGGCCGTGCCGCCGTCCGGAGACCACGCCCTGCGGATCGGGGTCGCCTGCGAGGAGACCGCGGACGGGCCGAGACTGACGGCGACGTTCGCGGGTGCGGGCGCGGCGCTCGCCGACCGCTGGGTCGCGGCCTTGCGCGAGCTCGCGGCCGTGGACACGCACGCGCCGGTGGGCCTGACGCCCTCCGACCTCGAACTCGTGTCGCTGACGCAGGAGGAGATCGCCCGCGTCGAGCGGGTCAGCCCGGTGCCGGTCGCCGACGTCTGGCCGCTGTCGCCGCTGCAGGAAGGCCTGTTCTTCCACTCCAGCTACAACTCCGATCGGGTCGACATCTACACGATCCAGGAGGCGATCGACTTCGATCACCGCCTGGAGGCCGGACGGCTTCGGGCGGCGGTGGTGGCGCTGCTGCGGCGGATCCCGAGCCTCGGCGCCGGGTTCACCAGTGAAGGGCTGCGCGGGCCGGTGCAGTTCGTGGCGGCCGAGGTCGAACCCCCGGTGTCCGAAGTGGACCTTTCGGCGCTGCCCGAAGACGAGCAGCAGGAACGGCTCGACGCTTTGATGGCCGAGGACCGCGCGACCCGGTTCGACCTCGGTGCCCCGCCGCTGTTCCGGCTGAAGCTGGTGCGGCTCGGCGACGGACGCGACCGTGTCGTGCTGAACCGGCACCTGCTGCTCTGGGACGGCTGGTCCGCCTGGTTGTTCATCGAGCAGTTGTTCGCGCTGTACGACCTCGGCGGCGACGACCGTGCCCTGCCCGCCGCCGGGTCCTATGTGGACTTCCTGCGCTGGCTGGACCGGCAGGACATCGAGGCGGCCACGAACGCGTGGCGAGAGGCGCTGTCCGGTCTCGCGGAGCCGACGGTCATCGGGCCGGAAGGCCGGGACCTGGCGCCGGCGACCCCGGTCAACCTGGACGCGATGCTCCCGCCCGAACTGGGCCGCGCGTTGCGTGAGCAGGCCAGAAGGCACGGGCTGACCGTCAACTCCGTGCTCAACGCCGCCTGGGGTCTGGTCCTCTCGACCATGACCGGGCGCACCGACGTCGTCTTCGGCGCCGCGGTCGCGGGCAGGCCCGCGGCCGTGCCCGACATCGAGAACACCATCGGTCTGTTCCTCAACACCGTGCCTGCCAGGGTGCGGCTCGACGCGAACGAATCCGTCCTCGACCTGGTGCGGCGCCTGCAGTCCGAACGCATGGACCTGACGCCGTACGAGTTCATGAGCCTCGGCGTCCTGCAGCGGGAGGCCGGGCACCGAGTCCTGTTCGACACGCTTTTCGTGCTGCGCAACGCCGACGGTGACGAACGACGCGACGGCCTGCGCCACCGGCACGGCATCACCGGCCTGCTGAACATCGACGCCACGCACTACCCGCTGACGCTGGTGGTCACGCCGGGCGAGGAAATCCGCATCACGGTGTCCTACCGGGACGACGTGCTCGACGCCGCCGAGGCCGCGTCGGTGCTGGACCGGTTCACGTCACTGGTCGCGCAGATCGTCGACGACCCGGCGAAACCGGTCGCCGCGCTGGCGACGGTGTCGTCGCAGGACCGTGCCGCGCTGGAGGCGGGCTGGGCCGAGGCCGAGCATCCCGTCGTCGAGGACACGATCGCCGATCTGCTGGCCGTCCAGGCCGAGCGGACCCCGGACGCGACCGCCTTGGTGTTCGGCGAGGAGCAGTTGACCTACGCCGAACTCGACGCGCGCATCAACCGGCTGGCCCGGCTGCTGCTCGCGAAGGGGGCGGCGCCGGAACAGGTGATCGCACTCGGGCTGCCGCGGTCGATCGACATGGTCGTCGCGCTGTTCGCCGTGCTCCGGACCGGCGCGGCGTACCTGCCACTGGAACTCGACTATCCGGTCGACCGGCTCACGGTGATGCTGGAGGACGCCCGGCCGTTGTGCCTGGTGTCCACCAAGGAGGTCTCGGCGACGCTGCCTGATGACGTCCTTCGTGTGCTCGTCGACGACCACGAAGACAGGGCGTTCGGCGACGGCCCGATCTCCGACGCCGAACGCCCGCTGTTCGCGCGCGGCCGCGCGGACCGCATGGAGCATCCGGCGTACGTGATCTACACGTCGGGCTCGACCGGAAAACCCAAGGGTGTCGTCACGCCGTACCGAGGCCTGACGAACATGCAGCTCAACCACCAAGGCGCGATTTTCGCCCCGGCCATCGCGTCGGCGGGCGGACGGCGGCTGCGGATCGCCCACACCGTCTCGTTCGCCTTCGACATGTCGTGGGAAGAACTGCTGTGGCTCGTGGAAGGGCACGAGGTCCACGTCTGCGACGAGGAACTGCGCCGGGACGCGCGGGCGCTCGTGGCGTACTGCGACGAGCACGAGGTCGACGTCGTCAACGTGACGCCGACGTACGCCCACCTGCTGATCGAGGAAGGGCTGCTGGAAGGGCACCGGCCCGCGCTGGTCCTGCTCGGCGGCGAAGCGGTGTCCGAGTCGGTGTGGAACCGGCTGCGGGACACCGACGGGACCTACGGCTACAACCTGTACGGCCCCACCGAATACACGATCAACACGCTCGGCGGCGGCACGACCGACAGCGACACCCCGACCGTCGGCAAGCCGATCTGGAACACGCGCGCCTACATCGTCGACGCCTGGCTCCGGCCGGTCCGAGACGGTGTCGCGGGTGAGCTCTACATCGCGGGCGAAGGCCTGGCCCGCGGCTATCTCGGCCGTCCCGGTCTGACCGCCGAACGGTTCGTCGCCGACCCGTTCGTGCCCGGTGGCGGGCGGATGTACCGCACCGGCGATCTGGTGCGCCGCCGCGCCGACGGGAACATCGACTTCCTCGGCCGCACCGACGACCAGGTCAAGATCCGGGGCTACCGCGTCGAACTCGGCGAGATCGAGACCGCGCTCAGCCGGTACCCGGAGGTCGCGCAGGCCGCCGTCCTCGCGCGGCCGGACCCGTCGGCACCCGGTCTGCAACGGCTCATCGGGTACGTCGTCCCGGCTGAACTCAGTGGTGACGCGCGCGCGGAGGCCGAAGCCGACCAGGTCGGCGAATGGCAGCAGATCTACTCCGACGAGTACACCGAGATCCCGACGGCGTTGTTCACCGAGGACTTCGCGGGCTGGGATTCCAGCTACGACGGCGAACCGATCCCGCTGGAGCACATGCGGGAATGGCGGCGGGCGACCGTCGACCGCATCGCCGAGCTGAAGCCGGAACGGGTGCTGGAGATCGGCGTCGGCACCGGTCTGCTCATGGGGCAGATCGCGCCGCTGGTCCAGGAGTACTGGGGTACCGACCTCGCCGCGCCGGTGATCGCGAAACTGAACCGCGAGCTGGAACAGGATCCCGCGCTGGCGGCCAAGGTGACTCTGCGCGCCCAGCCGGCGCACGTGTTCGACGGCCTGCCCGCCGGCCGGTTCGACACCATCGTGATCAACTCCGTCATCCAGTACTTCCCGAGCGTCGACTACCTGACCGACGTCGTCACGAAGGCGATCGGCCTGCTCGCGCCCGGCGGCGCGCTATTCGTCGGCGACGTCCGGAACCTGCGGCTCGCCCGCGCCTTCCACACCGCGATCCAGCTCACCCGCGCCGACGCGACGTCCGACATCGCCCAGGTGCGGCGCGCGATCGAACGCGGTGCGGCGCTGGAGAAGGAACTGCTGATCGACCCGGACTACTTCACCGCGCTCGTGCGGCGGATGCCGGACGTCGCCGCGCAGGTCCGGATCAAACGGGCCCGGCTGCACAACGAGCTGAGCCGGTACCGCTACGACGCGGTCCTGGTGAAAGAGCCGGCCGAAACCGTGTCGGTAGCGCAGGCGCCACGACTGTCTTGGGACGAGGTCGGTTCGCTCGACGTGCTGGAGGAGCGCCTCACCGGCGTGGAAACGCTGCGGGTGAGCCGGATCCCGGACGCCCGGCAGGCCCCGGAGGTCGAGGCGACGCGTACGCTGGACGCCGGCGCGCCGCTCATCGACGTCCTCGCGGTGTTCGGTTCCTCCCGTGGGGTGGAGCCCGAGGACGTGCACGAACTCGGCGACCGGCTCGGGTTCCGGGTGTACTGCACCTGGTCGGCCGAGGGCGCGTTCGAGGGCGTTTTCGTCCACAAGGGACAGACGGGCGCGCTGGTCACCGGTGTGCATCAGCCGGTCTCGCTCGGCACGAACCTGGCCAAGTACGCCACGAGCCCGACGGCGGCCCGCGGCGGCGGCGAATTGGTGCAGCGCCTGCGGGACAGGCTCAAGACGGAACTGCCGGACTACATGGTCCCAGCCGCCTTCGTCACGCTGGGCGCCCTGCCACTGACCGACAACGGAAAACTCAACACGCGGGCGCTCCCGGACGCCGACCAGACGGTACGGCTCGCCGAAAGCCGCCCGGCCGAGACCGCCGAAGAGGAGACGCTGTGCGCGCTCTTCGGCGAGGTCCTCGGCGTGGACGGGGTCGGCGTCGAGGACAACTTCTTCGATCTCGGCGGCCATTCCCTGCTCGCCACCCGGCTCATCAGCCGGGCCAGGACCGAACTCGGCGCCGAACTGGCCATCCGTGACCTGTTCGAGGCACCGACGGTGGCCGAGCTGGCCGCTCGCGCGGGTGGCGGCGAACCGGCGCGGCCCGCGGTGGTCCGCGCCGAGCGTCCCGAACGGATCCCGCTGTCGGCGGCCCAGCGAAGCCTGTGGCTCGTGGACCGGATGGAAGCGAACGCGGTCGCCTACAACTTCCCGCTGACCTTCCGCCTGCGCGGCGACCTGGACCTCGAAGCGCTGCGCGCGGCGCTCGGCGACGTGCTCGGCAGGCACGAGGTCCTGCGAACCGTGCTCGCCGAGCAAGACGGGGAGCCCTACCAGCGCGTTCTCGACGCGCCGGAGATCCCGTTCGCCGTCGAGGAGTGCGACGAAGACGTCCTGGCCGCACGGATCGCCGAACTCTCGCGGACGCCGTTCGCCCTGGCGACGGAGATCCCGGTCCGGCTGCGCGTGCTGCGCCTCGGCGAGGGCGACCACGTGATCTCGCTCGTCCTGCACCACAGCGCGACCGACGAATGGTCGGACCGGCCGTTCCTGGACGATCTGACCTCGGCCTATCGAGCCCGGCAGGCGGGTGAGGCTCCGCTGTGGACGGACCTCCCGGTCCAGTACGCCGACTTCGCGTTGTGGCAGAAGGACTTCCTCGACCAGCGCGGAGCCGCTCAGGTCGCCTACTGGGCCGAATCCCTGCGCGGGGCGCCGGACGAGCTGCCTTTGCCCCTGGACCGCCCGCGTCCGCTCCGGCCGACAGGCAAGGGCGGCAAGGTCAAGTCCCCGCTGTCCGGGGACCTGTCGGCCGCTGTGCGCGACCTGGCGGCGAAGTCGGGTGCCAGCCCGTTCATGGTGCTTCAGGCGGCCGTGGCCGCCTTGCTGCACCGGACCGGCGCCGGGGACGACATCCCGCTGGGTGCCCCGATCGCCGGACGTACCGACGCGGCACTCGACGACCTCGTCGGGTTCTTCGTGAACACCCTCGTGCTGCGGACCGATCTTTCCGGGGAGCCGACGTTCACCGCCCTGCTCGACCGGGTGCGTGAGGCCGACCTCGCCGCGTTCTCGCACGGCGATCTGCCGTTCGAGCGCGTGGTCGAGGAGCTGAACCCGCCGCGGGTACCGGGGCGCAACCCGCTCTTCCAGGTGATGGTGGGCTACCACCGGCAGAGCGACGCGCACGACGTGCTGGGCCTGCCCGCCGAGTGGTTCGAGATGGACACCGGCATGGCGAAGTTCGACCTGCACTTCACGATGGTCGACGACGGGACCACCGCCACGCTGATGCTGGAGTACGCCGAGGACCTCGCCGACGAGACGACGGCCGAGCGGCTGCTGACCCGGCTGACGTCGCTGCTGGAGCAGGTCACGGCCGAACCGGAGCGGCCCGTCGCGGCGCTCGACGTCCTCGTCGGTGATGAACTCGCGCGGGTCACGGAGTGGAATCGCACGGCTCGTGAGGTCCCGGTCGCGACGTTGCCGGAGTTGTTCGAGGCGCAGGTGGCGCGGACGCCGGACGCTCCTGCCGTGGTGTTCGAGGACTCCGAGTTGTCGTACGCGGAGTTCGACGCTCGGGCGAATCGGCTGGCGCGGTGGCTGGTCGAGCAGGGTGTGGGCGCGGAGTCGGTGGTGGCGGTGTCGTTGCCGCGGTCGCTCGACCTGGTCGTCGCTCTCTACGCGGTGCACAAGGCCGGTGGCGCTTACCTCCCGGTCGACCGCGACTATCCGGCCGATCGCATCGCGTTCATGCTCGAAGACGCCGCGCCCGCGGTCGTTCTCGACGAGCTGCCTGATTTGGACGGCTACTCCGGGGAAACCCTGGGGCGGGTCGTGGATCCGTCGTCTCCGGCGTATGTGATCTACACGTCGGGTTCGACCGGTCGTCCGAAGGGTGTGGTGGTGCCGCATTCCGGCATCGTGAACCGCCTGCTGTGGATGCAGGACGAGTACGGCCTGACGGCCGACGACCGCGTGCTGCAGAAGACGCCGTCGAGTTTCGACGTGTCGGTGTGGGAGTTCTTCTGGCCGCTGATCACCGGCGCGACACTGGTGGTCGCCAAACCCGAGGGGCACAAGGACCCGGCGTACCTCGCGGAGCTGATCCGCACGGCCGGGATCACCACCGTCCACTTCGTCCCGTCGATGCTGGCGCTGTTCCTGGAAACCGCCGAATGTACTGGCCTGCGGCGGGTGATCTGCAGCGGCGAGGCGCTGCCGTCGGAGCTGGCGGCCCGCGTGGACGTCCCCCTGTACAACCTCTACGGCCCGACCGAAGCGTCCGTCGACGTGACGGCCTGGCGGGCCGGTGCCGAGACGACGCCGTCGGTCCAGATCGGACGTCCGGTGTGGAACACGCGGACGTACGTGCTGGACGCGCGGTTGAACCCGGTCCCGCCTGGTGTCCCGGGTGAGCTCTACCTCGCCGGCGTGCAGCTCGCGCGCGGGTACCTGGCCAGGCCGGGGCTAACCGCCGAGCGGTTCGTCGCCGACCCGTTCGGCGGCCCCGGTGAGCGCATGTACCGCACGGGCGACCTCGCGCGCTGGTCGGACGACGGTGTGCTGGAGTTCTTGGGCCGTGTCGACGACCAGGTCAAGATCCGCGGCTTCCGGGTGGAACTCGGTGAGGTGGAAGCCGCCCTGACCGCGTTCGAGTCCGTCACGCGCGCTGTGGTCGTCGCACGCGAAGACCGGTTGGTCGCCTATGTCGTCGGGTCCGCCGACGGGCTGCGGGAGGCAGTGGCGGCGAAACTGCCGGAGCACATGGTGCCGTCGGCGTTCGTCGTGCTCGACGAGATCCCGCTGACCCCGAACGGCAAACTCGACCGGAAGGCCTTGCCCGCGCCGGAGTTCGCGACCACCGAGGGCCGCGAGCCACGGAACGCCCGGGAAGAGGCCCTGTGCGCGCTGTTCGCCGACGTCCTCGGTGTCGAGCGGGTCGGGATCGACGACGGGTTCTTCGCGCTCGGCGGGCATTCGCTGCTGGTGATGCGCCTGGTCAGCCGGATCTCGGCGAGCCTGGACGCCACGGTGTCGGTTCGCGACGTCTTCGACGCTCCCACCGTCGCCGCGCTGGCCGAACGGCTTTCGGACCCGTCCGCGCAGCCGGCCTTGAGTGCGGGGAACCGGCCCGACGTGCTGCCGCTCTCACCCGCGCAGCAACGGTTGTGGTTCCTGTACCGGCTCGAAGGCGTCACGTCCACCTACAACATCCCGCTCGCCTGGCGTCTGCACGGCGAGCTGGACAGGGACGCACTGCGCGCGGCGATCGGCGACCTCGTCGAACGGCACGAACCACTCCGGACGGTGTTCGCCGAGGAGAACGGCGTCGCGGCGCAGCGGATCCTGACCGACGCGCGTCCGGAGGTCCGTTTCGATGCAGCCGGTGATCTTCCGGCTCAGTTGGCCGCCGAGTCCGGCCGAGGGTTCGCGCTCGACGAGGAACTCCCGATCCGGGCCACGGTCTTCGCTGTTTCGCCACGGGAACACGTCCTGCTGCTGGTGATCCACCACGTGGCGACGGACGAGTGGTCCCAGGGGCCGCTGATGACGGACCTTGCCACGGCGTACGAGGCTCGTGCGGCGGGCATCGCTCCACAGTGGACTGACCTGCCCGTCCAGTACGCGGATTACGCCCTGTGGCAACGCGAACTGCTCGACTCGACGGCTTCCCAGCATCTCGGCTACTGGCGGGAAGCACTGGCGGGCCTGCCGGACGAGCTGGCCCTGCCAGTCGACCGTCCCCGTCCGGCGGAGTCGAGCCACCGCGGTGGTCTCGTCACCTTCCCGATCGACGGCGGGCTCACCGAGCGCCTGCGCGCGGTCGCCCGGCGGCACGACGTCAGCATGTTCATGCTGGCGCAGGCCGCCGTCGCGGCACTGCTGCACCGGCTCGGCGCCGGGGACGACATCCCGCTCGGCGCACCGAGTTCCGGCCGCGTCGACGAACGGCTGGAGCCGCTGATCGGCTTCTTCGTCAACTCGCTGGTGCTGCGCACCGACCTGTCCGGCGACCCGGCGTTCGGTGATCTGCTCTCCCGGGTGCGCGCGACCGATCTCGCCGCCTTCGAACACCAGGACCTGCCGTTCGAGCGCCTGGTCGACGCGGTGAACCCGGAACGTTCGCTGGCCAGGCATCCGTTGTTCCAGGTGATGGTGGTCTACCTGCCCGAAGCCGAGGACTCGCTGAAGCTGCCCGGCCTCCGCGCGGAGCAGGAGGAGTTCGCGCAGGGCGTCGCCAAGTTCGACCTCGAGTTCGGCTTCCTGGAGAACGGCAGTGACCTTGGCGGGATCTCGGGAGCCATCGAGTACAGCGCCGATCTGTTCGACCACGCCACGGCCGAGTCCTTCGCTCGGCGCCTGGTCGCCGTCCTGGACCAGGTCGCCGCCGATCCCGCGATCCCGGTCGGCGAACTCGACGTCCTCGGCGAGGACGAGCGCGCCCAGTTCGGGCGCTGGAACGACACCGCGCACGACGTTCCGGCGACCACCCTGCCGGAGTTGTTCGAGGCGCAGGTGGCGCGGGCGCCGGACGCTCCCGCTGTGGTGTTCGACGACACCGAGCTGTCGTATGTGGAGTTCGACGCACGGGCGAATCAGCTCGCGCGGTGGCTGGTCGAGCAGGGTGTCGGCGCGGAGTCGGTGGTGGCGGTGTCGCTGCCGCGGTCGCTCGATCTCGTGGTCGCCCTGTACGCCGTGCACAAGGCGGGCGCGGCGTATCTGCCGCTCGACACGGACTATCCGGCCGACCGGCTGGCGTTCATGCTCGAAGACGCCGCGCCTGCGGTCGTCCTGGACGAGTTGCCTGCGCTGGACGGGTATTCCGGTGAGAGTCTGGGCCGGGTCGTGGATCCGTCGTCGCCGGCGTACGTGATTTACACGTCCGGTTCGACCGGTCGCCCCAAGGGCGTCGTGGTGCCTCACGAGGGCATCGTGAACCGGCTGCTGTGGATGCAGGACGAGTACGGCCTCACCGCGGACGACCGGGTATTGCAGAAGACGCCGTCGAGTTTCGACGTGTCGGTGTGGGAGTTCTTCTGGCCGCTCATCACCGGCGCGACCCTGGTCGTCGCCAAACCGGACGGCCATCGCGATCCGGCGTATCTCGAAGCGCTGATCCGTGACGAGCGGATCACGACGCTGCACTTCGTCCCGTCGATGCTGGAGGCGTTCCTCGCCGAAGAGCCGTCGTGGCATGGCGTTCGCCGCGTCCTGTGCAGTGGCGAGGCGCTGTCACCGGAACTCGCGGCTCGCGTGGACGTCCCGCTGCACAACCTCTACGGACCGACCGAGGCTTCGGTGGACGTGACCTCGTGGGAGGTCGTGGATGACACTGTCCCCATTGGACGTCCGGTGTGGAACACCCAGGTCCACGTGCTCGATGCCCGGCTGCGGCCGGTGCCGCCGGGCGTGGCGGGGGAGCTGTACCTGGCGGGCGCGCAACTCGCGCGCGGCTATCTCGGTCGGGCCGGGCTGACCGCCGAGCGGTTCGTGGCGAACCCGTTCGCGGCCGGAGAGCGGATGTACCGCACGGGCGACGTCGCGCGGTGGCGTGCCGACGGCGCGCTCGACTATCTCGGCCGCGCCGACGACCAGGTCAAACTGCGCGGCTTCCGGATCGAGCTGGGCGAGATCGAGTCCGTGCTTTCCGCGCGGGTGGTCCTGAGGGAGGGCAGGCTCGTCGCCTACCTGGCGGGGGAGGCGGACGTCGAAGAAGCCCGGCGGCTGGCCGAGGCCACTCTGCCGGAGTACATGGTGCCGTCCGCGTTCGTCGTTCTGGACGCGTTCCCGTTGACACCCAACGGGAAGCTCGATCGGAAGGCGCTGCCCGCGCCGGACTTCGCCGACGCGGTGACCGGCGATGCCCCGCGCACCCCACGCGAGGAACTGGTCGCGTCGCTCGTCGCCGGTGTGCTCGGGCTGGACAAGGTGGGCATCCACGACGACTTCTTCCGCCTCGGCGGGGACAGCATCGTCGCGATGCAGTTGGTCGGCCGCGTGCGGAACGCCGGGCTGCTGCTGAGCCCGCGTGACGTCTTCCGGCACCGGACCGTCGCGGCACTGGCCGAGGTCAGCTCGGTGCGGCTCGACGCGCCCGCGTCCAGGAAGCCGTTGCTGGAGCTCGATGCGGGCGAACGCGCGGAGATCCTCGACGTCGCGCCGGACACGGCCGAGGTGTGGCCGCTGACGCCGTTGCAGGCCGGGCTGCTCTTCCACGCGACGATGGACGGCGACGGACCCGACGTCTACACCGTCCAGGTGTCGTTCGATCTCGAAGGGCCGCTCGATCCGGCGCGACTGCGTGACGCCGCACAGTCGCTCGTGGACCGGCACGCCATCCTGCGCACCGGGTACCGGTACCTCGCATCCGGCCGCCCTGTGGCGCTGGTGGCGCGTTCCGTCACCGTTCCGTGGCGTTTCGTCGCCTCGGCGGACGATGCCGAGGCGGAGCTGGCCCACGACCGGCGCCGCTTCGACCCGGCCGCCGCGCCGCTGTTGCGATTCCTGCTCCTGGCGCTGCCGGGCGGCCGGCACCGGCTGGTGTTCACCCACCAGCACGTGCTGCTCGACGGCTGGTCGGTGCCGCAGCTGTTCGCCGAGCTGTCCCAGCTGTACGCCGGCGCCGACCTGGCGCCCGCCCGTCAGTTCCGCGACCATCTCGGCTGGCTCGGGGAACAGGACCGGGGCGCGGCGGAGGCCGCGTGGCGGCAGGCGCTCGACGGTCTGACCGAGCCGACGCATGTCGTCCCGCACGACCCGCAGCGGATCCCGGCCCTGCCGGAACGGTTGTCGCTGGAGCTGCCTGAACAGGCGACCGAAGCACTGTCCGCGGTCGCCCGCTCGCGGGGGCTGACGCTGAACACGCTCGTCCAGACCGCCTGGAGCATCGTGCTCGGCAGGCTGACCGGCCGGTCGGACGTCGTGTTCGGCGCGACGGTCGCCGGGCGCCCGCCCGAACTGGCCGGGGTCGAGCGGATGATCGGCCTGTTCATCACCACGATCCCGGTGCGGATCGCGCTCGACCCGGCCGAAAAGCTGGGCGACCTGCTCGACCGGGTCCAGGACGAGCAGTCCGGTTTGCTCGCGCACCAGCACTTCGGGCTCGCCGACATCCAGCGCGGCGCCGGGCTGGGCGAGCTGTTCGACACGCTGATGGTGTTCGAGAGCTACCCCGGCGCGGACGAGGACGTGACCGGTGCCGGATTGCGCGGGGAGATCGTCCGGCACGAGGACTCCACGCACTACCCGCTCACCTGGGCGGTGGAACCCGGCACCCGGCTGAAGCTCACCGCCGAGTACCGCTCCGACCTGTTCGACGCCGGCCTGCCGGAACGGCTTCTCCCCGCGATGGACCGCGTGCTCGCCGCGATGGTGTCCGATGTGGACGCACCGGTCGGCAGGGTGGACATCCTGGCCGAGGCCGACCTCGACCTGATCGTGCGGGAGTGGAACGCCACGGCGCTCGCCGTCGAACCGTCCACTGTGGCCGGTCTGTTCGAGGCACAGGTGCGGCGTTCACCGGACGCGACGGCGGTGGTCTCGGGCGAGGTCGCCTCGACCTTCGCCGAACTCAACGAGCGCGCCAACCGGCTCGCCAGGGCCCTGGTCGCCCACGGTGTGGGGCCCGAGGACTTCGTCGCCTTGGCGTTGCCGCGTTCGGCGGACGTGCTACTGGCGATCCTCGCGGTCCACAAGGCGGGTGCGGGGTACCTGCCGCTCGACCCGGACTACCCGGCGGAGCGGCTGGCGGCGATGCTCGCCGACGCGCGGCCGAAGCTGATCTTGACCGAGCCCGAGCTCCTGGAGTCGTTGCCCCGGACCGAGATCGAGACGCTGGCGCTGTGCGCGCTCGTCACCGAGGACCGGCAGGCGCACGACCTGACCGACCGTGACCGGATCCGGCCGCTCGACCCGGAGCATCCGGCGTACGTGATCTACACGTCCGGCTCGACCGGGACGCCCAAGGGGGTCGTCGTCCCGCATCGCGGCGTGGTGAACCTGTTCCACAGCCACCGCGCCAACCTGCACCGGCCCGCGGTCGAGGCCACCGGCAAACCGCACCTGCGGGTGGGACACGCGTGGTCGTTCTCCTTCGACGCCTCCTGGCAGCCGCAGCTGTGGCTGCTCGACGGGCACGCCGTGCACATCGTCGACGAGGAGACGCGGCGCGATCCCGAACTGCTGGCCGCGATGATCGAGCGCGACGGCTTCGACTTCATCGAGGTCACCCCGTCGTTCTTCGCGCAGATGGCGGACGCGGGGCTGCTCGACGGCGACCGGTGCCCGCTCGCCGTGATCGGTGTCGGCGGCGAGGCGGTGCCGGAGAGCCTGTGGCGCCGTCTGGCCACTTTGGACGGAACCGAGGCGTTCAACCTGTACGGCCCGACGGAATCCACAGTGGACGCGCTCGTCGCGAGAATCGGTGACAGCGGGAAACCGCTGGTCGGCAGGCCGGTCGCGAACACCCGTGCCTACGTGCTGGACGCGGCACTGCGGCCCGTGCCGCCAGGCGTCACCGGCGAGCTGTACCTCGCCGGTTCCGGGCTCGCCCGGGGTTACCTCGGGCGAGCGGCGCTGACGTCTGAGCGGTTCGTCGCGGACCCGTTCGGCCCGGCGGGGGCGCGGATGTACCGGACCGGCGACCTCGCCCGCTGGACCGCGGACGGGCGGCTGGACTTCGGCGGGCGCGCCGACGACCAGGCGAAGATCCGCGGCTTCCGGGTCGAACC
The DNA here is from genome assembly GCF_019330265.1 of Amycolatopsis sp. TNS106. Taxonomy (NCBI): domain Bacteria; kingdom Bacillati; phylum Actinomycetota; class Actinomycetes; order Pseudonocardiales; family Pseudonocardiaceae; genus Amycolatopsis; species Amycolatopsis sp. TNS106. Next base: position 2,240,876 of record NZ_CP024972.1, on the reverse strand, counting down.
CGGCGAGGTCGAGGCCGTGCTCGAACGGCACGGGAACGTCGCGCAGGCGGTCGTCCTCGTGCGTGAGGACCGTCCGCGGGTCAAGCAACTGGTGGCCTACGTGGTGTCCGCTGTGTCCACAGTGGACCGAGAGGAGCTGCGGCGGTTCGCGGCCGAGGCGCTGCCGGACTACATGGTGCCCGCGGCGTTCGTCTCGCTCGACGCGCTTCCCGTGCTTTCCAACGGGAAGCTGGACCGCAAGGCGCTGCCTGCCCCGGATTACACGGAGCTGGCAGGCGGCCGGGCGCCCGAGACCGCGCGGGAGAAGGCACTGTGCGCGCTCTTCGCGGAGGTGCTCGACGTGCCGGGACTCGGCGCCGACGACGACTTCTTCGCCCTCGGCGGGGACAGCATCGTCGCGATGCGGCTGGTCAGCCGGGCGCGCGCGGCCGGGCTGAAGATCACCCCGCACGACGTGTTCGCGCGCCGGACGGTCGAGGCGCTGGCCGAGGTCGCCGAGAGTATCGAAAACGACGACACGGTCGCGCTCACGCCGATCATGCACGCGCTGCGCGAACTCGGTGGCCCGATCGACGGTTACCACCAGGCGGCGTTGCTGCGGACGCCGTCCGGCATGACCCGTGACCAGCTGAAGACCGTGCTCGGCGCGGTCGTCGCGCGGCACGACATGCTGCGCGCGCGGCTCGACCGGTCGGTGGACGGCTGGGCGCTCCGGGTGGCCGAATCCGCCGACGTGCACATCGAACACGTCGAGGTCGAAGGTGATCTGTTCGCTCTCATCGAGAGGCACGCGGAACCGGCTCGTGCCCGGCTGGACCCGGACGCCGGCGTGATGGTGAGCGCGACGTGGTTCGACGGCGGATCGTCGGCGCCTGGACGGTTGCTGCTGATGATCCATCACCTCGCCGTCGACGGCGTCTCGTGGCGGATCCTGTTGCCGGACCTCGCTTCGGCTTGGGACGCGGTCGCGCTCGGCGTGACGCCGGAACTGTCCCCTGTGGACACTTCGTTCCGGCGATGGTCGCGGGCATTGTCCGCACAGGATCGTTCCGGCGAGCTGGACCACTGGAAGTCGGTACTGGGCGGCGGGGATCCGATCCCGCTGGACCGGCCGCTCGATCCCGAGCGGGACGTGGCGGGGACCGTGAAGAAGGTGTCGCTGACGTTGCCCGCCGAGCGGACGGCTCCGCTGTTGTCCCGGGTCCCGTCGGCGTTCCGGGCGACGATCAACGACGTCCTGCTCACCGGCCTCGCGCTGGCCGTCGCCCGGTGGCGCCGGGACGGGGGACAGGCGGTGCTGATCGACGTCGAGGGGCACGGCCGCGAGGAGGAACTCGCTGGTGGGGCGGACTTGTCGCGGACTGTCGGCTGGTTCACCAGCGTCGTCCCGGTGTGCCTGGACCTGGGTGACCTCGACCTGGACGACGCGTTCGACGGCGGAGCCGCCGCCGTCGAGGCGCTCGAACGGGTCCGGGCCCACCTCGACGGGCTGCCGGACGGCGGTATCGGGCACGGCCTGCTCCGGTATCTCGACCCTCGTACCGGCCCTGAGCTCGCGACGGTGGCGAAGCCGCAGATCGAGTTCAACTACCTGGGCAGGATCGGTGTCCCCGAGGCGACGGACTGGTCGTACGCCGAGGAGGCCGAGGCGGCCGAACTCGGCCCTGACGACGGGATGCCGGTCTCGCACGCGCTGACGGTCAACGTCCTGGCCGAGGACCGCCCCGGCGGCCCCGAACTGGGCGCACACTGGTCGTGGCCGGAGGCCGTGCTCACCGAAGACTCGGTGCGGGAACTCGCGGAAGTCTGGTTCCTCGCGCTGGACGCGCTCATCCGCCGGGCTGATTCACCGGCCACGAAGAAGGAGAACAAGGAATGACGAACCCGTTCGAGAACCCCGACGGCACGTACCTGGTGCTGGTCAACGACGAAGGCCAGCACAGCCTGTGGCCCGAGTTCGTCGAGGTCCCGGCGGGCTGGACCACGAAGTTCGGCCCCGCTTCGCGTCCGGAGTGCCTCGAATACGTCGAGACCCACTGGACGGACCTGCGGCCCGCTTCGCTCGTCAAGGCCATGGAGTCCTGACGCGCTCCAGTCCGTGAAGGCCTCCTTGAGGGACCCAGAGTCCCTCAAGGAGGCCTTCACGGACTTGCGTTGTTCAGAAGCGCGACCGAATTCGGCCATAAAACGTGAGTAGCGTTCGGGTTATGGATCGAAGAGCGTTCATGGTGACCGCCGGTGGTGCGGCGGCAGGGGCAGCGATGCTGCCGGGGCAGGCGGAAGCGCAACCGCAGACACAAGGGAAGTGGGGCCCGCACGGGCCGGTCGTCCGCTTCAACGTCCTCAGTGACATCCAGGGCGACCTCACCGACTTCGGCAAGGCGCTCGACGACCTGCACGCGATCAACCCGGGCAGCGCCGGGCTGGGTATCGCAGGCGACCTCACCCCGCGCGGCTACGACTTCGAGTACGCCCAGCTTCGCGCGACCTTCGACAAGCACCCGCATCCGCGCGAGGTCGCGTGGGCGATCGGCAACCACGAGTTCTACGTCCCGAAGTGGCGGGATCCCGACACTCTCGCGCAGGCGACGTGGCCCAACGGGACGACCGAGGATTCCCTCTTCCGCAGCTTCTACCGGTTCGCGGGCCGCAACACCGTCTACTCCGAGTCGTCGTTCGGCGGTGTTCCGGTGCTCTGCCTGGGAACCGAGCAGTACGCGAAGTACCACGACCCCAAGCTGTGGGACGAGGTCTGGATGAGCGACCGCCAGTTCACCTGGCTCGAACAACGCCTCCGGTACTGGTCGAACCGGCGCAGCCCGGTGATGGTGCTGACCCATCATCCGTTGCCCAACACCGTTTCCGGCACGCACAACAAGCTCTACCGGTCCGACTACCTCCAGCCCGACAGGCTGCTCTCTATTCTCGGCCGCCACCGGGACGTGTTCCTCTTCTCCGGGCACACGCACTGGGATCTGAACCTGTCGGACTGGGTGGTCCGCCGGGTGGTGCCGGGTACCGGCAACCTCGAAGGGTTCACCGTCGTCAACACCGCCGCCGTGCAGACCGGCTGGACGGACGACGGCAAGGGCGGGGAAGTGTCCCTCGGCGGCGCGTTCAACCAAGGGCTGCAGGTGGAGGTCTCGCCGTTCTCGGTGGTCATCAAGGCCCGGGACTTCACCACGAAGACCTGGCTGAAGCAGATCACCGTTCCCTTGCACAACTCCTGGGGATTCCCGCACTGAGCGGGCGGCGGTACAGCGGGTCGTGAGTGGTAATGGTCGGCTGCCAAGGCAGGAGTTCGTGGCGCGAAGCCGATCACGACACATTTGTCCATAAAGGACACTGCGGCCGCTCCGCATGGCCGATTTGGGCGCTTTGGGTGGGGGTCGTGAGTGGTAATGGTCGTTCTAACCCTCTTTATCACTCACGACCCCCGGGTAAGAACGCGCAAAGCGTGCAAAACGTCCGCAAGAGACCGATCCTCGGTCTCTTGCGGACAGTCGTCGTCACGCTGCCTTGCCCTCGACGACCCGAATCGCCGCTCGCGAACACCCGGCCGAACGGCTACTGGCCCGGCCACGCGTGAAGGCCCCCTTCCCTCGGCTCAGCCGAGGGAAGGGGGCCTTCACGCGCACTGCGAGTTGGCTCAGTTGGCCGGCTTGACCTCGGTCTTCGGGTCACCGTCGACCGCGGCGGCGAGCTGCGGGACGATCCGGTCGATCACGAACGGCAGGCTCAGCACGGTCACGAAGGAGACCGCGCTGCCGTAGGTGCCTTCGTTCTCGATGAAGACCTCGCGCTTCTCCTTCGACACCTTCAGGCCGCTGTAGAGCGCGTCCTTGCCGAGGATCTCCTGCGCCTTGGCCGGGGTGTCGATGAGCCACACGAGCGCGTCGCGGTCGAGCAGGTCGGTCCGCTCGGCGCTGAGGCTCTTGCCGAACTTGTCACCGATGGCGGCGTCGAGGTCCGCGGGCAGCTTGAAACCGAGCGATTCGAGGATGTGCGAACGCCCGTCCTGGCTGCCGTAGACGAAGTAGCCCTCGTAGGTCGAGGCCATCAGCGCCGACTTGCCCGCGAACTCCGGGTGCTCCTTGCGGGCCTGGGCGAACTTGTCCTCGACACCCTTGACCAGTTCGTTCGCCTTGGTGGAGCGGCCGACGGCCTGGCCGACCTTCTTGGTCGCCTCGTTCCACGGGATGCCGTAGTCGTTGTACTCCTTCGGCTGCGCGACGACCGGGACGCCGATCTGGCTCAGCTTGTCGTACTGCTCCTTGGTGAGCCCGGAGTACAGCGCGATGATCAGATCCGGCTTGAGCGCGGCGATCTTCTCGTACTGCGGCCCGTCCACGTCCTTGAGGACCTCGGGCAGCGCGGCGCCGCCGAGCTTGTCGGTCGCCCACGGGCCGATGGTGCCGGGGAACTTGCCGAGCCAGTCGGTGACGCCGACGGGCACCACGCCGAGCGCGAGCAGTGCGTCCTGCTCGGTCAGGCCGACCGTGACGACGCGCTTGGGCTCCTGCGTGATGGTGGTGCTGCCGTACTTGTGCTCGATGGTGGTCGGGAACGCGTTCGCGTCGACCGCGGAGCCGGCGGAGTTCTGCGCGGCCGGAGCAGCCGACTCGCCGCCTCCTCCGCACGCGGTGAGCGAGGCGGCCAGCACCAGGGTGGACGCCAGCAGGCCGGCGGTCTTCAGGCGCCCGCGCACGGCGGAGAGGGTGGGGATTCGAGCCATCATCCGTCCTTCGTGATCGGCTGTCCGGCGTAATGCCGGATTAATCGAGGATCAGGTTTGGCTAACCTAAGACGCCGACCGCCCGATTGCAACCGGTGACGCTGCGTCCCGGGTCACGTCTGTGAACGGTTGTCGGACCAGGCCGCCCAAAGCGTTGCGTATTGACCGCCGGAAGCCACGAGTTCGTCGTGCGTCCCGCTTTCGACGATCACACCCGCGTCGAGCACGACGACCCGGTCCGACGCCGCGGCCTGCGTCAGCCGGTGCGCGACGACCAGCCCGGTCCGGCCCTCCAGTGCCGCGGCCGCGGCGGCTTCGAGGGTTTTCGCACCCGCGCTCCCGGCTTCGGCGGTCGCCTCGTCGAGGATCGCGATCGGCGGACCGGCGAGCACCAACCGCGCCAGCGCCAACTGCTGGGACTGGGTGACGGTCAGCCGATGCCCGCCCTCGCCGACCACGGTCGCGAGACCGTCGCTCAGTGCCTCCGCCCAGCCGCGCGCGCCGACTTTTTCCAGTGCTGCCAACAACTCCGCGTCGGACGCGCCGGGACGGGCGAGGCGGAGGTCGTCCGCCAGCGAACCGGCGAAGACGTGCACCTCCTGGCTGATCAGCGCGACCGCCTGCCGGGTGGCAGAGGGTCCGAGCTCGTCGAGTGGCACTCCGCCGACGGAGATCGTCCCCGAAGCCGGGGTGTGGATTCCGGCGATCAGCTTGGCCAGCGTCGTCTTGCCCGCCCCGCTCGCGCCGACCAGTGCGACCCGCTCACCGGGGGAGAGGCTGAGGTCGACGTCCCGCAGCACCGGGTGACCGCCCACATAGGAATGAGAGATCCCCGCCGCCTTCACCGAGGCGTCGACGGGTTTCGCCGGCCGTTCGGGTTCGCGCGGTGCGGGCAGGTCAGCGACCCCGATCAGCCGGGCGAGGCTCGCGGCGGCCGCTTGCGCGTCGTCCACCAGTGCCAGCGCGCTGTTGATCGGACCGAAGAGGCTGTGGAAGTACAACGCCGCCGCAGTCGCCGCGCCGACGGTCACGGCGTCGGCGCCCACCAACAGGAAACCGGCCGCGAGCACGGCCGAGAGACCGACGAACTCCGCCAGGTTGAGCCGGGCGAAGAACCTCGTCATCAGCCGGACGCCGCGCAGCATCAGGTCCATCGCGCCCTCGGACCGCTGCCGGACCCGCTCCACATGGGCGTCGGCGAGCCGGAACGCGCGGACGGTCTTCGCGCCGCCGATCGTGTCGAGCAGTTGCTGCTGCTGCGAACCCGTCGCGATCCGCTGCTTCGCGTACAACGGCACGGCGTTGCGGACGTACCAGCGCACGGTGTGCAGCTGGATCGGTGTCGCGAGCAGCGCCGCGAGGAGGAACCGCCAGTCGAGGACGGCGAGGGCACCGAGGGTCAGCACGATCGTCAGCACCGAGCGGCCCAGTTCGGGCAGGGCCTCGCGGACCGCCCTCGCGACCACGGTGACGTCGTTGGTGACGCGGGCGGTGAGGTCGCCGGATCCCGCGCGTTCGACCTGTTCCAGCGGGAGGCCCAGCGCCCGGTCGACGAACCGTTCGCGGAGTTCCGCGAGCAGTGTTTCGCCGAGCTTGGCGGTGAGCGAGACGCCCAGCGCCGTCGCGATGGCCTGGGCGACGGCGACCAGGACCAGCGCCACCACGGGGGTGGTCAGTTCGGTCGCGGGCCGGTTCTCGATGACCAGATCGACGATGTGGCCGAGCAGCCGGGCGGTGAGCAGCCCGATCGCGGTCGCGCCGACGAGCATCGCCAGCGCGCCGATGGCGCGGGCCTTCGAGGTCCGGAGCAGTTCGCCGAGGACCGCGCGGATCCGCTTGCCGTCGGCGGTGGGTAGCAGTTCACGGGTCATGACAGCACCGCCGCGCGGTAGTCGGCGCGATCGCGGGCGAGTTCGGCGTGGCCGCCCTCACCGGTGATCCGGCCGCCGTCCAGGACGACGACGCGGTCGGCCACGGCGAGCAGGGCGGGACTCGTGGTCACCAGGATCGTGGTCCGTCCTCGTCGTAGCCGGGCGAGCCCGGTGGCGATCTTCGCTTCGGTCACCGTGTCGACCGCCGTCGTCGGGTCGTGGACGACGAGCACCGGCGCGTCCGCGGCGAGCGCGCGGGCGAGCGCGACACGCTGCCGCTGCCCGCCGGAGAGGGAGCGTCCGCGTTCGGTGACCGCGGTCGCGGTGCCGTCGGGCAGAGCCGCCGCGACCTCGTCGGCGGCCGACGCGGCCAGCGCCTCGTCGGCGGACCGGCCGTCCGCGTGGACGTTCTCCGCCAGTGTTCCTTCGAACAGGTCCGCGTCGTGCGCGGCGACCAGGACGACCTCCCGCACCCGGTCGGGGTCCACAGTGGACAGGTCCACGCCGTCGACGTGGACCGTGCCTTCGGCTGGATCTCCCGCGCGGCCGAGGCAGTCGAGCAGATCGGTCGCGGCGGCCGGATCCGCGGCGACGACGCCGACCAGCTGCCCGGCAGGGATGTCGAGGTCGACGCCGCGGAGGGCGCCGTAGGTGACCTCGGTGAACCGGACGTTCCCGCCGGCGGGGGACGGCAGTTCGCCGTCGCCCGGTTCGACCGCCACCGGCGTGGTCAGCAGATCGGCGACCCGGGCCGCCGACGCGCGGCCCTGCGCCAGTTCGCCGTTGACCCACGAGAAGATCAGGAACGGCGTGAGCAGGAACTGGGCCAGTCCCACCGCGGCGACGAGATCGCCGACGCTGATCGATCCCGACGAAGCGAGGTGCCCGCCGACGAGGGCGACGACCGCGATGAAGACGCCGGTCAGCGCGAGCACCGCGCCGTCGTGCCAGGCCTTCGCCCGTGCGGCGCGCAAGGTCGCCTTGAGCGAGTTCTGGCTCGTGTCGCGATAACGGGCGACCGCGGCGGGTTCGGCGCCGATGCCCTTGAGCACCCGCAGTCCGGACACCAGGTCCGTGGCGACGCCCGAGGCGTGCGCGGACCGTTCCTGTTCGGCTTCGCTGCGGCGCTCCAGCGGCTTGCCGATGAGATGCGCGAGGTACAGCAGCGGCGGTGTGCCCAGGAGCACGAGGAGTCCCAGCGGAAGCGAGATCCGCAGGAGCGCGATGGCGCTGACCAGTACCCCGGCGAGCGCGGCGATCCCGAACGGCAGAGCCGCGTTCACCACCCCGACGCGTTGGGCGTCGCTGGTGCCGATGTTGACCAGCTCGCCCGCGAGCTTGCCCTTGTCGGCGCCGCCACCGGGATGCAGGACCCGTCGGCTGATCGCGAGGCGAAGGTCGTGCGCCGCCCGCAGCGAGGCGCCTTCCGCGGCGCGCGCGGCGAACCGGTAGCTGTAGGACAGTCCCGCGAAGATCACGCCGAGCACGGCGAGCCAGAACACGAGCGTGCCCACCGAACCACCGTCGACCGCCTGATCGATCACCACGCCGATGATCACCGGGACGAGCGCTTCACCGCCCTGGTGCCCGGCGGCGAGCACGGAGGCGAGCGTGACCCGCCGTCGTTGCCCGGAAATCGCCTGCCGCAGGACACTCCGGCTGGTGGTGGCCGTTGCGGTCACCGGCGCCTCCGTTCATGGTGGGGAAGGTAAGGCTAGTCTAAGTAGGTAGCTCGTTGAGGTGAACTCCGGCGTTCGGTTAGCCTCGCCTCACTCGAAGGAGGTTCCGTGGTCGTCACCGAACGCCCGCCCGCTGTGGCGTCCCCGCCCAGCGCGGCGGCACGGACGTTCCGCGCCGGCGGTCTGGTGGTCGGGCTCGCCCTGCTGGCGCTGGTGTTCCTGCTCAGTATCTGGGTGGGGTCGAAGAGCATCCCGTTCACCTCCACCTGGTCGGTGCTGTGGCACAACGACGGCTCGACCGAGGCGGTGATCATCCACGACCTCCGTATCCCGCGGACCCTGCTGGGCGTGGTCGTCGGCGTGGCACTCGGCCTGGCCGGCGCGGTGATGCAGGCGCTCACCCGGAACCCGCTCGCCGACCCCGGCCTGCTCGGGGTCAACACCGGCGCCTCGGCCGCGGTCGTGTCGGGGATCGCGTTCGTCGGGGTCACCGGCGTGCTCGGCTACATATGGTTCGCCTTCGCCGGGGCGGCGATCGCGTCGGTCGTGGTCTACGTCCTCGGCTCCGCGGGACGCAGTGCGACGCCGGACCGGCTCGTGCTCGCGGGTTCGGCCGTCATGGCCGTCCTCCAGGCCTACATCGTCGGGATCCTGCTGCTGATGCCGGAGACGTTCAACCAGTTCCGCTTCTGGAACGTCGGTTCGCTCAGCGGCCGCAAATGGGACGTGTTCTGGCAGGTCTCGCCGTTCGTGGCGGTCGGCGCGGTCATCGCGTTGCTGCTGGCCCGGCCGCTCAACGTCCTCGCGCTCGGCGACCAGACCGGCAAGGCGCTCGGCGCCCACGTCGGCCGCACCCGGGTGCTGGGCGCGATCGTGGTGACCCTGCTCTGCGGCGCGGGGACCGCGGCCATCGGGCCGGTCGTCTTCCTCGGGCTCGCCGTGCCGCACGCCGCACGGATGCTGGTCGGCCCTGATCAGCGCTGGGTCCTGCCGTATTCGATGCTGCTCGCGCCGATCGCGCTGATCGGCGCCGACGTCGTCGGCCGGGTGCTGAACCCGCCGGAGGAACTGCAGGCGGGCATCGTCGTCGCGTTCCTCGGCGCGCCGGTGTTCATCGCGCTCTGCCGACGCAGGAAGCTGGCCCGGCTGTGACCGCGATCAAGGAGCACCCACGGATGAGCACCCGCGTCCTGCGCACCCCGGGCGGCGGGCTTTCCCTCCGGATCACCCCGCGGGCCGCGATCGTCGTCGCGTTGCTGGCCATCGCCGTGTTCTTCCTCGGCGCGGTGAGCATGACCACCGGCGACTACCCGTTGTCCGTCGGCGAGGTCATCCGGACGCTGTTCGGCTTCGGCGACCGGAGCACCGAGTTCATCGTGACCACCCTGCGGCTGCCCCGGTTGCTGACCGCGCTGCTGGTCGGCGGCGCGCTCGCGGTCAGTGGCGCGATCCTGCAGAGCCTGTCCGGGAATCCCTTGGGCAGCCCCGACTTCATCGGCTTCACCGAGGGTGCGGCCGCCGGGGCGCTGCTGACGATCATCGTGGTGCACGGCGGCATGCTCCAGGTTTCGCTGGGCGCGCTGGTCGGCGGCGTCGTGACCGCGGGCCTGATCGCGTTGCTCGCGCTGAAAGGCGGCGTGCATACGTTCCGCCTGATCCTCGTCGGTATCGGCGTGAACGCGATGCTGCTCGCGTTCAACTCCTATCTGATCACCAGGGCCTCCTGGCAGGACGGCCTGGCGGCGCAGGCGTGGCTGGTCGGCGGGCTCAACGGCCGCGGCTGGGAGCACGTCGTCCCGGTCGCGATCGCCATCGCCGTCCTGCTGCCGCCCGCCCTCGTCTACGGCAGAAGGCTTTCCCTGCTGGAGATGGGGGACGACTCGGCCAAGGGGCTCGGCGTGCCGGTGCAGCGGAGCCGGGTCGTGCTCCTCGGGGTCAGCGTCGGGCTGTGTTCGATCGCGACCGCGGCCGCCGGTCCGATCGCGTTCCTGGCGCTCGCCGCGCCTCAGCTGGCGAAGCGGCTCACGCGGTCTTCGGGGCCGGGGCTCGCCGCGGCCGCCCTGATGGGCATGCTCCTGCTGGTGACCAGCGATCTGATCACCCAGCAGTTCTTGGCCGGTCTGCCCGTCGGCCTCGTGACCGGGGCGATCGGCGGGGTGTACCTGGCCTGGCTGCTGGTGTCCCGGCGCGGGGTCAGCCGAGCTGCGCGCTGACCGGCTCGATCGGCGCGGGCTCGCCGAAGCGGGCCAGCGCGAGCGCCGCCGAAACCGCGAGCACGAACCCGACCGCCGCCACGGCCGCGAACCCGGGTCGCGTGGTGTCGCCCAGTACGAATACCCCGATCAGGGACGGGAGCACGGTCTCGCCGATCACCATCATCGCGGTCGAAGTGGTGACACTGCCGCGTTGCAACGCGGTGGCGTAGAACAACATCGCCAGCGCACCCGCCACCCCCAGCGTGTACGTGGCCGGGTCGGTCAGCAGGTCCAGCGGGGCTAGGCTGGTGAGCGCGCGCCCGGAGAGGGCGACGACACCGAAGCACAGGCCGGCGATCAACCCGAGCGCCGGTGTCCGGATCCGGCGCGCCGCGCGCCCGGCGAACATCCCGGCTGTGCCGAGCACCACCACCGCGCCGATCAGCACGAGCCGGAAACCCAGCCCCGTCGACGCCGAACCTTCGCTCTCCGCCGACATCCCGAGCAACGCGAGCCCGGCGCAGACGACCGCGACCGCCGTCCACTCGCGACGGCCCAGCCGGACCCCGAGCGTCCGCGCGGCCACCGCCGTCACGGCGAGGCTTCCCGCCAGCGCCGCCTGGACCACGAACAGCGGCAGCACTCGCAGCGCGGCGACCTGGGCGACGAACCCGACGACGTCGAGCGCGAGACCCGCGACGAACTTCCACTGCCGCAGCACCCGCACGAGCAGGCGGGGATCGACGCGATCTTCCGCGCCCGAGGTCGCTTTCGCGGCGATCGCCTGCATCACCGAAGCGACGCCGTACGCACAGGCCGCGAAGAACGCGCAAACCAAACCCCACCACATGAACGGTGAGCCTAGCCCCGCGGTGACCACCGGAGATCTCGCGTGATCGGGCACGTAACTCGCGTGATTGGAGGCGTAACTCACGAGTTACGCCTCCAATCACGTGAGTTACGCCTTCGATCACGCGAGTTACGCGTATGTGTAGGGTGACCGACATGTCGAACACGGGTTCGAGTGCGGCCGAGCCGGTGGACCGCGCCTGGCCGGACGGGATCGCCGAAGATGAAGCCGGGATCCAGTGGGACTTCCTGCGTTTCCTCCGCGCGACGGCGGTGAACAAGGTCGCCGGGCTGACCAGGGAACAGGCGGTCGCGACACCGCTGCCGTCGTCCCCGCGGATGAGCGCGCTGGGGCTGCTCAAGCATCTGACCGCGGTGGAGCGCTGGTGGCTCTCGATCGAGGCGGGCGGCGCGGATCTGCCTTCGCTGTGGGAAGGCTCACCGGATCCGAGCTGGGACCTGACCGAGGACGACGACCCGCGTTCGGTCGTCGAGGCGTACCGCGCCGAGTGGGCCTTGGCGGAGTCGTCGCTGGCCGGGGTCTCGCCGGACGATCGCGCGCGCAAGTCGGGGAAGTTCACCGTCCGCTGGGTGCTCGCGCACGTCGTCCAGGAGACCGCCCGGCACGTCGGGCAGCTGGACATCCTGCGGGAGCTGGCCGACGGCACCACGGGGGAGTAGCGCCGTAAGGTGTCCGCATGGCTGACAGGCTGTACTTCCGGCAATTGCTCGCGGGCCGTGACTTCGCGGTGGGGGATCCCGTCGCGACGCAGATGGTCAACTTCGCCTATCTGATCGGCGACCGGGAGACGAACGAGGCCGTCATCGTCGACCCGGCGTACGCCGTCGGTGATCTGCTGGACCTGCTGGAGGCCGACGGCATGCGGCTGACCGGCGTCCTCGCCACGCACCACCACCCCGATCACGTCGGCGGCGAGATGATGGGCTTCTCGCTGCCGGGGATCGCGGAGCTGCTGGAACGCGTCCAGGTGCCGATCCACGTCAACGGCGCGGAGGCCGAATGGGTCCGCCGGATCACCGGCGTCTCCGGAACCGATCTGCGGTCGCATGAACACGACGACGTCGTCGAGGTCGGCGCGGTGCCGATCCGGCTGCTGCACACGCCGGGGCACACTCCGGGCAGCCAGTGCTTCCTGGTCGACGGGAAGCTCGTCTCCGGGGACACGCTGTTCCTCGAAGGCTGCGGCCGGACCGATTTCCCCGGCGGTGACGCGGAGGCGATCTACCGGAGCCTGCAGTGGCTGGCCGGACTGGACGGCGATCCCGTCGTCTACCCGGGCCACCAGTACTCGGCCGAGCCGTCGGCGAGCCTGTCGCGGGTGAAGGACACGAACTTCGTGTTCCGGCCGAAGTCGCTGGACGAATGGCGGCTGATGTTCGGCGGCTGACCTTCTCCGCATTCAGAGGACTAAATGCGGGGAAGGCGCTCAGCGTCGTTCGCGCGGCCGAGCTCCGATCGGAGCGTCGCGAAAGCCACTTTGAGGACATCAGACGTCCCGAAAGTGGCTTTCGCGACGCGTCCTGGTGCCACGCCCTTGCCCGCATTCAGAGCACTAAATGCGTCCAGATCGCGGGACGCGAGGCTCGCTGATTGACCAGCCTGGTGCGGGAAGCCGAAGCTCGGAACCGTGACGCTGAAGCTGCATTGGTTCCTTCCCACCACCGGTGACGGCCGGACGATCGTGGAGCACTTCCACGCCAGTCGCGCCGCCGGGGCGTCGGCCGCCCGCGAGCCGAGCCTCGACTACCTCGCGCAGGTCGCCCGTGCCGCCGAGGCCAACGGTTTCGAAGGCGTGCTGACGCCGACCGGGACCTGGTGCGAGGACGCGTGGCTGACGACGGCCGCGCTGATCCGCGAGACGAGAACTCTCAAGTTCCTGGTCGCGTTCCGGCCCGGCACGGTCTCGCCGACGCTGGCCGCGCAGATGGCGGGCACGTTCCAGCGGATCTCGCAGGGGCGCGTGCTGCTCAACGTCGTCACCGGCGGCGACACGGTGGAGCAGCGCCGTTTCGGCGACTGGCACGATCACGATCAGCGGTACGCCCGCACCGGCGAATTCCTCGAGATCGTGCGCGGGGTGTGGAGCGGCAAGCCGTTCGACTTCGACGGCGAGCACCTCAAGGTCGAGGGCGCGACCACGCGCGCGGCGCCGGATCCCGTCCCGCCGATCTATTTCGGTGGTTCGTCCGCGGCCGCGCTCCCGATCGCGGCGAGGCACGCCGACGTCTACCTCACGTGGGGTGAGCCGCCCGCGCAGGTCGCCGAGAAGATCACCAAGGTCCGTGAACTCGCGGAGGAGCAGGGACGGAAGCTCCGCTTCGGCATCCGGCTGCACACCCTCTCGCGTGACACGTCGGCGGAAGCCTGGGCGGAGGCGGGCAAATTGCTCGACGCGATCGACCCGGAGCGGATCGCCCACACCCGGAAACAGTTGTCCGCCAGCGAATCCGTGGGCCAGCAGCGGATGGCCGCGCTGCACGGCGGGAACATCGACGGCGGCGTCCGCGGCTTGGAGGTGTACCCGAACCTCTGGGCCGGGATCGGCCTCGTGCGCGGTGGCGCGGGCACCGCCCTCGTCGGCAGTCACGGCGAAGTCGCCGACCTCATCGAGGAGTACCACGCGCACGGCATCGAGGAGTTCGTCCTCTCCGGATACCCGCATCTGGAGGAGGCGTACTGGTTCGGCGAGGGCGTGCGCCCGGAACTGGTCCGGCGGGGGCTCGTCGCGTAGAACTCAGAGCGTCCGCGACAACGCCAGAGCGGCGGTCCGCACCGCGGGCGCGACCCGGTTGGTGTGCATGCGATTCGCCCAGCCTGAGATCGACAACGCCGCGACCGCCACCCCTTGCGCGTCGAGCAGCGGGCTCGCCGCGCAGACGACGCCGACGCCGGATTCCTCCCGTTCGAACGCGATCCCCTCGCCGTGGATCTTGGCCAGCTGACGGCGCAACAGACCCGCGGCGGTGATCGTCCGCACGCTGACGCGCGGCAATCCGGCATCGATCACTTGGGTCACCACGGAGTCCGGTGAGAACGCGAGGATCGCCTTGCCGACGCCGGTGGCGTGCGCGGGAAAACGGCCGCCGATCCGGGACGGCAGCGACGGCGCGTCGGGCCCCCGCAGGATGTCGAGATAGACGACCTCGGTGCCTTCCAGGACCGCGAGGTGCACGGTGTTGCGGGTCGCCTCGCGGAGATCGGCCAGATACGGCCGCGCCGCCTCGACGAGTCCCCGGCGCCGTACCGCCAGCTGGCCTATCTCGAACAGCTTCAGCCCGAGCCGCACCGCCGCGCCCTCACGTTCGAGCAGGCCGGTCGCGACCAGATGACCGGTGAGCCGGTGGACGGTCGACTTCGCCAGGCCGGTCCGCCGCGCCAGCTCCGAAACGCCGAGCGCGTCGTCGCCGGGGCGGAACGCCGAGAGCAGCGCGGAGATCCGGGCGGCGACGAGGCCGTCCGCTCCGGTTCGGTCCGGGTCGTCGTTCCGCCCAGCGGCACGCATGGGTTGAGTGTGCCCTATCCGAGCGGGGAGCGTCAGCTGACATGGCGCAACGGAAAGCGGTGGCCGCGATCGTCGGTCCCGGGAACATCGGCACCGACCTGCTCGCGAAGCTGAGGCGCAGCGAGCACGTCGAGGTGCGGTACATGGTCGGCGTGGACCCGGATTCGGACGGGCTGGCCAAGGCCGCGGAACTGGGACTGGAGACCTCCGCCGGCGGCGTCGACTGGTTGCTGTCGCGCGACGAACTGCCGGACCTGGTCTTCGAAGCGACCTCGGCGAAGGCTCATCTGGCGAACGCGCCGCGGTACGCGAGCGCCGGGATCCGCGCGATCGACCTGACCCCGGCCGCGGTCGGCCCGTTCACCTGTCCCGCCGTGGGTTTGCCCGAACGGCTGGACGTGCCGAACGTCAACCTGATCACCTGCGGCGGCCAGGCCACGATCCCGATCGTGCACGCGGTGTCGCGAGTGACGCCGGTGCCCTACGCGGAGATCGTCGCGTCCGTCTCGTCGCGGTCGGCCGGACCGGGTACCCGGGCGAACATCGACGAGTTCACCGCGACCACGGCGCGCGGGATCGAACTCGTCGGGGGAGCGAGCCGCGGCAAGGCGATCATCATCATCAATCCGGTCGAACCGCCGATGATCATGCGCGACACGGTGTTCTGCGCGATCGACCCGGACGCGGACTTCGCCGCGGTGAGCGAATCCATCCACCGGATGGTCGAGACGGTCCAGGGTTACGTGCCGGGTTACACGCTCAAGGCGGACCCTCAATACGACCCACCGCGGCCGGGATGGAGCGGGCAAGCGCGGGTCGCGGTGTTCCTGGAAGTCGCCGGGAACGGGGACTTCCTGCCGAAATACGCCGGGAACCTGGACATCATGACGGCCGCGGCCGCCCGCGTCGGCGATCTGCTGGCCACTCAGGAGGTGGCGGCATGAGCTGGGACGACGTGAGCCGGGAGGTCCGGCTCGTCGACACGAGCCTGCGCGACGGCAGCCACGCGATGGCGCATCAGTTCACCGAGAAGAACGTGCGCGACACCGTCCGGGCGCTGGACGCCGCCGGGGTCTCCCTGATCGAGGTCAGCCACGGCGACGGCCTCGGCGGCTCGACGTTCAATTACGGCTTTTCCCTTGTGGACGAACGGAAGCTGATCGCCGCGGCGGTCAATGAGGCGCGGCACGCGAAGATCGCGGTACTGCTGCTGCCCGGCCTCGGCACGGTCGGCGATCTGCGCGTGGCGGCCGACCTCGGCGCGGGAGCGGTCCGGATCGCGACCCACTGCACCGAGGCCGACGTCTCCGTCCAGCATTTCGGCGCGGCGAGGGAACTCGGGCTGGAGACCGTCGGTTTCCTGATGCTGTCCCATATGTCCACACCCGAGGCGCTGGCGAAACAGGGCCGGATCATGGTCGACGCCGGTTGCCAATGTGTGTACGTCGTCGATTCCGCCGGGGCGTTGATCCTGGAGGACGCCGGTGAACGCGTCGCCGCGCTGGTGGCGGAATTCGGCGACGAGGCGCAGGTCGGCTACCACGGGCACCAGAACCTGAGCTTCGGCGTCGCGAACTCGGTGCTCGCCTACCGGGCGGGCGCCCGGCAGATCGACGGTTCGCTCGTGGCGCTCGGCGCGGGCGCGGGCAACTCGCCGACCGAGGTCCTCGCGGCGACGTTCGAGCGGCTCGGGATCCGCACCGGCGTCGACAAGGACGTGCTGATGGACGCGGCGGAAAACGTCGTGAAGCCCTACATCACCCGGCTTCCGGTGATGGACCGGTCGTCGATCGTGCAGGGCTTCGCCGGCGTGTACTCGAGTTTCCTCCTGCATGCCGAGCGCGCCGCCGAGCGGTACGGCGTCCCGGCGCACGAAATCCTCTATCGCGTCGGCGCCGCGAAGTACGTGGGCGGGCAGGAGGACATGATCATCGACATCGCGCTGCAACTGGTCGCCGAACGCGGTCAGAGCTGAGTGCCTGAAGGTGAACCCGCGACCGCGATCCACGTCGGGCGGGCAAGGCGCCCTGCCACCGCGATAGCGGGGTCTCCGGCCGGGGCGGGTTCACGCGTTGGGCCGCTTTCGTGGAGGCGAGTCACCTCCGCCGACAGGTTCGCGGTCGGCCCCGAGTACGAGGCGGACACAGTGCTCGATCAGGCGCTCGCGGCTCACCTTGAGCGAGCCGTCGAGGTAGGCGATGAACACGTTGCTCAGTGCGCCGACCAGCCCGATCGAGGTCATCTGCCGTTCGGCCGCGTCACCGTGGGACAGCTGCCCGCTGACCAACTCGGCGAACGAGGGGAGGAGCGCGATCCCGCGCGTGGTCAGGGCGGGATCGGTGATCGGCGCGAGCAGGAGCACGCGGCCTTTGCGCGGATCGTCGAGCATCAACTCGACGAACGCGCGGACCGCGGCCTTCGCCCGTTCGGCGGGTTCGGCCGTGTCGCTGACGGCGTCGACCAAGGCCTGCCGCGCCTGCTCGCCGATGTGCTCGTAGACCGCGACGACGAGTTCCTCGCGGTCGGCGAAGCTCTCGTAGAAATACCGCTCCGTCAGCTTGGCGTGACGGCACACCGCGCGGACGCTCACCCCCGCGCTGCCCTGGGTCCCGAGCAGGTCGAGGCCCGCTTCGACGAGTTGTCCCCGTCGCGCGGCCTTGCGGTCGTCCAGGGTCGTGCCTGCCCAGCTGCGGCCGGCCATGATCGGCTCCTCTTGTTGACTACGGCCGTTGTCAACCTTAACCTGACAACAGTTGTGGTCAATTTAACCAGCTCAGTGAGGAGACCGGGGATGACACAGCCGCAGCCGCTCGGACCGGATTCGCTGACCTGGAAGTACTTCGGCGACTGGCGCGGATTGCTCATCGCGCTCTGGGCCGGATCCATGCAGAACATGCACCCTGAGCTGGGCGCGGGCGTCGAGGAGCATTCGCGGTTCTTCGAGGAGCGCTGGCAGCGGCTGTTCCGCTCGCTGTACCCGATCGGGGGAGTGATCTACGACGGCCCGCGGGCCCGCCGGACCGCGCTGGAGGTGCGCGGCTACCACGATCGGATCAAGGGCGTCGACAAACACGGGCGGCGCTATCACGCGCTCAACCCGGACACGTTCTATTGGGCGCATTCGACGTTCTTCGTGAGCGCGATCCTCATCGCCGACAACTTCTGCGGCGGGATCGGCGAGGCCGAGAAGCGGAAGCTGTTCGACGAGCACGTCCAGTGGTACGAGATGTACGGCATGAGCATGCGCCCGGTGCCGGAGTCGTGGGAGGACTTCCAGCTGTACTGGAAGCGGATGTGTGAGGACGTGCTGGAGGACAACAAGGCGACTCGCGACGTCCTCGAAATCCACGACATCGCCAAACCGCATTTCCTGCCCTGGCTGCCGGATTTCGCGTGGAACCTGGTCCGCGGGCAGGTGGCGCGGAACTTCGTCTGGTTGACGGTCGGCATGTACGACCCGCCGATCCGCGAGCGGCTCGGCTACACCTGGACCGAACGAGACGAGCGACGCCATCGCCGGGTGGGGAAGCTGATCAACGCGGCGTTCACCCTGGTCCCGCGCGATCGCCGCTACCACCCGCGCGCCAGGGCGGGCTGGCGGCGGGAGCGTGGCGAACTGGCCCCGGACGCGCCGTTGGTCGAGACTCCCGCGAGGAACCTTCCGCCGCTTTCGGAGCGGGGCAAACCCGAGCACTACTCACCGAACGTCTGACTAGGAGCCTCGATGAAGCTGGGTTACCACCTCGGTTACTGGTCGTCCGGTCCGCCGGAGGGCGCGCTGGACGCCGTTCTGCGGGCCGAAGAACTCGGGTTCGACTCCGTGTGGACCGCCGAGGGCTACGGCTCGGACGCGTTCACCCCGCTCGCCTGGTGGGGCGCGTCGACCAGCCGGATCAAGCTCGGGACCAACATCGTCCAGATGTCGGCGCGCACCCCGACCGCGACGGCCATGCACGCGCTGACCCTGGACCACCTGTCCGGTGGGCGGTTCGTGCTCGGGCTCGGCGCGTCCGGGCCGCAGGTGGTCGAAGGCTGGTACGGGCAGCCCTATCCGAAGCCGCTCGCCCGCACCCGCGAATACGTCGACATCGTGCGGAAGGTCGTCGCCCGCGAGGCGCCGGTGACCCACGACGGGCAGCACTTCCAGCTGCCCCTGCGAGGCGGGACCGGGCTCGGCAAACCGCTGAAGTCCACAGTGCACCCTTTCCGCAAGGAGATCCCGATCTTCCTCGCCGCGGAGGGGCCGAAGAACGTGGCGCTGTCGGCGGAGATCTGTGACGGCTGGCTCCCGTTGTTCTTCTCGCCCAAGAGTGACGCCTTCTATCGGACGGCACTGCAGGAGGGCTTCTCGCGTCCCGGTGCCCGGCACGGTTTCGACGATTTCGAGGTCGCCGCATCCGTCCCGGTGCTCGTCCACGACGACGTCGAGGAGGCCGCGAGCTGGATCAAACCGTCGCTCGCGCTGTACATCGGCGGCATGGGCGCGAAATCGGTCAACTTCCACCACGACGTCTTCGCCCGGATGGGGTATGAGGACGTGGCCGACAAGGTGCAGGAGCTGTACCTGGCAGGCCGCAAGGACGAGGCGACGGCGGCGATCCCGACGTCTCTGGTCGAGGACACCTCGCTGATCGGGCCTGCGGAAAAGATCCGTGACGAACTCGCGGCGTGGGACGAGACCGTGGTGACCACGCTGCTTTTGCGGGGCGATGCCGCGACGCTCACGAAGGTCGCGGAGACGCTCTCGTAGCCGCCCCGGTCTCGTGAGTGGTAAGGACGGTTAGAACCGTCCTTACCACTCACGAGGAATCCGGTCGGAAGTGATGTCGCGAAAGCCACTTTCGCGACGTGTGGTGTCCCGAAAGTGGCTTTCGCGTCACTTGGTCGGAGAGCGGCGGTCGTGGCCGGGTCCCTCTCGTAGCTGGACTCGCTCTCATGCATTGAGCCAGCGGGGCGCCGTTGAAGGTTGCGAAAGCCACTTTCACAACCTTCAACGTTGCGAAAGTGGCTTTCGCAACGCCGTCTCTTCGCTCGACCATGCCTTGAGCGTCAGCGCTCGACGGCCCGGTTCGCGGTTGACGACCGAAGGGCGCTCTCTCCGCATGCGACGTGGCGAAAGCGCTCTTCGCCGCGCGCGATGAGGGAAAGCCTCCGCGCCTTTCGTGGGTTGCGGCAGTGAGGCCCATCACGTAGCGTCCCGCCACGAACATGAAGTCGGTTCATGTTCGTGGCCGGGAGGTGCGACTCATGACGGTGAGCCGGAGGCGGGTTCTCGCGGGCGCGGCGGCGTTGCCCGTCGCGGCGAGTGTGCTCGGCGCCCAGCAGGCGCAAGCGGCGCCATCACGGGGTTTCCGCGTCGGTGCCGGGATCTCCGACGTCACCGGCCCGGCCGCCGAGAACGGCATGATGGGCTACTCGATGCCGCAGCAGCAGACCGCCGGCATCCACCTCCGCACCCGGGCACGCGCCTTCGTGGTCGACGACGAAACCAAGCGGATCGCCTTCGTCACCGCCGACCTCGGCGCGCTGTTCCAGTCCGTCCACCAAGGCGTCATGCGCAAGCTCCAGGCCGCGTACGGCGACCTCTACACCGAGCAGAACGTGCTCCTCAACGCCACGCACACCCACTCCGCGTGCGGCGGGGATTCCCATTACGCCGCCTACGATCTGGCGATCCTGGGCTTCCAGCAGCAGGTGTACGACGCGCACGTCGACGGGATCTTCGAGGCGATCACCCGGGCGCACGCGAACCTCGCGCCGGGGTCGATCCGGCTCGGCCGCGCCGAGCTGACCAAGGCCAGCGTCAACCGCTCGCGCAAGGCCTTCGACCTGAACCCGCAGGCGGACAAGGACCACTTCCCGCAGGCGATCGACCCGGCCGTCACGGTGCTGCGGTTCAGCCAGAACGGTGTCGACGTCGGCGCGATCAGTTGGTTCGCGACGCATGGGACGTCGATGAGCAACGGCAACCACCTGATCAGCGGTGACAACAAGGGCTACGCCGCCTACGAGTGGGAGCACGACCACGCCGGCGTGCGGTACCTCGACGGGAACCCGCGGTTCGTCGCTGCCTTCCCGCAGACCAACACCGGCGACATGAGCCCGAACCTGAACCTCGAACCCGGTACCCCCGAAACCGAGTTCGAGTACACCCGCACGATCGGCGATCTCCAGTTCCGCGCGGCGAAGAGCGCCTTCGATGCCGCTGCGGAGGCTGTGAGGGGCGGCGTCGATCACCGGATGTGCTACGTGGACATGTCCGACGTGGCCGTCGACGCGAAGTACACCCCGAACGGGCGGCCGCAGCGCACCTGCACGGCCGCGATCGGGGTGTCGATGCTCGCGGGCAGCCGCGAGGACGGCCCCGGCCTCCCGCTCCCCGAAGGGGTGAAGAACCCGTTCATCGACTGGCTCGGCGGCATCGACGCGCCGATCCCGCAGGCACTCGCCGACGCGCACGCGCCGAAGGTGATCGCGGTGCCGTTCGGCGCGATGAAGCCGTATCCGTGGACGCCGGAGGTGCTGCCGCTGCAGCTCGTCCGGATCGGTCAGCTGTATCTCGTGGCCGTGCCCGCCGAGCTGACCATCGTCGCCGGACTGCGCCTGCGCCGGACCGTCGCGGCGGAACTCGGTGTTCCGCTGGAGAACGTGCTCATCCAGGGGTATGCCAACGCGTACAGCCAGTACGTCACCACGCCCGAGGAGTACGACTCGCAGCAGTACGAAGGCGCGTCGACGCTGTACGGCCGGTACACGCTTCCGGCCTACCAACAGGAATTCGCCAAGCTCGCGGCCGCGATGAAGGCGGGGGTGGGGGTGCCGCACGGGCCGACGCCTCGGGATCTGCGCGGCAAGCTGATCAACTTCCAGCCAGGGGTCGTCTTCGACAGCCCGCCCGCGTTCAAGAACTTCGGTGACGTCCTGGTCGACGCGAAGAGCACCTACGCGCGCGGCGAGCAGGTCGCGATCGAGTTCGTCACCGGGCATCCGAAGAACGACCTGCGGCGCGGCGGCACGTTCCTGGAGATCCAGCGGCTGGTCGACGGCAAGTGGGTCCGGCACGCCGACGACGGCGACTGGGACACGAAGTACCACTGGGCACGGACGTTCGTCGCCGAATCGAAAGCCGTCGTCCACTGGAAGATCCCCGCGAACGCCCCGATCGGCAAATATCGCGTGATCCACTTCGGAAACTGGAAGAACGGCTGGAACGGGGCGATCTCCGCGTTCAGCGGGACTTCGCGGACATTCGTCGTCTCCTGACACCGGAAAGGGTCTTTCGTGCGGAAGCTCGCCGTACTCGCCATCGCCGCCGCGATGTTCGCCGGAACCGCCGTGCCCGCCCAAGCGGCGGTCTCGGTGAAGGTCATGGCGTTCAACATCTGGCAGCTGCCCTGGATCGCCAGCCCGAACACTTCGGACAAACAGGCCAGGGCTCGCGCGGCGGAAGACGTCATCCGCGCGAACGACGCCGACGTCGTAGTCCTGGACGAGGCTTTCAGCGCCCAGGCGGAGGAACTGCGGAACCGGCTGAAGGACGTCTGGCCGCACCAGACCCCGCTCGTCGGCCAGTACTGCGGCACGTCACCCGGCTGGACCACGGTGAACGGGAACTGCTCGAATTCCCCCGTCGTGGTCAACGGCGGGGTCACGGTGCTCAGCAAGGCGCCGGTGACCGAGCAGCATCAGCTGGTTTTCCGCAATTCCTACTCCGGCACAGCGGATTACCTGTCCAACAAGGGTGCCGCGCTGGCCCGACTGGTCGTCAACGGGAAACCGCTGTGGATCGCGGGTACGCACATGCAGGCGGACGAGGAACCGGAGACACTGCCGAAGGCGCACGAGATCCGGATGGCGCAGCTCGGTGAGATCCGGGACCTGGTCACGAAATACGCGCCGGCCGGTGAGCCGGTGGTCCTCGCGGGCGACCTGAACATCGAGTACTGGGCCGGGCGAACGCGCAAGGACTCCCTCGGCCGGACCCAGGTCCAGCAGGGCGAAGCCATCCTCGACGGCGTCCTCCGCACGACGGGCGAAGGCGCGTACACCTTCGACGCGGCCACGAACCCGAACGCGGCGAAGTCCGTTCCGGCGACCTACCGTGACTCGCTGGACTACGTCGGAGCCGTGCACGCGGGCGGGCGTCCACGCGCCGCTGTCGGCCCGGTACAGCTCGTGCATTACGACGGTGGCACGATTCCTTCCGACCACTACCCGGTGGTGGCCAAGATCCAATACTGAGGCCTTCATCGGGAGAACCGCCTCGAGGAGGATCATGGCATCGCTGCCAGCACGGACGAGGTATCGCTACTCGCTCGGCTCGTTCGTCACCGGTGCCTTTGGCACGGTTCCCGGCCTGCTCCTCCTGAAGTACCTCACCGACACGATGGGCGTCGCGGCGGGCGTGGCCGGTCTGATCGTGTTCGTTCCCAAAGCGTGGGACGTGCTCTTCAACCCGATCGCGGGAAGGCTGTCGGACGCGGACATGGTCCGCACCGGCAGCCGCCGCCGGTTCCTGCTCTACGGCGGAATCGGCGTTTCGATCCTTTTCGCGGCCCTGTTCGCGCATCCCGGCTTCGGCGGCCCGGTGCCCGACGCGATCTACGTCGTCGTCGTGTTCCTGTTGTGCGCCACCGCGTACGCTTTCTTCCAGGTGCCGTTCAACGCGCTGCCCGCCGAGCTGACCGATTCGGCGGAAGAACGCACGAAGCTGACCAGCGTCCGGATCGGGTTCCTCGCGGTCGCCATCCTGGTCTCCGGCGGGGGCGCGCCGGCGATCACCGACCTCATCGGCGGTGTCGCAGGCTACCGGGTCATGGGCCTGTTCATCGCGGTGGTCATCCTGCTCGCGACCCTCGGCGTGTACTTCGGCCTGAAGGACGCTCCCGTCGGCGCGCTGCGGCCGAACACGGTCAGCCCGCGCGAACTGCTCCGGACACTCGCGCAGTGGCGGCCGTTCCGCTGGCTGCTCGGCGTCTACTTCATCCAGGCGCTCGGCATCGGCACGGTGCTGGCCGCGATCCCGTTCTTCGCCGAGCGGATCCTCGGCAGCTCCGGCTACTCGACGGTCCTGTTCGTCGGTTTCGTCGGACCGGCGCTGCTGACCATGCCGCTGTGGCCGCGCCTCGGGGCGAGCGTCGGGAAGCTGGCCGGGTTCCGGATCGCCACCGGCGCGTTCGGTGTCGGCCTGCTGGGTCTGCTCGGCGCCGAGGTGTTCCCGTTCGCCGTCACGATGGTGTTCGTGGCCTTCTGCGGTGTCGGCTACGCGGGGATCTCGGTGTTCCCGCTGGCGATCCTGCCGGACCTGATCAGCGACGAGGAGGAGCGGACCGGCGAGACCAGGGCCGGTGTCGCGGCCGGCGTCTGGACGGCGTCGGAGACGCTGGGGCTCGCGCTCGGACCGGGCCTGTGGGGGCTCGTGCTGCAGTTCGGCGGCTACCAGTCCAGCCTCGACGCCAAGGTCGCGCAGCCGGACAGCGCGCTCACGGCGATCCTGCTCGGCGCGTCGATCCTCCCGGCCGTGCTGATCGTGCTGGGCATCCCGTTGCTGCGCAGGTCCGTGCTGGAGCGCCGCGCGTGACCGCCGAGGACGTCCTCAAGGAACTGCGGGAGCTGCGCGCGGGGGACTTGCCGACGCACGGAGGCCGGACGCTCGCGTACGTCTACGACAGCGGTCTGTCCGAAGTGGACGAACTCGGCGCGGCCGCGCACGCGCTGGCGTCGTCGGCCAACGGGCTCGACCCGACGGCGTTCCCGAGTCTGCTGCGGATGGAGAACGACCTCGTCGGTACCGCCGCACGCCTGCTGGGTGGGACGGACGAGACGGTCGGCTCGGTGACCTCTGGCGGCACGGAGTCGTGCATGCTCGCCGTCCTGGCCGCCCGCGACGCGCGTCCCGACGTGGCCACGCCGAACATCGTGCTGCCCACGACCGCGCACGCGGCGTTCCACAAGGCGGCGCATTTCTTCGGCGTCCGCGTGATCTCGGTGCCGGTCGATCCGGTGACCTTCCGCGCCGTCCCCGAGGCCATGGCCGCCGCGGTCGACGACAGCACGGTGCTCGTCGTCGCGAGCGCGCCGTCGTACGCCCACGGCGTCCTCGACCCGATCCCCGAGATCGCCGCGCTGCTGGACGGCGTCCGGTTCCACGTCGACGCCTGCATCGGCGGCTGGGTGCTCCCGTACCTGGGGCAAGGCTCGTTCGGCTTCGACGTCCCCGGCGTCACCAGCGTCTCGGTGGATCTGCACAAGTACGCCTACTGTCCGAAAGGCGTGTCGGTTCTGTTGCACGCCAACGCCGACCTTCGCCGGCCGCAGTACTTCGCCAGTGCCGATTGGCCCGGCTACACGATGCTGAACACCACGCTGCAGAGCACGCGGTCCGGTGGCCCGCTGGCCGCGGCGTGGGCCGTGGTGCGCCATGTCGGCGACGAGGGCTATGCGAAGCTGGCTTCGGCGGCGCGGGAGGCGGCCGTCGAGATCCGCGCCGGGATCGAGGCGCTGGACGGATTGCGTGTCCTCGGCGATCCGGTGTCGACCCTGCTCGCGTTCACCGTGGCGGACGATGCCGGGTTCGACCTGTTCACCGTCGCGGACGAGATGCGCGAGCGTGGCTGGTACGTCCAGCCGCAGTTCGCCCACGAGTCGTCGCCCGCGAACCTGCATCTGACCGTGACGGCCGCGAACCGGGGGAACGAGAAGGACTTCCTTGCCGATCTCGCCGTGTCGGTCGCGGCCGCCCGTGAAGCGGGACCGGTCGTCGTCGACCCGCAGGTGGCCGAGTTCGTCGCGGCGCTGGACCCGGCGACGTTGACGCCGGAGCAGTTCGCCGGGCTGCTGGCGGCCGCGGCGCTCGGCGGCGCGGCCGGGCTGCCCACCCGGATGGCGGAGATCAACGCGTTGCTGGCCACGGCACCCGGGCCGTTGCGAGAGCGGCTGTTGCTGGAGTTCCTCGGGGCGCTGTACACGGCTTCCTGATTCGCCCTTGACGCAATCAGTCGGTTGCTATACAAAGTTATAGCAACCGATTGATTGCTACATAAGGAGGCTGTCGTGGGATTCCCCGACCGGATCGAACGCACCGTCGAAATCGCCCACCCGCCCGCGAAGGTCTGGGCCGCGCTGACCACGGCCGAAGGCCTGGGTACCTGGTTCGGCAACCAGGCGAGCATCGACCTGCGGCCCGGAGGTGCGGCCGAGATGAAATGGGACGAGGGGCACAAGGCGAACATGCGCGTCGAGCGTGTCGAAGAGCCGGAGATCTTCGGTTTCACCTGGAACATCTACGGTCTGCCCGACGAGGATCCCCGTCGCACCTACGTCGAATTCACCCTGGTGCCGAACGACGGAGGTACGCGGCTCACCGTCGTCGAGTCCGGCTTCTCCCAGCTGCCGGACGAGGCACACCAGGTCGCGTTCGAAGGAAACACGAAGGGGTGGGCGGCCGAGCTGGGCGAACTGATCGAATACCTCGATGCCGCCTGACAACGAAACGATCGCCGAACAGGTCTTCGTCGCCTTGGCCGACCCGAGCAGGCGGAGCATTCTCGCCGTCCTCGCCTCGGGCGGCCCGGCCACGGCGACCGACCTGGCCGACCGGCTGCCGATCACGCGGCAGGCCATCGCCAAGCATCTCGCACTGCTCACCGACGCGGGGCTGGTGATCCCGGAGCAGGGGGAGCGGCGCCGCGTCCGCTACCGGCTGCATTCGGCCCCGATGCAGGTCGCCCAGCAATTCCTCGCCGCGCTCGCCCGGGATTGGGACGGGCCGCTCGCGGCTCTGAAGGACCATCTGGAGGGTTCATCATGAGCTTCACGACGAGTTTCACCGTGGACCAGACGCCACACCAGGTCTTCGACGCCTTCACCGACGTCGGCCGGTGGTGGTCGGAAGAGATCGAGTACGCCGGGGACGAGTTCGAGTACCACTACGAAGAGGTGCACCGCTGCCGGATCCGGATCACCGAATCCGTGCCCGGCCGCAAGGTCTCCTGGCTGGTCCTCGAAAACCACTTCGACTTCACCCGTGACGAGACCGAATGGATCGGCACCACCATCACGTTCGAGATCACTGAGAAGGACGGCAAGACCGAAGCGCGCTTCACCCATCACGGGCTGGTTCCGGAGTACGAATGCTTCGACGTCTGTCACAAGGCGTGGACGTTCTATGTCGGCACCAGCCTGCGTGACTTGATCACCACCGGGGAAGGGCGGCCGAACCGGCGAAGCGTCCTGCCCGCGGAGTTGGCGCGATGAACACGGTGACCGCGGCCGAATGGGAAGAAGCGCGCCTTCGGTTGCTGGTGAAGGAAAAGGAGCTGACCCGAGCCCGCGACGCGCTCGCCGCCGAGCGGCGCCGGATGCCGTGGCTCGCCGTCGAGAAGCCGTACGAGTTCGAGGGGCCGTCCGGCACGGTGAACCTGCTCGACCTGTTCGAGGGCCGCCGTCAGCTGATCGTCTACCGGGCCTTCTTCGATCCCGGCGTGGAAGGTTTCCCCGACCACGCCTGCAAAGGCTGCTCGCTGGTGGCCGACCAGGTCGCGCACGTCGCGCATCTGAACGCCCGCGACACCACCCTGGCCTTCGTTTCCCGGGGCGGGCAGGCGGATATCGCGCGGATGAAGGCGCGGATGGGCTGGACGATGCCGTGGTACACGATCACCGGTGACTTCGACGTCGACTTCGGCGTCGACGAGTGGCACGGCACCAACGCCTTCATCCGCGAGGGTGACCAGGTGTTCCGGACGTACTTCGTCAAGGATCGCGGAGACGAAGCGATGGGGAGCACGTGGAGCTACCTCGACATCACCGCGCTGGGGCGTCAGGAGGAGTGGGAGGACTCGCCGGAGGGCTATCCGCAGACGCCCCCGTACGAGTGGTGGGACTGGCACGACGCCTACGAGGGTGCCGCTCCCGCCGGTGGCTGCTGCTCGGGGTCTTGACCCTGGGTTAGGGTCCGGCCGGTGGAGAGTCTGTTCTTGACCCGGGTGATGGACGCGCTGCGCTCGGGAGGCGACGAAGTGCTGTTCGTCCAGGACGGCGTGGAGACCGGCTACGGGCAGGCGCTCGACCTGGTACGCCGGATGTACGCGGGACTGCCGGAGCGCGGGGTGGTCGCCATCGACGCAGGCAACCGGCCGGAGACCGTCCTCCTGCAGATCGCGGCACAGCTGCGAGGTTCGACGGTGCTGCTCGTCGCCGCGTCGGCGAGTTCGCCCGATCGCCTCGCCGCGGTCGAAGCGGCCGGGGTCACGACCCTGGTGACCGAGCAGCCGTCGGACTGGCCCGCCGGCGACGGGCGGGTGATCACGCTCGACGAACTGCTGGATCACGACGGCGCCGACCCGGCGGGAATGCCGGGTTCGGTCACCGTCGTCTTTCCCACCGGGGGTACCACCGGGGCGCCGAAACTCATCCGGCACAGTGGGATCTACGACGGGATGGCGCATATCTTCGCGCCGGATCCGGCGGCGCCGGGCCGCGCGCTGCTGATCGCGCCGATGACGCATATGACCGGCAACGCCACCGTGCTGGGAGCGATCCTGCGGCGGGAGAGTGTCGTCCTGCTGCGGGGCTTCGACGCGGGCGCGGTACTGGACGCGATCGCGGAACGCCGGATCACCACGTTGTCCCTCACTCCCGCGCGCCTGGCCGAGGTGCTCGACCATCCGGCCATGACGTCGACCGACGTCAGCAGTGTGCGGCAGCTTTCGCTGGGGGCCGCCCCGCTACCGCCGAGACGGCTGGCTCAGGCGCTCGAGGTGTTCGGGCCCGTGGTCGGGCAGGGATACGGGCTCACCGAGGCGCCGATGATCGCGAGCATCTCCGCGGCGGAGCTCGACGGGCGGCCGGACCGGCTCGAGTCCGTGGGCCGGATCGTGCCGGGCATGGAGGCCAGAATCGACGACGGGGAGGTCCTGGTGCGCGGTCTGTCCATGATGGTCGGTTACCACGGGTCGCCGCCGATCGGCGACGGCTGGCTGCGGACCGGCGATCTCGGGCGGTTCGACCACGAGGGATACCTCTACCTGCTGGACAGGGCGAACGACGTCATCATCACCGGCGAGCACGGCACCAAGGTGTATTCGACCGTGGTCGAGAACGCACTCGCGCGGCATCCGCTGATCCGGTCCGTGGCCGTGTTCGGTGTGCCTGGTGACGGAGGCGAGGGTGAGCGGGTCCACGCCGTGGTGGTCGCCTCGGGAGCGCTGTCGGCCGAAGAAGTCCGGGCGCAGGCCAGGGACTTCTTCGGGCGGGAGCATTTCGTACCGTCCGATGTGGACTTCGCCGACGCGCTGCCGCTGACGGCGATCGGCAAGGTCGACAAGCGGGCGCTCCGGGAGCCGTTCTGGGCCGGGCACCGCCGCCGCATCGCCTGATCGGCCACCCGGTCGGGTGAGAGCGCTGCTGGGCCGGTATCCCGGTGCTACGGTCCGCCTGATCAGGCATTTCCGCTCAGGAAGGACCCGGTGATGACCGCCGCGCACACCGAACACGCCGGCCATACGCACGCTCACGGCGAAGGATGCGGCCACGTCGCCGTACCCCACGGAGACCACGTCGACTACGTGCACGACGGGCATCTGCACCGCGCCCACGACGGGCATTTCGACGAGTGCGAGACCGGCGACCACATCCCGCACCAGGGTCACGACCACGCGCACGGCGAGGGCTGCGGTCATGTCGCGGTGCCGCACGGCGACCACGTCGACTACCTGCACGACGGCCACCGCCATGCCGCGCACGGGGATCACTACGACGACCACTGACCCTCGCCTCGTAGTGAGCGGCGAGGGCAGCTCCGTTGAGGGGTAAGGCAATCGTGTCGTGTTGCGAAAGTGGCGTTCGCAACGTTGAAGGAGCCGCTATGTCGCGGAAGTGCCCATTACCGAGTCCGTGAAGGCCTCCTTGAGGGACCCAGGGTCCCTCAAGGAGGCCTTCACGGACCGGACTTGCCGCAGGCAGTCAGTGGCTGTGCACCGCTTCCCATTCCGGGAACGGATCCGCCCCGGCCGGACCGGCGGCCAGGCAGGATCGGAGGGAGTCCAGCAGCGCGTCCTCCTCCAGCCCCACACCGATGAACACCAGCTCCTGTCGCGGCGCCTCCTCGACACCCTGCGGTTCGAACCGGGCGACCGAACCCGCCTGCGACCACAGCCCGGTGACCCCGGGCCGCGACACCAGCGAGAAGAACCCCTTCGACCGCAGGACCGTCCCGAATTCCCCGGTATCGAGCCGCCCGACGAAGTCCCACAGCCGTTCCGGATCGAAAGCCATCGAGGCGCGGAAGACGACGCTGGAGATCCCGTACTCCTCCGTCTCCGGCACGTGATCGCCGTTGAGTTCCGCCACCCACCCGGGTGCTTCCTGCGCCCGCTCGATGTCGTAGCGTCCGGTGCCGAGCACCCGGTCGAGCGGGGCCCTGCCGTGCGTCGAGACGACGACGTCGGCGGCCGGGTTGAGGCGCCGCAACACCGCCGTCAGCCGGTCGAGGGAGACGGCCGGGACCAGGTCCGCCTTGTTCAGCAGGAGGACGTCCGCGAACTCGATCTGGTCCATCAGCAGGTCGCTGACCGTCCGCTCGTCCCCGTCGTACTGGTCCAGCCCGCGTTTGGTCAGCGCGTCACCGGCCGCCAGTTCCCGCTCGAAGTTCACGGCGTCGACCACGGTCACCATCGTGTCGAGCCGCGCGGAGTCCAGGAACGAGAACGTCGCCGCCACGGGCATCGGCTCGGAGATCCCGCTCGATTCGATGAGCAGATAGTCGAACCGGCCGTCCTCGCACAGCCGCGAGACCTCTTCCAGCAGGTCGTCGCGCAAGGTGCAGCAGATACAGCCGTTGGTCATCTCGACGAGCCGTTCCTCGGTGCGGGACAGGCTGTTCCCGTCCCGCACCAGCGCGGCGTCGATGTTGACCTCGCTCATGTCGTTCACGATCACCGCCACCCGCAGCCCGTCGCGGTTGGCGAGGACGTGGTTGAGCACGGTCGTCTTGCCCGCCCCGAGGAATCCGGACAGCACCGTGACGGGCGTCGTCACGCCCCGCCCTGATGGAAGTGCTTCATCAGCTTGCGCGGCACGAGTTTCGTCTCGCCGTTCACCTTGATCGGGACCAGATCCGGTACGGCGGCCTTCCACTGCGAACGCCGGGACCGGGTGTTGCTGCGGGACATCTTCCGCTTGGGGACGGCCATTACTTCGACCCTCCGCGGCGTCCGTAGCGGCGGTGGAACTTCTCGACCTGGCCCGCGCTGTCCATGATCCGCTGGTTGCCGGTCCAGAACGGGTGCGACCAGGAGCTGATCTCGACGTTCACCAGCGGATAGGTGTTGCCGTCGCTCCACTCGATGGTCTGCTCCGAGGTGGCGGTGGAGCGTGTCAGGAAGGCGTCCCCGGTGGAGAGGTCCTTGAACACCACCGGGTGGTAGTCGGGGTGGATTCCCGGTTTCACTGCGTTTCGTCCTTTCGGTTCGACGCGTTCACGTCGTGCTTCTCGGGGTCGGTTTCCGTGTCCTCGCACGGTTCTTCGTGCCATTCGCCGAACGGATCCGGGTAACGGAGCCATTCCTGCTCGCCGGCGGAGAGTTCCTCGTCCGTCAGCAGTGCCCCGTTCAGGGCGGCTTCGATCTCGTCCGGGGTGGCCTGATCGGTGACGACGACCAGTTCCTGCGCGCGGTCGCCGAACAGCGGGTCCCAGCGCAGGGAGGCGAGGGTGCGGCGTTCGGGGGAGACGTCGGTCCAGTCGGGACCGTCCGGAGCGGCGAGCCACGGCCCGGCGTGCCCGACGCCGAGACCGCCGCCCGCGGATTCGATCCACAGCGCCATGTCGGGCTGGCTCGCCACCCAGAGCCGCCCCCGGGTGCGGACCACGCCGTCGAGCAGGACGTCGATCGCGTCGTGCAGGCGCTCCGGGTGGAACGGGCGCTGCGAGGTGAAGGTGAGCAGCCCGATGCCGCAGTCGGTGTGCAATGGCGGCTGGCCGCGCAGCAGCGGCCCGTGCATGTCGGTGACCTCGCCGCGCCGGGCGTCGGCCGGGACGGCGTCGAGCACGGTCTTCCCGTCCACAGAGGACAGATCGACGCGGGGGATCGACGGCGCGACGCGGTCGAGCACGGCCGAAGCCTTCGCCGCGGACCACGCGTCGGTCGCGGCCCCGGCGAGGACGAGCAGGTCGGCGAACTCGACCTGGGACAGCGCGACCTGGGCGACGGTGCGTTCGTCCTCGGGGCTGGCCCGCAGGCTCCGTTCGGCCAGGGTGTCGTCGCCGGTGCTGTCGGCCAGCCAGGCCGCGCAGTCGACGACGGTCAGTACCGCCCGGAGATCGACGTCCTCGATCACCGGCCGGTCGCCGACGAGGACGTTGTGCAGCGCCCAGCTGACCGGCTCGGGCTCCATGGCCTCGTCGAGCCGCACCACGATGCGCCGCACTTGGGGCATCTGCGAGAGCTTGCGCAGCAGCGGCAGCAGGTCTTCGCGGAGTGTGCACGAGACGCAGCCGTGCGCCAGTTCGAGGACGGTCAGCTGGTCGCGGTCGCCGAGCCGGATCCGCCGACGGACCACTCCGGAGTGAATCTGCCTCAGGTCGTGATGCACGACGGCGGTGCCCGGCTCGGCGAGGCGCAGCCGCTCGGCGAGGTCGGTGTTCGGTCCCGGTGCGAGGCCGCTGATCAGGACGAGGGGCACGCGGGGGTTGTCGGTCACTGAAGCTCCGGGGCGTCGAGGGCGTTCTGGTTCGGCTGTGTAGAGTAAATGAAAACGACAACCGATATCAACTCGGGAGGGTATATGTCCGCCGTGTGCCAGGTCACCGGCCGCAAACCGGGCTACGGGAAGCAGGTGTCGCATTCGCATCGGCGCACGTCCCGGCGCTGGGAGCCGAACCTGCAGGCCAAGCGGTACTTCGTGCCGAGCGAAGGACGATGGGTCCGCCTGCGGGTCTCGGTGAAGGGCATGAAGACGATCGACAAGCGCGGGATCGAGGCCGTCGTGGCCGAGCTCCGCGCGAAAGGGGTGAAGCTCTGATGGCCAAGAGCACCGACATCCGGCCGATCATCAAGCTCCGCTCGACCGCCGGCACCGGCTACACGTACGTCACCAAGAAGAACCGGCGGAACGACCCGGACCGGATGGTGCTGCGCAAGTACGACCCGATCGCGCGCAAGCACGTCGAGTTCAAGGAGGAGCGCTGATGGCCAAGAAGTCGAAGATCGCCAAGAACGAGCAGCGCAAGGTCATCGCCGCCCGCCATGTCGAACGACGGCGTGAGCTGAAGGCCACCATCGCCTCGCCCTCCGTGTCGCCCGAGGAGAAGGCGGCGGCCGTGTCGGCCCTGCAGGCGATGCCCCGCGACGCCAGCGCGACCCGCATCCGCAACCGCGACACCGCCGACGGCCGCCCACGCGGCTACCTGCGGAAGTTCGGGCTGTCGAGGGTCCGCATGCGGCAGATGGCGCACAACGGCGAACTGCCCGGCGTCACGAAGTCGAGCTGGTGAGCGCGATGGGCAAGCCGAACCGCGACCGTCCCTTCAAGCGCAAGACGAACATCTTGCACGCCAACAAGATCACCGAGGTCGACTGGAAGGACGTCGACCTGCTGCGGAAGTTCATCTCCGACCGCGGCAAGATCCGCGCCCGCCGGGTCACCGGGCTGACCCCCCAGCAGCAGAAACAGGTCGCCACGGCGATCAAGAACGCCCGCGAGATGGCGTTGCTGCCCTACCCCAACGCGGGGCGCTGACGCCACCGGTCCGGGCGGTGCGAGACGCCGCCCGGACCGCGGTTCCGCGTGGGAGAATGGGCCCCATGACGGAGAACCCCGGACAGGCCGAGGAATTCGATCCCGAACTGCTGGAGTTGTGGGCGAAGGTGTTCGGCTTCGCCCGTTCAGGCGCGACGGCCGAGATCGCCGCGTACGTCGACGCGGGGATTTCGGCGAACCTGACCAACGACCGGGGCGACACGCTGGTCATGCTCGCCGCCTACCACGGGCACGCCGAGACCGTCGCGGCGCTGATCGAACGCGGCGCCGATCCGAACCGTGAGAACGATCGCGGGCAGAGTCCGCTGGCAGGCGCGGTGTTCAAGAACGAACCCGAGGTCGTGAAGGCGCTCCTGAAGGGCGGCGCGGACGCGACGGCGGGGGAGCCGTCGGCGCTCGACGCGGCCAGGATGTTCGGCAACACCGAGCTGCTGGCGCTGCTGGAGAGCTGAGGCGGTTCTCACTCGGATCGCGGTCCGGGGCGCTGAATCCTTACACTGCCCCGCATGGATGACCCGCATTACCTCTCCGGCCTCGACCTGGCAGGCCGTCGTGTCGTGATGATCGGTGGCGGGACGGTAGCCCAGCGCCGCCTGCCGCGGTTGATCAGCGCCGGCGCGCGGGTCGAACTGGTCTCGCCGCACACCACGCCGTCGGTGAGCGCCATGGCCGACGCAGGCGAGATCGTCTGGCACGAGCGCCGCTACACCGAGGGCGACCTCACCGACGCCTGGTACGCGCTGGCGTGCACGAACGATCCCGAGGTCAACGCCGCGGTCTGCGCCGAAGCCGAACGCGCGCGGGTGTTCTGCGTCCGCGCCGACGACGGCGACCTCGGCAGCGCGGTCACCCCGGCGTCGGGCAGGCACGGCGGGCTGCTGGTCGGCGTGCTCTCCGGCGGCGAGCCGCTGCGGTCGGCCACCGTCCGGGACGGCATCCTCGACGGCCTCCGCGCCGGCACCGTCGCCGACGGCCGTGTCCCGGACGTCCACGGCGACCTCCCCGGTGTCGCCCTCGTGGGCGGTGGCCCCGGTGACCCGGAGCTGATCACCGTCCGCGGCCGCCGTCTCCTGGCCAGGGCCGACGTCGTCGTCGCCGACCGGCTGGCTCCGCGCGAACTGCTCGACGAACTCGCGCCCCACGTCGAGATCGTCGACGCCGCGAAGATCCCGTACGGCCGCGCGGCCAGCCAGGAAGTGATCAACTCCACCCTGATCGAGCGGGCCAAGGCGGGCAAGTTCGTCGTGCGGCTCAAGGGCGGCGACCCGTACCTGTTCGGCCGTGGCTTCGAAGAAGTCCTGGCCTGCGCCGAAGCGGGTATCCCGGTGACGATGGTCCCCGGGATCACGAGCGCGTTCTCCGTTCCCGCCGCGGCGGACGTCCCGGTGACTCACCGCGGCGTCGCGCACGAGGTCGTGGTGGTGTCCGGGCACGTCGCGCCGGACGACGAGAAGTCGCTCGTGGACTGGGAACTGCTGGCGAAGATGCGCGGCACGATCGTGCTGATGATGGGTGTCGAGCGGCTCCCGCAGTTCGCGAAGGCGCTCCAGGCGGGGCGGCCGGGCGACACGCCGGTGGCGATCGTCGAGGACGGCACCATGCGCACGCAGCGGGTACTCCGCTCCACTTTGGACAAGGTGGTCGAAGACGCCGCCACGGCCGGGGTCCGGCCGCCCGCGGTGATCGTGTTCGGCCCGGTGGCGGGGCTGGCTCAGCCCTCGTAGCCGGGATCCGAGACGTAGAACCAGTCGGCCCCGTCGTCGCCGGGAGTGTCGAGGTGCTCCGCGCGGACCAGCCCTGCTCGCAGCGCCACCCGCTGCGACGCCACGTTCTCCGGCCGGACACGGGCGATCACGAGATCGTCCGGCCGGTGGACACGGGCCCAGTCCACCGCCGCGGCGGCGGCCTCACTGGCGTAACCGGCGCCCCAGGACGAGGGAAAGAAGCGATAGAAGAGGTTCAGGACGGGGCGGCGCCGGAAGCCGACGATCTTCACCCCGCAGAATCCCAATGGCTCCGCCGAGTCGTGCCGCCGGACCGTCCAATACCCGAAGCCGTACCGGTTCCACTGGTGTGACCAGCGGAGCAGCAGCAACTCCGCCTCCTTGCGCGTGTCCAGCAGATCCGAGGGGTTGTGCGCGCAGGCCTCGGGGTCGGTGTGGAGCGCGAAGATCGCGTCGAGGTCTCCGGGACCCGGGCGGCGCAGGAGCAGCCGCCCGGTCCGCAGTTCCTCCGCGTCGCGGACCGGCGCCGGGTCAGCGGTCATGGCAGCGCGCGGAGAAGTCCGCGATGGCTTCGGTCAGGCGGGTCGGGTCGAAGCGCAACTCGACCGGGCTGCGGGCCTGGACGAACTCGGCCGCCGGCATGTCCGCGGCCAGCGTGTCGGCGTCGCCGAAGGGGTGGATCGGATCGCGCTCGTGCCCGATGACCAACGCCGGTGTCTCGATCCCGCGCCGGATGGACTTGGGCGGCGCGATCCGGCCGAACAGCACGCCGTGCAGGAGCGCGGCCATCGGCGCGGGTTCCTGGGACAGCGTGTCGGTGACGACGTCGACCCACTGGTTGCCGTGCGGCACGAGCTTCGCCGCCAGCGCCACCCCCTGCACGGTCACCGGCAGGAACCGGGCGGCCATGAGCAGCGGCGCGAACGTGACCAGCCCCGCGACGATCGCGTTGTCCAGCACGGGCATCTCGACGACCAGGCCCAGCGCGCGCTCGGGAGCGGCGACGCCCACCTCCAGCGCGACGTTGGCGCCGAGCGACGTCCCGCCGACGACGGCCGCGTCGATCTCCAGGTGGTCGAGCAGCGCGACGGTCTGCTCGGCGAACGCGGGCATCGAGTACAGCCAGGATTCGGTGGGCCGGTCCGAATCGCCGTGCCCGAGCAGGTCGAGGGTCACCACGCGGAAACCGGCGCGCGCCAGCCTGCGGGCGAGCGGGGCGTGCATCCGCCTCGTCAGCATGATGCCGTGGGTGAGGACGACCACCCGGTCACCGGAGCCGAACTCGGTGTAGGCGAGCCGGTGACCCTCATGGGTGAAGGATCCCGACAGTTCGATCGGCCGGGAAGAGCGTTCGCGCCCGCGCGCGGTGCTCGGAGCGGGCAGGTCGGCGACCGCGGTGGCGCTGCTGGCCGGGCTCATGGTCCCACCGTCCTTCGTCGATCATCGGGTACTCACCGGTAGTACTCGTCGGTATCAGGAAAGCATCTCGTGACCGCCCCGGCACAGTGGCCGTTGGCAGCCTGTCAATCACATGAGTCAAGATGACCTCATGACCGCTACAGCTGACAGTCTTCCCGATCTCGTTTCGCTCAAGGTGGACATCGACGGGCACGTCGCCGAAGTGACGCTGCTCGGTCCGTCCAAGGGCAACGCGATGGGCCCCGATTTCTGGCGAGAGCTGCCGATCGTCTTCCGTGCGCTCGACGCGGACCCGCAGGTCAGGGCGGTCGTGCTGACCGGGAGCGGCAAGCACTTCTCCTACGGGCTCGACCTGCCGGCCATGATGCCCAGCTGGGGCGAAATGCTCGGCGGCGACGCGCTCGCCGGCCCGCGGACGAAGTTCCTCGACGAGGTCAAGACGCTCCAGGCGAGTGTGTCCTCGATCGCGGAATGCCGCAAACCGGTCATCGCGGCCATTTCCGGCTGGTGCATCGGCGGCGGTGTCGACGTGATCGCGGCCGCCGACATCCGCCTGGCGAGCGCCGACGCGAAGTTCAGCGTGCGCGAGGTCAAGGTCGCGATCGTGGCCGACCTCGGCAGCCTGCAGCGGCTCGCGCCGATCATCGGTGAGGGACACCTGCGCGAACTGGCCCTGACCGGCAAGGACATCGACGCCGCCCGCGCGGAGAAGATCGGCCTGGTCAACGACGTCCACGTGGATCAGGACACCCTGCTGGCCGAAGCCCGCAAGCTGGCGGCCGAGATCGCCGCGAACCCGCCGCTGGTCGTGCAGGGCACCAAGAACGTCCTGTCGGCCAACACCGAACGCCAGGTGGCGGACGGCCTGCGCTACGTCTCGGCCTGGAACGCGGCGTTCCTGCCCAGCAAGGACCTCGGCGAGGCCGTGCAGGCCTTCCTCGAGCGCCGCGCGCCCGAGTTCAAGGGAGAGTAGAAAGAACCGGCGGCCCACCACGGACCAGGAGGACGATCGTGAGCGCTTCGGAGGCATACCGCACGTTCCGCGAGGCACGGGACTATCTGCAGGCCCATCGCGAGGACTACGAAACCGCCTATCGGGACTTCACCTGGCCCCGGCCCGCCGAGTTCAACTGGGCGCTCGACTGGTTCGACGTCGTCGCGGCCGATCCGGCCAATCAGGACCGGTACGCGCTGTGGATCGTCGAAGAGGACGGCATCGAGAACCGCTGGACCTATCCGGAGATGGCGCGCCGGTCCGACCAGGTCGCGAACTGGCTGCGCTCGCTCGGCGTGGCCAGGGGCGACCGGCTGATCCTGATGCTGGGCAACCAGGGCGAGCTGTGGCAGACGATCCTCGCCGCGATCAAACTGGGCGCCGTCATCATCCCGGCCTCGACCCTGCTCGGCCCGGCGGACCTCGCCGACCGGGTCGAGCGGGGCGCGGCGAAGCACGTGGTGATCCGGTCCGTCGACGCGCACAAGCTCGAGAACGTCGAAGGCGACTACACGCGCATCGCCGTCGGTGAGCCCGTCGAGGGCTGGCGGTCCTTCGTGGACGCCTACGAGGAAGCGGACACCTTCACGCCCGACGGCCCGACGGCGGCGGAAGACCCGCTTCTGCTGTACTTCACGTCAGGGACCACCGCGAAGCCGAAACTGGTGCAACACACCCAGGTCTCGTATCCGATCGGCCATCTGTCCACAATGTACTGGATCGGGCTCGAACCGGGCGACGTCCACCTCAACATCTCGTCGCCCGGCTGGGCGAAACACGCGTGGAGCAACGTTTTCGCGCCGTGGAACGCCGAGGCGACGGTGTTCCTCTACAACTACGCGCGGTTCGACGCGGTCTCCTTGATGGCGCAGATGGACCGGTGCGGCATCACCAGTTTCTGCGCCCCGCCGACGGTGTGGCGGATGCTCATCCAAGCGGATCTGACCGTGCTGAAGACACCGCCGCGCAAGGTGGTCGGCGCGGGCGAACCGCTCAACCCCGAAGTGATCGACCAGGTCGAAAAGGCTTGGGGCGTCACGATTCGCGACGGTTTCGGGCAGACGGAGAGCAGCGTCCAGATCGCCAACACGCCCGGGCAGGACGTCGTGCCGGGCTCGATGGGCCGCCCGTTGCCGGGCTTCACCGTGGCGCTCGTGGACCCGGTCACCGGCGAACGGGCGCACGAGGGCGAGATCTGTCTCGACCTCGCCAAGCGACCGGTCGGGCTGATGGCCGGGTACGCGGACGACGAGGAACGTTCCGCCGCGGCGTTCGCGAACGGCTTCTACCACACCGGGGACGTCGGCTCGATCGACGAACGTGGCTACATCACCTACGTGGGCAGGACCGACGACGTCTTCAAGGCGTCGGACTACCGGATCTCGCCGTTCGAGCTGGAAAGTGTCCTCCTGGAACACGAAGCGGTCGCCGAAGCGGCCGTCGTCCCCGCACCCGACCCGATCCGGCTCGCGGTGCCGAAGGCGTATGTCGTCCTGGCGAACGGTCACGAACCGACGGCCGGCACCGCGGTGTCCATCCTGGCTTTCTGCCGGGAACATTTGGCTCCGTACAAGCGAATCCGTCGGCTGGAGTTCACCGAACTGCCGAAGACGATCTCCGGCAAGATCCGGCGCGTCGAACTGCGCGGGCGGGAGAACGAGGCCGACGGGCGGCCGGCGGGGGAGTTCCGCGAGGAGGACTTCCCGCAGCTGAAGGGCTGACCGGCCCGAACTCCGAACTCGCGTGATCAGAGGCGTATCTCGCGTGTTCGAAGGCGTAACTCGCCCAGCCGGTGTGTTCCGCCTCCAAGCACGCGAGTTACGTCTTCAGACACGCGAGATACGCCTCCGAACACGCGTGATGGACCCGGCCGTGTGGGTCGAACGACCCACAGCGCGGTAGCAGGAACCGCGTTAGCATCCCGTGCAGTGAATCGTTGACAACCCGTGGGGGTCACGGGTCTCACCTTCCCTGCCTTGAAAGGTGTTCCTGTCATGCGCATTCGTTTCCTCCTGCCGATGCTCGCCCTGGTGGCCGGGCTCGGTACCGCGGTGGCCACCCCGGCCGCCGCCGATCCGGGCCCGGTGACGGCGGGCGAAGTCTCCGTCGCCGACGCCTGTTACTCCTGGGGACGCACGTTGTCCGAGGGCGCGTCCGGTGAGGACGTCCGGCAACTCCAGATCCGGGTCGCCGGCTACCCCGGTTACGGGGGCGTGCTCGCCATCGACGGCCAGTTCGGCGCGGGCACCAAGGCCGCGGTCACCCGGTTCCAGCAGGCGTACGGGCTGGGCGCGGACGGCATCGCCGGATCGGCCACGTTCACGAAGCTCTACGCGTTGCAGGACGACGACTGCACGCCGATCAACTTCACCTACGCCGAACTGAACCGGTGCAACTCCGACTGGTCGGGCGGCAACGTCTCAGCGGCGACGGCGAAGGCCAACGCATTGGTCTCGATGTGGAAGCTGCAGGCGATGCGGCACGCCATGGGTGACCGGCCGATCGACGTCAACGGTGGTTTCCGCAGCGTCGCCTGCAACAACGCCGTCGGCGGCGCGACGAACAGCCGTCACCTCTACGGCGACGCCGTCGACCTCGGCGCCGGCTCGCAGGGCTTCTGCGGATTGGCGAAGCAGGCCCGTAACCACGGGTTCGCCGAGATCCTCGGGCCGGGCTACCCCGGCCACAACGATCACACCCACGTGGCACACCGGTCGACGCGCTTCTGGTCGGCGTCCTCCTGCGGGATCTGAGTCACTCCCAGCGCCACAACGACGGCGGCCGTCCTCCCTTGGGGAGGGCGGCCGCGTGTTCGGTGGTGCGCCGCAAACCGGGGACCCGCTCCATCGTCCGGCCGAGGTTGGCCGGATAGGGGCGATCCCCGGTCAGTGCTTCGGTGACGTCCAGCGCCTGCGCCGTCGTGAAGATCCGGCCCAGCAGCCCGGCGGTGAATGCGACGTCCCGCCACAGCCGCTCGGCCAGCATCGGGCGGCAGTCCGCCACGATCCGGTCGTGGTCGAAAGCCAGCGGCGGGACCTCGTCCAGCGGAGGCCACACCACGTTCCCCGGCTCGTCGAGGGCGGGATCCACCGTGGCCCACAAGGCGATGGAGAGGGTGGGACCACGGGGGTCACGGTTCGGCTCGTCGAAGGTGGCGAGCTGTCCCGTCGCCGAAAGCGCGTCCGACGGCAGGCCGAGTTTGCCGACCACCGCCCGGTGCGCCGCCTCCCGCAGCCGTTCCCCGAGCCCGAGCAGCACCCCGGGCAAGGCGAGTTCCCCCGCGAAGGGCTCGGCGGCTCGCGGTGCGATTCCCAGCAGCACTTTCCTGGTGCCGGGCGCGAACCGCACCACGAGCACGTCAACGGACACCGGCGTCGACTCGATCACGCGTTGATTGTCGACCTTGCCTCCGCGACCCGGTAACCGGCCCTGTCCGGGCCGTACCCGGTGACCGCCACCGGCAGCCGCGCGCCGAACCACGCCAGCGGATCCGGCAGGTCGACGACGGGGGAGCCGTCCGCGGGGACGACCTTCAGCCCGGTCGCGTCGAGGTGGGTCACCGCGAGCGCGTCCACGCCGTCGCAGGCCGCGATCGCGTACTCCAGCAGGACCGCGTCGAGATGGCCCGCCCGCCACGCGCCCTGGAATTCGCCGGTTTCGTTGTGCGCCTCCGGAAAGCGGGCGAGCACGGCGGAGGATTCGGTCGGCAGCGGGCCCGCGCCATGCCGGGTGAGATATGTCCGCGTGACACCCAGGACGGCGTGCGGGCGCCCGCCCAGCAGTGCGCGGGCGTTGTGCGGGGTGGTGGTGGACCAGGTCGTATGCGGATGGAATCCGTGGTGCTGGTCGAGGAGAGCCCCCTGCGCTCCCTCGAAGACCAGCCGTCCGGAATCCGCCAGCCGTCCCGTTTCGTCCCCGTCGGTGATCCGCACCGCGTCCGCGAAATCGCGGTACAGCGCCACCAGTTCGTCCACACTGTGCGGTGGCGTGGCGAGCGGGGCGTAGAACCGCGCGAGCGCGTCCAGCTTGCGCCGCAACACCGACGGCCGGGCACAGTCGGCGACCGTGGGCGCTTCCCCCGGCGTCCCGGTCACCTCCTGGTTCTCCACCACGTCACCCGGCGCGGCCCCGGGCAACAGCGAGTACCAGACGGTCTCGCCGATGCCCTTCCCGCACGAGCCGTGCCGGTTCACACCCCGGGCTTCCTCCCGTGCCCGGTTGGCGTGGATGTGGAACGGGGTCGTGAGCAGGGCCCGGCCGTCCACGCTCAGCAGCGAGAACGGATTCCGGACGCCCGCCGCTTCGAGCCGCCGCGCTTCGGTGGCCAGCGCGAACGGCTCGACCAGCACGAACCGCGACAGATGGGTGGGCACGCCGGCGAACGTGCCCGCCCCGAACTGGCTGAACGTGTGGTGCCGCCCGCCCACGACGACGTTGTGCGCGGCCTGCGCGCCCCCGTTGAAGCGGACCACGGCGGTGGTGGGCCGGGCGGCACAGAGCGCGTCGACCACCGCGCCCTTGCCTTCGTCGCCGAAGCCGAGGCCGACCACCACCACGTGTCCGTCCAGGGCGTGTTTCTCGAACCGAGGTCGGCTGGTTGGGTGAGGACACGCGCGCGCGTTTCTTTTCGGCCGTAGGCTTCGGAAATCCGAAAGCGCGCTTTGAGAGACACCGTCCAGGAGATTCATCGCAGCACCACGTCGCTCGGCCCGCCCGGCTCCGGCACCGCCGAGGTGACGACCGACTTGGCGCCCAGCTTCGCCAGCGCCTTGCCGACCGCCTTGCTTTCGGCGACCGAGCCGACGTCCGCGAGGTCGGCGAGCGCCCGGTCGACGTCGACGACCCGCTCTTCCAGCCCGATGGTGGCCGCGATCAGTTCGCATACCGCGCCGGGATCGTCGAGCTTCAGGAAGTTCTGGCCGAGCAAGCCGCTCCAGTGTTCGCCGATCTCCGGGTCGTTGTAGTACGACGACTGGTTCGGCAGCACGAAGTAGACGTGCCACTTGCGGGCCAGCTCCCGGTACACCGAAGCGGGGTCGATGTCCTCCCGCACGTCGTCCCCGATCACCCGGCGGATGTGGCGCGCCTCCAGCGCGGGTTTGTTGAGCTCGTCGCCGATGATGAACAGGTAGCCCTTGCGGCCGCGGTTCTGCCACGCGTCGGTCACGACGTGCCGGGCCATGAAATAGGCGGCCAGTTCGTAGGACTCGCTCTTCTGCCCGCCGCCACCGCCTTCGAGGAAGATCGTGCGCAGCTGCTCGTCCATCCGGTTGTCCGATTCGAACTGCCCGACCTGCAACGGGACCCGGTCGCTGTCGGCGTCGCCGATCGCGCCGAACAGGACCTGCGGGTCGGTCAAGTAGCCCCGGCGCTTCAGCAGGCCGTGCAGTTTGCCGAGCTTGCCCTGCATGACCCGCGGCACCCGGCGCATCGAGCCGGTGACGTCGAACAGTACCGCGATCGGCGTCGAATCGGCGTGGTCGGCCGAATCCCGGCATTCCCGGACGGCGTTCAGCGGGTCGAGCGCGGGCGCCACCTTCCAGTCCTTCGCGGGCTTGGAGCGCAGATCGGCGGTGTAGCCGAAGTCGTCCTCGCCCTTGGCCCGCCGGAAAGTCTTCGCGGCGGCGTAGGCGTTGTCGTCCCAGTGTCCGTGTCCCATGGTCAGGCTCCTGTCTCGGGGATGGTGAAAGGTCGGAAGGTGCGGGGGCCGTAGAGGTCGTCGAGCAGCGCGTCGTATTCGTCGAGAAGATCGGCGGCGTCGGGCCGTTGCGCCGGGTTGTCCTGTGTGCACCAGGTCGCGAATTCGCGTTGGCGGGTTTCGCCCGGTGCCAGGAGTTCCAGCATCATGCGGTGAAGCATGTGGACGTCGGTGGCCGCCGTCACCGGTAGTCCTTTGTGGACTTCCGGCGGGTACTGGACGGACTTGTCCGCCGCCAGCGGGAGCAAGCCGTCCTCGACGGCGAAGGACCAGCCGACGACGACGATGCCGTGCTGTCCCGGGTGGACGAGCACGTTGTCCGCGGTGAGGTGCCCGTGGACGACACCCGCGCGATGCGCGCCCGCCACGGCGCGCAGGAGGCGACGGTGCATCCACGCGTAGTCGCGGCCGTCGAGCCCGCCGGGAAAGGCCTTGCCGATATCGGCGAGGGTGACGAACCCGTCCACGAGCGGATCGAGGACGCTGAACGCGCGGTCGCCCCTGGCCACCGGACCCGAGGTGTCCAGCAGCCGCGGGTAATAGGGGCGCAGCCACCGGTGCCGTTCGGTGAAGCCGTCGAGCGTGCGCAATGCCGCCCACTCGGCGTGGATCAACGGGTTGAGCGCCGGGTCGCGGACGAGTTTCACCAGATATGGCCCGGTGGTCCGGTAGGTCGTCGCGACGCTGCCCACCGCGTGCGGCGAGATGAGGGTGTAGGCGGACGTCGCCGTGGTGACCGTCTGGTGCCGGGCGCGCTT
Organism: Amycolatopsis sp. TNS106; assembly: GCF_019330265.1. NCBI lineage: Bacteria > Bacillati > Actinomycetota > Actinomycetes > Pseudonocardiales > Pseudonocardiaceae > Amycolatopsis > Amycolatopsis sp. TNS106. The sequence continues at coordinate 2,196,671 of NZ_CP024972.1, read as the reverse complement.
CCAGTCGTCGTGGAGGCGGTTGAGGGTGGCGGCGGCGCGGTGGGCGCGCTCGTCGCCGGGGTTGCGGTCGGGGTGGAGCACCGCCGCCAGTTCGCGATAGCGATGGCGGGCGAACAGAGCGGCCGCGTCGACCGTGTTCTCGATCATCGTCACGGCGTCTTCCCTGGTGAGCATAGTTTGAGTCTAGACGACTCTTACCTGGGATCGCAAGGGGGTGGGTACAAATCCCGTGCTGTGCGGCGGCGTCGGCCCATAAGCTTGGCTGAGCCGGACAGGGGGTATTGGTGGTCTTCCCGGAACTGGATCGGAAAGACGGGCGGCGAACGGACACGATGGTCCTCGCGCTCGTGATCGGGGTCGTCTGGGGGGCCGTCGCGTCCTTCGCCGGACGATGGGCCGTCGAAGGGCTGGCCGGCACTTACGACGTGCGCGCGGTGGTCTCGGAGTGGAACTCCAAGACCACTGAAGGACAGAACGGCCCGCATACCACCTACGACGTCCTGGCGATCACCGAAGACGGCCGCGCGATCGAAGTGCCGACACGAGACGCGTTCGGCCTCGCGGATCCGGTGGTCGCCCGGCTTTCGTCGATGACGGACCGGGTGTTGTCCGTGCGCGGGGCGGACAGGGTCGTGGAAGCCCACCATCCGTGGGAGAAGATCGCGGCGATGTCCCTCGGCCTGGCGTTCTTGGTGCTCGCGGCCGTCGTACTGGTCAAAGTGGCGAGACCGGGAGTCGCGCGGAAGTCGCCGCCGTTCCTGGCCGGGCTGGCCTTCGCCGCGTTCGTCGTGCTGACACCGGTCGGGTTCGGCGGGACGGCTTACCGTGAGGCGGCCGACCCGGTCCCGAACTTCTGGGAACTCCGGCGCGACCTAGGGGGACCGCCGCCGGTGTTCGCCCGTGGACAGACCGCCGTCTCCGGAGAGGCGGCCGTGCGCGTGCTCGACAGCAGGTCCGGACCGCCCGACGGAGCCGAGGCGTGGTTGAGCGGATTCCACGTCCTCACCTTGCGGATCGAGGCGTCCCGCCTCGGCGGCACGCCACTGGAGCTGTCGGCCGACGCGCATGGCGAGCCGGAGCGGGTCAAGGATTGCGCTGGCGCGCCCGGCGCTTTCGACGGCACCGCGGGTCTCGTCTGTTTCGTGGTCCCGCCCGGGTATCGGCCCGAGTACCTACTCGTCGGCGAACTCGAACGCGAAGTCCTGTTGAGGCTCCGGTGAACTGACTGCCGACGGTCGTACCGGAGGCGCCCCACTGTCGCTCAGGAGCGGGTCGCTTCGATCTGGCGCTCGTCCTCGGTCGAGCAGCTCGTCACCGGATCGTTCGGCCCGCTCCCGCATGTCCAGGCCCCGACCACCACGGGACCGGGTCCCTGCGGTGACGCCGCCTCGGCGGGCGTCAGCTTGGCGAAGTAGTCCGTGAGCACCTGCGTCGCTTCCGCGCACTCGGCCTTCCCGCGTACGACGACCTTGTTCTTCGCGCCCTGGAAGCCGGTGACCTCGCCACAGGGCGTACCGGCCAGGACCTGGTCGGCCGTGGGGGCGGGAGACGGCGGCGGCGCGGTCGCGGGAGCGGGATCGGCGCCGCAACCGCTCAGCAGGACGACGGCGAGCGCGGTGGGAAGTACGGCGAGGCTCTTCATGGGCCCTTCTTCTCGGGGGTGGTTCATTCGGTTCATTCCACGGGGACGACGGCGGCGAACACGTTCTGTTCGCCCTTGCTGCAACTGGTGCCGCCTTGCGCGGCGGGAGCGCCGGAGACGCAGAGCCAGCCCTCCACGGTCTCGCTGACCGGTTCGTCCGAGCCCGCGGACTGGCGTCCGGCGATCCTCTTGTGGAACGAGGCGACGATCCCGGTCGCGTCCGCGCAGGACACGCCGGGGCCGTTGAGCACCTGCAGGGTCAGCCCGCTCGCCGCGGTCACCGTTCCGCACGATCCCTGTACCGGTTCAGCGGGTTTCGGTTCGGGGGCGGGATTCGGGGCGGTGGATGGACTCGGCGCGGTTTGTGAGGGGATCGGCGGCACCGGCACGCTGGACACCGCTGTGGGGAGCGAGAGCGACGAGGCCGACAGTGCGGTGACAGGCGGTGGCGGATCTTCGCCCGAACAGGCGGCGAGCGTTCCGGTGGCGGCGCAGGCCGCGAACAGGCGCCGCCACGTTCCCGTGGTCGTGGAGACGGGCAAGGCGATCCTTTCGTCGGCCGGTCGTGGCCGGCCCATTCTGACCCGGCCGGGCCCGAACCCGTGGCATTGAGCCACGTTCGATTCGCGGGAGGCTATCGCGCCGACGAGACGGCGGTGCGCGAGGACCGCCGAATCACTGTCCATTGTGGACAATTAACATGCCGTTCACAGCGCGACAACACCCTGCTGTCGTTGCGAACCGATCGGACGAATCCGCGCCGGATCCGTTAACACGAGGCCCCGTTCTGCCGAAAACAAAGGTAGCGCTCCGGCGTGTCCCAGTCCCCGTCACGAAACCGTGAGAGTGATGAAGACCGACGAACAGACCGACCCCGCGTCACCCCAGGCCATCACACCGGCGAGCACGGAACTGCCGCCGACGGCACCGTGCACCGTCGTCTGGTGTGGCGGCCGCCCGTACGTCCTCGAGACCTCCGCCGGCCACAACCGCTGGGTGGGCACCGACCACCGGGGCAGGCCCGTGGCGCTGACCAGCGCGGACCTGCAACGCCGAGGCTGGACCCACACCCGGGCCAGCTGACGGGGGAGGACCTGCCGCCGCTGGATAGGCTGAGCGGGTGAGTACGCCCCCCGAACCGAGCGTGACCAGCGAAGAACCCTCCTTGCTGCGGCAGGCCCTGAACGTTCCCAACATGCTTTCGATCCTCCGGCTCGCCGGGGTGCCGGTCTTCCTGTGGCTGCTCCTCGGCCCGAAGGAGGACGGCTGGGCGCTCGCGCTGCTCGTGTTCAGCGCGCTCACCGACTGGCTCGACGGCAAACTCGCCCGCTGGCTCAATCAAATGTCCCGGCTCGGCCAGCTGCTGGACCCCGCCGCCGACCGGCTCTACATCCTCGCGACCCTCATCGCCTTCCTGATCCGCGACATCATCCCGTGGTGGCTGGTGGTCCCGCTGGTCGTCCGCGAGGCCGTCCTCGGTGTCTGCGTGCTGCTGCTGCGGCATCGCGGATTCGCCCCGCCGGAGGTCACCTACATCGGCAAGGGCGCCACCTTCGTCCTGATGTACGCCTTCCCGTTCCTGCTGCTCACCCAGGGCGGATCCGACATCGCCGCGATCGCCCGGCCGATCGGCTACGCCTTCACGGCGTGGGGCGCGGTCCTGTACGTCTATTCAGGCGTGTTGTACGTCGTCCAGACGGTGCGGGCGCTGCGAACGGCCGAATCCGGCGAGTTGCGGGAGGCGGCGGGCGCGTGACCCGGCGGGATGCGAAACTGCGCGCGTCGGTTTCGAGCGAGGGCTGAGAAAGGGGAGCGGCGTTGTCCACTCCAGAAGAACTGCGGTACACCGAGGAGCACGAGTGGGTCTCCGTGCGCGACGGCGGGCTCGTGCGCGTGGGCATCACGGAGTACGCCCAGGATCAGCTCGGTGACGTGGTGTTCGTCGAACTTCCCGAGGTCGGCAAGCAGGTCGGCGCGGGCGACGCGTTCGGCGAGGTCGAGTCGACCAAGAGCGTTTCGGAGCTGTTCGCCCCGCTCGACGGCGAGGTGGTCGCGGTCAACGACGCGGTGACCGAGTCGCCCGAGCTGATCAACAGCGACCCCTACGGCGAGGGCTGGCTGATCGAACTCCGCCTCGACGACGCGAGCTCGGTGGAATCCCTGCTGGAGGCCGAGGCGTACCAGGCCCTGATCAAGGAATAGCCGCAGGCCGCGGCCCTTCGGGAAGAGTAGGGGGAGCCGCGGGCCGGAGATTCGATCAGGCACGGTACGTTTGACTCCACACGTTCTTGAGTAGTGGCAACACACATGCGTTAGGAGAGCTCAGGTGAGCACGAACGACGGGCCCGGCGTTCCCCCGGAGCAGTCTCCGGAGCGGACTTCTGTCTTCCGGGCCGACTTCCTGGCCGACGTCGAAGGCACTGAGGCTCCTCCGGCTGCCGAGGCCCCTGTCCAGGGTGTGGACGCGCTGCCCGCGGGTTCGGCGCTGCTGGTCGTCAAGCGGGGCCCGAACGCGGGTTCGCGCTTCCTGCTGGACCGCGACACCACCAGCGCGGGACGGCACCCGGACAGCGACATCTTCCTCGACGACGTCACGGTCTCCCGGCGGCACGCCGAGTTCCGCCGTGAGGGTGGCGAGTTCGTCGTCATCGACGTCGGCAGCCTCAACGGCACCTACGTCAACCGCGAGCCGGTCGACCAGGCCGTCCTCGCCGGTGGCGACGAGGTCCAGATCGGCAAGTTCCGCCTGGTCTTCCTGACCGGCCCGGGATCCGGGGGCCAGGGGGCACGGTGACGGCGGCCGGGCGGCCTGATCGGGATGCGTCGCAGCGCGATGGGTTGAGCATCGGGGCCGTGCTGGCACAGCTGCGCGGCGACTTTCCCGATGTCACCATCTCCAAGATCCGGTTCCTCGAGGCGGAGGGTCTGGTCCAGCCGGGCCGGACCCCGTCGGGGTACCGGCAGTTCGCTCCGGCGGACGTGGAGCGGTTGCGATTCGTCCTGTCCGCCCAGCGGGATCACTACCTTCCGCTGAAGGTCATCAAGGAACAGCTGGACGCGGCGGATCAGGGCGCCGCGCCCGCTGAGCACACCGCGGGGATGCCACGGCTGCCGCGGAAACTCGTGTCACTCGACGCCCCCGGGGAGAACGGCGGACTGCCGTCCCCGGGGGACTTCGAGACCGACCGCGAGATCAGGCTGACCGAGGAAGATCTCCTCCGCCAGGCCGGCATCGACGCCGCCACCCTGGCTGAGCTGCGGCAATACGGTCTCGTTCGCCCAGGTGCGGCGGGGTTCTTCGACCCGGACGCGGTCCTCGTGGCGAAGACCGTGAAAGCGATGACCGAATTCGGTATAGAGCCGAGACATCTGCGTGCCTTCCGGGCCGCGGCGGATCGCGAGGTCGGCCTGCTGGAGCAGATCGTGACCCCGGTGTATCGGCATCGTGACGAGGACGCTCAGGCGAGGGGCGACGAGGTCGTCCGGGAGCTGGCCGCCTTGACCGTGGCGTTGCACACGCTCTTGGTGAAGGCGGGAATACGGGCTGTCACAGGCGGTTGAACGGCTTCGGGCGACCGGGAGCCGTTGTGCGGTCACTTGTCAATGCCTGAATGTTCGGCACCCTATGCCGTACCGTGAGAGTCGGGTTTGCCACGGGCGAACCGAGAATGTCGGAGACAGCGAGCACAGCGCTCGGAAGACGGGTAGCGTCGGGACTACCGTCGCTTGGTCGTCGAGACAAGCGTTGCAGCCCGTGCGCACGAGAGGGAGGCGAAGCCCGATGAGCGAGATGCGCGTCGTCGGCGTGCGGGTGGAGCTACCCGCGAATCAGCCGATCTTGTTGCTGCGGGAAACCGAAGGCGAGCGTTACCTGCCGATCTGGATCGGCTCGGTCGAGGCCACCGCCATCGCCTTGGAGCAGCAGGGAGTCCGCCCGGCCCGTCCGCTCACCCATGACCTGCTCAAGGAGGTCATCGGGGCGTTGGGTCGTGAGCTGGAACAGGTCGTCATCACCGATCTGAAGGAAGGCACGTTCTTCGCGGAACTGGTCTTCGACGGGAACATCCGGGTTTCGGCGCGGCCGAGCGATTCGGTGGCGCTGGCGCTGCGGGTCGGGGTGCCCATCCACGCCGTGGACGCGGTGCTGGAGGAAGCGGGCCTCATCATCCCCGACGAGCAGGAGGACGAGGTCGAGAAGTTCCGCGAGTTCCTCGACTCGGTCTCGCCGGAGGACTTCCGCGGCGCGGACACCTGATCCTGAGACTTGACGAAGGGGCGGCGCCGGCTGGTGCCGCCCCTTCTTTCATGCGCGCTTAATCCTCTGAACGCGGTTCGCGGCGGCCACGGACTTCGTGAAGGGTCCCCGCCGCGAGTCGTCCGCCTGATCACGCGTGTCGTCCATCGGCTCACGCGTGTCGTCCGCCTGATCACGCGTGTCGTCCCGTCGGTCACGTGAAGTCGCCGGCCCGTGTTCGCCCGTTTGCCCCACCCGCACCTGCGGTCACAACGGGTACTGGGCCTAGGGCACTCAGGCGGCGGTCGCCTTGACGAACAGGTCCGCCAGTTCCCGCCCGTACCGCTCCAGGTCCAGCTTCGGGTCCGCCGCGAACTTCGCCGCGACGCCGTCGATGGCCTGCGCGATCGACAGCGCCATCACGTCCGGCGCGAAATCGCCGAAGGCGCCTTCCTGCTGTCCCTGGCGGAGCTGACGTTCGAGCCGGCCGGTCCGGAACTCCTCGACCAGCGGCGCCGACATGAACCAGCCCTCGGCGTCCGAGCCGCTCGAGCCCATTTCGACCATGACCCGCACCAGTTCCGGGTACGAGCCGAGGAACGCGATCTCCGACTCGATGTAGCCGCGCAGCAGCCCGGCCCGGTCGGTCGTGCCCTGGATCCGCTCCTCGAGGAACTTGTCCTTCATCCCTGTCGCGGTGGTGACCACGGCCTGCATCAGGCCCGCCTTGTTGGTGAAGTGGTACGAGATGATCCGGGTGCTGGACAGCCCGGCGCGCTCCTTGATCTTGGCGAACGACGTCTTGTGATAGCCGAGGTCGGAGATCGTCGCGATCGTCGCGCCGATGATCTGGGCCCGCCGGGCCGCCTCGGTGACCGACAGCCCCAGCTCCGCCTGGACCTCTTGCATGGCACTCTGGGTGGAAGGAGTTACTTGCATGAGTAAAAAATAACACGGCTGAGTAAAACTGGCAACCGTGCCGCCGAATGGGGGACCGTGCTCGACAAGCCTCAAGAAGAGCTTGAGGCCGACCGCGCGTCGCGTTGACCGCTTTGCCGGACGCGCTTACCGTCAATGAAGGTGAATCGCCAAGGTGTGATTCGGATGTCTGGGGCATTCGTCTTGACGAGGAACTCCGGTGCGGACTCACGTGGGTCCGCGCGGCTTTGTTCGCCGGCCGCCAGGTCGGGCGAGGGGAGGCATGGCGTGGTCGAGGCTGGTAGCCCTCAAGAGCCGCTCGTTCCGGTCGCTGACGGCGAGCAGGGCGAGTTGTTCCCCGACTCTTCCCTCCCGGACGAACTCGTCGGCTACCGCGGCCCCGCCGCCTGCCAGATCGCCGGGATCACCTACCGTCAGCTCGACTACTGGGCCCGCACGAAGCTGGTCGCGCCGAGTATCCGCACGGCGCACGGCTCCGGTTCGCAGCGGCTCTACTCGTTCAAGGACATCCTCGTCCTGAAGGTCGTCAAGCGGCTGCTGGACACCGGTGTCTCCCTGCAGAACATCCGCGTCGCCGTCGAGCACCTGCGCCTGCGCGGCGTCCGCGACCTCGCCAAGGTCACCCTGTTCTCCGACGGCACCACCGTCTACGAGTGCACTTCGCCCGAAGAGATCGTCGATTTACTCCAGGGCGGGCAGGGTGTCTTCGGGATCGCGGTCAGCGGAGCGATGCAGGAGATCAGCGGCACCATCCACGAGTTCCCGGCCGAGCGGGCCGACGGCGGCGTGATCGAAACGGTCACGCCGGACGAGCTCACGCAGCGCCGTAACGCACGTCGCACCGGCTGATCATGAAGCCGCACGGGCGGCAGGGTAGGCTCACTTCCGCGGTCGACGAATCCGCGCGGGAGAGACCGAGTCGATAACCGTTGAGCTCGGCGCCGAAGGAGCAAGTCCTCCCCGGAACCTCTCAGGCACCCTGGACCGCGCGGAAGAGACGCCTCTGGAAAGTGGTTCGCCAGGTCACAGCCTGGCGGCCCCGCCGACGGTGCAAGCCCGGCTCAACACTCGGGTGAAACTCTCAGGCGCCCCCACCGGGGGTACGGACAGAGTGGGGAGGGCCAGGACAATCGTCCCGGCCCCACCCCCGCGTCCTGGGAGGTCCCCGATGGAGCCCGTTTCACTGGCCGCTCTCGAATCCGGAACCCCCTTCGCGGACCGGCACATCGGTCCCGGCACCGAAGAACTCGCGCGCATCCTCGACGTCGTCGGTGTCGCCTCCCTCGATGAACTCGCCGAGCGGGCCGTCCCCGCGTCGCTGCGGGAGTCCGTGGCACCGCCCGATCTGCCGCCGCCCGCCACCGAGACCGGAGCGCTCGCCGAACTCCGCGCGCTGGCCGCGCGCAACCGCCCGATGGTCCAGATGATCGGCCTCGGCTACCACGACACCGTGACCCCGCCGGTGATCCGCCGGAACGTGCTGGAGAGCCCGGCCTGGTACACCGCGTACACGCCGTATCAGCCGGAGATCTCGCAGGGCCGGCTCGAAGCGCTCCTCAACTTCCAGACCATGGTCTCCGACCTGACCGGCCTGCCGATCGCCAACGCCTCCATGCTGGACGAGGCGACCGCCGTCGCGGAGGCGATGACGCTGGTCCGCCGCGCGGGCAAGGCGAAGTCGAACCGGTTCGTGGTCGACGAGGACACCCTTCCGCAGACGATCGAGGTCCTGCGCACTCGTGCCGAACCGCTCGGCATCGAGCTGGTGACCGCGGATCTGTCCCAGGGCATCACCGGGCTCGGGCTCGGCGGCGACTTCTTCGGAGTGCTGCTGTCGTATCCCGGCGCGTCGGGCGTCGTCCGCGAATGGGACCACACCATCGCCGAGGCCAAGGCGCTGGACGCGGCGGTGGTGATGGCCGCGGACCCGCTGGCGCTGACCCTGCTGCGGTCGCCCGGTGAGCTCGGCGCCGACGTCGCGATCGGATCCACCCAGCGGTTCGGGGTCCCGATGGGCTTCGGCGGGCCGCACGCGGCGTACCTCGCCGTCCGGCAGGGGCTCGAACGGCAGCTGCCCGGACGGCTGGTCGGGGTGTCGAAGGACGCCGACGGCGCGCCCGCGTACCGGCTCGCGCTCCAGACCCGCGAGCAGCACATCCGCCGCGAGAAGGCGACGAGCAACATCTGCACCGCCCAGGTCCTGCTGGCGGTGATCGCGTCGATGTACGCGGTCTACCACGGCCCCGAAGGCCTGCGCGCCATCGCGAACCGCGCCCACCGGATGGCCACCGTGCTCGCGGCGGGGCTCGCCGAGAGCGGTGTCGACGTCGTGCACTGCGAGTTCTTCGACACCGTCATGGCCGCCGTCCCCGGCCGCGCGAAGGGCGTCGTCGCCACCGCGAGGGAACTCGGGGTCAACCTGCGGCTCGTGGACTCCGACCACGTCGCCGTCGCCTGCGACGAGACGACGACCCGTGAACACCTTTCCCTGGTGTGGAAGGCGTTCGGGGTCGCGGTGTCCGATGTGGACTCGCTGGACGCGGACACCGCGGACGGCTTCCCGCCGGATCTGCGCCGCACGAGTGAGTACCTGACGCATCCGGTCTTCCACGCGCATCGCTCCGAGACGGCGCTGCTCCGGTACCTGAGGTCGTTGTCCGACAAGGACCTCGCGCTCGACCGGAGCATGATCCCGCTCGGTTCCTGCACGATGAAGCTCAATGCCACGGCCGAGATGGAGCCGATCACCTGGCCCGAGTTCGCCGGTCTGCACCCGTTCGCGCCCGCCGAGGACGCGGCCGGTCTGCTGACCGTCGTGAAGGACCTGGAGCGGTGGCTCGCCGGCATCACCGGCTACGACGCGGTCTCCCTCCAGCCGAACGCCGGCAGCCAGGGCGAGTTCGCCGGGCTGCTGGCGATCCGCGCCTACCACCGCGAACGCGGGAACGCGGCACGGGACGTCTGCCTGATCCCGTCCAGCGCGCACGGGACGAACGCGGCCAGCGCGGTGATGGCCGGGATGCGCGTGGTCGTCGTGAAATGCGACGACGAGGGCAACATCGACCTCGGCCATCTCAAGTCCACTGTGGACGAGCACGCCGACGACCTCGCCGCGATCATGATCACCTACCCCTCGACGCACGGCGTCTACGAGGACACCGTCCGCGAGGTCTGCGCGCTGGTGCACGACGCGGGCGGTCAGGTGTACGTCGACGGCGCGAACTTGAACGCGCTGATCGGGGTGGCGCAGTACGGCAGATTCGGCGCCGATGTCTCCCACCTGAACCTGCACAAGACCTTCTGCATCCCGCACGGTGGCGGCGGGCCGGGCATCGGGCCGATCGGCGTCCGTGCGCATCTGGCGCCGTATCTGCCGAACCATCCGCTGCAGCCGGACGCCGGCCCGGCCACCGGCGTGGGCCCGATCAGTGCGGCGCCATGGGGAAGCGCGTCGATCCTGCCGATCTCCTGGGCCTACGTCCGGATGATGGGCGCCGACGGCCTGCGGCGGGCGACCCTCACCGCGGTCGCGAACGCCAACTACGTCGCGAAACGTCTCGCCGCGCATTATCCGGTGCTGTACTCCGGGCACGAGGGACTCGTGGCGCACGAGTGCATCCTCGATCTCCGCGCGATCACCAAACGGACCGGTGTCACGGTCGACGACGTGGCCAAGCGGCTGGCCGACTACGGGCTGCACGCGCCGACGATGTCCTTCCCGGTCGCGGGAACGCTCATGGTCGAGCCCACCGAGAGCGAGGATCTCGGCGAACTCGACCGGTTCTGCGACGCGATGATCGCGATCCGCGCCGAGATCGAGAAGGTCGCCACGGGGGAGTGGCCGGTGGCCGAAAGCCCGCTGCGCAATGCCCCGCACACCGCGCGCTGTCTCGCGGGTGCGTGGGATCGGCCGTACAGCAGGGAGATCGCGGTCTTCCCGGCCGGGTTCACCGCGTCGAAGATCTGGCCCCCGGTGCGGCGGATCGACGGGGCCGCGGGTGACCGCAACCTCGTCTGCTCCTGCCCGCCACCGGAGGCCTTCGCCTGAGGATCAGCCGGGCATCTTGTCGAGAAAGCCCAGCACCTGCTTGATCCGCCCGTTCTCGACGGTGATCACGTCGAAGCCGATCGCCAGCGGCTCTTCCACGCCCTCCGGGCCGAGGTACCACTGGAACCGCGCGATGTCATGGTGTGCGTCCGGGGCGGCGGGCAGGCTGAACTTCAGACCGGCGAACTGTGCCTGCGCGCCGGCGACGAAGCCGTCGACACCGTCGTGGCCGGTGACCGCGCCGAGCGGGTCGGTGTAGGCGGCGTCCTCGGTGAACACTTCGGCGATGAGCGCGCGGCGCTTGTCCGCGTCGGTCTCGTTCCACACGGCGATGTACTGCTCGGCGACGCGCTGGATGTCCGACATGGTGTCTCCTCGTTTTCCTGTGGGGTAACCGATGCCGCAACTCTGTCGGCCGAGGGTGGGGCCCGTCGATTACGCGGGAGGTAATGGCGGCCCGTCGTCCGTGGCCGTAGGTTCGTGATCGTGACGACCACTGTGACCGCGGGCCGCCCCGTCGGCGAGCTCCTCCGCGAATGGCGTGACCGGCGCCGGATCAGCCAGCTGGACCTCGCCATCTCGGCGGACATCTCCACCCGGCATCTGAGCTTCGTGGAGACCGGCCGTTCCAAGCCCAGCCGCGACATGGTGCTGCGGCTCGGCGAACATCTGGAGGTGCCCTTGCGGGAACGCAATCAGCTGTTGCTGGCGGCGGGGTACGCGCCCGCGTACGCCGAAAGCGGTCTCGGCGCCCCGGAAATGGCGGCGGTCCGCAAGGCGGTCCGGCAGCTGATGACCAGCCACGAGCCGTATCCGGCCGCCGTCGCCGACCGCTGGTGGAACCTGGTCGACGCCAACGCGAGCATCTCGATCATGACCGGTCTGGTCTCGCCCGCCTTGATGACGCCACCGGTCAACGTCCTTCGGGTGACACTGCATCCGGAGGGGATGGCGCCGCACGTGGTGAACCTGGGGGAGTGGCGCGCCCATCTGCTCGGCAGGCTGCGGCGGCAGGTGACCCAGACGGCCGACCCGGCGCTGACCGAACTCCTGGAGGAACTGGTCTCCTATCCGTGCGCGGATCCCGTCCCCGAGGTGGAGGTCCCCGGGCCGGGTGACATCTTCGTCCCGTTGAAGCTGCGGCACGAGGGCGCCGAACTCACGTTCTTCAGCACGGTCTCCACCTTCGGGACGCCGCTGGACGTCACGGTCGCCGAATTGGTGATCGAGTCCTTCTTCCCCGCCGACGCGGACACGGCGGAGTATCTACGCGCGTACGCCGCGCGCGAGGTGGAATGATGCCGGGAAAGAAGCCCTGCCACAGACTCCAGTGAGGATTCCTCTTCCATGGCCGTGCCTTCCGTCGTCCTGAACAACGAGGTAGCCATCCCCCAACTCGGTTTCGGCGTCTGGCAGGTCCCCGCGGGCGACACGGCCAAGGTCGTCCGGACCGCCATCGAGGCCGGATACCGCAGCATCGACACCGCCGCGTCCTACGGGAACGAAGCCGGCGTCGGCGAGGCGATCCGCTCTGCGGGCGTACCCCGCGAAGAACTGTTCATCACCACGAAGCTGCCGAATCCGGGCCACGGCTACGACGAGGCGCTCCGGGCCTTCGACGCGAGCCTCGCGGAACTCGGCCTGGACCGCGTGGACCTGTACCTCATCCACTGGCCGACACCTGCCCGCGGGAAGTACGTCGAAACCTGGCGGGCACTGGAAAAGCTCTACGCGGACGGCCGGGCGAGCGCCATCGGGGTGTCGAACTTCCACGTCCCGCATCTGCGGCGGCTGTTCGACGAGACCGGGATCGTGCCCGCGGTCAACCAGGTCGAGCTGCACCCGCGGCTGCAGCAGAAGGCACTGCGGGAATTCCACGCCGAGCACGGCATCGTCACCGAGGCGTGGAGCCCGCTCGCGCAGGGATCGCTGCTCTCGGACCCGACACTGACCGCTCTCGCCGCCAAGTACGGCAAGAGCCCGGCACAGCTGGTGCTGCGCTGGCATCTGCAGCTCGGCACGGTCGCGATCCCGAAATCCGTGACGCCGTCCCGGATCCGCGAGAACTTCGACGTCTTCGATTTCGAACTGGCCGAAGACGATCTCGCGGCCCTCGCCGAGTTCGACGACGGGACGCGCACCGGGCCGGACCCGGACACCTTCGGCTCGTGAGTGGTCAGGACGGGTGCAACCGTCCTGACGAGCGCCTGGCTGGAGTCCTACATGCGGCATCGTGGCGGGGTCGCCGAGTCCCGGGCGGATGAGGGGAACATCGGGGGACCCTGAGTCCCTTAAGGAGGCCTTCACGGACAGACCGTGCCCAAAGGCCTGAGCACGGTTGGGCCTGACGTGCCTTCCACTGGCGGGAGTCGCGAGGTACGGGAAAGGCCCCTTCCCGAGCGGTGAAGGGGCCTTTCCCGTGGTTCGGAGGGACTCAGGTGGCCTTGATGCCCGCGGCGGCGAAGTCGGCCTGCTGGGCGGGCTGCTGAAGGTACTGCCGGAAGGTCTGCGAGGCGCGCATCTGGACCTCGTCGATGGTCTTGCCGGCCAGCCCGACGAGCGGGTAGTCGGCCGAACGCGCCGTCGCGACCGATTGGGCGGGGGAACCGACCAGCTCGGGCTTGGCGGTATTCAGCTCGGTCACCCAGTAGGTGGACTCGGGGATCCAGGCGGCAGGGAGGCCGCCGATGGAGTCCAGGTTGGTCCGGCCGACGAGGCCGTCGAGCACGGAAGCGGAGGACAGCGCGTCGACCTGGATGACCACGCAGTGGTCGCGGACCACGGTCGCGGCGTTGTTCCACCGCTCGGCCGCCGCCCGCACGGGCTTTTCGATGCTGGGAGTGACGATGATCCGCATCGGGGTGTCGCCGGCGCTGCACGCCTTGGCCTGGGCTTCGGCGCGGGTGTTGAGTTCACCATCGGCCCAGTTCCAGCCGAAGACACCGATCGCGACCAGGACCACGAGGACCAGGCAGGCGATCGGCCACTTGGCGATCCGGCGCCGCGGGGCCTTCTTCCCGACGATCCGGTGTGAACCGGTCGCCTCACCGCGACCCTGAGGCCGCTTCGGCGGATCGAGGGGATGCGGCACCGGCTCCTCGGCCACGCTGTGTCGCCCCATCGTTGTCCTTTCGAAACGTGCGCGCTCGCGCTGCGTATGCAATCAAACCGTTATCACTCTAACAGGGGAGGATGTTACGGGGAATGCGACGACTCACAGTTGTTTTCCGCGTGTCGCGGGCACCCGCTTAACTCGGCGAGGAGCCGTTGGCAATGCGCTATCAGGTGCTCACGCAGCGGCGCGGCCCTGCGGGCGAAAGCGGCCTGCGCCCGGGCGTACTCAGCCCGGCCTTCCGGGCTCTCGATCCTGACGGGCGAGTACCCGAAGTCCGCCAGATCGTACGGGCTCGCCCGCATGTCCAGTTCCCGGATGTCCGCCGCCAGCTCGAAGCAGTCCCCGACCAGCTCGGCCGGCACGAACGGATCGAGTTTGTACGCCCACTTGAAGAGATCCATGTTGGCGTGCAGGCAGCCCGGCTGCTCGAACTCGACCTGGTTCTCCCGCGCCGGCCGCAGCGTGTTGCGAGGCCGGGCGGGCTCGGTGAAGAACCGGAACGCGTCGTAGTGCCCGCACCGGATCTCCAGCGACTCGACCACGCCGTCGGTGCCGGCCGAACCGAGCCGGAGCGGAAGTTGTGAGTGACGAACCTCATCCGCCGATTCCCGGTAAACCATTGCCCATTCGTGAAGACCGAAACAACTGAGTCTCGGAGAGCGGGACGCGGTCGCGGAAAGCAGTCCGAGAACGAATTCCGCGGTCTTGGCCCGGCCCTCGGTGAAACCCGCCGGATCGAGCATGACGCCGTCCGGTGTCTCCAGATAACCCTTCCGCTCCAGGAACCGCCGGGCGGACGCGCCTTCGAGCACGACCCAGGGGCCCGGCTGCCAGCGTTCGAGATGCCCGGGCCGGTGCGAGTAGTAGGTGAAGAGGAAGTCGAGCACCGGATGTTTCTCGCCCCGCGAGCGGCGGCCCTGGTGCGGCGTCGTCCAGCGCCGCATCCGCGTGACGTGCTCGTCCTCCCGGGCCCGCCAGACGGGCTCGGGAAGGACGATCGGTCCGGTCACGACATGACGTGGGTACCGTCGCGGACGGTTCCCACGTATTCCTCGACGAGGTCCTCCAGCGCGACGACGCCGACCGCGGTCCCCGCCGGGCTCAGCGCCCGCGCCAGGTGGCTGCCTTCCTTGCGCATCGCCGACAACGCCTCGTCGAGCCGGGCGTCGGCGTGCAGTTCGGTGAGCGCCCGTGTCTTGTCCGCCGGCACCACGGTGGTCGGGTCCTCGCCCACGAGGTCGAGGATGTCCTTGACGTGGATGTAGCCGGTCAGCGTCCCGTCGTCGGTGCACACCGGGAAGCGGGAGAACCCGGTCGAGGACACCGCGCGCTCGACGTCGCCCAACGTCGGCGAGCAGGGCAGCGTGGTCAGCTGAGCCGTCGGGACCAGCACGTCGGCCACCGTCTTCTCCACCGAGGACAGCGTCTTGGTCAGCCGCTGGTGCTCGGAGTGCTCCAGCAGCCCCTCGCGCCGCGACTCACTGAGCAGTTCCGCGAGTTCGTCGGAGGTGTAGGCGGTCTCGAGTTCGTCCTTCGGCTCGACCTTGAACATCCGCAGCAGCGAGTTCGCCACGAAGTTCAGCAGCCAGATGAACGGGTTGGCGAGCTTCACCCACGCCACGTGCACCGGGACCAGCCACAGCGCCAGCCGCTCCGGCTCGGCGATCGCGAGGTTCTTCGGCACCATCTCGCCGATGAGGACGTGCAGGACGGTGATGAACGCCAGCGCGATCGCGAACGAGATCGGGTGCAGCAGGACCTCGGGAATCCCGAACAGCTCGAAGAACCCGGCCAACTGGTGCGCCACCGCGGGCTCACCGAGCCGTCCCAGCAGCAACGAGCAGATCGTGATGCCGAGTTGTGCGCCCGCCAACATGAGCGAGACGTTCTTGCTCGCGTTGATGACGATCCGGGCGCGGGTCTTTCCCTGTTCCAGCAAGGCTTCCAGCCGGTCGCGCCGCGACGAGATGAGCGCGAACTCGGCGCCGACGAAGAACGCGTTGGCCAGCAGCAGGACCACGACGAGGAAGATGTTGAACCAGTCGTTCATCGTGCGGGCTCCTGCTCGGCGGACGTGGCGGTCTCGCTGATCCGCCGGACTTCGACCTCGGCGATGCGCAGCCGGTCCATTTTGGTCACCGTGAGCCGCCAGGCGTCGAGATCGGTGGCGTCGCCGGGGGAGGGGATCCGGCCGAGCCGCTCGAGGATGAGCCCGGCGATGGTCTCGTAGTCGCCGTCAGGCATCCGGAACCCGGTCTCGTCGGTGACCTCGTCGGCGCGAAGCTGCCCGGAAACGAGCCAGTTGTCGGCGCCGACCTGCTGGGAGGACGGCGCTTCCCGCTCGTCGTGCTCGTCGCGGACGTCGCCGATGATCTCCTCGACCACGTCCTCCAGGGTCACCAGGCCCGCGGTGCCGCCGTACTCGTCGACGACGATCGCGAGCTGGAACCGGGAATCGCGCAGCCGGTTGAGCAGCGAGTCGCCCGGCAGCGATTCGGGCACCGTCGGGATCGGCCGCATGACCGAACCGATCCGGACCGTGCCGCGCTGGGCGGCCGGAACGGTGAAGGCCTGCTTGATGTGCACCGCGCCCTGTACGTCGTCGAGATCCTCGGTGTAGACCGGAAAACGCGAGAAGCCGGTGCGGCGGGAGATCTCGATGAGGTCGGAGATGGTGTCGTCGACGGTCAGCGATTCGAGCTGGACGCGGGGCGTCATCAGCTCGTCGGCCGTCCGCTCGCCGAAACGCAGCGACTTGTCCAGCAGTTCGGCCGTCGACGTGTCGAGCGTGCCGCTTTCCGCGCTGGACCGCACGATCGAGCCGAGTTCCTGCGGTGACCGGGCCGACCGCAGTTCCTCCTGCGGCTCGACGCCGAACTTGCGGACGAGGAAGTTGGCGCTGTTGTTCATCAAGGTGATGAGCCAGCGGAACAGCGACGAGAACCGCGAGTGGTACCCGGCGACGGCGCGCGCGGTCTGCAGCGGCCGGGCGATCGCGAGGTTCTTCGGCATCATCTCGCCGAGGATCATCGACAGCGACGTGGCCACGATCAGCGCGACCGCGAGCGACACGCCGTCCGCCACGCCTTCGGAGAACCCGGCGGCGGTGAACAGCGGGTGGAGCAGATCACCGATCACCGGCTCCGCGAGATAACCGGTGATCAGGGTGGTGATGGTGATCGCCACCTGCGCGCCGGAAAGCTGGAACGAGAGCGTGCGGTGCGCCTTCTGCACGGTGTGCGCCCGCTTGTCGCCGACCTGTCGGACGTTCGCGTCGACCGTGCTGCGCTCGAGCGCGGTGAGGGAGAACTCGGCGGCGACGGCGAGGCCGGTGCCGACGGTCAGCAGGAGGAACAGAAGAATGCCGAGAACGGCGAGCAGGATTTCCATCATTCCCTGCCGTCGGGATCGGCGGGAATATCCGCGGAACAGCCGGGTGTGCCACCCGGCTCGATACTGTCACCAGGTGACTGCGCGTCGCGCACGAAAAGAGTCACTCCTCGATCGGAAACCAACAGGTACCGCCGCTGTACTGCGACGATGGGACAATCTTAACGCGTTCCCCCGGCCGCGTGGGCCCGGTGCCGCCGCACGCTCTCCTCGACCAGGTCGAGGACGGGGCCGAGATCGTCACCCGGCTGGCCCATCGCGAGGTGCGAGACGAGACCTTCGAGAACAAGCTCGAGGTACGCGGTCAGAACGTCGACGTCGACGTCGTCACGCAGGATCCCGGCGTCGCGCTGACGCAGCAGACGGCGGCGGGTCGCGGCGGTCAGCTGATGGGACCGCTCGGCCCAGCGGGCGCGGAACTCGGGGTCGGTGCGCAGGCGCCGGGAGACCTCCAGCCGCGTGCCGAGCCAGTCGGCGGGATGCTCGCTGCGGTTCGTCAGCAGCTCCCGCATCACCTGGACGAGACCCTGCTCGGCGACGACGTCGGCCATGCGCACCGCGTCGTCCTCGGCCAGGGCCAGGAAGAGGGATTCCTTGTCCCGGAAGTGGTGGAAGATCGCACCACGGGAAAGACCGGTGGCTTCTTCCAGTCGCCGGACGGTGGCACCCTCGTAGCCATAGCGTGCGAAGCACACGCGAGAGCCGTCGAGGATCTGGCGCCGGCGTGCGTCGAGGTGATCCTGGCTGACCCGTGGCATCCTGGAATCCTGTCACCGGGAACCCGGTTAATGCAATCCGTACGTACGTACTGTGACCAGTTCGCGGGACGTTCGGCCGGTCGGGGAACCGGATGGCTTCACGACACGTCGGACTACTCGGCCGGATCGGCTGACACGCCGTCCGCTGCTTGGCTACGCTTTGTCCGTCACGGTGCGTGAATGCTGAGGGGAAGGTGCGGGCGTGAACATCATCGGCGACGCCGCGAGCGCGATCAAGGCCGTCTGGGGTGACTTGACCACGCCGAAGGAACCGACCGTTTACGGCGGTGGCGGCGGTGGTGGCGGCGGGTTCGAGATGAGCCCCGAAGAGCTGAAGACCGTCATCGGCCTGTGGGAAGACGAGCTCAAGAAGGTCGTCGACGACGGCAGGAAGATCGACGAAATTCTCGCCGATCTGATGCCTCCGGGCCAGGACGAGGCCAGCACCAGCTATGTGAACTCCGGTCTCGACTCCTTGTTGTCCCTGCAGAAGCAGAACGACTCCATGAAGGTGTACATCGAGGGCTACATCGAGAAGCTGGAGATCGCTCGCACGAAGACCATGGCGACCGACCAGGCCAACACCCTGCGCGCGACCTGAGGATGCCGAACGTGTTGAGGAATCGCGTCGCCGCAGCGACGCTCGTGCTCGTTTCCGTCGCGGTCGCGGGCTGCTCGGGGGAAAACCCCGGCACACCGTCGCCCAGTACCGGATCGGCTTCGCCGCCGGCCTCGTCGGCCGCGCCGGAGGATCCGAACGTCCCGAAGGTGGCGAATCCGCTGGACGCCTCGGCGTACGTCGGCGACGCGTGCAAGCTGCTTCCGGCCGCCGTGGCCGCGGAACTGGGGTTCACGGAGCCCGGCGAACCGGGGAACGAGACCAGTAACCCCAGTTGCAGCTGGGGGATCCGTGGTAAGGCCGACAGCTTGCTGATCATCCTCGGCAGTGGGAACCGCGAGAAGGGGATGGGCGGCCTGGCCGGTTTGCACAAGGCCAAGGAAGCCGGGCAACTGAGGTTCCTGGAGCCCGGTCCCGAGGTCGACGGCTATCCGACCGTCTATTACGGACTGCAGGACAGGCGTGCCGGCGGCAATTGTGATCTCGCGGTCGGCGTCGCCGACGATCTGGCGATCAGCACGCTCGCCAAGGGCTACGACAACGAACAGGATTCGTGCGGGACCGCGCAGAAATTCGCGTCGGCCGTGATCAAGACACTCAAGGGGGCATGAGGGTGGACGGCAAGCAGATCTACGAGAACTTCACCCAGGGCGACACGCGCAACCTGCGTTCCGCGGCCGATCGCATCGCGGAACTCTCGGACGCCTATGTCGAGCGCGGCATGGGCATCAAGTCCCTGCAGTCGCGGATGGCGTCCTCTTGGACCGGGTCCGCCGCGGACGCGGCCAACGCCGGCGCGGGCCCGCTCGAGCAGGCCTTCAAAGAGACCGCGGAACCGCTGTTCACCACGAAGGCCTCGGTCACCATGCAGGCCGACAGCTTCGATGATTCCGGGCAGACCGTCGTCCCCGTGCCGCCGAAACCGGACAAGCCCAACCCCTGGACCACCGGCCTGAAGGGCGCGATCCCGATCGCCGGACCGTTCATGGTCAACAACGACATCAAGAACTACCAAGAGGGCGTCGCGAAGCACGAGGCGGCGAACCAGAACAACGTCCGCGTGATGGACCAGTACGACTCGGTCACCAGCAGCACGAGCTCCAGCCTGCCGACCGACTACGGCGTGCTGAAGAGCGACGGCGCGGACGTCAGCGTCAAGACCCCCGGCGTCAAGCCCCCGGTCGTGATCCCGCCGTACATCCCGGTGAAGCCCGGCAAGAACGGCGGCGGTGACGACAACGACGGCACCGACACCAGCGGCACGGACGACAACGGCACCAACCAGAACCAGACCAGGCCGGGCGGCGACCAGAACCAGACCAGGCCGGGCACCAACGAGGACCGTCCGGTGCCTCCGAGGGACAGGCCCGACGGCAACATCACGACGCCGACGCGGAAGCCGGGTACCGGGGGCGACGACACCACGCGCCCGACCGGCGGCGGCAAGGGCAAGCCGGGCCCGACGACCGAGATCCCCGGCAGGACGCCCGGACGCGGGCCCGGTGACTCGGACAACGTCATCGGCCTCCCGAACGGGCCGGGCCAGAACTACAACCCCGGCGGTGGCACCGGCCAGAACCCGCCCGGCGGTACCAGCGGACGCAACGGTCCCGGCCCCAACAGCGCCGCGGGACGCCTTCTCGGCGGCGAGGGCGGCACCGGTGGCCGCGCCGGTGGTCCCGGTGGACCCGGTTCCGGCGGTCTGGGCGCGGGCAGGGGGTCCGGCATGGGCGGGCTCGGCGGCCTGGGTGGCGGAGACCTGGCCGGTGGACGTGGTGGCGGCGGCCGCGGCGGTGCCGGCGCGATGGGCGGCCCGATGGGGGCAGGCGGCAGGCGTGCCGATGGGGACGAGGACGACGAGCACCAGCGTCCCGACTACCTGATCGAGGCCGACCCCGACGCGATCTTCGGCACCGACCAGCGGACCAGTCCGCCGGTCATCGGCGAGTAGCGGATGACCGTGAGAACGGGCCGGGTGGACGTCCCGGTCGAAGCACTGGCGGTACTCGCCGAACGCGAACGCGTCGGCGACCTGCACATCACGTTGCGTCCCGAACCGCGCTGGCTGTCCAGGACGGCCCGCGCGGAGGCGGACAAGCGGGTGGAAGCGGCGTTGGCGCAAGCCGGGCTGCTGGACTCGAGCGGTCGCGCGTCGGTCGACTTCCTGGACTGGCTTCCGGTGCTCACGAAACCGGCCATCGAGTACTACGGCTGGGTGAACGCCGGAGGCGAGACCTACGGCGTCCTGGCCGCGTCGCTGGGACTGCAGGCGGTGCTGGCCGTGGCGTCCGGTGACTGGGTCGGGCTTCAGGAGATCGATCGGCGGCGGCTGCCGGAAACGCTGATCGAACAGTTGCCGCCCGTCCCGGCGGGTGGTGGCAGGCTTCGCACGGTCCGTGCGTACGAGCTCGAAGAGGCGGCCCGGCGCGGCCCGGACACGCATTCGCTGCCGCCGGTGATCGCCGACATCGTCAGCCTCGTGCAGCGGCCGGTCGAGGGGAGCGGTGAGCTCTACGTCGGCAAGCGGGACGAGATCGGCAGGCACGTGGCCGTCGAGGATCCGCTCCACTTCGCCGACACGGACTGGGGCCGGTACCTCAGCTACACGACCGGGCACGGCAACGACGCGGTGGTCCACATCGGACCCGCCGGTCCGGCGGAGCTGGCCGACGCGCTTCGGCACGTCGCCGGGACCCTTCCCGGGTAGCCACAGGCAAGTACGTGAAGGCCCCCTTCACTGCGTCTAGCGCAGTGAAGGGGGCCTTCACGTACTTAAAGCACGCGCGCCCAGGAACCCCTCCCGGCTATTGTGACAGCGCTGTTGCATTTCTGGCGGATCTGGGAGGACGAGAACGTGACACGGCTGTATCCGGAAATCGAACCGTACGACCACGGGATGCTCGACGTCGGCGACGGGCACCTCGTGTACTGGGAGGTCTGCGGGAACCCTGACGGCAAACCCGCCGTCACGCTGCACGGCGGCCCGGGGACCGGCTGCAGTACCGGCCTGCGCCGGTACTTCGACCCGGCCAAGTACCGGGTCGTGCTCTTCGACCAGCGCGGCTGCGGCCGGAGCACCCCGCACGCGGGCGAACCCGAGGCCGACCTCTCCGCCAACACCACCGACCACCTGGTCGCCGACATGGAGCGGCTTCGCGAGCACCTGGGGATCGAGAAGTGGCTGCTCTTCGGCGGCTCCTGGGGTTCGGTGCTCGCACTGGTGTACGCCGAACGGCATCCGGACCGGGTCTCGGAGATGGTCCTGATGGGCTTGGCCACCGGCCGCCGTAGCGAGACCGACCTGCTCACCCGCGGCCTCGGCGGCGTCTTCCCCGAGGCGTGGGCGAAGTTCCGCGACGGTGTTCCCAAAGAGGATCGCGATGGCGACCTGGCGGCGGCCTATCTCAAGGTGCTGATGGACCCGGATCCGGCAGTGCACGACAAGGCCGCGGCCGACTGGTGCGCCTGGGAGGACGCGATCATCCCGACTTCCCCGCCGTACAAGAGCTTCGAGACGGCGAAGTTCCGGCTCGCCTTCGCCAGGCTGGTGACGCACTACTGGAGCCAGGGGTCCTTTTTGGACGACGGCGTGGTCCTGCGCGAGGCCGGAAAGCTGGCTCACATCCCGGCTGTGCTCGCGGAAGGAAGCCTCGACCTCGGCAACCTCATCGGCACGCCGTGGGAACTGGCCCACGCGTGGCCCGGCAGCGAACTGGTGATCATCGACGAGGTCGGCCACAGCACCCAGGACGAGCCGATGCGCGAAGTCCTCATCGGCGCGACGGACCGCTTCGCGTCCTGAGCGAAGGATCGCGCGTGAAGGCCCCCTTCCCTCGGCTCAGCCGAGGGAAGGGGGCCTTCACGCGCATTCTCAGGGGATGACGAGGGCGGGCGCGGCTTCGGGTGCGGTGGCGGCGTCCGAATGGGTGTTTTCGGCGAGCCGCAGGCCGGTGGTGCGCGGGGCGATCCGGTCGAGGTTCCACGAACTCAGCAACAGCGCCACCTTCGCCCGCATCTCGGTCCGCAGGCGCAGGAACGAATCGGCCGGATCGGCGCCGACCTCGCCGAGCAGGAGCCACCAGGCCCACGCGGCCGCGCCCGCGTTCGCGACGAAGTCCGGGATCACCGGAATGCCGCGCGCGGCCAAGCCGGCTTCGGCGTCGGGGGTGGTCGCCGCGTTGGCGGCTTCGATGACGACCTTCGCCTTGACCGCGCCCTGATTCCCGGCGCGCAGCGCGTAGGAGATCGCCGCCGGGACGAGGATGTCGGCGTCCGTCGCCACGATCTCGTCACACGGGAGCAGCCGGACGTCGGCGGGGAGACGGCTGCGGTCGATCTCGCCGTAGGAGTCCCGCAGCTCCAGCAGCGCCGGGATGTCGAGGCCTTCGGGCCGGTACAGCGTCCCGGCCGCGTCGGCGACCGCGACGACCTTCATGCCGGCTTCGTGCAGGTACCAGGCCGCGCCGCCGCCCATGGTGCCGATGCCCTGGACGGCGACCGTGGTCTTCTCGGCCGCCCATTCCCAGGCGTCGGCGACACCGAGGCAGGCCTGCGCGACGCCGTAGCCGCCGATCACGTCGCCGAGCAGGAGGCCGCCGGGGACGGGTGTGCTCAATCCGGCCTGCACACGGCGAAGGGTGCGCGCCGGGTCGGCCGAACGGCGGATCGCGGCGTGGTACGACTGGTCGAGGCCGAGTTTCGCGAACACCTCGTCGATCAGGTGCTGGGGCACGCCGAGGTCCTCGGCGGTCACCCAGTGGTTGTCGATCCACGGCCGCAGGAACGCGCAGAACCGTTCCAGCACACCGAAAGCGCGCTCGTCCTTCGGATCGAAGTCGATACCGCCCTTGGCCCCGCCGACCGGCAGGCCGAAGGTCGCGGTCTTGTTCGCCATGCCCCTCGCCAGGTCCTCGACCTCCGACATCGTGCAGCCCGCGCGCATCCGGGTCCCGCCGGTCGCGATACCGGAGACCAGGCTGTGCACTACGAGGTAGCCGGTGGCACCGGTGACGGGGTCGGTCCAGATCAGCCTCATCAGCGGTTCGGCGTTCCTCGCGGCCATGCGGCCACCTCCTTCGGGATTCGGGTTCGTCCTGCGGCACTTCCGAGGGTGCGCCCTGCCGGGCACGGGCGTCCATTTACCGAATCTGAACGATGTCGTGCAGAGAAACTGGTGTAACGCGTCATCCGGCGTCCGCGACCGCACCCGTTTACGTTGGGGTCATGGAGCTTTCGTTGCACCGCCTGAGGATGCTCCGCGAGTTGAGCCGGCGCGGCACGGTCACAGCGGCCGCCGCTTCGCTGCATTACACCGCTTCGGCGGTATCGCAGCAGCTGGCGCAACTGGAACGGGACGTGGGCGCGAAGCTGTTCGAACGCTTCGGCAGACGGGTGCAGCTGACCGAGCTGGGGCTGTTGCTGACCGAGCACGCCGAGGAGATCCTGGGATCCGTCGAGCGGGCGACACTGGCCTTGGAGGAGGCGCAGGAGACCGTTTCGGTACGGCTCATGGCCGGGGTGTGGGCGTCGGTCGCTTCGGGGCTGCTACCGCACGCGCTGGCCGCGCTGGCGGATGAACATCCGGGGATCCAGGTCCGGACCCGGGAGCTCGCCCCCGAGGACACCGCCGACGCCGTCCGGGACGGCGAACTGGATCTGTCGTTCGTGATCGACTACTCCGACGCGCCGATGCCGTGGGACGCCGGTCTGGAACGCGCGGTGATCGCGGTCGAACGGCTGCACGCCGCGGTACCCGCCGGCGCCGTCCCCGCGGGGAGCGCGTCACTGCTCGAACTGGCCGAGCACCCATGGATCCTCGCCAGCCCGAAGAGTCACTTCGGCCGCGCGGTGCGCACGGCGTGTCACCGTCACGGGTTCGAGCCGAAGATCAACCACGAGGTGGAGGAGCAGTCGACGGCGATGGCGATGGTCCGGGCGGGGCTCGGGGTAACCCTCGTGTCGGATCTCGGGCTCGGCCTCCGGCCACCGGGGATCGACGTTGTCGCGTTGACCACACCGTTGCTCCGGACGGTTTCGATCGCCTATCGGACGACCTCGTCACGGCGGCCGGCCCTGCAGCTGGTGATCGAGGCGGTCCGCAACGCGGCGGCCGCGCTGGGCCTGGGGACGGAGCCCGCTTTGCCCTGAATCGTCCGGTCCTAAGAGGTGGTCGTCGGATCCTGCCCCGCAAGAACCGGCCTGAATTTGTCGGACCCCGCGTGTAGCGTCCGAAGTCAAGGTATCTCAGTTATCGGACAACCGACTGGACGGCGGAAAGATGACTACTGTTCATGATTTCCCCGAGAAGTCCGGGAGCGCGTCGAACGCGACGGCGAAGGTCCTCTCGGACCGCGCCGAGGGCGAGGCGTATGTGGCTTCCGTGTGCTTCAAGCACGGGCCACCGAGACTTCTCGGCGTAGAGCTGGAATTCACCGTGCACTACGCCGACGAGCCCGGCCGGCCTCTCGATCCCGACGATCTCGCCACCGCGCTCGGCCCGCACACGCCGCGGACCCTGCGCCCCGACAGCCCCGCCCTCCCGCTTCCGGCAGGTTCACCACTGAGCCTCGAGCCCGGATGCCAGGTGGAGATCTCCGCTCAACCACAGACCACGCTGCGCCACCTGGACGCCGTCGTCTCGGCCGATCTGGCCCACCTCGAAAATCTTCTCGCCGCACAAGGCCTGTACCTGGGGGACTCCGGGATAGACCGGTATCGCGCCCCCGCCCGAAAACTGGGCACACCGCGCTACGCCGCGATGGAACGCCGCTTCGCGCCCATGGGTTCCGGGGGCGCGACGATGATGTGCAGCACCGCCGGCCTGCAGGTCTGTGTGGACACCGGTGAGGCGGGCGACCTGGCCGACCGCTGGGCCGCCGTCCACGCGCTCGGTCCGCCCCTGCTGGCCACCTTCGCCAACTCCCGGGTCCACGCCGGACGCGACACCGGCCACGCGTCCGCGCGCTGGCTGGCCGTGATGGAGACGGAACGGGTCCGCACCCGGTCGGCGGAACCGGGAAAGGATCCGGCGGGCGAGTGGGCCCGCAGGATCCTCGACACGCCGTTGATGGTCCTTCCCGGCCGTGACGGCCGCTGGGACGCGCCCGATTCCCTGACCTTCGCCGACTGGATCGACGGGCGGGGCGAGGGTGCCGGGCTCGACAGGCCGACCGAGGAAGACCTGGCCTATCACCTGACGACGTTCTTCACCCCGGTCCGTCCACAGGGGTATCTGGAGATCCGGTACCTGGACGCCCAGCCCGCCGCCAGATGGCTGCACCCGGTCGCCCTGCTGGCCGCACTGCTCGCCCGGCCGTCCACAGTGGACAAGCTGCTCGAACTGTGCGAACCGGTCACGGGCGGCTGGGAACGCGCGGCCCGGTACGGCCTGGCCGATCCGGCGATCGCCACCGTCGCGAGCAAGGTGGTGGACCTCGGCTGTGCCGAACTCGGCACCACCGGTCTGCCGCCGGAGACCATCACGGAGATCAGCGAGGGCGTGCAGTCCCTCGTGCACGGTTCGAGGAGCCACCAGTCATGAGCGTGGAAAGCACCGAGACCAACCCGCTTCGCGCGCTGAGCCCGCAAGACCTGCGGGCGCACGCGGCCGAGGCGCTCACCAGGGCCCGCGAGCGCAGTGCCGCGCTGACGGACGTGGACGACGAAGACCTGGTCCGCCAGCATTCGAAACTGATGTCGCCGCTGGTCTGGGACCTCGCACACATCGGCAGCCAGGAAGAGCTCTGGCTGGTGCGCGACGTGGGCGGCCGGGAGGCGCTCCGGCCCGACATCGACGACATCTACGACGCGTTCCAGCACGCCCGCGCGGATCGTCCGGCGCTGCCGCTGCTGGGCCCGGACGAGGCGCGCAAGTACGTCCGCGAGGTCAGGGAGAAATCCTTCGACATCCTGGAAACCGTTCCGCTGCAAGGCAGGCGGCTCACCGAAGACGCCTTCGCCTTCGGCATGATCACCCAGCACGAGCAGCAGCACGACGAGACGATGCTGGCCACCCATCAGCTCCGCAAGGGCGATCCGGTGCTGCACGCGCCCGCGCCGCCGCCGTCGCGGTCCGGGCCACTGCCCGCGGAGGTGTTCGTACCCGGCGGCGTCTTCACGATGGGCACCTCGGCCGAGCCGTGGGCGCTGGACAACGAGCGCCCGGCGCACGAGGTCGCGGTGGAGGCGTTCTTCATCGACACCGCACCGGTCACCTGTGGGGCGTATGCCGAGTTTCTCGACTCCGGGGGCTACGAAGACCCGAAGTGGTGGAGCGAGCGTGGCTGGGCGTACCGGAGCGAGTACGGCATCCAGGCGCCGCGCTTCTGGAAACGGGAGCAGGACGGCTGGTGGCGGACGCGGTTCGGCGTCTACGAGAAGGTGCCCGCCGCGGAGCCCGTCGTCCACGTTTCCTTCCACGAGGCCGAGGCGTACGCCGCCTGGGCGGGGCGTCGCCTGCCGACCGAGCCGGAGTGGGAGAAGGCCGCCCGGTTCGACCCGGCGACCGGCCGGTCGCGCCGGTTCCCTTGGGGCGACGAGGAACCCACTCCCGACCACGCGAACCTCGGGCAGCGGCATCTGCGGCCCGCGGAGGTCGGCGCGTACCCGGCGGGTGCCTCGCCGCTGGGCGTGCACCAGCTGATCGGCGACGTCTGGGAGTGGACCAGCAGCGGCTTCGAAGCGTATCCGGGATTCGCCGCATTCCCCTACAAGGAGTATTCGGAGGTGTTCTTCGGCGGGGACTACCGGATCCTGCGTGGTGGCTCGTTCGGGACGGACGCCGCGGCGATCCGTGGCACGTTCCGCAACTGGGATCACCCGATCCGGCGACAGATCTTCTCCGGGTTCCGCTGTGCCCGGGACGCGCGGCCGAGCGAGGTGGCCTGAGGGGCATGTGCCGTCACCTCGCGTATCTCGGCGAGCCGCGCTCGCCCGCCGAGATGCTCTTTCACGCCCCTCATTCGCTGCTCGTGCAGTCCTACGCGCCCCGTGACATGCGGGGCGGTGGTTCGGTCAACGCGGACGGGTACGGCCTCGGCTGGTACGCCGACGGCTCCGAACCGCTGCGGCTGCGCCGATCCGCTCCCTTGTGGACGGACGGGGATCTGCCGGCACTGGCCGGATCGGTCCGGTCGCACGCTTTCCTGGCGGCGGTCCGGAACGGTACGACGGGGATGCCCGTGGTCGAGGCGGCGAACGCGCCGTTCACCGGCGGCGGCTACCTCTTCAGCCACAACGGCCTGGTGCGGGGCTGGCCTGACTCGATGTCCGAGCTCGCCGCGAAACTGCCGATCACCCGGCTGCTGACGTTGGAAGCGACCACGGATTCGATACTGCTGTGGGCGTTGCTGAGTGAGCGGCTGGAGGCGGGCGAAGACCCGCTCGCGGCCGTCACCTGGCTGACCGGAGTGGTCGAGGAGGCGGGGCCGGGTTCGCGGCTCAATCTCCTGCTGACCGACGGCCGGACGCTCATCGGTACCGCGTGGACGCATTCCCTGTCCTATCGGGACATCGGAGGCGGTGTGCTCGTCGCGTCGGAACCGTGCGACGACGATCCCGGCTGGACTCCCGTTCCCGACCGCCACGCCGTCCGGGTCACCGGCGCGGGCGTGGAAATCCTTCCCCTCGAAGCCGATCGGAGCCCTGAGGCACGATGACCGAAGTCGACCTCGACGTACACCACAGCGAATCGGATATCACCGAGCAGCTGCGCGCGGACGTCCGCGCCGGCCTGGAGGCGGACCAGAAGTGGTTGTCGCCCAAATGGTTCTACGACGCACGCGGCAGCGAACTGTTCGAGAAGATCACCGCCCTCCCCGAGTACTACCCGACCCGGAGCGAGCGGGAAGTCCTCGCCGCGCGCGGTGGCGAGATAGCCGAAAGCTCGGGCGCGCACACCCTCGTCGAACTCGGATCCGGTTCGAGTGAAAAGACGAGGCTTCTCCTCGACGCGCTCACGAGCCATGGCACGTTGAAGGAGTTCGTCCCGCTCGACGTCTCCGAGACCGCGCTCGCCGAAGCCGCGGAAGCCATCACGGCCGACTACCCGTCCCTCGAGGTCCGGGGTGTGGTCGGCGACTTCACCCGGCATCTCGACCTGCTGCCGGGCGACCGGCCGCGGCTCGTGGTCTTCCTCGGCGGCACGATCGGCAATTTCCTCCCCGCCGACCGCGCCACCTTTCTGCGTTCGGTCCGCGAGGTGCTCGACGAGGGGGAGTGGTTCCTCCTCGGGACAGACCTCGTGAAGGACCGGGAAACCCTGGAACGCGCGTACGACGACGCGGCGGGGGTCACCGCCGAGTTCAACCGCAACATGCTCCGCGTGATCAACAACGGTCTCGGCGCGAACTTCGACCCGGCCGCGTTCGACCACGTCTCGTATTGGGACGAGGAGAACGAATGGATCGAGATGCGCCTGCGTGCCCGCGAGCCGCAGACCGTCGACATCCCGGGCGCCGCACTGCAGGTGAAGTTCGCCGAGGAAGAATACGTGCGCACCGAGATCTCCGCGAAGTTCCGGCGGGAGGGGATCGCCGCGGAACTGGCCGACGCCGGTTTCTCGGTGGAGAAATGGTGGACGGACTCGGAATCGCGGTTCGGGGTGAGCCTGGCAAGATCTGTCCGTGACTAACCCTCTCACGTCGCTCGCCCGCGCGCTCGGCACGAAACCATGGCTGATGGGGCTCGCCGGCGGGATCATCTGGGTGGACAAGAGACTCCACCGGCTTTTCAAGGGGAAGGTGAGCCTGGTCGCGCTGGCCGGGCTCCCTTCCCTGCGCCTGACCACGACGGGCCGCAAGAGCGGGCTGCCCCGCAGTACCAATCTCCTCTACTTCCCGCACGGTGAAGGCTTCGTGCTCGTCGGCTCCAATTGGGGGAGGCCGAACGATCCCGCTTGGACGCACAACCTGAGGTCGAATCCCGACGCGGTCGTCGCGCTGGCGGGCAAGGAGATCCCGGTCAGGGCCAGGGAACTGCGCGGAGACGAGTACGAAGCGATGTGGAAACTGCTGCTGGAGTTCTGGCCCGGTTACTCCATGGAGGAGCAAGCCGCTCGCCGTGTGTTACCGATTTTCGCGTTGAAGACAACCACTCGATAGGTTCGTACCATCCTTTCGGCCGGTGACTGGGTTACCGGCTTGTGCGAGGCTCGCTTGGTGTTACGCGCCGTGACGTCGACGGCGCGCCGAGCGACGTGGCCCACCACGTCGCCAGCCGAGGGAGGAGTCGTTTTGCCGAGATCCACAAGGAGGCCGGTGCGCGGTTTCGCACTGGTAGGGGCACTCGTGGCCGGCGCCGCGCTGACCGGGACGTCCGGGACGGCGGTGGCCGCCCCGGAGGCCGGGCCGACCGCCGCCCAGGTCGGCGTGACGGCGCCGGTGAACTGGGGCACCTGCACGGCGGACCAGATCCGCGGTGTTCCCGCCGACCAGGCCAAGTTCTACAGCTGCGCGCGGTATCGTGTGCCGATCGACCACGACAACGCGGCGCTCGGCACCATCGACATCGCGATGCTGAAGCGGGCGGCGAAGACGCCCGACAAGAAGGTCGGCTCGCTGTTCCTCAACCCGGGTGGTCCCGGCGGTTCCGGGTTCCGGATGCCGATCGGCGCGGCGAACTACTTCCAGCCGCAGGTGCTCGACCGGTTCGACCTGATCGGGTTCGACCCGCGCGGGGTCGGGGCCAGCAACCCGCTCAAGTGCTTCACCACGCAGGAAGACGCGGACGACGTCTTCTCCGGGCAGATCCCCGTGCCGCTGACCCGGCAGGAGATCTCCGGGACGCTGGCGTCGTACCGGGACTACGGCCAGTTCTGCAAGAACAACGCGGGCGCGCTGCTGAACCACATGTCCACGAAGGACGTCGTGCGTGACCTCGACAAGATGCGGGCGGCCGTCGGCGACCAGAAGCTGACCTTCGTCGGCTTCTCGTACGGGACCCTGATCGGGTCGACGTACACGTCGATGTTCCCGAAGCAGAGCCGGGCGATCGTCGTCGACGGCAACGTCGACCCGGCGCTGCGCACCAGCGACGGTGTGCAGTACGACCGCGAGCGCGCTCGCGGGTTCGAGATCGCGCTGGACGCCTTCCTGCGCAAGTGCGCGCAGGTCGGGCCGAAGTGCTCCTTCAGCGGCGGTACGCCGCGGGAGAAGTTCGACGAGATCCGCGGCTACCTGCGCCAGCAGCCGATCAAGCTGCCGGACGGGAGCAGCTACGACATCAACGCGTTCACCAGCACGGTGGCCGGGGTGCTGTACTCGCCGACGTCGTTCCCGCCGCTGGCCGACGATCTGCAGGCGCTGTACAACATCGTCCACCCGCCCGCCGCGCAGGCGCAGACGGCGCAGGCCGTCGAGCTGAAGGTGCTGCGCTCGGGGGCGAACGGGCGCGCGGACGCGAACCCGGACAGCCCGTACACCGGCGACGACTCCTACTTCGCCGTGAACTGCTCGGACAAGAAGATCACGATCAAGCAGGAGAAGGTCCCGGAGATCGCCGCGAAGTGGGAGAAGGAATCGCCCACTTTCGGTCGCTACCAGGCGTTCTCGGATATCGCGGGCTGCCCGGTGTGGCCGGCCAAGAAGCCGGACGTCTACCGCGGCCCGTGGCAGGCCAAGACCGACACCCCGGTCCTGGTCATCGGCAACTACTACGACCCGGCGACCCAGTACCTGTTCTCGAAGCGGATGGCCGACCAGCTGGGCAACGCCCGGTTGCTCTCGGTCGACGCGTTCGGGCACTGCATCCTCGGTGACTCGCTCGGGGTGGACAAGGTGACGGCCGACTACCTGATCGATCTGAAGGTCCCGGCCAACGGCCAGGTGTTCCAGCCGAACGTCCAGCCGTTCGAAACCACTGCCTGATCCAGGCGAACGACCATGAAGGCCACCGTCCCGGCGGTGGCCTTCATGGCGTCCGGGGACCGGTCCCCAATGCCCGGCCCTAGGGTTCCGGACGGGGAGGGCCGGACAGGCCGGACGACTGCTCGTCCAGGCCGTCCGGGTGGGTAACCAGGGCACCGGCTTCGGCGTGGTCGCGGCCGCCGGTGCGCCTGGCTCACCCGCCGGTTTCAGACGTTGACGCTCGCGTAGGCGTCGAGACCGTAGTTCGACGCGTACGCGTTCTCGACCCCGACAAGGAGGTCGACGACGTCGAAGTACCGGTCCCAGAAGGGCGTCTCACGCAGCGCCTCGACGAGCAACTGGTACGAGTGATGGTCGTCGGCTTCCCACACCCACACGTCGGTCACTCGCGCGGAGTAGAACTCGGTGTCGAAGAACCGGGACCGGACACCCTTCACCTTGCTCTCGATCACCGGGAGGATCTCGGTTTTGAAGGCCTCCACCCGCTGCTCGACGGTGAGGCCGAGCCACTCCGTCGTGGTCTTCACCAGCATGAACGCGGTCACTTCGGACATGGTGTTCCCTTTCGGTCAGGCGTAGGCGCCGGCTTCGATGTCCTCGGCCAGGCTCGGTCCGTGCGGGGTCCACTTGAGGAGTTCTCGGGTGCGCGCGCTCGACGCGGACATGTCGAGCGCGAAGAACCGGCCGACGAAGCCGAAGTGCTCGGTGGCGTTCTCCGGTGCCACGGATACCACCGGAAGGCCGAGCGTGCGCCCGACGGCTTCGGCGATCTCCCGAGTCGTGACGGCTTCTTCCGCGACCGCGTGGAGTAGCGTGCCGGTGGGTGCGCCTTCCAGCCCCAACCGGACGAGCCGGGCGGCGTCGGTGCGATGCACGGCGGCCCAGGCCGTGGCGCCGTCGCCGACGTAGCCGGAGACGCCGTGCTCGCGTGCGGCCGCGACGAGGGCGGCGAGGAATCCGCGGTCGCCCACGCCGTGCACCGATGGCGCGAACCGGGCACTGATCACCCGCATGCCCTTTTCCGCGTATTCGAGCGCGAGGTTCTCGGCGCCGCCACGATGGGATTCGGGGCCGACGGCGGGGGAGAGGTCGGCCTCGGTGGCGGGACGCCCCCGGGCCAGGGTGGAGAGGCCCGCGGCGAGAACGAAGGCCCGGCCCGTCCCCGTCAAAGTGCCGGCGAAGGTCTCGACGGCCGCCCGTTCGGCCCGGTTGGATTCGGCGGGGTCGCTCCAGTCGTGCTTGTTCGCCAGGTGGATGACGGCGTCGGCCTCTTCGGCGCCTACGCGGAGACCGTCGAGATCGTCCAGGTCTCCGCGGCGGATCCGGGCGCCCTTCCGGTCGAGCGCGGCGGCCGAGGCGTCGGACCGGGCGAGGCCGGTGACCTCGTGACCGGCGTCGAGCAACTCGTCCACGACGGCCGAGCCGATCCAGCCGGTCGCCCCGGTGATGAATACCCGCATGGGAATGCTCCTTCTACTTGGGGTTACGGGAAAGCCGTGATTGCAGGACGACGAGCGCCCCGAGGGCGAGCACACTGACGCCGATCACCCGCAGCGCCGTGCTCGCGGCGGTGACGAACGCGGAGATCACTTCGGGAGAGCGGCCGGGTACGGCCGCCAGCGCCTGCGCCACGGTGTGCGGGTCGTGGTCCGCTCGGACATCGGACGGCAGCGCGGCGACGAACCGTCCGGTGAGGACGGTGCCGATGACCGCGACACCGAGCGCGCTGCCGAATTCCCTGGTGGTGGCCTGCAGCCCGGCGCCGACCCCGGCCTGGGCGGGAGGCAGCGAACCGGAGATCGCGGCGGACAGCGTCGGGAGGGCGAGCGTGACACCGATGCCGGTCACCACGAGCCAGGCCGCGTAGCCCGGATACGGCGTCGAAGAGTCGCTTGTGGACAGTCCGATGAGGCCGCAGCCGCAGAAGACGAAGGCCATGGCGACCGTGGCGTCGACACCCAGGCGCCGGACGAGGATGCCGGCGTGCCTCGCGCCGACGATGACCGGGACGGTCAGCGGGATGATCCCGAGGCCGGTCAGCAGCACACTGAACCCTTTGCCGTACTGGAGAAAGGACGCGTTGACGTAGAACAGCGCGAACATCCCGAAGAAGATCGCGGTCATGCCGAGACAGGCACTGCGCAGCGCGGGCACCTTGAACAACCGTGGATCGAGAAGCGGGTGTTCGGCCTTCAGTTCCACGAACGTCCACAGGGCGAAAAGCACGACCGCGCCGGCGAATCCGCACAGGACGAGTGGGCTGCCCCAACCCGCTTCGGGGCCTTCGACGATACCGAGCAGCAACGCGACCGACGCGCCGACGAGCAGGACGGCACCGAGCGGACTGAGCGGCCGGTCGTGCCGCGGGGACACCGGCGCGATCCGGGCGGTCAGGGCGAGGAGCACCAAGGAGAGTGGGACGGCGGCCGCGAACAGCCAGCGCCACGATCCGCCTGCCAGCACCGCGCCGCCACCGGCGTTCCCCAGGACACCGCCGATCCCGGTCATCGAGGCCCAGGTCGCGATGGTCATGCCCTTGCGCTGGGCAGGGACGGCGTGCAGCAGGACGGCGAGCGTGTTGGGCAGCACCGCGGCGGCCCCGATCCCCGTGATCGCCCGGCCCGCCAGCAGGAAGGGCACGCTCGGCGCGAGCGCCGACAGCAGCGCGCCGAGCGCGAACAGGGCCAGACCGGCGAGCAGGACGCCCTTGCGGCCGAAGCGGTCGCCCGCCGCTCCGCCGGGGATCACGAGACAGGCGAAGAAGACGACGTAGGTGTCGACGATCCAGATCAGTGCCGACGCGGACGGGCGGAGGTCGCTCGCGGCCAGCATCGGGACGGCGAGGTTGATCGCGGCGACCATGCCGACCATGAGCACGACACAGGCGCACATGACGGCGAGCAGGCCGCGCCGGTCCGGTGCGGCTTCGGGGACGTCGCGGACTTGAAGTCGGAGTGGCATGTCCTCGACGCTATGGGCCTGCCGGTTCTTCGTGCGACGCAACTTTGGCAACCTAGAGTTGCGTACGATGCAACCATGGCCGACCAGCTGGACCTCAACCTTTTGCGCGTGTTCGACGCGTTGCTACGGGAGGGCAGCGTGACAGCTGCGGCCGAAAGGCTGCATCTGTCGATCCCGGCGGCCAGCCGGGCGCTCGGCCGGTTGCGGCGGGCCATGGGTGACCCGATCCTGGTGCGCGCCGGCCGAGGCATGGTGCCGACGCCGTTCGCGCTCCGGACGGCCCCACGGGTGCGATCCCTGCTCGACGAGGCGTCGGCCCTGATCAGTGCCGACCGCGAACTGGCGATCGGCGACCTCGAACGCACCTTCACCATCCGCATCAACGACGGTGTCGCCGCGACACTGGTGACGGCCGCCGCCGAGGCGACCGCCGCGGTCGCGCCGGGTGTCGTCCTGCGTTTCGTCGCCGAGGGGAGCGAAAGCACCGAGGCCTTGCGGGATGGTTCCGTGGATCTGGACATCGGCGCGGGCGGCATCGCCGCGCCCGACATCCGTTCGACGCTGCTGTACAACGAACGAGTGGTCGCGATCGTCAGGGCGGACGGCCCGCTCGGCGATGTGCGCCGTCCGACGCTGAGGCAGCTTTGCCGGTATCCGCACGTTTCCGCGTCACGGCGCGGCCGGGGCAGGGGACCGCTCGACGACGTGCTCGAGGCGGCCGGTCTCCAGCGCCGGGTCGCGGCGGTCGTCCCCACCTCCGCCGTCGCCGCGTTCCTGGTCGCGTCGAGCGACTACATCGGGCTCGCGCCCCAGCGGCTCGCCGAACAGTACGGCCGGTCGCTCGGCATCCGCTGGTTCCCGATCCCCGCGGATCTCCCTCCCATCGAGGTCTGCCAGCTCTGGCACGCGCGGCTCGACGCCGACCCGGCCCAGCGCTGGCTGCGTGACACGATCCACGCCGTGCTCGGCTCGTCCGGTGGTACAGTCTCGAAGGTTGATCATCACCGATCGAGTACGAAAGCGAGGTGAGCGGCACATGCCGGAAGACAGTTCTGGACCGACCGGACGTGGTCGCCGTTCACCCGTGTGCGCGGTGCGCTGACCTGCTCCGGTCTCCTTTCCCTGTCTGGCTTTGTGTACGCACGCCAGAAAAGAGCCGGAATCATGAACACCTTCGAAATGCTGCTCAGGGTCGGCACCGGCGTCGGTCTCGGCGCCGTCATCGGCATCGAGCGCCAGTACCGCGCCCGGATGGCCGGACTCCGCACCAACGCCCTCGTCGCCGTCGGCGCGACCCTCTTCGTCCTGTTGTCCGCCCACGGTTTCGGCGGGCTGAACACCAGCGGTGACGCCGACCCGACGCGCGTCGCCGCCCAGATCGTCTCCGGTATCGGTTTCCTCGGCGCCGGGGTGATCCTGCGGGACGGGCTGAACGTGCGCGGGCTCAACACCGCGGCCACCCTGTGGTGCTCGGCTGCCGTCGGATCCCTTGCGGGAGCGGGACTTTACGTCGTCGCGCTCGCCGGGACCGTGGTGATCGTCGGGGTCAACGTGCTGTTGCGCCCGCTCGGCCGCGTCGTCGACCGCCGCCCGGAACACCGGGAAGACGACCTCGTGAGTGGTAAGGACGGTTAGAACCGTCTGTCTGAGTTCAGGACATCGTGAACAGTTGATGTTTCAGGACATCGTGAACACTGACCGGCCTGTCGGCGTGATGACCAGGGTGTTTGTGGTGATCATCCGGCGATGGGCAGTACAGGGTTTTCGATGGATCCTGAGTTCGTCGCCGCGGTTGCGCGGGTCGCCGCGGGCGAGAAGATCAACATTTCGGGGTTCTGCCGTGACCGCGGCATCTCCCGGGGCGTGTTCCACAAGTATGTGACCCGGTTCAAAGCCGAGGGCGTGGATGGGTTCATCCGCCGCAGCACCGCTCCGCGTCACCATCCGACCGCGTTCGGGCCGGAAGTGGCCGAGGCGGTGCTGCGGGCCCGCAAAGAGCTCGAGGACGAGGGCTGGGACAACGGGCCGATCTCGATCCACTGGCGGCTGGAAGACGCCGGGTTCGAGCCGTTGCCGTCACGGTCGGCGATCTACCGGATCCTGCGTGATCGCGGCCAGATCACCCCGGAGCCGCGAAAGAGGCCCCGCACGAGGCGCCGGTTCGAATACGCCGACCCCAACGGGTGCTGGCAGATCGATGGCATGGAGTACTACCTGGCCGATGGGCAGAAGGTCTGCATCATCCAGATCCTCGACGACCATTCCCGCCTCGACGTCGGCACCTACGCCGCGGCCAGCGAGAACAGTGCTGACACCTGGGCGGCGTTGCAGCAGGCCTTCGCCGGCTACGGAGTACCGGTGAAAGTGCTCTCCGACAACGGCTTGGCTTTCTCCGGCAAGCACCGTGGCCTCATGGTCGAGCTGGAACGCCACCTCGCCGGAGAGGGTGTCACCACGATCGCCTCCTCGGTCTATCACCCGCAGACCTGCGGGAAGAACGAACGCGTCCACCAAACCCTGCAAAAGTGGCTCGCCGCACGACCCCCAGCCGAGAACCTCGTTGCCCTGCAACACCTTCTCGACCAATACCGGCACACCTACAACACCCAGCGACGGCACCAGAGCCTCGACGGCCAGACCCCGCAGCAACGCTACGACGCCAGCCCCAAAACCGCGCCATCCACCAACCGGCAAGCCCCCAGCGGCACCACCCAGCGGCCGATATCCGCCACCGGCGTCATCGCGTTCTCCGGCTGCTCCATCGTCCTCGGCCGACGCTGGGCAGGCCACACCGCGACCGTGTTCTGGCAAGGCGACCGCATCACCATCATGATCGGCGACACGGTCACCCACCAGCTCACACTCAACCGCTCAGTACGCTACCAACGTCTCACCAACCAGAAACCGTTCACGAAGTCCTGAAACACATCTGTTCACGAAGTCCTGAAACAGGACAGACGGTTAGAACCGTCCTTACCACTCACGAGCAGGCCAGGAAATCCAGCACCGTCCGCGAGAACTCGGCGGGTTTCTCCAGATTGATCATGTGCGCGACCCCGGGGACGACCAGTTTCCGGGCGTCGCGTGCTTCGCTTTCGATCCGGCAGGCGATGGCCAGGATGTCCGAGGAATCCAGATCTCCCACCAAGGTCAGAGTGCGCGAGGTCAGCTCGCCAAGACGTTCGACGGCCCGAAGTTCGTCCATCAGCGTGAAGCCGGAGAGTCCGTGCCGCACGACCGTCTGCGTGTACATCTCCTGGCACAGCCGCCGGACTCGCTGATCGACGTCCGCGGGTGCGCGCCGCGGCCCGTCCACCCACATGCGCAGGATGCATTCGATGGCGCCGGGGAGATCGCCCCTGGAGCCGGCCTCCTCGAGCTTCTTGTTCTGTTCCAAGACGAAAGGATCCTTCGTCACCATCGCGCTGAGCCCGGTGGCGACGAGTACGAGGTTCTCGACCAGATCCGGGTAGGTCAGCGCGAAGTCGACCGCGATCCGCCCGCCGCCGGACAACCCGACCAGCGACGCGCGGGGGAGGCCCAGCGCGGCCATCAGCTCGCGGAGATCCTCGTAGTGCTTGAACCGCTGCGTCGGCGTGGACGACTCGCCATGTCCGCGCACGTCGTACCGGACGGTGGTGTGGTGTGGTGCAAGCGCCGTCATCTCGGCGTCCCACATCCGGGAGTCGAGGATCCCGCCGTGCAGCAGGATCACCGGATCGCCGTCGCCCCGGACCTCGTACGCCAATTCGCCGTTTTCGACCTGAACTCTCCCCGTGGTCATACCCGCACGGTACCGAAGAACGACGAAGGCCCCTTTCCCCGAAGTGCGGGGAAAGGGGCCTTCGTTTGCCGTGCTTACGCCTTGGTCATCTTCCGCAGGACGTACTGCAGGATGCCGCCGTTGCGGTAGTAGTCCGCCTCACCCGGGGTGTCGATGCGGACGTCCGCGTCGAACTCCACCTTGGTGCCGTCGGTCTTCGTCGCGGTGACGTGGACCGTGCGCGGGGTCTCGCCGTCGTTCAGCTTCGTGATGCCCGAGATGTCGAACGTCTCGGTGCCGTCGAGGCCGAGCGACGAGGCCGACTCGCCCGCCGGGAACTGCAGCGGGATGACACCCATGCCGATCAGGTTCGACCGGTGGATGCGCTCGAACGACTCGGTGATCACCGCGCGCACGCCCAGCAGGCGCGTGCCCTTGGCCGCCCAGTCACGGGACGAACCGGAGCCGTACTCCTTGCCGCCCAGGACGACCAGCGGGATGTCCTGCGCCGCGTAGTTCTGCGCCGCGTCGTAGATGAACGCCTGCGGGGCGTCGTCCTGGGTGAAGTCGCGGGTGTAGCCGCCCTGCACGTCGTCCAGCAGCTGGTTGCGCAGCCGGATGTTCGCGAAGGTGCCGCGGATCATGACCTCGTGGTTACCGCGACGCGAGCCGTAGGAGTTGAAGTCCTTCTTCTCCACGCCGTGCTCGGTCAGGTACTGCGCGGCCGGGGTGCCCGGCTTGATCGCGCCGGCGGGGGAGATGTGGTCGGTGGTGACCGAGTCGCCCAGCTTCGCCAGCACGCGCGCGCCGGAGATGTCGGTGACCGGGGCGGGCTCCGCCTGCATGCCCTCGAAGTACGGGGGCTTCCGGACGTAGGTGGACTCCGCGTCCCAGTCGAAGGTCTTGCCTTCGGGGGTGGGCAGCGACTTCCACCGCTCGCCACCGTCGAAGACGTCGGCGTAGTCCTTGGTGAACATCTCCTGCGTGATCGCGTAGTCGATGGTCTCCTGGATCTCCTTGGCCGACGGCCAGATGTCCTTCAGGAAGACGTCGTTGCCTTCGGAGTCCTGGCCGAGCGGCTGGGTCTCGAAGTCGAAGTCCATCGTGCCGGCGAGCGCGTACGCGATGACCAGCGGCGGCGACGCGAGGTAGTTCATCTTCACGTCAGGGTTGATGCGGCCTTCGAAGTTCCGGTTGCCCGAGAGCACCGAAACCGCGGTGAGGTCGTTCTCCTGGATCGCCGCGGAGATCTCGTCCGAGAGCGGGCCGGAGTTGCCGATACACGTGGTGCAGCCGTAGCCGACCAGGTGGTAGCCCAGCTTCTCCAGGTACGGCCAGAGGCCGGCCTTGTCGTAGTAGTCGGTGACGACCTGCGAACCCGGCGCCATCGAGGTCTTGACCCACGGCTTGACCGCGAGGCCCTTGTCGACCGCGTTCCGGGCGAGCAGCGCCGCGCCGAGCATGACCGACGGGTTGGAGGTGTTGGTGCAGGAGGTGATCGAGGCGATCACCACGGCGCCGTGGTCGAGGATGAACTCGCCGCGGTCGGAGGTGCTGACCTTGACCGGGTTGGTCGGGCGGCCGCTGTGGCCGTTCGCCGCCGACTGGATGTCGACCGCGCCCTCGTCCTTGAACGACAGGGCGGCCGGGTCGCTGGCCGGGAAGGACTCCTCGACGGCCTCGTCCACGTTGGTGTGCGGGACCTCTTCGCCGCCGACGTAGTCGTGAATCGACTTGCGGAACGAGTTCTTCGCATCGGTGAGCTCGATGCGGTCCTGCGGGCGCTTCGGGCCGGCGATCGACGGGACGACCGTCGACAGGTCCAGCTCGATGTACTCGGAGTACTCCGGCTCGTGCGACGGGTCGTGCCAGAGACCCTGCTCCTTGGCGTAGGCCTCGACGAGCGCGACCTGCTCCTCGGAGCGGCCGGTGAGCTTGAGGTACCGGACGGTCTCCTCGTCGATCGGGAAGATCGCCGCGGTGGAGCCGAACTCCGGGCTCATGTTGCCGATGGTGGCGCGGTTGGCCAGCGGCACCGCGCCGACACTCTCGCCGTAGAACTCGACGAACTTGCTGACCACACCGTGCTTGCGCAGCATCTCGGTGATGGTGAGCACGACGTCGGTGGCGGTCACGCCGGTCGGGATCTCGCCGGTGAGCTTGAAGCCCACGACGCGCGGGATGAGCATGGAGACCGGCTGGCCCAGCATGGCGGCCTCGGCCTCGATACCGCCGACGCCCCAGCCCAGCACGCCGAGGCCGTTGACCATGGTGGTGTGCGAGTCGGTGCCGACACAGGAGTCGGGGTAGGCCTGGCCGTTGCGGGACATCACCGTGCGCGCGAGGTGCTCGATGTTGACCTGGTGGACGATGCCGGTGCCCGGCGGGACGACCTTGAACTCGTCGAAGGCGCCCTGGCCCCAGCGAAGGAACTGGTAGCGCTCGCGGTTGCGCTCGTACTCGATCTCGACGTTGCGCTCGAAGGCGTCGGCGCGGCCGAAGACGTCGATGATCACGGAGTGGTCGATGACCAGCTCTGCGGGGGCGAGCGGGTTGACCTTGTCCGGGTCGCCGCCGAGGTCGGTGACGGCCTCGCGCATCGTGGCGAGGTCGACGACGCAGGGCACGCCGGTGAAGTCCTGCATGATCACGCGGGCGGGCGTGAACTGGATCTCGATCGACGGGTCGGCCTTGGCGTCCCAGTTGCCGAGCGCGCGGATGTGGTCGGCGGTGATGTTCGCGCCGTCCTCGGTCCGCAGCAGGTTCTCGAGCAGGATCTTCAGGCTGTAGGGAAGGCGCTGGGAGCCCTCGACCTTGTTCAGGCGGAACACCTCGTAGGAGGCGTCGCCCACCTTCAGCGTGTCTTTGGCGCCGAAGCTGTCCTTGCTGGCGGGTGCGGTCACTTCTAACTCCAGTGGCGGGTCAGTTCGGTGAGTTCTCCAGGCCGTTCGGGTCGGCCGGGAGCGAGTCTTGCGCACCCCCACCGTAGGTCCGGACGCGGGATGGCACACCTCGTTCGTCTCTTCAAACAGTACGCCCGTCCTTTTTACCTGGCAAGCCGACACGCGCGTCAGGAACGTCTCATCCACCTGCGGCCGTTCGAGTGACGAAGCGTTCGTCTGTTCGTCCCCCGTTGAGGGGAAATGGTGCCTACGGTGTGTAAGTTCCTGGTGGTGCTTCTGGTAATGCTGTGACGGCAGTGGCACAGTGAGGTCGTTGTTCAAGATCGGGAGGTGGGTGGATCGTGCGTGGTGAAACCGGGTCTGGGGCCGGTGCCCGCCGTGGCACGACCATCGGCGCGCTGGGAATCGCCCTGTTGCTCGGGGTGACCGGTACCGCCATCGCGGTACCGCCGCCGCCGCCGAACCCCAGCGACTCCGAGATCAACTCCAGCAAGGCCGAGGCCAACGCCAAGGCGGGTGACGTCGGCAGGCTCACGAACCAGCTGGCCCAGGCCGAGTCGAAGCTCGCTCAGCTCAACGACGACGTCGAGCTGAAGATGGAAGAGGCCAACAAGGCGAGGGTCGACGCGGAGACCGCGCAGGACGAAGCCGCGCAGGCCGATCGTGACGCGAAGTCCGCGCGCACCGAATCCGACGCGGCGCAGGCCGCCATCGACAAGGCCCGTGCGGACCTCGACCGGTTCGCCGCCGCCAGCTTCCAGCAGGGCAGCACGATCGGCTCGGTTTCGGCGTACCTGACGGCCAACAGCCCGAAGGAGCTGCTGGGCCGCGCCCAGATGCTCGACGCGGTCGGCGGCAGCAGGCTCAACGCGCTCGACACGATGAAGCGCGCGCAGACGGACAAGTCCAACAAGGACGCGACCGCGCGCAAGAAGCTGGAGATCGCGCAGGAGCGCAAGCGCGCGGCAGAGGCGGCCAAGCACGAGGCCGACAACGCCCAGAGCGCCGCGCAGCACGCGCAGGACACCCAAGCCGCGCAGAACGACAAGCTCGAAGCCGACAAGGCAAGCGTCGAGAAGCAGCTCTTCGAAGCTCAGCAGAAGGTCAGCGGCCTGCAGGGGCAGCGGCAGCGCTACGAGGACTGGAAGGCGCAGAAGGCCCGCGAGGATGAAGAGCGTGCCCGTCAGGCCGCTCTCGCCGCGTCGAGGCCCAGCCCCAGCCAAGGTGGCGGTGGCCGTCCGACGGCCAGGCCCGTCCAGTCGGCCCCGGCCGGGGCGAGCGTCGAAGCCGTGGTCCGGCGGGCACTGTCCCAGCTCGGAGTGGTGTACGCCTGGGGCGGTGGCAACACGTCCGGCCCGACCCGCGGTATCCGCGACGGAGGCACGGCGGACCGTTACGGCGACTACAACAAGATCGGTTTCGACTGCTCGGGCCTGATGATCTACGCGTTCGCCGGGGTGAAGTCGCTCCCGCACTACAGCGGCTACCAGTACAACGCCGGGCGGAAGGTGCCGCTCTCGCAGATGCGCCGCGGCGACATGCTCTTCTGGGGCGGCAGCGCGCGGGGCATCCACCACGTCGCGATGTACCTCGGGAACGGGCAGATGGTCGAGGCGCCGCAGTCGGGCCTGCGTGTCCGCATCGCGCCGGTGCGCTACGGCGGCATCATGCCGTACGCGACCCGCTTGATCGGCTGAGCGTGCCCTTCGCGGGGATCGTGCTGGCGGGCGGCGCCGCGCGTCGCCTGTCCGGTGTGGACAAACCCGCGCTTCCCGTCGGCGGGAAACCGTTGCTGGCCAGGGCTTTGGCCGCGCTCGCGGACGCCGATCCGGTGATCGTCGTCGGCCCGGAACGGCCGGGATTCGGCGACGTCGTCTGGACCCGGGAGTCCTCGCCGGGAACGGGACCGGTGGCCGCGCTGGCCGCCGGGCTCGCGGTGGTGCGCACCGAGCTCGTCGTGGTGCTGGCCGGTGATCTCGCGGGCGTCCGGAAGTCCACTGTGGACCGGCTGCTGGCCGGGATCGGCACGGCTGCGGGTGCGGTGCTGGTCGACGCCTCGGGGGAGCGGCAGTGGCTGCTCGGCGCATGGCGCGCGGAGGCACTGCGCTCGGCTTTGCCGGAGACGGTGGAGAACGCGTCGCTGCGGCGGACGCTGGGTGGACTGGAGATCGTCGAGGTGCCCGAGGAGCCGGGCGAAAGCGACGACATCGACACGCCGGAAGATCTGGACCGGCTCTCCTAGAGCTTCACAGCCGTCATACCGCTGATCGGGTTGGCTACCGTCACGAACGGCTGTGTCACCGACCACTACGGTCACATCCGGACGCATGTACGCAAGCGGGGAACACAGGAGGCACAGTGACCGAGCCCGGCTACGCCGACGGCGCGCAGCAGCAGCCCGGAACGCCGGCGCGGGACGCCCAGTTGCTTGAGCGGACCGTGTTCGAGGTCAAGCGGATCATCGTCGGCCAGGACAGGCTGGTCGAGCGGATGCTGGTCGGTCTGCTGGCCAGGGGACACCTCCTGCTCGAAGGCGTTCCCGGTGTCGCGAAGACCCTCGCCGTCGAGACCTTCGCGCGCGTGGTCGGCGGTTCGTTCTCGCGGGTGCAGTTCACCCCGGACCTCGTCCCCGCCGACATCCTCGGCACCCGGATCTACCGACAGGGCGCCGAACGGTTCGACGTCGAACTCGGCCCGGTGGTGGCGAACTTCGTGCTCGCCGACGAGATCAACCGCGCGCCGGCGAAGGTGCAGTCGGCGATGCTCGAGGTGATGGCCGAGCGGCACGTGTCCATCGGCGGCCAGACCTTCCCGATGCCCGACCCGTTCCTCGTGCTCGCCACGCAGAACCCGATCGAGAACGAGGGTGTGTACCCGCTTCCCGAGGCACAGCGTGACCGCTTCCTTTTCAAGATCGTCGTGGAGTACCCGACGGCCGAGGAGGAGCGGGAGATCATCTACCGGATGGGCGTCACCCCGCCCACCCCGCAAGAGGTGCTGACCCCGGCCGAACTGGTCCGGCTGCAGAACGTCGCTTCGCAGGTCTTCGTGCACCACGCGCTGGTCGACTACGTCGTCCGGCTCGTGCTCACCACCCGTACTCCGAACGACC
Source organism: Amycolatopsis sp. TNS106 (assembly GCF_019330265.1). Lineage (NCBI taxonomy): Bacteria > Bacillati > Actinomycetota > Actinomycetes > Pseudonocardiales > Pseudonocardiaceae > Amycolatopsis > Amycolatopsis sp. TNS106. The sequence continues at coordinate 2,152,324 of NZ_CP024972.1, read as the reverse complement.
ACGGCCTGGCCGACGTCGCGGGCTGGGTGTCCTACGGCGCCTCGCCGCGCGCCAGCCTCGGCATCATCGCCGCGGCCCGTGCGCTGGCACTGGTCCGCGGCCGGGACTACGTGCTGCCGCAGGACGTCGTCGACGTCGTTCCCGACGTGCTGCGTCACCGGCTCGTGCTGTCCTACGACGCGCTGGCCGACGGCGTGCCCATCGACCACATCATCACGCGGGTGCTGCAGACCGTGCCGTTGCCGCAGGTCTCGGCCCGTCCGCAGGGCGGCGCCGGACAGGGCGGCCCGGTCCCGGCCGGCGCACCGGTCAGGTAGGGAAGCGTGAAGAACGAGAAGGGCGAACGTCCTTCCTGGGCTCCGCCGGTACTCCGCGGGGAGCGGATGGAGGCGGGCCTGCGCACGCTCGAACTCGACGTGCGCCGCCGTCTCGACGGTCTGCTGCAGGGAAACCACCTCGGCCTGGTGCCGGGTCCCGGTTCGGAACCGGGGGAGGCCCGGCCGTACCAGCCCGGTGACGACGTCCGCCGCATGGACTGGGCCGTCACCGCGCGGACGACGAGCCCGCACATCCGGGAGACCGTCGCCGACCGCGAACTGGAGACGTGGCTGGTGGCGGACGTGTCCGCGAGCCTCGACTTCGGTACCGCGCTGTGCGAGAAGCGCGACCTGGTCGTCTGCGCGACGGCCGCGGTCGCCCATCTGACCGGCGGTGGCGGCAACCGGATCGGCGCGCTCGTCTCCAATGGGGCGGGCAGCATCACGCGGATCCCGGCGCGCGGCGGGCTCCCGCACGCGCGAGGGCTGGTCCGCAAGATCGCCGAGACTCCGCGCGCCGAGGAAGGTGTCCGCGGGGATCTCGCCGCGGCGCTGGAAAAACTGCGCCGCCCGCCCCGCCGTCGCGGGCTGGCCGTCGTGATCTCCGATTTCCTCGGTGACACCGAATGGCAGCGGCCGTTGCGCGCGCTCGGCGGGCACCACGATCTCATCGCCATCGAAGTCCTCGACCCGCGCGACATCGACCTGCCCGACGTGGGCACCGTCGTGCTGGCCGACCCGGAGACAGGGAAACAGCGCGAAGTGCACGCTTCGGCCTTGCTGCGCAAGGAATTCGGCGCCGCGGCGCACGCTCACCGGCAGGAGGTCGCGGCCGCGCTGCGCCGGGCCGGTGCCGCGCATCTGGTGCTGCGCACCGATTCGGACTGGATCGCGGACATGGTCCGGTTCGTGGTGGCCCGCAAGCGCCGCTGGTCCGGTGGTGTCGCGTGAGCCTCACCGGATTCGCCTCGCCATGGTGGTTCCTGCTGCTGCTGGCGGTCGCCGCGGTGGCCGTGGGCTACGTGCTTTCCCAGCGCGCGCGGCGCAAGCGCACCATGCGGTTCGCCAATCTGGAACTGCTGGAGAAGGTCGCGCCGAAGAGCCAGGGGTGGGTGCGGCACGTTCCCGCCCTCCTGATCGTGCTGTCGCTGCTGGTGCTCACCGTCGCGCTCGCCGGGCCGACGGCCGAGCAGAAGGTGCCCCGCAACCGGGCCACCGTGATGCTGGTGATCGACACGTCGCTGTCGATGGAAGCGACCGACGTGGCCCCGACCCGGCTGAAGGCGGCCCAGGAGTCGGCGCGTTCGTTCGCGCAGAACATGACGCCTGGCGTGAACCTCGGGCTGATCTCCTTCGCGGGGACGGCGACCGTGCTGGTCGCGCCGACCACCGACCGCGGCGGTGTGGTGAAGGCGATCGACAATCTCAAGCTGGCGCAGTCGACGGCCACCGGTGAAGGGATTTTCGCCGCGTTGCAGTCGATCGAGAGCTTCTCGGCGATCGTGGGCGGCGCGGAAGGCCCGCCTCCCGCCCGGATCGTCCTGATGAGTGACGGCAAGCAGACCGTTCCGGACGACCTGTACGCCCCGCGAGGCGGCTACACGGCGGCGCAGGCGGCGAAGCAGGCTCAAGTGCCGATCTCGTCGATCGCGTTCGGGACCACGCACGGTTCGGTCGACATCGACGGCAAACCGCAGGAAGTCAAGGTCGACGTCGAGTCGCTGGAGGAGATCGCGCGGCTTTCGGGTGGCGACTTCTACAAGGCCGCCAGCGCCGAAGAGCTGAAACGCGTGTACGACGACCTCGGTGAGCAGATCGGCTACGAGCTCAAGGACGCCGACGCGAGCCGGCCTTGGGTGATCCTGGGGACGCTGGTGCTGATGATCGGTGCCGCCGCCTCGCTGTTCTTGGGGCAGAGACTGCCTTAGCGGTCTGGCCCGAGAGTGGTCGGCGACCGCGCGTTGCGAAAGCCACTTTCGCGACGTCTGATGTCCCGAAAGTGGCTTTCGGGACATCAGCGGTGCGCCAGAGCCGGGAGCTACGGAGTCGCGAAGCCGTTCTGCCGCCAAGCCTCGTAGACGCTGATCGCCGCGGTGTTCGACAGGTTCAACGACCGGCTCGACGGCAGCATCGGCAGCCGCACCCGGTCGGTCACCTGGGCGGACTCCTGCACCTCCGCGGGCAGCCCGGCCGACTCCGGCCCGAACATCAGGACGTCCCCGGGCTCGTACGCGACGTCTGTGTGCAGCCGCGTCGCCGAAGCGCTGAACGCGAAGACCCGGGCGGGCAGCAAGGCCGCCCAGGCCGCGTCGAGATCCGCGTGCACATGGACGCGCGCGAGGTCGTGGTAGTCGAGCCCGGCTCGCCGCAGCTGCTTGTCCTCCAGCGTGAAACCGAGCGGCTCCACCAGGTGGAGTTCGCAGCCGGTGTTCGCGGTCAAGCGGATCGCGTTACCCGTGTTGGGCGGGATTTCGGGGCGGTAGAACAGGATGCGGAACACGAGGGTTGATCGTCTTTCGTTCACGGGCGCTTCGCCTGAGCGCGGCCGGGTGGCCATAAAGCCGGACGAGCATGAGGCCCGCCCGTGACCATCCCACCACAGGAGGGCTTCATGCCTTCGCTCCCTCACCCCCTGTCGCGGCGTCGCTTCCTCGGATATGGCTCCGCCGGCGCGGCCGCAGTCCTGCTGGGGACCGGTGCCTGGAACGCCGCCGGCGCGATGCCGCTCGCGAGCGGTGCCGGTAACCCGTTCACCCTCGGTGTCGCGTCGGGTGACCCGTTGCCCGGCGGTGTCGTGCTCTGGACCAGGCTCGCGCCGAAGCCCTACGAGGCCGACGGCTTCGGAGGTATGCCGCGTACGCCGGTCCGAGTCGAGTACGAGGTGTCGCTCGACGAGCGCTTCCGCGCCGTGATCCGCCGCGGCTCCGTGGTCGCCACGCCCGAACTCGGTCACTCCGTGCACCCGGAGGTCCACGGCCTCGCGCCGGACCACGAGTACTTCTACCGTTTCCGCACGGGTGGCGAGATCTCTCCGGTCGGCCGCACCCGGACGGCTCCGGTCGCGTGGTCGTCGCCGCGCGAGCTGAACTTCGCGTTCGCGTCCTGCCAGAACTGGGAGGCGGGGCACTTCACCGCGTACGACCACATGGCGGCGGAGGACCTCGACCTCGTCGTGCACCTCGGTGACTACCTCTACGAAAGCGGCGTCACGGGTGTCGGCCGCGGGACGCCGGTGGGGCCGCAGTTCAAGGGCGAGACCTTCGACCTGGCCCGCTACCGGCTCCAGTACGCGCTCTACAAATCCGAAGCGCCGCTGATGGCCGCGCACGCCGCCTTCCCGTGGATCCACGTCAACGACGACCACGAGGTGGAGAACAACTGGGCGGGCGACATCTCGCAGATCGACAAGGAACCGGACCAGGACCGCGCGGTGTTCCGGCAGCGGCGTGCCGAGGCGTTCCAGGCGATGTACGAGCACCTGCCGTACCGCATCGCACAGCTGCCGAAGGGGCCGGACGCGCGTCTCCACCGGCGGCTGAGCTACGGCACGCTGGCCGACTTCACCATGCTCGACACCCGCCAGTACCGCGACGACCAGCCGTGCGGGGACGGCCAGTCGGCGAACTGCACCGAACGGTTCGACGAGAACCGCACGCTGCTCGGCTCGGAGCAGCGGAACTGGCTGCTCGACGGCTTCTCGCGGTCCCGCGCGCGGTGGCAGATCCTCGGCAACCAGGCACCGATGGGCCAGACCGACACCGACGCGGGCGAGGCGACGAACGTCTACCTCGACCCGTGGGACGGCTACGTCGCCGACCGCGACCGCGTGCTCGCCGCCGCGCAGGACCGCGGGGTGCGGAACCTGGTGGTCATCACCGGCGACAGGCACCAGAACTACGCCTGGGACCTGAAGCGCGACTTCGCCGACCCGGATTCGCCCACCGTGGCGAGCGAGTTCGTCGGGACGTCGATCACCAGCGGCGGCAACGGCGCCGACATGACGCCCGGCGGTGAGAATCTGCTGAAGGCCAACCCGCACATGAAGTTCTTCAACAGCCAGCGCGGGTACGTCCGGGTCAACGTCAACCGGCAGCGCTGGCGGAGCGACTTCCGGGTGGTTCCGTTCGTCAACACACCCGGCGCGCCGATCAGCACGCGCGCCAGCTACGTCGTCGAAGACCGGCGGCCCGGCGTTCAGTCCGCCTGAGCGGGCAGGAGGGCGGCGTACACCTCGCGCACCGACGCGGGTGGCGCCGCCTTCTTGAGCGTCTTCGGGTCGACGAAGACGTACCGGGTCTTCACTTCGGTGCACAGGTCGCCGTCGCGGGTGATCTCGAAGTCGATGACCAGCGAGGTCGTGCCGAGGTGGTCCAGGTACACGGCCACGACCAGTTCGTCGTCGTAGCTGCAGGGCGCGCGGTAGCGGAGGTTGGATTCGGCGACGACGACGTCGACACCGCGGGCCAGCGCTTCCTGGTGTGAGCCGAAGAGGACTTTCTCCACTTCGAACATGGCCATGTCCACATAGGCGAGGTAGTGCGCGTTGAAGACGATGCCTTGCCCGTCGCATTCGTGGTAGCGCACGCGCAGCGGCATTTCGACGATCGGTTTCCGTGGCTCGGTCACGGTTCCAACCTACGTGACGGCATGAACGCCCGGGGCCGGGTTCTCTCGAGGGGCGAGGCAATCGCGACGTCGAGGTCGGGTGCGCATCGGTCCGTGAAGGCCTCCTCGCCTACCTTGAGGGTAGTGAAGGGGCCCTTCGCTACCTGCCGACCCGGTGACACTGGGGCTGGTGTGGCGACGGGCCCGCGGTTCGTGTCGCGAAAGCCACTTTCAGGACACCAGACGTCCCGGAAGTGGCTTTCGCGACACACCAGATTTGCCTTACCTGTGAGCCCTTCGTGACCGCCCGAAAGCGTCCCCTGTGGACTGTGGCTCAGTCGATGAAATCGATGTTCGGGTGGCGCGGCGACTCGCCGTCGAACAGGTGCCGGTCGCGGCCCTTCAGGTGCAGATCGAAGAACGCGCCGATGTAGTCCCGTTGCGCGGCCAGCGATCGGCGGGGATCGATCGTGCCGATGACCGCCTCACGTTTCTCCGGCGCCACCCGCGAGCCGAGCTGCGGCACCACGATCTGCAGATCGCTGTACGCCATGTGCGTGCTTCCACCGCGCAGCAGCAGGTCTCGCTTCCAGCCCCGCTGGTTGGCCCAGAAGTCCGCCCAGCTGCGGTCGAACTCGGGCTGCCGGTGCGTGTGCTCCAGCGGCTTCCCGTTCGGGTCGACGCCCTCGGCGCCCATCAGCAGGAACGGCCGGTCGAGTCCGCGTTTCGTGACTTCACCGGGGATGTAGGCACTGCCCGGCGGGTAGCCGAACGCGGTCGCCATCGCGCCGTCGAGGTTGATCCCCGCGTCGACACGGCGGTCGTGGACCATCGTCTCGCCCGCGGTGAATCCGCCGTAGGAGTGACCGTAGGCGCCGACCTTGGACAGGTCGAGCGACCTGCCGAGCCCGCGGGGGAGCGGCCGGTTCTCCGCGTCCGGGTTCTGGCCGCGGGTGATCTTCGCCAGCTGGTCGAGTACGAACCGGCTGTCGGCGACCCGGGCGTCGAGTGCCTTCTTCATGAAGTCCGGACCTTCGCCCGATACGGCCGTTTCGAGCCGTCCGCCGGGGAATTCGACCGCGGCGCTCTCGTAGGTGTGCGAGAGCGAGACGACGACGTAGCCGCGGCTGGCCAGATCGTCGACGATCGCCGAGTACGTCTCTCGCGGCCCGCCGAAACCGGGGGAGAAGAGCGCGACCGGCTTGGCCGGGCCGTGCGCCGCGGGAACGCCGAACTCGGCACGCCGCTTCGCCGACGCCCAGTCGATGGAGCCGACCGGGAGACCGAGGTAGTCCTCACCGGACAGTGCCTGGTCGATGACGGCGCTCATCACCGGCGTGAGCCACGGCGCGCGCGGTCCGTCGGCGAACCGGTCCGCCGGATAGGTGACGGTGACCATGAGTTCCCGGCGCCGGTCCGGTTTCCACGGATCGGCGCGGGACTGGTCGACGAGGTGGAGGTCCGTCGTGCCGACTTCGTACTGGCCGGTGAGCGCGGGTGCGGTGAGTTCGGCCTGGTCGGCAGCGACGGCGGGGGCCGCCGTCGCCAGTCCGCCCGCGAGCGCGAGGCCCGCGACCAGCGCCGAACCCCGCACCGCTCTGGTGCGTCTCGATGACGCTGTCCCCACTGGCCCATGTCGCGACGACCGCATGGATTCGCCCACTGCTGGAGTCCTTCCGGATCGGGGCGGCCCGATGGCCGCCTGGTTCCGACCCTGGCAGCGCCACGGTGCGACGCGCATCCCTCTCAAGATGGAGCCCGGATCACCCGTGCAGGGCACGGTAGGCCGAGGCGGCTCCGGGGTGCAGCGGGACCTTGCCGGTGCCGATCAGCGTCCGGACGTCGAGGAACTGCGTTCCCACCGCGGCCGCCGGGACGAGATCGGCGGCGTGCCCGGCCAGTACCCGCGCCACCGCGGCCGCGACGTCGTCGGGCAGCGAAGGAGCCGCCAGCAGCAGGTTCGCGACGCCGATCGTCCGCAGCTCGCCGACCCCCTGATAGGCCTGCGCCGGTACGTGGACCTGGTCGTACACCGGGCCGTAGCCCGCGCGGAGGGCCGGGAGATGGGTGTCCAGCGGAAGGAGGGTGATCGGAGTCGTCCGATTGAGCTCGGTGAGCGCGGGGGTCGGGATCCCGCCGGACCAGAGCAGCGCGTCGACCTCGTGCGCCGCCAGCGCGTTGATCGCCGCACCCAAGAGCAGGTTCTTCGCCTTCACCGGGACTTCGGCGCGGGCGAACAGGCGGGTGCTGAACACCGCGACGCCGGATCCGCTCGCGCCCATCGCCACCGGCCGCCCGGCCAGATCGGCGACCGAGCGCACTCCGCCGTCCGCCCGGACCACGAGCTGGTGGTAGTTCTCGTAGACGCGGCCGATGGCCGAGAACGCGATCGGGACGGAGAACGGATCCGCGCCGGCGAACGCGGACTCGGCGACGTCACCGAGGACGAGCCCGAGATCGGCCCGGCCGTCCCGCAACCGCCGAAGGTTCTCGACGCTGGCCTCGGTGGCGACGGCCGTCGCGCGGAGCCGCGGTTCCGCCAGGCGCAGCTGGTGGGCCAGGAGTTCCGCGAAGGCGAGATAGAATCCGCCGCTCTCACCCGCCGCGATGACGACTTCGCGGTCCGGGCCCCGGTAGCCCGCCGTCGAACAACCCGCGAGCGTCGCCAGCCCGGCGAGAAGAGCGGTGCGCCTGGTGACGGTCACGGCTTTTCCCCTGTCGCGAGAGGGAGTTCGACGCGGACTTCGAGCCCCTGTGGTTTCGCTTCGCGCAGTTCGAGGGTCCCGCCCCGGGCGAGCACGTGCTGACTCGCGATCGCGAGCCCGAGGCCCGTCCCGCGCGGCGCGCCGTCACCACCGGCGCGCCAGAACCGCTCGGTCGCGCGTTCACGGTCCTCTGTGGACAGTCCAGGGCCGTTGTCGGAGACGAAGAAGGTCGCCGTCGTGTCTCCGGTTTCGTAGCCGGTGGTGATCGTCGCGCCGCGTCCCGCGTAGTGCACAGCGTTGTCCAGCAGGACATCCAGGACTTGAGCCAGCTCGCTTTCCGCGCACCGCACCGGCACCGGTTCGTCGTGGCCTTCCGCCGCCGCGAGGCGCACTCCCGCGTCTTCGGCCGAAGGACGCCACGCGTCGACCCGTTCGGCCAGTACGGCCGGGAGGTCGCAGGGTTCGTCGCCGGACTCGCCCGCGGCGAGCCGGGTGGCGGCGCTTTCGGCGAGCGCCAGCGCGAGCAGGCCGTCGAGCAGGGACTCCAGCCGTTCGACCTCCGCGACGGTCGCGCGGTAGGCCCGCTGGCCGTCCCCGTCGACCTGCGAGGCCAGTGAGTCCACGCGCAACCGCAAGGCGGCCATGGGATTGCGCAGCTGGTGTGACGCGTCCGCGACGAGCCGGCGCTGCTGTTCGGACGCCTCGACGACGGCGTCGGACATCCGGTTGAACGATGTCGCGAGGGAACGCAGCTCGCGGGGCCCGGCCCGGTCGGGGACCTGGGCGCGATGCCCCTCCGTCACCGCCTGCACGCCGGTCTCCAGTTCGTGCAGCGGCCGCACCATCCAGCGGGCCAGCAGGACCGCGAGCAGCACGAACACCGCCGCGACCAGCACCGCGCCCGCGACGATCGCGGCCCAGCGGGCGGCGACGTCGGCCGCCGCCGTGGTCACCGAAGCGCGAAGCACGACCACGCCCGCCACCCGGGTCCCGGTGCCCACCGGACGGGCGAAATGGACCGGATCGGACGACCACGGGCTCAGCTGTTCCGGCCCCTTCGCGGGCTGATTGCGCAGTGCCGCCTCGACGAGCGAGCGGACCACGGGTTCCGCGACGGTCATCCCGCCGGTCTCCACCAGCGGCACCCCGCGTGCGTCGACCACCACGACGGCTTCGCCGTATAACGACGAATACCGTTCGGCATCGACTGCCAACGCGGTCGGGTCGGCGGCGTCGACGGCTTGCTGTGCCAGGACGACGAACCGGTCGACGTCGGCGTTGCGGGCGATCACCAGCTGCTGGGTCCGCTGCGCGGCGGTCGACCCGAACAGCGGGATCGCGAACGCGGCGACCACGGTCAGCGCGAGCGCGACGAGGACGACCAGCAGCCGGGTGCGCACCGGGTCAGTCCCGGCCCAGCCGGTAGCCGAAACCGCGGATCGTGGTCAGCAGTCCCGGCCTGTCGAGCTTCGCGCGCAGCTGGGTGAGATGCACGTCGAGCGAACGGGAGACGGCCAGGTACGCGTCGCCCCAGACCTCGTCCATCAGCTGCTGACGGCTCACCGCCGTGCCCGGCCGGGCGGCGAGCACGGCCAGTACGGCGAACTCCTTGGCGGTGAGCCCGATGTCGTTCCCGTCGACCAGCACGCGTCGCGCGCCGAGGTCGATCTCGACGTCCTCGATACGGACTACGCCGTCTTGCGGTACGGCGGAGACGGCCGCGCGGCGCACGACCGCGTCCATCCTCGCCAGCAGTTCGGCCAGCCGGACGGGTTTGGTCAGGTAGTCGTCGGCGCCCAGCCGCAACCCGCGCACCACGGACCGTTCGTCCCCGCTCGCGGTGAGCACGAGCACCGGCACCGGCGAGACCTGCCGGACCTTCCTGAGCACGTCGAGCCCGTGCATGTCGGGCAGGTTGAGATCCAGCAGGATCACGTCGGCCGCACGATGCCGGTGCAGCGCGTCGCTGCCGCGGATCGCGTGGGAGACGGTGTGGCCGCGCGTTTGCAGCGCTTCGGCGATCGCGTCGGCGACACCGGTGTCGTCCTCGACGAGCAGCACCCGCACGGCCACACCTTCCCGCCTAGCCTTCGCGGCCGGACACGAGCTCGGGCTCGGGCTGCTTCTTCTTGTCCAGCTCCGAGGTCTTCGAGGTTTCCCGCATTGTGCCGTACACGACGAGCGACACCAGGACACAGCCCGCGACGTAGTAGAAGAACACCGATTCGTGGCCCGCCCCCTTGAGCGCCTGCGCGATGAGCTCGGCCGTGCCGCCGAAGATCGCCACGGTGAGCGCGTAGGGGAGGCCGACGCCGATCGCGCGGATCTTCGTCGGGAACAGCTCGGCCTTCACGATCGCGTTGATCGAGGTGTACCCGGTGACGATCACCAGGCCGGCCAGCATCAGCAGGAAGGCCAGTACCGGCTCCTTCGTCCCGCCCATCAGCGTCATGATCGGGACGGTCAGCAGGGTGCCCGCGATCCCGAAGAACATCAGCAGCGGGCGACGGCCGATCCGGTCGGACAGCTTGCCCGCGAACGGCTGCAGGATCGCGGCGACGAGGATCGCGCAGAACAGGATCAGCGTCACCGTCCGGCGCGGGATACCCGCGGTGTTCTCCATGAACTTCTGGCTGTAGGTGGCGAAGGTGTAGAACGACACCGTGCCGCCGAGGGTGAGCCCGACGACGAGCGCGATCTCCTTGGGGTACTTGATCAGCGCCCGCAGCGTGCCCTTGTCGCCCGCGTCCTTGCCGGTGCCGGAGGCCTTGGTCTCCTCGAAGCTGGCCGACTCGTCCATCCCGCGGCGCAGGACCATCACCACGACGGCGGCGAGCGCGCCGACGACGAAGGCGATCCGCCAGCCCCACGAGGTCAGCTGCTGCTCGGTCAGGATGGCCTGCAGCAGCAGCTGGAGGCCGAGCGCCAGCAACTGGCCGCCGTACAGTGTCACGTACTGGAAGCTGGAGTAGAAACCGCGCTTGCCCGGAGTGGCCACTTCGGACAGATAGGTCGCGGAGGTCGAATACTCGCCGCCGACCGAGAGCCCCTGGATGAGCCGGGCCACCAGCAGCAGGATCGGCGCGGCGATCCCGATCGTGGCGTAGGTCGGCGTCAGCGCGATCATCAGCGACCCCGCCGCCATCAACGTGACGGAAAGCACGAGTGCGCTTCGTCGCCCGAACCGGTCGGCGAACCGGCCCAGCATCCAGCCGCCGAGCGGTCGCATGAGGAAGCCGACGGCGAACACCGCCGCGGTGCCGAGGAACGCCGCCGTCGTGTCCTTGGTGGGGAAGAAGGACTTGGCGAAGTACGTGGTGAAAGCGGCGTAGGCGTACCAGTCGTACCACTCGACCAGGTTGCCGATCGAGCCGCGCAGCACGTTGCCGACGACTCGACGTTCGCTCACGGGCGGCGTGGATTCGCCGATCCGGGTTGTCATCTTTGACCTCCTGTGTTCCGGCTCACGGTGAACAATCCGTGACGGCCGGGCAAGGTTTCGGCGCGGTTCCTAACATCCGCTTAGGACGGTCGCGGTTACCCGGAGGTAGGGGTGGCGCGGCTCGGGCACGAACCCGGCGAGCCGATAACCTCATGCCGTCAGCGCGACACGACGAGGCGAGGAGAGCTCTGTGGGACGGTCGGTACTGGTCACCGGCGGCAACCGCGGTATCGGTTTGGCAATCGCGAAGGACCTCGCGGCGCAGGGGCACAAGGTCGCGATCACGCACCGCGGTTCCGGCGCGCCCGAAGGCCTCTTCGGGGTGCAGGCCGACGTCACCGACGCCGAACAGATCGACGCCGCCTTCAAGCTCGTCGAGGAGCACCAGGGCCCGGTCGAGGTCCTCGTCGCGAACGCCGGCATGACCGACGACACCCTCCTCATGCGCATGAGCGAGGAGCAGTTCACCCGCGTGGTCGACGCCAACCTCACCGGCGCGTACCGGGTCGCCAAACGCGCTTCCCGCGGCATGCTGCGCGGCAAGTGGGGGCGCTACATCTTCATCTCGTCCGTCGTCGGGCTCACCGGGTCCGCCGGTCAGGTCAACTACGCGGCGAGCAAGGCCGGTCTCGTCGGTCTCGCCCGTTCGCTCGCGCGTGAGCTGGGCTCGCGCAACATCACGTCGAACGTCATCGCGCCGGGCTTCGTCGCCACGGACATGACCGACGAGCTCGGCGAGGACCGCAAGAAGGAGATCCTCGCCCAGGTTCCCTCCGGCCGGTACGCCGAGCCGTCGGAGATCGCCGCCGCCGTCCGTTACCTCGCCTCCGAAGAGGCCGGTTACGTCAACGGCGCGGTGCTGCCGGTCGACGGCGGCCTCGGCATGGGCCACTGACGTCCCCGTTTTCCCGTACCGATCGCAAACCACTCCGGACTGGAGGTCCCGTGCCAGGACTGCTCGAAGGCAAGCGCCTGCTGATCACCGGCGTCATCACCGACGCCTCGCTCGCGTTCCACGCGGCCAAGATCGCGCAGCAGGAGGGCGCGAAGGTCGTGCTCACCGGCTTCGGCAGGCTGTCGCTCGTCGAGCGCATCGCCAAGCGGCTCCCCGAGGAGGCGCCGGTGCTGGAGCTGGACGTCACCAACCAGGAGCACCTCGACTCGCTCGCCGACCGCGTGCGTGAGCACGTCGACGGGCTCGACGGCGTGCTGCACTCGATCGGGTTCGCCCCGCAGTCCTGCCTCGGCGCGCCGTTCCTGGACGCGCCGAGCGAGGACGTGAAGGTGGCCGTCGACGTCTCGGCGTACTCCTTCAAGGCGCTTGCCGTGGCGACGCTGCCGCTGCTCTCGCGCGGTTCGTCGATCGTCGGCATGGACTTCGACGCCCGCGTCGCGTGGCCCGTCTACAACTGGATGGGCGTCGCTAAGGCCGCGCTGGAATCGGTGAACCGGTACCTGGCGCGCGACCTCGGCCCGAAGGGCATCCGGGTCAACTTGGTCAGCGCCGGTCCGATGAAGACCATGGCGGCGAAGTCGATCCCCGGTTTCTCCGAGCTGGAAGAGGGCTGGGGCGACCGCGCGCCGCTCGGCTGGGACAGCTCCGATCCGGACCCGACGGCGAAGTCCGTCTGCGCCGTGCTGTCGGACTGGCTGCCCGCCACGACCGGCTCGATGATCATGGTCGACGGCGGAGTGCACGCCCTCGGCATCTAGGTCTCTCGACGCGCGTGAAGGCCCCCTTCCCTCGGCTCAGCCGAGGGAAGGGGGCCTTCACGCGTATCAGGGCAGGACGGCGTTGGCGACGTGCCACGAGTCCTCGAGCATCAGGTACTTGGTGATCAGGCCGTCGTCGTCCACTTCGAACTCGATCGTGAAGGCCGTCTGGATCACCTTGCCGGTGCTGCGGATCGTGGAGCGGAGCCGGCCGATCGCGACCGCGTGCGGCCCGTCGACGAGAACGCGTTCGACGTCGAACCGGTCCTTGACGAGGCCCTTGTCGAGCAGGTCGTAGAACTCGCGGATCTCCGCCCGGTTCCGGCGCGGGCCGATCCACGGGACCAGTTCGGTCGCTCCGGGGATGTCCCACGCGACGCTGTCGGCGAACAGTTCCGTGGCTCCGTCGGTGTCCCCTGTGGACATTCGGCGGAAGAACTCGTCAAGCGTGGATCGGGTTCGTTCGTACATGATTCTCCTTACTGGGTAACGGGTTCGCGGAGGAGGCGGGTGTCGTCGGTGCGCTGGACACCGGCGGCGAAGGTGAGTGCGACGACGGTGGCGACCCCGAGCCCGGCGCTCACCCACGCGACGCTGGGGTAGCCGAGACCGGCGTCGATCGACTCGCCGCCGAGCCACGGGCCGAGGGTGTTGCCGACGTTGAACGCGGCGGTCGTGCTCGCGCCGACGAGCGTGGGCGCGTTGCCCGCCACGGCGAAGGCCCGGACGTTCAAAGCGGGATTGACCCCGAATCCGGCGACGCCGAACAGGAACACGGCGAGGATCGCGACCGGGGTCGCCGGGCCGGAGAGCGCGAGCAGGACCAAGGCGAGCAGGGCGACGGCGAGGCCGCCGTAGAGAGTCGTGAAAGGCCTCGCGTCGGCGAGCCTGCCGCCCGCGGTGATGCCGATCAGCGCGCCGAGCCCGAACAGCGACAGGACTCCCGGCACCCAGCTTTCCGGCAACCCGGCGACTTCGGTCAGCAAGGGCGCTAGGTAGCTGAAGGTCGCGAAGATCATCGCCTGCGCGAGCGCGATCACGCCGAGTGCCAGCCAGAACCGGCCGCCTCGGTAGAGCCGCAGTTCGGTCGCGACGTCGGTCTTGTCCGCGCCGTTCTGCGTCTCCGGGACCAGGGCGAAGACCCCGATCAGCGCGACGACGGTCAGTGCCGTGACCGCCCAGAAGGCCGCCCGCCAGCCCGCGTGCTGGCCGAGGAAGGTCCCGGCGGGGACCCCGGCGATGTTCGCGACGGTGAGGCCGCCGACCAGGATGGCGAGTGCGCGGCCGCGGCGTTCGACCGGGACGAGCGCGACCGCGGTGGCCGCCGCGACCGCCCAGAACCCGGCGCAGGCGACCGCGCTGACGACGCGCGTCGCGAAGAGCAGGGCGTACCCCGAGCCCAGTGCGCCGACGACGTGCGAGAGCCCGAAGACGACGAGCAGGGCCATCAGGGTGGCGCGCCTCGGCACCCTCAGCGTCGCGATCGCGAGCAGGGGAGCGCCGACGACCATGCCGATCGCGAAGGCCGAGATGAGCAGCCCGGCCTCCGGGATGCCGACGTTCAGATCGGCCGCCATCCCCGGCAGCAGGCCGGTGATCATGAACTCGGACGTGCCGAGCGCGAACACGCTCAGTCCGAGTACGCAGACTGCCAAAGGCACGGGAAGTTCCTCCAGTTTTGTATTGATCAGTCCAAAATGTGGGCAGCGTCGCGCACGAGGTTCGTTCCAGGTGCTACTTCGCGGCGATCGCGTCCAGCGCGATGGCGGCGACGGATTCCATGGCCGCCCGGCCGGCCCCTCTGCGGGACATCAGCCGGAGGCCGGCGACGGTGCTGTGCGCGAACTCGGCGAGCGCGCCGGGGTCGAGATCGCCGTCGATCGTCCCGTCGAGCTGTCCTTCCTTGGCGCAGGCCGAAAGAAGGGCGAGATGACGCCGGGTGTCGGCCTCGATCCGCGCCTTGACCTCGGGGTCGCGATCGCCGAACTCGGCCACCGTGTTGACCACGAGGCAGCCCCGGCCGTGATGCTCGACTTCCTCGTCGATCGTGTACGCGAACAGGGCGCGGAACCGCTCGGCGCCGGTCCCGGATTCCTCCAGCAAGGCGGTCCTGGCCGTGATTCCGCGTTCGGCGTAGTGGTCGAGCGCGCGCATGAACAGCGCGTGCTTGCTGGTGAAGGTGTTGTAGATGCTGCTGCGGCCCAAGCCGGTGGCTTCGCAGAGGGCCTGTGTCGACGTGCCCTCGTAGCCGCGTGCCCAGAACGCGTCCATGGCGCGCCTGACCGCGGCGCGCTCGTCGAATTCCCTCGGCCTGGCCATGGACATGACCGTACCAGATTTTGGATCGTTCGGTTCAAAACGGGCCGGGTCAGCGTGCGGGGCGCCACAGCGGCAAGATGGGCAGGGTGGGTTACGACGCGCTGCTTTGGCTTTCATTCGGTGGTCCCGAGGGGCCCGACGAGGTGATGCCGTTCCTGGAGAACGTCACGCGGGGCCGGGGGGTCCCCAGGGAACGACTGCTCGAGGTCTCGGAGCACTACCAGCACTTCGGCGGGGTCTCGCCGATCAACCGGCTCAACCGGGACGCGATCTCCGCGGTGGAGAAGCAGCTCGCGGCCGCCGGGATCGACCTGCCCGTCCACTTCGGCAACCGTAACTGGCGGCCGATGGTCGAGGACACCCTCGCCGAGATCACCGAGGCGGGCGCCCGGCGCGTCCTGGTCTTCCCGACGAGCGCCTACGGCGGCTATTCCGCCTGTCGCCAGTACGACGAGGACATCGAGCGCGCCCGCGCGGCGGTCGGCGAGGGTGCGCCGGAACTGGTGAAGCTGCGGCAGTTCTTCGACCACCCGCTGTTCATCGCCGCCTTCGCCGACGCCGTCCGTGCCGCGCACGCGAAGCTGGGGAATCGGCCCGGAACCCGCACGGTGTTCTGCGCCCACTCCGTGCCCGAGTCCGCCGACACCGCGTCCGGCCCGCCGTCGGAAGGCGGACGGCGCTACTCGCGCCAGATCGCCGAGGCCGCGCGCCTCGTCGCGGCCGAAGCGGGGATCGAGACCTACGACGTCGTCTGGCAGTCGCGCTCCGGCCCGCCGCAGGTGCCGTGGCTGGAGCCGGACATCGTCGACCACATCGACGCGCTGCACGCGGAAGGCGTCACCTCGGTGGTCGTCTGCCCGGTCGGCTTCGTCTCCGATCACCTCGAGGTGATCTGGGATCTCGACAACGAGGCCGCGGAGCGGGCCGCCGAGCACGGCATGGGCTTCGCGCGGGCCGCGACGCCGGGCACCGACCCGCGCTTCGCCGAACTCGTCGTGGAGCTGATCCGGGAGCACATCGAAGGACTGCCGGCGCGGAAGCTGTCGCCGTTTCCGTCGGCTGGGTGCACGGTCAACGGGGCGCCTTGCGCGATCGGATGCTGCGAGCCCGCGAAGAGGCCCGCGCGCCCGTAACCGAGACACGCTCCACCACGCCACCGCTGCCCTTCCTCCGGCAGTACGTGAAGGCCCCCTTCACTCGGCTGAGTCGAGGGAAGGGGGCCTTCAGGCGCCACCGCTGTGACTGCTGGGACAGGTGGTGTTGCCGGGGCTTAGGATGGCGATCGTGTAGTCCGTGAAGGCCTCCTTCCTACTTGAGGGTAGACACGGAGGCCTTCACGGACCTTCGACCAACGGGCACGTCCAGTAGGTATCTAAGACCCCTTGGTTCTAACCGTCCCTACCACTCACGAGGCCGAACGTCATCGTGCGGCGATCCTCGACAGGTGGAGATCGACGAGGGCGATGGCCTCGTCGCCGGACTTGTAGCCGAGCAGTACCGCGTCGCCGAGGCCTGCCACCAGGGCGAGCAGGAGGTCGGCCTCGGTGGCCGGGTCGGTGGTGAGCAGGAGGTCGCCGGCGTCCTGGCCGGCGATGAGCAGAGCCGCCACCGCGTCGCGGAGCTGACCGTGCCCGGTCCGGAAGTGTCCGGCGATCTCCGGATCCTTGAGCGCTCGCACCACGAAGGCGTTCGCGACGAGCGCGTGGTCCCGGCCCGCCTCGTCCAGAGGCAGCAGGGCGACGAGCAGATCCCGGACGCGCGGCTCCGACGGAGAGGCGATGCGCTCTTCGATGCCGCCTCGCAGGGTGGTCGTCGCGTACCGCAGCATCTCGTCCCTCGACGCGAAGTAGTGCTGGACGGACCCCTTCGAGATGCCTGCTTCGGCCGCGACCTCGTTCAGGCTGACCCCTTCGAGGCCTCGGTCGGCCGCGATACGCCGAACGGCCGCGGCGATCTGCCGCCGCCGGTCCTCGTGATCGACTCGTTTGGGCACCCATACTCCTTTTTGCAGTCCGATCGGATTGCAAACCTCTCACCAGCTGTTTACAATCCGATCGTACCGTAAAAAGGAGGGGTGAGAATGAAGGTGGGCGGATTCGCCTCGCCGGAGGCGCGCGCCGAGTACGAGGCCGTCTACGAACGAGGTATGGCGGCTTTGCCCGCACCGACCGGGATCCACGACGTCCGGACGGCGTTCGGGGTGGCGCGCGTGTACCGGTTCGGGCAGCCGGGTGCGACGCCGATCGTGCTGCTGCCCGGCCGCGCGGGGACCGCGGTGATGTGGGAACCCAACCTGACCGCGCTGCTCGGGCACGGCGAGGTGTTCGCGGTGGACCTCATCGGGGAAGCGGGCCGCAGCGAACAGACCGCCCCGATCCGCGACGGCGCGGACCAGGCCGCGTGGCTGAGCACGCTGCTCGCGGAGCTCGACCTGCCGTCCGTGCACCTGGTCGGGTACTCGTTCGGCGGCTGGCTCGCGACCAACCTCGCGGTGCGGGCACCGGAACGGCTGAAATCGCTCACCGTGATCGACCCCGTGCTGACGTTCGGCGGGCTGACCGCGGGACTGGTCGTCCGCGCGACGCTCGCCGCGATCCCCGGGATCAACCGATGGGCCCGGCCGTCGTTCCTCGGCTGGATCTCCGGCGGCGCCGAAGTCGACGCCACGGATCCGGTCGCGCGGGTGATCGACGAGGGGATGCGGACCTACCGCATCGCCCTGCCGTCACCCAGGTTGTTCACCGACGAGCAGCTGCGCTCCCTGCGGATGCCTGTGCTGGCCCTCATCGCCGGGCGCAGCGTGATCCACCACCCGGAACGCGCGGCGGCCCGCGCCCGAGAGTTCCTGTCGCGAGGTCAGGTCGAACTGTGGCCGTCGGCGACCCACGCGATCGCCGGCGAATCCGCTGCCGAGGTCAACGCGCGCGTCCTGAAATTCCTGTCCGAGTGCGAGCCGCGCTCGTGACCGCGCGCGCCAAGAACCCGACGCTGTCCTTGCTGCTCTGGGACGTCGCGCTCCCGCTGGCCGCCTACTACGGGCTCCGGCTCGCCGGACAGAGTGAGCAGGTGTCGCTGCTGGCCGGCGCGGGGGTGGCGGCGGCCCGGATCGCGTGGGTCGCCGTCCGGGACCGGGCCTTTGACGGCTTTGCCGCGTTGCTGGCCGGTGTGCTCGGGGTCGGGCTGGTGCTTTCGCTGGTCACCGGGGACGCGAAATTCCTGTTGCTTAAGGAATCCTTCGCCACCGCGACCGCCGCAATCGTCTTGCTGCTCAGCTGCTTCAGCCGTACGCCCATGGTGCTCGTCGCCGTTCGGGCCGGCTCCAACGCGGCCAAACGCGCGGAGATCGACCGGCTGAGCGACGAGGTCCCCGGTTTCCGGCGGGCGTTCACCCGGATGTCGGCGGTCTGGGGCGTGGCGCTGCTGCTGGAGGCCGCCATCCGGGTGCCGCTGGTCTACACCCTGTCGGCCGACGTGATGAACGCGCTCAGCGTGGTGCTGCTCCTCGCCGTAATCGGCGGACTTTCGCTGTGGTCCGTCCGCTATGCCGAGAAAGTCCTGAAAAAGCACACGGTGGCCACGTAACGACCTACGGGTGCCTGTCCGCCTGTTCGGCGAACACTCGCACCGCTTCGTTGATCGCCGCGTACCGGGCGTTGCGGACCGCTTCCGTCAGCGGCCGCAGCGCCTCCGCCCGGCGAAGCGCCGCCGACGAAGAGAGCGCGCCGCCCGGATCGTCGGATTCGGCGATGGCGAGGATCGCCGCGATCTCCTGGGAACGCTGGAGCACCCGCAGCGCCCGGCTGGGCATCCCGGCGGGCCACGGCGCGTCGGTGGCGGCCCGCAGCCGCGCCGAGAGTTCCGCCCGCACCCCCGGCCGCTCGCTGGCGACGTCCAGCGCCTGCAACGCGCCCGCGCTCGCACGGATCGCGTCGGTCAGGCCGTGCTCGGCCTCGCCCAGCGGGCGGTACTCGAGGACGCCCGGCATGGGCACCGAGTACACCGTCCACCGCATGAGGCCTTCGGCGATCGCCTCGGGGACCACTCCGTAGCCGAGGTCCGGCAGCAGGACGGCCTCGCCGGTGCGCAGCGCGGCCTCGGTGAACGGCCCGCCGCCACCCAGGCCACGCACGTCGCCGGGTACCGGAAGCAGCAGCTGCATGCTCTTGGCACCCTGCGCGCGCAGGGCGAGCAGCAGCTGGACCGGGGTCGCGGCCCGGTTGAACGCGAGCGGCAGGTCGAACGCTTCGGCGGCCGCCGCGTCCGCGGCGACGAAGTCATGGGCTTCGCCCCAGACCTGCAGGGCGTCAAGGACGTCGTCGGAGGCGGCGGCTCCGTTCAGCCACGCCGAAGACCAGACCGCGAGGGTCGCACTAGGACGGCACACCGGATTGATTTTAGTCGTGTTCCGGCGAAACCCGGCTATGGGAGGGTTAACCCCGGCTTGCCGTTCGCGATCGCCGGAGCTGGAGTTGCTTCACGTCGACAGCGGCCACGTTCGCGACGTAGCGTCGAACGGGTGAACGATGTTCCCGCAAACCTGCCCCGGACCGCCGGGGACCTTCGCGCGGCGGGCCACCTGCCGCGGTCGATCAGCCGAGAACTGCACGACAACCTGCTCGCCAAGCTCCGCGCCGGGCAAGACGCATGGCCGGGGATCGTCGGGTTCTCGCGTACCGTGCTGCCGCAACTCGAACGCGCGCTGCTGGCCGGGCACGACGTCGTCCTCCTCGGCGAACGGGGCCAGGGCAAGACCCGGCTGCTGCGCACCCTGGCGGGGCTTCTCGACGAGTGGACGCCCGTCATCGAGGGCGCCGAGCTGGCCGAGCATCCGCTCGACCCGATCACCCCGGAATCGCGCCGCCGCGCCGCCGAACTCGGCGACGCGCTGCCGGTGACCTGGCGTCACCGCGACGAGCGGTACACGGAAAAACTGGCCACACCGGACACTTCGGTCGGCGACCTGATCGGCGACGTCGATCCGGTGAAGGTCGCGGAAGGCCGCAGCCTCGGCGATCCCGAGACCATCCACTTCGGACTCGTCCCGCGCGCCCACCGCGGCATCGTGGCGATCAACGAACTGCCGGACCTCGCCGAGCGCATCCAGGTCGCGCTGCTGAACGTGATGGAGGAGCGCGACATCCAGGTGCGCGGCTACACGCTGCGCCTGCCGCTGGACGTACTGCTGGTGGCGACGGCCAACCCGGAGGACTACACCAACCGCGGCCGCATCATCACCCCGCTCAAGGACCGGTTCGGCGCCGAGATCCGCACGCACTACCCGCTCGACGTCGAGTCGGAGATCGCCGTCGTCCGGCAGGAGGCGCACCTGGTCGCCGAGGTCGGCGAGCCGCTGCTGGAGGTGCTGGCCCGGTTCGTGCGGAACCTGCGCGAATCACCGGTGATCGACCAGCGGTCGGGCGTCTCGGCCCGGTTCGCCGTCGCCGCGGCGGAAACGGTCGGTGCGGCGGCACTGCGCCGGTCCGCGCTGACGGGTGAGGAACCCGCCGTGGCGCGTCCGGTCGACCTCGACGCGGTCCCCGGCGTCCTGCGCGGCAAGCTCGAATTCGAGCCGGGGGAGGAGGGACGCGAGACCGAGCATCTCGTGCACCTGCTGCGCCGGGCGGTCGCGGAGACGGCCCGCTCGCGGTTCGCCGGACTGGACCTGCTGCCACTGGCCGACGCCGTCGAATCCGGGCATCTGGTGTCCACGGGAGAACGCGTACCCGGCAAGGACGTCCTCGCCGCATTGCCCGAATTGCCCGTGCTGCACGACGTCGCCGCGCGCGCCGGCGTCGGCCCGGACGAACCGGCGGGGCGGATCGCCGCCGCGGTCGAACTGGCGCTGGAATCCCTGTTCCTGTCGAGGAAACTCGCCAAGGACTCCGACGACTCGACGACCGTCTACGGCCGATGACACTGCCGGAAGGTTATTCGTACGGGCCCTGGGACAACGGCCCGGATCCGCTGGCGCCGCCGGCGGACCTGCGGGACGCGCTCGACGAGATCGGCCGCGACGTCATGGCGGGTGCCTCGCCCCGGTCCGCGCTGGAAGAACTGCTGCGGCGCGGCACCCCGCGCACCGCCGGGCTCGACGAATTGACCAGGCGGCTCTGGCAGCGCCGGTCGGAGATCCAGCGGCGGCACCGGCTCGACGGCACACTCCAGGAGGTCCAGCGGCTGCTCGACCAGGCGCTGGAGGCGGAACGGCGCGAGCTGTTCCCCGATCCAGACGACGACGCCCGCTTCCGTGAGGCACGATTGGACGCGTTGCCGCCGGGGACGGCGGCGGCCGTGCGCGAGCTCGCCGAGTACGACTGGCGTTCGCGGGAAGGCCGGGAGAACTACGAGAAGATCCGTGATCTGCTCGGCCGTGAGCTGCTGGATTCCCGTTTCGAGGGGATGAAGGAGGCGCTGCGGAACGCCGGGCCGGAACAGGCCGAGTCGGCGAACAGGATGCTCGCCGACCTCAACGAGCTCCTGGCCGCGCACGCGCAAGGCCGCGAGGACGTCCCGGAGCGGTTCGCGGAGTTCATGCGTGAGCACGGCGAGTTCTTCCCGGAGAATCCGAAGAACGTCGAGGAGTTGATCGACGTTCTCGCCGCTCGCGCCGCGGCCGCGCAGCGGATGCTCAACTCGATGACGCCGGAACAGCGGGCCGAGCTGGCCGAACTTTCGCAGCAGGCGTTCGGCGATCCGAGGCTCGCGCAGCAGCTGTCCACTTTGGACGCGCAGTTGCGAGCGCTGCGGCCAGGCGAGGACTGGACATCGTCGGAACGGTTCCGAGGCAACGATCCGCTGGGCCTCGGCGAAGGCGCCCGGGCGATGTCCGATCTCGCCGAACTGGACGCGCTGGCCGAACAGCTCGGCCAGTCCTATCCCGGCGCGAGGCTGGAGGACATCGACGTCGACGCGCTCGAGCGACAGCTCGGCCCGGACGCCGGTGTGGACGCGCGGCGGTTGTCCGAACTGGAACGCGAACTCCGGCGCCAGGGTCTCTTCGAACGTGCTCCCGATGGCACGCTCCGGTTGTCGCCCAAGGCGTTGCGGCGGCTGGGGGAGACGGCGCTCGCCGACGTCGTGAACGCGTTGCGCGGCAAGACCGGCCAACGGGAGACGGAGTCCGCCGGAGCCGCGGGCGAGCCGACCGGCGCCACCAGGCCGTGGCGGTTCGGGGACATGCAGCCGTGGGACGTCTCCAGGACGGTCCGCAACT
Organism: Amycolatopsis sp. TNS106; assembly: GCF_019330265.1. Classification (NCBI taxonomy): domain Bacteria; kingdom Bacillati; phylum Actinomycetota; class Actinomycetes; order Pseudonocardiales; family Pseudonocardiaceae; genus Amycolatopsis; species Amycolatopsis sp. TNS106. Next base: position 2,130,010 of record NZ_CP024972.1, on the reverse strand, counting down.
CGGTTCTGCGCTCGGTCTCGGTGGGCGAGCGGTCGGTCCGGCTGGACGTCTCCGACGTCGAGGTGATCGAGACCGAACATCGGTCGCGCGCGGCGGTGGCGCTGCTCGTGGACACGTCGTGGTCGATGGTGCAGGAGGGCCGCTGGCTGCCGATGAAGCGGACGGCGCTCGCGTTGCACCAGCTGATCAGCACCCGGTTCCGCAACGACGCGCTCCAGCTGATCACCTTCGGCCGCTACGCGACGTCGGTCGAACTGGCCGAGCTGGTGGGCATGGAGGGAACCTGGGAACAGGGCACCAACGCCCACCACGCGCTGCTCCTGGCCGGACGCCATCTGCGGCGGCACCCGGACGCGCAGCCGGTTGTCCTGATGGTCACCGACGGCGAACCCACGGCGCATCTGGAACCCGACGGCACGGCCGAGTTCGACTATCCGCCCCAGCCGAGGACCCTGCTCAAAACCCTGTCCGAAGTGGACAGGATGGCGAAGCTGGGCGCGTCGGTGACCGTGTTCCGGCTCGGGGACGACCCGCGCCTGACGGAGTTCGTCGACCTCATCGCGCGCCGCTCGGGCGGCCGTGTGGTCGCTCCGGAGCTGGACGGGCTCGGCGCCGCCGTGGTCGGCGACTACCTGCGGACCCGGAAGCGCTGAACTCCCTTACGCTGGCCCGATGGGGTACTCGGTCGGAAAGGTCGCGGCGCTGTCGGGCGTCACCGTGCGCACGCTGCATCACTACGACGAGATCGGCTTGTTGAGCCCGAGCGGGCGGACGGCGGCGGGGTACCGGAGCTACAGCGACGACGACCTCGACCGCCTGCAGCGCGTCCTGTTCTACCGCGAACTCGGGTTCGGCCTCGACACGATCGCGAAGGTGATCGACGACCCGGCGGTCGACGCGATGGAGCACCTTCGGCGTCAGCGGGCGCTGCTCGCCGACCGGATCGGCGAGCTGACGCGGATGGCCGAAACCGTCGAACGGGTGATCGCGGCGAAGGAGGCCGGTGCCGCGCTGACCGCGGAGGAGCGGTTCGAGGTCTTCGGCGAGTTCCGTGAGCCGGAGGGCTACGCGGAGGAGGCCGTCCGCCGGTGGGGTGACACCCCGCACTGGCGGGCGGCGGCCGTCCCGCGGTCCAAGCAGGAATGGATCGAGGCGGAGAAGCTCCGGGAGGACTGGGTCCGGCGGCTTCTCGCCCTCTTCGACTCCGGCGCGCCCGCCGGCGGCCGTGAGGCGATGGACCTCGCCGAGGAACATCGCCGGATGCTCGCGGCGTTCATGGGGGACTGCGACCTCGCGACACACCGGGAGCTCGCCAGGCTGTACGCGACCGAACCGGTCCAGCTCGGCTTCCTGGTGCGTGAGCCGGACCAGCGGCCGGGCCTCGGCGAGTACATCCGCGACGCCGTCCACGCCAACGCCGAACGGGTCACGGGATAGCGAAACGGTTACTCCGGCCGTGTCCGGCTCCCACCGGACGGGAACGGCGTGGCGGCTCCGCTTACAGTCGAGGTATGCAGACTTGGTCATCGGTCGACGTGCCCCGTATCCCCGGCACCCCCCGTCCGCTGCGGCTCCACGACACGGCGACGGGGCAGATCCGCCCCACGGCGCCCGGGTCGACCGCCCGGATGTACGTCTGCGGCATCACGCCGTACGACGCCACCCATCTGGGGCACGCCGCCACGTATCTGACATTCGACCTGGTGAACCGCTTGTGGCGGGACGCCGGGCACGACGTCCACTACGTGCAGAACGTGACGGACATCGACGAGCCCCTGTTGGAGCGCGCCGAGCGGGACAAGGACGACTGGGTCGTCCTCGGCATGCGCGAGACCGCGCTGTTCCGCGAGGACATGACCGCGTTGCGGGTGCTTCCGCCGCGCCAGTTCGTCGGTGCGGTCGAGAGCATCCCGGAGATCGTCGAGGTCATCGCCAAGCTGGTGGCGAACGGCAGCGCCTACCGCGCGGACGACGCGGAGTACCCGGACATCTACTTCGAGCACAACGCGACCGGGCACTTCGGTTCGGAGTCGAACTACGACGCCGAGACCATGGCGAAGTTCTTCGCCGAACGCGGCGGCGACCCGGACCGTCCCGGCAAACGTCACCCGCTCGACGCCTTGCTGTGGCGGATGGCGCGGCCGGGTGAGCCGTCGTGGGAGTCCGAACTGGGCGCGGGGCGGCCGGGCTGGCACATCGAGTGCAGCGCGATCGCGGTCAACCGGCTCGGCCTCGGCTTCGACGTCCAGGGCGGCGGTTCCGACCTGATCTTCCCCCACCACGAGTACAGCGCCGCGCACGCCGAGGCGGTCGCGGGGGACAGGCCGTTCGCGCGACACTACGTGCATGCCGGGATGATCGGCCTCGACGGCGAGAAGATGTCGAAGTCGCGCGGGAACCTGGTGTTCGTGTCGCGGCTGCGTGCCGACAAGGTCGACCCGGGCGTGATCCGGCTCGCGCTGTTCGCCGGCCACTACCGCGAGGATCGTCCGTGGACCGCGCAGCTGCAAGCGGACGCCGAAGCACGCCTCGCGCGCTGGCGCGAAGCCGTCTCCCTCGGCGACGGCCCGGCGGCGGAGGACACGGTCGCGCGTTTGCGTGACCACCTCACCGACGACCTCGACACGCCCAAGGCGCTCGCGGCCGTCGACGCCTGGGCCGAGCAGGCGCTGAACCGCTCCGGCACCGACCCGGCCGCACCCCGCCTGATCCGGAACGCCGTCGACGCGCTGCTCGGCATCGAGCTCTGACGAACAGTGGCCGGGGCGGGGAAGTCCCCGCCCCGGCCACTGTGTATAACGCCCTACACGGCGACGCGTCCGGCTTCCAGCCGGAGGTGGTCACCCGCCCAATCACGCCGCAGCCACCGATCATGCGAGGCGATGACGACGGCACCCGGCGCGGAATCGAGCGCGGTGAACAACTCCTCGGCCAAGGTGAGCGAGATGTGGTTCGTCGGCTCGTCCAGCAGGAGCACTTCCGGCGGGTCGGCGATCAGCAACGCCAGCGCGAGCCGACGCCGCTGCCCGACCGACAACGCGCCCACCCTCGTCCCGAGATCGCGCGGGGCCAGCAATCCCAGGCCGCGCAACGGGGGAGCCCCCTCGCCGAGGGCTTCGGCATAGGTCCGCTGCGCGGTCTTCTCCGGCTCGGCGAACGCGACGTCCTGGGCCAGCAGGCCGATCCGCACGCCGCGTCCGGAAAGGACGGTGCCGGAGTCGGGCGTCAGCGAGCCGGCCAGGACGGACAGCAGTGTCGACTTCCCGGCGCCGTTCCCGCCGGTGATCAGGAGCCTCGACGTCGTGGTGACGTCCAAGGTCGCCAGCCGTAGCCGTCCGGCGATCTCGATGTCCCGCACGGAGATCGCCGTCTTGTCCTCTCCGGGCTCGCCGGTCAGCTCGCCTTGGAAGCGCAGCGGCGCGGGCGGTTTGCGCACCTGGTCGCGTTCCAGCTCGGCCAGCCGCAGCTGGGCGTTGCGGACCCGGCGTGAGATCTGTTTCTGCACCCTCCCGGTTTTGAAGTCGTAGAGCATCTTGGCGTTGTCGCGCTGCGGGCGGTTGTGGGCGACGTTGCGCGCGGTGACGGCCACCGATTCGCGCAGTTCCTTGAGCTCGTCCTGTTCCTCGGCGTAGCGCTGCTCCCAGCGCGCCCGTTCGGCCCGTTTCTGGTCCAGGTAGTCGGAATACGTGCCGCCGTACCGGGTCGGGCCACCCAGTGCCGGGTCGAGGTCGACGATGTCGGTGCACACCGCGTCGAGGAACACGCGATCGTGCGACGACAGCACGAGGACACCGGTCAGCGAGGCGAGATGCTGTTCCAGGAACTCCATCGCCGCGTCGTCGAGATGGTTCGTCGGCTCGTCCAGGACGAGTGTGCCCGGCCGCCGGATCAGCAGCGCCGCGAGCCCGAGTCTCGACCGCTGCCCGCCGGACAGCGTGCCCAGTTCGCGCGCCGGGTCGATCCCGGCGAGTCCGAGGCCCGCGCAGACGACCTCGGCCCGCCGGTCGGCGTCCCACAGGTCGTGGGCCTGGGCCCATTCGAGGACGGTGCCGTACTCGTCGAGCACGGCGGCGTCGTCCGGGCGATCGGTGAGCGCCGCGGTCAGTTCGTCGAGTCTCGCCGACGCCCGCCGGATCTCGGCGAGCGCGTCGTCGATGACGTCGGAGAACCGCGCGGTAAGCGGGAAAGGCAGCTCCTGCAAGAGGAATCCGAGGTCGTCGCCTCGCAGCACCTCACCGCTCTGCGGCTCTTCGACGCCGGCCAGCAAGCGCAGGAGCGTGGACTTGCCGACGCCGTTTTCGCCGACCAGCCCGAGCCTCTGTCCGGCCGAAGCGGTCAGGTTGACGCCGTCGAGGACGACGCGGGCACCGTAGGAGTGGACGAGGTCCTTGGCGATCAGGGAAAGAGACATACGACATCACCGTGCTTCTCGGACATGAGGGATCCCCGCCGGGCCTCGTGGCATACGGGAGCGATGCTCGACCGGAGCCGCCTCGGAGCGGGAAGGTGCGATGTCAGTTGTCCATGATGCGAGAAGTCTAACGCAACCTATGTAGCGTTAGTCAACCCCCTTTTCGGATCGCAGGCGAGTGGCCTCCCGTTCAGCGAACGCGCGCCCGTCGGTCAGGACGCCGAGCAGCGCGGCCAGCTGCCGGCGGTCGAGCCTGCCGAGGCGGTCGCCGAAGAAGCGGGCCATGGGGGAGTAGAGGTCGGCGACCTCGGCCAGCCGGTCGGATAGCGGGCGGATCGCGAGACGGCGCCGGTCGGCGGGATCGGGGACGCGTTCGACCAGGCGCCGTTCCTCCATGCGGTCGAGCATCCGGGTCACCGCGCCGGTCGTCATGCCGAGTGCCCGCGCCAGCCCAGTCGGCGAGGTCGCGGCGCCGCTGATAACCAGCTGAAGCCCGTGCAGTTCCGTCGCGCTGATCCCGAGCCGTTCCGCCATGGCCGTCTGGAACAGGACGGTCGCGCTGACGAACCGGGGGATCTCCAAGGCTGCCGCGGTGGCGAGTTCGTGCTGGTCAGGCATGTGCTTCCTTGGTCAGTAGTTGAGCTGCACAGTTGCTGCTTTGTGCAGCAACTGCTCCGGCAAGGATATCCGGGGCTTGCTTGACATCCGGCGGGTCGTCTGTAAATCTGAAAGAGAACTTTCGAAAGAATTCTTTCAGATTGGATCGGGCGATGGCCGGGTTGCCGCCGCGCAAGCGGATCGAAGACGTCGAGCTGATGCGGGCGCTGGCGCATCCGCTGCGTTCGGCGCTGGTGGATCACCTCATGGCGGTCGGTCCGCGGACCGCGAGCGAGTGCGCGGCGGCCGTCGGCTCGACGGCGTCGAACTGCAGCTGGCATCTCCGTCAGCTGGCGCAGCACGGTCTCGTGGAGCGGGTCGAAGGGGAGGACGGGCGGGAGCGGCCGTGGCGGGCGTGCCAGGTCGGCATCGAGTTCGGCGACGACCCGGAGCTGCACGGGGCGCAACTGGCGGTCGTGGGCACCACCCTCGCGCGGGAAAAGGAGCTGACCGAGCGTTATCTCGACGCCGCCGACCGGCTCGACAAGGAATGGCGGGACGCGTCGGGGATCAACAACTACTCGCTGCGGGTGACCGCGGCGGAGCTGGACGAGCTGGTGCGGGGGATCGACGCGCTCGTGCGGCCCTATGTCGGCGCGATCCGCGAAGACGCTCCCGCGGAGGCCCTCCCGGTCCACTTGGGACTTCGGGCGTTCCTCCGCATCGACGCCGAGGGGAAGCCGAGCAGATGAAACCGCTGAGAGAACCCGCGTTCGCGCGGCTCTGGATCGCCGCCTTCTTCTCCGAGACCGCCGAGTGGATGCTGCAGATCGCGTTGCCGGTGTTCGTCTTCCAGACCACCGGTTCGGCGGCCACGACGGCGTTGAGCATCGTCCTCGGCCTGGTGCCCGCGGTGTTGCTGAGCCCGGTCGCGGGTGTCATCGCGGATCGGTGGAACCGGCGGCTGGTGCTGTGCGTGGTGTGTGCGGGACAGGCGTTCGTGGCGCTGCCGCTGCTGTTCGTCGCGTCCGGTGGCCCGGGGTTCGTGATCTACGGGGTGATGGCCGCGCAGGCCGGTCTGGCCTCGTTGTTCGAACCCGCCCGCAACGCGCTCGTGCCCGAGCTGGTCGCCCCCGGTGAGCTGATCGGCGCCAACGGCCTGATGAGCATCAACGGCAGCGTCGCTCGCCTCGCCGGCGGCTGGGCGGGTGGTCTCCTGCTCGGATTCGGCGGCCTGGGCTGGGTCGTGGTGGCCTACCTCGGCGTGCTGGTGATCGGCTCGGCTCTGCTGGCGCGCCCGTTTCGGCGCGTCGCCGCGCCGAAAGCGGCCGGACCGCACGAGCCGGTGCTGCGAGCCTGGATCGACGGGCTTCGCGAGATCGGCCGCGAAGGGCGCCTTCGCCTCGCCGGTGTCGTCGTGGTGCTGACGTCCCTGGCGCAGGGGATGTTCCTGGTGCTGTTCGTGGTGTTCGTACTCGACATCCTCGACGGCACCGAAGGCGACGTCGGCCTGCTGCGCGGCGTGCAGGCCCTCGGCGGGCTGGCCGCGGGATTCGCCGTCGTCACCATCGCCCGCAAAGTCGCGCCCGCCGCCCTGCTCGGCTGGGGCGGCCTGGCGCTCGGCCTGCTGTCGGCGCTGATCTGGAACCTGCCCGCGTTGACCGCGTCGCTGGGTGTCTTCATCGGGCTCTTCGGCGTGGTCGGCGCCCCTGGGGTACTGGCAGGCTCCGGTCTGCTCTCGCTGGTCCAGACCGCCGCGTCCCCTGAGCGGTCCGGCCGGGTGCTGAGCACCGTCTTCGCCGGGACGGCGGGGTTCACGGCGCTGGGCGCGCTGGTGACGGGCGGCCTGCTCGACGTGCTGGGCACCGGTGTCCTGCTGAACGTCCAAGCGGGTCTGCACACCGTCTCGGCGTTGGTCGTACTGGGCGTGTCTGCGTCGGGCAAGTTACGCCGTGACCCGATTCCGGCGGTTCCCCGGTCCGGGTGAAGCTACGGTGGTGGAGTGCCGCATCTCTTCGCCACCAGCGACCTCCACGTGACCCATGAGGGCAACGCCCCGCTCGTCGACGAGGTCGTCCCCCGGACCCCGGACGACTGGCTGCTCGTGGCCGGTGACGTCGCCGAACGCGCCGAATCCGTGATCGGGGTGCTCAAGACCTTGCGCGAACGCTTCGCGAAGGTCGTCTGGGTGCCCGGAAACCACGAGCTGTGGACCACCCAGAAGGATGAATGTCAGCTGCGGGGGCAGGCGCGCTACGAGCACCTGGTCGACCGCTGCCGTGAGATCGACGTCCTCACCCCGGAGGACCCGTATCCGGTGTGGGAACACCAGGAGAAGCCGCTGACGATCGCCCCGCTGTTCGTGCTGTACGACTACAGCTGGCGCACCCCCGCGGCCGACGGCCTGCCGATGCTGGCGGCCATCGAGCAGGCGCGTGAGGCCGGCGTGCTGTGCACGGACGAGTTCTTCCTGCACCCGGACCCGTATCCCAGCAGGCAGGCGTGGTGCGCCGACCGGGTGAAGATCAGCACGGAACGGCTGGAGGCGATCCCCGAGGACCACGGGACGATCCTCATGTCGCACTGGCCGCTGCACCGGCACCCGACCGAGCCGCTGTACTTCCCGGAGTTCGCGCTGTGGTGCGGGACGACGGAAACCGAGGACTGGCACCAGCGCTTCCGGGCGGAGGTCGCCGTCTACGGGCACCTGCACATCCCGCGCTCCACGGAGGCGGACGGAGTGCGCTTCGAGGAGGTTTCGCTCGGCTATCCGCGTGAGTGGCGGAAGCGGTCGCGGGGGCCGATCCCGCTGCGGCGCATCTTTTGACTTGTCGTGTGGTGAAGAGAGTTCCAGTCGCCCCTTACCACTGGGGCGAGCGTGGCGATTGCCGAGTCCGTGAAGGCCTCCTTGAGGGACCCAGAGTCCCTCAAGGAGGCCTTCACGGACCGGCACCGAGGCCAGAGGCCGGAGTTCAGCCGCGTCCTGGGCCGTCCTGGCCGGGACGGCGCCGCCGCAGGTACCGCTCGAACTCGGCCGCGATCTTGTCCCCGCTCACGTCGTCCAGCGTGAACTCGGTCTCCGCGTCGCCGCGCTCCTCGAGCCCCCGGACGTACTCGCTGATCTCTTCGTCCTCCTCGGCCATCTCGGTGACCGTGCGCTGCCACTCCTCGGCCTGCTCGGGCAAGGCGCCGAGCGGGATCTCGACGTCGAGGACGTCCTCGAGCTTGTGCAACAGCGCCAGCGTGGCCTTGGGCGACGGCGGGTGCGAGACGTAGTGCGGCACGGCCGCCCAGATCGACACGGCCGGGACGCCCGCCTGCACGCAGTAGTCCTGCAGGACTCCGACGATGCCGGTCGGCCCCTGGTAGTTGTTCAGCTCCAGGCCGAACTGCGAAGCGGTGTCCTTGTCGTACGCCGTCCCGGTGACCGGGACAGGGCGAGTGTGCGCGGTGTCGGCCAGGAGCGCGCCGAGGGTGACGACCGTGGCGACTTCGAGTTGCTGGATGTGCTCCAGCAGTTCGCCGCAGAAGGCACGCCAGCGCATGTTCGGTTCCGGCCCCTGGACCAGCACGATGTCGCGGCTGAAGCCCTCCGGGCGGCACACCGAAAGCCGTGTGGTCGGCCAGTCGACCCTTCGGGTGACGCCGTCCACCATGCGTACGGTCGGTCTGCTGACCTGGAAGTCGTAATACTCGTCAGGACTCAGCTCGCTCAGCGGTGTCGCATCCCAGTTGAGCTGGAGATGCTCGACCGCCCGGCTGGCCGCGTCACCTGCGTCGTTCCATCCTTCGAAGGCGACGATCATGATCGGCTTGCTGTCATCCGGGTGGTCGCGGCCGGGCCGCTGGGTCTCGTCGACGGGCTCACTCACCGGACCAGCCTACGACCAGGCGGCTCCGTGGCGTTGGGCATGTCCGGTGGCGTTGCGCCGGGGCGAACCGTACGGAACCGACGTACACGGCATTTCGGGCAGCGACCGCACCGCCGACGTGAATCCGTCTCGGCTACCGTGGACCGGAGAAGGTCCATCCGATCTCGAGGGGGAACCGTGACCGAACCGTCCACACTGGACGGACTCGCCGCCGTGCTGTGGGATATGGACGGCACGCTGGTCGACTCGGAGAAGCTGTGGGACGTCGCGCTCTACGAGGCCGTCGAAAGCCTCGGTGGCAGCCTGACCGAGGAACAGCGCCTGAGTCTCGTCGGGTCCAATATGGACGACACGGCCGCGTTCCTCCTCGAAGTCTGCGGCAGGCCCGTCACACCCGAGTCGATCACGGAGATGGGGGAGTGGATCCGCCGCCGTACGGCCAACCTGTTCGACGGCCCGCTCCCGTGGCGCCCCGGCGCACAGGAACTGCTCGAACTGTTGCGCGCCAACGGTGTCCCGATGGCCCTGGTCACCTCCACCGAACGGTCGCTGACCGAACTCGCGCTCAACACCATCGGCCGCGAGCACTTCGCCGCCACGGTCTGCGGTGACGAGGTCGATGGTCTGAACAAGCCGAATCCCAGGCCGTATCAGCTGGCCGCGGAGTTGCTGGGGGTCCCGGCATCCCGGTGTGTCGCGGTCGAGGATTCACCGCCGGGCGCGGCTTCCGCGGCCGCCGCGGGCTGCACGGTGGTGGTGATCCCGAACGACGTCGACGTCGAACCGGGTGAACGGCGCGTGTTCCGCTCGTCGCTGGTGGGTCTGGACGTGCCGGCGCTGACCGCGCTCCTGCCCTGACCGCCATGTCGCATTTTCGCTAGACCTCGCCCCGTGCGGTCGGTGATGCTTGCCGGGTGCATGAGGATTTCGAACGGTGCGTCCGGGCGGTCCAGTCGAAGGACGCCCGGTTCGACGGCTGGTTCTTCACCGCGGTCCTGACGACGCGGATCTACTGCCGGGCGAGTTGCCCGGTGGTCCCGCCCAAACCGGAGAACATGACGTTCTATCCGAGCGCGGCGGCCGCGCAGGAGGCCGGGTTCCGCGCCTGCAAGCGATGCCGCCCGGACGCGAGCCCGGGTTCGCCGCAGTGGAACGAGCGCGCGGACCTGGTGGCCAGGGCGATGCGGCTGATCGCCGACGGTGTCGTGGACACCGACGGCGTCAGCGGGCTGGCCGCCCGGCTGGGCTACAGCGTCCGGCAGGTGGAGCGGCATGTGCGCGCCGAACTCGGCGCCGGCCCGCTCAGCCTGGCCCGCGCCCAGCGGGCGCAGACCGCGCGGCTGCTCATCGAGACGACCGGGCTGTCGATGATCGACGTCGCCCTCGCCGCGGGCTTCGGCAGCGTCCGGACCTTCAACGACACGGTGCGAGAGGTCTTCGCCCTGTCTCCGACGGAGTTGCGGGCCCGGGTCCGCACGGCGCCTGCCGTCGCCCCCGGAACGCTGAGCCTGCGCTTGCCGTACCGGAAGCCGTTGTTCCCGGACAATCTGTTCGGGCATCTGGTCGCGACAGGCGTCCCCGGCGTCGAAGAATGGCGCGACGGCGCGTACCGCCGGACACTGCGGCTCCCGCACGGCCCCGCCGTCGTCGCGCTCAAGCCGGAGGACGGCTACATCGGCTGCCGCCTCACGCTCTCGGACCTGCGGGACCTCTCGACCGCGATCAGCCGTTGCCGCCGCCTGCTCGACCTCGACGCGGACCCGGTCGCGGTCGACGGGGCACTGGCGGCGGACCCGCTGCTCGGGCCACTCGTGGCCGCCGCGCCGGGCAGGCGGGTGCCGAGGACGGTCGATGGTGACGAGTTCGCCGTCCGCGCCGTACTGGGCCAACAGGTGTCCACCGCCGCGGCCCGTACCCACGCCGCCCGGCTGGTCCTCGCGCACGGCGCCCCCGTCGACGACCCGGACGGCGGTCTCACCCACCTCTTCCCGGACGCCGCCGCGCTCGCGGACATCGACCCGGAAAGCCTCGCGATGCCGCAGAGCCGCAAGCGGACCCTGCTCGGTCTCGTGGCCGAACTGAACGACGGCGACCTCGACCTCGGCGCGGGAAGTGACTGGCAGCGAGCCCGCGAGCGGCTGCACGCGCTGCCCGGTTTCGGCCCGTGGACCGTCGAGAGCATCGCGATGCGCTCGCTCGGTGATCCGGACGCCTTCCTGCCGACCGATCTCGGCGTCAAGGTCGCCGCGAAAGGTCTCGGGCTGGGCCCGGCCGCGTTCGCCACGCACGCCGAACGCTGGCGCCCGTGGCGCGCCTACGCCGTCCAACACCTCTGGGCGACCGGAGATCACCCGATCAACCGGCTGCCCGCCGCCTGAATTCCCGAGGAGCGCCGTGCGCACGCATACCGTCATCGACAGCCCGTACGACAAGCTGACCCTGGTCGCGGACGGCGAAAGCCTCTGCGGGGTGTACATGGTCCAGCAGCGGCATCGCCCGGCCGAGGAGACGTTCGGCCATCCGGACCCGGGTTCACGGATCTTCGTGGACACCGAGCAACAGCTGAAGGAGTACTTCGCCGGTCAGCGGAAGGATTTCGATCTTCCGCTGAGCTTCGGCGGCACCGCGTTCCAGCGGATGGTCTGGGAAGGACTGCTCGGGATCCCGTATGGCGAGACGGTCTCCTACGGCCAGCTCGCCGATCGGCTCGGCAGGCCCACCGCGTCGCGCGCGGTCGGGCTCGCGAACGGGAAGAACCCGATCAGCATCATCGTTCCGTGCCATCGGGTGATCGGTTCCAACGGCGATCTCACCGGTTACGGTGGCGGCGTCGAACGGAAGCGGCACCTGCTCGACTTCGAGCGGGGTGGCGCGGTGCTGTTCTGAAGTGTGACGCGACCGGCACCACACCGGCCCGGGGCAGCGCGGTGCGGGCGCGGATGGAAGGATCTCCAGACTGTGAAGACCTTCGATGAGCTGTTCGCCGAGCTTGCCGACCGCGCCCGCACGCGGCCCGACGGTTCCGGCACCGTCGCCGCGCTCGACGCGGGAGTGCACGCGCAAGGCAAGAAGGTGCTCGAAGAGGCGGGCGAGGTGTGGATCGCCGCCGAGCACGAATCCGACGACAGGCTCGCCGAGGAGATCTCACAGCTGCTGTACCGCGTACAGGTGCTCATGCTCGGCCGAGGACTGTCGACAGAGGACGTGTACCGGTACCTGTGACGCCTTCGCGTCCGGAGAACCAAGGAGAAGCAATGCTGCGTGTCGCCGTGCCGAACAAGGGAGCCCTCGCCGCCGCCGCGTCGGAGATGCTCGGAGAGGCCGGCTACCGCAGGCGACATGAGGCACGCGACCTGACCGTGCTGGACACCGTCAACGAGGTCGAGTTCTTCTTCTTGCGCCCCAAGGACATCGCGATCTACGTCGGATCCGGCGAGCTGGACCTCGGCATCACCGGCCGCGACCTCGCACTCGACTCCGGCGCCCCGGTCGAGGAGATCCTCGGCCTCGGCTTCGGCGGTTCCACCTTCCGGTACGCCGCCCCCGCGGGCCGGGAGTGGAAGGCCGAGGACCTGCACGGCAAGCGGCTCGCGACGTCGTACCCGCGCCTCGTGCGCGAGAACCTGAAGCAGCACGGAGTGGAGGCGGAGGTCATCCGCCTCGACGGTGCCGTCGAGATCTCGATCCAGCTCGGCGTCGCCGACGCCATCGCGGACGTCGTCGAGTCCGGCCGTTCGTTGCGCCAGCACAACCTCGTGGCCTTCGGGGATCCGATCTGCGTGTCGGAGGCGGTACTGCTGCAGCGGGCCGGCACCGAGCACACCCGGCCGAAGGACCAGCTGAAGGCACGGCTCCAAGGTGTCGTCTTCGCCCAGCACTACATGATGCTGGACTACGACTGCCCGCGGTCCCTGCTGGACTCGGCCATCGCGATCACGCCGGGGCTCGAGTCGCCGACCGTCGCGCCGCTGGCGGACGAAGACTGGGTGGCCGTGCGGGCGATGGTGCCGCGCAAGGAGGTCAACCGGATCATGGACGAACTCGCCGAGACCGGCGCCAAGGCCGTGCTGGCTTCGGACATCCGGGCCTGCCGCCTTTAAGATCGGCTTGCGCGTGAAGGCCCCCTTCCCTCGGCTCAGCCGAGGGAAGGGGGCCTTCACGCGCGAAAGCTACCGGGGCCGGTTGGGCTTCTTGGGCATCAGGTCGTAGAGCTTCTTGCGAGCCCCGTTGTCCTTCGCGCTGCGGGTCACCGACACCTCGGTGATGAAGTCCTCGAAGACGAACTCCTCGTCCGCGGGCACGATCGCCGCGGCCGGATGGTTCTGCAGGTAGCCGTCCAGTGTCGCCGCGATCTCCCGGAACGACAGCGCCTGCAAGGTTTCCGGCGCGTACGTCGTCACCGGTACGCCGTGCGCGGCGGCCTCGTTCATCACGACGCCGAGCGGGACGTGCGACAGCATCGGGATCCCGAACGCGTACAGCTCCTGCAACGCCGCCGCCGCGTAGTGCGAGATCGGGCGGCGGTACAGACCGGGCACGAGGCCGTAGTAGGCGATCGGCGGACGGCCGACGGTCTGTTCGACGTAACGCACTTGGTCCGCGAGCAGGCGCAGCGCGCGGATGCTCGTCCGGTCCGGCTGCACGGGTACCAGGATGCCGTGCGAAGCGGCGAGCGCGTTGTTGGTCAGGACGTCGAGCGCGGGCGGGCAGTCGATGATGATGTGGTCGTAGTTCGCGAACTGGATGACCCTGGCCAGCTGCCAGCCGGGTACGCGGAACTGGTCCAGCCGCCGGATCAGGTCGAACATGCCCGGTGAGGTCGGGATGACGTCGAACGCGCCGCCTCGGCCGAGGTTGCTGCGCGGATGCCGCACGGCGAGTTCCTCGATGGGCCCCTTCCACACCTTGGTCAGGGCTTTGGCCAGGCTGGGCATGTCGTGCGCCACCTCGTCCAGCCCGAGGAGTTCGGTGGTCGCGTGGCCCTGTGGGTCGAGGTCGATCAGCAGCACCCGGCGACCGCGTTCGGCCAGTGCGGCCGCCGCGCCCACGCTGAGTGAGGTCTTGCCGACCCCGCCTTTCTGGTTGACCACCGAGGTGATCTGCATGCCGAAGCGCTCCCTGTGTCTGTTGTTCCGGGAAGGCTATTGGAAACCCGCCGAGAAAGCGCGTCTATCAGCCCGCCTGTCGCGGTCGCACCAGGAGAGCCTGAGCGCCGGAGGCGAGCGGGCCCGAGGCGTCGTGCAGCGTGGTGGTCGCCGTCCCGATGCCGTTCGGGCCGACCAGGGTGGCCGCGTCGACGCCGACCCAGTCGCCCAGCGGCGGCCGGCGGAGGTGCACCGTCAGCTCGGAGTTGATGAACCACCACGCACGCGGATCCAGGAAGTTCGAGATCCCGTTGCCCGAGTCCGCGAGGACGAACAGCCGCTGCAGCGGGCTCGGCTTCTCCCCGTCGACGAGCGCCACGCGCTGACGGCCCCAGACGGTCGCCGGCCCCGCCGCGTCCAGCGCGCCCTTGACCCGTCGCCACTCGACGGCGTCGAGGTACCCGCCGTGCCAGCCCTCCGGCCAGGAGGACGCCGGCAGCCCCTCCGGCGACGGCAACGCCGGACCTTCCGCGGTGGCCACCGCCGTGGTGTCCGAAGTCGCGATCCGCCACGCCGACGCACGGGCGACGACCCGCTCACCATGGGCGAGCTCGGCGACCAGCCACTCGACCGATCTGCCCGGCCGCTCCACCCACGCCCGCACCGTGAGCTCCTTCAGCGGAGCGGGCCCGAGGATCTCGACCGTCACCCGTGCCAGCTGGCTCGCGTGCGGCGCCTCGACCTCTTCGAGCGCGCGGACCAGCAACGCCGAGGGCGGCCCGAAGTGCTGTGCGTCCGGAGTCCAAGGGCCCGCGGTATGCGGGGTCGGGAGGAAGACGCCGTCACCCGACGGCACGTAGAAGGCTTCTGTCACAGGGGCACCCTAATCGGCACGGTCCAATACGGACTCCTCGCCGGGATCCGGCTCGGGCCAGCCGGGATACGGCGGGGGAGTGCCGCCGTACTGCGGGCAGAGCGCCTGGTGGTCGCACCACGCGCAGAGTTTGCTCGGATTCGGGCGGAAATCGCCGGTCTTGCCCGCTTTGAGGATCGCCTGCCAGATCGCCTCCAGCGTGCGTTCGAAGCGGATCAGCTCACCCTCGTCGGGCGTGTAGGCCAGGGACTGCCCGTCGGTGAGGTACATCAGTTTCAGTTGGCGTGGTACGACACCGCGAAGCCGCCAGAGGACCACGGCGTAGAACTTCATCTGGAACATCGCCTTGGCCTCGCCGATCTCGCGGGGCGCGGCGCCGGTCTTGTAGTCGACGACCCGGATCTCGCCGGTCGGCGCGACGTCCAGCCTGTCGACGTAGCCCCGAAGCAGCACTCCCGAGCCCAGCTCGATCTCGACGTGCAGCTCGCACGCCTCGGGTTCCAGCCGGCGCGGATCTTCGAGGCCGAAGTAGGTGTCGACGAGCTGCTCGGCCGACGAGAGCCACGACGTGACGGCCTCGGGATCGTCCTGGTCGAACAGCTCGATCCATTCCGGACGTTCCGCGGACAGGTCCTCCCAAGCCGGCGCGAGCAGCTCTTTGGCCTGCGGAGGGGTGCGGTCGGCTTGGGGAAGGGAAAACAGGCGCTCCAGCACGGAATGCACCAGCGTGCCGCGCAGCTGGGCCTTCGTCGGGATCTCGGGCAGTCTGTCGACCGCGCGGAACCGGTAGAGCAGCGGGCACTGTTTGAAGTCGCTGGCACGCGACGGGGACAGGGCCGGCCGACGGCGCGGGACTTCGGCGCCGGGCGGCGGATCGGCGGTGACCGTGTCGGTGTCGGGCATGGGATGAGCGTATCGCCGGGCACCGACAGTTTCGGGACCGCAACGCACCGGAGCGGCATGACCGACACCACCCGGACGGGAAGGGCGGGTTACCGGCACCCCACACCTGGGCATCTACGCTCTGACACATGGCGGTGACGGGTGAGCAGGGCCCGCCTCGACGAGGCGTGGCACCAGAGGGCGGGCTCCTGCTGTTCCGCGTTTCCGGGATCCCCGTGCTGCTGGCCCCTTCGTGGTGGGTCGGCTCCCTGATCATCGTGGTGCTCTACACACCGTTGGTCGAGCGGTTCCTGCCCGGCGCGACGACGCTGACCTCGTGGCTGCTGGCGGCCGCGTTCGCGGTCCTTCTCGGACTTTCGGTGCTCGCGCACGAACTCGGGCACTGCCTGGTCGCGCTGCGGCTCGGCATCCCGGTCCGGCGCCTGCGGCTGTTCCTGCTCGGCGGCCTTTCCGAGGTCGCCAGGACACCTCGCGAGCCGAGGCAGGAAGGGCTCGTCGCCGCCGCGGGACCGATCGTTTCGCTGCTGCTGGGCGGTTTCTGCGGGCTGCTCATGTTCGCCGTCCCGCCGGAAAGCGCGGCTTGGCTGCTCATCGCCGAATGCGCCGTCGCGAACTTCGCCGTCGGGATCTTCAACCTCCTTCCCGGGCTTCCGCTCGACGGCGGCAGGCTGGTCCGCGCCGGGGTCTGGGCGGCGACCGGCCGCCGTGAGAAGGGCACGCGGGCGGCGGTCGTCGGTGGTGGTGTCGTCGCCGCCGGACTGGTCGTCTGGGCGCTGTGGGGGCTGGCCGCGGGCAGTGAGGACCGCTGGCTCCGGCTCGGTGTCTGCGTGGTGACGGCGTGGTTCGTGATCCTCGGCGCCCGAAGCGAACTCGCCGCCGAAACCCGCCGCGGCTGGCCCGAAGGGGTTCGACTGAGCGAACTCGTCCGTCCCGTTCTCCAGCTTCCGGCGGAAAGCCCCGTCTCGGACGCGCTGGCCGCTTCGGCGGGCCGCGGGGTGGTCCTGGTGCGTGCCGACGGCGTCGCGGCGGGCCTGCTCGACGAGACGGCCGCGGCACAGCTCGCCGGAACGTCGCCGCACGCGCCCGCGGAGATGGCCGCGGAGCCGATCCGGGCCGACACCGTGCTGCTTTCGTCGGAGTCGGGGGAGGAGATCGCCGAGCGGGTCCGGGAAACGGCCGCGTGGCAGTTCCTCGTCGTGGACGACGAAGGCAGGCCCGCGGGGGTGCTCAGGCGTGAAGACCTGCGCGCCGCGCTGACGCGGAGCCGACCCCCGGCGTAGCGCGGTGCGGCCACCTGCGAGGATCGGTCGTCCCGTCCGAGGCACTCTTTCCCGCCGAGGACGGCATGGGCTCATGCATTCGCGCGTATGGAGGTTCAGTGTCGGTCCGAGGGCCGTTTCGTGTTGGTGACCGGGTTCAGCTGACCGACTCCAAGGGGCGGCACTACACCATGGTCCTCGCCGAGGGACAGCAGTATCACACCCATCGCGGCGCGCTGGCGCACGACGACGTGATCGGTGCGCAGGAGGGTTCGGTCGTCACTTCGGCCGGCGGCAGCCACTATCTGGCGCTTCGCCCGCTGCTGCCGGACTACGTGCTGTCGATGCCGCGTGGCGCGCAGGTGATCTACCCGAAGGACGCCGCGCAGATCGTGATGTGGGGCGACATCTTCCCGGGCGCCCGAGTGCTCGAGGCGGGTGCCGGCTCCGGCGCGCTGACCTGTTCGCTGCTGCGGGCGGTCGGTACGGAAGGGACCGTGCAGTCCTACGAGATCCGGGACGACCACGCCGAACACGCCGAGCGGAACGTCGAGAAGTTCTTCGGCCACAAGCCGGACAACTGGTCGCTGACGGTCGCGGACCTGTCGACGCACACCGGCGAGGTCGACCGCGTCGTCCTCGACATGCTGGCGCCCTGGGACCAGTTGGAGACGGTCGCCGCGCATCTGGTGCCGGGCGGGGTGCTCACGGTCTATGTGGCGACGGTCACACAACTTTCGCGGATCACGGAAGCCTTGCGGGACCAGCAGTGCTGGACCGAGCCGGAATCGTGGGAGACCCTCATGCGGCCGTGGCACGTCGTGAGCCTCGCGGTGCGGCCGGACCATCGGATGGTCGCGCACACCGCGTTCCTGCTGACGGCGCGCCGCCTGGCGGACGGCACCGTTTCGCCGCGGGTGCACCGCCGCTCCGGCAAGGGCTGATCGCCACCACCGGTCGTGCGCGGGCATTTCGGGCTCGAGCCGAGGCCTGCGGGTTCTGGATGTGGTGTCGCGAAAGCCACTTTCAGGACATCAGACGTCTCGAAAGTGGCTTTCGCGACATGATCGCCGGGGCGGTGCCGGACAGCCAGGCCCGGCCCTCAGCAGGAACCTGAGCGACCCTTGGCTCCACCCCGAAACGTCAGGGCACGCACCATTTCCCGCCCTGCTTCTTGAGCGGGAACGGCGTGTCCTTCTGCCCGCCGACGCCTTCGACATGGACGGTCACGGTGGCGGAGTCGCCGCTGACGACCGGCGGATCCGGAATGGTCGCGGTCACCTTGCCCGCCGCCGCCCATTTCCGGCCGAGTTCGGCCAGATCGGCCGACGACTGCTGGACGCAGGTCAGTTTCCCGAACGCGGTCGCGTCGTGGTTGACGATGGCCGCGGCGATCGCCTTGCCGACCACCTCGACCGCCGCCACGTCCGGATCCACCGGCACCGGACGGGACGAAGCGGGCGGTGGTGCAGGCGTGCCGGTACTCGACGCGGCCGGGTCGGAGCCGGAGGGGGCCACCAGGAGCAGCCCCACCACGACCCCGGCCACGACCGCGCCACAAACCACCGCCACGGCGGTCAGCTTGTGGCTCACCGTCACGGACAGGTCACTTCTTGTCGGCCTTGATGTCCTTGAGGCACCACAGGTCCGATTCCTTGGCCGCCGTGATCGTGCCTTCCGCCATCTTGGTGCCCTGGGTGGCGCGGTAACGGCCGGTCGCCCGGTCGCCGCTCTCCTTGGCGGGCTCGGTGATCTCGAGCTTGATGGGGTCGAGCGGCTTGCCCTCGTCCTTGGTGTTCTCACTGCGGCAGATCAGGTCGAGGAAGGTCTTCTTGTCACCCGCGCTGTACGAGGTCGCGGCGCTTTCGAAGACTTCCTGCGGGGTGGCCTTGCCACCGGGCGCCGGACCTGAGCTCTTGGTCGACGACGTGCTGGGCGAGCTGGACCTGGTCCGGGTCGAGCTCGGCTTCTGCGACGACGAGGACGGCGCTGCCGACGGGGCGGCGCTGCTGGTGGGCGGCGCGGCGGTCGGGTTGTCGTCACCCGAGTTCAGCGCGATGACCAGTGCGGTGACACCGCCACCGACGAGAACGACCGCGCCGATCGCGATGCCGACGATCAGGCCGGTCTTCTTTTTCTTGGGTGGCTCTCCGCCGCCGAACCCGCCTTCCTGCGGATAGGCGTTGTAGCCGCCCTGCTGCCCATACGGATCCGGCTGGCCGAACTGCTGCGTGCCGCCGGGGTATCCCTGCTGGGGCTGAGGACCGCTCTGCGGGTAGCCGCCTTGCTGCTGGCCGTACGGGTCCTGTCCGTACTGGCCGCCACCGGGGTATCCCTGTTGCGGCTGGGGGCCGCTCTGCGGGTACCCGCCCTGTTGGCCGTACGGATCTTGTCCGTAGCCGCCGGGCTGCTGCGGCGGGTAAGTCATGGCTGGTGCCCCCTAGCTGTTCTGCGAAAATGCTCAACATGACCTGCGGGTCCGCCTCCCCGGCGAACGTCGCCCGATGCTAGCCATCGAGCCGGATCGCCGCTCGATTAGGGCCGAACTGATACCGGAATCCCGTTTGCACCCGGACGGAGCCGGGTATTCCGCCGCAGGTCAGGCCAGGTGGACGGATTGTGACCATGAGTGCACCGGACCCGGCACCGGGATGGCCCCTTGCGCGGCGCGAAGGTACGTGCTGGCGGGCCGTCCGGAACGCGACGCGCCGATCTTGTGATGCGGAAAGGCCTTTTATTGTCGGTGATCGCCGGTACCGTGGAATGAAAAGCACTCCGAGGAGGTGCCCGATGCATCATGACCTTCCCGGAGGTCGGCGCGAGGAGGCCGACCCTTCAGAAATGACCGGAGCTGGAACCACGTCCGACGAGCAGGCACGTCAAGTCCGCTTCCTCGAGGAGGAAGTCGCCCTGCTGCGCCGGAAGCTCACCGATTCGCCACGTCAGAACCGAGTGCTGGAGCAGCGACTCGCCGAGGCGTCGGAACGAGTGAGCCAACTCACGGAACGCAACACGAAACTGGTCGAGACGCTCCGCGAGGCGCGTGGCCAGTTGCTCGCGTTGCGAGAGGAGGTCGACAGGCTGGCCCAGCCTCCGAGCGGTTACGGCGTGTTCGTCACCGCGTACGAGGACAACACGGTGGACGTGTTCACCGCGGGCCGCAAAATGCGGGTTTCGGTCTCACCCGCGGTCGAGGTCTCGTCGCTTCAGCGCGGACAGGCGTTGCGGCTCAACGAGGCGCTGACCGTCGTCGAGGGCGGTGACTTCGAGCGGATCGGCGAGGTCTGCGCGCTGCGCGAGGTGCTGGCCCCGGACGTCGAGGGCGGCAGCCCCCGTGCGCTCGTGGTCGGGCACGCGGACGAGGAGCGGGTCGTCCTGCTCTCCGATCCGCTGGCCGAACAGCCCCTCAAGCCGGGCGATTCCCTGCTGGTGGACTCGAAAGCCGGTTACGCCTACGAACGCGTGCCGAAGGCGGAGGTCGAGGATCTCGTGCTGGAGGAGGTGCCCGACGTCCGGTACGAGGACATCGGTGGCCTCACCCGGCAGATCGAGCAGATCCGAGACGCCGTCGAGCTTCCGTTCCTGCACGCTGATCTCTACCAGGAGTACCAGCTGCGCCCGCCGAAGGGCGTCCTGCTCTACGGGCCTCCTGGCTGCGGTAAGACCCTCATCGCCAAGGCGGTGGCCAACTCGCTCGCCAAGAAGGTCGCGGAAGCCCGCGGCGACGCGGCGGACGGGAAGTCCTACTTCCTGAACATCAAGGGTCCGGAACTGCTGAACAAGTTCGTCGGGGAGACCGAGCGGCATATCCGCCTGATCTTCCAGCGGGCTCGGGAAAAGGCCTCCGAAGGCACCCCGGTGATCGTGTTCTTCGACGAGATGGACTCGATCTTCCGCACCCGCGGTTCGGGCGTGTCCTCCGACGTGGAGACCACGATCGTCCCGCAGTTGCTTTCGGAGATCGACGGTGTGGAAGGCCTGGAGAACGTCATCGTCATCGGCGCCTCCAACCGCGAGGACATGATCGACCCGGCGATCCTGCGGCCGGGCCGGCTCGACGTCAAGATCAAGATCGAGCGTCCGGACGCCGAAGGCGCGAAGGACATCTTCTCCAAGTACCTGTCCGATGGCCTGCCGATCCACGCGGACGACCTCGCCGAGTTCGGCGGGGACCGCCGGGCGACGTTCGACGCGATGATCCAGCACACGGTCGAGCGGATGTACGAGGAGACGGACGAAAACCGGTTCCTCGAGGTCACCTACGCCAACGGTGACAAGGAAGTCCTGTACTTCCGCGACTTCAACTCGGGCGCGATGATCCAGAACATCGTGGACCGGGCGAAGAAGTCGGCGATCAAGTCGGTGCTGGAGACCCAGCAGCCCGGCCTGCGCGTGCAGCACCTGCTGGACGCGATCGTCGACGAGTTCGCGGAGAACGAGGACCTGCCCAACACCACCAACCCGGACGACTGGGCCCGGATCTCCGGCAAGAAGGGCGAGCGGATCGTGTACATCCGCACGCTCGTCACCGGCAAGAACCAGGATTCGGGGCGGGCGATCGACACCGCCACGAACACCGGTCAGTACCTGTAGGGCAAGCCGAAAGGGCCCTTCGCCGCAGCTGCTGCGGCGAAGGGCCCTTTCGCGTCACGCGGGTACGGGTTCCCGGGCTTTCTTGCGGACGCTCAGCCGCCCGTGAGCGGCCAGGATGCCGAGGACGACGAGCAGCGCGCCGACAGGCTGGTTCCACGCCAAGGGTTCGTCGAGGACCAGCACGCCGAGCAGCACGCCGACGACCGGTGTGAGGTAGGTCACCGCCGACGCGTTCGACGCGCCCCACGCCGCGATGATCGAAGCGTTCCAGGCGTAGGCGAGCCCGGTGCCCAGTGCCCCGAGCGCGATCATGCTGAGCACGATCGGCGTGTCCAGGCGGACCGGGGTCGTCGCGATGAACGGCGCGAGCACCAGCATCACCACGGCGCCACAGCAGACCTGTCCGAGCGCGACGGTGGGCGCGTCGAGGTTCCGCCAGGAGATGAACCGTCGCACGTAGACGAACGAGATGCCGTAGCAGGTCGTCGCGCCGAGGCATGCCAGCTGCGCGGTCAGTTCGTGGGACACGTCGATCCCTTGCCAGACCCCGACGATGGTGAGCACGCCGAGGAAACCGAGGATCAGGCCCGTCGTGCGGGCCTTGGTGAACCGTTCCGACGGCAGGGCCGCGGCGGCGATGAGCATCGTGATCAGCGGGGTCGTCGCGTTGAAGATGCTGGCGAGCCCGGACGAAATGTACTGCTCGGCCCACGAGAAGAGCAGGAACGGGATGACGCACAGCAGTACGGAGACGACCGCGAGATGGCCCCAGAGCGCCGGATCGCGGGGGAGTGGCTTACGGCGCCACGCGGCGATGGCGATCAGCGCCACGGCGCCGAGGCAGATGCGCGAGAGCGCGACCTGAGCGGGCGACAGGCCGGTGAGACCGACCTTGATGAACAGAAAACTCGCACCCCAGACGACCGCGAGCGCCGCGAACCGGATCGCGATACCGAAACGTCCCAATTGTCCTTCTCCTGAATCCTCAAGCAAGGGTTCAGTGAATCCCGGAAGCCCGTTGCGCTCCAGCGGTTTTCGGACGATGTGTCCGAAGACTCGCGCGTGGCGTTCACCCGAATCTTCTGTATAACGACCTATACTCGTGGGCTGTGAGCGAATCTTCCGGGCGCCCGCGCGCGCCGATCACCGAAGCCGATGTCCTGGCCTGGCTGGAAACGACGGCGGCCGCCGTCCGGGCGGGGGAGGTGAGCGCCCCCGAGCTCATCGAGATCCTGGGGGAGTTGCGCCGTGCGTCCGCGGCCTGTGCCGACGCGTCGGACTGGGCGCTGCTCGCCGCCAGGGAGGAGGGCGCCAGCCTTCGCCAGATCGCGCCGGTCTTCGGCAAGGGTTACGTTCGTGCTCCGGCGGCGCGTCTCGAAAAGCTTCATCGGCAGGCGCAGAACTCGAGTCAGTGGCTCGCGATCCTCCGCCACAAGAACGAAGGAGCCCGGTGATAGACTCGGAAACCCCTGTCGGAGACCGGATCGCCGTCGGGCTGGCGGCGCTCGGCAGGCCCGCGTACATCAATCTCGGCCGGGTCGACGCGCTGCCTCCCGGACGCGGATTCGAGGCGATGCGCGCGGCGACCCATGACGTACTGGACGACGCGTACCGCGCGGGCGTCCGCTGGATCGACGTCGCCCGTTCGTATGGTTCGTCGGAGGAGTTCCTCGCCGGCTGGCTCGCCGGCCGCGGCCACCCGGACGTCACCGTGTCGAGCAAATGGGGCTACCGCTACGTGGGGGAGTGGAAGCTCGACGCGGAGGTGCACGAGGTCAAGGAGCACACCGCGGCGCGGTTTGCCGGACAGTGGTCCGAATCCGTCGGTCTGCTGGGAAAGGCGATCTCGCTCTACCAAGTCCACTCGCTCACTGTGGACAGTCCACTGTTCACCGACGACCGCCTGATCGGCGCGCTGGCGGAACTCGCCGCGGACGGGGTGCCGGTGGGGTTCTCGACGTCCGGACCGTCGCAGGCGGACACGGTCCGCCGGGCGTTCGAGCTGGAGGTGGCCGGAACGCCGGTCTTCAGCGCCGTGCAGTCGACCTGGAACCTGCTCGAACCGTCCGCCGGCCCGGCGCTCGCCGACGCGCACGCCGCCGGAAAACGGGTGCTGGTCAAGGAAACCGTCGCGAACGGACGTCTGGTGGTCGAGCCGCCGTCGCCGCTCGCGCGGATCGCGCGGGAGCACGGCGCGGGTCCGGACGCGGTGGCCATCGCGGCGGTGCTGGCGCAGGACTGGCGTCCGATCGCGGTCATCGGCCCGTCGAGCACCGCTCAGCTCGCGGAGAATCTCGTTGCCGCGAAGGTGAAACTCGCCGAAGACGAACTCGCGGAGCTGGCCGCGCTCGCGGAGGAACCGGTCGCCTACTGGCGGCACCGATCCTGCCTCGGCTGGCATTGAGGGGCTGGACTAGTCTCGCGGCAAACGTCAGGCGGAAGCCGGGAGGGCTCGAGGGTGCGTCATCGGCAGGTGTTCGCGGTGGCGACGGTCGCGCTGTTCGGTCTGTCGGGGTGCGCCGACCGTCCCAACGACCTCGACACCTACTACGACGATCCGACACCGACACCCACGGTCGAGCCGTCGCAGCCTTCGGTGAAGCCGCAGGCCAACCCGGTGCCGCCGTCGTCGACCCGGGCCCCCGTCCCCGCGGCCGTTTCCGCCGCGTTGCTGACCGACGAGGACGTCGCCGAGGAGGAGGTCGTTCCCGGCGAGAGCAGGATGTCCGGCTGCCTGACCGGTCTGACCCGGGACACGAGCCGCTCGATCGCGTGGTCGTATCCCAGCGGATCGACGCTGGAACATCAGGTCACCGAGTACACCGGTCGCGCCGCTTCGGACGTCGTCCTCCGGGCGGACTGTGACGGCAAGAAGGTCACTCTCGCGAAGCAAACCGGCATAGAGGTCCAGCGCGCGTGGTGCGACGGCACGACCTGCACGGTGTTGCTCGCCAAGGGGAAGCTCGTCTCAGCCCTCAGTGTCACGGCCGGAACCGAGGCGAGGGCGACGGAGGCGGCGAAGCGGCTGCTGCCGATCGTCGCGCAGCGCCTCCGTTCGGCCTAGGGCGTGTTTCATAAGCCTGTTCGATGGGCTTCGTGATCCAGGTGGTTCCTGGCGGTGCGGGCGGATCGGCCTCGTACCGGGTCGTACTCGGCCGCATCCGCCCGTGCCGTCAGGGGCCGCCTGGGCGCGAAGACCGCGAACTCGGCTTATGAAACGCGCCCTAGCGGGCGTTCTCCCGCCGGAACCACTCCAGCGCGCCGAGACGGCCGTCCGGGATGAACCGGCTCTCCGGATCGTCGAGCCACGAACGCAATTCGGCCAGCGTCAGCCAACGTCCTTCGACGACTTCGGACGGCTGATGGACGAAGGGGCCGTCCCACCGTGTTTCGAACGCGAAGTTGTGGCAGCGGATCGTGTCGTCGTCGGTGACATGGACGAAAAGCGGCCGTAGTTCCGCTCCGTGGACACCCAGTTCTTCAGCGAGTTCCCGGCGCGCGCATTCCTCCGGTGTCTCACCAGCCGCGACGATGCCGCCCGCCCAGCAGTCCCAAGTGGAGGGATAGACGTCCTTCGTGGGCGTGCGCAGGTGCACGTAAACGGAGCTTCCGTCACTCGAACGGACCAACACCACGCCCGCCGCGTGCCAGAGTCCTTCGGCGCGGACCCGGGAGCGAGTGGCCGCTCCCACCACGGTTCCGCCGAGGTCATAGAGCGCAACGAGTTCGTCACTGCCTGACATGGGGGGCATCGTCGCACGGCCCGGACCCCGTAGGGTGGTGGGTATGCGGCGGATCATGGGAACCGAAGTCGAGTACGGCATCGCGGTGCCGGGCGACGCGACGGCGAACCCGGTACTCACCTCGACCCAGGTCGTGCTGGCCTACGCGGCAGCGGCGGATGTGCCGCGGGCAAGGCGGGCACGGTGGGACTACGAGGTCGAATCGCCCCTGCGCGACGCGCGCGGGTTCGATCTGACCGGCCCGAGCGGTCCGGGACACGACCCGGACGTCGAGGACCTCGGCGCGGCGAACGTGATCCTGACCAACGGAGCGCGGCTGTACGTCGACCACGCGCACCCCGAGTATTCGGCGCCCGAGGTGACGAACGCGCGCGACGCGGTCATCTGGGACAAGGCGGGCGAACGGGTCATGGAGGAGGCGGCGCGCAAGGCCGCCACGGTGCCGGGACAGCCGCCGTTGCAGCTGTACAAGAACAACGTCGACGGCAAGGGCGCGAGCTACGGCACGCACGAGAACTACCTGATGCAGCGGTCGACCCCGTTCACCGCGGTGATCGCGGGGCTGACGCCGTTCTTCGCGTCCCGTCAGGTGATCACGGGTTCGGGCCGCGTCGGTGTCGGGCAGCAGAGCGAAGAAGCGGGTTTCCAGCTCTCGCAGCGCTCGGACTACATCGAGGTCGAGGTCGGCCTGGAGACCACGCTCAAACGCGGGATCATCAACACCCGCGACGAGCCGCACGCCGACGCGGACAAGTACCGCCGTCTGCACGTCATCATCGGCGACGCGAACCTGGCCGAGTACTCGACGTACCTCAAGGTCGGCACGACGGCGCTGGTGCTGGACCTGATCGAAGCGGGCATCCGGTTCGACGACCTGAAACTGGACGAACCGGTGCGGGCCGTCCACCAGATCAGCCACGACCCGACGCTGAAGGCGAAGGTGTCGCTGGCCAACGGGCGCAAGTACACCGGGCTGGACCTCCAGTTCGCCTACCACGAGATCGCGGCGGCGAACCTGGAGCGCACCGGCGCGGACGAGGCCTCCAAGGAGGTCCTGCGGGTGTGGGGCGAGATCCTGGACGCCCTGGCGCGGGACCCCCAGGAATGCGCGGACAGGCTGGACTGGCCGGCGAAGCTGCGGTTGCTCGAGGGCTACCGCGCGCGGGACCAGCTGGCCTGGGGGGCGCCGCGGCTGCGGCTGGTCGACCTGCAGTACTCGGATGTCCGGCTGGACAAGGGCCTGTACAACAGGCTCGTCACCAGGGGTTCGATGAAGCGCCTGGTGACCGAGGAGGAGGTGCTGGAGGCGGTCACGACTCCGCCTTCGGACACCAGGGCCTACTTCCGGGGCCGCACGCTGGAGAAGTACGCCAACTCCATCGCCGCGGCGTCGTGGGATTCGGTCATCTTCGACGTCGGCAGGGAATCGCTGGTGCGGATCCCGACGTTGGAGCCGTTGCGGGGCACGAAGGCCCACGTGGGGAAGTTGCTGGACGACTCCGCGACCGCCGAGGAGCTGGTGGAGGCCCTCACCGGTTCGGACTAGCGGGATTTCCTTTCATCGGGGTTAAGCGATCACGGATCCCACGGATTGTCGGGACCGCTGGGTAGGCTAGGAAACATCGGCCACACCGGGAGGCGAGATGGCTCAGGAAAAGATCGAAAAGCACGGCGGCGGCGACTCGGACGAAGAGTTCGAGGACGGCGGTCCGGCGGGGCAGGAACGGCGCGAGAAGCTCGGCGAGGACGTCGACACGATCCTCGACGAGATCGACGACGTGCTCGAGGAGAACGCCGAGGACTTCGTCCGCGCCTACGTGCAAAAGGGCGGCGAGTAACTCGTCTTCCGGCGGCCCCGGGCCGGGGCCGCCTGTGCGGAGCCGGCGGATCACACAGATTGGAACTTTGAGCACGTATGGAACACACCTCGGGTAAGTCGGCGCTGCCCGCCGCGTACTTCTCGTCGGCGACCTCGTCGTTCTCGGACTTCCTTCGGGCGCAGGCGCCCGAGCTGCTCCCGGAGCGGCGGGTCTCGGCCGGGGCGGGCGGGCTGGACGCCCCGCACGGGACGACGATCGTCGCGGTCAAGTTCGCGGGCGGGGTGCTGATCGCCGGTGACCGGCGGGCGACGTCGGGCAACCTGATCGCTTCGCGCGACATGGAGAAGGTCCACGTCACCGACGAGTACTCGGCCGTGGGCATCGCGGGCTCGGCCGGGCTGGCGATCGAGATGGTGCGGCTGTACGCGGTCGAACTGGCGCACTACGAGAAGATCGAGGGTGTTTCGCTCTCGCTCGACGGTAAGACGAACAAGCTCGCGGGGCTGGTGAAGTCCAACCTCGAGATGGCGATGGCGGGGCTGGCCGTGCTGCCGCTGTTCGTCGGGTACGACCTCGACGCCGAGGACGCGAAGCACGCGGGCCGCATCGTCTCGTACGACGCGACCGGCGGCCGCTACGAGGAGAACGCGGGCTACCACGCCATCGGTTCGGGTTCGCTGTTCGCGAAGGGCTCGCTGAAGAAGCTGTACGACCCGGACGCGGACGCCGAAGCCGCGATCCGGACGGCGGTGGAGGCGTTGTACGACGCGGCGGACGACGACACCGCGACCGGCGGGCCGGATCTGGTGCGCCGGATCTTCCCGACGATCGTGACGGTCACCGCGGAGCAGGGTGCGGTGGCGTTGCCGCTCGAGCATACGACGGCGGTGGCCGAGGCCGTCGTGGCCGTGCGAGCCGAGCGCGGGCGCTAGCCGTCCTTCCCTGTCCCTTCCCGATGAGAGCCCGAAAGAGCGGAGCACCACAGTGACGATGCCGTTGTACGCCTCTCCCGAGCAGCTGATGCGGGAGCGTTCCGAGATCGCGCGCAAGGGCATCGCGCGTGGCCGGAGCGTGGTCGTGCTCAAGTACCGCGGTGGCGTGCTGTTCGTGGCCGAGAACCCCTCGGCGACGTTGCACAAGGTGTCGGAGATCTACGACCGGATCGGTTTCGCGGCCGTCGGCCGCTACAGCGAGTTCGAAAACCTCCGCGTCGCCGGTATCCGGCACGCGGACCTGAAGGGCTACCAGTACGACCGGCGGGACGTCAGCGCGCGTGCGCTGGCGAACGCGTACGCCGCGACGCTGGGCAGCATCTTCACCGAGCAGCTGAAGCCGTTCGAGGTGGAGGTCTGCGTCGCCGAGGTCGGCGCGACCGCCGCCGAGGACCAGTTGTACCGGCTGACCTACGACGGCTCGATCTTCGACGAGCCGAAGTTCGTCGTGATGGGCGGTCAGGCCGACACGCTCACCACGAAGCTCAAGGAGAGCTTCGAGTCGGACATGGAGCTGGAAGCGGCGCTCGGCGTCGCGGTGAAGGCGTTGCGCGCCAACACCCCCACGCCCGCGAACGGCGACTCGGACCCGGTGAAGCTCGAGGTCGCCGTCCTGGAGCGGGACCGGCGCGGCCGCAAGTTCCGCCGGGTCGCCGGTGCCGTGCTGGACGCGCTGCTGCCCGCCGAGCCGGAGGAGCCGGCGAAGGACGACGCCGAGGGCGACAAGCCCGACGGTGAGTCCAAGAAGGACTGAGCCTCTCGAAGTATGTGAAGGCCCCCTTCATTGCGCTAGACGCAATGAAGGGGGCCTTCACATACTTGCGGGCCGCGTTGTGTTGGGGGCAGGGCAAAGGTGCCGGGTGCGGTGGGCGGTCAGCTCGCCGCCTTTCGCGGCGTATGCCGAGGCTGTGAGGCTCACCGACGCGTAGTGAAGGCCTCCTTCCCTATCCTGAGGGTAGGGAAGGAGGCCTTCACTACGCGTGGGCCGTCCTCTCGCGGCGCCCGTCCCGGCTGACGTTGCGAAAGCCACTTTCGCAACCTTCAACGTTGCGAAAGTGGCTTTCGCAACCTGCCACCTTTGCCCTGCCGTCAAGACACAGTGGACGCGGCCGCCAGGACAAGCGCCTACAGCCGGTAGATGGTGAGCGCACTGGGCCGCGACCGGAAGCGGAAGTCGTTGCCGAGCGGGCCGACCTCGCCGTCGGTGGCGACACGGCGGTTGCCGTTCAGCAGCCGGACGTGCAGTTCCGGAACGTCGAGTTCCTGGTAGACGTGGCTGGCGTTGAGGCTGTTCGTGATCGTGGCGAGGATGAACCGGGCTCGCGAGTACGGCACGTCGGCGCGCAGGTACCGGACGTCGAGAAGGCCGGTGTCGAGCGCTGGGCGGCGTGAGGGCGCGAATCCCTTCGGCGAGTAGGTGCCGTTGCCGACAAACAGCAGCCAGATGCTGGTGTGCTTGCCGTTGAGGGTCACTTCCAGCGGCTTCGCGCGCCGGAGGGTGCGGGCGAGCGCGATCGCCGCCGACGGCCACTTCGGGTGTCGCTTCTGCAGCCTTTCCCGGATCCGGACCATTTCCGGGTAGCCACCGAGGCTGGCGGTGTTGACGAAGTAGCGGTGGTCGTCGTCGTGGTTGATCTCGACCTCGCCGAGGTCCACGCCGACGGCGTTGCCCGCTTCGGTGGCGGCGTCCGCGTCGGGCATCGAGCGCATGCCCACATCCCGGGCGAAGTGGTTGAGAGTGCCGGCCGGGATGAGCGCGAGCGGCAGATCGTGGTCGGCCGCGACGGCGGCCACCGCGGCGACCGTCCCGTCACCGCCTGCGACACCAAGCGCGCGCACGGTGTTGTCGCGGGCGGCGATCTCGTCGCAGAGCTGATCGCGCAGGTCCCGCTTCGCGTCCGGATACAGGATGGTGGCCTTGGGCCAGGCGAACCGGGCTTCCTCGGTCGGATCCTGGCCGTCGATCCCCGAATGAGGGTTGACCAGGACGAGCATGTCCTCGCCGTCGCGCATCTCGGGCGCCTCGGCGGTGTGCGCGGTGCGGCCGGGGACGTCGTCGTTGAGCGGCCACCAGTGCCGCGTCAGCAGGCCTGCGCCGACACCGATCCCGATCCCCACGCCGACGTCACTGGGCCAGTGGACGCCGGTGTGGACCCGGGAATAGGCCACGGCGGCGGCCAGGGGCACGAGGGCGGCGCCTGCCTTGGGTGATTCCATCGCGACGGCCGTGACGAAGGCGGCCGCGGACGCCGAGTGCCCGGACGGGAACGACGACGAGGTCGGCCGCCGGACGAGGCGCCGGTGCATCGGCACCTCTTCGGCCGCGGGGCGGCGGCGGGGGAACAGCGGCTTGCCGATCAGGTTCGCCGCCGCGCTGGCCCCCGCGATGGCGGCCACGCCACGGAGCGCTCCCCGGCGCGTCGGTCCCTTCTTCGTCGCGAGCAGGACCGCGACACACCACCAAAGCTTGGATTTGTCCGCACTTTTGGAGAGCGACGTGATCACGTCGTCGGCCCTGGTCCTCGGCAGGGCCGCACTCCGTGCCATCAGCCGCCGATCGGTCCGCCCGACCTTGCGGAAAGGGCGCTTGAGCTGCTTTAACACGGGTTCACCACTTCCGGCCCGGAACGTCATGCGCGTGATACCCGATCGGGACGTCACGCACACCTTTCACCGAATGCAACGTACCGACCGCGTGTCGCCGCCCGAACGGCGCACCTTCAGTGGGTCTTCACCGCCTACTCTGGTGGGATGCAGCGGCGGATCTTTGGCATCGAGACCGAGTTCGGGGTCACGTGCACCTTTCACGGGCAACGCAGGCTCTCCCCGGACGAAGTGGCGCGTTACCTGTTTCGGCGTGTCGTGTCCTGGGGGCGTTCGTCGAACGTCTTCCTGTCGAACGGCTCGCGGCTCTACCTCGACGTGGGTTCCCACCCTGAGTACGCGACGGCCGAATGCGACGACCTCGTCCAGCTCGTCACGCACGACAAGGCGGGGGAGCGGATCCTCGAGGACCTCCTGGTCGACGCCGAGCGGCGGCTGGCGGACGAGGGCATCGGCGGCGACATCTTCCTGTTCAAGAACAACACCGACTCGGCGGGCAACTCCTACGGCTGCCACGAGAACTATCTGGTGACCCGGGCGGGTGAGTTCTCCCGGATCGCCGACGTGCTGCTGCCGTTCCTGGTGACCCGGCAGCTCATCTGCGGCGCCGGCAAGGTGCTGCAGACGCCGCGCGGCGCCGTGTACTGCCTGTCCCAGCGAGCGGAACACATCTGGGAAGGCGTCTCCAGCGCCACCACGCGCTCGCGGCCGATCATCAACACCCGCGACGAGCCGCACGCCGACGCCGAACGCTACCGGCGCCTGCACGTGATCGTCGGCGACTCGAACATGGCCGAGCCGACCACGATGCTCAAGGTCGGATCGGCGAACCTGGTGCTGGAGATGATCGAAGCTGGCGTCCAGTTCCGCGACTTCACCCTGGACAACCCGATAAGGGCCATCCGCGAGATCAGCCACGACCTCACCGGCCGCCGCCAGGTGCGGCTAGCCGGCGGCCGCGAGGCGTCCGCGCTGGACATCCAGCGTGAGTACCACGCCCGCGCCGTCCAGCACGTCAAGGAGACCGGTTCGTCGCCGCAGTCGGAGCGCGTCGTCGAACTGTGGGGCCGGGCGCTGGAGGCGGTCGAGCAGCAGGACTTCAGCAAGATCGACACCGAGATCGACTGGGCGATCAAGCACCGCCTTGTCGAGCGCTACCGCAACAAGCACGACCTCGACCTGTCGAGCCCGCGGATCGCGCAGCTCGACCTGGCCTACCACGACATCCGGCGCGGGCGGGGCATCTTCGACCTGCTGCAGCGGAAGGGACTCGTGCGGCGGGTCACCGACGACGGCGAGATCGAGCTGGCCAAGGACACCCCGCCGCAGACCACGCGGGCGAAGCTGCGCGGTGACTTCATCGCCGCCGCGCAGGCCGCCGGGCGTGACTTCACCGTGGACTGGGTGCACCTCAAGCTCAACGACCAGGCGCAGCGGACCGTGCTGTGCAAGGACCCGTTCCGCTCGGTGGACGAACGCGTCGAGCGGCTGATCAGCTCACTCTGATTGGTCCGTGAAGGCCACCTTGAGGGAACCAGAGTCCCTTAAGGTGGCCTTCACGGATCTTCGAGGGAGAGGTGCGCCGATGCGCCGTGCGCTGCTGGTCCTGCTGGGTGCGGTCGTCCCGCTGGCGTTCACCGGCGTCGCGCACGCCGCACCGGACTGCCCGGAGCCCGCGTGGACGGAGACGCCGACGGGCACGAACGCCCAGCTGCGTGGCCTGTCCGCGGTGGATTCCCGGACGGCGTGGGTCAGCGGCAGCAGGGGCACCATCCTGCGCACCACGGACCGCGGCCGCACCTGGAAGCCCGTCGCTCCGGCGGGCACCGAGGCGCTCGACTTCCGGGACATCGAGGCCTTCGACGCCGATCACGCGGTCGCGCTGTCGATCGGGCCCGGGGACGCGTCCCGGATCTACCGCACCGACGACGGCGGCCGGAGCTGGCGACTGTCCTTCCAGAACAGCGATCCTGCCGCCTTCTACGACTGTGTCGCGTTCTTCGACCACCGGCGCGGTCTCGCGATGAGTGATCCGGTGGACGGCAAGTTCCGGTTGCAGTCCACTTCGGACGGCGGCCGCACGTGGAAGCCCGTCCCCACCGAGGGCATGGTCCCCGCGCTCGACGGCGAGTTCGGATTCGCCGCCAGCGGTCAGTGCCTCACGACGGCGGGTCCGCGGGACGCGTGGATCGCCACGGGTGGCGGGGCCCGCGCGCGGGTCCTGCATTCCGGCGATGGCGGGCTGACCTGGGAAGCCGCCGACACTCCGTTGCCCAGCGGTGCCTCGGCCGGGGTCTTCTCGGTGACGTTCCGGGATCCGCGGCACGGCGTGGCCATCGGCGGCGACTACGCGGCGCCGAACGCTCC
The DNA here is from genome assembly GCF_019330265.1 of Amycolatopsis sp. TNS106. Classification (NCBI taxonomy): domain Bacteria; kingdom Bacillati; phylum Actinomycetota; class Actinomycetes; order Pseudonocardiales; family Pseudonocardiaceae; genus Amycolatopsis; species Amycolatopsis sp. TNS106. The sequence continues at coordinate 2,096,891 of NZ_CP024972.1, read as the reverse complement.
TGGTCCGGCGGTGGCGCTCAGCGCGGACAGGGGGCGCACCTGGCGGACACCGTCCGAGGCCCCGGTCGGTTACCGCTCCGGCCTGGCGTGGCTGGGGAACACCGTGATCGCGGTCGGCCCCGGCGGGAGCGATCTGAGCCCCGACGGCGGACGGCACTGGAAGTCCTTCGACACCGGATCGCTCGATTCGGTCGACTGCGCTCGCGGCGCGTGCTGGGCGAGCGGGGCCAACGGCAGGGCCGCGCGGCTCGGCACGGCCTAAGCTCGAAGGACTATGACCGCACAAGCCGAACCAGTCCCGGAGACCACCGATCATCTGGTCGAGGTGTTGAAGGCGCTGGCCAACCCGATCCGGCTCCAGGTCCTCGGGTGGCTCCGCGAACCGGACCGGCACTTCCCGCCGGAGAACGCGATCGCCGACCAGAACGAGGTCGGGGTCTGCGTCAGCCATCTTCAGGCGAAGCTGGGGCTCGCGCAGTCCACGGTGTCGGCATACATGGCGCTGTTGCAACGTGCCGGGCTCGTCCGGTCCACCAGGGTGGGCAAGTGGACGCACTACCGCCGCGACGAGCAGCGGATCGCCCAGCTCGTCGACCTGCTGGGACGCTCCATCTGAACCAGGCCGGGAATAACGTATCGAGAATCTGCGATACTTCGATACGTTGGACTCGACTTGAGGAGAGACAGATGGAACTGGGGCGTTTCGGGATCTGGACGTTCGACTTCGAGGATCAGCCCGCGAGCATGCTCCGGGATTCGGTGCGGGAACTGGACGAACTCGGCTGGCCCGCGATCTGGATCCCGGAACGGGACGGCCGCGAAGCCCTGACCCACGCCGGATTCCTGCTCGCGTCCAGCGAACGCATGGCCGTGGTCAACGGGATCGCGCGGATCGGCTCCCGTGGGGCGCGGTGGGCTCACGGTGCCGCGCTCCTGCTCGCCGACGCCTACCCGGGCAGGCATGTCCTCGGGCTCGGCTTCGGAGGCGCGCAGCCCGGCGTCAAGCCGTTGGAGGCGATGAACGCCTACCTCGACGAACTCGACACGGTCACCAACGCGAATCCGCTGCCCGCCGAGCCGATCCGGCGGCTGCTGGCGGCGTACGGGCCGAAGATGCTCGGTCTCGCCCGCGACCGGTCCGAGGGCGCGCACACCTACCACGTGCCGGTGTCGCATACCGCCCAGGCGAGGGAAGTGCTGGGGGAGAAGGCCTTCCTCGGTGTCGAGCACGCCGTGCTGTTCGAAACCGACCCGGGCAAGGCGCGGGAGATCGCCCGCGAACACCTCCACGGCTATCTGACGTCGGAGTACAACGTGGCCAAGTTCCTCCGGCTCGGCTACACCGAAGCCGACCTCGACGGTGGCCGAGGCAGCGACCGGCTCGTCGACGATCTCGTGTTCTGGGGTGACCTCGACACCGTGACCGCGAAACTGCACGGCCACCTCGACGCGGGCGCCGACCACGTCGGTGTCCAGGTCATCGGCATCGAACCCGGTGACTCGGCCATGCCGCACTGGCGGCGGCTGGCCGAGTCGCTGCTGCCGGGCTAGCGGACCTGGCCGGTCGGGCGGACCACGATCTCGTTGACGTCGACCGAGGGCGGTTGCTCGAGCGCGAAGAGCACCGCCCTCGCGACGTCGTCGGGGTCCAGTTTCGGCTTGGATTTCGAGTCCTCGGGGATCATCGAGGTGTCGACCAGGCCCGGCTGCACGACGGTGACCCGCACGCCGGTGCCGACGGCCTCTTCGCGGATGGACCCGGCGAGCCCGGTCACCGCCCATTTCGTCGCCGAATAGAGGTTCCCCGGCCGGTGATAGCGTCCGGCGACCGAGCCGGTGAGCACGAGGTGCCCCTTCGACTCCGCCAGTGACGGAAGGGTCGCCCGCGCGGTGAGGGCGGTGCCGTAGACGTTCGTCAGCACCATGTCCCGCCACTGTCCGGGCTCCGCGCCGCCTTCGCCGAAGAACGAGACGACGACGCTTTGCCCGGCGTTGGCGAACACCGCGTCCAAGCGGCCGAAGGTGTCCTTCACCGTCTCGGCGGCCGCGGACAGCGAGCCCCACTCGGTGACGTCCGCCGCGACCGCGAGAGCGCGATCCTCGCCGAACTCGGCGACGAGCGGCAGCAGCGCCTCGCGGTCGCGGGAGAGCAACGCCAGCCGGAATCCGGCGGCCGCGGCACGGCGCGCGGTGGCCTCACCGAGGCCGCGGGAAGCGCCGGTGATCAGCAGTACTCGATCGTTCATGCCTCCAAACTAGGCGGCGTGTAGGTGTCCCATTCGGGCACCGGTTCGCCGGCGAGGGAAGCGCCGAGCCGGTCGAGGTAGAAGTGCCAGCCCTTGGCGATGTCCGAGGTGTCCCAATCGGGTTTGGGCATCCGGTGCACGAAGTCGAGCACCGTTCCGTCGCCGCGCGGGGTCAGGGTCAGCTCCACCCGCCAGGTCGGCTCGCCGGTGTTGTGCAGATCCATGACCAGCCGCTTCGGCGGATCGCATTCGCGGATGACGGCGGGACCCGGCTCGGAGCCTTCTTCGGCGGTCATCGACAGCATGATCGTGTTGCCCACTCCGGCTTCGCCTGTCCAGGTGCCGATCCAGCGGGCAGCGCGCTCGGCTTCGGTGAGCGCCGACCAGACGTCCTCGATCGGGTCCGGGTACTCGCGCCGGAGTTCGATCCGGGTCTCCTCGTTGTCCATGATGTGAAGATAACCGCAGGCTTAATTAAGCGTCAACTTATTCTTTGGTCAGGACCAGGCGCCCGCGGAGTCCGCCCTCCGCCAGCCGTTCGTGTGCTTTCGCCGCCTCGGCCAAGGACAAGGTGTCCGCGACCCGGAGGGTGAGCGTGCCGTCGTCGACCAAGGTCGCCAGCCGGGCGAGTGCCGCGCCGTCGGCGGCTATCCAGACGTGCTCGACCTCGATGCCCCGCAACGGAATCGGGGCGGCTCCGGCGGCGAACACGACGAACCGGCCGCGATTCGCCACCGCGTCCAGCGCCTCGAGCCTGAGCAGCGCCGTGTCGAGTGCCGCGTCGGCGCCGCCGGGGATCACCGCCCGCACGCGATCGGCGAGGAAATCGCCACGGGGCACGAAAAGCTCCGCGCCGAACCCGCGAACCAGCGCCTCGTCGGCCGTGTCGGCGACCGCCGCCACCCGGAATCCCCTCACCTTGGCCAAGGTGACCGCGTAACCGCCCACGGCTCCCGCCGCGCCGGTCACCAGAACCGTCGAACCCGGCGGCAGGTCGAGCAGATCGAGGGCCTGGACCGCCGTGAGTCCGTTCAGCGGCAAGGTCGCGGCCGCCACGAGAGACACCGTGCGCGGGGCGGCGGTGACCGCGTCGGCGTCGAGGACGGCGAAATCGGCATACGCGCCGAGTGCCGCCGACGGCCGGTCCAGGAGGCCGATCACCCTGTCACCCGCGGCGAACCCGGTCACGCCGTCGCCCACGACGTCGACGGTTCCGGCCACGTCCCAGCCGATCCCGATCCGCTCACGCGGCGGGATGATCCCCGCCTCGGTCAGGAAACCCGACCGGGTCCCGGCGTCGACCGGGTTGACCCCGGCCGCGGCCACCTTCACCCGTACCTGACCGGGCCCCGGTGCCGGCACCGGGACTTCGGCGAACTCCAGGACTTCCGGGCCGCCGAACCGGCGGACCACCACTGCGCGCATCGTTCTCCTCCAGGGGATCGTTCCCCGGCGAACGTATGGGGAGTTACTCTCTTTCGGGAAGTACGCACCTCGAGGTGCCCAACCCACGCGGAGGTACGCGCACCGTGGTCACGCGCACGGCACAGGAACGCCGGGACGAACGGAAACAGGCCTACGACGCCTACCTCGCGGCCTGTCCCGCCCGGAAGCTGCTCGACGAGGTCTCGGGAAAATGGGTCAGCCTCGTCCTCGTCGCCCTCGGCGACGGGCCCCAGCGCTACAGCGACCTCTCGCGCCGGATCGCCGGCGTCAGCCAGAAAATGCTCACGCAGACCCTGCGGACCCTCGAGCGGGACGGCCTCCTGACCCGCACGGTCACCGCCTGCGTGCCGGTCCGGGTGGACTACGAACTGACCGAACTCGGCCGGAGCCTCCGGCAGTTGCTGGCCGGGATCAAGGAATGGGCCGAGACCAGGTTCGACGAGGTCGAGACCGCCAGGGACCGTTACGACGCGCGATCGGCGGCTCTCACCATCGGGTCCGACGGCGCGGGCTAGGGTAGCCGGGTGTCCACCGCACGCGCCGAACGTCTGGTCAACCTGGTTCTGGCCCTCCTGTCCACCCGGCAGTACCTCACCGCCGAGCGGATCCGGGGCATCGTGCCCGGGTACGCCGACGCGGCCAGCGACGAGGCGTACTTCCGGATGTTCGAGCGCGACAAGACCGAACTGCGCGAACTCGGCATCCCGTTGGAGACCGGCCGCAACTCCGCGTTCGACGCGATCGACGGCTACCGCATCGCGCGTCGCGACTACGAACTCGGCGAGATCGACCTGGCGCCCGACGAGGCGACCGCGGTCGGCCTCGCCGTCCGGCTCTGGGATTCCCCGGAACTGACCGGTGAGGCGCAAGGCGCACTGGTGAAACTCCGCGCCGCCGGGGTCGAGGTCGACGACCACGCCCCGACCGTCGTCGAACCCCGTGTTCGCGCCGAACCGGCGTTCGGTCCGTTGCTCGCCGCCGTCCAAGCCGGGCAGGCCGTGCGTTTCGAGTACCGCCGCAGTGGTTCGGCCGAACGCAAGATCCGCACCCTCGAACCGTGGGGCGTGGTGTCGTGGCGGGGCCGCTGGTACGTCGTCGGGCATGACAGGGACCGCGGCGCGCCCCGGTGCTTCCGCCTCTCGCGCGTGACCGGGAAGGTCGCCGCCTTCGGGGAGACCGGCGTCGTCGAACGTCCGGAAGGCGTCAACCTGCTGCGGATGGTCTCCGCCAGCAGTGGCGAGGACCCGTCCGCGCCGACCACCGCCAGTGTCTGGGTCGCCGACGGCCGGGCCGCCGGGGTCCGCCGCCGCGGCCGGGTGGTCGGCCGCAGCGACGCCGGGGGAGAAGAGGGCGATCTCGTGGAGATCGAGCTGTACTACCCCGAATCCGCCGCCGACTGGCTCACCGCGCACGGGCCTGACGTCCTCGTCCTCGAACCCGAGGTACTCGCGAAGTCGGTCTTCAGCCGCCTCGAAGCCATCGCGCACGCCGGTGGTGCCCGATGAGCACCACCGGACGGATGCCGCGGCTGCTCGCGCTCGTGCCGTATCTCCTCGCGCGGCCCGGGATCAAGATCGACGACGCCGCCCACGACTTCGACGTCACGCCCAAGCAGCTGCGCAAGGACCTCGAACTGCTGTGGATGTGCGGGCTGCCCGGCTACGGTCCCGGAGACCTGATCGACCTCTCCTTCGAAGGCGACACGATCGTCGTCACGCACGACGCCGGGATGAACCGTCCGCTGCGGCTCACCGGCGGTGAGGCGACGGCCATGCTCGTCGCGCTGCGCGCGTTGGCCGAGACGCCCGGTGTCGTCGACGCGGACGCGGTCCGCCGCGCCATCGCGAAGATCGAGGCCGCCGCGGGGCAGGCCCAGCCGTCGGGAATCGTCGTCGGCGGAGGAGTGCGGGAAGGCAAGAAGACCGCAGGCACTCGCGAAGCCGTCCGGGCCGCTCTCACCGCGAAGCGCGCGTTGCGGATCCGGTACTACACCGCGTCGAAGGACGAGATCACCGAACGCACCGTCGACCCGATGCGGCTGCTCATCGTGCAGGCGGTCGGTTACCTCGAAGCGTGGTGCCGCCGCGCCGAGGACGTCCGGCTGTTCCGGCTCGACCGGATCGACGAGCTCACCGTGCTCGACGAGCCCGCCGTCCCGCCGGCGCACGCGCGGCCCACTGACATTTCCGATGGTGTTTTCCGCCCGCGTCCCGATCAGCAGGAAGCCGTTCTCGTCCTCGACCCCGACGCACGCTGGGTAGCCGAGTACTACCCCTGCGAGGAGCTCGACGAGCTCGACGGCGGGCGGCTGCGCATCCGAATGCGGTACGCCGACGAGTCGTGGATGGTCCGTCTCATCCTGGGGCTGGGCGGAGACGCGCAGGTCGAAAGCCCGGTCGCGCTCGGAGAGGCTGTTCGTCGCCGGGCGGCCGACGCGCTGGCCCGGGCTCGTCACCTAACGTCAACCTACGAGCAGTAGGGTGACGCCGTGTCGTACCTGCCGAGCATCGCGCTCGCCGTCGCCGGGCTGATCGTGCTCTTTGTTCTGCTCATCAAATTACGCAGAGTCTTGCGCGTACTCACCCATACGATGAGCATGGTGGCTACGAACACCCGAAAACGGACAGGGCTCCTTCGCGCCCGGTCGGCCGCGCTGCGCGTGGCGATCGCGCAACGACGTGGGCTCGAAGACCGGTAACATCACACCTGAGAGACTCGAGAAGGAGGCCGCAAACGATGAACGCGCTGCAGCCGTGGCACATCATCATCCTGGTGCTCGTCGTTGTTCTGCTGTTCGGCGCCAAGAGGCTTCCGGACGCCGCGCGGTCCATCGGCAAGTCCATGAAGATCTTCAAGGCCGAGACCAAGGACATGGCCGGAGACAAGGACAAGGCCGCCGAGGCCGAAGAGGTCGAGACCAAGCAGCTGCCGCAGGCCACCACGCCCGCGCCCGCCGCGACCGCGCAGGACAAGCAGGTCGCCGACCTCCAGCGTCAGCTCGACGAGCTCAAGAAGCAGCAGGCCGCCGCGCCCGCTCCGGCCGAGCAGGCGCAGAAGAACGCCAGCTGAGCGGTCTTTAGTTAGCCCAGCGGAGCCTGTTCGCGGATGAGCGCGCCGACCTACCGGCGCGCTCATGGTGGACCCTGACGAGAACGGACTGTCCAGTGGCGGATTCCGCCTCCGGTGAGGAGCGCCGCGGTACGAAGCGGCGCAAGCGCAGCCGTCGGGCCAACCCCGACGGCACGATGACGCTCATCGAGCACATCTACGAGTTCCGGCGCCGTCTGGGCTTCGCGCTGCTCGCCATCCTGGCGGGCGGGATCATCGGTTTCATCTGGTTCCAGACCAAGGTGGGCCCGATCCCGTCGCTCGGCCAGATCATGACGGGGCCGTACTGCGGCATCCCGTACCAGCGCAGGCTCGGCGGCACGCCGGACGGTCCGTGCCAGCTGCTCCAGACGGTTCCGTTCGAAGCCTTCATGATCCAGCTGAAGGTGGGTCTCGCCGCGGGCGCGGTGCTGCTCGCCCCGTTGTGGCTCTACCAGATCTGGGCGTTCATCGCGCCCGGTCTCTACTCGAAGGAGCGCAAGTACGCGCTCACCTTCGTCTTCTTCGCGTCGATCCTCTTCGCCGCCGGCGCCGTCCTGGCGTACCTGCTCATCCCGCACGCTCTCGAGCTGCTGATGAACTTCGGTGGCGACCAGTTCATCACCGCCCTCACCGGTGACAAGTACATCTCGTTCATCCTGTCGCTGCTGCTGATCTTCGGCGTCAGTTTCGAGCTCCCGCTGTTCGTGGTGATGCTGAACCGCGTCGGCGTCCTCAAGTACCAGACGCTGAAGAAGTGGCGCCGCGGCCTGATCATGGTCGTGTTCGTCTTCGCCGCGTTCGCGACGCCCGGTTCGGACCCGTTCTCGATGCTCGCCCTGGCGGGCGCGCTGGTGGTGCTCCTGGAGCTCTCCATCCAGATCGCGCGCTTCCACGACCGCAAGCTCGACAAGGAACGCGGCACCGAGGGCTGGGACCAGCTCGCCGACGACGAGGCCGCGCCGTTCGACTACACGCCGAGCACCATCGACGAGGAACCGTCGGCCGCCACGAACGGCAAGCGCACCAGCACCGACGACGTCACCTGAGCAGGGGATGCACGCGGCACTGGCCGTCCACCCCGCCTCCGGTGACGGGGCCGCGGGACGGCTGATGGAGTCCGTCGCGGCGCGGCTGCGGCCCGTCGTGGACCGGCTCGACGTGCTCGTCGCCCACACGGTCGAGGAATCCCGTGCGCTGATGACCGACTCGCGCGCGGCCGGGCTGGACGTCCTCGTCGTCCTCGGTGGCGACGGCGCGGCGCACCAAGGCGTGCAGTTCTGCGCGGAATCCGGTGTCGCGCTCGGGCTCGTCCCCGCGGGCACCGGCAACGACTTCGCCAGGGCGCTCGGCATCCCCGACCGGCCGCACGCCGCCGCCGATCTCGTCGCGAGGCGGATAGCGGAGGGGAAACGACGGAGGATCGATCTCGGCCGGGTGGGTGGCGAATGGTTCGCCACGGTGCTGTGCTCGGGTTTCGACGCCCTGGTCACCGAACGCGCCAACCGCCTGACCTGGCCTCGTGGCCCGCGCCGCTACGACGTCGCGATCCTTGCCGAACTCGCCGCCTTCCGGCCCCGGCCGGTCGTGGTCCGCACCGACGTCGAGACGCTCGAACTCGACGCCACCATGATCGCCGTCGGCAACACCCCGTTCTACGGCGGCGGCATGCCGATCTGCCCCGGCGCGGACCCCGAAGACGGCCTGTTCGACGTCACCGTCGTCGGTGACGCGACCCGGCGCGACCTGCTCCGCATGCTGCCCGGTGTGCGGTCGGGAGATCACATCGACCACCCGGCGGTGCGGGTCCTCAAGGCCAGTCAGATCCATCTGGCGGGCAGCGACCTGCCCGTGTACGCCGACGGCGAGCCGCTGGGCAGGCTGCCGCTCGACGTCACCTGCGTCCCCGGCGCGCTCACCGTCGTCGGGTGAGCCCGGCGTAGTCACCCGCGTGCCACACCTGCCCGCGGAACGTCGCGGCCGACATGAGCTCGCCGCCCGGGAAGAACACCCCGCCGCAGCGATGGCAGAACCACGCCCGCCGCCAATAATCCAGCGCGTCGGGGATACCCCGCCGGATCCGCGCGTTGCGCCGCATCCGGAGCACGAACAGGACCGCGAACAAGGCGACCAGCGCGAAGGCGCCGAACGGGAAGATCGACGCCCCGATGTACTGCGCGGCCCTGCCGTCGGCGGTCGGCGCGATGTTCTCGTCCAGCACGTCGTTCGCGAAGACGAGGAACACGAACGCGGGGATCAGCAGCACCAGCGCGAGCGCCAGGAAGCAGCCGCCGCCGCGGGGCACCGGATACGGGTTGAGCGACGCCGCCGTCGCGGTCACCGACACGCCGGTGTGCGTCGTCGCGGTGTAGACCACCCCGTCGCCCGCCGGGATGGCCGTCATGCCCCCTCGCACGCGGTAGGTCGTCTGCCCGCTCTGGAACACCGCTGGCACACTCTGCACCTGGTCGACCTGCGCGCATCGCGGGCAAGCGATCTCCATGGCGTCCCCTCTCGATCACGGATCCGTCCCTTGGATGACACAGGAGTGGCGGACGTTCCCGAGATCGTCACACCGAGTGCGAACTGTCGGTGGGGTATGGAACCCTGACGAAGTGGTCAATAGCCCTTCTCAGACCCCGGCCGAGGCCTACACGGCCTCCCAGCGCCGCGCTCGATACCCCCAGCTGACCCGCTTCGCGGCGGAATCGTCGTTCGAGTTCGACGACTTCCAGGTCCGCGGCTGCGAGGCGCTCGAAGACGGTCACGGCGTGCTCGTCTGCGCGCCGACCGGTGCCGGGAAGACCGTGGTCGGCGAGTTCGCGGTGCATCTCGCCCTCGCCGAGGGCCGCAAATGCTTCTACACGACACCCATCAAGGCGTTGTCGAACCAGAAGTACGCCGACCTCGTCGGCCGCTACGGCGCCGACGCCGTCGGCCTGCTGACCGGCGACACCTCGATCAACGGCAACGCGCAGGTCGTGGTCATGACCACCGAGGTCCTCCGCAACATGCTCTACGCCGGGTCCTCGACCATCGGCGAACTCGCGTACGTGGTGATGGACGAGGTCCACTACCTCGCCGACCGGTTCCGCGGCGCCGTCTGGGAAGAGGTCATCCTGCACCTGCCCGAACACGTCCGGGTCGTCGGCCTCTCGGCCACGGTGAGCAACGCCGAGGAGTTCGGCGAATGGCTCGTCGAGGTCCGCGGCGACACCACCGTCGTCGTCGACGAGCACCGTCCGGTGCCGCTGTGGCAGCACATGCTGGTCGGCAACCGCCTGATGGATCTGTTCGCGGGCCAGGAGGAACACGCTCCGGGTGCCGAACTGCGGATCAACCCCAGCCTGCTTCGCCGTACCGAGGAGATCGGCGGGCGTTTCGCCCCGGCCGGGCTGCGCGGGCCCAGAGGACGGCGAGGCGCGCCGTCGCGGATGCCGCGGTACCGGCCACCGTCCCGCACCGAGACGGTCGAGCGGCTGGACAACGCCGGCCTGCTCCCCGCGATCGTGTTCATCTTCTCCCGCGCCGGTTGTGACGCCGCCGTCGGTCAGTGCGTCCGGTCGGGGTTGCGGCTCAACGGCCCCGAGGAGGTCGAGAAGGTCCGCCGCATCGTCGCCGAGCGGACCAAGGACCTCCCCGAAGGCGACCTCGGTGTCCTCGGGTTCTGGGAATGGCGGGAGGCGCTCGAGCGCGGTATCGCCGGGCACCACGCCGGGCTGCTCCCGGCGTTCAAGGAGACCGTCGAAGAGCTGTTCGTCCAGGGCCTCGTGAAGGTCGTCTTCGCCACCGAGACGCTCGCGCTCGGCATCAACATGCCCGCGCGGACCGTCGTGCTGGAACGGCTCGTGAAGTACAACGGCGAGGCGCACGTCGACCTGACGCCGGGGGAGTACACGCAGCTCACCGGGCGGGCCGGACGGCGCGGGATCGACGTCGAAGGCCACGCCGTCGTCGCCTGGCAGCCGGGGATCGACCCGAAGCAGGTCGGCGGGCTGGCCTCGACCAGGACGTACCCGCTGCGGTCGTCCTTCCGGCCCGGCTACAACATGGCGGTGAACCTGGTCGCCCAGGTCGGCGCCGAAGAGGCCCGTGACCTGCTGGAACAGTCGTTCGCGCAGTTCCAGGCCGACCGGTCGGTGGTCGGGACGGCGCGGCGGATCGAGCGGAACAAGGAAGCCCTGCGGGGCTACACCTCGGCCATCACCGGCGATTTCGACCAGATGCTGGAGTACGTCGATCTGCGCGCGAAGATCTCCGCCCGGGAGAAGGCGCTTTCTCGTCAGAACACCTCCGCTCGCCGTGCGGGAACCGCCGAATCGCTGGAGAAGCTCCGCAAGGGCGACGTCATCGCCGTGCCCGCGGGACGGCGCGCGGGGCTGGCGGTCGTCGTCGACCCTGGGCTCGACCCGATCCGCGAACCGAGGCCCGTGGTGGTCACCGAGGACCGCTGGTCCGGGCCGCTTTCGGTCTCCGACTTCCCGGCGCCGGTCGAGGCGCTGGGGAACATCAAGCTGCCGAAGCACATCGAGCTGCGCTCGCCCAAGACCCGGCGGGATATCGCTTCGAGCCTGCGCAACGCGGGGATCTCCTTGCCCGGCAGGCAAAAGCGTCGCGCGGGGGCCAATGAGGACGGTGAGCTGGCGGCGCTGCGCCGGGCACTGCGCGCGCATCCGTGCCACGGCCTCGCCGAACGCGAGGCGAACCTGCGCTGGGTCGAGCGGTACCAGCGGCTCACGGCCGAGACCGAGCAACTGGAACGCAAGGTCGCGGCGACCACGCACTCGCTCGCGCGGGCCTTCGACCGCATCCTGCGGCTGCTCGGCGAACGCGGATACCTCGGCCCTGAGTCGAAGGGCGACGGCGAGGACCGCGTCACCGAACACGGCAAGCGGCTCACCCGGCTCTACAGCGAGTCCGATCTGCTCGCAGCCGAGTGCATCCGGCACGGCGTCTGGAAGGGCCTCACCCCGCCCGAACTCGCTGCGGTCGTCTCGACGCTGGTCTTCGAGGCACGCCGGGACACTGCGGGAGAGCCCCGCCTGCCCGCGGGCAAGGTGCTCGACGCCTGGCAGGCGACCACGCGGCTGTGGATCGAGCTCACCGACGACGAACGGCGCCACAAACTGGACCGCACCCGCGAACCCGACGCCGGCTTCGCCTGGCCCATCTACCGGTGGGCGCGCGGCGAATCGCTGGAGAAGGTCCTCACCGCCGCCGAAGCGAACGGGCAGGAACTGTCGGCCGGTGACTTCGTGCGCTGGTCGCGGCAGGTCATCGACCTGCTGGACCAGATCCGCGACGTCCTCGGGAAGGCGGATCCGGTCGGTGCGGCGGCCTCGGACGCGGTGAAGGCCCTGCGGCGCGGAGTCGTGGCGGCCGGCGGCGCGTGACTCGCGGCGGGACCCGGCCGCGCGTGTGTCGTCCATCCAGACACGTGTGTCGTCCGCCGGATCACGCGAACCCGCCGGTTCGGCCCAGCGGGGGCGTGGGCGACAAGGACAGTTCTAGCCGTCCATGCCACTTGCGAGACCCGGCCACCCCCTTCAGGCCGTGCCGCTGTGTCTTCTGGGGCTGGTGGTGTCGCCGGGCCGCGGGTAGCGGTCGTGTAAGTCCGTGAAGGCCTCCTTCACTACCTTCAGAGTAGGCAAGGAGGCCTTCACGGACCTGCGATCCACCCCGCCACCTCCAGTAGGTAGCCAAGACACGGTCGGCTCTGACCGTCTTTGCCACTCACGAGATATTGGGCTGACCGGCCGAGTGCCACGCCGCCGGTGTGAGCACGGTCGCGGCGAGTTGCCCCGACACCGGCCGGGAACAGTGGGCAGGGGCGCCGACCTGTGGTTGGATCGCCCACGACGGCCATGCAGGTCGGCCGGTGACGATGGCGGAACAGGCGGAGGCGAACGATGAGCACGCCGTATGGCGGCAACGACCCGCAGCAGCAGCCCCAATGGGGGCAGCAGCCGGGCTACGGGCAACAGCCGGGCGGCACTCAACCGCCGAGTGGCCCGCAGCAGCAGCCTCAGTGGGGCCAGCAGCCGCAGTACGACCCGTCGCAGACCCAGCAGCAACAGCCGCAGTGGGGTCAGCAGCCCGCCCCCTACGACCCGTCCCAGCAGCAGCCTGGCTATCCGCAGCAGCAGGACCCGTCGCAGACGCAGCAGCAACAGCCTCAGTGGGGCCAGCAACCTCAGTACGGCCAACAGCCGGGATATCCGCAGAGCGGGCCCCAGCAGCAGCCCGGCTACCCCCAGAGCGGCCCGCAGCAGCAGCCGCAGTACGGGCAGCAGCAGCCCGGTCAGTACGACTACGGCCAGAGCCAGTTCCCTGGCACCCAGGGCGAGGCGCAGAACAAGCCGAACTCCAAGAAGGGCCTGTTCATCGGGATCGGCGCGCTCGTGGTGATCATCGCCGCGGTCGGCATCCTCGGTTTCGTCACGCCGGGCTGGTTCAACACCCAGGTGTTCAACAACACGCAGATGCAGACCGACGTGCAGAAGCTGCTCACCGAGACCTACGGGATCAAGGAGATCAGCGCGGTCACCTGCCCCTCCGGCCAGGAGGTCAAGGACGGCGTGAAGTTCACCTGCACCGCCACGATCGAGGGAAAGCCGCAGGAGGTGCCGATCACCGTGAAGGGTGACACCGGCAACTACGAGGTTTCGCCTCCCGCCATCAAATAAACGGCGGGCGCCTGGCGCGGTCGATCCTGCATGATCGAGTCATGAGCGACTTCTCAGTGCGTCGGCTGCGGTCCGACGAGGAACGGGCCGCGACCGATTTGTTCAGGCGCGCCTTGCACGCCAAGGAGATGACCGACGAGGAATGGTCGGCCATCGCCCCGTCGATGCAGCCCGATCGCGGGTTCGGCGCGTTCGACCAGGAGCTGATCGGCACCCTCCGGTCCTTCGATTCGGAAGTGACCCTGCCCGGCGGCGGCAGCACGCCGCTCGCCGCGGTCAGCCTGGTCGGCGTCCGCGCCGATCGGACCCGCCGTGGCGTGCTGACCGGCTTGATGCACGCTCAGTTCGAGGATTTCGCCGCCAGGGGTGTTCCCGCGGCGATGTTGCACGCGTCCGAGGGCGCCATCTACGGCAGGTTCGGCTACGGCGTCGCAGTGCGGGCGAAGTCGATCGAGGTCGACAGGCACCGTGCCCGCTTTCGCCCCGAGGCGCCAGCTGGTGGTCAGATCTCCTTGCTGGATCTGGAAAGCACCGTCGAACAATGGCCGTCGCTCTTCGACGCGCTTCCGCGCACCCGGCCCGGGATGATCGCGCGGAGCCCGTATCTGTGGCCGGGCTACGAACGGGAGCTGCGCCGGGCGACCACGCCGGTCACGACGGCGGTGCACCGTGGCCAGGACGGGGTCGACGGCTATGTCACCTACACCGTCGACAGGGCTCATTTCGGTGCTCCGACGTTTCTGAAGATCCAGTCGTTCCACTACGCGAGTCCCGACGCGTTCGCGGGGTTGTGGCGCTACCTGGTTTCCGTGGACCTGGTCGACCGCATCACCGCCGAGAAGCGGCCGCTCGATGAGCCGGTCGAGTTGCTGTTCACCGACCCGCGGCACGTGACCGTGCAGAAGATCCAGGACGAAGGCTGGCTTCGGTTGGTCGACGTCGAAAGGATGCTCGACGCGCGCACGTACCGGGGCGAGCCGGTCGTCGTCGAGGTCACGGATCCCTTCCTGGAGCACAACTCCGGCCGCTACCGCCTGTCCGAGGACGGCGCCGTCCGGACCACCGATCCGGCGGATCTCGAACTGCACGCCGATACCTTGTCGATGGTGTACCTCGGCGGCTGGCGCCCCTCGGATCTCGCGGCCGTCGGACGGGTCCGTGCCACCGGCGCGGCCGCCCTGGACCGCGCGCGGACCTGCTGTTCGGCACGCGGGCCGACCCCTGGTGCGGTACCTTCTTCTGACGTTGGATGATCACACCGGTGGGGGTGGAGAAGCTTGAGCAGGCGAGCCGTCGCGACGGTCGGTCTGTGTTGTGCCGCTTTCGCGACGCTGGCGGCGTGTTCGGACACCCCGGCGCCCGCGCCGGCGACGAAGACCGTCACGGTCCCGCCGACGACGAGCGCTTCGGCGAGCACGCCCGCCACGTCGGGCGGTTCGTCCTCCTCCGCACCGGGCAGGGTCTTCGACCCGCGGACCATGCAGGCGGACGTGCGGAAGATCCTCACCGAGACCTATCAGGTGAGAGAGGTCGGCGACGTCCTCTGCCCGGCGAACCAGACCGTCAAGGACGGCAGCACGTTCACCTGCACCGTCCAGGTCGGCGGCGAGGGCAAGACCGTCACGATCACCGTGACCGGGGACGACGGCCGTTACGAGGTCGGCGCGCCCGCCTGAAAACGGGTTGGGCTCCTGGCACGGCAAGCTGAGAGCTCGTACAGTTGCATGGTACTGCAGAGGGGAGCTGCGCCATGGACGAGCACTATTGGCTTCTTAACTGGATGAAGAAGAACGAGATCTCGACTGTTGAGAACCTTAACGATAAGCTGCATAGTTCGAATGTATTCGGAGATCTTGAATGCGAGGCGGCAGACGCACTCGACCAAGGGCCAGTGCCGTATTCACAAACTAACTTGCCAGTCGTTGGTGGTCGCGGCTTGGACCTGTCAGACGAGTTGATCGGTGGAGGATTTGAGGAGCTCAAACGTGAGGCTGACAGGCTTTTCGGTACTGCCTGGCATTTTTTTGACGAGGTCATCGTTGAAGGCTTCTCGCCCTATAGATTCCTGCGAATGTGCGAGGATGAGCGTTATGATATTGCGAAGACTCGCATAGTCGATCATGTGAAGCTAATTCTATATCTCCGCAAGATTGGCGCCATCGAACACGTTACATTTCGTGCCAAGCCAAGTCCATGCCTTGAGCACGGAGGCGATGAAGCCTTGCTGCAGCATGCTGGTCTGTCTCAGATCTTACACGACAATGAGCGGATCATCAAAGATCTGGTCAAGCGTGGAAGTCTTGACTATGACGATCACGGCGATCACGTTCACTATCAATACAGGCACCCCTTGGTTGGCGACTCCAACGGTGTTCTCCTTCTCTCGGAGAGTGACAATTCGTGGCTCTCTGATCAGGATGAGGCTGAGGTGATGAAGCGTGTTGTAACAGATGTCTTTGGGCTGCACGCTAGGCATGTGGCCGCAGATGCTGCTGCTGCAAGAGACATTGGAGCACCTCTTGCGGTACTGCATCCCCTGCATGAGAAGCTTTGGCCGGCTAAAGATGCAAACTATTTGTTGGAGCATGAATTTGGCAGTTTGGCGGTCGAAGTCGGAGTTCCTATTCTCAACGGTATTCCGATCGCTGATCTTATTAGAATCAGGCGCGACGAAACTGAATGCTTCGAACGGTTTCGGTCTGCGCTGCGCGCTGCTATCGGAGAGCAGCTAAGTCAAGTGCGTAGTGGCAGAAGTATGCGGGACGCCAGTGCTCGCGTTATCGACGAGTTTATAGTGCCTTCCTTGAGTGATATTGATCAACGGTTAAGTGTTGCGCGTCGAATCTTAATGCGGAAGTCATCTGCGAACATCTCCATCGGAAGCATGACTATGGCAGCGGGCCTGCTTTCGACAATTCCAATACTTTATCCTGCTGGGATTGCGCTAGGTTTAGGTGCAATCGGGGTTCATTATGCAAAATTTCTCGACGATAAGTCTCAAGTCGAGTTGTCAGATTTGTACTTCCTTTGGAAACTGCAAAAGAGGCGAGTGTCCATTGCTGGCACGTAGTTAATTTGAATTATTTGCCCAGTTTGGGGAGTGGTAAATGAACGCTCCTTTGACGAGACGCGCTCTATGCTGGCACGCGTTCACGCCTCAGGTCGGCGCGCCCGCCTGAAAACCGGTTGGGTTCGCCGGGTCCGGGCGGCAGGATCGGCGGTATGAGCGAATTCCCTGTGCGTGCCGTGGCCGAAGGCGAACAGAGGGCGTGTCTCGACGTCCTGTCCGAGTCCTTGCACGGCAAGCCCGCCACGGACGAGGTCTGGGCGAAGATGGCCCCGTCCTGGCTGGCCGCCGGGAAGTTCGCCGCGTTCGACGACCACGGCACCCCGGTGGGCATCACCAGTTCGTTCGAGGTGGAGCTGACCGTCCCGGGTGGACAGAGGCTCGTCACGGCCGCCGTCGACGGTGTCGGCGTCCGCGCCGACTGGACCCGCCGCGGGATCCTGACCGCGATGATGGCCGTACAGCTGGAAGACCTCGCGGCGCGTGGCGTTCCGCTGGCCGCACTGCACGCTTCGGAGGCGGTGATCTACGGTCGCTTCGGTTACGGCGCGGCCACGTTCTGCAGGGGTGTTTCCGTCGAACGCCCGCGCGCCCGGCTTCGCGACGGCGTGGGACGCGACGGCGTGGTCAGGTTCGTCACCCCGGCCGAAGCCGTGGAGCGTGTTCCCGCGCTGTACAACCGCTTCGAGGGAACACGGCCGGGTTTCGTCTCTCGGCCCGCCGGCTGGTGGCCGGGCTTCTTCGACCGAGTGGTCACCGGAAACGACGGCTATCGCGTGGCCGTCCACAGTGGACCGGATGGGGACGACGGTTTCGTCGTCTATCAGACCGTCGACACCCGGGATCGGCAGGCGCCGGAGCGCGGCGCGCTCCTGGACATCCGTGAACTCCATGCCGCCACGCCGCAGGCTTGGGCGGGACTGTGGCGCTTCCTGCTCTCGATCGACCTGGTGTCGGCCGTTGCGGGCCGCGGCCGGCCGCTGGACGAGCCGCTCGCCGAACTGGTCACCGACCCGCGTGCGGTGAACACCACCGAGATCATCGACGATCTGTGGCTGCGGCTCGTCGACGTGCTCGCGGCGCTGCGGGCACGGTCGTATGGCCCCGCCGAGCCCGTGGTGCTTGAAGTGCGCGACAAGCAGCTTCCGGAGAACGACGGCCGTTACGTCGTCGGCCCGGACGGCGTGGAACGCACGAGCGCCGAGGTCGATCTCCGGCTGGACGTCGCCACCCTGGCGTCGCTGTACCTCGGCCACGGTCTGTTCGGCGATCTGGCCCTGTCCGGCCGTGTCGAGGTGCTGGACGAGGCCGCGGTCGCCCGTGCCGACGCCCTGTTCCACACCGCGCGCACGCCGTGGTGCGGCACGTTCTTCTAGCTCACCCCGGCTCGTGAGTGGTAAGGACGGTTAGAACCGTCCTTACCACTCACGAGGGATTACGACGCGGCTTGATCCGCACCTGCGGCAGCGTAGGTGCGGGCAGCCACGCGGTGGTGCCCTGATAGCCGTCCACGTGACCGAACCGGTCCGCCTGTGCTTGCCAAGCCTCGCGGTACTCGGCGATCTCCTCGTGGCTGCGGCCCACGAAGTTCCACCACATGACGAGTTCCTCGGTGAACGGGGTCCCGCCGAGCAGGAGCACCCGAGCCGGTTCGGCGCCGGAGTTCGCCAGTTCGAGCCGTCCGGCGCCCGGCGCGAGGTAGGCGAGTTCGCCGGTGGCCAACGTGGCTCCGGCGACGGTGACGGAGCCGATGTCCTGCAGGACCCCGTGCTCGAAGGCCGGGTCGACGTCGAGAGCCAAGGTCGCCCCGGGCGCCACGGTGAGTTCGGCGCCCAGCAGGGGAGTGAACGCCGGGACCGGCGACGTGGTCCCGGCGAGGCTGCCGAGAAAGACCCTGGCGGTCGCGCCGGGAAGTTCGAGCAGCGGTGGCGCGTAATGCCGGAAGTCCCGTGTCGTGTCGCGAGATGCGTCCGGCAGCGCGATCCAGAGCTGGACACCGTGCAGGACCGCGGCGTCCGGTGTGGACACTGTGCACACCTCGGAATGCGCGATGCCGTGCCCGGCGGTCATCAGGTTGAGTTCACCGGGCCGCACCATGGCACGGGTGCCGATGCTGTCGCGGTGCTCGATCTCGCCGCTGAACAGCCAGCTCGCGGTCTGCAGCCCGGTGTGGGGATGCGGAGCGACGTCCATCCCGCCGGACTCCGAAACGTCCTGCGGGCCGTAGTGGTCGGCGAAACACCAGGCCCCGATCAGGGATCGTCGGCGCTGTGGAAGTGTCCGCCGGACCCGGATGGCGCGCGGGCCCCCGAGCGGGACGTCGCGCGGGGTCAGCACGGTGACGCCTTCGCCCGGTCGTTCGGAGCACAGCAACTCGGCCGGGTCGGCCTCGGTGTTGCTCATGACTTGGGGAGCGCGGCCAGCAGACGCTCCACCGAACGGCCGAGATTCCAGCGCTCCGCGAGTTCCGCGACCTTGTCCGGATCGGCGGGCTCGGACGGGACGAGGTCTGGGCGGGACTGTTCGACCGGCGCGTCGGCGGCGACCCGGACGACGGTCGGGGCGACCGCCAGGTAGTCGGCGGCGTCGGTCAGCCGGAGCCGGGTCTTGAGCGGCACCCGCGAGTCGCCGGCATTGGAGGCCTCGATCAGCTCCTGGAGCGAACCGAACTGCGTGATCAGCTTCGCCGCCGTCTTCTCACCGATCCCGGCGACGCCGGGCAACCCGTCCGAGGGGTCTCCGCGCAGCGCCGCCATGTCGGCGTAGCCGGGGCCGGCGTTGCCCGCCGGGATGCCGTACTTTTCCGCGATCTCCTCCGGGCCGAGGATTTCGGCCTTGTTCCAGCCCTTGCCGACGTAGATGACCACTGTGGACGTCGGTTCATGGCGGACCAGCTGGAACAGGTCACGGTCGCCGGTGATGACCTCGACGGGGGACTCCTGCTCACGGATCGCGAGCGCGCCGATGACGTCGTCGGCCTCGTACCCGGCCGCCTCGGCCGTCGCGATCCCGAAGGCCTCCAGCAGTTCCAGGATGATCGGCACCTGCGGCGTCAGCGTGTCCGGCACCTCTTCGACGTCGCTGCCTTCCGGGACCTCTTCGGCCACCCGGTGCGCCTTGTAGCTGGGCAGCAGATCGGTGCGGAACTTCGGCCGCCAGTCCGCGTCGAGGCACGCCACGAGCCGCGAAGGCCGCCGGTCGACGAGGATCCGCGCGATGGTGTCGGTGAACCCGCGCACCGCGTTGACCGGTGTCCCGTCGGGGGCGGTCATCGAATCGGGCAGTGCGTAGAACGAGCGGAAGTAGAGGCTCGCGGAATCGAGGAGAGCGAGTGGTCCGGTCACGCGGACAGCCTGCCATGTCGTGCCCCGGATGTCCGTGAAGGACCCGACCCCCAGCCGGGTCCTCCACGGACAGGTTAGGCCGCGTAGGGCCGCACCCGGCGCGCGTCACGCAGGGCGTTGGCCCACCAGTTCAGCTGATTCAGCAGCGTGGTGGCCGCGGCGGAGGCGCCTTCGAAGTCGTCGTGGTGCCCGTCCGGGTCGAAGTGGTTCCAGGCGTAGGGGAAGCTCACGGTCTCGCGGATCGTCGCCGCGTGAAGTTCGGCGAAGACCGGGCGCAGATGCTCGACCGCGCGCAGACCGCCCGAGATCCCGCCGTAGGAGACGAAAGCGACCGGTTTCCCGTGCCATTCGGGGCCGGTGGCGTCGAGCGCGGTCTTGAGCGGGCCGGGGTAGCTGTGGTTGTACTCGGGGACGATCACGACGACGGCGTCCGCGGCGGCGACGCCGGGGGAGAGATCTCCGGGGGCTTCGGCGAGGTCGATGACGGACAGGGTGACGTCGTCGCGCTGTTTGGCGCGGTCGAGGAACCAGTTCGCGACTACGGGGGCGAAACGGCCCTCGCGGACGCTGCTGATCACGACGGCGAGGTGGTAAAGCGGGTTCGTTGTCATGCCAAGACCGTAAAACCTGCACTTAACTTGAAGTCAAACTCCAGAATCACCGAATATCGCGGTCTAATCGCAGAGAACTCTTTGCAAAGAAGTCTCTGCGATTGTAGGGTCGACGGCATGGGGAAGAGCGAGAGGTATCTCGCGCGGGTCGACGGCCGCATTCTGCGAGCGTTGTCGCATCCGCTGCGGGTCAGGATTCTGGAGTTGCTGCGCGAGGACGGTCCGGCGACGGCGTCCGGGCTGGCGAAACGGGTGGGGGAGAGTTCCGGGACCACGAGCTGGCATCTTCGCCAGCTGGCCGAATCCGGGCTGATCGCCGAGGACACCGAACGCGGCAGCAGACGCGACCGGTGGTGGAAGGCGGTGCACGAGGGAGACCAGATGCGCGCCAGGGACTTCATCGACGATCCCGATCTCGCCGGTCCGTTCAACGCCTACGCGCACACGATGATCGAGCGGCGCTACGCCGCCGAAGCGCAGTTCGTCGCCGAGGTGCGGGACTGGGCCGACGAGTGGATCGACAAGGTCAGCTTCCACGATTCGCCGCTCTCGCTGACCCCGGACGAGGCCGCCGCGTTGAGCGACGAAATCCTCGACGTGATCGGGCGGTACCGGCGTCCGGAGAAGGACGGCGACACCCAGGTCCGCGTGCACTGGGCGGCCTTCCCGAGGAAGTCCCGGCCGGAGACGCCATGAGCCGGACGCCACTGGGGGCCTTGGTCGTGGCGTCGGGGATTTCCTCGGCCGGGGTGATGATGACGTTGCTCGCGATTCCCTGGTTCGTGCTGCAGAGCACGGGCAGCGGCACCAAGACCGGCCTGGTCACCGCGGCCGAAGTGCTGGGCCTGATGGTCGCCGCGTTGCTGGGCGGGCCGATCGTGGACCGCGTCGGCACGCGCCGGGCCAGCGTCGGCGCGGACCTCCTGACCACCGTCACGGTGCTCCTGATCCCGCTCGCGATGGGCACGACAGGACTCAGCTTGCCCGGCCTGATCGCGCTGTCGTTCGTGATGGGTGTGTCCCGCGGTCCCGCCGACACGGCGAAGCAGGTGCTGCTCCCCGGCGTCGCCGAACTGGGCGGTGTCGGCGTGAGCCGGGCGGCGAGCGCCGTCGAAGCGGCGATGAGAACCGGCCGGATGGTGGGCGGCCCCGCCGCAGGCGCGCTGATCGCGCTGATCGGTCCGGTGCCGGTGCTGTTCGTCGACGCGGGCGCGCTGCTGCTCTCCTCGGCGCTGGTGTTCGCGCTGATCCCGGTCGCGGCAGGCCCGCCGAGGCCGCCGTCGGGCGGATACCTCAAGCAGTTGCGCGAAGGGCTCGGGTACGTCAAACGCGACGCGGTGCTGCGCGCGGTCGTCGGCATGCTGATGCTCACCAACAGTCTCGACTTCGGGCTGCTCGGCGTCCTGTATCCGGCGTACGGCGACCAGGTCCTGCACAGCACCGCGCTCATCGGCGCGATGATCACCGCGGTCGCCGCAGGTGCTCTGCTCGGTTCGGCGATCTACGGCTGGATCGGCCACCGGTTCTCCCGGCGGACGGCGATCCTCGTCGCCGTCGCGATCGAAGGCGCGCCGCGTTTCGCCCTGCTCGCGCTGGAGCCCGCGCCGCCGGTCTTGCTGGCCGGACTCGTGGTCGCCGGGATCGGGGCGGGCGCGCTGAATCCGATCGTGCTCCCGGCGGTGTACGAGCGGGTCCCGGAAACCGTCCGCGGCAGGGTGCTCAGTCTTCTCGTCGGCGGAGTGCTCGCCGCGATGCCGCTCGGTTCGATGGCGGCCGGGTTGCTACTGGACGGGATCGGCCTCGTCGGCGCGCTCGCCGTGTTCGGTGGTCTGTACCTGATCGCCGGCACGTTCCCGGCGATCTTCCGGGTATGGCGCGGGCTCGACGATCCCGCCCCGATCGGGGGTGACCGGCCGGTGAGCCAAGGGGCGCGGACCGACTAGGCTCGCCATCATGTCGCGCCGTTCCCTTCACAACCCAGCCCCCGACGCCGCCAGCCTCCGCGCCCGCCTCGACCGGGCCCGCGCCGCCGCGGCCGCCGCCGGCACCGACGCCCTGCTGATCGCACCCGGCTCGGACCTGCGCTACCTCATCGGCCAGGCCGGGGGCTCCTTCGAACGGCTGACCACGCTGGTGATCCCGGCCGACGGCGTCCCGGCGCTGGTGCTGCCGAAACTGGAGGCCCCCGGCTACGCCGACGTCCCCGCCGACGAACTCGGCATCGAGATCGTCACCTGGGTCGACGGGGACAACGCGTACGAACTGGTCGCCGACAGGCTGGGCAAGCCCGGCCGGGTGGCGGTCAGCGACTTCACTCCGGCGCTGCACGTCCTCTCCTTCCGAGGCGCGCTCGGCGACGCGGAGCAGACACTGGCCGGGCCGATCGTGCGCGAACTGCGGATGCGCAAGGACGCCGCCGAGATCCAGGCGCTGCGCGACGCGGGTGCCGCCATCGACCGCGTCCACGCCCGCGTGCACGAATGGCTGCGCCCCGGCCGCACCGAGGCCGAGGTCGGCGCGGACATCACCGCCGCGATCGTCGAAGAGGGCCATACCCACGCCGACTTCGTGATCGTCGGCTCGGGCCCCAACGGCGCCAGCCCGCACCACGACGTCTCCGAGCGGGTCATCGAGCGCGGTGACGTCGTCGTGGTCGACATCGGCGGCCCGATCGCCCAGGGCTACAACTCCGACTCCACCCGCACGTACGCGGTGGGCGAGCCGCGTGACGCGGACGTCGCCGAGACCTACGCCGTCTTGCAGCGGGCGCAGAAGGCGGCCGTCGACGCCGTCCGCCCGGGCGTCACCGCCGAGTCGATCGACGCCGCCGCGCGCGACATCATCGCCGAGGCGGGGTACGGCGAGTACTTCATCCACCGCACCGGTCACGGCATCGGCCTCGACGTGCACGAAGAGCCCTACATCATCAAGGGCAACGCGCTGCCGCTCGAACCGGGCATGGCCTTCAGCGTCGAGCCCGGCATCTACCAGCCCGGCCGCTGGGGTGCCCGCATCGAGGACATCGTCGTGGTCACCGAGGACGGCGTCGAATCGGTCAACCAGCGCCCGCACGACCTGATCGTGCTCGACGCATGACCGGTTCCCTGGAGCCGCTGGATCAGGCCATCGTGCAGGAACTGGCCGCGGACGGACGGCGCAGTTTCACCGATCTGGCGGAGCGAGTCGGGCTTTCGGTGTCGGCGGTGCACCAGCGGGTGCGCCGCCTGGAGCAGCGCGGGGTCATCCTCGGGTACACCGCGCGGCTCGACGGCGAGCAGATCGGCCTCCCGCTTACGGCGCTGATCTCCCTGACGCCGAACGATCCGGCCGCTCCGGACGATTATCCGCAGCGTCTGGAGCACATCAAGGAGATCGAGTCCTGCTACTCGGTCGCCGGGGACGAGTCGTACATCCTCCTGGTCCGGGTCGCTTCGCCGCTCGGACTGGAGGACCTGCTCCGCCGTATCCGGGAGTCCGCCAAGGTCTCGACCCGGACCACGGTGGTGCTGTCGACGCCGTTCGAGGGCCGCTCGCCCACCCTGTGAGACGAGAGAAGGGGTGGGCTTGCGCGGCGCTGGTACGATAAAAGGTATGGCAACACGTAAGGTCACTCTTTCACTCGACAGTGGTGCGCTCGAGTTCGCCGAGCGGGCCGCGAAGGCACACGGGATCTCGGTCTCGTCGTGGTTGTCCAAAGCGGCCCGCAGGGAGGCCGTCCGCACCGGATACACCCCGCAGCGCGCCCCGGTCGAACCGTCCGCCGAATCGGACGAGGCCGAGCTGACCGCCGCGGAGAAGGATCTGCGTGCACAGGGGTGAAGTCTGGACGTACCACCCCCCGACCGAACCGGCACGGCAGCGCACCGTCGTCCTGCTGTCCTCGGACGGGGTGAACGAATCCGAGCGGCCGTGGCTGCTCGGCACCGAACTGCTGGACCGTGATCCGCAGGACATCCTCGGCGTCGCCGTCGACGCGCGGTACTGGGTCTCCACGCTGAATCTCACGCGCCTGTACCGGCCGTGGTTCGACGAGAAGATCGCGGAGATCGACCAAGAGGTCCAGGAGCGCATCGACATCGCGTTGCGCGCCGCACTCGACCTCTAGCCACGCGAGTCACGTCCCCAAGCACGCGTGTCACGTCTTCAAGCACGCGTGTCGCGTGCCTGATCACGCGACTAACGCGCGATCACCTCGGGCGCGGCGTGCAGTTTGCCGTCGGGGCCGGAGAGGCACGACGCGTTGCCGCCGCGGGCGGCGAGGAACTCGTTGAGGCAGTTCGCGATCTGCGCGTGACCGTTCGCGTTGGGATGGAACGACTCCTGCAGCGCGTGGCTCGCGCGGTCCACCTGGCCGAGGTCACGCAGCTGCAGCGTCAGCCTGCTGAACCACTCGTTCGCCGGGTCGCTGCTGCACGCCTCGTGCCCGGCGCCCGCCCGCGAAAGGTCCAGGAACCGCGCGCTGGTCGCCCTCGACGCCTGCTTGAGCCCGTCCGACAGGACGGAGACGCCGTCGCGGCGCATCCACTCCAGGTCCTCGGTGCGGAACGGGCAGCCATTGAGGCTGCGTAGCGCCTCCGGGATCTGGGGGCCCACAGGCGAGGCGTACGACATCAGCACGAGCTGGTAGTCCGCCGGGACGTAACCGGCCTGCGCCAGCACCTTCTTCACGTCGGCGACGGCGTTGGTCACCTTCGGCACCATGGCGTCCACTTTGGACTTCCACGTGGTGCGAAGCGCCGCGCTGCACGGCGGGTTCTGCGGGGAGAACCAGGCTTTGAAGCATTCGTTGACCTGCGCGGAGAACTTGGGCTCGTCGTTGGCGCCGATCGCGATCACCACCGCCGCGACCCGATGGTCCTTGATCAGGTTCGCGAGCTGCTGGGCCTGCGACGGCTCGGTCCACTGCTTGGCTTCGCCGAGGGCGATCTGCTCCGAGGGCGCTCCCGAACACGCGAGGTTCACCCGCGCGGTGACATCGGGGATCTTGATCTGCTCGACGAAGGCGTTGGGGGACCGGTGGCACCAGTTGCCGCCCTGCCCGTTGGTCGTGGGCGTGTAGTCGCCCGCGCCCTCGCCGGACACGGTGCTGTCGCCGATCGAGACGACCGTCAGCGGCCCCGTCCCCGGTGGGCCTTGGCGCGGGGACGGCTGCCCTGGGCGGCTTTCCGACCCGGTAAAGGCAATGAACCCGACGAGAACCACCACGAACGTGAGCGCCAGAGCACCCCACCACCACCGGAAACGTCGCATCGTCACCGGATTCTACGGACACGTGGCCCGACAGGGTGATCATGGCGGTGTGACGGTCGCGATGTCCGGTCGACTCGCCCACCGGCGAAGCCGGCGCTGGGGGATCCTTGAGCCGTTCCGCCGCGCTGTCGAGTCAGCCGACCCAGCGCTGGATCGCGATGTCGAGGAGCTTGCGCGCCTGGTCGCCGGAGGCGTCGGCCCAGGCGATGATCCCGTCCGGGCGCACCAGGAGGCTCGGCTGCGAAGCATCGGGATCCGGCACGTGGACGACCCGCTCCTCCCGGCCTCCCGCGGCGTCGGCGTACCGGCCATCGGCTGAGCGGTCCACGAGCACGAAGAGACCGTCGTGAGCGTGGTCGGCGAGCCGGGCCCCGGACTTCAGATCGACGTCCCCGGCGATCGAGCCGACCGGGGCGGTGGTGTCGTCGGCGACGTCGTACCGCTGAAGGATCCCCGAGGAGAGCGCGACCATCCGGTCGGTCGCGCCGGGAACGGCGAACAGTTCGTCGCCGACGACCTTCCGCAGCTGAGCGGTCCGCTCGTCACCGCGCATCAGCGCGACCTGTGCCCGTGTCCAGTCCAGGACCCACGCGCCGATCGGATGCCGTTCGGAGTGATAGGTGTCGAGCAGTCCCGCCGGCGCGTGGCCCTGGATGGTCGCGGCGAGTTTCCAGCCCAGGTTGACCGCGTCGCCGAGGCCGAGGTTGAGGCCCTGTGCGCTGAATGGTGAGTGCACGTGCGCGGCGTCGCCGGCGAGGAACACCCTGCCGCGACGGTAGGCGCGCGCCTGGCGCGCGTTGTCGGACCAACGGGTAAGCCCGTCCCCGCAGCCGGGTGATCGTGACCGGGACGCCGTTGACGTCGCGCACCGCGCTCTGCAGTTCTTCGAGGGTGACGGGCGCGTTCTTGTCTTCGGGCTGGGGCACGAACCTGGCGACGAGAACGCGTCCCGGCACCGGTCCGTAGGTGTAGATGCCGCGAGGCGTCCAGTTCCAGCCGCGGCGCAGTTCGCTCGCGTCTTCGAAATCCGCGATGGCCTGATACCCCACCATTTCCGGGCCGGTGCCCGCGAAATCGACGCCGAGCCGCTTGCGGATGACGCTTCGCCCGCCGTCGGCCGCCACGACCCACCCGGCGGTGAAATCACCCGCGTCGGTCTCGACGACCACATCGGCGTCGTCGTCGAGACCGGAACCGGTGCTCCGTAGCCCCCGTACCTCGACACCGCGGCGGATCTCGACGCCCAGCACGGCGCAGTGCTCGCCGAGCAGGAGTTCGAGATCGTGCTGGGGGACCAGGATGCCGTTGGCCACAGCGGTATGCGCCGCCAGCACCGGATCGTCCTGGTCGACAAGGTCGTGGCGGAACATGATCCCGGCGAAATGCCCTAGGACCGCGAATCGCCGGGACGCCCTGCCCGCGGCGTCGGTCAGCTCGCGCACGGTCCGGTTCGAACGGCCGCCGGTGAAGGTGGTGGCCTCGGCCAAGCGACGGCGTTGTACTTCCTCCGCGGCGGGCAACAACCCGCGCCGATCCAGGATCTCGGCGCTGGCGACGTTGATCGAACCGGACTTGATCGTCGGATCCGGTTCCTCGAGCCGCTCCAGTACGGTCACCCGCACTCCGCGCAAGGCCAGCTCGCTCGCGAGGAACAGGCCGGTGGGGCCCGCGCCGACCACGATCACGTCCATCTGGTTCACGACAACTCCAAGCTTTACCCGGTAAGGTTACTCAGTAAGCTTAATGAGTAAAGGTACAGTTGTCACATGGCGAAGCGAGGGGACCGGGGCGGCTCGAAGACACGGGCGCATATCGCCGCTGTCGCGACCGAGCTGTTCGTGGAGCGCGGTTTCGAAGACGTCACGGTCGCCGAGATCGCCGCCGCCGCGGGCGTCTCGAAGGTGACCGTGTTCTCGCACTTCGAGCGCAAGGAGGACCTCGCGCTCGACCGGCTGCCCGACGCCGTCGGGATCGCCCGGGCCGTGGTCCGGGAGCGGCCGGATGGCGTGGGGGTCGTCGAAGCGTTCCGCCGGGCGGCTGTAGCGCTCGCGGAGGAACAGCACCCGCTGTCGGGGCTTAGCCAGGCCGGTGAGCCGCTCGCGCGCACCGTCGCCGGGTCTCGCGCGCTCATTTCACGGCTGCGCGAGTTCGAGCACGAGATCGAGGCGGAACTGACCGATGAGCTCGCAAGCGATCCCCGGTTCTCGGGTGACAGTGAACTGGTCGCCGCGCTGATCGTCGCCGCCTACCGCGTCGTCGCCGTGGCGACGACGCGACGACGGCTTGCCGGAGACGACCTCACCGCCGTCGTCACCGCGCACCGCGACCGGCTGGACCGCGCCTTCACCGCGCTGTCCGAGGTCTTCCCGGGCTGACGCCGCCTCAGCCGGTGGCGGGCCGACCGTCCACCCTGGACGCGAGGACCGCCGCGCCGGGCCCGGAAAGTTCGTCCAGTCCCGCGGCCCGGCCGGCGATCGACAGCAGGAGTGCCTCCCCGGGGCCGCGGACTTCCGGGCCGGATCCGGCCGACCAGCCGACGTCCGTGGCGACGAGCCGCAGCCCGCGCGCCCGCTTGCGCGCCTTGATCGGGGGTGCGTAGCGGGCGAAAGCCAGGGCGTGACGCAACCGTTCCGGCGGCACCTCGCGGGGAAACCCCAGTGGGCGACGGATGTCCTGGTGATGGAGGATCCCGTCGAGCAGCGCCACCCGCCCACCGAACGCCGAGGTCAGGCCGCGCGGTTCGAGGTGCTCCTCGAACCGCGCGATCAGCTCCTCCGGTGTCCGGCCGGGATCCCGTGCGACACCGAGCGCGTTCATCCGGTTCAGCCGCAGCCCGCCGCGGACGGCCTGGCCTGCCAGCTCGCGAAACCGCTGGGCGTCGTAGTCGACGACGTGGGCGACCACTTGCCGGACCGTCCACTCCGAACACAACGTCGGCGCGTCCCAGTGCTCGGGGGACAGCGTTCGCAGGAACGCGGCGAAGTCGGCACGTTCGTCCCGGGCGAGTCGCGCGACAGAGTCCACCAGCGGCCTCCTGAGGTCATTCGTAGTCGAGCCACCCGCAAACGTAGTAGTTCGTGTCCTCGTTCCGCTCGACATACCAGGAATAGACGACGTCGCCCGCGAGTTCGCCGTTGCGCGCGTTCCGCTGCGTGACCTTGGCCTGAACCGTCACGAACTCCTGACCCGGCGGGACGGAGTACGGCAGCATCTCCCAGCGCTCGACGTAGTGCCCGTGGAGTTCGAACCCCAGGAGCGTCGCCCGCAGCCGCGGGCAGGTGCCGCTGCGCAACGCGGTCATGTCGTGATTGGCCAGCCCGTTCATGTAGACCTGGAACACCCGGTCGATCGCGGCGGGTTCGAGCCCCGGTGCGGATGACGTCGACGGTGCCGTGGGCGTCACGGTCAGGGTCCGTGTCTCAGCAGGGGGAGCGGAGTCCGAGGTGGACGTCGCGGATGCGGCGTCGGGACGCGGGATCGTGAACCCGCTCCGGCATGCCGGGAGAGCCGTGCCGATGCCGATCAGGAGGACGCCCGCCAGGACGCGCGAAGTCAGAGGTCTCACGCCGCCGACGTTATGGAGCCATCATGAAATTCCCATGAAAGGCACCGGATGGCCGGTTTCGCGTGTCTGGTCGGACGACACGCGTGATTCGGCGGACGACACACGTGACTGGATGGACGACACGCGGCTCGGCAGGGTTTCTCAGCAGTTCTCCAGGAAGTGCCGCAGCACCCGCGTGCCGAACCGCAGGCCCTCCACCGGGACGCGCTCGTCCACACCGTGCGCCATCGCGCGGTACGGGAACCCTTCCGGCAGCCACAACGGCGCGAAGCCGTAGCAGTCGATCCCCAGCGGGCTGAACGCCTTCGCGTCCGTACCGCCGCCCATGCAGTAGGGAACGACGACGGCTTCGGGGTCTTGCGAGCGCAGCGCGTCCGCCATCGCGTCGAACCACGGCGAATCCACCGGAGCCTGGACCGGCGGCTGGTGCGCGACGAACTCGCGGGTGACGCCCTCGCCGAGCATCGCGTCGAGCTCGGCGAACAGGTCCGGTTCGGTGCCGGGGAGGACGCGGACGTCGACCTGGGCCTCGGCCGAGGTCGGGATGACGTTCACCTTGTATCCGGCCTCGAGCATGGTCGGCGTCGTACTGTTGCGGACGGTCGGCACCACCAGCGCCCCGGCGGGACCGAGCCGCGCGATCGTTCCGTCCACATCGGACAGATCGATCGGGACGCCGAGCGCCTCCCCGGTTCGTTCCAGGAACGCCTGCACCGTCGGAGTCAGCTGGACCGGCCAGCGGTGCGCGGCGATCTTGCCGAGCGCGGTGATCAGCCGGGTGACCGCGTTCTCGTCGTTGGGGCGCGATCCGTGGCCCGCGCGGCCCTTGGCGGTCAGGCGCAGATGGGCCGTTCCGCGTTCGGCCGTCGCCACCGGATAGAGCCGCACGGTCCGGCCGTCGGCGGCGGGGACGTGGTAGGAGTACCCGCCCGACTCGCTGATCGCGGCCGCGCAGCCGTCGAACAGGTCCCGGTGCGTCGCGGCGAGCCAGTGCGCCCCGTACTCGCCCTTGTCCTCCTCGTCGGCCACGAACGCGAGGACGATGTCCCGCCGCGGCCGGACCCCCGTGGCGAGGGCGGCGAGCACCATCGCGCAGAAGTCCTTCATGTCGACCGCGCCGCGGCCCCAGAGGAAACCGTCGCGGATCTCGCCGGAGAACGGATCCACCGACCAGTCGGCGGCGTCGGCCGGGACGACGTCGAGGTGTCCCTGCACGAGCAGCGCGGGCAGGCTCGGGTCGGTGCCGGGCACGCGGGCGATCACGTTCGCGCGGCGGGGCGCGGACTCGATGATCTTCGAGCCGATCCCGAGTCCCGAAAGCAGCGACGCGACGTACTCGGCCGCCTCACGCTCGCCCTCGGAGTCCCCGTCACCGCGGTTCGTGGTGTCGAACCGGATCAGCCGCGAACAGACTTCGACGACATCGAACTCGGCGTCGTTCCGGGAACCCGCGTCCGCGATCGCGTCGCCAGGGCGCTCCTTTTCACTGCTCGGCACGTAACGGTCGGGAAGTTCGCCCTGCGTTTCGAGCTCAGCCATAGATACCCTGCACCGCCCCGGCCGCGATCGCCGTGACGATCTTGAACGCCTTCATCGCTTCGGTCATGTCCGGCGCGTCGAAGCCGACCCGCCGCACGCCGATCTGTTCCACCGTCGGGATCACCGCCGCGGCCTGCGCGAGGTGGCTCGCGTCGAACTCGACCTCGATCCGGTGCGGCGTGGTGAATCGCTCGACCCGGCCCGCCCGGTTCATCGCGTCCGCCGCGGCCGAGCTCAGCAGTTCGGCGGTCCTCGCGGGGGGCAGGCAGATCGCGGCGTACCGGCTGACGCATTCCTTCACCGTGACCAGTTCGGCCTCCGGCGCGTAGTCCTGGGCGTCGTCGCAGGCCTTGTCGTCACCGGAGACGACGAGCACCGGGACGCCGTACTCGGCGGCCATCGCGGCGTTCAGCCTGCCTTCGCTGGCGGGCACGTCGTCGAGCCACACGCCGGTGATCTGGTTCTCCAGGTACGTGTGGGACAGGACGCCGTCGAATCCCGCTCCGGCGTGGTAACCGAGGAAGACGACGCCGTCCACGCCGGTGTCGATCCCTTGCATCATCGAGAGCGGCTTGTGCCTGCCGGTGAGCATGCGCGCCCGGCCGTCGAGGTCTTCGAGCAGGAGGTTCCGCTGGGACGAATGCGCCTCGTTGACCAGCACGTCGGTGGCGCCGGAATCGAACAGGCCCGCGATGGTGGCGTTGACGTCACCGGTGAACAGGCGGCGGAATCGTTGCCACTGCTCGGTACCCGGGACGACGTCCTCGGTCCAGGTGACGCCGGTGGCGCCCTCCATGTCCGCCGAGATCATGATGCGCATGCGGGGCACCCTAGCCGAGGCTCTTTGCCCTCGCCGCCGGGATCAGGGCCAGGAACCGGAACGCGGGTACACCGCCCAGGCGCGCTCCCAGGCGGCGGCGCGCTGCCGGTCGAGTACCAGCCGGACGACCCGGTGGAACAGGACGAGCGCGGCGACCACGGCGAACCAGAGCCAGAGGCCGACGAGGACGGAATCGAACACCGCCGTCGACGCGTTCCTCGGGGCCGCGGTGAGCTCGCCGCGGGCGTCGATCCAGATCGGCACGGCCGATCCGGCGGGGCTGCCCGGCGTCGCGAGGACACCACCGGTGTGCCGCGCGCCGCGCGAGTCGGTCCAGGTCGCCTGGGTGGTGGAGTTGTCGGTCCCGACGCTCTCGCTGTCGACGATGCGGACGGGCGCCGCCGTCAGCAGATACGCGGTGGCGGCCTGACGGCCGGTGGCGTCGGCGGCGGCCGCGGCGACCTGCCTGCCGTGGTTGGCCGAGCCGGCGGCGGCCGCGACCGGGATCGCGAGCAGCGCCGCGAGGATCACCAGCTTGAGCACCAGCGCTTCGAGCCGGTCGGAGCCGCGGGCCAGCGAATTGCGACCAGGGAAGAGCCGACGCCGGAACCGGGCGATCGGACCGCTGGACCCGTGCACGAGGAACCCCATTCCCTCAGACCGCGAAAACCTCCGGCTTCGATTCTCGGTCACCGGGGCGTCGCTGTCGCGGTATGGGGACACAGACCACTCTGTGAACCCGTACACAACCTTTAATTCGTTTTACCCGTCCGCGTTCCCCCGCTACCGTCTTCGGCATGGGGATTTTCTTCACTCTGTGATTCTCGCCTTCGACGCGGCCCTGGCGTAGAGCCTTCGCTCCGCCGGGCCGCGTCCTTCCGCATGGTCTCTTCTTCCCCTTGCGAGAATCAGGAGGACGCCCCTGTGCGTACCCCGCATCGAAATCCCGGAACACAACTCGTGCTCTCCGGTGTCACCAAGCGTTTCGACGACCACGTCGTACTGGACCAGGTCTCCTTCACCGTCAAACCGGGGGAGAAGGCGGGCGTCATCGGCGACAACGGCTCTGGCAAATCCACGTTGCTGAGGCTGATCGCCGGCCGGGACCGGGCGGACAACGGCACGGTGACCGTCACCGCGCCCGGCGGCGTCGGCTATCTCCCGCAGACGCTGGAACTGCCCGACACCGCCACGGTCGGCGACGCGATCGACCTCGCGCTGGCCGACATCAGGGAGCTGGAATCCCGGATGCGGGCGGCCGAGACGTCGCTCGAAACCGCCGAGGACCTGGCCGCGTACGGCGACCTCATGACCGCCTACGAAGCCCGTGGCGGTTACGAGGCCGACGCCAGGGTGGAAGTCGCCCTGCACGGGCTCGGGCAGCCGGGCCTCGATCGCGGCCGCGCGCTGGGCAGCCTGTCCGGCGGCCAGCGGTCGCGGCTGGTGCTCGCGGCCACCCTGGCCGCGTCGCCCGAACTGCTGTTGCTGGACGAGCCGACCAACGATCTCGACGACGAAGCCGTCACCTGGCTGGAGAACCACCTTCGCGGGCACCGCGGCAGGATCGTCGCGATCACCCACGACCGGCTGTTCCTCAACCGGGTCACCGGCACGATCCTCGAGGTCGACGCCGACCGCCGGTCCGTTCAGCGGCACGGCAACGGCTACGCGGGCTACCTCGCGGCGAAGGAGGCCGCACGGACCCGATGGGTCCGCGAGTACGAGGAATGGAGGTTGGAGAAGGCCCGCTACGAGCGGATGGCGGACGTCAACATCGACCGGTTTTCCGCGATCCCGCGCAAGGCTCCGGCAGCGTTCAGCGGGGCCGGTGCGTTTCGGGCCCGGTCCCGGGCGCACGGGGCGATGAGCCGGATCCGGTCGGCCCGCGAGCGGATCCACCGGCTCGAGGCGGACCGTGTTCCGCCGCCGCCGGAACCGCTCCGGTTCACCGCACGGATCGCCGCGGGAGAGACCGAGGCCGATCAGTACGTGGTGAAGGTGGACGACGTGTCGGTCGACGGCCGTCTGCCGCGGACGTCGCTCAGCGTGCTGCCCGGCGAACGGGTCCTCGTCACCGGGCCCAATGGGGCGGGCAAGACGACCCTGATGCGGGTGCTCGCCGGCGAGCTGACGCCGTCGACGGGGTCGGCGGAGCGGACGGGCCGGATCGGGTTCCTGCACCAGAACGGCGGACTCGCCGCAGATTCCCGAACCGTTCTGGCGGTCTTCACCGGGGACGGCGACGAGGACGAGGCGGCCGAGAGGTTGCTGTCGCTGGGCCTGTTCCGCGCGCCGGATCTGCGCAAGCCGGTCCGGGACCTGTCCATCGGGCAGCGGCGCAGGCTCGAACTGGCCAGGCTCGTGACGGCCAGGACCGATCTGCTGCTGCTCGACGAGCCGACCAACCATCTCGCCCCGGATCTGGTGGAGGAGATGGAGCAGGCGCTCGCGGAGTACTCCGGCGCGCTCGTGATCGTCACCCACGATCGGCGGATGCGGCGGACGTTCGAGGGCAGGCGGCTGGAACTCGTCACTTCAGCGGCCTGAGCGGTCCGTCCACCTTGGCCGGGTCGAGGCAACTGTTCAGCCCGTCCACGAGGGAACAGGTCCCCGGACCGCGTTTGAGCCGGAAGCCCTGCGGCACGCCACCCGCCGTCACCAGAGCCTGGTACGCGGGAACGGCGTCCGTGGGGCGCCGGGTCAGCGCGGGATCGGTGAGTGCGTCCACTGTGTACAGTCCGAACCGGGCGCGATAGCTGCCCCATTCGTAATTGTCGGTGAGGCTCCAGTAGTTGTAGCCGATGAGGTTCATCCCGTCGGCCTTGGCTCGCTGGAGCCAGTACACGGTGTCGCGGACGTGATCGCCACGGGTGTAGTCCGTGTCGAGGAGTTTCCCGTTGTCGGTCGCCATACCGTTTTCGACGATGTAGAGCGGCAGGCGCGGGAACCGGTCGTGGTAGCTGCGCAGCGCGTAGTAGATGCCTTCGGGCTGGAGCTTCACGTCCCAGAACTTGTCGGTGGCCGCGGCGAACACCGTCCAGTTGTCGATGCTCAGGCCGTAGTAGTAGTCGATCCCGATGAAGTCGAGCTTGTCCTTGACCTGGTCGAGGAAGAACCAGTCGGCCATCCCGTTGACGCCGGTGATGTAGGCCTGGTTGCTGGTGACCTTCGCGGTCGGGTCGAGTTCGTGGATCAGGTCGTAGGCCCGCCGATGTGCCTGGACGACGTTGGACTGCGCCGCGAAGTACCGCGTAGCCTTCAGCGCCCCGACCTTCTGTTCGTTCTTGAGGAAGATCAGCGGCTCGTTGAACGTCACCCAGAGGACGTCCTGGCCGGCATAGCGCTGGACGATCTTCCGGGTGAACTCCAGCCACGCGTCGGCCGTGCGCGTCTCCGCCCAGCCGCCCTGATCGAGCGCCCAGCCCGGGTAGACCCAATGGTTGAGCGTGATCATCGGGGTCATGCCCGCGGCCCGGACCTGCCGGAACACGTCGTCGTAGAAGGCCAGTCCGGTTTCGTCCCACCGTCCGGGTGAGGGTTCGACGCGAGCCCACTCGATGCCGAACCGGTAGGTGTTGACGCCGAGCCCGGCCGCGAGGCGGATGTCGTCGGCGTAGCGGTGCCGGAAGTCCACCGATTCGCGGTATTCGTCGACGCCGTCCTTCCCGGCGGACCGGTCCACGAACCGCTTCCAGTTGCTGTCCGGAGCGTTGCCCTCGGACTGATAGCCCGACGACGCGACACCCCAATAGAAGTCCCGCGACCAGCCGTCGTCCTGCGATGCGGACGCGTTCACCGCGGAAAGTGTCGCGCATAGTGAGACGGCGACCACCGAGGACAGCACCCGGCGTAACCTTCCCCGATGCTCCGGCCACTTCGTCGATCGTTCACCAGCGTCCGCCATCTCCGGGACGCTAACGTGGGTGAACGCCGTAAACAAGAGGCCGTCCGGGGACTTCGACGATGACGTTGGGGAGATGATCGACTTGACCGGCAGCACGGTCCGACACGCCGTCTATCTGCCGCCTTTCGGCCCGTTCGGTGAGCCGGGGGTGCTCGTCGACCTCGCCGTGCGCGCGGAGGCCGCGGGCTGGGACGGGTTCTTCCTGTGGGACCACGTGGTCGCGGACACCATGCCCATCGCGGATCCGTGGACGACGCTCGGCGCCATCGCGCACGCCACCGACCGGCTGCTGTTCGGCCCGATGATCACCCCGCCCGCCCGGCGCCGCCCTTGGGTGGTCGCCCGGCACGCGTCGACGGTCAGCAGGCTCTCCGGCGGGCGGCTGATCCTCGGCACCGGGCTCGGTTCCGACGAATCCGGTGACTTCAGCCGGTTCGGCGAGCAGACCGACCTGCTGACCCGGTCGGCGATGTTCGACGAGGGTCTCGACGTCATCCGGGCGATCTGGTCCGGCAGGCGTTTCGACCACGACGGCGCGCACTATCAGGTCGCGCTCGCCGAGGCCCCGCCCGAGCCGTTCCCGATCCCGATCTGGGTGGCGAGTTCCACCGACAATCCGCGCGTCGTCCGGCGGGCGGCGTTGTGTGACGGGATCTTCCCGAACCCGGAAGACCACACGCCGACGGCCGAGGAGATCGCCGAGACCCATCGTGCGCTCGGTCTCGCCGGGCTGGAGCCGGGCCGTCCCTTCGACGTCGCGGTCGCCGGGAACGCGAGCCCGGCGTGGGAGGAGCCGATCAAGGTCGACCTGCCCGCGCTGGGGCAGGCGGGGATGACGTGGTGGATGGAATCGCTGATGCATCTCGACCCGCTGGAGCTTTCGCAGAAGATCGTGGACGCCGGTCCGCCTCGGTGGTGACGCGTCCCGTGAAGGTGCCGGCCCGCAGCCTCTGTCCATAGTGGACTCCGGCCGTGCCGTTCGCCGAATACCGTTGCTCCAAAAGCATTCACCGTCCTTGCGGCGCCGCTCGCCTTTGATAACGTCACCGCGGGCGTCCTGCGAACCAGTGACGCTCGGGGGAGGGGCGGGATGGCTGACGAGCGTCATGCGATGCGACTGGAAACCGGGGTCACGCTGGTCAACGCGTTGACCGGAGAGCATGTCCACGGCAGGCCGAAACCCGCCCTCCGTGGCCAAGATCTGATCCGCGCCGCCACTGAAGCGCTCGGGGCCGGGAACTGCCAGGTCGACCTGCTGACCGCGGAGCGGCTGCGGAATCTGGCCTCGCGCCTGCGGGAGATCATCGAGTCGCTGTCCCGGCGGGAACCGGACCTGGCGGCGGGGCTGCTCAACCGGATGCTCGTCGACAGCAAGGCCCGGCCGTCCCTGCATCGCCACGGCGAACAGTCGTGGCATCTGCGTTTCCATGGCCCGGAAGCCGACCTCGTCCAGCAGTGGGCGGCGGGTCTCGCGGTGTCCGTGGCCGCGGCGCTCGGCGACGACATCCCGCATCGCGTCGGGTTGTGCGCGGCGCCGCGGTGCGATCAGGTGTACGTCGACGCGAGCCAGGCGCAGATCAAGCGGTTCTGCGGGCTGGCCTGCCAGAACCGGGTGAAGGCCGCCGCGTATCGCGCTCGCCGGTCAGGAGCGTGAGCCGCGCGGTGTCGCGTCGATGTACCACTCGCGGTTGAACAAGAGGCCGAACAGCGGCGCCGGAAGCCGGACGAGTACGCGCATCAGCGGTGCGAGCCTGCCGTTCCCCTTCACCTGCGTGGAATGGGCGGCGATCGCGGCCTGCTTCCGGCGCGCGAAACGCCGGACGTCGAAGGTGTGCGTGATTTCGGACTTGGCGCTGTAGGCGCGGAGAAGCGCGTCGACGTCGTAGCGGAACGGGATCCGTGACAGGCGCACCAATCTCACCAGACGCGCCACGGCGTCGCGGGGGATCGTGGCCTCCAGGAGGCGGACGTCGCCGGCGAGTTCCGCCGCTCGCTTGCCGACCTCGTGCACCTTGACGTGGTCGCGGTGACCGTAGCCGCCGTTGCGGTCGTAGCTCAGCAGGACCGAAGCACCCTCTTCGCGCAGGATCGCCACGAGCCGGGCCGCCGCTTCGTCGGTGTCCGCGCGGACGAAACGCACCCAGCCCGGCGGGTCCGGATAGAGGATCGCGCCGTGACCGCTGCCTGCGTAGCCGAGATGGACGACGCGCGCGACGCCCAGGACCTTCGCGCTCGCCTCGAGTTCGGCCCGGCGGATCGCGTCCGTGCCCCGCATGCCGATGGTGGCGACGACGAGGACGACACGGTGGCCGTCCGCGGCGGCGCGGGCGAGGGTGCCGCCGGTAAGCAGGGCTTCGTCGTCTGGATGGGCATGGAAGGCCACGATGGTCGTCACGCTCCGAGCATGCCCGAGTTCCTCGGAACGGTCGGTGGTCGGCTCTTGACCGTCCGTCGATCCTGTGGGTAATCTTCCCTTTACTTTCCAATAGTAAGGAAAGTTTCCTATTTAACTCCGCCGCCCTGACCGTCGGCGCGCCAACGACGGCGCCGTCGACGCGAGAGGAGAAGCCGAATGCGTTGGGACAAGATCCGTCTCCGGGTGACGGCCGCACTGGCCGCCGGACTGCTGGCCCCGGTCGCGGCCGCGAGCACGTCGATGGCGACCGAGACCGCGGCAGAACCCGCAACGCAAGCAGCCGCCGCGCTGCCGCAGGGGAGTCCGGCGGCGGTCAACGGACAGCTGAAGGTCTGCGGCCTCCAGCTCTGCAACTCCGCCGGCAAGCCGATCCAGCTCCGAGGCATGAGCACCCACGGGATCCAGTGGTACAGCCAGTGCGTGAAGACCGCTTCGCTCGACGCGCTGGCCAATGACTGGAAGGCCGACGTCCTCCGGATCTCGATGTACATCCAGGAAGGCGGCTACGAGACCGACCCGCGCAAGTTCACCGACATGGTGCACGGGTACATCGAAGAGGCCACCAAACGCGGGATGTACGCCCTGGTCGACTGGCACCAGCTCACTCCCGGCGACCCGAACGCGAACCTCAGCCGCGCCAAGACGTTCTTCACCGAGATCGCCCAGCGGCACAAGGACAAGACCAACATCATCTACGACATCGCCAACGAGCCCAACAACGTCAGCTGGGACCGGGTGCGCAGCTACGCGGAGCAGATGATCCCGGTCATCCGCGCCCAGGACGCCGACGGCGTCGTGCTCGTGGGCACGCACGGCTGGGGCTCGCTCGGCATCTCCGACGGCCGCAACGAGACCGACATCATCAACAACCCGGTGCGCGCCAGCAACTTCATGTACACGTTCCACTTCTACGCGGCGTCGCACAAGACCGAGTACTTCAACGCGCTGAGCCGCGCCGCGAGCAAGATCCCGCTGTTCGTGACCGAGTTCGGCACCCAGACCGCCACCGGTGACGGCGGGAACGACTTCACCAACTCGCAGAAGTACCTCGACTTCCTCGCGTCGAAGAAGATCAGCTGGACCAACTGGAACTTCTCCGACGACAGCCGTTCGGGCGCGGTGTTCAAGCCGGGCACCTGCTCGGGCAGCTCGTTCACCGGCACGGCTCCGCTGAAGCCCGCCGGTGTCTGGATCCGGGACCGCATCCGCACCGCGGACAACTTCCCGACCTCCTGATCCCGGCAGCGCGCATGGCGGGAAAGGGTCGTTCAGGACGCCTTTCGTCCTGAACGACCCTTTCCCGGTATTTCAGCCGAGCGGTTCGAAGTCCAGCGCGGCGAGCCGGTCCGGGTTGGCGAGGATGTCGATCGCCGCGATCTTGCCGTCCACGACGGTGAACGCGAAGACCGTCGTCGGGACGCCGTCCTTGGTGACCACCATCCCGGCCGCGCCGTTGACCAGTGCGGGCCGCAGCTCCCCGCCCTCGCCCGCCGCCCGGAACATGAGCGCCTGACTCGCGATCGTGGCCGCCCCGCGCACGAAACGCGACGTACCCGCCGGAGCGGCACCGCCCTCGGCGCGCAGGATGACGTCCGGGTCGAGCACCGAAACCAGCGCGTCGAAGTCGCCGCCCCGAGCGGCGGCGAAGAACGCGTCGACGACTTCCCGCTGACGGCTCAGGTCCGCGTCAGGGACCGTCGGTGAGCCCTGCAGACGGCGGCGCGCCCGGCTGGCGAGCTGCCGGGTCGCCGCGGAGGACCGGCCCACGATCGGCGCGATCTCGTCGAACGGCAGGGCGAACATGTCGTGCAGGACGAACGCCAGCCGCTCGGCGGGGTCCAGGGTGTCGAGCACGACCAGGAGCGCCAGCCCGACCGAATCCGCCAGCAGAGCTTGGTGTTCCGGGTCGATCCCGCCCTCACGGCCGATGATCGGGTCGGGGAGCTGCGCGCCGACCGGCTCTTCGGGCCGAGACTTGCGTGAGCGCAGCATGTCGAGACAGATCCGGCCGACGACGGTGGTCAGCCAGCCGCCGAGGTTGTCCACGGCGCCGGAGTCCGACCGGCTCAGCCGCAGCCAGGCCTCCTGCACGGCATCGTCCGCTTCGCTCAGCGAACCCAGCATCCGGTACGCCACCGCCCTCAGATGCGTCCGGTGCCCTTCGAAGCGCCGCGCCAGCCAGTCGTGTTCGTCCACGGTCCCCATCCTTCATCGATCAGTCGTGACTCTGACGCGTGGGGGATCGAAGATGTGACAGGCTCAGTGAGGGCGGAGACCCAAGAGCCTGCTGCGAACGCAGTGGAGTTCGCTGACGGTGACACCGGCGTCGAGCAAGTGTTGCTCGACATCGAAGCCGTCGAGGGTCGCGATGACGGCTTCTTCGGCCGTGGTGCCCCGATCGGCGAGAGCGGCCTGGATGAACGGTTGCTGGTCGGCGGTTCCCATCGCGGCGTACAGAGCCTTGAGGGCTTCGGCGGACATGGCGTAGTCCGCGGCGATCGCCCGGGGTTCGACGTCGGCCAGCGCGAGCAGCAGTAGCGCGATCAGCCCGGTCCGGTCCCGGCCGCCGCCACAGTGGAACAGGACTCCACCGGGATCGGCGTGGGCGATCGCCTTGATGACGGCGGCGCAACGCCGGGCCTTCCGCTGGAGGAACCCGGGATAGTAGAGCGGGGTGCCGTTGAGTCCCTCACGGTTGACGTGCTGCCAGAACTCGATGTCCTCGATGTCGTCGAGCGGGACTTCGAGCCGGTCGATGCCGGCCGGTGTGGTGGCGCCCTCCGGGGTGGCGGCGAATTGTGCCGAGCCCGCCTGTGCCGTGAACGGGGTTTCAGCAGGCCGGATCTCGTCCGCGTTGCGGAGGTCGATGACCGTGCGGACGCCGGACTCACGCGCTTGTGCCCAACCTGCTTCGGTGACGAAACGAAGGTCCGCTGCCCTGAAGAAGGCTCCATAGCCGGTCGTGGCGCCGGATCTGGTCGGCAGTCCGCCGAGGTCCCTGGTGTTGAAGAAACCTTCCCAGGACACTGCTCTGCTCGTGTTCATCGTTCGGGCCCCCTGTCCTCCATGACATCGTCAGTCAGCTGGGTCTGCGTATAGCGACGCGCGACGCGCGGGTTGGTTCATTCGCGAGTAGCCGCCGTCGACCTCCTTCACCGGTTTGTGGGGGAAACGGCGTTCGGCGTAGGCCTTCGCCGTCGATCCTTCTCGCACGTACAGTGTCTCCACCTTGTCCTGCAGCGGTTTCACGACGGTTCCGAGGAAGCCACGACGGTCTTCGAGGTACGGGCCCAGCACGTCTTCGCCCGCCGGGCAGACCGCCATGCAGTACGCGGCCTTGTAGTTCGGCTTGAACGCGAGGCTTTGCCACATCGACACGTTCTCCGAGTCGGTCACCCTGGACCGGAAGTCGGCGGCGTCCTCGCTTTCGGCCACGGTCTGGGCCCAGTCGGTGAAGCCGCTCATGAACTCGCGGTAGTTGTGCGTCGAACAGGCGAGGAAGTCGAATTCGCCGGTCTTCGAGATCGCCCCGATCGGACAGGCGGCGACGCACAGCTTGCACTCCAGGCAAGGGTTGTAGTCGAGGGCTTCGCCGTAGGCGGACACCTCGGCGTCGACGAGCAACGTCGCGAGGAGCACGAAGTTGCCGAACTTCGGGTGGATGACGTTGCGATGCAGTCCCATGGCGCCGAGGCCGGCCGCGACGGCGACCGTCTTGTGCGCGACGACCCAGATCCGGCCGGGATAGTGCTCCATCTCCATCGGGAACGTCGCGGACGGGTTGATCGCGCGGTATCCGGCGTCCTGCAGCGTCCGGACGATCGTGTGCCCGGCCTCGTTGATGATCTCGCCGGTGCGGTGGAACTCCTGGTTGGCGACGCTGCGGGCAGGGGAGCGGACGTCGTCCCGGTTCATCCGCACCACCAGCGAGACGAGGGTCTTGGTACCGGGAAGGGCGCGCTCGACGTGCTCGCGTTCGCCCGCCAGATCGGGATGGTCGAGCGAGACGGCGGCCGCGTCGTCGGCGCCGGCGGCGAGGCAGATCTCCTTGAGCCAGGCGGCGTCGATCACCGAAGACGGCTTGTCGCGCGGTTCGGCGAGCACCGCCCGCACCGACGGATGGTCCGTCAGCTTCTTGGGAAGCCTGCCGGTCACAACGCCTCCAAGATGGTCGCGTTGGCCTGGCCGCCGCCTTCGCACATCGCCTGCAGGCCGTAGCGGGCGCCGTGGTGGTGCAGCGCGTTGACCAGCGTGCCCATCAGGCGCGTCCCGCTCGCGCCGAGCGGATGGCCCAGCGCGATCGCGCCGCCGTGGACGTTGACCTTGGCCGGGTCGGCCCCGGTTTCCTGCTGCCACGCCAGCACGACACTGGCGAACGCCTCGTTGATCTCGAAGAGGTCGATGTCCGCCAGACGCAGGCCCGCGCGCCGCAGCACCTTCTCCGTCGCCGGGATGACGCCGGTGAGCATGAGCAGCGGGTCGGAGCCGGTGACGGCGAAACTATGCAGGCGGGCGCGCGGGCGGAGGCCCAGCCTGGCGGCGGTCTCGCTGGAGGTGATGAGCAGGGCGGAGGCGCCGTCGTTGATCGGGCTGCTGTTGCCCGCGGTCACCGACCAGTCGATCTGCGGGAATCGCGCGGCGACGGCCGGATCCTGGAACGCCGGGCGCAGCTTGGCGAGCGTTTCGAGATCGGTCCCCGGCCGGACGGACTCGTCGGTCGACACCCTGCCGGACGGTGTCTCGATCGGCACGATCTGGCTCGCGAACCGCCCGAGTTCGTGCGCCCGCGCCGCCTTCCGGTGCGAGGACATCGCGAACTCGTCCATCGCGTGGCGGCTGAGCGACCATTTCGCGGCGATGAGTTCGGCGCTGATCCCTTGGGGCACCAGGCCTTCCGGGTAGCGGGCGGCGACGCCGGGGCCGAGCGGATCGGTGCCCGGCAGGACGTTCGACCACATCGGGACGCGGCTCATGGACTCGACGCCGCAGGCGATGACGACGTCGTACGCGCCGGCCATCACGCCTTGCGCGGCGAAGTGCACGGCCTGCTGGCTGCTCCCGCACTGCCTGTCGACGGTCGTCGCGGGCACGGTTTCCGGGAGCCCGGCCGCGAGCGCCGCCCACCGCGTGACGTTCTGGGCCTGCTCGCCGACCTGGTCGACCGCGCCGCCGATGACGTCGTCGATCAGCTCCGGATCGAGGCCGTTGCGTCGGACGAGGGCCTGCAGCGTGTGGGCGAGCAGCTGGACCGGATGGACCTCGTGCAGGGAACCACCGGGTTTGCCCTTGCCGATCGGGGTACGGACGGCGTCGACGATGACCGCGTCGTGCACGGCTGCCTCCACTGGTGAGTTGGTATTTCCAACCCACTGTGGCATCGAGTGGGTTGGAAATCAAGACTCACTGGGTTTACGCTGGTCGCATGACCGAAGGACCGAGGGATTGCTCGATCGCCAACGCGATGGAGGTGATCGGGGAGCGCTGGAGCCTGCTCGCGCTGCGCGAAGTGTTCTTCGGTGCGCGGCGGTTCGACCAGATCGTCCGCAACACGGGGGCGAGCCGGGACATCCTGACCGCGCGGCTGCGGAAACTCGTCGAGACGGGAATCCTCGAAAAACGGCTCTACGAGGAGCATCCGCCGCGCTACGAGTACGTGCTCACCGACGCCGGGCACGCGCTCAACCATGTGCTTTTGAACCTCATGGCCTGGGGCGACGCGTACGTCACGGAGGGCCCGCCGCCGACGGTGTGGCGGCATTCGTGCGGCGAGGTCCTCGCGCCGGAGACCGTGTGCGCGCACTGCCGCGAACCGGTGCGGGAGAAGGATATGACGCTGGTGCGGAGCAGCCGGCGCACCAAGGCCTCGTGAGTGGTCAGGACGGTTAGAACCGTCCTGACCACTCACGAGGTCGGTTTCAGGAGCGGGCAGCCCATTCCCGCGCGATCATCCGCATGAGCGCCGGATAGACGATCAGGTACCGGAACGGCTTGATGAAGCCCATGTACACCCGGCCGAACAACCCGTTGGGTTTGACCAGTACCGCCATCTGACCGCGATACCCGCCCTGCCCGTCCTCGACCCAGGCGATGTGCAGGACGCCGTGCATGGTCCGGTTCGCCATTTCGGCGGCGAATTCGTCGTCGAGCCGGTACAGCGGGGTGAACGGCAGCCAGTCCTCGTCCGGGCCGGTGGGTGTGTCGTGGAGGTCCTCCGGCAGCCTGCCGCGGAGCGAGCCCACCCGGGTGTCGAGGCCGGAATCCCGTTCGTCCAGCCGGAGGAGGCCGCCGAGCTTCCAGCGCAGCGCCCACAGCGCCCGGACGGGCAGTGGTGCCCCATCCGGGAAATTCCCCGACGAGAACTGCTTCACCAGCTTGCCGAAATCGTCCGGCCCGCCGGGTGTATCGAGTGCCCAGACGTCTTCGAGGTCGAAGTCCCCGGCGATTTCGTGGATCCGCCACGAGCGGACGGTGTGGGCCGTGCTCGCGAGTTTCATGCCGACACCAGCTGGACGATCTCGCGCGGACGGACTTCGCGGTCGTCGAAGGCGACGTCCACGTCCGCCGAGCCCAGGGCCCGCATCGAGGTCGCCTGCGCCGCCTCGGATTCCCAGCGCACGATCGACACCACGGCGTCGCCCGCGGCGGTGATCCAGCATTCGGCGGCGAGACAGCCCGGAGTGGAGCGCAAGACGTCGGCGACTCGCCGGACGCGTGAGACGAATTCGTCGTGATGATCGGGGTGCGGGTAGTG
Source organism: Amycolatopsis sp. TNS106 (assembly GCF_019330265.1). Classification (NCBI taxonomy): domain Bacteria; kingdom Bacillati; phylum Actinomycetota; class Actinomycetes; order Pseudonocardiales; family Pseudonocardiaceae; genus Amycolatopsis; species Amycolatopsis sp. TNS106. The sequence goes on along the minus strand of NZ_CP024972.1, from coordinate 2,052,159 downwards.
CGTGGCCACGAATCCGACAGTCATCGTCGTTGTTCCTCCCAGTGAACTTCCGCCATCTATACGGTAGCGTATATATCGTCTTCATGGTGCCGGAGTGACGGGAGATACGGTGATCCCATGGCCGCCGAAACCCGGACCCCGCCGAGCGCCTGGATCGACGCCGGGCTGCACGCCCTCGCCGCCGGAGGCCCCGACGCCGTGCGCGTCGAGGCACTCGCGAAAGCCCTGGGTGTCACCAAAGGCGGGTTCTACGGCCATTTCGCCGATCGGGGCGCGCTACTGGAGGGAATGCTCGCCACCTGGGAACGGATGAGCACCGACCTGCTCTTCGAGAGCGTCGAGAGTGAAGGCGGTGACGCCAGGGCGAAGATCCGGCGCGCGGGCCTGCTCGCCGGCGATCGTCTGCTGCCGATCGACCTGGCCATCCGGGACTGGGCGCGGCGCGACCCGGCGGTGGCCGAGCGGTTGCGGCGGGTCGACAACCAGCGGATGGACTACCTGCGGTCCCTCATGCGCGAGATCTTCGCCGACGAGGACGAGGTCGAGGCCCGCTGCCTGCTCGCGTTCTCGCTCCTGATCGGCAAGCACTTCATGGCCGCCGACCACGGTGGCCGCACTCGGGACGAGGTCACCGAACTGGCCGGGGCACTCCTGCTCGGCGGCGGGCCCGGTCATGGGAGCTGAGGCGGGCCACCGGCTCCTGGTCTTCCTGCACGAGCTTCAGGCGGTGAAGGTCGCGGAATTCAGGTGGCAGCTCGACGGATCGATCTGGCAGGCCGTCGTGGACGTCGAGCCGCGCCGGTGGCTCGGCTGGCCTTCGAAGCGGTCGACCCCGTGACCGGCACACGCGCCACCTACGACATCGACACCGATCTGTACGACCTGTCGCAGGAAAAGCACCGCGAGTTCGCGGGGGAGATCGAAAACGACATCATCGAATTCCTCGACAACCTGAGGAAGAGAGCCGTCCTACGCGGGAACGACGGAGCGAAGTTCGTGCTCGTCTTCCCCCTGGACGGTTCCTACGTCCGCGTCGTGCAGGGCCGCTTCATAGGCGGCGCGTCCACATATCCCGATCTCGCGGCGGCGAAGGCCGGTGGCGACTACGTCCCGCTCGAATGACTACTCGTCCTCTTCCTCGGGTGTCGTCGGGACCTGCTTGCGCGCGACGTAGACGAGCAGCCCGATGATCACCACGGGGCCGACGAAGATGAGGATCTCGTCCCAGCCGCCCTGGTGCATCATCATCACCCGCGCCGCGATGGTCATGAGCCGGAGACCAGCGCGATCCCGAGCGCGGTGTAGCCGATCATCAGCGCCAGCATGGGGTACTGGCCCACCTTGACGTAGTTCGCGCGCAGCACGCCGACGGAACGGTCATGGGCCGAGGTTACGGCCAGCACGTGCCCGGCGACGATCCCGGCGATCTGCACCAGCGCGATCACACCTGCCGACACGACCGTGTAGTCGATCGCCCGGCCGAATCCCTGCTGCCCGGAGAACACGGCGAACGAGAAGTAATGCGCGACCGTGTAGCCGACCATGATCGGAATCAACGAGGGCGCGAACGCCGGATAGGGATCGAACCCGCGGCGCAGATACGGCCTGGTGAGGCTGATGGCGCCGGCGTAGGCGCCGTAAGTGAGCGCGACGCAGGCCGCGAGCCCGGCGGTGCCGCCGAGAACCCCGGCGTCCAGCGACGTCCAGAACGGAAGCCGGGTGAGGCCGTCGAACGCCGTCGAGCCGAGCACCACCAGCACCAGCGCGGTCAGCCAAGGCGCGGGGGAGATGGTGAGCAGGCCGTCCAGCGGATTCCGGATCACCAGGCGCCCATCTGCCCGCCTGCCGAACGGGGAGAGGGCCGCGATCAGGCGCGCGTAGACCTCGAAGGCATCACCGTGGTCGAACCAGCGCGGTCCGTACACCCCACCGAGAGCGATATGTATAACGGCATATACGGTGACGAAGAGGGCAATCGCTCGCGGCGAGTCCGAATGCGGGAAGACGAGTTCCAGCCAAAGAAATGCCAGGAGACCGACGATCGCGGGCAGGTAACCCAGCCGGTCCGGGAGTTCGCGTCGTCGGGCAGGGATCAGTGCCGCGATCGTCCTCAGTGGATTCAGTCGCCGCCAGACCGGGCCGAACAAGAGGGAAAGCGGGACCAAGCCGACCCAGAACCAGGCGTAGAACCATGCCGGTGCCGGGTTGTCGGCCGAGTTGTCCGGACCCGCCCACGCCATGGCGAGAAAACCCGCGAACAGCGCCACGCCGAGCACGCGCGCCACGATCCGCGAGAACCCGCCGTCGACGAACCGTTGCAGGGCGAGGGGGAGGGGGCGGCCGGCGTCGGCGCCGCGGAGTTTCGGCTCCTTCCAGAGCACGGTGAGCGCGAAGAACGAGACCACGACGGCCGCCGCTCCCGCGTAGAGCGCGAGCCACAGCGGAACCGGCAGATCGGACCGGCCGCCGAGACCGTGCGCGAGGATCATCCGCTCACCCGGAGCTTGGTCACCGCCGCGCCGCTCTTGTGCAGTTCCACCTCGAAGATCCCGTCGATGTTCGCGGTGAAGGCGACCGTCCCCGGGACGCCGGGTGACAGCTGGGCGGCCTTGTCGTAGCCGTGGACGTGCAGTTCGTCCGGCTGGTCCGAAGTGACTTCGAGCGCGACGTTCTCGCCGGTGCGTACCGCGACCTCCTCGGGTCCCGCCGTGCGCTTGCCCTCGGTGATCGAGAACTTGACGGTCCGGGTGCCGGTGCCCGGCGCCTGTTCGGAACCGGTCGATCCCGAACAGCCGGTCACGGCCAGCAGTGCGGCCACGGTGATCGCGCCGATCCTCCGCATCGAGGTGCCTCCAAGTCGTACGCCCCGGCTTGCCCGGCCGGGACCTTGCGCCTATCGTGTTACCCCAAGGTAACAGTTACTTAGGTTAGCAGGAAGGCGAGAACGGTGTTCATGGCTCAGGAGAGCCCGCCTGCCGGCGGCGCGCAAATCGGGCAGATCGTCATCGCGGGCCTGATGTTCACCGCGGTCTTCCTGCCGTTGGCCCTTTTCGTGCTCCGCGAGCGCGCGGGGAAGCGGACGGTATTCGGCCGGGTCGCCGACTGGATGGGTGAATTCAGCGGTCTGCCGCGCTGGGCGGCGCTGCCGATGTTCGTCGCCTTCCTCTCCGGGATGTCGGCGCTGATCGGTGTCTACTGGGACGTGCCGATCCACATGGAGCTCGGCCGCGACGAAGGGCCGCTCGCGAACCCGTCGCATTACCCGATCTACTTCGGACTGATGGGCATCTTCGCCAGCGGCGTGCTCAGCGCGACCCTCGCGACGAAGGATCTGCCCAAGCGCACGTTCAAGATCGGCCCGCACTGGCGGGCGCCGATGGGATCCATCCAGATGATGGCGACCGGCCTGGTCGGCATCGCCGGGTTCCCGCTCGACGACGTGTGGCACCGCCTGTTCGGCCAGGACGTCACCGAATGGGGGCCGACGCACGTCCTGATGATCGGCGGCGGCGTCTGTGTCGTGCTGGGCCTGCAACTGCTGCTCGGCGAGGCCCGGCAGGTCGGCGCGACCGGGCCGGTCGTGCGTCTGCTCGGCCCGGTGCTCGCCGGTGCCTGGATGATGGGTGCTTCGGCGTTCCTGATGGAGTTCGACCTCGGCGTCCCGCAGTTCCCGATGCTGTCGCAGGTCGTGCTCGTCGGCCTGATCGGTGCCTGGACACTGACCTACGGGCGGCTGTCCTGGGGGCCGGGCGGCGCGCTGATCGTGCTCGCGGTCTTCCTCGCCTCCCGTGCTTCGTTCGCCGTCATCCCGCTGTTCGCCGACCTGCACGTGGCCTCGCTGCTGCCGTACGTCGCCGAAGCGCTGATCATCGAGGTCGTAGCCCTCGCGATGCGCAACCGGCAGGGTTACGCGTTCGCAGCTGTCGCCGGTCTGCTCGTGGGAACGGCCGGAATGCTCGCCGAGGCGGCGTTCACCCACTGGCTGATGCCGAACCCCTGGCCTGCCGCTCATCTGCCGCTGTTCGTCCTGTTCGGGACCGGCGCGGCGCTGGCTGGTGCGTTCCTCGGCGTCTGGCAGTACCAGCGAGTGGAGGAGACGGCGACGCGGGTGCCCGCGGCGGGACCTCGTCACGCGGTCGGGCTCGTCGGCGCGCTGGGCGCGGTCGCCCTGATGTCGGCGGTCGCCGTCCCACAGGATCCGGAACCGGGGTTCACCGCCGACATCCGGCTGACCGAGTCCGCGACCGGGCTGCCGATCTCGAACCCGCACGGCGGCGGCACGCCCCGCTGGGTCGACGCGACCGTGACGATCTCGCGGCCGGACCTGGCCGACGACGCCGTGTGGCTCAACGGTTTCGCTTGGCAGGGCGGTGACTTCTTCACCGCGCCGCTGGAGAAGATCGGCGATGGGGTGTACCGCACCGTCCAGCCGTTGCCGGTGTTCGGCCAGTGGAAGACCGGGATCCGCGTGCACGTCCCGAGCCGGGTGATGGGGCTCGCCCCGATCTACGCGCCCGCCGACCCGGCCGCGAACGCGCCGTCGATCGACGCGACGTCCGGCACCCGCCCGTTCATGTCGGAGATCGAGTTCCTCCAACGCGAACGGAAGTCGGACACGCCCGCCGTGCTGTGGACGATCGCTTACGTGACCGTCGGGCTCATCTTCGCCGGTATGTGGGCACTGTTCGCCTGGCTCTACGCGGCCGCGGCCACGGCGCGCCGACGTGAGGTCTCGGTCGGCTGACGCCTCGCGTTTCGTCCTCTGGACGCGGTACTTGCGTGTGCAACTACCGCGTTCAGAGGACGAAACGCTTTGCTCTCACTTCGTCGCACGTATCGATTGGGCATCATCGCGCGCAAGGCTTTTGCAAGCCCGCTTCCCTTGAATACCCAGAACACCGCACGTGGTGCCGGTTCGCGCGCCGAAACGGTGACACAGTGCAATGTCGGCGAGACGTAAAGTAGCTGTCGACCACGCGACGGCATCCGCCGTGCACGATCGGTATTGGCGAGTCATTGCGCGGTTACCGCGACATGTGGTTACTTTTCCGCCTCGGGGGTTGGGTCACAGCGAGTTTCGATGGGGTGGTCTTCGTGCGCACAGAGCGTTTTCCCAGGCGACGGCGCGGTCTTCGCGTGGTCGCGGTCCTTGCCGCTTCGGCGGTCGCGACGGTGCCTTTCGTGCCCGCCGCGGCGGCGCAGCAGCAGGGCAAGGTCCTCCGGGTGGCGCTCACGACCGGCATCGACCACCTGAACCCCTTCACCGCCCAGCTGGCGGCGTCGACACAGGTGGGCCGGTTCAACTACGAGTTCCTGACCCTGCCCTCGGCCGAGGACACCCAGCCCACGGGCGGGATCGCGGAGTCGTGGAAGACCTCGGACGACAAGCTCACCTGGACCTTCACCATCCGCCAGGGGATGAAATGGTCCGACGGCAAGCCGATCACCGCGCAGGACCCCGCGTTCACCTTCCAGCGGATGCTCGACGACGAGAACGCCCGGACCGCGAACGGCAGCTACGTCACCAACTTCGCCTCGGTGTCGGCGGCGGACGACAAGACGCTCGTCATCAAGACCAAGGCCCCGCAGGCGACCATGACGGCGCTCGACGTCCCGATCGTGCCCAAGCACATCTGGGAGCCGATCAAGGATCTCAACGCCCCCTCGACCGACGACCTGGCCGTGGTCGGCGTCGGCAGCGGACCGTATCTGCTGACCGAGTACAAGAAGAACGAGTTCGTGAAGTTCAAGGCGAACAAGGACTACTGGCGCGGGGCGCCCAAGGTCGACGAGCTGCAGCTGCTGCAGTTCAAGGACGCCGAGGCCGCGGTCAACGCGCTGAAGCAGGGCGAGGTCGACGTCATCAACCGGCTCACGCCGACGCAGTTCGACGCGCTCAAGGGCGAGAAGAACATCACCACGAACAAGGCGCCGGGCCGCCGGTACAACGAGCTCATCCTCAACTTCGGCGTCAAGAACGTCCTCGACCAGCCGATCGGTGACGGCAACCCGATCCTGAAGGACGTCCGCGTCCGCAAGGCGATCGCGCAGGCCATCGACACCGAGACCATCGTCCAGAAGGTGATGAACGGGTACGGCCAGCCCGGGACCGGTGTCGTTCCGGCGATCTACAAGGCCTACACCTGGACCCCGTCGGACGCGGAGAAGACCAAGTTCGACATCGCGGCCGCGAACGCCACCCTCGACAAGGCCGGCTACGCCAAGGGCGCGGACGGCATCCGCGTGGCCCCCGGCGGCGCGAAGCTGGAGTTCCGGCTCGCCGGTCACGCGAACCGGCCGTTCGACCAGCGGGTCGCGCAATTCGTCAGCGGTTGGCTCAAGGACGTCGGCATCGGCGTCAAGCAGGAGCTCGTCTCCGACGACGAACTGGACGACCGCACCACCGCGGGCAACTACGACCTCGCGATCTCCGGCTACGGCACCTCGCCCGACCCGGACTACGCCCTCAGCCTGAACACCTGCGCCGGCCGCCCGAACGCCGAGGGCAACGGCGGCAGCTCGGCGACGTTCTTCTGCGACCCGCGCTACGAAGACCTGTACAAGAAGCAGTTGACCGAGTTCGACCCGGCGAAGCGCGCCGAGCTCGTCAAGCAGGCGCAGGCGGTGCTGGCGGGAGAGTACGTCGACGTCGTCCTCGACTACGACAACGTGCTCGAGGCCTACCGGTCGGACAAGTTCTCCTCGTTCACCAAGCAGCCGCAGCCCGACGGCGCGATCCTCGAGCAGTCCGGATACTGGGGCGTTTACGGCGCCACTCCGGCCGACGCGGCCGCGGCCGGTGCCGAGGAAAGCAGCAACACCGGCCTGTGGATCGGCATCGGCGCGGTCGTGCTCGTGGTGCTCGTCGGTGGCGGCGTGCTGCTCGGGCGGCGCGGCAAGTCGGCCGACGACCGGGAGTAAGGACCGCGTTGACCGAAGCACTCAGTTCCCTCGAAAAGCCCCCGGCGCTCGGTGATCCCGACGAGCGCCGGGGCGGGACCGGCACCGCCCGGTTCGTGCTCTCCAAGATCGGCGGCGCGCTGGCGAGCCTCGCGCTCGTCGTCGTGCTGGGGTTCTTCCTGTTCCGGACGCTGCCCGGCGATCCCGTGCGGTTCATGGTCCGCGACCGGCCGACCGACCCGAAGATGATGGCGGAACTGCGTGCGCAGATGGGCGTGGACAAGCCCTTGCTGCAACAGTTCTGGGACTACGTCGTCGGCCTGCTCCAGGGCGACATGGGCGTCTCGTACCTGCAGCGGCGTCCGGTGTTCGACATGGTCAGCGAGCGGTTGTGGCCGACGATCCTGCTGGTCGGCAGCGCGACCGTGCTCGCCGTCGCGCTCGGCCTGTGGCTCGGCGTCCGCGCGGGCTGGCGCCGGGGGAGCAGGTTCGACAAGGTCCAGACCGGGATCGCGCTGACGCTCTGGTCGGTTCCGCAGTTCTGGCTGGGGCTGATGCTGCTGGTGGCCACCAACGGCCTCTTTCCCAGCCGGGGCATGCATTCCCCGGATGTCGAGCCGGGCTTCTTCAGCGAAGGGCTCGACGTGCTCCACCATCTGGTGCTGCCGTGCGTGACCCTGCTGGTGGTGTTCTACGCGCAGTACATGCTGGTCATGCGGTCGTCCCTGATCGGCGAGATGAATTCGGACTACCTCACCACCGCACGGGCCAAGGGTCTGCGCGACGACCTCGTCCGCAAGCGGCACGCCGTGCCCAATGCCCTGCTCCCGACGGTGACGCTGGTCTTCATGCAGTTCGGCATGGTGGTCTCGGGCGCGGTCTCGGTCGAAGCCGTGTTCAGCTGGCCGGGGCTCGGGCAGCTGCTCTACGAAGCGCTCCGCGGGCCTGATCTGCCTGTCCTGCAAGGAGTCTTCGTCACCCTCGCGGGTGCGGTGGTGCTGATGAACCTGCTCGCGGAGTTGCTCTACCGCGTGCTCGACCCCAGGGTGCGGACGGCATGACCACAGCGGAAAAACCCGGTTCGATCGTCTGGCGCCGCCGCCGTGAGGCCGTGGCGAAGCGCTGGCACGAGTTCACGACGAACAAGGCGGGCGTCTTCGGGCTGGTCTTCCTCGGTGTCCTCACGCTGCTGGCCATCCTCGCGCCGGTGATCTCGGACGAGTCCGGTCTCGACGTCACCAAGGCCGAAGGCACCTCCCTGGACCCGCCGAGCGGGGAGTTCTGGCTGGGCACCGACATCGACGGCCGTTCGGTGCTGCTGATGACGTTCTGGGGGGCGCGGATCTCGCTGCTCACCGGCTTCTCGGCGGCGTTCCTCTCGGTGCTGATCGGCACCGTCATCGGGATCGCGGCCGCGCATTTCGGCGGCTGGCTGTCCGGGCTGCTGCTGCGGTTCACGGACTTCTTCCTGGTGCTGCCGTCGCTCGTCCTGGCCGTGGCGCTGGCCTCGGTGCTGGATCAGGGCACGATGACGGTGATCATCGCGATCGGCGTCACCGCCTGGCCCAGCACCGCGCGTCTGGTCCGCGCGCAGACCCTCACGATCGAGGGCCGCCCGTACATCGAGCGAGCGAAAGCGCTCGGCGGCGGGCACCTGCACATCGTCGGCAAGCACGTCCTTCCCGGTGTCATGCCGCTCGTGCTGGCCAACACCACGCTCGTGGTGGGCAACGCGGTCATCGCGGACGCGACGCTGGCGTTCCTCGGCGTCGGCAATCCGAACACCGTCTCCTGGGGAGCCATGCTGCAGACCGCCTTGAACAACGGCGCGATCAGCAAGGGCGCCTGGTGGAACCTGCTGCCACCGGGCGTCGCGATCGTCGTGGTCGTCCTCGCCTTCACCCTCGTCGGACGCGCGCTGGAGACCGTGCTGAACCCGCGCCTGAAGGGACAGCACTCATGAGCCCCTTGCTGGAACTGAAGAACCTCGGCGTCAGGTACGCCACCGGTGGCGGCGAGGTCGCCGCCGTCCGCGGGGTCGACCTCGTGCTCGAATCCGGCGACACCCTCGGCGTCGCGGGGGAGTCGGGGTCGGGGAAGTCGACGGTCGCGATGAGCGTGCTGCGGCTGCTTCCGCGTTCGGCGAAGGTCAGCGGGGAGATCCTGCTGGACGGCGAAGACGTCACGGCCATGAAATGGGGCAGGCTGCGCGCGGTGCGCTGGGCCGAGGCTTCGGTCGTGTTCCAGGGCGCGATGCACGCGCTCAACCCGGTCCGGAAGATCGGTGAGCAGATAGCGGAGCCGATCCGCCTGCACCCGCCCGGTGGCAAGGCGCTTTCGGACAGCGAAGTCCAGGCGAAGGTTTCGGAGCTGCTCGAACAGGTCGACCTGCCGCCCGGCCGTGCGGGGGCGTACCCGCACGAGCTGTCCGGCGGCCAGAAGCAACGGGTCATGATCGCGATGGCGCTCGCCTGTTCGCCGCGGCTGATCATCGCGGACGAGCCGACGACCGCGCTCGACGTCGTCGTCCAGGCGCAGGTGCTCGACCTGCTGGGCAGGCTGGTCGCCGAACAGGGGATCGGGCTGATCATGATCAGCCACGACCTGTCGGTCCTGGCCGCCACCTGCCGACGGATCGCGGTGATGTACGACGGCGAGATCGTCGAGGAGCGGCCGAGCGCCGAGCTGATGAGCGCGCCGCGGCACGAGCACAGCAAGGCGCTGGCGGCCGCGTTCCCGACCGTCGGGGATCCGGTGGCCCGTTTCGCGCCCGCGACCAGCACGCCGCTGCCGCCCGAACCGGAACGCAGTGGCGACCAGCCGGCGTTGCTGGAAGCCGAGGATCTGCGCGTCAGCTTCCGTGACCGCACCGGCAAGAGGATCAACGCCGTCGCCGGGGTGAGCCTGCAGGTGCGGAAGGACGAGATCGTCGCACTCGTCGGCCAGTCCGGTTCCGGCAAGACGACGCTGGCCCGGACGCTGCTCGGGCTGCAGAAACCCGATTCGGGAGCGGTGCGGTACGACGGCAAGCCGGTCCCGCTCGGCGGCGCCGGGCTCAAGGCGTACCGGCGGCAGGTCCAGCTGGTGCTGCAGGACCCGACGAGCGCCCTGAACCCGAACCACACGGTCTACGAGGCCGTCGCGGAAGGCCCGCGCATCCACGGAATGAGCGCGAACGAGCACGAAATCGTCACGAAGGCCCTCGAAGCGGCCGAGCTACGGCCCGCGGAGAAGTTCCTCGACCGGCTCCCGCACGAGCTGTCCGGCGGGCAGCGGCAGCGGGTCGTCATCGCGGGCGCGCTCGCGCTGGATCCCGGCGTGATCGTCGCCGACGAACCGGTGGCCTCGCTCGACGCGTCGGTGCGAGGGGAGATCCTCGCGCTGTTGCTGCGCCTGCGGCGTGAGCTGGGTCTCGCCGGGCTGGTGATCACCCACGACCTCGGGCTGGCCTGGAACATCGCCGACCGGGTGGCCGTGATGTATCGCGGGGAGCTGGTGGAAGTCGGTACCGTGGAGGAGGTCCTGCTGGACCCGAAACACGACTACACGAAGTCGCTGCTCGCCGCGCTGCCCGGTGGCACCGCGCGGGAAACACCCATTGCCGCGCACTCGCACAGGCGCGGTGTGTAACCTCCAATCTCGAAATGGCGACCACTACAGACCCCCAGCAGACGCCCTCGGCCGGTTCCCTCGGCGAGCGGCTCCGGGTGCCTTCCCGGTTCCCGTACCGCACCATCGCGATGGGCACCATAGGCAGCACGCTGCTGATGCTGGCGGCGCTCGGCGCCGGTGGAATCCTCATCCGTGACCCGATCCTGGGGCACGGACCGCTGTCGTGGATCCGCTACGGCCATGGCCGCATCCTGGCCAACGTGATGCTCTACACGGGCTTCGCACTGATCATCTGGGCGTGGGTCCGCCTGGGCCGCTACGCGCTCGCGGGCCGGATCGGCAGCCGCCCGATCGTCATCGCCGCCGCCTGCTGGATGGCGCCCCTGCTGGTCTCGCCGCCGCTGTTCACCCGCGACGTCTTCTCCTATCTCGCGCAGGGTGCGCAGCTGTTGCACGGTCTCGACCCGTACGCCAACGGCCCGGCCGAACTGACCGTGCTGCCGGACGTCGTGCAGAACGTCCACCCGCTGTGGCAGACCACGCCCGCGCCGTACGGCCCGCTGTTCCTGCTGGTCGCCAAGGGGATCGTCTCGGTCACCGGCAACGACATGATCGCCGGTGTCATCGCGACCCGGCTGGTCCTGATGATCGGCCTGGTCGGGATGCTGTGGTCGCTACCGCGGCTGGTCAAGCACCTCGGCGGCAAACTGCCGATCACGTTGTGGCTCGCCATCGCCAGCCCGATGACCGTGATCCACCTCGTCGGCGGACCGCACAACGACCTGCTGATGCTGGGCTTCCTCACCGTCGGCGTGCTGGCCGCGCTGGAGCGCAAGCACGTCGTCGCGATCGTCCTGGTCACCATCGGCATGCTGATCAAACCCACCGCGGCGTGGGCGCTGCCGTTCCTCGTCTGGGTGTGGGCGAACCACCTGCCCGGCGACCGGAAGGTGGTCAACTTCTTCCGCGCGGGCGCCGCGTCGGTCGGGATCTTCCTGCCGGTGTTCGTCGCGGGGACCTGGCTGTCGCTCGGTTCGGTCAACCTCGGCTGGCTGACCGGTCTCAAGGCGCCGACGCTGATCGCGAACTGGATGAACTTCCCGACCGGGATCGGCGAGATCTTCTACTCGCTGGTGAACCTGGTGATCGACGTCGAGGTCTCGCCGTTCGTCACCGTGTTCCGGGCGATCGCGATGGTCGGCCTGTTCGTCTTCGCCGGCTGGCAGTGGTGGCTCGCCCGCGACGGCGGCTACCCGGCGATCCACCGGATGGCGATCGTGCTGCTGGCCGGCGCCATCGTCCCGCCGCCCTCGCTGCCGTGGTACCTGACCTGGGGTTTCGTGGTCCTGTCCGCCTTCGAATGGCGCCGCCGGAACCTGGCGGTCGTCGTCGCGGTGTCGGTGTTCGTGACGCTGGTCTACTACCCGACGGGGGAGCAGGCCCTGTACGACTGGTGGTTCATGGCCGGCGTCGTCGCGGCGAGCGTGTACGCGGCCGCTTCGCTGCTGCGGCCGGATCCGCTCGGGGTCGTCGCCGCTTGGCGGGGGAAGCCGGTGGAGCAGTTCCTGCCCGCCGAGGCTCCTCGCTCGTCGTGATCTGAGTCCGTGAAGGGCCCCTTGAGGGACCCAGAGTCCCTTAAGGAGGCCTTCACGGACTTCGCTCGATCACCTAAGTGTATAACGACCTATACGGCATGGCATTGGGCTTGTTGCCGTGGAACGGCAACAAGCCAAAAAAGCTCAAGAAGCACGCCATCCGCTCCATGCGTGAACGAGCGTGCTCACCACGGCATGCGGTGGAGGCTGCGTCTCGTACTGCGGATACTTCTCCCGTAGCAGCCGCACCGGCAGCGCCTGCTCGTCGGGATCGGTCAGCACCCGGGCGACACCGTCCGCCCGGGCCCACCACAGTCCGGCCCAGTCCTCGTCGTAGTGGTCGGTCAGAAAACTGACCAGCGGGTTCTCCGCGATGTTCTTGAGCCGTCGCAACGCCGTGGTGCTCTTGGGTTTGTGGTCGACCGCGAACGCCACCGAGTCGCCTTCGAGAACGAACGTCACCGGCACGACGTGAGGCACGCCGTCCGAATCCGTCGTCGCCAGCCTCGCTATCCGCTCGCCTTCGAACCGGGACCTGGCTTCGGCAGGCGTCATCCGCATGCCGTGACGGTACCCAGGCGCTGTCCTGAGAGTCATGTTCGCGGTCTCCGCGCCCAGGCGGCCCCTGGACCGCCCGCACCGCCAAGAACCGCCTGCCTAGCCCGAGCGCCGCACGCGGAGCACGTTGTCCGAACGTGTTCCCTGCTGCCCTTCCGGTCCAGGGAAGTCGCGGGCGATCAGGTCCTGTCGCTCCACCGTCCATTCACCGTCGGCCAGTGCCAGCGTTTCGAGGACCTCGGCCGTCGTCGGGAAGTGGACGTCCTTGTGCGGTGGCTCTTCCATCCATGTCGGCCAGCCCGCGTGGCCGGCGACCACCAGCGTGCCGCCCGGCGCGACGGCTTCGGCGGCGCGGCGGAGTGCCTTGTCCCGCTCGCCGTCCTCGGCGACGGGGGAGTGGAAGAACTGTGCGGAGACAAGGTCGAAATGTCCTTCCGGGAACGACTTCGCCAGGTCATGGCGTTCCCAGACGATGCCCTCCGCTCCGGCCTCGGCCGCGTGCTCGGCGGCACGTTTGAGCGCGACCTCCGAGATGTCGACGGCGGTGACGCGCCAACCCTGTCGGGTCAGCCAGATGGCGTCGCCGCCCTCGCCGCAGCCGAGATCGAGTGCCGTCCCCGGCGTGAGCGCGGCGACCTCGTTCACCAGGATCGGGTTCGCCTTCCCGCTCCAGACCTGATCCTTGTCCCGGTAGAAGTCTTCCCAGAACTGCTGTGTGGAATCCATGACCGCAAGATGCCTCCGCCTCGGCCGGTTCCGCAAGTCCTGTTGCTGTTACGGCAAAATCAGGAGGGTGCCCGCGTCGGCGTCGAGGGTGGCCCACGCGCCGAGGGGAATGGTCGGCGACGCCGGGACATGCCCGACACCGAAGTCCCAGGCGATCGGCACGCCGAGCGGGCCGAGGCGGTCGAGCATCAGGGCTCGGATCGCGTCCGGATCGCCGCAGGACTTCCACGAGCCCAGCACGAACCCCCGGGCCCCGTCGAGCCAGCCGGAACGCAGCAGTTGGGTCAGCATCCGGTCGATCCGGTACAGGCTCTCGGTGACGTCCTCCAGCAGCACGAGCGCCTCGCGCCCCGAGCCCTGCTCAGGTGTGCCGAGGCCGGCTGTCAGGAGGGCGAGGTTGCCGCCGACGAGCGTCCCGGTCGCGGTGCCCGGCACCAGTGGCGACGCAGTCGGTGAGGCGATCAGCCGCACAGTCTCGGGTTCGAACAACGACAGCCGTAGGTGCTCGGCGGCGACCGCGTCGAACAGGGTGGTCGCGGGCATGGGGGAGAACAGCGTCTCCAGTCCCAAGTGGACGTTCACCGCCCGGTGCAGCGCCGTGACGTCGCTCGATCCGGCGAACGTCTTGGGTCCGGCCGCCTTCAGTGCCGTCCAGTCGAGCAGGTCGAGCATCCGCTGCGAGCCATAGCCGCCCCGGGCGGCGAGGACGCACGTGACTCGCGGGTCCAGCCAGGCGCGGGTGAACTCGGCGGCCCGCGCCTCGTCGGAGGCGGACAGATAACCGGTGGAGGTCGCGCGGACGCAGTCACCGACGTGGACTTCGGCACCCCATCCGCGGAGCACCGGCAGGGCCTTCTCGACGAGGTCCGGCGGGACCGGTCCCGCCGGGGCGACCAAGGCGATCGTGTCACCGAGGCGCGTCTTGGGTGGCCTCACCGGCTCAACCGGAGCTTCGGTACGCCGGGTGTCTCGAAGCCGAAGACCTGGCCGTAGAACGACAACTCCGCTTCGAGCGCGGCCACGATCGTCTCCGCCTTCCGGAATCCGTGCTGCTCGCCTTCGAACCTCAGGTAGGCGTGCTCGATGCCGCGCCCTGCCAGCCCGGCGACGAACCGGTCCGCCTGCTCGGGCGGGCAGATCTCGTCCTCGAGCCCTTGCAGGAACAGTAGCGGGCCGGCGAGGGTGCCGGCGTTGTTGATCGGCGACCGGTCCCGGTAGCGCTGCTCGGCATCGGGCAGCGGCCCGATCAGCCCGTCGAGGTAGCGGGACTCGAAGTCGTGCGTCTCGCCGCCGTCGCCGGTCCACTGGGTGAGGTCGAGGATCGGGTACATCACGGTGCCCGCGCGGTAGGTCGTGGTGGTGGTCAGCGAGGCGGCGGAGGTGTAGCCGCCCGCGCTGCCGCCGCGGATGGCGAGCCTGTCACCGTCGACGGTGCCTTCGGCGGCGAGGGCTTCGGCGACGGTGACACAGTCGGCCACGTCGACGACGCCCCACTGTTCGCGCAGCCGTTCCCGGTAGGCGCGTCCGTAGCCCGTCGAGCCGCCGTAGTTGACCGTGACGACGGCGATGCCGCGGCTGGTGAAGTAGGCGATCTCGTAGTCGAGCACCGCACTGTCCCGGCCGGTCGGCCCGCCGTGCGGGTACACGAGCAGTGGAGGCAGTTCGCCGTCCGGCGCGGCGAAGCCGGCGTTCGCGGGGAGATGGACGAAGGCGGGGATCCTTTCGCCGTCCTGGGTTTCGAAGGTCCGTTCCACGGGGGTCGACAGGTAGGCGGGCGAGGGCGATTCGGGTACCGCGGCGAGTTCGGTCACCGTCCCGTCGTCGAGGCCGACTTTCACGACGGCACCTTTACGCTTCGGGCCCGCCGCGACGCCGACGATGCCGTTTCCGTGGACGGCGAAACCGTTGATGGACCACGCGGTCAGGTCGGCGGCCGTCGTCACCGGGGTCACTTCCCGCGTCGCTTCGTCGAGGATGGCGAGCTTGCCCGACGCGATGACGGCGAACCTGCCGTCACCGAGCGGGGTGAACCAGCGCGTGCCGAGTTTCCACTGCGCGCCGCCGATCTCCTGTTCGGCCGGGGCGAGGTTCGTGATGTCGCCGTCGAGCCCGACGCGGTGCAGATTCCACCAGCCGTCCGGGTCGAGCAACGCCAGCAGACTGTCGGCCGACTCCCATTCGACCTGGCAGACGGAGATGTCCGCCGCGCCGGCGAGCACACGGTGTGGTCCGAACGTCCCGTGCTCGTCGAGTTCGGCGATGCACAGTTCGGTGCCGTCCCAAGGCATCGCGGGGTGGTTCCAGCCGATCCACGCCGCGCGGGTGCCATCGGGCGAAAGCCGCGGCGCCGTGAGGAAGTGATGGCTCGCCGTCAGGACTCGTGCCGGGCCGCCGTCGAGGGGGACCGCGAGGAGATCGCGGGCGATGTCGACGCGCCGGGGGCCGGTGCTGCGCTCGCGGACCAGCCACACTTCGCCGGTGCGGCCGGGCCGTAGGTCGCTGTAGCGGATCTGGTGCCGGGTCGCGGGTTCCGGGGTCAGCGGTGTGGTCTCGCCGGTGGTCAGGTCGCGGCGATAGACGCGCTGGTCCGCCCAGTGGGTGAAGACCAGGACGTCGTCGAGGACGAGCCAGGGCCGGCCGCCGTATTCGTGGACGCGGTTCCGGGCGCTCCATGGAGCGGGAAGGACGTCTTCGACCGTGCCGTCGGCGCGGGACCGCACGAGGGTCACGCGGCCGCCTTCACCGGTTCTCGCTTCGGCCCACCAGACGTCGTTTCCCACGGTGTCGAGCCATTGCGCGCTGTCTCCCGAGGCCGCGACGGCGGCGGCCGACAGGGGAGACGTCCAGGTGCCGTAAGGGGCGATCTCAACCACGGTTGAAGACTAGGTTCGGCTCTTTGCCCAGGACGGCCCGGGGCGGCCCGGGGCGCGGCGGTTTCGCCCTGGGCTGAACCTTGGGGCGGCGGATGCCGATCATGGGGCCGTGGCCTAGTGTCAAAGGTGCCATGTCTCGCGTAATCCACGTCTTCCGCCAGCCCGACCGGTTCGTCGCAGGAACCGTCGGTGAGCCCGGCGACCGCACGTTCTATCTCCAGGCGTCCGAGGACGTCCGCACGATCAGTGTGACGATCGAAAAACAGCAGGTGGTGGTCTTGGCCGAGAGGCTCGGCTCGCTGCTGGAAGAGGTCGCCAGCAGGTTCGGCGCGGACGTACCCGACGACGCGCCCGAAGAGCTCCTCGACGTCGACCCCCTGACCGTTCCGGTCGAGGAGGAGTTCCGCGTCGGCACGATGGGACTCGGCTGGGACGCCGAGAGCAAGGCCGTCGTCATCGAGCTGCTCGCGATGACGGAGGGCGAGGTGGACGAAACGGTCGTTCTGGACGACACCGAAGAAGGGCCGGACGCCGTTCGCGTCTTCCTGAGTCCTGGCGCGGCGCGCGCGTTCGCGGAACGAGCGGACCGGGTGGTCAACGCCGGCCGCAAGCCGTGCCCGCTGTGCGCGGAACCGCTCGACCCGGCGGGTCATATCTGCCCGCGCCAGAACGGGTACCGGCGCGACGTCGACGTCCTCGAGGACTGACGACGTGGAGGAGTCTTCGCGGGAGCTGGTGACGCGCGGCAAGATCGACGTCGAAGGCAGGCTCGTCGACGCCTCCAACGTCACGCTCTTTTGCGCGATCGAGCTCGACGGTGTCACCGGGAACGTCGTGTACAAGCCGGTTTCCGGCGAGCGGCCGCTGTGGGATTTCCCGGACGGGACGCTCGCGGGCCGCGAGGTCGCGACGGCCATGGTCGCCGAAGCCTCGGGATTGGGCGCGATCCCGCCCACGGTGCTGCGTGACGGGCCGTTCGGGCCCGGCATGGTGCAGCTGTGGATCGAGACCACCGACGAGGAGCTCGTCGACGTCCGGTCGCCGGAGGGGCTGCCGGAAGGCTGGCGTGTCGTGCTGCACGCGCACGATCGCGACGGCGAACCGGCGGTGCTCGCGCACGCGGACCGGCAGGGCATGCGGGAGCTGGCCGTGCTCGACATCGTGGTCAACAACACCGACCGCAAGGGCGGCCATGTGCTCGCCGGTGCGGACGGCCGGATCTACGGCGTGGATCACGGGATCTGCCTGCACACCGACCCGAAGCTGCGGACGGTGCTCTGGGGCTGGATCGGTGAGCGGCTGACCGATGCCGAGGTCGCCAAGCTGCGCGGCCTTCGCGAGCGGCTGGACGGGGAACTCGGGGACGCGCTCGGCGAGCACCTCACCGGTTTCGAGATCCGCGCGCTGGCCGAACGGACCGATCTGCTTTTGGCGGAAGGGGTCTTCCCCGAGCCGGGCGACGACTGGCGAGCCATCCCGTGGCCGCTGTTCTGATCGATGACGAGGCGCGTGCTCGTCTGGTCAAGCGATTCGGCGAGGACGTCGGGGCGTGGTGTGACGAGCTGCCCGCTCTCGTGGCGCGGCTGGCCGCTCGGTGGGGTCTCACCGTCGTCGACGCGAAGCCGGGCAACACCGGCCGGACCTTGATCTGCCACGGGGACGACGGCCTGACGAAGGTTCTCAAGCTGACCCCGGATCACACGATCGCCGCGTCGGAAGCCGCCGCGTTACGGGCGTGGGACGGCTGTTCGCGGGTCGTGCAGGTGCTCGATACGGAGCTCGCCGCCGGGGCGATCCTGCTGGAGGGCATCGATCCCGGTACGCAGCTGCTGGAGGCGGGGGCGAACGTCCCGTGGGCCGAGGTCGGCGACCTGCTGGCTCAGCTCCACTCGGTGACCCCGCCGTCGGATTTCCCGTCGCTGGAAGACCGTGTCGTCTTCATGTACCGGCTCGCCGAGCGCGGGTTGCGCGGCTCGGTGGCCGAGGCCACGCTCTCGCTGGAGACCCTCGATCGCGCGCGGTCGCGGGCGCTCGAACTCGCGACCGGCGGGGGAGGGAACGCGATCGTGCACGGCGACCTGCATCCGGGCAACGTCCTCGACGGCGGGCCCGGGCGGGGAGCGGTCGCGATCGACCCGCGCCCGAGCGTCGGTGACCCGTCGTTCGATCTCGCGGACTGGGTCACCTTGCCGATGCGCGACGGCGGAACGCTCGAAGACGGCTTCGACGCGATCGCCCCGCATCTGCCGGGTTTCGACGCCGGACGAGTGCGCGCGTGGTGTGTCGCGCTCGCTCCGCTGTTCGTGATGCGCCCGCTGGAGCGGGGTGAACGGACCCCGTTCGTCGACGCGATGCTGTCATTCTGCCGGTGAACCTGAGTCCGCGATCGACGTCGGCGGGACGGCGGATGGCCGCTGACCGGCGTGGCGGGGAGACGGCGGCCCCGGGCACCGATAGCGTCGGGCGCCGTGCGCTCCCATTCGTACGACGACGTGTTGTCCGGCCCGCGCAAGCGGAAGATCCCCGAGGTACCCGCGGAGCCGGGGCTCGTGGTCGAAGACCCGGCCAGCGGCTACTGCGGTGCCGTGGTGAAGATCGAGTACGGCAACGTCGTCCTCGAGGACCGGCACGGCAAGCACCGTGTCTTCCCGCTGAATCCCGCGGGTTTCCTGCTCGAGGGCAAGCCGGTGACGCTGGTGCCGTCGAAGGCCGCACCGAAAGCCCCGGCACGGCGGATCTCGGCGTCCGGGTCGGTCCAGGTCCAGGGGCTCAAAGCGCGAGTCGCCCGCGATTCGCGCATCTGGGTGGAGGGCAAGCACGACGCCGAACTCGTCGAGCGGGTCTGGGGTCACGACCTGCGGGTCGAAGGTGTGGTGGTGGAACCACTCGATGGGGTGGATGTGCTGTCCGGCCGCATCGACGAGTTCGGCACCGGGCCCGGCCGCCGCCTCGGAGTGCTGGTCGACCACCTGGTCGCGGGCAGCAAGGAATCGCGGATCGTCGACGCGATCCGCGACGAGAACGTGCTGATCACCGGGCACCCGTACATCGACATCTGGGAGGCGGTGAAGCCGTCGGTCGTCGGCATCCGGGCCTGGCCGAAGATCCCGCGTGGCACGGAGTGGAAACAGGGCGTCTGCGACGCGCTCGGCTGGGGCGAGCCGTGGGAGGGCTGGCAGCGGATCCTGGCGGCGGTCGGCAGCTACCGGGATCTGGAAACGCCGCTGATCGGAGCGGTGGAACGGCTCATCGACTTCGTCTCGGACCCGGGCGAAGAGTCCTGAATGCCCGGTTTGCGTGAGGTCACTCAAGGTCACGCGTCGGTCACGTCGGTTTCGCTTCTTCGGTATGAATCGGCGCGATCTGGGAGCATGAACGCATGACAGGCGCTCTCATCTGGCTGATCGCCGGCATCCTCTTGATCATCGCCGAGCTGCTCTCGGGTGATCTGTTCCTGCTCATGGTCGGGGTCGGAGCCCTGTTCGGGGCGGGCTCGGCCGCCTTGACCGGGAACCCGTTCATCGACGTCGCGGTGTTCGCCGTCGCCTCGGTCGGGATGCTCGTCCTCGTCCGGCCGACCCTCAAACGCCGGTTCCTCGCGGGGCCGGACATCAAGACCAACACCGACGCGCTGATCGGCGCGCGGGCGGTAGTAGTGTCCACAGTGGACGGCGATGCGGGCCAGGTGAAGCTGGCAGGCGACGTCTGGTCGGCACGAAGCATGACGGGCGGGGAACCGATCGCCCCGGGGACATCGGTGACGGTCGTCGAGATCTCGGGCGCCACGGCGGTCGTCTCGGCCGAGCTGTGAGCCGGACGGCCGCACCGCAACAGGGTTTCTACGTAAGGGGAAGGTAGTTGTCAGAGACAGTGGTGTTCATCGTCGTCGGACTGCTCGCATTGTTCGTGGTCGTCGTGGTGGTCAAGGCGATCATGGTGGTGCCGCAGGCACAGTCCGCTGTGATCGAACGGCTGGGCCGGTTCCGGACGGTGGCTTCTCCCGGCCTGACGTTTCTGGTGCCCTTCCTGGACAAGGTCCGGGCGCGGATCGACCTCCGCGAGCAGGTCGTGTCGTTCCCGCCCCAGCCCGTGATCACCGAGGACAACCTGACGGTGTCCATCGACACGGTCGTGTACTTCCAGGTCACCGACTCGCGGGCCGCGGTCTACGAGATCTCGAACTACATCGTCGGTGTCGAGCAGCTGACCACCACGACCCTGCGTAACGTCGTCGGTGGCATGAGCCTCGAGCAGACGCTGACCTCGCGCGACTCGATCAACAGTCAGCTGCGGGGTGTGCTCGACGAGGCCACCGGCCGCTGGGGCATTCGCGTCGCCCGGGTCGAGCTGAAGGCGATCGACCCGCCGCCCTCCATCCAGGACTCGATGGAGAAGCAGATGCGCGCCGACCGTGAAAAGCGCGCGATGATCCTGACCGCCGAAGGTCAGCGTGAGTCGGCGATCAAGACCGCGGAAGGTCAGAAGCAGAGCCAGATCCTCGCGGCCGAAGGTGCCAAGCAGGCCGCGATCCTGAGCGCGGAGGCCGAGCGGCAGTCGCGGATCCTGCGCGCGCAGGGTGAACGTGCCGCCCGGTACTTGCAGGCGCAGGGGCAGGCGAAGGCCATCGAGAAGGTCTTCGCGGCGATCAAGGCCGGGCGTCCCACGCCCGAGGTCCTGGCGTACCAGTACCTGCAGACCCTGCCGCAGCTGGCGCAGGGCGACGCGAACAAGGTCTGGATGATCCCGAGCGACTACGGCAAGGCCCTGGAGGGCTTCGCCCGCGCGCTCGGCGCACCCGGCGACGACGGCGTGTTCCGCTACGAGCCGCCGAAGGAAGACCCGGTCGAAAAGCCGGACCTGGAGGACGAAGAGGTCCAGGGCTGGTTCGACACCTCCAGCGACCCGAAGGTCGCCGAGGCCGTCGCGGCCGCGGAAGCCGTGGCGCGCAAGGAGGTTCCGGCGCTGGGCGTCGCGACGCCGCGGCAGGAGCCGCCCGCTCCGCGTCAGGTTCCCAAGGCCGCGCCCGCTCCCGAACCGGAGGCCGCTCCGGAGCCGCCGCAGGCCCCGCCTGCCTCCCGGCTGCCGCAGCCGCAGCCGCCCGCCGGCCCGCAGGGTGGCCCGTACCAGGGACCGCCGTCGCAGGGGCCCGGCAGTGGCCCGTTCCCGCAGCAGGGACCGTTCGGTGGCCCGCAGGGTGGTCCGCCGCAGCGCTGACCGTGAAAGTGAGAGAGGGCCGTCCCGTTCGGGGCGGCCCTCTTCTTTTTCTTCCGGTGCAGGGGGTCCTTTGTGGACATCGCCCGTTCTGCGACTTTGCCGAGCCCGGGAGTCACTGGACCTCTATCGCGGTCGAGGTTGCAGGGTGACGCCATGGACGGATCGATTCTTGCGATACAGCATTTTCTCGACGAGCCTCGCCTGCCTGCCGGCGTCGCCACCACCACCGGCCGCGGGACTCCGGCGTTGGCGATGATGTGGTTCGTGGCCGAGGAAGGCCGGTTGTGGTTCCACACCCCGGTGTCCGACGGACGGCCGTCGCCGTTCTTGGCCGCCGCCCGCGAAAATCGCGAGGTCGCGGTCATGGTCGCGACCTTCGACCCGCCTGACGACGTCCGTCAGGTCCGGATGACCGGCCCCGCGAGACTGGAAGCCAAAGACGTGTCCCGGATCCGCCGCATCTACGAGCGCTACATCCCCGCCTGGTCGGCGGAATGGGCGGAGCACGCCGCGTCACCTGACGCGCGGCTGTGGTCGATGTCCCCTGACCGGGGTATGGCCGTGACCTACCCCGGTCTCGAGAACCGTCCCGTGTTCCGCTGGTCGAACGCGGCGGACGGGCCCTTCAGCCCCTGATGAAAGCGAGCGTCCGGTACTCGTCGACCACGGCGGCGAGTTCGGCGATGCGGGCCTGTCCGGCGTCGACGAGGCGTTGCCCGGCCCGTGACCACTGCCCGAGGTCGGACGACATCGGCGGGATCTCGGCCAGGATCTCCGCGCTCTCGGCGAGGCTGAGCCCGACCCGCTGGGCGGCGACCGCGAGCCGGATCCGGCAGACGGCGTCGATCGTGAACCGGCGCGCGTTGCCGGCGGTGCGTTCGGCGGTGATGATGCGGTAGCGCTCGTAGTACCGGACGGCGTTCGCCGAGACCCCGGCCTTGCTCGCGACCTGGCCGACGGTCAGCCAGGCATCGAGCGGGGATCGGGTCGACGTCGTCATGCCGCACTCCGCACCGTGGTGGGTTCCGCCGCCGGGGCCGGGCTGGTCCGCAGCCTGACCACCAGGGCGAGCACCATGACCGCGAGGACTCCGACGAGAGTCAGGCGATACGCGTCGACGATCTCCCCGGTGAGCGCCGAGCCCGCCGCCGGACCGCTCAGGGCGGCGAGGCCCTGCCCGGCGGTGGCGGCCGCGATCAGGCCGGTGAACACCCCGCTCACCATCGCCGTGCCGACGGCGCTCGCGATGGTGCTGGACAGGGGAAGGATCGCCGAACCGGACGCGAGGTCAGGGCCGTTCAAGTGCCGGCCCGCGCTCACGATGGTGGGCAGCATGATCGCCCCCGTGCCCGCCCCTTGGAGCACGCCCAAGATCGCCAGCACCGCGTAAGGCGTGTCCGGTGTGAGGACGAGGATGGTCAGTGCGGTCGAGATGATCGCGAAGCTCAACCCGGTCCCGACGACGATCCGCGGGCCGAAGCGTTCCAGTACGCGGGCGGCGAACTGGATGGTGAGGCCCATCCCGATCGTGCTCGGCACCATCATCAGCGCGCTGATCATGGCCGAATCGCCGCGCATCACCTGGATGTAGGCGGGCATCAGCAGCATCGAGCCGAAGTACGGCCCGGCGTACAGGACGAGGATCGCGGCGTTGCGCCCGAACGTGCGATCGCGCAGGAGCCGGACGTTCAGCAGCGGCGCGTGATGGTGCCACGACCTTCGGAGGAACACGGCCATGAGTGCCAGTCCGGCGGCGACGATGATCGCCCGGACGTCCATGCCGAGGGTCTCTTCGCTGAATCCGTACGCCACCGCGACCACACCGGGGACGAGCAGCAGTCCACCGGCGAAATCGATCGGGGCGCGTTCCGCCGACGGGATGTCGGCGGGCACCCAGCGCAGCACACCGGCGACACCGAGCAAGGCAGGCGGAACGGTGATGAAGAACAGTGCCCGCCATGAGAGGTTCTCCAGCAGGAGCCCGCCGAGCATCGGGCCGAGGATCGGCCCGATCAGCAAGGGCAGACCGGTGATCGTGGTCATCCGGCTCCGGCGTTCCGGCGCCACCGCGCCGAAACCGATGGTCATCCCCAGTGGGTTGATGAGGCCGCCGGCGAGGCCCTGCACCGCTCGTGCGGCGATCAGCCAGCCCAGATCGACGGCAGCACCGGCGGCCGCGGACGTCACCGCGAACACGAGCAGCGCGGCCAGGTACACCCGGCGCGCTCCCCAGCGTTGCGCGAAAGTCGCCGCGAGGGGCATCGCCGCGACCATGCCGAGCGCGTAGGCGGTCGCGATCCACTGGATCGTGGTGAGCGACGCGGAGAACGTCGTCATGAACCGCGGCAGCGCGACGGCGACGATCGTGGTGTCGAGAACGGCCATCAACCCGCCGAGCGCGATCACCGAGGCGATGCGCAGTTCTTGTCCGGTCAGGCGGTTCATGCCGCACTCGCCTGAGTCGCGACGCGGCCGGCACGCAGGGTGCGGGCCCACCAGCCCAGTTCGGTCATCGTCGCGGCCAGCGCACCGCGCTCGGCGTCGGTGCCCTCGTACCCGTTCGGGCCGAGACGGGTCCACGGAGCGTTCAGGAGCACCGCGTCGCGGGTCGTGGTGGCCCGCAGCTCGGGGAAGATCAGCCGTAACTGCTCGATCGCGCGGATACCGCCCGAACCGGCGCCGTAGCCGACGAACGCGACAGGCTTGTACGCCCACTCGGTGAAGTGCCAGTCGATGGCGTTCTTCAGTGCCGCCGGGAAGCTGTGGTTGTACTCCGGGGTGACGACGAGGTAGGCGTCGGCCGCGCGCAGCCTGTCGCTGATCACCGTCTCGGTGCCGCCGGGCTGTGTTCCCTGCAAGGGCAGATCGATGTCGGCGAGGTCGATGGGATCCACCTCCAGCCCGTCGAGCGCGGCGAGTTCGGTCAGCAGCCAGCCCGTGATGGCGTCGGCGAAGCGTTCGTGCCGGACACTGCCGATGATCACGGCGAGGCGAACGGGGGACTGGGTGGTGTTCTCTGCGGTCATGGGGAAGACGCTAAAAGCTCGTCCATAGGTGAACTCAAGCTCTTGCGGCCCTGGTCACGAAACCTGGACCTCTATTTAAGTAGATGTTGTAAGGGTGGTTGTCGTTGCGAGCCTTCGGACGCAGGACTTCTGTCCAGCGGCCTCCGGAGCGCGGATGTTCCTCTTCGTCGGAGTTGACATGTAGGAAAAATCCTACGTATGGTGGCGGCATGAACATCGACCGCATCCAGTTCCTCACCGTGCCGGTCGCCGATCAGGCGAAGGCGCGGGACTTCTACGTCGGCAAGCTCGGCTTCGACCTGCTCGTCGACGTCAGCGGCCCGCACGGCCCGTTCGTCATGGTCGGCCCCAAGGGGGCGGAGACCGGCATCGTCCTGGTCGACCGCGCCGTCGGCGGGCTCGACCTCGAGACGCGTGTGCATTTCCAGCTGAGCACCGCCGACGTCGATGCCGACATCGCGGAGCTTCGCGCACAGGGCATCGAGGTCGACGACGCGGAGGAAATGCCGTGGGGCCGCGTGACCTCGTTGAAGGATCCCGACGGCAACGCGATGGGATTGCTCGAACCGTCCGGTTACGGCGACTGGCCGCGCTAGTGCCGGTCAACGACGACGTCTTCGCCGCGCTCGCCAACCCGGCCCGCCGCGAGGTGCTGGGCATCCTTCTCGACGGCCCCCGGGCGGCGGGGGAGATCGCCGAACGCTTCGACATGCGGCGGCCCAGCCTGTCGGAACACCTTCGGGTGCTGCGCGAGGCCGGACTCGTCCGGGAGGAGCGGCAGGGCCGGAATCGCGTCTACTTTCTTGAGGCCGCGCCGCTGCAGGAGGTCTCGGACTGGCTTTCGCCCTACGAGCGCTACTGGCGCGGCAAGCTGGGCAACCTGCGTGACCTGCTGGACGAGGAGGAGTTCTGAACGACGAGGACCCGACGGCCATTCACGTCGACCAGTTCCTGGCGCATCCGCCGCGCAAGGTGTGGCGCGCGCTGACCGAACCACAGCTGCTGGAACGCTGGCTCCGGATGTCGAACGACATCAAACCCGTTGTGGGACACCGGTTCGAGCTGCTCGCGGACCCCGTTCCCGCCGCCGGGTTCGAGGGCGGGCCGGTCGCCTGCGAGGTGCTGGCCGTCGAGCCGGAACGGTTGCTGAGCATCAGCTGGGGTCCGGAATGGACAGTCACCTGGCGGCTCGTGCCGGAGGGCCGGGGGACCAGGCTGTTCCTCAGCCACGAGGGCTTCGATCCCGACGACGAGTTCCAGCGGATGTCGCGGCGGATCATGGGCGGCGGCTGGCGCACCGGGGTCCCGAAGGCACTGGCGCGCGTGCTGGACGAGATGCCGGACCGGAAAACATAGGTGAGCCGCGGGACAAGCTCTCGACAGCGGGTCTAGGATCCCCGCTGTGACGGACGAGAAACCGCTCCGAGCCGATGCCCGCCGTAATCGCACACGGGTGTTGGAGGCCGCGGAGCGCGTCTTCACGGCCAAAGGCACCAGCGCGCCGACCGAAGAAGTCGCCCGCGAAGCAGGCGTCGGAGTCGGCACCGTGTTCCGGCACTTTCCCACGAAAGAGGCGCTTCTGGAGGCCGTGCTCTTCGCGCGCCTTCACCGCTTCGTCGACGAAGCAGAGGCCACGGTGGCCGCCGATTCACCCGACCCGGGCGCCGCGTTCTTCGGGTTCCTCACCGGCTGGATCGAGATGTCGGGCGCCAAGAACGCCTACTTCGAAGCCCTGTCGGCGGCCGGCGTCAGCGTTCCCTCGGCCGGGTCGGTCATCGGTGTCCGCCTGAAGGACGCGCTCGGCGTTCTGCTCAGCCGGGCGCAGGACACCGGCGACGTCCGCAAGGATCTCGGCGTCGACGAACTGATCCCGGTGATCATCGGAACGGCGAAGGCGGCGGAGCATGCCGGACCCGAATTCCGGGCCCGGACGATCTGCATCCTCTTCGACGGGCTTCGTCCGCGTCAGGCGTAAGGATCCATCGTCGGCCGCTTCGGCGCGAGCTCGTCGCCCGACGATTCACCACGCAACCTGCGCTTGATCCACGGCACGGCGTGCTCCTTGCCCCACTGGAGGTTCTCGGTGCGCCGCGCCCGCGGGCTCAGCAGCGGTCGCGGTCCGAGTTCGGCGGGCGTCAGCTTGTGCGGTTCGCCGAGCGCGTCGAGCACGGCAATGGCGATCTCATTGTGTCCCAACGAGTTCAGGTGCAGCCGGTCCGGCGCCCACAGCCGCCTGTCCCGCAGTTGCCGCATCGCCCACATGTCCACCAGCAGCGTCTCGTGCCGCGCGGCGATACCGCGGACATGCTCGTTGTAGATCGCCACGCGGCCGCGGATCCTGCGGAACAGCGCGTCTTCGACCCCGTCGACACCGGTGAAGAGGACGACCCGGGCGCCCGTGGCCACGACCTTCCCGACAGCGGCGTCGTAGTCGTCGAGGAGAGCGTCGATATCGACCTTCGGCCGCATCAGATCGTTGCCGCCGGCGTACAGCGTCACGACGTCCGGATTCAGGGCGAGCGCCGGGTCGAGCTGCTCGGCGAGGACCTGCCCCAGGAGTTTGCCGCGGATCGCGAGATTGGCGTAGCGGAAGTCCTGGTGGTTGGCCGCGAGTGTGGCCGCGACGCGGTCGGCCCAGCCGCGGACGCCGTTGGGCGACGAAGGGTCGTCGTCGCCGACACCCTCGGTGAAGGAATCGCCAAGGGTGACTAAGCGCTTGCTTATCGCGGAAGGCATGAGGCTGCTCCCTCGAATGGTGATGGCATACCGGCGATGTTACTGAACCGGCCGGATCGGGTGGGCGCCGGGCGTGCCGTGCACGTCAAGGGCGGCGTCGCCGATCACCGGCAAGCCCCAGGCCTCCGCCACGCGCGCCGGGGTCAGCACCGACGCCGGCACGCCTTCGCCGACCAGTCGGCCGTCCTGGAGCAGCAGGCAGTGATCGGCCCGGCCTGCCACCTCGAGGTCGTGTGTGACGCGCAAGACCGTCGTGCCTTCCGCGAGTGTTGCCCGCAGGGCTTTCTCGATCAGTCCACGGGCGTGTAGATCGAGGCCGGCCGACGGCTCGTCGAGCAGTAGTAGCCCGGCTCGTTGAGCCAACCCCTGCGCCACCAGTGCCCGCTGGCGTTGCCCGCCGGACAGCGTGCCGATCAACCGGTCCGCGATCGACGTGATCTCCAGTAGTTCCAGGCATTCTTCGACGATCTTCCGGTCCATCTTGGACAGTCGGCGCCAGTGTCCGCGGTGTGCCCAGCGTCCCATCGTGACGGTGGCCCGGACGGTGATCGGCAGCGACCGCGACACCTCGCTCTGCTGGGTCACGTAGGCGACACGCCCCTGGTCTCCCCGGGTCACCGAACCGGTGGTCGGCGGGAGCACGCCCGCGACGAGGTTCAGCAATGACGACTTCCCCGCGCCGTTCGCGCCGGCGATCGCGGTGAGCCGTGCGGACGGTACCTGGGCGGTGATCCCGCGCAGCACCTCGCGGGAGCCGTAGTGGGCGTGCGCGCGGTCGATCGTGAGCGCCGCTGTGTCCGGGGTCATCACACCTCTTTCAGATAATGACAATCATTACCACTATAGTGTGACGCGTGGACTGGTTGCTGATCCCCTTCGAGGTGTCGTTCGTGCAGCGTGCGCTGGTGGCGGGGGTGCTCGTCTCGGCGGTGTGCGCGGTCGTGGGCACCTGGGTGGTATTGCGCGGCATGGCCTTCATCGGCGACGCGATGTCGCACGGCATGTTGCCCGGCGTGGCGATCGCCTCGCTGACCGGCGTGAACCTGCTGATCGGCGCGGCGATCAGTGCCGGGGTGATGGCGCTCGGCGTGACGGCGCTCGGCCGTTCGCGGCGGCTGTCCGAGGACACCACGATCGGGCTGCTCTTCGTCGGCATGCTCGCGAGCGGCGTGATCATCGTGTCCCATTCGCGGTCGTTCGCGGTCGATCTCACCGGGTTCCTGTTCGGCGACGTGCTCGCCGTCGGATCGGGTGACCTGGTGGGCCTCGCGGTCACCCTGCTCGTCGTGGGGGCGGTGGCACTGGCGGGACATCGTTCGTTCACCGCGCTCACCTTCGACGTCCGCAAAGCGCACACGCTGGGGCTTCGTCCACGCCTGGCGAATGCGGTGCTGCTCGGGCTGGTCACGCTGACGATCGTCGCGTCGTTCCGCGTCGTGGGGACGTTGCTGGTGTTCGGCCTGCTCATCGCCCCCGCCGCGGCGGCGCTCTTCTGGTCGAGGCGGATCACCACGATCATGCTCATCGCGGCGTTGCTCGGCGTCGCCGCCACGCTCGGCGGCCTGCTCGTGTCCTGGCATTGGGGCACCGCGGCGGGCGCGACCATCGCCGCCGGCGCGGTCCTCCTGTTCTTCCTTTCCGCGTTCCTGTCCTTCGTACGACAGCGATTCCGTTCCCTGACTCCGGAGATCGAGAGCTCACGATGAAACTGAAAGCAGTGACGGCGGTCGTCGCGGCGCTGACCCTGGCGGCGTGCGGCTCGGAGCAGCCGGGGGAGGTGACCGCGGAAGTCCCACACGGCTACGTCGAAGGCGCCGAGGAGGCGGCCGAGGCCCAGTCGCGGCTGATCGTCGCCGACACGGACACCGGCGCCGTACGCGTCGTCGACCTGATCACCGAGGAGGTGCACGAGGCCGGGCGAGTCGACGGAGTGCAAGCCGTGACGGGTGACGGTCGCTTCGGCTACCTGACCGCCGGCGACGGCACGATCCGGGTGATCGACAGCGGTTCGTGGATGGTCGACCACGGTGACCACGTCCACTACTACCGGGCGAAGGTCCGGGATGTCGGCGTGGCACCCGGAAAACAGCCCTTGGCGGTCTACAGCGATCCCGCGGTCACCGCACTGTCCTATTCGGACGGTACGACGACGTTGCTGGATCGAACCGCGCTCGACAAGGGCACCGTGACCGAACTGGGGAAGATCACCCGTGAGCCGCACGCGAGTGTCGCGATCCCTTACCGTGAGCACATCATCGCCACGGTGGCGGACGCCGGAAAGACGCTCGCCCGCGGCGTGCGCGTCCACGACCGTCAGGGCAAAGTCGTCGCGGAGATCGACCAGCCGTGCCCGGACTTGCGGGGCCAGGCCGTCACCAGGCGCGGAGCCGTCTTCGGCTGCGCGGACGGCGCCCTGCTGGTGACCGAAAAGGACGGCGCGTTCTCCGGGGTCAAGATCCCGTACCCGCGCGATGTCAGCGCGCAGGAACGCGCCACCGCCTTCTCGCACCGGCCCGGTGGTTCGACGCTCGCGGCGCGGGCTGGGGAGTCCGCGGTGTGGTCGCTGGACGTCGGGCGTCGCAGCTGGCAGCACGTCGAGACCGGCCCGGTCGCCGCGGTGAACGCCGTCGGCGAGGGTGGCCCGCTTTTGGTCCTCACGCGGGACGGAAAGCTGCGCTCCTTCGATGGCACCGGAAAGGAACAGACGGCCGTCCCGCTGCTGACACCGGAAGCGACCGCCGCCGGCGTTCCGTCGATCCAGGTCGATTCGACCCGCGCCTATCTCAACAACCCGCTCTCCGCCGAGGTGTACGAGATCGACTACAACGACAACCTTCGCCGCGCCAGGACGCTGAAGGTCGGCGGCAAGGCTGGCCACATCGTGGAGACCGGCCGATGAGGCGCCGCGTACTCGCCCTGGTCGTGGTGGCGGTGCTGGCGGCGGCCGGCTGCTCCGGGACCGGTGGCGGCGGCAAGTCGGTCGTCGTCACGACGAACATCCTCGGCGACATCACCCGCGCCGTCGTCGGCGACCAGGCCGAGGTGACGGTGTTGATGAAGCCCAACGCCGACCCGCACTCCTTCGGGATCTCCGCACAGCAGGCTGCTCAGGTCGAGCGGGCCGGCCTGATCGTCTACAACGGACTCGGGCTCGAAGAGGGAATCCTGCGCACCGTCCGCACGGCCGAGCAAAGCGGCGTACCGGCACTGCCCGCCGGGGAGCGGGTGAACCCGATCAGTTACGCCGACAACAAGCCCGATCCCCACTTCTGGACGGATCCGGCACGGGTGCGCGACGCGGTGAAGACGATCGCCGACGAGGTCGTCGCCCATGTCGACGGGGTCGACGAAGCGGTGATCCGCGCCAACGCCGAACGCTATCGCGGGGAGATCGAGGCGCTCGACAAGGCGATGACCGAGAAGTTCGGCGGGATTCCGCCCGAGCGCCGGAAGCTGGTCACGAATCACCACGTGTTCGGCTACCTGGCCCAGCGGTTCGGCTTCCAGGTCGTCGGCGCGGTGATCCCCGGTGGGACCACGCTCGCTTCACCAAGCTCCTCGGATCTGAAGGCACTCGCCGACACCGTTCGCGCGGCCGGAGTTCCGGTGATCTTCGCGGATTCCTCGCAACCGGACCGGCTCGCGCGGGTCTTGGCCGAGCAGGCCGGACTGCACGTCCAGGTGGCCCCGTTGTTCTCGGAATCGCTCAGTGAACCAGGCCAGGGCGCGGCCACCTATCTGGAAATGATGCGCGCCAACACCGAATCGATCACCACCGGTTTGACCCGTTCCTGACCGGAACAGACGAAAGGCACAGGAAAATGGCACGGAAAGCCCGATATCTCGCGCTGATGGCGACGACGGCGAGCACGCTCGCACTCGCCGCCTGCGGGACCGAACAGCCGGCGGCGGAGCCCGGCAAGGACGCGGCTCCGGCATCGGTCGTCGCCGATCCGGTCGCCGTCACCTATGACGGCGGAATCGTCCTGCTCGACGGCAAGACCTTGAAGGAGGCGAAGAACCTTCCGCTGGAAGGCTTCAACCGGCTCAACCCCGCCGGGAACGACCGGCACCTCCTGGTCTCGACCTCCACCGGCTTCCGGGTCCTCGACGCCGTCGGTGCCGTGCTCACGGACAACGAGGTGAAGGCGGCCAAGCCGGGACACGTCGTCCGGCACGCCGGCAAGACGGTGCTGTTCGCCGACGGAACCGGTGAAGTGACCGTCTTCGACCCGAAGACGATCGGTACCGCGGCTTTCCCCGCGCCGAAGCACAAGACGCCCGAGGCGCATCACGGCGTGGCCGTCGAACTCGCGAACGGCGAACTGCTCACCACCGTCGGCAACGAGGACAAGCGGTCCGGGATCGTGGTGCTGGACAAGGACAAGAAGGAGATCGCGCGCAACGAGCAGTGCCCCGGCGTGCACGGTGAAGCCGCCGCGCGCGGCGAAGCGGTCGTGGTCGGCTGCCAGACCGGCGTGCTGATCTACCGCAACGGCGTCATCACCAAGGTGACCAGCCCGGACCCCTACGGACGCATCGGCAACCAGGCGGGCTCGGACGTCTCCCCGATCACCTTGGGCGACTACAAGGTCGACGAAGCGGCCGAACTCGAACGCCCGACCCGGATCTCCCTGATCGACACCGAGAAGGCCACCCTCAAGCACGTCGACATCGGGACCAGCTACACCTTCCGGTCGCTGGCCCGGGGGCCTCAGGGTGAGGCACTGGTCCTGGGTACGGACGGGCAGATCCACGTGATCGACCCGGTGAGCGGTGCGGTGACGCGGAAGATCGCCGTGCTCGGCACCTGGCAGGAACCGATCGAGTGGCAGCAGCCGCGCCCGGCGATCTTCGTGCGGGGCGGAACCGCCTACGTCACCGATCCCGGCAAGAAGGAAATCCACTCGGTGGACCTCGCGTCGGGTACGAAGACCGCGACCGGAACGATTCCGGGCACGCCGAACGAGGTCAGCGGCGTGCTCGGGCACTGATTCACTTGTGGGTGGTAGCCACCTGTTCATACCCATATGAGGCTCGTACGTGGCTAGGAGCGCCTACTGGCTCCTGAATGAGCTTGGCCACGGACCGGTCCGTGAAGGCCTCCTTGAGGGACCCAGAGTCCCTCAAGGAGGCCTTCACGGACTTCGGCCTTTTCACTCAAGTGCACTCGGAAGTCCTTGCCACCTCGCCCGTTCAGCGCCGGATCAGGCCGAGGTCGGTCGCGGTGGCGACGGCGGCGGTGCGCGAATCGACGCCGAGTTTGGTGTAGCTGCGGGCCAGATGGGATTTCACCGTGCCCTCGGTCAGGTGGAGCCGGTCGGCGATGGCCCGGTTGGACAGGCCGTCGGCGACCAGGCCCAGGACTTCGATCTCGCGCAGCGTCAGTGCGGTGGCGGGCATCCGCATCCGGTTCATCAGCCGGTCGGCGACGGTCGGCGCGAGCGTGGTGCGTCCGGCCGCGGCGGTGCGCACGGCGGCGGCCAGATCCTCGGGAGGGGCGTCCTTGAGGAGATAGCCGGTGGCGCCCGCTTCGATGGCGGGCAGGGTGTCGGCGTCGGTGTCGTAGGTGGTGACGATCAGTACGCGTGGAGCGTCCGGCCGCGCCGTGATCGCCGCGGTGGCCTCGGCGCCGGTCATGCCGGAGCCGAAACGCAAATCCATCAGCACGACGTCGATGTCGCCTTCGGC
The DNA here is from genome assembly GCF_019330265.1 of Amycolatopsis sp. TNS106. NCBI lineage: Bacteria > Bacillati > Actinomycetota > Actinomycetes > Pseudonocardiales > Pseudonocardiaceae > Amycolatopsis > Amycolatopsis sp. TNS106. Next base: position 2,019,228 of record NZ_CP024972.1, on the reverse strand, counting down.
CGCCCGGGCCACCGCTTCTTCCGCGGTCGCGGCTTCGGCCGAGACGACGAGACCGGGCTCGGTTTCCAGCACGGCACGCAGTCCCGCCCGGACGATGGGGTGGTCGTCGGCCAGCAGGAGCCGGATCGGGGGTTCGGTCACGGGCATTCCTTGGGCAGTCGCGCGGACACGGTGGTGCCGTGGCCGGGGGAGGACTCGACGGTGAAGATCCCGTCCAGCGCTTCGGCCCGGGTGCGCATCGCGGTGAGCCCGAAGCCGCTGTGGTCCGGGTCGAAGCCGACGCCGTCGTCGACGACGACGAGGGTGACCTGGTCGCCGTCGTAACTCAACGTGACTTCGGCGGTGGACGCGTCGGCATGCCGGACGGTGTTCGCCAGGGCCGCTTGACCGATGCGCAGCAACACCACCTCGTGCGCGGTCGGCAGCGGAACGGGGTCACCGGTGAGATGGAAGCGCGCGGTGATCCGGTGCCGGGCGGTGGTCGTGGCGCACAGCCGTGCCAGCGCGTCGGCCAGCGTGGTGTCGTCGAGCGCGGGAGGCGACAGGGCGACGACGAACCGGCGGGCTTCGGCGAGGTTGTCCGCGGCGGCTTGACGAGCCTGTTCGACGTAGCGGGCGGCGTTCCCCGCGGTATCGGGCAGAGTCCTTTCCGCGGCACGCAACAGGAGTTGAATACTCGACAAGCCCTGGGCGAGGGTGTCGTGGATCTCGTGGGCCAGGCGTTCCCGCTCGGCGAGCACTCCCGCCTCGTGCTGGGCCGCGGCGAGGTCGGCGCGAGTGGCGGTGAGCTCCTCGATCAGGTTCCGGCGTCGTTCGCTTTCGCGGTACAGCGCCTGATAGCCCCAGACGACGGCGACCGCGACGGCGGCGCCGAGTGCCGGGCCGATCGCCGCCGCGGGGGCGAACGAACCCTGGTGGGCGGCGAACGCGGTGATCGCCGCCAGCGCGGTCGCGATCACCGCGACCAGGCCCTGACGGCGGGGCAGCAGATGCAACTGCAGGAAGTACAGCGGGAAGGCGACCCACACACCGTCGGCGGTCAGCACCAGCAGGACCAGCCACACGAGGCCCACCGCGATCAGCCACCACAGGGCGGCCCGCCGGGACGTCCGGACGCGAGGCAGAAGCGGGCCGGCCGCGTACACCGCGGCGCACGTCACCGCCGCCGCGACGATCGTTCCCGCGTCTGGTGAGCCGTCCGCCACCGCCCGGGCGGCCGCCAGCGTGAGCAGGGCGATGAGCAGCAGGTGCAGACACCAGGTCAACACCCGGCTGGTCGGGGTCAAAGCGGACGCGGCGGTCACAGTGCGTCCAGATTACGGAGCGGGATCGGCGGGCGCCTCTATCCAAAGGTAGAGGCGGCGTGCCGTCTTCCGGCAGGGGAAGTGCCATCTCCGGCCGGATGCCGTCGCGGTCACCGGCGGCGATCGTGGAGAGGTACCCAGCCCACCCCGAGAGGACAGCCCCAACCGTGTTCGTCGCCTGGAGAGATCTGAGATTCGCCAAAGGACGGTTCGCTCTGATGGGTGCCGTCGTCGTCCTGATCACCCTGTTGGTAGGCCTGTTGTCCGGGCTCACCGCGGGCCTGGGTGAGCAGAACACCTCCGCGATCACCGGCCTGCCCGCGGACAAGATCGTCTTCGCCGCCCCCGCTGCCGGGCAGAGCCTCTCCTACGCGAATTCCGCGATCACCGACACACAGCGCCGCCAGTGGGCCGAGACCCCGGGTGTCACCGCGGCCGAACCGCTGGGCATCGCCACCACCAAGGCCGTCGCGGGCGACCGCAGCGCCGGGATCTCCGTTTTCGGTGTCCGGACCGGGTCGGCGCTCGCCCCGGACAGCGAGAAGATCAGCGGCGACTCGGTGGTGCTGTCGACGTCCGCCGCCGAGGATCTGGGCGTGCGGAGCGGGGACACCGTCGCCGTGGCCGGGCGTCCGCTGACGGTCGCCGCGGTGGCGGGGGACGCCTGGTTCAGCCACACGCCCGTGATCTGGGCAGGCCTCGACGTCTGGGCGAAGACGGCGCCACCGGCCGACGGCGAGCCGAGCGCGACGGTGCTCGCGCTGACCACGACGGCCGGCGCCGATCTCGCCGCCACCGACCTCACCGCAGGCACCACGACGGTGTCGAAGGGCGACTCGCTGTCCGCGATCGGCTCCTACACCTCGGAAAACGGTTCGCTGCAGCTGATGCGTGGCTTCCTGTTCGCGATCTCCGCCCTTGTGATCGGCGCCTTCTTCACCGTGTGGACCATCCAGCGCAGCGGTGACATCGCCGTTCTCAAGGCGTTGGGGGCGAGTACCGCCTTCCTGCTGAAGGACGCGCTAGGCCAGGCCGTCGTCCTTCTCGTCGGCGGCACCGCCATCGGAACCGGGTTGGCCGTCGGGCTCGGCACGGTGGTCGCCGGCTCCGCCGTGCCCTTCCTGCTCACTCCGGCCACCGTGCTCGTGCCGTCCGCCGTGATGATCCTGCTCGGCGCGCTGGGCGCCGCACTCTCCGTGCGCCGCATCACTTCCGTCGACCCGCTGACCGCACTGGGGAGTGCCCGATGAGCCTGAACCTGACCGGCGTCACCCTGACCTATCCCGACGGCGACACCCGCCTCACCGCGCTCGACGACGTCACGGTGGAGGTCCCGGCGGGCACGCTCACCGCGGTCGCCGGCCCCTCCGGCTCCGGCAAGTCCAGCCTGCTCGCCGTCGCGGCGACCCTCATCACCCCGGACCGGGGGACCGTCACCGTCGACGGCACCACGACCACCGGCCTGAACCGCGGGGAGCTCGCCGAACTGCGCCGCCGCAAGATCGGGATCGTCTTCCAGCAGCCGAATCTGCTGCCCGCCCTCACCGCCGCCGAGCAGCTTCAGGTCATGGCCCGGATCGACGGCCGCTCCGCGGCCGGGGCACGGGGTGTGGCCATGGACCTGCTGGACGCCGTCGGGCTCGCCGCGCAGGCGGGACGCCGTCCGCACCAGCTCTCCGGCGGCCAACGGCAGCGCGTGAACATCGCGCGCGCGTTGATGAACGAACCCACCGTGCTGCTGATCGACGAACCGACGAGCGCCCTCGATCACGAGCGCGGCGCGGCGGTCGTCGACCTGATCGCCGGCCTGACCCGCGAGCGGGCCACCGCCACCGTCCTGGTCACGCACGACCGCGTCCATCTCGCCGCGGTGGACCGGATCGTCGAGGTGCACGACGGACGGCTGGGCAGTCCCTCTCCGGTCGGCTGACGATCCTCCACAAAGGACGGACATTCATGTCCGCTTTCCGATCAACGGGAAGAATGCCCGGATTTCGGTCCTGGGCACGCCACGGCCATTTTGACAGATTTCTCCCGGAGCTGGGCGGGTAAAAGGATCTCGTAATGCCCGGCGAGTGGGGAAATTCGTTCCGTTTTGTCATGACGAGGTTTTCCCGAATTTCGAAGACTCTGCGAATTTGTCATTCTTCTGCCCTAATTCCATCGAACTCGTCTGTTTGCCGTCATAACGCCGCGCACTGTCGCCGGGTTATGGCCTGCGAGAAACGGGCGGTCGAGGTTTCGTACTTATGGAGGTACCCGTGGAATGCGTCCCGCACTACTTTCCAAACCTGTCATCCCTGCCAAGTCGTCTCGTCGGGCAGGGAGCCCCGGACCCTGTCGTATGCCCTGCCGCGAATGCGGCCATTTGCGGCGACCTCATGAAGGAAAATGGTGAATTTTTCCCCGAAACTCGATGTCAGCCCGGACTCGGCTTTACGTAATTCACGAAGCGAAGCACTCGTCATACGAAAATACGGTGGCTCGTCCCTGGCCACCCCGGCAATGGTGAATCAGGTGGCCGCCGAGGTGGCGGCGATCGCCGCGACGGGGGATCGGGTGGTCCTCGTCGTGTCGGCGATGGGGGACAGCACCGACCGGCTGATCGCGCTGGCAGGCGAGGTCGCCGAACCACCCGCTCCCCGGGAACTCGACCAGTTGATGGCGACCGGCGAACAGGCGTCCGCCGCGATGCTCGCCATGGCGCTGACCGAGCGCGGGGTCGAAGCCGTCTCGCTGTCGGGTGACCAGGCGGGAATCGAGGTCGCGGGTGAACCGGGATCGGGCACCATCGTGAGCGTCGATCCCGGCAGGATCGTCGCGCGGCTGCGGGACGCGCAGGTCGTCGTGGTCGCCGGATTCCAGGGACGGAACGCCGACGGTGAACTGCTGACCTTGGGCAGAGGCGGCTCCGACACCACCGCGGTGGCACTGGCGGCCGCGCTCGGTGGCACCGAATGCGAGATCCGCACCGACGTCCACGGCGTGCGCACGGCCGACCCCCGGATCGTGCGGGACACCCGGCCCGTCCGGACGATCTCCTACGACGCCATGGCCGAGCTCGCCGGGGTCGGCGCCCGCGTCCTGCATCCCAGATCCGTCGATCTCGCGCGCCGCCACGGGGTGGCGGTGCGGGTGAAGCACTCGTCGGATCCCGGTCCTTCCACCGTCGTCAAGGCGGGAGAAGAGCCGCTGGAAGACACACCCCGCGTCATCGGAATCGCCCACGAACGCGACGTGCGACTGGTCCGGGTCGAGGTTTCGGCCTCGGACCCCGATCGTTACGCACGCGTACTCGCGATGCTGGCGGACTGCGGAGTGCGACCGGACAACCTGAGCTGGCCCGATCCCGGAGAACTGAGGTTCACCGTCCGCGGGACGGAGCCGCTCGGCCCGCCGATCACCCGGCTCGCGATGGAACTGGAGGCCCGCTCCACGGTCTGCGAAGAACTCGGCTCCGTATCCGTGGTCGGCACCGCGCTGCTCGATCCACCCGGGTTTCTGCCCGAGTTGCTGCGGATCCTCGCCGGCCACAGGGTCACGGTGCCTGCCATGACGACGTCGCGATCGCGCCTCACCGCGGTGGTCCCCGCCGACGTCGTCGACACGACCGTCCGAGCCCTGCACGACTCCTTCGGGTTGGCGGAGGACGGGGCATGAGCCCGTATGGACAGCCGTCGGGGCAGTTCACCACCGACGGCCTGGTACTGACCTGCGACGGCCACGAGCAGCGGGTTCGATGGCGGACCGGTGATCGGCTGGAGCGGTTGTACGAGCGGCTCTGCGACCGCTTGCGCGACACCGGGCTCGGAGACCGCCTGGCAGTGGACGCGGGAGGAGTGAAGGTCACGTTCGGTGGGCTGGACGAGCGGGCCAATCGGCTCGCCCGGCACCTGCTGGCGCACGGGGTGCGGCCCGGTGACCGGATCGGGCTGCTGTTCACCGAACCGGTGCATCCCTACGTCGCGATGCTCGCCGTGCTCAAGGTCAACGCGGCGTATGTGCCGCTGGACGCGGGTTTCCCTGACGACCGCCTGGCCTACATCGTCCAGGACGCCGGTGTTCGGCTCGTGATCTCGACCTCCGGGCTGCGCGAACGGTTCGAGCCGGACGCTGTCGACCTCGTCTGCCTCGACGTCGACTCGGACCGGATCGCCGCACTGCCGGGAACCCGGCTCAGCGCGGACGAGAGGGGCACTCCTGCCGACGAACTCTGTTACGTCGTCTACACCTCCGGGTCGACCGGGCGGCCGAAAGGCGTGACGATCGACCACGCCTCGATCTGCAACTTCGTCCTGGTCGCCGCCGACGTCTACGGCATCCAGGACACCGACCGGGTCTACCAGGGCATGACGATCGCGTTCGACTTCTCGGTCGAGGAGATCTGGGTGCCGTTGCTGAGCGGCGCGACACTCGTGCCGAAACCCGGCGGTGCCGCCCTCGTCGGGCACGATCTCCTCGAATTCCTGCGGGAGAACCGGGTCACCGCGTTGTGCTGCGTCCCGACCCTGCTGGCCAGCCTCGACGAAGACCTGCCGCTGCTGCGGTTCCTCCTGGTGTCCGGCGAAGCGTGTCCCGAAGACCTCGTGCGCCGCTGGTATCGCGCGGACCGGAGATTCCTCAACGTCTACGGTCCGACCGAGGCCACGGTCACCGCGACCTGGTCGGTGCTGCGACCCGATCGGCCGGTGACCATCGGGGTGCCCCTGCCCACCTATTCGGTCGTCATCCTCGATCCGGACGAGCCGGTGGCGCTGGCCGCGGGCGAACTGGGGGAGATCGGCATCGCGGGGATCGGACTCGCGGGTGGCTACCTGAACCGGCCCGATCTGACCGAACGCGCGTTCATCCCGGACTTCCTCGGCATCGGGCACAATCCGTCCCGCCGGATCTACCGCACCGGCGATCTGGGGCGGATCACCCCGGACGGGGAGATCGAATACCACGGCCGCGCCGACACCCAGGTGAAGATCCGCGGCTACCGCGTGGAGCTCACCGAGATCGAGTCCGTCCTCCTGCGGATCCCCGGAATCGCCCAGGCGGTGGTCGAAACCCACCATCCGGAAGCGGGCACCACCGAACTGGTCGCCTACTACAGCCTGCGGCGCGACAACGAGGACGTCGATCCCGGAGAACTACGCCGCCGGCTGGCGGAACTGCTGCCGGGCTACATGGTGCCCGCCTACCTCGAACAACTCGACCACATCCCGTTGACACCGGCGGGAAAAGCCGACCGCAAGCATCTCCCGGCACCCTCGAGCCCACGAAGGGTGGGCAACGACGTCGACTACGTGGCGCCCGCGACGAAGACCGAACTGCGCCTGGCGGAGGCCTTGAGCGGTGTCCTCGGGATCGAGCCGGTCTCGGTGACGGGGCACTTCTTCGACGACTACGGTGCCGACTCCCTGCTGCTGGCCAAGTTCTGTGCGGTGGTCCGGGAACGTGGCGAGGTCGCGTCGCTGTCGGCCAGGGACGTGTACCTCAATCCCACCATCCGCGGCCTCGCCGAGTCGACCGCCTCCGCGGTCGAGGCCACGGTCGCCCGGGCCGAGGAGCCACGCCGGGCGTCCACTACGTCGTATGTCCTTTGTGGAGTGTTCCAGCTCCTGGCCTTCCTCGCCTATGCCGCCGGTTCGGGCTGGCTCCTGGACACAGGATTTCGCTGGATCGACGCCGCGACAGGGTTCGCCGAAAGCTACGCGCGCGCCGCCGGGCTCGGGTTCGTCGTGTTCGTCGTTCTCTCCGTGGTGCCGGTCTTGGCGAAGTGGATGCTCGTCGGCCGGTGGAAGCCGGGGGAGATCCCGCTGTGGAGCGTCGGCTACCTGCGCTTCTGGACGGTCAAGGCCCTGGTCAGATTCAGCCCGCTGATGCTGTTCGTCGGCACTCCGCTCTACTCGTGGTATCTGCGGGCACTCGGCGCGGACATCGGCAAGGGCGCCCTGATCCTGTCCAGGAACCCGCCGGTCTGCACCGATCTGCTCAGCGTCGGTGCCGGCGCCGTCATCCGGAAGGACGCCTACTTCTCTTGCTACCGCGCCAGGGCGGGCCGGATCCAGACCGGCACGGTCACGCTCGGCGCCAACGCCTTCGTCGGTGAAATGACCGTGCTCGACATCGGCTCGGCGCTCGGCGACGGCGCACAGCTCGGCCACTCGTCGTCCTTGCACTCCGGCCAGTCCGTCCCCGACGGCGAGAGCTGGCACGGGTCTCCCGCTCGCTTGTCCACCGTGGACTACCGGGCGCTGGGCACGGTCGCGCGCGGCAGGCTCAGGCCGATCGTCTTCTGCGCGTCCAGCCTGCTGCTTCTGCTGCTCGGCACGCTTCCCCTGAGCCTGGGCGGTGCCGGTGTGCTCGTCGAGCAGTGGTTCACGACGACGGTGGACTTCACGAGCTGGGCCTTCTATCTCGGCCGGATCGCCGACTCGGCACTGGTGTACTTCGGTGCGCTGCTCGCCGGACTGGCGGTCGTCCTCGTGCTCCCGCGCCTGCTCGGCCTGTTCCTCCGGCCGGACCACGTCTACCCGCTCTACGGCAGGCATTTCGCGATCCAGCGACTGATCGCGCGGCTGACCAACCTGCGCGCGTACACGTACCTGTTCGGCGACAGCAGCTACATCGTGTACTACCTGCGCGCGCTGGGATACGACCTGTCGAAGGTCCACCAGACCGGATCGAACTTCGGGGTCGAGGTCAAACACGAGACGCCGTTCCTCAGCACGGTCGGCACCGGGACGATGGTCTCGGACGGCCTTTCGCTGCTCAACGCCGACTTCTCCGCATCGTCGTTCCGGCTCCGCAAGACGTCCGTCGCGCCGCAGGCCTTCCTCGGCAACGAGATCGCCTTCCCGCCGGGCGCGAGGATCGGCCGGAACTGCCTGCTGGCCACCAAGGTCCTCGTTCCCCTCGACGGACCGGTCCGGGAGAACGTCGGCCTGCTGGGATCGCCCGCGTTCGAGATACCCCGCACTGTCCGCCGTGACACCGGGTTCGAGCACCTCGGCACCGGGGACGCGCTGCGCCGGGGCTTACGGGCGAAGAACCGGCACAACACCGTCACCATCGGCGTTTACCTGCTCGTGCACTGGCTGCACCTGTTCGGTGTCCTGCTGATCGGCGCGGTGGCCGGTGCCCTGCACGGGCGGCTCGGCCCACTGGCCGTCGGCGGCGGCATCGTCGCGACGCTGGCGTTCTCGGTCGCGTTCCTCATGCTGGCGGAACTGGCCGTACAGGGCTTCCGGGCGATGCGGCCACTGTTCTGCTCGATCTACGACCCGGCCTTCTGGCGGCACGAACGGTTCTGGAAGCTCAGTCCCGCCCGCTACCTCGCGTTGTTCAACGGGACACCGTTCAAGCCGTTCCTCCTGCGCCGTCTCGGCGTCCGGATCGGCCGGCGTGTCTTCGACGACGGCTGCGCGATCCCGGAACGGTCCCTGGTGAGCATCGGCGACGACTGCGTGCTCAACCTGCACACCGTCGCGCAAGGACATTCGCTCGAGGACGGGACCTTCAAATCCGACCACATCACCATCGGCGCGGGATGCACGCTCGGCGTCGGCGCCTTCGTCCACTATGGAGTGACGATGGCGGATGGAGCGATCGCCGAGGCCGACGCGTTCCTGATGAAGGGCACCGCGGTCCCGGCGCGAACCCGCTGGCACGCCAACCCGGCGGTCGAACTCGACACGGCAGATGAGATCGCCGCGACCAGGAGGTTGCCATGATCCCCACCCCCACGGCGAGGCCGGCCCTGGTGCCTCGCGTCGAAGGCGCACTGCCGGGGCCGCGCTCGGCGGAGTACCTCGAACACCAGCGCCAGTGGGAGTCCAGCGCGCGGGCCTACCCGCGCCACCTCCCGATAGCGATCGCGGGCGCGGCGGGAAGCCACCTGTGGGACATGGACGGGAACGTCTTCCTCGACTTCCTCTCGGGCGCGGGTGTGCTCTCCCTCGGCCACAACCATCCCGAACTGGTGCGGGCGGCCACCGAACAACTCACCGTGCTCACCCACGGCCTGGACTTCCCGACACCGGCGAAACGCGAATTCATCGACGCTCAGCTTTCCATGCTGCCGCCCGGCCTGCGCTCGCGGACACGGATGCACTTCTGCGGTCCCGGCGGGGCCAACGCCGTCGACGCCGCGATCAAACTCTGCAAGACCGCGACCGGGCGTGGTGACCTGGTGTCCTTCCAGGGCGGGTTCCACGGCTCGAGCCACGCCGCGATGGCGTTGACCGGCCTCGTCGCCCAGAAACGGCCGATCGCCAACGGTGTGCCCGGCGTGCACTTCTTCCCGTACTCGTACTGCGCTCGATGCCCGGTGGGCCTTTCGCCGGACACGTGCGAGACCAACTGCGTGGGCCTGCTGGAACGGTCGCTGCGAGATCCCAACGGCGGCATCCCCCTTCCCGCCGCGGTGATCCTGGAAATGGTGCAAGGCGAAGGCGGGATCATTCCGGCGGACCGCGATTTCGTGCGGCGCGTCCGCGCGCTGACCGCGGAACTGGACATCCCGCTCGTCGTCGACGAGGTGCAGACGGGATGCGGTCGCACCGGAACCTGGTTCGCGTTCGAGCATTACGACATCGAGCCCGACGTGATCATCGCTTCGAAGGCCTTGAGCGGAATGGGGCTTCCGGTGGCGATGATCTTCTACGACCGGCGGCTCGACGGCTGGGCGCCCGGCGCGCACAGCGGCACGTTCCGGGGCAATCAGGCCGCGTTCGCCGCCGGCGCGGCGGCGGTCCACGTCGTCCGGCGGGACGACGTGCTGGGCAATGTCCGGCAGCGCGGGAGGCAGCTCGCTCGACGACTCGGCGTCCTGCACGATCACGTCTGGGTCCGTGAGGTTCGTGGCCTCGGCCTGATGTGGGGGATCGAGCTGGCCGATCCGCGCGACGGCCGCCCGGCGGGCGGATACGCCCGGGCCGTACAGGCTCACGCGCTGCGGCACGGCCTGATCGTCGAACTCGGTGGCCGCGACGACGGCGTGATCCGCCTGATGCCACCGCTCACCGTGACCGCGGAGGAGATCGAGCTCGCGTGCGGGATCCTGCTCGACGCGATCGAGCGCTGTCATCCGGCGCAGTAAGCCCCACTGATTGGTATTATTATACCGCTTCCTGCTAGGGTGCCGGTATAATAATACCAACCAGGGACGCGAGGATCCGATGATCGAACTGAAGACGCCCGCCGAGATCGAGCGTATGCAGGTGACCGGGCGTTTCGTCGCCGAAGTGCTCACCGAGGTCGGCGACCTCGCGGACGTGGGCGTCAACCTGATGGACCTGGAGCACCACGTGCGCGGCATGATCGAACGTCGCGGCGCGGAGTCGTGCTACTGGGACTACGCGCCGTCCTTCGGCAAAGGCCCGTTCCGCAACGTGATCTGCCTGGCGGTCAATGATGCCGTCCTGCACGGCCTGCCCCACGACTACACGCTGCACGACGGAGACGTGCTCACCGCGGATCTCGCGGTGAAGATCGACGGCTGGGCGGCCGACTCGGCGCGCACGGTCATCGTCGGGACGCCCGCCGAGGAAGACCTGCGGATCGTCCGCGCCACCGAGGAGGCACTGGAGGCCGCGATCGAGGCCGCGCGTCCGGGCAACCGCCTCGGCGACATCTCCGCGGCCATCTGGGCGGTGGCCCGTGCCCACGGCTATCCGGTGAACACCGAGTTCGGCGGCCACGGCATCGGCCGCACCATGCACGAGGAGCTGCACATTCCGAACAAGGGCAAGGCGGGCCGCGGCCTGAAGCTCCAGCCCGGACTCACCGTCGCGCTCGAACCCTGGTTCGCCCGTACGACCGACCGGATCGTCTTCGACGACGACGGCTGGACCATCCGCTCGGCCGACGGCTCGCGTGCGGCCCATTCCGAGCACACGGTCGCCATCACCGAAGGCGCTCCGCTGGTGCTCACCAGGCGTGAGCGCGAGGTGGCCGCCGATCGTATTTCCGCAAAAGGTTCCTGAGCCCGTTTGCGTTTCGGGCGCCCGGGGTGAGGTTCGACCGAAAACTCCGAATACGTCCCGTCACCGCCGACGGGACCGTTAGAGTGAACGGTCGCTGTAGTCATCACCCTTGAGGAGTAGCGGTTCATGATCGCCGAGAGCGCGAACCAGCAGAGCGTGACCTTCCCGCAGGAGGCCACGCCGATCTTCGACCTGGTCGCGAAGATGGTGGCGCGGACGAAGACCGAGGACGAGCACGACTTCGACCGCGAAGCCGGTCTCGCGACCCCGGTGTAGCTTCCCGCCGAGAGTCATTCGGGCGGCGTGCCCGCGTGGGCACGGAGTGCCGCGGCCGTGTGACGGGCGTGGGCCAGGCCGTCGAGGATCCATTGCGGGGGCCGGCGGTCGTTGGTCGCGATCCGCTCGTAGGCCGCGACCAGCCGTTCCGCGATCTTCAGCCGGGCGTCCGCGGCCGCCGGTTCACGCACCGCTTCGCCGTCGCCCTGTTCGGCCGGGACGGTGACCAAGGCGAGGTGCGGGGTCGGCCCCGTCGTGGACTCGGCTTCGGGTCGCCGGTCCGGGGTCGGCAGCCGGCGCAGGCGGAAGGCCGTCTGTTCGGTGTGCTCCGCCATGTTCTCGTGGCGCGCGTCCTGCGACGGGAAGGGATCCGCGCGGAATCGCGCGACCGAAGGCCAGTACCTGGTCCGGACGGAGCGCGGTGTCGCCCCGTCGAGCCCGCACGCGATCTCCTCCCACGTCTTCCCGTCGAGTCGCGCGGCCACCACCGCCGCCTCGAGGATCTGCTGCGCCATTTCGATCAGACTGGAACGATCCCGCGTCGAGCCCGTGTCCTGTTCCCCTGTGGCGTCCACTCGGGCGGCGTTCGCGGCGAGATCGGCCAATTCCGCCGCGTGCGCGGCGAGGACCAGGTGAGCCCGGGTGGCGGCGGCGGGGAGGGAATGGCGTGTGGTCACCGTCCACTCCTCGTGGCGGGCCGGAGGATCGACAAGAGGCTCGCGGAATCCCGCATGCCGTGACTCACAGGTGTTCTCACCTTTCTCTGATATGCAGACTTGCATAAATATGCAATTCATGGGCGTGCGCTGTCGAATCACCGTGATTTTGTGCCCTGATCGTGTGTGGTCGCACCCGATCAGGGCGGGGTGAGGTCCGGCGGTTCCGCGAATCGGGCACGATCAGGTTCGTGTGGACGGCCGGACCTGCGGGGAAGGGATGCCGATGAACAGCCCCCTGTATCAGGCGACGGCGGAGTTCTTCAAGACGCTGGGGCACCCCGTCCGGATCCGCGTGCTCGAACTGCTCAGCGAGCGGGAGCACCATGTCTCGGAGCTGCTCGCCGACCTCGGTATCGAGCCCGCCAACCTGTCTCAGCAGCTCGCCGTCCTGCGTCGTGCCAATCTGGTGGTGCCGCGCAAGGAGGGTACGACCGTCTCCTATTCGCTGACCAGTCCGTCGGTCGCCGAACTGCTCGCCGTCACTCGCGGGATCCTGACCGGGCTCATCACCGGCCAGTTGGGTCTGCTCGACGATCTGCAGAATTCCACCGGCGTTTCCGGTGGCGCGCATTCATCGGAAACAGACTGAAAATCGACAACGGCCATTTCTCTCGGTCATCGCGTCCGGTGATCGTCATTTGTTTCCCTTGTCGTCATCCGTACGCGGCTCGCTCGATTCGGAATCGTACTCGCGGGGGAGCATGTCATTTCCGGCGGCCGCCTTCCTTGCCTCCTCGACCAGAGAGTCGAAGATGGGGGTTCCGCACTGCTCCACATGGTCCTCCGTCGCGCCGGGCTTCGTGCCCGATCATCTTGCCTCGCGGCGGCTTCTTCGATCCAGTTCCGCCGGGCAATGCACTCGATAGAGCTCACCCTCCGGGGTGAGCCATTCGGCGAGGTGAAAAGACGAGTCCAGGACATGGTCAATTCCGTGCTCGCACTGCGGTCCGCCGGTTTGCGGAAATAATGATTCCACTTTCCCGTCAGCTGGGGGAAAAGGATTTCCCTGCGGAGAATTCCACCCGGTAGCGTGTCGGCGTCGTGCCCAGCGCGGTGGCGAAGTGCTCGCGAAGGCGTGCAGCCGTGCCGAACCCCGACTGCGCGGCGACCGCGTCGATGCCGAGCGCGGTCGTCTCGAGAAGGTGGCGTGCCCGCGCGAGGCGTTGCGCGACAAGCCAGCTGTGGACGGTGGCCCCGGTGCGGGCGCGGAACGAGCGGGTGAAGGTGCTCCGGCTCATATGTGCCCGGGCGGCGAGATCGTCGATGCCATGCGGCACGTCCGGATGGGACCGCGCCCAGTTCATCACGGTGGTGAGCGGGTCGTCGTCCTTCTCCGGTACGGGAAGCTCGATGAACTGGGCCTGGCCGCCGGGACGGTGCGGTGCGGCGACGATCCGGCGCGCGACCCGGTTGGCGGCGACCTGTCCGGCCGTGCGGGCGAGCAGGTGGAGACAGGTGTCGATCCCGGCGGTCGCGCCCGCGCCGGTCACGATGTCGCCTTCGTCGACGTACAGCTCTTCCGGACGCAGCCGCACCGAAGGGAAGCGCCTCCGGAAGGTTTCGACCCATTTCCAGTGGGTGGTCGCGGTGCGGCCGTCGAGGATGCCGGCGTCCGCGAGGGCGAACACCCCGAGACAGAGTCCGACGACGAGTGCTCCGCGTTCGTGCGCGCCTCGCAGCGCGGCGGCAACGGGCGCGGGCGTCGGGGATTCCGGGTCGGACCACCACGGGACGACGACGATGTCGGCCTCCGCGAGCGCGCCGAGCCCGGCGGGAACGTCGATCGAATAGCCGGCACTCGTGGTGAGCCTGCCCGGGGTGACGGCGGCGACCGTGATCGGCCACGGCTCCATGTCACCTGCCGGGGATTCAGGGCCCCACACCAGTGACGGCACGGCGAGATGGAACGGGTTGATCCCTTCGAACGTCAGGACGGCCACACTCGGAGCGTTCATCGATCCCTTCCCGCGGATGTCGGCCGATGTCGACCACGGCTGACCCGAAACCGTATCTCACTATCGGATCGGGTCAACGATCATGGGTAACCGTACCGACCGGAAAGTGAAGGAACACACGATGACCAGCACCACCCTCCGCGAAATCAGTACGTTGCCGACGACCCCCGCGACGCTCTCGGACGCGACCGTGATCCTCGTCGACTACCAGAACACCTACACGCGCGGCGTGATGGAACTCGACGGCTGGGAAGCCGCGCTCGACGAGGCGGCCACCTTGCTGGCGCGCGCTCGTGCCGAGGGGGCGACGGTCATCCACGTCATGCACGACGGCGGCGAGGGCAGCCCGTACGACCTCGGCCAGGACATCGGCCGGATCCACGAGCGTGTCGCCCCCGGTCCGGGTGAGGAGATCGTGGTGAAGACCGCGCCGAACTCGTTCGTCGGGACCCGGCTGGGCGAGCTGGTCGATGCCGCCGGGCACCAGAACGTCGTCGTGGCCGGGTTCATGACCCATATGTGCGTCACGTTCACCGCGGAGGGCGCGTTCCTGCGCGGAAACGCCCCGACCGTCGTGGCCGGGGCCTGCGCGACGCGCGCGCTTCCCTCTGTCGCCGGTCCGGTGACCGCCGCGGACCAGCACCGCGCGGCGCTCGCCACGATCGGTGACCTCTACGCCGTCGTCGTCGGTTCCTCGGCCGAACTCGGCTAGGACCGGGCGTGCCTTCGAGGTACGTACGGCCGGCATCGGGCGGGTCGTGAGTGGTAAGTGTCGTTCTAACGCTCTTTGCCACTCACGACCCCCGCGCGGAACTGACGTCGCGAAAGCCACTTTCGCGACGTCTGGTGTCCCGAAAGTGGCTTTCGCGTCACTCGGTTTCCGACCGGCGGTCGTGCTCGGTCCTCGGTGAGCCCGCTCCCGCCGCGGCCTCGATCAGGCCATATTCGCCTTACCCCTCACCAGGACCTGCGAGGTGGTGCCCGCACGTGGATCATGAGGGTATTCCGCCGCCGAAGCATCGAAGGGGTCGTGATGGCCAAGCCCAACGTCGCCGAGCAGTTCGTCCAAGTCCTGGTGCAGGCCGGGGTGGAACGGATCTACGGCGTGGTCGGGGACAGCCTGAACCCCGTCGTCGACGCGATCCGCCGCACCCCGGGGATCGAATGGGTCCATGTCCGTAACGAGGAGGCGGGTGCTTTCGCCGCGGCCGCCGAGGCCCAGCTGACCGGGCGGCTCGCGGTGTGCGCGGGTAGCTGCGGTCCCGGCAACACCCATCTGGTGCAAGGGCTCTACGACGCGCACCGCACCGGCGCCCCGGTGCTCGCGCTCGCTTCGCACATCCCGTCCGGCCAGATCGGGACCGGGTTCTTCCAGGAGACCCATCCCGAACGGTTGTTCGTCGACTGCAGTGGATATTGCGAACAGATCAGCGGGCCCGCTCAGATGCCGAGGGTGCTGCGGATCGCCATGCAGCACGCGGTGTCCCGCGGCGAGGTTTCGGTACTGGTGCTGCCCGGCGACGTCGCGCATCTCGACGCTGTCGCGCCCACCGGATCCGGAGCGCCGGTCACCGAGCACGGGACGATCGTGCCACCCGAGGCGCAGGTGACCCGGCTCGCCGAGTTGATCAACGACGCCGAGACCGTCACCTTGTTCGCCGGCGCCGGGGTGCGTGGTGCCCACGCGGAGGTGATGGAGCTGGCCGGGACCGTGCAGGCACCGGTCGGCCACAGCCTGCGCGGCAAGGAATGGATCCAGTACGACAATCCCTACGACGTCGGGATGAGCGGGCTGCTCGGCTACGGCGCCTGCTACCGGGCCATGCAGGACGCGGATCTGCTGGTCTTGCTCGGCACCGATTTCCCTTACGACTCCTTCCTGCCGCAGGCACGGACCGTGCAGGTCGACCACGACGCGACCCGGCTCGGCCGCCGCACCCCGCTCGAACTGGCGGTGCACGGCGACGTTCGGGAGACCCTGCGGGCCGTGCAGCCGCTCCTGCGCCGCAAGACCGACCGCACGTTCCTGGACCGCATGTTGCGTGATCACTGCAAAACGCTGGAGCAGGTCGTCGACGCCTACACCCGCAACGTCGAGCGGCACGTGCCCATCCATCCGGAGTTCGCCGCGGATCTCCTCGACGAACTCGCCGCGGACGACGCGATCTTCACCGTCGACACCGGCATGTGCAACGTGTGGGCGGCCAGGTATCTCACCCCCAACGGGCGCCGCCGGGTCATCGGGTCGTTCCTGCACGGCACGATGGCCAACGCCCTGCCGCACGCCATCGGCGCGCAGTTCGCCTATCCGGGACGGCAGGTCGTGTCGATGTCCGGCGACGGCGGGCTGGGCATGCTGCTCGGCGAACTGCTCACCGTCGCCTTGCACGATCTTCCGGTCAAGATCGTGACGTTCAACAATTCCTCGCTGGGCATGGTGAAGCTGGAGATGCTGGTGGACGGCCTGCCCGACTATCAGACCGACCACCGTCCGGTCGATTTCGCCGCCATCGCCAGTGGCGCGGGGCTGCGCGCCGAGCGGGTGACCGATCCGACCCGGTTGCGCGCGGCCCTCAAGGAAGCGCTGAGTCACGACGGCCCGGCGCTGGTGGACGTCGTGACCGACCCGAACGCGCTGTCCGTCCCGCCACATATCACCGCCGGTCAGCTCGGTGGGTTCGCCTTGGCCGCGAGCAAGGTCGTCCTCGAAGGCGGGGTCGGCCGGATGATCGACCTCGCCCGGGCCAACCTCCGCAACATCCCCCGGCTGTGAGGCCGCTCGCTCAGCGCAGCGGGCGGAACGTGGCGCGCAGGTCTTCGATCCACGCTTCCGGATGTTCCCACGGCCCGAAATGGCCGCCCTTTTCGTGGACGTTCACCTGCCGCACGTCGGCGTAGACAGGACCGGCCGCTTCCTTGAACGCGGCGATGCGACGTTCGCGGTCGTGGGCTCCCGGCGGCGCGGCGTCGCCGAGGTGGAAGGTGAACCCGGTCGGCGCCTCGACCGCCGGGGTGCGGTCGTGCGACGGCCGCCACGGATGGCGGTTGACGTTCTTGTAGGCGCGGATCGACGAGCCGATGGCCTGGTTGACCCAGTAGATCGTCGCGTTGGTGAGGATGTGGTCCAGCGGATAGGAATCTTCGAAGACCCCGTTCTGGTCGCTCCACTTCTTCCACCGCTTGAGGATCCACGCGAGCATCCCGATCGGGGAATCGTTCAGGCCGTGCGTGATCGTCTGCGCGTCGAGCATATGCGTCGCGACATGGGAAACGTAGGTGTCGACGAAGTTGACCATGTCGGCGCGCGGGCCCGCGGGCAGGTCGTCGACCGGCGCGCCGCCGGTGAGATCCCAGTGGCGCGCGCCCTGGAAGATCGTCAGCGGCATCTCGTTGCCGAGGTGGAGCCCGTGGAGCGAGGCGGCGTACTTGTGGCCGAGTTGCGCCCCGACCAGCGCTCCGTAATCGGCCGCGCCGACCCCGAATCGCCGATGGCCGAGCACATCGGTCATCAGCGTGTGGAACCGGTCGGCCATGCTGACGAAGTTCTCCTTGCCGTTCGTCAGCGGAGTCGAGAACGCGAAGCCGGGCAGCGAAGGGACGATGACGTCGAAGGCGTCCGCGGGGTCACCGCCGTGCGCGGCGGGGTCGGCGAGCGGTCGGATGACCTTGCTCCAGTCCCAGAAGGTCCACGGCCAGCCGTGCATGAGCAGCAACGGAATCGGCGCGGGACCCTTCCCCGGCTCGCGGATGAAGTGCACCGGGGTGCCGTCGACCTCGACGCGATGGTGCGAGTACTCGTTCAACCGGGCTTCGACGGCTCGCCAGTCGAAACCGTCGGCCCAGTACTCCACGATCGGCTTGAGATAGGCGGTACTCAGCCCGAAAGCCTCGTCTTCGTTGTCCAGGTCGGGTGCGAACCTGGTCGCTTTCAGCCGCCGCCGGAGGTCGTCGAGGACGTCCTGTTCGACGTCGATCACGAACGGTTCGAGTGTCATGGTCGGTTTTCCTTGTCCGGGTGGGTCCAGTCCAGGCGAAGCCTGGTGATGCGAAGTTCGGCGATGAGCCAGCGGCCGTCCGATCGGGTGAAGCGCACCCGGTAATGGCCGTAACCGTGCATTTCGCCGTCGTGCGGCGTGGTGACGATGTCCTCCATGGCCCAGACACCGGCCGCCGAATCCGGTGACTCGATGTCGATCTCGCTGGAGAACAGGTGATGTACCAGCACGGAATCGGCTTGGTTGCGGGCTTTGAGCCGCCCGGCGATCTCGTCGCGGCCGGTCATGCGCGCTTGGGTCGATCCGTCCACTGTGGAGGCGAGGAACGGAGCGTCGGGCGTGAACAGGGCGGCGAGGTCGTCCCATCGATGATGGTCGGCGCTGTAGACGTAGCGCGCCATCACGCGTCGCACGTCCTCCACCGCCACCAGCCGGGTGAGGTCGTCCATCGGCTTCCTTCGTTCGGTGAGGTTGACCCGGCCGAGAATGCCGACGAAAAAATGTACCGGCAAGTACAGTCCTGCGCGCCAGGTTCTGTACTTGCCGGTACATTTTTTCGGACCTACGTTGGCCTCATGCACGCGATTCACATCAGCGAATACGGCGGCCCGGAGGTCATGACCTGGACCGAGTTCCCGGACCCGGTGCCGCGCCCCGGCGAGGTCGGCGTGCGACTGAAGGTGGCCGGGGTGAACTTCATGGACACCGGTGCCCGCAAGATGCCGCTGCCCACCTGGTCGGTCCCCACCGTGCTGGGTGTCGAAGGGATGGGCGTCGTCGCGGCGCTGGGGCCGGGCGTCGAAGACTTCGCCGTCGGCGACCGGGTCGCTTGGCGCTACCACAAGGGCAGCTACGCCGAACGGCTCGCCATCCCGGCGGCGTCGCTGGTGCGGGTGCCCGATGACATCGACGACGAGACCGCGGCCGCCGTCCTGATGCAGGGCTTGACCGCGAACCATTTCACGACGGAGACGTACGCGATCAAGCCGGGGGACACGGCCGTGGTGCACTCGGCCGCGGGGGGTCGGGACCATCCTGACCCAGCTGATCAAGGCTCGCGGCGGCACCGTGATCGGGCTGGTGTCACGCGAGGAGAAGATCCCGGTGGCGAAGAAGGCCGGCGCGGACCATGTGCTGGTGTCCACCGGGAGCGGCTTCGAACGACAGGTCCGAGAGCTGACCGGCGGCGAGGGGGCACAGGTCGTGTACGACGGTGGCGGCTCGGCGACGTTCCACTCGTCCCAGCTGTCGCTGCGCCGCCACGGCGTGCACGCCTACTACGGCGTGGTGAACGGAAATCCCGTGTTCCGTCCCGCGGACCTGCCGAGCAGCATCCTGCTGTCCTATCCGTCCGTCGTCGACCACGTGCCCACCCGTGAGGCGTTGGTGCGGCGAACGGACGAGCTGTTCGAGTTCATCCGAAAGGGGCAGGTGGCCCCGTTTATCGGCGGCCGCTACGCCCTCGCCGACGCGGCGCGTGCGCACCGGGACATCGAATCCCGTCGCACCTCGGGAAAGCTGCTACTGATGCCGTGACCGCGGTGCGGAGCGGACACGGC
This sequence comes from Amycolatopsis sp. TNS106, assembly GCF_019330265.1. Taxonomy (NCBI): domain Bacteria; kingdom Bacillati; phylum Actinomycetota; class Actinomycetes; order Pseudonocardiales; family Pseudonocardiaceae; genus Amycolatopsis; species Amycolatopsis sp. TNS106. The sequence continues at coordinate 1,999,446 of NZ_CP024972.1, read as the reverse complement.
ACAATGGACCGCCGAGTACATTCCGGGAGGCTTTCGTGCTCACGAAGAAGGGCGCCGCGACGCGGCAGCGGATCATCGAAGCCGCGGCGGACGAGATCCGTGACCACGGCGTGGGGGCCGCGACCCTCGACGACATCTGTCGCCGCAGCGGAACGGGCAAGAGTCAGCTGTTCCACTACTTCCCGGAGGGCAAGGAAGAGCTGCTCCTCGCCGTGGCCGAATGGGAGGCCGGGCGGGTCATTGAGGATCAGCAGCCCTACCTCGGTCGGTTGACCACGTGGGAGGCGTGGGAGAAGTGGCGTGACGTGGTGATCCGGCGCTACCGACGGCAGGGGGTGCACTGTCCGCTCGGGGTGCTGATCACCGAGATCGGCAGGCACACCCCGGCCGCTCAAGCGGTCACGAGGCAGCTGCTGGAGCAATGGCAACGTCAGGTCCAGGCCGGCATCGAGGACATGCGGGAAAGCGGTGACATCGCTCGTGACGTCGACCCGGTGCGCGCCTCGGCAGCACTGATCGCCGCGATCCAGGGCGGGGTGACGATACTGATGTCCACCGGATCCGCGGACCACCTCGAAGCGGCACTCGATCTGTACCTGGACTATCTGCGCGGCGGCGTGCCAGTGCCCGGCTGACTCAGTCCACTGTGGATGTTCGGGCCGGGCCGGTGCCCATTCCGTGCCACAGCAGGTCGAGCAGGCTCGCGACGTCACGCCGCCATTCGCCTTTCGGGTCGAGATAGAGCAGTCCACCCAGTCCTCGCAGGACGGTTTCCGGCGCCAGGCCCGCGCGGACGGTGCCGGCGTCGATGTTGGCTTGCAGCAGGGTGGAGACCGCGCCGACCATGTCCTGGTAGGCCCCCGCGGGCAGCTCGCCGCGTGCGGCGGTCGCGGCGCGCAGAGCGTCGGCAAGACCGCGTTTGGTCATCATGTAGTGCGCCAGGTGGTCGGTCGTCCACACGCGGAACGCCTGTTCCGGCGGATACTTCTCGAGCAGGCTCGGCACGATCTCGACGAGCTGACGCACCTCACGCCGGTACACCGCCAGGATGAGGGCCTCCGGCGTGGGGAAGTGCCGGTACACCGTGCCGACGCCGACCTCGGCCTCCTTCGCTATGGCATTGAAGGAAACCTCGCCGGAACAAGCCAGCGACTTCGCCGCGGTGGCGAGGATGCGCTCGTGGTTGCGGCGGGTGTCCGCGCGCCGGGGATTGACCGATCCCGTCGTCATGGTCCCTCCTGTCCGCCGACCCGTCCTCCGGTGAATGTAGCCGAGGAACCCGTCGGACCTGGAGCGACTCCAGGGCGAGCATCGACCTTGCCGAGCGGATTGTATTCCGCTAACTTGAAAATCGAAGCGGATGAATATCCGTTTCGTCTCGCGAACAGACTCCCCACCACCTCAACCTACGCCGTCGGGCCCCGGCCCGGACGATCTGCGGAAAGAGATCCAGTGGACATCTCACTCGAAGTCAATGGCAGGACGGAACATCTCGGTGTCGATCCCGGGGTGACCCTGCTGGACGCGCTGCGGGAGCGGCTCGCCGTCACCGGCCCGAAGAAGGGCTGTGACAGAGGGCAGTGCGGCGCCTGCACGGTGCACGTCGGCGGACGGCCGGTGCTCTCCTGCTTGACCCTGGCGGCCACCGTGAAGCAGCCGGTGACCACGGTCGAAGCACTGTCCACAGAGGATGGTTTGCATCCGGTTCAGCAGGCGTTCGTCGATCGGGACGCCCTGCAGTGCGGATTCTGCACGTCCGGGCAGATCATGTCGGCCGTCGCCGCCATCGAGCAAGGCGTCGAGGACGTCCGCGAGTTCATGTCCGGCAATCTCTGCCGATGCGCGGCGTATCCGAACATCGTCGCCGCGGTCGAGCAGGCGAGGAGGGCCGATGCGTCCCTTTGAGCTGCTCGCCCCCGAGACCGTCGAAGACGCGGTCGGCTCGTCCGGCACGTTCCTGGCGGGCGGAACCACGCTCGTCGACCTGATGAAACTCAATGTCCTGACACCGCAGCAGGTTCTGGACATCAACGCGGTACCGCTGCGGGGCATCGACACCACCGACGGGCTCCGTTTCGGCGCGCTGGAGCGGATGGCGGACATCGCCGGGCATCCCAGGGTGTACCCGGCGATCTCCCGTGCACTGCTGCTCAGCGCCTCACAGCAGATCCGGAACATGGCGAGCATTGGCGGCAATCTCATGCAGCGCACGCGCTGCTCGTACTTCCGCGACGTCGCCATGCCGTGCAACCGGCGGGTTCCCGGCAGCGGCTGCCCGGCGATTTCGGGCGCCAACCGGATGCACGCGGTGCTGGGCACGAGCGATTCGTGCGTGGCGACCCACGCCAGCGACGTGGCCGTCGCCTTGGTCGCCCTCGACGCGCGGCTGCGCCTGGTCAGCGAGGCAGGGAGCCGCACCGTCGAGCTGGGCTCCTTCTATCGCCCGCCCGGCGACACTCCCGAGGTCGAGAACGATCTGCGGCCCGGCGAACTGATCGCCGAGGTCGTGGTCCCGCGGCTGGACTGGGCGTCGAACTCCACCTACGTCAAGGTGCGGGACAGGCAGTCCTACGAGTTCGCGTTGTGCTCCGCGGCGGTCGCGCTGCGGGTGGAAGGCTCGCGCGTCGTCGACGCCCGGGTCGCGGCCGGCGGCGTCGCCACCGTGCCATGGCGGCTGCCCGCGGTCGAGGAGGCCTTGCGGGGTGCGCCCGCGACGGTCGCCGCCTTCGAAGACGCCGCGGCGCTCGCCGCCGAGGGAGCGCGCCCGTTGGCCGCGAACGGATTCAAGCCGTCGTTGCTGCGGCGGACCATCGTCCGCGCGCTGCTCGAACTGACCGAGGGGAGCCGCTCATGAGCAGCAGGGTGGACGGGCCGCTGAAGGTCACCGGCCGGGCCGAGTACGGGGCGGACCATACCTTCCCCGGACTGGTCCACGGTTACGTCGTGCTCAGCACGATCGCCCACGGCGAGATCGACACGATGGACGTCACGGCGGCGAGGGGCGCGCCCGGCGTGATCGGCGTGTACACGCCCTTCGAGCCGCTGGAACTGCGGACTCCGAGCACGCCGTTCATGGGCGAGACCTGGGTGCCTTTGCAGGACAAGGAAGTCACCTACTACGGCCAGCCGATCGGCTTCGTGGTCGCCGAGACCTACGAGCAGGCACGCGACGCGGCGATGCTGGTCGAGGTCTCCTACCTGACCCGGCCGGGCCGGACGTCCTTGGAGGACGGCCTGGCCTCGGCCGAGGACGCGCCGGAATCGCGGGGTGTGCCGTCCGCCCTCGCAGTCCTCGCCGAGGGCGTCGAGTCCATCGAGGACGCGCTCGCCGAGAGCCCGGTGGTCATCGAAGCCACGTACACCACCGCGCCTCAGCACCACGCCGCGATGGAACCGCATTCCGCGGTCGCGGTGTGGGGCCCCGAGGGCTTGACGATCCACAGCGGCAACCAGGGTTCGAACCTCCAGGCGGCGGAACTGGCGATGGCGCTGGACCTGGAGCCGTCCGAGGTGCACGCGGTGAATCCCTTCGTCGGCGGTGCGTTCGGGGGCAAGGGCCGCACGTCCACCCCGGCGTTCCTCGCCGCGGCGGCGGCCAGGGTGCTGGGCAGGCCGGTGAAAGCCGCGCTCAGCCGGGAACAGGTCTTCACCGCGACCGCCGGCCGCGCCGCGACGGTGCAGAAGATCGCCCTCGGCGCGGAGCATGATGGCACGCTGAACGCGCTGCGGCACGATTCGTGGTGCAGCACGCCCCTGGACCGGTCGTTCGTCGAGCCGACATCACACGGCACGTCGCGCGAGTGGTACGCCACGCGGAACCTGGCCATCAGCCAGAAGATGGTGCCGCTCAACATCCCCCCGACCACCTTCATGCGGGCGCCGGGTGAGGCACCGGGATCCTTCGCGCTGGAGAGCGCACTCGACGAACTCGCCGTCACGCTGGGCATGGACCCGATCGAGCTGCGGCAGCGGAACAATTCCACCGCTCCGCCGGGCAAGGATCTGCAGTGGTCGAGCAAACACCTCGACGAATGCTTCCGCGTCGGCGCGGCGCGGTTCGGCTGGGCGGATCGCGCACCCCGGGGGCGCACGGACGGTGACTGGCTCGTGGGCATGGGCACGGCCACCGCGATGTTCCCCGCACTGCGGTTCCCGGCCACGGTCGGGATCACCCTGCTGCCCGACGACACGGCCGTCGTCGCGACCAGCGGGGCGGACCCCGGGACGGGCCTGCTGACCGTGCTTTCCCTGGTGGGCGGGGAGTCGCTGGACATCCCGTCGGATCGGGTGGTCCCGCGGCTCGGCGACTCGGCCCTGCCGCCCGGAGGGATGTCCGGCGGGTCCACGGCGACCGCTAGCACGGGCACGGCCATCATGGTCGCCGCGGCGAAGGCGATCGACGAGCTGCTGGCACTGGCGTCGGCGCCGGGCGCGCCGTTCGACGGTATGGACGTCTCCTACGCCGACGGCCGGGTGCTGGCGGGAGACCGGACGATGTCCTTCGGGGAACTGTTGCGGGCACTGGACCGCCCCTCGTTGGCCGTGACCGGTTCCTCGGCGCCCGGCGAGGAACTGACGAAACATTCGTTCAGCTCGTTCGGTGCGCAGTTCTGCGAAGTCCGCGTGCACAAGTGGACCCGCGAGATCCGGGTGTCCCGCATGCTCGGGGTGTTCGACGCCGGCCGGATCATCAACCCCGTGGCGGCGCGCAGCCAGATCCTCGGAGGCATGATCTGGGGTGTTTCGGCCGCCCTGCACGAGGGGTTGGAGGTCGAGGAGAACGGGCGGTTCGCCAACGGTGACCTCGCGAGCTACCTGATCCCGGTGAACGCGGACATCCCCGAGGTCGACGTCCACTTCGTCGAGTACCCGGACACCTTGCACAACTCTGTCGGCGCGAAGGGGCTGGGCGAGATCGGCATCGTCGGGATGGCGGCGGCCGTCGCGAACGCCGTCCACAACGCCACCGGTATCCGCGTCCGGCACATTCCCATCCTGATCGAGGACCTCCTCGACGAGTCCTAGGAGATCGTGGGGATTCGGGACACTTGCCCCGAATCCCCACGATCGCGTCCGCCGTACGGCATCATGTCCGCTGACGGCGGTCCGTCCCTACGGAATCGGGAATCAGTGTGAGCGGCTTCGGCAAGTGGAATCTCGGCATCGGCGCCGTCCTGATGGGCGCGGCCGTGCTGTGCTCCGTGCTCGACCTGATCCCTGCCGCGGTGATCACCGGCATCCTGGGCCTGCTCGGGCTGGGCATCGCGGGGTACGACCTGATCGACGGCTGGGCGGAACGCGCCGACCTGCGCCGCCGTGAGGCCCGCGTTCTCCGCGAACGTGAAGAGCGCCAGGGGCGCTGAGCACCGTCACATCGGGCATGTCCGCGGTATCCGGGCGGCCGCGCCGTAGCCGTCCAGGGAGGACACCTCGACTGGAATCGACAGTGGCCGGTCGAACGTCCGGGTCCAGACCGAGTCGATCCACTCGGCGACCGTGTCGACGATGACGTCCGCCGGGATCCCATGCGGGAGCGGCGGTACGTCGGGTTCCCAGCCTGTTTCCTGGTGGACGACACCGAACAAGTGGCGGTGGTCGTCGATCGGCTTGGTGAGAACGTAGGAATCCGGGCCCTCGAAGCGCGCCCAGACGTCGAAGGTGCCCTCGCCGTCCTGGTCGGGGAAGACCTCGATCTCCAAGCGCTCGACGGTGTCACCGATCGCCTCGACGATCACCCTCAACCGCGTGGCGACGTCGTCGGAACGCGTGTCGAGGACGCGGCGAAGTCGGTGTCGGTACTCATCCTGGTCCACACAGGACAACCTAGCGGGATCAGTCAGTGCGCCGCTTCCCGATGCCGCCCGTAAGGCTTGGCGTCGAGAAGCGTGACGCGCACCGCTCCGCCGCTCGGCACGCGATACTCCCGCCGGTCGCCCGGTCGCGCCCCGTGCAGCGCGCGGCCGAGCGGGGATTCGGGGGAGTAGACCTCGAGCGCCCCATGGCCTGCCTCGTCCCGCGTGCCGAGCAGGAAGGTCTCGGTGTCGCCGTCGTCGTACCGGACGGTGAGCACCATGCCGGGCTCGGCGATCCCGTCGTCGGGGGGATCCTGTCCGACGACGGCGCCGCGCAGCATGTCCTCGATCTGGCGGATCCGGGCCTGCCGGTGGATGTTGTGCGCGATTTCGTCGTCGTCGCCGGTGCCGGGGCGCCGCAACGTCGCGAGCTCCTGCACCAGCCGCGTGTGCGCTTCCTTGGTCAGCCAAGGGCCTGACATGGTGGTGATCGCCTTTCGGTGGATACGTCCGTGGGGGCCGGGCGCGGAAAGGACCCGACCCCCACAGACCTTCGGTGAGTCCCGCGTCGGTCAGCGGGACTCGGGTTCGCCGGACCGCCGCCGGAAGACCCCCGCGTCGGTGGCGAATCCGATCGCGGCCTTCAGCAGAAGGTCCTTCTCGGTGCGCAGCAGGGCGTTCTCGGCGCGGAGACGGTCCACTTCGGACTGTTCGTCGAACGAGGCGTCGTCGTCAGGAGTCATCGGCGCAGGGGGTCGAACGGGCGCAGGGCCTCCGGCTGCTTGCCGGTGGTGATGTGCTCGGCCAGGAGCCGTCCGGTGATCGGGCCGTGCGTCAGTCCCCACATGCCGTGCCCGCCCGCGACGTAGAGCCCGGGTGTGCTCGTCGCGCCGATCACGTGCCGCCCGTCGGTGCTGACCGGACGGGAGCCGACCCATTCGCCGGTGCGCCCCTCCCAATCCAGGCCGGTGAGAAAGGGCCGTGCCGACGCGATGATCGCGGCGATCCTGGCCGGATCCAGGGGCGCGTCCGGCTTCCGGAACTCCATGGTCCCGGCCACACGGAGGCCTCCTCGGTACGGCGTGCACGCCACGCGGATGTCCGGCAGGTAGAGCGGGCCTGGCACCGGACGGTCGGTCGGCACGGTGAAGGAGTAGCCCCGTCCGGCGCGGACGGGGACCTTGACACCCCATCGCCGGCCCAGATCGCCCAGCCAGGCGCCGGTCGCCAGCACGACCGCGTTGGCGTTCACCGTCTGGCCGGTCTTCGAGCGCACGCTGAGCGCGTGCCGGTGCGCACGCAGGGAAGCGACGTCGAACTTGTGGCGGATCGTGCCGCCCCGGCCGACCACCGCCCGTGCCAGCGACTCGACGAACCGGCCCGGGTCCACGTAGCGCTGCCCGTCGATCCGGACGGCTGCGCCGAGCCGGGCCGTGGCCTGGGGAAAGCGCTCCGCGAGATCGGCGGCGGTGAGCCGTGTCCAGGAGATGTCCTGTCCGGTCTCCGCGATGCGCCGCAGTTCGGAGATCAGCCCCGCGGCCTGGTCCGCGGTCTCGAACGCCGCGGTGATCGGCGCTTCGATGGTCGGCGCGTCCACCCCGTTCGCGGCGAGGACGTCGAAGGCTTCCAGGCACTCTTCGTTCAGCGGCGAGTTCGCTTCGACCGCGCGGGTCCACGAGCGTCCGGTGCAGTTCGCGGCGAAGCGGGCGAGGAACGACCACAGCCGCGGATCGGGGGACGGCGGGACGTGCAGCGGTGCCTGCCGGTCGAGCAGTGTCCGCAGTCCGTAGCGCAGGACGCCGGGTTCGTTGAGCGGGATCGCGAGACCGGGGGAGAGCCAGCCGGCGTTTCCCCACGACGCTCCCGCCGCGATGCCTTCGCGATCCAGCACCGTGACGCCGACGCCGCGTTCCTGCAGGAACCACGCCGTCGACAGGCCGACCACGCCGGCTCCGATCACGATCGCCGAACGCGGGCCGCCGTCGATCCGGTCGAGCTCGCCCATGAATTCCTCCGCCGCACGAGTGGTGCTGTCGCGGTCAGGATGGCTCGGATCCGGGCGGCGGAGATTGTCCGGCTCCGACAATCCGGGCGGATCGTTTTGGCCGGAACGGTCAAGGGGCCGGATCGGACACGGCCAGCTCGATGATCATCGCCAGCCGTTTCGCGGGCTGGTCGAGGCGGAGTTCGGTCACCTCCGCCATCTTCCGGAGCCGGTAGCGGATCGTGTTGGGGTGCACTTCCAGTCGCTCGGCGGCCTCCGCGAGATCCCCCTGCGCTTCGAGCCAGGCTCGCAACGTCGCGACGTAGCTGGTGCCGTTGGCGCTGTCGTGCCGCCGCAACTCGGTGATCGGGCCGCGGGCCGGCGCCCTGCCGGACGCCGCGGCGGCCCGCAGCCGTTGCACGAGGATGTCGTCCCAGGCCTCGTCGTAGGCGATCGCGGACTTCGTGCCCGGCCGCACGGCGTGCAACGCGAGGCATTCGTCGGCTTCCGACCTGCTGGCCGGCAGTTCCGCCGAGTTCGCGCCCGCACCGATCCCGGCCAGCATCGTCACCTGCCGGGGGAGCGCCTCGCGGATCGAACGCACCCACGCCCTGGCCGCCTCGACGTCGTCCCCGGGCAGGACGGTGTAGACGGTGTTGCTGAACAACGTGCTGCGGCCCGGCCGTGACCAGCCGAAACCGGTGGTCGCCCGCTCGAACGCGAGCAGGAGCGCGGCGTGGCGTTCGTCGCCGATGTGGGCCTGCAAGGCGATCACCCGGAACCGGCCGGGGGGCAGGCCGAGCCTGCTGAGCACGGCCGCCGCGTCCGGCGTCCCCTCCACCAGCCGGATCACGAGATCGGATTCGACCTGCCGCTCCAGGTCCGCGCTCGCCCGGGAGCGCAGGAGGTGCAGGCCGACCGTGCGCGAGCTGTCCCGCAGGACCGCGCTCAGGACGTCGGTCAGCGGTCGGTCGCATTCCACCCAGATCGACCCCAGCATCTCCCGGCCCGCACGAACGGCGACGACCATGCGCCCGGTCAACCCGTGTCCGGGATCGGCTTCGACGAACAGCGGCTCGTCGGATGCCGCCAGGTGCCCGAACACGCCCCGCCGTTCGAACAGTTCGCGGACCGGCTCCGGGACACGCCTGCCGAGAATCGTCTCCAGCCGCGCCCGGTCGGCCAGGTGCTGCCTGCTGGAGTAGGCCAGGACCCGGGAGAGCCGGTCCTCGATGGTCACCGCGCTGCCGAGCGCGTCCGCCAGACTGTCGGCCAGCGCGAACAGGTCGGTCGGACCGCGGCCGGATTCGGTCTCGCGGCCTTCCAGGACGAGCCCGTAGACCACGCCGGCGAGCTGACCCCAGGACACGTCCGGGTCCACCAGCAGCACGGCGACGTCGCCGGTCTCGGTGCGCTCGTCCGGTGCCGACGCGCGGACGAGGACGACCGAGGCGTGCGCAGCGACGGCCAGGTCGACGGCTGTCGCGATCGAGTCCGTCCCGACGGCGAGGAAGACGTCCCCGCGCAGGTCGCGGGGGTCCGCGGCGTCGTGCATCACCACGTCGCGCAAGGCCGACTCGCGCGACACCGGGCAGCACCACAGCCGCGCCCCGTATCCACCGAGGACGTTCACGAGCCGATCCAGCGTCACCATGGCCGCGACCTTGCCATCGAATGATGCCGGGCACGACGCGTTCACCCGTTGACTGTGAGTTTAAGAACCTTTTACACTGCGATCGTTAGGAAACTTACTTAACTAAGCGACTCCGGCTGACAGTCGCCGCCCACCGCCGGTACTCGCCGACTCCGCAACGTCGAGGAGTTCGCATGAAACGGAGAACACCCCTGGCCGGTGTCGCGGTGGCGACGCTGGCCCTGCTGGGCCAGCCCTTGATCTCTTCGGGTACCGCCGCGCAAGCGGAATCACTGCTGTCCGCAGGCAAACCGACCACGACCTCGTCGGTCGAGGCCGCCGAGTTCGGCGGCGCCAACGCTGTCGACGGCAACACCACGACCCGGTGGGCGAGCGAGGAGATGGTCGATCCGCAGTGGATCGCCGTCGATCTCGGCGCTACCTCGACCATCACCAAGGTCAAACTCAACTGGGAAGTCGCGTACGCCAAGACCTACACGATCCAGGGCTCGGCCGACGGCCGGACCTGGACCGACATCAAGTCGGTCGTCGGCGGCGACGGCGGTATCGACGAGCATCTCGGCCTCAACGCGACCGCGCGCCATATCCGCGTCCACGGTACGGCGCGCGGCACGACCTACGGTTATTCGCTGTGGGAGCTGGAAGTCTACGGTGACCGCGTGAGCGGTGGCGACACGCAGGCGCCGACGGTGCCCACGGGTCTCTCCGCGACCGCCACCACGACGGACAGCGTCACCCTCGGCTGGACCGCGTCCACCGACAACGTCGGGGTCACCGAGTACGAGGTGCTCCGCGACGGGAACGTCGTCGGGGCCTCGGCGACGACCACCTACACCGACAGCGGACTGGCGTCCGGAGTGGAGTTCGGCTACTCCGTGCGGGCACGGGACGCGGCGGGCAACGTCTCCGCGGCGAGTCCGGCGATCAGGGCCGCGACCCAGCCGGGCGGCACCGGCCCCGTCACCCTCGCGCTGGCGGGTGACATCGCCAACCCGGAGCTGTTCTCCACGCATCAGGGGACCGCGAACCAGGTCGCCAGGATCAACCCGAAGTACGTGCTGACCGTGGGCGACAACCAGTACCACAAGGGCACCATCTCGGAATACCGCTCGCACTACGACAAGACGTGGGGCAAGTTCAAGAGCATCACCAAGCCCACGACCGGCAACCACGAATGGGACGACCAGCTCCGTGGCTACAAGGAGTACTTCGGCTCGATCGCGTACCCGCAGGGCTTGCCGTACTACAGCTACGACATCGGTGACTTCCACTTCGTCGCGATGGACTCGAACCCGATCTACACCGGCGGCGGGTCCGATCAGGTGACCTGGCTGCGCAACGACCTGGCGAAGAACACCAAGGCCTGCGTCATCGGGTACTGGCACCACCCGCGCTTCAACTCGGGGAACTCCGGGGACAAGAAGCAGATGGCGCCACTGTGGAACGAGATGGCCAGGGTGAAGGCGGACATGGTGATCACCGGGCACGACCATCACTACGAGCGGACGAAGCCACTGAACATCGACGGCCACGTCGACGAGGCCAACGGCGTGCGGTCGGTCATCGCCGGCATCGGTGGCGACTACCTCTACACGGACTACAGGGCACGTGAAGGGGTGGAGAAGATCCTCGCCAAGCACGGGGTGATGAAGCTGACGCTGAACGGGAAGTCCTACTCCTGGGAAATCCACGACACCAACGGGAACGTGCTCGACAAGGCGGGACCGTACACCTGCCGCTGACGGCCGCGGTCCGGTGCCGTACGCGGCACCGGACCCGGTGTCGTGAGTGGCGATTCGGGCTATCGGGTCCGAAGGGCGAACGTGCCGAGGTTTCGCGACACAGCCGCCGTGTGGTCCTGGACAGAAGCGCCCCCGGCCCGACAAGACACGTTTGCCCTTCGGCTCGATGGAACCCGAAGGTAGCCGTTAGTCAGGACATGACACATTGCTTGCCCCTCAACATGAAACGCGCCGTAGACCCATCCAGGAGTACAGGTGAATCGAATGGTGAAGCCGGGCACCGCCGCGATCGCGGCGATCGTCCTGCTCGCTCAGCCCGTGACGGCTTCCGGCGCTACGGCGGAATCCTTGCTGTCGGTCAACAAACGGACCACGGCCTCCTCCGTGGAGAGCGAGGGTTTCGGTGGCGCACTCGCCGTCGACGGCGATTCGACGACCCGATGGGCGAGTCTGGAGGGTGATCCACAGTGGATCGCCGTGGACCTCGGCGGTCCGGCGGACATCAGCCGGATCAAGGTGTTCTGGGAAACGGCCCACGCGAAGGACTATCAGGTCCAAGCATCCGACGACGGCCAGAACTGGCGGGACGTCAAAACCGTCGTGGGCGGCGACGGCGGCCTCGACGAGTTCACCGACCTGAACACCTCCGCCCGGCACGTCCGGATCCACGGCACGGCGCGGGCGACCGTTTACGGGTACTCACTGTGGGAACTGGAGGTCTACGGCGTCCGGACCGGGGACGGCGACATCCAGCCGCCGTCGGTGCCGACCGGGCTCCGGCAGGCGTCCTCCACCACCGAGAGCATCACGCTCGGCTGGACCGCGTCCACCGACAACGTCGGGGTCACCGAGTACGAAGTCCTGCGCAACGGCAACGTGATCGGCCGGTCCGCGACGCCTTCCTACACCGACACGTCCCTGGCGTCGGGTTTCGACTTCCAGTACGCGGTGCGGGCACGGGACGCGGCGGGGAACCTGTCCGGATCGACCGCGCCGGTGAAGGCGTCCACCCGGCCGACGGCGTCCGACGGCATCGTCATCGCGCTCGCCGGCGACATCGCCAAGGCGGAACTGCCGTCGGAGCACCAGCGGACGGCGGAGCTGGTGCGCAAGATCAACCCCCGGTACGTGCTGACGGTCGGCGACAACCAATACGTCGACGGAACGATCGAGGAGTTCCGTACCTACTACGACAAGACGTGGGGCGCGTTCAAGAAGATCACCAAACCCACGCCGGGCAACCACGAGTGGAACAACGAGCTGGCGGGGTACAAACAGTACTTCGGGAAGATCGCGACACCGAAGGGGAAGCCGTACTACAGCTTCGACGTCGGCGCCTTCCATTTCGTCGCGCTCGATTCGGACCCGGTGTACAACGGCGGCGGCGCCGAGCAGGTGGCATGGCTGCGCAAGGACCTCGCGAAAACGAAGAAGTCCTGTATCGCCGGGTACTGGCACCACCCACGGTTCAACTCCGGGAACTCCGGCGACGCGAAGAGCATCGCGCCGTTGTGGAACGAGCTGGCCAGGGCGAAGGCGGACGTCGTGTTCGCCGGTCACGATCACCATTACGAGCGGACGAAGCCGCTGGACGTCGACGGGCATGTCGACGAGGCCAACGGCGTGCGGTCGGTCATCGCCGGTATCGGCGGTGACAGCCTCTATCTCGATTACAAGGCCCGTGAAGGCGTCGAAAAGATCCTGGGCAAGCACGGGGTGATGAAGCTGGTGCTCAAGGGGAAGACCTACTCCTGGGAGATCATCGGCACCAACGGGGAACTCCTCGACAAAGCGGGCCCGTACACCTGCCGGTGACAACGAAAGGGGACGGGGTGAAGCTCCCGGTGAAATTCGTCGTGGCGCTGGCGGGTGTCGCGGCGCTCGCCGCCGCCTCGGTGGTGTACGTGGTGCAGGCGAAGGCGAACAGTCCCGAGCGGCGGACGGGCGACGCGGCGGTCGCGGTGGATGCCTCGGGGCCGGTCGTACTGGGGGAGCAGGGGAGGCTGCTGTTCCGCAACGGCGCGCCGGGGCCTGGGTACGGGAACGTCGCGTCGGTCCCCGTGTTCGAACCCGGGGGCCCGCGGCGGATCAGTTTGCTCGGCTGCGAGCGGTTCTACACGGCGGTGGACGGCGGATTGTGCCTGGCGAAGGAACCCACTCCGCTGCCGGGCGCGGTCGCCAAATTCGTCGACTCCGCGCTCGGCGAGGTCAAGCGCGTCGACGTCCCTGGCATCCCCAACCGCGCGAAGCTCTCACCCGGTGGCCGGATGGGGAGCTGGACCACGTTCGTCACCGGTGACTCGTACTCCACGCCCGGCACCTTCTCGACGCGTACGGCCATCATGGACCGCGAACGGAACGAGCTCTCGAGCAACATCGAGGGCATCCCGCTGCGGATCGGGGACGCGGTCCACCGGGGCGAGGACGTCAACTACTGGGGCGTCACGTTCGCGGCCGACGAGCGGACGTTCTTCGCCACGGTCGCCACCGGCGGGCGGACCTATCTCGTGGAGGGCGACAACGAGGCGTGGAAGGCGCGCACCCTGCGGGAAAACGCGGAATGCCCGTCGTTGTCGCCGGACGGCACGAAACTCGCGTTCAAGAAGCGGGTGGCCGACGGCGACGTCCGGCCCTGGCGGGAGCATGTGCTGGACCTGACCACGATGCGGGAAACCCCGCTCGCGGAGGCGCGCAGCATCGACGACCAGGTGGTCTGGCTCGACAACGACACGATCGCCTATGGACTGCCGCGCGCGGACGGCAAGGAAAGCGACATCTGGTCCGTGCCCGCCGACGGCACCGGATCGCCGCGCCTGCTGGTTCCCCTGGCGTCGTCGCCGTCGGTCACGACGGCTCGTCGATGACGGCGAACCTGCCGTCCTCCCGGTACAGCCAGTACCGGCGCAGCATGCGCAACACCACGGAGACCTGCAGTGCGGTGATCCCGGGTAAGGGGGCGAGGTCCCTGGTGAGGAAGTCGGCCATTTCGTCCTCGTTCCGGAACACGCCCTGGTGGATGACCGAAGCGGTGCCGGCGACGATCGACACGTACCGCGCCGACGGATGCCGCGCCAGTTCCCCGGCGACGGCCTGGATGGCGCCCGGGGTGATGGTCAGCGCGATGACCGCTTCCAGTTCGTAGCCGAGCTGCGCGGGTTCCACCTCGACGCGCGGCCGGACGATGCCGCGCCGCAAGGTCGACTGGATCAGCCGATACGCGGTGGACTGGCTGATGCCGAGGCTCCGGCCCGCTTCGGCCGCGGTGATCCGCCCGTTCCCGGCCAGGAGCCCGATGAGCCGTCGTTCGTCCGGGCCCACGTCGTCGGCGTCGAAGCCGTCCGGCGCGGCCGGCACCACCTGTTCGCGGGACAAGATCCGCTGCTGGTCTTCGCTCAGCCGGTGCAGGCGCCAGGAATCGGCCCTGGTCAGTGCCCGCAGCACCAGCTCCGAGTGGGTCCCCGCCACGCCCGGCACGCCGGGGATGCGCTCCGCGAGCAGCTCGCGCGCCTCGGCTCGGTCCGGAACGTGCACGGCCAGGTAGACGTCCGACCGGCCCGCCGTCTCCGCCGCGAGCTGCACTTCGGGAAACCGTGCGAGCGCCTTCGCCGCCGAACCGGATGCGCCCGGTTCGGTCGTGACCCAGACATGCCGAGGATTCCCGCGCGCCCTTGCCGTCCACTCGACCTGGCCGATCACCCGGAGGATCCGCTGTTCCTCGAGGCGGACCAGCCGTCGTCCCACCGTGCTGGCGGAGACGTCGAGCGCCTCGGCGAGCGTCGCGACCGAGGCGCGCGGGGCGATCTGCAGCGCGGCGATCAGGTCGAGGTCGGGTTCGGTCAACATCGGCTGACTGTATCAGTCATATGGCCATACTTGATGACTGATCCGTGCAGAATTCAGTTCAGGGTTGCACTATTCGTTCGTCTGAGTTTGTAATGGGCCTCCGATCAGGAAGGAGCCGCGCCGGTGAGTTCCAGCCAGGCCAGAACGACCTCACGTCCGATGAACCTCCTGCTGCGCGCGCTCGACGGCGTCGAGCGGCTCGGCAACAAGCTGCCGCACCCGTTCTGGCTCTTCGTCATCCTGAGCGCGGTGCTGGCACTGGCCAGCTGGGGGCTGAGCGCGGCCGGGGTGTCGGCGGTGAACCCCGCCACGGGCAAACCGGTCGAGGCGAAGAACCTGCTGTCCGCCGACGGCGTGCGGATGATGGTGACCGACGCGGTCAAGAGCTACACGTCGTTCCCGCCGCTGGGCACCATCCTCGTGGTGATGCTCGGCGTGGCGGTCGCCGAGCGATCCGGTGTGCTCGCGGCCGTGCTCCGGTCCGGCGTTTCGAAGGTTTCGCCGAGGTGGGTGACCTTCGCGCTGGCGTTCACCGGAATGGTGTCCCACGTCGCGTCCGACGCGGCCTACGTCGTGCTGATCCCGTTGGGAGCCCTGGCCTTTCGTGCGGTGGGACGCAGCCCGATCCTGGGCATCGTGGTCGCGTTCGTGTCCATCTCCGCCGGTTACGACGCGAGCCCGCTGATCACGCCGACCGACGCCATCCTGTCCGGGCTGACCACGGCGGCGGCACAGACGATCGATCCGGCCTATTCGGTCACCCCGCTGGCCAACTACTTCTTCTCGCTCGCCTCGTCGGTCGTGCTGGCCGCCGTGATCACGCTCGTGACCGAGAAGGTCCTCGCGCGGCGAGCCGAAGCGATGCCCGTCGATGACGACGCGCAGGAGGACGATCTCGGCTCGCTGCAGCTCAGCCGTCAGGAACGACGGGGCCTGGTCGCCGCGCTCATCGCGCTGGCCGTCTTCGTGGCCGCCCTGGTGCTGGCGGTGCTGCCCGCGTCGTCGCCCTTACGCGGCAAGGGCGGGAGCATCATCGAGTCACCGTTGCTGACCTCCATCTCGATCTTCCTCGCGCTCGGCTTCCTGGCCGCGGGCTGGGCCTACGGCAAGGTCGCCGGGACGGTGACCAGCAGCCGCGACATCCCCGGGTTCATGGCACACGGATTCCGCGAGATGGCGCCGATCCTGGTGCTGTTCTTCGCCATCTCCCAGTTTCTGGCCTACTTCAAATGGACCGGCATCGGCGAGATCACCGCGATCAACGGCGCCGGTCTGCTCAAATCCGCCGGTGTCTCCGGGCCGGTCATCATGCTGGGCATCCTCGTCGTGGTGACCCTGGTGAACCTGATCGTCACCAGCGGCTCCGCCCAGTGGGCGCTGATCGGACCGGTGTTCGTGCCGATGCTGATGCTGCTGGACATCCCGCCGGAGACCACGCAGGCGCTGTACCGCATCGCGGACTCGTGCACGAACGCGATCACCCCGATGAGCCCGTACTTCGTGATGGCGCTGGGTTTCCTGCAGCGCTACCGGCGTTCGGCGGGGATCGGCACGCTCTTCTCGATGACGGTCCCGCTCGCCTTCACCCTGCTGGTGGTGTGGACGTTGCTGTTCTTCGTGTTCTGGGTGTTCGGCATTCCGCTCGGCCCCGGCGCCCCCGTTCGCTAGGAAGGAATTCTCTTGTCACACAAGGATTGGTCCCGGCAGGCACTGCCCGCCATGCTCGACGATCTGCGGACCGTCGTCGAACTGGAGACGCACAGCTACGACAAGCCGATGCTGGACAAAGGCCTCGACACCATCCGGTCCTGGGTCTTCGACCGTCTCGGCGCACCCGACACCGAGTCCCGGCACACCGACACGCTTCGGGGCGACGTGCTGGAACTGAGCTATGCGGGGACGGTGCCGGGAACGGTGCTGCTGCTGAGTCACTACGACACGGTCTGGCCGACCGGCACACTCGCCAGGTGGCCCTACGCCGACGAGGACGGCCGCGTCACCGGGCCGGGCGCGTTCGACATGAAACTCGGTCTGGTGCAGTCGGTCTGGGCGCTGCGAGGCCTCCGCGAACTCGGCCTTCCGCATCCGTCGGTCAAGTTCCTCTTCAACGGCGACGAGGAGATCGGCAGCCCCCACTCGCGGCCGTACATCGAAGCGGCCAGTGAA
This sequence comes from Amycolatopsis sp. TNS106, assembly GCF_019330265.1. Classification (NCBI taxonomy): domain Bacteria; kingdom Bacillati; phylum Actinomycetota; class Actinomycetes; order Pseudonocardiales; family Pseudonocardiaceae; genus Amycolatopsis; species Amycolatopsis sp. TNS106. Next base: position 1,982,265 of record NZ_CP024972.1, on the reverse strand, counting down.
GGCGCGCTGGCGACGCTCGTCTTCGAGGCGTCGCTGGACGGGAAGCTCAAGACCGCGCGCAAAGGGGTCGGCCTGTTCGACGTGACCGCCACCGGCGTCGAGGCGCACGCGGGACTGGACCCGTACGCGGGAGCGAGCGCGATCCACGCCCTCGCCGAGATCGTCGGACAGCTGGCGTCCGCGGGTTCGCGCGAACTCGGGACCACGGTCAACGTCGGCACCATTTCCGGCGGTACCGGTCGTAACGTCACCGCGGGCGGCGCGAACTGCGGTGTCGACGTGCGCGTCGCCGAACCGTCCGAAATGGATCGGATCGACAAGGTGTTCGCCGGGCTGGAAACCACCGATCCTCGCGTGACCGTCTCGGTCGAAGGCGAGTGGAACCGGCCGCCGATGACACCGAACGACCCGTCACGGGCGCTGTTCGCGACCGCTCGGAAGGTGGCCGCCGAAGAGGGCTGGGAGCTGGAGGAGACCGCCGTGGGAGGTGCGAGCGACGGCAACTTCGTGTCCGCGCTGGGCCGCCCGGTGCTGGACGGGCTCGGCGCCGTCGGAGGCGGCGCCCACGCACGCGACGAACACATCCTCGTGCGGCACATCCCGGAACGGACGGCGCTGGCCATCGGACTGATCGCGGCACTCGCCTGACGAGCACCGGTAGAACCGGCGCCTCGGCCGCTCGAGGTTTCGGTGACCGCCGCACGTGGTACTACTCGCGTTGTCAAGGCCCGCGCAGTCTGGAAGTGACGCCATGACCGTCCCGGTCGTCCTCGACTCCGCCGATCCTGGTGATCGTCGGTGCGCTCGACCACCTGGTCCCGGAGTTGAACCGGCTCGCCGCCGGACGGCTCGTCACGCCCGGAGCCCCTCATGTGTCCGACCGGCAGGACGTGAGCAGTGATGTCAGCACCGGAATCCACAATGGACAAGGGAGCCGTTGTCGCAGGCTATGACGGCTCCGAAGAAGCACGGAAGGCCGTGCGCTGGGCCGCGGGGGAAGCCGCTGTCCGCGGCTGCGGATTGGTCGTCGCCCAGGTCGTCGGGTTTCCGCCCGTGCCTGAGGCGGTCCCGGGCGGGGCGTGGCCGCGACCGGGGTTCCTCGAAGCCGGTCAGGAAACGGCACAGCGGCACGCCGAAGCCATGCTCGGCGACATCGCGCAGGAATGCCGCCGGGACTGGCCGGATCTGGCCGTTTCGACCCGGCTGTTGTCCGGCCGCGCAGCCGACGCGCTGGCCGGCGCCGCGGAAAACGCGGAGCTGCTGGTCGTCGGGTCGTCGGGGCTCACCGCGCTGCCCAGGCTGCTGGTCGGCTCGACGGCCGACGAACTCCTGCACGAGTACCACCGGCCCATCGTGGTGGTGCGCGCCGGTGACGATCCGCCGGCGGACGGCGATCGCAAGGTCGTGGTCGGCGTCGACGGATCCGAGACCAGCAGGGAAGCCATCGGATTCGCCTACGACTTCGCCGACCGGCACGGCTGCGCCCTGGTGGCCTTGCACGTCTGGTCCGATCTTCCGCTCGAAGCGATGGCGGTGACTCCCACCGAGCACGACAGGGAAATCATCGAGGAACGGGGAAGGCCCCTGATCGACGAATCACTGGCCGGATATCGGGAACGGTATCCGGACGTCCGCGTCCACCGGGTGATCGCCGTCGACCGGCCCGCCCATGCGCTGGCGGAGCAAGCCGAGGGTGCCGCGCTGCTCGTCGTCGGCAGTCACGGCCGTGGGCCACTCCGCCGTGCTTTGCTGGGATCGGTCAGCCGAGCCATGGTCCACCACGCGCCCTGTCCCGTCGCCGTGGTTCGTCACCACAAGGGCTGAGACCGTGGTCAGGGCTCGGAACCACTTCGATCCACGGAGTCGGCCGGCTTCGTCCGGAACGTGGTGTGCGTCCACACGAGTGCGCTCGCGGCGGCGACTCCGCCGAGGAACACGAGACCACTGTCGCTGAAGAGGCCCACCATGATCATCAGGATCGCGGTGACGTCGGCGACGACGAGCACGACCCACCAGGCCTGGACGTTCGCGGATGGCTTCACCTGGTCGAAGGCGGCCATGAGGTCGGGATCGCTCGCGGTCAGGTCTTCCTCGATCTTCTGCAGGACGCGGCGGTCTCGGCGTAGCACGATGCCTCCTTTGTCGTCGTGTACCGCGCTTACCCGCCGAGGCTTGGGGCAAACGGAGGCGAGGCGAGCAGAACGCCGAAGTAGTTTCCGAGACGACCTGGTCATTCACCGCGACCACACCGCCGTGGTCCCTCAGCCGCATCGGCTTCCGTCTGTCGACGGCTCAACCAGCGGTCGGCCCGGTGCCAGATGAGTCGCGCATCGACGCCGGTGGCGTGCCAGGTGGTAGCGCGGGTGGTGCCGAGCTCGCGGTACTTGCGCATGATCGCGACGTGTGCCGGCAACCCGACGAAACCGCGCAAGCCGTCATGGTCGCGCCACACGGAGACCGAGCCCAACCGCCGCCGCAGCGGTTCGGCCCACAGCCACTGGCCGACCGCGCCGGGCAGCCGGGGCCACTCGCGGCCGAGCAGGTAACCCGCCCGGTAGGCGCCCGGAGTGCTCCGGAAGCCGTCGAGTGTCAACGCGGTGACGCTGACCAGCACGTCTCCGGAGAAGTCAGCGTCGTGGCCGGGGATCCACTTACTTTTGATCATGTGCGCTTATGATACGCACATGCTTACGATTGGTCGACTACCCGAAGATGCGCGGATGAACCCCGCGGGACCGGGTGAACGACCAAGTACACGCTTCCCGGTGGCAGGGCCCCGGTGACGCTGCCGACCGCATCGTCCCGTCCACAGAATCGGTCATGAAGTTCATGTACCGCCTCATGATCCTCCTCGTGGCCATGGCATTCGTCGCCTCGCCTCCCGCCGTCGCGATCGGCACGCCACAGCTGCTCATCGAGCAGGACTTCCCGGACCCCGACATCGTCAAGACCGACTCCGGCTACTTCGCCTTCTCGACGAGCACCGGTGCGGTGAGAGTGCCCTACGCGCACGCTCCGGCGCCGGAAGGTCCATGGCGGGTGGTCGGCGACGCTCTGGCGGCCGTACCGAAGTGGGCGAAGCCGGACGGCGGTTTCTGGGCACCCGATGTGACCCGGCTTTCCGACGGGACGTTCCTGCTCTACTTTCGGCGGCGGTGGCGCCCGGAGGCGAGATGTGCATCGGCGTCGCGACCGCCGCGAAGGTCGAAGGACCGTACACGCCTGCCGGTGACGGCCCACTGATCTGCGTCCCCGGAGACGGCGGTGACATCGACCCGCAGACCTTCGTGGACTCGGACGGCTCGCGGTACCTGATCTACAAGAGCGACGGCGCGGCGGTGGGGCCTCCGGCCGCGATCTGGTCGCAGAAGCTACTCGCCGACGGGCGGACACCGGACGGCCCGCGGATCGAGCTCCTGCGTGCCGATCTCGCGTCGGAGAACGCGGTGGTCGAGGCGCCGTCGGTGGTGAAGACGGCGAGCCGGTACTTCCTGTTCTACTCCGCCGACACGTTCCAGAGTTCCGGCTACCACACGGGATATGCCTCCGCGCCCGCGTTGAGTGGGCCGTTCGTGAAAGCCGGCTCCCCGTTCCTGTCCACAGACCTGCTCGGCGGCAAGGTCGACGCGCCGGGTGGGGCCGACGTCGTCGACGGCCATATCCACTTCCACGGCTGGCTGGGCGGTGGCCGCACCGCCCGCGGGATGTACCAGCTGCCCATCGGATTCCCGGACGATCGTCCGCAACTCGGCTGACAGGGTTTCGACGCTCGCGTTCGGGTACCCGCAGGGTGAGACCGACCGAAGGAGTACCGGCGATGACAGCCCAGCCGCCCGACCCGGAACCCGAGAAAACCCATCGCGAACCCGGAGGTGGTGTCTCGCCGGGTGACACCCCGCCCGACTCGGCTCAGACGTCAGGGCTTTCGCATCCGCAACCGATGCCCTCCAAGGCGATGCCCATCGCCTGGCTGATCCTCATCGGTGTTCTCGTCGTCCTGGCGAGCGGATTCGTCGTCGCACTCGCGTTGGGATGGCTCAAGCTGGGCTGACCACGGGCAGGCATTCGTCGAGCAGCCCGAGGACGTCGCGCCACGCCCGCTCCGCGTGCCTCGCGTGGTGAACCACGCCCGGGAGCACGGTGTGGTCGACCGTGGGGTGGTGGAAGGCGTGCTGGGCGCCGCCGTAGACCACGAGCCGCCAGTCGACGCCGGCCTCCTGCATTTCGGCGGTGAACGCCTCCCGCTGCGCGGGCGGCATGATCGGGTCTTCCGAGCCGACTCCGGCCCAGACCGGGCAGCGGATGCGCGCCGCTTCGCCCGGACGTCCCGTGGTCAGCGCGTTGACCGTCCCGATCACCCGCAGGTCGACGCCGTCCCTGCCGAGTTCCAGTGCGATCGCGCCGCCGGTGCCGTAGCCGATGGCGCCGATCCGGTCCGGGTCGGTCCGCGGCTCGGACCGCAGCACGTCGAGGGCCGCGTGACCGATCTCCCGCATGCGGTCCGGGTCGGCGAGCAGGGGCATCGCATACGCCAGCATCTCGTCGGGGTCCGAGAACCATCGCCCGCCGTTGATGTCGAAGGCCAGCGCCACGTACCCCCAACTCGGCCAGGGCGTCGGCACGGCGTCGCTGGAAGTCGTTGAGTCCCGGCCCTTCCGGCCCGATCAGCACCGCGGGACGGCGGTCGGTGCCTTCCGGGAGCGCGAGGTGCCCGACCATCGGCAGTCCGTCGGCGGGGTACTCGACCGTGCGCGTGGTGACCGGCATGCAACGGACTCTAATGATCGTCGAGCCTCGCCGGGTGGGTGTTCACGGACAGCGGAACAGCGTCGCGGTCGCGAGGTCCGTCCACTGTGGATTCCTCGGCACGGGAAGGGAGCAGGCGGAACAACGCCATCGCGCTGACCATGCTGACACCGCAGATCGCGGCCAGGTACCAGGTGATGCCGGTGGTCGAGCCGGTGGTGTTGAGCACCGCGGTGGCGATCATCGGGGCGAGCCCGCCGCCCAGGATCGCGCCGCCCTGCAGAAGGAGTGACATACCGGAGAACCGGACGTTGACCGGGAAGGTGTCCGCGATGATCGCGCCCTGCACGCAGTGGGTGATCGGGACGACCAGGCCCATGCCTGCCAGTGCGAGCATCGCGAGCCCGGTGTTCCCGGTGTTCAGCAACGGGAAGAACGCGAGGCACCACAGCAGGAGCGCGGCCGACCCGGCGACGAACATGGTGCGCCTGCCGTGGCGGTCGGCGATCCGCGTCCAGATCGGAATGGTGGCGAACCACAGCGCGGCCGCTCCGGTCACCGACAGGATCAGGAACTGCCGGTCGTAGTGCAGGTTCTGGGTTCCGTAGGACAGGGTGAAGACCATGAACACATAGGCGACCGCCGAGTTCGCGACGCCGACCAGCAGGGTCAGCGCGAGCCTGCCGAAGCCGACCTTGAGCGCCGCGCCGAGCGGGAACCGGACCACCTTGTCGTTCCGAGTCACCTGGGTGAACGACGGCGATTCGGTGATCTTCAGCCGGATCATCAGTCCGATCGCGACCAGCACGAAACTCAGGAGGAACGGAATCCGCCAGCCCCACGCGGCGAACGCGCTCGCCGGCATCACCGCGCTGCTGCCGAGGAACAGCAGATTCGCCAGCACCAGACCGGCGGGGGTGCCCATCTGCGGGAACCCGGCGTACCGGTTCCGTTGATCGGCGGGCGCGTGCTCCATCGACATCAGGGTTGCTCCAGCGCCCTCCCCGCCGAGCCCGATGCCCTGCACGATCCGCATCGCGACCAGCAGGATCGGCGCCCAGATACCGATCGCCTCGAAGTTCGGGATCAACCCGATCAGCGTGGAGCCGACGCCCATCAGCATCAGCGACACCACCAGCGTGGACTTGCGGCCGATCCGGTCGCCGAAGTGGCCGAACACCAGGCCGCCGAGCGGGCGGGCGATGAACCCGACGGCGAAGGTGCTGAACGCGGCGAGGGTGCCGACCGTGGGGCTCAGCGAGGGGAAGAACTGCTTGTTGAAGATCAGCGCGGACGCGGTGCCGTAAAGGAAGAAGTCGTACCACTCGAGAGTGGTCCCGGCGAGCGTGGCGGCGGCGATTCTGCGGGGCGCGGGTGCGTTCATCTGCGAAAACCCAATCGACTCGGGCGACAGCCGAGCGCGGCTGCCGGCGATTGGGCAGAAGCCTGACACCGTGAGGCATAGGCCACAAATGCCGAATTGCCGGTCTGCCATGCCTGAACAGGTATATCTCGCCACGCCTGGATGGACGACACGCGGCGTCGGCTCCGTGCCCCGTGTCGTCCGTCGAATCACGCGTGTCGTCCGTCTGATCACGCGTGTTCTCCGTTGCGGCCCGGGAACCGGCGCCAGGAGGTCAACTTCGGTATGCCTTTTCGGGTATACCCAACGAGCGGATACGCATTTGTTCCGCATGGCGCGGCCCGCCAGAGTGAACGGCATGACGCAGTCAGTGCGGTGGATCCGCAACTTCGTGGACGGTGAGTTCGCCGAGCCGGACGGACCGGGGTTCCCGGCGGTCGATCCGGCGACCGGCGCGGAGTTCGCCCGGGTGCACGAGGCCGGCCGGGAGCTGGTGCACCGCGCGGTCACCGGCGCCCGCGCCGCGTTGCACAACGGCTGGGCCGACACTCCGGTGCGGGAGCGGACCGCGTTGCTGAGCCGGGCGGCCGACCGGATCGAGGCCCGGTTCGAGGAGTTCGTCGCGGCCGAGGTCGCGGACACCGGGAAGCCGGTCACCCAGGCTCGCGAACTGGACGTGGCCCGCGCGGTGGCGAACTTCCGCACGTTCGCCGACGTGATCGCGGCCGCCGGCCAGGAATCGTTCGTCACCGATCTGCCCGGTGGGGCGCAGGCACTGAACTACGCGGTGCGCAAACCGCTCGGCGTGGTCGCGGTGATCGTGCCGTGGAATCTGCCGCTGCTGTTGCTGACCTGGAAGGTCGCGCCCGCCCTCGGCTGTGGCAACGCGGTCGTGGTCAAGCCGAGCGACCAGACCCCTTCCACCGCGACCCTGCTGGCCGAGGTACTGGCCGAGGTCGGTTTGCCCGCGGGTGCCTACAACGTCGTGCACGGGTTCGGCGGAGATTCGGCGGGGCAGTACCTGACCGAGCACCCCGGCATCGACGGGGTGACGTTCACCGGCTCGTCGGCCACCGGCACCCAGGTGATGCGCACGGTCGCGCCCCGGGTCCGGCCGGTGTCGTTCGAACTCGGCGGGAAGAACGCCGCCATCGTGTTCGGGGACGCCGATCTCGACGAGACGCTCGCCGGGCTGACCCGGTCGGTGTTCGCGAACACCGGGCAGGTCTGCCTGTGCACCGAGCGGGTGTACGTGCAGCGCTCGGTGTTCGAAGACGTGGCGGCCGGGCTGGTGGAGCGGGCGCGCGGCCTGCGGCTCGGTGACCCGTCGGCGGAGCTGACTACGACCGGCCCGCTCATCTCGCCGGAACACCGGCGCAAGGTCCTGGACTACCTCGTGCTGGCCGAGGAGGCCGGCGCCGAAACCCTGACCGGCGGCGGGATTCCCGAGCTCGGCCCGGAACTCGACGGTGGCTCGTGGCTGGAGCCGACCCTGTGGACCGGCCTGACCAACAAGGACCGGCCGGTGCGCGAGGAGATCTTCGGCCCGGTGGCCGCGCTGATCCCGTTCGACACCGAGGACGAGGCGATCGCGTTGGCCAACGACACCGAATACGGGCTCGCGTCCTCGATATGGACCCAAGACCTGCGCCGGGGGCACCGCGTCGCGCAGGCCATGCACGTCGGCATGTCCTGGGTGAACACCTGGTTCCTGCGCGACCTGCGCTCGCCGTTCGGCGGGATGGGGCTTTCGGGGATCGGCAGGGAGGGCGGCGCGTCTTCGCTGCACTTCTACACCGAGCCGACGAATGTGTGCGTGCGGCTGTGACCGCGCCGATCGAGGCGGCGGCCGCCCGGCTCGCGACCGCGGCGAGCACCGCGACCCCCTGCCCGCCGGTGCGGGAATTCCTGGGCGCGCAAGATGTCGACGCGGCCTATGCGGTGCAGCGCAGGCTGCGTGACGAGCGGGTCGCGGCGGGCGCCAGGGTGGCCGGGGCGAAGATCGGGCTGACCGCGCCTTCGGTGCAGCGGCAGTTCGGCGTGTACCAGCCGGACTTCGGCGTGCTCTTCGACGACATGCTGTACGCGCACACCGAACCCGTTCCGTACCGGCGGCTCCTGCAACCCCGCGCCGAGGGCGAGATCGCGTTCGTGCTCGGCCGCGATCTGGACGTGCCGGGCGCCTCGGTCGCCGACGTGCTGCGGGCGACGGAGTTCGTGCTGCCCGCGATCGAGATCGTGGACTCCCGGATCGATGCCTGGGATCTCTCCATCGTGGACACGGTGGCGGACAACGCGTCCAGTGGCGCGGTGGTGCTGGGCTGCGCCCCGGTCTCGTTGACCGGCCGGGATCTCGCCGCGACCGGGATGACCTTGGAACTGGACGGTGAACCGGTGTCGTTCGGCGCGGGCCACGCCTGCCTCGGCTCGCCGGTGGTCGCGGTCGCGTGGCTGGCTCGCGAGCTGGCCGCCCGTGAGCAGCCGTTACGCGCGGGCGATGTGGTGATGTCCGGGGCGCTCGGCCCGATGGTGCCGGTCACGGGCGCGGGCCGGTTCCGGCTGCGCCTGGACGGACTAGGCGAGGTCGACGCGGTGATCGAGGAGGAGACTCAGTGACAGCAACGGTTCCGGTCGCCGTCATCGGCTCCGGCAACATCGGCACCGATCTGATGATCAAGGTGCTGCGGTTGTCGAAGACGCTGCGGATGGCCGCGATGGCGGGTATCGACCCGGCCTCGGACGGGCTGGCCAGGGCGGCCCGGCTCAAGGTGGCCACCACCCACGGCGGTATCGACGGCCTCGCCGCGCTTCCGGAGTTCGCCGACGTACGGGTGATCTTCGACGCGACCTCGGCCGGTGCGCACCGGCGGCACGCCGAGGTGGCCGAGGCGCACGGCAAGCTGATGGTCGACCTGACCCCCGCCGCGCTCGGCCCGTTCGTGGTGCCGCCGGTGAATCTGGACGAGCATCTCGCCGCGCCGAACGTGAACATGGTGACCTGCGGCGGACAGGCCACGATCCCGGTCGTGGCCGCGGTTTCCTCGGTCGCCCCGGTCGCGTACGCGGAGATCGTCGCCTCCATTTCGTCCCGCTCGGCAGGGCCCGGAACCAGGGCGAACATCGACGAGTTCACCGAAACCACCGCGGCCGCCATCCGCGAGGTCGGCGGCGCCGCGATGGGCAAGGCGATCATCGTGCTGAACCCGGCCGACCCGCCGATCGTCATGCGGGACACGGTGTACTGCCTGGTCGAGGGGGAGCCGGACCGGGAGAAGATCGCGGCGTCGGTCCGGCAGATGGCCGAACGGGTGCGCGAGTACGTACCGGGCTACACGCTGAAACAGGAAGTGCAGTTCGACCCGGTGCGACGGCAGTGGGTGCCCGAGCTCGGCCGGGAGGTCTCCGGGCTCAAGGTCTCGGTGTTCCTCGAAGTGCTCGGCGCGGCCCACTATCTGCCGGATTACGCGGGAAATCTCGACATCATGACCTCGGCGGCGCTGCGCACGGCCGAGCGGATCGCCGAACTGAGGGGGTGGCTCGGATGAAGGTCTACCTCCAGGACGTGACCTTGCGCGACGGCATGCACGCGATGGGGCACGCGTACACAGTGGACCAGGTCCGGCGGATCGTGTCCGCCGTGGACAAGGCGGGCGTGGCGGCGATCGAGGTCGCGCACGGCGACGGGATCGGCGGGTCCAGCGCGACGTACGGATTCGGCGCGCACACCGACGAGGAGTGGATCACCGCGGCCGCGGAGGTGATCGAGAACGCCATACTGACGACGTTGCTGCTGCCCGGCATCGGGACGATCGGACAGTTGCGCCGCGCCCGCGACCTCGGGGTGCGCAGCGTGCGGATCGCCACCCACTGCACCGAGGCCGACGTCGCCGCGCAGCACATCGCCTGGGCCCGCGAACAGGGCATGGACGTGTCCGGATTCCTGATGATGAGCCACCTTTCCCCGCCGGTGGCGCTCGCCGAGCAGGCCAGGCTGATGGAGTCCTACGGTGCGCACTGCGTGTACGTCACCGATTCCGGCGGGCGGCTGACGATGAACGGGGTCGCCGAGCGGATCGACGCGTACCGGCAGGTGCTCGACCCTCGGACCGAGATCGGCATCCACGCGCACGAGAACCTCTCCCTTTCGGTGGCGAACAGCGTGACCGCGGTCGAGCACGGCGCTTACCGGGTGGACGTCGCGCTGGCCGGACAGGGCGCGGGAGCGGGCAACTGCCCGGCCGAGCCGTTCGTCGCGGTCGCCGACCTGCTCGGCTGGGAGCACGGCGCGGACCTGTTCGCGTTGCAGGACGCGGCGGACGATCTGGTCCGCCCGCTGCGGGAGCGGCCGGTCCAGGTGGACCGCGAGACGCTGACCCTCGGCTACGCCGGGGTGTACTCGAGTTTCCTGCTGCACGCCGAGCGCGCGGCCACCCGCTACGGACTGGACACCCGGCGGATTCTCACCGAGGTCGGCAGGCGGAAGCTGGTCGGCGGGCAGGAGGACATGATCGTGGACATCGCACTCGACCTGGTACGGAGCGGCGCATGACGGCCACCGAGGAGATCTCGGCGCTCGCCGAGCGGCTGGACACCGCGCAGACGTCGCGGGTGGACACGCCGAGTCTCGCCGACGATCACCAGTTCGACATCGCCGACGCGTACGCGATCCAGGCCGCGCTGATGGCCCGCCGGGAGAGTCGCGGCGAACGGGTGATCGGGGTGAAGCTGGGGCTGACCAGCAAGGCGAAGATGGCGCAGATGGGCGTGTCCGAAGTGATCGTGGGCAGGCTCACCGACACGATGCGAGTCGCCGACGGCGGGGAGGTCTCGCTGGCGGGCTTCATCCATCCGAAGGTGGAGCCGGAGGTCGCTTACCGGCTGGCCCGCGATGTCGACCTCACCGACCCCGCGTTCGACGTGGAGTCCGCTGTGGACGCGATGGCGCCGGCGATCGAGATCATCGACTCCCGGTACCGGGATTTCCGGTTCACCCACACCGATGTGGTCGCGGACAACACTTCGGCCGCCGGGTTCGTGCTCGGCCCGTGGCGCGCGTTCGGCGAGGCGGCGAACCGGGCGGTGCGGCTGCGCTCCGGTGACCGCGAGGTGGTCGGCTCGACGGCGGCGATCCTCGGCGATCCGGTGCGCGCGCTGCACGCGCTGGTCGAGCTGTGCCGGAAACGGGACATCCCGTTGCGGGCCGGGCAGGTGGTCCTGGCCGGGGCGGCGACCGAGGCGGTGCCGTTCGTGCCCGGAATCGCCGAGGCGGACATCGCCGGGCTCGGCCGCGTTTCGGTGCGGGGGTTGGCATGAATGGGCGGGTGATCTCCGGGCTGGCCAAGCCGAGGGGCCGGTTCCCGCATGTGAAGGTCGCGGGAGACCTGGTCTTCGTGTCCGGTACCAGCTCTCGACGTCTGGACAACACCTTCGCCGGCGTCGAGGTGGACGAACTCGGCACCACGAATCTGGACATCCGCGAGCAGACCCGCGCGGTGATCGAGAACATCCGCGGCATCCTGCACGAGGTCGGCGCCGACCTCGCCGACATCACCCAGATCACCACCTTCCTGGTTTCGATGAACGATTTCGGCGGCTACAACGAGATCTACGGCGAATACTTCGACGAAACAGGCCCCGCCCGCACCACGGTCGCCGTGCATCAGCTGCCGCATCCGCATCTGCTGATCGAAATCCAGGCGATCGCTCATCTACCGAAAGACACGGAGGTTCCGCGATGACCGGCATTCCCGAGGTCGTCAATTTCCAGGCCTGGATCGCCGAGCACGAGCATCTGCTCAAGCCGCCGGTGAACAACCGGACCATGGCGCTGGGCAAGGATTTCATCGTGCAGATCGTCGGTGGGCCGAACCAGCGCACCGACTTCCACGTCGACCCCTACGAGGAATGGTTCTACCAGCTCAAGGGCAACATGCACGTGAACATCATGACCGACGAAGGCCAGAAGACCGTGCGCATCTCCGAGGGCGACACGTGGCTGCTGCCGGGCGACATCCCGCACTCGCCGCAGCGCCCGGAAGCCGACTCGATCGGCCTGGTCATCGAACGTGTCCGCGAGGAGGGCACGCTGGAGAAGTTCCAGTGGTACTGCCTCGAATGCGCCTCGCTGGTGCACGAGGTGGAACTCCAGGTGCGCGACATCGTCGAGGATCTGCCGCCGGTCTTCACCGCGTTCTACGGCGACGAACAGGCGCGCACCTGTGGGAACTGCGGCGCCCTTCACCCCGGGAAGGGCTGAGATGACCGGCCTGATCGACATCCACACGCATTACGTGCCGAACGGCTGGCCGGATCTGCGCGCGGACGCCGGGCCGGACGCGCCGTGGCTGCGTGCGGAGACCGAGTCCGAGGCGATGATCATGATGGGGGAGAAGGAGTTCCGCCGGATCGGCGCGGATTGCTGGAACGCGGAGACCCGGCTGCTGGACATGGACGCCGACGGCGTGCGCACCCAGGTGGTCTCCCCGACGCCCGCCTTCTTCAACTACGGCCGGACCGCCGAGCAGGCGGGCCGGATCGCCCGGATCTTCAACGATCTGGCGCTGGAGATCGTCGCGCCGGCGCCGGACCGGCTGATCCCGTTCTGCCAGGTTCCGTTGCAGGACACCGACGCGGCGTGCCGCGAACTGGAACGCTGCCTGGCGGCGGGGCATCGCGGGGTGGAGATCGGCAACCACGTCGGCGACCAGGATCTCGACAGCGCCGGGGTGGAGACCTTCCTGCAGCACTGCGCGTCGCTCGGGGTCCCGGTGTTCGTGCACCCGTGGGACATGGCCGATTCGCCCCGGCTGGACCGATGGATGGCGCGGTGGCTGACCGCGATGCCCGCGGAAACGCATCTGTCGATCCTCGCGCTGGTGCTCGGCGGGGTCTTCGACCGGATCGACGCGAGCCTGAAGATCTGCTTCGCCCACGGCGGCGGGTCGTTCGCGTTCTGGCTCGGCCGGATGGAGAACGCCTGGCATCGGCGGAACGACGTGATCGGCACCTCGGAGTTCCCGCCCTCGCACTACCTCGACCGGTTCCACGTCGACTCGGTGGTCTTCGACGAGCGGGCGCTGCGGCTGCTCGTGGACACGCTCGGCGCCGAGCGGGTGATGGTCGGCAGCGACTACCCGTACCCGCTCGGTGAACGTCCGGTCGGCGAGGTGGTGCGCAAGAGCGGTTTCCTGAGCGACACCGAGCGACAGCTGATCACCAGCGGGAACGCCGAGCGTTTCCTCTCCCTGTCGTGACCGTCCTAATCGGACATTCCGGTGGCGACGTCGGTCAGGCTGCGGATCAGCGCGTCCACCGACGGGCTGAGCGTGCGCTGGGCGGGCAGGGTGAGCCCGACGCTGTGCCCGATGGGCTCCAGCGCCAGCGCGACCCTGGTGATCCTCGGATCGTCCTTGGTGATCAGGCTGGGCAGCGCGGCGATCACGTCGGTCTCCAGCAGCAGCTGCCGCACGGTGAGGAACGACGTGGTCTCCACGCGGTTCGCGGGCAGCGAGAAGCCGTTGCGGGTGAACAACTGCTCCAGCTCGCGGCGCAGCGCGGTCTCCGCTCCGGGCAGGATCCACGGATACTCCGCGAGGTCGGCCAGCTCGACGCCGGTCGCGCCCGCCAGCGGATGTGCGGTGCGCACCACCAGATCCACCGACTCGTCGTACAGTTTGCGCCGCTCGATCCGCTCGTCCGAAGGTGCCGTCAGCCTGCCGATGATCAGGTCGACCCGGCCCGCCTCCAGCTCCACCAGCAGAGCTTCGGGCGAACCCTCCCGGACCACGATGGTCAGGTACGGCCGCTCGGTCTTGATCGCCGCGATCGCGCGCGGCAGCAGCATGTTCGATCCCGCGAGATGGGTGCCGACCACCACCGTGCCGCGTTCGGCGTCGGCCAGCTCGGCGACGTGCCGCCCGGCCTGCTCGAGCTGGGCGAGCACCGCGCGGGCATGTCCGGTGAACGCCTCGCCGAACACGGTCGGGGTGATACCGCGCGGGCCGCGTTCGAACAACCGCACGTCGAGGATCTCTTCGAGTTCGTGCAGACTTCGGGTCGCCACCGGCTGCGTCACGTGCAACTCGGCGGCGGCCCCGACCACGGTGCCCTGCCTGGCCAGCGCGTCGAGCAGGACGAGATGGCGGAACTTCAGTCGGCCGTCCAGCAGGCGTGGCAAGATCACCAGCCGATCCTACCCGCGAGGTGTGTATGACCACGATTGTCCGAACCGGACCGATTCGCTATGCCACAGCGGCACGGTTCGCGCCGCCGGTCGCCGTTTCGGAGCGGACACCTTCCAGTGGGGAGCTCAGTCCGCAACCGCCGTCCCGGCTGGACCGCGTGATGGGACCGCCGCGCGATCACCTGCCGCAGGGCGAGGACTGTCTCAACCTGACGATCAGCACTCCCGGTTTGGATGACGGGCGCAGGCCGGTGCTGGTGTGGCTGCACGGTGGCGGCTTCTCCAGTGGTGGCGGGTTGCTCGACTGGTACGACGGCGGTGCGCTGGCGGCCGAAGGCGGCCTGGTGGTGGTCAGCGTCAACTACCGGCTCGGTGCACTCGGCTACCTGTATTTGGACGGCGTCAGCCCCGGCAACCTCGGGCTGGCCGACCAGCTGGAGGCGCTGCGCTGGGTGCGGGCCAACATCGCGGCCTACGGCGGAGACCCGGACAACGTGACGGTCGCCGGGCAGTCGGCGGGCGGCATCTCCATCCGGCTGCTGATGGATCTGCCCGAGGCGCGAGGCCTGTTCCGGCGGGCGATCCTGCAGAGCGCGCCGCTGGGCCTCGGCGCCCGACCGCCCGGGCACGCGGAGAAACTCGGCCGGGTGTTCGCCGACGCGCTCGGCACCGACCCGCGCACCGCCGGGATCCCGGAAATCCTTGCCGCGCAGAAGGAAACCGCGCTGACCAACCTGCGGCTCACCGGCGACCCGATGGAGCCCGCGTTCATTCCGGTGGACACGCCGGACAAGGCGTCCTTCCCGGACAACGTGCGCGATCTCGACGTGCTGTACGGCTGGAACGCCGACGACATGACCGCGTTCCCCGGCGCGGCCGGCACCGACGAGATCTACGTCGAACCGCTGGCCGCTTTCGGCGACCGGCTGCGTTCGGCCGGTGCCGGCGTCTTCTCGTATCGCCTGGACTGGAGGCCCGAGGGGTCCGGGTTCGGCGCCACCCACTGCCTGGAACTGCCGCTGCTGCTCGGCACCGAGCAGGCCTGGCAGGACAGCCCGATGCTCGGCAAGGTCCCGTGGCCCGAGGTCGATGCCTTCGGCGCCGCCCTCCGCGCCGTCTGGGCGACCTTCGCCCGCACCGGCACCCTCGACCCCGTCCCGGTCGCGGGTCACCCCGTCCGCTTCGGCCCCGAACTCGCGTGATCGAAGCCGTAACTCGCGTGATCGAAGCCGTAACTCGCGTGATTGAAGGCGTAACTCGCGCATCGCGTGTGTTACGGCTCCAGACACGCGAGTTGCGTCTCTGATCACGCGAGTTACGGCTTCAGATACATCAAGGGGCCTTCGCGGACCCGGCGAAAAAGCCCTGACAGTAGAGGTGGGAGCGCGCCCGGTCAAGACGTTGTGCTGACCGGGCGCGCGGTCCTATCGTGTCCATCGAAGCGCTTCGACAGTTCGGATCACCGCGGATTCCGAGGGAGGCCACGTTGGCCGGCGACGATCGGCGATCCCCGGATCGGACCGCCTCGATCACCCACTTCTCTGGAGGGAACCCTTGATGTCGAAGCGAGTAGTGGCTGCCGCGATGGTCGCGATACTGGCCATCGCGGGCTGTGGGTCCGGATCCGGCAGCGGCGACCCGAAGACCCTGAAACTGTGGCACTACGAGCCGCCGGACAGCGCGATGGGCGTGGCCTGGGCCGAGGCGATCAAGCAGTTCGAAGCGAGCCACCCCGGCGTCAAGGTCGCCTTCGAGGAGAAGGGCTTCGAACAGATCCAGAAGACGGCGCCGATGGTGCTCAATTCGGGCGACGCGCCGGACGTCTTGGAATACAACAAGGGCAACGCCACCGCGGGACTGCTGTCGAAGCAAGGGCTCCTGACCGACATCAGCGAAGAGGTCACGAAACGCGGCTGGGACAAGCAGCTCACCCCGGCGCTCCAGACCACCGCCCGGTACGACGAGAACGGCGTGATGGGAACCGGCAACTGGTACGGCGTCCCGAACTACGCCGAGTACTTGAAGGTCTTCTACAACAAGGACATGTTCGCGCAGCAGGGACTCGAAGAGCCGAGGACCGTCGAGCAGCTGACCGCGGCCATGGACAAGTTCACCGCCGCCGGGATCACCCCGCTGGCCGTCGGTGGGTCGGAGTACCCGGCACACCAGATCCTGTACCAGCTCGCCCTCACCAAGGCCGACCGCGGCTGGGTGGACCGCTACCAGCGCTACACCGGCAAGGTGGACTTCCACGACGCAGCGTGGACCTACGGCGCGACGACCTTCGCCGACTGGGTGAAGAAGGGGTACATCAGCAAGGATTCGGCCGGTGTGGACACCGAAGGCATGGGCACGTCGTTCATGCGGGGCAAGTACCCGATCATGATCAGCGGCAGCTGGTGGTACGGCAGGCTGGTGCGGAGCATCAAGAACTTCCAGTGGGGTTCGGTCCCGTGGCCGGGGATGACCGCGGGTTCCGCGGGCAACATGTGGGTCATCCCCAAGGGAGCGAAGAACCGGGACCTCGCGCTCGACTTCATCGCGATCACGATGTCCCAGCCGATCCAGGACAAGCTGCGGGAGGCCGGTGGGGTCCCGGTGGTGAACGGTCCCACGCCGCCCGCCGATCCGCGGCTGAAGGAACTGGTCGAGGACTTCACCGCGCTGTCCGCGCAGGACAAGCTCGCGTTCTATCCCGATTGGCCGGCTCCCGGGTACTACGACGTCCATGTCTCGGCGACGCAGAAGCTCATCACCTCGAGCGCCTCGCCGTCACAGGTGCTCGACGAGCTCGCCAAGCCCTACGAGGAGAATCTGGCGAACGTCGGCAAATGACCAGGAGACGGGGCGACTACCTGCTCTTCCTGATCCCCGGCGCGCTGCTGCTGATCGCGGTGATCCTGGTGCCGTTCGCGATGAACATCGGTATCAGCTTCACCCAGTGGTCCGGCGCCGGCGATCCGAAGTGGACAGGACTGGACAATTACCGGCGGTTGTTCGCGGACGACGTCTTCTGGGCGTCGTTCCGCCACAACGTCGGGCTCGTGGTGGCGATGGCCATCGTGCCGACCGTGGCGGGACTGGTGATCGCGGCCGCGCTGTTCGATTTCGTGGCCAAACGGTTCGGGACGCGGGCGGCCAGCGTGCTGCGGGCCTGCGTCTACCTGCCACAGGTGCTGCCGATCGCGGTGGCCGGCATCGTGTGGAGCTGGATCCTGGCCCCCGAGGGAGCGGTCAACGAACTGCTCTCCGCCGTCGGACTCGGTTCGCTCGCCCAGAACTGGCTGGGCGATCCGGAACTCGCCCTGTGGAGCGTGATGGGCGTGATGGTGTGGATCCAGGTCGGCTATCCGGTGGTCATCTTCATGGCCGGGATGCAGCGCGCCGACCCCTCACTGCACGAGGCGGCGGAACTGGACGGCGCGTCGTGGTGGGGCCGCTTCTGGCATGTGACGGTGCCACAGCTGCGGCCCGAGGTCTTCGTGGTCCTGCTGACCTGCACCATCGCCGCGTTGAAGGTCTTCGGGCCGATCTACGTGCTGACCAGGGGAGGCCCCGGCGGGTCCACCAACGTGCCGTCGTATTACTCGTTCCAGAACTTCTTCGAGAAGACGCAGGTCGGCTACGGCGCGGCGATCGCGACCGTGCTCACGGTGCTGATCCTCGTGCTCACCACGGTGTTCCTCCGGATCCAGAGGCGGGGTGAGCACGCGTGAAACGGCATGTGACGCTCTGGTCGTTGATCGTGCTCGCGATCGTGATGCTGGCGCCGTTCCTGGTCGTGGCGCTGAACGCGCTGAAGTCACCGGCCGAGTACGCGTCCGACGGCCCACTGTCCTTTCCGGACGGCGTGTACCTGCAGGGGCTGATCGACTTCTGGGTCCGGGTCGGATTCGGGCAGAAGCTGCTCAACAGCGTCGTGATCAGCGGGTCGGTCGCGGTACTGGCGGTGGTGATCTCGGTGCTCAACGCCTACGCGCTGGGCATCGGCCGGGTCCGCGGCAGGACGTGGATCCTGGTCGCGTTCCTCATCGCGAACACGTTGCCGCAGGAAGCCTTGGCGTACCCGCTGTACTTCCTCGCCAACGAGACCGGTCTCTACGACACCCAGCTCGGCGTGATCATCATCTTCACGATCATCCAGGCCGCGTTCGGCACCTATCTGCTGTCCTCGACGTACGTCGGGTTTCCGCACGAACTGCTCGAGGCCGCCTACCTCGACGGCGCGAACAAATGGCAGACCCTGGTACGGATCGTGGTTCCGATCAGCAGGCCGACCCTCGGAGTGCTGTTCGTCTTCTTCTTCATCTGGACGTGGAACGAGTTCTTCCTGCCGCTGATCCTGCTGATCTCCAACGACACCCAGACCGTTCCGGTCGCCTTGGGTGTGCTGCAGGGCCAGCGGATGATGGACGCGACCATGACCAGTGCCTCGGCGTTGCTCGGGGTCATCCCGGCGATCGCCTTCTTCCTGATCTTCCAGCGGACGTTGACACGTGGCATCACGGCAGGGGCGGTCAAATGAAGTTCAGCAATGGATACTGGCTGCTGCGCGACGGAGTACAGGCGGCGCATCCGGTGGAGGTGTACGACCTCACCGCGGGAGACGGCCGGATCGTGGTGCACGCGCCGACCCATCGCATCCGCCACCGCGGTGACCTGTTGAAGGGGCCGGTGGCGACGGTCGGGTTCTCCTCGCCGATGCCGGACGTGATCGGGGTGAGCGTCACACATTTCGAGGGCGGGCTTCCGCGAGAACCCCGCTTCGAGCTGTCGGCCGTCGACGAGGAGGTGAAAGTCTCCGAGGACGGGCACACGCTCACCGCCGGCGCGTTGTCGGTGCGGCTCCACCGCGGCGAAGGATGGAAGGTCGACTTCGTCGCGGACGGCAAGGTGCTCACCACCAGCGGGGCCAAGGGGATGGGCTTCATGAGCCTCGACGGCGAGCATCATGTCCGCGACCAGCTCGACCTCGGCGTGGGAGCGCAGGTCTACGGGCTCGGCGAGCGCTTCGGGCCACTGGTGCGCAACGGGCAGGTCGTCGAGATCTGGAACGCCGATGCCGGCACGAGCAGCGAACAGGCCTACAAGAACGTCCCGTTCTACCTGACCAACGCCGGCTATGGCGTGTTCGTGAATCATCCGGGGCACGTGTCCTTCGAGGTCGCCTCCGAAGCGGTGTCACGGGTGCAGTTCAGCGTCGTCGGCCAGTCGCTGGAGTACTTCGTCATCTACGGCCCTAGCCCGAAGGAGATCCTGCGCAAGTACACGGCGCTGACCGGCAGACCGGCGCTCCCGCCCGCGTGGTCCTTCGGGCTGTGGCTGTCGACGTCGTTCACCACGTCCTACGACGAAGAGACCGTGTCAGGATTCGTCGACGGCATGATCGAACGCGATCTGCCGCTGAGCGTCTTCCATTTCGACTGCTTCTGGATGCGCGAATTCAACTGGTGCGACTTCGAATGGGATCCGCGGACGTTCCCGGACCCGGTCGGCATGCTGGAGCGGCTGAAAGCGCGGGACCTGCGCATCTCGGTCTGGATCAACCCGTATGTGGCGCAACGGTCACCGCTGTTCGCCGAGGGCGTCGCGGGCGGATACCTGCTGCGGAAACCGAACGGTGACGTGTGGCAGTGGGACCTCTGGCAGCCGGGAATGGCTCTGGTCGACTTCACCAATCCCGCCGCGCGCGAGTGGTACGCGGCCAAGTTGGACGCTTTGCTCGCACAGGGCGTGGACTGTTTCAAGACCGACTTCGGCGAACGGGTGCCGACGGACGTCGTCTACTTCGACGGATCCGATCCCGAGCGGATGCACAACTACTACACCTACCTGTACAACCAGACCGTCTTCGACGTGCTCCGCAAGCGGCGCGGGGAGGGCGGAGCCGTGGTGTTCGCGCGCTCGGCGACCGCGGGCTCGCAGCAGTTCCCGGTGCATTGGGGCGGCGACTGCGAATCGACGTACGAGTCGATGGCCGAGAGCCTGCGCGGCGGCCTTTCCCTCGGTCTGTCCGGTTTCGGGTACTGGAGCCACGACATCGGCGGCTTCGAAGGCACCCCGGATCCGGCTTTGTTCAAACGCTGGATCGCGTTCGGGATGTTGTCGTCGCACAGCAGGTTGCACGGCAGCTCGTCCTACCGGGTGCCGTGGCTGTTCGACGAGGAGGCCGTCGACGTCCTGCGGGTGTTCTCCAAGCTCAAGGCGCGGCTGATGCCGTACCTGTGGCAAGCGGCGGCACAGGCCGCGGCCGAGGGCACGCCGATGATGCGGGCGATGGCGCTGGAGTTCCCGGCCGATCCCGCGTGCGCCCACCTGGAGCGGCAGTACATGCTGGGTGACTCGCTCCTGGTGGCCCCGGTGTTCTCGGACGAGGGCGAAGTGACCTACTACGTCCCGGACGGCGTGTGGACCGACTTCTTCACCGGCGACGAGATCCAGGGACCGCGGTGGGTGACCACCGTCTGCGACATGCTCACCGTCCCGTTGCTGGTGCGTCCCGACACCGTGCTGCCGCTGGGTGCCGTCGACGACCGGCCGGACTACGACTACGCCGACGGCGTCACACTGCGGCTGTACCGGCTGGAGGACGGCGGCAGGATCACCACCACCGTCGGCGGCTCGACGTTCCGCACCCGCCGGGAGGGCGACAGCGTCCACATCGACGTCGACGCCGCGCCCGATGGCTGGCAGGTGGCCTTTCCCGGAGGTGACGAGACGATCGTGGCGACGGGAAGCGCGTTGACGATTCGCGGCGCTGTCTGCCCGGAAGGCCGCGCTGGGTCACCGGCCTGAGTGTCGCGAAAGCCACTTTCGGGACGTCTGGTGTCGCGAAAGTGGCTTTCGCGACACGCCACCGGTCCTAGGAAGGCGCGGGGCCGGTGCTGCCCCGTTCGGTCAATCGGGGTGACAGCAGCCGGACCTCGGCCTGGCCTCCGTCGTCGAGGCGGCGCATCGCCATTTCGACGGCGAGGCTGCCGAGTTCGGCGGCGGGGATGGCGATCGAGGTGAGCTGGACCGACTGCGCTTCGGCCATGTCCTCCGGGCAGACGGCCAGCACCGAGATGTCCTGGGGAACCTGCTTGCCGCGACGGTTCAGCTCGGACAGCAACGGGCCGAGGATGGCCTCGTTGTGCACGACCAGGCCGGTGACGCCAGGGTGCTCGGCGAAGACGTCGTCGAGGCACGCACGCAGTGCGTCATAAGAAGGCGCACACGGGAACGAACCGGCGTGCACCTTGCGCTTCGTCGCCGTCTGGCGGAAGCCGCGCAGGAAGCGACCCGCGTAGCTCGTGCCGCGTTTGTAGACCGCGGGGGAGGGGCCGATCAGCGCGACTTCGCGATGGCCGAGATCGGCCAGATGCGTGACGCTCGCGGCACCGGCCGCGGTGAAGTCGAGATCGACGCAGGTCAGGTCGCCGGGGTCGGCGGGAACTCCGATCAGCACCACCGGCCGGTGTAAGGATCTCAGCACCGGGAGACGCGGCTCGGAGGTTTCGACGTCCATCACGATCAGCGCGTCCGCGATGGCGGACGCGGCGATCCGGCGCAGGCCGTCCGGGCCTTCGTTCTTGGTCAGCAAAAGCACGTCGTGGTCGTAGGTCCGTGCCTCGGTGACGGTGGCCGCGACGAACTGCATGACCACCGGGACGTTCAGGTCCGTCCGCAGTGGGACGACGAGCGCGAGCACGTTGGTGCGGCTGCTGGCCAGCGCGCGGGCGCCCGCGTTCGGGTGGTAACCGAGTTCGCTGATGCTGTGCTGGACGCGGCGGCGGGTGTCCTCCGAGATCGAACGCCGTCCGGACAGCACGTAGGACACGGTGCTCGGGGAGACCCCGGCCGCCCGGGCGACGTCTGCGATGGTGACCATCAGCCGATGATAGTGCGAGTCGAATCGATTCGACGGGCTCAGCCCTTGCTCAGCTCGATCAACCGTGGCAACGCGTCGGTGGGCAGCTCGACACCCCGATACGCCATGAGTTTGGTGAACTGGCGCATCGGCATCGAAGCGACCATGCGCATCCAGTCCACGCTGCTCTCGACCCGATTGCTCTGGCCGGCGAGCAACTTGCCGAGCTCCGGCCCCACGATCGGGTGACCGAACCAGTCCTCGACCGTCGAGTCGATCGACAGGACCGGGATGATGACGTCGCCGGCGAGCGTGACGAGCGCTTCGGCGACGATCTGCGCGGCGCTCCGGCCAATCTGGACGGTGTAGTCGCCGGGCGAGACCACCCAACGGCTCAGTTCGATGTCGTACCAGGCGAAGGCGCGGCGATCGAGGGTTAGCTCGACGCGCCGGGTCTCGCCCGGTTCGAGCGAGATCTTGGCGAACGCGCGAAGCTCCCGTGCCGGGCTGCGAACGGGCGCGGCGTCGGTGGCGACGTAGACCTGGACGACGTGTTTACCGGTGCGGGTTCCGGTGTTGGTGACGGTCACCGCGACGGTGGCGGAGTCGTCGCCCGTCGCCGTGACCGTCAGTTCGCCGGTCTCGAAGGTCGTGTAGGACAGGCCGTGGCCGAACGGGTAGCGGACCGCGACCTCGGCGGTTTCGTAGTACCGGTAGCCGACCATGACGCCCTCGCCGTATCGGACGTGGCCCGATTCGCCGGGGAAGTTGAGATAGCTGGGGTTGTCCTGCAAACGAAGCGGGATGCTCTCGGCGAGGTGACCCGACGGGTTGGTGACGC
This sequence comes from Amycolatopsis sp. TNS106, assembly GCF_019330265.1. Lineage (NCBI taxonomy): Bacteria > Bacillati > Actinomycetota > Actinomycetes > Pseudonocardiales > Pseudonocardiaceae > Amycolatopsis > Amycolatopsis sp. TNS106. The sequence goes on along the minus strand of NZ_CP024972.1, from coordinate 1,959,284 downwards.
CGAAGAGGAGGTCGGCGAGCGCGCTGCCGCCGGCCTGGCCGAGCAGCCAGCCGTCGAGAATGGCGTCGACGTCGTCGTGCCAGCCCTCCAGCGACATCACGCCGCCGTGGGAGAGGACGACCACGGTGCGCCTGCTCGCCGCCGCGACCGCCTTGATGAGCTCGACCTGTGCCGCGGGGAGGTCGATGGTGTCGCGGTCGAATCCCTCGGATTCGTCGCTTTCGCTCAGACCGGTGAACAGCACCGCGACGTCGGCTTCACGGGCGATCTCGATGGCGTTGTCGGCCAGGCCGCGCGCGTAGGTCACGGATTCCCCGAGTTCGCGGATCGCGCCGAGCGCGGTGTCCACCCTGGTGGGATTGACGTGGGAGCTGCCGCCGCCCTGGAAGCGGGGGTTCTCGGCGAATTCGCCGATGACCGCGACCGCCGACCGCGTGGTCAGGGGCAGCGTGTCCCGGTCGTTCTTCAGCAGGACGGCGCAGTCGGCGGCGACCTCCTTCGCCACCCGGTGCTGCTCTTCGGGATCCACGTCGCCACCCGGCGGCAACGCCCGGCCGATGAGGGCGAGGACGCGGCGGACACTCCTGTCGACGACGGCTTCGTCCAGTTCCCCGCTCCGGACCGCCGCCACGATCTCGGCGTCGCCGCTGCCGCCGGTGCCCGGCATTTCGAGGTCCAGCCCGGCCGCGAGCGCGGCGACCCGGTCGTTCACCGCGCCCCAGTCCGAGACGACGGTGCCCTCGAAACTCCATTCGTCCCGCAGGACGTCGGTGAGCAGGCGGCGGTTCTGGGAGGCGTAGACGCCGTTGATCCGGTTGTACGAGCACATCACCGTCGCCGGGTGCGCTTCGGACACGACACGTTCGAACGCCGGGAAGTAGATCTCGCGCAGGGTCCGTTCGTCGACCTCCGCGCTGACCCGCATCCGGTCGGTCTCCTGGTTGTTGGCCGAGAAATGCTTCACCGACGCGCCCGCGCCTTCGGCCTGCATGGCCCGCACGTAGGCGCCGGCGAGGACGCCGCTCAGCAACGGGTCCTCCGAGTAGTACTCGAAATTGCGGCCGCACAACGGGGACCGCTTGATGTTCACGCCCGGGCCGAGTACCACCGAGACCCCGGCCGCGCGGGCCTCCCTGCCGATGGCCGCGCCGATCCGCGCGGCGACCTCCGGATCCCAGCTGGAGCCCACCGCGACCGACGGCGGGAAACAGGTGGCGGACACACTCTCGTGCACGCCGAGATTGTCGGCCTCGCTGTCCTGCCGTCGCAGGCCGTGCGGGCCGTCGGAGAGCATGATCGACGGGATTCCCGCCGCCTCGATCGCCTCGGTGTGCCAGAAGTCGGCGCCGGACAGCAGCGACGCCTTCTGTTCGAGCGTGAGGCCGACGGGTTCGATCTGGGAGGTCAACGGGATTCCTTCCGGCCGGCGACTGTCCACTGTGTTCGAGAGTGCCAGACGGATCCGTGCTCGCTCGGGTGAACGCGGGGCTAGCGACGCTAGGAAAGCTAGCGGTACTAAAGGTCCCTTGCTCTCTTTTCGGGGCGATCGAAGAGCCATTGTCTCGTCGTGTCCGGTCCGCTAACATCGCCGTAACGCGACTGTCGAATCGATTCGACACTCAGGTCTTTCGCTCGATCACCACCGCTCGAAACTCGCCGAATATCGCCGCCCGTTGCGTCGAAGCGCTTCGATTGATTGCGATGGAGACTTCATGAGCAGAGCAGCTCTCCCCGTCCGCCTCCGCAGGATCGGCATGGTCGTCACGACGATCACCCTGGTGCTGGGGCTGGCCTCACCCGCGGTCGCGGACGAGCTGAACGCTCTTCCGTTCCGCGACCCCGGCCTCCCGCTGACCACTCGGGTGGACGATCTGGTGCGGCGGTTGACCCTCGCGGAGAAGGTGTCGCTGCTGCACCAGTTCCAGCCGGCGATCCCGCGGCTGGGCATCCCCGAATTCAAAACGGGGACCGAGGCATTGCACGGTCTCGGCTGGACGACCGAGCGCGAGAACGGTGCCGTCGTGACCGCGAACGCCACCGTCTTCCCGCAGGCGATCGGGCTCGCCTCCACGTGGAATCCTGCGTTGATCAAGCAGGTCGGCGCGGTCGTCGGGGACGAGGCACGGGGCTACCACTCGCAGGATCCCGGGTTCTGGGGGCTCCAGCTGTGGGCGCCGGTGGTGAACCTGCTGCGTGATCCGCGATGGGGACGCAACGAGGAGGGCTACTCCGAAGATCCCTTCCTGACCGGGGCGATCTCGACGGCGTACGGCAAGGGGATGACCGGCGACCATCCCGAGTACCTCAAGACCGCTCCGGTACTGAAGCACTACCTGGCCAACAACAACGAGATCCGCCGCGACACCACGTCCTCCAACCTGCGACCGCGCGTGCTGCGCGAGTACGACGAGCAGGCGTTCAAACCGGCTGTCGCGGCCGACGCGGCGACCGGCGTGATGGGGTCGTACAACCTCGTCAACGGACGGCCCGCGACGGTCAACCCCGACCTCGACGACGTCGTACGGACTTGGACCGGCAAGACGCTCTACAACGTCAGCGACGCGTCCGCCCCATACAACCTGACAGGCTCCGAGAAGTACTACGGGACCAATGAGGAGGGTTTCGCGGCCACCCTCAAAGCCGGTTTGGACGGCTTCACCGTCGACAACCAGAACCCCGCCCCGACCATCAAGATCATCACGTCCGCGCTGGCCAAGGGATTGCTCGCCGAGGCGGACATCGACAGGGCGGTGAAGCACGTCCTGAGCGTGCGCTTCCGGCTCGGCGACTTCGATCCGGACGGTGGCCCGTACGCCAAGATCGGCAAGGACGTGGTCAACAGCCCGGCGCACCGGCAGCTCGCCCGCAAGTCGGCGGGCGAGGCCATGGTGCTGCTGAAGAACGACCGCGGCACTCTGCCGCTGGACCCGAAGCGCGGTGTCGCGGTCATCGGGCCGCTGGAGAAGACCCTGTACACAGACTGGTATTCCGGCGGACTGCCGTACAAGGTGACCCCGGTCGACGGGATCCGTGCGCGGCTCGGCGGCGGGGCACAGGTCACCGACACCGAGGCCGTCGACCGGATCGCCTTGCGCGACGCCGCCACCGGCAAATACCTCAGTGGCGGCGCGGGTGATGCGGGTGCGGTGCTCAAGACCGGCGCCACCAGCGTTGGGGCCACGGAGCAGTTCGACGCGTTCGAGTGGGGCGACGGCGTGCTGACCTTGCGCAGTGTCGCGAACGGGAAGTACGTCGAGCGGCAGAACCTCGCCGATGCCACCAGCCCGTTCCTCAATCAGGCACCGCAGCCGCGGGACTGGTTCGTCCACCAGCAATTCAAGCTTGAGGACGCGGGTGACGGCGCGGTCGTGCTCAGGTACGCCGGTTACGAGATCCCGAACGACTGGGACGGGCCGAACAGCTATCTCACCGTCGCGGCCGACGGCACGCTGACCTTGGGCTCGCCGAACGCGGCTGGGGCGACCAAGTTCCGCAAGGAGCAGATCACTTCGGGGATCGACAGCGCGGTGAAGGCGGCACGCTCGGCCGAAACGGCGGTCGTGGTCGTGGGCAGTATGCCGTTCATCAACGGCCGGGAAGACCACGACCGCACCACGACGGCACTGGCGGCGAGCCAGACCGAGCTGATCAAGGCCGTGCGCGAGGCGAATCCGAACACCGTCGTGGTGGTCGAGAACAGCTATCCCACGACCTTGACCTGGGAACAGGAGAACATCCCGGCGATCGTGTGGACGTCACACGCCGGCCAGGAGACCGGCAACGCGCTCGCCGACGTGCTGTACGGCGACGTGAACCCGGCGGGACGGCTCACCCAGACCTGGTACCGCTCGGACGCCGATCTCCCGGACATCCTCGACTACGACATCATGAAACGGGGCAGCACTTACCAGTACTTCACCGGTGATCCGCTCTACGCCTTCGGTCACGGTCTGTCCTACACGGACTTCCGTTACAGCGACCTGCGCCTCGGGAAACCTGGTCCACAAGGGACGTTCGAAGCGACCGTGAAGCTGACCAACACCGGGAAACGCGCCGGTGACGAGGTCGTGCAGCTCTACACCCATCAGCTGGTCTCTCGCGACAAGCAGCCGAATCAGCGGCTCCGCGACTTCGAACGGGTGCACCTGGAGCCGGGGCAGACCAAGACGGTGCGCCTGTCGGTGCCCGACCTCCGGCATTGGGACGTCACCCGGGGCAGATGGGTGCTGGAATCATCCGTCCACGAGGTGATGGTCGGTGCGTCCGCCGCCGACATCCGGCTGCGCTCGGCGCTCCCCGTTCGTGGCGAGCAGATCCCGCCGCGCGATCTGAGCCGGCAAACCAGGGCGATCGACTTCGACGACTACTCCGGCGTCGAACTGGTCGACGAAAGCAAGGTCCGCGGTGACGCGGTGGGCGTCGGCGCGGGCGACTGGCTGCGCTTCAGCGACGTGGATTTCCGTTCCGGTGCAAGGACCTTCACCGCCAGAACGGCTCGCGCCGAACCTGGGGCGTCCACTGTGGAAATCCGGCTCGACGGCCCACACGGCAGGCTGGCCGGAACCGCGCGGATCGCCAGTACCGGCGACAAGTACACGTACTCGACGACCACCGCGGCGTTGTCCGGGCTGAACGGGCGGCACGACGTCTACCTCGTCTTCATCTCCGATTCGAGAATCAGCACGTTCTCTCTGCGGTAGCGGTCCATTTGGTGAGAAGACACGGAAGGAACCCGGCTATGCGTAGGCAAGCACGATGCTTGATGAGCAGTGTCATCCTGGCGTTGGTCGCCACCCTGGTGCTGGGAGGGACGGCGCAGGCTGCCACCTGGAGCTCTTCGGACAAATGGGGGAGCTGGTCGAACGGCGGCTATACCGTCCGCAACAACGTCTGGGGCGGCGGCTCCGGCCCGCAGTCGATCTGGGCGAACTCCTACAGCAACTTCGGCGTCTGGGCGAACCACCCGAACACCGGTGGAGTGAAGTCGTATCCGCATTCGGCGAAGAACGTCGGCCGCCAGTTGAGCGGACTGCGAAGCCTTTCCAGCAGCTTCAACGTCTCCAGGCCGGGTGGCGGCGCCTACGCGACGGCGTACGACATCTGGGCGAACAACAACGCCTACGAGATCATGTTGTGGATGAACAAGCAGGGTGCGGTGGGCGCGATCGGATCGAAGGAGACCACGGTGTCCGTCGGCGGCCACACCTGGGACGTCTACCGGGGGAGCAACGGCGCCAACGCGGTGTTCTCCTTCCTGCGTACCTCCAACACGAACGCGGGTTCGGTCGACGTGCTCGCCGTGCTGAACTGGATCAAGAACCGCGGCTGGTACGGCGACGTGACGGTCGGCGAAGTACAGTTCGGCTTCGAGATCACGTCGTCCAGTGGCGGCATGAACTTCACGTCGAACAGTTACTCGGTTTCGTCTTCCTGATCGGTTGCCGACTGCACCCCCTCGTGCGCGGGGCCTTTCGCACCACGCACGAACGCCCTAGATCAGGTCCGCACCGGCGGAGATGCCCAGGTGAGGAGCGGCCGCTGACGATGGGGACATGGACATTCCCCTCGCGTCCGCCCCCGGATCGGGCCGTCGGGCGGCGCGAAACGCGCGGGCCCCGCGCCTGCCGTCGCTGACAGGGATGCGCTTCGTCGCCGCGCTCATGGTCTTCCTCTCCCATCTCACCCTGGAGGACCTGTTCGCCGACGACGGCGTCCAGCAGTCCACGACGGCGACGTTCATCCAGGGCGGCTTCACCGGAGTCGGATTCTTCTTCGTGCTCAGCGGTTTCGTGTTGGCCTGGTCCGCGCGGGAGAAGGACACGGCGCGGACGTTCTGGCGACGGCGGTTCTTCAAGATCTACCCGAACCACGTCGTCACGTTCATCGCGGCGGCGTTGCTGCTGGGGTTCGTCGCGAACGAGACCTTCGACTTCGGGACCGCGGCGCTGAACCTCTCGCTGGTGCAGGCCTGGGCGCCGGTCGACGGCGGCTTCAACATCGTCTCGTGGTCCCTTTCCTGCGAAGTGCTGTTCTACCTGTCGTTTCCCTTGCTGTTCCGGTACATCCGCCGGATCCGGCCGGACCGGCTGTGGCTTTGGGCCGGTGGGGTCGTCGGGATGATCCTGCTGGTCCCGCTCGCCGCGACCTCGCTGCCGAACGAGCCCTACCTCTGGTACGCGGAGACCTCGGTGCCGCGGTTCTGGTTCGTCTACGCGTTCGCCCCGGTACGGCTGCTCGACTTCGTGTTCGGCATTCTGCTGGCCCGTGTTGTGCTGGAGGGGCGCCGCCTGCCGCTGGGGCTCGGCTGGGCCGCGGTCCTTTCGCTGGCCGCCTACGCGGTGGCGCCGCTGTTCCCGATGACTTACAAGCTGACGGCGGTCACGGTGGTTCCCCTCGGCCTGCTCATCGCGGCGGGCGCGGTGGCCGACCGTGAAGGACGGCGAACCTTCTTGGCCGGCCGCCGGATGGTGTGGCTCGGCGAAGTCTCCTTCGCCTTCTACATGGTGCATTGGCTGGTGCTCACCTTCGGCGTGCGCTGGCTCGGGGACCAGTGGGGCACTCCGGCGGCACTGGGAGTGGCCGCCCTGCTGTTCGGCGTGACACTCGCTTTGGCGTGGCTACTCCACGCGGGCGTGGAGCAGCCCGTCATGCGGCGGTTCTCCATTCGGCGCAGACCGCGGCTCGTTCTGTATCGGCAAGAACCGGCATCCGCGAAGGCCGCGGCACCGGAACCCACGGTGAGGATGGAAGACCATGGCTGAAGAACTCGACAGTTTCCCGTTCCCCTTGGGCCCGCGCGGCCGTCCTGTCGACGACTACGAACGCCGTCTGCGGGAATGCCCGCTCGGCAACGTACGGCTGCAGAGCGGTGACGTCGCCAGGCTCGCGGTCCGGTACGACGACGTCGTCAAGGTGCTCAGCGATCAGCGATTCAGCCGGAACCTCACGTACGAGGGGGCGCCGAGGCAGGCCGACGGTCTCGATTTCACCGTCGACCCCGACATCATCATGAACATGGACCCGCCCCGCCACACGCGGCTGCGCCGTCTGCTGGCGGGGACCCTGACCCCGCGCAAGGTGGAGGAGTGGCGGCCCAGGGTGCGCACCATGGCCAACAAGATGATCGACGGACTCGAAGGTCCCGTCGTCGACGTGGTGAGCACGATCGCGTTCCCGTTCGCCGTCGAGGTGATCAGCGAGGTGATGGGGGTACCGGGGATCGACGCCGAGCGGATCCGGCACTGGTCGGATCTCCTGCTCCCTTCCGGCGGGCTCGGGATCGAAGAGCAGACCGCGGCGCTGATGGAGTTCGCGGCGTACTGCGTCGAACTGATCGAACAGGTCCGCCACCTGCCGGGCGACGGCGTGCTCCAGACGATGATCCAAGCGCGCTACGAAGGTGACCGGCTCACCGACGACGAGCTGGTGCGCAACACGATCGGGATGTTCCTCGCCGGACACGAGACGACCGGATCGGTGCTCTCCCGTGCGTTCCTGCGCCTGTTGGCCCCGCGTGAGCATTACGACCGTCTGGTCGCCGAGCCCGGTCTGATCCCCGGCGCGGTCGAAGAGCTGCTGCGCGTCGAGGTACCGGGGGACGGCGCTCCGCTCCGGGTCGCGTTGGAGGACGTCGAGCTGGCGTCCGGGACGATCCGCAAGGGCGAAGCGGTCGTCGCGTCCTTCGTCGGGCCGAACTACGACCCGTCGATCTACGACGCCCCGCGAGAGCTACGGCTCGACCGGGACGAGAAGGCCCATCTGACCTTCGGCCGCGGTGTGCACTTCTGCCTCGGCGCGAATCTGGCGCGGATGGAGATGCAGGAATTGATCGCCGCCTTCGTCGACCGGCATCCGAGGCTCTCGCTCGCCGAAGACCCGGACGAGGTCGAGTGGACCGACAGCGCCTTCAAGCGGCCGTCCCGGCTGCTGCTGAACCTGCGCTGAACAAGCCCGAAGCGAGCTTTCCCGCTTGAGACGGTGCTGTTGGTCGTGAGTGGTAAGGAGCGTTCTAACGACACTTATCACTCACGACCCCCGCGACCCCGTCACTAAACGACACCGGCTCCGATCAGCTGCTGCCAGATCACGCCTTGGTCCACGACCTCGACTTCGAGTTTCTCGGCCTTGGTGAGTTTGCTCGCCCCGACGTCTGCGCCGGTGATCAGCATGTCCGTGTTCGCCGAAACCGAGGACGCGATGGTCGCCCCCGCCTTTTCGCACAGCCGCTGGAAGGTCGGGCGCGGTACCTTCTCACCGGAGCGGGGGTCGCTGATCGAGCCGGTGACCACCACCGTCTTGCCTTCCAGCGGCGCACCGGCCGCGACGACCGGCGGGAGGTCTTCCTCGCGTACGTCCAGTGAGACTCCGGCTTCCCGCAGGCGCTCGAGCTCGGGACGCAGCCGGGTGAGATGCTCGATCAGGGACGCGGCGACCTTCGGGCCGATGTCCTCCACGGCGACGAGACCCTCCTCGCCGGCGTCCGCGACGGCTTCCAGCGAACCGAACCCTGCCCGGCACAGCCGCGCGGCGGTGCCCTCGGAGGCCATCGGGATCGCGAGCCCGATCAGCGCCCGGCGCAGGCCGACGGCCCGGCTCGCGTCGATCGACTCGATCATGCGCGTGGCGGAGACTTCGCCGATGCGGTCGAACTCCAGCAGCTTCTCCTTGGTGAGCCGGTAGAAGTCCGACGGGTGTTCGAGGATTCCGGCCTCGGCGAGCCGCTCGATCCAGACCCCGCCGATCGCGTCGATGTCCGCGGCCGCGCGAGACGCCCAGTGGATCAACCGGCGGACGGTCTGGGCGGGGCAGGCGACGTTGGTGCAGAACAGTTCCCGGCTGTTGCCCTGTTCGGTCAACGGTTCTTCGCACGACGGGCACACCGAAGGCGGCACGATCTCCCGTTCCTCGCCGGTGCGTTTGGCCGCGTCGAGAACGCCCGCCACGAAGGGGATCACGTCGCCCGCACGGCGCACCAGCACGGTGTCGCCGATCTTGATGCCGCGAGCCTTGATGACCTCTTGGTTGGCCAGGGTCGCCCTGGTGACGGTGGTCCCGCCGACGAACACCGGTTCCAGCCACGCGACAGGCGCGATCTTGCCGGTCTTGCCGACGTCCCAGACGACATCGGCGAGCACGGTGGTCTTTTCCTCGGCGGCGAACTTGAACGCCAGTGCGCCGCGCGGTGAGCTGGACCTGGTCCCGGCGGCGGCGTACGCGTCGCGATCCGCCAGGCGCAGCACCGCACCGTCGAGGTCGTAGTCGAGTTCGTTGCGCTGCTGCTCGATCGTCGTGATGACCGCCTGCGCCGCCTCGGCGTCCTCGCAGTGGCGCATGTCGGCGGCGGCGAACCCGAGTGTCCGGAGCGCGCCGTCGAGATCGGTTTCCGCGCTCTCGGGCTCCGTGGAGAGATCGAAGGCGAAGAACTGGAGACGCCGTTCGGCGACCGTTGCGGGATCCTTGGCACGCAGCGTGCCCGCGGCGGCGTTGCGCGGGTTGATCAGCGGCTTGTCCGGGTGAACTTTGTTGTAGGCGGCGAAAGTGGAGCGCAGCATGACCGCTTCACCGCGGACCTCGACCCGGCCGGGCGCGTCGACCTTGTCCGGGACGCCGTCGGTCAGCGCCCGGACCAGCATCGTCACGTCGTCGCCCGTGGTCCCGTCGCCGCGGGTGACCGCCCTGGCCAGCCGCCCGTTCTCGTAGACCAGCGCCAGCGACAGGCCGTCGAGCTTCGGCATGACGACCACCGGCTGCCCGGGGAACCGGGTGAAGAACGCCGCGACCTGCTCGGGCTTGGTCGCCTTCTCCAGCGACAACATCGGACGCGAGTGCCGGATGGGAGCGTGCAGGATGGCGGGCGCGCCGACTTGATCGAGCGGGTTCGGATCGGGGGCGAGCTCGGGGTTCGCCTCGATGAGCCCGCGCAATTCGTCTTCGATCGCGTCGTAGTCGGCGTCGGCGACCTTCGGCGAGCCCCGGTAGTAGGCGTCGCGAAGGACGACGATCTGATCGGCGAGTTCTTGGATGCGGTCCCGAGCGTTCACGGGGCAGAGATTACCCGGGACCACCGACAGAACACCGTCCGAAGAGGACTCGTGTCACGGGTTGATGGCCAGCACCAGGAACGCGGCCAGCAGGACCAGGTGCACCCCGCCCTGCAGCCGGGTCGCCCGGCCGGGGACGACGGTGAGCACGCTGACGGCGATCGTCAGTGCCAGCAGCACGATATGCGTGGCGCCGAGGCCCAGCATCAGCGGCCCGTCCAGCCAGAGCGACGCCAGCGCGATGGTCGGGATGGTGAGGCCGATGCTCGCGATCGCCGAACCGTAGGCGAGGTTCAGGCTGGTCTGCATCCGGTCGCGCCGCGCGGCCCGGGTCGCGGCCAGCGTCTCGGGCAGCAGTACCAGCATGGCGATCACGACGCCGACGAACGACTGCGGGAAGCCCGCGGCGCGGACCCCCGCTTCGATCGCGGGCGATTCGACCTTGGCCAGTCCGACGACGGCGACGAGCGCGACCAGCAGGAGCCCCAGGCTGGTCAGGGCCGCCTTGTCGGTCGGCGGTTCGGCGTGCTCCTCTTCCTTTACGGCGCCATCGCTGTCGACCGGCAGGAAGAAGTCGCGGTGGCGCACGGTCTGCGTGAGCACGAAGAGTCCGTAGAGCAGCAGCGACGCGACCGCGGCGAAGGTGAGCTGCGTGCCGTTGAAGGCCGGGCCGGGCGTGCTCGTGGTGAACGTGGGCAGCACGAGGGTGACGGAGGCGAGGGTCGCCACGGTGGCGAGCGCGCCGCCACTGCCTTCGGGATTGAAGTGCGTCTCGCCGTAACGGCGGGCGCCGACCATGAGCGAGATGCCGGCGATGCCGTTCATCGTGATCATCACCGCGGCGAACACGGTGTCGCGGGCGAGGGTCCCGGCCTCGGGGCCGCCGGAGGACATCATCGTCACGATCAGCGCGACCTCGATGACCGTGACCGCGATCGCCAGCACGAGCGAGCCGAAGGGCTCCCCGACACGGTGGGCGACCACCTCGGCGTGGTGCACCGCGGCCAGCACCGTCCCGCCGAGCGCGAGCGCGACGATCACCACGGGCACCGGGCCCAGGTCACGGCCCCAGCTCAGCGCCAGCACGACTATGGCGAGAACCGGCATGACGGTGGTCCAGGACACGGGGAATCGTCTGCGCGAAGCGGCCATGAGGTCACCTTCGCACACTCTGCGTGACGTCGCCCTTCCATAGGGGTCGCGGGGTGACGAAGTTCTTAGCGGACACCGACTCCGTCGAGGAAGGTCTCGACGAGCAGGTCCGCCGCGCGCGGAGCGTCCATGTCTTCCCGCGACGCCAGGTGGAGGAGCTGGACCAGCAGGCGGCCCGCCCAGCCATCCGGAATGTCCGAGCGGAGGAATCCCTCGTCGGTGGCCCGTCGGAGGAACGTTTCCACCTCCGCGGAAAGCCGGTTCCGGCGGTCCTGGATGGAGGGTTCGGCGCGCATCCGGGTCAGTTCGACCGGCCATCGGCGATTGACTTCGATGATGCCTTCGACGTAGCGGTGCAAGGCCACGGGAACCGCCGTCTCGGTGAACCGAGCAGCGTCGACGACCTCTTCGACCGCGGCCAGCCGGGAGTCGTAGATGGCGGCCAAGAGCTCCTCGCGGGACGCGAAGCGCCGGTAGACGGTGCGCCTGTCGACGCCGGCTTCGGCCGCGATCGCGCTGATGCTGGCCGAGGGGTCCTGAGCCAGCATCCACGCGCCCGTGGTCAGGACGGCTTCGAGATTGCGCGCCGCATCAGCTCTCATGCCGGGAATGTATCACGCGGTTGTGTCGTTAATCGAAGTAAGTGCTACGTTGATGTGACAGTTAGAGAGGTGGAACGGTGATCACGAACGACAGACTGTTCATCGGGGGCGAGTGGACGACGCCGAGTAGGCCGACGCGACTGGACATCGTGTCCCCGCACGACCAGTCGGTGCTCGGGCGCGTCGTCCAAGCCCTTCCCGCCGACGTCGACCGTGCCGTCGCCGCGGCCAGGGCCGCCTTCGACGAAGGTCCATGGCCGCGGACGCCGCCGGAGGAGCGGATCGCGGTTCTGCGGCGGTTGAACGCTTTGCGGGAAGCCCGCGCGGACGAGGTCGCGAAGCTGATCTCCGCGGAGAACGGTTCGGCTCTCTGGTTCACGCGGGCCGGGCAACCCGGAGTGGGGCGGATGACCGATTCGTATCTGAAGGTGGCCGAGGATTTCGGATGGGAGGAAACGCTCACGCCCTCGGACCCCTCCTCGCCGTTCCGGTCGATCGTGCGCCGGGAACCGATCGGGGTGGTCGCCGCGATCATCCCGTGGAACTCGCCGTTCTCCGCGTCGATGGCGAAGATCGTCCCGGCGCTTCTCGCGGGGAACACGGTCGTCCTGAAGGTCTCGCCGGAGAACTCGCTCAGCATGAGCCTGCTCGCGGACCTGCTGGCGGAGGCCGAGCTGCCGACCGGGGTGATCAGCGTTCTGCCCGCGGACCGGGAGACCAGCGAGTACCTGGTGAAGCACCCCGGCGTCGACAAGATCGCGTTCACGGGCTCGACCGCGGCCGGCCGCCGGATCGCGGCACTGGCGGGGGAGCGGCTGAAGCGGGTGAGCCTGGAGTTGGGCGGCAAATCCGCGGCCGTGATCCTGCCCGACGCCGTCCTCGAGGACGTGATCGCCGGGCTGAAGTTCGGGTCCCTCCTCAACAACGGCGAGGCGTGCATCGCGCAGACGCGGATCCTCGCGCCGCGTGACCGGTATGACGAGGTCGTCGCGGGGCTCAAGGAGATGATGGACTCGCTCGTAGTGGGCGACCCCGCCGACGAGAAGACCTTCATCGGCCCGATGGTGCGGCCTGGCCAGCGGCAACGGGTGCGCGACTACATGGAGATCGGTGTCGCCGAGGGCGCGCGGCTGGTCACCGGAGGACGCGAAATCCCGGCAGGCCTGGACAAGGGCAACTACGTCACGCCGACGTTGTTCGCCGACGTCGACAGCACGATGCGCATCGCCAAGGAGGAGATCTTCGGGCCGGTGCTGGTCGTCATCCCGTACGACGACGAAGACGACGCGGTCCGCATCGCCAACGATTCCGAGTACGGGCTCTCCGGCGGCGTCTGGTCCGCGGACGAGGAACGCGCCCTTGCCGTCGCCCGGCGAATGCGCACCGGGACCGTCACCGTCAACGGTGCGCCGATCGGCTTCGATGGCCCCTTCGGCGGCTACAAGGCCAGCGGAATCGGCCGCGAATACGGTGCCGCGGGCCTTGCCCAGTACGTGGAACTCAAGACCATCACGAAAGACGGGCGTCGGGGATCCTGACGGTGATCCGGTCGTCCGCGTCCACGATCCGCTGAAGGCGGAACCGGCAGAGGGCGTAGAACATCTCGCCCAGCTCTTCGGGGTCGATGCGGCCTTCGAGGTCGCGCTTGCTCGCGTTGAGCACCCGGCTGATCACGGCCGAGGGCACCCGGCCCCCGAACTCGCCCATCAGCCAGACACCGATTTCGCCGATCTCGTCCGTGATCGTGTGCTGCGCGGCCATCGGCCGTACCTCTTCGCGTCGGAGTGTCACGACACTCCGACGGACGACCGGAACACCCATGACGAGGTATCCGCGAGATTGCTCCGCTCGGCCTAACCGGAGCCGGTTGCACCGAACCGTGCAGTGGGCCGGGCCGATCTCCGGGAGAACCCCGATGTGATCGACAGCGGGGTGTGTCAGCCTCGAGGTTGACCATTGTGGACAGTCGGAGAGGAGGGCACACGCGTAGTGGCCCCAGCAAGTGATGAAGAGACCACGCGATGGATAGCGGAGCTGAAAGCCCTCTGTGAACTCTACCGATCCGCGGAGATCGCGGGATCGACAGAGGCGGTGTCACACGCGGGGTGGCACACCGGGGCCCGGATCGGGACGAGCACCGCGGACGGGCGGATGCTGGCCTACCACGATTCGGGTGTCGAGGCGGAATGCGTCTTCCGGGAGGGAGAGCGGACGCTGTTCAACATCATGAGCACCGGATACGGGATCGACACCGGCGAGCGCGGGTTCGCGGTGTGGAGCAGCCGGCCGGGCGTGCTCGGAGGGATCGACAGCGAGGTGACTCGACTGGAGGTGACCGACGCGGACGGTGACGTCGTCCGGGCCGCGATCGTGGCGCACACCTTCGCCGTGGACGTGGACCTGGGTCCGGCGCCCCAGACGATCGACGAAGTGTTCGCCCCCTGGGAGCCGCCGGAGCTGACCGTCCGGGTGTACGGCGAGGGCGGCGCGGTGCGGTACGAAGGTCCTTTGCTGACCGCGTGAAAGTAAGTGAAGGCCCCCCTTCATCCGAGGAAGGGGGCCTTCACTTACTTGTGAGGTCAGCCGTTCGGAGTCGTGATCACCGCGAACGTGGATCCCTGGCCGGCGATCCGTTCGCTGAGATCGGTGGTGATCGTCTCGATCGGCGCGTAGTTGTTCAGTTCCCCGGCCTGGCAGGGGCCCGACCGGGACTGCTGGTTGCCGACCAGGATGCCGAGCGCCGCGTGGTCGGCCTGGCTGAACAGCGGTCCGCCGCTGTCGCCCGGACGAGCGCAGAGGTCGGTGTTGATGCCGACGTCCGTGGAGAGGACGCGTCCGCATCGGGTCCCGACGAGGTAGCCGGCGCCCGCGCCGCTGTCGACGGAATCGGGGTAGTTCACCGCGCTCGACGCCGTCCCGGAGGCGCAGACGACGTACCCGGCCTTGATGTCGGCGAGCTTGCGGGCACTGGTGATGTACTCGTCGACCGAAGTGGCCTGCGCGCCGCACGGGGTGTCACCGTTGCTGTCCATGCCACCGTTGCGGCAGTACTTCAGCACGCGGTTGCGGCCGGTCTGACCTTCGAGCCACTGCGTCGCCGCCGCGTCGTTCACGTACGGCAGGGCCGCGTAGTCGTACGGATACGAGCTCTTTTCGATGCCGTGCTGCTGCAGGACGTCGTTGCCGTTGTGCTGTGTCGGCGTGTTGTTGGTCTTGGTCCGCATGCAGTGGCCCGCGGTGAGCACCCAGCCCTTGCCAGGGAAACCGCCACCGGTGGACCGCAGGTTGAAGCCGCTGGTGCAACCGCCCCAGGTGCCGTTGTCGCGCTTCATGTCCAGCCGGATGCCGCCATGCATCGGCCCGTAGTTCGTGCAGTAGAGCGGATGACAGAAACCCAGATCCACGTTCGCCGTGGACAGCGCGTTCGGGTTCTTCAGCACACGGGAGACGACCATGCCCGATTCCGCGGCCGCGGCCTGCCCGGCGGCGTTCGTCTCGGCGGAGGCCGCGGTGCGCATGGCCGCCTTCTCCTGCGCCACCCACTCGCGTTCCCAAAGCACGACCCGGTTTTCGGCCTCGCTCACCGAAGGCAGGTAGACTGCTTCCGGTCCGGCACCGACCTTGGCCGCGACACGTTCTTTCGCCGCCGTGAGCTGCTGCAACGAGTGCTGGACCTGTTGCGTGCGAACGGCGGAACGGGCAGGCATGGCCTTCAGATACGGCTCGGCCGCCGAGGGCTTGGTCATCGCCACGACCAGCTGCCCCTTGTCCTGGTCGAGCCACATGCCGCCGTATTCGGCGCCGCGGTCGCGGCGCAGCAGCTCGTCCAGCTTGAGGCTGTCGTGCTGCAATTCCAGGCGCCGCAGCGCCTCCTGCTCGCTCACTCCGTAGTTCTCGACCAGATAGCGCATCGACTCCCGCACCGAAGCGGGGTCGAGCGAGGTGTGGAACGACTGCACGGTGTCGGCCGCCGCCGGGCTGCCCAGTGCCGTGGCCGTTGCCAGCACCGAAACGGCCAGGGCCCCCAGTCTTCTAGCTCTCCGCACGAGATCTCCTCACATGTCGGGACTTCGCGATCATTCAACCGGAAGTCACCGCATGGGCGGGGAGATTTTCCGACATCGCCGTGCCCCGTGCCCGCGAGGTGGCGGGCACGGGGCACGCTTCGGCTACAGACTCGGCTCTCGTCGCTGTTTTCCTTGCCGGGATTTGACGATCCAAGCGCCGAGGAGGGTCAGGAGACCGACGGTGGTCCCTGCCGACACCCCGATTTGCGGAGTGCTGATCCTGACGACGCCGACGACGACTCCGCCGCCGATCATCAGCAGGAGGCACATCCGCAGGGTCGGTGCCCAGCCGGCGAGGACCGCCATCGCCAGGCAGAGCCAGCTGTCGCGCGTCTGCTCTTTGCGATGGCGTCCCGGTGTCCTCAGCAGCGGCCGCGCCGCACGGATCATTTCCGCGGACGTCGCCACTCGCCGAGGCGGCTTCTCAGCGTGTTCGATGACGACTTTGACCCGTTGGGGCGGTTCGTTGTCTGGTGTCTTCGTGTTGTCAGGCTGTAGGGTCACGACCGTCCTGTCCTTGTTCTAGCGAGCGGGCGAAGGGACATCCGCGTGGCCTCCTGTGACAGCAGGGGGCCACGCGTGCGTTACCGGTTCTTGACCGGTGCGGCTGAGGACATCTTGGCGAAAGCAGACTGTGACCGTTCAGTAGTACAGCGTGTGTCGCGCTGAACGGTATGCACGCGTCGCTCAACGGTCTGGGTGACGCCGAAAACTACTCAAAGTAGTGGGTGGGTCCGAATGGACCAGTGCCGCCGAGAGGTCTCCGCGGCCCCGGATCTTGCTTTCCCCGGTCGAGCCAGGTCAACGCCGGTTCTGCGGTGACAGCGAAGCCCGCAGGTGGAGGCCGACATTGGCACGGTGGAACAAGCTGTTTTCGCAGTGTGCGAAATGCTGCTCGCACCTGTCGGGTTCGGGCGGACTTCGTCCAATCTCGACGAGATTCGAGCAGTCATGCTCACACTGGGTTCACCCGATCAGGCGGCTCTTCACCCGTAGTCGCCCCGCTCGGCTTACGAACAGCGAGTGACTGCTCTGAACGGGTGGCCGCACTCCGAGCACTCCGCTCGCGGTGGACGTCGGCTCAGCTGAGCAGAAGGAGCGCGTAGTAGGCAAGAAAGTGTTCGACCATGTAAGCCCCGCCCGTCGTCTGCGCGAGGGAAGCGTGGGTATGGGCGTGCGTGGCTTCGAGTGCGGCGGGGATCCGGTCGTCGACGCCGGGGAGGGCCTCCGCGATGCGGTACCAGCACCACGCCCGATGCAGGTTGAGACCGTGCAGATGGGCGAGCTGGCCGTCGGAGGTGTCCGTCACGGTCGCCGGGGCGAAAAGGGTCGCGGGTTTCCGTTCCGCGATGCCCGGCAGGAAACCGTCCAGCCAATCGGCGAAGTCGGTCGCGGGCATCAGACGGGACATGAGCTCGGCTTCGGCGAGCGCGGGGGACAGGAAGTCGCCCCCGGACGGTTCCCAGGAACCGGGGTAATCGCGGTCGGACCCGAACCACCGCCATGCGGTCTCGGTGATGAGGCCGTGCAGTCGCGGGTCGCCATGATCGGCGAGGTATCTCGCGTACGGCAGAGCGCGGGACAACCCGAACGCGCCGTTGTCATGCACCCCGTACCGGATCGGGTAGGTGGCCTGCGGAAGCCAGTCGAGGTAGCGGTTCACGAAGACCGAGCTCAATTCCCGCAGCCCCACTGACCAGCGTGCGGCGTCCGGGTCGTCCCAGGTGGCGGTTTCGAAGGTGAGTTCCAGCAACGCCGACCAGCCGTACGGGCGTTGGGTGTTGCGGTGTTCTTCGGGCACGAAGTAAGCGGCCTCGCCCGCGAGTCTCTCGACGGTCAAGTGCTCGCCGAGAAGGCCGCGGATCTCCTCGGCGGGCACGAGTTCGGCGTGATGGCGCAGTGAACGCACGAGCACCCAGAACATCTCCACGCAGGAATGCCAATCGAAACTGCCGTAGAAGCACGGGTGCGACAGCCGAGGGGACAGGATGGGCACGCCTTCGACATGCCAGTGACTCTCGTGGTGCGGATATTCGCGCACGACGTTCGCAAGCGCCGTCCTGGCCAACGCGCCGGCGTTCGACTTCAGTAGCCGGTCGCGTTCGAAAACCCCATCGGTCATCGCACTGCCCCTCGTGAATCCCGTGTTTGGATGGACGACACGACGCGGCCGGGGATTTCGTCGCCCGGTCCTCCGTCACTCGCGAGGTTACGATGCCGGAGTGGACGAACGACCGATCACCACGGCGCAGCGCAACTTCCGGCGGGTCGCCGAAGAGCTGGAAAGCATGGGGACCCAGGATCGTTTCACCTACATCTTCCGTTCCCGGTTGTGGAGCTCCTCCTCGGTCTCCGGGCCCGGCTCGGAGTCGGTTCAGACGCGGGAATTGAGCGACCGGTTACCGGATCTCCTCGATCGTTTCGGGGTGCGCACCCTGCTCGACCTGCCGTGCGGGGACTACGGCTGGCTCAGTGGCGTGGGCCTTGAACTCGACCGGTACATCGGTGCCGACATCGTGCCCGATCTGGTCGAGATGAACGCCGAACGGTTCCGGGACGACCCGGTCCACGAGTTCCGGGTGCTCGATCTGACCGGTGATCCGCTGCCGTCGGCCGATCTCGTGCTGTGCCGGGATTGCCTGGTCCATCTGAGTTTCGCCGATATCCGGCGAGCCCTGCGCAACCTGCGGCGGAGCGGTTCCCGGTATCTGCTGACCACGACTTTCACCGAATTGCGGACCAACACCGACATCGTGACCGGCGACTGGCGGCCGTTGAATCTGTGCCGGGAGCCGTTCGGGTTCCCGGAGCCGCTTGCCGTGCTGGTCGAGGGATGCACCGAGGAGGACGGCGCCTACGCCGACAAGTCCTTGGGCTTGTGGGAGATCTCCGCGATCGTGGACTGATCGCGGCGGCTTCACCGAAGCGGGAAGTCGGCGCCGTGTTCCTCCTTCGGGCGCGGGCCGTGGATGCGCCGCTCGGTCTCGGAGATCGCGACGTCGTTGATGCTCGCCTCCCGGCGGCTCATGAGACCGTGCTCGTCGAACTCCCACAATTCGTTGCCGTGACTGCGCCACGACCGACCGGCCCCGTCGTGCCATTCGTACTGGAATCGGACGGCGATCCGGCTCTCGGTGAACGCCCAAAGGTTCTTGCGCAGCGCGTAATCGAGTTCCCGCTCCCATTTCCCGGTCAGGAACGTGACGATCTCCTCGCGGCCTCGGACGAAGGTCTCCCGGTTCCGCCACACCGAGTCCGGCGTGTACGCCGACGCCACCTTGTGCGGATCCCGGGTGTTCCAGGCGTCCTCCGCGGCTTGGACCTTCCGCAGTGCCGTCTCGCGGGTGAACGGCGGATAGGGCGGGCGATCTTCCGTCATGTCGAACCTCCTCAGGTTGAGAACGTGCGTTCTCCACGTCTGGCGCCTACGATAGGGAACGCACGTTCTCGACGTCAAGGAGACCTGATGCCGGCCGCCGTCACCGATGAGCAGAACCGCGTCGATCGCGAAACGCTGCTCGACGCCGCTGAGCGACTCTTCTACGAGAACGGCATCCAGGCGGTCGGGATGGACCAGGTCCGCGCGGCGTCCGGCCTCTCGCTCAAGCGGATCTACCGGTTCTTCGAAGCCAAGGAAGACCTCGTGGTGGCGATGCTCGAACGTCGTGATCAGCGCTGGCGGGGCAGCCTGGCCGCCCACGTGGACCGGGTCGCGGATCCCCGTGAGCGGGTGCTTTCGGTCTTCGACTGGCTTGCCGAGTGGTTCGCCGAACCGGGTTTCCGCGGCTGCGCCTGGATCAACGCCCACGGTGAACTCGGCGCGTCGTCCGAGGCGGTGCTGGCCGAGGTGCGGGCGCACAAAAAAGCGTTCCACGACCAGATCGACACCTGGGTGCGGGCAACGGGACTGCCGGTGACCGAACCGGTCTACCTGCTCGCCGAGGGGGCCATCGTGACGGCCGGAATCAGCGGTGACCCGGTGCCCGCCCGCCAGGCGCGCGAGGCGGTCGCGGCGTTGCTCGGAAGGCCGTCACCATGAGAACTCGTGAGTGGTAAGGATGGTCGGACCTCACCGAGTGGAGCCTTTCGGCGTCCGGAATGCCCGGACTCGCTGAAGGGCCTTCGCGGGTCGAGAACGGTCCCTTTTGCCCGCCGAAGCGCGGCGGTATGGTCGGGCGAAAGCGACCGTGGCGGGAGCCGAATTGCTGGACATCATCGGTCTGAGTGAAATCGACGTCGCGGTCTACGACGCATTCGCCGGAACCGGTTCGATGACCGTCGCCGAAATCCGGCAGCGGACCGGCGTGTCCGAGCCGCGGCTGCTCCCCGTTCTGCGCTCGCTGACCGAAAAAGGGTTGCTCACCGGGCTGCCCGGACCGGTAGCGACGTATTCGGCGGTGCGACCGGAGATCGCGCTGGAGGCGATGCTCCGGCAGAAGGAACGGGAGCTCGCGAGTGCGCGGCTCGTCGCCGACCGGTTGCGCGAGCGCTACCGGGCGACGTCCGGTGAACGCCCGGTCGACCTCATCGAGGTGATCCACGGGAACACGCTCATCGCCGACCGGGCCGATCAGCTGCTGCGCTCGGCCGAGCAGGAGGTCGCCTTCGTCAACAAGCCCCCTTACGCACAACCGCCGAGTGTGCTGCATCCCGCCGAACGTGACCTGCTGAGCCGGGGGGTGCGGTTCCGCGGGGTTTACGAGCGCAGCGCGCTGGAACTGCACGACCTGACCTCTGACATCGAGGCGGGCCTCTCCCTCGGCGAGGAGGCCCGCGTGGTCACCACCGCTCCGCTGAAGATGATCGTGGTCGACCGGCGGCTGGGACTGGTGCCGCTGCGTTCGGATCGTCCCGAGGTCGGTACGGCTTTGGTGATCCACCCGTGCGCGCTGCTCGACGCGCTCAGCGCGGTCTTCGCTTTCCTCTGGCAGACAGGGCTTCCGCTGCACATGCCCGGCTCGGTCGAGCAGGCGGACGTCGCGCCCTCCGACGACGCCCGCCTGCTCGCGTTGCTCACCACCGGGTTGCCCGACCGAAGCATCGCCAAGCAGCTCGGCATGAGTTACCGGACCTTCCAACGACGCCTCCGCGACCTCATGACCGCGCTCGGCGCGACCACCCGGTTCCAAGCCGGGCTTCAGGTCGCCACGCGGGGCTGGGTCACCTTGCCTGCGACCCAGCCCACGCGTGCGGAGGACATCAGCGAAGACGCGGATTCGCCTTCGCCACCTCCGTGAGCGCATAGGCCCGCTGGACCGTTTGCGTCACGGTGTTGCCGGAGCCGTCTCGCGCGTCCGAGCGCAGCCAGACGAAACCGTCGGTCTCCGCGAGCCGAGGGTGGGTCACCGTGACCGACCACAGGCCGTTCCCGTTCGGGCGGACGTTCGCCGCCGTCCAGGTGCGACCACCGTCCGTGGACGCCGAGACCCGCAGCTGCGTCACCGGCCCGCCGCCACGCGCCGCGCTGTGCGACCCGGTGAACACGTCGAAGGTGAACGGACGCCCTGCCGGGGCCCTGCCGCCGAGATCCAGCGGCAGCCGATTGTCCAACTGGATGAGCGGCTGGAAGGAACAAGCGCTGCCCGATTCGTAGCAGGCGAACCCGAGCGGTGACGCTGCCTCGGACCGGGCCGAGGTGAACGTCCACGACGTGTCGGTGCGCGGGGCGTTCTGGAACAGCACGCCGCTCGGGACACCGACCTGCGCCTGACCGGGCATCACGTCGGTCACGTCCAGCCGATACGTGGCAGGACCGGGTGCGAGCCGGAACACCGGGAGAAGGGCGAGTGGATCGTCCGCGTTGGACCGCGGAATCTCGGTCCCGTCCTTGGACAACCGCACCGTGGTCGCCGCGAAGTACCGCGCGTTCTCGTACGGATTCGTGTAGTGCCCGCCCGAACCCGTCCCGGTCGAGCCGTCCATCCACTGCGCCGGGGGGACGAACAGGTCGGGATCCGGCCCGCCGCGGCACATCGAGCACAGCACCGCCCATCCACGGGCCGTCGCCGGGTAGCGCGCGGGATGATCGGATGGCAGTTCGACCGACCCGCCGTGCAGCGGCGCGCGGAACCAGCTCTCGTCCGGCCTCGACCGCTCGCCCGCGCGGTAGATGTTCTGCGCGTTCATGGACAACGCGGCGCGACGGCCCGCGGCGTCGGTTCCGGACAGGGTGACCACCCGTTTCCAGACCAGCCGATCGTTCGCCGGGCCGGTGTACTCGGTCCAGGTACCCGGCGCCGGGATCTTCGTACCCTGCACCACCTGCGTCTTCCACAGGCCTGTCGGGAAGGCGTACCAGTTCTTCTGCGCGCTCAGCCCCGGTTTTTCGGCGTGATAGCCGGTTTTCGTGGCGACCAAGGACTTCTGGTCGACATGCCGGACGAGCTCCTTCGGCACGCCGTTCGGGTCGAGGTAGCTGAGGTTGTACATCGCGTCGGGAGCCGCGCGCACCAGCAACCGCACGGAGACCGCGCCGGCGGTCCGCAGCGCCTCGCCTTCGTCCCAGCCGAGTGACAGGGTCGGTACCACCGAACTGCTGAGGCCCGGAACGCTCAGCGAACCGGGTGAACCGGCGTAAGGGATCATGGCCGCGCCTCCCGCGGCGGCCACGGCGCGTGCCGCGTTCGCGATGCCGGTGGTGACGTCGCCCACCGGGTTCGGCGACCCGGCTTGGACCGGGATTCGCACCAGGACGGCCTTCCCTCGAACGTCGAGACCGGTGAGATCACCCGCTCCGCCGAAGACGACCGGCAGTGTTCGTTCTCCGGGTGACTTCGCCGTCAGCGTCGGCACGTCGTACGCGGGATTCAACACGGTGGAGCCGCCGACGACGCGCATCTCGACCGCGGCCTGGGACAGCGTCGCGCTGTCCTGCAAGGAAACCGCTCCTGCCGAAGTGGCCGCTGCGGGAGTCACGCGTACGTCCCAACCGGGGCCCACGGCCAGTCCGGCTTCGCCGACATAGCCGTTCACGCCCGCTTCTCCGGGAATGACGCGCCGCAGCATCACCGTGCGGTCCCGCAGGTCGGTGGAAGTGCGCGTGACCATCCCGGCCGGGACGGCGCTCGCCGCGTTCAGCGTGATCTCGGCCGGGGCCGTGACCGAGACCTGTGACGCGCTGATCGCCGACCAGCGCCGCACCGCCAGCCCTCGTTCCATCACCCAGCCGAGTGCCGAATAACGCCCGGCGGGTACGAGCACCCGGCCGACCCCGTCGACGAGGCCGACCTGCTGGCTGACCTGGTCGAGGAAGGGGTCGTTGCGGTTACCCGCACCGGCCGCGTCGTCGATCAGCTGGGCCGAGGCGAGTTGAGCCGGGCCACCCGCCGAATCCCGCATCCGGATCGTCACCGGGAACAATTCGGCCGCGTTGTAGGTGCTCACGGACGTTCGTACCGAGTTCGCCCCGTCCGCGGTCGTGGCCACCACGGTGCCACCGTAGACGCCGGCCACACCTACGCTCGGATCCACGGCCAGGTCGACGGTGGCAGAGGACTTCGGCGGGATCGACAGGTCCGTCTTCGCCAGTCGCATCCCGGTGCCGGGCGTGGCACTGCCGTCCCACGGCCGCACGGTCAGTTTCAGATTCAGTGCCAGCGGCCGGTCTCCGGCGTTGGTGTAGGACAGCTGCCGGATGACTTGTGCCGCGCCGGTGGTGTTCCGCTCGTTGCGGCCGAAGCTCGCGACGGCGGTTCCGGTCGCCTTCTGCGACACCGCGCGTGCGACGTCGAGGATTCCGGATCCCTGCTCATACCAGCGAAGACCGACGTCTTTGGCCGTGGTGACGAGCGTGTTCTTCAGTTCTTGCCAGGTGAGTCCCGGCTGTTGCTGCAGCAGGATCGCCGCGGCGCCCGCGACATGCGGCGTCGCCATCGAAGTGCCCGACGACGCGGTGTACGCATCGTCCACCGGTTCGCCCATCGCCGTGCCCTCGGCACGGGCGGCGACGATCCCGACGCCCGGTGCGGTGATCTCGGGCTTGACCGCGGCGTCCCGCAGACGCGGGCCGCGACTGCTGAACCACGCGATCGAGTTGTCCCTGCCGAGCGCACCGACCGTGAGCGCGGAGGTCGCGGCCCCCGGTGTCGTGACGGTCCGGTCGCCCGGCCCGGAGTTCCCGGCCGCGACCACGAACAGCGTGCCGGACTTCGCCGACAGCGTGTCGAGCTGCTCGCTCAACGGGTCGGCTCCGTCGCTGACGCCGGCACCGAGGCTGAGGTTCACGATCTTCGCGCCCTGCGCGACGGCCCAGTCGATCCCGGCCATGACCTGTGCGGTGTCACCCTCCCCGGAGGCGTCGAAAACCTTGGCCACCACCAGCTTGGCGTCCGGTGCCACGCCCTTGTGACGGCCACCCGACGCCGAGCCGGTACCGGCGATGATCGACGCGCAGTGGGTGCCGTGGCCATGGCGGTCCACCGCGTCGCCTTCTCCGCTGAAATCCGCCGAGGCGATCGTCTTGCCCGCCAGGTCGGGATGTTTCTCGTCGATCCCGGTGTCCACCACCGCGACCGTGGTTCCCTTCCCGGTCCACCCGCCGTTCCACGCCGACGGGGCACCGACCTGGCCGGTGCTCCTGTCCAGTGCGACCCGGACCTTCCTGTCCAGCCGGACCTGCGAAATCCCTTGGTTCAGCACGGGCTTCCCGCCTGGGTCGAAGGCTGCGAGAGAACGCCAGAACTCGGCCGTCCCCGCCTTCTTGACCTGCGCTCCCACCCCGTTGGCCGTGACGAGCGGGGTGGTGCGCTGGGTCTGCGGGAGCGCTTTCGCCTTCGCGTCCAGCGACTGCGCGGACAGACTCGATCGGTCGCCGTAGCGCACGATGACGGGGATCGTGGTGCTCGCCGCGTCGTCCCGCCGGTCGCCGACGAGCGCGGTGACGTTGAACAGGTCCCGGCTCAGCAATCCCTTGCCGACGAACGGAAGCGTGTCCGACGGATACACCATCAGCCCTTCGGCCGTGGTCGTGATCTGGAACGCCGGGCTCGGCCGGTCCGGCCGCACCGCCGGTTCGACCTGTGCGCTGCCGTGCCCGGCACCGTCCCGTTCGTAGGTCACCACGTCGCCGGTGAGCAAGGTGACGCGATGGATTTCCGGCCGCCCGGTGGCGGGAGCGGGTCCGGAGATGGCGGCGGTCGCGGCGGTCGCGGTCACCGGCAGCGGGGAAAGGACGGCCAACGCGATGGCCGCCAGAATCGCCAAGGGGTGCCGTGGACGTCTCGTCACGTGAGGGGAACAGGGAAGCATCGAGCCTCACTCTCCTCGGATACTACGAAGCGGCCGTGGTCACGGCCGCCGCGAAAAGGGATTTTCCAGAGGATGAGGCAGGAGTTCCCAGAAGAACACAACTCTCGGTGGCGGTATGTCGCCGTTGGCGAGATCCCGCCATGGAAGGGCCCGGACCGCCGACGGCGGCCCGGGCCCGGGCTGAACGGGTCGGTACTACAAGGCTTACAGACCCGGGGAGCGCAGCTGCAGCGAGAAGTCCTGCCGGTTGTTGTCGGTGTCGGTGCTCAGGATGTTGCGGGTGTTCGCCGCGTTGAGCGAGTCGGTGACGTTGCTCTCCGGAGTGGCGGCCTGGCCTTCACGGGCTCCCATGACCGCGTTGCTGAAGGCGACACCGTCGATCTTCGCGCCGGCCAGGTTCTGGACCGAGACGCCACCGAGGGTCGGGATGCCCTCGGCGCCGGTCAGCGTGAAGGGAATGACGTACGTCTGGTCGCCGATGGTGCCGGAGAAGTTCTGCCCGACCAGCACCGCGTACTGTCCGGGGTTGCCCTTCGGCTGCAGGATCGTGCCCGCGGGCAGGGTGATCGTGTCGACCACGACGTTCGACGGCGAGTAGATGCGGATCACGTGGCCGCTCACGTCCTGCGGCTGGTTCGAGACGTTGCGGAGCTCGATGAACTCGTCGAGCTGACCGTTCACACCGCGGGTCGAAACCTCGTTGACGACCACCGTGGACGAGACGAGCGGCGCCGCCTCGGTTCCCTCGGTCTCGCCCGCAGCGTTCGCGACACCGCCCGCGATACCCATCGCCAGCATCGCGAACACCGCCGAAGCGCCCAGAATTCGTCGCATGAGAAATTCCTTTCACCAGATTGTCGGGGGATCTGTTCGCCGGTCCGGAATCCTTTCCTCCGGCGGCGACCAGACAAGTATCCGAGAACGGGGACCCCTTCGGAAAGGGGCCAGTTTTTCGGTACTTTCCCGTCAGTCGATAAGTTTCCGCCGTTGTCTTCTGGCCACCGCGGCGGCGAGTTCCAGCTCCCGGTTGGGCGTGCCCAATACGTCGCTGAGTCGCTGCCGCCAATACGGGCCGGGGATGCGTTTCCCTCGCTCCCAGCGCGATATCTCCTCTCGTGTGACGCTGTCGTTGCCGGAGCGGGTATGTAATTTCGCGACCAGGTCACACTGTGACCAGCCTTTCGCGATTCGTTGTTCGGCGAGTAGTTCGCACAGCGGGGTCGCCTCCCCGCTTTCGCCATTCACGGTCACGACCGAACCTTTCTGGTGCGGGTATTCGAAACCGGTGGGGAAGGGGATCAGTGGAGTGGCCGTACGCAGCTGAAGTCGGCCTTGTTGTCGTCGGTGTCGCGGCTGGCCGCGTTCCTCGCCTGAGCGAGACCGGGACAGGCGACGGCGGCATGGTTCTCGCGGCAGGGCGACGACGGCGCCCATCCGACACTGTCCACCCGGGCCCCGCGCCGGTCCAGCAGCATCTCACCGTCTCCGATGATCGCCTCGA
Source organism: Amycolatopsis sp. TNS106 (assembly GCF_019330265.1). Lineage (NCBI taxonomy): Bacteria > Bacillati > Actinomycetota > Actinomycetes > Pseudonocardiales > Pseudonocardiaceae > Amycolatopsis > Amycolatopsis sp. TNS106. The sequence goes on along the minus strand of NZ_CP024972.1, from coordinate 1,932,676 downwards.
CGACCACTTGCTGCACCGTGCCGCCGAAACCCTGTCCGGTGATGAGGAAATGGTCACCGGCGGGGATCTCGCTGCCGGCGGGCATGGTGGCCAGCTCGGTGGGCGCGGCTCCGCCGGTGCACGCCTGAACGGACCAACCGCCGATATCGAGAGTGCCGGCCCCGGTGTTGTGCAGGTCGATGTAGCCGGCCGGGCCGCCGAGTACCTCGTGGATCTTGATCGACGAAGCCCGGACGGTCTCCGGGGCGAGGATTCCGGCGAGCGCGAGGATCAGGAACGGAAAGCCTTGCTTCGTCATGCCTGCAACGCTAGAAAAACGATCTCGGTGTCGCAGGATACGGTGGGTACCGAACCTGCTCCGGTCAAGGTACTTCCGGTACGTCGCCCACCCGGCCGGCCTAGCCGCGGTACCCGGCGAGCCGGTCCGCGGCACACGAGTCGCCTTCGTGGGGAGTCGTTTCCAGTCGGGGCAGCGTGTTGCCACCCGGCCGGAATCGCAGTGCCCGGAACAGGTCGCGTCTGCTGCCGAAGCCCAGCTTCTGCAGGATCCGGCTGACGTAGTTCTTCACCGTCTGCGTCGCGAGGTGCAGTTCTTCGGCGATCTCGTCGTTCGACCACCGGTAGAGGATCAGCGCGAGGATCTCCTCCTCCCGCCTGGTCATCACCCTCGCGTACCGCACGGCTTCGGTCACCGCGGGCGGGGTTCCGCCTGCCTGAAGGCACACCCGCTGTCCGGCGAGGGTGGAACGCACCGCCGACATGACCTGACCGCCGCTGGCCGATTTGTGCACGAAGCTGTCGGCGCCCGCGTTCATCGCCATGGCGATGGCCGATGGCGAGGCGTCGCCGGCGAAGACCAGGACGGCCGCGCGCTCGAAGTGCTTCTTGACGAACCGGCAGATCGCGGTGCCGGCGGGCTCACCCCAGATCGACAGCTCGGTGATGACCATGTCGGGGTGGCTCTTTTCGCACTGCCACAACGCTTCCGGCTCGCTCGCGGCCTCGGTCACCGCCTCCACTCCAACCGAATCCCGCAACAGCCTGCTGAGCGCGTATCTGATGAGGGGTTGATCGTCTACTACGAGCGTGGTGACGCTGTTCATGGTTCCCCTTTGGGGTACTCGACGGGCGCCCGGCGTGGCCCCGGGCCGTGCGGTCGGCCAGGGCCGGGCGGTGCCCGCATTCGCCGGGAACAGGTTTGCTCGCTCGGGCGATCCGTCGAACCGACCGCCGTGGCGACGTCGGTACTCATTTTCGCCGAATCCTCTTTCGTCGCGGTCCGGCATGGATCTTCTCGCGTCTCCACGCGGGTGAGGACCAGCAATCGGGTGACAACAGAGAAAGTCACCGCGCGCGGTGGCCGGATTTGGGCCGGACGGCGGAACGGGGATACAAATTCCCCACGGATCGCACGGTACCCGTGGAAGGCAGGATCCCGTTGTGCTGTCGAGAACCCTGGAGGGAAGGATGATCCGATGGGTTCGTCTTCGACCGGTTCTCACCGGGTGACGAACCGGCGCTCGGTATATTCGTTCGCGCCCGTTCATCCTATTGGCTTCGGGCGCTTCACGGTGAAAGGCTTCGCCGGAAAGTCCTTTTTCCGAACCCGCTCCGGTGTTACGCGTATTTTCCGCGTTTCGGTGAACATCCGGGATCTGTCGCGCCGGAGCTGGAGGGCCCAGGATCGCGCCTCGGCCCTCCAGCCGTCGATCACCTGCAGGACACGTCGCGCCTGGGCAGCTTCCCCGACAACAGGAAGCTCGTCGTGGTGTTCAGCGCGCAGGCGTTGTCGCCGAGGACGTACACGCCGTGGCCGCTGCCTTCGACGGTCACCAGCCGCGACCGATCTCCGAACTTCTCGTCGAGCAGCTGCCCACCCCGCAGCGGTGTCACCGGGTCTCGCCGGTTCTGGACGACCAGCACGTTCTCCGGCCCCTTGTCCTTGACCGCCACCGGCGGTTCGGCAGGCGCGTAAGGCCAGAACGCGCACGGCAGGATGTTCGCGCCGGCGGCGCCGTAGAGCGGGTACCGCTCACGGTCCTCGGCCACGCCACGCTGATAGGCGCGGATGTCCGCGGGCCACGCGACATCGTTGCAGGTCACCGCGAGGAACACCGACCACGCGTTGTCGGCCGGCGACGGCGTGGCCGCCAGGGCCAGGCGCTTGGCTTCGGCGGCGACCCGTTCCGCCGCTGCCTTGTCGCCGTCACGGACCGACTGCCACCACTGTGCCGTCTGCCCGTACCTCGTCTTCCCGTAAAGGCCCGCGAAGGTGGCCAGCCGGAACAAACGCCCGTCGAGGCCGTTCACCGCGGTCTTGTCGAGCTTCTCCGCGAGCGCGAAGTACGTCCTACGCACTTCGGTGACCGTACGGCCGAGACCATACGAGTCGTGCCGTGCCGCCACCCACTTCGCGAAATCCGGGAAGGTCTCCTCGGCGCCGAGCCCGAACCTGCGCATCCCGTCGCGGTCGAGATGGGTGTCACCGATGTTGCTGTCGAGCACCACCCGGTCGGACTTGTCGGGGAACATCGACGCGTACGCCGCACCGAGCGCGGAACCGTACGAATACCCCAGGAAACTGGGCTTCTCCTCGCCGAGCGCGGCCCGGATCCGATCGAGGTCCCTCGCCATGTTCGCCGTGGATATATGCCGCAGCCTGCCGTCTTTGTCGTTGGCGGCGCATTGCACGGCCACGTTTTTCGCGATCTTCGCCTGTTCCGCGACCGCCGCTTCGTCCACCGCGTACGGCGGGATGTTGCCCAGGTACTCCTGCTCGGCCGTGAATCCGCAGCTCACCGGCGTCGAGTGCCCAATGCCCCTGGTGTCCATGCCGATCACGTCGTAGGCGTCAAGGACGCTCGCCGGCATGCCGTGCGAGGCGAGGTCCGCGGGGAACGACAACCCCGGCCCACCCGGACCGCCCGGGTTGAGCATGAGCACGCCTCGCCGCGCCGCCGGTTTCGTGCTGGCCAGCCGCGAGATCATGATGTCGATCCGCTCGCCCTCCGGTATCCGGTAGTCCAGGGGCACCGGCACCGTCGCGCACTGCAGTGCGATGCCCGCGGGTATCTCCACGTCCTCGGGGCACGCGGCCCACGCCAGGCCCGGCGCCGATGCGGCTGTCCCGGCTGGTGCCGCGAACAGCGACGCCGTGAGGCCGAGTAGGACCGTCAGGGCCAAAACTCGCTTCCGTCTCATCATCTTTCCCCGATCTTGGTGTGATCACCGACGGGCGTATTCGAGACCGTGCCCTCGGGGCATGGTCAAGCCGCTTGACCATGCCCCGAGGGCACGGTGTCCAATGCGGGGGATGTCCTGGAGCACACGTGAGCTGGCGGAACTGGCCGGCACGACCCTGAAGACCGTCCGCTACTACCACCGGATCGGGTTGCTCGACGAGCCGGAAAGAGCGCACAACGGATACAAGCGGTACCGCGTCGAGCATCTGGTCCGGTTGCTGCGGATCCGGCGGCTGGTGGACCTGGGTGTGCCACTGTCCGAAATCCCGGCGATGGCGGACTCGGACGAGCGCGCGGAGCAGACGCTGCGTGCGCTGGACGAGGAACTGCGGGCGAGCATCGAACGGCAGCAGCGGATGCGCGACGAGCTGGCGTTGATCCTGCGCCGTCGAAGCCTGGTGGACCTGCCACCGGGCTTCGACGGGAACGTCGAGGGCATGCCGGAGGAGGAACGTGCGTTGATGATGATCTTTTCGACCGTGCTGGACCCGGCCACGATGGCCACGCTGCGCGAACTCCAGCCGGCGTCCCGGCCTGCCGTCCAGACGGAGTTCGACGAACTGCCCGCGGACGCCGACGACGCGACGAGGCAGCGCATCGCCGAGGCGTTCGCGCCGGTCGCGCGCGGCCAGTACGAAGCCCAGCCCGGATTGCTGGACGCGAAGACGTGGAAAGCCCTCACCGAACCGGTCGTCCTCCGCGGCGTGGTGGATCTGTACAACCCGGCCCAGCTGGACGTCCTGCAGCGTGTGAACGCCCTGCTCGACCTCAACCCACCGAAAGCGACGTCCTGACGATGGTCAAGAAGCTCAAACGACGGTGGCAGCTCGCCAGGGTCAGGTCCGGGGACGGATCCGCGCTGACCGAGTACCGCCGATGGCAGCTCTTCTCCCGGTCACTGTTCTTCCTCGATCTCGAAGCCCATGTCTACGCGGTCGACGTCCGGTTCCTCGCTGACGCCAAAACCCGGAAGCAGCACGAAGACGCGGTCGGCAAGAGTCCCGCCGCGCTGTACCGGGACGGCGTCCAGCTCTTCCGGTCCAACCTGCCCGCGGCGTTCCCCGTGCCGGGAGGTGTCATCGAGGTCGCGACCAGCGCGGTCGGGCTGAAACGCATGCACTTCGTCCCCGATCACGGCGGAGAGCTCGCACTGCGTCCACACCCTCGTTCGCAGGAAGGACTGCGGGCGAGGTTCGGACGGCGGTTTCCCCGTACCAGTGCCGCGATCGGCGCGGTCTCGCTCGTGATCCTGCTGGTCGCGCTCGTCGTCGGCCTGCTCCAGGGCGCGGAGGCCATCACCAAGATCCCCGTCGTCGCCGAACACGTCGGCACGTTCACTTCGCCGGTGCCGCTGCCGCAGTGGGCGAAGATCACGCTCGCGGTGGCGGGATTCTTCTCCGCCCTCGAACGCGCCCTGAGACTCCGGTACAACCGGTTGATCGACTCCGTCACCTCTTGAGGGGGAAGGGGGATTCGACGTTCCGGCACGCGGGTACTCGGTGAGATCCACAAGGCACCGAGCGCGAGGAGGAAGCCGCATGCGGCGGACGGACCTGGAGACCGTGGACGTGCTGGGTGTCGCCTTCCCCAAACCGTCGCGGACGCTGGGGCGGGTCGCCCGGGGGCTGGCCGGGCTGGCACTTCTGCCGCTGGAGGGGATCCCGGGACGCGGACCGCGGCGGGCGGTCTGGTCGTGTCCCGGCAGGCTCTACATCGAGACCCACGGAGTGAAAGGACCCGACGGCGCCCGCGTCGCCCGGCGGGTGGAACGAGCACTGGCGGAGATCCCCGGGGTGCGGTGGGCGCAGGTGAACGCGCCGACGTCCCGGGTGGTCGTCGCGGTCGGAGACCCGCAACCCAGGCGCCTGGAGCTGATCCGCGCGGTCGAACGAGCCGAGGCGGAACCCGCTTCCGAAGCCGAGCGGGTCGAGGAGGAGGAACTCCATCATCCGGCGGACGGCACCACGGCGACCCGGCTGCCGTCCACGCTCGCCGCGGACGCCGCCGGTCTGATGCTGTCGGTGGCGTCGAAGGTCATGCCGTGGGCTCCACTGCCGACCGAGGTCGCGGCACTGGCGTCACTCGTGGACCTGCATCCGCGGCTGCGTGACCTGGCGGACCGGAAACTGCGCGGGCGGGAGAGGGCGGATTCGGCGACCTCCATCGGCGCGGCCCTGGTTCATGGCCTCGCCGCTCGCAGCGAGGGAACGGTACTGGACATCCTGGTCCGCGGTACCCAATGGCGAGAGGCCAAGGCGCACCAGCGGGCCTGGTGCGAGGCCGAGTCCAAGCTGGTCGGGCAGCGTGAACACGCCGGCGCGGACTCGGTGGTGAGCGAACGACCGTGGCCGCTTCCGGAAAGTGCCGCCGATCGTCATGCGCGCCGGTCCATCGCCGCCGGAGCCGCGGCCGCCGCGGCCGCCCTGCCGTTCGTGGGCCCGAGGCGCGCAGCCGCGGTCGGGATCTCCGCGTTGCCCAAGGCCCCGTCCAACGGAGCGGCCGCCTTCTCCGCCCAACTGGGCCAAGTCCTCGCCAGGCGCGGCGCGCTGGTGATGGACCGGTCCGCGCTGCGCGGGCTCGATCTGCTCGACACGATCGTCATCGACACCACGGCGCTCGGCGCGGGCGCGAACGTCCTCAGCGATCTGGTCCCGTTGCCCGAGGGTGACCAGGTGGACCTGACGGCCGCCGCCTTCGCCCTGTTCGACCCGGAGAAACCCGAGGTGGTCCGGCGGGACGGCGAATGGACGCTCGGCCCGGTCGACGAGCTGGACGTCACCGGTTTCCCCGACCGGCAGCGGATGCTGGACCAGGGCGCCCATCTGGTGCTGGGGCTGGTTCGTGACGGGCGACCGGCGGGGCTGCTCGCCGTCGCACAGGAGCGCTCGCCCGATGTGGACGCGTTGGCTTCGGCTGCCGAGGCCGCCGGGATGCGGGTGGTCCAGACCGACGGCGGGGTGGTGCTCGACGCCGTCCGCGAACTCCAGGCGTGCGGACGTGTGGTCATGCTGGTGTCCGACGATCGCCGGGCGCTGGGGGCGTCCGACTGCGGAGTCGGCGTCCACGAGGACGGGACCCCGCCGCCGTGGGGCGCGCATGTGCTGATCGGCCGCGACGTCGACACGGCCGTCCTGCTCGTCGAAGCGAGCACCGCCGCCAAGGCGGTCGTCCGTGATTCCACGATGTTCGCGACCGCGGCCAGCGGAATCGGTGGCGTGACCGCGCTCAGCGCCCGGCGCAGGCCCGCCGCGAGTGGCCTTCGCGCGGTGAACGCCGGGGCGCTCATGGCCTTCGGTGACGGGATCTGGCGCGCTCGCACCCTCACCGGCGAGCGGAAGACCGCGTCCGCGGGACGCGTCGTGCCGCCGTGGCACCTGATGCCGCCGGACCTGGTGCTCGACCGGCTCGGTTCCGGCCCGCGTGGTCTGGACGAGCGCGAGGCCCGGCGGCGGGCGCCCGCCGATCGTGCGGGCGGCGAAGGCAACGCCGGCACGAGCATCGCGAAGGCGTTCATGGCCGAGCTCGCCAACCCGCTGACCCCGGTACTGGCCGGTGGTGCGGCGGTTTCGGCCGCGGTGGGCTCGCCGGTCGACGCCGCGCTGGTCGCCGGGATCGTCGGGGTGTCCGCGCTGATCGGCAGCGCGCAGCAGGTGCACACCGACCGGGCGCTCGCCGGGCTCTTCGAACGGTCCGCGACGGTGACCACCGTCCTGCGCGACGGCGCCGAGCGGCAGATCGTCGCCGATTCGCTGGTGCGGGGTGACGTCGTGTCGCTGCGGTCCGGCGACGTCGTACCCGCGGACTGCCGGGTGCTCGAAGCGACCGGCGCGGAACTCGACGAGTCGTCGCTGACGGGGGAGTCGTTGCCGGTACCGAAGACTCCGGCGCCGGTCGTGGCCGCGGAAATCGCCGAACGCTCTTCGATGCTGTACGAGGGCACCACGGTGGCGGCGGGCAAGGTGTCGGCCGTCGTCGTGGCGACCGGAGACGAGACGGAGGTCGGACGAGGGTTGGCCGCCGCACGGGGCGCCGCTCCGGAGACCGGCGTCGAAGCGCGGCTCGCGTCGCTCACCAAACAGGCCTTGCCGGTCGCGGTCGGCTCCGCGGCCGCCGTCGCGGGCGCCGGACTCATCCGTGGCGTACCGCTGCGGCAGAGTGTCGGAGCGGCGGTGAATCTCGCGGTTGCGTCGGTGCCCGAAGGACTGCCGTTCCTGGTGAACGCGGCCCAGCTGGCGGCCGCTCGCAGGCTCGCCGAACACGGCGCGCTCGTCCGCAATCCGCGCACCATCGAAGCGCTCGGCCGCGTCGACGTCCTCTGTTTCGACAAGACCGGCACCCTCACCGAAGGAAAGCTCAGCGTCAGCCGGATCGACGACGGCAAGACCACCGCCTCGGTGAGCCGGCTGCGGAAGAGCCACCAGGCGGTACTGGCCGCGGCCGTCCGCGCGACACCTCGGGCGGAAAATCCCGAGGAGTTGCCGCATCACACGGATCAGGCCGTGCTCGAAGGCGGCATCACCGCGGGTGTGGACGCCGGCGGATGGGAGAAGACAAACGCCGTCCCGTTCGAGCCGTCACGGGGATTCCACGCCACCAACGGGAAACTCGGCGGACGGCACGTGGTGTGCGTCAAGGGGGCACCGGAGACCGTCCTTCCGCTGTGTACCCGGCACGGCGATCGGCCGATGGGCGCGGGTGTCCGGAGCAGGCTGGAGAAGCGGGTCGGCCGCCTGGCGGCCGACGGGCACCGCGTCCTCGCCGTCGCGGAGCGTACGGTGTCCACAAAGGACCTTTCCGAAGACGACGTCGCCGATCTCCGGTTGCTCGGCTTCGTCGCTTTGGCGGATCCGGTGCGTGACAGCGCCGCGCCGGCGGCCGAACGGTTGCGCGAAGCCGGAGTGCGCACGGTGATGATCACCGGCGATCATCCGGCCACCGGCGAGGCCGTCTCCGAGGAGATCACCGGCCGCAACGGCGACACCAAGGTGCTCACCGGCGCGAGGATCGAGGAACTCGAAGACGAAGAGCTCGATCGGGAACTCGCCGACGTCGACGTGATCGCCCGGTGCAGCCCGGCGCAGAAGGTCCGGATCATCCAGGCCTACCAGCGTGGCGGCCGGGTCGTCGCGATGACCGGCGACGGCGCCAACGACGCGCCCGCCATCCGGCTCGCGGAAGTAGGGATCGCGCTCGGGCAGCGGGGCACGGCCGCGGCGAGGGCGGCCGCGGATCTCGTGGTGACCGACGACCGGCTGGAGACGATCGTCGCCGCGCTGGTGGAAGGCCGGGCGATGTGGGCGTCGGTCCGGGAGGCGCTCGGCATCCTGCTCGGCGGGAACCTTGGCGAGATCGCCTTCACCGTGCTCGGCTCGGTCGTCACCGGACGCTCGCCGCTCACCGCCCGTCAGCTGCTGCTGATGAACCTCCTCACCGACCTGGCGCCCGCTCTGGCGATCGCGTTGAGCAGGCCGGACGGCGAGTCCGTGCCGGAGTTGCTGCGCGAGGGACCCAGTGCGTCACTCGGGAACGCTCTCCGGCGCGACATCACCACGCGCGCGGTGACCACGACACTGGGGGCGTCCACCGCGTGGACCCTCGCGAGGCTGACCGGCAGGCGACGGCGCGCGAGCACGATCGCGCTCGTCTCCCTGATCGGTACCCAGCTCGGGCAGACGCTGGCCGTCGGCGGCCGGGACCGCACCGTCCTCGCCGCGGGCCTGGGTTCCGCCGCACTGCTGGCGATCCTGGTCCAGACCCCCGGGGTCAGCCGGTTCTTCGGCTGCACGCCGCTCGGGCCGGTCGGCTGGGGGATCGCGCTCGGCAGCGCCGGGGCGGCGACCGTCGGCGGCCTGCTCATCGGACCCCGGGTGTTCGAGCACCCCCCCGAACTCGCGTGATCGAAGCCGACACTCGCGTGATCGAAGCCGACACTCGCGTGCTTGGAGGCGTAACTCGCTGATCCGGCGCGAAACACGCGAGTTACGGCTTCAATCACGCGAGTTACGGCTCCGCGCACGCTTGATCCGGCTTCAGGCGCATCCGCCGGCATCTTGACACTCCTCGGCGTCGTTCATACATTCATACAGGCGTTGTCAAACTGTATGAATGACGCTGGGAGTTGGTCGTATGCGACTCGGCAAGACCGCCGTCGTCCTCGGTGGCAGCGCCGCCGGACTCTGCACCGCGGGCGCGCTCGCCCCGTACTTCGACCGCGTGCTGGTGCTCGAACGCGACGAGCTTCCGGCCGAGGCCGAACACCGGCGCGGGGTTCCGCAGAGCAAACACCCACATTTCCTCCTGAATTCGGGCCGCCGCGCGATCGGGGCGTTATTCCCCGGCTTCGAGGACGACCTCATCGCCGCGGGCGGCCTGCATCTCATGCCGTCGATGGACGCCGCCTATCTCGACGGGAAGGGCTGGTCGGCGCGGAAACGCGGCACGATGACGATGATCTACAGCTCCCGGATCCTCATCGAGCGCGTGTTGCGGGACAAGGTCCGCGGGCTGTCGAACGTCGTGATCCGTGAGGGCGTCGTGGTCAGCGGGCTGACGACCCGGGACGGCGCCGTCACGGGCATCGGCTTTTCCACGCGCGACGGCGAGGAGCACCTCGACGCCGACTTCGTGGTGGACGCGATGGGCCGCGGTTCCTCGGTCGGTGCCTGGCTGGTCGCGGCAGGCTGGCCGGAACCCGAAGTACGGACCCTCGACGCCAAGGTCACCTACACCTCACGCTGGTACGACCTGCCCTCGCCCGAGGAGCGGCCGCCGTCCTGGTGGTGGCGGCATCTGGTGATCATGCCGACGCCCGACAAGGGACCGCATCCGGACGAGCACGAGTTCCTGGTGAACTTCTTCCCGATCGAGGGCAACCGGGTCATCGCGTGCATGGGCTCGTGGGGCCTGGAGATGCCGCGCACCACCGAGGCGTTCGTCGAGTCGGCCTGCCGGGTGCGGGCGCCGCTGTTCGCGGCCGCGATGGACCGGTCCACCCCGACCTCCGAGGTGCACCTCACCCGGTCGACCGGCAACAAATGGTGCCGCTACGACCGGCTCCGCACCCCGCCGAAACGGCTGGCGTTCGTCGGCGACTCGATCTGCGCGTTCAACCCGTTCTACGCGCAGGGCATCAGTTCCGCCGCCGGCTCGGCGCTGCTGCTGCGCGAGCACCTCGCCCGCGCCGAGCGTCTCGACACCGAGTTCTCCGCACGGTTTCTCGCGGCCCAGCGCAAGCTGCTCAACGTGCCGTGGAGCCTGGCGATGGCGAGGGACCAGGGCTACGCCTGTGCGGTGGGGACCGAGAAGGCGAGGGAGTGGAAGCGGCGTGCGCTCTCGGCGGTGTCCGGCCCGGCGTTCAGGCTCATCGTCGGCGCCGCTCGCGAGGACGATGTGGTCGACGAGCATTTCGCGAAGGTGTTCAACCTCGACGAGTCGCTGCGCGACATGATGACGAACCCGAGGGTGATCGCGGGGCTTGTGCGCTACCGGATCCGGGCGGCGCTGGGGCGGCACCGGATCCCGTTCGACTTCGACGCCCGCGCCGAGCCACCGGTCACGGACTATTCACCGGAAGGTGGCGCCGCCGAACCGGCGGTCGCCCGATGAACGCCGTATGCGGGGCGGACGCGGAAGCCGTCACCCGTGCCCTGGGTTTCGACTGCCACGACGTGTCCGCCTGGCTTTCGATCCGTCCACCGTGGACGGTGGGGCACTGGACGATGCCGCTGCTGGAACTGCTCGTCCTCGGCGGAGCGGTGTTCGCGCTGGTGCACGCCGTCCGCCGTCATCGGCAGGGCGATTCGGTGAATCTGGCGCTGTGGTGCGCTTCGCTGGTCTACCTCTTCGTCATCGAACCACCCCTGTATTTCCCGGAATGGTTCGGCCTCGAGCGTCAGTACGGTTTCATCTTCGCTCACAACCGGTTCACCGTGCAGTTCATGTGGGACCGGCTGCCGCTGTACATCGTGGCGTTCTATCCGATGATCAGCCAGCTCGCCTACGAACTCGTCCGATCGCTGGGGATCTTCCGTGCGCGGGGCGCGCTGGCCGGGTCGGCGGCGGTCGCTTTCGCCTGCCAGGTGTTCTACGAGGTCTTCGACCACCTCGGTCCCCAGCTGAAGTGGTGGGCTTGGAACGGCAACAACCGGATCGTCAATCACCCGGCGCTGGATTCCGTGCCCCTGACCAGCATGCTGCTCTTCGCCTCCGTGTCGATGGGCGCCATGACCTATCTGGTGGTGCGGCTCGCCGGTGGTTCGAGGCGCGGGTGGCCGCTGGTGGCGCGCATCGTGGTGGCCGGGGTCCTCACTCCGTTGAGCATGGTGGTAGCCGGGCTCCCGTCGAGCCTCTTCGCTGGCAACGTCACCGCGCAAGCGTGGATCCTCGCCGTCGAGCTGGCGCTGCTGTGGGCGGCGGGGACCTGGATCTTCGTCCGGCACCGGGGCACCGATGAGTCGCTCGCGCCGTTCGCCCGGTTCTATCCTGCCGTCTACCTGGGTGCGATGGCCGTCTTCTGGCTGGGTGCCGTCATCGAAAACGGCATCACGCCGGGGAGTGGTCTCTACGTACTGGCCTGCTTCGTGGCCGCCGCTCTGATGCTCGCCGCGCTGTACCGCGTGCGCCGCGCGGCACCTGCCACCGTCTGAGATTCTCCGTTCGGGGAAGATGAGGCGTATGGGGCACCACGGATGGCGGGGCAACCCGCCCGGAACCGAGCGCGAGGCACGCCGCCGGATCGTCGAGGCGGCGACCGCCTGCATCGACCGGGTCGGCCTCGCCAAGACCAGCCTCTCCGACGTCGCCGCGGAAGCGGGCGTCACCCGGCAGACCGTCTACCGCTACTTCCCGAGCCTCGCCGACATCCTCAGCGCGGTCGCGCTGGATCGGGTCGAGGAGTTCGCCGGACGGATGGAACGGCATCTGGCCACGTTCGCCGACCCCGCCGAGGTCGCCGTGGAATCCGTGGTGTTCGGCGTCCGCGCGGTCCCCGACGAGCCATATCTGGGGCTGCTCCTGAAAGCGGGCGAGGCCGACGTCTTCACCGTGGCGGTCACTTCTTCGCAGTCGTTCGCGCTCGGCGCGCGGATCCTCCGGAACGTGCCGGTCGACTGGGCCACGGTGGGGGTCACGACCGACGAAGACTTCGAGGGCCTCGCCGAAATGCTGATGCGCCTGTTCCTGTCGTTCCTGCAGTACCCCTCGACACCGGCGCACACCGACGAGCAGTTGCGCGCCCTCGTCCGCCGGTGGATCGGCCCGGCGCTGACCGCACGGCCGTGACAATCGACGTCCGTGAAGTTTCAACGCGGATGGTAGTTATTCACCGACAATAGCCAGGGTTCTTGTCTGGTCTTCACGATCCTGCCACCCTCGCCGAAGACGATCATCGGCGAAAGGGGAGCGCATGGGATGGTGGTGGCAGGCGTTCTCCGACGTCGCACCGTGGTCGCTTCTCACCGCCGCGGCCGGTGCCGGCGTCGCCGCGTTCGCCGCGCGCCTTCGGGGAAACCGGCGCCGCCGGTCCGCGATCGCGCTGGATTTCGCTTTGCTGGCCTCGGTTTTCGCGGTACTTGCGATCGTGTTCGTGCCGGCGCCGGTACCAGGCCGCGGATCGCCGGTGAGCCTCCACCTGCTGGGTGATGTCGTGCCCGTGTTCGAGGGGCGGACGGATCTCGCCTTGGTCCAGCTGGCGGGCAACGTTCTGCTGCTGGCTCCGCTCGCGGTGCTGGCGCCGATGCGCTTCGACTGGGCGGGGCCGGTGTCCCGGATCGTCCTGGCGGCGTTCGCGGTGTCCGTGTCGATCGAATGCCTTCAGGTCTGGCAGGGCGCCGGACGGGTGGGTTCGCTGGATGATGTCTTGTGCAACACAGCCGGCGCCGCACTTGTGGCCTGGTGTGGAAGCCGGTGGCGAGGCAGGGCGACAGCCAGCGTCCGGGTGTGGCACCGCTCGGGAATCGAAGTCCGGCGTCCCGGCGCGGTGAACGCGCGCCGTGGACAACGGCTGATCGGCCGAGTGACCCTGAGCGATCTTCCGCCGCTGGCCGAAGGCGCGACTCTCGAGATCACCCTGTCCGAATCGGACGGTGGAGCGCTGCTCGTTTCCGCGCAGGCGTCGGTGGCGGCATGAGCCCCGTGCGCTACCGCGGCCGGACGCTCGCGAGGACGGCGTCCAGACTGGGCAGCCATCGCTGCCGGGGATCCGGTGCCGAGAGCCATTCCGCGTGCGCCTCGGCTCGGCCGGAGTCGGCGGGCAGGGGGAGCAGCGTGCCCCAGGCGAGGACTTCGACATGCTGCGGCAGCGAGTCCCGAGAAGGAAGCAGTCCGTCGGTCTCCGCGAGAATGGCCACCCGCGGACCCTGCTGCGTCAGTACCGTCAGGGCGGGGCCTCCGCATCCGGTGTCGGCGAGCCTGCCGAGGACCTCGGCGCCGTTGATCTTGGGCAGGGTCACCGCGCAGATCCCGCCTTCCAGCACCAGGAACGGCTGCGGGCCTCGCCATTTGAGGGACCAGCCGAAGAGCCGGCCGTAGAAGGCATCGCCCCGCGGGCGGATCGAACGGGACTCGACCGGGAGCACTTGGTGGTCCAGCGACATCGTCGGCGCCTTCCGAGCGGGGTGGGGGACGTGGTGCCCCAGGGACTCCGCACAGCCTAACGGCACTCAGTGCCACTAGCAAGCGGCTGCTACCGTCCGGCTATGACCGATTCGCCGCGCCGAGCGCCGGTGACCAGAGCCGGCGCGACCCCCGACGGGAGGCGCCGCCTGCGCCGCGCGCTCGCCGCGGCGGCGGTCGACCTGTTCGTGGCCAAGGGATACGAAGCCACGACGGTGGACGAGATCGCGGCCGCGGCTGGGGTGGGGCGCCGGACGTTCTTCCGGTACTTCGACGCCAAGGACGACGTGCTCTTCGCCAACCACGACGAGATCGTGGCCGAGATGGAGGAGACGTTCGCCGCCGCGGGCCCGGATCGTGATCCCGTCGAGGTGGCTTGCGAGGCCGTCGGCCTGGTCCTCGACTCCTATGCCGCGGAACTCGACGTGTCGCTCAAGCGGTTCACCCTGACGCGGACGGTGCCTTCCTTGCGGGACAAGGAAGTCGCGACCGTCGACCGCTACCAGCGCGTACTCGCCCGCTACCTGCGGGCGCGATTCACCGAACAGGGTGACGAGACGGCGAGCCTGCGAGCGGCCGTGGCCGCCGCGGCGATCGCGGCCGCCAACAACCACGTGCTCCGGCGTTGGCTGCGCAGTGGCGGAAAGGACGACATCGCCGCCAGCGCGGCGGAGGCCTTCGCCCTGGTGATCGACGCGTTCAAGGTCCAGGACGCCGCGCCCGAGACGACCATGGTCGCGGTGATGACCACGGCGACCCCTCTGCACGACGTGATCGCCAAGGTCAACGCCGCCTTGAACGAGCAGTAGGGGAGACCGCCTGGCACTCAGTGCCACGCCCATCGGCTCAGGGGAGGGGAGTGCGGCGGTCTCCGGACCCTTGGGCGGTGGGGGAGTGTGCCACCAGGAAGGCGGTCAAGGCCAGGCCCTCTGGCGGTACGGTGGATCCAGTAAAATGTATAACGGCCTATACGGCCCAGGAAACGGCAAAAATCCAGCTATTTTACTGAAAAACTCGCCCCGACGAGGCCGAGGAAGAATTCGCGGATGTCCGCGGCGAGCAGGTCCGGAACCTCCATCGCGGCGAAGTGGCCGCCACGTTCGAACTCCGACCAGTGCCTGATGTCGTACAGTCGCTCGGCCAGTGGCCGCACCGACTGCGTGATGTCGTGCGGGAGCACCGCGACGCCGAGCGGTACCCGGCAAGGAGTGTTTCCTCTGCCGGCGTCGTGGTGGAGTCGCGCGGACGAAGCCGCGGTCGCGGTCAGCCAATACAGCGAGATGTCGGTGAGCATCCGGTCGTCGCTGACCGGCGTGCGCGGATCTGTCCACTGCGCGAAGCGCTCGGCGATCCAGGCGAGCTGGCCGACGGGCGAGTCGGTCAACGCGTAGCCGATGGTCTGCGGGGTCGCCGCCTGCAGTGCCTGATACGGCGGGCGATTCGCCATGAGCCGCTTCACCTTCTCCAGGCGGGCTTCGTCCTGTTCGGACAGTTCGATGTCCGCGTCCGGATCCGGCCGGGTCGGCAGGTAGTTCACGTGCACCCCGACGACGTGCTCCGGCGCCACCGCGCCGAGTGCCGTCGAAATCCCGGAGCCGAAGTCGCCGCCTTGTGCGCCGTAGCGCTCGTACCCGAGGCGGCGCATCAGTTCGGCCCAAGTCCGGGCGATTCGCTCGGAGCTCCACCCTCGTTCGCGGGTCGGACCGGAGAAGCCGAAGCCGGGAATCGAGGGGATCACCAGGTGGAAGTCGCGCGAGAGCGGCTCGATCAGGTCGATGAACTCCAGGAACGAACCGGGCCAGCCGTGGGTGAGGACCAGTGCGAGCGCGTCCGGGTTCTCCGAGCGGACGTGGACGAAGTGGATGTTCTGGTCGTCGATCTCGGTGGTGAAGTGCGGAAGCTTGTTGAGTTCGGCCTCGTGGGCGCGCCAGTCGTACCCGGTTCGCCAGTATTCGGCGAGTTCCTGGAGGCGGGCGAGCGGGAATCCGTAGTCGAGGCCCGCGTCGGCGACCTCGTTGGGCCAGCGGGTGCGGGCCAGCCGGTCGGCGAGGTCGTCGAGATCTGCCTGAGGGATGTCGATGCGGAAGGGCTTGATCGTCACGAGATCTCCGATTCGTTGGGTCGCTAAACGTTTGGTAACCCAACAATACGGCAATCGTTCGGCTACCCAACGGTTCGTTAGACTCGTCACATGGAAAACCTCTCGGAGGAGCCGTGTGGCGGCTGGCGGAAGCTGCCCAGCTGGTTGCTCACGCAGACCGCCAACCACGCGCATCGCCTGGTGACCGACGGGTTCTCCGCCGTCGACGCCCGCGGCTACCACTACCGCGTGCTGGCGACACTGGACGAGTTCGGCCCCGCCAGTCAGGCGATGCTGGGACGTCGGAGCGGCATCCACGTGAGCGAGATGGTCGCGACGATCAACGAACTCGCCGAGCGTGAGCTGGTCGAGCGAGCCCCGGATCCGGCCGATCGGCGGCGCAACGTCATCTCACTGACCACCGCGGGCAGGCGACAGCTGCGGCGGCTGGAGAAACAGCTGGCCGAACGGCAGGACGAGCTGCTGGCGCCGCTTTCGGCCGACGAGCGGAAGCTGTTCACCGAGTTGCTGTCGAAGCTACTGGACCATCACGACCGGCGATGCGGCGAAGCCTAGAACTCCTGGGCGGAAGCCAGAAACGCTTGGCGTGCGTCGGAAGTGCTGTGCTGCGGCCAGAGGGCTTGCAGTGGCACGTGTACGGCAGGCCGCAGTTCCCTGACCTGGACGGCGCCGCCGGCCGCCGGCCCGGGTGACGCGGTCACGAACGCGACGCCTTCGGTGTCGAGGACTGCGGTGACCGGCGGCGTTCCCTGGATGGGGTTGCGGCGCACATGGGGTTCGAATCCCGCGTCGCGACAGAGGTTGACGAGCAGATCGGTGTATCCGGACCGGCCGGGATTTCCCCAGACGGTGATCTCCTCGCCGTCGAGGTCGGTCAATGCGAGGTACTCGCGCTCGGCGAGCCGGTGTCCGGTGGCGACCGCGACGTTGAGGCGCTGCCGGATCAGGGTGGTCCCGACCAAGCCGTGCGCGAGGGTCAGTGCGCGGCCGAGGCCGAGATCCAGTTGCCCGCCGAGCAGTTGTGCGACGAGTTCGTCGGGGTAGCGCTGGTTGACGTCGATGATCAGGTCGGGGTCGGTCTGATGTCTGCGCAGGAGGGTGGTGACCTCGTCGCCGGTGACGGCGGGGGTGTGGCCGACGCGGAGTCGTTCCGGTTCGCTGCGGCCGATACGCCTGGCGCGCCGGACGGCGGAGTCGGCGATGCCGTGCAGGAGGTGGGCGTCGGCGATCAGTGCCTGTCCGGCGGGGAGGACGGTGACCCCGGTGGCGCTCCGCTCGAGCAGGGGGACGCCGACTTCCCGTTCGAGCGTGCGCACCGAGGTCGACAGCGCCTGCTGGCTCAGGTGCAGCCGGGCCGCCGCACGGGTGAAGCTGCCTTC
This sequence comes from Amycolatopsis sp. TNS106, assembly GCF_019330265.1. Classification (NCBI taxonomy): domain Bacteria; kingdom Bacillati; phylum Actinomycetota; class Actinomycetes; order Pseudonocardiales; family Pseudonocardiaceae; genus Amycolatopsis; species Amycolatopsis sp. TNS106. Next base: position 1,915,343 of record NZ_CP024972.1, on the reverse strand, counting down.
TTCGGCGACGGCGATGAGGTGGTTCAGCTTGTACAGGTCCAGGCCCACCCCGGGGTTCCCCTTCGTGTCCGGCTACGGCGTTTCGGCCAGCGTAAGGGTCAGCGGGTGGTGTAGCCGCCGTTGGGGAACATCGTCTGGCCGGTGAACCAGGCGCCGTCGGTGGCCAGGAACCGGATGATCGGCACGATGTCCTCGATCTTCGTGAGTCGTCCGCCCATGGCCTGGGACTTGTGGAATTCGACCCGCTCGGGTGTTTCCTGCGGGTAGAAGAACGGGGTGTCCATCGGGCCGGGTGCGACGACGTTGACCGAGATGCCGCGGTCGGCGAACTCCTTGGCGGCGGCCCTGGTGAAGTGCTCGAGCGGGGCTTTGCCGCCGGCGTAGGTGGAGTAGCCGTCGGTGAAGGCGGCCAGCAGGGAGGTGCCGAGGCTGATGATCTTGCCGTTGTCGGAGAGGCGTCGTCCGGCTTCCTGGATGAAGAAGTAGGCGGCTTTGGCGTTGACCGCGAACATGCGGTCGTAGTCCTCTTCGGTGGTTTCGAGGATGGGCTTGCGCAGGACCATGCCGGTGGTGTTGATCGCGATGTCGGCCCGGCCGAAGGTGTCGATGGCGGTGTCGAAGAGGCGGCGGACGTCGGATAGTGCGGTGAGGTCGCCTTGGACGGCGATGGCTTCGGCGCCCGCGCCGCGGACGGCTTCGACGGTCTTGTCGGCGTCGGCCGCGGAGGCGTCGCCGTGGTAGTGGACGACGATCTTGGCGCCGGCTTCGCCGAGGGTGGTGGAGAGGAGTCCGCCGAGGTTCTTCGCGCCGCCGGCGATGATCGCGACGGTGTCCTTGAGGTTCTGTTCGCTCATGGCTTCGAACGTAGGAGCCGGGGGCGGTGGCTGGGAAACACAAGATCGAGGTGGGGTCACAAGCCTGGTTTGTGGCCTTTGCCACCTGCGCGCAGCCGGGAATCTTCGGGATCGAACGGCGAGCTGACTCCGCATTGTGGACACTCTGAGCGTGCTCCGAGAAGTCGACGACCTTGATCAGCCCGCCGCTCCCGAGAAGGCGCCCCGGCAGGGGCGTCCGGCGCGTGTGTTCGAGAGAGCTCTCGACAGACTGGCGTGGTCGCCTTATCCGAGGGCGATCCTGTTGTATCTCGTGATCCGGACGGCGAGTGTCCAGTTGCTCGATCTGCTGGCCGCCCGGCGTGGTGCCACGTTGACCGATCGGCTGACGGCGTGGGACGGGCAGTGGTATCTGCGGCTGGCGGTGCACGGGTACGCGGATCTGCCGGGGACGCTGGACGCGGCGCGGCAGCCGTATTCGGACGCGCCGATGGCGTTCTTCCCGTTGTATCCGAAGCTCGTCGCTGCGGTGATGTGGCTCGGGCCGGATGTGGTGACGGCGGCGTTGACGGTGTCGGTGCTGGCCGGTCTGGTGCTGGCGTGCGGGTTGATCCGGATCGGGCGGGCGGTTTCGCCGGAACGGGGCGACCGGACCGGGTTGCTGCTCGTGGCGTTGTGGGCCGGGGCGCCGATGGCGATCGTGTTCTCGATGGCTTACACGGAAGCGGTGTTCTGCGCGTTCGCGGTGTGGTCGCTGGTGGGTGTGCTGGAGCGGCGTTGGATGCTGGCGGGTCTGTGCGCTTTCGCGGCCGGGTTGTCGAGGTCGACGGCGGTGGTGCTGGTCGCGGTGGTCGTGGTGGCGGCGCTGGTCGCGGTCTTCCGGCGTGCCGAGAAGCGCTGGTGGGCGTTGGCGGGTGCGGCAGTGGCTCCGCTGGGGGTCGCCGGGTATCTGGGGTTCGTCGCGTACCGGACCGGGAGTTGGACCGGCTGGCAGGACATCGAGTTGCGGGGCTGGAACACCGAGTTCGACTTCGGTGCGGAGACCGCGGATTCGGTGCTGGCGCGGCTGACGGGGGACGAGTCGGTGTTCAGCACGCTGACGGTGTTGCTGCTGCTGGGTGCGGTGGCGCTGGTGCTGGTGGCGGCGTTCCTCCGGGTGCCGTGGCCGCTGACGCTGTACGGGGCCGGGGTGCTGTTGCTGGCGATCGGTACGCGGGGGTTGCCGGATGCGAAGATCCGGTTCATCCTGCCCGCTTTCCCGGTGCTGGTGCCGATCGCGATCGGGTTGTCGAAGCGGCGGACGGTCACGGCGGTGGCGGCCGCGGTGGCGTGGGTGGTGCTGGGCGCGTGGTTCTCGGCGCACGCCCTGACTGCGTGGCGGTACGCGATCTAGGCGGTGTCCGGTAAGTCTGTTCGATGGGCTTCGTGATCCAGGTGGTTCCTGACAGTGCGGGCGGATCGGCCTCGTACCGGGTCGTACTCGGCCGCATCCGCCCGTGCCGTCAGGGACCACCTGGGCGCGAAGACCGCGAACACGACTTGCAGGACAGCGCCTAAGCGGTTTGGGTGGCCGCCCACGACGCCAGGAGCGCCAATTTGTCTGCGGTCGGTGTGCCCGCGGGTGCGGTGTGGACGTTCAGGTGCAGGCTGGGTTCGGCGGCCAGTTCCCAGGGCTCGACGTCCAGGTCGAGTTGGCCCACGATCGGGTGTCGCACACGCTTCCGGCCGGGCCGGTGCAATCGCACGTCCTGAGACGCCCACTGCCGCCGGAATGGCTCACTGCACGTCGACAGTTCGCCGACCAAGGCGATCAGCTCCTCATCGTGTGGGTTGCGGCCGGCCTCCATGCGGAGCTTCGTGGCCACGGCACTGGCGACTTGTTCGTAGTCGACGAAGAATTCTCGGGCGGCCTCGGGGTTCAGATAGAGGAACCGCGCCGTGTTCGCGGGCCGTCGCGGGTCGGCCAGCACCGGTGCGTACAGCGCGCGAGCGAGGTGGTTCGTGGCGAGCACGTCGTAACGGCCGTTGCCGATCAAGGCCGGCGCATCGGAGATCGCGTCGAGAACCTGCTGCAGCGTCGAGCGCACCGTCACGGTGGACCGGCGCCGGCGTGGGCCGGATCGGCGCGCGAGGTGAAACAGGTGCTGGCGCTCCGCCTCGTCGAGCTGCAAGGCGGAGGCCAATGCCTCGAGCACGCCGTCGGAAGCGCCGGCGAGGCCGCCGCGCTCCATGCGCACGTAGTAGTCGACCGATACCCCGGCCAGTAGCGCTACTTCTTCGCGGCGCAGACCTTTGACCCGACGGTTGCCGCCGTAGGCGGTCAGGCCCGCCTGCGCGGGGGTGATGCGGGCTCGCCGCGAGCTGAGGAACTCCCGGATATCGGCGCGTGGATCCATCGTGGCCATTCCCTCACCGTAAGCCTGCCCCGCCGCCGGAGGGAGGCACTGCGGGTACCCCGACGGCTAGGTTCCCGATGCGGTCGTCGCGATGCCGCCGTCCACCGGGATGACGGAACCCGTGAGGTAGGACCCGGCCCGGCCGGCGAGGAACACGGCGATGCCCGCCATGTCGTCGTCGCGGCCCAGCCGTCGCAGAGGGGTCTTCGCCGCGATCGAGTCGCCGATGGCATCGATCGTGGCCGCCATCATCTGCGACGGGAACACTCCCGGGGCTACCGCGTTCACCGTGATGTGGTGTGGGCCGAGTTCCCTGGCCAGCACCCTGGTGAGTTGGTGGAGTGCCGCTTTGCTGCTGGCGTAGGAGTAGTTGGGTGACTCGGCGACGTGGATGGCGGCGATACTGCCGATGTTGATGATCCGCGCGGGATCATCCGCGGTGCCCGCCCCGCGCAGTGCGGGCAGCAGCGCCTGCACCAGCCAGAACGGCGACTTGAGGTTGAGGTCGAGCACGGCGTCCCATGCCTCGTCCGGGAACGTCTCCAGCGGCTCGCGCCACATCGCTCCCGCGTTGTTGACGAGGATGTCGAGGTGTGCCGATTCGCCCTTGACGAGATCGGCGAGGCGTTGACACTCGTCGCGCCTGGACAGGTCGGCGGGGATCGCTTGAACGTCGCCGAATTCGGCCAGTAGACGCTGCGCCTCCGCGCACGCGTCCGGGTTGCGTGAGCTGACGACGACGCGAGCGCCTGCTTGGAGGAGGCCGCGCGCGATCATCATCCCGATGCCCCTGGTGCCGCCGGTGACGAGGGCATTCTTCCCGCGCAAATCGAATAGTTCCGGGTGAGCGGTGACTTGTTCGTCCGCCATTGGTCTCCGTACCTTTTGTCGTGATTCCGGGCTTCTCCGGGCTCGATCCAAGGTTGACCGGCGTTTTGGACGTCTGGGAGACCCGGGTGATACAGGTACCGGGAGAACCCCTCGGTGAACGCGTGCTAGCTCGCTTGCCGGTTCCGGTGGTCGGCGACGTGGACCCTGGTCGCGCAGCGGGTGGAGCAGAATCGACGGCGGCCGTTGCGGGAGATGTCGACGTAGACCGTTTCGCAGCCTTCGCGTGAGCAGACGCCGAAGCGGTCCGGGGCGTCACAGACGAGGTGTGCGAGTCCGCCCGCGGTGTAGGCACGGACGCGGGACGCGGTGCCTGCTTGCGCGTCGACGTAGTGCAGGTGGGGTGCCTTGCCGTCGTGGGTGGAGATGTAGGGCTTGGACGCGGAATCGTGGAGCAGTGCGTTGACCAGGTCGACGCGGGTGGCCGGGTCCGCTTCGAAGACGTCCCGGAGCCGCTTGGTCCAGGCGATGATCTCGGTCGATTCGTGGTCCTTCACGGCGGCGACGGTCATGCGGTCGCGGAAGATCGTGGTCAGCGTGGCCGGGTCGGCGGCGTCCCCGAGGTTGACCAGGTCGGCGGCGATCTGTGCCGCCGCGCCGCCGTAAGGGTTGAAGTGCATTGACTCATTACAGCACGATCGGGGGCATGGAAGCGAACGAATGCCCGCGGTGCGGCTGGCCGCTGGCCGAACTGCCTGGAAGCGCGACGAGGTCCCAGCGGGTTTCCCAGGGGAGGCTTGAGTACGTCCGGTGTCTGTGCGGGAGCTGGCTCGCGCGGGTCGACGGTGTGGTGATCGGGGCGACGAAGTCCCAGCTGGGGCAGGCTCAGCTTTGACGGTGACGCGCGTCGGCGAGCAGTTGCGCGAGCGCGTGCACGGGAGAGGTCTCCAGTTTGTGGCGGTGCGCGTCGTAGCGGTCGCGGGTGGTGCGGATGTCGGCGTGTCCCAGCAGGTCCTGGACCTTCTGGACCGGGACGTCGTTGGCCAGCAACAGGGTTCCCGTGGTGCGCCGCGCGGTGTGCGGGGAGATGGTGTTCGCTTCGGCGAGTCCGGCGGCACGGGCCTGTGCCCGTAGGAGGAACCAGACATCTCGCTGCGCCAGCGGTTTCCCGCCGGCTTTGGTGCTGTCGTAGCGGTGGGGCATGGTCGCGAGCAGCGGCCCGGTCAGCTCATCGGGGCGGACGCCGGTGCGCGCGGCGCGCAGCTCGAGGTAGCGGCGCAGCGGGTGCTGCGCGGCGGGCACGAGCGGGACGAAGTCGCGGTGGCCGCCCTTGGCGGTGTATCGCAGGATCGTGTGCCCGGAGTCGGTGTCGAGGTCCTGCACGGTGGCGGTGGTGAGGCCGGAGACGCGCAGGCCGGTGTAGAACAGGATCGCGACGACGGCGGCGTCGCGCCAGGACGGTTCGGTGTCGTTCGCGCGGGCCCGCTTCTCCATGTGGTTCAGCAGTTTCGCCGTCGACTCGCCGCCGAGCGCCGGCAGCGGCGGGGTCTTGCCGGTCTTGGGCCGGTTGACCGCGGAGACCGGGTTGCGGTCGGCGATGTCGTTGGACTGCAGGTACCGGTACCAGCTGGAGATTCCGGCGAGAGTGCGGGCGACCGTGGAGTCCGCGGCGGGCCGGGGCAGACCGTCCTTGCCGGTGACGGTCAGGGTGTTCTTCCACGCGTCGACGTCGGCGCGGCGCGCCATGAGCGGGTCGAGCCCGGTGCGGGCGCACCAGCCGAGCCAGGCAGACAGGTCGGCGTAGTAGGCGCGGCGGGTGTGGTCGGTCTTGTCGGTCTCGAGCCAGAGCGTGGTGATGTGCCGGATCGCGTACCGGTCGAGCGGGTCGGCAGGAGGAAGCGCGGGCAGCAGCGCGACGGCTTCGGCGAGGATCCGCCGCCGGTTCTCGGGCCTGGTCTCCGGAAGGCGGGCCGGTGGTTCCGGCGCGGTGGGCACGAGTTCGGCGGACATCGTGATCATCTTAGGCGCCTGACCGCGAAGTCCCCCTCCACGACCCGCGAGTCCGTGAGGGCCTCCTTGAGGGACCCAGAGTCCCTCAAGGAGGCCCTCACGGACTTCGGGCGGACAAGACGCGGCTGGCCCTGACCGCTCACGAGGTGTAGTAGCCCTCGACGGGGACACGGGCCTCGTCGTACAGCGCCGGCCCCTCCAGCCGAACGGGCGGCGCGGTGACGGGCGGTTTGAGCGCGGTGACCTGTTCGCCGGAGAGGGCGAACACGACCTTGCCCAGGCCGGAGCGTTCGATGGCGCCCTGGCACATCCCGCACGGTTGGCAGCTGGTGTACATGGTGGTCTTCGCGGCGACGGCGGGTTCGAGTTCGCGGGCGGCCCACACGGCGAGTTTCAGCTCCGGGTGCAGGCTGATGTCCGATTGCGACACCGAGGTGTTGTGGTCTTCGGCCAGCACCGTGCCGTCGGGGCCGACGAGCAGCGAGCCGAAGGGCGGGTCGCCGTCCTTGCGGGATTTCGCGGCCAGTTCGATGGCGCGGCGGAGGAACTTCTCGTCTTCTTCGGTCATCGTCGGTCCTGTTCGGTTCGGTAGCGGCCCAGTTCCCAGTGTGCGGCCACGGTCGCCAGTGCCTGCCAGGCGGCTTCCGGGCGGAGGGTCTCCTCGGGATCGCCGGAGAACGGATCGAGCACGACCGTCTCGGCGCCGAGGTTGCGAAGGTGGTCGAGGTCGTCGACGATCTGCTCGATCGTGCCTTCCCCGGCGGGGCGATCGGGGCCGGTGACCGGGTTTTCGGTGACGTTGAGCAGGATCCGCGGGGCGAACGCGGGGACCGGCCGGTCGTGGGCGTCGGCGATGGTCTTGACCCTGGTGAGCGCTTCGGTGAGCCAGGGGAGGGTGGTCCGCAGCGGGTGCCAGGCGTCCCCGATCCGGACGGCGCGGCGGATTCCGGCGTCGCTGTTGCCGCCGACCCAGATCGGGATGTCGCCGGCGCGGTAGTCGGCGTCGTCGGCCCACGCCTTCCGGACGGCGTCGAGGTGGCCGTCGGTCAGCCGTCCCCGTTGCTCGAACGGGACGTCGAGTGCTTCGAACTCCTGACGGGCCCAGCCTGAGGCGACGCCGAGCACGAGCCGCCCGCCGCTGAGCTGGTTCAGGTTCGCGGCCATGCGGGCGATGAGCAGGGGATGCCGGTACGGGACGATGAGCACGGTGGTGCCCAGCCGGATCCGGTCGGTCACGCCGGCGAGCCACGACAGCGTCGTGAACGGTTCGTAGAACGGAGCCGGGTACTGCTCGGCTACGTCGGGGGTGATGGCGACGTGGTCGGACACCATGAGCAGGTCGTAGCCGAGGCCTTCGACCGTGGTGGCCCAGCCGCGGAGGATCCCGGGGTCGGTCCCCGGTCCGAAATTCGGGACGTTGACACCTATTCGCACAGGTCAAGGCTATCGGCGGGAGCCGAATCCCGGGAAGGGATCTTTCCCGGCGTATGACCCTCTCCGCCGTGGATCTGCCGGTATTCTCCCCCGATGGCCGAGACTCTCGACGCGACGGACTGGGCGATCCTGGTCGAGCTTCAGAAGGACGGGCGCCTTCCGCTCACCGAGCTGGGGAAGCGGGTGAGCTTGAGCGCGTCGGCGACGACGGAACGGGTCAAGCGGCTGGAGTCGGCCGGGGTGATCACCGGTTATCGCGCCGAGGTCGATCTGGAGAAGGCCGGGTACGTGGTGCTCGCGGTGGTGCGGTTGAAGTACCCGGGCAGCAAGCACGCGCCCTTGCACAAGCTCCTGGCCGAGCGGACCGAGATCCTCGAATGCCTCCGCACGACCGGTGACGACTGCTATTCGCTGAAGATCGCGGCGCCGTCGATGGGGCGGCTGGAGGAGATCGTCAACGAGCTCGCGCTCTTCGGCAGCACGAACACCAACATCGTCTACAACCAGACGTTGCCCTACCGGGGACCGCAGGGCCCGTGACCACGGCGGTCACGGGCCCTGCGGGATCACGCGGTCTCCCAGAGCCCCATGACATTGCCTTCCGGATCCTTGAAGTAGGCGGCGAAACCCATGTCGCCGACCGCGGTCCGGCCGACGAGGGTCGCGCCGCCTTGCTTCTCGACGACCGCGAGTGTGTCGTCGATGCCTTCGACGTCGAGCACGATCACCGGGCCCGAAGCGGGGCTGAGTTCCTTGGCCAGCATCCCGCCGTTGATGAACCCCGGCTCCTCGGGCATGCCGGTCTCGGCGGTCGGCCCCGAAGTGACCATGGTGTAGTCCATCCCCGGCATCGTGTCGGTCTTCCAGCCGAAGACCTCGCGGTAGAAGCCGCGTGCGCGATCGCCGTCCTCGAACGGAATCTCGAAATGCACCACCCGTCCGGCCATGGTCATCAACTCCTGTCGTGGCAGCGGGTTCGGAACGCCCTCAGCCAATAGCCGCCGTCCTGGGCGCGCTAGAGGACTTCGCCCTCTCCGAACCAGCGGCGCAAGGCATCGACGAGCCCTTGCCGATCTTCGCCCGCCCACGCCACGTGACCGTCCGGCCGCAACAGGACGGCCGGTACGTCGAGGTCCTCGCTGACGTCGACGACGTGATCGACCCGATCCGACCAGCCCTGGACCGACAGCGCGCCGGTTTGGTCGAGCAGCAGACCCCGGCCGCCGCGGGTCAGCCCGTAGAGATGTCCCCGTCCGAGCTCCAGGTCCCGCATCCGGCGGCCGAGAAGCTCGTGCCCTTCTCCGAAGTCGTAGCGGATCGCGGTCGCGGTGATCTTCTCGGTCAGGAACCGGCTCACGTCCTCGAAGTCCATGAGTTCCGCCAGCAGCCGCCGGACCGCCTGGGAGCCCGGATCGAGTGCCATCAGCTGCATCTGCGCACGGGTGTTGTCCAGCACCGCTGCGGCCACCGGATGCCGTTCGGTGTGGTAGGTGTCCAGCAGATCCTCCGGTGCCCAGCCGTTGACCGCGGCGGCCAGTTTCCAGCCGAGGTTGAAGGCGTCCTGGACACCGAGGTTGAGCCCCTGTCCGCCGACCGGCGGATGGATGTGCGCCGCGTCGCCCGCCAGGAACACACGCCCGTCCCGGTAGCGCTCAGCCAAGCGGGTGGCGTCGCCGAAACGGGAGAGCCAGCGCGGTGAGTGCACGCCGAAATCGCTGCCCGCGACGGCTTTGAGCTGTCGTTTGACCTCGTCGAAGGTCGGCGGGATCCGTGGGTCGTCGGCCAGGCCCTCGGCCGGCACGCCGACCCGGTAGGCCCCGTCGCCGATGGGGGAGAGGCCGAAGCGCAACTGGGTCTTGCGGACTTCGGTCATCACGGCGAGCACGGTTTCCCAGTCCTCGGTCAGTTCCATCTCGCCCAGCAGGGTCTCGGCGGTGGCGGGTTCTCCGGGGAAGCCGATCCCGACGAGTTTGCGCACCGTGCTGCGCCCACCGTCGCAGCCGACGAGGTATCGCGAGCGCAACCTCGTGCCGTCGGCCAGTTCGACGTCCACCCCGTCCTCGTCCTGGCTCAGGCCGGCCAGTTCGCTGCCACGCCGGATCTCGACGCCCATTTCGGCGGCATGGTCGATCAGCAGCCGATCGGTGACGGTCTGCGGGATGCCGAGGATGTAGGCGTGCGCGCTGTCCAGCGGCGGCGCCGATTTCCGGATACCCGCGAAGGAGCCGCCGACCGGGTACTTCGTTCCGTTCTCGAGGAACCGCTCCAGCAGGCCACGCTGGTCCATCACCTCGATGCTGCGCGCGTGCAGACCCATGGAGCGGACGACCTTGGTCTGCTCCAGGTCCTTCTCCACGACGACCACACGGACGCCGTGCAGCCGCAGTTCGGCGCCCAGCATCATGCCGGTCGGTCCGCCGCCCGCGATGATCACGTCGATCAAGAGTTCCCCCGTTTGTCGAGCTCGTGCCGGTACGGCGGGGGATTCTGCGGCATGCCCGGGGTCTTGCCGCAAGCCCCTGGGTGCGCTATATGTTGGAAGTGGCAGGGAGAGTCGATCTCTCTGCCGTTGTCATTTCACCCCCGTTTTGCGCTTTGAGTCAGCCGCGACCCATGGCGAACATGTTCGTCACGAACATGTTCGGTATGATGGCCGTATGGCACCCGAGAAGAGCCGCCGGGAACGACCGGCCAAACCCGCGTTGACCCGTGACGGCATCGTCGCCGCCGCGGTCGCGATCCTGCGCGAAGAAGGCCTCCGGAAGGTCACGATGCGCCGTCTGGCGCAGGAACTCGACACCGGCGCGGCCTCGCTCTACGTCTACGTCCGCAACACCGCCGAGCTGCACGCGGCCATCCTGGACGAACTCCTCGGCACGATCCCCTCGCCGGCCCCCGACGGCGACTGGCGTGATCGGCTCGAACGGCTGCTCACGGCCTACACCGCGACGCTGCTCGAATATCCCGGTCTCGCCCTGTCCGCACTGGTGGCACGCCCGAGCGGCGAGAACTATCTCGCGCTGTGCGAAAACCTGCTCGCCCTCCTGGCCGAGGGCGACGTGGCGCCCGAGCGGCGCGCGTGGGGGATCGACATCCTGCTGCAGCACGCGACGGCGACCGCGGCCGAGCACGCCGACGAAGAGTCACCGGAGGAGTGGGACGCGCTGGCCCGCGCCGTGCGGGACGCCGACGAGACGACCCACCCCCAGATCGCCGCCCACGCCGCCGACCTGCTCACCGGAGCACCCGAGCAGCGGATGTCGTGGGGGCTGCGGGTGCTGATCACCGGAATCACCCACACGAGTCTTCCCGTCGAAAGGAATCAGGCATGACCACACATCACCCCATCGCGATCATCGGCGCCGGTCTCGGTGGGCTCACCTTGGCCCGAGTCCTGCACGTCAACGGCGTCGAGGCCGCGGTCTTCGACCTCGACGCCTCGCCGTCCGCGCGCACGCAGGGCGGAATGCTGGACATCCACGCGGACTCCGGGCAGGCCGCGCTGCGGGCCGCCGGTCTCCACGACGAATTCCGGGCGATCGTGCATCCCGGCGGCGAGGCCGTGCGCATCCTCGACCAGCACGCGGTGCTACATCACGAGGAGACCGACGAAGGCTACGGCGGACGCCCGGAAGTGGCCCGGGGCGATCTGCGTGACCTGCTGCTCGGCTCCCTGCCCGAAGGCACCGTTCGCTGGGGCGCCAAGGTCACGGGCGCCCAGCCGCTCGGCGGCGGCAGGCACGAAGTCGTCCTGGCCGACGGCACGAAGTTCACCACGGACCTGCTGATCGGCGCCGACGGCGCCTGGTCCAAGGTCCGGCCTCTGGTGTCCGCCGCGGCACCGGCCTACGAGGGCGTCTCCTTCGTCGAAGTGCACCTGAACGAAGCCGAAACCCGCCATCCCGCGAGCGCGGCACTCGTCGGCGGCGGCATGTTCTTCGCACTCGGCGCGGGCAAAGGGTTTCTGGCGCATCACGACACCGCCGGCAGCCTCCACGTCTACGTCGCGCTGAAAACCGCCGAAAACTGGGTCTCCACCGTCGACTTCGGTGACACCGCCGCCGCGAAAGCGGCCGTCCTGGCCCACTTCGACGGGTGGGACGCGGGACTACGGGCGCTGATCACCGACGCCGACGGCGAGCTGATCCCGCGGCCGATCCACGCGCTGCCGATCGGCCACCGCTGGGACCGTGTCCCCGGAGTCACCCTGCTCGGTGACGCCGCGCACTTGATGTCACCGTTCGCCGGAGAGGGCGCCAACCTCGCGATGCTCGACGGCGCCGAACTCGGTCTCGCGCTCGCCGCGAATCCTGGCGACGTCGAAGCCGCCCTCGGCACGTACGAGGCGGCACTGTTCCCGCGCAGTGAGGCGTCTGCGGCCGAATCCGCCGAAAGCCTCGTCCTCTGCTTCGCCGAAGACTCCCCGCAGCCTCTGCTGGACCAGTTCGCGTCCTACCGCTGACCGGCCGGCTGCGAGCGCCTGGCATAGGCGCGGGCGGCACGAGCCCGGTCGCCGCAGCGCACGGAACACCACTGGCGCCGCCCGTTGCGCAGGAAGAACCGCGTACACGGCGGCGACCCGCAGGCGGCGATCCGCTCCGCGTCCGGGCCGGTCAGCAGGTCCGCGGCGTTGGCGGCGAGCGTCGCCAACGCGTGCTCGACGATCTGGGTGATCGGATGCGAGGCGGTGCGGTGCAGCCCGCGGGCCGGGTCCCAGCGCAGGAGTTGCGCGGTGGGCGCCTTGCTCAGCGCTTCGTTGACGGCGTTGAGGGCGCTCTGCGGAGCCGGATCCGAGCACGACCTCGACGCGAGCAGCACCCGCACCTGCTCGCGCAACGATCGGACCAGACCCGCGCACATCTCCTGCAGACCGGCGTCGACCGGCGCGAGCCCCTGTTCGGCGAGCCACGTCGTCGCGGCGGCCGGAGTGCCGAGCAAATCGGTGAACTGGCCGCCGGGCAACGCGATCGTGGTGTTGGCGAGCGCCAGCGCGACGTACTGCTCGGAGCCCGGGGCCGGGGGAAGGGCAGCGGTGTCGTCCACGTGCTCATCGTAGGTCCTCACGGAAGTTGTTGCACTCTTCCGTGACAACTGGTTAATGTTCTCACGGAAGCAGGAATTAATATCCGTGAGGAGAAGCATGCACCAGCTCAGCGAACAGCTCTCGGTCCAGGTCACCGGCGGCCCGACCGCCGTGATCGACTACGGCGGCCTGCGGTTCCTGACCGACCCGACCTTCGACGAGCCCGGCCACTACGGGCGGCCCGACGGGAAACCCGGCCTCACCAAGACCGCGCCGGCCTCGGTGAACCCCGCGGATCTCGGCCCCATCGACGCCGTCCTGCTCTCCCACGACGAGCATCCCGACAACCTCGACCACTCCGGCCGGAAGCTGCTGGCGGAAGTCCCCTTGACGCTCACCACGCCCAGCGGGGCGGGCAGGCTGGGCGGCACCGCGAAAGGGCTGGAGACCTGGGAGACGGTCGAACTCGACCGGCCCGGTGGGGGAGTCGTGACCGTGACCGCCGCGCCCGCGCTGCACGGCCCGGAAGGCTCGGAGAAGGTCACCGGCGACGTCGTCGGATTCGTGCTCACCGGTCAGGGGCTGCCGACGGTCTACGTCAGCGGCGACAACGCCTCGCTCGACGTCGTCCGTCAGGTCGCCGACCGGTTCGGCCCGGTCGACACCGCTGTGCTCTTCGCCGGGGCACCCCGGCTGAAGCCGATCTTCGACGGCGCCCTGCTCGTCCTCGACAGCGCGCTGGCGGCGGAGGCGACGCGGATTCTCGGTGCCCGCGCGGTCGTCCCCGTGCACATCGACAGCTGGGACCACTTCACCGAAGGCCGCGACGACCTGGTGGCCGCGTTCACCGCGGCCGGACTGGCCGATCGGCTGCGGCTGGGCTGAGCTTGATCGTCTACGTTCGGAGGCACACCGACGAGACGAGGAGCATCGCCATTCCCGCCACCACGCTGAGCATTCCCACGCCGGACGGCCAGTCCGACGCCTTCGCCGCCTTCCCCGGCGGCGGAACGCATCCGGGTGTCCTCCTGTACCCGGACGCGTTCGGGCCACGCCCCGCCCTGTGGGACATGGCCCGCGAACTGGCCGGACACGGCTACTACGTACTCGTCCCGAACGTCTTCCACCGGCACCGCCCCGCGCCCGTTTTCGACCTGCCCGAACACATCACCACCGAAAACCGCCCCGCGCTCTTCGGCCAGATCATGCCGCTCATCGAAGCGCACACCACCGAACGCGCGCTGAGTGACGCCGCCGCGTACCTCGACTTCCTCACCGCTCAGCGCGAGGTCCGCGGCGGACCGGTCGCCACGATCGGCTACTGCATGGGTGCCGTCCTCGCGATGCGCACCGCGACGGCCCATCCCGGCCGGGTCGCCGCGGTCGCGGGATTCCATCCCGGCGCCCTGGTCACCGACCAGCCCGACAGCCCGCACCGGCAGATCCCCGGCCTCACCGCGAGAGTCCACCTCGGGCTCGCCGAGAACGACATGACCCCCGAGGCGATCACCGAAATCAGTCAGGCGTTCGACGCCGCCGGCGTCGGCTACAGCTGCGAGATCTACCCCGGCACCGTCCACGGTTTCACCATGTCCGACACCGACGCCTTCGACGAGGCCGGATCACGGCGCCACTGGGAACGACTGCTCGCCCTCCTCGGCAGCACGCTGGGATGACCTGGCCCGAGAAGGACACCCGCCGAGTCGCCCTGCGGAACGGGCAGTCGTTCCTCTGGCACCTCGACGCCGACTGGGAAACGACAACGCGCGTGATCCGCGTCAAGGAGGACGGCACCGACGGACAGATCCTTGTCCTCGACCCCTACCACCACGCGTTCCTGCCCACGCAGACGCAGGTCCGTCGCGCCATCCGTGACGCCTTTCGCGCCGGCTGACAGCCCGCCATGAGACGACCGCCGCTCGCGATGAGCTTCGACGGCGAGCGCTTCGTTCCCTGAAACCTCAGCGGTTCCCCGCGGCCAGTACCGCCGCTAGACCTTCCCGCAGGTCCTTGACGAAATATCCGGGGACTTCCAGCGACGGGAAGTGACCTCCGGATTCGGGAGACCGCCACCGGACGATCCGCCGGTACCGCTCCTGCGCCCAAGGGCGCGGGCATTTCTCGATGTCGCGGGGGTACATGGTGATCGCCGACGGGACGCCGACCCGGAGACCGGGATCCAGCGAGTCGTGGCTTTCGTAGTAGATGCGAGCCGCCGACGCGCCGGTCCGCGTCAGCCAGTACAGGGTCACGTCGTCGAGAACGCGGTCTCTGGAGATCGTCTCGAACGGACTGTCTTCGGTGTCCGACCATTCCGCGAACTTGTCGAGAATCCAGGCGAGCAGCCCGACCGGTGAGTCGACGAGGGAGTAACCGATGGTCTGCGGCCGAGTCGCCTGCTGTTTCGCGTACGCCGCGCGACGGCCCCAGAAATCCTGGGTCTGCTCGGCCCACTCGCGCTCGATCGTCGTCAGCCCGTCCATGGACAACCCGGGCGGGCCCTGTGCGAACGTCGAGTGGATCCCGAGCACATGCTCCGGAAACCGGCCGCCGAGCACCGTCGTGATGTTGCCGCCCCAGTCGCCGCCGTGGGCCACGAACTCGCCGTAGCCGAGTCTTCCCATCAGCTCCACCCACGCGGCCGCGATCTTTTCGGTGCCCCATCCGGTGGTGGCAGGCTTGTCGCTGTACCCGAATCCCGGCAACGACGGGGCCACGACGTGGAACGCCGGCGCGTCCGCATCCCTCGGATCCGCGAGTTCTTCGATCACGTCGACGAACTCGGCGACACTGCCCGGCCAGCCGTGGGTCACGATCAGGGGAGTGGCATCGGCACGCGCGGATGGGCGATGCAGGAAGTGGATGCCCACGCCGTCGATGCTCGTGCGGAACTGGCCGATCCGGTCGAGACGCTCTTCGAACGCCCGCCAGTCATACCCCGTGTGCCAGTACTCCACGACATCGACGAGGTCGGCGAGGGGAACTCCCTGGCCCCATCCGGAGACCGTCTCGGCCTCGGGTAGCCGCGCCGCGGCCAATCGCGCACGCAACTCCTCGAGTTCGGCGTCCGTCACGCGGCTTTCGAATGCTTGCACCTCGTTGGTCATGAGACCTCCTGGCATCGCGGAACCGGCTCAGACGGTTCTAACAGTCCCAGCCGACCGCACGCAACCGGCTAAGGTGGTTCCATGTCTCCTGGGTTTCCCGACTTCCGCCTCGGCAGCGTGCTGGCGACCAGCTTCACGGCGACTCTGACGGAGCGGCACGGCGACGCCGTGGAACGCACCCCGACGCCGCAACGGCTCGTGGACTGGCTGGCCGTGAACGCACTCGACGTGGACTCCTGCACCATGGCCCAACTCGACCTCGCGCACGAGCTGCGGGAAGCGATTCACGCCGCCGCGACAGCGACCGCGCTCCAGGAGGCGCTTCCCGCGTCCGCCGTCCAGGTCATCAACGAGTGCAGCGCCCGGGGACAGGCCACGGCCCTCCTGACGCCCGAGGGCGAGCGGCGATGGCGGGTTTCCGGAGTGGAAGACGCCCTCGGCGTGATCGCCGCCGACGCGATCAGCCTCGTCGCGGGCGAACGGGACGGGAAATTCGCCTTGTGCGCGTCGCCGACCTGCCGGGCCGCCTTCTTCGACGCCAGCCAAAGCCGCACCCGCAGATGGTGCGACATGAACACGTGCGGGAATCGCCAGAAGAAAGCGCGGTTCAACGCCAACCGTAAAAGCCGGTGAAAGGCATCGCGATGGAGAACGACTACGACGGTTTCGCCGAGGCATACGCGGCCGAAACCGAGAACAGCCTGCTCAACGCCTACTACACGCGGCCCGCGATCCTGAACCTCGCCGGCGACGTGACCGGCAGGCGGATCCTCGACGCCGGCTGCGGCGCCGGCCCTCTGTTCGAGGCACTGCGCGAGCGGGGCGCCATCGTGTCCGGTTTCGACGCCAGCGCCAAGATGCTGGAACTGGCGCGGAAACGACTCGGAGACGACGCCGCCCTCCAGGTCGCCGACATCGGCGCCCCGCTGCCCTTTCCCGACGGCGCGTTCGATGACGTCGTCGCGGCCCTCGTGCTGCACTACCTCGAAGACTGGTCCGCGCCACTGGCCGAGATCCGGCGCGTGCTGAAACCCGGCGGCAGGTTGATCATGGCCGTCAACCACCCGCTCCTCTTCAAACTGGTCCATCCCGGCGCCGACTACTTCGAGACCGCCAAGTGGTCCGACGAGTACACCTTCAACGGCCGGAAAGCCGTGCTGACGTACTGGCATCGGCCCCTGCACGCGATGACCGACGCGTTCACCGCGGCGGGCTTCCGGTCCGCCGTCATCAGCGAACCCCCTCCGGCACCGGGCGCGCACGAGCGCTTCCCCGAGGAGCTCGCGGGCAAGACCGCCTTCTTGAGCTTCCTGTTCTTCGTCCTCGAGGCCGCCTAAGCCAAAGGTCCTCGACGAACCGCGCGCCGCGAGCGCGTCTCCGGGCTGCGGGAAAACGACCGCCGGTACTTGCCGGGCGGGATCTCGTACTGGCGTTTGAACGCCACGGCGAGAGCGAATTCCGACTGGTAGCCGACGGCATCGGCGATGGAGCTGAGCGGCGCGTCGGACTCGCGCAGCAGCCGGGCCGCCGTGGTCATGCGCCACCAGGTCAGGTAGCGCATCGGTGGTCTGCCGACCAGATTGGTGAACTTCTTGGCGAACGGGGCCCTGGACAGACCCGCGAGCGCGGCGAGCGATCCGACCGTCCACGGGTGCGCCGGTTTCCGGTGGACGGCGTGCAGCGCGGCCGCGACGCCCGGATCCCGCAACGCCGTCGCCCAACCGGTGTCAGGCCCCGTCCGGGCGCCGTCGAACCAGGCGCGCAAGGCGTAGAGCAGCAGCATGTCCAGGAGTGCGGGAATGGCGGCGTCCGTTCCGAGCCGCGGCCGCGCCGATTCGGCGTCGAGCATGCCCACTACGGTCCTCAGTTCGCCGCGACCGTCGGCGAGGGTGTCGAGGTGGATGACCTCGGGTAGGTCCTGCAGCAAGGGATGCCGGCCCTCGGGTGCGAGTTCGTAGGCGCCGCACAGGGTGACGGTGGAAGGTTCCGGCGTGTCAGCGAGCGCGAGGGGATGCTCCTCGGCGGCCGGATCGCACGGCCGCGCGGTCGGCGGTGTGGCCGGGCTGTCCGCCAGTACATGCCCGCGTCCGTGTGGCAGGAGCACGACGTCACCCGCGACAAGCCGCACCGGCTCGGCGCCGGCCGGGACGAGAACGCAACTGCCCCTCACCACGACACGGAAGCCGACGGCGCCGGGGACCGGAGAGAACCGTTGCGCCCAGGGGCCTTGCCACGCCACGAGTGCGAACCTCGGGCGGCCGGTACGTACCACCGACAGCACGTCGCTCAGCACGTCCATTGCGGCGACCTTACGTGTTCGGAGACGATCGCGAAGGAAATAGGCGGGTTTGGCACATGGTTCGTCTCTCCAGGCGTCCCTACGGTCGAGAACATGAGAGCCGCACGGATTCATCAGCACGGTGACGCGACCGTCATCCGCATCGAGGAGATCGCGCGGCCCGTCCCCGCGATGGGCGAGGTTCTGATCGAGGTCGCCGCCACCTCCTTCAATCCCACCGAGGTGGCCCTGCGCTCCGGCGCGCTCCGTGACCTGGTTCCCGTGACTCTGCCCCTCACCCTTGGCTGGGATGTCGCCGGCACGATCGTCGAACTCGGGGAAGGAGTGCGCGCGCACTCGGTCGGCGACCAGGTCATCGGCTGGATCGACGGTGCGGCCGCGGAGTTCGCCGTGGCCGACGCCGCGGTGCTGGTCACGGCGCCCGCCGCCATCCCTCTCGCCGACGCGGCCGCTCTGC
The DNA here is from genome assembly GCF_019330265.1 of Amycolatopsis sp. TNS106. Taxonomy (NCBI): domain Bacteria; kingdom Bacillati; phylum Actinomycetota; class Actinomycetes; order Pseudonocardiales; family Pseudonocardiaceae; genus Amycolatopsis; species Amycolatopsis sp. TNS106. The sequence goes on along the minus strand of NZ_CP024972.1, from coordinate 1,896,956 downwards.
CGCTCGCCGGGTTGACAGCGTGGCAGGCGGTCGAGCGCGCACGCCTCGTCCCGGGGGAACGGCTCCTGGTCAACGGCGCGGGCGGCGGCATCGGCGGCTTCGTCGTCCAACTCGCGAAACGTGCCGGCGCGCACGTGATCGCCACTGCCAGTCCGCGCAGCAGGCAAGCGGTCCAGCGGTACGGCGCGGATCTGATCGTCGACTACACCACTTCGTCGCTCGGCGACGCGCTCGGCGGTCAGGTCGATGTCGTCCTGAACCTCGTCGGTCTCGACGAGCCGCGAAGCGCGGCGTTGGCCGCGCTCGTCCGGCGCGATGGCCGCATCGTCTCGGTCACCAACGAGATCAAGGCGCCGATCGCCACGCGTGTCGTCGCCCGTAATGACTCCGCCCAACTCGCCGAACTGGTGGCCTTGGTCGACAGCGGCACGATCACGGTCGAGGTGAGCGAACGACACCCGCTCAGCGCGCTCCCCACCCTTCACCGCAGAAGCGAAGCGGGCGGCATCCGCGGCAAGGTCGTCGTTCTACCAGTGGCTTGACCTGGCAAAACGCTCTCAGATCGCCGCTGAGCGCCTGATCGGGGTCGCCTGGTGTCTTCGCCCCGGCTCCCGTGGGTCCTTCGACGGCGTATTTCGCGCTCTTCTCAAGCCCACTCAGTCATAAGGGGCATTATCACGGTGCATCTTCCCTGTATTGGTTTCGCGCACTGGTATCGCGAAATCAGTTACGCGTATCGCGTGAAAGGGCAAAACGGACAGCGTTTGAGGCTGTGGAGAGGGAAGAGGCGCCGATGTGCGGAGTGAGAAAGCGGGAGGCGCGATCGGGGACGCGCGGGCAACCGCGGCGACCTCCCTGAGCGCGCTCCAAACGGACAGGATCGGCACACCTGTCGGCTGAAGCGAAACGCCCGGTTCAGGCGAGGGTGCTCCCGAGCTTGTCCAGCCCCTCGCGGATCCCGTCCTCGATGCGCCGGTACGTGTCCGCGCTAGTGACCAGGCTGTCGGCGATGCCGCCGACCGTGTCCACACCCGCTGTCAGCCGATCCCCGGCGGCACTGATGTGCTTGGTCAGCGTGTCGCTGAAGGTGGCGGCCGCGGGTACCTCGCCGAGCAGATGCGACACCAGTTGCAGCCTTGACGTCGCGCCGGCCGCGGCACTCAACGTCGACGTCGCCCCGTCCAGGACGCCGGCGGCACCGACCAGTGAATCGGGATCGGTTTCGTACCCTGCCTCGACGGGGGAGAGCGCGCCGTCCGGGTCGAGCCCCAGCTCCTCCAAGGAGATCCTCGTGAGCTCGGGCTCGTCCCACTTCGAACCCGGGTTCTTCTGGTAGCCGTAGGCGCCGGATTCGTGCGCCAACACGATTTCCCCGTCGATTTCGACGGCTTCCTCGACCCCGTGCGAGTCGTAGCCGTCTTCGTTGCCCGGCTCGCCGCCCCTCAGCTCCAGTTCCTCGCGGTCGTTGAAGTCGTACCACTCCGGCGTCCGGTCCTGCCGGTAGAACCTGCCGCTGTGCCCGTCGGACGAGGAGAAGATGAACTCGTCGTCGCGGACCACGACACCCTGGACGTTGTTCGGTGTCTCGATCGGATCTCCGGCCTTGTCCGGCTGGGGTGAGCCGTCCGGGCCGAGCGGGACTTCGTAGAGCCGGTTGTTCCCGTAGTCGCCCACGAAGAGCTTGCCTTGGGCGTAGGTGACATAACTGTGAGCGGGCGTCGGGACTACGTCGACGGCGTCGACCGGTTTGCCGCTGTTCTGGGCGGCGTCGAGTTCGGCCTTGTCGTAGACGTACACGTAGCCGTTGGACGAAACCCAGACGTGCTCACCGTCCGTCGCGACGCCGCCGGTATGGGTGGGAGCGCCGACGTCGCCGTTGCCGTCGAGGTAGACGTTGCCCGCTTCCACGCCGGTCTCGTAGTCGACGTAGGTCAGCCTGCTCGGCGTCAGTCCGGGCCCGATCGGGTTGTCGCCGGAGCCGTCACCATCGCCGTCGTGGTACGAGCCCACGAGCAGGTTCTCGCCGTCATAGGCCAAGCCCTGGGAGGTCCACGGCTCGCCTGGGTCGACACCGCTGATGTCGGCGTTGCCCTCGCTGTCCCAGCCTTCACCACGGCCGTCGGTCGTGGCCGCCAGCGCGGTGAGCCTGCTTTCGTAGGTCTGCTGGGCCGCGGTCAGCGCCCGGATGGTCGTCATCGCGATTTCCGGTGCTTCGACCAGTTCGCTCAGGCCGAGCTCGCGCCATGGCTTGATGGCGGCGTCGGCTGCCGTCCGCAAGGCGGTATACGCCTTCGCGGCGCCTTTGACGGCTGCCTCCGAGATGTGGAGCTGGGCGTACACCTCTGCGACGGCTCGTGACGACGCTCTCGCCTTGCCGATGAACTCGGCCGCCGCCGTGCCACGCCAGGACCGTGCCGCCCGCAGCGCGCCGTCGGAGATCCCGTCCGCGACCGTCTGCAACGACGCCTTGGTGTCGGCGATGGTCGCGCCGACCTCGGCGATACCCGCCGCGTCACCCGCGGTGAGCTTGGCGTAGAGCGGCTCGGGATCCAGGAACGGCATCGGCTTCTCCTCGGGCAACCCCCGGCCGGGGTGGGTGGTGCGCGTTCAGACGCCGACAGGCCGGCACCGGTTCCCGCACCTCACCCACCCCGCCACCACTCAGGCCAGCATGCCGCCGTCCACCCGCAGGACCGTGCCGGTCACGTACGAAGCACGGTCACTCAGCAGCCACGCGGCGGCCTCGGCGACCTCCTCGGGTTCGGCCACCCTGCCCAACGGGGTACGCGCGTTGAGCTGCTCGAGGATGCCCGGCGAGCTGTCGACCCACTCGGAGAACATCTCGGTCAACGTCGTACCGGGGGCGACGGCGTTGATGCGGATCCCTTCCGGGCCGTAGGTGGTGGCAGCGGAGGCGGTGAGGCTGTTGACGCCCCGTTTCATCGCCCCGTACGCCGGGAGTTCCGGATTGGACATCAGGCTGCCGACGCTGGTGTTGTTGACGATGGCCCCGGTCTTCGCGGTGGCCCGGATCGCCTCGATCTGGGCGAGCATCGCCAGCCACGGGCCCTTGAGGTTCACCGCGTAGATACGGTCGAAATCGGCCTCGGTCACCTGGTCCATCGGGCCCGGCGGCACGTTCGTCGCGCCGTTGTTGAACGCGACGTCAAGCCTGCCGTGCAGTTCCACGGCACGGCCGACGGCCGCGCGGATGCTCGACGCGTCGCCGAGGTCGCACACCACGTGATCCGCGACGCCGCCGCCCGCGCGGATCTCCTCGGCCACGGTCTTCAGCTGGGACTCGGTGCGAGCGGCGAGTACGACGCGGGCGCCTTCCCTGGCGAACAGCCGCGCGGCGGCGGCACCGATACCGCGGCCGGCGCCGGTGATGAAGGCGACCTTGCCGTCGAGCAGGCCCGGAACAGTCGTTGAGTTGGTCATGGCACCGAGCGTTCCTCCGCCGTCGGCGCCTAGCCAGGCACCGGCGGTACCTGGCTGGCGTACCGGCATCGTCCACACTGGAGTGGTGGACAGACGACAACTCGCGGACTTCCTGCGCACCAGGCGCGAGCGGATCACTCCCGCCGACGTCGGCCTCCCCGCCGGGCACCGTCGCCGTACTCCCGGGCTGCGGCGTGAGGAGGTGGCGCAGCTGGCGTTCATCTCGACCGAGTACTACACCCGGCTGGAGCAGGCCCGCGGCCCAAGGCCTTCTCGCGAGGTGCTGGCCGGGCTGACCAGGGCCCTTCGGTTGTCGGACGTGGAACGCGATCACCTGCATCACCTCGCCGGCGCGCCGCCGGGGCCGCCACCCGGCCCGTCCCGGGAGGTCCGGCCGAGCATTCTCGCGCTGTTGCACCGTCTTCCGCAGGCGGCGGCGATCGTGCTGTCGGCGACCTACGACGTGCTCGCCTGGAACGACCTCGCCGCCGCGCTGATGGAGGACTTCTCCGCACTGCCGCCACGGGACCGCAACCTCGTGCGCCGCGCATTCCTCGGGCCACGCCCGGACGGGCGGCGGCTCTACGGGGTGTCCGATGTGGACGAGTTCTCCGCGAGCGCGGTCCGCAACCTCCGGGCCACCGCGGGCCGTTACCCCGACGACCCCGAGGTCACCGGACTGATCCGGGAACTGCTCGACGGCAGCGAGGAGTTCGCCCGGCTGTGGGCCGCGCACGACGTGTGCGCTGCGCCCACCCTCTGCAAGACCTTCCGGCATCCGGTGGTCGGCCCGATCAGCGTGAACTGCGACGTCCTCGACATCTCCGACCGCGACCAGCAGGTCCTGATCTACACCGCCGACCCCGGAACGCCCTCGGAGAACGCGTTACGCCTGCTGTCCGTCGTCGGGACGCAGCGGATGGACGCCCCGCTCTGAGCGTTTTGTAGGTTCCCTCGATACGAGTGGATCGATCCTCAGCGCGATCGCCAGCGCGAACCGCCCGGCCGGATCGTCGATCGTGCCGCCGAAGAGCGTCCGCAGCTGCCGGATCCGGTACCGGATGGTCTGGACGTGGACGTGCAGTTCGACGCCGATCGCCTGCGGCTGGTCGGGCCGGGCGAGCCACGCCGCGAGGGTCGTGGTGAGCCGTCGCCTCGCCGGTTCGGGCAGACCGCCCAACGGCGCGAGGACGTCCTTCGCGAACTCGGCGGCGAGTTCGGGGTCGGCGGTCACCAGCAGATCGATGCGGTGGTCGACGGTGTGGACCAGCGGGCAGCCGCCGAGCGCGCCGGTGCGCGTCAGCCGCCACAGCGCGCTTGCCCGGCGGGCGCTGAGCGCCGCCGAGCGAAGCGGCACGACCGGGCCGACCCCGGCCTGATCGTCGCCGAGCAGGTCCCGCAAGCGGCCGAGATACCACTCGAGCCGGTCGGCGGGCATGACCACCGCGGTCAGGTCGTGGTGACGGCCGATCAGCACTCGGCCCGGCATCCGGTCCAGTAGCTGCGGTGCGACATCGGCGCTGGTGACGGCGATGACAAGCCTGCCAGGCAGCACCCACGCGGCTTGGTTCGCGGCGTCGTCGAGCTGGTCGCGGGCGACGGCCGGTTCGGCGAGCAGGAGACCGAGGAGCCGGTCGCGTCGCGCTTGTCCGGCCCGCGCCGCTTGTGACCGCGCCTCGGCGTACCCGTCGGCGGCCGCCGCCGAGAGTTCCGCGATGAACGCGAACAGCGCTTCGCCGAGTTCGACGATCGCCTGGGTCGGCAGATCCACGGCAGGTGCCGACGAGGTGAGCTGTCGCCAGACACCCAGCGCCGCCGATTGGTAGAAGCCGAGCATCTCCTCGAGGCTGCGACCCGCGGTGTGCTGGGCCCGGCCCTGCGCCCGGTAGACCTCCCGGTCGGTGGTGATGTCGGGATGACCGATCTCGCTGAAGAACGCATGCAAGGCGACGTCGAGAGTGACCTGGAGGTTCGCGGCCGTCCGGTCGTCCAGGGGGCTCCGCAGTCCGGCGCGGACCTGGTCCATCGCGGCGGACGCGATCGCGGCGGTGTCCGGCTCCAGCCGGGTCAGCACTGAAGCGTCCAGCCTGCGCCAGGGCTGTGCCGACGCCTTCGTCATAGAGGGAACCTACAAAACCCCGATCAAGAACGCGCGCCTCCGTTCTAGTGGTCTTCCGCTGCTCAGCGGACGCTGATCGCGGCATTCGACGACGCATGCAGGAGGCGGCAGTGACACGTACGCGCTGGGGAAGACTCGCCCGGATCGCCGCGGTGGCGGGCACCGCACTGACCCTCGTCGGAATCGGGCCACCGGCCCTCGCCACGGCGGAACGGCAGGTGTACGTCGCGATGGGTGACTCGTTCTCGGCGGGCTCGGTGGTGCTGCCGCAGTCCGATCTGCTCACCTGCGCCCGGTCGGCGATCAACTACGCCGGGCTGCTGGCGAAGCAACTCGACGTGGACGAACTGCGCGATGTCACCTGCGGCGCGGCGACCACGTCCCATTTCACCAATCCGCAGAAAGGCATCGTCTCCGGCACCAACCCGCCGCAGTACGACGCGCTCTCGGCCGACACGACGCTGGTGACCGTCGGGATCGGCGGTAACGACGTCGGCCTGGTCGGGCTCGCGACATCGTGCGTGAATCTGCTTCCGGTGGGCACTTCGTGCAAGGCGGCCAACACCACGGGCGGGGTGGACAAGTACGCCACCAAGATCGACGCCTTCGCCGCGACCTACGGCACGGTCATCGAGCAGATCCGTCAGCGCGCTCCGCGGGCCGAGATCGTCATGGTGGGCTACCCGACCGGGATCAAGCCGGGGGGATGCTGGCCGCTCGTCCCGGTCCTGCCGCAGGACGCCGACTACATCCAGGCCAACATCGACCGGCTCAACGCGCGAATGGCCGAGCAGTCCGCCGCGCACGGCGCGAAGTACGTCGACATCCGGACGCCGAGCATCGGTCACGACGCCTGTCAGCCGATCGGCGTCAAGTGGATCGAGGGGCTCATCCCGTCGGTGGTGAACAACAGCTTCGCTCCGCTGCACCCGAACGCCGCCGGGCTCGCCGCCGTGGTTCCGAGCATCCGGAAGGTGCTGTAGCGAAACACCTCGTGAGTGGTTAGGACGGTTAGAACCGTCCTAACCACTCACGAGACCGATCAGGTTCAGGCGGTCGGCGCCCAGTACAGGAGCCGGTTCGGGGAACCGGAGCCCGGGTTGGTCACCTTGCCGGGGGTGGCCGCGTTGATCAGCGCGGTGGCCACCTGCGCGGGTGTGGCGGTCTTGTTGTTCTGCAGGAACCGGGCGGCGACGCCGACCACGTGCGGGGTCGCCATCGAGGTGCCGCTGATGGTCTTCGTCGCGGTGTCGTTGGTGTTCCACGACGACGTGATGTTCGTGCCCGGCGCGAAGATGTCCACGACGCTGCCGTAGTTGGAGAAGCTGGAGCGCGCGTCGGTTTCGGTGGCCGAGCCGACGGTGATCGCCTGCGTCACGCGGGCGGGGGAGAAGCCCGAGGCGTTCGAATTGGAATTCCCGGCGGCCACGCCGTAGGTGACGCCCGCGGCGATCGACCGGCGGACGGCGTCGTCGAGCGTGGTGGAGGCGCCGCCGCCGAGGCTCATGTTGGCCGCGGCCGGTTTGACGTGGTTCTTGGTGACCCAGTCGATGCCGGCGATGACTCCGGCGGTGGTGCCGCTGCCGGAGTTGTTGAGCACGCGGACGCCGTAGACGGTGGCGCCCTTGGCGATGCCGTACTGCGATCCGGCGATGGTGCCGGCGACGTGGGTGCCGTGGCCGTTGCCGTCCTGGGCGACGGCGTCGTTGTCGACGAAGTCGTAGCCGTTGCGGGCGCGGCCGCCGAAGGTCTGGTGGCTGATCCGCACGCCGGTGTCGATGACGTAGACGTTCACGCCGGCGCCGGTGCTGGTGTAGCTGTACTTCTTGTCCAGCGGGAGGTTGCGCTGGTCGACGCGGTCAAGGCCCCAGGACGGCGGGTTGATCTGGGTCGCGTCCGCGCGGACCACCTGGTTCTGCTCGACGGACGCCACCGACGGGTCGGCGGCGAGCCGCTTGGCCTGCCGCTCCGACAGCGTCGCGGAGAAGCCCTTGAGGGAGCTGCTGTAGACCTGCTCGACCTTCGCGCCGAAGCGGTTCGCCAGCGCGCCCACGACGCCGGTGTCCTTCAGCGTGACGATGTAGCTGTTCGGGATCGCTTCGGCGGATCCGGCGGCGAGGATCCGTCCTTCGGCGGCTTGGGCGGGAGCGGCGGTCACGCTGATCGCCACCGCGACCGCGCTCACCATTCCGGCACGCGACAGCCAACGCGTTTGTCTCGTCTCTCGCATGTGTTCGTCCTGTCGTTCGCAGGGGACCGGCCGGTCAGGACCACAGCGGCGGAAAGCGGTCCGGCACGACCGCATGGGACGGCACCTGCCGGATCCCACGGGGATCGAGGCTATTGAGCGGCCGAGATGTCCGAATCGACTGAACGGGGCAGCACCCGACCTTCGTCTGGCGGCCATTGGCGGCGGGTGCCCTGCACGGAAAGTGCTCTCCGTACCCTGTGGCTGGAACACCTTGCCGATCATCTGGAGCCCGAACCACCGTGCCAGCCCTTTCCAGCCTGCGAGCCGACTGCGAGAACTGCTTCGGCCTGTGCTGTGTCGTCCCGGCCTTCGCGGCGTCGGCCGATTTCGCGATCACCAAACCGGCCGGTCAGGCGTGCCCGAACCTGCGCGAGGATTCCCGGTGCGGCATCCACGACAAGCTCCGCACGAAGGGCTTCACCGGCTGCACGGTCTATGACTGCTTCGGCGCGGGCCAGAAGGTCTCCCAGGTCACCTTCGACGGCGAGGACTGGCGGAAGGCGCCGAAGACGGCGCGATCGATGTTCGCGGTCTTCCCGGTCATGCGGGATCTGCAGGAACTGCTCTACTACCTCACCGAGGCGGCGGCACTGCCGACGTCCGCGCCCATCCGCGACGACCTTGCCGAGATGATCGACCGGACCGAACGGATGACGCTGGACACGCCCGGTGTGCTGAGGAAGCTGGACGTCCCCACGCATCGGGCCGCGGTGAACGGGCTGCTGGTGCGCGCCAGTGAACTCGCACGCGCCGCCGTGCCTGGCAAGAAGAAGGACCGGCGCGGCGCCGACCTCATCGGCGCGAAACTCAAGGGGGCGAACCTGCGCGGCGCGCTGCTGCGCGGGGCGTACCTGATCGGCGCGGACCTGCGGGGAGCCGATCTCCGGCAGGCCGACGTCACCGGCGCGGACCTGCGCGACGCCGACGTCCGAGGCGCGGATTTCCGTGACGCGCTCTTCCTCATCCAGTCGCAGCTGGACGCGGCGAAAGGCGACGCGACGACGAAGCTGCCGGAGTCGCTCGCCCACCCCGCGCACTGGTGAGTTCCCTATCCTTTGTGGACGATCTCCCGTGTCCAGTCCGCTCGGGGCTGGGTGTGCAGCCGCCAGTAGTGCTCGGCGATGTCGTCGGGGTCGAAGGGCGTGCCTTTCGCGACCGGTCCGGCGACGGTGACCGTGGCGACATGCACCCCTGACGGGCCGAACTGTGTGTCCAGCAGCGACACCAGCGCCCTCACCCCTGCTTTCCCGAGCGAGAGGCTCGTGTAGGCGGGTACGGTTTCAGGCATCCCGCCGGTCACGATGATCGTGCCCGCACCGCGTTCGGCCATCCGCGGCGCGATGTGGGCGGCGGCGGTGATCGCGCCGACGACGTTGACCGACCACGCCGCGAGATGCCGTTCGACGGACAGTTCCCCGGGTGCGTCGGCCTGGATGATCGCGGCGTTGTAGACCACGACGTCGGGCTCGCCGTGCTCGCGCACGGAGGTGTCGAGAGCGGTCTTGAGGGCCTTCTCGTCGGTGACGTCGGCCGTCAGCGCCAGCGCGGTGCCGATCTCGGCGGCCAGTGGGGTGAGGGTCTCCGTGGTGCGGGCGATGAGGGTGATCGGTAGCCCTTCCCTCGCGAATCGGTGGGCGACCGACCGACCGATACCCGGTCCTGCGCCGATGACCACTGCGCCTGCCATGTCTTCTCCTTCTGGGTCGGTGGGACGACCGTAGGGGTTGACATCGATGTGAAGGTCAAGCGTCGATCCCAAAGTGCTCACCCGGTGAGCGATTCACCTGCCAGACTCGTGCCCATGCGTGCCGATCGCCTGGTGGCCACCCTCCTGCTGATGCAGGCTCGTGGCCGCGTCACGGCTGCCGAACTGGCCGAGGAACTCGAGATCTCCGTCGCCACCGCCCGGCGCGATCTGGAGGCGCTGTCCGCCGCGGGCGTGCCGGTGTACCCGCAGCCCGGCCGCGGCGGTGGATGGTCGCTGGTCGGCGGGGCGCGGACCGACCTCAGTGGACTGTCGGCGTCGGAGGCCCAGGCGTTGTTCCTGCTCGCGGGCCCGGCCGCGTCGATCTCGCCCGAGGTCAAATCCGCGCTGCGGAAGCTGGTCCGGGCCCTGCCCGACACCTTCCGCGCCGACGCGCAGGCCGCCGCGGACGCCGTCGTCATCGACCCGTCACGGTGGGGTGAGCGGGAGAAAGAGCGGCCTGAAGTGCTCGCCGTGCTGCAGGGCGGGATCGTGCGGCGCTGCAAAGTCCGCTTCGGCTACGCGAAAAAGGGCGCGGAACCGGTCGAGCGGGTCGTGGACCCGTGGGGGCTCGTGGACAAGGACGACATCTGGTATCTCATCGCGGGCACCGAGAAGGGCCAGCGCACCTTCCGGGTCGACCGCGTGTCCGACGCCGAGGTCACCGACCTGCCCGCCGATCGCCCGGACGACTTCGAGCTGTCGAGCGCCTGGGAGCGGGTCGTCGACCGGGTCGAGGAACGTCGTTCGGGACTGGACGCGACCGTGCTCATCGCCGAGCGGCACCTGCCGATCCTGCAGGACCACTTCGGACGGCAGTCCACTGTGGAGGAGAAGCTCGATGACGGCCGCGTGCGGGTGACGGTGTCGGCGCCGGTGGCGTGGATGATCGCCCAGCAGCTCGCGGGCTGGGGCTCGATGATCGAAGTGCTGGGGCCTCCGTCGGTCCAAGAGGAACTCGCGCGGATCGGCGCGGAACTGGTCGAGCGTTACGCGACGCCGGTGCGGTAACCCTGCGGGCTGACGCCGTGCTCGCGTTTGAACGCGGTGCTGAGCGCGAACGAACTGCCGTAGCCGACCTGGCGGGCGACCGCGCCGATCGTGACGTCGGGATGCTGACGCAGGAGATCCGCGGCGAGCGCGATACGCCAGCTCGCGAGATACGCCATCGGCGGTTCGCCCACCGCGGCGGTGAACCGGCGGGCGAACGCGGCGCGGGAAACTCCCGTGTCGGCCGCGAGACTCGCCACGGTCCACGGTTCGGAGGGCTTGTGCTGCAACAGTTTCAGCGCCCGTCCGACGACCGGATCGCTGTGCGCGCGATACCAGGCGGGTGCTTCGGCGCCGGGCCGGTCGAACCAGGTCCGCAGCGCGGCGACCAGGAGCAGGTCGAGCACCCGGTCCAAGACGGCCTCCTGACCGGGCGTGTCCTTGACGATCTCGCCGGCCAGCAGCGCCACGAGCGGGTTGTCCCACTCCTCGTCCCGCACGACCAGCAGTGACGGCAGCGCGTTGAGGAGCCGTCTGCTGATCTCGCCTTCCAGCGGATAGGTGCCGGTGAGCAGGACGACGGGACCGTCCGGATCGCTGCCCCAGGTGCGGACGCCCAGATCGGACAGCTCGGTGAGGTGCTGCCCGTCCGGGGTCAGGCATTCCTGTCCGGGCAGGATCATCGCCTGCGGTGGCGTGGCCGGGTCGTCCGCGACGAGATACGGGTCCGGACCGCGCGCGATGGCGATGTCGCCGGTACCGAGGCGGATCGTCTCCCCGTGGTCGGGCACGACCCAGGACTGCCCGCGAACCTGCGCCATCACCGTCAGCGGCGCCTCGTCCTCGACCCGCAGGGACCACGGCGGGGTCATGACCGACTTCAGCAGGAACGCGCCGCGGGCGCGGGGGCCGTCCAGCAGACCTGCGAGGGGATCCATGGCGACAAGTGTAGACGATGAAACATGGAACAGAGCCTTTGAACTATGTTCCGTCTCATTCGGAGGCGCTTGACTAGGGGCATGACAGAGACGAAGAACATCGAGACGGTCCTGGTCCTCGGCGCTACCGGCAAGACGGGGAGCCGGGTGGCGCAACGCCTGACCGAGCAGGGCGTCGCGGTCCGCAAGGCGTCGCGCCCCGGGTTCGACTGGAACGACCGGTCGACCTGGACGGCGGCGGTCACCGGGATCAGCGCGGCTTACCTGACCTACTACCCCGACCTCGCCTTCCCCGGTGCGGCCGAAGCGATCCGCGACTTCTCGAAGCTGGCCGTCGAACACGGCGTCCGGCGACTGGTCCTGCTGTCCGGTCGCGGCGAGGAGGAGGCCGTGGTCAGCGAACAGGGGGTGCGGGACTCCGGTGCCCAGTGGACGGTCGTGCGGGCCAGCTGGTTCGCCCAGAACTTCAGCGAGCATTTCCTGCTGGAACCGGTGCTCGCCGGTGAGATCGTGCTGCCCGCCGGGCGGGTGACCGAACCGTTCATCGACGTCGAGGACATCGCCGACGTCGTGGTGAAGGCGCTGACCACCGACGGGCACGACGGCGAGGTGTACGAGCTGACCGGGCCCCGGTTGCTGGGTTTCGCGGACGCGGCGGCGGAAATCGGCAAGGCTTCGGGGCGAGAGATCCAGTACGTTCCGGTTTCCGCGGCGGAGTTCGCCGCGGGAGCGGCCGAACAGGGCGTACCGGAGGAAGAGATCGAAGGCCTGACCGACCTGTTCACCCGAGTCCTCGACGGCCGGAACGAATCCCTCACCGGTGACGTCGAGAAGGTGCTGGGCAGGCCCGCGAGGGACTTCTCCGAGTACGCCGCGAAGGCCGCGGCCACCGGAGTCTGGAATCAGTGAAACGATCGGGAATCGGAAGGGAGGCGACAGGAATGGCGACGCTGAGCGAGATCGTCCTGATCGCGGCCGTCATCACGGCGGGGTTGATCGCGGGCTTGTTCTACGCCTACACGTGCTCGGTCATGCCGGGACTGGGCCGGGCCGATGCCCGGACGTACGTGACCGGGATGCGGGAGATCAACATCGCCATCCTCAACGGCTGGTTCGCGATCAGCTTCGGCGGGGCGCCGTTGCTCGCCGCGGTGGCGGCGGTGCTGCACTTCCGATCGGAACTGCGGTCCGCGCTGCCGTGGATCATCGCGGGGTTCGTGCTGCTACTGGTGATGGTGATGGTGACGATGGCGATCAACGTGCCGTTGAACAACGCGCTCGAAGCCGGTTTCGACGGCGACAAAACCGACTTCGAGGCGCTGCGGGCGAAGTTCGAGGGTGTCTGGGAACGGTGGAACCTGGTCCGGACCTTGGCCGCGATCGGTGGCTTCGGTGCGCTGGTGGGCGGGCTGATCGTGCACGTCCGCGCCTGACGCGGTCAGGCTCCGAGAATCTCCCGGAGCAGCGGAGCGAACGTGGCGGCCTCGGCGGCGAAACCGCCGTGGTCACCGGGGAAGTAGGTCGGATCCAGCCCGAGACGGCCGGCGGCGAGCACCGCCGCCTCATGTGCGGGCTGCCCGGCCGATTCCTTGCCGACACCGACGACGATCCGGGTCCCCGACGCCTTCAGGGCCGCGTAGTCCGGGGTGAAGTCCCCGATCATCTTCATCAGGTGCACGACGAAGAACTCCATGTTCTTCCGCATCTCCGGTGGGAGAGCACCCTCGCCCGCCTCGAAACCGGCCTCCGCCATGAACTTCGCCATCGCCGCCTCGATGCCGTGCTCGCGGTGGATGCGCAGCAGCTCGTCGGGATCGACGTCGGGCTCCTCGTCCAGCAGGCTGGTCAGCGGCGGTTCGTGCGCCAGGAGCGTCCGCACCCGCCCGGGATGGCGGGCGACGAGCTCGAAAGCCTGCATGCAACCGCCGCTGGACGCGAAGATCGCCGCGGGTTCCTCGCTCACGCTGTCGAGCAGACGGAGCGCGTCGTCGGTGTGGACCTCGATCCGCTGCTCCTCGCCGGGATCGTCGAGGATGCTGCGGGAGATTCCGCGCGGGTCGTAGGTGATCACCGTGTAGTGCTCCGCGAGCAGGCTCGCGATCGGCGCGAACATGCCGGAATCGGCCGCACCACCGGGGACGCACAGCAGCACCGGACCGCTGCCGGTGACGGTGTGGTGGAGCCGGGCGCCGGGAACGTCGAGAACGGCCATCGGATGACCCCTTTCTGTCGGGACTTGTCGCCCACCGACGAACGGCGTCGCCGGAGACAGACACCCGGCGTCACGAGATTTCGGCGAGTTTTCCCGACAGGTAGGCACGCTCGGCGTCGGTACCGGCGAGCGTGAACGCCTCGCGGTAGGCGTCGGCGGCCTCCTCGAACCGGCCGAGACGCCGCAACAGGTCCGCGCGGGTCGCGGGAAGCAGGTGGTAACCCGGAAGACTGCCGGTGAGCTTGTCGACCAGCACGAGCCCGGCTTCGGGACCTTCAGCCATGGCGACGGCGACGGCGCGGTTCAGCTCGACGACCGGCGAGGGCACGAAACGCTGCAGTTCCCCGTAGAGGGCGGCGATCTGCGCCCAATCGGTCTCGGAGGCTTGGGCCGCGGTCGCGTGGCAGGCCGCGATGGCGGCCTGGATCTGGTACTGCCCGGGGACGCCGCGGCGGAGCGCGGACTCCAGCAACTCGGTGCCTTCGGCGATCTCGGCGGTGTTCCAGCGGCCGCGGTCCTGGTCTTCGAGTGAGACGAGGGTGCCGTCGCCGTCGACCCGCGTGGAACGCCGGGCGTCGTGCAGGAGCACCAAGGACAGCAGCCCGAGTACCTCCGGTTCACCGGGCATCAGGTCCGCGAGGATCCGGGCGAGCCGGATGGCTTCGGCGGACAGGTCGGGCCGCAGCAGATCGGTACCGGCACTGGCCGAGTAGCCCTCGTTGAACAGCAGGTACAGCATCCCCAGTACCGCGGCCGTACGTTCGGGCAGCAGCTCCGCGGGCGGGACCCGGTACGGGATGCCCGCGGTGCGGATCTTCCGTTTCACCCGGACCAGACGCTGCGACATCGTCGCCTCGGAGACGAGGAAGGCGCGGGCGATCTCGGCGGTGGTGAGCCCGGCCAAGGTCCGCAGCGCGAGCGCGACCTGGCCTTCCAGCGGCAGTGCGGGGTGGCAGCAGGTGAAGATCAGCCGGAGCCTGTCGTCGTGGACTCCGCTCTCGTCCCGTTCCGGCTCGCCGGGGACGTCCAGCTCGGCGGCTTCCCGCAGTTTCGCCGCGCCGACGGCCTCCCGACGGATCCGGTCGGTGGCCCGGTTGCGTGCCGCCGTGGTCAGCCAGGCGCCGGGTTTCGCCGGGACACCGTCGCGGGGCCAGGTGCGCAGCGCGAGCGCGAACGCCTCCTGGAGGCATTCCTCGGCCAGATCCCAGTCTCCGGTGACCCGGATCAGGGTCGCGATCACCTGCCCGGACTCCTCGCGGAACGCTCGGGTGATCGCGCTGTCGAGGTCGGTGGTCACCGGAGCAACCCTTCCAAGAGCGGAACGGTCTTCTCCGGTGACGGGTACGCGGTGACCTCGTCGCGCAACCGCGCTGCCGCTTCCCGGTAGGACGGTTCCCGCAGCACCGTGGTCACCGCGTCGCGGATGTCGTCCGGCGTGGCTTCGACGACGTCGAGGACGATGCCGAGCCCGAGTTCGGTGACCCGGTCGCCGTTGTGGGGCTGGTCGGCGCCCATCGGGAGCAGCACCATCGGCAGCCCGTGGGCGATCGCGCCCAGCAGGCTGCCCGAACCACCGTGGGTGAGGGCCGCGTCGCAGTACGGGAGGACCTCGTCCTGCGGCAGGTACCTCGTGAGGTGGATGTGCTCCGGTTGTGGGCCGAACTCGGCGGGGTCGATGAGGTTCCCGACGGTCACCACACACGTCGCGTCGACGTCCTTCAGCCCGGCCAGTGCCCGCGCGAACAGGTCACCGGATTCGGTGTTGAAGATCGTGCCGAGGGTGAAGTAGACCGTCGGGCGGCCCTCGACGTACCAGTCCGGCGCCGGTCCACGTCCGGGAACGGGATCGTGGAACGACTGTGCGGTCGGCGGCAGTGGGAACCGGGGATCGCGGAGACTCGCGGGGAACGGTGAGAGCACGAGATGGCGATAGGCCATTTCGAGGTTGCGCTGCGGGGGAAGCCCGTGAGCGGCACGGACCTCGTTGAGCGCGTCGTCGACCAGACCGGGACGAATGAGGACACCCGCCGCCATGACCAGGACGGTCGCGTGGGGGAGACCGAGCTTTTCGGCCGCGATCATCGCGCCGTGATCGGCTTCGTCGCAGACGAGCAGATCCGGTGTCCAGTCTTCGCAGAGCGCCAAGACGTCCTTCGCGCGCAAGGGTGCGGTGCGACGGACGAACCCGTCACGGAGGTCCGCGTCCTCCCGGTCCCTGTCGACGGGCAGCAATGGACGACGGCGGCCGTCACTGCCGAGGTTGGGCCCCGACGGAAACGCGGCGAATCCCGTCGCCTCGACGGTCGGGACCATGAACGGCTCGCCGGTGAACCCGATCGTGTGGCCCGCGTCGGCGAGCGCGCGGGCAAGGGGGAGCAGCGGCCGGAAGTGACCGTTGCCGCCGGCGAAGGTGAACAGGACACGCATGTGAGCGACCCTATCGGCGGTCCTACCGGCGTTGCCTCGCATTTGGTGCGGGCGGGCAGCGCTACCCTGCTGCGGTGATCGATACGGACGCCGACGAGGTCCGGCTGTGCGCGCTGGAAGGCTGCGAGAATCCCTTGCCCCCGCCCGCGGTGGACGCCGACGGGAAACGCAAGGGCGGCAGGCCTTCGGCCTACTGCAGCAAGACCCACGCCGACGCCGCGTCACGCGCCCGGCGCGCGGCCGCCGTGGCGAGCGTGGCCGATCCGCTGCTGGAGGTCCGGCGGATCTCCGACGAGTTCACCCCGGCCGCGGCGTCGCTCGTGGAACTGCTGGACGCCATGCGCTCGCGCTTCGACAACGCCGCCGAAGCCGCGCTGGGCAGGGTCACCGAAGCCGAAACCGACGCGGCCGCGGCCCGGCGCGAGGCCGAGGACGCGCACCAGGCGGCGGCGAAGGCCGACACCGCGCGCGCGACCGCGCTGGCCGCGTCCCGCGACGACAAGATGGCCAAGGCCAAAGCGGAACGCGCCGCCGAACAGGCACTGAAGGACGCCGAGGAGACCCGCCGGCGTTCGTGGGCCGAAGTCGCCGCCCACGAACGGGCCCGGGGCGCCGCGGAAGCCGCGACCGTCGCGGCCGAACGCGCCCGAGACGCGCTGGTCTCCGACCTCCGGACGTTGCGCGAGGACTTCGCGGCCGTCCGGGAGGAGAAGACCCGGCTGGCGGCGGAGCTCGGCGAGCGGGACACGGCGCTGGCCAGGGCGGTCGCGGAACTCGAAGCGCTGCTGGACCGGCTCGACGAGGCGAAGGCCAGGGCGACGGTGTCCGAAAAGGACTGTGCCGCCGCGCGGGCGGAATCGGCCGCCCTGCGTGGAGACCTGGACCGCGTCCGGGCCGAACTCGCTCAGGAGCACACAGCCAGGAGCCTTGCCGAGGCCCGGGCGACGGCTCTGGCCGAAGAACTCGAGCGCGCCCAGTCCCGTGCCGTCGCGGATCAGGCGCGATACGACGACGTCGTCCGGCAACTGGCCGAACTCGCCCGTCCTCCGGTCGTCGAAGAATCGCCCGAATCGCCTGTGGAGGCTCCCGAGCTGAAGTAGAGTCCAGCGGCTGTGAGCGGGTACGAGGTCCAGATCGGTCAGCTGCGGAACGCGGCCAAGGCGGCGGGATCCGCCGCGGACCAGGCCAGAGCCGTGGAACCGGGCAACGGCGTGGAGGCGATCGCGACGGCGCTGCCCGGCGGTGAGGCCGCGAAGAACGCACCCACGCTGGCGTCGACGTTCACCGAACGCGCGAAGGGGTGGGCCGGCGAGATCGACGGCTGGAGCGACTCGATCACGAAGGCCGCGAACACCTACTCCGAAAACGAGAACTCCGCGAAGGAGGCTTTCGGAGGATGACGATCGGCTACGACGACGTCCGCAAATGGGACGCCGAGGCGCTCGACACGACGGCCACCAACCTGGCCGGGCGGCGGGACAAGCTCATCGGGTTGCAGGACGAACTCGACGACGCCCGGAAACTGCCCGATTGGCGCGGCCCGGCCGGTGAGAGCGCGCGCGGTTCGCTGGGCGACACGCGGAACAAGGCCGAGGTGCTGGTCGCGGAGCTGTCCGCCGTCGAAACCGCCCTGCAGAACGCGTCGGACGAGGTGACCGCCCTCAAGAGCAGGGTCGCCAACAACGACTCCCTCGCCCACACCTACCAGTTCCGCATCGCCGCCGACGGGGCTCTCGTCGACGACAAGCCCGCCGACCCACCCCCGAAGTCGCGGTTCGAGGCCGAAGAGTACGCCGAGTCCCGGCGGCACCGCGAAACCATCAAGAAGCAGCTGGAGCAGGAAACCAAGGCGATCCTCACGGCGGCGAACAACATCGACGTCGCCCTCGCCCGCGTGATGCAGCTCGCGCAGGACGGCAAGGTCAGCGACGACGGAGCGACCACCCTCGCGGCAGCCAAGAAGAGCGGGGAGATCGACGCCAAGGTGATCGAGATGGAGCAGTCCCTGCGCGAGGCGGGGCTGCTGACCGGGCCACCCGCGTCCGGGCACTACCGGCAGTGGCTCGAGAACGCCGTACGCCGGGGCGTATCGATCGACACCATCAAGAAGATCGCCGACGACCACGACATCACGCCCGAGGACTTCAAGGTCCTCGACGGCATGGAAGAGATCCGCGAGGACGAGGACGGCGACGGGACGTTCAAGTCGTACTTCCTGATGCCGACCGACATCAGCGGGGACGACGCCGCCAAGGCGGTCCGGATGACCTACATCCTGAACGCGGGCACCGACTACGGGACCGAAGGTGAGAAGACCGACTTCGCGCCGACGCCGTACGGATCCGAGGAGCTGCGGCGGATCACCGACCGGCAACGGGAGAACTCCTGGAGCTACGACGACGACGTGGGCTTCGTGCACGGCAACGGCGGGCGCCTGGTGACCACCCCGAACGGCATGATGATGGGCCTAGGCGGCAACCTCATCCAGGACCAGTTCAGCCAGCAGGGCGGAACGGCGTGGGGCGACACGTTCATGCTGAACATCGACGACGCGAAGGACCCGGCCCAGCAACTCCGAGAGGTCGTGAAGTCGGGCCACGCCTGGTACGAGGACGACAACGGCGCGTCCCAGGGATCGCTCGACCTGGACCGGTTGCTGCACCACGAGGAGCGCCACTCCCAGCAATGGGCGCGTGAAGGCTACGCCGGCTTCCTCGCCTCCTACGCGTGGGAGCAGGTCACCGGCGGCAACGAAACCGAGGAAGACGCGGGACTGACCGATGGCGGATATCACTAGGGGTTCGCGCGTCGCCTGCGCCGCCTTGCTCGTGGTGGCGGTGACCGCGGCGTGCGACACCAAGGCGCAGTTCGCGCCGTCGCTGCCCCCGGAGGCGGGATTCCGGGTCGACGACGGCGTCCTGAAACTGTGGACCGGCACGCCGTGCGAGGGCGTCACCGGCTTGCGGCTGACGTTCGACTCCGGCACCCAGACGAGCACCGAGCAGGTCTGGTCCGCGCCGCGGCCGGGGGTGCGGGTCGAGCGACTGGACCTGCTCGGAGTGTCCTTTCCGGACACCGAGAACCCGCTCCAGGTGCGGACACCGCTGCCCGCGGGGTACGACTGGACCAAGGCGGGCTCGGTCAGCGTCGCCGTCGACGGCCCGAAAGCGAACGGCGCCAAGGCCGACGTCGCCCAGGTACTGCGCGAGTCGCCTCAGCATCCGTCCGGCAGCTACCTGTTCGGCCGGAGCGGCTGGATGGACGCGGCGGCCGTTCAGCGCGAGAACCGGAAGTCGTTCCTGACCATCTGCACTCCCGACCCGGAGTGACGGATATGGAGAGCACATCGCGGACGGTGCTCCGACGCGTCGTGCTGGGCGGGTTTGTCTGCGTCGCCGCAGTGATCGTGCTGCTCGTCGCCCGTGTGGTGCTCAGTGCGACCGGCTTGTCCTTCGATCCGCACGGCTACGGGATGTTCGGCGGGATCCTGATCACGGCGGTCCTGACGCCGGTGGCGCTGGCGCTGTGGCTGGTCTACCGCTCACTGCGACGCCGCGGCAAGTGACGCTTTCGCGGGGTGAAATGCCTGGTCGATGCCCGCAGGCCCGGGTTCGCACGTAATCGCACGTGTCGCGAAAGTGGCTTTCGCGACGTGGGTGCCGGTGGCCGGAGGCCTCACGACGGCAGCTCGACCTCCGAGACGCCGGAGCCGCCGTTCACCAGCTGTTCGACCCCGTCCAGGATCCGCGCCAGCCCGAACCGGAAGGTGTGCAGCGGTGCGCTCGCCGCACCGTGCGTCTCCCCGGCGGCCTGTCCGATCCGCGCCGCTAGCGGGAACAGCCCGGCGTCCGCCTCCGGGATCTCCGCGAGCACGGGCGCGCTGGCCGTCCACCACTCCATGTCCGTCAACCCGGACCGCCGCACGAGACTCGCCGATTCGACCGAACCGCGCGCGATTCCCTGGACGAAGCCGTTGACCATGGCGACGACGGCGTCCATTTCCAGATCGGTGAGACCGATCGCGTCGACGGCCCTCAGCTCGCGTTCGTGTTTGGCGAAGGTGTGCGGGCCGAGCGGGAGACGGCCGGTGGTGAGCTGGAGCATCCACGGATGCCGGTGGTACATCTCCCACGCGTCCTCGGCGAGGATCGTCATGGTGACCCGCCAGTCGTGACTCTCCGGCGGATCGGTCAGTTCGCCGTGGACCCGGTCGATCATCAGGTCGAGCAGTTCGGCACGGCCGGGGATGTAGGTGTAGATGGTCATGGGGGAGACGCCGAGCCTCTCCGCGCCCCGGCGCACCGACAGCGCGCTGATGCCCTCGGCGTCGGCCAGCTCGATCGAGGCGGTGACGATCTCCTCGACGGTCAGCTTCGGCTTGGGGCCGCGGCGGGGTTTCTCGCGCACACCCCAGAGCAGTTCGATGGTCCGCCGTGGATCGCCCGTGCCGGTGTGGTCCGCGTCTGTCATCACGTTCTCTCTACGGTGTACAGAGTTGTGTTATCCTGAACTGTACACCGTACAGAGATTGGGGTTGAGTGGCGTCTCACGACGGTTTCGGCAGTGTCGTTTTCGAACCGAAGAATCCCCCTCGGACCAGCGGATTTGTCTTCTGGAACGCCGAGGGGAACACGCCGGGGACCGAGGAGGTGACAGTCGCCCTCCCCGAGGTCACCACGGTGCCGTGCGTACGGCTGCCGATGACCGAGGCGCTTCCCGCGCTGCTGCGGCTTCGTGAGAGCGACGATCCCTCCGCGCGTTTCTGGAGCACCGCGGCCACGGCGGCGTTGAAGCTCGCCGAGGCGGGCAGGCTGCTTCCTGGGCTCACGGAGTCCGATGTGGACGCCTGGCGCGCGGGCCCGCTGGAACCCGCCGACGCCACTTGGCTGCGCGAACTGTCCGAGGCGATGCCGGCGCGGGCCCGAGCGATCCCGGGCGAGGGAAACCTGCTCCCCTCGCGGTATCCGTTGCTGCGCGCGTTCCTCGACGCCGTGGCCGACACCCTTCCCCGCACGCCCGCGGCCGCGCAGGCGGCGGGCGTCAAGGCGTTCGCCGCCGCACCCGCGCATCGTGTCCCGCAGTTGCGGGACTGGGCGGCCGAGGTCGCGGCAGGGCTGGACTCCGGGGTCCGGGTCTCGGTGCGCATCGAGGCACCGGGCGACGACTTCACGACCGGCCGGTTCAGCGGGGTCGTCCAGGTGTACAGTCTCGCCGACCCCGGAGTCCTGATCGACGCCGCCGCGCTCTGGGCGGGCGACGACCGGTTCGGCCCGCGAGCGCGGATCGACGTGATGCTGGCCCTGCGCCGAGCAGCCCAGCTGTGGCCACCGCTGGAACCCCTGCTCGGCGCCGCGGTGCCCGATGAGGTCGGGCTCGGCGACACCGACATCACCGAGCTGCTCACCACGGCCGCGCCCCTGCTGGCCACGGCTGGTATCGACGTGCACTGGCCCGCCGATCTCGTCCGCGACCTGAGCGCGAAGGCCGTCGTCGGCGGCGGTGCCGCGCCGCCTGCCGATCTCCCGTCCTTCTTCGCCGGCGGCACGCTGCTGCAGTTCGACTGGCAGCTCGCGCTCGGCGGCGCACCGCTCACCGCGGCCGAGATGGACGCGCTGGCCGAGGCCCACCGTCCCGTCGTGCGGTTGCGCGATCAGTGGGTGCTCGTCGATCCGGCGCTGGCGGCGAAAGCGCGGGATCGCGCACTGAAGCCGCTCACACCGATCGACGCTCTCGGCGCCGCCCTGAGCGGGACGGCCGAGATCGACGGTGAACGCGTCGACGTCCTCACCGACGGCTGGCTCGCCGCGTTGCGGGAACGGCTGCTCGCGCCGCCGGAGCCGCAGGCACCGCCGCCCGGGCTGGCCGCGACCCTGCGCGACTACCAGATGCGCGGCCTGCAGTGGCTCACCGCGATGACGTCGATCGGGCTCGGCGGCTGTCTCGCCGATGACATGGGTCTCGGCAAGACGATCACGCTGATCTCGCTGCACCTGCATCGTGCGGACGGTCCGACACTGGTCGTCTGC
Organism: Amycolatopsis sp. TNS106; assembly: GCF_019330265.1. Taxonomy (NCBI): domain Bacteria; kingdom Bacillati; phylum Actinomycetota; class Actinomycetes; order Pseudonocardiales; family Pseudonocardiaceae; genus Amycolatopsis; species Amycolatopsis sp. TNS106. The sequence continues at coordinate 1,874,808 of NZ_CP024972.1, read as the reverse complement.
CCGGCTTCGCTGCTGGGGAACTGGGAACGCGAGATCACGCGGTTCGCCCCCGGCGTCCCGGTGCGCCGGTTCCATGGCACCGAGCGCTCGCTCGAAGACCTCGACGGAGGTTTCGTGCTCACGACCTACGGCACCCTCCGTGCCGATCCGGCACCGCTGGGGAGTGTCCACTGGGGACTGCTGGTCGCCGACGAGGCCCAGCACGTCAAGAACCACCGCTCGGGCACGGCGAAGGCGTTGCGGACGCTGACGTCGTCGGCACGGGTGGCGTTGACGGGCACCCCGGTGGAGAACAACCTCGCCGAGTTGTGGGCGATCCTGGATTGGACGACACCGGGGCTGCTCGGCACCATGGCCGACTTCCGCCGGGTGTGGGCGAAACCGGTCGAGTCCGGAAAGGACCCCGTAGCCGCGGAAAGCCTGTCCCGGCTGGTCCGTCCGTTCCTGTTGCGCCGCCGAAAGTCCGATCCGGGGATCGCGCCGGAGCTGCCGCCCAAGACCGAGACCGACCGGCCGGTGACGCTCACCGCCGAGCAGGCGGCCCTGTACGAGGCGACGGTGCGCGAACTGATGGCCGAGATCGCCGGCAGCGAGGGCATCGCGCGCCGGGGCCGGATCGTCAAGCTTCTCACCGGGCTCAAGCAGATCTGCAACCATCCCGCGCAGTACCTCAAGGAGCCGTCGGAAGCGGTGCTGGACGGGCGGTCGGGCAAGCTGGAACTGCTCGACGAGCTCCTGGGCACGATCCTCGCCGAGGACGGATCGGTGCTGGTGTTCACCCAGTACGTGGCCATGGCGCGGTTGCTGGAACGGCATCTCGCACAGCGCGGGATCGGCACACAGCTGCTGCACGGCGGCACCCCGGTGCCCAAACGCGAGGAGCTCGTGCGCCGGTTCCAGGCCGGCGAGGTGCCGGTGTTCCTGCTGTCGCTCAAGGCGGCGGGGACCGGGCTCAACCTGACCCGCGCCGATCACGTCGTGCACTACGACCGCTGGTGGAACCCCGCGGTGGAGGATCAGGCGACCGACCGCGCCTACCGCATCGGGCAGACCAGGCCGGTACAGGTGCACCGGCTCATCGCCGAGGGCACGGTCGAGGACCGGATCGCGGCGATGCTGCGGGAGAAGCGGGCGCTCGCCGACGCGGTGCTCGCCGGCGGCGAGGCCGCGCTGACCGAACTGACCGATGCCGAGCTGGCCGATCTGGTCGAGTTGAGGAGCCGCCGATGAGCACGCCAGACGACCGCGTCCGCGGTTTCCCCGCTTTCGGCGCCCAAGGCGGCCGCGGCCAGTTCGCGCGTTCGTGGTGGGGCCGCGCGTGGATCAGCGCGATGGAGGACACCGCGCTGGATCTGCGCCAGCTCAAACAGGGCCGCAAGTACGCCGCGGCGGGCCGGGTCGGTCCGATCACGGTCAGCCCGGGGCGGATCGCCGCCGTGGTCGACGACCAGGAGGGGCAGTACCGCACCGAGGTCCGTCTCGCGGAGCTGACCGGCGACGAGTGGGACCGGTTCCTCGACCGGGTCGCCTCGCGTGCCGGGCATCTCGCCGCGTTGCTGGACCGGGACATGCCGCACGACCTCGTCGAGGCCGCCGACGACGCCGGGGTGCATCTGCTGCCCGGGATCGGTGACCTCGATCCCGACTGTGACTGTCCCGGCTGGGAGTTGCCGTGCCGCCACGCCGCGGCGCTGTCGTTCCAGGCCTCGTGGCTACTCGACGCGGATCCCTTCGTGCTGCTGCTGATGCGGGGCAAGGGGGAGCGGGAACTGCTCGACGAACTGCAGCGGCGCAACGCGCCTCGGTTCGTGCGCACCGCCGACGACGGCATCGACGCCGCGCGCGCGTACGCCGACGAGCCGGGTCCGTTGCCGGATCTCGACGGGTTCGCGCCCACCGGAGGCCCGACCGTGCCGGGCGCGCCCGGAATCCCGGCCGAGACCTTCGCCCTGCTGGTCGCGAACGCCGGGCAGATGGCCGGTGCATTGCTGGCGTCGCAACCGAAGCTCACCCGCAAACAGGACGCCGTCCGGCTGGCCGCGACGCGTCCGGAGACCGCCGGCAGGCTGCGCCCGGCCGAGAACGGCGAGGACTTCGATCGCGCGGTGCAGGCCTGGCGGCACGGTGGCCGGGCCGGTCTCGACGTCCTGGAAACCGCGTGGACCCCGCCGCCGCAGGCGATGGGGCGGGCACGGGCCGCGCTGGCCGAGGTCGTGGACGACCCCGGTCAGGGACTGGACGTGGAACGCAACCACTGCACTGTCCACGGAACCGGCGTGCAGGTGCGGCTGGGCAAGGACGGGCTCTGGTATCCGTACCGGGATCAGTGGCCCGCCGGTCCGCCCGAAGCCGATCCGGGTGCGCTGTTCGCCGCCCTGCTCGGCTGATCCCACTGCCGTCCTCGCCGCAGCTGATCCAGGTGTGGCGAGGACAGGTGGAGGATTCGGTACCGGATCTCGTCCGACTCCGGCGCCTCACCGGTCCACAGGCTGTAGCGGATGACCTGCCAGGTCCGGGGGTCGACGGCGAGCGCCCCCGAATGCGCGCCGTCCTGGCGCAGGTGTTCGCGAAGTCCGTCGAGAGCCTCGCCGAGGAACGCGACCGGGTCGGTCTCGTCGGGGATCCGTACGACGTGCTTTCCCGCTGTGACCGGGGGACTGCCGAACGCGGATCCCTCCTCGAAACCGAGCACGGTCCAGTGCTGTACGGCGGGACGCCCGAAGGATTCGACGATGCCGCTGAACGGGCCGCCGAACAGGAAGGCGTTCATCCCGGCCTCGTCGTGCCACAGGTAGAAGGGCGAGTACTGGTTCAGCGTCGAGCCGTCGACGCCGCGCTCACGGATCCCGTAGACCTTCAGCCCCAGGCCGCCGAAGTCGTCGAGCAGATGTCCGCGCGTGGCGACGCGTTCGCGGATGACGCCCATGTCGTAGTCGGCGGGGAGGGTGATCTCGTACTGCATCGCATGCATGCTGTACATACTAGTAGGTACAGGACTATTTCCGGTTGAGCCGGACGATCCCCTCGTCACCTTGCACCGCGACCACGGCGATCACCTGACGGTTGATCTGGTGCACCATCCCCGGCGGACCCGACACCGCCCCGCCCATCCCGCCGGAAGCCGGGGCGAGACCCACCTTCCCGGCCCGGACCGTGACCGCGAGCGGGCCGGCGCCGCCGTCGTTGGGGACCTGGTCGCCGGTCCGGACCAGCACCTCGCACTCACCGTCCGAACAGGCCTTCAGATTCCGCCCGTCCGCCGCGACGAACGGCGTGCCGGACGGGGCCACCGCCTCGATCATCGGCCCGCTCCCCGCGGAAGGACTCGAACTCGTCGCGGCGAAGATCGGCGTCGGTTCCGCCGACGCGCAACCGGCGGCGAACAGCGCCAAGGGGACCAGGGCCAGGCATCTTCGGCGATCGACCATGACCGACGAACGTAGCCGAAGCGCGAGCCCTTGCATGCACCCGAATTCCGCAATCCTGCGGCTGTTCGCAGTGCTCGGCGGCGGTCCGACCGGGGGAATCGGCCGGACCGCCGCAGCACGTGGTCATGCGGGCACCGAGAGTCCGGAAAGCACGAAAGCGACGGTGAAACCGCCGACTTGGACAAGGACTCACCGGCCTACGCTCAAACCTCCGCGCGGGCGATGATCGCCCGCGTGTCCACTCCGGACGGAAGCGTGCCGAACGCGACACCCCAGTCACCGCCCAGCCGCGACGCGCAGAAGGCGTCGGCCACCGCCGGCGTCCCGTGCCGTACCAGCAACGAACCTTGCAGCACGAGCGCCATCGACTCGACCAGCCGACGCGCCCGGTACTCGATATCCGACAGATCCGACAGTTCCTTGCGCAGCCTGCCCACCGCGTCGTCCAGCCGCGTGTCGGCACCGGACGCCTGCTCGACCTCCGCGAAATACGCCGCCACCGACTCCGGCTGCTTCGCCATCGCCCGCAACGCGTCCAGCGCCGCGACGTTGCCGGAACCCTCCCAGATCGACATCAGCGGAGCCTCACGGTAGAGCCTCGGCATCCCCGACTCCTCGACGTACCCGTTCCCGCCGAGGCATTCCAGCGCCTCCACCGCGTGCGACGGGCCGCGTTTGCACACCCAGTACTTCGTCACCGCCAGGCCCAGCCGCCGGAACGCCTGCTCCTGCTCGTCCTCCGGCCGGTCGGTCGCCGCCGCGAGCCGCATCCCGACCGTCGTCGCCGCCTCCGACTCCACGACGAGGTCCGCCAGCACGTTGCCCATGAGCGGCTGGTCCACCAGATTCGCCCCGAACGCGCTCCTGTGCCGTGCGTGGTGGATCGCCCGCACGGCGCCGTACCGCATGCCCGACGCGCTCCCGACCGCGCAGTCCAGCCGGGTGTTGTTCACCATCTCGATGATGGTGCGCACCCCGCGGCCTTCTTCGCCGATCAGCCAGCCGATCGCGTCGTCGTACTCGATCTCCGACGACGCGTTGGACCGGTTGCCCAGCTTGTCCTTCAGCCGCTGCAACCGGATCCCGTTGCGCGTGCCGTCCGGCAATACCCGGGGGAGCAGGAAACACGACAGCCCGCCCGGTGCCTGGGCCAGCGTCAGGAACATGTCCGACATCGGCGCCGAGGTGAACCACTTGTGCCCGACGATCACATAGCTGCCATCCCCGAGCGGACGTGCCGTGGTCGTGTTCGCCCGGACGTCGGAGCCGCCCTGCTTCTCCGTCATCGACATCCCGGCGATGAGCCCGCGCTTCGAACTCGGCTCACGCAGCCCGAAGTCGTACTCCGTCGCCGCCAGCAACGGCTCGTACCGCGCGGACAGCTCCGGATTGAATCGCAACGCCGGGACCGCCGCGTACGTCATCGAAATCGGGCACGTGTGCCCCGCGTCGACCTGGCCCCAGACGTACATCTTCGCCGCCCGTGCCGCGTGCGCGCCCGGCCGGGAATCCCGCCATGGCGCCGCGTGCAGCCCATAGGACACCGCGACGTCCATCAGTTCGTGCCAGTACGGGTGGAACTCGACCTCGTCGATCCGGTTCCCGACCCGGTCGTGAGTCCGCAGCACCGGCTCGTTCTCGTTGACCAGCCTGCCCCACTCCTGGGCCTGTTCGCTCCCGGCCAGCCTGCCGAGCGCGTGCACCTCGGCCACCGCCCAACCGGCGCCCGCCCGTTCCAGCCCCTCCAGCAAGGCCGGATCGGCGGCGACGTCGTACTCCGCCAGCGGCGGGACCTGATTGGTGACCTCATGAGTGCTCGGCATCGGAACCTCCCAAGGAACGCAACACGAAAGTGCGCAGCCCGGACACCTCGTCCGCGCTGCCGGTGGTCAACGGGCCGATCAGCACCTCGGCGGCGGCCCCGACGAGCGCCGCCGCGGTGACGTCCGCGTCCTGGGCGGGCAGCACCCCGGACCGGACGCCGTCGGCCACGTGCTGGGCCACGACGTCACGGAAGGCGCGCCGGAACACCAGCCGCTCGGCCTCGATGGGCGCGTCGACGGGCTCGGCCAGCAGCGCGTACGCCATCCGCGGCGTCTTCAGCGCACGGCTCGCGAAGGTGTCGAAGACCGCCACGACCCGCTCGGCAGGCGTGCCGGGCCGCTCCGACACCTCGCGCACTGCCTCGACCTCACGCGTGACGACCTTGCGGAACAACTCCACGACCAGTGCGGCCTTGGTGGGGTAGTGGCGGTACACGCTCCCGACCGCCACACCTGCCCGCTCGGCGACCGCCGACACCGAACAACCCGCGTACCCGCGCTCGGCCAATTGCTCCATGGCGGCGGCGAGGACGGCGTCACGCTGGGCGTCCAGGCGCTCCTGGACCTTCGGTGTACGGCGATACGGCACCCAAGAAGTGAAGCACTGATTCACATCTTCAGTCAACGCACCCTGGCGAGCTCCTCAAGTGCCTTGGCGATGCCCTTCTTGTCGTAAGCGCTGGTCGGCATGGTCGCCACATGCAGGTGCCGGACCACCCCATCCCGGTCGATCAGCACGCTGCCGGACTGCTGCAGCATCTTTTTCGCCAGCCCGAACGCCTCATGCGGCGTGCCGTCCCGGCCAGAGACCACCCGGAGCGACAACCCGCGCTTCGCCCGCCACGCCTTGGCCTCCGCCCGGCCCTCGGGAACCGCCACCAGCACACGCACACCGGCGGCCGCCAGCTCCTCCGACCGCGCCGCCAGGTCCTTCACATGGCCGGCGCACACCGGACACGTGGTCGAGCGCATGAAATAGATCAGCACGCTCGCCGTACCGCGGAACTCCGAAAGCCGCACGACCTGCCCTGTCGTGTCCTCCAGCGCGACGTCAGGGACCGTGGAACCGATTTCGAGCATGAAAACTCCTCAACGGAAGGTCAGGAAGCGGGGTTGTCGAGAAGCACACGGACCGTCGCCCGCGCGCGATGCAACCGGGACTTCATCGCGGCCGTGCTCAACCCGAGCGCGTCCGCGACCACCCGGCCCGGATGTCCCTGGATGTCACGCATGATCAAGACGCGACGCTGGTCCGCCGGCAACTCGGCGATCGCCGCCGCCACCCGCTGCGCCTCCAGCCGATCCAGCGCGTCTTCCTCGGCCGAAACCATCGCGACGGACTCCGCCGGAGCCCCGCCACGCAACGCCCTGCGGGCCCGCCGAAGGCATTCATTCCGCACGATCCGGAACATCCACGACGCGAGCGCGCCCGTCGCACGCAGCGTGCCGATCTTCCGGTACAGGATGATCAGCGCCTCCTGCGCCGAATCCTCCGCGTCCTCCGGCGAAGCACACAACGACCGCGCGAACCGCTGCACATGCGGATGAGAACCCGAGACCAGCGCGGCGATGGCGGCCGCGTCCCCGCCCTGCGCCGCCACGATCAACGACTCCCTCGGCCACTCGGCCTCCACGACAACCTCCTCCTGCGCCGAGCTTGTCCCGGCCCCTACAAGAGCCACGACCCTCGCGAAAGGATTCAGCAGCCTCCACGTGACCCCGCTCACCCCAGCGGGCGCACCCCGAACCCCACGTCACCCGATGGCATGATCGCCGCTATGACATGGACCGCCCCCGAGGTCACCCGGCCGTCCGGCGACACCGCCGCCGACGAACGGACCCTCCTACCCTCCCTGCTGGCCTGGCACCGCAGCACCTTCCTCCACAAACTCGCCGGCCTCACCGGAGAACAGCTCGCCACGGCGTCGGTCCCGCCGTCGAACATGACCCTCCTCGGCCTCATCCGGCACCTCGCCAAGGTCGAGCGCTTCTGGTTCCGCCTGCGCTACGCCGCACAGGACATCGAACCCCTCTACGACCCCGCCCTCGGCAAGGACCACGACTTCGAAGCCCTCGACGCCACCCAAGCCGAAGAGGCCTACGACATCCTCCTCGAAGAGATCCGGCTCGCCGACGAAGCCGCCGCCGAAGGATCCCTCGACGACACCTTCGACCTCGGCGGGAACCCGTTCTCGCTGCGCATGCTCTACCTCCACATGATCGGCGAATACGCCCGCCACAACGGCCACGCCGACCTCATCCGCGAACGCGTCGACGGCCACACGGGAGCCTGACCATGGACTACGGATTCGTCGGCGCGGGCGAGATCACCGCCGCCATCGTCGAAGGCCTCAGCAAGGACATCGCCGACCCGCCCTCGATCTTCCTCTCACCCCGCAGCCGCAGCGTCGGCCAAGAACTCTCGGCACGCTTCGCCAACGTCCAAGTCCGCGACAGCAACCAAGCCGTCCTCGACAGCGCCGCGACCATCGTCCTCGCCGTCCGCCCGCCGATCGCCGAGGAAGTCCTCCGAGACCTCACCTTCCAGCCGGACCACGTCCTGATCAGCGCCCTCGCCGGCGTCCCCCTCGACCGGCTGCGTGACTGGGCCGCCCCCGCCCGCGAAGTCGTCCGGAGCATTCCGCTGCCCCCGGCCGCACGCCGCCAAAGCCTCACCGCGATGTACCCCGACAACCCCGAAGCCCGAGCGCTCTTCGACAGCATCGGCGGCAGCGTCGTCCCCTCCGCCGAGAAGGACCTCGACGTCTTCAGCGGCGCCACCGCCACCTTCGCCGCCCACCTCGACTACCTCGGCACCATCGCCGCCTGGATGACCGACCAAGGCATCGAGGACACCACGGCGACCACCTTCACCAGCCACATCTTCGGCCAGCTCGGACACGCCCTCGCCGAGCAGAACAGCTCCCTCGAAACCCTCACCGGCAAACACATGACCCCCGGCGGGCTCAACGAACAATTCCTCACCGACCTGCGCACCAACGGCGTCCCCGACACCGTCCGCCAGGCACTCGACGGAATCCTCACCAGACTGCGAGACCAGTGACCGTCATCGACAGGCTCCGGGCCGCCGGATGCGTCTTCGCCGAAGACGAGGCCCGCCTGATCACCGCCGAAGCCCGCACACCCGACGAACTCGACACCATGGTCCAACGCCGCGTCGACGGCGAACCGCTTGAAGTCATCCTCGGCTGGGCGGAATTCCACGGCCTGCGCATCACCGTCGAACCCGGCGTCTTCGTGCCGCGGAAACGATCAGAACTCCTCGTCAGCCACTCCGCCACCCTCGCCGGACCAGGAGCGGTCGTCCTCGACCTCTGCTGCGGCACCGGCGCGCTCGGCGCCGCCATCGCCGCCGAACTCGGCGACATCCGGCTCTACGCGGCCGACATCGAGCCCGCCGCCGTCCGCTGCGCCCGCATCAACGTCGCCCGAGCCAGGGGAGAGGTCTTCGAAGGCGACCTCTACACGCCACTACCCGCGACGTTACGAGGCCGCGTCGACATCCTGGTCGTCAACGCCCCGTACGTCCCCACCGACGCCATCGCGATGATGCCGCCCGAAGCACGCGACCACGAACCCCGCGTCGCCCTCGACGGCGGGCACGACGGAGTCGACGTCCACCGCCGCGTCGCCGCCGAAGCCCCACAATGGCTCGCCCCGGGCGGGCACCTGCTGATCGAAACCGGCGAAAGCCAGGCCCCGAACACCGCGGAAGCCATGGCACACCACGGATTGACCCCCGAAGTGATCACCGACGAAGACCTGTACGCGACGATTGTTGTCGGTGCCCGGGGCTAGGGTCGCCGCCGTGACCGACTACCTCCAAACCACCCGCACCGCCTACGACACGGTCGCGGCCGACTACGCCGAACTCCTCCGCGACCACCTCGCCGGATCCACCTGGGACCGGGCCATGCTCGGCGCCTACACCGAACTCGTCCAGGCCACCGGCGGCGGCCGCGTCGCCGAAATCGGCTGCGGACCCGGCCGCATCACCGAGTACCTCCACCAGCTCGGGCTCGACATCCACGGCGTCGACCTCTCACCGGAAATGGTCGCCGTCGCCCGGAAGTGGTACCCACACCTGGACTTCCAGGTCGGGGAGATGCCCGGATTGTCCATTGAGGACGGGTCATTGGCCGGCGTCGTCGCGTGGTACTCCATCATCCACACACCACGAGAGCGGCTGCCCGAGATCTTCGCCGACTTCCACCGCGTCCTCGCCCCGGGCGGCCACCTGCTCCTGGCCTTCCAGGTCGGCGACGAAGTACGCCACATCGAGCACGCGTACGGGCACGACATCTCCTGCGACGCCTACCGCCTGTCGCCCGAGAAGATCACCGAACAACTGGGGGAGGCGAAGTTCAGCGTGCTCTCCACCCTCGTCCGTGAGCCGTCCGAGGAGTTCGAAAGCACGCCACAGGCCTACTTGATCGCCCGCAAGCTGTAGCTCAGGGACGCCGGGCCTCGACGAGCCAGGCCGCCGAGCCGTAGAAGACGCCTCGGTCGGTCTGGTGCTCGGCGAGATCGGCCCGCAGAGCCTGGATGGCACCGTCCCGCGTGGTGTCATCCAGGTCGCCCAACCGCCCACCGTGCTGCTCGACGATGAAGTCGGCCGCGTCGTCGACGTCCTCACCGAAGTACATCGGCTTGTTCACCGCGGTGCACCGGACGTCGGAGTACCCGGCCGAGACCAGCAGCTGTTCGATCTCCCGGGGGTCGCTCAGCGCGAGATCCGCCGACGGCACCTCACGACCGGCCGCGAAGATCGTCCGGAACGTGGTGATCCACTCGTTGAGCCGAAACGGCTGCCACGTCAGCAGGACAAGACGGCCGCCCGGCCGCGTCGCCCTGGCCAAGTTGGAGAACGCGGCCAGGGGAGTACCGAAGAACATCGAGCCATGCCTGCTGATCACCACGTCGAACCGCGCCTCGGCGAACGGATGGATCTGCGCGTCCACCTGTGCGAAAGAGACATTGCGAACGCCTTCCCCCTCGGCGAGCCGACGAGCGAGGACCAGCATCTCACCGGAGAGGTCGACACCGAGCGCGGAACCGCGGCTGGCGAACCGTGCGGCGTCCCGCGTCGTCTGCCCCGCACCGCAACCGACGTCCAGGACGTGGTCGGTCGCCCTGATGTCGGCCGCGGCGAAGAACGTGTCGCGATAAGCAGCGACACCGTCGTTGAACCGCTGCGCCCGCTTCGCCCAAAAAGCGCCGTCGTCACCGTCCCAGGCCTTCAACATCCGCTCGTTGGACGGGTCGACACGCACAGCGGCGCTCTCGGACATTTCGGCAACCCCCAGGTTCGCTTCCGGAGGACGACCTTAGCGCGAACGTTCCTCGCGCCTCGATCAGCGAGAAGATGCTTGCCCAGAGGTAGACCGCGACAGTGTTGCCAGGGGAGTGCGGCACATCCTCGACCTGGCCGTCAACGTGGCAAGCTGAGCTGGGCGTGCATGACCTTGTCAGCGTCGGGGAGCCGAAATCCGCGGCAAGATTCAGGCCCAGTAGGTCAACCAAGCATCCAGCGCCGCTCCGGGTGGGTTGAGCCGACGAGCCCGGGCGACGTTCTCCTCGTCGTCAGGAACGACCTCGGCCAGAACCAGCACGTTCGCGCGAGCCTCACCGACACCGAACAGTCCTTCGTCGGCCAGCCTGCGCAACGCGGTCTCCATCACGCGCAGCCGAAGCTCGAACTCCGCCTCGGATGCGTCGTCGTCGGCGATGTCGAACACCTCCGGCCGGCCGGCGAACAGGTCGCGGACCGGCTTCAGGTGTTCCTCGCACACTATCGAAAACGGTGAATCGGCGTAGGAGTAGCGAATCTCGGCGGCGTCCGCCCGCTGTGCCAGTGCCTCGTGAGACCACGCCGACAGCGCCGGGCCGAACGCCTCGCCGGGTGTGGTCAGCGTGACGTAGTAGAACGTGTGGCTGGGGTTGTCGCGAAACAGGTCAGTGACAGCCGCACGAGTGGCCGTGGTCAACGCGTCCGCAAGTTCGGCTTCGGAAGGAACCACCACGGCATCGAACCACACCTGCCCGCGCGTCCGCGGTCAGATCTGCCACCGGCCGGAGTGCATCAGGGTCCTGCCAGGGAGCTCGGCGAAGGAGCGCCAGGCTTGCACCCGACTCGGAGTGAGCTGGAGGTAGACGAATCCGGGTGTATGCCGGGGGTCAGGACCGCCGCGCAGCAGGGAGGCAAACGAGTCGGCGATGGCCGGATCAATGGCACTGGGCTCGATGATCTCCATCGAGCCGTCGATCATGACCACGTCGTAGTGCTGGCCGATGGCTGCTCGCGCTCGTGCGGTCGCGGCCGCGTTGATCACCGTCCGGCTGTTCGCGAGGGTCGCGAAGGTGAGCACCTCACCGTTGTGGTGGAACAGGAGCGGGACGAGATGTGGGCCGTCGGTATCGCCCGTGGCCAACCACGCGGTGGTTTCCGAGCGCAGCAACTCGAGCACATCGCTCTTACGCTGCAGAGGTTCCCGAGGGGACGGCACCATGTCGCCGGCAGGGCCCGATGCCGCCATCAGCGGACCCCGGTCAGCAGCTGGGCGTAGCGGGCCAGGTACAGCGGCCAGCCGGCGTCGCCTCCCACGCCGTCGCTGACGGCTTTCCAGTCCGGTCCGTGACGATCCAGCTTGCGGTGTTCTAGTTCGACCCTTGTGCGCTGCGCGGCTTCGGCGATGAAGCGGACCTCGACCTCGCTCGTGTGGTCAGGGTCGCGTTCAATCTGCCATTGAGGGCTGATGTCCCAGGTGAAGACCACGCGATGCGGGGGATCGTAGGTGAGAATTCGAGCCCACCTGCACTCGCTGCCGTCGGCTCCGCGGTCGAAGATGTGGCCACCGACGTGGGGTTCGAACACCGTCTCGACGATCTCGACCTGAAGGAGATTGTGCTCGGGGGGCTTGAAGTCGCCGAATCGCTCGGTGAAAACGATGAAGGCCCGTTCGATCGGGGCGTTCACCACGACCTCCTTGCGGACCACCGGGCTCGTTGCCTGGCTCATTGCTTGTCTCCATTGGGTTGTTCGACGGCATCCTTGTAGGCGGACAGCGCGCGGCTCCAGTAGGTGTCGAGCTGATCGCGCAACGCGCCCACGGCTGTCGCATTGAGCTGGTAGATGCGCTTGGTGCCGTCAGGGCGGTCGGTGACCAGCCCCGCGACCTTGAGGGCCTTGAGGTGCTGGGATACCGCTGGTCTGCTGATGGGCAGCTGATCGGCGAGTTCACGGACGGACTGCGGCCGCTCGGCCAGGCACTCGATGATCGCGCGCCGACTCGGATCCCCGAACGCGCTCCAGGTGGCATCCGAGACTCGGTAAGCTTCCACGAACCGTAAGTCTAGACTTACGAAGCTTTGGTGGCAACACCAGGGGACAGGCGTTCCCTTGGGACCATGAGCGCAACTTCGCTGCCGGCGTGCTAGTCGGGCAGAGGTAGGCAAGTGTGAGACGGGACGACCGCAACCCGGCATCCACAACGACGCGAGCGCATGACCTATCGCCGTCATCAGAGGGGCACATCGAGGGCTTGCGGGCGAGGGGTCGCGCCGTTCTCGGGGAACATGGCCGAGGAGGACCTCAGCAACCTACTTGACATAATGTACATTATCGGCGCTTTGGATGACCTGCTCATCAGAGCCCAAGAGGGGTCCTTGATGCAGTCACGAAGGGGTCTTTCGCCGCGCGTCCTGCAGCGAGGACTTCCTTCCCCGTGCCGGATGCGGGCCCGCCTTCTGTCAGCCCGCCCCGAACCTGGCAGCCACGGATCCCCGTGACGCCCTGGGGCGCCCCCGGAGACCTGAAACGGATGTCCGATCACCCGGCCTCAATACGTCACTGTGACGAATCGATATGGAACTCGCGGACCGTTGATGATCAGCTGGAGGCGCCAGGCGTCAATGGATCTCGTTGAGCCGCTTGAGCCTGGCGACCACTCGACCCCAGGCGACGCCCCGGTGTCCGACCGCCAGGAAGGGTCGTTCTGTGGCGAAACTGTCGGAAACGACCCTCCCTGAAAGCCCCGGAGGGCGGCGAGTGAACCGAGATCCCCCGCGAGGGGTTCCGGACCCATCACCCCGTTTCATGCATAATCACTATTATGCATGAAACAGAATATAACCCAGTGTAAGACTGTCGGTGCCATGCGGTACAAGATGTTCATGAGGGTTTCCGAGGCACAGCAAGCCTTTTTCGCCGCACGTCGTCCCCGCAAGGATTCTCCTCACACCACCGACGCCTACCGCCGCGACCTCGCCGGCATCACCGCTCTTCTGCTCCGCGAGCTGGACCGCTCCCCTGACGAACTCACCGTCGAGATGCTCACCGCCCAGGCGCTCCGCAACGCCTTCGGCGCCTTCGCGGACACCCACGCGAAGAGTTCGGTGCTCCGCGCGTGGTCGACCTGGAATCAGTTCCTCACATTCTGCGTGTCCGACGGGTTGCTCGCGGGCAATCCGATGGGCGCTGTCGCGCGGCCGAAGGCGCCTCCGCTGACGCCGAAACCGTTGAGGGGTGAGGAAACCCCGGAACAGTTGCTCGCGGCCGCCGCCGACGGCTCGCGCCGGACGCGGGATCCGTGGCCCGAGCGGGACGTCCTGGTGATCGCGCTGGGGCTGGTCGCCGGGCTGCGCGCCGCGGAGATGCGGGCACTGACCGCGCGGTCACTCGTCGGCCGTCAGGGCGAGATGCGGCTGCACGTCCATGGCAAGGGAAGCCGCGACCGGTCGATCCCGGTGCAGCCGATCATGGAGAAGATCATCGAGGAGTACCTGGCCTCCTGCCGTCGCCGGTTCCCTCAGCAGCGGTTCGGGCCCTCCACTCCCCTCCTCCGGGATCGTGCGGGCGAGCCGATCGGCCGCGGTGCGCTGGAGTATCTGGTCAAGTCCTGCTATCGGTGGGCAGGCCTGCACGACCGCGTACCGGTCGGGGCGAACCTCCACGCGTTGCGGCACACCTTCGCGACTCGGCTGGCGGAAGACGGTGCGACGGCGTCGGAAATCATGGCCCTACTCGGGCACGCAAGCCTCGCGACCAGTCAGAACTACATCGAGGCGACCGGCCGCGAGCAGCGTGCGGCGGCCGCGAGCAACCGGACGTACCGGGCGCTGGACGGGATCTTGTAGCTCAGCGGAGCTGTTCGAGGTCCTTGGCGGCCTGGGCGATTTCGCCGGCGAGGCCGCGGAGTTCGGCGACGGAAGCGCCGTCGTCGGCCGCGGTGACGACGTCTTCGGCGGCGCACCGGAGCTGGAAGAGCCTGTCCTGCAGGGTGGCGATCTCGGTATCGGAGAGGACGACGGCGTCTTCGGGGAGGCCGCTGCGCTGGAGGGCGGTGCGGCGCTCGTAGGCACGCTGACGGCACGATTGCCCGCAGTAGCGACGGCGCCTGCCGACGTTGCCGCCCTGTTCGAGCCGTCGGCCGCACCATCCGCAGTGTTTGGGTGCTCCGGCGCGGCGCAGCTCGGACACCTCTTCGGCGGACGTCTTCGGGTGTTCGGCCACTTCCCTCACGGATCTGACCCTAGCTGGCCATCCGGCGATCATGCCGGGGCCACGACCGAAGTGCACACTAGTGGGGTGCCGACACTGTTTCCGTATCTCGCCGACCCGCTCCCGCGTGCTTTCGCCCATCGGGGCTGGCACCTCGGCGACCTGGAAGGACTGGAGAATTCGTTGCCCGCCTTCCGGCAGGCGGTGACGGAGGGTTATCGCTATCTGGAGACGGACGTGCACGCGACGTCGGATGGTGTGGTGGTCGTTCATCACGACGCGTCGTTGGACCGGACCACGGACGGCGCGGGTTTGATCTCCCGGCAGACGTGGGCCCAGTTGCGGACGGTCAAGGTCGGTGGTCGTGTGCCGTTGTCGCGGCTGGAGGACGTCCTCGAGGAGTTGCCGGAGGCGCGGTTCAACATCGATGTGAAGTCGAACGAGGCGGTGGCGCCCTTCGTGCGGGCGATCGAGCGGACGGGGGCGTACGACCGGGTGGCGGCGGCGTCGTTCTCGGACGCGCGGCTGGCGCGGATCCGGAAGCTGGCGGGACCGAAGCTGGTGACCGCGATGGGGCCGCGTTCGGTGGCGGTGATGTGGGCGAACGGGTTCTTGCCGTTGGTGTCGTTGCGCGCGTTGTCGCGAGGTGCGATGGCTCAGGTGCCGGTGCGGCAGGGGCGGTTGAAGGTGGTGGACCGGGCGTTCCTGCGGCAGGCGACGCGTGGGGGTTTCGAGGTGCACACGTGGACGGTGGACGATCCGGCGGAGATGCGGCTGCTGCTGGATCTGGGGGTGCACGGGATCGTGACGGACCGGCCGGATCTGCTGCGTGAAGTGCTTCGGGAACGCGGTGCTTGGCCTTCCTGATCCGCGTTTAGTCCTCTAGATGCGCTCACAACGCATTTAGAGGACTAAACGCGGGGGTTATCGGGGCGCCTTGCCGTTCCAGGCGGCGTCCCAGGTCTTGGGGCCGAGGCGTCCTGAGTCGTTGATGCCGTTGGCTCGCTGGAGGGCGAGGACGGCTTCGCGGGTCTTGTCGTAGTAGCAGCCTGTTCCGGTGAAGCCGTAACCGAAGGCGTTCATCCGCAGCTGGAACTGTTTCAGGGGTGCCGCGCAGTCGCCGTAGGCGTAGACGACGCCGGGCCAGGCGGGTTTGGGGCCGCCGGGCGGAGCGGGCGGGGTGGGCTTCGGCTTGGGTTGAGGCGGCGGTGCGGGCTGTCCTCCCCCGCCGATGTAGGCGGAGTCGGCGTAGGACGGGACTCGTTTGCTGCGGCCGTCGCTGTCGTTGCGGAAGCCGAGTTTGCCGGCGCATTCCCAGGGCTGCCAGCCGCGCATGCGGTAGAGGTAGAGGGCCCGGTAGTCCTGCTCGCGAGGGGCGGCCTGGTCGGGGCGCCCTTGGCCGCCGACGCTGCGCCAGGTGGGCAGGTCGAACTGGTAGGCGCCGTAGTAGCCGTTGCCGGTGTTGATGTTGTAGCGCCCGCTCGATTCACACATGCGGAGCTTGGCCCAGTGGGAGCCGTGGGGATCCGCGGCGGCGGATCCGGTGGTGGCGATCTGCAGGCCCGTCACGGCGAGGGCGAGCAGGAGCGTTCTCGCCGTGACGCGGTGTGCTGTGCGAAGGCGATGGGTCCTCATGAGCGGAACAGTAAGTATCAGCCCCGTGCTTCACAAGAGTCACAAATCGCTCACCAGCCTCACACGAAACACACGTGGATCGTGGCAGCGACACGCCGACGATGGTCGGGAAGGTGTTCGGGAAGGGTTCGTCCCGCGTCGAAACGAACACGGTCCGGACTCGTGCCGGACAGGTGGGTGTGATCGCCAGTAGTCTCCCGCTGACCTCGACGTTCTCGACTTCAGGAGCAGTGCATGACGGTGGCCGTGACCCGTGAACGCAAGCGGGTGTGGCGGGCTTGGTACCTCTACGACTGGGCCAATTCGCCGTTCTATTCGTCGGTGATCACCGTCTTCGGAGCGCTCTATTTGAGCGAGATCGCGTCGGCGGACGCGAAGACGAATTTCACCCTTAACGGGGACAGGGCGTGCACCGATTCGAGTGGAGCTTCGAGCACCCTTCAGAACTGCGACGTCTCTTTGTTCGGGCTCCAGTTCCCCGCGGGTTCGTTGTGGGGGTATCTGCTGTCGGTCGCGACGGTGACGCAGGTACTGGTGCTGCCGATCGCCGGCGCGATCGCGGATCGGAGCAGGCACAAGCGGCGGATCCTCGGCGGGTTCGCCTTCCTCGGCGCGGTGGCGTCAGCGCTGATGTTCTTCATCGCGGGGACGAACTGGGAGGTCGGGGTCTGGACGTTCATCCTGGCCAACATCGGTTACGGCGGTGCGCTGGTCGTCTACTACTCGTTCCTGGTGGACATCGCGGAGCCCGATGAGCGCGACGCGGTGTCGTCGAAGGGCTGGGCTTTCGGGTATCTCGGTGGCGGTCTGGCGCTGGCGTTGCAGCTCGGGTTCTTCATGGGGCACGAGTTCTTCGGGGTGAGTGAAGGGCTGGCGATCCAGATCTGCTTCCTGACGTCGGGGATCTGGTGGGCGGTGTTCACGATCCCGGCGGTGCGGGCACTCCCCCGGACTCATGTGCCGAAGTCGAGCGCGCGGGGGCTGTCGGTGCTGACGGCCGGGTTCAAGGAGCTGAAGCAGACGATCAAGGAGGCCAGGGCCTATCCCCTGACGCTGGCGTTCCTCGGGAGCTACCTGGTCTTCACCGACGGGATCACGACGGTGGTGGCGGTGTCGGCGCAGTACGGCAAGGACGAGTTGAAGTACAGCACCCAGGTGCTCATCGTCACGATCCTGGTGATCCAGTTCCTGGCGTACGCCGGAGCGATGATCCACGGTGCGATCGCGGCGCGGATCGGGGCGAAGAAGACGATTCTGGGCAGTCTGGTGGCCTGGGTGGTCGTGTTGTGCTTCGCGTTCTTCATCGAGGCCGGGCAGCCGCTGCAGTTCTACGCGGTGGCGGTCGGGATCGGGCTGGTGCTGGGCGGCACGAACGCGTTGTCGCGGTCGTTGTTCGGGCAGATGATCCCGGAGGGGAAGGACGCGCAGTACTTCTCGCTGTACGTGGTCGGTGAGCGGGGGACGTCGTGGCTCGGTCCGCTGTTGTTCGCGGCGGTCGGGCAGATCACCGGCTCGTTCCGGTACGCGATCATCGCTTTGGTGATCTTCTTCGTGCTCGGGTTCGTGTTCGTGTGGCTGGTGCCGGTGCGCCGGGCGATCGAGGCGGCGGGCAACCGACCACCGGCGGTGCTGTGAGGGCGGAGCGTGCCGATAGGGTCGGGCGTCGTGACCGTACTGAAGGAGAGTGGCCCGGATCCCACGGACGCGTTGTCGTCGGTGCCGGTGGCGGGTTCACGGCGGGGTGTGCCGGTCGTCGGGAAGCTGAAGTTCTGTTACGGGCCGATGGACTGCGGAAAGTCGACGCTGGCGTTGCAGATCGACCACAACCACGCGCGGCAGGGTCGTCGCGGGATGGTGCTGGTGCGGCATGACCGGTCCGGTGAGCCGCAGATCACGAGCCGGATCGGGTTGACGCGCAAGGCGACCGAGGTGGGGAACGAGACCGATCTGCGGTTGCTGGTGCGTGAGCAGTGGGCCGCCGGGCGGCATGTGGACTACCTGATCGTCGACGAGGCGCAGTTCTTGTCGCCCGATCAGGTGGATCAGCTGGCCGAACTGGCCGATGACGTCCAGATCGACGTGTACTGCTTCGGGATCGCGACGGATTTCCGGAGCATGTTGTTCCCGGGTGCGGCGCGGTTGTTCGAGCTGGCGGACGAACTGCAGCCGGTTCAGGTCGAGGTGCTGTGCTGGTGCGGGCAGACGGGGCGGTTCAACGCGCGGGTGTCCGACGGCGAGGTGCTGCGGGCTGGGGACACCGTGGTGGTGGCGGATACCGAGCAGATGGTCGTTGAAACTTCATCGGCATCACGTTCTGAGGGCGAGCCGAACACGGTCCGTTATCAGGTATTGTGCCGACGCCACTTTCGACTGGGCGACCTGGGGCCCACCTCGGCCCAACACGGTCAGTTACGGTTGACGTGACAGGCGTACTACTAGCCCATCTGGGGGATATCCGCACCAAGATGGCCGTATTGACGTCACGCCAGAGCGCGAAATCACTCCTACTAGGAGAAGCTGTTGCCACCGGGTGACACAGCTCATCGTGAGCAAGGACATGCTGTCCAGGGAATCCTCTGGCCCTCATCGTCGTTGCATAGGGTGAGCATCACCCTGGCTCCACCCGGAGCTGACTGAAAGGACCCCCATCATGGCCGACCGTGTTCTCCGTGGAAGCCGGCTGGGAGCGGTCAGCTACGAGACCGACCGCAACCACGACCTCGCGCCCCGCCGCACCGTGCGCTACGCCTGCCCCAAGAACCACGAGTTCGAGGTGCCCTTCTCCGACGACGCCGAGATCCCTTCGGTGTGGGAGTGCAGGCTGCACGGCAGCGAGTCCGAGATCGTGGACGGCGGGCAGCCGGAGCAGAAGAAGGTCAAGCCCCCGAGGACGCACTGGGACATGCTCCTGGAGCGTCGTTCGATCCCGGAGCTCGAAGATCTGCTCAACGAACGTCTCGCCGAGCTGAAGGGACGCAGGACCACCCGGTCCGCCTGACGCACGGCACAAGTAGCTAGCCCCACCACGAATCGGCGAAGCCCCCGCGACCTCCCTCCGCGGGGGCTTCGCCGTGTCCGGAGGCGACTCCCGAGTCCGTGAAGGCCTCCTTGAGGGACTCTGGGTCCCTCAAGGAGGCCTTCACGGACTGGACAAGGCAGTGTCGCGCAGGCGTCGCAGGTGCTCGGGCGGTGATTCGAGCAGCGGAAGCCGGACTGTCGCGTGCGGGATGACGCCGAGATCGGCCAGTGCGGCCTTGGCCATGATCGCTCCCTGCGAGGTACGCATGACCGCGTCGGCGAGGGGAAGCAGCGCGGCGTTGAGGGTCCGTGCCTTGTCGAGGTCTCCCCCGCGTACGGCGGCGATGAGCTCGGCGTTCCGGGCGGCGTAGGCGTTGCCCACGACGCTGACCAGGCCGGTGGCGCCGGCCGCGAGGTAGGGCAGGTTGAGTTCGTCGATGCCGCAGTAGTAGGCCAGCTGAGTGCACGCCATGACGGTCATCGCTTCGAACAGGTCGCCTTTGGCGTCCTTCACGGCGCGGATCCTGGGGTGGCGGGCGAGTTCGATCAGGGTCGCCGCTTCCATGGCCGTCCCGGTGCGGGCCGGGACGTCGTAGAGCATCACGGGCAGCCCGGTGGCGTCGGCCACGGCCAGGCAGTGCGCCACGATCCCGGCCTGTGTCGGCTTGGAGTAGTAGGGGCAGACGAGCAGGAGCGCGTCGGCGCCGGCCGCCTCGGCTTCCTTCGCGCGCCGGATGCAGGCGACGGTGTCGTAGGTGCCGACGCCGGCGATCACGCTTGCCCGGTTCTCGACGCGGGTCGCCACGGTGTGGACGAGCCGGGCGGCTTCGGCGTCGGTCAGGGTGGGGGCTTCGCCGGTGGTCCCGCCGACGACGATGCCGTCGCAGCCGGTGTTCAGCAGGTGGTCTACCAGGCCGGTGAGGCCGGGTTCGCTGAGTGCGCCGCCGGGTTCCATCGGGGTGACCATGGCGACGAGGTTGGAGCCGAAGAGGGTCTCGGTCATGTGGTCGATCCTGTCGGCGTCGATACCTGCGGTCCAGCGATGGTTTGTGGCCGATATTCCGTAGCATGGCTTCATGATCGAGGTCGGGGCCCTGCGGGCACTGCGGTCGGTGGCCGCGCTGGGGACGTTGGCGCGTGCGGCGGACGAGCTGGGGTTCACGGCGTCGGCGGTGTCGCAGCAGATCAAGCGGTTGGAGCGGCAGATCGGGATGCCCGTGCTCGCTCCGGCTGGGCGCGGGGTCGTGCTCACTCCGGCAGGTCAGGCCGTGGTCGATTCCTCTCTAGAGGTGTTCCAGGCGCTCGAGCGCTGCGCGGAGGCCGCCCAGTCGGTGGCGGAGGGCGCGCCTCGCGGCGTCTTGCGGGTGGCCGCGTTCTCGACGGGTATTCGCGGGCTCCTCGCCCCCGTTCACCCGCGGCTGCTGGAGCGCTACCCCGATCTCCGGCTGCACATCACCGAGCAGGATCCCGATCAGGCGTCACACAGCGTCGAGGCAGGCACGGCCGACTTCGCGCTCCTGCATGACGCCGACGGCCTGCCTGCCCCGCTCTCCCCTGCCCTGTCCCGGTGCCTGGTGCACACCGACCTCGGCGACGTCGTCATGGCCGGGACGCATCCACTGGCCCGGACCGAGCCGCCGCTCGACGGCGCCGACCTGGCCGGGCACCCGTGGGTCACAAGTCCGCCGGGCACGGTGTGCCACCAGTGGTTCCGGCGCCTGTTCGCCGGACTGCCGGACGAGCCCGACGTCCGGCATCTGGTGGACGACTTCTCCACGCAGTTGTCGCTGGTCGCCTCCGGCGAGGTCCTCGCGTTGATCCCGCGGCTGGCGCGCCCGCCCTTGGCCGAAGGGCTCGTCGTCCGGCCGCTGCGGCGCCCGCCGACGCGCGAGGTGCACGCGGCGTGGCGCCGCAGCGCCGAGGCGAGCCCGGCGATCCGCGCCGTACTCGCTGAACTCCGGTCAGCTGGGGAACATACTGGTCACGTTGACGAAGGTGCCGGTGATTCCCATGGCGTCGTCGGAGGCCAGGAACGCCAGCGTGCGGGCGACCTCGGCGAGGCGCGGTGAACGCTTGGTCATCCGGGCCTCCTTGAGGCCGTTGAGAACGTTCTCCACCATCTCCGGGCTCGCGGGCAGCTGGTTGTTCACGGCGGAGAGCTTCTCGGGGGTGAAGGTCTCGGGGATTCCCGCGACCCAGATGCCGAGCGCGCGGACGCCGTGCGGCCCGATCTCGACGGCGAGATTGCGGATGTAGGTGTCCAGCGCGGCGTCGATCGAGCCGGTCGCGCCCATCATCGGGCTGCCCTGGGCGGAGCCGCTGTCGAGGGCGAGGATGACGCCGGAGCCCTGGGCGATCATGTGCCGAGCGGCCGCGCGGGCGGTGATGAAATTCGTCGTGATGCCGGTGGTGATCGGGCGGACGTAGTCCTCGACCGACATCTCCACGAGCGGGATTCCCTGGATGTCGCCGCGTGGGACGAGGTTCAGGGAGATGTCGATGCTGCCTGCCTTTGCCACGACGGACGCCGCGTGCGTGTCGACCGCGGTTTCGTCGAGGCCGTCGACGACGGCGACTTCGGCCAGTCCCCCGCTCTCCTCGATCTCGTCGGCGAGCTTCGTCAGCGCCGGTTCGTGGTGGCCGGTGAGGAAGACGCGGGCGCCCCGCGCGGCGAACTCCTTGGCGACACCGCCGCCGATCGATCCGCCGGCGCCGTAGATGACCGCGTTCCTGTTCTTGAGGCTCATGAGGGTGTTCCTTCCGCGTGGTTGGGTTCGACCGTTGAGACGCGGAAGGCACGGGGATCTCATCGGTCCTCAAGTGATCGTCAGCGGCAGGCCGAACGCGGGGAACAAATGCGGTTCGAAAGCGGTGATCTCCACGACCTTCCCGTCCTCGATCCGCAACACGTCGAGCACCTGCGCGCGGTAGACCCGGGTGCCTGGCCGCCGAACGTAGCCCGCCGCCGCGGGGAGGCGATTCGCGCTGGTCGGGAGGTGTTTCCATGCGCCGAAGTAGGCCGGTGACGCGGGGTCGAGCGACTGGGCGACGAAGTCGAGGAAGACGTCGCGGCCGGAGAACCACAGCGGGTTCGGTGGCATCGTGACCAGCACGTCTTCTCGCAGCAGCTCGGCCATGATCCGGCTGTCGCCGCTGCCGGTGGCGGCGGCCATGTAGCGACGCAGGATCGCCTGCTCCTCCTCGGTCACCTGGGCGGTCCGAGCCCAGTCGGCGCGGCGTTCCGGCAGGCGTTCGCGCAGGGTGGGGCGGGCGCGCTGGAGTGCGCTGGTGACCGATGCGACGCTGGTTTCCAGCAGGTCGGCGGTCTCCGCCGCCTTCCAGCCGAGGACGTCGTTGAGGATCACCACGGCCCGTTGCCTCGGCGGGAGGTGCTGGATCGCGGCCAGGAAGACGAGTTCCATCGTCTCCCTGGTCTCGGCGATCTCGGCGGCGTTGTCCGGGAAGGGCTGCAGCCAGGGCATGAACTGCGGCGGTTCGCCCAGCTGTTCGACGTCGGGCAGCTGCTCGTAGGGGCGAGGGACTCTCTTGTTGCGCCGCAGGAAATCGAGGCAGGTGTTGGTGGCGATCCGATAGAGCCAGGCACGGAAACTCGATCTGCCTTCGAAGCCGTCGCGGCCGCGCCAAGCTCGCAGGAATGTCTCCTGGACCAGGTCTTCCGCGTCGTCGTAGGACCCGACCATGCGGTAGCAGTGCACACGCAGTTCTCGTTGGTGCTGCTCGATCCTCCCGGCGAAGTCCACCTCGTCGACGGTTTCCGTCACGGGCGCCGGTGTGACGTTTTCGTCTTCGGTCCGCAACGCCAGTTGAGCAATGCGCCGCAGTCTGCCCACATCTGAGGTGAGCGAGGTGAGATCGGTGAGGAACACTTCCGCCGGCCGGGGGCTCAGCCGGTTCGCGACGCGGCCGACCTCGGCGATGAGGGCGTCCACGTCGGGAGCCGGGTCACGCCGTGACCGGTAGGCCCGCTGGCGGCATGCGGCCGAACAGTAGACGGCCGTACGCCCGCGCGATCCCGCCTTCGCCGGCAGCGGGCCTTCGCACGTCCCGCAGACCTGACCGGTCACGGCTCACCCTCCCCTGGAAACGTCACACGCGGTCGAGTTACGCATTATGCGGCTTGGTACCCGGGAATGTCCTCGACACGGTGATACACCGCCAGGCCGCGAGAGAGCGCGATGGCGACGTCCTGGTCGGCCCCGGCGGAATCGCCGGGCAGGCGCAGGACGGCGTCGCAGTGGTGCAGCAGGCGATCAGCCGTCGGATACATGATCTCCTTCGCGATCGGGTCGGCGACGGTCTTCCCGCCCGCTCCGCGCAGCACCGGGAGCGCGACCCACTCGCCGATCATCGGCACGTGCCCGCTGCGGAAGATCGGCCAGGCCGCCTCTTCGAGCCGGGCGAGATTGCGGGCGAGGAGTTCGGGGTCGTCGCCGGTTCCGGAGCGGAACGGACCGGCGATGAGGATCATCAGAGGTTTGCTCATGCGGCGGAGCATAATGTGCAACAATCGGCAGGAACAAGGAGGAACGTGCACATGTTGGCTGCGCAACGACGAGACCTGCTGATGGAACGACTCAAGACCGAAGGTCGCATCGTGGCCAAGGACCTCGCCGCCGAACTCGGCATCTCGGAAGACAGTATCCGCCGTGACCTGCGAGAACTCGCGGACGCCGGGCTCTGTCAGCGCGTCTACGGCGGAGCCTTGCCGGTCTCCCCGGCCACCGCGGACTACGCGACGCGCATGGCGGTCAGCGTCGCGGGCAAGGAAAGGATCGCGAAACGTGCAGCAGCGTTGATCCGGCTCGGATCGACGGTCATCCTCGACGGCGGGACGACCGCGCTCGCACTGGCGAAGGCGCTCCCCGTCGACCTCGAAGCGACGATCGTCACGCACAGCCCCACGGTCGCCGCCGCGCTCGTCACGCATCCGAAGGTCGAGGTATTCCTCATCGGCGGACGGCTCTTCAAGCACTCCGCCGTCACCTGCGGAGCAGCCGCGGCCGAGGCGGCCGAAGGCATCAACGCGGACCTGTTCTTCCTCGGCGTCACCGGCGTGCATCCCGAGACCGGGCTCACCACCGGCGACTCCGACGAGGCCGCGATGAAACGCACCCTCGCCAAACGGGCCGCCGACACCTACGTGCTGGCCAGTTCGGAGAAGATCGGCGCGGCCTCGCCGTTCACCGTGCTCCCCCTGTCCGACGTCGCGGGCGTGATCACCGACGCGGCGCCGGACGAGCCGACGGTGCAGGAACTGGGGAAGCTCGGGGTGAGCGTGCTGGGCGTCAGCCCTTCTTGGCCAGCCCGCGAAGCTGCTGCCAGCGACGCTTGAGCCCCCACAGACCGACCAGGACGATCGCCTCGCGCACGACCGAACCGCTCATCTTCGACTGACCGACCTCGCGTTCGGTGAAGGTGATCGGCACTTCGACCACCTCGAACCCGGCGAGCGCCGTGCGGAACGCCAGGTCGATCTGGAAGCAGTAGCCGCGCGAGGCGATCTCGTCGAGCGGAAGCTTCTCGAGCACCGTGCGGCGGTACGCGCGGAAACCCGCGGTGATGTCCTTGATCTTCGTGCCGAGCGCGATCCTCGCGTAGAGGTTCGCCACCCAGGACAGCGCCTTGCGCTGGAACGGCCAGTTCACCGTGCTGCCACCGGGAACGTACCGGGAGCCGATGGACAGATCCGCGTCCTCGAGAGCGGCCAGCACCCGCGGCAGATCCTCCGGCGCGTGCGAGCCGTCGGCGTCCATCTCGACGATGGTGGCGTAGTCGCGAGCGAGACCCCAGCGGAAGCCCGCGACGTACGCGGCACCCAAACCGGCCTTCTCGGTCCGGTGCATCACGTGGATCCGCTCGTCGGCCTTCGCGAGCTCGTCGGCGACGTCACCGGTCCCGTCCGGGCTGCCGTCGTCCACCACGAGGGCGTTGACCTCCGGGAGTGCTTCGAACAGGCGCTCCAGGATCGGGCCGATGTTCTCCCGCTCGTTGTACGTCGGGACCACCACCAGCACCGGGTCGATTCCCTGGGCCCCCCGTGGCGCCTGCGCCATCCGCTTTTCCTCCGTGTTCCGGCGGGTCAGCCCGCCGCTTCCCTCGTTGCCTTGGCGGCGCTCGCGCGCCGGGTGCGGAAACGCAGCACGTACCCGCCGGTAACCCCGGCGATCGCCAGGGCGAGCAGCCCGTACTCCGTCGTCACACCGAGTAGATCCGACAGCGTAGTCTGCTGCCTCAGCGGTACGCGCCCCACCAGGGAGTCTGCGGTGAACAGGCTGGTAGAGGCCATGATCGAACCGTCCGGCGCGACGATCGCGCTGACTCCGCTGGTGGCGGAAACGATCACCGAACGCCCATGCTCGACCGCCCGCAGGCGCGACATCGCCAGCTGCTGATAGCTCATCTCCCCCGGTCCGTACCAAGCGTTGTTGGTGGGCACGACGAGCAGTTCCGCGCCGTCCGCGACCGACTCCCGCGCCGGGTAGTCGAAGGCCGTCTCGTAGCAGATGAAGACGCCGACCTTCGTACCCGCGACCGACAGGGCGGCGTTGGCACCGTCACCCGGCGTCATGTTCGCCACGCTGTCGACGAACGGTGTCACCAGCTTCGCGAGCTCACGGGCCGGGACGTACTCGCCGAACGGGACGAGTTGCTGTTTGGCATAGCGCTGACCCGGGCCGGTGACCGGATCCCAGACGAGCGCGGAGTTCTGCGCACTCCCGTCGGGCAGCCGGACCAGCGCGCCGATGATCGCCTGCGTGCCATAGTCGCGGACCACCTGATCGACGCCGGCGTCGCCGGTGCGCATGGCCATCGCGGTCTCGGGCCATACGAGCAGATCGACCTTCGTGTTGCTCGCCTTGAGCTTTTCCAGCAGCCGGGCGCTCTCGGCGAGGTGGTTGCTCCGGAGTTCGTCGCGGCGGCCTTCCAGCGCCAGGCCGATGTCCGGGGCGTTGCCCTGCACGGTGGCGACGGTGAGTTCGCCGTCCTGGGCTTCGGTGCCGATCGTCGGCCACACCGCGAGCCCCGCAACCACGGGCACCAGCGTCAGCGCCGACGTCGCCACCAGGGAACGCCCCGGATCCGCGCCCCTCAGCCGCAGGCAGAGCGCCGCGAGACCGAACCCGGTCGCCACGACCGCGAGACCGACCAGCGGAGCGCCGCCGATCGAAGCCAGCGAGACGAAGGCGCCCTCAGGCTGGCTGAACGCCACGCGGCCCCACGGGAAGCCACCGAAAGGGAACCAGGTGCGTGGTGTCTCCAACGCGATGATCACCAGCGCCGCCCACAGGGGCCCGAGCGGCAGCCTCCACACCACGGTGGCGAACGCCCCGCCGAAGCCGAGATACACCGACAGTGCCATCGCCAGCCCGAGCCACGGCCACGGCCCGAAGCCCGGGCCGAGAAAATCCAGCAGCCAGGTCAGCAGCGGCAGGAAGAACCCCATCCCGAACACGAACGCGTAACCGAACGCGCCCCGGAACCTTCGTCCGTGTACCACCAGCGCGAAGCCGGTGAACGCCAGCGGCGCGAGCCACCACAGCGGACGCGGAGCGAAACTGAGGTACAGCGTGAACCCTGACGCCGCGGCGACGAGGAAACGCACGAGCCAGGCGCGGGAGAAGCGCTTCCGGGGCGCCGCTTCGGGGGCCGGATCGGTCACGGTCGTGGACACTCCTGAACCCTAGGCCGCCCGGGTGAACAGATCGTGGATGACCTGCCCGCCGCGGACCGTGCGCAGACAACGGGGCAGTGTCGCGCCCTCCGCGAGGTTCGGCAGCGGGGGCACACCCGCGCGCGGGTCGGTCGACCAGCGCTGAACGCGCGAGTCCGGTGTCGCGACGACGAGGTCTTCGGCGTCCCAGATCGCGTAGTGCGCGGGAGCGCCCGGGACCAGGCTGCCGGTGACGCCGTCGTTGACGCCGGCCGCGCGGTGTCCCGCGCGGGTGTGGGCGGTGAAGGAGGCGCGGGCGGACAAGCCCGAGCCCGGCGTGCGGTGGTAGGTCCCGGCTCGGACGGTCGCCCACGGATCGACCGGCGTGACAGGCGCGTCGGAGCCGAAGGCGAGCAGGAGCCCTTCAGCGGCCATCGCGGCGAAGGGATTGAGCTTCGCGGCCCGTTCCGCGCCGAGGCGGTCGGTGTACATGCCGTGCGCGCCGCCCCATTCCGCGTCGAACTGCGGCTGGACCGAAGCGACCACACCCCAGCCCGCGAGCGCCTTCGCCTGGTCGACGTCGATCATCTCGACGTGTTCGAGCCGGTGGTGGCGGGCGGCCAGCGCTCGACGTCCGACGGTCTTCTCCGCGAGCCGGAACCCTTCGACGACCTCGGCGACGGCGGCGTCGCCGATGACGTGGAAACCTGCCTGGAGCTCGGCCTCGGTGCAGGCGCTGATGTGATCGGCGATGGCGGGGGCGTCGAGGTAGAGCGTCCCGGAGGTGCCGTGGGCGTCAGCGTACGGCACGTGCAGGGCGGCCGTGCGGGAGCCGAGCGCGCCGTCGACGAACAGGTCGCCCGCGACGCCCCTGGCACCGAGCGCGCGGGCGGTGTCGACGCCGCCGCGTTCGCCCCAGTAGCCGACGACCTCCGGCAGTCCCGGTTCCGACGCGAGCGCGAGCAGGTCGGTGAGGTCTTGGGCGCCGGAGATGTCCGGGCCCGCGCATTCGTGGACGCTGACGACTCCGCGCGCGGCGGCTTCGGCGAGGAACGCGCGCTGGGCTTCGCGGCGCTGCCGCGGCGTGATCGCCGCGCGCATCGCGGCACGCACGAGGTGGTGGGCGTCGCGGGTCAGCGGCCCGTCGGCGGACCAGCCCGGCGCCTCGTGCACGCCGACGGCGAGCGCGACGAGTGCGCTGGAGACGAGCGCCGAGTGGACGTCGACCCGGCTCAGGTACACCGGTGTCCCGTTCGAGGCCTCGTCGATCTCCGCGCGGCTGGGCAGCCTGCCGTCGGTCCAGCGGGATTCGTCCCACCCGTGCGCGACGAGCACCTGGCCGGGGCGGACGGCATCGCGGACCGCGGTGAGGAGCTCACCGGCGCCGCGGATGTTCGTGAGGTTCAGCCCGGTGAGGTGCAGGCCGGTCGCGGTGGCGTGGACATGCGCGTCGACGAAGGCCGGGGCGACGAAGGCGCCGTCGAGGTCGACCACCTCGGCATCGGGATGCAGGGCCTTGGCCGGGCCGTCCTGCCCCACCCAGACGACGGTGCCGTCGGTGATCGCCATGGCGGTGGCGTCGGGGGCCGAGGGGCTGTAGATACGCCCGCCGAGGAGGAGCGTGGTTCGCGCGTTCGTCACGCTCCCGAGTTTGCAGCGTGCGGACGACCAGGTGACCGGCGGGTCGGCGAGATTTCGACACACCACGCAAGACAGGAATATTTACGTCTTCCGAACGATGTGACAGGATATTTTCACGCGTTTCCGACGACGAGGAGTACAAGTGACTGCGATCCAGGAACCGACCTCGCCGGTGGCCGCCTACGATCAGCCCTACGACTACACCCGAGTCGAGCTGATCGAACCCGACTGGCGCCGCTTCCCCGGCTGGCACGACGTGACCGAGGCAGAGTGGCGTGACGCGCAGTGGCAGCGAGTGCACTGCATCCGCAACGCCAAGCAACTGCGCGCCCTCATGGGCGACCTGCTCGAGGAGCGCTTCTACGAGGACATGCTCGCCGACCAGCGCGAGATGGCCACGATGTCGATGCTGCTGCCTCCGCAGATGATCAACACGATGGCGCCCAACGCGGGCACCGACCCGGCGAAGGTGACGGAGGCCTGGTACGCCGACCCGATCCGCCGCTACATGCTTCCGGTGCGCAGCGATCGCGACACCGAGTGGCCGAGCCACCCGCACTCCGAACGGGACTCACTGCACGAGGCCGAGATGTGGGTGGTGGAGGGGCTGACGCACCGCTACCCCACCAAGGTCCTCGCCGAGATGATCTCCACCTGCCCCCAGTACTGCGGGCACTGCACCCGGATGGACCTGGTCGGCAACTCCACCGAGCAGATCGAGAAGCACAAGCTCTCGCTCAAACCGGTCGACCGCCAGGACGCGATGATCGAGTACCTGAAGAAGACCCCGGGCGTGCGGGACGTCGTGGTCTCCGGTGGCGACGTCGCCAACGTGCCCTGGCCACAGCTGGAGTCGTTCCTCATGCGGCTGATGGACATCGACACCGTCCGCGACATCCGGCTCGCCACCAAGGCGCTCGCCGCCCTGCCACAGCACTGGATCCAGCCGAAGGTCGTCGAAGGCCTCGAGCGCGTCGCCGGCACCGCCCAGCGTCGCGGCGTCAACCTCGCGATCCACACCCACGTCAACCACGCCCAGTCGGTGACCCCGCTCGTCGCCGAGGCCGCCAGGACCGCACTGGACGTCGGCGTCCGCGACGTGCGCAACCAGGGCGTGCTGATGAAGGGCGTCAACGCGACCCCCGCCGAACTGCTGGACCTGTGCTTCGCGCTGCAGGGCGAGGCGAACATCCTGCCGTACTACTTCTACATGTGCGACATGATCCCCAACGCCGAACACTGGCGGGTTTCCGTGCACGAGGCGCAGGAACTCCAGCACGCGATCATGGGGTATCTGCCGGGGTACGCGACGCCGCGGATCGTCTGCGACGTGCCGTACGTCGGGAAGCGGTGGGTGCACCAGCTGGCGGAGTACGACCGCGAGCTGGGCATTTCCTACTGGACCAAGAACTACCGGACCGGGATCGAGCACGAGGACCCCGAAGCTTTGCAGCGTCGCTACCCCTACTACGACCCGATCTCCACACTGCCCGAAGCCGGCCAGAAATGGTGGGCCAGCCAGCACGGCTGACTTCTACATTTTCCTAGATGAAACCGGTGGTCCCGAACCGTCGTTCGGGACCACCGGTAACGGCAAGCCACAGACGAATCGGACAGTGCCTCGCCCGGTGAAGACCGACCGATTCTTAACCGGAGACGCCCGGTCAGGAGTGGGTGGCCAGTGCGCTTGAGACGCATCTCATGCTGCGACCAAAACCCACCTGACCAGCGCAGACGTCGCCAGCATGGATCGCCATTGACCTCCAACCTGCCCCAGAGATCCTGTCTGGCCATGTACGCAGGTAGAGCCAACGAGACGTCGGGCGTTCCGCGGGTCAGATCTTCAGCTGCAACCCCCAGGACGAGCAAGTGCCACAGCGACGATCGTGAGACGGCCCAGAAGAGGACGAGACGATCCAGAGTGGACACTCCAACCGGACGGCCATCTGGACAGCGATGGCCAGCGGCGGTCCAGTCAGACTGGTTCGCCAGGAATGACCTCAAGCACAGCAGCGATCGCACGTAACGCCTCAACCGCCGCAGCTATCTGCTCCGGCCGCCGCACTGTACGTCCGGAGCGGTCTCCGTCCGGAACCTGTCGTCCACGGCGGCGGGCAGGAGCGAGGCATGCGTGCGGGGACGGAGAATGTCGCCTTCGCTGTCGCGCTCGGGGCAGCAGCGGATCTCGCCGCGATGGATCTCGCGCACGGCACACCGGGCCGGATGCGCTCACTGCGCGATGAGCTCCACCTGCGGTCGGTCAGAGATCTCCCTGGCCGGGTCCATCTCAATGGACCCGGCCAGGGAACGGCTGCCGAACACTCTCAACATCAGCATCGACGGCACGAACGGACATGAGCTTCTGTCCGCCGCCCCGATCGTCGCCGCGTCGACCGGTTCCGCGTGTCACAGCGGTGAACACTCGCCTTCTCCGGTGCTGATGGCGATGGGAGTAGGACTCGAACGCGCGGCAACCGCGCTGACCGAGGCGACCCGTAACGGGTGAAAGGTCGGCGGGTCGCAGGCAAGATCATCCAGAAATCCGTCGTTGCATTACTCGCCCGGGCATTCGACGGCTCAGGCCCGATCGCCATCGCTACGCGGAGATGATGTTGCGGCTAGCAGATTCTTCGCCACTCCGGTGACCACAGCGCAGATGTCGCCGAAGTCGGCCGCCACGATGTTCTGGTCCTCGGTGATGTGACGGGCGATGCCGATACCGAGAAGCCACGCCAAGAGAAGACTTGCCCTCAGCCGCGCGTCAGGTGCGCCCGAGAGTGTTGCGAGCGCGTCGGTGTATCCGTCCCTGACCTGCTTTCGGCCCGCCGAAACCGTCCCAGGCTGGCCGGTGGAGAGCAGGATCGCTTTGACGATCTGATCAGATCCGGCGCCCGGGCCGACCGCCAGAAGTTCGCGCAGGATGACTTCGATCAGCCGGTCCGGTGGTGTCTCATCGAGCTGGGCCAGTGCACGCCGGGAGACGGCGACGTCGAACAGCTCTTCCTTGGAGCCGAAGTAGCGGAACAACAGCGCTTGGTTGACCCCGGCGAGGTCGGCGATGTCGCGAACGGTGGCGGCGTCGAACCCGCGGTCCACGAAGAGCTTCATGGCCGCTTGGAGAATCGCTTCCTTGGTGGCAGCCGAGTTCCGCTTACGCCGGCGATCGGGCTGAAGGTCTTCGCTCACTCTTCGATGCCTTCGGGCGCTACGACCGCGCCAGTGAGAAGGTTTCGGACTCGGATCGCTTCGACCGGGCACCCCTCCGCTGCCTCCGCGACGACGTCATCGGCACTGATCTCCGCGGTGACCACTTGTGAGCCCGCAGCACCTTGTCGGAATCGTTGCGGCGCGGCAGCGATACACAGTCCAGAGTGGATGCACGCCTTCTCGTCGACCGAGAGAACCCAGTCAGCCACGTTTGTCTCCGTCTTCACAAGCCTGTTCGGCGATGCGCATGGCCTCTTCGATCAGCGTCTCGACGATCGCGTGCTCGGGCACGGTCTTGATGACCTCGCCCTTGACGAAGATCTGCCCCTTGCCGTTGCCCGAGGCGACGCCGAGATCGGCCTCGCGCGCCTCACCGGGACCGTTGACGACGCAGCCCATGACCGCGACACGCAGCGGGACCTCCATGCCCTCCAGGCCGGCGGTGACCTGCTCGGCGAGCGTGTACACGTCCACCTGCGCACGGCCACACGAGGGGCAGGAGACGATCTCCAGCTTGCGCTCCTTGAGGTTCAGCGACTGCAGGATCTGGATCCCGACCTTGACCTCTTCCACCGGCGGCGCCGACAACGACACGCGGATGGTGTCACCGATGCCCTGGCGCAGCAGCGCGCCGAACGCCACCGCCGACTTGATGGTGCCCTGGAACGCCGGGCCCGCCTCGGTCACGCCGAGGTGCAGCGGGTAGTCGCACTGCTCGGCGAGGATCTCGTACGCGCGCACCATGACCACCGGGTCGTTGTGCTTCACGGAGATCTTCACGTCGTAGAAGTCGTGCTCGGCGAACAGCGACGCCTCCCACAGCGCCGACTCGGCCAGCGCCTCCGGGGTCGCCTTGCCGTACTTGTCCATGATCCGCTTGTCCAGCGAACCCGCGTTGACGCCGATCCGGATCGGGGTGCCGTGGTCCCTCGCGGCCCGCGCGATCTCCTTGACCTGATCGTCGAACTTGCGGATGTTGCCCGGGTTCACCCGGACCGCCGCGCAACCCGCCTCGATCGCGGCGAAGACGTACTTCGGCTGGAAGTGGATGTCGGCGATCACCGGGATCTGCGACTTCCTCGCGATCGCGGGCAGCGCCTCGGCGTCATCCGCCGACGGGCACGCGACACGCACGATGTCACAGCCCGCAGCGGTCAGCTCGGCGATCTGCTGCAGCGTCGCGTTGACGTCGGAAGTGAGCGTGGTGGTCATCGACTGCACCGAAATCGGGTGCTCACTGCCGACGCCGACCGGCCC
Source organism: Amycolatopsis sp. TNS106 (assembly GCF_019330265.1). NCBI lineage: Bacteria > Bacillati > Actinomycetota > Actinomycetes > Pseudonocardiales > Pseudonocardiaceae > Amycolatopsis > Amycolatopsis sp. TNS106. The sequence goes on along the minus strand of NZ_CP024972.1, from coordinate 1,841,607 downwards.
GACCTGCAGCTGTCGGGTCTTGCGACGCTCGGAGAGGACGGGAGGAGGAAGCGCTGGCATACCAAGAGCGACCGAACTCATGATCAAAACCCCCGCTCGGCGAGTCTGGCCACAGCCTTGGCGACACGTCCCGCGCCGTCTTCTCGCTCCACTGCGGCGGCCACCGCGCGAGCGGCAGCCGTGTGGACAGGATCGGTGACCGCGAGCCGCAAAGCGTCGGCGAGGCCGTCCGCGGTGAGCGCGCAGAACGGAATCGCCTTGGGCGCGACACCGAGCGCGACGATCCGGGAAGCCCAGAAAGGCTGATCGATCGTGACGGGTACCGGCACCGCGGGCACCCCGGCACGGAGCGCCGCGCCGGTGGTACCCGCGCCGGCGTGGTGCACGATCGCGGCCATCTGCGGGAAGAGCCAATCGTGGGGCGCGGCCCCGATCGTCAGGACGTCGTCGTTTCTCGCGTCGAGCTGGGCCCAGCCCGCCTGGATCACCCCGCGCAGGCGCGCCTTCCGGAGGGCGGCGGTGGCGAGATCCGCCAGCCGCTCGACCTCGCCGGGAGACATGCTTCCGAAGCCGATGAATACCGGCGGGGGGCCGGCCGCGAGAAAGTCGGTCAGAGCGGCCGGTGGCGTCCATCGCTTGCCGCGCTGGGCCCACCAGTATCCGACCACCTCCATTCCGCGCCGCCAGTCTCGCGGGCGGGGGAAGACCGTGGGACTGAAACCGTGCATGACCGGCCATTCCCGCCTGGCTTGGCGACGTCGGGTGTCCGCATACCCGGCCGCAGGTACGCCGAGCTGCGCGCGGAGGCGGTCGACCGCCTTCACGTACGCCTTGTTCGTGATCCTGAGGCCGATGTGTCCAGCCGCCTTGTTCCCCCACCATCCGTACGACCTGGCACCACCCATCGGCGGCGGGAACTGCCCCGTCGGCTCGGTGGGCCCCCAATAGATCCCCATGCTGGGGATTCGCCGAGCTTCGGCGAAGTGGTAGGCGAGCGGAGCGGCCGTGCCGGACAACAGGAGTACGTCGGTATCGTTCGGGACCGCGTCGATCAGCCCGCCGGCCACCTCGTACATCAGTTCACCGACGTCGCCGATGATCGCCTTGATCCGGCCTACCTGATCACGGGCCGACCTACGGGAGTACCCGGATCTTTCCCAGCTCTGAAAAGCCTGTGAGGACACCAGAGCCGCAGGGTCGCCAGGGATCGGGCTGAAGTCGAAACCGCATGATTCCAGCTGGTCGCCGAACACCTTGTGCGTGGCGAAGGTGACCTTCCAACCTTCTGCTTGCAGTCGTGCGCCGATTCCGGTGTACGGCGCGACATCACCTTGCGTTCCGGTTGTGATCACCACGGCACGCATGACGTTTCATACCTTCGTTCCGGCGATCCGGGCGCATTTGAGCCAGCGTCCGAGCGCGCGCAAGGAGTAGGTGTGTGCGATGAGATCGTCGCTGTAGTACAAAGTGTCGTAGTACAGCCCGACGCCTTGCGGGCGCCACGTGCCGCTCTTGTCCTGGTGGTCGAGTAACCACTCCACCGCACGCAGCACCTGGGGATCATCGAAGGGCCGTCCGCTGATGAGCAGCGAGAACAACGCCCAGCCGGTCTCTTCCGCGGTGCCGCCTTCGGGCGGACCCTCGATCACTTTGTCCGGCCAGGCACCGTCGGGTCGCTGGTGGCTGAGCAGCCAGTCGGCCGCCCTGGTCGCGACGGGGTGCTGCGCCATGCCGAGTTCGGCGTAGGTTTCGAGCACCTTCGCCGTTCCATGCGTCGAGTCGCGGAACCACAACGAAGAGAACGATCCGTCAGGTGCCTGGGTTTTCTCGAAGTACTTCAGTGCTCGCACCAGCGGAGAGCGTCCCTTGGCGCTGCCGCCGTGACGGTCGAACGCCATGACGACGTGAGACGTCACTCCCGGGCATGGTCCGTCGTGGATCATGGTCGAGTTGCGGACCCACTCCGACCATGAGCCGTCGCGGTTCTGCATGCCCAAGAGCCAGTCCAGGCCCAGCTGGATGCCTTGGTCACCGCGTCGCATCCCGAGTTCCGCAAGTGCGGTCAAAACGACCGCCGTGTCTTCCGACTCCGGCCATCCGGATGGTGAGGCCCAGGACCATCCGCCCGGCGCCATCTTCAACGGTGTGAACGGCTTCTTCCACTGGGTCGACAGCAACCAGTCTCGTGTTCCACGGAGACGCTCGTCCTTGCTGACGTCCACCATTTCAGCGAGCGCCAGCACGGCGTACGAGGTCACGGCGATCTCGAGGTCGCGGTCGATCGGCCATGAGCCGTCCGGCCGGATGGTCGAGAGCAGGAAGTCCAGGCAACCCTGCTGGATGTCGGCGCCGACGTCCTCGCCGGCGATGCGCAGGCCGCTGAACACCAACGCGCACATCAGCGCGCATTCCTCGATCCCGCCATTGGGACCCATGACCTCACGAAGCCAGTCCAGTGCCTTGGGTTCGGCCAGCCGGTGGGCATAAGCCTTCAACGGGCTCAGAGGAAGCACCCGCGCCTGTCCGATGCCCAGCCCGAGTACGCCGGGCAAGACGATCGACGCCCGATTACGCAAACTGCTCGGCAGGAGCATCACTTCGAGCGGCTGGGAGGGCTGGATGGTGACGTCGCGCAAACCTTCCATCGCCCAGACGATCGGGACGATCTCCCGCCAGGTCCTGGGTCCGCCGTCGCTCAGGTCCGGGGTGATGAGCGCTTCCCCACCGTGTCGGTCGATGTAGGCCATGCCTCGTTCGATCACGTCGCGTGAACCGTCGGGGTCCAGCACCTTGAACGCGGCGACGGCGAACGCGGTGATGTGCTCGCTGCTCGGCGGGTCGGCGTCGACCAGGCTCCAACCCCCGTCAGCACGCTGGTTGTCCCGCAGCCATTTCAAGCCTCGCGTGATCTGGTCGCGGTGCGCCTCCCTGCCCGCCCGGCCCAGTGCCAGGAGACCGATCGCGGTGGAGATCGTCGATGACGACATCCGGTCGGTCCAGCCTCCGTCGGAACGCTGTCGTGCGAAAAGCCACTCAGTCGCCAGATCCGCCGACGCGACGACCCGCTCGAAGAGTCCGCTGTCCCCCATCACAACTCCCTCAGACCGCACTGGGTTTCGGATTGGACCGCTTGGCCTGCCATCTGCGGCTCGGCTCGTAACTGCCCCGCATCAGGAACAAGGACGACAGGAAGGTGGCACCGATGAACGGGATCATCAGCCCGAGACCGAGCCAGATGCCGCCCGCCGCGGCGACGACCGCCGAGGCGAGGACCAGGCGCTCGATGACGAGTACCTCATGGGACTTGAGGCCGGCCACCCGCGGGATCGGGGTTCCCGCACGATAGAGCATCACGATCGAAACCCACGTCATCACGATCGCGATCGCGATGAAGGGCGCGTAAGCGCCATAGGAAAGCTCCGGCAGGACGACCAAAGGATAGCCGATCGCGAGCACCATCCACAGCACGTGCAGGACCACCATCAGGCGCAACGAGACCTTCTCGCCGTGGCGCACAGGGAAAGTTCGGTATCCCCCTTGCCGGTCTCCCTCGGCGTCGCAGATCGCACCGACCACATTGGACGCCGCGTCATGAAGCGCGAAGATCAACGCGAAGACGAACAAAGCCGGTGCGGGTGAAGGATTCGTCGAAAAGACACCGACAGCGAACGCGCACGCCGTGATCGCACCTCGGGCGAGATTGCCCCATGCGCCCCGCGCCTTTAGCACCTTGCTGTAGGCCACTCCGAAAGACAACGCCAAAACGACCATCGCCAAGTTGACGGGATTGAGCAGAACGGCGATGACCATCCCGAGCAGCACCCAGACAATCATTCCGGCGAGTGCGGTGCGCGGGCTCATCCGGCCGGACGGCAGAGGCCGCTGCGACTTGGTGATCTTGTCCAGTTCCCGGTCGAAGTAGTCGCCGCCGTACATAGCGGCGAACCAGCCGCAGGTCGGTGCCGCCCATGCCCCGATCAACTGCCAGACCGACCATGTCGGTGAAGCGACGACCGCACCCGCCACGCTCACGAGACCCGAATAGAAGACGAGGTCAGGTCGGCCCACTTCGAGGTGGGTCAAGAAGTGTTCCTTCATGGTCCGCTTAGGTCGGGCTCCGCTCCGGCTACCGGCCACAGTCATACAACCCCCATATGTCAGGCACCCAGCCCTTCGGACTCGGGCGCCGTCCCCGGCTCTTCCCAGCAGGCTGCACAGACGGACGTCCACCGAGACCCGTCTCCGTCGTTCCGAGCAAACCACACCGAACGATCAAATTCCACAGAACTATGAAACTTTCGAGGATGGGTCCTGACAACGGCGCACGGGTGTGCTTACATCGCTTTCAGCAACCTGGGAGGGCATCGTGGGGACTGCACCTATCAGCGCCGAGACCGTGGCGGAATGGGCCGTCGACGGCGCTCAGCGTGTGTTGGAGATCGTCGAAGACCTCACCGACGAACAGATGGTCGGGCCACTGCTGCCGACGGTGAACCCGCTGATCTGGGAGATCGGGCACATCGCCTGGTTTCAGGAGATCTTCGTGCTCCGGCGAGCGTGCGGGCACGATCCCATCCTGCCGTTCGCCGACTCGATCTACGACTCCGGCGCCATCCCGCACGACACGCGCTGGCGACTCAAACTGCCGACCCGCGAAGAGACGGTTTCCTACGTCCGGACTGTCGCAGAGAGAGTCGCCGAAGCGATCACCGCGAAGGACGCGACCGACGTCGCTTGCCATTTCGCCCGCTACACGGTCCATCACCACGACACGCACAGCGAAGCGCTTACCTACACCCGGCAAACACTCGGCCTTTCCATGCCGAAGCTGCCGGGACTCACCGACGCCGGCGCTACCTACGATGCTGCCGACAACTGGAGCGGGGACGTCCGCTTCGGCGGTGGTCGGTTCGTTCTCGGCGCCCAGATGTCTGACGCTTTCGCCTACGACAACGAAAAATGGGCACATCCGGTCGACGTCGCGCCGTTCTCGATGGCGAAGACCACGGTGACGCAAAAGGAGTTCGCCGCCTTCGTCGACGACGGCGGCTACCGCAACCCGCTGCTGTGGTCCGACGGCGGAGCCTGGCTCGCATCGACCAAGGCCGAGCACCCCACCTACTGGCGCAGGGCCGAGGAGGGCTGGCAACGTCGTCACTTCGACACCTGGGTGGACCTCGAACCGCATCTACCGGCCAGCAACGTCTCGTGGTGGGAGGCCGACGCCTATGCACGTTGGGCCGGACGCCGACTTCCCACTGAAGCCGAATGGGAATTCGCGGCCACCGGAGGTTCCTTTCCCAAGTCCGACTACCCATGGGGTGCGGCGCCGCCCGAAGCCACGCAGGCCGCGACCGACTGGCGGTCCGGCGGCCCTGTGCACGTCGGCGCGTGCGCTCCCGGCGACTCTCCCGACGGCTGCCGCCAGCTCATCGGCAATGTATGGGAGTGGACCGCGAGCGACTTCGTGGCCTACCCGAACTTCGAGCGTGACGCGTACTTCGAAAACTCGGAGCAGTTCTTCGGCAGCCGGAAGGTACTTCGAGGCGGGGCCTGGGCGACCCGAGGCCGCTATGTCCGGGCGATGATGCGGAACTACTTCACGCCCGATCGGCGTGACGTGTTCGCCGGCTTCCGGACCTGCGCGGCCGGCTGACGTGTTGCTGCTGGTGAGCCCGGCGCCGCCGAGCGCGGTCCTCGGCAACGGTGTGACCGCGGACCGGTGGTGCCGGATCCTCGCTGATCTCGGCCACGAGGTGGAAACCTCAGACCACTACGCGACTGGGCAGTACACCGGCCTCATCGCCCTGCACGCGGGAAAAAGCGGAGACTCGGTCCTGAAGTTCCGCTCCGCGCATCCCGACGCGCCCGTCGTGCTCGCCTTGACGGGGACCGACCTCTACCCGAGCCTGACCGCCAACGGCGTCGATCCCGCTGTCCTCGCGGCCGCGGACAGGATCGTGGTCCTCCAGCAACGCGCGCTCGACCAGGTTCCCCCGACTCATCGTGACCGGACGAGAGTGATCGTCCAGTCGATGCCGCCGATCGCCCCCGAACCAGCCGACGACTCCGTGTTCGAGGTCGCCTTTCTTGCCCATCTCCGCTCGGTCAAGGACCCCTTGCTGGCAGCGAACGCGGCGCGTCTCCTGCCACCCGAATCGAGGATCCGGATCACCCATGTCGGCGCCGGACTCGACGACGAACTCGCGATCGCGGCCAAGGCCGAAGCGTCGAGCAATGCGCGCTACGACTGGCTCGGCGCGCTCCCGCGGCCAGAGGCGTTGAAAGTACTTGCCCGAAGCAGGCTGCTGATACTCACCTCGCGGCACGAGGGCGGAGCGAACGTGGTGACCGAAGCCCTCGCCGCCGGCGTACCGGTGCTTTCCACAGCGATCGCGGGCTCCGTCGGACTGCTCGGCGAGGACTATCCAGGTTATTTCCCGGTCGGCGACGCGCAGGCCCTCTCCGTGCTTCTGCGAGCCGCCGAACTGGATCTGAACGACGTCTACACCCGGCTGGCCGCGGCCTGCGGCGAGCGCAGTCACATCGTGGATCCGCTGACCGAATCGAATGCGTGGGCCAGTCTGCTGGGGGAACTGAGCATCCCGGTCCCGCCGAGGAAGGACCGTGCGTGCGAAGGCTCACCTTATGGGCGGCCACGACCGCCCTGATCGCGACTTTGGCCGGATGCGGTGCCGCACCCGGCGATCCCAACGCACCGGGGAACGCTGCCGGCGACAAGGTCCTGAGCATCAGCGCCATCCCGGACCAGGATCCACAGAAGCTGCAGCGCCTCTACGGGACTGTGTCGGAGTATCTCGGAGCCCGGCTGGGCGTCAAGGTGCGCTACGTCCCGGTGACCGACTATACCGCGTCGGTGACGTCGTTTCGGCTAGGTGACCTGCAATTGGTGTTCTTCGGTGGCCTGACGGGCGTACAAGCACGACATCAGCTTCCCGGCGCCGTGCCGGTCGCGCAGCGAGACATCGACGCGCAGTTCCGGAGCGTCTTCGTCGCCTCCAGCACGGCGAACCTGCTGCCCGTCGGCAACGTCGCCGGATTGCGGAACCTGCAGGGTCATTCGCTCACCTTCGGCAGTGACTCCTCGACCTCGGGACGTCTCATGCCGGAATACTTCCTGGATCAGGCCGGAGTTTCCTTGGACAAGCTCAAAGGCAAACCCGGCTACTCCAGTTCACACGACGCGACCGCGAAGCTGGTCGAAGCCGGCACCTACGAAATCGGTGCGCTGAACGCCGCGGTCTGGGACGACCGGGTCAAGAACGGCAAGATCGACACCACCAAGGTTCGCGAGATCTTTCGCACCCCGACCTACCACGACTACCACTGGCTGGCGAGACCAGACCTCGACCAGCGCTTCGGCGCCGGTTTCACGAAAAAAGTGACCGACGCACTCCTGTCGCTGAAAGGTGACGACGATCAGCAGCGCCAGATCCTGGATTTGTTCCAGGCAAAGCAGTTCATCGCCACCGATGTGCGCAACTACGAGCAAATCGAGTCGGTGGCCCGGCGTATCGGTCTGCTCAGGTGATCGCCCGTGCCTGCAGATAGACCGTTCTTCGACGTAACAGACCTTCAGGTACGTCTCGGCGGCGCGGAGATCCTCAGGAACGTCAACCTCACGATCTCCCGGGGTGAACGCGTCGCCGTGATCGGCCCGAGCGGCGCCGGCAAGAGCACATTGCTCTCGGTGCTCAACGGCACGACCGCGGCCTCGTCGGGCTCGGTCACGGCGGCCGGATGCGACTACACCTCCGCGGGTACCCGTGCCGTGCGCGCCGTACAGCGCCGTATCGGCACCATTCACCAGCAGTTCGACCTGGTCGGCGAGCTCAAGGTCGTCCACAACGTCAACGCCGGACGACTGGGAGCATGGCCGCTGTGGAAGTCAGCACTGTCGCTGGTGCGGCCGCGAGACCTGGCCGAGGTAGGTAACGCGCTGCAGCGCGTCGGGATCGAGAGCAAGGTCAAGGCCCGTACCTCCGAACTGTCCGGCGGCGAACAACAACGTGTCGCGATCGCACGAATCCTCGTCCAGCGCCCGGACGCCATCCTCGCGGACGAACCGGTGGCCAGTCTCGACCCCGCGAGGGGCCGGGAGATCATCCGGCTGTTGCTCGACATCTGCGCGGGCTCGTCGACCACCCTCGTCGTAAGCCTGCACGACGTCGACATGGCGTTGGACCGTTTCGAGCGGGTAATCGGCATCCGAGGCGGACAGGTGATGTTCGACGAACCTCCGGTCGCCCTGACCACAGACCGGCTCGACGCGTTGTACTCCATGGAGGCCGCGGGACGTGAACGATGAGCATCTCCACACGACAAGCCCCTACCCCGACGGCTACGCCGCTGCCTGACCGCCCCGCGAATCGCGCTTCAGGGATGCTCTGGCTTGCCGGTACGGCCACGCTCGCCCTGGGAGCGCTCGTCTGGAGCGTCGCGGGCCAGGACGAAGTCGTCAAACCGGACGGCATGAACCTCGTCGGCGACTTCTTCGGCGCGGCCGTCCGGCCACGGCTGGACGGTGCGTTCATCTCCCTCGTGCTGCTCTCGACTGTCACGACCGTGAGCTATGCCGTCCTGGGAACGGGGCTCAGCCTCGTCATCGGGCTGGTCGGTGGGGTTCTGTGTTCGCAAGCCTGGTGGTCCTCAGGTGCCCGATCGACGAGGCGCCGCCGCGCGGCCGGATTGACGGCTTTCCGACTGCTTCTCGTGGTGCCTCGCGGGATCCACGAGGTCATCTGGGGATTGATCCTCCTCGCGATCCTCGGCGTCGATCCCCTGGTGCCGGTGCTGGCGATCGGTATCCCCTTCGGGGCGGTCACCGCGAAGGTATCCTCCGAGCTGATCGACGAAACGGGGCGCCGACCGTACGAGGCTTTGCTCGCTCAGGGCGCGTCGAGAACGTCGGCGATGCTGTACGGCCTGCTCCCGGCGGCGACATCGGAGCTGTTGTCCTACGGCTTCTACCGGTTCGAGTGCGCCATCCGCAGCGCCACGATCCTGGGTCTGGTGGGAGCGGGCGGCCTTGGATTCCAGATCACCCTCAGCTTCCAGACGCTGCAGTACGACGAAATCTGGACGTTGTTGTACGCGGTCATCGCCATCAGCTGGGCCGCTGATCGCTGGAGCTCGACCATCCGCCGCCGTCGGCAACGGCCCACGCGCGCGGGCCGTGACCCGGTACTCACCGGCTCGATCCTCCTCGGCTGCGCGCTTCCGGTTTTCGCGATCTGGTGGGTCGGCCTGGATCTCGCTGTCGCGCTCTCGCCGCGCGCATGGGCCGCGGCCGGTGACGTGTTCGCCGCGGCGTGGCCGCCCACGCTGGGGTCGGGAGGCTTCTCCGAGCTGGTGGTCGAAGCGTCGATCACCGTGATCATGTCGGTGCTGGCCGGAGTCATCGCCTTCTGCGGTGGCGCTCTGCTGGCTTTTCCCGCGGCACGCTTGTCCGAATTGGGCCGCGCCCGTTCCGGGCACCCGTTGGCGATCTCGCTTCGCGTGTCGCTGATGCTGCTTGCCCGGCTCGCCCTTCTGGTGATGCGCGCGATCCCACCGCCCATCTGGGCCCTGCTGTTCCTGTTCGTCCTGTTCCCCGGCGTCCTGCCCGGCGCATTCGCGCTCGCGATCTACACCGTCGGCATCCTGGGGAGGCTGATGGCCGAATCGGCCGAGAATCTCGACGGCCGGCCCCTACGCGCGCTGCGCGCTCACGGCGCGTCGGAGGTGCAGGTGTTCTGTTACGCCGTCGTACCGGCGGCCGCGCCCCGATTCATCGCCTACGGACTCTACCGCTGGGAAGTGACCATCCGCGAAACCGTCGTGGTCGGCGTCGTCGGCGCGGGCGGACTCGGGCTCGTCCTGCAGCAGCAGTTGGCCGGTTTCGACTACGGTGCCGCGCTCAGCACGCTGACGGCGATGGTGGTTCTCACCATCGCCGTCGACTTCCTGAGCGCGGCCATGCGCAGGTCATTGCGGTGATCGTGCGCCGGTCACCACGAAATCGGCACGTGTGTCGGAGCGTTGAGCATCGACCCGACCGTCCATTCGAGTTCCGACAGGGGCGCGTCGAGCCGCAGCGTGGGAAACCGGCGAGCCAGCTGACCGAACGCTTCGACCAGCTCCGCGCGGGCAAGCGGTGACCCGAGGCAGAAGTGAGTGCCGTGCCCGAAGGCGAGGTGCGGGACGAACTCCCGGCCCGGGTCGAATACATGGGCGTCCGCGCGGACGGAGGGATCGAAGTTCGCCAGGTGCAGGCTGATGAACAGCTGGTCGCCCTTCTTGATCGAGGCCCCGGCGAGCTCGGTGTCGATCTTCGCCCAACGGAAAAGCCCGGTGTCGATGGGTGTCTGGTGCCGCAAGACCTCGTCGACGACCTGGCCCGGCGTGACTTCCCCCGCTACCAGCCGATTCCATTGACCGGTGTGCAGCAGAGTCATCGTCCCGCGCGTGATCGACTTCAAGGTCGTTTCGTTGCCCGCGACCAGCAGCAGCACCACGGTCGCCACCAGTTCGTCTTCGGTCAGGGCGTCTTCGCCGTCCCGGGCCCGGATGAGGTGGGACAGGATGTCCTCACCCAAGTTCTTCCGCCGGTCGGCGACCAGCTGATGCATGTAGGCATACATGGCATCGACAGCGGTGCCGATCTCTTCCGAGGTGTACGCAGTCATCGCTGTGAAGATGTGCGACCAGTACCGAAGATGCTTCTGGTCGTCTTGCGGGACGCCAAGAAGCCGACAGATCACCCTCGTGGGCAACGGCATCGCCAGCGCGTCGACCAGGTCCAGTGGCGGGCCCTTCTCCTCCATTTCGTCGAGCAGGGACGTCACGAGCCCCGTGATGTCCGGAACCAGTGTCCGAACACGGCGGGGGGTGAAAGCCTGAGCGGCGAGCTTGCGGAGACGGGTGTGATCCGGCGGATCGATCACGACCATGTTGGCCCGGCTGTTGATCGACGAAGGATCGATCATGTTGCTGAAGCGGTCCGGTTCGGACAACACCTCCCGGGCCAGTTCGTCACTGGCGACGAGCCACGCTTTGATGCCGCCTGGACCGGTCACCGGCACGAGCGGGTTGTCGCGGACCAGTTCCAGAAGGAGCGGATCCGGTAGTCCTTCCGACGTCACCGGTCGTGGGAACTCGATTGTTTCGGTCGTGCTCATGGACATCCTCCCAGTGATCTTGCCGATCGATGTCACGCCGGCCGACGGCCTGTAGCTGTCTCGACCGGCCGAGGAGCGTGTTCGGCGACGAGCTGGGCGACCCGGGACTCGACGCATTCCGCGGTGAGCTCCAGTTCCTTGAGGACCTGGGCGCGTTTGCCGTGATCGAGGAATTTCCGGGCGATGCCGAGCGTGCTCATCGGCCGGTGCACAGAGTGGTGCCGCAGCATCCGGGCCACGCCATCGCCTACCCCGCCCGCGACACAGTTGTCTTCGACAACCACGACCACACGGTGGCGCCGCGCAGCGTCGACGAGGGCGGTGTCGAGCGGCGCGACCCAGCGCGGGTCGAGCACAGTGCAGCCAATTCCTCGCGCCTGCAGGCTCTTCGCCGCGGTGAGGCACAGTTCGACCATGGGACCGACACCGACGAGAAGCGCGTCCTCCGAACCGCCTTGGAAGACGACGTCCATGTCACCGAGCTTGCCGAGAGCGGGAATCTCTTCAGGAACAGGTCCCTTGGGATAGCGGAGCGCCGTCGGCCCCTCGTCGATGGCGACGGCTTCACCGAGGAGTTCCCGCAGCCGTTGTCCATCACGGGGCACCGCGACACGCAGGCCTGGAACGATCTGCAGTATCGACAGGTCCCACATCCCGTTGTGGCTGGGGCCATCGTCACCGGTGACGCCCGCGCGATCGAGAACGAACGTCACAGGAGCGCGGTGCAGTGCGACATCCATGAGCACTTGATCGAACGCACGGTTGAGGAACGTCGCATAGAGCGCGACGACCGGATGGAAGCCCTCCAGGGCGAGACCGGCCGCTGAGGTCGCGGCATGCTGCTCGGCGATCCCCACGTCGAAGATCCGCTCGGGGAACCTCTTCGCGAAGGTTCCGAGGCCGGTCGGCCGCAACATGGCCGCGGTGATGGCTACGACATCGGCGCGGGCTCCGGCTATCTCGACCAGTTCGGTACCGAAGACCGAACTCCAGGTCTCCTTCGACTGGTGGATCGACCTGCCGGTGACCGGATCGAAGGGCCCCGGCCCGTGCAGGCAGTCGTCCGCATGGTTCTCCGCCGGCAGGTAGCCGCGCCCCTTCTGCGTGAGACAGTGCACGATGACCGGCGCGTGCAGTCCTCGCGCTCTCCGCAACGCCGTTTCGACCGCGGCGAGGTCGTGTCCGTCGACCGGACCGAGATACTTCAACCCGAGATCCTGAAACAGCGCCTGCGGCGTCAACAGATCTTTCAGGCTGCGTTTGAGCCGCCGCAGCACCTCGTAGGCCGGCGCACCGACACGGCGGTTTCGAGGCAAGGTCCGCTTGATCGCGGCAAGGACTCCTTCGTAACCAGGTGACATCCTCAAGCCCGCGAAGTGATTGGCGATTCCTCCTGTCGTGGGCGCGTACGACCTGCCGTTGTCGTTGACCACGATGATGACCGGCCGATCTCGGGCTGCGCCGATGTTGTTCAGGGCTTCCCAAGCCATGCCCCCGGTCAGCGCCCCGTCACCGACGACCGCGACGACGGCGCGGTCCTGACGGCCGGCCAGCTTCAGCGCCTTCGCGACTCCGTCTGCCCAGGACAGCGCGGTGGACGCGTGGGAGTTCTCGATGACATCGTGTACGGATTCCGAACGACTCGGATAGCCGGAGAGCCCTCCTCGCTGCCGGAGGCCGCCGAACCCTTCACGCCGTCCGGTCAGGAGCTTGTGCACATAGGTCTGGTGGCCGGTGTCGAACAGCAGCCTGTCCGCCGGAGACTCGAACACCCGATGCAACGCGATCGTCAACTCGACGCAGCCGAGATTGGGGCCGAGGTGGCCACCGGTCCGGGAGACGGCGGACACGAGTTCCTTCCTGATCTCGCTCGCCAAGACCTCGAGCTCGTCGTAGGTCAAATCAGCGAGATCACCGGGTTCGTGCACGTCGTCGAGGAGCGTCACTCGATCCCCCATCATCGATCCGGCATGGGCCAGGACCCGGCTCACGATACAATATTCCCGCTAATTGTGGAATATCGGATGAGTGGGCAGGATAAGGTTCCGTGAGCGCTTCCGATACAGCGAGTGGGGGTTCCATGGCCGAGTACGACGCCCTGGTCATCGGCGGCGGGCAGGCCGGTCTCGGCATCGGCTACCGGCTCCGGGAGGCCGGTTTGGACTTCTTGATCGTCGACGCCCACGGGCGTACCGGCGATTCCTGGCGCGAGCGCTGGGACTCCTTGGAGCTGTTCACTCCTCGCCCCTTCGACTTCCTGCCAGGCATGAAGCTGCCGAAGTCAGCCCCGTACTACCCGCGCAAGGACGACATCGCCGACTTTCTCTTCACCTATCGAGAGAAGTTCGACTTGCCGGTACGACACAACTTCTCCGTACAGAAGGTCGAACAGGTCGCCGAGGGATTCCTGGTGTCCGGACAAGATGACAACTTCACCGCACGACAGGTGATCATCGCGGCAGGCGCGTTCCACACCCCCCGCATACCCGACTGCGCCACGCGACTGGACCCCGGAGTCTGGCAAGGTCACTCGCATTCCTACCGTCGCCCATCTGACGTTCCCGACGGCAAGGTTCTCGTTGTGGGCGGCGGAAACTCGGCCGCCCAGATCGCCGACGAACTGTCCGCGACGCACACGGTCACGATCGCCAGCAACGGCCCGATCGGGTTTTCACCACGTTCTTTGTTCGGCGTGAGCATCTTTTGGATCCTGCATCTGACGGGCATGCTCCGATCCGACAAGGATGCGGCGATTTCCCGGTACGTCCGCCCGTATTCGGACACGGTGATCGGGCGGACCCTAAAGCGCAAAATTGACCGCGGCGTCGTCCGGCACATCCCGCACTCCGTTGTCGACTGCGAAGTCTCGACCGTGGTGTTCGCGGACGGCGGCCGCGACGACTTCCCCAGCGTGCTGTGGTCGACCGGCTATCGGCCCTCCTATGAATGGGTCAAGGTGGACGGCGCGCTCGACGATGCGGGGGCGCCGCTGCAGGACCATGGTGTGTCGCCGGTCTCCGGCCTGTTCTGGATCGGCTTGCCCTGGCAGGGAATGCTCAACTCGGCGCTCGTCAACGGCGTGACCGCCGAGTCTGCCGCACTAGCGGAAGCGATACTGAAGGAACGGACCTGATCGAGTCGCCGACGGGAGCCCGGTGGGGGTGTCCCGGCTCCCGCCGGCGACTCCTCAATCAGCCGCCGAAGGTGATCGACGCCGGGGGCGCGAAGACCGAGGGGTCAGCCTGGCTGCCCGCGGCGATCGAGCACGGTCCGGCGGCACAATCGACCTGACCGGCCGGCTGCCCGGTGACCGGGTTGGTTCCGTCGAATGTCGAACGGACCACAATGGACGCCGATACCGCTCCCGCCCCATCGGCCGTCGTCGAGACGTAGTCCGGGTAGTTGCAGCTGAGCTGCGCCGGATCACTCGGCGCGTTGCACTGAACGATCGCGATACCCGAACCCGCGGGGAAACCGCCGCCGGTGACGGCGACACTCTGCCCGTCGGACAAACCATTCGCCGGACTGACACTGATCGACGGCGCGTCCGCGTTGGCGGGCTGCGCAAGGACGACCAGTGCGGCGGCGCCCGCGAGCGCGACCGCCGCGCGCGCGAGCCGCCTGTTGCCGGACATGATCATGATGAGTTCCTCCCAGTACACATGGATGTCGGCGAGCGCCGCCCGGCACCTGCAGTGCGCCCGAGCAACACCATACCGTGAATATAGGTAATTATTACCTGGGTACCCTAAATTGAGGGTACCCAGCGCCCGATCAAGGTCAAGTGCCATCCGGGTGAGTCGATCACGACCCCGATCACGCGCTTCGACGGAGATAAGGTGTCTGGCACACAACAAAAGCCGGGGTGTGCGACGCACACCCCGGCTTCAGCGTCCCTCAGCGATCGGAGTCAGTGATCGCGCGCGATCACCAGCTCCGCGATCCAGCAGAGTCGATCCCGGCTCGCCGACGGAGGCAGGCAGTCCAACGCATAGCGTGCCTTCTGCGCGTAGTCCCGGGCGATCGCCGCCGTCGTCGCCAGCGCACCTGTCCGCCTCAAGAGATCGTTGAGCAGATCCAGCGCATCGAGCGGCGACAGGGCTTTCGCCATGCAATCCCGGATGATCTGCCGCTCGGCCTCGTCCGCTGCCTGATACGCCTCGATCACCGGCAAGGTCATCCGCGCGTTCTCCAGGTCGCTGGTGGCGGATTTACCGGTGGCCTCAGGGTCGGACACGTAGGACAAGAGGTCGTCGTGAATCTGGAAGGCCATCCCGAGGTACTCACCGTAGGCGGCGAGCGCCTCGATGTCGGAGAGCTGGCCTCCTCCCATGATCGCACCGCTTTCGCAGGCACCGCGGAAGTACGCGGCGGTCTTGAGCTTGGCGACCATCAGATAGGCGTCCGCGTCGAAGCGGAGATCCCGCGACAGTTCCGATTCGAGGCATTGCCCGCGGCACAGATCCAGACCTGCTCGCGAGACCGCGGCAAGGGCCGAGACGACCCGATCGGCGGGCACCCCCGCCTCCCGGCATTCGGCGAGCCCAGCGAACAGATCGAAGATCAACGCGTCGCCGGCGACGATCGCGTCACCGACACCGAACTTGTGCTGCACCGACGCGCGACCGCGACGCAGGTCATCGTGATCGATGATGTCGTCGTGGACGAGGCTCGCCACATGACCGCACTCGGCGCCCACGGCCGCCGGGAGCACCCAGTCGAGTTCACCACCGACCGCCAGCGCCGACTCCGCGAGCAACGTGGGCCGGAAGAGCTTTCCCGTCGGGACCAAGGCGTAATGACACATCGTGCCCAGGAAGCTCTGGTCGCCCGCCCACCGCCGTTCGAGCTCCGCTGCCACCGTCGCCGTCACGTCCGGCCCATACCGTGGCAGATCGGCATAGGACGACGGGATTTCGTATCTCGTGCCGGCCCCAGCCGCGTCAGGCAAGACTGCGCTCATAGTTCCTCCCTACGCTCGGCACTGCCCCCGACTACGGCCCAGTGAGCACCGTGACCTGGCCAGCGCTTCCCCCAACAACCCTGCCGACCACCGCGGCGGGATGACCATCCGCCCGCAGTGCGGCGACGGCCGAACCGGCGTCCCCACCCGCGGGCACGGCGAACAGCAGACCTCCCGAAGTCTGGGCGTCGTGCATCAAGACGGCCACGTCCTCGGGCACTTGCGGATCAACCGTCACGCTTCCGGAAAGATGTGTCATGTTCGCCCGCGTACCACCGGGCACATAGCCTCGGGCGATGGCTTCGCGAGCCCCGTCCAGCAGGGGCACCGATGACGCGTCGATCTCCGCGGCCAGCCCGCTCGCCGCGGCCATCCGGTGGAGGTGGCCGGCGAGGCTGAAGCCGGTGACATCGGTCGCCGCGACCGCCCCCGCCTGTCGAGCGATCTTGCTCGCGGCCGCGTTCAGCATCGTCATGGACGCGATCGCCCCGTCGACCCACGCGGGTTCCGCTCCGTCGTTCTTGATCGCGGTGGAGATGACTCCGGTGCCGATGGCCTTCGTCAGGACGAGAGTGTCGCCCTCGGCGAGCTTGTCGATCTGGAAAAGCCGCTCCGGATGCGCCAGTCCGACCACGGCCATTCCGTACTTCGGGATCGGGTCGTCGATGGTGTGACCGCCGACCACGAAGCAGCCGGCCTCCTTCGCCACGTCGGCTCCCCCGCGCAAGACGTCCGCGAGCAGCTCCATGGGCAGTTCGTCGCCCGGCCAGGCGGTGAGGTTGACCGCGATGATCGGCGTACCGCCCATCGCGTAGACGTCCGAAAGCGCGTTGGCCGCGGCGATCCGGCCCCATTCGCGAGCGTCGTCGACGATCGGCGTGAAGAAGTCCGTGGTGAGGATCAAGGCGCGTTCGTCATCGAGGCGATAGACCGCGGCATCGTCCCCCTCGGCGGCTCCGACGAGCAGATCGCCGGCAGCGGGTTCCAGGTCCGTCCCCAAGGAGGCGAACATGTCCTCGAGTTTGGACAACGGCAGCTTGCACGCACATCCCGCTCCGCGAGACAACGAAGTCAGCTTGACCGCCGGGGGGTGCACAGGAAGGCTCATTGTTGCTCCATTACTACATGGAGGACTGTTCGACAGTCCTGACGCTAGCAGGCATGGTGCAGGACGCGTAAGACCAGCGCGACTCTCGGCTTGGAATCCGAGATCCGTTGCCAGGGCTTGGGCTACCGAGCGGTACGCCTTTTACCTGAAGTGTCTCCCACATGTCGGCAATGTTGCCTACATCACCCGATCGGACCCATGCCGCCGTCGGCAGAACGAGAACTCCATGAGAAACTGGACGAATGACCGGCAACGCGCGCCCCAAGGATGCCGTCTTCGAGCAGTTCGCTCGGGTCGGCAAGGCTCTGGCGAGCCCGAAGCGGCTTGAGCTCATCGACGTGCTCGCCCAGGGCGAGCGCACGGTGGAGTCCCTGGCCCAGGCGGCCTCACTCAAGCTCACCACCGCGTCGGCCCACCTGCAGACCCTCAGACAGGGCGGCCTGGTCACGAGCCGCAAGGAGGGCACCCGGATCTTCTATCGCCTCGCGGGCGAGGAGGTTCTCGAAGCCTTCGTCGCGGTGCGGAAAGTCGCTGCCAAGCAGCTGGCCGAAACCGACCGGGCGGCACGCGACTTCCTCGGCGAGGATGGCGTCGAAGCGGTCAGCCGCAACGATCTACTCGAACGAGTACGGACGAAGCGCTGCCTGCTGATCGACGTGCGCCCACCCTCGGAGTTCGCGGCAGGCCACATCGAGGGCGCCCAGTCCATTCCCCTGGATCAGCTTTCCGATCGACTGGCCGAGCTCCCTGCCGAGATGGAGATCGTGGCGTACTGCCGCGGTGAGTATTGCGTCCTGTCCTACGACGCCGTTCGTCTCCTGCGGGCGAAGGGGCGCCCAGCCCGTCGGCTTGACGGCGGAATGATCGAGTGGCGACTCGAGCAGAGACAGATCTCGGCGTCCGCGGCCTGATTTCCTGAGCCGAGGCCCCTTTCGGCTTCCAGCAGGTCAAAGCCCTCATCCCCGCCGAGAACACCATGTGCGGGGATGAGGGCTTTAATATCGCCACTCAGATGTGCAATCATCCACGGAACAGTGGATAGGGCGGCCGGGGTGGGTCAACGCCGTCCTCGGGGGACTCGTAGGCCGTCTTCTTCGCCGTGCGCGGACATGCCGGCCGGGGAGACAGATGACCACTCAGGCAGTCACCGTCCAGCTCACCGAACCGGCGCGAGCCGAGTTCCCCCAGATCCCGTTCGCCGTCGACGTCGCGGCGCTGTCCGCGACCGCACTGCTCTTGTCACGTGTGACCTCGGAGCGGCAAGTCACGTTGCGATGGACGTCCCGCACCGGCGAGGTACGGGATCTGGCGATCGAAGTGACCGCTTCGGGCTCCTGGTCCCGCCTGAATGAACAGATTCGTTCCACATTGAGCAGCCGGCCGGACAAACAGGAGCACCCTTCACCCGATTGGTTGCTCGTCTGTCAGGACGATCGGCAGGGGAAACCCTGGCTCACGATTGCCGGCCCCTTGCCTCCCGGTATGAGACTCGGCTCCCTGGGTGCCTGGATTTCCGCCATCACGATCGGCGGGTTGCGGGACCCTCATGCGCCCTTGCGTGAAGTCCCCACACTGACCGGGCCGGAGCTGGCCGAGCTCGACCGCTGGAACCACACTGAACAACGGCCGAGATCAGGCAACCGCCTCGACGAACTCGTTGAGGACCAGGTTCGGCGGCAACCGGACGCCATCGCCGTCACCTGGCCGGGCGGGTCCATGACGTATCAGGACCTCGACCATCGGAGCCGTGCCCTCGCCGACACACTTGCCCGCCACGGTGCCGGCCCCGGAGAAGTCGTCGGGATTCTCCTTCCGAGAGGTTGGCAGCAGGCGACCGCGGCCCTGGCCGTTTTGTACACCGGCGCGGCCTACGTACCCCTCGATCCGTCCTGGCCACGCGATCGCCAGGCCGACGTCCTGCGGCGATGCGAATCCCGGCTCGTCGTGACGGGACAGGCCGCGACGGGCGGCGAAGACCTTCCGGCCGAAGCGGTCCCGGTCCCGGCGAACGCCGTGCCGGCCACCCCGGGCAAGCTGCCAGCGCGCGCCGCGGACGACCTCGCCTACGTGATCTTCACTTCCGGCTCCACCGGATCCCCCAAGGGCGTGATGATCGATCATGCCGGAGCGGTCAACACGATTCTCGACATCAACGAACGATTCGCCGTCGGCCCCGCGGACCGCGTACTCGCACTGTCCTCCCTGTCCTTCGACCTGTCGGTTTACGACATTTTCGGGACGCTCGCGGCCGGCGCGACGATTGTCTGCCTCGCGGAGGACGGCTCGAAAGATCCACGACACTGGCTGGAGCGGGCCGCTTCGGCGGGTGTCACCATCTGGAACTCCGTGCCGGCTCTCCTGCAGGCCGCACTCGGTGTCGTGGCTGAGCCGAATGCGGATCTTCGCGGTCTTCGCCTCATCTTGCTCAGCGGCGATCGTATCCCCGTCGAGCTGCCTCGACGCGCGTCGTCCGAGGCTCCGCGCGCGGAGGTCATCAGCCTGGGCGGGGCAACCGAAGCGTCGATCTGGTCGATCTTCCACCCGATCGCCGACGGGCCTCGCTCCGCGACCTCCATCCCGTACGGGAGGCCGCTGACCAACCAGCAGTTCCACGTTCTCGACGAACACCTCCAGCCTCTCCCCGCCGGGGTCCCGGGCGAGCTCTACATCGGCGGGGCGGGCCTCGCGCGGGGTTACTGGCGAGCGCCGGACCTCACCGCGGCGAGCTTCCTCGAACACCCGCGGTACGGCAGGCTCTATCGCACGGGGGACCTCGGCCGGCGCTCCGACGACGGCGTGATCGATTTCCTGGGCCGCCGAGACCACCAGGTGAAAATCCGAGGCTTCCGTATCGAACTCGGCGAAGTCGAAACAGCCCTGAACAACCTCCCCCAGATCCGCGAGGCCGCCGCGGTCGTCCACCGGAACAACATCGGCGAACCCACACTCGTGGCGCACGTCGTACCCGCTCCCCTGTCGAGCGAGCAGCAAGTGACCTCGATGTGGCGTCACGCCTTCGAGCAGACCTACGCCGCGGTGGACTTCACCGGCGAGCATCCCGAATTCACGGGATGGAACAGCGCGTATACAGGTGAACCGTTCCCAGTACCCGAAATGGAGGCGTGGGCCGACACGATCGCGAAGATCGTCTTGGAGGAACCGCCGCGGCGAGTGCTAGAGATCGGCTGTGGCACCGGCATTCTCGTGCGGCGGCTGGCAGCGCACGCGGACAGCTACCGTGCCGTCGATCCCACTTCGGCCGCGCTCGCCCAGGTCCGGGCGTGGCTCGACGAGCATCCGGCCGAGGTAGTCCTGAGCCGGCATGCCGCGCATGAACTCGCCGTGCTGCCGAGCGGCTCTGCTGACACCGTGGTGATCAATTCGGTGGTTCAGTACTTCCCGACGGCCGGCTACTTGGTCGACGTCCTGGCCGAGATCATCCGGATCACCGCGGCCGGCGGGCGGATCATCATCGGCGACGTCCGCCACCGGGGCCTGCTCCGGCTCCTCTACGCAGACATCGAACTCAGTCACGCATCGGGTGCCGAACCGTTGTGTGACTTGCGGAAGCGGATCGACGACCGTGCAGCCACCGAGCACGAACTGGCCATTGACCCGGCCTTCTTCCCCGCGTTGCGACGACTGTCCGACCGTGTCGGCTCAATCGACGTGCGACCGCGCGAGGAGATCGGTCCCGCCGAGTTGCACAAGTACCGGTACGACGTCGTCATCAGCCTCGACAGCGTCGACCACCTGGGGCTGAACGACACCTCCACGGCTTTCGAGGTCCGACTCGGTCGCGAACGAGCCTTGCTCGACCTCGTCGAGACCGGCGAGGACAGCATGACCGTCGCCGAGCTGACCGCCGCAGTGAACACTGCGCAGGTGGCCGGCCGTCCGCCTGCCCCGGCCCCAAGTGAGCTCTCACAGCGAGCCGCATGGGAGGACTTCACCAATCTCCCCCGGCCGCAGGCTTTGGAGCGCCCGCTCGTCCGTATGTGGCGCGAAATCCTCGAACGGAAGCTTCCTGACTACCTGATCCCTTCCCTGTTCGTTCTGGAAAGGGAACTGCCGCTCAACGACAACGGCAAGGTCGACCGAGGGCGACTGAACGTGCCAACCGGGCGCCGCCCGCAGGGTGCTCCACCGGAGACAGCCGATCAGCTCGCCGTCGCCGAAGCATGGAGTGAAGCACTCGACCTCGACGACTTCGGGATCGACGACAACTTCCTCGAACTGGGCGGCACCTCCCTCTCCGCGACAGTCGCACTCCACCACCTGGCTGCACGGGGATACCACCTCAGCCCTGAAGACTTCTTCCGGGCCCCCACGCTCGCCGATCAGGCCGCGCTCCTCACCAAGACCGACAGCGACCACCTCGTCGTCACCAAGCGGACCGTGTTTCCGCTGAGCGATACACAAGCGGCCCTTCTCGCCGCGAGTCTCGCTGATCCAGACGCCACAACCTACGTTGTTCACAGCCGCTATCGAGTAGACGGCGCGGTCAGTACCGACGACCTGCACACCGCCTGGAACGACCTGCACGTGAAGCATCCGTTGCTGGGCGCAACCATTACCTGGGACGACGACGGCCGGCCACAGTTCGACCTTTCCCGGCCCCAGGTCGTTCCGTGGCAACTAGCCGATCTACGCGGTCTCAGCGAGCCCAGGGCGAAGTCCGCCGAGGCCGAGCGGTTACGAATCGCTTGGCAGGCACGACCACTGAACACCGACGAGGACGGACTCGCCGAGGCGCTTCTGATTCGTCTCGACGACGAGCGCAGCGAGATCCTGTGGCGAATGCATCACGTCGTCTTGGACGGCTGGTCGCTCGCGATCTCGGAACGCGACTTCTGGCAGTTCTACGAAGCCAGGCGGCTGGGTCATGAAGGCGCGATCGGTTCATCGCCGACGCAGGGCCGCTACCTCGCGTGGTGTGATCAACGGGACTACGAAGTCGAAAACACGTTCTGGACGAGAACGCTTGATGGTGCCCAACCTCACCGTTTCCCGCTTGTCGCCGACAGACCGGGCGGTGCGCACGAACGGCTCACGGTCCACATCGGCGAGTCGTCGATTGAGGAGCTGGTACAGCTGGCCAGGGCCCACCGCCTGACGATCACGACGATTCTGCACGGCGCGTGGGCGGTGCTCCTGTCGCGATACACCGGATCGGCGGAAGTCGTCTTCGGAATCACCTCTGCCGGGCGTCCGCCCGAGATCTCAGGTATCGACGAGTCCGTCGGCAGCTACGTCGTGACGCTTCCCTTGCGGACGACCGTCCCACGGTCTCGCTCCGCCGCCGCATGGCTTTCCGACCTTCAAGAACACCGCCTGCGTTGCCAGTCCCACGAGCACGCGTCGCCGAGCGCATACAGCCGAACGGGACAGTCCCACGGTGCCCCGCTCTTCGACACCGCGGTCATCACCGACAACCATCCGGCGAACCGGACCCGCTGGCGGTCCGGTGATCTCGACATCGTCCGCACCTCAGTGGCCACCCGCACGCAGTGGCCACTCACCTTGTTCCTCGAGACCGATCCTCGGCCGCGGCTGGTCCTGCAATTCGACTCGAGCCGGGTCACTGGCGACCAGGCGGCACAGATCAGCCGCCACCTGGCCGCTCTGCTCAGAGAAGTCGTCCATCGGCCCGACACCGGCCTCAGCGAGCTGAAGATGCTCGATTCACACGACCAACGACCACTGGAAGGCCACAGCACCGAACCACCTCACCTCCCCGTCGACCTCCAGATCGCCGCCCAAGCGATTTCGTCACCCGACGCCGTTGCGGTCACGACCTCCGAGGAAGACATGACGTACCGGCGTCTGGAAGCCCGCGTCCGCGCTCTCGCTGACGACCTCCGGGCATACGGATTCGGCCCCGGCTCCCTCATCGGTGTGTGTCTACGCCGGCGAGCGGATCTCATCATCGCGCTGCTGGCGGTCCTCCGCTGTGGCGGCGCCTATCTGCCGCTCGACCCGGACCACCCGCCGACCCGGTTGTCCCTCCAGTTAGAGGATTCCAACGCCGACGCCGTGCTCGCCGACGCGACCACCCACCACCTCCTGGAGACCACGCGGCACATCATCGACATCGATGTACCGGCTCAGCAGTCTCCTCCCGCGCCGGCGGCTAGACGCAGCATGGACGACACGGCTTATGTCGTCTACACGTCCGGTTCGACCGGCCACCCGAAGGCAGTCGAGATCAGCCACAGCGCACTCTCGAACGCGTTGTCGTCCCTCCATTGCGAACCGGGGATCGACGCGAGCGACCGACTCCTGGCCATCACGACAGTCGCGTTCGACATCGCGGCGCTCGAACTGTTCCTGCCCCTCGTAGCCGGAGCGCGGGTGGTCCTCGCCAAGCCACACGTGACACGAGACGCCACTGCGCTGGCCGAGGCTTTTCATGACCACGAGATCACGTTGTTGCAGGCAACGCCCACGACCTGGCGGATGCTGATCGCCGACGGGTGGATGGGCACTCACCGGTTGCGTGGCTGGTGCGGCGGCGAACAGATGTCGCCGGATCTGGCCGACGCACTGCTGAGGAGAACCACCCGACTCTGGAACCTGTACGGACCGACCGAAACGACCATCTGGTCACTCGCTCATCGTGTCGAGCCGGGCGACAAGGCCGTGCCGCTCGGGAGGCCGCTGGCCAATACGCGAGCGCACGTCATGGACACGGCGCTGAGTCCCGTACCTCGTGGCGCTATCGGCGAGCTCTGCTTGGAAGGGCTCGGACTCGCGCACGGCTACCGAAACCGGCCGGATCTCACCCGGGATGTCTTCGTCCACCACCCCCACACCGGGGTTCGGCTGTATCGGACCGGCGATTACGTCTGGTACCGCCCTGACGGCCAGCTGGAGTTCCTGGGCCGCCGCGACGAACAGGTGAAGTTCCGCGGTGCCAGGATCGAGCCGGCGGAGATCGAGTCCGCACTGCGGAAACATCCCCGCATCGAAGACAGCGTCGTCGTGGTGCGCGACGACCGTCTCGTCGGCTACGTCCTGACACCCGGCGACAAGCCCTCGACATCGGCCATACGGCGCTTCCTGGGTTCGACGCTCCCCCGTGCCATGATCCCGTCGGCCTTCGTGTTCGTCGCTGACATTCCCCTTACGCTCAATGGAAAGGTAGACCGCCGGGCACTTCCTGCCCCGATCTCACGGACGGAAGACAGAGACAGCGACGACGCTCCGCGCACTGCCGAGGAGCGATTGCTGACGACGGTCTGGGCCGACGTACTGAACGTCGGGCACGTCGGCGTCCACGACGATTTCTTCGACCTGGGAGGGGACTCCATCACGGCGTTGCAGATCGTCATCCAAACCCGGCGGCACGGTCTCACTGGATCGCAACGGCAACTCTTCGACCACCCCACCGTAGCCGGCTTCGCATCCGTCCTCGTTCGGACGCGGCACGACGGCGAAGCGACTCGGCCGGACACCGGCGTCGACGAACCTCCGGACAAGGACTTCCCGCTGGCGGGGCTGAGCGCCACCGCCCTCGCAGACGTACTTTCCTTACTGGACCGCCGCAAAGGACGTCCCCATGGCTGATGTCGAGGATCTCTACCCGCTGACCCTCCCGCAGCAAGGAATGCTCTTCCACACCCTCAGCGCCACGGACCAGGAGATCTACCGGGAACAGGTCGTTTGGAGCCTGTCCGGTCGGGTCGATTCCCCGCTGCTCGCCGAAGCCTGGCAACAAGTCGTCGAAGCCAACACCGTGCTTCGCACCAGCTTCGTGTGGGAAGTCACGGAAACCCCGCTCCAGGCGGTACATCGCACCGTTGTGGCCGACCTCCATCAGCACGATTGGAGCCGAATCCCTACCGCACAGCGAGCGGACCGCTTGCAGGAGTTCGTCGACAGCATTCCTGCCCTTGACCTCGAGTACGCTCCGCTCGTACGCCTGGATCTGATCCAGCTCGGACCGGCCGAAAACTGGCTGGTGTGGACTTGCCATCATGGAATTCTCGATGGGTGGAGTGTCGGCGAACTCCGACGCGAGCTCATTGGCGTGCACAACGACTTGTGCGCCGGGAAAAAGCCCACATCGTCGTCGCGTCCACCGTTCCGTGACCATGTGGCCTGGCTCAAAAATCAGGACATGACCGCCGGCAGGGAATTCTGGCGCGAGCGAATGCGGGGCTTCGCCACGCCGTTGCGGCTTCCGGACGGCTTCGAACCCGATCCCGCCGGCGGGCATTCCTCCGTGCAGATCGCACTGTCATCCAACGAAACGCAGATCCTGCAGGAGCTGTGCCGTTCCGAGAGACTCACGCCGAGCACCTTGGTACAAGGCGCCTGGGCGGTCTTGCTCCACCGCTACACGGGTGCCGACGATGTGGTCTTCGGCGTCACGAGCGCCGGGCGCCCTCTCGGCCTGCCGCGGGTCGAAGTGATGGTCGGCCCGTTCGTCACCACTACCCCGCTCAGGACCACCGTCGCCGCCGAGCAGGTCGACGACTGGCTGCACCACCTGCAGCGCGATCAGCTCGAAGCCATGGAGCACGAACATGTCGCGCTCCTCGACATCCACGCATACACCGACGTACCCCGCGGCGTGCCGCTGTTCGAGACCGTGCTCGCCTTCGAGAACCACCTCACGGACGCGACGGCCGAGGAAACGGTCGGTGCGATCAGCGTCGGAACGGTGCTGAGCAGTGGTGTCACCAACTATCCCCTGACCGTGGTGATCACGGCCGGCCGGCAGCTCCGCTTCCGGATCACCTATGACCGGTCCCGGTTCGACCGCCCGTGGATGCTGCGTCTCGCGAGCCATCTGCGCACCATCCTCACCGGCATGGTCGGTGATCTGCGACAGCTCACCTCGGAGCTGGTGATGCTGAGCGCCGAAGAACTCGCCCAGCAGGAAACCTGGAACGCGACAACGATCGAGCGGACAGATCAACGGTTGGACGACCTCTTCCTCCGGCAGGCCGCCACAACCCCGCAGGCTGTCGCCGTGATCGACGCCGAGCGGACCTTGACCTATGCCGACCTCGAGCGGCACTCGGCCGCCCTGGCGAACCAGCTGGCCGACCACGGGGCCGCCCGGGATCAGCTGGTCGGTGTCATCCTCGACCGAGGGTGGCGGCAGGTGGTTGCGGTGGTGGCGGTGCTCCGCGCCGGCGGCGCCTATCTCCCGATCGATCCACGGTGGCCGGCGGCCCGCCGCGCCGACCTGCTCGACCGCGGTGGATGCAAGGTCGCCATCGTGGAGCCCGGCGGCCGCGACCTCGGGGACATCCAAGCCTTGACCGTTCCCGCGGACCCCGCCGAAACCAGGTCGTCGGCGTCGATCGACACCGGCGCGCCTTCCGATCTCGCCTACGTGATCTTCACGTCGGGCTCGACGGGAGTACCGAAAGGCGTCGCGATCGAACACCGAGCCGCCGCCAACACGATCCTCGACATCAACGAGCGGCACCAGGTGAATACCGGCGATCGAGTCCTCAACCTTTCCGCGTTGACGTTCGATCTGTCGGTTTACGATATTTTCGGCGCCCTCGCGGCGGGCGCGGCAGTTGTGCTGCCGGAACCGTCGGCGGCACGAGAGCCCGCCCGCTGGTCGGAGTGGATCACCGATCACGGCGTGACCATCTGGAACTCGGTACCCGCTGTGCTGGACGTTTTGGTCGACCACGCCCAGAACGCGGCACCAGACTTCAGCTCGGTCCGGCTCGCGTTGCTGAGCGGTGACTGGATTCCCGTCTCGTTGCCCGGCCGATTCCGCAAACTGGCACCCGACGCCGCGGTCGTAAGCCTGGGCGGGGCGACCGAAGCGTCGATCTGGTCGATCAGCTATCCGATCGACCAGGTGGACACGACGTGGGATTCCATCCCCTACGGCACGCCGCTCGACAACCAACGGTTCCGGATTTTGAACGCCGCGCTCGAGCCGGTCCCCGCCGGAGTGCCGGGCGAACTCTGCATCGCAGGCCGAGGTTTGGCCCGCGAGTACTGGCGGGACGGTGATCGCACCAGAGCCGCCTTCGTCTCCTGCCCGCTCACCGGCGAACGGATCTACCGAACAGGTGACCTCGGCCGCTATGACCGCGAAGGAGTCATCCGCTTCCTCGGAAGGCTGGACGGCCAGGTCAAGATCCACGGATTCCGCATCGAACCGGGTGAAGTCGAAGCGGCCCTGCTCGAACACCCCAGCGTGGCCGCCGTGACGGTCATCGCCCGAGGACAGACCGACAAACGCCTGGTCGCCTACGTCGTCACGCCGACCGCCGTATCCGGCAAGAAACTCCGCGACCACCTCACCGAACGCCTGCCGCAATACCTCATTCCCGCGGTCTTCGTGCCGCTGGAGGAACTTCCCCTCAGTGCCAACGGCAAGGTCGACCGCTCAGCCCTGCCCGCGCTGACCCGGCCATCCTCGCCTGCCGCGATGCGGGCGACCCCTCCGAGAACCGAACTGGAAGCCCGGCTGGCGTCCGTCTGGGCCTCGACCCTCGGTGTCGACGAGGTCGGGCTCGAGGACAACTTCTTCGAGTTGGGTGGTGACTCGCTGACCAGCATGCGGCTCGCCTCCGCGCTGCACCGCGACGGCATCGACGTCCCGATCGGCACGATCTTCGACAAACCCACCGTCGGCGAACTCTCCGATTACCTCGAGCGGAAGCTGCCTGCCGATGGACTTCCGCCGGTGCCCCACATCGACCGTGCCGAACCCGTCGCCCTGACCTTCGCGCAGGAAATGATCCAGATTCTGAACGCGATGACGCCGGGAAACACCCAGTACGTCCCGCGCATGTCTCTGTCGTTCCACGGTTCCTTGGATCTCTCCGCGTTACGCCAGGCCTTATCCGCTCTGACGACCAGGCACCCCGCGCTCCGTTCCACGTTCGAACAGGGCGCGAACGGGCAAATCGTGCAGCGAGTGCTGGACGAAGTCGCGACGCCTGTCGTCGAGTACGACCTCACCGGCCTTCCCGCGGATGCCGCCATGAGTGAAGTGGCGCGCATTCTCGGCGATGACGTAGTGGCCACGTTCGACCCGCTGGCGGATCGCCCGCTTCACCGCGCGGCGCTCGTGAAGATCACGGACGAGCATTTCGTCCTGCACCTAGGACTGGACCACATGGTGTGTGACGGCTGGTCGATGATGCTGCTGCATCGTGACCTGCTGGAGCTCTACCGTGGCGCAGTGATCGGTCTGCCGGCGGAGCTACCACCGCTGTCGGTCGACTACCTCGACTTCGCTGCCTGGCAACGCGTTCACCTCAGTGGTGACCGTCTCCAAGCGACCGCCGACTACTGGCGCCGTCGTATGGCTGGTGCGCCACCCATGCAGCTCCCGAGCTCCAAGCCTCCGGTGCCGCTCAACGAGATGCGGGGTCGTGTCCACCCGGTGGCCTTCGAGGCGGAAATCCTTGACGCCGCCACCGGCCTGGCTCGGCGCGAGCGGACGACGGTTTTCGCCGTACTGATGGCCGCTGTCCAGGCGATGGTGTGGGCCAGGGTCCGGGAGGATGTGATCACCGTTTCGGCGCCGGTGGGCGGGCGGACGCGGCCGGAGCTGGAGAACGTGGTCGGCTGTTTCGTTCACGGCATGATGTTCCCGACGAGCCTCGTGGGCAGCCCTTCGTTCGCGGAGGTCGTAGGACGAGTCCGTGATGGCATGCGTGAGGCCTGGGATCACCAGACACTGCCGTTGACCGAAATGGCGTCGATCTCCGAGTTCGCCACCGTCAACAACATGGGCACCCAGGGCATCGCGCTCGAGTGGGTCGACGATCAGACCGGAACCGTGCGGCTGCCCGGTCTCGCTGGCCCGGTCGACGTCGCGCCGTGGTGGCCTGACCGTTCGGGCGAAGTGGACATGCCTCCCGCCGACCTGTTCATCTACCTGCACAGGCGGCCGTCTGACGGTTCTCTCGCCGGCGAATTCATGTACAACGCCGCCCGCTTCGACGTACCGGAGATCGAGGCGGTGTACCGACACTTGCGCGCGATTCTGGCCCGCGGCACCCACCGGCCAGAAACACCACTAGCCGAACTAGCCGAACTCGAGTGAGGTGAAGAACAACTCCCGGTTGACCGCGATCGCCGCCAGTACGCCGTCGCCCATCGCGGTCGCCACGAAAGTGAGGCCCGGCTCCTGGGTTTGCCTCCTCGCCATGTCCCCGACGGCGTGGACACCGTCGATGGACGTCTTCCCCAGTTCATCCACGGCGACGGTTCCGTCGTCGTGCAGATCACAGCCGAGGTCGGCGGGCAGATTGCTGCGCTGGCGAGTGGGTGCCTGGACGAATAGCGCATCGCGGGTGACGACCTGCCCGTCTTCGAACTCGATGGTTCCGAGGCCCGGACCGTCTCCACCGAGCCGGACGACCTTGCCCGGGTGAACCCGGACTCCGGCGGAGTTGAGTGTGACGTACTGGGACTCGTACAGCTCGACGCCGTTCACGCAGAACAGTACGTCTTTGCTCCACTGTGTCAGGTGGGCAGCCATGTAGGCGTCCAGGACGGACAGCGCGACGACCGCCAAGGCACCGCCTGAAACCTCCCAACCATGGCAGTACGGGCAGTGCAAGACCGAACGTCCCCAGCGTTCGGAGAGGCCCTCGATCGCCCGGAGATCGTCCGTGACCCCGGTGGCCAGGATCAGGCGCCGCCCTCCGACGATCTCGCCGCTCCCCAGCTGGATGACGAAATCGCCGCGTCCCCCATCGACGGTGACGGCGCTGTCGCGGCGAACGGTCACACTCGAATACTTCTCGAGCTCGGCCCTCGCCTCGCGGGCGAAGTCCCCGGGCGGCGTGCCGTCGCGGCTCACCACCCCGTGAACGGCTTCGGCGGAGGCGTTCCGCGGCTCTCCTCCCGCGATCACAAGTGTGTTCCGGTGCGCTCGGCCGAGCACCTGAGCCGCGCTCAACCCCGCGATGCCGCCACCCACGACGATGACGTCGTACATATATCCCTCTTTTCCAGCGAGCAGAGGCCGTCGCGACTGCTCCGAGCAGTCGCGACGGCCTCCACCGAGCCTCGTACTACATGAAATTCTTGGTGTGCAACGCGGACAAGTCCGCGGCCTCGCTCGATGGGAAGCCGAGATGGACCAAGCGGCGTTGCCTGCCATCGTCCATTTCGGACTGCAGTTTCATGACCGCGTCGTATCCCTTGGCGATCGCCGCGGGAGTCCAGTCACCTGCCGCGAGTATCACCAGCGAGTCGAAGACATCCTGGTTGAGGCCGGAGGTATCGACCAGAGACTCGTAACGCCGCTCGACCGCCGCACGCATCCGGTGCCGAACACCTGGATCCAGCTCCGCCTGATGCTGAAGGTGCGCGACGCCGAACGCGACGTGCCTGGCCTCGTCCCGGCGCGCCATTCTGGTCACCTGGCGGGTGACCGGATCGGGCGCGTTCTTGTCGAGGAACTCCAGCAGGTTGAGGAAGCTTCCCTCGCCCAGCACCGACAACAGAAACGAGGCCATCGAGAACTCGGCCTCTTCGAGCAACGTCGACAATGACTCACGCCCGCTGACCGAGGACGTGCCCATCTCACCACCGCGCAGCAGGGCTCTGCGGGTGAAGACCTCCATGTGTCTCGCCTCGTCCGCGGCCTGGACGGCCAGCAACTGCAGCACTTCACGGAAGTGCGGATGAACCCGGGCCAGCAACTTCGACGGGATGACGAGAGCGGCCTGTTCGTTCTCGATCAGGTAGGTCATAACCTGGACGACCGCCTGCTCGATCTCCGGCTGCAGGGTGAAATCGGCCTTCCAGTCGATCGCGGTGTTCGGATCCCACTGCGCCGACGCGGCGTTGGCGTACAGCGCCGGCGCGATCTCCGCCCACACGAGATCGCGATGGGTGATGTCAAACGGTGTCTGTGGCCCACCGCTTTCGATCAGCGCACCGCGGGCGGCGAGCCCCCAGTCCGCCGGAGGATTCTCCACGATCCCGTCGATGCCCGGGGAGCCTGCGCGCTGGGCACCGGCCCACCTGTCCAGATCCGCTCGCCCGCGAACAACCCAAGCCCGGACACCGAAGTCCGTGTCGACCGCCTGGCGGACCCGGTGACCGTTCTGCCTGCACCAGGCTTCAAGGTGCACGGTCAAGGCCGGATCCGCGCCGGTGACGCCGAGTTCCTGTCCCGGGTGCATCTCCTTCAGAGCCTGCTGCACCAGAAGGTGAGCGCCGCGTTCGAAGCCGAGATTCTCCAGGTCGAGAACTCCAGGTGCTGCTGTCATGGGGTGTACTCCTCGGCAGTTACGCTGCCGCCGGCGTCGTAGAAGCTTTCCTCCTCCACCGCGGTTTCGAGCAGGGAGTAGTTGCTGCGGCGGCCCTCGTACCACATCTTCAAGCCCTCGAGGTCGAGCAGTGGCCGCACTTCCGGGTCGGCGTAGGACATCGACAGCAGAAGGTCACCGAACTTCTTGACCAAGTCGGCCGGGGCCGAGTCGATGACGCTCAGGTTGCAGTGATCATAGGTCGGAGTTTGGGCGAGAACCCGGGTGCTGCCCGCAGGCAGTGTCCCTTCCCGGCTGAACAGCAGATGGTTCACGTCGATGATGGCCGCGGCTTCGATGTCACCGGCGAGCAGAGCGCGAGCGGCATCTCG
Source organism: Amycolatopsis sp. TNS106 (assembly GCF_019330265.1). NCBI lineage: Bacteria > Bacillati > Actinomycetota > Actinomycetes > Pseudonocardiales > Pseudonocardiaceae > Amycolatopsis > Amycolatopsis sp. TNS106. The sequence goes on along the minus strand of NZ_CP024972.1, from coordinate 1,809,760 downwards.
TTCGCCGCCGATGTGGTCACCATGAAGGCCCACGCCGACGTCGAAGCGTCGGATGGTGACGTCCTCACCGGGAGTCAAGCCGGCTTCGCGGAGGAACGATCGCGGGACCAGCGTCGCTTGAGGCGAGTCGATGGCGCCCAGACCGACTGCCTGTCCCTTGAGGTCGGACACCTTTTCATACGGGGAATCGCTGCGAACCAAAAAGACCGACGTGAGGTCGCGGTCTGTGTCCCGCATGACGAGTGGGCTCACGGTGCGGCCCTTCGCCTTCGCGAGGCGCTCGGTACGAAGCCACGCCAGCGGCGAGTTCCACGCCGCGTGGATCTTTCCGTCGACGAGATCCTCGACCTGCCGTTCGTAGTGCGAATAGAGGATGAAGTCGAACGGCAGCCCACGAGCCTGGAGCCAGGACCGGAATCCTCCCCAGATGGTGACCACCTTCGGGTCGTATGCGACGGCGCCCATCAACAGTGTCATTTACTTCCCCTCAGAACAGCGGCAGGCCGAGCGCGGCCCGTCCGACGAAGTCACGCAAGGCCTCAGTGGTCGGTGCCATGACGCGCGCGGCGAGCGAATCACGGAACCGGCGCTCGACGCCGAGTTCCTTCCGGAAGGCGGAACCTCCGCAGAGCCGCATGACACCGTCGGAGACCTCACTCGCCGCCTCGGCGGCGACTGCCTTCACCTGCAAGACCCGCAGAGTCGCGTCGGCGCGGCCGGAACCCAGAGCCTGCAAGGTGTCCTGCAGGAACGCGCGGACCTCGTCGACCTTGGTCAGCAGACGGGCGTACTGCGTGCGGTGATGTTCCTGTTCAGCCAGGGTTTGCTCGAGGTGAGCCAGTTGTGTGTTCTTGAGGTGCTCGCCGGCCTCGGCGATCTGTGCCTGCATCAACCCCAGCGAGAACGCGGCGTTGAGCACGAGGAAGTACGGCAGCGCGGTCTGCAGCGCGATATCCAGACCCGCACCGTCTTCACCGAGCATCGCACCCTTGGAAACCTCCACCGATTCACCCGCCACGGGGTTGGAGGCATTCCCACGAAGGCCGAGTCCGTCGAACTTTCCGCGCACGGTCAAACCATCGGAGGCGGACGGAACCGACCACAACGTCATCGACCCTTCGGCACTGATCGGCCTGCTGGACCACACATAGCTGTCCGCCTGCCCGGCCGCGGTCACCCAGCTCTTACTCGCGTTGAGTTCCACTTTTCCGTTACCGTCACTCGTCGCCGAGCTCATCGGAGCCCAGAAATGACTGCGTGAACCGGATTCCGAGAACGCCAGTGTGGTGAGATGATCCCCGGCCGCGATGGCGCGCCTGATTTCCTCGCTACCGTGCGCCTCGAGAATCGCCGTCGCGGCGTAATGCATGAGAACGACCATCGCCGTCGAACCACAGTTCGACGCGAGCTTTTCGATGACGACCGCGCCATCGGCGAGGCTTCCACTCCCGCCGCCCACATCAGCCGAACTCAACAGGCCGAGAATTCCCGCTTTCCCCAATGCTTCCACGGAATTCCGCGGGAATTCACCACTGCGGTCGGTTTCCACCGCCTGCGGGGCGACAACGTTACTGATGACAGATTCCAGCGATGCTGCATAGTCTGCGGACACGCCAGACACCACCCCATCTCGCCGAGCCGGCCCACGATGACCCCCGGGCAAAGGACAAACCCCCATGCTTTCGTTCGCCCCGCGAAACCCCTCAGCGTCCGTACTCCAAAAGTCTCTGGACGAACGTCAGACTAGCCATCGCCCAATCATGTGTCCAGGCTCACGGACGATCGAGGGAATAATGCTGCCGCACGAGTTGCCGGAGGCCTGCCATGGTCACGTGACGTCACGCCGAACTGCCAGGAAGGTGCCGGCGACCGCGAAGACTACGCCGTACGCGAGTAGCACTACTCCGCCCAGCGTCGGCGCCAAAAGATGTTGATTACTTTGGGTCACCTGAGTGAGAGCGTCTTCCGCCGCACCGGGTAAGTACTTCGTCCAGCTCTCCAACGCGGTCACCCGGGTCAGGATCGGCTCGACGATGAAGAGATAGATGAGCAGGCCAACAACCGTCGCCACTTGATCGCGGATCAGCGCCCCCAAGCCGACACCGACAGCCGCGAAAATCGCGATCGACGCCACGACGCCGGCGAAGATCTCCAGCTTGCCGTCCATGACGACGGTGATGCCCTTCGCGGAGAGCCAAGGGACCGCGACCGCGGCCACGGCGGCGAAGCAGAGGACCGCGTAGCCGATCCCGACGACGCAGTAGGTGATCAGTTTCGCGATCACGATCCGGCCGCGCTTCGGGGTCGCCAGGAATGTCGCGGTGGCGGTCTTGTGCCGGAACTCGCCGGTCAGCCCGATCGCGCCCAGAACCGCGACCAGGGTGCTCGCTCCTTGCGCGGTGGCGAAAACCGTACCCTGTCCTTCCTTTGTGGACAGAGGTGGAGTCGGATTTCCCGGACTGTCGGCGAACGCGATGGCCAGACTCGCGTACAGGACCGAGATCCCGATGGACCCGATGAGCAAGACCAGCCAAAGCCGGGTCGCGAAGAGCTTCTGAAACTCGGCGGTGATCAACCGTCCCATGTCATCCCACCCCGGGCATCGCGAGGACCCTGCCCTCGTAGCCGCCTGCTGTCAGTTCGAAGAACACGCGCTCGAGATCGCTCCGACGCTCGAACAGCTCGTGGATCTCGACACCCTCCACGAAGGCGATATGGCCGACTCGCGCCGTATCGGCACCGTTGATCTCGACCCGGCCGTCCGATGCTCGGCTGGCGTCATGGCCGGCTCGTCGCAGTGCGTCGATCAACTTGTCCGGATCGGGCGTACGAGCGACGACACCACCGGATTTCTCGGACAACTCCCCCAGCGTGCCTTGCCGGACAAGCCTGCCCTTGTTGATGATCACCGCGTGGTCGACCAGTTGTTGCATCTCGGTGAGGACATGGCTGGACACCAGGACGGTCCGTCCCTTGGCGGCGAATTCCCGGAGCAGCCCGCGCATCCAGACGATGCCTTCCGGGTCCAGCCCGTTGGCCGGTTCGTCGAGGATCATGACCTGGGGGTCGCCCAGCAGGGCCGCGGCGAGTGCGAGACGTTGTCGCATGCCCAGTGAGTATCCCTTGACCGAGCGCTTCGCCGCGGACGTCAGCCCGACGAGCTCGAGGACCTCGTCGGCACGACGCCCGGGGTAACCGTTGACCAGGCAGTACGTTTTCAAATGCTGGCGACCGCTACGGCCAGGATGGAATCCCGACGCCTCCAGAACCGCCCCGACCTGGCTATTGGGCGAGGGCATCGCGGCATAGGACACACCGTTGATCGTGGCCGAACCAGAGTCGGGTTTGACCAGCCCGACGACCATCCGCAGCGTCGTGGTCTTGCCCGCACCGTTGGGCCCCAGGAACCCGGCGACAGTGCCGGGCTCGACCGTGAAGTTGAGGTCGTCGACCGCTTTGACCGCACCGAACGCCTTCGTGAGGCCGGAGACCACGATCCTGCCGTCGCCGTTCGCTAACATACCCACGGAGGCTACTACATCGTGAAGTCCATACACAATGAACTCAGCTCCGCGTCAGGGGCGACCACTGCGCCCGCCGATGCGGACAGCACGCTGGACCGCTTGTTCGAGCTCAGCGTCTTGATGGCCGGCTACATCGAGCACTCGCTCGCCGAGCGGGGCCTGACCCGTGCACGGGCCACGGTTGTCTGGGAACTCTTCCATCGGGGCCCGATGACCCAGCGCGAGCTCAGCCAGGCGCTCAACGTCACGCCGAGGAACGTCACCGGCCTGCTCGACGCACTTCAGGAAGGTGGCTTCGTCGATCGCAATCCGCATCCGACGGACCGTAGGGCGACGATGGTGTCGATCACCGCGAAGGCCCGGCGTGCGGCGAAAGCCATGAACGAAGACCATCGGCAGTTCGCGCAGCGACTGTTCGCGGCGATGCCGCAGGACGATCTGACTCTTTTCGATGCGACTCTGACCGGCGTGCTGGCGCAACTGCGCGAGGTCACGGATAGCGACTAGGGCGCAAGCCGAGGAGCCCCGCCGTCGTCCCCGAGCCCGCGATCTCCCGTTGACGCTTTCGAACCGCGCGGATAGCCTCGGCTTCGACAGTCTTCCAAAGATCTCTGAAACATAGTCGGATGGGGCGCTGCTATGTCGATGCTCGAAGAGAAGCTGTATCCCGGCACGAAGCAGGAGGACCTCCCCTGGTCCGCCGCTGACGGTCCATCGATCATCGACATGTTCGCCGATCATGCGACGATGATGAATCCGTACCCGCTTTACCAGCGGATCCTTGCGGAACGACCGGTTCACCTGGCCGGTGATGCCATTGTTTTCACGTCGTACGACGATGTTTCCACCGTTCTGCGCTCGAACAAGGTCAGCGCGGACGACCGTAACGGCAAATCCCAGCAGAACATGGTGGCCAGCGGAGAGGTTCCGCCCGAATTGGTCTCCACCATGAACCAGCGGTCGTTCCTGCACCGAGACCCACCGGGCCACACCCGCCTTCGCGGTCTGGTCAGCGATTCCTTGAGCACCAAGCGCATGGAGACGCTACGGCCCACCGTTCAGCGGCTCGTCGACGAGTACCTGGACGCCGCTGCTGCCAAGGGCGGCTTCGAACTGATCAACGATCTCGCATTCCCGCTCCCGATCACCTTGATCAGCCAGATCATCGGCGTCGATGCCGCCGACCACCTGGGGGAGGTCAAGCCCTGGACGCGGTCGCAGCTGTGCTGCGATTTCGAAGCGCCGACCACAGCAGGCGCCTGCGCGACCTACAGCATGCAGCAGCAGGATGAGTTCACACTGTATTTCGAAGCGCAGATCGAGAAGAAGCGCAAGAACCCCGGCGACGATCTCCTGACGACGCTCATCGCCGCAGCGGATCGGGGAGAACTGACTCTCGACGAGGTCAACGACACCTGCCGGCTCCTCGTGGTGTCAGGCCACGAAACCACCGTCGGCCTGATCTCCAACGGCATGCTCGCACTGCTGCGGAATCCCGACCAACTGCGGCAGCTGCGGGAGAACCCGGTGCAGGCTCCGTCCGCGGTCGAGGAGGTTCTCCGCTACGACTCGCCGATCCAGTTCACGAGGCGCTACGCCTTGGAGGATCTGGAAATCAACGGCAGCAAGGTCACCAAGGGCCAGATGATCCTGCTGTGGCTCGGCGCCGCGAACCGTGATGGCGCGCGCTTCCCTGATCCCGACAAGTTCGACATCGTGCGAGCCAACAATCACCACCTCGAGTTCGGTGCGGGGATCCACTTCTGCCTCGGCGCTTCCCTGGCGAGGATGCAAGGCCAGATCGCACTCGCGACGATGGCGAAGAGGCTCGTCGGTCCCGAGCTTGAGGCCGATCCGCCGAAGTACATGCCCGACGCCGTCCACGCCATCGAAACGCTGCCGATCAAGTTCGAACGCATTCTTCCTGCGTAGGTCCGGATTCTCTCTGGGGGAGAGCCCTATGGGCGGTCGTAACGGCCAAGGCTCGCCGGTCCTCGTGACCGGCGGCGCCGGCTTTCTGGGCTCGCACCTGTGTGAGCGCCTGCTGTCGTCGGGTCGAGAGGTCGTCTGCGTCGATGACCTCTCGACCGGCGTCATCGAGAACATCGAGCCGCTGATGTCCGATCCGGCGTTCGAGTTCGTGAACGCCGAGATACCGAGCCAAGCGACAGCGGATCTTCTCACGACGGTGCATCCGCGCTACGTCATCCATCTCGCGTCGCCGGCGTCTCCTGTCGACTTCGACAGGATTCCCATTCGAATCCTTCAGATCGGCGCGTACGCCACCGATTGGGCATTACAGCTGGCGTGGAGGAACGACGCGCGGTTCGTCCTCGCCTCGACCTCGGAGGTCTACGGCACGCCTGAGGTACACCCGCAGGTGGAGTCCTACTGGGGCAACGTCAACCCTGTCGGTGTCCGTTCCGTCTACGACGAGGCCAAACGATACGCCGAAGCGCTCGCGATGGCCTACCACCGCCAACACGGAACGAACATCGCCATCGCGCGTTTTTTCAACACCTACGGACCCCGTATGCGCGCCGACGACGGACGCTTGATTCCGCAACTGATCTCCGAGGCGCTCACCGGCCTGCCGCTCACGATTCACGGTGACGGGCAACAAACCCGCTCGCTCTGCTACGTCGACGATCTCGTGGACGGCATCGTGCTCCTGATGGAAAGTGACGTCCGCGGACCGATCAACCTCGGAAATCCCGAGGAGTACACGGTCGAACAGGTCGCCCGCGTGATCGCCACGACGACGGGTACCGAGCCGCGATTCGCTCACACCGCACCACGTACCGATGACCCGGTCCGCCGTCGACCGGACATCTCACTGGCACAGTCGCTACTCGGCTGGCAACCGCGAACATCGGTGCGCGCTGGCATCCGGCGTACCGTCGACTGGTACGCGGACAGGACGCCCCGTTTGACGGTCTCGGCGCGAAGCGATGGTTGATCGGAACATCGCGGTGGTCGGGGCAGGTTATGTCGGGCTGACCACCGCGGCGTGTCTGGCCAGCCTTGGACACCGGATCGCTTGCGTCGACAACGACCACGACAAACTGGCCGCACTTCGCCGCGGCGAAGTCGGGATTCTCGAGCCAGGACTGAGCGAGCTCGTCCTCGAGGGCATACTCCGGCGCAAGCTCTCCTTCACCGACGACCTGATCGAGGTCTCTCGGCACGCCGACATCGTGTTCCTCTGCCTCCCCACACCGACGACATCATCAGGGCAGGCGGACGTCAGCACTCTGCAGCACGTGACGGGACAGGTACGGGCGCATCTGCGTTCGGGGGCGGTCGTGGTGGTGAAGTCGACCGTGCCGGTCGGCACAGGTGACGACCTCGTGATCCGGCTCCGTCGAAGTGACGTCGAAGTCGTCAGCAACCCCGAGTTCCTCCGTGAAGGTCATGCCGTCCAGGACTTTCTCAACCCGGACCGGATCGTCGTCGGCTGCCAGAATCCCCGCACGGCGGAACTCGTTGTGGGGCTGTACCGGAGCCCGGATGTCACGACCGTGACGACGGACCGGCGTACCGCGGAGATGGCGAAGTACGCCTCCAACTGCTACCTGGCGGTGAGGTTGTCGTACATCAACTCGATCGCCGCACTGTGCGAGTCGACCGGCACAGACGCACTCGATGTCGCGCACGTGATGGGCCTCGACCCACGCATCGGGCCGGCGCATTTACGTCCAGGGCCTGGCTGGGGTGGTTCGTGCCTGCCGAAGGACTCACGTGCCCTGCTGGCCACGGCCAAGGCCGCCGATGTCGATTTCGATGTCCTGGACGCCGCTGTGCGGTTCAACGCGGCCCACCAAGATCGTATGGCGCGGCGGATTCTCGCCTTGCTGGGCGACGGCCCCGGCCGTCCCCGGATCGGAGTCTTGGGATTGACGTTCAAGGCGGGAACCGGTGATCTCCGGGATTCGCCTGCTCTCGCCATCGCGCGAAGACTCGGGGAACTCGGCGCCGAAGTGACGGCGTTCGATCCCACGGTCCGCGGCACACCACAGGCGCCGCTCGCGGTCGATGACCCGTATCAGGCCGCCAAAGGAGCGCATGCTCTCGCGGTACTGACCGAATGGAACGAGTTCCAGGAGCTTGACTGGCACCTCATCGACCAGCTGATGGAAGGCGACCTCGTCGTCGACACACGGAACGTCCTCGACCCGGCTCAGCTCGGCGCGGCAGGCCTGCGGCTTCATGCCTTCGGCCGGCGGATCGGCACCGAGCGTCTGGAGGTGAAGGGAGCGGTTGATGGCATCCCTGTCCGACATGCCGACGATCAGTGAACTGGTGAACGTCCCGGGTGCCGCCGCCTCCGTGTCGCAGCGCAGCCTGCTCGAGACGGCCCGGCGGATCGGCGATCACCGTGGACTCTGGGACCAGGAGGTCGAGTTCGACCTCGCTCGCCGCCACTACGCGCGGCTTTACCGGGATCACCTCGTCGAGGTGTGGCTGATCTGCTGGGACTACGGGCAGGACACTCTGCTCCATGACCACGGTGGGAGCAGCGGAGCTTTCGCCGTCATCGACGGCGAACTACTCGAAGACTTCGGCTCGGTGACCGGTGGCAAGCTGACGACGAGACGTCACCGAGCCGGTGGCGGTGCCTTCTTCGGTCCGCGATACCTGCACAACCTTGTCGCCGCGAACGCTGTTCCGGCGGTCTCCATCCACGTGTACTCCCCACCCCTGACCAGCATGAACTTCTACTGCCTCGTACGCGACGGGCTCTACCACCTCCGGCGTATCCCGACCGAAAGCCCCGAACCCGACACCGCGGACCTCGTAGACGAGGCAGCCGACCGCTACGCCAGTGCATGATGAAGACCATGGACACGATCTCGGGGTTGCTGGAGCGGGTACGTGAGAACATCACCCGCTACGAGCCGGACGCGGCTGCTGAGCGGCTACGTGGCGGCGCTCTGCTCATCGACCTCCGGCCGCTGGAGTTTCGCCTTCGTAACGGCGACATCCCAGGTGCGATCGCAGTGTCAAGGCATGTTCTCGAATGGCGCCTCGACGTCACGAGCTCCTGGCGTCTGAAGGAACTGGCGTACGAGGACTACGACCAAGAGGTCATCTTGCTGTGCAATGAGGGCTATACCTCGAGTCTCGCCGCTCACCAGGTCATGTCCGCGGTCGGTCTGCGCGCAGTCGGTGACGTCGTCGGCGGGTTCGCCGCCTGGAAGGCGGCCGGCCATCCCGTCGTCGAGCGGTCTGCCGTCGAATAAGACGTTCAGGAGGCCGGAAATGACTCGATGTCGTCGCCGACGCTCGAGTAGCGGCTCGTACCCGCCGAGTACACGACTCGGTGCGTGAACGCTGGTGATGCGACCTTCGAAAACAGACGCGCGCCGACCCTTTCGGTGGTCATGCGGAGGTCGACCACGTTGTTGGGCGTCGCATCTCTCGGTCCCGCAGATGCCCTGTTCAACGGTGGCTGGAAGTAGTCGACCAGCGCGGACGCCGTCAGTCCCACCAATTCCGCCGCTGCGTCGTCAGAATCCCGCATGACCGTTGGTTCTGGGTCTAGCTCAACGAGGACAAGCCAGGCCTCCACGTCATCCGGCACATCACGAAGTGATTCCACCAAAGTGGGGTGAGTGATCAGGCTGCTGAACGCTCCCGCGCGCGTCGTACTGGTGAATGCCCTACCCACGTATCGAACTCCGAGGTCGAGGAACCGACCGCCGACATCCGCGCGCTCCGGCTCGCTGGCACCCGCAAGGGCCTCGGCCAGGAGCGAACTGGCTCGCCGACGGAAGATCGTGCTTCCGTCGGCATCCCGACCCTCTACGACGTCGTACGGGCTTTGACACATCAACCGCATGTCATTGGGCAGTTCCCTCGCAGGCCACTGGCAGGCGACCGCGCTGGTGCCGTCGGCATCGGCTGTCCGAAACTCAGCCCGCAGATGGCCTTCAGCACTGGCCAAGCTGCCGGGGACGATGGTCGTCCGGGGCCTCCAACCCACCAGGTGAAGCGGGAAACGGTCGAGAATCCCGCTCGTTCTCGCGTCGACCGCCGTCTCGAGCATGACGTGCGGTTCCAGCATGACGCAGTCACCGACGACGTCGAGTCGGCTCTGTCCCTCGCCGCTCTCGGCACGGACCATCGCGAGTACTCCTAATGCGTGTCACGAAGCCGCTTCTTGGTGCGGGCTCGAACCACTCTCGCACGCACGAACATCGCGACCGCGACGGCCTTTCCCACGCTGGACACGAGCTGGTTGACATTGATGACAGGACGAAAACGGACACGCCCGTTCGTGATGACGTACATGCCGACCGGCTGGGCGCACATCCCGTATCCGCCTCCGTCCCCAGACGCACCTTTCTCGTCTTCGCCTCCGCCCGCTCCCCCACCACCGCTGACGAGCGCGACGGGGATGAGGGTGACTCCGTCCCGCTCCAATGGTTCACCGAAGGCGGTCTTCACCGTCATGGTGGTCCGCACGGTCGTCATGAGTTCTTGGAGGTACAAGGCCGCCCCTAAGCAGAAGTGGTTGCGAATACCTTTCATGGGCCGCCATGAAGCCCCGTTCGTGGGCAATCACGATAACGGCGGTTCCATCTTCCCGCTCTTCGCGTCGTCGCACCACGGCTGCGCGTTGGCACCTTGTCTGACTCGACAGGAGGCGACGCACGTCGCCGAGCTGACTCCGAAGTCAGGCCGAAACCTCGACCCAGGGCGCCCGTCCCAGGAACGCCAGCATTTGCGTCTGCCTGTCGGCTCCAGCCGGCGGAGTCTCCGCCGGTGCGAAGAACCCCGGCCGTCGCACGATGTTGGATCGTGCCCAGTCCCACGCCGCATCGATCAGCTCATCATGCAATCGGATGTCCTTCCCGAGTCCGTGCGCGATGTCCCATGTATGTGCACGTGATCGGTGATCAACAAGCTCAGCACGCCGGCGAGCGGCACCTCGCCGATGCCGACGATCGAGACCTGCCGCGCAAGAGCCTCGTCAGTCAAAGACCCTACTGACACCGCCCGGGCTTCTCTCCAAACCTCGACGGGATCTCCACCGGCCAGGACACCGGGCGTCAGCGCACCAGGAGCACCTGCCCGCTCGTCGTACTCCTCGTCCAGTGCCCAAGCGCGCATCTGCCGCTGACCCCAGACCACGTGACCGACGACGTCCCGGACCGTCCATCCGGCACACGCCGATGGCGAGTCCCATTGATCAGGGCGGACGTCCCCGAGCACGGCGTCGAACTCCTCTTGCGCCCGTCGATACAGCTCCATGATGTGCATCTACCCATCCTTCATCCAGTGACTTCTCAAAGGACGATCGGCGAGATCGAGACTCGACATGTGGGCACCGTCGTTGTCGAGTGATGAGTCAAGGCACGCGGTGAGCTCGGTATCGAAACGATCACCATTCAGACAGAGCGTTACGCAACCAATCCATACTCGCGACTCCCCCGTATGGCAAGCAACGTGCCCGATCCGCTCCTCGCAGCTGCACAAAACGGGACCGAGTTCCGCGTCAGCACGCTCCCTCCCGAGTCCTTGCGAGTCAGTCAAGACCCTGGGCATCACCTGTCCGCGCACCTGATTCGTGAGATCCTCCGCACAGACACTCGCGGACTGGACCCAAGGGGGATTCGCGTAGTCGGTGCGAGGATCACCGGCGAGGTTGATCTGCGGCACATCCGCCCTCAAGTCGGTTTGGCTTTCATCAGGTGCGCGTTCGACAACGGAGTGATACTGGAGGACGCGCACCTCCCGTGGCTGTCCCTCACCGGCTCCCACATGCCACAGCTCACGGCGAACGGCCTCGAGGTCGACGCCAAAGTCGACCTCGACCGCGGCTTCACCGTGGAAGCAGCCACTGGCAACGCCGTCGAACTGATCGCCGCGCATATTCACGGCAAGCTCAACCTGTCCGGCGCACAGCTCACCAGCAAGAGTGCATCGGCACTCGCCGCGGACCGGCTCCGTGTGGACGGCTCGCTCTGCCTCAAGGAGCACTTCTTCGCGAGCGGCGCGGGAGACAACGGGACCCTCAGTCTGGCCGAAGCCCACGTCGGCGGCCAGCTGATCCTGACGCAAGCCGAACTCATCAACAATTCAGGGCCGGCCTTCGTCGGCGAGCAGATCACCGTCGATGGCGCGGTCTTCATGTCCGCACCGTTCGAAGCCGTCGGACACGGACCAGCCGGCACCATCCGTCTCCGCTCGGCGAACCTCGGCAACAGACTCACCCTTGACGGCGCACGACTCACCAACGACGCGGGCCCCGCCTTCTCCGCTGACGGCATCCAGATCACAGGCGACCTGTCCATGACAGGCGGGCTTCAAGCGTCAGGCCACGGGGAGCGTGGAGCGATCCGCATGACCGGTGCCCGCATCGAGGGAGAGCTGGACGCGTCCAGCGCAGAAGTCACCAACACCACAGGACCGGCGATCTCGGCTCGTGACATCCAGATAGGCGAGACCCTCTACCTCAGTGACGGATTCATCGCCCGAGGAGAAGGGGCTGACGGCGCAGTCCGCTTGACAGGCGCAAAGATCGGCGCCCAGCTCGTCGGCACCAAGGCGCAGATCACCAACCGGTCCGGCCCATCCCTGTCCGCGGAACGACTGCACGTCCACAACAACATCGACTTCAGCAAGGAGGCAAAATTCGACGGCTCCATCGACCTCACGAGAGCCGTTGTCGAAGGCAAGCTCGACCCCACCGGCATCGAACTGGTCGACAAGAATCGCAAAGTCCTCAACCTTGCTGTCGCCAAGGCGAACGAGGTAGCCCTCTCCCCCAGAACTGTCTGCACGGATAACCGGGAGCACGAGACATTGGCCGCAGAAGTCGACTTCGCCGGCTTAACCTACACGTACTTCCCTGACGTCGACTCAGATCAATGGCGCCACCTACTGCGCTACCACACCTCCGGCTACAGTCCGCAGCCGTACCAGCAACTCGCGCTCCTGCTCAAGTCGTACGGACACGACAACGAGGCCCGCACCATTCTCCGCGCTCAACAGGACGACTTGCGAGCCCGAGGCGATCTCGGCGGCCGGTTCGCCCGCTGCGTCCACTCACTGTGGGGACTGCTCGCTGGATACGGCTACCGCGTTCGCAGAGTTGCGGGTGCACTCGCCATCGTGCTGCTGCTTGCGTCGACCCTCGGTGTCATCGCCGGAAGTGTCCCCGCCGGCGACACCGGAAGGCCTGTCGCGGCACCCACCTCCGCGACAGCTTCGCCCGGCACCACCTGCTCGCTCATCGAACGTGTCGGGCTCGGCCTGGACCGCGGTCTTCCTTTGGCCAGCACCGGCATCCGCAGTCGCTGCGACCTAGACAGCTCCACGTTCGCCGGGCAGGTCTTCACCGCGAGCCTATGGCTGATCCAGTTCCTCATCTGGGGTCTGGCAACGCTCGCCATCGCCGGCTACACCGGCCTGATCCGACGGCTCTCCTGATGCCTTGTCGACGAGGTCGCTGAGCGCGGTCGCGACGTCGTGGTTCATGTGATGGCGGTGCCATCCAGCACGACATTCCGTGCACAAGTGGACATGGCTAGGAACAATCGGTGAAGTTCGAACCATGCCGGATAGGCCGGTCCTCAACCATGTCCGTCTCGGACGGTCAACACCGGGCAGGCAGGTCGCCCCAGTCGTCGGGTCCAGTCCGGAACGCTACCGTGACGCAACGGGACTGGGTCATGACGCCTGACCCCGCCAAGCTCCTCTCCGCCAGCGACTCGATCTTGGTCCATCCCTGGCTTACACGGTTGGCATGACACGGCACATGCCTCGAGGGCAGACATGACCGGCGTAACACACAGAGCAGGACGCACGACTACGAATCACCTCGTGCCAAGGAGCATCCTCATGATCAAGGGCGTCGCCCTCTTCACCGCGGCGGCCGCCGCGGCGGTCACCCTCACCGCCTGTTCCGGTCGTGGCATCGGCGATCTCGCTGTCGGCGTCACGACTCCCGTTCCTGCTTCGACGCCCAGTTACACGCCGCCAGCGTCCTGCCCTCCGTTGCAGACCGGGCAGTCATGCATCAACGGGCAACAGGCCCAGTCCAGCCCGACCAGTGAAGCTCCGCAATCACCGCCCCAAGTCGAGTCCAGTCCAGCCAGCGAGGCTCCGCAGTACCCGCCCCAGGTCGAGCAGGCCCGCATGTCCGCGGAGTCGTATCTCGGCTACAGCGCTTTCTCGCGAAACGGCTTGATCGACCAGCTGTCCTCGAAGTACGGCGACAGCTACCCGAAGAACGTCGCCACCCAGGCAGTGGACAGCCTGAAGGTCGACTGGAACGCGCAGGCAGCCAAATCGGCACAGTCCTACCTGGACTACACCTCGTTCTCCTGCACCGGCCTGATCCAGCAGCTGTCATCGAGGTACGGCGGGCAATTCACCAACGCCCAGGCCAAGTTCGGCGCACACCAGACGAAGGCGTGCAAGTGAGGTCACTGTGAACATCGCCGAACACTCCACTCCCCTCGCGCCTCACCTGTCGCCGGAAAGATCCGCCGAATCCACGTAGCCGTCCGGCAACTCATCCCAGCAAGCAGCTGCATGTGGTGCGACGGCCTCATCAACCCGACCGCACTGGCGATGGACATGCTCCCAGGCAAAAGCAAAGAGCGAGCCCGCTACGTCGAAGAGGTCCCAGCCCCAGAGTGATCGCACTCAACAGCCTCGCCGCTAGCGAAGCCGTGACCACTTCATGCTCGCCGTCACCAACCTTCACACCGATGACGACGAACACTTCTTCCTGCACTTCCCGCGCAGCGGACAGCGCGCCCATCAAAAAGCCCGCCGTGACCCAACATGCCCCACATGCTCCAGCCTCGGCCGCCTCGCACGCGGTGACGCCCCTTCCTGAGCCTCGCCTCCCCCCTCACAATGCCCCGACAAGGGCAACAGAGGCCGCGACTGGGTGTGACACAGTGCAGTTCCATCACTACGCCAAGCTGGCTTAAGACAGCGCGATGAGCCTCAGTCAACGAGCCAAGGGGCTCTACGGAATACGAGCCCCGAAACGCACTAAAACACGCCGGATCGCCAACAACCTCGGACCTCTCGCCCGGCACCGCTCACTCAATCAAGCGATAGCGCACCCCGACGCCGGGTGCCACGATAAGTAGGTCCAGCGACCTTTGCTCGCTGGTGAGCTGGCCACACGCGAGCCGAAAGTTATCGTCCTGTAACTTTCTCGGACGGCCCAGAAACGGCCCAGGAATCCAATGTGGACGTTCGCGACGGCGAACGCAGCAGGTGGAGGGCTCATCTAGGCGACGCCCTACGTCAAACTTCGCTCTGTGCGACATGATCCCCAACGCCGAACACTGGCGGGTTTCCGTGCACGAGGCGCAGGAACTCCAGCACGCGATCATGGGGTATCTGCCGGGGTACGCGACGCCGCGGATCGTCTGCGACGTGCCGTACGTCGGGAAGCGGTGGGTGCACCAGCTGGCGGAGTACGACCGCGAGCTCGGGATCTCGTACTGGACCAAGAACTACCGCACCGGGATCGAGCACGAGGACCCGGAGGCCTTGAAGCGCAAGTACCCGTACTACGACCCGATCTCCACGCTGCCCGAAGCCGGTCAGCGCTGGTGGGCCAACCAGACCGGTTGACTTCTGTATGCAGGTAGATGAAACCGGTGGCCCCAAACGCCGTTTGGGGCCACCGAAATCGGTCGTCGGCCGTAGACCCATCGATCAGCGTCTCGAGCATTGAATACCGACGAGTGTGCGTACCGAAAACCTCATTCGCGCAGTTCAAGCTGCAAGTCGGTACTCGTGGATGACTTCGCCAATGCGGTCTTGTCGGCATATGACGAGGTGTTCAAGCTGGTCGGGTTTGAGGGGTGCTGGGGCGGCGAGTGATCGGCGGGTTCGGTGCGAGCTGCAGTGACGCTCGTGCTCGCGAAACGCGTACCGGAGACGGGTTTCGTTCCAGTTCAGGCTGCGACCCGGCAGCTCCGCGCGCAACGTCTTGACCCAGCGTTCGGTAATCGCGTTCATACGGGGTATCCGGACACCGGTCAGTACGGTGGCGATCCCGGCGCTACTGAGGACCTCGTCGATCAGCGCGGCGTATTTCGCGCCGCGGTCGCGGATGAGGAACTTGATCCGCGCGAGGCCGTTGGCGTCCTCCAGGTCCATGAGCAAGTTGCGGACGGCCGGCCGCACGCCGGTGAGGGTGGCGGTCTCGATGAAGTCCTACGTCAAGACCGCCACCCCTTCACGGTTCCAGGGTTTGCGTGTGCCCCGAACAGATCCCGTCCAAGGACCTTCCGGCATAAGTCAGCACGACTGTACGTTCCCTTGATTGCAACGGGGGATTGGTGGCGGCTGCTGAATTACTCCGGCCTCCACAAGCTTCCCATGATTCAACCAGATCTCTTTATTGAAGATCTCCGGGGTGATCTCGCTGTCGCCGTACTTGTTGCGGAGATCGATACCAAATTGAACTGCGGCCTGATCCGCAGGATCAGTCTTATGGTCACCCTCTTTGCGATCGGCCCAGTCGGCGCCTTCGGTCAGCTCGATGGCGGTAAACCCGGCGGCGGTGCCAACGTATCCAAAGTGAATGTTAGACCAGGCATCGTTTCTCAAGTAGCCGTCATATTCTTCAGGCGCATCTCGATCATGTCCGAGATCCTTGTAAATCTTCTTCTTGTGATCCCATGGGCCACCCGTCTGCACGAGACTAATGAATTTCTCGTAGGCCTTCACTTTGGTTGCGGTGGCACTCTCGGGAGTGACAGGGCAATATCTGCATAGTTTACCCGAATTTAATTGTCGCAGCTCAGCGGCATCTGACCCCTTGGCGTTTTTATTCATCTCACTCGTCATATTGCCCAGAAGCATCTGATAGTTCTCTGGCGACCTGCCGGTGGGGTCGGTCAACTTTACCGGGTTGTTGTGGGCGTAGGTGTGGGTGGCGAGGTTGCGGGGGTTGGTGATGCCGCCCGCGACGTTGGAGTCGAGGTAGTCAGGCAGGGCCGGGTCCGCGCTCGCCCAGAGTTGCGTTCTCGGGTTGTAGTAGCGAGCGCCGTGGTAGTAGAGGCCGGTCTCTTCGTCGAGTTCCTTGCCGGTGAACTTGTACGGCGTATCGCTCTGGCCTGCCCGCTCCTCCACCCAGGTTTCCCCGAACGGCATGTACTCGAGGTGTTCGGTGACGTTGCCTTGCCTGTCGGTGACGTACCCGGATGAGCCGAGGTGGTCGGCGTGGAAGTAGGACTGGGCGTTTTCGGGACCAGTGGCGGCGACGGTCTTGGTGGTGAGGCGGCTGTCGCCGATGAAGATGTGCTTGAAGCCGGTGCCATTACGTTCGGTGTAGCCACGGTTGGGGTAGAGCGACATGCCATCGCCCTGTTTGATGACGCGTTCGCCTGCCGCGTCGTAGGTGTAGCCGACGGTCGCCGCCTGGCAGCCTGCCGGGGTTTGAGGAACCGTCGCGGTGGCGGCGTCTTGGTTGCAGGCGAGCCGGTTCTCCTCGTCCCACACGTACTGGCGTCGTTTGCCCTCGGCTTCGGTGTTCACCGTGTCGGTGAGGTTGCCGCTCGCGTCGTAGGCCTGGGTGATCGGGCCGACCTTGCTCGGCGCGTGGGGTTTTCCGCTCCCATAGTCGTACTTGTAGTCGTAGCTCCCGGCAGCCTCGATCGGTCCGACCGTCAGCGGGCCCAGCGACGCCGGGCTCCCGCCGCCGCCACTGACCGGCGACACAGGACTAGACCCGCGGTTCAGCGCCGCCGCCTGAGTGGTGGTGCCGGTGATCTCGTGGTGCTGGGTCTTGCCGGTGGTGTTGTGGATGGAGTCGTAGCTCAGCGCCAGGGTGTACTTGTCCTGCTGGTTGCTCTTGGTCGTGTACTGGCCGCTGGCGGAGGTGAGCTGGTACAGGTCGTCGTAGCCGAAGGTCTGGCTGCTCGGGCCGCCGATCGTCGGGTTCTGTGCCGTGCTGTTCGTCAGCTGCGTGATGTTGCCGACGTTGTCGTAGGTGTAGCCGAGGTTCTGGAACTCGGTGGCACCCGGCGTCTTCGACTTCAGAGTGGCGAGCCTGCGGTCGGCCTGGTCGTAGGTATAGGTGGTGCGCACCCCGTTACCGGCCTGCTGCAACACCTTCTGGCCGAACTTGTCGTAGTCGAGGCGACCGAGATAGACATAGTCGGTCCCGTTCTTGGTTCCGGTGGCGCGGGTGACCCGGCCGCCGGTGTCGTAGTCGTAGCGAAGAACTTCGCCGTCCGGGTAGGTCATCTGGAGGACGCGGTTGAAGGCGTCGAAGCGCCATCCGGTGGTGTAGCCGCGGTCCGCCTGCCCGGCGATCTTGATGGTGCGGGTTTCCCGGGTGGTCTCGCCCAACGGGCCATAACCACGGGTGAGGGTCCCGGCCGCGTCGCGGATCTCGGTGATCCGTCCGGCGGCGTTGTCCGGCGCGCCGGCTGCGCCATAGGTGTAGGTGACGTTGTTGGCCGGGAAGGTCGGGTAACGAACCGCGGTGAGGCGGCTGTGGTCGTAGTCGTACTCGATCTGCTTGCCGCCGGCGGTGATCTTCGCCGTCGGGTTTCCCGCCAGGTCGAAGCGCGTCTCGGTGCGGCCCGCATCGGGGCTGTCGAGCACCGTCCGGTGGCCGAGGGGGTCGTACTCGGAGCGGGTGGTGTTGTTCTTGTCGTCCACCACGGTGGTGATCTGCCCGAGCGCGTCGTAGCCGTAGCTGGTCCAGATCACCGCTTGTCCCCCGGCCGGGTTGAACTCCTTGACCGCGGTGGTCTTCTCTCGCAGGTCGGCGTAGCTGCGCTTCTGTTTGCCGTTGCCGTCCGTCGCGGTCGTCTCGAACCGGGTGACGCCGGCGCGGTCGGGGCCGAATCCGTAGGCCACGGTGGTCGTGACCTCGTCCGGCTCGACCGCCTTGACCGTCCGGTCCAGCACGTCGAACGAGGTGCGGGTGGGTGCCACGGTGTCGAAGGCGGCGTTGAACGTGGTGTTGCCGTCGCCCTTGGGCTCGGTCACGGGGTGGTACTGCTCTACCACGCGGCCGGCGAAATCGAACTTCATCCGGCCGGAGACGGTCATGACCTGGTCGGGGGTGTCACCGGGATTGTTCGCGACCGACGCGTCCTTCTTGGTCTGCAGAACGCGTTTGAGGCCGTCGGTGAAGGTGACGGTGTCGATGGTGTCCTCCCGGACACCAGTGGCATCACGGTCGAGGTGACGCGTGGTGGCGTACGGAACGGCGGCTTCGGGGTGATAGTCGAAGTCGATCGTGGCCTTGCCCGACCCGATCTCGTACGGTCCGGTGACGGTGTCCAACCGGCCCACGCTGTCGTAACCGCGCAGCATCTGCTGGCCGTTCTGGTCGGTGGTGCGGTCCGGTTGCCCGTATTTGAGGTTGTGCGTCGCGCCCGACCGCAGCCCGAAGCTATCGACAATAGACTCGACGTGGACGCCGACGACCGCGTCGTAGCCGTACTCCAGGCGGTACCGCTGACCGGACTTGCCTGCCGGCTTGGTGACCGCTTTCAGGTTCCCGTCCGGGTGGTACTCCAGGTCGGTGTCGGCAGAGGTGGTGTCGGTGAGGTATTGACGGACCTGCCGCACCGCCCCGGTCACGCAGTCCACTGTGGATTCGCTGCGCCGTGACAGGTCGGCGCCGCCGCGCTGCTCGAGCCGATTCGCGGTACCGACCAGGTTCCGCGTCCGGCAAGCCGGGTCGGACGCGGAGTAGCCGTAGGTGGTCTCCACGTCGTCGGCGGCGCCCTCGTCGGCGGCGTCGAACGAGCGGATCAAGTTGCCGAAGTCGTCGTACGACATTTCGGTGTAGGTGGATTTGCCAGGTTTCTCGGCCCCTTCGTAGAAGCGTTTGTCCACCCGGGACAGAGCTGCGAACACGCTGCCCGGTGCGGTGTCGCGGAGCTGATAGGTGTTGACGGTTTCGGTGAACGGCCGTCCCGCACCATCGGTGCTGAGGGTGCGGGCGAGCAATCCGCGGGTATACGGACTGTCGGTGCGGTATTCGTCAGTGGTCGAGCGATAGAGCGCCTCGGCAGCGCCAGGGTCACGTTGTTCGGTGACGACCTTGCCGAAGCCGCGGAACTCGCGTTCGAGCCGGTCGTACTTCCCCTGTTCGTAGCGATACGTGGTGAGCTGGGTATCGGCTCCGTCACCGCGATGACCGTCGGACACGCTGGTGCGGGACAGCACCCAGCGGGACTCCGGCGTCGCCTGCGTGTTACCGGTACGGGTGTAGTCCAGATCGATCTTCCCACCCAACGGCCGCGTCACCGTGCGGAGCAGGTTCGTACGGCCGGTTTTGTTGACCGCGACCAGCAGCTCGTTGTCCCGGGTGGATTTGACGTGGTCGGCCAGGCCGTCGCCGTTGATGTCACGCAGGCCGATCTCGGCACGGCTGATGCTCGTGGAGGCGTTGACGCCGGGGTTGAACACGAATGTGCCGACCGGGGTGGGGACTGGGAACGTGAAGTAGACGCCCGCACCGAGGGTGGCGTTCTTGTCGACGGCGATGTCGGTGAAGCCGCCGCGGAACGGAGTGGGCGCGGTGAAGCCGGTGCCGGTGTTGATGGCCACCTTGATCGGATTGGTGCCATCGGTGAAGACGCGGTCGGTGAGACCGTCGCCGTTGACGTCGAGCATGCTCGCGTTGGTGAAAGAGGTGCCCAGTTCGGCGGACAGTCCCCCGGCGAAGCCGTAGTTGTCGACGTTGAAACCGAGGTTGACGCCGAGGTTGCGGGTGGAGGCGTCGTTGATCGGTCCCGCTGACCAGGGTTCCCTGGTGGCGAAGCTGTAGCCGAGGTTGAGCTGGGCGTCGCCGTTGGCGAAGACCTTGTCCGGCAGACCGTCGCCGTTGATGTCGACGAGGTCGACGCGGGTGTCGGACTCGCCGCCGCCGAGGCTGCCACCGATCCCGAGCGCCGGTTGGACCGGGCCGGAGGTGGCGGTGTTGTTGCTGCTGCCTGCCTCCGGAGCGGCCAGGCCCAGCGCACTGGCCATTGTCGCGGCCTCACTGCCGGCGGAGTAGGACACGTTGCCGGACAAGGTGTCGGACTCGCGGACGTTGCCACCGAGCGTGCCGCGCCGAGCGCCGAGCCCGCCGTTCATGTCGGTGAACTGGATCTCCTTGGCGCCGACGACATCGGGAAAGCGGTCACCGTTGAGGTCGACGTAGTCGACGGAACCCGCGGTGATCCCACCGACGACCGTGCCCCCGAACGGGCCGGCGGACAGCGTGCCGGACACCTGACCGGTCACGCCGCGACGCATCGCGGTGCGGTCACCGGCGACATCGGCGTCGGTGACCACGTCGATGGTGTCCGCGCCGAGCCGGGAACTGGTCGCCATGGTGGAGGTGAACCAGGACGACTCGTCCTGCGCGGACCAGCCGCCTTTGGCCGGGTTCGGAGCGAAGATCGCCAGCCGGGGCATGGTGATCCGGGGATTCGCGGCGAACCCCGGGATGTCGGCTTCCTTGGGTTCCCGGGGAAGGGCGTCCTTGAAGCTCTGGTCGATCGCGAGTTCGGCCTGTTTGATGGGCTGGGTGGCGCGGTCGCGGTTGGCCTGGTAGCCGATCACACCCCAGCCGCGGTAGGGCTGCGGGAACGCACCCTGCTGAGCGGAGCCGTGTGCCGCGCTCGGCGCCGGGCTGAACGTCGGCCATGGGGACGAGAGGTCGTAGGTGACCTTCGCGGACTGTTCGGCGATCAAGCCGAACAGGTAGGGATCCGTTGTGGAGTGGTCGAAATACAGCTCGTCGCCCTCGGTGACCGGGACTACCACGTCCAGGTCCTGGCCGGGCGAGCCGTACTGCCCGTTGACGATGTCGACGACCCGCTTCCCCAGCAACTGCCCGCCGCGCTTCTTGACGGTGAAGGCGATCTTGGTCGCCCCGGGGAAGCCGAAGTTGAGCTTCACACCCGGCCGGACCCGCAGTTTGCCGGTCTTGGTCACCTTGTAGGTCTGCTGCGGCGCCTTGAGGGTGTCCGCGGGATACATGTCCACGTCGAACGGCGGGCTGATCACCAGGCTCGGCTGCCCCTTGTCGTCGACCAGCGACTCCACCCCCGGCGCCTCCGTGTAGTGCGCCTTCGGCACCCAGGACACCGCGGAAACGTCGATCGGGGAGTCGGTCTTGATATGCCATGACATCTTCTCGAACTGGCTGACCGGGAGGCTCATGTCGATCGTGGTGGTCCCGGTCGACCCGGCAGGAAGGACCTTGCGAAACACCTCCGCCGGAGCGTGCACCCCGTTGCCCTTCGTGATCACCACGGCCACGTCGTCCGAGGTCACCTTGCTCTTGACCACGTCGCCGGTCAGCCGGAGCTTGCCGGTCACCGGCACCATCACCTGCGACGAGCGGCCGCCGAGCGTGAAGTCCGCGGACGCACGGAACACGGTGTTCGCCATCCCGTTCACGTCCGTACCGGCCGCCAGGTCGGTGTAGGTGATCGTCGGATCCCACGCCACCGTGTCGTACTTTCCGTCCAGAATGGACTGTGTGCGGAAGTAGAGCGCGTCGCCCTTCTTCACCGCGACCGCCGACACGTTGGCCGGGGTGAACTCCGTGTGGTCGTCCGGGCCGATCCGTTGCGCCCAGAGTTCGGTGTCCTTGGCCTGGATGGTGACCCGCACACCGTCGGCTTTGGTGTACGCGGCGCGCGCGGGCGACGGGTCCACGGTCAGTTGCACCCGGCCGTCGACGCGGACGGTGCCGTCGAACGGCGCGACCCAGCGGCGTACCGAGTCCAGCAACGGCGAGTTGTCGACCTGCTGGTTGAACTGCGCTGTCTGGTCACCGACGATCTCGCCGGTCACCGCCCCGCCGCCGACCGGCACCGGGGTGCGGGTGGAATCGGCGGTGTAGGCGGGCTGCCCGTTGACGTCCAGATAGCCGAACAGCACACCGCCGTTGTTGACCAGGTCAGTGAGGCCGTCACCGTTGACGTCGCTGAAGAACCGGTCCGACGTGGTCGTGGTCCCGATGAAGTCCAGCTGCGCGGCGACAGTGAGGACGAACGCCTCGACACCGATTGTGCCCGACAACGTCCGTTCGGTGGAGATCCCCGGGAGGTCGCGCAACCTGATCGGCGTGTCACCGAACTTCGGTTCACCTCCGGGGGTGCTCAGATTGGGGCGGTAGTGCACTTCGTTGTTCTTGCGGAAAACCTTGTCCGGCAGGTTGTCGCCGTTGACGTCCACCAGCGCCGACAGGCCATCGGACTGACCGGCGTTGAACCCGACCTTCAACCCGACGCCACCTTGCTTGACCGGTAGCCCCTGCACGTTGTAGCCGGCGAACAAGTGCGCGCCGAACCCGACGGAGGTGTTCGCCGAGATCGCACTCGCCTCACCTTCACGGATGTTCACGCCAAGGTCGTCGTCCGGGACCGACCACCCGGCGGCACCGGCGAACCCGGTGTAGTTGCCCGCCTGGTCACGCACCTCGTCGAAGTAGTCGAACGAGTGCGTGTTGAACAGCTTGTCGTCCTCGCCGAACTGAGACACCGAGGCGAGGAGGGTTTTCGCGTAGGCACCGGTTCGGTAGTTCAGTTCGTAGGCACGGATCAGC
This sequence comes from Amycolatopsis sp. TNS106, assembly GCF_019330265.1. Lineage (NCBI taxonomy): Bacteria > Bacillati > Actinomycetota > Actinomycetes > Pseudonocardiales > Pseudonocardiaceae > Amycolatopsis > Amycolatopsis sp. TNS106. Next base: position 1,786,675 of record NZ_CP024972.1, on the reverse strand, counting down.
TGGTCGTCCAGTTTGACCTCGACCCGCCGCAGCAGATCGGCGGTCACCTTCTTGAACCCGCCACGAGCGTCGATCTGTACGTCGCCGCGGCGCGGCTCGCCCCGGTCCCGGTCGCGCAGGAACGTCACCGAGTATTTGCCCTCGGTCGCGCCGTGGCCGGTGTAGGTGATCCGCCGCGGATACAGGTTGCTGCCCAGCACCGTCGACTTCTCGGTGCCGCCGTCTTCCACCCGGGCGTAGTGGTAGCGCAGCACGTTGTCGTTGGTGTCGCGGACCTCGCGTCCCGCCCACGTCGCCACGTGTCCCGCGGCATCGGTCAGCGTGGTGTTCTCCGCCCCGCCGAACACCGTGCGAGTGCCCGACTTGTCGGTGACATCCCACCAGTAACCGGCTGGATTGTCCCCATGGCGCACGATCCGGTCGAACCGGCTCTCCGCGCGGGCGTGGAACACCTTCTCCGCCGACCTCTTCTGCAACTCGCCCCGATGGGCGACCGGCGTGAGCTGCTCGCCGTTCAGGAGATAGGTCTCGGTCTCCAGAGCCGCGTCGAACCGCGGTACTCCCCAGCGGGTGTCGACCGTGATCGCCGGCATGGCGACGTCCCACCCGACGCCCAGCCAGCCGTTCGCGCCCGCGGAGCTGTACGTCACCGCCAGCTTCGGCTCCAGACCCGCCCGTCCCTTGGGCACCTCGAGCGGGTAGGACATCCGCGCATCTCCGGAGCTGTTCGCCGACGGTGGCGCGATCAGGTTCACCCCGGCCCCCGGATCGGCGGCTTTGATGTCCTTGATCTGATTCGGATCGAACGCCGTCCCCTCGGGGTGTTCCGGGGCGGCCACCGCGCCATCCGCACCTGACGCCTGCCCCGCCATACGCATCGAGGCGGGCGGGCCCGCACTCGGGACCAGCATCGCCACCAAAGCCAGGAACAACAGCACCACCACGGCCTTGTGGCGATGACGAACCGGACGAGCCCACACGAAGGCAGACATGCCCCCGACCCCCTCTGGATCAGTGAATTCGGTTTACCTTGACCCGGCAATCCCTGTCGCGCAGGGGATCGAGCGGTGACGCGTGCGACGAAGACGTTCGATCGAATAGTCGAAACGAATTAGTGCGTTCGGACGAACTCCCGCTGGGGCCGGCGCATACTCCCCGCAAAAAGAGACTTCGATCTTCGGTGACGCTATCGGCGGGTCATTAAATTTCGATGAAACGCCGGTTCTTACGACCTGCCCCAGTTCGGGAAGCGCTGGGCCGGTGCCCGGAACCCGCGGCCACGTTGATCATCTGCGGATCGAGGTCGGCCAACCGGGCGGAGACGGCTCAAGAAGCCGGTTTGTCCGCCAGTTGCTCGAGGCGCGCCATCTCCACGTCGAGTGCGGTTTGCGCCCGGCTCAACGTCTCCGAGCTGTATCCGCCGCTCGACCGGGCACGCTGAAGGCGTTCGGACTGTTCGGTGAGGACACGCAAGCGCAGCCGCAGATACTGGTGGACGTCCGAAGCCGGGCGGTCGGCCGGCGCCTTGCCCGGGACGCGCACGTCCGAACGCACCCGGTCCAGGACCGCGTCACTGAACGGCCCCTCGGCCGGATCGTCCAGAACGGACTTCGCCGCGTCGGCGAGTTCGGTCATGAGCCGGACGTACTCCTGGCGCGTCCGGTCCGGGTCCTCCGCCGGCACCCGGGCCGCGCGGATGACCGCCGGGAGCGTCATTCCCTGTACCAGCAGTGTCGTGGTCGCCACCACGTAGGCGATCAGGACGAGCAGGGCACGATCCGGGGTGTCCTGCGGCAGGGTCTGCGCCGCCGCGAGGGTGATGGCGCCGCGCATCCCCGCCCAGCCGAGCACCAGACCGCCGCGCCAGCCCAGCGTCTCGGTGAGCCGGAACTCGACGTCGGCGGCGGCGCGATCGAGCCGTTTCCGGAAATGCGCCACCCGCCTCGGTGACGCTTTGTCCAGTCGCTCGGTGACGGCGGGATTCGACTCGTCGCCACGTAGCACCGCCTGTGTCGTCTCCAGCCGCGGCTTGAATCGTGCGGCTTTGCGCTGCTCGCGGTACAGGCCTGCGACCAGCGGTCCGACGAAGACGACGCGCGCGACGATGACGAGCGCCGACGCGGCCAGGCCGATGGCGACCGCGCGCCAGACGCTCGAACCGTCGTCGTGCGCCTCGTCGATGAGGGTTTTCACGCTGAGTCCCATGAGCAGGAACATCCCGCTCTCCAGCAGGAAAGCCGCGGTGCGCCAGTTGACGGTCTCGGCGAGGCGGTCCGTCGCGCGCAGGTGCCGCGGGGCGAGATGGCCGGTCACCAGTCCGGCGACGACGACGGCGAGCACGCCCGAGGCGCCGGCTTCTTCCGCGGGCAGGAAGGCGATGAACGGGACCACGAACGAGATGGCGGTGTTGAGCACGGCATTGTTCAGCAAGGCGCGCGCCCGGACGTTGACGATCCCGACCAGGATCCCGATCCCGACCGCTACGACGACCGAGAAGGCGAACTCCCCCACGACACCCCAGACGGACACCGACCCGGCGACCGCGGCGACGGCGGACCGCAGCAGAACGAGCGCCGAGGCGTCGTTGACCAGCCCTTCGCCTTCGAGCACGGTCAGCAACCGGGGTGGCAGGCCGAGCCGCCGTCCCACGGACGTCGCCGCGACGGCGTCGGTGGGGCTGATGACCGCGCCGAGCGCGAACGCGGCAGGCCACCCGATCCCCGGCACCAGCCAGTGGAACAGCCAGCCCGCGCCCAGGGTCGTCCCTACCACGAGCAGGACCGCGAGCCCGGTGATCGGCCGGATGTTCCGCCGGAAGTCGACCATCGGCATGTTCACCGCCGCCGAATACAGCAGCGGAGGGAGCACCCCGGCGAGGATCAGCTCGGGTTCGATCTCCGGATGCGGGACACCCGGCAGAAAGCTCAGCCCGATCCCGGCGACCACGAGACTCAGCGGGGCGGCCAGGTTCAGTCGTTCCGAGAACGCGGCCACCACCACGATGATGACGACGCCGAGCACGGCGACGAGAGTCAGGTTCACCGGCACGTGTCCTCTCGCCGCTCGCGGTACACCGAACGTGTCCATTGGTGACACGACGGCACCGCCCCCGCAAGTCGGAGCGGTGGGGTCGGGGCATCGAGATCTCCGAATACGACCCCCGCCTGGCCGGGCCTCGCGGCACGAGCGGCTGCCCGGCTCCGCACCCGCATCCTGCACGTCGCCACGGCGGACACGCGGCGAAGACGGAGCTGGTCCAGGAGCTGACCGACCGGGCCCGCCGCGCACTGGGCCTGCCCTCGATTCCGTTGTGGGAGAAGTGAACGAGGCTCAATGGCTCCCGAAGAGCTCGGTCAGCCAATCGTGTAGCGCGGCCGCGGCCGCCTCTGCGTGTTCGGTGAGCAGCGTGTAGTGATTGCCCGGCAGGTCGACGGTCCGTGCGCACAGCGCGGTCGGGAACTGTTCGTCCGCGGTGAACGCGGGCAGCCCGCGCAGGGACTCCGCGGCCCGCAGATGCAGGGTCGGCGTGCGGATCGGCACGGGCTCCCAGGTGTCGAAGAGCGTGACGTACCGGCCCATCGCACCGAGCTGGCTCGCCATCGAACCCGTCTTCCCGCCGGCGAACAGTTCCTGTCGGCCGGCCTGTTCCTGCATGAAGCGACCGCGCACCTCGTTGCGGTCCGAAGCGGGCAGGTAGATGTCCACCAGCACGACGGCGTCCGCGGGGCGGTTCCGCTCCTCCAGGTACTCGGCGAACGCCCGGGCGACCCAGCCGCCCGCGGAGTAGCCGACCAGCACCAGCGGTCCGTCGCCCACGTGCTCGTCGAGCGCGCGGCGCTGGGCTTCGAACAGGCTGGGCAGGTCCGGGGGCAGCGGCTGGCCGTCGGTGAACCCCGGCGGCCACATCGTCCACATGTCCCGGGGCCGCTGCATCGCGGGTGCGATGAACGAATACGCGGCGTCGGTGATCGGCGAGACCGGCGGCACCGCGCAGACCAGCGCGGGACCACCCGAACCGACGGACAGCCGCGAAATCCCCACCGAGGCGGCCGCGTCGGACGTGTCGTCGAACGAAGCCCTCAACAGCCCGGCCATCCTGGCCAGCCCCATCGCGTCGTGCGGCCGTCCCTGCTCGACACCTCGCAGGTACAGCGAAACCAGACTGTCCGAATCGGACTCGTCCGTCGCGGCCCCGCCGGATCCGTTCCCGGGTACCTCGTCCGACAGGAACTCCGCCAGCTCCTCGACCGTCGGATAGTTGAGCACGTCGGTCAGCTGGAGGTCGACGCCGGTCGCGCCCGCGATCCGGTTGCGCAGTTCCACGGCGGTGAGCGACTCGAAACCGAGGTCGCGGAAGGTGTCGTCCAGCGGGACTTCACGGCCCCGCGGGTACTTCAGCACCGCGGCGACGTGTCCGCGGACCAGCCTGACCAGCCGTTCCCGCCGCTCTTCCGGCGACAGCGCGGCCAGGTCGGTGTCCGGCTCGGCGTCCTCCCCCACCGCGCCGCCGTCCCCGAACTCCGGCAGGATCGGCTCGAGCCAATACCGGTCGCGCTGGAACCGGTAGGGCGGAAGATCCACCCGGCGTGCCCCGCTGCCTTCGAAAACGACCTGCCAGTCCACTTCGACCCCGGCGACGTGGGCTTCGGCGAGGGCGCGCAGGAACCGGTCCGGACCGCCTTCGCCGCGATGCAGCGTCCCGAGCACGGAGGCGGTCGCACCGACGGCGTCCAGGGTCTCGCGCATCGCACCGGCGAGCACCGGATGCGGGCTCACCTCGAGCAGCACCCGGTGGCCGTCGCGCAGGAGCGTGGTGGTCACCTCGTCGAACCGGACCGTTTCCCGCAGGCCGCGGTACCAGTACCCGGCGTCCAGCGGCTCGCCGTCGAGCCACCGGCCGGTCCGGCCGGAAACGAACGGCAGTACCGGGTCGGCGGGCACCAGCGGCGCCAGTTCGCGCAGGACGGTGTCCCGGATCCGTTCGACGTGAGCCGAATGCGACGCGTAGTCGACCGGGACGCGGCGCGCCCGCAGGCCTCGCTTCCCGCATTCTTCGAGCAGTTCCGTCAGCGCGGCCGGGCTCCCGGAGACCACTGTGGACAATGCGCCGTTGACCGCGGCGATGGTGAGTTCGCCCGGTATGCCCTCGATGAGTCCGGCCGCCGCCTCGGCATTGAGGGCGACCGAGACCATCCCGCCGGTTCCCGACAGCGCCGTCAGCGCACGGCTGCGCAGCGCGACCGCCCGCATGGCGTCGGAAAGGCTCAGGCCACCGGCGATCCAGGCCGCCGGGATCTCGCCCTGCGAGTGACCGGCGACGGCGGTCGGCTCCACCCCGTGCTGCCGCCAGAGCCGCGCGAGCGAGATCATCACGGCCGCCAGCACCGGCTGGACCACGTCGACGCGTTCGAGCGAAGGGGCGCCCTCGGTCTGACGCAGGACGTCGACCAGGGACCAGTCGACGAACGGGGTCAACGCCTTCTCGCACTCGACGAGCTGCTCGGCGAACACCGGCGACGTGTCCAGCAGGTCCACCGCCATCCCCCGCCATTGCGCGCCCTGCCCCGGGCAGACGAACACCACACCGGAGTCCGGGATCGCGGTGCCTTCGACCACGAACGGCGACGGTTCCCCGGAAGCGAGCGCGGAAAGGCCGGAGACGAGCTCCTCACGATCGGTGCCCAGCACCACGGCGCGATGCCGATGATGGGTTCGCGTCGTGGCGAGCGAATACGCGACGTCGGCCGGGTCGGCATCGCCGAGTTCGTCGAGCAGCTTCTTCGCCTGCGCCGCCACGCCCGCCGCTGTGGCCGCGGAAACCGCCCACGGCAGCAGCAGCGGAGGAGCTCCCGCTCCGGCCTCCTCCGGCGGCTCGCCCTGTTCGAGGATGAGATGCGCGTTCGTTCCGCTCATCCCGAACGACGAGACGGCGGCGCGACGGGGACGGCCGGTCTCCGGCCAGGGCACGGTTTCGGTGGTCAGGCCGATCCCGCCGCCGTCCCAGTCGACGTGCGGCGTCGGCCGGTCGAGGTGCGGCAACGGGGGCACGAGACCGTGACGCATGGCCATGAGCATCTTGAGCACGCCGGCGATCCCGGCGGCGGCTTGGGTGTGCCCCACGTTGGCCTTGGCCGAACCGACGAGCACCGGCGCGGCGCGGCCCTTCCCGTAGGTGGCCTGCAGCGCCTGCGCCTCGATCGGATCGCCCAGTTTCGTGCCCGTGCCGTGGGCTTCGACCACATCGACGTCCTGTGTGGACAGTTCGGCGTCGGCGAGCGCGTCGGTGATCACCCGCTGCTGTGCCCGTCCGCTGGGCGCGGTGAGACCGTTCGAGGCCCCGTCCTGGTTGACCGCCGACCCCTTGAGCACGGCGAGCACCCGGTGCCCGTTGCGTCGCGCGTCGGAGAGCTTCTCCAGGACGACGATCCCGGCGCCTTCCGCCCAGGCGGTGCCGTCCGCGGCGGCGGCGAAGGGTTTGCACCGGCCGTCCGGCGCGAGGCCACGCTGCTGGGAGAACTCGATGAACCGGATCGGGCTCGGGATGAGGGTCGCGCCACCGGCGAGCGCGAGATCGCATTCGCCGCTCCGCAGCGATCGGGCGGCCAGGTGCATCGCGACGAGCGAGGACGAACACGCCGTGTCGAGAGTGATCGCCGGGCCCTCGAAACCGAAGAGGTACGACACCCGCCCGGAGGCGACACTGGCCGCGTTGGCGATCGAGACCTGCCCGACCAGGTCGACCGGCACCTCCTCCACCCGGGAGGCGTAGTCCCCGCCGACCAGCCCGGTGAACACCCCGGTCCGGCTGCCGCGGAGGCCGGCCGGGTCGACCCCTGCGGACTCCAACGCGTGCCAGGAGACCTCCAGCAGCAGCCGGTGCTGTGGGTCCATCACCAGCGCTTCCCGCGGCGAGACACCGAAGAATCCCGCGTCGAACTCCGTCGCCGATTCGATGAAACCGCCATGACGGACATACGACTTCCCCGGTGCCTCGGGGTCGGGATCGTAGATCTCCGCCAGGTTCCAGCCTCGATCGCCGGGGAACTCCGAGATCAGGTCCCGCCCCTCGACGAAGACCTCCCACAGCTGTTCGATCGACTCGACCCCGCCCGGGAACCGGCAGCCCGCGCCCACGATCACCACCGGATCGGCGTCGGCGTTTTCGAGGCGGTTCAACCGCTTCTTGGTCTCGTACAGCTCCGCGGTCACCCGCTTGAAGTACTCGACGAGCTTCGGGTCATCGGACATGGCTAGGCCCCCACGGATTCGTCGTCGTCACTGGCACGGCAGGTTCACCCACGGCCGAACTCCCGGTCGACGAAGTCGAACAGCTCGTCGACGGAGGCGGAGCGCAGCGCGTCCTCCGTCTCGCCGGAACCGTCGCCTTCCAGCTGCGTCAGCAGGGCTCGCACACGAGCACCCAGCGTCGCGCGCACTTCGGCGTCCTCGTCCAGCTCCGCGACAGTCCGTTCGAGGGCGGTCAGCTGAGCCAGCGCGGGTGAAGGCGCCGGAGCGGCGGGAGCACCGGAGTCGGCGATCTCCGTGCCGAGGTACCCGGCCAGGGCGTTCGCGGTCGGGTGGTCGAAAACGAGCGTCGGTGGCAGCCTGAGGCCCGTGGCCGCGGTGAGCCGGTTGCGGAGCTCGACCGAGGTCAGGGAGTCGAAACCCAGTTCGCGGAAGGGGGTTTCGGTGGGCACCTCGTCACCCGACGCGTAGCCGAGGACGGCCGCCAGGTGACTTCGCACGAGGGAAACCAGCTGCCGCTCGCGCTGGGCCTGCGGCAACGAACCCAACCTCCGCATGAGCGCGTCGGGCGCCTCGGTGGGCGTGTCCTGACGCCGACCCGCCGCCACCCGCCGGGCGGAGCCGCGCACGATGTCCCTGAGCAACGGCGGGATACCTTCGCCCAGCCCCGAGATCGTGCCGAGGTCGAGACCGAGCGGGGCGAGCAGCGCCCGATCGGACTCCTGCGCCGCGTCCCAGAGGGCGAGGCCTTGCTGCGCGGTCAGCCCGCGGACGCCGGTCCGCCCCATCCGTGCCCAATCCGCCGCACTGAGGCCACCGGCCATCCCGCCGCGCTCGTCACCTGGTGCCCAAAGTCCCCAGGCGAGGGACGTGCCGGGAAGTCCGGCGTCCCGCCGCCACCTCATCAACGCGTCGGCGAAGGAGTTCGCGGCGGCATAAGCGCCCTGTCCCGCGGCCCCGAAGATGCCCGCCGCGGAGGAGAAACAGACGAAAGCGGCGAGGTCGAGGTCCTTGGTGAGTTCGTGCAGATGCCAGGTCCCGTCGAGTTTCGGCCGGAGGGTGGCGTCGAGCTGCTCCTCGGTCAAGGTGGCGACGACGCCGTCCGCGAGCACCCCGGCCGCGTGCACGACCGCGGTGAGCGGGTGTTCCGGTGCCACGGCGGCCAGCGCGGCCTCGACGTCGCCGCGATCGGCGACGTCCCCCTTGACGACCGCGACCTCGGCGCCGAGGCCGGACAGCCTGTCGATCAGGTCGACGGCACCGGGAGTGTCGTCACCGCGACGGCTGAGCAGCATGAGGTGCCGCGCGCCCCGGCGTGCGAGGTGTTCGGCGATCAGGCCGCCGAGCCAGCCCGTGCCCCCGGTGACCAGGACCGTGCCGTCGGGGTCGGGCTTCCGCGGCACGGTGAGAACCACCTTGCCGACGTGCTTCGCCTGGCTGACGTGCCGGAGCGCCTCTCCCGCGCGCCGGAGGTCGTAATCGCGGCGCGGCGGCAGGGTGAGCACGCCGCGGGCGAACAGAGCCGAGACCTCGGTCAGCATCTCGCGCACCCGGTCTTCGCCCGCGGACGCGACCAGGTCGTACGAGTGGTAGCGGACGCCCGGATGGGCCGCGGCCACCGCTTCGGGATCGCGGACGTCGGCCTTGCCGATCTCCAGGAACCGTCCTCCCGGAGCCAGCAGGCGCAACGAGGCCTCCAGGAACTCGCCGGTCAGCGAATTCAGCACGACGTCGACGCCGCGGCCGCCGGTCGTCTCCCGGAACCGGGTTTCGAAGTCGACCGTCCGAGAGGAAGCGATGTGCGCGTCGTCCAGCCCGAGCCCTCGTAGGGTGTCCCACTTGGCCTCGCCGGCCGTGGCGAACACCTCCGCGCCGAGATGCTTCGCGAGCTGGATCGCCGCGATGCCGACACCGCCCGCACCGGAATGGATCAGCACGGACTCGCCCCGCCGGAGTCCGGCGAGATCGGTGAGGCCGTAGTACGCGGTGAGGAACGTGATCGGGACGGAAGCCGCGGCTTCGTACGACCAGGCCGCGGGAATCGGCGCGAGCAGCCGGTGATCGGTGACCGCCACCGGCCCCATCGCGCCCCTGAACACGCCGAACACGGAGTCACCGGGGCTGAGATCGGACACGCCTTCGCCCGTTTCCAAGACCACCCCGGCGGCTTCCGCTCCCGGGACCGCCTTCCCGGGGTACATGCCGAGTGCGACCAGGACGTCGCGGAAGTTGACCCCCGCGGCCCGGACGCCGACCCGGACGTCGAGCGGCGCGAGCGGTCCGAGCACCTCCGGACAAGGCACGAGGGCCAGGTTGTCGAGCGTGCCGTGCCCGGTGCTGTCGAGGCGCCAAGCCGGTTCCGCCGGGACCGGCAGAAGCCCGTCGGCCGCGACCGGATGCAGCCGCGGGATCAAGGCCGTCCCGGACCGAACGGCGATCTGCGCCTCGTCGGTCGCGAGCGCGGCCGGGATCGCGTCGTCCAGCGGGCCGTCGGTGTCGAGCAGCACGATCCGGCCCGGATTCTCCGCTTGGGCCGAGCGCACCACGCCCCAGACACCGGCGACCGTGAGGTCGATCCGGTCCCCGGCCACCGCGGCGACGGCCCCGCGAGTGGAAAGCACCAGCTTCGCGTCGGCGAACCGGTCCGTGGCGAGCCAGACGCGCAGCACTTCGGCGACCTCGGCCAGCGCAGCCCGTGCCGACGGCACCACCGAACCGTCCTGTATGGACACCGCGACGACCACGGTCTCCGGGACCGGCTCGCCCGCGGCGATCAGCGCGGAGAGCCCGGCGGACCCCGATTCGAGCACGACGTGACCGCCGAGGCCCGCCGCGGCCGGTCCGCGGGCGGGCACCCAATCCAGCCCGTACAGGGAGTCGTCGACATCCGGCGCGCCGAGGGCCGCCCGTTCGGCGACCGGCCGCCACGCGAGATTCTCGATCGAGGCCACCGGTGCGCCCGCACCGTCGGCGAGGGTCAGCGCCACGTGCCCATCGGCGCCGGTGACCCGCACCCGGAGCATCGAGGCCCCCGCCGCGTGCAGGGTCAGCCCGGACCAGGCGAACGGCATGCTGCCGGAGCCCTGGTTGATCGAATCCAGGAACGGGCCGAGCCCGACGGCCTGGAGCGCGGCGTCGAGCAACGCCGGATGCAGACCGTAGCCGTCGGTCAGCGAACGGTCCCCTGGCAGTTCGATCTCCGCGAACAGCTCCGCATCCCCGCGCAGCCAGACCCTGCGAAGGCCGCGGAACACCCCTTCGTACCCGAACGCCAGCACGACCTCCGGGTCGTCGTAATAGCTGCCGTCGAATGGAATCGGCTCCGCACCGGCAGGGGGCCATTCGGTCAGCCCGTCGCTGCCGGGCGCGGTACGGGCGCCCAGCAGCCCGGCGGCATGGGAACGCCAGCCTCCGATATCGGCGCCGTCGGGCCGGGAGAACACCCGGACCGGACGGCTGCCGGAGTCCAGCGGTTCCCCGACCAGTACCTGGATCCGCACGCCGCCCTCGTCCGGCAGGGTCAGCGGGGTCTCCATCGTGAGTTCTTCGATCACGTCGCAGCCGACCTGTTCGCCGGCGGACAGCGCGAGTTCCACGAACGCCGTGCCCGGCAGGATCACCGTGTCGTGAGCGCGGTGGCCGGACAGCCAGGGCTGCGCCCGCAACGAGATCCGGCCGGTGAGCACGACTCCGCCGCCGTCGGCGAGGGTGAGGGCGGCGCCCAGCAGCGGATGCCCGGACGGGAGCAGACCTGCCGCCTGGACGTCGGCGGTGTCCGCCTCCGGCGCGATCCAGTAGTGCTCACGCTGGAAGGCGTAGGTCGGCAGTTCGACGGGCGAGGGTGCGACGGGAGCGAGGATCGCCGTCCAGTCCACCGATACGCCTCGGGCGTGCAAGGCACCCATCGCCCGCAGGACGGCTTCGGCCTCGTCCCGGTCGGTGCGCACGGCGGGAATCGCGACCATTCCGGGGTCACCGCCGGCGGGCACCATCGCGGAGAGGACCGCGGCCGGGCCGAGTTCCAGGAGGGTGGTGATCTTCGCTTCCCTCAAGGTGGCCAGACCGTCGTGGAACCGGACGGCCGCTCTCGCGTGTTCGACCCAGTACGCCGGTGAGCGCAGTCGTTCGGCCGTCGCCGGTTCTCCGGTCACGTCGGACACGATCGGGATGGACGGCGGGTGATAGGTGAGTTCGCCGAGCAGGACTTCGAATTCGGCGAGCATCGGCTCCATGAGGGGCGAATGGAAGGCGTGGCTGACGCGGAGCCGTTTGGTCCGGCGCCCGCGGCCTTCCCAAAGCCGCTCGAGACCGGTCAGCGCGTCCCCGTCCCCGGACAGCACCACGGACTCCGCGATGTTGATCGCCGCGATCGAGACCCGGTCCGCGAGACCGGCCAGCTCGGGCAGGACCTCCGCTTCGGTCGCGTCCACGGAGACCATCGCCCCGCCCTCGGGCAACGCCTGCATCAGGCGTCCCCTGGCGGCGATCACCCGGCAGGCGTCGGGCAGCGACCAGACCCCGGCGACATGCGCGGCGGCGATCTCCCCGACCGAATGCCCGAGCAGGTGATCCGGGCGCACCCCCCACGACTCGACGAGCCGGAACAGGGCGACTTCGAAGGCGAACAACGCGGGCTGGGTGAATTCGGTGCGGTACAGCAGTTCCGCGTCGGCCGAGCCGGTTTCGGCGAACATGATCTCGCGCAGTGGCCGGGACAGGTGCTGGTCGAGTTCGCCGCAGACGGCGTCGAGCGCGGCGGCGAACACGGGGTACTCGGCCGCGAGCCGGCTTCCCATCCCCGGCCGCTGCGCGCCTTGCCCGGTGAGCAGGAAGGCGAGCGAACCGTTTCCGGTCACGTCTTCGACGACCGCGCCGGTCGCCGCGCCGTCCGCGTAGGCCTTCAGTGCCGTGGCGAAGTCTTCGGCGGTCCTGCCGAACGCCACCGCGCGGTGGCGGAAACCGACCCGCGTGCCGGCCAGCGCTCCCGCGACGTCGGCGGGAGCGTGGCTTTCGGCGAAGGACGCCAGCCGGGCCGCCTGGCCGCGCAGGGCCGCCCCGGTCTTGGCGGAGAGCACCCACGGCAGCACAGGAAGCGACCCGGTCGCCACCGCCGGGGGCGCCTCCTGGGCGGGTGCTTCCTCGATCAGAAGATGGGCGTTGGTGCCGCTGATGCCGAAGGAAGACACGCCGCCTCGCCGCGGTGACGTCGTCTCCGGCCACGGGACCGCTTCGGTGAGAAGCTCGACCGCACCCTTCGTCCAGTCCACTTTGGACGAAGGAGCGTCGACGTGCAGGGTCTTGGGCAGTTCGCCGTGCCGCATGGCCATGATCAGCTTGATCGCGCCGGCGACCCCCGCCGCGCCCTGGGTGTGCCCGATGTTCGACTTCAGTGAGCCGAGCCGCAGCGGACGGTCCGGCGACCGGTCCTTGCCGTAGGTCGCGATCAGCGCGTTGGCCTCGATCGGATCGCCCAAGGTGGTTCCGGTGCCGTGCGCGTCCACCACGTCGACGTCCTGTGCCGACAGTCCGGCGTCGGCGAGCGCGGCCCGGATCACCCGCTGCTGCGCGGGCCCGCTGGGGGCGGAAAGGCCGTTGCTCGTCCCGTCCTGGTTCACCGCGGAACCCCGCAGCAGTGCCAGCACCGGGTGCCCGGCGCGACGGGCGTCGGACAGCCGTTCGAGCAGGAGGAGACCGGCGCCCTCGGCCCAGATCGCCCCGTCCGCCCCGTCGGCGAAGGATTTGCACCTGGCGTCGATCGAGGTCACGCCCTGGCCGCAGAACTCGGTGAAGGTGTCCGGCGTGGCCATCACCGTGATCCCACCGGCCAGCGCCATCCCGCACGTACCCTCGCGCAGCGCGCGAATGGCTTCGTGGATCGCCACCAACGAGGACGAACAGGCGGTGTCGACGGTCACCGCGGGCCCTTCCAAGCCGAAGCAGTAGGAGATCCGGCCCGAGATGACACTCGAACTGTTGCCGGTGATCCCGTGCGGGGAGTACTCCTTCGAGCCCTTCCACACCAGCTCGTAGTCGTTGCCGGTGGAGCCGACGTAGACACCGGTCCGGCTGCCGCGCAGCTCGTCCGGGTCGATCCCGGCAGACTCGAAGGTCGCCCACGCGACCTCCAGCAGCACCCGCTGCTGGGGATCCATCACGAGTGCTTCCCGAGGGGAAATGCCGAAGAAGCCGGCGTCGAAGAGCGCCGCGTCGTGCAGGAAACCGCCCTCGCGGACATAGGAACGGCCGGATCTTCCCGCATCCGGATCCGGGTCGTAGAGTTCGTCGAGATCCCAGTGACGATCGTCCGGGAACGGTGTGATCGCGTCACCGCCGTCCCGGATCAGTTCCCACAGCCCGGACGGGGAGTCGATACCACCGGGAAGGCGGCAGCCCATCCCGACCACGGCGATGGGCTCGTGCGCCCGGCCTTCGACCTCGCGCAGCCTGTCCTGGGTACGCCGCAGCTCGGCCGTGACCTTCTTCAGGTACTGGCGGGTCTTGTCCTCTGTAGACATCAAAGCTCCAGGTTTCGGCGCGAGACGCGGACGGTCATCTTCCGCAGGCCGCGGACGACCACGTGGCGGCGGTACTCCAGCGAACCCTCGTCGACCTCGAAATCGGTGAAACGTTCGGCGACGGCACGGAAGGCGAGCTCGGCTTCGAGCTTGGTGAGACTGGAACCGATGCAGAAATGCGGACCCGCGCCGAAGGCCAGTTGCATGCGCTTGGTGGTACGGGAGATCAGGAACCGGTCCGCCTCGGCGAACTCGGTCTCGTCCCGGTTGGCGGCCGCGAGCAGGAGGATCACCACGGTCCCGGCGTCGACGTCGAGACCGGCGACCGTGGTCGGGCTCAGCGCGACCCTGGCGGTCAGCTGGACGGGGGCGTCGTAGCGGAGCACCTCGTCGGCCATCGGCGCGGCCAGCGCCGGGTCCGCCCGCAGCAGCGCCAGCTGGTCACGGTTGCGGTGCAGGGCGAGGATCCCGTTCGTGATCAGGTTCGTGACCGACTCGTGCGCGGCGGCGAACAACGTGACGAGCACGTTCGTCACCTCGTGCCGGGCGAGGGTCTGTCCGCGGTCCTCCGTCCGGATGAGGCTGGACACGAGGTCCTCGCCGGGAGCGCGGCGGCGTTTGAAGATCAGGTCGGCGAAGTAGGCGTGCATCGACGCGCACGTGCGGTCGACCACGGCCAGTTCCTCCGGTGAGAGCAGGCCCAGCCGCCGGAACCCGGCGACCAGCGTCGGGAGCTCGGTCGCCAGCGCGAGGTCGTCCGACCACTCCTTGAGAACGTCCACATCGGACATCGGGACATCGAGCAGCTCGCAGATGATGCGAATGGACAGCAGATTGGCGAATTCACCGACCGCGTCGAATTCGTCCGCGCCGTCGATTTCCGAGAACAGTTCGTCGACGATGTTCTCGATCCACGGGCGATAACGCGCGGTGATCCTCGGGGTGAAGGCCTTGGAAATCAGCCGACGCTGCCTGCCGTGGTCACCGCCGTCCATGAAGAAGATCGAGTCGAGAACCTGTTTCGCGCCACTGTTCGGCACCAGGCCACGCAGGCCGGGCGAGTCCAAGGTGTCGTTGCCCATCGCCGGATTCCGCATCACGTCGAGACAACTCGCGTAGTCCCCGACGACCACCGTGCCGTCCGGCGTGACGAGCGGGCTCGCGGCCCGCAGCCTGGCCAGAGTCGGATGCGGATCGATCCGCATGGCGGGGTCCAGCAGGACGTGAAGCGGATTCCCCGGTTCCGCCACCCGTTCGCGTTCGTCGAGCGAAGTCATTCTCAGCGCCCCCGTGGTCGAGTCGATGGACGTCACTCTGCCCGCCGCGCCGCCGGCCGCACACCTCCGTCTTTGCTCCGCTCTCCTGCTCATGACCTGGTAATACATCTGTTCTTCCGATGTGCCCGATGCACTCGGCGACCTGGCTCGCGCTTCGGCGGCGGCCGTAGTTTCGGAGCCATGTCTGGTGGGGAAGATTTCGCGCGGTCCGGATCGGTCGCGATCGTCGGCATGGCCTGCCGGGTCGCGGGAGCGGCGGACGTTTCCGAGTTCTGGGATGTCCTGCGCGCGGCGAGGGACATGGTCACCGAGGTCCCGGACGACCGCTGGGATTCCGGCGGTGACGCCGGTTCGCGGTACGGGTCGTTCGTGGCCGACGTCGAAGGGTTCGACGCGGCATTCTTCGGTGTGTCACCGCGCGAGGCGGCGGTGCTCGACCCCCAGCAACGGCTCGCGCTGGAACTGGCGTGGGAGGCGATGGAAGACGCCCGCCTCGTGCCCGCCACCCTGCGCGGCCAGGACTGCGGCATGTTCCTCGGCGCCATGCGGGACGACTACGCCCGGCTGGCCCAGGAATTCGACGTGACCACGCAGCACAGTTTCACCGGCCTCCAACGCGGCCTGATCGCCAACCGGGTGTCCTATTTCTGCGGACTGCGCGGCCCGAGTATCACTGTCGACAGTGGACAGTCCTCGTCCCTGGTCGCCGTCCATCTGGCCGCGCGGAGCCTGCTCTCCGGTGAATCCACCATCGCCTTGGCGGGCGGTGTGAACCTGAACCTGGTCCCGGCGAGCGCGCGCGAGGCCGAGAAATTCGGCGGCCTGTCCAATGGCGGACGTTGCCGCACCTTCGACGCGGCGGCGGACGGTTTCGTGCGGGGCGAAGGCGGCGGCATCGTCGTGCTCAAACCGCTGGACGCCGCGATCGCCGACGGCGACCGGATCTACGCGGTGATCGCGGGCAGCGCGGTCAACAACGACGGCGGCGGCGCCGGCCTCACCGTGCCGGACAGGGCGGCACAGGAACAGGTCCTGACCCAGGCCCTCGAAAGCACCGGCATCACTCCGGACGACGTCGGCTACGTCGAACTGCACGGGACCGGGACCAAGGTCGGCGACCCGATCGAGGCGGCGGCACTGGGCGCCGTGTACGGCCGTCACCGGTCGGCACCGTTGCCCGTGGGTTCGGTGAAGACGAATCTCGGACATCTCGAAGCCGCGGCCGGGGTGGTCGGGCTGATCAAGGCGGCCCTCGCCGTCCACCACGGCGAAATCCCGCCCAGCCTGCACTTCCGCGAGCCGAATCCGCGGATTCCGCTGGAAGAAATGAAGTTGCGCGTCTGCACCGAAGGGATCGCCTGGGACGACGCCGAACGCGCCGCCGGCGTCACCTCGCTCGGGATGGGCGGTACGAACTGCCACGTCGTACTCACCACGGCCCCGGAGCCCGCACCGCGCACCGCCGTGGTGGGACCGCCGTCCGCGGCCTGCGTGGTCTCCGGCCGGACGCCGTCCGCGCTGCGCGCCCAGGTCGACCGGCTGCGCGCGCATCTCCTCGCACGTCCGGAACAGGACTTCGCGGAGATCGCCTGGTCGCTGGCCACCACGCGGACCGCGTTCGAGTACCGGGCCGCCGTCGTCGCGGGTGATCGGGCGGAACTGCTGGCCGCGCTGGACGAGGTGAGCACCGACCTACCGGAAGCCGTTCCCGGCTGGTCCGCGGAACTGCGGTTCGGTTCGGCGCCCGAGGACTTCGGCGACGCGTTTCCCTCGTTCACCACGGCGTTCACCGAAACGCTCGCGCTCTTCGGCGAGCGGAGTGACAACGCGGCGGCCCGGACTTTCGCTTCCCAGGTCGCCATCCACCGCCTGCTGACGGACTCGGGCATCGAGCCGGAAGCGGTTTCCGGCGAAGGGATCGGCGAGTTCGCGGCGGCTTTCGTGAGCCGGACGATCCCGGCGAGCGAGCTGATCGAAGCGGTGCTCGCCGCACCGCCGGCGGAACACGCTGCCGAAACCGCCGTGCTCAGCACTTCGAATGGGCGGAAGATCCCGCTTCGGTCCGGCGTCAGGGGATTCCTCACCGCGGTGGCCGCCGCGTACGTCGAAGGCGCCTCCGTCGACTGGAGCGCGCTGTTCCCGGGTGGACGGCCGTCGACGGTGGACCTTCCCGCGTACGCCTTCCAGCGCGAACGCCACTGGCTCGACACCCTCCCGGCCGCCGAGGCACCGTCCACGGCGGACACCGAGCGCACGGTCGCCGGAGCCGTCCTCGGCCACGCGGCCGCGGTGCTCGGGCTCGACGAGGCGCCGCCCGGCCGCCTGTTCACCGAGCTGGGTTTCGACTCGATCATGGGTGCGGAACTGGCAAGGCGGCTCACTGAGGCGCTGGGCGTGACCGTGCCCGAGACCGTGATTTTCGACCACCCCACCCCCGAAGATCTGATCCGGTACCTGGGTTCGCTGCTGGCCGGCGAGGAGCCGGAGCGCCGTCCTCCCGCGACGGTGTCGGAACCCGCCGAGGCGCACGAGCCGATCGCGATCATCGGCATGGCCTGCACCTTTCCCGGTGGGGTCCGCGATCCGGAAGGGCTCTGGCGGCTGGCCGCCGAAGGCACCGACGCGATCGGGGAACTCCCCCGCGACCGCGGCTGGGACGTCGACTCGCTCTACGACCCCGATCCGGGCAGGCAGGGGCATTCCATCACCCGTAATGGAGGCTTCCTGTACGACGCGGCCGAATTCGACGCGGAGTTCTTCGGCATTTCGCCGCGGGAGGCGCTGACGACCGATCCGCAGCAGCGCCTGCTGCTGTCCGCCGCGTGGGAAGCGTTCGAGGATGCGGGCATCGTCCCGGCGAGCCTGCGCGGCAGCCGGACCGCGGTGTTCGCGGGCGTCATGCACCACGACTACGCGCCCCGGGTGCACACCGTGCCGGACGGACTCGAAGGACACCTGATCACCGGGAACACCTCCAGCGTGGTCTCCGGGCGACTGTCCTATGTGTTCGGTCTGCACGGCCCTTCGGTCACGGTGGACACCGCCTGCTCCTCGTCGCTCACCGCGCTTCACCTCGCGGCGCGGTCACTGCGCTCGGGTGACAGCGATCTGGCGCTCGCCGGCGGTGTCACCGTGATGGCGACACCGGAGATGTTCGTCGAATTCTCCCGGCTGCGGGGCCTTGCCCCGGACGGCCGCTGCAAGTCCTTCGCCGCGTCCGCGGACGGCACGGCGTGGGCGGAAGGCGTCGGCG
Organism: Amycolatopsis sp. TNS106; assembly: GCF_019330265.1. Classification (NCBI taxonomy): domain Bacteria; kingdom Bacillati; phylum Actinomycetota; class Actinomycetes; order Pseudonocardiales; family Pseudonocardiaceae; genus Amycolatopsis; species Amycolatopsis sp. TNS106. Next base: position 1,768,385 of record NZ_CP024972.1, on the reverse strand, counting down.
TGCTCGTGGTCGAGCGGCTGTCGGACGCGCGGCGGAACGGGCACCGGGTACTGGCTCTGCTGCGGGGCTCGGCGGTCAACTCCGACGGCGCGTCGAACGGGCTTTCCGCGCCCAGCGGACCGGCGCAGGAGCGGGTCATCCTCGACGCGCTCGCCGACGCGGGTCTTCGTGCGTCGGACGTGGACGCCGTCGAGGCGCACGGCACGGGCACCACCCTCGGCGACCCGATCGAGGCTCAGGCGCTGCTCGCGACCTACGGCCAGGCACGACCGGCGGACCGTCCGTTGCTGCTCGGTTCGCTGAAGTCGAATCTCGGCCACGCGCAGGCCGCGGCCGGGGTCGGCGGGGTGATCAAGATGGTCCAGGCGATGCGGTACGGAATGTTGCCGAAGCTGCTGCACCTGGACGAACCGTCCCGGCACGTGGACTGGTCGGCCGGCCGGGTCGAACTGCTCGCGGAGCACACGCCCTGGCCGGAGACCGGCCGCAAGCGGCGTGCGGCGGTCTCGTCGTTCGGGATCAGCGGGACCAACGCCCACGTCGTCCTCGAAGAGGCCCCGGACGAGCCCGAAACGGCCCCGGCGACCGCACCGGTCGTGCCGCTGATCCTCTCGGCGAACAGCGAAGAAGCGCTGAGGGACCAAGCGAATCGGCTGCGCGAGCGCATCGAGTCCGACCCCACGCTCGAGGTTCACGACGTGGGTTTCACCTTGGCGAACGCGAGGACCCGCTTCGCTCATCGGGCGGCCGTGCTGGGAGGCGATCGCGAGGAACTTCTCCGCGGTCTCACCGCGCTCGCCGCCGGGGAGTCGACGGCGGAGGTCCTCGCCGGTACGGACAAGGCGGATCCGCGCCCGGTGTTCGTGTTCCCGGGACAGGGCAGCCAATGGGTCGGTATGGCCAAGGAACTGCTGGACACCAGCCCGGTGTTCGCCGAACGCATGGCCGACTGCGGACGGGCGCTCGAACCACATGTGGATTGGCTCCTGCCGGAGGCCTTGGCCGACAAGGCGGCGCTGGAGCGGGTCGACGTCGTCCAGCCGGTGCTGTGGGCGGTGATGGTCTCGATCGCCGCGCTGTGGGAGGCGCACGGAGTGCGGCCGGCCGCCGTCGTCGGCCATTCGCAGGGCGAGATCGCGGCGGCGACCGCCGCGGGCGCGTTGTCCCTGGAGGACGGCGCGCGAGTGGTCGCGTTGCGCAGCAAGGCGATCCGGGCGCTCTCCGGCCGGGGCGGGATGCTCTCGGTCGCGTTGCCCAGAGCGGAGGCCGGACGCCGGATCGAGCGTTGGAACGGCAGAGTGTCGATCGCGGCGGCGAACGGGCCGTCGGCGACGGTGCTGTCGGGTGATCCGGCGGCATTGGACGAACTGACCGCGGAACTCCGTGACGCGGGCGTCCGGACCAGGCGGCTTCCGGTCGACTATGCCTCCCATTCCGCCCACGTCGAAGAGCTCCACGCTCCCCTGCTCGAACTGCTGGCGGAACTGGCTCCCCGGACCAGCGAAGTACCGTTCCATTCGACGCTGACCGGCGGCCTGATCGACACCGCCTGCCTGGACGCCGAGTACTGGTACCAGAACCTCCGGAACCCGGTCGAATTCGACCACGTGATCCGGTGGCTCGCGGACGAAGGACACGCGCTGTTCGTCGAATGCAGCCCTCATCCCGTGCTCACCGTGGGATTGCAGGAGATCCTGGACGAGTCCGCGCGCGAAGGTGTCGCGCTGGGCACGTTGAGGCGAGACGAAGGCGGCCTCCCCCGGTTTTGGCGCTCGCTCGCCGAAGCCGCGGTGCACGGGGCCGGAGTCGAGTGGGACGCCGTCTTCCCCGGCGGCAGGCTCGTCTCGCTGCCGGCCTATCCCTTCCAGACGGAGCGTTTCTGGCTCACGCCGTCCACGGGCGCCGCCGGGTCAGCGTCACTGGGCCTGCGAGACGCGGGCCATCCCCTGCTAGGCGCCATGGTCACCCTCGCGGACGGCGACGGATCGCTGTGGACCGGCAGGCTTTCGCTGTCGACCCATCCCTGGCTGGCCGACCACGCCGTCAACGGCACGGTCCTCCTGCCCGGAGCGGCCTTCGCGGAGCTGGCCCTGCACGCCGGTGACCGGGTCGGCTGCCGCCGGGTGGACGAACTGGCCTTGGAGAATCCACTGATCATCCCGGCCGACGGCGCCGTCGAACTACAGCTGGCCGTCACCGCGGGCGAACCGGGACGGCGCGGTTTCACCGTCCACTCACGGCCGGCGGATTCCGATGGCGAATCCGGCTGGATCCGCCACGCGACCGGATCCCTCACCACGCCCGCCGCGCCAGGGCGGGGACTGCGGGAATGGCCACCGTCGGGAGCCGAAGGCGTCGACCTCGAAGGCTCTTACGCGCGCCTCTCCGACATCGGTTACGAATACGGTCCCGCTTTCCAGGGATTACGCGCTTTGTGGCGGCTCGGCGAAGAGCTGTACGCGGAGGTCGCGCTGCCAGGCGAGTCGGCTGAAGGATTCGGCATCCACCCCGCGTTGCTCGACGCTTCACTGCACGCGATCCTCGCAGGCAGGACGGGAGACGACACCGTAAAGCTTCCCTTCGCGTGGACGTCCATCGATCTCCACGCGACCGGATCGACAATCCTCCGGGTCCGCGTCGCTCCGGCGGGCGACGACGCGGTCGCCCTGATCTTGTCCGACGGGGAGGGCGATCCCGTCGCGACGATCGAATCCCTCACCCTCCGGCAGGTCGACCTCACCAAGCTCGCCGGACCGCGGGTGAACCGCACCCTGCTGCACGTGGACTGGATTCCGGCGGCGGCGGCCGAAACGCCGTCGTTCGCCGTCTTCGACGATCTGGCCGCGTTGCGCGCGTCGCTCGCCGAGGGCGGACAGCTGCCCGATCTCGTCGGCGTCCCTTGTGGACCGGAGGACGACTCGGCCGATCCCCGTACGGTCACGATCGAGGCGCTGGAACTGGTGCGGGGCTGGATCACCGACGAGACCTTCGCCGACGCGAAGCTCGTCGTGCTCACCCGGCGGGCGGTCGCGACCACGGTGGACGACGATGCGCCCGAAACCGCCGGTTCCCCGGTGTGGGGATTGGTCCGCGCCGCGCAGTCGGAAGCACCGGACCGGGTGCTGATCGCCGACCTCGACCACGGAAGCACACCGGAACAGGCATTCGCCGCGGGCGAACCGCAGGCGGCGGTCCGCGGCGGCCGGGTGCTCGTGCCCCGGCTCGTCAGGGTGACCGAACCCGCCGACCGGCGGGAAAAGGCGCTCGATCCGGACGGGACGGTGCTCGTCACCGGCGGCGTCGGCAGCCTCGGCGGGCTGATCGCCCGGCATCTCGTCACCGAACACGGGGTCCGTCACCTGCTGCTCACCGGCCGCCGAGGTCTGGACACAGAGGGCGCCGGGGACCTGGTCGCCGAGCTGACCAGGGCGGGCGCGCAGGCGACGGTGACCGCCTGTGACGTCGCCGACCGGGACCGGCTGGCCGAGGTGCTCGACGCCGTCCCCGCCGAACACCCGCTCACCGCGGTCGTCCACGCCGCCGGGGTACTCGACGACGGCACGGTCGAATCGCTCACCGAGTCCAATGTGGACACGGTATTCCGGCCGAAGGTCGACGGCGCGTGGAATCTGCACGAGCTCACCGAAGGGCTGGACCTCGCGGCGTTCGTGCTGTTCTCCTCGATCGCCGGCATCATCGGCAACGCGGGCCAGGCGAACTACGCGGCGGCGAACAGCTACCTCGACGCCCTCGCCCACCGTCGCCGCGCGCTCGGCCTGCCCGCGACGTCACTCGCGTGGGGGCTGTGGGCGCTCGACACGGGGATGACCGGGCATCTGTCCGAGACCGACGTCGCCAGGATGGCCCGCCGCGGCCTGTTGCCCCTGTCCACCGAGCAAGGGCTCGCGGCGTTCGACGCCGCGCTCGCCGGCGCTCCCGCCCTGCTGGTGCCCGCACGCCTCGACGTCACCGCGCTGCGCGACCAGCGTTCGCCACTGTTCTCCGCGCTGGCCGCGCCTTCGCGGCGTGTCGCGGCGGCCGTGCGGGAAGCGGGCGCCGCCGGGCCCTCGCTGCCGCCGGAACGGGACGAGGCGGCGATGACCGAGCTCGTCCGGCGTACCGTCGCGGCGGTACTCGGCCACACCACGAAGGACTCGGTCGTGAGCGACCGGGCGTTCCAGGACCTCGGTTTCGACTCCCTCACCGGCCTGGAACTGCGCAACCGGCTCGGGGAGACGGTCGGGCTGCGCCTGCCCGCGACCCTGGTCTTCGACCATCCGACCCCCGGCGCGCTGGCCGAGTACCTCGCGGACAGGTTCTGGGGAGACCAGGCACCACGAGCCGCCGTGAGCACTCCCGCGCCGGTCCGCGCCGTCGACGACGACCCCGTCGTGATCGTCGGTGTGGGATGCCGTTATCCGGGCGGGGTGGAATCGGTGCGGGACCTGTGGGAGGTGTTCGCCCAGGGCCGTGACGTGATTTCGGAGTTCCCTCCCGACCGGGGCTGGGATCTGGCCGGGATCTACGACCCGGATCCCGAGACGCCGGGCAAGTCCTATGTCCGGCACGGCGGTTTCCTCACCACGGCCACGGAATTCGACGCGGAGTTCTTCGGGCTGTCACCGCGTGAGGCCCTCGTGATGGATCCTCAGCAGCGGTTGCTCCTGGAGGTCTCCTGGCACGCGCTGGAATCGGCGGGGATCGATCCGGCCACGCTGCGCGGCAGCAGGACCGGTGTCTTCACGGGAATCATGGGCGGCGACTACGCGCTTCCGCTCGCCGAGCTGCCCGAGGACCTCGTCGGCCAGGTGTCGGTGGCCAACGCCGGCAGCGTCGCCTCCGGCCGGGTGTCGTACGTGTTCGGTTTCGAGGGTCCGGCGATCACCCTCGACACGGCGTGCTCCTCGTCGCTGGTGGCGATGCACCTGGCCGCCCAGTCCCTGCGTAACGGGGAAAGCGAACTCGCCCTCGCCGGTGGCGCCACGGTGATGGCCACCCCGAAGCTGTTCGTGGAGTTCTCCGAGCAACGCGGCCTCGCGCCGGACGGGCGGTGCAAGCCCTTCTCCGCCGACGCCGACGGCACCGCCTGGGCCGAGGGCGCCGGGATCGTCGTCATGGAGAAGCTGTCCGACGCCCGGCGCAACGGTCATCCCGTCCTGGCGATCCTCAAGGGTTCCGCGATCAACTCCGACGGCGCGTCGAACGGTCTGACCGCGCCCAGCGGCCGGGCACAGCAGCGCGTCATCACCGGCGCACTCGCCGACGCCAGACTGTCCACACAGGACATCGACGTGGTCGAAGCGCACGGCACCGGGACCACCCTCGGCGACCCCATCGAGGCGGGAGCGCTGCAAGCCACCTACGGCCAGGACAGGCGTCATCCGTTGCTCGTCGGTTCCGCGAAGGCCAACCTCGGCCATGCCCAGGCCGCCGCGGGAATCGCGGGGGTGCTCAAGATGATCGAGGCGATGCGCCACGGGACCCTGCCCGGGCTGCTCCACGACCGGCCCAGTGCCCACCTCGACTGGAACGACGGCGGGATCGCGCTGATCACCGAGCCGATGCCCTGGCCGGAGTCGGATCGGCCGCGCCGCGCCGCCGTGTCCGCGTTCGGGATCAGCGGCACCAACGCGCACGTCATCCTGGAACAACCCGAGCCGGAAATCCCCGAACCCTCCCCGGCGCGAGGAGGTCCGCTGGTCCCGTGGGTCTTCTCCGCGGCATCGCCCGGCGCGCTGACGGAGCAGGCACGGCGGCTGGCGCGGCACCTCACGCCCGGCAGCGACGCGCTCGATCTGGCCTATTCCTTGGCCACGACGCGTGCCCGGCACCGCTACCGCGCGGTGGCGCTCGGCCACGACACCGACGATCTGGTGTCGGCCCTGACCGACACCGAACCAGCCGCCCTGCTCACGGGCGAGGTCACCGACGGACCGGTCGCGGTGGTCTTCCCCGGCCAAGGCAGCCAGTACCCGGGCATGGCCGGGCGGCTGCGCGAGGACCTGCCCGGCTTCGCCGCGGCCTTCGACGAGGTGTGCGCGGAACTGGACCCGCACCTGGAACGCCCGCTCCCGGACGTCGTGTTCGCCGCGCCGGGCACGCCGGAGGCGGCGCTGCTCGACCGCACCGACTTCACCCAGCCCGCCGTCTTCGCCGTCGAAGTGGCCGTGTTCCGCGTCCTGACCGGATTCGGGGTACGGCCGGGGCTGCTCGCCGGGCATTCCGTCGGCGAGATCGCCGCCGCGTACGCCGCGGGAGTGTTCTCGCTTTCCGACGCCGCCGCGCTGGTGGCCGCGCGAGGACGGCTGATGCAGGCCCTGCCCGGCGGCGCGATGGTCGCCTTGCGCGCAGGCGAACACGAACTCGAGGACCTGCTCGCGGAACACGCCGGCCGGGTCGGGATCGCGGCCGTGAACGGCCCCGGCTCCGTGGTGATCTCCGGGGACGAGGACGCCGTTCTGGCGCTCGCGGCGACCGTCACCGCCGCCAGTGGCCGGGCGACGCGGCTCGCGGTGAGCCACGCGTTCCACTCGCCGCACATGGATCCGATGCTGGCCGGTTTCCGGCGGGTTCTGGACACGCTGGACTTCCGTCCGGCGGAGGTGCCGATTGTCTCGTGCGTGACCGGAGAACGGCTCGAACCGTCGGAAGCGAGCACTCCGGAGTACTGGGTACGGCACGCCAGGGACACCGTCCGGTTCGGCGACGCCCTGCGCACGATCGCCGCCGAAGGTGCCCGCACCATCGTCGAAACCGGGCCCGGCAACGCCCTCACCACGCTGGGACAGCAGGCCCTCGCGGACCACGCGATCGCACTCGTGTCCTGTCTCCGGCGTGGCAGGCCCGAGACCGAAACGCTGGGCGCCGCACTCGCGACGCTGTACACACGCGGGGCTGACGTGGACTTCTCACCGTGGTACCAGGGCGGCCGCCGGGTGGACCTGCCCGGCTACGCCTTCCAGCGCAGGCGCTACTGGATCCACCGTAGACAGTCCACAAAGGACCCGGTCGCCACCGAGCCCGTCTGGCGGCTCAGAAACCCCCGGGTGCACCCGTTGCCGACCGGGAACTGGCTGGTGATCGCCCCGCCGGGGGCAGGCCTCGACGAACGGGTCACCAGGGCGGAGCGGGCGCTGAGCGAACGTGGCTGCTCGGTGCGGCTCCTCCGGCATACCGGCTCCGACGGCTGGCCGGAACTGCTCGCGGAAACCACCCCCGACGGCATCCTCTGGCTGGCGGGCGCGACGGCGGACGTGCTCGCGCTCGTCCAGGCCTTGGAACGGACCTCGATCGAAGCACCGATCTGGACGGTGACCTCCGGCGCGGTCGCGACCGGGCTCGCCGACGCGCCGCCGGATCCCTGGCAGGCGGCCGTTTGGGGGCTCGGCCGGGTGGTCGCGCTCGAAGCCCCGCATCGCTGGGGCGGCCTCGTCGACCTGCCGCCGGAGCCCGGCGATACCGACTGGGCCCACGTCTGCGAGGCATTGACCTGCGATGACGGTGACGACCACTTCGCGGTGCGTGCGAGCGGGCTCCACGTGCGACGGCTGAGGACGCTCGAGTTCCCGGAGACCGGGGCGGGCTGGCGGCCGTCGGGCCCGGTACTGGTCACCGGCGGGCTCGGCGCGCTGGGCAAGCGGGTCGCCCGATGGCTGGCCGGCCGCGGCGCACCACATCTGGTCCTTGTCGGCCGTCGTGGTGCGGAGACCCCGGGAGCCGAAGAACTGCGCGCGGAACTGGCCGCGCTCGGCACCACCGTGACGATCTCCGCCTGCGACGTCGCCGACCCGGAAGCGCTGCGGACCCTGCTCGCCGAACATCCGGTGACCGGTGTGGTGCACGCGGCCGGGCTCCTCGACGACGGCGTACTGGACGCCCAGTCCGCGCGACGGCTGGAGACCGTGTTCGAGGTGAAGGCCGGAGCCGCCTGGCGCCTGCACGAGCTGACCCGGGACCTGCCGCTCGAACAGTTCGTCCTGTTCTCCTCGATGGCGGGCACTTTCGGCGCTCCCGGTCAGGCCAACTACGCCGCGGCGAACGCCGCCGTCGACGCGATCGCTCAGCACCGCACGGCGCTCGGGCTGCCCGCCACCGCGGTGGCCTGGGGGCCGTGGGCCGACGAAGGCATGGGGACCGCGGTGCCCGGCCAGAGCCAGCACGAAGGGGTGTCGGCCATGAGCGCGGAGACCGCGCTGGCTGCGCTGGACCGCGCTCTCGCCCGCCCGGTGGCCGTGCAGGCGGTCGGCGACGTCGATTGGGCGGCATTCGCCCCCGCCCACACCGCGACCCGGGCCAGCCGGGTGTTCGACGAACTGGTGGAAGGACGGCCGGTGGACACAACGGCCGAGCCGTCACTGAGTGACCGGCTCGCCGGGGTATCGGCCGAAGAACGCCGGACCGTCCTGCTCGACCTGGTGGTGCGCGCGGTCGCCGCGGTCTCCGGTCACGACGACGACGTGATCGGCGTGCACCGGCCGTTCCGCGACCTCGGGATGGACTCGCTCGCCGCGATCCAGCTCCGCAACCGGCTCAACGCGGAGACCGGGCTCCGGCTCGCCACCACCGTCGTCTACGAACAGCCGACCCCGGCCGGTCTCGCCGGGCACCTCGACGAGTGCCTGGGAGACGACCGGGCGGACGCGACACGGGCCGTGCTCGCGAAAATCCGCGAACTCGAAACCACTCTGTCCACTGTGGACACCAATGCCGAGATTGCCGAGAGACTCGAAGCGATGGCGCTCAAGGCACGCCCGGCCCTCCCCGGCGACGAGGACCTCGATTCGGCGTCGGAAGACGAACTGTTCGACATCATCGACGACGTCCTCGCCTTCGACGACGACGCGTCAGCCGCCTGAGAGAAGGAAGCAGGGAAAATGAGCGCTGATACCCGAGAACCGCTGAAGACCGGCCGCCCGCACATGCCCGGTTACGGCACCGAGCAATGTGAAGCCGGGCTGCTGCCCTGGTCCTGGGCCGACGGCAAACTGCGCGCCACGATGAACTACTGGGTCGCGACGGTCCGGCCCGACGGAAGGCCGCATGTGATGCCGGTGTGGGCGGCTTGGGACGGAGAGGCGCTCTGGTTCGGCAGCACCCACACTTCGCGCAAGATGCGCAACCTGCGCGCCGATCCCCGCTGCACCGTCACCATCGACGACGCGCTCGACCCCGTCGTCCTCGACGGGGTCGCGGACTTCGTCACGGATCCGGAAGCCATCGCAAGGTTCGTCGAAACGGCCAACGCGAAGTACTCGTCGGCCTACAGCTACGACCCGGACGTCAACGCCGTCGTCGCGATCCGGCCGGCCTGGGCGTTCGGTATGCGGGCCGAAGACTTCACCGGCACGCCCACCCGGTGGCAGTGGTAGCCGGACGGGATTCACGGAGATCGGCGCGGGCGGGGGGTCGTGAGTGATAAGTGTCGTTCTAACGCTCTGTCTGAGTTCAGGACATCGTGAACAGTTGATGTTTCAGGACATCGTGAACACTGACCGGCCTGTCGGCGTGATGACCAGGGTGTTTGTGGTGATCATCCGGCGATGGGCAGTACAGGGTTTTCGATGGATCCTGAGTTCGTCGCCGCGGTTGCGCGGGTCGCCGCGGGCGAGAAGATCAACATTTCGGGGTTCTGCCGTGACCGCGGCATCTCCCGGGGCGTGTTCCACAAGTATGTGACCCGGTTCAAAGCCGAGGGCGTGGATGGGTTCATCCGCCGCAGCACCGCTCCGCGTCACCATCCGACCGCGTTCGGGCCGGAAGTGGCCGAGGCGGTGCTGCGGGCCCGCAAAGAGCTCGAGGACGAGGGCTGGGACAACGGGCCGATCTCGATCCACTGGCGGCTGGAAGACGCCGGGTTCGAGCCGTTGCCGTCACGGTCGGCGATCTACCGGATCCTGCGTGATCGCGGCCAGATCACCCCGGAGCCGCGAAAGAGGCCCCGCACGAGGCGCCGGTTCGAATACGCCGACCCCAACGGGTGCTGGCAGATCGATGGCATGGAGTACTACCTGGCCGATGGGCAGAAGGTCTGCATCATCCAGATCCTCGACGACCATTCCCGCCTCGACGTCGGCACCTACGCCGCGGCCAGCGAGAACAGTGCTGACACCTGGGCGGCGTTGCAGCAGGCCTTCGCCGGCTACGGAGTACCGGTGAAAGTGCTCTCCGACAACGGCTTGGCTTTCTCCGGCAAGCACCGTGGCCTCATGGTCGAGCTGGAACGCCACCTCGCCGGAGAGGGTGTCACCACGATCGCCTCCTCGGTCTATCACCCGCAGACCTGCGGGAAGAACGAACGCGTCCACCAAACCCTGCAAAAGTGGCTCGCCGCACGACCCCCAGCCGAGAACCTCGTTGCCCTGCAACACCTTCTCGACCAATACCGGCACACCTACAACACCCAGCGACGGCACCAGAGCCTCGACGGCCAGACCCCGCAGCAACGCTACGACGCCAGCCCCAAAACCGCGCCATCCACCAACCGGCAAGCCCCCAGCGGCACCACCCAGCGGCCGATATCCGCCACCGGCGTCATCGCGTTCTCCGGCTGCTCCATCGTCCTCGGCCGACGCTGGGCAGGCCACACCGCGACCGTGTTCTGGCAAGGCGACCGCATCACCATCATGATCGGCGACACGGTCACCCACCAGCTCACACTCAACCGCTCAGTACGCTACCAACGTCTCACCAACCAGAAACCGTTCACGAAGTCCTGAAACACATCTGTTCACGAAGTCCTGAAACAGGACATGTCGTTCTAACGCTCCTTACCACTCACGACCCTGTACCGGGGGCTCGTCGAGTGCCATTCGAAACCGCCGCCCATCCATCCACGCAGTCCGCGCAAGAACCGTTGCAGCTCGACGGACGGAACAGCGCTCAGCTTTTCGTGCGCCGACTGGAAGTCCCGTACGACGTCGTTGTGCAGTTCGACGGTGATGGCCGTGGCCTCTTCGATCGAGCATTTGCGGTCGCCGGCGATCAGCAGGACCGCGTTGCAGGGCGGCGATTCGTCCTCCAGATCCTTGGCGACCGAGTGCACGTCGTTGACGAGCACGGCCGCCGTCCCGGCTTGGATCGCCGCCTCGCGGACCCGCGGGTCGTAGTAGAGGTTCGAGGTCAGTTCGTAGCCACCGAGGACGTCGATCAACGTCATCGAGGTGTAGAAGCTGTCGTGCTGCCGTGCCGCGAGGTATTCCCACGCCGGCGGGTATTTCCCGCTGTGGCGCCATGCGGCGTAGGCGGACCAGCTCACGAACATCGCGAAGGTCGAGTAGCAGACCCGCTGGACCTGCGCGGCGGTCCCGGATCGCCGCAGGAAGTCCGTCGCCGAGCGCAGCGCCACCAGCACCCGGTCGTTCCGCAGTGTTCCGTCGAGGTCGCGGCTGAATTCGCCCAGCGACGGCACCGGGTCCATGGCGGCCATCGCCAGTGCGAGCTTCGGCGGCAGCTCGGCGGGCACGGCGCCGAGGGAGGTGTCGTCGGCGTAGAGGTCGTCGGCCGCCCACCACGCGGCGTTGAGTTTCGCCGAGATCAGCAGCCGGTCCGGGTCCTCACAATCCGGATGGGCGAGCATGACGAGCCTGCCGAATCCCGCCTTCCCGATCTGCTCGCACTCCTCCTCGCCGAAGCCGCACTCCCCCGCCCACAGGACGAGCCGCCGGTCGACCTCATGGGCGAGTGGATCGTTGATCCGTTCGGTGACGGGGCAGTACAGCGGCGGCGCCGATCCGTCGCCCCACGGCCGGTAGGCGTACGCCGGGTCGAGAGCGGGTTCCTCAGGCGACGGAGCCTCCTGAGGAACAGCGGTCAGCCGGGCCGCCAGCCGGGCGGCTGACGTGCCCAGCCCGCTCGGACCGGCCAGCAGTGTGGCGAGCGCACCCTGTTCGGTCATCGCTTTGCTCCGATGGTCTCGCGCGGATCAGACGCGGTCGGCGGCGATCAGCAGGTAGTGGAAGCTGCCTTCGCGATAGGCGTCCAAGAACGGTCCCTCGATCCCGGTCGCCACCGACGACTTCGCCCGCAGCTCCCAGTACGGGATCGTGTCCGGCGTCAGATCCACCACCGAGATCGGCACCAGCCCGTTCGCCGTCATGGCCTTGAAGTACTCACTGCGCGGATGGATGTTGCAGGTGTAGTGCTGGTCGATCTGCGCGACGGCCTTGGAGCGGCCACCGGTCACGTCGTTGTAGCACCCGGTGATGGTGACGTACCGCCCGCCGAACTCCAGCTGCCGCGCGTGCTCGGCGAAGAGTTCGTGGAGGTCGACGTACATCGTGCTTTCGTTGTTCCAGATCGCCTTGCGCGAGCCGGTTTCGAAGCCGGTGTCGAGCATGTTGCGGAAGTGGTAGCGCACCCGGTCGGCGACGCCCCTGATCTCCGCCTGGTGATTGGCGAACTCGACCTGCTTCTCGGAGATGGAGATCCCGTCGACGTGGCAGCCGAACCGCGCGTTGGCCATGATGCTGGATCCGCCGCGTCCACAGCCGGCGTCGAGGAGCCGGTCGTCCGGTTTGACGTCACCGAGGTGATCGAGCAGGACGTCCGCCTGAGCGGTCTCCAGCCGGTGCATCTCGGCGATGATCCGCTCGTCGCGAGTGTTCTCGGGGCCTTCCAGCACCGACCAGTCGACCTCGCCGATCCCGTAGTGGTGGTGGTAGAGCCCGTCCACATCGCCCAGCCGCAGGTTGACCGGATCCTTTTCCTTGTTCCAGTACGACGCCACCGACTTCTGGTACTCGGTGCGCAATACCTTGGCAGGAGCGGGAGTACGGGCGATGGTCACGTGTGTGGTCCTTTCTGGAGCGTTGTTGTTCGTTGTCGTCACCGGGCGACCTCGACGTTCTCCAGGACACCGAGCGCGTCCGGAACGAGCACGGCGGCCGAGTAGTAGGTGCTGACCAGGTAGCTGGCGATCGCCTGTTCGTTGATGCCGTCGAAACGCACGTTCAGACCCGGTTCGTACTCGTCGGGCAGGCCGGTCTGGTGCAGCCCGATCACGCCGTTGTCCTCGACACCGGTCCGCATCGCGAGGATCGCGGACGTGCCGCTGTCGGTGATCGGGAGCTTGTCGCAGGGCAGCAGCGGCACGCCGCGCCACGCGGCGACCACCTTCCCGTCGACCGTGGTGCCCTCCGGATACAGGCCGCGGCGCGTGCATTCCCTGCCGAACGCGGCGATCGCCTTCGGATGGGCGAGGAAGAACTTCGTCTTGCGGCGACGGCTGACGAGTTCGTCCATGTCGTCGGGTGTCGGCGGGCCCGACCTGGTCTGGAACCGCGACTTGAGGTCGGCGTTGTGCAGCAGACCGAACTCGCGGTTGTTGATCAGGTCGTACTCCTGCCGCTCCCGCAGCGCCGCCACGGTCAGCCGGAGTTGCTCGTCGAACTGGTCCATCGGCCCGTTGTAGAGATCGGTCACGCGCGTGTGCACCCGCAGCGACGTCTGCGCGACGGCGAGGTCGTACTCGCGCGGCGAGATCTCGTAGTCGACGAACGTGCCGGGAAGCAGCGGCTCGCCGTCGTGCCCGGACGACATCCCGATCTCGGCCTCGCCCTTGGCGTTCTGCGGCTTTCCCTTGCGCGCCAGCATGTCCTGGACGTGGCGGCGCATCGCCTCCGACCGGCCGTTGAGGTCGGCGAAGTCTTCGGCGCGCAGGGTCAGCACGGTCACCGGGGTGACGGCCTTGGCGGTGAACGGCCAGTTCCGGTCGATGCCGGCGAGCATTTCGTCACCGAAATGGTCGCCGTCGGCCATGCTGCCGACCGAGGCTTCGGCGCCGTACTCGCCCGGCACCACCTTGGCGATCTTGCCGTGCGCGACCAGCACGACCTCGTCGAGCGGAGTCCCGTGGCCGACGATGGTCTCGTCGGGCTGGTACTCGTGCTGCACGAACCGGTCGGCGAGCGCGGTGAGCGTGTCCTCGTCGTCGAAACCCCGCAGCAGGGCCAATTCCGCGAGCTCCTGCGGGACGACCCGGACCTCGGTGCCGACGTTGGTGAAGCTCACTCGTCCGTCACCGATCGCGTAGGTCAGCCGCCGGTTGACCCGGAAGGTACCGCCGGACGCCTCGACCCAGGGCAACATCTTCAGCAGCCAGCGCGGCGTGATGCTCTGCATCTGCGGCCGCGTCTTGGTGGTCGTCGCCAGGTTGCGCGCGGCGGCGGGGCCGAGACTGAGGCGCCGGTCGGCCTCCGGCGTCGTGGCGGTCATCCTTCGCGGCCGAGTTCGGCGGCTTCAAGGACGGCCAGCGCGTCCGGGACGAGTACGGCCGCGGAGTAGTAGGTGCTGACGAGGTAGGAGATGATCGCCTGCTCCGAGATCCCCATGAACCGGACGTTCAGGCCGGGTTCGTATTCGTCCGGCAGGCCGATCTGACGGAGACCGACGACGCCCTGGTTCTTCTCGCCGGTGCGCATCAGCAGCACGGAACTCGTGCTGGTCTGGCTCACCGGGATCTTGTTGCAGGGCAGGATCGGCACCCCGCGCCAGGAGGGCACCTTGTGGCCGCCGAGATCGGTTCCGGTCGGGTAGATCCCGCGTTTGCTGCACTCGCGGCTGAACGCGGCGATCGTGCGCGGATGCGCGAGGAAGAAACCGGGTTCCTTCCACACCAGTGCGAGCAGATCGTCGAAGTCGTCCGGAGTGGGCGGACCGGTGCGGGTCGCGATGCGCTGGGTGAAGTCGGCGTTGTGGAGCAGGCCGAAGTCCGTGTTGTTGATCATTTCGTACTCTTGCCGCTCGCGCAGCGCCTCGATGGTCAGCCGCAACTGCTGCTCGGTCTGGTCCATCGGCTGGTTGTAGAGATCGGACACCCGGCTGTGAACCCGGAGCACCGTCTGGGCCACGCTCAGTTCGTATTCGCGCGGCGAGGTCTCGTAGTCGACGAACGTGCCCGGGAGCAGCGGCTCGCCGTCGTGCCCGGAGGAGATGTCGATCTCGGCCTCGCCGAAGTCGTTGGCGCGTCCGGAATCCTGCGACGCCTGCTCGATCTGCGCCTGCAGCGATTCGGACTCTTCCAGTACGCGCTCGAAGTCCTGTCGGGCCAGGGTGAGCACGGTGCAGGCGGTGGCCGCCTTCGCGGTGAACTCCCAGATGCCGTCACCGTCCACGAGGGCTTGCGCGCCGAAGTAGTCGCCGTCCTTGACCACGCCCAGCGCGGTCTCGTCACCGTACGGGCCGGGGCCGGTCTTGGTGATCTTGCCGTGCGCGATGAGATAGACCCGGTCGGCCCGGTGGCCGAATTCGACGAGTACGTCGCCTGCCGCCACTTCCTGCTGTTCGAAGCGGCGGGAGAGTTCGGCGAGTACTTCTTCGTCGTCATATCCCTTGAGCGGCTTCAGTTCTCCCAGTTCCGCCGGGATCACGCTGACCTCGGTGCCGGCCTTCGAGAAGCTCACCCGTCCGTCACCGACCGAGTAATTGAGCCTCCGGTTGACCCGGTAGGCACCACCGTTCACCTGAACCCATTCGAGCGATTTCAGCAGCCACCGGGACGAAATCCCCTGCATTTGCGGAACGGATTTGGTGGTCGTCGCCAGGTTACGCGCGGCGGCCCTGCCCAAGCTCAGCTGCGGATTTTCCGGCCCCTGGACACCTTCGGCGGAAGTGTCCGATTCGGTCACGGTCACAGCAAGGTCCACCCTTCGATAGTCGTGTGAACAAACAAGATCCACAATTCGCGGCGCGCCGGTCCTGCCCCGAAGTGCGGCCCGCAGGATCAACATAGCAAGGGGTTTTTCCCACACAAGCGCACTTTCAGGTAATAGGACAAGGCCACCCGAATGCCGAATTCCCGTCGCGCACAAAGCCTTTGGACAACGTCACGCGACGTTTTGCGGCGGCCACGCAATCGGGCCAGCAATTGTGCCGAGGTGTCACGCGAAGCCGCGCCGGAACTCCCCCGGGTACCCGCGATGCGGCCGTTGGAGTGGCCACACGGGACTCTTTCGGGTCGCTCCGGCGTCCGTGTTCGGCGATGGCTTGACAGACCGCGACGAAACAGAGGGTCGCGTCCGGACACTCTGTCGGGTCATTGTTCAGCGCTTGCTGATATGTCAGCGATGACTGTACTGTCACGCCTGTGCTGACATGTGAGACTCAAGGGGCCGCCCTGGCCCGGCTCGGACGGGCCCTCGCCGACCCGAACCGATGCCGGATCCTGGTCGCCCTGCTCGACGGCGTGAACTATCCCGGGCTGCTGGCCGGGCAACTCGGGTTGAGCCGCTCGAACGTCTCGAACCATCTCGCCTGCCTGCGGGGTTGCGGTCTCGTCGTGGCCACCTACGAAGGCCGGCAGGTCCGTTACTCGCTGGCGGACGCGCATCTCGCTCGCGCACTGCGGGAACTCGTCCAGGTCGTACTGGCCGTCGACACGGCCGAACCCTGCATGGACGAGGTACTCCGGTGAGCGTGGAGAGTGGTTCCTGCGCGGACGGCTGCTGCGCCGCGAAGCCCGCGGTGGCCCCGGATCGCCGTGCCGTGCTCTCCCGGCGGGTCCGGCTCCTGGTCGCCGCGACGATCACGTACAACGTCGTCGAGGCGGTCGTCGCCATCTCGGCGGGCACCATCGCCTCGTCGACGGCGCTGATCGGCTTCGGCCTGGACTCGGTCATCGAGGTCGCCTCGGCCGCGGCGGTGGCCTGGCAGTTCTCCGGCAAGGATCCCGAAGCCCGCGAACGCGTTGCGCTCAAGGTGATCGCGGTGTCCTTCTTCGCACTGGCCGCGTACGTCACCGTCGAATCGGTCCGCACCCTGTTCGGCGCCGACCCCGCCGAGCACTCGCCTGTCGGCATCGTGCTGGCGGCGGTTTCGTTGCTCGTGATGCCGTTCCTGTCCTATGCCCAGCGCCGCACCGGGCGCGAACTCGGCTCCGCGAGTGCCGTCGCCGACTCGAAGCAGACCTTGCTCTGCACCTATCTGTCCGGTGTGCTGCTCGTCGGGCTGCTGCTCAACAGCCTGTTCGGCTGGTACTGGGCCGATCCGCTGGTCGCGCTCGTCATCGCCGCCGTCGCGATCAAGGAAGGCCGCGAGGCCTGGCGCGGTGAACACTGCTGCTGAAAGGAGCGCCATGACCCGGCCCGCCCGATGGACTCGTTACTGGGACGGCAAATCCGAGAACTACGACCGGGAGATGCAGTTCCTTGACCGGAAGCTCTTCGGCGATTCCCGTGCGTGGGCCTGCGGCCAGGCCACCGGCGAAGTCCTCGAAGTCGCCGTCGGCACCGGCCTGAACCTGCCGCTCTATCCCGCCGGCGTCACGCTCACCGGTATCGATCTCAGTGACGGCATGCTCGCCATCGCCCGCGGCCGCGCCGAACGCCTCGGCCACTCGGTGACGTTACGGCGGGCCGATGCCCATGACCTGCCCTTCGACGCCGACTCGTTCGACACGGTGGTCTGCACTCTCGGACTCTGCGCCATCCCCGACGACGGCAAGGCGTTGCGGGAGATGGCCAGGGTGCTCCGGCCAAGAGGCAGGCTCATCCTGCTCGACCACATCGCGAGCTCGTCGCGCGCCGTCCGCGGTCTGCAGTGGATCGCCGAAAAGATCACCGTGCCGATGGCGGGTGAGCACTTCCTCCGCCGCCCGCTCGACAAAATGGACGGTCTCGGTTTGGCCGTGGAACACCGGGAGCGGTTCAAACTCGGGCTGGTGGAACGGCTCGTCGCGCGCAAGTGAACCCTGATGGCGTGACCTTCCCTCGCCGCCGCGGCGGTCATCGTCACCGGCGGGGCGATCGCGGTGACCGTGGCGATCTCCACGGGCGGCGGTGCCTCCGGTGGCAGCGTTTCGGGGCAGTCACGGGAGCTCTGTGTCATGCCGAGAGGCTGAGGGCTGTCTCCGGGCGAGCCTCTGTGCTTGCCCGGCGTGCAGATCGCTCACCCATTCCCAGCCGGGTTTCGCCGACGGGCCGATTCGCGGGTCGTCCGGAGTCCGGCCGTCGCGCAGCGCGTGCACGTACGCCCGATCCAGGTCGATCCGTGCACGCAGTTCCCCGGCACCGCCGACGGCCCCGTGGCCGGGTACGACGACGTCGACGTCGCCCGCGACGTCTTCGATCACCCGGAGCCCGGCCAGGTAGTCCTCGACCGGATTCCCGTGGTCGTCGAACATCGGCACCAGGACGTCGGAAAGCATGTCGCCCGCGACGAGCACCCCAGGTTCCTCGATCAGCAGCGCCGCATGACCGGGAGCGTGGGCCGGATGCTCGACGATCCGGATGTGCGGGCCGTCCCAAGGGATCCGGGTGGTTCCGGCGGGCAGGCCGGCGATGAGGCCGAACAGGTCCAGCGGCACCTCCCCGGCGATTTCCGGCGGCAGCCCCTCGGCGACACCGGTCTTCCAGTCCGCGGCCGACCGCAGATCTCGCAGGTACTCCGCGCACCGGGCGGTGCCGTACCGAGGCGCGTCACCCAGTTCGGGGTGCCAGAGCACGTGATCCCAGTCGGGATGCGTGGCGAAACCCGCCACCACCGATCGGCCCGACTCGGAGAGATCGTTCGCGAGACAGGCCATTTCACCGCTCGTGATACCGGGGTCGACGAGCAACACGCCGTCCCCGCCCTCCACGACGACCGTGTTGTTCTCGAGCAACGCGCTCTGATGGACCAGCACACCCTCCGCGACCTGTGTCAGCACGGCGTTCCCTCCAGATTGTGATGTGCAACCGCTTTGTCGAGACGGTCCTCAATGACTGTCCACAAGGGACGAAGAGCTGAATTCAGGCGCCCGATTCGAGCGCTTTCCGCAGTCTTGCACGGGGTCGTGAGTGGCAAGTGTCGTTCTAACCCTCTTTACCGCTCACGCCCCTCCGCGGAAACGGACATGCAGGAAGAAAGTCGGCATGCGCCACCGAAGAGTGACCAACGTGGACACCAAAGGTCCCGGCCGGTCGAGAAACTCGCCGTGAAATCCGCAAAGTCCTGCGCGGCGAACGTCCACAACCCGCCACGTCAGCTTCACCCCTCACCAAGCGGGATCGCCGGCTTCCCAGGCCGCTTCGATCATCCGGAAGATCTCGTTCACCGCGGCCTCCGGATCGGCCGCCTCACGGCCGAGCGAGTAGGCGTCGATCACGAACCGCGCGATCGTCCGGCAGGCGATCGCGGACCGCGACAACTCCGGATCCGCCGCGATGGCCGCCGCCAGGGACTCCGCGTGACGCAACCGCATCGCATCCTCGTACTCCCGCAACGCGGGCGACTCGTCGATCATGCGCCAGATCGGGGCGGCGCCGTCCGCCGTGCAGTGGCGCACCATCGCGTGGACCTCCCGGCGCAGCGCGGGAATGAGCGGCTCGTGCGGGGCCCGTTCGGTGACCGCCCGCGCGAGGCCACGCTCGAACTCCGCGTCCTGCCCGAAAACCAAGGCCTCTTTCGAGGCGAAGTGGGAGAAGAGTGTCGTGACGGCCACGTCGGCCTCCGCGGCCACCTCGCGGATACCCACCGCGTCGTACCCGCGTTCGAGGAAAAGCCGCAGCGCGGTGTCGGCGATCTTCTGACGGGTCGCGGCCTTCTTCCGCTCACGACGTCCGGTCGGCACGGTCATGCGGTGACGCTATCAGATCCAAAACAACAACGGCTCCAAAACGCTAACGGTTAGTGCTACGGTCGATCTTATGAAGAAAGTGATCTTCACCGAGTTCGGTGGTCCGGAAGTCCTGCAGCTCGTCGACGCCGTAGATCCGCACGCCGGCCCGGGCCAGGTGCGCATCGCGGTGCGGGCCGCCGGGGTGAACCCCGTCGACTGGAGAATCCGTGAAGGCCAGGTTCTCGGCGCGCATCCGATCGTGTTGCCGTCCGGCGTGGGCCTGGACGCCGCCGGAGTGGTGGACGAGGTCGGCGAAGGTGTCGTCGGAGTGGACGTCGGCGACTTCGTGTTCGGCGAGGGCGCGAGCACCTATGCCGAGTTCGCCGTGCTGACGGCGTGGGCCGTGATGCCCGAAGGGTTGACCTTCGAGGAGGCGGCCGGATATCCCTCCGTGGTCGAGACCGCGATCCGGCTGATCCGCGAAGTCGGCGTGCGCCCTGGCGAGAATCTTCTGGTCAGCGGCGCGTCCGGCGGGGTCGGGTCGGCGGTGCTGCAGATCGCGCGGGAACGCGGCATCGCGGTGATCGGCACGGCGGGGGCCGCGAACCAGGAGTACCTGCGCGGCCTGGGCGCGCTCGCCACGACCTACGGCGAGGGCTGGGAAGAGCGGGTGCGGCGGCTCGGCCGCGTCGACGCCGCTCTGGATCTGGCCGGGTCCGGGGTGATCGCCGAACTGGTCGAGCTCACCGGGGATCCGGCGAAGGTCGTCTCCATCGCCGATCTCGGTGCGCCGGAGTTCGGTGTCCGCTTTTCCGGCGTGGCCGGGAGCGTGCCGGACGCACTGGCCGAGGCCGTCGACCTCATCTCACGGGGGAGGCTGCGCATCCCGGTCGAGAAGGCCTACTCGCTCGCTGACGCCGCGGCGGCGCATGCCGACAGCCATGCCGGGCACACCCGTGGCCGCCGGGTCATCGTCGTCTGAGCCGGTTCAGGAGCCGGCCGCGGGAAGGATCACGACGCCGTCGTCATCGGCGTAGAGCGTGTCGCCGGGAGTGAACGTCACTCCCCCGAAACCGACAGGGACGTCGACAGCACCGACGCCCGCCTTGGAACTCTTGCGCGGGTTGGTGCCGAGCGCCTTCACCCCGAGCGGGAGCCCGGCGAGCTCGGTGCTGTCCCGTACCGCGCCGTTGACGACGATGCCGGACCAGCCGTGGTCGACGGCGGACTTCGCGATCATGTCGCCGGTGAGCGCGCTGTGCAGCGAGCCGCCACCGTCGACCACCAGGACGGCGCCGTCACCGGGAGTGGCCAGGAGCTTCTTGACCAGGCCGTTGTCCTCGTGACAGGAGACGGTCCGGATCGGGCCCGAGAACTTCCGGTGCCCGCCGAACTGGCGGAACTGGGTGTCGCAGACGCGCAGCCGGTCGCCGTGTTCGTCCACGAGGTCGGCGGTGGTGAAGGAATCGATCACGGGCACGAGCTTCTCATGTCGCCTCTGGCGGGAACACCGAGTCCAGCACGTGAGTGAGGATGGCGGCGGGATCGGCGGCCGGTGCGACCGCCTGACGCAGGGCGAGCCCGATGCCCAGAGCGCCCAGCATCACGACGGCCTCCTGGAGCGGCAGGGCGGGTTCGAGGCGGAGTCGCCGCGCATGCTCGGCGAGCAGGGAGACGACCTCGTCGTCATGACGCCGCTGGACGGCGGCGACGAGCGCGGCGGTTTCCGGTTGCTGCGCCGTCGCGGCGAGCACTTCCGCGGCCGCCGCGCTCCATTGGGCGGCGTCCTTGTCCACCACGTCGACAGGGGCCAGAGCCGCGATCACGTCGTTCCGGCCGGCGGCGAGGGCGAGGGTCTTCCTCAACTGCTCCAAGTGCCCCTCCGCGGCGGCTTCGATGATCGCCAGCCACAGCCCTTCCTTACCGCCGAAGTGCTTGTAGACGGCGCCGCGGGTGTACCCGGCGTCGGCCGCGATCTCCTCGACAGTCGCCGCCAGGAAGCCGCGCCGCAGGAAGACCTGACGCCCGGCCTCCAGCAGGTGCTCGTGGGTGCGCCGCTGTTGCTCGGCCCGCGTCAGCCTGGTCATCGCCCCACCCGATTCAGTAACAGAACGTTTCTGGATACACGACGTTACTGTATCGTCCGGTGCATGGATTTCCTGGCACCCGTGGCCGCGTTTCTCAGCCTCCCCCTCTTCCTGGCCGGGTTCGCGTGGTACGCCGCGCGTGCCCGGCGCGCAGGCGTCAGCCAGTCGCTGTTGGCGCCGATCGAGGAAATCTGGGACCCGATCTCGCACAAGACCAACATCGAGATCCAGATCGAGGCCGAACGAAGTCCGGAGACGCCCTCGCCCGGAGACCCTCCCGAGCTGAAGTGGCGGGTCTAGCGTCAGTACCCGACGGTGAAATGCCGGTCCTTGCCCGGATTCTCGAGTTCGTCCACGACGGCGACCGCGAGATCCTCCGCCGAGATCCCGGACGATCCGTCCTCCGCGGTGAGGATGATCGTCGTTCCCCGTCGGTAGGCCCCGGTCCTGACACCGGGCTCGAGTATCGCGGGCGGGCTGAGGTACACCCAGTTCCCCGAGTGGGCCTCGCATGCCCGGAGTTGGCTCGTACTGGCCGAGGCGATGGTCCGCCACGCCGGCGGTACGAACGCCGGGTCGTCGATCACCAGCCCGCCGGACGGCGACCGCAACGGCCCGGAGCCGCCGATGACCAGGACGCGAGTGCCCGCCGCGGCGTCGAGCAGGGCCGTGACCGTGCGGGGGACCGTGTCTTCGGCGCCGGGTGCGGGTCTCGTCGCCCCACGACGGCATCGACTCCCCCGAAGACGGCCCTCATGTGACCGGTATCGGTGACGTCGCCGCGCACGACTTCCACGTCCGGATGCGGGAGTGCCGGTGGAGTGCGGCGAAAGACCGCGGTGACGTGGTGTCCGCGGGAAACGGCCTCGGCGACGATCCGGGAACCCGCCATTCCCGACGCTCCGACAACGGCGATCCTCATCGGACGACGCCTTCCTGCTTGCTCTTCGGGGTGATCTGGCCCGCCACGATCGAGGCCAGGGCGAGCGCGAACCCGGCGAGCTGGATCGGCCCGAGCGACTGACCGAGCAGCACGGAGCCGAGCACCGCGGCCACCATCGGCGAGAGCAGGCCGAGGACCGCGACCGAGGTGACCGGCAAGGACGTGATGCCGCGGAACCAGAGGACGTAGGCGAGCAGACCGCCGATCAGACCGAGCCAGAGGTAACCAAGGGCCGCGTTCAGGTCGATGGCGGGCGGTGCGCCTTCGACCAGGAAGGTCACCGGCACCAGGAACAACCCGCCCGCGGTGAGCTGCCACGAGGCGAACGCGGTCGGCCCGACGTCGACGGGCCGACCCCATCGCTTGGTGAGCGTGACGCCGAGCGCCATGGTGCCCGCGCCACCGAGCCCGGCGAGCACCCCGACGAGGTCGAAGCCGGCCGCGGGCCCGATCACCACTAGGCCGACACCCACGATCCCGACGATCCCCCAGGCGAACCGCCACGCGGACGGGCTCTGACGCAACACGGCCACGGCGAGGATCGCGACGAGCAGCGGCTGGGCGGCGCCGAGGGTGGCCGCGACTCCGCCGGGCAACCGTTCGGCGGCGACGAACAGCAGGGGGAAGAACAGCCCGATGTTGAGGACGCCGAGCGCTGCGGCCTTCAGCCACCAGGTGCCGCGCGGGAGGGTACGGGTGATGGCGAGCACGATCAGGCCGGCGGGCAAGGCGCGCATGAGTCCCGCGAAAAGCGGATGTCCCGGCGGGAGGAGTTCGGTGGTGACCACGTAGGTCGTCCCCCAGACCATGGGGGCGAAGGCGGTCAGCGCCGTCCCGGCGAGACCCGCGGCGAGCGGTGTGGTCGTCAGCGTTTTCACGCTTCCCAGCTTCGACGCCGATGATCGATGAGTCCAACACATGTTTGTCACTTGATCCATCGTGATTCAAGATGGATCAATGGAGCTTCAGCAGATGCGGTACGTCGTGGCCGTGGCGGAGACGAACAGCTTCACGCGCGCCGCGCAACGGTGTCTCGTCGTGCAATCGGCGCTGAGCCACCAGATCGCGCGGCTGGAACGGGAACTCGGCGCGCGGCTGTTCGAGCGCACGAGCCGCCGGGTGCGGCTCACCCTCGCCGGCGAGGCGTTCCTGCCCGCCGCCCGGCAATGCCTGGAGGCCGCCGAGCGGGCCGGATCGGAGGTCGCGGCGGCCGTCGGCGAGATCCGCGGGCGCCTCACGGTCGGAGTAATCCCGACCGTCGCGGCGGTCGACGTCCCGGCTGCCCTGCAGACCTTCCGTGGCCGGTATCCGCACGTCCGGATCGGGCTGCGGGTCGGGGCGAGCGGGCAGCTGGTGGAGCAGATCAAGGACGGTGCGATCGAGGTCGCGTTCCTCGGCCTCCCGGTGACCGACCGGCCGGACGGCGTGGCCACCTGCGAACTGGGCCGCGACGATCTGATCGCCGTGGTGGCTCCCGCACACCCTCTCGCCGTCGAGTCCGAAGTGGACTTGAAGCGGCTTTCGTCGGAGGTGTTCGTCGACTTCCCCTCCGGATCCGCGGGACGCGCCCAGACGGACCAGGCCTTCGCCGCGGCGGGAGTGACCCGGGAGGTCGCCTTCGAGGTGACGGCCGCCGACTTCATGGCGCGGCTCATCCATCAGGGATTGGGGGTGGCGCTGCTGCCGTCGAAATTCGTGCCGAACCTGACCGACGTGGTCACCGTGCCGGTGCGGGACGCGCCCGCGCGCATCGAACACCTCGTCTGGAACCGCTTCACGGTCACTCCGGCGGCGAAGGCCTTCCTGGAGATTCTGGGCGTCGCGACTGGAACGAACGGCTAGCTCCCAGGGTGAGATTTCCGCGGGCCGTTCCGTGAAGGCCTCCTTGAGGGACTCTGGGTCCCTCAAGGAGGCCTTCACGGAATCGGTCGTCGCGACGGTCAGCCGAGGAACTCGACCTTCACACCTGCTGGGTGCGCGGGCCGCGGCCGTGTCGTCCGCCGGATCACGCGTGTCGTCCGGTCAGCCACGTGACATCGTCGGTCAAGGCACCTACTTGTGGTCCGCCTTGATGATCTCGAAGAGGCTGGTCCACGAGCTGCGTCCGTGTCCGGCGGCGATCGCCCGATCGTAGTGCGACTTGACCGCCTCCGGCAGGAGCACGTCGATCCCGGCGTCCCGGCTCGCCTGGACGATGTGGTCGGCCGTCGCGCCCATCATGGTCACGTTGGCGTCGTCGCCGGGGTGCTCGCGCTTCTCGATCTGTTCGACCGCGGCGTCCAGGTAGAAATCCATCATCGTGAAGTTGTCCTTGGCGTACGGGAGGAACTTCTGCGCGGGCACGCCTGCCGAGCGGACCAGCGCGCTCGCGTGCAGGAACACCGAAAGCGAGGTCAGGAAGATGTCCAGCTGCGCCTGGTAGAACAGCTGTGCCAGCCGGACGTCCTCACCGAGGAAGTCCGGTCGCCCGATCAGCGCCAGCGTTTCGCGGTGCTTCTCGAAGACGTCGGTCGGGCCGCTGTAGAAGACGTACGCCTCGTCCTTGCCCACCAGTTCGGCGGGCACCATCACGCCACCGGCGATGAACCGCCCGCCCCTGGCCTCGACCCAGTCCGCGGCTTCGCGGGTCTTCTCCGGGGTGTCCGAGCTGAGATTGACGATCACCTTGCCCGCCAGGACATCTTCGGCCTTGCCGAGGATGTCGTACATCGCGGCGTAGTCGGTGAGGCTCAGCAACACCAGATCCGACGCCGCAACCGCGTCCGCGGGGGTCGCGGCGCGCACCGCACCCGCGGCGACGACGTCGTCCGCACGGGCGGCGGTGCGGTTCCAGACGGTCACTCCGTGGCCGTTCTCCAGGAGCACCCGGACCATGGCCTGTCCCATCGGGCCGAGCCCGATCAGTGTGATCATTGTTTTTTCCTTTACTTCTTGAGGAGTTCGATGACGCCGATGAGGTCTTCGGCGCCGCGGCCGTCGGCGACTCGCCGGTCCATCAGCGACTGGAGCGGCGTGAGCAACTCGGCGCTGATGCCCTGGTCCTTCGCCGCCTGCGCGAGGTTCGGGTAGGCGGCCGCCTGCATTCCGATGTTCGACACGACGTCGGTCACGTAGTCGCCGTCGTCGATCTGCTCGGCGGAGCGCTCCAGGAAGCCGCTCATCGCGTCGATCCATGCTCGGAGCAGCGGCGCGAATTCCCGCGCCTTGACCCCGGCCGAGCCGACGAGCGCGTACGCCTGGATGACGCCGATGAAGTACCCGTACATCCCGCTGAGCAGCGCGATGTCGTGCAACGGTGCCAGCCCCGGGTCCGCACCGAGGTAGTTGGCGCCGCCGAAGGTGTCGAGCGCGGTGCGTGCCCGGCCGAAGACCGTGCCCGAACCGCTGTAGAAGATGAACGCCGCCGGGGTGCCGATCATCGGCGGGACGGCCATGATCCCGCCGTCCAGGTACTCCGCGCCCAGTTCTTCGGCCCAAGCACCCATTTCGCGTGCCTGGCCGGGGGTGCCGTTGGTCAGGTTGATCAGCTGCCGTCCCTTGAGCTCGGACGCCACCGGGTCGAGGACCTCGTGCACCGAGTCGTAGTCGAGCAGGCAGGCGATCACGATGTGGTTCGCCGCGAGAGCCTCCGAGACGGTCGAAGCGATCGAAGCTCCCTTCGCCGCCACCGCCTCGGCGCGGCTCGCGGTCCGGTTCCACACCGTGACCGGATGGCCCGCGGCCAGTAGTGCCTCTGTGAGCGCGGTTCCCATCGCGCCCAGCCCCAGTACCGTCACCGGGGTCTTGCCGTGTTCGCTCATGGGACCACCGTGACGCGGGCCGCGCACGGATCGCTGCGGGTCCGCGCACGGCCTCGCGCACGGTCTTGTCGGTGGTCCGCGCTAACGTCGGTTTCGTGAGATTCGGAGTGCTGGGACCACTCGCCGTGTGGACGACCGCGGGCGAGCCCGTCGTCGTGCCCGAGGCGAAGGTCCGCCTCCTGCTCGCCGGGCTGCTGAGCCGCGACGGCAGGGCGGCGTCGGTGTCAATCCGGGCAACACCTTGCAGACGAAGGTCTCTCAGCTACGCCGCACGCTGGATCGCGCCGAGCCAGGCGCGCGGGAACTCGTGACGCACCAGCCGGCCGGGTATGTCCTCGCCGTCGAGCCGGGCGACCTGGACGTCCATCGGTTCCGCGCGCTCACCGCCCGTGCCCGCGACGCCGTCGACCCGCGTGCCCGTGCCGCTTTGCTGGCGGATGCGCTGGCGTTGTGGCGAGGGCCCGCGTACGCCGGATTCGAGGACGAGACGTTCGCCGTCGCCGCCGCTCAGCGGCTGGAGGAGGAAAGGCTGCTCGCCGAAGAGGAGCGAGCCGAAGCCCGGCTGGCGCTCGGCGAACACGGCGTCCTCACCGGGGAGCTGGCCGGGCTGGTCTCGCGCCATCCGCTCCGGGAACGACTCCGTGGCCTGCTGATGCGTGCCTTGTACGCGGCCGGACGGCACAGTGAAGCTCTCGAAACCTACGCCGAACTGCGCGCCCGCCTGCGTGACGAATCCGGTCTCGAACCGGGCCCGGAGCTCGCGGCGTTGCACCAGGCGATCCTCACCCGCAGTCCGGATCTCGAGCCGGTCCGGGCCGCCCGGCCGGTACGCGGGAATCTGCCGGAGGCGTTGACCGAATTGATCGGCCGCACGACAGCGGTCAAGGAGGTCGTAGCGCTCGTCACCGACGCGCGGCTGGTCACCCTCACCGGGCCCGGCGGCGTGGGCAAGACCCGGCTCGCCATCGAGGCCGCTTCGAAGCTCCAGATGGGCGACGGCACCTGGCTCGTCGAGCTGGCGGGTCTGGACAACGTCGAGTGCCCGACGTGCCCGCCCGAGGATCTCGTCGCCGTCGTCCTGGCGGCCGTGCTGGATCTCCGGGAGGACGCGACGTCGACCGGAACGCTGACCCAGTCGCTGGCCGATGCGTTGCGGGACAAGGAGATCCTGCTCGTACTGGACAACTGCGAACAGGTCGTCGAACCGGTCGCCGCGCTGGTGGAAAAGCTGCTCGCGACGGCGCCCCGGCTCCGCGTGCTCGCCACCAGCCAGGAGCCGCTCGGGTTGCCTGGGGAGAACGTCTGGGCGGTACCGCCGCTGGAGCTGCCCGAGCTGCCGGATTTCGCCGCCGTGCGGGAGTCGAGCGCGGTCCGGCTGTTCGCCGCCCGCGCCGCGGCGGCCGCGCCGGGGTTCGCGCTCGACGCGGAGAACGCGGCCGTGGTCGCCCGGATCTGCCGCACTCTCGACGGCATCCCGCTGGCGCTCGAACTCGCCGCCACCCGGGTGCGGACACTGGGTGTGCACGAACTCCTCGCCCGCCTCGACGACCGCTTCGCCCTGCTGTCTTCGGGCAGGCGAGGCGGGCCGCGTCGCCAGCAGACGCTCCGGGCGATGATCGACTGGAGCTGGAGCCTGTTGAGCGAGCCCGAGCAGATCGTGCTGCGCAGGCTCGCCATCCACGCCGAGGGTTGCGGGCTCGACGCGGCGGAGTCGGTCTGCGCCGGCGGCGAGATCGCCGCAGGCGATGTGCTGGACCTCGTGTCGCGGCTCGTCGACAGGTCGCTGGTGGTCAGCAGGCCTGGCAGATCGGGCGAACCCCGGTTCCGGCTGCTGGAGTCCGTATCGGCGTACGCCTTGGACCACGCCGAGCAGGCGGGTGAACTCGACGACCTGTACTTGCGGCACGCCCGCTTCCACATGGAGCTGGCCGAACGCGGGGACACGGGCCTGCGCGGGAGAGAGCAGCGGCGCTGGCTCGACAGGCTGGACGCCGAAGGGGCCAACACCCGGCGCGCGCTGGAAACGCTGCTGCGGCAAGGAGAACATCGGCTCGCGTTGCGGCTGGTGAACGCGACGGTGTGGTTCTGGTTCCTCCGCGGACGGCTCACCGAGGCCAAGCGCTCGCTGGATCTCGTACTCGGCACCGAGGCCGCCACCGGAGACGAGTACGCGCAGGCGCTCGGCTGGCGCACCGGGATCGCCGTGCTCGACGGCACCGCCATGGACGGCGCGGCAGAAGAGACCGTATGGGGCATCACCGATCCCCTCGTGCGGGCGCGAACATTGTGGTTCCTCGGCTACGCGTGGTCCACGGTCGGTGATCTGTGCCGGGCGGAGAAGTTCACCCTCGGCGCGCTGGAAACCGCCCGCGACATAGGTGACGATTGGAGCGCCGCCGCCGCGCTGAGCGACCGAGCGGCCCACCTGATCGCCGGCGGCGACCTCACCGGAGGTGGCCGCATCGCCGCGCAGAGCGCCGCCGTCTTCGACGGGCTCGGCGAACGCTGGGGCTGGTTGCAGGCCTCGTTCGTCATCGGCATGCTGGCGTCGATCGCCGGGGACTACGACCACGCCGCCCGCGTCCATCGGGAAAGCCTGCGCCGCGCGGAGGAACTGGAGCTGTGGCCGGAGGTCTCCTACAAACTGTCCTGGCTGGGCCGGACCGCGCTGCTCACTGGCGACTTCGAAGAAGCGAAGGAGTTCCACGAACGGGCCAGGACGTTGGCCGTCGAGCACAGTTTCAAACCCGGCGAGGTCTACGCCGAGACCGGGCTCGCCCTCGGCGCGCGGCGTCAGGGGCTGTTCGAGGAGGCGGAGCAGCGGCTGCTGTCCATATTGGACTGGCATCGCCGCGTGGAGTCCGAAGCAGGCAGCACGCTGATCCTGGCGGAGCTCGGGTTCATCGCCGAGCAACGCGGAGACGTCGTGGCGGCGAAGCGACTCCAACTGGACGGTCTCGCGATCGCCCGTCACAGTGAGGATCCCCGTGCGATCGCCCTCGGTCTCGAAGGCCTGGCCGGTGCGGAGGCGGCGGCCGGCTCGTATCACCTGGCCGCGCGGCTCCTCGGCGCCGCCGCGGCCTCGCGGCGCTCGGTGGGGGCTCCCCTGCCGATAGCCGAACGCGGCGACGTCGACAGGATCACCGGCATGATCGTCGCGGCGATCGGAGAAACCGCATTCTCGGCGGAGAGTCAGGCGGGTGAGGCGACGCCGATCGATCGATTGGTGACGGACAGTCAGTGATCACGTACCCGTATCACCACAATGGACCAGGCCTTACTTCACGTCCGCAACAAACAGTGATTCCTTCCTGTCGCCAGAGGGCCGTGACCGGTAGCGTGCGTATCCATGCGGGTGAGGTGGGGGGCTCCCGGCGGGCCCAGGGTGACGATGCCGTGGCGAGCTGCTCCGAAGGCGGCACTGACCAGTCCTCTGACCTTGATCATCGCCGCGGTGACCACCTTGCTGGCGTGTTTCCTCGGCACCGCGGCCGTCCTGCAGGCCTCGGCCGCGGGTGGCGCGGCCGTGACGTATCAGTCCGGCATGGTGTGCCCGGACTACTACGGGCCGGTCTTCAGCAAGGACAACGTGCCCGCCGCGGTGGCTCCGCAGGTCGTCGACTCGGTCCGCCGGAACGCCCCGGCGCACGGCTTCTCCGCACCGGTGACCTCCCGCTACACGCCTTACCTCTTCGGCACCGAGTTCAACGGTGACCCCAACTACAAGGTCGTCCTCGCCCATCGTGACCAGGCCACGCAGGGTCATCTCGACGTGGCGAGCGGATCCGCGGGCGCCGGTTTCCTGCTCGGCACCGTCGTCGCCGGAGCGGAGAACATCAAGGTAGGGGCCACCCCGAGCATCAAGGGCACCCCGATTCCTCCGGTGACCGGGCTGTACCGCGACCTTCCCGACCCGGCGCCGCGCTGGTGGTGTTCACAGCAGCGGAACGCCGTCGTGAGCAGGCTCGCCAACGATCCGCTCGACTCGGTCATGTTCGCCGACGACGGGAAGACGTTCGACGACACGGTCCGCGCGCTGGGCGTCCCGACGATCAAGACGCTGCACATGTCGTTCTACGAGGCTCCGCCCAAGACGGTGAGCGAAGCCGAGGACCTGCAGGAACGTTCGAAGGCCCTCATCGCCGCGGTCAAGGCGGATCTCGGCTCCCGCGGCCTCGGTGACGCGATCGTCGGGTCTCTGCCGTTCGAGCGCTCGGTCGAGATCAGCAACCAGGCGGAATCGAATGTCCTGATCTCGATCCTGCCGCTCGCGGCCATCAGCATCCTCGTCGGCTGCGCGGGGATCGGCACCGTCGCGTTGCAGTGGTACCAGCGGCGGCACCCCCAGCTGAGGCTGCTGTCCGCGCGGGGCAGCGGCCCCGGGGCGCTGGGGCTGCTCGCGGTCGCCGAACTCGGGCTTCCGATCGTCGCCGGTGGTGCGGCGGGCGCGGCGCTCGCCCGGTTGTTGCTCGGGCTTTACGGACCACCGGGCGAACTGGACGACGGCGCGACGTTCTGGGGATCGCTGGTCGCGGCCGCGATCCTGCTCATCTCCCTCGCGCTGCTCGCCGGGGTGATCTCCGTCCGGACCCATCGGGAGTTCGAACTCGGCCGGGTCCGCTCCGGACGGCGCAAGAAGGTGAAGTTCCTGGCCTTCTTCCCGTGGGAGCTGCTCACCGCGGGTGTCGCCCTGCTCGGCTGGAACCGGCTCGTCGACTACAGCAAGGGTTCGCGGATCGGCAATCCGCTTCCCCAGGTCGATCCGCTGGCGCTCACGTATCCGGTGTTCGTCGTACTCACGGTCGGGCTCGTCGCCGCACGGCTGGCCTGGCTCGCCCTGCACGCGTCGCATCGCGCCCGCCTGTGGTCCCGGCCCGCTCTGCAGCTGGCCATCCGGCGGCTCGCCAGCGCCCGCGCGCCGGTCACCGGTGTACTCGTGATCGGCACGCTCGCCATCGGGACCCTGGCCACCGGCATCGGCATCGCGCGCGGTCAGGAAGAGGCCCTGCAGACGAAGTCCGCCATCTTCGTCGGGGCCGAGACCAGGGTCGACACCGAAAGCGTCGTCGGCACCGGGAAGGTCGCGCTGCCCGCCTCACTGGACGGCAGCACCACGATCGTCGGCGAGCTGACCGGCACCGGCAATGTCGTGCTGGTCGTGGACCCGCGGACCTTCCGGCAGGCCGCCACGCTCGGCCCGCTCGACGGCGCCGAGGTCGACCGGCTGCTGAGCGGTCTGTCAGGCCAGGCTGCCGGTGTCCCGGCCATCCGGATCGGACACGACGCCGCCCAGAAGACCACGCTGCCCGCCGGACTCGCCGATGCCGAGGCGATCGGTGAACTGCCGATGTTCCCGATCATCGGCACCAAGGCCGGCTACGTGATCTCGCGGGAATCGCTCACCGAGGCGCAGTTGCGCACCGTGCCCAAGTGGAGCGTGCTGTCGAGCTCGTCGATGACGCACGTGACCGAAGCGCTGGCCTCGGTGGGAGTGGTGACGGCGGTCAACCGCGTCACCCGTGAGTCGGCGCTCGACGCGCTCCCGTTCTACGTGGTGGCGTGGACGTTCTCGTTCATGGCGCTGCTCGGGGCCGTGCTCGGCGTGGTGGCCGTGCTGTCGCTGCTGGTCGCGGTCGAAGTCCGGCGGCGCCAGAACGCGCTGGCCGGCGCCCTGGTACTGCGGATGGGAATGCGGCCGCGTGCCCTGCTGGCGAGCCATTTGATGGAACTGGGTGCCCTGAGCGGGCTCGCTGTGGTCATCGGCGTCGTATGCGGTGTCTCGGTCGCGGGGCTTTCGGTGCCACGGTTCGACCCGGCGACGTTCCTCCCACCGCAGTCGGCACTACCCGACCCGACCCCGCTCGCCCTGACCGTGCTCGCCGTCGGTGTGCTCGTCGTGGCGCTGGCGGGCTGGATCGCGATGCGCTCGGTGCGCACCGCCCGGACCGCGGAGTTGATCCGTGCCTGAGAAACCGATCTTCCGGCTGCGCGGGATCGGCGTCGACTACCAGACGCCGGCGGGCACGGTCACCGGCGTCGAAGACGTCACCTTCGACATCCCGGCGCGCGGAATCACCGTGCTGGCGGGGCCGTCCGGCTCCGGCAAGTCCACCCTGCTGCGGACGCTCGGCCTCTTCGAGCAGCCCGTGCGGGGCACGATCTCCTTCCAGGGCAGCGAAACCGGCAAGCTGCGGCATCGTGACCGGCGGGCGCTGCGGCGGAACCATCTCGGCCTGGTGTTCCAGAACCCGACCGACAACCTGCTCGCGTATCTGAGCGTCGCGGACAATCTGCGCGCGGCCGCGGAATCGGCAGGGACCGAATGCCTTCCCGACGACATCCTCGAGCAGCTGGGACTCGGCGGGACCGGCAGCTGGCGGATTTCCGCGCTGTCGGGCGGGCAGCAGCAGCGTCTCGCCTTCGGCTGCACCCTGGCCCGCCGCTCGACCGTCGTCCTCGCCGACGAGCCGACGTCCCAGCTGGACGAAGGCTCCGCCGACCGGGTGCTCGACACCCTGAGGTACCTGGCGGGTCAGGATTTCGCCGTCATCGTCGCCTCGCACGACGACCGGCTCATCGAACTCGGCAGCCGGGTCGCGCGAATGCACAAGGGCAGACTGGAAGAAGTCGAAGAACGGGAGGTCGTGCCGTGATGGCGGAACCCGCCCTCGAGGCCGTCGGGTTGCGCCGCCGGTTCCCCCATCCCAGCGGGGACGTCGAAGTGCTGCGCGGACTCGAACTGCGGGTGGCCGCGGGCGAACTGGTCACCGTGTCCGGCCGGTCGGGTTCCGGCAAGAGCGCGCTGCTGGCGCTGCTGTGCGGTTTCGACTCGCCCGATTCCGGCAGTGTCCTGCTGGACGGCGTCCCGATAGCGGGCGCGCCGCCGTGGCACACCTGCGCGGTCCTGCCGCAGGCGCTCGGCCTCGCGAACGAGCTGACCATCGCGGAGAACGTCGCGCTGCCGCTGCGGCTCCGGTCCGACGTCCCCAAACCCAGCGCGAAGGACATCCACACGCGGGTTTCGGAGCTGCTGGAGGAACTCGGGATCGGCGATCTCGGGGACCGCTATCCGCTCGAGGTCTCGTTCGGTCAGCAGCAACGGGTCGCGCTGGCCAGGGCGGTCAGCGGGCGGCCCCGGGTCCTGCTCACCGACGAGCCGACGGCGCATCTGGACGCTGGGAGCACGCCCCGGGTGCTTCGGCTGCTGCGGCGCTGCGCCGAGGAGGGTGCCGCGGTCATCGTGGCGACGCACGACGACGAGGTGCACCGGATCGCGGACCGGCGGGTACGACTGCTGGACGGCGTCCTTTCCTGACTGGCTCTTGAGAAGCGCGTGAAGGCCCCCTTCCCTCGGCTCAGCCGAGGGAAGGGGGCCTTCACGCGCTGTCGTAGTGGTCGCTAGGCCTACGGAGCGACCGGTCCAGCCTTCCCGTACAGACCGTTCCCCGCCCAGTTCACAAGATCGTGCGAGGGCCGCGAAGGCGGGACGGGCACGAAGTTCGCGGCGTCGTCGACACTTCCGGTGCCGTCGTACTTCGCCTGCAGCGGGTACGGGAACACCGGCCGCGTGCGGAACACCTTGCCGTCGGCGTCGCGGCCGGTGGCGATCGTCCGGTCCGGCGCGGTGCCACGCTCGACCCAGGAGACGAGCTCCTTCAGCGGGTCGTACTCGGTCAGCTTGTCGCCGGTCGCGCAGTGGTACAGCGCGGGCACCATGAACAGCCGCGCCCAGTCCCGCGTCGCGGCGGGGCCGCCGTTGGCGCGGGTGAGCCGCTCGTAGTAGTCGATGCTGCCCGCGGCCGGGATCGCCTGGTCCGCCCAGCCGTGCCAGATGACGAGTTTCCCGCCCGCGCGCCGGAATTCGCGCAGGTCCGGAGCCATCGCGTTGGAGCGGACGCCTTCCGGGGTCAGCCTGTCGAATTCACGAGCGGTGAAGGCGAACTTCTCGACCGACGAATGCGGTGTCCCGATCGGGTAGGCCATGTACTTCAGGTAGTTGTCGGCGAGCGCGTGCGCGAAGGGAATCCCGCCGGTTTCCGGGGACGGGATGATCCAGCCGTACCAGGAGAGCTCGGAGCCGACGGTCTGGCCGCCGGGGTATAGCTTGCGACCGTGTTCGTCGGTCGGCGGCGCGTAGAGCTTCCTGGTGGCTTCGACCTGTGCGGCGGTGAGGCAGCCCGCGTTGTCGGTGCCCGGCGGGCAGGCGATCGTGGCCGGGTCGAAACGGCAGGTGCGCGGATCGTCGATGGCACCGTCGCCGAGCCCGTCGGACTTGTCGCAAGAGGACAGTGCGGCGGCGTGCAGGGCCGGGAGTTTGTCCTCGGTCAGGATCGGCTTGCCGTCGGCGCCGGTGTTCACCTTGGCGAGCCAGGTCTGGTAGACGCCGAGCAGCGGCCCCCAGTATCCGGCGGGCGCGCCCGCGACGATGCCGTCGAAGTCGTGGGGATAGCGCTGTGCGAGCAGAAGCGCTTCGCGACCGCCGTCCGAGCAACCACTGAAGTACGACTTCTTCGGCGGAGCGCCGTAGAACTGCGTGATCAGCCGCTTGGACGCCTTCGAGACCACGTGCGGCGCACGGAACGCGAAGTCGTCGCGCGCGGCCTGGTCGTTTTCGGCCCACTTGCCGTCATCGACGACAGCGGGGGTCTTGCCGACGTGACCGTCGTCGGTGGCCGCGACCGCGACGTCGCCGCCGTGCGGGAGACC
Source organism: Amycolatopsis sp. TNS106 (assembly GCF_019330265.1). Lineage (NCBI taxonomy): Bacteria > Bacillati > Actinomycetota > Actinomycetes > Pseudonocardiales > Pseudonocardiaceae > Amycolatopsis > Amycolatopsis sp. TNS106. The sequence goes on along the minus strand of NZ_CP024972.1, from coordinate 1,733,318 downwards.
GCAATCGGCGAACGGAGGCGTGGTGACCACCCCGCAGAATCCGCCGCAGCCGAACTGCAGGTACCGGCCCGCGTAGGTCTGGGTCGGCAGCCGCAGCTGGAACCGCACAGCGGGTTCGACGTGGCCGCGCACGTCGCAGTTCTCCGGTTCGGTCGCCGTCGCCGGTACCACGGTCGCGGTCTCGACGTGCGTGACCGCGCCGGGGATGTCATAGGTCCGCACCAGGTCGGCGCAGGTGCGCACCGGGCGGAACGTCGTTTCGCCGGCGGTGGCCGCCGGAGCCGTGAGTATCGAGCCTGCCGTGATGAGCGCTGCCACGCCGAGCATGGACAACCGCCGCATGTCCCCACCCCAGTTTCCCGGATCGGCTTCAGTCGTGTCTTCACCCTGGCCCCGGCCCCATCGGTTGTCCACCAGGTTTCCGGGCATCCGGGTTGTCCAGTTCGGGCCAGGTTTGTCCGAGTGTCTTGACATCGATGTCACAACCGAGTTTTTCTCTCTGGGCGTCACCGGTCCCCCTGCGAGAAAGCATTGGTGCAACGATGCCCCGAAGCGTCAGACCTTGGGTCTGCAGCCTTCTGAGTGCCACGGTCGTGGCGTCCGGGCTGGTAGCCCTCCCTGCCACCGCCGCGGCCGAAGAGGCCCCAGCGGATTTCTACTCCTCGTTCGAGCCGGGCGAACCGCAGCCGACTTGGAGCGACACCGTCGACGTCGACCCGTCCGGCAAGCCGAAGGCCTTCGGTGTCGACGGCGCGAACGCCACCACCATCCCCGGTGACATCCGCGGCAAGGTCACCGAGGTCTCCGCCAACAGCGAGAACACCCCGAACGAGGGCGTGGCGAACCTCGTCGACGGCTCGACCGACACCAAATGGCTGGCCTGGACCCCGACCGGCTGGGCGCAGATCACGCTGTCCGAGCCGACGTCGATCACCCGGTACGCGCTGTCCTCGGCGAACGACTTCGACAACCGCAACCCCCAGGACTGGACGCTGAAGGGCTCCGCCGACGGCCGGTCGTGGACCGATCTGGACACGCAGACCGGGCAGAAGTTCAGCGAGCCGTTCCAGAAGAAGGAGTACCGCCTCGCCGCCGCGAGCGCCGCGTACAAGTTCTTCCGGCTCGAGGTCACCAAGAACAACGGCGGCCCGATCCTGCAGCTCTCGGAGCTGCTGCTGGCCAACGAGGACCCGGCCCCGCCGGCGCTGCCGAACATGCGCAGCTTCACCGACAGCGGCCCGGGCAGCGGGTACACCAGCAAGAACCGGGTCGGGTTCACCGGTCTGCGCGCGTTCCGCTACTCCGGCAGCCACAAGGCGCAGGGGCACGGCTGGTCGTACAACAAGATCTTCGACGTCGACATCCCGGTGGCGGCGACCTCGGAGCTGTCGTACAAGGTGCAGCCGGAGTTCATCCGCGGCGACCTCAAGTACCCGAGCACGAACGTCGCGGTGGACCTGGCGTTCACCGACGGCACCTACCTGAGCCAGCTCGGCGCGGTCGACCAGTACGGTTTCGGGCTCTCCCCGCAGGGCCAGGGCGCGAGCAAGGTGCTCTACACCAACCAGTGGAACCTGGTGCGCTCGCAGATCGGCGTGGTCGCGAAAGGCAAGACGGTCGACCGGATCCTCGTCGGCTACGACAACGCCGACGGCCCGGGCTCGCTGCAGGGCTGGCTGGACGACATCAAGGTCTCGGCGACGCCGACGCCGCCGGCGAGCCTCCGGCCGTCCGACAACGTGCTGACCACGCGCGGTTCCCTGTCCAACGGGTCGTTCTCGCGCGGGAACAACATGCCCGCCACCGCGGTTCCGCACGGGTTCAACTTCTGGATCCCGACGACCGACGCGGGCACGTTGAGCTGGATGTACTCGTACCACTCGCGCAACAACGAGCAGAACCTGCCGGCGCTGCAGGCGTTCTCCGCGAGCCACGCGCCGAGCCCGTGGATGGCGGACCGGCAGACCTTCCAGTTCCTGCCCTCCACCGCGTCCGGGGTGCCGAATCCCGACCGTGAGGCGCGGAAACTGCCGTTCAAGCACTCGAACGAGACCGCGCGGGCGCACTACTACGGCGTCGACTTCGAGAACGGGATCAAGGCCGAGGTCGCGCCGACCGATCACGCGGCGCTGTACCGCTTCAAGTTCCCCGGGGCGGACTCGAACCTGATCTTCGACAACGTCAACAACAACGGTGGGCTGACCCTCGACCCCGCGGGCCGGTCCATCACCGGGTACAGCGACGTCCGCAGTGGACTCTCGGCCGGTGCGACCCGGATGTTCGTCCACGCCACCTTCGACAAGCCGGTGACCGCGGGTTCGAAGCTGTCGACCGGTTCGGGTGACCAGAAGCGGGACAACGTCCTCGGCTACCTGAAGTTCGACGCGGGCGCCGACAAGACGGTGAACATGCGGATCGCGACGTCGCTGATCAGCGTGGACCAGGCGAAGAAGAACATGGAGCAGGAGCTCGCCCCGAACGCGACGCTGGAGTCCGTCGCCGGCGCCGCGCAGAACGCGTGGGACGAGAAGCTCAAGGTCATCGAGGTCGAAGGCGCCTCGAAGGACCAGCTGATCACGCTGTACTCCAACCTGTACCGCCTGTTCCTGTACCCGAACTCGGGCTTCGAGAACGTCGGCACCATCGAGAAGCCCGTGAAGAAGTACGCGAGCCCGGTGTCGCCCAAGGCCGGCCCGGACACGCCGACGCAGACCGGGGCGAAACTGGTCGACGGCGAGTTCTACGTCAACAACGGGTTCTGGGACACCTACCGCACGGTGTGGTCGGCGTATTCACTGCTCAGCCCGGACACCGCGGGCAGGCTCGTCGACGGTTTCGTGCAGCAGTACCGTGACGGCGGCTGGATCTCGCGCTGGTCCTCGCCCGGGTACGCGGATCTGATGACCGGGACCAGTTCGGATGCCGCGTTCGCGGACGCCTATCTCAAGGGGGTCAAGGGTTTCGACGTCAAGTCGGCCTACGACTCGGCGATCAAGAACGCCACCGTGACCCCGCCGAACGGCGCGGTCGGCCGCAAGGGCATCGACGAGGGCACGTTCCTCGGGTACGCGCCGAACACCGCGGACCACGGGTTCTCGTGGGCGATCGAGGGTTACGTCAACGACAACGCGATCGCGAACATGTCGAAGAAGCTCCACGACGAGGCTCCGGCGAACGACCCGCGCAAGCAGGAGTACCTGGACAACTACGGGTACTTCACCGAGCGGGCGACGCAGTACGTGAACGTGTTCGATCCGAGTGTCGGCTTCTTCCAGGGGCGTGACGCGGCGGGCAAGTTCACCCGGAGCAAGGAGGAGTTCGACCCGGAGGTCTGGGGTATCGACTACACCGAGACCAACGCCTACGGCATGCGGTTCTCGGTCCCGCAGGACGGACAGGGCCTGGCGAACCTCTTCGGCGGCAAGGCGGGGCTGGCGTCCAAATTGGACGAGTTCTTCGCCAAGCCGGAACAGGGGCTCAAATTCGGCACCTATCCCGGGGTCATCCACGAGATGACCGAGGCGCGGGACGTGCGGATGGGCATGTACGCGCATTCGAACCAGGCCGCGCATCACACGCTCTACATGTACGACTACGCGGGTCAGCCGTCGAAGACGCAGGCCAAGGTGCGCGAGGCGCTGGCCAGGTTGTACGTCGGCAGTGAGCTCGGCCAGGGCTACGGCGGTGACGAGGACAACGGCGAGCAGTCGGCTTGGTGGTTGTTCGGCATGCTGGGCTTCTACCCGTTGCAGGTCGGCAGCTCGGATTACGCGATCGGCTCGCCGTTGTTCACCAAGGCGACCGTGAACCTGCCCGGCGGCAAGAAGATCGTGGTCAACGCGCCGAAGAACAGCGCGAAGAACGTCTACGTGCAGGGTCTGAAGGTGAACGGCAAGGCACAGACCTCGACGTCGTTGCCGCATTCGGCGATCGCGAACGGCGGGACGCTCGACTTCGACATGGGCCCGAACCCGTCGTCGTGGGGTACCGGCCCGGACGACGCGCCGAAGTCGATCACCAAGGGCGACGCGGTGCCGACCCCGGTGCACGACCTGACCAAGCCGGTCTCCGGCGCGGACGCCGCGTTCTTCGACAACACGTCGCGGACCGAGGCGAAGGTCAAGGCGCCGATCCAGTATCAGGTTCCCTCGACGAACGAGGCGGGTTCGTTCTACACGCTGACTTCGGGCAAGGGCGCGGGTGACGCGAAGAGCTGGGTGCTGAAGGGCTCCTACGACGGGAAGACGTGGGCGGTCGCGGACCAGCGGACCGACCAGACGTTCCAGTGGCGTCAGCAGACCAGGGCGTTCAAGATCGCGAATCCGGCGCACTACGCCTACTACCGGCTCGAGGTCACCGCGACCACGGGTGGCGAGGCGTCGCTGGCGGAGTTCGAAGTGCTGGGCAAGCCCGACGCGACGTGCACGGAGACGATCACCGGCGAGCGCAAGGGTCCGCTGACCGTGCGGAACGGGGTGACCTGTGTGGACGGGGCGACGATCTCCGGTCCGGTGTCGGTGTCGGCGGGTGCGAGCCTGATCGTCCGCGGCGGCTCGATCTCCGGGCCGCTGACGGCGACCGGCGCGGCGCAGGTCGTGCTGGACCGGACGAAGGTGGGCGGCCCGGTGGCGATCACCGGGACGACCGGAGCGGTCTCGATCGAGCTGACCGAGATCGGCGGGCCGGTGGCGTTGACGGGCAACAAGGGGCCGGTGCTGACTGCCAGCACGATCGGCGGACCTCTGGCGTGCGCGGCCAACTCCCCCGCTCCGACGGACTACGACCTGCAGAACACCGTCCGCGGCCCGGCCGCCGGGCAGTGCGCGAAGCTGTAGCCCTCCGGTAAGTACGTGAAGGCCCCCTTCACTGCGTCTAGCGCAGTGAAGGGGGCCTTCACGTACTTCGGCCCCCACGCAATTCGTCACCTACTTGCGGCCGCGGAGGATGCCGAAACCGACGATGACGGCGGACAGCAGGGTGAGCGCGAGCCCGGCGTAGGTGATCGCCGCCGGGAAATCGGCCGACTGCCGAGCCGCGGTCAACGCGCCGGGGAAGACCAGCGCGAGGATGGTGCCGCTGAGCGCGATACCGATCCCGGTCGTGACCTCGCCGACGGTGTCGACGAGCGCGGCTCCGATGGTGGTCCGGTTCGAGGGCAGGCCGCGCATGACGTTGGTGCCCGCCACGACACCGACCACGCGCATCCCCGCCGCGACGAGGGCGAGCGCGACGGCTGTCCAGGCGTAGCCGAGCCCGCCGAACACGGTGTAGACCGCGAGCCCGCACACCACCGCGGCGGCGCTGAGCCAGGCGGCCTTGGTAAGACCGACGCGGGTGATCAGCGGACCGATGAGGGCGCCGCCGGCGAGGAGGACGACGACCTGGGGCAGCATCCCCAGCGCCGCTTGGGTGGGTGTCCAGCCGAGCCCGAACTGGAGTTGCAGTGTCACGAGGTACCCGAGCCCGGCGGTCGCCAGCCCCGCCGCGGCTTTGAGCGCCAGGCCGCTGGACACGAGCGGGCAGGCGATGAGTTTCAGGTCGAGCAACGGGTGCCGGGCGGTCTTCTCGCGGAAGACGAAGCAGGTTCCTGCGGCGAGCGCGGCCACGGCGGTGCCCCAGGGCAGAGCCGAGGCGGTGCCCGCTTCCACGAAAAGCGTCGGGGCGAGCAGCGCGAGGACGATCGTCGCGGTTCCCAGCGCCGCGCCGGCGATGTCGATCGGATCGCGGTGCAGGCCGGCGGGATCGTCGGCGGGGATACCGGCCCGGATGCCGAGGAACGCGAGCGCGGCGATCGGCGCGTTCACCAGCAGCAGCGCCTGCCACGGCGCGACCGTGAGTACCAGCCCTCCGGCGGTGGGGCCGACGGCGAGGCCGATCAGGCCCACGGTCGAGATCAGTGTGGTCGCGCGGACACGCAGCACGTCCTCGTCGAACAGGCGGAACGCGAGGGCGAGTGAGCCCGGGGTCGTCATCGCGGCCGCGACACCCATGAGCGCCCGGACGGCGATGAGCTGCCATGCGGCGGTGACGAGCGGCGTGGCCAGGCTCGCCGCTCCGAGCAGGACGAGCCCGGTGAGCATGATCTTGCGCCTGCCCACCCGGTCGGCCAGCGCGCCGAACGCCAGCATCAAGCCGCCGAATACGACGGAGTAGGCGCCGGTCACCCATTGCAGGGTGGTCGTCGAGGCGGAGAGCTCACGGCCGATGGTCGGCAACGCGACGTTGAGGATCGAGTTGTCGAGCATCTCGACCAGGAAAACGGCCGAGAGCCCGGCCAATGCGGGCCATTTCCCGGCCAGTGAGGGGCTTGGGACAGGGGAACGCATCACGTACTCCTTCGAGGTGAAGGAGTGACGGTTCGTTCGATACCGCGTATGCGCGTGCCCGGTACGGCGGGCACGTTTCTACCCCGATATCCCGATCATAGCCGGGCCGCAAGCGCCCCCCACGATACAGTCACGGTGGACGTCAGCACTGATGTGTCCACAGTGGACCACAAGGGATTCGCAGGGGATGATGGACGACGCCACGGAGTTCGAGCGGCTGCGGCCCGCCATGTTCGGCCTGGCGTACCGTCTGCTCGGTTCGGCGGCGGAGGCGGAAGACGTCGTTCAGGACGCCTACCCGAAGTGGGCGGGTGCCGAACGCGGGTCGATCGCGTCGCCGCGGGCGTGGCTGGCGAAGGTGGTCACCAATCTCTGCCTGAACCGGCTGACCTCGGCCAGGGCTCAGCGGGAGCGTTACGTCGGGCCATGGCTGCCCGAACCGGTCCTGACCTCGGACGACGCGCTCGGTCCGCTGGAGACGGCGGAGCAGCGGGAGTCGGTGTCGCTGGCGATGCTGGTGTTGCTGGAGCAGCTCGGCCCGGTCGAGCGTGCGGTGTTCGTGTTGAAGGAGGCCTTCGCCTACAGCCATCGCGAGATCGCCGGGATCCTCGACGTCTCCGAGGTCAACTCGCGCCAGCTGCACAGCCGCGCGCGACGGGCGCTGGACCGATCGGACGAGCGACGGGTTTCGAACCCGCGACAGCTCGAGGAACTGGTCGAGAGCTTCCTGTCGGCGGCGCGGGACGGCGATTTGCCCGCTTTGGAGAGCTTACTGGCCGCCGACGTTACCGCGTGGTCGGATGGTGGCGGCAAGGCCACCGCTGCCCGGCGTCCGGTGCACGGCGCGGCGAAGGTCGCGCGGCTGTACGCCGGGATGTTCGCCGGCGTCGGGCCGGTGTCGATCGAGATCCTCGAGGTCAACGGCGGCCCGGCCGTGGTCGCGACGGCCGGTGACGTCCTCTACGGCATCCTCGGGTTCGAGGTGGTGGACGGCCGGATCCGGGGGCTCCGCGCGGTCGCGAATCCGGAGAAACTCGCGTTCCTTTCGGGACAGTTGTCACGTTCCGGGTAGCCCGCCGGTTCTCGAGGGTGGAAGCTCTCGTGAACGGAGGACAACGTGACGAACCCGATTCTGGTGACCGGCGGTACCGGCGACCTCGGCCGCGAGGTCGTGCGGCGGCTGGTGGCCGAAGGCCGGCCGGTCCGGATCATGAGCAGGCGACCGCGTCCCGCCGAGGAGCCGAACGAATGGGCGCGGTGCGATCTGAAGACCGGTGACGGCCTCGCCGAGGCGGTCGAGGGTGTCTCGGCGATCATCCATTGCGCGTCGACGCTGGGCCGAGGGGACGAGCGGGTGACGCGGAACCTGGTCGAGGCGGCGCGGCGGGCGGGCGATCCGCATCTGGTGTACATCTCGATCGTCGGAATCGACGTGATCCGGTTCTTCTACTACGACGAGAAGCTGGCCTCGGAAAAGGTGATCGAAGAGTCCGGTCTGCCGTGGACGGTGCTGCGCGCGACGCAGTTTCACGAGCTCGTCGCGCGTGCGTCGTCGGCGCAGCGGCGGCTGCCGGTGACGTTCATGCCGTCGGGGTTCCGGTTCCAGCCGGTCAGCACCGCCGATGTCGCGGACAGGCTGGTCGAGCTGGTGTCCGGCGAGCCGTCGGGGCGGGTGCCGGACATGGGCGGCCCCGAAGTGCGGAGCGCCCGTGACCTGGCGGAGGCGTATCAGCGATCGGTGGGGCGCCGGAAGCCGATCGTGTCGCTGTGGCTGCCGGGCAGGGCGGCGCGGGCGTTCCGGGCGGGCGGCAACCTGACACCGGAGAACGCGACCGCCTCCGGCACGTTCGAGGAGTTCCTTTCCTCACGCGTTTAGTCCTCCGGATGCGGCACACCGAGCCGCGCTCACGCGTCCGAGTTACGGTGGCCTGGTGACGATCACCGGGTTCTTCTCCTCTTTCGAAACGGGTGATCCGCAGCCGGTGGATCCGGCCCTGCGCGTCGGCACTGGCCCGGCGTCGTCGCCGACCGCGAAGGCCGGTGTCGGGTTCACCGGCGCGCACGCCCTTCGCTACGAGAACACGTTGCGCGCGACCGTGTTCGAAGTGGACGTCGAGGTCACCGGCGACACCGAACTGTCCTATGTGGTCTTTCCCGAAGCCGGAACCGACTACCGGGGCACTTTCGCGGCGCTGGACGTCGAGTTCGCCGACGGGACGTCGGCCGGGTTCAGCGCCACGGAGCAGGGGCTGGACAAGACGCTGTACGTGGACCAGTGGAATCTCGTGCGCCGCCGGCTTGGCGAGTTCGCCGGACGGCGAATCGCCCGGATCGTCCTGGTCAGCGAGCCGCCGGACGGCGAGAGCGCGGGCTGGGTCGACGACGTCCGGATCTCCGAACGCGCGATCGAGATCCGCGAGCCGGTCGACCACGTCCGCACCACCCGCGGCACGCATTCCAGCGACAAGTTCTCCCGGGGCAACAACTTCCCCGCGACCGCGGTCCCGCACGGCTTCAACTTCTGGACCCCGGTCACCGACGCGGGCGCCACTAACTGGATCTACAGCTACCACCGCCACAACGACTCCGCGAACCGTCCGGCACTGCAGGCGTTCGCGCTGTCGCATCAGCCGAGCCCGTGGATGGGTGACCGGCACACCTTCCAGGTGATGCCGGGGATCGGTCCGGTCGAGGCCGACCGGGCCCGGCGCGCGCTCGCGTTCTCCCATGACAACGAAGTCGACCGGCCGCATCACTACGGTGTCCGGTTCGCCAACGGCGTCACCACCGACATCGCCCCGGCGGATCACGCGGCGCTGTTCCGCTTCACCTTCCCGGGTGATCGAGGCTGGCTGCTGTTCGACAACGCCCGCAACCGGGGCGGGTTGCGGCTCGACGCGGCGAACGGCGTCGTGACCGGCCACACCTGGGTGCGCAGCAGGTTGTCGACCGGGGCACGGCGGATGTTCGTCCATGCCGAGTTCGACGTCCCCGCCGAATCCGGCGGAAGGATCCGGCGCCCGATGTGGCGCACGGTGACCGGTTTCCTGGAGTTCGCCGCGGGCGAGGTGACGATGCGGATCGCGACGTCGCTGATCAGCCTCGCGCAGGCCAAGCGGAACCTCGACCAGGAGATCCCGGCGGGTACGAGCTTCGAGCAGGTCCGTGACCAGGCCCGCGTGCGGTGGGCCGAGGTGCTGGACCGCGTCGAGATCGAGGGCGCGACCGAGGACCAGCGCACCACGTTCTACTCGAACCTCTACCGGCTGTTCCTGTATCCGAACTCCGCGCACGAAGTCACGCCGAAGGGTGTCCGTCACGCGAGCCCGGTCATCCGCCGCCTCTGGCCCAGCACGCGCACCAAGACCGGCGCGAAGGTCGTGGACGGCGAGATGTACGTCAACAACGGCTTCTGGGACACCTACCGCACCACGTGGCCGGCGTATGCCCTGCTCACACCCGGCAGGTGCGGGCGGATGATCGACGGATTCGTCCAGCAGTACCGCGAAGGCGGCTGGATCTCGCGCTGGTCCTCCCCCGGCTACGCCAATCTCATGACCGGCACCAGCTCCGACGTCGCGTTCGCCGACGCGTACCTCAAAGGCGTACGCGGATTCGACGTCGAGGCCGCCTACGAAGCGGCGCTGAAGAACGCGACGGTGACCCCACGCGGGCAGAGCGTCGGCCGCAAGGGCCTCCACGAGTCGATCTTCCTCGGCTTCACGCCGACGTCGGTCCACGAAGGTCTGTCTTGGGCACTGGAAGGCTGCATCAACGACTTCGGCCTGGCCAATTTCGCCGAGGCACTCGGACATGACGACGACGCCGCATACTTCCGGCAGCGTTCACAGCACTACGCGAACCACTTCGACCACCTGATCGGGTTCTTCCAGGGCCGCAACCGTGACGGCAGCCGCCATTTCGCCCCCGAGGGCTACGACCCCGAGGCGTGGGGCGGCGACTTCACCGAAACGAACTCCTGGAACACGGCCTTCTCGGTGCCCCACGACGCCGCCGGGCTCGCCGCCCTGCACGGCGGCACCGAAGCCCTGGAGTCCAAACTGGACACTTTCTTCGCGACCCCGGAGACCGGCCGCAAACCCGGCTCCTACGGCGGGCTGATCCACGAGATGACCGAGGCTCGCGACGTCCGGATGGGACAGTACGGGCATTCCAACCAGCCGTCCCACCACATCCCCTGGATCTACCACTACGCGGGCGCGCCCGCCAAGACGCAGCGGATCGTGCGGGAGGTCCTGCGGAGGCTCTACGTCGGGAGCGACCTCGGCCAGGGCTATCCGGGCGACGAGGACAACGGCGAGATGTCCGCTTGGTACGTCTTCGCCGCGCTCGGGTTCTACCCGCTGGCGATGGGCAGCCCCGAGTACGTGATCGGCGCGCCGCTGTTCACCAAGGCCACCGTCCATCTTGAGAACGGGAAGGACCTGGTCGTCGAGGCGCCCGGCAACACCGCCGACACCGTGTACGTCCAAGAGCTCACGATCGACGGACGTCCGCACGACAGCGGCACACTCGCGCATTCCGCCCTCGCCGAGGGCGCCGTGCTGAGGTTCACGATGGGCGAGCAGCCGTCGGAGTGGGGGCGCTCTCCCGCCGAGCCCGCCGACCCGCGACCGCTCACGGACATCACGGTGCCCGCCGGCCCGCTGTTCGACGACACCACCAAGACCGAGGCCACCTTCCCCGAGCGTCATCCTGTCATCGAGTTCCCCGTCGAGGACGGGTCGCGGGAGGTGGTGATGTACACGCTGACCTCGGGCAGTCGCGGAGGCGATCCGCGTTCGTGGGTGCTGGAGGGATCCGACGACGGCGAGCACTGGACGCTGCTGGACCGGCGTGAGGGCGAGAAGTTCCGGTGGCGCCGTCAGACGCGGCCGTTCGCCCTCGGCGGGCCGGCGCGGCACGCCCGATACCGTCTTCGCGTCACCTCGTCCACCGCCCGGCGGGTCACCCTCGCCCAAGGAGAGCTGCTCGCCCGATGATCACCCGCATCACCCAGGCCACGACCGATCGTCTGGTCGCCTCCGATCCGGGCCTGGTCCGGCTCCGGCTCGGCTTCTCGGCCGTCCTCAGCATCATCGTCGCGGTGCTGGCGATCCTGCCGTTCCACCAGCCCCTCACGGTCACCCTCGTCGCCGCGATCGCCGCGATGACCTCCGCTTTCACCGTCAACGACGAGACCCCGGGTAAGCAGGCGGTGACGCTGGTGCTGGGGCTCGTGCTCGGCGCGGCGTCGCTCACCGCGGCGAGCGTGGGATCGGCGGTGCCGCCGCTCGACAGCATCGTGTTCGTCCTGCTGATCTTCGTCGCGGTCTACGCCCAGCGGTTCGGCTCGCGCGGCATCGCCCTGGGCTCGCTGTCGTTCTTCCTGTTCTTCTTCGCGATGTTCCTGCAGACGCATTTGAAACAGGTCCCGGCGCTGCTGCTGGCGCTGACCATCGGGATCGCGGCCAACGCGGTGGTCCGGTTCGTCCTGCTGCGCAGGCACACCGACGCGGAGTTCCTCAGGATCCGGCGGGCGTTCCGGGCCCGGCTCGCCGCGGTGGTACGCGCGGCCGAGGACCACCTCGCGGTGGGCGGCAGCGAGCGCACTCGCAAACGGCTCCGCAGGACGAACGCCCGGATGCACGAGTCCGTCCTGCTCATCGAGGACACCGCACCGGAGGTGACCGGAGCGGATTCGGTGAACCGGCTCCGCCGCCGGGCGATCGAGGTCGAGCTGGCGGTGCAGTGGCTGACGATCACAGTGCAGCGCACCTGTGCCGAAGACCTCGACGACGACGTCCGCGACGATCTGATCGCGCGGATGCGGCGCTTCCGGTCGCTGATCGAACGCGACCCGCGAGAGCTGCCGCTGATCAGCGAGACCGAAGAGTTCAGCAAGATGCTGGTGGAAGGCAGCCGGATCGACGAGCACGCCGCGCCCGGTGACGGCGTCCGCCGCGCGCTCGCCGAACTCGCACTGGCCGACGTGCGCGCACAGCGAGTGGCCGAGCACGACGTCTCCGATGCCGCCGACGATCCCGAAGACCCCGAGGAGGAGAAGTCGTCGGCGTTCGCCTACGACAACCAGACGCGCAGCGCCATCCAGGCCGTGGTGGGCGGCGGGCTGGCCGTGCTCGGCGGGGAGCTGGTGTCGAGCCAGCGGTGGTACTGGGCCGTGCTGACCGTGTTCGTGGTGTTCATCGGCTCGTCGACCGCGGGGGCGACGTTCGTCAAGGGTGTCCGGCGGCTCGGCGGCACGCTGATCGGGATCGTGGGCGGGCTGGTGCTGACGCTGCTGGTGTCGGGCAGCGTGCCGGCGACGCTGGCGCTGATCCTGGTGTGCGTGTTCGGCATGGTCTACATGGCGCGGGTGTCGCAGGTGATCATGGCGTTCTTCATCACCAGCATGCTCGGGCTGCTGTACAGCCTGCTGGGGACGTTCAGCATCGAGGTGCTGTGGATCCGGGTCGCGGAGACCGCCGTCGGCGCGGCGGCCGGGGTGCTGGCGGCGGTGGTGATCGTGCCGGTGCGAACCCGGGCGGTGATGCTCGACGACGTCTCGGCACTGCTGGAGGAACTGGACGAGTTCGTCGAGAAGGCGGCGGTGCTGCTGTCCGGCGCGGAGAACGTGAGCGTCATCGAGAAGTCCCGTGACCTGGACCGGGCCGTGGACAAGGTCCGCACGACGATCGAGCCGCTCACCCATCCGGTCAATCTCAGCAGCCGTCGTGACTACGGCTGGCACGTGCTCACGACCGTGGAGACGATCGCCTTCCGCGCCCGCCACGTCGCGGCCCGGTCCCAGCCCGGTCTCCTGCTCAACGAGGCGGACCGGCTGCTGCTGTACACCGGACGGATCCGGGAGAACACCGCGATACTGAGGAAGGCGATCGGGGACCCCGGCGCATCGGGGCACGGGACGCTGATCCGGGACGACGGCACGCCGGTGGCGGACCGGATCGACGATCCGCGGGCGCGTTCGGTGCTCACCAGCCTTGGGCACCTCGACGAGACGGTCATCGCGCTGGGCCGCGTGTTCGGGGTCGAGGCCACCGACCCGGAGCCCTCCGGCAAGTCGTGAGTGGTAAGGACGGTTAGAACCGTCCTTACCACTCACGAGCCGTCAGGGGTCAGCTCTTCGGTTTGGGGCAATTCTTCCACGAGAAGTGGTACGTGGTCTTGATGGAACCGTCGGTCGAATCCATCGTGACGAAACTGGTGGTCTTCTTCGGATCGGAAGTGCCGACCCCGGCCCGCAGCTCCGTGTTGATGTTGAAGTTCCGGTCCTCACCGCAGGGCTTGTAGACGATGGCGCCGACTTCGATGTTGTCGGTGAACTGCCAGTTGTCCTCGAACGGGCCTTTGAGGCTGTGATTCACATAGGACGTCGGGGAATTGCCCTGGAAGTAGTAGTTGGCCCGTTCCAGTCCGGTGGCGCCCGCGGCCAAAGAGGCGAAGCCGCGGTAATCGGTGCCCGCGATGCCGTAGGTGAATCCCTGCGGCACGTGGACGTACAGGTTGAGCTGGCAATTCTTGCGCAGATCGGTGGGTTTCGCGCCGACGCCGACCTGGGCGGTGTATTCGCTGTAGGTGACGGTGAACGCGGTGTTGTCCGGTGAAACGGAAACAGCCGCGGTACCGGGTCTGCATCCGGTTCCGTTGACGGTCACGACGTCGATGACTATTTTGTCGGACGGCAGCGGGGGCGGCACCCAGGCGTTCGGGGTGATGGTCGAAGAGAAAAGCGTTACGGCAGCAACCAGCGCGTTGAGCATGGGATCCTTCCCAAAGCTTCCACACGGCGGATCCGGGCGGATTCGAGGTCAGCGAGACGTTCTTCTCCGGGTCGGCCGCCGATCGGGCGGAAACGGTTTCGGTCACCGAGCGAGGGTGACCGCCGAAAATGAGGTCGTCGAGACGGCTCGCCGCCGCCGGACGGGCGGCGGCGAGCGGTGAAACCCCTCGTTCAGGGCAGCCAAGACCCTGACCGGGGCATGGGTGGGACGGCCTTCTTCCGGACCAGGAAGCAGGCCGTCACCCGGGAACAGAGGTCAGGAGGTCGGACAGGTCTTCCACGAGAAGTGGTAGGTGGTCTTGAACGCGCCGTCGGTCGAGTCCATCGTGATGAAACTGGTGGTCTTCTTCGGATCCGACGAACCGGCGCCGACCCTCAGTTCCGTGTTCACGTTGAGGTTCCGATCCTCGCCGCAGGGCTTGTAGATGATGACGCCACCCTCGGCCTCGTCACGGAATTGCCAGTTGTCCGAAACCGGCCCGTTGACGGGATGACTGACATGCGCGGTCGGCGAATTCCCCTGGAAGTAGTAATTCGCCCGCTGGAGCGCCTTCGCGCCGGATTCGAGATGGGCGAAACCGCGGTAATCCGCACTGGCGATGCCGTAGGTGAACCCCTGCGGAACGTGGATGTTGAGGTTCAGCTGGCAGTTCTTCCTGAAGTCGGTGGGTTTCGCGCCGACGCCGACCTGAGCGGTGTATTCGCTGTAGGTGACGGTGAACGCGGTGTTGTCCTTGGCGACGGCGACCGCGGAAGACCCCGGAGGACATCCGGAACCGTTGACGGTCACGACGTCGATGACGACGCGGTCGGGCGGCGGTCCCGGCGGCGGGGACATGCTGTTCGGTGTTATTATCGACGAGAAAAGCGATACGGCGGCAACCATTGCGCTGAGCATGGGGTCCTTCCCGAAAACTTTCACACGGGGGGCGGGGAACTGGGCGGACTCATGTTAGCGAAACGATCTTCACGATGCCGCCCGCCGATCGGACGCAAACCTCCCGGCAATCGGTTCATGAAATGCGGTTATGGTCTGTAACCGTTTTCCGGATCCAAGAGGAACACCGTTGCCCCCGGAAAACACCATTCACTTCGCACGATATGGAAAAGGCTTTCGCGGGTTCGCCGTTGACGATTTCGGAGAGACAGGCCGTTTCCGCCGCTCGCCCCCGGCGTACCGATGCGCCGGATCGCGTGAGCCGGGTCACCCGGCGGCGTGACGCGGCCGCGGACCGCATCGATCAAGAAAACAGTGACTGGACGCACCCGAACGGCGACTCGGGACAGGACTAGCATCGCGGTACAAGTCGATGTCGCCTCAAGCTGGAGAACCGCAATGACCCAAGCCCCTGTCAACGTCACCGTCACCGGTGCGGCCGGCCAGATCGGCTACGCGCTGCTCTTCCGCATCGCGTCCGGTCAGCTGCTCGGCCCGGACACCCCGGTGAAGCTGCGGCTCCTGGAGATCCCGCAGGCGGTCAAGGCGGCTGAGGGCACCGCGATGGAACTCGAAGACGGCGCGTTCCCGCTGCTGTCGGGCATCGACATCTTCGACGACCCGAAGCAGGCCTTCGAGGGCGCGAACGTCGCCCTGCTCGTCGGCGCCCGTCCCCGCGCCAAGGGCATGGAGCGCGGCGACCTGCTCGAGGCCAACGGTGGCATCTTCAAGCCGCAGGGTGAGGCCATCAACGCCGGCGCGGCGAGCGACATCAAGGTCCTCGTGGTCGGCAACCCGGCCAACACCAACGCCCTCATCGCGCAGGCGCACGCGCCCGACGTCCCGGCCGACCGCTTCACCGCGATGACCCGCCTCGACCACAACCGCGCCCTCGCGCAGCTGTCGAAGAAGCTGGGCGTGCCGGTGACCGAGCTGAAGAAGGTCGCGATCTGGGGCAACCACTCCGCGACCCAGTACCCGTCGATCGCGCACGCCGAGGTGTCCGGCAAGCCCGCGACCGAGGTCATCACCGACCAGCAGTGGCTGGCCGACGACTTCATCCCCACCGTCGCCAAGCGCGGCGCGGCGATCATCGAGGCCCGCGGCCTGTCCTCCGCGGCGTCGGCGGCCTCCGCCGCGATCGACCACGTGTACACCTGGGTCAACGGCACCCCCGAGGGTGACTGGACTTCGGCGGCGGTCGTATCCGACGGTTCCTACGGTGTCCCGGAGGGCCTGATCTCCTCGTTCCCGGTCACCGCCGCGAACGGCGAGTACAAGATCGTCCAGGGCCTGGAGATCGACGACTTCTCGCGCGCCCGCATCGACGCTTCGGTCAACGAGCTGGCCGAAGAGCGCGACGCGGTGAAGAAGCTCGGCCTCATCTGAGCCTGCACCACCTCACGACGGCGGCCGCGTCCCCCGTCCTCTGTCCAGTCCGTGAAGGCCTCCTTGAGGGACCCAGAGTCTCTCAAGGAGGCCTTCACGGACTCCAGGAACCGGAAAAACGGCACTTACCACGCACGAGACCGGCAGGCCGCTAAGTTGACCTCGTGCAGCTGAACGCGCTCCTCACCGGCCAGCCCTCGGAAGTCCTCACCCGGACCCTCGAGCTCTCCCGCGCCGAGCGGAAAGCCCTCATCCCCGAACTCCTGGCCGCGTTCAAGGACAGCAGCGAGTTCATCGAGATCGAGCCCAACACCTACGGCGCCCGCAACCCGCTCAGAGGCCAGCAAGCCGCCACCGCGCTCTGGGCCGCCCTCCCCGCAAGCGACCCCCTGCTCCGCAAACTCTGGATCGCCTCACCCACGATCCTCGAACGCGTCCTGCAAGACCGGCCACTCGCCGAACGCAAGACGATCGCCCTGCGCATGATCGGCCACCAGACCGCATGGGAAGCCATCCGCCGCATGATCCTCGACGGCGACCTCGAACCCATCCGGACACCGGAGTACCACGCCGGCTGGTTCCGCTGGGCCGGACGATTCCGCGGCGAACCCCTGGCCCAGCGACTCCGGACCGAACCGGAAGCCCTCACCGAACTCTGGGAACTGCTCGCGACCGAAGGCAACGGAGACGCCAGCTTCGCCGCCTTCGACAAGTACGTCCGCGACGAGGACAAGTGGTCGACCGCGCTGCTCGAACTCACCGAGACCGGTGAAATCGACCGAGCCAGACTGCTCGACCTCACCCTCGACATCCTCGCCCGCGACTTCGCCGCCTTCCGTGCCCAGTGGTACGCCGCGCTCCACGAAGCACTCGCCCCCACCCCGGACGAGCGCACGAAGGCACAACACCGCTACGCCCGCCTGTGCGGAAGCGGCCTCCCGCGCACCGTCTCCTTCGCCGTCAAAGCGCTGTCCCTTGTGGACAAACAAGGCACGCTCGACGACGAAGTCGCACTCCAGCACCTCCCCGCGGCAGCGGGCGGACGCGGCGCGGCCACCGCCGGACTCGCGCTCAAACTCGCCGGCCGCATCGCCGACCGGCGGCCCGAACTCAGCGATCTCGCCGACGAAGTCTTCGAAGCGGCACTCACCCACGAGGCCTCCGGCGTCCGCGCCGTCGCCATCGCCCGGCTCGGCGTCACCCCCGACGAAGCACCCGCCATCGAGGCCGCCGAATACCCCGAACCCACGCGGCCACCGTGGGACCAGCGCAAAACCTTGACCATCCCGCTCGAAATCCCCGACACCCCGGCCGCGGTCGCGGAAGCCCTCTCCTCCCTGCTGGCCGATCCCGACCAGGCCGACCTCCTCCTGGCCGCTCTCGACGGCGCCCACCGTGTCGCGGGCGAACTCCAGGACGCCCTCAAACCACTGGTGAAACGCGCCACCAGGATCACCGACCAGAGATACAGCGCGGCCGTGCCGAAGATGATCGCCACCCTCGTCCTCGGCCTCACCGGCCGCGACGTGACGCTCCCACGCAAGGTCGACGGCTGGAGACGTCCGCTCCACCACCGGGTCGCCGCCCTGCTCGAAGGCACCGCCACGCCCGTCTCCGCCGCCACCCACCGAGGCGGCTGGCTCGATCCCGTCGTCTTCGTCTCCCGCATGCTCGATCACCCCGACGCGGCCGAAGACGACGTCGTCGACGGCCTCCTCCGGCTCGCTCCGGACACCAGGCCAGAAGCTCTTACGCTCGCCTCTGAACTCACCGGGCCGTATGCCGACAGCATCCGCTATGCCCTCGGCGGACCGGCCCTCGAAGAAACAGGCTGGGTCGCACTCGCCGCCGCCCGCGCCCGGCACCCGGAGTCCGCCGACCCCGCCGCCGCGCTCCGCGGCGAACCCGGACCGCCGCTCACCTGGACGGCGACAACCGGCCCCAACGACTACGGCCTCATCTCACTGGACATCGAGTCGGCCCCGGCAGCGGTGTCTCCGAAAGCTCCCTGGCTGGGTATGCCTTTCGACGGCTCGGCCCCCGAGTGGCTCGGCTTCACCGAATGCCACGAAGCGGTCGCCTCGCCCTACGACCGGGACCATCTGGAAGCCGCCGTCGCCGAAACCCTGTTCTCCAACGACACCGAATTCGGCTATCCCGTGGAGAAGACCGCACTGCCCCCGTTCCTGGACAGCCCATCGATCCCGGGCTTCCCCGGTACGACGCTCCTTGCGATCACCCTCGCGCTGAAACGCCCCACCGCCGTCCAGCTGGGGACGGACGCCGTGCTGACCCTTCTCGACCGCCGGTTGCTCGGCCCCCGGGCACTCGGCGAGGCGTTCGGAGTGCTCGGCCCCACCCTCATCGCGACCCGGCTGGCTCCCCGGTTGTCGATCATCGCGAACGAACATCCCGTGGCCGCTCTGTCCACACTGGACACTTTGCTGCCGAAGCTGGAGCACTCCCATCGCGGCGTCTTCGCGCTCTTGGAACTCGCCGCGGACCTCGTCGAACGCGGAGCCGGCACGATCAGCGCCGAAACGAAGGAGTGGCTGACGGGTTTCAAAGGCAGTTCGAAAGCGGCGAAGGCGGCGTCACGACTCCGCCGATGACATCCGCGCTGCCAGGACGTGCGAACACGGGCCCCGGGTCTCCTGGTGCTTGGCCCACCACGCACACGTGCACCCGGCCGGGGAAAGCCGGACGCGCTGTACAGAAGCGCCACGCGTGATCTCGTAGCCACCGTCGGGCAACAAGCGGACGGCTCCGGCGGCGACGAGCTCGCGGGCCTTGGCCAGACGGCCGTTCGCCGGAGCGTTCCCGCTCGGGAGTTCGCGCGGGAACCACGTGCCGTCGACGACGTCGTGACCGGCGCGACCATGGACCAGCTCCGGCGCTTCGAGACCGGCGGCCAGCGAGTTCAGCCAGCCGCCTTCCCCCGAAAAGCCACGGGACGGCTCCGGGGACAGCGTGACGGCGAAGCGCGCGCGTTCCAGTCGCAGAACCCAGGTCGAGACCTCGCTGTCCGGTCGCGTGTAGACGGTCAGCCCTTGGGCGAACCGGATCAGCGGCTCGATCACTCGCAGCCGATGCAGTCCGGTCGCCGGGATCGAGTCGCGCCCCGGCCGCGAGGTCATTCTGAGCCCGCGACCGGACACCACCGCCCACGACCTGCCGACAACCGTGGGGATCCGCCTCAGGAAGTTCCGTGTCTCCGCCTTGTCGAGTTTCGCCCTCTCCACCGCGCCCTTCGTGACAGCCGCGACTTCGGCGAAACCCGCCACCCACCGATCCGGCAGCGGCACCTGCGACTCGTCGTTCTGCCCGTCAAGCGTGCGGATGCGGATTCCCTCACCACGAACGGTCAGATGGAGAGGGTCCTGGGCGACGACCGCCGCGAGGACGGTCCGCGTCGCGTCGGACAGGTCGACGTTCGTACAGCCTTCGCCGAGATCTCCCACGTCCGGCAGGTCGAGCCTGGCGTACACGCCGCAGCATGGAGAAAAGGCCTCCGCACGCAGCGTCGTCCCGTCCGCGGTGAACACCGGATCGGACTCGGCGATGAGCCGGTTCACCATGGACGGTGGCATCCAGAACCGGGTGCGGGCGACCTTCCCCAGCACGAGCAGCGACTGGGCCGCCTGTGCCCCGGGTTCCAGAAAACCCTTGAAGAGCACAGGCGTCCGAACGTCTTCTTCAGCCTGTTCCAGCAAGACCTCGGTGATCACCGGGAAACCCTAGCCAGGACCCCCGACAGTCTTTGCGGGTTTTTGGGAACAAATAAAATGATCTTGTTCGATGCCCGGCTGAATAGGGCGTTATACACTTGCCTGGGAAGGCCGTCGGCGGCAGGCCCCGGCGCGGGTTTCGAGGCCTGCCGCCGCCCTCCCCCACCCGGAGGCTTGAACCGTATGAGGTGTCCCCTCCCCTGGGTTCGGCCTACCGGGCAGATCTCCAGCCGGCCCCCACGTCCGGGACCGGGCGCTGATATTCGGCGACCAAGCCGGGATGGGTGATCGTGACTTCCTCATGGAAGGACGCCCGCTCCTCCCGGTGACAGGTCCGTCCCGCCGCATAGCCGATTCCCAAGCCCAGTGGCAGCAGTGCGAGTTCGGCGATCTGGATCCAGTTGGCGAACATCGGTCCTCCCCTTGTCCGGCCACTTCGTCTCGCTCGATTCTATTCGCCAGTTATGCATGACTGATGCGTCTATTCGTGTACTATTCACGCTCTAGCGCTGCGCGGGAGTAGCATGATCACGCAACGAGCAGCAGCTCCGCTTCGCCTCGACCCTGCGAAAGAAGATCATGCCCACGTCGCCGCCTCACCCCGGCTCCGACCGCGTCCGGCTCGCCACGAAACTCCGCGAGCTCCGGGCGGCCACCGGCCTGTCCGGCAATCAGTTCGCCAAAAGGCTGGGCTGGCCCCAATCACGAGTGTCCAAGATCGAAACCGGCGTCCAGTTCCCGACCGGTGACGACATCACCGACTGGCTCACCGCGGCGGGCGCGGACGACCAGAAGGACTCGATTCTCGAACTGCTCAAACGTGCCCGCGTGGAATCGGTGTCGTTCCGCGACGAGTTCCGCAAGCCGGGCGGAGCCGCCACCAAACAGCGATCCGTCCTCGAACTAGAGCAGCGCGCGAGCCGTGTCGCCACGTTCCAACCGGCACTGCTTCCCGGCCTGGTGCAGACACCCGGCTTCATGCGGGAACTGCTCGTCCTCCCCTCAGGTCCGGTACGTACAGGGGGCGCCGCGGAGGACGACATCGAACGCATGGTGGCCATTCGGATCGAACGGCAAGCACAACTGCACGACCCCGGCAAGGCGTTGCCGCTGGTGATCGGCGAGGCCGCCCTCTGGATCCGGATAGGTGACCTCGACACTCAACTCGGCCAGCTGGACCGGCTCCGGTCACTGGCCGGCCTGCGCACTGTCGACCTGCGGATCCTTCCGTTCAGCAAGGCCATGCCGATCGCCCCGCTGCACGGATTCCGCATTTACGACGCCGAACTCGTCGTGGTGGAATTGTTCGCAGGCGAGCACCTGATCAGAGATCCGGAGGAGATCGCCTTGTACGAGCACATGTTCGGCACGCTGCATACCGAAGCGCTGTCCGGTGACGCGGCGGCCCGGCTGATCCAGAGCGTGTCACGACGACTGGCCGAGGACGCCTGACTCGATCACCCGGCGGCAAGACACGTCCCGCACTCCGCGTGCGGCCGTTCCAAGCTGGTGACGAAACTGTGGTCCATCGTGGCGAGACTGAAGCCGTACTGACAGTTCAGCGCGAGCTTCGGCGCGTTGGTGATCAGGCGCATCACCGCGTGTGCGACCAGATTGCCCGCGACACCGGCCGTCACCGCATTGGCCGCGTGCGCCGGGATGCTCGCGGCCGGACGCCACGTCGCCAGCGGCGGCCGCGCCGCGTCACGATCGCGCTCGGCGAGCCGTGCGCACTCGTAGCACGGCCCCGCGCCCGGGCGGTAGACACCCAGGTTGACCTGCGGGCCGTGGTAACCCCCGTATACCCAGGGCGTGCCGGTCGCGGCGCACGCCTGGTTCGTCCAGGTACGGATCTCCGGGGGATGATCGGCGGTCATGATCAAGACGTCACAGCCGGCGGCCAGCCTCCGCAGCGAAGCCGCGTTTTCGATCCGCGTCGCTTCCCCGGTGACCTCGACGTCCGAATTGGCCGCACGCAACCTCTCCACCGCCACGTCCACCTTCGGCAGCCCGAGATGTTCTTCGGTGTAAAGGATCTGGCGCCCCAGATTGGAAAGCTCCACCAAGTCAGGTTCGACGCAGTGCAGCCGCCCCACCCCGGACATGACCAGACTCAATGCCGCCGTGCACCCGACGCCACCCACGCCGACCAGCACGACCCGCGCCCTGGCCAGGAGGACCTGGAAGTCCCAGCTCGACGTTCTTCGCGTCAGATCGATCCACCGGTACAGCGACCTGCTTCTCGAATGGCGTTCGAGTTGCCGCTCGGTCAGCGCGATACAAGTCGGCTCGTCGGCGTTCTCGACGTACCCGAGTTCGGCGAGCTTTTCGATGGCGTCGGTGACTTCTTCCGGACAGGTGCCGGGGATCAGACGAGCCAGGTCGGCGACGACCTGGCTCACTGTTCGAGTTCCGTCGAGGAGTTCCAGTAACGCCCACACGGCACCGTCCGAGTCCCTCAACTCGGCGGCGATGCCGAACACCTCCCCGCCGATCCGGATCCAACCGTCGCCGAACCGGACCGGGCGATGCTCGTCTTTGATACGTGGACGCACCGGAACCCCTCCTCGGTCAACCGTTGTCTCCGCTGTAGACGTGGCGGATCGCGTCAGCACGCTCCACCATCACGATCTCGATCATCGCCGGACACCCCCTCTCCCCCGACCAGCCGGGAGCGAGCCGGACGACCGCGGCCTCACCCATCACGTCCGCCTCCTTCCCGTTGTTTCGACCCGCCCGGTGGCGGGTTCGGCTCTACAATGTAGAGTGCCCTCATGTAGAGGGCTTAAATGTAGAGCTATACATTCGCCACGGTCTACTGGCACCCTCTGCGCTATACGGGTGATACTGGGGTCACTTTCCGTGACGAAACTCTGAGGGAGGTGGTCAGTTCGTGGGCACGCTGACCCCCACCGCCATCAAGCGCTGGATCGCGCTCGAGATGAAGCGCCTCCGGGAAGCGGCGGGCTACGACCGGGCCGCCGCGGCCGAGCGCATCGGCAAGGCCACGACGGTCATCGCACATATCGAAACCTCGCGAAATCTGCCGGCACCCGCCGACCTGGAGGTTCTGCTCGATTTCTACGGAGTGCCCGAGCGGGCACCGTTCTTCCGTGACCTGATCAAACGGGCGAAACGCGGGCGGGATTGGTGGATCAACTTCGACCACGGGGTGTTCGACTGGTTCAACCTCTATCTGGGCCTGGAAACCGGTGCCGCTCGGATCAGCACCGTCGACCTGGTCGTACTGCCCGGTTTGTTCCAGACTCGTGATTACGCGCTCGCCATCATGCGGGAAGGTCGACGCTGGAACAACAAGGCCGAACTCGAAACCATGGTCGACTTGCGGATGGCGCGCCAAGAGATCTTGGACCGCCCTGGGGATGCACCGCATATCTGGTCGATCCTGGACGAGAGCGTCCTACGCCGCCAAGTAGGCGGGCCGGCGGTCATGCGTGATCAACTGGAGCACTTGATCGAATTGTCGGAACGGCCGAACATCGACATTCAAGTGCTCTCCTTCACCGCAGGCGCCCACGGCGCCTCGGACGGCGGGTTCATTCTTTTGGACTACCCGTCCGAGTTCGGCGGTGATCCCGGAACCGTGTACGTCGAGAACCGACGCGAAGGCCTCTATTACGAGGACACCGAAGACCTCCGCCGATTTCGCAGTACTTTCGAACGGCTACAGGCACAAGCGGAGCATCCTGGGCGGACACGGTCTTTTATTCAAAACTTGGCAAGGGAACTCAATGAACAATGATTCTTCTCGTCCCACCCTGCTCGGCCTTTCCGGCTGGTGGAAATCGAGCTACAGCGCCGGCGCGAACGGTTGCGTCGAAGTCAACGACTCCGTAAAAGGTTACGTGGGCGTGCGCGATTCGAAGCTCGGCGAGAACAGCCCCGTCCTTGTTTTCGAACCGCACGAGATCAAGGCCTTCGTTCTCGGCGCGAAGAACGGCGAGTTCGACCACCTGCTCACCTGACCGGTCGTGGTCCGCCCCGCGTGGGGCGGACCACGACCCTCGTTCGAGAATCAGGACCCGGCTTGACGTCGGCGATAGGCGCGCTGCTGGCAAGCCCTCGAGCAGTAGTCCCGAGGCCTGCCCCGCCCTCCCCCGTTCAGCGGCTTGCCGCAGGAGGCACACTCTCCCCCGCCAGTTTCGTCACGCATTACCTCACGCTCTTGGCTTTCGATAAACGCCTGTACGCCGTCGAGGGTGCGCTGCAGTCCGAACTCGAACTGATCGAGCGGCGCGTCCATCCCCCCGCCCTTCCACAGGCGTTCCAAGGCCGGATAACGGTCCAACCGCTCGAAGAGCGACTCGCGTTCACTCCACCAGCGCTCATGGGACACGCCGGTACGCCGCTGAAGTTCCGCGGTCTCCCCCGCCTGGCGTGCGACGGAATCCACGAATCCGCCCACCAGGTTCACCACCGCGATCACCTGCGCCGGCGCCAGACCGGTTCGTGAAGCCACGTCCAGCGCGTGGTCGTATCCGGCCATGATGTTCGGCCCGGGCAGACGGCGGGTCCCGCCGCTGTGGACCAGCCACGGATGACGGCGATGCATCTCCCATGCCCGCCGCGCCCAGCGTTCGAGGCCGGCCCGCCAGCCGAGCCCGTCCGACGGCTCCATCGGAAACCTGCCGTAGACGGCGTCGCGCATGAGTTCGACCAGTTCCGCCTTGCCGGGGACGTACCGGTAGAGCGACATGGTGGTGGTGCCGAACCGTTCCGCGACCTTGCGCATCGACAGGGCCGCCAGCCCTTCCGCGTCCGCCACTTCGACGGCCGCCGCGACGATCCGGCCGAGGCTCAACCCCGGCCGGTCCGGCTCGGATGTCCCCCACAGCAGCTCGATCGCACGCTCCGGATCCGGCTGCGTGTCGTCTTCCACCACCCGGCACTCCCTTGACGCTTGTCACTCGTCCGTGTTTAGCTGATAAACCTCAGTATATCCGATAAACCTCCCGTAGGAGCGCTTCAGCATGCCTGAAATCAGGTTCTTCGTGTCCACCGAGGGTCGAGACGACTGGGCCGGCACCGCCGATCGGCCGTTCGCCACCCCGAGAGCGGCACAGAAGGCCGTCCGCGCCGTCACCGCCGGAATGACCGGTGACGTCATCGTCACCTTCGGCGCAGGTGTCCACCACCTCGCAGAACCCCTTGTCTTCGACGACACGCTCGGTGATTCCGGTTCGAACGGCTTCCGCGTGATCTACCAGGCGGAGGGCTTCGGAACACCGGGGCGGGCAGAGGTCGAACTGAGCGGCGGCCGCGAGATCACCGGATGGACGGAGGGTGACGACGGCGTCTGGACCGCGCCCATCGGCGACCTCGCGCCGCGGCGGCTCACCGTGGAAGGCCGGCCTGTCGCCCGCGCGGCCCGCACCGACGGTCTCCCGGGAAACGTGACGAAAACAGCGACCGGTTACGTCACGGACAGCGCGGAGCCGCAAGCGTGGCCGGACCCGTCCTGCCTGGAGTTCGTCTACCCCGGCGTCTACCCGTGGTCCGAAGCCCGGCTAGCGGTCGCGTCGATCACCGGCGACGCCACTTCGACCACCATCACCCTGGCCCAGCCCGCGTTCGACCACGCCAAATCCCTCTACGACTCCAAGTGGTACGGCGCCGGCGGGGACGGCACCTGGGACGGTCTCGCCGCGCCTTCGGTGCTCGAAAACAACGTTGCCTTCCTGACCGAATCGGGAACCTTCGCCGTCAGCCGTACCGATCGGGGCGGCCACGTGCTGCACTACCGTCCGCGCCCCGGCGAGGAGATCGGCAAGACCAGAGTCGTCGCCCCTGCGCTCGAGACGCTCATCGACGGACAGGGCGTGCACGACCTCGTACTGCGTGGCTTCACCGTCGCCGACGCGGCCTGGTCCGGCCCCACCCGCACCGGCGGCTACCTGCATTATCACGGCAACACCCGCTACGAGCGGGGCGAATTCCACAAGATCGACCTCGGTGCCGACGTGGGCTATGTCCATGTGCCGGCGGAGCCGGTCCAGCTGCCCGCCAACATCAGTCTCACGTCGGCTTGCCGGGTCACCGTGGAGGGCAACCACTTCACCCGGCTCGGCGCGGGAGCACTCCTGATCGAAGAGGGCACCGACATCGACGTCCGGGCGAATGTCTTCGACGAGATCTCGGGCAGCGGGATCGCCGTCCACTCCGCGACCCGTGTCTCCCTCGAGGACAACCTCGTCCACCACATCGGCACCGAGTACCGCGGCTCCCCCGCCGTCCTGGTCGTCGAGTCCGAAGAAACCACCGTGGCCCACAACGAGATCCACGACGTCCCGCACAACGGCATCGTGATCACCGGCGGTGAACGAGCCAAGGGCACCCAGGTGATCTCGAACCTCGTCGAACGCAGCATGGGGAAGCTGATGGACGGCGGCGGGATCTATCTCTCGGCCCCTCAGGGCTCGTCGTTCGCGGGTGGGGCGATGGTCCGCGGGAACGTCATCCGCGACGTCCTCACCTCGTACAACTTCGGGCTGTACGCCGACTACGGCGCGGCGTGGATCACCGTTCTCGGCAACATCGTCTGCCGGGCCGACACCCCGATCGTGCTCCAGGTGGGTCCGCCGCTGGAGAACGTCGCCTTCGTCGGCAACTTCTGGGATGCCCTTCCCGACGGCTACGAGACTCCGCCGGAGACGGTGATCGTTGCCGGGAACACCGTGCTGCCGAAGGAAAGTTTCGACGAAGCCAGCCGAGCCCATCCTGCGGGCGCCGACATCCTCGCGCGAGCGGGACGCCGCGGTCTGGAACGATGATCACCGCTCCTGCCGGGCACCAGTCCGGCAGGAGCGGCTCCGGCCACGATTTCCCCGAGGAGACACCCGCCATGCCCACCCTGTCCACGGAAGCCCCCGGGGCCCGCCGGCACGTCGCGCGGATCGCGACCGAGGTGCTCGCCCCCTGGGTCTGGGTGCTCGGTCTCCCGCTGGTCGTCGCCTGGAAGGTCACCGGCCATCACCTCGGTGAGACCGTGCTGTGGGGACTCGTCGTCGGCGTCACCGGCTCGTTGATCCCGATGGCCGTGATCGTGCGCGGCGCACGGAAAGGCAAGTGGGACAGCCACCACGTCACCGACCGCGCCGGACGGCTCGTCCCGTTCGCGGTCTGCATCGGCTCGCTTGCCACCGGCTTCGCCGTCCTGATCGCGGGTGGTGCGCCCCACGAGATGGTCGCGCTCGCGGCCGCCGAGCTCGTCTGCCTGGTCGCCGCCCTCGCGATCACCTTCGGGCTGAAGTTCAAGATCTCGATGCACGCGATGGTGGCCGCAGGGGCGGCCGTGATGCTCATCCGTGTCCACGGCCCCTGGCTCGCGCTGCTCTTCCTCGCCGTGGGCTGGGTCTGCTGGTCCCGCGTCGAACTCGGCGATCACAGCAAGGCCGAGGTCGTGACCGGAACGGGCGCCGGTGTCGTCATTGGTGGTGGTGTTTATCTGTTTCTTGAAGCGGTTCTGACCTGAGTCACGCCGTATAGGTCGTTATACACTCGGGTCGAGCCGCCGGATGCCTTCGGTGAGCTCGGCGATGTCGGCCGCGGCGGCGAAGCTCAGTCGCAGGAAGGGTCCTGCCGGCTCGGTGGCGAAGAATCGCTCCCCTGCCCCGACCACGACTCCTCGCTCACGCGCAGCGCGGGCGAGGGCGTTCGGATCGCTCCCCGCCGGTAGCCGCACCCACAGGTGCAGGCCACCGGTGGGGAGCCGCGCGATTGTCCACTCAGGACACTTCGCCGCCAGCGCCGCGGCCGCTTTCGCGCACCGCTCCCCCAGCTCGGCACCGAGCCTCCGGACGTGACGTTCCCAGGACGGCGCGCTGAGCAGTTCGAGGGCCGCTTCCTGCAGCGGGCGGGCGACGAAGAAGTCGTCGACCTGCCGGATCGCCTTCATCCGGTCGAGGACCGGCCCGCGTGCGATCAGCGCGCCGATCCGAAGGCTCGGCGCGCTGGCCTTGGTCACCGACGTCAGATGGACGACCGTGCCGTCGCGATCGTCGGTGATCAGTGGACGTGGCGTGGTCGCCCCGTGGGAGAGATGACGGGCGAAGTCGTCCTCCAGGACGAACGCGCCCGCCGCCCGGGCGATGTCCAGTACCCGCGTGCGCCGTTCGGCCGCGAGCACCGTGCCGGTCGGGTTGTGGAATGTGGGCTGGCAGTAAAAAAGCCTGGCGCCCGTCATCGCGAACGCCTCGGCCAGCAGATCGGGACGGACCCCGTCGCCGTCGAGCGGAACCGGCACCGGTCGGAGGCCTGCCGCCCGGGCGGCGGCGAGCGCTCCCGGATAGGTCGGCGATTCGACGAGGACCGGGCTTCCGGGCGCCGCGATCGCCCGGAACGCCATGGACAGCCCACTCTGCCCGCCCGCGGTGATCAGGACGTCGTCCGGCGACGCACCGGCAGGCCCCGCGAACACCGACCTCAGCGCGGTCAGCCCGGCGGCCGGCGCGCGATCCCAGGCGTCCGGGCGGCGGCCCGCCCGCGCCAGCGCCGCGGCCAGGAAGCGAGTCGCCTGCAGGGATCGGTGCGGATAGCCGCCGTCGAGAAGGATCGCGTCCTCCGGGGCGGGACCGAGGGCGCCGGTGAGGGATGTGGTGTCGACACTGCGGTCGGTGAGCGCGACCGTCTGCCACGCCGTGTCGAGCGGCTCGCCCGCCCCCGACGGCTTCTTCGCCACGTACGTCCCGCTCCCGGGGCGGGTCACGACGATGCCTTCCGCCGCCAGCAGGGCGATAGCGCGAGAGACCGTTCCCGGGCCGACCCGATAGCGCTCGATGAGTTCCCGGCTGCTGGGCAACCTCTCCCCCGCGGCCGCCGTGCGGACAAGCGAACGCAGCTGGGCGACGAGCGCGGAAGTGCTACTATCCGACATGAAGCAACATGATAGTGCTACTGACTCTTCGGTGGAATCACTACTGGATGTCCGGGCCCTCCGAGCCGATACCCCGGGCAGCGAGAAGGTCGTCCACTTCAACAACGCGGGCTGCGGGCTGCTGGCGAAGCCGGTACTCGCGACGATGCTCGATCACCTGAATCTCGAAGCCGAAATCGGCGGCTACGAAGCCGCCGCCGCCCGTTCGGCCGAGGTCGAGGGCTTCTATCGTGAAATCGCCGCGCTCATCAACGCGAGGCCCCGCAACATCGCCTTCGCGGCGAGTGCCACCCACGCCTATTCGACGGCGTTGTCGTCGATCCGGTTCGAACCCGGCGACGTCGTGCTCACCACTCGCAACGACTTCATCTCCAACCAGATCGCGTTCCTGTCGCTGCGGAAGCGGTTCGGCGTCGAGGTCGTGCACGCGCCGGACTCGCGGGAAGGCGGTGTGGACGTCGAAGCGATGGCGGCTCTGATGCGCACGAGGAAGCCGAAGCTGGTCGCCGCCACGCATATCCCGACCAACTCGGGCCTCGTCCAGCCGGTCGCCGAGATCGGGCGGCACTGCCGGGAGCTCGGCCTGCTCTACCTGGTCGACGCCTGCCAGTCGATCGGCCAATACCCCGTCGACGTCGAAGAGATCGGCGCCGACATGCTCACCTCGACGTGTCGTAAATTCCTGCGCGGTCCGCGGGGTTCCGGGTTCCTGTTCGTCTCCGACCGGTTCCTCGACGCCGGGCACGAGCCGTTGTTCATCGACATGCACGGTGCCCGCTGGAGCGCGCCCGGCGCGTACGAACCCGCGAAGTCCGCGTCCCGGTTCGAAGAGTGGGAATTCCCGTACGCCACCGTTCTCGGCTGCGCCGCCGCCGCGAGGTACGCCCGTGAGGTCGGCTTGGAGGCGATCTCACGGCGCAGTCCCGCGCTCGCGGCGAGGCTGCGGGACGGACTCGGCGCAATCCCGGGCGTCGAAGTGCTCGACCGGGGCCCGGAATTGGGCGCGTTGGTGACGTTCTCCATCAAAGGCTGGGAAGCGGTGCCCTTCAAGGAGGCGATGGACGCCCACCGGATCAATTCGGCGCTCAGCTACCGGGAGTTCGCGCAGTTCGACTTCGGCGACAAGAACGTCGACTGGTGCCTGCGGCTGAGCCCGCACTACTACAACACCGAACGCGAAGTGGACGACGTGGCCGCGGCCGTCGCCGAACTGGCCGCCTGAGCGCGGTTCCTCCGCCTGGACACCGGGGGTGTCCGGGCGGAGGAACCGTCAGGAGGTCAGGCGCCCGCGAGGCCGCGCCGCTTCAGAAGCGGCTCGATCTCCGGGTCGCGGCCGCGGAACGCGCGGAAGGCCGCCATCGGGTCGACGCTGCCGCCCCGGCCGAGGAGTTCACGGCGGAAGTGGTCGCCGTTCTCCCTGGTGAGCCCGCCGTTCTCGCGGAACCACTGGACGGTGTCGGCGTCGAGGACCTCGCTCCAGATGTAGGAGTAGTACCCGGCGCTGTAGCCACCGCTGAAGATGTGCGCGAAGTACGTGGTCCGGTAGCGCGGCGGCACGGCTTCCAGCGCGACACCGGCCTTGGTCAGGGCCTCGGCCTCGAACCGCTGAACGTCCTCGACCTTGTCCTCGGTTCCCAGCGCGTGCCACGCCTGGTCGAGGAGGGACGCCGCGAGGTACTCGGTGGTCGAGAAGCCTTCGCCGTACTGCTGCGACGCCAGAAGCTTGTCGATCTGCTCCTGCGGCAACGGCTCGCCGGTCACGTGGTGCTTGGCGTAGTTGGCCAGGACCTCGGGCCAGAGCATCCACATCTCGTTGACCTGCGAGGGATATTCGACGAAGTCACGCGGGACGTTGGTGCCCGAGAACATCGGGTACTCGACGTCCGAGAGCAGTGAGTGCAGGGCGTGCCCGAACTCGTGGAACGCGGTGACGACCTCGTCGAAGGTCAGCAGGGTCGGCTCCCCCGCCGGCGGCTTGGCGACGTTGAGCACGTTCACCACGACCGTCTTCGTACCGAGCAGCTTCGTCTGGTCGACGAAGTTGTTCATCCAGGCGCCGCCGCGCTTCGAGTCGCGGGCGTAGTAGTCGAGCAGGAACAGGCCGAGTTCCGAGCCGTCGGCGTCGAAGACCTCGAAGATCCGGACCTCGGGGTGGTACTTCGGCAGGTCTTCCCGCTCCGTGAAGCTCAGGCCGTACAGGTTGGACGCGGCGAAGAAGACGCCGTCGGTCAGCACGCGGTTCAGCTCGAAGTACGGGCGCAGCGCCGCGGTGTTGACCTCGAACCGGTCCTTGCGGACGCGTTCGGCGTAGAACGCCCAGTCCCACGGCCGCAGGACCGCGCCGGGGATGTCGGCTTCGAGGTACCGCTGCAGCTCTTCGGCCTCCGCCTTGGCGTTGGCGACCGCGACGGGCGCGAGCCGCTCCAGGAGGCCGACAGCGGCCTCAGCGGTCTTCGCGGTCTCGTCCTCGATGACGTACGAGGCGTGGTCGGGGAAACCGAGCACGGCGGCCCGTTCGGCGCGCAACCGGACCAGCTGGGCCACGATCTCGTTGTTGTCGAACTCGTTGCCCCGGTTGCCGCGGGAGACCGACGCGGTGAAGATCCGCTCACGCAGCGCGCGATCCTCCAGCGAGGCCAGCGCGGCTTGCGCCGTGGGCAGGGTCAGCTTGAGGACGTACTTGCCCTCCTCGCCCGCGGTTTCGGCGGCCGTCGCGATCTCGTCCTCGCCGAGACCCGCGAGTTGCGCGACGTCGTCGACGACCACGGCCAGTTCGTTGGTGTCCTTGAGCAGGTTCTGCTGGAACCGGGTCGACAGCGTCGAGATCTGCTCGTTCAGCTCACGCAGGCGCTTCTGGTCGGCTTCGGGAAGACCGGCGCCGGCGCGGCGCACATCGGTGTGGTGCCGCTCCAGCAGGCGCAGCGACTCGGTGTCGAGGCCGAGTTCGTCCCTGCGCTCGAACAGGGAGTTGATCCTGGCGAACAGCGCGGGGTTCAGGTTGATGGCGTCGGCGTGCGCGGCCAGTCGCGGTGCTATCTCGGCCTGCACACGCTGGATCTCGTCGTTCGCGTTCGACCCGGCGAGGTTGAAGAACACGCTGGAGACGCGGGACAGCAACCTGCCGGATTTCTCGAGCGCGACGATGGTGTTCTCGAACGTCGCCGGCTCGGCCGAGCCGGCGATTTCCTCGATTTCGGCGGCGTGCTCGGCCAAGCCCGCTTCGAAGGCGGGAAGGAAGTGTTCGTCGGCGATCCGGTCGAACGGCGGAAGGGCGTAGGGCAGCTCACTCGGCGCGGCGAACGGGTTGTCCTGCGAAATCATCGGTGTTGCTCCCGGGTCGTCGAATCTGCTGGTCTGGCCACCTTACGGGCAGCGAGGGGCCGGTGGATGCCGTCCGTGGCGGTGACGCCACCGACGGCGGTGGTCACGCTCCGGTGGTACCGCCCACCACCGCGTCGGAGCTGCGTTTTCCCTTGCCGCGCTTGGCTTTGGCCTTCGGTTCGGGTGGGGCGACACCGGCCAGGTCGCCGCCGTTGTCGTTGACGCGCAACACGAACGGACGAGTCTCGGTGTACCGGACGACCGAAACCGACGCCGGATCGACCACGATCCGCTGGAAGGAGTCGAGATGCTGGCCGAGTGCGTCGGCGAGGATCGCCTTGATCACATCGCCATGACTGCATAAGAGCCACACCGCGTCCTCGCCGTACTTCGCGGTGATCCTCGCGTCGTGCGCGCGAACGGCGGCGACCGCCCGCGCCTGCATCTCGGCGAGCCCTTCCCCACCGGGGAAGACCGCGGCCGAGGGATGCGCCTGCACGACGCGCCACAGGGGTTCCTTGAACAGATCCTTGAGCGCCCGCCCGGTCCATTCGCCGTAGTCCACTTCGGACAAACCGGGCTCTTTCAGCTTGTCCAGACCGCGCGCCTCGGCCAGCTTCGCGACCGTCTGGCGGCAGCGAAGCATCGGCGAGACCACCAGTTCGGCGAGGGGGACCGGCGCCAGGCGCTCGACGAGCGCGGCCGCCTGCGCCCGGCCGGTGTCGTCCAGGCCGACCTTGGGCGTGCGCCCGGCCAGGACGCCCGAACCGTTCGCCGTGGACTTGCCGTGGCGCAGAAGGATCACAGTACTCACGTGGCCCACCCTACGTGTCGTGCTTTGCCCTGCTACGCAATTCGGCACCTGCTTGCGATCGTTGCGTGTGCATCTACCGCAAGCAGGTGCCGAATTGCGTGGGGGTTACAGGTGCGGACCCGCGCCGGGGTCCAGGACACCGGTGAAGATCAGCACGAACAGCAGGACCCCGAGCACGAGCCGGTAGATCACGAACGGCACGAAGCTCTTGGTCTTGATGTAGGACATCAGCCAGGCGATGACGGCGTACCCGACACCGAACGCGACCAGCGTCGCCAGGATCGTCGGCCCCCACTGCGCCGGGGCGCCGTCCTTGCCGATGTCGGTCAGCTTGTACAGCCCCGACCCGAACACCGCCGGCAGCGCCAGGAGGAACGAGTACTCCGCCGCCTCCGCGCGGGTGTAGCCGAGCAGCAGCCCGGCGCTGGTCGTGCCACCCGAGCGGGAGACACCCGGGATCAGCGCCAGCGCCTGGGCGAACCCGAAACCGAGGCCGTGGGGCACGGTCAGGTGGTCGAGGGTGCGCTGCTGCTTCCCGATGCGGTCGGCCACCAGGAGGATCAGGCCGAAAACGATCAGTGTGGTCGCGGTGATCCGCAGGTCACGGAAGGTTTCGTCGATGGCGTCCTGCAGCAGCAGGCCCAGCACCACGATCGGCAGCGAGCCGACGATGATCAGCCAGCCCAGCCGGGCGTCGGGGTCCTGGCGCCAGTCCTTCTTGTAGATGGAGAAGAACCAGGCGCGGAGGATCTTCCCGATCTTGGCCGAGAAGTACAGGATGACCGCGAGTTCGGTACCGATCTGAGTCACCGCGGTGAACGCGGCGCCGGGGTCGTCCCAACCGGCGAGTGCCGCGGTGATCCGCAGGTGCGCGCTGGAGGAGA
This sequence comes from Amycolatopsis sp. TNS106, assembly GCF_019330265.1. Classification (NCBI taxonomy): domain Bacteria; kingdom Bacillati; phylum Actinomycetota; class Actinomycetes; order Pseudonocardiales; family Pseudonocardiaceae; genus Amycolatopsis; species Amycolatopsis sp. TNS106. The sequence goes on along the minus strand of NZ_CP024972.1, from coordinate 1,699,225 downwards.
TCGGCAGGAACTCCGTCAGGCCCTGGACGAGACCGAGGACCAGCGCTTCGAACCAGCCCATCAGGCGACACCGGCCGTTTCGATCGCCTCGGCCGCGATCTCGAGGGCGCGTGCGGAACCCTCCTGGTCCGGCATGGCGGGTGCGACGGTCAGCGTCGTGGCGCCGGCCTCGGCGAAGGCCTGCATCCGTTCGGCGATGCGCTCCTTCGGGCCCAGCAGCGACGTCGCGTCGATGAACTCCAGCGGCACGGCCGCCATGGCGCCCTCGTAGTCCCTGCCCAGGTACTTCTGCTGGACGTCGGCCGCTTCGCGCTCGAAGCCCATCCGGCAGGCGAGCTGGTTGTAGAAGTTCTTCTCCCGGCTGCCCATCCCGCCGATGTACAGCGCCGCGTACCCGCGGACGGCGTCGGCGCAGGCCTTCCAGTCTTCGCCGACCACGAGCGGGACGGACGGGACGACGTCGAAGCCGTCGAGCGAACGCCCGGCCTGCTCCGCCCCGGCCTTGATGAGCTTCAGCTGCTCACCGGCGTGTTCTGGCGAGAAGAACACCGGCAGCCAGCCGTTCGCGATCTCGCCGGTCAGTTCGAGGTTCTTCGGGCCGATGGCGGCCAGGTACACGGGGATCTCTTCGCGGACGGGGTGCACGGTCAAGGTCAGCGCCTTGCCGGGCCCGCCGGGCAGGGGCAGCTGGAAGTGGTCGCCGTCGTACCGGACCCGCTCACGGCCCAACGCCTTGCGGACGATCTCGACGTACTCGCGGGTGCGGCCGAGCGGTGACGCGAACTTCACGCCGTGCCAGCCCTCGGAGACCTGCGGACCGGAAACACCCAGGCCGAGGCGGAACCGGCCGCCCGAAAGCGTGTCCAGGGTCGCGGCGGTCATCGCGGTCATCGCCGGCGTCCGCGCGGGGATCTGGAGCACCGCGCTGCCCACATCGATCCTTGAGGTCTGCGCCGCCACCCACGAGAGCACTGTCGGCGCGTCCGACCCGTAGGCCTCCGCGGCCCACACGACCGCGTAGTCCAGTTCGTCCGCCTTCTTCGCCAATGCCAGGTTGGCCGCGTCGTTCCCCGCGCCCCAATAGCCCAAGTTCAGTCCGAGTCGCACGGCGTGAATGTATCCATCGGAGTGTCACTCCTCCGTTCAGGGTGTTGACACGGCGATGACCCGCACGGTGGTACTCGATCACGACACGCTCACCTGCTCCGCGACCCGCACTTGCCTTCCGGCTAGGCTCGCCCGTCGTGGAAAAGCGACAGCTCGGCCGGTCGGGACTTCGGGTCTCGCGGATGGCCCTCGGGACCATGACGTGGGGTGGCGACACCGACTCGGAGGAGGCGGCCAGCCAGCTGGTCGCGTTCGTCGACGCCGGGGGCACCCTGGTCGACACCGCCGACATCTACGGCGAGGGCGAGAGCGAACGCGTCCTCGGGGCGCTGCTCGGCGACCTCGTCCCCCGGGACGACATCGTGCTCGCGACCAAGGCCGTCGCCCGCCGCACCGACGGCCCGTTCGGTGGCGGTGCCTCGCGTGGCGCGCTCTTGAGCGCGCTGGACGGCTCCCTGCGACGGCTCGGCACCGACCACATCGACCTGTGGCAGCTGCACGCGTGGGACACCACCGTGCCGGTCGACGAGACCCTCGCCGCCCTCGAGTACGCCGTGACCAGTGGCAAGGTCCGCTACGTCGGGGTCTCCAACTACTCGGGCTGGCAGCTGGCGACCGCCGCGGCCCGCAGTTCCGCCGTCGCTCCGCTGGTCTCGACGCAGGTCGAGTACTCGCTGCTGGAACGCGGCGTCGATCGCGAGGTCGTCCCGGCCGCGGAGCATCACGGCATCGGGCTCCTGCCGTGGGCACCGCTCGGCCGGGGCGTGCTCACCGGCAAGTACCGCAGCGGGACACCCGCCGATTCGCGTGGCGCTTCGAGTGTTTTCGCCGGCTATGTCGAACATCACCGGACCGATCGCGCGGCCCGGATCGTGCAGGCGGTCGCGACGGCCGCGGACGGCCTCGGGACGTCGCCGCTGGCCGTCGCGCTGGCCTGGGTCCGAGACCGGCCCGGAGTGGTCGCGCCCGTGGTCGGAGCCCGTGACACGGGTCAGCTGACCGGTTCGCTCACGGCCGAGGAGATCACGCTCCCGCCCGCCATCCGTTCGGCGCTCGACGACGTCAGCGCGATCGAGGTCGGATACCCGGAACGCGGCCTGTGAGCCGTCTCGAATACTGGATCAGGTGACTGTTGGGTGACGCGGACGTGACGTGGTGGAGTTCCTGGAGGATGCTGGACAGGTCCGTACAACGAGTAGCAGGTGGAGGCACCAAGGTGGGTCGGCTGTCCGCCGTTTCCCGGATCGCGATCCCGCTCGCCGGTGTCCTGGTGCTCTCGTCCTGCAGTACGGACGACACACCGAACGACACCTTGCAGATCGTGCAGAACCCCGTCGCGGCGACCGCGGCGGTCTCCCCCGCGGTGACGGTCAAACCCGCGGGGTCGGTGTTCGCGACGCCGGGTGTGAAAGCGCTGGTGACCGACGAGGCGAGCAAGACGCTGGTCGTCGCGGTTTCGGAGCCGCCTTCGCTGCGTATCTACGATCTCGCCGCCCTCGACGCCCCCAAGACGACCGTGGCGTTGCCCGGTCCCGCCGAGCGGCTCACCGTCTCCCGTTCCCAGGTGCTCGCCAGCGTCCCCGGCAAGAGCCTGCTGGCGAAGGTCTCGCTGCCCGGCGGCGCGCTGGAGACGGTCCCCGTCGCGGGACAGCCCTCCGCCGGCCTCGCCGACGGTGACGCGACGCTGGTCTCGGTGCGGGACCGCAAGGCCGTGGAGGTGCTGTCGAAGAACGCGGGACCGAGGACCATCACCGGCCAGATCTACAGCGCCGACGACGTGCTGAACACCGGTGACGGCGTGGTCGTGCTCGACAAGCTCCGCACCGCCCTGTTCGCCGTCGACCTCGCCGAAGGAAAGATCGGCGAGGGCCTCCGGGCGGGCGACGGCGCGGCCAACGCCGTCACCGACGATCTCGGACGCGTCTTCGTCACCGACGCGCGGGCGGGCGCGCTGCTGGCTTTCTCCACGACGCCGTTGCTGCTGCGCCAGCGCTATCCCGTTCCCGGCGGGGTGTACGGCATCGCCTACGACCGCACCCGTGGCCTCGCCTGGGTCACGCTCACCGAACGCAACGAGGTCGTCGGTTTCGACGTCCGCGGCGGAGAACCGATCGAGAAGCACCGGTTCCCGACCGTGCGGCAGCCAGATTCGGTCACCGTCGACGAGCAGAGCGGCCGCGTGGTCGTCGGCTCGGCCATCGGAGAAGGGATCCAGGTGATCACGCCATGACAGTGGTGGACGAGGCGGTGGTCGAAGGGGATTGGGAGTACCGGCGGTTGCAGCTTCCGCCCGGTGTTTCCCGGCGTGCGGCGGCGACACAGCTGTCGATCCACGCCGAGTTCGCCGGCTGGGAACTCTCGACCGTCCGGCTCTACTCCGATGGGACCAGGAGGGTGTGGTTGCGCCGCAAGCGCACCGCCACTCCCCTGCCCGGCCTCATCACTTGATGCTCATAGGAGCGGGTCCGCGCGCGCGGGTCGTGAGTGATAAGGCGCGTTAGAACGACACTTACCACTCACGACGCGCCAGGTGCGACGACGAGCCCTTTCGTCACTTGAACACCCGGCCGAGCCACTCGGCCCAGAGCGCGTCCTGTTCCGCGGAGCCGACATCGCCGAACAGGTGATGCATCGCGCATATCGGCCCGGTGAAGCCGCGGACGAACCTCAGTAGCGCGTCCGGCGTCCGGATCCCGACCGTCTGGGCGTTCGCGAAATAGACCTCGCCGTCCACAGTGGACAGCGGTCCGGTTGACAGGCGGACCCGGTCCCCCGCTTGCGGCCGCCCGGCGAGGCCGAGTTCCCGGCCGAGCGTCAGCCACGCACTGTCCCAGTCCTCGATCATCGGCCCGAACACCGTCACCGGCACAGCTTTCCGGCCGGCGAACCGGTTGAGGTACTCGACGAGGGTGCGGAGGAACAGCTCGCCGCCCGCGGTCATCGCCTCGAACTCGTCTTCCCAGTCGTCGCCGGGCAGGAAGCCGCTCGTCACGGTCCGCAGCACGGTACTGCCACCAGAGCGGCCCTCGATGAGGAACTCGTAGGCGACGAAGCGCCCGTCCGGCGCGGGTTCCGTGCCGTAGACGAGCCGTTCCAGCGGGTCCCACGACGTGATCGCCGAGGTGGGTTCGAAGCCGCCGAAAGCGGTCTTCACCGTGCCACCGACACCTCCGTCGACCTCGTTGCGCCCCATGAACCAGGACGTGATCCCCGGCCCGGTCGCGATGGCGTCCCAGACCTGTTCCGGGGTCGCGTCGACCTCGACGCGGTCGGTGATCTCGAATTCGTGGCCCATTCAGCGCTCCTCGGGCTCGGTGCGGACGCTCGGGTGGACGGCGACGACGATCCGGTGATCTCGGCCCTGTTCGGCGCCTTCGTCGTGGTACTTGCTCACCAGGTTCGTGATCGCGACGGTCAGCTCTTCGGCGAACGCGGCCCGGTCCACCGCGGAGGAGAACCGCACCTCGCCGTCGATCGCGAAGGTCGCGACCCGTTTGCGCGCCTTGGTCGCTCCGGTGATCAGGAGGCCGACGTCGCGCACTAGCCTGCCCGCCACGGCGAGCAGCCAGCGTGCGGACAGGCGGTCCGGCGACTGGGCGGGATCGGGCTGCACGGCCGAGAGCGCCGTCGGCGAGATGACGTACGACGACGCCGTCGCGCGCATCATGCGCTCGGTGACGTTGCCCTTCCGCCGTTCCTCGACGAGCTCGACCAGTCCGTGCTTCTCCAGCGCGCGAAGGTGGTAGTTCACCTTCTGTCTCGGCAGGTCCACCCGCGCGGCCAGCATCGTGGCCGACGCCGGTTCGGCGAGTTCGGCGAGCAGCCTGGCCCGGACCGGATCCAGCGACACTTCGGCCGCTTCCGCGTCCTCGATCACCGCAACGGAGAACATGGCGAAACGGTGTCACCGAAAACAGATTTTGTCAAGAAAGTCAGGATTGTCGGCGAGCCTGGTTCGCCAGGGCCAGAAGGCGGGGAATCACCTGCGGGGCCGCCTCGAGGGGCACGACATGCCCGACGCCGGGCAGCACCACAGCCGTGCCGTTCTCCACCGCGCCCGCCAGCTCCTCGACGTCCGCCGTCGGCACGAGCTTGTCGCGCTCCCCCACGATCGCCGTCACTGGCACCGCCCCGACCTGCGACAACGCCGACTCCCGCGTGTAGGCGTCCAGCGCGGGGCGGAACGCGGACACCGTCTGCGGCCAGTTGCCGCGGATCATCCGCACGGTCAGCTCGACGTCGGCGGGCACCGGGTCGTCGCCGAACAGCCACCACCGCAGCCCGGCGGTCACCGCCTTGCTCGTATGCTCCCGCACCAGGCCGATCAGCCTCGTCCCGAAGACGATCTCCAGGTCCCGCCCGAGTTTCCCGAGCGCGTTCGGCCAGATCGCGTCCGGCGTGACGCCGCCCGCCGACATGGCGAGCAACCCGAGTCCCGCCACCCGCGCCGCGAAGACGTCCGGATGGCGCTGGGCGAGCGACAGGATCGCGAGCCCGCCCATGTCATGGCCGACCAGGACCACCTTGCCGTCGGGGACCACCTTGTCCAGGACCTCGGCCAGATCGTCGGCGAGTTTCCCCATGGTCGCCGACGAGGCCCGGACCTCACCGGATTCACCGTGGCCACGCTGGTCGTAGGCCACTACCGCCAGCGGTTCCTCCGGGGACGCCTCGGCCAGCACTGGCGCGATGGCACGCCAGCTTCGCCTGTCGAGGGCGTACCCGTGCAGGAGGACCACGGTCACCGGCGCCGACGGATCACCCCAGCGGTCGAAGTGCAGGGGTGTGCCGTCGGCGGCCAGCAGACCGGGCATCAGGCAGAGCGGAGGAAGCGGTCGAGCACCCGCACGCCGAACTTCAGCGCGTCGACCGGGACCCGCTCGTCGACCCCGTGGAACAGCGCGGAGAAGTCGAGGTCCGCGGGCAGTTTCAGCGGGGCGAACCCGAAGTTGCGGATCCCGAGCGACTGGAACGACTTCGCGTCGGTGCCGCCGGAAAGCATGTACGGGAGCGTGCGGGCGCCCGGGTCCTCGGCGAGGACCGCGTTGGTCATCGCGTCGACCAGTGCGCCGTCGAAGGTCGTCTCGACCGGCGGCAGCTCCATCCACTCCTTCTCGATGTCCGGGCCGAGGATCTCCTCCAGTTCGGCGTTGAACGCTTCGAGCCTGCCGGGAAGGATCCGGCAGTCCACCGAAGCCTCCGCGACGGACGGGATGACGTTCGACTTGTAGCCCGCGGTGAGCATCGTCGGGTTCGCCGTGTCGCGCAGCGTCGCGCCGATCATCCGGGAGATGTTGCCGAGTTTCGCGACGGAACCCTCGATGTCGTCCTCGGGGAAGTCCCAGCCGGTGATCTCGGTGACGCCGTCCAGGAACTCGCGGACGGAGTCGGTCATCACCAGCGGGAAGCGGTGGTTGCCGAGCCTGGCGACGGCCTCGGAGAGCTTGGTGACGGCGTTGTCGCGGTGGATCATCGAGCCGTGACCGGCGGTGCCGCGCACCCGCAGCTTCATCCAGCGGATGCCCTTTTCGGCCGTCTCGATGAGGTACGCGCGGACGTTGTCCTTCAGCGTGATCGAGAAGCCGCCGACCTCGCTGATCGCCTCGGTGACACCCTCGAACAGCTCGGGACGGTTCTCGACCAGCCACTGCGCGCCGTACTTGCCGCCCGCCTCTTCGTCGGCGAGGAACGCGAACACCAGGTCGCGCGGCGGGACGATGCCGTTGATCTTGTAATGGCGGGCCAGCGCGAGCGCCATGCCGCACATGTCCTTCATGTCGACCGCGCCGCGACCCCAGACGTAGTCGTCCTGGATCGCGCCGGAGAACGGGTGCACCGACCACTCCGAGGCGTCGGCGGGAACGGCGTCGAGATGACCGTGGATCAGGAGCGCGCCGCGCGACGGGTCCGCGCCCGCCAGCCGGACGATCACGTTGTGGCGGTCCTTGCCGCCGGACTCGACGTAGGTGATCTCGTAGCCCGCGTCGGTGAGCTTCTCGGCGACGTACTCCGCCGCGGCGCGTTCACCGACCAGCGTGTCCGGGTCACCCGTGTTGGTGGTGTCGATGCGGATCAGTTCACTGGTGAGGGTGACTGCCTCTTCGGCGGCTGCTTCGATCAAATTCGGTTCGGTCACCAGGCATTCCTACCATTGGCGGAGCCTGCCGACCCGCTGCCACCGCGTGGTGGACGGGGTGTGAAGACCCACTTCCCCGTCATCTGTCGTAACTGGGCGGCCACTCGAAGGCATCCTCTCGAGGAACGAGCGCCTCCAGGAACGCACGACAGCTCCCCCTGACGCCGGACTACACGTCGTCGGCGTGCGCGGGCCTCGGTTTGATGTTGTGGTTGCCCGCGAAGACGTTCTCCGGGTCCCAACGGCGCTTGGTTTCGATCAGGCGCTCGGTGTTGACGGGTGCGTAGACGCGGTGCGTGAACGGATCGTCGACCTGGTCACGGAAGTTGCCGTAGCTGCCGCGGCCGGCGCTGATGGCCGACCACTGCTCCTCGATCCGCACGATGTCCTGCGGTCCTGAACCTGGTGGCAGGATGCCGGTGAAGATGACCAGGGCCTCCGTATCGCGCCAGCCGAACGCTGTCGCCGTGGGGGGCACCCGGTTGACGGCTCCGATCATGCTGCGAATGCTCAGGATCGAACCCGGCGCCTGCACGATCAACTCGGCGAGGCTCGCGATCACTCCGTCGTCGAGAACGACGAACGCGTTGTGCTCGTCAGACACGACATCGTCGATGTACGCGTCCGGCTCGGGCGCGTCGACCGAGACGCTTTCCAGGATGTCCTCCAAGGCATCGGGCTCGCCGCCGTCTTCGAGCACCGACACGTAGGGGCGAAAGTCGAAGCTGGTGTGGAGGATTCCGGGGAGTTCCAGCAGCGGGGCGATCGCCGCCCGAGCCTCGTCCTCGTCGTCGCCACCCCAGAGGACGAAGAACTGGCAGTTCGCCGGGGACCGCTCCTCGGGGGGCATGACGAAGACGGTGGAGTTCAACCGCTCATCGGCTGTGTGCAGAACGTCGCGCCATCGGCCGAGCAGCTCGGCCATCCCCGTGGCGGTGGACGGCTTGGCCGTCGTGATCGTGCCGTAGCGGACGGTGCCGGGCAGAGGATGGGCCTGGAACGTGAACCGGGTGACGATCCCGAAGTTGCCACCGCCACCGCGGATCGCCCAGAAGAGATCGGCGTGGTGCTCGGCATCGATGGCGAGAACCTGGCCGGACGCGGTGACGATCTCGGCGGCGACCAGGTTGTCCAAGGCCAGGCCGTGGCGGCGCACGAGCCATCCGACGCCACCGGTGAGCGTGAGTCCACCGACCCCCACCGAGCTGGTGTCCCCAGAACTCAGGGCCAGCCCGTGCGGCCGTAGCGCGTGGGCGACCTGTCCCCAGACCGCGCCACCGCCGACCTCCACCTGGCCGTCGTCGTGGACCCGTACCTCGTCGAGCGCACTGAGCAGGATCAGCAAATCGCCATCGCCGACAGCGAAGGGTCCGTGCCCACCGCCGCGCACGGACACCGGCAGGCCATGCTCGGTGGCAAAGCTGACCGCTCGGCCGACATCACCCGCCGTGGCAGGGCGCACGATCACAGCCGGCGTGGCAACGACCACGTCCTCTGCGACGATCTGGTCGAAGCCGGGGTCCGCGGACACGAGAACGTCCCCCGTGCTCTTGCTCCGCCACGCGGCCAGCTCGGCCGGCGCGAGGGAGGCAGAACGGTTCTTCGTCATGGCGATCGCCCTTTCTGGCTCCGCACGGAGCGCGCGCAAGGTCCATCAGCCAGCCCGAGCATACATTGTAAACAAGCACGTGTCGCGTTACCGTCGGTGATGGTGGTCAGCTTTCGCTGCAGCGCCCACCGGATCCCAGGGCTCGCGACCTCATACCAGGCCGAGTCCCGCGGTCAGGGGCCCGTAGAGCGTCCGCACGTACGAGTCCGTGAGGTGATTGTCCCGGTACACCACGACGTTACCGACGACAGCCGGGCACACGTCGCCGACACAGAGCCAGGGCGTCAGGTCGACGACCGTCGTGCGTGGCACGCGTTCGGCGGCCTCCACCAACGGATCCTTGTCCTGGCCGAACGCGTCACCAAGGGCCGTGTCGCATTCCGCGTGCCGGCCGGGATTGCTTTCCAGGCAGCGCGGGGTGTTCTTGGCCGGCCGGGGCACATCGCGGATCACGCCGGTCCGGATACCAGCGTCCGAGATACGCCGCAACATCGTCTCGTAACCGTCCACGGTCTGCGCACGCGATTCCCAACGCCATTTCAGGTCCTTGTCATAGGACTCAGGGGACATCGCGGAGGTCACCACGAGTTCCGGCTTCATGGCGAGGATTCCGGCGAGTTCGAGTTCGTTCTGGTCGGAGCAGACGGTGAGACCGGCCGGTGCGACGGCGGTGAAGGGGCAGCCGTTGCGCAGCATCATCTTCACCCGCCACTCCGGATGCTCGCGCACGAACCGCGCGAAAACGGTACTGAACATCGCCGCGTGCGAGTCACCGACCAGCACGATCGTCTTCGGCGCGGTCGCCGCGCCGTAGATGCACTTGTCACCGGTGGGCGGCCAGTTCTCGATGTCGTACACGGTGCAGTTGACGGACAGGTCCCTCAGCGGCCAGTCCTGCGTCGCCACTGCCGGGTCAGGAGTCAGCGGGACACCGTCCGGTGTCGCCCTCGGGTTGTCCTTGTCGAGCGCGAGAGCGCCCGGGTGGCCTTCATCGAGTCTGGCGGCCGACGCGAGGCGCTCGAGCTCCGCCGAGGCGTACTGCCACGGTACCGTCGCGGCGACCGCCGTGACCGCGACCAAGGCCGCTCCGAGCAGGTATGCGCTGCGGAGCCGGGGTGTGCGGCGGCGGAAAGGCGTGGTCCTCCCGCCGCGGAAGGCGTCTTCGACCAGGTGTTTGCTCACCATGGCCAGCGCCAGACTGAGCACGAAGACACCCACCGCCTGCCGCCGCGTCAGTTCCGTGCTGCCCGCGAGCTGCAGGACCACCACGATCACCGGCCAGTGCCAGAGGTACAGGCTGTAGGAGATGTCGCCGAGATAGCGCAGCGGCGGGAGCCCCAGCACGACCGAGACTTCCGGGCGCGCCACTCGCTGGTCCGCGGCGACGGTGCCGGCCAGCAACAAGCCGATGGTGCCCAGCGTCGGCAGGAGGGCGAGGTAGCCGGGAAACGCCATCGCGGTGGTCAGCAGGAACGAACCGAGCAGGACCGCGACCATCCCGCCCCAGCCGAAGAGCAGCCGGACCCCGCTCTTGAGCCGGACGCGATGCACGGTCATCGCGGCGAGGCCGCCGAGCCCGAGTTCCCACATCCGGGTGGGCGTCACGAAATAGGCGCGGCCATGGTCGAGCTCGCTGTAAACCACCGAGAACACGAAAGACGCGGCGGTGACGAGGGCGACGGCGATGACGGCCTGACGGGCGGCCTTCGGCCCGGCGCGGTGGGCCAGGCGAGCGCAGACGAGCAGGACCAGGGGGATGAAAAGGTAGAACTGCTCTTCGACGCTGAGCGACCAGAAATGCTGGACCGGTGACGCGGCGGCGGTGGCGTGGGCGTAGTCGGCGGACTGGGCGGCCAGCGCCCAGTTCTGGACGTTCAGCGCGGAGGTCAGGACGTCGCTCATGACGGCAGGCCAGCGTGAGATCGGCAGGATCAGCCAGGTCACGAACACGGTGCTCAGCAAGACGACCGACGCGGCGGGCAAGAGGCGCCGGATGCGGCGAGCGTAGAACTCGCGCAGGCGGATGGTGCCGGTGCGGCGCAGTTCACCGGCGAGGGTGCCGATGATCAGGTAGCCGGAGATGACGAAGAAGACGTCGACGCCGACGAAGCCGCCAGGCAACCATTCCGGGCGGAGGTGGTAGACGATCACCAGACCGACCGCCAGCGCACGCAACCCCTGGATGTCCCGACGCTGGCCACGTGGCCCGGCCGGCGCCGCTCCCCGCGGAACCGCCTGTTCGACCTGCGCGAGCGTCACCGCACCCTCCTGCCCCATCGCTTCGGCCGCGCGGGACGGAGGCGGCCACTCGGCCAAGAGCGTAGATCACCCGATCGACCACCTGTCTTCACCCTCCCGAGTGCAGTGGGTCACCGTTGGCGACACGGGGCGTGGAGATGAACTCGGCCGTTCGGCTGACAAGCGCGTCCGATTCATGATTGTTTGTGCACGCACGTGTTCCAAGAAGAGAACTGGGGCTTCACAAGTGATGAAGAAGATCGCGGCGACCGCCGCTGTCCTTGGCGCGATGGCGTCGACGATCGCGTTCGCGCAGCCTGCCGGCGCGGGTGTCGATCCGAGGTACTACTACGAGTCCAGCTGGTCGACGGAAGGCGACTGCCGGCTCAACGGCCACTCCGGCCAGCAGAGTGGCCGCTGGTCGGCCTACTTCTGCTCCGCGTCGACCTGGTCGTGGGACCTCTACATCAAGCGGTAGCCGATGAAGCCGGGCTCCGGCGGCGCGCATTCGCGCCGCCGGAGCCCGGGTGCGAAACCGAAGCGCGGTCAGTTCACCGTCACGGTCGCGGCCACCGGCGGCTGCTCGTCCGCGGGCAAGGCGCACCACCAGTAGGTGAGCGGCTTGCCGAAGCGGTGGAGCCCGAGGGTGACGGTGCCGGGAGTCGAGAAGGTGACCTGCTGGGTGCCCTCGACGCTGAAGTGACCACCGGTCGGGATCGTGGCCGGGTTGTTCAGCACGTCGATCTTGACCTCGCCGGTGCCCGCCCCTCCCTGTCGCAGGAAGCCGACCAACCGGGCCGACCCCGCCGACAACTCCGAATTCGGCCATGGCTCTACGCCGTCGACCTTGACGAAGACCGGCACAGGCACCCCGCTCGTCGCGGTCGCCGGCGCGGTGATCGTCACGTTCACCGTTCTCGGACCGCTGTATGGGCGGCAGGTCTGGGTCACGGTACCGGCGGAGGCGGTACCCGCCGTCACGCTCAAGCCGAACCCGGTGGCCACCGCGATGGCGACGGCCGCGATCTTTCGACGGAACATGGGGAGTCCTTTCCACTCAAGGCTGCACGGTCACGGTCTCGGCCACGGGCGGATCGGCCTGCCCGCAGTTGTAGTACGGAGGAACGCCGTATCCGTTCGAGGCGAGGGTGCCCGTTCCCGTACTGGTGAAAGTGACTTTCGCCGTCCCCTGCATGATCCACGGATCGCCCGGCTCGAGGACGGTCGGCGAGCTCAGGTAGAAGTTGACAGTGCCGCTGCCGGCGCCGCCCAAGACGAGCCGGCCTGAGGTATAGGGCCTACCTGAACCCGGCCCCGGATAAGGCTGGACGTTTTCGACCTTGACGGAAACGGCAGCCTCCACGTTCTTTTTCACGGTGGCGGGCGCGGTGACAGTCACGTGCACGGTCTGGCTGGCAAGCCTCGGATGACAGGCGAAGGTCTGGGTGACGGTGCCGGCCGCGGCCGAATCCGCCGCCACGGTCAGCCCGAACGCTGTCGCCAGCGCGACGGAGACGGTCGCGATTGTTCGACGAAACACGGGAAAACCCCATTTCCGGTGAGTGCGTGAACGATCACCGTCCCGCAATCGGCCGGAGCGAAGCGTCTTCCTTCGTGCTATCGGACGTGGGGTGGCGTCACCCGTATCGGTGATTCTCGCCGACTTACCATTCGTGGCGTGTGGATCACCGATTCGTGTCACGCGCCCCCCGCTTGCCGTAGCGGAGGCTTAGATTCCACATCGGCCAACCTGGAGCTGGCTACGCACAGTGTCATCGCCCGCGAGGCCCGCCCTGGCGCAAAACACGAAAGACTTACGTGTTTATCGTAGGAAGATTCACGACCCGCCGAGGGCCCAGGAAATCGTTTTTTGACAGCGTGCCAACGTGGTGCAAATCTTCGATCGCTCCTCGCGAGAGCACAACCGAACACGAAATCCGATACAAGGAGCCCCTCAATGCAGATGTTCACCCAGCACGTGCACCACGGCCACGACCTGATCTCGGGTCTGCTCGCGCACCTGGCCCACGTGCTCGGATGGCTGGTCTGACGCTCTAAGCACAGGGTTGACGGGGGCCAATCTGTTGGCGCGGGTCGGCCCCTCGTGTTTGCGACCCGGTAAAGGGACACGACCGTGTCTCTTTACCGGGTTCCGGTTTTTAACCACTGAAAAGGAAAGTGCGTCAATTCTCAAGGGTTCCGGGCGGACGCGGGCCGGACCCCCAGTAACCGGCCCGCGCCCGAGTTCCGCGCCACCCGACCATGGTGCGGCCGGGACCGGTCCCCGCGCATGGGTGCCTGGACCCCATATTCCGCTGAAGACTCCCTCGTCCGTCACTCTCCGGACATCTTCGTGCGTGCGCTGAATGTGGGGGTTCGGCCCCCATGTGCCGGGCCCGGCCGAACTGAAACCATGACCGCCGTGACGCCCCCAGCATCGGCGACGTCCCTGCCGCCGAGGTGGTGGGTACACGGCCAGACCCCGCGCGAACGGACAGCGGACAAGCCCGCATGGGCGGACTTCGCCGAACGCACCATCACCGCGCTTCTGCCGGAGCGTCCCCCAGTCGGTGACTGGCGTGTCGAGTTCGCCGGGGTCTTCAGGTCGTTCGTCCACGCCGCTTCGCGTGAAGCGGTCCCGGACGATCTCCCCCGCGCCGATGCGGAGGCCCTCCGCCGGGGGTTCGCGGCCCAACTCGACCGCCATCTGCTCACCCTCGCGGTCCGCACCTTGGTCCTCGAACTCCACCGCGACCGCAAGGCCGGAAACCTCCGGGGCGAGACGCCCGAAGAGCGCTTCTCCGATTTCGTGCGACGGCTAGCCACTCCGGCCGGGCTCGTCCGGTTGTTCGGCGAGTACCCGGTACTGGCCCGCCTCGTCGCCCAGGCGTGCCTGCACGCCGCCGAAGCCAACGCCGAAACGCTGGCCCGGTTCTCGGCCGACGCCGCCTTACTGCCCTGCTCGGTCGTCGACGGCGAACTCGGCACACTCGTCGAGGTCGCGGGCGGGATCGGTGACTCGCACGCACGCGGGCGCTCGGTCAAACTGCTCCGGTTCTCCAGCGGTGCCAAGGTGATCTACAAACCCCGGCCGCTGATCCTGCACGAACGGTTCACCGACGTCGTCGAGCACCTGAACAAACGGCTGCCCGGGCTCGAACTCCGGACCGCGGACGCGTTGCCGCGTGAGGGCTATGGCTGGCTCCGGTTCGTCGAGCACCGGCCGTGCGCCGACATCGGCGACGTCGACCGCTTCTACCGGCGGCAAGGCATCCTCCTGGCGCTCCTGTACGCGCTCGACGCCACCGACGTCCACTACGAGAACATCATCGCCTGCGGCGACCAGCCGGTGCTGATCGACATCGAGACGCTGTTCCAGCCGTCGCCACCCGATCCGCCGGAGGGCGACCCCGCCGCCGCGATGCTGGCACGATCGGTGCAGCGCACGCTGCTGCTCCCCCAGCTCTTCGCTGGGGAACACGGCGCCGTCGACATCTCCGGCCTCGCCGGCCGCGGCGGCAAGCTGCCCACCGACCGCATCGAGTGGGCCGATCCGGGTACCGACCGCATGCGGCTGGTGCGGGTGCCCGGCGAACTCGCGGGCGGGAACAACCTGCCGCGTCTCGACGGCCGCGACATCCCGCCCACCGAGCACAGTGCCGCGCTGCTGGCCGGATTCCGGCTCGGCTACGACGCGATCTCGACCGGCAGGGACGAACTCGCCGAGCACCTCCGGCGCTGCGCCGAGGATCCCATCCGGGTGCTGATCCGGCCGACGAACTTCTACTTCCGGCTGCTGGACGAGACCACCCATCCCGACCTGCTTCGCGACGCCGCCGACCGCGACCGCGCGTTCGACCTGCTCGAACAGGATTCCGCCGACGAGGAGAAGCTGCTCCGCCTCGTGCCCCACGAGCGGGACGACCTCTGGGCGGGCGACGTGCCGATGTTCACCTCGCACCCCGGCTCGACGTCGCTGCTGGATTCACGGGGCGAGAGCGTCGACGGAGTGGTCGACCGGCCGTCGCTGGCGACCGTGCAGGCGAAGCTCGCCGACATGGATCCGCTCGACCAACGCGACCAGGAATGGCTGATTTCGGCCACGCTCGCCATCAGCACGGTGACCGCGGGCCACCACGGCGGCTCCGAGACCGCGGAGACGGCGGCACCGAACCAGGCACCCGACCCGGAACGACTGCTGGTCACCGCTTGCGGCATCGCCGACCAGATCGTCGCCAACGCCTTCTCCGACGAACACCGCTCCAACTGGCTCGGGATCGAACTCGTCGACGACCGCTACTGGACCGTGCTGCCGATGGGCGCCGGGCTCGGGGAGGGCTACTGCGGTGTCGCGCTGTTCCTCGCCCAGCTCGCCGAACTGACCGGGATCGCGCGATACCGCGACCTGGCCGCGTACGCGATCAGCCCGCTCCCCGGCCTCTTCACCACTCTCCGCGCCGACCGTGAGCTGGCCGCCACCGCCGGCTGCGGCGGCCTTCTCGGGCTCGGCGGCGTCGCGTACACGATCGCGCGGCTCAGCACGCTGGTCGGCCTTCCCGCCGGCGATCTCATCGAGCAGGCCGTCGACCTCATGCCGGACGCGACTCCCGAAACGCCCTCCGGGTTCACGACGGGGCTGGCGGGCGGTGTCGCGTCGATGCGGTCGGTGTATGTCCAAACAGGACTGGACTCGGCACTGGCACGGGCGGACCGGTACGCCGGAGAACTGCTCGGCCGCGAACGTCCGCGAGAAAGATCGTTCGCCCGCGGTTCGGCCGGGATCGACTGGGTACTGCGGGCACACGACCGTTCCGGCGAAGAACCGCCCGGAAAGGCGGACGATCGGGCGGAAAGCACCGTCGGCTGGTGCGACGGTCTCGCGGGCGACGCGCTCGGCCTTGCCGCTCACCTGCCCGATCCCGCGTATGCCAGGGACCTCGCCAGGACGATCAAACGGCTGGCCGACGGGGCACCGCTGAAGGATCTCAGCCTCTGCCACGGCGAGTCCGGAGTACTGGAAGTGTTGTGCGTGCTGGCGGAGAACGGGCACACTGGCGCCGCCGCCGCGGTACGCCGCCGGACCGGTCATCTGCTCGCCGCCATCGACCAGCGCGGTGCCCGCTGCGGGACTCCCGGCGCGGTCCCGTCCCCCGGGCTGCTGAGCGGCCTGGCGGGAATCGGCTACGGCCTGCTGCGGCTGGGATTCGGTGACCGGGTCCCCTCCGCGCTCCTGCTCCGCCCCGACCGGCCGCATCCCGCGGCCACCGTTGTTCCGCCGGTAAATCGAGTATGAGGAGAAAAACCGCATGTACGAAAGAGATCTGCCCGCCACCGAGGACGTCCTCGGCGCCGTGAACCTGCCGCGCGCCCTCGAGGTCGGCTCGCGCAACCACGCGCTGGCGGGCGGCAAGCCGCGGCTGAGCGCCAACCCGCTCGCCACCCTGTCCACGGACCCCGGTTCGCCGTCCGTCGTCAGCGTCTTCACCGGCGGCTGGATCTGAGCGGAGAAGCTCACGAAGGCGGGTTCGCGCCGCCCGCCTTCGTGATCATTTATTGGCCGTGACGGAGGAATCCGCTCGCTATAGTCACGGCGGTGGGAATCCGTTCGTCGCGGGTGATCGGCCGCGACGCCGAACTGGCCGAGCTTTCCGAAGCTCTCGACCGCGCCGTCGCGGGCCGCGGCGGCGCGATCTTTCTCGTGGGCGAAGGCGGCATCGGCAAATCGCGGCTCGCCGTCGAGGCCGCCTCACGAGCGGTCGCCGCCGACATCCCGGTGTTGCAGGGGCGGGCCAGTTCGATCGGCCCGCTCGTCCCGTTCCGGCCGCTGGCCCAGGCACTGTGGTCGCATTTCCGCGGCGGCGGCCCGCCGGCCGCGGCCGAACTGGACCCGTTCATCCCCGTGCTCGCCCAGCTCATCCCCGACTGGGGCCGGGGCGACCGGCCGCGGGATTCGGGTTCCCTGATGGTGCTCGCCGAAGCGGTGTTCCGGCTGCTGGCCGTCACCGGCCGCGACCGCGGCGCGCTCCTCGTCCTCGACGATCTCCAGGACGCCGACGCGGAAACCCTGTTCATTCTCGAATACCTCGTCGACAACCTGTCCGCGGCGCAAGCCCTGTTCGTCGGCACGCTCCGCAACGAACCCTCCGACGCCCTGCGCCTGGCGACCTCCGGTGCGCAGCGGATGAGCTGCGCCGTCGTCGAACTGAGCAGGCTCGGCCTCTCGGACACCCGCGCCCTCGCCGCCGCCTGCCTCGAGACCGAGCCGGGACGGCTTCCGTCGGCCGCGGCGGAACTGTTGTGGCGCAACAGCGCTGGCCTTCCGTTCATCGTCGAGGAACTGCTCCACGGCATGGTGAACGACGGACTGCTGGTCGAGGGCCGCGACGGCTGGCGCGTCATCGGCGAGCTCCGCGCCCGCGTTCCCGCCGCACTGGTGACCAGTATCGGCGTCCGGATGGAGCAACTCGGCGAGCAGGCGGGTGAACTACTGTCGGTCGCGG
The DNA here is from genome assembly GCF_019330265.1 of Amycolatopsis sp. TNS106. Classification (NCBI taxonomy): domain Bacteria; kingdom Bacillati; phylum Actinomycetota; class Actinomycetes; order Pseudonocardiales; family Pseudonocardiaceae; genus Amycolatopsis; species Amycolatopsis sp. TNS106. Next base: position 1,681,635 of record NZ_CP024972.1, on the reverse strand, counting down.
CGATCATCGGCCGCCGCTTCCCGCTGACGGTGGTCCAGGCGGTCACCGGAACCAACGACCGGACCCTGCACAACCACCTGAGCGCCGCGGTCTCGGCGAACCTGGTGACCACCGACGAGACGACGCCCGGCTGGTACGCCTTTCGTCATCCGCTGACCGCGGAAGCGCTGCTGGCGCGCCAGTCGCCGGCACGGAAGGCGACGCTCGCCCGTCAGGCCGCCGACGCCGTCGAAAAGCTGTACCCGGGGCTGCCGGGCGACCTGTGCGCGCTCGTCGCGTCGCTCCGGCTGACCGCGCTGGACGAACAGGCGGCAGGCCACCTGTTCGCGGAAACCGGTCGCCGTGCCCTCGACGCCGGCGCCGCCGACTCCGCGGTCACGATGCTCACCAAGGCCGTCGACCTGCTCGGCGGGGCCGACGCGGGTGATCGGGCCGAGGTGCTGGAGACGCTGGTGCTCGCGCTCGGGCAGACCGGTCAGTTCGACCGCGCCGTCGAGCTCTCCGCCGCGTTCGGGGAGATCGGCACCCTCGAACGGGCCGCGAAACTGCATACCCAGCTGGCCTGGGCCGCTTACATCGCCGGACGGCACGACGAATGCCTCGGCCAGATCGAACGCGCCCGCGCTCCCCTCGGTTCGGCGATCTCACCGGCTCAGCAGGCCGCGCTCGACGCCGTCGAAGCGAACCTCTGGCTGGACGTTCCCGGCCGGGCGGGCACGGCGGAACGGCTCGCGCGCCAGGCCTGGGAAGTGGCCGAGGCGACCGAGCAGCCGTTCGTCGTCTGCCAGGCGCTGCAGGTGCTCGGCATGCTCGCACTGTCGCGGGACCTCACCGAATCCGAGCACTACATGCAGCTCGCTCGGCGGACCGCCGAGGACAACCATCTCCACCACCTGCGCACCCAGGCGCTGGTCCGGCTGGGCGGGCATCGCGTGCTGATGAACGGCGACGAGCAGACCCTGCTGCTCGCCCGCGCGGACGCTCAGCGCACCGGGTCGATTACCCTGCACTGCGCGGTCGATTCCGTGCGCACCATGCACGCGATCCTGCGCTGCGAATTCGGCACCGCGCACGCGTTGCTGGCCGAGAACCTCGCCGTGCTGGGCAGGCTCCGGTTGACCGCGTTGCTGCAATACGCCCATATGACGAGGGCGATGTCCGCCGGGCACCGGGCGGACCGCCCGGCGATGGAGCAGGCACTCGACGACTTCCGGGACAGCGGCGGCGAGAACGCGCAGGAGATGGTGCTCAGCATCGGGCTGGCGCGGGTCTTCTGTTCGCTGCTCGAGGAGGACTTCGACCGGGCCCGCCGCGAACTCGGCCAGGTCGTCGAGCTGGAGGACCGGCGGCCGAGCCGGTTCCACCTCGCCGGCCAGCACGGGCTCCGGACACTCGTCGACACGCTCGGGGGCGTGCCCTGTCCGGAGGACGGCTCCGCCGTGAGCGGGATGCGCTGGAACCGGCAGTTCGTCGAATTCGCGCACGCGGTCGAGCACGGCAGGCGAGGTGACGCGGCGGCGGCCGCACAGGCGGTGGCCTCGGCGCTGGAGACGTCGGCGCCCTATCCCCTGGCCCGCCATCTCGGGCTCCGGCTGATCGCCGAACCGGCCGCCGCCGACGGCTGGGGTGATCCGGCGGGCTGGCTCAAAGAGGCCGAAGAGTACTTCCATCGCAGGGACATCCCGGCGGTCGCGGCCGCCTGCCGGAGCCTCCTGCGCAAACTCGGCGCACCCGTCCGGCAACGCCGCTCCGGCGTCGACCGGGTACCGGGTGACCTGCGGGCTTCGGGCGTCACCGTGCGCGAGTACGAGGTCCTGGTGCTGCTCGCCGAGCGGATGGGCAACAAGGACATCGGCGCCCGCCTGCACATCTCGCCGCGGACGGTCGAGAAGCATGTCGCGAGCCTGCTCGCCAAGACCGGCCTCGCCGACCGGGCAGCCCTCGCCGAACACGCCGGCGGACCGCGACCTGGCATGCTGTGATCCATGAGCGACCTCACCGTGTACGGCGCCGGTTGGTGCCCCGACGTCAAACGCAGCCGCGCCCTCCTGGACTCGAAGGGCATCGAGTACGACTACATCGACGTCGAAGCGGATTCCGGCGCCGAGGAGACCGTTCGGGCGCTGCAGAACGGTGAGCGACGCATCCCGACCATCGTCTGGCCGGACGGCACCCACCTGGTCGAGCCGAGCGACGACGAGCTCACCGCGCACCTGAACCGATGACCCTTCCGGAGGTGCCCCTCGGCACCAGAGTCGTCGTCCGGTACCGGATCGAGGGCGGGTTCACCGACGCGCTCGGCTACCTCCGCTCCCGTGATGACACCGACTGCACGGTCGAAACCAAACGCGGGCTCGCGACGATCCGGCTGGCGGACATCGTGCTGGCGAAGACGGTCCCGCCGCCACCGCCGCCACGATCCCGCCCGGCCTGACCACCCGTTTCGCCCCGGCGACACCGGGTAAGCCAAGGAATCCCCAGCAGGAGGTTCCCTTGGCTGCCATAGCGAAAGACCCGGACGGTCCCACCGAATTGTCCCGACGATCGTGGTGGGCGGTGCTCAAACGGACGTTCGTCCAGTTCAACCGCGACAACATGCTGGACTGGGCGGCGGCGCTCACCTACTACGGCGTGCTTTCCCTCTTCCCCGGTTTGCTTGTACTGACCGCGATCCTCGGGCTCCTCGGTCCGTCGGCGACCCAGGCACTCGTCGAGAATGTCAGCCGGATAGCACCAGGTCAGGGCCGGGACATCCTGGTCGGCGCCATCGAAGAGCTGTCCAAGACCGGCGGGCTGGCCGGAACGGCGGCGATCCTCGGCACCGCGGGCGCGTTGTGGTCCGCGTCCGGCTACATCGGCGCGTTCATGCGGGCGTCCAACGTCATCTACTCGATGCCCGAAGGCCGCCCGATCTGGAAGACCGTGCCGTTGCGGATCGGGCTCACCATCGCCGTGCTGGTCGTGCTCGCCCTGTGTGCCGCCGGGGTGGTGGCGACCGGCGGGATCGCCCGCTACCTCGGCGACCTGATCGGCCTCGGCTCGACCGGTGTCCTCGTCTGGGACATCGCGAAATGGCCGGTGATCGCGTTGCTGGCGGGGCTGGCGGTCGCGATGCTCTACTGGGTGAGCCCCAACGTGCGGCAGCCGAAATTCCGCTGGCTGACCCCGGGCGGCCTCGTGGCCGTGCTGCTCTGGGCCGCGGCCACGGCTGGGTTCGCCTTCTACGTCGGCAACTTCGGCTCGTACAACAAGGTCTACGGTTCGCTCGCCGGTGTCATCGTGTTCCTGATCTGGATGTGGATCTCGAACATCGCCGTCCTCCTCGGCGCCGAACTGGACGCCGAACTCGCGCGTGGCAAGGAGATCGCATCCGGCTCCCCGGCCGACGACGAACCCTTCCTCCCCCCGCGTGACACCAAGGCGATGGACGACGACGAAGCGGCCGCGGTCGCCGAAGCCGACGACTGACCCGCCGCCGGCGTTCGTCCGTGAAGGCCTCCTTCCCTACTTGCAGGGTGCACCTCCCCGGGTTTGATGGAGGCTCCTCGTGTGAGTGAGGATGTACTGAGCTGCGGGAACGTGCTGTTGCGTTGGTGTTCGAACAGATCGGGCAGTCGACACCCCTACCGGCGACGGACGGCGGGCGGAATGGGCCCTGAACTGAGGAGATGGAGCAAGCCCGCCGGCCCGTTCATCAAGGGCCGCTTTCCGGACGGGGCTTGGGAGGGCTGAGCCGGATCATCCCGTTGTAGGGATTTTCGCCCGGGATTTTGTCGATGGCGGGTGTGGAGTCAGGCATCGCGCGGGGGCACGGATCCGCCTTGCCAGGGAGAGGCGCGCCGAAGTGGTCGCGGTTCGTGTCGAAGTCCGAAGGTAGCGTCGCAGATGCCGATCCATCGATCTCGTGTGGCAAGACGCGGTAGGTCTTCAGCAGATTCACATGCTTGTCTCTTTTGTCCGCCAGAGCATCCTTCCGGAGACCGATGAGGGCCATCAGAACGCCGGTGACCACCAACACACCGAGAAGCACCGGCACCGACAGGTAGCCTTCGTCGTCCTCGGACAACACCCCGGCCGCGACCAGGCCCACCGAAATCGAGGGCATCATCATGCTGTCCCAGAACGCATACTTCCGTCGGAAGTACTCGACGGCGCGCTGATGCTCCGCCTTCGCCTCGGCAGGCAGCGGGTATTTGTAGGGGTAGGGTGGCCCCGACGGGTCAGGAAACTCCTCCACGGGGTCAGGCTACGCGTCGGTGACCACCGTGTACGTGAAACGAGTGGAACTAATACCGAGCACGCGTTTAACCGACCGGGGCGGGGCGAGGTCGTGGCGTTTCCTGGCGGCCGGGCCACATGAGCAAGCGGCGTTCCCATTAGCCCCAGTGCGGTGTGTCCTTCTCCGTTTCCTTTCCTGACGTGAGCGCTCCGTGAGAACTGCGTGACGGCGCACTGAATCGGCCATTGTGGCCATGGCCTGGGGAATCACCGGATCCGGTTCCGTGAGTGGTCTGGGGGGCTCGCTCACCCGCCCGGACGAAGAGCGGTGATTCCGACGAGCGCCGGAATCACCGCTTACGACCCGCCTGACCAGCGGTTATGCGGCTTTGCCGTGCCCCTGACTTTCGGGGGCTTCACGGACCTTCCGCGCCGGCTGGCGGCTGAGGTCTAACTCTTGCTCGACTTGGTGGCCTTCTTCTTGGCGTCCTTGACCTTGCCTTTGACCGTCCCGACCGCGTCCTGCAGCGGCGCGTAGGTGCCGTAAAGCGCCGGATCGGGTTTCGGGGCGGTGCCCGGTCCGCCGAGTGCCTCGGGTTCCATGAGGTACTCGATCCCGTCTTCGCCGAAGCTCCAGCCACCCTTCGGACCGTCCGGACCGTCGGACAGGTGCCAAACGGTGTTGTTGTGGTCCTGGTTCTCCTCGTCGAACAACGCCGTCGGCGCGATGTCGCTTTCCAGGCCGTCGGCCTTGAGTTCCTCGATCGCGGCGAGCCACTGCTTCTGGTGCACCGTGTCCCGCGCGAGGTTGAACTGCAACATCGCCTTCACACCGGGGTCGTCGGTCATGTTGTACAACCGGGCCGTCTGCAAGCGGCCCTGCGCCTCCGCCGCCACGTTCGCCCGGAAATCGGCCAGCAGATTGCCCGACGCCACCACGTAGCGGCCGTTCCAGGGATAGCCCTGGCTGTCGCTCGGCGTGGCACCGCCACCGGAGATGATCGCCTGCTGAGGGTCCATCCCGCCGAGGATCGCCGCGGTGGCCGGATCCTTCGCGGCTTCGGCCACCGTGGTGGCGGGTGCCCCTTCGAGGAGCCGGGCGACCATCGTCGCGAGCATTTCCACGTGACCGATCTCCTCGGTCGCCGTGTCCATGATCAAATCCTTGTACTTGCCCTCGATCCGGCAATTCCAGCCCTGGAACAGGTACTGCATGGTGACAGTCATTTCACCGTAGGCACCGCCGATGAGCTCCTGCAGTTTGCGGGCGTACAAGGCATCCGGCTTTTCCGGCTTGGCCTCGAATTGGAGCGATTTGGTATGACGGAACACTGACTACCTCCAGAGATTTCAGGGGAGAAACGGGCTAGCGAGAGTCGGCGATCGGCGCCTTCGAACCGGAGAACGGAATGAGCCCGAGGGCGATCATCCCGACGGCGAGCCCGAGGTGCAGCCAGTTGTCGGCGGTGTTGACCGGCACGAAATTCGCCGCCGACCCGTGGTCGATCAGCAGGCCGTACAGCCAGAGCACGAGGTAGATCACCCCGCCGCCGACGAGGAACGCCTTCGCGCCGGTCACCGTCCGGGCCAGCAGGATGCCCGCGACGCCGAACGCGAGGTGGACGATGTTGTGCAGGATCGACACCTGGAACACGCCCAGCAGCAACGCGCCGGACTCGTGCCCGGCGCCGCTCAGCTGCTCGTAGTTCGTCGTGATGCCGGGGATGAAGCCGAGAATGCCGACGAGCAGGAAGACCGCGCCCACGCCGAGGGCGATGAGCTGGCGCGGAGCCCGCCGAACCGTGGCCGGCGATGCAGTCATTGGTTTCCTCCGATCCAGGTGGAAGGACTGTCGGACGCCCGATGGGCGAACATCACGCGAGTACCCGGGCGAAAGCCGGTCACACCGGGGGAATCGGCGTTTTCGAATTCGTGGGAATTCCCGTGTAACCCGGCGCACCCGGGGTAGCCCCTGCGAAGCACACACGTCACAAGGAGGGTGGAAATCGTGGCCGAGGAGAAGGCACCGCAGGCAGGGCCGGTCGGCAAGCTTTTCCACGCCGGATTTCATGCACTGGCGGCACTTCGTGGTGCGCGGGCATTCCACCCGAACGGCCTACTGTTCAACGGCGAACTTCAGGCTTTGAGGCGTGACGACCTCGCCCTGCCGGAGGAGCCGGTGGCCGTCACCGTGCGGATGTCCAAGGGCGCCGGTCTCCCGGGGCGCGTACCCGACGCGCTGGGCATGGCGGTGCGGATCCCCGCCGTCGGAGGTCATCCGTGGGATCTCACGTTGACCACTTCGGGCACCGGTCTCGCCGGCCGCGTGCTGCCGCGACCGGAGCGCGCCTGGACCAGCGGCCGGTACAGCACGTTGCTGCCCTATCGCACGAAGGGTGGACTGGTCTGGCTGGCCGCCCGCGCGGAGGCGGCCCGGAACGTCGAAGCGTCGCTGGACGGTTTGCGGCGGCTGGTGGCGGAAGGACCGGTGACCTACCTCGTCGAGACCGTCCGCGCGAACGGCCATCGGAAACCTTGCGCGACGCTGACCCTCCACGAAGTCGACGACGACTCCCCTCAGCCCGCCTTCGATCCGATGCTTAATTTGCCACCGGGCTGGGAGCTGCGGCCCCGCTGGCTCACCGGTCTACGCGAGCGGGCCTACGAAGGCAGTCGGAAAGGGCGCTGAGCCCTCCTCAGCCGAGCGGTATAGTTCGTTATACACGAAGCGACTTTCCCTGAGTACGTGAAGGCCCCCTTCATTGCGTCTAGCGCAGTGAAGGGGGCTTCACGTACTTCAGGCGACGAGCGTTACGGGTAGCTCACCAGGTTGCTCGGCCGTGTGTCCGGCGGCGTCACCGCCCCGGCGTCGTTGATCACGTGGGTGATGGTCCCCTTGTAGTTCAACGAGACCGTCACCATGTTGTGGAACCGCACGCCGGCGCGGTTCGGCACCTCGAACGCGTGATACAGGTTCACCGACGGGTTGTCGTTGAAGAAGCAGTAGCTGCCCAGGCCCCACGCCTCGTGGGAGGTCACGTTGTCCCCCACCTTGTACGCGGCGTACCCGTTGAGCCCATTGGGACTTCTCCAGCCTGCCTGATCCGGGACGTCGTACGGGATCTCGTTCTGGAAGAAGATCGTCCTGCCGTTCTGGCCGTTCCAGATCACCTGGTACTTCTGGTAATGCTCGACGAACAGGCCGGTGGCCAGCACGTTGTCGCCGTTGACGACCACCCCGGTGTCACCGGTGTTGACCGTCCAGCCGTAGGTGCCCGCGTTGCCGTGGTCGGCCCGCCACGCCCAGATGTGGTCGATGATCGTGTCCCGGCTGTTGACGATCAGGCTGTTCGTCGCCCTCCCCGCGATCTGGCCGCCGATCCGGAAGAACACGTCCTGCAGGGTCGTCGGGTTCGCGGAGTGGTTCGCCGTCGAGCCCGCCTGGCCGACCGTGAGCAACGACTGCGAGTTGGTCGTCCCGGCGTCGAACAGGAGGCCCTTGATCCGGACGCCGTCCACGTCGGCGACCTTCATGGCGTCGACACCGTTGTCCGGGACCAGGGTCGGATAGCCGACGCCGAGGACGACGGTGTTCGCCTTCGTCACGTTGAGCGTCTGGTTCAGGTGGTAGACGCCCGGAGTGAAGAACAGGTTGCAGCCCTGGGAGAGCGCGGTGTTGATCGACGCCGCCGTGTCCCCCGCCTTCACCACGTAGAACTGGCTCATCGGCAATGAGCTGCCCGGGGTGCCACCGTTGGCCCAGCTCGGCCCGGAAGCGTTGGTGCGCAACGAAGGCAGGAATACGCGGTACCTGCCGGAGCCGTCGAGGTACAGGTACGGGACGTCGCGGGACACCGGCGTGGTGCCGAGCGTCGTCTCCGGCGGGTTCGGGAAGGTGTTCGCGGGAGCACCACTGGTGCCGGAGAAGACCATGTTCCAGACCCCGCCGTCCCAGCTGCCGTAACTGCTGTCCCGGGTGTACCACTGCTGCTGCGAGATCGACGCGGTCTGCCCGGAAACCTTGCTGTCGGCGGTGTAGCCACCGCTGGCGAACCCGTAGCTGGCCGGGTAGAGCTGGAGCCCGCCGCGGATGTCCATCCGGCGGAACGGCGCCGCCTGCGCGACGGCCCAGCGGGTCGAGCCGCTACTCGGGACCACGGCCAGGTTCTCGGCCGAACGCCAGAAGTTCTGCAGCGCCACCCCCTTGTCCGACTCGTTGAACGCGTCGACGGTCACGTCGCCGTTGATCACGACGTCGCCCGGGTTCTGCCCGAGCCCCGCGACGGAGGTGTAGTAGCCGACGTTGTCGTGGATGCCGTTGTACGCGCCGGGCTTGAACAGGTGCGCGTACCGGCGTTCGGTGAACTGCGCGGTCAGGGTGTCCTTCTGCGCATTGAAGTCCGCGTCGAGCTTGGCCTGGATCGTCGACGCCGACATACCGGGGTCGAAGATCCGCACGTTCGGGCCGAAGTCCGGGACCTCTGCCTGGGCCGGACAGGTCGCCTGTGTCGATCCGATCGTGTAGCTCGCCGACGCCACCGGGGAGTTCGCCGAGCCGGACTTGAGCGCGATCGCCGTGATCGTCGAGGTGGCGGAGACCGTGATCGGCCCGGTGTACACAGTGGACGATGCCGTCGGAGTGGATCCGTCCACGGTGTACCGGATCGTCGCGCCCGCGGTCGCGCTCGACAACGTCACCGAGCGGGCGCTCGGGTAACTGCCACCCGGAGGATCGAACGTCGGTGAGGCGACGGTCGTGCCGCTGCCGCCGTGGGTGTACGTGAAGTGCGGGGTGTCGTACTGCGGCCCGCTCTTCTCGTAGGTGAACCAGTAGTCGAGCACCGTGCCCGCCGACAGCGAACCGACGGTGTGCCGCCAGGTGCCGCCGTTGTCGGTCATGCGGACGTTCTGCTGCCCCACTCCCGGAACGCCGGTGTAGTGGATGTCGACGTACCGCGCGGTGGTCGACGGAGTGAAGGAGAACTGTGCCTGGCTCGCGTTCAGGGAGGCGGCGGTCTGGCTGTAGTCGGCGGCCGCGGCGGTGGCACCGCCCAGCCCGATCGCGATCAGGAGTGCGGAAAGGCCGGCGGCGAGCACGCCACGAACCCCTTTCCGCCGTGGGGACAGCACAAGGATCCGGTTCACGTCGTGACACCTCCGGCGTTGGAAATCCACGGGCGAAACAATTCGTTGCGCGCCACAACAAAGTAGCCGTCCGTGCGATATGTCCAGATCACGCTTCGGTAACACTGGTGGTCCAAACCACTGAGTGCGCCGGACAGCGCAAGGCGACTCGTCCGTTCGGTTTCCTCTGGCGGTGCGAACGGGTGCCGGTCAGCGGTCCGGGACGACGTAGAGCGTCGACGCTTCCCCGCCGTACATGGCGCTCAGACTGGTCCGGCAGGCCAGGAGGACCTCACGGTTCGCGACGGTGTCCGGCGGGACACCGCAGCCGTCGCAGAAGAGCTCGACCGCACCGGGGAAGGTCTCGTCGACCCGGACTTCGACCGTGCGATCGCAGCGGCGGCACCAGCGATGCCCGGTGACGATGAGGACGTGCATGGGGTCGGAAATGCACTGATGCACCCAGCCGCGGTGGACGTAACACGTCGTCCGGACGTGCGCGCTCAGCCCGTGCTCCTCGGCCACGTCCTCCGCGGCGAGGATCGCCGCGAGCCGCCGGTCGGGGATCTCGCCGTACCGGTCACGGCCTCGCGCCGGCGGGCCCGAGTCCGCCGCCGCGAGCAGTCTGAGATGAGCCCTTGAGGGTGGCTGAGTACGTAGCACCATGTCGGTCTCGACCTTTCGGCGTCCACCGGAAGTCTTATCAGCTCGCTTCCGATTTCGCCGGAGTGACACCCGACCGGGCGACAAAGACCCGGGAGAAGTTCGTTTGTACGGCCCTTGTATTCACCCTGCCCATGCTGTCCGGACAACCGAATCCGCTCAGGAGGCAGGAATTGTTGACCAAGGTAGCCGTGCTCGCGACAGCGACCGCGCTCTCCCTCGGCGTGGCCGCCGCACCGGCCGGCGCCGAAGTGACCGCGTTGCCAACGGCCAGCATGGAAGCAGTGCTCAAGGCAGCGCAGATCGACCCGCGCCGGGCCGACAGCGCGCTGACCCCCGGCGCCAAGGACAGCGTGGTGCTGGTGGAGCAGGCGCTGGCCGACAAGGGACTGCTCGCCCAGCAGTACGTCGACGGCCATTTCGGGACGTCGACCATCACGGCGTACTCCAGCTACCAGAAGTCGCTGGGCTACACCGGGCTCGACGCCTCCGGCCTGCCGGGAAAGACGTCGCTCGAGAAGCTGGGCGAGGGCCGGTACACCGTCACCGCGGTGGTCTCGGCGGGTAGCCGCCTGACCTACCACGGCAAGACGATGAACACGCGGACCAAGGCGATGCTGGTGAAGGCCGAGGGCCTGCTCGGCAGGCAGCTCACCATCACGCAGGGCTCGTACAACCCCGGCGGAGTCGGCGCTTCGGCCGGGACGCACGACGGTGGTGGCGCGCTCGACATCGGCGTCGAGGGCATGTCCTCGACCACGCGGACCGACGTCGCCCGGAAGCTGCGGCAGGTGGGCTTCGCGGCTTGGGTCCGGACCCCGGCCCAGGGTTTCGCCTACCACATCCACGCCATCGCACTGTCCGATCCGGACCTGTCGTCGGGCGCGCAGCATCAGGCCGGTGACTACTACCTCGGCTACAACGGCCTCGCCGGCCGGGGTGCCGACGACGGCCCCGCCGTCACGCCGAAGCTCACTTGGGAGGAGTACCAGCGGTCCTGACCCCGCCGGCCGGAGGCCACCCTCGCCGACGTCGATCGTCGCGAAGGTGGCCTTCGGGCTGCCCGGGAAGCCCCGGGTAGGCTTCGGCGCGACGGCAAAACCAGCGGGAAGGGAACATCGCGTGGAGGCTCAACCGGTCGGTCAGTGGCTCGACGAGCTGGCATCGAAGGCCTCGACGCCCGGTGGTGGCGCGGGTGCCGCGATGAACGCCGCGGTCGGTGCCGCCCTGGTCTCCATGGTGTGCAACCTGACCATCGGCAAGCCGAAGTACGCCGAGCACGAGGCCACCATGACCGAGGCGCTCGCCAAGGCCGAGGACCTCCGGACGCGCGCGCTTGGCCTCGCCGCCGACGACGCCGCCGCGTTCGACGCCGTGGTCGCCGCGTACAAGCTCCCCAAGGCCACCGACGAGGAGAAGCAGGCACGCACCGCCGCGATCCAGGCCGCGCTGGTCGGCGCCGCCGAAGTCCCGCTGCGCACGGCCGCCCTCGCCGCCGAGGTCATCGACGTCGCCGCCTCGATCCTCGAAGGCGCCAACACGAACGTCATCTCCGACATCGCGGTCGCGGCTTCGTCCGCCAAGTCCGCGCTCGAATCCGGTGTGGTCAACGTCGAGGTCAACCTCGCTTCCATGGCGGACGAGCAGCTCCGCAAGGAGACCGAGGCCCGCCTCACGGAGTACACCCCCGCCGCCGGGCGCGCCGACGCCCTCATCGCCCAGGTTCGCGAAAGGCTCGCCCGATGACCTTGATCGACGGGCGCGCGATCGCCGCCGCCATCACCGCCGAGGTCACCGAGACCGCCGCCAAGCTCCGCGAATCGGGCACCGCCCCGACGCTCGCCGTGCTCGTGCCGACCGACGACGACGCCACCGCCTGGTACGTGCGCTCGATCGAGCGCGCCGCGAAGAAGGTCGGCGTCGACTGCCGCGTGGTCCAGCTCGAGAAGCCGACCGGCGAGGACGTCACCCGCGAACTCGACAAGCTTTCCGCGGACCCGTCGGTCCACGGCATCATCTGCCAGACCCCGTTGCCCGAAGGTGTCACGCTCGACGACGTCGGCGCGCACATCGATCCGGCCAAGGACGTCGACGGCGCCAACCCGGTCAGCCTCGGCCGTCTCACCGCGGGCCTCCCCACCTACGCGCCCGCCACCGCCGCCGCGGTGCTGGAGATCCTGAAGCGCGAGCAGGTCGCCCTTTCCGGTGCCCAGGTCACCGTCGTGGGCCGCTCGACCATCGTCGGCAAGCCGGCCGCGCTGCTGCTGCTCGGCGAGCACGCGACGGTCACCGTCTGCCATTCCCGCACCAAGGACCTCGCGGCGGTCACCAAGACCGCGGACGTCCTGGTCGTTGCCGTCGGCCGCGCGCACTTCGTCGGCGCGGACCACGTCAAGCCCGGTGCCGTGGTGATCGACGTCGGCACGAACCCGACTCCCGAAGGCGGGCTCGTCGGCGACGTCGACCAGGCCGCAGTCGAGGAGATCGCCGGTTCGATCACGCCGGTCCCCGGTGGTGTCGGCCCGGTCACGACGTCGCTGCTGCTGCGGCACACCGTCACCGCCGCGCAGTCCTGATTTACCGAAAGGGCGGCGAGTCCACTGAGGACTCGCCGCCCTTTCGCTTGCCCGTGATCAGACACGTATCTCGCGTGATTGAAGGCGTATCTCGCGTGATCAGAGGCAGCACACGAAGTTACGTCTCCAATCACGTGAGTTACGCCTTCGATCACGCGAGTTACGTCCCGATCACCGTCTCCACCACCTTCCGCACCTGCGCCGCCTCCGGCGCCGGGGCGGTGCGGTCGGCGTAGAGCAGATGCGTCGCGCCGATAAGCGTGGCCGCGAGGGTTTCGACGTCGGCGTCCGCCGCGATCCTGCCCTGTGCCCGTTCCGCGTCGAGGTAGCCACCGATCATCACGGCGGCCTGGGTCAGCACCGGGACACCGGCAGGCCACTCGCGACGCAACCGGGCACGCAGCTCGTCGCGGAAGATCACGAGCGGGACGATCGCGACCGCGACCGACTCGAACACCGCGGTGAGCGCCGAGGTGAGGTTGTCCACGACCGTTCCGGTACCGATGGCTTCCCGAAGCCCCTTCTCGTCCAGCTTCTCGATCCGGTCCAGCACGAACTCGGCCAGGAATCCGTCGAAGTCGTCGAAATGCCGATGCAGGACGCCTTTCGCGCAGTCCGCCTCCGTGGTCACGGCGCGGCTGGTGAGCCCGCTCGGTCCGTCCCGCAGCAAGACACGCTCCGCCGCGTCGAACAACTGTGCGCGGACGGCGCGCAGGGCTACCCCGGTCGGCATACGACTCCCTTGCGTTGACGAGTGGGCAGGTGCCCACTTAAGGTGGGCGCATGCCCACTCTACCTTTGGGGCAAGAGCCTCACCGCCATCGACAGGCCGCGGAATCCTTCGGCACGGACGTCGAACGCTACGACCGGACCCGGCCCGCCTATCCCCCGGAACTCATCGGTCACCTCCTCGCCGCCGCTCCTGGCCGCGACGTCCTCGACGTGGGCGCCGGCACCGGGATCGAAGCGCGCCAGTTCCAGGCGGCGGGTTGTCACGTCCTCGGCGTCGAACCGGATGCCCGGATGGCCGAGTTCGCCCGCAGGAGCGGCATCGACGTGGAGGTCGCGAAGTTCGAGGACTGGGAGCCCGCCGGGCGCCGGTTCGATCTGCTCGTCTCCGGACAGGCCTGGCATTGGGTCGACCCGGTGGCGGGTGCCGCCAAGGCCGCCGAAGCACTACGGACCGGCGGACTCCTGGCCGCGTTCTGGCACGTACCCGAACCGCCGGAAGAGGTCGCGAACGCCTTGGCGGACGCTTACCGGCGGCTCGTGCCGGATTCCCCGATCGATCTCGACAGCGTGCCGAAACAGCCCTCTGACCCGTACGGGCCACTCATCGTGAAGGTCGCCGACGGTCTGCGCGAAGCGGGCGGGTTCGGCGAACCGGAACGAAGCCGCCACGATTGGGACCGGGTCTACACCCGGGACGAATGGCTCGACCAGCTTCCGACGTTCGGTTCGCTCACCTGGGTCGAATCCACAGTGCGACAAGAGATCCTCGCTGAAGTCGGCGCGGCGATCGACAGGATGGGCGGACGGTTCACCGTGCGCTACGCCACCGTCGCGATCACCGCGGTCCGGGACTGACCCGCCGGTGACGGGGGCCGCGCCGCCCCCGTCACCGGCGTCCGTCAAGGCGTGACGGGGATGTTGGTCAGCCCGTTCACCGCCCTCGACACGGTGTTGGACGCGTGGACGACGTTGGGCCGATCCGAGCATTTCGACGTCGACGAGATCTTGATGGCGTACTGGCCGACTCCGCCGAGATCGGACTTGTTGTCCCGCCATACGTTCCCGCACCCGTTCGGGAACGACGGGGTGGTCGCCGGATTGTGCGTCTCGTACCCGTTCGCGAACGTCCCCGGCGAAGCGAAGGTGCCGGTGTTGCCCTCGATCACGTACCCGGATCCCTTGACGTCGACCCAGGAATCCGCCGAGTTCTGCCCGGAAACCCCTTGGCCGTCGAAGGTGTTGCCCCGGATCACACCGTCCACGGTGCCTTCCTTGACATCGATGGCCTCCGCGGCGACGTACGGTCCGATGTGGTTGTCGAGCACCTGGATCCGATCGCTACGGTCGACCCCGCCGGAGTTGCCGTGGCACGCCCAGTTGGAGTTCGCCGAGCCGAGGTAGACGCCCTCGCCGTAACCCGCCTGCACGAGACCGGTGTGGCTGATCGTCGAATCGCGGATGACACTGTCCGCCGAGGAGCGCCGGAAGTGCACGGCCTCCTCGTCGATCCGGTGCACCCGCACGCCTTCGATCACGGTGTGGTGCGAGTCGTCCGCGACGATTCCCTTCTTCGACTCCTGCACGGTGAAACCCTTGAGGTGCCAGTACGGCGCTCCGTAGAGCCAGAAGCCGTACCCGGAGTCCCAGCCCGCGGTCGGCGCCGGGCAGGACGGCGCCTCGCCGGACGGGCCGTCGTTGACCAGGACCGCCGTCGACGGCCCGGTCACCGTGATCGGCGCGCCTGCCGTGCCGGGTTTCGTGGCCACGAAAGAACCCCGATAGGTTCCGGCCGCCAGCCGGATGGTCCGGCCGGGGCTCGCGGCGGCCAGCGCGGCCCGCAGCTCCGCCGCCGTGCTCACGTCGACCACGTCTCCCGCGGGAACGCTGGTGGTCGTCGTCGGCGGTTCGCTCGTGGTCGTGGTGGTGGGCGGGGTCGTCGTGGTGCTCGGCGCACCTCCCCCGCACGGACTGCCGTTGATCGTGCAGCCGGTCGGCAGGCCGAGCCCCGTGGTGTTGAAACCGAAGGACGCGGTGCCGCCGGGCTTGATCGTGCCGTTGAAGCCGGCGTTGGTGACCTTGTAGTGCCGGCCGGTCCTGGTGAGCGCCGAGCTCCACGACGTCGTGATCGAGGTGCCTTCGGGCAGATCGAATTCGATCGTCCACTGTGTACTGTTCGCGTCGCCCCCGTTGGTCAGCGTGTACTTGCCGCCGTACCCGCTGTCCCACGTCGAACTCTGGGCGAAGGTCGCGGTCAGGCTGGGCGCCGCGGCCTCGGCGGTGACGACGGCGCCGAACAGGCCCGCCGCCGACGCCGTGGCCGCGATCGCGGCGAGCAGTCGTTTCCTCGTCATTCCGTGCCTCCGCATTTCGTTCCGGCGATCGAGCACGCGACCGGGAGTCCCTGACCGGCGGCGTTGAAGCCGAACGTCGCCGTGCCGCCGGGTTTGACGCTGCCGTTGTGGGCCGCGTTCCCGAACCGGTAGTGCTGCCCGGTCCTGGTCAGCACCGAACTCCACGAACCGGTGACCGTCGTCCCGGCGGGCAGATCGAACTCGACCGCCCACGACCCGACGGCGGCCGAACAGGTGTTGGTGACCGTGAAGCCACCTCCGTAGCCGCTGTCCCACACCGACTTGCGGGTGAACGTCGCGGTCAGGCACGCGCTCGGGGTCTGAGTCGTCGTCGAAGACGGTGAAGTCGGCGAGGTCGGTGGAGTGCCGTCGACGGACTTCAGGAAGAGCGACGACGAGGCGTCGGTCTTGGTCGCGTCGACGCCGTGGCCGCCGGTGTAGTCCCGCTGCTCGTTCTTCGCCCAATCGGCGATCGGTGTGCCGCCGATGTCGAGGTGTTTGTACGTGGTGCCGTCCCAGCCGAAGGAGTAGACGCGGTGCCGGTCGGCGTAGAAGTCGTTATACGGGCCGTTGTCCGCGAGCTGCTTGGTCATGGCGTTGTTGAAGAACACGTTGCGGTAGCCGGAAGCGCCCGACCACTTGACCGCCTTCTTGCCCGCGCCCCACCAGATCGGGAACCAGTTCGAGTCGTCGGGACCGCCGCCGCCCTCCTCACCACAGTTCGCCCGGCAGTTCCCGGAGCGGTGCGCGTACGGAACCTTGACCGTGTTGAGTTCGAACAGGTTGTTGCGTTCCCAGCCTCCGTGGAGGTTCAGGTCGGAGTCGAACGAGTTGCCGATCACGACGTTGCCCGCGGCGGACCACTGGAAGGTGAAATGCCGCAGCAGGGTGGAGGTGTTGCCCGCGTACAGCGAATCCCAGACCCGGGAGCCGCGGAAGTAGCCGTTGCCGCCCTTGCCCTTGTTCCACGAGCCGTGGAGTTCGTTGTCGACGATCTGGAGGTTCTTGGCCTCCTCGGTGACGATCGGATGCGATCCGGTCATGTCCGCGCGGATACCGCGGACCCAGGAGTTCGCCGCCCATTTGAAGACGATCCCGTGCATCTCCGCGGCCGGCGCCATGTTCCCGTAGTTGTTGTTCGCCTCCGCGGGGTTCAGGCCAGGCATGTCCTGGGTGA
This sequence comes from Amycolatopsis sp. TNS106, assembly GCF_019330265.1. Classification (NCBI taxonomy): domain Bacteria; kingdom Bacillati; phylum Actinomycetota; class Actinomycetes; order Pseudonocardiales; family Pseudonocardiaceae; genus Amycolatopsis; species Amycolatopsis sp. TNS106. Next base: position 1,664,794 of record NZ_CP024972.1, on the reverse strand, counting down.
AGCCGAGATTCTCGAACCCGACACCGAGCACCGGGTCGACCAGCGGTGCCGCCTTCGAGTCGTAGGTGGCGCCGTCGATCGGGCTCGAACCGTCGGAAGTGGAGTTCACCGGGACGTCGTACTCGAGCGGTTTGTCCAGGGTGATGGTGCGCGCGGACGTGTCGAGCGCCGTGATCGTGAAGATCTGCTGGCGCATGTGCATGTTCAGTAACGGGAACGTGGTCGGCGTCGCCTGCTGCTGCTCGTAGAACTTCCGCGAGTTCGCCGCCCTGATGTTCACCAGGTTCCCGGCCGCGAGCGACGTCAGCGCGCCGCTGCTCGCCAGGTGGACGACCTTATCCCCCGTCCGCGCGGCGAACGCGGTGTCACCCGGCTTGCCCCGCAGCTTCACCCCGGCCTTCCAATGGACGTTGATCGTGCCCTCGAAGATGTCCTTGCGGTTCGCGGGCGCCGAGGCGTGGTCTCCGGAGTAGGACGTGTGCACTCCCCTGGACTGGACCCGGAACAGCCCGCGACCGGGCCACAACCAGCCACCCTTGCCCGCGCCCGAGGTCATCCCGTCCTCGTCCCAGTCGGAACCGTCCGGGGTGAGGGTGTCGTAGAGGGTGTTCGCGTCGGGTTTGTAGACGAACTTCGTGGCGTCCTTGCCCGCACCCCGCAGGATCAGGTAGTCGGCGTCGACGTGGATCTCGTGCGTGACGTCGAACCGGCCCGCCGGGAACGTGATCGTGCTGAGCTTGATGTAGCTCCCGGAAGACGAGCACGCGCTCTTGATCCCGTCGATCGCCGCCTGGATCCCGTTCGTGTCGTCGGCGCCGTCGTCGGGTGCGACGTTGTACTGGCTCGCCAGTTCGGCCGCGGTGACCTGGCAGGTGGCGTTCGGATTCACTTCGCCGGAGCCGGGCAGCGCGGCACCGGCGCGATACCCGGCCTTGGACCAGTCGTAGAGCCCCGCGACCGGAGCGCGGCGGTTGGCCGCTCCGAGGTCGAGGCCGGGCAGCGCGCCGGGACCCGGCGCCGCGTCCGCCACCTGGGGCGGTACCTGCAGCAGCGCGGCGGTGGCGACCACGGCGGCGACCGCCGGGAGAACGGCTCGGCGAAGAGGACTTTTTCGGGACACCCGAAACCTCCGTGACGGACTGACGGAAGGTGTTGCGGCGTGTACACCCGGACCCCGTCTTTATAGTTCACGTCCCTGTCGGCCGTCAACGGATGTGAATCATGTCCACGTATGTGAATGGCACGATCCACTGCCGGGTTGTTCAGGCCTCGCCCGAACGGAACCGGTCGAGCACGCGGCGCTCCCGCTTCGTCGGGCGTCCCGCGCCCCGCTCCCGCCGCGCGACCGGAATGGCGGCCTCAGGCGGCGGCGCGGGCGTCCGGTCGATGAAGCAGGTCGCGGCGTCGGCGGCACCTACCCGTTTCTGGATCACTCGCGTCACTTCCAGGATCCGCGTCGTGTCGTGTACCCGCGCGCGCACCTCGTCACCCGCCACGACCGTGGTCGCGGGTTTGGCCGGTTTGCCGTTCACGCGGACATGGCCGCCACGGCATGCCGCCGCGGCGTCCGGACGCGTCTTGGTCAGCCGGACGGCCCACAGCCAGCGATCAACTCGAGTGGACTCCACAGCTGTACATAGTGGCCTATCTGCCGGCTTTATTGCCACCCGGCATAGCCGCAGGTATAACTTGTTCTAAATCCCTCAACGGTGAGGAAGATCACGTGAGCGACGAAGCCATGCGGAGTAGCGCTTCCGGACAGTTATCCCGCCGCCTCTTTATTGCAGGAACTGGTTCTATCTTGGGGGCCGCTGCCCTCGGCGGGACCGCTTCCGCGAAAAGTTCGATCGCCGACGCCGCCCGAATCCCGGCCCTCGTCGTCGGTTCCGGATACGGCGGTTGCGTCGCCGCGCTCCGGCTCGCCGAGGCGGGCGTCGACGTCCATCTCGTCGAACTCGGCATGGCCTGGGACACGCCGGGCACGGACGGCAAGATCTTCGCCAACACCACCAAACCCGACTACCGCTCCTTCTGGCTGAGGACGCGGACCAAGCAGCCGTTGAGCAACTTCCTCGGCTTCCCGCTGGACAAGGACGTCCCGCGCCACACCGGGATTCTCGACGCCGAGGACTTCAGCGGCATCACCGTCTACCAGGGACGCGGCGTCGGTGGCGGCTCACTGGTGAACGGCGGCATGGCCGTCACGCCGAAGCGCGAGAACTTCGGATCCGTCCTTCCGACGGTGAACGCCGACGAGATGTACGGCGTCTACTACCCGCGCGCCAACGCGGGTCTCGGCGTCGCCACCATCGACCAGAACTGGTTCGAGACCGCCGAGTGCTACCAGTACGCGCGAGTCGGCCGGAAACACGCGCAGCGATCCGGTTTCCCGTTCCTGTTCGTCCCGGACGTGTACGACTGGGACTACATGAAGAAGGAACAGGCCGGCACGGTTCCGAGGTCAGCGCTGGCCGGGGAGATCCTCTACGGCAACAACGCCGGAAAGAAGTCGTTGCAGCAGACCTATCTTCCGAGGATCAAGGCGACGGGGCGGGTGACGATCTCGGCGCTGCACCGCGTGACCTCCGTGACACCCGCGTCCGGCGGCGGGTACACCGTGGTGATGGAACAGCTCGACACCGGCGGCACCGTGACGGCGACGAAGTCCGTCACCGCGGACAAGGTGTTCTTCGCCGCGGGCAGCGTCGGCACGAGCAAACTGCTGGTCAAGCTCAGGGCCACCGGTGCGCTGCCTGACCTCAGCACCGAGGTCGGCAAGGGCTGGGGCGACAACGGGAACGTCATGTGCGGGCGGGCCAACCACATGTGGGACGCCACCGGGGCGTTGCAGTCCTCCATCCCCACCGCGGGTATCGACAACTGGGCGGCGGGCGGCGCGTTCGCCGAGGTCGCGCCCCTGCCGACCGGCATCGAGACCTACGCGTCGTTCTACCTGTCGATCACCAAGAACCCCCACCGCGCGACCTTCTCCTGGAACCCGAGCGCGAACAGGGTCGACCTCGACTGGCAGACCGCGTGGAAACAGCCGTCGATCGAGATGGCGAAGACGATCTTCGACAAGATCAATGCCAAGGAAGGCACGATCTACCGGACCGACCTCTTCGGCACGTACAAGATCTGGGGCGACCATCTCACGTACCACCCGCTCGGCGGCGCGGTGCTCGGCAAGGCGACCGACAATTACGGCAGACTCCACGGCTATCCGGGCCTTTACGTGATCGACGGCGCACTGATTCCGGGGAACACCTCGGTGAACCCGTTCGTCACCATTACCGCGCTGGCGGAAAGGAACATCGAAAAGATCGTCGCCACCGATCTGTGACGACGATCGAAAAAGGCCGAGGGCGCCGCCCTCGGCCTTTTCTCATAGCTTCGGCAGAACGCAGACGGTGTCGATCCCCAAAACGTGGTTCAAGCGCCCGAAGGCGAGCCAGGAACCGATGCTCATGCTCAGCTCGACGATTTCCTTCTGGCTGTAGTGTTCGGCCATCCGCTTCCAGAATTCGTCGTCGATTCCGTGGTGGTCGAGCGCGTAGCGTTCGGCGTATTCGGCGGCCAGCCGGGTCCGCTCGTCGAACGCGTCGGTGGTCCGCCACTCGGTCACCGCGTCGGCGAACTCCTCCTCGACCTTCACCCCGTCACGCTCGGTCCGCCAGTCCAGGCAGAAGACACAGCCGTTGATCTGCGCGATCCGCAACCGGGCCGCTTCGAACTCGCGGAGCCCCAGCGTGGTGTGCGAGTACACCGCGAGCGAGAGTTGTGACGCCGCGACACCGATCCCGGGCACCATCTCGCCCCATACGTAGCCGATCGGGTCCTTGCCCTCGGGAATGTCGATGTTCATCGCGCGCTCCTTCCGAGCTTGCCGGTCGCCGGTCGCAGGGGGACGTCGAGCGCGTCGTAGAGGCCCGGTTCGGCGTCCACGAGCCAGTCGATGGCGCCGACCAGCCTGCCGACGGCGGTCGCGTTGCCACCGGCGGACCGGTTCTCGCCCTCGTCGGTGGCCTCGACCGACACCTCGATCCTGGGACGGCCCTCGATGATCACCTTGTGCGCCCCGTCGCCGCTGGGCGGCATCGGCCAGTCCGGCGCACACGACGAGTGGATCCGGGTGACGTGCTCGATGACGATCCTGGGCTCGCCGTCCACGATCCCCTGCACTTCGAACCGGACCGCGCCCTGGGTGCCCTCTTCGAAATCGCCCATTGCCCGCGTGGTCACGGTCTTCTCCAGCGGACGGCGGTCGAGTGTCTCGCGGATCTCGTCCAGGTCGACGCCGAGACCGCGGGCGATCAGCCGCACCTGCCCTCCCCACACCATCGTGGGCACCGACGGGGCCAGCATCGGCGGCTCGTAGTCCATCGGCTGCCCCATCCCGACGAGGTAGCGGACGGAATCCGGCTGATCGTAGGTGGCGTAGTCGAAGATCTCCTGACAGCGGACGACGTCCACGGTGGTGCCGAGCCCGCTGATCAGCAACGGCAGGATGTCGTTGCCCCATCCCGGATCCACGCCGGAGACGAAGAGCGAGCCACCGCCCTCCGCGATCGCCGCGAGCACCGGCTCGCGCAGTTCCGCGGGCGCGTTGCGCTGGTCATACAGCGCGTAGAGCGCGGGCGTCACCACCACCGCCCCGGCCCGGATCGCACGGACGATGTCGGCCAGCGCTTCGGCGGGCCGGATGTCGCCGGACGCCGCGTACACCACCGCTCGCGGCCCCGCCGCCAGAACCGCTTCGACGTCATCGGTCGCCGCCACACCCAGTTCGCCGTCGATTCCCGCGAGCGCGGCCGCGTCACGGCCGACCTTCGCGGGATCGTGTACGAGCACACCGGTGAGTTCCAGCGCCGGATGCGCGTCGACGGCCCGGATGGAGGCGCGGCCGATGTTGCCTGTACCCCAGACAACAGTGGGAATCATAGGTCGAGGTTAACCGAATCCGGGTAACGGAACAATGAGGAAAACCGCAGGTCAGAGCGCATTACTCGGGTTCTTTCCGGCGGGCAACGAAAGCGTTCCGGTACGCGGAACGGAGGCTGTTTCAATCGGGTTGAGACGCGACGACGGACGTGTGTAGTGTGCTTCCCGTGACGAGCCCCGAGTCGGACAGAACCCCGCCGCCGGTCATCCGGCGGCGAGTCGTCGTGTCCGGCCGTTAGGCATCGGCCCTCTCGCTTCCCGGTGACCGGAGCGCTGTTCCGTGCGTCCGGCCGGGTTTCCTCCTGTTCCGCGCACGGCTCCTCCTGTTCACTTTTCCCTTGGGAGTCGTCCGTTGCCCCTGTTCGTCTATGTCCTCGGCCTTGCCGTCTTCGCGCAAGGCACCTCCGAATTCATGGCTTCCGGTCTCGTGCCGGGGATCGCCGGTGACCTGTCCGTCCCGGTGGGCGCGGCCGCGGCGCTGACGTCGGCGTACGCCGTCGGAATGATCGTCGGCGCACCCGCCATGGCCGTGCTCAGCGCGCGCTGGCCACGACGCCGGGCCTTGGCCGGGTTCCTGACCGCCTTCGTCGTGGTGCACGTCATCGGCGCCGTGACGACGAGTTTCCCGCTGCTGTTCGGCACCCGGGTCGTCGCGGCGATCGTCAACGCGGGATTCCTCGCCGTGGCCATGCCCGTGGCGGCCGCCCTGGCACCGCGGGGAAAGCAAACGCGGGCGACCGCGGTGCTGTTGGCGGGTATCACGCTGGCGTGTGTCGCGGGAGTGCCGGCGGGCGCCGTACTGGGCGACCTCGCGGGCTGGCGGTCCGCGTTCTGGGCCGTCGCCGCGTTGTGCCTGCCCGCGCTGGTGCTGGTGTTCCGTTCCGCACCCGCCGATGCGGCGGATCCGCGCGAAGTCTCGATCAAGCGCGAAGCACGTGAGCTGAAAGCACCTGCCGTGCGACAGGCGATGCTCCTCGGCGCGTTGGTGAACGGCGCCACCTTCGCGACGTTCGCCTTCCTCGCGGTCATCGCGACCGACGTCGCCCACCTCCCGGCCGGGGCGGTTTCGGGACTGCTGGCGGCGTTCGGCGCCGGCGCGTTCCTCGGCGTCACGGTGGCAGGCCGCACGGGCGACGGTGAGCTCCGGCGCGGTCTCGTGCTCGGGTTGTGCGCCCTGCCGGTGGGCTGGGCGGTGCTGGCGATGGTCGGGACGCAACCGATCGCCCTGTTCGTCGTGACGGCGGTCCAAGGTGGACTGTCGTTCGGCTGCGGTTCCGCGCTCGTCGCCCGGGTCATGCATGTCGCCCCGGGAGCTCCGACGCTGGGCGGCTCGTTCGCGACCGTCGCGCTGAACGCGGGCGCGTTCCTGGGGCCGGTGCTCGCCGGTTTCGTCACGGAGTCGACCGGCGACTACCGCTACGCCATGTGGATCAGCGCGGCGATCACTCTCCTCGCGCGGCCACTCGTCCTGCGAGAGAAGCGCTCGTGAACCGCGCGGGCGGGTGGACGTCGAGCCACCCGCCCGCGCGCTGGGTAGCATCGGCCGCATCATGGAGATGATCACTGTGCCCGCGGGCGAGGTGACGCTGACGGACCGGCGGACACAGCGGAACTGGACCGTCGAGGTCGCGTCTTTTCTGCTCGCCCCGGTGCCGGTCACCCGCGAGCACGGCAGGCTCCCCCTCGTCGAGGTCTCCTGGCAGGACGCCCTCGGGTTCTGCAACACCCTGTCCGAACAGGAAGGCCTCGCTCCCGCCTACCGGCTGGATTCCCTGGCCTGGGACCGGACCGCGAACGGCTATCGGCTGCCCTCGGAAGCGGAATGGGAGTACGCCTGCCGCGCCGGCACGAGCGGTCCGCGCTACGGGCCGCTCGACGAGATCGCCTGGTACCGCGAGAACTCCGCGGAGACCGTGCACGAGGTCGGCGGCAAGGCGCCCAACGCGTGGGGCCTGCACGACATGCTCGGCAATGTCTGGGAATGGTGCTGGGACGTGTACGACGCCGAGGTGTACGGCGAATACCGCGTCCTGAAGGGCGGCGGCTGGTTCGACGAGCAGTGGAGTTGCCGGGCTTCGGTAAGGCGCCGCAGTCACCCGACCTTCCGGGTCGACGACGTGGGCTTCCGTCTCGCCCGGTCACTGTGACCCCGCCTCCGCGACGTGATGATCACGCGATTGAATGACCGCACGGACACCCGGCCAGGGTGTCGGACCCTGGAGGAAACCGTGACCGGAACCGCTCCCCGAGACGTCGAACGCGTCTATTCCACCGCCGACGTCGTCGCGAAACTGCGCCGGCTCGCCGACGCGCTCGAGTCCGAGACCTCTTTCCGCATCCAGATCGCCGGGGAACGGTTCCGCGTCCCCGCCCGCGCGCAGTTCTCGATCGAGCACGAGCGTGGCGACGGCGAGGAAGAGGTCGAGTTCCAGCTGAAGTGGAAGATCGAGGAGACCGACTCGGACGACGACTCCGAGGGCACCGTCGTCTGATCTGTCCATAAAGGACTGGGCGGGCTCGTGCTTCGGCGGTGGGCCCGCCCGCTTTCATGTCGCGAAAGCCACTTTCAGGACGTCAGACGTCGCGAAAGTGGCTTTCGCAACGTGCCCGAGCCTTGGCCCAGGATTGCCACTCAGACGATGCCGCCGTTGGCGCGAAGGACCTGGCCGTTGACCCAGCGGGCCGGGCCGGCGAGGAACGAGACGACCTCGGCGATGTCGGACGGGGTGCCGAGACGTTCGAGCGGGGGCTGCGCCGCCATGCTCGCGACGGTCGCCTCGTCCTTGCCGTCGAGGAACAGTGCCGTGGCGGTCGGACCGGGCGCGACCGCGTTCACGGTGATGTCGCGGCCGCGCAGTTCGCGAGCGAGGACCAGGGTGATCGCCTCGACCGCACCCTTCGAGGCGGCATAGGCGGCGTATCCCGGCAACGCGAGGCCGAGCACCGACGTGGAGAAGTTGATGATCGCGCCACCGTCGCGGACACGGCGGGCAGCCTGCTGGTCGACCACGAAGGTGCCGCGGATGTTGGTGCGGTGCAACCGGTCCAGCCGGTCGAGGTCCAGTTCGGCCACCGGCGCGAGGTACAAGGCACCCGCGGCGTGGACCACGACGTCGACTCCGCCGAAGGTCTTCTCCGCGACGTCGAACACGGCCGCGACGGCCTGCTCGTCGGCGACATCGGCCTGTGCCGCAATCGCCTGACCTCCGCCGGCGGTGATCGCGTCGACCGCGGACTGGGCCTCGTCCTTGTTGCCGCCGTAGCCGACGACGACCGCGAACCCGTCGGACGCCAGCCGCTCGGCCGACTGCCTGCCGATGCCCCGCGAGCCGCCGGTGACGATCGCTACGCGTGCCATGCAAGTACTCCCATCAGGCGTTTTCATTGATAACGGAATCACTGTATCAGTGATATCAAACCAGCGCTAACACGTGAGTGTTATCGTCGATACATGACGTTGACGACGAAAGACCGGTTGATCCGCGCGGCCGCGGAGCTCTTGGAGGAGGGCGGGCGCGAGGCGCTGTCGACGCGCGCGGTCAGCGCCGCCGCCGGTGTGCAGGCGCCGACGCTCTACCGGATTTTCGGCGACAAGGACGGACTTCTCGATGCCGTCGCCACGTACGGCTTCAAGAGCTACCTGGAGGGAAAGCACGCTCTCGGGCAGACCGGCGACCCGGTGCGCGACCTCCGGCGAGGCTGGGACCTGCACGTCGAGTTCGGCCTGCGCCAGCCCGCCTTCTACATGCTCATGTACGGCGAGCCCCGCGTCCGCGAAGCGCGCCAGGACGCCGACGCGATACTCCACCGGATCATCGAACGCATCGCCGAGGCGGGCAGGCTGCGCGTGCCGGTCGAACGAGCCGCGCGGTTGGTGCACGCGACCGGAATGGGGGTGATCCTGTCCTTCCTCGCGAGCCCGCCGGAGCAGCGCGATCCGGATCTGATCAGCGCCGCGCGCGAACACGTGATCGCGGCGATCACCACCGACCGCGCGGACAAGGCTTCGGACATCCCCAGTCGCGCGATCGCGCTCAAAGCCGCGTTGGCGAAGGAACCCGACGACGTCCTGACTCCCGCCGAGCGGGCGATGCTTGACGAATGGCTCGACCGCCTCGCGCGCTGAGCTACCGGCCGACGGCCTTCGCCGCCGCGACCGCCTGCCCGGCATAGGACCGTCCGAAAAGGACGGTATGCACCAGAAGCGGGAACAACTGGTGCGCGCCGATCCGATCGGTCCAGCCGTCGGCGAGCGGGGCGACCTCCTGGTAAGCGGCGAGGACCCGGTCGAGCAACGGGCAGCCGAACAACTGCAGCATCGCCAGATCGGTTTCGCGATGGCCGCCGTGGGCGGCCGGGTCGATGAGCGACGCCTCGACGGCTCCCCACAGCACGTTGCCGTTCCACAGGTCACCATGCAGGCGCGCAGGAGGCTCCGACACTTCGGGAAGCCGTGTGCAAGCCTGCTCGATGACAGCGGCTTCGTCACCGTCCAGCGTGCCTTCGTCGACCGCACGGCGGAGGTAGGGCAGGACCCGATGCTCGGCATACCAGGTCGGCCAGTCCTCGCCCGGCGTGTTCTCCATCGGCGCCAGGCCGATCCACGCGTCAGCGGGCCCGTCCGGCGGCGCCGCGCCGAACGCGGGCGCGCCCGACGCGTGCAGCTCCGCGAGCCCCCTCCCCAGCCGCTCCGCCGCGTGATGCGTCGGCCTTCCGCCGCCGACCAGTTCCGTGACCAGCCATTCGCCGTCGTGGCCGCGAACCTCGGGCACCCGCACCGCACCGGGCTCCCCCAGCCACCGCAGGCCCGCGGCCTCGGCCGGTGTCGCGTTCCTGGCGTGGCCACGTTTGACGACCACCGTGTCGCCGCTGTCGAGCACCACTTCGGTCACCCCGCTCGACAGGCTCCGCTGCTCGGCGACGGCGCGTCCGGTGATCTTCGTGGCAGCCTCGGCAGGCGTCGAAACCTCGGTCATGCCCGCAACCTACCTCCGCCGATCGGGTGAACGCTCGTTGTACGGAGAGGAATCCGCGTGCGTGCGTTTTCGAGAGACGAACGGCCTTCACCGGGGCGAAACGAACAGCCCCGCCGGTTTACCGACCTCGGTCGGGCTGTGTCCGGTCAACACCCGGAACTCTCGGACGAGGTGCGCCTGGTCGCTGTATCCGCTCGAATGCGCGACCTCCGCCCAGGAAAGCGACGACGCCCGGTCCAGCAGCGCCAGCACTCGATTGAGCCGGGCGATACGTCCGACGGTGCGGGGATTCAGCCCGATCTGCTCGCGGAACCGGACGTTGAGGTGCTGTCTGCTCCAGCCGATCTCGTCCGCGAGGACGCCGACGCGGACCGGGCCCGCGCAAAGCCGATCCCACGCATATCGGACAGGCGCGGCCAGCTCTGGGCCGCGAGCGAGCCTCGCCGCCAGGTACGCGTCCAGCAGCCGGAATCTCTCCGGCCAGTCCACCGCTTCGGCCAGCCGTCCGGTCAGCGACCCGGCGGGCAGCAGGTCCGACGCCGCGACGACCGAGTTCGCCAGCTCCCGCAACGGGATCCCGAACAACGCGTACGAACCGAGCGGGGTCAGGGTGACGACGATCCCGCGCGAACACCCGGCCTGCTCGACGCGCAACGGCCGGTCCCGCAAGCCCAGCACCGGAGAGGCGGGAACATCCGGCCCTCTGGCAGGCGCGTCGATGTCGATCACCCAGGTGAGCACGGACAACGGGGTGACCTGCCAGGAGTTCGCGCCCGCGTCGGGAAGATCGTGCGCGACGTAGCTCGACACGTGGGCGGCGAGGGCGGGGTGCGGACGGCCGAGAATCCGCTCGCCCGGCGCGCGGACGATCTGCCGCCGCGGCACCACGAGACCCCACCCGCCCATGGCGTCATCTTACTTTCGTTCAAGACCCGGAAGACGGGTTTGCCTAGCGTTCCGCTCATGGACAAAATCGGAGGTTTCCGAAATCCGGCGGCCGAAAAACGCTATTTCGCCGCCTACGACCGCGCCATGGCCGAATGCCCGGAACCGGGCACGGTCTTCGACGTCGAAACGCGCCACGGCACCACGCGGGTCTACCGCTACGGCGATGGCGGCAACCCGATCGTCCTGCTGCCGGGACTCATGGCGACCTCGGCCTGTTTCGCGGCGCTGATCCCGGCCTTGGCGGAACACCACACCGTCTACGCGATCGACACTCTCGGCGAAGCGGGCCGCAGCGTGCAAAAGGCGCCGTTCAAGAACATCCGCGACCGCACGAGCGCCCTCGACGACGTCTTCGAAAACCTGGGATTGAGGGACGTCCGCCTCGTCGGTGGTTCGACCGGAGGCTGGCACGCGGTCAACCAGGCGATCCACGCACCCGGCAGGCTCGCGTCCCTCACGTTGCTCGACGCGACCACCGTCTCGGCGCCGTTCACCCGGAAAGTCTTCGGGTACGGCTTGGCCGCCGCCGTACTCGACAGCGATCGGCTGTGGCGCCGGTTCTTGACGTGGTCCGCCGGCGAGGACGTCTTCGACCAGCCAGCCGCGCGGCTCGTGCTCGCCGGTATCCGGTGCTATCGCGCCCGGGTGCCGTTCCAGGTCTGCCCGAGCGAGGAGGCGTTGCGGTCCATCGAAGTGCCCACGCTCGCCCTGTTCGGCGGGCGCAGCGTGGTGCACGATTCCGCCGCTGCCGCCGCGCGACTGAAGATCCTGCTCCCCCATGCCGACGTCGAAATCCTGCCGGACGCCGGTCACTACCTCTATCTCCGCCCGCCGGACCGAGACCTGATCATCGACAGGGTCGCTTAGGTCCTGTAAGTGATCGTCAAAGACGACGCCGTTGGCGACCTCGAGTGGATCGTTTCCGTTCGATGGCGAACAAGGCCGGCGCCAGGGGGGATCATGCTGATCTTTTCGAAGCGCAGGCATCGGGCGAGGACCAGGCGGCGACGTTGTCCTGGCGGGAACCGGCTCTGGATGCCACCGGTCGGAATCCGGCCGACGTTCCGGATCACCGAGGGTGCCGTTCAGCGCGCCGTCCACGTTGTTGTAGATGATCGCACCGACCGCGCCCGCCTCGCCGCGGCCGTCTGCTTCTGCACGAACGGGCAGGCACCGTGTTGTACCAGCACGATCTTGCCGGTCACGCCGGAGTAGTCGCCTCGCAGCCCGGGTCGCGTCGCTCGGCACCACGCCGGCGGCGCGGAGCGAGATCCAGCGGTATCGGCTGCGCGAGCAGGCCAGGGCAGAATTGGGACATGACCTTCGAGTCCGAGTACGCCCGGATGTGCGAGCAGACCAACCAGATGCTCCGGGAAGAATCGATAGCGGTCGCCAGGCGGGTACTTATCGCGACCGACCAGCAGTACCTGGCCCGCGGCTACGGTGTTCAAGCCCACGGCTTCCGGCGCCTGCGCGACGCGCTCGCCGACCAGCTTCTCGATCTGCTCACCGCGTCAAGGCGCGCCAGTACCAGTTTTGCCGACACCGACCTGCCTGTGGCGATCAGATCCAACTCTTACGGCGACAGCTGGGTAGACCCGGGTGCCGACGCGATCGGGCAGCTGGCAGCGGCATTGGCCCGCGCGGCCACCATGCTCGTCGGCACCACACCCAGTGACTTCACCGACGAGTCGACCGGAGAGTGGGCCACCGGCGTGCTGAACGCGGTTCGCACGGCCGCGGAGAAGGTGATCAAGGTGGACTAGGCGGTGTCCTGTAAGTCTGTTCGATGGGCTTCGTGATCCAGGTGGTTCCTGGCGGTGCGGGCGGATCGGCCTCGTACCGGGTCGTACTCGGCCGCGTCCGCCCGTGCCGCCAGGGGCCGCCAGGGCGCGAAGACCGCGAACAAGACTTGCAGGACACCGCCTAGGCGGCCCGCGCGCCGGAGCCTCGGCGCGCGGCGGCCAGACTGGCTCGGCAGGCGGCGATCAGTCTGGCCGAGGCGGCGCTTTCGCCGTGACCGCACCGAGGACAGGACATCGTGACGTCGCCGGACAGTTCGTCGACGGAGACGGTCAAAGCGGTGGCGCACGAACGGCACCAGCGATGGCGCGTGATCGGGTTGACGTGCAGCGGGGAAGCCACGCACTGGTGGATCCAGCGGCCGTGCACGTGGCAGGTCAGGCGGTCGTCCGGGGACAGGCGGCCGACGTCTTCGGCGTCGTCCTCCATCGCCAGCAGAACCGGCAAGGTGCGGCTCACCGGGTTCAGCCGCGTGGTCGAGGCCAGTGTCGTGGTGTTCATCGCTTTCTCCTTCCGGCTCTTATCAGGACGTCGAACGGGCAGCGCCAGATACGACACGGCCGGGCAGCCTTTTGCCGAAACCTCCCTCAAGCGGGTGAATTGATCTTGGCCGAATCCGAACCGTTACCCCATTCGGGTTAATCGCGCGTATCTTTCGGATCATGACGGCCGCCCTCGTTTCACTGTCCACATCAGACAGTCGCGAACCCGGCTACCTGCTGTTTCCGCCCGCGGGCGGTACCAGCCGGGCATTCGACGCGCTCGCGGGCGCGGTCGACGCGGACGTCCTGGCCTTCGAATATCCCGGGCACGGGGAACGGCTCGCGGAATCACCGGCGTCCTCCCTCGAAGAGCTCGCCGCACACTTGGCCGCTGTGACACCGAAGGCCTGGTTCTCCCGCTCCGTGACGATCGGATTCGGAATGGGCGCCTTCGTCGCCTTGGAAACCGCTCAACGCCTCGGTGTCGCCCCCGGCGCGCTGGTCGTCGTGGACGCGTGCGCCCCACAGCGGCGCTCGCCGGACAAGAACGCCAAGGCAGGCGCGTCGGCGATGGGGCGGGTGTTCGGCCGCACCGGGCTCACCCCCGTCGCGGGCTATCGCGACTCGCCCGAAAGCTGGGAGTACGCCCTCGACCTGCTGCTCGGCGACCTCCAACTGCTGAACGCCTACCGCGGGCCCGCCAGGACACGGCTCCCGTGCCCGATCGCGGCGATCCGCGGCGCCGACGATCCCGCGTCCGCATCGGGCGACGACGCCACAGGTGGCTGGCGGGTGTGGACGTCCGGTCCGTTCGTGGGACGCGTCGTACCCGGTGGTTATCTGGGCGTTCTCGACCCCGGCAGGGAGGCCGCGTTCTGGGCCCGGATCCGGAGGCTGGAGGCGGCCTTCGTGGCCGCCGAGCCGGAAGTCGCCTAGTACGTGACGTACACCGGTGACGTCGTCCGACGGTCGCCGCGTCAGGAGCCCGCACCCTAATTTCGTCCCCGTACCAGGCGTTTCGCGGGAGGAATCAGGATGCTCAGCAGGAGAAGGTTCGCGCAGGCCGTCGTCGCCGCGACAGCGGGAGCCACCGTGGCGGGCTGCTCGGCCCAGCCCGCGGCCGCCCCCGCGGCGACGCCCGCCACGACCGGCGGGAACACCTCGTTCGGTCCGATCAAGCAGATCGACGCCGGGGACCTGAGCATCGGTTACGCCGAAGCCGGCCCCGTCGGCGGTCCGGTGGTGGTCCTCCTGCACGGCTGGCCCTACGACATCCACAGCTACGTCGACGTCACCCCGCGTCTGGTCGCGGCCGGGTACCGGGTGATCGTGCCGTTCCTGCGTGGCTACGGGCCGACCAGGTTCCTGTCGGAGGACACGTTCCGCAACGGCCAGCAGTCCGCGATCGCCGCCGACATCGTCGCGTTGCTGGACGCCCTCAAGATCGACAAGGCCGTCTTCGGCGGCTTCGACTGGGGCGCCCGAACGGCCGTGATCATCGCCGCGCTGTGGCCCGAACGGTGCAAAGCACTCGTCTCGGTGAGCGGCTACCTGGTGACCAACCGGGAGACGAACAAGCAGCCGCTTTCCCCAGCCGCCGAACTCGGCTGGTGGTATCAGTACTACTTCGCCACCGAGCGCGGCATCCTCGGCTACACGAAGAACCGCCACGACTTCAACAGGCTGATCTGGAAGATCGCGTCGCCGAAGTGGGCCTTCGACGACGCGACCTACGACCGTTCCGCGGCGTGTTTCGACAACCCGGACCACGTCGCCATCGTGATCCACAACTACCGGTGGCGGCTGAGCCTCGCCGACGGCGACCCGAAACTCGACGCGCTGGAAGCGAAACTCGCGCAGGGACCGGCGGTTTCGGTGCCCACCATCACGATCGGCAGCGATTTCGACGGCCCGAACACCGACGGCAAGGCGTATCGGTCGAAGTTCCCCGGCAAGTACGAGCACCGTGTCCTGAACGGGATCGGCCACAACGTCCCGCAGGAGGCGCCGGAGGAGTTCGCCAAGGCCGTCCTCGACGTCGACCGGTTCTAGCGTGCCCCGGTGAGGTGTTCGAGGGCCAGTTGGGACAGGCGGATGAAGCCGTAACCCCGTTCCGCGGCCTTGTCCGGGTCGAAGTCCTCGAACGCCGAGCGGTCCGCCAGCAGATCCGCCGCCGTCTCGCCCTCGCCGAGGGTCGGCGTCGCCAGCTCGGGAACGAGCGCGGTTTCCAGCGCGGCACGCACCTCGGGATCGGCGCGGAACGCGCGGGCGCGTTCGGCGAACAGGAGGTAGCTCGCCATGTTGGCCTCGGCACTGGCCCACACGCCGTCCATGTTCTCCGTGCGCAGCGGCTTGTAGTCGAAATGCCGCGGCCCGTCGTAGCCGCCGTGCTCCAGCAGATCGACCAGGAAGAACGACGACAGCACGTCGCCGTGCCCGAACACGAGGTCCTGATCGAACCGCGGGCCGCGCTGGCCGTTGAGATCGATGTGGAACAGCTTGCCCTGCCACAGGGCCTGCCCGATGCCGTGGACGATGTTGAGCCCGGCCATCTGCTCGTGCCCGACCTCCGGGTTCACGCCGACGATCTCGTGGTTGTCCAGCGTGGAGATGAACGCCAGCGCGTGCCCGATGGTCGGCAGCAGGATGTCGCCGCGTGGTTCGTTCGGCTTCGGTTCGAGCGCGAGCCGGAGGCCGTAGCGCTGGTCGAGGACGTACTGGGCGAGGAAATCGATACCCTCGCGGTAGCGGTCCATCGCCGCGCGGACGTCCTTCGCGGCGTCGGTCTCGCTGCCTTCACGGCCACCCCAGAGCACGAACGTCGACGCGCCGAGCTCGGCGGCGAGATCGAGGTTCCGGAGCACCTTCCGCAGCGCGTAGCGGCGGACATCGCGGTCGTTGCTGGTCAGGCCGCCGTCTTTGAAAACGGGGTGGCTGAACAGGTTCGTGGTGACCATCGGGACGACGAGACCGGTCTCGGCGAGCGCGCCCTGGAAGCGCTTGAGGTGCCGCGCGCGGTCCGCGTCGGCCGAGCCGAACGGGACGAGGTCGTCGTCGTGGAAGGTGATCCCCCAGGCACCGAGATCCGAGAGACGGTGCACGGCTTCGACCGGGTCGAGCGGAGGACGGCTCGCCGGGCCGAACATGTCGTTCGCCTGCCAGCCCACGGTCCACAGCCCGAAGCTGAACTTGTCCTCACGCGTCGGTGCCTGAGCCATCTCGCCTCCCAATTAGTTTGATGCCTGAACTTATCGACGTCACTCCGGCGGGTCAAGGCTTTCGTTCAGGCATCGAACGAATACAATCGCGCGATGATCGGCACGCGTCCGGCGGGACAGCACACCGTGCGGCAGCACAACGCCGCCCTCGTCCTCGGCGCGATCGCGGACGGGCCGGGCACTTCGCGGGCAGGCCTCGCCGCCGCCACCGGACTCACGAAGGCCACCGTGTCGACCGTGGTCGACCGCCTGATCGCGGCGGATCTCGTGGCCGAAGGCGAGCCAGAACAACGCTCCGGCCCCGGACGGCGCGGCACCGTCGTGTCGCTCTCCCCCACCGGCCCGCACGGGCTCGGGATCGAAATCGGCGTCGACTACCTGGCGTCCTGTCTCGTCGATCTGACCGGCACCGTCCGGGCGCAGGAAGTCCGGTACGCGGACAACCGGACCCCGCGCGTCTTCCAGCGCGTCTCGGCGTTCCTGCGCAAAGCGCGGAAGCAGGCTGACGCGCTGGGTGTTCCCGTCGGCGGCGTCGGTATCGCGGTCCCGGGCCTGGTCGAATCCGGGCTCGTGCGGCTGGCGCCCAACCTGGGCTGGCGCGACGTCGACCTGGCCGACCGGCTCGGCGAGACCTTCACCGTCGCCAACGAAGCGAACTTCGCGGCACTCGCCGAGCTCTGGCACGGCTCGGCGTTGCCGGATTTCGTCCACGTGTCCGGTGAGATCGGGATCGGCGCGGGCATCGTGCTGGATCGCGCCCTGTTCGAGGGCGTCCGCGGTGCGGGCGGCGAGATCGGTCACCTGCCGGTGGCGCCCGACGGCCCGCCGTGTTCCTGCGGCGCGAACGGTTGCCTGGAACGGATGGCGGGCCAGGAGGAGATCCTGCGGCTCGCGGGCGCGAAAACGGTGGACGATCTGGTCTCCGCGCTGGAATCCGGCGAGGACGCGGCGACTGCCGCGGTGACCACGGCGGCGGGACATCTCGGCGTCGGACTGTCCACTGTGGTCAATCTGATGGACGTTCCGGCGGTGGTGCTAGGCGGAACCTACGCGCGGCTGGAACCATGGCTGCGTGAGCCACTCCTCGCCGAGTTGGAGCGCCGTGTGCCCAGCACGGCGTGGTCGCCGGTCCGGGTCGTCCGCTCGGCGCTCGGCACTGGAGCCGCCGTACGGGGCGCCGCCGCCTCGGTGATCCGCGGCGTTCTCGCAGACCCCGAGCACTATCTCACGACTCACTGGCCATCCGATCAGGACGCTCAGGGCCACTGACCTCCGGCAGCAACGGCTCGATGGCCTGCGCCCGGCGTTCGATGTCGGGCCTCCCGGCCCGCCGCGCGTAGTCGATGAGGGCGTCCCGGTCGTCCTGGGGAAGCCAGCCCTGCTCGCTCCCGGTCTCCAACCGCACGAGGTACCGCACCAGCTCAACCGACTCGGCGCCGAACTCCCGCATCCGGCGCGTCAGCAGCTCCGCCGCCGCGAGATAGCCGTTGTTCCACGCGTGGACCGCCAGCAACTGCGCCGTCGCGGCGAGGATGTCGCCGAGGTGGAACCCGCCCTCCGCCGCGAGATGCCCAGCGAGGCGGAAACTCCGTCTGCCCTCGCCGACCGGCCCCTCCTCGCGAATCGCTTCGAGCAGCGCCCCGATCTGCCGCGTCAGGTAGTCCTGACCCGCGCCCTCCACCTTCACCGCATTCCTCCACCCAGTCGCCGCGATCGTAGGAAGGTGTCAATGGGGAGTACGTCAGATACAGCGAATGCCGAACCGTTATCACCCGAATGGGGTGTTCGGCGGTGCGTTTCGGTCAGCAAGGTGCCACGGCTCCGGTCTCGCCCGCGGCGCACCAACCCGGATGACGGCGGAGCCACTCGTCGCGCTGCTTCTCGATGTCGCGCTGCGTCATTACCCGTCCGGCGTTGACGCAACCGCCGGTCCGGCACTTGATGTTCGTCCCCGGTTCGGCGCACTGATCCTCGTCCTCGCGGCAGGCCGCCTGTGCTTTCGTCTTGGCGGGAGCCTTGCTCATGGCGGGCGCGGCTGTTGTCGAGGTGGTCACGACCGTCGTGGTCACCTCAGTGGTCGTGACCGTGACGGGTGGGCGCGCCGGCGGTGCCTGCTTCGCGCAGGCGACCGCCACGAAGCACGACACGGCTACCGACAGCAGGAGCAGGACCCGCGCCATGATTCCTCCGCCTCCGCCATCGAACCCGCCTGTATTCGGCGAGAAGGCGAGGAGCGTTACACGTGGGATGCACGTGGCGATTCCGAAGTCCGTGAAGGCCTCCTTGAAGGACTCTAGGTCCCTCAAGGAGGCCTTCACGGACCACGCCACGCACCTCCCTGCCGGTCCCGACTCATGCAGGCATTACCACTCACGAGGGGCGACGCCCGGTTGTTCCTCGAAGATCAGCCAAGTCCGCGTCGACCGCACGCCGTCCAGCGCCTGCAACCGTTCCAGTACGACGTCCCGCAGCGAAGCGTTGTCCGGTGTCCGTACCAGCAGCAGGATGTCGAAGTCGCCGCCGACGAGCGAAACGTGCTCGACGAACGGGATCTGCCGCAGCTCGGCCGACATCGTCCGCCATGACGTCTGCTCGACGGTGATCAGGATGTACGCGCTCGTCCCGAGCCCGGCACGCCGCGGGTCGATCCTGGCACCGAAGCCGGTGATGACGCCTTCGGACATCAGCCGGTCCAATCGCGCGTAGGCGTTGGTGCGGGAAATGTGCAGCCGTTCCGCCAGCGCGCGGACGGCGAGCCTGCCGTCCGCGGTCAGCTCGGCGAGAATCGCGCGATCGATGTCGTCGAGGGCAAGGACCGTTCGTCCCGGATCCCGGCCGTGAGCCACGCCACTACTGGACGGTTGGCCGGACTGAACCGATTCCGAGGACAGTTTGTCGCTCATTTCGCGTACCTCTTGAACACTGAGACCCCGGAAACCACCATCTCAGCATCATATGTCTGCGAAAGGTGGTGCTGCGCCATGTCGCGGGAGACCCCTGCCGCCGCGTTGCTGCCGTCCGAAGTCCCGGTGCGCTTCCTCGCCGAGGACGGCACCCGCGTCGACGAGCACGACGGCTACTCGGCGCCTCCGTCCGAACGGCTCGTCGAGGCCTACCGGCTGATGGTGCTCGGCCGCCGGTTCGACGCACAGGCGACCGCGCTGACCAAACAGGGCCGGCTCGCGGTCTACCCGTCGAGTGCCGGCCAGGAGGCCTGCCAGGTCGCGAGCGCGCTGGCCCTCACCGACGCCGACTGGCTCTTCCCCACCTACCGCGACTCGGTGGCGCTCGTCGCCCGCGGGCTCGAACCGGGCGAGATCCTGACGCTGCTTCGCGGCGACGCGCACTGCGGCTACGACCCCGTCAAGACCCGTGTCGCTCCCCAGTGCACCCCGCTGGCGACGCAGACCCTCCACGCGGCCGGGCTCGCCCACGCGATGCAGCGGCGCGGCGAGGACAGCGTCGCGTTCGCGCTCATCGGTGACGGCGCCACCAGCGAGGGCGACTTCCACGAGGCGCTCAACTTCGCGGCCGTGTTCAAGGCTCCCGTGGTGTTCTTCGTGCAGAACAACGGGTTCGCGATCTCCGTGCCGTTCGAGAAGCAGAGCGCCGCCCCCGCATTGGCGTACAAGGGCGTCGGCTACGGCGTCCGCTCCGAGCAGGTCGACGGCAACGACGCCGTCGCGGTCCTTTCGGTGCTGGACGACGCCGTAGCGCACGCGCGGTCCGGTCGTGGACCGGTCCTGGTCGAAGCACACACCTACCGGATCGACGCGCACACGAACGCCGACGACGCCACTCGTTACCGCGACCAGGCCGAGGTCGAGAAATGGCGCGCGGCCGACCCGGTGCGCCGTCTCGAAACGTATCTGACCACCGAGAACCTGTTGTCCGACAACGACATCGAGCGATTCCGCGTCGAAGCGGAGACATTCGCCGCCGGGGTGCGCGACACGCTCAACGCCGATGTCGAGCCGGATCCGATGTCGCTGTTCGAGCACGTGTACGCCGTTCCGACCCGCCAACTGGCCGCCCAGCGCGCGCTGGTCGCCGCCGAACTGGAGGCCTGATGACCGAGATCTCGATGGCGCAGGCGCTCAACGCCGCTCTGCGCGACGCGGTCAAGGACGACGATCGCGTGCTCATCTTCGGCGAGGATGTCGGCCCGCTCGGCGGCGTGTTCCGGGTGACCGACGGCATCACCGCCGACTTCGGCGAGGACCGGTGTTTCGACACGCCACTGGCCGAGTCCGGCATCGTCGGCTTCGCGGTCGGGATGGCGATGGGCGGGTTCCGCCCGGTGGTCGAAATGCAGTTCGACGCCTTCGCCTACCCCGCCTTCGAACAGATCACCTCGCACGTCGCGAAACTCCGCAACCGCACCCGCGGCGCGCTGTCACTGCCGATGGTCATCCGCATCCCCTACGCGGGCGGAATCGGCGGTGTCGAGCACCACTGCGATTCGAGCGAGGCCTACTACACCCACACACCCGGCCTTCGCGTCGTCACGCCTGGCACCCCGCAGGACGCCTATGACCTCCTGCGCGACGCGATCGACTCACCGGATCCGGTGATCTTCCTCGAACCCAAATGCCGCTATTGGTCGAAGGAGCCCGTGTCCTTCACCCGGGACGGCGCGGCCATGGACCGCGCGGTCGTACGCCGCCAGGGCAAGGACGTCACGCTCATCGCGTACGGCCCGATGGTCGCCACCGCGCTGGAGACCGCGGAGGCCGCGACCGCCGAAGGCTGGGACGTCGAGGTCGTCGACCTCCGGTCGCTCAGCCCGTTCGACGACGAGACGGTGACCGCTTCGGTGCGCCGCACCGGACGCGCGGTCGTCGTCCACGAGGCCGCCGGGTTCGGCGGCTACGGCGCCGAGGTGGTCGCCAGGGTCACCGAGCAGTGCTTCCATCAGCTGCACGCGCCGGTCCTGCGGGTCACCGGCCTCGACATCCCTTACCCGCCACCGAAACTGGAGCGGCATCAGCTTCCGGACGTCGACCGGATCCTGGACACCGTGGCCCGGTTGCAGTGGAACGACGAACCGGTGGTGGCCGGTGCCTGACTTCCTGCTCCCGGACCTCGGTGAGGGGCTGACCGAAGGCACCATCGTCACCTGGCTCGTCGCGGAGGGCGACACGGTCGGGGTCGACCAGCCCGTCGTCGAAGTGGAGACCGCGAAGGCCGCGGTCGAGGTGCCGGTGCCGTTCGCCGGCGTCGTCACCCGCCTCCACGGCGAGCCCGGCCAGTCCCTGCCGGTCGGCGCTCCCCTGCTCACCATCGGACCCGGTTTCAGCGAGCCCGGCGTGACGACCGCGAGCGAGGGCAGCGGCAACGTCCTCATCGGCTACGGCACGACCACCACGACGAGGCGACGCCGGACGCGCACTGTCGTCGCTACTCCCGAAAAGCCGTCGAAAGCGCCCGGTGTGATCTCGCCGTTCGTCCGCAAGATGGCCGCGGACAACAAGATCGACCTGACGAAGCTGGCCGGTAGCGGCCCGGGCGGCATCATCCGGCGCGCCGACGTCGAAGCCGCGCTCACCGTCCCCGAGCAGAGGGACGGGGAAACGCGGATCCCGCTGACCGGCGTGCGCAAGGCGGTCGCCGACAAGCTGACGACTTCGCGCCGTCAGATCCCCGAAGCGACGGTCTGGGTCGACGTCGACGCGACCGGACTCGTCGCGGCGCGCAAGTCGCTCAACGCCTCGGCACCGGATCGCCCGGTGAGTCTTTTGGGCCTCGTCGCCCGGTTCGCCGTGGCGGGCTTGCGGAAGTACCCGGAGCTGAACTCGCGGGTCGAGGGCGACGAAATCGTCCAGCTGCGGGACATCAACCTCGGTTTCGCCGCGCAGACCGACCGCGGTCTCGTCGTTCCGGTGGTCCGCGACGCGGGCTCACTGTCCACAAGGGAGCTTTCGGCCGCGATCGGAGAGCGGACCACACAGGCCAGGGAAGGGAAACTCGGCCCGGCGGGCCTCACCGGCGGGACCTTCACGGTCAACAACTACGGCGTGTTCGGGGTCGACGGCTCGGCCGCGATCATCAATCACCCGGAAGCGGCGATCCTCGGCATCGGCCGGATCATCGACCGCGCCTGGGTGGTCGACGGCGCGCTCGTGGCACGCAAGATCTGCGAGCTGACCCTGGCGTTCGACCACCGGGTGTGCGACGGCGGAACGGCCGGCGGATTCCTGCGGTTCGTCGCCGACTGCGTCGAGTCTCCGGTCACCGTGCTCGGGGACCTCTGAGCGGGTCGCACAACCCGCGGTTGTGAACCGCCAACGACTCGTTGTTCGACTTCGAGGTCCCGGCTTGCTTGGATCTCGCGAGTGGGTGGGAGATCGCTGGGGCGACGGTTCGGCTGGCTTTGGGCGGCGTACGCGGCGAGCGCGTTCGGCACGAGGTTCGCGTTCGACGCGTTCAGCCTGATCGCCATCGTGGCGCTGGGCGCGGGCACCACGGAGGTTTCGCTGCTGGCGTCCGCCGGGCTCGTCGTGGGCGCCGTGGTCGCGCTGCCGCTCGGCCCCTGGGTCGAGTTCCGCCGCAAACGCCCGGTGATGATCGCGATGGATCTGATCCGGTGTGCGGCGCTGCTGACCGTCCCGGTGGCGTACGCGTTCGGGTTGCTCGGCTTCGGTCAGCTTCTCGCCGTGTCCGTCATCGTCGCGGCCGCCGACATCACGTTCCTGGCGGCCAGTGGGGCGTTCCTGAAAACCCTGCTGCCGCCGGAAGATCTGCTGGTCGCGAACGCCCGGTTCGAATCGACGACCTGGACGGCGACCGTGCTCGGACCGCCGCTCGGCGGTTTCGCCGTCGGCCTCTTCGGGCCGGTGATCACGATCGCCGCCGACGCGGTCAGCTATCTGCTCTCGGCGCTCGGGGTCCGCGCGGTCGGTGGTTCGGAGCCGCTACCCTCGAAACGGGAGGGCCCGCGGCTGACCGGCCGCGACCTGCGGGAAGGCTGGCGGTTCATCCTCACCCACCCGTTGCTGCGCCCGCTGTTCGTCAACACGATCGTGGTCAACGGCTTGATCATGGCGACCGCGCCGCTGATGGCCGTCCTGATGCTCGGGCAGCTCGGCTTCGCTCCGTGGGAGTACGCGGTCGCCTTCGCCGTGCCGTGTCTCGGCGGGTTGATCGGAGCGAGGCTCTCCCGGACCGTGGTCGCCCGGTACGGCCGGGACAGGGTCCTCTTCGTCGCCGGTTGGTTGCGCGTCTGCTGGCCCGTCGGGCTGGTCTTCATCCAGCCCGGTGTTCCCGGGTTGATCCTGGTCATCGTCGTCGAGTTCTGCCTGATCACCTGCATCGGCGTGTTCAACCCCGTGCTCGCCACCAGCAGGCTCGAACAGGTTCCCCTCGACCGCGCGGCGCGCACGCTGTCGGCCTGGTCGATCGCAGGCAAGCTCACCACCGCCTCGCTGACCGCGCTGTGGGGCCTGCTCGCGGCGTTCACCGGACCGCGCGCGGCGGTCGGCATCGCCGGAGCGCTCATGCTCGCGACCCCGCTCCTGCTCCCCCGAAACCGTCGGAGGGCTGTGCCAGTATCGGCGCATGGCGATCAAGAGAGTGGTAGCCGACCTCGAGACCAAGTCCCTTGAGCAGGCGAGAACCTTCTACGAGCGGGTGCTCGGTTTCGAAGTGGTGATGGATCACGGCTGGATCGTGACCTTGGCCGATCCGGATCGGCCGGAGGTGCAGCTGAGCCTCATGACCCACGACGAGACGGCACCCGTCGTCCCCGCCGTCTCGATCCAGGTGGACGACGTCGACGCGGCGTACGAGGAAGCGAAGGCGTCCGGCGCCGAGATCGTGCACGAACTGACCGACGAACCGTGGGGCGTCCGGCGGTTCTTCGTCCGTGATCCCGGTGGTCACGTGGTCAACGTGCTCGCGCACCGCTGAGGGGGTTTCATCGAAATTTCATGACCCGTCCCTAGCGTTCGAACACGCACCGTAGTCGAACGAAAGGGACGTGAATGTGAAGAAGCTCAGGGGGGTCCTGGCGGCGGCCGCGCTGGCCGCCGGCCTGATCGGCGTCACGGCGCCGGCTGCCCAGGCCGACCAGGCGCGCTACTACATCCTCATCGGCGGCACCTGCGACGGGGCCGCGACCGTCTACAACGACGCCTGGTTGCGGGGCGGGATCAAGAAGGTGGTCCACTACCCGGCGGGGGCCGCCGGAGCACCGAACTGCGACCAGACACCGATGGACCAGAGCGTCGCGCGCGGGCACGAAGAAGCCCGTCGTGTCGCCCAAAGCTCGTTCGACGAAAACCCCGGCGCGGAATTCATCGTCGTCGGCTACTCGCAGGGCGCACTGGTCGCGAACCTGGTGCTGAACGACATCGCCGACGGGAAGCTGGCGGTGGACAAGTCCCGGTTCAGGGCGAAGATCTTCGCCGACCCGATGCAGCCCGTCGGTCCGCCGGGACGCGGGATCAGCGCGGTGCTCCCGCCGGGCACCGGGGCGCCGTCGCCGTTCGGCGGCTACGTGTCCTTCGGTCCCGGCCGCACCGATTTCGGCGGTATCCCGTACATCCGCTACTGCATCGAAACCGACGGTGTCTGCCACTTCGACACCCTCGAAGCGCCGGGCGGGTACTTCGCCCAGCACCTGTGTTACCAGTGGGCCCGTCCCACGGATCACCGCTCGATCATGGAGGACACGATCGCGGACGGCGTGTACACCAACGGATCGCACGCGTTGCCGCGGCAGAACTGCCGTCCGCCGTGGCCGGTGGCGTGACGGGCTGAAGACGGCTGGCGCCCGGCGCCCGATCGCCGGGTGACAGCGGTTCGGGCGATGGCCCGCCCACAGTGTCGTGGGCGGGCCATCGTCGAGCTAGCGGGCCGATTCCACCGGCGCCGGGGCGTGGCCGGTCGGCCGGGCCGTGAACGTGCCCCGGCCCTGGGTCCGGCTGCGCAGTCGCGTCGCGTAGCCGAACAGTTCGGCCAGCGGCACGGTCGCGGTGACCACGGTCGTTCCCGCGCGCGACGACGATCCCAGCACCCGGCCTCGCCGCGCGGCGAGGTCACCGAGCACCACGCCGACGGCGCTTTCGGGCACGGTGACGGTCACTTCGGCGACCGGCTCCAGCAGTGTGATCGTGCCGGCGGCCAAGGCCGCCCGGAGCGCGAACCGCCCGGCCGTCCGGAACGCCATCTCCGACGAGTCCTTCACATGGGTGGCCCCGTCGGTCAGCGTGACCCGCACACCGGTCACCGGATGCCCGCCGAGCGGACCTTCCGCCAGCGCGTCACGGCAACCGGCTTCGACGGCGCGGACGTATTCCCGCGGCACCCGGCCACCGACCACAGTGGACTCGAACTCGAATTCCCCTTCCTCCCAAGGTTCCGTGTCGATGACGACGTGGGCGAATTGCCCGGCGCCGCCGTCCTGCTTGACATGCCGGTAGACGAAACCGGACACGCCGCGGGCCACTGTCTCGCGGTAGGCGACGCGCGGCCGCCCGACGCCGACGTCGAGCCCGTGGTCGCGCCGGATCTTCTCCACCGCCACCTCCAGATGCAGCTCGCCCATTCCCGAAAGCAGGGTCTGACCGGTCTCCCGATCGGTCCGGAGTACGAGCGACGGATCCTCCTCGACCAGCCGCGCCAGCGCGGTCGTCAGCCGCTCGGTGTCGGTTCCCGTTCGCGCCTCGACAGCCACCGACACCACCGGATCGGCCACGACGGGCGGCTCGAGCAGGAGCGGCTCCGACGGCGTGCACAGCGTCGCGCCGGCCCTCGCCGTCTTCAGCCCGACCACCGCGACGATGTCACCCGCGACGGCACTGTCCACCCTGGTGTGCCGGTCCGCCTGGACCCGCAGGATGCGGCCGACGCGCTCGATACGACCGCTGCCCACGTCCATCACCGCCTCCGAGGTCCGGATCGTGCCCGAGTAGACCCGCAGGTACGTCAACCGCCCGGTGGCGGTCGAGGTCACCTTGAACACCAGTGCCGCGAACGGCGCCGAGGGATCGGCGGGTCGTTCGCGGGGCGTTCCTTCGTACTCGCCCCGGACCGGCGGGACGTCCGACGGAGAGGGCAGATACGCCACCACGGCGTCCAGCAACGGCTCCACACCGCGGTTGCGGTAGGCCGAACCGCACAGCACCACGACGCCTTCCCCGGTGCGGGTCAGTTCGCGCAGCGCCGAGGTCAGCGTCTCCGTCGAAACCGCCGAAGACTCGCAGAACTCGTCCAGCGCGGCCGGATGGAGTTCCGCGACGGTCTCTTCGAGCACACGGCGACGCCGGTTCGCTTCGTCCACAAGGGACTCCGGAACCGGTCCCTCCTCGGCCCTCTCGGTGCCGTCGGCCCAGACGAGCGACCGCATCCGCAGCAGGTCGACGACACCCGTGAAACCTTCTTCCGCCCCGATCGGCAGCTGGACCACCAGCGGACGAGGATGCAGCCGCTCCCGGATGGACTCCACGGCCGCGTCCAGGTCGGCGCCCGCGCGGTCGAGTTTGTTGACGAACGCGATCCGCGGTACCCCGTGCCGGTCGGCCTGGCGCCACACCGATTCGCTCTGCGGTTCGACCCCGGCGACGCCGTCGAACACCGCGATCGCGCCGTCGAGGACCCGGAGCGACCGTTCGACCTCGTCGGAGAAGTCGACGTGGCCGGGGGTGTCGATCAGGTTGACCGGATGACCGTCCCACGAACAACTGACCGCGGCGGCGAAGATGGTGATACCACGGTCTCGCTCCTGGGAATCGAAGTCGGTCACGGTCGTGCCGTCATGGACCTCACCGCGTTTGTAGGTGGTGCCCGTGACGTACAGGATTCGTTCGGTGAGGGTGGTCTTGCCCGCGTCGACATGGGCGAGGATGCCCAGATTGCGGACGGCGGACAGGGGGACGGTGCGCATGGCGCGGGCCTTTCGCAAGTGATCTCCGGAGCTCGGACGGCGCGATTCGGGCGAACGCGGACAGGCGCCCTCGCCGTCGCGAGGCGACGGGAAGGAGGGCGCGAGGGCGTCAGGCGTTCGTCAACGGGCCGGTGCTAGCCGCGCGGCAGGCACCGGACGCGCGGAGACACGAGGATCACCTCGTAGCGGGCCGAGGGGACGACGACGGCGTGGTGATGACGCACTGTCCTGTCCTTCCTCGCCGGGATGATTCGCGGGGAGTGTAGCCACCGGGCACGCGGGCCGGGAACCGATTTTCCGCGGAATCGGCGGGAACCGACCAGTTTCCGGTGACGGCGGTGTCCATCCTTTCGAGGGACACCACAGGAGAAAGGAACGGGTATGGGGGCGGACGAGCTGCTGAGTTCGGCGAAGACCGGTGACGGCGAGGCGTTCCGTGATCTCGTCGCGCCGTACCGCCGCGAGCTGCAGGTGCACTGCTACCGCATCCTGGGCTCCGTACAGGACGCCGAGGATCTGCTGCAGGAGACGTTGCTGGCCGCGTGGCGCGGGATCGACGCGTACGAAGAACGCGCGTCCGTGCGGACCTGGCTGTACCGGATCGCGACCAACCGCTGCCTCAACGCGCTGCGCGCGGGCGACCGCCGGCCGCACGACCACGCGGCCTACCGACCGGAGGTCCCGTTGCCCGAGCCGTCGCGCCGCCGCCCGGAGCCCAGCTGGCTGGAGCCCTTCCCCGACGTCCTGCTCGACGGGATCGCCGACCGGATGCCCGGCCCGGAGGCGCGTTACGAGACCAGGGAGTCGATCTCGCTCGCGTTCCTGGCGGCGCTCCAGCAACTTCCGCCGCGACAACGGGCCGTCTTGGTGCTGCGGGACGTCCTCGGGTTCCGTGCCGCCGAGGTGGCGGGGATCCTCGACACCACGGAGAACGCCGTGACCAGCGCGCTCAACCGGGCGCGTTCGGCGATGGCCAAGGAAATGCCGGACGGCGGCCGCGAGAACGCTCCCCTGCCGGATTCGCCTCGGGAACGCCGGATCGTCGACGAGTTCACCCGAGCCTTCGAGACCGGCGACGTCGAGGCCATCGTGGCGCTGCTGACCGACGACGCGTGGCTCACGATGCCCCCGCTTCCGTGGGAGTACCAGGGCCCCGACGCCGTCGGGCACTTCCTGGCCACCGTCGCGCTCTGCGACGGCCGCCGGTACTCGCTGATCCCGACCCGCGCGAACGGCCAACCCGCGTTCGGCTGCTACCTCCGTGATCCGAGGACCCCGATCGGGCACGCGCACGGGGTGCTCGTGCTGGAACTGGCCGGTGACCGGATCACCGCGGTGACCCGCTTCCTCGACAACTCACTGCTCGGCGCGTTCGGCCTCCCCCGCTCGCTGCGCGGCTGATCCTCCGCTCTTCCGCGACCACGCCCGCCGGGCGTGTGTCCCGTCATGCCCGAAACAAGGAGAAACCTTGACTCCCAAACAGGCGTGGGTTCTGGGCCTCGCCTCGTCGGCGTCGTTCATGATGGCGCTGGACAGTCAGATCGTGACGACGGCGCTGGGCACGATCCGCCGGGATCTGTCCGCGCCGATCGAGCAGCTCGAATGGACCGTCAACGCCTACAACCTCAGCTTCGCCGTCTTGCTGCTCACCGGAGCGGCGCTCGGCGACCGGTTCGGCCGCCGCCGGATGTTCGTCACCGGCCTCGCGGTGTTCACCCTCGCCTCGGTGGGCTGCGCGGTGTCCACCGACATCGGCACGCTGATCGTCGCGCGGACCGCGCAGGGCGTCGGTGCCGCGATGGTGCTGCCGCTGTCGCTCACCCTGATCAGCGCGATCTTCCCGCCCGAACAGCGCGGCAAGGCGATGGGGCTCTATCTGGGACTCACCGGGCTGGCGACGTTCAGCGGCCCGTTCATCGGCGGTGCCATCGCCGAAGGGCTGGCCTGGCAGGGGATCTTCTGGCTCAACCTGCCGGTCGGCGTCGTCGCCGTCCTGCTCACGCTCCGGCGCGTCGACGAAAGCACCGGTCCGACCACGCGGTTCGACCTGGGCGGCGTCGTCCTGGTGACGCTGGGATCGCTGGGCATCGTCTGGGGCCTGGTCCGGGGAAACCTCGCGGGCTGGGACAGTGCCGAGGTCCTGGGCTCGCTGGCACTCGGCGTCGTGCTGGTGGTCGCGTTCGTGTTCTGGGAAAGGCACAGCGAAGCGCCGATGCTGCCGATGCGGTTCTTCCGGCTGAGAGCCTTCTCCACGGCCAACGCGGCGAACTTCTGTGTCTTCGCTTCGCTGTACGGCACGTTGTTCTTCCTGCCGCAGTACTTCCAGACAGCGCAAGGACTCGGGCCGTTCGAGGCGGGACTGCGCATGATGCCGTGGACCGCGACCCTGATGATCTGCGCGCCCATCGCGGGCAAACTGGCCGACAAGTACAGCGCGCGCACGTTCGTCGCCGCCGGGCTGCTACTCCAGACCGCCGGCATGAGCTGGATCGCCCTGGCCGCCGCACCCGGCACGAGCTACGCCACCCTGCTGCCGGGGTTGATCGTCAGCGGTGTCGGCCTCACTTCGGCCATGCCCGCCGCGCAGCGTTCGGTCGTCGGGGCCGTCCGGCCGCCCGAGATCGGGCAGGCGTCGGGCGCGTTCATGATGTTGCGGATCTTCGGCGGGGTGTTCGGCGTCGCGGTGACGGTCGCCGTCTTCGCGGGCGCCGGAGCTCATGGGTCGCCGGAGGAATTCGGCGACGGTTTCACCGCGGCGATGGGCACCGTCGTCGCGTTCGCCTTCGCGGGCATGCTGGTCGCCCTGGGGATACCGGGCACGCGACCGGCCGGAACACCGCGGGCACCCGCCCTGTCCGGTACCGATCGAGGAGGAAACCGATGACCGGCCTGAACACTCGCGCCGAAACGCTCCGTGCCCTGCACAGCGGGGAAATGCTCGTCCTGCCGAACGTCTGGGACGCGGCGAGCGCCGAAGTCGTGGCGGAGGCGGGATTCCCCGCGATCGCCACCGCCAGTGCCGCCGTGTCGGCGATGCTCGGCTACCCCGACGGCGAAGGCGCGCCGTGGCGGGAGATGTTCGCGGCGGCGAGCCGGGTCGCCCGCGCGGTGTCGTTGCCGGTCACCGTGGACACGGAAGCCGGTTATGGCCTGGGGCCGCGGGAATTCGTGGACCGGCTGCTGGAGAGCGGCGCCGTCGGCTGCAACCTGGAGGACACCGATCACCGGACCGGCAAGCTGGTCGACGCCAACGAGCACGCCCAACGGCTCGCGGACATCCGCTCGGCCGCGACCGAGGCGGGCGTCCCGATCGTCGTCAACGCCCGGGTGGACACGTTCCTGGGCGACCGCGGGATCCCCGCGCCGGAAAGGCTTGCCGAGGCCGTCCGGCGGGGCCGGCTCTACCGGGAGGCCGGCGCCGATTGCGTGTATCCGATCGGCGTGCGACGCCGCGCCGACCTGGCCGCGCTCGTCACCGACCTCGCGTGCCCGGTGAACGGGAACGTCGGCGAGGAACTGGATCTGACCGCGCTCCGGGAACTCGGCGTGGCACGGGTGTCGTACGGCCCGCGCTTCTATTTCGCGGCTCTGGAGGGTTTCCGGGCGGCCATCGAAAAGCTGTAGACCTGAAGCCCGCTGAGGACTCGGAGCGGGGGGGTCGTGAGTGATAAAGAGCGTTAGAACGACACTTGTCACTCACGACCACCTGCACCCGTCACTTGCAGAACGCGGTGTCCACAGTGGCCATGACCGCCTTGGCGTCCTTGTCCCCGTCGCCGAAGGTGCCCGGCATGGCGGTCACCGCGAGCGCGACCGTGCGGCCGTCTTCCGTGGCGCCACCGCGGGTTTCGAAGCCGTGGATGTCCCCGCCGTGTCCCCAGTACACACCGCCGCAGCTGAGCGGATTGCTCATCAGGCCCAGGCCGTACTTCGTGCCGGGGAAGAGGGGCGCGTCAACCGTCTTCCGCATTTCGGCCAGCTGCGCGGCGGGAAGCAGCCTGCCTTCGAGCAACACCTTGAAGAACTTGCCGAGGTCACTGGGTGTCGAGATCAGCTGGCCTGCCGCGCCGCCCCACGACGGATCGAGCTCCGTCACGTCGATCACCTTTCCGGTGGCGGCGTTGCCGATGGCGTACCCCTGCGGATGCCGTCCCTGGATGGTCTGGTCGCCGACCTGCGGCCAGTAGGTGTGCTTCAGGCCCGCCTTCTTGATCACGCGTTCGGTGATCTGCTCCTGGATCGGACGTCCGGTCACCTTCTCGATCAGCATGCCCGCCAGCAGATAACCGGTGTTGCTGTACTCCCATTTGGTACCGGGCGCGAACTTCGCCGGGTGACTCAAGGCCGCCGCGAGCAGTTCGTGGTTCGGGACGTACCGGTGCCGCACCTGCTCGAAGTTCTCCAGCCCGAGGTACTCGGTGTAGTTCGGCAGCCCGCTGGTGTGCTGCAGCAGCTGCCGGACGGTGATCTTGGTGGCGTCGATGCCCTCACCGCGCACGATGCCGGGAAGGTACTTCTCGATCGGCGCGTCCAGCTCCACCTTGCCCTCGGCCACCAGCTGCAGGACCGCCACCGCCGTGAACGTCTTGGTGTTGCTGCCCGCCCGGACCGTGCCGTCCCGGGGAACGGGCACCTGACGATCGATTCGCGAGGACCCCGCGACCAGCGACGACGCACGCCTTCCGTCTGCCACATAGGCGAGCGCGGCCGGGAACTTCTCCTGACGCACCAACGAGTCCAGCCCCTTCTGCAGGTCGGCTCCCTTGGCCGGGGCCGCGTCCGCCGCCGTGGTCCACGCGGCGCCCATCAGGCCCGCCACCGTCAAGACCACGACACCCTTGCGTACCGTCATGCGCACTCCTTGCTCGAACGGATCGACACCTACGACTCTGGCCGGATCGGGCGCGAAGATCAGGAGTGCTGACTGCCGAATCAGGGGTAGCGCTGGCACCACCTCCGAAAATTTTCGGACCGGAATTCGTCCCACCATTGTCCGCGCGGGTCGCGGCTGACTAAGGTCAGTTCGGAAAGTGGACTAGACCACCCGAGGCCGGGAGGCGACGATGCCCCTCGACGAACAGCAGACCTGGGCAATGCTGCGAGAGCTGGACGAACCCGGCCACTGGGAGGTGCCGCACGACTTCGACGGACCGGCCGAACGCGCCCGGTTCGAGCGGCTGGCCGAACGGCTCGACCGCCGCTTCGGCTGCACCTGCGAAGTCGACCGCCACGTCCAGGACGCCAGCCACCTCGGCAGGATCGTGATCCCGGCGAGCGCGACCTCCGCGGGCGACCAGGTGACCGTCACGGTCAGCAACTTCGGCGGCCTCGTCGCGGTGACACTGGGGAATCCGGGCAGCTACGACGAAGACGAGGAACGGGAGTTCTTCCCGGCATCGGTCCGAAGACAGGTCGAAGACGAGCTGGAAGCGCTCGGCTACCTGCCCGTCCCCGAACATCCGTTGTGGACCAGGTACACCGGGATCAGCGGGTTCGACACCCTCTATCCCCCGGACCGGCCGCCTTCGTGGTGGGACCGGTTCTTCGACTACCTCTAGGCGTTGCTCGGCGCGAGCACGCCGGCGAGTTCCGCCGCGTCCGGCACGCTGACCAGTACCTCGTCGAACGGGAGCCCGGCGACCCCGCGATCGATCTCGATCCGCAGCCCCGGCACACCCCTGCGGACCGACACCAACTGGCGGGTCCCCGTACCCAACCCCCAGTAACCCACCTTCAGCACCCCGCTGATCAGCGCCCCGGCCCGTCCCCCGCGCGTCCGCCGCAAGGGCGCGTCGACATGCTCGACGACCTTGATCGCCGCCCGCGGCACGACCACTTCGTCGCGCCACACGGCCAGCCGCTCCCAGCCCGAAAACCCGACCCGCACTCCACCCTCGGTGATGTCCATCGTCGCCATCGCGATCGCCTTCCCTCCAGAGCTACCTGATGTAGTTGTTATAGCAACTGTATAGCAGATATCCTTGCGAGGTGTTGCTGACTCTCGACCTCGACAGCGAGGTTCCGATCTACCAGCAGATCCGCGACCGGATCGTCGAAGCCGTCGCCGACGGCGTGCTGGCCGAGGGCAGCGCCCTGCCCTCCACCCGGCAACTCGGCGCCGATCTCGGGATCAACTTCCACACCGTCAACAAGGCCTATGACCTGCTGCGGACGCAGGGCTTCATCCGGATCAACCGCAAGACCGGTGCGGTCGTCCGGCGGGACGCGTCCTCCGGTCCGGCGGAAGACGGCTACGCGGACGAGTGGCAGGAGCGCCTGCGCACTTTGCTGGCCGAAGCCGTCGCCCTGGGCCTGGGCCCGCGCGAAGTGACCAGCCGGTGCGAGTCCGTGTTGGACTCCTTCGCCGTGAGCGCCCGCCGATGACCGGACCGCTCTGGCTGAACCTGGCCCTGATCGCGTTCACCGCGGCCACCTTCGTCTCGGCACCCGCGCTGGCGCGGCCGACCCTTCCCTTCGGCGTCCGGGTCCCGGCACGGCGCACCGGAGAGGCCGTCATCCTCCGCGCGCGGCGTCGCTACAACCAAGGAATCGCGGCAGGCGCGGTCGTCGCCTGCGCCGTCGTTCTCCTCGACCGGCTCGACCCCGAGGTCGTCCTGGTCGGCCTCGTCGCGACCTATTCGCTGCTCGGCGGCCTGGCCAGTCGCTCGATCGCCTCCGCGAAACGCCGGGAGGGCTGGTACGCCGGGACCCGGCAGGCGGTCACCGCCGACACCTCCCTGCGCTCCGACCCGGTCCGTCCACAGTGGATTCTGCTGGCGCCGGCGGTGCTGCTGACCGTCGTCACGGCGACGATCGGCCTGGCCGTGGGCACGGCGAACTTCTCGACGGTCCTCACGCAGATCCTAGTCGTCGTGCTGATCCCGCCCCTGACCATCGCGATTTCCCGGGCCCGGCCCGAGCTCGACGCCGCACAGCCGTCTGCGTCGGCTTCGCGGTACAGGGAATACCTGCACGGGGTGCTCAGCCTGCTGCTGATCTCCGCGGGTTGCGTCACCGCGACCATGCTCGTCGTTTCGCTCCAGCTGTGGGAGGTCGTCGAGACGACGGTGCCGACGACGGTCGTGGGCTATCTTCCCCTCCTCGCCGCCTTCATCGCGTGGATCGTCTTCTCCGTCCGGGCAGGCGATGCCGGACACCGGTTGTCACCGACCGGCGACGAACCGGAGACCCGATACGAACAACGCGACGACGACCGCTACTGGCACGCCGCCGGGATGGTCTACCTGAACCGGAACGACCCCGCGCTCCTGGTACACCGGCGGGTCGGGACGTACTGGACGCTCAACCTCGGGCATCCGATCGCCTGGGTCGTCCTCGCCGCGGTCGCCGTGGCCGGAGTGCTCGCCGGGCTCGGCATCGTCACGCTGCCCGAGAAGGGCGCCTGATCACAGGGCGTTACCCTGAGGCAATGACGTCGCAGAAAACCCCTCAAACGATGAAGCCCGCGACAGCGGCGAAGAAGCTGGGTGTGTACCTCGAGGCCACCCCGGCGGAGTTCCAGGAGGGTGTCGTCTCCCGCGACGAACTGAACGCGCTGCAGGCCGAGCCGCCCGAGTGGCTGCGGGAACTGCGCCGCAACGGGCCGCACCCGCGTCCGGTCATCGCGGCGAAGCTGGGCGTCTCCATCAGCGGTCTGGCGCGCGGGGGGATCACGGGCACCCTCACCACCGAGGAGATCGACGCGATCAAGAACGAGAATCCCGACTGGCTGAAGCGGGAGCGCGAGACGCTGGCCGAGGTCCGCAAGGAGGAGGCGCGCCTCAAGGCCGCCCGCGGCGAAAGCTGACCGCGACGACAGTGCTTGCCGCGCCGGAGGCGTGGCGAAAGCCACTTTCGCAACGTTGAGGGTTGCGAAAGTGGCTTTCGCAACCCTGCCCGAGAGCCTGACCGTGCGCGGCTAACCGCGACGACGGGGCTTGCCGCGTTTCCCGCCTTGAGGAGCGCGGCGATTCCCGGCCTGCGGCTTCCGGCCGGCGGCCTGCGGGCGTTTGCCCTTCACCGGAGTCTTCTTCTCGGGCGGCTGCTTTTCCGGAGCCTGCTGCCGCCCGCGCGTGCTGTTCACCGTGCGGCCGCGCACGATCCCGATGAACTGCTCCATCAGGTCGGAGGTCTCTTCGTCCGGCCAGGACAACGCGACCCCGGATTCGGGCGGGCCGGAAATCGGGCGGTAGGTCAGGTCACGCCGGTGGTACAGCCGCGCGAGTGACTGCGGGACGACCAGGAGCCCGACACCTGCGGCGACCAGTTCGATGGCGTCCGCCGTGGTGGCGGGGCGCTCCAGCGCGGGTTTCCCCGGTGGCGCGTCCCAGTCCAGCGTGTCGTCGAGCGGGTGCAGCAC
Organism: Amycolatopsis sp. TNS106; assembly: GCF_019330265.1. NCBI lineage: Bacteria > Bacillati > Actinomycetota > Actinomycetes > Pseudonocardiales > Pseudonocardiaceae > Amycolatopsis > Amycolatopsis sp. TNS106. The sequence continues at coordinate 1,629,182 of NZ_CP024972.1, read as the reverse complement.
GATTTCGTCGGCGATGTCGTCGACGGTGACCTCGTCCGCGGCGGCGACCAGGTGGTCCTTGGGCACGATCACGACGGTCGTCTCGGTGTAGAGCGGGATCGCGTGCAGCCCCTCGCGATCGATGGGAAGCCTCAGCAGGACGGCGTCCACCTCGCGCTCCCGGACCAGCGCGGCGGCCTCGGCCGCGGTCGTCTGGACGAGTTCTAGGGGGACGTCGGGCGACCGCTCGTTCCAGATCCGGACCCACTTCGAGGGCGTGACGCCGGGGACGTACGCGAGCTTGAAGGAGGTGGGTGTGTCCGGGCCGGTCATGAGCCCAAGGTTACCGGGAGTATCGACGGAGGGCTCCAGGGCCGGCGATGACTACCTTCGCGGCACCCTGTCCCAGGACGCGGCCGCGGGAGCGCGATGCTCGACCACGGTCTCTTAGGGTCTTTCGACCTGTTTTCGGAGCTCGAGGTAACGGGGGCCGCGGACGGCTCGACTCGTGGTGCAGGGCGTCCACGGGGACGCTGGAACGAAATGAGCGATTCCCATGAGCCTTCCTCCCACGATGCCGCCCGTTCCGGAATCTCCGAAGAAGCGGAAGAAATGGCCTTGGATCACCGGCGCCGTCGTCACGGTCCTGTTGATCATCGCGATCGCCGATGGCGGCAAGACCGATGACCCCGGGCGCGCTGCGATCAGTGGTTCGACCTTGACCAGCCCACCCATCGTGACCACCTCGGATCCCGCTGTCGCGGCATCGGTGAGCTCCGCGGCCGAAGCGGCCCGCGAGTCCGTCTCACGGTCGTTCGCCGAGTCGGCCAGCCGCTCGTCCGAAGTGGAACGGAAGTCCTCCGAAGCCGCGATCGCGCAGCGAAAAGCGGACGAAGAAGAGGCGAGCAAAGCCCGGAAGATCACTTACAGCGTGACCACCACGGGATCGGGCATCTCGTCCGTCACTTACCTGAAGCCAGGCTTCAACATTTCCCAGGAAACGAACGTCAGAGGCAAGAAGTGGTCCACGACCATCGAGTCCGACGAATCGGCTCTTGGCATCAACATGAACGCACAGAACGCGGGCGGAGGCACCATCACCTGCCGGATCAGCAGGGGTGATGGCACGACTATCGCCGAGAACAGTAGCTCCGGTGCTTACGCCGTGGTGAGCTGCGGCTGATCACCGGCTCCGCAGCCGAGCCGGTGTCCCCAATGTCGCATCAGGGACACTGAGCGTCTCGAATGCGACATTGGGAACCCGGCGCACCCGCCGGCACGAGCCCGGCTACGGAGCCCAAGCCGCGGAGACCGCCCAGGTCACGTCCTGGTCGTACGAGACCGGATTGTCGAACAGGTGGCCACTGCCGCTGGCGGCGACGTAGACCTCCTCGGCGTAGCGCCGCATGTTCGTGCCCAGTTCGTTCACCGACGCCAGCCGGACTCCGCCGGCCCCGGGCTGGGCGCAGAACGTCGCGTCCTTCCGGAAGAGGTCGGTGTTGTCGTTCCCGCCCAGCCGCACCCGGAAGTCCGCGTGCCGCAGGAACTGGCCCGGATAGTTCCGCGCCTCCAGCGAGTAGCACGACGGATCCGCGAGGCCGCGCCGCACGACGAACGTCGCGTCCGCCTTCAGCAACGCCGCGCTCCCCCCGTTCACCACGTCCGTCCGCGCGAGACCGTCACGGTGCCGCAAGAACCGGTCGGTGAAGCCGGGTGTGGTCACCTTGAACGATCGCGCCTGGTCCAGCGGCAGATCCGCGCCGCTGCGCCAAAGCGGGACCGACGCCGCCCACGACGTGTCCGCCGCGAAGCTCGACGGCGTGTCCCATGGGTTCGCCCCGCCGCTGCGCGCGAGATAGACGGTCGCGGCGTAGTGCCGGAGATAAGCGCCACGCTGGTTGAAGGACTCCAAAGCCGTTCCGCCCGCGCCTTCCCTCGCGCAGAAGGTCGCGTCCCCGGCGAACAGCGCCGATCCGTCGTTCGCGTCCTTGCGGATCCGTGATGACGAATGCCGCAGGAAGTGCCCGGGGTAGTTCCGCGACTCGAACGACAGGCACGACGCGTCGGCCAGCCCCTGACGAGCCCAGAACGTCGCGTCCTTCTTGGCGAGGTCCGCACTGCCCTCACCAAGGACGTCGGTCCGCGCGAAATCGTCCTGGTGCCGGAGATAGCGATCCGTGTACCCCGCCGTGGTGACCCGCAACGACACGAGTTCACCCCTGCCCACCTCGGTGCCCTTGGCGATGGCGAGCACCCTTTGGTTGATCTCGCGGACTCGCGCCTCGGTCATCTTCAGCACGCGGCGGTCGTAGGTGTAGAAGCCGTTGACCTCGTTCTCGACGTCGTACGGCTCGGTGTAGACCGACGCGGAGAGCCCGCGGCCGTGCACGAACCGCCCGACCTGCTTGGTGATCTCCACGTACCGGTTCGTCAGCGACGTCTCGTCCGGATACAGCGCGCCGTACGCGAACCCCCTGCCCGGCTCCCATTCGTGTCCGGCGATGCGCCTGCCGAGGCCGCCGTACTCACCCAGCACGGCGATCCGGCGCGCGTCAGGTTGTCTCGTTCCGGTGGAGACCTGGTACGCGTGATCGTCGATCACGTCACCGTTGCCCGGATCCGGATCGGACACACAGCAATTGGATCCGGAGTTGTGGTTGATCAGCCGGGTGTCGTCGATCGAGCGGACCAGGTCCACGATGCGCCCGGCCTCGTATTCCCCCCAGCCTTCGTTGAACGGGACCCACTGCACGATCGAGGTGATGCTCTTGTGCTGCTCGATCATCCGCCGCAGTTCGGACTCGAAGTTCGCGTGCCCGTTCGGGACCTCGTCGACCGAGTCGAGCGACGGCATGTCCTGCCAGACCATCAGCCCGAGCCGGTCCGCGTGGTAGAACCACCGCGCCGGCTCGACCTTGATGTGCTTGCGGACCATGGTGAAGCCCAGCGCCTTCTGCCGTTCGAGATCGAACCGCAGCGCCTCGTCGGTCGGCGCGGTGTAGATGCCGTCCGGCCAGTATCCCTGGTCCAGCGTGCCCAGCTGGAAGACGAACTTCCCGTTGAGCAGCGGCCGCATCACGCCGCCGACCATCGCCTTGCCCAGCGACCGCATGCCGAAGTACCCGGTGACGACGTCGCCTCCCGGCAGTCGGACACGCAGGTCGTAGAGGAACGGGTCGTCCGGCGACCACAGCCGCGCGTTCGGTACCGGAATCCGCAGGCGGGAACCGACGGCACCGGTGGCGGTCCCGATCACTTGACCACCCGAAAGGACTTCGGCGGTCGCTTGCTGCCCGGCGGTCCCTTGGACGACGAGGTCGAGCGCGCCGCCGGGAACATCGGGGGTGGTGTCGAGCCGCGTGATGTGTTCGGCACGCACGGGTTCCAGCCAGACGGTCTGCCAGATCCCCGACGCGGCCGTGTAGAAGATGCCGTCGGGGGTCTTCCGCTGCTTCCCCACCGGGTACCGGCTTCCGTCCACAGGCGACGCGACGCCGACGACGATCTCGTTCTCCCCCGCCTTGAGCGCCGGGGTGATGTCGAACGAGAAGGCGTCGAAACCGCCGGTGTGGCTTCCGACGGACGTCCCGTTGACCCAGACTCGGGTCTCCCAGGTGACGGCACCGAAGTTGAGCTTCACGCGTCGACCGTCCCAAGTGGACGGAACCGCGAAGGTCCGGCGGTAGAACATGTTGTCCTCGTGCCGTTTGATCCCCGACAGCATCGACTCGATCGGATAAGGCACGAGGACGTTCTCGCCCAGCGGCCTGCCGATCGGCGGCGAGTTCAGGTTCGGCGCGCCGGTGAAACCCCAGGTCCCGTTGAGGTTGAGCCACTCCGAGCGCACCAGTTGCGGGCGCGGGTACTCGGGGAGCGCGTTCGACGGGGAGACCTGGTCCGTCCACGGGGTCGGGAGCGGGACGGGGGCGGCTTGGGCGACCGGGACGAGTGTCGTCGCGGCGGCCAGCAGACCGGCCACGACGCTCAGTGCGCGCGCGGTTCTTCGGTGCATGCGATCTCCCTATCTCCGGGCGGTCGTACGGGCCAATGACCGTTGCAGCACAACGACCACCAAGAGGAACGCGCCGCTGACCACCGACTGGTAGTTGCTGTCGAGAGTTCCTATCTGGTTGATGACGTTCTGGATGACCGTTCGGATGCCCACACCGATGACGGTTCCGAGAATCGTGCCCATTCCGCCGGTCAGCAGGGTGCCCCCGATGACGACGACGGAGATGGCGTCCAGTTCGAGGCCGACCCCGATCACCGTGACGCCGGATTGGAGGTACGCCGCGGTGAGCGCGCCCGCCAGCCCGGACAGGACGCCGCTCATCACGTAGACGGTGACCTTGGTGCGGGCCACCGGCAGCCCCATCAGTCTCGCGGACTGCTCCGATCCGCCGGTCGCGAACACCGACTGCCCGAACCGGGTCCGCCGCAACAGCAGCCCGCCGACCAGGCAGAGCGCCGCCGCGATGAACACCGGATAGCCGAACCCGAACAGCGTGCCGCGCCCGAGTTCGACGAACGCCTCGCCTTCCGGGATCTTGTACGTCGTCGCGCCCTCGCTGGTGATCGCGAGCAGCAGCCCGCGGGCGAACAGCAGGGACGCCAGCGTGACGATGAACGGTGCCATCCCGGTCTTCGCGACCAAAAGCCCGTTGATCAGGCCGATCAGCCCGCACACCGCCAGTGGCAGCAGCAGAGCCACGAGGAATCCCCATTGTGACCCGTAGGCGGCGAGGACCCCGCCGAGCGCGTAGACCGATCCCACCGACAGGTCGATGCCGCCGGTGATGATCACGAACGTCATCCCGAGCGCGATGATGGCGAGGAACGAGCTCTGCAACGCGATGTCGCGCAGATTGTCCAGGCTGCCGAAGCGCGGGAACAGCAGCCACGCGACGGCGACCATGAGCACCAGCGCGATCGCCGCGCCCTGTTTCTGCAGCACTCCGGTCATCAGCTCGCGCCGCGTGGAGTCCTGGGCGGCCATCGTGGGCGCCGCGGTCATCGGCTGCTCCGTTCCCGTGCGACGTACACCGCGCCGACGATGATCGCGGCCTGGATCATCTGCGCGGTCGAATCCGGCAGGTTGTGCTTGATGAGCGTGGCGCGGACGAGTTGCATGAGCAGGACCCCCATCACCGTGCCGAGGATGCGGACCCGGCCGCCGGTCAGCGGGGTGCCGCCGACCACGACCGCGGTGATCGCGGACAGTTCCATCAGCAATCCGGCGTCAGCGGGGTCGCCCGCGCCGAGCCGGGCGGTGGAGAGCACCCCCGCCAGTGCCGCGAGCAACCCGCAGATCGCGTAGACACCGATGAGGACGCGAGTGACCGGAAGCCCGGCGAGCACGCTGGCCCGCCGGTTGCCACCGATCGCGACCAGCCGCCTGCCGAACGCCGTCTTCCCGACCAGCGCCGCCATCAGCACGGCCAGGACGGCCGCGATGAGCACGCTCACCGGGATCCCGAGCACCTCGCCGGTGCCGAGCGCGAGGAAATCCGGATCGTGCAGCTGGATCAGCCGGCCGTCGGCGAGGACGAGCGCGAGCCCGCGGCCGCCGACGAGCAACGCCAGGGTCGCCACGATGGGTTGGATCCCGACTCTGGCCACGAGAACGCCGTTGAACGCCCCCGCCGCCAGCCCCGCGGCGAGCGCGATGGCGACCGCGGGCAGCGTTCCATAGCCGAGGTAGAGCGGGACGAGCGCGGCCGACAGCGCCATCACCGCGCCGACCGACAGATCGACGCCCTCGGTGCCGATCACCAGTGCCATCCCGAGCGCGACCACCAGTACCGGCGCGGCCTGGATGAGCTGGGTGCGGAAGTTGCCGACGGTCAGGAAGTTCGCCGTGAACGCGATGTTGAACAGGACGAGCGCGACGACGGCGACATACACGCCGTACTCCTGCAGCCATCGTGCCGCCCGGGTCCGGTCCACCGTTTTCGCCGTCTCCGCCATGGTGGGCCCCGGTTCCTCCGTTCTCCGCTGGGTGCTGGTCATTCCGCGCCGCCCGAGGCGATCGCCGCCAGCACGTGGTCCTGCGTCAGCTGCTCCCCCGCCAGTTCCCCGACCACCGCGCCGTCCTTGAGCACGATCAGCCGGTCGGCGCCGTCGAGGAGTTCGTCCATCTCCGACGAGATCAGCAGGACGGCGAGCCCTTCTTTCGCGAGTTCGTCGATGAGCGCCTGCACCTCCGCCTTAGCGCCGACGTCGATCCCCCGGGTCGGCTCGTCGAGCAGCAGCACCTTCGGTTCGGTACAGAGCCAGCGGGCCAGCAGCACCTTCTGCTGATTGCCACCGGAAAGCTCCGCGACCTTCTGATCCGGGCTGGACACCTTGATCCGCAGGCGTTTCACGAACGTGTCGACGATCCTGTCCTGCCGGGCACGGCTGACCAAGCCGAACCGGGACAGCTTCGGCAGCGCGGCGAGCACGATGTTCTCCCGTACCGAGAGATGCGGGATGATTCCCTCGGTCTTGCGGTCTTCGGCGAGCATGCTGACCCCCGCGCGCATCGCGGCGGCCACGTTCCCTTGCGGGACCTGCTTCCCCCCGACGAGGACGGTGCCACCGGAGAGCGGCAGGTCGCCGACGATCGCACGCGCGGTCTCGGTCCTTCCGGAGCCGAGCAGCCCCGCGAGGCCGACGATCTCGCCGGGTTTGATCTCCACCGAGACTCCGCCCAGCCGGTTGCCGCTGGTGAGGCTCTCCGCGCGCAGCACCGGTTCCCGGCCGGCCTCGTGGTCGCCCTCGAACGCCGTCGCGCCGTGCGAACGGATGTCACCGACGCTGCGGCCGAGCATCATCGACACCAGTTCCAGCCGCGGCAGGCCGGCGAGCGGTCCGGTGTGGACCCGCTTGCCGTCCCGCAGCACCGTCACCCGTTCGCAGATCCGGTACAGCTCGTCCATGCGGTGGCTGACGTACACGATCGCGATCCCGCGTTCGTGCAGCCTGCCGATGACCTCGAACAGCGTCTCGACCTCACGCGGCTCCAACGAGGACGTCGGCTCGTCCATGATCACGACGTCGGCTTCGACCGACACCGCGCGGGCCAGCGCGACCATCTGCTGCGCGCCGACACCGAGTGTCCCGAGTGGACGCCGGACGTCGGTGTCGATGCCGTAGTCCTTCAGCAGCGCCGCCGCGTCGGCGTTCATCCGCGCCCAGTCCACCAGCCCGAACCGCTTCCGCGGCTCGCGGCCGAGGTACACGTTGCTCGCCACGCTCATCAGCGGGATGAGATTGACCTCCTGGTAGATCGTGGAGATCGCGCCCCGCGCGTGGATCGTGCCGGAATCCGGCTTGTGCACACCGGTGAGCACCTTGATCAGCGTCGACTTCCCGGCGCCGTTCTCGCCCACCAGCGCGTGCACCTCGCCCGGCCACAGCGCGAACGACACGTCGTCGAGCGCGCGAACCCCGGCGAACGTCTTCGTCACGCCTTCGACCTCGAGAACCGGTTCCATCGTCAGTACGCGTTCCCGATCTTCTGGGCCGCGTTCGCCGAGTCGTACTGGTCGTCGGAGATCACCACGGTCGGCGGGATCTCCTTGCCGGCGGCGAAGTCCTGCAGCGTCGAGAAGGCGAGCGGGCCGAAGCGCGGATTGGACTCGATCACCGCGTTGTAGCTGCCGTCGGCGATGAGCTGGACGGCGTTGCGGGTGCCGTCGATCGAGACGATCTTGACGTCCTTGCCCGGTGTCTTGCCCGCGGCCTTGAGCGCGGTGACCGCGCCGATGCCCATCTCGTCGTTCTCGGCGTAGACGGCGGTGATCTCCGGATTGCTCTGGATGAGCTGCTCCATGACCGCCTGGCCCTTGGACCGGTCGAACTCGCCGGTCTGCTCGGCGACGATCTGGATCCCCGTCGTCGAAGCGATCTCGTCCTTGAAACCCTTGGTGCGGTCGGTGGTCACGTTGTTGCCCGACGCGCCGAGCAGGATCGCGACCTTGCCGGTGCCGCCGGTCGCCTTCACCATCTCCTGCGCGGCGCGCTTGCCCTGCTCGACGAAATCGGAGCCGATGAAGGTCAGGTAGTCCGTGCACGGCTGCGAGGTCACCTTGCGGTCGATCGTGATGACCGGGACCTTCTTGGCCTTCGCCGCGTCGAGGGCGGGCTGGAGACCGTCGGAGTTCAGCGGCGCGACGATGAGCAGCTGCGCGCCCCGGTCCAGCAGCGACTTGATGTCGCTGACCTGCTTGTTGAGATCACTCTGCGCGTTGGTGATCAGGAGCTTGTCCGCCGGGACACCGAGTTTCGTCGCTTCGTCCTTGATGGACTGGGTCTCGGCGATGCGGAACGGGTTCGCCTCCTTCTCCGACTGGGAGAAGCCGATGACCGCGTTCTTCACGTCCACCTGCGGGTAGCCGGTCTTCTCGCGGGCGCATCCCGGCCCCGCGGCCTGGTTCGGCGCCGCGGAAGCGGCGGGTCCCGCCCCCGACGGGGCGGATTGCTGGGTCTCGCGGCTGGTGCAGGCCGTCAGCGCGAGCGCGAGGCCGGTCACCAGGAGCAGGGTGCGGCGGATGGGCAGGGACATCGATCGCTCCTCGGGGAAGTCGAGCACACGGATCTGCGGTGACCCATGTCACTCATCAGGACGATGCCAGATTTACATCGTTGGTACAACGTTGTAAATCCGCCGTTCGCGCGGCTAGGCTGTGCCGGATCTGTGCCGGAGCACTGCAGAGGGGAGCGAGGGTGGCCACGCTCAAGGACGTCGCCAAGCTGGCGGGCGTCTCGGTCAAGACCGTGTCGAACGTGGTCAACGGCTACGACTTCGTCAAGCCGGAGAACCGCAAACGCGTCGAGGAGGCCTTGGCGTCGACCGGGTACCGGCCCAACCTGGGCGCCCGCAACCTCCGCCGCGGCCGCACCGGCTTCCTCGGGCTGATGCTGCCCGAGCTGAGCATCCCGTACTTCGGCGAACTGGCGGGCCTGGTGCTGCAGGCGGCGCAGGAACACGAGTGGAACGTCCTGATCGAACAGACCCTCGGCACCAGGGAACGCGAGCGCAACGCGCTGTCCGCGCTCGGCCCGCATCTGATCGACGGCGCGATCATCAGCCCGGAAGCGTTGCACACCAACGACTTCGAGGATCTGGCGCCGGGCGTGCCGCTGGTGATGCTCGGCGAGCACGTCGTCGACGTCCCGATAGACCACGTCGGCATCGACAACGTCCAGGCCGCCAGGATCGCGGTGCGGCACCTGATCTCGCTCGGCCGCCGCCGGATCGCCGCGATCGGCGCGCATCCGCAACGCCACACCGCCGCGCAACGGCTGGAGGGCTACCACTCCGCGCTCGAAGAGGCCGGGATCGTGCCCATCCCGGACCTGGTCCTGCCCGCCCTGCGCTACCACCGCGCCAACGGTGCCGAAGCGATGGCGCACCTCCTCGCGCTGCCCGAACCGCCCGACGCGGTCTTCTGCTTCAACGACCTTCTCGCGATCGGCGCCCTGCGCGCCGCGGCCGAACGCGGCGTCCAGGTGCCGTCGGACATGGCGATCGTCGGCTTCGACAACAACGAAGAGAGCGCGTACAGCCTGCCTTCGCTCACGACGATCGCGCCGGACAAGGCGGCGATCGCGCGGGCCGCGGTCGACCTGCTGCGGCGGCGTATCGCGGGCGGTAGCGACCTGGAACCGGAAGACGTCCAGACGCCGTTCTCGCTGGAGATCCGGAACAGCACCATCGCTTGACCCCCGCATTTCGTCCTCTGAATGCGGTAGTTGCGTGTGCAAGGATCGCATTCAGAGGACTAAACGCGGGACTCGTGGCATTGTGTGTCCGTGAACCGGGCCCTGGCAGTGCTGACGCTCGTCGCGTACGTGACGTTGCCGCTCGGCTCGGCCAAATACGAGACGCTCGTACTGCCGACGCTTCTCGCCGGACTGGTCTACGCGGCGATCGCGATCGCCGGCTTCCCCTGGGCGCAGGAACACGGGCGCGCTTGGGCGATCGCGTACGTCTGCGTTCAGCTGCCGCTCGGCTTCACCCTGTTCTCGCTTTCGGGCGCCGCCGTCGGCTCCGTCCTGCTTCTCGTGGTCCTCGTCTGCCACACCGTGTTGCTGCTGCCGCTGCCGGTGGCTTTCGGGGTCGCCGTCCTGATCCCGTTGATCCACCTGCCGATGGCGCCGCTGGACGGGCTCCGCGAGGGCCTCGGGACCCTCGCGGTCATGGTCTTCGCCGCCGTGGTGACCGAGTTGGTCGTCCGGGAGAAGCGTGCGCGAGAGGAACTGGCCGAGGCCCACGAACGTCTTCGCGACCAGGCCGCGCAGGCCGAAAAGCTCGCCACGATCCAGGAACGCAACCGTCTCGCGCGCGACATCCACGACGGGCTCGGTCACCATCTCACCGTCGTCCAGATGATGTTGCAGGCCGCCCGCGCGGTGATCGGCACCGGCGACGCGGACCGGGCCGATGGGATGCTCGCCAAGGCACAGGACCAGTCGCGCGAGGCGTTGGCGGAGGTCCGCCGATCGGTCTCGGCGTTGCGGGAGCCGCGTTCCGAACCGCTCGCGGACGCGGTGCGGACCCTGACGGAGGAGACTTCCGCGGCGGGCGTGCCGACCGGGTTCGAGGTCAAGGGCACCGCGCGGGACGCTCGCGCCGACGTGGAGGAGTCGCTGTTCCGGGCGGCCCAGGAGGGATTGACCAACGTGCGCAAGCACGCGCGGGCCACCGCCGCGACCGTCGTGCTCGACTACGCCGTCGCCGATCGAGTCCGGCTCGAAGTCCGCGACGACGGGCTCGGATTCGCCGGGGATCCCCCGCCGGACAAGGGTTTCGGTCTCGTAGGACTGCGGGAGCGGGTCACCGGGCTCGGTGGCAGCATCTCTGTCGACTCCGAAGAAGGGCACGGGTTGACGCTCACCGTGGAGGTGCCGGGATGAGCGTCCGGGTGCTGATCGTCGACGACCAGGCGTTGTTCCGTGAAGCGTTGGCGACCCTGCTGGAGGTCCAGCCGGAGATCGATGTCGTCGGCGAGGCCGCGAACGGCGAGGAGGCCGTCCGGCTCTGCGCCGAACTCCGCCCCGACGTCGCGCTGATGGACCTGCGGATGCCGGTGCTGGACGGGATCGCGGCCACCGCGCGGCTTCGGGCCGAACAACGGGACGTGCGCGTCCTGGCGCTGACGACGTTCGACGACGACGAGGACGTGTTCGCCGCGTTGCGGGCGGGCGCCGTCGGCTATCTGCTCAAGGACGTCTCGTCGACGCGGCTGGTCGAAGCGCTGGTCGCGGCCCAGCGGGGTGAATCGGTGCTGCAACCGTCGGTCGCGGCGAAACTCGTCGCGAGGGTGGCGCGGCTGCCTGCCGAGGCGCCACAGCCGTTGGCGACCCCGCTTTCGGAGCGTGAACTCGAGGTCGTCCGGCTCCTGGCGGGCGGCCGCAGCAACCGCGAGATCGCCAAGACGCTGTTCCTCGCCGAGGGCACGGTGAAGAACCTCGTGACGAGTGTCCTGTCCAAGCTCCAGGTGCGGGATCGCACCCAGGCGGCCCTGCGCGCGAAGGAGCTCGGCCTGTTCTAAGCGGGTGTTCGGTTTTTTCGCGTGATCAGAGGGACGACACACGTGATCAGAGGGACGACACGCGTGTCCAGGCGGACGTCACATGACCTCGTACATGACTTCCGGCACCTGCTCCCATGCCCCGCCTCGGCCGAACATTGCTCCCATCGCAACGACCGAGGGAGCAGCAATGAAGCACACGACAGAACCGAGGACCCGTAAGCAGGCCGTCCTGCACTTCGTCCGCCACGCCGTGGAGATGCTGGTCGCGATGGTGGCAGGCATGATCGTCCTGGAGCCGGTCTGGTCGTTCCTGTGGCCGGGCCTTCCCGGGAACGTGACCGCGAACGCCTTGGTGATGGCCACGAACATGTCGATCGGCATGGCGTTGTGGATGCGGATCCGGCGTCACGACTGGGCTTCGATCGCCGAGATGTCGGCCGCGATGTACGTGCCCTATCTGCTGTTCCTGCCGTTCTTCTGGACCGGCCTGATCTCGGGATCGGCAGTGATGACGGCCGGGCACGTGCTGATGGTGCCCGCGATGCTCGGCGCCATGTTCCGTCGCCGCGCCGAGTACGGGCTCTGACCATGCGATTCCTCACCGTTCTGGCGTTCACCGTCGCCGCGCTGGCACTGCCGGTCACTCTCGGCGCGGTCACCCTGAGCGCCAGTTTCGAGAACCGCTACACGCAGAGAAGCGATGGGATCGCGCCGCGCCCGGCCCACCGGCCGCACGATCCCGCGAAGCCCACCGCGGTGGTCGTCGTGGGGAACGAGGGTGCCGTCGTCTCCGACGCGCTCGCGCCCTACGAGGTCCTGGCGGCGGCCGGCGCGTTCAACGTCTACACCGTCGCGCCGGAGGCCCGGCCGGTCACGCTGACCGGCGGTCTCGACCTGATCCCCGACCTGGATTTCGCCGATCTCGACAGGCTGCTTTCCTCCGCCGCGCCGGACGTCGTGGTGGTGCCGGCGCTGCCGGATCTCGGCGAGCCGACCACGCGGCCGGTCACCGACTGGGTGAAGCAGCAGTCGGCGCGGGGCTCGCTGCTCATGAGCGTCTGCAACGGTTCGGGCGTCCTCGCCACGGCCGGGCTCCTCGACGGGCGGAAGGCCACCGCGCACTGGATCCGCATCGGTGGCTTCGAAGACGAATTCCCCACTGTGGACTGGGTTCGCGGCACGCGCTACGTCGACGACGGGAACATCCTGACCACGGCCGGGATCCTCTCCGGGATCGACGGGGCACTTCGCCTCACCGAGCGCTTCGCCGGTACAGAGGCCGCGCGGAGGGCGGCGGAAGCCGTCGGCTGGGGCCACTACTCCCCCGGTTCCAGTCCGCCGATGACGCAGAACACCTTCGAAGCCGCGGACACCGTGGTCGGGTTCAACACCGCCTTCCGGTGGGACAAGCCGATGCTGGGTGTGCTGCTGACGAACGGGATCCGGGAACTGGAACTCGCCGCGGTGTTCGACACCTACGGCCAGTCGCTGGCGGTCGGGACGACGGCGATCGGTCTCGACGGCACGCCGATCCGGTCCCGGCACGGACTGACCTTCGCGCCGCGCGGCACGCCGGCGACCGCCGAACTCGACCGGTTGATCGTGCCCGGCGCCGACGCGGCCGCGAGCCAAGCCGCCGATCGGTACTCCGTGCTCTCGCCGGTGTATCTGCACTCGGCGCCGGGGTTCCCGTTCGACGCCGTACTCGAAGACCTCGTCCGCACCACGGACAGCGCGACCACGCGGTGGACGGCCAGAACACTGGAGTACCGGACCGGCCACCTCGCGCTCGACGGTGAAGCGTGGCCGTGGACGGTCACGCTCCGGCCGTTCGGGTCGGCCGTCCTCGGTCTGCTCGCGGCATTCGGGATACGAGCCCTCTATCGCCGGATCCGGATGACCTCACCGACCGGGCGGCGAGGTGTCGGGGAACCCGGGAAGCCGTAGCCGAGGCGGAAAATGGCCTGCGGGTGTTCGCTTTCGCCGAGCAGGGACCGGAGTACGGCGCGAGCGGACGGGATTTCCAAGGGCTGCGAATAGAACGACGCGCTCAGACCGAGCGAAGTCGCCGTCAGCAACGTCCGTTGCATCGCCTGCCCGGCCCGGATCTGGGCGAGCGGTCCGTCGGTCGGCGTCGTCAGTACCGCGACGACCGGGTCGCGTTCGAATTCCCGCAACCGGTCGCTCTCCCCGTGGTGGCGGACCGGCAACAACCCTCCGGCGGGACGGGGCCCGCCCGCGTAGGCCGGAACTCCGTCGCGGTTCTCGCCTCCCCTGGTCCACCTCCGGAGCTCGGCCTGGAAGCGTTCGTCGAGCGTCTGCAGGTGATCCGCCCGGCGGATGAGCCCGGCGACGGCCTCCAGCAGACCCACTTCGTCGAGCAGGACGAGTTTCGCTCCCCCTTCGCCGGCGGCCCGGCGCACCGCGTGCCGGACACCGGCCGGAACCGGTGTCGAGGCGAACGGCCGTCGGTTGCTGTACCTCACGCGGATCGCCGCCGCCAGGCGGCCCTCCGCCGCCGTCGCCCGGTGCCGGGGCCCGATCCGGACCCTGGCCAGCAGTTCCGGCCGGTCCTTCTCCGGCAGGAACTCCACGTCGCAGGACCGCCCGGCGACAGCGAGCGAGAGTTCGAGATTCAGCAACGCCGCGCCGCAGGACAACCGCGCCTCACGCCGATCCGGATCACAGACGTCCAGCACCCGGTCCTCGTCGAGGACGACGTCGATGACGTCCGCTCCGACTTCGAAGAGCCACGGCTGGGTGTTGTGGGGTGACGGCGCCCGAACGGCGGCCTCCAGCGAGGTGGTGACGACCGGTGTTTCGGTGAGGATCATCGCGGCTCCCTAGCCGGAAGGTGTCCTCCCAGTCTGTCGGGCGGCAGCCGGCACCGTGAGTGGCCGTGGTCCTTTTCGGATCGGGACCTTCGGCCCTGGGTCAGTCACCGGTCCGCGGGCCGGGGCCGGTCTCCCGGACGACGCGGTAGCGGGGATTCGCGCTCACCAGCGACTCGACTTCACCGGGCAGGCCGTCGAGCGCGGCTTGGATGGCCGCGAGCCGTCCTGCGGCGTCCGACGTCTCCTCGAAATGCCGGTAGTCCGCCTCGCTCGCCCAGCTGACGACGTTGACGACACGCGTACCGTCCACGCTCGCGTGGAAGCGGGCCGAGACGTACCCCGGGTAGAACCGGACCCAGCGCTCCTGGATCTCCGCGAAGGCCTCGACCAACGCCGCCTGGGTCTCCGGCCCGTCGACCGCGTACTCGATGATCGAGTAGAAGCCCTTGTCCTCACTCATGTTCACTCCTCGAAGCAGATGGTGAACCCGAGCCTTCACCCTCGACCTCGGTGGAGATCAAGAGTGACCTGCCCGACAGGTTCCTCCGGCCGGGTCTGGTGGACGGACGCCCACTCGACAAGGATCGGCCGATGCGCGAGAGCAAGACGTTCGACCTGATCGCCCGAGGCGGGCTCATCTGCTACGCGGTCGTGCACCTGCTCGTCGCCTGGCTCGCGGCTCAGGTCGCGCTCGGCGACAAGGCGAAGGCGGACAAGGCGGGAGCGCTGCAGATGGTGGTCGCCGAGGGCGGCGCGTGGCTGCTGTGGCTGATCGCGGCCGGTCTCGGCGTCCTGGCGTTGTGGCAGCTCAGCGAGGCGATCACCGGGCACCGGCACGTCAAGGCGCGGCGGCGGACCGTGCGCCGGATAGTCAGCGCCATCGAGGTCGTGCTGTACGGCCTCGTGTCCTACAGCGCGGTGAAGACCGCCGTCGCGGGCGCCGACGACGGGCAAGGCTCGCTCGTCGCCGGGATCCTCGCGGAGTCCTACGGCCAGGCCCTGGTCACGACCGCCGGGATCGCCGTCGTCGCGGTGGCGGTGTTCCTCGCCCAGCGCGGCTTCCGGAAGACCTTCGTGCGGGAACTCGACTTCGGCGGCGCGTCCGGGCCGACCCGCACCACGACGATCCGGCTCGGGCAGATCGGCTGGATCGCGCTCTCCGCCGCGTACGGCACCATCGGTGTGCTGACGGTCGTCGCCGCGGTCACCTTCGACCCCGCCAAGGCGAGCGGACTCGACGTGGCCCTGAAGACGCTCGCCGCTCAGCCCTACGGCGTTCCGATGCTCCTCACACTCGCGGCGGGAATCGCCGCGTTCGGCGCCTTCGCGCTGCTGGACGCGCGTTTCCGGAAGATCTGACCTGCCCGGCGAACCGACCTGTGGCACCGTGAACGACGTCGGGAGGTCGTGATGACAGGTGTGGTCGGACTGATCCGCGAGCAGGGCGAGCACGAACGTCAGACGCGGATCGTCGAAGTGCTGGTGGAGGCCTTCGAGGACCTCATGCGCGCGGACGCCGACGCGTTCCGCCGCAAGTTCCGCAAGATGGCCGCCGCCCCGTTCGCCTTCTATCGGGGCTCGGCGTGCCTCTTCTACGCGGACATGGCGCACGAGGACGATCCGTGGGCGAACGCCGAAACCAGCCGCGTGTGGATCCAGGGCGACCTGCACGCCGAGAACTTCGGCAGCTACATGGATTCTTCGGGGACGCTGGTGTTCGACGTCAACGACTTCGACGAGGCGTATCTCGGCTGCTTCACCTGGGACCTCAAACGACTCGCCGCCAGTGTCGCGCTGCTGGCGTGGAGCAAGGCGATTTCGGACGACGACATCGAGACGCTGATCGGCACCTACCTCCGCGCCTACGTCAAACAGGTCCGCGAGTACGCCGAGCGACCCGGTGATGAACTCGTCCGCCTCCAGCTGGACAGCACCGAGGGCGTCCTGCACCAGGTCCTCCTGCGAGCCCGGCTCAAGACCCGGATCGACCTGCTCGACGAACTGACCACTGTGGAGGACTACGACCGCCGGTTCCGGCACGGGCCCGGTGTCCGGGTCCTCGAGAAGGCCGAGCACGAGATCGCGACCAAGGCCTTCGAGTCCTATTTGGACACCATTCCGGAGAACAAGCGGTTCGGCAGCATCACCTACCGGGTCAAGGACATCGTCGGCCGGACCGGATTCGGCATCGGCTCCGCCGGGCTGCCCGCGTACAACATCCTCGTCGAAGGCCGTACCCAGGCACTCGAGAACGACGTCGTCCTCTCCATGAAGCAGGGGAACGTCGCCGCGCCGAGCCGCATCGTGTCCGAAGAGAGCATCCGCGGCTACTTCACCAACGAAGGGCACCGGACCGCCGTCTCCCAGCGCGCGTTGCAGGCGCACGCGGATCCCTGGCTGGGGTACACGGAGATCGACGGGACCGGGTTCGTCGTCTCGGAGCTCTCGCCTTACGTCGACGACCTGGACTGGTCGGATCTGACCGAGCCGTCCGAGATGGGGCCGGTCCTCGACTACCTCGGCCGGGCCACCGCGAAGATGCACTGTGTGTCCGATTCGGACTCCGAGCAGACCCTCGTCGATTTCCAGAGCGAAGCGGCCATCGCCGCGGTGATCGGCGACCGCGAGGAGGAGTTCGTCCGCACGCTGACCGAGTTCGGGATGGCCTACGCCGAACAGTCACGGAACGACCACCGGTTGTTCGTGGACGCCTTCCGCGGCGGGAAGATCCCCGCCGTCCGGCCCGCCGCGGAGGGCTGACCGGACGACGGGGAACGCGCTACTCGCGGAGGCCGATCGCTTCGATCGGCTTCGACCGCAGGGCCACGCGGGTGGCGAGACCGAGCGACAGGACGCCGAGCAGGATCGCCCCGGCGATGACCCCGCCGAAGACGGTGATCGTGCCGGACGGCAGCGGCGTGCCGCGCAGGCCGAGGTTCAGCAGTACCAGCGGAACCCCCGCCACCACGGTCCCCAGCAGCGCCGCGACACCGACCGTCGTCAGCGCTTCGAAGCGCATCATCCGCACGACCTGGCGTTTCGTCGTGCCGATCAGGCGCAGGAGCGCGAACTCCCGGGAACGCTGTGCCGTGCTCATCACCAGGGTGTTCGCCACGGAGATCACGACGTAGCCGAGGATCACGCCGACCGCGACCAGGTTCACGTAGAACTGGGCCTGCTGCTGCCCGCCGGCGGGCGCGGCCACCGCCGACCCCGGTGTCACGGCGAGCCCCGGGTAGCGGGTCGCGAGATCGTTCAGCGCGGCGGTCACGGTGGCGGCGTCCGCGTCGGGCTGCTGCCGCACCAGCACCGCGTCGTCCAGCCGATCGCCGGTGTGCGCCCTGGCGAGGTCCGCGGGCAGCACGTAGCGGCCGAAAGCCTGGTCGCGGGTGTAGGTGGCGACCAGCCGCAGTTTGGCCGGAGCGCCGTCACCGAAGTAGAACTCGACCTCGTCGCCGATCTTCTTCTCGTACCAGCCTGCTTCCGATTCGCTCATGGCGACGGTGTTCCCGGTCAGGTCGGTGATCTTGCCCGACACCACGCCCAGCTCGAGGTTCCCGCGGATCTGCGCGCCGTCCAGTCCTTGCGCCGCGTACCGCTCGACGCGCAGGCTGTCCTGTTCCTGCACCGTGTTGATCACCTCGGTGCGGACGACCGGGGTCGCGGCCGCGACGCCGGGGATCCGCCGCGCCGCCTCGGCGACCTCCGGCGAGAGCCCGCCCGTGCCACTGGCGAGCACGTGGTCCGCGGTGGTCGATGCGACGGTCTCCTCCTGGCGCGCGGCGGCCCCGGAGGTCTGGCTGTAGAACATCGTCAACGCGAACGAGACCGCCAGCATCACCGGGGTGACCGCAGCGGCGAGGCGCCGCGCGTTGGCCTGGTTGTTCGCCGCGGCCAGGTAGCCGCTGATCCGCGACGTCCGGTTGAGCACCGGCGCGATCAGCCGCGTCATCACCGCGACCACCTTCGGGCCGAGCACGGCCAGCCCGATCACGATGATCAGTGACGAACTCCCCGAAGCCGCGAGACCCGC
The DNA here is from genome assembly GCF_019330265.1 of Amycolatopsis sp. TNS106. Lineage (NCBI taxonomy): Bacteria > Bacillati > Actinomycetota > Actinomycetes > Pseudonocardiales > Pseudonocardiaceae > Amycolatopsis > Amycolatopsis sp. TNS106. The sequence goes on along the minus strand of NZ_CP024972.1, from coordinate 1,610,814 downwards.
GTCGCCGCTGAGGAAGATCGGGACCATCGATCCGCCGAGACCGGCCACCACCAGCGCACAGCCGATGAGGACACGGACGCGCCCGAGTTCGCGCCGCTCCACCGCGGCCTCGCCGAGCGCCTCCACCGGGCGGATCGACGACGGGCGCCGCGACGCCGACCAGGCGGCCAGGCGCGCCGTGCCGAGGCCGAGCGCCAGTGCGGCGACGAGCGGGATCGGGCTGATCGCCAGTTCGAAGTCCGGCGGGATCACGCCGATGGCCCCGAACGCGTTCCGCAGCCCGAATCCGACGGCCACACCGAGGCCGCTGCCCAGCACCCCGGCGACCATCGCGACGATCATCGTCTCGGCGCCGATGAGCTTGCGGATCTGCTGGGGGGTCGCCGCGATCGCCCGCAGCAACGCGAACTCCCGGCGACGCTGGTTGATGACCAGCGCCAGCGTGCTGGCCACGACGAACACCGCGATGAGAAGCGCGAAGCCGCCGAACGAGCCGGCCAGCGCCATCAGCAGCATCCGCGTCTGGCTGACGTCGAGGAACTCGACCGTGCTGCGCTCGACCCCCGTCGTCACCGTCACCTTGTCGGTACCGATCGTGTCGCGGATCCGGTCGGCGAGGTCGCCCGGCGTGACACCCGGGTCCGCCAGTACACCGATCGCGTGCGCCTGTCCGGGTGTCCCGGCGAGTTCGGCGGCCTTCTCCGGCGAGAAGAACACCGCGGATTGCCGGGCGAGGCCGTCGCCCGACTTCGGGGCGGCGATACCGGAGACCCGGAACTCCACCGGCGCCGAGCGGACGGCGATCTTCACCCGCTGACCGGCCGACACCCCGCTCCGCGACGCCAGGTCCGCGTCCAGGACGACCTCGTCGGCGCCCGCGGGCGCCCGGCCGTCACGCAGCGAAAACGGCGCCAGCGCCGCGGCGTCCCAGTTGTGGCCCAGCGACTGGCCGCCTTCGGGACCGTTCAGCGTCCGGCCGTCGGCCGTCACCACGGTCGCCGGGAAGCTCTGCTCAGCCACCACGCCGCGGACCCCCGGCACCGCGGAGATCGCCCCGGCGAGGCTCACCGGCACCGAAGCCTGCTCGGCGACCTGCTGGGTCTCGAGCGGACCGGCGCCAGGCGGGTCGACCTTCTGCTGGCCGCCGACGACGACCGCCGCGTCCGCGTACCGCTGTGTCGGGACACCCGCGCGCAAGCCGGATTCCATCAGGATGCCGCAACCGGCGACCAGCGCCGTCCCGCAGAGGATCGCGACGAACGCGCCGACGAAACCACTCAAGCGGGTCTTGATCGTCTGCCAAGCCAAATCCCACATGACGTCACCACTCCCCGAGGTGGGTCATGCGCTCGGCGACCCGTTCCGGGGTCGGCTGCGGGAGGTGGCCCGCCAGCTTGCCGTCGGCGAGGAACAGCACGCCGTGCGCGGCCGACGCCGCGACCGGATCGTGGGTGACCATCAGCACGGTCTGGCCCATGCTGTCCACAATGGAGCGGAGCAGGTCGAGGACCTGGCGCGCGGTGCGCGTGTCCAGTGCCCCGGTCGGTTCGTCCGCGAGGACGACCTCGGGCCGGGTGATCAGCGCGCGGGCGATCGCGACCCGCTGCTGCTGGCCGCCGGAGAGCTCCGACGGGCGGTGTTCGAGCCGCTTCGCGATCCCGACTCCTTCGACGATCTCGCGCAGCCACTGCGGATCCGGCTTCTTCCCGGCCAGCCGCATCGGCAGCGTGATGTTCTGCAGCACGTTCAACGACGGCAACAGGTTGTAGGCCTGGAAGATGAACCCGATCCGGGTCCTCCGCAGCTCGGTGAGCGCTTTCTCACGCAGCCTGTTCAGCTCCGTGTCCCCCAGCAGCACCCGGCCGGAACTCGGCTTGTCCAGTCCCGCGGCGCAGTGCAGGAAGGTGCTCTTGCCCGATCCCGACGGTCCCATCACCGCGGTGAACGAGCCCTTGCGCACCTCGACGGTCACCCCGTTCAAGGCCGTGACCGCGCCGTCACCGGATCCGTAGACCTTGCTCACGGATTCCAGCGCCAAGGCGCGTGTGCCCCCTGAATTCATCATTTCCCCTTAACCGGTGGTGATCTCTCTCGATGAAACCTACGGCCGGGCAGGGCTCGGATCGATCCCGCGTGAGGGAAGACTCGTGGTGGTGCTGGCACCACCATGACGCCGGTCACGTCGGCGGGATCGACGGACGGCGAGCGGTGTGCCCGTTCGCCTTCTCCAGCGCGTGCGCGATCCCGAGCGCGCGCAGGTCGGCGTGCCGCGCCGTGACCACCTGCACCCCGACCGGCAGCCCCTCGCCGGTGAAGCCCGCCGGGACGGCGGTCGCCGGGCATTCCGTGGCGGAGATCAGGTAAGCCGCCCGCATCCAGTGCAGGTAATCCTCCACTTCGGACCCGCCCACCGTCTTCGGGTACTCCAGTTCCGCGTCGAACGGAAGCGCCTGGCTGGCGGGAAGAACGACGGCGTCCACAGTGGTGAAATAGGCGCGGACCCGGTGGAAGAGTTCGGTGCGCAGCCGGATGGCCGTGGCGACGTCCGCTCCGGTGAGCGCCCGTCCTTTCGCGACATTCCAGTGGATGGCCTGCTTCACCTTGTCCGGTTCGCCGTCGACGAGGTCACCGACCCCTTGCGCGTAGTTCAGGGCGCGGAAGGTCTGGAAGACCTCCTCGGCCCCGGTCAGGTCGGGACAGCCGGAGACGACTTCGGCACCGAGGCAGCGCAGGACGTCCACCTGGGCTTCCACGATCGCCGCGACTTCGGCGTCGACAGGGACCCGGCCGTCCAGGTCGGGTGAGACCGCGATCCGCAGGCCGTCCAGCCGGGTCGGCAATCCGGCCGCGAAGACGGCGCCGGATTCGGGCAACGACAGCGGTGCGCGCTCGTCCGGGCCCGCCTGTACGGACAGCAGAAGGGCCGCGTCGGCGACCGTGCGCCCCATCGGGCCTTGGACGCCGAGGGTGAACCAGGCATCCTTCGCAGGCCATGCCGGGACCCGCCCCGGACTCGGGCGATGGCCGACGACGTTGCAGAACGAGGCCGGATTCCGCAGCGATCCGCCCATGTCGCTGCCGTCGGCCAGCGACGTCAGCCCCGCCGCGAGCGCGGCCGCGGCGCCGCCGCTCGAACCACCCGCGGAGCGGTCCGGCGCGTACGGATTGCGGGTCAGGCCGAACACCGGGTTGAAGGTGTGCGAACCCGCGCCGAACTCGGGAACGTTCGTCTTGCCGAAGACGATCGCTCCCGCCGCCCGCATCCGGGCGACGACGAGTTCGTCGGCGTCGGGCACGTTGTCCTCGAACGCGGGCGAGCCGAAGGTGGTGCGCATCCCGGCGGTCGCGTGGAGATCCTTCACGGCGAGCGGAAGCCCGTGCAGGGGCCCGAGCGGCCGCCCGGCAGCCTGTGCTTCGTCGGCCGCCGCCGCGGCGGCCCGCGCCTTGTCCTCGTCGATGCTGACGACGGCGTTCAGTACCGGGTTCAGCGCCGCCACGCGGTCGAGAGTGGCGTCGAGCAGTTCCCTCGCCGACAACTCGCCGGAGGCGAGCATCCGGGCCTGGGTGGTGGCGGGCAGATCGTTGATCGCGCTCACGCGCGGACCTCCTCGATATCGGTGGCTCGGTAGGGAAAACCTTCAGTCCGGCAGCGGGTTCCTCCACTAGGCGCGGCACGTGGAGCTTCCTACGTTGGGACGAACGTTGCCGGGGAGGGGCGCAACGCCGACCGTCCGTCACCGTTCAAGGAAGAGCGCATGACAGCATCCACCGCTCCATCCAAGACCACCTCCGCCCAGACCCGCAGGCTCGCGATCGGCGCGGGCGCCGGAACCTCGCTGGAGTTCTTCGACTTCTCGATCTACACGGTCGCTTCCGCGCTGGTCTTCCCCAAGGTGTTCTTCTCCGGCGACACCGACCCCTGGTTCGCCTCGTTCATGAGCCTGACGACCTACACGATCGGCTACGTCGTCGCACCGCTCGGCGCGATCGTGATGGGCTGGGTGGGCGACCGCTACGGCCGCCGCCGCGCCATGCTCATCACCTTCTACCTCATGGGCGCGGCCACCGTCCTGATGGGACTCCTGCCCGGCTACGCCACCCTCGGGGTGGCCGCACCGCTGCTGCTCGTCCTGTTGCGACTGGTGCACGGCTTCTCGCGCGGCGGTGAACTGGGCGGGGCCTCGGTGCTCGCCGTGGAGCACGCGCCACCGGCGCGGCGGGCGGCGTTCGGCGCGTTCGTCGCACTGGGCTCACCGCTGGGCGCGCTCCTGGCGAACCTCGCGTTCGTGTTGATCTTCTACTTGCCGCAGGGCGTCATCACCAGCTGGGGCTGGCGGATCCCGTTCATCGCCGGCGCGGTCGTCCTGGCCATCGGTGTCTGGGCGCGGCGTGCCCTCGAGGAATCGCCCGTGTTCCACGAACTCGCGGCCAGCAAACTGGACAAGAAGATCGTCAAACTGCCGATCTGGAACGTCATCCGCGACAACTGGGGCAAACTGCTGCTCGCGGCGGGCGCGAACACCGGGCTCAACGGTGTCATGTTCGTCCTGGCCGGATTCATGCTCTCCTATGCCGCCGGTCCGGCGCCGAAGGGCCTCGGCCTGGACATCCAGGACGTGCTGTGGTGCACCTTGCCCGGCCTCGCGCTCCACGCGGTCACGGTCGTGCTCGGCGCCCGGCTCTCCGACAGGCTGGGCCGCAAACCCGTGATGCTCGCGTCGGCCGTCGCGGTGCTCGCCTACATGTTCCTGCTGTTCCCGATCGCGCGGATCGGCACGCTGGCCGCCTGGACGCTCGCCATCGCCGTCGGTTTCGCCCTCACCGGGTTCCTGTTCGGCCCGCTGATCACCTACTTGACGGAACTGTTCACGCCCGAGCAACGGCAGTCCGGCGCCGGGCTGGCCTACCAGCTCGGTGCGGTGCTCGGCGGCGGCCTCGCGCCGTCGATGGCGAACCGGCTCATCGAATGGACCGGCACCTCGGCGTCCGTCGGCCATTACCTCGCGGGCGGGATGGCACTGACCGTCGTCTGCCTGCTGGCCCTTCCCGAAACCGCACCAGTGAGGACCCGCCGATGAAGGACGAACTCGCCGAATTGCGTCACCGCGTCGAGGTGCTGGAGGCCGAAGCCGAGATCCGCCGGATCCAGGCCCGCTACATGTTCCTCTGCGACACGCCGTGCCCGGAATACGGCGTCACCGGTGACGACCACCGCATCGAACTGATCCTCGAGCTGTACGCGGAGGACGCCGTCTGGGAGGGCGTCGGCGAGCACTACGACGGGCAGTTCGGCCGGGCGGTGGGCAAGGACCGGATCCGGGCGCATTTCGAACGGTTCTGGGATGAGAAGCGGGATCCGGCGCTGGTCCTCAACGCCCACTACCTGACGTCGGAGCAGATCCACGTCGACGGGGACCGGGCGGAAGGGCAATGGATCCACGTGCAGCCGTGGCTGTACGCCGACGGCACCGGCCTGCTGCGATCGAGCAGGCTCAACAACGCCTTCCGGCGCCACGACGGCCGCTGGCTCATCACCCGCACGCGGACCGAGAACGTCTTCATCGCCCCGCTGCCCGGCGGTTTCGCCTCGGACTTCCCGGCGGCGTCGGTGCTGATGGCGCCGGGCTCCGCTGAGGGTTCGTGATCGAGAGCGTAACTCGCGTGATTGGAGGCGTAACTCGCGTGATCAGACGCGTATCTCCGAGTTACGCCTTCAATCACGCGAGTTACGCCCTCAAACACGAGAATCGCGCCTAGACGGTGACCTGGTGCTGGAGGACGTCGCGCACCAAGGTGCCGAGGCTGTCCGACTCGGTTTTGGCCTTGATCCGGGCCCGGTGCACATCGACGGTCTTCACGCTGGTGCCCAGCCGGCGCGCGATCAGCTGGCTGGGCAGACCGTCGATCACCAGCCGGAGCACCTCCCGCTCACGCGGGGTCAGAGTCCCGATCCGCTCGGTGACGGCTTTGCGGCATGCGGCCGCCGAGAAACGTTCCGCCGCGACGACCAGCTGCGCTTGCACGACCTCCAGCATCCGCTGCGGCTCGTACGGCTTCTCGAGGAAGTCGACGGCGCCCAGCCGGAGCGCCCGCACCGACATCGGGATGTCTCCGTGCGCGGAGCAGAAGATCACCGGTGCCGGGAATTCGCGCGCGACGAGTTTCTCCTGCAGTTGCAGTCCGCTGAGCCCCGGCATCCGGACATCGACGATCAGGACGCTCGGCTCGTCGGGGTCGAACTCCTCCAGGAACGTCGGCCCGTCCGGGTAGACGAGCGCCTGGATGCCGACGCTCTCCAGCAGGAACACCAGGGATTGGCGGATGGCCTCGTCGTCGTCGACGATGTAGACCACCGGCGACGTCTCGCCGCCGGATGCGGAATCGGTGGTGACCATGGAGTGCTCCCTATCATGAATCCCCGGCGAGCACCCGCTCCGCCCAGCAGGCGTGCCCGAGCAGTGCGGCGTCGCCGCCATGACGACCGACCAGCTGCAGCCCGAGCGGCAGGCCCGCCGCGTCGGTGAACCCGGGCAGCGCGACGGCGGGCAGGCCGAGCGCCTGCCAGCCCCGGCTCAGCACGGGATTCCCCGTCGCGTCCAGCCCTCGTGGCGCCGCGCCGGGCGCGGCCGGGCCGAGCACGACGTCGTAGGAGTCGAACACCTCGGTGAGCCGAAGCGCGCCGTCGGCGATGGTCGCGCGGGCGCTTTCGTACTCGTCGGACGAAGTCGCGGCGCCGGTCCGCAGCAGATGCGCCAAGGGAGCGCTCAACCGCTCGGCCACGGCGAGCTCGGCGGCTCTTTCGCGGGCCGCCTCGTAGGCCATCACCACCGGATGCGCATCGGTGAGGTCGGCCATTAGTCGCTCGCCGAGGAAAGCCGAGACCGCCGCCCCCGCTTCCCGCAGACGCTTCGCCGCTTGTGTCACAGCGTGCCGCATCGGCGCTTCGACGACGTCGAGCGCGTCGGCCGACCACACCAGGATCCGCGGCGGCCGAACGTGAACGGGTTCGCCGGTCAGCGCGGACCAGGCGATCGCGAGGTCGGAGGCAGTGGCCGCGAAGACGCCGTGGCTGTCCAGGCTGGGGCTCAGTCCCGTCACCCCGGTGACCGGATACCGGCCATGGCTCATGACCAGCGAGGCGACCCCGCAGTACGACGCCGGTCGGGTGACCGATCCGGCGGTTTGCGAGCCCAACGCCAGCGGAACCTGCCCGGACGCGACGGCGGCGGCCGATCCGCTCGACGAGCCGCCCGGGGTGTGACCGGGGGCCGCGGGATTGCGGGTCGGGCCGGGGGCGAAGAACGCGAACTCGGTGGTGACTGTCTTTCCGAGCGGCACGGCGCCGGCCGCGCGCCACGCGGACACGATCGTCGCGTCCGAGGCCGCCGGAGCCGCCTCCGCGCGCAGCGCCGAACCGCACCGGGTGGGCACCCCTGCCAGATCGATGATGTCCTTGACCCCGAGTGGCACGCCCGCGCCCGGCAGGAAGCCCGCCCGATCGACCCAGGCGCGCAGATCCGCGTCCGTCTCGGCGATCCGGCCCAGTGCGCGCTGGTAAGCATCCTCCGGAGTGGTCCGCCCCTCCCGCAGATCCCGGACGAGTTCCCGCAGCGACCACGGGCGCGCGAGCCTCACCGCTCCACCCACGCGGCATCCGCTTCCCAGTAGTCCATGCCGCCGGCGCTCACCCCGTGCCGCCACTCCGAGGTACGCCTCAACAGGGGCTCGACCCGCGCGGTCACCTCGTCGGCGGCGTCGGGACCGTCGGCCGGGACCTGCCAGTGGACCCACTCCAGTTCGCGGCCCTCGGCGTCGTGCACGAACAGGTCCACGTGGCGCCACCCGTACCCGTGGTTGTCGTTGTAACACATCAATGTGGTGCGCTCGCTCATGGCGCGATCCGGTGGAATTCGCGCCGGAAGTAGGCGAGCCCGCCGGCGTCCTCGTTCACGAAGACGTCCTCGATCTCGACGAAGAGCACGGTGTGCGTGCCCTGGGTGAACTCGGCGCCGACCCCGCCGATGAGGACGGCGGCCGCGTCGCGGACGACGGGGATGCGGAACCGGTCGTGCTCCCAGACTTCGAACCGGAACCGGTCGAGCATCGGCACGTCCGTCGCACCGGCGAACTGCAGGGCCAGTTCCTTGTGCTGGGGCGCCAGGACATTGATGGCCATCCGGCCGTTGGTCCGGAAGATGTCGTGCGTGTAGCTCGACTGGTTGACGCAGACCAGCAGGGTCGGCGGCGTGTCGGTGACCGAGCAGACCGCGCTCACCGTGATGCCGGCGCGGCCGCTGACGCCGTCGGTGGTGACGATGTTGACAGCCGTCGAAAGGTTCGCCATCGCCGCGCGAAACCTGCGCTGGGTGGTGGTCAGCTCATCGGGCATACCTCGACGCTAGAGCCGTGGCCGAAACCGGCGATATCCCGAGTTCCACCGCGCCGCCTGAGGATTTCCCTTACGTGGCCAGCGGCAGGGCGAACCCGAACCGGGAGCCACCGCCTTCACGCCGCTCGGCCCAGATGCTTCCGTGTTGCCGGGTGATGATGCGATGGCTCAGCGCCAGCCCGATACCGCTGCCGCCGGGTTTGCTGGTGAACGACTCGGCGAACGGGTCCCTGGCGATACCGCGGCCGTGATCGTCGACGGTGAGGACGCCGACGCCCTCCTTGGCGCGGGTGCCCACCGTGATCCGCCGTCGCACGGGTTCGCATTCCGCGGTCTCGTCGATCGCGTTGAGGCACAGGTTCATCACCACCTGACCGGTGAGGACGCGTTCGCACCGCACCGGCACGGGCGCCGGATCGAGCCGTAGCTGGACGTCCACGGCGTGCGGCGAGGCGCTCAGCTCGATGAAGTACAGGCACTCCCGGACGATCTCGTTCAGGTCGACCATCTGCTCGACCTGTTCCAGATGCCCGACGAAGGACCGCAGTGAACCGACGATCTCCTTCGCCCGGTCGATCTGGCGGGCGACGCTGTCCAGGCCGTAGCCCATCTGCTCCCGGACGTCGCCGCCGGTCGCCATCGTGGCGGCACGCGCGCGGATTCCCGCGATGAAGTTCGCGGCGGCGGCCAGCGGCTGGCCGAGTTCGTGCGCGATGGCCATCGCCATGTCCCCCATGGCGTTGTAGCGTGCCAGGTAGTTCTCGTGCCGCAGTTCCAGCTCACGCCGCACTTCGCCGCGCACCCGCTCGGAAACGTCGTGCAGGATCATCAGATACGCGTCGACCTCGGACTCCGACAGCCGCTCCAGGCTCCCCTCCAGCCAGGTCGCGTTCTCGCCCGGCAACTCCAGCTGCACCGGCCCGACCGGATCCGCGCCCGCGACCACCTCGGTCCAGCGCACCGGCCTGCCGCCCAGATACAGCCGCGCGTACGCGGTCAGCGGCTCTCCGGCCGGCCGATCGTCGTCGCCGGTCAGGCCGAGGAAGGTCAGCGCGCTGTCCGTGGCGAACCGCACCGCTCCGGCCGCGTCGAGCATGAACGCCACGGTCGAGGTGTGCCGCGCGAGCGCGTCGACGTACGACGTCGTCAGCTTCAGCTCCCGTTCGACCTCCTCGGCGCGCTGGATGTCGCGGAACTGGACCATCACCGCGGGTCCCCGCTCCAGCTCGACCCGGATGGCCACCGCGTCGGTGGGGATGACGCGGCCGGATTTGCTCCGGTAGTGCCACACGATGCGGCTCGAACCGTGGTCCACCGCGGCCTGGAGCCAGGCACGCCCGATGACGCGGTCGTACTGCTGCGCGGAACTGCTCATGTGGTCGGCCTTGAGCGGGCGCAGCTCCGAAAGGCTGAACTCGAGCATCTCGCACGCGGCGGGATTGGCCCACAGGATGTTCTTGGTCGCCGCGTCGTGGACGAGTACGCACACCTTCGAGGCGTTCATCATCGCCACGAAGTCGCCGGTGGCCGGCTCGGGCGCGATCGGATCGACCTGCACGGCCTCAGCATAGGAGTTCGCCGCCGGACCCCCGGGTAAGGATTTCCCCTACCGCCCTGCGTGGGAATCCCCCGCCGCCGGCAGGCAATGACCAATGGCCACGCGCGGCGGTGATCCCTAGCGTCGGAGACATCTTCCCTACGACGCGAGGAGCGCCAGATGGCCCAGATCCAGGAGAGCCCGGCCACGACGCTCGAGGATGTCCTGGCCGAACTCCTCGACCGCCGTCAGGAGTTCCGCGACCAGCGGTATGTGTCCCGTGACTTCGTCTCCCGGCTCAAGGAAGCGGGCATCTATCGCTCCGCGACACCCGAACGGTTCGGCGGTGCGCCTCTTCCCCCTGCCGACTTCCTCCGGATCGTGGAGCGGATCTCCGTCGTCGACGGCTCCACCGGCTGGGTGGCCAGCTTCGGTTCCGCGCTGGTCTATCTCGCGGCGTTGCCCGTCGAGACGCAGGCCGAGCTGTACGCCGACGGGCCGGACGTGTGCTTCGCCGGCGGTCTCTTCCCCGTGCAGCGGGCCGAACCCACCGCGTCCGGCTTTCTCGTCGACGGCCGCTGGAAGTTCGCGAGCGGCTGCATGGGCGCGGACGTCCTGGGCGTCGGGATCCCCGGGGACGACACGACCGCCGGAAAGCCGCGCACCGCGCTCCTGCGGCCCGAGCAGGTCGAGATCATCCAGGAGTGGGACGTCGTCGGGATGAAGGGCACCGGTTCCTTCGACCTGGTCGTCGACAAGATCGAGGTTCCCCGCGAGTGGACGTTCATCCGCGGCGGTGAGCCCACGATCGACGAGCCGCTGTACCGCTACCCCACCCTCGCCTACGCCTCCCAGGTCCTGGCGGTCGTGGGCGCGGGGGTCGCGCGCGCGGCGCTCGACTTCGCGACCGAGGTCGGCAGCGGCCGTTCGGGTGTCACGGGCGCGCCGAAACTCGCCGACCGCGCCTACTACCGGACGGGCCTTGCCGAGGCCGAGGCGACGATGCGTTCGGCGCGCGCGTACTTCTACGAGGTCACCGACAAAGCGTGGCAGACCGTGCTGGACGGCGACCCCGTGACGCCGGAGCAGAACGCGCATCTCCGCCTCGCCTCGACGCACCTCGCCAAGACCGCCGCGGAGACCGTCAACCGGGTCATCGGCCTGTCCGGTACCGGCGCCATCGCCACCGGCCACCCGCTGCAGTGGCTGCTCGGCGACGCCCTCGTCCCGCAACAGCACGCCTTCCTGGGTCCGGCCATGTACGACGCCGCGGGTGCCGTGCTGATGGGGCATCCGCCCACCGTTCCCGGCTTCCAGTGACCACCACCGACCGACGAGGAGTTGGACCACCACCATGAGCGATACCCCGCTGCGCGTGCTGTTCTGCATCGGTATCAACCAGAACTTCTTCGACCTGCCCGAAGGCGGCGTCGCCGCGGGCGACGTCTGGACCGCTTTCGTCGCGCTGATGGACGGCATCAAGGGCCTGCCCGGCGTGGACTTCATCGGCGACATCGACGACGACTCGCATATGGTCGGCCCGTCCGACGGCTGGCCGTGGACGTGTTACCTGCTCTGCGACGTCGACACGCAGGAAACCGTCAAGCAGGCATGCGACTTCCTGCGCAGCACACCGGTCGGTGACAGCCCGTGGAAGCTGTGGAAGTACGCCAAGATCGAAGCGCGTATCGGCCGCGCCCTCACTCCGCGCGAATACCGGGGCTGATCGCGATGGCCACCGAGAGCACAGCGTTCACCGCAGCGACCGTGCACGACCTGCCGCCCGCGGACCTCGTCCTCGGCGACCGCGTCGCCGGCCGGATGTACACCGATCCGGCGATCTTCGACCAGGAGATGACGAAGATCTTCGAGCGGTCCTGGATCTGGGTCGCGCACGAATCGGAACTGCCCAAGGCGGGCAGCTTCAAATCGACCCACGTCGGACGGCATCCGGTCATCGTGACCAAGGACCGCAAGGGCGAGATCCGCACGCTCGTGAACCGATGCCGCCACCGGGGTGCGTCGCTCTGCGAGAAGAAAACGGGCCACGCCAACGGATTCACCTGTCCGTACCACGCCTGGTCCTACGGCCTGGACGGCAAACTGCGCGGCATCCCGTACCCCGACGGGTACGAGGGCGTCATGGACAAGGCCGATCTCGGGCTGAAGACCCTGCGCACCGAGTCGTACGGCGGGATGATCTTCGCGACCCTGAACGCCGAGGCCGATCCGCTGGCCGACTTCCTCGGTGACGTCAAACTGTGGATCGATCGCTTCATGGCGCAGGGCGGCGGTTACCCGGTGAAGGTGCTCGGCACCCACCGGTTCACCTACCGGGGCAACTGGAAGATCCAGCTGGAGAACACCACCGACGGGTACCACTTCCCCATCGTGCACCGTTCCTGGATGGCCTCGGTCGACGCCGAAACCGCCGAGATGATGTCGTTCATGACCGATCCGACGGCGGTCACCCACGACCTGGGCAACGGCCACTCGGTGATGCAGATGGTCCCCGAGCACTCCGATCTCGAGGCGGACGACGGCAGCGAGCCGCTCCAGCCCCGGTTCGACGGACTGGTCGCTCAACTGGAAGCCGCCGGAGCGGACGAAGCCGAAGTCCGGAAGCTCGTCCGTGCCGTGCACGGGACCGGGTTCAACCTCAACCTGTTCCCCAACGTGTCGATGTCGATCTCGTTCTTCCGGGTACTGCGGCCGATCAGCGTCGACGAGACCGTCATCGAACACGTCGCGCTCGGCAGTGACGGCCCACCCGAGATCGTCGGCCCGGTCAACCGGGAGCGGCTGCGCGCACACGAGCATTTCCAGGGTCCGTTCGGTTTCGGCACGCCGGACGACTCCGAGGGCTGGGACCGGGTCCAGCGCGGCGCCCAGGGCGCGCCCGAGATGCCGATCATGGTCAACCGCGGTCTCGGCCGCGAAAAGCCCTCCGCCGAAGGCTGGCCGACCAGCCACGTCACCGACGAGACCGGAATGCGGGCGGCGTACGCCCAATGGAAGCGGATGATGAGCGATGACTGAGACCCTCACCGATCCGCGGGTGGTCCGCGCGATCGAGCTGGCCTGGCGTGAGGCCGCGTTGCTGGACGCCAAGGACTACGAGTCCTGGCAACGGCTTTACGCCGACGACGGGATGTACATCATCCCGATCGAGCGCGACGCCGAGGACTTCGACGACGTCCTCAACATGGTCCACGACGACGCCCGGATGCGAGGGCTGCGCGTGCGGCGGATGACCGAAGGCTACGCGCTCGCCGCGGTCGACTCGGCGATCACCGTGCGGACCGTCTCGCGCTTCGTCCCCGCCGAGGTCGACGACCGGTCGGTCACGCTCAAGGCCGCCCAGATCATCGTGGCGTACAAGCGCGGCCGCCACGACCTCTGGGCCGCGGACGTCGATTACGTCGTCCGCCTCGGCGCCAGCGGCGATGAGGATCGCTTCGCCCGCAAGGTAGTCCGGCTGGTCGACGCCGAGGAAGCCGTTCCCGCCGCGGGATTCCTGCTGTGAGCGGGCCCGCGCCGGTCGCCGTGATCACCGGCGGGGCGACCGGGCTCGGCGAGCAGATCGTCCGGCGGCTGCACGGCGGCGGCCACCGGGTGGCGATCGCCGACCTCGACGAAGCGGCCGCGAAGCGACTCGCGACCGAACTGGACCGGACCGGGGCGCACGCTCAGAGTTATCGCGTCGACGTCGCCAGCCGCCCCGACATCGACCAGTTGCTCGCGTCGGTGCTCGGTGACTTCGGCGGGGTCCAGGTTCTGGTGAACAACGCCGCCCGCACGCAGGCGCGGCCGTTGCTGGAGATCACACCGCAGGAACTCGACGAGGTGATGACGGCGAACTTCAACGGCACCTTCCACGCCTGTCAGCTGTTCGGCGCGCATATGGCCGAGACCGGGTACGGCCGGATCGTGAACATGGCCTCCCTGGCGGGGCAGAACGGCGGCACCACGACCGGCGGGCACTACGCGTCGTCCAAAGGCGCGGTCCTGACGGCGACCAAGGTGTTCGCCCGCGAGCTCGCCGCCAAGGGTGTCACCGTGAACGCGGTGTCCCCCGGCCCGCAGGACAGCCCCATGGTCCATCGTCTTGTCGGCGAGGAGAACCTCGACCGGCTGAAGGCCGGGATCCCGGTGGGCCGGCTGGGCAGCATGACGTTCATCGCCGAAATGGTGGCGTTGCTCGCCTCCCCCGAAGCCGCCTCCGTCACCGGCGCCTGCTGGGACGCGAACGGCGGCCTGTTCATGCGCTGACCAGGAGGCTCCCAGATGACGAACGTTCTCTTCCGCGTCGTCGAAATCACCGAAGAGACGCCGGAAATCCGTACTCTGCGCCTGGTCCGGCAAGACGACGAGCCACTTCGGGTCCGGTACCGGGCGGGGGCGCACGTCGACGTGGTCGGGCCGACGGGGGTGCTGCGGCAGTATTCGCTGTGCGGCACCCCCGACGACCCGCGTTCGATCCTCATCGCCGTCAAACGGGAACCGGACTCGCGCGGCGGATCCTTGGCCCTGCACGAGGTTTCGGTCGGTGATCACCTGAAGATCGGTAAACCACGCAATCTGCTGAAGGTCGCCGAAGACGCGGACCGGCACGTCCTCGTCGCAGGCGGTATCGGCATCACTCCGCTGCTGTCGATGGCCTACGAGCTCCACGGCCGGGGCAGTGAATTCGAGCTGCACTATTTCGCCCGCTCCCGCGAAACCGCGGCATTCGTGCGGTTGCTGGAAGAACAGGTGGAGTTCGCCGACCGGGTGCGGACTCATTTCGGCGTTCCCCGCGCCGGGCATCCCGCCGTCCTGCGGGCGATCGCCGAAGACCTGACGCCGTCGGTCCACGTCTACACCTGTGGCCCGGACGGTTTCATGCGGCAGGTCGGCGACGTGCTCGGTCCGGTCGTCGGCGCGGACCACGTGCACGTCGAGCATTTCGAAGCCACCGAGGTGGACACGTCGGCCGACCGCCCGCTCACCGTCGAACTCGACACCGGTGAGGAATTCGAGGTACCGGCCGGGAAATCCATCCTGTCGGTCCTCGAGGACAACGGCATCGAGGTCTTCAAGTCCTGCGAGGAGGGCATTTGCGGCTCGTGCGTGTCCGGCGTGCTGGAGGGCACCCCGGACCATCGGGACAACTGCCTGACCGCCGCCGATCGCGAAAGCCAGATGGCGCTTTGCGTCTCGCGCGCGCTCACCGACAGGCTCGTCATCGAGCTGTACTGAGCGCAACTCGTCACCGAATGGCGAATAGCCGGGCGACCGCTCCGCTGGCAGGGTGGATTCGGTCCGCTCCGCCGAGAAAGGGTGATCCCCGGTGACGCGTCCCCTGGTGCTGGATCCGCACGGCCACGACATCCACGCCGAGAACGAGCGCTTGCGCGAGCGTGGCCCGATCACCCGGGTGGAGTTACCGGGCGGCGTGGTGGCCTGGTCGGTCACGAGTCATGAACTGCTGCGCGACCTGCTCAGCGACCCGCGCGTGTCCAAAGACGCGCGTCAGCACTGGCCGGCGCTGGCCGAGGTCAGCGCGGACTGGCCGTTGCTGGTGTGGGTCTCGGTGCGGAACATGTTCACCGCCTACGGCACCGACCACAAAAGGCTGCGTTCGCTCGTCACACAGGCTTTCACGGCCCGCCGGATCGCCACGCTGGAACCGTGGATCACCCGGATCGTCGATGGCCTGCTGACCGGCCTCGAAGCCCTGCCCGAAGGCGAACCCGTTGACCTGCGGGAGAATTTCGCCTACCCGGTGCCCATAGAAGTGATCTGCCACCTGTTCGGCGTACCGGACTCCGCGCGCGGCAGACTGCGCCATTCCGTCGACGTCTTCTTCCGCACCTCGGCGAGCCAAGAGGCGATGCTGGCCGCCTACCAGGACATCCACTCGATCTTCACCGAACTCGTCGCCGAGAAGCGGACGAACCCCGGCGAGGACCTCACCACCGCACTCATCGCCGCGCACACCCAGGACGACGGCGCCCGGCTGGACGAAACGGAACTCCTCGACACCCTGATCCTGTTCATTTCGGCGGGCCACGAAACCACCGTCAATCTCCTCGACCAGGCCATCACGGCCCTGCTGACCCATCCCGGCCAGCTCGCCATGATCCGCGACGGCAAGGTCTCCTGGGCTGACGCCATCGAGGAAACGCTGCGCTGGCAAGCCCCCGTGGCCAATCTGCCGCTGCGCTACGCCGTCGAGGACATCACCGTCGCCGATGTCGTCATCCGGCAGGGCGACGCGATTCTGGCGGGTTACGCCGCCGCCGGACGCGACCCGGCGGTGCACGGGGACGACGCCGACGCGTTCGACGTCACCCGCGCCGACAAAGCGCACGTCGCGTTCGGCTACGGCGCGCATTACTGCATCGGCGCTCCGCTGGCCCGGCTGGAGGCCGCGATCGCCCTTCCGGCCTTGTTCGCGCGCTTCCCGGACCTGACCCTCGCGACCTCTCCCGACGCGATGCGGCACCTCGACTCGTTCATCTCCAACGGGCATCGTGCGCTGCCGGTGATGCTGAACCGCCGGGTGGCCGCGCCGTAGCTCAGTCCTGGTGCTCGTGTCGCGAAAGCCACTTTCGGGACATCAGACGTCGCGAAAGTGGCTTTCGCAACCCACCCGCGAAACCGCCAGGGAGCTCAGCGCCGCCGGAACCGTGCGGCCAGCGCGGCCACTGGCGACCGTCGCTCCCGCACCGGCAACCTGCCGGACGTGATGTCCTCCAGCAGGGTCGCCACGGTCTCCCGCGCACAAGTGCGGTTCGCGCCGATACCACCCGAGGGACCGCGTTTGATCCAGCCGACCACGTAGGCGCCGCTCAGTCCGTCGACCCGGCCGGCGGTGTTCGGGATCGTGCCTCGGGTGTCGTCGAACGGAAGACCCGGCACCGGCACGCCTCGATAGCCGACCGCGCGCACGACCTGACCCGCCGCGATTTCGACCGATTCGTCCGGGCCCGTGACGCGCAGGCCCCGCACCTGGGTGTCGCCGATGATCCCGGTGGGCGCGGAGTGGAAGCGCAGGACGATCCGGCGTCCGTCCGAGCCCGGCGGCGCCGTCCAGTCGACGGTCTCACGGCCGAGTTCGCGCAGCAGCGCCGCCTTTCCGGCGCCCGCGTCGATCGCGGTCGTGGTGCGCGGGTCCGCGGCGTCGACGACGAGCGGCACGTCGGCGCGCCCCGCCAGCGCCAGCAGCTCCGGTGAGGTGTAGGCGGCGTCCTCCGGCCCGCGCCGGGCGAGCAGCACGACTTCCCGGATCTTGCTGCCGCGCAACCGTTCCAGCGCGTGCGGGGCGATCGTGGTCCCGGCGAGGTCGCCGGGGTCCGCGGTCAGGATCCGGGCGACGTCGAGCGCGACGTTCCCGGTGCCGACCAGCACGACCCGTTCCGCGGACAGGTCCACCGCGTTCGCGGGCACGTCCGGATGACCGTTGTACCAGGCGACGACGGTGGTCGCGGCGATGCTGCCGGGCAGTTCTTCGCCCTCGAGACCGAGACCGCGGGCGGACGAGGCACCCACCGCGTAAACGACCGCGTCGTGGCGCTCGGCGAGCTCGTCCACGGACACGTCACGGCCGACCTCGGTGCCCAGGCGCATCCGCAGCCGCGGATGCTCGTGGAGACGCGAGAACGTCTCGCCGATCCGCTTCGTGGCGGGGTGGTCCGGGGCGACGCCGTAGCGGACGAGGCCGCCCGCGACCGGCAGCCGGTCGATCAGGGTGACTCGCGCGTTCGTGTGGAGGAGCAGGTCCTCGACGGCGTACATGCCGGCCGGGCCGGTGCCGACGACGGCGATGTCGGGCGGCGCGAAGTCGCTCGGGATGGCCCGGTCGAACGTCGGCGGGGCCCACCGGTGGAAGTTCGGCGCCGGATCCGCCGAAGGGACGGTCTCCCGGTCGGCGTAGAAGTCCGCGTTGATGCCCGCGTAGACCTTGAGCGATCCGGTCAGCAGGTCCGCGGGGAAGATCGCGTCCACCGGGCAGGCGTCCGCGCAGGCTCCGCAGTCGATGCAGGAGGCCGGATCGACGTAGAGCATCTCGGTGGTGCCGAAGTCGGGCTCGTCCGGCGTCGGGTGGATGCAGTTGACCGGGCAGACCGACACACAGGTGGCGTCGTTGCAGCAGGTCTGGGTGATCGCGAAGGCCATGTCAGATCAGGTTCGCCCGCTTGTAGAACACCAGCGCGGGGCGGGTGAGCAGCCCGCACGAGCCGAGGAACTCCATCAGGCCCGCACAGCTCGACCGCATCATCGCCTTGTGGTGCTCGTTGGCCTTCGCCTCACGCAAGGCGCGCTTGGTGTCGAGCCCAGCGTTCTTGTAGACGTCGCGATTGATCATGCTGCTGACGATGAAGTACGACGCGATGGCGATGACCAGCGCGTTGATCCGGCGGCGCACGAAACCCGCGCCCTCCAGCTGCTCCCGCGTCTCCTCGCGGGCGAACTTCATGTGCCGGGACTCTTCGACCACGTGGATGTTGTTGATGGTGCGCACGAACGGGACCACACGCTCGTCTCGCATCCAATCGCGCTGCATCACGTCGAGGACCTCTTCGGCGACGAGAATGGCCGCGTACGCCGCTTCGCCGGTCGCCGTCGCCTTGAAGATCCGGCCGAGTTCGACGGCGAGCTTGCGCGGACGGTACGGGGGTGCGCCGAGCTTCTCCGCGCCGCGGGCGAACATGATCGAGTGACGGCATTCGTCGGCGATCTCGGTGAGCGCCCACTGGAACGCCGGGTCGGTCGGGTCCTTGGCGTAGAAGTCGCGGAGCACCATCTGCTGCAGGATCATCTCGAACCAGATGCCGGTGCTCGCGACCGAAGCGGCTTCCTGGCGCGTGAGTTCCTTCTGCTGCTCCGTGCTCATCTCGGCCCAGTAGCTCGTGCCGTAGAGCGTGCTCCACTCCGGGCTGGCGCCGTGGAAGTTCTTGTCCAGCGGCGTCTCCCAGTCCACTTCGGTGGCGGGGTCGTAGGACAGCATCGCGGACGAATCGAGGAGCCGCTGCGCGGTCTCGTGGCGGCCTGCCCCGGCCGTTGCCGCGGCGCGTGGCACATCGGTGCTGGTCATACGGACCTCCCTGACGACGTCGACAGAGTGCGCGGCTACCTGTTACCGCGATTCACTGTTACTCAAGGTAACATATAGAGGAAGTCCACGAAAGAAGGGGAGATCCGCCCATGACCGCGGCCCGCCGCATCGCCACCTTCGACCACGACGGACTCGTCTTCGACGTCCGGGACACCGGCCCGCTCGACGGCGCCGTCGTCGTCCTGCTGCACGGTTTCCCACAGACGGGCGCCTCCTGGACCGACACCGCGGCCCAGCTCCACCAGCGGGGATACCGCACGATCGTGCCCGACCAGCGCGGCTACTCACCCCGTGCCCGGCCGCGAGGCCGGTTCGCCTACCGGTCCGGCCGTCTCGTGGCCGACACCGTCGCTCTCATCGAGACCCTCGGCTCGGGGCCGGTCCACCTCGTCGGACACGACTGGGGTGCCGTCGCCGCCTGGTCGACGGCGGCACGACGACCGGACCTGGTCAGGTCGCTGACCACCGTGTCGGTCCCGCATCCCGGAGCGTTCCTGCGCGCGATGCTCACCAGCGACCAGCTCGCCCGGTCGTACTACATGTTCCTGTTCCAGCTGCCCTGGCTGCCGGAATTCGTCCTCCGGCGCCTGCCACGCGTGCTGGACCGCACGCTGACCGGCACCGGGATGACCCCAGCCCAGATCGAGCAGGTCCGCCGGGACATCGTCCGCGGTGGAGCCCTCACCGGCGGGCTGAACTGGTACCGCGCGATGCCCTTCCAGCACCCGGCTGCCCTCCGCACCCGGGTCACCGTGCCGACCGCGCACGTCTGGAGCGACGGCGACACCGCACTGTCCCGGCGAAGTGCCGAACTCGCCGGCCAGTACGTCGACGCCGCCTACCGGCTCGAAGTCCTGACCGGCGTCAGCCACTGGATCCCCGAAGAAGCCGCGGCGACGCTGGCCGACATCATCGACCGCACCGCCAGGACACCGCCTAGTCGACCGGCGTGACCTCGGCCATCTCCGACCAGGCGTCGCCGTCGAGGTTCTGGTAGTTGATCCGGGGCTTCTCCGCGACGACGGTCGACATGAACGGGAAGAAGTCCTGCGCGTGCTGCGTCGCGACGTGCGCGTCACCGGCGGCGCTGTCGGCGAACACCTCGACGAGGACGAATTCGTGCTCGTCACCGGCGTTCTGGTAGTAGTCGAACGAGACGTTGCCGGGTTCGCTGCGCACCTGCTGCGTGTAGCGCTCGATACCGGCCAGCCACTCGGTTCGCTTCTCGGGACGGATCCGTGCTTTGAGGACGATCAAGATCATGCCCCGAGTATCGCAAAGGACTTCACGCACCACGGGCTGAGAGCCGTGACCGGCGGGATGGGAGACTGTCCCGGTGATCACGCGGCTCCAGTCCTGTTGGTCCGCGATCCGGTACCTGGCGGTCGGCGCGGCCTCCTCCATGTTCGCCTGGTTCGTCCTCGTCGGCATGCTGTTCGTGCTGCTGATGTGCCCGTTCGGCGTCGGGATCCCGGCGTTGCCCGTCGCGCTCCAGCTGATCCGCCGTCCGGTCAACTTCGAACGACGGCGGGCCGCGCGCCTGCTGGGTGAGCCGATCCCTGAGCCGTACCGCTCCGGGAACCCGGTGACCGACCCCGCCTCGCGGCGGGATCTGGGCTGGCTCGGCTTCCACGGTGCCACCGGTTTCGTCATCGGCATCTTCGCCATCTCGCTGCCGCTCGGCGGGCTCCGGCAGATCGTCACGGCGTTCGTCTGGCCGACGGTGCCCGGCGGGGTGGAAAGCTCACTCGGGTTCATGGTCACGTCGTGGCCGCTGGCGGCGCTCAGCGCGATCACCGGCGCAGGCATGATCGCGCTGATCTTCGTGTTCCCGCGCGTC
The DNA here is from genome assembly GCF_019330265.1 of Amycolatopsis sp. TNS106. NCBI lineage: Bacteria > Bacillati > Actinomycetota > Actinomycetes > Pseudonocardiales > Pseudonocardiaceae > Amycolatopsis > Amycolatopsis sp. TNS106. Next base: position 1,589,945 of record NZ_CP024972.1, on the reverse strand, counting down.
GCCCGATGGCAGGCCTCCATCGCGCGCCGTTTGCTCGCGCCCGCACCAGGCGTCGTGCTGACCGACCGCGTCGTCGAACTGGCCGCGTCGCGTGCTGCCGCGCTGGAAGCGCACGGCGCCGAACTCCGTCGTCTCGAACGGGACCTGCACGACGGGACACAGGCGAGGATCGCCGCCGTGGTCCTGCAGTTGGGGATCGCGGATTCGCTTTTCGACAAGGATCCGCAGCGGGCGAGGGAACTGCTCGGCAAGGCACAGGACACCGCGACCGGTGCACTGGCCGAACTCCGGACCGTCGTGCGCAGCATCCATCCGCCGCTGCTGACCGACCGCGGCCTCGACGGCGCGGTCACCGCGCTGGCCGATCGCTGCCCGGTTCCGTGCACAGTGGACGTTCGCACCCGCAGCCGCCGTCCCGCCGCCGTCGAAGCGGCCGCCTACTTCGTGGTCGCCGAGATGCTGGCCAACATCACCAAACATTCCGGCGCCGAAGAGGCCTGGATCACCCTGGACGGTACCGCCGACACCCTGCTCATCGAGATCCGCGACGACGGCCACGGCGGCGCCGACGAAGCCGCGGGCAGCGGCCTGTCCGGGATCCGCAAACGGGCCGAGGCGTTCGACGGGACCTTGAAACTGTCCAGCCCCGCCGGTGGGCCGACCGTACTGAAAGTGGAGTTGCCATGCGGGTCGTGATCGTCGAGGACGACGCGCTGCTGCGCGAAGGCCTGGTCATGCTGCTCAACACCTCGGGCATCGACGTCGCCGCGGCCGTGGACGACGTGGACGAGTTCCTCGAACTGGTCACCAAGGACCGGCCCGACGCGGTCATCACCGACGTCCGGCTGCCGCCGACCCACACGGACGAAGGTCTCCGCGCCGCCGTCAAAGCGCGGAAGATGTATCCCGGGCTGCCCGTGCTCGTGCTGTCCGCGCACGTCGAAACCGGCTACGCGGCGGAACTCCTCGCCGACGGCAAGGGCGCCGTCGGGTACCTGCTCAAGGAGCGGGTCGGGAAGGTCGAGAAGTTCCTCGACGCGCTGGACCGGGTCGTCAAGGGCGGGACGGCCATGGACCCCGAGGTCATCACCCAGCTGATGGCGCACCGCCGGGCGACCGACCCCCTCGAAGGGCTGACCGCGCGGGAACGCGAGGTCCTCGGACTGATGGCGGAGGGCTACAACAACACGACCATCGCCGAACTGCTGGTGGTGAGCGACGGCGCGGTGCACAAGCACATCCGGAACATCTTCGCGAAACTCGGGTTGCCGGAGGACAGCGGGCACCGGCGGGTCTTGGCGGTACTGGCTTACCTGGGCGGCAAGGGCTGAGGTCATAGGTATCCACCTAGGCGGCGGTTGATCCCAAACCGGTCCGTGAAGGCCTCCTTGAGGGACTCTGGGTCCCTCAAGGAGGCCTTGACGGACCGGACAAGCCACTCACTAGCTTCCGAGTTCTTCCGCCAGTCCGACGACGATGCCTTCGGGACCCCGGACGTAGCAGAGCCGATAGATGTCCTCGTACCGTTCCACCGCACCCACGAGTTCCGCGCCGTGGGCACGCAGGCGGGCGACGACGTCGTCGATGTCGTCCACCGCGAACATGACGCGACGGATCCCCAGCGTGTTCGCCGGAGCGTCCTTCGGCTCGGACGTGATGGCCTTCGGCCGATGGAACTTCGCCAGCTCGATCCGGCCGGGACCGTCCGGGATCCGCAGCATCGCGACGTCCTGGCTGACGTCTTCGAGCCCGATGACCCGTTCCGCTCCCGGCCACTCGAGTGGTCCCTTGCCCTCCAGCTCCATTCCTAGCTCGACGAAGAACGCGATGACCGCGTCAAGGTCTTCGACGACGATGAGGACGTTGTCCATCCGCTGGATCGCCACGCTGAGACTCCTCCTTCGTTCGGCGGGGTAGCGCCAGCACCACCTCGCGACGGGGGCCACTCCCCTGGTCGCCCGCTCTGCCGAACCGTAGCGTCTTCTTCATGAACGACACCGAAAAGCGCGGCGGCGCACTGATCACCACCTCCCTCTGGCTCGTCCTCCTCGGCAGCGCGGCCACCAACTCGATCGGCCAGTTCGCGGGACTGGACTGGACCCTCCGCATGATCGCCGGCGCGGTCGCGGTCGTGTGCATCGTCCTTCTGATCATGCGCCATCTCGCGCGGCGCAAAGCCTGAGCCATTCGACGGCCTGTGCCGCGGCGAACCCGATGAACGCGTCCCGCTCCGGCACGCGTGACCGCGCGTCGACGGCGTCGGTGAAAACCCCCACCGCATACCGGCCGCCATCGGGATATTCGACCACGCCGACCTCGTTGCGCACCGACGGAAGCGTCCCGGTCTTGCCGCTGACGCGGATCCCGTCGTCCGGGAACCCGGACCGGAGCCGGTGCGGCCATACCTGGAGCTCCAGCCAGCGCCGGACGTCCGCGCACGCGGTCGGCGACGCGGCCTCGTCGCGCCAGATCATTCCGAGCAGCCGGGTGATCTCTTCGGCCGTCGTGGCACAACTGTGTTCCGGCTGGAGCGCGCGCAACGAGGCGATCCGCTCCATCGGGAGTTCGGTCAGCAGCCTTTCGTCGTCCTCGTAGGAGATCCCGAGGTCCTCGCCGATGCCGCCGAGCGTCTCTCCGCAGTCCTGTGACACGGTGGTGTGCTCGAATCCGAGGCCGCGCAAGGTTTTCTCCGTCGAGTCCTTCCCGACGCGGTCGAGGATCAGGTCGGTGGCGACGTTGTCACTGATGCCGATCATCAGGATCGCGAGGTCGTACCAGGACATCGAGATCTCATGCCGGAACGTGGCGAGGCCGTACGGGCTCGGCGTGGGGTGTCCGGGTGGGACGGTGATCCGCTCGCCGAGGTCGAGCCCGCCCTCGGCGCCCTGCTTCGCCAGTTCCAGCGCGACCGGGACCTTGAAGACCGACGCCGTGACGACGGGGGCTTGCTCGTCCACCCCGAACCGCCGGGTGCCGTCGATTTCGGCCGCGTGCAGCCGGACCCGGACGCCTGCCGCCTTCGCTCGTTCGTTGATCGTTTCGAGGACTTCGGACGCTGTGCGCATGGGACTCCTGTCTGGTCAAGGGGAAGTGGGCTGGGGACGCGTGATGCGAAAGCCACTTTCGCAACGTTGAAGGTTGCGAAAGTGGCTTTCGCAACGCCTTCTGTGGCAGCTGGGCAGAGCGAGGCGCGTGAACGCCGTCCCGACTCGCGACACGCGCCGAGTGACCGCAGCGGGGTCAAGATCCGGTGCGGGTTTCCGCCGGAGCGAACGAAAACTGCGCCGGGTTCTGCGGCACCCAGAACGCCATCACGGCGGTGAGGAAGGTGGTGCCGATGAGGAAACCGAACGCGGCGGTGTAGGAGAAAGTGTCGGCGAGCCAGCCCATCGCCACCGGGGCGACGGCGCCCGCCACCTGACCGCCGAAGTTCATCACCCCCATGCCGATCCCGGTGACCGCCGTGGGCAGTACGCGCAGCGGCAGGCCGAAAACGGCCATCGTCGCCATGCCGAAGACAGCGAGGGCGAGCGTCTCGTAGACGGTGAACTCCGTGGTGCTGTCCGCGTTCACCATCAACGTCAGCAGCACCACGGTCACCATCGCGATCGAGCCGAGGTACCAGCGGCCGTGATCGTGGAAGTACCGGTCGAACAGCCAGCCGCCGAGGATGGTCGTGCCGATGCTGACCAGCATCGGGATCGCGGCCAGTACCCCGGTCTGGCTCAACGACAACCCCCTGGACTCCAGCAGGTAGCTGGGTACCCAGGTGATCATCCCGTAGTTGAGCATGTTGGTGACGCAGAACAGCAGGGTGAACTTCCAGATCACCGGGGACTTCAGCACCTGTTTCCGGGACACCTCAGGGGTTTTGACCTCGTCGCGCGGAAGGCTGCTCAGCCTTTCGGGCAGCGCCTTGGGCAGGATCGTCCACACGGCCACGCCGATGAGCGCGCCGACCCCCGCCATCCAGAAGAACGTGTGCCGCCAGCCGACCGCCATCAGCAGCGGGCCGACGATCAGCGGTGCCAGGCCGGCACCGATACCGCCCGCGGACAGCATCACGCCGGTCACCGTCGCGCGGTTCCCTGGGGTGGTCCGTTCGGCGATCGCCTTGAACGACGCTGCCGGGAAAAGCCCTTGGCACACACCGAAAAGCCCGCGGACGACGAGCAGCATGCCGAAGGTGCCCGCCATCCCGGTCATCGCGGTGAACGCCGACCAGAGCAGCAGCGTGACCAGCATCGGCCCCCGCGAGCCGTACCGGTCGGCGAGGAAGCCCGCCGGGATCTGGCAGACCATGTACACCAGCGCGAACACGGTGACGAGCCAGCCCTGTTCGGTCTTGCTGAGCTCGAACTCGGCGCCGATCATCGGCAGCGCCATCCCGATCGAGAACCGGTCGATGTAGTCGACCGCCCACGCGAACACCATCACCACCATGGTGATGAGCGCGGTCCGGTTGATCCGCCGTGCTGTCCAGGTGTCCTCATTGACCACTGCCGTCATGGCGCCTCCGCGGGATCTTCGGAAGAGAAAGGGAGAACGGCGCGAGCGTGGCGCCGATCACTCATTCTGAAACGCGGCCGCCGAGCGGAGTTCGTGCGATCACACGAACAATCGGCCGTCGTTTCGGGCCGGGAGACCGAAGGTCAGTCTTCGGCGCCCGGCGGCCCGGTCCGCGCGTCACGGGGCAGCAGCCGCAATTGCAGCATCGCGGCGAACCGCTCCCCCGCGTCGTCGAGGTCGATCTCGCCGACTTCGGCCAGGCGCCGCAACCGGTAGCGGAAGGTGTTCGGATGGACGTAGGCCGACGCGGACGCGGCTCCGATGTCGCCGAACGCGTCCAGCCAGCACCGGAGGGTGTGCACCAGTTGTGACTGGTGCTGGGCGTCGTAGGCGAGCAACCGCGCGACCGGTCCCGTCGCGACGTCTCCCCTGGCCGCGGCGAGGTCGGCCAGCTCCAGCATGAGCGCGTCGACATGGACGTCTTCGGCGGTCGCGACGCGTTTCGCGCCGCCGTTGGTGAGCAGCACGCGCAACGCCCGGTCCGCACCGTCGCGGGAGGCGTGGAGACCGGAGGCGTCCAGCGCGAGCGGTCCGATGCCGATCGCGGCGGCCGCCCGGCGTCCCGTCCGCTCCAGGAAGGTCGACGCGACCCGTACCGAACGCTCTTGGCAGTCGGCCTGACCGCCGGGCATCGGGAGGATGCCGTATGCGACGTCGCCGACCAGCGCGACGGCCGACCGAGGCTGGACAGCGCTCAGGTGCATGGCCAGCGCGTCGGCGACCCGCTGGCGGTCCGCGACCAGCCGGAGATCGTCCTCGGGGTCGGGTGCGCCGAGCAGCCCCATGGCGAGCACGATCAAAGGCTGGCCGAGCAACCCGAGCCGGGCGATGGCCTCCGGTGCGCCGGAGCCTCCTTCGAGTGCCGTGCTCACCAGATCCGCGCGCAGCCGCCGTTCGACGTCGGCGCCCGCGCGCAGCCGGAGCAGGTGCAACGCGACGAGCTTCGCGGCGTCGATCAGCGCCTGGGTCCGCTCGTCACTGAGCGGTTCCCGCACCGCGGCCCAGATCGATCCGAGCACCTCGTCGCCGGCGCGGACGGCGAGCGCCACCCGGGGCAGCGCGATGGCACTGTCGTCGTACCGCTGCGGATCGACGTACACGGGCGCATGGTCTCGGTACAGCTTCTCGAAGACGCCGTCCCTTTCGAGGCCGCGGGCGAACCGCTCCGGCACCTGCCTGCCGAGGATCGTTTCCACCCGGGACGGGTCCGCTTCGTCCTGGCGCCCGGAGAACGCGAGGATCCGGTTGTTGCGATCCTCGATGGTCACCGGCGCGTCGATGAGCGCGGCGATCGCGTTGGCCAATGCGAAGAGATCACCCGAAGGCATTCCACCGAGGGTCTGCGGCGAGACCTCGCCGACGTCCTCCTCGGCGAGCAACGTCCTGAGCATGGCGGCGAGCTGCGCCCAGGACGCACCGCGCGCCAGCCCCAGCAGGGCTACCCCGGACGACTCCGCGGCACGCCGGAGTTCCGGCGCCGGGGTGACGGGAGAGCGGACGACGAGCGCCGCCGCGCCCCTCGCACCCACGTCGTGCAGGAGGCGGACGACTTCGTCCTGATCCCGCACCCCGACGCCGAGCACGACGGCACCGCCAGGGATGTCGGATTCGTCGTGCGGATCGTGGATGACCACCCCGCCGAGCTGCTTGCGGGTGGTCCGGCCGACCGCGACCGGTTCCAGGAGCACGTCCCCGAGGTCTTCGAGGACGCGCCCCAAACTCGTATGCGGCTTGCTGGGCACCGGTGTCAGCACCCCCCGAAGTTAGACCCGATCTCGCCGAACCGACCGGTTCGATCCGACCAAATCTAACCCCGGAATTCGTAGAAAGCTACGAACCGATCCACGCTTTTTCCGTGGTGACCTCGTCCAGAAGATCCGGAATCGGAGTCACCCCGAGGCCCGGCCCGGTCGGCACCGGCAGGTGCCCGGCGTCGAGCACGAACGGCTCGGTGATGTCGGTGCGATAGAACCGGCCGGACGCCGAGGTGTCCCCCGGCAACGTGAATCCGGGCAGCGAGGCGAGTGCGACGTTGGCCGCCCGGCCGAGCCCGGTCTCGATCATCCCGCCGCACCACACCGCGATCCCGTGCGCCGCGCAGACGTCGTGCACCCGGCGGGCTTCGAGGTAACCGCCGACCCGGCCCGGTTTGATGTTGACGATCTGGCAGGCGCCGAGCTTGATCGCGTCCACGGCGGCCTTGGCCGAGACGATCGACTCGTCGAGGCAGATCGGCGTCCGGATCCGCTTGGCCAGTTCGGCGTGGCCGAGCACGTCCTCTTCTTCGAGCGGCTGCTCGATCAGCAGCAGGTCGAACGGGTCGAGCCGGGACAGCAGGGGCGCGTCGCCCAGCGTGTACGCGGTGTTCGCGTCCACCTGCAGCAGCACGTCGTCACCGAAGCGCTCACGCACCTGCCGGACCGGCTCGACGTCCCAGCCGGGTTCGATCTTCAGCTTGATCCGGACGTAGCCCTCGTCGAGGTAGCCGCCGACGACGTCGAGCAGGTGCGGGATCGAGTCCATGATCCCGACCGAGACCCCGCAGGCCACGGAGTCGCGAGTGGACCCCAGCTCGGCCGCGAAGGACCGGTCGTGCGCGCGGAGTTCGGCGTCGAGGACCGCCATCTCCAGCGCGCCCTTCGCCATCCGGTGCCCCTTGAACTTCGCCAGCAACGGCGTCACCTTGTGCGCGGTCACGTCCTCGGCCGCCAGCAGGGCGGGGATCAGATGGTTCCGCAGCACGTGCTCGGCGGCGTCGTTGTACTCCGACGAGTAGAGCGGCGCCTCCATCGCGACGCATTCGCCCCAGCCCTCGCCCACCGGGGTCACCGCGCGGACCAGCAGCAGTTCCCGTTCGGACTGCGTTCCGAACGACGTCCGGAACGGGGCCACGAGCGGCATCCGGACCCGGCGCAGTTCCACACCGCTGAGTTTCACGACTGCTCCTTGGAGATCACGTACCAGCCGGCACGATCGAAACCGGCGACCCTGGCGTTGTCCGCCATCAGTCCGCCGAGGACTTCGCGCAGCGCGACGCGCCACGCGTCGCCGCGACCGGGATCGGTGCGGCGCAACCGTTCGATGTCGGGCGGGACCGCGACGAGCACGGTCGCCCCGTCCGCGGATCCGATGCTCGGTCCGCCGTCGGAGTCGACGGAGAGCGCCTTCGCCACGCCCAGCGCTTCCGCGTCGATCAGGACCGGTTCGCCGAAGGCGGCGGCGCGGACCGCCGGGCTCCGGAGATCCCAGCCGACCATCAGCCGGTCGGTGTCGCCCGAACCGTTGATGTCGTCCTCCATCGGCCCGTAGAAGTCGGGCAGGTAACCGATCGGGTGTGCGCCGAGTTTGCCCAGGTTGAAGTAGGCGTTGCGCCGCACCAGCGGGTCGAACGTCCAGGTGATCATCGAGACGTCCTGCGACAGTGCCCACCCGCGCTGGTGCAGCTTCAGCGCGTGCCCGATCCCGCGGCCCGCCCCCGCCTTGGCGACGCCGGCGATATGGCTGTGCAGGCTCGCCTTTCCGGGGTTCCCGAAGAAACCGAAACAGGCACCCAGCAGTTCTCCGTTCGCGAATGCGCCCGCGACGTAGTTCCCGGCCGTGGACATCGCGCGAAGCAGTTCCGTGCTCACCGGCCTGCCGCCCGGCCCGGACCGCCAGATCGACTCGAACAGGCCGACCACCGCGGCCAGCTCGGCGATCTCGGTCAGTTCGCGGATTTCGACGCCCGAAGCCACGGCCGCGGCCCGCGCGGCGGCGACAGCCTCGTCGCGCACCGCCACCGACGCCGGGCTTTCCGCGTTCGTAGCAAGATTTGTCACGGGGCAATCCTTTCCCGGCACCTCGGCCGAGTCACCGTCGTGCCGTACCAGATTCGCCGGCGGGATTCGTCGCACCGGACGGACCCCGCTTCGCGAGTACGTTTTCCACGAGCGCGGCCAGCAAAGCGGTACGGCGCGGCAGTTCCGCGACGACGACGTGTTCGTGATCCGCGTGCGCCCCGCCACCGACGGCGCCGAGTCCGTCCAGCGTCGGAACGCCCATCCCGGCGGTGTAGTTGCCGTCCGAAGCACCGCCGACCGACGCGGAAGTCAGCTCTCCGAGCCCGAGTTCCTCCGCCAGTTCGCCGGCCAAGGCGAAGAGTCCCGCCGACGAACCCGCTTCGAGCGGTGGCCGGTTGATCCCGCCGGTCACGCGGACCTCGGCGCCTTCCACGACCGGACGGAGTGCCCGGATGGCCCGGTCGACGCGGAGTTGTTCGGCCTCGTTCCAGACACGGACGTCGACGGCCACTCCCGCGGCGGCCGGAACGGTGTTGACCGTCGTTCCGGCCGAAACGACCGTGGGCGTCACGCTGGTCCCGGCATCGGGGTCGGCTAGCGCGGCCACCGCGAGGATCTGATGGGCGATCTCGATCCCCGCGTTGACGCCCTTCTCCGGTTCGAGCCCGGCGTGCGCGGCGCGGCCGGACACTTCCACCCGATAGTGGGAAACGCCTTTGCGCCGGCACTTCAGCGCACCGCCGTCGGCCGACGCCTCCAGCACGAACGCGGCGTCGCACCCCGCCGCGGTCTCCTCGATCAGCGCGCGGGAGGACGGCGACCCGATCTCCTCGTCGCCGGTGACGAGAATGGACAGCCCGTCGCGATCGGGCAGGGTCGCGGCGGCGTGCAACGCCATCACGACCCCCGCCTTCATGTCGAAGCAACCGGGTCCGCGCAACACGCCGTCCCGCACGGAGAACGGATGGGTCTCCAGTGAACCGTGCGGCCAGACCGTGTCGTGGTGGCCGAGCAGCAGGACACGCGGCGGTCCGGCGCCGAAGCTCCAGCGGACATGGGTGACACCGTCGATGACGATCTTCTCCGGGTCCGCGCCGAGCAGTCTCCGGCCGATTCCGGCGACCACTTCGGCGCTGCGGGCCACCGCTTCGTGATCCGACGACGGCGACTCGCAGCGGATCAGCGTCTCGATGTCGGCGAGCAGGTCGCTCATCGCGGCTCACCCCGCAGCGGTTTGCCGGGGAACGCGTCCGTGCGCAGATTCCCGTCGGTCACGACCGGGACACCGGAGACGAACAGGTGCCGGACCCCGACGGAGGGCCGCGTCGAGTCGAAATAGGTCGCCGCGTCGGTGATCGCGTGCGGGTCGATCACGACGATGTCCGCGTCGGCACCGACGTTCAGCCGTCCCTTCGCCAGCGCTCCGGGGGCGACCTCGTCGAGCACTCGCGCCGGCAGGTAGGAGCAGCGCCGGAACGCCTCCAGCCAGGTCCAGGCCTTGCTCTCACGCACCATCAAGCGCAACGTCTTGGCGTAGGTCCCGGCCGTGCGCGGATGGGTCGCGCCGCCGGGCGGCAGCGGCCATTCGGTGCTCTCGCTGGTGCCGTTCTTCCAGTACACGGGCAGCGCGTCGCTGGCGACGATGGCGTCCGGGAACGCGAGCGCCTGGCGCAGCAGGCCGAGGTCGCGCGGGCTGCTTTCGTCGAGGAACTCCAGGATGCACGGCGCGCCGGGATCCTCCTCGCGCACTTGGAGCAGACGGCCCTCGTCGGCGATGCGCTCGCCCGACTCCAGCATGATCACGCTGGACGGGGACAGACCCTTCATCTTCAAACGTTCGGGCGAAAGGAAGGCGGCACCGATCCCCGTGCTGCCCGCCCCGTACGGATAGGCCTCGACGGTCACCCGCGACCCGGCCGCCCGTCCCGCTTCGAGCGCCGCGAGCACCCGCTCGATTTGATGGCCGGACGTGCTGTTGACGTGACAGTGATGCATCGCGGCACCGGTCTCGGCCGCGACGATCGCGATCTCGGCCGAACCGTCGATCGGTGTCTCCGGGTTCACCTCGACCAGTTCACGGACATGGGTGTACGTCGGCGCCCCGGCCTCCTTCGCCAGCCGCGCCAGCGCGAGGAACTCACCGGGTTCGGTGTCGGGCGCGTAGCCGAGCAGCACACCGACGCCGAGCGCGCCCGCGGCCAGCTCACCGTCCACAAGGGACAGCCAGGCCGCGAGTTCCTTCGGTGACGAAGACCGTTGCCAGGCAGGGTTCCCGAGCACCGCCAGCCCGCTGTCGATATTCGCGTCGGGCTCGATCCCGGCGAGTACCTGTGCCCGTGCGGCGCCCCAGGACGCGGAGAAACCGTAGTGCAGCGGGCGTCCCGCGGCGGCCGCCTCGGCGTAGGCCCGCTCGATCGGCATCAATCCGGCTTCGAGGTCGAGTGCGGTCGTCACGCCGTCCATCGCCTGGAGCCGCTGGCCCGCGATGGTGTGCACGTGGCTGTGCAGGTCGATGAAGCCCGGCCCGACGACGAGCCCGGAGACGTCGATCTCCACGTCGCCCGGCTCCGCGGTCAACCCCTCCCCGACGGCGGTGACCACCCCGCCGGATACCAGCACGTCGGCCGTGCCGTCGAATCCCGTCGCCGGATCGATGACACGACCGCCGCGCAAAAGTGTCCGCATGCTTCGCCTCCTAGGATCGCCTCTTCCATGGCGACCCTAGGAGGTTTCGGCGGGCGTCCGTTCGTACCGCGCGACGAATCCGGACCCCTCGGTCCATCCGCGCGCACGAACCATTCACGAAGCCGGTCAGCCGTTCCGGTGCCCGGCGATGATCTCGGCGTACCGGTGCCCGCTCGCCTTCACGGTGCGGACTTGCGTGTCGTAGTCGACCCGCACGAGCCCGAACCGCTTGCTCAGCCCGCTGTCCCATTCGAAGTTGTCGAGCAGCGACCAGGCGAAGTACCCCTTCACCGGAGCACCCGCTTCGGCGGCGCCCGCCACCGCACCCAGATGTTCCTCCAGGTAAGCGATGCGGTCGGCGTCGTGGATCGACCCGTCCTCGGCGACCTTGTCGTCGAAGGCGGCCCCGCTCTCGGTGACGTAGATGGCGCGGGCGCCGTATTCGTCGGCGAGCCGGTGGATCAGGTCCGCCAGGCCCTGCCCGTGGATCTCCCAGCCCATCGCGGTGGTGGCCGCGCCCTCGACCGGCACTTGCCGGGCACGCGGAGCGGGGCCTTCCGGGTCGTCCTCGACGATCTGCCGGAAGTAGTAGTTCAGCCCGTGGAAACCGACCGGCGCCGAGATCACCTCCAGGTCGTCACCGACCACGGGTGGTTCGACGCCGTAGACCTCGATCATGTCCGCGGGATAACCGCGGCCGTTCGACGGGTCGAGCCACCAGCGGTTGACATGCCCGTCCATCCGCGCCGCCGCCTCGACGTCCGCGGCGGAATCCGAGGCGGGCTCGATCCCGCTGAGATTGACCACGAGGCCGATGTTCGCGGGCTGGGCGGCGTTCGCGGTGATCACCTGTACCCCGAGACCGTGCGCGAGCAGGAGATGGTGCGAGGCGTGGACAGCTTGCTTGAGATCCTTGATCCCAGGGGCGAAACGCCCTTCAAGGTAACCGAGCCAAGCCGAGCACAGCGGTTCGTTGACCGTGTTCCAGTCCTTCACCCGGTCCCCCAGCCGAGCCGCCACGACGGCGGCGTAGTCGGCGTAGGCATAGGCCGTGTCGCGCTCGGGCCAGCCGCCCTTCAGCGCGGCAGGCAGGTCCCAGTGGAACAACGTGGCGAACGGCCGGATCCCGGCTTCGAGCAGCGCGTCGACCAACCGGTCGTAGAAGTCGAGACCCGCCGCGTTGACCGCGCCGCGACCGGTCGGGATCACCCGCGGCCAAGCGACCGAGAAACGGTAGGCGTCCAGGCCCAGTCGCTTCATGATGGCGAGATCCTCCGGCCAGCGCCGGTAGTGGTCGCACGCGACGTCGGCGGTGTCGCCGTTCAGGACGGCACCAGGGACCCGGACGAAGTCGTCCCAGATGGACGGGAGGCGGCCGTCGGCGTCGACGGCGCCTTCGACCTGGTACGCGGCGGTGGCCACACCCCACAGGAAATCGGCGGGCAGGTGCAGAGTCAAGGCGGACCTCTCTGTACGGAGCGACGGGCTGGTCATTTCACGGCACCGGCGGTGAGCCCGGCGACGAGATAGCGCTGGAGCAGCAGGAATCCGGCGACGACCGGGACGGAGACGATCAGGGACGCGGCCATGACCTGGTTCCAGTACACCTGGACCTGGGTGGAGTACTCCTGGAGACCGACCGCGAGGGTCCGCGTGCCCGAATCGGTCATCACCGACGCGAACAGGACCTCGCCCCAGGCCGTCATGAACGAGTAGATGCCGACCGCGACGATGCCCGGCATGGCCGCCGGGACGACCACCCGGATCAGGGCGCCGAACGGCCCGGTGCCGTCGACCATCGCGGCCTCGTCGAGTTCCTTGGGGATCGAATCGATGTAGCCGGCGAGCATCCAGATCGCGAACGGCAGCGAGAAGGTCAGGTAGGTGACGATCAGCCCGAGCCTGGAGCCGTACAGGACGATTCCGGTGGTGTTGCCGATGTTGACGAAGATGAGGAACAGCGGCAGCAGGAACAGGATACCGGGGAACATCTGGGTGGACAGCACGGTCATCTTGAAGAAGTTCCTGCCACGGAAGCGGAACCGGCTCAGGGCGTACGCCGCGAAGATCGCGATCACCACCGAGAGGATCGCGGCCGAGCCGGAGATGACCAGGCTGTTCACGAAATATTCGGCCAGCGGGATGGTCTCCCAGATGTCGAAGAACGGCTGGACGGTCAGCGTCGTCGGCACCCATTCCCAGGTGCCCTGCACGTCCCCGAGCGGCTTCAGCGACGACGAAACCATCACGTACAGCGGCACCAGCGTGAACAGGGCGAGGAAGCCGAGGACGAATCGGCGGGCCCACGGGACCCAGCGTGGCTCAGACAACGGCGTTTCTCCTCCGTGCGGTCAGTCCCAAGTAGACGGTGCTGACGAGGAGCAGGAAGAGCAGCAACAGCACCGACATCGCCGAGCCGAGCCCGAAGTTCCAGGTCACGAAGGAGCTCTGGTAGATGTGGATCGAGATCAGCGACGCCTCCTTCGGCGCGGATGCTCCGAAAAGGACATACGGCGTGTTGAAGTCGTTGAAGGTCCACAGGAACAGCACCAACAGCAGTACCTGGTTGACCGGGCGCAGCATCGGCTGGGTGATGGCCTGGAACTGCCGCCACCAGCCCGCGCCGTCGATGGCCGCCGCCTCGTACAGTTCGCCGGGGATATTCTGGAGCCCGGCCATCACGATCAGGAACGCGAACGGCCAGTTCCGCCAGACCGAGACCACCACCAGTGACCAGAAGCTGTTGTCCCCGATGAGCCAGAAGGAGTCGGTGCCCAGCAAGTCGTTCACCAGGCCCGTTTCCTTCTGGAACATGAACGACCAGGTGATCACGGCGGCGTACATCGGCAGCGCGTACGGCACCAGGAACAGGGTCCGGAGCAGACCGCGCCCCCGGAAGTTCTTCTGCATCAGCACGGCGGCCGAGGTGCCGAAGAGCCAGCAGAACCCCACCGAGAGGACGGTGTACAGGATGCTGATCCAGAACGAGCCGAGCAGCGCCTTCCCCGCCGCCGAGTCGAAGTCCAGGACGAACTTGTAGTTGTCCAGCCCCGCCGGCGGGGCGGACGAGAAGTCCCGGATGGAGAACTGTGTGAGCTTGAAGAAGCTCATCACGAGCCCGGCGATCATCGGGATCACGTGGACGAGCAGTTCGAGCAGGATCGCGGGGAGCAGGAGCAGATACGGCAGCGCGATGCCGCGCCGGTTGCGCCGGGCGCGCCGCGGACGGGACGCCCCGGCCGGCTTCAGGGCCGGGGCGTCGTCGAGAGCGGTCGGCATCAACCACCGGCCGCGATCTGCTGGTCCGCCTGGTTCAGCTGGTCCCGGATCTTGGCTCCGTCGACCGGCTTGCCCGCGGCGACATCGGCGAACATCGCCTTCATCGCGGTGCCGATCAGGGTCTCGAACTGCGACTCCTGCGGAACCTGCGGCATCGGCTCGGCCGAATTCGCGAGTACGTTCTGGAAGACCTTGACGTCTTCGGCCTGGAACGCCGCGTCACTGTAGGCGTCCTGGACGGTCGGCAGCGAGCCGTAGGTCTTGTTGAGCAGCGCCTGCTCCGGCGCCGAGACCATGAACTTCACGAAGTCCAGTGCGGCGTCGGGATTCTCGGTGTTCTTGAAGACCGCCATGTTGATGCCCGCGACGAAGCTGGTCACCTTCCGGCCGTTCGGCGGCGCGGCGGCGGGCAGCGGGATCGGCGCGACACCGAGGTTCGCCATGTCCATCCCGATGTTCTTGAACGACCCCGCGGAGGCCTGGTTCATGAACATCGCGGCCTTGCCGTCCGACAGGTCCTTGAGGGATTTGGCGGTATCGGCGTACTCGGCGTTGGCCGGATTGACGATCTTGTCCTTCTGCATCAGGTCGACGAACTGCTGCACGGCCGCGACCGACGGATCCGAAGCCAGTTGCGGCTTGCCATCCGGGGTGAAGAACTGTGCGCCGTGCTGAGCGCCGAGGATCGCCGCGTGGTGGCTGTTCTCGGTGACCTGACCCGCCTGGAGCGAGAGCCCCCACTGGCCCTTGTCGGGTTTGGTGAGCTTCTTGCCGTCCTCGACGAGTTCCTCCCAGGTGGCCGGCGGTTCGGTGATACCGGCCGCCGAGAAGAGTTTCTTGTTGTAGTACAGGCCGTATGCCTGGCCGTAGAGCGGTACGCCGACCGGCGGCTGCCCGCTCGCCCCGGTGGCCGCCAGCGACGGGCCGAGGAAACGCGACTTGCCACCCACCTTCTCCAGCGCCGCGTCGTCGAACGGCAGGAACGCACCCGTCGCCTGCAACGAGGCCGACCACGTGTTGCCGATGTTGAGCACGTCCGGCCCCTTGCCGGAGGTGGTGGCCGCGAGGATCCGGTTGAGCAGATCCGTCCACGGGACGACCTCGAGCTTGACCTTGATCCCGGAGGCCCTTTCGAACTTGTCGAGTTCGGGCTGCAGGACGGCTTTGTCGTTGTCGAGACTGGTGCCCTGGTTGGACGCCCAGTACACGAGTTCCTTGGGAGCACTGGACGACGTGTCGCCGCCGCCGCACGCCGTCGTGGCGGCGGCCGCCAGCGCCAGGACGAGCGCGGGAGCGATCTTTCCGATTCGCATCGATGGTCCTCGGGGTGAGTGGCCAAGCCGCGCCCGGGGCTGTGACCCGGGACACGTCTTATTTCAGGGCTTGAGTTAAGCCTTGGCCAACCTTGCCGTCAAGACCTTGAACGCCAATTCGTCCGGCTCGTTCATTTCCCGGTCAGCACAGCGAACGCCTCACCTCGGTGGACAGCGAACAGTTCGAGCGCCTTCTCGGCGTCACGGGCACGAAGAGCGGCCGCCAGCCGGCGATGCTCGGCCGGTATGTTCGCGAGGTAGCCGTCGGAGCTCACGCCGATCCGGGTCAGCAGGAACAGGTACACCTGCGACCGGATCGCCTGCCACGCCTCGACGAGCCGCCGGTGACCGGATGCCGCGTACACCGCGTCGTGGAAGTCGATGTCACAGCGGACCATCTCGTGCTCGTCGCGCGCCCGGTCCATCCGGTCGACGACCTCCTCGATCGCGGCCAGGTCCGTCTCCGGCGCGTTCGCGACCACGAGCCGGACGGCAAGCTGTTCCAATGCCGACCGCAGGCTGTCGAGTTCCGCGACGTCCGCATCGGACAGCGTCGTGACGATCGCACCGCGATGCCATTCGCTGCGGACCAGGCCCTCACGCTCCAGCTTCAGCAGTGCTTCACGCACCGGGCCGCGGCTGACGCCGAGCGCTTCCGAAAGCTCGACCTCGCGCAATTGCGCGCCGGGCGGATAGGCGCCGCCGAAGATGGCGTCCCTGACCCTGTCGGCGACCTCGTCCGCCAGCCCGCGACGACGTGCCGGCACCACCCTGCCGGGTTCGCTCATCCTCGTCCTTCCCGCCGGATCCGCCCGATAGTAGCGATCACGAACTTGTCCTAATGTTAACATTGATACAAGTGCTCGCCCCGCCGGAAAGGATCCCCTGGGTATGACCGTCCTCGACGCCCCCATCCCCCGCTTCCACCTCGCCATGCCCGTCGACGACCTCGCCGCCGCGCGCACCTTCTACGGCGAAGTCCTCGGCCTCGAACAGGGCCGCAGCTCCGACACCTGGATCGACTGGAACCTGCACGGGCACCAGTTCGTCACGCACCTCGCGCCGGAGCGGCCGCAGCGGATCCACAACCCCGTCGACGGCCACGACGTGCCCGTGCCCCACTTCGGGCTGATCCTCACCGTGCCGGAGTTCCGGAAGCTCGCGGACCGGCTGCGCGCGGCGGGCACCTCGTTCGTCATCGAGCCCTACGTCCGCTTCGAGGGGCAGACCGGTGAACAGTGGACGATGTTCCTGCTGGACCCGGCGGGCAACGCCCTGGAGTTCAAGGCGTTCGCCGACGACTCGCAGGTCTTCGCCGCCTGACCGCGCGGGGTCTCACGTGGCGATTGCCGAGTCCGTGAAGGCCTCCTTGAGGGACCCAGAGTCCCTCAAGGAGGCCTTCACGGACTACCGATCGATAACCTGAGGATTATCGATCGGGTCGGGTTTCCGCGTTGATCAAGGTCTGCCGCCGGGAGAGAGTGGTCCTGTCAGCGAGCCTGCTGAACAAGGAAACCGAGGAGACGCCACCATGTTCGACCCCATCCTGCTCCGAGCCGCAGACGCCGAGATCGTCAGCGACGCGCCGGGCAGCGAGATCACGCTGCTGGCCGACTCGGACACCACCGACGGGGGCTTCACCGCGAACCGCGCGACCTTGAAGGACGGCGTCTTCGGCACCCCGGCCCATTTCCACACCCGCGCGACCGAGTTCTTCTTCGTACTCGAAGGGAACCTCCAGGTCCTCGTCGAGGAAACGCTGCACACGCTGGAGAAAGGCGATTTCCTCGCCGTACCGCCCAAGGTGCCGCACGCGTTCGGCCCCGCCGCCGGCTCGGACGCCGACGTCCTGGTCACCTTCACGCCGGGCATGGCCCGCTTCGACTACTACCGGCTCCTCGACCGGGTCGCGCGCGGCGAAGCCGACCCGGCGGAGATCGCCGCGTCCGCGAAGCAGTACGACAACCACTACGTCGACAGCCCGATCTGGCGCGCCGCGCGCGGTCAGTGAGCGTCAGTCGATGACCGCGGTCGCCTCGACTTCGACAAGGTGCTCAGGTACGTCGAGGGCCGCGACGCCGATCAGTGTGCCCGGCGGGACCGGGGTGCCGCCCAGTCTGGCGGCGGCCCTGTCCACACCTTCGAGGAACAGCGCGAGTTTGTCCGGCGTCCAGTCGACGACGTAGACGGTCATCTTCGCGACGTCCTCGAAGGTGGCGCCGGCCGCGGCGAGCGCGGTACCGATGTTCAGGTAGCACTGTTCGACCTGGGCGGCGAGGTCACCCTCGCCGACAAGGGCGCCGTCGGCGTCCCAGGAGACCTGCCCCGCGATGAAGACCAGCTTCGACCCGGTCGCGATCGACACCTGCCGGTAGGCGGGGATCTCCGGCAGTCCCGCGGGATTCACCAGGGTAATGCTCATCCGCACTCCTCGGTCGTGGTCACTTGTGGTTACCCAGAAACTGTAGGAGAGTGTGCGGCGACCTGGAAGAACGCACTTTTTCGTGACTGGGGAACCTCATGGTGACCAAGCAGCTCAACGGTTCGGACGACGCCGATCTGCTGCGGGCGGACTCGCTGGCGCGGGAGATCTTCTCCGACGTCGCCAACAAGTGGGCGCTCCTGATCATCGAGACGATCGGCGACCGCACCCGGCGGTTCACCGAACTGCGTGACGACATCGAGGGCATCAGCCACAAGATGCTCACTCAGAACCTGCGCATGCTGGAACGCAACGGCCTGCTCGAACGGACCGTGCACCCGACGGTCCCACCCCGGGTCGACTACGCCCTGACCGAGGCCGGGCACGGCCTCCGCGCGACGGTCGACGGGATGTGCGACTGGACGCAGCGGTTCCTCGGCCACATCGAAGATTCGCGACGCCGGTTCGACGCTCCCGTCGACGATTGACGGCCTGGTCAGCACGGCCAGCCGGGTGCCACCGCGAGTCGTCCGTCTGATCACACGTGTCGTCCATCCAAACACGTGTGTCGTCCGGCCAATCACGCGAAACCGCCATCCGCGCACCGCCAGCAGGTGCCCAAAACACTCACGGCACCCGAAGCCCTACGGCAACCGGACCACCCGCAGGAAGGCGGGCAACAACCACGGCCGCGGGCCGCTGACGACGATCTTGCGCGTCAGCGCGGAACGCACCTTGCCGACCCGGTGGAACAGCATCAGGTTCAGCGTCGGCGGATCGAACGAGATCCGCACGTCGACCGGTCCACCGGGCTCCTCGACCGTCACCCGCCCCCGATGCAGCACCAGCACGACCGGGGACGTGTACGCGGATCGGAACGCCACGGCGATCCGTCGATCCCGCGGCGGCTCGTCGGTGTCGAGCAGGTGCCCGACGTCGTGGCTCAGCACACCCACCAAGAACAGGTCGAAGAACAACGCCGCGTCACCCGGCTGGATCGTCCATGGCAGCTTCAGCGCCTTGGCGATGTCCCAGCCGTGGACCTGGAGTTCGTTGACGAGGTGCGCGAGCACGCCGGCCAGCGGCACCTTCGAGCCCCCGAGCCAGTCCAGCGGGGTGCCGGGGTCCGCGTCCTCGGTCACCCGCAGTACTTCCTCGATGTCCGCGAGCAATCCGGTGACGAGCACCTGGATGTCACGTTCGGGAAAGTCTCGCAACACCAAGGTGTTCAGCACGGAAACGGTGTCCACAGTGGTCTTCTCGACCTGACGCTGCCCACTGGTGGCAAGGACCGGGGCGCCGTCCGGCCGCACCAGGGACGTGTACATCTTCGCGATCATCGCGACGTGGGCGACCGTTTCGGCCACCGTCCACTCCGCCGTGACCATCGCGTCCGGATCCGGAACGCGGGTGACCAGGTCCGCGAATCGCGCGCCCGTCACCCGATAGGCTCGCCGCACCGAATGCCATCGATCTGCCGTGATCGCTTTGGTCACGTGCCGATTTTATCTTGCTGCCAAGGAAAAACCGTTCCGCTCGCGTGCAGTTCCGCACGGCCCGGACGCGCAGTGACCGTACTCACTACGGAAATTCACGTGACACACACCGACCGGCACGGGCAGACTGAACGAAACGACTTAGCTTCGCCTTCGCCGTCACCGTTGTCGGCGCCCAAGGCGGCCGACGCGGACCCGCGCCCTTCCAGGAGAGCCCTTCACTGATGACCGAGACCCTGCCCGAAACCGCCCACGACCAGCAAAGGGCACCGGCGAAAGCCGGACTCCTGATCGGGGTCCTGGTCCTTTCCGCGTTCGTGATGATCCTCAACGAGACCATCCTGAGCGTCGCGCTGCGTGACCTGACCGTCGACCTCCAGGTCCCGACCACCACCGTCCAGTGGTTGACCAGCGGTTTCCTGCTCACCATGGCGGTCGTCATCCCGACCACCGGGTTCCTGCTCGAGCGGTTCACCCCGCGCCAGGTGTTCCTCGCCTCGCTCACCCTGTTCAGCACCGGCACCCTGGTCAGCGCGCTCGCCCCGGGTTTCGCCCTGCTGCTGACCGGCCGCGTCATCCAGGCCTGCGGGACGGCGGTGATGCTGCCGCTGCTGATGACCACGGTGATGCGCCTGGTCCCGGTCGAGAAGCGCGGCGCCACGATGGGCACGATCACGATCGTCATCGCGGTCGCGCCCGCCATCGGCCCGACCATCGGCGGTGCCGTGCTCTCGTCGCTCGGCTGGCGCTGGATGTTCTGGATCGTGCTGCCGCTCTCGCTCGCCGCACTGGTGGTCGGCATGGTGCAGCTGCGGCTGGACAGCGACACCCGCAAGGTGCCGCTGGACGTGCTGTCCGTGGTCCTGTCCGCGCTCGGTTTCGGCGGCGTGCTGTACGGCCTGTCGGTGTCCGGCGAATCGGCCGGCGGGCATCAGCCGGTGCCGCCATGGGCGCCGATCGCGGTCGGTGTCGTGGCGCTCGTGGTGTTCACCTGGCGCCAGTTGCGGCTCCAGAAGGAAGACCGCGCGCTGCTGGACCTGCGTCCGTTCACCCACCGCAGTTTCGTCGTCTCGCTGGTGCTGACGGCCCTGCTGTTCATGTGCCTCCTCGGCGCCGCGGCGATCCTGCTCCCGCTGTACCTGCAGACCGTCCTGCACACCACCACGTTCGTCAGCGGGCTCGCGGTGCTGCCCGGCGGTCTGGTCCTCGGGCTGCTCGGCCGCCCGGTCGGCGCGCTTTACGACCGCTTCGGCCCCCGGCCCCTGGTCATCCCCGGCGCGGCCTCGATGGCGATCTCGCTGTGGCTGTTCGCCCTGCTCGGCGCGGAATCGCCGCTGATCGCGGTCATCGCCATCCATGTCCTGCTGATGGGCGGGCTCGGCCTCATGATGACGCCGCTGATGACCGAATCCCTCGGTTCGCTGCCCGAACACCTCTATTCACACGGCAGCGCGATCCTCGCCACCCTTCAGCAGCTCGCCGGCGCGCTCGGCACCGCCCTGTTCATCGCGGTCGCCACGGCGAGCACGACCACCGCCGGCGCGGCCAGCCCCGACGCAGCCGGTATCCGCACGACGTTCATGGTCGCCGGTTGTGTCGGCCTCGCCGCGTTCGTCGGATCGCTCTTCGTCAAGAAGAGCGCCACCACCGGTGCGGCGGCCGCGCACCACTGACGTCGACCGAGCGCCCGCCGTTTCCTCCACCGGAGGGACGGCGGGCGCTCGTCGTCCGATCACCTTCCGGCCGTAGGCGATGGCGGGCTGTTCGACCCAGCGGCGCAGCGCGCAGGCGAAGAGCAACGCGACACCGGTGGTCGCAGCGGCCTTGGCGAGCCCGGTGGGCAGCAGCCAGCCCGTGACACCGGCCGCGCCGGTCTGGGCGAGGTAGAGCGCGTACGAACGGTCGCCGACGAAGGTCATCGGCCTGCTCGAGAGCAGCAACCGGACCGGGCCCGGCGACACGACCGCCACGAGCAGCAGCGCCGAGCCCGCCGCGTAGACCGGTACGACGAACTGCCAGTGCCCGCCGAGCGCTTTCGTCAGCGGCCCGACGGAGAACTGCAGTACGACGAACCCGCAGCCGATCACCGTGGCGACGGCCGGGCTGGTCAGTGGCCGGACCAGGGCGAACCCGCGCGGATGGTGGAGTGTCATCGCCAGCAGGCAGCCGATGACCAGCGAGCAGTAGTGCACCGAAAGGCTCGCCCAGGTGTGCGAGGGCGCCAGCGGCAGCGCGATCAGCACGACCCCCAGGACGGCCGACGCGCCCAGCAGCGATCGCAATGCCGTCTTCCCGCTCCGCGCGAACGAAGTCAGCACCAGCAGCGCGGGCCAGACCAGGTAGAACTTTTCCTCCACTCCCAGCGACCACGACGTCGGATAGGGCGTGTTGAAGTCGACGAGTTCGTTCCCGAAGACGAGGTAGTACGGCATCGCGTCGGCGAGCCTGCTGCTCTGGTACGTCCCGCCGAGCAGGACCGCGACCGTGGTCAGCGCCAGGAGCAGGAAGTACACCGGCATGATCCGGAAGACCCGGCGAAGGTAGAACCCGCGCAGTGAGATCCGGCCGTCACGGTCTTCCTCACGCAGGGCCAGCGTCGTGATGAGGAAGCCGGACAGCACGAAGAACAGTTGCACGGCGATCCAGCCTTGGAGGCGGTCGACGACCGGGCCGCCGTAGTGGAAGAACACGACGGCCACGGCAGCGAGCGCGCGTACGCCGGTGAGGCCGGGGAACCACGACGAGGCCAGATAGTCGGCGTGGCCGAGGGGCCGCCACCAGGAGCGGCGTGCAGGAGCGAACATGCCCCGAAGGTTCGTGCGCGGACGCTGAACCGGAGCTTAAGGAAGCTGAAGACGTCTTCAGCTTCGCGCTTCCGCCAACGGCAGGCGGGCGATGAGCCGGGCGCCGCCATCGTGGTCGGCGACTTCGACACTGCCCCCGTGCGCCCGGGCGATCTCGGCGACGATCGCCAGCCCGAGACCCGCGCCACCGTCGTCACGCGCACGGCCGTCATCGAGACGCACGAAGCGATCGAACACACGCTCACGATCCGCGGCGGGAATGCCCGGCCCGTCGTCGGTGACCGCGACCACGGCGACGTCGTCCACAGTGGACACGCGAACCTCGACGCCGGTGCGGGTATGGCGTTGTGCGTTGTCCACCAGATTCCGCAGCAAGCGCTCCAGCCTGCCGCGGTCGCCGAGGACCATCGGATCCCCGTCGATCTCGGCCCGCACGCCTTGCCGCCCGGAGAGACAGGACTCGACCACTTCGGACAGTCGCACCGGTGTGGTTCGTTCCGGCTCCGCGTTGTCCAGCTTGCCGAGCAGCACCAGGTCTCCGACGAGGTCCTGAAGCCGGGTGATGTCGAGGAGCGCGTTACGGCAGGCGTCGCGCCAGTCCAGCCGGTCCGGATGCGCGAGCAACACCTCCAGCTGGGTCCGCAGGGAGGCCAGCGGAGTGCGCAGTTCGTGCGACGCGTCCGAGGTGAAACGGCTCTGCCGGGTGACCGCCGTGTCCAGGCGGGCGAGCATCGTGTTCATCGTTTCGGCGAGCTTCGCGATCTCGTCGGCACTGTCCGGGGCCGGGACCCGCCGGGAGAGGTCGTGCGCGCCGATCTCCGCGACCTCCGAGCGGATCGCCTCCACCGGCCGCAGCGAACGGCGCACCGCGAGCCACGCGACCGCCCCGATCATCAGCGCGATCACCGGGACACCCGCCAGCAACGTCACGCGCACCGCGTCGAGTGCCGCCTGCCCGGACTCGTCCACCACGGCGGCGCCGTAGATCCGGTACTTGCTGTCGCCGCTCGCCTCCGCCGCGACGTGTACGCGTGTCTCGGTGGTTTCGACATCACGTCCGAGCACTCCCCGGCAGCCGACCGACCCCGCCATCGACTCGTCGACCGCGCCCGCCTCGAGAACCGACACGGAATCACCGCGCTGGTAGTCGTCCTCCTGGACCAGCAGACCGTGCCGTAGGCCCGGGCACCCGATGACGCGCTTGCCGAACTGATCGACCACCTCGTAGGCCGAGTCACGGACGAGCAGCAGCAGATCGGCCGGTGCGGCGCCGGTGTTCAGCAGCTGCACGATCGCCGCCGCGCGCGCCCTGGCCACCTGCGCGGCTCCCACTCCGAGCCGGTTCTGGGCGTCGACCACGAGCCAGGCCGAGACGACACCGAGAGCGACAAGCGACGTCAAGAACGAGGTCAGCGCGACCCGGAAGCGGGTCGTCCGCAGGAACTCACGCACCGGAGCCCACCACGTGATAGCCGGCGCCGCGCACCGTGCGGATCGTCTCCGCCCCGAACGGCAGGTCGATCTTGCGCCGCAACGCGCTCACGTGGACTTCGACGAGGTTCGCGGTCGCCGACGCGGCGAAATCCCAGAGGTTCTCCAGCAACTCGGCTTTGGTGACCACCTCGCCCTGCCGCTTCATCAGATACGCCAGGAGAGCGAACTCCTTGGTGGTCAACGGGATCTCGGCCGTACCGCGACGGCAGACGCGGCTCGCCTGGTCGAGTTCGAGGTCGCCGAGCCGCAGTGTGCCCGGCCGCGTCGCTCCCCCGCGCCGGATCAGCGCCCGAAGCCGGGAGAGCAGGACGCCGTAGGAGAAAGGTTTCGGGAGGAAGTCGTCGGCGCCGGTGTCCAGCGCCTCGATCTCGTCGTCTTCGCCGTCTTTCGCGGTCAGCATGAGGATCGGGGTGGTGTCACCCCGTTCGCGCAGTCTCCGGCAAACGCGGTAGCCGTTGAGCCCCGGCAGCATGATGTCGAGGATCATGGCGGAATACGGATGTTCGGCGGCGTACCAAAGCGCGTCGCGGCCGTTGTGCGCGACGTCCACGGCATAGCCCTCGGCACTCAGCCCCGCGCGCAGTGATTCGGCGAGCCTTCGCTCGTCCTCCACGAGCAAGATCCTCATCCGCTCACGATCCCACACGGCCAAGCCGTCTCCGCTCGCCGCCCGCCCGCTGTCCGGGTGAAGGCTTCGCCGCCGTCAGGACGAGCCTTCCACCGGGCGGCTCAGTCCTTTGGTCGTATTCCGGGAGCGATCCCACATTTCGGATCGCCCGGCCTTGTCACGACCCGGCCGCCCCTTTACGGTCCTCGATGGGAGCGCTCCCATAAATCGGATTCCGGTCGCAAGGAGGCGACGCATGAGATTCCGCAGAAAGGGTGTTTCGGCACCATTGGCCATCGGCGCGGTACTCGCGATGGTGGCGGTGCCGGTGGTGCTGGGCTCGAGCGCCGAAGCGGCGCCGGGCTGCAAGGTCGACTACACGATCACCAATCAATGGGACACCGGTTTCGGGGCGACCGTCACCGTCACCAACCTCGGCGACCCGATCAGCGGCGGCTGGACGCTGAGCTGGGACTTCCCCGGAAACCAGCAGGTGCAGCAGGGCTGGAACGGCAACTTCGGCCAACAGGGCACGCGGGTGACGGTCCGGGACGCGGGATGGAACGGTTCGCTCGGCACCGGCGCCACCGTCTCCCCCGGCTTCAACGGCAGCTACACCGGCACCAACGGGAAACCCGCCGTCTTCACCTTGAACGGCACCACCTGCACCGGTTCCACCGTCCCGACGACCACCGCCACCCCGACCACCACCACGACGACCCCCGGTCCCGGCGGCCCCAAGGCGGACAACCCCTACGCCGGCGCAGGGGTGTACGTGAACCCGGATTGGTCGGCGAAGGCCGCCGCCGAACCGGGCGGCGCCAGGATCGCGAACCAGCCGACCGGTGTCTGGCTCGACCGGATCGCCGCCATCGAGGGCACGACCACGAGCCGCGGGCTGCGCGCGCATCTCGACGGAGCGCTTCAGCAGGCCGCCGGGAAACCGCTGGTCGTCCAGCTGGTCATCTACAACCTGCCCGGCCGTGACTGCGCCGCGCTCGCGTCCAACGGCGAGCTCAAGGCGGACGAACTCCCGCGCTACCAGGCCGAGTACATCGACCCGATCGCCACGATCCTCGCCGATCCGAAGTACGCGGCGTTGCGGGTGGTGACCGTGATCGAGATCGACTCACTGCCGAACCTCGTCACCAATGTGACGCCCCGGCCGACGGCCACCCCCCAATGCGACGTCATGAAGGCCAATGGGAACTACGTCGCCGGTGTCGGCTACGCGCTGGCGAAGTTCGGCGCGATCCCCAACGTCTACAACTACATCGACGCCGGGCACCACGGCTGGCTCGGCTGGGACGACAACCTCGGCCCGTCCGCCGCGCTCTTCGCACAGGCCGCGAAGAGTTCCGGCAGCACACTGGCCAATGTGCACGGCTTCATCGCGAACACCGCGAACTACGGGGCACTCAAGGAGCCGTACTTCACCGTGAACGACAGTGTCGGCGGCACTTCGGTGCGGACGTCGAAGTGGGTGGACTGGAACCGCTACGTCGATGAACTGTCCTACGCGCAGGCGTTCCGGCAGGAGGCGATCCGGGCGGGCTTCCCGGCGGACGTCGGCATGCTCATCGACACCTCCCGCAACGGCTGGGGCGGCGCCGCACGGCCGACCGGACCCGGGCCGTCCACCACGGTCGACGCCTACGTGAACGGGAGCAAGACGGATCGCCGCATCCATCTCGGGAACTGGTGCAACCAGACGGGCGCGGGACTCGGCGAGCGCCCCAAGGCCGCGCCGGAGCCCGGGATCGACGCCTACGTCTGGATCAAGCCGCCGGGTGAATCCGACGGTGCCAGCAAGGAGATCCCGAACACCGAGGGCAAGGGTTTCGACCGGATGTGCGACCCGACGTACACCGGCAACCCGCGGAACCAGTACAACCTGTCCGGCGCGCTGCCCGACGCGCCGCTCTCCGGGCACTGGTTCTCCGCCCAGTTCCAGGAGTTGCTGAGGAACGCCTACCCGGCTCTGTAGGCCGTGGGTCTCGTGAGTGGTGAGGACGGTTCTAACCGTCCTTACCACTCACGAGGCTTCTCCTTGCGCCGCACCGGTGATGTTGCGGACCATGCCGCCGAAGACGACACCGTGGAACGGCGCGATCCCCTTCCAGTACGCGTGCCCGGCCAGCCCGTGCGGCTCGAACACCGCTCGCTGCCGGTAAACGGTCCGACCGTCCTCGTCGGACTCGACGCCGAGTTCGAGCCAGGCGCGCCCCGGTAGTTTCATCTCCGCGCGCAACCGCAGCAGGCGGGGCCGGTCCAGGTATTCGACGCGCCACCAGTCCAGTGCCTCACCGAGGTGCAGCCGCCGCGGATCCCGCCGTCCGCGCC
Organism: Amycolatopsis sp. TNS106; assembly: GCF_019330265.1. NCBI lineage: Bacteria > Bacillati > Actinomycetota > Actinomycetes > Pseudonocardiales > Pseudonocardiaceae > Amycolatopsis > Amycolatopsis sp. TNS106. Next base: position 1,563,154 of record NZ_CP024972.1, on the reverse strand, counting down.
GCAACCCGACACCACCGACGAGCCGGTCGGCCCAGCCGCGGACCGACCACGCCAGCGGGAACGAGTACCACCCGTGTTCCCCGCCGATCGACTCGATGACGTCCCACAGTGCTTCCGGCGAGGCGTCCGTCCGCTGAGCCCGGTCGTCCACGTAGACCGTCCCGCCCGCCCAGTCCGGATCGCTCGGCAGCGGATCGGAAGGCGCCGTCGCACTCGATGCGTCCGACCAGCGGGTCGGCACGTCCGCATTGCGGATCCGCGTCAGCGCCAGTTCGACGGCGTGCTCGTAATGCGTCAGGCCGGCTTCGGGGTCGGGGATGTGCTCGGCGATCGAGTGGTCGTGACAGACCACCTCGTGCACCAGCGATTCGATCAGCGGTACGGCGATCGACTTCGGCACAGGCGTGACCAGGTTGACCCATTGCGCGGACAGCCACGGCGTGAGCACCGGAACGGGTACGACGGCTCGCCTCGGCAGACCGGCGACGACGGCGTATCGGCGCATCATGTCCAAATAGGTCAGCACGTCCGGCCCACCGATGTCGAAGGCGCCGTTCACCTCGGACGGCAGCTCGGCCGCGTGCACGAGATAGTGCAGGACGTCGCGGATCGCGATCGGCTGGATGCGGTTGCGAACCCAGCGAGGGGTCACCATCGCGGGCAGCCGCTCGGTCAGGTAACGCAGCATCTCGAAGCTCGCCGAACCCGAGCCGATGATCACCGCGGCCTGCAGGACGATGGCGGGCACTCCGGAGTCCAGCAGGACCCGGCCCACCTCGGCACGCGACGCCAGGTGCGGCGACAGCTCCTCGTCGTCCGGCACGATGCCGCCCAGGTACACCAGCCGACGCGCGCCCGCGGTCTTCGCCGCCTCGGCGACCGTCCGCGCGCCCTCCCGGTCGACGTCGACGAAGTCCTTGCGCGCCAGAGAATGCACGAGGTAGTAGACGACCTCGCAATCGGTCAGCGCCGTCTCGATGGAGGCCGGATCGGTGACGTCGCCGCGTTCGACCTCGACGCGGTCACGCCACGGCTCCTCGGCGACCTTCTCCGGGGAGCGGGCCACCACGCGCACTTCGTGGCCCGCGTCGAGCAGTTGCGGCACCAGCCGTCCACCGACGTAACCGGTCGCTCCGAGCACCACACATCGCATGCCCCCGAGTGTTCACGGTGCGAGGCGACCGCGCACTTCGACGGTCGCGGCGATGCTGCTCCGGAGGAACCGGGCGACCGCCCGCCGCTCGTCCTCCCCCATGTCGCGCCATGCTTCGGCGTAGCGCTCCCCGAGGGGCTGGAAGAACTCGGCGCCGATCCGCCGCGCCTGGTCGTGCATCCGCAACTCGACCTTGCGCCGGTCGGTGGAACTGCGGTCCCGGTAGAGATGCCCTGCCCGCTCCAGCCGATCCAGTACCGCCGTCGTCGCCGAGGCGCTCAGATGCAGGGCGCTCGCGAGCCTGCTCGGGCTCATCGGGTCCCCCATCCGGGCGGCGTCCATGATCACCGCGAGCGCGTTGAGGTCGGTCCGGTGCAGACCGTGTGACTCACCGAACATCTCCGCGAACCGGTCCGACTCGACGGTCAGCTGTCGCAGCAGGAGAACGAGCAAGTCGTCCGTGACGGGCTCCGCGTCCTCAGTGCCCGTGGCCATGTCCGAAACCTCCCCTCGCGTTGCCCTGTCCGGGTGACCACTCTACTATTTCGATGGTCGAACTATTCACTCGTCGAAGTAGCACTGCCACGGGAGCCATCCGTCCATGATCTCGGAAGTCGAACGCCCCGCCCGCACGCGGTCACGTCTTCGTTGGCTGCTCCCCGCCCTGATCGCGATCGCTTGGCTGATCTTCGGCGGGTTCAGCGGCCCGTACGCGGGCAAGCTGAGCCAGGTCACGGAGAACGACAGCAGCAGTTTTCTCCCGGCATCGGCTGAAGCGACCGAGGTCGGCGAACTCCAGAAGCAGTTCGCCGGGGCCTCCGTGATCCCGGCGATCGTCGTCGCCGAACGCCCCTCCGGCCTGACCGAGAACGACAAGCGATTCCTCGCCGACCGCACGTCGAACGCCAAGCTCTTCCCGGCCCCGCAGAGCAACGCGGGCGCGCAGGTCGTCGTGCTCCTCGACGCCAAGACCGACCCCGGGGACGGCGTCGAGGCACTGCGAGAGGCGCTCGCCCGCGACACCCCCGACGGGTTGAAGGTGCTCGTGACCGGCCCCGCCGCGCAGGTCGCCGACCTGAAGGAGGCGTTCGGCGGCATCGACGGACTGTTGCTTCTCGTCGCGGGAGCGGTGGTCGCGGTCATCCTGATCATCGTCTACCGAAGCCCGCTGCTCCCCCTGCTGGTCCTGTTGTCCGCGGTGTTCGCACTGGGAACGGCGAGTCTCGCGGTGTACCTGCTCGCGGATCACGACGTACTGGCGCTGAACGGGCAGAGCCAGGGCATCCTGTTCATCCTCGTCTTCGGCGCCGCCACCGACTACGCGCTCCTGATGATCTCGCGATACCGCGAGGAACTCAGGACGACCGACGACGCCCGCTCCGCACTTCGCACGGCCTGGCGCTCGACCATCGAGCCGATCGCGGCCTCGGCGGGGACCGTGATCCTCGGCGTGCTCTGCCTCCTGTTCAGCGACCTCAACTCGAACAAGGGACTCGGCCCGGTCGCCGCCATCGGCATCGGCGCCGCCTTCCTCACGACCATCACGTTCCTTCCCGCGGTCCTGGCCTTGTGCGGGCGCAATGCCTTCTGGCCTTTCCGGCCGACGGTGGCCCAGCCTCGCGAAGAGTCCGGTGGGCTTTGGGCACGCGTGTCGGGCTGGGTCGCCCGCGCCCCGCGCGCGATCTGGATCGTCACCACGGTCGTCCTGCTGGCGGGTGGCGCGTTCCTCCCCCAGCTCAAGGCTTCCGGCACCGCGCAGTCCGACGTCTTCCTCACGCCGGTCGATTCCGTCGCGGGGCAGGAAGTCCTCTCGCGCTACTTCCCCGGCGGCTCCGGCTCGCCCACGGTGATCATCACCCCCGCCGGCCAGGCACCGGCGGTCACCGCGCTGGCCCGCGTCCCCGGCGTTTCGGACGTCCGCCAAAGCGGTGAAGCGGGCGGGCTCGCGAAAATCGACGCGGTCCTCGCGGATCCTCCGGACTCCGACGCGGCGGTCGCGACGGTCCAACGGATCCGGGAAGCCGTGCACACCGTCGACGGCACCAAGGTCGGCGGACCGACCGCGACCCTGCTCGACACGCGGGAGACCTCCGAGCACGACCGGTTGCTGATCATCCCGATCGTCCTCTTCGTGATCTTCTTCGTGCTCGCCCTCCTGCTGCGGTCGCTGCTCGCGCCGCTGCTGCTGATCGGCACGGTGGTGCTGTCCTTCGCCGCGACGATGGGTGTCTCCGCGCTGGTGTTCAACCACGTCTTCGACTTCCCCGGCGCCGACCCGGTGGTCCCGCTGTTCGGCTTCGTCTTCCTTGTCGCGCTGGGAATCGACTACAACATCTTCCTGATGACCCGGGTCCGCGAAGAAGCGGGCAGAATCGGCACGCGGGACGGGACGCTGCGCGGTCTCCGCGTCACGGGTGGCGTGATCACCTCGGCGGGAGTCGTGCTCGCCGCGACCTTCGCCGCACTGGCCGTCCTGCCCATCCTCTTCTTGGCCCAGCTGGCGTTCATCGTCGCGTTCGGCGTCCTTCTCGACACACTCCTGGTGCGCTCGCTGCTGGTGCCGGCACTGGCGGTGGACGTCGGACGGAAGATCTGGTGGCCGTCGAAGCTGGCGAAGACCGGCCGGGAATGAACGCGGCGATCGCCAGCGCGAGGAGCGCGGTCGCCGAACCGAGCCCCATGATCAGCCGGAAACCGCCCTACGACCGGCCCCCACTGTCCAAACAGGTCCTTTCCGGACAGTGGGAACCGGGCAGAACCCGGCTCCGCCCGCCGAACGCTTGTCCACATTGGACGTCGAGTTCCTGCTCGGCGATGCTGCGGTTTCGCTGGACGTCCTGGAACGCACCGTCCATACGACGTTGGGACGGGCACTGGCCGCGGACGACGTCGTCATCGCCACCGGCCTGCGGCCACGTCCCCTTCCCGGCCAAGACGGTCTTGGCGGCGTCCGCATCCTCCGCACCCTCGACGACGCACTGGCCCTACGTGCCGGCCTGCTGAACCGCGCCAGGACGGTCGTCGTCGGCGACGGCGTCCTCGACACCGAGATCGCCGCGAGTGCCGCCCGGATGGGTGTCCCGGTCACGCTGGCCGGTCCGCAACCGGCACCGCTGGCTTCCCAGTTCGGCCCCGATCGTCTCGGATCTCCTGGCGGAACTGCACGCCTCACGCGGTGTCGGTTTGCGGCTCGGCGCGGCGGTCGCCGGACTGGACTCACGCGACGGGCGCGTCACCGGCGTACGCCTGGAGACCGGCGAGGTACTCCCCGCGGACGTCGTCGTGATGGCGTTCGGCGCGGCACCGGCGGCGGTATGGCTCGAAGGCAGCGGGCTCGCGCTGGCGAACGGCGTCGTCTGCGACTCCCGGTGCCGCGCGGCGCAGGGTGTCCACGCCGTCGGCGACGGGGCCCGCTGGCAGCACGAAACCCTCGATGTGGCCTTGCGCCTGGAGAACCGGACCAACGCGACCGAGCAGGCGGGGCACGTCGCCGCCGTCATCCTCGGCGACGACCGGCCCTACACCCCGGTCCCCTACTTCTGGACCGACCAGTTCGACACCAAGATCCACGTCCACGGCACCCTGTTCGCGGATGCCGAAGTGTCCATTGTGGAGGGGTCGGCGCCCGAACGCCGGTTCGTCGCCGAATATCGGCGGAACGGCGTGGTGACCAGTGTCCTCGGCTGGAACATGCCCAAACAAGCCCGCCTGCGTGGCCTTCGGCTTCGGCGTGCACATGCCCGTAACCTGGTGCCATGAGCACTGATCAGGACGCCATCGACGAGCGGATCCAGGACGCCGGGGAACGCGGCGACCTGGACGAACTGCGACGGCTGGCCGACGCCGGCAGCAGCGACGCGGCGGACCAGCTGATCGAGACGGCGACCGAACTCGGCGCGCTGGACGAACTGCGTCGACTCGCGGAAAGTGGCAACCGGGACGCCGCGGAGCAACTGGCCGAACTCACCGAGGAGTAGGCCGGTCCCGCATCGCCGGGATCAGCACGGGGAGCGCGGCCAAGAGCGCGAGGCCCCGCGCGACACCCGCGACCGGATACGGGACGCGAAGCCCGAACCTGTGTGCGAGCAGGCCCCCGATCACCGCACCGAGCGGCATCAGCCCCCAGCCGAGCAGCCGGTAGACGCTGTTGACGCGGCCGAGCAGCGACGCGGGGACGTCTCGCTGCCGGACGCTGACCGTGACGACGTTCCAGATCGTCGTCACGAAACCGCTCACCGCCAGGAGCCCGCCGAGCACGACGACGTTCGGGCTGAACCCCATTCCGACGAAGACGGCGGCGTTCACGGCGAGCGAGACGAGGAGAGCTCGGAGGTCGCCGAGCCGGGCGGCCAGGCGCGCGACCACCAGTCCGCCCACGATGCCGCCGAACGCCGCACCGGCGAGCAGCAGACCGAACACTCCCGCGCCGAGCTGCAGCACGTCGGTCACGAACAGGACGAGAGTCGCGTTCCCGAACTGACCGCAGAACGTGTTGACGCCCAGGAGCAGAGCAAGAGTGCGGAGCAAGCGGTGGTTGCTCAGCCAGCGAAGTCCGTCGAGAACCTTCACTCGTTCCGAGGGCGCAGGTCGTCGCTTGGGCAGCCCGGCCAGAAGCAAGGCGGCCAGGACGAAGGACACGGCGTCGAGGGCGAACGGGACCGTCCAAGCGAGCGCGAAGAGCAGGCTCCCCAGGGGCGGGCCCACGAACTGCCTGCCGACGACCAGCGCCACCTGTTGGCCGCCGTTCGCCTGGTGCAGCAGGCTTTCCGGGACGAGGTCCGGGAGCGCCGTCTGCGCCGCGTTGTCGTAGAAGACGTCGCAAGACCCCAGCGCGAACGCGAGTACGACGAGCACCGGCACGGTGACGGCCTCGGCCGCGACGAGCGCGGTGAGCACGCCGACGATCAGGGCTTGGAGCGTCTGCGTTCGCCACATGAGCGTGGTCCGGTCGACCCTGTCGACGACGGAACCGGCGGTGAGGGACAGCAGAAGCCACGGCAGGTACGTCGCGGCGGAGACCAGGGCGACATCCCGCGCGTCGCGGCTCACCGTCACCGCCAGCAACGGCAGTGCCGCCGTGAAGACGCCGTTCCCGAGGCTGTCGATTCCGGTGGCCCACCAGAGTCGTCGGTAGGCGCGGGGCAGGTCGCGCATGATCGGATCGTGGCCGGGTCCGGTGTTCCGGAGACACCATTTAGCTCCTGCCTACATACTCGGGCGATGCCGATGACCATCGAAGTCGGTGTCGCCGAACTGGCCGCGACCCGGTTCGCGATCTCGCCGCTGTCCGAGACCGTGGCCGGTGTGCAGCAGCTCGCCGGGATCGACCGGAACGCGGTCAACGTGCCCTGGCTTCGGTGGGCGCGCGAAGAACTCGATCGCGAGCCACTCGACCTCTCGCGGACTTGGCCGTTGCTCGTGACCGGCAGGCTCGGCTGGCCGGAGTTCCTCGTCCCCGCCCCGCGAGACTCGGGGGATTCCCTCGACAACGACCTCGACGCGCTGCGGCGAACCCCGGTAGACCGGGTGAGGGCGAGCCTCGGCCGGGTCTTCGGCACAAACCTTCCGGGTGCCGTCACGGCCCTCGCCGACGACCCCGCGTCCGTACTGCGGGAGGTCGCCGAGGAACTGCGCGCCGCCCACGACCGCCTTGTCGCGCCGCATTGGCCGCGGATCCGAGCGGTACTCGACGCCGACGTCGGTTACCACGCCCGTGCGCTGACCGCGGGCGGTGCCGAGCGGTTGTTCGCGGACCTGCATCCGGATCTGCGCTGGCACAACGACCGGGTGATCCTGGCCGGCGAGCGGTGGCGCGATCAGCATCGTGTCGTCGCGCGCGGGCCGGGCGGTCTCGTGCTGATGCCGGTCGTCCTCGGGTCGCCGTATGTCCTGGTCAAGGAGAACACCTCGACCCAGACCACGATCCGCTATCCGGCGAGGGGGACCGGCGCCCTGTGGACCGCCGGAACCCGGCCGCCCGGGTCCGCCACGGTCCGGCTGCTGGGGCGGACGCGGGCGGACCTCCTCTCGGCGCTGTCCTCCCCCGCGACCACGACCGATCTGGCTCGCGCTCTCGGCGTGACGCCGAGCGCCGTTTCCCAGCACCTCAAGGTCCTGCGGGACAGCGGCCTGGTCGCACGGGAACGCTCCGGCCGCAGCGTTCTCTATCTCACGACACCGCTCGGCGAACGCCTGCTCTGACGGTCAGAGGTCGATCAGCTCGACGGTCACCTCCGCCACATCACCCTCCTCGATCCCCTCGGCTTTACGAACGGCTTTCTTCACCGGCAGCACGTACGCGCCTCGTTTGGCGTCCGGGAAGATCGACGTCTTCCATTCGCTGCCACCGATACCGGCCTGGACCCGGACCGCGCCGAACCCCCGGCGCGGGCCGTCGGTGATCTCGCGGATCTCCTCGGAGACGTCCTGGGGCAGGCTGACGAAGGTCCAGGTCTCCCCGCGACGGGCGTCCCAGACCCAGAGCTCGGCATCGAACACGACGATCATCGGTGGAGCCTCGCACACGGGTCCGACAGTTTCGCGTCGTGTCACATGCGGGCAAGGACGTGGGAATTTGGACGCTGGGCATCGGGGCACGCGCCCAGCGGAAAGCGGCAGCGCCCTAATCCTGCGAAGGATGCCGCAGTGACCGAGCCGTCGTCGCGCCAAGCACTCGCGAAGCCATCCACGCCAGCGCGTCGGCCGTGCGCGCCGGGGTGTCCGACGGCTGCATGATGTGGCTCAGCACGGTCCGCACCACGACGTCGATCGCCACATCCAGCTGCGAAGCGTCCAGCGGTGGACCGTAGGCGCGGACACGTCCGCGCAGCATGACCGTCGCCTCGCTCAGCAGGCTTCCGGCCCGCGAAGTCAGCAGCGGTAGCAACTCGGTGTCGGCGCCGTGCGTGGCCGAGACGATGGCGCGCAGCAGGAGGTTGTCGTCGGCGAGTTCGAGGACGCCGCGGACGGCGTCGTGGATCGCCTCGACGAGGTCGTCGGGGTGCCGCTCGAACGCTTCACGGACCACAGACAGGAACCGGGCGAGTTCGTGCGAGATCATCGCTTCGGCAAGCCGGCTTTTCGAGCCGAGTTCGTTGTAGACGGTCTGACGGCTGACGCCGACGATCTCCGCGAGCTTGCTCATCGTCACCGAGGACCAGCCGGAGCGTACGGTCAACTCGATCGCCGACGCGACGATCGGTTGACGGTACGGACCTCCCGTGACCGGAGCCTCACTCATGATCGTCATTCTAGGCCGCCGTTCCCTCCGCGAACGCCAGCGCCTCGGGCCACGGCGCCCGCCCCGCGATATGACGTCGGTACTTCATGATCTCGCGCGGCCGGTCGATCGTCAGCGCCCCGACGACCCGGTCCCCGCGCCGGTACAGCGCGGTGAAGCCACCGGTCTCCGGGACGGCGGCCACCACCTCGTCCGCCCGCGGGGTGCCGACGAACTGGATCCGGTGGTCGTACCAGTCCGACCAGAAGTAGGGCACCGGCGCCAGCACGCGGGCCGACTCCGGAGCGAGCGCGTGACGAGCGGCCGCGGCACCCTGCTCCGCGGCGTTCGTCCAGTGCTCCAGCCGCATCAGCTCACCGTCGAACAACGGGTTCGAGGCGTGGGCGACGTCTCCGGCGGCATACACACCGGGGATCCCGGTCGACAGCGTCGCATCGCACACCACGCCACCGTCGCGCTCGTGCAGCGGGACCCCGCTCCCCGCCAGCCAGCCGGTCGCCGGGACGACGCCGATGCCGGCGACCACCAGATCCGCGGGCAGCACCTCACCGGTCGAAAGGCGGACGCCGGTCACCGCACCGCCGTCGGATTCCAGGCCGGTGACCGTCGTGGACAACCGCAGTTCCGTGCCCGCCTCGCGGTGCAGTGAAGCGCACACGGCACCCGCCTCGGCGCCGACCGCTCGGACGAGCGGGACGTCGAGCGTCTCGACGATCGTCGACGACAGGCCGCGTTTCCGGGCCGCGGCGGCGACCTCCGAGCCGATGAAACCCGCCCCGATCACGACTGTGCGCGCGCCGCCGTCGAGTGCGGCGCGGACGGCGAGCGCGTCCTCGGCGGTCCGCAGCGTGTGGACTCCGGCGACCCCGTCGCTTCCGGGGAGCCGTCGCGCGGTGGCCCCGGTCGCGATCACCAGTGCGTCGTAGGGAACCGCCGCCCCGGCGACCGACACCTCGCGAGCGGTGGTGTCGAGGCCGTCCGCCGGCGCGCCGAGCATCAACTCGACGCCGAACTCGTCACGCAGCGCGGCCTCGGTGTGGAAGGGGTCGACTCGCCCTGGGCCGTCCACGGCCAGGAAGGACTTCGACAGCGGGAGCCGGTCGTAGGGCGGGTGATCCTCCGCGCCGATCAGCACGATCCGTCCCCGGTACCCGTCCCGGCGCGCGGCCTCGACCGCGCGCAGTCCGGCCAGTGACGCTCCCACGACGACCAGTGCCATCGTCAGTCCCGCAGCTTCAGGGCGAGGACCGGGCAGGCGTCGACGGCGGCCGACAGGTCCTGGCGGTATTCCTCACCGGGCCGCTCGTCGAGTACGACGACCGTCCCGTCGTCACCCACCTCGAAGAAGTCGGGCGCCATCGCCTCGCACATGCCCAGCCCGTCGCATTTCGCGCGGTCCGCTTCGATCTTCATCATGCTCCGACCCTTCCCGGTGCGACGAAATCGACCTTCTCCCGCACCCCGCAGTCCGGGCAGCACCACGAATCCGGGATCGCCGACCACGGCGTTCCGGCGGGGAAACCCTCACGCGGATCACCGAGCTTCTCGTCGTAGACGTAGCCGCAGCCCGGGCACATCCCGCCTTCGGTCGCGTCGCCGTGCGTGTCGGCGGCGACCCGGGACGGCGCGGTGACGCGCGTTCCGTAGCGCGCCAGGATCTTGGCCCGTTTCGACGGCTGGATGTTGGCGCGGGAGATGTCGCCGTCGAAATGCGCGAGCACGCGCGGATCCATCACGCGGCGCCACACGGGCGGGAACAGTGCCAGCACGATCATCCCGGCGTAGCCCGTCGGAAGAACCGGCGATTCCGCGAAGTCACGCAGCGTCTGGTAGCGGCGGGTCGGGTTGGCGTGGTGGTCGCTGTGCCTTTGCAGGTGGTAGAGCAGGACGTTGGTGGCGATGTTGTTGGAGTTCCAGCTGTGGCTGGGATCGACCCGTTCATACCGGCGCCGGTTCGGCGGGCCGACCTTCTGCCGCCGCATGCCGTAGTGCTCCATGTAGTTCACGACCTCCAGCAGCGAGAAGCCGATCACCGCCTGGATCACCAGATACGGCAGGATCCCCGGCCCCAGCCACACGGTCATCGCCGCCCACAGCACCGCCGACATCGACCAGGCGTTCAGGACGTCGTTGCCGATCCGGAACGGATGCCGGTCGCGCCGGGCGTACCGCTTGCGCTCCAGGCCCCACGCGGATTTCAGCGAGCCGAACACCGTACGCGGCCAGAACCGGTAGAAGCTCTCCCCCACACGGCTGCTGGCCGGATCCTCCGGGGTCGCCACGCGGACGTGGTGACCGCGGTTGTGCTCGATGTAGAAGTGGCCGTAAAAGCTCTGCGCCAGCGCGATCTTCGACAGCCAGCGCTCGTGACTCTCCTTCTTGTGCCCGAGTTCGTGCGCGGTGTTGATGCCGATACCGCCGATACAGCCGATCGAGATCGCCAGCCCGATCTTGTCCGCGACGGACAGGTCGCCGCGCGCGATCAGCCAGAACGCGACCACGAAACCCGCGTACTGGATGGGCAGGAAGGCGAAGGTGATCCACCGGTAGTAGCGATCCCGCTCCAGCCGTTCGATCACGTCGTCGGGCGGATTGCTGCGGTCCAGCCCGGCCAGCAGGTCGATCAGCGGCACGATCACCAGGATCACGATCGGGCCGATCCAGAACCACACCCCCCATCCGGTGGCCGCGTGCAGCCCGATGGCCAGGAAGGCGAGCGAAGGGACAACCAGGCCGATCAGCCACAGATACCGCTTGCGATCGGTCCACCGTTCGGTCGAGCCCGCCGGGATCGTGCCCGTCATCTCGCTCATCGCACCCTCCTCCGTTGGCTGGGTTTACAAAACTGTAGGTGATGTACACCAGGTTTGACAAGTAGGCACCATTTGTAAATCCACCGTTGCTTCATTTCGTGAGAACCTGGCGATATCTTGTATTCGTAAGGAAACTTACTTAACTTGTGACGACACGCCGCGACCCACTTCGTCCGCCCGAAGGAGCGCGAATGCCCCGATCACCTCGTCGGATCCGGCCCGCCGCCATGGTCACCGCCGCCGCCCTGCTGGTCCTGCCCGCCACGACCGCCGCCGCGAGCACGACGGCGAACAGCCCCTGGCCGGGCGCCTCGGCCGTCACCACCGCCGACGGTTCGAACGTCCTCGGCGGCAACATGAGCGGGCTGTCCTTCGGAAGCCCCGACGTCCTGTGGGCGGTCAAGAACGGTCCCGGAACGCTGTACCGCCTCGTGCGCAACGGCACCAAATGGCAGCCGGATACCGCCAACGGCTGGTCGTCGGGCAAGCAGCTGCGCTACCGCGACGGCCGGGGCGACCCTGACGCCGAAGCCGTCGTGGCCACTCCGGACGGTGTGGTCGCGGCCACCGAACGCGACGGTGACAACAGCAAGACAAGCGCTCTCAAGGTGCTCCGGTACGACGTCTCCGGCTCGGCCAAGACGCTCAGCGCCAAGGCCGAATGGAATCTGACGGCGGATCTGCCGAAGGTCTCGGCCAACGACGGCCTCGAAGCCGTCTCGTGGATCCCGGACAGCGCACTCACCGCCAAGGGATTCGTGGACCAGCGCACGAAGGCGCCGTACAACCCGAGTAGCTATCCCGGCCACGGGACCGGCCTCTACCTCGTCGGCTTGGAGAGCAACGGGATGATCTACGCCTACGCGCTCGACCAGGCGGGCGGGAAGTACACCCGCGTCGCGAGTTTCGCGAGCGGGCTCGGCTCGATCATGGAACTCGAGTACGAGGCTTCCACCGGCAAGCTGTGGGCGGTCTGCGACGACACCTGCGGCGGCGATTCGACGACGCTGGCCGTCGACGCGCAGGGCAAGTTCGCCGTCACGGCCACGTACGACCGCCCGAGCGGGATGCCGGACTACAACAACGAAGGCTTCGCGATTTCGTCCACCTGCGCTTCCGGGGGCAAGCAGGTCGTCTGGGCCGACGACGGCAACGACGACGGCCACGCGCTCCGCGCCGGCACCCTCTCCTGCGGCTGAGCGGGGCGCGGCATGAAATTCGCCTCCCTCGTCATTCTCCCCGCCTTGACCATTCCCCTGTTCCTGCCGTCCGCCGCACTGGCGGACGACGGCTGGGAATCCATCGGCACCGGCATGACCTCCGGCGCCAGCGGTATCGCCGTCCTCGACCGGGACGACGACCTGATCGACGCACTTGTCCTACGGGACAACAAGAAACCCGGAGAGAATCGCGCCGTCCGGGTCCGGCTCGACCACGGCAAGGTGTCCAAGGTGGACTCTATCGACTGGCCAGGTGAGCTGCCGGTCGATCTCGAAGCGGCCGAACCCGTACCGGGGAAGAACGGCGAGTTCATCGCACTGGCCAGTGACGGCAAAGGCTTTCACTTCACGTTGAAGGACGAGCGCCTGAAAGTGCTCGGCACTTTCCAGGTACCGAAGGGCGACCCGGCGGACAATTACGAGGGTTTCGCGCTGAAAAAGGTGAATGACCGGTTGTTCGCGGTCTGGGCGGACCGCGGCCAGGACGCCCGCCCGGCCACGCTCTACTCGGCGGAGTTCTCGGTCTCGAAGCTGTCCTTCAAGAAGCCGAAGTCGATCCCGTTCCGCGTCCCGTACCCGGCCACCCACGTCCGGCACACCTCGGACGTCGAGATCACCGCGGACGACCACGTCCTGATCTCGGCCGCCTCCGACCCCGGCGACGAAGGCCCGTTCGATTCGGCCGTGTACGACGCCGGCGTCCTCCGCTCCGACGGTTCGATCGCCCTCTCCCCCGGTCCGCTGAGGATCGGCGACTTCCCCGGCCACAAGATCGAGGCCATGACCTGCCTGTCGCGCTCGTGCGGCGACCTCCTCTACGGAACCGACGACGAGGCCGCGGGCGGTAGTCTCCGGATCGCGACCAGGAACCACCCGGAGGACCAGTGATCAGCGAAGACCTGCGCGAACGCCGCCTCAAGATCATCGAAGAGCACATGGACACGGAGGTGGCCCACGAGTTCGACCGCACGCTGGGCACCTTCAACGGCCATCCGCACTACGAGATCATGGCGACCGGGCAGATCTTCGACGGCGGCGAAGAGGTGATGGCGTACTACCGCATGACCCGGACGGCGTTCCCGGACCAGCGGCACGACAACGTCCGATACCACTTCGCCGACGAGTCGGTCATCGTCGAATTCGACCTGCTCGGCACCAACCTCGGCGAGTTCTACGGCCGTCCGCCCACCGGCAAGGCGTTCCGGGTGCCGATCATCGCGGTGTTCTTCTTCGACGAGGACCGGATCACCAACGAGCGCATCTACTTCGACGCCGCCAGCCTGATCACCCAGGCCGGGCACGCCGAACTGCTGTCCCTCCTGGCGTCCGGCGACGTCTGAGCCGACGTCGGCCGAGGATTACCCCGGAGAACCCGGGGTACCCGGCCGACATGGAAGAAGCAACACGAGCCGACGGCGCACAGCGCACCGGACGGCGTCCTCCGCAAGTGGCCGCGCTGGTCGTCGGCGCGGTCTTCCTCGTGGTCGGCGTCCTCGGCTTCATCCCGGGCATCACCACCGGCTACGACGGGCTCGAATTCGCCGGGCACCATTCCGGAGCCCGGTTGTTCGGCGTCTTCGCCGTGTCGATCCTGCACAACCTCGTGCATCTGCTGTTCGGCGTGGTGGGCGTGTTCGCCGCGCGCAAACGCGCCGCTTCCCGGATCTTCCTGATGATCGGCGGCGGGAGCTATCTGCTTCTGTGGATCATCGGCCTGGCGATCCCGCAGAGCAGTCCGGGGAACTTCCTGCCGTTCAACGTCGCCGACAACTGGCTGCATCTCGGCCTCGGCGTCGGCATGATCGCGCTGGGTGTCTTCACCACCGCGCTCGAACGCAAGGCGGGCGACTACCCGGAACCGGACCTGCAGCACCAATGAAAACGTCCGGGCCCGCCGCGGTCGCGACGGGCCCGGACGTCCGGATCAGCTTCAGACCAGGTCGTACCGGTCGAGGTTCATGACCTTGTCCCACGCGGAGACGAAGTCACGGACGAACTTCTCCTTCGCGTCGTCGCTGGCGTAAACCTCGGCCACCGCGCGAAGCTCGGAGTTCGACCCGAACACGAGGTCGGCACGGGTGCCGGTCCACTTGACCTCGCCGGTCGCGGAATCGCGGCCCTCGAAGGTCTCCGCGTCCTCGGACATGGCGGTCCACTGGACCCCCATGTCGAGCAGATTCACGAAGAAGTCGTTGGTCAGCGACCCCGGCTTCTCGGTGAACATGCCGTGCTTGGACTGCTGGGCGTTGGCGCCGAGGACACGCAGGCCGCCGACGAGGACGGTCATCTCGGGCGCGCTCAGGTTGAGCAGGTTCGCGCGGTCGAGGAGCAGGTACTCCGTCGGGAGACGGTGCCCCTTGCCGCGGTAGTTGCGGAACCCGTCGACGGTCGGCTCCAGCGGGGCGAACGACTCGGCGTCGGTCTGCTCCTCCGTCGCGTCGGTGCGGCCCGGGGTGAACGGCACGGTGACCTCGAAGCCGCCCTCCTTCGCGGCCTGTTCGACCGCTGCGACGCCGCCCAGCACGATCAGGTCGGCGAGCGAGACCTTCTTGCCGCCGGTCTGGGCGCTGTTGAACGCCTCCTGGACACCCTCGAGGGTCCGCAGCACCTGGGACAACGTCTGCGGGTCGTTGACCTCCCAGTCGCGCTGCGGCTCGAGGCGGATGCGGGCACCGTTCGCGCCACCGCGCTTGTCGCTGCCGCGGAAGGTCGAGGCCGAGGCCCACGCGGTGGAGACCAGCTGCGACACCGAAAGGCCCGAAGCGAGCAGCTTCTCCTTGAGGGCGGCGATGTCCGCGTCGTCGATCAGCTCGTGGTCGACGGCGGGCACCGGGTCCTGCCAGATCAGCGTCTCCTGCGGCACCAGCGGGCCGAGGTAGCGCTGGATCGGGCCCATGTCACGGTGGGTCAGCTTGAACCAGGCGCGGGCGAAGGCGTCCGCGAACTGGTCCGGGTTCTCGTAGAACCGACGCGAGATCTGCTCGTAGACCGGGTCGAAACGCAGCGCCAGGTCGGTGGTGAGCATGCCGGGGGCGCGGTTGAGCTTGCCGTCCTCGGGGTCCGGCACGGTGTTCTTCGCCTTGCCGTCCTTCGGGACCCACTGGTGGGCGCCCGCCGGGCTCTTGGTCAGCTCCCACTCGTACTCGAAGAGGTTGTGGAAGAACCAGTTGCTCCACTGGGTCGGGGTCGGCGTCCACGTGACCTCGAGACCACTGGTGATCGCGTCGCGGCCCTTACCGCTGCCGAAGGTGTTCTTCCAGCCGAGGCCCTGCTCCTCGATCGAAGCGCCTTCGGGCTCGGGGCCGACGTACTTGTCCGGGTCGGCCGCGCCGTGCGTCTTGCCGAAGCTGTGGCCGCCGGCGATCAGCGCGACGGTCTCCTCGTCGTTCATCGCCATGCGGCCGAAGGTCTCGCGGATGTCGCGGGCCGCGGCCAGCGGGTCCGGGTTGCCGTTCGGGCCTTCCGGGTTCACGTAGATGAGACCCATCTGCACGGCGGCCAGCGGGTTCTCCAGCTCGCGGTCACCGGTGTAGCGCTCGTCGCCGAGCCAGGTGCGCTCGGGACCCCAGTAGACGTCCTCATCCGGCTCCCAGACGTCCGCGCGGCCACCGGCGAAGCCGAAGGTCTTGAAGCCCATGGTCTCCAGCGCGCGGTTGCCGGTGAAGATCATCAGGTCGGCCCACGAGATCTTGCGGCCGTACTTCTTCTTGACCGGCCAGAGCAGGCGGCGGGCCTTGTCCAGGTTGCCGTTGTCCGGCCAGCTGTTGAGCGGGGCGAACCGCTGCATGCCCGCGCCCGCGCCACCGCGGCCGTCCTCGATGCGGTACGTGCCCGCGCTGTGCCACGCCATGCGGATCATGAAGCCGCCGTAGTGGCCGAAGTCCGCGGGCCACCAGTCCTGCGACGTCGTGAGGACGGCGTCGACGTCCTTGGCGAGCTCGGTGAGGTCGAGGGTCTTGAACTCGGCGGCGTAGTCGAACCCGGCGTCCATCGGGTCGGACGCGGCCGAGTGCTTCCGGAGGATCTTCAGGTTGAGCTGGTTCGGCCACCAGTCACGGTTGCCCGCGCCTTCGGTGGGGTGGTTGCGGCGGCCCGACGAGACGGGGCAGCCGCCCGCGCTCTCTTCGTTCATTTCGCCGATGACGGCGTCCGGGCTGTCAGACACGGGAATCCTTCCGGGAATCAGAAACTGCAGGGCTCAGGAACGGGGTTCGATGACACAGTCGGGACAGCGGCCCCAGTAGATGACCTCGGCCTCTTCGATCACGAAGCCTTGGTCGTTCGACGCGGTCAAACAGGGTGCGGGACCGACGGCGCAGTCGACGTCGGCGATGGCACCACAGGTTCGGCACACGACGTGGTGATGGTTGTCCCCGACCCGGGACTCGTACCGTGCCACGGACCCCGACGGCTGGATCCGCCGAACGAGACCCGCGGCGGTCAGTGCCCGCAACACGTCGTAGATGGCCTGGTGAGAGACCTCGCCGAGCTCCGTACGCACGGCACCGATGATCGAGTCGGTGTCGGCGTGCGGGTGGTCGCGTACCGCTGTCAGCACGGCCACCCTGGGACGCGTCACGCGCAGGGAGGCCCCGCGCAGCATCCGCTCGAAGTCCTGGGTCGTGGGCACGGCCGCAGTCTGGACCATTTTCTGGAATGAATCAAGTTCTTGCATCCCGGGCGTGTCCCGCCCACGCCGAGGGGCGGCCACCGTCCGTGAAGGCCTCCTTGAGGGACTCTCGGTCCCTCAAGGAGGCCTTCACGGACGCGCACAACGAACACGAGAAGGCGGCTGCCATCAGTGACGCGCAGTTTGTGGCTTGCGTTACATATTCTCTTCGAACAATTTCACCGCGCGCCGAACAACGGCGGATACGCGAGGTGATGCGCTTCCCGATCAGCCACGAAAGCGCACTCGGCTTCGGCGTGACTGGTCTGGACCGCGAGGACACACGAAGGTGCGAAAATCGGACCGAACTTCCGCTTGCGGCAAGGAATCGACCCCCTCGTGGCGTGTTTTCGGGGCAGAACAACCACAAAAGTGGCCTGCATCGACACCTGGATGAGTGAGGGAGCATGCCGGAGCGTCGCCGGCACGCTCGCGCGCACCACTGTCCCGGAGCACGTAGTCCTTTGCCAGAGCCGCAATTCCTCGTATCTCCGCTGCTCCCGGGACCATACGTCTGCACGCCCACGGCAGGCTTCCCCCGTGGTAGCGTCTGCGCCCTGTTCCCACCGTCCGGCTTCACCGATCGTGCACAAGCAAGGGAAAACCATGCCCGAAGAAGGCGTCAACACCGTCGTGGCGGTGGATGGTCCTGCGGCGGCGGGCAAGACGACCACCTGCCTGGCACTGGCGAGATCTTTCGACCTGCACTATCTCGAAAGCGGCAGAACTTACCGCATCATCGCTTTCGAGGCGATTCAACGGAAAATACCCGTCGAAAACGCTCGAAAGATCACCGGGCTCTGCGATGAATTGATCACCGAGAGCCGTTCCGCGAGCCTGTTGACCTCCGACCGCTACGAGCAGGACACTCTGCGCGCGACCCCCGTCAACGTCGCCGTCTCGACCGTCGCCAAGATCGCGGAAGTTCGCCAGCGGGTCACCAGCCTCATCCGGCTCTGGGCCGGAGCGCAGACCCGGTGTGTCATCGAAGGACGCGACATCGGCACCACCATCTTTCCCGCCGCGACCGTGAAGTTCTACCTGACCGCCAGGCCAGAGGTCCGGGCGATGCGGCGAGTACGCCAAGAGCGGGCGGCGTCGTACGAGAACGTTCTCGACGACGTGATCCGCCGGGACGAGGCCGACATGTCCAGGACGTCGTCGCCCTTGGTCCCCGCCGAGGACGCGATCACAATCGACACTTCCGAACTCACCTTCGAGCAGGTAGTGAGCCGAATGACGGCGGCGTGTCGCAACAGAGGCTTAGAGATCAACCGTTAGTGCGAGTACGCTTCTGCTTTGTCTGCGACGAAGCTAAGTTGACCACAGGTATGACTTCAAGTGATCGATCAATGACGAGGAGTATTGGTTATGAAGCCGGCGATGGCGAAGGAAACCGAAGCCGAACCGGTGACCGCCGATTGTCTCTTTTGTCAATTCGATGACACGTCAGTGAACGACATACTGGTCCAGGGAGATGAGATCTACGTACGCTGGGACAACTTTCCGGCGGCCAAGGGACATGTCGAGCTCGTCCCGAAACGACACGTGGAGTCCTACTTCGCACTCACCGCAAGCGAGCACGCCGAAGTTCATACGCTGATCAAGCGAGCGCGCGACGAGATCGAACAGCGGTTCCAGCCGGACGGTTACACCATCGGCGTGAACGAGGGGCAGGCCGCGGGCAGGACCATCGACCACCTGCACATCCACCTGATCCCGCGCTACGAGGGCGATGTGGCGGATCCGCGAGGCGGTGTCCGCCATGTCCTGCCCGGAACCAATCCCGACGAATGGCTCGGCTAGGCCCTCGTCGCTTCCACCACGAACCAGTCGCCCCGCCCACTCGGCGACACCCGCACCGAGACGAAGCCTGCCGCGGTCAGCTCGTCCATCACGGCTTCAGGCCTGCGTAACGAGAACCAGCGCGAAGACGGCATGCGGGTGGTCCGCATCCACCCTTCACCATCGCCTTCCTTGAGGCTGATCGCCGTGGCACCGCCAGGCCTGAGCACTCGATGAATCTCGGAAAACGCCCGGAGGTGCGTTTCCCTCGGCAGATGCAGGATGCTCGCGCAGGCCCACACGCCGTCGAACACGCCGTCCGCCAACGGTAAGGCCAAGAGATCGCAGAGCACCGCGCCGGCCAACGCGCACCGACAGCGCGCGTAACGGAGCAGCTTCTCGCTGAGGTCGACGGCGACGACGGTCGCGCCGCGCCCGATCAGATACTCCGCGTCGCGACCCGAACCACAGCCGAGGTCCAGCACCGCGGTTCCCGAAAGTGCCTCGAGGAAACGGTCCAGTTCCCGGTCGAGACCCGGAAACAGGTCAAGCGTGCCGGTGCTTCGGACATACGTCGCAGCGCTCTCGTCGTAGACTCGCCGGGTACTCGACACCACCGCCCGCACGTGCTCGCCGTTCAGGTGCATTCGAAATCCTCGCGGCCGATGGCCATGCCCAGATTGGTCATCTCCTCCAGCAGTTCCCGCCGGTCGAGCACCTCGTAGCCACGGCCCGCGTCCACACTCACGCAGCCGACGAACTTGTTCCGCCCGCTCCTGATCGGCGTGACGAAAAGCGCGGTTCGATGTTTGAGAGCCTGAAACTCCTCCCACTTCAGGTTCATCACCGATTCGGATCCGTGCTGCGCCACGTGGTCGTCGTACGTCTCCTGGTCGGTGAGGCGCTCCACCAACGGAGCGACATCGAACTTCACCTCGCGATCGTGTTGCCAGCACAATCCCACCGCGCCGATACCCCTCACCGGGGCGAAACTCCGCGTTGCCGGAAAGGATGACATCCGATAGGAGGAAAGTCGCTTCAGTACTCCGCGCACCGGGTGCCGCGGCGTTCGCGTCTTCCGCCATACATGGAGTGCCAGGTCGCCGGTGTCCAGTGGTGGCTCGATCTTCGCGCTGATGTCGAGCAGCCTGCCGAAGGTGGACAGGACTCGGCGGCGCATCATGACGTTCCGGTCCACGAAGGCACGCCGTTGCCAGCTCTCGAACGGCGTGAAGGCGCCGAACACACCGGCCACGAGGAGAACGATCAGCAGCAAGAACGAGCGGCCGTTCAGGAGCGCGTCCCAGAACGGCTTCGACGGTACGTTGTACGCCTTGCCCGCCAGGAACAAGGTCGCCGACAGCAGAATCGTCTTGTCCGCGGCCTTGGCCGTCCTCCGGCTCATGCCTTTCCGTCGCCCTGCCGGTGCCGCCACGCCTCGCCCGGCAGGCCCGCGCGCCGGCCGTTCTCGCCGGCCAAGACCACGTCAGGTTTCTCCGTGACTACCCCGATCCGGTGGAAACTCAGCACTTCGGCGAGGCCGTCGACCCGGCAGGGCGGCACGGTGAAGACGAGTTCGAAATCGACCGAATCGCCCATGACCAGGCTCAACGGCTCTACTCCCACGTGGGCGGCCACCGCGGCCACCGCCTTGAGAACAGGGATCGATCGCTCATCGACGTCGATTCCGACGCCACTTGACTCGGCGATGCTCAGCAAGGCGGCCTTCAGCCCGTCCGAGGTGTCCAGACAACTCGTGACCACCCCGCTCGCGCCGAGCACGAGTCCCTCGTCGACCCTTGCCACCGGTCGCTTCCAGTTGGCGAGCAGCGAAGGAAGCAGGCTGTCGATGACGAGATCCGGGACGCCGGAGCGGAGATACGCCATCGCCGCTCCGGCGGGACCGGTCGGCGCCGTGAGACACACGACGTCACCGGGTTTCGCACCGGACCGCAGCAGCGCCCGGCCCGCGGGGCACACCCCCAGAGCCGATGCGGAGAGGATCAGACGTTCCGCGCCACCGATGTCGCCGCCCACGTTGAGGCAGCCGAAGGCGGCACACGCGTCGCGTATGCCCCGCATGACGAGACCGAACAGCGCATCGTCCATTTCGGCCGGATACCGGACGACGGAGAGCAGCCCGATAGGTTTGGCGCCCATCGCCGCGATGTCACTCAGGTTCGCGGCGACCAGGTAGTAGCCCAGGTCGTATTCGTCCAGATGCCCCATCTCGTAAAGTCTGAACTTGGGGCCGCGGACGTAGTCACTGCCCACGACCAGGTCATGATCCCCGGCCAGCCGGAAGACCGCGCAGTCATCCTGGGCGTCGGCTCCCGCGGTCAGCTCCACCAGGCCGCCGTCCGGAGAGGAAACCGGAACGAACTCGATTGCCTGCCTGCCGAACAATGGCACGATCGTCGTGGCCAGTCTCGTCGGTTCGTCCGAGAATTTCTCACTCACCACAGGACAGCTCCACATCGGCGGCAGCGCTGTCGCCACTCAGTTTTCCCGGCCAATAACCCACCATTCGGATCGTCTCGCGAAGATCCCTTTTGCGCATCATCACCGCGTAGTCCCATTCGGGGTCCTCGATCGCCAGCACGGCTCCGGCGATCGAGCGCAGATACTGCCTTTTCTGCTCCCCTGTCGGCAGGTAAACGCGGACCTTTTCGCGGTACACGCGAAGGAAATAGGCCGAAGACGGCCAAGGTGAGAGCGCGAGCTCCCCGAGCGAATCCAGGTCCCGATGGGCAAGTCCGTCGCCGATCAGAAGGTCGTCCACGGTGTCGCCATCGACGGGGAGAAAGTGCAGATGCGCGTGCGTGATGCAGGCATGGCTCTCCTGCCCGGCACTCGATCCGTGCTCCAGGATCAGCGGCTCACCGAAGGTCTCCCGGTACAGCGGCAGGACTTCGTCGACAAGGCCGGTCACCTCCAGCTCGTGGAGGGAAAGTACCTGAGCGAACGACAAGTGGTGTTTCGACGGAAGGAGAAGAAGGTGACCGAGAACGAGGGGTGACATATCGGCCAGTAGCGTCAAATTTTCTGTCGAGTATATTCGACGGGACGGTGGGTCGCCCTGATAGAAACGGGCGAAGGAAGTGTCGCCTGAACCAGAAAGCTCGTCGCAGAAGTCCGCACCCGCGCACTGCATGGTTTCGATCATGTCTCCCCTGCCGCCTCGCCCGGTCTTGGTCTTCGTCGATCAGAGCTCCTGGATTTTTGCGCACGGTCACGGCGAACTTGAACGGTCGATGCGGAGATTAGCTCGAACGTCGTAACCCGCTCACAGATCCGTGACGACGAAAATTTGGACAAAAGCAGGACACATCATGGCCGATACCTGGCCTGCCCACCGCACCCGTGAAAAGCGTCCGCCACCCAGTGGGCGACGGACGCTTTCCGGTTGTCGCTATTCGTTCGAATTCACGGCTGTTTCGGCGAAATCCGCACTCACCGGCCTTCGCGCGCCAGCAGTTCCCGGACGCGTTCCTGCAGCGCCTCCCTCGGGTACGCGTTCACCTGTGCGCCCGCCATCCGTACCGGGTCGCCGAAGAAGAAGTACTCGTACAGCGACTCCCGCCCGGCGAAGCTCGAGACCGACGCGTCGAACGCCAGCTTGAACAGCCGCGCGCGATCCTTGGCGGGCAGCGTGGCCGATTGGAGGTACGTGTCGATGTCGGGACGGCCTTCGGCCTCGAAGTCCGCTTCGCCCGGCAGCGCCATGAGGCCGGAAGCGGAGAACTTGCGGATGATCTCGGTCAGCCGCGGCGAGACCTTCGTGGGGTACCAGTTCCGGGCGGCGTTGAGGACTTCCCACTTGGGCAGGAAGACGCCGTCCTCGCTGAGTTTCCCGTCGGCTTCCGCCGCGCGCAGCACGGCTTTCTCGATCTCGACGTAGGAGATCAGCTCGGACAGGTCCTGCTGGATGTGCTGGAAGCCGCCGATGCCGATCGCGGCCGCGATCTCACTGGCGAGGCCGAGGTAGAACTCCGTCTTGGCCAGCGTGCGCGTGACGACCTGGTGGGTCATGAGCGCGCCGGCGCCGGTCTCGGAGTACCAGGCGTTGCACAGCTCCGGATGTCCCAGCAGGAAGACGCGCTCGTTCGGGACGAAGACGTCGTCGAACACCACGACCGCGTCCATTTCCTCGAACCGGGAGGCGAGCGGTTCGTCGAAATGCGAGCGCCCGTGGTCGAGTCCGGCCCGGCAGAAGTACTTAAGACCGGGCGCGTCGTTCGGGACGGCGAAAGCGTAGGAGTACGGCGCGTCCTCGGGAGTACCACGCAGCACTGTCGACGGGAAGACCAGGAGTTCGTCGGCGATCGGCGCGATCGTGGCGAGCATCCGAGCGCCGCGGACGACGATGCCGTCTTCCCGTTCCTCGACGACCTTCGCCGAGAGATTGCCACCGCCCTGCTGACTGCCCGACACCGAACGGTTGACCTGCGGCGGGATCAGGGTGTGCGTCGCGAGGAGGTCGTTCTCACGCGCCATCTCGTAGTACTTCTGGATGCGCTCGCCATAGACGGGATCGGCCTGGGAGAAGAACTTCTTCGCGGTCGAGAGGGCAGTGAGCGACGAGTTCATGTAGTCGCCGGTGCGACCGAGGAAACCGTTGGAGTACTGCGCCCACACGGAGAAGGCGGCACGACGGCGCTTGAGGTCTTCCTCGCTGCGCGGCACCAGGAACGAGGTTCCGACCCGCTCCCCCGTGGTCGGCGATTCGTAGGTCAGGACGTCACGGTGCGCCGGGTCGTGCTGGAGGTCGAACAGCTTCGCGTAGGTCAGCGCGTTGTTGCGGAACGCCGGGTGCTCGGCGACCTTCGAGGTCACCTTCTCGCCGTCGACGTACAACTCCGGTGTCATCGCGTTGAGCTTGTCGAGGTACTGCTGTCCGGTACGGGCTCCCATGTCGTGCTCCTTCTCGGGGTGGACGTCGTTGTCAGAACAGGGATTCGTGGCCTTGCGCGGATTCGTGGATGGTCGAGAACTGCCCGTTGACGAAGCCGAGCGCGTCGCCGGAGCGGTAGTCGAACTCCTGCACCTCGCCGAGGAACAGGGTGTGGTCACCACCGTCGTAGGCGGCCCACGGCGTGCAGTCGAACCAGCTGAGGACGCCGCCGAGCCGCGGCGCGTGCCCGCCTTCGACCCACGTCGGCGCGCCTTCGGGGGTCGGGCGGCCGGCGAAGTTCATCGCCAGCGCCTCTTGCTCGGCGCCGAGGACGTTGACCGCGAAGGGGCGGCCGGCGAGCAGGTCGTGACTTTTCACGGTGCGCTGGATCGAGACGAGGACGAGCGGCGGATCCATCGAGACCGCGGTGAAGGAGTTCACCGTCAGGCCATGCCGTTTCGTGGCGGCATCGAAGGTCACGACGGCCACTCCCGTCGCGAACCGGCCGAGACAGCCGCGGAAGAACTGCGCGGGCGGCCGGTACAGGCTCGAACCCGGCGAGAAACTGGTTTCGCGTGACATCATCGTCGGTTCCTGTTCTATAATCGAACAGCCAGTTCAACTATCGAAATGGATCGTATACGATGATTTCGGAGTCCCGCAAGACCGCGAGCACGTCCCAGACACTCAGCCGCGGCATCCGTGTCCTCGAAGTCCTTGCCGACGCCCAAGAACCGCTCAGTGTCGACCGGATCGCGGAACGGCTCGGCGTGCACCGGTCGATCGCGTACCGGCTCATCCGCACCCTCGAAGAGCACGGGCTTCTCACGCGGGAACCCGCGGGGAAATACGAATTGGGCGCGCGGCTGGCCGCGCTCGCGGCGGGGATCAAACACGATCTGCAGGCCGCGGCGTTACCCGAACTGACGGCGGTCGCGAACGAACTCGGCATGACGTGTTTCGTGGCGGTGATGGACCGCGAGGAATGCGTGACGCTGGTCAGCGTGGAACCCCGGCACGCCGTCGCGTCCGTCGCGCAGCGCCCGGGGTCCAGGCATCCGTTCACCGCGGGCGCCCCCGGCCGCGCGATTCTTTCCCAGCTACCGGAAGAGGACTGGCCGGAGGGGATCAAGGAAGTCACCGACCGCGGTTACGCGGACAGCCACGGCGAGGTGATCGAGAACCTCAGCTCGGTGGCCGTGCCTCTCCCCCTGCGCGGGCATGCTCCCGCCGCGCTCGCGGTCGTCTACCTGTCCAGCACACGAACCCCCGCCGAGCTCGCGGAGCGGCTCAAGGCGGCGGCGAAAGCCGTCCGTGACGCTCTCGGCGGGTGAGCGTCACGGACGGCGGGGTCACTTCGAGAAGCGCAGCGGGCTCACCGCCTGTTCGGCTTCATGGTCCGGTCCGAGCGGGATACCCGACCGGTCACGCAGCAACAAGGTGGCGATGAGCCCGACGACGGTCATCCCGGCCAGATAGACGGCCACGGACACCGACGTGCCGGTCGCGTCGACCAGCGCGGTGGCGATCGTCGGCGCGAACGCACCACCGAGGATCGCGCCGAGCGCGTACGAGATCGAAACGCCGGAGAAGCGGATCGACGCGGGGAACAGCTCCGCGTAGAACGCCGCCTGCTGGCCGTAGGTGAAGCCGAGCCCGACGCTGAGGATGATCAGCCCCAGCGCCAGCAACACGATGTTCCCGCTGTCCACCAAGGGAAAGAGCAACGCGATGCCGGCGAGTTGCGCGATCCAGCCGACCACGTAGGTGCGCCGCCTGCCGATCCGGTCGGACACCGCGCCCGCCGCCCACGTCGACAGCAACCAGGTCGCCGCCGAGGCGGTCACCGCCCACAGCACCGGACCCCGGTCGAGGCCGATCGGGCCCTTCGGGTTGGTCGCGTAGTTCTGGATGTAGCCGCCGGTGGTCATGTAGCCGACGGCGTTGTTGCCCGCGAACACCAGCGCGGCCACCAGGACGAGCACGGCGTGCTTGCGGAACAGCTGGATGATCGGGGTCCGGGTCCGCTCACGCCGTTCGGCGATCTCCCGGAACACCGGGCTCTCCTCGACGCGGCGCCGCACGTAATGGCCGACCAGGATCAGCCCGACACTGAGCAGGAACGGGATACGCCAGCCCCAGTCGAGGAACGCCTGGCCAGGGACGAGCAGGCTGGTCAGCGCCAGGACACCGGAGGCCAGCAGCAGCCCCAGCGGGACACCGATCTGCGGCGAGGCGCCGAAAAGTCCCCTGCGCTTCGACGGCGCGTGCTCGACGGCCATCAGGACCGCGCCGCCCCATTCACCACCGGCCGAAACCCCTTGGAGGATCCGCAACAGGATCAGCAGCACCGGCGCGAGGACACCGATCTGGTCGAACGTCGGCAGTACACCGATCAGCGTGGTCGCGGCACCCATCAGGATCAGGGTGAGTACCAGAACCACCCGACGGCCGTACTTGTCGCCGAAGTGCCCGGCGAGGAACGCCCCGAGCGGGCGGAACAGGAAGCTCACGCCCACCGTGGCGAAGGAGACGAGCGTGCTGTTGGCACCGAGGCCGGAGAAGAACAGCTTGCCGAAGACGAGACCGGCGGCGGACGCGTAAACGAAGAAGTCGTACCACTCGACCGTGGTGCCGACGACGGTCGCGAACGCGACCCGGCGCCGATCGGAAGACGGTGGAGCGGTCCGGCCGGGCGTGCGTTCATCCTGCGCTGGATTCGACACCTTGACTCCTTTGACGTAGGCCTGACGCGAGTGGCGGCCCGCAGGGATGTCCGGGCGAGGCGAAGGCCACTCGGTGACCGCCTTGCCACTGTGGCACGGAATCATATACGTTATTAGATACGAAGCAAGGTCGAGGATTCAGGGGAACATGGGCACTTACGAGGCACCGTCCGGTCCGACGGCCACCCGGCCGGGCAAGATCATCGCCGTCCACCTCAGCTACGCGTCACGCGCCGAGCAGCGCGGGCGGCGTCCGGCGAACCCGTCGTACTTCTTCAAGCCGTCGAGCTCGATCGGCACGTCCGGCGGTACGGTCGAACGGCCGGCCGGGACCGAACTGCTGGCCTTCGAAGGCGAGATCGCCCTGGTCATCGGCACCACGGCCCGGTGGGTCAAGCCGGACCAGGCGTGGGACCACGTCGCCGCGGTCACCGCCGCGAACGACTTCGGCCTCTACGACCTGCGCGCCGCGGACAAGGGCTCCAACGTCCGGTCCAAGGGGGGCGACGGCTACACCCCGCTCGGCCCCGGCCTCATCGACGCCCGCGACATCGATCCCTCGTCGCTGCGCATCCGCACCTGGGTGAACGGTGACCTGGTGCAGGAGGACACCACGGCCGGGCTGCTGTTCCCCCTGCGGCAGTTCGTTTCCGACCTCTCCCAGCACTTCACGCTGGAACCGGGCGACGTCATCCTCACCGGGACCCCGGCAGGCTCGACGGTGGTCTCCCCCGGCGACGTCGTCGTGGTCGAAGTGGACGTTCCCGGCACCTCGGTCAGCAGCGGAAGGCTCCACACCACCGTCACCCAGGGAATCCGGTCCTTTTCGGACATCGGCAGCCTGCCCGAGGTCGACGACAAGCAGCGCGCCGAAGCCTGGGGAACTCCCTCCGAAGCGGCCGAAGAGAACTCGCCCACGCTCAGCGAGGAACTGCGCGCCAAGCTGCTGCGCGCACCTGTCGCGGGCTTGTCCGCCCAGCTGCGCAAACGCGGGCTGAACAACGTCGCGATCGACGGCGTACGCCCCAATCTGCCCGGCTCGAAGGTCGTCGGCACGGCGAGGACCTTGCGCTTCGTCCCGAACCGCGAAGACCTGTTCAAGTCCCACGGCGGCGGTTACAACGCGCAGAAGCGCCTCTTCGACTCGGTCGGCGCCGGCGAGGTGATCGTCATCGAAGCACGCGGTGACAAGGGTTCCGGGACACTCGGCGACATCCTGGCGTTGCGGGCGCGGTACCTCGGCGCCGCCGGCGTGGTCACCGACGGCGGGGTCCGAGACTTCGAAGCCGTCGCCGCGACCGGGCTCCCGGTGTTCTCGCAAGGCCCGCATCCGGCGGTCCTCGGACGCAAGCACGTGCCGTGGGACACCGACGTCGCGGTCGCCTGCGGCGGGGCCACCGTGCTGCCCGGCGACATCATCGTCGGTGACGACGACGGTGTGGTCGTCATCCCGCCGTCGCTGGCCGAAGAGATCGCCGACGCGGCGCTCGTCCAGGAGGACGAGGACTCCTGGATCGCCGAGCAGGTCGGACAGGGCCGCCCGATCGAGGGGCTCTTCCCGCTGAACCCGTTGTGGCGGGAAAGGTATGAGGCATGGCAGAAGAAGCAGTGAAGACGACCAGCAAGTCCGAACTCGCCTACGAGTGGCTGCGTGAGCGGATCGCCAGGCACGAGTACGGGCCCGGCTACCGGCTCGTCCTCGCCGAGATCGCCGGCGCGCTCGACATGAGCGTCGTCCCGGTGCGCGAGGCGATCCGGCGGCTGGAGGCCGAACGGCTCGTCACCTTCGAGCGCAACGTCGGCGCGCGGGTGGCGATGGTGGACCAGAACGAGTACGTCCACGCCATGCAGACCCTCGGCGTCGTCGAAGGGGTCGCCACCGCGCTGTCCGCGCCGCAACTGTCCGAAGAGAACATCGCGCGGGCGCGGCGGGTCAACGAGCGCATGATCGCGCTGCTCGACCACTTCGACGCACACGAGTTCACCGCGCTGAACCAGCAGTTCCACTCGTTGCTCTTCGAGTGCTGCCCGAACCCGCAGATCCTCGACCTCGTGCACCAGGGCTGGACCCGGCTGTCCGGGCTGCGCGACTCCACGTTCGCGTTCGTCCCCGACCGCGCGCACCGCTCGGTCGAGGAACACGAAGAGATCCTCCGGCTGATCACCGAGAAGGCCGACCCGCTCGACATCGAATTCGCCGCGCGCAATCACCGGTGGGCCACCATGCAGGCCTTTTTGGACGCTCGAGAGCGCGCGAACCGCTGACTGAGGAGGGCACATCTTGACCACCACCACTCCCCGGCCGATCCCGGACGGTGTCCCGGAGCGGATCCGGCACTACATCGGCGGCGAACTCGCCGATTCGGCCGACGGCGCCGTCTTCGACGTGATCGACCCGGTCACCAACGAGGTCTACGTCCAGGCCGCCGCGGGGAAGAAGGCCGACATCGATCGCGCCGTCGCCGCCGCGCGGAAGGCGTTCACCGAAGGACCCTGGCCCAAGCTGTTGCCGCGCGAGCGTTCGCGCGTGCTGAACCGCATCGCCGATCTCGTCGAGTCGCGGGACAAGCGGCTGGCCGCGCTGGAGAGTTTCGACTCGGGTCTGCCGATCTCGCAGGCGCTCGGCCAGGCGCGCCGGGCGGCGGAGAACTTCCGGTTCTTCGCCGACCTGATCGTCGCGCAGGCCGACGACACCTACAAGGTGCCCGGCCGCCAGATCAACTACGTCAATCGCAAGCCGATCGGCGTCGCCGGGCTGATCACGCCGTGGAACACGCCGTTCATGCTGGAGTCGTGGAAACTCGCGCCCGCGCTCGCGACCGGCAACACCGTCGTGCTCAAGCCCGCCGAGTTCACCCCGCTCTCCGCGTCGCTCTGGGCGGAGATCTTCGAGGAGGCCGGGCTGCCGCCGGGCGTGTTCAACCTCGTCAACGGCTTCGGTGAGGACGCCGGTGACGCGCTGGTGAAGCACCCGGACGTCCCGCTGATCTCGTTCACCGGCGAGAGCCGCACCGGCAGCCTGATCTTCGGCAACGCCGCGCCGTTCCTCAAAGGACTGTCGATGGAACTGGGCGGCAAATCGCCCGCCATCGTCTTCGCCGACGCCGATCTGGAGACCGCGATCGACGCGACGATCTTCGGCGTGTTCTCGCTCAACGGCGAACGCTGCACCGCGGGCAGCCGGATCCTGGTCGAGCGTGCGATCTACGACGAGTTCGTCGAGCGTTATGCCGCGCAGGCCAAGCGGGTCAAGGTGGGCGACCCGAGCGATCCCGCGACCGAGGTCGGCGCGCTGGTGCACCCCGAGCACTACGACAAGGTCATGAAGTACATCGAGATCGGCAAGACCGAGGGCAGGCTGGTCGCCGGTGGTGGCCGCCCGGACGGCTTCCCGACCGGGAACTACGTGGCACCGACGGTGTTCGCCGACGTCAAACCGGACGCCCGGATCTTCCAGGAGGAGATCTTCGGCCCGGTCGTCGCGATCACGCCGTTCGACGGCGAAGACGAAGCACTGGCGCTGGCGAACAACACGAAGTACGGGCTCGCGGCCTACATCTGGACCAACGACCTCAAGCGGGCGCACAACTTCGCGCAGTCCGTCGAAGCGGGCATGGTCTGGCTCAACTCGAACAACGTCCGTGACCTGCGCACGCCTTTCGGCGGGGTGAAGGCGTCCGGGCTGGGACACGAGGGCGGCTACCGCTCGATCGATTTCTACACCGACCAGCAGGCGGTGCACATCAATCTCGGCGAGGTGCACAACCCCGCCTTCGGCAAGGGCTGACCCCGTTCCCCCGTCCACGAAGGATGACGCAATGAAGCCGATCCCCACCCCGAAATCGCCGCCGCCGGACGTCCTGCGCTGCGCGTACATGGAACTCGTCGTCACCGATCTGGCGCGTTCGCGCGCGTTCTACGCCGATGTCCTCGGACTGACGGTGACCGAAGAGGACGAGACCACGGTCAGCCTCCGCACGATCGACGAGTTCATCCACCACAACCTCGTGCTGCGCCAGGGACCGGTCGCCGCGGTCGCGGCGTTCTCGTACCGGGTGCGGTCGCCGGAGGACCTGGACAAGGCCGTCGCGTTCTACACGGAACTGGGCTGCCGGGTCGAGCGCAACGAGAACGGGTTCACCCGAGGTATCGGCGACTCGGTGCGGGTGCAGGATCCCCTCGGCTTCCCGCTCGAGTTCTTCCACGACGTCCAGCACGTCGACAGACTCAGCTGGCGCTACGACCTGCACGTCCCTGGCGCGCTGGTCCGGCTCGACCACTTCAACCAGGTCACGCCCGACGTCCCGCTCGCGGTCAAGCACATGGAAGACCTCAACTTCCGGGTCACCGAAGACATCCAGGACGACCAGGGCGTCACGTACGCGGCCTGGATGCGCCGCAAGCCGACCGTGCACGACACCGCGATGACCGGCGGCGACGGGCCGCGGATGCACCACGTCGCCTTCGCGACGCACGAGAAGCACAACATCCTGTCCATTTGCGACAAACTCGGCTCGCTGCGGATGTCGGACCACATCGAACGCGGCCCCGGCAGGCACGGCGTCTCCAACGCGTTCTACCTGTACCTGCGCGACCCGGACGGGCACCGCGTCGAGATCTACACGCAGGATTACTACACCGGCGACCCCGACAACCCGGTCGTCACCTGGGACGTGCACGACAACCAGCGCCGCGACTGGTGGGGCACGCCGGTGGTCCCGTCGTGGTACACCGACGCCTCTCTCGTGCTCGACCTCGACGGCAAACCCCAGCCGGTGGCCGCGCGGACCGAGGAGAGCGAACTGGAAGTCACCATCGGCGCCGACGGCTTCTCCTATACCCGCAAGGGTGACGACGAAGGCGAACTGCCGGCCTGGAAACAGGGCGAGTACAAACTCGGCAACCAGCTCTGAGGCGGGGACATGCTCGAACAGGAAACGATCACCGCGATCGCCGACGAACTGGCGGCCGCGGAGGAAGCCCGGGAGACCATCCCGCTGCTGACGGCGCGCTATCCGGACATGACCGTCGAGGACTCGTACGCCGTGCAGAACGAATGGCGGCGCCGGGGTATCGCGGCGGGGCGACGTCCGGTCGGCCGCAAGATCGGGCTGACGTCGAAGGTCATGCAGGCGGCCACCGGGATCACCGAGCCCGACTACGGCGCCATCTTCGCGGACATGGTGTTCGAGAACGGTTCCGTGATCGAGCACAGCCGGTTCTCGAACGTGCGCATCGAGGTCGAGCTGGCCTTCGTGCTCCGTGATCCCCTCGCCGGACCGGACACCACGGTGTTCGACGTGCTTCGCGCGACCGAGTACGTCGTACCCGCGCTGGAGATCCTGTCGTCCCGGATCGAGATGGCGGGCCGGACCATCGTCGACACGATCAGCGACAACGCGGCCATGGGCGGGATGGTCTACGGCGGCAACCCGGTCGCGGTGGACGCCGTCGACCTGCGGTGGGTTTCGGCACTGTTGTACCGCAACGAAACCATCGAGGAATCCGGTGTCGCCGCCGCGGTGCTGAACCATCCCGCGAACGGCGTCGCCTGGCTGGCGAACAAACTCGCCCAGCACGGTGACCAGCTCGACCCGGGCGACATCGTGCTGGCCGGGTCGTTCACGCGGCCGATGTGGGTGCACCCCGGTGACACCGTGACCGCCGACTACCGGGACCTTGGGGCGATCACATGCCGCTTCGTCTAGACCCGCCGTTCCGGGATCGGCTGGGCGAGCGGCCGCGGATCGGCATGTGGGTCACGTCGGGCAGCCCGGTCGTCGCGGAGATCTGCGCGGGTTCCGGACTCGACTGGCTGCTCGTCGACACCGAGCACTCCCCCGCCGGGCTCGAGACGGTGCAGTCGTTGCTGCAGGTGATCGCCGCGTATCCGATCACGCCGATGGTGCGCGCGCCGTCCGGCGACGCTGTCGCATTGAAGCAATTGCTCGACCTTGGCGCGCAGAACCTGCTGGTGCCCATGGTCGACAGCGCGGAGGAGGCGGAAGCCGTGGTGCGGGCCGTCCGCTACCCGCCGCGTGGCGTGCGCGGGGTCGGCAGCGCCCTGTCGCGGTCGGCACGCTGGAACCGGGTCGAGGACTACCTCGCGAAGGCCGAGGAGTTCACTTCGCTGTTCGTCCAGATCGAGTCGACGACGGGGGTCGCGGCCGCCGCCGAGATCGCCGCTGTCGACGGCGTCGACGGGGTGTTCGTCGGGCCTTCCGATCTGGCCGCCTCGATGGGGCTGCTCGGGCAGCAGACCCACACCGACGTCACCGTGGCCGTCTTGAGCACCTTCGAGGCCGTCCTTGCTCAGGGGAAACCGGTGGGAGTCAACGCGTTCGACCCCGCACAGGCCCAGCGCTACCTCGACGCGGGCGCTTCGTTCGTGCTGGTCGGCGCCGATGTCTCTCTGCTCGCTCAAGGTTCGGAGGCGCTGGCGCGGCGGCATCAGGCTTAAGGTCTCGGCATGCTCCCGTGGCTGCTCGACTCCGACCCCGCCCTGCGCTGGCAGGTGGAACGCGACCTCGCGCACGAGCCGCCCGAGGTCTGGGAGGCGACGCGGGCGCGGATCGCGACCGAAGGTTTCGGCGCGCGCCTGCTCGCCCACCAGGACCCGGACGGCCAGTGGGCGGGCGGCGCGTTCTTTCCCGCCGGCTTCACCGGTGCGGAAGGCGGGCAGCCGTGGACGGCGACGACCTGGTCGCTGAACACCCTGCGCGAGTGGGGCATGGACGCCGCGGCCCTGCACGGGACCGCCGAACTCCTCGCCGAGAACAGCCGATGGGAGTACGGCGACCTGCCGTACTGGGGCGGCGAGGTCGACTGCTGCATCAACGCGTGGACCCTCGCGAACGGCCTGTGGCTCGGCGCCGACGTCGCCTCGCTCGTCTTGTGGTTCTCGGAGCATCAGCAGCCCGACGGTGGCTGGAACTGCGAGTGGGTCTCGGGTTCCCAGCGCTCGTCCGTGCACTCGACGCTCAACTCGCTCAAGGGCCTGCTCGCCTTCGAGACCGCGACCGGCGGCACTCCGGCTTCGCGGGCAGCGCGGCGCTCAGGTGAGGAGTACCTGCTGGAGCGGGGCCTGTTCCGGCGGCTCTCGACCGGGTCGGAGATCGCGCCGTGGATCACGGTCTTCGCGTATCCGTTCCGCTGGTTCTACGACGTGCTGAACGCGGCCGACTACTTTCGTGAGGCGTCACTGCACGACTCCACTGCTCCGGATCCGCGGATGGCCGAAGCCGTCGAACGCATCCGTACCGCGCGGCAGCCGGACGGGACTTGGCTACAGGCCCACCGGCACGCCGGGAAGGTGTGGTTCGAGGTCGACGTCGAGGCGGGCGAGCCGTCGAAGTGGCTGACGTTGCACGGCACTCGAGTGTTGAACTGGTGGGATTCCGCGATTTGAGTATGTGCGGGTCTTCTTCGTGCGCTCGGGCGCGAGGTCTCTGGCGGGCACGGCGTGCCGTGAAGGCCTCCTTGCCTACCCTGAGGGTAGTGAAGGGGCCCCTCGCTACCTGCTCGCGTGGTTGGAGGCACGCATGATCGGGGTCCGGACATACGTTCGGGTCTGGCATGGGTCGCCGTCGGGACGTGACGTGGCATTTTCGAGTCGGTATTCGGGTTCGCCGGGGTGTGGGCATGGCGAGGGGCCCGTCGCCGGGTGGCTGGCGGGCTCCTCGAGTTCAGACGTGGTGCAGGGTGTTGCGCCGGGGTTGTCGAAGCGGATCTCGGTATTGCGGCGGGATGAATTCCGGAAGTCCGTCGGCGGCCATGCGGACTTCCCAGTCGCCGTGGTGGATCAGGCGGTGGTGGAATCCGCAGAGCAGGACGAGGTTGCGGAGGTCGGTCGGTCCGCCGTCTGCCCAGTGCACGATGTGGTGGGCGTGGCAGTTCTTGGGTTTCCGGTGACAGCCAGGGAAGGCGCAGCCCCCGTCGCGGATATTCAACGCCCGACGCTGACCCGGTGTCACGAACCGTCTGAGTCTCCCCACATCCAAGGGTTCGCCCGCGGCGCTCATCACGACGGGCAGCATCAGGCAGTCGCAGGCGGCCAGCCGGGCTTCCCTCGCGGTCATCGTGCCGACGAAGTCCAGGCACGCGGTCCCGAGACCTGACTTCAACTCGTCAAGTCCGATGGTGACATGGACGAGGGTGCGGTAGCCGCTGGTGCCAGGCTGGTCCGGGCACGCGATCGCCAGATCCAGGATGTCGACCCAGGCATCACCCATGCGCTCGCATTTCATCCGCAGATCCGCCTGGCCGAATTCGTCGACTGGGCGGGGTTGCGCGTAGGCCTCGAGTGCGGCGGCGGTGCGGGCCCCGGTCTCGTCATCGAGCAACCCGGTGAGTTTCCAGAACCCGTCTTTGCGGCGCTCCAGGGTGATTTCCCGGCGCGGCTCCTTCGGTTCCGGATCCTTGGGCGCCTTGCCGTCAGGGTCGAGCAAGGCGAGCAGGTTCGCCTCGGCCTTGGCCAGCTGCCGGGGACCGGCACTCGGGGCAAGATCGGCGAGAATCTTCTCCGCGTTCGCGCGGTCCTCGGCCGGGAGTTTCTTCACGATCTCCAGGATCTGATCGATCCGCTCGTCCCCGACCAGGCCCTCCGCCGCCACAGCGGCGGTGGCGGGCAGCGTGGCGGGAACCTCGGTGCCGTCCAACGCGCGGCTGGGATTCAGGGCGATGGCCCGCTTCACCACGGCACCCGCTTCACCGATCGACAGCCCCGCGATATCGGCGAACCAGTTCGCCGTGCGGCCATAGCCGTACAAGTCTTTGACGCCCCGGGACTCGATCTCCGCCAGGTACCGCCCTAACCCGGCGGTGGCCATGCGAATCACCCGTAAGGACTGCTGCACGCCATGGGCAAGCTCGAGCTTGCCGGCGCGCCACAACTCCTGCGGCAGTTCGGGAAGGAAGGTCTCGGACACGCCTCCAGAATACCGCAAACAATAGAACATGTGTTCGTAATTTTAAGCAACCGCCAAAGGGAACAGTAACCACTGACGAGTGAATCAGGTCGGCAACCTGAATGACCGTCCGCAAGGCATCCGAAAGGCAATTAGGTGACTAATTGCGAAGGACTCGAGCCCCGACAATTCGCGAGCGCCCCGGAAGCCGAAGCGCGGCCGCGACACCGCCAACGGCGACGAGACCCACGAACCCGAACACGACACCGAAAGCCAAGGCCGGCCGTGATTCGAGCCCCGCCAGGATCGCGCCGGTCACCGCCACCCCGGCCACCGCGCCCACCTGCCGGACCGTGTTGAACAGACCCGAGGCGCCGCCTGCGGCGTCGGGTTCGACGGATGCCATCGCGATGGCGGACAGCGGTGACCACGCCATCGCGTTGGCAGCACCCAGAAACGCGGCGCCCACCGAGATCCACCAGGGGTTCAGGCTCAACACCACCACCAGCCCGATGAACAGAATGCTCGTAGCGAGCAGGCTCATGCCGAGTATCGCCGGGCGTCGACCGCCCACCCGATCGACCCAACGGCCTGCGGGCGGGGACACCAGGATCGCGACGACCGCGTCCGGCGCGAGGACCACCGCGGCTTCCATCGGGCCGAAACCGCGGATCTCTTGAACATAGAGCATGGTGGGCAGTGCCATCGCGAGAACCGTCGCGCCGAGCGATGCCATCGCGATGCTCGCGGACGAATACCCGGACGAGCGATAGAGGCGCAAGGGCGCGAGCGCGTCTTCACCCTGGCCCCTTTCCCGAAACCAGAAAAAGACGAGAAGCACACCGGCGAGGGCGGCCGCAGGCACAGAAAGCGGGCTCCACGACAGGAGGGCCCACACCAGCAGACTCAGGCCCGCCGTACTCGACGCGGCTCCGAGCAGGTCGAAGCGTGCGCTATTCCCCTGGCTGCCCGGAATCAGGCGGATGCCCAGGACGACGGCGACGGCGCAGAGCGGCACATTGACCCAGAAGGTCCAGCGCCAATCCAAACTCGCTGTCAGCAGCCCGCCCAGAATGGGGCCGAGCAAGGTGGCCGCTGCAGCCACCGAGCCCCAGATGCCGAACGCCCGGCCCCGCTCGTCTTCGGCGAAGAGCCGTCGGATCAACGTGAGTGGTTGCGGTGCCATCGCGGCCGCGGCCAGGCCTTGCAGAATCCGGAACGCGATGAGCCAGCCGATCGACGGCGCGAGCCCGCACAGCGCCGAGGCGACGCCGAAGCCGCCCATCCCGAAAAGGTAGACCCGCTTGAGGTCGAAGAGATCACCGAGACGACCGGCGACCAGCAGCGGAACCGAAAACGCCAGCAGATAGCCTGCCGTCACCCAGAAGAGCGCGGCGACGTCCCCACCCAGATCGGCTTGGATGCTCGGGCTCGCCACCGCGACGATCGTCGTGTCGAGCAGGAGCACGAAGAACCCCGCGAGCAGCGCCGCGAGCCCACCCCATCTCGACGGCCCCATAACGCACACCTTAATGACGATCGCGGTTTAGGGTCTTGCCATGACCGCACTTCCGCGCGGCGGTGCCCCCGCCGAGGCTTTGGCCGAGGTCGAAGCGAGCATCGAGGACCGGTGGCGGTCGTTCCTCGCGGAATACGAGGTGACCGCCGGAACGAAAGAGGAGGCCGACCTCGCCGAATCGGTCATCGCCGACACTTCCGCGTTCGAATGGCGAATCGTCGACGCCGCCTTCGACAGGTTGACCTGCACCGACTGCGGCATCGGGCTCGGTGCGGGGCCCGTCGGCTGTGAGAAATGCGATCAGGCCAACGGCTTCCGGTTCGCGGCCATCGAGACCGACAGGCCAGCCACACCGCCGGGCACCGAGCACGGGCTCCGCGTCGCCACCGCGGTCGCCCGCACCCGGCACCGTTACGGTGTCCGGGCCCGTTGCGGTTTCGAACTCGGCCTTCCGCCTCTCCTCGACGGCGAGCTGCCCGGTACGGCTCAAGCGCAGGCGTACCGGGCAGCGATCAACAAGCTCACGGAAGAGGAATGCGAGCGTGTGACCTCGTTCGATGAGGTCACACGGCTCAGTAGTCGTCGCGTCCGGTGAACTGCTGCTCCAGCAGCTCCGCGGAACCCGCGACGAGCTCGAGCGGGTCGGTGAACTCGTTGATGTCGAGGTTCACCAACGGCAGGGAATGGCGCAGCACCAGGTGTTCGCCCATGACCACCAGCCCGCCGACGACGATCGTGTTGCCGATCTCGGTCAGCACGGACTCCAGGTCGACCTCGCTGACCCGTGCGAACGGCGTCGCGATCTGCACCCAGTCCTCACGGCGATCGAAGACCTCCCGTGCGATGACCACGGTCTGGGCCCGCTCTTCGTAGTCGTCGTCGCCATAGGACAACCGGATGCGAATTTCGTCCGTTTCGTCCTTCACCACCCGATATTCGTGCCGTACGAACGCGACCAGATCGGCCCATTCCGCCATGAATTCAATCTCCCTCGCAGTCGAAGATCGAGACTAGCGACAGCGGACGGTCTCGAACCGTGCCTCGTGCCGACATCACCCGGACGAAGCAGCATGCCCATGACTTCGCCCTGGACCGGCGACATGATCTACCCGCCCAGGCCGGCGGCCGCACACCGGAGGTGGGCGGAGACCCAGTCGGCCAAAGAGAGCGGCGCCGATCGGCGGCGGGCCGGTTCACCTACGGCATCGGGATCGGTTACGGCGCGGACGCCGCGCGGGATCCCTTCACCGCGCCGTGAAGGGATCCCGCCGGTCGGTCAGCCGCCTGCCGGCAGCCCCGCTCGCGCTTCCTGCGAGGTCAACGGCCGAAGCGAAAGCGTGTACTCGTAGTTGCTGTCGGGCTGGACCTGGCTGCGTTCCCGCACCGGGTTCGGCGTGTCACCGACGCCGGTCACCGCGTGGCTCGCGTGCAGCGTGAACCAGCCCTTGTTGCGCTGCAACTGGAACGGATACGCCGCCCGGTCGAGATCGTCGAACGGTGTCACGCTGACGTCGTTCGCGCCGCCGACCAGCAGGCCACCGGTCCGGCCGTCGGTGAGCAGCGCCCATCGGCTGTCGGTGTGGTTGCCGTGGTCCTGCGGCCGGTGGTACTCGACGTACTGCTGGTCCACCGTGCTCGACTGCACGCCGATCGGCGTCCCGTCCTTGCGGTCGACGTAGCTCTCGGCCTTTCGCCCATACCAGGCGAACCGGTCGTATCGGTCCGGCACCGCGAGCGAGACACCGATCCGGGGCAGATACGGCAGTGTGCGCACACTCCCTTGCGGCACCACCCGGTTGCCGAGACTCAAGGTCCCGGTCCGGTCGACGGCGTACGTCATCGTCTGGTCGAACCACGCCCCGGCGACGTCGGGTGCCGCGACCCGGCTGTCGACGATCACCCGCACGCCGCGCGAGCCGTCCTTCTCGACCCGGACACCGGTGACCGTGGTCTTCAAGCGATCCAGGCCGGCCTTACGCCAGTCCTCGCCCTCGGCCCTGCCCCAGGCGAAGGTCTCGTTGCTGATGGGCGCCCGCCACGCGTCGAGCTTCGGCCCGCCGGTCAGCAGTTCCTTGCCCTGATGCCGGATGGACGCCAGGGCGCCGGTGGCCTTGTCCACCTTGTACGTGACTCCCGCCGCCGACGCCGTCACCGAACCCGCGTCCTCGACGATCCCGACGGACTTCCCGTCGAGCGGACTCCGGTACAGGCCGGGAATCCGCTTCCCGCCCAGGGAGAACTGGTCGTGTGCCAGGATGTGCCCCCGCGCGAGCATCGACTCGCCCTGTGTCGTCACCGCTTCGACGGTGAGGAACCGCTCGCGGTCCCCGGGATTCGGCGGCGCGGGCACGGCGATCCGCCCGGTCGCCCCGGCGCCGACCCGCAACGGCTGCTCGCCCCGGGCGACGATCCGGGAGCCTTCCTGGATCCGCCACCGCAGGTTCAGCTCGTCGGTGCCCTTGAACTGCCGTTCGTTGGTCACCGACACCGTGCCGCCGGCGTAGGCGAACCGGAGCGGCTGGTGTGCCCACGCCATCTGCGCGGTCTCCGGCTGCGCCGAACGATCCGAGTCGATCAGACCGTCCACACCGGACAGACTGGAGCCGTAGGACAGGTGGCTCCCCCGGTCCGTGACGCTGTCGAAGTCCAGCGCCAGGACGGCACCGCCCGCCGGGGTGGAGCCGGACAGTTCAGCGGCGGACAGCGGCTTGTCGTAGATGCGGGCGTCGTCGACTGCGCCGCGGCCCATCCAGCCGATACTCGACGGATCGTTCCACGACGTTTCGAAGTCGCGGCCGATGTTGACCTCCGCCGAAGACGAGTCGATCGCGCCGGTGAACGGTTTGCTCCCGATCTCCTTGCCGTCGAGATAGAGCCGCAAGGCTGTTCCGTCGTAGGTGCCGCTCACCCGGTGCCAGTTCCCGTAGAAATCGGCAGGCACCTTCGCCTGCACCGCCTGCCATGTTCCACTGTGGATGAAGAACTCCAGGGTGTCCTGTGTCTTCATCTTGAGCGCGTACTGGTGGTCGCCCTTGCCGAGGATGCGGAAGTCGCCGGTCCATTTCCCCGGCTTCACCCAGGCGTCCAAGGTCAGCGCCTTCCCGGTGATGTCGAGTTTCCGGTCGCGGTAGACCTCGACGAAATCGTCCAGCCCGGACAACGCCAGCGCCTTGCCGCGATGGCCGTCGACCAGCTCCGGTTTGCCGCTGAGGTGCGCCGAGATGTCGTTGCCCGACGAATCGGGCGTGATCCGGATCCGCTGCCGGATGTTCTGCTCCGCCCAGTCCCAGATGAACCCGCCCTGGGTCTGCGGATTCGCCCGGATCGTGTCCCAGAACTCGCGGAAGTTGCCGAGACTGTTGCCCATGGCGTGGGCGTACTCGCCGAAGATCAGCGGTTTGGTGGTGTTCTTCGCCTGCTCGGCGAACTTCTCCGGAGACGGATACCGCGGACCCCACACGTCCGCGAACGGCGCGTCCCCGTCCGGGCTGTTCGACTGGTGGTAGATCGGCCGGGTCGGTTCGTTCGCATCCAGCCATTCCGCCAGCGCGAAGTGATGCGCGCCGAGGCCCGCCTCGTTGCCGGTGTCCCACAGGAACACGCTCGGGTGGTTCTTGTCCCGTTCGACCATGCCGATCATGCGGTCGAAGAAGGCGTCCCGCCAGGCCGGATCGTTCGCCTGGCAGTACTGAGCGCAGTTCTCGTGGTTGTGGGTCTCGATATCGATCTCGTCGTCGATCCAGAGCCCGTGCCGGTCGGCCAGCTCGTAGAAATAGGGATCCGACGGGTAGTGCGAGGTCCGGACCGCGTTGACGTTGAGCTGCTTCATCAGCGCGACGTCGCGTTCCTGCGCGCGGCGGGGCACGTGCCTGCCGTGATCGGGGTCGGTCTCCGCCCGGTTGACGCCCTTGAAGAGCACCCGTTTCCCGTTGACCAGCAGCTGTTTGTCGCGGATCTCGATCTCGCGGAACCCGACCGTCTCGCTGGTGATGTGCGTGACGCGGCCGTCGGGCGCGGTCAACGTGAGCACCGCCGTGTACAGGTTCGGCGTCTCGTCGGTCCACTTCGCCGGATTCCGGACGGGCAGGCTCAACGTGGTCTTGCCACCCGCGTCGACCTCCCCGCTCGTGGTCCCGACCTCCTTGCCCGCGGCGTCACGCAGGCTCAACCCGACCCGGTGCTTGCCCGTGGTTCCACCGGGTTTGGTGGCGACCTCGACCGCGGCCTTGAGGGTGGCGTCGGTGTAGGTCGCGTCGAGGTCGGTCGTCAGCCCGACGTCCTGGATGAACGTCCCCTGTGTCGAATGCAGGGTCACCGAGCGGAAGATGCCCGAGTACCGCCACTGGTCGACGTCCTCCAGATAGGCACCCGCACTCCAGCGGTGCACCTGCACGGCGATCCGGTTCGGGCCCGGGCGCAGCGCGGAGGAGATGTCGAACTCCGCCGGTGTGTAGCCGCCCTGGTCGTAGCCGATGTACTTCCCGTTGACCCAGACGAAGTACGCCGACGTGACACCCTCGAAGCGCAGGAAGGTCTCGCGTTCCGCCCAGTCCGCCGGCAGGGTGAAGTCACGGACGTAGGCGCCGGTCGGGTTGACGTCGCGCGGGACGCGCGGCGGGTCGTCGGGCTGGATCTCGGTGGCGATGTTGCGGAAGATCGGATGGTCCAGACCGTCCGTCTGCCAGGT
The DNA here is from genome assembly GCF_019330265.1 of Amycolatopsis sp. TNS106. Taxonomy (NCBI): domain Bacteria; kingdom Bacillati; phylum Actinomycetota; class Actinomycetes; order Pseudonocardiales; family Pseudonocardiaceae; genus Amycolatopsis; species Amycolatopsis sp. TNS106. The sequence continues at coordinate 1,521,542 of NZ_CP024972.1, read as the reverse complement.
GTGCGGGACGGAGACTTCGCGCCAGCGCGACGCGTCGTAGCCGTCCTCGTGGAATCCCGCCGGTACCTGCGACGGGTTGTCCGCCATCGCGATCCGCCACTTGCCGTCGAGCGACTGGGTGTACGGACTGCGTTCATCGCGGCGAGCCGCGGCCGAGACGTCGGCGTAAGGACGAAGGAATGCGTGCGGTGGCTCCTGGCCTTCGGCGACTTTGCGTGGATCGTCGAGATAGGACTGGACGTCGGCGGCCGCCGGAGTGACGGCCGCGACGAGGGTCCCGGCGAGCATCGCCAGGACCAGGACGATGGGGCGTGTTCGCAGCACTGCGTTCAACCTCCCAGGGAGTTCAGCTGAGCCGGAAGCTGACCCGTTGACGATCCCGCACCGTGGCACCGGGACGGAAGACCAAGATCCTTCCCTTGTCGTGGGCCAAATAGGTGGCAGGCTCACCCGGGAGGCGGAACGACACCGCCAGCCGGTCGGAAAGGCCCGGCACCTGGGTGAAACTCGCCGCCCGGCCGTACGCGTCGCTCTCCTCGTACGGATCGATCCGCACGGTCGTCGCGTCCACGACCCGGACGTACCGGTCCGGGAAGTTCACCGACTGCAGGGCGACGGTGCCCGCTCCACGGAACCCCGCGACGACGCGGAACTGCGAATCGGCGAGCTCGCGGACGTTGCCGTCGGCGGTCAGGCGGTACTCGTAGTGCCGTACGTACAACGCCGGATCGTCCAACGGGGACAGTCGCACGCAAGGGCCGCCCTTGCCCACCGGCACACCGAAACTCGGTGTCCCGTCGTCGTTCCAGTACAACCGCTGCACCCGCGTGTGCCGGTTCGGGTCATACAGCGGATCGCCGGTGATGTCGCGGTAGTCGCGGGCGTGGTACACGAGCACGTCCGAGCCGTCCTCGGCGACGGTGAACGAGTTGTGCCCGGGCCCGTACTGCCGGGTGGCCTCGTTCGTGGTGAACACCGGCTGCGGTGACTTCGTCCACGAACGCGGGTCGAGCAGGTCCGAACGTTCGTCCGCGGTGAGCAGCCCCATGCAGTAGCGCGCGTCGGTGGCACTCGCCGAGTAGGTCATGAACACCCGTCCGTTGCGGATGAGCACCGCCGGTCCCTCGTTGACCTTGAACCCCTGGATCTCCCACGGCAGCGTGGGCACCGCGAGCCGGACGGGATCACCCTTGAGGGCCAGTGGCGAGGCCATCTCGGCGAGGTACAGGTTGCTGTTGGTCGCGATCCCGGGTTCGCTCTGGGCCCAGGCGAAGTAGCGCTTGCCGCGATGCTCGAACGTCGTCGAATCGAGCGTGAACGTGTCCCATTCGGTCACCATCTGCCCGCGTAGCACCCACGTGCCCGCGCGTGGATCGTCCGAAGTGGACTCCAGCACATAGGTGCGGATTCGGAAGACGTCGTCGGAGTCACCCGCGGCGAAGTAGACGTACCAGCGTCCGTCGATCCGATGCAGTTCCGGCGCCCAGATGTGGCCGCCCATCTTGCCGGACGACGGACGCCGCCAGATCGTCGTCTCCCTGGCGGTGGCCAAGCCGTCGATCGTGGCGGCGCCGCGCACGACGATGCGGTCGTATTCGGGCACCGAACCGGTCAGGTAGTACATCCCGTTCACCGGCCGGGTGATGAACGGGTCGGCCCGCTGTTCGACCAGCGGGTTCCGGGTGGTCAGCGACGCGGGAGCGACCTCGGCGGCTTGGGCCGTACCCGGCGCCAGGCCGCCGACGGCGGTGACGGCCAAGAGCCCGACTCCGGCTTTGAACAGGTCACGGCGGTCGATGGTCATGGTCATCCCCTCACTCGGGCCGGGAACCGCAGGAAGGTCACGGAGTTCGGCGGAAAGGTGTAGGTGAAGGCGTTCGACACGCCGGAGAACCGCGATTCACGGGGTGCGATCGGCGTACTGAAAGCGGTGTTGACGTCGTCCGGCGAGCCTTGGAGCGTTGTCACCCGGGCGGTCGAACCAGGCTGGACGCGCGTGCCGAGATCGACCCGAGTGCGGGCGGCCGCTGCCTGGGCGTTGACCACCTTGACCACGAGTTCACCGGTCTTGACGTCGCGGGTGACGACCTGTCGGAACGGCTCGGCGACCTTGTCGTCGGTGAACGAGCCCCACTTCTGCCCGTCGAGGAACAGCGTGACCTGACGGCCCCGCACCTCGACCCGAAGGTCGTACTGCTTGCCGGTCTCGATCCTGGTGTCGTTCTGAAGCAAGGTCGTCTTGCCCCCGCCTTCGGTCTTCTCGACGGCGGAGACGGTGTTGTTCCAGCCGCCGAGGTTCCACCAGTAGTTGTTGCCGGTGTCCTTGACGCCGAACGCGACCAGGAAGCCTTCCCTGCCGCCGGTCTTGGTCGCCTTCACCGAGAAGTCGTAGTTGCTCCACGACGGATCACCCGCGGTCACCAGGGTGTTCTCGGCGGCCTGGTCCGACTGGACGTAGGCCCCGTTCGACACCGCCCAGGCACCTCGTCCGGCCACCTTCGACCAGCGCGAGTCGTCGCCGGAGAAGTCGTCCGAGAACAGCTGCGCGCCGTCGGCAGAGGTGACCTTGACGTCGTCATAGGCCGCGCTCGTCGCCCAGGTGGACAGGCCGATCGCGCCCGAGATCGGCGCGACCGTGGCAGGCGTGGCCGAGGCCTTGCTAGGGACCACGTGATCACCGACGTTGGTCATGAACAGCTTCTGCGTCTCGTAACTGGCCGAAGCCCACGAACGCTGGTTGTCGAACCAGATCATGTCCGGTTTCCACTGCACGTAGTCGGTGTTCGCCAGCAGCGGCGCGTACGACGCGAGCTTGACGACGTCTGCGTTCCGCTCCAGTCCGGTCATGTACGCGGCCTCGGCCAGCGCGTTGCCGAACTTGTTGTCCAGCGACGCGTATTCACCGAGGAACACCTTCGGGCCGTTGCGGTCGTAGGTGTCGTAGCGCTGGTTGTTCTGGAGGAACCACTGCGGGCTGTTGTAGTAATGCTCGTCGACCATCGAGACCTTCGCGTTCCGGTTGAGGTCCCACAGCCGGTCGAACGTCCCGCCGGTGTCGTCCGGTCCCGAGTTGCTGATCACCGTGATCCCCGGATACTTCGCCGCGATCGCCGTGCGGAACTCGGTGAAGCGGGCGAAGAACTCGTCGGGCAGGTTCTCCTCGTTGCCGACGCCGACATGCGTCAGGTTGAACGGTGCCGGATGCCCCATCTCGGCCCGCTTCCTGCCCCAGGTGGAGGTGACCGGGCCGTTGGCGAACTCGATCAGATCGAGCGTGTCCTGGATGTGCCGCCGCAGCAGCGCCGGGTCGTCGGTCGCCTTGTTCTGACCGCAGCCGGTGACCAGCGCCGGCACCACCGGCAGCGGCATCGCGCCGATGTCCTCGGAGAACTGGAAGTATTCGTAGTAGCCGATGCCGTAGGACTGGTTGTAGCCCCAGAAGTTCGCGTTCGTGGCCCGCTGCTCGACCGGGCCGATGGTGTCCTTCCATTGGTACGACCGCTTCCGTTCCCAGTTCGGCGCCTCGTAACCCTGGTGGCTGCCGGTGTTGACGAGGCAGCCGCCGGGGAACCGCACGAAACCGGGTTTGAGCGCGGCGATCTTCTCCGCGAGATCGATCCGCATGCCGTTGGGGCGGTTCTTGTAGGTGTCGCGCGGGAACAGCGACACCATGTCCAGCCGCAGGGTCCCGCCGCCGGACGCGGTGAGCGCGAGCCTGCCCAGCGCGCTCGACTCCCGCGCCCGGACACTGCCGGTGTACTTCACCCAGCCGTCGCCGCGGACCTGCACCCGCAGCGGATCGGCGAGCGGCTTGCCCGCCGGATCGGTGACGGCCACCGTGAGCGGAGTGCCCGCCGCCCGATCGGTCCGGGCGAACACCGAGAAGTCGTACTGCTTGCCCTTCTCGACCCGGATCCCCGAGTTGTAGCCGGAGTTCGCGACGCCGTACTCGCCGCCGGCGAGGTCGAGCTTGAGGTAGCGGCGGTTCCGTTCGTTGAGCCGCCGGTCGTCGTCGGCCACCGTCGCCGTACCGGTTCCGCCGTTGAGCGACGTGGGTGCCCACGACGTCAACGGCGTGTACGACGCGTTGTCGGCCTTGTCGTACTCGAAGGACCGGTTCTGCACGAGTTCCGCGTACAGCCCGCCGTCGGCGGCGCGGTTGATGTCCTCGAAGAAGACCCCGTACATCGAACGGTCGATCGCGGCACCGCGTCCCGCCGCTTCGACGGCGAGGCTGTAGTCGGTCGTCGGTGTCTGGCCCGAAGCGGTCTGAACGGGCACGAGGACACCGGCGGCGATGGTCAGGGACAGCACACCGATCCGGGTTGACCTGCTGCGCACAGCACTTCCTTTCGCGACGTTGCGAGGAATGGTCGAGCGGGTCGTGAGTGTCTTGGGTCGTTGGAACGACCCAAGACACTCACGACCGTCAGGCGACGGTCCGGGCCCGCCGTTTCGTCCAGATGTCGTACGCGACGGCGGCGAGCAGCACGAAACCCTTGACCAGGTTCACGCTCTCCGTCGGCGCGCCGATGAGGGACATACCGTTGTTGATCACGCCCATGATGAGACCGCCGGTGATCGCGCCGACCACCTTGCCGACGCCGCCCTGCACCGCGGCGCCGCCGATGAACGCCGCGGCGATCGCGTCGAGTTCGAACATGTTGCCCGCGGTCGGTCCGGCCTGGTTGAGCCGTCCGGCCACGATGATCCCGGCGAGCGCCGACAGCACGCCCATGTTGACGAAGATCCAGAACGTCACGGACTTGACCTTCACCCCGGACAGCGTCGCCGCCTGGAGGTTCCCCCCGATCGCGTAGATGTGGCGGCCGAACACCGCGCGCGTCGTCACCAGCGAGTAGCCGATCACCAGCACGGACAGCAGGATCAGCACCCACGGCAGGTTCTTGTACCGTGCCAGCTGCACCACCACGAACAGCACCACGGCGGCCGCCGCGACGATCTTCAGCAGGAACATCGGCAGCGGGTCCACCTCCTGCAGGTAGTTCAGCCGGGCCGTCCGCTTGCGCCACCGGGAGACGACCGCGCCCGCGATCGCCAGCGCGCCCACCAGGAGGCTGACGACGTCGGCGCCGCCGAGCGGGCCGAGCCCGATATTGCCGAGATACCCACCGGTGAACCCGTTCGCCAGCGTCCGCACCTCGTCCGGGAAGGGGCCGATCCCCTGGTTCCCGAGCACGGTGAGGGTCAGCGCGCGGAAGATCAGCATTCCCGCCAGGGTCACGATGAACGCGGGGATGCCGAAGTAGGCGACCCAATACCCTTGCCATGCGCCGATCACCGCGCCGACGGCCAGCGTGATCAGCAGCGCGATCGGCCACGCCATACCCATGTTCACCATCAGCACGGCCGAGATCGCGCCGGTCAGCGCCACCACGGAACCCACCGACAGGTCGATGTGCCCGGCGATGATGATCAGGATCATGCCGATCGCGAGGATCAGCACGTACGAGTTCTGTACGATCAGGTTCGAGATGTTCTGCGGTTCCAGCAGCGCGCCGCCGGTGAGGATCGAGAACAACACGACGATCAGCGCGAACGCGACGTAGATGCCGCTCTCGCGCGGGTTGAACGAGATCCGGCGCGGCGCCCTGGGCTGCCCGGCTCCCTGCTGGTCCGGGACACCGGTGACGGTGTCGGCGGAGGCGGTGCTCATGTCTTACTCCTGTTCCCTGGTCATCGCCCGCATGAGGACCTCTTGGGTGGCCTCGGCCCGGCCGACCTCACCGGTGATCCGGCCCGCCGACAGCGTGTAGATCCGGTCGCACAGACCGAGCAGCTCCGGCAGCTCGGACGAGATGACCAGGACGGCCTTCCCCTCGTCGGCGAGCCGGTTGACGATCGTGTAGATCTCGTACTTCGCGCCGACGTCGATGCCGCGGGTGGGCTCGTCGAGGATCAGCACGTCCGGATCGGTGAGGATCCATTTGGACAGCACGACCTTCTGCTGGTTGCCGCCGGAGAGCGTGCCGGTCACGCTGCGCACGTCCGGGGCCTTGATGTTCATGCTCTTGCGGAATTCTTCGGCGACACGGTGTTCTTCGTTCTCGTCCACCCAGCCGCGCCGGGCGAGTTTGCCCAGCGCCGCGCCGGAGATGTTGCGCTGGATGTCCTCGATGAGGTTGAGCCCGTAGCGTTTGCGGTCTTCGGTGGCGTACGCGATCCCGTTCGCGACGGCGTCGCCGACCGTGCGCACCTCGATCTCCTTGCCGTCCTTGATCAGGCGACCGGAGATGTCCTTGCCGTACGAACGGCCGAAGACGCTCATCGCGAGCTCGGTCCGGCCGGCGCCCATCAGTCCCGCCAGCCCGACGATCTCGCCGCGCCGCAACGTCAGGCTCGCGCCGTCCACGACCACCCGGCCGTGCTGCGTCGGGCTGTGCACGGTCCAGTCCTCGATCCGGAGAACCTCGTCGCCGATCCGCGGTTCCCTCGGCGGGAACCGGTTCTCCAGCTTCCGGCCGACCATCCCCGCGATGATCCGGTCCTCGGTCACCGTGCTCGCGTCGAGCGTCTCGATCGTCCTGCCGTCCCGCAGGATGGTGATCGAATCGGCGATCGCGGCGATCTCGTTGAGCTTGTGCGAGATCAGGACGCAGGTGACGCCGTCGTCGCGCAGGCCGCGCAGCAGTTCGAGCAGATGCGCCGAATCGTCGTCGTTCAACGCCGCCGTCGGCTCGTCCAGGATCAGCAGTTTGACCTCTTTGGACAGTGCCTTGGCGATCTCGACCAGCTGCTGTTTGCCCACACCGATGTCGAGCACCGGCGTCACCGGGTTCTCCCGCAGGCCGACGCGCCGCAGCAGCTCGCCCGCCTCGGAGTTGGTCCGGTTCCAGTCGATCAGCCCTCCGCGCGCCTTCTCGTTGCCGAGGAAGATGTTCTCCGCGATGGACAGCTGCTGGCACAGCGCGAGTTCCTGGTGGATGATCACGATCCCGCGGCGTTCGCTGTCGCGGATCGCGGAGAACGCGCACGGCTCGCCGTCGAAGACGATCTCACCGTCGTACGAGCCGTGCGCGTAGACGCCCGAGAGCACCTTCATCAGCGTGGACTTGCCCGCGCCGTTCTCACCACAGATCGCGTGGATCTCGCCCCGGCGCACCGACAGGTTGACGTCCTGCAGCGCCTTCACGCCGGGGAAGGTCTTGGTGATCCCCCGCATCCGAAGGATTTCGTCGGTCACGTCGCTACCTCAGCTGTTCCGCTTTGTAGTAGCCCGAGTCGATGAGTTCCTTCTGGTAGTTGCCCTTGTTGAGGATCACCGACTCCAGCAGGAACGCCGGGACAACCTTCTGGCCGTTGTTGTAGTCGGTGGTGTTGTTGGTCTCGGCCTTGCCGCCCTTGAGCACCGCGTCGGCCATCTTCACCGTGGTCTCGGCGAGTTTGCGGGTGTCCTTGAAGATCGTCGAGTACTGCTCACCCGCGATGATCGACTTCACCGACGCGACCTCGGCGTCCTGGCCGGTGACCACGGGGTACGGCTGGCCCGGGGTGCCGTAGCCGTTGCTCTTCAGCGCCGAGAGGATGCCGATGGAGAGCCCGTCGTACGGCGAGAGCACGCCCTGCACCTTGTCGCCTGAGCTGTAGGTCTTGGTCAGCAGGTCTTCCATCCGCCGCTGCGCGGTCGCCGCCTGCCAGCGCAGGATCGCCGCGACGTTGAACGCGGTCTGGCCGCTCTTGACGACCAGCGTCCCGTTGTCCAGATACGGCTTCAGCACGGACATGGCGCCGTTGAAGAAGAACGTCGCGTTGTTGTCGTCCGGCGAACCGGCGAAGAGCTCGACGTTGAACGGTCCCTTGCCCTCACCGGGCGAACCGTCCTCCTTGAGCACCTTCAACCCGGTCAGCAGCGACGTCGCCTGCTGCACGCCGACCTTGAAGTTGTCGAAGGTCGCGTAGTAGTCGACGTTCGGGGTGTTGCGGATCAGCCGGTCATAGGCGATGACCGGGATCTTCTTGTCCGCGGCCTCCTGCAGCTGGGTGGTGATCGCGGTGCCGTCGATCGAGGCGATCACGAGCAGTTTCGCGCCCTTGGTGATCTGGTTCTCGATCTGGTTCACCTGGGTGGGGATGTCGTCCTCGGCGTACTGCAGGTCGACCTGGTAACCCAGCTTCTCCAGCGCCGCCTTGATGTTGTCGCCGTCGTGGATCCAGCGCTCCGACGACTTGGTCGGCATGGTGACGCCGACGAGGCCGCCCGCGGCACCTCCCGCGGCCGCCTGCTGATCGACGGTCTTCTCACTCGAACCGCAGGCCGTGAGCGCGGCACCGAGGCCGACCGCCACGGCCAGTGTGGCCAGTTTCGTGAACTTCATTGTTCCTTCTCTCCGGTGGGGACCGATCAGAATCCTTGTGCGAGCCGGTGATAGGCCTGGTTCCAGCGCATCCGGTCGGCGATCGAGGCGGAGGTCGTGGTCTGGTCGATCACCAGCAGCTCGACGTCGAGCATGGTGGCGAAATCCCGGATCGATTCGGCTCCGACGGCCTGCGTGAGCACCGTGTGGTGCGGTCCGCCCGCGGTGATCCAGGCTTCGGCGGACGTCGCCAGCGACGGCGCCGGCTTCCACACCGCGCGCGCCACCGGCAGATTCGGCAGCGGCTCATCCGGCGCGACGACCTCGACCTCGTTGGCCACCAGGCGGAACCGGTCGCCGAGGTCGGCGAGGCCGATCACGACGGCGTCACCGGCGGCGGCGTCGAACACCAGGCGGACGGGATCTTCGCGGCCGCCGATGCCGAGCGGGTGGATCTCGCACGAAGGCTTGGCGGCGGCGATGGTCGGGCAGACTTCGAGCATGTGCGCGCCGAGGATCTTCGGCTCGCCGGGCCCGAAGTGGTAGGTGTAGTCCTCCATGAACGACGTTCCGCGCTCGGAGTCGCGGCCCATCGCCTTCACCGCGGTCAGCAGCGCGGACGTCTTCCAGTCCCCCTCGCCGCCGAAGCCGTAGCCGTCGGCCATCAGCCGCTGCACCGCGAGCCCCGGGAGCTGCCGCAGTCCACCGAGATCCTCGAAGTTCGTGGTGAACGCCCCGAAACCGCCGTCCGTCAGGAACGTGCGAAGCCCCTTCTCGATCCGAGCGGCGTACCGCAGCGACTCGTGCCGCTCCCCCGCCTCGGCCAGCTCCGGCGCGAGCGCGTACGAGTCGGCGTATTCCTCGACGAGCGTGTCGACCTCGGCGTCGGGCACCGCGTCGACCAGTGCGACGAGTTCGTTGACGCCGTAGGTGTTCACCGAGACGCCGAACTTCAGCTCCGCCTCGACCTTGTCCCCGTCGGTGACCGCGACGTCGCGCATGTTGTCACCGAACCGCGCGAGCTTGAGCGAACCGATCGTCTGGCGGCCGACCGCCGCGCGGACCCAGGCGTCGATCCGGTCGGCGACCGACGGATCCGCCGCGTGCCCGGCGATGGTCTTGCGCGGCACCCCGAGCCGGGTCTGGATGTAGCCGAACTCGCGGTCGCCGTGGGCGGCCTGGTTCAGGTTCATGAAGTCCATGTCGATGGACTGCCACGGCAGCGCCTCGTTGAGCTGCGTGTGCAGATGCAGCAAGGGTTTCCGCAGCGCGTCCAGGCCGGTGATCCACATCTTCGCCGGCGAGAACGTGTGCATCCAGGCGATCACGCCGACACAGGCGTCGTCCGCGTTCGCCTCGAGCATCACGCGCCGGATCGCCGACGGCTCGGTCAGCACCGGCTTGGCGACGATCCCGGCCGAGATCCGGCCGGTGTCGGCCAGCATCCGCTGGATCTGCAACGACTGGCCCGCGACCTGTTCGAGGGTCTCCTCGCCGTAGAGCGCCTGGCTCCCGGTGAGGAACCAGACCTCGGTCTTCCGCTGTGTGCTCACTTCTCTCCCTGCTGGCCGTAGACGTTCTGGTAGCGCGCGTAGAGCCGGTCCACGTCCTGTTCGGACAGTGGCTCCGGCGTTCCCAGCGCGGAAGCGATGTGGACGGTCTTCGCGACGTCCTCGACCATCACCGCGGCCTTGACCGCGTCCCGTGCCGTGCGGCCGACGGTGAACGGGCCGTGGTTGCGCATCAGCACCGCGGGCGAGCGGCTGGACCGCAGCGTCTCGACGATGCCCCTGCCGATCGAGTCGTCGCCGATCAAGGCGAACGGCCCGACCGGGATCTCCCCGCCGAACTCGTCCGCGATCATCGTGAGCACGCACGGGATCGGTTCGCCGACAGCGGCCCACGCGGTCGCATACGTCGAATGCGTGTGCACGACACCGCCGACCTCCGGCATGTGCCGGTAGACGTAGGCGTGTGCGGCCGTGTCCGATGACGGCGCCAGGTCGCCGTGGACGACTTCGCCGTACAGGTCGGTGACGACCATCGTGTCGGCGGTCAGGTCGGCGTAGGACACGCCGGACGGTTTGATCACCATCAGGTCGTGCCCGGGGACGCGCGCCGACACGTTGCCCGCGGTCCAGATGACCAGCTCGTAGCGAGTCAGCTCACTGTGCAACCGGGCGACGGTGTCCCGCAGTTCTTCGAAGGTGTCCGTGATCTCCACGGCGAGACTCATCGGTGCTGTCCTTTCCTGGCGGCACGGCGACCGGCGGCGAGCCGGTGCATGACGTCGTTGACGCCGCGGCCGAAGTAGTCGTGCAGCGCGGCGTACTCGGCGTAGAGGTCGTCGTAGGCCTTCACGTTTTCGGCGATCGGGCGGTGGACCGCGCGGCGGACCGAGCCCATCGCGAGCGCCGCGGCCGGGACGTCCGGATGCGCTCCGGCGGCGACGGCGGCGTGGATCGCCGAGCCCAGCGCGGGGCTCTGCGCGGAGCCCGCCACCGAGAGCGGCAGGTTCGTCACGTCGGCGTAGATCTGCATCAGCAGCGGATTCTTGACCAGGCCACCGGCGACGATCAGTTCGGTGACCGGCACCCCGGCGCGCTCGAAGGTCTCGATGATCGTCCTGGTGCCGAACGCGGTCGCTTCCAGCAGCGCGCGATAGGTGTCCTCGGCGCGGGTCGCGAGCGTCTGCCCGACGACGACGCCGGACAGTTCGTGGTCGACCAGCACCGACCGGTTCCCGCTGTGCCAGTCGAGCGCGACGAGACCGTGCTCACCGATCTCCTGCAGCGAGGCGAGCCGGGTGAGCAACTCGTGGACGGAGATCCCCGCTTCCCTGGAATCGTCCACATAGGACGCCGGGACGCCGTGCTCGACGAACCACGCGAAGATGTCGCCGACGCCGCTCTGGCCCGCCTCGTAACCCCACTGCCCGGAAACGATCCCGCCGTCGACGACGCCGCACATCCCCGGCACCTCGCGCAGTTCGGCGCCGTTCATCACATGGCAGGTGGAGGTGCCCATGATCGCGACCATCTGCCCCGGCTCCACCGCTTGGACGGCGGGCGCGGTGACATGCGCGTCGACGTTGCCGACGGCGACCGCGATCCCTTCCGGCAACCCGGTCCATTCCGCCGCCTGGGCGCTCAGGCCTCCCGCCTTGGCGCCGAGAGCACCCAGCGGATGGACGAGCTTGTCGTCCACGAAGGACCCGAAGCCGGGCGCGAGCTCCTCCAGGAACTCGGCGCTCGGATAGCGGCCGTCCTGCAGAATCCCCTTGTACCCGGCGGTGCACGCGTTGCGCACGTAGGTCCCGGTGAGCTGCCAGACGATCCAGTCGGCGAGTTCGACCCAGTGCCGCATCCGGTCGTAGACCTCGGGCGCCTCTTCGAAGACCTCCAGCGCCTTGGCGAACTCCCACTCCGAGGAGATCAGCCCGCCGTAGCGCGGGAGCCAAGACTCATCGCGCTCGCGCGCCAGCGCGTTGATCCGGTCGGCCTGCGGCTGCGCGGAATGGTGCCGCCACAGCTTCACGTAGGCATGCGGATTCCCGGCGAACTCGGGAAGTTCGCACAGCGGCGTGCCGTCGGCCGTGGTCGGCACCATCGTGCACGCGGTGAAGTCGGTGCCGAGGCCGATCACGTCGGCGGGATCCGCGCCGGCGGCCCGGACGGCTTCCGGCACAGCGGTGCGGAGGACGTCGACGTAGTCCGACGGCACCTGCAGCGCCCAGTCCGGCGGCAGACCGTGCCCGGTCTCGGGCAGGATCCGGTCGATCACGCCGTGCCGGTACTCCGAAACCGCGCTGCCCAGTTCCGCGCCGTCGCGGACGCGGACCACGACGGCCCGGCCGGACAGCGTCCCGAAGTCGACGCCGACGACCAGCGGCTCCCCTGTACTCACTTCTTCTCCCGCATTGTTAGCGTTCACATTTCTGGCCGAAAACCACGACCACGCGTGCTTGAAGCCGTAACTCGCGTGTTCGGAGCCGTAACTCACGTGTCTCCAGCCGATCCGGCTCTGATCACGCGAGTTACGCCCCTGATCACGCGAGTCACGTGGTCCGCCTGCCGACGAGGCGTTGGAGGACGATGAAAACGAACAGCAGCGCGCCGGTGATGATCGACGTCCACCAGGAGTTCAGCGTGCCGTCGAAGGTGATCAGGGTCTGGATGATGCCCAGCACCATGATCCCGAGCACCGTCCCGAGGACGTAGCCGGAACCGCCGGTGAGCAACGTGCCACCGATGACGACGGCCGCGATCGCGGTCAGTTCCAGCCCGACGCCGTTGAGCGGATCGCCGGAAGACTTGTACAGCACCAGGAGCAGACCGCCGAGCGCCGAGCAGAACCCGCTGAGCGTGTAGACCGAGATCCGCGTGCGGCCGACGTTCAGGCCCATCAGCAGCGCGGACTTCGGGTTACCGCCGATCGCGTAGACCGTCCTGCCGAACCGCGTTCCGTAAAGGACGTACGCGGCGACGGCGACCACGACCAGCGCGACGACCACGCCGATCGAGATGTGCAGCTCCCCGCCGAGCGGGATCTGCGTCTGCGCGAGGCTCGCGACCGTCGGGTCGTCGATCGAGTAAGCCTGGGTGCTGATCGTGTAGCAGAGCCCCCTGGCGAAGAACATCCCGATGAGCGTCGCGATGAACGGCTGGATCTCGAAGACCTGGATCAGCACACCCATCCCGAAGCCCAGCGCCGCGCCGATCGCCAGGACCGCGGGGATCACCGCGAAAACCGGCCAGCCCTGGTTCTGCAGCAGGTCGGCGGAGACCACTGTGGACAGCGCAACGACCGAACCCACCGACAGGTCGATCCCGCCGGTGAGGATCACGAACGTCATCCCGACGGCGACGACCAGCAGGAACGCGTTGTTGATGAACAGGTCGAGCACGACCTGCCCGGAACCGAACGCCGTGTAGCTCGACGCGCCGTAGATGTACGCGCCGATGAGCATCGCCATCGTCGCCAGGATCGGCAGGTGCCGCTGCCTCGGCCGATAGCCCTTGATGCGGTCGAGTGTCGTCATACCCCGGCCTCCACCTTCTCCGGCACGACGGCGGCAGGCGGCGGGACCGCTTTCCGCCGCCTCGCGAGCTTCTTGCGGAACACCGGCGACTGCAGCAGGCAGACCGCCAGCACGACCACGGCCTTGAAGAGCATGATCGACTGCGGCGCGATGCCGAGCGCGTAGACGGTGGTCGTCAACGTCTGGATGAGCAACGCGCCGATCACCGATCCGGTGAGCGAGAACCGGCCACCGGTCAGCAGCGTCCCGCCGATGACGACGGCGAGGATCGCGTCGAGTTCGATGAACTGTCCGGCGTTGTTCCCGTCGGCGCTGTGCACGTTCGCGCTGATCATCAGTCCGGCGATGCCGGCGCAGAGCGCGCAGAAGACGTAGGTGAGCCAGATCAGCCGGGCCGACCGGAGCCCGGCGAGCCTGCCCGCCTCCGGGTTGCCGCCCACCGATTCGACCAGCAGTCCCAGCGCCGACCGGCGGACCAGCACGGCGGCGATGGCGAACACCGCCAGCGCGATGAGGATCGCGCTGGGCAGGCCGAAGGTGAACCCGCTGCCGATCCACTCGTAGGGATGCGAATTGACGGTGATGATCTGGCCGCCGGTGATCAGCTGGGCGATACCGCGGCCCGCGACCATCAGGATCAGCGTCGCGATGATCGGCTGGATGCCCAGGACCGCGACGAGCCAGCCGTTCCACACGCCGAGCGCGAGGGCCAGCCCCAACGCCATCCCGACCGCGGCGAGCGTCCCGCCGAGGCTGTTCTGATCACCGAGTCCGCTGATGTGCAGGCAGGCGAGCGCGCCGCTGATCGCGACCACCGCGCCGACGGAGAGGTCGATCCCCCGCGTCGCCACCACCAGGGTCATGCCGATCGCGATGAGGATCAGCGGGGCGCCGTTCTTCAGGATGTCGATCAGGTTCCCGTAGAGATGCCCGTCGCGGAATTCGATCGCGAAGAACGCCGGATGGACGATGAGGTCGCCGAGCAGCAGCGCCAGCAGCGCGACCACGGGCCAGAACAGCCGATGCTTGGTCATCGTGCGACTCCTTCGGCCATCGTCGCCATGACGCGGTCCGCGGTCAGCGATTCGTTGTCCAGTACGGCGACCACCGCACGGTCGCGCAGCACGACGACCCGGTGGCTCAACCGCAGCACCTCCTCGAGTTCGGCGGAGATGAACACGACGGCCATCCCCTCACGCGAGAGCCGGGCGACCAGCCGTTGGATCTCCGTCTTGGCGCCGATGTCGATGCCGCGGGTCGGCTCGTCGAGGATCAGCAACCGCGGTTCGGTGATCAGCCACCTCGCGAGCAGCACCTTCTGCTGGTTGCCGCCGCTCAGGTCACCGACCTTCGCTTCCGCGTTGGCGGGCCGGATGTCGAGCATTTCGATGTAGCGTTCGGCGATCTCGTCCTGCCGCCGCCGCGGGATCGGCCGCGCCCAGCCTCGCGAGGCCTGCAACGCGAGCACGATGTTCTCGCGCACGGTGAGTTCCTCGACGAGGCCTTCGGTCTTGCGGTTCTCCGAACAGAACGCGATGCGGTGGTCGAGTCCGGTCCGCGGCGTCTTCAGCGACACCGGCTCGCCGTCGATCCGCACGGAACCGCTGTCCGCGTGATCGGCGCCGAACAGCAGCCGCGCCAGTTCGGTGCGGCCCGAACCGAGCAACCCGGCGAGGCCGACGACCTCGCCCGCCCGGATGTCGAGCGAGAACGGCGCGACACCGCCCTTGCGGCCGACGTCGCCCGCTTCGAGGAACACCGGCGCTCCGGCGAGGTCGTGCCGGCTGTGGCCCGCGTCCTCGATGTCTTCGAGTGCTTCGAGTTCCTTGCCGATCATCCTGGTGACCAGGTCGACCGGGGTGATCTCCTCCGTGCGGTACTCGCCGATCAGCTTCCCGTTGCGCAGCACCGTCATCCGGTCCGCGACGGCGAAGACCTGCTCGATGAAATGGGAGACGAACAGGATCGCCATCCCCTGATCCCGCAGCGAACGCACCACCTTCAGCAGCTGCACGACCTCGCCTGCGTCCAAACTGGACGTCGGTTCGTCGAGCACGAGAACCCGCGCGTCGACGTCGAGCGCCCTGGCGATCGCGACCAGTTGCTGCACCGCGATCGAGCAGCCGCCCAGCTCGGCCGAAACGTCCACCTCGACGTCCAGCCTGGCCAGCAGCGCGGCCGCCCGGCGGCGTGTCTCACGCCAGTCGATGCGGCCGCGCCGTCGCGGCTCCTTGCCGAGGCAGATGTTCTCCGCCACCGACAGGTTCGGGCAGAGGTTCACTTCCTGGTAGACGGTGCTAACGCCGGAGCGCTGTGCCTCTCCCGGGCCGCTGAACGCGACCGGGGAGCCGTCGAGTTCGATCGTGCCCGCGTCCACCCCGTGAACGCCGGTGAGCACCTTGATCAGGGTGGACTTCCCGGCACCGTTCTCGCCCATCAGGGCGTGCACTTCGCCGGGGAACATCCGGAAGGAGACGTCGTCGAGGGCGACCACGCCGGGGAACTCCTTCCGGATGTGGCTCATCCGCAGCATCGCGAGGGGTTCTGTCATCGGCTCAGTACTGGCGTTGCGGCAGCGCGGCCTTCGCGGCGGCCTGGTCGAATTCGGTCTCGGTGGTCTCGATGCGCGGAGGGACCTGCTCACCGGCGGCGACCTTCTTCACCAGGTCCATCAGCTGCGGTCCGAGCAGCGGGTTGCATTCGACGACGTGGTTGATCTTGCCGTCGGCCAGTGCCTGCAGGGCGTCGCGGACGCCGTCGACCGAGACGATCTTGATGTCCTTGCCGGGCACCTTCCCGGCCGCCTCGATCGCTTCGATGGCGCCGAGCGCCATGTCGTCGTTGTGCGCGTACAGCACGTCGATCTTGGGCTGGGACTTCAGGAAGGCCTCCATGACCTCCTTGCCCTTGGCCCGGGTGAACTCACCGGTCTGCGAAGCGACGACCTTGAACCTCGGGTTCGACGAGATGACGTCGGCGAATCCCTTCTTGCGGTCGTTCGCCGGCGCGGAACCGGTGGTGCCCTGAAGTTCCACGATGCTGACGTCACCCGCCGCGGAGCCGAACTCCTTGGCCAGCCACTCGCCCGCCTTCTTGCCCTCGGCGACGAAGTCCGAACCGAGGAAGGTCTTGTACAGCGACTTGTCCGGCGAGTCGACGGCCCGGTCGGTCAGGATCACCGGGATGTTCGCCGTCTTCGCCTCCTTGAGCACGGTGTCCCAGCCTGATTCCACGACCGGCGAGAAGGCGATCACCTTCACCTTCTGCTGGATGTAGGACCGGATCGCGGCGATCTGGTTCTCCTGCTTCTGCTGCGCGTCGGAGAACTTCAGCTCGATCCCGGCCGCCTTCGCGGACTCCTGGATCGACTTCGTGTTCGCCGTGCGCCAGCCGCTTTCCGCGCCCACCTGGGCGAAGCCGAGGGTGAGGGCGCCGCCACCACCCGTCCCGCCGCCACCGCCGCACGCGGAGAGCAGGAGCAGCCCGGCCACTCCGGCCACGATCGCCGTCCACGGTTTTCTTGCCACATCGACTCCTAGATCCGCACTGATCAGTTGAGTTAGCGTTAACACTCACACCTTGAGCCTCGAAAACGGCTCTGGATGCTACGAAAGGCCGGTGCTCTCCCGCACGATCAGTTCGGGGACCACCAGGTCGCGGTCGCGGTTCTCCCCGCCGTTCATCCGGCGGCGGAGCAGGTCGAACGTGCGCCTCCCGACTTCGACGAAGTCCTGGCGCACCGTCGTCAGCGGCGGCGTGTAGTACGCCGCCTCGGGAACGTCGTCGAAGCCGACGATCCGCATCTCCCCCGGCACGTTCACCCCTGCTTCGGTGCAGGCGCGGAGAAAACCGAGGGCCATCTGGTCGTTCGCCACGAACACCGCGTCCAGCCCCTGTTCGCCGACGAGGGACCGTCCCGCCGCGTACCCGGAACGCGCGCTCCAGTCACCGCGGATGACGGGTGGGATCCGTGCGCCGTGCCGCTGCAGGGTCTCGCGCCAGCCACGTTCGCGGTCGAGCGCCTCCAGCCAGTCTTCGGGGCCGGCCACGTGCCAGACGGTCTGATGACCGAGGCCGAGAAGGTGCTCGGTGGCGCGCCGCGCGCCGTCGTACTGGTCCACCGAGATCACCGGCACCGGCGCCTTCTCCCCGCCGCCGACCGCGACGAGCGGCACGTCGCTGGGCGCCGCCTCCAGCGCACGGGCGGCGGTGACGTGCGGTGCGATCACGACGATGCCTTCGACGGCCTGGCGCCGCAGGCGCTCCACCGCGTCCGTGATGGACGACCGGCCCGGACGGCTGATGCTGGTTATGGTCGTCGCGTAGCCGGCTTCGCGGGCGGCGTGCTCGATACCGCTCAAGGTGCTGGCCGGACCGTAGAGGTTGGCCTCCAGCGCGACCACTCCGAGCGTGCCCGAGCGGCCGGTGACCAGCGCGCGGGCGACCGAGTTCGGCCGGTAGTCCAGTTGCTCGATGGCGGCGTTGACGCGGACGCGCGTCTCGGCGCGGACCGGCCCGGTGCCGTTGATGACCCGCGAGACCGTCATATGCGAAACCCCCGCGAGCGCGGCCACGTCGGTGAGACTGGCCTGCTTGCTCTCGGTGGTTTCGCGCGCCATCGCCTGTCTCCCAATCCCGGTACCGTGTGACGAGTGCCGCAAGTGTTAGCGATAACACGTGCCGGGTCAAGCGCTCCCCGAGTCACAGTCGGGTCACGGAACCGGCTACGCGCGGCCGCTGGCGGCGATGCGGATTACGAGAGGTGAGTCGAACGTGGCATGTCGCGAAAGCCACTTTCGGGACGTCTGATGTCTCGAAAGTGGCTTTCGCGACACCGCCCGCGGGGCTGTCACGTCCGGCGCAGACGTGATACCGCCTCAGCTGGAGGCGCGATGCGTGAGCGAGACCGGCAAGATCCGCTGGCGGGGCTTGAGATCCCGGTCGTCCATCACCGCGAGCAGGGTCTCGACCATCACGCGCACCTGCTCGCGCGGGTCCTGGTGGACCGACGTCAGCGGCGGGTCCATCTCCGGCGCGAGGGTCGCGTTGTCGTCGAAGCTGACGACGGCGACGTCCGACGGGATACGCCGTCCGGCGGAATGCAGGGTGCGGAGCGCGCCGAGGGCCATCATGTCGCTGGCCACGAAGACGGCGTCGAGGTCGGGGCGCCGCGCGAGCAGGTTCGCCATCGCCTTCGCGCCGCCGGTCAGGGTGAAGTCGCCTTCCTCCATCAGGTCCGCCGGGTCGAGTCCGGCGTCGAGGAGGGTCTTGCGCCAGCCGGAGAGCCGATCAATCGCCGCGCTCTGGTCCTGCGGGCCCGCGATCGTGGCGATCCGGCGATGGCCCGCCTCGACCAGATGCGCGACCGCGAGCTTCGCGCCGCCCTCGTTGTCGAAGTCGACGACGTGGACACCGCGTTTCAACCCGGCCGCCTGCCCGCCGTACACCACCGGGATCCTCAACTGCCGCAACGCCTTGGGCAGCGGATCGGTCCGATGCGGCGCGAAGACCAGTACGCCGTCGACGTGCCCGCCGTCCAGGAACCGGACCGTGCGGTCGAGATCCTCGCGGGTGTCACTGAAGATCAGGACCATCTGGCAGCCGACGTCGGCGAGTTCGCGATAGCCCGCACGCATGACCGCGGTGCGGTACGGGTCGTCGAGCAGCCGCGCCTCCGGCTCCGACAGCACGACCGCGACCGCGCCGGTCCGTTTGGTCACCAGCGATCTGGCCGCCTGGTTCGGGGAATAGCCGAGTTCGCGCGCCGCGGCCTGGACCTTCTCGCGGGAGCGCGCGCTGACGTAGCCGTCGTCGTTCAGCGCGCGGGACGCCGTCGACCGGCTGACCCCGGCGGACGCGGCGACGTCCTCCAGTGTCGGCCTGCCGTCTTCCCCTGGTCGAGGCCCCACCCGCGCCACCTTCACTGTTCAGCTCCATCCGGACACCGACAGCTTAGTGCGCGGCGAGCGACGACACTGAGAGCGCTCCCCTGATGGAAACACTCTCATTACAAGCCCTTGACACGGCCATACCTTGGCGACAGACTCTGCGCATCCTGGGAGCGCTCCCATTTTCTCCTCACCCCCATCAGCAAGGGACGAAGACGTGAGAAGAGTCCACCAACCCATCGGCGCAAGGGGTTAAGAACCGTGAGAAGCATCCGGAACGGCCTGGTGCTGGCACTGGGTATCACGATGACGACGTTCGGACTGGCGGCGTGCGGTGGTGACGACGGCGGGACCCCCGCCGCGTCGGACCCGAACGCGAAGATCGAACTGTCGCTGGCGACGTTCACCGAGTTCGGCTACGAGGAGCTCATTCCCGAGTACGAACGACTGCACCCGAACATCAAGATCACCCACCGCAAGACCGGTCAGGGCGGGCCGTACCACCAGGATCTGATCACGAAACTGGCCGCGGGTTCCGGCCTCGCCGACGTCACCGCCGTCGAGGAAGGGCATCTGTCGAACGTCCTCGACAAGGGCTCGAAGTTCAACGACCTGACCAAGATCGGCCCGGCGGAGGCCTCCCCCGACCGCTGGCTCGCCTGGAAGTACGACGCGGCGAAGACCAAGGACGGCAAGGTCATCGGCTACGGGACGGACATCGGCCCGCTGGCGATGTGCTACCGCAAGGACATGCTCGAAGCGGCAGGCATGCCGTCCGACCCCGAAGCGGTCAAGCCCTTGTTCGCTACTTGGGACAGCTACTTCGCCGCCGGCGACCAGTACGTCGCCAAGACCGGCGGGAAGGCGTGGTTCGACTCGGCCGCCCAGAACTTCAACTCCATGGTCAACCAGCTCCCCACCGGGTACATCGGCAACGACGACAAGCCGACGCTGGAATCGAACCAGGGCATCAAGGACGCCTGGACCAAGGTCACCGGCGCGGTCGCCAAAGGACAGTCGGCCAAGCTGACCGCGTTCAGCAACGAGTGGAACTCCGGTTTCAAGCAGGGCGCCTTCGCGACGAAGGTGTGCCCCGCGTGGATGCTCGGCGTGATCGAGGAGCACTCGGGGCCCGAAAACGCCGGCAAATGGGCGGTCACCGCGGCCTTCCCCGGTGGCGGCGGGAACTGGGGCGGCTCGTACCTGACCGTGCCCACGCAGTCGAAGCACCCGAAGGAGGCGGCCGAACTCGCCGCCTGGCTGACCGCGCCCGAACAGCAGATCAAGGCGTTCAAGGCGAAGGGCACCTTCCCCAGCCAGGTCAAGGCACTGGAGGACCAGGCGCTGCTGAGCGAGACCGACGCCTACTTCGGCGGCGCCAAGATCGGCCAGTTGTTCGCCGAGCAGGCGAAGAAGGTCGCGAAGCCACAGTACAAGGGCCCCGGTGACGGCCAGATCCAGGAGAACGCGTCGAGCCCGGCGCTGCAGGCCGTCGAACAGGGCAAGTCGGCGGACGAGGGCTGGACGCAACTGCTCGACGCCGCGAAGAAGATCACGCGCTGACCGATGACCGTCGTCGACAAGATCGCGCCGGACGAGGAGAAGGCCGGGGTGCGCACGTCGCCCCGGCCCACCCTCCGCCATCGGCTGAGCCGGTGGGACGTCAAGGTCTCGCCGTACCTCTACATCGCCCCGTTCTTCGTCGTGTTCGGGATCGTCGGGTTGTTCCCGCTGCTGTACACGGCGTACGTGTCCCTGTTCAGCTGGGAGGCGGGTGACGACAACCCCGTTTTCATCGGGCTGGACAACTTCAAGGAGTTGTTCGCCGACACGCAGTTCTGGAACGCGCTCGAGAACACCGTCAGCATCTTCCTGCTCTCCAGCGTTCCGCAGCTGATCATCGCGGTGCTCCTGGCGGCGCTGCTGAGCGCCAGGCTCCGCGGGGCGACGGGCTGGCGCGTCGGCATCCTGCTCCCCTACGCCGCCAGCCTGGTGGCGCTCGGGATCATCTTCGCGAACCTGTTCGGGCCGAGGTACGGGCTGGTCAACGGCCTGCTGCAGACGATCGGACTCGACCCGGTCGACTGGCAGGCAGGCCGGTTCAGCAGCCACGCCGCGATCGCGATCATGGTGAACTGGCGCTGGACCGGGTACAACGCGCTGATCGTGCTCGCGGCGATGCAGGCCATCCCGAAGGAACTGCACGAGGCCGCCCTGATCGACGGCGCGGGCGCCGCACGCCGCTTCTTCAGCATCACGCTCCCCTTGCTGAAGCCGACGCTGATCTTCGTCACGATCACCTCGACGATCGGCGGCCTGCAGATCTTCACCGAGCCCAAGCTGTTCGACGCCATGCCGGGCTCGAACAACGGCGGCTCGTCCAACCAGTTCCAGACCGTGACGCTGTACCTGTACCAAACGGCCTTCGAGAACTACGAACTCGGTTATGCCTCGGCGATCGCGTGGGTGCTGTTCGTGATCATCGTGCTGATCGCGCTGGTGAACTTCTTCCTCACCGGCAGGCTCACGGCGGTGAAGAAGAAATGACAGCCCTCCACAGTGGACTCAAGCGAGGCGTCTCGGCACTGGGCAAGCCACGCAGGGCGACCTACGTCGTGCTCGTGATCTTCGTGCTGGGCTCGCTCTTCCCGTTCTACTGGTCGTTCCTGGTCGCCAGCCGGGACAGCGGGATGCTCACCGAACGGGTCCCGCCCTTCCTGCCCGGCGGGAACTTCTTCGCCAACGCGGCCAGGGTGTTCGACACCGTGCCGTTCTGGAAGGCGCTCGCGAACAGCCTGATCGTGTCCGGCACGGTCACCCTCACCACGGTGCTGTTCTCGTCGCTGGCCGGGTTCGCCTTCGCCAAACTGCGCTTCCGTGGGCGGAACGGGCTGTTCGTGTTCATCGTCATCACCCTCGCCGTACCGACCCAGCTCGGCATCATCCCGTTGTTCATGGCGATGTCGGAGTTCGGCTGGGCAGGCGGATTGCAGTCGGTGATCGTGCCCAACCTGGTGACCGCGTTCGGCGTCTTCTGGATGCGTCAGTACACAGTGGACGCCGTACCGTACGAACTGATCGAGGCGGCGCGCGTCGACGGCTGCAGCATGATCCGGATCTTCTGGAACGTCTGCCTGCCCGCCGTCCGGCCGGCGGCGGCGATCCTGGCGATGTTCACGTTCATGACGTCGTGGAACGACTTCCTCTGGCCGCTCGTGGTGCTGGACGCCGGCAACCCCACCGTCCAGCTGGCGCTGGAGAAGCTGCAGAGCGGTTATTACGTCGATTACTCGCTGGTGCTGGCCGGGACCACCCTGGCCACCATCCCGATCCTCATCGTCTTCCTCCTCCTCGGCCGCCAGATCGTGGCCGGGATCATGCAAGGTGCCGTGAAAGGGTGACCATGTCCGCTCATCCCGACAGTGTCCGGGCGAAGACCGCGCTCCTGTTCCCGCCCGGATTCGTGTGGGGCGCCGCCACCGCGGCCTTCCAGGTCGAAGGGGCCACGGCCGCCGACGGCCGGACCGACTCGATCTGGGACGTCTTCGCCCGCCGCCCCGGCGCCGTCGCCGGTGGTGACACCGGGGAGCCGGGCGCCGATCACTACCGGCGTTATGCCGAAGACGTCGATCTGATGCGAGGGCTCGGGCTCGGCGCGTACCGCTTCTCGCTGTCGTGGCCGCGGATCCGGCCCGACGGCGGTGCGCCGAACCCGCGCGGCCTAGCGTTCTACGACCGGCTCGTCGACAAGCTGCTCGAAGCCGGAGTGGAGCCGTGGGCGACGCTGTATCACTGGGATCTCCCCCAGTCACTGGAAGACGAGGGCGGCTGGGCGGCACGTGAGACCGCCTTCCGGTTCGCCGAATACGCCGAAACGGTCGTCGCACGCCTGGGCGACCGGGTGCCGCGCTGGTCCACCTTGAACGAACCGTGGTGTGCCGCGATGCTGGGTTACGCGCGCGGGATCCACGCGCCCGGCAGGCAGGAACCCCGCGCCGCCGTCGCGGCCGCGCACCATCTGCTGCTGGGCCACGGACTGGCGATGGACGTCCTGCGGCGGCACGCGCCGGCCGCGTCGTCGGGGATCACGCTGAACCTGTACCCGGTGTCGGCGGTCGACCCCTCGTCCACTGTGGACTCCGAGGCCGCGCGCCGGATCGACGGCCTGCAGAACCGGCTGTTCCTGGATCCGGTGCTGCGTGGCGCCTACCCCGGGGACCTGCTGACCGACCTGGCGCCGCTCGGTATCGGAGAGCTGGTGCGGGACGGCGACCTCGCGACCATCGCCGCTCCGATCGACTGGCTGGGCGTCAACTACT
This sequence comes from Amycolatopsis sp. TNS106, assembly GCF_019330265.1. Lineage (NCBI taxonomy): Bacteria > Bacillati > Actinomycetota > Actinomycetes > Pseudonocardiales > Pseudonocardiaceae > Amycolatopsis > Amycolatopsis sp. TNS106. The sequence continues at coordinate 1,497,979 of NZ_CP024972.1, read as the reverse complement.
ACCGCGGCTACCAGGTCGCGGGCACCCCGCTGCCCGGCAGCGAACCGGCGGGCACCGACTGGCTCGGCTCCCCCGACGTCCATTTCGTACCCGACGAAGCGGCGCCCCGCACCGACTCCGGCTGGGAGGTCCAGCCCTCGCGGCTCACCGAATGCCTACTCCAGGTCCACCGCGACTATCGGCCGATCCCGTTGTACATCACCGAGAACGGCGCTTCCTATCCGGACGCGGTGATCGGCGGGGACATCGCGGACACCGACCGGATCGCCTTCCTCGACTCGCATCTGCGCGCCGCGTACGAGGCGATCGAGGCAGGCGTCGACCTGCGCGGCTATTTCTATTGGTCGCTGCTCGACAACTTCGAGTGGGCCGAGGGGTACGGCAAACGGTTCGGCCTCGTCCATGTCGACTACGCGACGCAGCGGCGGACGCCGAAACAGAGCGCGCTCTGGTATGCCAGGGCGATCAGTCTCAACGGGCTGAGCTGAGGACAGGGCCGTTCAGGACACCTCCGTCCTGAACGGCCCTTCCTGACGACTACCGGCGGACGACCGCGGCCCGTTCGGCGGCGGCCCTCCGGTCAAGGCCATGGACCTCGGCGATACGGAAATCGTCGACGCAGCCAGGTACGTCCGCCGGGGAGACACAGTTGTCGGGCCGGTTGCCGCTCACCACGGCCTCGTTCACCAGCGTGTGGATGCCGCCACCGGATGCCGGCTGCGGGTACGAGCCGGCCCCGGACTCGCCCGCGGCGTTGTCGCTGACCTTCACCTCGTCGAGGGTGAGGTTGTCGTCGAACACTCCGAGTCCGCCGCCTCGACCTCCGTAGCCGGAGTGCCCGGAGTACCCGCCCGGCCCGCTTGGTTGCCCGTGACGGTGGCGGGATTCAGCAGCAGGCCCCCGCTGGACGACACGAACGCACCGCCTGCGACGCCACCGCCCGTACCGCCCTTGCCGCTACTCCCGGCGCTGTTGTCGGACACACCGCCACCGGTGATTCGCAGGACGGTGCCACCGAGGGCCTCGACACCCCCACCGTAACCGGCGGACCCGCCTCGGCCACCCGGCTTGGCCGCCGCACCGTTTCCGTCCGGGCCGCCGGAGCAGTTGGAGTTACCGCCGAAACCGCCGCTGCCCCCGGTCCCTCGCGGGGTGGTGGCGGTCGCGTCCGCGCCAGGCCCACCCGAACCGGCGGTGTTGCCGCTGATGACGCTGTCGGTGATGATCAGTGGGCCCCTGTTCTTGACACCGCCGCCGGGCCCGCCCGGGTTCGCGTCTCCATAGGAGTTGGTCCCGATTCCGTCGGGGGCATGCCCGCCCGCGATCGTCACTTCATTGAGGGTCAGGTCTTCCCTCGATGGAAGGCAGCCCGGCTTTCCAGTAGGCATCGGCGACTCGTCTTCGGCTTCCGGTATTCGACATCAACGGAACACCTCCCACACGCTTACCGGTAGTCGGGAATCGTGGTGAACAAACGAATGGACATCGGAATTCGCACCTTGCCGCCGACACCCCGCGGGATCGCGGTGGCCACACTCGGGCAGGTCTTGTTATCGTAGGCGCGGACCTGATCGACGAGCAGTGGAGACCAGACGTGGCAGGTGAAGACGACATCTCCGGGTGAGCCGGAGTAGGCAGGCCACCGGCGTCGACGCCGACGTGGCCTCTTTGTCGTCCCCTCAAGCCACGTCCATCGCGGTGCAGCCTCATGGCGCCCGCTGTCTTTCACGAGGTCATTTCCATGTCAGACGCCTTCGTCGTCGTGTCCGCGCTCTCTTTCTCCTGGCCGGACGACACTCCGGTCTTCGAGGACCTGTCCTTCACCGTGCCCGGTGGCCGTACCGGCCTGGTCGCGCCGAACGGGGCCGGCAAGAGCACGCTCCTCAAACTGATCGCCGGTGAGCTGCGGCCGGTGTCCGGGTCGGTCTCCACCCAGGGAGTCCTCGGCTATCTGCCGCAGTCGCTGCCGCTCACCGCCGGCCTGAACGTGGCCGAAGTGCTGGGCATCGCGCCGCAGCTCGCGGCACTGAGCGCGATCGAGTCCGGCGACGCGAGCGAAGAGCACTTCACCACCATCGGAAACGACTGGGACATCGAAGAGCGTACCCGCGCCCAGCTCGACCGGCTCGGCCTCGACGGCATTTCGCTGGACCGGAGCCTGCGCACCTTGAGCGGCGGGCAGATCATCTCCCTCGGCCTGGCCGCGCAACTGCTGAAGCGGCCCGACATCCTGCTCCTGGACGAACCGACCAACAATCTCGACCTCGACGCCCGCCGCAAGCTCTACGGGGTACTCGAAGACTGGTCCGGCTGCCTGCTGCTGGTGAGTCACGACCGGGAACTGCTCGACCGGATGGATCGGATCGCCGAACTCGACCGCGGCGATCTCCGCTACCACGGCGGGAACTTCACCCAGTACGAAGCGGCCGTCAAGGCCGAGCAAGAGGTCGCCGAACGCAACGTCCGCAGCGCCGAACAAGAGGTCAAACGCGAGAAACGGGAGATGCAGCAGGCCCGCGAGCGGGCGGCACGCCGCGCGGGCAACGCCGCCAGGAACCTCGGCAACGCGGGCCTGCCGAAGATCTTCGCCGGCACCATGAAACGCAACGCCCAGGAGTCCGCGGGCAAGGCCAACGAGACACACGCCGCACGGGTCAGCGACGCGAAGAACCGCCTCGACGAGGCCGAACGTTCTCTCCGCGATGACCAGAAGATCGCACTGATCCTGCCGGGCACCAACGTCCCCGCCGGGCGCACGATGTTCCACGGCGAGCACATCCAGGTCCGCTACGGCGACCGGAACGTCTTCGCGGGCGACGGAGTCGACCTGACGATCCGCGGTCCCGAACGGATCGCGCTGACCGGCGGAAACGGCACCGGCAAGTCGACCCTTCTCCGGGTGCTCAACGGAGATCTCACTCCTGACAGTGGCGTGGTCAAGCGAGCCGAGGGCCGGATTGCCTACCTCTCCCAACGGCTGGATCTCCTGGACCTCGACCGGTCGATCGCCGAGAACTTCGCCGCGTTCGCCCCAAGCCTCCCCGAGTCACAACGGATGACCCTGCTCGCCCGCTTCCTGTTCCGAGGCGCGCGAAGCCAGCTGCCCGTCGGCGTGCTCTCCGGGGGCGAACGCCTGCGAGCCACCCTGGCCTGCGTCCTCTTCGCCGAGCCCGCGCCGCAACTCCTGTTGCTCGACGAGCCGACCAACAACCTCGACCTGGTCAGCGTCGGGCAGTTGGAGAGCGCATTGGGGGCGTATCAAGGGGCTTTCGTGGTCGTCAGCCACGACGAGCGGTTCCTTCGGGAGATCAAGGTGGATCGGCGGGTGCGGTTGGCCGACGGGACTCTCGTGGAGTCCTGAGCTCCCTTCGGCCGGGTCCTGAGTGGCACCGTCATACATGCGGACCGCCGTCGGCTTCACTCTTGAGTGTCGCGATACGAGCGCCTCGGAAAGTTTCGAACCGGGGCGCTCGTGAGTCGTCAGGGCTCGAGTCCTTCGCAATTAGTCACCTAATTGCCTTTCGGATGCCTTGCGGACGGTCATTCAGGTTGCCGACCTGATTCACTCGTCAGTGGTTACTGTTCCCTTTGGCGGTTGCTTAAAATTACGAACACATGTTCTATTGTTTGCGGTATTCTGGAGGCGTGTCCGAGACCTTTCTCCCCGAGTTGCCGCAGGAGCTGTGGCGCGCTGGCAAGCTGGAGCTTGCCCATGGCGTGCAACAGTCCTTGCAGGTGATTCGGATGGCCACCGCCGGGTTGGGGCGGTATTTGGCGGAGATCGAGTCCCGGGGCGTCAAAGACTTGTACGGCTATGGCCGCACGGCTGCGTGGTTTGCGGATATCGCGGGACTGTCGGTCGGTGAAGCGGGTGCCGTGGTGAAGCGGGCCATCGCCCTGAATCCCAGCCGCGCGTTGGACGGCACCGAGGTTCCCGCCACGCTGCCCGCCACCGCCGCTGTGGCGGCGGAGGGCCTGGTCGGGGACGAGCGGATCGATCAGATCCTGGAGATCGTGAAGAAACTTCCGGCCGAGGACCGCGCGAACGCGGAGAAGATTCTCGCCGGTCTTGCCCCGAGTGCCGGTCCTCGGCAGCTGGCCAAGGCCGAGGCGAACCTCCTGGCGTTACTGGACCCCGACGGCAAGGAACCCAAGGACCCTGAACCGAAGGAGCCGCGCCGCGAGATCACCCTGGAGCGCCGCAAAGACGGGTTCTGGAAACTCACCGGTCTTCTGGATGACGAGACCGGGGCCCGCACCGCCGCCGCACTCGAGGCCTATGCCCAACCCCGCCCAGTCGACGAATTCGGCCAGGCGGATCTGCGGATGAAATGCGAGCGCATGGGTGATGCCTGGGTCGATATTCTCGATCTGGCGATCGCCTGCCCGGACCAGCCCGGCACCAGCGGGTATCGGACGTTGGTGAACGTCACCATCGGACTCGACGAACTCAAATCCGGTCTTGGGACCGCGTGCCTGGACTTCGTCGGCACGATGACCGCCCGCGACGCTCGGCTGGCCGCCTGTGACTGCCTCATGTTGCCCGTCGTGATGAGCGCCGCGGGCGAACCCTTGGATGTGGGGAGACTCAGACGGTTCGTGACACCGGGCCAGCGGCGGGCGTTGAATATCCGCGACGGAGGCTGCGCGTTCCCGGGCTGTCACCGGAAACCCAAGCACTGCCACGCCCACCACATCCTTCACTGGGCAGACGGCGGACCGACGGATCTCCGGAACCTCGTGCTGCTCTGCGGATTCCACCACCGCCTGATCCATCACGGTGACTGGGAAGTCCGCATGGCCGCCGACGGACTACCGGAGTTCATCCCACCTCAGTACCGGGATCCGCTCCGACAACCTAGACGCAACACCCTCCACCGCTGAACTCGAGGAGCCCGCCAGCCACCCGGCGACGGGCCCCTCGCCATGCCCACACCCCGGCGAACCCGAATACCGACTCGAAGATGCCACGTCACGTCCCGACGGCGACCCACACCTACAAACGCGACGCGGTTCCGCAGGCAGGACGGCGGCACACATGTGACCGGAGCCGGATCTCCAGCAGATGACGCGAGATCGGCTTCCAGCCACGGGAGATCGGTGCCCAATTACGCGAGTTCGCCCTCAACCACGCGAGCAGGTAGCGAAGGCCTCCTTCGCCCTGAAGGTAGTGAAGGAGGCCTTCACGGACCACCGACCTGCATACCGATCACACCCGAGAAGATTCGGAACCGAAGCAAGAGCCGGCGACGGACTGGAAAGAAAAGGTCCCGCTTCCGCTCAGCGAAGGCTGGGGGTTCCTGCGAGCAGGAAGCGGGAGTTTATGGCCGGTACGGGGCCGCCTCTCGGCGAAAGGCTCAACACGGCTCCGGCCGAACCGGTATTCCGTGAAGGCGAAGGGTGAGGCCCGGGGGCACCATCCGTACCGACACTCTCTACAACGCACAACCGTTCGAAATGTTCCCCGGCACCGATCCCGAATCGGTGTGACCCGCGTCTACGCTCAAAGGTACGAAAAGACCCGCCCCCGCTCTGCGAAGGCCTGGGGGTTACCTGCGAGCGGAAGCGGGAGCCGACAATTCATATAACGCGGCGACACTCGAAATTGTTCCCGGCGAGCGAGTGACGCCCGTCAACCCGACTGCCGGTCGGACGAAAAAGACCCGCTCCCGCTCAGCGAAGGCCTGGGGGTAACCTGCGAGCGGAAGCGGGAGCAAAGGCCGATACGGTGGGCCGCCTCTCGGCGAAAGGCACGACATGGCTCCGGCCGAACCGGTATTCCATGAAGGCGAAGGGTGAGGCCCGGGGGCACCATCCGTACCGACACTCTCTACAACGCCACGACCCGGAAAATGTTCCCCGCGAAAAAAGTGACGCGCGTCAACACACGAATGCCGGAACGCTCAGCAGGGCGGCGGAACCTGATCGACCAGTTCTTCGGGAGCGGACAGCCGCCAGGCCTCGTAGACCAATTCGTTCAGCTCGTCGGATTCGATACCGTCGAGGTACACCACCACCCAGCCGAATCCCCCGGCCGTGAACTGCACCTCGAAGACGTCGGGCCGCTCGGCCACGAGGGCTTCCTGTTCCGAGAGCGTCTGCTTCAATCCGACGGTCTGGGTCCGCGGCCAGTAGTAGCCGAACCGCTTCCCGCGCACGCTGAACGACTCCCACTCCTTCGCGTCGGACCGCTCGACGTCGGCGAGCGACTTCAGCATCCGGTGGAACTCGTCACTCGACACGCTCATCTTGAACCCCAAACCCCAGTGACTCCGTCGGCTCCAGTCTAAGGGCCCGGGTGGGCCCGTCCTTTGAGGACGTCGATCGGTAGCCTCGCCGGAGGGAGATCCACTCGATCCGGGGAGCTGTGCGATGGACCGACCGGTCACGGCGGCAGAGTTGTTCGACGCCATCGGTTCCGCCTACGAAGACGTCTTCGGACGGGCGCCGGCGGTCGACAGGGCGGTGCGGCATCTGCTGGACACCTTGCCGCCGTCGTCGAGAGTGCTCGACATCGGCAGCGGGACCGGCAGGCCGGTGGCCGAGGACCTCTCCTCCGCCGGTCATCTGGTGACCGGCCTCGATGTGTCGCCGGTGATGATCGGGCTCGCCCGTGAGCAGGTTCCAGCCGCCACCTTCGTCCACGTCGACGTACGTGAATGGACCTCGCCGTCCGAGTCGTGGGAGGCCGTCTGCGCCTTCTTCCCGTTCCTCCAGATGCCGCGCAAGGACACCGAAGCCGTGCTCGCGGACATCGCGCGCTGGCTCGTGCCGGGTGGGCTTTTCGCGCTGGTCACCGTTCCGCGTGACGCCGAGGACGTGCCGGCGGAGTTCTTCGGCCGCACCTTCCTCGAGACCAGTTTCGCCCCGGACGACCTCGTGCGGCGAGTCGAGGCGGCCGGGCTGGAGGTCACCGGAACCCATTCGGGGCTCTTCACCGCGGACGAGCCGGGGACACCGCCGGAGGAGCACCTGCTGATCCTCGCCCGCCGCCCGGAGTGAGCATGCCGGTCGTCAGCGTGATCACCCCGGTCCACCCGCCGAGCCTGCCGTACTTGACCGAGGCGTACGAATCCCTCGCCGCGCAGGAACTCCCGCCGGGCTGGGCCTGGGAATGGCTGGTGCAGGAGGACGGCGAGACCGGTCTGCTCGACGGCGTCCTCCCCGCGGACGAGCGGGTACTGCCCGGCTCGGGGCGCCGGGGCGGCCCCGGAGTCGCGCGGATGATGGCGTTGTCCCGCGCCTCCGGCGAGCTGATCAAGGCACTCGACGCGGACGACCTCCTGGCGTCCGGCGCGCTCGCACGCGACATCGCGGCGCTGGAGGATCCCGCGATCGGCTGGACGACCTGCCGGGTCCTCGACCTCCTTCCCGACGGGACCACGGCGGGCGTCGACAGCGATCCCGAGGAGGGCCGGATCGAACGCGGCGCGATCCTGCGCCACTGGCAGCGCAACGGTTACGTGTCGTCGGTGGTGGCCGGGACGTTGTGCATCCGCCGCGACCTGCTGCTGGAACTGGGCGGCTGGATGGCGCTGCCCGCGTCGGAGGACACCGGGCTGATCCTCGCCGCCAACGCCTGCTCCGACGGCTACTTCGTCTCCGCGTGCGGCATGTTCTACCGGAAGTGGGCCGGTCAGGTCACCCGGTCCGCGGCGCACAACGACGACGGCGAGCGACTCGCGCGGATGAAGCTGATCGAGGAGCGCGCCGAGGTCATGCTGGCACGTCGACCAGGTCGAGCAACGCCTTCGCGCACAGATCCCGGATCTCTTCCCGGGTCAGCTTCCGGTACTTGAGCCAGTCGAGGCAGACCGCGACGACGAAGGCCAGCCATCCGCGGACGAGCACCCGCAGGCTCTCCGGCGGCTCGCCGTCCGGGCACAGCACCTCCAGGATCCGGCGTCCCTGCTCGGCGAAGTTGTTGTCCAGGACTTCGCGCACGCCGTCGACGGCGATCGACGTGCCCGAGTGCAGTGCCCGATAGCCGTCCTCGTTGGCTTCGACGTAGCGCAGGTACGCGTCGAGCCCGGCCGTCAACTGCTCCGCGACGGGGAGCGTGGGATCGGACTTGGTCATCTCGAGCAGCCGTTCACCCTGCGCCTTGACGACCTCGGTGACGAAGTCCCGTTTCGTCGGGAAGTAGTGGTACAGCAGCCCCCGGGACACCTCGGCGATGTCAGCGACCTGCTCGATCCACACGTCGTCGTACGGCCGCTCCGCGAACAGGCGGGCGCCGATCCGCAGCAGCTGTTCCCGCCGCTCGGCGGTGCTCAGCCTGCTGCGGTGCTTCCCGGAAGTACTCGGCGCCATCCGCGCATCGTACTTACTTGACACGAGTTCAGTAACAGGCCACGCTCGCTATTGGATGCCGGTTCAACAGTGCTCACAGTGCTCATCAGGAGGGGCTCGATGGCCACCGCTCTCCCCCACCCCCCGCGACGGATTCCGCTGATCGGCGACGTACTCGGCGTGTCGCCGAAGACGCCGGTCCAGGACTCGATGCGGCACGCCGCCGAGCTGGGCCCGGTCTTCGAGCGCAAGGTGTTCGGCCGGAGCATCGTGTTCGTCAACGGCGCCGGCATGGTCGCCGACCTCTCCGACGAGAAGCGCTTCGCGAAGCACGTCACGCCCGCGATCTCGAACCTGCGCCCGCTCGGCGGCGACGGACTGTTCACCGCGCACAACGAAGAGCCGAACTGGCGGCGCGCACACGAGATCCTCGCGCCCGCGTTCAGCCGCAACGCCATGCAGCGCTATCACCCGACGATGCTGGCGATCACCCGTGAACTGCTGGACACGTGGGACAGGGGCGGCGAGGTCGACGTCGCGGACGACATGACCAAGCTGACGCTGGAGACCATCGGCCGGACGGGATTCGGTTACAGCTTCTCTTCGTTCGCACGCGCCGAGCCGCATCCGTTCGTCGCCGCGATGGTCCGCACGCTGCGGCACGCCCAGCGAAGGGCGATCCAGCCGCCGGTCATCGGCCCGCTCCTCAGCCGCAAGGCGAACCGGCGCAACGAAGCCGACCTGGCGTTCCTCCACTCAGTCGTCGCCGACGTCATCGAGGCGCGCCGGGACGACCCGAGCACCGAAGACCTGCTCGGCCTCATGCTGAACACCACGCAGCCGAGTACCGGCGAGGCGCTGGACGAGGACAACATCCGGCATCAGATCATCACCTTCCTCGTCGCCGGGCACGAAACCACGTCGGGCGCGCTTTCGTTCGCGCTCTACTACCTCGCCAGGAGTCCGGACGTCCTGGCCCGCGCCCAGTCCGAAGTGGACAGAGTCTGGGGTGACGACCCGGACCCGTCCTACGAGGAAGTCGCGAAACTCCGCTACGTCCGGCGAGTGCTCGACGAAGCGCTCCGGCTCTGGCCGACGGCGCCCGCGTTCGCGCGCCAGGCCCAGGTGGACACGGTCGTCGGCGGCGAGTACCCGATGCGGAAAGGGCAGTGGGCGCTCGTCCTCATTCCGGCACTGCACCGTGACCCCGTGTGGGGAGACGATCCCGAGTCGTTCGACCCGGACCGCTTCTCCCCCGAACGCAACCGTGCCCGCCCGGCGCACGTCTACAAACCCTTCGGCACCGGCGAGCGGGCCTGTATCGGGCGGCAGTTCGCCCTGCACGAGGCGACCCTGGTGCTCGGCATGGTGCTGAGCCGGTACGAGCTGCGCGGCGACCCGTCCTATCTGCTGAAGGTGCAGGAGCTGCTGACCCTCAAGCCGGAGGGCTTCAAACTGCAGGTCTCGCTCCGCGACCGAGCGACGGTGACCGCCTGAGCCGGTGAACTCGGCTCTTCCACGTCCGGTCAGTCGCCGTCGGTCACCGGGCTCGCCTTCCCACGAACGCTGACGAACGCGGTTCGGAGGACAGTGGAGTCGCCCCGGAACTCGCCCGCGGCGACGGCCTGCTCGATGCCGATCGCTCCAGCCGCCAAAGCCACGATCACGTCGGGATCGGCGGTGAAGACCGACGCCGGTACCCGATCGGGCACGAAGGTGCTCGGACCGTCGTCGTCGATCCGAAGGACCATGAGGAAGCCGTCCGTCTCGATGCCGAGCTCGACGGGCGGAGAACTGGTCACGCCGCGGAGAAGCGCAGGCAGGGCCAGGGTCAGCCAGCGCGGCTGAAAGGCATCGTCGCCCTGGCCGGTCGACAGTAGTGGCGCGCCCCACCGGCCGAGCGCCTCCATCGCCTCTCGGAGCCCCGCCCCCCGCGACGTGAGGGCGTAGGCGACGGCGGCGTCCTGGAGGCGACGCTCGACGATCCCATTCGCCTCCATGGTCTTCAGCCGCTCGGACAGGAGGTTCGTCGCGATACCCCTGAGTGAGGTCTTCAGCTCCGTGAACCGCATCGGGCCGGCGAGGAGTTCGCGCACGATGAGGAGGGTCCATCGGTCACCCACGACGTCCAGGGAGCGCGCGAGCGCGCAGAACTGCCCGTAGGTTCGAGGGCTCTTCGAGTGCCGGTTGACTTTATCCATCACGGTTGATTATATCCACTGCACTGCACAGGGGAAAGGAGCGGTTCCGTGGAGCTGAGCATCGCCTGGCCGCCCGTCACGGTCGCCATCGTGGCCGGGATGGCGATCGCGTGGATCTGGTACAGCGACTGGGGTCTCGTCGGCGGCACCTGGCGGAAGCTGACCGGCGTGACCAAGGAGGACTCCGCGAGAAGCGGCAAGCGGCCGTTCGTCGTCCTGGTGGCGTCGATCGTCGTCACCGCTCTGGCACTCGCGGCCGCCAGCTCCATCGCATCCAGCTTCTTCGCCACGAACTCCTTCTGGGTCGCTCCGGCGGTCGGATTCGTGGCGTGGCTGGGTTTTTCGCTGTCCACCCTGGCACAGCACAACGGTTTCGAGCAGAAGCCCGCTCGGCTGACCGTGATCAACAGCGCTTATCAGCTCGTGCTGTTCGTGGGCATGGCGGTCCCGATCGGGTTGCTTCAGTAGCAGCGTGCAGCGAAGCGCCAGGGCCCCTGGTGAGTCACATCTCCGCTCCGGGATCCGTCAGTGCGGTGGAAGCAAGACGGAAACCCTGAAGGAGAACAGTATGGAAACCCGCATCCCGAACCCCGCCCTCGCGAACCCGGCCACCCTGAAGGCCTTGATCGCACTGGCGGAGTCGACCGGCGACACCGGTGTCCCGAAGACCACGCACTACCTCATGCACGTCCGCGCCAGCCAGATCAACGGGTGCAGCGGCTGTCTGGAGATGCACACCAAGGAACTGCGCAAGGCGGGCGAGTCCGACGAGCGGATCTTCACCGTGGCGGCGTGGCGCGACACGGCCTACTTCACCGACGCCGAACGCGCGGCGCTCGCGCTCGCCGAGGCCATCACCCGCATCGCGGACCGGGCCGACCCGGTCGACGACGAGGTCTGGAACGAAGCGGCTCGCCACTACGACGAAAAGCAGCTCTCGAGCCTGGTCCTGTCCATCGCCGCCATCAACACCTGGAACCGGCTCAACGTCGCCACTCGGCAGATCGCCGGCGCCGCCTGAGCGACCTACTCGGCCTGCCGTAACTCGACACAGCACTCGGCCGCGCCGGGAACGAGGGCCGCCTCCACGTTCCCGGCGCGCACGCCGTTCAGGAAACCGGCGAGGAAAGCCTGGTTGATCCCGCAGACGAGCTCCGGGGCTTCCGCGGCCAGCGGATGGAACGGGCAGTTCCGCAGCCGGACGCAGGTCCTGCTGTCCCGGCTCGGCTCGAAACCGTAGCGGCGAAGCATTCCCTCGGCCACGGTGAGCGCGCGTTCCGTGCCGAGCCTGCCGGGACGTGTTCGCGCTCGTTCTTCTTCGCCCGCCGCGAAACCGCGCTCCCCCGCGACCCGCAGCACGGCCTCTCTCGCGGTCTCACCGCTCCCCTCGGCCAGCACGGCCTCGGCGAGAATGCCCGCCAGGATTTCGTGGCGCCGGACGGGAAGCTGCACCTGGATGGCCTCGTCGACAGGTTCGTAGACCTTCGGCCTGCGCCCCACCTTCACCACCGGACCGGCCGCGAAACCGAATCTGAGCAGTCCGGCCGCCACGAGCTTGTCGAGATGGAAGGCGGCGAGCTTGCGGGAAATCCCGACCGCCGCGGCGGCCTCGTCCCGCGTGACAGGACGCCTCGCACGCCGGGCGTAGGCGTACATGCCGCGACGAAGGTCGTCGTCGAGCGCCGCCACCGCGGCGATGGCGGGTGCGTCGAGGCCGTCCTCGTCGGGCAAGTCGGACACTGTCACGTTCACCACGATATCGCCTATCTCAACCGGCGGAACATTCTGGACTGCCGATCTACCATGTAAGATGAGCCACCGGTGCAAAAACACCCAAAAGTCTTGGTTTAATACACAGGGGATCGCGCTCAGCCTAGGAGGCCCAATGTCCACTCCCGCCTTGCGCGTCGTGCACGAATCCGGGCCGGGGCCGGACCTGGTGGCGGCCGAGGCCGCGGCCGCCGATCTCCTCACCGCACTGGGCATTTCGCTGGACTCCGAGAGCCTCCGCGGCACGCCGGGCCGGATGGCACGCGCGTACGCCGAGCTCTTCACCCCTCGGCCGTTCGATCTCACGACCTTCCCCAACGACGAGGGCTACGACGAACTCGTCCTCGCCAGGGGGATCCCGGTCCGGTCGGTCTGCGAACACCACCTGCTGCCGTTCGTCGGGGTCGCGCACGTCGGATATCTGCCGGGCGAGCGGATTCTCGGCCTGTCCAAGCTGGCCAGGATCGTCGAGCACTTCGCCTGCCGTCCGCAGGTTCAGGAACGGCTCACGAAGCAGGTCGCCGACTGGCTCGAAGAGCAGCTCGAACCGCGTGGTGTCGGCGTGGTGATCGAAGCCGAGCACTCGTGCATGACGTTGCGCGGGGTCCAGGCCGTCGGGTCGAGCACCGTCACTTCGACCCTGCTCGGCACACTGCGTGAAGACGCTCGTTCGCGCCAGGAGTTCTTCGCGCTCACGGGGATCAACGGCTGACAGCGGGCTCTTGCGCGTAGGCCGCGGAGACGACCTCGCGGTCGAACACCCGCCAGGTGAGCGCGGAAACGATTACCGCGACCACGAAACCGGCCCAGTACGGCGTCGTCAGCCCGAACTTCGACGCCACCGCCCCGCCGAGTACCGCACCGACGCAGTTGCCGCCCGCGATGATGAACAGGCTGGTGCTGCCGACCCGGCCCAGCATGTCGGGCGGGGTGAGCCGCTGACGCAGGGAACTGCCGACGATTCCCCACAGGGCCCCGTGCACCCCGAAGAGGAACAGGATCACCCCGACCACCGCCGCGCTCGTGCTCGTCGCGAGCACCAGGTGGGTCGCGGCCTCGATAACCAGCCCGATCCGCAGCGTCCAGGTCGGCGTGCACCAGGCGATCAGCCGGTCGCCCATGACCGAGCCGAGCAGCCCGCCCACCGCCATGCAGGTGAAGAGCAGGCCGTAGCCGACCGAACCCAGCTGGAGCCGTTCCTTCGCGAGCAGCACCAGTACCGAGGTGGCCGCGACGAGTGTCAGGTTCAGCATCCCGATCAACCCGATCATGGTCCGCAGCAGACGCTGACCGGCGAGCCAGCGGAACCCCTCGGCCACCTCCGGCCGCATCGACCGGCGCACGACCGGCCCGCCGGTGCCGTCACCGGGCCGTGACCGGTAGGCGCCCGCGATCAACCCGAGCAGCAGGGCGCTGACCGCGTACGTGCCGGCGTTGACGTAGAACGGGATGCTCGCCGCGACGCCGAACAGGAATCCGCTCAGCGGCCCCGAGAGCATGCCGTGGGTCAGCGTCGTCCCGGCGTACAGCCGCCCGTTCGCCCGCTCCAGCAACGCTTTCGGGACGATCGAAGGCAGCATCGCCCCGCCCGCCGTCCGGAACACGACTTCGCTCGCGTTGATCACGAAGAGGACGGCGTACAGCAAGGTGATGCTGACGCTACCCATCGAGATCGCGACGGCCAGCAGCGCGACGGCGGGTACGCGGATCCAGTCGAGGGTGATCATCAGCTTGCGCCGGTCAACCCGGTCGACGAGCACTCCGCCCGGCAGCGAGAAGAGCAGCCAAGGCAGCCACGCCACGGCGAACCCGCCCGAAACCACGAGCGGTTCGTCGGTGCGGGAAGCGATCAGCAACGGCGCCGCCACCGTCGCGAGACCGCTGCCCAGCGCGGACGTCGTACTCGCCGCCCAGAGTTTCGCGTACCTGCCGTCGAGCCGCTCCCCCGTCATGGGATCAACGTAGCGACCGGTGACCGAACGGATGCGGAGTTTCACCCACAGCTGAGCGCCTGCCCCCTAGACTGCCCTTCCGTTCGGCCTTGGGAGGGGAGCACGGATGGTGCTGGTGCGCGACGTCGATCCGTCGATTCTGCTGATGAACAAGGCGCCGGGCGAGAAGCCGGGGCCTTATCTGCCCAGGGACATCGACCCCCCGCTCAGGTCCGCGCTCGAGACCACGCCGTTCACCCTCCTCGTCCACGAGGTCTACTCGGGTGCGAGGCGATCGGCCTGGGAAGCCTTGACGATGACGTATGCCGGAACGGAACTGGTCATCGAGCCGGAACTCGACGAGCTCGTGACCGACCGGCACGACGGCCGGGCAGTGCTCTGGCTCGACCGGAAGCTCCCCCAAACCCTCGGCCGCGACCCCGCCGCGGTGGCCAAGTGGCTGGACAAGGATCCTCGGCGCCGGCTTCTCGGGCTGGTCGGCGAAAGCCAATACGACCACCCCGAACTGCGTGCGGCGATCGATCGCCTCGGGCCCGCCGTTTTCCACATCGGCCCGAACCTCTCCGCCGCCGAACGTGAAGAAGCCAGGGCGATGTTCCCCGCGTCAGGGCCGATCCGCACGATCGACGAGATCGCCGTCGCGCGCGAGCCCGCCGGTTCCGAGGACAAGGATCGGGACCCCTTCCCCACCCACCTCGCGGACTACCGGCCCGACACCGACGACGGCGTCGACCGCCTCGGCATCGGTCCCGACGTGCGCATGCTCGCCGACCTGGTGGTCTCGCGGATGATCACCCCTCCCCTGTCGATCGGCCTGTTCGGCAGCTGGGGTTCGGGCAAGAGCTTCTTCATGCGCCAGATGCAACTGCGCGTCCGCGAACTCGCCGATTCCGCGCGGGCGGCCGAAACCGAGGCGGGCGCGCACGGGAAGTCTGTGTCCTCCTACTGTTCGAGTGTCCGCCAGATCAGCTTCAACGCCTGGCACTACAGCGAAGCGAACCTCCTCGCCAGCCTCGCCACGCATATCTTCGACAACCTCGCCGCGAGCGGCGCCGAGAACGACCTTCAGCGCCAAGCCGACCTGCTCGCCGAACGCCGCAAGACCGAGAAAACGCTGCTCGGCAGGCTCAGCGCGGTCCGCCTCGAACGCAGAACCCTGACGGCTCGCCAGAAGCAGGCGAACCGGAGGCGGCGAAAGCCGCGTGAATACGTCCGCGCGGTGTTCGACAGCCTCACCGAGGCGGACAAGGCCTGGATCGCGTCCAGGATCGGTGTCGACCAGCCGACCGCCGAAGACCTCGAACGGCTGGCGCAGGAGACCGGCGGGCTGCGTTCGGACGTCGCCGAATTCTGGCGACGACTGCGGCAGGATCCGGTTCCGCTGCTGGTCCTGATCGGCGGACTGGTGACGGTCCTTGTCGTCACCCTGCTCGTCGGCCGGTCGCAGGTGTCCGGAGTGCTCGGCGGGCTCACGGTGGTGAGTTCCGCGCTCACCGTCGTGCTGCGGATGCGCGCCAGTGCGGACCGGATCCACCAGGCGCTCGACAAGCTCGGCGGACCGTCCGAAGAGGACGAAGAGACCGAGCGGCGCCTCGCCGAACTGGACGCCGAATCCGACCGGCTCGAAAAGGCGGTCACCGAACTCGCGCCCGGGCTGGACCTCGTGTCGTTCGCCGAGTCCCGGGTGTCGGACTACGTCGAGCATCTGGGCGTGGTCTCCTTGCTGCGCAAGGATCTCGAAACGTTCGCGACCATGCTCGCCGAGGTACCGCACGGTTCGGGGAAGATCGAACGGACCGTGCTGTACATCGACGACCTCGACCGCTGCCCGCCGAAGGTCGTCGTCCAGGTCCTCGAAGCCATCCACCTCCTGCTGGCGCTGCCGGTGTTCGTCGTCGTGGTGGGCGTCGACTCCCGCTGGCTCAAGAAGGCCGTCGAGCAGCACTACGAGGAGATGCTCGGCGACGATCCCGAATCCTTCGCCGAGAGTTACCTCGAGAAGATCTTCCAGGTGCCGTTCACGTTGTCCCCCATGGACGATCCAGGGTTCGCGGGGCTCGTGCGCGGGCTCGCCGACACCGAGGCCCCCGATGCCATTCCGGTGACGACCCCCGCCGGAACGGATCGGGCCACCGGCGACCGTCCTCCCCTGGCCGCGGCCGCTTCGTCTCCTCGGACGGAAGCACCGAAACCGTCGTCCGAACAGTCCACAATAGACGTCCGACCTCCTCGACTGGTGATTTCCCAGGCTGAACTGGACTTCCTGCCGACCCTGGCCCCGCTCATCCGGTCCCCGCGGGCCGCCAAGAGACTGCTGAATCTGTACCGCCTCCTGCGGGCGCGGTTCGCCGGTGAGGAGCTGGCCGGATTCCTCGCCGACGGTGACCGCGAGGCCCCGTTCCGCGCGGTGCTGGTCCTGCTGGCGATCCACGTCGGCCATCCGGAGGCCGTCGCGTGGTTCGCGAACCTCGACGGAACGGGCCCCGGCGACAGCGCCCTCGAAATCGTGTCGTCGCTGAACGACCACGAACTGCGGCCGAAGCTCGAACGCGGCCTGTCCGGCGAAGGGTGGCCACTGCTGGCCGCGTCCTATCAGCGCTGGCTGCCGTTGGTGAACCGGTTCTCGTTCGCCCGCGACGACTGATCCCGCGACCGTTCGATGTCGGGCCCCCGGTAGAGCCGCTCCGGGATCCGCGCCAGTGTCGACGGATGGACCTGCGGGCCGAGGCCGTAGAGCTTCTGGAAGCTCATGATCAGCGGCCGCCACCGGTCGGGGTCGATCCGGTCTTCGGTACCCGGCATCCGCACGTCGTCGTGGACGTGGACACGCTGCACGCGGACCTCGAACACGAGGACGCCGCCGCGTTGTTTCGGGTCGTCCTCCGCGAGCGGGTGGACGGCCTCGACGACGGCCTCCATCGTCACCGGGCACTCCGCGACGCGCGGCGGCCGGACCGTCTCCGAGGGCACCGGAGTGAGCCCGGCGCGGGCGAACTTGTCCGGTTCGTGCCGGTAGCCGCGTTCGTACTTGCGGGCCGGGACGGGATCCGACCCGGTGGTCAGCGCCAGCCTGTCGACGGCGGCCGCCAGCGCGTCAGAAGGGAGATTCAGAACACATTCACGGTTACGCATGAGATTCTGCGCCGTCTTCGCTTTCGCGCCCAGCCCGAGCATGCCCCGCCAGCCGAGCCAGAACGCCGAGGACATCGGGGCCAGGTTCGGGGCGCCCGCCTGGTCGACCGTCGAAAGGAGCACCACCGGGGTGCCGAAGTAGAGGATTCCCGGCTCGATACGGGTATGCGCGGCCTCGGCCGCCGTCGTGGAAACTGTCACGTTCGCCAGCTTCGCCGCCTCGCGCGTCGGAGACTGGCGTAAATCGGACGTCGCGATCAACACCGTCGGCGGACGGCTTCGCGCCACCGGAGCACTTACCCTTTCCGAGGTGACTCTCCTGGGCACGCGATCGTTCGGAGTACTGCGTACGGCCGATTGCTGGTAGGTTCGCCGAACTTGAACGACGAAGGAGGCGCCGGCAGCGGCCCGGTCGACACCCGAACGCGCGTGGTGAGGCGAATCGCATGCGAGACGATGTGGTCCAGGCGAGCTCGATTCTCGGGCACTCCCCCGGCCAGGTTTGGGAAGTGATCGGCGATCCCGAGTCCTACTCGAGGTTCGTCGCCGAGATCAGCTGGTGCGAGATCCAGCGGCCCGCCGAACGCGGGCGCGGTCCGAAATGCCTCGTCCGGTTGGAGCCGCGGCCGGGAACACTCGTCGTCGGTGACATCGAGGCCCGAGTCTGGCGGCCCGGTGAGCACGTCGTGTGGTGCGGCGTCGAGAACGACGGGATCTGGGTCTCGGTCGAGCTGCGGCAGGCTTCGGGCGGCGGCACGGAACTCGCCGCCCAGCTGATGCTTCCGGCACCGCACGCCACTCTGGTGTCCGCCGCGTCCTTCAAACGCGCCGTCCGCGCGACGGCCCGCCGGATCGAGCTGCACCTTTCGGGCCGGGCGGCCTCACCCCAGGAGGAACCGGCGCACACCAAGGCCACCACCCTGCACACGGCGAGCACGCTGATCAAGGCCGGGGTGCTCGCGGCCGCGCGCCCGGACAAGATCGCCCGGCAGCTCACCTCGTTGTCGCAATGGGGCGCCACCGTCGCCGGCGGTTATTCGGCCAACGCCGCCCGCGTACCCGATGACGTCGCGGTGCACGACGAACGCAACGTCCGGACGTTCAAGGAGACGTCCGATCGCAGCAACCAGCTCGCGAACGCGCTCGCCGCCCGCGGAGTCCGCGCCCGCGACCGGATCGCCTTGCTGTGCCGCAACCACGCCGCGATGGTCGAGTCACTGATCGCGTGCAGCAAACTCGGGGTGGACGCGATCCTGCTCAACACCGGGCTTTCCGCCGGCGCGGTCGCGGACGTGATCGGGCTGCACAAACCGGTCGCGGTGCTCGCCGACGACGAGTTCTCGCGGATCATCGCCGGCATCCCCGGCGATTTCCTGCGGCTGTCCACCTGGCCGGAGACCGAGAACGGCTACCCGACCATCGATCAGCTGATCGCCGGGGTGCCCGCGACGAAACTCAAACCGGCGGACCGGATCGGGAGGCTCGTCGTCCTCACGTCGGGCACCACGGGAACCCCCAAAGGCGCGCGCCGTCCCACCCCGAAAGGATTGTCGACGTCGGCCGCCATGCTCGACCGCATCCCGCTTCACTCCGGAGACCGGTTCGTGGTGGCCGCGCCGCTGTTCCACAGCTGGGGGCTCGCCGGCATGCAGATCGGGATGGCCGTGCGCGCGTCCTTGTCGCTGATCCGCCGGTTCGACGCCGAAGAGATACTGCGGACCATCGCCGAACACCGCTGCGGTGTGCTGTTCGCCGTGCCCATCATGTTGCAGCGCATCCTCGATCTGCCGGAACGGATCCGCGCCCGCTACGACCTGTCGTCGCTGCGGATCGTCGCCAGCAGCGGATCCGCGCTGCCGGGCACGATCGTCACCGAGTTCATGGACACCTTCGGCGACGTGCTCTACAACTTCTACGGCTCCACCGAGGTTTCGTGGGCCAGCATCGCCACGCCCGAGGACCTGCGCGCCGCGCCGACCACCGCCGGCCGCTGCCCGCCCGGCACCAGCGTCGCCATCCTCGACGACGACCACAACCGTGTGCCGCCGGGCTGGGAGGGGCAGATCTTCGTCGGCAACGACATGCTTTTCGAGGGCTACACCGACGGCGCCAGCGTGCCCCGCGCGGAGAACATGATGGCGACCGGCGACGTCGGCTACCAGGACGCCGCCGGACGGCTCTTCGTCACCGGACGGGCGGACGAGATGATCGTGTCCGGTGGGGAGAACGTGTCCCCTCGCCCGGTCGAGGAAGCCATCGTCGCCCTGCCCGGCGTCCACGAAGCCGCGGTGATCGGCGTGCCGGATCGCGAGTTCGGGCAACGGTTCGCCGCGTACATCGTGCCGAAACGCGGGGCCCGCATGAGCGCGGACGACGTCCGCGCCTACATCCACCACCGGCTGGCCCGCTTCGCGGTCCCGCGGGACGTGTACTTCGTCGAGGAGCTGCCCCGGAACGCGACCGGCAAGGTGCTCAAGCGGTTGCTGCGGGACGAGACCTGGCCGATCGATCAGTAGCATGCCGTTCCCGCAGGAGGAACCGCTGGATCTTCCCGCTGGGAGTCTTGGGCAGTTCCGGCACGAAGTGCACCTCGCGCGGGTAGGCGTGCGCGGCGAACCGGGTCTTCACCAGCTGCTGCAACTCCGCCACCAGCTCGGTGTCGGCGGTGACGCCGTCCCGCGCCACCACATACGCCACGACCACCTCGCCGCGCAACGCGTCCGGAACACCGACGACGGCGCATTCGGCCACGGCGGAATGCCGCTGCAGAACGCTTTCCACGTCGAACGGGCCGATACGGTAGCCCGCCATCAGGATGACGTCGTCGTCCCTCGAAGCGAAGGTCAAGTAACCGTCGTCGTCCTTGGCGGCCACGTCGCCGGTGTAGTACCAGCGGCCGTCGGGGCTGAAGCGCGCGGCGGTGCGCTCGGGCGCGTCGCGGTAGCCCCGGAACCACACCAGCGGGCTCGCCGGAAGATCCACGGCGACGCGTCCGCGTTCTCCCGGCTCGGCCACCACGTCGGCGTCCTCGCGCAGGACCTCGACCGCGAAGCCCGGCAGGACCCGTCCCATCGAGCCGGGCTTGACCTCCGAGCGGAGGTCCGGATGCCACGCGTTGCCCACCACCATGCCGAGTTCCGTCTGTCCATAGTGGTCGTAAACGCCGACGCCGAGCTTCGACGACGCCCACTCCAGGACATCCGGGGTCAACGGTTCCCCCGCCGAAGAGCAGTGCCGCAGGCGGAGGCCGTCCGGCACCGGGGCCGCCGAGTTCCGGAGCGCGCGATACACCGTCGGAGCGGCGGCGAAGTTGGTGACGCCGAACTGCTCCAGTACCGCCCACGTCAGTTCGGCGGAGAAACCCGCGTGCAGCAACAGACTCCGCCTGCCGGTCGCCATCGGTGTCATGATCGCGTAGTACAGACCGTAGGCCCAGCCCGGATCGGCGGCGTTCCAGAAGACGTCGTCGGCACGGACGTCGAGCGCGAAGTCTTGGTACGCCTGGAAACCCGCGAGCGCGCGGAGAGGAATCGGGACGGCCTTGGGCGTTCCCGTGGTCCCGGAGGTGAACAGCTCCACCAGGACGCCGGACCCGCCGGTCACCGCGGCTCCCGGCAACGGCGCGGCGTCGGCCAGCATCTCCCGGAACGACAGATCGCCCGCCTCGCCGTCCCCGACGACCACGATCCGCCGCGCCGGGGCGTCCGGAAGATCGGCGGACGGCGTCAGCTTCGAACGCTGACCGGCGTCGGCGATGACGACCTTCGTGTCGTTGCCGGTGACGCGCAGCGCGATGGCGGGCGGCGCGAACGCCGTGAACAGCGGGACGTGCACCGCGCCCAGCCGCCAGATCGCCAGCAGCGCCACGACCAGCTCCGCCGACTTGCCCATCAGCGTCGCGACCCGGTCCCCCGGCCCGACGCCGAGGCCGAGCAGCGCCCCCGCGAAGCGTTCCGACTGCTCGCGCAGCTCGCCGTAGGTGAGATCGTGGCTGGTCAGGTCCGCTTCGACCACGGTGAACGCGACCGCCTCCGCCGGATGCCGGTCGCACAACAGCGTCGCCGCACAGGCCCCCTCGTCGTCGTAGACCTCGAGCAACCGCCGGACGTGAGCTTCGGTCATCGTTTCTCCCGGGACGTTGGCGAAGGCGTACAGTTCCGGGAATCGTGCGGGCGGGCCCGATCCGTCCACCACCCCCGATCGAGGGGGATCACCGAGGAGGGTGAGCCGATGCCGGTCGACGACGCCCAGCTCCTCGGCGCGGTCTCGGACCTGCGCCGGGACACCGGCCTGCCGGTCGGCTTCGCCGGGGTCGCCGGCGCCTCACCGCGGATGCGGCTGACCGCGTTCCTCGGCAACCGCGGCACGGCGCTGAACGGCCTGTCCGTCCGCGCGGGCCGCGGCCTCGGCGGCAAGGCGCTCGCGCTGACCCGGCCGGTGGTCGCCAACGACTATCACAGCGCCACCACGATCAGTCACGACTACGACGAGCCGGTCCGCGACGAGGGCATCCACTCGGTGGTCGCGATCCCCGTCGTCGTGCGCCGCCGTGTCCGCGCCGTCCTCTACGGCGGCCTCCGCGACGAGGCCACCCTCGCCGACCGGACGATCACCGCCGCCCTGCACGCCGCGCGCGATCTCGAACAGACGTTGGCCGTCGAGGACGAGATCGAGAAGCGGCTGGCGGAGAGCCGGCCCCTGGCGGAGCATCGCGAGGAGGCCGCACCGCGAGAACGGCTGCGAGAGGTCTACGGCGAGCTCCGGGCGCTCTCCGGCCAGATCACCGACAGCGTTCTCCGTGACCGCCTCGACGCGGTGTGCGACAGCCTCACCGGCACCGCTTCCCCGGTGGTGCGCCTGGCGCCCAGGGAACTGGACACCGTCGCGCTCGTCGCGCTCGGCCTGACGAACGCCGAGATCGCGCACCGGCTCGGGCTGACCGCGGAGACGGTCAAGAGTTACCTGCGGGACGCGATGCGCAGGCTCGACGCGACCTCCCGGTTGCAGGCGGTCACGCACGCGCGGCGGATCGGCCTGCTTCCCTGATTCAGCCCGCGGGCACGGGCGAGATCGACGAGATGCAGTACTTGTCGCCTGCCTCTCGCCGCACCTCCATCGTCCCGGTGAAGCTCTCGCTGGCGTCCAGAGTGCCGGTCATCGTCACCACGATCAGATCCGGACCCGCCGCGCGCGGTTCTTGTGCGGTGAGCGACGCGTTGCGGGCGCCGTATTCCTTCACCGCCTTGCGGACCTTGTCCTTGGCGTCCGCGCAGGCCGACTCGGCGGCCTTCTCGGGCTCGTCACCGAACACCGCGAGGATGAACTTGCCCGCCAGCACCGAGCCCCAATTGAGGTGCAGCGGAGCCTCCGACGCGCTCGCGGAGTTCGAGGACTTGCTGTCGCTCAGCAGGAATCCGGGCGCGACGAACGCGAGGATCACGAAGACGACCACCACGAGCGCGCCACCGCCGGCGATCAGCCCGACCAGCAGGCCGTTGCCCTTCTTCGGCGGCTGAGGCCCCGGGTACTGCGGCCCGCCGTAACCCGGCGGAGGGTAGCCCTGCTGCGAGTACTGCTGCTGGGGATACTGCTGCTGCGGGTATTGCTGCTGGGGCTGGCCCTGCTGCCACTGCGGTCCCTGTGGATACGACATCGACGCTTCCTTCCCCCGAGCAACCTGTGCGCGAGGAATCTACCGTCCCCTTCGGACAGTCGAAAACCGACTCCGCCGCAGGTCGGGCTCGTGAGTGGTTAGGACGGTTAGAACCGTCCTAACCACTCACGAGTCTCTAGACTCGGCCCATGAGACGGCTGGCCGTAGTGGTCTTCAACGGGGCATCGCTCGGTGCGATGTCCTTCGCGTTCGGCGTGTTCGAGATGGCTTCGGCCTTCGGGGAGCTGCCCGACCTCGATCTCAGGGTCGTCGGCGGCGAACCGGGGACCGCGCTGCGGGGCGGCGGGCTGACCGTGCCGGTCCCCGAAGACCTCGGCGCGGTCCGGGACGCGGATCTGGTGCTGGTCCCGAATTGGCGGTCGCCCATGGAGGATCCGCCGGAAACCGCGCTGGAGGCACTCCGCGCGGCCCACGACCGGGGAGCCCGGGTGGCCGGACTGTGCAGCGGCGCCTTCGTCCTGGCCGCGGCCGGGCTGCTCGACGGACGCCCCGCGACCACGCACTGGGCGATGGCGCCGCTGCTCGCGGCCCGGTTCCCGGCCGTACGTCTCGACGAATCGGTGCTCTACATCGACGACGGCGACATCCTGACCGCGGGTGGCGGTGCGGCGGGCATGGACCTCGGCCTGCATCTGATCCGCTCGTGGTGCGGCGCGGAGGTGGCGAACCGGCTGGCGAAGGGCATGGTCGTCCCGCCGCACCGGCCCGGCGGGCAGGCTCAGTACATCGAGTCGCCGATGCCGGAACTCGACGACGGCGATCCGGTGTCGGAGACGATGGCCTGGGCGCTGACCCGGCTGGACACGGCGCTCCCGGTCGACGAACTCGCCAGGAGGGCGCATATGAGCAGGCGCAACTACGATCGCCGGTTCCGCGAGATCACCGGTGCCGCGCCCGGCACCTGGCTGACCCACCAGCGCGTCATCCGCGCGCAGCAGCTGCTCGAATCCACCGATCTCCCGGTCGACGAGATCGCCAGATACTGCGGGTTTTCCTCGTCCGCCGCGCTCCGCCCGCATTTCCGGCGGCAGGTCGGGGTCACGCCGGTGTCCTACCGGGAGACGTTCGGGACCAGGCTGGGCGTGCCCGAACCCATCCTGTCCTGAAACGAACCTCGTTTGGCGAAAACACCGCTCACGGCCGGCACCTCGGTCCGGCCACGATCAGGACATGACCGAAGACAGCCGTTCCTTCCTCAACCGCCGGTCCATGCTCACCCTCGGCGCGGGGGCCGCGGCCGCGCTGGTGGCCTCGGGTGGCATCGCCGAGGCCGGCCAGTCCGGAGCTCCCGACGACGCGGCACTCGCCCGGTCCCTCTCCGGCGGTTTCCGCAGCGAATACGCCCACGTCAACGGGACCCGGCTGCACTACGTCGCCGGTGGCCGGGGCGAGCCGCTGATCCTGCTGCCGGGCTGGCCGGAGACGTGGTGGCAGTACCGCAAGGTCATGCCGGAGCTGGCGAAGCGGTACCGCGTCATCGCCGTCGACCTGCGGGGCATGGGCGGCTCGGGCAAACCGCAAGGCGGATACGACAAGAAGACGATGGCCCGGGACATCTTCGAACTCCTGCGCACGCTGGGCCACCGTCAGGCGCATATCGCCGGGCACGACATCGGCGCCATGGTCGCGTTCGCCTTCGCCGCCAACCACCCCGAAGCCACCAAGACCGTCACGCTCATGGACGTCTCGCATCCCGACGAAAGCCTGTACCAGCTCCCCATGCTGGCTCCGCCCGGGCAACCGGTGAACGTCTGGTGGTTCGCCTTCAACCAGGTCGCGGCCCTGCCCGAACAGCTGCTGACCGGCCGGTCGCGCTTTCTCGTCGACTGGATGTTCGACCATCTCGCGGCCGATCCGGCCTCGATCGGGGCCAGGGACAGGGCGATCTACGCCGCCGCGTACGACCGCCCGGACGCGATCCGCGCGGGGAACGGCTGGTACCAGGCGTTCGGCACGGACATCGAGGATCAGAAGGCCTACGCGAAGATCACCGCCCCGATGCTGGGGCTGGGTTCGGAGTTCAACTACGACTATCTCGCCGCGGTCCTGCCCTCGAAGGCGGTCGACGTCCGGGTGCGGAAGATCTCCGGCTCCGGGCACTTCGTCGCGGAAGAGCAGCCGCGGGCGGTCATCGACGAACTACGGACCTTCCTCGGGTGAGGCGTATACCCCGAACGGGTCAACGCCGCCCGCCGAACGGACCGATTCACTCGGTCAGGTGAAAGACGCGGCCGCGCGTCATTCTCGCGCCGGGGTCCCCTCTTCTCTGGTGTGTCGGTACCGGCCGGGCAGCCCCCCGAACGGCCGGTACCGACACGGAAGTTCAGCTCAACCGATCCACCAGCGGGCCTTGTAGATCCACGCGCCGTGCAGCGCCAGCTCGGCGCGTGGAAAGGCCAGCCGGACGGTGTCCGTGCACCACGTGCACAGGTGACCTTCCTGCACCGAGGCGGTCAGGATCTGCCCGGTCCGCGGGTTCGTCGACACACTCTTCACATGCGGCCGGTCGATCTCCCGCGCGCCCGCGTAGCGCCGGCTGAACCCGCCACTCGTCTTCGAGAACTGGTACACCCCCGCTTCCGTGGTCACCCACAGCAGATCCGGGCGGCCGGGGACCGGCTGAAGGTCGTGCCCGCCCTTGCTCGGTACCGCCACGGACCGCTGCTCGGTGAGCACCGGCGCGGCGGGCGAGCCGCCGACGTCCAACGCGACGAGCGCGTCGGTGCCCAGCGCCCACAACACGTTCCGCCCGGCGTCCCACACCACGCCGTGCGCCCCCACCAGCCGGTACTCCGTGTACGTCGTCGAACGCTGCCCTTGCGAAGCGGTGTAGACCCGCACCCAGCCACCGGTGCTGGCCGCCACCGCGACGTTCCCGTCCGGCAGCAGTTCGATGCTGTGCGGGTTGGCGGGCCCGCCCACGTTCGCGGCCCAGTACGCCCGGTCGCCCGCCGGATAGGGCACGACGGCGGCGAAACCGCCCGACGCCGACGTCAGCAGGTACTTCTCGCCACCTCGCTCGGCGAGCTTCGCGTCGCTCGGGTTGCTCCACGAACCCACCAGGTCCGCCAGCCCGTTGCCGGCGTTCGGCGCCCACGCCCAGCTCAGCTTCCGGTTCTGCCAGGAGGCCCGGTCGGCGGGCAGGACCAGGATCCGCTTGGACGCCTGCTCGGTGATGACGATCGACCCGCGATCGCGTGCGCCCGCGTCCGCCACCGCCGGCGCGGACGCCGCGACCGAAAGGCCCACGACGGCCAGCGCCGCCAAGGATTTCCGCATGATCTTCATGGGGAGAACCGAACCCGTCCAGGGTGACGGACAGGTGGCGGCGGCCCGAAACGTGGATGTCGACGAGATGATCCCAGGTCAGAGGCTGGCCTCTGACCGCCGGAGCAGCACTTCGCCGACCTGGCGGCGGGCCGTCATCGGCACCGGGCGGCCGTACCCGAAACGCACCACCGTGTGCGGCCTGCCGAGATCGGCGAAGATCCGGTCCATCGCGGCCCGGGTCTCCGGGGTTTCGAACGGCCTGCCGACGAACGACGTCGCGAGGCCGGCGGCCGTCGCCGTCAGCAGGACCCGCTGCAGCACCATGCCCGCCCGAAGATCCGCGGCGGGCCCGCCGTCCGCGGTCAGCACCGCGCCGAGCACCGGCTCACCGCCCTCAGACTTGGACTCGGCGGTGACGAAGGACTCCTGCGCGGGAATACGGTGCGCAGGCGGTGGCCCGGTCGGCGCCTGCACTCCGTCCGGCGCGTTCGCCGTCCGCCTGGTCCACAACGCGACCTCCGCCTGGAACGCGCCGTTGCGCGCCTGCGCGGCCTCGGCCCGGTGCAGCACGCGCGCGACCGCGTTCGCCCGGTCACCACGCCCGAACAGCTCCAGCAGCCCGCCCTCCACGAGCGCGGCCGCCCGCAACGTCGTCCGCGCCCACACGGGCACCGGCCGGTCCAGGAACGGACGGCGGTTCGTGTGCCGCCGGAAGACGACTTCGGCCAGCCTCCGCTCCTCCGGCGAGGAGAACCGGTCGCCATCGATCTCGAGTTCGGCGAGCAGATCGGGTTCGTCCGGCTTCGGCAGCACCCGCAGCGCAAGTGTCTTGCCGTTGGACCGCAACGAAATCATCAGGTTGAACATCGCCGCGCCGCACGACAGCCGCGCCTCGCGGGCGTCCGGGTCGGCGATCCGGAGCACCCTGCCGCGGTCGAGCCACACCTCGATCCGGTCCCGGTCGACGACGAACCGCCACGGCTGGGTGTTGAGCGGGGACGGCGCGCGGACGGCGGCCGCCACCGCCTGATCGACGTGAGTCGGCAACGGGATTCTCATCGTGGTCTCTCTCCGAAGACGAGGGTTGGTCCACCTTCGGCCGGGGTACCCGGCGACCGCAACGGCCGCCGGTCACGAATTCCGAGGACTTTCGCCCCCGATTCCGGGAGCGAGGACCAAGGACCCTGTACCACGAACGGCGGTGATGGGAGTCTCGATGACCGGAACGGAGCCGACGATGACGGACAAGTGGACGATCGACGTTTCCCTGCAGCACGAGCCGTACCGGGTGCGCGCTGAAGCGTTGCTCCGGCTCGAAGACGGCGGCGAGTTCGTCGGTGTCGGAATCGCGGAGGCCGGGCTGAGAAACGGATCGGCCTCCCAGATCGGCTCCTATCTCGCGGTGACCCGTGCGCTTTCCGACCTCACCGCCGAACTGCTGGAGACCGTCGCCTCCGACGTCGCCCGCTCGGTCGAGGTGGACGGGATCCTCACCGCCCAGTCGACGAACTGACCGCGGTCAGCGCAGGGGGGCGGACCACTCGGCCTTGGTTCCGCCCCCTTCCTTCGTCTCCGCCCGGAACGTCCCACCCGATCTTTCCGCGCGATCGCGCAGATTCCGCAACCCGCCGGGCCCCGGCTCACCGGAGATCCCGGTGCCGTCGTCGGTGACGACGATCCGCAGGACGTCGTCCTTCACCGCGACGCTCACCGAAACCGCGCTCGCCCGCGCGTGCCGGACCACGTTGCCGACCGTTTCCCGCACCACCGCTTCGGCGTGTTCGGCGAAGGCGAGCGGAATGGAGTCGAGCGGCCCGGACAGGCTGACCGTCGGATGGGTGGGGGTGTCGTCGGTGAGTTCGGCGATCGAGTCGTAGAGCCGATGCCGCAGCCGCACTCCCCGCTGGCCCGCCTCGCCGCCGTGGAGATCGAAGATCGCCGTGCGGATCTCGTGCACGATCTCGTGCATCTGGTCGATGCTTTCGCCGATCCGCCGCCGCAGTTCCGGCGAGTCCGCGCGGCGGTGGGTGCTCTGCATCGCGAGACCGACCGCGAACAACCGCTGGATCACGTGGTCGTGCAGATCCCTGGCGATCCGGTCGCGGTCGGCGAGTACGTCGAGTTCCCTGGCCGTGCGCTGCCGCGCCGCCAGTTGCAGCGCGAGCGCGGCCTGGTCGGCGAAGGAGGCCACCACCGGCAACTGGGCGAGCTCGAACGGGACGGCGCCCGGGTTCCGCACCGCCATCAGCACGCCGGACGTCCGCTCCCGCGCCCGGAGCGGTACGACGAGCGTCGGGCCGAGGCACAACTCCCCCTCGTCGCCGAGCACGAGTTCGGGCACACTGCGCGGGGTCCGGTCACGGTAGACCGCCCCCGGCAACGAAGTGGCGACGGTGATCCGCACGCCGGTCAGGTCGGCCGCCCGTGCGCCCGCGCAGACGGCGATGGTGAGTTCGTCGGCCTCGTCCTCCCCGTCCGGGCTGACGTCGAGCCGTCCGGGACCGGGCAACGCCAGCAGGGTGAGATCCGAACCGGTCAGTTCGAGTGCCCGGCCCGCGATCAGGTTGAGCGCGTCGACGGGATCGGTTCCGCCCAGCAGTTCCGTCGTGACCTCACTGGTCGCGGCCTGCCACCGCTGGCGGATCCGCGTCTGCTCGTAGAGGTGGGCGTTCTCGATCGCGATCCCGGCCGCGGCGGCGAGCGCCTGGACGACCACTTCGTCGTCGTCGGTGAAACTTTCCCCGCGTTTCTCGGTGAGGTAGAGATTTCCGAACACTTCGTCGCGCACCCGGATCGGCACCCCGAGGAACGACCGCATCGGCGGATGACAAGGCGGGAACCCGACCGACGCGGGATGCCGCGAAATGTCGGCCAGCCGCACCGGTTTCGCCTCGTCGATGACGAAACCCAGCAGCCCGTGCCCCTTCGGGAGATGCCCGATCTGCTCCTTCGTCTCGCCGTCGATGCCGAGATAGACGAATTCGGCGAGCGATCCGTCGTCCGCGATCACCCCGAGCGCGCCGTAAGTGGCTTCGCCGAGTTCGATCGCCGCCTGCACTATCCGGCGCAGCGTCGCGTCCAGTTCCAGCCCCGACGCGACCGCGAGGACCGCTTCGAGCAGGCCGTCCATCTTGTCGCGGGTGCCGATGAGCCGTTCGATGCGGTCCTGGAGGTCTCGCAGTACCTCACGAACCCGCAGTTGGGAAAGGGCACCGGTGATCCGGTCGTCGTTTCCGCTCAGCCGGTCATGAGCCGACATCCTGCTGCGCCTCCGAAGATCGGGACGAGTCGCGGCCGTGGTGACTTTCTCCTCTTTCGGCCCCGCACCGCGGGCGGGGACCGTCTCACGAGACAACCTTATTGCCCGTGGCGCGGCGGCGGGGGAAACCATGACCATACAAGTCACCAGGGTCGGACGCTTGAACTCCGAACAGGTGAATTCCGTGCTCCGGTCGGCGACGCTGGCCCCGTCGACGCACAACACCCAGCCCTGGCTCTTCCGATGTACCGGCACCGGGATCGAAGTTCACGCCGATCCGCGCCGGATCCTGCCCGCCACGGATCCGGACGGCCGGGAAATCGTTCTCTCGTGCGGTGCCGCCCTCTTCACGCTCCGGACGGCGATTCACGCACTGGGCTTCCATCCGGCGACGACCCTGATGCCGAGCCGCACCGATCCCGATCTGCTGGCGGTCGTCCGGCCGCTGGCCGAGCGCACCCCGGATCCGAAGGTCGTCGGGCTGGCCCGCGCGATCTCTCGCCGTCGTACCAATCGGCGGCCGTTCGTGTCCAACGTCGTCCCGAAGACCACCCTCACCGCGCTCCGTCACGCGACCGAACTCGAGCACGCGTGGATGTCGAGCCTCGACGCCGAACAGGGCCGGCTGCTGCGGGACCTCACCGCCCGTGCCCGCCGCGAGCAACTCGCCGATCCCGCGTTCATCGCCGAACTCGGCCGCTGGACCGGTCTGGACGCGAGCACTCGCGACGGGGTGCCGTCCTACGCGTTGGAGGGCTCCCCCGCCGACGAAAGCTGGCTCCTCGACGAATTCGGCGAAGCTCACGGCGGCACGCCGTCCCCGCTCGTGGTGGTGATCGGATCGCTGACCGACGAACGGCTCGACCGGCTGCAGGCCGGCCAGGCACTGCAACGGGTCCTGCTCACCGCGACCTGCGCGGGTCTGGACGCGTCGTTCATCTCGCCGCCGATCATGGTGCGCGAGGCTCGTGCCGAACTCCGGCGGCTCCTCGGCTGCGGGGTGTGGCCGCAGGTGCTGCTACGGGTCGGCTACGGGTCGCCGCTGCCGTGGACGCCCCGGCGCCCGCTGGAGGAGATGCTGCTCGACACGCTCATTTCCGCTTGAGCCGGGCCGGATCTTTCACTGCCGCCGCAGTTCCGTCGCCAGCACGGCCGCCTGCGTACGCCGCTGCATCCCGAGTTTCGTCAGCAGCCGGGACACGTAGTTCTTCACGGTCTTCTCCGCGAGGAACATCCGCTCGGCGATCTGCCGGTTGGTCAGTCCCTCGCCGATCAGTTCCAGCAGAGTGCGTTCCTGGTCGGAAAGCCCGGCGAGCGGCCCTTTCTTGGCGGCGTCGTCGCGGAACTTCGCCATCAGCGTCGCGGCGGCCCGCGTGTCCAGCAAGGACCGGCCGAGGCCGACGTCCTTGACCGCCGTCACCAGGTCCATCCCCCGGATGTCCTTGATGACGAATCCGCTGGCGCCCGCCATGATCGCGTCCAGCATCGCCTGCTCGTCGGTGTAGGACGTGAGCATCAGGCATTTCAGTTCGGGCATCTTGGAGCGCAGTTCCCTGGCGAGTTCGACGCCGTTGCCGTCCGGCAGCCGCACGTCGAGTACGGCGACATCCGGCCGCAGAGCCGGAATCCTCGCCAGCGCTTGGGAAAACGTGGCTGCCTGCCCGACGACGCACAGGTCGGCGTCCTCCTCGAGCATGTCCGCGACCCCTCGACGGACCACCTCGTGATCGTCGACCAGAAACACCCGGAGCATTCCGACCTCCACGGTTTCCCTCCTCGGATGTGAGCGTACGGCGCACGGCCGGTCACGGCGACGGGCCAAAGGGCCCTGTTCCGCGCCCGTTCGAGTGGCTGCCGCCGACCGGACCAGGTTCATTTGCATCATTCGAGTCAGGACGTTCTGTTCTTCCGGAGCAGCCCGGCCGCTGCGACGATCACCCCATGTCCGAGACCACGCTTTCGCCGGCCCCCTCGGCCGGATCTTCCGACCCGGCCGACGACCTCGTGGCCATGCGCGACCGCATCCGCTTCTACCGGGCCCGCGCCGAGCAACTCCAGTACGCGCTCGACCACCGGCTGCCCATCGAACAGGCGAAGGGTATTCTCGCCGAGCGTTACCAGATCGACATCGACGCGGCGTTCGACCTGCTGCGTTCGTTCTGCCGCAACAACAACATGAAGATCCACGACGTCGCCAGGACGCTCATCGAGCAGCCCAGCGAAGGCGACCGCCGGATCTCTTGCTGAGTCACGCCAAGTTCGGCGGGGGGCCCGCGACCACCACCGGAGCCGCAGACCGCGCGGGCTCGGACCGGGTGATGAACCGAACGCCGCCCCCCAGACTCCGGGTGCTCGTCGCGGACGACAACCCGGTCATCGGCGACGCCCTGCGCGCCCTCCTGGAATCCGAACCGGATATCGAGGTGGTCGCCGTCGCGCTCGACGCCGGTGAAGCGGTCGCGCTCGCGGAGCTGCTGGCCCCGGAGGTCGCCCTGCTGGACGTGCGGATCCCCGGCGGAGGCGGTGCGTGGATGGCCCGGGAGATCCGGCGCCGGGTGCCTCATACGCGGCTGATGGCGTTCTCCGCGCACAGCGACACGCGGTCCATCGCCCAGATGGCGTCCGCGGGCGTCACCGAATACCTCGTGAAGGGCAGTCCCAACACGGAGATCGTCGCGGCCATCCGCCGCGTCTGCGCGAACAGCGCCAACGGGACCGAGTAGCCCGCCGCTCAATCCGCGAGCCAGCGTTCCATGCACGCCAGCAGTTCCTCCGCGTTCACGGGTTTGGTGACGTAATCGCTGGCCCCGGCGGCGAGGCTCTTCTCCCGGTCCCCTTCCATCGCTTTCGCGGTCACCGTGATGATCGGCAGGCCGGCGAACTTCGGCATCTCGCGGATCGCGGCGGTCGTCGCGTGGCCGTCCATCTCCGGCATCATCACGTCCATCAGGATCAGGTCGATGCCGTCGTCGGCCAGCAGTTCCTCGATACCCTTGCGGCCGTTGGGCGCGTGCACGACCGACAGTCCGTGCAGTTCGAGCATCCCCGAGATCGCGTACACGTTGCGGGGGTCGTCGTCGACGAGCAAGACCTTGCGCCCTTGCAGGCGCGGCGGGCCGGCGGGCGGCCCGGACGGCTGGTCGTCCGGCGACGGCACCGTCTCCTCCGGCTGCTGCATCAGTGGCAGGATGCCTTCGAGTTCGCTGGCCGAGATGTGCAGCATGATGCGTTCCCGCAGCATGTCCAGCGACGGCAGCAGTTCGACCGGATGCACCTTCGCGTGCCCGTGCAGCAACCGGTCCTGCGCGGCGCTGAGCTTGCGCGTCGCGTACGCCAGCACCGGGACCTCGACGGGCTCCGGCCCTTCGGTGAGCCGCTTGAGGAAGCTCAACGCGCTGGTCCCGGGGATGCTGGTGTCGAGGACGACGCAGCGGTAGCTCTCCCGCTTCACCTCCTCGAACGCTTCCGCCGGATCGGCCACCGCACGGACCTGGACCGAGCCGTGGCTGTCCGCGACGTCGGCCGCGACACCGCGGGCGAGCAAGGTCAGCAGGCTGTTCCGCTCGCCCTCCACGACCAGGACCCGCCGCTCCGCGCCCGGCTTGTCCACAGTGGACTCGTCCAGGCTCGCGGGCCCGGCGAACCTGGCCACCGGCAGATAGAGCGTGAAGGTGCTGCCCGTCCCCAGCACACTGTCCGCCCGGATCTCACCGCCGAGCAGGTACGCGACCTCCCGGCTGATCGACAGGCCGAGGCCGGTGCCGCCGTACTTGCGGCTGGTGGTGCCGTCGGCCTGCTGGAAGGCCCCGAAGATCGATTCGAGATTCTCCTCGGCGATTCCGATCCCGGTGTCGATGACGCTGAAGGCCACCAGTGATTCGTGCGGGAGCGCCCCCGACGGCGAAACGACGGTGTCGACCAGTTTGACCCGCAGTTCGACACTGCCGTCTTCGGTGAACTTGACGGCGTTCGACAGCAGGTTCCGCAGCACCTGCCGGAGCCGCTGCTCGTCGGTGAAGAGCAGTTCCGGCACGTTCGGCTCGACGGTGACCTGGAAGTCGAGCCCCTTCTCCGCGGTCAGCGGACGGAAGGTCGTGCCGACGTAGTCGAGCAGCTGGCGCAGCGGGAACGGCTCGTGGTGGATGTCCATCTTGCCCGCCTCGACCTTCGACAGGTCGAGGATGTCGTTGATCAGTTGCAGCAGGTCGGTGCCCGCGGACTGGATCACCTTGGCGAACTCGACCTGTTTGGGCGTCAGGTTCTGGGTCGAGTTCTGCGACAGGACCCCGGCGAGGATCAGCAGGCTGGTCAACGGGGTACGGAGTTCGTGCGACATGTTCGCCAGGAACTCCGACTTGTACTTCGAAGCCAGCGCGAGCTGTTGCGCGCGTTCCTCGATCTCCTGGCGCGCCTGCTCGATTTCGAAGTTCTTCACCTCGATGTCCCGGTTCTGCCGCGCGAGGAGTTCGGCCTTCTCCTCCAGTTCCGCGTTCGACACCTGGAGTTTCGCCTGCTGCGCTTGGAGTTCCTCCGAGCGGGCCTGGAGCTCCTCGGCGAGCCGCTGGGACTCCTCCAGCAGCGAGTCGGTCCGCGCGTTGGCGATGATCGTGTTGACGTTGACCCCGATGGTCTCCATCAGCTGTTCGAGGAAATCCTTGCGGACGGCGGTGAATTCACCGAACGACGCCAGTTCGATGACCCCGAGCACCTGGTCCTCGAACACGATCGGCAACACGATCAGGGTGACCGGCGGGGCGGAGCCGAGGCTCGACGAGATCTTCACGAAACCCGGCGGCGTCCGGTCGACCACGATCGGTTTCTTGGTCTGCGCGGCCTGGCCGATCAGCGACTGCCCCATGGCGAAATCCGCGGGTGTGTCCGGGTCCTCGCTGTGCCCGTAGCTGGTGATCAGCCGCAGCCGGGTGCCCTGATCACCGGATTCGGTGAGGAACAGCGTCCCGTGCTGGGCGCCGACCAGCGGGGTCAGCTCGTTCATGATCAGCGTGGCCACCACCCGCAGGTCCCGGTGTCCCTGCATCAGGCCGGAGATCCGCGCCAGGTTGCTGTTGAGCCAGTCCTGTTCCTCGTTCGCCCGCGTGGTCTCGCGCAGCGACTGGACCATCGCGTTGATGTTGTCCTTCAGCTCCGCGACCTCGCCCTGTGCCTCGACGGAGATCGACCGGGTGAGGTCGCCGGTGGCCACCGCGCTGGTGACCTCGGCGATCGCCCGGACCTGGCGGGTGAGGTTCCCGGCCAGCTCGTTGACGTTCTCCGTCAACCGCTTCCAGGTGCCCGAAACGCCTTCGACCTCGGCCTGGCCGCCGAGCCGCCCCTCACTGCCGACCTCGCGCGCCACGCGCGTGACCTCCGCGGCGAACGCGGAAAGCTGGTCGACCATCGTGTTGATGGTGGTCTTGAGCTCCAGGATCTCGCCGCGGGCGTCGACGTCGATCTTGCGGGACAGGTCGCCCTGCGCGACCGCGGTGGTCACCTGGGCAATGTTGCGGACCTGGCCGGTGAGGTTGTTCGCCATCGAGTTGACGTTGTCGGTGAGGTCCTTCCAGGTCCCGGCGACGTTCGGCACCCTGGCCTGCCCACCGAGGATGCCCTCGGTACCGACCTCGCGCGCCACGCGGGTGACCTCGTCCGCGAACGCCGACAGCGTGTCGACCATCGTGTTGATCGTCTGCGCGAGCGCGGCGACCTCGCCCTTGGCCTCGACGGTGATCTTCTGCGACAGGTCACCCCTGGCGACCGCGGTCGCGACCTGGGCGATGGAACGCACCTGATCGGTCAGGTTGTCGGCCATGACATTGACCGACTCGGTCAGGCCCTTCCAGGTACCCGACACACCCTTGACGTCCGCCTGACCACCCAACCGCCCCTCGGTGCCGACCTCCCGCGCCACCCGCGTGACCTCATCGGCGAACGACGACAACTGGCCGACCATCGTGTTGATGGTGTCCTTGAGCTCCAGGATCTCGCCACGGGCGTCGACGCGGATCTTCTGTGACAGATCGCCTTTCGCCACCGCCGTGGTGACCTCGGCGATCGACCGCACCTGATCGGTCAGGTTGTCGGCCATGACATTGACCGACTCGGTCAGGCCCTTCCAGGTACCCGACACGCCCTTGACGTCCGCCTGACCACCCAACCGCCCCTCGGTGCCGACCTCCCGCGCCACCCGCGTCACCTCATCGGCGAACGACGACAACTGATCCACCATCGTGTTGATCGTGTTCTTCAGCTCCAGGATCTCGCCCCGCGCATCCACGGTGATCTTCTGCGACAGATCACCCTTCGCCACCGCCGTGGCCACCTGGGCGATGGAGCGGACCTGCGCGGTGAGGTTGCCCGCCATGAAGTTCACCGACGTCGTCAGATCCCGCCAGGTGCCGGCCACCCCGGGCACCTGAGCCTGCCCGCCGAGGGCTCCTTCGGTGCCGACCTCCCGCGCGACCCGCGTCACCTCGTCCGCGAACGACGACAACTGATCCACCATCGTGTTGATCGTGTTCTTCAACTCCAGGATCTCACCACGCGCGTCCACGGTGATCTTCTGGGAAAGGTCGCCCTTCGCCACCGCCGTGGTGACCTCGGCGATCGACCGCACCTGATCGGTCAGGTTGCCCGCCATGAAGTTCACCGACGTCGTCAGATCCCGCCACGTCCCCGCCACTCCGGGGACTTCCGCCTGCCCGCCCAACCGTCCTTCGCTGCCGACCTCGCGGGCCACCCGCGTCACCTCGTCCGCGAACGACGACAACTGATCCACCATCGTGTTGATCGTGTTCTTCAACTCGAGCATCTCGCCCTTGACGTCGACGGTGATCTTCTGGGAAAGATCGCCCTTCGCCACCGCCGTCGCGACCTCGGCGATGTCGCGGACCTGACCGGTGAGGTTGCCCGCCATCGCGTTCACCGAATCGGTGAGGTCCTTCCAGGTCCCCGAAACCGAGGGCACCGCCGCCTGGCCGCCGAGCTTCCCGTCGGTCCCCACCTCGCGCGCCACCCGGGTGACCTCGGAGGTGAACAACGCCAGCTGATCGACCATCCCGTTGAAGACGAGCGCCATCTCGTCCATCAGGACGTCGTCGACCTGGGGCAGCCGGGTGCTGAAATCCCCGTCGCGAACGGCTTTCAGGCCCTCCAGCAGCCGCTGCAGGCCTTGGTCGTCGATCGCCCCGCTCACCCGGACCGGCTCTCTCGATCCACGCTTGCTTCCCGGTTCCGGCATCGAGATGCCTCCTTGTCCTGACTACCCGTGGGGAGGGCCCAGCGGGATCCAGAAGGTCACCGACGTACCTTCACCGGGTCTGCTGGAGATCCGGAACCAGCCTTGCGCCGCTTCAGCACGTTCACGCATCGACGCCATGCCGATGTGCTCGCCCGACAACGCTTCGTGCGCGCTCTCGCCGTCCGCCTTCATCCCGTCGCCGTCGTCGGCGACCGTCACCAGCAGCCCGCCGTTCTGGCCGGTCAGCGAGACCTCGACAGAGGTGGCGTTCGCGTGTTTGCGCACGTTCACCAACGCCTCCTGCAGGATCCGGAAGGCGGTGACGACGAGGTCGGGCGGCGGCTTGACACCGAGATCGTGCCGCAGTGCGCAGTCGAGTCCCCAGCCCGCGACCACCTCGTCGAGGTAGTCGCGGACGGAAGCGATCAGGTCTTCGTCGTTCAGCGCGGGCGGCCGCAATTGGGCGACGAGGATCCGCAATCGCCGGATCGCCCCTTGGATCGCTTCGTCGAGTTGCAGCAAAGCGGGATCCCGCCGCTGCGCGGCGAGCATCTGCAACCGCATGCTCACCGCTATCATCGACTGAATGGAATCGTCGTGAACATCCCACGCGATACGGCGGCGTTCGGTTTCCTGTGCCCGAACCAAATGCGCGAAGGCCAGCCGGCGCTCGGTCCTTTCCTCCAGGGTTTTCCGGCGTTCGGTGAGATCACGGGTGACTTTGCCGAAACCGACGAGGTGGCCTTGTTCGTCCCGCAACGCGGTGATCACGGTGTTGGCCCAGAACCGTGCGCCGCCGCGCCGGACACGCCAGCCCTCGTCCTCGTGACTCCCCATCTCGGCGGCGACCAGCAGCTCCGAGGTGGGCTTGCCGTCGGCGACGTCTTTCTCGGTGTAGAAAACGGAGAAATGACGGCCGAGGATCTCGTCCTCGGAATAGCCCTTGATCCGCTCCGCCCCCGGATTCCAGCTGATCACGCGACCATCGACGTCCAGCAGGTAAATGGCGTAGTCGACGACGCTGTGCATGAACAACTCGAAGAGCACAGCGCTGCGGCGATCAGGCGACTGTTCCGATGGCAGCATGGCCATAGTGCAGCTTGGCACTCGGGTACGTCTCCCCGCTACGGCCGTTCGAGGAGGCCATTCTTGCGTGCGTGCGCCACGGCTTCGAGTTTCGAATGGGTGCCGGTCTTCACCAGGATCCGCTGCACGTGATTCCGCACGGTATTCCGCGCCAGCCGCAACTCTTCGGCGATCCGGTCGGTTCCCGCGCCTTCGGCGATCAGCCCGAGCACCTGTCGTTCTCTCAGGGTGAGCACCGGCCCGAGCCTGCCCGGGCTGCCGGCCAGCATGGCCAGCGCGCCGCTGAGCAGTTCGGGGTCGATCACCACATCGCCCGCCGCGATGGTCCGGATCGCCGTGACCAGTTCGTCGAGGAGACCGGATTTCAGCAGCAGCCCGGCCCCGCCGACCTCCAGGATCCTGGCGGCGATGGCACTGTTCGCGTCGCCGGTCAGCACCAGCACCCTGCTCGACGGCGAGATCGCGCGGAACCCGGCGATGGCTTCGATCCCGTCGCCGTCCGGCAGCCGCCGATCGAGCAGCACGATGTCGGGCAGGTGCTCTTCCGCCGCGATCAGCCCGTGCGCCAAGGACTCCACCGACGCCACCAGGTCGATCTCCGGGAATTCCTCGAAGGCCGCGCCCAGCGCTTCGGCCACCATCTTGTGGTCCTCGACGAGCAGCACCCGGATCGGGGCCGCGGCCGGGGGCACGGGCTGCGGGGAGGTCGGGTTCGGCATGCACCTTCTCCGTCGATCGTGGTCTCGCGTCGACCATTGTCCTGCAGATTCCCGCGAATCGATCCCGCCGACGACCGCATTCACCCTCGTGCGAATCCACGGGCCGGTACTCCCGGCGAACTCGCGTGCCTGGGGACGCAACACGCGTGCTTGAAGTCGTAACTCGCGTGCTTGAAGGCGCAACACGCCCGCGGCCGGATCGCACGCGAGTTACGACTTCAAGCACGCATGATCCGGCCTGACGCACGCGAGTTACGGCTTCGAGCACGCGTGATACGGCCGGAGGCCGGCGCATTCTCCCATCGTCCCCGCCCCGCCCGTCGTTTCGAGGCCAACCCGTGACCCGCCGTACGCATCCGGCGACCGAGTGGGGTCTTTGTGCCCTCGATGGCACAACCTTCGGCGGTGACCGGAACGGCCCCCGGTGGCTCATCGTCGTACGTGACGACTGCCGGACCGAGAACACGGGAAGGGTGACCGGGACGTGACCACGAGGATCTGCGAGACCCGCCGCCGTCCCGGCTCGCCTGCCGTCGCCCGCCGGGCACGGGCCGCGGCCGCACTCGAGCGGCTGCCGGAGCGCGTGGCGAAGCCCGAAACGCACGCTTCGCTGCTCGACGACGTCCTGACCGCGATCCGGCATCTCGACGGCGCGGCTTTGGCCACGCGGTCGAGGCACCGTTTCCCGGGATGGAACCCGCGGGACCGCCGCGTCCAGCGGCTGCGCGGCTGGCTCAGCGGCGCGCCCGGTTGACCGGGCGGGTGCCCGTCACACCGGGCGCCACCGGCCGATGTCGGACTCCATCGGCACGATCCGGGTCAGCGACGAGCGGATCTTCAGTTCCATCGCCCTGTCCCGGCCCCTGGTCCCGCGAGGCGCGTACGGGTAGAAGGTGCCGCGCTCCCGGCGATAGACCATGGTCAGCTTGGGATGGCGCATGTCGCGCAACTCGGCGAAGTCGACCGTCGTGTGCAGCAACCAGGACGCGAACCCGGCCTGGGCCAGCCTCTCGTTGACGTCGGCGAGGTCGTCGAGCAAGCAGCCGAGGTCGCCGTTCTCCCGCCAGCAGCGCACGATCGTCCGCCCGAGCCCATCGTGGTTGACCACGTTACGACGGGCGGAATCCCCGGCGAGCCCGGCGACGAACTCCGCCTCCGTCCCCTCGCCCGGACGCCCTTCCGCGACGAAGCAGACCGTCCCCGACCCGGTGGGCGCCAGCCCATACCCGGACCGCAGGGTCAATGCCGCGGACCTCAACTCCAGCAACGGAAGCAGGCTCGGCCGCACCGACCGGCTCCGCACCCGCAGACTTCCCAACAATGCCATGACTTCACCGCACCCTTCAGCTGCGTGAAGCCTGGCCGATTCCGCCCTCGCGTCCTAGGGCCGCACGGTCGCGCATCGTCCGGGAGAAGTCCCCTCTTCCGGTGACGAACGGCCCTACCCGTCCTTGTCCGCCTTTTCCGGCGGTCGTGACCGGTGCCGCTGCCGGAGTTCCCTGGCGTCCAGTGTGCCTTCGACGACGCCGCGCGCGACCTCCGACAGCTTCCTGTTGGTACTGCGGGCGAAGGAACGCAAGCGCTGGAAGGCGGCGCCGACATCGACACCGACGCGTTCGGCGAGCATGCCTTTCGCCTGTTCGATGATGATCCGGCTGTCGAGCGCGGTCTGCAGCTGCTCGGAAAGCCTCCGATAGTGGCGTAACTCCCGCTGCTGCAGGAGACACAACGTCGCGACGTCGGCGAGCGCCCGGCCAAGGCGGCGGTCTTCGGCACTCAAGACCACGGTTCCGGCACTGAGGAAGGCGATCGCACCGACGGTTTCGTCCATCGTGCGCAACGGGAGCGCGGAAACCGCGGCAAAACCCTTCTCCGCCATTTTGGCGACATAACCCGGCCAGCGCGAAACCTCCGCGGAAAGGTCGTGGACGGCGATGTCGTTCCCGGTTTCGTACGACTCGCGCGCGGGGCCTTCGTCGACCACCGCGGGATGGCGTTCGAGTTCGAGGCCCGGCAGGAAGACCTCGGTGGAATCGATCGGCAGCAGCCGTGCGCATTCTTTGGACAAGGTGTCCACGACCCGATCCGGCTCGAGATCTTCCGTGACACTCGCGGTCAAGCTCGCGAAGGCGGCACAGACCGCGGGCTCCCGGTCTGCTCGCCAGCTGTTCACCCGAGCGATTCTGGCCCCCACCGCGACCAGCGGCAACGACCAGATGGAGGATCCTGTATCGACGGCGTCACAGACGGCGACGACCGTTGATCTCGACCGGGTAACGGTCGCCGGGGTTCTCAGTGCCGCCGCAGGGAAAACGGTGGGACCGTGTTGGCCCGCAACGCGTCTTCGTCCATTGTGGACTCGCCGATGCCCGCCTTGCCGATCTTCTCCGCGACGAGCGCGCCGGGATCTTCGAGCGCGTCGGCCCTGCCGCTCAGGAACGCCCACTCGTGCTCGTCCGAACCGTAGTAGAGAACGGTCCCGAACGACTCGGTGAACCGGCGCCACGACGTGCTCAAGGTCTGATTGCGCCACAGCGTCGGGCAGCCGGCCTGACACCCGACCACTCCGCCGTCGGTGAGCAATTCCGCGCACCGGGCCAGGAAATCGGTACCGTACAACCGGTTGTGCTGCGCCTCCGGATCGTCGTTCTCGTCCGGCAGGTCGATCACGACCACGTCGTAGGACTCCCCGCGCTCCCTTGCTTCGGCGAGGAACTCCCAGCCGTCGCGGTAGTGGATCCGGATCTTCCCCTCTCCGCGCTCGGCACGGGCCAGATCGTCGAGCGTGTAGCCGTAGGGAAGATGCTCGGCGCAGGCCCGCACCGCCTCGGCGTCGATGTCGACATGATCGACCACCTCGGCACCCGCGGCGACCGCGAGCTCGGAGGCGACCCCTTCGCTGGAGCCGATGATCAGCACCCGTTCGACGCGCTCGGCGAGCAGCAGCGAAGGAACCATCAGCGCCTCGTGGTAGACGAGCTGACTCAGTTCGGTGCTCTGCCGTTCGTCGTCGCAGAACAGGGAGATCCCCTGCGCGGTCCGTCCGATGAGGACGTTCTGGAACGCGGTGCGGCCCTCGAACAGGACCTCCTCGACGTCCCAGTTCCGGGTGAGCCCCGCGCCCATCGGCTCGACGATCACTCGCTGCGCCATCAGTTCTCTCCTCGGTCCACGGTGGACATCCGGACGGTCCCGGCGCCCAGCATCTTCGCCAGCAGGGTGACCGCGCGTTCGGGATCCGCCCGGTCGCCGCAGGTGAACACGTCCACGAACACCGAGCCGATCTCCGGATAGGTGTGCACCGACGCGTGTGATTCCGCCAGCAGCGCGAGCACGGTGACCCCCTGCGGGGCGAACGAATGGGACACGACTTCGCAGACCGTCGCGCCTGCTTCGGTCACCGCCTCGGCGAGGGTCTTCTTGAGGAGCACGGCGTCGTCGAGCAACGACGGCTCGATCCCCTCGAACTCCGCGAGTACGTGGCGGCCGGCGAACCGGCCGACGAGTGGCATTTCACCCGGCATCGGCGAACCTCCCCACACAATGAGTACGCAACGGCTCGATTCCGTTGAAGGCGACGGACGAATAGCTGGCGGTGTACGCCCCGGTGCCCGGGATGTCCAGCCGGTCGCCCGCCTTCAACGACATCGGCAGCGCGCACGGCGTCCGCTGGTACAGCACGTCGTCACCATCGCAGGTCGGCCCGGCGAGGACCACCGGTCCTTGCGGTCCCTTGACGCCGACGGCCTCCAGCCGATACGCGACGGCCTCGTTCTCGCACTCCGCCATCCCGTTGTACCTGCCGACGTCGAGGTAGACCCAGCGGCGTTCGTCGGCCGCGGCGCGGGTCGTCACCAGGACGACCTCGGTCCTGATGAGCCCGGCGTCGCCGACGATCACGCGGCCGGGTTCCAGCAGCAGCTCCGGCTCAGGCAGATGTTCCCGGCGGGCGGCGTGGATCACCTCCGCGTAGTCCGTCAGCGACGGCACGGGTTCCCGGTGCTCGGTGGCGAAACCGCCGCCGATGTTGAGCCGCTCCGGTACGACGCCCGCGTCGGCGGCGACCTTGGCCGCGGTCGCGATCCCGATCTCCCAGGCGGCCGGATCCGGCTGCTGCGAGCCGACGTGGAACGCGATTCCCGGCCGCAGTCCCGCTTCCACGGCTTTGCGGAGCAGGGTTGCGGCCACCGCGGGCTCGCAGCCGAACTTGTGGCCGAACGGCGTGACCGAGTCCGGGCCGCCGGTCAGCAGGCGGACCGAGACGAGCGAACCGGGCGCGTGCTCGGCGAGGTTCGCCAGATCGCCGGCGGAATCCGTGGTGAATTCACGGACCCCGCGCTCGTGGGCGAAGGCGATGTCCGCCGGTTTCTTGATCGTGTTGCCGTAGGCCAGGTCCGCCGCCCGCGCGCCCCGGGACAGGCACAGCTCGATCTCGCCCGTACCCGCCACGTCGAATCCCGCGCCGGTCGACGCCACGGCGTCGAGTACCTCGGGAGCCGGATTGGCCTTGACCGCGTAACGGATCAGCGCGTCCGGGAAGGCCGCCGAGACCGCGGCCGCACGCTCCGCGACCAGGTCGGTGTCGACGACCAGGCACGGTGTCGGCGGCTCGCGGTCCGCCAGGAAGGCGCGGATCCGGTTCAGGCTTGCGGTCACCTGCCCCAGGGTGTCAAAGCCCGATCACCGGCCCGGGACCCGGGTCATGCCCGGACGTCGTCCGAAGACTGTTCCGGCAGTTCCACGCCGTGCTCGGCGGCCAGTCGCTCCAGGTTGGCCAGATCGGCGCCGACGGCCGAAGCCCTGTCCTCGTCCGAGGCCTGCTTGGCGATCTGGACGTCTTCCCTCGCCTGCCGTACCCGGTCCCGCAGATTCACCGCGAACTCGCTCATCTTGCACCCCCGATCTCCCGCACCTTGTCTGCTTTCACCCTAGGACCCTCCGAATCGGTCACCCACGTGATCTGCGTCATCACGGGTTCGTTCGTGTCGGAGTGAAGCAGTATGACGGCAGGTCCCGGGTTTCGCAGATCAGCGGAGCCCGGCCTTTTCGACGGGTTCCGGCACGGCCGTGCGGCGGCCGATCACCGCGAGCGGGACGAGCGCGCACAGTCCGCCCGCGACGGCGACCAGAACGTATCCGCCCAGGCCGAACAGCTGCCCGGCGAGCAGGCTGGCCGCGGCCGAGGTCCCCCAGACGAAGGCGTCGACGGTGCCCTGCGCCCTGGTCCGCTGTGCGGGCGGGAGATCGCGGCTGAGCATGCTGCTGCCGCCGACGAACACCAGGTTCCAGCCGTAGCCGAGCAGGAACATCGCGACCGGGATTCCCACGTGATGCGAATCCGGGGCGCCGATCGCGGTGACCGCCGCGACGGTGAGTGTGCCGATCCCGCCGAAGATGGCCGCGCGGCCGCCCCAGCGGTCGGCGATCCAGCCGGACAGCGGTGCCAGCGCGAACATGCCGACCAGATGGGCGCTCAGCACCCAGCCGACGACGTCCAGTCCCTGACCGTGCTGGTGCAACTGGACCGGCGTCATCGTCATCACCGCCACCATGGCCAGCTGCGCGCCGACCATCGCCACTAGCGGCCCGAGGATCACCGGGTTCCGCACGGACATCCGCTCCCGCCGCGGCACCCCCTCCGCCGGGGCGGTGAGGCCGCGCGGCAGGGTGGCGACGGCGATCACGGCGATGGCCACGACGAGCGCGCCCGCCGCGATCGGGCCGGACAGGGCGGGCAGGTCGGCGGCTTCCGCCCTCGCCGCGGCCGGTGCGATCAGGGCGGGCCCGGCGACCGCGCCGACGGTCCCCGCCCAGACCATTGTGGACAGTGCGAATCCCTTGCGGTGCTCGGGTGACAGGTCGGCGGCCGTGTACCTGGACAGCTGCGCGCCGCTGTTGCCGAAGCCGATCAACGGCATCCCCGCCACCAGCGCGAGCACGGATCCGCCGAGCAC
Organism: Amycolatopsis sp. TNS106; assembly: GCF_019330265.1. NCBI lineage: Bacteria > Bacillati > Actinomycetota > Actinomycetes > Pseudonocardiales > Pseudonocardiaceae > Amycolatopsis > Amycolatopsis sp. TNS106. Next base: position 1,453,433 of record NZ_CP024972.1, on the reverse strand, counting down.
GCCGGCGAACGAGATCAGCGCGCCCGCCACCGCGGCGCCGTACATCAGCACCAGGACGAGCCGCCTGCCGTAGCGGGCGGCCAATGCCCCCGACCACAGCGAACCCGCCGCGGAACCGAGGACCAGCACGGCGTTCGGCAGTCCGCTCCACGCGGCGCCGGCGTGCTCGACCACGATCAGCGCCGCCGTGGTGGACAGGCCGACGACCGCGGTACTGAGACAGGCGACGCCCATGAAGAGCGCGAACATCGGTTTCATGATTCAAATCTAAGGATTCCGGGCGCCGCGGCGAATAGGCTGACGAAGGCCTCGCCGGGGTGCGAGGCGCATCATGGAAGGAATCCGGGCGCGATGACCTTACGATCGGAAAGGGCGCTGGACGACCTCGACTGGCGGCTCCTCGAAACGCTCCAGAACGACGGGCGCCTCTCGTTCAAGGAACTCGGCCGCCGCGTGAACCTCTCCGCCCCGGCAGTCGCCGACCGAGTCCGCCGGCTGGAGGAGGCGGGCGTCATCACCGGGTACCGCGCCCAGGTGGACGCCCGTCGGGCCGGGTACGGCCTGCAGGCGTTCGTCGAGATGCGCTGCTCGCTCGGCAGCTGCATGCTGCGCACCAGCAAGTCGGAGGACTACCCCGAGGTGGTGGAACTGCACCGGCTCAGCGGCGATCGCTGCACCATGCTGAAGGTGCGGGTCGTGTCCCTCGAACACCTCGAAGGCCTCTTCGAACGGCTGGGCAAACACGGCGAGATCCGGTCGTCGGTGGTGCTGTCGACCCAGTACGAGGGCAGGCCGGTCGGCCCGCCGGTCGAGGACTACCTGAAGGCGACGAAAAGCGAGGGCTGGAGCGTCTGAACTTCACCGGTCAGGAATCGAGAAGCGGGCGGCCCCCGCACTCACCTAGCGTGACCATCGACGAGGACGAACGGCTCGAACCTGGTTAGATCGAGCCCGGCGAGGCTGACGGACAGTGCACGCGGCCCCCCATGAGGATGGAGAGAAGATGCGCAAGACCACCAGGCCGCAGCCGCCCGAGCAGCACCCGGCCGACAGCCACGACCTGATCCGGGTGCTGGGTGCGAACGAGAACAACCTCAAGAACGTCGCCGTCGAGCTGCCGAAGCGACGGCTGACGGTGTTCACCGGGGTTTCCGGTTCGGGCAAGAGCTCCCTGGTCTTCGACACGATCGCCGCCGAGTCGCAGCGGCTGATCAACGAGACGTACAGCACCTTCGTGCAGGGCTTCATGCCGACGCTGGCCCGGCCCGAGGTCGACGTGCTCGACGGCCTGACCACGGCGATCATCGTCGACCAGCAGCGGATGGGCTCCGACCCGCGTTCCACGGTCGGCACCGCCACCGACGCCCACGCCATGCTGCGCATCCTCTTCAGCCGGCTCGGGAAGCCGCATATCGGCTCACCGCAGGCGTTCTCCTTCAACGTCGCGTCGATCTCCGGCGCGGGCGCGGTGACCGTCGAGAAGAGCGGGCGGACCACGAAGGAACGCCGGGAGTTCAGTATCACCGGCGGTATGTGCGCCCGCTGCGAAGGCCGCGGGCAGGTCAACGACATCGACCTCACCGCGCTGTACGACGACAGCAAGTCCCTCAACGAGGGCGCGCTGACGATCCCCGGCTTCTCCATGGACGGCTGGTACGGCCGCATCCTGCGCGGCTGCGGCTTCTTCGACCCCGACAAGCCGATCAAGAAGTACACCAAGCGGCAGATGAACGACCTGCTCTACAAGGAGCCGGTCAAGCTCAAGATCGAGGGCATCAACCTGACCTACTCGGGTCTGATCCCCACGATCCAGAAGTCGTTCCTGTCCAAGGACCGCGAGGCGATGCAGCCGCATATCCGCGCCTTCGTCGACCGCGCGGTCACCTTCGCCACCTGCCCCGAATGCGACGGCAGCAGGCTCAGTGAGCTCGCGCGATCGTCGAAGATCAAGCGGATCAACATCGCCGACGCCTGCAAGATGCAGATCAGCGACCTCGCCGACTGGGTCCGCGGGCTCAAGGAGCCGTCGGTCGCGCCGCTGCTGGAGAAGCTTCAGCACACTCTCGACTCCTTCGTCGACATCGGGCTCGGCTACCTCTCCCTCGACCGGCCGTCCGGCACGCTTTCGGGCGGCGAGGCGCAGCGCACGAAGATGATCCGCCACCTGGGCTCCTCGCTCACCGACGTCACGTACGTCTTCGACGAGCCCACCATCGGGCTGCACCCGCACGACATCCAGCGGATGAACAACCTGCTCCAGCAGTTGCGCGACAAGGGCAACACGGTGCTGGTCGTCGAGCACAAGCCGGAGACCATCGCCATCGCCGACCACGTCGTCGACCTCGGGCCCGGCGCGGGTACCGCGGGCGGGACGATTTGCTTCGAGGGCACCGTCGAAGGCCTGCGTGCCAGCGACACCATCACCGGCAGGCACCTCGACGACCGGGCGTCGCTCAAGGACAGCGTCCGCAAGCCGACCGGCAAGCTGGAGATCCGCGGCGCGGACCGCCACAACCTCCGGAACGTGGACGTCGACGTCCCGCTCGGCGTCCTCTGCGTGGTCACCGGCGTCGCGGGTTCCGGCAAGAGTTCGCTGATCCACGGCTCGATCCCCGCCGCCGAAGGCGTGGTTTCGGTCGACCAGACCCCCATCCGCGGCTCGCGCCGAAGCAACCCGGCCACCTACACCGGCCTGCTCGAACCGATCCGCAAGGCGTTCGCCAAGGCCAACGGCGTGAAGCCCGCGCTGTTCAGCGCCAACTCCGAGGGTGCCTGCCCGAACTGCAACGGCGCGGGCGTCATCTACACCGACCTCGGCATCATGGCGGGCACCGCGACCACGTGCGAGGAATGCGACGGCAAGCGGTTCCAGGCGTCGGTGCTGGAGTACACCTTCGGTGGCAAGAACATCAGCGAAGCGCTCGAAATGCCGGTGTCCGAGGCCGTGAAGTTCTTCGGTGAGGGCGACGGGCGCATCCCGGCCGCACACGCCATCCTCAGCAGGCTCGACGACGTCGGGCTCGGCTACCTCAGCCTCGGCCAGCCGCTCACCACGCTTTCCGGTGGTGAACGGCAGCGGCTGAAGCTCGCGACGCACATGGGCGACAAGGGCGGCGTCTACGTGCTCGACGAGCCGACCACCGGTCTGCACCTCGCGGACGTCGAGAATCTGCTCGGCCTGCTGGACCGGCTCGTCGACGCGGGCAAGTCCGTGATCGTGATCGAGCACCACCAGGCGGTCATGGCGCACGCCGACTGGATCATCGACCTGGGCCCGGGCGCCGGCCACGACGGCGGCAAGATCGTCTTCGAAGGCACCCCGTCCGACCTCGTCGCGAGCGCTTCGACGCTCACCGGCGAACACCTGGCCGCCTACGTCGGCAAGTGACTCCCGGCCCCTGCCGCAATCAGTCATCTAAATGCGGTAGGGGCGCGGGTTCGCACGCGCGTCGCGAAAGCCACTTTCGGGACACCAGATGTCTTGAAAGTGGCTTTCGCGACACCCGAGGGCGGCGCCGAGGTAAGGGTGCGGGCGTCGCGGGGAGGCGGCGGCAGGGCACGTTGCGAAAGCCACTTTCGCAACCCCTCCCCCGGCCCAGCCCGACCCGCATTTAGTCGGCTAAATGCGGGGAGGTCACTCGCCGTCGGCGTCGAGGCCTTCGCGGTCCGCCCACTCCAGCAGGGTGTCGAGCGAGTACGCCGTGTCGTCGATGCCCGCGTGCAGGTCGCCGAGTTCGGCGAAGCGCGCGGGCACGGTGGCGATGGTGAACTCACGCGGTTCGACGTCGTCGATCTCGTCCCACCGGATCGGGGTCGAGACGACGGCTTCGGGCACACCGCGAACCGAGTACGCGCTCGCGATGGTGTGGTCGCGCGCGTTCTGGTTGTAGTCCACGAACAGCTTCGAAGGGTCGCGGTCCTTGCGCCACCAGGTGGTGGTGACCTCGCCGGGCATCCGGCGCTCGACCTCGTGCGCGAAGGCGAGCGCGGCCCGGCGGACCTCCTGGAAACCCCAGCGCGGCTCGATCCGGACGTAGACGTGCAGGCCGTGCCCGCCGGAGGTCTTCGGCCAGCCGGTGATCCCGAGTTCGTCCAGGATCTCGCGGACCGTGTGGGCGACCTTCCGCACGGTGGAGAACGGGCAGTCGGGCATCGGGTCGAGGTCGATCCGCCATTCGTCGGGGCGTTCGGTGTCGGCGCGGCGGGAGTTCCACGGGTGGAACTCGACGGTCGACATCTGCACCGCCCAGATCACGTCCGCGGGATGGGTGACGCACAGTTCGTAGGCGTGCCTGCCGGACGGGAAGTCGACGCGGACGGTCTGCAACCAGTCGGGAGCGCCGTTCGGCACCCGTTTCTGATGGACCTTCTCCCCCGAAACCCCGGAGGGGAACCGGTGCAGCATGCACGGCCGTTCCCGCAGCGCCCGCACGATCCCGTCGCCGACGGCGAGGTAGTACCGGACCAGGTCGAGTTTGGTCTCGCCCCGTGCCGGGAAGTAGACGCGATCCGGGCTCGAGACGCGCACCGTCCGGTCGCCGACCTCGATCTCCACCGCCGAGCTTTTCGCCATACAGGGAAACTAACCCGAAAGCCGCCGGTCCGCGTCCGCTCGATGGTCATCCTCGCTCTGCCAGGATGACCGGCATGGCACCACGGGCACGCGCGGAGGCACTGTCGCGCGAGCGCATCGTCGAGGCCGCCGTCGAACTGCTCGACGCGGACGGCGAGCGCGGGCTGACCTTCAAGACGCTGACCGAACGCCTCGCCACCGGCCCCGGCGCGATCTACTGGCATGTGCCGAACAAGGGCGCGCTGCTCGACGCCGCGACCGCGTCCGTCATCGCGGCCGCGCTGAGCGTGGAGGCCGGCGGCTCACCGGAGGACGAGATTCAGGCCATCGGACTCGGTCTGTTCGAAGCGATCGAGCGGCATCCGTGGCTTTCCCCGCAGCTCGCTCTCCAGCTTTCCCGCAGCCCTCGGGGTTCGGTGACGCCGCGCATCTTCGAAGCCATCGGGCAGCGGGTCAGCGCGCTGGGGGTCCCCGAAACCACCTGGTTCACGGCGACCTCGGCGCTGGTGCACTACATCTTCGGCGCCGCGGGCCAGAACGCGGCGAACTCTCGGGTGCTCGGGCCCGGAGTGGACCGCGCCGAATTCCTCCACGCGGCGGCGAACGACTGGGAGGACCTCGATCCCGGCGAGTTCCCCTTCCTCCGGACCGTCGCCGCCGAAGCCCGCGATCACGACGACCGGGCGCAGTTCCTCACCGGGATCGAGCTGATCCTCGCCGGGACAGCCGGCGCCGGTGGATCGCGGCGACCGTGACCGCGAACACCGCGCCGAGGAAGGTCAAGTCCACGGCTGGGACCCAGCGCACCTCACCGCCTTTGAGGACGTACGCGCCGACGGGCCGCGCGGCGAGGATGAAACCGCCACCCTCGCCTTCCTTGTCCTGCTCGGCGCCGTGCCCGCCACCTCCGCCGCCGATCACGCTCGCCGCCGGGATGACCACGACGCCGTCCTTCTCGACGGGCTCGCCGTAGACGCGCCGGACGGTGAGGTTGTCCCGCATGACGGCGACGACCTTTTCGAGTCCCATCAGGCCCCCAGCCTGTCCAGTTCCAGCGCGATCGCGCCCCGCAGGAGCTCCCGCGCCCTCTCCAGCTCCATCGAACCAGAAAGCCACCGCTCGCTGAGTCCTTCGACGAGGCTGGTGAGCCGTTCCGCGGCGTTTTCGGCCACGACCCCGGCACCGTCGACGCGCCGGATGACCTCGGCGACCTCGCTCACCCAGATCCGCGTCGAGTCCGCCAGCGGTTCGCGTAACTCCGGGGTGAAGACCGCGCTGGCCCGTAGTTCGCCCCAGGCGGTGCTGTTCTCCCGCACGGCCTGGGTGTCCTGAAGTTCCCCGAACAGCAGGAGTTCCAGCTCCGCACGGGGATCCGCCGCCTCGGCCGCGGCTTCCTCGGTGTACGCCGCGGCGCGATTACTGACGAACTCCAGCGTCTTCCGGAGCAGTCCGGCGCGATTGGTGAAGTGGTAGTAGATCAGCGAAGTCGAGATCCCGGCCTCGGCCGCGATCTTCTCCACCCGCAGGCCACGCACGCCGCTGTGCGCGATCACCCGCACGGCCGCTTCCAAGATCTTCTGCTGACGTTCGAACACGGGTGGTCACCCTAGCGGTCTCATCCTGACTGAATTTTCAGTCAGGATGTTATCGTGTCTTCACCCGCCCGACCAAGGAGTGCACAGTGTTCGATTCCGCACCCGCCGCCGCAGCGGCTCGCAGGCTGGGCGCCGAATGGGAAAGTCACGCCCGCACCTACCTGTCCTGGCCCGCGTCGAAGTCGATCTGGGCGGAAGACCTTCCAGCCGTCCGCGAGGAGATCGCAGGTCTGGCCAAGGCGATCGCCGACTTCGAACCGGTGGTGCTCCTCGCCCGGCCCGAGCAAGCCGACGCCGCCCAGCAGGCTTGCGGGGACACCGTCGAGGTCGTCCCGATCCCGGTCGACGACCTCTGGGCGCGCGACACCGTTCCCATGTTCGTCGAAGAGGCGGGCAAGGTCGCGGGCGTCGACTTCAACTTCAGTGGCTGGGGCGGCAAACAGTATCCGCACGACAAGGACAACGCCGTCGCGAAGTCGGTACTGGGCAAGTACGGCCTGGCCCGCATCGAAACGTGGATCACCGCCGAGGGCGGCTCGTTCGAGACCGACGGTGCCGGCACCTTGATGGCCACCGAAAGCTCACTCGTCAACGACAACCGCAACAAGGGCAGGAGCCGCCAGGAGATCGAAGACGAATTGAAGAAGGTGCTCGGCGTCCGGAAGGTCATCTGGTTCGCGGGCGTCCGCGGGGAGGACATCACCGACGCCCACGTCGACTGCCTGGCCAGGTTCACCGCACCCGGCGTCGTACTCCTGGACAAGGCCACGCCCGGGACCCCGCCCGATTCCTGGTCTCGTGCGGCCGATCAGGCGAGGTCGGTGCTCGCGAGCTCCACCGGCGCCGACGGCAAACCCTTCGAGGTGATCGACCTCGTCCAGCCGGACCCGGACAAGGTCGAAGGCTACGGCGAGGACAGCGTGATCTCGTACGCCAACTTCTCCGTCGCGAACAAGTCGGTCTTCGTGCCGAAGTTCGGTGACGCCAGGGCGGACGAACGCGCCCAGCGGATCCTGAGAGAACAGTTCCCCGGCCGCGAGATCGTGCCGGTGAAGATCTCGGCCATCGCCGCGGGCGGCGGCGGGATCCACTGCTCCACGCGCGACCAGCCGGGTCAGCCTTCCTGAGGCAGCACCGACATCACCTCGGACACCGGGCGCAAATGATCCTCCAGCAACCGCGACGCCTCTTTCGCGTCGTGGTCGTTCAGGGCCGCGACCAGCGCCCGGTGTTCCGCGTTGATCACGGTCAGCCGTTCCGGGCGTGCCTCCAGCGCGCGGACCGTGACCCGCTGCTGCCGTGACCGGAGCGTGTCGTACAGCTCGGTCAGGACGGTGTTGCCCGCGGCGTTCACGATGGCGCGGTGGAACCGGCGGTCGAACCCCGAAACGGCGAACCAGTCGCGTTCGGCACCGGCACTCGCCATCGCTTCGATGAGTTCCGGCAGTTCGGCGGGAGCGCCCGCCCGGTTCGCGCAGAGCGCGGCGATGGCGTGCCCTTCGATCAGCCGCCTGCTCTGGTAGACCTCTTCCAGTTCCCGGGCGGTGACCGTGCGCACCTGGGCGCCCTTGCGGGGCAAGAGGCTGATGAACCGCTCGGCGGCCAGGCGGTGGAACGCCTCGCGCACCGGGGTCCTCGAGACGCCGACGACGCCGGAAACCCACATTTCGTCGAGGAAGCGGCCGCCTTCCAGCTCGCCCGAGATGATTCCGTCGCGCAGCCACGTGTAGACCCGCTCGCGCGCCGGGCCGCCCCCTTCGGCGGTCACAGTCATCTCGTTCCCCCTCTATTCCGTCACTTTCCGCGACAGAGCCTACACCTGGACCCGCCAAGTATCCATCATGTATACAAGAGTTCCACTGATTGGAAGGGGTCCCATGGTGCACGTCGCGGTGGCGCAGTTCGCGCCCGGCAACGACAAAGAGGCCAACCTCGCCCGAGTCGCCTCCCTCGTCGGCGAAGCGGCCGACCGCGGTGCGCGGGTGGTCGCCCTGCCCGAGTACTCGCTGTTCACCGTACCGACGATGAGCCGGGAATTCGTGACCTCGGCCGAAGAACTCGACGGGCCGTTCGTCACCGAACTGCGCGGCCTCGCGAAGGACCGTCAGATCACCGTCGTCGCGGGCATCAACGAAGCGCTCCCCGGCGGCGAGCGGATCTCGAACACGCTGGTCGCGGCCGGCCCCGACGGCGCGATCGCCGCGCTCTACCGCAAGCTGCACCTGTACGACGCCTTCGGTTTCCGCGAATCGGAACTGGTCCGGCCCGGCGACATCGAAGCCCCGGAGACGTTCGAGGTCGACGGGATCACCTTCGGTCTCCAGACCTGCTACGACCTGAGGTTCCCGGAGGTCACCCGCCGTCTGGTCGACGCGGGCGCGGACGCGGTGCTGCTGCCCGCGGAGTGGATGCCCGGTCCGCTCAAGGAGGACCACTGGACCACCCTGGTCCGGGCCAGGGCGATCGAGAACACGATCTACCTCGTCGCGGCCGGGCAGGCCGCTCCGGCGGGTTCGGGGCACAGCATGATCGTCGACCCGATGGGCGTCGTCGTCGCCTCGCTCGGCGAGCGCACCGGCACCGCGACCGGCGAGGTCTCCGCCGAGCGGATCTCCGAGGTGCGCGCCAAGAACCCGGCACTGGAACTGCGCCGGTTCGCCGTCACCCCGAAGTCCTGAGTATCTTCTGACCCGGAGGTCCGTTCGTGAAGACACGCCCTCGGGCGTGGTGACGCGGCTTCCGTTCGCCTGGGTGCCGGGTGGCCGTCCGGCACCCAGGCTCATTTCACGGCACCAGCAGTCCCCAATGGACGGCCCACGGGACGAACAGCACGGTCCCGGCCAGCAGCAGGCCGACCCGTACTCCCCCGCGTTCCTTCTTCCGCCACCACGAAACCGCGGTCACCGCCCCGGCGACGACGACCCCCACCGCGATCAGCTGCAACGCGAGCCACGGCAACGTCCGTCCGAAAAGGACCGGACCCGGCGCCATCGCCGCCCCCGTCGTCAGCACGACGTAGTAGACGAGGAATCCCACCGTGCCGAGCAGGCCTGCCGACGCCAGCCAGCGCGCGGGTCTGGCGAGCGGAACCTCCTTGCGACGGCGGAACAGCGCGGTCACCGGGTAGGCCGCGAACGCCAGCAACGCCAGCGCCCAGACCCCGATCTGCGCCCACGGCGCCTCGTACCAGGCGAGGGGTGCCAGTGCGGCACTTTGGCTCGCCTGGACCGGAGGCGGATCGGCGGACGGCCCGTCCTTCGCCCCGTTCACCCAGTTCGCGACGAGGTCGAGGTAGCCGGGAGCGAAACCGTCGAGCTTGTCGAAACCGTCGGTCGTCCGCCGGAGCCCGTGCTGGGCCTGCGGGAACACCTTCAGCGTGTACTGCCGGTTTCCGGCTCGGTCCAGCGTCTCCCGGAAGATCCGGACGGCCTCGCCGGGCGGGGTGAGCCGATCCAGTTCACCCCACAGCCCCAGCACCGGTTGCCGCACCTTCTCCAGCACCGGGACCGGGTCGTATCCGGCCTCGGGGAACACTCCCGCACCGGCGAGGGTGCGCATGTTCGTCGACGACACCATGTCCACCATCGAACCGGTGACCCCGCCGCGGCGCAGGTAGGTCTCGAAGGCCCACGACTGCTGACGGTCGGGCGAGACGCCGTTGGCACCGACGGTGACCACGAAGGCGACGTCCTTCGATTTCGACGCGGCCAGCGGCGCGACCCAGCCTCCTTCGCTCAGGCCCCACACCCCGACGCGAGCCGGATCCACTCCCGGCTGCGAGCGCAGCGCCTGGACGGCGGCGAGAGCGTCGTCGGCCAGGACCGAGTAGTCCCGTTCGAACAGCGAATAGCCCTCGGTCCGCTTGTCGTAGATCAGGGTCGCGATCCCCGCCTTCGCGAAGGATTCCGCCTCGGCACGGTAGTCGTCCCGGTCGTGTTCGCCGGATCCGTGCACCATGACGATGCCCGGCGCCGGGCCGCCGCCCTCCGGCGCGACCACCGTCCCCCGCAAGGTGACTCCGTGGCTGGTGAACGAGACTTCGCCGTCCGGAGCCGCGGCGGGCAGTGGTGACGAGACCGCCACGACGGCCGCGAGCAAGGCGGCGATCATCGCCTGCTCACCCGGACGACCTCCAGCGACGGCGACGCGAGGATGTCCTTCTCGCAGTACCGTTCGGTGACCCATCGCTTGCGCGAGTACAACTCCGTCTGGTCGCTGTGGTGTGCCGACTCCGGGTTCGCGGACTGTGAGTAGGTCAGCAACGTCGTCGTGTCCGGGCAGCCGGTCCCGTCGAACGCCACGACGTGCAGGTACGTCCCGCCGTGCGTGAACTCGGTGTACCCACGGGCCGGATCCCATGGCCCGCCCAAGGAGTCGTAGACACCGCGGCCCGCGGTTCCCCCGCCCAGCGGGATCTTCCGGCCGTCACGGACGACGTAGTGGTTGTCGCCGTACGGTGCGTCGAACGGGATCTTCGCCGCTCGCAACTCCGCGACGGCGTCGGAAAACGCCTTGCGGATCACCGCGTTACCCGTGTCGAGGGTGTTCGGCGTGTGGACCGGATCCTTGGCGTCGAACGGAACCTTCCAGATCGACGATCCCCTGCGGTCCACGGCCGACCAGAACCGGTCGAACAGCAGCGCGCCCCGGCTGTCCGCGTCCGAACGGCCGTCCCAGGCCGCCAGCGCGGCGCACGCGGCCTCGAGCCCCGGCATCGTGCGGCACATCGCGACGACGTCGGCACGGACGAGTTCGGCGGCGTGGTCCCGGTGCGAGAACATCAGGTCCCGCATCGCTTGCCCGGTGAAGCCGCCCTTCTTCAGCTGATCGGCGATCTCGACGAAGCCGCCCCGTGTCCGCAGGTTCTGTTCGTAGCGGACCGGTCCCACGATCCGGGGGAAACCGGTTTTCGGCGCCGCGGGGTTGGGCAGCCAGTAGCTGTCGTTCGAGTTGGCCACGTAATCGGACCGGCTCAGGCTCGGCAGGCTGGACGGGCCGAAGACGCCGGGCCGCAGCGCGTCGCGATCCCGGCCCCACGCGCAGGCCGTCTTCGCGCCATCGAGCACCGCGACGCCGTCGGCTTCGAACATTTCCTTCCCCAGCGGCGTGTTGCAACGCGCCGCCTTCTCGTCGGTGACATGCGGGACCCCGTGGATCTGGCTGAACTCCACCCGGCCGCGATCGTCGGTGGCGAGGATGTTCATCCACGGCAGCCCCTGGGTTTCGCGGACCGCGCCGATCATCTCCCCCGCCGTCCGGCCGCGCGCGATCGCGAACATCGAGTTCGTCATCCCGAGGTTCGTGGCGTTGGCGTCCGCGATGGCGTACGCGGTCGCTGCCGTCCACGGCAGTTCCCGCTGCCCCAGGCGAGTCGTCACCGGACCGTACCGTGTCGTCCACTGTGGACGTACGACTCGCTCCAGGGTCCCGTCTGCCTTGCGCGACAGGACACTCACGTCGTGGCGGCGCATCCGCTCGGGCTTCCCGTCGACCAGGTACGTCGTCGGCGAGCCGGGCACGAGCTTCAGCTCGAACAGCGTGTACGTGCGCGTCGTGTCGGTGGCGGTTCCGCTCCAGGCGGCGGTTTCGTTGTGTCCCAGCCACATGAGCGGGATGCCGGGGATACCGGCGCCACTGACGTCGAGCTTGCCGGGCAGCGTCAGCTGTGACTGCCACAGCCTGGTCCCGCTCAGTTGCCAGGGCAGATGCGGGTTGGCCAGCGAGACGCCACGTCCGTTCGCCGACGCGGCCGAACCGACCGCGATCGCGTTGCTGCCGACCCCGGTCCCGCCGAGCATCTCTTCGGTGCCATCACCCGCCGGCGGGGCGCCCGGCAGTGACGCGGTGATCGAGTCCGCGACACCGCCCTGGCCGAAGATCATGCCGACCGCGTGACTGTGCCGGTAGACGTCGAGTTCGGTGATCGGCTTCAGCCAACCGGCGTCCCGGCAGGCGGGATCGGTGATCTCGCCGGTGCGGAGGTACTTGTTGACTCCCTCGACGTAGCCGCGGATCAGTTCGCGGACCTCTCGGTACGGCCCGCGCGGCGCCGGTTCCGACAGCAGCCGCTCGATCACGCCGCTTTCGTTCAGACCTTGGAAGTACAGGTCGCTCGCGAGGTTCGTGCTCGCCTGGCTCACCCCGCTCGTCGGCGGCGCGTCCGGCCCGAGCAAGCGGGAACGCTCGGCCCGCGTCGTGACCGCGACGTCCGCGATCGCGCAGATGTTGTCCTTGGCCGCGGCGAACCCCTGTCCGAAGCCCAGGTTCACCCAGTCGTTCGCGACGATGTGCGGGATACCGAATTCGGTGTAGCGGATGGTGGCGTCCGGCCGGGATGCCCCATCCGGCGGTTGCGCGGCCGCCGCGGTCCCCGCCGCGAGCAGGCTCGCCGCGGCGCAGACGGCCGCGATTCTCTTCCAGAGCAGCATGCTGCTCCCCCTTGTCTGTGGAGTCGTTCGTGAAGACACGCCGTCCGGCGTGGTGACGCGATACCGGTGGTCGAGTGGCCGCTCTCCCGCCGGCTTTTCACTTCCCTTCCCTCACCTCCCCGTCGGCGTCCGGGAACGCCGTCCAGCGCACGAGCACCTTCCGCGCGCCCGGGCCGGGTTCCGGCCGCCAATAGCGGCGCAGCAGATCCAGGTACTCGTCGAAGAACTCCTTGAGCTCTTCGAGGTTCAGCTGGACCGAGCCGCGTGAGAACACCAGCGCGTCACCCCATTCGCCCAGCTCACCGCGCCGCTCGAGGAAACGCGCCAGCTGTTGGAGGTCCTCGGTGAACGCGGCGCGCTGGGCCTCGTCGAACACGGCGCGCATCTCGTCGTTCTGCTCGCTGTGCCGGGGCCAGCGGATGTCGCGCGGCCGGGCCCGCCACCAGCGCTCCTTGCCGTGGGCGAGTTCCGGCGCCTCGTCGACGAAGTCGTATTTCGCCAGTTCCCGCAGGTGGTAGCTGGTCGCGCCCGAACTCTCCCTCAGTTCCTTGGCCAGCTTCGTCGCCGTCGCGGGTCCGCGCCCCAGCGCCTCCATGATCCGGCGGCGCAGCGGATGCATCACCGCCTTCAGCACGGCGGCGTCGGCGATCTCTTCGGGTGGCGGCGGACCGGTCATGACACCAACGTAGCCGTGCAAAGAAGATTGTGCAAAGGTATCTTTGCACGCGGTTCAGACCACCGCCGCGGAGCGAGCGAGGATTCTGCTGACGTTTCGGTGAACTCAGCGTGAAATTGACAACTTCACTACGAAGGTCTTGTGCCGGGCGGACGAAAACTCGACAGGTTCGCGGGTTTTTCGTTGCGTCGTCCCCGAAATTCGGTTGTATCGGATAGTTTTGCCCGGAGTCGACCTAGCGGGAGAGAACATGCCGAAGCACCGCCCTCGACAGACGGACAAGTTGTCCGCCCGGCACCGGACGGCCTTCGCGCTCGCCGGTGGCGCGCTCGCCGTCCTGCCCGCGGTCACCGCGTCGTCGGGCCCGGACGCCCCGGTCGCCGCGCCGAAACCGGTCGCGCCGCAGAACCAGGCCGCGGCCTGGCAACCGCCGGCGGGCACGGTCCCGGAGATCGCCGTCGACGGCAGCCTCCCCCAGCCGCCGACGCCGGACCCGCTGACCGTCCCCGGTCACAGCGGCAACGTCGGCGGCGCGTTCGCGCCGTCAGGCGCGCTCGGCATCCCCGCCAGCATGATGAAGGCCTACAAGAACGCGGCCGACATCCTCGCGAAGGAACTGCCCGGCTGCCACATCGACTGGGCTTTGATCGCGAGTATCGGCCGCATCGAGTCCAATCACGCGCGCGGCGGTTACGTCGACGCGAAGGGCAACACCCTCGAACCGATCCTCGGCCCGCAGCTCAACGGCGCCGGGCCGTTCGCCGCCATCTCCGACACCGACGGCGGCAAGTACGACGGCGACACGGTGTGGGACCGCGCCGTCGGCCCGACGCAGTTCATCCCGTCGACGTGGAAAGGCTACGCCTCCGACGGCAACGGCGACGGCGAGTCGAACCCGAACAACATCTACGACGCGACGCTGGCCTCGGGCCGGTACCTCTGCTCCGGCGGTGTCGACCTGACGTCGGAGCAGACCCAGCGCGTGGCCGTGTACCGCTACAACCACTCACTGTCCTATGTGGACACCGTGATCCGGTGGGCGGTCGCCTACCGCGGCGGCGTCGCGACCACGCCGGACAGCCAGGTGCCCGTCGGCGCTCCCGACTCCCAGGACGTCGCCGCCGGTACGCCCGGCGGTGAGGTCCCGGTGCCGACCCTGCCCGGCACTCCCCCGCCCGGCACGACCACGCCGCCGCCGACCTCGCAGCCCGGTACGTCGCTCCCGCCGAGCAGCACCACACCGCCGAGCAGCAGTTCGCCCTCGAAGCCGACCAGCACCCCGCCTTCGTCGACACCTCCCTCGTCGACACCGCCTTCGAGCACGCCTCCGTCCTCGACGACACCCCCTCCGTCCAGCACGTCCTCCGCCCCGCCGTCCTCGACGCCTGCCGGGGACACCGGCGAGACGACCCCGACCAGCACCACCACTTCCCCGACCCCGTGACGCTCGTGAGTGGTAAGGACGGTTAGAACCGTACTTACCACTCACGAGTCCGAGCGTCCGGAATGTCCCGAAGACCGGCCGCGTTACCGCTTCTCGTAGCTCACCAACCGAGAGAAGCGAGACACGGATGTCGTCATTCGTCATGACCGCCGAAGAACGGGAAGCCTTCCTGAGCGAGGTCCACATCGGGGTCTTGGCCGTGGAACGGGAAGGCCGCGCCCCACTGGCCGTGCCGGTCTGGTACGACTACGAGCCCGGCGGGGAGCTCCTGATCTGGATGGACGGCGGCTCGGTCAAGGACAAGGCGATCAAGAAGGCGGGCAGGCTCAGCCTGGTCGCGCAGACGGAGACGTTCCCCTACAAGTACGTGACGGCCGAGGGTCCGGTCATCGCCAACGACGCGCCGCCGACCAGGGAGCAGGCGCTGAAGATCGCGCAGCGCTACCTGCCCGGCGAAGAGGGCACGAAGTACGTCGACGGCGCGCTCAGCGACAACTCCGTGCTGGTCCGCGTCCGGCCGGAGAAGTGGCTGAGCAACGACCAGAGCAAGGCCTGACCGCATGACGGTGTCCCGGCGGGCGGGCCGCCGGGACACCGTCATCAGCCCGCGATCGGTTCGAACTCGACGACGCTGTCGAGCGCCTTGCCCATCGCGGCGTTCGCTTCGCGTTCGATCATGATCTCCACCAGCACCGGCCGCGAAGTCCGCTCGGCCTCCTTGCGCGCCCACTCCAGCGAAGACCGGATCTCGCCCGGCTCGGTGACGCGGGTGCCGGAGCAGCCGTAGGCCTCCATGACCTTCACGTTGTCCGTGCCGATCTTGTCGTAGTGGATGTCGACCTCGAAGTTCATCTCGTAGCCGGTCTCGGCCTGCCGGATGAGCCCGAGGTACTCGTTGTTCAGCATGATCAGCACGAACCCGACGTCGTACTGCGCGGCGACCGCCAGCTCCTCCACCAGGAACTGGAACGAGTAGTCCCCGACGACGCCGACGACCTCGGCCTCCGGTTTCGCCTTCTTGACGCCGATCGCCGCCGGGATCTCCCAGCCGAGCGGACCCGCCTGGCCGCACACCTGGTAGTGCCGTGGCTTGTGCGCGCGCTGGAACTGCCCGGACCAGATCTGATAGAGCCCGATCGCGGTGACGAAGTAGGCGTCCTCGCCGTAGAACTCGTTGATCTCCTTGAACACCCGGGGTGCCTTGATCGGCGTGTCCTCGAAGTCCTCGCGGCGCGGCAGGCTCTCCTTGAGCTCGCCGATCCGCCGCGGCCACGCGCGATCCCGCGTCGGCGAACGCTTCGACGCCGCCTCGATCAGCGCGTCCAGGAAGGCGCCCGTGTCCGACACGATGCCGAGGTCCGGCCCGAACACCTTGCCCAGTTGCGTCGGCTCGATGTCGACGTGGATGAACTTCCGGTTCCCCCGGTAGACGTCGAGGTCACCGGTGTGCCGGTCGCCGAACCGCGCGCCCAGCGCCAGCACCAGATCCGCTTCGAGGAAGGCCGCGTTCGCCCACCGCTGCGAGGTCTGGATACCCGCCATGCCGGCGAACAGTTCGTGGTCCTCGGGGAAGGTCCCCTTGCCCATCAACGTCACGCCGACCGGAACACCGAGCAGTTCGGCCGCGGTCCGCAGCCGGTCGCTCGCGTCGCCGAGCACCACGCCGCCGCCGGCGAGGATCAGCGGCCGTTCGGCGGCCAGCAGCAGGTCCAGCGCTCGCTCGACCCTGGCCGGTGACGGCATCGCCCTGGTGACCGGCAGCGGCGAGTCGATACTGGAGTCCCACTCGATCTCCTGCCGCTGGACGTCGATCGGCAGGTCGATCAGCACCGGTCCCGGACGGCCGGACCGCGCGATCCGGAACGCCTCCCGGAACACCCACGGCAGCTGGGCCGCCTCCTTGACCTGCACGGCCCATTTCGTCACCGGCTTGGCGATCTCGACGATGTCGACGGCCTGGAACGCCTCGGTGTGCAGCTTCCGCGAGTCGGCCTGCCCGGTGATGCACAGGATCGGGATCGAGTCGGCCTGCGCGGTGTAGAGGCCGGTGATCATGTTCGTCCCGGCGGGCCCGGAGGTGCCGATCGCGACGCCGACGTTGCCGGTGGTCCTCGCCCAGCCGTCGGCCATATGGGTCGCGCCCTCTTCGTGGCGCACGATCAGATGCTCGATGCCGCTGCCCTGCATCGCGTGGTACAGCGGGAGGATCGCGGCGCCGGGGCAGCCGAACGCGGTGTCGACGCCCTCACTGACCAGGACGTCGACGACGGCCTGCATGGCGGGGATTCTGGGCATGCGTCACTCCTTGTTTTCCGCGCCGGACAGCGTTTCTACGACCTTCAGCAGCGCCGAGTGATCGAGCGAGCCGTGGCCCATCGCCCGTCCGGCGGCGACGAGCTGGGCGACCAGCCCGGTGAGCGGCAGCGCGACCTCGGCCTGCCTGGCGGCGGCGAGCGCGATGCCCATGTCCTTGTGGTGCAGGTCGATCCGGAAGCCCGGCGCGAATTCCCGCGCCACCATGGACTTCCGCTTGAGTTCGAGGATCCGGCTGCCCGCCAGGCCGCCCGCGAGGACGTCCAGCCCGACACCGGCGTCCACACCGGAGGCTTCGAGCAGCACGATGGCCTCGGCGATCAGCCCGTAGGTCCCGCCGACCACCAGCTGGTTCGCGGCCTTGACGACCTGGCCGGCGCCGTGCGGCCCGACGTGCACGATCGTCTTGCCGACCGACTCCAGGATCGGGAGCGCCGCGGCGAAGTCTTCGGCATCGCCACCGGCCATAATGGACAGTGCTGCCTGCTCGGCCCCGGCCTGGCCACCGGAAACGGGCGCGTCCAGCACCCGGATCTCGTGTTCGGCCGCCCGCTCGGCCACCTCGATGGAGGTCTCCGGCCGGATGGTGCTCATGTCGATCAGCAGGGTGCCCGGTTTCGCCGACTCCAGCACCCCGCCCGCCGCGAGCACGACGGCCTCGACCTGCGGGTGGTTCGGCAGCATGGTGATGACGACCTCCGCGCCCGCCACGGCGTCCGTCACCCCGTTCGCGGCCCGGCCACCCACGGCCTCCAGCCTCGCGAGCGCGTCGGTGTTCGTGTCGAATCCGCTCACCTCGTGACCGGCGGCGACGAGATGTCCCGCCATCGGCCCGCCCATGATCCCCAGGCCGATGAATCCCAGCTTGGTCATGCCAGTCCCCTTCGTTCGAAAGGCAGCCACGACAGCGAATCCGCGCTCGGCCCGTCGGGCTTGTACTCCACGCCGACCTGCCCGCGGTAGCCCGCAGTCTGTAGCTTTTCCAGGTATCCCTCGATGTCCAGCGTTCCGGTCCCCGGCTGGTGCCGCCCTGGGGCATCGGCGATCTGCACATGGCCGATCCGTCCGGTGTGGACGGTCGTGACCGTGTCGAGGTCGTCACCGTTGACCGCCAGGTGGTACAGGTCGGCCAGCAGCTTCACGTTGTCCCGCCCGAGTTCGTCGAGCACCTTCAGTACGTCGTCCGCGGTCTTGAGCGGGTACTTCTCCGCCCCCGACAGCGGCTCAAGGACGATCTCCGCGCCTACCCGTGCGGCCGCGTCCGACGCGAGCGCCAGGTTCGAGAGGCCGAGCTTGTCCTGCCCGGCCGGGTCCGCGCCGTCGATCCGGTTGCCGTACAACGCGTTGAACCGGCGGCAGCCGAGCCGCTCGCCAAGGTCGATCGCCGAGGCGATACCGCGGGCGAACTCGTCCTCACGGCCGGGCCAGGTGACCAGGCCTCGGTCGCCGCCCGCCATGTCTCCGGGGAAGAAGTTCAGCCCGGTCACCGCGACGCCAGCCCGCTCGACCGACGCCACGAAGGCGTCGACCTCGGCGTCGTCCGGCACCGGCGTCTCGAAGGGCCACCAATACTCCACCGCGGTGAAGCCCGCCGCGCGCGCCGCCTCCGCACGGTCGAGCAGCGGCAGCTCGGTGAAGACCAGCGACAGGTTCAGCACGTACGGCAGCGCATGACGCGAACCGGCAAGATCAGCCATCAAAACCTCTGCAATTTCGCTATGCGGAAACTTTCTTTCGTATATCGAGAATAGCCCGCTGACCTGTCCTCGGTCAACGGACAGCACACCGCCGGACCGAGGAAATGTCGGACCCCCTCGTTAACGTCAGCCGGCATGGACAGCACGCCGTTCCAAGCCCGGATCCCGGAGGCCGATCTCGAAGACCTCCGGGATCGGATCCGCCGTGCCCGCTGGCCCGAAGACGAGACCGTCGACGACTGGTCGCAGGGCGTACCCGCCGCCTACCTGCGCGAACTGTGCTCGTACTGGGCCGGGCGTCATGACTGGCGGACCGCGGAATCCCGGCTCAACGCGTTCCCCCAGTTCCGGACCGAAATAGACGGACTCGGCATCCACTACCTGCACGTCCGCTCCCCGCATCCGGACGCGCTGCCGCTGGTGCTCACGCACGGCTGGCCGGGTTCGGTCTTCGAATTCCTCGACGTGCTCGGCCCGCTCACCGATCCGGTTGCCCACGGCGGCCACGCGGCCGACGCGTTCCACGTCGTCGTCCCATCCCTGCCCGGGTACGGCTTCAGCGACAAACCCGCACGGGCCGGCTGGACGATCCAGCGCATCGCCGACGCGTGGATCCGCCTCATGGACGGCCTGGGCTACGAGCGCTACGGCGCCCAGGGCGGCGATTGGGGCACCAGCGTCACCACGCTCATGGGCCGGACGGCGCCCGAGCGGCTGGCCGGGATCCACCTCAACCCCCCGCTGGCGGCACCGGACCCGGCGACGTTCGACGACCTGACCGAATCCGAACGGAAGTCGCTCGCCGACCTCGAAAGCGCCAAGGCCGACGGTTCGGGTTACGCGATCCAGCAGGCGACGAGGCCGCAGACCATCGGCTACGCGCTGGCCGACTCGCCGGTCGCCCTGTGCGCGTGGATCGTCGAGAAGTTCCAGGCGTGGACCGATTGCGGCGGCCATCCGGAGAACGCGCTGAGCCGCGACGCGATGCTCGACGACATCACGCTCTACTGGCTGACCGGCACCGGCGCCTCGTCCGCCCGGTTGTACTGGGAGAGTTTCGGCGAGGTGTCGAGCTGGTTCGCCGAATCCACTGTGGACACGATCACCGTGCCGACCGGCTGTTCGATCTTCCCGCGCGAGACCCCGCGCCCGTCCCGCCGCTGGGCGGAGCGCCGGTTCACCGACATCCGGTACTGGAACGAACTGGACCGGGGCGGCCACTTCGCGGCCCTCGAACAGCCCGTTGTGTTCACCGAGGAGGTGCGGTCGTTCTTCCGGCTCGTGCGATGAGCGCTTGACTGTGACACCGTGTCAGGCTGTGCGCTGGGAGTCGTCATGTTCAGTATCGGAGATTTCGCCAAGCACGGCCGGGTGTCGGTCCGCATGCTGCGTCACTACGACGCCATCGGGCTGCTGCGCCCTGCCCACGTCGACCCGTTCAGCGGTTACCGGTCCTACACCGGCGAGCAGCTGGCCCGGCTCAACCGGGTGATCGCGCTCAAGGATCTCGGTTTCACCCTCACCCAGGTGCAGGAGATCCTCGACGCGGAGATCGGCGCGGACGAGCTGCGCGGAATGCTGCGGCTGCGCCGCGCCGAACTCGAAGCGGCCATCGCGGCCGACGAGGCGCGGCTCAAGGCTGTCGAAGCGAGGCTCCGGTCGATCGAAAGCGAGGGAACCATGCCTTCTGAAGACGTCGTCGTCAAAAGCCTGCCCGCGGTGCGCGTCGCCGAGCTGACCGGGACGGCGGGCGGTTACGTGAACGACGAGATCGGGCCCGTCGTGCAAGGGCTCTACAAGGAGTTGTTCGGCGCGCTCGGCCCGATCACGCCGTCCGGCCCGCTCATCGCCTACTACGAAGACGACGCCGACGGCGAGCGAGTGCGGATCCACGCCGCGGTCCCGATCGCGGCCGAAACCGATGGCACGGAAGGATTCTCGACGGTCCGCCTCGCCGAAGTCGCGACCGCGGCGACGATCCTGCACCGAGGTTCGATGGCGACCGTGCTCTCCAGCTACCAGGCACTGGCGAAGTGGGTCGACGCCCACGGGTACCGCGCGAGCGGCCCGGCACGGGAGTTCTACCTCGAATGCCCGGAGGACGGGGACAAGTGGGTCACCGAGCTGCAGCAGCCGATCACCAAGGCCTGACCCTCACGTGGGTCGTGAGTGGCGTTTCGGGTTCTAACCCGAAACGCCACTCACGACCCACCGCGGTCGCTCAGGAAGCCGGTCACCGCGGCCCGGAACTCGTCCGGCGCCTCCAGCCACGGCACGTGCCCGACCTTCTCGAACCGCACCCGCCTCACCGACGGCAGGGCCCGCTCCAAGGAGTCGACGGCCCACCGGGGCCGGTTGTCGGCCATGCCGTCCACGATCAGTGTCGGCACCCGCAGCGACTCGCAGGCCGAGACGAGCTCCGACTCCGGCACGGTCCGCATCTCCTCGCTGAGCGCCGTGTTCGCTTCGTAGTTGACCGGGAACCAGGGTGTCGCCATCGCTTCGGCGTGGCGCGCGCCGTCGGTCACGAAATCGGCCGTCCACTGCCATATCGCGCGTTCGCGGCCCTCGCCGCGAGGCTTCGCGCCCACCACTCGCTCGAAGTTCCGCTTGAATTCCGCGTGCCATTCATGGCCGAGGCCGACACCCGACACGTAAACGAGCGCGCTCACCCGTTCCGGTCGCGCCAGCGCGTAAAGGAGGCCGAGATGCGCACCCCACGAATGCCCGAGAACCGGGACGCGGTCGAGGCCGTGCCACTCGCGGACGGCGTCGACGTCGGCGACCATCCGTTCGAGGGTGTACGGGCCCCGCGCTTCCGAACGCCCGGCACCGCGCTGATCCCACCGGATCAGCCGGAACCGCGGACCGAGATCGAGGGTGCCGAACATGTCCCACAGACCGGGACCGCCGTGGCAGCACAGGATCGGTTCGCCCCGGCCGGTCGCCGAGGTCCACAACTCGCGGCCGTCGTCGGTGATCATCACGTGATTATCCGATAGGCCGGGCCGCGGCCGTTGACTATCTTCCGCGCCATGACGACGTACACACCGCCGCAGCGGACGGCCACCCTCGCCGACGCGCCCGCGATCGCGGCGCTGATGCGAGCCTCGGTGCTCGAGTTGTTCCCCCGGTTCTACGACGAACGGCAGACCGCGAGCGCGGCGGACCACATCGCGCGTCTCGACCTGCGGTTGATCGAAGACGGCACCTACTTCGTGCACGAGGCGGACGGCGAGATCGTCGCCTGCGGGGGCTGGAGCAGGCGCAACAAGACCCACGCGGGTGCCGGCGACGCGTCGGACGACGACCGTCCGCTCGATCCGGCCACCGAGCCCGCGCGCGTGCGCGCCATGTTCGTCCGCGGCGACTGGACACGCCGTGGGCTCGGACGCGCGATACTCGAGTCCTGTCGTCTCGCGGCGAAGGCCGAGGGCTTCACGTCGCTGACACTGACCGCGACCCTGCCCGGTGTCCCGCTGTACCTGTCGTTCGGCTTCACCGAAGTCGAACGGGTGACCGTCACGACGCCCGACGGCGTCGACGTACCGGGCGCCGTCATGGCCAGGGACATCGACGAGCCGGATAGCATCGAAAGATGATCTCCGGGACCACCGCATTTTCGTTCGTCTTGATCTGCCTGCTCGGCGCGATGGCACCGGGCCCGGATTTCCTGGTCGTGACGCGCAGCGCGATCCTCGGTGGGCGCAAGGCCGGGATCGCCGCCGGGCTCGGTATCGCACTCGGCGTCTTCGTCTGGGTGGTCGCGATCGCGCTCGGGGTCGCGGCGATCCTCACCGCGTCGGCGATCGCCTTCACCGTGGTGAAGCTGATCGGCGCCGGATACCTGATCTTCCTCGGGGTCAAGGCGTGGCTGGCGGTGCGCCGCGGCGACTACAGCGAGCTCAAGGACAGGGTGGCGCCCGTCGTCGCGCCCAAGGAGGCGTTCCGGCAGGGGCTGCTCACGAACCTGTTCAACCCGAAGGTCGCGATGTTCTTTCTCGCGCTGATCCCGCAGTTCCTCCCGCATTCGGCCTCGACCGCGCAAACCCTGCAGCTGGCCGTGCTGGCCACCACGGTGGCCGTCGTCTGGACCTTCGTCCTGGCGACGCTGGTGGGTTCGCTGCGGAGGTTCTTCAGCTCCGGCAGGGTGCGGCGCACGATGGACGCGGTGATGGGCACCTTCCTGGTCGGACTCGGCATCCGGGTCGCGGTGCAGAACTGACCCGAAGGCGCCCATCAATCGACGTCAGAGGGTTTCGGCGGCGAGGCGCGTACCTTCGACACGGGCGGCGATCTTGGCGAACGCGATCTCCCGCGACGTCGAGGTGTCGTCGGCGAACGGCGAGAAACCGCAGTCGTCACAGGTGCCCAGCCGGTCCGGCGGAATGTACCGCGCCGCCTGGAGAACCCGGTCCCGGACTTGTTCGGCGGTTTCGACGCGCGGGTCGATCGGGTCGGTCACGCCGACGAAGACCCGCTGCTCCGGACGAGCATGCTCGGCGATCACCCGCAATGCCCGCTCGGGATCCGGCTCACTGGCCAGCTGGACGTAGACATTGCCCACCTTCAACCGGAACAACGTCGGCAGCAGCTCGGCGTAGTCGACATCCAGGCTGTGCACGGAGTCCTGGTCCCCACCCGGGCAGGTGTGCACGCCGATCTTCGCCCGCTCCTCCTCGGAGAAGCGGTCCAGTACGGTGTTGTTCAGATCCACAAAGGACCGCAGCAGCCCGCCGGACGGATCGAGCTTCAACGACAACCGGCCTTCGGTGAAGTCGATCTGGACACTGTCCGCGCCCGCGTCGAGACTGCGGCGGATATCTGCCTCGGCCTCGTTCACCAGGTCGGCGATGAACTGATCCTTGTCATATCCGGCCAATTCCTCACCGGGATAGACGAGACTGACCGCCGAAGCCGCGATCACCGCCTGCTTCACCGGCCGGGTCGCGTACTTCTTGGCTTCGCGCAGATAGGCGTCGGCGTAGGTTTGATAGCGGAACGGCCCGGAGGTCAGCCTCGGAAGCTGCCGGGTGTGCCCGTCGGCGAACGGGATGACGACGCCGTCGGGCGCCAGCGAAGTGAGGCCCGCCAAGGGATACGTGGCGAAACTCGGCTTGCCCTGCTCGCCGTCGGTGATGACCGGCGAGCCGGTCTCCTCCAGTCGCTTGATCGTCTCCACGAGAGCTTTTTCCCGCGACTCGCCGAGTCCGTCGGCGTCGAGCCGTCCGGCCGCGTGCTCACCGAGCGCTTCGATGAGGTAGCCGGGGCGGGGAATACTGCCGATCGGTTCAGTGGGGATGGTCATCGCTCGCGTCCTCCCAGAAGGCACAGCCCGCGGCCGCCCTGGCCACAAGCGGGAAACTACCGAGCGCCTTCCTCCTTGACGATCTTTCAGCGTGCCGAAACCCCCCAATGGCGCAATGGTTAGCTCCCCGAAGGATCTTTGCTCCCGAGCCGTATAGGTCGTTATACGAAGCGCGGGGAAATTCGATGCTTATCCGGCCCTGCTCCTGGGTATTCCGTGGATGTCGACGGCCTGGGCGCGCCGAAGGAGAAACCGATGCTGAGCCATCACGATCGGCAAGAGCTGGAGAAGATCGAGCGTTGGTTCGAGCTCACCGAGCCGGCCTTGGCCGCCCGGCTGCGGTCCGGCAGGCCCGCCCAGCCCCCGCTGCTCCGCCTGGCCCTCCTTCTCAGCCTCGACATCACCGCGGGGATGTTGATGCTGCTGGGCATCGTGGTGAACAGCCCGGCCCTGTTGCTGACCGGGATGATCACCGTGACCGCGGCGGTGATCGCGCACCTTTCCCGGTTCGGGCGTTCCTGATCGTCTTCCCGTCCGCCGGTAGAGTCCGGGCGATACGTCCGGTTCACTGGGAGGAAGACGCATGCGTTTCATGATCATCATCAAGGCGGACGAGGATTCCGAGGCCGGGAAGCTGCCGCCGATGGAGGCTTTGACCGCCATGGCGAAGTTCAACCAGGAGATGCTCGACGCCGGGGTGCTGGTCGGCGGCGAAGGCCTCCAGGAAAGTTCGAAGGGCGCACGGGTCACGCTCACCCCGGCCGGGGCCACCGTCACCGATGGCCCGTTCACCGAAGCCAAGGAACTCGTCGGCGGCTTCTGGATCGTCGACGTCCCTTCGCGCGCCGAAGCGATCGAGTGGGCCAAGCGGTGCCCCACTCCCCCGACCGGCGACACCGTGCTCGAGATCCGCAAGATCCTCGAAGCCGAGGACTTCGGCGAGAACTTCACCCCGGAACTGCAGGAGAACGAGCAGCGGATGCGCGACGAGATCGCCGAACGGTCCTAAGCTCGGTTCATGGCCGCCGGGGAGTGGATACTTCACGTCGACCTCGACCAGTTCATCGCGGCGGTCGAGGTCGCCCGGCGGCCTGAGCTGCGCGGTAAGCCCGTCATCGTCGGCGGCACGGGCGATCCCGCGGAGCGGGCCGTGGTGGCGACGGCCTCGTACGAAGCACGGGAGTTCGGCATCCGGTCCGGCATGCCCCTGCGAACCGCCGCGAAACGCTGCCCTGACGCGATCTTCCTCGCCACGGACGCCCCCGCGTACCAAGAGGTCTCCGACCGGGTGATGGCGACACTGCGGGAATTCCCCGTGGTCGTCGAAGTGCTCGGCTGGGACGAAGCATTCCTCGGCGTCACCACCGACGACCCCGAAACACTCGCCGCCGACATCCGGCTGGCGGTGGCCGAGGAAACCGGGCTCTCCTGCTCCGTCGGTATCGGGGACAACAAGCTGCGCGCCAAACTCGCCACCGGATTCGCCAAGCCGGCGGGGATCTTCCGGCTCGTGCGGGACAACTGGTGGGACGTCATGGCCGAGCGGCCGACGGACGCCCTGTGGGGCATCGGCACCAAGACCACGAAGAAGCTCGCCGAGGCCGGCTACCACACCGTGCTGGAGCTGGCGGGCGCCGATCCGGCGGACCTCGCGGCCCGGTTCGGCCCGAAGCTCGGCCCTTGGTACCGGATCCTCGCCGGCGGAATCGGCGACGCCGAGGTCACCGCGACGCCGTACGTCGCGCGATCCCGTAGCCGCGAGACGACCTTTCAGCAGAACATCACCGATCCCGGGGCCATGGCCGCGGAGGTCGTCGCACTGGCGAAACGCGTCTCACTGGACGTCGCCGAGGAGGGCAGGCCCGCCGCGCGGGTCGCGGTCAAGGTCCGGTTCGCTCCCTTCCAGACCCATACCCACAGCGTGACCCTGCCCGAACGGACCTCGGACCCGGCCAAAATCGAGAAGGCGGCGCTGGCCGTGCTCGGCATGTTCGACCTCGGCAGACCGGTCCGGCTGCTGGGCGTCCGTGCCGAATTCCTCTCCCCTGCGGAGCGATCCGTGTCGCCTTGACAGCGCTCGCGGCGCTTTGCCATCCTGGTTGCGGGTCGAGAGGCGCTGCGACGGAATTCTTCCGCCACGCTCGGCCCGCTGCGACAGACGTAAGGGCGCCTCCCACTGTGGAGGTGCCTTTGTTGCGTCTGAACCCTTTTCCGGCCTTCGAGGCCGAGCACTGAAACCCCCGCGGTGACCCCGTCCTTCCCGCCACCGGCGAAGAGGACCGCTTTGCCCTGCCTTCCTTGATGATTGGAGCACCCATGAGCCCGACCCTGTCCAAGGTCAACGGGATCGAATTCGCCGTCGCCGACCTTTCCCTCGCCGAGGCCGGCCGCAAGCAGCTGCGCCTCGCCGAGGTCGAGATGCCCGGTTTGATGGCGCTGCGCCGCGAATATGCCGACTCCCAGCCGCTGAAGGGCGCGCGGGTCGCGGGTTCGCTGCACATGACCGTGCAGACCGCCGTGCTGATCGAGACGCTCGTCGCGCTGGGCGCCGAGGTGCGCTGGGTGTCCTGCAACATCTTCTCCACGCAGGACGAGGCGGCCGCGGCCGTCGTCGTCGGCCCGAACGGCACCGTGGAGCAGCCGTCGGGTTCTCCGGTGTTCGCGTGGAAGGGCGAGACGCTCGCCGAGTACTGGTGGTGCACCGACCAGCTCTTCGACTTCGGCGACGGCCGCCTCCCGAACATGATCCTGGACGACGGCGGTGACGCGACCCTGCTGATCCACAAGGGAGTCGAGTTCGAGGCCGCCGGCGCCGTTCCGCAGGCGACCGAGGAAGACCCCGAGGAATACCACCTCGTGCTGGAAACCCTGCGCGAGAGCCTCGGCCGCGACACCAGCCGGTTCACCCGCATCGCCAAGGAGGTCCGCGGGGTCACCGAGGAGACCACCAACGGCGTCAAGCGGCTCTACAAGCTCGCCAAGGAGGGCGAGCTGCTCTTCCCGGCGATGAACGTGAACGACTCGGTGACGAAGTCGAAGTTCGACAACAAGTACGGCATCCGCCACTCGCTCATCGACGGTCTCAACCGCGGGACCGACGTGATGATCGCGGGCAAGGTCGCAGTGGTCTGCGGCTACGGCGACGTCGGCAAGGGCGCCGTGGAATCGCTGCGCGGCCAGGGTGCCCGCGTGGTCGTCACCGAGATCGACCCGATCTGCGCGCTCCAGGCGGCGATGGAGGGCCTCGACGTCGTGGAGCTCGACGACGTCGTCGGGCGCGGCGACATCTTCATCACCACCACCGGCAACTTCGACATCATCATGGCCGACCAGATGGCCAAGATGAAGCACAACGCGATCGTCGCCAACGTCGGGCACTTCGACAACGAGATCGACATGGCCGGCCTCGCGAAGATCCCGGGCATCCAGAAGATCGAGATCAAGCCGCAGGTGCACGAGTGGGTCTTCCCCGCCACGGCGGACCGCGAGGCGCACTCGATCATCGTGCTGTCCGAGGGCAGGCTGATGAACCTCGGGAACGCGACCGGCCACCCGAGCTTCGTGATGTCGAACTCCTTCACCAACCAGACGATCGCGCAGATCGAGCTGTTCACGAAGCAGGGCGAGTACACCACCGACGTCCACGTGCTGCCGAAGCACCTCGACGAGAAGGTGGCCCGCCTGCACCTCGACGCGCTGGGCGTCCGGCTGACGAAGCTGACCAAGCGCCAGGCCGAGTACATCGGCGTGGACGTCGAGGGTCCGTACAAGCTGGACCACTACCGGTACTGAGCCCGACAGCTTCGTGAGTGGTAAGGACGGTTCTAACCGTCCTTACCACTCACGAGCCAGGCGTACGTTAGGCCGAATGCGTGAAAACTTCGGCCGGATGGCCCTGTTTCCCTCCGGTGAGGGCGGGAATCCCTCAAGTAGCCACACCCCGGCAGCACGTGAGCCGGGCGACTACGAAGGAGAAGGTGTTCCCGTGATCATTCTCGGCGTCATCCTGATTGTCGTCGGTGTCATCGCCAGCATCCCCGTCTTGTACTCGATCGGGATCGCGCTGGCGGTCATCGGCATCATCCTGGCCGTTCTCGGGAACACCGGGAAGGCCATCGGCGGTCGCGCCCACTGGTACTGAGCACCGGACCGAACCGGTACCAAGCCCCCGGTACCGGCGCTGAAAAACGGCCCGGGCACCCGGCGTTCCCCTCACGCCGGGTGCCCGGGCCGTTTTCGTTCTCCGCCTGCCGGGTATCCGCCCCGGACAAGGCGAAGGAGGGAGAGCCGATGGCTGGGACGGACCCTCGCCCGTACTTGACCGAGGCGAAGTACCCGTGTGGACGAGACGAACTCCTGCGGGCCGCGGCGGCGGCCGGAGCGGGCGACGACATCCTGGGCCCCTTGGGCACGCTGCCCGCCCGTGACTACGCGGACGGGGACGGCGTGTGGGAGGCCGTACGCTCCTGCAACGGGGCGCCGATCCACGACACCGCCAAAGAAGCACCGTGACATGAAGGGGTCCCCCGGCTCCGAGGGGGAGGGAGAGCCGGAGGACCCCGTCATAGTTAACACATTCCCGGCCGCGATGTACACGAACGCATACACCTTCGAGTGGGAATCGGGCACGATCGCCCGAATCAGGCCGGACTGATGTATTGGCCGCCGGTCAAGAAGCCCGTAGCAGCAGCTGGGCCGACACCTCCGCGCACGAGCAGCCTCCATCGACGTCGAAACAGTCGATCGTCAGCGTGTGCCGGGAGAAGTCGAGATCGACGCAGCCGTCTTCGCTGCATTCACTGAAACCACCGTCGACGTGGACCACCAGGGTCCCGTGGCAGTGGTCGAGTCCGCCGGCGCAGAACGCGCACTCCATGTTCATGCCGCCTCCCGCGATCGAATCGAAGATCGCTTCGGAAAAGTTCTCCTCGATTGCCTTACTACCACCGAGGGACGACAGATCCTGGCATACGCGCGGCGTGTCGTGACACCCGGTGCGGTGACACCGGGCACAACCGTCCACAAAGGAGAGTCAGGCGCTCTTCGGGGTTCGCTTGCCCGACGCCGGTTTCTTGGCCGCGGTGGCCTTCTTGGCCGCGGTGGCCTTCTTGGCCGCTGCGGGCTTGCGGCTCTTCTTCGCCTCGCTCACGCTGGCCTGCAAAGCCTCCATGAGGTCGACGACGTCGGCCTTCGCGCCGACGACCTTCGGTTTCGTCGTCTGGTTTCCCGCGGCCTTGGCCTCGATCATGGCTTCCAGGGCCTCACGGTAGGAATCGCTGTACTTCTCCTGCTCGAAGACGGGCTCCGAGAGCGAGTCGATCAGCGACCCCGCCATCGTCAGCTCCTGCGGCCGCACCTGCGGCGGATCCTCGTGCAGGAACCCGAAATCCGGTACGCGGACCTCGTCGGGCCACAACATCGTCGTCATCGTCAGGACGTCGCTGTGGACCCGCAGGATCGCGAGCGTCTCCCGCTGCCGGATGGCGACCTTCGCGACCGCCACGTGACTCGCCTTCTGCAGCGCGTCACGCAGGACCACGTACGGTTTGACGGCGTTCTTCTGCGGTTCGAGGTAGTAGGTCTTGTCGAACTGGATCGGGTCGATGGACTCCAGCGGCACGAACTCGAGCACGTCGATGGCCCGCGACGACGCCAGCGGCAGCTCGGACATGTCCTCGTCGGTGAGCACGACCATCTCGCCGTCGGGCAGTTCGTAGCCCTTGGCGATCTCGGCGTAGGGCACTTCCTCGCCGTCGATCGTGCAGAACCGCTTGTACTGGATCCGGCCGCCGTCGGCCTCGTGCACCTGGCGCAGCGAGACGTTCTTGTTCTCGGTGGCCGCGTACAGCTGGATCGGGATGCTCACCAGCCCGAAGGACACCGAGCCCTTCCACATCGAACGCATCGAGCCGCACCTCCGCTGCCGTCACCGACCGTACTCACACACGGTGACCACGGTAGCCCGAAACGGCGCACCGCGACAGCCCCGCGAACCCGATCGCGGGACTGTCGTCATGCCGGAATCAGACCTCGGCCAGGTATTTCTCGGCTTTCGCGGGGTCCAGGAACCAGTGCTGGAAATCGGTCGGATCGGAGAACCCGTTCGCGAACCGCTTCGCCACGGCGGGCTTCTCCCCCGCCGCGCCGATGATCTGGAGCACATGCGGGGGCGGCGGCTGCAGCATCGCGTTGGTCCAGGTCGTCACGTGCTGGGCGTACTCCCAGTACTTCTCGAACGACGCGGACATCCACTCCTCGTCGAACGGCTTGTCGCCGCGTTCGAGGATCGAGTCCAGATAGGACGCCGCGCAGTGGCTCGCGTTGTTGGAACCCTGCCCGGTGATCGGGTCGTTGGCCACCACGACGTCGGCCATGCCGAGCACCGCGGTCCCCGAGTCCAGCTTGCCGACCGCGTTCCGCACCACGGGCGTGTATCCGCCCGCCAGCGTCGCCTTGTCGTCGGTCAGCACGGCGTTCCGGGACCGCTCGTACTCCCACGGGAGGAACTGCTTCATCAATGACAGGATCCGGTCGAGATGCTGCTGCGGCGACGGCCGGTCGTCCCAGCAGTCGAGCGGGCCGCCGGGGACGCCCTCGAAGAACAGGATGTCGCAGTTCCCGCTCAGCGTGTACGCGGGGATCATGAACAGCTCGCCCACGCCGGGGATGATGTTGAACCGCACCGCCGCCTTGTCCGGATGCTCGGGCCGTCGCTCGAGTCCGTGCACGTACGCCAGCGAAAGCGCGCGCTGGGGTTCGGTGTACGGCGAACGCTCCGGGATCCGGTCGAACAGCTGGACCAGCTCACCCTTGCCCGCCGCGATGACGACCAGGTCGTACAGCTTGGCCAGCGGCGCCAGGTCCGACGTCGTGACGCCGTGGATGACGACCTTGCCGCCGCGATCCTCCACCAGCTCCAGCCAGGCGGCCATCTTCACCCGCTGGTCGACCGACTGGGCGTAGTGCTCCAACGGCCCGAACCAGTCCAGTACCCGGCTGGAATCGGGGCCGGCGATCGAAACGCCGAGCCCTTCGACCTTGACGGTCTCTTCCTCCCACAGGTTCAGCTTGTGGTCCCGCTCGTGCTGCAGAGCGGAGTGGAACATGCACTGGGTCGACATCACCTTGCCGGACCGGATCTCGTCCGGCGTCCGCGCCGACATCACCGTGACGTCGTAGTCGTGGGCGAGCAGGCTCAAGGCCAGCTGCAACCCCGACTGCCCGGCACCGACGATCAGAACCTTGCGCATCCTCGACGTTCCTCCCAGAACCGTTCAGCTGAGTGAAGCGAACTCGCGGCCGGATCCGGAGACCACCGCGAGAGACAGCGTGTGCGACACCAGTTCCTGCAGCGTCGCGACCGCCGACTTCGGGTCGCGGGCGTCACAGGTGACCAGCGGGATGTCCGGGGACAGTGCCAGCGCGTCGCGCACCTCTTCGAGGTCGTGCACCGGCATGCCCTCGAACTGGTTCACCGCGACGATGAACGGCAGCTCGGAGTCGTTCTCGAAGTAGTTGATCGCGGCGAACGACTGGTCGATCCGGCTGGTGTCGACCAGCACGACGGCGCCGAGCGCGCCGCGCGAGAGGTCGTCCCAGAGGAACCAGAACCGGGCCTGACCGGGGGTGCCGAACAGGTACAGGAGCAGGTCGTCACGCAGGGTGATCCGGCCGAAGTCCATCGCGACCGTGGTGGTGGATTTGGTTCCGGGCGGCACCAGCTCGTCGACACCGGCCCCGGCCTCGGTCATCCAGGCCTCGTTGCTCAGTGGCGGGACCTCGGAGACGGAGCCGACGAAGGTCGTCTTGCCCACGCCGAATCCACCGGCGACCACGATCTTGGCGGAAATCGCCAGCAGACTGGGGTCAGACCGGGAGGCGCTTGAGTCCATCGAGGATCCTCTCGAGCACGTTCGTATCGTGGTTGTAGGCGTGGGCCGTCGGGTGCACGAAGACGGCGCCCTGGGTGGCGAGGTCGCCGATGAGCACCCGGACCACGCCCAGTGGCAGATCCAGTCCCACCGAGAGCTCGGCGATCGACGAGCGATCCCGGGCGCGCTCGTACAGGGCGCGCGATTCGGGCATCAGCGCCTCCGCCAGTGACGGGTCGTAACGCGGGACCGAGATCAGGGTCTCCACCAGCAGCAGCTGGCTGCTCTTGGTCCGGCCGCCGGTCAGCGCGTACGGCCGGATTCTGCGGCTGCGCATCTTGACCGGCCGGTCCGGAGATTGGTCGCTGGACACGGTCATCCCTTCCTTCTCCGGATTCTCAGGCCTGCGGCCGTCGGGCGGTCAGGACCTGCCGGAGTCCCGCTCGCACCTCGGGGGTGAGGGCGTGACCGGCGTTGGTGATGAACTGGGTCATCTCGTAGGCGACGACCTTCATGTCGCAGTCCGGTTCGGTGAGCACCGCCAGCCCCGCCTCGGCACCGATTCCCATGAACAGGAAGTACCCGCGGGTGAGCCGGATGATGATCTGCTCGCAGTTGCCCTTGCCGAACAGCGCGGCACTGTTGCCCGCGAGGCTGAGCAGACCGCTCGCGATGGCCGCGAGCTGCTCGGCGTCGTCGCTCGACACCGATTCCGAAGCGGTCAAAGGGAAACCGTCGACGGACATGATCAGCGCGTGGCTGGCACCGTGCACCTTGCGCACGAAGTCGTCGAGCAACCACGTGAAATCCGTGGTCGCGTCCTGGGCGGTCACTGGGTGTTTCCTCCGGTCTCACGCTCGTGCCGGTCGTCGAGGGCGGCACGCTCGCCGTCGCTGAAGGCATCGAGGTCGGCCAGCAGCGCCTCGTGCCCGTCCGCCGCGTCGGCGGACGGGGTGGTCGGCGGGGCCGGTTCGTCGGGCAAGGTCCTGATACTGCGGGAAACCCGGCGCGGAAGGCCGCTGGCCGTGGTGCCGCCGTCGGCGGGCGGCTGGAAGGCCGTGCGCGGACGCGGGCTGGGCTTCCGTTCCGGTTCCGGTGCCGCGGAAGGAGCCGGGCGGCGGCGCGGCAGTCCGGACGGGGTGGCGACCGGGGTTCCGACGGGCGCGCCGTTGGTGATCCTGGCCTGCGGCAGCACGACGGTCTGCGAACCGGACCACTGCTTCTCGGCCAGTTCCGACACCACCGGGACCGGCAGCAGCACGGTCGCGACCGTGCCGTGCGGGGTACGGCGGTCGAGCTTGACGGTGATCTCGTGCCGGTCGGCGAGCCTGCCGACGACCGCGAGTCCCATATGCCGCACGGAATCGTCGTCGAGCACCGGACCGGCCGCCAGCCGCTCGTTCAGCGCCGCGAGGCGTTCGGGCGGCATGCCGATGCCCTCGTCCTCGATGCGGATCAGCACGCTTCCCTGTTCGGTGAGATGCGCGCTGACACTGACCGGCGAACTCGGCGAAGACTGGTTCGCCGCGTTGTCGAACAGCTCCGCGAGGATCCGGCTGACGTCTTCGGCGGCGAAGCCGACGACGCCGAGCGAAACGACACGCCCGATCGTGATCCGCGAGTAGTGGTCGATCGACGACATCGCGGCCCGCATCACGTCGAGCACGGACGAGATCCCGGCGGTCGTGTCGTCGGCGTCGCGGCCGGCGAGGACACGCAGGTTCTCGGCGTTGCGACGCAACCGGGTCGCCAGGTGGTCGAGGCGGTAGAGCTCGGCGAGGCGGTCGGAGTTCTCCTCCCCCGCCTCCATCGTCTCCAGTTGCGCGAGCAACTGGTCGAGCAGATTGAGGTCGCGCAGCGCGACATTCGAACAGACCCCGGCGAGCGCACCGGCGTCCGGTGCCTCCACGGCAGGCCGTTGTTCCACCGCCGGTTCGACCGGCGGAGCCGACGGAGCGTGCCGGGGCGGTGCGGCGAGGAACTGCGCCGCGGCGACCCTGGAACGGTCCAGAAGAACCCGTGAGCGGTCAAGCAAGCCTCGAGCCCGCGTCACCATGTGCTTCCACTTCTTTCTCTTCGCATACCCGGACCCGTGTCGCACTCCCCAGCACAACGACGGCCATGCAAGCAGAAGTCACTATCCGTGTCCACAGTCGGTTTCCGTTCAACCGCTGGCAGTGACGTGGTCACGAACGCGTTACGGCTGGTGAGCGGGGCGCGCTAGGCCATTCGGCTGCATCTGAGTGTTTCGCGCCACGGAGGATGCGCAAAAAGTGCGGGGTGCGCATTAATTTGCGCGCCCCGCAACTTTTCCCTAGGCTGAGCGCATGGCCTCCGACCCGACCGCGCCTCTCGGGCTGCGCGAACGCAAGAAGCGCGCGGCCCGTCGCGCCATGAGCGAGGCGGCATTGAAACTCGCCATGGAGAAGGGTGTCGAGCAGGTTCGTGTCGAGGACATCGCCACCGCCGTCGGGGTCTCACCCCGCACGTTCAACAACTACTTCTCCAGCAAAGAGGAGGCGATCTGCTCGTTCATCGTCGAACGGCAGGAACTCCTGCGGGAAGCGCTGCGCGCGCGGCCTTCGGAAGAGACGCTGTGGGAGGCTGTCGGTACCGCGACGGTGGAAGCCTACGGCAGCCTGGGCGAACCGAATCGCGGCTCGGTCGAGCTGGCGCGGTCACTGCTCTTGCACCCGTCCGTGCAGGGCGAGTTCCTCAAAGCGCACGCCAAGGTCGAACAGGTACTGGCGGACGCCATCCTGGAACGTGCGGGCGCGGGCCCGGAAAACGCGTTGAACGCGCGGCTCATGGCGGCGATCGTGGAGTCCGCGGTGAAGACCGCGTTCTTCAGCTGGCTGATCGACGAGGGCTCCAGGCCGTTCCTGGAGACGCTCGACGTCCTCCTGCACGAGGCCGCGGCGGGCATCCCCTCGCTCACCGGCGCGAACCCGAAGTAACACCCGACCCACCACTGGGGAGAAACCGTTGTGCTGACCAAGCTGTTGCGCATTCACCTGCGCCCGTACCGGCGAGACCTGTGGCTCATCGTGCTGCTGCAGTTCGTCCAGACCCTCGCCGGGCTCTACCTCCCCACGCTGAACGCCGACATCATCGACGGCGGTGTGGTCAAGGGCGACATCGACTACATCCTCGGTGTCGGCGGCGTCATGCTGCTCGTGTCGCTGGTGCAGATCGCCTGTTCGATCGGCGCCGTCTACTACGGCGCCCGGACCGCGATGGCGGTCGGCCGGGACGTCCGCGGCGCGATCTTCCACCGGGTCCAGGACTTCTCGGCCCGCGAAGTCGGCCACTTCGGGACGCCGTCGCTGATCACCCGCACCACCAACGACGTGCAGCAGGTGCAGATGCTGACGTTGATGGCCTTCACCCTGATGGTGTCCGCGCCGATAATGTGCTTCGGCGGCATCATCATGGCGCTGAACCAGGACGTCACGCTCTCGTGGCTGCTTGTGCTCGCGGTGCCGATCCTCGGTGTCTCGGTCGGGGTCATCATCGCGAAGATGCGTCCGGCGTTCCGGCTGATGCAGGAGCGCATCGACAAGATCAACCAGATCCTGCGCGAGCAGATCATGGGCATCCGCGTGATCCGGGCGTTCGTCAAGGACACGCACGAACGGCGGCGGTTCACCAAGGCCAACACCGAACTCCTGGACGTCTCGCTCGTCGTCGGCAGGCTGATGGCCCTGATGTTCCCCATCGTCATGCTCGTGATGAACGCCTCCAGCGTCGCCGTGCTGTGGTTCGGCGGGCTGCGGATCGACGACGGCAGCATGCAGATCGGCGCGCTCACCGCGTTCCTCTCGTACCTGATGCAGATCCTGATGGCGGTCATGATGGCCACCTTCATGTTCATGATGGTGCCGCGCGCCGAGGTCAGCGCCGAGCGCATCACCGAGGTGCTCGACACGCACACCAGCGTCGTCCTCCCGGAGAACCCGATCAGCCCCGGCGAGGTGCACGGACGACTCGAACTGTCCGATGTGGAATTCCGGTTCCCCGGCGCGGAGAAGCCGGTGCTGCAGGAGATCTCGCTGCTGGCCCTGCCCGGTGAGACCACCGCGATCATCGGCAGCACGGGCAGCGGCAAGACCACGCTGCTCAACCTGATCCCCCGGCTGATGGACGTCACCGGCGGCTCCGTGCGGGTCGACGGCGTCGACGTCCGCGAACTGGATCAGACCGTGCTGTCCGACGCCGTCGGGCTGGTGCCGCAGAAGCCGTACCTGTTCGCCGGGACGGTCGCGAGCAATCTTCGCTACGGCAAGTCCGACGCCACCGACGAGGAGCTCTGGCACGCGCTGGAGGTGGCCCAGGGCAAGGACTTCGTCGAGCGGATGCCCGAGGGCCTGAACTCCCCCATCGCCCAGGGCGGGACCAACGTCTCCGGCGGGCAGCGGCAGCGGCTCGCGATCGCCCGGATGCTGGTGCGGCGCCCCGAGATCTACCTCTTCGACGATTCCTTCTCCGCGCTCGACTACGCGACCGACGCCGCGCTGCGGCGGGCGCTCGCGGCCGAGACCGCCGAGGCGACCGTGGTCATCGTCGCGCAGCGGGTCAGCACGATCCGCAACGCCGACCGCATCGTCGTGCTCGACGAAGGCCGCGTCGTCGGGAGCGGCACGCACACCGAACTCATGGACGGCAACGAAACCTATCGGGAGATCGTGCTGTCCCAGCTGACCGAGCAGGAGGCCGCCTGATGAGCGCGCCCGAATCCACACAGTCTTCTTCGGACACCACCACCACCAAACCGGTGGGCGAGCGCGCGAGCGCGGCACGGGGCCCCGGCCCTGGCGGAGGCGGTTTCGGCCGCGGCCCAGCCGGCTTCATGGGCGGACAGCCCGCCGAGAAGGCCCTGGACTTCAAGGGATCGCTGAAACGGCTGCTGCGGCTGCTGCAACCACAGCGCGCCATGCTGTACGGCATCCTGATCTTCGGCATCGCCAGTGTCACGCTCAGCGTCATCGGCCCGAAGATCCTCGGCATGGCCACGGACCTCATCTTCGCGGGCGTCGTCGCGAAGGACATGCCCGCGGGCGTGAGCAAGGAACAGGTCATCGCCGGG
The DNA here is from genome assembly GCF_019330265.1 of Amycolatopsis sp. TNS106. Classification (NCBI taxonomy): domain Bacteria; kingdom Bacillati; phylum Actinomycetota; class Actinomycetes; order Pseudonocardiales; family Pseudonocardiaceae; genus Amycolatopsis; species Amycolatopsis sp. TNS106. The sequence goes on along the minus strand of NZ_CP024972.1, from coordinate 1,416,442 downwards.
CTGCGGGCCGCGGGCGACAACACCGTCGCCGACCTGTACTCGGGGATCGACTTCGTCCCCGGACAGCGCATCGACCTCGACGCCGTCGGCCAGGTCCTGTTGTGGGTCCTGCTGCTCTACATCGTGGCGTCGTTCTTCTCGCTGCTGCAGGCCAGGCTGACCACGAACCTGGTCCAGCGGGCGGTGTTCGACCTGCGTGAGCGGATCGAAGAGAAGTTCGCCAAGCTCCCGTTGAGCTACTTCGACCGCCAGCCGCGCGGCGAAGTGCTGAGCCGGGCCACCAACGACATCGACAATCTCGCGCTGTCCCTCCAGCAGACCCTCGCGCAGATCGTGTCGTCGCTGCTGATGGTCGTCGGTGTGCTGGTGATGATGTTCGTCATCTCGCCCCTGCTGGCGCTCGTCGCGCTCCTCTCGGTGCCGGCGTCGGTGATCGTCGCGGCCAAGATCGGCAAGAAGGCGCAGCCGCAGTTCATCAAGCAGTGGTCCACCACCGGGCGGCTCAACGCGCATATCGAGGAGATGTACACCGGGCACTCGCTGGTCAAGGTCTTCGGGCGCCGCGAGGAGGCCGAAGAGGTCTTCCGTGAGCACAACGACACGCTTTACGGCGCGAGCTTCAAGGCGCAGTTCATCTCGGGCACCATCCAGCCCGCGATGATGTTCATCGGCAACCTGAGCTACGTGCTGGTCGCCGTGATCGGCGCGCTGCGGGTGGCGTCCGGAACCCTGTCACTCGGCGACGTCCAAGCGTTCATCCAGTATTCACGGCAGTTCAGCCAGCCGGTCACCCAGATCGCCAGCATGGCGAACCTGCTGCAGTCCGGGATCGCGTCCGCGGAGCGGGTCTTCGCGCTGCTCGACGCGGACGAGCAGGAACCCGAGCCCGCCGAGCCCGCTCGGGTCGAGGACGTGCGAGGCCAGGTCGAGTTCGAGCACGTGTCGTTCCGGTACGCCGAGGACACCCCGCTCATCGAGGACCTGTCGCTCACCGTCGAACCGGGACACACCGTCGCCATCGTCGGCCCGACCGGCGCCGGGAAGACCACGCTGGTCAACCTGCTCATGCGGTTCTACGAACTCGACAGCGGCAGGATCACCCTCGACGGTGTCGACATCGCCGGGATGGACCGCGAGGACCTGCGGGCCAAGACCGGCATGGTCCTGCAGGACGCCTGGCTGTTCGGCGGAACCATCGCGGAGAACATCGCCTACGGTTCCGAGGGCGCCACGCACGACGAGGTCGTGGCCGCGGCCAAGGCGACCCACGTCGACCGGTTCGTCCGCACCCTTCCCGACGGGTACGACACGGTGATCGACGACGAGGGCGGCACGGTCAGCGCCGGCGAGAAACAGCTGATCACCGTCGCGCGGGCGTTCCTGGCGAAGCCCGCGATCCTCATCCTCGACGAGGCCACCAGCTCCGTCGACACCCGGACCGAGGTACTGATCCAGCGGGCGATGAATTCGCTGCGCGAAGGCCGGACGAGTTTCGTCATCGCGCACCGGCTTTCCACCATCCGCGACGCGGACGTCATCCTGGTGATGGAGAACGGATCGATCGTCGAACAGGGCGACCACGAAACGCTGCTGCTCACCGGTGGTGCGTACTCCCGGCTCTATGCCGCCCAGTTCGCGGAGGCACTGGCCGAAACCGACTGAACAGGATCGCGCGAAGGCCTCTTTTCCTGCTTTCACCGCGGGAAAAGAGGCCTTCGGCGTACGGAAGGTGCGCGAACGGCGCTAGGCTTGCGTGACCCGATCCGGAGAGGGGTGCGCCTGCCGACCATGGCGGAGAAACTCGGCGAATACCGCCGTAAACGCAGACCAGGGCGGACTCCCGAGCCCCTTCCGGATCGCGATGGTAAAACCGGTGCCGACGATCTGTTCGTCATCCAGGAACACCACGCGAGCAGCCTGCACTGGGACATCCGCCTCGAACGGGACGGAGTGCTCGTCTCCTGGGCGGTGCCGAAAGGCCTGCCGATGTCGCCGGATCTCGACCGGCTCGCCGTGCACACCGAAGACCACCCGATGGAATACCTCACCTTCGAAGGCGAGATACCCGCGGGCGAATACGGCGGTGGCACCATGACGATCTGGGACACCGGCCGGTACGAAACGCTGCACTTCGACGACCACAAGGTCGAGGTAATCTTCCATGGCGAGCGAGCACGCGGGAAATACCAGTTCCTCAACGTGAAGAAGGACGGCAGGGACAACGGCTGGCTGCTCAAAAGACTCGACCCGGCCGATCCCGGCCGCGCGGAACTCCCCTCTTTCCTCGCCCCGATGCTGACCAAACCGGGCCGGCTTCCGTCCACCAGCGAAGACGCGGAATGGGCCTACGAATTCGATTGGTCCGGGCGCCGCACCCTGATCCGGGTGTCCGGGGGACGGATCACCGCCTACGACGATTCGGGTGACGACGTCACCGGGCTGTATCCCGAATTCCGCGGCCTCGGGGAACAACTCGGTGCCACAGAGGTATTTCTGGACGGGGAGATCGTCGTCTTCGACGGCGGGAAGCCGAGTCCGGAAGGGCTCGGGCACCGCGTGCGGGCGACGAAGAACTCCGCCAAACGGCTCATGCCCCGGTATCCGGCCTTCTATCTGGTGAACGACCTCCTGCATCTCGACGGCCGCTCCTGCCTCGGCACGTCCTACGTCGACCGGCGAGAACTCCTCGACGAACTCGGGTTGAGCGGCCCGCATTGGCAAGTCTCGCGGTACTACCCCGGGGACGGCGGCGCGGTCGCGCGGGCGGCTCGCGAACACGGGCTAGCCGGTATCGTCGCCAAACGGGCCGGCTCCGCGTACCACCCGGGCAGGCGCACCGGTGACTGGCTTTCCATCACCGGAACCCTGGTGCAGCAAGTGGTGCTGGGCGGCTGGCGGCCGGGCGGCGGCAGCCGGGCGGACACGTTCAGCTCACTGCTGCTCGGCGTCCCGCACGAGGATGGCCTGCGGTACATCGGAAACGTCGGTGTCGGCTTCGCGGGCAGCGAACTCGCCGAGCTTTCCCGGCGGCTGTTCCGCTTGGAGCGCAAGACATCCCCGTTCCACTCCGTTCCGGAGAAGCAGGCGCGCGACGCGCGCTGGTCGCGGCCGACCATCGTCGGCGAAGTCGTCTTCGGCGGCTGGACCGACGCGGGCTGCCTGCGCAACCCGCGCTGGCGCGGTCTGCTGCCGGACGTCACCGCCGACGAGGTCGAGCTCGACGGGGACTAGGCTGTGTCCGGTAAGTCTGTTCGATGGGCTTCGTGATCCAGGTGGTTCCTGGCGGCCTGGGCGCGGAGACCGCGAACATGACTTGCAGGACAGCGCCTAGAGCCGCACGTCCTCCACGTCCCATCGGACGTCGAGATCGGCTCCGACCCCGCTGACATCCAGGATCCGTGACACCAGAGGTGTCTTCACGATCACCGAAAACCGCGGGGACACCGCGTTGGCCTCCTCGAGCGCCTGCAGGCCGGCACAACTGAGGAAGCGGACGCCGGAGAGGTCGAGGATGACGTGCCGTCCCCTGACACACGCACCGGTGAGTTCGGTGCGGAACCGCCCGACCGTGGCCGCGTCGATCTCCCCCACCGCGGTGAGGATGAGGACGCCGTCCTTGCGGCGGCTGCTGGTCACGGCCAGGGGCGGCGCTTCGCCGGGTACGCGCTGGCCAGGCAACATTGGGGCGCCTCTCTCCAGACCACCAAGTTCCCTCGACGGTACTCGGCGACGGCGAGAGGTCAACCCGGGCTACCTCAATTGAGCCATTTCGGGCGAGAACCTTTACCCAAGTCTTGCCATTGCCCGGCGAAGCGCCGGTGCTCGGCCTCGGCGGCGGCGATCGACCGTCCGTGCAGGACCCCATAGGTGAAAGCGTTTTCGTTCTCGGCGTACGCACGCAGGCCGAGGAGCCGCAGGACTTCCCTCGTGACCACGATGTCGTGATGCGTGCCGAGCGTGGACTGCACCGCCTTGACGTTCTTTCGCCATTTTCGAAGTTTCTTGCCGGTCACCGGCCGGACCGTATCCGCGGCGTACCGGGCTCGTTTGGCCTTCTTGCGCACTTCGTGCAGTGCGGCGTCTTGCTCCGCGCCAGGCACCAGCTCGCGCGCCGCGGCGACGGCCTTGCCCAGCTTCCGGTTCGACCGGGCGACCGCCTTGCGTAGTTCCTTCTTGCCATCCTTGATCTTCCGGGGTTTGCGGACGAGCTTTTCCAGTGCGCGCAACAGCTCCGTGTACCGCTTGCTGTCGAGTGCCCGGATCGCCCGTGTCTTGGCCTCTTCGGCCTCGCGCGCGAAATGCCGGGTCATCAGTTGCTCGACGTTGCCCAGCACCAGCTCGGCCGGCAGCGCCTTGACCTCGTCGTGCAGGCGCGCCGACATCACCTCCGTGTCCCTCGCCGGGCCGAGTTCACCTCCCAGCCACCGAAGCTCAGCGGCCAGCCCGTCCGCGACGTCCGGATCGAGAGACCGCCGGAACGTCCGCAGCGCGCTGCGCAACCGCCTGCTCGAGACCCGCATCTGGTGCACCGCGTCCTCGGCGTCCCGGCGGACCCCGATGTCGTTGCGCCGCAGCGCGTCCAGCTGCGCGGCGAGGTAGTCCGCCAGCACCGAACCCGAATCTCCCCTCGCGGAAGGCACGAGCTCGTCGGTCAAGCGCCGGAGCTTCGACGGCCACCTCGACCGCTCGGCGCCCGCTGACACGACCGCCTGATCCAGACTGTCGAGCACTTCGGGGTCGGCGCCGGGCGAGAGTTCGATCTCGATCTCCCGCCACCGGTCGAGGTGCGCCTTCTCCCCGCCCGCTTCGCCGGTGACGACGTCGTCGGTCAGCGTCGCGAGCTCACGGCCTTCGGCGTCGAGCAAGGCGTACGAGGTGCGCTCGGTACGCAGGTGAGCGGCCTGGACGAGTTTGGCGCCGAGAGTGTGCGCGCGGACCAGCTTCGCCAGCGCGCCCGGCACCTTGTCCGGCTTGCCCGCGAGCGGGAGCCGGAGTTCCTCGCGCCGGTCTTCGCCGACCGGGAGTTTCAGGTGCCAGCCCTCGTCGCTTCCGCCCAGCCTCCGCCGCAGAGTGATACCAGCCTGCGCGAGCCGGAAGTCGGAGGTGTCGAAGTACGTGGCGTCGAGGACGTCGACCCTCGGATCGGCCTGGTTCGTCACGGGACCGGCCGGGACCAGCGGCGGGATGGGCCTGTCGGCCGCCAGGTCGTACTTCCGCTCGATCTCCGTCTCGGCGACCGGGGCACCACCCTGCGTCTTCGTCACCACGAACTCCTTCTCCTCGGCTACCAGGAAGGATTACCCCAGGAAGGGACCGCGGGAAACCCCGGACGGCTCACTCCTCCATCCGGTCGTACCGGTCCGCCCATGCGGCGAGCATTTGACGTGACCTCTCCTCGGTCAGAGTATCGCTTTCCAGTCTCGCGACAAGGGAATAATAGGCCTCGACCGCGACCCGATCGTCGATGAACACACCGGCCGCATAGGAATCGGTGTACACCACCGCCGGATGTTCCGCGAATTCCATGATGGTGAACGAATTCTCAAGCACCGTGCCCACCCCGTCGCTTTCCGGGACGATACGAATGGAGCAATACGGCAGGTTCGCCGACAGGACGAGGTGGAGCAGTTGCTCGTGCATGATCCGGGGACCACCGACGACCGAACGCAGCGCGCGTTCGTGGACGTAGAACCGGCACCGGGGTGGACGATCGCGCTGCAGCAGCCGCTGCCGCTCCATTCGGGCGTTCACGACCTGGTCCAGCTGAGCTTGGTCACGGTTGCCGATCAGCTCGAAGGCGGTGCGGGCGTACGGTTCGGTCTGGAGCAGCCCGGGGAGGGTCAACGACTCGTAGCGCACCAGCGTGTGCGCGAGATTCTCTTGGATAGCAAGGGATTTCATCGGGTCGACGAGTTCGTCGAAGTACGGCCGGACCCAGTACAGGTCTCCGCCGGGCTGGGTCAGTTCCAGCAGCAGGTCACGTTCGGGCTCCGCCTCGCCGCAGGTCGCGAGATAGAGCGCGGCGTCCACCACGGACAGCTCACGCAGCCCTTGTTCCCACCTCGTGACCTTGCTCTGCAACCAGCCGTTACGGCGGCTGACGTCGGCTCCGCTGAAGTGCCTGCGCTGCCGGAACGCCTTCATGCGGTGGCCCAGTTCCCGGGTCCGCGCCGTCGAATCCTTCTCAACCATGCGGGCCAAAGTAGGGCCGAACTCCGGCCGCGCGGCGATTGCCACGCGGTGATTCACCTCAACTGCTGATAACTTGCGCTCGCGCATTTCCGCGAAGGGCCACTTCGCACGCGAAGCACCTTCGCGTGCGAAGCGTTCTTAAACTTTATAGCGGACGAAAGGAATGGAAGCGAGTTATCCGGAAGTGGATTTCTTGCGACGCGGCAGACCGCCGCCGGTTTCCGTGAAGGCCTCCTTGAGGGACTCTGGGTCCCTCAAGGAGGCCTTCACGGACCGGCACCCTGACGGCTGGTTTGAGACTTCCGCGATGTACGAGCGGGATACGTCGAGTAAAGTTTCAACCGGGACATCAACGATACGCTTGAATCTCATGAGTCAAGACATCCGAGACTTCGTGACCCCCTCCTGCGACCTGCTCGCCCTGGGCGAGCCGACGCACGCGACCCCGGTCTTCGCGGAGGTCCGCAACACCCTGTTCGCCCAACTGGTCGACCGCGGCTTCCGCTCGATCGCCCTCGAAACGGATCGCGTGGCCGCGCTCATCGCGAACGACTTCGTCCAGGACGGCACCGGAACCCTCGACCTCGCGATGAGCGAAGGTTTCTCACACACCGTCGGCACCGTGGAGGCCAACAGGCGACTGATCGCCTGGATGCGCGAGTTCAACGAACACCGGCCTCCCGAGGAGCGGCTTTCGTTCCACGGCTTCGACACCCAGACCGAGAACACCTCCGCGCCCAGCCCACGGCCTTATCTCGAGTACGCCCGCGATTTCCTGGGCGCCGACGCGGACATCGCGGGCCCGGCGGGCGACGACGAACGCTGGGGCCGCACGGAAGCCGTCCTGGACGCGGCTTCGTCGCCCGGTGCCACGGCCGACGCCTACCGGCTGCGGGCGATCGCGGCCGACCTGCTCGCCACGCTCCGCTCCCGGAAACCGGAACCGGTCACGGAGGACTGGTCGCGGGCGGAGATCCACCTCATGGCGGGCATCGATCTGTTGCGCTATCACCGGCAATGCGCCGAACCTCTGGAGCCGCACGAGCGCTACACGCCCCTCGTCGCGACCAGGGACGCCATCATGGCGCGGAATCTGCTGGACATCCGCGCCGCCGAAGCCTGCCGGGGCAGGACCCTGGTCTTCGCCCACAATCTCCACCTGCGCCGCCAGGCGAGCACGATGCGGGTGGCGGGGACGGAGACCACCTGGTTCCCCGCCGGCGCGCTGGTGGCTCCGCTGCTCGGCGACCGCTACGTCTTCGTCGCCACCAGCCTCGGCCGAAGCGAGGCCATAGCGCTTGAGGAGCCTGAGCCCGATACCTACGAAGGGTTCCTTCAGAAACACGTCACCACGGACTGGAGCCTGCTCACCCCATCCGAAGTCCCGCCTGCGAGCGTCCGGACCGACCCCGTCCCGCGGCAGGGCTACTTCCCGCTCGACCAAGGGATCCTGAACGACGCGGACGCGCTTCTGCACGTCCGGTCCTAGGCACCGCCCGCGAGGTCGTCGAACCGGGTGACGCCTCCTGCCCTCGGAAGGCGTCACCCGGCCACTAGTACGCGCCGCCACCCCCAGTGCCGCGATCCGGGGCGGCGCGAAGTCCGCTCACTTGAGCAGGAGTCAACACGCCGGTGCCATAACTTCGCCAAACGCCGCGGCCGGCGGTCGCCCACCGGGCTATGCCGGAGTCGCTCCGAAGCGGATCTTCGTCAAGGCTTCACGAGCCCGGTCCCGCTGGCGTCCGCTCTGGTCCACCGCGGAAAGGTCCTTGAGCGCGCGCAATTCCCACACCGGGAAACCCAGCTCACGAAAGAGCCCCGCCGCGGTCCGGAGCCCTTCGGCGGCTTCGGTCGCAACGCCTTCGTCAGCCCGCAGACGCCCGAAGCTGAGCAGGGCGTATCCGCCACCTCGGCGGTCTCCGAGGTCACGGAAGGTACTCATCGCCAGGCTCAGGTGTTCGGCGGCGCGGCCGTGTTCACCCGCCAGGCGTAGCGATTCGCCGAAGCTCCGGTGCGTGTAGGCGGCGGCATGCCGGTGCCCGACGTACTTGAACAGCTCCAGCGACCGCGAGAGGCATCGTTCGCTCTCCTCCGCATCACCGGTCTTCGCGTGGAGATCGCCGAGACTCCGGAGGACGTGCGCCTCCCAGTGGCGTTCACGCGAGCTGCGCGTGCCGATCAACGCGCTGGTCAGCAGCTCGCCCGCCTCGTCCATCCGGCCGTTCCGGCGCAGGACGTCGGCGTACCGTTTGGCAGACCTGTCGTGCTGCCGCCCGTCCTCGCAATGGAGCGAAAGCAACAGGCTCGCGTCGAAGCATTCCTTCGCCCGGCGGGAGTCGCCGAGGTCGTCCCACAGCGAGCCGAACTGGGCCGACGCCATCGCCTGCCCGGCGAGGTCACCGCAGTCCCGCAACAGGTCCAGTGCCTCTCTCAGCGCGTGGACCGCCGCGCCGGTCCGCCCGGTATCGGCGTCGACATCGGCGAGCGCGATGAGCGCGGACCCGGTGCCGGGATGGTCACCCACGGAGCGGAACCTGCCCTCCGCCAGGGAGAAACAGGTCCGCGCCCGCGCCAGATCCCCCGCGTCGGCGTGGGCATGCCCGAGCTTGAGCAGCTTCCCCGCCTCCGCGGGGAGATCGACGCGATCGCGCACGATGCCGAACCCGAGCCACGCCGGGGATCCACCCTTCCTCGGGCCGACGAGATCGCTGTAGGCGTCGGCCAGCCGCATGGCCAGCTCGGTCCAGCCGTGGTTCTTCGCGGTTCGGACGGCGAGTGCGAGGTTCGCGGATTCCACGTCACGCCAGCCGATCGGGTCGGCCGCGACGCGGTCCGAAACCGCCGCCGGGACATCCCCGCGCCGTGACGGCGGGTACTCGGCGCCGAGGGCTGCGGACGCGTGTTCGGCCAACGCCGCCATGGCCGTCAGCGCGCGGCGAAGGGCTCCGGGATCCGGTGGTTCCCGGAGTGCGAGCCGGATCAGGCCCGGTAGCCGGTACCGGACGAAGCCCGTCCGGTCCGGCTCCGCGTGGAGCAGGTGGTCGTCGACCAGTTCGTCGAGCAGTTCGGTCGCTTCACCGGGCGCACGGCCGAGCAGGGCCGTCGCGAACCAGCCGGCGAACTCGCTGACGCCGGGGGAACCGAGCAACCGCAGGGATTTCCGCTGTCGTGGCGACAGTTCGGCGAGGGCATCGGCGAGTACCGGCCGGACCCGGAGGTCGCCGGCGGCGAGTTCGTCGAGACGAAGGCGCTCGTTCTCCAGTCGCGCCGCGAACTCGGCGACGCTCAGCCTCGGCCGCTGCAGCAGCTTCGTTCCCGCCGCCCGCACCGCCAGCGCGAGACCGTCGCAGCAGGCCAGCACCCGGCGGACGGCGTCGGGTTCGGCGGCCAACCGGGTCTCTCCGGCGATCGCGCCGAGCAGGTCCCGTGACTCCGCATCGGACAGCGCACCGACTTCGACGGGTCTCGCACCGACGAGCCCGGCCAGCCTCCGCCGTGTCGTGACGATCACCGCGCAACCGGGACCGCTCGGCAGCAACGGCCGTATCTCGGCCTCGGACCGGCCGTTCTCGAGGATCACCAGCACCCGCCGGTCCGCGGTGTGGCTCTGCCACAACGAGATCCGCCCGGTCCGATCGGCTGGGATCTCCGCTTCCGCCAGGCCGAGTGCGCGGAGGAATCCGGCGAGTACGTCACCGTCGTCCCGCAGATCGGCGACGAGTTGCCCGTCCGGGAACCGCTTGCGCACCCGCCACGCGGCCTGGACGGCCAGCGCGCTCTTCCCGGACCCCGCCGCCCCGTGGAGCACGACCGGGGCCGGACCGCGCAGCGCGCGTCCCACCTCCGCCAGTTCCCCGGCCCTGCCGGTGAAATCCGGCGTCGCCGGAGGCAGACGGCACGGCGCGCCGCCCGCTGACCAGCCGGTACCCGCGATCCGGCGATGGACCGCGAGCAGGTCTTCCCCCGGCGAGACACCGGCGTGCTCCCACAACGCCTGACGGCACCGGTCGAGAACAGCCAGTGCCGCGTCCCGGCGCCCGATGCGGTGCAGCGCCTCGGCAAGCCACCCGGCCAGGCGTTCGTCACCCGGCCGGGCGGCGAGTTCGGGTCCCAGCCGATCGGCGACCGCCCGGTGGTCACCGGCCGCCAGTTCCAGCTCCACGAGCTTGCCCAGTACCGAACTCCGCTGGTCCTCGAGCCACAGCCGGTGCGCTTCCACCAGCGGACCGACCGGAACGTCGGCGAACGCCCGGCCACGCCACAGTCCCAGCGCCTGTTCGAGCAACGTCCCGCGCTCGGCACCGGTCGCCTTCGCGGCCGCGGCGGTCAGTTCGGAGAAGGCCGTGACGTCCAGCTCCCCCGCCGAGACGGTCAGCCGGTAGCCGTTCCGGCCGGACCGCAGCCGCTGCCGGACGTCGTCCACCGGCACGCCGGGCGACAACGCCTTGCGCAGCTTGGAAACCGCCATCTGCACGACCGCGGCGGCACTCGACGGCGGTCCCTGCGGCCAGAGTTCGTCCACGAGGGTGTCCCGGTGGACGTACTCGTTCGGCCGGGCCAGGAGCACCGCGAGCACCCGGCGGGGCTGAGCCGCCGACGGCAGCGGGACCGAGGCCGCGAGCGGGCCGAGCACCTTGAACTCCACGAACCACCTATCACCTGGACGGATGACCCAGAATGTAACCCGGTGCCGTCCCCGTGACAGCGATTTCTCACCCGGATGGCCGCCTCTTACTTCCCGGTGTGCGCGAGCAACCTGTCCCGCAGCGCGGGTTCGTCGGCGAGTGCCTCGTTCAGCGTGTGCTCCAGCAGAGGCTTGAGATCCCCGTACGGCCGCTTCGACCAATCGAGGGGGCCCTGCGGCGGCTCCGGGTCGTATTCGATGACGAACTGGATCGTCCGGGCGATCTCGGCGCCGACGAGCCGCTCGACCAGGTGCAGCGCGAGGTCGATCCCCGCCGACACCCCGGCGGCGGTGATCACGTTCCCGTCCTCGACCCAGCGCTCGGCGACCGGCTCCGCGCCGAACGCGCCCAGCAGATCACGGAACATCCAGTGCGTCGCGGCTTTGCGGCCCTTCAGCAGTCCGGCCTGCCCCAGCAGCAGCGATCCCGTGCACACCGAGGTCACGAGTTCCGCGTTCGCCGCGGCGGTCCGCAGGTACCCCACCAGTTTTTCGTCAGCGAGCGCTTTCAGCGTCGGCGCGGCGCCACCCGGCACGAGCAGCGCGTACGGCGACGGGACTTCGTCGTAGGTGTGCGTTGCCACGAGCTTCAGCGGGTTGTCCGTGGTGACCGGGTCCTTCGTCTCTCCGACCACGACCGTCCGGTACTCCTGCACCGTGCTCGCCATCCCGTCCAGCACGGTCAGCGGCCCGACCATGTCCAGCGGGGTCATCCCCGGATACACCACGAACGCGATCGTCTTCTTGTCGTCTGTCATGGGACAACGGTGTCGCAGGCGCCCGGCCCTGGCGGCCCGGATGTCCGGATTCCTGCGAACAACGTCCGACGGCCGGGCACTACTGGTAGCGTTCGATCATGCCGGGTTCACCCAGACGAGTGTTGATCGTCGGCTACAGCAACGCCGAGTTGCTCGACATCGCCGGCCCGTCGGACGTCCTGGACGCCGCGACCAAACTCGGCGGCAAGCCGGGGTACGAGATCATGCTCGCGAGCGTCGACGGGCGCGGGATCCGCTGCGAGTCCGGGCTGACGCTGCAGGCACAGCACCGGCTCGACCAGGTGACCGGCGAACTGGACACCCTGATCGTCGCGGGCGGCACCGGGCACGAGGCGGCCGCCGCCGACCCGAGGGTCGTCACCCACGTCCGCAGGCTCGCGCAGCAGAGCCGACGCGTCGCTTCGGTGTGCACCGGCGCCACCGTGCTCGCCGCGTGCGGGCTGCTCAACGGGCGGCGCGCCACCACGCACTGGCGTTTCGCGAACCGGCTCGCGACGAGCTACCCGCAGGTGAACGTGGACCCGGTGCCGCTGTACGTGCGCGACGGCAACGTCTACACGGCGGCGGGTGTCACCAGCGGGATCGACCTCACCCTCGCGTTCGTCGAGGCCGACCACGGCCCGAGTGTGGCCAGGGAGGTCGCCCGGATGCTGGTGACCTACCTGCAGCGGCCGGGCAACCAGGCGCAGGTGAGCATGTTCCTGTCCGGCCCGCCGCCAGAGAACCGGCTCGTCCGCGACATCACCGCGTACGTGGCTGAGCACCTGGCAGGCGATCTCGGCACCGCCGTCCTCGCCGAGCGGGCCGGGATCAGCACCCGGCAGCTGACCAGGCTGTTCGACGCGCACCTGAGCACCACGCCCAGCAGGTACGTCCGGGCGGCGAGGACCGAGAACGCCGCGAAACTGTTGTGCGGCACCGAACTTCCGCTGACCTCGATCGCGAGACGGTGTGGTTTCGGCTCGACCGAGACACTGCGCCAAGCCTTCCTCGATCACTTCGATACCCCGCCTTCGGCCTATCGCCGTGTCCACCTTCGGCAGGCGTTCGGCTAGGCCGTGTGCGCCGCGCGGCGAGGACTGTGGAGGATATGCGGGTGAACCGCCGCGACCTCTCCGACGACGACACCGGCCCGATTCGCCGGGTGACGGACACCCCGTCCGATCGTTCGCCCGGAACGTCCCGTTCGCCGCGCCGGACTCCGCAGCACGAGGGGACACGGCGCCCCCGTCCCCCGGTTCAGCGGCCACGGCAGGCCGAACTGGGGAGACGTCGCGCCCCGGAACCGAAGCCCGAACCACCGGTCGGTCACGGGCACTCGCACGGCCACGGGCCGGCGGCACCCGCGTCGCGCCGGGTCCGGCTCCTGCTGATGGGGCTGCTGATCCCGCTCGCCGTCGCCACCGTCGCCGGCATGATCGTGCTCTACCCGTGGAGCGAGGATCCGGCGAAAAGCGTCTTCCCGCAGGGAACCCCGGTGAGCGCGACGGTCACCGGGACGATCACCGGCCCGTGTCTCGCCGAAGGTCAGGTGCAGGTCGGCGAGCCGCCGCCGGGCGCGAAGCCGTGTCTCACCAGCGACCTGACGATGACCGACGGCCCTGGAGCCGGGAAGCCGCTGAAGCTGACGCTTCCCATCGAGCCGAGCACGCCACGGTTCGCCGCGGGGGACGAGGTGGTGCTGTCCTACAACGGCGGCGATGTCGCGAACCCCGCGTCGTTCCAGATCGTCGACTTCCAGCGCGGTACGCCGTTGCTGCTGCTCGCCGGGTTGTTCGCGCTCGCGGTGATCGTGCTGGGCCGCTGGCGGGGGCTCGCCGCACTGGTCGCGCTGGGGCTGAGCTTCCTGGTGCTGGCGTTCTTCGTGCTGCCGTCGATCCTCGCCGGGGAAAACCCGCTGCTGGTGGCGATCGCGGCCGCGGGCGCGATCATGTTCGTCGCGCTGTACCTGACACACGGCTTGTCCGCGAGAACGTCGGTGGCGGTGCTGGGCACCTTGGTGAGCCTGGTCCTGATCGGAATCCTGTCCGCGATCTTCTCGGCGGCGGCGTCGCTGACCGGGCTCGACGACAGCACCTCCCAGCTGATCGGGTCGCTCGGGCACGGGATCGACGCGCGCGGGCTGCTGCTGGCGGGCGTCGTGATCGGCGCGCTCGGTGTGCTGGACGACGTCACGGTGACGCAGACGAGCGCGGTGTGGGAGCTCCGGCGGGCGAACCCGTCGCTCGGCTGGCGTGAGCTGTACGGCGCGGGCCTGCGGATCGGCCGCGACCACGTCGGCTCGGCGGTCAACACGCTCGTGATGGCGTACGCGGGGGCGGCGCTGCCGGTGCTGCTGTACACCTCGCTTTCCGGAGTCGGGCTCGGCTCGATCCTCGGTGCGGAGGACATCGCGCAGGAGATCGTCCGGACGCTGGCCGGAAGCGTCGGCATCGTCGCGGCGGTCCCGGTCACCACCGTGCTCGCCGCGCTGATCGCCTCGCGGGAGCCCCAAGAGTCCCTGTGACCACAAGCGCCCCAAAGCGCGAGCCCACCGCGCGATCACGGGACGGAGTCGGGTACGAAGAGGCCGCACCCGAGATTCGCCGCGTGATCGGAGGGCCATGTTCGACGTTTTCGACGCAGCGTTCGCCGTCGCACGGCACGTGCTCGTCTCGACATGGGAAGCCGTCGAGGCGGTACCCAAGATCGCCGCCGCGCTCGACGACGTGCGGGCGACGCTCAAGCATTCGGAGCGGCTGGCGACCTTCGCCGCGGGCGAGCTGCCGGAGATCGTCTACCAGCTGGAGGAGATCAAGGCGCGGCTGGAGAAGTTGGAGACCCGCACCGAAGCCTCGTGAGTGGTGATGACGATCCCCACCGAGGGTGTCTTGGATACCTACTGGCTTCCAGCCGCCGTTCATTCCGGACCCGGTCCGTGAAGGCCTAGGGGTCTGGAGCCGGTGTCGCGAAAGCCACTTTCGGGACACCAGACGTCTCGAAAGTGGCTTTCGCGACATGACCGCCAAGACGATGCGGGCCCAGCACCCAGCAGAATCCCGGTATCGAGTGGGTCTGGTCTCGTGAGTGGCCGAGCGCCGTCTGCGCGGCTCAGTCCAGCGTCGCCACGAACCGGCTGACCGCCTCCATCGTGAACCGCTGGATGTACTTCCCGGCGGGTGCCGCCGAGGCCAGCCGGTAGAGCGGCCGCTCCGCCGCCGCGTCCCCGCGTGCCTCCGATTTCAGCTGGGCCACCAGGAGTTCCGAGAACACCAGGCCGTTCGCCTCGGTGTTGTTCAGCAGCGCGTTCGCCAGCTTGCGCAGCTGCAGGATGCCCAGCTCCCGGCCGCCCGCACCGGAATAGACGGCCAGATCGACCTTCGCGACCTTGCGGCGCTTGCCCGCGTTGACCAGCAGGCTGACCGTCCGGGTGCCCCGGACGTCGCTGATCACCAGGTCGATGCGCTCGGCCGCGGTCAGGTCGATCCGACGCACACCCCAGGTCCGCACGATGAGCGTCTCGCCTTCGAGCCAGACGCGGCGGCGCAGGTTGTAGAACATGACGTAGAGCAGCGGTACCGCGATCACGCCGGCGACCACGAGCCCGGCGATCTCCCCACCGATCAGTCCGGCGATCCCGCCGAACGCGGCCGCGAAGATCACGACGCCGGCCACGCTGGAGCAGCCACGCCTGCGGCGCAGCTTGGGGTCGTCGTGGAACAGCGGGAGGCGTTCAGGGGTCTCCGGGGTTCCGGTCGGCTCGGTCATCACGCGCCCGTCCCGGCCAGGAACGGGTTCGCCGCCCGCTCCTGCCCGATCGTGGTGGCCGGGCCATGGCCCGGGAGGACGACGGTGTCGTCGGGCATCGTCATCACCTTGGCACCGAGGGACCGGACGAGTTCGTCGCCGTCCCCGGCGGACCGGCCGATCGAACCGGCGAACAGGCTGTCCCCGGTGAGCACGATCCGGCCGCCCTCGGCGGAGGTCAGCCCGAAGACCACCGAACCGGCGGTGTGCCCCGGTGTACCGGACACCGTGATCTCCAGTCCGGCCAGCCCGAGCGGGCCATCGGCGAGTGGCACGATCCCGTCCTTCCGTTCTCCGGCGTCCCGGCCGAGGAGTGGCCGGTCCGCCTCGTGCAGATAGAGAGGTATTCCGTGGCGTGCGCCGATCTCGTCCGCCGAAGCGACGTGATCGGGGTGGCCGTGGGTGGCGAGCATCGCGACCGGCGTCAGGCCGTGCGTGGAAAGCGCGGCCTCGAGCGGTTCGACGACGTCCTCCCCGGGATCGACGATCACGCACTCCCCGCCACCGTCCGGGGCGAGCAGATAGCAGTTGGCTTCGAGGGGGCCTGCCGGAAAACCGACAACCAGCACGAAACGCCTCCTCGATTCTTCCGCCGAACAGGTGACAGGATGGCCCTGATCACGATCAAGTAAGCCTAGCGGCCCCTGTACGGGGGTCTCACAGGCTGTGCCAATAGACTCCCGCTACCTCAGACGTGTGACATCGAGTGGAAACCGGGAGGGCGGGTGCCGACCAACCAGCAGCGCCGCGAAGCCGCGAAGCGCAAGCTCGAGCGACAGATCGTGCGACGGGCCGAACAGGCCAAGCGGCGCAGGATCGTCGGCTCGGTAGCGGTCGTCGGCGTCGTCGCCATCGTGGCGGGCGCGGTGTGGTGGATCGTCAGCAGCAACAGTGGTGACGATGCCGCCTCCGACGCTTCCCCGAGCTCGGCTCCTCCGACCCCCGAGGTCACCATCCCCACGGAGCGCACTCCGATGCCGAAGCGGCCGACGCCGCTGGCGAACCCGGTGGCCTGTGACTACAAGGACGACGCCAGCAAGCCGGCTTCGAAGAAGGTGAACAAGCCGGAAGGCAAGGACGTCTCTTCGAACGGCACGGTGAACGTCGTGCTGAAGAGCACGGCGGGCGACATCCCGCTGACGCTCGACCGGGCGCTCGCCCCGTGCGCCGTCCAGAGCTTCATCAGCCTCTCGCAGCAGGGCTACTTCAACGACACCAAGTGCCACCGGCTCGGCACCACCGGCCTGCAGATGCTGCAGTGCGGTGACCCCGAGGCCAGCGGCATGGGCGGCCCGGGCTACACCATGCCGGACGAGGGGTTCAAGGAGATCAAGTACGGCCGCGGCATCCTCGCGATGGCGAAGACGCAGCAGCCGAACTCCGGTGGCAGCCAGTTCTTCATGGTCTATGGCGAGGCCGAACTGCCCCCGGACTACTCGGTCTTCGGCAGCATCTCCGACGACGGCCTGAAGGTGCTCGACAAGGTCGCCAAGGCGGGCGCGAACGCGCAGGCCGGCAACGGCGACGGCACCGGCCCGCCCAACACCGAGGTCAAGTTCACCGGCGTCACGGTCAACGCCTGACGTGAAGCTGGAAGTCAACGGCGCACCCGCCCGGTCGGAAGACCTGGCGGGCGCGTTCGGCTATGGCCACTTCACCGCGATGCAGGTCCGGGACGGCAAGGTCCGCGGCCTGGACGTCCACCTCCGCCGTCTCGCGACGAGCACGCGGCGCATGTTCGCCCACGACCTCGACACCGAGGCGGTGCGCGGGTACGTACGGCAGGCCATCCGGGGCGAGGACGCGCTGTCCGTGCGGGTCTTGATCTTCTCCCGGGCGTTGGACTGGTCCGACCCCGGCGCCCCGGCGGCACCGGACGTCCTCGTCCGGACCGGGCCGCCCCGGGAGCACGTGATGACACCGTTGCGCCTGCGGTCCGTGCGCTACGAACGGGTGCTTCCGGAGGTCAAGCACGTCGGTACGTTCGGCCTGCTCCACCACACGCGCGAGGCGAAGCTGGCGGGATACGACGACGCGCTGTTCGTCGACCACCAGGGCCGGATCAGCGAGGCGTCGATCTGGAACGTCGGTTTCCTCGACGGCGGCACGGTGGTCTGGCCGCAGGCGCCGGTGCTCGACGGCATCAGTCAGCAACTGGTGCGACGCGGCCTCGAGCGCAACGGGATCCCACAGGCGGTCCGCGACGTCCACCCCGCCGATCTTCCCGGGTTCGACGCCGTGTTCCTGACCAATTCGGAGTCGGTCGGCTGGCCGGTGGCGTCGGTGGACGACGTCGTGCTGCCGTTCGCTCCGGAGACGAGCCGGATCCTGACCGAAGCGTACGAAAGCAATCCCTGGGACGAGATCTAGCTCAGCGGTAGGTGAACTTCGGCGGCCGCCGCGCCAGGAACGCGGCCACTCCCTCGGCGTAGTCCTCGCCGTGCAGGGCGCCGAGCCGGATCTCGTCGACCTCGGCATCGGATTCCCGCTGTCCCGCCACGATCTTCTCGATGATCCGGTTCATCCCGCGCACCGATGCCTGCGAACGCGAAGCCAGCGTGTCGACGAACTTCGCGGTCGCGGCCTCCAACTCATCGGCAGGGAAGACGTCGTTCAGCAACCCGATCTCCCGTGCCCGCCGCGCGTCGACGAGTTCACCCGAGAGCAGGAAGTACTTCGCGTTCGCCGGGCCGACCAGGGAGACCAGCCGCCGGGTGGAGTCGAAGTGGTAGACGATCCCGAGTTTCGCCGGTGTGATTCCGAAGCGTGAACCCTCCGCGGCGAAGCGGAAATCGCAAGCGACCGAGAGCTGGCACCCGCCGCCGATGCAGTTCCCCTTGATCATCGCGACCGTCGGCTTCCGGGAAGCGGTCAGCGCCGCCACGGCCCCGTCGACGGCCTTGTCGTAGGTCTCGGCGGCGTCGGCGGTGGAGCGCAGTTCCCGGAACTCGCTGATGTCCGCGCCCGCCGAAAAGTGCGCGCCCGCGCCGGTCAGGACGAGGACCTTGATCGCCGGATCCGCCTCCACCCGCGCCACCACGTCCGGGATCGCCGACCACATCCCGTAGGTGATCGCGTTCATCTTCTCCGGCCTGGTGAACGTCAGCCGCGCGACTTCGCCGTCACGAGTGAACTCGAACCCGTCAGTCATGCTCCGCACCCTAAGTGCGTGCTTCCACCGCAACCAGCCGAATGTGGGCAAGACGTCCGACGCGTTCCCGGCTCGCTCGGATCCTGTGGCTCGTCGCCGGGACGGCCGCCGTGCTCTGGCTCACCTCGTGGCTGCTCGGCGTGGGTGACGACCCGGTAGGTCTCGCGCCCCGCCTCCCGTCCAGGTCTTCTACGCCTGGCAGGCACCGCGAGGTCCAGCAGCGGCTCACGACAGCGGGCCTCTGCGACGCATCCATGACATAGCCTCCGAAAGGCGGCTGGCAGCGCGTTCCCCCTGTGGTTTTCTGGTCGGCCAACGAGCAAGGGGGAACTCGATGGCCAAACGCGTGCTCGGACTTCTCACGATCGCTCTGCTCACCTCCGCCCTGCTGAGCGGGCCGTCCACGGCCACGGCGGCGCCCGCGCGGATCCAGCCCGATCCCCTGCTGATGTTCCCCCACCGTCCGGCGACGACGGACTGGGCGGCCGTGCTCCGAGACCGGGCGGCCAAAAGTACGGCACGAGACCGGGCTGTGGCCCAGAACCCCTTGCCCTACCAGGAAAAGGAACCGCCAGGGAGATCCGGCGCCAACGACTCCCCCGCCGACGCCGAGCACATCACCGGGTTCGGCACCCGGCGCGGCGAAAACTCCAAGGCCCGCCTGACCGGCGATCTGAAACCGGACTCCTCGGTTCCCACCGTTCCCCCGGCCACCGAGCCCGATGACGCCTTCGGTCTCGCGACCGAAACCGGCGTCGGCGCCGCGCGCCGGGCAATCCGCACGAGCGGCACCATCGGCGACGGGCCTTACGGCCGCGCGGGTGACGGCACGGGCGACTTCGACTTCTACCGCTTGAGCGCGGGGGCCGCCCCGGTGACGTTCTCCGCGCGGACCCTGACCCCGGCCGGCGATCTCGACACGCTTCTCGCGTTGTACGACAGAAATGGTCTGTGGGCGATCAACGACAACGCCGGCGGGTCCACCGACTCGACGCTCACGTTCACCATCCCGCCCGGCCGGGAGTTCTTCCTCGTGGTGGGCTCCGGCCCGTTCGGTCTGCCGTCGGAGCCCACGGAGCCCGGCACCGGCACCGGCGCCGGGACCGAGGGGCCGTACGAACTGACGATCACCAGCGGCAAGAGCGGTGGCGACCTCGACTACTACTCGGTCGATCTGCGAGCCGGAGACGTGCTCGGCGCGTCGGTGGCCGGCGGCGGGACACGGCTCGCGGTGTACGACCCCACCGGGCGCGAGGTCTTCGGCTCCTCGCAGGATGCCACGGCGATCTTCTCGACGGCCTCACCGATGCCCGGCGGCGGCAACGCCGTCGTGGACTTCGTGGCGCCGAAGGCAGGCCGCTACCGGCTCGGTGTCGAGGCGGGCGAAAACGCGTACGACATCAAGCTCGAGGCGTTCCGTCCCGGCACGGAAACCGCGCCGCGCGGCAACGTCCACACGATCTTCCTGGACTTCGACGGCGCCAGGGTCAACACCTCGATCTTCGGCACCGGCGGCGGCATCCGCGATCTCTCGCCGCTCTCGGCCTTTCTGCCGCGCTGGGGTCTCGCCGCCGGAGACGAACGCGCGCTGACCGACGCGATCATCGCCGCCGTCAGGGAGAACCTCGAACGCGACCTCATCGCCAAAGGCACGAACCCGAGGTTCGCCCTGCGCGTCCTCAACAGCCGGGATCACGCGGATCCGTGGGGGCGGCCGAACGTGAGCCGGATCGTCGTCGGCGGCACCAGGGTCGAATCCGGCATCGACACCATCGGGATCGCGCAGTCGATCGACGCGGGCAACTTCGGCAAGGAAGAGACCGCACTGGTGCTGCTCGACGAGATCAGCTCGCCCGCCGGACCGGCCTGGTCGCTCAACACCTACCTCGGGACCGGCGGCGACAGGATCGCGTTCATCGGCCGCGCGGTCGGCAACATCACCAGCCACGAAGCCGGGCACATGTCGGGCAGCTGGCACACCGACCTGTCCAACGCCGTCCCCGGGATCATGGACCCCGGCGGTGATCCGGCGGTGATGTTCGCCGTTGGCCCCGACGGACGCGGAGGCACGGCCGACGATCCGGATCTCGACCTAGTCGAAGAGCAGATCAGCCCGGCCGAAGGCTTCACCGGGATCGAGGACACCCTCAACCGCAGTGCGTGGGCCTTCGTCCGCGGAACCGGCTAGGACGCCGACGTCACCCGATAGACGTCGTAGACGCCTTCGACACCTCGGACCACCTTCAGCACGTGTCCGAGGTGCTTCGGGTCGCCCATCTCGAACGAGAACCGGCTGACCGCGACCCTGTCGCGTGACGTCGTGACCGACGCGGACAGGATGTTGACCTTCTCGTCCGCGAGCACCTTCGTGACGTCCGAGAGCAGACGATGCCGGTCGAGCGCTTCGACCTGGATCGCGACGAGGAACACCGAGGACGCCGACGGCGCCCATTCGACCTCGACCAGCCGTTCGGGCTGGGCCCGCAGGTCGTCGGCGTTGGTGCAGTCGGTCCGGTGCACGCTGACGCCGCCGCCTCGCGTGACGAAACCGAGGATCTCGTCGCCGGGCACCGGCGTGCAGCAGCGGGCGAGCTTGGCCCAGATGTCGCTGGCGCCCTTCACCACGACACCGACGTCGTTCGAACCGCGCCGGCGAGTGACCGTGGACGGTGTCGCGCGCTCGGCGAGTTCTTCTTCCGCCTCGTCGACCCCGCCGATGAGCGCGACCAGCCGCTGTACGACGTGCTTCGCGCTGGTGTGGCCCTCACCGACGGCCGCGTACAGCGAACTGATGTCGGGATGCCGCAGTTCGGTGGCGACCGCGCCCATCGACTCGGCGGAGACCAGCCGCTGGATCGGGAGGCCGACCTTGCGGACCTCCTTGGTGATGGCCTCCTTGCCGCCTTCGATCGCCTCGTCGCGGCGTTCCTTGGCGAACCACTGCCGGATCTTCGCGCGGGCCTTGGGCGAACCGGCGAACTGCAGCCAGTCACGGCTCGGCCCGGCCGTCTCGGCCTTCGAGGTGAAGATCTCGATGACCTCGCCGTTCTCCAGCTTGCGCTCGAGCGCGACGAGCCTGCCGTTGACGCGGGCGCCGATGCAGCGATGCCCGACCTCGGTGTGCACGGCGTAGGCGAAGTCGACCGGCGTCGAATCGACCGGCAGCGTGATCACGTCACCCTTGGGCGTGAACACGAAGATCTCGCGCGAAGCGAGTTCGTAGCGCAGTGACTCGAGGAAGTCTCCCGGGTCCGCCGCTTCACGCTGCCAGTCGAGGAGCTGGCGCATCCACGCCATCTCGTCGACGTCCACGGCGTTCCCGTTGTGGGTGCCCTTGGTCTCCTTGTACCGCCAGTGCGCGGCGATGCCGTATTCGGCGGTGCGGTGCATCTCGTAGGTACGGATCTGGACTTCCAGCGGTTTGCCGTCCGGCCCGATCACGGTGGTGTGCAACGACTGGTACACACCGAAACGAGGCTGCGCGATGTAGTCCTTGAACCGGCCGGGGACCGGCTGCCACAGCGCGTGGACGACGCCCATCGCGGCGTAGCAGTCGCGGACGTCCTCGACCAGGATCCGCACGCCCACCAGATCGTGGATGTCGTCGAGGTCGCGGCCGCGGACGATCATCTTCTGGTGGATCGAGTAGTAGTGCTTCGGCCTGCCCTCGACCTTGGCGGTGATCCGCGAGCCTTCGAGGTTGCCGGTCAGCTCGGTGATCACCGAGCGCAGGTACGTGTCGCGCGAAGGCGCGCGATCGGCGACCAGGCGAACGATCTCGTCGTACTTCTTCGGCTGCAGGATGGCGAAGGCCAGGTCCTCCAGCTCCCATTTGACCGTCGCCATGCCGAGCCGGTGCGCCAGCGGGGCGAGGACCTCCAGGGTCTCGCGGGCCTTCCTGGCCTGCTTCTCCGGCGGCAGGAAGCGCATCGTGCGCATGTTGTGCAACCGGTCGGCGAGCTTGATGACCAGCACGCGCGGGTCGCGAGCCATCGCGATGACCATCTTGCGGATGGTCTCGGCCTCGGCGGCCGTGCCGAGTTTGACCTTGTCCAGTTTGGTGACCCCGTCGACGAGCTCGCCGACCTTCTCGCCGAAGTCGGCCTTCAGGCTCTCGAGCGAGTAGCCGGTGTCTTCGACGGTGTCGTGCAGCAAGGCCGCCACCAGCGTCGTGGTGTCCATGCCGAGTTCGGCGAGGATGGTCGCGACCGCGAGGGGATGCGTGATGTACGGGTCGCCGGACTTGCGCCGCTGCTCCCGGTGGAGCTCTTCGGCGACGTCGTAGGCGCGCTGGAGCTGCGCGAGATCCGCGTTGGGATGCAGCTCGCGGTGAATGACGGCGAGCGGTTCGAGAACCTGCTTGACCGGGGCGGCGCGCTGCGCGGTGATCCGGCGGGCGAGGCGGGCACGCACACGGCGTGTCGCGGACGGCGTCGGCGCTGCCCCCTGTCGCGCCGCACCGTTCTGCTCGGTGCCGTCCTTCGAGGACACCGCGGCATCGAGCTCTTGGCTCACCCGCACCTCCTGCGCTTCGTGCGGCCTTCGGACATCAAGGGTAACCGCTCCCCCTCGCGGCTCACTTGGTACGCCCGGTCAACACACCCGGAGGGCCTCCACACGGCGCCCTTCAAGCACGGAACGACCACCGAGCGCACCGAGTTCCATCACCACCGAAACCCCGGTGACCTGCGCTTTCGCGTCTTCCAGCAGTTTGCAGGTCGCCGCGACCGTGCCACCGGTCGCGAGCACGTCGTCCAGGACCGCGACACGCTGGCCGGGCTCGACGACACCTTCGGGGAGTTCGACGGTCGCGGTGCCGTACTCCAGCGTGTAACCGACCCTGCCCGCGACGCGGGGCAGCTTGCCCGGCTTGCGGATCAGCGCGACACCGAGGCCACGGGCGTAGCCGACCGCGGCGGCCAGCAGGAATCCGCGTGCTTCCACGCCCGCCAGCAGGTCCACGTCGGGATCGACGGTGGCGGCCAGCGCGTCGGTGACGGCCTTGAAGCCCGCCGCGTCGGCGAACAACGGGCTCAGGTCCCGGAACAGCACGCCGGGTTCCGGGAAGTCCGGCACGTCGGCGATGAGGTCGAGTGCCTTGTCCAGCTCCATGTGGTTCCTGCTCTCCAGTCGTGCTTCCGGTCCCTGAACGCTATGAACGGTCCGTTACTTGCAAATTTCGCAAGGAACGGACCGTTCATAGCGCTTGAAACCGGGAGTTACCTCTTGCGCTTGCCCGACGGACGGCCCTTGTGGGCCTTCTGGTTCCGCGCGGGGACGCTCGCCGCGGCGGCGTACGCCTTCTCCTTGCGGAGTTCGGCGGCCAGCGCGTCTTCGTCGTTCGGGTCGAAGTCGTCGTCGCGCTCGGCGGCCTTGCGGGCCTGGTTCGCACGCCGCGAAGCGACCCGATCGGCCTGCTGACGGTACTTGGCGTCGCGCATCTTGAAATCGACCAGCAGCGGGGTCGCCAGCGCGACCGACGACAGCACACCGACCACGGTGCCGGTGAGCTGCACCAGCGCGAGTTCCTGCAGGGTGCCGGAGCCGAGCAGCAGGTACCCGATCACCAGCAGGCCGAGGATCGGCAGCGCCGCGATCAAGGACGTGTTGAACGAACGCATCAGCGTCTGGTTCAACGCCAGGTTCGCCGCTTCCCCATATGTCCGGCGAGTGAGCCCGAGCAGGCCGCGCGTGTTCTCGCGGACCTTGTCGAACACCACCACCGTGTCGTACAGCGAGAACCCGAGGATCGTCAGCAGACCGATCACCGTCGCCGGCGTGACCTCGAAGCCGATCAGCGAGTACACACCGGCCGTCACCACGATGTCGTTCAGCAGGGTGACCAGTGCCGCGGCCGCCATCCGGGGGTCGAAGTACAACGCCAGGAACAACGTGACCGCCAGCAGGAAGACCCCGAGCGCGATC
The DNA here is from genome assembly GCF_019330265.1 of Amycolatopsis sp. TNS106. Taxonomy (NCBI): domain Bacteria; kingdom Bacillati; phylum Actinomycetota; class Actinomycetes; order Pseudonocardiales; family Pseudonocardiaceae; genus Amycolatopsis; species Amycolatopsis sp. TNS106. The sequence continues at coordinate 1,391,925 of NZ_CP024972.1, read as the reverse complement.
AGTGCCTGCCGGGAGATCTCACCGCCCCAGGACGCGCTCACCGCGCTGTCACTGATCGCCTGGACACTCGGCTGCCCGCTGGACCCGATCGGGCCCAGCTCCTGGAACAGGGCCTGCTTCACCTTGGCGACCTCGGCCGCGTCGAGCGTGTCCGAGCGGAGCTGGATGGTCGACGAGACACCGGCGCCGACCTTCTGCGCCTCGTCCGCGGGCTTGCCCAGCGCGTCGGCGAAGACCTCCTTGGCCCGCTCTTCGGTGATCTGCCCGTTCTTGCCGTTGGCGGGCAGCTGGATCTGGGTGCCGCCTTCGAAGTCGATGCCGAAGTTGAAGCCCTTGACCCCCATCGAAGCAATGCACACCAGCACCAGCGCACCGAAGAAGAGGTACCAGCGCTTGCGGACCCCGACGACGTCGAACACGCCGGTGCCCACGTACATACGGCGGAAGACGCTCTCGTGCTTGTTCTCGGTGGTGCTCTTCTCGTCGACCACGGTCACGCCTCCTTCACGTTCGTACGGCCGGGAACGGCGCGAGCGGCCTTGCGGTCCGAACCCACCTGCTGCACGGCGCCGAGGCCGAGGTTCTTGGGGTTGGACAGGAACTTCGACTTGGACCTGGACACCATGGCGACCAGGGGATGCGTGACGAGGTAGACGACCACGAGGTCGAGGACCGTCGACATGCCGAGGGTGAACGCGAAGCCCTTCACGTCACCGACGGCCAGCAGGTAGAGGATCGCCGCGGCGAGGAAGCTGACCGCGTCCGCCGCGAGAATCGTGCGCTGGGCTCGAGACCAGCCACGCGGGACCGCGGACCGGAACGTCCTGCCCTCGCGGATTTCGTCCTTCAGCCGTTCGAAGTAGATGACGAACGAGTCCGCGGTGATACCGATCGCGATGATCAGGCCTGCCACACCCGCGAGGTCGAGGGTGTAGCCGATCCACCGCCCCAGCAGCACCAGGACCCCGTACACGATCGTGAACGACAAGCCGAGCGACAGGATCGTTAGCAGGCCGAGCAGCCGGTAGTAGAACATGCAGTAGATGAAGACGGCCAGCAGGCCGATTCCGCCGGCGATCAGCCCCGCCTGCAGCGACGCGAGACCCAGCGTCGCGGACACCGTCGTCGCGTCCGAGGACTCGAACGAAAGCGGCAGCGAACCGTACTTCAGCACGTCCGCCAGGTCCTTCGCCTCGGTCTGGCTGAACCGGCCGGTGATCTGCGTCTGGCCGCCGAGGATCGCGGACTGGATGGTCGGCGCGGAGACGACCTGCGTGTCGAGGACGAACGCGGCCTGCTTCTGGACGTTCTTCGAGGTGAAGTCGCCCCAGATCCGGGACCCTTCGCCCTTGAAGTTCAGGTTGACGACCCACTGGGAGTTCTGGGTGTCGTAGCCCGAGGAGGCGTCGGAGATCTCCGTTCCGGGCAGGAACTCCGGCTCCAGCAGGTACTTCATGGTGTTCTTGTCACCGCAGGCGACCAGCGGCTTGTCGGTGAGGTCGTTGCCGACCAGCGGGTCCGCGATCTTGGGGTCGCAGTTGAGCGCGGCGAAGGCCTTTTCGGCCGCCGCGGCCTGCTTCGCCTGGTCCGTCGACAGCAGATCGGGGTTCTGCCGGAGGTTCCGGGCCTCCTCGATCTCCCGCTTGGTCTTCTCGTCGGCATTCTCGTCCGGCTGCTGCTGCGGCGCGCCGGCGGCTCCACCGCCACCGTTGGCCGGGCTGCTCGGCGGGGCGCTCGCCCCCGGCGAGGCCGGGGGCGCCGACGGTGCCGACGACGGCGCACCCGAAGCGGGCGGGGTCGACGGCTGCTGAACCGGGGTCACCGGCTGCGACGTCACGACCTTCCGGAAGCCCAGCTTCGCGGTCTTGCCCAGGGTCTTGGCCTGGTCGCCCTGCTCACCGGGGACGGTGATGACGACGTTGCTGCCGTCGAGGACGACCTCGGTGCCGCTGACGCCGATACCGTTGACCCGGCGCTCGATGATCGAGCGGGCCTGTTCGAGGGACTCTCGCGGAGGGTCGCCGCCGTCGGGGTTTCGGGCGGTCAGGGTGACCCTCGTGCCGCCTTGCAGATCGATGCCGAGCTTCGGCGTCGGCTTGCCGCTACCGGTGAAGAACACCAGGGCGTACAGCGCCACCACGATCAGGGCGAAGAAGGCGAGATAGCGTCCCGGGCGGAGATGCCCGGCCGGTGCGGCCACTGTGCTTCGGTCTCCTCGGACGGACTGGGTTTTTCCCCAATGGACTTGGCTGTTCACTCACTGGACGGGAGTCCGGCGGTACCGCGAACGAGCACGACTATGACGACGGACACGCACGCAGCACCGAGACACTACTCGGTGCTGCGTGAGCCCGGCGTTGGCCCCGCACCTACGAAAGTCTGGTGTCGGGGATGGCCTTACAACCGCTACTTCTTGCCGTGCTCCAGCGGAGGAGCGATCTGCGCGCCCGACTTCTCCTCGACGCGCTCGTCGTCCTTCGACTCGACGACCGGCGCCTCGACGACCTCGTCGGTGGTGTCGGTGACGTCTTCGTCGGTCTCGACGACCGGCTCGACCTTCTCGCGGACGGCCTGGCGCAGCCAGGTGGTCACGACGCCCGGAGCGATCTCGAGGTCGATCGTGGTGTCGGCGGAAGCGTCGGCGACGGACGCGTAAAGACCGGAGGTGGTCATCACCCGGTCACCGGGAGCCAGGCTCGCGAGCAGCTCCTGCTGCGCTGCCGCCGCCTTCTTCTGCTTACGGGTGCCCATGACGAGCGGAATCGCCACAACGAGCATCAGGAGCAGCGGCAGCAATAACTGGTTCATGATTCTCCATTTCGAGCGGACGCCGCGCGGTGCGCTGTTTTGTCCGGTTTGGCGGGGTGTGCTCTCTCCGAGTGTGCCAGGTGCCAGCGGAAACTCCACCACCACCCGTCGTCACCACGGGCCTCGGACCACGTGAACGGCCCGGTCAGTCCTGGTCGAACAGGTTCGGTCCGCCCTGCTCGCCGCGTGTGGCGCCGGCCGGGGCCGGCAGGCCGAGGTGTTCCCACGCGGCCGCTGTGGCGACCCGGCCGCGAGGAGTGCGGGCGAGCATACCGGCGCGGACCAGGTAAGGCTCACACACCTCCTCGACGGTGGTCGGTTCTTCCCCCACCGCGACGGCCAGCGTGGACACACCGACCGGGCCGCCGCCGAAGGAGCGGACCAGCGCGGTCAGCACCGCCCGGTCGAGCCGGTCGAGGCCGAGTTCGTCGACGTCGTAGACCTCCAGCGCGGCCCGCGCGATCTTGCGCGTGACCTTGCCGTCGGCCCGGACCTCGGCGTAGTCGCGCACCCGGCGCAGGAGCCGGTTCGCGATCCGGGGTGTGCCGCGGGACCGGCGGGCGATCTCCGCGCAGCCGTCCCGGTCGATGTCGATGTCGAGGATCGTGGCGGCGCGCCGGGCGACGAGTTCGAGTTCGCTGTCGCTGTAGAACTCCATCTGGCCGGTGAAACCGAACCGGTCGCGCAGCGGGCCGGTCAGCGAACCGGATCTCGTCGTGGCGCCGACCAGCGTGAACGGCGCGATCTCCAGCGGGATGCTGGTGGCACCGGGCCCCTTGCCGACGACGACGTCGACCCGGAAGTCCTCCATCGCGAGGTACAGCATCTCCTCGGCGGGGCGGGCGATGCGGTGGATCTCGTCGATGAACAGGACGTCGCCGGGTGCCAGGTTCGACAGCATCGCGGCCAGGTCGCCCGCGCGTTCCAGCGCCGGTCCGGAGGTGATGCGGATGGCGGCGTTGAGTTCGGCGGCGACGATCATCGCCATACTCGTCTTGCCGAGCCCCGGCGGACCGGAGAGCAGAACGTGATCCGGCGGGACACCCCGGCGGCGCGCGCTTTCCAAGACCAGTTCGAGCTGCTCACGCACCCGTGGCTGGCCGACGAACTCGTCCAGCTTCCGCGGGCGCAGCGTGGTCTCGACCTCGCGTTCGCCGGTCTGCGGCAGCGCCGAGAGCGTCTCAGTGTCGCCATCGGTCTCGAATTCCGTCACTGCGTCATAGTCCATGTGGCCGGCTACCGCTTACGCCCGAGGGTGGCCAACGCGGCGCGCAGCACGGACGACGTCGTGTGGCCTTCGCCCTCGCCGAGCACCTTGTCGACGGCCTGTTCGGCCTGCTTGGCCGGGAACCCGAGGCCCGCGAGCGCCTCGACGACCTCGCTTCGCAGCGCACCGGGCGCGACGATCGCCGGGGAGCCGTCTGTCGGGCCCGCGAGCGCGGTGACCTTGTCGCGGAGTTCGAGCGTGAGCCGCTCGGCGCCCTTGCGGCCGATGCCGGGCACCTGGGTGAGCACGGTGATGTTGCCTTCGACCAGCGCGGAACGCAGCTTGTCGGGATCGAGGACGGCGAGTGTCGCGAGCGCGAGCCGCGGGCCGATCCCGGAGACCGTCTGCAGCAGGCCGAACAGTTCGCGGGCGTCGGCGTCGGCGAAACCGAACAGCGTCAAGGAATCCTCGCGGACCACGAGCGCGGTGTGCAGCATCGCCTCCTCGCCGCGGCGAAGCGTCGCGAGGGTGGAGGGGGTGGCCTGCACGGCGAAGCCCACTCCCCCGACTTCGATCACGACGTGGTCGAGACCGATGGAGAGGATTTCACCGCGTACCGAGGAGATCATCGAGCCGCTCCCTGCGTTTTGGCTTGTTTGGCCGCGGCGGCGAGCCTGGCCTTGTGGTTCTTGGCGATCTCGGCGGCCCTGGCCTCGGCTTCGGCGAGCCGGACGCGCATCGGTTCACGCCACAGATGACAGATGGCGAGCGCGAGCGCGTCCGCGGCGTCCGCCGGATGCGGTTTGACCTCGAGCCCGAGCAGCCGCATGACCATACCGGTGACCTGCGCCTTGTCCGCGCGACCGGACCCTGTGACGGCGGCCTTGACCTCACTCGGGGTGTGGAACACGACCGGCAGCCCGCGTTTGGCCGCGGCGAGCGCGACGACGCCGCCCGCCTGCGCGGTGCCCATCGCGGTGCGCACGTTGTGCTGCGCGAAAACCCGTTCCACGGCGACGGCCGCGGGCTTGTACCGGTCGAGCCAGCGCTCGACGGCGTCGGAGATTCCCAGCAGCCGTACGGAAAGATCGGCGTCCGGCGGGGTCCGTACGACGTCGACGGCCACGGCGCGGACGGTGCGGCCCGTGCCGCCGTCGACCACTCCGAGCCCGCACCTGGTCAGACCGGGGTCGACCCCGAGTACCCGCACGCGTTTCCTCCGCTCCGGCGAACATCAGTTCGAGATCCGAGGCTACCCGGAGCGGGCTCCGGGCAAGATGAGGACATGCCGAGTCCCGACGACTTCACCGCCCATCTGGGTCTCCAGCCGTTGCCCGTCGAGGGTGGCCGCTGGGCACAGAGCTGGCGCGACGAAACCGCGTCCGCGATCTACTACCTGCTGGCACCGCCGGAAACCTCGGCGCCGCACCGCCTGGACCGGCTGGAGATCTACGCGCACCACGCCGGGGCGCCGCTGCGGATGCTGCTGTTGTTCCCGGACGGGAGCGTTGCGCGGCCGGTGCTGGGGCCGGACGTCGCCGCTGGTCAGCGGCCGCAAGTGGTGGTGCCCGCCGGGGTGTGGCAGGCGTCGGTGAGCACCGGTGAGTGGAGCCTGGCCGGCACGGTGGTGGTGCCGCCTTATACGGACGACTGCGTGGAATTCCGGTCCGCGGCGGCTTTGGCCGCCGAGTGGCCGGAGGCGGCGGAGGACCTGGCGCCCTGGCTTGAGTGAGCGCTGGGGCTCCCGAGGGTCGGCGGCCGCGTTCCTCCAAGTACATGAAGGACCCCTTCACGGCGCTAGACGCAAGGAAGGGGTCCTTCATGTACTTGGACAAGCGTGAAGGCCGAGTTCCTCCGGCTGAGCCGAGGGAAGGGGGCCTTCACGCGCAGCCGTTGTGGCGCGTGGTGCCATTGAGGCCGAGGTGACGATCCCCGAGTCCGTGAAGGCCTCCTTCACTCCCTTCAGGGTAGGTAAGGAGGCCTTCACGGACTGCAGACTTCAGCAGAAGTGTCCTGGTACATGAAGGACCCCTTCCCTGCGCCCAGCGCCGTGAAGGGGTCCTTCATGTACTTACGACATCCGAACAGCGGTGCCTCAGGGGCCGTCGACGCCCGGCGTCCAGCTCTCCGGGTCACCGGATTCGGTCAGCACCGGCTGGTACCGCGCGAAGCCCTCGGGCGCGTCCGGATGCCAGGGGAAGTGCCCGTCCGGCGTGGCGACGATCAGTTGCAGTGCCGGGAAGTCCCCGTCCGGGTAGATGAGGAACGCGCTCCCGAAGTACTCGGGATAGTGCCCCTTCGCGACCCGTTCGAAGACCACCGGCGCGCCCTCGAAGAAATCGTCGTACCGCTTGCCGACTTCGAAGATCTCACCGGCGGCCGCCCGGTCGACGTAGGCGTCGAGGAGGACCGGCCCCATGTGCTCGGGCAGTCCGATCACGACCGCTTCCGCGACGTTGTGCAGCGCCCAAGCGCACGCGGTGAAGCAGAAGGGCGCTTCCTCCTCGTCGCCTTCGACCGCGATGACCGCGTTCCCTCTCGCCTTCGCCTGTCCCTCGATCCACTGGATGAGTTCGGTTTCTTCGGCGGTGAGGGCGTCGGCTTCGGAGGTCGTCACGCGCGACATTGTGCCCCACGCGAGCGCCCACTCCTAGCCCCGGGACCGGTTTTCCGCTGCATGGCGGGAAAATCGATCAGCCGACCTCGGCCATGACCTCGTCGGACACGTGGAATCCGGCGCAGTGCGTAGACGTTCCGCACGTCGTCGCGAGCAACCGTCAGCCGACCTCGGCCATGACCTCGTCGGACACGTGGAATCCGGCGCAGTGCGTAGACGTTCCGCACGTCGTCGCGAGCAACCGTCAGCCGACCTCGGCCATGACCTCGTCGGACACGTCGAAGTTCGCATAGACGTTCTGCACGTCGTCGCAGTCCTCGAGCGCGTCGATGAGCTTGAAGACCTTCTTCGCGCCTTCGACGTCCAGCGGGACACTGACCGACGGCAGGAACGTGAGATCCGCGGACTCGTACTCGAAACCGGCCTCCTGCAAGGCTTTCCGGACCGGGACGAGGTCGGTCGCCTCGGAGACGATCTCGAAGTTCTCGTCGAGGTCGTTGACCTCTTCGGCGCCCGCGTCGAGCACGGCCATGAGGACATCGTCCTCGCCCGCGTCACCCTTGGGCATGATCACGACGCCCTTGCGGTTGAACATGTAGGCGACCGAACCCGGGTCGGCGAGCGAGCCGTTGTTCCGGGTGAGCGCGGTCCGGACCTCCATGGCGGCGCGGTTCTTGTTGTCGGTGAGGCATTCGATCAGCACGGCCACACCGTTCGGGCCGTAGCCTTCGTAGGTGATGGTCTGCCAGTCGGCGCCACCGGCCTCTTCACCGGCGCCGCGTTTGCGGGCGCGCTCGATGTTGTCCTGCGGGACCGAGTTCTTCTTGGCCTTCTGGATGGCGTCGTAGAGCGTCGGGTTGCCGTCCGGGTCGCCACCGCCGGTCCGGGCCGCCACCTCGATGTTCTTGATCAACCGGGCGAAGAGCTTGCCGCGCTTCGCGTCCAGGTTGGCCTTCTTGTGCTTCGTGGTGGCCCACTTGGAGTGGCCGCTCATCTCTCCTCCATCTACTCCCGTGCCCGCCGCTGAGCACAGTGTCGGTTTTGCTTAAGCCTGTCGCACGAGGTCGACGAACAGCCTGTGCACGCGTTCGTCCCCGGTGAGTTCGGGGTGGAACGACGTGGCGAGTACCGCCCCCTGCCGGACCGCGACGATCCTAGCGGCCGCGTCGTCCGAGCCCGGCATTTCGGGGACACTGGCGAGTACCTCGACCCCGTCGCCCGCCTTTTCGACCCACGGGGCGCGGATGAACACAGCGTGCACCGGGCCGCCTTCGATACCGGTGAAGTCGAGGTCGGCCTCGAAGGAGTCCACCTGCCGCCCGAACGCGTTGCGCCGGACGACGACGTCGAGCCCGCCGAGTTGCCGCTGGTCAGGACGTCCGTCGAGAGCCTGCCGGGCGAGCAGGATCATCCCGGCGCAGGAGCCGAACGCGGGCATCCCGTCCGCGATGCGCTCGCGCAGCGGTTCCAGCAGTTCGAAGGTCTCCAGCAGCCTCGACATGGTGGTCGACTCGCCACCGGGCAGCACCAGACCGTCCACTTCGGACAGTTCGGTCGCGCGGCGGACCGGCAGCGCCCGCGCGCCGGCGCGTTCCACCATCGCGGCGTGCTCCCGCACGTCGCCCTGCAGTGCGAGCACGCCGACCACCGGCCGTGCCCCCGTCGCGATCGCCACCCGACCTCCCGAAAGACCTTCCCCCTAGCTTAGGCGCTTCAGGGAACGGCCAGGTCAGGGGACCCCGGCCAGCCTCAGCAGGGCGGCGGTCGCGGCGGCCGCCACGACGACCAGCGCGAACGGCGCCTTGCGCCAGGCGAGCACGCCACCGACCAGGACTCCCGCGGGCCGGGCGTATCCGGCGAACTCGTGCCCCTCGGTGAGCGCGGCGACCGCGACCAGCGCGGCGAGCAGGACGACGGCCGAACGCGCCATCAGTTTCTCGGCCTTGGGCGACACGGTGAACCGCGCCTTCAGCACCGGTCCGGCGAACCGGAAGGCGAAGGTCCCGGCCGCGAGCACGCCGCCGGCGATGATCAAGTCCAGCGGATCCATCAGTGCACTCCCTCGGGTTCACGTTCGGCCGGTTCCTTCGCGGCCACTCCGGCCAGTACGCCGACCAGGGCGAGCAGCACCGGCAGCCCGGCGGGCAGGAACGGTGTCGTGGCCAGCGCGACGGCCACGCCGATGAGCACCGGCAGCCGCGCGGCACGATCGCGCAGCGACGGCAGGACCAGTGCGAGCAAGACCGCCGGGAAGGCCGCGTCGAGGCCGAAGGCGTCGGTATCACTGATCGCCGTGCCGGCGTACGCACCGGCGAGAACGCCGACGTTCCAGCAGACGAACAGCCCGATCCCGCACACCCAGTACGCCGTCTTGCGCCGCTCTTCGTCGCGCTGGGCCAGCGCGAACGCGACCGATTCGTCGATCATCAGGTGGCTGCCGACGATCCTCGACGACCACCGCTTCCCCAGGACGTCGCCGATCGCGAAGCCGAACGGCAGGTGCCGCGCGTTGGCGAGCAGCCCCGCCGCGACGGCCGCGACCGGGCTGCCGCCCGCGGCGATGATGCCGACGAACATGAACTGCGAGGCACCGGCGAAGACCAGCACGGAAAGCAGCATCGGCGCCCAGATCGGGAAGCCGGAGCCCACCGCGATCGCACCGTAGGAGATGCCGACAATGGTGTCGGCGAGGCAGACCAGCCCGATGTCACGGAGAAGATCGCGCCCCAGGACACGAGTGGTTGTTCGCCATATCGAACGCATAGCGTCATACAATGAACGAACGCAGCCGCGTTCGTCAAGACGAACGCAACGACCGATGGAGCGAACGCATGTCCCCGACCGCGTCCGACGGCGCACCCCTGGACGTCATCGCCATGTCCCTGCGCCGGGAACGCGCCCGCACCGGGCTGTCCCTCACCGAGGTCGCCAAACGCGCCGGAATCGCGAAATCCACGCTCTCGCAGCTGGAGTCCGGGGCGGGGAACCCGAGCGTCGAGACGATCTGGGCGCTGTGCGTCGCGCTCGACGTCCCGTTCTCCCGGGTGGTGGAGCCCGAGCGGCCCCGTGTGCAGGTCATCCGCTCGGGCAGCGGGCCGACGGTGTTCGCCGAACACGCCGACTACGCGTGCACACTGCTCAGCTCCTGCCCGCCCGGAGCCCGGCGCGACGTCTATCTGATTCGCGCCGAGCCCGGGAAACCGCGGCTCTCCGATCCGCATATGAGCGGCATCGTCGAGCACATGATCCTCAGCGCCGGGCGGGCCAGGGTCGGGCCACAGGACGATCCGGTCGAACTGCTGCCCGGTGACTACATCTGCTACCCCGGCGACATTCCGCACATCTTCGAAGCGCTCGAACCGGGCACCTACGGAGTGGAGATCGCGGAGTACACCTGAGTCAGGCGGGCTCCTCGGCCTTCTCTTCGGTGACGTCGGCCAGCTTCCAGCCGCCCTTCCTGCGCAGCACCAGGACGTAGTACGCGATCGACAGCAGCGCGACGCAGGCCGTGACGATCAGGCTCGGCCGCCCCACCGCCGGGTCGAGCAGGTTCTGGTAGACCACGAACACCAGGACCGCCAGCGCCAGCACCGGCGCGACCGGGAACCAAGGCATCCGGTACTTGGCGTGCGCGGTGGCACCGGTGCGCCTGCCGACGATTGCGCCGAGACAGAGCGCCGCGTAGACCGCAACGATCGACGTGCTCGTCACCACCAGCAGCAGTTTCGGGTCGACGAAGCAGAGCAGGGCGGCCACCAGGCCGGTGCCGACGGTGGCCACCCATGGCGTCCCGAACTTCGGGTGCACCGCGGCCAGCGCCCGGTTGACCGGCCGCGGCCACGCGCGGTCGCGGCCGCTGCTGAACAGCATCCGCGAGCTGATCAGCACGATCGCCAGCACCGCGTTGATGATCGCGAGCGCGACGGCCAGCCCGAGCACCGTGTCGAGGGTTCCGCCGCCGCGCGAATCGATGAAGTAGGACAGCATGTTCTCCGACGCGAACAGCGCGTTCAGATCGGGCGCCCCGAGCAGGACCGCCGTCACCGGGACCAGCTCGGCGAGCACGGTGATGCCCAGCGCGAGCAGGATCGCCCTGGCGATCCCCCGTGACGCGTCCTGCGTCTCCTCGCCGAAGTACACGGCCGAGCCGTAGCCGTTATAGGCGAAGATCGCGACCGAGGTGGCGATCGCGATGGCGCCGACCGTGGCCGGGCCGCCGTCCGAGGCGACCGGATGCGCCAGCAGATCGGTGAACGACCGCGCCGGGTTCAGCAGTCCGAGCGCGCTGACCACGATCAGCGCGAGGATCTCGATCGCCAGGAAGATCCCGGTGACCCAGGCGTTGAGCTTGATGTCGAAAATGCCGACGACGGCCGCGACCACACAGGTCACGGCGGCGATGATCGAACCGGGCACGCCGGGCAGGAGCACGCCGAGGTAGGTGCCGACGCCGAGCGCGATCACCGCGACGATGAGCACCTGCGTGATGATCATCAGCCCCAGTACCGCGAAGCCGGGCAAGCGGCCGAGAGTGCGGGTGACGATCGCGTACTCGCCGCCCGCCAGCGGGAACGCCGACGCCAGTTCGGCGTAGACGAAGGCCATGAACACACCGACGACCGCGGCGGCCACGAAGCTGTAGAAGGCGCCCGTCCCGGCCCCGGAGATCACCCCCGGCGCGATGATGAAGACCGACGAGGCGGGGCTGATCGCGGAGAGCGTGATGAGCAGCGTGCCGAGGGTGCGCAGACCGCGGCGCAGGGCGGGAGTGGACACGGCCGACCTCCTACAAGGTGGGTTCCTTGAATCTCCTTCGAAAAACTGTTGAGCACGCATCAAAGGCCTTCCATCGTGTGACGTCAAGAGCAGCTCGCGCCCGACACTTGCGTTTTTCGAACAAGATTCGAAGAATGAGACCATGGCGAGACCGAGTAAGGCAGCGGAGCGACGTACCGAATTGATCGAGGTGGCCAGACGGGCCGTCCTCGAACGCGGCGTGCTGAACCTGCGGCTGAGGGACGTCGCCGAGGGCGCGGGCCTGTCGTCGGGTTCTGTCCTGTACTACTTCCCCACTCTCACCGACCTGCTCCAAGAGGTGCAGCGCGAGGCGGTGGCGCGGTTCTGCTCGGCGCGGGAGCTGGCCGCGGGCGCGAAGACGACCCCGTCCGGCCGCCTGCTCGCGATGATCCGCAGCGGCCTGCCCACCGGCCCTGACGACGAACTCTGCGTGCTGCTCTACGAACTGGGCACGATCGCCCGCCGCGATCCCGTGTACGCCGCCCGGCACATCACGCTCTACGAGCAGCAGGTCCGGATCTACACCGGCATCCTCGAAGCGGGCGCCGCCACCGGCGAGTTCACGCTGACCGCGGACGCGGTCTCGATCGCGCGGAACCTCGTCGCGCTGGAAGACGGCTACGGCCTGCATCTCACGCAGGCCGTGCCGACGCTGGAAACCGCCACCGCCGAAGCGATGCTGCTCTCCTACGCCCGCACAGCCACCTCGAACCTCTTGGAGGACCGTCCATGACCCGCGCCCGCGACCTGGGTGTCCCGCTGCCCGGCCGGACCGGCGAGCACAACGCGCTCACCGACGTCCCCGGCGTCGAGATCGGTTTCACGACTCTCGTCGAAGGCGAATCGGTGCGCACCGGCGTCACCGCCGTCCTGCCGCGCGGGCGAGAGGATTTCGCCGTGCCGTGCGCGGCCGGCACGTACGCCCTCAACGGCAACGGCGAGATGACCGGCACTGCCTGGCTGGCCGAGACCGGTTCGCTAACCCTGCCGGTGCTGATCACCTCCACGCACGCCGTCGGCGCGTGCCATCGCGGCACGATCGACTGGGTGGTCCGCGAACGGCCCGACGTGGCCGCCGAATGGCTGCTGCCGGTCGTCGCCGAGACCTGGGACGGCTACCTGAACGACAGCACCGCACCGACGATCCACAGTGGACACGCCGTCGCCGCGATCGACGCCGCGCGAACGGGTCCGGTCAGCGAAGGCTCGGTCGGCGGCGGGACCGGGATGACCTGTTACGGCTTCAAGGGCGGCACCGGCACGGCCTCCCGCCTGGTGTCCTATGGGGACGACGAGTACACCGTGGGTGCCCTGGTACAGGCCAACTTCGGCTCACGCCGCGAACTCACCGTCGCGGGCTCGCACGTCGGACTGGAACTGAGCGCGGACAACCCGATGGAGGAGGACTGGGCGGCGCCGTCCGGCGCGGGATCGGTGATCGTGATCGTCGGCACCGACGCTCCCCTGCTGCCCGGCCAGTGCACGTCGCTCGCCCGCCGTGTCCCGCTCGGCCTCGCCCGCACCGGCACCGCCGGCTCCCACTTCTCCGGCGATCTCTTCCTCGCCTTCAGCACGGCGAACCCGGGAGCACTCACCAGCCGGTTCCCGCGGACCGAAGAGGCCGAGTACGAAAGCCTTCGGTTCGTCCCGTGGGGCAGGCTCGACCCGTTCTTCGAGGCTGTGGTGCAGGCGACCGAAGAAGCGGTGCTCAACGCCCTGTTCGCGAACGAGGAGATGACCGGCCACCGCGGCCACCGGGTCCCCGCGTTGCCGACGGCCCGCTGGCGCGCGGTCTAGGTCCCGATCAGCGCGTTCGCGAGAACGTCGTTCATCCGCTCAGCTCCGCTGGTGGCGCGTCAGAGCCAGTCCGCCTCGATGCCGCGGGCACGCAGCGACTCCAGCGCCTCGTCGTTGCCCGTGTAGAGCAAGGTCATCGACTTCAGATGCGGAAAGTGCGCGACGTCGGCGAACTCGTCGACGTCGAACAGGGAGTCCTCGCCGTCCCAGTTCGGCGCGATCTGGAGGTAGATCTCGTTGCCGCCGTCCATCTCGATCTCGGTGATCTTCTCCGCGAACTCGGCGGGTACCTCGAGTGCATCGAAGTAGGCCAAGGCCTCAGGGACGGCTTCGACGCTGCCGCCGTCGTAGGTGAAGCCCTTCTCGGCGGCGTACTGCCCCAGTTCGAACTTCGGCAGGAGTTCCTGGTCGTACATCAGCTCTTGGACGACCGCGAGCTTGAAGTTGAGGTCGGTGAACGGAATCGTCTGGCTCATGCCCGGACCTTATAAGCACGCACGTCTCCATGGCCCGGAATCGCCGGATCCCCGGGTGGCGGCCGGTCCGAAGAAGCAGGACAGGACGCACGAGGACGCGCTGGTCGGCAAGTTCCGGCCAAGTGGCCCCGGCACTGAGGAATTCGCTCTCGTCGGCTGCGAAAACCGGCCCCGACTCCGGCTATGATCGACTCGTGGTGCGATTCCACGGTGCGGCCGTACAGTCGGCCGGTTCCGCCGAGGGGGTGGAACGACCCGGTGTGATTCCGGGACCAGGCGGTGACACCCCGCGTCCCCTACGTCCGGCCGTCGCCGGACTTCCTGGGGTACGGCGTCAAATGGGGTGATGATTCATGTTCACCGGGCGAATCGGCGAGCTGGGTGCCGTCGAACAGATCAAGGGCGACGTGCTGCGTGTACGGGCGCCGAAGAGTGCGGGCCGGGTCCGCGATGGCGGATCGGCGTGCGTCAACGGGGTACGGCTCACCGTACGCTGGAACTCGACATCCGTGAAGAGCTGTTGCAGCAGAACGGATATCTCCACGGCGGCGTCCTCGCCTACGCCGCGGACAACGCCATCACCTTCGCGGCCGGGACCACACTTGGCGCGGATGTCCTCACCGGTGGCTTCAGCATCAACTATCTGCGCCAGGCACGAGGAATCCGGCTCGTGGCGGAAGCGCGGGTCCTGCACAGCGGCCGGCGGCAGGCCACGTGCCGCTGCGACCTCTCCGTGATAAGCCAGGACGGGACCACGACGCTCAGTGCCGCGGCACAAGGAAGCGTGCTGACCAGGAACGGCCCCACCTCCTGATAAACGCGGGACGGCCCGGTGCTCGTGGAAGAGCACCGGGCCGTCCCGTACAGGAGCCGAGGCCTTTACCAGCCGCGCTCGGACAGGCGGTGCGGCTCGGGCACGTCGTCGACGTTGATGCCGTGGTCCGAAACTGGCGACCGCATGGCGAACATCGCGGATCGGGCGGTCTTTCAACTGGCGCGGCCGCCGGCGGCGACGCCACGCCAACCGCCTCAAGACAGCCGGTCAGCCGACGTGGACGGTCGCTCGCTGGTATGCCCGGTAAGCCAACGCCACGGCGCGCAACGTGTTCGAGAGCGCGTGCATGTTCGAGAATTCCAGGTAGAACGCACTTCGAATGAACAGGGAATCGTTCATGAGCGTGAGCCCGACCGTCGCATAAGGCTGAAGAACCCGTAACGCCTCGACGATATGGTCGACATCGATCTGCACGAACACCTGAAAGTAGATTTCGTTGATGCCGTTGTCGGCGAGCATATGGACAGGATCGGCACCCTCGACCGACACAGAGACTTTCCACATCGCGGCCGGGCCGTCGACACGCTCCAGATGCACGACGTCATCGTTGATTTGCATGAGGTACTGAACTTCATCGCGACTGAGTCCTGCGGGAAACTCGCTGACCATCCATCGTCCTAAGGTCGTCTCGGGCGGGCGTGACTTGCCTCGTCTGTGCTTGCCGTTGGCGAACTGTCGCTACCTGACAGCGAACTCAGGAGCAACGACCCCATTGGCAATTGTGGCGCGCCACCGGAATCTTGTGCGCCTCAGCCTCCTTGCACCACGCGCATTTCGGCTTGCCGGCTTTGACGCATGCGCATCCCATGGGAAACCTCCGTGTCGTTGCAGTTGTCGACCGTGGAAAGATCACAGGAGCACCCTGCGATCGCCAGCCGGCCGAGGAGCGACCGGTCGCTTGCTCTGAATCCCCGTTCGAGGGCTTCGCGGACCGTACAGCGGACTAGGTCGTCGGCACACAGACAACTGTTACAGGAGCGACCGGATATGCCTTGACTCGCTCGACTCGCCGCAGGGAAATCTTCGATCTGCCCGCGAATCGACATCACGCTTTCCAGCGGGAGGAGGGCTTTGGACGACCAAGTCGTCATAAGTTCACGACTCGCCTATCGAAGATCCGGCTTACCGCCGACATGCGCCGATCGAGTGAACTAGACCAGATGGGAGTAGCACCCGGTAACGCCAGCCAGCGTCTTTCGACTGACCTCCCACACACGGACGCGTTTCACGAAAGGCAGTGACCGGAATGGGACTCGTGTTGACCGCTATTTACCTCGTCGGAATGATCACCTCAGCCGGTGTCGGCCGCTTCCGCGCCGGAATCAGCCAGGGGGGACGAATGTCGATACTGACGATCGTGCGGAGCATGCCTTGGTTCCTGAACCAAATGGCCTCGATGCTCTTGTGGCCCGCCTTTCTGGGCACCTGGCTCGCCCGTGGCCGCCCGAAGACGCCATGGCAAGCGATCACCACCGGTGACGGCACCATAATGATTCGACGGAAGACGCGGTGAGCGACCGCCCGGCGGCCACTCCGGCGTTTCGTGTCATCACAACCACTCATACGACATCGACGAAACGTGACCCCTGGTCACGAAACTGTCCGGACACAAGGAACAGGAAAGGACTTCCCATGGCAACAGAGGGCTGGATCGATCCCATAAACCACTACAAGGCAGTGGGTCAGGTGACCAACGGAAGGATGACCGGCGCGACCGTTGACGACCGCGACGGTTTCACGGTCGACAGGAATAAAACTTTCGAATCGAAAGATGAATTCTTGGCTTGGGCACGCGCCAGAAGGCGCTGGTGAGCACCCTGATCAGCGAGGCTTTCCAGCCCTGATCGGACGCCTTCGCGGGGGTCCGCTCGCTGATCGAAGTGGCCGGGTGGCCGTCGCGGCAAACTGGATGAGCAGGGCTCTCAGCGCGACGTGCACGGCAGCCACCCGGCTGAACACAAAGGATCCCGGCGCAGGCTTGGCTGCGCCGGGATCCGACAAGAGGTGCGTAGCCCGAAATCGACACTCCGTGAACCAGCCCGCTTCCACCCGGGCGAAGCGCGCCACCACTCACTATCGGCGCTGGTCCTCAAGAATAGCGAGGCGACCGCCCAGCTTTACCAGCCGCGCTCGGACAGGCGGTGCGGCTCGGGCACGTCGTCGACGTTGATCCCGACCATGGCCTCACCGAGACCGCGCGAAACCTTCGCGATGACGTCCGGGTCGTCGTAGAACGTGGTGGCCTTGACGATCGCCTCGGCGCGCTGCGCCGGGTTGCCGGACTTGAAGATGCCGGAGCCGACGAAGACGCCTTCGGCACCGAGCTGCATCATCATCGCGGCGTCGGCCGGGGTCGCGATACCGCCGGCGGTGAACAGCACGACGGGGAGCTTGCCCTTCTCCGCGACCTCCTTGACGAGGTCGTACGGGGCCTGAAGTTCCTTCGCCGCAACGTAAAGCTCGTCCTCGGGCAGCGAGGAAAGCCGGCGCAGCTCCGCACGGATCCTGCGCATGTGCGTGGTCGCGTTCGAGACGTCGCCGGTACCGGCCTCACCCTTGGACCGGATCATCGCCGCGCCCTCGTTGATACGCCGCAGCGCCTCGCCGAGGTTGGTCGCACCACAGACGAAGGGCACGGTGAAGGCCCACTTGTCGATATGGTTCTCGTAGTCGGCCGGGGTCAGCACCTCGGACTCGTCGATGTAGTCGACGCCGAGCGACTGCAGCAGCTGCGCCTCGACGAAGTGGCCGATGCGGGCCTTCGCCATGACGGGGATCGAAACGGCCTCGATGATGCCATCGATCAGGTCCGGATCGCTCATCCGGGCGACGCCGCCCTGCGCGCGGATGTCCGCGGGAACCCGCTCGAGCGCCATCACGGCGACGGCGCCGGCGTCTTCGGCGATTTTCGCCTGTTCGGCGGTGACCACGTCCATGATCACACCGCCCTTGAGCATCTCCGCCATCCCGCGCTTGACCCGGGCGGTGCCGGTGAGCGAGGTGGTGGCCGTGTTCGTGGAGTCGTCAGACACTGCTGGACCTTTCGGAAAGCGCACGAGGTGAGGTGACGCCTCCGAGCGTAGGCCGCTTTTGGACCTCTGAAGCAGGCCAGTTCGGGGCGATTTCAGCAGTCCACTAGGTGATCTGGCCCGCATTTGGCCCTCTGGACGCGGTAGTTGCGCGTGCAAGGACCGCATCCAGATGACGAAATGCGGAAGCCTGCCGAGCCCACCGCTCATCCCCACCGTCGGATCCGCCTCCGGGTGTCCGCCATCGGGCATAACGGCGCGTCGACATTCGGGGGTTCCCTCGCCGGTCGCCTTGCCGCGACGCCCGTCGCGGGTGTGTGATCGAGGACACACCTGTACGCGGCATCGTGTGGTGAGGAGACCGGCATGGCCGACAAACAGAGCAAGAACGGAGACTCCGGGGCCGCCGTCGCTGTGGACGACCCGGCGAAGGTCCGCAACGTCGTCCTGGTCGGCCCGTCGGGATCGGGGAAGACGACTCTCGCCGAAGCGCTGCTCGCCGCGTCCGGCACGGTGACCCGGGCGGGCTCGGTCGTCGAGGGCACCACGGTGTGCGACCACGACCCCGCGGCGGTCCGGCAGCAGCGGTCGGTCGGCCTCTCGGTCGCACCGGTGCTGCATCAGGGCCACAAGATCAACCTCATCGACACCCCCGGATACGCCGATTTCGTCGGCGAACTGCGCGCCGGTCTTCGCGCCGCCGACGCCGCGCTGTTCGTGGTCTGCGCGGCGGAAGGCGTCGACGCGGCGACGATCGCGGTCTGGGAAGAATGCGCCGCCGTCGGCATGCCGAGGGCGGTGGTCGTCTCCAGGCTCGACCATCACCGCGCCGACCCCGAAGGCGAGATCGCGGCCTGCCAGGAGGCCTTCGGCGCCGGAGTCCTCCCGCTGTACCTGCCCGCACGTGACGGGCTCGTCGGGCTCATCACGCGCCGCTACTTCGACTATTCGAACGGTTTCCCACCCCAGGTCGGCGAGCCGGACCAGGCCGATCTCGCCCGGATGACCGAGGCCCGCAACGAACTGATCGAAGGGGTCATCGCCGAGAGCGAGGACGAGTCCCTGATGGAGCGCTACCTCGCCGGCGAGGAGATCGCCGAGGACACACTGATCGCCGACCTCGAAACCGCCGTCGCCCGCGGCTCCTTCCATCCGGTGATCCCCGTATGCGCGACGACCGGGGTGGGGCTCGCCGAAGTCCTCGACGGGATGGTGCGCGCCTTCCCCTCACCGCTGGAGCACGTCCCTCCGGAGGTCACCTCCCCCACCGGTGAACCGCACGCAAGGCTCCGGGCCGATCCCGACGGCCCGCTGGCGGCCGAAGTCGTCCGGACCGCTGTCGACTCCTACGTCGGCCGGGTGTCCCTGGTGCGAGTGTTCTCCGGGACGCTTCGCCCCGAACGCCCGGTGCACGTCTCAGGGCACGGGCTCGCCGAACGGGGGCACGAGGATCACGACGCCGACGAACGGGTCGCGCATCTGTACTCACCGCTCGGGGCGAATCTGCGGGAAGTCCCGTACTGCGTCGCGGGCGACCTCTGCGCGCTCACCAAGGTCGGCTCGGCGGAAACGGGCGACACCGTTTCCTCACCGGACGACCCGCTGATCATGAAGCCGTGGGCGATGCCGGAACCGCTGCTGCCGGTCGCCGTCGTCGCGAAGACGCGCAGCGACGAGGACACTCTGGCGCGCAACCTTTCCCGGCTCGTGGCGGGCGATCCGACGCTCCGGCTGGATCGCAACGCCGAGACCAACCAGCTCGTGCTGTGGTGCATGGGCGAGGCCCACGCCGACGTCGTGCTGTCGCGGTT
The DNA here is from genome assembly GCF_019330265.1 of Amycolatopsis sp. TNS106. Taxonomy (NCBI): domain Bacteria; kingdom Bacillati; phylum Actinomycetota; class Actinomycetes; order Pseudonocardiales; family Pseudonocardiaceae; genus Amycolatopsis; species Amycolatopsis sp. TNS106. The sequence goes on along the minus strand of NZ_CP024972.1, from coordinate 1,372,548 downwards.
GCGCGCGGGAGGCGCCGACGTGGACACCGAGCCCGTCCGCATCAGCCTGCGGTCGACCTTCGCCGGTCCGGGCCGCGGGCACGGACGGCATGTCAAGCAGTCCGGCGGGCACGGCCAGTTCGCCGTCTGCGACATCGAGGTCCAGCCGCTGCCGAGGGGGTCGGGTTTCGAGTTCGTGGACAAGGTCGTCGGCGGCTCGGTGCCGCACCAGTTCATCCCGAGCGTCGAAAAAGGGGTCCGGGCCCAGGCTCAGCGAGGGATCGTCGACGGTCATCCGCTGATCGACATCCGCGTGACCCTCGTCGACGGCAAGGCGCACAGCGTCGACTCGTCGGACGCCGCCTTCCAGACGGCGGGCGCGCTGGCGCTGAAGGAGGCCGCCGCGGCGGGCAAGATCGCCCTGCTCGAACCGCTCGAAGAGGTGGCGGTGCGGCTTCCGGACGAGCATCTGGGCACCGTGCTGGGTGATCTCTCGTCCCGGCGTGGCCGCGTACTCGGTACCGAATCGGGTGAAGGCGGCCGCACGGTCATCAGAGCCGAGGTCCCCGCTGCCGAGCTCCTGCGCTACGCCATCGACCTGCGGTCGCTGACCTCGGGCACGGCGACGTTCACCCGCAGGCACGCCCGGTTCGAGCCGATGCCGGAAGGAGCGGTGGCGAACTAAACGCCGGGTGGCGGAAAGTCGAAGCCGCCCGGTCGCCCGTTCCGGTCGGCCAGCAGACCGGCCAGGGCGGCGACGGCGATCTCGGGCGGCGTGCGTGAGCCGATGTTCAACCCGACCGGGCGATGGACCCGGGCGATCTCGGTGTCGGGAACGTCCAAGGCCTTGAGCGCGGCCACATGCGGGCCGGCGTGGCGCGGATTGCCGAGTACCCCGACCCACCTGGCCGGGCGGTCCAGCACGGCCTTGAGGACGTCGCCGAGTTCGGGCCGGTCGTGATCGGTGACGACGACGTCGGCGTCCGGCCCGAGGTCCGGCACCGTCGTGAGGGCCTCCAAGCCGTCCTCGACGTCGGTCACCCGCGCACCGTCCGGCTCGAACAACACCGCCTTGTAGCCGAGGTCCTTGCCGTAGCGCAGAAGGAACGAAGCGACGGGCGTCGCGAACACCGCCACCAGCAGCCGCTCGCTCATGGAATCGTCCTCCTACAGATCGGGTTCGGCGATCTCGAAGTATTCCGGAAGCCGGGCGGTCCCCGCGAGGCCGAAGTACCGCACCTTCCGCCGCCGCCTCAGATGCAGGGTGTCCCGGACGGCGTCGTTGTGCACGCGCCGCGCGATGACGACGCGGTGTTCGGCGTCGGTCAGCTCTTCGGCCAGCGGCGCCGGCAGGGCCGCCCGGTCGACGCGCGCCAGCCGCAGCGTCAGTTCGCTTTCCTCGGCTTCGCGATCCGGCCTCGGCGCCCGCTCGGCACGCTCGGCCAGTGCGCGCAGCTCCTCGTCGCCCAGGATCGCGGCGGCCGCCCTGGCGACGACGGCGCGCCGCGCGAGGGCCGCGTCGAGCGCCGCCCAGCCCGCGTCCGTGCGGACGTGCAGCCGGTCCAGCCTGTTCGCCGTCGCGAGCAGGAAAAGCCCGCCCAGTACCACGATCGCGGCCACGAGACCGCCGATCCACACCCAGCTCGTCATCGGCTGAACTCGCGTTCACCCGCGCCGACGCGCCGGGGATCGGCGGCGATCGCGGTCTCGTACACCCGTAGCACCTGCGTGGTGACCACGGACCAGTCGAACATCGCGACGCGCTCCCCGGCGGCCGCCGCCAGCGACACCCGCCGGGCCGGGTCCCCGAGCAGTTCGCGGAGTCCGTCGGCCAGCGCCGCGGCGTCGCCGGTTTCGGTCAGCATCCCGGCCTTGCCGTCGTCGAGGACCCGCCGGAACGAATCCAGCCCGCTCGCCAGCACCGGCGTACCCGCCGCCATCGCCTCGGTGAGGATCATCCCGAAGCTCTCGCCACCCGTGTTCGGCGCGCAGTAGACGTCGACGCTCCGCAGCGCCCGCGCCTTCGTCTCGTCGTCGACCTGGCCGAGCAGGTCGATATGCGGCGCCAGCTCCGGCCCGGCCTCGCGGCGGAGCTGATCGGCGTCACCACGGCCGACGACCAGCAGCCGCAGCTCCTCGAACTCCGGCAACAGCATTCGCAACGCCTCGAGCAGCACTCCCATCCCCTTGCGGGGCTCGGTGTACCGCCCGACGAAGCCGACCGTGCCGCCCGCGCGCGGGTAGCCGTCCAGCGGGAGCGCGCGGGAGAAGAAGTCGACGTCGACGCCATTGGGCACCTCGACCGCGTCGCCGCCGGCGTGTTCGACCTGGACGCGGCGGGCCAGCGCCGAAACCGCGATCCGCGCGGTGATCTTCTCCAGCAGCGGCCGCAGCACCGGCTGGAACGCCGCCAGCGTGCGCGAACGCGTCGTCGCGGTGTGGAAGGTCGCCACGATCGGCCCGTCCGCGACCTTCAGCGCCAGGAGGGAAAGACTCGGCGCGGCCGGCTCGTGCAGGTGCAGGACGTCGAAGTCGCCGTCGCGGATCCACCGCCGGACCCGCGCGTAGGACACCGGGCCGAACTGCAACCGCGCGACGGAGCCGTTGTACGGGATACCGAGGGCCTTCCCCGCGGGGACGACGAAATCCGGGACGTCGGAATCCTCGTCCGCCGGAGCAAGGACGGATACCTGGTGCCCGCGGGCCAGCAACGCCTTCGCGAGATCGATGACGTGTCCCTGCACACCGCCCGGTACGTCGAACGAGTACGGGCAGACGATCCCGATCTTCATGATCCGCGCCTGAGCCATCGGCTCAGCTCGCTTCGCCGAGGGCGGCCTGTTCCCCGGCTTCGAAGTCGGAGAGCCAGAACTTCTGCATCATGTGCCAGTCCGCCGGATGCGCGGCGATGTCCCCGGCGAAGATGTCCGCCAGCGCCTGTGTGGCCGCCGGCACCTCGGACCGGTTCGTCACCCGGATCCGCGGATGCAGCCTGATCTGCCAGCCGTCCTCGGTGAACCAGCACCCCGCCGGGATCAGCGCGGCACCGGTGGTGGCGGCCAGGCGGGCGGGCCCGCCCGGCATCCGGGTCTGCTCGCCGAAGAATTTCACCGGCACGCCGGAATTCGTCAGGTCCCTGTCCCCCACCAGGCAGATCGCCTTGTTCTCCCGCAGCCGCTTGAGCAGCACGCGCATCGCGGAGCTGTCGCCGGTCAGCGGGACGATCTCGAAACCGAGCGATTCCCGGTAGGACACGAACCGCTGGTACAGCGATTCGGGTTTCAGCCGCTCCGCGACCGTGGTGAAACCGCCGAGATAGTCCGCGAGCCAGACGCCGGCGGCGTCCCAGTTCCCGCTGTGCGGCAGCGCCATCACCGCGCCGTTGCCCTCGGCGAGGGCGGCGTCGAGGTTCTCCACGCCGGTGATCGACTGGGCGACCTTGCGGCTGACCTCCTTGTGGTCCATCGAGGGCAGCCGGAACATCTCGTGCCAGTAGCGCGCGTAGGAGCGCATCGCGCGGCGGGTCAGTTCGTCGAGCTCGACACCGTCGGCCTGCGGCACCACCCTGGCGAGATTGCGCCGCAACTGGCGGACGCCGCCTCCGTCTCGGCGGACGGCGAGGTCGGCGCCCAGCCCGAAGGTCACCGCGCCGGCGGACTCCGGCAGCCAGCGCGCGAGCCGCCAGCCCGCCGCGTAGCCGAAGTCGCTGAGCCGCTGGGAGAACCCGCTCATGCTCCGCCCTCCGCGGCGGGTGGCCCGGCCGCTTTGGCGGCCCTCGCCGCCTTGGCCACCGCGGCTGTCCGCTGCAGCAGGGTGATCACCGAAAGCACCGCGAGGAGCCAGAGCGAGATGTCCACGGTGTACGGAACGCCCAGACCGTGCAGTCCGGTTCCCACGAGGGCGATGATCAGGCGTTCCGCGCGTTCGACGAGGCCGCCGTCGGCCTCCAGCCCGGAAGCCTCGGCGCGGGCCTTGACGTACGAGATGACCTGCGCGAGCACCAGGCAGATCAGCGCGGCGGCCGCGGCCGGGCGGTTGTCGTCGTGGACGAAGCACCACCACGCGATCGCGGCGAACAACGCGCCGTCGACCAGTCTGTCGCAGGTCGCGTCGAGGACGGCCCCGAACGCCGTGCCGTACCCGCGGGCGCGGGCCATCGCGCCGTCGAGCAGGTCCAGCATCGCGAAGCCCCAGACGGTGAAGGTGCCCCACAGCAGCATGTCGTTGGGAAAGAACCCGAGCGCGCACAACACCGCCCCGGCCGTGCCGATGACGGTCATCGCGTTCGGGGTCAGCCCGGCGCGCACGAGCACCTTCCCCATCGGGTCGGTGACGCGGGAAACGGAGGCGCGCGCGAAAATGTTGAGCATCGGTTCTTCAGGTGCACCTAAGCAGCAGGGTCGGGTGGCCGCCCGAAGCCTATCCACCCGCACCGACAGCAGTGACGCGCCCGCCCCCGGACCGGGTTCCGGTCAGTCCGCTTTGGCCAGTTCGGCCGAGCTCTCGAGGTCCGCGAGGGTCTCTTCCCGCATCGCCAGTTCCGCCTCGGCGGCGGCGCATTTCGGCGACAGCCGCCCCAGGACGGCGGCGCTGATCTCGCCGAGCGCCTTCACCTGTTCGGGGGTCAGCGGATCGAAGAGGCTCTCGCGGACGGCCTCGACGTGCCCGGGCGCGGCCTCCTCCAGCGCCGCGAAACCCTCAGGGGTCAGCACCGCCCAGGAGCCGCGTTTGTCGGTGGGGCAGGACTCACGGCGCACCCAGCCGTTCGCCTCGAGCCGCGCGACCGCGTGGGAGAGCCTGCTGCGCGACGCTTTGCGCGCGTCGGCCAGTTCGCTCATCCTCAGCCGCCTGTCCGGCGCTTCGGACAGGGCGACGAGCACTTCGTAGTACGTATGAGGCATGCCCGCCTCGTGCTGAAGCTGGCCCTCCAGGTGCGCTTGCAGCATTCGCGTGGCCGCGGAGAAGTCGCGCCAGACCTTTTGCTCCTCGTCGGAGAGCCATCGGGGTTCGGACATGCCGCCCATTCTACCCCTGGTTGAATGCTCAACCAAATTGCGCTACAGTCATGGTTGAGCGCTCAACCAGACGAGGGTTCACCAGGACCACACTCAGACTTTTTGGAGATCGACTCTCATGACCACCACCGAGATCCCGGGCTACGTCGCAGGCAAGTGGACGATCGACACCGCCCACTCCGACATCGCCTACACCGTGAAGCACCTCGGCCTGGCCAAGTCCCGGGGCAACTTCACCGCCTTCACCGGTGAGGTCGTCACGGCCGACAACATCCTCGACTCGTCGGTCACCGTCGAGATCGACGCCTCGTCGGTCGCCAGCGGTGTCGACGGGCGCGACACGCACCTCAAGTCCGAGGACTTCTTCCACGTCGACGAGCACCCGGTCATCACGTTCCGCTCGACCGGCATTCGCGAGGACGGCGGCGACTACGTCATCGACGGCGAGCTCACCTGGCGCGGCAAGACCGTCCCGGTCTCGCTCGAGGCCGAGTTCAACGGCATCGGCACCAACCCGGCCAACGACAACGCCACCACCCTCGGCGTCTCGGCCACCGCGACCGTGAACCGCCGCGACTTCGGCATCGGCCCGGAGGGCAACGCCTTCCTGTCCGAGAAGGTCAAGATCGACATCGAGCTGCAGGCCGCGCTCAACGCCTGAGCCACTGCGCGTGAAGGCCCCCTTCCCTCGGCTGAACCGAGGGAAGGGGGCCTTCACGCACTTCACAGCCCAGGCGGCCTACCAGGCGTCCGCCAGCAGCTGCCGGGTCTCCCCCAGCAACTGCGGCAGCACCTTCGTATGCCCGATCACCGGCATGAAGTTCGCGTCGCCACCCCACCTCGGCACCACGTGCTGGTGCAGATGCGCGGCGATCCCCGCGCCGGCGATCACGCCCTGGTTCATCCCGATGTTGAACCCGTGCGCCGACGAAACCTCCCGGATCACCCGCATCGCGTGCTGGGTGAACTCCGCCACCTCGACGGTCTCTTCCGCCGTCAGATCCGTGTAGTCCGCGACATGGCGGTACGGCACGGCCATCAGGTGACCGGGGTTGTACGGGTACAGGTTCAGCACCACGTACACGGTCTTCCCGCGCGCGATGATCAGCGCGTCCTCGTCGTTCTTCTCCGGAAGATGACAGAACGGGCAGCCCTCGTCGGGCTTCTTGGACCCCTGCACGTAGGCGAGCCGATGCGGGGTCCACAGGCGCTGTAACGCGTCCGGGACCCCCACCCCGTCCTGTCCGACGACTTCAGGGCCATCGGGGCCCGTCACCGGAGTACCGCCTCCAAGCCCGCCGCGGTCGGCGAAGCGTTCTCGCGGCGCTGGACCCAGCCGGCGATCGCCTCGACCGCGTCGGCCACCGGGACACCGTTGATCTGGCCACCGTCGCGGAACCGGAACGACACTGCACCCGCTTCGACGTCCTTCGCGCCCGCCAAGAGCATGAAGGGCACCTTCTGCGTGGTGTGGGTGCGGATCTTCTTCTGCATCCGGTCGTCACTCGCGTCCACGTTGACCCGGATCCCCTTGGCCCGCAGCGCCTTCTCGACCCCGCGCAGGTGATCGACCTGGTCCTCGGTGATCGGGATGCCGACCACCTGGACCGGCGACAGCCACGCCGGGAACGCGCCGGCGTAGTGCTCGGTCAGCACGCCGAAGAACCGCTCGATCGAGCCGAACAGCGCGCGGTGGATCATCACCGGGCGCTGTCGGCTGCCGTCGGCCGCGGTGTACTCCAGTTCGAACTTCTCGGGAAGCATGAAGTCCAGCTGGATGGTCGACATCTGCCAGGTGCGGCCCAGGGCGTCCTTCGCCTGCACGGAGATCTTCGGCCCGTAGAACGCGGCGCCACCCGGATCCGGCACCAGTTCCAGCCCCGAGTCCACGGCGGCCGTGCGCAGCACCTCGGTTGCCTCGGCCCAGACCTCTTCGGAACCGATGTACTTCTCGTCGTTCCGAGTGGACAGTTCGAGGTAGAAGTCGTCGAGACCGTAGTCGCGCAACAGGTTCAGCACGAAGTCCAAAAGGGACTTCAGCTCACCGGGCACCTGCTCGAGGGTGCAGAAGATGTGCGCGTCGTCCTGCGTCATGCCCCGGACCCGGGTGAGCCCGTGGACAACGCCGGACTTCTCGTAGCGGTACACCGAGCCGAACTCGAACATCCGCAGCGGCAGTTCCCGGTAGGAACGCCCGCGCGAGCGGAAGATCAGGTCGTGGAACGGGCAGTTCATCGGCTTGAGGTAGTAGTCCTGGCCGGGCTTGCGGACCGTGCCGTCCTCGTTGTGCTCGGCGTCGAGGTGCATCGCCGGGTACATGCCGTCGCGGTACCAATCGAGGTGACCGGAGGTCTCGAAGAGCGCGCCCTTGGTGATGTGCGGCGAGTAGACGAAGTCGTACCCGGCCTCGACGTGCCGCTGGCGCGAGTAGTTCTCCATCTCCTGCCGGATGATCCCGCCCTTGGGGTGGAACACCGGCAGGCCCGAGCCGATCTCGTCGGGGAAGGAGAACAGGTCCAGCTCGACCCCGAGCTTGCGGTGATCGCGCCGCTCGGCCTCGGCGAGCCGCTCCAGGTAGACGTCTTGCGCCTCGGTGGATTCCCACGCGGTGCCGTAGATCCGCTGCAGCTGCGGGTTCTTGTCGTCACCGCGCCAGTAGGCGGCCGCGACGCGGGTGAGCTTGAACGCCGGGATGAACTTGGTGGTCGGCACGTGCGGGCCGCGGCAGAGGTCGCTCCACACGCGCTCCTTGGTGCGCGGGTCGAGGTTGTCGTAGATGGTCAGCTCGCCGCCGCCGACCTCCATCACCTCGGAGGTGTCCACTGTGGAGTCTTCGGACTTGATGTCCACGAGTTCCAGCTTGAACGGCTCGTCGGCCAGTTCCTTCTTGGCCTCGTCGACCGAGTCGAAGACGCGGCGGGAGAACTGCTGCGCGCCCTTCACGATCTGCTTCATGCGCTTTTCGAGCGCCTGCAGGTCTTCCGGGGTGAACGGGGTGTCGACGGCGAAGTCGTAGTAGAAGCCGTCCTTGACCGGCGGCCCGATGCCGAGCTTGGCCTGCGGGAACTGCTGCTGCACGGCCTGGGCGAGCACGTGGGCGGCCGAGTGGCGGATGACGCTGCGGCCGTCCTCGGTGTTCGCCGCGACGGCTTCGACCTCGACCTCGGCCTCCGGGGCCCAGGAGAGATCGCGGAGGTTCCCCTCGGCGTCGCGCACGACGACGATCGTGTCCGGCCCCTTGGTCGGCAGCCCGGCTTCGCGGACCGCGGTGCCCGCCGTAGTGCCCGCCGGTACCACCACGCGCGAGGCGGTTGCGGCTGCTACTGACGACGGCTGGGACACGATGGACTCCTCGCGATGCAAGCGGATGTTTCGTGTGATGTTAGTCGTCACCCGTCGCACGGCTCACGCGCATTACCCCTAACAGCACGAAGGCCTCCTTCCCATCGGAAGAAGGCCTTCGCGTATCGCGGAACGAGGTCAGACGGTCTCGACGACCTCGTCGAAGTCCAGCCGCGGCAGGCGGTCGAACCAGGGGTTGTCGCCCGGCTTGCCGACGTTGATCACGACGAGGGACTTCCACGGCTTGTCCGCGAAGAACTCCTTGTCGATGCCCTCGGCGTCGAAGCCGGTCATCGGGCCGGCGGCCAGCCCGGCGGCACGGACACCGATGATGAAGTAGCCGACCTGCAGCAGCGCGTTGAGCTTGGCGGTCTCGACGCGGCCCGCCTCGTCGGCGAACAGGTCCTTGGCGCCCGGGAAGTGCGGGAACGTGCGCGGCAGGTTCTCGTGGAACTCGGTGTCGGCGGCCAGCACGACGGTCACGGGCGCGGCCTCGGTCTTGGCGCGGTTGCCCTCGGACATCAGCGGGGCGAGACGCTTCTTGCCCTCGTCGGTGCGGATCACCAGCGCGCGCAGCGGCTGGTTGTTCATCGACGTCGGCGCCCACTTGACCAGCTCGTAGATCGCGCGGATCTGCTCGTCGGTCACCGGCTCGTCGCTGAAGCTGTTCGCGGTGCGGGCCTCGCGGAACAACAGGTCCTGAACGTCCTGCGGGAGGTTCAAGGCTTCGGTCGGCTCAACGCTGGTGGTCATGGGTGGATCTTCCTTCCGTACGCGTCCTGTACCCGGTCCCAACCTAGTTGAGCGCTGAACTATTTCTCGCTCAACTATCTCTGCGTGTGGGTCCGGTCACAGGAGCGCGTCAGTAGGCGCCTCGCCCCTGCACCACGGCACGGAAGGTCTTCCACAGGATCACCAGGTCGAGGGCGAGCGACCAGTCCTCGACGTAACGCAGGTCGAGGCGGATGCTCTCGGCCCAGCTGAGGTCGCTGCGGCCGCTGACCTGCCAGAGGCCGGTCAGCCCCGGCTTGACCAGGAGACGGCGGCGCGCGTCGGGGGCGTACTTCGCGGTCTCCTCGGGCAGCGGCGGCCGGGGGCCGACGAGCGACATCCGCCCGCTCACGACGTTGAGCAGCTGCGGCAATTCGTCGAGGGAGTATCGGCGAAGGAGGCCGCCGACCCGGGTGACCCTCGGGTCCTTGCGCATCTTGAACAACGGGCCCGCGCCTTCGTTGTCCGCCTGGAGGTCCTGCTTGAGCTTGTCGGCGTTCGTGACCATCGTGCGGAACTTCAGCATCGTGAAGGCGTGCCCGTCGCGGCCGACGCGACGCTGCCGGTAGATCACCGGTCCGCGGTCGTCGAGCTTGATCGCGACCGCGATCGCCAGCAGCAAGGGGGAAACGAGGGTGAGGAGCAGGGCGGAACCGAACCGGTCGAGCGCCTCCTTCACCAGACGGCGGCCGCCGGTGAACATCGGCGCGGTGACCCGGAGCAGGGGCATGCCGAGCACGCCGGAGACGTTCAGCCTGGGACCGGCGACCTCCATCAGCATCGGCGCGACCACCATCTCGGCCGAAGTGCCTTCGAGGTCCCAGGCGAGCCGCTGCAGGCGTTTCGGATTCCAGTGCTGATCGGCGGTCACGGCGACCACCCGGTAGCCGCCGCGGCGGACGTGGCCCGCGAGATCGTCGAACTTCCCGACGATCGGGACGCCTTCCACCTCACCGCTCCCCCGGTCCACACCGGCACCGGAGTACGTGCAGACGGCTTCCACGCGCCACCCGACATGCGGATCGGCCTTGGTACGCGCGATGAGGTCGGCGACCGTGTCGGGACTTCCGGCCGCGAGCACCGGCAGCAGGCATTCACCGAGCCGCCTGCGCCGGTGCAGCACCTGTCTCAGCGCGTACCGCTGCAGGAACATGAAGACGGAGATCATCGGGACGACGATGAAGACCCACGGCTGCACGGCGAGCGCACCGAAGAGCAGGCCGCCCAACGCGACCAGAACGGCGGTGGTCACCAGGCCACGCCCCAGCGTCCGGTACTCCTCCGCGCCCTCGCCCAGCACACGCGGGCTCCAGGCTCGGCAGACCGACAATCCGAACAGGAAGGCCGCGGCGGTACCGAGCGCGTGCATGTCGTGCGGATCGGATCGATCGATCAAGAAGGCGCTCATCACGATGAGCACGAAAGCGGTGAAAACGTCACTACCGATGACCCAGGCGCGGTAGCGCGATTCCCAAGCCGCGTAAGGCGGCCGCGCCGAAGTCGTGCCGACCGCGGCGACGTTGCCCGTACCCCGTTGCGGGGGGAGCGGGATCGACTGGAGGTCGATGTGCTGCGGCGTCCCGTTGACGGTGGACGACGGCCGCACCGACTCTTCCATCAGACCTCCCGGAGTGGGGATTCCCGAACGCCGGATCGACACGCTGTGTAAATGAGAGCGATTTCGAAGAGTGATCGATTCGCAAGCTTTCTCAACGGCCGATGGGGCGACACACGCCAAGGTATCGGCCACTCTCCGGCCATCGTTACAAGGATTTCCAGCCACACCCTTGGCGGGCATCCGGCAAATGAATGCCGTGTTGATAACAACATGATGACGATGCGTAATAGACCGTATCCGCCGAACAACTACTCAAAGTAGTCATGAATTCCCCTGTCTCGCGGCCACTCGGAGCACCGCCTCCCCGATCGGCCGAACAGCCCCGAAAACTCCACAGTGGACGGTTCGCGCGAGTCGATCACCGGCCGGTCTACTGTGGATTTCCCGTACTCGGAGAACGTTCGCCGCCCGGGCGCGCTGACCGCAAGCCGACCTACCTTGTCAATCGGTCACCGGAGTGGCGTTTCGTCACATCACGTCAGCATCACGGCGAGCGCCGCCGCCGGGGCCGGACGGCGAGGCTCTCCCCCATGGCCCGCATCACCTTTTCCGTGGTCTGGACCTTTCGGCGGACGTTTCGTGCCGAGGATCACAAAGAAGTCTCGATCGCCGGGTCGTGCGACATTTTCGTGACGTGACGCGGGATGTCCGACGAATGTCCACTCCGGCCGGAACGATGGGCTTCGGGGATCTTCGAACCGTGCCATCCGCGCGACCCGCGGCCAGGGCGGGAAATTCGGCCGTGCCGCCGGCGCCGCCCGGCACGGCAGAAGTACCGCCCCCACATAACCCGCGTCCGACCTGGGGATCGAATGCCACCGGACAGCGCACGGCGGACACTGCCCGAGAATGAATCAAGGCCCCGGACCATCGGTCCAGGGCCTTCATCCGGTGGGCGATACTGGGATCGAACCAGTGACCTCTTCGGTGTGAACGAAGCGCTCTCCCGCTGAGCTAATCGCCCGCTCGCGGTGTCCGGCAGACTCTACCCCACGACTTTAGGGGGCCTGCAAACGGGTGGTTCCGCCCGACCACACTCCGCTCACCAGCAAATACGGAGCGAACAACCACGAGCTAGCCGGGGCTGTCCCCGCCGGGGGGTGCCCGCGACGCGTTTCGACATTCGTGCGACGGTGCTATCGCGTGACGACTAAACCGCGCAGTATGTACATGTGGACTGCCTGCAGGGCGCATGTAGGGCTGCGCGTCGCGCGGGTGATGATGGGGTGATGGAGGATGAACCCGGGGTCCGATGACCCCGTCCGGGTGATCTGCGGCAAAACCGCGTTCCGATCGGCCGGCCGATACGTCACATCATCGCCACTCGGTTCGACCGGGCCGGGAAGGAGACGAAGGGTAGGACGATGCGCAACGATCACGTGACGCTCCGCTCGACGGCGGTGTTCGACCTCCTGGCGCCGCGGACCCCCGCGGTTCCGGTCAAGGTGGAACTGCGATACGACACACGCGACCCCTACGCGGTCGTGGCCGCCTTCCGTACCGGCCGCGCCGGCTGGGTCGAGTGGGTCTACGCACGCGACCTCCTCGCGGACGGCCTCCTGGCCGACGCGGGCGACGGCGACGTACGCATCCGCCCCTCCGTCGAAGACCCCGAGTCCGTCCTCATCGAACTGAACTCGCCGTCCGGGCACGCCATGTTCGAGGCGTCCGCTCAAGAGCTGGCCGACTTCCTCGACCGGACGTACGACGTCGTGCTCCCGGGCAACGAGCACCTCTGGGTCGACGTCGACGATGCCCTGACCCACCTGATCCCCCACGATCTGGCCTGATGACGGGCTTGCGAACAGCAAGTGGCACCCCGGTTGCAGGGCCGTTTTCGGGATCGGATAGTGTTCACACACACCACGGCGACGGGGTGAGAGACAGAACCACGAGGTTCTGACCTCCCATCCGAACCGAGGATGTGCGGATGTAGCGCAGCTGGTAGCGCATCACCTTGCCAAGGTGAGGGTCGCGGGTTCGAATCCCGTCATCCGCTCGGAAGGCCCTCTCGGGCCTGACACGGTGGAGTGGCCGAGAGGCGAGGCAACGGCCTGCAAAGCCGTGTACACGGGTTCGAATCCCGTCTCCACCTCGCGCGATTAGCTCAGCGGGAGAGCGCTTCCCTGACACGGAAGAGGTCACTGGTTCAATCCCAGTATCGCGCACCATCTGTTTTCTCAGGTCAGAAGCCCTGCTCCTCCTTGGAGGGGCGGGGCCTCAGTCGTTCTCAAGACGGCATCCGGTGGCCTTCGGAGCCGTCTCGAGCCGCATGTCCCCGAACGTGGCGTGTAGGTGCGGGAACCACTCCCCAGCTTCGTCCGCTCACTCGGCGTGAGCGCGACCAACGAACCGATCCACCGGGTCTCGAGCGCCTGCAGAATCTGACGACGCATCAGCGGAGTCACGTGGTCGTAGACCCTCGCGATGCCTTTCATCTTCTGCCCCAGCCGCGCCCGACGGGCAACCTCGGGGATGCCGTCCTCGGCAAGCCAGGTGCTGTGACTGTGCCGGCCCTCGTGGAAGGTGAACGTCGGCAGGATCGGCTGCACCACTTCCGCCGACCGCGTGTGTTCAGCGTCACTGCCGTCCCACACCGGGCGCCAGTAGCGGTTGCGGAAGTTCGACCGCCGCAACGGCTGCACAGCACGAAACCCGAGAACGAACCCTGCGAGCTCAAGCCCGCTCTCGTAGAGACGCATCGACGCCCTCAGCGCCTGCACCGGCGTCGCGACAAGGTTCTCGACCTCGAACTCGCCCGACGTGACACGAATCCCGGCGCACGGGTTCGCAGGAATCTTCCGAGCCTTAACCGCGGCACCGAGGATTGTCGAGAACAGCGAGAAGATCGACGCCACCGACGAGTCGGCGTAGTCCTCGTACAACTCCGAGAGCCACTTCTCGATCTCGACGTAGCTGTTGAAGATCCCGGCCAGCGGCCAGGACGACCACTGTGGGAGCAGATGGTTGTCCAGAAAGGACCGGTACTTCGCCGATGTCGTCGGCTCCAGCCGCGGACCGACCGCGTCCATGAACTCCTCGGCGAACACGCCGAACAACATCTCCGCTTCCCGCGGGCCCAGCCACAGGTTGCGCCGGATCAGCGCCTCCTGCTCCACACCCCACGCCTCGGCGGCCTTCTCTGAGTCGAACCCGGCTCGGCTCCCCCACGTCCCATCAGGACGTTTGAACCGAGAACGCCATCCTGGCGTGCAACGTCGTCTACAACGTCGCCGACTCGCGCCCCTTCCTGCACGCCCTGACCGGACACGCCCGGCGGCGAGTGATCGTCGAAGTGGGCGCCGCGCACCCGCTCACCGAACTGAACCCGCTGTGGCGACGCTTCCACGGCATCGACCGTCCCACGGGACCGACCGCCGAGGAATTCCTCGCCACGCTCAGCGAACTCGACATCGAACCCACCACGGTCCGGTGGCGCCGCCAACCGGAGGCCGAGTACGCCACCTTTGCCGAACTGACCGACGTCACCCGCAGGCGGCTGTGTCTCCCCGCCGACGCCGAACCCGAGTCGGCCACCGCGCTGCGCGAACTCGGCGTCGACCCGGACCTGCCGCCGGATCTCGGCTCGTCCGGGCGCGATCTGGTGACGGTCAGCTGGCTGGGCCGGGCCGGGCGTTTGACGGCCGCCACCCGCTCCACCGTGCCGAGCTTGAGCCGTTCGCTGCGCGTCACCTCGAATCCGGCCGGAGCGAGCAACGGCAGCCGGCGAGCCGACGGCACCGTCGTCGAGCCCGCGCGCGCCGTGGACGTGCCGCTGGCTGTGCGTCTCGACTTCACCGAGGGAAAAGTGTGGTTCGTCGGAGGCGACGAGATCATGGTCGTCTTCTCGCCCGAGAAGATCCGCGACATGGGCTTCAAGGACATCACATTTCTTCAGTAGCTCAGTTACGCACTCGTCGGCATGTCAGTGCGTCAGCTGCGGCCCGGCTACGCCTCGTTCCCGGGCTCGAACCTCGCGCGATCAGTCGTGATGCCTGTGAGGGGGTTGAGCCGTCGGAAGAGTCGAACGCAGTGATCGCGCGACTGCCTGCACAACGGGCGCGGGTAACCCCAGGGTCGGCATCGATTGCAGTTCCACCTCGAACTCGAGATCGACCTCTGCACAGTCGCAATCCAGGTACTCCTCCACGGCCAAGCAACGGCTGGCCAAGTCCGAGTCGAAATCCGGCGACCCGAACCGGGCCATGAGGCGAATCATCGGCGCGGTGACCACGGCCGGCCGAGCACGAAGGTCGTCCGCCATCAAGCGGGCGACAAGATCCGCTGACTCATCCTGGCCGGGAACTGAGACCCCGTACCGCTCACACGCGGCGGCCACCAGCGGTTCAGTGTCCCACCCGCTCACCCGACGACTCAGGCCCGCCAGCTCAGCGATCTCAGGATCTTCAATGCCCTCAAGAAGCAGGCTGACCGCCACATCCGGCCAGTCGCCCGGCTGCAGGACACCATGGGACTCCGCCACCTTCGCCACCAAGAGCGCCGTTCGCACCGAGACATCGTCCACCCGTCGACCTTAACGTCCGCTCATCGGCATGAGCGGGAGTTACACCGCTCGTTTACAGTCCCTCGACCTGATGCGAGCAGGGATATGGAATCGTTGGTGCTGCTGTGCCGCCACGATCGCCTCCGTCTTCTGGACGGGACCTCGTCACGGTCGTCGGTGTCGCTGTGGACAAACTGATCCGGACCCAGTTGGCGGGCACCGACACTAGGTCGACGTCGTGGTTCTGCCGCAGGCAGGTACCCGTCGGTGGCGTGCTGGTCGGTGCGCTGGCGCAGGGCTGTGTCACCCTCGGAGTGGGAGCCGCGCCCAACAGCGTGAGCTCGCGCAGCTCCAAGAGTGGATCCTTGATGCATGCTGCGGCGGGCAGCACGATTCGAACGTTCTTCTTCACCAGTCGCTCATGTTCTCTGCTCTCGTGAACTGTGCCGATCATGCCTGAGGGCAGGGTGGCGTGTACTCGACTATCGGGACGTATGTGCTCCAGTTCTGACTGTTCAAGGCGCCGGCGCTGTTCGCGCAGATGGCCCGGATCGCGGCCTCGACGTTCAGGTTCCAGACAGTGGCGACCCCGTTGTCGGTGGTGGCGGCCAGGGAGTGACCGTCCGGACTGAACGCCAACACAGAGACGGGTCCGGTGGCGACGGTCAGCGGTTCACCGATCTCGGTCGGGTGGTCGGGGTCGACGACGTTCCATAATGCGATGGTGCCCACGCTCGCATGGCCTGCGGCGGCCAGGGTTTTGCCGTCAGGGCTGAACGCGATCGACCAGAGGCTGCTGCCGGGCATCACCAGGGGCTGGCCTCTCGGGGTGAGGTGATTAAGGTCGGTGCTGTCCCAGAGGGTGATGGTGCCATTGCTGTTCCCGGTGGCCAGGGTGTGGCCGTCAGGGCTGAAGGCCACCCAGGTATGGGTTCCGGCGGGTTGAGGTAGCGGTTGACCGATGCGAACCGACGGTGCGAAAGCCGTCGTGCTCCACAGACCGACCTCGTGGGTGCTGCTGTCGCCGCCGGTGGCCAGCGTGCGACCATCAGGGCTGAACGCGATCGACACGATGGATCTCGTGTGATCCGTACGGATCTCGCCTTTGGTGGTGGGATGCGCGGGGTCGCTGACGTTCCAGAGGGCGATACCGGAGGACTTCTCGTAGTCGTCTCCGGCCGCGGCCAGGGTATGGCCGTCGGGGCTGAACCCGAGGGAGAAGATCAGCCCGCCGGCTCCGGTGAGTGGCTCTCCGAGGCGAACGGGATGGTCAGGTTCGGCCATGTTCCACAAGGTCACGGTGCCGACGCTGTCGCCGGCGGCCAAGGTACGACCGTCAGGACTGAACGCCACTGCATTGACCGCCTGGGAACTCACAGCCAAGGGCGCACCTCTGGGGGCCGGATGACTGGGATCAGTCGTATTCCACAAACTGACGGTGCCGTTCTGGTTCCCGGCGGCCAGGGTGCGGCCATCCGGGCGGAACGCGACCGAAGCGAGGTTGCCACCCCCGCCGATCAGCTGCGTCGGCGGCAGGTTCCACAGATCCACGTTGCCATCGGCATTCCCCGCCGCGAGAGTGCGGCTGTCAGGGCTGAACGCGACCGCCATGACCGGTAGAGGAGGACCCGCCAGCGGCTTGCCCAATGGTGACACACGCTCCGGGGCGGTGACATTCCACAAGTGGACGGTGTGATCGGCGCTGCCTGCGGCCAGCATGTGACCGTCGGGACTGAACGCGACCGACATCACCGCTTGGGCGGGCCCGGTCAGCGGCTTGCCCAACGGGACCGGATGTTCCAGGTCAGTGAGGCTCCACAGGCGCACGGTGTTGTCTGTGACTCCGGCGGCGAGTGTGTGACCGTCGGGACTGAACGCGACCGAATTGACTCCGCTACCGACGGTCAGCGGCTCGCCTCGGAGCTTCGGGTGACTCGGGTCGAGGGTGTTCCACAGCCCGATGGTGTCGGTGCCAGTGCCCGCCGTGGCACCACAGGCGGCCGCGAGTGTGCGACCGTCCGGACTGAACGCCAAGGAACGGAGATACATACAGGTCGCGAACGCCTCTCCTTCCGAGGTGACGTCACTGGGGCGGGCGACATTCCACAGGCTCACGATTCCAGCGGCCCGTCCAGCGGCCAGAGTGCGGCCGTCCGGGCTGAATGCCAGCGAATTGAAGGAGCTCATGAAGTCGAAGGGACTCACGCCAACGCTCGCCGGCCGGCCCAGCAGGACCGGATGGCTGGGGCTGGTCAGATTCCACAAATCGACGAAGCCGCCGGAGCCGGAGTTACCGACGTGGTTGGAATGGCCACCGACAGCCAGGGTGCGGCCGTCCGGGCTGAACTTGACCGCCAGGACGGAGTCGACGGAAGCGTCTTCGGGAAGGGGCCCGCCCAACGCGACCGGGTGGCTGGGGTCAGAGACATCCCAGAGCTGGACGATGTTCTTGTTCACGTAGCCGACGGCCAGCGTGTGCCCGTCCGGGCTGTAGGCCACGGTGTAGGCAGAGCCCTTGGATCCAGGCAACCGGATACCCATCGGCGTGTTCTCAGCGGTGATCAACCGGGATGTCGCCTGCGGGGTCGGGTTCATGCGGTAGGCGACCAGGGCGAGTTGCGCGGACAGCGCGGGCTCGGTGGGCGCCAGCTGCAAAGACTTTGAGGTGACGGCGGCATTGACAGCTTCGTCGCGAGCTTGGATCGCGTTGGCGTTCTGCACGAACGCGACCACGGCGGCGACAGAGGCGACCACAGCGAGCACGCTGATCGCCGCGACGGCTGACCGCCGGAGCCGCTGCCCGCGACGCTGATGGCGCTGGGCGGTGGCCAGAAACTCGCGGGCCTCGGCGCTGAGGTCCTGCGTGTGCTTTTCGGCCCAGGTCTGAGCGAGCTCCAGGCGGTTGCCGCGATACAACGCGCCTGGCTCCTGCCCGGCGTCATCCCAGGCAGCGGCGGCCTCTTCGAGGTCCTGCCGGACCAGGTTGCCGTCCCGGTCCTGCTCGATCCACTTCCGCAGGCGCGGCCAGGCTTGGATCAACACCTCATGCGTGATCGTCACAGCGTCCTGATCGCGAGTCAGGAGCCTGCCGCGGGTGAAGTTGTCCAGGACAGCCTTGGTCGCCTCCGGATCCGGTGCGTGCCTGAGCAGATCGTCGTATCTGGCTCGACGACGGGTGTCGTCCGCGTCGCGTCCCACGGTGACCAGTCGCAGGAACACCCACCGTGCGATGTCGCGACTCGTCGGCGGAAGCGCGTCGAACAGCCGGTCCGCCGTATTGGCGAGAGCACGCTGGATCCCGCCGGTGACCCGATATCCGTCCACGGTCAGCCGGTGGCCGCTGCGTTGCTGCCAGGTTGCCCGTAGCGCGTGTGCCAGCAGTGGCAACCGACCGGCGGCGCCCGCGCCTGCCAGGCCTCCGACCGCTCCGAGGTCGGTCAACAACACTTCGACCAAGCCGTCTTCGACCTCGAGGTTCACATCCGCGGCGGGAAGGCGGATCGCCTCCTTGAGTTCGCTCTCGGTCATCGGGCCCAGCACCACCGGTCCGGCCTGCAGTGCCGCCCGAAGCTGTGGATAAGGCGTGCAGGCGGCGTAGAAGTCCGCACGCACGCTCAGTACCACCGCGGTATCGCCCGCGGGCTTGGCCAGGTGGTCCAATACCTCGACGAACCACTCACGCTCGGCCTCATCGGCGCACGCCGTGAAGACCTCCTCGAACTGGTCCACCACCACGATCAGACCAGTCTCGGGACGCTCGCCGGCCTTCGACGCGGCGTCGGAACCAGTCATCCTGCGCAAATCCAGCGAACACCGCGCTGGATCGGACCGCCAGGACTCGGCCTGGCCGCGGGCATCGTCGGCATCAGCTCCGGCGGCGACGGCCAGCGCCAGAGCGGGGGACGCCGTCGGGGTGAGCAGCAACCGTGGCCACTCGCTCGATCCCTTCACTGGCAGCCGGCCTCCACCCAGCGCCGGGAGCACGCCAGCCGCGAGGAGCGAGGATTTCCCCGCCCCGGACGGACCGATCAGCATCAGCGGACCGCCCTCGTGTATCCGGGCGTCCATCCGCTCCAAGACGGTGTGGATCATCTGGTCCCGGCCGTAGAACCAGTCCCGTTGTTCCTCGCCGAATGACATCAACCCTGGATACGGACACAGCATCGCGCGAGCTTCCGGACCAGGCCAGGTGCGGCGCGGCCCGTCGGGCTTGTTGATGATGGTCAAATCCCGGCCCGCCAGGTTGGCGTCTCCCCCGCCCGTGACGGATGCCTCCAGCTTGATCGACTGCCGGAGCGGGTGTCCGCTGGATCGAGTGCGGTCGTCCGGCTCGGTCACTCGGCCCCGCCCTTGGCGATGGTCATGTCCCTGCCCGCCAGATAGGCGTCGCCGCCGCCGGAGACTCTCGCCTTCAGCGTCATCGAGGCTGCGGTCTGCTGCCCCGCTGATCCCGCATCACGTGACATCTCGAACAACAGCGTACGAATTTCGTTGGCAGCCTCCGGTCGCTCCGCGATCAGCCTGGCGAGACGTGCCCGCCACTCGGCGACCAGCAGGCCCTGGAGTTCCACGCTGTCACCGGCCTTTGTGGCCCGCACCAAATCGGCGCGGGCCTCGGTCAGTTCGGCTTCGACGGGCTCACGATGCGAATGCCGCCACAATGACAGGACCGAGGCCTTGATCGCGGCCCAGCCGTCCGTGGCCAACAGATCGATCAAATGCTCGGCGGCGGCCGATGCTAGTTCCCCAGCCATATTCGAGATATCCACGCTTCCTCCCCGTCGCCGTCCTATTTTCCGTGGGTGGAGATCGCGGTCAAGGTCAGATTCGAGGCGATGAACACGTGGTCACCACCCACGGTCCACTTGAACCCGAGATCAGGCTGCCCTGGGTCGTTGTACTTCCACCGGGCCTTGCCTGTGGCCGCGTCGATGGCCCACAGTGTCTTGGCCGTGTCGGTGACGAACACGGTGTCGGCCGAGCACTGCGCGCTCTTGCCGGTGGTTCTGAGAGAGGCGTTGAACATGTTGGAGCCGCCGATGCGGCTGGCTCCGGTGAGCCTTGCTACCCACTTGAGAGTCCCGTCGGCGGAACTGACGGCAGCGAGATCGCTGCCCACCGGCACGTAGATCGTCGTGCCGTCCAAGCTCGCGGTCAGGCTGCCGAGCCGGACCTGGTCCCCACTATTCGCCTCGAACGGCTGATGCCACTTCTCCACACCGGTCGCCGCGTCGACGGCGAAGAGTGTACCGCCGGAACCACCGGCGAAGAAGAAGAGCCCAGCGGCGTAGCACGTCAACGGCCAGCCGGTATTGAAGTAGTACGCGGCTTTCGGAATGGCTGTCTTCCAGCCACGGGCGCCCTGCTTGCCGGCGTCGATCATCTGGACCTGGCCCGCCTGGCCTCTCGGGACGCTCGACGCCGCGAGCAGGTGCGAGCCCGATGGCGGCACCAGCACATTATTGATATCCGTACCTTCGACCCGCCACAGTCCCTTGCCGGTCGCGCCGTCGAACGCCCGGATGTAACCGGTCGTCTCTTCCGAGGTCGAGGACGTCCGGGATTGCACCCGCCCACACACGTACACGGTGTTGCCACTGGCCGCGACATATCTCGCGTGGTAGGTCGAGGCACTGCCGGCATCGGACATGGCCATGGAGGTCGCCCACTTCGCGTCCCCAGTGGTCCCGTCGACCGCGGCCACCGTGTGGCGCCCACCCGGCAGGTCGCAGAGATAGTAGAAGACCCCACCCGCATACGTTGTCGGGGACCAATCGTTCGACCCGAACATGCTGGTGGAGTTCAGCGCGCGCAGCGCGGGCTTACCCGTCGAGGCGTCCACGAAGGCCGTGGTCTGGTCCGTGACGATCATGACCACCTTGTCGGAGGCCTCAAGGTACGTCGGGGCGCTGCCCCCGGCGGCCGTCCATGCCTTGGTCGCATCCGGTGCGTCCAGGATGACCGGAGTCGGTTCGCCTGTCGACGACGTCGCTGGTGAAGGCGTCCGCACCGAGGGGCCGGCGGGCGTCGGCGACAGGTCCTCGGAGGAGAACGCCACGGTTGCGGCGGCCGCGCCACCGATCAGGAGCGCGCCTCCAGCCAGACCGACGATCATATGTCGACGGCTGATCTTGCCGCCGACCGTTCTCGACTCCGTTGCCGCGGCGAGTACCTCGATCTCGGCAGTCAGCTCTACCGGCAACCAGTTTCCTGAAGGAAACGGCAGATCCTGGCGGTCGAGATAGTCGACGACCTGCTCAGCGGTGGGCCGTCTCGAGGGATCCGGGTCCATACAGCCGCCGATCACCTCGCGCAGCGACGTCGGCAGCGCGCTGGTGACCGTGTCCAGCTCGGCGCCCCGGACACGCTCAAGCTCACTTCCCGAGGCCGCGAACAGCACCGTTGCGCCCAGATCGAACATGTCGTCCATCGGTGACCCGGCGTCGACAGTGCCGAATGCGGAAATACAAGGTCCGTTTACCGTCAGCAACACCGAGTCCGGCCCTACATCGGCGTGGATCAATCCATCCGCATGAATTCGGGTCATCGCCTGGGCGAGCCCTGCGACGACCTTCCGCAGGGCCGGTTCCGCCAGCCGGCCGTATCGGTTCACCGCCCGCCGAAGCGGCAATCCCCGTACGAACGCGGTCGCCGACCAGGGGGGCTGCGCGTCCGGGTCAGCATCCACCATCGGCGCGATGAAGTCCCCGGATACCGCCCGGGCCGCCTCGACACGAGCCCGGAACCGCTCCCGGAATTCCGGAGCCGCAGCCACCTCAGGCTTGACCACAGTGACCAGGACGACACGCCCGTCGTCCGAGCGTCCCACGAAAATCTCTCCCGCACCGGCCGTGCCCCATTTACCGATCAGTGAATACGGACCTGCCTGCTGGAGATCACCCGCTTCGAGTTTGTCCACGTCCCCACTCCTAAGCCAGCCTGATCGTCTGATCGCGCGCCGCCTGGTACGCACTGCCTCCACCGGACACATGCGCTGTCATGGTCACCGTCGATTCGGCGGCAGGTTCCGTGCCGGCCGCCGGCCCACGCCCGATATCAGGCAGCAGTGCCCCCACCGCGGTACACAATCGGTCAAGCCCCTCCGCGAGGTGAGTCTCCGGAACACGGGCAAACTGCAGCCTGCCGAGCTCTGCGATCTCAAGTGGCAACGCCGATGCCTCGGGCAGCATCGTCCCGTCACCCAGGAGGACAGGGACGACGCGGTTTCCCGCCTTCAGCGCAGTCGCGATCTCCACGCGGACCCAATCATGGGTCCGATCGAGGAGCCGCGCGCCGTCGTCGCCACGGGCATCGAGCCATAGCGTGCCGATGAGCACGAGCATCAACTCGCACTCGGCGGCCTGGCGCCGCAGGATTTCGGCGAAATCGGCACCCGCCGGGATCGACTCGCCCGACTTGAAGAACTCGCCCTCCCCGAACCGGTCGACCAAGGCTTGATAGACGCGGTCCCTCATCCAGCGCGAGTCCGCTTTGCGGAAGTTCAGGAACACACGGGGCATACCGCCCCACCCCCTTAGGCCACCTTGACAAAGGCTTCGGAGATACCGTATCGGCCGAACGCAGGACTTGACCTCTATCCAGCTATTCAACCTGATCTGAATAGCGATCGGACGTCCTTCACCGTTTTGTGTTCCACCCGCGCCACCGCCTACCCTGGCCGGTATGGGCGACTTCGGTGTCGAACTGGCAAGGCTTCGCGCACGGCGGGAATGGACCGTACGTGAGCTCGCTCGGCGCGCGAATGTGTCCCAGGGTCAGATCTGCAATCTGGAGAGCGGGCGCCGCAACCCGACGTCCGCCGCGGCTGCGGCATGCGACGCGGCGCTCGGCGCAGGCGGCACACTGATCGAACTCGTCGAGACCGCTCGCCACAACGCACCGGGCGACGGCCCCGTCGAGCTCGACCCGGTCATCGCCGGATACCGGCGGATCCTGGAGGAGCTGAAGGACATCGGCAGGTCCGCCGGTCCTCGATTCGTGGACACCTCGCTGCGGTCCATCGCGCGAATCCTGACAGAGACCGCTGCTCGGGCCGATGCTGACGGGCGCGATGAAATCTGGCTGCTGGCCTCGAAATTCGCCGAGTACACAGGATGGATGACGCAGGAGGCAGGGAACCCCGCCGGGGCGTTGCACTGGACCGAGCTCGCGGTTCGCTGGGGCGCGAACGGCGGAGACGAGACAATGGCCGCTTATGCTCTCGTCCGCAAAGCGTTCATTGCCGAGCACCGCGGCGATGCCGCCACCGCGATCAAGCTGGCCTGCCAGGCGTCAAGCCATCCTGCCGCCACGTCATTGATCCGTGCCCACGCAGCGCGGCGCGAAGCCCAATGTCACGCGTCCGCCGGCGACTACGGGGCCTGCCAAGCAGCCTTGGAGCGCTCGCGAGACCACGCTCGACAGGACAACAAACACGAGGCCCGCTGGGGCCCACGCATCGACAACGGAAACCCACGCCTCATCGAAGCGTCATGCATGGCCAGCCTCCGACGTTTCGAACACGCCGCCGACCTCTTCGCTATCGAACTCGAGCGCCACCCCTCGTACCCACACAACAGCAACTCCCGCACGCGCTTCACGGTCCGGCAGGCCACTGCCATGGCCGGCATCAATCACCTCGATCAGGCGTGCCATGTCATCGAGGCACTCCTGCCCACGATCCGAAAACTGGACTCCGCCACCATCCGGGCAGACTTGGGCCGCTTTGTGGGCCAGGCGCGGACTAAAAAGATCACGCCTGGCCAGCGGAACCTCGTCGAAACCGCGGCAGCCGTCGTGCACGGACAGCGTCCGGCTTGAGTGGTGCGGCGCTGACGCAATCAGTATTCCTGGCTGTCCAAGGTCGTTTGTCTGATCCAGGCCTCGCCGTCCGCTATGGTCGCCAAGATCAGTCTCAGTTCGATAGCATATTGGCCAACCGTTGGTCAAGATCATCGAGAATTGGCCGCGCGAATTGAGACCTACAAGACCCTGCATTTGTTTGTTCTCAACGAAAATCTCGCGATTTTCCGGCAAGCCCACTCAGGCCGAGTGGTTCGAAGTGGTCGACTGAGAGGCTGGTGACGCCTTGGTGGGATTGGACGACTCCGTGGACCAGCAGGGCGGGTGAGCTGCGCACGATCTTCTGCTCCCGGTCCCACAGGCACTGAGTGACCACGATGTTGAGCATGCCGGTTTCGTCTTCGAGGTTGAGGAAGGTGATGCCGCCGGCGGTGGCGGGGCGTTGGCGGTGGGTGGCGGCTCCGGCGACCCAGATCGTAGCGCCGTTCCCGGCCCGGGTGACGGCGGCGGTGGTGAGTGCGCCGCCGGCTGTCGAGATATTCGCGCAGGTATTGCATGGGGTGTTCGTCCGGGGAGATGCCTGTGGCCCAGAGGTCGGCGCGGCGGTGATCTCGGAGGCGGTCATGCCGGGGAGGGCGGGGGCGTCGAGGCCGGAGGCGATGCCGGGCAGGTGGGTGTCGCGGCTGGCGACGGCGGGTCCGGCGTGTGGGTCCCGAGAACTGTGTCACGTCATGCGACCTGCTGATATTCGTGGATCAGTCCGCCGAGCCGATCACGCCGACGAACCCCGTCCCGTGCCGGTCACGCGGCCGGGTACCAGGACTCGATCGGGCGGCCGTTGATTCAAGGAGCGATGGGGCCGATGCCGGTTGAAGTGATCGACATACGCGGCCAGCACTTGCTCCAGGTGACGCTGGTTGACGATGAGTATCCGATCCAGGCATTCGCGACGCACACTGCCTACCCATCGCTCGGCGATCGCGTTCGCCCGAGGAACTCGGACAGGGCTCCGCGGCCCTGTCATGATTTCCGTGTAAGCCACGGATGCTTGTGTGGTTATTCTAATGGATTGGTAGACGGCCGGGGAAGAGGACTACGAGTGTGTTGAGGGCTTGTTTCCATCCCCAGGTTCCGGTTCCTGATGGTCCTCCGCGGTGGCTGGTGATGTTTCGGAGTCCGAGATAGAGAAGTTTCATGGCGGCGGCGTCGCTGTCGAAGTGGCCGCGGTTCTTGGTGAGTTTCCGGAGCTGGAAGTTGATGTTCTCGATCAGGTTTGTCGTGTAGACAACTCGGCGTAGCTCGGCTGGATAGTCCAGGAATGGGGTGAATTCGTTCCATGCGTGCTGCCAGACTTGGACTGCGGCGGGGTATTGGGTGCCGAATTCTTTGTCGAAGTTCTTGAGTGCGATCTCGGCGGCCTCGAGCGTGGGTGCGGTGTAAATGGATCGCATTCCGGCGGCGACTTTCTTGCGGTCACCGTAGGAGACGAACCGCATCGCGTTTCTGATCACGTGGACCACGCATGTTTGGACCACGGTGTCGGGAAAGACGCCGCGGATCGCGTCAGGCAGTCCGGTCAGCCCGTCGCAGCAGGCGATCAGGATGTCCCGCAGGCCCCGGTTGCGCAGGTCGGTGACGACCTTGGCCCAGAACTTCGCGGCTTCGCTGTCGGCGATCCACAAGCCGAGGGCATGCTTGCGGCCTTCGACGTCCACACCGACGGCCAGGTAGGCGACCTTCGTGGTCACCACACCCTTGTCCTTGATCCGCAGGCGGATGCCGTCGACGTAGAGAATCGGGTAGACCTCGTCCAGCGGACGCGTCTGCCACAGAGCGATCTCGTCGGCGACCACCTCGGTGACATTGGAAATCAGTTCCCGAGAGGCGTTCACGCCATAAACTTCATGAAGGTGCGATTCAATATCACGGGTCGTCATTCCACGGAAATACAGCGACAAGATCACCTCGTCGATATTCCCCAGGCGACGCGCGCGTTTCGGCACGATCGCCGGTTCGAACGAACCGTTCCGATCGCGGGGCACCGCCAGCTCGACCGGCCCATTGGTCGTGGACACCGTTTTCGTCGACCGGCCGTTCCGGGAGTTCCCGCCGCCGTTTCCGGCGGGATCTCCTTTCTCATACCCGAGATGATGGGTCATTTCGGTATCCAGCGCGCGTTCGAGCACTGCTTTCGTCATCTGATTCAGCAATTCCTGCACACCCAAAGAACCGCCGCTCGCGTGCGCTTCTTTGACCAGCGCGTCCAATACCCCCGGCGGAAGCGCTCCGGCAAGCACTTCAGCCGACGACGAGCCGGCCGGGCGAGATGTGTTCTCCATCACAGAAAGGGCCTTCCTGGATCGCCAACGACGATCCGATCTTGGTCCATCCGCGGCTTACACGGTTGTCATGACACGGCCGCCTTCGAACTGCCGCCTGCCAACGAGGTCCCGTTCACGAGCCTGCACTCGGTGCCTGGTCGGCCCGTTCCGCGATCAGCGGGACATCCCCTGCTCGAGGGCTGGCACCCACCGTCCACGATGCCGAAGAACGGGGTGGTGACCCAGGTTGCCATTCCCGCCACGGCGTCCCGCTTTCCGGTTACCCGCGACGCGTATCTCTACCTCCCGCCCGCCTACCGGACCTCGCCTCGCCCGTTGCTGCCAGTGCTCGTATTGCTCCATGGACAGCCCGGCGGGCCCCGCGACTGGATCAACGGCGGTCAGATCGCGACGCTGATGGACCGGTTCGCCGCGGCGCACAAGGGACTCGCGCCGGTCGTCGTGATGCCGGACGCCACCGGGAGCGCCTTCGCGAACCCGCTCTGCGTCGATTCACGTCTCGGCCACAGCGAGACCTACCTGACCGGGGATGTCCCCAGCTGGATCAAGAAGACCCTGCAAATCGACCCGGACAATTCGAAATGGGCCGTAGCGGGCTATTCCTACGGCGGAACGTGCGCACTCCAGCTGGCCTTGCGCAAACCGGCGGTGTTTCCCACCTTCGTGGACATCTCCGGCCAAGACGAACCGACCCTCGGCTCGCGGGCCAGAACCGTCGACGAGATTTTCGGCGGGGACGAGCAAGCGTTCCGCCGGTTCAACCCGGTCGACCTGCTCACCACACACAGCTACCCCGGATCCGCGGGCGTCTTCAGCGTCGGCAGGTCCGACTCGGTGTTCTTGCCGCAGCAGAAGCGCGTCTTCGAAGCCGCTCAGCGCAACGGGATCAAGGTGACCTGGCGTGAAACGCCGGGGGCGCACAACTGGCAAGCATGGTCCGCCGGGCTGAGCGATTCACTCGCTTGGCTGGCCGGCCGGATGGGACTGGTCAAGCAGTGAAGGCATCGTTCGGCAAAGTCTCCCGGCTTCCGCTGGGCATCCCCTTCACCACCACCATGGTGGTGCTGCTCTGGCTGATCGGGCTCGCCACCGGGAGCCTGTGGTCCGGGCCGTCCGGCGCCTTGCTGGACAAGGTCGGCTTCGGCTTCGACCAAGCGCTTCGCGGTCAATGGTGGACACCGTTCACCTCGACGTTCTGGTCCGGCGGACTCGCCCAGTACCTCGGGAACACCGTACTCGTCGCGGTCTTGTGCGGATTCGCCGAACGGCACCTGTCGACCGTGCGGACCATGTCGGTCTTCCTGATCACCCAGGTGCTGGGAACGACGGCGACCGCGGTGATCGTCATCGGCTCAGGCGCCGACGAATGGTGGTCCGCCGATCTGCTGTCGGCGGTCGAGGTCGGCCCATCCGCCGGTGCCGTCGGTGTCGCCGTCGCCGCAACTTCCGCGCTGTCCACTGTCTGGCGGAGGCGCCTGCGCCTGATCCTCCTGCTGGCCGTGATCATGCTCGCCTTGTACGTCGGCTCCTTGATTCAGCTGTCCCAGGTCTTCGCGGCTCTGATCGGGCTTGCGCTCGGCATGCTGACAGTACGTAAAAGTGCGGAGGAGCCGTCACCGCCGTCCAGAGGCGAGGCCCGGCTACTGGTGGCCTTGGCCGTCGCGGCTTCGGCGGTCGGCCCGCTGGTCGCCGCGGTGTCTCAGACCGCGAGCGGTCCCCTCTCGGTGTTCCAGTACCTCCTGGTCGGATCGCAACCGGATCCCGGCTTCGTGGATTCCACGTGCGCCGATCCCGGCGCGCTGGTGGAATGCCGCAGGCTGCGCGCCGAGGTCCGGATGAGCGGTCTCGGCTCCGCCCTCATGTCGGTCGTCCCGGTCGTTCTGCTGCTGGTACTGGCCGAGGGGCTGCGCAGAGGCCGG
The DNA here is from genome assembly GCF_019330265.1 of Amycolatopsis sp. TNS106. Classification (NCBI taxonomy): domain Bacteria; kingdom Bacillati; phylum Actinomycetota; class Actinomycetes; order Pseudonocardiales; family Pseudonocardiaceae; genus Amycolatopsis; species Amycolatopsis sp. TNS106. The sequence goes on along the minus strand of NZ_CP024972.1, from coordinate 1,344,256 downwards.
AAGTTCGCCTGGTGGGCCACGATGGCCTTGAACCTCGCGCTCGTCGGGCTCGGCTCCGTACTGTTGACGTCCTATGCGGACGAGCCGTCGCCACGGTCCACAGTGGACTAGGTACAGACACTAGCCCCGCTGGTGCAGCCGGTCGCCATCCTCGTCTTGCTGATGGTGACCAGGGCGAGGTTCGACGTGTCGGCGCCACGGGGTACCTACCGCAGGTTCGCCGGTCTCGCGGCCGAGGCGCTGCTGATCTGTGCGGTCGTCTACGTCTGGGGCGCTTACCTGCTACGCGACCAGTTCGAACCGACGGCGACGATCGGCGGAATCCTCACGGACCTCCCGACCCGGTTCGCTCCGCCCGGCTACCTCGGCGCCATCGAAACGACGGTGCTGCCCAACGGCTGGCTCGCGACGATGCTGCACCAGTGGATCGGCGTGCTCTTCTGGCTCGTCGTGCTCACCGGCGGGTTGATCACGTTCAGGAAGGCCATCGTCGAACGACGCGCGTCCGACCGTGCCCGTGCCCGGGAGTTGCTCGAAGCCCATGGCGGTACCTCGATGTCCCACATGGTCACCTGGCCGGGCAACGACTACTGGTTCGCTCCGGACGGCCAGGCCGTCGTCGCCTACCGCGTCATCTCCTCCGTCGCGCTCACCACGGGCGAGCCGGTCGGCGCACCCGCCGCGAGAGGCGCCGCCGCACAGGAGTTCTCCCGATTCTGCGTCCGCAACGGGTGGACACCGTGCTTCTACAGCATCACCGACGAACTCCGGCAAGACCTGCCGGCGTGGAACTCGGTTCAAGTCGCCGAAGAGACCGTCGTCCCGCTGAAAGGCCTGGAATTCAAGGGAAAGAAGTGGCAGGACATCCGCACCGCGATGAACAAGGCCAAGAAGTTCGGTGTCACCACCGAGTGGCTGTCCTATGCGGACGCTCCGCCGTGGATGTCCGGCCAGATCAAAGCCTTGTCCCGAGACTGGCTGGCAGACAAGGGACTACCGGAAATGAGGTTCACCCTCGGCGGCCTCGACGAGCTCGCCGACCCCGACGTCCGTTGTCTTGTCGCGGTCGACGACGAGCGGCGTGTCCACGGCGTCACGAGCTGGCTCCCCGTCCGCGACAAAGGGCGGATCGTGGCCTGGACACTGGACTTCATGCGCCGCGGCCCGGACGCCTTCCCCGGCGTGATGGAATTCCTGATCGCGTCCATGGTCATCCGCTGCCGCGACGAAGGCTCCGAGTACCTCAGCCTGTCGGGCGCACCACTCGCGCGGCTCGACCGGGACGAACAGACCGCGGTTCTGCAACGACTGCTCGACGTCGTCGGCAAGACGCTGGAACCCGTCTACGGATTCCGGTCGCTCCTGGCCTTCAAGGCCAAATTCCAGCCCACGTACCTCCCGCTGTACATGGCCTACCCGCGGGTGGCGGCGTTACCAAGCGTCGGCAACGCCATCGCCAAAGCGTATCTGCCGAGGATCACGTTCAAGCAAGCGTTCCAGCTGATCGGCAAGGTCATCACCCGCCGCTGAACGGCCCGACCTCGCCCGCGGGGGCCGCTCGACGACCGACTGTCGAGCCACTCGTCGGTTCTCCGTCGAGTGACCTTTGAAACAACTCGTGGCCCGGCATTCCGTCGTAATCCCGGAAGCCCGGAGTCCTCGCTGGAGGCGATAAGCCAGTTCGTGACGTCGTCGGACACGTTCGTGTGGATCGCCTGTGGGGTTCCAAAAGTCGCTCACCGGCGCTGACCAGTGAATTTACGCCACCCGACGCGACCGCTTGACCCCACACCCGCCGTGTCCGGCGAACGGGGGGGGGAACCTCAGTTGTGAACGAGGACCGAAGTGTCTCCGGCGAGGACATAGTACGTGTGGTGGGCATTGATGGTGAGATTGTGGACACGAGCGGGCGCGTCCCTGGCCTGGGTCGCGGTGACCTGCGCCAAGGTACCGGTGCTGGTCCGGAGCCGCGAACCCGACACGAGCTCACTGTTTCAAGGCGCGCCAATTCCGCGCATAATGCACGGCGTACGACCACATGTCGTCGGCGACAGACAGGTGTTGCCGCCGGTACAGCACGTGTTCAAATTGCCGACACAGCAGAATCCCCCGCCGTCACACGACGGCCACTAAGCGGCGGAGGCCGCCGTCAGACCCAAAGCCTGTATCCATCAGACCCCCATGTGCCACATCTTGCTCGTCTGTCACATATCAGCTTGACAGGCGGTCCCAAACTCGCCAAGGTGCCGGATACGCCACAACCTGGTCGGCCGAACTACCACCACAGAGCGATCCCTGAAAGTCGAGGCGTCAGATGTCTCGCGAGGGGACGGCGCCGTGGTGGCGGAGCCGTCCGAGCCCGCCCACTCTGAGAGCAGGGCTCTTCCCGGGGCGTCGCTTCGACTCCTAGAACCGGATGCGTGCCTCAGCTGCTCGAAACGGGTCGTCAATCCGGGGACAGGCGGGGCATCGGCGACGCATGCAACTGGATCGCCACCGGCTGAATTCGTGACAATCGGCGGCATCCCGCCACCAGCCGGGCCGCTCGGGGCATTACCATATTGATCCTCGACCCTGCCCGCCGGGCCAGGCTCCGCAAGCGCCGCGATTCAGCTCGAACCCGTTGCGGTGAATACCGAGACGAACGCGCCGTGCCTTTCCATGGTTGTCGCCGATGAGCACGTCGACTTTTGTATCATCGCTCTCTATCGAGGGGGCGTCGTGAAATCTCTGAACGCTGGTGAACCCACCGAGGTGGGGCGTCACCGGGTGTTCGCCGTGCTCGGCCAGGGCGGAATGGGCCGGGTGCTGCTGGGCCGTTCGCCCGACGGGCGGCTCGTCGCCGTCAAACAAGTACATCCGGGCTTCGCCCACGATGCCGGTTTCCGCGAGCGGTTCCGCCGGGAGGTCGCTGCTTCGAGAATGGTGTCCGGCGCCTTCACCGCCGCGGTGATGGACGCCGATCCCGAAGCGCCGACTCCCTGGCTGGCGTCGATGTTCGTACCGGGTCCCTCGCTCTCGGAGGCGGTGACGGCCGGTGGGCCATTGCCGCCGTCCTCGCTGCGGTACCTGGCCGCAGGGCTGGCGCTGGCGCTCGGAGAGATCCACCGCGCCGGGCTGGTCCACCGCGATCTCAAGCCCGGTAACGTCATTCTCACCGGAGACGGTCCGCGGGTGATCGACTTCGGCATCGCCCGTGCCATCGAGGGCGACTCCGAACTCACCCACACCGGAGCGATCATCGGCTCGCCCGGGTTCATGTCGCCGGAGCAGGCACGCGGACAGGAGATCGGCCCGGCGAGCGACCTGTTCTCGTTCGGGTCCCTGCTGGTGATGGCCGCGACCGGGCAGGGCCCGTTCACCGGATCGTCCACTCCGCACACTCTCTACAACGTCGTGCACACCCGGCCGGATCTGAGCCGGGTTCCGGAGGACCTGCGCCGGATTGTCGAACCCTGTCTGGCGAAGAGTCCCGGTGACCGGCCGGACTCGGCCTGGGTACTGCGTCAGCTCGGCCCCATCGCGCCGGCGGCTGCCCCGTGGCCACCGCCGGTGCCCCAGCTGATCGACGCGCAGCAGGCCGAGGTGCGGGAACTGCTGAACCCGCCCGCGCCGAAGCGCTCCCGACGCGGGCTCTACACCACCTTGGCCGCGGCTGCGGCCGTGCTGGTGGTCGCCTCCGTCGTCGTGGCGGTGAACCTGCCGCAACGGCCCGGGCCAGCACCCACGGCCGCGCCGGCGCCGCCGCCCGGAACGGCGGTGACCACGCCGGTCAACCCGGATCCGCTCGGTCCGGACAACCTGCGCCGGGTCGACCTGTGCAAGGTGCTGGCGGGCTGGGAGGCGCCCATGCTCGGTGCGCTGACGGCGTCTTCGCCCGGACGAAGACTGGACTGCCTTTACGGTGCCCTGAAACTCGATATCGGCCCCAGGTTGATCGAGGGCGTTCCAGCCGGGGAGCTGGAAGGACTGCCGTTGTACACCAGCACCTTCGGCGATTCGTGCGCGGCCGCCGTTCCGGTCGCCGGTCTCCAGAGCGTCGTGCTCCTCACCGAGATCCGCGGCTCTCTCTCCTCGGACGAGAAGTGCACTGTGGTGAAGGCCGGACTCGGCGAGGCGGTGCGGCGGATCCGCGCGGGTGGTCACGGACGCGATATGGCCCCCCAGTCGCTGATCGGGCTGGACCCCTGCACGCTGCTCTGGCCCGAAAGGGTCGCTCGGTTGATCGGCCCCGTGCGGGCCACCGTCCTCGAAGATCTGCACCAGTGCGTCTACGACGGCGACGACACGTTCCGTCTGACCGTGGAGCAGGGGTATCCGCCACACGGACCGGAGCAGGCCGCCGCCGGTGGCGTCGTGCCGGTAGAGGTCGGCGGTACGACGGTGTATCGCGACGAGCGTCCACCGCAGGGGCCTCCGGCGTGTGTCCTGACCTGGCAGCACCGGCCGATGAGCGAGCGCCTCGGTGAGAACGTCAAGGTGACGTACGAGCGTGGAAGCCGCAGGACCATGCAACAAGCCTGCGCCAAGGCCGAGGAGGTCGTCAGTGTGCTGCTCACCTGGTTGCCGAAACCCTAGGACCACTCCGTGAAACCTCTGCGTGCCGGTGAATCCCGGCAGGTCGGTCCCCACTGGATCATCGCCGAACTCGGCGAAGGGGGCATGGGGAGGGTCCTACTCGGACTCGCCCCCGACGGCCGGCTCGTGGCCGTCAAGCAGATCCACGCCGAGTTCGCCCACGACCCCGGCTTCCGGGAACGTTTCCGCCGGGAGATCGCCGCCTCACGCCTGGTCTCCGGCGCCTACACCGCCGCCGTCATGGACGCCGACCACGAAGCCGAATCTCCTTGGCTCGCCTCGATCTTCGTCACCGGGCCCGATCTGCGCACGGCCGTGGACGCGACCGGCCCGCTCCCCGTGGAAGCCGTTCGCCGGCTCGCCTCCGGACTCGCCGCCGCACTCACGGACATTCACCGGGCCGGACTGATCCATCGCGATCTCAAGCCCAGCAACGTCATCCTCTCCAGCGACGGGCTCCGCGTCATCGACTTCGGCATCGCCCGTGCCGCTGAAGAAGCGCAGAACCTCACCCACACGGGTGCCATCATCGGCTCGCCCGCGTTCATGTCGCCCGAACAAGCCGGAGGCGGCCCGATCACCCCGGCCACCGACATGTTCTCCCTCGGCTCCATCCTGGTCATGGCAGCCATCGGACGTGGTCCCTTCAGCGGCGCGTCGGCACCACAGACGCTCTACGACGTGGTCCACACTGAACCCGATCTTTCCAGCGTGCCAACAGAAATCCGGCGCATCGCCGAACCGTGCCTTGCCAAGGACCCCGCCCGCCGGCCCACCCCCGGACAGCTACAGGACTTCCTCGGTCCTGTTCTGTCGGACACCGAACCCTGGCCCGAGGCCGTACACGCCCGCATCCGGCATCAAGAAGCGGAAGTGCGCTCGGTGCTCTCGTTGCCGATTCCCGCGTGGCAGCCTCCCCCGAGACCTTTGCCGGTCAAGAAACGCCGGCCGGGATTGCCCATCACCGTGGCGCTGGTGGTGGTCGCCGCCCTGATCGGCACCCTGATCGTCGTCATCCAGGCGATCACCTCACCACCGGATCCTGGCACCGCGACCATGCCGGTGGCCGAGGCGCTGACCCTGGACCGGCTCCGCCGTGTCGACACGTGCAAGGTGCTCGACGGCCGGTACTCCGAGGACCTCGGCGCGCTGGAGCCGGACTCGAACCCGATGTCACCGGACAGGTGCACTTACAAGGGGCCTAAGGGCCTCTATTTCGATCTCCGGCTCGGAGAACCCGTGGTCAACGGCGGCATCGGCACGACGAACCGCACCGCCGAAGGACTACCGCTGCTGCGCGCCTCCTTCAGCAGGGGTTGCCACTCGCTGATTCCGATCACCGACGAACCGGCGCTTTACGTGATGCTCTACAACGACACGAACGTGGGCGACAAATGTGCGGTCGCGGACAGCGCGCTCACCGTCGTGCTCGCCCGCCTGCGCACCCGCGAAGTCGATCGTCAGGACGACGCGGCCGGTGTACTCCCCCTCGACCCTTGCGCTCTCCCTGACGCCACCGTGGTCGCCCAAACCATGACCGACGTCCGAGCGGTCGCCGCGGGCCTGCGGAACTGCCGGTGGCAGCGGGGAGACGAACAGCTGGACGTGCGAGTCCAGCGGAGCCTGTACATCGACGACGACAACGGTGACCCCGTCGATCTCGGCAACGGAGTCACCGGTTACGTGACCGGTGACTCCGAGTCCTCCTGTCAGCTCTCCTGGCCGCACCGCACCCTCCCGGACGGTGACGCCGAGTACATTTCCGTGTGGCTGCAGGGATACAGCGGTGAACGGGCCTGCGAGCGGGTACGCGCCGTCGCCGCCTCCGTGCTGAACCGGCTTCCGAAGCGCTAGCGGCTTCGGACCCCTCGCCCAAACGTGGCGAGCCGGGCCGGTTGATGCTCCTCTCCTCGAATAGTGAGGCGCGAGAACGGCGGCCAGGTCACCTCCGACCAGCAACCCTCGTCGCGGACTTCCGGATCGCTGACCGGGCCACAGCGCGGGGCCATGCAGCGGTGCCGCCCGCCCGTGCCGGGCAAGGACATGCGCGCGTCGGGCCGCTTCGGCGTGGAAGGCGACCTGGAGCCGTGGCCGCTCCACGGCCAAGATGTGCCTGTATGCCTCCGTGATGGCGTGCTCGAGGCGAGCCAGCGCTGTCCGGCGCGGGGTTCGAAGGTGAAGGTCTGGCCGGCCCCGGACGAGTCGCACGGCAGTTGGAACACTGGTGTCCAGTCGGCCATCGACACGTCGAGCACGCCCAGGCAGAGGTTGCTGTGCGCCGCATGAAGTCGGAAGCCCGTCGATGGGCTCTCACTAGGGACCAGCTGGAAGTCCTCGGCGGCTCCGGTGTCGCAGAAGCCGTTGTACACCGCCGCGCCGGCCTCGACTGATGCCTTCGGCACGCCCATGCAGCCGCCGCCGAACCGTGGATGGTGAGTCAGTATCCGATAGACATCGTCGCGGACCAGGCGCAGCGCCATCGTCGGCATGGCGCGCGCACAGTCGCGCTGATAGACCCGACCGCTGTCCTCGGACAGGCACAGCGTCGAGTGCGCGAGCTTGATCCGGTAGCCACCCGTAGGCGGCAGGGTCTCTGGCGAGACGGCCGCGTGAAGTGCGGTGGACACGCGATCGGGCGGGGAATCCGCGGCGATCAGCATGCTCGCCCCGGCTGCGCATGCCAGGACCGCGAGCCAGGCCGGAACACGACCCTTCTGCGGTGTCGGCGAGGCATTCCCTCACGTCGTCAATGTGGCAAATCGGCTCGACATCGGCGCGGCTGCGGGTGGCGGAAGCAACCCGGCGTCCGCGCGGAGGATACGTTCGTGCAGCTCACGGACAGGTGGGCTGGGGTCGGCGCCAAGTTCCTCAGCCAGTTGCCGTCGCAGCCTGTCGTAGTGGCGTAGCGCCGCGGCCTGGCGGCCGCCGCGTACGCGGCGAGCATGAGAAGGCCGGTGAGACGTTCGTCCAGCGGGTGGTCAGCCAGACCCGGTCGATGAGGCGATCGGCAGAGACGGCTTGGTTGGCATCGACCAGCAGGACGCACAGGACACCGCGCTGTCGGCTGTGCCCTATGTCGACGCGCTCGCCGTACACCCATACTTCGACGTCCCCCAGGACGCCCAGCGTCACTGTCTCCCGTTCATCCCGCTCCCCCGGCCCGCGCCTCGGCGGCCGTGTACTCGACCCTGATCACGACCGACCGCTCGTTGGGCACGGTGAACTCGCTGTCGGGCACGACTTCCATCCGGCCCGCGACGTTGTGCAGGCGCCTGGTGATGTCGTCGATGCGGCCGGCGATTACCCGCTCGTTCCGCTCCGGGCTGCCGGTCTGGCTCGCCCGGCCGGTGATCCGCACCGGTTTCCGCCCGGAAACGATCAATTCACGCACCGGCGCCGGGAGGGACGCCCACCACTCGTTCACCCCCAGAATGCCGTCGTTTCCGGACCTGAACCTGCCCTCGGCGGAATAGAAGATGGTCTTCATTTTCGTGATCTTCGGCGGGATCCGCACCCGGATGTTGACCGCGAAGCTGCACGTGACCGAGGTGGTGCCGCTCACCGTCATTCCGACCGCGTGCGAATTGGCCTCGCTCACCGCGTAGCTGCCGCCCGTGGTCAGCGATCCCCCCACTCCGCCCGGGGTGGCGGCTCCGGTCCCCGATCCGGTGAGCGTGGTGGTCGTCGTCCTCGTTCCGGTGTCCGTCGTGGTGGTGGACTGGAGCGCCAGGAAGACGACGCTGACCGTCAGAGTGCCGGAATTCTCGCCGTCTAGCGAAGTGATGGTCGGAACCCCTTCGAGGTACCCGGCGGCACCGATCGTGCCGCCGGGAGTGGTGTTGGCGAAGGCCACTCGGCCTTCCGGTGTCACCGTGAAGGGCGCCGAAACCCAATAGTCGATGGGACCACCACCGGCGTGGATGTGCCGTTCGTTCGTGCCGTAGAGCCTGCCGGGTTCCTGGACGATGCCGTGGTGGTGCCAATACCAGGGCAGCCGGAGCTGCACGGTTCCCGTCGCTCCGGGATCGACTTCGACCGTCTCCGTGGCGTTGCTGAGGAACCAGGCCGGATGACTGACCGAGCGGTTCCCGTCGGCGACGTCGACGGACGCGTTGGCGTTGACCATCACGCTGCTGTCGTTCGTCCCGCCCCAGCCGGCGAAGGTACCTCGCTTGTTGACGTCGCGCTGGACGGTGAGCCCGGGCTTCTTCGCCCCGAGATAGGCGGTGACGGCTTTGTTCCCGGCGAGGCGTTGCAGGTTCGCCACGTTCGCCACGCCCGGCAGCACACCGGGCGGGAGCTTGTCTTCCGTGGCCCGGGGACGAGTGCTCCGGTCGCGGGCCGGACCGGACGACCCGAGTCGTTGCCTGTCGACTTCGCGCTCATTCATGAATGCGGCACCTCGCCAACGTGAATTGCCGGAGATCGAACTTCACGCACGTTCCCGCAGAACAGCACAATACCGTCACACTGTTCGGGGCTCGCCGATCTGCCGGGGCGTCACAATGGGCACCATCGGCTTCCCTGTCGGGCAGACGCCACCCGGACGGGTCACTTTCAGGGGAACACTCGACTGCCGACGAACGGCCGGAAAACATGCCGCTCCGCGTTCGAGTCCTCTTGGACCACCATTGCGCGAGCCCGGATGGCCGGACGAACTGGACGCAGCCCGTGTCGTCTACACCCATGGGTGCGACGCCATTCCGGAGGACATTTCGGAGGCGGTCATCAGCGAAGTGCGCTACCTGCTCACCGTCCGACCGGGCCTGACCTCGACGACCGTGGGCGGGGAATCCGTGGCGTTCGCCAGCCCAGCCGCGACGATACCGCCGGCCTGGACACGGGCGGTCGATCGGTACCGGCTCCACCGCGGATCATCACATCCAGCACCGACAATCCAGGCAGGCCGAAGACCTCAGTTTTCGGGAAAACGCGCGCCGGTACCTTGCCATAGACCCGATGATGCCTTCCTTGGTCCGGCCAGCGAAGTCTCGGACTCCGGGCGGCAACTGTCGGTGAATCGGCACGGACGACGGTGGCGGCACTGTCAACCGGCTAATCTCCCCTCCCCGGACTGGCACCCTGGGACGGAATTCGAAGAAGAATTCATGATCGCTCCAGTGTTCATGGTCCATGCCTGTCACCCCGCCCACCAGACGATCGCGGCGGCTCCCCTCAGCCAGACCGGACAACTACCGATCGTCGGCGCCGGACCCGCTCACCACGCCGGACTTCCTGCATTCCCCACGGCCAACGTTCACGTTTACTGCAATGACACGTGGTATCTCAAGGTTCATCCGGCGCCGCAGCGGCGGACACCGGAAGTCCTCGCTGTGCTTGGTGCTGAACTCTCACCACCAGGGTTCGGTGCACTTGGTGGTCCGCGGCTGGTCACGCAACATGCCACAGGCCCGGAACTGCCAGGTCGGCGATGGGTTCGTCCGCTGCGCCGCGCTGGTCTTGGTGGCTTGCGCATGCGGGATCACGAACGGCCCGCACTGGATCCAGCTCTGGCCGCCGTTCTTCGTCCAGTCCATCCAGACCAGGTCGCCCGCCTGCGTGGCGCCGCGCGCGTGCGCCCACCCGCGCAGCCCTTGGACATAGCCCTTGTACAGGGTCACCGTCATGAGCCCGCCCACCACCATGACGCGGACCGGTTCGCCAGTGAGACCGTCGGGTATGTCCACGAAACCGTTCACCCCGCGCTCGCACTCCGCCGTGGATTCCGCGGTGATCGGATCCGCCGAAGCCGGTGCTGCGGCGGCGAACGAGGCCGTGAGAACCATGACGAAAACGACCAGCGATGTCTTCCATCGCATAGTTTCCCTCCCCAGAGTTGTTTCCTCAGAACGCCATTCACCCACTCCAAGAGGAGGCTTCGTCAGCGGAAAGAGGAAACGATCACCCGAAGAGCGGAAGATCGTTCTCACGGCGCGCTAACCGCACGCCGCGTGACCGAAGGAGCTGACAACAAGTTTCGCCGCCGACGGGTCGAGGAGGACAGCAGGGTCGTCAACAAACACTCGAAGTGACCCGGCTATTCGAGGACGTCTCCTGGCATCCGGCGTCAGTATTCCGCGCTCGCAGCGCCCGACCGTCGGCAGCCCGACCCCGAGATGCTGGGCGAAGGGGCGACCACGCCGGTCGTCAGGCATACATCCGGATCGACGTCGGCTGGAGGAAGGTGTTCGAGATCTCGAACCGCGCCTTGTTCCCGAAGGTCGGGAGTACCGAGTTCGCGAACTGTGCGACGTCCTGGTCCTCGAACAGCGCCGTCTCCGCGGCCAGCCAGTCCGGGCAGCCCTCGACCCCGACCCGGGTGGCCGCTTTGGCGACCAGCGCGTCGTACCGCGGGTTGTCGATATGCGCGAAGTTCGTGCCCTCCGGGGGACGACCGCCGGACACGAACGGGGTCAGCTGGCTCGGCAGGTTCAGGCTGACCGGTGCCATCGAGAGGTCCCAGTCGCCGGTGGCGAACAGGGTCTGGCTGGTCGCCGGGCTGTCCAGGCCCCTGAGCGTGACGTCGACGCCCGCCTCCTTCCAGCCCCGCTGCATCAGCTCGGCGGCCGATACCATGGTCGATCCGATCTGCGTGCCGTAGATGGCGGTCAGCGCGAGGCGCTTGCCATCCTTCATCCGAATGCCGTCCGGGCCCGGTTTCCAGCCCGCCGCCTCGAGCGCGGCCTTGGCCGCGGCGAGGTCGAACCCGGGGATGTGCCCGGTGGCGGAGTCGCCGGTGCACGCCAGGGGTTCCATGGTGATCAAGCCCCGGACCGGGGCGCCGGCGTCCCGGGTCAGCACCTTGGCGACCGGGGCGAGGTCGAGTGCCTGCACCAATGCGCGGCGCATCGCCTGGTCCGCGCCGAACCGGCCGGGCGCCTGGTTGAACCACAACTCGCCGAACGCCACGGTCGTGTCGGCGTGGAACAACCCGCGCGCCCGCAGCCGCTGCTGGTCCGGCCCGATCACCTGGGCGGCGTTGAGTTCGCCGGACAGCAGCAGGTTCGCCACGGTCGTCATATTCGGGATGACCCGGATGACCACCTTGTCCGGCAAGCCCTTCTGCCCGGGATCGAAGGTCCCCGGACCCCAGTTGTAGTCCTTGCGCCGGGTCAGCGTGTAGTGGTCGTTCGGGACGATTTCGGACACGGTGAACATGCCGGTGCCGTTCTCGCCCTTGGCCAGGGTCGTGCGGTCGGCGAGGCCCTTCGCGCAGACGATCGGGACGTTGCCGACGTTGCGCAGCAGGAACGCGTCCGGTGCCCCGCTGGTGATTTTCACGGTGCCCGCGGAATCGTCGGCGACCGCCTTCGTGCCCACCTTCACCGTGTTGCCCGCGATCGGCGACTTGTTCGCCGGGTCGCCGACGAAGTTGATGTTCGCCGCGACGTCCTTCGCGGTGAGCGGGCTCCCGTCAGGACAGGTGATGCCTTTGCGCAGAGTGAAGGACGCGGTGGTCGTGGTGGCCTCCCACTGTGCCGCGAGCCCGGCTTCGGGTTGCCCCTTTCCGTCCACGCCGAGCAACCCGTCATAGAGATAACGACCGATCTCACCGGCGATCGAGAGCACGGTGAGCGCCGGGTCGAGCGTCCCCGGATCCGAAGCGACGGCATAGGTGAAAGTCTTGCCGTCGGCCAGGTTCCGGTTCGCGTTCGGATCCGTCCCGGAGTTCGCCGGGGCCCCGCAGGCGCTCACGGTCAAAGCCACCACGACTGCCGTCACGGCGGTGTGCCGAGCAGTTTTCATGGGAGTTCTCCTACTGTGTCGCATTCTCGGCAAGGAGGTGGTCGACTGCCAGCCGGGCGACGGCGCCGATGGACGCGTCGACCGCGGGGAGGCGATCGTCGAAGGAATGGGCGCGCGTGAACACCGCGACCGCGAACCGGCGGCCGTCGGGCAGGGTCAGCACTCCCGCTTCGTTGCGGATGCCCGGCAGCGTCCCGGTCTTCGCGGCTATCCGTACCTCTGAGGGGAATGCGGAGGACAGCCGGTGCGGCCAGATCTGGTGAGCCATGATCGTCCGGACGCGTTCGCAGGCTTCGGGCTCGCCCGCCCGGTCGGTCCAGATCGCGTCGAGCAGTTCGGTCGTCTCACGCGGCGTCGACGAGGTTTCCCTTTCCGGGTCGCACATCGACAGGTTCCGCACCTGTTCTTCGGTGGCTTGGGCCAGCAGGCCGTCGATCTCGGCGAGGTCGGTCCCGCCGAGTTCCTCGAGCGCGATCAGGGACGAGTCCTCACAGGAGCCGATCAGCCGGGTGCGGGTCAGTCCGAGGTCGGCGACCACCCGGCAGATCGTCTCCTGGCCGATCCGGTTCCAGATCACGTCGGTCGCCGCGTTGTCGCTCATCGTGAGCATGAACCAGGCGAGGTCGCGCCAGGTCATCCCGACGTCGTCGGCGCAGCCCGCGGTGCCGATGCCGCCGATCCGGTATCGCGCGGTCACCTTCGTGTATTCGGTCTCGTCGAGCCTTCCCGCCACCACCTCGCGGGCGTACGCGAGCGCGATCGGGATCTTGAACACCGAGGCGAGGACCACCTGATCGTCGGCGCCGACCGACACCTCGGCACCGTCCGGCACACCGACTTCCCTCGCGTGCAGCGACCCTTCAGCACCCGCGGCGGCGAACACGGCCTCGATCCGTTCGCGGATGTCGTTCATCGCGACACCCGCCGGTCCGCGCGTCCGGTGTGGAGGAACCGGGCCCGGCCGGTGCCGTCGTCGCCGACGAACTCGTGGGCCACGTAGGCGCCGGGGACTTCCGGAATGACGGCGACGAAGGTTTCACCGTGCCACGGCAGCAATTCCACCATGCCCGAGGGTTCGTCGAGGTCGGCGAACTCCCCCTTCGGAGTGCGCCGCAGCCAGAGCCGGCCGCCCTCGGCGGTGACGACGGTGGAGACGACCCGGGACGAGTACTCCCCCACGTACCGGGAAAGATCGGCCGAGGCCAGTGCGGGATCCGGTTCGGGCAGCGGCGGGACCGTGATCCCGGCGAGTTCGCGCATCAGCTTGGCGGCGATCTCGTGGTAGACCTTCAGCGTCACCCCTCCGTTGGTCAGCAACGCGAACGCGACGTCGCGCTCCAATGCGATCCGCAGGAAGGCCGACTGGCCGATCGTGCCGCCGTCGTGGCCGACCACCGTGCCGCCCTGCCAGCCGAAGTCCACCCAGCCGAGGCCCCAGTGCGTGCCCATGATGCCGAGATCCGGCACGGCGACCTGCCGCTCGCGCATCGCGCGCACCGATTCCGGCGACAGCACCCGGACACCGCTGTCGGCCTTACCCTCGTTCAAGTGCATGCGGGCGAAGGTCAGCAGATCGCGCGGGCGCATGACCAGCGTCGTACCGGCGGGTGCGTTGGAGCGGGCGAGCGACCAGACCTTCGTGGGCACCGGCTCGCCGCCCGATTCCGGCAGGATGTGACCGACCGCGGCGCGATGACGGATGGCGTCCTCGGCCCCGCAGCCGGCATGGGTCAGGCCGAGCGGGCCGATCAGCCGTTCACGCACGCAGTCGTCCCAGCACTTGCCTCGCAGCACCTCGACGATGCGGCCGAGCACGCAGTAGCCGGCGTTGCTGTAGGAGAACCGCTCGCCCGGCGGGAACAGCTGTGGCACGTCCGACAGCAACGGGATGAGCTTCGCCACCGCGTCCTCGCCGGTCCCCGTGTCGGCGAAGACGTCGCCTTCGAACCCGCCGGTGTGACACGCCAGCTGCCGGACGGTGATCGTGGCCGCGGCGCGGGCGTCGGCGACCTGGAACTCGGGCAGGTAGTCGCGCACCGGACGGTCGAGGTCGACCAGGCCCTCGTCGACCAGCTGCATGATCAGCGTGATCGTCCAGACCTTGGTGATCGACCCGATCTGGAACACCGATTCCGTTGTGGACTCCACTCCGGTGGCCGTGTTCACGACACCCGCCGCGTGCTCGACGACCTCGCCATCGGCGAACACCGCGATCGCGGCACCGGGCACCTGGTGCTTGTCCAGCAAGAGGGAGAAGTTCTCCCGGAGCCAGGAATCGATCTCGGAGATTTTCGACATGCGCACCTCTTGTCCGGTGTGGATGGTCCGGCGTTGCGGGAATGCTAAGTCGCGGCAGGACGTCCCTTGTTCGTCGGAACCGAGGAGACCGGCGGGGAAAGTTCATCCGCACGGACAGGGGTGTCAGGCTTCTCCGGACCACATGCCATGGAGCAGCAGATGCAGCTGCACCATCGCCGCGAACCGGTCCCGGGGGTCGTCTAGGTCGATTTCGCCTACCTCGGCCAGCCGTCGCAACCGGTAGCGGAAGGTGCTCGGATGCACATATGCCGCCGCCGACGCGGCGTTGACGTCCCCGAACGAATCCAGCCAGCACCGCAGCGTGTGCACGAACTGGGACTGATGTTCCCGGTCGTAGGCCAGCAGCCTCGCGATCGGCCCGGTCGCGGCATCGCCGCGGGCCGCGGAAAGGTCCGCCAGCTCGAGCATCAGCGCGTCGACGTGCGCGTCCTCGGCCGTGATCACCCGCTTGGAGCCGCCGTTGCCGAGCAGCACCCGCAACGCCCGGTCCGCCCCGCTGCGGGAGTCGTACAGGTCCGCGCCCTCGAGTGCCGGCGGTCCCACGCCGATCGCCGCGGAGACCCGGTGCCCGATTCGTTCCAGGAAAGCGGTCGCGACGCGCACCGCGCGTTCCTGATGATCGCCGTGATTTCCGGGCACCGGCACGATTCCGTACGCGACCTCGCCGATGAGCGCGACCGCCGAGCGCGGCTGGACCGCGCTCAGATGCATGGCGAGGGCATCGGTGACGCGTTGGCGTTCGGTAGCGAGCCAGGGGCCGTCGTCGGCCGGGTCGAGCAAACCCATCGCGAGCACGACGGCGGGGTGGCCCAGCAGGCCGAGGCGCGCGACGGCTTCCGGGGCCCGGCGCCCGCCTTCGAGCGCGGTGCTCATCAAATCGGCTCGCAGCCGACGTTCGACATCGGCTCCGGCCCGCAGCCGGAGCAGGTGCAACGCCACGATCTTCGAAGCTTCCACCAGCGCCACCGCACGTTCTTCGCTCAGCGCGTGATCGACCACGGCCCAGATCGAGCCGAGCACCTCATCGCCCGCCCGGACGGCGACCACCACCCGGGGGCGGTTCTCGCCATCGTCGTCGTCCGGATGGAAATAGACCGGTCCCGTCTCGCGGTAGAGGCGGTCGAAGAAACCGCTCCGTTCCAAGCCACGGGTGTAGCGTTCCGGTACCTGGCGGCCGAGGATTGTTTCGACCCGCGGCGGATCGGTGTCGTCCTGACGGCCGGAAAAAGCGAGCACCCGCGAGTCACGGTCCTCGATGGTGATCGGCGCGTCGAGCAGCGCGGCGATCGCGTTGGCGAGCGCGAACAGATCGCCGGTCGGGATTCCGCCGAGTGCCTCCGGGGAGACGTCGCCGACGTCGCCCTCGGCCAGCAACGTGCGGAGCATCGCGGCCAGCTGCGTCCACGACGCCCTGCTCGCCAGCCCGACCAACGCCACCCCGGAGGACGCGGCCGCCCGCCCCAGCTCGGCCGGAGCGGAGATCGGCGAGCGCACGATCAGCGCGGACGCGCCGCGTTCGCCGACCTCGTGCAGCAGCTTCCCGATCTCACCGGGATCGCGCACCCCGACCCCGAGGACCACTGCTCGGTCGGGGAACTCGGCGTCGTCGTACGGGTCGTGGATCACCACGCCGCCGAGGGGGCGCCGGGAGTCCCGGCCGACCGCGATCGGTTCGAGGAGCACGCCCCCGAGTGCTTCGATGACGCGGCTCAGACTCGTATGCGGTTTGCTCGGCACCGGTGTCCGCACTCCCGAAGGTAGGTCCGGCCTCGCCCGAACCGGCTGGTTCGACCGGACGGAAGGGTATTCCGGCCTCGACGCCCGGCACGGTCTGCCAGATCGGCCGCGTCCTGGCAGGTCACCGCGGTTCACCTGCGCATACTTCCCCTCCTAACATCGCTGGTGACGACCCTAAGAGGATTCGCGGGCGGCCCGGTTCGTCGCGCCGGATGAATCCCAGCGTGAACTTCCCTCCGAAAGCACTAACCCGGGGCTGGCCTCACGGATTACCGGACCTCGAACACCTTGACGTTGGTGATGGCGGCCTGGCACGAGGACTGCTGTTTCCCTTGAATTCGAGGAAAAGGGCGGCCGCGGCGTGCCGGCCGGTCCCGCTGCGTTGCAGAAAGCAGGCCTGACGCCGTGCCAGCGTCGAGCTCACGCCGATGGCACTCCCTCGCCGTCGCGTCTCGCCGGTGCCCGAGTTCCCGGACCGCCACCTGCGACCAGCCGTTGTTCGTCCGAACAGGTGCTCGGCGGAATGCTCACAGGCCGTACACCGCCGACGACGGGTCGGCCGATCGCGAACCTTGAGGTTGTTCTGGCCGGGGTCACGACCACCTGGTCGCGCGACACAGGACATCATGCCGAGCAGAAGTGCGGCACGGCGCTACCGCTGGCCGATCCCACGCCATTCCGCAGGCCGACCTGCGGACATGATGCTGGTGAGCAGCGCGATGACACCGATGATCCAGGGGCGGCACACCACTCGACTCCGACGTGAGCGCCGGCGATCACCGCTCGACGTCGACGAGTTCGGCGAGTCCGCTGACGGTGAGCACCGGCACCAGCAGCGCGTTGGTGCGGATACGGATCCGGTCGGCATAGGCGAACAGGGCGTTGATGCCGCCGCTGTCGAGGTACTCCACCCCGCGCAGGTCGACGACGGCCGTGCCCTTTCGCGTCGCTTCGGCGAGGGCTTCGCCGAAGGCTTCGACGTTGCTCATGTCGATCTCGCCCGAGGCCATCAGGAGGACAACGCCGTCCTCGCGGCTGTCCGTGGTGAGAGTGAGTTCAGTGCTCATCAGGAAAACCTCGCCTTCATCTGGACGGTTGTTCCGGCGTTTCCCTGTTCGACGGTGACCTCGTCCATGAAGGCACGCATCAGGATCAAACCGCGTCCGCGATCGGAATTCGCGTCCGGGCTGGGAGTCTTCCATGAGCCGCTGTCCTTGACGATCAAGGTCACGCTCTCGGCCGAGGCGGACGCTTGGAGCCGGACGAGGCCATCGGGATCGTCACGATGGCCGTGCTCGACGGCGTTGGCGATGGCCTCGCCCGCCGCGACGAGAATGTTCTGGAGCAGGTCGACCTCGAGCCCGCAGTGCTGGAGCCAGTCGCGCAACGCCCGGCGCACGAACGCCAGTTCTCCCGCGTCGGCGGGGAAGCTCACATCGAGCGGGCCCGGCCTTCGGTAGGTCAGCAGCGCCACATCGTCCTCATATCCATCGGGCGGAGCCAGCTCGGACATGAGCAGTCCGGCCAGTCCTTCGAGAGTGGAATCACGGTTCGCTGCGACCACCGCGGCCGCGCGATCGATACCGTCGCCGAGCGAGCAGCGACGCCGTTCGACGAGACCGTCGGTGTACAACACCAGCGTGGCGCGTGGCGGGATGACGACGCGGGCCTCGGGACGCGGTCTGCCGGGCCGGACACCCAGCGGAATCGAGCGGCCGCCTTCCAGTAGCTGGGGTGTCCCGTCCGCGTCGACCAGTACCGGCGGAGGGTGCCCGGCCGCGGCATAGCTCAGCTCGCCGGTGTCCGGCGAGAGCACCGCGCAGAACGCGGTGGTGCAGACGGCACCGGGCAGACGGGCGGCGAAGCGGTCCAACCCGCTGAGCGCCGCCGCCGGGCTGGGGTTCTCCATCAGCAAGGCACGGCACGCGCTGCGCAGCTGCCCCATCACGGTGGCCGCGGCGAGACCGTGGCCCACGCAGTCGCCGACGGCCAGTGCGATACGTCCGTCTTCCAGCTCGACGACGTCGTACCAGTCACCACCGACCTGCAGCGGGCTGTTGGCGGGCTGATACCGGGCCGAAAACCCGTCGGGCAGCCGGTGCGGGCCAAGGATCGCGTGCTGGAGCGCGAGCGCGATCTCCCGCTGCTGATCGATCTGATGCGCTCGGGCCAGACCTTGCCCCAGGCGTCCGGCCAGCAGCGTCAACAAGGTCTCGTCTTCAGCGGTGAACGGCCGGGATTCGGCCAGTTCGAGCCACAGGACCAAGCCACCGTCGGGGTGCTGAAGGGAAATCCCCACCGTTCCGGGCTCACCTGTCACGAGACTCAGCGGTTCGGAGTCACGCAAGGCGGCGACAGCGTGCCGGGAGCGCGTCGTCAGGTTCGCCCAGAGGACCGGTTCTCCGACGATCACCGGATCGGCGTCGCGGGAATGGGCGGGAAAGAAGACGGCCAGTACCCGTCGCGCCTTCCAGACCCGGCGGAATTCGTCCATCGCGGCGATCAGCGCTTCCTCGATCGAGTCCGCCTGCGCGAGTTGCTGGTTCAAGCCGGACAGGGCGCTCTGCCGCTGAATCGCGTAGTGTTCCGCGGTCACGTCCCGGAACGTGCCGACCGTGACGCGTCTGCCGCTGTCGGGATCTTCGACCTGGTTGAAGCTGGCGGTCGCCCACAACCGGTGCCCGTCGCGGTGGGCGACGGGCACCGTGCAGCTGCCCCGGCGGTTCCGCAGCAACGTCTCGAAGGCGTCCGCGACGAGCCGGTAGGCGTCGGGATCGGTGTCCGCGTCCGGCCACCACGGGTGGACCGGTCGGTAGGGCAGGCCTTCCGGGCCGTAACCGAGGATCTCGGTGAACGCGCTGTTGATCTCGACGACGGCTCCGTTTTCGTCGCAGACGAAGAAGGCTTCCTGCAACGAGTCGATCAGCGCGGCACGCCACCGGGCGGAACGCGCGCGCAACCGGGCGAGTTCGACGTTCGCCCGGACGCGGGCCAGGAGCTCGGCCGAGGCGAACGGCTTGACGAGGTAATCGTCGGCGCCGGCTCGCAACCCCTCGATGGAGGCTTCCTGACCGGCCCGTGCCGAGAGCAGCAGAACGGGCACCGCGGCGGTGCGCGGTTCGCCGCGCAGTTTCCCGACCAGGCCGAGCCCGTCGAGTCCCGGCATCATCACATCGCTGATGACGAGGTCCGGCGGCCTGGTGCGTACGGCGTCGATCGCCTCACCGCCGTCCGCGACGGCCTGGACCACGTACCCCGCCCCGGTGAGAAGCCGGGTCAGGTATTCGCGCATGTCCGCGTTGTCGTCGGCGATCACGACCCGGGCTGGAGTGGCCGGGCGCCACGCCGCGGTATCGGAGTTCCGAGCGATTTCCGGCGTATCGGAGGACCAGCGCCCGGCCTCCAGCACGAATTGTTCCGCGGTGGCGGCGGGGCCGGAACGGTCACTGGACGCGGCCAGCGAATCGGCGGGGAGGTGACCGGAACCGAAAGGGAGCCGAGCGGTGAACGTCGTGCCCACGCCTTCGGTGCTGTCAGCGACGATGGCGCCACCGTGCAGTTCCACGAGTTCACGCACCAGTGCGAGACCGATCCCGCTGCCCTCATGGGAGCGAGCGCGGGTGTTCTCGATCCGGTGAAACCGCTCGAACAGGTGAGGCATCTCCTCGGACGGCACCCCGACCCCGGTGTCGGCCACGGCGACGGTCGCCCCCGTCGCGTCCTGGGCCACGGTGACCGTGATGGCTCCTTCGAAGGTGAACTTCACCGCGTTGCTCAGGAGATTGAAGACGACCTTCTCCCACAGGTCGAGGTCCAGGTACACCGGTTCTGTCAAAGGACGGCAGTCCACGATGAAGCGCAGACCGGCCCGCTCGACCGCCGACTGGAACACACTGGCCAGTTCGGCGGTGACGGACGCGAGGTCCACCGGCGCGAAGCGGGCCCGCATGCGCCCCGCCTCGATCCGCGAGAAGTCCAGCAGCGTGTTGACCAGCTTGCTCAGCCGCGATCCGTTGCGGTGGACGACCTCCAGATCCGCACGAGCGGCGTCGTCCAGGCCCGACGAGCTGGAGAGCAACCCCTGCACCGGTCCCATGATCAAGGTGAGCGGAGTGCGGAACTCGTGACTGATGTTCGAGAAGAAGACGGTTTTCGCCCTGTCCAGTTCCGCGAGTTCCTCCGCGCGCCGCTGCTGCGCCTGGAAGCTGCGGGCGCTGGTGATCCCGGCGGCGATATGCGTCGCCACCAGTTCGATGAAGCCGCGGTAGCCGTCGTCGAGATCGCGATACCGGTTCAGCCCGGCCACCAAGAACCCGTGGGGCACCCCTCCCTGCTGTCTCAGCGGAATGACCAAGGCCTGGGTGGGAGGCGCGGGCCACTCCCCCGCGGGCAGTCCGGCCATCCCGCCTTCGTCGAGATCGAGGAGCGCCGTCCCGCCCTCGGACATCTGCTCGACCGGCAACGACGGCAACGGCACGGTGAGACCCTCGGCGAGCCCGGTCGAAGCGGCGAGCCGCGCCGAGCCGTCGTCGGCGAACAGGTAGATCAGGGTGAACGGAAGGTCACGGGTGTTCCGGTTGAGCTGGCCGACGGCGAAGGCGAGTACCTGGGCCTCGGTGGTGATCACGCTGGGGTCCGAGCCGAGATCGCGCAGCGTCGCCATCCGGCGCTCGCCGATGATCCGATCGGTCTCCTCGCTCACCACGCACAACATGCCGACCACCTGGCCGTCGTCGTCGCGCAGCGGGCTGTAGGAGAACGTGTGGTAGCTCTCCTCGGGGTAGCCGGAGCGTTCGAGGAACAGCAGCAGCCCTTCGTCCCACGTCGCCTTGCCGGTGGAGAGCACGGTCTCGATGCGCGGGCCGATGTCGTCCCAGATCTCGGCCCACACCTCGCTCGCCGGGCGGCCGAGAGCCCAGGGGTACTTCCGTCCCAACGTGTTGTGCCGGTACGCGGAGTTGCAGAAGAAGGTGAGCTCCGGCCCCCAAGCCATCCACATGGAGAACCGCGAAGAAAGCAGGATGCCGACAGCCGTCCGCAAGCTCAGCGGCCACCCGTCGGGCAGCCCGAGCGGTGTGGCCGCCCAGTCCACTGCGGCCAGCTCGCGGCCCACCTCGCCATCCGCGGCGAACACATCGATCCTGCCGCTCACGGCATCCTCAGAAGGCACTCGAAACTCTTTCCTGTCCCACTGCCACTGCGGCCGCGTTCACGTCGCGAGCACGGTATACCCGCTCAAGGTCCCGATGACGCGTTCGAAATGCGACCTTGACAGGCCGGCTAACAGCCACCGGCGCACAATCCACAAAGGAGGCTGCTCGGCGCCGCCTCAATCGATCGCGCAGTGGTCACGACCGTTCTTTCCCTGCGCCGGGGATCCCCAGCGCGAACAGGGCCGTGTCGTCCTCCACGCCGTCGCCGAAACCGGCGAGGAGCCCGGCCAGCACGTCGACCGTCTCCTGCGGGCCGGCCGGGGCAGCCGAGGCGAGGAACTCCAGTAGTCTCTCCTCGTCGTAGCGATCCCGGTCGCCGGTGGGCCGCGCCTCGGTGAGTCCATCGCTGTAGAGCAGCAGGACGTCCCCGGCGGTAAGCCGCACCGTGGTCTTCACGAAGCGAGCGTCAGGCAGCGCGCCGACGAGCATTCCACCGCGGGTCTCGACGAACTCCACGGAGCCACCGGAACGGATCAGGATCGCCGACGGATGTCCCCCGCTGGCGAGCGTGAGCGTGCAGCCGTCGGCAGTCGGCCTGAGGGCTCCGTAGACGACGGTGCAGAACCGTGGATCCGTACCTTGGAACTCTTGCTGCAGCACGATGTTCAGGTTTTCGAGCACCGCGACGGGGTCAGGGTCGTAGACGGCCGCGGCACGCAGTGTGTAGCGGGCCAGGGACGTGATCGCGGCCGCGGTGGCCCCCTTTCCGGAAACGTCGCCGAGGAAGAATCCCCACGCGTCGCCGGTGAGCGGGAACAGGTCGTAGAAGTCGCCTCCGACCTCGTCGATCGAGGCGGGATAGTAGTAGGCGGCGGCCGCCATCCCGGGCACGGTCATCAACTTGGGCGGCAGCAGGGTGCGTTGAAGCGTGGTGGCGAGTTTGCGCGCGCGGTCTCGCTCGTGATCGGCTTGCTTGCGGGCACGTAGCAATTCCTGTTCGTAGGCACGGCGCTCACGGGCGTCGAAGACGACGAGACGAATCAGCTGGGCCGTACCGTCGCCGCCGGTCTTGACCGTCGCGGTCACCAGTACCGGCAGGCGGGCCCCGTCGGCGCACCGCAGTTCCAGCGCCAGCCCGCTCGCCTCGCCGTGCATGGCGAGCATCGGCGAGACGTGGGTCTCGTAGTACATCCGGCCGCCCACGGTCAGCAGGTCGGCGAAAGCCATCCTGCCGATCAGCTCGTCGCGCCCATGGCCCAGCCAGTCCAGCAGGGTGGTGTTGATCTTGGCGATGGTGCCGTCCATCAACGTCGACAGGTACCCGCACGGCGCGTGCTCGTACAGGTCTTCGGCGCTGTCCTCCAGCAAGGCCGGGAACGCGGCTCCGGTGAGGCTCTCCCCGTCACCGTGCTCTTCCCTATCGCACATCACGGCGTACTCACGAACGCCGTGATCGCCTCCGCCGTCGCTTCCGGTGCGCTCAACTGGGGGCAGTGCCCGGTCGCGTCGAGAGTCACCAGTTCGCTGGCGGGGATCCGCGTGTGCACGAACCGTCCGACCTCTTGCGGGGCGATCGCGTCCCGCGCGGTCTGGATCACGAGCGTCGGGACCTCCACCTTCGCCAGGTCGTCGCGGTTGTCGGAGAGGAACGTCGCCCTGGCGAACACCCGCGCGATCTCGGGATCCATCCGGCAGAAGCTGTCCTTGAGCTCGTCGCCGAGTTCAGGGCGCCCGGGGTTGTCCATGATCACCGGGGCCATGACCGCCGACCACCCGACATAGTTGGACTCGAGCGATTCGAGCAGTTCCTCGATGTCGGCGCGGCTGAACCCGCCCCGGTAGTCGCCGTCGTCGATGTACCGGGGCGACGGAGTGAGCATCACCAGCTTCGCGAACCTCTCCGGCGACCGGTTCACCGCCAGTACGGCGATCATGGCCGACACCGAATGTCCGACGAGCGTGACATCGCGCAGGTCCAATTCCGCGCAGATGTCTAGAACGTCCTCCGCGTAGGCATCGAGGCTCGCGTACCGCTCGGGTGACCACGAGGCGACCTCGGACTTCCCCGCGCCGATGTGGTCGAACAGCACCACCCGGAACCGCTCGGCCAACTCCGGGACGACGAGCCGCCACAGGTTCTGGTCACAGCCGAATCCGTGAGCGAGCAGCACGACCGGACCGTCGGACCGTCCGGTCACCACCACGTTGCTCCTGCTCCGCGCGTTCACCAGCGCATCCTTCCACGTGAACACCGGTCACGCGGCGCGGGTGCGAGTCTCGCGACCGTCGAGAGGTCGGCAGGCTCACTCGTCGAATAACGCGGTCGTGGACGTCTCGGGGATTGCGATACGGTCGAGCTGTGGATGTTCTACTGCTGCCGTTGTCCCGCGAGAACGTTCGCGCGGTGTGCGAGCTTCGGTTGGCCGAAGACCAACGCCATCTCGTCGCACCTGCCGCCTATACCGTCGCCGAAGGCAACTACGAACCGGGCGCGATATTGCGGGCCATCTACCGCGACGACACGCCGGTCGGCGTTCTGCTCGTGGAAATCGAGAACGGAATCCCGCACCTGGTCAGGTTCATGGTCGACGCGGACCACCAAGGCCGCAAGATCGGCAGCCGCGCCGTCGAACTGCTGGTGGACGAACTGCGCGCCGGTGGCTGGACAACGCTGGAGACCAGCGTCGTACCAGTCGAGGGCGGCGCCGAAGGCTTTTGGCGCCGCTGCGGTTTCCACGGCACGGACCGGACCCACTACGGCGAGCCGGTCTTCGTTCGACCGCTGTAATTCCGGTGAAACCTGCCGCCCGTCAGTTCGCGAAGTCACGCCGACCGCGGTACTTCGCCGGTCGACGCCACCAAAGCCGCGCAGCGTGATAACGAAATGTGCCGACGACGCGCCATCTCCCTCAGCTCGCCACCAGCACGCTCACGACTGACACCTCGACCGACCAGAATGGCCTCCGCTCGCTCGACATCATCAACGGGCACGATTACTTTCCTGCGAAACAACACTAAGTTCCTCCGGCAGCACTTCACGACGACTCAAGGGATCTACCCAAGAGCCGCGGGCTTCAACCGTGGAACCTGACGACCGCAGCCTCGATTTCCCGCCATTGACGAGAAAACCGGCTCATCGGCGTTTGATGGAACGCCAATGCGGGCATCACCAGCCCAGTCCCCATCGTGGCGGCGGATTCCTTCGGCCGTTCCAGGAAAGTGAGTCACCATGATCGTGCTCGGAGTCATCATTCTCGTGATCGGCCTGATCGTCGGCATTCCCGTGCTGACCACCATCGGTGCCGTTCTCGCCGTCGTGGGCGTGGTTCTCGCGATTCTCGGCGGCACGGGACGCAAGGTGGGCGGCCGCGCCCACTGGTTCTGAGCCACCAGACGTTCCCACCGACGGCCCCGGCCCACGTTTCACCCGGACCGGGGCCGTCGGTTTCCCAACGACACTTCTTGTTCACCGCACCTGCGAGGACCACGATGCCTGAGCCGACGACGCCGGAACCCGTCCCGGCCGAACTACGGGCCATGGCCGCCGAGGCCGACGCTCTCGCCGAGCGGACCGCGGAAATGGCCGCTCGGCTGGAGGCCTCGGGCGACGGGCACTTGCAACGGCTCGCGCAGCCGATGAACAAAGCCACGGACGATCTGGCCGATTACACCGGCGAGATCGCCAGGACCGCCGCATACCTGACCCGCGTCCGAGTGGCCCGCGATCCCCATCTGTGCGACGTTCCCTGGGGCGTCTGCCCCACCCACGGCGTCACCCTGCGCTCGCTCGGAGACCGGGCTTGGTGTACCACCACGGACTGCGGCAACTCCTGGAATTACGACCGGCTGCACACCCCCTGCACGGAACCGGCCGCGGCGATCGCCACCGATCGCGACGGCGCAACGGGCTCGCTCTGCTCGGCCCACGCCTCGGACGCCGCACAGCGACTGGACGGATGCAGCATCGAATATCTCGATCACCGGGCGACGAATGGCTGACCGACTTCCTGGGACCGAAGACCGGCCGTGGAGCGCAGAGTGGAGGATGGTCGACCGAATCGACGCGTTCACGCAGGGAGACCACCCAACCGGGGTGCGACGTCAGCAGTTCCGTGCGGCGTTGGCCGAGCTCCCAGCTGCGCCCTCAGCAATACAGTGATCAACGAGGACCTTCTCTGTGGCGCGAGGTCCATCGTGATGGCGGATGAAGGCCGCACCCGGATCGGGTGCGGCCTTCATCGCTTACCGGGAATTCGTGCTCGCGGTCTGTTTCGCAGGATCCTGCTCCGCCTGGCCGAGCACCACGTACCAACGCCCATCCTTACGGGTGAGCGTCAACCGCTCGGCATATCCTCCGCTGCCGGTCAACTGGGCGTTTGCCACGTCCGGTGAGATGTCGCTGGAGATGTCGACGTCGCCGAGGCTGATCTCCTTGCCGCCGAAGTCGTCGATCCGGCGCCGGACCTCGTCGGCCGCGTTGTTGCCCGGTGGAGCGAGCGCTTCGAGCGCCGGGGCATCACGCGCGTTGAGAGCCCGGACGTAGGCGTCGACCGCGGCCTGCGGCGACTCGGCTCCGCCGTCGTCGCCACCACCGCAACCGGTGAGCAGGCCGGCGCCGACGAGGACCACGAACAGCCCTCGCCGGCATCGGTTGGTGAACGAGTGCACGTGGCGCGTACTCTCCCGATCCCGCGCGACCGGTGACGAACAGCGAGTGGCCGGCCTGTTCAATGTTGATCACCGTTGGGTTGATCATTCGGTGCCTGCGAAAGGGGCGGGAGCAGAAGGGAAAACCCGGCGGTACCGGCATTGAGCCCGACGCCCACGGGCTCGGCCGGTCGAGGGGCGGGTTGACCTCCAAGGTGAACCTGACCGTCGAGCAAAGCCGGAGACCTGTCCATCATGATCACCATGTTCGGCGAATGGCTCCGCCCCGCCCGCCAGCGCCCTACGCCGTCTGATCCGGGTCTGTGTTGGCCAAGACCTCGCAGTCGCAATACCCGCCGGCATCCCCGAGCGCCTCTCGCAGCATCGGCCAGTCGACTCCCTGCTCCGACGCCCACATCTCGGTCAGCCGGACACTGTGGTCACAGCCTTCGGCGCCAAGCCGCTCATCCAGCCAGTCATACAACGCGTCCAACTCCGCACGATCAAGCCCCAGAGCATTCCAGGCGGTGACACGCTGCTGCTCCTTGTATGCGTTGCGCAACGCCTTGCGCCGCGCCTTCTCGCCCGAATTCACGAACATATTGTTCAACACACCTGGATCTCTGTCGAAAACAGGCCCCTAGCGCTGATTCACCAGCTCACCCTGCCGATTCTTGCGGCGCAGCTCGGCAAGTTCTCTTTCTCCGCACTGGTGAGCCACGTCGTCGAGCCGGCCTCGTCGGCTTCGACCTGGGCCATCCAGGTCCGGAGGCAGGAGTCGATGATCGCGAGATTCTTCGCCAGCGCGGCGACCGATTCTCGCCCAGCTAACGGCGGTGTCGTCGGAATCGACGCTGGCGCTGCTGTCTCGCTCGACACGCAAGCATGCAGTTTCCACGGGAAATCCGGCGCGATCAGAGGTCCTGGAGGTCCGGCGACCAGGCGGGGAACGCGTCCGTGCTGGGTTCCCCTGGCGTCCTCCGTCGGGGCGAGCAGGCCCACAATGCGCGGCGCCTCGCCAAGCAGGCAGCCGCACCAGCGCTGC
Source organism: Amycolatopsis sp. TNS106 (assembly GCF_019330265.1). NCBI lineage: Bacteria > Bacillati > Actinomycetota > Actinomycetes > Pseudonocardiales > Pseudonocardiaceae > Amycolatopsis > Amycolatopsis sp. TNS106. The sequence goes on along the minus strand of NZ_CP024972.1, from coordinate 1,317,031 downwards.
TCGCCACGGCCATCACCACGGCGGACTTGCAGGACGCCATGACGCGGCTGCTGGCAGATCCGCTGCTGCGTCGCGCCATGGCTGATCGTGGACGCGAGCTGGGCACCCGGACGCCGCCGACGCACGCGCGCCGGTCATCTCACGCAAAACGAGAGCGACCCGGGTCGGAGTGGTCTCAGCGGTGAATCGTGAGGGTGTCTTCACCGCTAATTGTGGAGTCCTCCGTACACTTCGGCGGAAACCGTGGCCTGGAAGAGGGACTGATGATTGCGCTTTATGTGCGGTTCGTGCTCAAGGACGAGGCAGCTGCGGTGGGATTCGACGAGCTCGTTGCGAGGACCACGCCGCTGATCGAGGCTCGTGAGCCCGGGACACTTCAGTATGTCGTACACCTGGTCGCAGATGCTCCGTTATCTCGCGCGTTTTATGAGGTCTACGCTGATCAGGCGGCGTTTTCAGCACACGAACGGCAACCGCATGTCAAGCAGTTCATGGCCGAGCGTCAGCAGTATCTGGCGAGCTATCAGGTCGATTTTCTAGCTCCGGCCGGCGGTAAGGGCCTGCCCAGATAGTCGACGGTGTGCCAAGGTCATCGCGATGACGCCTGATCGGGCGCGAGCGGAACGATCGATGCGGTCCGGGGAGCAGTCCAGTCCTGTTTTTGCTGCGCCGCAGGTCTCTCCGGCACGCCGCAGCAGTCGCCCTGAGCTGCTCGCCGTAAGGATGATCGGGCAACCCGTTGATGGCGACGACGTCCCAGGCGATCGTCAGCCACGCCCCGCAGCACGAGCGCCGAAGTGACCGGGTCAGCCGGCGGGAGGTCGGCGTTCGAACACACCGCGACGGTGTGGCCTCGCCCGGTCCTCGGGGTCGTCGTGGTCGAACAGAAGTCCGCCGCCCCGGCTCCGCAGGACGAGCATCGCGGCTCATCCGGGAAACTGATTCTCCTCATCGTGCGTGGCTTTTGGGATGGTTCTTGTGGCGTTAGAGAAGGCGCTATCCCCGCGAAGCGAGGCCTGCACGGTCGCCTCCGCCGAAACCGCTCTACCGCCGAGGCAACCGTGACCCGGCCACGGGCGTACGTTCGGTATGGGGAGTCAACCGACCGCGATTGAAATAGCCGACACCAAGGCGTGGCTGAGCAAACGCGGCATCCGGGTCGGAATACCGTCCAGGCCACTCACGGTCAGGATCGCCGCGCGGCAGACGAAGGGAAGCACGACCAGGATCCTCTGGCTGATGAGCGCCGGATTCATCAGCTTCGCGCTCATGATCACGTACAGCTACCTGCAGGAACTTCCCGGCGTGCGAGGCGTGGAGATGCCCGAAAGCCGGTACGCCTGCTTCATAGTCGCCACACTCACGCTCGGGCAATGGGCGTCGATCCTCCACCGGGAACGGCAACTGGGCGGCCTTCCGGCACCGCACCGGCGCCCGTCCACCGCAGGGGTTCTCGGCGGCTGGTATCTGGCCTCGTTCCTGATCACCTTCGTCGGTGGGGCCGCGCTGGCCGTGACCATGTACCTCACCACCTCGTCGCGCACCTTCGCCTGGACATGGCTGGTCATCCTCGGCTGGGCCGCGCTCTGCTGCACGACGATCCTCGTCTGGACCGTCAGGCGCCAGGGCCGCGGCGATGACACCGCGTCGATCGCCGTCGACGAGGAGCTGCGCTTCCAGGACAGCTGGCTCTTACCGCCCGCACTCTTCCCGGTCGCGAGCCTGATCGACCCTCTGTTCAGCCACCGGTCGCCACCGGGCTTCACCTGGTGGATGGTGGGCTACGCCGCGCTCGCGGTCGCCACAGCAGCCCTCGCGTACCGACGGCACGCGCGACGCACCCCGCTGCCGCCCGGCGATTACGGAACCGACGAGGCAACGCCCGCCCCGGACGCACCCCCTCTAGAACCGGCGAGGGAAGCGATCGCGAGCACCGATTCGGATGATGCCGACTACCCCCAGCGTGGACGTCACCCTTGAGCCTCTCCAAGTCGTCCACCGCACTGCAAGCAGCCATACAGAAGAAAAGGCGTGTACCCGCGACCAGTTCACGTACCCACGCGCTTCCGTCGAGCTTGTACTCATACGTCCATTCCGGGCTCTCCCGTAGCCGACCACCATCCGGCTTGGCCACCATCGGCTCCACCCACTTGGGAACACCCGCTCCGGCCGCCCTCGCCGTCGTCAGCGGACTGTTCGACCTGACCACCAAGTGGCTGCGCGGCGAACTCGACATCGACCGCGAACTCACCGGGCCGTCACGCACCGCGGAGACAGCTTTCCGATGCCGCCTACGTCGGCAAGGGTCTGGGAAAAATGTGGAGTCTTTCGGTCACACTGGGAGATGTCAGATGGCAGGTTTCTCGAGTGGGACTCCTGGACTAAGGAAAAAAGAAAGCCAAACACATGGGTGAATTGGACCCGGATTCAGTGAATTGACTTCCCGGCAACAAGGAGAAGCCAGTTCCCGGCCGTAAGCTAGGCGGAGCCGGGTCATCCGAGGCGCGCGCTGTCCGCGATCCTGGTGAGGTCCTCTTCGGCAGGCGAGTCCGGCATCTGCAGGTCACCCCACACCACGACCAGCAGCGTCCCCTGCGCGGTGGGCAAGGCGATCACCCGGTAGGTGGTCGACGGCGGGTCGCAGTCGTCCCTGGCGTGCGGGATGACCGTGCCCTGTACCTGCGCCCCGCCGTCCGGGCGGCGTCCGACAGGGCCGGAGGACACCTGACCGCCGCTGCGGAAAGCCCGCGTTCCCCGATACATCAACGCGTCCGCCGCGGCCGCCATCGGATCGGTGATCCGCGCCCGGTCGAGGTAGAGCTGGCCGAGGATGGCTTTCGGATTCGCTGCGCAGTAGCCCTGTTTGTACCGCGCGCCTCGGGTTCGAGCGTCCGAGATGTAGGTTCCCTCGACCGGCTGCCAGGTGGGTGGCACCTCGACGAACACGCCCAGCCCGAGCTCCAGCGTCTTCCAGCCGGGCGCCGGCGGAGTTCGGGACGTACTGCTCTCGATGAGAGGCCAAGATGAGGCAGCGCTGTCGTCCTTGCTGTTCAGGAACACCAGCAGCCCGGCCACCAGACCGGCGATCACCACCAGCACGCCGACGGTGATCCCGGCGATCATCCCCGTGCGACGCCGGTCCGGCAAAGGCGCCGGGTAACCGGGCTGGGACGGGAAATCCGGAAACCACTGCTGCTGCCCCTGTCGCTCCACGAGCGCAGGCTAGCCTTCCGGCACGCGGTTCCGGCGCCGCTGTCCGCATCCTGCCAACGTCTTGTCATGCCGACTTCTCGTGGGAAAACGACCATGATCTCGTCGCCTCCGACGAACACGCGTTGCCCCTCCGGCGGTTCCGCAGGTCAAAGCATTTCCGGAGCTGGACGCCCGCGTCGACGTGTCCGCGCTGGAAGCCACCGCGGCCGGTATCGCGCCGACCGAGGCTCAGCTGAACGAGAGCGCCGTCCAGCTCCTCGCCGAGGCGGCCGGTGGGTGGGATGTCACTGGAAAGCATCAAGTTCGACTTCGACGAGGCCTTCGGTCACCCGACTCGGTCGGGCTCGCTCAACCCGGACGTCGTGGCGGTCCTGTCCACGGTGACGGACTTCATTCCCGGGGTCGGCAGCACGAAAAGCGCGGTCGAGGCGACCGAACTCGCGGCGAAAAACGGTGCCGTAGGTTGGCGTGCTTCGTTCGACGCGCTGCCCCAAGGCGAGAACAGCGGCGTCGAAACTGTGTCGACCGTCGCCGATCTGCGGACACTGTTCGACCGCTGGACCGCAGGTGGCAGCGACTTCCGGGCCGGGGAACAAGATTTCGGACGTGTTCACGCTGCAAGACGGCACGACGATGCAGTGGCGCCAGACGTCCAAGACGGGTGGCGAGACAATCCACATCTTCCCAAGCGGCAAGAACGCATTGAGGGTGCACCTCGATGGATGACCCGCGGGCGCGGGAACTGCGTGAGATCGAATTGGCCGTGGCCCCCACGCCGGAACTGTTCGAGATCGAACGAGCCGTGGCGCCGATGCTCGACAGGGCTCTCGACGACTGGGTCCCGGTCGACACCCTGATCTGGAACGCCATCCAGGTCGTCCCCGAGGACAGCGACCGCTTCGCGGGATTCTTCGCCACCGTGCTCGGATACCTGCTCCGCGAAGGCCTGATGATCGTGGGAGCCATCGGTGACACGGGGTTTGAGCCGTGGACGTCGTCCGTCGAGGACACTGTGGAGCGGGTCATCCGCGACTGCCAAGCAGTCGATTGGTCACCTCAGGGGAGCCTGTGCTGGCTGTCGAACACCCCGAAAGCAGACCAGCGGGCCCGAGCGCGCAACCGCGTCTGGCGCAACCGGAACTGACCAGAGCCCATTCGGGGTCATGCGCCGCTCCGACTACAGTCGAGTCGCTGGTAACGGAGTCGCGACAAGGGCGGCCGGTGGCGTCAGCCGCACGAGAAGCAGCCCGACGTCGTGCCCCAGCGAGCAAGTCCGACGTGCCCGCTACGGACGCCGGCCGGCTCGGCGGCGGCCGTGGCACAGAATCCAGGCTCCGGCGAGTAGTGCACCGAACGCGAGCGCGAGCAGATCGCTGACGTGGGTTCCGGTGGCGGCAAGCGGCCCGCCGCCCGGTGGGCGCTCAGGCGGGACGTTGTCCCCAGGTGGGCCGGGATCGTCGGGCGGTGTCGGCGGTTCGCCGGAGGTGACCGGGGTTTCGGTCGAGCAGCCGGGTTCGGCCGGGGTAAGGCAATTCGCGCCGGGCGTGGTCGAGGTGACCGCGTTGCGCAGCTTCCCTTCTTCAGCACCGGCCGTGACCGAGTACGTCACAACCACCTTCTGCCCGACGGCGAGCTTGCCGTGCCACCGGAGCAGCTTTCCGTCCAGGGCGACCGATCCACTCGTCGCCTTCGCGTCACCGTTGTACGTCGCTCCACTGAGGACACTGGTCAGATCGTCGGTCACCGCGGCGTCGTCGTAGGTACCGGTGCCGGTGTTGGTGATCGACAGCGTGTAGGCGACCTTGCCGCCGCGAGCGACTCCGCTCGACGGTGACGCGGTCTTGGCGATGACCATCGACAGCACCGGTGTGCGGGTGGAGCAGGCGGGATCCGCCTGCCCTGACGGCGGGCAGTTGGTTCCCTCGTCACTCGACACGGCGTTGTCCAGGAATTGGTTCCCCCGCACGGGTTTCGCCACGGTCACCGAGTAAGTGACGGTCGCCGCCGCACCGGGGGCGACCGTGCCCGTCCAGGTCAGCCGAGGCGAGGAATAGCCGACGGTGCCGACGTCGGCGACGGCGTCGTCGTTGTACGCCGCGTCGTCGAGAACCTTGGTCAGGTCGTCGGTGAACGAGGCGCCGGGGTATGGCGCTTCACCGGTGTTGCGCACGACCACCGTGTAGGTGACCTTGTCACCCGGTGCGGCCACCGCCGGGCTGGCCGACTTGGTGATCCGTAGTGCGGGTGTCGGCAGTTCGGTGCGGCAGTCGGGGTCGTCGGAGCCCTCTTCGCAGTTCGATCCCGCGCCGGAGACCACGTTGACCAGGCGTTTGTCTCCCGCATTGGTCACCACGAACGAATAGGTGACGGTGGCCTTGGCGCCGGGGGCCAGGGAGCCGGTCCAGATCAGCGTCGGCTTCACGACGGTGACGGTCACCGTGCCGATGTCCGCCTTCGCGTCTCCGTTGAAGGTGGCGTCGTCCACCACCCCGGTCAGGTCGTCGGTGAAGGACGCGGCGGGATCCGTCGCCGCGCCGACGTTTTCGACGGTGACGGTGTAGGTCACGGTGTCGCCGGGCTTGACCTTGTCGGGGGTGGCCGTCTTGCGGATCTTCAGCGCGGGTACCGGCGTGACCGTTCCACAGTCCGGATCCGCCGTGTCCGGCGGGCACGTGCTGTCCGGTGTGCCGGTGACGGCGTTGGTGAGTTTCTTGTCGCCTCCGGGCGGCCGGTTCACGGTCACCGAATAGGTGATGGTGACCGTGGCGCCGGCCGCGACGTCGCCGGTCCAGGTCAGCACCGGGGCCTCGTAGCCGGTGGTGCCGCCGGTCGCCGTCGCGTCGTCGTTGTACGTCGCGTCGTCGAGCACCCCGGTCAGGTCGTCGGTGATCCGCGCTCCCGGGTAAGCCGCGGTCCCGGTGTTCTCAATGAGCACCGTGTAGCTGAGCCGCTCGCCCGGCCGCGGAGCGGACGGTGCCGCGGTTTTGGCGATCCGCAGGGATGCGAGCGGGGTGACGGCGGAGCAGTCCGGATCCGTCGAGCCCGGCGGGCAGGTCGAGTCGTCGGTGCCGGTCACCGTGTTGCGCAGCGTCCGGTCTCCGGTGGGTGGTTTGTTCACGGTCACCGAATAGGTGATGGTCACCGTGGCACCGGCCGGCAGGTCCGCCGTCCAGGTCAGGTTCGGCTCCGTGTACTCGACGGTGCCGCCGGTGGCCCGTGCGTCCCGGTTGTAGGTCGCGTCGTCCAGGACACCGCTCAGATCGTCGGTGAACCGGGCGTCGCGGTAGACGCCGGTTCCCGGGTTGCTCGCGGTCACGGTGTAGGTGACGACATCACCCGGCTTCGCGCTCGCCGGTGCCGCGGTCTTGGCCAGCACCAGCACCCCGATCGGGGTTTCGGTCGCACAGTCGGGATCACCGCCGCCGGCCGGGCAGGTGGAGCCGTCCGGCCCGACGACGACGTTGGTCAACCGCCGGTCACCGGCGGGCGGTTTGCCGATGGTGACCGAGTAGGTGACCGTCACCGTGGCGCCGGCGGCGACGTCACCGGTCCAGGTGAGTTTCCGGCTCGGCCCGTCGAACGTGGTGACGCCCGAGGTGGCGGAGGCGTCACCGTTCCAGGTGGCGTCGTCGAGGACGCCGGTCAGGTCATCGGTGAACGTGCCGCCCGGGTACGCCGCCGGGCCGACGTTGTGCACCGTCACGGTGTAAGTCACCTTGTCCCCGGGCATGGCCGAGGCCGGGCTCGCGAACTTTTCGATCTCCAGGGCACCGATCGGGGTCACCGTGCCGCAGGCGGGGTCCGAGCCGCCCGGAGGGCAGGTGGATCCGTCCGGGCCGGTGACCGCGTTGCGCAGGACCTTGTCCCCGGCCGGTGGGGTGCCGACCTTCACCGAATAGGTGATGGTGACCGTTTTCCCGGTGGGGATGTCCCCGGTCCAGGTCAACGTCGTCGACGCGCTGTCGTAGCCGGGTTGCGCAGGGGTGGGCAGCCCGTCGACGGTGGCGACGGCGTCGGCGTTGTAGGTGGCGTCGTCGACGACGCCGGACAGATCGTCGGTGAGCGTCACCCCGGTGGCGGCCGAACCGTCGAGGGTGCGCGCGGTCAGGGTGTAGGTCACGACGTCGCCGGGTTTGGCCGAGTCCGGGGCGGCCGATTTCGTGATCACGAGGCCGCTGATCGGCTCGTCGGTGCCGCAGGCCGGGTCCGTGGATCCTTCGGGGCAGGTGGAGCCGTCCGGCCCGACGACGACGTTGGTCAGCCGCTTGTTCCCGCCCGGCGGGTTCGCGACGGTCACCGAATAGGTGATCGTGACCGTGCCGCCCTTGGCGACGGCACCGGTCCAGCCCAGGGTTCTGGCGGTTTCGGTGTACTCCACGGCGCCGGAGGTCGCGGTGGCGTCCTTGTTGTACGTCGCGTCGTCGACCACATCGGACAGATCGTCGACGGCGGTGGCGTCCGTCCAGTCCGCCGTGCCGTCGTTGGTGAGCACGACGGTATAAGTGACCTTCTGGCCGGGCATGGGCTTCTTCGGCGTGCTGCTCTTGGTGATCTTCAACGTCGCCACGGCGACCTTCGCGGCGCAGGCCGGGTCCGTACCGCCTTCGGCACAGTTGCTGTCCGGGACCGTCACGACGTTGTCGAGCTTCTTGTCGCCACCCGGTGGCGAAGCGATCGTCACCGAATAGGTGATCGTCACGGTCGCACCGGCGCCGAGGTCACCGGTCCAGGTCAGTTGCTTTCCCCCGGCGTCGTAACGGGGTTTCGTCAGTTCGGCGCCCTCGGAGAGGGCCATGGCGTCGTCGTTGTAGGCGGCGTCGTCCACCACGCCGGACAGATCGTCGGTGACGACCGTCCCGGTGGCGGCCGCCGTTCCCTCGTTGGCGACGGTGACGGTGTAGGTGACCTTGTCGCCCGGTTTCGCGTCGGTCTTGTCCGCCTTCTTGGTGACGACGAGCCGTTTGGTCAGATCCGGGGCGATCGAACAGCTGGCCAGGTCGGTGATGGGCCAGGACCCTCCGGATTCGGAGGTGATCCGGCCGACCTGGTTCGTGTGCGCGTTGCCGCCGGGAACCTGCTGGGAAACGCCGGTGCGCGGATCGACCTTGTACAGCGCTCCGCCGTAGTAGCCGAGGTAGATCGAGCCGTTCAGGAAGGCCATGCCGTAGTTGTTGAAGCCGTTGGACGATCCGGGACCGGTGACCTTCACCGCCTGGGTGGTCTCGCCGGTGTCCGGATCGAAGCGGTAGACGTAGCTCTGTCCGCCGTAGACGATCCCGTAGTACACGCCGCCGGAGGAATCGACGAACAGGTCGGGGACGAGCGATCCTCCGGCGAACACGGGATCGTTCGCCGGGACGGGCTTCAGCGTGGAGCCGCGGGAAAACGTCTTCGTCGCGCCGGTGGCGAGATTCATCGCGAACAGCACCGGCGCCCCGCCGTTCTGCGCGCCGTAGAGCATCCCGGAGGCGGGGTCGGCGCCGAGCCCGCCCCAGTTCACTCCGGCGGGGAGCTTGCGGGTCTCTCCCCCGGCGATCTCGTCGGTGACGACGTTCGTCCCCGAAACGTGCTTGTAGAGCGTGAGATTCCCGGTGGTGTAGCTGGAGTAGAAGGCGGCGACCCGGCCGGTGTCCGGGTCCTTGCCCAACGCCATGTTCGTCGACCAGTAGTCGGGCGGCCCCGATCCTGCCCGTTTGCTGATCACCGTGTTCTGGATCTCCGCGTCACCCGACGCTCCCGTGCGGAACTGCATGCCGGACCGGAAGTTGCTGTAGTACAGGTGATCGCAGTCGAATGTCGAGGGGTCGTTCTCCCCCTGCACCGGCCACGTCGCCGCCTCCGCCGTCCCCGTCACGACGAGGGCGGTCAGCGCGACGGCGGCTATCGTGCCGAACACCGCCATTCGGCGCGTCAACGGCGTCACAACACGTCGCCAGACTTTTCCGACGACCATGAACGCCTCCCGCCGGTGATCAACTCAGCTCGACGCTACAAGGTCGGGCGAGACACTCAACTCAGGCTTCGGCGCACCACCTGAACGTGTCAATCTCAGCGGAATGAACCAGCCCTGCCGGGTTAACCCGGCTGCGAATTCGTTCGACTCACCACTGGTGCCGAAGCCCTCGATGAGCGCGGCACCAGGTTGTCCAGAATGGACAAAGCCGGGATCGCGCGGACGGACGCTGGACCACCCCGAGCAAAGTGCCCGATCACCAGTCCAAGGCGCTGTCTTCGCCGACCGACTTCAGCGGGGTCACCGTCGCGTGGCCCTGACCGAGCAGATGGGCGTCGCTGCCCGGCGACAGCTCGCCCTCGCCCGTGACGGCGGTGAGGGTGAACGCGCCGTCCTCGCCGTTCTGGACGTGACTGCGCACCGCACCGAATTCGGCCAGCCCGGTGCGCTTCACCGGTCCCGCCTCGGCACGATCGGGCACGTTGAGGTTCAAGACGGTGCCGGCGGGCAGTCCCGCGAGCTTGTCGAACAACGTCGCGGCGACCGAGACGGCGGTGTCCCAGTGGGGTCGCGGGCCGGGGTCCAGTCCCACGTCGAGAGACACCGCGAGAGCCCTGGCGCCGTTGATCGAGGCGGTCAGCGCCGCGCCGACCGTGCCCGAATGCAGGATCGCGCGGCCGACGTTGGCCCCGTGGTTCACCCCGGACAGGACGATCTCCGGTGGATCGCCGAACGATCCCTGCGCGGCCGCCAAGGCGATCAGCCCGGGGTGCGCGGAGACGGCGAACACCGGGACATCGGGCAGGCCGGGCAATTCCCGCCGTTCGACCGCGACGCGGCCCTCGCCGCCGGCGCCGGTCAGGCCCGCACTGGTTCCGCTCGCCTCCGCCGCGGGCGCGGCCACCACCACGTTCCAGCCGTGGTCCGCCGCACCGCGGGCCAGCGCCGCCAGGCCCGGCGAGTCGATGCCGTCGTCGTTGGTGATCAGGGCGCGCATCAGGACGCCTCCCACGGCTTCAACCGTACTCGCCCGGTGAGTTCACGCACGGCCTCATCGCTCCCCGAACCGAGACCGTGCCGGGTCACATTGATCGCGCCCGCCGCGGCCCCGAGCTTCACCGCGTCCTCCAGTGACCGGCCTTGTGCCAGGCCGACCGCGAGCCCCGCGGTCATCGAGTCTCCGCCGCCGCGCGTGTCGACCGGGGTCAGGTCGGGTGACTCGACCAGGACCAGCCGTCCTTCGAGGTAAGCGAGTGTCTCCTCGGCCGCGCGGGAGACGACGACGGCGCGCGCGTTGCCCGACGCCAGCTCGCGGCAACCGTCCGCGAGATCGGTCAGCGAATCCGAATTGGCCAGCCCGTCCTCGACCATCTCCTCGTGGCTGACCTTGATCACCGCCGGCTCACCCGCGAGCGCACAGGCGAGCCGCTCCCCGGACAGGTCCACCACGACCGGAGTGCCGTGGCCGCCCAGATCGCGGGCGAGCCGCTCGTACACCGAATGCGGCACGGGCACGTCGTCCTCGTCCGGCCCGCTGAGGATCGCCACGTCCGCGCGCAAAGCCTGGACCAGGGTCAGCTCGTACAGATCGTCGAGTTCGTGCCGGGTCAACGCGTCGGCGGGCATTCTCACCATCTCGTCGCGACGGCCGTCACGCCGATCGTGCACGTAGGCGCCGTTGCGGGCAGCGACTTCACGAACCTCGGCGGTCACGCCGATCAGATGCCGCAACACCCGTCCCGTTTCCCCGCCGAGCGCGCAGCACAACACCGCCTGCCCGCCGAGGGCGTCGATCATCCGTGATTGCCATACCCCCTGTCCGCCCGCGTGCACGTGGACGTCCGGCGCCCCGTCCAGTTCCTCCACCGTCACCGTCAGCTGCGGAGACGGCGCGAACACCGCCACTCGACCCTCAGTCATACCGGTCTATTTACCCATTTCGCCGGATTCCACTCGTGACTCCGAGGAGTGCCGGTGCGGTGCCCGGTGCGGTCACCGCCCCGGGCACCGCGACCGGTCATTCGGCCGCCATGCGCTCCCTCAGGCTTCGGGGACGCATGTCCGTCCAGACCTGGTCCACGTGGTCCATGCACTCCTGACGAGTGCCCGTCTTGCCGTCGGGACGCCAGCCCTCGGGGATCTCCTTGCCCGCGGGCCAAAGCGAGTACTGCTCTTCGTCGTTGATCAGGACCTGGAACGTGGTGTCGTCGTCCATCGGTTCTCTCTCCCTAACTTGCGGTGGTTTCCACTTCGGATGGTTCGGGCGTGACGGAAAGCCCGCGCAGCGTGCGGTTGAAGGTGGTGAGCAGCGTGACGACCGCGATGGCGCCCGCGCACGCCAGTACCGCGGTGGAGCCGGGCAGGAGCTCGACCAGCCAGCCGCCCAGCGCGGGGCCGAGCGCGGCGGCCAGGCCACCGGTCACTCCCAGCACGCCGCCGAGACGGCCGCGTAACTCGTCGGGTGTGTTGAGCAACTGGTAGGTGCTGATGGCCGTGTTGGCGGCGGGCGGCAGGAAGGCGATTCCGGCGAACAGCAGGCCCATGAGGTATCCGCTGTGCACGAAGATCGCGAGCGGTGTCAGGACGGTCAAGGCCCAGAACACGCCGGCGATCAGCACATACGGGCTGAATCTGCGGTACAGGACGGGCGCGGCCAGCGCACCGAGCACCCCGCCGCCGCCGAGCATCGCGGCCATGACGCCGATCTCCCCGGAGGGCATGCCCCGGCCGTCGGCGAGCACGATGATCACCAGGTAGTAGGCCGAGAAGAACAGGTTGAGACCGACCACGCAGAACGTCGTGACACGTAGCCGAGGTTGCCGCCACACCCACTTCAGTCCTTCCGCGATCTCCTTGCCCAGATGCGCGGGCGGCCGGGACGCGGTGGCCCGGCGGACCGGGAGGCGGACGAAAAGCAGCGAAACAAAGGCGAAGAGGTGGGTCACGACGTCGAAAACGAACGGCACGAACCGGCCGAAGGAGAACAGGAACCCGCCGAGCGCGGTACCCGACAGCTGCCCGGCGCTCGTTCGCGCGGCGTTCAGCGACACCGCCGACGGGACCTGATCGGCCGGAACCAGCAGCGGCAGGCTCGCCTCCTCCGCCGGCTCGAACAAGGCGCGGCAGACCCCCATCACCACCGCGACGACGACCAGGAGACCGACTCCGGCCGTGTCCCACCACAGCGTGAGCACGAGCGCGGCGGCCGCGATCGCCTGCGCGGCCTCGCAACCGAGCATGATCCGCTTGCGGGACCAGCGGTCCGCGAGCGCGCCGGCGGGCAGCCCGGCGACCAGCTGGGCGATCGCCACCGCGCCGACCACGAGTCCTGATTGGACACCGGAGCCGGTGATCGCCAGCACCACCAGAGGAAAGGCGATCATGGTGGTGCTGAACCCGGCCTCGGAGACGACCTGTCCGGTCCACAGGAGACGGTAGTCGCGATGGTTCCGCAGCCCGCTCACGTCTCGTCACCGCGGCAGTCGGACGCGATGGCGCGCAAGGCGTCGGCGAAGTCCGCGGCGACGGCCGCCACCGTGGCCCGCGTGTTCAGGTGTGGCTGGTAGTACCAGGAGAACTCCAGACGACCGTCCCGCACCCCGCCGACCACTTCGAGCACGTGCGGCGGGCGGTTCCCGGGGTCTTGTTCGCGCCCGAGTGGCGCGTGCGCCCGGCGGTAGAAACCGCTCCCCTCGCTCGCGTGGTCGCCTTGACCCAGGTAGTTGAACGCGACCTCCGGAGCCGTGTCCCCGAGTTCCGGGAACCGGAAATACCGCAGGGCGCCGTAGCCGAAACCGTTGCCGGGCAGGGCACGCAACTGCTTCCGGGTCGCCTTGACGAGTTTCCGCCAGCCCGCCGAGTCGTCGATCATGAGCCCGACGGGGAACAACGTGGTGAACCATCCGACGGTCCGGGACAGGTCGACGTCGTCGAGGATCTCCTCGCGGCCGTGGCCCTCCAGATCGACCGCGACGGCGGATTCGCCCGTCCAGCGGGTGAGTGCCCTGGCCAGCGCGGTCAGCAGGACGTCGTTGATCCGGGTCCGGTAGGCGCCGGGGGCCAGGTGCAGCAGGGCGTCGGTGTCCCGCTCGCCGACCTCCACGGTCACCGATTCCGGTGGCGCGGGCGGAACTCCGGTGTGGTCGCGCGGAATCGTGCGACCGGGAAGCTCCCGCGACCAATGCCCGTGTTCACCGTCCAGTCCGCCGGCTTCGACGTACTCGCGCAGCCGGTGCGCCCACTCGCGGAAGGACGTCGTCTTGGTGCCGAGGTCGGTCTTCTCACCGGCTTCGATCTGCCGGTACGCGCGTTCGAGGTCTTCGAGCAGGATGCCCCACGACACCGCGTCGACGACCAGATGGTGCGCGGCGAGCAGCAGCCGGGGATTCTCCGCGCCGTCCGGTTCCGTCAGCACCGCGCGCAGATGCGGCGGCCGTGCCAGGTCGAAACCGGCCTGCGCGTCTTCGGCCTCGTCCGCCAAGTCGGCCGCGGGCACCTTCTTCAGCACCGGCCTCGGCTCCGGCGGTTCGTTGTACTGCGTCCACCCCGCCTCGGTCCGCTCGAAGCGCAGACGCAGCGCGTCGTGCTGGGTGATGACGGCGTCGAGCGCGAGCCGCAGCGACTCCTCCTCCACCGGTCCGGCGAGTTCGACGAGCACCGACTGGTTGAAATGCGCCGGATTGGCCGGTTCGGAGGCGAAGAACCACCGCTGGATCGGAGTCAGCGGAACGTCTCCGACGGCGGCCTCGCGGTCCGCGTCGGCGGTGTCCACCGGTTTCACCACCGTCGCCAGCTCGCCGACCGTCTGGTGGGTGAACAGGTCCTTCGACCGCATCGCCAGCCCGGCCTGCCGGGCACGGTGGACGACCTGGATGCTGAGGATCGAGTCGCCGCCGAGATCGAAGAAGTTGTCCGTGGCACTGACCCGGCCCAGGCCGAGGACTTCGGCCCACAGGTCCGCGAGCACCGCTTCCGTCTCGGTGCGCGGCTCCACATGGCCCGCGCTCCGCACCGAGGACGGGTCCGGAGCCGGCAGCGCCGCGCGGTCGACCTTGCCGTTGGCCGTGATCGGGATCGCGTCCACCGGGACGAAGATCGACGGCACGAGGTAGTCGGGCAACGTCTCGCCGAGGAAGACCCGCGGCTCCGCCACCTCGCCGACGACGTAGGCGACAAGCCGTTTGTGGCCACCGATCTCACGAGCGACCACCACCGCGTCCCGCACGTCGGGATGACGGCGCAACGCCGTCTCGATCTCGCCGAGTTCCACCCGGAAACCGCGGATCTTGACCTGCTCGTCCACGCGGCCCGCGAACTCCAGTGCGCCCCGGGCCGTCCAGCGGACCAGATCGCCGGTCCGGTACATCCGGCTTCCCCGGTCACCGAAGGGATTCGCCACGAACCGGTCCGCGGTCAGTCCCGGACGGTGCAGATAGCCGCGGGCCAGCCCGGCGCCGGAGACGAACAGCTCGCCGGTGGTCCCGATCGGCACCGGCCGCAGCGCGGCGTCCAGGACGTGGACCTCGGTGTTCGGGATCGGGGTACCGATCGGCGGTGGGCCCCCCGGGGTCAGCGGCTCGCTCCACGAAGTGACCACAGTGGACTCCGTGGGCCCGTACGCGTTGATCATCCGCCGTCCGGGCGCCCACCGGTCCACCAGCGCCGCCGGGCAGGTGTCCCCGCCGACGATCACCGTGCGGAGATCGGGCAGCTCCACCTCGGGCACGGTGGCCAGCGCGATCGGCGGGATCAGCGCGTGGGTAATGCGGCGCCGTCGCAGGACGTCGGCGAGGTGGGTGCCGAGCAGCGGCCCCTCGGGCGGGAAGACGAGCGCGGCGCCGGCGGGCAGGGACAGGCACAGTTCCAGGATCGAGGCGTCGAAGCTCGGCGAGCTGAAGGCGAGCACACGATCACCCGGCCGCACCTCGCCATGCTCGATCTCGGCGGCCGAGAACGACGCGAGCCCGGCATGGGTCACGACGACCCCCTTGGGCCGCCCGGTCGAGCCGGACGTGTAGATCACGTACGCGGGCTGTGCCGGGTCGGCCCGGACACCGAAGTCGGTGTCGTCGTATCCGGCCGCGTCGAGTTCACCGTCTACCACCAGGACGGGGTCGGCGTCCCGCAGCATGAACTCGATCCGTTCGGCAGGATAGCCGGGATCCACGGGCAGGAACGCGGCACCGGTCTTGGCGACGGCCAGTTCGGTGACCACGAGCGCCACCGATCGCGGCAGCCGGACGGCCACGATCCGCTCGGGCCCCGCGCCCCGCTCGGCGAGGGACCGAGCCAGCCGGTTCGCCCGCGCGTTCAGTTCGGCGAAGGTCAGTGAACCGGCGTCGGACACCAGCGCGGGCGCGGTGGGGGTCCGGCGGGTCTGTGCTTCGACGAGTTCGGCGAGGGATGCGGCCGGGATCTCGCGCGCGGTTTCGTTCCAGGTTCGCAATCGGTCGAGTTCGCTCCGCGGCAAGGACGGCAGAGCCGCCATCGGCCGGTCCGGCTCGGCGGCGAGCGCGGTCAGGAGCGCCCCCAGCCGTGCGATCAGCCGGTCGATGGTCTCCGCGTCGAACAGTCCGGTGTTGTAGTTGATCGCCCCGTGCACCGTGTCGCCGTCCTGCTCGAACTGCACGAGGAGGTCGAAGGGGGCCGACACCGCGGGCAGCGCGACCTCCCCCGCGACGAGCGTGCCGGATCCGGGCCGGTCACCGGTGTTCTGCAGCACCACCATGGCCTGGAACAGCGGGGTCCGGCTCGGGTCGCGGACCGGTTGCACGGCGTCCACCACGCGCTCGAACGGGATGTCCTGATGGTCGAAGGCGTCGAGCACCACGGACCGCACCTGCGTCAGGAAGTCACGGAACGAACGGGTGATGTCCACAGTGGACCGCAGGGTCAGGGTGTTGACGAAGAACCCGACGAGGCGTTGCAGTTCGGCGCGTTCCCGCCCGGCGGTCACCGTGCCGACGGCGACGTCCCGCTGGCCCGCCCACCCGGCCAGCAGGACCTGGCAGGCGGCCACCAAGGTCATGAACAGAGTGCCGTCCTGGGCGGTGGCCAGCTCCCGGAGCTTCGCGACGACGTCGGCGGGAAGCTCGAACCCCCTCCATTCGCCCTCCGTCGTGCGCACCGCAGGGCGTGGCCGGTCGGTGGGCAGCTCGAGGGGTTCCAGTCCGGCGAGACGCTCCCGCCAGTGGTCCAGCTGGCCGGCGAGTTCGGGCCCGTCGAGGAGTTCCCGTTGCCAGGACGCGAAGTCCGCGTACTGCACGGGAAGCTCGGGCAGTTCCGGGTCTTCACCGCGGACGAGGGCGGTGTAGACCTCGTCGAGTTCGGCGGCCAGCACACCCGCCGACCAGCCGTCGGTGACGATGTGGTGCAGCGCCAGCAGCAGGACGTGCTCTTGGGACGTGCGCCGGAAGATCCGTGCCCGCAGGAGCGGCCCGGTGCGCAGGTCGAACGGGCGCGACGCTTCCCGTGCCAGCACGTCTTCGTCGAACTCCTCGACCGGGAGGTCGACGCCATACGGCTCGTGCACGACCTGGACGCCGCGGCCGTCGATCGCGTCGAACGTGGTGCGCAGCGATTCGTGGCGCGCCACCAAGAGATCCAACGCCTGTTTGAGGGCGGCGACGTCGAGTTCCCCGCGGAGCAGCAACGCCGTGGGCGACAGGTATCCGGCCCCACCGGGCTCGAACTCGTCGAGGAACCACAACCGCTGCTGGGCGAAGGACAACGACAAGGCACCGTCGCGGGCGACGACCGGGATCGGCCGCGCTCCGGCCCCGCGGTCCGGCAGCGCCGCGGCGAACCGGCCGAGGGTCGGTGCGGTGAACAACGCGCGCGGCGAGACGTCGGTGCCCAGTTCCGTTCGCACCCGCGACGTGATCCGCATACTGAGGATCGAGTCGCCACCGAGTTCGAAGAAGTTGTCCGTCGCACCGATCCGGTCGAGCTTCAAGACCTCCGCCCAGATGACGGCGACACGGCGTTCGGTCTCGGTCCGCGGTGCCACGTACTCGGCCGCGGCGTCGCGACCGGGCGACGGCAGCGCTCGCTTGTCGACCTTGCCGTTACGGGTCAGGGGAAGGGCGTCGAGCGCGACGAACGCCGACGGGACGAGGTGGCCGGGCAGGCGGTCCCGCAGCCAGTCCCGCAGTTCCCGGGTGTCGCCGACGACGTACGCGACGAGGCGTCCGTCGCGGGCGGCGACCGTGGTGTCGGTGACCGCCGGATGCTGCCGCAGCACGGCCTCCACCTCACCGGGTTCGACCCGGAACCCGCGGATCTTGACCTGGTCGTCCACGCGGCCGAGGTAGTCGAGCCGTCCGTCGGTGGTCCAGCGCACCCGGTCGCCGGTCCGGTACATCCGAGTGCCCGGCGGGCCGAACGGATCGGCGATGAAGCGGTCCGCGGTCAACCCCGGGCGGCCGAGATAACCGCGGGCGAGCTGGACACCGGCGAGGAACAACTCCCCCGGTATGCCGGCCGGGACCGGCGTCCCGGTGGCGTCCAGGACGTAGGCCCTCAGGTTGGGCAGCGGGCGGCCGATCAGCGGCCGGTCTCCCTCGACCGGGGTGTGGACGGAGTCGACCGTCACCTCGGTGGGGCCGTAGTAGTTGTGCGCGGTGACACCGGACGCGACCAGCTCGCGCCACAGTCGCTCGCCGGTCGCCTCACCGCCGACGAGGACCGTGCCGGGCCGGTGTTCCCCGCTCAGCAATCCGGCCTCCAGCAGCTGCTGGAGATACGTCGGAGTCAGGTCCATCAGATCGATCCGGTGGTCGCGGACGTAGCCGACGGCGGCGTGCGGATCGAGCCGGGTGTCGTCGTCGAGCACGTGCAGCTCGTGCCCGTCGACCATGGCGAGAAGCGCTTCCCAGGACGTGTCGAACGACGACGACGCGGTGAGCGCCACCCTGCGGCGCTCCTCGGTGAGGAAGACGCGGCGGTGCGCGGCGAGCAAGTTCATCAAGCCGCGGTGGTCGATGACGACACCCTTCGGCGTCCCCGTCGAGCCGGAGGTGTAGATGACGTACGCCGCGGTGTCCGCGCTCGCCCTTGTCGCGGCCGAGGTCGCGGGACCCGGGTCCGTCCCGTCCAGCACGACGACCGGCCGCGCGTCCTGAAGCAGGAACCGTTTCCGGTCCTCCGGAAGGCCGGCGTCGATCGGCAAGTAGGTCGCGCCCGCCTTGAAGATCGCGAGGATCGCGATGACGGCTTCGGCCGAACGGGGAAGCACGACGGCGACCACCGTCTCCGGACCCGCACCCCGGGCGGCCAGGTGTCCTGCCAGCCGCGCGGCGCGGGCGTCGACCTCGGCGAAGTCCAGCACTGTGTCACGGAAGACCAGCGCGGTTTCGTGCGGCACCCGGGCGACCGTCGCCTCGAAGGCGTCCAGCACCGTGCCGGACGGCACGTCGATCAGCGGACCTCTGCCCGCTGACAGCAGCTCGCGCCGTTCGGACGGCGACAACGGGGACAGCGCGTCAAGGCGGCACCGCGGGTCCGCGACGATGGCACGGACGAAACCGGCGAGCTGATCCGCGAGACGGCTGACCGTGTCCGCGTCGAACAGCCGCGGGTCGTAGGAGAGTTCGAGCCCGAGCTTGTCGTGCAGGTAAGCGGTGAGATTCAGCGGGAAGTTCGTCGTGTCGAGCGATTCGACGTCGAGCACGCGCACATCGGCCTGGCCGCTGTCCTCGATCGGGTAGTTCTCGAACACCACCACGCTGTCGAACAGCGCCGTACCGGCGGGAACGGCCGTGAACGCCTGCAGTTCGGGCAGGGCGAGGAAGTCGTAGCGGCGCGCATCGGCCTGCGCCGCCTGGGTTTCCCGCAGCCAGTCGAGCGCGAGGTCCCCGCCACGGACCTCCACGCGCGCCGGGACCGTGTTGATGAACATGCCGATCATCGACTCGACACCCGGCATCCCCTCCGGGCGGCCGGACACGGTCGTCCCGAACAGGACGTCGGTTTCCCCGCTGTAGCGCGCGAGCAGCAACGCCCACGCGCCCTGCACGATCGTGTTGACCGTGAGCGCGGCGGACTTCGCCGTCTGGTGCAGTTTCGCCGACTCCTCCGGGGAAAGTTCGACCAGGACCGCCTCCGCGGACTCCGCCCGATGCGCTTCCGCAGGCCGCCGAT
This sequence comes from Amycolatopsis sp. TNS106, assembly GCF_019330265.1. Lineage (NCBI taxonomy): Bacteria > Bacillati > Actinomycetota > Actinomycetes > Pseudonocardiales > Pseudonocardiaceae > Amycolatopsis > Amycolatopsis sp. TNS106. The sequence goes on along the minus strand of NZ_CP024972.1, from coordinate 1,297,725 downwards.
CGAAAGGCAGCGGGGTCGGGGTGGTGAACCCGTCCAGGACGACGCGCCAGTGCGCCTCCGCCTCGGCGCGGTCCTGCGCGGCGAGCCAGGCCGGATAGTCGCGGAACGGCCGTCGCGGGACCAGTCGCGCGGGGCGGCCTTCCACGATGGCCGCGTACTGCTCGCACACTTCACCGAAGACCTGGGCCGTACTCCAGCCGTCCAGCAGGACGTGATGCGAGGTCCACACCAGCTGCACCTCGTCCTCGGCGAGCCGGGCGATCGCCAGCCGCATCAACGGTGGCGCGGCCAGATCCATCCCCGCCGCCACGTCGCCGGCGAGCAGTTCCTCCAGTTCCCGGTCCTGCGCGTCCGGGGTGAGCGCGCGCCAGTCGTGGTGCCGCACCGGGACCACGACCTCGCGATGGACCCGCTGGACCGGCTCCTCGATGCCGTCCCAGGCGATACTGCTGCGCAGGATCGGCGTGCGGTCGACCACGCGCTGCCAGGCCTCGGCCAGCGCGTCCGGCCGGCTCACGCCCGCCAACCGAAGCCGGAACTGGTCGAAGTAGGCCGTCGATCCGGTGTCGACCAGGCTGTGGAACAGCATGCCCGCCTGCAACGGCGTGAGCGGGTAGATGTCCTCGACATCGCGGCCGTCGCCGGCGAGGCGGTCGACGTCTGCCTGCGAGAGCCGGGCCAGCGGGAAGTCCGACGGCGTGCGCCCACCGCTTTCAGCACAATGCGCGATGATCCCGCGCAACGCGCCGAGCATGGCCTCGGCGATCCCGCGCACGGTGGCTTCGTCGTGCACCTCGTCGGAATACTGCCAGGTGAGATGCAATTCGCCGGCTTCGACGACGCCGACGACGTCGAGCAGATACGGACGGACGCTTTCCGGATCGCTGTCGTGCCCGAGGGTTTCCCCTCTGCCCCGGATCCATCCGCCGGTAGAACTCCCCATGTCCCAGCGGCCGTGATAATTGAAGGAAATCCGCGGTTCGGGGGCCGCCCGTAAAGCGGAACCCGGTGTTCCGTCGCCGCTCGAGTAGCGCAAAGCCCCGAAGCCCGCGCCTTTCGCCGGAACCGCGCGCAGTTGCTCCTTCACGGATTTGAGGACGTCGCCCCAATCTCCTTCGGGCACGGCGAGCGAGAGCGGGTACTGCGCGGTGAACCAGCCGATCGTGCGCGAAAGGTCCAGCGGGCCGGCGATCTCTTCGCGACCGTGGCCTTCCATGGCGATCACGACCCGGGACCGGCCCGTCCAGTGGGCCAGCGCCCGGCCGAGCGCGCTCACCAGCACATCGTTGACCTCCGTGCGGTACGCGCCGGGCACGTCGCGGAGGAGCGCGGTGGTCTCGGCCCGGCCAAGTGACACCGAGACACCGCGCTCCGACTTCACGGTGTTGCGCCCCGGACGGTCTACCGGAAGGTCCGTCCGAGCTCCGCGAAACGCAGTTTCCCAGTACCCGATTTCCTTGTCGAGTCTTCCCATATTCACGTATTCGCACAGCGAACGAGCCCAATACGTGAACGATGTTCGCACCGGCGCCAGGATTTCTCCCCGATACGCGCGTTCGAGGTCGGACAGCAGGATCCGCCACGACACCCCGTCCATGACGAGATGGTGGGCGGTGAGGAACAGCTGCGGAGCCCGGTCCCGGAAGGTGAACAGCACCGCGCGCCACAACGGCCCGGCGGTCACGTCGAGCGACGTCTGCGCCCGCACCGCCTCGGTGTGCATGGCGGCGGACACATCGTCCACTTCGGACAGATCAACCTGCCTCAGGAGGTCGTCCGCACCGGCCGGGGCAGGTTCCTGCACCCACCTCCCGGCCGGGCGGGAGAAACGCATGCGCAGCGCGTCGTGGTGCTCGCCGACCCGGTTCAGCGCGGAGATCAGTCTCGCCATGTCCACAGAGGACAGGACGACGTGCACGGACATGGTCAGCCGCCACGGCTCGTCCAGCCGCTCGAACAGCCAGGACTGGATCGGGCCGAGCGGCGCCGGTCCGGCGTCGTCCACCTCGACCTGCTCCGTCGGTGCTTCGGTACGGGCGACATGCGCGAGTTCGGCGATGGTCTGGTTGCGGAACAGATCCTTCGACGACAGCGTCAACCCCGCCTGCCGGGCCGCCGCGACGACCTGGATGCTGAGGATCGAATCTCCCCCGAGACCGAAGAAGTTGTCCTCGACGCCGACCCGGTCGACGCCGAGGACCTCCGACCACACCCCGGCCAGCACGGTCTCGACGTCGGTGCGCGGGGCCACGTACCGGTTCTCGGTCCGGGCACCGGGCTCCGGCAGCGCACGGGTGTCGAGCTTCCCGTTGGCGTTGAGCGGCAACCGCTCCAGCGGGACGAACACTGCGGGCACCAGATGCGCGGGCAGGGAGCGGCCGAGGAACTCCCGCAGCGCCGTCGTCCCCGGCACGGGTCCGGTCAGGTAGGCGACGAGCCTCCGCGCGTCACCGGTCCCGTGGGCGACGACGGCGGCCGCCTCGACGTCGGGATGCGCGACGAGCGCCGCTTCGATCTCACCGGGTTCGATACGGAAACCGCGGATCTTCACCTGGTGGTCGGCCCGGCCGCGATAGTCCAGCTCACCGCCGCCGGTCCACCGCAGCAGATCGCCCGTGCGGTACATCCGCGTGCCGGATCCGCCGAAGGGGTCCGCGACGAACCTCGACGCGGTGAGGCCGGGTCGGTCGAGATAGCCGCGAGCCAGGCCCGCGCCGGCGACGTAAAGCTCACCGGTCACCCCGGGCGGGACGGGAGCGAGATCGGCGTCGAGCACGTAGGTCCGCAGGTCCGGGATCGGGGCCCCGACGGTGGCCGTCCCGTCCGCTTCCAGCGCCCGGTACGTGACGTGCACCGTGGTCTCGGTGATGCCGTACATGTTCACCAGCCGCGGCCCGTCCGGATGCCGCCGGTACCACTCCGCCAGTCGTGCCGGATCCAGCGCTTCGCCACCGAAGATCACGTATCGCAGGCCGAGCTCCGGAGCCGGCAGCGTGCTCAGCCGGTAGAACGCCGACGGGGTCTGGTTCAGGACCGTCACCCGCTGTTCGGCTAGCAACGCCACGAAGTCTTCCGGTTCGCGGACCGCGTCCTGCGGGACGACCACGAGCCTGCCGCCGTGCAGCAGCGCGCCCCACAGTTCCCAGACCGAGAAATCGAAGGCGTAGGAGTGGAAGAGCGTCCAGACGTCGTTCTCGTCGAAGCCGAACCAGTCCGCGGTCGAGGAGAACAGGCGAGTGACGTTGGCGTGCGGGATCAGCACGCCCTTGGGCACACCGGTGGAGCCGGAGGTGTAGATGACGTACGCGGTGTTGTCCGGCTCGACCCGCACCCGCGGAGCGGTGTCCGGGCGGCCGTCGGCCTCGACGGAGTCGACGACGGACACCGGACGCGCGTCGGCCAGCGTCGCCTCGATCCGCGCCGCCGGATACGCCGGGTCGATCGGCACGTACGCGGCGCCCGTCTTCAGCACGGCGAGCACCGCGACGACGAGGTCCGCCGAACGCGGCAGCCGTAACGCCACCAGCCGTTCCGGCCCCGCCCCCTCTTCGATCAGCCGGTGGGCGAGGCGGTTGGCGCGCCGGTCCAGTTCGCCATAGGTCAGCTCCGTGCTCCCGCTCGTAACCGCGACGGCGTCCGGAGTACGCGCCGCGCGCTCGGCGAACAGTTCGTGCAGTACGGGCGAAGGTTCCGCGTCCGCCTTGCCGTTCCACTCGAGCAGCACCCGGTCGCGTTCGGCCGGGCTGATCCAGGGCTGCCGTCCGAGCGGCAGTTCCGGGGCCGTCGCGATGCCGTCGAGCAGGCGGCGAAGCCAGCCGGTCAGCCGTTCGATCGTGGCGGGGTCGAACAGATCGGTGTTGTAGTTGACGAGCGCGTCGAGCCGGCCGCCGATCTCCTGGAAGTGGATCGTGAGGTCGAAACCGGCGGTCACGACGGGCGGCGCCAGCTCTTCGACGTCCAAGCCCGCCATCGACGGCCGGGTGTCCGGGGTGTTGTGCAGTACCACCAGCACCTGGCACAGCGGGGTGCGGCTGGTGTCGCGCTCGGGCTGCAGGTCGTCGACGACCCGGTCGAAAGGCACGTCCTGATGCGCGAACGCGTCCAGGACGGTGTCCCGCACGTCGTCGAGGAAGGCGTCGAACCCGAGCTTCAAGTCCACTGTGGACCGTAGGACGAGGGTGTTGACGAAGAACCCGATCATGCCTTCGAGGTCGGTCCGCTCACGACCGGAGACGACGGTGCCGACCGCGATGTCGTCCTGCCCGGACCAGCGCGCGAACAGGAGTTTGCTCGCGGCGAGCAGCGTCATGAAGAGGGTGCCGCCCTGGTGCCGCGACAGCTCCTTGAGCCGCGCCGTGGTCCCGGCGGGCACGCTGAATTCGTGCAGGGCACCGTTCTTGGTGCGCACGGCCGGACGGGGCCGGTCGGTGGGCAGGTCGAGCGCGGGCACGCCGTCGAGGCGGTTGCGCCAGAAGCTGAGCTGGGCGTCGAAGTCCGTGCCTCGCAGCCGTTCCCGCTGCCAGACGGCGTAGTCCGCGTACTGCGCCGGCAGCGGCGCGAGAACCGGCTCCTCGTCACGACGGAACGCGCTGTAGCACGTCGCCAGCTCGGCCAGCAGCACGCCGGAGGACCAGCCGTCGGTGACGATGTGGTGCAGCACGACGGTGAGCACGTGGTCGCCGGGCGCGAGCCGGGTCAGCGCGACCCGCAGGGACGGCCCGCTGTGCAGGTCGACGGGGCCGGTCGCGGCGGCGAGCGCGCTGTCCAAGTCGCCTTCGGTGACGGGCACGTCGACGGCGTAGGGCGGGTGGATCACCTGGACGCCGCGGCCATCGACGGTCGCGAAAGTCGTGCGGAGGGACTCGTGCCGGGCCACCAGTGCGGTCAGCGCGCGGTTCAGCGCGCCCGTGTCCAGCTCACCGCGCAGCCTCAAGGCCGTCGGCGACACGTATTCGGCGCTGCCCGGTTCGAATTCGTCGAGGAACCACAACCGCTGCTGCGCGAAGGAAAGCGGCGCCTCGAACCGGCCGCCGTCCCTGGGCAGCACCGGAATCGCCGCCTGCGGCTCGGTGCTCTCGGGCAACCGCAGGGCGAGGCGCGCCGGAGTGGGCGCGGTGAAGACGAGCCGCGCGGGCACCTCGGCACCGAGCGCGTCCCGAAGCCGCGCGAGGACGCGGATGCCGAGGAGGGAGTCGCCGCCGAGTTCGAAGAAGTCGTCGTCGACACCGACGCGTTCGACCCCGAGGACGTCGGACCAGATGGCGGTCACCAGCCGCTCACGGTCGTTCCGGGGAGCGACGTACGGCGTCGAGGTGGTGTGGCCGGGGTCCGGCAGGGACCGCCGGTCCAGTTTTCCGTGCCTGGTCTGCGGCAGCCGGTCCAGGCCGACGAACGCCGACGGGACGAGATGGCCGGGAAGGACGCGGTGCAACTCGGTCCGAAGCCGGGCGAGGTCGGCGTCGCCGACGACGTAGGCGACCAGCTTGCCGTCCCGTGCGTCCACGGCGGCGTCCGTGATCGAGGGCTGGGCGCGCAGCGCCGCCTCGACCTCGCCGGGCTCGATCCGGAAACCGCGGATCTTGAGCTGCTCGTCGAGGCGGCCGAGATGTTCCAGCCGCCCGTCGGCGGTCCAGCGGGCACGGTCGCCGGTGCGGTAGAGCCGGGCGCCGGGCGGGCCGAACGGGTCGGCGGTGAAGCGGTCCGCGGTCAGCCCCGGGCGGCCGAGGTAGCCGCGGGCGAGCTGGGCGCCGGCGAGGCACAGTTCGCCGGGAACCCCGGCGGGTACGAGCCGCGACCCCTCGTCCAGGACGTAGGCGGTCACGTTGCCGAGCGGCCTGCCGATCACCGGCCGGTCACCGGTGACCGGCGCGCACGTGGCGTCCACAGTGGACTCGGTGGGCCCGTAGTAGTTGTGCGCCTCCGTTCCGGATGCGGCGAGTTCACGCCAGAGGTCACCGTCGAGGGCCTCGCCGCCGACCATGAGGAACCTCGGCCGGTGCGCTCCGTCGAGCAGCCCGGCGGGCAGCAGCTGCCGCAGGTAGGACGGTGTGACGTCGAGGAAGTCGACGTGCTCCTCCCGCACGTAGCGGGTCAGCCCGTCCGGATCGAGCCGGGTCTCTTCGGTGACGACATGCAGTTCGTGGCCGTCCGCCAGCAGGAGAGGGCCTTCCCACGACGTGTCGAACGAGAGGGTCGCGGTCAGCGCGACACGCATCCGGTCGCGGCCGAACACGGCGCGATGGTTGACGAGGAGATTGACCAGGGCCGCGTGACCGACGACGACACCCTTCGGCGTGCCTGTCGAACCCGAGGTGTGGATGACGTAGGCCGCGTCCGACGGTTGCGGCGGAGCCGGTCGCGGCCGGTCGGTGGTGACCGCGAAGGTGTCGTCGAGGACCACGACCGGCCGGGTGTCGGCCAGCAGCGTCCGGATCCGCTCGGGTGGCAGGCCGGGGTCGACCGACTGGTGCACGGCACCCGCTTTGAGCACGGCGAACAACGCGACGATCGCGTCGGCCGAACGCGGCAGCACCACCGCGACCACCCGGTCCGGGCCGGCGCCGCGCGCGGCCAGTTCCGCGGCGAGGCCGTCGGCGCGGGCGACGAGTTCGGCGAAGGTCAGCCGGGTGCCGCCGCAGACGAGCGCCGTCTCGTCCGGCCGGGTCTTCGCCTGGTGGTCCAGCAGGTCGACGATGGTCGTCGCCGGGACCTCCAGCCCGTTGCTCCCCCAGGACAGCAGGCGGCGTTCTTCGGCGTCGCCGATCAGCGGCAGATCAGCGATCCGGCGCCCGGGGTCGGCGGCGATTCCGGCCAGCAGCCGCAGCAGGTGCCCGATCAGGCCGTCGATCGTGGTGGCGTCGAACAGTTCGGTGCTGTATTCGACGAGCCCGGCCAGCCTGCCGCCGGATTCCTCGAACTCGATCGAGAGGTCGAAGTTCGCCGCGTCCCGCGCGACGTCCGCCGGTTCCACGGCCAGGCCGGGGAACTCGGGACCGTCACCGGAAGCGGAGTGCAGCAGCACCATGACGTCGAACAGCGGGTTCCGGCCGGCGTCACGATCCGCCCGCACGGCGTCCACGACCGCGTCGAACGGCACGTCGTCGTGGGCGAAGGCGTCCAGCACGGTCCGGCGGGCGTGAGCCAGGTGCTCGGTGAAGGACGAGGACCGGTCGACGGTCGAGCGCAGGACGACGGTGTTGACGAAGAAGCCGACGACTCGTTCGAGTTCCGGCCGCTCACGGCCCCGCACGACCGTGCCGAGCGCGATGTCCTCCTGTCCGGTGTAACGGGCGAACAGCGTTTGGCACGCGGCGACGAGCACCGTGAACAGCGTCGTCTCCGACGAGCGCGCCAGCTCCGCGAGGCGGCCTGCGACCTCCGCGGGCACGGTGAACTCCCGTGTCGCGCCGTCGGTGCTCCGGACGGGCGGCCGGGGCCGGTCGGTGGGCAGCTCCAGCGGGACGACGCCGTCGAGGTGCGACTTCCAGTAGTCGAGACCCGCTCCCCGAAGCGACCGGTTTCGTTGCCATACGGCGAAGTCCGCATACTGCACCGGCTGCGCGGGCAACCGGGCGCGTTCGCCGTCGCGGTAGAGCAGGCCGAGTTCCTCGGTCAGCACGCCCATCGACGCGCCGTCGGTGACGATGTGGTGCACGCACACCAGCAGCACGTGCTCGGTGCCGGTGAGCCGCAGTAGCACGGCGCGCAGCAGTGGCCCGCGGTGCAGATCGAACGGCCGGGTGTACTCGGCGCGCAGGACGTCGTCGAGCTCGCCGGGCCTGACGTCCACGACGGGCATCGCGACCTCGTGGGGTGGCCCGACGATCTGGAAGCCCTCGCCGTCGATCTCTTCGAAGGTGGTGCGCAACGGCTCGTGGCGAGCGACCAGCAACCGCAGCGCGGTGGCCAGCGCGGCACGGTCGAGCGGTCCGGTCAGGCGCAGGGCGAACGCGCTGTTGTACTCGGGGTCGTCCGGCCGCAGCCTGCTGAGGAACCAGAGCCGCCGCTGGGCGGCCGAGAGCGGGATCGGGCGGGAACGGTCGGCGGCGGCCGGGATCTCCGGCGCGGGTCCGGCCGTTCCCGCCATCCGCGCGCGCAGCACCTCCCGCAGGTGGGCGGGCAGTGCCGCGATGCGGTCCTGTCGGGACGAGGTCATGGTGGCGTCCTCACGCTTCCGTTTCGGAGGCGAGGCTTTCGAGCTCGCCCAAGATGAGTTCTTCGACCGTTCCGGCCAGCCCCGCGACGGTGCGCGCGGTCAGGACGTCGGCCGGGGTGAGCCGGACCGCGAACAAGGCTCCCGCCTTGGCCGCGATGTGCAGGCTCCGCAGCGAATCCCCGCCGAGGGCGAAGAAGTTGTCCTCGACGCCGATCCGCTCCACGCCGAGCACTTCGGCCCAGATCCCGGCCAGCGCCAGTTCGGTTTCGGTTTCCGGCTCGACGTACCCGCTCTCCCGCTCGGCCGGTGCCGGCAATGCCTTGCGATCGAGCTTTCCGTTGGCACTGACCGGGATCCGGTCCAGCGCGACGAACGCCGACGGCACCAAGTACTCCGGCAGCCGTTCGGCCAGGAAGTCCCGCAGGGTGTCCTGTCCGGCTTCCGACACGACGTAGGCGACGAGTTGCTTCAGGCCGGGCTGGTCTTCGCGGACGATGACCGCGGCCTGCGCCACGGCGGGATGCCGGGCCAGCATGGCTTCGGCCTCACCGGGCTCGACCCGGAAGCCGCGCAGCTTCACCTGGTCGTCCGCCCGTCCGAGGAATTCGAGGGTGCCCACCCCGGTCCAGCGGACCACGTCGCCGGTGCGATACATCCGCTGCCCGCCCGGGGCCGCGAGGAACCGGTCGGCGGTCAGGCCCGGCCGGTCGCGATAGCCACGGGCGAGGCCTGAACCGGCGAGGTACAGCTCGCCCGGCACTCCCGGAGGTACCGGGCGCAGGTCCGGATCCAATACGCGGGCGACCATTCCGTCCAGCGGCGTGCCGATGGGGACCCGGTCCGGAACCGTCTCGTCCATCGGATGGGCGGTGGCGAAGGTGGTCGTCTCGGTCGGACCGTAGCCGTCGACGACACGCAGCCCCCGGCAGGCACCCAGCACTCGCCGCACCGCCTCGGCGGGCACGACGTCGCCGCCGGTCCACACCTCCCGCAGTCCGGTGAAGCAGTCCGGGCTTTCCTGCGCCAGCACCCGGAACAGCCCCGTCGTGACCCACATCCCGGTCAGGCCGTGCTCGCGGATCAAGGTCCGCAGGCGGTGCGCGTCGAGATCGCCGTCCGGCGCCGTGACGACGCGGCCGCCGGTGAGCAGCGGTACCCACAGTTCGTACGTGGTCGCGTCGAAGGCCGCCGGGGAATGCAGCAGGACCCGTTCGTGTGCCCCGCCGCGGAACCGGCTGTCCGCGGCCAAGGCGGCGACGTCGCGGTGCCGCACCGCGACGCCCTTCGGGGTGCCGGTGGACCCGGAGGTGTACATGACGTACGCCAGCCGGTCGGGATCGACGACCAAGACGGGATCGCCGTCCGGCTCGTCGTCCACTGAGGACAGCCGGATGGCGTGCGGATACTCCCTGTCGGACACGACGAACCGCACACCGTCGAGCAGCGCCTGCCGCCGTTCCGCCGGGGCGCGCGTGTCGACCGGCAGATACGCGCCGCCCGCCTTGACCACGGCCAGTTCCGCCACGACGGTGCCCGCCCTGCTCGTGACGAGGCCGACCGGTTCCTCGGGGCGCAGGCCAAGCCCGATCAGGCGGTTGGCCAGCCGGTTCGCCCGCCGGTTCAACTCGGCGTAGGTGACCGGCTCGCCATCGAGGACGGCCGCGACCGCGTCGGGCCGGGCGCGGACCTGCTCGGCGAAGAGTTCCGGCAGCGACCGGGCGGGGGCCGCCGCACCGATTTTCGTCCATTCCGCCAGGAGCAGTTCGTCCCGCGGGGTCAGCATCGACACGTCGGTGATCGCCCGAGCGCCGTCCACCGTCAGTTCCCGGAGCAGCGTGAGCAGGTGACCGGCCAGCCGGCTCACCGTTTCGGCGTCGAACAAGGCCGGGTCGTAGCCCAGGTCGACGTTCAGCTCACGACCGGGCGACGCGACGACCGTCAGCGGGAAGTTCGTCGTCTCGCGTGCCGACAGGTCTCGCACGGTCAGGCCGTGCCCGGCTTCGGCGCCGGTGATCGGGTAGTTCTCGAACACCACCAGGCTCTCGCAGAGGTTCACTCCCCCGGGCAGCTCCGCCCAGCCCTGGACCAGCGCGAGCGGAAGATGTCCGTGGCGGCGTGCCTCGGCCTGGCTCGACTGAAGACCCGCGAGCCAGTCGGCGACGCGGGCACCACGGTCGATCCCGATCCTGACCGGCAGCGTGTTGATGAAGATGCCGGTGATCGCGTCCACGCCGGTCACTTCGGGCGGGCGGCCGGAGACGGTGGACCCGAACACGACGTCGTCGTGGCCGCTGTAGGCCGACAGCAGCAAGGCCCAGGCCCCTTGCAGGACCGCGTTGTGCGTGAGGCCGTGGCGTTTGACGAACTCGTCGAGCCCGCTCGTCGCCGCCTCGTCCAGGCGGACGGGCAGCCACTCGGACGAACAGGCGATGTGCCCGGCCGCGGGCGCCCGGTCGCCGGGAACGGGCGTCGGCCCGTCGATCCCGGAGAGGGTACGACGCCAGAAGCGTTCGGCGTCGGTCCGGTCGAGGCCGCCCAGCCAGGCGAGGTAGTCCCGGAACGGTGGCCTGGAGGGCAGGCTTTGGCCGGCGTAGGCGCCACAGACGTCGGAGAGGACATGGAAGACGCTCCAGCCGTCGAGCAGCGCGTGGTGGAACGTCCACAGCACCTGGACTTCGGTCGCCGACGACCGCACGAGGGCCACGCGCATCAGCGGTGCCTCCGCGAGGTCCAGCCCTTGTTCGCGGTCCTCGGCGAGGAGCCGCCGAAGATCGTGACCGGTCCCGTCGAGCACTCGGACCGGCAGCCGCACCTCGCGGTGCACCACCTGCAGTGGCTCATCGACCCCGGCCCAGACGAACGCCGTCCGCAGGACCGGTGTCCGGTCCACGACCCGCTGCCATGCCGCGGCGAGCCGGTCGAGGTCGGTGACACCGTCGAGGACGAACGTCGCCTGCTCGACGTACATGCCTTGCGCGGTCTGGGAAAGGCCGTGGAACAGCATCCCGCCCTGCATGGGCGTCACCGGGTAGACGTCCTCGACCGTCCGGCCGTCACCGACCAAAGTGTCCACTGTGGACTGATCGAGGGCGGCGAGCGGGAAGTCCGACGGCGTGCGGCCGCCTGCCTCCGGTGACCCGCAGTGCGCGATGATCTCGCGCAGGGCGGCCAGCATCCGCTCCGCCAGCTCTTCGACGACGCCGCGATCGTGCCGGGTCGTGACGTACGCCCAGCTCAGCTCCAGGCTCCCGGCCAACACGTGGCCGACGATGTCGAGCGTGTGGCCGGCGGGAGCGGCCGGGTCGACGTCGGCGCCGAGGGCGCCGGTCCGGAACGCGCCCGCCTCGGCGTCGTCGAACCGGCCGAGGTAGTTGAAGCCGACCTCGGGATCGATGACCGGCGCGGTGCCGGTGAGGTACCGCAGGGCGCCGTACCCGATCCCCCGCCGCGGCACCGCCCGGAGCTGTTCCTTCACCGCTTTGAGCGCGGCACCCCAGTCGTCCGGGACGTCGAGTGCCACCGGGAACATGCTGGTGAACCAGCCGACGGTGCGAGAGAGGTCGACGTCGTCGAACAGGTCCTCGCGCCCGTGGCCCTCCAGGTCGATCACCGGGATCCGCCCGGTCCAGTCCCGGAGGACACGGCCCAGCGCGGCGAGCAGCACGTCGTTGACCTGCGTGCGGTAGACCTCGGGAACGTCCTGGAGAAGTGCCCGGGTCTCCTCGGCGGTGAGCCGGACCGTCACCTCGCCCGTGTCGGCGACCGTGGCCGGTCCGGCGACCGGCGCCGGCGCCGGGATCCCCCGCCAGTACGCCAGTTCGTCGTCGAATCCGCCGGACTCGGCATGCTCCGCCAGCCGCCTGGCCCACTCCAGGTAGGACGTGGTCTTGGGCCCGAGTTCGCCGCCGCGGTAGGCGGTTTCCAGATCCTCGAGCAGGATTCGCCAGGAAACGCCGTCGACGACCAAGTGGTGCGCGGCCACGGTCAGCCGCCGCCCGTCGAGCACCGCCGCCAGCAAGGGACCGCGTCCGGGATCGAAGGCGATCTCGTCGGTGAGAAGGTCCGCCTGCCACACCGGTTCGCCGTACTGGCTCCCGTCGCGCCCGAACCGCAGCCGCAGCCCGTCGTGCTGCGCCCAAACGGTTTCCAGCGCGCGGCGCAGCGCGGCTTCGTCGACGTCCTCGGTGAATTCCAGCACCACTCGCTGGTCGAACCGGTCCGGCAGGGTGTCGAAGTACCAGTGCTGGATGGGGGTGAGCGGCGCCGCCCCGGTCACCGGCCCCTGTTCGGCGCGCGGCCCGGCGTCGCCACCGGCGTGCGCGGCCAGCGCGGCGAGGGTCGGATGCCGGAAGACGTCGTGGGGCAGCAGGCTCAGCCCGGCGCGGCGGGCACGCGACACGACCTGGATGCTGAGGATCGAGTCGCCGCCCAGTTCGAAGAAGTTGGCCTCGGCGCCGACGTCTGCGACGCCGAGCACGTCGGACCAGATCGCGGCGAGCGCGCGTTCGGCCTCGGTCGCGGGCGCGGTCCCGGCCGTCTTGCCGCCGAAGTCCGGCGCGGGCAGGGCGTGACGGTCGATCTTCCCGTTGGCGTTCAAGGGGAAGCGGTCGAGCCGGACGAACGCGGCGGGCACCATGTAGTCGGGCAGAGTGCGGCCGAGGAATTCGGCGAGGCCGTCCGCGTCGCCGGTGTGGTAGGCGACGAGCCGTTTGACGCCGTGATCCTCCCTGGTCAGCACCGCGGCCTGGCCGACGCCCGGATGCGCGGTCAGCGCGGCCTCGATCTCCGCCGGTTCGATCCGGAAACCGCGGATCTTGACCTGCTCGTCGGCGCGCCCGGTGTACTCCAGTTCCCCGCGCGGGGTCCAGCGGACAAGGTCACCGGTGCGGTACATCCGCTCCCCCGGCGGGCCGAACGGGTCGGGCACGAACCGGTCGGCGGTCAGCGCCGGATCACCGGAGTACCCGCGAGCGAGTCCGGCCCCGGCGATGTACAGCTCGCCGGACACGCCCTGCGGCACGAGCCGCAGCTCGGCGTCGAGGACGTAGGTCCGCATGTTGTCGAGCGGTTTCCCGATCGGGACGGCATCGGGAACTTCGGCCGGGATCGGATACGAGGTGGCGAAGGTCGTCGTCTCGGTCGGGCCGTAGCCGTCGACGACGACCGTGCCCGGGCACGCCTCTCGCACCCGCCGGACCGCGGCGGCCGGGACGACGTCGCCGCCCGCCCACACCTCGCGCATCCCCCGGAAGGTCTCCGGGGCCTCCTGCGCGAGCAGCCGGAACAGCCCGGCGGTGAAGAACGCCCCGTGGACCTCGTACTCGGCGATGATCCGCCGGAGGGTGTCCACGTCGAGGTCGCCCGGGGGCGCCACGACGACGGTGCCGCCGTTGAGAAGCGGAACCCACAGCTCGTAAGTGGAGGCGTCGAAGGCGGGCGAAGCGTGCAGCAGCACCCGCTCGTGCGAGGCGAACCTCCGGTCGGCGGCGAGGGCGACGACGTCACGCTGGCGTACGGCCACGCCCTTCGGCCTGCCCGTCGAACCGGACGTGTACATCACGTACGCGAGGTTGTCCGGCGACGCCTCGGGCAGCGCCACGTCCGCCGTCCGGCCGTCGGGCACGACAATCTGTCCATTATGGACCATCGATTCGGAGCGGGCCCGGTCGGTGACGAGGATCGGCACCCCGTCCAGCAGGGTCGTCAACCGTGGCGCGGGCGCCCTCGTGTCCAGCGGGAGATACGCCGCCCCCGCCTTGATCACGGCGAGTTCGGCGACGACCAGGTCCGGGGAACGGTCCATGAGCACGCCGACCACGGTTTCGGGACCGGCGCCGAGCGACACCAGCCGCCGGGCGAGCCGGTCCGCGCGCTCGTCCAGTTCCGCGTACGTCAGGCGGACGCCGTCGCCGACGAGGGCGACCGCGCCGGGAGCCTGCGCGACCTGTCGCCCGAAGAGCTCGGCGAGGCTTCCCTCCGGCAGCGGATACGCGGTGTCGTTCCAGTCACCGAGGATCTGGAGCCGTTCGGCGTCGGTGAGCAGGTCGATACCGTCGAGCGGACGGTTCAGGTCTTCGGCGAAGGCGTCGAGCACGCCGACGAGCTGGTCCGTGATCCACTCGGCCGTCGCGGCGTCGAACAGATCGGGGTCGTAGCCGACGTCGAGACTCAACCGTTCCCCCGGCGACGCGACGACACTGATCGGGTAGTTCGTCGTTTCGGCGGCGTCGACGTCTCGCAACCGCAGTCCGTCACGCGTCGCCGAGTCGATCGGATAGTTCTCGAAGACGACGATGCTGTCGAAGAGGCTGCCACCGGATCCGCTCCACGCCTGCAGCTTCGTCAGCGGCAGATGTCCGTACCTGCGCGACTCCACTTGCCGGTCCTGCAGCGCCACCAGCCATTTCGCGACCGGCGACCGGTCGGTGGTGACACGTACCGGGAGCGTGTTGATGAAGATCCCGGTGATGTCGTCGGCGCCGGTCAGGTCGACCGGGCGACCGGACACGGTGGTGCCGAAGCAGACGTCGCGTTCCCCGGTCAGCCGGGAAAGCACCAGCGCCCACGCTCCCTGCAGGACGGTGTTCATCGTGAGACCCGCCTTGCGCGCGGCTTCCCCGAGCCGCGCGGAGCTCTCGACCGGGACCCGCAGCCACTCGGCCGACCGGCTCGTGTGGTCCCCCGCCGTGAGCCGGGCGGACGCGGTGAAGTCGCCGAGCTCGCGGCGCCAGTGGCGTTCCGCCTCGGTGTCGTCCTGACGGCTCAGCCACGCGACGTAGTCCCGGAACGGCGGCCGCTCCGGCGGTTCGCCCCCGGAATAGGCGGTGAACACGTCGGACAGCACTCCGAAGACGCTCCAGCCGTCGAGCAGGACATGGTGGAACGTCCACAGCACCCGGACTTCCGTTTCCGAAAGCCGCGCCAGGGTCAGCCGCAGCAGGGCTTCGCCGTCCAGGTCCAGCCCCTCGGCACGGTCCGCGGACAGGACCTCCTGCCAGAACCGCTCCTGTCCCGCCGGCGTGTGGGCACGCCAGTCGAGCCGGGTGACCGGGACGGTCACCCGCCGACGCACCACCTGCACCGGTTCCGGCACGCCTTCCCAGGCGATCTTCGTGCGCAGCACGGGGGTGCGGTCGACGACGTGCTGCCAGGCCTCGGCGAGCGCGTCGACGTCCTCGACACCTTCGACGACGAACCCGACCTGCTGGAAGTAGAGCCGTTCTTCCCGCTGTGACAGCGAGTGGAACACCATGCCCGCCTGCATTGGCGTGAGCGGGTAGATGTCCTCGATCGTCCTGCCGTCGCCGGCGAGGGTGTCCACTGTGGCTTGATCGAGCGCGAGCAGCGGGAAGTCGGACGGAGTCCGCCCACCCGCCTCCGGTGCCGCACAGTGCGCGATGATCTCCCGCAGGGCGGCGAGCATCGCCCCGGCGAGCCTGTCCACTGTGGACTCGCGATGGACACCCTCGGTGTAGTACCAGGTCAGTTCGAGTTCGCCGGACTCGACGCGGCCGACCACGTCGAGCAGATGCGCTCGCGCCGAAAGCTCGCTCTCGTCGGATTCCAGCCTGCCCGAGGTGAAGCGGCCGAGGTAGTTGAAACTCACCGCCGGGTCGATCGACGGCGCGGTCCCGGCGAGGTGACGCAGGGCGCCGTACCCGACCCCGCGCCGGGGCACGGCCCGGAGCTGCTCTTTCACCGATTTCAGGGCCGTACCCCAGTCTTCGGGGACGTCCAGCGCGACCGGGAAGACGCTGGTGAACCAGCCCACCGTGCGGGACAGGTCGACGTCGTCGAACAGGTCCTCGCGCCCGTGTCCTTCCAGATCGACGACCGGTACCTTGCCCGTCCAGTCCCGCAGCACCCGGCCCAGCGCGGTCAGCAGCACGTCGTTGACCTGCGTGCGATAGACGGCGGGCACGTCCCTCAGCAGCGCCTCGGTCTCCGCCTCGGGAAGCCGCACGGTGACCTCACGCATCGAGGCGCCCGTGGCCTGGCCCTCACCGTCGACCGGGATCGAGGTGTTCTCGGGAATCCCTTGCCAGTAGGGCAGTTCGTCGTCGAATCCACCGTCGGCGGTGTGCTCGGCGAGCCTGATCGCCCACTCCCGAAAGGAGGTGGTGCGCGGCCCGAGATCGATCGCCTCGCCTCGCAGCGCCTGGGCGTAACCGCGGTCGAAGTCCTCGGCGAGCACCCGCCACGAGACACCGTCGACGACGAGGTGGTGCACGGCGAGGGTGACGCCGCGCTCGGAGATGTCGAGGCGGATCAGCGGTGTCCCGGCCCCGACAGGACCGTTCTCCTGCTTCCAGCCGTCGTCGTGGGTGAATCGCATCCGCAGCGCGTCGTGGTGCTCCAGCAGCGCGTCCACGGCCTTGCGCGCCACGGCCTGCTCGATCCGCTCAGGTCCTAACCGGACGAACTGGTGGAAGTGCTCCGGATCGGCGGTCTGGGTCGCGAAGAACCACCGCTGGATCGGGGTGAGCGGCACCTCGCCGCTGACCGGGCCGCGGTGGACGGCCTCGGTGGCGGTGCGCGCCGCGGCGGCGAGCGCCGCCGGGGTCCGATGGGCGAACAGGTCGCCGGGCAGCAGTTCCAGCCCGGCGCGCCGGGCCTTGGACACCACCTGGATGCTGAGGATCGAGTCGCCGCCCAGTTCGAAGAAGTCGTCGGTCGCACCGACCCGTTCGACACCCAGCACCTCGGCCCAGATCCCGGCGAGCACGAGTTCGCGCTCGGTGCGCGGCACGACGTGGTCACGGGCCCCGAAATCCGGCGCGGGCAGCGCGGTGCGGTCGAGCTTCCCGTTGACGTTGACCGGGAATTCCGCCAACCGGACGAACGCGGCCGGGACCATGTAGTCCGGCAGGGTCCGCCCCAGGAATTCGCCAAGTCCTTCGGTCTCGCCGACGACGTAGGCGACCAGCCGTTTCACCCCACCGTCCGCGCGGGCCAGTACGGCCGCCTGCTCGACGCCGGGGTGTTCGCCCAGCGCGGCCTCGATCTCGCTCGGTTCGACGCGGAAGCCGCGGATCTTGACCTGCTCGTCCACCCGGCCGACGAACTCCAGCGCCTCCTCGTCGTTCCAGCGCACGACGTCGCCGGTGCGGTACATCCGCTCCCCCGGCGGACCGAACGGATCCGCGACGAACCGGTCCGCGGTCAGCCCCGGCCGTCCGAGGTAGCCGCGCGCGAGCCCGGCCCCGGCGATATGCAGCTCGCCTGGCGCACCCGGGGGCGCCAGGTTCAGGCCGTCGTCGAGGACATAGCCGCGGGTGTTGGCCAGCGGTGCTCCGATCGGCACGACGTCGGGCACCTCGTCCGGCAGCGGATGCACGGTGGCGAAGGTCGTGGTCTCGGTGGGGCCGTAGACGTCGGCGACCAGCGTCCGCGGGCACGCGGCCCGGACCCTGCGCAGCGCGACGGCGGGAACGGCGTCACCGCCCGTCCAGACTTCCCGCACGCCGGCGAACATCTCCGGGGCCTCCTGCGCGACGAGCCGGAACAGGCCGGTCGTCATGAAGACTCCCGTCACGGCGTGCGTGGTGATCACGCGGCCGAGCGTGTGGACGTCGAGCTCCCCCGGCGGGGCCAGGACGACCGTGCCGCCGTTCAGCAACGGCACCCACAGCTCGTACGTGGACGCGTCGAAGGCCTGCGGTGAGTGCAGCAGCACCCGGTCGTGGGCCGCGAAGCGCCGGTCGGCCGCCAGAGCGAGGACGTCGCGATGCCGGGCGGCGACGCCCTTCGGCTTGCCGGTCGAGCCGGAGGTGTAGATGACGTAGGCCAGTTGTTCGGGGTCGGTCGTCACCCCGGGGGATGTCTCCGGGGCGTCACCCGTGTCCGTGACGATCACGCCGTCGTGGATCTCTTCGGCGGTGGACAGCCAGGCCTGATCGGTGACGAGGACGTCCGCTCCGGCTTCGCTCAGCAGCAGCCGCAACCGCTCGGCGGGCGCGCGCAGATCCAACGGCAGATAGGCCCCGCCTGCCTTCAGGGTCGCGAGCTCGGCCACGACGAGGGCGGGCGAACGGTCCATCAGGAGCGCGACCCGGTTTTCGGCGCGGACGCCGAGCTCGCGCAGCCGGTTCGCCAGCCGGTTCGCCCGGACGTCGAGTTCGCCGTAGGTGACGGTCTCCGCATCGGTCACCAGCGCGACGGCGCCGGGATTCCGGCGTGCGCGGGCCTCGAACAGCTCGGGCACCGTCCCTTCCGGTATCGGCCGGGTGGTGGCGTCGCGGTCGCGAAGCAGGTGCCGGATCTCCGGGTCCGACAGCATCGGCACCCGGGTCACGGGCTCGTACGGCGAGTCCACGAAGCCACGGATCAGCGTTTCGAGATGCCCGGCGAGCTGCCGGGCGAGCTCCGGTCCGATCAGCTCGGGGTCGTGGGTCAGCATCAGCGACATCCGGCGGCCCGGATACGCGACGACGCCGAGCGGGTAGTTGGTGCGTTCGGCCGCGCGGACGTCCCGCACTCCCGCGACGTCCGCCACCGGATAGTTCTCGAAGACGATGATGCTGTCGAACAGGCTGCCGCCGGTGTCGCTCCAGGACTGCAACCGCGGCAGGCCGACATGGCCGAACCGGCGGGATTCCGCTTGCGCCGCCTGCAGTTCCCGAAGCCAGTCGACGAGGCCGTGCCCGGTATCGAGCCTGACCCGCACCGGCAGGGTGTCGATGAACAGGCCCGGGATGTCGTCCGCTCCCGGCAACTCGACCGGCCTGCCCGACACCGTCGCGCCGAAACAGACCTCGGCTTCGCCGCTGTAGCGGGACAGCAACGCCGCCCAGGCGCCCTGGACGATCGTGTTGAGCGTCAGGTGGTGCCGCCGCGCGAACGCGGTGATCCGGGCGGTCGTGGCGTCGTCGAAGTCCACCGGCACCCGGGCGGACGAGCTGGCGGCGTGTGCCCGGGCGCCGTGAACTCCAGGAAGCGGCGTCGGCGTCACTCCGTCGAGTTCGGCCCGCCAGTGGGCTTCGGCGGCCTCGTCGTCCTGAGCGGCGAGCCACCCGGCGTAGTCGCGGAACGGGCGCCGCACCGGCGGTTCTCCACCGCGCAGCACGGCGAGGACGTCGGACAGGACACCGAAGACGCTCCAGCCGTCCAGTAGTACGTGATGGAAGGTCCAGATCACCCGCACCGAGGTCGCCGACTCCTTGGCGACGACCAGCCGCGTCAGCGGGGCGCGGGTCAGGTCGAGCCCTTCGGCGAGGTCTTCGGCCAACCGGAGCCGCAAGGCTTCCTCGGCGTCCATTGTGGACCAGTCCGGACAGCTCACCGGGATCTCCGCCGAACGCCGCACGACCTGCAGCGGACGTGGTACCCCGTCCCAGACGATCCGGCTGCGCAGGACCGGGGTCCGGGCCACCACCCGCCGCCAGGCCGCGACGAGTGCCCGCGGGTCGGGGACGTCGTCGACGGTGAAGGTGATCTGTTCGAAGTAGTTGCGATCGCCGGGCTGGGCCAGGCTGTGGAACACCATGCCCGCCTGCATCGGCGTCAGCGGGTACACGTCCTCCACGTCCCGGCCGTCGCCGACCAGCTCGTCCACAGTGGACTGGTCGAGGCCCGCCAGCGGGAAGTCCGACGGCGTCCGCCCGCCCGCGCCGGGTTCGGCGCAGTGCCCGAGGAGTCCACGCAGGTTCTCCAGCATGCCGTCGGCCAACCGGGTCACGGTCGCCGCTTCGTGCACGCCTTCCGCGTAGTGCCACGTGAACTCCAGCGTGTCGCCGGTGACCTGGCCGACCACGTCGAGCAGATGGGGGCGGACGCCGACGGGGTCGGCGACCAGGGACAGTTCGCCGGGCGAGCCGGTGTAGAGCTCCCCGGTGAGCTCGAACTGCCCGAGGTAGTTGAAGCTGATCTGGGGGTCGATGCGCGGGGCCGTGCCGGAGAGATAGCGCAGCGCGCCGTAGCCGATGCCACGTCGAGGGACCGAGCGCAGCCGCTCCTTCACGGCTTTGATCGCCGCGCCCCATTCGTTCGGGACGTCCAGCGCCACCGGGAACAGGCTGGTGAACCAGCCCACCGTGCGCGACAGATCCACGCCGTCGAACAGGTCCTCACGGCCGTGGCCCTCCAGGTCGATCACCGGGACCCGGCCGGTCCAGTCCCGCAACGTCCGGCCGAGCGCGGTGAGCAGAAGGTCGTTGACCTGCGTCCGGTAGACCTCGGGGACGTGCCGTAGGAGCGACCGCGTCTCCTCCGCGGTCAGCCGGACCGTCACCGCGCGGGCTTGGTCCACCGTGTTCGCACCGACCCCGTCGACCGGGATCGGCGTGACCTCGGGGATCGAGCGCCAGTGCTCCAGTTCGTCGTCGAATCCACCCGCTTCGGCATGGTCCGCGAGGCGTGCCGCCCAGTCCTGGAACGAGCTCGTCCTCGGCCCGAGATCGGCCATCCGACAGGCCTGGTCGAGGTCGTCGAGCAGGATCCGCCAGGACACGCCGTCGACGGCGAGATGGTGCGCGGACAGGTGCAGCACGCGCCGCTCCGGAGGTCCGGACACGCTCCAGCGCAGCAGCGAATGCCCGTCCTCGACTGCGGTGATGCGCAGCCGCCACCGGTCTCCGTCGCGGGTGAAGGTCGTCCGCAACGCGTCGTGGTGCTCGATCACCGCGTCGATCGCGGCGGCGAGCACGGTCTCGTCGGTGCCGTGCGCCAGTTCGACCGCGATGGCCTGATCGAACCGGCCAGGCTCTTGGATCGTGTCGAAGAACCAGCGTTGAATCGGGGTCGCCACGACGTCCCCGGAGACGGGACCGCGGTCCGGTACCGAGGAGACTTCGGTCAAGGCCGGGGCGAGCGCGGCGATGGTCTGATGTCGGAACAGGTCCGCCGTCGTGATCGCCAGCCCCACCTTCCTGGCCCGCGCGCTGACCTGGATGCCGAGGATCGAGTCGCCGCCGAGGGCGAAGAAGTTGTCCTCGACACCCACCCGGTCGAGACCGAGCACATCCGCCCAGATCCCCGCGAGCACCGCTTCCCGCTCGGTCCGCGGCGCCGTGCCCCCGCTCGCGGCGGGCTCGAAGCTCGGCTCCGGCAGAGCGCGCCGGTCGACCTTCCCGTTGGCGTTGAGGGGAAGCGCGTCGAGGACGACGAACGCCGACGGCACGAGATAGTCCGGCAGGTTCCGGCCGAGGGATTCGCGCAGCACCTCAGTGTCCACTGTGGAGTCATCCGCGGCCACCACATAGGCGACCAGGTGCTTGCGACCGGACCCGGTACGCGCCGTCACCACCGCCTCCACGACCTCGGGCCGGGCGGTGAGGGCGCGTTCCACCTCGCCGGGTTCGACCCGGAAGCCGCGGATCTTGAGCTGGTCGTCGGCCCGGCCGGCGAACTCGAGGGTCCCGTCGGCCCGCCACCGGCCGCGGTCGCCGGTGCGGTACATGCGCTCGCCGGGCGCGCCGTAGGGGCAGGCGACGAACCGATCCGCCGTCGCACCCGGCCGGTCGGCATACCCGCGGGCGAGCCCTGGGCCCGCGACGCAGATTTCGCCGAGCGCGCCGCGCGGGACCGGCCGCAGTCCGTCGTCGAGCACGTAGACACCCATTCCCGTCAGCGGGGTCCCGATCGGGATGGTCTCGGGAACCGCCTCCGCGGACGTCATGCGGAACGAGGTCGCGAACGTGGTGGTCTCGGTCGGTCCGTAGCCGTCGACGACCGTGACGCCGGGGCAGCTCTCCAGCACGCGGCGCACGGCTTCGGGCGGCACGACGTCGCCACCGGTCCAGATCTCCCGCAGGCCGCGGAAGCACTCGGGGGCGTCACCGGCGAAGAGCCGGAAGAGACCGGCGGTGAGCCAGAAGGCGGTGACACCGTGCCGCGCGGTCAGCTCACGGACGACCTCCGCGTCGACGTCCCCCGGCGGCGCGACGACCACGGTGCCGCCGTTCAGGAGCGGGACCCACAGCTCGTAGGTGGAGGCGTCGAACGCCAGCGGCGAGTGCAGCAGCACGCGCTCGTGCGCGCCGCCGGTGAAGCGGGGGTCGGTGGCCAGCGCGACCACGTCGGTGTGCCGGACCGCCACGCCCTTCGGTACGCCGCTGGAGCCGGAGGTGTATTCGACATAGGCCAGATTCGCCGGTTCGACCGTGACCGTGGCCGCGTCCCCGGTGACGGGCACCGTCAGTATCCGTCCCTTGTGGACGGTGGCGGCGGTTTCGTGCCATGTCTCGTCGGTGAGCAGCAGCGCTGTGCCGTCGAGCAGCAGGCGCAGGCGATCGGCCGGAGCACGCAGATCGAGCGGCAGGTACGCGGCACCGGCCTTGAGGATCGCCAGCAGCGCCACCACGAGGTCGGCCGAGCGGTCCATCAGCACGCCGACCCGGTCCTCCGGGCGCACGCCGAGCTCGATCAGCCGCCCCGCCAACCGGTCGGCCTCGGCACGCAGTTCGCCGTAACCGAGGCGCGCCTCACCGAAGAGCACCGCGGGGGCATGCGGATGCTGCCCGGCGTGATGGTCGAACAGGCGCGTGATGGTCATCGACGGCGCGGGATCCGGCGACGGCAGGAGCCGGCGATCGGCCTCGGTGAGCAGCGGAAGCTCGCCCACCAGGCGGCCGGGTTCGGCGGCGATCCCGGCGAGGAGCGCTTCCAGGCTCTCGGTCAGCCGCTCGATCGTCGCGCCGTCGAAGAGCGCGGTGGCGTACTCGACGGTGACCCGCAGGCCGTCTTCCGTCGGCCAGAACTCGATGACCAGGTCGAACCGGGCCGACGGCCGGGGCAGGTCGAACTCCGAAACCCGCAGGCCGGCGACCTCGCACGGGCGGACCAGCGGGCTCTGCAGGACGACCACCGCCTGCACCAGCGGTGTCCGTGCCGGATCCCGCTCCGGCTGTGCCGCTTCGACGACGCGGTCGAAGGGGACGTCGGCGTGCGCGAACGCCTCCAGCACCGTCTCCCGGAACCCGGCCAGGAACTCCGGGAACGGCCGCGTGCGATCGATCCGGGAGCGCAGCACGAGGGTGTTCACGAAGAACCCCGTCAGCGGCTCCCACTCGGGCCGGTCCCGTCCGGCGACCGCGGTGCCCACGGCGATGTCGCGCTGACCTCCATAAGCCGACAGGAGGAGTTGCACGGCCGCGGTGAGAGTCATGAACAACGTCGCCCCGTGCGGACGTCCCGCGGTGGTAAGGCCGCGGACCAGGTCCGCGGGCAGATCGTGACGGTGTACCGCACCCGCCGTACCGCGCTGGGCCGGTCTCGGACGATCGGTCGGGAAAGCGAGCGGTTCGAGTCCCTCGAGCGCTTCACGCCAGTAGCCGAGCTGGGCGTCGTCGTCGGATTGACGACGCCAGAGCGTGTAATCGCGGTAGCCCGACTCCAGCGGCGGCGGGGTCGCACCGGCGTAGAAGTCCAGAAGCTCGCCGGTCAGGATGCCGATCGACCGGCCGTCGGTGACGATGTGGTGCTGGCACAGGACGAGCAGGTGCTCCTCCGGCGCCTGACGATAGAGCGTGGCCCTCGTCAGCGGGCCGGTGCGCAGGTCGAACGGCACGCTCACTTCCGCCGCCAACGTCGCGTCGTCCGCGGCGGTATCCTCGACGCGCAGCGGTATCTCGGCCGTGTCGGCGATGCGCTGGAAACCCCCGTCGAAGGTGGTGCGCAGGGATTCGTGGCGGGCGCAGAGCGCGGCCAGTGCGCCGCGCAGGGCGTCGAGGTCCAGCGGCCCGGAGAGCCGGAGACCGACCGCGGTGTTGTATTCGGCGCTGTCCCCGGTCAGCTCGTCGAGGAACCACAGGCGCCGCTGGGCGGGCGAAAGCGGGACCACCTGGGACGGCGGTGCGGCCGGGATCGGGTCGTTCCCGGCAGGCCGCGCCTCGTCGATCAGCCGGGCCAGCCCGGTCACGGTGGGCGCGTCGAACACCGCGCGAGCCGACAAGGCCACGCCGAAGGTCCTGCGCAGCCGGGACAACGCCTGTACCGCAAGGATCGAGTCGCCACCCAGGGCGAAGAAGTCGTCTTCGCTCGCGACATCCTCCGTTCCGAGCACGCCGGCGAGCACCTCGGCGACGGCACGTTCGGTTTCCGAACCCGGTCCGGTGTCCGACCGGCTCTCTTCCGGCGGCGCGGGCAGAGCGCGGCGATCGACCTTCCCGTTGGCGTTGAGGGGAAGCTCGTCGAGGGCGACGAACGCCGACGGCACCATGTAGTCCGGCAACACCGCCGCCGCCGACTCCGCCAGGTCGCCGAGCACCTCGCCCTGCCGGGCCACGACGTAGGCGACCAACCGCTTGACGCCCGGCCGTTGCTCACGGGCGACGACCACGACCTCGCCCACCCCCGGCACGGCGGCGAGCACCGCTTCGATCTCGCCGGGCTCGACCCGGAAACCGCGGACCTTGACCTGGTCGTCGGTCCGGCCGAGGAACTCCAGTTCGCCCTCGTCGTTGTACCGCACCAGATCGCCGGTCCGGTACATCCGGCCGCCGGGTACGCCGGGATCGGCGACGAAGCGGTTCGCGGTCGCACCCGGTTCGCCCCAGTAACCACGGGCCAGGCCGGCCCCGGCCAGATGTAACTCCCCCGCCTGTCCGGCTGGGACGGCGTTCAACGCGTCGTCGAGGACGTGGGCTCGGACTCCGTCGAGTGGACGGCCGATCGGCACGGAGTCCGGCACACCGTCCCTTGTGGACATCGGATATGCGGTGGCGAAGGTGGTGGTTTCGGTGGGGCCGTAGCCATCGGTCACGGTGAGGCCGGGGCAGGCGTCCAGCACACGGCGGACAGCGGCCGCCGGGACCACGTCGCCGCCCGTCCATACTTCTTCCACACCGAGGAAACAGTCCGGCGCCTCCTGCGCCACCACCCGGAACAGCCCGGCGGTCAGCCAAAGCGAGGTGACCGCGTACTGGCGGACGACCTCGCGCAGCGCCTCCACGTCCAGGTCGCCCGGAGGCGCGATCACCACCGTCCCGCCGTTGAGCAGCGGTACCCACAGCTCGTAGGTCGACGCGTCGAAGGCGGCCGGGGAATGCAGCAGGACCCGGCGGTGCGGACCACCCGCGAACCGGCTGTCGGCTGCCAGCGCCGCGACGTCCCGATGCCGGACCGCGACTCCCTTCGGTGTCCCGGTCGAGCCTGACGTGTGCATGAGATACGCCAGCTGATCCGCGTCGACGCGCGGTGGCGCCACGTCCGGCGCCGGAAGGGATCGTCCCGCGACCACGATTCGTCCACTGTGGACCCGCGCCGTCCGTTCCGGCTCGTCGGTGATCAGCACCGAGACCCCCGCGGTGGTCAGCACCAGCCGCGCGCGGTCGTCGGGGGCGCGCCGGTCGAGCGGCACGTAGACCCCACCCGCCAGCACGATCGCCAGTTCGGCGACGACGAGTTCGGCGGACCGTTCGATCAGCAGCCCGACCCGGTCCTCGGCACGCACTCCGAGCCGGGTCAACCGGGCGGCGAGGCGTGCGGCCCGGTCGGCGAGTTCGGCGTAGGTCAGCTGTCCACCGTGGCCGTCCACGGCGACCGCGTCGGGGATGGAACGCACCATCGCGGCGAACAGTTCCGGCAGGGCGACGGCTCGTTCGGCTTCGGGGGCGTCCGTCGTGTCGAGCACGGTCATCTTTTCGGTACCTTCCAGGCACAGCAAGCAAACCCACCGAGGCGGGCAGGGGGACGGGGAGGGAGAAGGCGGCTCAGTGCCGCCGGGCGAGGCGGCCGCCGATTTCGATCGCGGTCGCCTCGCCGGGCGTTCCGCGCAGCCGGCCGCACGGCGCCGGGCGACCGGTGACGGGGTCGCGCACCGTGAACGAGGCGTCGTCGTGGAGGGTGAGTTCGGGGAAGATCTCGCCGTCGACGACGAGTTCGGCTCCGCCGTGTTCGCCGGGGCGGATCGTGTAGTCGAGAGCACCGTTGCGATAGGTGCCGAAGTCACCGCCCGGGATCGGGACCGGGCAGGCCGGTGCGGGCAGCCGCCGCTCCGGGAGCGAGAGACCGAGCGCGCGGAGCTCGGTGACGAGGTCGTGCCACATGTCCGTGCCCGCGGCACCATTCGCCGTGAACGCGACGACGCAGGCACCCGCCTGATCGATCCGCAACTGGCAGGAGGTTCCGTCGGCGGTGCCGTCGTGGCCGAGCCAGACTTCGTCTTCGTCCTCGTAGTGCGCGATTCCCAGCCCCCAGCCGTCGGCCAGGCCGAACGGCTCGGCGTCGGGCACCCGGCGATGCATGTCCGCGGCGGTCACGACGTCGAGCAAACCCGGCTTTCCCAGATGGACCCGGCCCAGTTCGACCAGGTCCTCGGCGCTCAAGGCCAGCGCGCCGGCGGGTTCGAGCATCGGTGGCAAGGCCTGCTCGACCGGACGCGCACCGGCCGGTCCGGTGGCGCGTCCGTGGCCGGGAACCGTTCTCGGGCTTTCGGCGTAGGCGGGCTCGATTTTCAGTGGTCGCAGGAGTATCGCCTCGACGGCTTCACGCCAGGTCATCCCGGTGACCGCCTCGATCAGCGAGCCCACCAGGGCATAGCCCAGGTTCGAATACGAGAAGGCGGTCCCGGGCGGGCATACGGGGATCGCCGCGCGAATCTCGCGCAGGCACGTCCCGGTGACGTCGGCCGGATCGGAGGGCAGGCCGCTGGTGTGGCTCAACAGATGACGTGGCGTCACTCCCCCGGCGAGAGCGGGGTCGCCCAGCAGCTCGCCGACCGGCTGATCCAGTTCGAGATCGTCGTCCGCGATCAGCGCCATCACGACCGTGGCGGTGGCCAGTTTCGTGACCGATCCGATCAGTACGGCGGACGACGGGCCCATCGGTCTGCGTCTGTCCTGATGTTCGACACCGGTCTGGACCACTGTGGTCAGGCCGCCTTCGAGCACCGCGAGCTGTGCTCCCGGAACACCGTGCCTGCCCGCCAGGCCGGTCAGTACTTCTTGAAGCCGCCGCGTCGGCACCGGGTTCTGTCCAGTGTGGTCGTACCGTTCTTGCGCAGGCCGCATGACCGAATCCTCCCCTGTACACAGGAAATCACGAGTTGATGGGCCACGTCTGTCCACATCGGGCCGGAACAACACGCTGCCCGGGCCAGGAGATCGTCTGTACCGCCAATGGTGGGAAAGCCGCTTCGACCGAAAAGCGCTCGACGCTACACAGGGTGGCAATGACTGTCATTCATTTTATTGAACCAGCGTCAATCCGCCGCACATCCTGGAATGACATCGGATAACGAGCACGCCCGAGGCATGAACAAACCAACACATCCACCGGTCGACGGATGCGTGAAAAATAAATGAAGACCAGAATTCGGCCGCCGGTCTCATCGCCGGCGGAACAGTCGCAAACTTCCTCCCCTCGTCCAATTCTTCCAGCTCAGGCCGCCTTGGCACGCAAGCACATACCCGGGCGGCGCCTGCTGGTTACCCTCACGCCGCCGAGCCAAACGCGAAAAAACGGAAATGAGCCGTCGAAGATCACATCTTCCCCGCCGACGGCGCCGCCAACTGCGGAAACGAGAAGGTGATCTTGACGAATCCGATTCTCACCATGCGAGCAGCACGGCCATACGCACGTGCACCGTCTCGTGCAACCGACGAACCAGCCTTTTTCGATCATCGAAGACATTGGAGTGAAGCAGAAGAACGCGAATTCACCCGGTTGCCTGTAACGGAATCGGCATCTCCATTCATCCGACCATCGTCGGTTGCCCACCCGACCCGGCGCTTGGTAACGAAGTAGACCACCTGCCCGCCGTGGTCCAGACCACAGCGGGCAGGTGGTCCGTGCGAGCGGCGCAAAAGTCGCCCACGGCATGCCGACGCCACAGGAGGCGGCAGCGAAGTAATCCCTGGCGTTACGGACGCCTGCGCCCTTCTCCCGATGGAGGTCGGGAGAAGGGCGCATCGGCACCCACCGAGGTTTCACGGATTCGGGGCGACGGACTGGGTTGACGGCCGGACCTGTATGCACCGCCCTCGATTCCCGGACCTCGCTTCACCACCCGGAAAGTCGGAGTTATCTGCGGAAATTACCCACAGAGCCACGCTGACGGTGTGCTTGGCTGCTCCCGTGCTGAAGAAACTCTGCGCCGCCGCGGCGATCGCCCTCCTGCCCGTCGTCATCCCCACGCCCGCACAAGCAGCCACGTACTATCAGCAGACGGTCACCGGTTCCACGCTGGCCCAGTGCAACGAGATCGGCTTTCAACTCGCCCAGCAGAAACGCGCCGAAGGCCACCTCGTGACCTGGACCGGCTGCGGCTACAAGAACTTCGGCTACATCGGCGTGGTCGCCTGGTCGACCTGATCCCGAGTGAGCCATGTCTGGTGAGCGTGGGCGCCGTCCGAAGGCGGCAGTCCTTGTGTCCCGACGGTCGCTTCACCGCGTTGCCGCGACTAGCCGATGCCAGCGGAACCTCCCTGGTGCCGCGGGCGCGGCGACGCGGCCCGATGTCCGGAGCCGACCCCATTCGGGCGATTCCGCGTACGCGCGAGGACGCTCTTCCCTCCGGACCTCTACGTCATGAAGAACTCCACGAAGGCGTGGGTGGCCCGGCCGGGGACGCCCTCCGCGAGTACGAACCCGGCCTTCTCTCGCGCATCGACGCCTCCAGAAGGCAGCGTCAGCCGGTCGTGCCACTGGGCTGACCGGGCGGGAAAAAATGCCGCAGACGGTGTTCGCGAGGAGTGACTCCGCGGTCGGCACGGAACGCTCGGGTGAAGTCAGCCGGCCGGGAAAACCCCCAGCGTGCCGCGATCGCGTGCACAGGTGTGTCAAGAAGGGCGGGATCGGCCAGATCATGAGCGGCCCGTTCCAGACGCTGTCGTCTGATCCACGCCGCGACTGTCTCTTCCTGGTCCTTGAAAAGATTGTGCAGGTGGCTGCGGGAGATGTGGTGAGCCGCGGCGATCGTACCGGGTGTCAGTGCGGGGTCGTTCAGGTTCTCTCGCACGAAGGTCCGGATCCGGAGGACGAGATTGCGGCGCCGACTCTCGGCCGGCACGGACGAGCCACCGTCCAAAGCCCGGCAGCAGAGCGCGATCACCAGGTCCAGGACCGTCGTCTCCAGCTGGGACGAGTCCTCGGGGCGATACGAGGCGGCGTCCCGCACGATCTGGGTCAGTACCTGGGCCAGGAGAGCACCGTACCCGGACTTTCCGTCCAGCGGGCGGCCGACCAGCCGCTCGATCCGGCTCTGTCGCACGGGTATTCGACTGTAGGGCAGGCCTATCGATGTTTCGGTGTGGGTTCCGCCTGCCGCCGGGATGTCGTAGAGCAGCGCGGAATCCGCCACCGACCAGTCGCCCGGGCGGAGCACGACCTCGTTCTTCCCGATCTGGATGCTCCGGGATTCCACGGAGAAGGACAGCCGAACCTCTTCCGTGTCAGCGCGCGCGACGATGGCCGGCGTACGCCGCAGGAGCATCGACGGCACCGTGCCGGTCATCGCCGACACGACCATGCCGCCCATACTCAGCAGGCGCTGATCTGATCGCAGGTCAGGCCGGTGATCATCGCGGAGCTTGACGAGCACGTTCTCACCGAGGCGGCCGAAGAAGGCGTCGACCCGTTCTGCAACAGGCAAGTCGTCGGTCCGGAAGTCCGTCGTGGTGAGCATCTGTTCCCCCGCTTCGCGATGATCGGCCACGGCCAGTGTCCGGCCTTGGGAAGCGAAAGGCAGCAGGCATTCGGTCGAAAAATCGGCGACTGAATGCTCAGCGATGGCGACGGAGTGCGAACGACATCCATGCCGTAGTCCAGGAAAGTTGGCGGCACGACCGAGGTCGGGCTACTTCCACATCAAGGACCCGAAAGGAAAATCCATGCCATTCAGCGCACGAATTCGCTCCCTCCTGCTCGCTGCGGGTATTGGCTGCGGTGTCGCACTGGTTCCCGTCAGCATCGCCCTCGCCGATGACGGTCGGCCCGTGACCCGAATCGCCGGCCCCGAAGCGAAAGCTGAGGTGCTGAGTACCGCCGAGGCCTCGTCTCCGAGACGGGCCTGCAACACGACAGTCGAGCAGCCCGGCGGCGCGAGAACCACGATTTACGTGTACTACAACAACTGCGGCACGATTCGCCTGCGTCTCACTCCCTTCGGTCGAGCCGTCGCATTCGACGGCTCTTACACCTACGTCGGCTCCTGTGCCACGGTCCCCGGTGGGACCACCGTCGGCTGGGCGGTGAGCCCGAGCCAGTTCCCGCCGGTGGATACCCACAACTGGGGACTCACGAACTGCATGTGACGATTCGAATCTCCATCGGCGAGGAGGTGCTCCACGCGTTGACCGGCGTGGAGCACGTCCTCGCCGGTTCACGTCTAGTGATCAACCCCGGAGATCGTCGGACAATGGCACAGGCACACGCCTTCATCTCGGCATGAACGGACGCTGCTGGTGCGTGTGTGCCAGCGCGTCTTCGACCGGTGGGCATCTGCAGCGTTCGACGAGCTCCACCGCCTTGGTGCTCCACCCCAACACGTGAGGGCGCGACGACGGTCGGCGAGTAGCAAACGCCCAGTCAGATGGCCCAGCGATGATCAATCGCAACCCAATGGCATATTTGCCAATATTGGCCAAGATCAATGAGACATGGCCACCGGAAACGATGTAGGTTCGCACGATCGATTTCGTTCGATCTTGCTGTGAACTGGGCAGATTCCAGACTTCTCATCGAAATTTAGCGCGATCTGACTCACAAAACTTCATTTCCTCGCCGGAAGACCCTCCGGCGGGCGGCCTCAACGGATCCGCACGACGCGGGCAGGGTGGTCTCTGTGGACTTGTCGTGGCCGTCCGCATCCCCGATCAGGATCAGCCGAGCTCTGTTGATGCCGACGGCACGCTGCTCGCCGTTTCGGCCCCGTTGCGAACCATACGGGACGTCCTCCTGATCGCGATCGCGTGACGATCTCGTTGCCTGATGTAACAGACATCGGGTTCGAGCGGACAGTGTCCGTGGTATCGGTCGTCGCTCGCACCCGGAGAGGGAAGTCGTGATCAAACCCCGCGCCAAGTCGGACAGGTGGGAGGAGTTCGCGCTCTCTGTTTTCCTGCTTGTTTGCTTCCTGCTGGCCTTCTTGAAAGACCTGTTCCCGTTTCTGGACAAGGGACTCACCGCGGCGATTTTCGCGGCGATCTTCTTCGTTCTCAAGCAGATCCGTGACATGCGGATCGAGGTTCAGAACGATGGGCCGGGCGAGGTGTTCTTCGCGACCAACGAAGAGTTCTATAGCTCGGCGCGGGACGCCGTCCGCGGAGCGGAGCGCGAGGTCCGCGTGACGTACTTCCGGCATGTGCCGCCCACGACGGTATCCAGTGCTGAGTCGCGTGAGTACTTCAGTGAGGTGCTCAATTTTGCCAGAAGAAGAGGAACTGTTCGGCGGATCATCGGTATCGCCAACGATGCTATGGCGAACTGGTGCGTTGCCCAGACGGGCGAAGTCGAGCGAAATCCACGGTACAACGTCCGGGTCATCGAGATGAGGAACCAGACGGTGGAACCGATGAGTATCTGTCTGATCGACGATGACACCATGTACATGGCATTCTCCGGGCCTACTGACCAGCAGCTTGGCGGCATCCGGGAGGACGCTCCCAAACTGGTGCATTTCCACCAGAACCGCTTCGACCAGCTCTGGGCCAGCGGGACGGACCTCCAGGAGTTCGCCAAAGCGAGAACGGCCGCTACCGACACTCAGCCGACATAGCCCGAGGAGGCGATACGACTGGCATCCGCGATCGGTTCCCTGTGGGCAGTGCATCTCGCGCCTATGATGTGCTGACTACGGCACTATTGGGATGAGTGTGACGAGTTGTGGTCCTGCAAGATCGACCACCAACGTCTCTGGCGGACACGACATGAGCTCATCCCCAGCGCCCCACCACGGACTCACGGTGCTCACCACCGAATCTGCCGGACGCCTCGGTGAACACCAGCCGTTGCGGCGGTCCGTGCACCGGCCCCAAAACGCGGGTCGACCGGAGCCGCGACCGGTCACCGCCTCGAACAACACCCCAGCGACGTCCACCGCTGGCCGACACCGCGGCCGCCTTCAATCTGAGATCTGGCGGTCGAACAGGTCCTGGGCGACGGCCAGTTGATCCTTTACCTACCCTCGGCCAAACCGTGCTCAACACGCTCTCCGCACCCCGGCCGTCCGATCAGCGGGCCCATCCTCACCGCGTACCGCGACGTCGACATCAAGCTGGACAGCACCGACACGCTCGACAACCTCGCGGTCGCCCGCACCAACTTCGTCGTTCGCCAGGCGAACTCGCCGAGCCGGCCGTTGAGCGATGCTTCCTGGATTCGGCCCCGGAGTTGGCGATGCTCTCGACCCGCCGTGGCCGGGCTGACGAACTCAGGCGCAGCCTGGAGCCAGCGGCTGAGGCGTACTCGTTCTTGCAGCGCGTGCCGTAGGGGCGTCCGCGTTCGCCGACGGCGAGCTTGCAGCGTTGGGACCGCCGCGCCGTCACGTCGGATGGGGAGAATTCGCAAAGGCCGGACAGATGAAGTGACCGGCATCACAATCCGATAAGTCGTGACAACCTCCGGCACCGGCGAACGCCTTCAAGCTCAGGAACAACCGATACCCTGGGGAGCACATGAAGAGACTTTCCGTCATCCTTGCCGCGATACTGGTGGCAGTCGCGTTGACCCCGGCCGCGCCCGCCGGCGCGACGACCCGCTTCGACCGGGAACTTCAGGCACGCATCGCACGAGCCCAGGCGTACGCCGACAGCAGGCCCGGTGACACCGGGATCGTCCTCCGGGACAGGTGGACCGGAGCCGTCTACCGGAGCAAGGCCGCCGGAACCCTCATCTGGGCCTGCTCCACCCCGAAACTGGCGATGGTGGTGGATCTGTTGCTGCGCAACGATTCCGGGGCCGTCCAGCTGACCGTTGAAGACCGGGACCTGATGCACCGGATGCTCAACTCCAGCGACGACGCCGCCGCACACACGCTGTGGACCCGGTACGGCGGGGAGGCCGAGTTCGCCAAGCGCTTCCCGTCGTACGGGATGACCGACATGCGGTTCACCGACCAGCACCCGCACCACTGGGGCTGGATCCTCACCACCGCGAACGATCTGGACCGGCTCGTCAACCACGTCCTGACGAAGCTGCCGCGACAGCACCGCGACTACATCGTCCGCGAAATGCGCACCGTCGACGTCAACCAGCAATGGGGTGTCTGGGGCGCCGGTACCGCCGCTCGCCCTGGCAACAAGAACGGCTGGTCCGACGACAACGACGACGGCTCCTGGATCATGAACTCGGTCGGCTTCGTCGGGCCGCACGAGCGATACACCCTCTCGCTCATGAACAACACCAAGGTCATCCAGAACGGCTACGAAACCGGCCAGGAGACCACGACCAAGATCAGTGAGATCCTGTTCAAGGGCTACTTCAAGGGCTGACCGGGCAACGTCGGACCCGGTGGATCTCACCGGGTCCGACGCGCCTCGAATTTCCTTCGGCCACCGGCGAACCGGGACCGAGTTCGCGCTGCTCTTCTCGCCTACCAGAGTGTGGACGGCCCCGAAACCACCCAGCCCGCGTCGACGGGTTTGACCCAGAAGCCCAATGCCACGTCGATCACCTGCTCGCGATAAGTGATTTCGACATAGAGATGGCTACCGGTCTCGCCCCAGGCGAAACTTCCGAGGCCGAGTTCGCCGAGCCACGACAGGTCGTGTTCCCACTCATCGTGAACGGGATCCTCGTCGGTACTCGCTCCGACTGAGCCGGACCATAGCGCCTTGAGTACGTGCCGGGCCGACGTGTGGTCGACGAGCTTCTCCGCCTCAGGCATCTTTCCCGCCCGCACGAGGGCGAAATAGTGGCGCACGACCGCCTCGACCTCGTTCCCGGCTGGCCGCTGCGCCCAGGTCTTCACGGTAGTGACGATAGAGGTGCCGCCGACTCCTGCGGAAACCCGCCTGGCGGTGGCAGGAACCGTTTCCAGGGTCCGCGGCAAGCGGCAGTTTTGGCGCGCAGGGGTCACAACCGCACCACATTCTGTGACACTTTGACGGGCTGTGTCCCACAGTGACAGCGCGAGAAGGGAATCTGCTGTGTCCGGAATGCTCAACAGACGCAAGGCGCTCGCTCTCGGGGGTGGCGCCGCGCTCGGCGTCCTGGCCGCCGGCACCGACACGGCTTCCGCCGCGACGGGATGGATCCGGCTGCCGATCGTCACCGCCAACATCGGCCGTGACAACCTCGGGGCGCGCGAAGCCGCGATCGACGCCGTCCGCAACTGTGACTCCCTGGTGCGGCCGCTGGTCGGCTGGCAAGAGATCAACGAGGGCGACACCGGTGAGCCCGCGATGATCGACCACTACTTCGGCCCGCTGTACAACAACGCGTTCCTGCGGCACAGCACGTCGTTCCGGATCCCGATCTCGATCCCGCAGCCGTGGGAGGTGGCGAGCGCGAAGACCACGTATGTGCACGGCGGCATCAGCGGGGTGACCCCGCCGCGCTGGATCAACGAGGTCGTGGTGCGTCACCAGAGCCATCCGACGCTCCAGTTCGCGCTGATCAACTCGCACTACATCGCGAACGCGTACAACGGCGACCAGCGCACCGACCTGCGCGACGAGTGGAACGAGCACAAGAGAATCCACGCCAGTCGCGTACTCGCGCACCACAACGTCGGGCGCCTGGTCTTCTGGACCGCGGATACCAACAACCCGAACTACTACCGGGCCACCGGCCTGGACACGGAGCGCCGGTGCTTCGGCACCGGGATCGACCGCATCAACTGGCTGGCCGGCAACGGCGTCGTCCAGGAGCAGTTCATCGACACCAAGACCGTGGACATGCGCGTGGACGGGCATGACGCCCGGGTCGCCGTCTTCCAGGTCCGCCTGGCCTGACGGCACGCACGGGCCAGGCATCGCTCGCCTGGCCCGTGCCATGGCTCAGCTCTCGAAGGCACACCATGCGCACCGCCGCCGCTCCGCGAACCACCCTGGCCCGTACGCCACACTGGTGGCGGTGAGCGGGCGGCTGGGAGGGTGCGGTGGAGTTTCAGGTGCTGGGTCCGCTGCGGGTCCGACGCGACGGGCGGGACGAGGCGCCGGCGGGACGGTTGCAGGGCATCCTGCTCGGTGTGCTGCTCGCGCGAGCGAACCAGGCGGTGCCGGTGGACGTGCTGACC
Organism: Amycolatopsis sp. TNS106; assembly: GCF_019330265.1. Classification (NCBI taxonomy): domain Bacteria; kingdom Bacillati; phylum Actinomycetota; class Actinomycetes; order Pseudonocardiales; family Pseudonocardiaceae; genus Amycolatopsis; species Amycolatopsis sp. TNS106. Next base: position 1,262,455 of record NZ_CP024972.1, on the reverse strand, counting down.
GGCGCGTTGTGGGGTGACCGGCGCGACCCGCGGCACGGGCAAAGGCTTCAGCTGCACGTTCATCGGCTCCGCGGTGTGCTCGGGGAGCCGGATCGGCTGTCGTTCGGCGAGGCGGGCTACCGGCTGCGGGTGCTGCCGGGAGAACTGGACTCGGAGCGGTTCGCATCGCTGTTCGAGGAAGCGCGAGAAATCGCGGACGAGGAACCCCAGCGGGCGGTCGACATCCTGCGCGGGGCGTTGGGCCGGTGGCACGGCGACCCGTTCCGCGACGTCGACGTCCCGCTGCTCGCCGACTGGGCGCGGCGGCTCACCGAGCTCAGGTCGGTCGCGCTGGAGACGCTCTACCAGGCCGAACTCGCCTGCGGGCTGAACGCGGCGATCATCGGCGAACTGACGGATCTGGTGCGCCGGTATCCGGTTCGCGAGCGGCTGCACGGCCTGCTCATGACCGCCCTGTACCGCTCCGGGCAGCAGGCCGAAGCCTTGCGGGCGTATCGCGCGGCACGGGACACACTCGTCGAAGAACTCGGCGTGGACCCTGGGCCCGAATTGCGTGAGCTGCACCGGCGCATGCTCGCGGGAGAGACGCTGGGGCCGGCCGAGAAGAGGCCGGTCACGAGTGTTCCCGCTCAGTTGCCGGTGGATGTGCGGGGATTCGTGGGCAGGGACGCCGAGCTGGTGGAGCTCGACGGCCTCCTCGCCGCAGGAGCGCCCGCGGTGGTCTCGGCCGTCGCCGGAACCGCCGGAGTGGGCAAGACCGCGCTCGCCGTGCGATGGGCACACCGGGTGCGGGATCGGTTCCCCGACGGTCAGTTGTACGTCGATCTGCGCGGCTACGGCCCCGATCAGCCGGTCTCCCCGGAAGACGCGCTGGCGGGCTTCCTGCGCGCGCTGGACTTGGACGGTGCGGCGATTCCGCAGGATCTCGCCGAGCGCGCCGCGCGGTTTCGCACCCTCGTCGCCCGCCGCCGGATGCTGATCGTGCTGGACAACGCCCGCACGGTCGAGCAAGTGCGTCCCTTGTTGCCCGGTAGCCCGTCGTGTTTCGTGGTGGCGACCAGCCGAGACGCGTTGGCCGGTCTCGTCGCCCGTGAGGGCGCCCATCGGCTCGATCTCGATCGGATGCCGAACGAGGACGCCCGCGTTCTGCTCCGTGAACTGCTCACCGACCGGGTGGACGCCGAGCCGGAAGCGACCGCGGCGCTGGTGGAACGGTGCGCTCGGCTACCCTTGGCCTTGCGGATCGCCGCCGAGCTGATCCGGTCACGGCCCGCTCGCGGCCTCGGCGAGTTCGTCGACGAGCTGTCCGGCCAGCAGGACGCGCTCGATCTGCTGGACGTCGACGGTGATCCGCAGACCGCCGTGCGCGCCGTGTTCTCGTGGTCGTACCGGAAACTGGACGCGGTGGCGGCCAGGCTGTTCCGGCTGCTCGGCCTGCATCCTGGGCACGACACGGACGACCATGCGGCGGCGGCCCTCGCCGGCACCGGGCTGCGGGAGACGCGCCGCGCGCTGGACGTGCTGCGGAGGGCTCATCTCGTCGATCAGTCGTCCGACGGCCGCTACCGTTCCCATGACCTGCTGCGGGCGTACGCCGCCGAACTCGCCGAATCCACCGACAGCGCCGACGAACGCGCGGCCGCGCTGAGCAGGCTGCTCGACCACTACCTGTTCACGGCTTCGGCCGCGATGGACGTCATCGCGCGAGACGACTACGCCCCGAGGCCGAAGGCGCCGGCACCCCACGGGGAAGTACCGCTGTTCTCGACCTACGACCACGCTTGGCGCTGGCTCGACACCGAGCGGGCCGATCTGCTGGAGGTCTGCGGGCAAGGCGGACCGGCGTCCGTGATCCACCTGTCGGAGACCGTCTGGCGTTACCTCGACACCGGCGGCTACTACGACGATGCCGTCGCCCTGCACACTCGCGCGGTCGACTCCGCCCGTGCCTTGGAAGACGAACGCGCGGAAGCGAAGGCGCGACGCGCACTCGGTGTCACGATGTCACGCCGGGGCCGGGACCGCGAAGCGATCGACCATCTGGAGTGGGCGATGGCCGCGTTCCAGCGCACCGGAGAGCAGGGATTCCAGGCCGCGACGCTGAGCTTTCTCGGCTGTGTGTACGGGAAGAAGGGCGAGCTGGAAGAGGCCCGGCGGAGGTTCGAGCGCGCACTCGCGCTGACCGACCCGGACGAAAGCTGGTATCTGCACTGCGCGGTCAGGATCAACCATTCCCAGAACCTGTTGAGCCTCGGCCTTCCCGATGAAGCCAGACACCATCTCGACGTGACTTTCACCCTGTGCCGGGAAAATCATGACGAACACATCGAATGCAACGCGGTCAATCTCCTGGCCAAGATGTATCTCCACATCGGACACGACGACGACGCCTTCGACCACGCCCAGCGCTGCTTGACCCTCGCCAGGGCAGCGGGATTCCGTACCCAGGAAGCGGACAGCCTGAGGGTTCTGGGGGTGGTGTACCGGCGACGGGGCGACGGCGAACAGGCCTTGCGCCACCATGAGGAAGCGGCGACGCTCGCTCGTGCCATCGGTGACACGGAAGTGCTCTCCGAGACGCTCAACGCGTTGGGCGCCACCCACACGTCCGCGGGACGCCACGCCGAAGCCCTCCGCTGTCACGGCGACGCGCTGGCCGTCGCCACCGAGGCAGGCCACCGCGAGCAGGTGGCGCACGCCCACGCCGGCCTCGGCGACGTCCACGCCGAACGGGGCGAGCACGACGAGGCCCGCCGTCACTGGCTCCGGGTACTCGACTTCTACCGTGACCTCGACGTTCCCCAGGCCGCCGAAATCAGGGCGAAGCTCGAAAACCTGGACGGCTCATGAATCCCCCGAGCCGAGCAGGACGTGCGCGCGCAGCGCGGCCTGGGTCCGGCTGGTGACGCCGAGTTTGGCCAGCACGTTGCCGACGTGCACCTTGACCGTGCGTTCGGCGAGCCCGAGCCGTCCCGCGATGTCGCGGTTGGACAGTCCGGAACCGAGCAGCGACAGCACTTCGCGCTCGCGCGGGGTCAGGCCGGGATCACCGGTACCGCACAGCGTGGCCGCCGCGGACGGGCTGATCACGGTCATCCCGTCGTGCGCGCCACGGACGGCGGCGGCCAGTTCGGCCCCGGTGGCGTCCTTCAGCACGAAACCGGCGGCGCCGGCGGCCAGCGCCTGCCGGATCTCGTGCCGCCTCCCGATGGTGGTCAGCATCAGTACGGGCGGCGGGGCGGGCATCTGCTCACGGAGGCGACGCAGGGTCTCCAGGCCGGCCATGTCCGGCAGGTAGAGGTCGAGCAGGACGACGTCGGCCGGTTCCCGTGCGATGACGAGGAAGTCGAGCAGCTCCGGCCCGCCCGCGCACTGCGCGACGACGGTCAAGCCCGGCTGCGCGGCCAGCACCATCGCCAGCCCTTCGCGGACCAGGGCGTGGTCGTCGACCACGACAACACGAACCATGGGATCACCTCGATGGCGCACACTCTACTGTCGGGACGTGCTCAATCATCTCCGCGCGCGTTTGGACCTCGGGATGATCCTGCTGGTCGCACTGCTGTTCTCGGTTAGCGGGCTGGGAACGGAGAGCTGGCAGGCGGTGGCCGTCGCCGCCGCGCAGCTGCTGCCGCTGGCCGCGCGGCGGCGGGCACCCGGCGTCGTGCTCGCGGTCGTCACCGCGGCGACCGTGGCGCAGCTGCTCCTGGGGCCCGCTCGCAACGTGGCCTACGTGCCGGTCCTGCTCGGGCTCTACACCGTGGCCGCCCTGCCGAACCGTACCGGGCACCGGGTGCTCGCGGTCGGCGCGGCAGCCGCCGTGGCGATGGTGATGGGCGAGTTCAAGGGCCTGGTGGACGGCACTTTGCTGGCGCTGGTGGCCTTCGGCGTGGCGTGGACGATGGGCATGGAACGGCGGCGGCACGTGGCCGATCGCGCCCGCCTCGTCGAACAGCAAGCCCGCCACAGCGCGGAAAGCGCGGCCGCGGAACGCCGCGAGCTCACCGCGCGGCGGCTGCACGACACCCTTGCCCACACCACGACGGTGATGCTCGTGCAAGCCGAGGCGTTGCGTGCGACCGCAGATCTCAGCGAACCGGCCCGCGAGCGCGTGGACACGATCCTCACCGCGGGCCGGGACGCGCTCACCGAGGTCCGGCAGACCCTCCGCGACCTCGCCGAGGACGAGCATCCGCCGCCCGCGTCCACCGAACTGCCCGAGCTCCTCGCGCGGCTGCGCGCCGCCGGTCTCGTACTGGACGAACCCACCGGCGTGCCGGACGGGGTGACCGGAGCGCTGGCCGAGCGGGTGATCGCCGAGGCGGCCACCAACGCGCTGAGGCACGCCGGCCCCGGCACGCGGGTCCGGATCACCGTGCGGAGCCACGACGACGACGTGCATGTCGAGGTCGGCAACGAACTGCCCGCCACCACGAGACCGGGTGGCGGCGGCTTCGGCCTGGCCAGCGTCGCCGGTGAGCTGGCCGAGCACGGCGGCAGGCTGGAATTCGGCCCGCGTGGGCGGCACTGGGTGGTCCGTGCGGTCATCCCGGCCGCCGGGCCAGCAGCTCGGACACCGTGACGAACCGATAGCCGAGCCCGCGCAACCTTTCGACCAGCGGGACCACCGCTTGCCTGGTCGTGGTCCGGCTCTGGTACATCCCGTGCAGCAGGACGATCGAGCCCGGCCGGACCTGCTCGGCGGTGTACTCGGCGATGCCGGAGGCGCTGGCCGCCACCTCGGGATAGGAGTCCGGTTCGACGTCCCACATGATCGTCCGCCGCCGATGCTCGGCGAGATAACGCGGCAGGCCCAGCAGTTTCTTGCCGTTCGGCGGGCGGAACGTGATCTCGCCGCGGTAGCCGGTCCGGCGGATCAGGGCGTCGGTCCGCTCGATCTCGGTGGCCACCGTTTCGGCTGACACGAAGACCATCCGCTCGTGAGAGTAGGAGTGGTTGCCGAGTTCGTGGCCAGCGGCGGCGATCCGTGTGCCGAGGTCCGGGTGCCGCTCCAGTTCCCGTCCGGTCAGATAGAAGGTGGCGGGCACCCCGGCCGCGTCAAGGCCGTCGAGGAGTTCCGCGGTACCCGCCGGGTCCGGCCCGTCGTCGAAGGTGAGCGCCACGACCTTGTCCGGCACGTCGACCCGATGGGTCAGGCCGCCGTAGAACTGGAAGGTCCGGGCGTTGACCAGCCGATCGAGACCGAAGGCCGACGCCGCCAGCACGACGGCGGCGATCAGGCCGAGCACCACGGCCTTGCGGGCACGCGGCGAAGCAGGAAGGACGCGCATACGGGCACCCTGACCGATCGCCCGCCAAGGCGGAAGCGGCGGAGGTCCTAGTACCTTCGCTCCCGGTCAGCCCTTGGGCACCACCTTGCCGACGACGACGGCGGCCAGCTCGGTCAGCCTGCTCCTGACCTGGACGCCCTCGGTCTTGTTGAGGTAATCGAGGTGGTAGACGACATTGCGGTAGCGCACCGCGACCTTCGCCTGGTTGCCGGTCTTCCCCAGAGGGACCAGCAGGGCGTCCTCGGCGCCCTGCACACCCACCTCGCCTCCGTTCGGCACTCGGCGTTTCAGGTGCCCCTTCGCGGCGTCCACTCCCGACTGCTCGCGCGTGGCGTGGAAGACGTAGCTGGTGACGATCACGAACGCCGGGCTGACCTTGTCCTTGAGGTAGTGGTCGTTGTTGTTCCAAGAGCACTGGCCCTGCTCGGACCTGTCCGACGAGGTGCTGCCCGAAATCGGTTTGAAGTCCATCCGGCCGGGGATGTACGGCGCCACCTCCGCCTCGGTGAAGACCGCGCATCCGCCCGGCGCCTTCTCCAGGTCCTGGGAGGCGTCCACCCGCGGAGACGCCTTGCCGGAATCGCTCAATCCGAAGTACAGCAAGACCCCGCCGCCACCGAGGACGACCACCAGCACGATGACCAGCACCGCGATCAGCGGGCCGGCCTTCCGCTTGTGCGGCAAGGGTGGCTGCCAGGCGGCGCTCTGCTGGTGGTAGTGCTGCTGCTGCGGGTACGGCTGACGCCCCGGCGGGCCGGGCTGAGTCATCGAACTCCTCGAGTCTGTCTGAAAAGGACGGTCGCAGGATGGGCTACCGGTGCCGCCGAGGGCCCGGATCGTCGTCCCAGTCCGGCTCGAAGTCGAACTCCCGAGGCCGTCGTGAACTCGGTGGCGGGAAGGCGTCGCGGCGGTCCTCCGCCCTGCGCCGGATCGCGGCGACGCGGTTGTGCCAGCGTTGCGTCAGCGCCGCGGATTTCTCCGCGCCTGCTTTCTCAGCCGCGTAACACCGCTCGGCCCTGGCCGCGATCCGGTCCCGGTTGCCGTCGATCCGGTCCGCGAACCGCGCGCGCATCCGCTCGACGCGCTCCTCCCCGATCATCGCGGCATCACCTCCCGCCGCCCACCGGAACCGGCCCGCGCGCCCTGTTCGAGCATTTCCCGCATCACGCCGAGGATCTCCTCGAACCCCTCGTCGGTGGCGTCGCAGACGTCCCAGAAGGCCTCGACCTTCGTCTCCACCACCGGCACCAGATTGCCGTCGCACCATTCGGCCGCCGACCGCTGGACTTCGGCCTTGACGTCGTCGCTGATGTTCAGGCACTCCTGGTCGGCCGGTATGCCGAATTGCGAGGCCACATAAAGGATGTCCTCGTCGCTCGCCCCTCCCTTGGCGACGGTGACCAGCCGATCGACGATGTCCGGCGCGATCCCGTTGATGGTCGCCGAGAACAGGCCGTTCACGGTCTGCGCCTTGATCACGCACATCTGCTCCAGCGCGCCGCGGACCTCGTTCAGCACCTTGCCGGCGTCTTCCAGCTCCTTCGTCAAGGCCCTGGCCTGGCCCACCGCGTCGTCGTAGCGCGACGACGCGGCGTCCGCGGCCTCCCCCTCCCACTCGGCGAACAGGCCGCCCTGGGCCGTGACGAGTTCGTCGACGTGGCGCTGGAGACGGCCGACCGCCTGTGCGTACAGGTCGGCCTGGAGACCGATGCGCCGGAACCCCACCTCACGCTGCTCGTTGTACCGGGCCTTGAAGATCCACTTGTCCGCGAACGGGTTACCGGTCAAGGACGTGCCGCCATTGCCCGAACCACGGGCGCCCACCCGGGATCCACCGCTGGAGTACCGGCAGTACTTCCCCCAGAACAGCTTGAAGAAGTCCAGTCCGATCTCGCCGGAGTCGAAGATCTCCTCGGAGTTCGCGGCGCCGGAGCTGCCGGCGGCCTTCAAGTTGTCCGCGTAGGACTGAAGCCGCCGGGCGTCCTCGCGCTGCTCCTCCAGATCGTCCGCGTACCTGCGCTCGTTCTCCGCCTGGTCGATCGCGGCCTGCATGTCCGCGCCGGGGTTGCCCGACCCGGGCAGCGCGCCGGGGCCCCCGGGGTTCTCCTCGCCGTACGTCGCGATGGTCGCGGCGTCGTTGACCGCCTGGCTCAACGCGCCGTTGTTGATGGCGTTCGCGGCGTAGTTGTCCACGTACTCCTGGGCGTCGTACTCCTCGATGTACTCCTTCACCTCGTCCGGCACGGCGTCCTGGTCGTACCCGGTCCGTTCCTGGGTGATGACGTCGCCCCAGATGTACCCCGTCGCGTAGTCGTAGCTCCACGCGGCGATGAGCTCCCGTTTCGTCTCGTCGGAGACCTCGGGGTCGTCGAGGATCGCCTTGATCTCCTCGTCGGTCGGGCTCACCTGGCCGTTCGGCCCCGCCGGGCGGTACCTCGCCTTGGCCTCGTCCCACCAGGCCATCAGTCGCCCACCTCGCGCAGGCCGTCGAGCCGTGACGCGAAGTCCGACTCGGTCTCCCCGTAGACACCGGCGGACTCCCGCAGCAAGCGCGAGATCTCGTCGATTTCACCGACCAGCCGGACGGCGACACTCGCCAGCTCCCCGCTCGCGGCGAGGTACGCGGCACCGTGGCCCTGGTAGCGGTCACCGCCGAAGTCCAGCTGGACCACGACGGTGTGCGCCACCTGCCCGCTCACCGACCATAGCCCGGCGCCGACGGTTCCGAGCTCGTCACTCACCTCCAGCAACTTCGCTGGATCGACTTCGTACCCCACGCGATCCCCTCTCGTCCCTGCCCCACGAAAGAGGTTAGGAACGCGGCTTTCACGCGGCTTTCATTCGCATGAAAGCGCCGAGCCGTCAGCATCTTCGTGTGGGAGTGCGGCGTCCACCGATAGGCGGCTCCCGCGGGCGGGGCTAACCGGCGTTGTCTCGGTCACCACGGGTCGCGGCATGATCATGACCAGCCGCTTGACGACGCCGACGTCGTCGCTTCCACCACTCGACGGCGATCACGCCGATGACCGGCCCCAGTCCGGCGAGCCCGTGGAACCAGATGTCCGCGCGACCGAGCATGTGGTGGATCCCGACCGTGCCGAAATAGCACACAGCCGCAAGCCCCACGAGGTACACGACCAGCCAACCGCGCCGCCGACGCGGCACCACGTCCGCACGTTCCCCATCCGCAGAAGACACGCCGTCCAGCATGCCCCAACTGTCGACGCAGTACACCCGCGCCTCCCGGCTCACGGGGTCTCGGGTGATTCGCCGGCCACGAATATCCAAGTGGTCAAGCAGGTCGTGGCCGACCGCGGGGAGCGAGTCCGGTCGTCGTATCCAGACGGCCGGCATCATCGGGGAACACGCGTCGAGCGACCATCTCGGCGACAACAGTGGGAGTTCACCACCCTGCGCAGCGTGCGTTCGGCGTCGTCCGAACGGCGGTAAGTCGTTGCTCTACGCGACGATTGAGATATCGAACACCGCGCCGACGATCTTGAAGGCGAGGTCGAAGTCTCTCCAGTCGGTGTTGGTGTGCACGACGACCGCGCGGTCGCCGGAAGGAGTACTCACCGCCATGGTGGCGGTTCCCCAGAACGCGCCGGCCATCCCGCGCAGTGTGCGCCCGCCGGTCACCGCTTTGTCGAGCTCGAACACGCCGAGCCCGTAGTGGGTGTGGGGTATCCAGCCGCTGCCCTCGGTGGAGACGGTGGTCCACATCGCGCGATGCTGAGCTTGCGGAAACAGGCTGCCGGTCGCCATCGCGTCGATGAAGCGGATCAGGTCGCCGGTGGTGGAGACGACGTTGCCCGCCGACCAGAACAAGGAAGTGTTGAACTGGGTGACGTTCAGGGGCGGTGTAGCGGGGTCTTCCATCAGTTCCACCCAGTTTTCCGGGGTGAGCGACGCCGGGTCCGACCCGTCCTTGAGGAACATCGACGAGTACGCCTGGGGATGCGGGTCCGGATATCCGTGGTCCTTGGCGGGCCGCACGTAGGTGTGGTTCAGGCCGAGCGGTCGGATGACCAGGCGCTCGACCGCGTCGGCGTAGGAGTTGCCGGTGACCTTCTCGATGATCGCGCCGGCGAGGTAGTAGCCGCCATTGGCGTATTTGAAGCGGTCACCGGGCTCTCCGATCGGCGGCTGGGACAGCCCGAGCTTGAGCAGGTCGGAGGTGGTCCAGACGTCGAAGCGATGCCGCTCCAGGTTCGCCCGGGTGGCATAGTTGTTCGTCGTCTCCGGTGCGAGGCCGGTGGAGAACAGTCCGGCGGTGTTGCCGAGCAGGTGCCGGATGGTGACCTTGTCGCCGTCGTAGCCGTTGACGTTCATCACGCCGGGCAGCCACTTCTCCACGGTGTCCTCGAGGCTGAGCCTTCCCTCGGCTTCCAGCCGCAGCATCGTGGCGGCGGTGAAAGCCTTGCCGCTGCTGCCGGCGTGGATGTACTCCCCAGGCTGACGCCGGGCACCGGTTTCGATGTCAGCCACTCCGGCCGCGCCGAACCAGGTTTCGCCGTCGTCGCGAACCTCGGCGACGATGCCGGGAACGCCCGCCTCGGCCACCGCCCAGTCGAGTAGCTGCTGAATATCAGAGGAAATCATGTCTGCTTCCTTTGCTCTTGAGCCTTTCCGATACTCTGAAAATTACGTTGCATACACAGAGTCGTCAATCAGCTTCTACTGAAGCAACAACGAAAAGCGCAGCTAGAATGGCATGAATTGTTGCGCGAGCCTGAAGGCTAATGCAACGCCGTCGTTGCGTTAAACTGTTCGCAACGTCGACGAGCTAGGGGCACACATGGCTGGAGAAAGACTCACCCAGCAGGACCGGCGGCAGATCGCCGCGGGACTGCGCGACGGGCTGACCTACGCCGCGATAGCCCGCCGCATCGGGCGACCCACCTCAACCGTGACTCGCGAGGTGATGCGCAACGGCGGGCCGAACGGCTACCACGCAGATCGAGCTCACCGAGCCGGCACTCACCAAGCACGCCGGCGTAAGAGCACTCCGCCCGCCTCGTCACCGGGACGAGCCGACCTCGGCGGGCGCGATCCGCGGATCGTGAACGCGGTGGCCGCGCACAGCACCGAACTATTCGTCCGGACCGGGCTCCCCCGGATGATGGCCCGGGTGCTCGCCGCGCTGCTCACCACCGACAGCGGCAGCCTCACCGCGGCTGAACTCGTGCACCGCCTGCAGGTCAGCCCCGCCTCCGTCTCCAAAGCCGTCGGCTACCTGGAGACGATCGAAATCATCCGACGCGAACGCGACCTCCACCGGCGGGCGGAACGCTACGTCGTCGACGACGACGTATGGTTTCAGGCGATCATGGCCAGCGCGCTTATCGACACCGAAATCGCCACCGCCTGCCGGGCCGCCGCGCAAAGGCTCGGCGCCACCACCCCCGCCGGTAAGCGACTGGAGAACATGAGCCAATTCCTCCACCGCGTCAGCGACGACCTGGCCCGCTCAGCCAAACACTGGCGCAAGGTCTACGCCACCCACCCGGCCACCGAACCCGAGGACGAAGTGTCACCGCACTGAAGCCGGCGGCGGTTGTCGGTGACAGGGTCGGGTTGAGCGAAGCCAACTCCGGCGATGTGCTTCCGGCCTGACGACACGCCGTCCGCAGCGACGAATCAAGGTCGGTGCATGTTTGGCCGGGATAGCGAGCACAACCGCACCACGTTGGCGTCGACCTGATGGTCAGCAAGGATGCGGACTCATCATCGGTCCAACTGCTCACCTGCCGGCCCAGAACGCGACCGGATCCTGTCCGGCCGGAGCATCGTCCATTCGTGACGCGGTGCTCCGGCGACCGTGGTGGCAACCAGCACTCCTCCGACACGCCGATCGGTGCCGCACAAGGAGAATCCGGCCTCACCGAAAGCCGACTTCGGTGCTTTGAGCTCCCGGAGATCGGTGGCCCGATGACGGCCGCTTCCCGGCATGAGCGTGCGGGCGGTGGCATTATCGTGTGCCGGTGGATCACTGGGCCACTCCTGAACAACCTTTGACCGGCGAGTTCGCCGCCGAGTGGGAGCCGACCCAGCGTCGACGTCAAGGAGGAAGCGATGCGCAACGAGACCATGGAGCAGTTGGACGTCCTGGTCGGATCGTGGCAGACGACATTGCGAAACGCTTGGTTCCTGGAGCCGACCGACCAAGAGGTGCCCGGCTCAGCGACGATCGAGTGGCTCGGTGACGCGTTCGTGGTCTTCCGCTGGACGATGGGGGGCGATGCCGGAAAGGCCACGAGTGAGATGGTCTTGGTTCTCGGTCGCAGCGACGCGCGCGACGCCTACACCGCCCTCTACCACGACGAACGAGGTGTCTGCCGGGTCTACGACATGACCTTCGACGGCTCGCAGTGGAACCTGAGCCGTGAGGACCCCGACCTGTTCCAGCGGTTCATCGCCGACGTCGGGCCCGATCGGATCGTCGGTCGCTGGGAGCGTCCGAGGATCAGGGATCGACCTGGCGTAAGGACTTCGACCTCGTCTTCGAGCGGGCGTAGCCGCGTCCGGCAGCGTCTCCCACCGGTCATCCGGTACCGATGCGACTGCCGCGAACCATCTTGAGCGCCGCGGTCTTCATCGATCTTCCTCCTGACAACTCACTTCGACCGTCGTCTCCGAGGTGACCGTGGGGTCAGGCCTCGGCATCAGATCGCGTAGCCGTATGCGGTCATTCCGGCGGGGCCGCGGGGCGGATGACGGCGACCGGGCAATCCGAGTGCGCTACCAGCGCCTGGCTGGTCGAGCCGAGCACCATGCCCTGGAAGCCGCCGCGCCCCCGGCTGCCGACCACGAGCAGGCTCGCCTTCTCGCTGAACTCGAGCAGGGTCCGCGCCGGTCGCCCCTTGCGCACGACGAGTTCCACCTCGACGTCCGGGTACGTCTCCTGCCACGGCGCGATCTGCGCTTCGGCGTCCGCGCGCTCCGCGGCCTCGATCTCAGCCGGATCGACGTCGAGGAAATGCGGGCGGACGGCGCCGTGGTCGACCATCACCGACCAGGTCCGGACGACGACGAGCCGTGTTTCCCGCTGCTGTGCCTCGTCGAACGCGAACGCGAGCGCCGCCGCGCTCGACGGCGAGCCATCGGTGCCCACGACGACCGGCTCGTCCACCGGGACCACGCCGTCCGGCTGCTTTCCCCTGGCGACGACGATCGGGCAGTGGCCGTGGTGGGCCAGCGCGACAGCGGTCGAGCCGACCAGCATCCCGGTGAACCCGCCCAGCCCCCGTGACCCCAGCACCACCATCGTCGCGCGGAGGGATTCCTGCACCAGCGCGGGCACCGCGCTCCATTCGCGGGCCGCGGTCTCGACGACGAGGTCCGGATATCGGCCGAGCACCTCTTCCCGTGCTTCGGCGAGCCATTCGTGGCCACGGCTCTCAAAACCCGCACGGACCGCTTCACGCGGCATGCTCACACCGGGCGTGTTCACCGCCGGAACCGAGTACACATGCACAAGCCGCAGCGGCAATCCCCGCCGCAAGGCCTCATCGGCGGCCCACATCGCCGCCGCCCGAGCCGACCCCGAACCGTCGATCCCGGCCACAATGGCTCCTTCAGCGGGCAACCGCATGATCACTCCTCGACACTCACCCGGCCGATCTCTTCGGCGACTCGGTTCTGTTCCAGCTTCGCCGCGCGGGCGCGCCAAGCGCAGAGCCCGACGTCCCGATTACCCTGGCGACCGATCCGCTACACAGGACCGAAAGGCCCTATTCGGGCAAGGAAGTCTCCCGGGTGGCCGATCCTTCCACTCCTTTGTGGACTATCGAGCCGCAGCGAGGCCATCTTCTTCCGGCGAACGGGCGACGATCACCGGGCACAGCGCAGAGGACAGCACCTGCTGGCTGGTGGAACCGAGCAGCATTCCGGCCACTCCGCCCCTGCCCCGGCTGCCGACGACGAGCAGCTGCGCGCGGTCTGCGTGGCGGAGCAGTTCATCGGCAGGACGGCCGCGGACGACCACCCGCTCCACGGTGACGTCGGGGTGTTTCTCCTGCCAACCGGCGAGCCGTTCGGCCAGTACCTCGCTCTCCCGTTCCTCGATTTCGCGCACGTCGAGCGTCCATCGTGCTTCCTCGAACAGGGCCGAGAGGAAAGCGCCGTTCCACGTGTGGACAGCGACCAGCGGTGCTCGCCGCCACGATGCCTCCTCGAAGGCCAGCGCCAGCGCGGCTTCACTGGTCCGGGTGCCGTCGATACCGACGACGACCGCGCCTTCAGTGGGCGGGTGTTCCTCGTCGGCATGGGGGCGCACCACCGCGACCGGGCACTTCGCGTGCGCCGCGAGCCCGATCGACACCGAGCCGACCAGCATCCGCCCGAGCGGACGGATCTCTTCCGGGCCCAGCATCAGCAGGCCGGCTTCCTCCGACATCGCCAGCAACGCCTGCGCCGGCTTCTCGTAACGCAGAATCAGCTGAGCGTCCACGGAGGGTTCAGCCTCCCTGACGACTTCCCGGGCCTTCCGGAGCAGACGCTGTCCCCGCATCCGCGCCATGTCCGCGAGTTCGTCATGCGTCGGCAAAGGCTTCGGATACTCCAGTGAGTCCTTGTCGAAGGCATGGACGAGCCGTAGCCCGACACGGCGACGCCGGGCCTCGGCGGCGGCCCAGCGCACGGCCGTCAACGAGGACGCCATCCCGTCGACCCCCGCGATCACGGCCTTGTCGGGGAATCCGCTCATGAGTCTTCTCCTCGATGTACAGGTGGTTGAGGCGGCACCCGTTCAGAAGCCGGTGCCGAGCAGTTCGTCGATCGAGCGTCGCGGGGAGTGCGGAACGTCGCCCGAGGGGAAGCCGAAGCGCATGAGTGCTTGCAGGAAGCCGGAAAGCTCCAAATCCTCGGACAGGCCGGCTCGTACTTCGGGCAGATGCAGTGGCTGTGTCAGAACCGACCCGACGAGTCCTTCGTGGACCGCGTCGAGCCAGGTCAGCTGCAACGCCCGCCCGGCACGAAGATGATCGTGCCGGGTATCACCTGGTGTGACGAACGCCAGCAGCGTCTCCTCGGTGAGCCTCCGCTTGAGGACCTCACGATCCGGCAGTGCCGTCGACTCACGGACCAAACCCGCCCACGGCAGCGATCCGGCGGGACGCCCGCTCGATGCCAGGCCTGTGCCGTGCAGGTACCCTTCGTCGCGAAGCGTCCACAGTGACAGCTCCCGCTGATAGGCCCGGTCATGCTGATGGGTCTCGGCGGCGAACTCGAGCAGGTCCGCGACCCTGCCGAGCTCGATCTCGTCGAGGACCGGCCTGGCTTCGATGCCGTTCGAGGCCGCGGCGTGGCGGAGACCCACGATCTGGTGCCTGGTCAGCGACCTTCCCGAGAAACGGCGGCGATAGCTGTGCCGTCGCTTGATCGCGGCATATCGGTTCACCTCCGAGGCCGAGGGTGAAAGTGGCCCGTCCGGTTCTACGGCGGCCACCACCTCGGGCCTGCCCGGGTCGGGGAACTCCGCGGTGTAAACCCGGTGGCCGAGCACACGGATGGCGAGTTCCAGATTGGCCAGCGCGGCACCACACGACAGGAGGCGATCACGACCTTGCGGATCGTGCTCGGGAAGCTCCAGCTCCCGGCGCTCGACAAGGACGAGCAAACCGTCCTCGAAGTTCAGCCGCCAGGGCTGGATGTTGTGCACCGACGGCGCACGCAGCACCGCCCCCGCCAGAACTTCCAGTTCCGTCGGCGACCACTGCTCCGGATGCCTTCGCCCGACCATGTCAATCCTCTCCTGCTACTCCCACCCTCCCCACGATGCGTCGTCGCGGCGGACCGGCAGCAGATTCGGAGGACTCGGATCACCAGGACCAAGTACCCCACGACGGTGTGACGGTTGTGCCGGACGGAAACGGACGAGTACGGTCGAATTCGCGGGCCCGGCGGCACGCGGAGAGGTGAAGCCGCCTCGGTGTCCGGCTTCCGGACGGCAGTGGCATCGACTGTGCCGGGAACTGCTCTCGACCCAGCCGGACCTGCGCTGACTGATGCTCACGTCCTACGCCGACGACGAAGCGCTGTTCACCGCGCTTCGTCCTCAAGCAAGTCCTGGCCACCGAACTCGAAAGGGACCCGGTTCGACACTGTTCGGCGACCGATAAGCCTCGCGGGCGATCACCCGGCCAGGCGCAGCGGTGGCACTCCGGCGGACCACAGGTCGCGCCGATACCGCAGGAGCCGCGCCTTCAAGTCGCTGAGGTCGGCCCGTCGATCCGGTGGGACGGGCGCGTCGAGCGGCCCGCCGACGGACTCGATCGCGGCCACGAATCGGGCGACGTCGGCGGGCGGCGGTACGAGATCACCGCCGAGGTAGGCGAGTACCAGCAGGTCTTCCCCCGAGTGGGTCTCCATGGCGAAAGCCCAGCCATGGCGTGCGTCCCACAGCAGGGCCATGTCCCGGTCGGGACGGCCCGGCAGCCGCGCGTCCAGCGCGACATACGCCGACGCGGGGTGATCGAGGTCCACGGCGCAGGACTCCGCCCCCACCCCGACCGCGGCACTGACCTCGGTCAGGTAACCGGCCAGCCCGCACCGCAGGTCGTTGTCGGCTTCGATTCCGGTACGCAGGGGAATCACCTTCCGTCGGATCGGGAAGTCGACCGGTCGCTTCGATCCGGCCTTTCGGCCCAGACCGTACGAGTTCCCGGCGGTCACGGGATGGCGTCATACGGCCCCCGGCGAAAGGACTTTCGTCCCCCGATGACAGTTCGGGATCACCACCGTGTACCATTTCCTCTTCGGCGCGCCACTGGCCATCGAGGGGCTTGTGTCCTCAGTGCGCGTCACCGGCGAGGAAGTCGACGAGGGCGCGGGCGATCGGGTTTGGTGCGTTCTCGGTGGGGATGTGTCGCGCTTCCGGAATCCGCACGAGCGTGCTTCGCGGTATCTCCCGTGCGAATTTTTCCGCGTACTCCACCTTTTCGAAGCGGTCGTCCTCGCCCCAGATCAGCAACTTGGGTGTCGTCGTGGTCCGTCGCAGCGGGGAAAGGAGTTCGAGGGTGTAACGGCTGTCGGCCGCGCCCGCCATGGCCAGCCACGAGCGGCGTACCCGCGGCTCGGTCCACGGGTCCACGTATTCGGCGATCCGCTGTTCGGTGGCGGCGCCGGCCAGATCCGTGGCCACGGCTTCCCGGCGGGCCGTGAGGAAATCCTCGGCGGTGATGGCGGCGCCGGCCTCCCGCGCCAGCAGCTCGGCCACGTGCGGCGCCGGCCAGGAGTCGTAGAGAACCGAATTCACCAAGACCAGCCTGGACACCTCCAGCCGGCCTCCGGTGAGGAGATGCTGGCCGACGGCACCACCGATGTCATGGCCCGCCACGGCGACCGGGCCCGAGATCCCCACCGCCTCCACGAATCGCGTCACCCAGTCGGCGAGAGCCGGGACCGTGGCCGTTTCCAGCGTGAGCTCCCCCTCGGAGCGCCCCATTCCGGGGAAATCGACCGCGAGCGGTCGCAGACCCGCCTCGGCGACGCGTTCGAGCACCGGAAGCCACACCCGGCTCCAATACGTCCCGTGCACCAGGAGGACGGCCGGACCGTCCTGCTTCACGGTCAGGTAGCTGGCCGGTTCACCGTCCACCTGTACCGCGGTCCTCACGATGCCCGTTTCGGTGGTTTCACTCATCAGACCACGGTGACCTACGAGCCGGTCTCTTGCCGAGTACCGAAAAGGACATCAAGCCGCAGTTTCCTGCCATCACGTGGGCTGGGTCGTGAGTGGTAAAGACGGCTCGCGGCGGAACCCCGGCCGCAGCCGAGTCTCGTGAGTGGTAAGGACGGCTAGAACCGTCCTTACCACTCACGACGACACCTTTGCCTTACCCCTCACTGTGCCCCAGCGGAGCCCGTGACCGCGTGGTGGTCACGGGCTCCGCAGGGCCGGGTCAGCTCACTGGACGGTAAGGCTGTATTCGGTCGTACCGGTCTTGCCGGTGCTGTCCGTGGCGGTGATGGTGATCTTGTAGGTGCCGGGCTGGAACGGCGCGGCTATGGACATACGTGACGTACCGCCCGGAGCGACAGTGGACGGCTGGAACATCGGGTTGAGGGTCAGGCCCGTCGCGGTGAGTGTACTGTTGCCCGTTCCTCCCGCGACGGTGACGGTCGCGTCGACGAACGAACCGGATTTCACCGTTCCCGCGCCGGGTGAGACGGCCGGTTTGGGTCCTTCCGTGGTGCCACCGTCGCCGACGGTCAAGGTGTAGTCGGCGGATTTACTACCGGACGCGCCTTTCGCCGTGACGGTGATCCGGTGCGTGCCTTTCGGAGTGCTCGCCGCGGTCTCCACGGTGAGTTTGGCGACGTCGCCGGAATCGAGGGACGAGCCGGGCTGGAACGTGGCCGTCGCGCCGGCGGGCAGTCCGGTGGCGGCCAGTTCGAGCTTTTCGGGTCCCGTGTCGCCGGCCTTGGTCACGACGGAGGTCGAGATGTACTTGCCGGGCTCGGTCTTGCCCGCCGACGGGCTGAGGGAAACGCCGAATTTCCCGTCACCGGGCTGGGTGCCGCCGATCTCGCCGCGGGCCCAGTCGCCCATCTCGTTGGTGAGCCGGGCCATGATGCTGTAGCGGTCGCATCCGCTCGCGCCCCACGACACGACCCCGACGATCACGCCGTCCACGATGAAGGGCCCGCCGCTGTCGCCGGAGCACGTCGCGGTTCGCCCGTCGTCGTACCCGACGCACACCATGAGCTCGGGGTTCACCCGCACGTTGAACACCTGGCAGTTGTTCGCGTCGTTGACCGGCATCGTCGTCTTGTACAGCGTGCCGGATCCACCGCCGGCCGAGGTGCGTCCGTAGCCGACGGCGGTACCCGACTTCCCCGGTGCGGTCAGTCCGGCATCACCCGATCCGGCCACCTTGGCCCACTGGTTCTCCGGCACGGGCAGATCGGCCTCGGTGGTGATGACCGCGACGTCGTAGCCGGTCTGCCAGGAGTTCGGGCCGGTGTAGCGGGGGTGCACCTTGTAGGAGGCGACAGGCGTGCGGAACGTTTCGTCACCTGGGGTGTTCAGGTCGTCGTCGCCGTAGAGGTAGCTCTTCGCGCCGCCGACGTCGATCATGCAGTGCGCCGCGGTGATGATCTTGCGTTTGCCGACGACGGAAGCGGTGCAGGACTGCCCCTGCGGGCCGCCGCCACCCGCTCGCAGGCCCGCGATGATGTAGGGGTTTTCCCGCACGGTCGTCCGTTGTCCGTTGACCACCCGGGTTCCCAGGTCCGGGGCCCGCAGCTGGTCGGTGGGTGTCGCGGCGGTGGCGGCGGGCTCGGCGTTCGCCGTCTCGATCGCGGGCAAGGTGATCACGGCCAGTGCCATGGCGACGGCTGTGACCAGACGTGCTGTTCTCATCGTGCTCCTCGGTTCGGTTCCGGATCAGAACGTGATCGACCAGCCGGTCAAGGTGCCGGTGTCGAAGCGGTGGACGTCGCGCAGCTGGAGCTTCCAGGTGCCGTTGGCGTTCTCGCCGGAGGCGTCCACGGTGAAGGTCTGGTGCACACCGCCGGAGTCCCCGATTCCACCGGCTCGTTTGAGGGGCAACGTGGCCCCGCTCGGTCCGATCAGGTCGATCGCCAGGTCCGCGGAGTAGGTGTGGTCGATGTCCACCCGGACGGCCAGCGCCGCCGAGGCCTTGCCGTCACAGTTGCGCTGGGTCACGGTGCTGCCCACGGCGGCTCCGGCGTCGGGGATGGCCACGTCCTCGTCATTGGACTCGACACCGCACCTGGGCGGCGTGCCCCCGCCGATGAAGCCGGTGTAGAGCAGCGCGTCCGGAGAGCCCGCGCCGGGATCGGTGACCAGACCCGGTGAGGCGTTGCGGACGAGCGCGTCGCGTACCTGCTGGGGTGTCGCGCCGGGATTCGCGGCGAGATACAGCGCCGCCGCCCCCGCCCCGTGCGGCGACGCCATCGAGGTACCGCTGCCGGTACGGTAGCCGCCGGTGTGGTCGGTGGAGTAAATGTTGCCGCCCGGGGCGAACAGGTCGACGCACTTCCCGTAGTTCCCGCTACGGCCGCCACCCTGGTTGATCCAGCCGACGGTCAACGCTTCGGGGGTGCGGCCGGGGCTGGCCGTGCAGGCGTCCTGGCCGTTGTTGCCCGCGGCCACCGCGACCACGAACCCCTTTTCCACCAACGCTTTCACTTGAGCGTCGCCGACGCCGACGGTGTCCATGACCAGGCTCAGGTTGACCACGGCCGGTTTGCTCCCGTTGGCGGCCACCCATTCCAGTCCGCTGACGGTCGCCGAGTCCGGCCCCGAACCGCCACAGCCCAGCGAGCGGACCGCGACCACCTTGGCCTTCTTGGCGACGCCGACGGTCTTGCCCGCGATCGTGCCCGCCACGTGCGAGCCGTGCCAGAAGCAGTCGCTCGCGTCGTTGTCGTTGTCGATGAAATCGCGGCCGTGGGCGGCCCGTCCCTCGAACTCGGTGTGCCGGATCCCCACGCCCGAGTCGACGACATAGGCGGTGACACCCTCACCGGTGTTGGGATAGACGTACTTCTTGTCCAAGGCCTTCGTGCGCTGGTCGATCTGATCCAGGCCCCACGACGGCGGGTTCGGCTGCTCTCCGGCGGCGCGGGCGACACCGTCCTGGTGCACCGCCTGCACAGCCGGGTCGGCGGCCAGGCGCCGGGCCTGGCGCTCGCTCAGGTCCCGGACCGAGAAACCGTTCAGAGTCAATACGTAGGTGTCGACCACCGCACCGCCGTAGCGCTGGGTCAACGACGCGGCCCCGCCCTGCGAGGCTGCCTGCGCGCCGTCCCGGAGGACGACTATGTAGCGCCCGGCAAGGGGCTGCCGGGCTTGCACGACGTCGCTTTCGGGCGTCGTGGCCGACGCGGCGGGACTCACCGCCACCAGTGCGGCCGCGATGCCGAACAGACCTAACGTCATTCGGGCCTTTTGCATCTCTCCTCCATCTCCGTGTGCGCCTGGCGCACCGCTTCACCATTCGGCGCGGGCGGAGGGGAAACAATCGTGGTGAGACCCCGGAGGGGTACGGCATTACCGTGATCAGGGTTACGCGGTGGCGACGGTCCGACGTATCGTTGCGGCCTCCGGGAACCGGCGTGACCAGCGCGGAGGTGGCAATGGGCGTGTCTCCGTCGACGCGCGGACGATCCATCCCGATGATCGGCCGGGCCGCGGAACTGGCCACCCTGTCCGACGTCGTCGGCCGTCCGCCCGCGGTGGCTTTCCTGGAAGGTGAGGCGGGAGCCGGAAAGACCACCTTGATCGGCGCGCTCGCGACGGCGGTGCGCGGCAGGAACCTGTGGATGGCCGTCGGTACGTGCCAGCCACTGCCCGAACCCTTCCCCTATGGACCGTTGCTCGATTGCCTCGGGCGAGCCGGGGACAGGGTGAGGCATCCCGATCCGGTGACCGGGGCCCTTCGCGGGCACCTTCCGGAACTCGCCGATCTCCTGCCCCCGGCGCCGCCACCGCTGGACCGTCCGGAGGCCGAGCGCCATCGGATGTTCCGCGCGGTCTGCGCGCTGGTGCGGGCGCTCGGGCAGGCCGTGCTCGTGGTCGAAGACGTGCACTGGGCGGATGAGGACACCCGGCAGGTGCTGAGATTTCTGCTCGCGGACCCACCGCCCGGACTGTCGCTGGTCATGACCTATCGGCGTGAGGAACTTCCCGGTGATGCCCCGCTGGTGCCGGTCGTGCACCCGCCGCTCGAAGTCACCACCGTGCATCTCGGTCTGCGACCGTTCGAGGAGCCGGAGGTGCGGGCGCTGATCGAAACCATGACGGGCGCCGGCGTTTCGGAGTCGTTCGCGACCGCGGTTCTGCACGAGACCGGCGGGATCCCTTTCGTGGTGGCCGAAACGGCCCGTGCGTTGCGTGGCGGACTCGTGGACGCCAAGGGCGACGATGCGGTGGCGCGCCGGCTCCTGGCCACCGTCGACGTACCTGTCCTGGTGCAGGAGTCGCTACTCGAACGACTGAACCGGCTGAGCGAACCCGAGCGCGCTGTCGCCGAGGCGGCGGCCGTGCTCGGCGACGCCGCACCGGCGGAGATCCTCACCGCGGTCGCGGGGTCTCCCGGAGTGCATCCGGTGGTGAGCCTGGTCCGCGCGGGTGTGCTGGCGGAAGGCCCGCCGAACCGGTACGGCCTCCGGCACGACATGGCGCGGCGGGCGGTGTACGCGGCTTTGCCGGGACCTCGTCGGCGGGAGTTGCACGGCGCCGCGGCGCGCGTGCTGGCGGACGTGGCCGGATGGCCGGTCGCGCGGCTCGCCGAGCACTGCGCCGAAGCCGGAATGCCGCGAGAGTGGTTGCGGTACAGCGAAAGCGCCGCGGACGTCGCGGCCGAGGCGAACGACATGTCCGCCGCAGCGGACCTGCTCTCCCGGGTGGTCTCCGACCGCGACGTGCCCGCCGAAGACTTGAACCGGCTGGCCGCGAAACTCTGTGGGTACGCACTGGCCGGGCTGCCTGACGCCGACGTGATCACCCGGATCGAGGCGTTGCAGTCGGATCCCAGATTGGTCACCGACGTACGCGGCGAAGTGCGCCTCTGCTTCGGCACCCTGCTGGTGCGCGAGTCCCGATTGGACCGCGGATGTGCCGAAATCGCCCACGCGATAGAACTTCTCGGCGACCAGCCCGAGCGCATCGCGTCCGGGATGGCGCTGCTCTCCGTGCCCTACCTCGACATCGTCACCGCTGCCGATCAGCGGGAATGGCTTCCCCGGGTGGAGGACCTGCTCGCTCAGCTGCCGCGGCGGCCCGCGCGCACGGCGGTACTGGCCACTGTGCTCGGTGGGCGGGTCATCGTCGGTGACCCGGCCGGCTGGGACCGGATCACCCTGCTGCCCGCGCCCGACGACCTCGACGACCCCGCCGAGATCAGGCATCTCGCGAGGGCCCACACCAATCTGGCCGACGCGTGCTCATGGATCGGCCACGACGGGCAGGGACGAACGTTCCTGCGCACGGGGCTGGCACTGGCCTCCCGTGCGGGTGCCCCTTATGTGGTGGCGACAGCGGAAGCCACCGCGGCGCGGCTGGACTGGCTGGCAGGCGAGTGGTCCGGGCTCGCCGAGCGCGCGCGGGCGCTGATCGAGGTCTACTCCCCTCTGCCGCACATCACGAACGAACTGAACCTGGTCGTCGGCTGGCTGGCCGCCGCGCGCGGCGACTGGCTGACCGCCGAACACGGATTCCACGCCGCCCTGGACATTCATCCGACGGCGGTGATCCCGGTGGCGGTGGCCGCGGCGGGAGGGATGGCCGCCATGCTCCTCAGCCGGGAGGACACCGCGGCTCGCGGCCACGCCGAACGCGGGCTTGCCCTTCTCCGTGCGAAGGGCTCCTGGGCATGGACCGCCGAGATAGTCCCCCAGGCTGTCGCGTGCTACCTCGCCGACGACGAGATCGGTGCCGCGCGGCAACTCGTCGCTGAGGCCGAGGAAGGGCTGAACGGCATCGACGCGCCCTCGGCGTGGACCGCGCTCACAGTGTGCCGGGCGCACGTGGCCGCCGCGGTGGGAGAACGTGACGACGCGGAGCAGCACTACCGTGACGCGCAGCTGCGCTACGACGAACTCGGGCAGCGTTACCGCGCCGCGCAGTGCGCCGACAAGGCCGCTCGCGTCACCGGCGCCGAGCCCTCGGTGTTCCGTGAGCTGGCCGTCACGTTCGACGCCCTCGGCGCCACCGTCGACGCCGCCCGGTGCCGTCACCACGTCCGCAGCACCGGGACGGTCATCCCTTCCGTTCGTGGCCGCCGCAGCTACGGCACGCAGCTGTCACCGCGCGAGCACGATGTCGCACGGCTGCTGGCGAACGGCCACACCAACCGGGAGATCGCTCAAGCCCTGTTCATCTCACGGCGCACCGTCGAGGACCACGTCGCCAACGTACTCCGCAAACTCGCCGCCCCCTCCAGGCACGACGTCCGGCTCTGAAGCACCACAGGACCGCTGCGGGCACGTCAGGTCGTGGTGGCCACCAGGCCGTTCCGCTCGGCGATCGCACGACGGACAGCGGTCGTGGTGAAGGCCAGCGCGGTGGCGGCGACAGCGGCCAGTGCGGCCAGGCCCAGCGCGTAGGAGCCCAACGCGCCGTAGAGGGCGCCCATCACCAGTGGCGGCACGAATCCGCCCAGCCCACCTGCGGCGCCGACGATCCCGGTGACCGAACCGACCTTGTTCCCTGGTGCCAGCAGGGCGACGAGCGCGAAGACCGCGCCACTGCCGGCGCCGAGCGCGGCTGCCATGGAAAGGAAGGTGATCGTGCCGACCGGCATCAAGGCCGGAGTGAACGCCGTGACCGCGGCCGCCGCGGTGACCACCGCGAAGACTCCGGCCAGCACCCGCGCCGGACCGAAACGGTCGGAAAGCCATCCGCCCGCGGGGCGCATCAGCACGGCCAGGAGCACGAAGCCCGCCATCCGGTTCGCCGCGTCGGCCTGAGTAAGCCCGTAGGCGGCCTTCAAATAGGCGGGAAGGTAGACGGAAAACGCGACGTAACCACCGAACGCGACCGCGTACAGCGCCGAAGCCTGCCAAGTGACGGGCAGCCGAGCCGTGTCGGCCAAGCGGCGGACGGCGGACTCGGTCGGCACCGTCCGGCCCGGCGCGTCCCGCAGCAAGAGGAACGCGATGGCGGCGTAGAGCGCCAGCACCACGGCGGTGAGCACGAACGGTGCCGCCGCCCCGCCGGCGTCCACGAGCTGCACGGTGGTCAAGGCACTGATCGCGGTGCCGCCCATGCCCGCCCCGAACACACCGATCGCCAGCCCACGTCGCCGTGGGGGGAACCAGGCGTTGACGAACGGCACCCCCACGGCGAACGCGGTACCGCCGATGCCGAGGAAGAACCCGCCGATCAGCAGGGCAGCCAGCGAGGTGTTCCCCGCCAGGCCGAGGAAGAGCACCGGCACGATCGTCGCCGCCGAGACCAGCGGGAACATCACGCGTCCGCCGTACCGGTCGGTCAACGCACCCACGGGGATCCGCCCCACCGAGCCGACCACGACCGGTACGGCGACCAGCAGCGCCTGCTGGAACGAGCTCAGCCCGAGGTCCTCTTTGAACAGTGGGCCGAGCGGGCTCAGCAACGCCCACGCCCAGAAGTTCACCGCGAAGCCCGCGGTCGCGATCGTCAGCATGAGCATCCGCCGACCGGCAGGCGTTCCGTCGTGGTTCTCGTCCTTGTTGCCCTTGGCCGGATGCGTGCCCGGCGTTGTCACGTGCGTCGTCATGTCGCCTCGGACGTTCTCGTCGTAAGTAGTGGACGGCTCAAGGATGCGAACCGGCCCGGCGGCCCGACAGAGATCGACGGTCCCGTCCACGCGGGCCGAACGTCCCTTAACCGGCCGGCCGCCGGACGGCCCGGCACGACGGGACCGAAGGTCCCTCGGTGCGGGACGTTCGCCTGGTGATCGGCGGTCGGCTCTCGCCGAACATGGGTGATGCCTTACCGGTCACCCGCCCTCTGCCCCGGTGTCCGGATCACTCGAAGGAGCCGCGTCCCCGTGTCTTCCCATCCTGCCCCTGCGAACGACCACGTTCCCGGCCACGGGCCGCTGCTCGGTGCCCGTCGTTTCCTGACCGGGGAGACGGTCGGTGACCACGGACGGACTCTGCATCAGATCGATTCCGGCGCCTGGGAATCGTTCTACCGCGACCGATGGAGCTACGACCGGGTCGTACGGTCGACCCACGGCGTCAACTGCACCGGTTCGTGCTCCTGGAACGTCTTCGTCAAGGACGAGCTGATCACCTGGGAGCACCAGGCGACCGACTACCCGACCACGGGACCGGACAGCCCCGACTACGAACCCCGGGGTTGTCCGCGCGGCGCGTCGTTCTCCTGGTACGAGTACTCGCCCTCCCGTGTCCGGCACCCCTACGTGCGAGGCTCGCTGATCACGATGTTCCGGGCCGGGCTTCAGCGGTTCGGCGATCCGGTCGCCGCGTGGGCGGATATCGTCGAGGACCCGCGCAAGGCATCCGTCTACAAAGGACAGCGCGGTCGCGGCGGTTTCGTGCGTGCCTCGTGGGACGAGGTGACCACCATGGTCGCCGCCGCGCACGTGTACACCACCAAGACCCACGGGCCTGACCGCGTGGTCGGGTTCTCGCCCATTCCGGCGATGTCCATGGCGTCCTTCGCGGCGGGCACCCGCTACCACGCGTTGCTGGGCGGCACGCTGCTGTCGTTCTACGACTGGTACGCCGACCTCCCGATCGCGTCACCCCAGGTGTGGGGCGACCAGACCGACGTCCCCGAGGCCGGCGACTGGTGGAACTCCACCTACCTGGTCATGTGGGGCTCCAACATCCCGGTCACCCGCACTCCGGACGCCCACTTCCTCGCCGAGGCCCGCTACCGCGGCACGAAGGTCGTCGCGGTCAGCCCGGACTACGCCGACAACGTCAAGTTCGCCGACGACTGGCTCGCCCCGAGGCCGGGCACCGACGGCGCCTTGGCGATGGCCATGGGCCACGTGATGCTCACCGAGTTCTTCCGCGACCGCCAAGTTCCCTATTTCACGGACTACGTGCGGTCCTACACCGACCTGCCCTTCCTGGTGACGCTTCGCGAGCGCGAGCCGGGCGTCTACGCCGCGGACCGGTTCCTCACCGCCGCGGACCTCGGTGACGAGGACACTGGCGCGCAGCACAAGACCGTTCTGCTCGACGACGCGTCCGGCGCCCCGGTGGTGCCGGGTGGGTCGCTGGGATTCCGCTACGGCCCAGAGGGAGAAGGCCGGTGGAACCTCGACCTCGGCGACGTCGTGCCCGCGCTCGGGGTGCTCGATCACGCCACCGGACAGGTCCCCGTCGACCTCGCCCGGTTCGACATCGGCGAAACCGAGGGCGGTGCCACCATG
Organism: Amycolatopsis sp. TNS106; assembly: GCF_019330265.1. Classification (NCBI taxonomy): domain Bacteria; kingdom Bacillati; phylum Actinomycetota; class Actinomycetes; order Pseudonocardiales; family Pseudonocardiaceae; genus Amycolatopsis; species Amycolatopsis sp. TNS106. The sequence goes on along the minus strand of NZ_CP024972.1, from coordinate 1,236,297 downwards.
CGCCGCGGTGTCCCGGTCACGCGCGTGGGCGACCACCTCGTCACCGGCGTCTTCGACCTCATCATGGCCCAGTACGGCGTCCGTCGCGGCGACCTTCCCGGCGAATGGCCCACCGGGTACGACGACGCCGACGCCCCGCACACGCCCGCGTGGCAGGAGCGGCTCACCGGTGTTCCCGCGTCGATGGCGGCCAAGATCGGGCGCGAGTTCGCCCGCAACGCCGAACGCAGCCGCGGCCGTTCCCTGATCGCGCTCGGCGCGGGCGCGAACCAGTGGTTCCACTCGGACATGACCTATCGCGCCTTCATCGCGCTGGTCACGCTCACCGGCTGCCAGGGCGTCAACGGCGGCGGCTGGGCGCACTACGTCGGCCAAGAGAAGGCGCGGCCGATCACCGGGCAACAGCACATGAGCTTCGCCTTCGACTGGCAGCGACCGATGCGGCACCAGGCGAGCACCCCGTTCTGGTACCTGCACACCGACCAGTGGCGCTACGAGAAGGTGCCCGCCGACGAGCTCGCTTCGCCGCTGGGACAGGGACGGCTGGCAGGTATGGCGTTCGCCGACACCGTCGCGGCCGCCCAACGCATGGGTTGGTCACCGGGCCACCCCGCGTTCGACCGCAACCCGCTCGACCTCACCGACGAGGCCGCGGCCGCGGGACTGAGCACGAGCGAGCACATCGTCGCCGAGCTGCGCGCGGGACGGCTCAAGGCCGTCGCCGACGATCCCGACGACCCCGCGAACTTCCCCCGCTGCCTGACCCTGTGGCGGGCGAACCTGCTCGGCTCCTCCGGCAAGGGCAACGAGTTCTTCATGAAGCACCTGCTCGGCGTGGATTCGTTGGCGTCGGCCGACGAATGCGGTCCCGGTGAGCGGCCCCGCGACGTGGCGTGGCGAGACGAAGCGCCGACCGGCAAGCTCGACCTGCTCACCGCGATCGACTTCCGGATGACCAACACCGGCCTGCACAGCGACGTCGTGCTGCCCGCCGCCACCTGGTACGAGAAGCACGACATCTCGACCACCGACATGCACCCGTTCGTGCACGCGTTCTCCCCGGCCGTCGCCCCGCCGGGTGAGGTGCACACCGACTACGACGCCTTCCTCTCCATCGCGGACAAGGTGAGTGAGCTGGCGGTCACGCACCTCGGTACCCGCCGCGACGTGCTCGCCGCACCGCTGCAGCACGACACCCCCGACGAACTGGCGACGCCGTCGGGCCGGGTTCGGGACTGGAAGCGCGGCGAGTGCGAGCCGGTGCCGGGCGTGACGATGCCGAAACTGGTCGAGGTCGAACGCGACTACACGCTCATCGGCGCGAAGATGCGTGCCGTCGGCCCGTTGCTGGACAAGCTCGGCACCACGACCAAGGGCATCACCGTCGACGTCACCCCCGAGCTGGAGTACCTGCGCCACCAGAACGGCGTCGTGCCCGACGGCCCGTTCGCCGGCCGGCCTTCACTGTCCACAGCGGACCGGATGTGCGAGGCGATCCTCGCGCTGTCCGGCACGACCAACGGCCGGGTGGCGCACGAGGGCTTCCAACAACTGGAAAAGCGGACCGGGCACCAGTTCACCGACCTGATCGAGGGGCACGAAACCGATCACGTCACCTACGCGTCCACTCAGGAGGCGCCACAGCCGGTGTTCACCAGCCCGGAGTGGTCCGGCTCGGAAAAGGGCGGACGCCGGTACTCGCCGTTCACCATCAACGTCGAACGACGCAAACCGTGGCACACCCTCACCGGCAGGCAGCACTTCTTCGTCGAGCACGACTGGGTCGCCGAACTCGGCGAGCATCTGCCCGGCTATCGACCGCCGTTGAACATGGCCCGGCACTTCGGCAAGCCCGGCGAACTCGCCGACGGTGGCGTCACTGTCCGGTTCCTCACGCCGCACGCGAAGTGGTCGATCCACTCGATGTACCACGACAACGAGCTCATGCTCGCGCTCTCCCGCGGTGGTCCGGTGATCTGGATGAGCGTCGAGGACGCCGCCAAGATCGGGGTCGCCGACAACGACTGGGTCGAGGCCGTCAACCGCAACGGCGTGATCGTCGCCCGCGCCGTCGTCAGCCACCGGATGCCCGAGGGCACGGTGTTCCAGTACCACTCCCCCGAACGCACCGTGAACGTCCCGAAGACCGAGAAAACCGGCAAGGGCAAGGGAAAGCGCGGCGGCTACCACAACTCGATGACCCGGCTGCTCGTCAAGCCGACCCATCTCGCGGGCGGCCACGCCCAGCTGACCTACGCCTTCAACTACTACGGCCCCATCGGCAGCCAGCGCGACGAGATCACCGTGATCCGCCGCCGCGGCCAGGAAGTGGAGTACTGACATGCGCATCCGCGCCCAGGTCGCGATGGTGATGAACCTCGACAAGTGCATCGGCTGTCACACCTGTTCCGTGACCTGCAAACAGACTTGGACCAACCGCGAAGGCACCGAGTACGTCTGGTTCAACAACGTCGAGACGAAACCCGGTATCGGTTACCCCAAGCACTACGAGGACCAGGAACGCTGGAAGGGCGGCTGGAAGCTCGACAAGAAGGGGCGGCTGGTCCTGCGCTCCGGCGGACGCGCGAAGCGGCTTTCGCGCATCTTCGCCAACCCCGACCTCCCGACGCTGGAGGACTACTACGAGCCCGCGACCTTCGACAAGGACGTCCTCGTCACCGCGCCCGCCGGGCTCACCGACACCCCGGTCAAACAACCGAGGTCGGCCCTCACCGGGGAACCGATGAACCTCGAATGGGGCGCGAACTGGGAGGACAGCCTCGGCGGTGCCCACGAGCGCGCCGGGACCGACCCCAACATCACCGCGATGGACCCCGACGCGGCGGCACGGGTGAAGTTCGAGTTCGAGAAGACCTTCATGTTCCACCTGCCCCGCATCTGCGAGCACTGCCTCAACCCCGCGTGTGTCTCGGCCTGCCCGTCGGGTGCGATGTACAAACGCGAGGAGGACGGCATCGTCCTGGTCGACCAGGACCGTTGCCGCGGCTGGCGGATGTGCGTGAGCGCCTGTCCCTACAAGAAGGTCTACGTCAACCACGCCACCGGCAAGGCCGAGAAGTGCACCTTCTGCTTCCCGCGCATCGAAGCAGGCCAGCCCACCATCTGTTCGGAGACCTGCGTCGGCAGGCTGCGCTATCTGGGGCTGGTCTTCTACGACGAGGACGCGGTGCTCGCCGCCGCCTCCGTCGAAGACGAGCGGGAACTGCTGGCCGCGCAGCGAGCGGTGTTCCTGGACCCGCACGATCCCGAGACGGTGCGCCTGGCGACCGAGGCGGGCCTGCCCGAGGAGTGGGTGCTCGCCGCGCAGGCCTCTCCGGTGTGGAAGCTGATCGGCGAGTACAAGATCGCTTTGCCGCTGCACCCGGAATACCGCACCCTGCCGATGGTCTGGTACGTCCCGCCGCTCTCCCCCGTGCTGGACGCCGTCAACGCCGCGGGGCGTGACGACACCGACGCCGACGACGTCTTCCACACCATCCGCGATCTGCGGATCCCCGTGGAATACCTGGCCGAACTGTTCACCGCGGGTGATGCCGACGCGGTCGCGGGCGTGCTGATGAAGCTCGCCACGATGCGTTCCTACATGCGCGCCCGCACCCTCGACGGCACCGTCGCCGGAGAGCTCTGCGAGGCCGTCGGCATGTCCGGCGAAGGGATCGAAGCGATGTACCGGCTGCTCGCGATCGCGAAGTACGACGAGCGCTATGTCATCCCCGCCGCCTACGCCAAGGACGCCGCCGCGCTCGAAGCACAGGCGGCGTCCACTTCGGACTGTTCGCTGGACTGCGCCGGCGGCCCCGGGATGACCGAACCGGCCGCCACCGCGGAGCGGTTCCACCTCGTGACCGAAGACCGGCAGGTCCGCCCGGGCCGCCGGAGCCTGTTCGCCCGCCGCGGCGACGGCAGGCTCGGCCTGACCATCGACCCCGCCGGAGGCCGCTCATGACCGCGCCCGGACAGTCCTTTGTGGAGGGGACCGACCGAACCCGGCTGTTCGAACTCGCCTCGGTGCTGCTCACCTACCCCGACACCGCACTGATCGGCGCTCGGAGGGAACTGTCCGCCGCCATCGGCGAGATCACCCACCATGAGGTGCGCGAGCGGCTCGCCGCGTTCCTCGGCTGGTTCCTGACCACCGACTCACTCCAGGTCGAGACCCACTATGTCCGTACGTTCGACCTGCGCCGCCGCTCGGGGCTGTACCTGACCTACTACCTGCACGGCGACACCCGCAAACGCGGAATCGCTCTGCTCACCCTCAAGCAGCGCTACCGCGCACACGGCCTTCGCCTGGCCGCGGGTGAGCTGCCCGACCTGCTGCCGGTGGTTCTCGAGTTCGCCGCGATCGCCGGCCCGGGCGACGGCGAGGCACCGCTGCGTCAGCACCGCCGCGGCCTGGAGCTGCTGCGCTCCACTTTGGACGAAGGCGGATCACCCTACCGGCACCTGCTCGAAGCGGTCGTCGCCGCGTTGCCGCCCCTGACCGAGGCCGACCGGGACACCATCCGCGCGCTCGCCGAAGACGGACCTCCCGTGGAATCGGTCGGGCTGGCGCCCTACGGCACCGATGTCGACACCATCGGCTTCGGCCCCGATCTCAGTACCGAAGCGTGTGCCCACGCACACCCCTTCGCCAACCGTTCGATGGAGAGTGTCCCGTGAGCACGTTCGTCTGGATCGTCGTCCCCTACGCCTGCCTGGCGGTGTTCGTGCTCGGCCACGTATGGCGGTGGCGCCACGACCAGTTCGGCTGGACCACTCATACCAGCCAACTACTGGAGAGCCGCATCCTCCGGCTGGGCTCACCGTTGTTCCACCTCGGAGCGTTCGGTGTCATCGCCGGTCACGCCATGGGCCTGCTGGTGCCCGCTTCGGTGACGGCGAAGGTCGGGATCTCCGAGCACGTCTACCACGCCACCGCCGTCTGGGGCGGCACCGCCACCGGCGTCATGCTCGTGGCAGGCCTCGCCTTGCTGATCGCCCGCCGCTTCGTCAACGGCCGCGTCCGCCGGGTCACCACGACGATGGACAAGGTGCTCTACGCCGCGCTGGCCGCGATGGTGGTGCTCGGGATGACCGCCACGGTCGGGACCAACCTCCTCGGCGAGGGTTACGACTACCGCGAGACGATCGCCGTCTGGTTCCGCGGCGTCTTCTGGTTCTCCCCCGAACCGCACCTGATGACCGGGGCGCCTCTCGTCTACCAACTGCACGCGATCGGCGGATTCCTGTTCCTCGCGCTGTGGCCCTTCACACGACTGGTCCACGTCTGGTCGGCGCCGCTGGCCTACCTGTGGCGGCCCTACGTCGTCTACCGCGGCCGCCGGGGGAAGCCCGCCACTCCCACCCCGACGCCGGCGACCGTGCGGGACCGGGCCCTGCGCTGAGCGGGTCGAGTTCCGGCTGCGGCAGGTCCACGGCCCGGTCCGTGAAGGCCTCCTTGAGGGACCCTGGGTCCCTCAAGGAGGCCTTCACGGACTAGGTGATCGCTACGTGCGCCCTAACTACCTCTCAAGTAAGAAGGACATTCCGTGACCGCTCCACCCGGGCTGATCGGCAGGACCGTCGGGGACGTGCTGGTGCGACAGCCCAAGACATCGCCCGTGGACATCTCGGTCGATCAGGCCCGCGCCTGCTTCGCCGACGACCACGTCCACATGCTCCTGCTCACCGAGGCCGGACGGCTCATCGGCACCCTCGTGCGCACCGACCTGCCCGCTGACCTGGACGGCACCGGCCTCGCGCTGCCCCACTCGCGGATGACAGGCCGGACGGTGCCCGCGGACATGCCCGCCGAGCAGGCGCGCCGTCTCCTTATGGCTCGCGGGCAGCGGCGTCTCGCCGTGGTCGACGACGGCGGTGCCATCCTGGGCCTGCTCTGCCTTAAACGCCGTCTGACCGGCTTCTGCGGTGACGCCGACGTCGCCGCTCGTGCCGCGGAGCGCTCCGCTCAGCCGATGTAGCGCGATCTTGCCTCCCCCAAGTACGTGAAGGCCCCCTTCACTGCGCCTGGCACAATGAAGGGAGCATTCACGTACTTCACCCAGGTCAGTCGAGCATCCCGGGACCGAACACTTCGTAATGAACCCGCTCGGCGGACAGGCCGCGGCGGATCAGCCCAGCGCGGATCTTGTGCATGAACGGCAGCGGGCCGCACAGGTAGGCGGTGGTACCCGGGGTCAGCGGCAGCACGTCGACGTCCAGGAGGCCGGACCGCGAGCCGTCGTCGTGGTCGTTCTCGTACCAGTACAGTTCGTCGACCTCGCCGAGGCCGGACGCGATCTGGGCACATTCACGGCGGAGCGCGTGGTGGGCGGGTGAGCGATCGGCGTGGGCGACGACGATCCGCCGCGTCGGCTGGGTGCGGGCGAGGTGATCCAGCATGGCGGCCATCGGGGTGATCCCGATCCCTGCGCTGATCAGGAGCACCGGGCCGTCGCCGATGTCGAGTGTCGTCTCGCCGGCGGGTGGTCCGAGCACCAGGATCTGGTCTTCGGTGACGTGGTCGTGGAGGTGATTGGACACCACGCCGTCCGGGGCACCGTCGTGGCCGCGAACGCGGCGGACGGTGATCCGCAGTGAACCTCGCCCGGGGCCGTGCGACAGTGAGTACTGGCGAGGCTGGCGACGGCCGTCGGGCAGGTCGACAGCGACCGAAACGTACTGGCCGGGCAGGAAGTCCGGTACGGCCGCCCCGTCATCGGGCACCAAGGTGAACGAGACCACGTCGACGGCCTCGTCGAGGCGTTTGGCCACGCGCCAGCGGCGCCAGAGCCGGGCGGGATCGAGGTCGCCACGTTCGTAGAGGCGGGCTTCGGCGGCGATCAGCCGGCAGGCGAGCAGCCAGTAGACCTCGTGCCACGCCGCGAAGACTTCGGGGGTGACCGCCGCGCCGAGGACGGTGCCGACGGCGTTGAGCAGGTGGTGACCGACGACCGGGTACTGCTCGGCCCGGATGCCCAGCGACACGTGCTTGTGCGCGATTCGCTCGGCGACCCGGTCGAACGGCGCGGCATCGTCGCCCGCTTCGCTGACCAGGTGCTCCGCGAAGCCGGCCACGGCTGAGGCCAACGCGAGCTGCTGCCGTCCATCCGCCTGGTTGCCCTGGTTGAACAGGTCGAGCAGTTCCGGATGCGCGGCGAACATCGACGAGTAGAACTCACCGGTGATTTCCACGGCGTGCGCGCGTACGACGGGCAAGGTGGCGCGAACCACTGCGGCGGATGCCGTGGACAGCAACGAATTCTCCTTCTACGGGAGTGGGACCAGGCTTCGCGAAGGCGCCGATGCGGCCATGACCGGTCTCTTTCCCGATCCTGCCGGGAACGGGATGCGGCACCAAGGGATCTTCGGAGTACTCGATCGGGACCTTGGTCCCTACGGAACTCGGCCGATGGCACTGGGGCCGGAACCCCTGGAACGGCAAGGTGGAGGACGTGATCAGCACCGCCCATGGCGCGGCTGGCGAACCTGCTCCCGATTCGAGGACACGATGACTGCACCAGAAATGCGACCGGTGGTGGTGGGTGTGGACGGCTCTTCTTCGGCCGTCCACGCGGCGCGATGGGCCGCGACCGAAGCGGCGAGGCGGAAGGCACCGCTGTCGATCACGCATGCCTGCATGCTGATCCCGGTGCGGATGCCGCCTGGGGTCGAGTTGCCGAGGCCTTACGCCGACGCGCTGACCGAACAGGGGCGGGAGGTGCTCGCGGCGGCCGCGGAGGCGGCAAGGGAAGCAGCCCCCGAGGTCGACGTGACCACCGAACTGCGCGGCGGAGCCGCCGCCGAACACCTCATCGGGCGATCGGCCTCGGCGGAGTTGATCGTGCTGGGCTCTCGCGGCCTTGGCGGGTTCACCGGGCTGCTGGTCGGTTCGATCGCGGTCGCGGTGGCGACGCACGGGCACTGCCCGGTCGTCGTCGTCCGGGGAGCGGATCGGCCGCAGGACGCACCGGTCGTCGTCGGTGTGGACGGTTCGCCGACGAGTGACGCGGCTCTGGCCTTCGCCTTCGACGCCGCCGCGACACGTGGTACGCGGCTAGTCGCCGTGCGCGCGTGGTCGGACTTCGCCGTGGGCAACGCCTGGGCATTCGGCTCCGCGCTGGATTGGGAAACCATCCAGGCGGCGGAGGCGCGGCTGGTGGATCAGCAGCTCGGCACCTATCGAAGCAAGTACCCCGACGTGCCCGTCGAGAGTGTCGTCGTTCGCGACCGGCCGGCGCACACGTTGCTCGAACACTCCGGAAAAGCCCAGCTCGTCGTGGTCGGCTCTCGCGGCCGAGGCGGTTTCCGCGGGCTGCTCCTCGGCTCCACGAGCCAGGCGCTGATCCACCACTCCGCTTCTCCGGTGGCCGTCGTCCCGCCCGCCCGGCAGTGAAAGCCGCATCGCAGGACGGCTTGTCACGACGGCTCATCTGACCGAAGTGGTCGTGCCGCCGCGCGCCGAGTGAACGCGGCCCGCTCGTGACCGGCGCCGCTGCCGTGCCTTGCCGAGTTCGACGAGGCCATAGGTGAGCGCGGCCAGCACGGGAATCGGAATCCAGGTGTGCCATGGCATCGGCGCGGTGTGGAACAGAGTGTTCATGAATGGCACGTAGGTCAGCACGAACTGCAGCCCGATGGTCAGCGCGATACCTGCGGGAAGCCAGCGGTTGTGCAGGAATCCGACACGCGGCCGGAAATTCTCCAGGGACCGGCAGTTGATCAGGTAGGCGATCTCGCCGCCGACGAACACGTTCATCGCGACCGTCCGTGCCAGCTCCAGCGACGCACCGGCGGCGACCTGCCACTGGAACGCGCCGAACGAACACGCGAGCAGGATCGCCGAGACGAACACCGTGCGACCGGCCAGCGCACCGGTCAGCAGCGGCAGCGAAGGCGGCAGAGGCGGGCGCTTCATCACGCCCGGTTCACGCGGCTCGAATGCCAAAGTGAGGCCCAGCGCGACCGCGGTGGTCATGTTGATCCACAGGATCTGCACCGGCAGGATCGGCAGCGCGGTGCCGAGCAGGATCGCGGTGAGGATCACCAGCCCCTCGGCCATATTCGTGGGCAACGTCCAGATGATGAACTTGCGCAAGTTGTCGAAGACACACCTGCCTTCCTCCACCGCGGCCCGGATGGAGGCGAAGTTGTCATCGGCGAGCACCATGTCGGCCGCTTGCTTCGCGACCTCGGTGCCGCCACGTCCCATGGCCACACCTATGTCCGCACGGCGGAGCGCCGGCGCGTCGTTCACGCCGTCCCCGGTCATGGCCACGACCTCGCCACGCTGCTGGATCTCCTTGACCAGGCGGAGTTTCTCCTCCGGCGACACCCTCGCGTGGACCGATTCGATGCCGAACTCCGCCGCGATCGCCTGTGCGGTCGCCGGATGGTCACCGGTGATCATGGTGACCTCGATACCCGCTTCCCGGCAGGCGCGGACCGCCTCGATCGCCTCCGGACGTGGCGGATCGTGCATACCGACCAGGCCGAGTACGACGACGTTGCCCCGCAATCCCTCTTCGGACAGTTCGACATCGACCGCGCGCCCGATCGCCAGGACCCGGAGCCCTTCGGCCGCCATGGCTTCGGCCTCGGCACAGTGACCGGCACCGGCCAACTCGAGCAAACGCTCGACAGCTCCCTTCAGATAGACGACCCCATTGACGTGCTTCGTCGCCATGAACCGGCGTTCGGAGCTGAAGGGCAGGACTTCGACGCGTTCCGGTACGTCGCCCGCATCCAGGCCGGCCTTGCGGGCAGCGACCACCAAAGCCGCCTCGGTCGGATCCCCGACCGGCCGCCATCGGCCGTCCTCTTCCGCGATCCGGGCGTCGTTGCACGCCAAAGCGGCAAGCAGGCATTCTCGCGCCGCCGCGTCCGGCGCGGGCACGACCGCACCCTCCGGCGCGTACCCGATGCCGGAGACCCGGTATCCGCGCCCCGCCACCACGAGCTCGCGGACGGTCATCGCGTTGGCGGTCAGTGTCCCGGTCTTGTCCGTGCAGATCACCGTCGTGCTGCCCAGGGTTTCCACGGCGGGGAGCCGCCGGATGATCGCGTGCCTGCGCGCCATCCGCGCCACCCCGATCGCGAGCGTCACGGTGACCGCGGCCGGAAGACCCTCCGGAATGGCCCCGACCGCGAGGGCGACGGCGGCGGTCACCATCTGCGCGGGCGGCTGACCGCGCAGCAACCCGACCGCGACACCGAACAGCGCGAGGCCGAGGATCACGATCGTCAGCAAGCGGCTGAACCTGGCGAGCTTGCGGGTCAACGGGGTCTGGACCGAAACCGTCGTCCCGACGAGGCGATGCACCTGGCCGATCTCGGTGCCCGCGCCGGTCGCTACCACGACCCCGCGCCCTGTCCCCGAGGTCACCAAGGTGCCCGAGTACGCCATGTTGGTGCGATCGGCCAGCGCGGTATCCGGAGGCAATACGAAGGAATCCTTCGCCGACGGCACGGACTCGCCGGTCAGTACCGACTCGTCGATCCGCAGTTCGCCGGTGGCCACCAGACGAAGATCCGCACCGACCTGATCACCCGCCTCGAGCAGGACGACGTCGCCCGGTACCAGCTCCACCGAGGGCACCCGTTCGGTGACACCGTCCCGGACGACGGTGGTCTCGGTCCGCACCATCGCCACCAGCGCGTCCAGCGCCCGTTCCGCGCGCGCCTCCTGGAGGAACCCGATGATCGCGTTCACCACGACGACACCGAAAACCACGGAGGCGTCGACGGTTTCGCCGAGTACCGCCGTGACGGCCGCCGCCGCGAGGAGAACGTAGATCAGCGGATGATGCAGCTGTCCGAGCAGTCGCACCGCCCAGTTCCGGCCCCGTCGGGGTGGCAGTTCGTTCGGACCCACGTCCGCCAGCCGCTGTCGCCATACCCCGCGGGAAAGCCCGGCGACGGAGTCGGTTTCGGCCAACAGCAGCACTTCGGGAACAGGAAGCCCATAGTGCGCGACATTCTCACGATCGACAGTGGTCACCTCCATCACTCGGCTCCCCCGCGCGTCGCCCGGACGACCATCACCGGGCACTGGGCGTGGTGCACCAAGGCGTGACTGGTCGATCCGAGAACGAGACCGGCGAAGCCGCCACGGCCACGGCTGCCGACGACCAGAAGTCGTGCTTTCGCACTCGACTCGAGCAGCCGGTGACGCGGCCTGTCGCGGACGATCACCTGCTCGACGGGCACGTCCGGATACGTCTTCCGCCATCCCGCGAGCCGGTGCTCGAAGACCCGTGCTTCGGTCTCGCGCACCGATTCGCCAGGGAAGGGCAGCGCGCCCTCGCCCGTGAACAGACCGGCGATGTCACCGTCATGCCAGGCGTGCAGCGCTACCAGGGGGGAGTCTCGGGCCGACGCCTCTTCGAACGCCCAGGCGATCGCCTTCTCGCTGAACGGGCTGCCGTCCACACCGACCACCACTGGCCCGCTATCGCTCGTACCACGGACTACGACGACGGGGCACTGCGACACCGACGACAACGCGTCGGCGGCCGACTCGGCGAACAACCTGGTGATCTCACCGGTCGGCGGGCCCATGACCAGCAGCCGCGACCGTGCCGAAGCCTCGGTCATCGCGGCGATCGGGCCGGTTTCGGCGGCGATCGTGGTCACCTTCACCTCGGGCACAGCCGATTCGGTCTTCTCACGGACCTCACGCAGGACTTGGTGGGTTATCGCCTCTTTGGTCTTCAGCCACACGTCGGGAGGGAACGACCGGTTACCGAACGGAGCGCCATCGACCCCAAAGGCCATCAGGAGGTTCAGGTCGGTATCCCGCATGCGTGCTTCTTCCGCCGCCCACAACGCCGTCTTCATCGACGAGGCCGAACCGTTCACCGCCGCGACGATCGGAGGGCTCCCGGACGTGGCCATGAATTCGCTCCTTCCAGTGCACCGAGCATTCGGAAATCGACCCGGCCGACGATATGCAGGGGCGGAAACCCGAGCTGCGGCCGGAGGTCACGGTGTCACGGGGCCTTCGGCACTGGAGTGACGAGCCGGATACCGAAACGATCGACCGTGTCGCCTGCCCTACCGCCCGGCGTTCGCTCTGCCGGACAGGTCGTTGGGCCGGGCGGTCCGGGACGTTCTGCCCTCCCCGGCCTCCCCGGCTTCGTTGATCCTGAAACGCATCCGAACAGGAGGCTCCATGACACCCGGTGCGAACGTGACCCAGCGGATCGAGATGCACGGCACGGTCCAAGGGGTCGGGTTCCGCCCGCACGTCCACCGGGTCGCCACGGCGCTCGGCGTGGACGGAGAGGTCCGCAATGTCGGGGGCCATGTGGTGATCACCGCGTCCGGGCGGCCGGAAGTACTCGAGGCGTTCCACCGTGACGTACTCGACGGTGCGCCGTCGCCGTCGAAGGTCGAACGCATGACCGTCACCCAGCTGCCCGCCGGAGAGTACGAGAGCGGCTTCTCGGTCCGCGACAGTGCGCCCGGCAGGGGGTCCCGCGCCGTTTCGCCGGATCTGGCCACCTGTGCGGCCTGCCTGGAGGAGCTGTTCGATCCGGCCGACCGGCGCTACCGGTATCCGTTCGTCAACTGCTCCGGATGCGGCCCGCGGGCGACGATCGTCGAGGAACTTCCGTACGACCGGATCCGGACGACGATGAACCGGTTTCCGATGTGCGGGCCCTGCGCCACGGAGTACCACGACCCTGGCGACCGCCGGTTCCACGCCGAACCCAGTGCCTGCCCGGTCTGCGGACCGCGACTGTCCTGGGCCGGCCTCACCGGGCCGGCGGCCCTCGCGGCGGCGGTGGAGACGATCGGCAACGGCGGCGTCGTGGCGATCAAGGGGATCGGCGGGTATCAGCTGGTGTGCGACGCGGCCGACGACCGGGCGATCGGCCGGCTGCGAACGGTGAAACACCGCCCGGTGAAGCCGTTCGCGGTGATGGCGCGTGATCTCCGCGAAGCGGCCGATCTGTCCTTTGTGGACGACACGACCGCCGGGCTGCTCTGTACTCCGGCGCGTCCCATCGTTCTCCTCGAAGCGCGTCCGGGAACCGTGGTGTCCGCCACCGTGGCACCACACCTGCCCGAGATCGGCCTGTTCCTGCCGAACAGCCCACTGCATCACCTTCTCCTGCACGACCTCGGCCGCCCGCTGGTGGTGACCAGCGGAAACCGCGCCGGTGAACCGATCGCGATCTCCGACGAGCAGGCCCGGTCCGCGCTCGGACCGCTGTCCGACGGCATCCTCGGGCACGACCGGCCGATCCTCTCCCGATACGACGACTCGGTGGTCCGTGCCGTCCGGGTCGTGCGACGCGCCCGCGGGTACGCGCCCGCCCCGATCCCGTTGCCCACCGCCTCGCCGGAACCCGTGCTGGCGGTGGGCGCGCAGCTGAAGAACACGGTCACCTTGGCGGCCGGTGAGCACGCCGTGCCGGGGCCGCACATCGGCGACCTCACCGACGTCGCGGCCTTCGAAGCCTTCGAGCACACGATCGACAGGCTGTGCCGGTGGACGAACGTGACCCCGGAGTTCTGCGCGCACGACCGGCATCCCCGGTATCGGTCGACGCTGTACGCGGCCAAGTGGCCCCGCGAGCGGCGCGTTCCGGTGCAGCATCACCACGCCCATGTCGCCGCGACGGCCGCCGAGCACGGAGTTCAAGAGCCCTTCATCGGCGTCGCGTACGACGGGCTGGGCTTCGGCGACGACGGAACCTTGTGGGGCGGCGAGATCCTGCTGGCTTCGTATACCGGCTATCGGCGGCTCGCCCGGTTCGGCCACGTACCGCTGCCCGGCGGCGAGGTCGCCGTCCGGCGCCCCGCCCGGATGGCCTTGGGCTACCTGATCGGCGCGGAGGACTTCGGGGAGCCCTCGTTGCCGACCGACCAGGAGACCGGGGAAAGCAGGCTGGTCCGGCGGATGATCGAGCGCGGCGTGAACAGCCCGCTCACCTCCAGTGCGGGAAGGCTGTTCGACGCGGTGGCTGCGCTGCTCGGACTCTGCGACGTGAACACTTACGAGGGCGAAGCGGCCGTTCTGCTCGAGGCGGCCGCCTCCGGCGAACCGAGGCGGGAGCCGCTCCCGTGGAAGCTGCATCGGCGCGGTGGCCTGTGGGTCTACGACCCCGTACCGGCCCTGCGTGAACTGCTCGGCTCGGCTCGGCCCGCGAGCGAGCTGTCGGCACGGTTCCACACGACGATCACCGAGGTCACCGTCGCGATGGTGACCGAGGCCGCCGCGATCAGCGGCACGAAGACGGTGTGCCTCGGGGGTGGCGTGTTCCAGAACCGCAGGCTCACCGACGCGGTCACCGGCTCCCTGACCGAACTGGATTTCCGCGTGTTCTCCGGCGAACGGATCCCGGTCAACGACGGTGGCATCAGCTATGGGCAGGCGGCCGTCGCGGCGGCGTTGCTGGCAGGGAGGTAAGCCATGTGTCTGGGTATTCCCGGCCTGATCGTGAGCGTGGAGGAGGACTTTCCCCGCGGCGGGATCGTCGACTTCGACGGCCTGCGGAGACCGGTCTGCCTCGCCTACACACCGGAGGCCGGGATCGGTGACCACGTGATCGTCCACGTCGGTTTCGCGATCAGTGTGGTGAACGAGGAGGAAGCGGCGCGAACGCTGGCCGTGCTGCGCGCGATGCCCGACGCGATCGAAACGGAGCTGGGACCGTGAAACATCTCGACGAATACCGGGATCCCGTACTCGCGCGCAGGCTCCTCGGCGATCTACGCGCCACCGCCACCAAGCCGTGGACGGTCATGGAGGTCTGCGGCGGCCAAACGCATACGATCGTCCGGCAAGGGATCGATGAACTCCTCCCCGCGGGGATGCGGATGATCCACGGTCCCGGCTGCCCGGTCTGCGTGACCCCGCTCGAAATCATCGACAAGGCGCTCGCCGTCGCGGCCCGGCCGGAAGTGATCTTCACCAGCTACGGCGACATGCTCCGGGTGCCCGGTACGTCCGGCGACCTCGTCGCGCTCAAGGCACGCGGCGCCGATGTCCGCGTCGTCTACTCACCGCTGGACGCCGTGCGGATCGCACGGGCGAACCCGGACCGCGAGGTGGTGTTCCTCGCCGTGGGGTTCGAAACGACCGCCCCCGCCAACGCGATGGCGGTACTGAACGCGGCCAAGACCGGCGTCGGCAATTTCAGCGTCCTGGTCAGCCACGTTCTCGTGCCACCCGCGATCACCACGCTGCTGGACGCGCCGGACAACCAGGTCCGGGCCTTCCTCGCCGCCGGGCACGTCTGCGCGGTGATGGGCTGGACAGAGTACGAGCCGATCGCCGCCCGGTACGGCGTCCCGATCGTGGTGACCGGGTTCGAGCCGCTCGATCTGCTGGAAGGCATCCTGATGGCCGTGCGGCAGCTCGAAAGCGGCCGTGCCGAGGTGGAGAACCAGTACGTACGAGCGGTGCGCCGGACCGGCAACACCGCCGCCCGCGACGCCGTGGACAGCGTGTTCCGGGTGACCGACCGGAAATGGCGCGGTATCGGCGAGATCCCCGCCAGCGGGCTCGCGCTCACCCCGGAATTCGCGGACTTCGACGCTGACCGGCGGTTCGCGACCGGCGACATCGTCACCCGGGAATCACCGGCCTGTATCGCGGGGGCGATCCTGCGCGGCACCCGGCTGCCGACCGACTGCCAGGCCTACGGAACGGCCTGTACCCCCCGGACCCCGCTCGGCGCGCCGATGGTCTCGGGCGAAGGGACCTGCGCGGCGTTCCACAACGCCGGACGTGGATTGGAGCTCCGATGACCAACTCCGCCGGTCTCGCCGGCCCCATCTGCCCGGTAGCGCAGGCCGAAACCGAACGCGTGCTCCTCGGACACGGCTCGGGAGGGCAGCTCATGGCCGAGCTGCTCGCCGACGTGATCACCGCCGAACTCGGTGCCGAAGACCCGCTCGAAGACGCCGCAGTCGTCGGTGTCGGTGGCGTCGACACCGTGTTCACGACCGACGGATTCGTGGTGACACCACGTTTCTTCCCGGGTGGGGACATCGGATCGCTGGCCGTGCACGGCACTGTCAACGACCTCGCGATGCGCGGCGCCATGCCGGTCGCGCTGAGCCTCGCCTACATCATCGAAGAGGGGTTTCCGATCGACGAACTGCGGCGGGTCACCCGCTCGGCCGCGGCCGCCGCGAGCGCGGCCGGCGTCAAGATCGTCACCGGGGACACCAAGGTCGTCGGCCGTGGTGCGGCCGACGGTCTTTACGTCACGACCACCGGTATCGGCCTCCGGCCCGGCGGTGCGCGACCATCCGCCACCGCGGGTGAGCCGGGTGACCTGGTGCTGCTGTCCGGCCCGATCGGCCTTCACGGCACCGCGATCCTGAGCGCGCGCGAAGGTCTCGGCTTCGAGGCGGAGATCTCGTCGGACAGCCGCCCGCTGCACCACCTGGTCGCCGCGATGCTCGCGGTGGGCGGCGCCGGAGTGCGCACCCTCCGCGACCCCACCCGGGGCGGACTCGCGAGCGCACTGAACGAACTCGCTTCCGCGTCCGGTGTGGGTATCGAGATCACCGAAGCGGACGTACCGGTACCGCGGCCGGTCGCCGCGGCGTGCGAACTGCTCGGACTCGACCCGATGCACGTCGCGAACGAGGGCTGCTTGGTGGCGCTGGTCGCCCCGGAAGCCGCGCAGGACGTGCTGCGCGCCATGCGTGCGCGGCCTGACGGTGCGAGTGCCACCGTCATCGGCGAAGTGACGGACGGGCCGGTCGGCCGGATCAGTGCGCGCACCCTGGTCGGCTCGACCCGGATCGTCGACGTCCTTGTCGGAGAACAACTCCCCCGCATCTGCTGAGAACCTGTTGGCGGAGCTGAGATTTCGTCCGGAAAGTGACCATACGCGTGAACCCGCCCGGCCGAAGGCCCCGCTATCGCGGTGGCAGGGCGCTCTGAGCACCCGCCGCGATAGCGGACGCGGGTTCACCAACAGACACTGAGAGAGGTGAACCCGATGGACGCCGTTCTCGATCTCGCCGGGCTCGACGCACTGATCCGCGCACTGGTCACGAGCGGACGGACCGTGATCGGCCCGGTGCTGCGCGACGACGCGATCACCCTGGCGGAACTGGGTTCCGCGGCCGATCTCCCGGCAGGCTGGGGTGTGGAGACCGGTCCGGGTCAGTACCGGGTACATCGGCGAGCCGACGACGCGGTGTTCGGGCATTCCGCGGGACCGCAATCGTGGAAACGGTTCCTGCACCCACCCCGCCGAACCCTGCTCACCAGCGGGCCCGCCGGGTTCCAGCCGGTCCGCGAAGATCGGGTCGAGTACGCCTTCTTCGGCGTCCGGCCCTGTGACCTGTCCGCGATCGGCAAGCTGCGCCAGATCGTCGGCGGCCCGATGCCGTTCGTGGTCGCCGCACAGTGCACCGAACCCGGCGGAGTCTGCTTCTGCGCATCGATGGGTTGTGGTCCGTCGGCCGGCGGAGGCTACGACCTCGCACTCACCGAACGGATCGATGGTGAGGGCCACCGTTTCCTCGCGGTCGCCGGAACCGCCGCGGGTGCCGAGGTGCTCGACCGCCTGCCGGGACGGCCCGCGCACGAACGGGACGTCGCGCTGGCGGAGGAAGACGTCGCCGCCGCCGCACGGCGGATGGGCCGGGCCATGCCCGGCACCGACCTGCGCGATCTTCTCGCCGCCAACCGCGAGCACCCCCGCTGGGAAGACGTCGCCGGACGCTGCCTCACCTGCGGCAACTGCACCATGGTGTGCCCAACCTGTTTCTGTGTGTCCACAGAGGACACAACGGAGCTCGACGGCGGTGCGGCCCGGTCGCAACGCTGGGCGTCCTGCTTCGAGATCGATTTCTCCCAGCTGCACGGTGGCGCGGTCCGGACGTCGGGGGCCGCTCGGTACCGGCAGTGGATGAGCCACAAGCTCGGTACCTGGCACGATCAGTTCGGCACCTCCGGCTGCGTCGGCTGCGGGCGGTGCATCGCCTGGTGCCCGGCGGGAATCGATATCACCGAAGAAGCCGCGGCGCTCGCGGAAGGTGCGCCGGGATGACCACGCCGGACCCGGGAACGCCGCTGCTCGCAGGCCTTTCCGAGACACAACGTTCGGCGGTGACCGCGACCGGCCGGATCGAGGACTACGCGGCCGGAACGCGGCTGTTCGACGAAAGCGGAGACGCCGACCGGTGCTGGATCGTCATCTCGGGCCACGTCGCGGTGGACACCCACGTTCCCCACCGTGGCCCGGTGACGCTGCAAAGCGTGGGGCCGGGTGAACTGCTCGGCTGGTCGTGGCTGATCCCGCCGTACCGCTGGCATTTCGGCGCGGTGACCGTCACCCCGACCCGCGCTCTGGTGCTGGACGCCGGGCAAGTGCGCACGCTCGTCGAAGCCGATCCGGCGCTGGGCTACCGGTTCACCCGGATTCTCCTCGAAACGCTGGTGAACCGCCTGCAGGCGACCAGGCTCCGCCTTCTCGACCTCTACCGGAACCCGGCATGAACCCCGATCCCTGGCTTCCCCGGCCCTATCGAGTGGTCGGCAGGGTCACCGAGACCGGCGACTCGGCGACGTTGACGCTGGCGCCGGACGGCGACCGGTTACCCGAATTCCGCCCCGGCCAGTTCGCCATGCTCTACGCGCACGGGGTCGGGGAAGTGCCCATCTCGGTCAGCGCGATACCCGGTGACGGAACGCTGGTGCACACCATCCGTGCCGTCGGCGCGGTGAGCCGCGCGCTGCACGACGCCCGCCCCGGGACGGTGCTGGGAGTGCGCGGTCCGTTCGGCACGGCGTGGCGTCTCGACGACGACGGCGATCTGCTGCTCGTGGCGGGCGGCATCGGGCTCGCCCCGCTCAGGCCTGTGCTCCGGCACGCACTGGCGGAGCGACCTTCCCGACGCGTCATCCTGATCGCGGGAGCGCGGACACCCGCCGATCTCCTGTATCAGAAGGAACTTCGGGAGCTGTCCGACCGGAACGGTCCGGACATCGTCCTCACCGTCGACCGCGGTGAAGACGGCTGGACCGGGCACGTCGGCTTCGTCACCGAACCACTCGCCACGCATCCGATCGATCCCGGGCAGACCACCGCGCTGCTGTGCGGGCCCGAGCCGATGATGCGCTTCAGCGCCAGGACCCTGCTCCGCCGGGGGGTTCCCGCCGAGCGGATCGAGGTCTCCCTGGAGCGGAACATGCAGTGCGGTACCGGCCTGTGCGGGCACTGCCAGTTCGGCCCGCTGCTCGTCTGCCGGGACGGGCCCGTCGCCGGTTACCCGGTCGCCGAGTCCCTCTTCCTGGTGAAGGAGTTGTGATGCTCTCCATAGCGGTGTGGAAGTTCACCTCGTGCGACGGCTGCCAGCTGACCTTGCTCGACTGCGAGGACGAGCTGCTGACCTTGACCAGGCAAGTGAAGTTCGCGCATTTCGCCGAGATGACCAGCGCCTCCGAACCGGGGCCCTACGACATCTCGATCGTCGAAGGGTCGGTGACCACCTCCGCCGAAGCGGAAAGAATCCGGCGCGTCCGCGAGCAATCCACCGTACTGGTCGTGATCGGCGCGTGCGCCACCTCCGGCGGTATCCAGGCCCTGCGCAACTTCGCCGACGTCGAGGAGTTCCGCTCCGTGGTGTACGCGCGCCCGGACTACATCGAGACCTTGGCGACGTCGACGGCGATCGCGGACCACGTCAAGGTCGACTACGAGCTCCGCGGTTGCCCCATCGACAAAGGACAGCTCCTGGAGGTTCTCACCGCGCTGATGGCCGGCCGGGCGCCCGATCTCCCGGACACCAGCGTTTGTACCCAGTGCAAACGCCGGGGCCTGACCTGCGTGATGGTCGCGCACGGAACCCCTTGTCTCGGACCCGTGACTCACGCGGGCTGCGGTGCCCTGTGCCCGGCGGTGAACCGTGGCTGCTACGGCTGTTTCGGTCCGATGAAACAGCCGAACGTGCCCGCGCTGATCCCGTTGCTGCGCCGGAGCGGAATGGGCGACGACGAACTTCATCTGGTGTTCGGCACCTTCAACACGGCGGCGGAGTGGACATGACCCATCGGGCGAATCGCATCCTGCAAGTGGCGGGGCTGGCACGGGTGGAGGGCGAGGGGGCTCTTCGCGTGCGCACCGACGGCGACCGGGTCGAAAGTGTCGAACTCGCCATCTACGAGCCACCGAGATTCTTCGAGGCCTTCCTCCGCGGCCGCGATTTCCGCGAGCCACCGGACATCACCGCCCGGGTATGCGGGATCTGCCCGGTCGCCTACCAGCTGAGCGCCTGCCGCGCCGTCGAAGACGCCTGCGGTGCCGAGGTGGGAGACGGCCTGCGCGCGCTGCGGCGGCTGCTGTACTGCGGCGAATGGATCTCCAGCCACGCGCTGCACATCTACCTCCTGCACGCGCCGGACTTCCTCGGTTTCCCGGACGGTATCGCGATGGCCACCGCCCACCGCGGGATCGTGGAACGGGGACTCGCGCTCAAGAAGGCCGGGAACCTGCTCATGGAGACGATCGGCGGACGCGCGATCCATCCGGTCAACGTCCGGGTCGGCGGCTTCTACCGGGTCCCCGAACCCGCCGAACTGCGGTCGCTGGCAGACACACTCGGGTATGCCCTGGATGAGGCCCTCGAGACGGTCCGCTGGGTTTCGGGATTCGACTTCCCCGACCTCGACGTGCCCCACGATCTGCTCGCTTTGCGGGACACCGACGGCTACCCGATCGACCGAGGTGAACCGGTGGTCAGCACCGGGCTACGGTTCAGCGCGCGCGAGTTCAAAGAGCATGTGGCGGAACACCAGGTCGCGCATTCGACGGCGTTGCACGCCCGGCTGGACGACCGGATGTATCTGACCGGGCCGCTCGCCCGGTACAGCCTCAACTCGGACCGGTTGTCCCCGCTCGCCGCGGGCGCCGCCGCCAACGCCGGCCTCGGCACGGAATGCCGCAACCCGTTCCGCAGCATCGTGGTACGCGCCGTCGAGGTCGTGTACGCCGTCGAGGAGGCTTTGCGGATCATCGAGGCCTATGACCGGCCGGACCGGCCGTTCGTCGAAGTGACGCCCCGCGCGGCGACCGGTCACGGAATCACCGAGGCTCCGCGTGGGCTGCTGTACCACCGCTACGAACTCGACGCGGGCGGGCGGATCCTGAGCGCGGACATCGTGCCGCCGACCTCGCAGAACCAGCCCGCGATCGAGCACGACGTGGCGAGGCTGGTCGATCTCCACGGAGACCTCGACGACCACTCGCTGGTCTCGCTGTGCGAGCGCGCGATCCGCAACTACGACCCCTGCATTTCCTGCTCGGCGCATTTCCTCGACCTCACCAGGGAACAGCGGTGAACGCCGTCGTCATCGGCGTCGGGAACGAGTTCCGGCGTGACGACGGTGTGGGCCCGGCCGTCGCCCGCGAGGTCTCCCGCCACGGGATCCCGGCGGAGATCAGCGATGGGGACACCGTGCGGCTCATGGAATCCTGGGAGGGTGCCGGCCTCGTCGTCCTCGTCGACGCCGTCCGCTGCTCCCCGGGTGTGGACGGCCGCTGGCACCGGACCACCCTGCCGGAGCACGGGCCCGTCGCGAGTTCGCACGGCTTCGGGATCCCCGAGGCGGTCGAACTGGCGGAAGCGCTGGGCCGGCTCCCCGAGCGTTTGGTGATCTTCGCGGTCGAGGTGACCGATGTGGACTTCGGCCCAGGGCTGAGCCCTGCCGTCGCGGCGGCCGTCCCGGCCGTCACGGACGCGGTCCTCGCCGAAGTCCGGGCGGGTACCGCGTCGTAACAGTCGGGGGTGAGGCAAAGGTCTCGGGTCGACGGAGAGCACAAGGTGTCGCTCCAGGTGAGGGTGTGACCGGACCGGTCACGCGGGACTGTGTGCCCTCTGAGTAGTCGCCGGACCTGAAGGGGCCCGTACGTCAGGACGGGACCACAGCGCCTTCGAGCCGCTCCGAACAGCCGGCGGTCATCAGCTCGACGACCGCCTCCTTGGTGAGTTCACGGGTCGCGTACACCCCGGCCATCCGCCCCAGGTACAGCACCGCGATGCGGTCGGCCACCGCGAAGACGTCGTTCAGGTTGTGTGACACCACGACGACGCCCAGGCCCCGCTCGGCCAGCCGCCTGATCAGGCGGAGCACCACCTCGGTCTGCTGGACGCCCAGCGCCGCGGTCGGCTCGTCCATGATCACCAGTTTCGAATGCCACAGCACGGCTTTGGCTATCGCGACCGCCTGGCGCTGGCCACCGGACAGGGAACCGACCGGCTGGCGGACCGAAGTCAGCGTGGTGACGCCGAGGCCGTGCAGCGTCTCCTTGGCGGCCGCCTCCATCCGGTCTTCGTCGAGTGCCCAGTGCCGCGAGGGTTCCCGCCCGAGGAACATGTTCTGCACGACGTCGAGGTTGTCGCAGAGGGCGAGATCCTGATACACGGTCTCGATGCCGAGCGCCGCGGCGTCACGCGGGCCGCGGATCCGCACCGGCTCGCCCTGCCACCGGAACTCCCCCGCTTCCGAACCGTGGATCCCGGCGATGCACTTGATCAACACCGACTTGCCCGCGCCGTTGTCCCCGACGAGCGCCGTCACCTGCCCGGCCGGGATGTCGAGGTCGACCCCGGACAGGGCGCGCAACGGCCCGAACTCCTTGATGACGCCCCGGACGCTCAGCAACGAGGTCTCGGCCCCTTCGCACACTTCGGTCATCGACGTTCCTTCCGCCGCGGTTCCCCTTGGTCACCGGCGATGTGGTCGAGTTCAGCGCGCAACGCGTGCGTCAGCGGATCCAGGTCGGGAAACCGGTCCGCATCCGCGATCGCGGTGAGGACGACGGTGCCCGCGTAGGTGAACACTTCGAAGTAGACGGTCATGTTCCCGGCGCCTCCCGCCCCGATCGGGATGGCCGATCGGATGGGCCCGCCGTCGAAGGTGATCGGCTCGCCGGGACCGCGGACATGGCTGACCATCGTGTGCATGCGATGTTGATGGTTCAGATACCACTGGTAGCCGCCCAGTGCGGCCACGGGCCTGAACAGCCAGCCGAGCACGGCGACCGGCGGCGGGCCCTTGGCGGAAGACTTCTGCGCCCGCACGGCGGCCGATGTCCGTCGCAGGCGTTGCGCCAGGCCGCCGGTGGCCGGAACGGACACCAGCAGCGGGCTGACCATGTTCCCGCGCGCGGGCTCCCCGGACGCGTGCCCGGACACCGGAACGCCGATCGCCACGGTGTCGAGGGATTCTCCCCGAGCCAGCAGCACCCGGTTCAGCGCTCCGGCCACCGCCACCAAGATCGCGTCGTTGACCGTCGCGTCGTATCGGTGCGCCGCCGCCCGCAATTCCGCCGCAGGTATGCGAACAACAGCCAGCCTGCCTCGGCCGCCGGTGCGCCTCAGCAACGAGCACGGAACCGCGCGCGGAGGGTGCAGCCCGCCGGCGGCCGCCGTCGAAGCACGCAACGACTTCAGGCTCGCACGGGCCCGCCGCACCGCGCGGACCCGTTCCGACCACGCGTCGCGGGCCAGCCGGCCTCTCGCCGGACGCGGCCGGGGAAAGACCGTCCGGGGCGCGGCCGCACCCGGGTCGAGAAGGCCGGCCAGGATGGCGAGCCCGCCCACGCCGTCCGCGAGCACATGGTGCACCACGATCACCAGCGCGGTCTGCCCCTCGGCGAGCCCCGTCACGAACCTCGCCGACCACCTCGGACCGGTAGGGGGAATAGGCTTCACGATGACGGAATGCGCGAGCTCCAACAGCGCCCGTTCATCCCCGGGTGCGGCGCACCGCACCACACCGAACCGGCGCCGGATGTCGAAACACTCGTCGTCGACCCAGATCGGCCCACCACACCCGAATGGCGTCCGGATCAGCAGCTGCCGCAACCGAGGCACGGCGGCGACACGTTCGGCGAGTACCTGCCGGACACGGGCCGGTTCGAGCCCGGCGGCCTCGTCGAACCGCAAGATCAGTCCGAAATGCTCGGGAGCCCGTGCGGAGTCCATCGCCAAGAACGCACGATCGGTCGGACTCGCCCGGTCGATCACCGGATACCCGGCCCCCGCGTCAGCCACGGCTGCCGTCGCCGTGTCCCATTCCGCGCATCATCATCGTCATCATCGCGGCGCAGGCGACGGCGGCGACCAGTGCGCCGATACCGACGACATCGGTCACCACCAGAACGATCGCGATCACCACCATCGGCACACAACAGGCGAGCATCAACCACCTGTGCCCGCCGTGTTCTTTGCCGCTGCCAGGACCGTGCAGGTCATAGCGGGGATCGCGGGATGTGCTCATCGGGAGCTCCTCGGTGACGTCGGCACCAACACCTGCCACCACGGTCACCTCACCCGCCCGCCGCGGCCAGGGACCTCCGCCTCGTCCGCGAGGTCGTAAGGTCCCTACCTCCGCGGGCTGCCGGAGCGGAGAGTCGGCCTGGGCGACAGCCGACTTCACAAGGAGTCCCTCATGACCGTCTCCGACATCGTGGTCGTCGTCACGGCCGTGGCGGCCATCGCCGCGCTGGGCTGGTTCTTCTTCGGCCCCCGGCGGGCGCGGACCGCGCAGCTGACCGGTGGAGTGCAGCGGGTCGAGATCACCGTGCGCGGCGGCTACCGGCCGGACGTCATCCAGGTGCGCCAGGGTGTGCCGGTGGAGCTGGTGTTCGACCGGCAGGAAAGCGGCGACTGCACCTCACGGGTCGTGTTCCCCGACCTTCACCTCGGCGCGGCGCTGCCCGCGTTCCAGCGCACGACCGTCCGCCTCACCCCGGCACGGTCCGGCTCCTTCGGCTTCGCCTGCGGCATGAACATGATCCACGGCACGCTCATCGTCGAACCGGGCACCGAGCCCGCTCAGCCGGACGAGATTGTCCAGGAATCACCCGGCCGGACGGCGGAGGCGGGCGCCACCACAGCCGCCGACGCCGAGGCCGCGCAAGCCGGGGAACGGCGCACCGAGATCACCGGCCTGACCCGCCGGGTACTCGTCGGTGCGGTGCTCACCCTGCCGGTGTTGTTCGCGGTGATGACCCATTCGCTGTTCGGCGCGGACCGGGTGCCCGCCGTACTCCTCGACCACTGGGTCCAGCTCGTGTTGATCACGCCGGTGATGTTCTACACCGGCTGGCCGATCCACCGCACCGGATGGCTGACCCTGGTCCACCGCGGCGCGGATATGAACAGCCTCATCACCCTGGGCACGGCCGCCGCCTACGGGTACAGCGTTCTCGTCACCTTCGCCCCCGGCCTCCTGCCCAGCGATCTGCGGGAGGTGTATTTCGAAGCCGTCGGCGTGATCCTCACCCTGATCATGCTCGGCCGGCTGCTCGAAGCACGTGCCAAGGCCGGCACCGGTGAAGCCATCCGCGCACTGCTCGGGCTGCAAGCCCGCACCGCGCGCGTCCTGCGTGACGGCGACGAGGTCGAGACCCCGATCGACGAGGTCGAAGTCGGCGACGAAGTCCTGATCCGCCCGGGCGAGAAGATCCCGGTCGACGCGTCAGTCCTTTCAGGACAGTCCGCTGTGGACGAGTCGATGGTGACCGGGGAACCCATACCCGCCACCAAGCGGGTCGGTGACACGGTCATCGGCGCGACGATCAACACCACCGGTTCCCTGCGCGTGCGGGCGGCCAAGGTCGGCGCCGACACCATGCTCGCTCAGATCATCAAGATGGTGCAGCAGGCACAGGCGTCCAAAGCGCCGATCCAGCGTCTGGCCGACGCGACCTCGGCCTACTTCGTCCCGGTCGTGATGGCGATCGCCATCGCCGCCTTCGCCGTCTGGTTCGTCGCCGGCCCGCCGCCCGCGCTGACGCTCGCCCTGGTGTCCGCGGTCGCCGTGCTGATCATCGCTTGCCCCTGTGCCCTCGGCCTGGCCACGCCCTTGTCGATCATGGTCGGGACCGGGAAGGGCGCCCGCGCGGGCATCCTGATCCGGTCCGCCGAGGCGCTGGAGACAGCGCACAAACTCGACACGATCGTGCTGGACAAGACCGGTACCATCACCGCCGGAAAGCCCGCCCTCACCGACGTCGAGGTCACCGGGACACTGTCCGAATCCGCGGTGCTCGCGCTGGTGGCCGCGGCCGAAGCCGACAGTGAGCACCCGCTGGCCACGGCGATCGTCGCCGGAGCCCGCGACCGCGGCCTCTCCGGACCGGCCGCCACCGGGTTCGGCTCGGTCACCGGCAAAGGCGTGCGAGCCACCGTCGCCGGGCACGACGTGCTCGTCGGCACCGCGCGCCTGCTGACCGACGCCGGGATCGACACCAGCAGGCTCGACCCGATCAGCGTGCGCCTGTCCGGTCAAGGCAAGACCCCGATCCTGGCCGCGGTCGACGGCCACGCCGCCGGGGTCCTCGCGGTCGCCGACACCGTCAAAGCGGACTCCGCCGCCGCGATCACCGCGCTGCACCGGCTCGGCGTCGAGGTGGTCATGATCACCGGGGACAACGCCCGCACCGCCGCCGCTATCGCCCGTCAGGTCGGCGTCACCCGCGTACTGGCCGAGGTCCTGCCCGACCACAAGGCCCACGAAATCAGCCGCCTGCAAGCGGAAGGGCGCCGGGTCGGCATGGTCGGCGACGGCATCAACGACGCCCCGGCCCTCGCCAGAGCCGATATCGGGCTGGCCATCGGCACCGGAACCGACATCGCCATCGAAGCCGCCGACATCACCCTCATCTCCGGGTCGCTCGCCGGAGTGGTCACCGCGATCCGCCTGTCCCGGGCCACCATGCGCAACATCCGGCAGAACCTGTTCTTCGCGCTGGTCTACAACGCCATCGGTGTGCCCGTCGCGGCGGGAGTGCTCTACCCGCTGCTCGGACTGCGGCTGTCACCGATGATCGCCGCCGCCGCGATGGCTCTGTCCTCCCTGTCCGTCGTCGGCAACGCCAACCGGCTGCGCCGCCACCATGCCGTACCGCTGCCCGATGCCGGGGCCGAAGCGGTCGAACCCCAGGTCGAAACCGGCTCCGGCCGGACAACCGAGGAGGTGCCCACCCGACGATGAACGCCATCGACCGCCGCACCTTCGTCCGCGCCGGGCTGGCGCTGGCCGGAACGGGACTGCTCGCCGGCTGCACCTCCGTCGGAACCGGCGCCTCACTGGTCCTGCCCACCGGCCCCCGGATCGGCGAGGTGGAAGCGCGGCGCCGGACCACCGGCCGGATTCACGATTTCCGGTTCACCGCCCAGGTGACGCGGGTCGACCTGGGCGGTCCACAGGTGAACACCTGGACCTACGACGGCTCTTTGCCCGGCAAGGAGATCCGTGTCGGCACCGGCGACGTCATCCAGGTGCGACTGACCAACCGGCTGCCCGCCGACACCACCATCCACTGGCACGGACTGGCGCTGCGCAACGACATGGACGGCGCGCCTCCGCTCACCCAGGACGCCGTCGCCCCCGGCGGCGCGTTCACCTACCGGTTCATCGCGGACACCCCCGGCACCCACTGGTTGCATCCCCACTCCGGCACCCAGCTCGACCGCGGCCTCTATGCGCCCGTCATCGTCGACGACCCAGCCGACCCCGGCCGCTACGACCATGACTGGACCGTCGTGCTCGACGACTGGATCGACGGCACCGGCACCACTCCCGACGAGGTCCTTTCCCTGCTGCGACAAGGCACGGGCGGCATGGGACCGAGGCACGGCATGGGTGCGGGCTCCGCACTGGGCGGTGACGTCCGCTATCCGTACCACCTGATCAACGGTCGCGTCCCGGCCGCGCCGGTCACGTTCACCGCGCGGCCCCGGCAGCGGGCACGTATGCGATTCCTGAACGCCGCCTCCGACACGGCCTTCCGTATCGCCCTCGGCTCGCATCGCCTGCGGGTCACCCACACCGACGGCTTCGCGGTCCGGCCGGTCGACACCGACACCCTGCTGATCGGGATGGGCGAACGCTATGACGTCACCGTCACCCTCGACGACGGGGTATTCCCGCTCGTCGCGCTGGCCGAAAGCAAGGACGCCACCGCACTGGCCCTGGTGCGCACCGGGGGCGGTGCTCCGCCACCGGCCTCGATCCTCCCGCCGGAACTGAAGGGCAGGCCCCTCCCTTACGACAGGCTCACGCCGGTCGAACAGGTGCGGCTACCCGCCAAGGCACCCGACGTGGAACACCGGCTCGACCTGACCGGCGGCATGATGGGCTACGACTGAGGAATCAACGGCATGCCGTTCGACCCCGCGCAGCGCCTGCTGATCCGCGAGGGCCAGCGGGTCCGGCTCACCCTGCGCAACCGGACGATGACGTGGCACCCCATGCACCTCCACGGCCACACCTTCCAACTGGGCGACACCGGACCCCGCAAGGACACCGTCATCGTGCTCCCCGGCCGAACCGCCACCTGCGATCTCGCCGCGGACAACCCAGGCCAATGGATGATCCACTGCCATAACACCTACCACCACGAAACCGGCATGGCGACCATCCTCGGCTACCAGACCTGACCTCGCCTTCAGAGTCGTTGGTCTGTCGAGAAGAGCGCCTTCCGCCCTTCCTCATCGACCGCAGTGGCGAGAACATCGTTCTGCCCAGACAGCTCGACCGCCGGAAGGGGCGGGCAATGACCATCAAGCCGACCTATCGAGGGGTAAGCAAACGTGGCGTTTCGCCTGCCGAGGGCTCGCCTGCTGGACCTGACGCGCCCCTGACTGTCCACAAAGGATGCCAGTTCCGCCATTGGTGTCTGATTTGGGCGCTATGCGCGGGCGGTCGTGAGTGGTAAGTGTCGTTCTAACGCTCTTTGCCACTCACGACCCCCGTTCGATCACGCCACGTTCGACCAGCGAGTGACTGTCATGTACTCGCCATTCGAGCTACGCGCCCTCGAAGAGATTCCCGAGAAAGTTCGCTGATCGGCACCAAGCGTCGGTCAGTATTCTCGTACTCTGGCTGATCGTCGCCGTCATCGGCTTCGCCGCGCCCGACGCCGCCAGGCCGGCGGCGTGACAGCGCTGGTCACCGGTGATTTCGACGAGTCAGAAAGTTCGGCCGAGGCGGCCTCAGGCGGAATGCGTACGGCGATCTCACCACCCAACACGGCGCCCTCGGCCAGGCCGAGTTCGTCGCCGCTCCAAAACCGCCCGGCGTCGTACCAGCTCGGCCGGTGTCCTGGGGGCAGCAGGCCCATGGCGTCATAGGTGATCGCGACGATCTCGGCGCAATAGGCGGTCTCCAACGCGGAATCGTCGGTGTCGCGCTTCTTGAACGGAAGCCGTCCGCCCAGCCAGCGAGACGCGAGCCGCGCCGTCGACGGGAACGGGGTGCCGTTCAGCCGGGCGATCGTCCGAAGCACGGCGTCCTCCATCTCGCCGCTGACCGGATGGTCGAGCTGGCGCAGCCAGACCCGTTGATGGTATTTCCCTGCCCACACGACGACAGCCCGATGGAGGTCGTGCAACTGGGCACCACGCTGGCGAGCGCCCGTCCAGACGTCCGGCAGGGTACGGCCCAGTTCGGCGTGCCACAGCAGCGGTGGAAGGTCTTCGATCACCACCGCCATGCCGACGTGGTTGACCGGGCTGTTGGTCACGACCCGGATGGCGCGATCGGCCGCGGTCCGCCCCCGGAACAGCCACAGATCTCCTGTGCGCGTTACGGCGACAGCCTCGTCGAGATCGAGTTCGGTGCTCGGCACAGCTGTAGCCTAGGCATATGCGCTGGTGGAAGGTAGTCGGCTTGGCCGGGCTCGTCGGAGTCGCCGCGACCGGAGCGGTGATCGCGCGCGAGGAGCGGCGGCGCCGCGCCTACACCCCGGACGAGATCCGCGAACGGCTCCACGCCCGCCTCGCCAAGACAGCGCCCGGACGAGAAGGCTCCGCGCCGGGAAACCGATCGACACGACAGTGATCCGGTATCTCGCGACGTGATACTGCCTCCGCTCGATGCGGTGGCGGACGAGGCGGCCAACGACCTGCCCCTCGGGACCATAGGTCCCTACCGCCCCGTGGCCGCACTGCGACACGGTGCCCGTATGACCGAATTATGGCGTGACGACTTGGAAGACGGCCGCACCGTCGAGGTCCGCATCTATCAGGATGGCAGGCTGCTGCGACGCGAACTCTGCGAGTCCGATGAAGAGGCGACAGCCGTGGTGGACCGGTGGTGCGAGCTCGACGGCGTGACCTGCGAGGTCGACGACCTGGCCGCCCGGCACCGCGCCGGCGACATTCTCGAGCCCGAGCCGACCGATCTGCTCGACGAAGATTCCGCACCGGGCACCCTCAGGTGAGCGAGCCGCGCGACCCCGCTGACGGATAGCGGGCACCGCCGACCAGGTGCTGAGCGGACGCTCGTGACCAGCGACCCGGCCGTCTGTGTGGCGACGCATCGGACTGAGCGCCTTCGGGCGGCACCGAAGACGCGGAAGGCCTACGGTCCTGCCGCCAGAGGGCTTTGGCCCCTCACCGGGCACGGAACCGGCCGGGAACATCGTCCGGGACAGGACGAATCGACGCGCGACGAGATACGCAGACCGGTTGCTTTTCAGAAGGTGAAGGGAAGACGGAAATGAAAGCAAGATGGCACAGCCAGACCAAGCGCGGTCGTACCGTCGACGCGGTACGCGTCTTCAACAAGCGAGTGCTGAACCCTGTGATGCTGCGATTTGCGGGGCGACGGCACTGGTATACCGCCGTACTCCGGCACACCGGCCGTCGTTCCGGCAAATCGTACGCCACGCCTGTGGTCGCGAACCGCACCGAGAACGGCTTCCTCATTCCCTTGCCGTACGGCACCGAAGTCGATTGGCTGCAGAACATGCTGGCGGCAGGGCACGCCACGATCGAACTGAAGGGCGACAGCTACGAGGTCGTGAATCCCACGATCGTCGACGCGGCCATTGCCCTTCCCCAGGTCTCACCCGGACGCCGACGGGTTTGGCGGTTCTTCGGCATCCAGCACTACGTGCAAGCGGACATCCACGTCGGGCGGCACTGAATCCGCTGGATTCCGGAGACCGGCGGTGTCGGTCGACCGGCGCGAGCGGCCGAGCCGATCGAGATCCCGATTCGAACCTCGCGACGAAGGGAATGCGACAGTGTCACGACCAGAGTCCACCATCACCTCCACGCCTGACGGGCCGCGGACCGGGTGGAATCCGATGCCCCGTCACACTCATACTCCGCTGTGCGGCAGCCGTGACCGGATCGTCGTGGGTGTCGACGAGTCGCCACAGTCGATCTCCGCGCTTCGCTGGGCGGCTATGGAAGCCCGGTTGCGTCACACCCACTTGCACATCGTCAACAGCCATCCCGAAGGCACCGACGGCATCGACCTCGAACGGGTACTGGCCAGGGCGTTCGAGTCTTCGCCGGCGATCGACATCGAGTCGCTCTCGGTGGCGGCGAAGGCGCCGGAAACCTTGATCGCCGCCTCGCACGGCGCCGCGTTGCTCGTGGTGGGGACCCACGTCCAGGGCGCGTTCGCCGAGGTATTCAAGTCGATCGCCCGGCGCACCGTCGCGTTCGCGACCTGTCCGGTCGCGGTGATCCCCGCCGAAGAGGCCGTGACGGAAGCCGCCCATGAGCGGGTCGTCGTCGGTGTCGACGACAGTTTCAGCGCGCGGGACGCACTGTGGTGGGCCGCCAACGAAACCCTCTACCGGACCATGGACGGCGGCCGGTGCGACCTGCATGTCGTCCATGTCGTCGCGTCGTCCACGCCGATCCCCCGCCGCAGGCCGGGCACCGGACTGATCATGGGCGGCGCCACCGGCCACGACGAACTGACCGCGCCCGAACGGCTTCTGAGGGCCTTGGCGACGGAGATCCTCACCGGCCCGCTGGCCGAGGTCGACGTCAGCTTCGAAATCCGGCAGGCTGACATGCACGAACGTACCGGTTCGGTGACCGGCACACTCACGGCTCTCGCCCGGAACGCAGACCTTCTGGTCGTCGGCGCCCGTGGATACGGCGCCTTCAGCGACGCGCTCTCCACATCGGTGACCGGCAACGCCCTGCACGACGTCCGCTGCCCGGTCGTCATCGCCCCGGACGCTCGCGAGGACGTCCGGGGACGTATCCGCGCCGCCACCCTCGCGATGGAGCACGAACTGGCCCGCGGCGGCGCCGTCCGCTGGTAAGCCGTTGGCGATCAGCCCGGGCCGGTGAGTTCCCGGCAGACAGGTGATCGCCGTGCTCCGATCCGAAAACCCTCACGGCCGGCCCGGCCCGGGGAAAACGCGACGAGAGGATGCTTGCATGCCGGACAAGAGCGGCGGCCCGTTCCGGAAATGGGCGGCGACAGGACTGTCCTTGCTGATCATGGCGGGCCTGACCATGAGCGAGGCAAGTGCCGAAGCCACCGACCGGACGCCCCGGGCGGTGGACCTGGGTACCCTGCCAGGACACGTTTTCAGCGAAACGGTGGCCTTGAACGACTCGGGCGAGGTCGCCGGAACTTCCTATGACGAGCAACTGGCCGCGTCCCGGGCCGTGCGCTGGGACTCCCACGGCCGGATCGACGACCTCGGCGTCCTGCGCGGAACCACCCGCAGCGTAGCCAACGCGATCAACGAACGCGGCACGGTCGTCGGCTTCTCCTACACGACCGACCTCGACGACAGCCGGGCCGTGCGATGGGAGCCTGACGGCCGGATGATCGATCTCGGCACGATCCCGGGCGGCATCAGCAGCTGGGCAGGCGCGATCAACGACGAGGGCACCGTCATCGGGGGTGCCCGGCTCGCCGACCGGCGCCATCGCGCGGTGACGTGGGACCGGGACGGCCGGATCACGGATCTCGGTGCGCTACCCGGTGACTCTCAGGCGAACACGGCAGCCGTCAGCGACGACGGCATGGTCGTCGGGACCTCCTATGTGGACCTGGCGACCGCCCATCCGGTGCGCTGGCACCGGAACCGCGCCGACGCGCTGGCACTTCTGCCCGGAGACACCACCGGTAGTCCGTTGTGCGTCAACAACAACGGGGTGAGCGCCGGCAACGCCTACCGATCCGGCTCCGGCCCCCATGCTCGCCGGTGGGATGGCCGCGGCCGGGTCACCGACCTGAAGCCTCCGCCGGGCGGTGTGCGCAGCCGGGCGAGCGCCGTCAACGACCGGGGCACCATCGTCGGGAGCGCCGACCTGGCCGACCAGCAGACCCACGCCGTCCGATGGAGCCGGACCGGGGCCGTCAGGGAACTGACCGCGCTCGGCGGGCCGAGCAGCGCCGTGGCGATCAACCTGTGGGGCACCGTCGCGGGCAGTGCTCAACGCGCCGAGGGCCGCAGCCACGCCGTACGTTGGGACGCCGCGGGCCGAATCACCGACCTCGGCACCCTTCCAGGCAGCACCTTGCCGAGCGAGGCCGTCTCGATCAATGACCGTGGCACCGTGATCGGCAACGCCTACACGGCGAACGGTGCATGGCACGCCACCCTTTGGCGCGCAGACCGCTGATGTCCGTGAAGGCCTCCTTGAGGGACTCTGGGTCCCTCAAGGAGGCCTTCACGGACATTCAAGCGGGACGCTCGGTGCGAGGCGCGGAATCAGCTCGAAGGATGCTTCGACAGGATTTCCCGGAGCGCGGACACGAAGCGCAGTGATGCGTCATGGTCACGCTGCCAGACATTGCGGCCGAAGATCAGGCCCGTCGCCCCGGCCTCCATCGACTCCCGCGCCTTCTCGAGCATCGCCTCGTCCCCCGCCTTGGTCCCGCCCGAGACCAGCACCAGCGTCCGGTTCGCCGACCGGACCACCGCGTCGATGGCCTGCTGCGACGTGAACTCCGCGCCGTATGCTCCGGGGACCTCCGCTCGCTTCTCCGGATGCGGGAAGTTCACCTTCACGACGTCGGCACCCAGTTCGGAGGCGGTCCGCGCGGCGTAGTCGACAGCGTAGAAGGAGTCCTTGCCACCCTTGGCCTCGATCGCCTCACCGCGCGGGTAAGCCCAGACGATCAGCGGCATGCCGAGCCGGTGCGCGTCGTCGCGCACCCGCCGGTACTGCTCGAAATCCGCCTCCTGGGACGGAGTTCCGACATAGAGGGTGTATCCGACAGCGTCCGCGCCGAGCCGGACGGCGTCCTCGACGGTCGCGTTCACCGGGGAAAGGGCCCGCGCGTCGGAAGGGATGTCGGTCTTTCCGTTCAGCTTGAGCACCAGCGGGATCTCGCCGGCGTAGTCCCAGTAGAACTTTTCGGCGAGACCGATCTGCACGACGATACCGTTGAATCCACCCTCGACGGCGAGCTTGACGATGTAGCGCGGGTCGCTCGCCGCCGGGTTCTCGAAGAAGTCCCGTGGACCGTGCTCGAGTCCCTGGTCGTACGGCAGGAAGAACGCCGTCCCGTTACCGAGACCGTGCTGGTGCAGGATCCGCCGCAGCCTTGCCTTTTTTCCCGTGTTCAAGCCGAGTTCCACCAGTGCGGGTCGATTCGCCATGGGATTCCTCCGTCTCTTCGTCCGGTCCGGGAGCGAGGCAAGTCGAGAACCACCTGACCGGCGCGGTTTCATCCTTGTCCCACCGGAACTTTCGTCCACCGGATCAGCGTATGACCAGGGCTGTCCGCCCCGCTGAGGCCGAACAGACCGCGCCGGAGGGACCTACGACCCTCGCCGCCGACTGAACGCCTCGGCGAGGCTCGAAGGACCTCGAAGCTGACGGGAGCACGCCATGAAGAAGCGATCCGGCGGCCGGCGCAAACCGAACCCGGGCGCGCTCGGCTTCCTGGCCGGGGTTCAGCTGACCCTCGCCGCTGTCGCGTGGACCGACCTCGCGATGCGGCCCGCGGCCGAGATCCGTGGCTCGAAGCGGCGGTGGGCCCTGATCATCGCCGTCAACTTCGCCGGCCCGATCGCCTATCTCACCTGGGGCAGGCGACCGATGGACCCCGCCACCCACGCCGTCGCACGGCCGCACGGGGATTCGTGATGCGCTTCCAGGACCGCCGTGAAGCGGGCCGCGCGCTCGCCAAGCGTCTGCGGTATCTCCGCGGGCATCACGCCATCGTGCTCGGACTGCCGCGTGGTGGCGTCGTCATCGCCAAGGAGATCGCCGACGTTCTCGACGCGCCACTGGACATCCTGCTGGTCCGTAAGATCGGCCTTCCCGGCGGACCTGAGCTCGCCATGGGTGCTCTCGGCGAGGGCGGCGTCCTGGTCACCGACCATGACGTCGTCCGTGGCTGGGGAATCACCCCCGCCGACGTCGCGACTGCCGCCGACGCGCAACGTGCCGAACTGGCCCGCCGGACCACCCTCTATCGCCGTGGCCGCCCGCCGATCCCGGTAACCGGCCAGACGGTCGTACTGGCCGACGACGGAGTCGCCACCGGAAGTACCGCTTCCGCGGCGATCCGGGTCTTGCGGGCCCGCCAGGCGGGCAAGATCATCCTCGCTGTCCCAGTCGGTCCGGAAAGCGTCCTCGACCGGCTCGGGCGCGATGTCGACCAGGTGGTCTGCCTGTCCGCCCCGCACCGGTTCCGTTC
This sequence comes from Amycolatopsis sp. TNS106, assembly GCF_019330265.1. NCBI lineage: Bacteria > Bacillati > Actinomycetota > Actinomycetes > Pseudonocardiales > Pseudonocardiaceae > Amycolatopsis > Amycolatopsis sp. TNS106. The sequence continues at coordinate 1,200,881 of NZ_CP024972.1, read as the reverse complement.
GGTCGGCCACAGCTACGGCACCTTCCCCCAACTCGAGGACGCCGATGTGCTCACGCTGCTGGACGACACACCAAATCCCCTCCGGAGGCCGTCATGAACTGGGCACCCATCACGAAAACGGCCGTCACCGCGAATCTCGACGGGTACGAACGTACCTGCGAGGAATTCTCCTGGCGGAGCGCCCGAGGACTGCTCTCCGGACTGCCTGGCGGGCGCGGTTCGAACATCGCCTACGAAGCGGTCGACCGGCATGCCACCGGGCCGGAAGCCGGCAAGACGGCACTGCGCTGGCTGGATCGCGACGACGGGGTCCACGACCTCACCTACGCCGAACTCGCCGAACGTACGAACCGGTTCGCCGATCTCCTCACCGGGCTCGGAGTGCGCCGGGGTGAACGGGTCTTCACACTCCTCGGCCGGGTTCCGGACCTTTACATCGCGACCTTGGGGGCGCTCAAGGCCGGTTGTGTGCTGTCGCCACTTTTCTCCGCTTTCGGCCCGGAACCCGTCCGGCAGCGGATTCGGCTGGGCGAAGGCGCCATCCTGGTGACCTCCCCCGCGTTGTACCGCCGGAAGGTCCGCCGGTTACGCGCCGAACTGCCCTCGCTGCGGCATGTCCTGCTCACGGGGAGCGACGCCGAACCGGACACCATCGCACTCGAACCGGCCATGGCCGCGTGCAGCACCACGTACGAGATCGGTGCCACGGCACCGGAAGACCCGGCCCTGCTGCATTTCACGAGCGGAACCACCGGCACCCCGAAGGGCGCCCTGCACGTTCATGCCGCGGTCCTCGCCCACGCGGTCACCGCGCGGTACGCACTCGACCTCCGTGCGGACGACATCTTCTGGTGCACCGCCGATCCAGGCTGGGTCACCGGCATGTCCTACGGCGTGATCGCTCCACTCACCCTGGGTGCGACGCTCGTCAGCGACGAGGGCGAGTTCGACGCGCGGCGCTGGTACCGCGTGCTCTCCTCGCAGCACGTCACCAACTGGTACACCGCCCCGACCGCGCTGCGGATGCTGATGCGCGAAGGCGAGACGATCTCCGGCGGTTTCGATCTCTCCGCGTTGCGGTTCATCGCGAGCGTGGGCGAACCGCTCAATCCCGAAGTCGTCGTCTGGGGGCAGAAAGCGCTGGGCTTGCCGGTGCACGACAACTGGTGGCAGACCGAGACGGGCGCGATCATGATCGCCAATTTCGCCGGCGAGGAGATCCGGCCGGGTTCGATGGGAAGGCCGCTGCCGGGAATCGAGGCGGGCCTGCTCGAACGTGGGGACGACGGCCGGACGAAGGTGGTCGGCGATCACGTCCGCGAGATCACCGAACCGGGCGTCGAAGGTGAACTCGCGCTCCGGCCCGGCTGGCCGTCGATGTTCCGCGCCTATTGGGATGATCCCGACCGTTACGCCAAGGCGTTCGCGGACGGCTGGTATCTCACCGGCGACGTCGCCCGCCGCGACGCCGACGGCTACTACTGGTTCGTCGGCAGGGCCGACGACGTCATCAAGTCGGCCGGGCATCTGGTCGGCCCGTTCGAGGTGGAGAGCGCTCTGCTGGCCCATCCGGCGGTGGCCGAAGCCGGGGTGATCGGGACCCCCGATCCGGTCGCGGGTGAGCTGGTCAAGGCCTACATCTCCCTCAAGCCGGGTCACGAACCCACCGAAGACCTCCGCCTCGACCTGCTCGCGTTCGGCCGCAAAGCGCTCGGCGCCGTGGCCCCCAAAGAGATCGTCTTCGACCAGCATCTTCCGCACACCCGCAGCGGCAAGGTCATGCGGCGGCTGATCAAGGCGCGGGAACTCGGTCTCCCGGAAGGTGACGTGTCCACTTTGGAGGGTGTGCGATGAGCGAGGCGCAGGCGGCACGGACACCTCGTGCGAAACAGCGGCGCGAGCTGCTCCGGCAAATGATACGGATCCGGCGGTTCGAAGAACGCTGCGTCGAGTTGTACAGTGCGGCCTCGATCCGCGGGTTCATGCACCTCTACATCGGTGAAGAGGCGGTCGCCGCAGGGGTCATGCATGCCGCCGGGGCCGACGACCCGGTGGTGTCCACCTACCGCGATCACGGGCACGCACTCGCGCGAGGCCTCTCGATGGACGCGGTGCTCGCGGAGATGTACGGGCGCACCAACGGATGCAGCCGTGGCCGTGGCGGATCGATGCACCTCTTCGACGCCGGCCACCGGTTCTACGGCGGCAACGCCATCGTCGCCGGCGGGCTTCCGGTGGCCGTCGGCCTGGCGCTCGCCGAACTGATGCACGGCAGGCCCACCGCCACCGTGTGCCTGTTCGGGGACGGCGCCGTGGCGGAAGGCGAATTCCACGAATGCCTCAACTTGGCCGCGCTCTGGCGGCTGCCGGTCCTGTTCTGCTGTGAGAACAACCTCTATGCGATGGGCACGGCGATCGAACGCGCGCAGGCCGAAACCGACCTCGCCGTCCGCGCCGCGTCCTACGGGATGCCGTCATGGCCGGTCGACGGGATGGACGCGGTCGCGGTCGCCGAGGCCGCCGAACGCGCGCTGGAAGGCATCCGGGGCGGTTCCGGGCCATGCTTCCTCGAATTGCGCACTTACCGCTTCCGCGCGCATTCGATGTACGACGCCGAACGGTACCGGGAAAAGTCGGAAGTGCGGCAGTGGAAGAAGCGCGACCCGATCGAGACGATGACGACGTTGATGCGAGCTGACGGCGAACTCACCGACGACGACATCGCGACTGTCGAGTCCGAAGTGGACAAAGAGATCCAGGACGCGATCGCGGCCGCCGAAGCCGGCCCGCTCGAGCCAGTCGAAGACCTGACCCGGTTCGTCTACTCGGAGCGACCATGACCAAGACGACGTACCGCGAGGCCTTGCGCGAAGGTCTCCGCGAAGCACTCAAGGAAGACGAGCGGGTCTTCATGATGGGCGAGGACATCGGACGGTACGGCGGCTGCTTCGGGGTGAGTCTCGGGCTGCTGGAGGAGTTCGGGCCCACCCGGATCCGCGACACACCGTTGTCCGAATCCGCTTTCGTCGGCGCCGGGATCGGCGCGGCGCTCGGCGGGATGCGGCCGATCGTCGAGATCATGACGGTCAACTTCAGCCTGCTCGCCCTCGACCAGATCCTGAACAACGCCGCCACTCTGCTGCACATGTCCGGTGGCGCGCTCAACGTCCCGCTCGTCATCCGGATGACCACCGGCGCCGGACGCCAGCTCGCGGCCCAGCATTCGCACAGCCTCGAAGGCTGGTACGCGCATATCCCCGGCCTCAAGGTGATCACTCCGGCGACGCTGGAAGACGCACGGGGAATGCTGCTGACCGCGCTGCGCGACCCCGACCCGGTCCTGCTGTTCGAACACGGCGCGCTCTACAACGTCTCGGAGGAACTCGCCGACGACGCGGGCGCGGTGGACATCGAGCACGCGGCTGTCCGGCGTAGGGGCAAGGATGTCACGATCACCGCGTACGGCGGCACTCTGCGCGCCGCGCTGACCGCCGCCGACGAGCTCGCCGCGCAAGGCATCGACGCCGAGGTCATCGACCTTCGCGTCCTCCGGCCGCTCGACGAAACGACCATCATCGCCTCGGTGACCCGGACCCATCGGCTGGTCGTCGTCGACGAGGGCTGGCGCAGCGGCAGCCTGTCCGCGGAGATCGCGGCCCGGGTCGCCGAGAAGGCGCTCTACGAACTGGACGCGCCGATCGAACGAGTATGCACGGCCGAGGTGCCGATCCCGTACGCCAGACAGCTCGAAGAGGCGGCGCTTCCCCAGCCCGCGGACATCGTGGCGGCGGCGAAACGAGCGGTGGGCTGAGATGGCCGACTTCCTGATGCCTTCGCTCGGCGCGGACATGGACTCGGGCACCGTCATCGAATGGCTGGTGGCGCCGGGAGACGAGGTCCACCGTGGTGACATCGTCGCAGTCGTCGACACCGCCAAAGCGGCCATCGAGGTGGAATGCTTCACCTCCGGGACCGTGGAAGAGATCTTGGTGCCGCCGGGGACCTCGGTCGCGGTCGGTACTCCGCTGGCTCGGATCGGTTCCACCGAAACCGGAAAGGAACCGGAGGCACCCACCGAACCCGCCCCGGTGCCGGCACCACGCGCCGAGCCGCCGCGAAGGGTCGCGCTCGGATCGGCGGACCCACCGGCACGCGCCTTCGCCGCCCAGGTCGGGGTCGATCTGGGCACCGTGCACGGAACCGGCCGCGATGGCCGGATCACCCACGCCGACGTCGAACGCGCCCGTCCGCGACGCCGCACGGCCGAGATCGGTGCCCGGCCGTTCAAGGTCTCGCCCTACGCCCGGCGGCTCGCCACGGAACGCGGTATCGACCTGGGAGCGCTCGAACCCAGCGCGGCCGACGGCGCGCTTCACGCTCGCGACCTTCCGGCCGTCGCACCGCCGTCCACGGCACCGGTGGCCGAACCGCCGCGGCACACCGTCGATCCAGCCGCCTTGCGGCAGACGATCGCCACCCTGATGGCTCGTTCCAAGCGCGAGATCCCGCACTACTACCTGTCGACGACGATCGATCTGAAGGCCGCGACCGACTGGCTGCGAGAGCACAACCTCAAGGCGCCGATCCCCGAGCGGATCGTCCCCGCTGCCTTGCTGCTCAAGGCGACGGCCGTCGCCGCTCGCAAGGTTCCCGAGCTCAACGGCCACTGGATCGACGGCGCCTTCCGGCCGTCCGCAGAGATCCATCTCGGTGTCGCCGTCGCGGTGCGTGGCGGTGGCCTCATCGCCCCCGCGATAGCCGACGCCGACCAGCTCTCCCTGCCGGAGATGATGCGGCGGTTGCGCGACCTGGTGTCCAGGGCGAGGTCAGGTTCCCTGCGCTCACGAGAGCTGACGACCGCCACTCTCACCGTGACCGACCTCGGCGACAACGGCGTCGAGTCGGTCCACGGCGTCATCCATCCGCCGCAGGTGGCGCTCGTCGGCTTCGGAGCGATCAGCCGGCGTCCCTTCGCGGTCGGCGACCTCCTCGGAGTACGGCCGCTCGTCACCGCGACGCTCGCCGGAGACCACCGTGCGACCGACGGCGCGACCGGCGCCCGATTCCTCAAGCTCGTGACCACCCTGCTGCAGAAACCGGAGGAGCTATGACCCAGCCACTCACCCGAGACCGGGCACATGCGGCGATCCGCACGGCGCTCCGGGGATTCGCCACCGAGGCCGACCTGGAGGCGCTGGATCCCGGTGAAAACCTTCGCGAGGTATTCGAACTGGATTCGCTGGATTTCCTGACCTTCGTGGAACGGCTTTCCGGTGACCTCGGAACACGGATCGAAGAGGCCGACTACGCCAAGCTGTCCACACTGGATTCGGCCACCGAGTTCTTGCTGGCAAGGGGATAGCCGTGCTCCAGACCGTGGACGTCGGCGAACTGGCGATCGAGGCATACCGCTCCGTCGTCCCCGATCAGATCATGGAACCGTTGCTCGAGACCGCACGAGGCCTGCGCGGCGCGAGGGTGCTGCATCTGAGCGCCACCCCGTACGGCGGCGGTGTCTCCGAACTGCTGCGCTCCTCGGTACCGCTGTACAACGATCTCGGCATCGAGACGACATGGAAGATCATCAGTGGGAACCCGCCGTTCTTCGCCGTGACGAAGAAGATGCACAACGCGCTCCAAGGAGAGACCAGGCAGCCGATCACCTCGGCGGACCGGATCCTCTACGAGCGCACCGCCCGGGAGAACGCGGCCGGACTCTCGGCGGATCCACAGTTCGGCGAGTTCGACTTCGTCTTCGTCCACGATCCACAGCCGTCCGCCGTACTGTCCTTTATGGACGACTCGGCCGCGTCGTGGATCTGGCGCTGTCACATCGACACCTCGGCCCCGGCGCCCGAGGCCTGGGAATACCTCAGCGGGTTCATCTCCCGCTACGACGCGACCGTGTTCACGATGGCGCGGTTCGCGCCGCCGGATCTGCCTCGTGGGCGGGTCGACATCATCCCGCCGGCGATCGATCCGCTGAGTCCCAAGAACATGTCACTCGACGATCGCACGGTGCACGCGGTCCTCAACTGGATCGGCATCGAACCCGGAAGACCGCTGATCACCCAGGTCTCCAGATTTGATCCGTGGAAGGACCCCCTCGGGGTGATCGAGGCGTTTCGGATGGTGCGACGCGACGTGCCCGACCTTCAGCTCGCCCTGGTCGGTTCGATGGCGCTGGACGACCCGGAGGCGTGGGACGTGTACAGCACGATCAGCGCCGAAAGCGCGGGCGACCCGGCCATCCACCTGTTCACGAATCTCACCGGGGTCGGCAACATCGAGGTCAACGCCTTTCAGCGGATGTCGACCGTGATGGTGCAGAAGTCCATCCGGGAAGGGTTCGGCCTGGTCGTCTCGGAAGCACTCTGGAAGGGCACTCCGATCGTGGCGGGTGCGGCGGGCGGGATCCCGCTTCAGGTGGCGGACGACTCGGGCGGCTTGCTCGTCGATTCGATCGACAGCTGCGCCGAGGCGATCGGCACACTGCTCACCGATCCGGCGGCGGCCGCCGCCCTCGGGGCCGCCGGACGGGAACGCGTCCGGCGGCACTTCCTGCTCCCCCGTCTGATATTGGACGAGCTGACCTTGCTCGAAGGCATCAGACGCGGAGCGGCCCCGTCCGAGCTGACCACCTCGGGTGACCATCGCGACCCGATCTGCGGGATGACCACCTACACCGCCGATCCCGCACTGGCGACCGAGTTCGACGGACAGAAGTTCCGCTTCTGCTCGCGCCGCTGCCAGGAGCTCTTCACCAGGTCCCCGACGGGAGCACATCCGTGACGGCGCAACGATGGCATGGCGGTGAGCTCCGGCAGGACGGCCTCACCGGGGACTGGGTGGTACTTGCTCCAGGCCGGGCGACTCGGCCACACGGGACCGACGGACCGTGCCCGTTCTGCCCTGGCGCCGGCGAGGACACACCGCCCGAGACGTGGCGGCTGCCCGGTCCGGACGGGAGCGGCTGGCAGGTCCGCTCCGTTCCCAATCGATACGCACTGTCCGACCGGCACGAGGTGATCATCGAGTCGCCCGACCACGAGTGGGATTTCCGCACCGCGACCGACGCCGAGGCCGAAGCCGTGCTGCACGCGTGGCAGCAGCGGCATCTGGCTCTGCGCAAGGCCGCCGCCCAAGTGGTGATCTTCCGTAACCACGGTCTGGCAGCGGGGACTTCGAGACCTCATCCGCATTCCCAGATCGCCGGGCTGCCCGTGCTGTCGCAGCCCGCGCGTCGGGAGCTCGAACTACTCCGCGACCACCAACCGCGTGGGCACCGGTACGCCGAAGACCAGCTGGCCGGAGAACTCGCCGCGGGTACCCGTATCGTGCACACCGGGCCGCACAGCGTCGCGTTGACCCCCTTCGCCCCGAACACCGCTTTCGAGGTCCGGATCGTCCCGCGAGCCTGCCAGGCCGACTTCGCCGCCGTCCCACGCGCGGAACTCGCCGACGTCGCGCGAACCCTGCGTATGCTGCTTCAAGCGCTCGACGGGGAACTCGGTGATCCGGCGTACAACCTCGTCGTGGAGACCGCGCCGACCGGCTGGGAACGGGCGCCTTTCCTGTCCTGGTCCATGCGGGTCCTGCCGCGGCTGGAGATCGCCGCGGGTCTCGAACTGGCCACCGGTATCCCCGTCGTGACCGCGACACCCGAAGACACGGCGTCGGCCCTGCGCGCGAGGGTCGGTGCCCTCGCCTGAGCCCTGCCGCAGGGTGAAGACGGCTGCCGGATCACCTGGATAACGGAGAAACTCATGTCCCCCAGCGATATCGTCGCCCTGCGCGGCCGGACCGCGCACAAGAGCCTGCTCGTGCTCGCTGCCGCGGCGGTCGTGGTGTACGTCGCCGGGGACATCCTCTCGGCCTCCTTGTACGACGGCTACAGCTCCCGGGACCAGGCCATCAGCGAACTGACCGCTTCCGGGTCGCCCGTCCGGCCGCTGATGGTGACGGTCGTCCTCATCCACAACGCCTTGTTGCTGGCGTTCGGGATCGGCATCCTCCGAGTGGCCCGGCGCGGGATCGTGGGGTGGCTCGGTGCCCTGCAGGTCGCGGAGTTCGTCCTCGTGGGCATCGCGACGCACACGTTCTGGGCGATGAGTTCACGCGGCACGGCGCCAGGATTCAACGACACCATGCACATCGTCCTGTCGGGCCTGTTCAGCCTGCTCGTCGTGACGATGATGATCCTCTCGGCCGTCGCCTTCCCGGGCTGGTTCCGCGGCTACGCGCTCGCGACGGCGATCGTGGTCGTCGCCTTCGGCATCGCGTCTTCGCTCGCGATGCGCGGTCTCGCTCGGAACGACACCCCGTGGGCCGGGGTCTTCGAGCAGATCAACGCCTACGCCTACTTCGCCTGGCTCGTGGTTCTGGCCGTGATGATTCGTCACGAGCTCTGGTCGTCCCGCGCCGCAGGACCGGCGCAGGCGGCCGAGACGACGGCGACCGGGCACCGTGCGCGTTCCAGAACCTCGTGGCTGGTGACGCCGAGGATCGGCCTGGTACGCAGTCGCCTGCCATGGGAGCCGACCACGAGCAACCCGGCGTCGGCGGATTCCCCGAGTAGGCCCCCGGCCTCGTCACGCTGACGGACAAGCCGCGGCAGGATCTGGACGTCGGGCCTTGCGGAGGCCGTGGCCTCAGTGCATGCCGCGAGCAGTTTCTCCGCATCGGACTCGGCGTTTCGGTCGTACCACACCCGCACCGGCACGAGCGGGCACTGCCGGAGGGCAGCGGTCTCGGCGGCGAACGACAACGCCGTCTCACCGGCGAGTGAATCGTCCACGCCGACGACGACCGCGCCCGGGGCCGGACCGGCCGCACGGACGACGACCACCGGCGAAACCGCCCGCGCGGCCACCATTCTCGTGACATGCCCCAGGTAAGGCCGGTCGCGTCCCGCCGCACCGAGCGCGACGAGCGAACTGGAGGCGGACCGCTGGATCAGGGTTTCCACCACATCACCGGGTTCTGCCACACAGCGCTTCGGCACCTCGGGCGCGGCAGCGGTCGCGACCGCCGACGCGTCACGCAGGCACCGTGTGCCGTATCCGCCGGCCGGGTCCCGATCGGAGACGGGTGCGTAGACCCAGAGGAGTTCCAAGGGCACGCGACGGCGCGCGGCCTCCTTCGCGGCCCAGCCGACAGCGGCCAGTCCTGGACGCGAACCGTCCACCCCGGCCAGCACCGGAAATTCACTGTCCATAATGGTCACCTTCCGAAACGTCGGCCGGATCGGTCAGGCCCGCCGGGGCTGCCCGGGCGGATACGGCTGCACGCCTGGACAAGCGGTCGGCCAAGGTCGCCTCCGACGCTGTCATGACGTCACCCTTCTCCGAGGGAACGTATTCCCGCGCGCAGGAGAGTCACCAGCTGGACCAATGCTCCGATAGCCGATCCGGCGATAGCGATGACCAGCAGCACGCGCACCGTCAGCGGCCAGTCGAAGGAGGCGCCCCCGAAGTCGAACGGGAAGACCTGCCAGATCCGGATCACCGCGACCAGTCCGGTCACTGTCGCCGCCAGGCCGGCGACAGAGGTGAACCATTCGGCGCCGTACCCGACACAGACAAGGCTGCTGACCATTCCGACCACCAGCGACATGGTGACGACTCCCAGCACCTGATCGGTCTCGTCGGTCAGGAACGGCACCGCCCGCCATCCGGGGCCGGCGTGGATCCCGATCAGCAGCAGGCCATTGATCACCACGCTCACCGTATAGGCGGCGCGGCGCGGCGCTGCCGTCGAACGACGGGTTCTTTCCTTGGCTGTCATCACGGCTCCTCTGTGCCTCCGATGATCCGGCTGGGATCACACGGGAATCAGAGGCTTAGGTCCGCTCAGTGGGGGACCTAAGAGCGATGCGGAGCGGCGAGGCTTCAGGTGACAACCGAGCCGAACCCTTGCCGGTTCCTTGACACAGAAGGCAGTCCGTCTTACCGGCGCCTTGGCACCGCGAACAGTTCACGGTCATCCCGTACCCCGGCACGATGCGCACTTTCCTTCTCCTGTTCCGTGGCACCATATGCAGTCCACGTCCGCTCTCCTTCCGCTCGGCTCAGGGCGAGGTCAAGGTCTCGAGCGCCGCACGGATGCGTTTGCCCGCCTCCTCGGCGACGGGGCGGAGCTCATCGCGTTCGGGCACGTCGATCATCACCCGCGGATCGAGCGCCTGGACCAGGGTGCGCTCGGCGCCGACGGCGCGGACGACGACGTTGCAGGGCAGCAGCAGACCGATCATGCGATCCACCTCCAACGCGCGGTGGGCCAGCGTCGGATTGCACGCGCCGAGGATCACGTAGGGCTCCATGTCGGCGTCGAGCTTCTCGCGCATGGTCGCCTTGACGTCGATCTCGGTCAGCACCCCGAAGCCCTGCTCCTTCAGCGCCGTGCGCACTTCGGCGACAGCCTTCTCGTACGGCAGTTCCAGGGTGACACTGAGGTCGTACCTCATGGTGATCATTCCTTTCTTTCTCGGCGCGAGCCTGCGGCTCATCCGCCGTGCAATGCGGAGGGTGCGAATGCCGCCGCGGCCGCGACACCGGCCGCGACCACCAGCACCAGAGAGGCGAACGCGCGCCGGACCGTCCGCTCCGGCAGCCGGTTTCCGAACCGACCGGCCACCAGCGAAGCCAGGAGGGCCGTTCCGGCGAAGGACAGTGCGACGGCGAGGTCCGGCACAGTGGCCGCGTGTGCGGCCAGCCCGCCCAGCGAGGTGAGCACGATGACCACCAGCGAGGTCGCGACCGCTTCCGGCGCGGTGAGTCCCAGCAGCATGGTCAGGGCCGGCACGATGACGAAACCACCGCCGACACCGAACAGACCGGTCAGCACGCCCACGACGGCACCGGCGCCCAGCGCCTTGGGCAGGCACCGGCGCCAGTCCACCTCGCCCGCGCCGACGCGGCAGGCACCTTCCGGCTCGCTGGTGGCGGTGAGCATCCGTACCGCGACCACCGCCATCAGAACGGCGAACGCGACCAGCACCCACCGGTCCGGCAGCAGCCTTCCGAGCGCGGTACCGGCGAACGCGGCAGGCACGCTCGCCGCGGCGAAGACGAGCGCGACGGGCCAGCGAATCACCTTCGCCCGCCACCTGGCCACCAGACCACCGGACGCTGACACCGCCACGACCAGCAGCGACGTCGGGATCGCCGCGCTGAGCGGCAATCCGACGCCGTAGACCAGCGCCGGAATCGCCAGGATGGAGCCGCCCGCACCGAGCAGGCCCAGCGCGGATCCGATGACGAGGCCGAACGCCACGGCCAGCAGCATCGTCATGGCGTCGGCCTCAGCTTGCGACCATGGACAACCCGGCCCGCGCCGCCCGGTCGAACTCGTCGTCGACCGCGACGACCCGGCGCCCGGCCGCCGCGAGCACCGAAGCCGCGATCGAGGCACGGTAGCCCGCCTGGCAATGCACCCAGACCTCCCCGGCAGGCACCTCGCCAACGCGGTCCAGCAGCTCGTGCAGGGGAACGTGCAGTGCGCCGTCGATGTGGCTCCGGGCCCATTCGAGATCGCGCCGGACGTCGAGAACGGTCACCGGCCGGTGGTGGCGGACCATGGCCAGCTCTTCGAAGCGTGCACGGGGAAACGTGCCCAGTGACGCACCGCCCGACCAGTCCTCCGGAGCGCCCGTGGCCGCGGTTTCGACGTGGTCGACGCCGATCCGGAGCAGTTCACGCTGCGCTTCGGTGACCTGTTCCGGGGTCTCCCCGAGCAGGGAAAGCGGGGTGCCCCAGGGGATGAGCCAGCCCAGGTAGGTGGCGAAACTGCCGTCGATGCCGAAGTTGAGGCTCCCGACCAGGTGACCGGCCGCGAACGCGGTCCGTGAACGCAGGTCCACCACCCACTCCCCCGCTTCGAGGCGCGAGCGCAACTCGCCGGGTTCGGCCTTCGCGGGCGTGGTGACCCCCGGGGCGTCAGGACCCGCGCTGTTCGCCGGGCCCATGTGCGCGTAATAAGCCGGATAGGCGTCCAGGCCGGCGAGCAATTCGTCGACGTAGGCCCGTTCGTCCTGGCTCAGCACCGGGTTGACCTGCTTCTCCCGGCCGATCGTCGACCGATCGGCCGCCGACTGAGTGGCGGAGCAGAAACTGCCGAAGCCGTGCGTGGGGTAGATCTCGGCGTCGTCCGGCAGTAGCTCCGCCAGCCGATGCGCGGACGCGTACTGGCGCTTCACCAGCTCACCGGTGTGTGCGGGGCCGAGCAGGTCCGGACGGCCGGTCGAGCCGTACAGCAGGGAACCACCCGTGAACACGGCAGGAACCCGATCCGGTGCTTCCAGGACGTAGGCCAGATGCGTGAACGTATGCCCTGGTGTCGCCAGCGCACGCACGCGCATGAAAGACCCGACTTCGACCACGTCACCGTCCGCGACCGGTGAGCGTTCGAAGGAAACCGGATCGGCGGCGTTCACGTGATAGTCCGCACCCGTGGCGTGAGCCAGCGCGAGTCCACCGGTCACGTAGTCGTTGTGGATATGGGTTTCGAACACGTCGGTGACCCGCAGCCCGCGCACTTGGGCGAGGTCCAGGACGCGATCGATGTCGCGCTGCGGGTCGACCACGAATGCCACCTCGCCATCGCTGACGAGGTAGCTGCGGTCGCCCAAGGTCGGCGTGTCGATGGCGACGATCTCGATCATGCTCCTCCTTTCGATACCCCCAGGGGTATACGAATCCAGGATAGCCCACCTTGCCGAATGCCTCTTGATACCCCATGGGGCATAGCTCAAACAGGCACTTCCTCGCACCGATCAGCATCGCAGCACCCGAAGGCGAATATCAGTGCTCTTGGTCCCTGCCGCACACGACCATCGGACACCTGGCTCGACTGGTACCCCCGGGGGTATAGTGAAAGCCGAGAAATGGCCTTGACCTCGTGAGGAGTCCACATGTGCCAACGGATCGTCTGTCCGAAGTGCGGGAAGCCGACCTACCGCGGCTGCGGCAACCACGTCGAGCAGGTCCTGGGTGACGTACCCGCCGCCCAGCGGTGCACCTGTTCCACCGAGCGGCCCGAGCGGAAGCCTTGGCGGCTGTTCGGCCGCCGCTGAGCGCGGCAAGGGCAGGCGGACCACACGGCCTGCCACGCGGCGGCGACCGGCTCGCCAGGGCCGACTTCCGGCTGTCACTACGGGGAGCCGCGCGCGGCTCCCTTCCATCCTGTCTCCTGGAACGTCAGGCCAGGGTGAGGAACAGCTTCTCGAGCTGTTTGCGATCGGCGGCGCCCTGCTCGGAGTCGTCGGACAGGCACTTTTCCAGGCCGCTGGCGATCAGCTGGAATCCGGCCCGGTCCAGTGCCCGCGACACGGCGGCGAGCTGGATGATGACGTCCCGGCAGTCCCGGCCGTCATCGAGCATCTGGATCAGGCCACCGACCTGGCCCTGTGCCCGCCGCAGCCGTTTGCGCACATCCGCGAGCACGTCTTCGTCAAGTTCCACACCGACCTCCTCTGGTACCCCCTAGGGTACCTGGCGAGAGGCTCCGGTACTCCAGGCCGTCGCGGTCTAGGCGAACAGCGATCGCCTCATCCGCAGGACGGCCACACCGAGGAACAGCGAGGCGAACGCGACGAGAATCGCCAAGGGCCCCAAGATGCCGGACAGCCCGCTGCTTCGGGAAAGGATCGCCGTCCAGGCGTCGACCGCCCAGGCATGCGGGGTGGCGTGTCCCGCGATCCTGACCGCGGGCGGCACGATCTCCAGCGGCCAGGTACAGCCGCCGAGCATGCCGGCCCCGATCCCGACGGCGGGACCGATGGCCGACGCCTGATCGGGGGTGCGGAAGACAGTTCCGCTCAACATCCCCGCCCCGGCGCCGACCAGTGCCCAAGTGATCGTCAGTGCGGCGGCCGCGAGCGGATCGCCCCAGCTCACCCCGAAGAGCAGAGAACCGACACCGATGATCAGTGCCGACTGGAGCAGGGCCAGCACGAGATAGCTGAGCGTTTCACCGAGTACGACGTCGCGGGAACGGACCGGTCCGGCCATGATCCGCGCGTGGATGCCCAGATCACGGGTCTGGATCAAGACCGCGCCCAAGGCCATCGCGTTGATGAAGACGAAGAACACCAGCATCGTCGGCGCGCTGTAGCCGAACCCTGGCGGCAGGACCTCACCCGCACTGCCGACCACTTCCGACCGGACCAGCACCTGGGGCGTCGTGGCATCGAGCGACCGGGCCATCGGGAGCAGGGCTTCGAAGGGCTGCCCGGTCTGCCGTGCGGCGAATCCGGCGGCCTGCACAGCCGACGCGTGGTCGGTGATCACCGACGCCACGGCGGACCATGCGCCCTGCCCGGATCCGGCCGAACTGGTGACCAGCAACGGGAACTCGACCGAGCCACCGCTGGCCAACGCGCCGTCCAGGTTGGCGGGGACAAGCAGCACGGCGTCGATCTCGTTACGGCGCAGAGCATCCGTTGCCTCGTTCTCGCCAGTGAACCGGCTGATCACCAGCGTTTCGGCCCTGTCGAGACTCTGCGTCAGTTCGCCGGCCAACCGTCCTTCCCCTGCCACCAGCCCGATCCTGAACCCGGATTGGCCTTGCACGACCGTCCCGATCACCAAGATCACGATTACCGGCAGCAGCACCATGAAGAACAGAGCGATCCGGTCCCCCACCATTCGCCGCAGCGACACCGCCGCGATCGTCAGGATGTTCATCGCGATTTCCTCCGGTACAACACCGCTGTGGCCACCGAGACGACGCCACAGAAGGCGAGGATCGCCATCACCGGCAGGATGACGCTGGTCCAGCCGGCGCCACCGGCGAGGTCGGTGAAGGCACGTAACGCCCAGCCGTTCGGGGTCAGGAGCGCCAATCGCCGCATGAACTCCGGCGCACCGCCGATCAGGACGAAGTTCCCGCCGAGCAACACCAGCCCGAAGATGATGACGGAGGCGATACCGTCGGCCTGCCGGTCGCTTCCCGCGATGGCGATGACGAAAGCCGTCAAACAGACCAGCGTCAGCGCCAGTGCCGCGATCACCGCACCGACGGCGAGCGGCGGCCCCCACTCCGCGCCGAAGAACAACCCAGTCACGACCGCGACCGACGACAGGCTGGCGGCACCGTAGACGAACGTCGCCAGCGCTTTGCCCACCAGGATCGAACGAGGTCGGACCGGCGCGACGCCGATCCTGTCGAGAGTCCCGTTCCGGCGTTCCTCGAAGTAACCCTTGGCGCCGAAACCGATCGCGAAGAACATGAAGAAGATCCCCATCGCGGGCCCGTAATACCCGACACCGGTGAGCTTTTCGGTACCGGCGGGCTTCGGGACGACCCGCTCCGGCAGACGCAGCCCGGCCGCCTCCTCCGGCAGGTTTCCCGGCGGTGCCCCGGCGGCGGCGGCCACCGCGACCGAAAGACGATCGGCGTTCAGCTGCGCCACGAACGATTCGGCGATCGACCGCGCGACCGCACCGGCCAGTGGCGAGTCCACGCTGGACAACACGGTGATCGGGCCTGCCTCACCCCCGATGGCGGCAGCGGAAAAGCCGCTGGGCAGGACGAAGGCGGCACCGAGGTCGCCCTCGTCGAGAAGTGCTCGCGCCTCGGCCGTGCCCGTCACCTCGACGATGGTCAGTACCGATTCCAGTTCAGGGCCGGCTATGTGGGCGGTGAACGCAGCGGCCAGCGCACCACCGTCTTCATTGACGACGGCGACATCGGTGTGAAAGGTCTCCGCACCTCGGAAGGCGAAACTGACCAGCATGGCCACCGCCACCGGCGCCAAGAACCCGAGTATCCACGCGGACCGGTCCCGTAACCGCTGCCGCAGGTCCTTTCCGGCCACGACGAATGCCGCGTTCATCGGCTGACTCCTCAATCCCGCAAAGCGGTGCCGGTGAGGTGCAGGAAGACCGCTTCGAGGTCCGGCTCCGTCACTTCGACCGATCGCACGCCCGCTCCGGCCCGCTCGACCGTGTCCAGCACGCTCGGCAACAGATGCCTGCCGTCACGGACGATCAACTGCAGTTCGTCCCCGATGACGCCGGCCCGCTCGACTCCCGGCATGTCGCGGCAGAGTTTCACGAGCGAGGTCAGATCACCGTCCGCGGCCAGGTTGATCCGGTCGTGCTCGCCGAGCCGGTCGATCAGTTCCCTGCGGGTGCCTTCGGCGATCAGGCGTCCGTGGTCGACGATGCCGACCCGGTCGCACAGCCGCTCCGCCTCTTCCATGTAGTGCGTGGTGTAGAGCACGGCCATGCCCGAGGCACCGAGTGATCGGACGTTTTCCATGATCGCGTGCCTGCTCTGCGGGTCGACGCCGACCGTCGGCTCGTCGAGCACCAGTAGCGTCGGCCGGTGCATCAGGCCGGCACCGATGTTGAGCCTGCGACGCATCCCGCCGGAGTACCCTTCGACCTTCTCCTTCGCCCGGTCGGACAGCCCGATCAGTTCGAGCACTTCCCCCACTCGCCGTTCCAGTGCCCTCCCGCGCAGCCGGTACAGCTTCCCGAAGAAACGGAGGTTCTCTCGCGCGCTGAGATCCGGGTACAGAGCGACGTCCTGCGGGACGTAGCCGACCTGTGCCCTGGCGTCGATCATCGCGCCGCCACCGGGCACACCCGCGATGGCGATACTCCCCGCGTCCGGCCGCAGCAGACCGCACACCAAGCGGATCGTCGTCGTCTTCCCGGCTCCGTTCGGTCCGAGTAACCCGTACGTTTCCCCAGGCGCGATCGCGAAACTGACATCGTCGACGGCGATCCGGTCACCGAAACGCTTGGTCAGCCCGGAGACCGCCAGAATCTCGGCGAGCACGGGCGACGGCCCGGTCAGCGATCCGCCGCTCATCTAGACGGCCGGGGTGATGAGGCCGTAGTGGCCGTCGTAACGGTGATAGAGCACGCTCCCCCGGCCGCGTTCGGCGTCGAGGAAGAAGAGGAACGGCAACCCGAGCAAGCCGAGTCGATCCACCGCTTCGGTCGTGGACAAGAGCGGCGCGGGCTGCGTGCTGATGGTCAGCGCGAGCTTGAACGGAGCGAGCAGATGTGGCCCCGGCGGTGTCGGCTGCGCAAGCCGGTGCATGGTCGGGCCCGCGTGGTAGAGCACGCTGTCCTGCCCCGTCCCGGATTCGGTGAACAGGTGGAAGTCGTAGTCCAGCAGGTGCATGTCGATGGCTGCTTCGTCCACAGTGGAGGGAGCAAGCGAGTAGGACTTGTGCCGGATGATCTCCCGCTCGGCCGACGGCCGGGGGTACCACGGATCCGGCCGCGACGGCACCGAATCGTGCCGCCATTCACCGGGCTCCTCGCTCGGACGCCTTCCGCGCCTGGCCTCCCAATGCAGTGCGCTCCGCTCCAGCTGACGACGCAGCTTCGCGTCCAGCAGGTCGATCGCCTCCTCGGCGGTCGGCGCGGCCACCTGCGCGCGAACCGGTCTTCCGTTCACATCGAGGGTCGCTTGCGCGATCACCGGGCGGTCCATCGCGGGATTTCCGTGCCTGCTCAACCGCACCGACGCGGCGAGCACCGGACGGTGCGCCGCCCCGAAGAGACGCGACACCTTCTTTCCGGCACGATCGGCGAGCGCCGGCGGGATGTCTCCGCGGATCGTCACTCGCACTTCCGGCTTCACCGTGATCCCGGTCGTCCGCATTCGTTCAGTCCTTCCCAAGATTTCCACCTCTTCATCGGACACCGACGGTGCCTGCCTCACCAAGGGACCAAGGGCGTCGAGAGGAGAGACCTTGGGGCCTGTCAGGCTGCCATCGGAGAACTGGAGCCGGTGCTTCACGCACCGATCATGAATGGGTCCATCGTGGTGAAACGGTCTCCCACTCACGCTGCCACCGATCGGCTCGCGCCCGATCGAGCAAAACCCGGGCGACCCGGTACGACAGCCAGCTCAGCACCAGAATCGCGCCCCACAGGCCGGCACCGGCTCCCAGACCGCGGAGCGCCGCACCGGACATGGTCAACGGCGCCCCCACCGGAATCCCATCGGCGTCGAGCCACACCGGTACCCGGGCGCCCGCCGGGGTCCCGCGTGTCGCGGGTACCTCACCGATCCGGGTCGAACCGTCGGGACGCGTCCAGCGAGCCGTGACGAAGGTGGTGTCGTCGAACGTCCCGGACCGGACCGCGATGACGATCGGCGCCCCGTCCTCGAGCAGGATCGCCTCGGCACGGTACCGGGTGGCGGTTTCTTGGGCCGACCTGAGTTTTCCGGACGCGAACACCGCTGACCCGGCCGTCGCCGCGAAGGGAAGTGACACCATCGCGATCAGCACGGCGAGCACCAGGATCGCGACCTCGAGCCGGTCCACCGGCCTCGCCAACGAATCGGGCCCGGGACGAACTGTCCGCCAGGCCCGGATGAACGGTGATGAAGTGTCCATTGCCGGCCTCCGGTCGCGTTCCGCTCGTGTGTCCATCAGCATTGCCTTGTGACGTCTCGACGAGGAGGGACGTCGGTCCCGGCTTGGTGGGACCTCCAGCCCCAACGATCTTCACCTGCTCGTCTTCGCGCGGGACTCGACTTCAAGAACCCCAGCGGTGTCCCGTTCGCTTTCAGGCCGCGGTCCACTTTTCGGAGGCCCGTCGCCATTCCCGCTCCCACCCGGCGTCGCGCAGACGTCCCAGCATCGAACGACCGGCGAGAAAGACGCTCGTCAGCAGCATCACGCACACGAGCCAGAAGGCGACGCCGACACCGACGCCCTGGCCGACCGCGTCGGCACGCGCGACGGGCGCGTCGACCGCGTTCCCTTTCGCGTCGAGCCAGATCGGTATTTCGTCGCCGGTCGCCAACCCGGGATCCACGGTGACGACGCCCTCCCGGACCGGCCCGCCGGGCACGGTCCAGCGAGCATGCACCTTCACCGTCTCTTCGACGGGCACCCCATCGAACCGGACCTGTGCGGGTGGCGCGTCGGCCACCAGCACGGCCGTCGCCTCGTGACGATTCGCGGACTCCTCGCCCGCTCGCCGCAATCCGGCATCGTAGGCCTCGGACCCCATCGCCACCGCGAACGGAATCGCCAGCAGGGCGAGCAGGACGAGACCGATCACCAGTGCCGCCTCCACCCGGTCCGAGAGACGGACGAGCGGATTCCGGCCGACGTGAAGCCGTCGCCGGACCGCCGTGACGATACCCGGCTGTGTTCGCATGATGCTCTCCTCGATCAGGGTCGTCCACGGGACACGGATGTCGACGGCCTGTCTTCAAGCTTCTTTCCCGGAGGGAACACACGGGAGTGGCTGTGGTCCCCGGCGAGCCGGGACCTTCGGCACGCTGCCGCCCGATCCGGTCCTTCGACCCATCGACCGCGGACCTAAGCCCCATGGCACTGCCGCGCCGTAGGTAGATCCTTTGTCGAGGACAGGCGACCGTGTCGTCCGGAGCGGGTCGATCGTGGGTATCGCCTCGGATTCTCTTGAGTTCCCGGTCAGGGCCCCACCGCGACCGCACATTCGCCCTACCTCTCGACAACCCGAATCGACACTCACGACCACCTCGACCCTTCGTCCCACCTTTGCCTTCCGGCAAACGAGCCCTGCAAACGGAAGATCGGACAGACTGATGGCGGAGCAGGAACAACCGGGCGGATCCGCACCAGCCCCGACGACGGGCAAAGAGTTCTCGAAGAGGTTCGGCTTGCCGACCGCGACGGCGCTGGTGGTCGGCTCGATCATCGGCACGGGCGTGTTCGCCCTGCCCTCGTCACTGGCCCCGTACGGCCTGTCGAGTCTCCTGGCCTTCGCCTTGGTCACCATCGGCGCCTTGGCTCTGGGGCTGGTGTTCGGCTGGCTCAACAAACGCGTGCCGGGCTCGGGCGGACCGTACTTGTACGCACGGGACGCTTTCGGCGACTTCGGTGGCTTCGTCACCGCCTGGGCCTATTGGCTCACCGCGTGGGTGGGCAACGCCGGTATCGCGGTCGCCTGGGTCGGCTACGTGGAAGTGTTCGTCAACAAGGAGCACAACCCGTGGTGGTCGATCGCCATCGCGCTCATCGGCCTGTGGCTACCGGCCGCGATCACCATCTCCGGCGTCCGGAACCTCGCATGGTTCCAGATCGTCACCACGATCCTCAAGTTCGTACCGCTGGTGTTCATGGCGACCATCGGGCTGTTCTTCATCAAGGTCGAGAACCTCGGTTCGTTCAATCCCAGCGGGTTGTCGTGGCTGGGGGCCATCTCCGCGGCGGCCGCGATCGCGTTGTTCAGCTACCTCGGCCTGGAAACCGCCTCGGTGGCCGCCGGGCGCGTCCGCGACCCGAGCCGGAACGTGTCCCGGGCGACCGTGCTCGGCACGCTGGTCTGCGCCGTCGTCTACGTTCTGGGAACCGTCACGGTGTTCGGCACCGTGGGGCAGGGCGCCCTGATCGACTCGACGGCACCGTTCTCCGATTCGGCCACCGCCATCTTCGGGGGGAGCTGGGCCGGGCAGGCCATGGCCGTGGTGGCGATCGTCTCCGGGCTCGGCTGCCTGAACGGCTGGACGTTGATCTGCGCCGAAATGCCGATGGCCGCCGCCCGCGACCGGCTGTTCCCGGCCCAGTTCGCCAAGCTGAGCAAGAAGGAGATCCCGGTCTTCGGCATCTTGGCCGCCACCGTGCTGGCGTCGGTGCTCACCGCTTTGGGTTACTGGAACTTCCAGTCCGTGTTCACCAATGTGGTGCTGCTGGGTGTCTTCACCGCGGTGATCCCTTACCTGTACTCCGCCGCCGCGCATCTCTACTGGCTCATCGTCCAGGGCCGCGCGCTGAACTGGCCGCATCTGGTCCGCGACCTGGTCGTGACCGCCTTCGCGCTGCTGTTCAGCTTCTGGGCCCTGGCGGGCAGCGGATACCAGGCGGTGTACTACGGCGTGTTCGTCTTCTTCCTCGGCATCCCCGTCTACGTCTGGATGAAATCCCAGCGCAAGGAGTACGGCGAGACCCCCGTCTCCCCCATCCGCTATCCCGCGGACAGCCCCTATTTCCTCTCCCCCAACGGGACCAACGGCGCGAACGTCGAAGATGCCCCCACGTCGCCGTCCGAAACGCAGGAGCAGTCATGACTTTCGCCGTTCATTCGGAGGTCGGCCGGTTGCGGCAGGCCATCGTGCACCGTCCCGGCCTCGAACTCAGCCGGTTGACCCCTCGCAACATCGGCGAACTGCTCTTCGACGACGTCCTCTGGGCCAAGAAAGCGAAGCAGGAACACGACGCGTTCGCCGAAGCTCTGCGAGACAAGGGTGTCCGCGTGCACTACTACGGCCAGTTGCTGGCGGAAACGCTCGCACTCCCCGAGGGCCGGGCGTTCGTGCTGGACCGCGTGTGCACCCCTGAAATCCTCGGCCCGGCGCTGGTCGCGCCACTGCGGGCCCTGTTCGACGACCTCGACGGCGAGCATCTGGCCGAGTACCTGGTGGGCGGAGTCCTCAAAGCCGACCTTTCCCCGCTGCGAGCGCGGAGTCTCCGATGGGACACCCTCGCCGCCGACGACTTCGTCCTCCCGCCGTTGCCCAATCATCTGTTCCAGCGTGACGATTCCTGCTGGGTGTACCGCGGTGTCTCGATCAACCCGATGGCGAAACCCGCCCGGCAACGCGAATCCCTGCACACCCGGGCCATCTACCGCCACCATCCGATGTTCGCCGGGGCCGGATTCCACACCTACTACGGTGATGACGACGTCAGTCACCAGCCGGCCACGATCGAAGGCGGTGACGTGCACGTCCTCGGCGAAGGTGCCGTCCTCATCGGAATGGGAGAGCGCACCACGCCCATGGCCGTGGAAATCCTCGCCAAGGCGCTGTTCTCGTCCGGACAGGCACACACCGTCGTCGCCGTGGAGCTTCCGCACTCCCACGCCACGATGCACCTGGACACGGTGATGAGCATGGTCGACCGCGCCACCTTCGTGGTCTACCCCTACTTCGACCACGACTCCCGCAGCTGGACCGTCACCGCGGGAGAAGAGCCCTCCACCCTGAGCGTGCGCGCCAACGGGAACCTCTGGCACACCCTCGCCGAGGTCCTGCAGGTTCCCGAGGTCACGCTGCTCAGCACCGACGAGGACATCCGAGCCGCCGAGCGGGAGCAATGGGACGACGGGACGAACTACCTCGCCGTCGCCCCCGGGGTCGTCCTCGGCTACGAACGCAACGTCGCCACCAACACCATGCTGCGCAAGAGCGGCATCGAAGTCGTCACCATCGCCGGAAGCGAGCTGGGACGCGGCCGTGGCGGCCCGCGCTGCATGACCTGCCCGATCGACCGCGACCCGAGCTGAACGGATCCGAAATGGCCTTCAACCTGCGCAACCGCAGCTACCTCACCGAACTCGACTTCACCAAGGAAGAACTCCTCTTCCTGCTCGACCTCGCCGCCCAGCTCAAATCCGCGGCCTACGCCGGGATCGCGCAAAACCGGCTGGTGGGCAAGCATCTGGCGCTCATCTTCGAGAAGGCCTCCACCCGCACCCGATGCGCGTTCGAGGTCGCCGCCGCCGAGGAAGGAGCGACCACGACCTACCTCGGTCCCCAGGACGCCCACCTCGGGCACAAGGAATCCGCCCGTGACACCGCTCGCGTCCTCGGCCGAATGTACGACGGCATCGAGTACCGCGGCCACGAGCAGGCCACCGTCGAAGAGCTGGCCCGGTACTCCGGCGTGCCGGTCTACAATGGACTCACCGCGACGAGCCACCCCACGCAATCGCTGTGCGACGTGTTCACCATGCGGGAGCACAGCACGAAACCCCTGCCGGAGATCGCTTTCTGCTATCTCGGCGACACCCGCAACAACGTCGCCCGATCCCTGCTCGCGATGGGCGCCAAACTCGGTATGGACGTCCGGCTGGCCGGCCCCCGCGCGCTCTGGCCGGACGAGGAGTACCTGACGACCTGCCTGGCCGAAGGCGCGGTCAGCGGCGCCCGGATCACCGTCACCGACGACGTCGAGGAAGCCGTGACGGGTGCGGACTTCCTTCACACCGATGTCTGGGTGTCCATGGGCGAACCCGCCGGCACCTGGCACGAACGGGTCGCGCTGCTGGCGCCGTACCAGGTCACGGCCAAGACACTCGGCGCCACCGGAAACCCCGGCGTCCGGTTCCTGCACTGCCTGCCCGCGCTGCACGACCGCGAGACCGAGGTGGGAGCCGAGGCGTTCGAGGAATTCGGGCTGGACGGTGTCGAGGTCACCGACGACGTCTTCGAGTCTCCGGCGTCGCTGGTGTTCGAGCAGGCAGAGAACCGGATGCACACCATCAAGGCGATCCTGGTCGCCACGCTGGGGAGCTGACCGTGCGCATTCTCGTCGCACTGGGCGGCAATGCCCTGCTGCGCCGCGGTGAACGGCCGGACGCCGACCTCCAGCAGGTCAACGTGCTCGCCGCCGCCGAGGCACTCGCGGAACTCGCCACCGAACACGAAGTCGTGCTCACCCACGGCAATGGCCCCCAGGTCGGAATGCTGGCACTGGAGAGCGCGGCGGACCCCGCACTGACCCGGCCCTACCCGCTCGACGTCCTCGGTGCGCAGACCCAGGGCATGATCGGCTACCTGCTCGGCCAGGCGCTGCGGAACGTCGTGCCCGGCAAGCAGGTCGCCACACTCATGACGCAGACGCTCGTGTCCGTCGCCGATCCCGCGTTCAGCGATCCCGCCAAGTTCGTCGGCCCGGTCTACACCGAGGAGCAGACCGCCGCACTGGCCGCCGAACGTGACTGGACCGTCCGCCAGGACGGCTCGTCCTGGCGCAGGGTCGTCCCGTCGCCGAGCCCGCAGCGCGTGGTGGAGACTCCGGTGATCCGCGCGCTCGTCGAGGCAGGCACGCTCGTGGTCTGCGCCGGCGGGGGCGGTGTCCCCGTGGTGCGGGACGAACACACCGGACGGTTGCGGGGCGTCGAGGCCGTCGTCGACAAGGACCAGACCGCGGCCCTGCTCGCCGAAGCCCTGGACGCCGACGCGCTGCTGCTGCTCACCGACGTGCCCGCGGTCATCGACGGCTACGGCACCCCGCACGCCTCTCCGATCCACCACACCACACCGGCACGGCTGCGGTCCCGCGATTTCCCGGCCGGTTCGATGGGTCCGAAGGTCGACGCCGCCTGCCGCTTCGTCGAACTCACCGGCAACACCGCCGCCATCGGTGCCCTCGACTCACCCGCCGCGATGCTGCGGGGCACCGAAGGCACCGTCATCACGCCAACCGGCAAGGCGTGAGCGGTGGGCCGCCGCCCGTGCGGACCGGCTGCGTGTCGCGAAAGCCACTTTGGGGACGTCTGATGCCCCGAAAGTGGCTTTCGCGACACGTCCGGTGCGCAGCCGAACGCACCGCGGACCGCGGCGCTCCCGGTTCACAGGTCGTTGGTCCCGCCATCGGGGTTCCTCGGCCCCTTCTGCGCGACTGAGCCGGCGAGCAAGGTTTCACCATGGACAACGACTTCGAGGAAGAAGAGCGACCTGCTGTCAACGGAGCACGGCTGTGGGCGGGCGGTGCCGCGACTGCGGTGACCGCCGCCCTGACCGCGATCGTCGGGATCCTGATCGCGCGCGGCCTGGTCAAAGTCGCCGTATTGGCGCCCAGCCGCGAAGGTGCCTGGGGTGGCGCGAGCAGCCTCACCTACTCGCTCGCGTCGGCGGCCATCGCCCTCGCGGCGACAGCCCTGCTTCATCTTCTTCTGCTGACGGCACCGAAGCCCCGGACGTTCTTCGGCTGGATCATGGTGCTGTTCACCGCGATCGCCGTCGTGATCCCGTTGAGCCTGGGTGCCGCACTGGACGCACGGCTTGCGACGGCGATCATCAACCTGGCCATCGGGCTGGCCATCACGATCACGCTGTCCGGCGTCGCGGGTTCGGCCATCCGCCCCCGGCGGACGACCGGATCGTTCGAACACGAATCGCCCTGACACCTCGCTGGGAGAAGGAGAACCCCCATGGCAGTGAGCGAACAGGAACAGCCCACCGAGCGTGCGAGGCGCGGCCGTCCCGAGGTCGCGGACGTCGGCGTCCTGGCCGCCGAACTGCTCCAGCAAGCCCGCGAACACCACTCCCGACGTGCCGCCAGGACCCTGGTGGCAGGCAACTCCCAGCGGGTCACCCTCATCGCGCTGGCCGAGGGCGCCGAATTGGCGGAACACGACTCGCCCTCGGCCGCGACACTGCACGTCATCACCGGACGGGTTCGCCTGAGCACCCACGACCACGACCGGCTCCTCGACCACGGTCAGCTCACCGCCATCCCACCGGAGCGGCACAGTCTGGCGGCGTTCCTCGACAGCGCCGTCCTGCTCACCGTCGCGCTCCACTGAGCATCCGATCAGGCAGTGGTGGTCGCTGGTATGCCGGTGACCTAGGACGGTCTGGGAAGGGACCTTGGCTCCTCTGCCGCGGTCGCCCGGCGCCTGATGCTCGTGTCATGACCTATCCAGTGGAACTCACCGAACTCGAAGCCCTCACCGCCGCACATCTGCGCCGCCACACCACGATCGCCGACATCGGCGAGTGCGTGGGAGCGGGATACGAAACGTTGTACGCCTTCGTCGCCGAAGCCGGGACCGCGCCGAGCGGCCCTCCCCAAGCGGCCTATCGGGGTGACTTCCTACCGGGCGAAAAGCTCGATCTCGACCTCTACCTGCCCATCCCCGGCGGCCTCCCGGCGCAAGGCGATATCGACATCGTCACCCTCGCGGGCGGGCCTGCCGTACGCACCTCGCATCACGGACCTTACGACGAGATCAGTGCGGCGTATGAAGCCGTATACGAGTGGGTCCGGGAAAGCGGTCGTCAACCCGCTGGAGCACCACGGGAGTTGTACCTCCGTGGGCCGGACAGCACGCCGGACCCCGCTCTCTACGTCACCGACGTCGTCCTGCCACTGCGGAAAGAGTGAGCGCGAGCAGGTGGCCTTCAAGAGTTCGGGTGATGCGGCCGGACGTCGCGCCCCGCAGGGGCTTTGGGCCCTGTGTCGAGCGGCGATCGGACGACACGCTCGAACCAGCAGGCCTTTCCGAAAACAAGGAGGAAGCATGAAGGCTCTCGTATACGACGGACCAGGACGACGGGCTTGGACCGATCGGCCCCAGCCGGTGCTCGCCGCGGCGACCGACGCGATCGTCCGCGTCGACGCGGTCACCATCTGCGGCACCGATCTGCACATCCTCAAAGGCGACGTCCCGGCCGTGGAGCCCGGCAGGGTCCTCGGTCACGAGGCCGTCGGCACGATCATGGAGGTCGGCGACGCGGTGACGACCCTGAAGCCGGGCGATCGCGTGCTGGTCTCCTGCATCACCGCCTGCGGACGGTGCGAATACTGCCGGAAAGCCGTCTACGGGCAGTGTCTCGGCGGCGGAGGCTGGATCCTGGGTCACCGGATCGACGGCGTGCAGGCGGAGTTCGTGCGGGTTCCGTTCGCCGAGACCTCCACCTATGTGCTGCCGAAAGGTGTCGCGGACGAAGCCGCGCTGATGCTGGCCGACATCATGCCGACGTCCTACGAAGTCGGCGCTCGCAACGGAAAAGTGCAGCCAGGCGACTGCGTCGCGATCGTCGGGGCCGGCCCGATCGGGCTCGCCGCGATCACGACGGCGCAGCTGTTCGGACCGAGTTCCATCGTGGTGATCGACAAGGAACCCAGCAGGCTCGCCGCCGCGAAGAGTTTCGGCGCGGACGTCCTCCTCCAGCCCGGGGAGAATCCGGCCGCGGCGATCGCCGAACTCACCGGTGGTCTCGGCGCGGACGTCGCGATCGAAGCGGTCGGCGTGCCCGAGACCTTCGAGTTGTGCACGGAAATCGTGCGGCCCGGCGGGCACGTCGCGAACGTCGGTGTCCACGGCGCGCCCGCGACATTGCATCTGGAAGACCTCTGGATCCGCGACATCACCATCACCACGGGTCTCGTCGACACGTCGAGCACCTCGATGCTGCTGCGGATGCTCGCGGCGGGACGGCTCGACACGACCCGGTTCATCACCCACCGGTTCGGGCTCGACGAGATGGACGAGGCCTACGACGTCTTCGCCCGGCCCCAGGACAGCGACGCGCTCAAGGTCGCGCTCTTCCGCGGCTGACACGCCGACGGTAAAGAGGTTATCGAGGGGAAAGTCGCCTGCCGTGTGCTCATCTGCTGGGCATAGGGATATCGATTCCGCCATATGCGTCTGATTGGGCGCTTTGCGCGGGGGGCGAGGGGTAAGGCAAAGGTTGCGTCGGTTGGGAGTGTATGGAAACAGGGACGTTGGGTGTCCCTATTTCCACACACCTCTCCTGAACCGGTCGCGACAGGGGACGTCTCGCCGGACTGTGTGGATTTCAGGTCATCCAACGCACTGAAATCCACACAGTGAGGGACGCGGTCCAGCGGAGCAAGGCCGTCCGGCACCACGCCCGAAAACGACACCTTTGACTTACCTGCCAATAACCCTCTTTGCCACTCACGCCCCTCGCGTGAACCGGACATCAATCGGGGCACGCCATCACCAACCCGCGCCAGTCACGATCCCCGGCCCGACGCCACCGGCCGGAAGGAGGCCGTGCCGGTCAAGAATGACGCTTCAACGCCTCGATGACGCCCTTGCCGACCGGTTCCTCGATCGGCAGATGGCTGTCGTCCATCTCCGCGGTGAGGTACTCACGGACGTCCACCACGCCGTCGAGCCGACGGATGAGCGCCACGATCACCGGGATCATGCCCGTGCGTTCGACCTGGCCCCGCACCGTCACGACGCCGTTGTGCACGGAGACCGACAGCGTGTCGGGATCGATCGCCATCGCGCGTTTGACGACCTCGGTGCGGACCTCCTCTCGCAAGTCCGCATCAGAACGGAGAAAGCCGCGCAGGAGCTCGGATCTCCCGACGATGCCCACCAGTTTCCCGTCGTCGTCGAGGACCGGGAGCCGGTGCACCCGGTGAACCTCCATCCGCCGGATCGCTTCGTCCACGCCGACGTCCTGCGTCACCGTGATCGCGGGCGCGGTCATCAACTCGTCGGCCCGGCTTCCCTCGACTTTGCGCCGCAACCGGGGGCGGACGCGCAGCAGGCGGTGCCGGATCTGCCGTTCCAGCAGATCGCGCTGTGACACGACGCCGACCACCCTGCCTTCGTCGTCCACCACAGGCACACCGCTCACTCCCCACGACGCGAGAAGAACGGTGATCGCCTTGAACGGGGTCTCCGGTCGCACCGTGAGCACTTGGCCGCGCATCACCTCGCGCACTCGACGACGTCTGCTCATCTCGATCTCCTTTCCGAAAGGTGTCAAGCCGCGATGTCTCGGCGCCGGAAGCCGGCCATACCGGCCGCGAGCAAGGCGCAGGTGGTCAGGACCAGCCAGGGAATGGACGTCATGCCCGCCGTCGAACCCGGCAGGCTGGGGAGGTGGGTGAACGGGGAAAGGTCCAGGACCAGTTGAGGAACGCCGAAGAGCACGCCGAACTCACCGACCACGACGACCGCCGCCAGCACCACCCAGGCCAGCCCGAGCCTGCGCGGGAACAGCCCGAACAAGGCGCACGCCAACCCCGCGAGTACCCAAACCGCGGGCAGCTGCACCAGCGCGGCGGCCGTCAGCCTGCCGATCTCGGCACCGGGGTTCCCGGTCTGCAAGCCGCTCGCGAGTCCGGCGCCCACGCCGGCCGCGAGCAGCGGGACAACACTCCCGGCGATCGCGAGAAGCAGATAGCCGGTCAGCAGCCGGGTTCGCGAGACGGACGAGGCGAGGAGCGGCTCGACCCGGAGTGCCTCCTCCTCGGTGTGCAAGTGCGTGAGCGCGGATATCGCGTACACCGAGACAACGACCCCGGCGATACCGAGTTCCAGCGCGAAGAACGCGTCCGACAGGGCTTTTTCCCCGCCCAAGGCGAGTATCAGCCGCTCGGCCCGGGGGTTGTCCAGGAACTTGCCGATCCCGCCGGCAAGGTTGCCGATGACGAGACCCAGGACCAGGTAGACCGCCGTCCAGGCGAGCAGGCCCGTGCGGTTGAGCCGCCAGAGCAGGCCACCGATGCTTCGCAGACCACAGCCGGCGTGCGCGGGGCCGGCGCGGTCGGCCAGCAGGCCCGCCCCGAGGTCACGGCGGTCACTCAGCCGGACCGCGACGAGCACCAGCACGGTGGCGAACGCGAGGGGAAGCGCCACGACCCACCAGCGTTCCCCGGCGAACGGACGGATCTGCTGCGCCCAGCCGACCGGGGACAGCCAGGACAGCCATTCCGGCCCGGAGTCCCCGATGGCGCGCACGAGGTAGGCGAGTCCGAGAACGCCCCCGGTGATCCCGGTGGCCAGGCGCGCGGACCGGCACAACTGCGCGATGACCGCCGCGATCCCCCCGAACGCCCACCCCGTCGTCATCCAACCTGCCCCCAACGCCACCGACCCCGCCAAGGGCAACCCCGAGACGACGAGTCCACCGGCGGTCAGGACCCCGACGGCCAGTCCCGCGACGACGGTGACCGCGAGCGCCGCGGCGAGCGGCGCGTGCCTGCCGAGCACGCCGGAGCCGAGCAGATCGAGTCTGCCGGACTCCTCCTCCGCCCTGGTGTGACGGACCACCGTGGTGATGAGCAGCAACGCGACCAACGCGGCACCGAAACCGGTCAGCTTGAGCACCGCGGCGGCACCGAGCGAGGTGGGGTCGTAGATGCGCCCGTAGAAGGCGACCAGCGCGGGCACCGCGTTGACCGCCTCGGCGAGTACGGTCAGTTCTCGTTGGGACGGATAGAGGTCCGCGGTGGCGGCAGCCGCTCCGGCGGTGGTGGCCGCGAAGGCGAGTGTCCACAGGGGAACACGCAGGCGCTCGCGTCGGAGCGCGAGGCGGAAGAGTACGCCGGTCCCGGTCAGCGTGCTCATCGAGGTTCCAGGGCAGGCTCGCGATAATGGCGCAGGAAGAGTTCCTCCAGCGTCGGAGCCTGGCTCGTCAGACCCAGGACTCCGGCGCGGCCGAGCGCGGCGAGAACCACACCGAGTTCCGCGTTGTCGACGGTCAGCCGGACGGTTTCCCGGTCCTGGCTGAAATCGTGGACACCGGGCAGTGCCGCGAGCCCGTCCGGTGGTCCGGTCAGCCGCGCGGTGAGCGATGTCCGCGTCAGGTGCCGGAGTTCGTCGAGGCTCCCGGTGTCGACCACGCGTCCGCCCCGGATGATGCTCACGCGGTCGGACAGCGCTTCGGCTTCGGAAAGGATGTGGCTGGACAACAGCACGGTCCGGCCGCGGTCGCGTTCCTCCCGGATGCACCCGCGGAAGGCGTCTTCCATCAGCGGATCGAGGCCGGCGGTCGGTTCGTCGAGCAGGAGCAGTTCGGCGTCGGAGGCCAGCGCGGCCACGACGGCGACCTTCTGGCGATTGCCTTTCGAATACGCGCGTCCCTTGCGGGTCGGATCGAGATCGAACAGGTCCAGAAAGCGGTCACGCCGGCGCACGTCGATGCCGCCGCGAAGCCTGCCGAGCAGGTCGATCACCTCACCGCCGGTGAGGGTCGGCCAGAGAGCCACCTCGCCGGGCACGTAGGCGAGACGCCGGTGAAGCGACACCGCGTCACGCCAGGGGTCCCCGTCCAGCAGCCGCATCTCGCCGGCATCGGCCTTCAGCAGTCCCAACAGGAGCCGCAACGTCGTCGTCTTGCCCGCGCCGTTCGGCCCGAGGAAGCCGTGGACTTCGCCGGTCCGGACGGTCAGGTCCAGTCCGTCCAACGCCTGGGTGCGGCCGAAGCTCTTCCGCAGGCCGCGGATCTCGATCGCGTTCATCGGGCGGCGTCCAGCAGGACCCGCCGTTCCGCGGCCGCGATCGCGCGCCGGGACGCGTCCACCGCGTCGGGGTTGACGGAGATCGACGTGATCCCGAACCGCACGAGGTGCTCCGCGAAGCCCGGCTTCACCGAAGGTGCCTGACCGCACAAAGAGGAGGTGATCCCCGCGTCCCGGGCGGCGCCGACGATCCGTCCGATGGTGTCGAGCACGGCGGGGTCGGCTTCGTCGAACAGTTCCGCGCAGACCGCCGAATCCCGGTCCACCCCGAGAACCAGCTGGGTGAGGTCGTTGCTGCCGATGGACACACCGTCGATGCCCATCCCGGCGTACTCCGGAAGCCAGTGCACCACCGACGGGACCTCCGCCATGATCCACCGACGCAGTCCACGCTGCCTTCCGAGCGGGCTCGCGTCGATCAGCTCGAGGCAGGCCTCCAGCTCCCACTTCGTACGGACGAACGGGATCATGACGTGCAGGTTCGGTGTCTGTTCCCGCACCCGGGCGAGTGTGCGCAGTTCGAGGTCGAACAGGTCCTTTTCCCGTACATAACGGAAGCAGCCGCGGTAGCCGATCATCGGATTGCTCTCGACGGCTTCGTAGGCCTCACCCCCGGCGAGTCCGCGGAACTCGTTGCTGCGCAGGTCGGTCGTCCGGTAGATGACCGGGCGGGTGCCGAACGGACGCGTGATCCGCAGCAGGGACTCGGCCATCGAGTCCACAAAGGACTCCTGTTCGCCCTTGGCGATGAGGTCACGGGGATGGCGCCCGTCCAGCGCCTCGGTCAGCAAGAACTCCGCCCGGAGCAATCCCACCCCGTCGACCTGCCGCGCGGCGGCCTCCTCGGCATGGTCCGGCATGGCGAGGTTCACGTACAGCCGGGTTCCGATCGTCTCGGCCGCGACGGGCGCGGCGATCGGTTCGGTGTGCGCCTGGGGCCGGGTGTAGCCGGACCGCACCTCTCCGGTGGTGCCGTCGACCGTGACAGGTCCGCGTCCCGCGAGTACCCGTGTCGCGTCACCGGTGCCGACGACGCAGGGAACCCGCAGCTCCCGCGCCACGACGGCGGCGTGGCAGGTCATGCCGCCACCGTCGGTCACGAGCGCCGAAGCCCGCCGGATCGCGGGTACCCAGTCGGGGTTGGTCATCGGTGCGACCAGGACCTCGCCGTCCCGCAACTGCCCGCCTTCGGCCGGATCACGCAGCACACGTACCGCTCCGCCCCCGATGCCCGGCGACGCGGCCAATCCCGTGACGAGGACGTCCGGCGTCTGCTCACGATCCGGCGGCAGCGTGGTGACCGGCCGGGACTGGACGACCCAGATCTCCTTGCCCGTCATGGCGAACTCGATGTCCTGGGGCGTTTCGTAGTGGTCTTCGATCCTGGTCGCGAGCCGTGCCAGCTCGAGGACGGTCGCGTCGTCGAGGACCCGGCGGCCCGCCGTCTGCGCGGGAAGCGCGACTTTGACGTCTCCCCCGCCCACCTCGGCGATGATCTTGTGGGACTTGCTGCCGACCCGCGCCGAAACCAGCTGCAGGTCTTCCTTGGCCACCAAGTAGGTATCCGGTTCGACCGCACCCGAGACGATCGCTTCGCCTTGACCGAAGACCGCCTCGATCACCAGGCGGTCCCGATCGCCGGAACGCGGGTCCGCGGTGAAGATGACCCCGGAGCGATCGGCGGTGATCATCTTCTGTACCACCACGGCGATCGCGGGTTCTCCGGTGAAGCCACGGCCGGCCCGGTATCCGATCACCCGAGGGGAGAACAACGACGCCCAGCAGTCGACGATCCGCTCCCGGACGGCGTTGTCCCCCCATACGTTGGTGAAACTGGCGTTCATGCCGGCGAACGAGGCTTCCGCACCGTCCTCCCCCGTCGCCGAGGATCGGACCGCGATGGGCGTCGACTGCCCGACCCCGTGATAGGCATCGATCACCTCGGTCAGGACAGCGGCCGTCATCCCCGCCCGGTGGACCAAAGCGCGCAACTCGTCGCACAGCCCGGACAGCTGCTCCGGCACGTCCGCGGACGCGAGCGCCTTCTCGTGCAGCTCCGCGATCTCACCACGCACACCCGCTTCGTCGAGTGAGGCGAGATACGCCTCACGAAGCACGACGAACCCCGGAGGGACGGAGAATCCGGCGGTGATCAGCTCACCGAGATTCGCGCCTTTCCCGCCCGCCGATTCGGCGTCGACGAGGCTGACCGCCGACAAGTCGCGTACGTAGCTCATCGCTTTCCCTCCGGACGTTGGCCTTCCATGGAATCCATGCTCACCGGAGGTGCGGTCGCCGCTCTGCTGTCCAAGGTCCCGGCGCGCCGGGACTTCGTCCCCACGGCCGGGCCTCGGCGGGTCAGCTGCCGAGATGAACGGGCTTTTCGGTGACGCCCTCGATATCCGCCGCGGCCGCGTCGAGCAACCGGTGCGCGAGCTCGCTCAACGCACGGGAGGCGGCCAGTTCGTCACCGATCTCGGGCACATTCGCGTCCAGCGGATTGAGTCGCGCGACCCCCACCCCCGTCAAGCCGGTGTCATCCCGGTTGACCAGTCGCGCGGTCGCGCGTGTCCGCGCTTCGTGCTCGTCGATGAAGATCTCCACGGTCCAGCGTTTCTCCTGCATTCGTGTCTCCTCGGTCCGTTGTCAGCCCTACGGGCCCACCGTGTTCCGGCGGCGGCACCGGTCGAAAGTGCCGAAGGTCCCGGCTCGCCGGACGGCCTCGCGATCGGGGCTGTTCGGCCCTAGCCGCCCGCCCGCGCCCCGAGAACCGTTGGACGGGTCCGATCCGCGAAACACCGGTCGGCGACGCCGGGGGAAGGGAATCCGATGTTCCGCACCGCCATCCCGCTCGGCCGGTGGGCCGGGGTCGTCGTACGGGCCCACTGGTCGGTACTCGTCGTGCTCTACCTGATCACCGACCTCCTCGCGTCGGTCGTCCTGCCCCAAGCGGCTCCGGGTGTGCACACCTCGTGGTACTGGATCACCGGTGGGCTCACCGCGACGGGCTTCCTCACTTCGCTTCTTCTCCACGAGCTCTCCCACGCCGCGGTCGCGCGGCGCCACGGCGTGAAGGTCAGGCGGATCACGCTCTGGATTCTCGGTGGCGCCGCCGAGCTCGAGGACGAACCTCCGACACCGAAAGCCGACTTCCGGATCGCGGTGGCGGGCCCGCTCGCCAGTCTGCTGATCGGCGGCACCGCGCTCGGTGGCGCCGTCCTGGCCGCGGGGGCGCTGCCACCGCTGCCGGTCGGTGGCCTGGCGTGGCTGGGGGTCAGCAACCTCCTGCTCGCGGTGTTCAACCTGCTGCCCGGCGCGCCACTGGACGGCGGCAGGATCCTGAGGGCGGTCATCTGGTGGCGGCGAGGGGACCGTGCCCGGGCAGGCGCCATCGCCGACAGGTCCGGCCAAGTGCTGGGCGCCGTCCTGGCCGTGGCGGGTTTCGCGCAACTGCTCTTCCTCGGACAGTTCACCGGCCTTTGGCTCGTCCTGCTCGGCTGGTTCCTGATCTTCGCGGCACAGGCCGAATTCGCCGCCGGTCCGTTGCGCGAGCGGCTCGCTGGGTTGCGGGTGGGCGACATCATGAATTCCTCACCGGTGATCGCGCCCGGCTGGTGGACGGTGGACGCCTTCGCCGAATACGCCGCGGGTGCCGGCCACGAACGGGTTTTCCCGGTGATGTCGTTCGACGGCGTTCCTGTCGGCATCGTCAGCCTCGGCGATCTGAGCAAGCTGCCCGCCGACGCCCGGCGTGCGACCAGGGTCACCGACGTCGCGCGGAAGGATCAGGCGGTCACGGTCGTCGGCGCCGACGCAGAGGTCGCCTCGCTCATGGAGCGAGGCTTTCCCCGATCCGGCCGCGACCTCGTCCTGGTCACCCGGGCCGGCGGTCTGGCAGGCGTGGTCGGAGCCGACGACCTGGCGTGGGCCTTCGAGCTGACCGCGTTGGACCACCGCCCTCGGATCGCCGATGGTCGAACGCCGACGTTCGACCACCAATCAGTGAACTGACGCTTTGTCGCCGACACGAACCCGCTGCTCCCACACGTCCCGAAAAATGGCTTTCGCGACACCGACAGCGCCGGGACGCGGGCCGAGAGCCAGCCAGACGACGACAACCGCATGCCCCTCAAAGCGTGAAGTAGGCCTCTTCCTCCTGCGCGAAGTGAAGCGTGAGAATCGCGTCGAGGCCGTAGAGGGTCGCCCTGAGGTCGTCGACCTGGTCCGGCCGGATGCCGTCCGGCGCCTCGTCGAGGTGCCTGCGCAGCCGACGGATCAACCGCTCGATCTCGGCGTGCTCCCGGCTCATCGTGGCCGTGCTGTCCGGACCTCCCAGCACTTCGGCCACCGCCGGATACAGCTGTTCCTCCTCGGCCCGTTCGTGTGGCAGAAGCCGCTCCGTAAGCACCTTGCCGGCCTGCCGGACCGCGTCATCGGCGTCCGGCCCCGCGCCTTCGGCCAGTGCGTCCGCTGCCAGGCGCACCGCGGAACGGACCGGCAGCAAGGTTTCGTGCTCGCCGGCGAATCGCCGGACCAATCCTTCCGGCGCGCGACGGCGAGACGCTCGCGGAGCCAGAAGAGCACGGAGCGAATTCCCGATGACGGCGATGTCGATCCCCTCCTGCACCAACGCCCCCAGCACGGGTGCCAACCATCCGCCTGCCGCCGCGAGCATGGCGAGCACGGACAAGCCGGTGCCGATCCCGGCGCTCTCGACAGCCAGTCGCCTCGCCCGGCGCGCGATGTCCACCGCGTCGGCAAGCCGGTCGATGCGGTCGTCCAAGATCACCGCGTCGGCGGCCTGCACCGCCGCCGTCGAACCGCGTGAGCCCAGAGCGATGCCGACACCCGCGGCCGCGAGGGCGGGAGCGTCGTTGACCCCGTCCCCGACCATGGCGGTGACCGCGCGTTCGTTCTCCTCGCCTACGAACGAGATCTTGTCCCCTGGAGAACATTCGGCGTGCAGGTCGTCGAGGCCGAGCAGCGCCGCCACCTCCTCCGCGTTGCCGACGCGATCGCCGGTGAGCAGGACGATCCGAGTCAGCCCCGCCGCGCGCAGACGGCGCAGCGTCCGGGCCGCGTCCGGCCGGAGCCGGTCCCGTACCAGCAGCGCGGCGACCGGCTTGTCGTCCTCCTCGACCCAGATCACGGAGGCCAGGTCGAGCCTTCCCCGTCGTTCCACGCCGTGCGCCCAGCCGGGAAGCAGGCTCCCGGACCGCCTCCCCACCCGGACTTTCTTCCCGTCCACCATTCCCTCGACCCCGCGGCCCGGCGTCTCGGACACGACCTCGGCGGGCGATACCCCGAGTCCAGCGGCCTTCGCCGCCCGCAGGACACATCCGGCGAGCACATGCGGCGAGTACCGCTCCACCGCCGCGGCGATACCGAGAACGCGATCGGCCGAGTCGTCCGGAGCGCAGACCACGGCAGTGATCTCCGGGCGGCCCTCGGTCACGGTGCCGGTCTTGTCCATCGCGAGGGTGCGGACCCGGCCGAGCAGTTCCAGCGCGGCGCCGTCCTTGACGACCACACCCGACCGCGCCATCCGGGACATTCCGCCGGTCACCGCGACCGGTACGGCGAGGAGCAGCGGGCAAGGCGTGGCGGTGACGAGTACCGCGACCGCACGCGTCGGATCCGCGGTGAACGCCCAGGCGAGGGCGGCGATGACGAGTGCCGTCGGCAGGAACCACACCGCCACCCGATCCGCCAGCCGCGCGATCGGCGCGGTGGCCGAAGCGGCCTGCTCGGCAAGCCGGACGACCCCGGCGTAGGTGCTGGCGTCGGCGGTCGCGGAGGCCACCACTTCGACAACGGAGCCCGCGTTGACGACACCACTGCGGACCTCTTCCCCCGAACGATCGGCGGGCTCCGCTTCTCCGGTCAGGGCGGACTCGTCGAAGATCCCTTCACCGCGGACCAGGCCGTCCACCGGAACGACCTCGCCGGGCAGGACGACGACCAAGTCGCCCGGTAGCACGGAGGCGGCCGGAACCACCTCGACGAGGTCGCCCCGGCGCACATGGGTCGAAGTCGGTGCCCGTGCCAGCAGCGCGGACAGGTCGCGGCCGGCCCGACGACGCGCGGCCGCTTCGAGTACCCGGCCGGTCGCGACCATCGCCGCGATGATCGCCCCGGCGAGGTACTCCCCGACCGCGACAGTGCCACCGAGCGCGAGCACCGCGAGCACGTCGGCTCCCCATCTGCCCGCCCGCAGGTCGGCGAGTACCCAGAGCGTCGCCGGTACGAACATCACCACGGTGGCGCCCGCCCACAGCACCGAGGCCGTCGCCGGGCCCCAGATGCGGGCGATACCGCCCGCGGCGAGCAGCGCCAGCACTCCGGCCAGGAGAAGCGTTTCGCGAGACGGGGGCCATCGGGACTTCGTCATCCGGTCGGCCTGTTCGCCTCGTCGTCCCACCCGAAACGGAGCTCGTCGACGACTTTCACGACGCCGGCGATCCGCCGTGCCAGTGCCGACAGCACGACGGCCTGGCTCCGTCGTTCGACCACGCCTCGCAGGGTCACGACCCCGTTTTCCACCTCTGCCCGCACCTCACCCCTCGCCGGACGCCGGACCTGTTCCGAGATGTCCCGCAGGACCTCGTCACGGATCTCCGCGTCCGTCCGGACGAAGGCGCGTACGAGATCGGCCCGGCTGACGATCCCGGTCAGCTTGCCGTCGCGGTCGACGACCGGTAGCCGCTTGACGCGATGGCCCACCATCAAGCGGGCCGCCTCCGCGACCGGAAGGCCGTCTTCGACGGTGATGGCTGGGCTGCTCATCACGCTCTCCGCCGTACGTCCGTCCGCTCTGGACCGGATACCCGGCAACTTCGGCCGCGGGGCGGCGACCGACTCGACCTGCCTGAGCAACAGGTCGGCCTCCGAGACGACACCGATGACAGCGCGGTCGTCATCCACGACGGGGACGGCGCTGATCCCCCGGCCCGCGAGGACGCCCGCGATCTCCGCGACCGGGGTGCCCTTCAGCACCGAGCAGACCTTTCGGGTCATGACGTCGCGGACGGCCGTTCCGGTCATGACGGACGCTCTCCGTCCTCTTCGGCCGGTTCCTCACGCTTCCGCGCGCGATAGGACTCCGCGGCGAAGTATCTCCGCATCGCCGCCTCCGCCAACTCACCCGAAGAACGGGACGGACCGGATCCGGCGGCGATCGCGTCCCGTGCTTCCTTGGCCGCGCGCGCGTTCTCGACGTCGTTCATGTTCTGCTTCCTTTCTTGGTGTACTGCGGAATTTCGGTATCCGCGCGGACGACGGCGACCGGGCACCATGCCCGGCCTGCCAGGCCTTGGCTCACCGAGCCGAACAGCATCCCGGCGAATCCGCTCCGGCCACGGGTTCCGACCACGATCAGACCGGCTCGTTCGCCGTACTCCCGGAGGGTCTTGCCCGCTCGTCCCCGGACCACCACACAGCCGAAAGGAACATCCGGATACTCGTGTGCCACCGAAGACACCTCGACGGCCAAGGCACGTCGCGCGGAGTCGTGGACGACTCTCGATCCGCCGAGACGCCGCACGCCTGGCTGAACGGCGCCCAGCTCGCTCCACGTCCTGAGGGCGGTCACCGAGGTTCTCAGCTCTGCCGCCTCCTGGAAAGCGAAGCGCACGGCGGCCGCCGAGGCGGGCCAGCCGTCGACACCGACCAGTACCGGACCGGGACGCGCGTCGCCATCGCGGACTATCACGAGCGGGCACTGTCCGTGGTTCGCCAGCGCGAGTCCCGAAGAGCCGAGCAGGAACCTGCCGACACTTCCGAATCCGCGAGAACCGAGGACCACGAGAGCCGCCCGGCGCGATTCCTCGACGAGTACCTCCTTCGGGTCTCCCTCCACGACCTCCGTCGTGATGGCCAGGCCGGGCGCGGCCTCCGCCGCGGTCTTCCGGGCGCCGCTCAAACGCCGGACCGCGGTCTCCCGCATGGCTTCACGCACCTCCGCCGCGGTGACCTCCAACGTCGGGTAGTCACGCCCGGCCGATTCGTACGCGGACACGAGCCGCAGGGGTAGCCCGCGACGCAGGGCCTCCCCCGCGGCCCATCTCGCCGCTTCCACCGCGGACCGCGAACCGTCCATCCCGGCCACCACCGGATTCGGCCGACCGTCGCCGGATCTTTCAGTCATGTTCCGACCGCCTTCCACGGAGCGCTACAGCCAAGCCTGCCTTGGTCACGGCGGCCAGGTCAGTGCCCGCCGCCCCGAGGTGCCGGGTCGTTGGCCCGCCGAGCGCGGGACGTTCGGCCCTGACGCCGGACACGGGTTCGGACGACCGTTTGACTTTCCGGAGAGGAGACCTCGCGATGCGCGACACGGGAACTCGGCTTCATGAAGGTGGGCGGTCCACGACGGCGGGCCACCCCACTCTGCTCGACGTCTTCGCGCCATGCCCGGCCTTCGTTCTCGCGGAGACCGCACGGGTCGACGTGCCGGCCGACGCGCTGTACCGGGCGATCGGCGAGCTCCGGGCCGCGGACGTGCGTTCGCCGTTGGTCCGGACGCTCGTCCGCGCGCGAGGCCTCCCCCAGACGCTCCGCGGGCACGGGCACTGTCCCGATCTCGGCGAGACCATGCTCGGCGAACGATGCGTCTTTCTCGGCGAGCGGCCAGGGGAAGAGCTGGTCCTGGGCGCGGCTGGCCGGTTCTGGACCGCCGTTCCCGAGTGGTACGAGGTCACGGCGGAATCCTTCCGCGAGTTCGCCCATCCCCGCAGCGGCACGATCGCCATGGGGTTTACCGTGACGCCGAGCGAGGGAACGGGCTGCCGGTTGACCATCGAGACCAGGATCACCGTCACCGACCCGGCCGCCCGGCACGCGATAGCGCGCTACTGGCACGTGATCAGGCCCGCCGCCTGGCTCACCACCCGTGCGCTGCTCGACACCATGGCAGCGCGCGCCGTCGCGCTCACCGGTTCGTGAGCGCGACGGCGTCGGTCACCGCGTCGTCCAGCGCGGTGACCAGCAGTCCGGGGTCGGGCACGAGCGACCGATCGGTCCCGAAACCGAACCGGACGAAACCCGCGTAGCTGAACACACAGACCGTGACGGCTTGCTTCCCGCTGCACGGCGCCCAGCCCACGATTCCTTCGACAAGAGCCCCGGCGAGTTCGCCCGGCCGGCGTGGTCCCGGGACATTGGTCAGCACACCCACCGCCTTGGCCGCGAAGAACCGCGTCAAAGGTTCCGAGACGATCTCCGGTGCCCGGCCCGCCAGCCACTGGACGCCGAACGTCAGGGCCGGCTCGAGTGACTCGCGAATACTCGAGACACGACGGTGCACGTCATCCAACCGCTCTCGGAAGTTCCTTTTGCGCAAGGGGAAACCTGCCAGTATCAGCGCGAAGTCGTTGCCAAGGTCCCGAGGAAGCGCATCATCGAAGTCCGAACGGCTCACCGGGATGAGCCAATTCATCTCCGCCTCGCCGCTTCCCGAAGTGGTTTCTTGGGCGTACCGCTCGAAAGCGGCCATGATGAGGGCCACGCACACGTCGTTCACGCTTGTTCCGGTGGCATGCCCCACGGCGGCGAGGAGATCCAACGGCACGGCGTTTCCCCAGGCGGCGGTCTTCTCCGGTCCAGGCTCTCCCGACCAGAGCGCACCGGACGCGGCGGGCGCCAGAAGGCCGAGCGCACCCTCGACGGTGTTGCGCGCGGTGAACCCCTGCCCCATCAGCCACCTCACCGCGGTGGCCGGACGGGACGGCAGCGCAGACGTCACGGCCTCCGCGACCGCGCCGGTGAAACCCGCCACCGTGCTCAGGCCGAGCAACGGCCAGCCCAGGGTCACGCGCGCGACCGGTCCCTCCAGTCGCTCGCCGAACCCGTTGAGTGCTTTCACCACCTTCGCCGCGGCTCTCGAAGGCGCGCGGGAAAAGTCGACTCCACGCGGCCCCACCCCACCGATTCTCGCCGGGTGGGCGTCCCCGGCCACCGGGTCGAACAGTCCGAAAAGGACTTGAACCAGCCGGATTCCGTCCGCCATGGCATGGTGCGAGCACAAGACGACCGCCGACCCCGCGCCGTAACCGCGGACGAGCTCCATCGTCCACAAAGGATGCTCTGGATCGAGGAGCCGTCCTCTCCGCGCCGCGACCAGGTCCTGCAGGACCTCTCTGGTCCCTGGCGGGGGCAGTTCACTCACCGTCAGATGCCGGTCCAGGCTGAACTCCAGGTCGTCCTCCCAAAACCATGTACCACCGTCGAGGACCGGGCGGCGGGTGAACACCGGATAGCGTCCGATCAGCCGGTCCGCGACCACACGCTTGAGGCGCTCGGGGTCCACTTCGGTCGACGTCCAGAGCACGGCCGTGATGAGCATCGGGTTGGCGGGCCCGTCCAGTTTCAGCCACAATCTGTCCTGCGCGCTGATCGGGCTGCGCGGACGGCGGTCACCGGTCACGACCAGTGCCGCACGGCGATGGCCTCCTGCACGGCCGAGAGCCGGGCGCGCTCCGCTTCGTCCGCGGCGTTCTGCTCCTCCTCTGTCACGACAACGGCGTCCGGGCCGGGAAAGACCGTGGACACATGGTCGTCCTGGGGCCAGCGCACGACATAGGGTGGTGTTCCGTCCGGATTGCGAACCTCGATGATCAGGCCACGCTGGTCCGGCTTCCCGACCGCCGGCCCTTTGATGACCAGCCAATCTCCTCGCTGTGCACGCATGGGGTTCCGCCTTCCGCTGTGGCCGGCACGATTCTTTCGGTTGCTCGTCCTTCACCGTCCTCCGAGCGGAGTCGACGGTGGAGGGCCGAAGGTCCTCACGTGTCAGAGCCTGTTGGCGGAGCGGCCGGATGCGTGATCCTGACCTGGCCAAGGGTGTCGCGAAAGCCACTTTGGGGACATCTGGTGTCCCGAAAGCGGCTTTCGCGACATGACCGCCGGCCGGTCGCCGAGGAACGCTCACCCGGCCGGCGGACAAGCCGAAGCGCCACTCACGTTTGCCGTACCCCCTCGATGGCGCCACGAGTCCGCCTTCTTTCGAAAAGCAGTAAGAACGGCAGAGTGAACAGCAGAGAGCCGGCCACCGCGATCGGCCGTTGCAGCCACCAGATCGTGTCGGGCGTGCACTGCGCGACCAATTCGGGTGGCCTGATCATCGCCTGGTGGGTGCTTTCGCACCCTGAGGTCATCCGGCCGCGGTCTCCAGAAGCCGCGCCCCGAGCCGGATACCCCAGGCCTCGGCGCGTTCCTGCTCACCGTCGGACAGGATCGTGGCGTTCTTGCCGACGTCCACGAAGAAGCTCTCCGGCGGCAGCAACGGAACACCGCGACGCTTCAGCAGCAGCTTCCGCGCGCCGAGCGCCGCGGAACCGGTGAGCCACCGAGCCCGGCGAAGTCTCGTGTCGAAAACCGCGACGGGGACTCTCCGCGACGCGGTCGGGAGAGCGCTCAACCACTCCCGCAAGCCGGTCGCCGAGCGAACTCCACCCTCGACCTCTTGCAGTGCGCTCTTGCGTGTCCCGGGGCGGGTCATGCCATGGGCGTGGGTGGGGCCTCCGACGACGAGCAAGCCGAGGCCGTCCCACTGGGCCGGGGCGTCGTCGACGTTGACGACGTCGACCTCGCACGAGGAAGCCAGCCCCTTGCCGATCGCCCTGGCGACGATCTCGGTGTTGCCGAACATCGATTCGAACACCACGAGTACCTGCATCACGACTCTCCTTGGCTGATCGGCGAAAGTTCGTTCGAGACACGGGTGACGGCGATCGCGGCCAGCGCCACCCCGGCGGCGAGCAGCAGCGCGCCGGCCACCAGCAGGGTCCAGGACAGCCAGCCGAGGATCGGAAGGGTCGCCCCCGCCTCCACCCGCACGTCCACCCCGGGCGATCCGTCGGCGTTCATCACCACGACGGTCCAGTCACCGGCCTGGTCCGGCCACGTGATCGTCTGCGTGCCGGGGCCGGCCGCCGAAACCGTCCAGATACCCACCTCCCACGGGAGCACCGGCGACTCCGGCGAACGGTGTACGGCCAGCTCGCCCGAAGCGAGATCGGTGACCGTCGCGTAGTCGGTCCCACTCAGATAGCGTTCCGCCGCCGGGGCCGGCGCGACACCGACGAAAACGTCCTTCGGGCCGAGAGCGGTCACCCGTACGCGGATGTCTCCGAGCGCCCGGGCGGCGGGTACGTCACCGGCGGTGGTGGCGACGAAGGTGAATCGCTCACTCGCCAAGGCGGCGGTATCGGTGCTGTAGGTTCCCGAGGCCGTCAGGTATCCGTCGGCGTCGCGCTCGGCCCGGTCCAGCCACAGGGAGGCGGCGCCTCCGCTGAGCAGACCGGTCGAGACGACGGCGAGCACCACACCGGCCACGATCGACACGACGCGCCCCGGGGTCCACCCCGCCGGACGCGGGCGAGGCCGTGCCGGTTCCGCGGAGCCGTCGAACGGAGGGCCGGGTTCGGTCCCGCCCGAATCCAGGCGGAATGGCGGGTAGTCGTCGGTCATGAGTGCGGCGTACGCACCCACCCGGATGACCCATCGGTCCATGCCGATCACGAAATCGAAGATCGGCTTCGGATATTCGCCCCGCACCAGCAGGATGACACCCGCGATGAGCACCAGGATGCCGATCAATCCGCCCGCTCCCCACTGGAAGCCGTCGTCGGAGCCGTACCACAGCCAGAGCCCGCCTCCGGCGAAGAGACCGACGACGAGGTAATGCGGAAGGGCGAGCAGCCACCACTTCACCAGTACGAGACCGCGGGACAACCGTTCCGGGTAGTCGATCTCGAGCCGGGCGGGATAACCGGGATCGTCGGCCAGGGTGAACGGCGGATAGCGATCCGTGCCCAGCGCGGCGTAGGCGTAGTAGTGCACCCGCCACGTCCAGCGGAGAACGCCGACGTTGAACTCGAAGATCGCCCGCGGATACCGCCCGGTGACCAGGATGGCGAAGAA
The DNA here is from genome assembly GCF_019330265.1 of Amycolatopsis sp. TNS106. Classification (NCBI taxonomy): domain Bacteria; kingdom Bacillati; phylum Actinomycetota; class Actinomycetes; order Pseudonocardiales; family Pseudonocardiaceae; genus Amycolatopsis; species Amycolatopsis sp. TNS106. The sequence goes on along the minus strand of NZ_CP024972.1, from coordinate 1,157,257 downwards.
CGCCACCGCCGTCAGCGGGACGAACGCGAGCCACAGCACCGCCAGCACGAGATAGTGCGGGATCGCGAGCAGCCATTTCACCAGCCACAGCCAGCGGGACAGGCCGGGATCGAGCGAAGCCTCGACGCGGACAGGGGAACTCATGGGACGCCTCCTTGCGGGGAGCGGACCTTTCCGACGATCCCGCGCGGCCGCACGGGCGAACAGAAACGAACGGCCCGGCGAACCGGGTCCTCCGGCCCTCCACGGCACGCGGCGTCCGGAGAACCATGAGATGCGACCCCTTCACCCCCTGAGCAGAGGCAGGTTTCCGATGGACCACGGCCTTCCCGACGACTACACCGTCGAAACCGCGGTGGCCCTGGCCTGCCGCGCCCCTTCGGTGCACAACTCCCAGCCTTGGCAATGGCGCGTCGGAGATCGCACCGTTCACCTCTACGCCGACCGGACCCGGCAGCTGACCGGGACCGATCCCGACGGCCGTGACCTGATGCTCAGCTGCGGCGCGGCGCTGCACCATCTCCGGGTCGGCTTCGCTGCCTTGGGCTGGCGGGCCGAGGTGCACCGGTTGCCCAATCCGGCGGAGCCGGACCACCTGGCGTCCGTCGAACTGCACCGGCACGAGCCCACCCAAGAGGACATCGCGCTCGCCGCCGCCATCCCCCGGCGCCGGACCGACCGGCGCCGGCACAGCTCCTGGACCGTGCCCGCCGGGCACCTCGAGACCCTCGCCCGGCACGCGGCCGACGAAGGAGCGATTCTGCGTCCCGCCCTCGACGCCGCCCGCTACCACCTCGCCCGCGCCGTCTCCGAAGCCGCCGAGGCCCACGCGGCCGACCCGGCGTACCGCACCGAACTCGCCGCCTGGAGCGGCAGGCACACCGCTCCCGACGGCGTCCCGTCGGCGAACGCACCCGCACAGGACGACACCCCCGGCGCCCTGCCCGCGCGTGCGTTCGCCGACCCCCGCCTCGGCCAGCCCGAAGGCTCGACCGGTGAAGCGGACGAGACCGTGCTCCTCGTGCTCAGCACGGCTTCGGACGACGCCATGTCGCGTCTCCGCGCGGGCGAAGCCACCAGCGCGGTACTGCTCGCCGCGACCAGCCTTGGCCTGGCCACTTCTCCGCTCACCGAACCGCTGGAAGTCGCGGGAACCAGGGTGCAGGTGCGAGACCTGGTCGCCGGCGGCACTTTCCCGCAGATGGTGCTGCGGACCGGCTGGGCGCCGGTCAACGCCGACCCCCTCACCGCGACCCCGCGCCGGAACCTCGACGAGGTTCTCTCACCCCTCGGGTCACCGGTGACCGGCGAAATGCGCTACCAGAGCCACTGAATCGAAAAGGAGCGATCATGCCTTACTGGCACTACTCCAACGGCGGCTGGGTCAGCATGCTGCTGATGCTGATCACCGTGCTCATCCTGGTCGGCGGCCTCATCACCGTCTCGGTGATCCTGTTGCGCCGCACCACCAAGACCTCGACCGGGCACGACGACGCGGTCAGGATCCTGAACGAACGCTTCGCACGCGGGGAGATCGACAAGGACGAGTTCGAGACACGGCGTGCCGTGCTTCGCGGGTGACCGGACCCGCGCACGAAAGGACCTGTGATGTCACGGACGGCCAAACCCGGTCCGCCCTCCGACCCGATCCCACCCGCGGCCCCTCCCGAACCCTCGGGCCGGCGCCGCTGGGTGGTCCCCGCTGTCTTCCTGGTGATGCTGCTCCTGTTCTTCCTGCCTCATCTGCTGACCGCCGAGACACCCTCCTTCGGCTACACGGAATTTCTGTCCAAAGTGGACACCGGGCAGGTGGAGAAGATCACCGTCGACGACGAAGGAGCCATCAAGGGAAACCTCCGTGACGGGACGGCCTTCACGACACAGCTTCCCGTCGCGTTCGCCGATGACCAGCTGCTGCCGAAGCTGAAGGAGAAAGGCGTCCAGGTCACCGGTGCGCAGGGTGGGTCGTCTGCCGTGCTGTCCTTCGTCGGCAGTCTGGTGCCGTTGCTGCTTCTGGTGGGTTTCCTGGTCTGGATGAGCAAAGGAGCGCAACGCTCCCTCGCCGGGGCCGGCGGTTTCGGCCGGTCGAAAGCGAAGATCATCGAGGCGCAGCGACCCACCACCCGGTTCGCGGACGTCGCGGGATACGAAGGGGTCAAGCAGGAGGTCAGTGAGATCGTCGACTTCCTCCGTGACCCGGACCGCTACGCGGCGGCGGGCGCGAAAGGGCCACGAGGGGTCATCATGGTCGGACCGCCGGGAACCGGGAAGACCCTGTTGGCCCGCGCGGTCGCGGGCGAGGCCAGTGTGCCGTTCCTGTCGGTCACCGGTTCCGAGTTCGTGGAGATGTTCGTCGGCGTCGGGGCGTCGCGGGTCCGAGACCTGTTCACCGAGGCCAGAAACCGGGCGCCGTCGATCATCTTCATCGACGAGATCGACGCCGTCGGCAGCCGCCGGGGCTTCGGCGGTACGGGCGGCCACGACGAACGCGAACAGACCCTGAATCAGCTTCTGGCCGAAATGGACGGTTTCGATCAGAGCAGCGGGATCGTCGTGCTCGCCGCGACCAACCGGCCGGAATCCCTCGATCACGCGCTGCTGCGGCCGGGCCGGTTCGACCGGCAGGTCACCGTCCCGCTGCCGAACCAGGACGAACGCGCGGCCATTCTCGCCGTTCACGTACACGGCAAGCATCTCGGTCCTGACGTCGATCTGCGGCGCGTCGCCCGCGGAACGCCAGGGTTCTCCGGCGCGGATCTCGCGAATCTGGTCAACGAGGGAGCGATCAACGCCGTCCGCGACGGGCGGACGACCATCACGGCGGCCGATCTCGACTCCGCCCGTGACCGGGTCCTGCTCGGCCGCCGCGAAACGTCCAACGCCCTGCTGCCCGAAGAACGGCACGCCGTGGCCGTCCACGAATCCGGTCACGCGCTGATCGCCGCGTTGTGCGAGCACGCCGATCCGGTCGCGAAGGTCACCATCCTCCCGGCGGGGATGGCGCTGGGCGCCACCGAGCAGCTTCCCGAAGCCGAACGGCATCTCTACAGCGAGGCCTACCTCACCGATCTGCTGGCCGTGCGGCTGGGCGGCCGTGCCGCGGAACTGGTGGTATTCCGCCAGGGTTCCACCGGCGCCGCCGACGATCTCGCCGGTGCCACCGCGCTCGCGGTGAAGATGGTGACGGAGTTCGGCCTGTCCACCGCGCTCGGCCCGGTCGCCTATCCGGCCGCACACAACCGGTTCCTCGCCGAGGATCCCGCCGAGCGACGGCAGGGTGGTTTCTCCGAAAGAACACAGCAGGTGATCGATCGGGAGGTCGCGCGGCTGGTCCGCGCGGCCGAAGACCGGGCCGTCAGCACTCTGCGCGGGCACCGGAAAGCGCTGGACCTGCTGACCGCCGCATTGATGAGCGAAGAAACAGTCGACGGGAGCGTCGTCCTCGACGTGCTGCGGCAGGAAACCGAAGCCGGCGATCTCGCGTCCTGAACGATCCGGGAGGCACCGATGGACCATCTGAGCCCGCTCGACGCGGCGTTCCTGGAACTGGAGGACGGGGATTCCAACGCGTCCCTTTCCATCGCGTCGGTGGCGGTGCTCGAAGGCCCGCCGCCGTCGCACGCGGACTTCGTCCGGTCGATCACCGCCCGGTTGCCGCTGATCCCCCGCTACCGGCAGAAGATCCACCGGGTACCGCTCGATCTCGGTCCACCGGTGTGGGTCGACGACGACCGGTTCGACGCGGCCCGGCACTTCCACCGGATCGCCGTTCCGCCCCCCGGCGGGGAGAAAGAGCTGTGCGAACTGGTCGCCCTGCTGATGGGGGAACGCCTCGACCGGGATCATCCGCTGTGGGAGTTCTGGGTCATGGAGGGGCTTTCCGGCGGCCGCTGGGCGGTGCTGTCGAAACTGCACCATTGCGTCGCGGACGGCGTCACCGGTAACGAGCTGTTGAAGGTCCTCTTCACGGACGCGCCACCGCACGCCGCCTCAGCCGAACCGGTCCCCGATCTCGGCAGCCTGGACCTGCTCAAGGATGCCGCACGCAGGCTTCTGCTGACGCCTGTCGCCCAGCTTCGCTCGGTGGCAGGACTGGTGTTCTCCCCTGCCCGGGCGGTGCGCGGTATCGCGGACGCCGTCTCGGGCCTGACGGCGTTCGCCTCCGCGCTCATCCCCGCGGCGAGGTCGTCGCTCTCCGGCCCTATCGGGCCCGACCGCCGCTACGAGGTCGCACACACCTCCCTCGACGACGTCCACGATGTCTGCCGTGCCTTCGAGGTCACCGTCAACGACGTGGCGCTGGCGGCCGTCTCGGGCGCGTTCCGTGCTCTCTTGCGCCGGAGAGGCGAAAGACCGGTCCCGGACGCGATGCGCGCCCTCGTACCGATCTCCGTCCGCGGCGACCACGGCACCGTCGACAACGAAGTCTCGCTGATGCTTCCCCTGCTCCCCGTCGACGTCCCCGATCCCGTGGGACGGCTGGTCGCCGTCCATCGGCGTTCGGCCGCGTTGAAGGCGAGCAAGGAGGCGGAAGCCGGCGCCGCTTTGACCGGTGTCGCGGCCTCCGCGCCGTTCGCCCCCATCGCGTGGGCCGTCCGGCTCGCCGCCGGGCTCCCGCAGCACAACGTGGTCTCAGTGGTCACGAACGTCCCCGGGCCCCGGACACCGCTGCGGTTGCTCGGACGGGAGGTGACCGACCTCTACCCCTACGTCCCGGTCGCCTTGCGGCTCCGGACCGGTGTGGCCGTGTTCTCCTATCGCGACAAGCTCAACTTCGGGATCACCTTGGACTTCGCGAGTGCGCCGGACACCGGTTTCCTCGCCAAGGCCATCGAAAACGAGCTCTCGGCCTTGGCGAGGATCGCGCACCGGTCACGACCGGGCGCGAACGGCCTTGTGGACGGTGTCGGCGAGCAAGACGACCGGCACGGTGGCGAAGGCCAGCACCCAGCCGAGCGGGCTCGGCACGGTTCCGCCGAGAAGGCCGGGCAGCGGGGGCATGAGCAGGAAGGCGGCCAGCATCGCGAGTTCGAAGACGATCGCGAACCACAGCAACGGATTTCCCCGCAAACCGATCCTGCCGATCCAGCGTGACTCGCTCCGGCAGGCGAAGGCGTTCGCGAGCTGGCCGAGCACGATCGCGGAGAACGCGGTTCCGGACGCGGTCGCGAGCAGTGCGGTGCCGGGCGTCTCGCCGAACCACCATCCACCGCCGAGCAGCACCACCAGGAACGCCGCCATGGCCGACAGGGCCTCGGCGGGGCCGAGCACCCCGAAGGCGCGGCGCGCCAGCCTGCCGTCGATCAGGGAACCGCCCTTCGCGGGCCCCTCCATCGTGCGCCGGTTCGGCGGCTCCGCGCCGAGCGCGACCGCCGGGAGGAGGTCGGTGCCGATGTCGAGCGCCAGGACCTGAAGGACGGTGATGGCCAGCGGGATCTGCCCGCCCGCGAGCGCCCACACGACGAACGGCGTGAGCTCGGCGACGTTGTCGGTCAGGTGATAGGTGAGGAAACGCCGGATGTTCACGAACGTCGCGCGTCCGAGTTCCACGGCGGCCACGATGGTGCCGAAGTGATCGTCGAGGAGGACCAGGTCGGCCGCTTCCCTGGCGACGTCGCTGCCCGAAGCGCCCATGGCGACACCGATGTCGGCCGTGCGCAAGGCCGGCCCGTCGTTGACGCCGTCGCCGGTCATCGCCACGACGTGTCCTCGCGCCTGGAGGGCCTTCGCGATCCGGAGCTTCTCCTCCGGGGCGACCCTCGCGACCACCACGCCGTCGACGTCGAGCAGTCTGCCGAGTTCCTCGTCGTCGGCGGGCAGGTCCTTGCCCTCCAGGACGAGCCGGTCCGGCCCGAGCAGACCGACTTCCTCGGCGATGGCCGCGGCCGTTCCCGGATGGTCGCCGGTCACCATCGCCAGCCGGATCCCGGCGCGACGGCAGGACGCGATCGCGGTGCCGACGTCGGGCCGGGGCGGGTCTTCCAGTCCGACGAGGCCGAGCAGCGTCAACCCGCCTTCTTCCTCCTTTGTGGACGGTTCGGCGTGGTGCGCCACCGCGAGCACCCGCAGTCCCGACCGGCTGAACGCGGCGATGGCTTCGTCCGCACCGGAAACCTCGCCGCACAGGGGCAGGACGGTGTCCGGTGCGCCCGAGACGTGGAGACCGCCGGCGTCCGCGACCGACGACCGGCGCCGACGCGGATCGAACGGCCGCCTCCGGGCCGGCGGCGGAGGGACACCGACTCCGGCTCGTGCGGCGAGGACGTGCAGCGCCACCTCCATCGGGTCGCCCACCGGCCGCCACCCGTTCGCCTCTTCGACGGCGTGCGCGTCCGGTGAGCACCGTGCCGCGGAGTCCGCGAGCCTCGCCGCGGCTCGCACCGAGGCCGGAGTGCCGGTCAGCTCGCCGACCGGCCGGTACCCCATCCCGTCGACCTCGACGGTCCCGGACGGGGTCCACACCCGGACGACGGACATCTCGTTGCGGGTCAGCGTGCCGGTCTTGTCGGTGCAGATGAAGGTGGTCGCCCCCAGCGTCTCGACGGATTCGAGCCGGCGTACCAAGGCGTGGCGGCCCGCCATCTTCTGCGCCGCTCGTGCCAGCGACAGCGTCACGGTCGGCAGCAGCCCTTCCGGGACGAGCGCGACCGTCACGCCGATCGCGAGCAGGAAGCTTTCCGTTCCCGCGCGTCCCAGGCCGAGGGCGGCGACGAAGAACACGCAGCCGACCGCGACCGCGATCAGCGCCACGATCCGCACCACACGGTGCAATTGCGCGGCCAGAGGGCTCTTGGGCCGCACGGCGTTCGCGGTCACCGCGGAGATCCCGGCGAGCCGGGAGCGGGGGCCCGTGGCCGTCACGATCGCGACGCTGTGCCCTTCGGTGACATACGTCCCGGCGAAGACGGATCCGCCCACCTCCGGCCGCACGGGCCTGCTCTCGCCGGTCAGCATCGACTCGTCCACCGACAGCGACCCGCGTTCGGCGAGCCGTCCGTCCGCGCACACCCGGTCGCCCGCCTCGAGCAGGACCACGTCTCCCACGACCAGTTCCGCCGCGTCCACCACGACCGCGCGCCCGTCCCGGCGCACCGTCGCGCGGACCGGCAGCAGATCCCGCAACCGTTCGGCGGCCCGATCGGCGCGGTACTCCTGCGCGAACGAGAACGCGCCGTTGAGCAGGACGACCACGGCGATCGCGATCGACAGCGCCGGCATTCCGGCGAGGAGAGCCAGACCGGCGGCGGCCCACAGCATGAGCGCGAAGAAGTGGACCATCTGCCCGGCCAGCGTCAGCAGCGGATTCCGCTGTTTCGCGGTGGGCAAGGTGTTCGGCCCGTCCCGGCGAAGTGCCGTCGCCGCTTCGGCGGCGGTGAGACCCTCCGTTTCCCGGGCCACGACGGAACCGGTCACCGGTCCACGGTTTCGCGAGCCACGATCACCGGGCACAGCGCGTAGGACATCACCGCTTGGCTCGTCGAACCGAGCAGCATCCCGGCGACCCCGCCGCGCCCGCGGCTGCCCACGACCAGCAGTCGCGCCTGGTCCGCACGCTTGAGCAGTTCGTCCGCCGGACGGCCACGGACGACCTCTCGGTGGACGCGCACGTCGGGATACTTCTCCCGCCAGCCCGCGAGGCGTTCGGCGAGCACCTCGTTCGCGCTCTCCTCGATCTCGGACCGCTCCAAGCTCCAGTGCGTCTCCTCGAACACCGCCGATAGGAAGGCGTCGTCCCAGCAGTGCAGGGCGACCAGCTCCGTCTGCCGCCAGGAAGCTTCCTCGAAGGCGAGCGCGAGCGCGGTCTCGCTGGTCCTCGTCCCGTCGATGCCGACGACGACCGGTCCGTCCTGTGGCGCATCGGCTTCCGCGACGTGCGGTCGGATCAGCGCGACGGGGCACGCCGCACGTGCCGCCAGCGCGATGGACACCGATCCGACCAGCACCCGGCCCAAGGGACGCAGGCCTTCGGTCCCCAGCACGAGCAGGTCCGCGTTCCCCGCCGCGTCCTTCAGCGCTTGCACCGGGCGCTCGTGCCGCAGGTCGAGCGAGACGTGGACGTCCGGCGCGATCTCCCTGGCAGCGTCACGGGCCTCCCGGAGGAGGCGATGCCCGCGCATCCGGATCATCCCGGAGAGATCCTCCCTGGTCGGCATCGGCCTCGGGTGACTCAGTGACTCGTCGTCGATCGCGTGCACCAGCGTCAGTTCCGCGTGGCGGCGGCGCGCCTGCTCCGCCGCCCAGCGGACGGCCCTGATCGCGGACTCCGAGCCGTCGACACCGACGACGACCCGGTGCCCTGAATTCTCCGGCATGGCGGTTCACCCCATCCTGATTTCGGCAACTGCCTTGGACGTTAGGAACTGACTCGCGAAGAAGGCAGCGGCGTTCGTAACCAGGAGACGGGACCTTCGGCCTATCAGTCCACTGTGGAGGGAGGAGACGGCAGCCGCACCACCGCGTCCGCGAGCCCATCCGTGATCACCCGCCGCGCCCCCGCCGAGTCGAGCAGGTCGGCGACCGGCCGGTTGTCGGCGAGGTAGGTGGCGGTGAACTCGCTGAACCCGTGCCGCGACGCCGCTTCCGCCAGCTTCGCGACCAAGGCGGACGCCAGCCCGGCCCGGCGCCAGGCGGGCTTCACCACTACCGCGATTTCGGCGACGCCGGGCTGGGCCGTCGCCTCGTACCGCGCGATCGCCACTCCCTTCCCGGCCTCGTCCCGGGCGACCAGCGCGTAACGTCGATCGAAGTCGAGCTCGGTCAGGCGCGCCAGCAGGCGCGGTGTCACCTTCGGAGGCGGCCCGCAGAACCGGCGGTACAACGTCTCCCGATCCGCCTCGGCGAGCGCCTCGCCGAGTTCCTCGGAGTCGGCGGGGCTCAGACGGGTCACGAAGACGGTCCGGCCATCGCGCAGGCGCACCGGCTGTCCGTCCATCGGCTCAGCGTAGGGCCGCGGGCTCTCGCTGCGACAAGGCCGAAGAGGCCTTGGCACCGGGGCCCAACGTCCCTCATCCTCCACCCGGCGGTCGAACCGAGCAGGGAAAGCCCCCGGCGTTCGTGTCGCGAAAGCCACTTTCGGGACATCACACGCCTCGAAAGTGGCTTTCGCGACACCGGGGCCTCGCCAGAGACGCAGCCGTCAGATCAGCACCCGCTCCCGATCACGAGGAACGACAGCCTGCCAATCCCGTTCGGCGCGCAGCCGTTCGGCGACCGCCTCCGACGCGTCGGGTTCACCGTGCACGAGGTAGGTGGTCTTCGGTGGCGTTCCCGCGGTGGCCCACCGCACCAGCTCGTCCGCGTCGGCATGGGCGCTGAAGGTGTCGAGCTGGGCCACGTCGGCGCGGACCGTCGTGTAGCGGCCGTGGATCTTGATCTGCCTGGCTCCGTTCGCGAGGCTGCGAGCGCGGGTGCCGGGAGCGGCGTAGCCGACGATGAGCACAGTGTGCCGGTAGTCCGGGAGCATGTGCTCCAAGTGATGCAGTACCCGGCCTCCGCTCGCCATCCCCGACGCGGAGATGATGATCGAAGGCATTCTCGGCGCGTTGACCCGCATGGATTCCTCCACGGTCCGCAGCTCGGTCAACGAAGGCGGAGTCAGCGGATCGTGCCCGGCCAGCTCGGGCCGGATCTCCGGCCAGCGGTCGCGGAACGCCTCGCGGTATACCCGCAACGCCGTCAACGCCATCGGGCTGTCCACATACACCGGCAGGTCGGGGATGGACCGCGACCGCATCAGTTTCGCGAGCGCGGCCAGTACCACTTCGGTCCGGTCGACGGCGAACGCCGGGATGAGCACGCTGCCACCACGTCCGGTGGTCCGCCTGACCACGTCGGCGAGCTGGTCCATCGCACCGGCGTCGTGGTGGACGCGGGAACCGTAGGTCGATTCGAGTACCAGCGCGTCGCAGGGTGGCCGCGGCGACGGCGGCCGCAGAAGACTGTGCGCCGGACGGCCGAGATCGCCGCTGAACACGACGTCACGTCCCTCGGAGCGCAGCTGAGCCCACGCGGAGCCGAGGATGTGGCCGGCTCGCCCGAACCGCAGCGTCATGTCCTTGCCCACTGTCGTCTCGGCGCCGTACTCGAGTTCTTCGAGAAGTCCGATCGCCTTCCGCGCGTCGCCCGCGTCGTAGAGCGGCATCGCCGGCCGGTGTTTCGACCAGCCGTACTTGTTGGCGTGCGCGGCCTCCTCGGTCATGAGATGGGCGCTGTCCTCCAGCACGATCGGCACGAGAGCAGCGGTGCCCGGTGTCGCGTAGACCGGTCCGCGCCAGCCCGACCGCACCAGGACCGGCAGATACCCGCAGTGGTCCAGATGCGCGTGGGTGATCACCACGGCGTCGACATCGGTCAGCGCCCGAGGCAGCGGCGTCCAGTTCCGGCGGCGCAGATCGGCGACGCCCTGGAAGAGGCCGCAGTCGACCAGGACGCGGGAACAGGGCGTTTCCAGCAGGTACTTGCTACCGGTGACGGTTCCGGCTCCGCCATGGAAGGTCAGCGCGATGGTCACGTTGGCACCTTTCTCGTGAGGAGCTCAGAATCCGTTTCCGAGGACTTCGTCGACGGCACGTCGGGGGCTCGGCGTCACCAGCCCGGTGGGATGGCCGAAGCGCATGACGGCCTGCGGGAACCCGGGAAGTTCCAGATCTTCGGTCAAGGCCGAGCGGACTTCGGGCAGATGCAAGGGCTGGGTCAGGACCGAACCGGCCAGGCCGTCGTCGACCGCTTCGAGCCAGGTGTCCTGGAGGGCGTGTCCCGCGTGCAGGTGGTCGAACCGGCCGTCATCGATGGTGAGGAAGACGAGCAAGGTCTCACCGGCGAGGCGACGCTGAAGGACTCGGCGATCGGGCAGCGCCGTTCCCGGACGCACCAGTCCCGCCCAGGGGAGCGATCCGGCGGGAAGCGTCCTCGCGGCCAGTCCGACGCCGTGGCGGTGGTACTGCTCGTCGTGGATGGTCCAGAGGGCCAGTTCGCGCTGGTACGCCAGATCGTGCTGATAAGCCTCGGCGGCGAATTCGAGCAGGTCGGCGACTCGGGAGAGTTCCAGCTCGTCGTGGATGAGCCTGGCTTCGACGCCGCTCTCGGCCGCGGCGGCGATCAGGTCGCCGATCTTCTCCCGCGAGACTCTCCGTCCGGAGAAGGGGTGGCGGTAGCTTCCTCGCCGGGCTATCGCCGAGTAGCGGTGCAGGTCGACGTCGGATGGCGCCGAGCGCCCCGTGGTCTCGATCGCGGCGACGATGTCCGGCTCACCGGCCTCCGGGAACATCCGGGTGGCCGGGTCGTAGCCGAGCACCCGGACCGCCAGCTCGACATTGGCGAGGGCGGCGCCGCACGAGATGAGCCGGTCACGGCCCCGGGGGTCGTGTTCGGGCAGTGCCAGGTCGCGGCGCTCACGCAGGAGAAGCCGGTCTCCGTCGAGGTCCAGTCGCCACGGCTGGGTGTTGTGCACGGAGGGCGCCCGCAGCAACGTCCTCGCCAGTACCTCGGTCTCGGCCCTCGTCCACCCGTTCGCCATGTGCCCCGTCCTCAGTCGTCACTCGATCGGCTTCCACGGTGCCCCGGTCTCGCGAGGAGCAGCAGGTACCGAGGGCACCGATCACCGGGACCAAATACCCAGGGCGGTCCCGCTAGGGCCCAAGGTCCCGGTTCGTTGGGACGTCTAGGTGGCTGTCACGATCGAAATTCGCGGGTACCGTCGATGGGGAAGCCGGGACCCCGCAGGAGGAACGAGAGATGGCGACCAAGGTGTTCCTCGTGGACGACCACGAGATTGTCCGGCGAGGGCTGGCGGATCTGCTCGGGAACGAACCCGACATCGAAATCGCCGGCGAAGCCGCCTCGGTCTCCGAAGCACTCGCCCGCATCCCGCACAGCGACGCGGACATCGCCGTGCTCGACGTGCGGCTCCCCGACGGAACCGGCATCGAACTCTGCCGGGATCTGCTGTCCACCGAGCCGGACCTGCGCTGCCTGATGCTCACCTCGTACGCCGACGACGAGGCGCTGTTCACCGCCATCATGGCCGGCGCGTCCGGGTTCGTCCTCAAGCAGGTCCTCGGGAACGACCTGGTTTCGGCGATCCGCACCATCGCGAGTGGCGGCTCGCTGCTCGACAGCCGGACCACCGCCGCGCTGATGAACCGCATCCGGCGCGAACGCGACCAGAACGATCCGACCGCCACCCTCTCCGAGCAGGAACGAACCGTGTTCGATCTGATCGGTGAAGGGCTGACCAACCGCGAGATCGGTGAGCGGATGTTCCTCGCCGAGAAGACCGTGAAGAACTACGTATCCCGGATCCTCGCCAAGCTCGGCATCCAGCGCCGGACTCAGGCCGCGGTCCTCGCGACCGAACTCAAGCGGACCGCGGCGCCCCCGGTGTTCGGCGACCGCTAGGGCCGGCCGGAGTGGTCGTGAGTGGCAGTGATCGTTCTAACCCTCTTTACCACTCACGACCCCCTGCACCGCAGGAAACTAGGTCAGCGGAACGCGCCAGAGCACTCTGGCGCCGCCACCGTCACGGTCTCCGAATTCGGCTTCTCCTCCGCACCTCTCCGCCCGGTCGGCGAGGTTCGCCAATCCACTTCGCCGTCCCGCCTGCGGGATCCCGATGCCGTTGTCGGCGACCTCGATGATCAGCTCGCGGTCCGCCTCGACGCTGATCATGATCTCGTCGGCGCCGGAATGCCGGACGGCGTTGCTCAGCGCCTCGCGGACCACCGCCTCGGCATGCTCGTGCAGGGTCTGCGGCACGAGCGTGTCGACCGCCCCGGCGATCCGGACCGACGGGGTGAGCGTGCTCTCGGTCGTCAACTCCGTGACGGCGTCGAGCAGCCGGCGGCGCAGGCTCTTCGAGGCGTCCGAGCCCGAGGTGTGCAGGTCGAAGATGGACGTCCTGATCTCACGGACCGTGCGATCCAGTTGCTCCACCGCCTGCGTGACCCTGTCCCGCGCGAACACGTCCGGTACCCGGGGCACGATGCTCTGCAGGCTCATCCCGGTGGCGAACATCCGCTGGATGACGTGATCGTGCAGATCCTGAGCGATCCGGTCCCGATCGGCGAGGACGTCCAGCAGCCGCTGATTACGCTGTTTCTCACCGAACTCCAGCGCGACCGCGGCCTGATCGGCGAACGACGACAGCATCGGGAGCTGATCGGCCTTGTACTGCGGGGAACCCTTGTCCCGGCCCGCGACGAGCACCCCTCCGACGCCGGAAGTGCTGTTCAACGGGATCACCGCCGCCGGCCCGAGTCCCTCCAAAACGGGCTCGGCCTGCTGATGGGAGACCGTACCCAGGTCGGGGACGAGACTGGGCTGACCGGAACCGAGCACCTGGTCGATGGCCGGATGCCCACCGGCCATCGACGTACCCTCCAGAACGGTCATCCGCTCCCCCGCGGAGACGCTCACCGTCAGCGGTTGCCCGATCTCCGTGGCGAGCAGGATCAGCACCTGGTCGGCCGCGGAGAGCTCGCGAACCCTGGTGGCGATGAGGTTCAGCGTATCGGTGACCGAGGCTCCGCCCAGGAGCTCACCGTTGACCTCCGCGACCGCTTCGAGCCAGCGCTCCCGCGTCCGTGACCGTTCGAACAGCCGGGCGTTGTCGATGGCGACACCGGCCGCCGCGGCCAAGGCCTGCAGGACGACCTCGTCATCGGCGGTGAATTCGGCGGCACCCCGCTTCTCCGTCAGGTACAGGTTGCCGAAGACCTCGTCCCGGACGCGGACCGGGACACCGAGGAAGCTGTGCATCGGCGGATGATTCGCCGGGAACCCCACCGAGGCGGGATGCAGGGTCAGATCGGGGACCCGGACGGGATGGGGCTCCGCGATGAGCAACCCGAGCAGACCCCGGCCTTCGGGCAAATGGCCCATCTGGGAGCGGGTCTCCGCGTCGATGCCCTCGTAGACGAACTCCGAGAGCCCGTCCTCGTCACCGAGCACGCCGAGCGCGCCGTAGCGGGCGTCGACCAGCTCGACCGCCGCCTGCACGATGCGCTGCAGGGTCGAGTCGAGCTCCAGCCCGGTGGCCACGGCCAGGACAGCGTCGAGCAGGCCCTGAAGCCGGTCTCGGGTCTTGACGATCTCCGACAGCCGCTCTTGGACCTCGTGCAGCAGTTCGTCGAGCCGCAGCCCGGTCAAGACCGCCGCGCTCGGTGGCGTCTCGTCGGACGGACCTCGATCCGGCGGCATTCGGTTGCTCCTCGTGGGTCGGCATGGCGACTCGTCTTAGTCGCCCGATCGGCTCCAGCGTTTCACCACCGGCCGCTCCTGCCAAGCCACGCGGCCGTCAGAACGGCCGATGATCGTCCGGTTGCCACACGATCTCACCGGGTCGGCGGCGGGCGGCGTGCCGAACCGGCCCGTCCGGATAGCCGAGCCGCATGATGAGCTGGGGATGTCCCGGCAGGTTCAGTTCGGCGGTCATCCGCTTCCGGACGGCTTCCTCGTGCAGCAGCTGGGTCAGCACCGACGCGGCCAGCCCTCCGTCGACGGCCGCGAGCCAAGAACGCTGCATGGCCACGCCCGTCGCGACGTGGCCGGCGCGATCGTCCTCCTTCGCCCAGAAGATCAGGACGTTCTCCACGGCCAGTCTCCGCGCGAGGGTCCGGGCGTCCGGGATCAGGCTGGTCCGGCGGACCAGCCCCGCCCACGGAAGGCTCGCCTTGTCGTAGCCGGGCCGGACCAGGCCGTCACCGACACCGTCGGGCCGCCACTCTCCTGTCCACTCCTCGAGTTCTCGCTGAAGTCCCTCGCGGTTTTGAATCGTTCTAGCGGCTTGTTCGAGCAGTACCGAGAGGAGGTCTTCGTCGCCGGCGCGCAGAACCCGGCAGCCGACACCGTGGGGCAACTGTTCGATGACCGGTGCGAGCAGCGACGGCGCTATCGGGATCTCGGCGAACGGACGACGGTGACTTCGCCTGCGCGAGATGGCGGCATACGCGTGCAGCTCACCGTCGGAAGGCTGCTCGCGGCCGGAGGGCGTGACGACGGCGACCAGTGACCCACGTCCGTGGGACATCTCCACCTCGGTGGCCCACCCCAGCACCCGGACGGCCAGCACGAGATTCTCCAGGGCCGCTCCGCAGGAGATGAGCCGGTCGCGACCGGTGGGGTCGTGCTCCGGAAGGGAGAGATCGGTCCGTTCACTCAGTTCCGCGCGCAGATCGGGCAGGGCCAGTGCCCACGGCTGGATGTTGTGCACGGAGGGTGCGCGGAGGACCGCCCGCGCCAGGACCTCGATCTCACCGTCGGACCACATTCGCTCATCGCGGGGGTTCGGCATGTGCCTTCTTCCTCTCCCGGAACGCGTCGACGACGCTGGGCAGTGTCGGGTACAGCGAGCCGGGGCCGATGAGCCCGAGAAGGCCCGCGGCTTCGAGATCTTCGCGCAGCTCCTGTTTCACCCTGGCGAGCGCGAACGTGATCCCGCGTCGTCGCAGCTCCTCGCAGAGCCCGCGCAAGGCGTCGGCCGCGGTGATGTCGAGTTCGACGTTGGCTTCGGCGTTGAGGACGAACCATTCGACCTCCGTCCCGTCGTCCAGTGCGGCGAGGGCTCGTCGCCGGAAGTCGTCGGCGTTGGCGAAACACAGGGGCGCGTCGTAGCGATAGATCACCAGGCCCGGCTCGGTCGTCGCGTGCGGATAGTCGCCGACATCGTGCATGCCGGGTACGCCCGGAACGAACCCGAGTACCGCACCGTGCGGCCGCGCCAGCCTGCGCAGCAGATCCAAGATGGACAATCCGACGGCGGCCAGCACGCCATACAGGACACCCAGCGCGACGACGGCGAGCAAGGTCGACACCGCCAGGACGAACTCGCTCCGGCGGAACCGCGCGATGCGCCGGAATTCCCGGGGATCGATCAGCTTCAACGCCGCGTAGACGACTATGGCCGCCAATGCCGCCTTGGGGAAACCTGCCAGCAACGGTCCCGCGAAAAGAACCGTCAGCACGACGGTCGCGAGCGCGGCAAGGGAGTACAACTGGGTCCGGGCACCCATCGCGGAGGCCAGAGCGGTCCGGCTGCCGCTCGAACTGACCGGAAACCCGTGCAGAAGTCCCGACGAGAGATTCGACGCGGCCAGCGCCCGCAACTCGCGAGTGGAATCGACCTGTTCGCCGCGCCTGCCCGCGAAAGCGCGAGCCGTCAGGACATTGTCGGAGAAGCCGACGAGGGCGATCCCCAGCGCGGGCAGCAGCAGGTTCACCAGATCCGCGCCGTTCACCACGGGGACCGCGGGCACCGGCAGCGCTCCCGGTACCGGCCCGATCACCCTGATCCCCTTCTCCGTCAAGGAAAAGACAGTGACGACGGCGGTCGCCACCAGGATGACGGCCAACGGCCCGGGGAAGCGTGGAAGCCAGTGTTGCACCGCCAGCAGGCCGGCCAGCACGAGACCACCGAGGATCAAGGTCGGCCAGTGCGGGTGCGCGATGTTCACGAGGAACGAGCCGAATTCCGCGATCATCCCGTCGCCCGTGACGGGGACGCCGGTCAGCTTGCCCAGCTGGCTCACGATCATCAGCACCGCGATCCCGGCCATGTAGCCGGTCAGTACCGGTTTCGACAGCAGTTCCGCCAGCACGCCGAGCCGGGCCATACCCCCCAGTAGGCACAAGCCGCCGACCACGAGCGCGAGCATCGCCGCGAGCGCTCCGTAGCGGGCGGGATCACCCGCGGCGAGTGGGCCGAGCGCGACGGCAGTCATCAAGGCGGTCGTCGATTCCGGACCCACCGAAAGCAGCTTCGACGAACCCAGCGCCGCATAGACCGCCAAGGGACCGATCACCGCCCATAGACCGACCTCCGGTGGCAGCCCCGCGACCTCCGCGTACGCCATCACCTGGGGCACCAGATACGCGGCGACCGTCGCCCCGGCCAGCAGGTCACCTCGTAGCCACGAGCGCTGATAGCGTGCGAAGGAGATCTTCATCGAGGTCTCCGGCGAACCGCCGAATACAGCGAAGGCGGCAAGCGGGCGAACAACTTCCCCTCCTGGGGCAGGGAGCTTTCCTCGTCGAGGAAGCGCAGTACCGGCTCCGCCGACGATCGGTCGAACAAGGCCGCGAAGACCCGTTCGAGCTGAGCCGGGTCCCGTGCCACGACGTCGAGGAGCGTGGCGTCGAACAGCAGGTGCCGCGCCTTGGGCGTGGGCAGGTCGAAGGGATGTCCTCGGCACGCCAAGGATCTCGCGATCGCGGCACTGTCGGCCTGGATACGCTGGAAGGCGTAGCCGGTCGACGCCTTGACCAGCCCGGCTTTCGTCCCGATGGCGAGGATCGAGCCGCGTCTGCGGTCGACGGCCGAAGCGGAGAGCGGCAGGGAAGCCGATTCCTCACGGGTGACCGCGTATTCCCGCACACCGAGAACCGTGGTGAGGTATTCCCGCAAAGCGGTTCGCTGTTCCTGCGGATACGCCACACCCCGCGACCGGGGCGGCGCGAAGGACGTGTACTCGACCAGGGCTTCTCGCGGACCTCGCGGCAAGACGTAGACGAAGCTCGCGGCGCGGTTCTGGGAGGTACGGAAGTCGAAGAAGGTGGGCACGGCCGAGTCGAACGCCGGTTCGGCCGTGCGCACGTGCCAGCCGCGGAAGATCAGCCAGCCGTCCACGCGGGCCGGGTGGGGCCGATGAACGCTGTCGAAGATCCAGTCGGCCCTCGACACTTCACCGTCCACAATGGCTTCCGCGCCTTGACCCGCCTGCCGGATGTCGGTGATCCGGCCGCGGCGGAAGACGACGTCACCGCGTCTCGCCGCGGCCTTGCCGACCGCCGCCGCCAGATCGTCGCCACGGACGAAGCGGTACTTGTACCGGCCGAGACCGACGACCCGGCTGCGCCCGGCCGCGTGCACGTGGAACCGGTCGAACGTACGCGAAACCGCTTCATCGAGGAGTCCCGGCTCGACGGACCAGGACGCCCAGCCCGCGGTCGCGAGCGGCCGGCGACCGTCGTCCACGACGATGATCGGCCCCAAGGGTTCCGGCCGCGCCACCAGATGGGCCGCGAGGCTGAGGCCGCTGAGTCCTCCGCCTGCGATGAGGATCGTCATCGATCGAGTGAACGGCTCCACGGGCCCGCGCGCCAGTGACCAGAGGCGCACCCGAGGTCCCGGGAATCCGGGACCAACGGCACCGGACCGCGTATCCGCCGCAGCTTAGCGTTGCCGTGCAGGGCCGTTGCGAGTGGAAAGAGCCGATGATGAACCGAACCCTCCGGCTGGCCGGGCCGATCGTCGTCGGCGCCGACGGATCCACCGGCGCCCGTGCCGCCGCCACGTGGGGTGTGCAGGCCGCCGACCGGCACGAGACCTCCCTGGAACTGTGGCACGCGCTCGGGATACCGGACTACTACCTCGGCAGCGTTCCGCCGTCGGACGAACTCCTGCGCAAGGTCAAGAACCGCGGGGAGACCATCCTTCGTGAAGCAGCGGACACCGTGGGGCGCGCGTACGGCCCCGTCGTCCGGACTCACCTCTCCGACGACTCCGCGGCCCCAGCGCTGATCGAGGCCTCCGGCATCGCCCGCCTGATCGTCCTCGGTGCCACCGAGCACAACCGCTTCACCGCGCTGTTCGGCGGATCGGTGACGACCACGCTCGCCGGGCACTCGCACTGCCCCGTCGTGTCGGTACGGGGCCACACGTGGGATCTGCCCACGGCGTGGAGACAACCCGTCGTGGTCGGCGTCGACGGAAGCCCCACCGCCGGAACCGCGATCGCCGCCGCCTTCGACGAGGCTTGCGCCCGGGGAGCCGATCTGGTCGCGGTGCACGCCTGGGAAGACGTCTCTGCTTCCCGCTCCTTCGGTGATCCCGCGGGCAACTACGGCTGGGACGCGTTCACGGAGTCCGCTCGGCGGATGCTCACCGAGCAGGTGTCGAAGTTCCGCGACGGCTATCCCGACGTCGAGGTGCACCAGGTGGTCGTGCACGACGAACCCCGCCAGGAACTGCTGCGCTGGAGCGGCAAAGCGCAGCTGATCGTGGTCGGCGACCGGGGCCGCGGCGGGTTCCGCGGTCTCCTGCTCGGCTCGACCGCGCAAAGCCTGATCCACCACGCCGCCTGCCCGGTGCTGATCGCCCGCACCGCGGCTTCCTGACAACGAAGGAGCGCCCCCATGTGCACCACCGTTTCCGAAGTCATGACCACCGACCCGGTCACCGTCGCGCCGGACACCGGGTACAAGCAGATCGCCGCTTTGCTGGCAAGGCGGCGGATCAGTGCGGTGCCCGTCGTCGACGAGGGCGGAGCACCGGTCGGCGTGGTGTCCGAAGCGGATCTCCTGGCCCGGTTCCGCGCTCCCCGGCCCGCCCTGTTCGCCGGTCACCATTCGAGGGGCGAGGCGCGCAAAGCGAGGGCGTCGCGCGCCGAGGACCTGATGACCTCACCGGTCGTGACGATCGACGCGGGCGATTCCGTCGCGGCCGCGGCGGTACGCCTCGCCAAGAAGGACGTGCGGCGGCTGTTCGTCGTCGCGGACGGGAGACTCGTCGGTGTCGTGTCACGCCGGGATCTGCTGTCCGGGTTCCGGCGTGCCGATGAGGACATCCGCGCCGAGATCGACCGCGACGTCCTTGCCCGCACCCTGCGGGTCGCACCCGGGCAGGCGTCCGTCACGGTCGCCGACGGGGTGGTGACGCTGCTCGGCAGGCTGGACAACCGCGGCGCGGTCGAACGCGCCGGCGCCCTCGCCGGTGAGGTCCCCGGCGTGGTCGACGTGCGGAACCGGCTCGACTTCGTCTGGGACGACGACGCCATCCGGCCCGCTTCCCTCGGTAGCTGAGCCGCGGGACCTTCGGCCTGTGCTCCGGGGAATCCCGGCGGACCGAAGGGCCACTTCGCCCGGGGCGTCCGCCTCATTCGCGTCTCCGACGAGGCGAGCACGCTGGGCGTACAGGTCGGAAACCCGCGGATCGGAAGCGAGGCGCCTCCCATGTCGGCCACGAACAACCACCAGGAACCGACTCCCCTCGCCCGCTATGCGGATCTGAAGGATCGACGGCTCGCGCTCACCTTGTCGCGTGAAGACCTCGAGGAAGAGCACGACCGTGATCCCCTGGAGCGGATCACCTGCCGGACCCATCGCCGCTGGCTGCACCAGTGCGTGTCCTCGCCGCTGCACGTCATCATCGTGACCGGCCACCGCTGGTGCCGCTCCTGCTCTCTCGCGCTTTCCGTCGCGGTCGACGAACTCGCCGGAGACGTCACCTTCTCCTGCCCGGGCTGTGGGCGGGCGGCGCCGACCAGGGCCACCCGTCAGCTGATCCGAGCATGCCGGGCGAGTCTTGCCGCGGCGCATGACGATGGCCTCGCGTACCCGGGCCTTTCGGCCCCAGAGCCGCGTGCCGTGTCGTAACACACTCGAATCGACCTCGAAACACCGATCAGAGGAGAGTTCCATGACCACCACCGAAAGCGGGCATCGACGCAGTGTTCCCGTCGAACATCCGGAAGTCCATGATGGACGGTCACGGGGCGCCGCGAGTCTCGCCGTGCTCCGCGTCGCCACCGGTCTGCTGTTCCTGTGGGCGTTCTTCGACAAGACCTTCGGTCTCGGTTACGCCACTGCCTCCGGCAACGCCTGGATCAACGGCGGTTCGCCGACGAAGGGTTTCTTGAGCCGGGTCGACGTCGGCCCGTTCGCCGAAACCCTCCGCTCCTGGGGCGGCACCTGGTGGGCGGACTGGTTGTTCATGGCGGGCCTGCTCGGCATCGGGCTCGCGGTCACCGTGGGCGTGGGACTGCGGCTCTCCGCCATCACCGGCAGCGTGATGATGCTGCTGATGTGGGTCGCAGAGTGGCCGCCCGCCCGGACGAACGGCGCGGGCGAGCCGACCATGTCGACCAACCCGATCATCGAATACCACGTGATCTACGCGCTGGTGCTCATCGCGCTGGCCGCGACGGCCGCCGGGAACACCTGGGGGCTGGGAAAGCAGTGGCGGCGCCTCTCCTTCGTGGACCGTAACCACTGGCTTCGATGACCTCTCCGAACAGCCGTCCCGGCACCGTCGACCCCCCGGTGCCGGGATTTCGTTCGCTCACAGCCGGCGAAGATGGTGATCGTTCCATGGCCGTTGCCGGACGAGGACCCGGACGGCGCCCGGGTCGGCTCCTTCCCGCGACACGAATACCGGGTCGAGGTCCACGTCGACGACCTCCGGCACCAGCTCCATGATCCGGTCGGTCCGCAGGAGCAACTCCGAGAGCGCGGCACGGTCGAGGGCGTTGCTCGCACCGAACAGCGCCTTGCTCGCGTGCAGGCTGTCGACCAGAGCCTCGGCATCGGTGGTGCTGAGCGGTCCCAGACCGGTCGACCGGTCGTCGAGCAAGGCTCCGTCGATACCGCCGAGTCCCAGGACCACGACCGGGCCGAACACGTCGTCGGCCTGGCCGCGGATCAGCAGCTCGCGATCACCGAACCGGCGCCGGGTCACCCGGATCCCGAAACAGGCGAGCAGATCCTCACCGTCCTTCCGGGACAGCCACCCACCACCCGGATGCGCGGCGAGGTACTCACCCACCAGCCGGGTCGCCGTCGCGAGATCGATACCGGCGAGATCAGGCCTGCCCCTCTCCCCCGCCTCGAGCCAGCGGGTTCGTTCGGACAACTTCGCCAAGACGGCGGCGGCTTCCTCGACATCGGCGTAGCAGGGAATCCCGTGGTGCGGGACGACCGACTCCAGCTGGCCGAGCCGCACGGCGAGGACGGTCTTGCTCTCCGGCACCGCGACCAGCCCGGCCAGCGGATCGCCGACGCCGGTGGGTACGCCGGCGGCGATCACCGCGTCCACACCTTCGTCAGCCAGGACCTCGGAGACGCAAGAGGCGAAGGTGTCGGCCGTGACTGCGGCGCTCGTGTCGAGCGGGTTGCCCACGCTCGCGTGTTCGGGCAGCAGCCGCCGGAGAGCATCCTGAGTCCGCCGGTTCAGTCCGGGCAGGAGCAGGCCATTGCGAACGCATGCCTCCGCACCCAGGACCGCGGCGCCGCCCGCGTTGCTCACGACGACCACCCGTGAACCGGATGGCAACGGCTGCCACGAGAGCGCGGCGAGCAGTCCGAGTACCTCGGTCACCGTGTCGACGACGAGGACACCCGCCTGGCCGAACAACGCGAGTTTGGTCGCGGCCGGGACCGCTCGCGCGGCCGTGTGCGCCGTTGCGGCCCGCTGCGCCGCCGCGGTGGCGGCCCCGCGGATCGCGACGACCGGCTTATCCCTGGCGAGAGCGCGCGCCAGCCTGCTGAACTTCCTCGGATTGCCGAAGGATTCCAAGTACAGCACGGCGATGTCGGTTTCCCCGTCACCGCGCCACCACCGCAGGAGATCATTGCCGCTCACGTCGTACTTGTCGCCGGTGGAGACCAAAGTGGACAGACCGAGTCCGAGGCAGGCGAGCGCGTCCATCAGCGCGATCCCGAAACCGCCGGACTGGGTCACCACCCCGACGCGGCCTCGCCGAGCGGCCCGGTGAGCGAACGTGGTGTCGAGACGGGCCGACGGAGAGGTGTTGGCCACGCCGAAGCAATTGGGGCCGACCAGGCGAATCCCGTACCTGGCGACGAGCTCACGGACACGGTGCTCCAGCGGCGTCCCGGTCAGCCCGGCCGTGACGAGCACGATCGCTCGCACGCCGGCGCGCCCGCAGTCTTCGACGACGCCGGGAACCGACTCCGCGCGAACACAGATCACCGCCAGGTCGACCGTCGCGTTCAGGGCGGACACCGAGGGACCACAGGGAACGCCGAGGATCTCCTTGGCGTTCGGGTTCACCGCGTACGCGTCCCCGGTATAGCCGGCGTCGAGCAGGTTCCGCAGGATCGCCCTGCCCACCGAGTCGTCACGCCTGCCCGCCCCCACGACGGCCACCGAGGCCGGGGCCAGCACCGTACGGAGGCTCGCCACGTCGGCGAGTCGTTCCCGCTCCTCGATCCGCTCGAGGTATCGGTCGGGCTCGCCGAGTTCGATCTCGACGTCGAGCTCCGGCCCTCCCCGTCCGATGACGTACGGGAGGCCGAGGTCGGAGAACACCTTGATCATCCGGGTGTTCTCCGCGAGCACCAGCGCGACGAAACGGTGGATGCCCTGCGCCAAGGCCAAGGACACGAGATGTTCGAGCAGCAGGGTGCCGACCCCGTGTGCCTGGGCCGCGTGGTCGACGACCAGCGCGATTTCGGCCGAGTCGTCCTCGGACCATGGGCGATAGTGGGCGATCCCGATGAGTTCGTCACCTCGGAACGCTCCGATACCCGGGCCGTCGATCGCCAACCGGCTCAGCAGATCCAGCCTCCCCGGATGGGCGGTGAAGAAGCGCAGATAGCGGTCGCGCTCGTCCAGCCGCTGATGCAGGTTCAGGACGGCGTCGAAGTCCTCGGTACGCAACCGGCGGACGGTGACCATGTCGCCGTCCGCCAGCAAGGCACTCGTCCCGGCCGTCATGTCGCCGCCGGATTCCCGGTGACCAGCACGACGGCGACCACGCCCGGCACCGTGCGGGCGAGCGCGTCGAGCACCCGCCGTTCGGCCTCGTCCCGGAACTCACCGGCGATGTTCACGTAGCCGCCATCGACCTTGACCGTCCACTTCGGACGATGTCCGGCGTAGTCACTGATCAGGCCGTGCACCTGTGCGGCGATCGCGTCATCGGGCCGGACGAGCGGCCGGAGCAGGTCACGCCTGCTCACCACACCGACCAGGACGCCCTCCTCGACGACCGGCAGGCACCGCAGCCGGTCGGCCAGCATCCGCCTGCCGATCTCCGCCACCTCGGTCGACGGCGAGATCACCTCCACCGGCGTGGACATCAACGCCCCGACCGTCATCCCGTCACCGCCCGCCCGGATTCCCCGCAACGCGTCGAATTCGGTGAAGGTCCCCAGGACCCGGCCTTCGTCGTCGACGACCGGAAGGCCGGCGAAGCCCTTCTCGGTCAGCACCGCCACCGCCTCGCGAAGTGGTGTCGCGGGAGTGGTCGCCACTGCCGGACTGGACATGATCTCCGAAGCACGCATCGGATCCTCCTTGTGTTCGTTCGTCAAACGCGGTTCCGCAGGAACGCCCCGCACGCGTCGAAGAGGTCTTCCGGCGGGCAAGCCGTGGCACGGTGTTCGAAACCTGGTGGGACGACGGGGGCACCCGTGCCACCCGATGTGGTCATCACGACCGGGACCCGCGCCCGGAGTGCGCACACCACACCGAATTCGCGTGCGGTCAAGGCGGCCTCGGTGCCGCGGACGTCGACGGCGAGATCCGGCCGATCCTCCTCGTCCAGCGGGCAGGTCCCGCCGGACGCAAGAGCCCGGCACACTCCGGACCGGACGTGGCACGGGCTGACCCGGCAGCCCAGGTCCCGCAGCGCGGCCGCGATCTCGCGGGATTCGTCGAAGCCGGCCTCGGTGAGCAGGATTCTCATCTTCTTCTCCGTTCAGGCGGTGGGCCGGTCTTGGGTCATCCGTTGCCATTCGCGTGCCCACTCGGCGGCACGGCCGCGGGCGAGCGCCGCCCGGCACACCAGGAAGACCCCCGTGACCAGAGCGAGCCAGCCCAGCCACAGTCCGGCGCCGACGCCGATGCCCCGGCTCAGGGCATCGGCGTCAGTGGCCGGCGCCTCGACGGGATGCCCGCTCGCGTCGAGCCAGATCCGCACTTCGTTCCCGGTCGCCGACCCGGCGTCGACGGTCACCACGCCTTCACGGATCAGCCCGCCGGGCGCGGCCCATCGGGCGATCGCTTCGACCTTCTCGTCCAGGGGCACTCCGTCGAGACGCACTCGTACAGGCGGGGCGTCGGCGAGCAGGACGGCGGTCGTCTCCTGCCGGTTCGCCGCTTCCTCCGCCGCACGTTTCCGCCCTTCGGCGTAGGCCTCGGAACCCACCGCCGCGGCGAAGGGGATCGCCAGCAGCGTCAGCAGGACGACACCGATCACGAGCGCGGCTTCGAGCCGGTCCGACCACCGGATGAGCGGATTTCGCGTGAACCAGAGTCCGTGACGCGCTTTCATGGCTTTCTCCTGTGTCCGGGTTCGCTCAGATGATCGGGCCGGGCTCGTACGCGACAGAGGTCAGCAGCCGGCCGAGCCTGTTTTCCGGAGCCGTGGCGGGCGGCGGGATCACCACCACCGGGCAGGTCGCGTGCCGCAGCGCCGTCTTGCACACCGAGCCGACCAGCAGTTCACGGAGCTTGCCCGTGCCATGGCTGCCCAGCACGAGCAGCGAAGCGCCGTTCGACCGCTCGACGAGCGTTTCACCGGGGTCTCCCTGAGGAACGTCATAGGTGACATCGAGCCCCTCGTGGGCATCGAGGACCTTGGCGGTCGCGGCTTTCAGCGCCTTCAAATGGACGTCTTTCGCCTCTGCCACGGTCCGGCCGGCCGACGCGTCGTCCAGCATCTCGTCATGGACCCACACGGTGACCACCTGCAAGACGGCGCCCTGCCTGACCGCCTGGTCGGCCGCCCAGCGCACCGCCGCGGCAGAACCCGCCGAACCGTCCATGCCGACGACGATCCGGTTCTCCGTCGCACTGTCCGTCATGACGTCCTTCCCTTCTGTGCCGGTGTTTTCCGAGGTTCTTCGACCACGACGACCGCTTGGGGGAAGCCGGGCACACCGTCGATGCCGACGAGCGCCCCACGGATCGCGGGGGCATCGAAAGGCTCGCTGAACGCCGTGGCGGCCAGGCTGTACTCGGTGGCCGCGAGCAACAACCGCTGTGCGGCCATGCCCGCCCGGACCAGCTGTTCCCGGGTTTCCGTGGCCGTGGCGACGAGGAAGGCGATCCAGGAGGCTTCCGGAGTCACTTTCCTCCTGATCTGCCCGCCTACCTTGGGCAGCTGACGGACCCGAGAAGGCGTGAGCACCCGGACTCGGATGCCGTCGCCCTCGTTCGCCTCGGCGATCTCCCGCCCCCACGTCTCCACCGAGCAGGGAGCCGGCCTGGTCGGCCGCCCCGGCAGAGCGGCGAAACGGGCGAAATCGGCCGCCACGGGGCGGATCCGGCGCCGCGATCCGAGCCGGGCGATCCGGTCCAGGGCGAGAACATCGCACCTCAGGTCGATGAGCGGCGCCCAGCCCAGGATTCTGATCGCACAATCGAGATTCGCCAGCACGGCACCGCAGACGATCAGTCGCGCACGCCCACCCCGGTCCCGTACCCCGAGCAGGTTTGTGACTCGTTCGTACAAGTCGAGTGAGTCCTCATGGACCGACAGCGTCCACACGTCGTCGATCCATCGCTTCGGTACCTGGCGCGCGGCCGCCACGAGGATCCGTTTCTCCTCAGTCGACCAGACATGCGCCGGGATTCCGGTGAGAGAAGCAGTCATGGCTGCTCCTCCTCGCTCCGGTCGCGGGTGACCGCTTCGATCGGGCGCCGTGGCGTCTTCACGCCCGGACAGCCGTAACCGAGCCTGAACACGGTCTGGGGATGACCGGCGCCACCGAGCAGGTCACGCAGTTCGTCACGGATGGCGGGGATCTCGATCGGCTGGGAAGAGAACGAGGCGCTCAGTCCGGCGTCCGTGGCGGTGAGCAGGACCCGCTGCATCGCGCATCCCGCGCGGACCTGGGAGATCGGCGCGTCGTTCGGCATCGTCAGCACCGCGACGAGCGGGTCCTGCTCGAAGACGCGAGGAGCACCGTCCTCGTTGACGTACCGCCCCGGGAGCAGCCCACCCGCGGAGCGAGGGCCGCCCGCGGAGGCGGGAACACCGTCGTCCTCACTGGTTTGCCTGGTCCATGCCCGGAGTTCTCGCTGGAAAGCCGCGTCAAGGTGCTGGATGTGGTCGGCGCGGCGAATGAGCCCCGCGGTCGCCTCCAGAAGCCCGGCCTCGTCGAGCAGGACCAGCCGCGCCCCCTCCTCGCGGGCGGCCTCGCGCACGGCGGTCCGCAGGCGGAGCGGCACCGGCTCGTCCGTGAAGGGGCGGCGGTTGCTGTAGCGCCGCGGAATCGCCGCGGAGAGACGGCGTTCGGTCGTGGTGGGACGGTGACGGGGACCCAGCGTGACCCGCGCCAGCAAGGAAGGCCTCGCCCGTTCGGGCGCCAGCTCGACTTCGCTGATTCGGCCCGCGGCGGCGATGGCGAGCCGCAAGTTCAGCAAAGCCGCCCCACAGGCCAGCCGGGCCTCACGCGCTTCCGGATCGCAGGCGCCGAGGATCCGGCTTTCGTCGAGCACCACGTCGATCGTGTCCGGCGCCAGCTCGAAGATCCACGGCTGGGTGTTGTGCGGCGACGGCGCGCGCACCGCGGCGCGCAGCGCGTCCGCGACGACGGGCGAACGAGTGAGGACCATCCTGCTACACCTGCCTTTCGACGATCTCAGCGTCTCGCTTGGCGGACGGGGACGGCAGTGGCCGTGGGCCCGGTGTGCCGGGACCTTCGGCACCGCTAGCGGGGCGCGAACTCGCGCCATTCCTCCTGCCACCGCGCCCATCGGGCCCGGTCGAGCAGGAGCCGGCCGCAGCGCTGGGCTACCAGCACGACCACGCTGGAGGCGAGCCAAAGGCCCACCCCTGTGCCGACACCGAGAAGACGGGCGTCGAGGACGGTGGTGGGCGCGTCGACCGCGTTCCCGGACTCGTCGAGCCAGACCGGCACCTTCGCGCCGGCCAAGGTCCCTCGCGTTGCTTGGACCTCGCCGACTCGGGTGCCCCTGTCACGAGTGACCCACATGGCCTCCGCGGGCGAGGTGTCTTGCACGGCACCCGCCCGGCCCCCGATGGCGATGGGCGCGCCGTCTTCGAGCAGGGTCGCTTCCCCGCGATATCTGGTGGCCTGCTCGGTCGCCGCCTGCTCGGAACGGGCCGCGAAGACACCCGAAGCCACCGCCGCGGCGACCGGCAGGGCGACGATCACCAGCACGATCGCGAGAACCACCGTGAACGCCTCGACGCGGTCTTCGCGGCGAGCGAGCGGGTTTCGCCCTGGACGGACCAGACGCCAGGCGCGCGACCAGTGAGACGACGTGTTCATGACCTGGACCTCCGCTGTGGATCGCCGGGAATATGCCGCCACCATCACCCGGCGATACCGCCCCGCAGGAGAGGCGACGGTCCCGCCCGGCCGGGACCTCCAGCCGTATTCCCGGCCCGCCCGCCGGATCGAGACTGGCTGCATGCGAGTACGTGATGTCATGACCACCCCGGTCGTCGCGGTGACCCCGGCGGCCACGATCGGCGAAGCGATCGCCGTGCTGACCGGCAAGGGAATCACCTCGCTACCGGTCGTCGGCGACACCGGCGAACTGCTCGGAGTGCTGCTCGAAGAGGATCTGCTCCGGGCGCGTTACCTTCCCGGCGGTGACCCGGACAGCGGCGTCATGCTCAGCGGTCACACCAAAGTGAGCGCGCTGATGCGGCGGACGGCGGCCGGTGCCCATCCCGATGGCGACCTGACCGAACTGACGGCGAAGATGCTGGAGCGACGGCTCCGGTCCGTCCCGGTCCTCGAACACGGCCACGTGATCGGCGTCATCACCTGGCAGGACCTGCTCCGTGCCGGGCCATCCGCGCAAAGGAATGAGCCATGAACACGAATCCCGGCAACACCCGCCACCTGCTCGTCGGCGCCGACGGCTCTGCCGAAAGCGAAGAAGCGATCCGATGGGCCATCGCCGAAGCCGCCGCCGTCGGTGACGACGTCGAAGTCCTGATGGTTCTTCCGAGGGAAGAACTCCTTCCCGGCACATCGTTCGCCCTCCAGCCCCACGGCAGGGTTCCGGTGCGGAAGAACTACTCGCTCGACGACGCGGTCGCCCGGATCCAGAGCGAGCTTCACACGGACGTCGAGGTGAAAACCTCGCTCAGGCAAGGAAACCCGACGTCGGAACTGCTCGCGGCGGCACACGAAGCAGACCTTCTCGTGCTGGGCACCGGCACGAAGAGCGCGGTCGGCAGGCTCGTCTTCGGCAGTGTTTCCACGGCGTGCGTCAGGCACGCGATGTGTCCCATCGTGCTGGTGTCGCCGCAGGCGATCCACCGGTTCAGCCCGGCCGCTTCCTGACAAGTCCGTGAAGGCCTCCTTGAGGGACTCTGGGTCTCTCAAGGAGGCCTTCACGGACTTGTCATACGTGCTCCACCGAGAGCACCGCCTCGGCATCCCGCGCCAGTTCGACGTCCTCACCCGTTCCCATGGCGAAGACGGTCACCGGCGCGCCGTCCGGGCTGAGCACCCGGTCGCCGTCACCGAGACAGCGAACCGGATCGACGGTGATCCCGAAGACGCCCAGCCGCACGGCCAGTCGCGTGATCAGGTCGGGTTGATGCTCGGTGACCCCGCCGGTGAACACGACGGCGTCGATCCGGTCGAGGCTCGCCGCCATCGCGCCGATCTCGCGGCGGATCCGGTGCAGATAGACGGCGACAGCCGAAGTCGCGTCGGGATCCCCCGCCGCCTCGCGTGCCAGGACGGCTCGAAGGTCCCCGTTCGTCCCGCTCATCCCGGCGAGACCGGACCGGTGATACAGCGCGTCTTCCATCTCGTCGACCGACATCGGCGCGGTTCGCATGACGTGCAGCACCAGCCCCGGATCCACCGAGCCGGACCTCGTCGCCATCGCCGGCCCTTCCAACGGGGTGAAGCCCATACTCGTGTCGACGCTCCGGCCGCCGCGGATCGCGGTCACCGAGACACCGGCGCCGAGGTGGCAGCACAAGAGCCGTGGCTCGCCGTCACCCAGCAGTTCCGCCACCCGACGCGCCGCGTGACGGCAGGAAAGACCGTGGAAACCGTAGCGACGCAAGCGCCCTTGAGCGGTCCATTCCCGTGGTAGCGCGTATCTCGACGCTTCTGCGGGAAGATGGGAGTGGAAGGCCGTGTCGAACGACGCGATCACCGGCAGGCCAGGGCGCAGCCGGAACACCTCCCGGGCGAGACGGACGGCCTGCGGCTGGTGAAGCGGCGCGAACGGGCCGAGCTTTTCGAGCGCGTCCACGACGTCCGGGGTGAGCCGGACCGGGCCGGCCCTGGAACCCCCGTGCACGAACCTGATGGCCACCGTGTCCACAGTGGACCATCGATCGAGAGCCTGTCGTGCTGCGTCGTCCAGTGTCATGGCGGCCCACCCGACCGGCGTGCCGTCGACGACCAAGGACGATTTGAGGCTCGAAGAGCCGGGATTCAACGTCAGGACACGCATGAAGACTCCTTCGGGCACAGGGCCGGGCGGGCGCGCCCTGGGGGCGGCGCGCCCGCCCGGCCGGAGAGGGTCAGCCCTTGCCGACCTCGATCTTGACCTGCTTCTCCTGCGGTTTGTCCTCGACCGGCATGGAGATTTCCAGGATTCCGTCCTTGTACGCCGCGG
This sequence comes from Amycolatopsis sp. TNS106, assembly GCF_019330265.1. Classification (NCBI taxonomy): domain Bacteria; kingdom Bacillati; phylum Actinomycetota; class Actinomycetes; order Pseudonocardiales; family Pseudonocardiaceae; genus Amycolatopsis; species Amycolatopsis sp. TNS106. Next base: position 1,126,950 of record NZ_CP024972.1, on the reverse strand, counting down.
TGATCTTCGCCGTCTTCGCACCGGATGGCAGGGAGACGGTCCGGCTGAACTTGCCGTAGTAGAACTCACTGCGGCCATGCTCCACGGTCCTCGCCTCGCGTTCGGCGGTGATCGTCAGCAGCCCCTCGTGCGCGGTGACCGAGATGTTCTTCTCCGGGTCGAAACCGGGAAGCTCGGCCCGGACGAGGTACTTGCCCTCCTCGACGGACTCTTCGATGCGCACCGGGTTGTGTTCGGCGAACGGCCACGGATTCTCCAGCCAGGCCGCGATACTGGGCAGGGTCAACCGGGAACCGGGTACGAGAGTTGTCATATCCGTACTTCCTTTCCTTGTCATGCTTCCCAAGTCCAGTCACGGATTTCGGGAAGATCCTCGCCGTGTTCGACGATCCATCTCCGGTGCCGTTCACGCGCGTCCGTCATCCGTTGCCGGATGGCGCCTGCCCGGGCGAGCAGTCCGGGCACCCGGTCGATCACGTCGGTCACGAGCTGGAAGCGGTCCATGTTGTTGCGCACCAGCATGTCGAACGGTGTCGTCGTGGTTCCGTGCTCGATGTACCCGCGCACGTGCATGTCGTCATGGTTCGTTCGCCGGTAGGCCAGCCGGTGGATCAGCCAGGGATAGCCGTGATAGGCGAAGATCACCGGCCGGTCGGTGGTGAACAGCGCGTCGAACTCGCGGTCGGTCATCCCGTGCGGGTGTTCCGCGGCGGGTTGCAGGCGCATGAGGTCGACCACGTTCACCACCCGGACCGCCAGTTCGGGCAGGTATTCCCGCAGCAGCTTGGCCGCCGCGAGCACCTCGACCGTCGGCGCGTCACCGGCACAGGTGAGGACGACGTCCGGTTCCCGGTCCGGATGGGTACCCGCCCATTCCCACATTCCGGCGCCGCGCGCGCAGTGCACCGCGGCCTCTTCTTCGTCGAGCCAGACGGGGCTGTCGTTCTTCCCCGCGACGATCACGTTGACGTAGTCCCGGCTGCGCAAGCAGTGGTCCGCGACCCACAGCAGGGTGTTCGCGTCCGGCGGCAGGTAGACGCGGACCACTTCCGGGCTCTTGTTGGCGACATGGTCGACGAAGCCCGGATCCTGATGGGAGAAGCCGTTGTGGTCCTGCCGCCAGACGTGCGAGGTCAGCAGATAGGTCAGCGACGCGACCGGCCGCCGCCACGGGATCTCCCGATGTACCTTGAGCCATTTGACGTGCTGGTTGAGCATCGAGTCGACGATGTGCACGAACGCCTCGTAGCAGGAGAAAAGCCCATGCCGGCCGGACAACAGGTAGCCTTCGAGCCAGCCCTGGCAGAGGTGTTCCGAGAGCACCTCCATGACCCGGCCGTCCGCGGCGAGATGCTCGTCGACGGGTTCGGTCTCGCACAGCCAGGTCTTGGCCGTCACGTCGAACACCGCGTCGAGCCGGTTGGAAGCGGTCTCGTCCGGCCCGAACAACCGGAAGTTCGCGGCCTTTCGGTTCAGCGCGAACACGTCGCGCAGCCATCGTCCGAGTACGCGCGTCGGTTCCGCCGTCGCGCCGCCCGGCCGGCCGAGCGGGATCGTGTGCGGTGGCACCGCCGGCAGCTCCAAGGGCCGCAACACGAGACCGCCGTTGGCGTGCGGCGACGAGCCCATCCGGAGATCGCCGTGCGGGATCAGCGCGATGACCTCGGACGTCGGCCTGCCGTCCTCGTCGAAGAGCAGCTCCGGCCGATAAGAACGCAGCCATTCCTCCAGCTGCCGCAGATGCTCGGGGTTTCCGCGCGCGTTCGGGACCGGGACCTGATGCGAGCGCCAAGTGCCTTCGACCTGCTTTCCATCCACAATAGACGGTCCAGTCCAGCCCTTGGGGCTGCGCAACACGATCATCGGCCAGCTCACCGGCCCCGTCGGCACACCGGCGGAGCGGGCGCGCACCTGGATTCCGTCGATCTCGTCCAGCGCCCCGTCCAGCGCCGCGGCCATCGCCTGGTGCATGACGGCCGGGTCGTCGCCCTCGACGTAGTGCGGGGTATACCCGTAGCCGCGAAGCAGCTCGTCGAGTTCGGCGCCACTGATCCGCGAAAGCACGGTGGGATTGGCGATCTTGTACCCGTTCAGATGCAGGATCGGCAGCACCGCACCGTCGCGCACGGGATTGAGGAACTTGCCCGAATGCCAGCTCGTCGCCAGCGGGCCGGTTTCGGCCTCACCGTCGCCGACGACGCAACCGACGACGAGGTGCGGGTTGTCGAACGCGGCACCGTAGGCGTGCGCGAGGGAGTAGCCGAGCTCGCCGCCCTCGTGGATCGACCCCGGGACCTGTGGCGCGACATGACTGGGCACCCCGCCGGGGAAGGAGAACTGCCGAAACAGCGTCCGCAGGCCGCCCTTGTCGTAGGGGACCTCCGGCCACGCCTCCGAGTAACTGCCTTCGAGCCAGGTGTTCGCGTAGAGGGCAGGACCACCATGACCGGGTCCGGTCACGAACATCGCGCTCAGGTTCCGCCGCACGATGGCCCGGTTGAGGTGGGCGTACACGAAGTTCAGCCCCGGGGAAGTCCCCCAGTGCCCGAGCAGACGCGGCTTCACGTGCTCGGGCTTCAGCGGCGATTCCAGCAGCGGATTGTCCATCAGGTAGATCTGGCAGGCGGCGAGATAGTTCGCCGCCCGCCACTGAGCGTCCACTTGGGACAACTCGGCGCGAGTCAGCACCGCGGGCGCGGCGGGAGCACTGAGAACGGTCACCGCGACTTCTCCGGCCGGACCACCAGCACCGGGCATTCCGCGTGGTGTGCGAGCGCCTGGCTGGTCGAGCCGAGCACCTGACCGGTGAACCCGCCCCGGCCCCGACTGCCCACGACCACCAGCTGCGCCTGGGCACTCCATTCCAGCAGGGCATGCCTCGGCCGGTCCTGGACGAGAACCCGCTCGACCTTCACGTCCGGATACTTCTCCTGCCAGCCCGCGAGCCGCTGCGCCAGCAGGCGGCGCTCCTCGTCTTCGATCGACTCCCACTGCACGACGAGCCGTGCCATGCCGTAGGCGTCGTCATAGGTGACGTCCCGCCACGCGTGGACCACGACGAGGTCGGCCTTCCGCCACGCGGCCTCTTCGAAGGCGATCTCCAGTGCGCGCTCGCTCAGCGGGCTGCCGTCGATTCCCACCACGATCGGCCCTTCCGCCGGATACGCGGTGGTGTTCTTGCGGCCACGCATGACCACCACGGGGCAGTGGGCGTGGGCGACGACCGCCGACGCCGTCGAACCGATCGTCATCTCGCCGAAGAAGCCCTTCCCGGTGCCGCCGACAACCACCATCGCCGCCGACTTCGACGCGTCGATCAAGGTGGGCACCGGCGAGTCCGCCGGCATCCGCGTGTCCACGTCCACTCCGGGAGCCACCGAACGCGCTTCCGAAACGGCCTCGTCCAAAACCCGCTGACCTTCCTCGGCCAGCACGTCGTACCAGGGCGTGGGGCCGCCCAATCCGGCTCCGTAGGCCAGCTTGTCGACGCGAAGCGCGTGCACGACGAGCATCTTCAGCAGCCGTTCTTCCGCGACGGCGGCGGCCCACCGGACGGCGGCCCGTCCCGGCTCTGTCCCGTCCACCCCCACGACGATCTTCCGGTCCGGCGCGTTCATCGTTCGTCCTCCTGATAGGTCACTTTCGCTTCCACCACACCCGGAACCGCCTCGGCCAGGAGCCTGGCCACATGACGATCGGTGTCGTTGTCGTAGGCATCGCCGATCCGCACGACCCCGTCGCGCGCCTCGACCGTCCACCGGCCCGGGCCGCCGTAGATCGCCAGGTGGTGGCGGACGTCCGCGGCGATCGCCTCGTCGGAACGGGCGAAGGCGCGCACGAAGTCGCCTCGCGTGAGGATTCCGACCACCCGGGAACCGTCCACGATGGGCATCGCGCGAATACGTCCGTCGAGCAGAGCCCGGCCGACGTCGGCGGCGTCCGCACCGGTACTCATGCCCGTGGCCGGTGACGTCATCACCTGGGCGACGGTCAGCCCCGGCCTCGGGCGTGCCTCGTGGTCCGGTCCCGAACGCAGGTCGTGCGGGAACCGGTTCCGGATGAGATCCGCCTCGGTCACGATGCCTATCAGCCGGTCGTCCTCGTCCACCACCGGCAGTGCGGTGAAACCCTTCTCCGTCAGCAGTTCGGCCGCGTGTTTCGCGGTGGTCCCGGGCGTCACCGTGACGACCGGCGCGGACATCAGATCCCGTGCTCGCATGGTGCGCTCCTCACTCGCTTTCTCGTCCGCTCGCCGCCGGCCGAACGACGGCCACCGGGCATTCCGAATGCGCGACGAGCGCCTGGCTCGTCGAACCGAGCAACATCCCCTGGAACCCGCCGCGACCTCGCGACCCGACGACCAGCAGCTGGGCACGTTCGCCGAAACCGAGCAGGGCACGAACCGGGCGGCCGCGGGCGACCACCGTCTCGACGCTCAGGTCCGGGAACTTGGCCAGCCAGGGCGCGAGTTGCTCGTCGACCGCTCGCCGCTCCGCCGACTCGACCGTGTCCGGGTCGACCGCCAAGGCGTGCGCCCGCACCGACTCGTGGTCGGTGACCTCGTTCCACACCCGCACCACGATCAGGTCCGTGCCACGGAGCGACGCTTCGTCGAAAGCGAAGGCCAGGGCCGCGTCACTCGATTCGGAACCGTCCGTGCCCACGACGACGGGGCCGTCCTCCGGTGGGACGTCTTCCGGGCGTTTCCCTCTGGCGACGACGATCGGGCAATGACCGTGTTGCGCCAGCGCCACCGCCGTCGATCCGACCAGCAGGCCGGTGAAACCGCCGAGGCCGCGCGAACCCAGCACGATCAGGGTCGCCGTCTTCGATTCCTGGATCAGCGTGGCCACCGGTGCCCATTCGCGTGCCGCGGTCTCGACGACCAGGTCCGGATGGCGCGCGGCCACCGCCTCGCAAGCTTCGGCGAGCCATCGCGCTCCCTGTGCCTCGAACGCCGATCGGATCGCGTCGGCCGACGGCACCACTCCTGGCATCCTCACCGGCGGAACCGTGTACACGTGCACCAGCCGAAGCCGTTTCCCTCTCTTCGCGGCCTCTCCCGCCGCCCACACCGCGGCCCGCCGGGCGGACCCCGAACCGTCGATCCCCACGACGACAGCGCCTTCAGCCACGCTCGACATGTCCGCTCACCTCACTCGTCAGGGCAGGCTTCAAGGCGGCCGCGACCTCGCCCGCCCAGGCCCGAACCGCCGGCCAATCCCGGTAGTCACCGTCTTTGACCCGGAGCGCCGTCACGACCGCTCGTTCGGCGAACCGCAGCAGGCTCCGCTCGATCCGGCCCGGGAACACCACGTGCCCGCGGGCGCCGGAGAGCGTCATCAGCCGGGTCACGTCCACCGGATCCTCCGCGGGCTTCGGCGGCGTCCCCACCGGGCCGCTGGAGAACAGCCACACCTTCTTGGTCCTGAGGATCTCGGCGCGCCCGCCGATGAGATCTTGCGCCGCCTCGAGCCACTGCCCCAGGTACACGCCGCTGCCCACCAGAACGACGTCGAACTCCTCGACCGTCGTGACATCCTCGGCCCGCGACACCCGCACGACGGCATATCCGCGTAGCTCCGAAGCGAGGGCGAGGCCGATCTCGTCCGCGATCTCCCAGGTCCCGCCGTGGCGGCTGGCCGCCGCTACGAGGATCTTCATTTCGTTCTCCTGTCTGGTCTGTTCCCAGCTTCGACCAGTGAGGAGCCCAGGAGGAGAGACCGAAGTCCCGGCCGGCCGGGCCCACAGTCCCGGCTCGATCGCTCGGCGGCCGTTAGCCGGTTCGAGGAAGGACCTTCGTCTCTACGACGCCCTCGATGCCGACCAGATCATCGGTGGACCGAAGGACGACAAGGGAGACGATCATGACGGTACGGCTCGGGATCAACGGCTTCGGCAGGATCGGGCGCGACATCCTCCGCTGTGTACTGGAGTCGCCGGAAAGCCCGATCGAAGTGGTGGCGGTCAACGACATCACCTCGCCCGAGATGCTGGCGCACCTGCTGGTCCACGATTCCACGTACGGAAGGCTCCGGACACCGGTCGAAATCGTCGACGGCGAAGCGCTCCGCGTCGGCGACCATCTGATCCAGGTCAAGGCGGAGGCCGATCCGGCCCGCCTGCCGTGGGGCGAGTACGGCGTCGACGTCGTCGTCGAGTCCACCGGCAAGTTCCGGACTCGTGAAGCCGCCGGCGCGCATCTGGCCGCCGGCGCCAGAAAGGTCGTGATCTCCGCGCCGGGCAAAGACGTCGACGCGACGATCGTGCTTGGCGTCAACGAAGGCGACTACGACGCCGCGGACCACCACGTCATTTCCAACGCGTCGTGCACGACCAACTGCGTCGCACCGATGGTTAAGGTTCTTCACTCGGCTTTCGGTATTCGTCGCGGCCTGCTCACCACCATCCACAGCTACACCGGCGACCAGGCCCTGCTGGACCGTCCGCACAAGGACCCGCGCCGAGCCCGGTCTGCGGCGGTCAACGTGGTGCCCACCAGCACCGGCGCCGCCAAGGCGATCGGACTGGTCATCCCGGAGCTGGCGGGCAAACTCGACGGGGTCGCCGTGCGCGTGCCGGTCGAGGACGGCTCGCTCACCGATCTCACCGTCGAACTCGATCGCCCGGTGACCCCCGAGCAGATCAATCACGTGTTCGCCGAGGCCGCGGACGGCGCGCTCAAAGGGATCCTGCGCTACACGGAGGCGCCCGTGGTGTCGCGTGACATCATCGGCGATCCCGCTTCGTGCGTGTTCGACGCCCCGCTGACCAAGGCCGACTCGCATCTGGCGAAGGTCTTCGGCTGGTACGACAACGAATGGGGCTATGCCACCCGAACGGTGGAACTGGTCGAGCTGATCGCGCGCACACTGCCGCCGCGATGAAGCGGCTGGGTGTCGCCGACGCCTTGGTGGACGCGAGCCATCGCGCCGGGATCGACGCGGATCCCGGCCTGATCGCCGATCCCAGCCACCTGGCTCCCGAGGCGATTCAGCCGGCGTTCCGGGCGGCTGCGGGCCGGATCGTCCTGGTCACTGACGGCGTCACCCGCCGTGCCGACAGCACGCCGGCCGGTACGACCATCACCTTGCTCGATGCCGTCCGGCACGCCTGCGACATCGGCATCACCACCGAGGCGGCCGTCAACGCGGCCACCCGCACTCCCGCCAGGTTGTATCCGGGAGCAGGCATCGGCCTGTTGCGGCCCGGGGACCGCGCTGATGTGCTGGTTCTCGACGAAGCCATGCGGCTCCGGAGCATCTTTCACCGGGGAAGACCGGTCGAGCCTCGGGCGCCGTCGTCGAGCCGGATGAAGGAAAGGGGCCGATTCTCGTGAAGAAGTCCTGGTGGATCGCGTCGACGGCGGGGGCTTTGGTGGTCGTCGCGGCGGTGGTCTTGGTCGTGCGGCAACTGTCCGGCCCGGCGAACGGGACGGACCCGGATCCGGCTCCGTCGTCCAGCGAAGCCGCCACCCCCGATCGCCGGGCGGTACTGGCCGTCAAGATCGACAACGTGGCCGCCGCCCGGCCGCAGACCGGTCTGAGTGCCGCCGACCTCGTGTACGTGGAACCCGTCGAGGGCGGGCTGACCCGGCTGCTCGCGTTGTACCGGGGCCGCCCGCCCGCGGTGATCGGCCCGGTGCGCAGCGCGCGAGCCACCGACCTCGGCCTGCTGGCGCAGTACGGACGACCTGCCCTCGCCTATTCCGGCGCCGCACCCGAGCTGCTGCCGTCTCTGCGTTCGGCCTCACTGACGAGTGCTTCGCCCGCGGAAATCCCGAACGCGTACTTCCGCGACGATTCCCGGCCGTCACCGCACAATCTCTACCTTCGCCCGCATCAGGCCCCCGACAGCGAGGTCGCGCCCGAAGGCGCGTTTCCCGCGGCGGGCGCAGCACCGGAATCCGGCACGGCGGCCGCCACCGCGGCGATCCGCTATCCGGCGGCCGCGTTCACCTTCACCTGGTCCCAGACCATCGGCAGGTACCTGATCGGCCTGGACGGCACGCCGCTGACCACAGTGGACGGTGGCAGGCCCGGGGCGGCGACGATCGTCGAACAGCGGGTCGCCGTCCGTCTAGGCGAACGCGGGGAGACCGGGACGGTTCCCGACTCCCCCATCGCGCAGACGGTCGGCAGCGGGCAGGCAAGGGTGTGGCGCGACGGAGAGCGTTTCGAGGCCACTTGGAACCGTGCGTCGGCGACGGCGCCGACCCGGTTCACCACCGTGTCCGGGCAGCCGCTTCCGGTGTCCGATGGTCCTTTGTGGATTCTGCTCGTTCCCGCGTGAACGGCGCGGCGGTCAGCTCACCCGCAGCACGGCCGCGCCGTCGACCCGGTCCGCCGCCAGATCCGTGAGCGCTCTGTCCGCCCTGGCCAGTGAGTACGGCACCGTACTCACCTCGAGGTGGTGGGCACCCGCGAACGCCAGGAACTCCCGTGCCTCGTCGCGCGTGTTGGCCGTGACGCTGCGCACCTGGCGTTCCTGGAAGAGGTGCCGCTGGTAGTTCAGTGACGGGATGTCGGAGAGGTGGATCCCGGCGAGTGCCAGCGTCCCGCCCCGATCGAGGGCCTCGAGGGCGGGCGGGACCAGTTCGCCGACGGGTGCGAACAGGATCGCCGAGTCCAAAGGCTCGGGCGGCGGTTCGGCGGCCGCGACCGCAGACGCCGCTCCGAGCGCCAAAGCCAGCTTCCTGGCTTCCTCACTGCGGGTCATCACGTGCACGATGGCACCACGGGCGATCGCCACCTGGGCGGTCAGGTGGGCGCTCCCGCCGAATCCGTAGATCCCCAAGCGTCCACCTTCGGGTACTTGCGCCCGCTCCAGCGCGTGGTAGCCGATCAGCCCGGCGCACAACAAGGGCGCGAGCTCGTCGTCGGTGTAGCCATCGGGCAGAGGGAGAGCGTAAGCGGCCGGTACGACCGCGAATTCGGCATATCCCCCGTCTACGTCCCAGCCGGTGTAACGCGACTCAGGGCAGAGGTTCTCCCGGCCGCGAAGGCAGAACCGGCACCGGCCGCAGGTGTCGCGCAACCAAGCGATTCCGACCCTGTCGCCTGCACGGAAGGCGGAGACGTCGTCTCCCACGGCGACCACCTCACCGACCACCTCGTGGCCCGGAATCACCCCCGCCCGATGAACCGGCAGGTCACCCTCGGCGACGTGCAGATCGGTGCGGCAGACCCCGCACACCAGCACCCTGACCAGCACCTCGTCGCCGGCCGGTCGCGGGACGGGCACTTCCGCCCAGTCGAGCGGGCCCGACGACATCGGGCCGGGCCGGGTGACCTGCCATGCGCGCATCTTCACGATCGGCCTCCTCCGTCCGAAAGTCCTCCGTCCAGGATCGTGCGCCTTTCGGCCGCGGGGAAGGACCGAAGGTCACTGCCGCTCGGCGAGCCGAAGCCTCACCGTGGAAGCGGAAGGGAGAGAGAACCATGACCGTGCAGAAAGAAGAGCAGCAAGTGACCGCATCCGCGGCACCGAAGAAGCCGAGCGAAGTGTTCACCGAAAAGGTGCACCGGCTGGTTCGCGAGGGCAACGCCCGGCGCATCGTCGTCAAGGACACGCAGGAGCGGGTGATTCTCGATGTCCCCGTGAACGCCGGCCTCGTCGCCGCGGTTTTCGCACCGGTCGTGACCGCGGCCGGCGCGATCACCGCGCTCGCGGGCCCTTGGTCCATCGCGGTCGAACGCCGCGGCGACCCGGCGCCGGAAGAGAAGCCGTCGTGAAACCCGTTCGCTTCTGGGTCGGGCTGGTCTTGGTGGCTCTGGGCGTGTTGGGGATCCTCGACGCGACCGGCGTCCTCGAAACCGGCGGCTTGCTCAGCGCCTGGTGGCCGGCGAGCTTGGTCGGCCTCGGCATCGTCGCGATGCTGTCCCAGCGGCGGATGTCGATCGGACCGGCCGCCGTGACGGTGATCGGGCTCATCCTGCTCGCGGGCACCCTGGACCTGGCGGAAGGCGGCCTGTGGTGGCCGGCCCTGCTGGCGGTGGCGGGATTCGCCGTGCTCGCCGGGCTGCGCCGGGAGCACAGCACCAGGACGCCGCTCGTGATGTTCGGTGGAGCGACCACCAGGGAACAGTCCCGCCACCTGCGGCACACCGACGTATCGGCGATCTTCGGCGGTTCGACGCTCGACCTTCGTCAAGCCCGGATCGACGAAGGTGCGACGGTGGACGCCTTCGCCTTGTTCGGCGGCGTCAAGGTGCTGGTGCCGCGGGGCTGGCGGGTCTCGCTCGGCGGTCTGCCGTTCATGGGCGGCCTGGAGGACAAGACCGACGGGACAGGTGATCTCCCGGCGGACGCTCCTGTACTCGCCGTGAACGGGACGGCGATCTTCGGCGGCGTCGAGGTCACGAACACACCGGAGAAGTGACGAAGTGACTGCGCGGTGCCGTCGCGGCCCAGATGTCGCGCCGGTACCGCGGCAGCCGAGCCTTCAGGGGGACAGGGTGGTGGACGCGCCGCCGTCGGCCTGGGTCCCGGTCACGAACCGGCCGTCCTCTCCGGAATGGACTCCTCCCCCGCTCCCACCACGGCCCGCCGGCCCTCACCGCAGGTCGTGATCGAGTTCGATTCCGGTCAGCAGGGAAATCACCCTCCATCGACGCTGGGGCTTCCACCGGCCACTTCGGACGGCCTCGACCGACCGCGGATGCCATAACTTCGTCCCTCGCGCTAACTCCACAACGGACGAAGAGCACCGCGGAGATCACGCCAGGCCCTCGGCAGCTCGTCCACACATCGATCGGCGTTGGCCGTCTCCTGCGTCCGTACCGCCGTCAAGATCCCGTTCGCGACCTCCAAGGCACTCAAGAGGTCGCGGGCGACAACAGCGTCTTGGAATTCTCCGAGAAGGTTCTGGAAGGCGCGCGATGCGGGCTTGGCGTCGACCGGCAGTGCTTCGGCACCGGCCTCCAGCGCGTACCGCAGCCGCTTGGCCGCTTTCCGCACGTCGTGAACGGCGCGGTCGCGTTCCGGACCGGCTGGTAGCGCGGCGACCCGGGACACGCGAGCGTCGACCTTCTCGGCCACCGTGCGAGCCAGGTGAGGGAGTATTCGCGCGGCGGGGCGTCGCGCCACCGCGGGCCAATGCCGACGGGGTTTCTCACTCAGCACCACCTCGAGAACGTCCAGGGCGGTGAGCAGCTGGAGGTATCGACGACCGTCGAGCGCGCACCGGACCCGCTCGCGCGCCTCTTCCGAGAGAACGGCGAAGCAGGCGTTCGCCCGCTCTCCGGTCCATGGCCGTGCGCGAGCCCACTGGACCTCGACATCCCGCGCCGGGCCGAGTTCCCCGCCGAGCCAACGCAATTCGTCACCCACCGCTCTGAGAAGCCGCCGTCCGCCCAGCACCCGGGCGTAGGCGGAGAACACGCCGCGCAGCCGACGGGTTGCCACCCGCATCCGATGCACCGCGTCCGGCTTGTCCTGCCGGACCGCCAGATCCGCGGCGGCGAGCGCCGCGATCTGCGCACGCACGTAGCGGAGGACCATCCCCCGTGCGGAGTCGTCGGGAGGTCGGGGCGATCGCACGATCCGGTGATCGAGCACCGCGTGGAGTTCGCTCGTCCCGCCGTCGCCGACGCGCGCGACGGGCACCAGGTCGTCATCACGGGTATACGCACGAACCAGCCGGGAAAGGGTCGGCGGGACGGCCAGGCTCGAACCGGCGAAACGGATCGGGCCATCGGGTGTTTCGAGGCACCAGGATCCGTTGTCGACACCCAGCGTCAGGTCATTTCTGAGCAAGCGCAGCGAAGCCGTGTCGAAGTACACGGTATCGGGTGCGGTCGCGACGGTCGCGCTCATGGACTTGCCTCCTTCAAGGTCGCCGCGTGGTCCGGGACGTAGGTCTGCAGCAGCCGGTCGGGACGGCAATAGCCGTTCGATTCCGGACGCGAGGGGAGCGAAATCGCCTCATGGAAGACGTCGTGATAGGGCACGCTCGAGAGAAGGTGCGCGATCATGTTGAGCCGCCCGCGCCGCTTCTCCTCGCTTTCGACCACGTACCACGGAGATTCGGCGGTATCGGTATGCACGAACATGTCGTCCTTCGCCCGCGAGTACTCCTCCCATTGCGTCACGGACCGCAGGTCCATCGCGGAAAGTTTCCAGCGGCGCATCGGATCGTCGATCCGGTTTCGGAACCGCCGCTCCTGCTCGTCACGGCTGACCGAGAACCAGTACTTGCGCAAGAGGATTCCGTCGTCGACGAGCAGCCGCTCGAAGATGGGGCACTGCTGCAGGAACCGCCTGTGCTCTTCGGGAGTGCAGAAACCCATCACCCGCTCGACGCCGGCGCGGTTGTACCAGCTGCGGTCGAACAGCACGATCTCACCGGCCGCGGGTAAGCATTTGATATAGCGCTGGAAATACCACTGCGTCCGTTCACGATCGGTAGGCTTCGGCAGAGCCGCGATCCGCACGACGCGCGGGTTCAGATGTTCGGTGACCCGTTTGATCGTGCTGCCCTTCCCCGCCGCGTCCCGGCCCTCGAACACCACCACCAGCCGGGCGCCCTCGTACCGCACCCACTCCTGGAGCTTGACCAGCTCGGCTTGCAGGCGCAGCAGTTCCCGTTCGTACACCACGCGCGGGATCCGCGCCCTTTCCCTGCCCGCCATGGCCTCCACGGTACGAATCCAGGCGACATGGGGCTTCGGCCGTACGTCGACGCGGCAGAGGTCTTTGGTCATCAGCGACCAGAGGCATCAGACCCTGTCTTCACTCTCCACTGTGGACGGTACCGGTCCACGTCTCGCCCCCACGTGCGGAAGGGGCAAAGGACCCTCGGCTCCGTCACGCCCAGTGGGGTCGTTCGCCCCTGTGCTCGCGCTTCGGAGCCGGTGAGCATGAAAACAGTCCGATCCGAGGAGGAGAGCGATGGATCTGCCCGACGCGTACACGGTGAGGGCGGCCGTCGCACTCGCTGTACGCGCCCCTTCGGTGCACAACAGCCAACCTTGGGACTGGCGGTTCAGCGGCCGCATGATCGAACTGCGCGCGGACACGGGCCGCAGGCTGCGGCAGGCCGACCCGGAGGGCCGCGATCTGCTCATCAGCTGCGGGTGCGTGCTCCATCACTTCAGGACCGCGGCCGCCGCGCTCGGTTGGGCCGCCCGCGTCGACCGGGTACCCGAGCCTGACGTGCTGGCCCGGATCGAACTCGTTCCCCATGAACCGAGTGAAGAGGACATCGCGCTGGCCACGGCGATACCGCGACGCCGGTCGGATCGCCGCCGGTACACCACTCGGCCGCTGACGACCTGGGAGAAGAACCGTCTCGCGAGAAGCGCGGCAGACCACGACTCGATGTTGCGATTCGTCGACGACGCCCCGCGGCGTTCGGCGTTGACGACCGCCGCGGCGGAGGCTCAAGGTCTGCACCGCGCCGACCCGGACTACGGAATCGAACTCGCGTCCTGGAGCGGACGGCGGTACGCGACAGACGGCGTACCCGCACGAAACGCGGTCCTGGCCACCGCGGCACCGCTGGTACGAGACTTCTCCGACGCCCTGCTCACCGACACCGAGGCCCGGGACGGCGCCGCACTGACCGTACTGTCGACCGGGGACGACACCCCGCTCGACAGGCTACGAGCGGGCGAAGCCGCCAGCGCCGTAGTGCTGACGGCGACCCGGCTGAACCTTGCGTCCTGCCTGGTCACGGAGCCGTTGGAACTTGCCTGCACCCGTGGGCTGATCCGTGACTGCGTCGTCACCGAGAGAGCCGAGCCTCAGGCCGTCGTGCGAATCGGTCACCTGCCCGACGGCGCTCCCCCGCTCCCTGCGACTCCACGACGTCCGATCGCGGAAGTCCTTCGGCCACTGGGCCACTACGGGATCGGCCTGCCGATACCGGTACCGGAGCACAACAGCTGACACCTGCCGCACCTCGACCCCGGGAGCACATCATGAACGTCGACGAACTGCTGAAGAAGGCCAAAGACGGTCTCGAAACCAAAATGGTCTACGGCGAGCCGTACCACGCCGATGGGGTGACGGTGATCGTGGCCGCCTCGGTCGGCACTGGTGGCGGCGGTGGCGACAGCCGTGACGAGAAGGGGCGTTCAGGCGAAGGTGGCGGGTTCGGCCTGTCGGCCAAGCCGGTGGGCGCGTACGTCATCAAGGACGGCAAGCTGCGCTGGGAACCCGCCATCGACATGAACCGCCTCTTGGCCACGTTCGGCATGATCGCGGTGGCGGCACTGTTCGCGGCCACGCGTTTCGCGAGGCTCAAGCGGGACAACGAGCCGGAGCTTCGCTGACAGCCGTATCGGTGGCAGCGCACAGCGCGCAGCCTTGCGACCAGCATGGAACAGCGGAAAGCCGACCAAGCCGAGATATCTTTCTCGGACCGAGTACACACAGCACTGACGACGCCGGGGCCGGAGGCGGCACTGCCACCTCCGGGCCCGGCAATCACGAAAGGCCGACACGGCCCTGGTTCGTCAGGAGCATTTCCAGGTGGCGGGCAGCCACGTCCGGCCGTCCGCCGAAGGGTGTTTCCCGGCGAGTTCGTCGGTTTCCGTCACCACGCGGACCCCACGTTCGGTGGTGATGTTTCCGAGGAACGTCGCCCCGCGCCACACACCCAGTTCCCGCTCGGTGCCGCCGATCGGAGTGTACGAAGCGACCATCAACCCGTTCGAGTTGACGCTCCTCGGAGACGGACGATCCTTCGCCTCGTACCGGTGCACCAAAGCCCCCGTGGTGTCCCACTTGTGCAGGCCGGTGTAGTCACCGAACGCCTGACCGAGCGCGTAACCGCCTTGGAAGACCCGGACTTGGAGATCGGGCGAACCGGCGAGCCGGCGGGTGGTGCCGTCCGGCGACCACACCGAACCCTTCTCGGTCACCACGGTGCCCGCTTTGTCGATGCCGATCGCCACGCCGTCAGCGACGATCTGATAGGTGCCCGGCTGGTTCCGCTTCCACACGACAGTGCGGTAGGGATCGGGGAAGGCGTAGGCGGAACCGACGACATCACCCGAGTCGTTGACGCCCGCGGCGTAAACCACGGTCCCCGCGGGGGCGGGCAACGTCTGGAACGCACCGTCGCGGTACACGAAAGCCGAGCTCGAACGCCCGTCGTACCCGACGATCTCACCGCTGCCGTTGACCCCGGCGACACTGATGGACGTGCTGACCGGGGCGTTCACGGCGACAGGCTGGCCGTTGCGCCACAGCAGCAACCTTCCGTCGGACGCCTGACCCGCCAAGTAGCCGTTCGAGCCCGCCGCGTCCACCGACCCGCCGGTCACCCCTGCGGGCAACGGGAGATACGACGACGTCCAGGTGCACTGGTCCTGCGTTGGCGCCTGGGCGAAGACCGGCGACGCCGCGACGATCCCTCCGCCTGCGATGATCACACCGACGACCGCCGCTCTCGCCAGCCGCGCTCGAAACCTCAACCCCATGGGTCCTCCAGTCAGAAGTTCGATCTTCATCCAGAACACGCCACGCACCGCACGGAGTTGTCCCGACCCCACGAGCGTTACCTATTAGATATGCGCCGGTCGCATCACCGCAGGTTCCATGCGAGCAGGTCGATCTGCGCGCCGGCCATGGTCTTTCTCGGCTGGGACGCGGTGGCGAGGCCTGAAGTCACGCGCCCGAATTGGTCACCGGCGTCCGCGCGCCGTTTCCCCTCCACTGGAAGAGATCCTGTTCTTTGTCGTGATCCCGATCTGCGGGATGCCGACCTCCCGGTCATGCGGATCGGATCACCGCGCGGCGCCGCGACATCTCGAGCGACACCGCCTAGGCGGTGTCCTGTAAGTCTGTTCGATGGGCTCCGTGATCCAGGTGGTTCCTGGCGGTGCGGGCGGATCGGCCTCGTACCGGGTCGTACTCGGCCGCATCCGCCCGTGCCGCCAGGGGCCGCCTGGGCGCGAAGACCGCGAACACGACTTGCAGGACACCGCCTAGGCCGTACGGGCGCATCGACCGGCAGTTTCCTGGCTTTCGGTCGCGTCGGCGACTGGGGGTCACATAGTTTGCAACCGGCGCACTTGTCCGTCCACAAGTAACCGGCGAGAGCAACTGGTCACCCCAGGCGCATCGCAGCGGCCGGGCTTGCCGCCTCGACCGTGGGTGGCCGGGTGCTCCTCCTGACCGACACCGCTCTCCTTGCCCAGTAAGGGATTCAGCATGCGCAAGTGGATGACCAGATTACTTGTGGCGGGCGTGCTCGCCACGACCACCGCGGCCGCCGTCACGGCGGTCGACACGGCCGTCGCGGCCGACGGTGTCTCAACCGCGGCCGCCGAGTCGACGTTCCCGCTCGCCGACCCGGACACCGTCCAGGCGAAGGACGGCTCGTACGTCACATACGGCACCACGGTCGGAGCCGACGTCGGCGCCCGGTGCGGCGTGACCGGCAAACTGTTCGTGCCGGTGCTCGTCCACGGCTCCGGCAACACCGTCGGCGTGGGGACCTGCGCGTCGGCCGACGCACTGCCCAACGGGCCGGGCAGCTGGGCCGAGGGCAACATCTGGGCGCCCGGCGTCGTCCGCTTCGGCGACACGTACTTCATGTACTACACCGCGTCCAAGCGGGGCAGCGGCCAGAAATGCCTCGGCCGCGCCGTCTCGGGCAGTGCACGGGGGCCGTTCACCAACCCCGTCGAGTGGGCGTGCCCGGGCAACGGCCGCTGGGCCATCGACGCGAACCCGTTCGTTTCGGGTAGCGACATGTACGTCGCCTACCGGGACGACGCGATCACCTCGTACCCGGAGACCGGCATCTCGGTCGTGCGCACCCACTCCAACGGCATGGCGGACTGGGCCACCCGCCGGGACGCGTTGAAGAGCACCGACATCGGCTGGGAGACCACCCGGATGAGCGGCGGCACGCACGTGGTCGAGAACCCGTCGATGTTCAAGTCCGCCGACGGTTACTGGTACCTGGCCTACTCCGGTAACAACTGGGACAGCGTGCGGTATGCGACCGGCATCGCCAGGTGCGGCACCGGCCCGCTCCCGTCGACGCGCTGCACACCACGGCAGAACGGGGCCGAGCGGCCGTACTTCGGTTACACCGGCACCGGCGGCCTCAACCCCTACCGCGGCATGCCCGGCAACCACCCCGGCCCGGGCGGGATGGACTTCTTCCAGGCGGCCAACGGCCAGTACCACGCGGTCTACCACTGGTGGAACGGCACCAGGCGATTCCCGATCGTGGCGGTGGTCCTCCGCAACGACGGTGGGTTCTACCTCAATTAAAGAGCTCCCCGATCCGGACGTGGATTGAAAAGGGTTTCCACACCACACCCCCGGTTTGTCGTGAACGGCGCGTTCAGCATGCCCACCACCCTGAACGCGCCGTTCACCTATACCGGCCACTGCCGTATCCGGGCGTGTACCGAAAATGCTCGTAGTACGGTGAGCAATCCTCACCAATCGCGGTATCCGGGACATCGGGTAGGTGCGCTCCGCGGGGAACAGCCGCTGAGCCTTGGTTGCACGCCCGGTCTGTGAGCGCGTCGAAGATCTGACGCACCAACCCCGCAGCGACCGGTCGCGTCACCTACCCCACGACCACGCCGTGCTGATTCACGGACTCGGCTGCCGGAGCGGCGATCAAACCGAGGCCGAGTGGCGTGCACCAATGCAGGACGGCCTTGCCGTCGCGATGGGTGGTGATCAGCCGGGCGTCGCGCAGGGTCCTGGCTTGCATCGAGGCCGCGGGCACGGAGACGTGCAGGGTGCGCGCGAGTTCGGTCGTGGTGTGCGGCTTGGTCAGAGCACGCAAGGTGTCCGCTCGCGTGCCGCCCAGCAGGGCTGCCAGAGGATCGCCGGCCGTGTCGGCGTCGTGCAAGGGAAGCGGCGTGAGGGCCGGGTAGATGACCAACGCCGGCCCTGCAGGCTGCGGCGCCACGAGAACCCTGCCGGTCCAGAACAGTGACGGCAGGAGCACCACACCTTCGCCGCGCAACGTCACTTCCCTGTCAACGCCGGGCGAATCGATTTCCAGGCTCATACCGCGCCACCGCAACCCGGCGGACAGACCAGTGAAGGTGCGCTCGAGTCCGTGCCGGGCAAGGAAATGCGCGCGCCAGGCCGCTTCGGCGTGAAAGGCGACCTGGAGCCGTGGCCACTCCACGGCCAAGATGTGCCTGTGCGCTTCCCTTACGGCGTGCTCGAGGATGTGCCAAGCGTGGCGATCCCGGACGGCAAGCTGCCGAATCCAGGCGGTCCGCGGCCGGTCGACCGCGCAGATCCGTCGCAATTCCGCCTCGACGACCGTTCGGTCGGTAGCGAGGACCCGAGCCAGGCCATCCTCCAGCCCGGCACTCGGCGGATCGAGGAACAGCGGTCCGATACCGTTGGGAGCCAACAACTGCAGTAGCGGCTCGGCCTGTACGGGCAGACCGCGTGCCGTCCGTCTTCGCCAGCCACCGAAGACGTGGCGATCGTCGCGGCGCTGCAGCGTCATCAGCGCGAGGACCAGTTCCATCAGCGGAGCGGGAGTGTCCGCCACGGTGACCTTCAGCAGGTCTTCTGCGGTGAAAAACACCTTCAGCACGTCATCCCCCAGACGCGGCTCCGCCGCACGTTTCAGTTGTGGTTGAACACATGGCAGCACAGTCGAGAGTGCCAGACACTGGTCATGCGATCCACTGGATCGAGTTCCCAAGATGGGTTACGCCTCTACTGGGGCCATCGAATGATTTCCATTGCGCCTTCACGGCGCCGCATTCACATCGGAAACGAATGATCGCGAGGGAGAATGATGAGAAAATCGCTGAACCGCGCCTTGCTCGTACTGCCTGCCGTGGTCGCGGCGACACTGGTCAGCGTCAGCGGGACAGCCACGGCCACATCCGCAGGAACGCGAACCGACCCTGTTCCGACCGTGGACTGCAGTCACTCGCATTCGAACAAGGACAGCGGCTCGGGCCGGACGACAACGGTGCTGCGCTACCGGACCGGGCCGCACACCACCTGCGAGGCACTGGGACAAGCCGGTGACAACACGCTGATCTACTACCACTGCTGGACTTCCGGCGAATCGGTCGGCGGCGTAAGTACCTGGACCTGGGGACGTGTCGCGGGCACACAGCGCGCGGGCTGGTTCTCCGACAAGTACCTCAGCAACGGCGGCTCCACGAAGAAGTGCTGAGCTGAGACCGTGGTGCCGAGCCTCCGCCCGGCACCACGGTCACCCCCCGGCACGGCAAAGTTCTGGCTTCACCCGGAACGCGGCCCATCGGTCAGGTAACTGCCAAGGCCCAAGATGCCTGCCCGGTGGCCAGGCCGACCTCGGGTGGGCGCGCGACTCGGCCGCTCCGTCCGGTTCCGAGCTTCCGGAGACTGGGCTGACCGTGACAGGCGACATCCTCGACGATCGTCGGCCGCTCGGTCCCCTCCGCGCTTGCGGCTGAGGACCGGCAAGGCGGCGTCCGGCCTCTCGGTCGTGACAGGCGCACTTTGCTGGTCACTCGATCCGGTGGTTCTCGCGAGGAAGGTCTTGATCTGCTCGTAGCTCGTGGCGGCCGGCTCGCCGGTACCCGGTGGACGCGGCGCCGGCGTAGAAAGCGGTCCCGCGTACGTTCTGTCTTCGTCGCGGATCGCATCGCGCGGCGCGACTGCCCGGCCTCGAAGGGCACGCCGATGGTGGGACGCACGGTGGAGCCTGTCGAATTGACCACCGTTCTGCGCGATGATTCGAGATGTGACCGACGACTCCACAGGAACACCTCCGTCGTTGCCGCGCTCCCGCCCACCCGTGCCGCGGCCGTTGTTGTCGCCCTGGACGGTGCCAGTGGTCTCTGTGGTCGTACTGGCGGCGGCAGGGGTGGTGGGGTGGCTGCTGTGGAGCTGGATCGACAGCCTTGCCCTGGCCGACCCGGAAAAGAAGGCCGCAGCGCAGTTGGACGCGGTGAAGATCTCGGCGTCGGTCCTCGTGGCCGGGGGCGGCTTGTTCGCCCTGTACCTGGCAGTTCGGCGACAGCGGACACAGGAGCTGGAGCTGGAGGCGCGACACGCCGAACTACGCCATCGACAAGCCGAACTCAGCCAGCGCGATCGCACCCAAGACCATGCCGAGCAGGTCGCCGAGACCAATCGATTGCACTCAGAACGCGTCGCGGACGACACGAAGAAGGATGCCGACGCACGACGGGTGACCGAGCTGTACAGCACGTCGGTCGGGCAGTTGGGCTCGGATCACGCGGCGGTCCGGCTGGGCGCGATGTACGCCCTGGAACGCCTGGCCCAGGACGACCCGCCACAACGGCAGACCGTAGTCAGCGTCCTGTGCGCCTATCTGCGCATGCCTTATGCCGCGCCGACCGACACGCCGCCCGGGGTGAGCGATCAGGATCATCTCCAGGAGCGTCAAGTTCGACTCACCGCTCAGCGCCTGCTCCATGGCCATTTGATTCCCCACTACCGTGGGCAGGACGGGGCCACCTACCCCATGCCGAGCTTCTGGGCCGGCATCGATCTCGACCTCACCGGCGCGACTCTCATCGATTTCACTCTCACCGGATGCGCCGTCCGCACTTTTCTGGCCGACGGGGCGAAATTCACCGGAGACACCCTGTTCGACTGGACGGCATTCAGCGGCCCCGCCCAGTTCAACAAGGCGACGTTCACCGGACCCGCCCGGTTCAGCAACGTCATGTTCGCCGGGCCGACCAGCTTCACCGGATCGGCGTTCGAAGATGACAGTCCCTTCGGATTCGGCGACGGAGGCCACGCCAAACCCCGCGGCAACAGTTTCAGCGATGCGACGTTCGCCTCCGACACCTGGTTCAACGAGGCGACTTTTGCCTCTTTGACCTCCTTCACGAGAGCAACGTTCATCGGATCAGCACAGTTCGACAAGATCACCTTTTCAAGTCATGCCACTTTTACCGAAGCGACCTTCGGCGACATCGATTCGCCGTTGAGAAGCAAGTCATTCATACTCGGAACAAAAGTCGACCACTCTTTCCGTTCGGTCACCTTCGCCGGGGTCGCCGACTTCCGCAAAGCAAGGTTCGCGGATCTCACCTGGTTCACCAAGGCGACGTTCGGCGAAACCGCCCTCTTCGACAACGCCTTGATCGCACAGGCCGTTGTGTCCCACCATTCCGAGATTGCCGAATCACTCGAGCGGATCCAAGGTGTCGACAGGACGTTATGGCCGCCGGGATGGCGCCTCTCGCCCGACCACGCCACCGTCAAGGGCCTGAAGGACACGTGGCATACCTTTCAGCGCACCGAACCCGAGCCCGACGATCGGCACTCGGCCTGACCGTAGCGATGTGCACTGCGAGCGCTCAGCGGCAGATCACTGCGGCGCCGGTTCTTTCGAGTGCCGTCCCAGACTGCCGATCGCGGCCATGATCAGCACGACACCCACGACACCGGCCACCGTCAGCCTCTCCCCCAGGAAGACGACGGCGATCACGACGGCGGTCACCGGCTCGAGCAGTGTCGCCACCACCACCGCCCCGCTGGGTGTGGTCCTCAGGCCGGCGAACAGGAGCGCGTAGGCGAGCGCCATCGTCACGGCCCCCAGATAGCCGATCAGCGCCCATGACCCGATGTCCGTCGTCAAGATCCGCTCGCCGCTCGCCCAGGGTATGACCAGTCCGGCGGGAACGAGGACCATCGCGGCGACACAGGTTGTCGTCGTGGTCATGGTCAGCGTGTCGAGCCTCAGGGACAGCGGCGCGGCCGCTTCGGCGGAGAGGGCGTAAGCGGCTCCTGACACAAGTGCGGCGAACACGCCTAGAACCGGATACGGCGCTTCGCCGACAGGACTGCCGAGGACACTGACCAGCAGGAGCCCTGCCACCGCGACCGCGACCGTGAGGAACTGGCCGGCGGAGGGACGGCGACGACGCCGGACGCTGCCGGTGATCAGCAACAGCACCGGCGCGAACCCCAGGCACACCACGGTGGTGATGCTCACCCCGGTCCACAGGACCGCCACGAAGAAGAACAACTGGAAGATCGCCGTCGAGACCCCGACCACCGTCACTCGCCGCCAATGCCGCCTGCCGAGCCGCGCGCAGTCGCGCGACCGCCGCATCACGGCGGCGGCGATCACCAGGACGACAACGGCGAAGAACGCCCGGTACCCGCCGATGGCCAGCGGTGAGAGGTCCGAAGCCTCGTGGACGACGGGGATCGCCGGACCGATCGTGCCCCAGAGCACGCCGGCCAGGCACACCAGGACCAGCCCTCTGCCCTTGCCCGCGGCCGCCTGAACAGGCTCGGTTTTCGTTGTCGCCATGCCGGCAGCATGCCAAAGCGGTTCACGGCGGTCCGCGTTCGGCAAGCAGTCGCCCTGCCCTGCTGTCCACGTCGGTCAGCGCCCCTCAACCGGGCAGCCGGCCCGCCGTGATCGAGGTGCAGGTGGCCACGACCGGCGGGCCGGTGCTGCTGTACATGACTTCCTCCTCACAGGCGAGGTCGCGGCCTCAGGGCGCGCAAGCGTTCGGGTTGTCGAAATGGCCGGGCGTGGTCGGGAACGCCGGTCCCGTGCCGTGGTCCTTCATATCCGGCTGGTACACCAGCGCCAGTTCGTCGTAGGCCGACGTGCCTTTCGTGGTCACGTCCCCGGCCGCCTGACCGGCGCCCAGCGAGTACGCCCACCGCTGCAGGAACTCCTGATGCGTCGGACTGTGCTGCCGGACGTCGTTGTAGCCGCCGTAGGCCGCGTTGCAGTGCGTGTAGAGGTTGTACGCACCGCCCCAGTCGAGCAGCCGGTCGCCCTGGTTCGGCCCGTTGTCGGCGACGTCGGCCTGCAGCACGTCACGGTCCCAGCCGCCGTAGATCCAGTCGATGCCCTGGTGGTGCTGGTTGTCCGCGACGTCGGCGTTGTCGAGATTCGTCATCTCGAACCACGAGCACGGGTCGACGGTGACCGCGTTCTTGCCGTTGCCGAACGTCTGCGGCCACGCGTTCGCGGCGCAGGTCGTCTGTCCCGGTGCGCCGTAGGTGCCACGTGGGCGCCAATCGAGGAGGTCCGAACCCAGCGCGCCGGTGTCCGGGTCGACCGACGGACCGGACGTGGCGCCCTTCCCGCCGATGAGGTGGTCGACGAGCGAGTCGTTGACACCCCGGTCGTTCGGGTTGGCCGGGTCGGTCCCGCCCTTGCCGCCCCACAGTACGTCGGCGCCGTCGTCGCCGAAGACGATGTCACCGCCCGAATCCCCGTTGGCCAGGTCGTCGCCGAAGCCGCCGTGGATCGAGTCGTGGTCGTCGCCGCCGCGGATGCGGTCGTCGCCGCCTTCGAGGTCGCCACGGTGCGGCATCGCCGGGGCGTTGCCAGGTGCCGCGAAGGTGTCGCCGTTGACGTCGTGCTGAAGATCGACCTGCCGCGTGACCGAGCCCGCCAGGAAGCCCTCGTAGTGGATCGCGGGCACCTGCGGGTTGTCGATCACGAAGTGGTTCGACCCGTTCTGGTAGACGTCCACGATGCCGCCGCGGTCACCGACCATGGCGTCTTCGCCGCCGGTGCCCCACATCCGGTCTCCGCCCAGCTCGCCGTACATGTCGTCGGCGCCGTCACCCGGAGCCGTCGTCGTGCCGGTGTCGCCGTACATCAGGTCGTCGCCGTCCTGGCCGTACTGGGTGTCCTCCCCCGCGTCGCCCCACAGGTTGTCGCCGCCGGAGGCGCCGAGTGCCTCGCAGGTGGCCTGCGTGGTGGTGCAGAAGCGGGTCGGTGCGCCGTTGACGCCGTGGCGGACGAACGCCGCGCCGGCAGGCGGAGACGCCGAGTAGCGCTTCGCGTAGATCCGGTTCGTCAGCGGCAGCGAGACCTTCGACAGGTCGTCACCGAGCACCACCGGTTTGCCGGTCTGGTCCACGATGTCCCGCACCGCGGTGCCATTGTCGCCGAGGATGAAGTCGGCGGCGCCGTCACCGTGCACGTCGTCGGCCGTGTCGCGGAAGAACTCCAGCGAGCTGCCGCCGATCAGGTCGTCCTGACCGTTCGGTGCGGAGACGTCGCCGAGGTCGTCCGACGCCGCACCCGGCCACGCCGGCTCCGGTGAGGTGATCGCGATCCCGGCCTCCGCGAGGGTGCGGTCGCCGAACATCGTGTCGTGCCCGCCGTTGCCCTCGGCGTAGTCGTCGTGCGCGCCACCGGAGATCTGGTCGTCGCCGTCCTGGCCGAACATCACGTCGACGCCGCCACCACCGGACAGCTGATCCCCGCCCGCCACCGGACGGGCCGGCGCACCGAGGAATCCGTTGCTCCACGAGAGATCGAGCAGCCGCAGCGAACGCTGCGTCTCGAACGTCCCGTTGCTGCCCACGCGCAGCAGATACGGCGAAGGCGACGCGATCCGGTCGGTGATGGCGTTGTCGCCGAGCACCACGTCGTCGCCCGTGCCACCGAAGACCACGTCGGCGGTGTCCGGCTGGCCCTGGGTGGTCAGCGCGGTGTCGTCGCCGTGGATCGTCGAGCTGCCGCCGACGAGGTCGTCGTCGCCGTTGTTCCCTTCGATCCAGTCGCGGCCTGGGCCGCCTTCGGCGTGGTCACCGTCGTTGCCGCCCTTGATCCGGTCGTTGCCGGACTGGCCGAGGACCGCGTCGCACCCGTTGTCACCGGTGATGTCGTCGCCGCCGGAGGTGTTCGGCACCGGCGTGTCACCGAGGTCGTACAGCTGGATGCTGCGATGCGTCATCGGGAGCGCGCCGGGCAGGTCCGTGTCGAACCGGCCCTGGGTGATCGGGCTCTTCGGAAGGCCCGCGTCCCTGGTCACGAGCGCGTTGTCGCCGGTGATCACGTCCGCGTCCTCGCCGCCGGAGATCACGTCTCCGGTGTCGAGCTGGCCCACGGTGCCCTGGCCGCCGCCCATCTCCACGGCGGAGGAACCGCCGATGAGATCGTCCTGCCCGGAGTCGCCGAACAGTTTGTCGGCGTCCTGATCGCCTTCCACGTAGTCGTCCCCGGCGTCGCCGTGCACGGTGTCCGTTCCGGACTGCGCGTAGACGACGTCCGTGGCGTTGCCGCCGGAAATGGTGTCACCGCCGGAGTTCACCGGGTTCGGGGCGTGGCCGAGGTCGAACAGCACCACGTGCCTGCCCGCCGACAGCCCGCGGCCCCGGGTGACCGGGTCGCCGGAATCCGCGCCACCGGTACCGGTGATCGTGGCGTTGTCACCGGTGATCACGTCGTCGGCGTCGCCGCCGGAGATCGTGTCGCCCGCGTCCGGATAGCCCGCCGCGTTCTTCGCCGCCGGGTCACCGGGCGTCTGGTGGCTGCCGCCGATGATGTCGTCGGCCTCGGTCTCGCCGTTCAGCGTGTCCGCACCGGGGTTGCCTTCGATACGGTCCGGATCCTTCCCGCCGGAGACGGTGTCGTTCTCCAGCCCGCCGTACAGCGCGTCGGTGTCCAGGCCACCGCCGATGGTGTCGTCGCCGCCCAGCGCGGCGTCCGCGCTACTGGCCAGGTCGAACACCGGCCCGCCGGCCGCCGCCGGATCGCCGTTGTCACCGAGGATCGTGTCGGTGCCGCCGTCGCCGAACAGCTTGTCGCCGTCGTCGGGCTGCCCGGCCGCCCGGGTGCCACCGACGATCACGTCGCCGGCCAGGCCACCGGAGATCCAGTCCTTGCCGTTGTTCCCTTCGATCGTGTCGGGGTCGTCGCCACCGAACATCGTGTCGACGCCGTCGTTGCCGTACAGCGTGTCGGTACCGGTGTCGCCGTAGACGGCGTCGTCGTCCAAGCCGCCCCAGACCTGGTCCGCGTCGCGGCCGCCGTGCAGGACGTCCCTGCCCTTCTCTCCGCACACGAGGTCTTCGTTCGCCTCGGCGTCGACATTGTCGTCACCGCCGCCGGCCCGCACGTTCTCCACTCCGGCTCCGCCGATGACGCGGTCGTTGCCGTCGAGCGCGTCGTTCACCGTCTCGTCGACCGGGGTCGACGGGAGCGGCGCACCGGCCTTGCACGGTGTCGTCTGCTTGTCGCCGTACACGTCCGCACCGCCGTCACCACCGATGATGTGGTCCCGGCCGAGGCCGCCGACCAGCGTCTTGTGCGACGGGCTCACTCCCTGCGGGAGCGGTGTGTGCGTGACGAAATAGAGCGGCCCGTAGTCGTCGGTCTTCGCCGGGTCCGGGAAATCCACAGTGGACGGTTCGGCGATCACGTAGTCGTCGTCCGGCCCGCCGTAGAGGGTGTCCGCCCCGTGGCCGCCGAACAGGATGTCGTTGCCGCCACCACCGCGGAAGTCGTCCTTCTGCGTCTTCGTCGAATGGCCGGTCACCCGGTCCTGTCCCTTGCCGCCGAACACCTTGTCGTCACCGGAGCCGGTGTCGACGGTGTTGATCGGCCCACCTGCGGGGCCGCCCGTGGTGTTCGCGTCGTCCGAGCCGTGACCGTCGACCCCGGGGTCGAGCTTGCCTGCCGTGTAGATCTCGTCCGCTCCGGTGCCGCCGGCGAAGCGGTCGCTACCGTCGCCGCCGATGAGGATCGCTCCCGGGGAAACGAAGAGCGACCTCGGAAGCGTCGGCACGTCCTTCAGCGGATCGTCGGCCGCGACACCGAGCGTGTCGTCACCGCCGTTGCCGAAGGCGGTCGACTTCGCGAGCCCGACCTTGATCGTGTCGCCTCCGTCGCCGCTCCCGGTCCCGCCCGCCGGATCGGGCAGGATCGCCCAGTTCGGCACGGAGACCGTCGGGCCGCCGGCGCCGTCCGCGAGCGGGTCGCCCCCGTCGCGGCCGTCGTTCTTCAGTTCCTTCAAGCCGATCGAGGTCAGCGGAGGCGCGCCGAGACTCGAGTCGCCCGCGACGATGTCCTCGCCGTTTCCGACGGTGATGCTGTCGACGCCGGGACCGCCGGCGACCCGCGCCTTCGCTCCATTTCGGACATAGCTCTTCCGGTCCGCGGCGAGCACGGTGCGGTCGCCGGTGACGATGGTGTCGTCACCCTTGCCGCCATCGACCCACGAGTTGCCGATACCGGTCTTGATCTGGTCGTTCTTGTCGCCGCCGAACACGATCGCGTCCCGGTCGAACTGCGCGGTCGGCGGCGGTGGGCCGTCCTTCGCGGTGTCCGCCTTGGCGTCCCCGATGAACGTCACGCTCATCGGCTTGCCGTAGCCGCGGCCGTCCACGACCACCCGCTCGATATTCGCGTTCCGGAACTCGCGCCGGATCCCGAGCATGTCCACGGCCACGCCGGTGAACGCGGGGTTCGCCGGGTTCGCGTAGTCGTGCAGCGACGTGATCTTGACGGTGTCCTTCTCCTGCTTGTCCGACTCGTACGGGTCACCCGCGCCGCCACCGCGCTGGGCGGTATGGCCGAGCGCGGCCGCGTACACCACGAGTGTCTTGCCGTCACCGCTGAGCCCGCCGAGTTTCGGTGGTGGTGGCGTGCAATTCGGTGTCGCGGTGAAGTCGAGCAGCGTGACGTCGACGATCGTGAAGCTGAACGACACCGAGAACGGGCCGAAGCCGACCGTCACGTAGAGCTTGAGGAAGACATAGAGCCGCCCCGACACGGTGAACAGGCATATCGGGTTGTTCAGCGCCGTTTGCAGGAACTCCGTGATCCGGAACTTCCCGTCGTGGTTGGGATCGTTCCACAGGAACGAGACCGTGAGCCCCACCCCGCCCTCGATGCCGACGGTGATGACCACCGCCGTGACCGCCGCCCCGGCGGCGAGTTCGCCGGTGAACGACACCACCGGGATCGGCTTCCCGTTTTCGGTGGTGTAGAAGAACAGGCTCTGCAGGAACGCCTGCCCCACGGTCGCGAGGTCGAGTTCGCCGGCACGAGCCGCTTCGAACGCCTTGCGGATGCCGAAGGTGTCGAAGCCCGCGACGATGCGCAGCGTCACCGACGCTGAACCGTGCAAGGTGATCACCACCGGCGGCGGCGCGTACACCGGCCCGAACTGCTGACGCCAGTCGAAGCCGAGGCGCAGTGGACCGGAGTCGAACTTGACCAGATCCACGTCGCCGCCGAGCAGCACGTTGAACAGCGAAGCGGGTTTCTCGAACACCGGGAAGCTGAACCCGGCCGCCGACGCCTGTGTGGTCATCGGGCCGACCGACTTCGGGTTGGAGTTCTTGCCGTTGATCGCGCCGAGGATCGGCGCGAACCCGGTGCCGCCACCGGCGTCCTTCTTCGCGCTGATCAGGCTCTCGGTGTTGTCCGGTGTCACCGTGGTGTCGAGCGCCTTCTGGCCGCCGAGTTCGAACGACCCGAGCGGGATGAGGCATTTGTCGGTGCAGGTCGGGAAGTTGTTGATGAAGTTGACGACCCCGGCGATGGTGTCGACGAACTTCAGATCCGGGCCGCCGGCGATCGTGCTGAACGCCTTGCCGATCGACACCATCGTGACGTCACCGCCGCCCGCCAGGTGCGACAGGTCCGAAAGCACCGGGATCGGCGCGTACAGCGTCTTGATCACCGGGTCGAGCGGGCCGGTCACCTGCTTGATCTTGTTCACGATCGGGCCGAGGATCTTGCCGAAGATCTCGCCGCTGTCGATGGCCACCTTGTCGAAGGCCAGCGTCAGCGGGGAGTTGCCGCCGTCGGCGCTGTTGGTCCCCGGTTTGACGTTGTTCCACGCCCAGTGCAGCCGGAAGTTCGCCTGGATACCGGGGAATCCGGCGTCGTCACCCGGCCGGGCCTTGAGCAGCCAGTTGATGTCCGCGCTCGCGTGCAGCTTGACGTCGGCGAGGCGGTCCAGCCCCGCGTTCTGCAGATCGGTCAGCCGCAGTCTGCCGTTGGTCGGGTCGTCCGGTGCGATCAGGTCGATCTTGAACGCGCCGCCGAACAGCGGCGGGACACCCGCGTCGTTCGCCGGGGCGGCCGCGTGGTCGCAGTCGTCCGCGCTCTTCTGCTTGGTGCAGTTCTCCGCGGTGATGTTGATGAACGCGAGCTGCGCGTCGATCTTGCCCGGCAGCCTGACGTTCAGCCCGACCGCGAATTCGGGTTGCGGGGAGTCCTTGGTGCTGACGAAGAATCCCTCGCTCCGGCTGATGCCCATGGCCAGATGCAGCCGCCAGCCGAGCTGGACCTCCGGGCCGGCGCCGCCGTCGGCCTTCAACGAGAAGCCGGGGATGCCCAGGTCCAGCGGCACGGTCTTCTTGAGGCATTCGTGGCCGGACGGCAGCCCGGCGCAGTTCAGCAGGTCGCCGCTGAAGTCACCTTGGCTGACGTTCAAGCTGATCGTGACCGCGTCGAGGTCGTTGTACGAGCAATCGTGCGGCCGTGGGTTCTCGGCAGGGTTCTCCGGCGCTCCGCCGATCGAAGCGGCACCGACGTCGGTGAACTTGGCGTCGGTGACGTCCGCGATCAGCTTGAAGGCGCCGCCTTCTTCGCGGAACACCTGATAGCCGGACGCGTTGGTGACCGGTTCCCAGGCGATATCGAGTGAGTCCGTTGTGGACAGTGCGGCCGGGCCGGTGGTGATCTGGCCGGGATCGCTCGCCTTGGCCTGTTTCTTCGCGCCCTCGATCGTCACATAGGACGCGACGACGTAGCGGTAGGTCTTGTCCGCCGCCGTGGCGCCTTCGTGCAGCTTGACCGTGGGCGCGCCGACGGTGCCCAACGGCGTCTTGCACACCGTGTCCACGGTGACCGTGTCCGGGTTGAGACCCGCGGCGGCGAGCTTGCCGCCGAGCTGGTCGTTGACCCAGCCGCGCACCGCCGCCATGTCGGTGAAGTGGCCGTTCGCCGGCAACTGGTCCAGCGCGTTGTGGATCGCGGTGCGCAGTTTCCCGATGAAGTCCGCGCCCTGCTGGAGATCGTCACCGAGCAGCGGCAGCTTGCCACCGAAGCTGGCGGTGTTGAGCGCCTGCTCCACCAGGTTGAGGTAGCTGTCGAGGCCGTCGAGCCTGCCGAAGTCGATCAGCTTGGCCGCGAGCGCGTCCGCCAGCAGCGCCGGATCCGGGGTCTCCAGCCGCGGATGCCCGTCGATCGCCGCGCCGCCGAGGTTGAAGTAGTCGTCGGCCGCGGTCGCCTTGGGCAGTCTCAAGGCGAAGTTGTTCGACTTCGTGGCGTCGGTGATCACCTTGCTGTAGGTCGTACCGCCGTCCTCGCTGATGTACAACGGCAACTTGGCGCACAGGGCCAGCGGTGTACCGCCGTCGAGCCCGCAGCCGACCGCGGTGCTCCCGGCGTTGATCGTCGGGCCGACAGCGCCGAGGAAGTCGGTGAAGCTGACCGGCGCGCCGGTACCGCCGCCCTTGGCGAGGTCGATCGAGTAGGACGCCTTAGCGGTCGCCTTGTCCGCCGACTTGGGGTCGCCGAGTGACACGCTCAGCGGGCCCAAGGTGGTCGCGATGGTGGTGTTCTCCACGGTGGCGTCCAGTTTCACGCCGATCTTCGAGTCGTCGAGCACGCGCAGCGCGTTCGCGTCGGCCGGGCCCGCACCGGGCTGCAGCGGGACGACCAGGCCCATCTTGACCTGACCGCCGACGCCGAGCGAGACCGAGCCGTCGCCCTGCACGCCGGCGACCCGCTGGCTGCCGGACGGCAGGCTGAAGTCGAACTGCACCGGGGTGCTGGTGTGGTACGCGCGCTTCCAGTCCAGCCGGATGATCAAGGACGGCGTTCCGCCGGGTTCGGCGTACTCGAACGTCACCGGGACGCTGTCCTTGAACCGGGTGTTGATCGTCTGGACGAGACGTTGCAGGTTGTCGGACGGTGCCGCCTCCAGCATCGAGATCACGTCGTCGAGTTCGGACCGGATCACGTACGCCGTCGCCGGGGCGGGCCGGCTAGCCCACGGTCCGGCCAGGACGAGCGTGTCCGGCGTGACACTGCCGACGATGCCCACCTGGGTGCCGGCGACGACCGTGCGACCGACGAGGGAGGGCGGGAACGCGTTGCCCTTTTCGACGGTGCGCGCGGTGTCCTTCACGGAATTCGGGCCGTAGCTCACGGTCGGGCCGGAACCGGATTGGTCGGCCTTCAACAGGTCCTTCAGCGAACGGCCGACAAGGGGGATCTTGGTCCCGAACACCGCGGCGCCCGACGGTGAGGCGTCACTGATCGACGCGTTGAGGGTCTGCAAGGTCTTGAGGAGGATCGAGAAGAGCGCCTTGGGGTTGGCCGGGTCGAAGTCGAAGTTCACCAGCTCGGACAGGTCGCTCGTGCTGAACTGCGGCCCGTCGGGACCGGTGAGCTTGGTGAGGTCGTTCCAAGTGAATCCCGCGTGGGCGGAGGCGCCCTTCAGGAAGTCCCCGGTACCGGGCGCGCCGGCGTCGACGCCACCTGCACCGCGGACGCGCACCTGGAAGTCGAGCAGCGCTCCCGGGTCGTGCAGCAATTTGTCCACGACCGCGCCGAAGGTCAGGTCACCCAAGTCCTTGAGTTTCACCTGGACCATGTGATCGTCCGCGCCCGGTGTCCCGGCACAGTCGGCACCCGCGTTCGGATGGCAGACGTGTGCCGCGCCCTTCAACTGCACCTGGAGGAATCCGGCGTTGGCGAACAGGTCGATGCCCGCGTCCATCGGGAAGTCGGCGGTGAACAGCGACGGAGCGCCGGAAGTGCGCAGCAGCACCCGATCCGGCCCGGTCGGCGTCGCGCCGACCACTATCGTGCTGCCGTCCGGGTTCTTCTGCTCGATCGGCGGGTTGTGCACGGTCGGGTTCCGCAGGTCGAGCACGAGGGTGACCGCGGCGTCGTAACTGGGCTTGACCTTCGCGGTGGCGTTGACGGCGTTGGCCTCGCCAACGCCGCGCCCGCCGGTCTTCAGATCGTTGCCGAGTTGGACGATGCCGACGTCACCCTGCATCCCGGAAATCGTGTACGGCGCGTTGGCGGCCGGGATCACCGGTGTCCAACCCGGAGCCTGCAGGAAGAGCGTGTTCCCGTCGTTGTTCTCGACGGTCGCCCCCGCCGCACCGGCGACGACGCGCCGTCCCGCGAACTCCCCCGGCTTCCAGGTCTGGTTCTCGTCCTTGAGGGTGGTCTGCGTGTAACTGGTCTTGGCCGGGTTTCCCGCCGGCCCGGACGCCGCGGCCGCGGCCGCGTTGAGGTCCACGGCCGTCGCCGGAGCCTTACGGGACAACGTGATCTTGAAGTCGAGTTTGGTCGAACCCGGCGGGAAGTGGACGTCGGAGATGCCGATCTTGCCGCCGCCGGGCAGGTTCGCCGCGGTGTTGAGCTTGTCGAACATCTGCTGCAGCGACACGAACAGCGGTTCCCCCGCCTGCGTCGGGTCCGCCGCGGACTTCGTGTTGTCCTGCAGGAACTTCTTGATCGACTCGTTGAGCTGGATCGCATCGGCCAGGGTGCCCTTGAGGAACGGCAGGTCGAGGTTGCCGATCGGGTTCGCGGCGTCGCCCCACTTCGCGCGCTGGATCGAGGTCAGCGTCGTCGCCAGCTGCGCGAGTCCGGTGGCCAGGTCGCGTGGGGTCAGGTTGAGGAACGGGCCGACGGTGCCGATGCCTTCCGGCGTGATCTGCGGCGAACCGGTGGCGATATCCGGCCAGCTGAGGCCGATCTTGGCGTCCACCGCGGGCAGGTCGAGGGAGAAGGAAGCGGCGGGCGCGGCCGCCAGGTGCAACGAGCCGTTCAGCGAACCCGCCGGGCTGGCGAAGCCGAAGCTGACCAGACCGGCCAGGGAACCGTTCTGGGCCAGCTCGCCCGCGGTGCCGTCGTTGTTGACGAACGCCAGCCGCCCGTCGTTGTCCGGGTCGTTGATCGTGGCGGCGAAATGCGCCTTCATGTCCAGCGAGGTGTCGGTCTCGACGAGCCTCACCCCGAGGACACCGATGGCGGCGTTGACGGACTTGATGGCGTTCGCGTCGGGGAAGCCGGCGGAGGCGTCGACGGTGAACGACGGCGTCGTACCGTCGTTGAGGATGTAGGCCTTGTCGTGCGCCTTGTCCCAGATCAAGGTCAGCTTCACCGTGGTGCCGACGGTGAGCCGCACGCCACCGGTGGAGGAGAACGCCGACTGAGGGGCGTTGCCACCCTCCCCGATCGGGACCGGGATGTTCAGCGCCTGGTTCTGCAGCACGCGGGAGACGGTCAGGGTGAGGTCGAGTCGCTTGTCCTCCCCCACGGTGCTCAGGGTGGTCTTGAGCGTCCCGGCCCGGTCGGCCGACAGCGTGATCGGCTGATCGATGTCGAGATCGGCGTCGTCGACCGCGGCGGAGAGCTTCTTGGCGCCGGTGGTGAACGCCTCCTGGGCCAGGGTGTCGAACCCCAGCGCGGCGCCGGGGCTGGTCTGCACGGCGGGCAGCGCCTTCGCCAGCTGCCCGATCGTGCCGAGCCCCTTGCTCCAGGTGGCGAAGCTGTTCGAGGGCCCGGCCAACGCGTTGACCAACGTGCCGACGCCAGGGCTCGCCGCCCGCGCCGGAGCCGGGGTGACCACCACGCCCATGCCGACCGTGACGACGAACGCCGTCGCCAACGCGAGCAACCTGGAGCCGGCACGTGAGCCCATCGGGCACCTCCCCGTTCACGGGCGCGCGACGACGCGCCGTTCACTCGGAGAAGGCTGACCAACTGTGAAATCCACGTGAAGAGGGTGGTCCGCTCAGCGGACTGGTGACTTCCCGGCCGTCAACGGGCGGATTCGGTCAA
The DNA here is from genome assembly GCF_019330265.1 of Amycolatopsis sp. TNS106. Lineage (NCBI taxonomy): Bacteria > Bacillati > Actinomycetota > Actinomycetes > Pseudonocardiales > Pseudonocardiaceae > Amycolatopsis > Amycolatopsis sp. TNS106. Next base: position 1,093,433 of record NZ_CP024972.1, on the reverse strand, counting down.
CTCGCGACCGGCTTCCAGCGCGGCGGCGTCGACCAGCCGCCGCATCACCGCGAGGTCGTTCCCCGCGATGGACAGCAAGCCGATCGCGGCCACGGTCCGGCCTTCCGGGCATCGGATCGGCGCCGCGGCACCGTGCTCGACACCGCCGAGCAGCACCCCGGCCACCGCGGCCGAGGACGGCAGCACCGCACCCGGCGAGACGGCGGGCACGCTCGCGGAGTGGCCCGAGACCGCCGCGACCACCACGACGTCGGACCCGGACAGCACGCAGACCGCGACGTCGGTCCTGGTCAGTTTCGCCAGCCGGATCGCCGGTCGCCCCACCGCGGCGCGGATCCTCGCGTGCAGCCGACCCCGGCCCTGGACGAGCCTGCCCGCCAGCGGGCCGACGACGTACCCGCGGAACAGCCGTTCGACCGCGCCGATCCCGCACATCTGCTCCAGGAGCCGATGGGCCGTCGACTTGGGCAGGCCCGCGCGATGAGCCGCCTCCGTCAACCCCAGGCCCGCACCGGCGTCGGCGTCGGCGAGCACCTCGAGCAACGCGAACGCACCCTCGAGCACCGAGCGACCGGGCACGCGTGCCATCCCCATCGGGAGACCCCCGACGGCGCCGGTCACATCGTCCGTAAGCATTCAGTGACCTCCACCGCGGTCGCCTGCACCGATCGGCTCTTCGTGCCTGAGTTGTCGTCCACCCGCGACAAGGCGTTACGGCGAACGGCCGTATCGGCCGCACCAGGTCAGAGGTCCGGGGCGTTCTCGATCAACTTTCGCACGGGTTCGCTCAGCGCGGCGCCGCTCAGGTCCAGGGTCACGAGCTCCTCGTTCATCGTTCCCCGGCTCGTGACGCTGAAGATGGTCCCCTTCCCCGTGGCGGGATCGAAGTTCCGCAGCCACGGACCCCCGCTGGAACCTCCGGCGAGGTCGCAATCGGTCTTCCACGAAATGCTGACCGAGTTCGCGTCGAGTGTGGCGGGTCGTGCGCAGGAGAACAACGCCTCACCGCCCGCCGCCTTCGACACCGGGTAGCCGAGGAGCGTCGCGTCCACAGGGGACGGTGGTGCCTCGAACGAGATGTCCTGCGTGCCCGCGACCTCGGCGACATGGCGGCCGCCGACCGGGTCCAGGGCGAGCACCGCGTCATCGTCGATTCCGCTGGAGGGGCCGGGATAGGTCGCGGACCAGGCGAACGCACGCGCCGCGAACACCCCGTGCGGCGCCTCGCCGTGGTCGTAGCCCGGAACGAACACGACGTTGAGGATCTTGATCGGATTGTCGTGGCGGTCGAATCCGCCGTTGACGCAGTGGCCCGCGGTGAGCGCCACATCCTTGGTGGCACTGGGGATCACCGTCGCCGTACACGATCCGTCGACGCCCGGTTCCGCGGTGAAGAACAACCGCCCGACCCCGGCCGGTACCGGTCGCTCCCATTCGCGGCCGATCTTCTCGGCAGGCGGCAGCTCGTCGTCACCCACCCACTGGCGCATCCGCTCCGGAGTCCAATACGCCAACGCCGCGGCCCGCTCGGCCTCGCTCACCCGAGTCACCACCTGATCGCCGGCCGCCGACGCCGGCACGGCCACGGCGGCCAGTACGGCGCCGAGGATCCCCGTCGACGCGACGATTCGGCGACATACGAGCTTCAAGTCCATGATCAGGGGACGCGCCGGCGGCAAGGAAGGTTGTCCGGCAGGACGCCCGAAGATCATCCGGCAAGCCCTCTTCCACGCCGACCACATCGACGGCGAGCCCCGAGCAGCCGCGCGTTGACCTGATCCCGGCGGCTCAATCGTGGTCGGGGATCCCGTGCAGGTGATGGTCGGCCGCGTTCATGACCTCCGCCAAGAGACGACGGACGTGTCCGCCGCGGGCCCGGTAGAGGATCCGACGGCCGTCCCGGCGTTGCGAGACCAGCCCGGCCAGCTTGAGCTTGGCCAGATGCTGGGACACCGCCGGGCGCGCGATGGCGACCGCGGCCGACAAGGACGCGACGTCGTACTCCTCGCCGCTGAGCAACCACAGCATCCGCATCCGGGTCGGATCGGCCAGCATCCGCAGCGACGTGGACGCGACCTCGATCCGGTCATCGGGTGGCAGCCGGGTCCACTGATCGCCTGATTCGTCATGTGCGTACATGAGCACCTATCATGGAAGGAGGGGCGGCCAAGAGGAGCGGCGGAGCGTGTCGTTGTTCGGTCATCGGGACTACCGGCATCTGTTCGGGGCACAGCTGGTCGCGCTGTTCGGCACTGGATTGACGACCGTAGCGCTCGGCCTGCTGGCCTACGACCTGGCGGGCGCCGGCGCCGGCGCGGTGCTGGGCACCGCGCTGGCGATCAAGATGATCACCTACGTCACGGTCGCGCCACTCGCCGGGGCCTACGCCGGCCGGGTGCCACGGCGGCTCTTCCTCGTTTCCCTCGACGCCGTCCGCGCGCTCGTCGTCCTCGCCCTGCCCTTCGTCGACCAGGTCTGGCAGATCTACGTCCTGATCGTGGTCCTGCAATCCGCGTCGGCGTCGTTCACCCCGACCTTCCAGGCCGTCCTGCCGGACATCCTGCCCGACGAACGCGACTACACGAAGGCACTCTCGCTCTCGCAGCTGGCCTCGACGATGGAGAGCCTCCTCAGTCCCCTGCTGGCCGCCGCCGCGCTCAGCCTCGTGTCCTTCTCTTGGCTGTTCACCGGGACCTCGATCGGGTTCGCCGCCTCCGCCGCGCTCGTGCTGAGCACCCGCATCCCCGAAGCGACCCGCAGCCACCGTGGCGGACTCCGGGACCGCACCCTCGCCGGGATCAAGATCTTCACCGCGACCCCGCGCCTTCGCGGAACACTCGGCCTCGACGTGACGGTCGCCGCCGTCGGTTCCGTCGTCATGGTCAACACGGTCAACTACGTCCAGGACACCCTCGGCCGATCCCCGGCCGACGTCGCGCTTCTCCTGGCGGGCAACGGCGTCGGCACCATCGTCGTCGCGCTCCTGCTCCCCCGCGCCCTCGACCGGATCCCCGAACGCACCGTCATGCTCACCGGCGGCGGAACCCTCCTCGCCGGAATGACCGGCGGGATCGCGTTGTCCACCGCCGAGACCGGCGGCTGGCGATGGGGCGCCGCGCTCACCGTCTGGGCGATCATCGGCCTCGGCACCGGTCTCGTCCTCACACCCGTCGGCCGGGTCCTGCGCAAGTCCAGCCACCCCGGCGACCGGCCCGCGATCTTCGCCGCCCACTTCTCGCTGTCACACGCCTGCTGGCTGCTCGCGTACCCCCTCGCCGGCTGGCTCGCCACCACCGCCGGATTCACCACCACCTGGCTCTTCCTCGGCGCCCTCGCGCTAATCGGACTCACCGTCGCGATCCGCGCCTGGCCGCGCCGCGACCCCCTTCTTCTCGACCACACCCACCACGGGCCCGTCGATCCCGCACACCTCGCCGACGCCGTCCGAACCGACGACGGCACGTGGCGGCACAGCCACGAGTTCGTCATCGACCAGAACCACCACCGCTGGCCCGTCGACGTTCGTAATTGAGGCGAGTCGACCGTGGCGTGGCTTTCGCGACGTCAGCGGACTGCCCAGGTGGGTTGAGCGCGTGTTGCGAAAGCCACTTTCACAGCACTGAACGTTGGCAAAGCCACTTTCGCAACCCCAGCCGCCACCCACGCGAACCGAGCACATGTCGCGAAAGCCACTTTCGAGACGCGTGATGTCCCGAAAGCGGCTTTCGCGACACCAAAGCCGCCGACGGGCCGGGAGCGGACTGCCCACCCAGAAGACACCATTCCTCAACAAGTGTCCGGCTTGAGCATATGAAAGCCCGCACGGCCGCCGGGGTTCCTTGAGCCTTCGTCACGGCCGGCGTTGCACCCCGGCCCCGAGGGCGACCGGCACCGGCCCGTCGCCCTCGAGCGCCGAGCCGGCTCAGGTCATGGCGACCAGGATCCGCCGCTTGCCGGTGAACGGCTGGCGTCCATGCGCCATCAGCATGTTGTTGATCACCATGATGTCGCCCTGCTGCCACGGGAACGTGTAACTGACCTCGTCGTACGCCGCCTTGATCGTGACGAGGTCCGCCTGCGGGATCGGCGAGCCGTCGGCGAAGAACGCGTTGCGGGGCAGGTCTTCCTCGGGGTACAGCTCCAGCAGCGCCTCGCTGACCTCCTCCCCCAGGCTCGAAACGTGGAACAGGTTGGACTGGTTGAACCACACCGTCGCGCCGGTGTGCGGTTCCTCGACGAAGGACGGACGCACGTGCCGCGTGCGCAGGCCCTCGTCGGTCCACTCGTACGTCTGCCCGTTGCCGGTGCAGTAGTCCTCCACCACCTGGCGGTCGTCGGTCTGGAACGCCTCCTGCCAGGTCAGCCCGAGGCCTTCGCGGAACGCCCGGGTGTAGGTGACGCCGCCCGCGAACCGCTCGCGCAGGTCCGGCGGCAGCAGGCGGTACATCGCACGGCTGTCGGCGATCGGCGTCGCGCCGCCGGTTTCGGCCGCCGTGTCGCACAGGAAGAACAGGCGGTCCGGCCAGTGCGCCGAGTACGAGTTCTCGTTGTGCATCGGGATCGACTCGGCCGCCGGGTACTCCGTCGAGGTGTAGATGTTGCCCGAGACCGCCGAACGCGGCGTCGACCGTTCCGTGTATGTCAGCAGCGAACCGCCGATCTCCTCGGTGACCTGGTTGAACACCGCCAGGTCGGCGGGCATCCCGCGCAGCAGGATCGCGCCGTGCTCGCGCAACCGGTCCTGGAGCACTTCGCGGTGCTCGCGCACCCAGTCCAGGCCCGTGGCCGCGTATACGGTGATCTTCGTGTGTTCGTTGCCCTCGACGTAGTGGGCGCTGTCGAGGTTCGCCGCGAGTTCGGTCATGACTCCTCCAGTTCGAATCGGATCAGCTTGGCGGCCTCGGCGTGCAGCGCGGCGAGGTCTTCGGTGTCGGCGAACCCCGCGGCGAGGACGTTCACCGCGTAGATCTCCTGGTCGTCGGTGAGCAGCTGGCCGGGGCGCACGATGGTGACGACCTCCAGGACCTCGGGCAGGTCGGCGACCTCGTCCGTGCCGTCGACGCGGACCAGCCGCCCGGTGCCCTCGGCGTAGAAGATCAGGTAGCCCACCGGCACCGGCAGGCCCACACCTCGCGCCGGCGGTGGCGTGCCCAGTGCCAGCGACACGGCCTCGGCGATGACGTCGATGCCGGTCGCGAGCTTCAGCAGCACCGGCTGGGCGCCGCCTGCCGGGCGGCCCGCGTTCACCTCGACGATCGTCGGGCCCAGCTCGGCGTCGTCGATCAGCTCCAGGTGCGCGCAGGTGTTGTCCAGGCCCAGGGCGAGCGCGGCGGCCGTCGCCGCCGCGAACAGCCGTTCGGTGTCCTTTTCGGACAGTTCGAGCGGTGGGCAGACCATGCCCAGTTCGAATTTGCGCTCGTCGATCAGCGGCTTTTCCACCACGGCCACCGGCTCCGCGACGCCGTCGCGAACCAGGACGTCGACCGCGTATTCGGGGCCGCGCAGCAGGCCTTCCACGAGGAACACCTTCAGGGGGTCGATCGGTGACGGTCCGCCACCGACGAGCCGGTGGTACCGGGCGTCCTCCGACAGCGGCAACCGCTCGGCCAGCAGCCGGTACGCCGCCGCCAGCTCGTCCACAGTGGACACCGTACGCACGAGATTGCTCGCGGCGCCGTTCACCGGCTTGATGATCGCCGGGAGCCCGACCGCCGCAGCCACCGACGCCGCCTCGTCCGCCGACGAGATCAGCGCGCAGCGCGGCCCCGGCAACCCGGCCGCGGCCAGCACCTGCCGGACCGCGAACTTGTTGTGCGTCACGGTGAACACCGACACCGGGCAGCGTGCGACGCCGAGCAGCTCGGCCGCACGCGCGACGCTCGCGATGATCCCCTCGGCGGCGGTCACCACCCCGGCCGGCCGCGCGGTCCGCGCCCGGATCGCCTCGGCGACGGCTTCGGCGTCACGGACGTCGTCGACGAAAACGAAGCCGTCCACGACCTCCGTCAGTTGTGCCTGCTCGGCCGGCTCCAGGGGCTGCGTGACCAGCTCGGCCCCCAGCCCGGCCGCGCGTACGGCGGCCACGAAGTCGGCGATCCACTGCCCGGTGGTCTCGCAGACGACGAACGCGGTGTTCACACTTCCTCCAGTTCCAGCCGGACGAGCTTGCTCGCCTCCGCGTGCAGGGCGGCGAGATCGTCGTGATCGGCGAACCCGGCCACGACGAGGTTGACCGCGTAGGTCTCCTGTTCGTCGGTGAGCACTTCCCCCGGCGAGACGGTGGTGACGACGTCGATCACCTCGGGCAGCTCGGCGATCTCGTCGAGCCCGCCGATGCCGGTCAACCGGCCCGAACCGGCCGCGTAGAGGATCAGCATGCCCAGCGGGATCGGCAGTTTGGCGGGTTCCCGCACCGGCGGCGGAGCGCCCACCGCGAGCGTCGCCAGCTCGGCGAACACGTCGATACCGGTGCGCAGCTTCGCCAGCAGCGGCATGATCGACCCGGCAGGCCGTCCGGCGTTGACCTCGACGATCGTCGGGCCGTGGTCGGCGTCGTCGATCACCTCGACGTGGGCGCAGGTGTTGTCGAGACCCAGCGCCCGGACGGCGGCGACGGCCGCCGCGGTGACCAGCTCGGCCCGGTCGCCGGTGAGCCCGGCGGGCGGGCACGACAGCGCCAGCTCGAACTTCCGCTCGTCGATCAGCGGCTTGTCGAGGATCTCGACCGGCTCGGCCACCCCGGCACGGACCAGCACGTCCACCGCGTACTCCGGGCCGGACAGCAATCCTTCGACGAGGAACGTCGCCGAAGGGTCCAGTGTCCCCAGTGGACGGTGGTAGCGCGGATCCGCGGACTCGGGCAGTCGCGCGGCAAGCAGCTCGTACGCGGCCGCCAATTCGTCCACAGTGGACACGGTGCGGACGAGGTTGCTGCCCGCCCCGTTGACCGGTTTGACGATCGCCGGGAGCCCGACCGCCGAAGCGACCGATGCCGCCTCGGCGGCCGACGAGATCAGGGTGTGTGCGGGGCCGGGGAGCCCGGCCGCGGCCAGCGCCTCCCGGACGGCGAACTTGTTCGCGCACAAGGCGAACACCGACGCCGGGCACCGTGCCACCCCGAGCAGCTCCGCAGCACGGGCGGTGCTCGCGATGGCGCCGTCCGAGCCGGTGAAGATACCGGCCACCGCGTCGCCGGCGATCTCCCGGACCTTCGCCGCGACGGCTTCCGGGTCGTGGACGTCGTCGAGCGCGACGACGTCGTCCACCAGGCCGTCCAGCGCGGCCCGCTCGGCCGCGTCCATCGGCGGGGCGAGCAGCACCACGCGGTGCCCGGCCGCCCGTATCGCGGGCGCGACCTCGCCGACCCAGTGCCCGCGGGCCTCCCTGACCAGCACTGCCGTACTCATGCGGCTTCCTTCCCCGCGAGCTTGCGCTCTCGTTCCTGCGCCCCCACCAGGTCGTCAGGCAGCGAATCGGGCACTTCGGTGTCGAAGCGGCGCAGCAGCCGCATCGAGAACCCGCCCACGTTGATCAGCAGCAGGATCAGCGCGAAGACGACGTAAGCGAGCCCGATACCCCGGGTCTCCCCTGTGCCGAGCACGGCGCCGACCGAACCGGTCAGCGCGCCGCCCGGCGCCAGCAACGGCGAGAACCAGCCGACGGCCAGCGGCGCCAGCACGGCGAACCCGATCGGCAGCGTCGACCACGTGATCGTCTGGTTGATGGCGAACACCCGGCCGTGGAACCGCTGCGGCACCTTGACCTGCACCAGCGTCGCGTAGATGCCCTGCGACACGGACATCGCGGCGGCGAGGAGGAACACCCCGGCCGCGACGACGATCAGCGACGGCCGCAGGCCCATCACCAGGCTGCCGAGCGCGATCCCGACGTTGCCGACGAGCACGCCGACCATCCGCCGGTGCCGCGGGCCGCCCCACAGCGCCATCCCGATGCCGCCCGCGACCGCGCCGACGGCCTCGGCCAGCGCCACCTGCGCGACGTCGGTGACCGAGCCGAACGACAGCACGAGCGGTGAGAGCAGCACCAGCGCTGGGGCGAGGAAGACGTTCGCCAGCGCGAAGTACAGCAGCATCGTGCGGAAGCCGCGGTGGTTCCACGAGTACCGCAACCCGCCCGCGATCGCCGTCAGCAGCGGTTCGCGCGGGCGCCAGCCCAGCATGTCCGGGAACCGCACCAGCAGCAGGCCCACGATCGCGAACGCGTAGCTCGCCATGTCCAGGATCAGGATCCCGGACAGCTGGATCGTCGCCAGCAGCCCGGCCGCGATCACCGGCATCAGCAGCTGGGCGAATCCGGTGGACAGCTGGGCGAGACCCATCGCGTGTCCGAGGTACTGCTTCGGCACCAGCTGCGCCACCGACGACTGATAGGCGATGCGCTGGAACGAAGCGGCCACCGACCCGAGTGGGATCAGCACGTAGAACAACCACAGCTGGACGTGCCCGGTGATCAGCAGCAACGCCAGTATCAGCTGGATCCCGCCCGCGACGCTGCTGGCCGCGATCATGATCCGCCGCCGGTCACCGCGGTCGACCAGTGCACCGGCCACCGGCAGGACGAGCACACCGAACAGCAGCGCGAGCGCCCACAGCAGGCCGAGGTCGGCGACCGACCCCGTGCGGGTGTAGAGCCAGATCGGCACGGCGAACGACGTCAGCGCCGAGCCGGTCGAGGACACCAGCTGCCCGATGGTGATCGTGACGAACCGGCCCATGCTCGGCCGCACCGCGGGCTTGTCGTCCACGGTGGCCCGATGGGTCTCGTGCACCGCCCAGCCCGCGTCTTCGCCGCGGACCCGGACGTCGAGTTCGCCGGGATCGTCCAGCGCCGGATGCACGCGCGTGACGATCTCCGCGAGTTCCTCGGCCCGGTAGCGCAGGAAGAAGTGCCCCGCCTGGTCGAGCACCACGAGCCCGGTGGTGTCGGTGAGGAACTCCCATTCCCGGTACCGCTCGGCGTAGAAGTCGGTGACCGGGTCCTCGGAGCCGACCACCGACACGATCGGCGCGCGCAGCTTGGCCACGCGGGCGTCGAGCAGGCCGCTGAAGTACTCCTCGGCGGCGCGGCTGTCGGCGCGCATGTTCGTGATGATCCGGTCGGCCTGCGCCGGGTCGAGGTCGTCGGTGTCGACGCCCATGCCCTTGAGCCAGTTCGAGTAGTACCGGTTGCTGCGCAGCTTCTCCAGCCGGGTGCGCAGCGTGCCCACCGGACCCTTCATGCGGGCGAACGGGAAGATCGCGCCGATGTAGACGACTTCCAGCTCGCGGCCGCGCTCTTCGAGCAGCCGGGCGACGGCGACGGCGAGCGCGTTGCCGACCCCGCAGTGGCCGTAGATGGCGAGCGGGCCGTCGACGCGGTCGAGGATCTCGTCGGCCAGCCGCTCGACCAGGTCGTCGAAGGGCAGGGCCTCTTCGGACAGCCCGACGTCGTGGCCGGGGATGGCGACCGAGTAGAGCGAGTAGCCCTCCGGAAGCGCGTCGGCCAGCGGCTGGTAGACGATCGCGCTGCCGCCGCCGTAGGGGAAGCAGACATAGGTCAGCGTCCGCCGCGTCGTCGGCTTGGTCAGCTCGTACAGCAGGTGGCGCGGCCGGTCGGCGTCGTCACCGTCCATGAAGGACGCCAGTTCGCGGATCGTGCGGTGCTGGAACAGGTCCATGACGCCGACCTGGCCCGCGCCCGCCTTGCCGATCCGCGCCACCACCTGGGTGGCCAGCATCGAGTGGCCGCCGAGATCGAAGAAGTCGTCGTCGACGCCCAGCTCGTCCACTTTGAGCACGTCCCGCCAGATTTCGGCCAGCAGGGTCTCGACCGGGGTCGACGGCGCGACCAGTTCCTTGGTCGCGTCCCGTGCCGCGACCGGGGCGGGCAACGCCTTGCGATCGAGCTTGCCGTTCGGGGTGAGCGGCAGCTCGTCGAGCGCGGCGAACGACGGCGGGACCATGTAGTCCGGGAGGCCCTGCTTGAGCGCCGTCCGCAGCACTCCGGGCTCGGCGTCGCCGACGATGTACCCGACCAGCCGTTTGTCTCCCGGCGTGTCCTCGCGGACGATCACGACGGCGTCGCGCACACCCGGCTGGGCGCGCAGGGCAGTCTCGATCTCCCCCAGCTCGATGCGGAGGCCGCGCAGCTTGACCTGGTGATCGATCCGGCCGAGGAACGCGATCGTCCCGTCCGGGCGCCAGTGCGCGAGGTCACCGGTCCGGTACATCCGTCCACTGTGGAACGGATCGGGCACGAACCGCTCCGCCGTGAGCTCCGGGCGGTTGTGGTAGCCCAGGGCGAGGCCGACGCCCGCGATGTGCAGTTCACCGGGTACGCCGACCGGGCATGGCCGCCCGGCACGGTCGAGGACGTAGATCCGGATGTTCTGGATCGGCGCCCCGATCGGCACCGACGCGACCTCGGCGAGCGCGGCGGGGGTGCAGTGCCAGGCGGTGACGTCGATGGCGGCTTCGGTCGGACCGTAGAGGTTGTGCAGCTCGCAGTCCGGCAGGCGCCGGACGAACTCGCGGGCGGCGTCGAGCGGCAGTTCCTCGCCGCTGCACACGACCCGCCGCAACGCCGTGCAGGTCTCGACGCCTTGTTCGGCAAGGAAAAGCGTGAGCATCGACGGCACGAAGTGCGCCGTGGTGATGCCTTCGGACGCGAGCAGCTCCCGCAGGTACGCGGCGTCCTTGTGGCCACCGGGTTCGGCGAGCACGAGCCGCGCACCGGTGATCAGCGGCCAGAAGAACTCCCAGACCGACACGTCGAAGCCGGCCGGGGTCTTCTGCAGCACCGAATCGGTGCCGTCGAGGCGGTACGCGCGCTGCATCCAGTCGAGCCGGTTGGCGATGCCGCGGTGACCGTTGGGCACGCCCTTCGGCTGCCCCGTGGAGCCCGAGGTGTAGATGACGTACGCCGGGTCGTCCGGACCGGCGAGCGGCTCGGGCGGCCCTGCCGTCTCGGCGAGGTCGGCAGTGTCGTCTACGACAACGACGATCGAGTCACCCGGCGGCAGCGTTTCGCGCAACGCGGCCTGCGTCACCACGACAGGCGCGGCCGCGTCCCGCAGCATGAACGCCAGCCGGTCGGCCGGGTACTCCGGGTCGAGCGGGACGTACGCGCCCCCGGCTTTCAGCACGCCGAGAAGCGCGACGACCAGCTCGAACGACCGCTCCGCGAACACCCCGGTGAGCACACCCGGCCCGACGCCGAGGCCACGCAACCGGTGCGCGAGCCGGTTGGCCCGCTCATCCAGCTCGCGGTAGGTCAGCGACGCGCCGCGGAAGGCCACCGCGGGCGCGTCCGGCGTCCGAGCGGCCTGCTCCTCGACGAGCGCGTGGAGCGTGGTCTGCGGGAACTCGGCCGTCGTGGCGTTCCAGCGCTCCAGGACGAGTTCGCGCTGCCCGGCGTCGAGGATGTCCAGTTGGGACAGCCGCCGCTCCGGGTCGGCGACGATCGCGCGCAGCAGCGTGACCAGCCGCCCGGCCATCCCGGCGACCGTGTCCTCGGTGAACAGCGCGGTGTTGTACACGAGCTTGCCGATCAGGCCGCGTTCGACCTCGATCGCGTGGAACTCGAAGTCGAACCGGGTCGCGGGCAGGTCCATCGGCAGCCAGCGGAAGTCCACTTCGGACTCTCCGGCCGTGCCCATCCGGCCCATCTCGTAGTTCTGCAGTACGAACATCGCCTGGAACACCGGCGAGCGACTGACGTCGCGGGGCACGCCGAGCGCGTTCACCAGCCGCTCGAACGGGACGTCGGCGTGCTCGAACGCGTCCAGCACATGCCGCCGGGTCCGTTCGAGCAGCTCGGCGAACGTCGGGTCGTCCGCCAGCTGGGCACGCAGGGGCAGCATGTTGATGAACATGCCCGCCACACCCTCCAGCTCGGGCAGACCGCGCCCGGCCGACGACGAGCCGATCGCGAAGTCCTCCTGGCCCGAGTACCGCGCCAGCAGGACCTGGTAGGCGGCCAGCAGGGTCATGAAGAGCGTGACGCCGTTCCCGCGGCTCAACTCACCGAGTGCGCCGGCGAGCTCACGCTCGACGAAGAACTCGTGGATCGCGCCGTCGAAGCTCTGCTTGGCGGGCCGGGGCCGGTCGGTGGGCAGCTCCAGGGGCTCGACGCCGGCGAGCTGCGCCTTCCAGTGCTCCAGCTGCCGGTCGAGTTCGCCACCGGTGAGCGTGCGGCGCTGCCAGTGCGCGAAGTCGCCGTACCCGATGCTCAGCGCGGGCAGCTCGGCCGTGCCGCCGGTGCTCAGGGCGTGGTACTCCGCGGCGAGGTCACGCAGCAGCAGGTCGACCGACCAGCCGTCGCCCACGATGTGATGCGTGCACAGGACAAGCAGGTGTTCCTCGTCGGACACCCTGGCCAGGGTCGCCCGGAGCAGCGGACCCGTTGCCAGGTCGAACGTCTCGGCCGCGGCGGCGTCGACCGCGGCGCGGGCGGCTTCCTCGCCGCCTGCGTCCACTATGGACAGAGTGACCGATACCGACGATTCGATGTGGACGGTCGGCTGCCCGTCCTCCCCTTCCGGGAAACGCATCCGCAGCGCCTCGTGCCGCGCCGGGAGGGTGTCCAAAGCGGACTGGAGCGCGGCGACGTCGAGCCTGCCGGTCAGCCGGATCGGCACCGGGATGTGGTAGGACCCGGTTCCCGGCGCGAACTGCTCCATGAACCAGACGCGTTCCTGCTGATAGGACAGCGGGACGACGGAGTCGGCGGGGCGCGGCGTGATGGTCGCGGCAGGCTCCGCGCGCCGTCGCAGCCGTCGTTCGAGCAGCGCGCGGCGCGCGGCCGCGCTGGTCTCGTCGATCGCGGTCATGAGAGCTCGCCTTCGGCCAGCTGGCGCTGGACCTCTTCGTCGCTGAGCTGGTCGAGGTCTTCGGAGAGCCGCCGCTCGATCTCGGCGGCGAGCCCGGCGACCGTGGTGAGGGTGAACAACCCCCGCACCGGGATGTCGACCTCGACCTGTTTGCGGATCCGGGCCATCGCGCGGATCGCCAGCAGCGAGTTGCCGCCACGGGCGAAGAAGTCGTCGTCCGCGCCGAGGTCGTCGATGCCGAGCAACTCGCCGAGCACTTCGGCGACGAGTTCTTCGGCCGCGGTCCGGGGGGCGACGTAAGCCGGCGCCTCTCCGGGTTCGGGATCCGGCAACGCGGCCCGGTCGAGCTTGCCGCTCGCCGCCATCGGCAGCGCGTCGAGCGACACGAACCGGGTCGGCACCAGGTAGTCCGGCAACGTCTTCCGCAGGGCGTCGGCCGCGCCCTCGGCGCCGCCGACGACGTAGCCGACGAGCGTGTCGCCGCGAACCGCCACGGCCGCGTCCCGCACTTCCGGCAGCTCACGCAGCGCCGCTTCGACCTCGCCGGGCTCGATGCGGTAGCCGCGCAGCTTCACCTGCTCGTCGATGCGGCCGAGGTAGTCGAGCGTGCCGTCGCGACGCCAGCGGACGAGGTCGCCGGTCGCGTACATCCGGCCGGACGGTCCCTCGACGAACTTTTCGGCGGTCAGGTCCGGCAGCCCGAGGTAACCGCGGGCGAGCTGCGGGCCGGCGACGTACAGCTCGCCCGGGACGCCCGGCGGCACCGGCTGCCGCCGCTCGTCGAGGACGTACACACGGGTGCCGGGCACCGGACGGCCGATCGAGACGGGTCCGGACGGCAGCGTGTCCCCCGGTTCGATCCGGTGCACGACGCAGCCGACGGTGGCCTCGGTCGGGCCGTATTCGTTGACGACGAGCGTGCCGGGGTGCCGCTCCCGCCACGGCTGGACGGCCTCGGCGGTCAGCGCTTCACCGCCGAGCACAAGCTCACCCGTCGGGAACAGCTCCTCGGCGAGGACGGCGAGGTGCGTCGGGGTCGCCTTGACGAACGTCGGGCGGCCGCCGTCGACCACCGCGCCCCCGGCGGTGAGGGTGCCGAGCAGCGTCGTCACGGTGAGGTCGAACGACGCCGACGTGTGCAGCAGCGCCCGTCCGGCCAGGCCGGGGTACGCCTCACGAGCCCACGCCAGATACGTGTCGACGGCCTGGTGTTCCACCTCGACGCCCTTGGGCCGCCCCGTCGAGCCCGACGTGTAGATCACGTAGGCGACATCGCCCGGTCCGGCCGCCGGTTCCGGATCCTCGGTGGCCGCGACCGACCACTCCGCCGGGTCGTCAAGGGCCAGCGTCTTGGTGTCCAAAGAGGACTCACCGGTGACCAGCACGAACGGGACTCCCGCGTCGGCGAGGATCAGCGCCTGCCTCGGGGCCGGGTTGGCCGGGTCGAGCGGGACGTAGGCTGCGCCGCTCTTCAGCACACCGAGCACACCGGTCAGCAGCTCCGCCGAGTTCGGCACGCACACGCCCACGACAGTGCCGGGACCGGCGCCCAGCTCACGCAGCCGGTGGGCGACGCGGTTGGCTCGCGCGTTCAGCTCGGCATACGTCAAGCGAACCCCGCCGAAGTCGACGGCGGGTGCGTCCGGGGTCCGCCGCGCCTGGTCCTCGAATCGGGCGTGCACGGTCTTCGCGTCCGAAGTGGACACTGCCGGGTTCCACCCGGTCAGGACCAGTTCACGCTCGGCGTCCGACAGCAGCGGCAGTTCCGCGACCGACTGTGCCGGGTCGGCGACCGCCGCGCTCAGCAGCCGCACGTAGCGCTCGGCCACGGCTTCGGCGGTCTCGCGGTCGAACAGGTCGGTGCGGTAGACGAGCCTGCCGTCCACAGCGGTCAGGTCGATCGCGATGTCGTCCTTCGCGGTGGCCGAGCGGATCGGTTCCAGCCCCGAGTCGGGCAAAAAGTTGAACCCCAGCTGGTACAGCGCCTGCACGCCGGGATCTCGTTCGGCCCCGACCGCCTCGGCGACCGCCTGGAACGGCACCTGGCTGTGGTCGATCGCCTCCAGCACCGTGGTCCGCACCCGGCCGACCAGCTCGGCGAACGCGGGCGCGCCCGAGCAGTCGACGCGCACGGCCATCTGGTTGACGAACATGCCGATCAGGTCGGCAAGCTCGGGCAGGTCGCGGCCCGCGACCGGGACGCCGACGACGATGTCGTCCACTCTGGACAGTCGTGACAGGAGCGCCGCGTAGCCGGCCAGCAGCACCATGAACGGCGACGCCGACAGCTCCCGGCTCAGCTCGCCGACCCGGTCGATGAGACCGTCCGGGAGGGTGAAGTGCACCTGGTCCCCGGCGAACGTCAGTTCCGACGGCCGCGGCCGGTCGGTGGGCAGACCGTGCACCGGCGGCAGCCCGGCGAGCTGCTTTCGCCAGTAGTCCAGCTGTCCGCTGGACGTTTCGAGCTGCCCGCGCTGCCAGGCCGAGTAGTCCGGGTACTGGATGGACAGCTCGGGCAGCTTCGGCTCACGGCCCTCGAACACGGCATCGCACGCCTCGCCAAGTTCCGTGCCGAGCACCAGCACCGAGCCGGCGTCGAACACGGTGTGGTGCACGACGAACGTGAGCACCCACTCGTCGTCGGCCATGCGGCACACCTGGGCCCGCCACGGCGGCGGCGAGTCGAGCGGGATGGCCTCGCGCGACACCTCACCGACGAGTTCGGCGAGCCGGTCGTCGCGGGCGCCGTCGGGCAGGTTGCGCAGGTCGTGCACCTCGGGCTCGATCGGCACCTCGGCGTGCACCACCTGCAGGAGCGCGCCGCCGTCCATGCGGAACGACGTACGCAGCGCTTCATGCCGCCCGACGATGAGGCCGAGCGCGGCGCGCCACTGCTCCGCGGTCAGCGGGCGGTCCAGCCGGGCCTGACAGTGCAGGTTGTACACCGGGGACGCCGGGTCGAGCTGGCCGGACAGCCAGATCCGCTCCTGCCCGAACGAGGCCGGGAACGTCCATTCCTTCGTGTCGCTCATGATTTCCTGTTCTCAATGTCTGTTGGTGAACCCGCGCTCGCGATCGAGAGGTGAGTCAAAGGTGACGTCGATTGGGGGGTGTGTGGAAACAGGGACGTTGAGTGTCCCTATTTCCACACACCTCTCCTGAACCGGTCGTGACAGGGACGGTCTCGCCGGACCGTGTGGATTTCGGGTCGGCCAACGCACCGAAATCCACACAGTCCGGCACCGCACCCGAACACGAGACCTTCGCTTTACCCTCGATGACCTTCATCGCTTCAGCGTTCGAGCTTCGGGATGGTGGCCCGGGCGGATTCGACCGGCGCCTCGGCCTTGTCGGCGCGCAACTCCTCGATCCGCTCGACCAGGGTGGCCACTGTGGACGCTTCGAACAGCGTCTTCATCGCCAGCCGCGTGCCGGTGGCCTTGCGCACCTGGGCGATGAGCTGGATGGCGACCAGCGAGTTGCCACCGAGGGCGAAGAAGTCGTCGTGGATGCCGATCCTCTCCACGCCGAGCAGCTCGGTCCACTGGCGGGCGATCTCGGCCTCCAGGTCGGTGCGCGGGGCGACGTAGTCGTCCTCCGACACCTTCACCGCCGCTTCCTCGGGTTCGTCCAGCTCCTCGACGGTGACTTGCCGCTCGATCAGCTCCCGCACCGGCAGCGTGCTGATCACCACCTGACCGCCGAGACCCGGTGACAACGCCCGGACGAACGCCTCGGCCCCGTCCACCGGCCGGATCCCGGTCGACGTCTTGTCCACAGTGGACACAGTGGTCACTGTCGACGTCGCGGCCAGGCCGCCGCCGACGGCCTCCTGATCCACTTGCCGCAGCACGAAGTCCTCGATCGTGACGAGCACGCGGCCGGTCTCGTCGCACAGCGAGAGGTCGGCCGCCACCACCTGGTCGCCGCCGGAGTCGCGGTAGCGCAGGTGGCTGCGGAAACTCGCCGGGAGCGCATCGTGCACGACGATCCGGCCGTAGCTCATCGGCAGGTAGGTGCCGCTCCCCCGGCCGCGGCCGAACGCGGTCGCGACGTCCAGCAGTGCCGGGTGCAGACCCCACGAGCCGACGTCGCCCGCCGCCGCGCCGGGAGCCGTGATCGTGGCCAGCTCTTCCTGTGCGCCGATGCGGTGTTCGCGCAGCGCCGCCCAGCGCGGGCCGAAGGTGACCATGCTGGTGCGGCCGGAGCCGAAGCCGTTCCCGTCGTCGATCGGCTCGGTCCGTCCGGTCACCGCCTCGATGTCCACTGTGGACGTCGAGCCGCCGGCGACCCATCCCGCGGAACCGCGCACGTGCGTCCGGCTCGCGCCGGCGACGTGGCTGGTCACGGTGAAGTCGTCGCCGTCGAACTCCACGCGGTACTCCGCGGTGGCACCGTCCGGGACCCCGAACGGCTCGAGGAACGCGACGTCCCGCAGCTCGACGACGTACCCGTCACCGGGCTTCGGCAGCGCCGCGGCCACCGCCGCGCGGACGATCTCCAGGTGTCCCGTCCCCGGCACCACCGGCACCCCGGCGATCCGGTGCTCGTCGAGCAACCAGTGCGTGGCCGCCGAGACGAGCCCGTGCGCGCCGTCCTCGGTGCGCGTGGTGAGCACCGGATGCTCGACCGGGCCGAGTGCCCGTGACCGGGCGGTGCGGATCGTGGTCGGCGCGGCCACTTCCGCGGCCATGCCGACCTCTTCCCAGCCACCCCAGGCGTGCGAGACGAGCCGCGCCCGCCAGCCGTGGCCGCCCCGCGCGTAGGCGTCGAGGAAGTTGTTGGCGGCGCAGTAGTCGACCTGCCCGATGCCGCCCGCCACCGCGGTGATCGACGAGCACAGCGCGACGAAGTCCATCGGCAGGTCGGCGAACGCCTCGGCCAGCGCCAGCGTTCCGGCGATCTTCGGGGCCAGCACGGCCTCCGCCGCGGCCCGCTCCTTCACCTCGGCGACACCACCACCGGGCAGCCCGGCGGCGTGCACGATCCCGTCGAGGCCGCCGAACTCGCGCTCGGCCAGCTCACGCACCTCGCGCAGGCGCGCCGCGTCGGTGACGTCGGCGGCGGCGACGTGCACCACCGCGCCCGCGGCCTCCATCCGCCGCACGGCGAGCATCGTGCGCCCGGCGCGGTCGGTGCCGCCGTGCGCGGCGAGGTGCGCGTCCCACTCCTCCCGAGGCGGCAGCCCGGTGCGGGCGAGCAGCACGAGCTTCGCCCGCACCCGGCGGGCGAGATCCTCGGCGAGCGTGATGCCGATGCCGCCGGTCCCGCCCGTGATCAGGTACCGGCCGCCGTCCCGCAACACCGGCTCGGCGGCCGCGGGCAGTTCGAGCTGGGTGTAGTCCAGCACCCAGCGACGGCCGGAGCGCAACGCGACCTCGGCCGCCGCGTCGGCCGGGCGGAACAGTTCGGCGATGGTGTCCGGCACGCGGTCCGCATCGATCCGGCGCACCACGGTGCCGGGGATCTCCAGTGGCACCACCCGCGCGATACCGGCGAGGGTCGCGTGCTCGGGGCGGGTCAGGTCGGTGCCGGTGACATCGGCGGTGCCGGTGCTCACCACGTCGATCCGCACCGGCTCGCCCCAGGCCTGGACGAGGTTGAGCAGGCTGAAGAAACCGTGGTCCTGTGCGGCCATGCCGCGCTCTTCCCCGGCCAGCGTCCAGGCGTGCACGACCCGCTCGGGCCGGGCGGGCAGCGCGGCCACGAGCGCGTCGTAGTCCTCGCGCACCCCGGGCCGGACGGTGAACCCGGTCTCCGTCGCGGCGAACCCGTCACCGGGACGCACCTCGGTGACCGTCACGCCTGCGTCGCGCAGCAATCCGGGCAGGACGTCGTCGGCGGCGAAAACGAGGGCGTTCGCGAAGGGCTCGCGTCTCAGGTCCGGTTCCGCCTGCCGCCACGCCGGGACCGCGAACCACTCGGACAGGGGCAGCGGACCGCTCCGCCGCGCGGGCTGGGTGGCCGTGGCCGGGTCCGGATCGACCCAGTACCGCTTGCGCGCGTACGGGTAGCCGGGCAGCGGTACCCGATGGCCGGGTGCGCCGAACATGCGCGGTTCCAGGGAAACCCCGTTCGTCCACAAGAGACCGGCGGCGCCGTACAGCGTTTCGACGTCGCCGATCCGCTCGGTGCGGCCCGGCAGGCTCGGCTGCGGCGCGGGCATGCCCTTCGGCACCTGGCCGCGGGCCAGCCCGGACAGCTGATGGCCCGGGCCGCATTCGAGGAGCGCCCAGCGGCCGCCGCGCGCGAACAGGTTCTTGACGCAGTCGCCGAACCGGACGGCCTGACGCAGGTGGGACGCCCAGTAGGCGGGGTCGGTGGCCTGGGCGTCGGTGATCCAGTCGCCGGTGACGTTCGAGAGGAACGGCCGCGCGGGCGCGGTACGGGTGACGGCGGCGACGGCCGCGGTGAACTCGGCGAGGATCGGGTCCATCATCGGCGAGTGGAAGGCATGCGACGTCACCAGTTCGCGGCACTGGACGCCGCCGGCCTTGAGCGTCGCCGCGAAGTCCGCGACCGCGTCCGACGGCCCGGCCACGACGCACGTGCCCGGCCCGTTCACCCCGGCGACCGCGAGGGTGTCGGGCAGCCGAGTAGCGACACTCTCCTCGTCGAGCTGGACGGCCAGCATCGCCCCGGCGGGCATCGACTGCATCAGACGGCCGCGCGTGGCGACCAGGTTCAGCGCGTCCGGCAGGGTGAAGACCCCGGCGACGGTGGCGGCGACGTACTCGCCGACCGAGTGGCCGATCATCGCCGTGGGCCGCACACCCCAGCTCTGCCACAGCCTCGCCAGCGCGTACTCGACGACGAACAGCGCGGGCTGGGTCACGCGGGTTTCCCGCAGCGCCTGCTCGCCACCGCGACCGAAGATCAGCTCGCGCAACTCCGGCAGCTCGGATTCGAGCAGCCGCAGGCACTCGTCGACGGCCGCGGCGAACACCGGCTCGGCCTCGTACAGCTCCGCGCCCATCCCGGCGTATTGGGAACCCTGGCCGGGGAACAGGAAGGCCACGTTCGTCTCCGCGGCCTGCGCGGACACCAGGCGCCGCGGATCCCGCAGCCCGTCGACCGCGTCCTCCGTGTCACGGGCGACGACGACCGCGCGGTGCGGGTACTCGGTGCGCCCGGCGGCCAGCGTGTGGGCCACGTCGGCGAGGTCGAGGTCGACGTCCCCGGCCAGCCGCTCGGCCAGCCGGTCGACCGCGGCGGAGAGCGCTTCCGCGGTGTTGGCCGACACCCGCAGCAGGTGCGCCGGGTGCGGTGTCCGGGACCAGTCGAGGACCGGCGCCTCCTCCAGCACGACGTGCGCGTTGGTGCCGCCGACGCCGAAGGAGCTGACGCCCGCCCGCCTCGGTGCCTGGCCCGCCTCCCACTTCGTCACCTCGCGCGCCGGGTAGAACGGGCTCGCCGGGAAGTCGATACCCGGGTTGGGCTCGTGGTAGTTGATGGTCGGCGGGATCAGCCCGTGCTCCATGACGAGTACGGCCTTGATCAACGAGACCACACCGGCCGCCTGCGACAGGTGCCCGATGTTGGACTTCACCGAGCCGATGGCGCACCAGCCGGTGTCCGCGACCCTGTCCCCGTACACAGTGGACAGTGCGGTGATCTCCATCGGGTCGCCCAGCGCGGTCCCGGTGCCGTGCGCCTCGACGTAGCCGATGGTGCGCGGATCGACACCGGCCATGCCGACGGCCTGCGCGATCGCCTCGGTCTGCCCGGACACGCTCGGCGCGGAGAAGCCCACCTTGGTGGCGCCGTCGTTGTTGATCGCGTTGCCCAGCACGACGCCCCGGATGTGGTCACCGTCCTCGATCGCCTGGGACAGCCGCTTCACCAGCACGACGCCGACACCGCTGCTCCAGACCGTGCCGTTGGCGCCGGCGTCGAACGTGCGCACGTGGCCGTCCGGCGAAGTGAAGCCGTCGACGCCCATGTAGCCGACGCCGTGCGGCATCTCCAGGTTGACCCCGCCCGCCAGCGCCATGTCGCATTCGCCGTTGCGCAGCGCCTCGCAGGCCAGGTGTACCGCGACCAGGGACGTCGAGCAGGCGGTGAACACCGCGAGGCTCGGGCCGCGCAGGTTGAGCTTGTACGACACCGAGGTCGTCAGGTAGCTCGGCTGGTTGCCGGTCGAGATGCCGATACCGCCGTGCTGAGAGGCGAGGAGCCGCTCGTTGCGCATCAGGTTCTCGGTCAGGTATCCGGTGCCCCCGGATCCGCCGTAGACGCCGATCGCGCCGTCGAACCGGGCCGGGTCGTAGCCCGCGTCGGTCAGCGCGGCGTGGCACGACTGGAGGAACAACCGATGCTGCGGGTCGGTGATCTCGGCTTCGCGGCTGGTCATGCCGAACAGCTCGGCGTCGAACTCGTCGAAGCCGTCGACCATCGCGGTGGCGTTCACCCAGCTCGGATCGTCCACGGTGTCCGGTGCGGCGCCGCGGGCGATCATCTCTTCACGGGTGGCGGGCACGATCGACTCGACACCGTCGACGAGGTTGCGCCAGAACTGCCGCGCGTCACGCGCGCCGGGCACGCGAATGTCGAGTCCGACGATCGCGATCGGTTCGGCTCCGGGATCGCCGGCGCCGGTTTCGGGAAGGTGGGTCACGGTGGTGCTCCTATCAGGGGCCGGCCGGGCCGGCGGTGCGACGGGGTCTTCTGGTCTGGGTCCGGCCTCGGCGAGCGGCGACGCGCTCGGCGGCGCGGGCCAGTTCCGGGACGGCGGCGCCGCCGGAGTGCAGGTGCGCGGCGAGGGCGCGGACGGTGGGGTGGGTGAACAGGTCGACCAACGGGATCCGGCGGCCGAGCCGGGCGCAGACCTGGGCGTGCACCCTGGCCAGGGCGAGGGAATTCCCGCCGACGTCGAAGAAGTTGTCGGTGTGCCCGACTTCGGCGACGCCGAGGACGTCGCACCAGGCACGCGCGATCACGGCTTCGGTCGCGGCCGCCGCCGGATCCGCGGCCACCGACGGCGGCCGCGCCCTGGCGCGGGTCGACGCGGCAGACGCGGCGGTGCGGACTTCCGCCCGCGGCAGCTCCGGCACGCTCGTCCCGACCGGTGCGTCCGGTGCCGCGGCCAGCGCGCCGAGCAGCGCGACGTAGTCCTCGGCGAGCCCGGCCATCCGGGCGTGGTCGAACAGGTCCGGGTTGTACAGCAGTTCGACGCCGTCGTCGTGGACGTACACCGTGAGATCGAACGGCGACCCCGGTTTGTCGACCGGCAGCCACGCCGACCGCACACCGGGCAGGTCCAACCGGGGCTCGGTGAAGTTCAGGACGTTGAACATCACCTGCACGAGCGGGGCGTGCGCGGGATCGCGGGGCACGCCGAGCGCCTCGACGAGCCGCTCGACCGGCGCGGCCGGATGCGCGGTCGCGGCGAGGAGTTCCGCACCGCCGTCGCGGACGTGCGTCGCGAAGTCCGCGGCGTCGTCGGCCCGCAGCCGCACCGGGACGATGTCCACGAAGAATCCCGCGATCTCCTGGCATTCGGCGAGCTGCCGGTCCGCGACGACCGTGGCGACCAGGTGGTCGGCGGTGCCGGTGAGCCGCCTCAGCAGCTGGCCGAACGCGGCGAGCAGCACCCCGGCGCGGGTCGTGCCGGTGCGGGTGGCCAGTGCCCGGACCGACTCGGCGACACCGTCCGAAAAGGACTGACGCAGGCTCGCGCCGCGGTAGGTCTGCACAGCCGGGCGCGGCCGGTCCCGTGGAAGGTCCACCGTCGTCGGCGCACCGGCGAGATGTTCGTTCCACCACGCTACGTCCACGGCCTCCCGGCGTTCGTCGCGTCCTGCCCGCCACACCGCGTAGTCCGCATAGGACGCCACCGGCGGTGGCAGCGGTTCGCCCCGGTAGGCCGCCGACA
This sequence comes from Amycolatopsis sp. TNS106, assembly GCF_019330265.1. Lineage (NCBI taxonomy): Bacteria > Bacillati > Actinomycetota > Actinomycetes > Pseudonocardiales > Pseudonocardiaceae > Amycolatopsis > Amycolatopsis sp. TNS106. The sequence continues at coordinate 1,070,730 of NZ_CP024972.1, read as the reverse complement.
GGTCGGCGCACAGCAGGTCCTGCGACCAGCCGTCGAACACCGCGTGATGCAGCGTGAAACCGAGCACGTGTTCCGTCTCGCCGAGCCGGTACAGCCGCACGCGCCAGGGAGCCTCGCGGTCGAGACGCACCGGCGTCGCGGCGTCGGCGGCCAGCCTGGCGCTCAGACCGTCCTCGGTCACCGGCGCCACCGGCAGCGGGACATCCGACGGCGGCAGGAGATCCGCCAGCGGCGCGCCGCCGACGGCCCGGATCCGCCAGCGGAGCACGTCGTGCCGCTCGGCGACCGCGCGCAGGGCGCGGCGCAGCGCGTCGACGTCCAGCGCGCCGGTCAGCCGGAACGCCATCGCGATGTTGTACGGCGCGGCGTCCGGGGCGAGCTGGTCGAGGAACCACAGCCGCCGCTGCTGCGGGGAAAGCTCGGGCGCGTGCCCCGTGGTCAGCCCCGGCCCGGTCAGTGGCGGCGCGGCCGCGACTCGCCGGGTGAGCCCGTCGAGCGTGCCGCTCGCGAGCACGTCCTCCGTGGCGACGTCCGCGGCCAGCTCCGCCCGCAGCGCCGCGACCAGGCGCATCGCGGCGATCGAGTTCCCGCCCGAGGCCAGGAAATCCGTCCCCGCTCCGTCGCCGAGCACTCGCCGCCAGATGGCCGCGACCGCGCGTTCGGCCGGGGTGCCGAGCGGGCCGAGGTCCTCTCGGCCTTCCGCCAGTGCCGTTTCGGCCAGATCGCGCAGCGCGGGCCGGTCGATCTTGCCGGTGACCGGGTTGACCGGCAGGCGGTCGAGCACCCGGACGGCGGCCGGGCGCATCGCCGCGGTGAGCAGGCCCTGTCCCAGAATGTCCACATCGGACGGTGCGGACGCCGGTGCCAGGAAGGCCACCAGCCGGGTGCCGCCCGGCCCGGGGACGGCCTCCACGGTGGCGGCATCGACGCCGGGATGGGTCGCGAGCGCGGCCTCCACCTCGCCGAGCTCGATCCGCTGGCCGCGGACCTTCACCTGCCGGTCGGCGCGGCCGGCGAACTCGAGACGGCCGTCGGGCAGCTCGCGGGCCAGGTCACCGGTGCGGTAGAGCCGCTCCCCCGGCATCATCGGGTCGTCGACGAACTTCGCGGCGGTCAGCTCCGGGCTGCCGAGGTAGCCCCGCGCGAGGCCCGGGCCGCCGATGAGCAGCTCGCCGATCTCGCCGGGGGCGACCGGCCGCAGCTCCGCGTCCACGACGTACGCCCGGTGGTTCGGTGTCGGACGGCCGAGCGGCAGCGGATCGGCGGGAATGCCGGTGACCTCGTCGGTGACGACCACGACGGTGGTCTCGGTCGGGCCGTAGGCGTTGAAGAACCGCCGTCCCGGCATCCAGCGCGCGGCGAGTTCCGCGGGCACCGGCTCGCCACCGCAGGCGATGACGCGCCAGCCGGGAACGGCCGCGGGATCCACCATGGACAGCAGCGTCGGTGTGACGAAACCCCACTCGACGTCGTGCTCGACGAGGAACCGCCGCAGCCGTTCGGGGTCGGCCCGGTCGGCGGCACCGGCGAGCTGGACCGATCCGCCGTGCGCCAGCGGGACGAACACGTCCATGGTGAAGGCGTCGAAGCCGGGCGAGGAGATGCCGAGCGCCCGGGCGCCGGGCCGGATACCGAGGGCGGCGGCGAACCCGGTCACGAACGCGACCACGTTGCGGTGACTCGTCAGCACGCCCTTGGGCCGCCCGGTGGAGCCGGAAGTGTAGAGAAGGTGGACGAGGTCGTCCGGACCGGCGGGGCACTCGACAGGGCCGTCTGCGGGCGGGGGCACATCGAGCGCCTCGATGCCTGCCGTGGCACCGAATTCGGCCCGCGCGCGATCACCGACGACAAGGGAGATCCCGGCGTCGGCGGCGATCTCGGCCAGCCGCGTCTTCGGGCCGCCGGGTTCGAGCGGCACGTAGGCGGCCCCGGACAGCAGCACACCCACGACGGTCGGGATCAGCTCCGGCCGCCGGTCGGCGCAGACGCCGACGCGGGTGCCGGGCCCGGCACCCCGGGCCCGCAGCAGCCGCGCGACACCGGCCGCCGACGCGACCAGCTCGCGGTAGGTGAGCCGGGCGTCACCCTGCCGGACCGCTACGGCGTCCGGCGTACGCGCGGCCTGGGCGAGGATCAGCCCGGTGATCGTGGTGTCCGGATAGGACAGTGGCGGGCCATGGCCTCCCACGACGGGCAAGGTGTCGGTCACCGAGGGATCTCCTGGTCGGTTGTGTGGTGATGCGGTGGCTCGATCCAGTGCCGCTCCCGCTGGAACGGATAACCCGGCAAGGGGACGCGGCCGGGATCGCCGTCCGTTCCCCCTGCGATCTCGCCGCCTGCGGCCCAGTGGGCGGCCAGGTCTCGCTCCGCCCCGGCCGGGCCCTCGACGTCGGTTCCGTTCGCCAGCAACGCGTCGAGCGCGGCGACCGCCGACGGGACCGAGTCCGCCACCACGGCGGCCCGGCACGCGAAGGCCCGCCGCGCCGAAAGCGTGAACGCCGTGTCCCTGAGGTCCGGCGCGTCCGTGGCGAGCCGGTCGCGCAGCCGGGACACCGCCTCGCGTAACGCCTTCGTGTCACGCGCGGACACCGGCAGCACGAACGGGCCGCTCGCCGCCTGCCGTGGCGGGACGGCCGGGGCCTCCTCCACGATCACGTGCACGTTCGTGCCGCCCATGCCGAACGAGCTGACCCCGGCCACCCGTCGCTCGCGGACGGGCCAGTCGGTGGCCTTCGCCGGGACGTACCAGGGGCCGCCCGCCAGGTCGACCTCCGGGTGGGGGGCCGTGAAGTGCAGGCTCGGCGGGATGACACCGTGCCGCACGGACAGCACGGCCTTGATCAGCCCGGCGATACCGGCCGCCGCGTCGAGGTGCCCGATGTTCGTCTTCACCGAGCCCAGCGCACAGGTTTCCGGCGGTGTGCCCCCGTAGACGCGGTTGAGCGCGGCCACCTCGATCGCGTCACCCAGCGGGGTGCCGCTGCCGTGGGCTTCGAGCAGCGCGATCTCGTCCGGGGCGACCTCCGCGACGGCCAGTGCCTCGGCCACCGCGGCCGCCTGTCCGGCCGGACCCGGCACGGCGTAGCCCGCGCGGTCCGGGCCGTCGTTGGTGATCGCCCAACCCGGTAGCACGGCATAGACGTGGTCGCGGTCGGCGAGTGCGTCGGACAGCCGTCGCAGCACGACCACGCCGGCGCCCGAGCTGAACCCGGCGCCCGCCGCGGCGACGTCGAACGCGCGGCACCGGCCGTCCGGTGAGGCGAGCCCGCCACTGCGGTACCGCGGCCAGGTCACGCTCGCCCCGCCTGCCAGCGCGACGTCACACCGGTAGTCCGCGAGGCTCTGCGCGGCCAGCGCCACCGCCGCGAGCGAGCTGGAGCACGCGCTCTGCACGGCCACCGCCGGCCCGGTCAGCCCCAGCCGGTAGGCGACCTGGCCGGGCAGGTGGTCGGTGAGCTGACGGCCGGTCAGCCGCCCCTCCCAGTCGTCCGGGTCGACGTCGCCGGTCACGGCCGGATTGCCGAACAGGTGGAACAGGAAATAGCGGTTCACCGAGGCGGCCGTGAACACCCCGACCGGCCCGGTCTCGGCGGCCGGGTCGCGTCCCGCGTCCTCGAGTGCCTGCCACGCCGTTTCGAGGAAGAGCCGGTGCTGCGGGTCGGTTCGCGCGGCCTCGTCGGCGGTGAACCCGAAGAACCCGGCGTCGAACTCTTCGACACCTTCGATCCGGCCTCCGGCACGCACGTACGCCGGGTCGGCACGCAGGCCCGGTCCGATGCCCAGCGCCGCCAGTTCTTCGTCGGCGTAGTCGTGGATCGAGTCGACGCCCGCGCAGAGGTTCCACCAGAATGAGGCGGCGTCCGGCGCGCCGGGGAACCGGCAGGCCAGGCCGACGACGGCGATGAGATCCCCGGCGGGCTCCTCCCCGGTGACCGGCGGCGGAGTGTCCGAAGTGGACTCCGTGAACCAGGCGGCCTGCCCGGCGATCGTCGTGCGCTCGAACAGGGCGAGCAGCGGGACGTCCACGCCGAACTCGTCGGCCAGTCCCGCCTGCACCCGGCCGAGCCGCAGCGAGTCGCCGCCGGCGTCGAAGAACGCCTCGGTGCGCCCGACCCGGTCACGGCCCAGGACCGCGCACCAGATCCGGTGCACGCGTTCCTCGTCCGGGGTCAGCCGCTCGGCCGGGACGGTCGCCGCCGACCTCGGGTCCGGCAGCGCCAGTTCGTCGAGTTTTCCGGTCACGGTCAGCGGAAAAGCGTCCAGCACCGCCACCGCCGAGGGAACCGAGTGACCGGGCAGGACGCCCGCCAGCGCGGCGCGCAGCATCCGGCCGTCCGGACGCGGCCCGGCCGCGGTCACGTAGGCGAGCAGGTCGCCGTCGCGCACGATCGCGCGGGCCTCGGCCACGCCGGGCTGTTCGGCGAGCCGGGCCTCGATCTCGGCCGGCTCCACCCGGAAGCCGCGGACCTTGACCTGCCGGTCGAGCCGTCCGAGGCAGACGACGTTGCCGTCCGGCAGCAGTCTGCCGAGGTCGCCGGTCCGGTAACGCCGGTCGCCGTCGGCGGTCACCCCGAACGCCGGGCTCGGCTGGTCGAGGTAGCCGTCGACGAGGTGCCGTCCGCGTACCTCGATTTCGCCGCTGTCCAGCACGGACAGCCTGAACCCGGGGAGCGCGCGCCCGATCGGCAACGGCCCGTCGGCGTCCGGGGCCAGCTCGGCGGCGGTCGTCCGGTAGTGCGCGGCGAACGTCACCTCGGTGGCGCCGTAGCCGTTGACGAACACGCACTCCGGCGCGAACCGGCCACGGCGGACGTCGGCGTGGGTCGCCTGCTCGCCGCCGAGCAGTACGGTCCGCACGAACGGGAGGCCGGTCTCGCCGAGGACGTCGAGCAGGTGCCGGTAGACCGTGGGCGTCGAGTGGTAGACGGTCACCTCGTGCCGGGCCAGCTCGCGCGCGGCATGGGCGACGCCGTGCGCACGCAGGTCGATCGGTACGAGCGCGGCGCCGGTGAGCAGCGCCGGGTAAAGGTCCGGGATCGCCGCGTCGAAACCGAACGACGCGAGCAGGCTGAGCCGGTCGGCCGCGGTGATGCCGAGCGCGGCGATCTGGTTGTCGACGACGTGCAGGAGGTTGCGGTGGGTCTGCGCGACCGCCTTCGGCCGTCCGGTGGACCCGGAGGTGAACAGCACGTACGCCAAGCCGTCCGGATCGGATTCGGGCACCGGGAGCGGCGCGGTCTCCGTACCCGAGCGCACGAGCCGCGCGGATCCGGTGCTGCACAACGCCTCCGCGAGCTCGACGTACTCGGGATCCGCGAGCACGACGGTCACCCGCGCGGCCGTGAGCTGGTACTCGAGACGCTCGCGGGGGAAGGTCGGGTCCAGCGGGACGTAGGTGCAGCCCGCGGCGAGGGTGCCGAGGATCGCCGCGATCGCGGCGCTGCCGTGTCCGGTGACGAGCCCGACCCGCTCCCCCGGCCGGACACCGGCGTCGCGCAACCGCAGCGCGCGGCCGCCCGCGAGGCCGGCGAGCCGGGCGTAGGTGAGCTCGGTGCCGTGCTCGAAGACCGCGATCCGGTCGGGCGACCGCCGGGCATGTGTATCGAATCGGCCGACGCAGCCGGAATGTGTCATCGGGCGTCGAGCAGTCGCTCCGAGGTTTTTCGGGCGCGCGACAACAACTGCGTGGACTTCATCTTGCTCCCCAGTGCAGATTCAGGTGAAGAATCACGCAAGGTTATGACGACCGGCCGCGCCGAGGAATACGATTTCAGCGGATTTAGTCCGAACGATCCATCCATATTGGACCATACGCCGCAGTTCCCCACGATCCAGGCCCGAATCCGTTCCCTGGACGGTACTTCGCGACCATCGTTCGGCCACCAACGACACTCGGTCGATCACATTCGGTGACACGTCGGATATTAACCGACACCGTGTCATCGAATTCGTTCACGAACAACCGCAGGGCAGATTTCCGCAATCGATTCAGAAATACGACATTCAATACCGCGGCGGTGACGTAAAGCGTTCAGAAGATTGCCCGGCGTCCACTGCCGGCCTTGAGGTCGCCGACCGCGGCCCGGGCCGTCATGCCGACGCCGATGAGCGTGGCCGAGGCGGGGCCGGTCCAGTCGCCGTAGCCGAGCAGGTGCAGCCGGGGCTCCGCGACGGCACGGGTGCCCTCGGTGGGGATGCGGCCGCGGGTGGTGCGCAGCCGCAGCGGGGCGAGGTGGCCTAGCGCGGGCCGGAAGCCGGTGCACCAGATGACCGCGTCGGCGTGCCGGCGGGTGCCGTCCGTCCACACGGGACCATCGGTGCCGAGTCGCGCGAACATCTCGCGGGGCCGCAGCAGGCCCGCGTCACGGGCCTCACGGACGGACGGGACGGCGACGATGTCGCCCAGCCCGGCGACGCCCGCGGTGTCGGCCTGCCCGGTTTCGAGGGCTCGGCGGCGCCGGGTGGCGACGTCGAAGAGGGCCTTGCCGTCGATGTGGTCAGGCAGGTAGCGGGGTGGGCGGCGGGTGACCCAGGTCAGGTTCGCCGTGCCGGCGAGGTCGGCGGCGATCTGAGCGCCGGAGTTGCCGCCGCCGACCACCACGACATCCTGGCCCGCGAACTCCTCCGGACCGCGGTAGTCCACCGTGTGCAGCTGGCGGCCGGTGAACCCACCGGGCATCAGCGGCAGGAAGGGACGCCACCAGGTGCCGGTCGCGCTCACGACCGCCCCGGCGCTCCACTCCCCCGTATCGGTGCGCACCGCGAATCGGGTGCCGTCGTGGGACACGGCGGTGACCGTCTCGGCTCGGCGGATCGGCAGCTCGTAGCGTTTCTCGTACGCGGCAAGGTACTCGACGACATGCCCGGCGGTCGGATACCCGGGTCCCGGAAAGGGCGGCATCGGCCACCCCGGCAACGAACTGTGCCTCGCCGGGGAGAACAGGCGCAGCGAGTCCCAGCCGTGGCTCCAGGCACCGCCCGGCTGGGCCTGGGCGTCGAGAATGACGAAGTCCAGGCCGGCGCGGCGCAGGTAGTAGCCCGCGGCGAGACCGGCCTGTCCCCCGCCGATGACCACTACCTGCGCGGTTCCGGTCACTCGGTGGTCCAGCGTTTCCGCAGCCAGAGGCTGACGTAGACGAGCGCGACCAGCACCGGGACTTCGATCAGTGGCCCGACGACCCCGGCGAGTGCCTGCCCGGAGGTGACGCCGAAGACGCCGATGGCGACGGCGATCGCGAGTTCGAAGTTGTTGCCCGCGGCGGTGAACGCCAGTGTCGTGGTGCGCTCGTACGACAGCCCGGACGCCTTGCCCAGCAGGTAGCCGCCGATCCACATGATCGCGAAGTACACCAGCAGCGGCAGCGCGATCCGGGCGACGTCGAGCGGGCGGGAGGTGATGTTGTCGCCCTGCAGGGCGAACAGGATCACGATCGTGAACAGCAGGCCGTAGAGCGCGATCGGGCCGATCTTGGGCAGGAACGTGCCCTCGTACCAGTCGCGGCCCTTGCTCCGCTCCCCGACGCGGCGGGACAGGTAGCCGGCGGCGAGCGGGATCCCGAGGAAGATGACCACGCTGAGCGCGATCTCCCACGGCGAGAAGTCCAGCGTCGTCGTGTCCAAGCCCAGCCAGCCCGGCAGCAGATCGAGATAGAACCAGCCGAGCACGCCGAACATGATCACCTGGAACACCGAGTTCAGCGCGACCAGCACCGCGGCGGCCTCGCGGTCACCGCAGGCGAGGTCGTTCCAGATGATCACCATCGCGATACACCTCGCGAGCCCGACGATGATCAGCCCGGTCCGGTACTCGGGAAGGTCGGGCAGCATCAGCCAGGCGAGCGCGAACATCAACGCCGGGCCGAGAATCCAGTTGAGCACCAAGGACAGCACCATCGTGCGCTTGTCCTTGGTCACGGTGTCGAGCTTGTCGTAGCGGACCTTCGCCAGCACCGGATACATCATCAGCAGCAGACCGAGCGCGATCGGCAGCGACACCTGCCCGATCTTCACCGCGTCCAGCACGCCCTGCAGGCCGGGGATCACGCTGCCCAGCAGCAGTCCGGCGCCCATGGCGACGATGATCCAGACGGGGAGGAAGCGGTCCAGAAAGGACAGTTTGTGCAGGACGTCGGTGTCGGCCGGGGTGCCGGCCTTGTCGGCGGTTTGAGTCACGGGCTGGGTCTCCAGAGGTCGGAAGCGAGAGGTCAGGCGTCGAGGATTTCGGCGACCAGGCCGCGGACGCGGCGGTCGATCTCGTCCCGGATCGGGCGAACGGCCTCCACACCCTGCCCGGCCGGGTCCTCCAACGGCCAATCGAGATACCGCTTGCCGGGGAACACCGGGCACGTGTCACCACACCCCATGGTGATCACCACGTCGGACGCTTCGACGTCCTCTGTGGACAGCTTGCTCGGCACCTCGGCGGTGATGTCCAGGCCCCACTCGGCCAGCGCCGCCGCGGCCGCCGGGTTCACCTTGTCCGCGGGCTCGGACCCCGCGGACCGCACCGCGATCCGCCCGAGCGAATAGTGCTGCAGCAACGCGGCGGCCATCTGCGAGCGGCCGGCGTTGTGCACGCAGACGAACAACACCTCGGGCGTGCGGGTCATGGCTCTCCTCAGGGCGGGGGCGAGATCTGGATCGAAGTCCGTGAATCCAATTCAACGGCCTGTATCGACGTTTGTCAATCCAGTGGGTACGCTCGTCGTCACAGGTCACACGAACCGAGGAGGGCACATGGCGACCGAGAACGGCCGCACCCGGAAGCCGGTGCCCATCACCCTGCTGATGGCCGAGCCCGCGGCGGTCGTGGCCCAGGACGAGGCGGAACACGCGGCGAAGCTGTTCAAGGCACTGTCGGACCCCGTGCGGATCCGGCTGCTCTCCCTGGTCCGCTATTCACCGGGCGGCGAGGCGTGCTTCTGCGACCTCGCCGAGGAGTTCGACATGCCTCAGCCGTCGCTCAGCCATCACCTGCGCGTCCTGGTCACGGCGGGCATCCTCGAACGGGAGCGCCGGGGAACGTGGAGCTGGTACAGCATCGTTCCCGAGCCACTGCGGACCTTGGAGGCCTTGCTGACGACCGGCGGGCCGCTGGCCGACCGGGCCGCACCGCTGTCGGCCGGGCAGCGGGCCACGCGCTGCTAGCGGCACTTGCCGATCGGAAGAACGATCGGCCGCACCATCGGATTCGGTTTCGCCCTGACGAAAAGGCGTGTACGTGGTCCCCGCCCAGCGGAACAGCGGGCGAAATTCCGCGAAGACGGGGGATCGACCATGTTCAACCTGCGATATGGCGGTTTCGCGGCCGCGGCGCTGATGACGTTGGGCGCCGGATCGGCCTCGGCAGGTACGACATCGGCGCCGGCCGGTGAACCGGAGGGGCAGACCGAGGCCTCCGTAGCCCAGCGCCGCGGTCAGACCTTGCGTCCGACCCCGGCGTAGACGTCGTCCGGTTCGACGTCTCGGAGGCCGGGTTCCGGGTGCCACAATGGCGCGCTCACCACACCGGGGTCGACCAACTCCAGTCCGTCGAAGAGAGCGGCGACATCGGCGTAGGGGCGGAAGTACATGGGGTCCCTGCTGTTCTTCATCGCCTCGGTGACCGCCGCCATCTCCCGTGGCGCGTGGTCCGCGGTCAGATGCGACAGCGCGACCAGGCTGCCTGCCGGCAGCGCCTCCCGATAACGGGCGACGATCTCGGCGGGGCGCAGGCTGTCCGGGATGAAATGGAACACGGCCACCATCAGCAGCCCGATCGGCAGCCCGGCGGCCAGCAACGCCCGCACCGCCGGTGAATTCAGGACCGCCTGAGGCTCGCAGAGGTCTTCCTCGACAACGGCGGCGTTCGGGTTGCCGTCCAGGATGAGGCGGCTGTGGGCGACGGCGACCTTGTCGTAGTCGACATAGACCACCTGGCATCCGGGATCCATGTCCTGGGCGATTTCGTGCACGTTGCCGACCGCCGGGATCCCCGATCCCAGGTCGAGGAACCGGGTGATGCCCTGCCCGACCATGTACCGCACGGCGCGGCGGAGGAACGCACGGTTGGACGCGGCGACCTGACGGCCCGACGGCAGGACCGCCATGACCTTTTCCCCGACAGCGCGGTCGGCGTCGAAATTGTGGCTGCCGCCGAGAAGCCAGTCGTAGACCCGTGCCGCACTGGGCACCCGGATGTCGACACCCTCCGGAACCCGTCCACCCGCCACGGACACCCCACACCTCGCACTGTCTCGGCTCGGCACACCCCTGTCGCCAGTACGGTACCGACTGCGATGCCTCACTCGAAACCATCGACCCCGCCGGCCCACAAAAGCATCGTTTTAGATGTATCGTTATCGATGTGAAGGCCAGTGAGTTGTATCTTCTCGGCAAGCATCTGATGGAGCTCGCCGCCCGGGGCATGCGTGACGACGCGGATCCGGAGACCCCGGAGATCTATGACGTGCTGATTTCGGTACTCGTCGGGGGGCCGGGTATGTCGATCGGGGAATTGACCGCCCGTACCGGTTTCGCGCAGAGCCACGTCTCCGGCGCCGTCGCCCGGATGCGGGCGGAGGGCGCGGTGGTGACGCGCCCCGACCCGGCGGATCGCCGCCGCACCTTGGTCGTCCCGGTCGACGCGTTGGTCGAGGCGGTTGCCCTGCGCCAGCAACGTGCCGCCGAAGAGATCCTCGCCTCGGCGCTCGCCGAACTCGATCCGGACCGGGATTCGGTCGCGGACCGCGCGGCACGGCTCACCCGGGCGGCGGAGGAGCTGTACCGGCTGCTCACCGCTCGCGCGCTGGGGGTGGACGAGGATGCCGCGCTGACACCGTTGCACTCGCTGGCCGAGAAGACGACCGGAAGACCGAGGAACGGAGAGAGAACATGACTGGGGCAGCCGAATACCCATTCACGGACACGGAACCCTTGCGGTGTCCCGTGGAGTTCATCCGCCGTCAGGACGAGGAGCCCGTCGGCCGGGTGCGCCTGGCCACCGGCGAGGACGCCTGGCTCGTCACCCGCTATGCCGACGTCCGGGGATTGCTCAGCGATCCACGATTCCGCCCCTGGATGCCCGGGACCGGCTCGGCCGACGGCGGAGGATTGCTCTTCACCATGTCGGGCCCCGAGCACGCGCGGCTGCGGCGCATCGCCGCCAAGGCGCTCACGCCGCGCCGGATCGAGCTGTTGCGCCCGAGCCTGGAAGCCGTCGCGGCGGAGTCGGCCGCGAACCTGATCTCGCAAGGCCCGCCCGCCGACGTGCTGAACGAGTACGCGATCCCCTTCGCCCTCACCGCGCTCAGTGAACTTCTCGGTGTCCCGCAAGCGGCTCGCGACGAGCTGCAGGGTTGGACCGACAGCATCGTCGCGGTGTTCACCGCGCCGAACTACGAGGAAATGGCCGAAGCGGCCCAAAAACTGGGTGCCTACTTCGCGGAACTGGTGGAGGCCAAGCGGAACGCACCCGGCGAAGATCTGCTGACCGGCCTGATCGAGGCCCGCGACGACTCCGGCGACTCGCTGCGCCCGGAGGAGATCACGCAGCTCGCCTTCGCGATCATCATCGCCGGATACGTCCCACCGGCGAACGCGTTGGCGCAAGCCGTACTGCGGCTGGCCGTCGAACCGGCACTCCCCCGCGATCCCGCCGGGATCCCCGCACTGGTCGAGGAACTCCTGCGACAGGACCAGGGTTCGGCCGCGGACCAAGGGCGGGTCGCCGTCGAGGATGCCGAGATCGGCGGAATTCCCATCCGTGCGGGCGAATTCGTCCTCGCGCCCTTGCGGGCAGGCAACCACGATCGCCGGCGCTTCCCGGAACCGGACCTCGTCGATCTCTCCCGTAAGCCCGGCCACCTCACTTTCGGGCACGGCCCACACCATTGTCTCGGCGCCGCACTGGCCCGCACGGAGCTTCAGGTGGGTATCACCGCGTTGCTCGCCGCCGCACCACGGCTGCGGCTTGCCGTGCCGTTCGACGAACTCGCCTGGCGGCCGATGTTCCTCACCCTCCGCGGCCCCGTCACCGTCCCGATCACCTGGTGACACCCTCGTCGCCGACGGGTTGCCCCTGACGCAGGGTCAACCCGTCAGCATGCTGCCATGAGCACGCACGACAGCCATTTCACGGTCCACCACGACGGCGTCACGATCCAGGTCTCCCGCGGCGGCCAAGGACGTCCGCTGGTCCTGTGTCCCGGGCTTCTCACGACACAGGCCGACTTGTGCGAGCTGATCGAGCTCCTGCGCCGCGACCACGATGTGGTGGCCTTCGACCTCAGGGGCCATGGCCTCTCCTCACCCGCCGACCGGTACACCTTCGAAGCGTTCCTCGGCGATTTCGGCGCCGTCGTGGCGGAGTCGGATCACCGCGCGCCCCTGCTCGTGGGACATTCGCTGGGCGCGGACCTGGCCGTGCACTACGCCGCCGACCATCCGGACGCCGTCTCCGGGCTCGTCCTCGTGGACGGCGCGAACCCGGTGCCCGAACCGTTCCTCACCGAGGCCGATCTGCCGGAGTTCCGTGCGATGGCGGAAGGACTGCGACACGAGTTCGAGCGGGTCGCGGGCACCGCGCGTCAGGTGCTGCTGACTCCTCAGGACTTCCTCGACCTGAACATCGAGATCGAAGCGGTGCGTTCCGGCATCCTCGACCGGTACCGGGAGATCGGCTGCCCGATCCACCTGATCATGTCGACGTCGATGGCCGGGAACGGCGACGACGATCGAACGCGGTGGCGTAACGAGAACTGGCTGGCGGGAGCCGAACGGCTCGCCCGCGAACGACCGCACCTCTCGACGTCGTGGCTCGACGCCGATCACCGGCTCGTCGTCACCCACGCTCCGGAGATCGCCCGGTTGATCCGCGACGCCGGCGAGGTGCCCTTCTGACCGGCACGCCGGTCGAGGACACTGGGCGGATGTTGACCATCGGTGAGCTGGCGTCGTACGCGGGGGTGACGGTGCGCGCGGTACGGCACTATCACGCCAAGGGCCTGCTGCCGGAGCCCGGACGCGACCACTCCGGCTACCGGAGGTACGACGCCGGTGCCGTGGTCGAGCTGGTCAGGATCAGGACTCTCGCCGAAGCCGGGGTCCCGCTCTCGCGAGTGCGGGAACTGCTCCGGGCCGGGGAGGAGGACTTCGCCGCGGCGGTCACCGACATCGACGAGCGGTTGCGAGCCGAGATCCGGCAGCGGCAGCGGCATCGCGAGCGGATCGCCCGGCTCACCTCCGGGGACGGTCTCGTACTGCCCCCGGAGGTGGTCGAGATCCTCGATCGGCTGCGGGCGCACGGTGTCGACGAGCGGATCGTCGAGGTCGAGCGGGACGGCTGGATCCTGCTGGCGGCGCACTCACCCGAGCGGGTCCCAGAGTGGGCGGCGCGCAAGCGGGAGCAGATCGCCGACCCACCGCTCATCGCTTTCTACCTCACCCTGGGGCAGGCTCTCGACCGGCCGGGCGACGATCCCGAGCTGGTCGAACTCGCCGACGAGCTGGCCAGGTACATCACGCGGATGGCCGACGAGCGGAACGAGGCCGATGTCGGCGATACCGAGGTCGCCCCACCGTTCGCCGAACTGATGGACACCCTGGCCTTCGACACCGCCCCGCCGGCCCGCCGCCTGATCGAGCTGTTGAGAACGCGAGGCTGGACCGGCTGGACGAAGCTCGAACGCATGGCAGTTCACCCCCGCGAGTTCGGCCCCGGATAGCTGTCGCGAACGGCGAAGGTCACTTCGCCGACCAGCGCACGAGCCGCGCCCAGGGCGCTGTGGAGCGTGTCGACGTCGCATTCCGTTCCGCGCCGCCGAAGTTCGATCAGGGAGACAGCACAGGTGAGGGCGCTGTCGACCGCGGCCATCAACGGATCACCGGACACTCTCAGCACGCTCCGTGCCCGTTCGACCGCGTCGAGGGCACGTCCTACCTCGCCGCCGGTCTCGACGAGAATCTCCCGCCGCAAAGCCGATTCATCCTGTCGTACGACCACACCGTCACACTCCCACCAAGGCGATGACTCCGAGTCCCAGCAAGATCACGCCCACGACCGAGTCCAACGATCGCTTGACCCGCGGCCGATTCAGGAACGGGTGGAGGCTCCCAGCCGCGAACGCGAACCCGAACAGCCACAGGGCGCTCACCGTGACATAGATGGCGAAAAGCACGAGCTCGGCGCCGAGGGCCGACGCCGACGAGCCCGGGAGGAACTGCGGAAGAATCGAGAGATAGAACAGGCCGATCTTCGGGTTCAGGCAGTTCATGAGCAGCCCGCGCAGGAAGAAACCCGTGTTCCCCCGCTCTTCCCGTTTCGGCGCGGGAGCAGGCGGCGAGAACGCGGACCGCAGGGCCATGATCCCGAGCCACATCAGGTAGGCCGCTCCGATCACGGTGACGACCCGGAAGGCCACACTGCCGTTGGCCAGCAACGCCGACAGCCCCACCACCGAAGCGACACCCCATAGGACGATGCCGAGCAGGACCCCGGCGGCGGTGCGCACCGCCGCCGGGCGTCCGGCGGCGGCACTCGTCTGGAGCAGCAGCGCCTGATCCGGCCCCGGAACGATGACGATGACCGCCGCCGCGGCCGTGAAAGCGAGCAGAGTGAAAAGGGTCAAGCGGTCCCCCACGTCGTTCAGTCGAAAATGTTCACCGAGCCGATTGCCCGGAATCCCGGTAGATCCATTCCAGGATCGCGACCGCGCTGCCGTACTTCATCCGCGCCTGCTCCCAGGCGATCGAACGTTCTCCGTCGAGCACCGATCCCTTGACCTCGTCGCCACGGTGCGCGGGCAGGTCGTGCATGAAAACCGCCTCCGGCCACCGGGCCATGACCTCGTCGTCCACATGGAACGGACGGAAGTCCTCCCGCCAGTCCGCGCTCGGCTTCGCCGTGCCCGTGGTCTGCCAGCGAGTCGTGTAGACGACGTCGGCCGTGATGCCGACCGTATCGAGATCGTGGGTCTCGACGAACCGTGAACCCGACTCCGCGCCCTTCTCGCGCAACGAATCGAGCAGCGCGGCGTCGAGCCCGTATCCCTTCGGGGTGGCGAAAACCACCGTGACATCGCGATAGGTGCTCAAGATCTTGCCCAACGCCACGGCGGTGTTGTTCCCCTCGCCGACGTACAACACCGACAAGCCGTCCACCCGGCCGAAGTGCCGGAGCATCGCCGCGGCGTCACAGACACCCTGAGTCGGGTGTTCCTGGGCGGCCATCGCGTTGACGACGGGCAATCCCCCGCTGCGGGCCACCACCCGCATGTCCTCGAGCGGGCCCGCGGTGCGCATCACCAGTCCGTCGAGCATCGCGCCGAACATCCGGCCGGTGTCGTGCAGGGATTCACCGGTGTTGAGCTGGAGATCGCCGGGACCGTATTGGACGATCGAAGCCCCGAGCCGCAGCGCGGCCGTCGAGAAAGCGGTCCGCGTCCGCGTCGAAGTCTTGGCGAAGTAGACACCGAGTACCTTCCCGGACAACCTTTGCTCCAAGGGCTCCGGCTGGTCGAGCACAGCGGCCGACCGTCCGACGATCTCGTGCAGCTCGTCGGTGTCCACGTCATCGAGAGAAAGAAAACCCACCATGCGAAGTACCCCTGTCTTCAGAGCAAGACCAGCGAATTGTCCACGACCCGCGCCGAGCACACCTCGGGGAATTCCATGTCCGCCCGCGCGGTGAGCTCCTTCGCTCGGCGCCAGCCAGGTGAATAGATCGTGTCCTCGTATCGGTCGCCGCCGTCCGGACAGACGACGACCACGTGCTCCGCGCCGAGCCCCTCGCGGATCCACCGCACGGCACCGGCCACGGCGGCTCCCGAGCTGCCGCCGACCCGGACACCCAGTTCGCTCGCGACCCAGTCGCACGCGGCCACCGCTTCGGCGGCGGTCACCTTCACGTTCAGGCAGGCCCGCCCGTCGACGAAGGACGAGCTCCGGCTCGCGCCGATCCCGTTCAGGCAGCGAGTCGCCGGCGGACCACCGAGCGCGACGGATCCCACCTCGTCCACCGCGACGCACCGCCAGGACAGCCTGTTCCGCTCGACGTAGTCCGTGAACCCGCGAACGGTCCCACCGGTCGACACACCGAGGAAGACATCGAGTTCGCCCCGGGGAACGGTGGAGAAGATCTCCGGCGCGGTCCCTTCGGAATGCGCGCGGGGGTTGGCCGGATTCTCGTACTGGTTCGGCCACACGAGCAGATCCTCGACGGCCATCCGGTCACGGATGTAGGCGAGCCGGGAAAGCAGGTAGCCGCCCGTCTCGTCGGGTTCGGTCACTTCCACGATCTTCGCGTCCGCGCTCCGCATCTGCCGCACGAGCTTGCGCGACGTCCGCGGATCGACGACGGCCGTGAATTCCACGCCGCAGATCTGGGCATACCTCGCCAGCGCGACGCCCAGGTTTCCGGACGTCGACTCGATGATCCCTCCGCAGAGCACACCCGACTCGAAGATCGAGGAAAGCAGCGAGTACGCCACTCTGTCCTTGATGGACCCGAATGGATTCTCCTGTTCCAGTTTCAACCAGAGATTCGTCGTCCTGCCGCGATACCTCGTCACGGCGTTCAACGTCGGGGTTCTGCCCGGCACCGGGCCGTGCAGTTCAACGGGCAACGTCATTTCCTCCCCCTCGTACCAGGATCACTGGTCACGTCCGGTTCGTTCGATCTCCATTGCCGACGCCCTTCGCCCAGATATGGCTGCCGTCGCAGAACGGCTTCTGCAGTGAACGTCCGCACCGGCAGAGCGCGATGGTCTTGCGCTGCGGATCTATCGGTTCGTCGGTCTGGCTGCGCAGGTCGTAGTCCCCGCGGATGATGACCGGGCCGTCCTGGCACACCACGACGGTGGCCGGCGCGGGCCGCCGCCCTCCCTGCCCGTCCATCAGCCGGCGGCCACGGAGGCCGCGCCGCGGAGAGAGGACTCACCGCGTTCCCAGGACGAAAGCATGTGTTCGTTGGCCCGCGCGCCCAGCTCGGCCGTCACGACGGCACCGAAGACCATGTCGGACACCTCGCGCGGATTGTCCCGTACGAAACGGCCGCACATGTCGTAGGCGGCGAGCTGCTCGTGGACGGCGTCGGCCACGATGTGCTCCTGGAAGAACAGCCACGAATCGTCCGAGCCGTTCAGCCGCTGCAGCCCGTTCCGGAAATTGCGATTCACGTAGTGCGAGCCGATTTCCGTCATCGCGAGATTTCCGAGCATCGCACCCCGGTGCCGACCGTAGGTCCCGAAATACGATATCACGTTCACCGTCGTCAGCGAACAAGCCGGGACGTCCTCGAAGTACGAGCCGAATTCGGTGAGCATTCCGAGCTCGTTCAGCGTCAGCTCGAACAATTGGGAATGCAGGCGGCCGGGGATCCCGCCCCCGTACTCGTCGGCCTGGATCTCCACCAGTGCCGGTTTGCCGCCGCCGCGGACGCGCGGGATGACGAGGCTGTGGTGGTCCGCTTCCATGAGACTGTAGACGGAGCGGTGCATGAGGAACTCTTGGAACTGCTCCATCGTCGCGTCCTGCTTGAGGTAGCGCGAAAGAGAACGGCCAGGGCTCGGCTTCCCGAGGTCCATCAGAAACTCGGGAAGCTTCTCCACGTCCACCACCGGGAGCTGTCCCGCGGTTTCCCTGAGTTCGCGGGCGAAGCGGACTTCCAGCCGCTTCCGCAACCCGATCAGGGAGGTCTCCCATTCCCAGTGTTGCGCCGTTTCGCCGAACAGGCAGTACTGGAGCCCGTAACACAGGAACAGACTCAGCTGCAGATCCTCGTCGGAGAGGGATTCGATCTCGCTCGCCGAAATCGCCTCCAGAGCCGATTCGTCCTCCGCCTCCGGCGGGTGATGGAAGGCACGGATGAGGATTTCGCTCACCGGGCCACGTTGGTTGGGCAACCGCACCTGAACTCCCCTGTGAAATCGATGACGGTGAAGGTTCCGACGGGCCACGACGGCCCGGTCAGACGAGCTCCAGGACCTGGCCGATACTCGCGCTGCTCGCCCGGCGCAGTACCGCACCGAACAGCGCGACATCGAGAATGCCGAGCCCGAAAGGATTCACGACGACGTAGCCGGTGTCCGGCCGCTCCGAGAGCATGTCGCCGGAGAGCAGTTCGCCGATCGTCGCGGTGATCGAGGGCCGGTCCGCCTGCGCCTTCGCGGCGATCCTTCCCTCGTTGATCAGCCGCCCCAGCGGCCGCCGCGGATTCTCGACGATCAGCTGAACGTCGTCGACGACGAGGGCGGAGGCGCCGGCGAGGACCTCGTCGGTCAGGTCGCCGAGCGAGACGTTGAGCAGAAGCGATCCGGGACGCACCCAGTCCGGCCGCACATACCCCTCGGAGACGGTGGTCAGGAACAGCGCCATTTCCGCGTCGGCCATCGCCTCGGCGGGGGTGGCCGCGACGGAGAACGAAACTCCCGGGTGCCGGGAAACGAGTTCACCGGCGAGGTTTTCGGCCACCGGCCGTCGCACGTCGCACAAGGTGATCCGCCTCAGCTCCGGGCATCTCGCGAGCAGCAGGGCGAGATGCACCCGCGCCTGCGTTCCGCACCCCACGACGGCCAGCGAGCGAGCCGACCCGTACCCGGTGGCTTCGACGGCGATCGCGGTCACGGCGGCCGTCCGCACGGCGCTGAGCACGCCGACCTCCATCACCGCGGTGACCCGCGCCGTCCGCGGATCGAAGCAGAGCCCGAGGCCACCGGCCCGTTCCAGGCCGAACTCCGGATTCGACACACTGGCGTTGATGATCTTCATGCCGTAGGCGGCTTCGCCGCCCTGTTCGAGCACCGCGCCCGGCATGCCGATCGAGCGGCTGTAGGCGCCGTGCTGATTGGTCCAGGACAGGTACGCCTCACTCGGCAGGATCGTCCGGCCGTGGTGATGACTCACCAGCGCGTCCTTGACCGCGGCCACGACGTCGATCCGTGCCAGGCATTCCACGACCTCGGCCCGGCCCAGGAACCGCACCGACTCCGGAACGGGCCTGGCGAGTACGTCCGCGAGCCACCGGTTCTCCATCTTTCCTCCCGTCGGGACGATCACGAGTTCCACTGCTCCCGGTACCACTGGGCGAGGCTCAAGGCGGTTTCCAGCGGGTTGCGCCGGAGCTGGGTGTCGAAGTGGCCCTCGGGCCTGCTCAACAACTCGCGGAGGGCTCCCGCGTCGACGATGTCCAGCGCCGGTGACCGGTTTTCCGCGAGCAGGGTGCCCACCCGCCGTCGCAGATCCCGTTCGTACCGGGTGTCCGCGGTGGTGGGATACGGGCTCTTTTTCCGGTTCAGGACCGAGTCGGGCAGCAGTCCCGCCGACGCGCCACGGAGCACACTCTTTTCCCTGCCGTCGTAGGTCTTGATCTTCCACGGGATGTTGTGCACGTACTCGACCAGCCGGTGGTCGCAGAAGGGCACCCGCACCTCGAGACCGGCGGCCATGCTGAGCCGGTCCTTGCGGTCCAGCAGGACAGGCAACCAGCGCGTGAGGTGCAGATGACCGAACTCGCGCATCCGCCGATCCTGCGCGTCCTCTCCCGGCAGGTACTCGACTTCGCCGATCGCCTCCCGGTAGCGATCGGCCCGGTACTCCCCGAACCTCGTGTGCTCGCGGAACTCGGCGGTCAGCATCCGCTCCGGGACGAACTGCATGGTGCTGAGCCAGGGAAAGTCCGCCGTACCGACCACGCGCGGATCGTGGAACCAGTTGTAGCCGCCGAACACCTCGTCCGCGGATTCGCCGGACAGCGCGACGGTCGACTGTTCGCGGATGGCCGAGAAGAGCAAGTACAGCGAAGTGTCGACGTCGCCGAAGGTGAGCGGAAGGTCGTGCGCGCCGAGGACGGCGTCGCGATTTCCGTCCTCGGTAAGGGCTTCGTCCGCCAGTTCGATGGTCCGGTGTGCCGTACCGAGATGGTCGACGACCTGGAGCGCGTACGGATTGTCCCGTTCCGGCCGGAATTCACTGGCCCGGAAGTGGTCCGCGCTGCCGACGAAGTCCACGGAGAACGAACGGACCGGCCCCTCCCCCGCTTTGCCGAGGACGTCGGTGGCGATGGCCGTCAGCGCACTCGAGTCCAGGCCACCGGACAGCAGGGTGCACAGTGGTACGTCGGTGATCAGCTGCCCCCGCACGATGTCGAAGAGCAGTTCTCGAACGTGGGCGACCGTGTCCACGATGTCGTCTTCGTGCGGAATGGTCGGCAATGCCCAGTAGCGGGTCAAGCGGCTGCCGTTGCCGTCGACGGTGAGGACATGACCCGGCGGCACCTCGTACAGGTCGCGGAACGGGGTCACGCCGGGAGTCTTGACCAGCCCCAGCAGATCGGCGAGCCCCTGGTGGTCGAGCCGGGCGGTGAACTCCGGGTGGGCGAGCACCGCCTTCGGCTCGGACGCGAACAGCACCGCGTCGCCGGTCCGGGCGTAGTACAGGGGTTTGATGCCCAGCCGGTCCCGGACGAGGAGGAGCCTCCGTGCACGGGGGTCCCACAACGCGAAGGCGAACATCCCGGTGAGCCGTTCGACGAAGCTCTCGCCCCACTCCAAATAGGCGTTGAGCACGACTTCGGTGTCGCCATGGGTTCGAAAGACGTGCCCGCGCGCCGCCAGTTCCGACCGCAACTCACGGAAGTTGTAGACCTCTCCGCTGTAGCAGAGCACGGCGTGGGGCTGCTCGGCCGAGCCCGCGATCATCGGCTGGACGCCCCTGCGCACGTCGAGAACGGCCAGCCTGCGGTGGCCGAGTCCCACATGCTCGTCCGCCCACAGCCCTTCGTCGTCCGGGCCGCGGCGGACAAGCGTACGGGTCATGCGTTCGAGATCCGCTTCCTTCCACTCGGTGGGACGGCTGAGATCGATCCAGCCGGCGATTCCGCACATGACGCTCCCTGTCTTAGAGGCATGCTGGGTCTGTTCGATTCGCCTGTACGCAGCCACGATGAGTCGTTCACCTTCGCGACACGTCTTATTGGCTCGGCGCGACCGGGCGAACGAAAGTGGGTGTTTCACCGACCAGGGCGGCGATATAGTGCAGACGAGCGCACGCCGACGACTGCCGGTAATTCATCTGGCGAGGACTGTACTCAGCGCCCAACAGGGCCCGTACCGCCACCAGAGTGACGTCGGCGGTGATTGGGACAACCGGCGATGACTCGCCGGACAACTTGCGACAGTTCGGTGTTTAGTGCTAAACTCGACCGGCGATTGAATCGCCATGGGGACACGAGCGGATCATCGATTGAGCTTTATTTCCTGGGGAGGAATTGTCCTTGATCATCAACAGCAGCGATCGCTTGCGGCTGATGGAGCAGGCAGGGAACGAGATCCGCGAGCAGCAGCGGAGCCTGCCGGAAAAAGACTTCTACCTGCGAAAACTCGCCGAAACCTGGCGGCGGGCAGGACAGACCGAAGCCTACGCCGGCCTGCCGGCGTACTCCTTCACCAGGTTCGAAGAACTCGGCACGACCAGCAAGCGTCACCTCAAGGAAAACCCGCATGAATTCCTTGCGGCCTCGGTCGACGCGGCGGCGAAGTATTATGAAACGACCGGCACCACCGGGCTGCCGACGCCGACGCCGAGACTGGCGGAGGACATAATCTGGAACACCGTTTCGGTGGCGGAAGCATGGCGAGATCTGTTGCCGGAAAATGAACGTGTATTGATTATGCTGCCCTCGGACATCGTGCCGGTGGCGGACCTTATCGTCGGTGTCTGCGAGTACCTCGGGCGGCCGCACACCCGGGCCTATCCCTTCGCGACCGGGATCTCCGACTGGGACCGGCTGATCGGACTGTGCCGGTCGTTCCGGCCGACCACCGTTTTCGCCGCGCCCGGAGTGGCACTGCAGTTCAGCAGGCTGGTCAAACAACGCGGGCTATTGGCGGAACTGAGCGCCGACGTGCACCGGATGATGCTGCTCGGCGAGGTCAGCACCGCGCCGTTCCGGACCCGTCTCGGCCGGTGGTGGGACGCCTCCGTACTCGACGCGAGCTACGGCAGCACGGAGACCGGCACCCTCGCCGCCGGCTGTACCCGGGATCGCTTGCATCTGCTGACCGCGACCAACTACTTCGAACTCGCCGACGACGACGGAACGGTCCGCCCCCTGCCGGAAAGCGGCACCGGGCGACTCGTGGTCACCCCGCTCAATCTTCATGCCCGATGCGTGTTGCGGCTGGACACCGGGGACGACGTGCGGATGGGCGTCCGCTGCGGCTGCGGTGACGAGGCCCCGGTGATCGAAGTCGTCGGGCGCGGTTCGGACGCCGTGGCCGTACGCGGCGCGAAACTCACCGTGCGCGCGGTCGAAGAGGTGGTCTACGGCGAGACCGAGGCGACCGGCTACCTGATGGAGACCGACGCGCCGGGGGCGTTCGCCCGGTTGATCCTGGAACGGGACGTGCACTGGGACCGGGCGGGGGAAGCGACGATGGCCGACCGGCTCCAGCACTCTTCCCGCGAGGTGCTTGGCCTGGAATGGGACGAAGTGCTCTTCGTCAACCAGCTGCCCGCCAGTACCAAGAGCGGGGCGTCGCAGAAGAGCTGGAAACGGTCGAACTTCCGGGTAGTGGGGGCGCGCGGATGACCGTGCGCCTCGCTCCCCACGCACCGATCGGGAGCGCCGTCACCACCGGTGAAGCGGATCTGTGGTGTACCTACGCCGCCGTCCGCACGGCTTCGTGGCTGGATCGGACCGCCGACCTGCCCGGCCGCGCCGCCACGCTGGACTATCTTGGCAGCCGCCGCAACACCGACGGCGGTTACGCCTGGAGCAAGGGCATGGCGTCCGACGCGTGGGCGACGTTCTACTGCACCCAGGCGATGGCCGAGCTCGGTGCCGAGATCCCCAAGCTGGGCACGACACGCGACTGGCTGCGCCGGACCTGGTCCGGTGCCGCGTACGCCATGCTGCCCGGCCAGGCCCCCGATGTCTGGGCCACGCATTTTTCGGTGCGCACCATGGTGGAAGTGTGCCGGGAGGCGCCGCCGGACCCGGATCGGCTGGTGAGCTGGCTGCGAGCGCTGCAGGCGCCGGACGGCGGTCTCGGCTGGTCGCCCGAGCACGCCGGAACGATGGCATCCGACGTCCGAGCCTGCTTCTACGGCGTGATGTCCTGGCGGGCTTTACGGGCCGTGGAACCGGATGTGCCCTTTCCCTGGGACCGTCCCGCGCTGGTGCGCTGGCTGAGGGAACAGCAACAGGCCGAGGGCGGATTCCGGTTCGGCCCGTCGGCGGACACCCCGTGCCTGTGGGCCACCTACCGGGCGACGGCCGCGCTCGAAACGCTGGGCGCGGCCCCGGCCGAGCGGCAACGCTGTCTCGACTGGATCCTCGACCGCCGGTCGTCCGACGGCGCGTTCGTCCGATGGGCCGGTTACGACGTCGCCGACGTCTGGGCCTCCTTCTGCGCGATCGGCTCGCTGCGGGCCCTGGGCGCGGACACCGGCCCGCACGCCGGCCCGGTACTCCACCGGCTGCGCGAGCTGGCCTGCCCCTCCGGTGGGTTCACCTATCGCGAACCGGAACACGCCGGGGACGCGTTGAGCACCGCGGCCACCGCCTTGCTGTCGCCGGGTGAAGACCCGCGACAGCACGAGTGGCGTACCTGGCTGGCCGGCTGCCGTCTGCCGAACGAGGGCGGGGTCATGTACATGCCCGCCCGCGGCAGCGAAGTGCGATGCACGCTGTGGGCGATCGCGGCGGGCGCGGCCGAGGCCGATCCCGCCGCGCCGCGCGAGATCGCGGACTGGCTGGCGACGCTGCAGAACCCGGACGGTGGTTTCGGCTACTGGGAAGGCCGGGGATCGGATCTGGTCTCCACCGCGGCGGCGGTGGAGACCTTGCGGCTGCTCGGGATCCCGGTCGCCGAAGTGCTGTCCGCCGAGCGGCTGGCGGAGTTCGTCCTCGGCTGCCGTGACGAACACGGGTATCGGCACGTGCCGGGCGCGCTTCCCACGCTCCGGGCCGGGTTGCAGGCGTCGCGGGTCCTGGAACAACTGGGCCGGACCACGCCCGGCGAACTGGCCGACCTGCTCGACCGGCACCGGGTGCGCAGCGGCGGATTCGCCAACGAGGGTTCGCGGATGCCGGATCTGCTGAGCACCTACGAAGCGGTGGTGACCGCGGACCGGCAGCGGGTTCCCGTGGATTTCGCCCGGCTGAACGTCTTCCTGGACCGGCTCACCAGGCCGGACGGGACCGGGTGGACGCCGCTCGCTCCGGCCGGTGGCGGAGTGCTCGCCGACTGTCTCGGCGCGCTGCTTCGCGAACGGAGCACCGGGCGGCGGGCGGACCTTCCCGCGCTCACCCTGTCCTGAGGGAAATCCTTCCATCCTGGGGAAATCATGCCCACCATCACCATTCGCACGACGGCGCTGTCCACTGTGGAACGCCGGGCCATCGCCGTCCGGCTGACCCGATGGTTCGCCGAACACGACAGCGACCGCAGGCACGTGGTCGTGCGGTTCGAACGGACCGAGGAGGGCACGGTGTTCGTCGGCGGCCTGCCGATCGAAGCCCTTCCGCACGAAGACGAAGGTTTGCACCACGCGAGTGTCGTCTGCTGCGTGTCCGTCGGACGCGACGAAGCCTTCTACGAGGAACTGGCCGCCGTACTCGCCGACTCGCTCGGCATGACCACCGGAACTCCGTTCTTCTACCTGGAATTCCGGCCCACACCCAAGGAATCCGTGTACTTCGGCGCCGAGGGACGACTCCGTCGCGCGGACGCCACACTGAGGGGAAACCGATGACCTTATCCTCCGTGCCCACCCTCGAAACCCTGCAGACCCGGACGAGGGCCGTACTGGCCGCTTTGTTCGGCCCGGAGATCAACGACCTTCCCGCCGACGCGCCGCTCCCGGAAACACTCGGCGACCGCTACGACAGCCTCGGCGCGATGGAATGCGTCACCGCGATGGAAAAGGAATTCGACATCGAGGTCGACTTCGTCGAACACGATGTCCGCTACACCTTCGCGCAACTGGACCGCATCGCCGAATTCGTCCACTCCCAGCTGGAAGACCAGGCCGTGTTCGGAGGGCCTCGATGACCTCGACGGAAATCGAGTTCCGCACCTCCGGGCACACGGGTTCACCAGCCGTGTGGCTGCGCACCCCCGGCCAGCTCCGGGCCGAGGCGGAGCTCATCGCGGACGAACTCGTCGGCGAGATCGAGCAGATCGTCAGCTTCGCGCCGGTAGAGCATCTGTTCGGCCGGTTGTTCGCGCAGGTCCTGCCGGAGATCCGCGGCGTTCCCGTGCATCACCTCACCCACGCGCCCACCGGATTGCCACCGGAGGTGGAGAAGAAGCGGACGCTGTTCGTCTGCCTGCCGTCGAGCTGGCTGGTGCTGCGTCATCTGCTCGGCCAGCTCGAGGCGCTGCCCTCGGCGGTCGCCCTACACGGGACCGGGCCGACGGTGCAGGCCACCGGCGAGGTGGTGTCCGCGTTGTCCGGCACCGGTTTCCGCGCGGTCGAGCTGTTCGGGTCGACCGAAACCGGTGGGATCGCGTACCGGGACATCGCGCCCTCGGGCGCCGAGGCGGGGCGCTGGCAGCTCCTGCCCGACGTCGAGTTCGCCGATCCCGGTGAGAGTCCCGGACAGTGGCTCCACATCCGGAGCCCGCGGCTGGCCCGCCGCAGCGACATGACGGTCCGGCCGGAAACGTGGCGGCTGCCCGACGTGATCCACCGTGACGAGCGCTCGTTCGAGTTCCACGGACGGGCCTCGGCGCTGATCAAGGTGAACGGGGAGCGGGTGAACCTGGAAGAACTCGCGACCGCGCTGCGGAACTCGGTCGACGGCCTGGACGTCGCCTGCCTGCCTGTGCACGATCCCGTCCGCGCCGAGCATTACGAACTGTTCTACAGCCTCGATCGGGAGCTCTCCCGCCGTCAGCTCGTCGAGCGGCTGCGGACGGTCATGCACGACGTCACCCCACCGCGCGCGATGCACCAGGTCCGGCGCATCCCCCGGACCGCGACCGGGAAGATCGCGGTCACCGCCTTGTACGCGCTCACGCAGCAAGAACCCGTGGCGGCGCTGGAAGGGGCGAGCCGATGAGCGCGGCGTCCCGGCCGCTCCCGTCCGATCCCGCCTCGTCGCTGAACGGCTACGCGGAGAACGCCGGTATCACCTACCCGGACGACCGGCCGGAGCTGCCCGATCTGCTGGAGCTGCCCCTCGCCGAACGATGTGAGCTGCATGACCGGGGCGAGTGGGACGACCGGAAATGGACGGAGCAGAACGAAACCTGGTACTCCGTGGCCGACGCCCGATACCGGGCCGTCACCACGAGGCGGACGCCGAGCGCGGGTACGCCGCTGATCCGCGTCGGCGTCAAGGACACCATCGACGTCGCCGGCCTGCCCACTTCGCTGGGGCTGCGCCACTACCGGCACCATCCGGCCGCGACGGCACGGGCGCTCTCCCGGCTCGCCGGTGTCGAGGATCTGGTGATCGGCAAGGTCGTGAGCACCGAACTGAACATCGGCGTCGGATCCGGCTGCGTGAACCCCTGGTTCCCGCATATCGACCCCGCCGGTTCGAGTACCGGCGCGGGTGTCTCCGTCGCCGCCCATCTGTGTGATCTCGCGATGGGCACGGACGTCCTCGGATCGGTGCGGTGGCCCGCCGGGCACTGCGGCACCGTCGGCTTGCGCATGACCCACGATCCTGGGCTGCTGCACGGCATCTTCCCGTTGTCACCGCCGATGGACGCGGTCGGCTGGGTGGCGCGCACGGCCGAAGACCTCGCGTTCCTGTGGCAGCGCCTGGGTATGGGCTCCCTGCTCGGCTCGGCCGGGCAGCCGACGCCCGCCCGGTACCGCATCGGCGTGCCCGCCAACGTGCGAGACGGCTCATGCGCCCCGGAGATGCTGGAAACCCTCGATCTGGTCGGCGCCGCGCTGGCCGACGACGGCCACGACCTGGCCGACCTGCGGGTGGACGACGAACTCTGGCAGCGCCGGGGCGACGCCTGGCAGCTGTGTGCGCGGCAGGCGTGGGACGGCTACCGGGAGTGGCGGCACTGGATCACCGTGCCGGTGCACGAAAGCACCGAGCAGGCGCTGGAAGTCGGCGCACGGGTGTCCGACGGCCAGTACACGGAGATCCTCGACGCGATGCACTCCTGCCGTCAGCGGAACGCCGCCCGCTTCGGTGAGCACACGCACGCCTGGCTGCTGCCGCTGGATCCCTCTCCCCCGCCCGATCTGCGGACCGGCCGTCCCGTGGCCACCACCATTCCCGCCCCTGGCGAAGCCGATTACGACCGGCGGATCGGGTACACCCCGATCGCCAGTTTCGCCGGATTGCCCGCCGTCGCCGTGCCCGCCCGGCTCAGCCGGGTGAACCGCGCGCCGCTCGGGGTGCAGATCGTCGGCCCGCCCGGCAGCGAAGAACGGCTGATCGAGCTCGCCCGGCGGGTACAGCGGCGCCTGAAACCGCCCGGACTTCGCCCCGCGTGATCACCACCCACCACATCAGGAGACCGTGATGCTCCCCCACGCAGTGCTGGAAATCGCCGCCGCCCACCAACCCGACTGGTCCGCGCCGGAGGAGCTGGCCGCCGTGCGGACCGCATTGCGCGCCAGGCCGCCGCTCGTCGACGCGCATTCGTGTTACGCGCTGGCAGGCGAACTCGAGTTCGTCGCCCGCGGGGAAGCCGTGGTGATCCAGGCCGGGGACTGTGCCGAGCTGTTCTCCGACTCGGCGCGGCACCGGGTCCAGGCCAAGGCTTCCCTGCTGCACCACCTCTGCGAAACCGCCGAATCCGCCGGAGTGCCGACCGTCCGGATCGGCCGGTTCGCCGGACAGTTCGCCAAACCCCGTTCCTGCGCCACGGAAATCCTGCCGGACGGCACGGAAATCCCGGTCTACCGCGGCGACGCGGTGAACGGCGTGAGTCCCACCGCCGCGGCGAGGCGAGCCGATCCGGCGCGCATGCTGACCGCCTACGACCTCGCGGCGAAGGGCCTGGACGCGTTGTTCATGCGGCAGCTGCTGCTTTCCGAAGGCGGTAGCGGAATCAGCTCGATGCTGGCACCGACCTACATCAGCCACGAAGCCCTGCTGCTGGATTTCGAGCACGCGCTGCTCCGGCAGGATCAGGCCCGCGGCGGCATCTACGCCTCGTCTGCCCACATGGTGTGGATCGGTGAACGCACCCGGCAGCTCGACCACGCGCATCTCGCGTTCGCCAAAGGGATCACCAACCCCGTCGGAGTGAAGATCGGCCCGAACGCGACCCCGGAGGAACTGATCGCGATCGTCGACCGGCTGACCACCGGGCATCGCCGGGGCAGGCTGAGCCTCATCATCCGCATGGGCGCGGAGAAGATCGCGGGCAGGCTCCCCGCGCTGGTGGCCGCGCTCGGCACGGCGGCCGGGCAAGTGACCTGGCTCTGCGATCCCATGCACGGCAACACCAGGAAGACGGCGGCCGGGCAGAAGACCCGGGTGGTGACCGAGATCCAGGCCGAGGTCGGGCACTTCTGCCGGATCTTGCGAGAGCACGGGGTCCACCCCGGCGGGCTCCACCTCGAAGTGAGCCCCGATCCGGTGACCGAATGCGTGGACACGGCGGCCGAGCTGACCGGCACGCTGGAGCTGGACAGGTACGAGTCGGCCTGCGATCCCCGCCTGAACCCGGTTCAGGCGCAGCAGGTCGTCCGGCATTTCACCCGGTTGCTCTGAATCCCCTGCGTGGCGGGTTCAGAGCGCCGTACCGACATCGCCGACGTGGGAGACGCCGTGATCGTCGCAGCGGCTCTGGACCTCGGCGAGCAGCACCCGCAACAGTGAGGCGAGCTGGGCCCGCTGCTCTTCGCTCAGCCCGGAGACCAGTTCGAGTTCCCGCTCCAGCACCCGATCGACGGTCTGCTCCACCAGTGCGTGCCCGGCCGGGGTCAGTGTCACGTACACACTCCGGCCGGGCGGTTCGGTGTGCCGCTCGACCAGTCCCTCGCGTTCCGCGCGGGCCACCCGCTGCGAGATCGCTCCCGCCGTGACCAGGGTCAACCTCGCCAGCTCCCTGGTCGTCAGCGAGTACGGCGGGGAACTGCGCCGGAGCACGCTCAGCAGGTCCAGGGTGGCCGAATCGACATCGGAGTCGAGAAGGACGCGGCGACGGTCCTCGCCGAACAACTTGGCGAGCTGCCACACCCTGGTCACGATGCCGATGGATTCCGTCGACGTTCCGGGCCGCTCGCGCTGCCACGCCGCCTCGATCTCGTCCGCGGCGTCCGGCGTGGGGTCCATTTCGGACGCTGTACTCATCCCAGACCTCCACCGCGGTTGTCGGCTGCTCGGCGCACAGCCTATCATTTAGGCCTAAACGTGAGTTTGGACCGGCGAACACGAAGGAGGCTAGATGACTCGGACAATCCTGGTCACCGGTGGGGGCACCGGCATCGGCAGGGCCGTGGCGGCGCGATTCGCGGCGTCGGACGCCGTCGTGCACATCACCGGACGGCGCAAGGACGTACTGGTCTCGGCTGCGGCCGAGCTGGGCTCGTCGGTCCGGCCGCTCGTCTGCGACAGCACCGATCCCGAACAGGTGACCACCGCGCTCGCCGAACTGGACGGGCCGATCGACGTACTGGTCAACAACGCGGGCGGCAACACCGATTTCGATCTCCCCGACCAGGAGGGACTCGCCGGAGTCCTCGCGCACTGGCGGGCCAATCTGGATGCCAACCTGATCAGCGCGGTGCTGACCACCACCGCGGTGGAGAGCAGGCTGGCCGAAGGCGGGGCGGTGATCCACATCGGGTCCATCGCCGCCGACCAGGGCGCCGGATCCTACGGCGCGGCCAAGGCAGGGCTGGCGTCGTGGAACGTCGACCTCGCCCGGCGGCTCGGCGCCCGCGGGATCACCACGAACGTGGTCGCGCCCGGCTACATCCGGGAGACCGAGTTCTTCCGGGACAAGCTCCCCGCCGAACGGGCCGGGCAACTGGTCGACGCGACCTGCACCGGCCGTGCCGGGGTTCCCGTCGACATCGCCGAAACGGTGTACTTCCTCGCTTCCGCCGGCGCCCGGCACATCACCGGGCAGACCCTCGGGGTCAACGGCGGCGCGCACACGACCAGGTAAGGACGAGAATGGTTGCCGTCGCGGACACCTCCCCCTCCACCGTGCCGAGTCCTCGTGACTGGGCCGGGATCGGGGTGGTCCTGCTGGCCACGTTCATGGGCCAGATCGACATGTTCATCGTGAACGTGGCCAGCCCGCCGATCCAAGCGGATCTGGGCGCCAGTTTCGGCCAGATCCAATTCGTCATCGACGGCTACGTGATCGCCTACGCGGCCGGCATGGTGACCGGCGGGAAGCTCGGCGACCGCTTCGGCCGCAAGAAGGTCTTCCAGTACGGCGTCGCGGCGTTCACCGTCGCCTCGGTGCTGTGCGCGGTGTGCCCCACGGCGAATCTCCTGATCGTGGCGCGGGTCCTGCAGGGCGCGGCGGCGGCCGTCCTGATGCCCCAGGTGCTGTCGATCATCCAGGGCACCTTCGCCCGGCGAGAGGACCGGCAGCGGGCGATCGGCGCCTACGGGTCGGTGATCGGGCTCGGGGTCGTCGCCGGGCTGATCGGCGGCGGCCTGCTCCTGAACGTGGACGTCGCCGGGCTGGAATGGCGGACGATCTTCCTGATCAACGTGCCGATCGGGTTGCTCATCCTGCTGGCCGCGCCGTCGACGGTCCGGGAGAGTCGAAGCGAGGTCGCCGCGCCGCTGGACATGGTGGGGACGGTGCTCACCGCGTCCGTGCTGCCGATCCTGCTGATCCCGTTGTCGCTCGGCCCGGAACACGGCTGGCCGCCGTGGATCTGGCTCTGCTTCGCCGCCGCCGCGCTGCTGACGTTCTGCCTGTTCCGCTACGAGAACAGGCTGGCCGCGCGCGGCGGGGATCCGCTGCTGCCGGCTCGTGTCCTTCGCGGGCGCGGGTTTCCGGCCAGCATGGCGACGGTGACGGTGTTCTTCGCCGGCAACGCGGGCTACTTCCTGGTCCTGACGTACTACCTCCAGTCCGCGCTGCACCTGGACCCGCTGGCCACCGGCGTGGTGTTCGTGCCGCTGGGCGTCGGGTTCGCGGTGGCGTCGGTGGCCGGACGCCGGCTGGCCGAGCGCTACGGAACCCGGGTGCTGATCACCGGCGCGCTCCTGATGACCGCGAGCTTCCTGCCGATGCCGTTCATCGTGCAGACCGGCGCCGGCACCCAGGCGATCGCGCTCGCGGTCACCATCGGGCTGTCCGGGATCGGGCAGGGACTGGTGGTCTCACCGCTGGTCGGCATCGCCATGGCCCAGGTGCCCGCCGATCTGACCGGGGCGGGTTCGGGCGTGCTGAACACCGTCACCCAGGCCGCGATGGCCGTCGGGATCGCGGGTATCGGCACGGTCTACCGCGCCGCGCTGGGGCGCAATCCGCAGGACACGGCGTCGATCCCCGCGGCCGAGTTCGGCGACGCGTTCGTCGTGACCTGCGCGGTGCTGGCGATGCTCGCCGTGGCGACAGCGGTGCTGAGCTGGGTGCTCGGCCGTTCGAGGACGGCGGCCGAGCTGTGACGGAGGGAGCGCGACAGGTGGTCGAACTCGACGGCGAAAGCCTGGACCTGGCCGGTGTCCGCCTGATCGCCGAGGGCGGAGCGCCGTGCGCGGTGCCGCCGTCCGCGCTGGCCACCGTCGAGGAGAACCGGAAGTCGTTCGAGAAGCTGGTGAACCAGGGCGTTCCCGTCTACGGCGTCACCACCGGATACGGCGAACTGGTGCACCATCCGGTCGGGGCGGGCGACGAGGTCGCGTTGCAGACGAACCTCGTCCGCAGCCACAGCACCGGCGTCGGACCACTGTTCGCCAGGGACGAGGTCCGGGCGATGCTCGCGGCCAGGCTCAACGCGCTCGCCAAGGGCTACTCGGCCGTGCGCCCGGCCGTCCTCGAACGGCTGGTGTCCTACCTGAACCTGGACATCATCCCGGCCGTGCCGGAGATCGGGTCGCTGGGAGCCAGCGGGGACCTCGCGCCGCTCTCGCATATCGCCTGCACCTTGATCGGCGAGGGCCATGTCCTCGAAGACGGCGTACGGACACCGGCAGGCCCCGTCCTCCAGCGGCACGGGCTCGTGCCGCTGGAATTGCGGGCCAAGGAAGGTCTCGCGCTGATCAACGGCACGTCGGCGATGACCGGGCTCGGCGCCTTGGTGGTCGGGCGCGCGCTGGACCAGGTTCGGCAGGCCGAGATCATCGCCGCGCTGGTCGTGGAGGTGCTGCGCGGCTCGACGAGCCCGTTCCTCACCGACGGGCACGAACGAGCCCGGCCTCACCGCGGTCAGATCGACACCGCGGCGAACCTGCGCCTGCTGCTGCGGGGCAGCGGGCTCGCGGTCGGCCACGCCGAACTGGCACGGCAGGCCCGCCGCGGTGACGGCGAGGTCTACCTGCAGAAGGCGTACACCCTGCGGGCGATTCCGCAGGTGCTCGGCGCCGTCCGCGACACCCTCCGGCATGCCGGAACCACCCTCGAAGTCGAACTCAATTCCGCCAACGACAATCCCCTCTTCTTCGGCGAATCCGGCGAAGAAGAGATCTTCCACGGCGCGAATTTCCACGGCCAGCCGGTCGCTTTCGTGCTGGACTACTGCACCATCGCGCTCACCCAGCTCGGCGTGTTCTCCGAACGCCGGACCCATCGGCTGCTCAACCGGCATCTCAACGACGGGCTGCCCGAGTTCCTCATCACCGCCGATCCCGGTCTGCACAGCGGGCTCGCCGGAGCGCAGTATCCGGCGAGCGCGCTGGTCGCCGAGAACCGCACGATCGGCCCGGCGAGCGCCCAGAGCGTGCCCGCCAACGCCGACAACCAGGACGTGGTCAGCATGGGCCTGATCGCGGCGAGGAACGCCCGCCGGGTGCTGGCGAACAACAACTGGATCCTGGCGGTGGAACTGCTCGCGGCCGCGCAGGCCGTCGACGTGTCGGGCCGGTACTCGCGCCTCGGGCCGCTCGGCCGGATCACCCACGATCAGGTCAGGGCGACGGTCCCGGCGCTGGACCGGGACCGCTGCCTGAGCGACGAGATCGGAGCGCTGGCCGCCGCGCTCTCGCGCGGGGACTTCCTCGACGCGGTCGTCCGTCACGGAGCCACGCCTCGGTGACGGTGGCTCTCTTTGCGGAAGAGGTTCGCGGGCAGGACCGATGACCAGCCGAAGGCGCCGGCCGCACCCTGACTGTCCACAAAGGACACTTTCCGCAGGTTATTGTACGATTGATGAATTTATGTACGGTTTCACGAGGGGGTCGTGAGTGGCAGGTGTCGTTTCTAACCGCACTTACCACTCACGACCCCCTTCGCAAAGCAGGCGCCGGTCCGGCAGAGGCGTCCCTTGTGGACAGCCGAGAACGTCGCGGCCGCTTCGACGAGTCAGAACCTGGCGGCGGAGCCACAGGTGCGCCGGGGAAACGACCGAATGTGCGAACCCGCCAGACACTCAGTTCGCTCCGACCAGAGAGGGGTCTCGGTGCCGTACGACGATGTTCTGCCCACCCGCGTTCTGGGGGCCGACGGCCCCATCGTGTCCGCGCTCGGGCTCGGCTGCTTCGGGATGAGCCAGGCCTACGGCTCCGCGGACGACGCCGAGTCGATCGCCACCGTCCACCGGGCGCTCGACCTCGGCTGCACGTTCTTCGACACCGCGGAGGTCTACGGCCCTTTCGGCAACGAAGAACTGCTCGGCTCCGCGTTGCGCCACCGGCGCGACGAAGCGTTCATCTCCACGAAGTTCGGCTGGGAGTACGCCCCGGACGGCACGCGGGGCGCGCTGAACAGCAGGCCCGGCCATATCCGCCGGACCGTCGACGCGATGCTCGTCCGGTTGCGCACCGACCGTATCGACCTGCTGTCCCAGCACCGGGTCGACCTCAAGGTCCCGATCGAGGACGTGGCCGGCGCCGTCGGTGAGCTGATCGCCGCGGGCAAGGTCCGGTATTTCGGTCTTTCCGAAGCCGGAACGACCACGATCCGCCGCGCGCACGCCGTCACCCCCGTGACCGCCCTCCAGACCGAATACGCCCTGTGGGAGCGCCATATCGAGGCCGAGATCCAGCCTCTCCTGCGCGAGTCGGGCATCGGTCTGGTCGCCTACTCCCCGCTGGGCCGCGGTTTTCTCACCGGAACCGCCAAACCGGCCGAGGAGTACGCCTGCGACGACTACCGCAGGCGGGATCCCCGGTTCCAGGGCGAGAACTTCTCCGCGAACGCCGCCGTAGTCGAAGTGGCCGCGGTCGTCGCCACCCGTGTCGGCGCGAGTCCCGCGCAGGTGTGCTTGGCGTGGCTGCTGGCCAAAGGCGACGACATCGTGCCGATCCCGGGTACCAAACGCCGTCGCACGCTCGAAGAGAACCTTCGAGCGGCTTCCCTGCGGCTCGGCCCCGAGGACATCGCTCTGCTCGACGCGGCGGTACCGGCGGGCACCGCGAAGGGCGAGCGGTACCCGGAAGACGCCATGCCCTTGAACGGCCTTTGACGGTTCAGGTACCCCGGTACAGGCCGGCGGCGAGAGCGGTCAACGTGCGGTGGCAGGTCTTGCCGGTGCGGCCCAGCGGAAGCTCGGGACGGTGACCAGGAACTCCGGCAGCTTGCGCACGGCGAGGCCTTCGACCTGCTGGTTTACCTGGCAGCGGGACGCGAACCGGGGTGGCCGTCCTGACCGGCAAGTACCCGAGCGGAAGCGCGTACCCCGGGGTTCATGTCGCGAAAGTGGCTTTCGCGACATGCCCGTTCCCGCTCTCGAGGCGCTCCCGCACCGCGCTACGAAAGCGTGAAGCCCAGTTCCCTGCCCCGCGTCACGAGTTCGTCCCGGGCCGTCGGATGCGCGACGTGGTCGATGATCTGCTGCGCCTGGTCACTCGAATCGTTGCCCCAGATGGTCGCGACACCGTGTTCGCTCACCAGGAAACTGTGCTGGAACGACGTCACCGGCCCGGCCAGCCGCGGCACGACCGTCGAGACGTCGGCCTTGGGATGCCAAGACGGCAGCGCGATGATCGCCCGCCCGCCGGGTGAATGCAGTGCCCCGACCACGAAGTCGGTCTGCCCACCGAATCCCGAGTAGATCGCCCCTCGCACCCGGCTCGCGTTGGCCTGCGCGAACAGGTCCACCTCGAGCGCGCTGTTCACCGACACGAGACCGCGCTGGCGGGCGATCACGGCGGGATCGTTCGTCTTTTCCGTGCGCAGCAAGCGGACCCGCGGATTGCGGTCGAGCCATCGGTACAGCTCCGCGGTACCGAACACGAACGACGCCGTCACCGGCACCGCCGGGTCTAGAGCACCGGCGCGGTCGAGCGCGAGTACGCCGTCGCTGAACATCTCGGACCAGATCGCGAGGCCGCGTCGTCCGGTCACCGCGGCCAGTGTCGCGTCCGGGATCCCGCCGATGCCCAGTTGCAGGGTCGCGCCGTCCTCGACCAGGCCGGCCACGCGCTCACCGATGGTCCGCGCCGTGTCACCCACCGTCCGCGGAGCCGGCGACAGGAGCGGCTCGGCGGCGTCGAGGGCGTAGTCGATTTCGCTGACCGGAAGGAGCCCGTCGCCGTGGACGAACGGCATCTCCGGATTGAGTTGCGCGACGACCAGGCCACCGCGCGCCCGGACCGCCTCGACGGCCGCGGGCAGGATGTTCACCTCCGTGCCCAGCGACACCACGCCGTCCACCGGCACCGAGGTGTGCACCAGGACGACGTCCGGCGGCAACGCGGTCTTGAGCAGTTGCGGCACCAGCGACAACCGCGAGGGGAAGTACCGCAGCCCGGCGCGGCCGCGCATCCCCGCACCCACGAACGGCGTCTCCAGCAGCACCCCTTCGCGGTCCGGCAGTCCGGCCTGCGCGTTCAGCGCGAACAACCGGTACTCCGCCAGCGCCGCGTCCAGCACCTTCAGCGCCCGCATGGGGGTGGCGAAGTTCCCGCTCACCACCACCCGGGGGCATGCCGCGGGAACGCCCGCGAGGACGGAACCGAGCTGACTCTCCGACAGAACACGCATGAGCCGATCATGCCCGAGGGGTCGTGCGGCGGGTCCGGAGGATGTCCCGCACGGCTGCGTCACCGGCGCCTGTCACCTCCGCGGTCCCGAAAAGGAACGGGAACGGCCCGCCCGCGGGAGAACCCGCGGCCGGGCCGAGCTTCACGGTGCCCGCCGGGTCACTCCCGGACGGCGGCCGAGGCCGTGTCCCGCGCGGGTTCGGGATCCACGGGCATGGACGGCACCCCGGCCGCCGGCCTGCCCCGTCGCCTGCGGATCTCGAATCCGACGAGGATCAACGCGAGCGTCACCGCGCTGAGCCAGAACTGCGAACGCGTCGACGGCAGGAGCGCCATCGCCAGGATCACCGCGGCCATCAGCGCGATGGTCGCGTAGCTCAGCCACGGGAACAACCACATCTTGAGCGTGAGCTTGTCCGGATCCTCTCGCTCCAGCCTGCGGCGGAGCCGCACCTGCGCCAGCGCGATCGACAGGTACACGAACAGCGCGACGGCGCCGTAGGAGTTGACCAGGAACTGGAAGATCAGGTCCGGCGAGGTGTAGGCGGCGATGACGGACACGTACCCGATCGCGGTCCCGGCCAGGATCGCGCGCCGCGGCACACCGCTGCGGGAAAGCCTGGTGAAGGCCTTCGGCGCGTCACCGTTGCCGGTGAGCGCGAACAGCATCCTCGACGAGGTGTACAGCGCCGAGTTCAGGCAGGAGAGCACCGCGGTCAGGACGATCGCGTTCATGATCGTGGCGACGGCCGGGATGCCGAGCACCTCCAGCACGGCCGCGTACGGGCTCACGGCGGTCGCCGGATCGTCCCAGGACTTGATCGCGACGACGAGGAACACCGAACCGACGTAGAACAGCACCACCCGGAAGATGATCGACCGCATGGCCTTCGCGATCGCCTTCTTCGGTTCCGCGGACTCGGCGGCGGCGATGGTGACGATCTCCGCGCCGGTGTAGAAACCGATGCACGGGACCACCGCCGCGAGTACCGCGCCGATACCGAGTGGCGCGAAACCGCCGTGCGAGACCAGATTCGACACGCCGCCCTGAGCGCCCGGCCAGAATCCGAAGAGGTATAAGGCTCCCACGACCAGGAAGACGACGATCGCGACGACCTTGATCGAGGAGAACCAGTATTCGAACTCCCCGTAGGACCGCGCCGAGACCATGTTGGTGCCGGTGAGGATCAGGAGCAGGCCGAGGCTGAGCACCCACAGTGGCACGTCCGGTACCCACAGCTGCAGGATCCGGCCGCCCGCGACGGCTTCGACCGCCACGACGATGACGAAGAAGTACCAGTACATCCAGCCGACGGCGAAGCCCGCGCGGTTGCCGAGTGCTTCCCTCGCGTAGACGTAGAACGAGCCGAGCGCGGGTTTGGCGATCGTCATCTCCGCGAGCATGCGCATGATGAGCACGGTGATCAGGCCCGCGATGAGGAACGAGACCACCGCGGCCGGACCGGCCGACTGGATGACCACGCCGCTGCCGACGAACAGCCCGGCCCCGATGACGCCGCCGAGGGCGATCAAGTTCATATGTCGCTGCTTGAGCCCTGGTTTCAGGCCGCTGCTCTGTGCCGGGTCGGACGCTGAAGTCACGTCTCCTCCTTCTCGCACCCACCGCCGGGGCGGTGGCGCTGGGAGCTCCATTGTGGTTCCGGTCACCGTAGGAACAAGTCGGGCGCTGAGCGAGTGCCAGTTACGATGTGGGAAAGGGGTCCAGTTCCACTCAGGACGGCTTGCGCGTCGCCAAGGCCAGCAGTTCCGCCGCCGGGCCGTCGAGACGACGTCCGGCGGGCCACACCGCGCGCAGAACGCGACCGAAGTGGACACCCTCCACCGCGACGACCACGAGACCGTGTCCCGGACGTCCAGTGCGCTGATCACCGCGGGGCCCGCGCCCGCGAGCACGGCGTTGCGGACGGCGGACGCGGACCCCAGCTCCAGCAACGGTTCCACCGGGCCCACCCCGGCCTCGCGCAAGGCGGCGTCGACGGTTTTCCTGGTCCCGGAACCGTGTTCCCGAACCACGAGCGGTGTGCTCGCCAGCTCCGCCGGGGTCAGCGGCCGACGGGCACGCGCCCAGGGATGGGTGCCGGAAACGACCACCACGAGATGGTCTCCCGCGACTTTCCGTGACACGAGACCTGGCAGCGCGCCGGGCGACTCGACGAAGCCGAGGTCGACCTTGCCCTCGCGGGCCAGTACGGCCACCTGATCCGAATTCGTGACCTGGAGGCCGAGGTGGAGGCCGGGGTTCGCGCGGTTGAGCTCGCCGATCCAGCCCGGGACCAGATGCTCGGCCAGTGTCATGCTCGCCGCGACGCGGAGTCCGGCCGTGTGCCGGGTCCGCAGCGCCTGGGCGCCGTCGAGCAGCCCGTCGAGTTCGGTGAGCACGCGGCGCGCCCAGCCCGCGATCACACGACCGTCCGGGGTGAGTGCGGAACCGCGGCGGGTCCGGTCCATCAGCACCAGGCCGAGCCGTCGTTCCAAAAAGGACAGACGTTTGCTCGCTGACGGCTGCGCGAGCCCGAGGACGGCCGCGGCCTGGCCGATGCTGCCCCATTCGCCGACGAGGACGAGCAGGCGCAACGAGTCCAGCTCCGGCACGGTCATAGCCGAACGGCATGACCTACCCGCCGTATTCCCGGCTACCGCCACTGTCCTCTCCGGACGACGCTCGTCACCATGAGCACCACGTATGCGCGGCGGACGAAGCCGCATCTGACCGGTCTCGCCGTCACCGCCCTCGGTGTGGCCGTCGCGTACCTGCTGAGCACCGCCGTTCCCGTGCTCAGCGCCCTCACGCTCGCGGTCGTGCTCGGGGTGCTCGCCGGCTCGCTGCCGGTGCTTTCGGACGGCACCCGGCAAGCCATCGCGAAGGTGACGAAGAAGCTCCTGCGCGCCGGCGTCGTCCTCCTCGGCTTGCAACTCGCGCTCCCTTCGGTGCTCTCGCTCGGTCCTGGCACACTGCTCGCGGTCGTGCTGACGGTCGGTCTCACGTTCCTCGGCACGCTCGGGCTCGGCAGGCTGATCGGCGTTCCGCGCGGTCTCGCGATGCTGGTCGCGACCGGGTTCTCCATCTGTGGCGCGTCGGCGATCGCGGCGATGGAAGGCGTCGTCGAACGGGAAGACTCCGACGTCGCGACCGCGGTCGCCCTGGTCACCTTCTACGGCGGCCTGGCGATCGCGGCGGTTCCGCTGCTCGGCGGCTGGCTGGGCATGGACGCGTTGCGGATCGGCGGCTGGGCCGGGCTGAGCGTGCACGAGGTCGCGCAGGTCGTCGCGGCCGCCACCCCGGCGGGGACCGCCGCCGTCGCGGTCGCCGTGGTGGTGAAGCTGAGCCGGGTCGTCCTGCTGGCCCCGATGGTCGCCGCGGTCAGCGTGCACGAACGCCGTCGCCGCCCGTCCGCCACCGGGAAGCGCGCGCCGCTCGTCCCGCTGTTCGTCCTCGGCTTCCTGGCGATGGTGGGGGTGCGGAGCACCGGGATCCTGCCGGGTGTCGCGCTCGACGTCGCCAAGGTGGTCTGCACACTGCTGCTGGCGGGTGCGCTCTTCGGACTGGGCTGCGCGGTCCGGATCGGCACCCTGGTCCGCACCGGCGGCCGGGCGCTGCTGCTCGGCCTGCTCTCCACGCTGCTCGTCGGCACCATCGCCTACGTCACCCTTGCCCTGCTCGGCTAGCTTGGACGGCGGTCAGGACCGCGAGCGTCTCGATGTCGGAGGCGGAGCAGCCGCGAGAGAGGTCGTTGAGCGGCGCGGCGAGGCCCTGGAGGATCGGGCCGAGCGCGACGGCTCCGCCGAGCCGTTCGGCGATCTTGTACCCGATGTTGCCCGCGTCCAGATTCGGGAAGACGAGGACGTTCGCGCGCCCGGCGACCGCGGATCCGGGTGCCTTGGCCGCCGCGATCGAAGCCACCAGCGCGGCGTCGAACTGCAACTCGCCGTCCACGGGAAGACCCGGTTCCCGCTGCCGCACCAGCGAAGTCGCCTCGCGCACGACGTCGACGCGCTGATGAGCGGCACTCCCCTGCGTGCTGAACGACAGCATCGCGACCACCGGGTCTTCCCCGGTCAGGCCACGATGGGTCACCGCGGCGGCGAGGGCGATCTCCGCCAGCTGCGCCGCCCCCGGCTCGGGTACCACGGCACAGTCCGAAAAGGTCAGCCGCCGACCGTCCGGGAGCAGCAGGAGAAAGCAACTGCTCAAAGTGGACACTCCCGGAGCGAGGCCCACCACCCGCAGTCCCGCGCGCAGGACATCAGCGGTCGGCCGGGTCGCGCCGGCGACACAGGCGTCCACGACGCCCGCCCGCAAGGCCGCGGCCGCCACGAACACCGGATCTCGCCGGGCGGCGTCGAGGTTCTCCGGGCGGCGCGCGAATCCCGCCGCCAGCGCGGCCTCGATCCCGTCGTCGGCGAGGGCGTCCGCGACGTCCACGATCAGGTCGTCCGTGGCCCCTGCCGCGCGAAGGCGCGCCCTGTCACCGAAAAGCAGCGGCCGCACGATGCCCTCGTCCCGCAACGTCAGTGCGGCACGGACGGCGCGCTCGTCGTCGCCGTCCGGCAAGGCGACGCGGAGATTCCGGCCGCGCAACGCCTCCCGCCAGCCGTCGAGCGTGGCGTCCGGCGTGACCTCGGTGGTCAGGCTCATCGAAGTACCTCCACGAACGAAACGGGGGCCGCCGGAAGACGGCGACCCCCGCCCGGTGAAAAAGGATCAGGGCTGGACGGCCTTCTCGACGTCGTTGAGCATCGCGTCGACGCCGTGGAGAAGCTCGGTGAGCACCTCGCGATCGGCGACGAGCGGCGGCGAGATCATCAGCATCGTCGCGCCGCGATCGTCGCCGCGGAGGATGACGCCCGTGCGCCGGAACGCCTCCGGGAGCACCTCGCGAAGCACCTTCAACGACTCGGCCTCGGTCAGCTCCCGGCCGCTGTCGCGGTCGGCCATCAGCTCGATGGCGTAGAAGAACCCGGTGCCGCGGACGTCCTTGACGCAGCGGTGCGCGGACTTGAGCGAGTTCAGCGCGGCGAACAGCTCCGGGCCCTCGGTGAGCACGTTGTCGAGCACCCGCTCGTCCCGCATCGCGGTGAGGTTCGCGACGGCGACGGCGGTGGCGACGGGATGCCCGCCCCACGTGGCGCCGTGGGTGAAGACGCCGCCCTTCGGCGAGTCGTACAGCTCGGTGACCAGCTTTTCGCGCACGATCACCCCGCCGAGCGGCGCGTATCCCGACGTCGATCCCTTGGCGAAGGTGATCAGATCCGGCACGACCCCGGTGACCCCGTGCCCGAACCAGTGCCCCAGCCTGCCGAACGAGCAGATGACCTCGTCCGAGACGAGCAGGATGCCGTACTTGTCGCACAGGGCACGCAAAGCGGGCCAGTATCCCTTCGGCGGTACCAGCGCGCCGCGGCCGTTCTGCACCGGTTCGGCGAACAGTGCCGCGATCGTCTCCGGCCCTTCCTCCAGAATGACCCGCTCGATCGCCGCGACACAGTCCAATTCGGACGCCGGACCGCAGTCTCCCAGCAGCCCCAACGTATTCGGTACATGCCGGACACCCGGCATGAGCGGGCCGAAGGGCTCCTTGATCTTCGCCAGCCCGGTCACCGAGAGGGCGCCGATGGTCGTACCGTGGTAGGCCATGTCGCGGCTGATGATCTTCGTCCGCTCGGGCTGCCCCTGGCTGCGGTGATACTGCCGGGCGAACTTCAGCGCGGTTTCGACCGCCTCCGAACCCGAGCTGACGAAGAACGTCGTCCCGAGGTCGCCGGGCGCGAGTTCGGCCAGCAACGTGGCCGCCTCGATCGCCGGGGTGTGCGCCGAACCCCAGTTGCTCGCGTAGGCCAGGGTGCCGACCTGGTCGGCCGCGGCCTTGGCGATGTCGGCGCGCCCGTGGCCCATGTTGACGCAGAAGAGCCCGGCGAGACCGTCGAGATGGCGGCGTCCTTCGGTGTCGATCAGGTAGCTTCCCTCGCCGCGTACGAACACCGGGAAATCCGAGGCCCAGGTGTCCTTGCGGGTGAAGTGCGGGCCGAGATGCCGTCGAGCCTGCGCTCGCAGCTGGGTGACGTCCACCGGAGACCTCCTTCGAGACACGAGTCTGTGCGTCGACTTTCGCAACCCGGCCGGCACCGGCCCAGCACCAGAGCGGCGGTGATCGATGGGTCCAGTTGGCCGGGACCGGTGCGCGTGTCGCGAAAGCCACTTTCGGGACGTCAGACGTCGCGAAGGTGGCTTTCGCGACGCGCCCCCGGACCAACACGAACGCGCGTGAAGGCCCCTTTCCCTCGGCTGAGCCGAGGGAAGGGGGCCTTCACGCGCGAAAGCGGGACCTACACGTAGTCCTTGTACTTCTCCAGGAACCGCACCGGCTTGGACAGCGCGTCCCGGCGGAACGGGTCGCCCAGCTCGCGGGTGCACATGATCTCGATGACGGTGGTCTTGCCCTCGTTCATCTGCGCGTCGACGGCACGCTGCAACGCGGGGCCGACCTCGTCGAGCTTCTCCACGACGATGCCTTCCGCGCCCATCGCCTTGGCGATCCCCGCGAAACTCTCGCTTTCCAGTTCACCCGCGACGAACCGCCGGTTGTAGAAGTCGACCTGGTTCTTCTTCTCCGCACCCCACTGCCGGTTGTGGAACACCACGGCCGTGACCGGGATGTCGTGGCGGACCGCGGTCATGATCTCGCCCATGCTCATCCCCCACGCGCCGTCACCGGCATAGGAGATCGCGGGCCGGTCGGGCGCGGCGGCCTTGGCGCCGATGATGGTCGGCAGCGCGTATCCGCAGTTGCCGAAGCTCATCGGGGCGAAGAAACTGCGCGGCTCCTCGAAGCGCAGGTAGCTGTTCGCGACCGAGTTGATGTTGCCGATGTCGGTCGACACCATCACGCGCGGCGGCATCGCCTTCTCCAGCTCCCGCAACACTTCCCGCGGGTGCAGCCAGTTGCCCTCCTCGCTCTCCTGCTCCGCGATCATGTCGAGGCTGAACGGGTCGGTCTCGTGGGTCCAGGCGTCGAGCTCGGCTTCCCACGCGTCCTTCTCCGCCTTGATCTTCGCCGCGCGAGCGTCCTTTGTGGAGTCACAGGCCAGCGTCCGGTCCGCCAGGCGATTGGTCAATGCGACCGCCGCGTCCTTGGCGTCACCGCAGATGCCGACGGTGATCTTCTTGACCAGGCCGAGCATCTTGTGGTCCGCGTCGATCTGGATGATCTTCGCGTCCTTGGGCCAGTAGTCCATGCCATGCTGCGGCAGCGTGCCGAACGGGCCGAGGCGCGAGCCGAGCGCGATCACGACGTCCGCCTGCGAGATCAGCTTCATCGCGGCCTTGGAACCCTGATACCCCAGCGGTCCGCACCATTGCGGATGGCTCGCCGGGAACGAGTCGTTGTGCAGGTAGCTGTTCACCACCGGCGCGCCGAGACGTTCGGCGAGCGCCTTGCACTCCTCGACGCCGTCGGCCATCACGACGCCGCCGCCGGAGATGATCACCGGGAATTCGGCCGTGGCCAGCAGCGCCGCGGCCTCGTCGAGGCTCCGCTCGCCGCCGGGGCCGCGGTCGAGCCGGGCGGGCTCCGGGATCTCGGCCTCGATCTCGCCGTAGAAGAAGTCACGCGGGATGTTGAGCTGCGTCGGGCCGAGTTCGGAGTGGGCCCGGTCGAAGCAACGGCCGGTGTACTCGGCCATCCGCCTCGGGTTGTTGACGTGCC
The DNA here is from genome assembly GCF_019330265.1 of Amycolatopsis sp. TNS106. NCBI lineage: Bacteria > Bacillati > Actinomycetota > Actinomycetes > Pseudonocardiales > Pseudonocardiaceae > Amycolatopsis > Amycolatopsis sp. TNS106. The sequence continues at coordinate 1,026,984 of NZ_CP024972.1, read as the reverse complement.
CCTGGTACTTGGTGAACTCCTGGAACATCGGCAGCTGGTTGGCCTCCTGGAAGCCGCCGAGACCGGTGCCCATCGTGCCCGCCTCGGGCGTCACGATGACGACCGGGCTGTGCGCCCAGTAGGCGGCCGCGATCGCGGTCACGCAGTTGCTGATGCCGGGGCCGTTCTGCCCGATGACGACGCCGTGCCTGCCGCTCACCCTGGCGTAGCCGTCGGCCATGTGCCCGGCGCCCTGTTCGTGCACGACCGGTACCAGCCGGATGCCCGCCGGCGCGAAGATGTCCATCGCGTCCATGAACGCCGACCCCATGATGCCGAAGATGTCGGTGACGCCGTTCGCCACGAGCGTCTCGACGAAGGCCTCGGACGGGGTCATCTTCTTCCGGCCGCTGACGACCACGCGGCCGTCACCCGTCTTCCGTTCCGTCATGTTCCGCTCCTTCGACAGGCGAGATTTACAAAAAACGATACGTGGCGTTCCTGAAATCAGGATGCGACCGACGATAGGACGCGGATCGCCGAGCGTCAACGCTGGATTCTGAAAACCGAGACAACATGTGCTACTTTCCGGAACATGGAGCTGCTTCGCGAACCCGATCCGATCAACGGGGACACGCCGACCATGCGGCTGTTCTCCCTGCTCGAGCTGATCGCCGCCAAGGACCAGCTGGTCTCCCTGCAGGGCCTCGTCGAAGAGACCGGCCTGCCGAAACCGACTCTGCACCGCATGCTGCAGCAGCTCGAAGGGGCGGGCCTGCTGGTCCGCCAGGCCGACGGCCGCCACTACGGCACCGGCCACCGGCTGCGACGGCTCGCGGAGAACCTGCTCCTCAACGCGACCCACCACGGCGCCCGGCACGCCGTCCTGCGCCATCTCGTCGACGAACTCGGCGAGAGCTGCAACGTGACCACGTTGTCGGGCAACGAGATCGTGTACCTCGACCGGGTCGAGACGCCGGAACCGCTGCGGTTCTACCTCCGGCCGGGCTCGCGCGTGCCGATCCACTGTTCGGCCAGCGGCAAGATGATCCTCGCGCAGATGAGCCCGGCACAGCGGCGGAAACTGCTCGCGCACGCGCCGCTCAAGCAGTACACGAACAAGACCCTCACCGATCTCGACGCGCTCGAAGCCGAGTTCACCCGGATCCGCCGCGACGGGTTCGCGCTCGACGACGAGGAGTTCCTGCCCGGCTTGGTGTGCGTCGCGGTCCTCGTGCCGGGGCGCGCCAACCTCTGCGTCGCCGTGCAGGCGCCCGTCATGCGGCTGACTCCGGACAAGGCGCTCCAGACGCTGCCCGCACTGCAGCGCGCGGCAGAGGCGATCAGCCGCGTCGACGCCGAGGGCGCGTCCGAACCGGAAAGTGTTCCGTCGTAAGGAGTTCTCATGGTCCCCGAGCTACGGCTCCCGGTACGCGAAGTCTTCGGCATCGATTCGGACCTCGTCGTCGGCGCGTTCCGCGAGCGCGGCGAGCACGTCCCCGAGATCGACGAGGCATACCGCTTCAACCCGGACGTGACGCTGGCCCTGCTCGCCGGATTCACCCGCGACCGCCGGGTGCTGGTGCAGGGACTGCACGGCACCGGGAAGTCGACCCACATCGAGCAGGTCGCCGCACGGCTCAATTGGCCGTGCGTGCGCGTCAACCTGGACGGTCACCTCAATCGCCTCGACCTCGTCGGCCGCGACGCCGTCGTCCTGCGCGAGGGCAAACAGGTCACCGAGTTCCAGGAGGGCATCCTCCCGTGGGCGCTCCAGCGGCCGGTCGCGCTCGTGCTCGACGAGTACGACGCGGGCCGTCCGGACGTCATGTTCGTGCTTCAGCGGGTCCTCGAACGCGACGGCAAGTTCACCCTCACGGACCAGAACCGCGTTCTGCGGCCGCATCCGTCGTTCCGGCTGTTCGCCACCGCCAACACGGTCGGGCTGGGCAACCTCAACGGGCTCTACCACGGCGCGCAGCGGCTGAACCACGCGCAGATCGACCGCTGGAACATCGTCGCCTCGTTGAACTACCTGCCCGCCGCCGAGGAGATCGCGATCGTGCGGGCACGGGTCCCCAGCGTCTCCGAATCGCTCGCGGCGTCGCTGGTCGCGGTGGCCGCCTTGACCCGCAAGGGTTTCCAGGCCGGTGACCTGTCCACGTTGATGTCCCCGCGCACGGTGATCACCTGGGCCGAGAACATCGAGATCTTCGGTGATCCCGCGACGGCCTTCCGGCTGTCCTTCGTGAACAAATGCGACGAAGCCGAGCGGGATCTGGTGGCGGAATTCTTCCAGCGCTGCTTCGACGACGAGCTCAGGCTTCTCTCGGCATGACCACGGCGCAGGCGGAAACCCGGCGTCGCAACCAGGTCGAGGAGCTGTGCGCAGCCGCGATCCGGGCGCTCAGCGGCGATCCGGCGCTCCATTTCCGGGCACGGCGGCTGCACCGCGGACGCGAACCGCTCCCCCCGCACGCGCCGCATCTTCGCCAGTCGGCCGACGACGATCTGCCGTCGTCCCGCGGGATCGCGGACGGGACGGCGCTGCGCCTGACGTCCTCCGACGCCGCCCTGCACCGGAGCCTGTGCCCGCGAGACCCCGCCGAACGCGGGATTTTCGAGCTACTGGAACAGTTCCGGGTCGAGTCGCTCCCGCCCGCGGAACTGCCAGGAATGCGGCGGAACCTGCGTCTCCGTCATCTGCGCTGGTCACTGGAGTTTCACCGCTCCGGGCTGACCGAGACCGCGCGCGGGCTGCTGCTGTACACGATCGCGCAGATCTGCCGGTCGCGGATCACCGGCGAACCGGTGGTCGAGGAGACCGAGGACCTCATCGAGGCGACCAGGTTCGCGCTGGCGCCTTCGCTCGGCCACGACCTCGCCGGCCTTCGTCGGCATCGGACGGACCAGAAGGCGTTCGCGGAACACGCACTGGCGATCGCCCGGACGACCGGCGCCCTGCTCTCCGGGACCGAACAGGACGCCGAGGACGGCAGTGACCCCGCCGATCCCACCGACCCGCGCTTCAGCCTCGTGATCGACTTCGACACCGGCCTCGGCGAGCAGATTCCCTCCGCGACCGCCGGCACCAGCAGGACGTTGGGCGAATCCGGTGCGGCGTACCGGGTTTTCACCACGGCGTACGACCGCGAACGGCACGCGGCGGACCTGGTGCGCCCCGGATTGCTGGCCGAACTCCGCGAACGGCTCGACCGGCGCGTCGGCAGGCAGGGCGTCGGCGCGGGACGGCTGGCACGCGACCTCAAGGCGGTGCTCGCCGAGCCCGCGCGCGACGGCTGGGACGGCGGCCAGGAGGAAGGCCACCTCGACGGCCGCACCCTGGCGCAGCTGATCAGCTCCCCCACCGAACGCCGGATCTTCCGCACCGAGCGGATCGAACCGGTGGCGGACACCCTCGTGACGTTCCTGATCGACTGCTCGGGTTCGATGACCGCGCACGCGGAACCCGTCGCCGCGCTGGTCGACCTCTTCGCGCGCTCGATCGAACTCGCCGGTGCCTCCTGCGAGGTCCTCGGCTTCACGACCGGCGCCTGGAACGGCGGCGGCCCCGGGCGGGACTGGAGACGAGCGGGACGGCCGCGCCATCCCGGCAGGCTCAACGAACGCCTGCACCTCGTGTTCAAGGACGCCGAAACCCCCTGGCGCCGGGCGCGCCCGGATCTCGCGGCACTGCTGAAACCCGATCTGTTCCGCGAAGGGATCGACGGCGAGGCGGTGGCCTGGGCCTGCGACCGGATGCGCGCGCGAACGGAGTCACGCCGGATCCTGCTCGTCCTCTCCGACGGCAGCCCCATGGACGGCGCGACGAGCCTGGCGAACGATCCGCACTACCTGGACGAGCATCTGCGGGAAACGGTGCTGCGGGAGGAGAACACCGTCGAGATCCGCGGGATCGGCGTGGGGCTCGACCTCAGCCCCTTCTACCGCCGCTCCCGGGTTCTCGACACCTCGGTCACGTCCGGGTACGCGCCGTTCCGGGACGTCCTCGGGCTACTGACCCTGCGGTGAGTCCTGCTGTCCTTCGCCCGGCTGCTGCTCGCCGCCGGACTCACCGAGGTAGTCCTTCGCCTTGTCGGCGGCCGAGTCGATCCTGTCGGAGTGGTCACCGAAGCGGGATTTCGCGAAATCGGCGGCCTTGTCGACGTGCTCCCCGCTCACCTTGTCCTTCATGCCTTCGAAGTCGATACCCATGAGAACTCCTCGCTTATTGTGAATACGCCGACCACCGGCGCATGACTCCCATCAAAGCTCCTTCGCGCTCCATCGCAACTTGAGCCGGACGGTTGGGTGAGTCGCGTGAACTTCACCTCATTTACCCTTTGCAGGTAAGGAAATCGGACTCGACCACCAGGAACGCGTATCGCCGGAGGTAGCTCACTCGGGTGTATTCGACACCGCTCCGCCGGATCACGATTGGCGCTTTTAGCTCTTTCGTGTTCGTATCCCAGGGGTCAGCCAATGCGGACACGGCCAAAGGGAGTTCGAACCTCATGCGCAGGAATATTGCCCGGACGGTAACGGGCGTGGCGATCGTGGCCGGCCTGGTCGCCGCGTGCGGCTCCGAAAGCGAGAACGGTGCGGCTGGAACATCTGGCGCGAATGGAACCGCTTCAAGCGCGGCCGCCGCGCCGTCATCCGGCGACGGAGCCCAGGCTTCTTCGGGAGCGGACGCGGGTCAGGCCGGCGGCGAGGCGGCGCAGAAGGTGACCGCGGCGATCCAGCAGGCTCTCCAGCAGTCACCGATCACCTTCACCACGGAAAGCGCCGAACTGTCCGAAAAGAGCAAGGCGGCACTCGGTGAGATCGCCAAGGGTATGCAGGGCAACGATGTGAAGATCATGGTCGCCACCCACGCGGGTTACCCCGACGCGGAAAAGTCCAAGGCGCTCTCCGAAAAGCGCGCCGAAGCGATCACCACCGCGCTCGAAGGAGCGGGCGTGGCCAAGGACCGGGTCAAGACCGAGGCGACCGGCAACGAAAAGGCCCAAGGCGACAAGGCGTTGGCCACGCAGATCACCGTCGCACAGTGACCTCCGATGGAAACCGACGTCCGGCTGGACACCCACTCGCCGGAACCCGCGCAACTCACGTGATTGGAACCGTAACTCGCGTGCTTGGAACCGTAACTCGCGTGCTTGGAACCGTAACTCACGTGCTTCCGGACGGATGACACGCGGTGCGAGAGTTACGCCTCCAAGCACGCATGTTACGTCTCCGAACACGCGAGATACGCCGTATCACCGGCTGAGCGACGGAACCGCCTCCGGGTCCGGGGTGCTGTCGGCAGACCGCGCCACCGGAACCCGGGCCTTGTCCGGCGCCGCCAGGCTCCAGATCGCCACCACGGCCAGGTTCACCCCGAGCGACACCAGCCCCGCGTTGAAACCGCCGAACGTCGCGCCGGTGACGTACAGGGCGATCGCCGTGAGCACTCCGGTGACCATCCCGGCGGCCACCGCGGCGGTTCGCACCCGGCGCACGAACAGTATCGCGAGCCAGCCGGGGACGACCTGGGCGAGCAGGTTGTAGGTCAGGTTCAGGATGGTGAGCATCAGCGTCGACGCGACGAGCGTCAGCACCGCCGCCAGCACCAGGAAGCTCGCCACCGCGACGACCGTCCACCGGCGTTGCGCCGCGGCCGGGACGTTCGGCGCGATGTTGCGGCAGACCATGCCACCGATGGTGAGCGCGGTCGCGGCGAGCACCAGCACGCCCGACAGCGCGGCGCCGGCGGCGACGAGGCCCAGCAGCCAGTCCGGCAGCAATCCCTTGGCGGTCACCATGAACACCGTGTTCGGGTTCTCCAGATCCGGATGCGCGCGCACGCCGTAATAGGCGGCCAACACCAGGAACGGGTAGATCAGCATGTACATCGGCATCCACACGGTCGAGCTCTTCACCGCACGTTCGGAACGGGCCGGGAACACGTAGGCGCCACCGAAACCGAGGTAGAACACGATGCTCTGGAAGAGGATCGTCGTCATCGCGAAGGTGAGTTCCGAACCGCCCATGGTGGTCTGCGCCGCGCTCAGCACCTCGGGTCCGCTGACCTTCGCGGTGCCACCGGCGGCGATCACCACGGCCACCCCGACGAGCACGACGCCGAGCAGCATGAAGAAATCCTTGAGGATCGAAACGAACGCGGGCGACCGCACCCCGGAGACGGCGATGTAGACGAACGCCACGATGCCGGCCAGCACCACGCACTGCACGGGATCCAGCGGCAGTCCCAGATTGCCGAGCACCACCTGGAGACCGATGAACTGGTACTGCCCCCACGGGATCAGCGCGATCAGCATCGTGACGCAGGTGATCAGCTCCAGCCGCCTGCTGCCGAAATGCCGTCCGAACACGTCGGGCACGGTCATCGCGTCGTACCGTTTCGCCGCCCGCCACACCAGCGGCGCCAGGAAGTAGCCCAGCGAGTACGCGAGCAGGATGTAGCCGAGGAACCAGATCCCGTAGCTCGCGCCGTGCGCGTAGATCCCGCTGGGGAACCCGATCATCGTCCCGATGCTGTACACCTCGCCGACCGCGAGGAAGTACACCAGCCACGCCGGGAACGACCGGCCGCCGACGAGGAACTCGGAGATCCCGCCGCCGCGCGTCGACCGTCCCGCCCACACCGCGAGCCCGATCGAACCCGCCATCACCACCGCCACGATCGCGATCAGCATCAGTCGTCCTCCGGGTAGTGGGCGCGGTCGAAGAAACGCCAGCTGATCCACAGGCACAGGGTGGTCAGCGGGCAGCAGCAGAAGACCCAGAAGAACAGCACCGGGATGCCCAGCACCGATGCCGTCGATCCGGAGAACAGCAGGATTCCCGCCAGCAGGGCGAAAGCGGGGACGAACAGTCCGATGAGGACACTCGGCCAGCTGCGGATCATCGCCGTGCTCCCGTCGTCTCGCGCCGCCAGACCACCTCGCCGCCGCTGACGGTGGCCTCCACGGTCAGCTCGCGGATCCGGTCCGGGTCGACCGTGGTCGGGTCACCGGACAGCACCGCGAGGTCGGCGAGCTTCCCGACTTCCAAGCTGCCCTTGACGTCCTCCTCGCCCGCCAGGTACGCGGCGTCGATCGTGTAGCCGCGCAGCGCGGCGTCGACGTCCACGGCCTGTTCCGGGCCGAGTACCTTGCCCTGTCTGGTGATCCGGCGTACCGCGCACCAGATCCCTTCCAGCGGCGGCACCGGCGTCACCGGGGTGTCCGAATGCAGTCCGAAGTGGATTCCGCGCGAGCGGGCCGAAACCAGCGGGCTGATCCGGCGGGCCCGTTCGGGGCCAAGGAAGACGTCACGATGCCGGTCTCCCCAGTAGTAGACGTGTTTGACGAAGAACGACGCGAGGACGTCGTGGGCGGCCATCCGGTCCAGCTGGTCTTCGCGCACCGTCTGGCAGTGCTCGATCCGGTGCCGCCTGCCCGTTCCCCGCGGTGAACCCAGCCGCGAGTAGCCGTCGATGATCGCGTCGATCGCCGCGTCCCCGTTGCCGTGCACGGCGACCTGCCAGCCCGCCGCGTCGAGCGCGGCGATCCGGCGGCCGAGGTCGGCCGGTTCGAGCAGCATCATGCCGTGCTCGTCCGGGTCGCAGGTGTAGCCCTCCGCGAGGCATCCGGTCTTGCCCTGGATCGACCCGTCCGCGACGATCTTGACCCCGGTCATCGCGAACTTGTCGTCCGCGGTGCCTTCCGGAGCCTCCGGTTCGCCTTCGTCGAGGCCGGGAAGAAGACCGTCGAACAGGTAGCCGCGCACCCGGACGCGCAGTTTTCCCGCCCGCCGCAACAAGGCGTACGCCTCGAGTTCCGCTGCTCCGCCGATGAGGCCGATCCCGGTGTCGTGCACGGAAGTCACGCCGTTGGCGAGGTATTCCTCGTCCGCCAGGAGCAGGGCTTCGGCCAGTTCTCCCGCGCTCTGGCCGGGCAGCCGGGACGTGACGAGGAAGGCCGCTGTTTCGACGAGCACCCCCGTCGGCTCGCCGCGGGCGTCGCGCACGATGAGCCCGCCGGGCGGATCCGGGGTCTCGGCGGTGATCCCGACTTCGCGCAGGGCGAGCGAGTTCGCGGTGCAGAAATGCCCGGAAACGTGGGTCAGGACCACAGGATTGCGAGCGGAGACGGGATCGAGGTCCGCGCACGTCGGATGACGCCCGTCCGCGAGCAGCGTGTCGTCGTAACGGAAACCGCGGATCCACTCCCCCGGCCCGACCTCCTTGGCCGCCTGGGCGACCCGGCAGGCGATGTCGGCGATGGTGTCGTTCGGCGGGCTGCCGGCGTCGACCGGCGCGGCCAGTGTCATCCCGAAGAACGCCGGATGGTTGTGGGACTCGACGAAGCCGGGGATCACCGTGCGCTCGGCGAGGTCGAGCACGGTGGTCTCCGGGCCGATCAACCGGGAGATCTCCCGGTCGGAACCGAGTGCGGTGATCCGCCCGCCACTGGCGGCCAGTGCGCGGACCCGTCTCCCGGCCGCGTCGAGGGTGAGGACGGTGCCGCCGAGCGCGGCGAAATCGGCTACACGCTGGGGATCTTCTCGAAGGAACTCCACACAGGCCTCCCGGGCTCACGAGGGATCCCCAGACAGTGCGGCACGTCTGGCCGCCTGAACAGGTCCAGAACGCTCCGGTGCGGTGGTACCAGTCGCGGGTTCAGCCGCCGAGCAGGTCGCGGCAGGCTTCGCCGAGCAGCCGGATACCGGGGTCGATGTCGCGCAACGGCACCGCCGCGAAACCGATCCGGAAGTGGTTGCGCGGCGGGTCTTCCCCGACGAAGAAGATGTCCCCGGGCTCGATCAGGACGCCGTCGCGCTCGGCGCGTTCCATCAGCTCCCGGCAGTCCAGTTCGGGCGGCCCGGTCATCCAGAGGCTGACCCCGCCCGGCGGATACGCCGTCTGCGTCCACGGCAGGTGTTCGGTGACCGCGGCGCAGGTCGCCTCCCATTTCCGCATCAGTTTCGTGCGGTAGCGCCGCAGGGACCGGTGGTACTCGCCGCTGTCGATGAGGAGCGCCAGTGCCCGCTGGAGGTGACCGGGCGGATGCCGCAGCACGTACCGCCGGATCTCGCGCAGCTCCCGCACCAGCTCGCGGGGGCCGACCAGGTAGCCCAGCCGAAGGCCGGGTGAGAGGAACTTCGAGAAGGTGCCGAGGTAGATCGCGTCGCCGGTGCCGTCGAGCGCCTTGAGCGCGGGCGTGGGACTGCCGTGGTACCGGAATTCGCTGTCGTAGTCGTCCTCGACGAGCACCGTGCCCGCGCTCGCGGCGAGGCTGAGCAACCGACGGCGGCGGCCGATGCTCAGCGTCGCGTTCGTCGGATGGTGATGGCTCGGGGTGAGGTAGAGCAGGTCGACGCCGTCGAGTGTCTCCGGCGGGCGCAGGCCGCTCTGGTCGACGTCGACACCACGCAGCCCGGCACCGGTGCGAAGGAAGATGTGCCGGGCGTCGAGGTACCCCGGGTTCTCCATCGCCACGACGCTGTCCGGGCCGAGCAGCGCGCGGCCGAGCAGGTCGAGCCCCTGCTGCGAACCGACGGTGATCAGCACCTCGGAAGGGTCGGCTTCGATCCCGCGTGCGGTGAGCAGCTGACGGCAGATCAGGTCGACCAGCATCGGATCGTCCGAGCCGACGCTGTCCTGCAGGCTCGGGAACACGTGCGGCCGGTACAGCGCGTCGCGCAGGCAGCGGGTCCACGACCGCGCCGGGAACGCGGTGACGTCGACCTGGCCGGCGAGGAACGGGTACGGGTAGGTGTGCCAGTCCGGGCGTTTCTCGATATGCGGCACCCCGGCGTCCGGGTACCGCCGGACCCGCGCGCTCCAGTCGATGGCCGGGGTGGTGCCGCGTTCCTGCACCGCGCAATGCGGCCGCATCTCCGCGTTGATGAACAGCCCGCTGCGCTCCCGGCTCTCCACGAACCCTTCGGCGACCAGCTCCTGGTAGGCGAGGTTGATGGTGTTGCGGGAAACGCTCAGTTCGGCGGCCAGCTCACGTGAACTCGGCAACCGGTGCGCCGGGTCGAAGGTGCCGATCGCGATGCCGTGCTCGATCGCGCGCCGCACCTGCCGGTAGAGCGGCTCGGCGGACGTCCGGTCGATTTCGATCAACGTTCGCGGCAACGGCACCTCCCTCTCGGCGTCAGGGCCGGGATCTGAACCTAGCTCCAGATCCCGGCCGACACCACCTAGCCGAGCACGCCGTCGAGCGAAACGGAGTCGATCCCGAGTGCCTCGCCGACCGGCGCGGACGTCAGCCGCCCGTCCACCGTGCTGACCCCGCCGCGCAGTTCCGGGCAGCGCGCGAGGGCGCCGGAGAGACCGTTGTTCGCCAGCTCCAGCGCGTACGGCAGCGTGACGTTCGTCAACGCGTACGTCGAGGTGTGCGGGACGGCGCCGGGCATGTTGGCGACGCAGTAGAACACCGAGCCGTGCACGGCGAACGTCGGTTCCGCGTGCGTCGTCGGCCGCGTGTCCTCGAAGCAACCGCCCTGGTCGACGGAGATGTCGACGAGCACGCTGCCCGGCTTCATGCGGGACACGAGCTCGTTCGAGACCAGGCTCGGCGCTTTGGCTCCGGGCACGAGTACCGCGCCGATCACGAGGTCGGCTTCGAGCACGGCCTCTTCGATCGAGTACGCGTTGGCCGCGGCGGTGCGGATCCGGCCCTGGTACATCCGGTCGGCGGCGCGGAGCTTGTCGACGTTCTTGTCGAACAGGATCACGTCGGCCCAGGTCCCGGCCGCGCCGGCGACCGCGTTCATGCCCGCGACACCGGCGCCGAGGACGACCACCCGCGCCGGGGCCACCCCGGAGACGCCGCCGATGAGCACACCCCGGCCGCCGTTGGCGCGCATCAGCGTCTGCGCGCCGACCTGCGGGGCCAGCCGTCCGGCGACCTCGCTCATCGGGAACAGCAGGGGCAGCGAACCGTTCGGCAGTTGCACCGTCTCGTAGGCCACCGACGTCGTGCCCGCGTCCAGCAGCGCCCGTGTGCACGGCTCGCTCGCGGCGAGGTGCAGGTACGTGAACAGCAGCTGATCGCGCCGCAGGCGGTGGTACTCCTCGGCGATCGGCTCCTTGACCTTGAGCACGAGCTCTCCGGTCGCCCAGACGTCGTCGGCGCTGTCGAGCACCTTCGCCCCGGCCGCGGCGTAGTCCTCGTCGCGCACGGAGGAGCCTTCGCCGGCACCGCGCTCGACGAACACCTCATGCCCGGCCGAAGTGAATTCGTGCACGCCCGCGGGCGTCACCGCGACCCGGTACTCGTGGTTCTTGACTTCACGAGGGACACCGATCTTCATCTCACGCTCCTGTCTGTTCCCAAGGCAATGACGCTGAGCGTGCGGCACGGCTGGAACGGCCAGAAGTGCCAGAACCCGCCCGATCGACGGGTCCAGTTCGCGAGAGGCACCCGTCGGCCAAGGTCATAACGGTGGGCTATGACGTTCCCGCCAAGCGACGGCTACCGGCGTTCGAGCACTCGTTCCACAATGGACTGGTGGGAACCCTGGCCATGACCTCACTCGCGGCGGCGGCCGGGGTCGTCGCCCAGCGCCTTTCCGGGATGGGGCTCTCCCTGCTGTGCGTACCGTTCCTTGCGCTGGCCCTGGGCCCGCTCGACGCCGTCCGGCTCACCCTGCTGCTCGGCTTCCCGGTCTATCTCGCGGTCGCGATCACCCATTGGCAGGCGATCAGATGGACGCAGGTCGCGTGGCTGACGGTGCCCGCGGTGGTGTTCACCCCGGTCGTCGCGGTCGTGGTGCGCGGCGTTCCCGAGCGTCCGCTGCTGCTCGCCGCGGGTGGCTGCTGCGTCCTCGCGGTCGGCATCCTGGCGAGCGGCGTCACCAGCAGACGGCTGGCGGGCAGGACGGGCGCAGTCGGCGCGGGCGTGCTGAGCGCCGCGATGAACTCCGTCGCCGGGCTCTCCGGTCCCGCCGTGGCCGTGTACGGGGCGAGCGCGGGCTGGGGCGCGGACGAGACACGCGGAACGCTGTCGATCTACTTCTTCCTGCTCGGCCTGGTGGCACTGCCCAGCCTCGGCTGGGTGGAGGTGCCGGTGAGCGTCCTCGTCGCGGTGGCTGGCGCGGCTCTCGCCGGTGATCTCGTGGGACGGGCGCTGAGCCGCCGGGTCGGCGAACGGTCCGTCCGCTGGTCCGTTCTGCTGCTCTCGGCGGCGGGTGGCACGCTGACGCTGGCGCATGCCATGTGAGGGCGCGGCTCGGCCCCGACCCGCTCAGCATCCGTGTCGCGAAAGCCACTTTCGCGACGTCTGATGTCCCGAAAGTGGCTTTCGCGACACGCCTCGGCCAGCGATCCACCAGGACCACCGCCGACGTCCGTGAAGGGCCCCTTCACTACCTTCAGGGTAGGCAAGGAGGCTTCACGGACCTAGCAACCATCCTCACAGAAGTTTCCGCAACGCCTCCCGCAGCGCGGCGAGAGCGGCTTCGGGCTCGTCCCAGAAGATCATGTGCCCGGCCCCCGCGATCTCGACGAGCTCCGCCGACGGATTGCGCTCGGCCGCTTCGGCCGCGCCTACGGCGGTGACGACCGGGCTCGCTCCGCCGTACAGGAAGTATGCCGGGGCGGGCACCTTCGGCCAGTCGCCGAAGAAGTCCTCGCTTTCGAAACCGGCGTGGGTCGCGGCGATCGCGGATCGAGAGCACGAAGACAGCCAGCGGGCGCGCAATTCCTGCTCCCGGCGCGGCCATCGCGGCCAGGAGCGGGCGACCTCGTCGGCGTCGGTACCCCGGCGGGCCTGCGCGAGTTGCCTGAGGAACGCGTCGAGGGTGGTGGGGTACGGCGCCCGTCCGGGACCGCTCAGCGGAGGGTCGGCCAGCACCGTGCCCCGGAACGGCCGAGTGGCGGCGGCCCGGGCGGCGATCCGGGCGCCCATGGAGTGTCCGAAAAGGATCGGATCGCGCAGCCCGAGCCCGTCCACGACCGCCTCGACGTCCGCGGCGTAGCTCGCCAGGTCGTACTCCGGCGCGCCGTCGGACAGGCCGCGCCCGCGGACGTCGAGTACGAGCGGGCGCACGAGGTCGGTGAGTTCCCTCGCGACGAAATCCATCGTGACCGCCGGGCTGGTGATACCCGGCAGCACGACCACCGGAACACCGTCGGACGGCCCGTAGTCCAGCACGTGCAGCCGGACCGACCCCGAGCGCACCCAACGGCTGGTGGCCGGAACGTCGCCGAGATCCGCCAACGCGACCTGACCGAGCGTGCGGGGATCCTGATCCGCGAGGTACGCCAAGGCATCGTCGAGCCCGACGACGTCGGCGTACTTCGCCTGGAGATCGAACAGCGCGGCATCGTGCGGCCCCTCGGCCCGGTCTCCGCAGGCTTCCCGCACAACAAGGGTGTTGAAGCCGGACTGGACCGCATCGACCGCGGTCGCGCGGACACATCCCGAAGTCGTCGCGCCACAGACGACAACGGTGTCCGTGCCCAGGCTCGTGAGGAGCGCCGCCAGCGAGGTCCCGTGGAACGCCGACGCGCCCTTCTTCAGGATCAGATGGTCGCCCTCGCGGCGTTCGAGGCGGGGGTCGAGGGCGACCGCCTCGCTTCCTTCGCGCAGCGCCCGCATCCCAGGGGCTTTCCGGAGCCACGCGACGGCATCACCGTCCGCTTCTGCGGGTGTGTAGGAGATCGCGGTGTAGATCACCGGTATATCCCGACGACGGGCCTCGGCGACGAGGGCGGCGGTCGCCGACACTTCGGCGGTGAGGTCGGCTCCGGACGGGAAACCGGGTTCGGTGAACCCGCGGGTCAGGTCGACCACCACCAGGGCGGGGCGCGATCCGCGCGGAACGCTCGCGCCGAAACCGGCTCGGTCGTACACGCTGTCGATACGGTCATCGGCGGGCACGCTGCAACTCCTTGATCAGTTTGTCCTGAGTACGGATCCGGCCCAGCAGCCAGCCCTGGAACAATCCGAGGGCCGCGGCGGCCGCGATCACGCCATAGCGTTTGACGTTGCCGGGCACCAGCATCGCCAGACCGTCGAGAGCCTCGCCGCCGTCCGCCGGAGCGGGTTTCGCCACCGGCGCGGGCCGCCCTTCCAGCTGGTCGGCGAGATTGCGGGCGAACTGGTCGAGCAGCCGGGTGGAGACGGCGCCGATCGCGCCCTTGCCGAACTGGGCGAGCTTGCCGCGTATCGACAGATCGGTGCGCAACTCGATGGTGGCGCCGCCGGGTGCCTCGCGCACGGTCAGCGTGACGTCGGCCTCCGCGTCACCGTTGCCGTGGGCGTCCGCTCCCCTGGCCACGAGCCGCAGGCTGCGGTCGGCGGGGGTGACGTCGGTGAACCGCACGGTGCCCGAGTAGGCGGCGGTGATCGGGCCGACCTTGACCTTGACGCGGCCGAGATAGGCGTCGTCCTGCCGCCCGTCGAGGGTCGCGCCCGGCAGGCAACCGGCCACCCGTTCGACGTCGTTGATCAAGGCGAAGACCGCGTCGGGTCCGGCCGGGACGGACAGTTGGTTTTCGAGGATCACGCTGTCGCCTCCTTCTTCGCGGCATGGCACCGGCGGGTCGCGGTCGCCTCGATCGCGTCGACGATCGTCTGATAACCGGTGCAGCGGCACAGATTCGCCGAGACGGCCTCCCGGATCTCCTCGCGCCCCGCGTCCGGCCGCTGGGCGAGGAATCCCTCGGCCAGCATGAGGAACCCGGGCGTGCAGAACCCGCACTGCAGGCCGTGGTGCTCGCTGAAAGACCGCTGCAGATCGGAAAGTTCGCCGTCCTGCCCCAGCGATTCGACCGTGCGGACCTCGGCCGACTCCGCCTGGACGGCGAACATCAGGCACGCCCGCACCGGTTCCCCGTCGACGAGGACGGTGCAGGCGCCGCACACCCCGTGCTCGCAGCCGACGTGGGTGCCGGTGAGGCCGAGGTCGTGACGCAGGACGTCGAGCAGGGTCTTGCGCGGTTCGACGAGCGCCTCGTGCGCCTCGCCGTTGACGTTCAGGACGATCAGGTGCCGGTCGCTCATGAGGGGACGCTCACTTCCTGGTGGATCTCCGCGTCGAGCGCGGCGAGCACGGTCTGCGGATGGACCGGGGTCGTGTCGAGTTCGACCCTGGTACGGCGCAGCGCGTCGTTGATCGCGTTCAGCACCGCGGCAGGTGCGCCGATGGTGCCGCCTTCCCCCGCGCCCTTCGCGCCGTTTTCCGTGAAGGCGCAAGGGGTTTCGAGGTGGGTGACGGTGATGTCGGGGATCTCCGTCGCGGTCGGGACGAGGTAGTCGATGAAGCTCGCGGCCGACGGTTCCCCGTTGCCCGCGTAGGTGACCTCCTCGAACAGCGCGCCGGCGATGCCCTGCGCGATCCCGCCGCGGCACTGGCCGTCGACGACCTGCGGGTGGATCACCACGCCGCAGTCCTCGACACAGGCGTAGCGCAGGATCTTGATCTGCCCGGTGCCCGGATCGGCCTCGACGACCACGGCGTGCGTGGCGTTGGAGAAGGTGCCGTCGCCGGGAACGTCGAAGCTCGCCGTGGCCGTCAACGTCGGTTCGACGTCCTTGGGCAGCAGGTGGCTGCGCAGGTAGGCCACGTCGGCGATCTCCTCGAACGACGCCCGCCGCTCCGGGTCGTCGATCTGGACGACGCCCCCGTCGCCGTCGAGCCGGACGTTGTCGGGACTCGTTTCGAGCAGGTGCGCGGCGATCCTGCACAACAGTTCGCCGAGCTTGCCGGCCGCCAAGGACACCGCCGAACCGCCGATCGTCACCGAGCGAGACGCGAAGGTCCCCCATCCGTAGGCGATGCGCTCGGTGTCGCCCTGGCGGAGCTTGACCTGGTCGAGGTGCAGCCCCAGCCGGTCGGCCACGATCTGGGCCAGCGTCGTCTCGTGAGACTGGCCGTGGTTCATGGTGCCGCTGGTGACCACGACGGCTCCGGTGGTGTCCATCCGGATCTCGGAGATGTCGAAACCGGGGACCACCGCCATCTTCCGCTTGGCGAAGGCGCCCGAGCCGTATCCGGTCCGCTCGGAGAAACAGCAGTAGCCGATGCCGATATGCCTGCCCTCGGCGGCGGCCCGGTCCCGGATCTCGTACCAGCCCTCGTCACGGATCGCCGCTTCGGCGAGTTCGAGCGATTCGCGATAGGTGCCGGGGTCGTAGGTGATGGCGTTGACGCCGGTGTACGGGAACTGCGTGATCACGTTGCGCCGCCGGATCTCGACCGGATCGAGGCCGAGTTCCCTGGCCGCGCGTTCCATGACCCGTTCGATCGCCATCACGTACTGGGGGCGGCTGACGCCACGATAGGGCGCCGTCGGCGCCTTGTTGCTCGCGATGGCGCGGGCACGGACGCGGTATTCGGGCACCTGGTACACGCTGGGCATCTCGGCCGACGCCATCAGCGGCTCGATCCCCGCCGTGAACGGGTAGCACGAGTAGGCGCCCATGTCGCAGACGACGTCGACGTCCAGCGCGGTGATCCGCCCGTCCTCGTCGAACGCCGCCAGCGTGCGGTAACGCTGTTCCCTGGCAAGGAATCCGGCCGTGAGCGCCTCGCGACGGTCTTCGATCCATTTCACCGGCCGGTTCAGCCGCCTGGCCGCCGCCGCGACCGCGATCTCCTCACGGCCGACGACGCATTTCTGGCCGAAGCCCCCGCCCATGTCCGGGACGGTGACCCGCACGGTGCGTTCGGGGACCCGCAGCGAACGGGCCATCGCCGTGCGCACCTGGTGCGGCACTTGGGTGCACATCTGGACGAGCAACTGGTCGTCGTGGTCGTCCCAGGAGGCGACCACTCCCCGCGTTTCGAGCGGGAGCGCGTTCTGCCGTCCGCTCTTCGTGACGACTTCGACCACGCGGCCGCCGCCCGCGCGGGCCGCCTCGAACGCCGCGTCGACACCGGGCGTGTCGAACATCGACACGTCGACCAGCACGTTGCCCGGCGCTTCGTCGTGGACGAGCGGCGCGTCCGCGGCGAACGCCGATTCCTCCGACACGATCGCCCCGAGTGGCTCGTAGTCCACCACGGCGGCTTCGACGCCGTCCTCGGCGGTGTACGGATCGCGCGCGACGACCAGCGCAACCGGTTCGCCGGTGAACCGCACCTTCTCCCTGGCGAGGATCGGCATCGCGGTCGGCGAGAACTCCTCGGGCGGACGGTCGAGCAGGGCGACGATGTCCCCGAGGTCCAGGTCTTCCGCCGTGTACGCGGCAACGACTCCTTCGACCGCCAGGGTGGCCGAAAGGTCGATCCCGGTGATCGTGCCGTGCGCGACCGTCGAACGGACGAAGGCCGCGTGCAGCATCCCGGGCAGCTGGATGTCGTCGACGAAGCGGCCCCGGCCGGTGAGGAACCGGGGATCCTCGCGCCGGGGCACGGACGCGCCGACCCAGCGGCCGTTGCGCCCGTCGAACCGCGCGGTCATCGCGTTTCTCCTTTCTCCCAAGCCTCGTGCAGCGCCCGGGTGACGAGGGTGCGCGCCAGACGACGGCGGTAGGCGGCACTGCCCGCCGCGTCGTCGGGCGGATCGATGGCCGCCGCCGCGACCTCCCCGCACGCGGCGAACAGCTCCGGGCCGGGTGCGCCGCCGTCGAGCAGCGCCTCGGCCTCGGGCACCCTGACCGGCGCGGGCGCGACGCCGCCGAGCACGACCCGGCCACCGCGCTCCGCGTCGATGCTCACGGCGGCGTCGACGATCGCGAAATCGCCGTGGCGGCGGGCGAACTCGGTCAGCGCGGCCCGCGGCGACGGGCGGGTGAAGCGCACCGCGGTCACGACCTCGTCCGGTTCGACGGCCGTGGTGTAGAAGCCGTGGAACATCTCCTCGGCCGGGATCTCCCTCGGCCCGCGCGGGCCTTCGGCGACGATCACCGCGTCGAGCAGCAGGGCCAGCAGGCACCACTCGGCGGTCGCGTCACCGTGGACGACGCTGCCCGCCACCGTGCCGCGGGACCGGATCGGCAGATGCCCCACCCACCGCATCGCGCGGGAGAGCACGTCGAAATCCGGCCCGAACTCGGACACCTCGACCGTCCGGTGCGTGACCAGCGCGCCGATCGTGAGGCTGGAACCGTTACGCCGGACCGAGTTCAACGCCGGTTCCCGGCGCAGCGGTCCCAGATCCACCAGCGCCGTCGGCCGGGCGAGCCGGAAGTTCATCATCGGCATCAGGCTCTGCCCGCCCGCGATGAGCTTCGGGTCCTCGCCCGCCGCGGCGAGCTCGCCGAGCAGGCCGACGGCGTCGGTGACGTCGTGGGCCCGGTGGTACCGGAACGCGGCGGGCTTCACAGAGCCGGCCTGGTCTCGGCGGATGGCTCGACCGGGTCGACGATCCGGTCGAGTTCGCGGCCGCGGGTCTCCGGCGCGCCCGTCATCATGAACAGGACCGCGGCCACCACGAGGACACCCAGCACGGCGAAGGTGAGGGGCAAGCCGAGCACCGGCCACAGCACGCTCCCGAACAGCAGCGGCGCGAAACCGGTGATCGCCCGGCTCGACGACGACGCCCAGCCGAATCCCGAAGCCCGGAGTTCCGTCGGGTACAGCTCGGACACGTAGGCGTACATCACCGGGATGACCACCAGCGCGAACAGGCCGAACGCGCCGATCGCCACGACCGCCGCGGCAGGCGTGTCGAGCAGCAGGGAGAACACCACGAGCGACAGCGCGGTGAGCGGGCCGGCGACCATGATGATCCGCTTGCGGCCGACCTTGTCGACCAGGAGCACGGCCACCGCGACACCGACGATGCCGGTCGCGTTCATGAGCGCGGTCGACGCGAAGGCGGCGATCTCGCCGAATCCCTGAGCCCGCAGGATCGACGGCATCCAGCTGAGCGCGGCGTAGTAGACCAGCATGACGCTGATGAACAGCGACCACGCCACCGCCGTGATCCGCGGGTTGAACGCCCACACCCGGCGCAGCTGGTCGAACGCGGCCGCGACCGCGCCACCACGGGTGTCCTCGACCACCGCGGGCGGGACCGAGTACGGCTCCGGTGTCGCGCCCGTGCGGCGCACGAGATCGTCGATCACGGCCCGCGCCTCCGCCTCGCGGCCCTTGCGCACCAGGTACAGCGGTGATTCCGGGACCCCACGCCGCACCCAGAACAGCAGCAGCGCCGGCAGGATCATCAGCACCAGCATCCAGCGCCAGTTCCCCTCGACCGGGAGCAGCAGCGTCGCGGTGACGGCGGCCAGCGTGGTCCCGATCGGCCACCAGCCGTCCATCGCGGACAGGACCCGGCCGCGATGCTTGCGCGGGGAGAATTCGCTGACGATCGCGTAATCGACCGGGATGCAGCCGCCGAGGCCGATCCCCGCCAGGAAACGCAGGGCCAGGAACGTCTCGACGTTGGGGGCGAACGCCCCGAGCACGGAGAACAGCGCGAACAGCAGCAGCGTGACGCTGAACGCCCGTTTCCGGCCGATCCGGTCCGCGATCGTGCCCCAGACGACCGCGCCGACGGCCATGCCGATCAGGTTCGCGGTGGCCACCAGGCCCTTCCCGCCGGCGGACAACCCGAATTCCGTCCCGACCAGCGGGGTGAGGAATCCGTTCAGCGCGACGTCCCAGGCATCGAACATGTAGCCCAGCCCGCCGATGAGGAAGATCTTTCCCTGCACGCTCCAACGCCAGGGCAGGTCCTGGACGATCTGATCACCAGTACGCATGAACCACTCCGATGCGATTGCCGGCCAGCTCGCCTCAGCGGGCGAACTGGTAGTGGATGGACTCGGTGTCGGGGTCGGTGAGCGGGCTGCCGTTCCACAGCCAGTCGTAGGACACGTCGGATTCGCCGTCGAAGCGCCGCAGCTTCTCGTCCCGTTCGCGCTGCTCGGGACCGTCGGGCAGATGGTAGAAGTCCATGTTCTGCAGCGAAGCGTCCTGGACCATGCCCGCGTGCTTGGCACGCCGGTCCACGTAGCGGACCAAGGCTCCGTCGATCCCGTCGCGAGTGACCCGCCCCAGCTCCTCGGCCAGCACCGCGGCGTCTTCCATCGCCTGGGACGCGCCTTGCGCCTGGTACGGCAGCATCGCGTGGCACGCGTCGCCGAGCAGGGCGACCCGGCCGTCGACCCAGACCGGGTCACGGCGGCGGCGGTACATCGCCCACACCGAGACGTCCTCGTCCTTCGCCTTCGCCAGCATCGTCGGAACCCGATCGTCCCAGTCGTGGTACTCCGCGGCGAGTTCGGCGGCGGTGGCCGGGCCGCTCCAGTCCTTGGCCACCGTTTCGGTGCACGGCACGATCGCGACCACGTTGAGGTACTCCCCGCCGCGAATCATGTAGTGCACCAGGTGTTTGTTGGGGCCGTACCAGATCGTGGAGTGGTACCGGTCGACCAGGAACCGGGTGGCGGGATCCTGCGCGATCAGGTCCCCGGAGATCAGGGCACGGTAGGCCATCTCGCCGGAGAACGCGAGGGTGTCGTCGAAGCCGGCGAGATCGCGCACCGAAGACCGGATGCCGTCCGCTCCGACCACGATGTCACCGGTGAACCGGCGTCCGTCGGCGGTGATCACCGTCGGCCGGTCCGGCACCGACCGGTCGAGGTCGACCACCCGCGCGCCGGTCGCCACCCGCACCACCGGACCGGGGACGTCCGGATCGAGGCAGGCGTCCAGCAGCACTCCGTGCAGGTCGGCGCGGTGATAGTGCCAATAGGGCGCGCCGTACTGGTCGATCACGCGCCTGCCCAGCTCCAGCTGGGCGATGATGCTCCCGTCTGCCCAGCGACGGCGCACCTGGTCCTGCGGCTCCGTCCGCACCCGCTCGAGCCGGGCACGCAGGCCGAGCCCGATGAGGATCCGGCTCGCGTTCGGCGCGGTCTGGATGCCGGCGCCGATCTCGCCCAGTTCCGGGGCGGCCTCGACCACGGTGACGCGCAGACCCCGTTGCCGCAGGGACAACGCGGCGCAGAGCCCACCGAGCCCGCCACCGACGACAACGACCTCAAACGACTGACTCGCGGCCATGCCCGCCTCCCGTCTTCGTCATAGCTTTCGCGCCACTGAGCAAGCTGCCGGCACCGGGCACCCAAGGCTCCACGCCGAGTTCCGAGAGGATCCGGAACGTCGTGGCCGTCGCCGCCGAGAGGACCGGGAGCCCGATCTCGTCCTCCACCGGCTGGATCGCGGGCAGCGAAGGCATCTGGACACAGGCGGAGAGCACCAAAGCGTCCACATCGGACAGATTCAGTTCGCGGTGGTGCTCTCGCAGCCCCGCGGGATCCAGCCGGGCGACGGCGAGGTTGTCCGCCACTTCGAGCGAAAGCGCGTCGGCGACCTCGAACCCGGCGTCCTCGATGTACTCCGCCACCGCCTTGGTCAGCGGCTTCATGTACGGCGTGATGATCGCGACCTTGCGGGCGCCGAGCGCGCTCAGCCCGGACAACAGCGCGCCGGCGCTGGAGACGACCGGTGACTCGCAACCTTCTTCGCGCAGCACGCGCGTGATGTCGTCCTCGGCGGTGCAGTGATAACCGGGTCCCTGGGCCATGATCGCCACCAGGCACGCGGTGGCGACCACGTCGGGCTTGGCGTCGGCGAGTTCGGCCGCCGCGCGCCCGGCCTGGGCGTTCATCGCCCGCAGTTGTTCGGGTTCGACGTGCCGCATCCTGGCGCGCGCGGAGTGGAAGACGAACCGGTCCCCTGGCTCGGCCTCCTCCCTGGCGCGCAGCATCCGCGGCAGCTCGGTCTCCATGGTGAGGTTCGAACTCGGGACGATCATCCCGATGTGGTGGTCGCTCATCGGCGGGCCGCCGGACGCATCTCGGCCACGGTCAGCTCACCGTTGTCGACGATCAGTTCGTCGTCCAGGTAAAGGGAATTGCCGCGCATCGGGATGTCGAAGTGGCACGGCGTGTCGTTCGGGCCGCCGAGTTCGTTGTTGGGGCCGATGGAGAACATGACGTTGCCGTAGAAACTCCGCAGTTCCATCCCCATCCCGCCGGGGAACTGGGTCAGGCCGTGCCAGTGGGCGCGCTCGTCGAGCCCCCAGCCCACGTGGCTCATGCCGTAGCCGCGCGGATCGTCGAAGCTCTCGATGTACGAGCGCAGCAGATCCGCGTCGAGCCCGGACGACCCGGCCCCGCCGCGGATGTCCCGGATGAATCCCTGCTCGATGGTGATTTCCACCGGGGTCTGTACGTAGGTGTTGAACGGCAGCAGGACATCTCCCGGCGAAAGGACGATCTTCCCGTCGACGCCGTCGTCGGCGCCGCCGGTGAACACGAACGCCGCCGGCCAGTGGTCCCAGCGGCCGGGAGTGTCGGTGTAGCCGTATTCGGACAGCGTCGGGTACACGCCGAGCTGATAGGTGACGTCGGTACCCGCGGGGCTGGTGATCCGCATCGTGCCCGCCTTGGCGAGCAGTTCCGCGCCGATCTCCACCCGCTCGCGCAGTTCCTTCGTCGGCATGAGCCTGGCCAGCAGCTCGGGCGGTTCGACGGCGGTGAGGATCCGGGTGCCCGCGTCCTGGATGGCGAACTGTTCCTTGCTGAACAACAGGAACGTGCAGTCGACCACCATGTCCACGCTCTTGAGCGCCTCGACCGCCAGCGGGATGTTCCCGAGCCCCGAGTCACCGACCGCCCACGCGCCCGCGGCGCTGACGGGCGACGGCAGCCGCATGTGGTACGCCGAGGCGCCCAGCTGCTGGGCGGCCCACAGGAAGGCGTCGGCGTACTCCGCCCGCTCACCGCCGCGGGTCAGCACCACCACGGTCTCGCCCTCGTGCACCCCCGAGAACGTCAGCTGGCGCAAACAGATGTCGTTGAACAGGTTCCGGTCCATCGCCGACCACCTCCATATTGATCCGAGCACGTACTATCCGGGTACGGAAGACCGGCCTTCATACGAACACGTACTATCCGGATACGCAAGAGATGGCGGAGGACAGATCTCGGCCACCTTCCCGTGAGCGACCGTCCGGACACGTAGGATCACCGCGGGGGCCCGGGCAGCGGGTTGGAGCCGACAAGGAGCAACGATGGTTGAATCGGCGCGCACGGGCCGGCGCAGGGACGACACGCCGGCCGTCACTCCCGCGACGCCGTCGGACCTGCTGGCGGCTCCCGGCTACGGCGCGCGCAGGCTGTACCAGGCGTACCTCGCCGCGTGGAACCGCCACGTGGATCCGGTGCTGACCGGTCCCCAGTTCGCGGTCCTGTCGGCGGTCCGCGCCTATCCCGGCAGCGACCAGAGTTCCCTCGCGGGAGCCGTCGCGCTCGACACCTCGACGATGGCCGACCTGTGCCGCAGGCTCGAACGGCGGGGTCTCATCCAGCGCGTCGAATCCCCGCACGACGCGCGCCGCAAACTGCTTTCGCTCACCGACGAGGGCAAGTCGGTCCTGAGCCAGGTGAACCGCCGGGCCCGCCGCCTGGACAAGGCGCTCCTCGACGGCGACGACGACGTCGACATGGCGGCGTTGCTCAACGCGCTCGGTGCCCGCTGGGAGCGGATCGCCGAGGTCGACAAGCTGCGCTGAGGCCGACACGCCGGGTCCCGGCGCTCCGGGGTTGACCTTGACATCGTGACAAGGTCTTCACTGAAGCGCAGGAGGTGGTTCCCCATGAACCCGACCACGGACACACCGCTGCTCGACGCGCTCGGAGCCGAGGACTCGTCAATGAGGCTCAAGGCCGCCATGGCCGCGGGCACCCGGCCCGACGCGCGCTTCACCGACGCCCTCGTCGCCCGTTGCGCGATCGAGCCGGACTTCTTCGTCCGCGACATGCTCACCTGGGCACTGACCCGTCTCCCGCCGTCGAGCACGGTGCCCCGGCTCCTGGTGGAGCTTCGATCCGGGCGGGCACAGGCACGGAGTCAGGCGTTGCACACCCTGTCGAAGATCGGGGACCGCGCCGCCTGGCCCGCGATCACCGGCTCCCTGCTGCACGACGCCGACGACGAGGTGGCGCGAAGTGCCTGGCGTGCGGCCGTCATCCTCGTGCCGGAGGGGTTGCGAGCCGAACTCGCCGCGGAGCTGGCCACCGAGTTCGGCCGTGGTGACCGGAACCGGCGGCTGAGCCTCAGCCGGGCGCTCGTCGCGCTCGGGGACGCCTGCGAGCCTGCCCTGCGGAAGGCCTCGGAGAGCCGCGACGACGCGGTGCGCGCACACGCCTTCGCCACGGAGCGGCTCCTCCGCGACCCGGAGGCCGGGTTCGACGTGACCGCGGACGAAGCGAAACGGATCATCGCGCTCGGTCCGCAACGGACAGGAGGATCGGCGTGCTGATCGGCGAGGTGGCGCGGCGTTCGGGGGTGAGCTCCCGGATGCTGCGCCACTACGACTCCCTCGGGCTGGTGCGGCCGACGGGACGCACCGTCGGCGGCTACCGGGAGTACCAGGACGAGGACATCCGCCGGATCTTCCATGTGGAGAGCCTGCGCTCGCTGGGATTGTCGCTGCGCCAGATCTCGCGCGCGCTGGAGGACCCGACCTTCACGCCGTCGGCGCTGGTCGGCGATCTCATCCGCCAGGCGGAAGACCGGTTGAACCAGGAACAGGAACTGCTCGCGCGGCTGCGCACGGTCGACGCGTCCGCGCCCTCGGACTGGCAGGACGCCCTTCGCATCGTGGAACTCCTGCGAGGGCTCACTTCGCCTCACGCTGCGCGCCGCCAGCAGGCCGCACTGAACCCGGCCGAAGACCTGCCGGTTCCCGCCGACCGGATCGCCGGCGCGATCCTGACCGAGGCCGATCCGAATGTCGCCGGTGCCCTGCGCTGGGCCCTCGCGCGGGCGGGCGGCGACGGGGTGGCCGAGGTGGCGGCAGGCTTGCGCGCCGACGACGCCGACGTCCGGCAGCGCGCGGTGCTGGCGCTCGCCGAGATCCCTGGCGAGGAAGCGGGCAAGGCGCTCACGGAGGCGCTCGGGGACTCCGACGCGAGAGTGCGCGGGCCCGCCGCTCTCGCCTTGGGCGGAAGGGGCACGACGGCGGCCATCCCCGTCCTGGTCCGCATGGTGGTCGACGGCACGAACGACGTCGAAGCCGCGGAGGTCCTGGGCGCGCTGGTGGAGAACCCACGCTCGGAGGAACGGATCGTGGCCGCCTTGGCCGACGCGCTCACCGAGGATTCCGCGGTCCGGATCCGCGTGGTCCAGGCCCTGGCGGAGATTCCCGGGACCAAGGCAGGCGGCATGCTGGAGCGGCTCGCCGGGGACGCCGATCCGGCTGTCGCGCTGATCGCGGCCGCCCTGGCCGGCCGGGACCGGCCTGGTGAGGGATAAGCGGCCTTGTTCGTCCACAAGGGACACTTCATGGGGTCCGCTCGTGGCCCCGCCGGCTTTCGGGACAAACTCGGCTCACGCGGCGCTTGCGGCGGCACGCTGGGGTTCGGGTGTTCCCAATGTCGCATTAGAGACACTCAGCGTCCCAAATGCGACATTGGGAACACCCGAGCGGCGAAACGACGTCGCGAAAGCCACTTTCGCAACACGCCACCTTTGCCTCACCCCTGAGTCAATCGCCTGAATCGGGCGCTTGCTCATCCACGCGGCTCGTACCGTTCGTGGTGCAGCACGGCGTCGAGCGGAAGCCGTTCCCGCCAGCCGTGCCGCTCCAGATCGGGGACGGTGGGCAGGTCCCGCACCGGGCCGACGCACAACCACGCCACTGGACGGACATTTCCGGGGAAACCGACCAATTCGCGCAGGAACTCCTCACGATAGAAGCTGACCCAGCCGACGCCGAGCCCTTCGGCGGTCGCCGCCAGCCAAAGGTTCTGAATGGCCAGACACACCGAGTACAGGCCGGTGTCGGCGATAGCGTGCCTTCCCAGCACGTCGGGCGCACCGCGTGCCGGGTCGTAGCCGACCACGATCCCGGCGGAGGACTCGACGATCCCCTCGATCTTGATGTTCGCGAAGACACCGGCCCGTCCGGCGTCCAGCCGATCCTCGAAAACCTCCCGTTCGGCCAGCACGTGCTCGCGAAACCGCTTTCGAAGGTCCACATCGGACACCACGACGAAATCCCAGGGCTGCGACAGGCCCACACTCGGCGCGGCGTGGGCCGCGCTCAGCACACGGCGCAGCACCTCTTCCGGAATCGGCTCCCCGGTGAACTCGGCCCTGGTGTCCCGTCGCCGGAAGATCGTGCCGTACAGCGAACCGTCCTCTGCCTCACGCGTCATGCGCTTGATCGTGCCTGGGACTCAAGGGACGGCGAGGAACGGGGTCAGCAGGCGGAGCAGTTCCGCGGGCCGGTCCAGCGGGATGATGTGGCCGCAGTCCTCGATGAGGTGACCGGTGAGGTCGTCGGCGACGGGACGCAATTGCCGTTCCAGCGCACTGCCGACCGGGTCGGCGCCGATCGTCATCGTGGGCATGGTGAGGCGACCGCCCGCCACTGCTTCGCCGATCTGGCGCGCGGAGTCCGGCATGGCGCGATAGTAGGAGAAGGCGCAGCGCAGGGCGTCCTGCCCGGTGTAGGCGTCGACGAAGGCGTCGCGGATCTCGGGCGGCACGCCGCGCCCGAGCGTGCCCGCCTCGATGAACCAGTCGATGTACTCCGCCTCGTGCCCGATCAGGACCTTTTCGGCGAGGCCGGGAACGGCGTGGAAGCCGAACCACCACGGCGGGCCGCCCGCCAGGAAGTCCTCTGCGCCAGGCAGCGCACCTGCCAGCGACTCCATCACGACGAGCCGCCGAACCAGATCCGGCCGCCGCAACGCGAGCAGGAGGGCGACCGGTGTGCCGGCGTCGATGGCGACGACGTCCGCAGTGGGTTCGCCGAGGGTGTCGAGGATGCCTTCGGCGTCGGCGACCAGCGTGCCCGCGTCGTAGCCGTCCGCGGCGCGGGTGCTGCCGCCGAGCCCGCGCAGATCCGGGGCGATGACCCGGTGGTTCCCGGCCAGCGGGCCGATGACCTCGCTCCAGAGCCGCCAGGTGTGCGGGAAGCCGTGGAGCAGCAGGACCGCGGGTCCGCTGCCCGCGACGGCCACGTCGACCTCGATGCCGTTGATGCCGATCCGTCGTACCTCGGGCACGTCGCCTCCACTGTGGTTACCATTGGTTACCAGAAAACCGTAGGTAACTTCCGGCGTGCCGCCAAGTCGGCACTTTCCCCACAGGTGGTGAGCTCCAGGTGACCTCCGAGCGGACACGGCGCGGCGATCTGTTCGACCCCGAATGCCCCACTCGCCGTCTGCTGGACCGCATCGGCACGAAATGGACGTCGATGGCGGTCAAGGTCCTCGCGGAGGCGGCTCCGGGCGAGGTCCGATTCGCCGAGTTACGGCGCCGGATTCCCGGTGTGTCCCAGAAGATGCTGTCGGTGACCTTGCACAGCCTGGTCCGTGACGGCCTCGTCGCGCGCCGGGTGGAGCCCACCGTGCCACCCCGCGTGCACTACCGGCTGACCGACCTGGGCCGGTCGCTCGACGTCCCGCTGGCGGCGCTCCGGAACTGGGCCGAAGAGCATATGGCCCGGATCGACGAGGCCAACGCGACGGCGGACGACTCCCCGGCTCAGAGCGGCTCCAGATAGGACCGCTCGGACCAGTCGTCGTCCTCGTCGTCACGGGGGCGGGGTTTCCGCGCGGGCGGTTCCGGCGCCGGCGCGGACAGCTTTTCCAGCTCCGCGACGGCGTCGTCGACGTCCAAAGTGGCCAGTTCGCCGACCTGCCGTTCCAAGGACGACCAGGCTTCGCCGGCGAGCCGCTGACGTTCCTCGGCGGGCAACGCGTCGATGATCCGCCACCAGCCGCGCGCCTCCTGGACGAATTCGTCCAGGACCGGACCGTGGGCCAGCAGTTCGTGCGGCCGCCGTCGCCCGGCGAGCACCTCCCCCGCGAAGTCCCCGGCGGCGCCGCCGGTCGCCGCCAGCAGCCGCATGGCCGTCTGCCGTGCCCGCTCGCCCTGCTCGGAGCCGAAGAGCTCGTGTCCCGTCACAGCTTCACCCGCCTGCTCTTGGCCGGGCACTCGGCGTCCCGGTGTTCGTAGTCCTGCGGCCACTGCGGCGGTTCGCCCATCGCGATGGTGGCTTCCAGCAGTTCGTCGAGCGTCTTCTCCCCCGCGAAAGCGTGTGCCAGCCCGAGCGCGGCGCTGATCCAGGTCTGGATGATCCCGACGATCTCGTTGAACGACAGCACCAGGTGGATGATGTCGCGCAGCTCGGGATCCTGGAAGATGTTGACGAGCTTGCCGCGGCGTCCCAGCTCGGACAGTGCTTCGCTGATGATCTCCGCCACCCGGACCCCGCGCTCCAGCCCGAGTTTCTTGCCCTTGGTGAGGATCAGCAGCGCGATGTCGATCGCCGAGCTGTAACCGTGCCTGATCTCCTGCATCATGTGGTACGCGAGCTTCGCCAGCGCCTGGATCGCCCGGCACGCGCCGTGGAAGTACTGAGCCAGCTGCAGCACGCAGGCGCGGTAGTCGGCCAGCCAGTTCTTCGCGCGGTCGGCGGCCTCCCCCGCCCACACCCCCTGGATCCCGAACCGGCCCTGGTCGATGTTGGCCGCGATGTTCTCCAGCCCGATCGCGGCGTCGTGGTAGAGCACCGCCTGCTCCTGCAGCACGGTCCAGTCGCCGACGAGCAGGTCGGCGAGCATGGTGATGAAGTCCTTGTCGGACCCGGTGAGCATCTTGATCACCTCGGCGACGTCGCCCAGCGACCCGCCGAGATCGAGCAGCTTCTCGCGTTCCTGCTCGGCCTTCACCGGCCACCAGGACGGATCGGTGATGGCCGTCGGGTCGGGTCCGCCGTATCCGACCAGGACGGCGTCGCGGAACGCCGCGGCCCCCGCCGGGTCGCGCACTTCGTCCGCCGGGATCCGCGCGGCGTCCGGCTCCGGGTTGAGCCGGTCCAGCAACTCGGCCGCGCGTGCGTCCACCACGCCGTACCAGTGCGCGACGCACCGCAGTTCGTGTCCGCCGCCCGCGGCGAGATTGGCCGCGAACCCCGACTGGGTCAGCGCCGCGCGCTGCCACTCGTCCAGTTTCGGCCAGGCGGCGGCCAGGAAACCTTCGCCGCGTTCAGTGTCGAACCCGGCCCCGACCAGCCGTTCGAACCAAAGCCGATAGGAGTCGGCGCCCGCGCTCGCCCGCAGGACCAGGTCTCCCAGCGCGCGCACCGCGGCCGGCTCGACCGAGAACCCCTGCCCCATTCGTCCCCCTCGTACTCCGGAAGTGTTCCTTCGACGCTCCCGAAGTCTGACAGGTTGCCATGAAATGTCACATCACTGGAACGGAGTACCGCGTGCGAAACTGACCCGATCATCGACGAAAGGAGATCACGCTGTCTCGCCAAACGGCTCGGGCCTGGCTGTCCGAGCGCCGCAGGAGCGGCTTGAGCGCCGCGTTCGCGCTGGTCGTCGCCGCGTCGGTGGCCGTGCTGGGCGAAGACGTGCTGTCGTTCACGATGGTGGACGCGAGCGTTCTGGTCCTTCTCGCGTATCTCGTCGGCTACCTCGTCGTGACGGTGGCCGCGTTCGGCGCGGCGACCTCCGAACAGATCCACGACTGGGCGAGCCGGGAAAGCCGCGGCACGTTCGCGCAGCGGTACATCTTCGGGACCGCGCCGGGGCCGGGGGTGTCGATCGTCATCGCGGCGGCCGCGCTGGCGGTGGCGGTGGTGTGGATGCCGGGATTCGGCGGCGAGAGCCTGCCGGCGGGCGCGCGCGTCGGCGTCGCGGTGGCACTGGTCGTCGTCGCGTGGATCTGCGTCCTGGTGTCGTTCGCGATCGCCTACCACGCGGACGACGTCGTCGAACAAGGCGACGCCCTGCGGTTCCCCGGCGACGGTCCCGCCGAGTGGTCCGACTACATCTACTTCGCGGTGTCCGTGATGACGACCTTCGGGACGACAGATGTGGACGTCGTCTCCCGGGAGATGCGCCGGACCGTGACCACGCACGCGGTCATCGCCTTCGTGTTCAACACGGTGACCGTGGCGGCGGTCGTGTCCACTTTGAACGGCGGCTGACGCCTCAGCCCAGTTTCAGCAGGATCGGGCTGCCGGTGACGGTGACCTCGGCACCGGGTTCCACCGGCGTGACGGTTCCGTCGAGGTCCTCGACCGACGTGGCGCCCTGAACCGCCGGGATCCGCTCGGACCGGTCGATGGCCCACCAGATCAGGAAGGCCTTGCCACCCTGATCGAAGCGGCACTGCCACAGGTGATCGGGCAATCCGGCCGCGCGCCCTTGCCCGCAGGAATGGATCCGGCTGCCCGCCAGCCAGGTGTGCAGGCGTTCCACATGTCGTGCCGCCTTGGTCTGCGGACCGCCCGCGGGCTGCAGCACGATGGGGATCTTGGCGCTGCCCCAGTTGTAGAAGTACATGCGGCGGTATTGCGCGTAGAGACCGGAAAGGAAGAACCGGACCGCGTGCTGCGCGCCCCGATCGGCGTCGACGGACCGTTGCCTGTTCACGTCATAGGCCGAGCCGGTGCTCCACAACCTGATGCCGACGCCGGCTTCATGCAATACCTTCTCGATCTCCTGTGCCAGCGGCAGCATCGTCTCCGGCGGGTCGGAGTCGTTGCGGGGAGCCAGTTTCATCGCGGCGGCGTCGCAATGGTCGTAGCCGTCGAGCTTCGCGAACCGCCGGAATCCGTCGAACGCCGCGGGATCCCAGAGCTCACCCATCGACGGGCAGACCACGGTGGCGGCGGGGTCGGCGGACTTGATCACCTGGCTCGCCCTGCGCGTCATCTCCACCAGCCCGGCCATCGAACCGGAAAAGAAGTCCGGATGATTGGCCATGTCCCAAAGTTCATAGGCGTCGATCCGGCCGCGATACTGCTCGACCACGGACCGCACGAAACGTTCCCAGTCGGCGAGGTCGTCGGGCGGTCCGGTGCGGGAATCGTCGGTGTAGACGGACTTCGGGCTGGTGGGGCTCGCCCACGACGGGGTGCCACCGAAGGTCATGGTCACCGGGAAACCGGCACCACGGGCGCCGTTCACCAGCCGTTCGAGTGTTTCCCAGTCGTAACTGCCGCGGACGGGCTCCAGGTTCTGCCACCGCGTGCGCGTGTTCCACAACCGGACCGATCCGACCCGGAACGCCGGCATCAGCCCGGTGTTGGAATTCGCCGTCACCCCGACGAATTCCGGGTCGAGCGGGCGTGGCGCGCTCGTCCACATCGCCGCCTGGACGGCGGGCGCGGTGACCGGCGCCCGCCGGTCCGGCGGGTTCGCCATGGCGCCTCCGGCGAGCAGGACGGCTCCGAGGACCACGACGAGCGCGATCCTGGTCAGCGGCCGCCCGCCAGCGGGCTCCGCCGCGTCGCTTTCCCGGATGACCGGCGGCTCGGGGAAGGTGGTACCGCCCAGGTCCGCGCGCTCCCACACCCGGTACAGCTTCGCGAGATCCTCCCGGCTCGCGCCGCACACCGTCGCGATCGCCTCGACCGGCGCGAACGTCGTGGGAACGTTCCTTCCGGTGCAGTAACGGTGCACGGTCGACCGGCTCGAACGCACCTTGCGCCCGAGCTGTTCGTAGCTCAGCCCGCTCCGCTCCTTGTACTCGGTGAGAAGTGCCGCCAGCGTGGCAGCCGCCCCACTCGCCATCCCACTGCGCCCCCTCCGCGCCATGTCCCGGACGGATAACAGTGTCCCATCGTGGGCCTGTCGCCGCGCGAATTCGTGAGATCACGTCTCCCGGACCGGCGTCACCGCAGGTCAAAGGCGCGGCCCTTGGTTCCTGATGGGCCGGGTTGCGAAAGCCACTTTCGCAACATTGAAGGTTGCGAAAGTGGCTTTCGCAACGCCTCCGGCCAGGCACGGCGCCCAGCTCCAGCACGACGAGTACGTGAAGGCCCCCTTCACTGCGCCTGGCGCAGTGAAGGGGGCCTTCACGTACCTCGAGCGGGCAACCGCCCGTCCACTCACGAGGGCTCAGGGCCGCCAGGTGTCGTTCAACGCCATCGTGCAGCCACCCGAAGCGGTGCCCGCCCGATTCGCGCCCGATTCCCACGTTACGGCGCCGCCCTCCTTGCGGATGTACTTGTACTGGAAGGCCGCTCCCTTCGGCAGCGTGACGTTCGCCGTCCACAAAGGATAGTCGGCCGACGACATCGGGACCGCGTTCGCCGGGTTCCACGCACCGAGTTCGGGCCGGTCGCCGACGACGAAGATGTTCTGGCCCCACGAAGTCGTGGCGTTCACCGTGAACTTCGCCGAAACGGCGGAGCACGCCGCGCTGTAGCGCTGCTTGACCACCGACGGCGTCTCGACCGGGGCCCCCGCGTCGATCGAGTGAGCCAGCCGCACGAACTGCGCCATCGACCAGGCCAGCGGCGTCGCCGAGCCGGTGCCTTCGCCGAAGGTGAACCCACCGGCGCTCTGCCGGTCCCAGACCTGTTCGGGGATCAGGTAACCGGGATTCGCCGAGGCGGCCATGGTCGCCAGATGCGTCGTCGCCGGTCGGCCGTTGGCCAGCTCGTACTCCCCGCGCTCACCGGTGAGCAGCGGCCACAGCCGTCCGACACCGGCACCGGTGTACGGGCCGCCGGAAGCGGTTTCGCCGTAGCCGTCGTGGTTGTACCGGTACCACATCGGGCCGTTGGGGGTGTTTACCTTCAGCGTGGAGTCCACTTCGGACAGAGAGGCGGCGACGTCCGGATCGGCCGCCGGTTTCACGCCGAGGCGGACGAGGTCCAGGAAGCCGGCGTCGATGATGGCGCGTTCGTCGTGGTTTCCGCCGCCGTTCTGCAGGAAGACGTTCTGGCCGTCGTCGGGATTGCCATTGCCGTCGATGCGGTGGAAGTACCGGCCGTCACCGAGCGGACCGGACGTGGTGAACGTCCAGGCGCTGACCTGCGCCTGCCACCGGTCCGCGGTTTCGCGGTACCGGGCGGCCGCCGTCGTGTCGCCGTTGCGTTCGGCGATGTCGGCGGCGCAGATCAGCCCGGCGATCTCCGCGGCGATGGTGGACGGCGAGTAGCCGCCGTTCTCCTCCCAGCGTTCCTGCGGGGTCGAAGGACCGTTCGCGACGAGGAAGTCCGCGGACTTCTTCACCTTCGCCCACATCCCCGCGTCGGACCGGCCCAGCTGCCACGCGAGCACGATCGGGAAGGCGACCTCGTCCATCTGCAGGCTGGTCCAGCAATTGGTGCCGTCGAGCCGGGTGTTCTGCGGGAACGAACCGTCCGGCCGCTGCTGGACGGTGAACAGGTAGTCGACCGAACGGTGGGCCGCCGCCGAATCGCCCGCCGCGATCTGCGCGGTCGAGACCTGGTAGAGGTCACGGGACCAGACCGCGTGATACCCGCAGTCCCCCGTGCCGTTCGCGTCTTTCGCCTCGCCCCAGGGGTTGGTGAGCGAGGCGACGTTCGCCCCCGAATAGGTCTTGTCTTCGTGGGCCTTGAGCGTCATCAGCGCCACGTTGTACTGCGTGGTCAAGCCGGCGCCGGTGATCGAACGGGGCACCGCGGCCAGCGAGGAGAGATAGCCGCTCCAGCCGGACCGGTACGCGGTGTCCGCCGCCCCGAAACCACCCGCGAGCGAGGCCGACGCGTTCGCCGACGCGGCGCCGCGATCACCGCCGAACCCGATCGCGAGGGTGAAGGTGGTGTCGGCCCCCACGGGGATCTGCCCCAGCTGCACCAGGTTCCCCGGTGTCGACGCCGTGTCGTACTGCGTGCCGAGAACGTGATCACCGCTCAGGTCGACGTAGCCGTCGCTCGCGGTCCCGCTGTAGCCGCTGGTCGCCTTGACGAAGCCGGTGGAGGCGGCCAGGGCGCTGGAGACCGGCCCGTCCGAAGCGACCAGCTGCCCGCCAGCGGTGGCGCCGGTGTCCCCCATGCCGCTGTTGTTCAGGGACGGGTTGTACAGCGCGTACAACCGCAGCGGACCACCGCTGAGCACCTCGAACCTGGTCTGGATCAGCACCGTGGACCGGGCAGGATCGGCGGTGTGGGTCTTGGTGATCCGGTACCGCCCATTGGTGGCGGTGTTGATCTGCCGGTAGCTCAGGGAGCGCGGGTCGGTGAGCACCAGCTGTTTGGTGGTGTGGTCGCGTTCCAACTGCGTGAACCCGGCACCGTCGGACACCACGTACTGCAGGTCCTGGACGTTGGCGACGTCCACGGTCGGGTAGTAGATCTCGTGATTGATGCCCTGGCCGAGGGTGAACCAGACCTTCGACGCCGCGTTGGTGGCGGTGCCGAAACCTTCTTTGCCCCCGGTCGTCCAGGCCGCCCCGGTACCCGGTGCGCCGGGCGCGTCCGCCAGCGGTGCGGCGCTCACCGGCGTGGACGCCAGGAGCGCCGCCGCGGTCAGCAGCGCGACTGTCGCGCGACGCCGCTTCGGAGATTTCATGTCGATCCTTCCCACAGGCTTCTTCGACGGCAGGATTTGTTGTTAGCGGCAACTTATTCGCTGGCCGCCTCAACCGGCAGGGCCGATCGGAGTAACCCGGACCACTCGCGCCGGTGGTCCGGTCATGGATCCGGCCCCGCCGCGAGTGCGACGGGGCCGGATCAGGGTTTCCGTGGGGTCAGCCCACCGGACGCGGCTTCAGGTTCACCTCCACCGTGTTGCCGGGGCCGGCGGCGACACCGCTGACGATGTCGTTGAGGAACCCGCAACCCTGCAACGGCGGCAGGGTGTAGGAACCGGTGAGCTTGCCACCGGCCAGCGGGTCGAAACCGGCCTTCGACTGGAGCGGGATCTGGGCCGGCGTCTTCGTCTGACAGGCCGGGCTCGCCGAGACCGGGAAGCCGAAGACGCTGATCCGCGGCAGCTTGACCGTCACCGCCGAGGTCGACTTGAGTACCCCGTTGGCCAGGGTTCCCGTGGTCTTGCCCGCCGCAGCGAACTCGATCTTCGCCTTGACCGGGACGAATCCCCAGAGCGTGAGGTTCGCGCTCGTCGGGTTCAGCGTCAGGTCGGCGTCGAAGGTCCCGTTCGCCAGCGTGATCGCGGCGTTGATGCCGCCGCGCAAGTCGATCGGGCCCGTGAGCTTCTTCAGCTGCGTTTTACCGGTCAGGTCGTAGCTGTACTTGACGACCGGGGAGGTGTTCGGCTGGGTCTTCGCCGTGACCGGCGCGCTGGCGGCCGACTTGTTCCCCGCGGCGTCCTTGGCGACCACGGTGAACGAATACTCCGTGTCCGGCGCGAGACCGTCCACAATGGCCGAAGTACCCGTCGCCGACTTCACCAGCGTGGAGCCGTTGTAGACGTCGTACCCGGTGACACCGACATTGTCCGTCGCCGCGTCCCACTCGAGGCTCACGCTGGTCTGCGTGGTCCCGGTCGAGCGCGGGTTGCCCGGCACGCTGGGAGCCACCGCGTCGGGCGCGGCCTGCGTCCGGACGGTGATGGCGGCACTCGGGGTCGACAGGTTGCCGGCCGCGTCCTTCGCGACCACGGTGAACGAATACTCCGTGTCCGGCGCGAGACCGTCCACAGTGGCCGAAGTCCCGGCCACCGACTTCACCAGCGTGCCGCCGTTGTAGACGTCGTAGCCGGTGACACCGACGTTGTCCGTCGCCGCGTTCCACTCGAGGCTCACGCTCGTCTGCGTGGTCCCGGTCGAGCGCGGGTTGCCCGGCGCGACGGGGGCCTGGGTGTCGGGCGCGGTCTGCGTCCGCGCCGTCGCCGCGGCGCTGGCCGCCGAAGCGTTGCCCGCGGCGTCCTTCGCGACCACGGTGAACGAGTACTCGGTATCCGGCGCGAGACCGTCCACAGTGGCCGAAGTTCCCGTCACGGTCTTCACCAGCGTGGAGCCGTTGTAGACGTCGTACCCGGTGACACCGACGTTGTCGCTCGACGCGGTCCAGGACAGCGCGACGCTGGACTGGGTGACGTCGGTCGTGACGAGCCCCGCCGGAACGCTGGGCGCTTCGGTGTCCGGGACCGTGGCGGTCCGGGCGGTCACCGCCGCGCTGGGCTCCGACCTGTTGCCCGCCGCGTCCTTGGCGACGACGGTGAAGGTGTACTCGGTGTCGGCGGCGAGACCGTCGACGGTGGCGCTGGTCTCCGTCACCGACTTCACCAGCGTGCCGCCGTTGTAGACGTCGTACCCGGTGACACCGACGTTGTCACTCGACGCGTCCCACGCCAGGCCGACGCTGGAGGCGGAGGTACCGGTCGCGTGCAGGTTGCCCGGCACGCCGGGAGCCTGCGTGTCGGGCGCGGCCTGCGTCCGCGCCGTGACCGCGGCACTGGCCGCCGAAGCGTTGCCCGCCGCGTCCTTCGCGACCACCGTGAAGGTGTACTCGGTGTCGGCCGTCAGACCGTCGATCGTGGCCTGCGGTTCCGTGACCGACTTGACGACCTCGGTGCCCTTCAAGACGTCGTAGCCCGTGACACCGACGTTGTCACTCGACGCGTCCCAGGCCAGCGTCACGCTGGTCTGGGTGGTTCCGGTCGAATGCACGTTCGCGGGAGCCGTCGGGGCCTGCGTGTCCGGGGCCTTCGCGGTCCGGGCGGTGGCAGGCGCGGTGGCGGGCGAGACGTTGCCCGCGGCGTCCTTCGCCTTGACGGTGAACGCGTACTCCGTGTCGGGGGTTAGGCCGTCGACCGTGGCCGACGTTCCCGTCACGGACTTGACGAGAGTCGCGCCCTGGTAGACGTCGTAGCCGGTCACGCCGACCTCGTCGGTGGCGGCGCCCCAGGACAACGCGACGCTGTTCTGGGTGACTTCGCCGACCGTCACCGCACCGGGGGCCGACGGCGGGGTCGTGTCCGCGGCCTCGGTGATGGTGAAGGTGTGCAGCACGTTGGCCTGGCCGCTCGCGAGCGTGCAGTCCGCGACGAACGTGCCGAGTCCGGTCTCCGCGCCGGAAGCGGTCAACGGCGTCATGGTGAGCGCCAGATCGTGCACCGACAGCGTCGCCGTCCCCGGCTTGTCGAACCGCAACGCCGGCGCCGCGCCGCTCGCGTTGACGATCAGGTCGTTGCCCGTCGGCGGGATCGGCTGCAGCGGGACGGGTGTCGGCACGCCGACCGCGAGATGTCCCTGCGGGCTGGAGACGAGCGAGGTGGCCAGCGCCGATCCCTTGATCTTCTCGGCGCCCACGAGCCGGAGCCCTTCGGTCGCGGTCTTGCCCGCGTTGGAGACGGCCGTGATGTCGATCTTGGGCGTGAACTGGCCGACCGGGATCGTGTCGGGCAGCGTCGCGTTGATGTCGACCGTGACATCCTGGTTCCCGATCAACGGGAACGGGCAGCTGAAGACCTGCCGCAACGGCGGACGGTTCCCTGTGCCGACAACGGCTTCCGGGGTGACCGGAGAGCCGGTCACCGTGTAGGTCTGCAGGACGGTCGCGGCCCCGGCCGCCAGCGTGCAGTCCGAGGTGAAGGTGCCGAGACCGGTGGGGGTGCCGTCGGCCTTCAGCGGGGTCATCACCAGCTGGAGGCCGGTCACCGCGAGCGACGCGGTGCCCGGCTGGTCGAACCTCAGCGCGGGCGCGCTGCCCGTGGCGTTCACGACGAGGTCGTTGCCGGCGGGCGGGATGGGCTGGTTCGGCACGTCGGAGTCGACCTTCACCGTCATCGTGCCCTGAGTGCCGGGCATCGTCACGGTCGAGGTCGCCTTGGCGGTGCCCTTGATGGACTCGGCACCGACGAGCCGAAGACCTTCCGTCGCCGTCTTGCCCGCGTTGGACACGGCGGTGATCTCGATGGCGGGAGTCAGTTTCCCGGTCTCGATCGTCGAAGGCTGCGTGGTCTTGATGGTGACCGAGACATTCTGATTTCCGATCAACGGAAACGGACACGAGTAATTCTGCGTGAGCTCACCCGGAGCCGCGGCACTGGTGCCCGACCCTATCGCGAGTCCCAGTGCCACCAAGGCCGCCGTGCTGACGACGACGATGCCCCCTGTGGCCAGTCTTCGACTACGTCTTCTGTGTTTCACAGGTACCTCTCCAACACATGGACCACGCCGGCCGAAACCACGGACAAACGATTAATGCCCGCTTTCGCGGGCTCTTCCCGGCAGGCGCGTGCACATATTCACGGGTATGCCACAGGGAATTAACACACCCGTGAGGCACCCCAGGCAAGCAAAATCACAGAGACCGCGCGACCATTCTTGGTCTTTGTCATACGCGGTCGATTCACCGTTCGCGAATCTGTCAGCCGCACCCCCAAAACGCCCGACCTCGTCTCGGCGGGGGTGGTTACTGGCCAACAGGGCCGCGATCGAGTCGGCCTACTTGACGCGCCAGGGCGGGACCCAGCCGAGCCGTTTGCAGACCGTGGTGAGGTCGGGATCGGTCAGGCTCCGGCGGTCGGAGAGGTTCGCCGACCGCGGTCCGAGGATCTGCATCCGGTCGACCGCGGTACCCGGATCGCCGATGTCCTTGCGGACCTCGATCAGGAAGTCCGCGTAGAGCCGGAACTGGATGTCGGCAGGCGCCCCGGCCGGCAGCGCCTGCATGAGCCGGGAGTACGCCTGGACGATGCCGTCGGAGCCGTACACGTTCACCCAGGTGTCGAAGCGGCGCTTGTGCGCCAACTCTTCTTCCGTGGGCAGGTCGTCGCTGGTGAACATCCGGTCGAGCATGTCGACGACGGGCTCGCACATGGCGCGCTTCTGCTCGGAGATCCGTTCGCGAACCTGGTCGGCGCTCTGTACCCGGGCTTCGAGACGGCGCGCGGCCAGCGCGAACATCCCGGCGACCACGGCCGCGGAGACCGACGCGACGGCCGCGATCACGGCGACGACGATGGCGGACATCCGCCGATCCAACCACGGATCGACGACGGGCCATCAGCGAATGGCCAGGATCCCGGCCAAGACGCGACGGGCGTTCACCGCTTCCTCGTCGGCGCGGCCCCGCGTCCGGGCACAGGTGACCAGGGTCTTCCACAGCGCCCAGCCACGCCCGCGCTCCCATTCCAGGCTGTCGACCGAAAGCCGCTCGCGAA
Source organism: Amycolatopsis sp. TNS106 (assembly GCF_019330265.1). Lineage (NCBI taxonomy): Bacteria > Bacillati > Actinomycetota > Actinomycetes > Pseudonocardiales > Pseudonocardiaceae > Amycolatopsis > Amycolatopsis sp. TNS106. Next base: position 988,183 of record NZ_CP024972.1, on the reverse strand, counting down.
ACGCCCGTCTGCCGTCGTCCGTCAGCACCGTCCAGGCGATGGCCAGGTCGCAGGCCGGATCGCCGACCCCGCAGGTACCGAAATCGATGACGGCCGCCAGTCGCCCGCCGTCGAGCAGAAGGTTTCCCGGTGCGACGTCGCCATGGAACCAACGATCGACGCCGTCCCAGGGAACGTCCAGCGCCGACTTCCAGAGATCCCGGGCCGGACCGATGTCGATTTCGCCGTCCAGCGCCGTGAGCGCGCGCTCGGCGAGCGGGTCGAAGGTGCGCAGGGTGCCGCCCCGGAACCAGTTGTGCTTACCCGGCTGAGGGCCGTCCGTGGCATCGACATTCCTCAACTCCACCAGGAATCCCGCCAGTTCGAGAGCGAACCGCACCGGGTCGGTGATCTCCTCCGCGCTCGCCGGTTCGCCCTCGAGCCACCGATTGATCGACCAGGAGAAGGGGTAGCCGGCGCCGGGATTCCCCTTCGCCAGCGGGACCGGGACGGGCAGCGGCAGCCGCGGAGCGAGCACCGGAAGCCACCGCTGTTCCTTGTCCACCGCCAGGGCGTACTCGGCGGCGCTCGGCAGCCGCGCCACCATCTCGTCGCCAAGCCGGAAAGTCCGGTTGTCCCAACCGGATTCGGCCACCGGCCGGATCGGGAGAGCGGCCCACTCCGGGAACTGTTCCTCGATCAGGCGGCGCACCTGTGCCACGTCGACGGTGATTCGCCGCGGCGGCGGTCCCAGATCCGGCGTACTGCCCAAGACGACTTCCTTCGCTCGATGGTCCCCGCACCGAGTCTGGTCCTGCCGTCCAGTGGATATTCGGCGGCGCCTGGCCGCCAGCCGTTGCGTGAAGTGCGCCCGGACGTGTCGCGAAAGCCACTTTCGGGACATCAGAGGTCTCGAAAGTGGCTTTCGCGACATCCCGCACCGGCCCCGACCGGAGCGCGTCGGCCGCTAGTCGAGCGTCCAGTACACCGCGTGGGACTTTCCGGCGGCGTTGGAGGCGGTCCCGACCACACGGCCGTTGTCGGTGATCCGGTAGCCCTGGCTGCGGGTGCCGCCGGGCAGCGTGCCGAGCTGCCTGCGTTCCCCGTCGAGGAACCAGACCGTCGCCCGGCTCCGGAAAGTGCCTGCGACGGTGCCGTGGGCGTTGACCGACTCCGCGTCGGCGCCGAGACCGTCGTCAGGCAGCGCGGCGACGTCGCCGTCGAGATCCCAGATCAGGGCCGATCGGCGAGGCGGGTTCAGGTAGCCGGAACCGACCACATAGCCGGTGGAACCGATCCCGTAGATCCAGACCGAATGCGGGCTGGGCCAGTCCAGGGGATGGAGCACGCCGTCCCGACCCCACTTCGCCGGGACCGGGGGCCCGCTACTGGTCCCGCGGAAGGATCCGGCGGCCACGCCGTCCCCGTTGACCCGGCTCGCCCCGCTGCTCACACCCTGCGGTGCCAGTTCGGTGATCGGCCCGCCGTCCACCCACCGCACGGCCTGGTTCGCCGCGGAGCGAACGGCGCTGCCGACGATGATGGTGCCGTCGGCGGAGATGCCGTCGGCCATGCTCCAGGTCTCGCCGGGCAACGTCCCGAGGTCCGTCACCGCCCCATCCGGATCCCAGCGGAACCCGTGGTACTGGTCGTCCGGCGTCAGCCAGCTCCCGACGACGACGTCGGTGTCGCTGATCGCCCACGCGGTGGCGTTGTGATGGCCGGGTGGAAGCTGCAACAGGGTCGCCTGGCCCGCGGCGTCCCAGCGGGCAGGCACGGCGGTGGTCGCGGTCAGTACGTAGCCGGCGGACACCCCGAGGCCGTTGATGGCACGGACCTGCCCCTCGGTGCCGCCCGGCGTCGGCAGCGCCATGATCTGGCCGGTGGCGTCCCACCGGACCGGATGGCTGCGTTTCGGGACCGGGCCCGCCAACGACAGCCCGACCATCTCCCCCGCCTCGTTGACCGCCAGGACCGTACTCTCGTCGTCCCCGGGCAGCGTCCCGAGATCCACCGGTCCCCCTGTGGTGGCCTGCGCGGTCCCCGTCACCGCGCCGGTGGCCACGGCGAGCGCCGCTACCAGCGAAAAGATCCGTCTTCGAGCAACGGGCACACTATTCCTCATCACGATGACTCCCCGATCCCGATCAGTGGTGTGTCATGCGCGGACCCCGCTGCGACAGTAATGCACACGGACAGCCCTGCGGCTTCGTCGCCGAAAAGGTCGTCCGGAAGTACAAAAAACCGCGCAACCGTAACAAAATCCGGCCGTCAGGTGCTCGCGCCGAGCCGGTCCGCCCGCACGAGTTCGGCGAGGAGCGCGGTCTGTTCCTTCCGGTAGGCCTCGACGTTCGCCAGTTTGACGTCCTCGTAACCGCGGACCAGATCGGGCAGTTCGGCCAGCGCCAGAAGCCTGCCCCGGTCCGCGCCCTCGGCGCCGAAAGCGGCGAGGATCGTTTCCCGGTACTGCCCGACGAGTTCCCGCTCCACCTTCCGGACATGGGCCTTGCCGAACGGGTCCCAGCGGGTGCCGCGCAGTTTCCTCGCGGCGCGCAGCGCGACGAACACCGGGCGGAACTTCGGACCCAGCGCGATCTTCCGCTTCATTCCCAGCGCGCGGAGCACGGGCGGGTGCAGGCGGTAGGCGTACCGGCTGCCGACGCCGAACTCCGCCTCGATCCCGGCGAGCACGGCGGGATCCAGCGACAGGCGCGCGACCTCGTACTCGTCCTTGTAGGCCATCAGTTTGTGCAGGTTTCGCGCCACCGCTTCGGTGATGGCGGTCGAGTCCCCTTCCAGGACCCGGATCCGCTCGACGAACTCGGCGTACTCCCGCGCGTAACGAACGTCCTGGTACCGGACGAGTTCGGGCACGCGGATGTCCAGCAGCCGCGCGAGTTCCGACCCCGGCTCGGCCTGGACGAGCGCGCGGGCGCGCAGCGTGGCCGCCGACGGGGCGGGGGTCGCGGCGACCGTGGGCGGCGCGACCGCGGCGTGCAGTCCGTCGGGATCGGCGACGAGCTGCCTGCCACGCCGGAACGCCTGGAGGTTGCCCGCGACGGCGACCCCGTTGAGTTCGATCGCGCGCTCCACGCTGGCCGCGTCCAGCGGGATGGCGCCGGTCTGGAGAGCCGCGCCGAGCTGGAGGATGTTGGCGAACTGGTCGTCGTCGAACAGGGTCTCCGCCAGTGCCCGCGCGTCGAGTGCCACGGTCCGCGCCGCGCTGTCGGAGATCGCGCTCCGCACCGCCGCCGCGTCGGGGAACAAAACGGTGGTGTCGACGACCATCCGGCCGGTCGGCACCTCGGTCGTGGAGACCACGGCCGTGGTCCGGCCGGGGTCGGTCACCGTCAGATTCGCGGGGTCCGCGCCGACGAGGACGTCACAGGCCAGGTAGAGATCGCACTCCCCGGCCGCGAGTTTCGGGGCCTGCGGCGCCGGGTCGGCGGTGATCTTCAGATCCGAGACGACGGCGCCGCCCTTCTGCGCGAGCCCGGTCTGATCCAGAGTCCGGACCTGCTTGCCTTCGATCACGGCGGCCGTGGCGAGGATCTGCGCGACGGTCACCACACCGGTCCCGCCGACCCCGGTGATCCGGACGGTGAAGTCGGTGCCGGAGGTCTCGGGCTCGGGCAGTTCGGCCGCGGTGATGTCCGCGAGCCGCGCCCGGTGCTTGCGCCCGGTGGGCACCACCGTCAGGAACGACGGGCAGTCCCCCGCCAGGCACGAATAGTCCACATTGCACGAAGACTGGTGGATCGTGGTCTTGCGGCCGAATTCGGTGCTGACCGGCTGCACCGACAGGCAGTTCGACTTCTCGCCGCAGTCGCCGCACCCCTCGCACACCCGCTCGTTGATCACGACCTTGGTGGCGGGGGTGTCCAGTTTGCCGCGACGGCGTTTGCGGCGCTTCTCGGCGGCGCATTCCTGGTCATGGATGAGCACGGTGACCCCGGGAACGCGGGCCAGTTCCTCTTGTGTGCTCAGCAATTCGTCGCGATGCCGGACCTCGACGCCGTCGGGCAGGCGGACGCCGCGGAGCCGCTTCGGCTCGTCACTGGTGATGACCACCTTGGCGACGCCTTCGACCAGCAGCAGCGACGCCAGCCGGTCCACCGAGAGCCCGCCGACGGCGTCCTGACCGCCGGTCATGGCGACGGTCGCGTTGTAGAGGATCTTGTAGGTGATGTTCACCCCGGCGGCCACTGCCGCCCGCACGGCGAGGCTGCCGGAATGGGTGAACGTGCCGTCGCCGATGTTCTGGACGAAATGCGAGGCGTCGACGAACGGCTCCATCCCGAGCCACTGCGCGCCCTCGCCACCCATCTGGGTCAGGCCGACCACGTCCCCGACCTGTTCCGGTTCCATGAACAGCGCCATGGCGTGGCAGCCGATACCGCCGCCCACCACGGTTCCCTCGGGCACCTTGGTCGACGAGTTGTGCGGGCAGCCGGAGCAGAAGTACGGCGTCCTGGTCAGCAACGGCACCGAGATGCGCTCTCGGCGGCGCCGCTGCCGCCACGCGGTCACCGAGGGGATCTCGTGGTGGTCGCTCAACCGGGCGGCCAGCGCCCTGGCGATGGCGTCCGGGTCGAGCTCGCCGAGTTCGGTGCACAGCGTGCGGCCGTCCGGGCCGGTCTTGCCGTACACGGCGGGCGCGGCGGTGGTGCCGTACAGCACCTCCTTGATCGCGGACTCCACGAAGGAACGCTTCTCCTCCACCACCACGATCTCGCTCAGGCCATCCGCGAACCGGCGGACGATCGACGGTTCGAGCGGGTGGACGACGCCGAGTTTGAGGATCCGGATCCCGTGCCGGGACAACGCCTCGGCGTCCAGGCCGAGCAGCCGCAAGGCTTGCATGAGGTCCAAATAGGACTTTCCGGCGGTGACGATGCCGACGCGGTCCGCGGGGCCTTCCTGAACGATCCGGTTGACCCCGCTCGCGCGCACGTATTCGACGGCCAGCGGCAGGCGTTCGGTGTACAGGCTGCGTTCGAGCGCCATCAGCGTGGTGCCGAGCAGCCGGGAGCTGGGCTTGTGCCGGTACGCGGGCAGCGCCAGCTCCGGCGCCGTCCACCGAGGGCGGACCTGGGCCGTGCTCGCGGCGTCGGCCACGTTCGCCACGAGTTTCATCGACGACCACAGCCCGCTCGCCCTGGACAGCTCGACCGCGTGCAGGCCGAAGTCCAGCACGTCCTGGGAATCGGACGGGAAGAACACCGGCATCGCCAGGTCGGCCAGCGCGAGCTCGGAGGCGCACGGCACCGACGAGGACTTGGCGTTCGGGTCGTCGCCGACCAGCGCCACCGCACCGCCCGCCGGATCGGTCCCCGCGAGATTGGCGTGCCGCAGGGCGTCCGTCGCCCGGTCAAGGCCGGGTGCCTTGCCGTACCAGAACCCGGTGACCCCGCCGCGGGACGAGCCGACCGACGCGGTGAGCTGGCTGCCCATGACCGCCGTCGCGGCGATCTCCTCGTTCAGGCCGGGGCGGTGCACGACGTCGTGCTTCTCGAGCAGGACGGAGCGGCGGCCGAGTTCGAGGTCGTACCCGGCGAGCGGGGATCCCTCGTAACCCGAGACGAACACGGCAGGTGAGGCCCCGGCGGCGCGGTCGTGCCGCACCCGGTCGAACAGCATCCGGACCAGGGCCTGGACGCCGCTGAGGTAGACGGTGCCGTCCTCCCGCAGATACCGGTCCTCCAACGTGAACTGCTCCACCAGACCTGCCTCCTTCGGCACCCCCGCGACGTCACGACAGGAGACCCGACCTCGCGGGCCGCCGCAACAGGCGGCAGTCTATTGGCACCCGGCACGCAAAAAATCCGGCCCATCTTCTCCGGTAGCCGAGATCCGTTGCGTCTGCGTACCATCCTGGCCCATGGCGGACCAGCTCATCGACGAGACCGATCGCGAGATCCTCGAACTGCTGCGGGAGGACGCCCGGCGCACGCTGGGCGACATCGGGGCGCGTGTCACGCTGTCGACCGCGGCCGTCAAACGCCGGATCGACCGCATGCAGGAGAACGGTGTCATCGTCGGCTACACCGTCCAGATCGACCACGCCAAACTCGGCTGGGCCATCGAGGCGTTCACCGAACTGCGGTTCACCGGGACCACCAAGGTCGGCGAGATCGTCCGCACCACCACCCGGATGCCGGAGGCCCAGGCGGTGTTCACCATCGCCGGCGACCCCGACGCGCTCGTCTGGCTGCGGGTGCGGGACATGGGCCACCTGCAGCAGACCATCGATGAGATCCGGCGCCATCACCAGGTCACCGGCACGAAGACGCTGATGGTGCTGGACTCGTGGACGCGGGGGCAGCAGTGGCCTCATCCCTCGTGAGTGTTAAGGACGGTTCTAACCGTCCTTACCACTCACGAGACGTGCGCCCCCGCATCAGCCGCTCCCCCTTCCGCGCGAGGTACTCGCCGAATTCGGCGGGTTCCTCCACCGTGAACCCGATGTCGGTGAGCAGGAGGACGACGGCCAGCCACTCGAAGGAGTCGACCTGGGCGACATACCGGCACCTGTGGTCGCCCAAGGCTTCGAAACTCCCGTCGACCCGATGCAGCCGGGCCGCGGCCTCGTCCGCGCCGACATCCAGGGTCAGCGTGATCCGGAGCGATTTCGGGCTGTGAAAGCGTTCCTGAAGGTGTGCCGCGACGTCGTCGACCGGGAGCTCACGCGGCTCGAACGCCACCTCCGTCGTCTTCGGCCCGGCGATGCGGTCGAGGCGGAAGCTCCGCCAGTCCCGCCTGCCGAGGTCCCACGCGTACAGATACCACCGCTTGCCGAGCTGGACGAGGCGCATCGGCTCGACCGTCCGTGACGACGGGCCGTCTTTCGCCGTGTACGCGAACTCAAGGCACCGGCGAGCCGCGATCGCCGCGGCGAGGACGTTCAGGACGTCTTGGGTGACCCGCGGCTGCTCTCCGCTCCCGAATTCGACCGCGGCGAGCATTTCGTCGGTCCGCCTGCGCAGTGCCGCCGGCAGGACGCGCCGGAGTTTCGCCGCGGCGCGGTCGGCCGATTCGGCGGTCAGGTCGACGCCGGTGCCACCCGCCGCGGCGAGCCGTAACCCGAGCACGGTGGCGATCGCCTCGTCATGTTCCAGCATGAGCGGTGGCAGCGCGGTTCCCGCGACGAGCCGGTAGTTGCCGCCAGGGCCGCGGCTGCTCTCCACGGGGTACCCCAGACCGCGAAGGTGGTCGATGTCCCGGCGAAGCGTGCGCGGCGGGACTTCCATGGCCGTCGCGAGTTCGGCGGCGGGCCACGCCCGGCCGGACTGCAGGAGCGACAACAGCCGCAGCATCCGTTCCCGTGGTGCCGTCACGACGCCTCCCGCTAGTTGTGGCCGAAAACCGGCCACAACTCATCGTAACCTCGATTCATGGCGAAAGTTCAAGCTGACCGTGGCCGGTGGATCACCGTGGAAGGAGCCCGCACGCACAACCTCCGCGACGTTTCGGTGCGGGTGCCGAAACACCGGCTGACCGTGTTCACCGGCGTGTCCGGTTCCGGGAAGTCGTCGCTGGCCTTCGACACGATCGCGGCCGAAGCCGAGCGGCTGGTCACCGGCAGCTACCCCGCCTTCGTGCGGAACCGGCTGCCCCAGCATCCGCCCGCCGACGTCGACCGGATCGACGGGCTGGTGTTCACCACGATCGTCGATCAGCGGCGGTTCACCGGAAACGCGCGGTCCACCGTGGGAACGGCGAGTGACATCGCGCCGCTGCTGCGCCTGTTGTTCTCCCGCGTCGGCGAACCGAACGCGGGGTTTTCGCCCGCCTACTCGTTCAACGATCCGGTCGGGATGTGCCCGCGCTGCGAGGGGCTCGGCGTGGTCGACGAGATCGATCTCGACCGCTTGATCGACCGCTCGCGAAGCCTGCGTGAGGGCGCCGTGCGGTTCCCGACGTTCGCCCCCGGCACCTACCGATGGAAACGGCTCGTCCACTCCGGACTCGTCGACCCCGATGTCCCGTGGGAACGTTTACCGGCGGCGACGGTCGAAACCCTGCTGCACGCCGAAGGACTCCCCCTCGACGATCCGGGCGACGACTACCCCAAGCACGGTCTCTTCGACGGGATCGTTCCGCGGTTGCGTGACGCGTACCTGCGCAAGACGCCGTCGCGGCTCACGGCCGAGGAACAGGAAGGGCTCGCCGAAGTCGTCACCCGCGGCGTCTGCCCGGAGTGCGCGGGAACCCGCCTTTCCGAGGCGGCGCGCGGCAGCCTGATCGACGGACGCTCCATCGCGGACTGGTCGGCGCTGCCGATCGGCGAATTGCGGGACGTCGTCGCGAAAGTGTGCGATCCGTCGGTGGCACCGCTGCTGCAGGCGATCCGCGACCGGCTCGACGCCCTGGACTCGGTCGGTCTCGGTTACCTCAGCCTGTCGAGAGAGTCGAGAACGCTGTCCGGCGGCGAAGCCCAGCGCGTCAAGATCGTGCGCCATCTCGGCAGCGCGCTCAGCGACGTCTGTTACGTGTTCGACGAGCCCAGCACCGGACTGCACCCGCACGACGTGCACCGTCTCCTCGAACTGCTGGCCAAGCTCCGCGACGCGCACAACACGATCCTCGTGGTCGAGCACCATCCCGCGGTCATCGCGGCCGCGGATCACGTCATCGATCTCGGGCCCGGCGGCGGTGAGGGCGGCGGGCGGATCCAGTTCGAAGGCAGCCCCGGCGAACTCGTCGCGGCTGGCACCGACACCGGCCGGATTCTCGGTACCCCGCTTCACTTCCGGGAGCGGACGCGCGCCGCGCGCGGCGTCGTGACGATCTCCGGCGCCCGCAGCCACAACCTGCGTGACGTCACCGTCGACGTGCCGCTCGGCGTCCTGACCGTCGTCTCGGGGGTCGCCGGCTCCGGCAAGAGCACCCTGATCACGGGCGAACTCCCCCGGCAGCATCCCGATTTCGTCGTCGTCGACCAGGCCCCGCTGCGCGGTGGCATCCGTTCCACGCCCGCCACGGTGCTGGGCGTCGCCGAGCCCATTCGCGAAGCTTTCGGGAAGGCCACCGGGAAACATCCGTCGTGGTTCAGCGCCAACGGCCGCGGCGCGTGTCCGGTCTGCAAGGGAAAGGGCGTCATCATCACCGATCTGGCGTTCCTCGACGACGTCCAGACCGGCTGCGACGCCTGTGGCGGCACCCGGTTCAACCCGGACGCGCTCGCCGCGCGCCTGAACGGCCGGACCATCGCCGACGTCCTGGCGATGAACCCGGCGGACGCCGCCGCCCTGTTCGGCGAGCGGTCCGCCATCGGGCAGCGGGCGCGCTGGCTGGACCGGGTGGGCCTCGGCTACCTGACCATCGGACAGAGCCTCGATACCCTGTCCGGCGGCGAACGGCAGCGGCTGCTGCTCGCCCGCCATCTCGCCGACGCCGGCCCCGCGGACGAACTGCGCCTGGTCCTCGACGAACCCACCGCCGGACTGCACGGCAGCGACGTCGACCGCTTGCTGGCCCTCTGCGACAAACTCGTCGACGGCGGCGCGACGCTCGTCCTGATCGAACACGACCAGCGAGTGATCGCGCACGCCGACCATGTCATCGACATCGGCCCGGGCGCGGGGGCCGAGGGCGGGACGGTGGTGTTCGAGGGCAGGCCGTCGGCACTGGCCGAGGACTCCGCGTCGATCACCGGGCGGCATCTGCGAACGCGTTCCCGGCGCCGGACGGCGCCGGGAACACCCACCCGCCCGGGAACAGTTCCCGGGCGAGCGCGATGATTCCCCATCGGGCTTTGCCCGACACGCCGGTACCGAACAGTTCTCCGCCTTGTTCCGGGTGATCTGGCCGACAGTCCCGCTACTCGATCGCGGCCCGGCGACCGGTCTCCTCCTCCCGGTCGACGATCCTGGTGAGGAAATGCTGCTGTCCCAGGGTCCACACGTTGGTGGCCAGGAAGTACAGCAGCACCCCGATCGGCACCGGGAAGAACGCTCCCGACACCAGCATGCCGACCGGCGCCAGGTACATAATCAGTTTGGTGATCCCCGCCGTCTCGGGGGCCGTCTCGGTCTGCCGGGTGAGCCCCGAGCGCAGGGAGAAGAACGTGGCCAGGCTCGCGATCAGCATCAGCGGCACCCCGACGGCGATCATGTGGACGTGATCCGTGCCGAACGCGGCCAGCTCCGCGGCCGGCTGGGAAAGCCAGTTGCCGAGTTTCGCGCCGAAGAGGTCGGCGTTCAAGAACGATCGCACCCCGGCGTCGTCGAACACGTGGTTCGACTGCGCACCCGGGGTGAAATCGCGCAAAACCCAGTACAGGGACAGGAATACCGGCAGCTGGATCAGCGCCGGGAGGCATCCGCCCAGCGGGTTCGCCCCGGTTTCGGCGTGCAATTTCCGGATCTCTTCCGCCAGCCGCCTGCGATCCTTGCCGTACTTCTCCTTGAGCTGCCGCATCCGCGGAGCGAGCGCTTGCATGCGGCGGCCCGCGCGCAGCGCGCCGAGGGCGGGTTTGACCAGCAGCAGGCGCAGGGTGAAGACGAGGAACACGATGGACAGCACCCAGGCCACGCCGGAGTCGGGACTCGAAACGGCGCCGAAAACCTTGTGCCAGAACCAGAGAATGGCGGAAACGGGGTACAGGAAGACATCGAACATGACCAGGTCACTCCGTCGGTCGAAGGTATGCGGGCAGGAGTGACTGCCTCACCTTCGAACGGAAGGTCAGGCAGTCGCGATGCCCACTGACGGAGCTCGGGGCCGCACGCGGCCACGCGCGTCGGGATCGCGCAGGCTCAAGAACAGTTGCGCGCGTTCGCGCAGGCTGATGGCGCGCACCCGCATCGCGGCGGCGGCCGGTTCCAGGCGGAAGTGCACCGCCAGCGCGAGCAGGACGGCGGCGAGGGACGCGGTCAAGGCGGCGGCGAGGCCGAGAGGGTTGGCGACCGCGACCGACGCCGTCAGTGCGGTGGCCAGGCTCAGCGGGTTGGTCCCGCCGACGACCGGGAGCACGACGAACAACTCGGGCAGGAACAGCGCAAGCATCAGCTTGAGCCGTACGCCGAGGTAGGTTCGCTCCACGTCACCGACGTTACCGGAAATATTGCGTTGCGTGATTCCCGAGGACGCGGGCAGTCTGTCGAAATGGGTCACGTCGAGGTCGCGCACGTCGAGTACCACCTTCCCGACGGGCGACTGCTCCTCGACGACGTCTCGTTCCGGGTCGGAGAGGGCAGCGTCTGCGCGCTCGTCGGGGCCAACGGGGCGGGCAAGACGACGTTGCTGCGACTGATCTCGGGGGAGCTCTCCCCCACCGGCGGCTCCGTGACCATCAGTGGCGGGCTCGGGGTGATGCCCCAGTTCGTCGGCTCCGTGCGCGACGAACGGACGGTGCGGGATCTGCTCGTGTCGGTGTCGCCGGAATCGCTCCGCGCCGCCGCCCGCGCGGTCGACGACACCGAACTCGCCTTGATGGAACGCGACGACGAAGCGAACCAGATGGCGTACGCACAGGCGCTCGGCGATTGGGGCGACGCTCGCGGCTACGAAGCCGAAGTCGTGTGGGACAAGTGCACGACGGCGGCGCTCAACCTGCCGTACGAGAAGGCGCGCTGGCGCGAGGTGCGCACGCTGTCCGGCGGCGAACAGAAGCGGCTGGTGCTGGAAGCGCTGCTCCTCGGCGGATCCGGCGTGCTCCTGCTCGACGAGCCGGACAACTACCTCGACGTCCCCGGCAAGCAGTGGCTGGAAGAGCGGCTGCGTGAGACCCAGAAGACCGTCCTGTTCGTTTCGCACGACCGGGAGCTCCTCGCCAGGGCGGCGAACAAGATCATCAGCGTCGAACCGGGGCCCGCCGGCGGCGACGTCTGGGTGCACGGCGGCGGCTTCGACAGCTACCACCGGGCGCGTGCGGAACGGTTCGAACGCTTCGAGGAACTCCGCCGCCGCTGGGACGAAAAGCATGCCCAGCTCAAGAAACTCGTGGCCGACATGCGGCAGTACGCCGCCCGCAGCGACGAGATGGCTTCGCGGTATCACGCCGCGCAGACACGGTTGCGGAAGTTCGAGGAGGCCGGAGCACCCGCCGCTCCCCCGCGCGAACAGAAGATCACGATGCGCCTGCGCGGCGGCCGGACCGGTGTCCGCGCCGTCACCTGCGAAGGGCTCGAACTCCGCGGCCTGATGAAACCCTTCGATCTGGAGGTCTTCTACGGCGAACGGGTCGCGGTGCTCGGCTCGAACGGCTCCGGCAAATCACATTTCCTGCGGCTGCTGGCGGGCGAAGAGGTCGCGCACGACGGGCTGTGGAAACTCGGTGCCCGCGTCGTCCCCGGCCACTTCGCGCAGACGCACGCCCATCCCGAACTGCTCGGGAAAACGCTCGTCGACATCCTCTGGACCGACCACGCCCGAAGCCGCGGGCCCGCGATGAACATCCTGCGCCGGTACGAACTCGACGGCCAGGGCGACCAGCGGTTCGAGAAGCTGTCCGGCGGTCAGCAGGCGCGGTTCCAGATCCTGCTGCTGGAGATCGGCGGCGCGACGATCCTGCTCCTGGACGAACCGACCGACAACCTCGATCTCGCCTCGGCCGAAGCGCTGCAGCAGGCGCTGGAAGCCTACGAAGGCACCACGATCGCGGTGACGCACGACCGGTGGTTCGCGCGCTCCTTCGATCGGTACCTCGTGTTCGGCTCGGACGGGCACGTGCGCGAAACCGCGGAACCGGTGTGGGACGAGCGGCCGGTCCAACGCGCCCGGTGACTCACTCGGGTCGGGAAAAGCGACACACCAACGAGAGGTCGCCTGCGGCGGCTCCGTCATGTGTTTGAATGCCGCCGCACCGCGTGCCGACACCCGAGTGCCCGCGTCGTCCCCAGGCTGGAGTTGTCGTGAAGGCCGCTGCAATCCCCTTCGCCATCGCGGCCTTGTGCTGTGCGGCGTTCCTCGTGAGCTTCCTTCGCGACCGGCGCCGGTTGCGAAACGGCTTCTATCTCTTCTTCGCGTTGCTGTTCCTCGGCGTGACGTTCATCGCGCTGCTCGCGTCGGTGTCGCCCGAGGCGGCGGGTTTCGTCGCGGTCGGGGTGATCCTGCTGATCGTCCCGACGGTCCTCGCGCTGACGGTCTTCTTGATCTGCAACGGGATCACCATGCTACGCCGAGAGGGACGCAGGCTGGCCAACGTCCTTTCACTGCTGACAGGGCTCGGCATCTGCGCGCTGATCGTCTTCAACGCGACGGTCACCCAGCTCGCCTGGGAGCCTCTCGACATCGTCCGGGGCATCCTGAACGGACTCGTCGTCTACTTCTCGTTCCTTTTCGTCTGTTTTCTCCTGTACTCGATCGTCTACGGCCGCATCCGCACCGAGAAGGGCATCGACTTCGTCGTGGTGCTGGGTTCGGGTCTGCTGGACGGGCACCAAGTGCCGCCGCTGCTGGCGAGCCGCCTGAACCGGGCCAAACGCGTCATCGACGCCGAAGCCCGCCGTGGCCGGGAGCCGATGGTGGTCACCTCGGGCGGACAAGGACCCGACGAAGACCTCCCGGAGTCCCACGCCATGGCCGGCTACCTGGTCGAGAACGGGGTGGCGAAGGAGCGGATCCTCCTCGAAGACCGCTCGCGGACGACGTTCGAGAACCTCACCTTCAGCGCAGAGATCATGGAGCGGCGGAAGGCGGACTACCGGTGCACGGTGGTCACGAACAACTTCCACGTGCTCCGTGCCGCCCTCACCGCCCGCCGCGCCAAGGTGAACGGGCAGGTCATCGGATCGCCGACGGCCTGGTACTTCTGGCCGAGCGCCACCCTCCGCGAATTCGTGGCCATCCTGGTGGACCACAAGTACAAGAACCTGGTCGTCTGCGGGCTCATCGTGCTTTCGCAGATCTCCCGCGCCTTCTCGTGAGGCGTGATCGGACGGACGACACGCGTGTTGGGATGGACGACACGCGTGATTGAACGGACGACTCTCGGGGGCACCCTGGCCATGCGCGTGTCGTCCGTCCAGTCACGCGTGTCGTCCGTTCGATCACGCGAAATCACCGGTATCGGCGCTGTGCATCGTCGAGGGTGTCGGCGCAAGAAACCGGCACCCCGGCGCGCATTCCGGGCACCGTCGCCCGGAGCGTCGTGACAAAACCCCCGCATCCGTTTGACAACACCGTTTTCACCGGGTCATCGTCCTGCGCATGAGCGCTTACACCCGGCAGGCGATGGCGCGGCTGTTCGACCGGACGGCGGAGACCTACGACGCGCTCGGCGTCGACTTCTTCGGCGCGTTCGCCACCGAACTGCTCGACCGGGCCGGGCTCGTCCCCGGTGAGCGCGTGCTGGATGTCGGCTGCGGACGGGGCGCGGTGCTGTTCCCGGCGGCCGAGCGGGTCGGCCCGGAAGGTTCGGTGCTGGGTATCGACCTTTCCGCGGAAATGGTCGAGCGCACCACGAAGGACATCGAGGCGCGCGGAGTCAACGCCTCGGTTTCCCTTATGGACGCCCAAGAACCGACGCTGGACGACGCCGCCTTCGATGTCGTCCTCGCGTCGTTCGTGGTCTTCTTCCTGCCGGATCCGGTCGCCGGCCTGCGGTCGTGGCATCGCCTCCTGGCGCCCGGCGGCCGACTCGGCGTCACCACGTTCGGCGCCGACGATCCCCGGTGGACGGCCGTGCGCGAGGTGTTCAAACCGTTCGTTCCGCCGGAGCTGGCCTGGACGCTGGCCGTCAGGGCGGGCCTGTTCGCCACCATCGAGGGATTCGGCCAGGCCGTGGAGTCGGCGGGCTTCACCGGTGTCACGTCCGTGGAACGCGTCTATCCGGTGAAGTTCGCCGACCCTGGCCACTGGATCACCTGGTCCTGGTCGCACGGCCAGCGGATGTTCTGGGAGCTGATCCCGGAAGACCGCCTCGACGCCGTGCGCCAGGCCGTGCTCGCGGAACTCGAACCACTCCGCGAGCACGACGGGAGCGTGGTGCTCGCGCAGACCGTGCGCTACACCCTCGCCCACCGCGGTTGACGGCTCACAACGCGAGCCTCGGCCAGGACTCCGTGTCCCGCGACAACTGCCGGTCGTGCGTGGCGATCACCACCGCGGCCGGCGTCGTTTCGAGCGCGGCGGTCAGCTCGTCGACGAGTGTGGCGGACAGGTGGTTGGTCGGCTCGTCCAGCAGCACGACGTGCGGACGGCGAGCGAGCACGAGCGCCAGGTCCAGCCGTCGCCGGGCACCGACCGACAGTTCGGCCACCGGCCGATGCCGGTCGTAGCCGGCGAGCAGGCCCAGTTCGCCCAACCCCGGCCCGGGGATCCCGGTCCTGGCGAGCTGTTCGTCGTACAGCTCCATCGCCGTCCGCCTGCCCGGCGGCTCGGATTCCTGGCCCAGCCTGCCGATCCGCGCGGACCGCGAACGCGTGACCGTGCCGGTCCCGGGCGCCAGCTCCCCGGCCAGCACGGAGAGGAGCGTCGACTTCCCCGCGCCGTTGCGGCCGGTGACGACCAGCCGGTCGCCGCTTTCCAGCGCCAGATCGACCGGACGCGCGAGCCGACCGGCCACCGTCACCCCGGCGGCACGGAGGAGTGTCGCGCCTCCGTGCGCCGGTAGCTCGGGCATGGCGAACCGAGCGGGTGGCGGCGGGACTGCGACCACGTGCCCGGCCAGTTCTTCCTGCCGCCGGTGGACCGCGCGGACCAGCCCGGGCGCGCGGGTGGCGCGGACGTGCCTGCCGGTGCCCTTGGGCGGCCGCCAGTTGTCCCGCAACCGGTTCCGCGCCGCGGACAGGTCGTCGGCCAGCCGTTGCCGCTCGGCGATCTGGTCGGCGTGCGCCGACTCCCAGCGGGCGCGTTCGGCTCGACGGGCCTCGACATAGGCCGCGTACCCGCCGCCGTAGACGCGCGGCCGTCCGTCGCTCGACGGATCGAGGTCGACCACCGTGGTGGCGACGTCCGCGAGCAGGGCCCGGTCATGGCTGACCAGGACGACCACGCCCGGATGCGCGCGCAACCGCTCGGTGAGATGGTCGAGCCCCGCCGCGTCGAGATGGTTGGTCGGCTCGTCGAGCAGCAGCACCGGGTGCCCGGCGCCGAGCAGGCAGGCCAGCCGGACCCGGTGCCGCTGCCCGACCGACAGTGTCCCAAGGGGACGGTCACGGTCGTCGACGGCGTTCAAGGCCGCCAGTGACACTTCGACGCGCCTGTCGGCGTCCCAGGCGTCGAGCGCCTCGGCTTCTTCGAGTGCGGCGGCGAACGCGTCTTCGGCTCCGGAAAGTCCGTCGCTGAGCGCCTCGGTGGCGGCCTCGAGCCGGGCCAGCGCGCCGCGGACGGCGGCCAGTTCGAGGTCGATCAACGCGCCGACGGTGTCGGTCGCCCCGAGCGGGAGCTGCTGGTCGGCGACGCCGGCCGAACCGGAACGGTGTACCTCGCCGCGGTCGGCGGCCAGGTCACCGGCGAGCACCCGGAGCAGTGTGGTCTTGCCGCGCCCGTTCTCCCCGACGATGGCGACACGCTCGCCGGCGGCGGCGGCGAGGTCGACCCCGGCGAGAACGGGCCGTCCCCCGAAGGAGAGATGGACGCCGGACAGGCGGACGTGCGCCGCGCGCACCGGCGCGGACGAAAGAGGGGATGACATGAAGGAACTGCCTCCGGTGAAAGTGATGAGCAGGAAGAACGAAGTCCGGTACCGCGGCTCGCGGTACCGGTGGAGGCGTCGTCCCTCAGAGGAACAGCAGTTGCTGCATCACGATCACGAGGGTAAATCAGGCCCGGAGCACGCCGCATCCGATTTTCGGGACCACACGTTCGCGCCATCCCCCACGACCGCCGGTCACCCCACCGGCATCCCCTTTCACCTGCGGCGACACGCAACGCCTAGCCAGCGATCGCGGCTTCAAACCACCACTTTCCGGGGTCACCCACAGGGGCACCACGACGGTTGCCATGATCACCGGCCCGTCCGACGGTGGGTTTCTCAGCAGGCATCTTCCGAGAGGAGCGGGACCGATGGCGAAGACCATGCAGCCGCAGGAACTCATCGACAGTGCCGTGGTCGACCCGACCGGCAACAAGCTCGGCAAGGTGGGCAACGTCTACCTCGCCGACGCGACGCGCCAGCCGGAATGGATCACCGTCAAGACGGGCCTGTTCGGCACCAAGGAGAGCTTCGTCCCGCTCTCCGGAGCACACGCGGACCGGGACGGCGTGCACGTCCGCGTCGACAAGGACGCGGTCACCGACGCACCCCGGATCGAGGCCGACGGCCATCTGTCCGCCGAGGAGAGCGCGCGGCTCTATCAGCACTACGGGCTGCCGATGCCGCGGACCTCGCCGGACGGCCGGATGGACGACCGGGCGCAGGGCCGGGGCCGCGGCCAGGACGAGGCCGGCCGGACCAGGGCCGGCATGGACGCGGGGAAGGACGCCGGCCGGAAGAACCGGGACGCCGAACCCACGATGACGCGGTCCGAGGAGCGGCTGAACGTCGGCACCGAGCAGGTCGAGACGGGCCACGTCCGGCTTCGCAAGTACGTCGTCACCGAGGAACAGCAGGTCACCGTTCCGGTCAGCCACGAGGAGGTGCGCATCGAACGCGAGCCGATCACGAACCCGCGTGGCGAGCGCGCCGAGATCGCCGAGGACGAACAGGAAGTCGTGCTCCACGCCGAGAAACCGGTGGTGAACAAGGAAACCGTCGCGGTCGAGCGGGCGAGGCTCAAGACCGAGACCGTCACCGAGGACCAGACGGTCTCCGGCAAGGTGCGCAAGGAACAGTTCGAGGTCACCGACGACGAAGGCAAGCACCGCAAGTCGTGACCCAGGAATCGAGGGCGGCCGCCCGTGCCTCAGCGCGTGCGCCGGGCACGGGCGGCCGCGACCACGAAACCGGTCGCCACCGCACCCGCGAGTGAACAGCCCACGCCGAACAGCACCGCGGGCTCGTGCACTCGCAGGACCGATACGCACAGCCACGCCGACGCGCCGAACAGCAGGCCGAGCACCGGGCCACCGACGAGGGCACCCCGCCAGCGGTGACCGTTGCGGATGGTTCGCAGCCCGGATTCCAGGTACGCCAAGGCGAACAGGGCGAGGATCAGGCTGCCCGCGCCGAGCGCGCTGGCGAGCGGATGCTGCCGCGTGACGACGGCGAAGGTCCTCGGGACGCCGTCGGCCGTCACGGTCGCGGTGACGGCTCCGCCGACGATCCAGCGGGTAAGCCCGGGAAAAGCGAGATCGGCACGGAAACCGTCACCCTCGGGCTTCGGCACCGCCGACGCGGATCCGAGCGGGATCCCGGCGGCCGAAAGGGCGAGGGTCACCTGTTCCGGGCGCCCCTCCCCCGTCACGGCGAACGTCTTGCTGAGATCCACAGGCGCGGACGAGGCGGCGACGCCGTCGATCTTCAGTGTCGTGGCCTCGTGCGGCAGGCGTTCCGGCGTGAGCAGGGTGAGCACCACGAGCGCGATCGCGGCGGCCGAAGCGGCCAGTCGGAACCAGAGCACCGCACCGGACCGGGACTCGGGCTCGAAGCTCGCACGGGTCGCCGACAGCGTCGGATCCGGTGCGGGGCGCCGCACCGGCCGTGTCGGGCCGTCTCCGGCCGGGACCTGCGTGCCGAAAGCGGAGATCACCCGAGGGGTGAGGTGCCGTACCGGCACGCGGGAGCGTTCCAGCCAGCCCGGTCCGTACACGGCGGTGGCGGCCGAGGCGAGGTTGGCCGCGAAGGTCTCCGCGTCACGGTACCGGGAGTCGAGCTCCCGCGAGAGGCTGCGCATGACGACCCCGGCGAGCGGCGACGGCACGCCTTCGATCGGGCGCGGATCGGTGAACATGTGCTGGCGCATCATGCTGATCGCGCCGCGGGTGTTGTCGAACGGCAACTTCCCGGACAGCAGTTCGTAGAGCACCGTGCCCGCCGAGTAGACGTCGGCCGCCGGGCTCAGCGCGTTGCCCATCGCCTGCTCGGGCGCGATGTAGGCGGGTGTGCCGAGAACCTCGCCGCCGTGGGTGACGAGGGTGGCGCCCTCGCTGATCACCTTCGCGATGCCGAAGTCGGCCACCTTCATCACACCTTGGGTGGTGAAGAGCAGGTTCTTCGGCTTGACGTCCAGATGCAGCACGCCCGCTTCGTGCGCCGCTTGCAGCCCGGCGAGCATCGCCAGCCCGATCGCGCAGGCCTGTTCCCCGCCGATTTCCCCGCTGCGGAAGCGGCTGTGCACAGTGCCGCCGTCGAGGCGTTCCATCACCATCAGGTGCTCGCGGCCGGTGCGCACGTAGTCGTACACGGGCACGATGTGCGGGTGGTCGAGGCTGGCCAGCACACGCGCTTCGCGGTCGAAGAGCTCACTGCTGGCGGCGTGGTTCAGCACGTCCCACGGCAGCTGTTTGATGGCGACGTCGCGGCGCAGCGAACGGTGGACGCCGGCGAAGACGACCCCCATCCCGCCCTGGCCGATCGCGGGTCCGATCTCGTACTGCGGCAGCGCGGCGACGACCTCGGCGGGTGCGCTCATCGAGTGAATTCCTTGGTGGAGTCGGGAAGCCGGACCGTCTCGTCGTCGGCGGGCCCCGGCGCGGGATGCGGGGTCAGGTAACCGAGCAGGAACGCGATGACGGCGGCGCCGAGGACCACCGGGATCTCGATCGCGGGCTCCGGCGGGACGAGCCGCAGCACCGACAGCGAGACGACGGCGACGAGCCCTGTGCCGAATCCGGCGGGCAGGAAACGCAGGCCTCGGCGCCACCGGTTGGCCGGAAGACGATGGCGGGCGAGCGCGAGGAGGGCCGTCAGCCACGCCAGCACGGTGAGCACGAGCATCGCGAGCCCGAAAGCGCCGTAGACGGACCAGAAGGATCCGCGGATGTCGGCGACCGTGGTCGCCTCGCCGAGGGTGCTGCGCTGGGCGTCCAGGAGTTCGACCGTCGAGGGGAGCAACCCGATCGCCTGACCGGAGAGGTCGGCCATGTCCAGCACGAAGGTCCTGGTGACGCGACTGTGTGCGGGGACTTCGAACGGCGCCGTGGTGTCGTAGGCGAAGAAGGTCAGGGCGAGCGCCACGCCGGACACCCGCACGCTCCGGACCTTGACCGCGGTGCCGCCGCTGTTGGTCGCCGTGACGGTGAGTTCGAGTGGTTTCGCCGGATCGACCACGACCGTGGCGTTGCCGATCGGCCGGTCGTCCAAGGTGACCGCCAGGTCGAGCCCGCCGCTGTCCGCGACGGCCGGTGGCGAGCCGAAGAGGACCGCGCACAGACCCAACGCAACCCCTGCCGCGATGACACGTCCCATTTTGCGCATCCCCTGTTTTCCCGAGCCGACTGGTCCGGAATGCTACAGCGAGTACTTACCGGAGAGGGACGTCCCAATGCGTATCGTGGTTCGCCTGATATTCGGCACCGTGACCGGGTTGTTGTTCCTGGTTTCCCAGGTGGGAGCGGGAAACGCGCAGCAGTCCCCTTATCAGTCCACGGTTGGTTTGAAACCTTCGAGCGGCCCCGCGGGGAGTTCGTTCACCATTTCCTGGAATTTCTCTCCGTGCAAAGGCCCGATTTCTTTCACCTGGGAAGGAGCGGCCCTTACCTCGGTCAGCGCGCCCAGCGGAGAGGTCGGGGCGACAGTTCCCGGTAACGCGACGCCCGGCGGCCACCCGGTCACGGGGACCTGCACGAACGCGCGGACCGGTCAGCCGTTGACCGGAAGCGCGACCTTCCGGGTGACCGGGACCGTGACGACGGCACCGCCGACGACGAAGGTGCCCCCGACGACGAAGCCGACCGTCCCGGTGACCACCCCGACCAGGCCCGGAACGACCACCACCCCGGTCACCACGACGACGCCGCCCACGACCACGACCACGCCACCGTCCACAACGGACACTCCCCCGCCGCCGACGGACGTTCCTTCGTCGAGCGGTACCCCACCGAGGCCGGACGACCTGATCCTCGACCGGCCGAGCGTGCACCCCGGCGACCCGTTGTCCGCGACCGGCAAGGGGTGCGTCCCCGGTGAGCGGGTCACGCTGACGTCGGGCGGCGAACGTGTCGGAGGCGCCTACGCCGACGGCACCGGCGCCTTCACCGCGGCCGTCGAGTTCACCCGGATCGAGGCGGGCAGGCACACCGTCGTCGCCGATTGCGGCGTACGGCTGACCGGTGCCGTCGACCAGGTGGTGACCAGCTCGTCCGGCGGGTACGGCGGCACCCTGGTGGTGCTCGTCTTCTTCGTGCTCGCCGGGATCACCGTGATCCGCTTCCCCTGAGTCAGCGCGGCAGTTTCACCACGGTGACGAAGAAGTTGTCGATCTGGCGCACCACGTCGATGAACCGGTCGAAGTCCACCGGTTTCGTGACGTAGGCGTTGGCGTGCAGGTCGTAGCTGCGGAGGATGTCCTCTTCGGCCTCGGACGTGGTGAGCACGACGACCGGGATGGTGCGCAACTCCGGCGACGCCTTGACCTCGCTGAGCACTTCACGGCCGTCCTTGCGGGGCAGATTGAGGTCGAGCAGGATCAGCCCCGGCCGTTGCGCGTCCTCGTACGGTGCCTCACGGCGCAGGAACTGCAGTGCCTGCTCGCCGTCGGAGACGACCGAAAGCGTGTTGCGGATCTTGTGGTGCTCGAACGCCTCCTGCGTCATGAGGACGTCACCGGGGTCGTCCTCGACCAGCAGGATGTGGATCGGTTCCAGTGACTCGGTCATGGTCGCTCGTTTCCTTCGTCGGCATGCTGGGCTGCGGGCAGGGTGAAGCAGAAGCGGGTCCCGGCCTGGACGGTGGTGTCCAGCCAGATCCTTCCGCCGTGGTGTTCGAGGATCTTGCGGCACAGGGCAAGACCGATCCCCGTGCCCGGGTACTCCCCGCGGCCGTGCAAGCGCTGGAAGATCACGAAGATCCGCTCGGCGTACTCGTCGTTGATGCCGATTCCGTTGTCGGTGACGGAGAATCGCCAGTCCTCGCCGTCACGCTCCGCCGCGACCTCGACCTCCGGCGGCTTCTCCCCGCGGAACTTGATCGCGTTGCCGACGAGGTTCTGGAAGACCGCTGTCAGGAGGGTTTTCTCCCCGTGGACGACGGGAAGTTCGCCGTGGGTGACACGGGCACCGGACTCGGTGATCGCGTCTTCGAGGTTGCCCAGCGCGGTGGCCAGCAGATCCCCGGTCTCCAGGAGGACGTTCTCCCCCGGACGGCGGCCGACGCGCGAGAAGGCGAGCAGATCGTTGATGAGCGCCTGCATCCGTTTCGCGCCGTCGACGGCGAAGCCGATGTACTGGTCCCCGCGTTCGTCCAGTTTCCCCTGATACCGCTTCTGGAGCAGCTGGCAGAAGCTCGCCACCTTGCGCAGCGGCTCCTGGAGGTCGTGCGAGGCGACGTAGGCGAACTGCTCCAGGTCCGAATTCGACCGTTCCAGCTCGCGGGTCCGGGTCACGATCAGTTCTTGCGCCCGCTCCAGTTCCGCGACCTCGTCGAGGATCCGCGAGCGCAGCGACTCCACATCGGACGCGAGTTCGCGCATCTCCTTCGGACCGGAACCCCGGACCGCGCGGTGGATGTCGGTCTGCGCGACGTCACGGACCTCGACGGCCAGTTGCCGGATCGGCCGGATCAGTTTCCGGTGCAGAACCAGGAAAACCAGTGCCAACGCGCCGCAGAGCAGGACCGCGATCACGATGAGCATCACCCGCAGGACATCGGCGGAGGACGACAGATCGTCGCGTGCGTCCAGCCGTTCGGCCTCCAGCCGGTTCTGCAGGACGCCCAGCGAAGCGCGGACCTCGTCGAACAACGGTTTGCTCGCGTCCACCAGCGCGCCGGTGGCCGGAGCACCGGCGAGCACGGGTTCGATGATCGTCGTCCGCCAGGTCGTGGCGGCGCCCAGCACCCGGTCCAGATCGTCACCGGCCGCCGTGCCCGGAACGGCGCCGAGCCGGCGCAACTCGGCGACGGCCGCGTCCTGTGCCCGCAACCCGTCCCGGTACGGCTCCAGGAATTCGCTCCGCCCGGCCAGGATGTAACCACGGACACCGGTCTCCTGGTTCAGCATCGCGGTCGCGAGAGAGGCGGACTGCAGCACCTGGGGACCGGTGACGTCCAGCAGTCTGGCGCGTGACTCGGTGAGGTTGGTCAAGGCCAGCGACCCGGCCGCGATCGCGCCGCCGAGCAGCAGGCCGGCGATCACCCCGGACAGGGCGGCCCAGCGGCTGATCGACCAGACGGACTTCATCGAGGCGGCTCCCCGGAGTCGAACGTGAGCAGCGCCAGCGCGACGTCGTCGTCCAACGGCCCGCCGTGCAGGACGTCCATCTCACTGATCAGGTGGTCGAGAGCCGAGTCGGAACCGGCTTCGGCCTTCAGGCTCTTCAAGGCGGCGGCGGCCATCCGTTCGAGCCCGACCCGCTCCCGGCTGCCTTCCACACGCCCTTCGAAAAGACCGTCGGTGTACAGCAGCAGTGACCATCGCGGCCCCATCGGCACCGTCAGCTCCTGCCAGCCGATCCCCGGCACGACGCCCAGCGGCGGGCCGAGTTTCTCCCGTGACAGCAGCCTGCCGCCCGACTCGTCGATCAGGAGCGGCTGCGGATGACCCGCCAGCGCCATCTTCAGCGACCGGCGGTCCGGGGCGACCGTGATCATGCAGACGGTGGCGAACAACGGGCCCAAGGCCTCGTGCTCCAGCATTTTCTCCACCATCGCCAGGGTTTCCGCCATCGGCAGGCCGGCGAGCACGACCGAACGCCAAGCGATCCGCAGCGCGACACCGAGCGCCGCCTCGTCCGGACCGTGGCCGCACACGTCCCCGATGACCAGTTGCACCGTGCCGTCGGGGAGCTCGACGGCGTCGTAGAAGTCACCGCCCAGCAAGGCTCCGTTCCGCCCCGGCCGGTACCGCACCGCGAGCCCGAGGCGGGGGTCGGCCAGCAGCGGGGTCGGCAGCAGGCCGCGCTCCAGACGCGCGTTCTCCCTGGCCAGCAACTGATGCTGCAGCAGTTGCTGCTCGATGCGTTCGGCGCGGCTGCGTTCCCAGGAATACCGGAGCGTCCGTGCCAGGAGCCTGCCGTCGACATGCTGTTTGACCAGGTAGTCCTGGGCGCCGGCCCCCAGCGCCGCCACCCCGGTCGCCTCGTCCTCCTGGCCGGTCAGCACGATCACCGCGGTCGACGGCGCGTGCTGCCTCAGCCTGGTCAGACCGGTCAGACCGGTGGCGTCGGGAAGCTGGAGGTCCAGCAGCACACAATCGGCCGTGATCCGGCGAGCGAGGGCCTGGTGAAGCGTGGTCACCCTGTCGAGCACGACCTGTTCCAGGCTTTCGGCGGCGTCCGCGAGCATCTCTTCGACCAGGAGCGCGTCGCCGTCGTCGTCCTCGATCAGCAGGACACGCAGCCGGGTCGGCTGGGAGGAAGATCTACGAGGCGGAGACTGCTCGCCGTGACGCACGGCGTTGGACACGGACAGCCACCTTCCTCACCGGCTTTCCGGCGCGCGAACAGAAGACGGCTGTCTTCTCAACCGTCGCGAGCCTACCGGCAGTACTGGACCCGCCGCCGGTCCGGACACCCGGTCTGCCCGCTGTCACACGGTCAGGGTCCGCGCGGCGGCCGCGGTGGCCGCATCGCCGCGAAGACCAGAAGCAGCGCGGCGAGGAAGAGGGCGGCGACCGCCAGGTCGAGCAGGAAACCGACGACGAGTGTGGTGATCATCGCTCACTCCTGTGCCGTCCTGGCGGCTTCACGGCGGCGCGCGTACAGGCTGGTGAACGAAACCGTGACCAGGACGGCGACGATCACGCCCAGCGAGGCCGGGGTCGGGACCTGCGGTACCGACGGCCAGACCCCGTGGGCCCAGTGCAGGACCAGCTTCACCCCGATGAAGGCGAGGATGATCGCGAGGCCGTGGTTCAGGTGGACCAGTTTCGCGAGTGCCGAGTGGAGCACGAAGTACAAGGCGCGCAAGCCCATCAGCGCGAAGGCGTTGGTGGCGAACACGAGGTACGGGTCTTCGGTGATGCCGTAGACCGCGGGCACCGAATCGACCGCGAACACCACGTCGGTGGCGAACACCGCGACGACCACGACCGCCAGCGGGGTGAGCGCGCGGCGTCCGTGTTCACGCACGGTGAGCCGGGTGCCGCGATAGTCGTCGGTGACCGGCATCAGCCGTCGCAGCAACCGGACCGACCGCAGCTGCGAAAGATCCAGCTCGTCCTTGCCGCCGGACATGGCCTCCCGCAGGATCTTGATCGCCGAGACGAGCAGGATCACGCCGAACACGAGGAACGCCCAGGTGCCCGCCGACAGCATCGCCGCGCCGGCCGCGATGAACACGCCGCGAAGCACCAGCGCGCCCACGATCCCGTACAGCAGCACGCGTTGCTGTACGGCCGCGGGGACCGCGAAGGCGGCGAGCAGCAGCATGAAGACGAACAGGTTGTCGACCGACAGGGACTTCTCGACGACGAAACCCGTCATGAACTCGAGCGCCTGGCCGCCACCGAACTCGAGCCACAGCCAGAACCCGAACACGACCGGGAGCGCGAGGTAGAAGACCGACCAGCCGACGGCCTCCCGCATCGACACCTCGTGCGGACGGCGGGTCACCACGAAATCGGCGACGAGCAGCGCGAGCAGGACGGCGATGCTGATCGCCCACAACCCCGGCGATCCCACGGTTGCCACGGACTCGGGCATGAAGCCTCCTCGAACTCGAAGTTCGAGGTCTCCTTCACCCCTGCGGGGCGGTCTCCCGGGGACACCAGCGGAGCGTCCGTATTGACCGGGCAGACCTTTGGGAAGTACTCCCCTCGTCGGACCAGTATCGCACTTGGTAAAGAGTAGTTAAAGGGTGGGTCAAGCCGGGCCCTCCCGCAGCACACCGCGCACCGCGTCGACGGACAGGTCGTCCCACGGGAATTCGGCCATCCACCAGGTCGCGCCCGCCCGTTCATAGGGCGCGAGATCCGTACCCGCGGGGACACCGATGGCGAAGTCGTACGGCTTCCCGTCGTCCTCGCGCAGCGCGGTGATCTTCTCGACCGCCTCGGCGAACTCGTCCGCGTGCGGCAGGTTCACCGGGAAGAACCCGTCGTACCGCGCGGCCCTGCGCATCGGCTTCGTCTTCCCGGGGAAGCCCGCCAGCCACACGGGGATCGGCCTCGCCGGACGAGGCAGGAAGGTGACGTCGTCGACCGTGTAGTGCAAGCCGTGGTGCCGCACGGGCTCCCCCGACCAGGCGGCGGTGAGGATCTCGAGTGACTCGTCGAGCATCTCGCCGCGTTTGCGATCGTCCACTTCGTCGCCGGTCTTCGAGAACTCACCGCCGAAGCGGTCGCTGCCGAGCCCCGCGCCGAGGATCAGCCTTCCGCCGCTCAACTGGTCGAGGGTGGCCGTTTCGCGCGCCAGCTTGACCGGACGACGCCTGGCCAGCGGCGTGACCATCGGGCCGATGGCGAGGTTCTCGGTGGCGGATGCGACGGCGGCGAGAGTGATCCACGGATCGGCGATCGCCCGCACCGGCTCATGCCACCGGACGTGGTCCCACACGAACAGGCCGTGCCAGCCCGCTTCCTCGGCTTCGGCGGCGAGACGCGCGATGATCGCCGGATCGGCCAGTTCGTCGAAAATCGGCAGCCAGAGTGCCGAGCGCAGAGTCATGAGTGCGACCGTACTGACCGGCACCGACCCTCGCGGCGAGTTCCGGACGTGCGCCAAGCCGTAACTCGCGTGCTTCGAGCCGTAACTCGCGTGCTTGGAGGCATAACACACGGCACCACGCGAGTTACGCCTCCAAGCACGCGAGTTACGCCTCTGATCACGCGAGTCGCGCCTCATCACTTGACACGACCACTAGAGTTCAACCAGTACGTTGATTAACCTTGTGGTTGATTGCCCCTGCGGAAGAGACTTCGATGACCGACCTGACGATCACCCGCCTCCTCGACGCTCCCCGCGAGCTCGTCTTCCGGGTCTGGACCGACCCGGACCACCTCGCTCAGTGGTGGGGCCCGACCGGGTTCACGGCCACTTCCTGCACCGTCAATCTCACCGAGGGCGGCAAGTGGCGCATCTGCATGAGCGACGGCGAGACGGAATTCTGGGCGTCGGGCGTCTACCACGAGATCGTCCCGCCGGAGCGGCTCGTCTTCAGCTTCGCTTGGGAAGAGCCGGAAGGCTCCCGCGGGCACGACACCCTCGTCACGGTCACCCTCTCCGACCTCGACGGGAAAACCGAGATGTCGTTCCACCAAGCGATCTTCGAGACCGTGGCGGAACGCGACAGCCACAATGAAGGCTGGCAGTCCTGCTTCAGCCGCCTCACCGCGCACCTCGCGGAGCAACGCTAGCCGAGTTTCCGCAGGACCTCCCGCGCCCGCGCCACCCCGTCCTCCTCCCGCAGCCGTCCGGCGACGTACTGAGCGCCGCGGCGGAACAGCAGGTTGCCGGACAGTTCCAGCAGCCGCGCGGTCATCGACTCCGCGGTGAGATCCCGGAGCGGCAATGGTCGCGGCCCGGCACCGAGCCGGAACACCCGGTCTCCCCAGTAGGGCTGGTCGGAGAAGACCGGGCAGACCAGCGACGGGACACCCGCGCGCAACGCGGCCGCGGTCGTGCCCGCTCCTCCGTGGTGCACCACCGCCGCCGTGCGCGGGAACAGCCACGCGTGCGGGACGTCGCCGATCGTCAGCAGGTCATCGTCGTCGGACGCGGCGTCGGTACCGAGCAGGCCGCGCAGCCCCGCGCGGCGCAACGCCGTGCGGACCGCGGCGAAAATCCGCTCCGCCTCCGACGGCCGCATGCTGCCGAAACCGACGTACACCGGAGGCGGCCCGGACGCGAGGAAATCCCGCAGGCGCGCGTCCGGCCGCCAAGCGGCGGGCGCCTCGAGAAACCAGTACCCCGTGACGTGCACCCTCGCGGGCCAATCCTTCGGCCGCGGCACGACCGCGTCGGAAAAACCGCACAACACCGGGGTTTCCGAGCGCCGGGGCCCGCGGAGACCGGCCGCGGACAAGCCCAGCGACCGCTCGCGCCACCGGTCCACCTCCGGCCTCAGCACCTGCCACGCGACGGTGTCGACAGCGTGGAAACTCAGCCGCCTGCCACACGGCCCGGTCTTGCCGGCCCAAGGCACCAGTGGATGCGCGAACGCCCTCGTCGGCACGCTGGGCTGGTAGTGCAGTTCGACGTCGGGGACGCCGAGCGAGGCACCCAGGTGGGCGCCGAGGAATCCGAGCGTCGGGGCGAGAACGAGATCGGCCCCGGCCGCTCCCTCGCGGACATCGGCGAGCAGACGTTCCATCACCGGAGCCAGCGCACCGCGCAGCCCGCGCAGGAAAGCCGCGGGCGTGCGTCCCTCTGTCCATTCGCGTCCCCCGTCCGAACCGAGGATCTCGCTCGGGTCGGCGGAGAGCGGTGCGAAGTCCAGGCCGTGCCCGGTCACCAGGGTGCGGAACCGCTCGGCCGCCAGCACCCGCACCCGGTCGCCGTCGAGACCACGCCCCAAGGCGATGCACGGCTGGACGTCTCCGCGGGAACCCGGAGCGACGATCACGACGAGCCGGGTCATCGCTTCGCCGCCGTCAACCGATAGCGGAGGCGGAACGGCAGCTTCGCCAGCACCGCCGCGATCTGCGCGTCCCTGCCGACCAAATACCGCGGCGCGACCCGCCGGGCGGTCAGCGCGTGGACGACGACCCGCGCCGCCCGCTCGGGCGGCACACCGTTCCGCGCGGACCGCTCCGCACTGCGTTCGGCCTCGTCCAGTTGCGCCGCATACCTTTCCCGCGCGGCTTCCGGCAGGGCGGCACGCACTTCTTCGGCGGCGGCGCGGGCGCGAGGCCAGATCGCCGTGGCGACGGCCCCGGGCTCGACGAGGACGACGCCGATCCCGGACGGGGCCAGTTCGGCGCGCAGGCTGTCGGTCAAACCGACCAGGGCGAACTTCGACGTGTGATACGGCCCGACCATCGGCCCGGCGATCCGCCCGCCCATCGACCCGACCGTCACCACCCTGGCGGCGGACGCGGCGCGCAGCGCGGGCAGCATCGCCTGCGTGACGGCCAGCTGACCGGTGACGTTGACCTCCAGCTGCTGCCGGAAGTCTTCGAGCGGGACGTGTTCCAGCGGTCCCGGCCTTGCCATCCCCGCGTTGTTCACCAGACCGCGGAGCGGACCCGCCGCCGCGACCTTCTCACCGCACGCCGCGATCGACTCCGGATCGCGGAGATCCATCCGCAGTACGGTGACGGCCTCGCCGTGCACACGGGCGAGTTCCGTTTCGTCCGTGTCGGTCCGCACACTGGCCCAGACGTGGGCGCCCCGCCGGACGAGTTCGGTCACACACGCCCGGCCGATCCCGCTCGACGCTCCGGTGACCACAAAGGACGGACGGGTCACGACGCCTCCCCCGCCTTCACCGGCGCGGAAAGCGCCCGCAGCATCCTCGGCCAGGTCTTGTGCAGCTGGTCCTGCCAGTACGCCCAGTGGTGCGTGCCCGGCCCGTAGAAGTCCGTCATGACCGGGACGCCGAGCCGGTTCAGCCGGTCCGCCATCGCGGTGGTCTGGCCGGAGCACAGGAATTCGAGCAGCATCGCGCCGGGCAGCACGTCGATCGGGAGTTTCCCGTCGAACGGCCCCGGCAGGCCGTTGCCCGTGGACAGGTACAGCTCGGTGCCGCGAAGGCGGTCGGCGTTCACCAGCGGATCGTGCGCGTCCCAGCGGGACGACTCGCGTCGCCGGTCGCCCCAGAGCGCTTCGGGATCCTGCCGGGCCGAGGCGACGATCGCGCTGGTCAGCAGCTCGCCGTACGGGCCGGTGGGATTGAGATTGCCACTGAACGACCCGGCGAAGCGAAACACCCCCGGCCGCCGGGCGGCCAGTTCCACCGCGCCGTATCCGCCGAGCGAGAGCCCCGCCGCGACCCGTCGCCCGTCCCCGCGATAGCCGCGGTCGATCAGCTGCGGGATCTCGACCGCGGTGAACGTCTCCCACTGATTGAGCACCACGTCCTTGCCGTAATTCCACCAGTCGGAAAAGAACCCGGCGGAACCGGAGCCCGGCATCACCACCAGCGCGCCGGCGTCGTCGGCGAGTTTCCGGATGTCGGTATTGGCGGTCCAGCCGCGGTAGTCCTGCAGGCGGGTCTCCCCGGCGAGCAGATACACCGCCGGCCACTTCCGCTCCGGTTCGGCTTCCCACCGCGACGGCAGGATCAGCCGGACCATCGCGTAGCTCCCGACGCCGACCGAGCGCACGGTGAGATCCAGCATCCGCGGGTCACCGTCCACAGTGGTCTGGGCGACGACGTGCGAGCCGTCGTCGGCACGGGCGTCCGGGATCCCGCTCTCGGCCCGCGCCGGTGCCGCGGTGACGCTCGGCAGCAAGCACGCCGCGACCGCCAGCGACGCGACGGCCCGCAGCCGCCTCGAAGTAGTGCGCATACGTAATCCTTTGTCCCGGTCGTTCGATCGAATTCGAAAATGTGACGGCGATTACCCGAGAAAGAAATCGAAGGTGGCGACACGTTAAGCGGACGGACCCCTTCCAGGCAATTGTCCTGCCCACAATCCGGGAGGACAATGTGAATGCCAGGGAAACAAGAAATGCCCGCACATCCCCCATCAGGGTGACCCGTCGCTCACGGACAGTGAAGAACTGTGGCACGGGAGTACCAGACCGGGCTCGCATACCAGCGAGAATCCCGAAATCCGCAGGTCACACCCTGTACACGAAGGACATTTACGTTCTCTTGACACCTACCGGTATTCGATTTCCCGTCGTAGCCTTCGACGTGCCGCCCGGGTTCGGCGTCCCCTCACGCGACCCGGCGCCCCCGTGTCCCACCGAAGGGACCAGACCCCATCAGGACCCTTCCGAAAGGGCTATTCATGGCTGCCCGAATTCGCGCGCTCGTCTTGTCGGCCGTCGCCTTGGCGACCATTTCCGGCGCATCCGGAGAATCGATTCAGGCGGCGCCGGCTCCGCCTTCCCCCACCGTTCCGCCCGCCGCCCTGCTGCCGCCGGAAACCGTCCCGGGCGCTTCCGCGCGTGACGGTTTCGACGTGGCCTCGGCACTGTCCACCTCGGACCGCGGGCGGAGCGGCAGGGTCGACGTCGGAGGATGCGAGGACGTCGTTCACGGCAGGCTGATCGGCGCCGGCGCCACCGGTCAGGGCTTCCAGTCCGCCGTACCCGGTGGCCAGGTCTCCGAACTCGTCGCGCGTACGACGAACCCACCCGATCTGGCGGCATGGGCCGGTCAGGCCGGGCGGTGCTCGAAGGTGACGGTCGACGACGCGGCCGGTACCGCGGTGTCGACCGTCACCGTCCACCCCGCTCCCGCCGTTCCCGGGGCGAAAACCCTTTCCTACCAACAACTCCTGACGCTACCCGGACAGCCCCCCGAGCTGCCGGGACTGCGTCTGCGCACCGTCGCCATCGCCGCCGACGACGTATTGGTCGTGCTTCGTGACGCCGGAACGACCGGCCTCGATCTCGACGCCCTCGCGGTCGACGCCTGGCGGCACGCCGCCGGTCCGCTCGGCCGCTGATTCCCGCACCACCCCCGCCGAACCCCGAGGAGACGCCATGTCCCTGGCCCCCGAAAACCTGCCCGCCACGGCCGGCCCCACCCTCCCCGCCTGCCTCCGGCATTGGGCGGACACCGACGGCGACCGGCCCGCGCTGACCTTCGCCGACTTCGCGACCGACCGCGCCGGACGCCGGAAGACGTTGAGCTGGAAGCAGCTCCAAGAGCGCGTCGACGCCGTCGCGGCGGCCTTGCCCGTCGGGCCCGGTGACCGGGTGGCGGTGCTGTGCCCGCAGAGCGCCGAGTACGTCGTCGCCTTCCTCGGCGCGATCGCCGCGGGCGCGATAGCCGTGCCGCTGTTCGACCCCGGGCTGCCCGGGCACGCCGGACGGCTCGCCGCGGTGCTGACCGACTGCTCCCCCACCGCGGTGGTCACCACGTCCGCGTCCGTGGACGCGGTCCGCGAGTTCCTGGTGGGCCTTCCCAGCGGCGAAGACGTCGCCGTCGTCGCGGCCGACAAGCCTGCCCCTGGGCCCGGCCGCGCCTGGCCCGCCCCGGCCCCGGCGCCGGACGACGTGGCGTACCTGCAGTACACGTCCGGTTCGACCCGCAGTCCGGCGGGAGTGGTGCTGACCCACGCGAACGTGCTCGCCAACGTCAGCCAGGCGGTGCGCGGACTCGGGATCGACCCGGCCGGGACCACGGTGTCGTGGCTGCCGCTGTTCCACGACATGGGTCTCGTCCTCGGCCTGATCACGCCGCTGGCCATGGGCATGCGGTCGGTGCTGATGGACCCGCTGGCCTTCATCGAGCGCCCGGTGCGCTGGCTGGAGTTGCTCGGCGACCACAACGCGAGCTGGAGCGCCGCCCCGAACTTCGCGTTCCACTACGCCGCGAGCCGGGTGCGCGAGGAGGACCGCGCCAAGCTCCGCCTCGACCGCGTCGCCGCGATCGTCAACGGCGCCGAGCCGATCAACCCCGGAGTGCTCGACCGGTTCCATGACACCTTCGCCGGATCCGGGTACACCCCGGACAAGACGCGGCCCGCGTACGGGCTGGCCGAGGCGACCGTCTTCGTCACCACCGGCCCCGGCGTCCCCCCGCGGATCACCACGTTCGACCGCGTCGCGCTGGGCGCGGGAACGGCACGGCAGGCGGACGACGGGCTCCGGCTCGTCGCCTGCGGTGTCCCGGTGGGCCAGCACGTCGCGCTGGTCGACCCGGAAACCGGCGTCGCGCTCGAAGACGGCGCGGTCGGCGAGATCTGGGTCCACGGCCCCAACGTCGGCACCGGCTACTGGCAGAAACCGTTGGAGAGCACCGAAACCTTCGGCGCCCGGTTGACCGGCGACCACGGGGATCTGCCGGTGGGTCCTTGGCTGCGCACCGGCGACCTCGGCGTCCGCCACGAAGGCGAGGTCTACATCGCGGGACGGATCAAGGATCTGCTCATCGTCGACGGCCGCAACCACTACCCGCAGGACGTCGAAGCGACCGCGGCCTCGGCCGACCGCGACATCCGCCCCGGCAGTGTCGCCGCGTTCGCCATCGAGGGCACCGACACCGAAGCCGCGGTGGTCGTCGCCGAGCACCGCGGCCACAGCGCGCTGAACACGGAGGACGAACGCGCCCTCGCCGTGTCGATCCGGCGGCTGGTTTCCGACGCGCACGGCCTCGCCCTGCGTGACGTCGTGCTCGTCCCGGCGGGACTGGTCCCGCGGACCTCCAGCGGCAAGATCGCGCGGAGTGCCTGCCGCGACCGCTACCTCGCCGGCGATTACGGAAAGGCCTTGGTGCGATGAGAAACCCGACGTTCGACACCCCGGCACTGCGCCGCTGGCTGCTCGACACCGTCGCCGGGCACACCGGCGTCGACGTGGCCCGGCTCGAAGCCGACCGCCCGCTCAGCGACTACGGCCTGTCCTCCCGCCAGGCCGTCGGCATCGCCGCCGACCTCGAAGAACTGCTCGGCACCCCGCTTCCGGCCACGCTGCTGTGGGAAAGCCCGACCATCGATCACCTGGCCCGCTCGCTCACCGGCGGCACGGACCCCGAACCGGAGCAGACGGGCACCGACCGCCGCCGGACCGACCCGATCGCCGTCGTGGGCCTCGGCTGCCGCTGGCCGGGCGCGGACGGCATCGACGAGTTCTGGGATCTGCTGCGCAGCGGACGAGACGCCGTCCGGACCGCGCCACCCGGCCGCTGGGACGCCGACGCGGCCCCGATCGTCGGCGGTTTCCTCGACGACGTGGCCGGTTTCGACGCCGACCACTTCGGCATCACCCCGCGCGAGGCGTCCACGATGGACCCGCAACAGCGGATGCTGCTGGAGGTCGCCTGGGCCGCGCTCGAACACGCCGGGATCGCCCCGGCCTCCCTGCGCGGAAGCCGGACCGGCGTGTTCACCGGGATCTCGACCCACGACTACGGGCATCTCACGATGTCGCGCGGTGGTGTCGATCTCTGGACCGCCACCGGTGCGGCCGGGAGCATCGCGGCCAACCGGCTCTCCTACGTCTACGACCTCCGCGGTCCGAGCATGGCGGTGGACACCGCCTGCTCCTCGTCGCTGGTCGCGGTGCACCACGCGGTACGCGCGCTGCGCGACGGCGAGGCGGATCTGGCCTTGGCCGGCGGGGTGAACCTCATGCTGCTGCCCGGTCCGACCGCCGCGTTCGCCGCCGCCGGCCTGCTGGCCGGGGACGGGCGGTGCAAGACGTTCGCCGCGGAGGCCGACGGTATCGCGCGTGCCGAAGGCTGCGGCGTCGTCGTGCTCAAGCGGCTGGCGGACGCCGAGTACGACGGCGACCGGGTGCTGGCGGTGATCCGCTCCACCGCCGTCAATTCCGACGGCCGGTCACAGGGCATGGCGGCCCCGAATCCGATCGCCCAGCAGGACATGCTGCGCACGGCGTACCACGGCGCCCGGCTGGATCCGTCCACTGTGGACTACGTCGAGGCGCACGGCACCGGCACGTTGCTCGGCGACCCGATCGAGGCCCGCTCGCTCGGCGCCGTGCTCGGCAAGGACCGCCCGGCCGACGCCCCGCTGCTGATCGGCTCGGTGAAGACGAACATCGCGCACGCGGAGGCGGCCGCGGGGATCGCCGGGCTGATCAAGGTCGTCCTCGCGATGACCAGGGACGAACTGCCACCACAGCTGCACTTCACCGCTCCCAACCCGCACATCCCGTTCGACGACCTCCGCCTGAAGGTGGTCACCGAGCCGACGCCGTGGCCACGCCACTCCGGCCGCGCCACGGCGGGAGTGTCGGCGTTCGGCTTCGGCGGCACCAACGCGCACGTCGTGCTCGAACAGGCGCCGGCGCTGGAACCGGCGCCGGATCGCGCCGACGTCCGGATCGGGCTGCTGTCCGCCCGCACCCGCGACCGCCTCACCGAACGGGCGACGCAGCTGGCGGACTGGCTGGACTCCACGTCGTCGCTTTCCCTCGCCGACGTCACCCACACTCTGTCCCGGCGTGACAACGGCGGACCGCACCGTGCCGCCGTCGTGGCGGGCGACACCGCCGAACTGGCGGCCCTGCTGCGCGCCGTCGGTTCCGGCGCCGATCCGCTGCCCGCGGGCGCCGTCACCGGCACCGCCGGGAGCACCGACGGCCCGGTCTTCGTGTTCTCCGGTCACGGCTCACAGTGGCCGGGTATGGGACAGGGGCTGCTGCGCGCCGAACCCGCGTTCGCCGCGCAGGTCGACAAGCTGCACGACCTGTTCACCGAGCACACCGGCCGCTCGCTGCGCGCACTCCTCACCAGCACGGATCCCCTGTCCCTGCCCGAAACCCAGACGGCCATCTTCGGGACACAGGTCGCGCTGGCCGCCCAGTGGGAAGCGCTCGGGGTCCGGCCCTCGGCCGTCGTCGGGCACTCGCTCGGCTCCGCGGCCGCCGCCGTGGTGAGCGGCGTGCTCACCCCCGACGAGGCCGTCCATCTGGTCGCGACCCGCGCCCGGCTCCTGGGCACGCTCGGCCCTGGTGGCGCGATGGCGGCGGTCGAATTGGCGCCCGAGGAGCTGGAGCTGTATCCCGACATCGAACTCGCCGTCGAATCCGCGCCGGGGCAGCTGACCGTGGCCGGGGACGCGACCGTGCTCGACCTGCTCGTCGCGGAACTCGAAGCCGCCGGCCTGACCGCGCGACGGCTGCCGGTCGAGGTCGCCGGGCATTCCGCCCGCGTCGACCCGGTGTTGCCCGCGCTCCGGGAGGCGCTCGTCGAACTGGGCGGCCGCCGCCCGACGGTGCCTTGGTACGACACCGTTCTGGCCGATCCGCGGGAACTGCCGGACTTCGACAACGGGTACTGGGCCGCGCATCTGCGCCGTCCGGTGCGGTTCCGCCAGGCCGTGGCGGCCGCCGCCGCGGACGGGCACCGCGTCTTCCTCGAGGTGTCGCCGCATCCGATCCTGCGGGGCTCGGTGGCGAGGACGCTCGAAGCCGAGGGCGTCCACGACGCCCTCGTCACCGGAACCCTGCGCCGAGGCCAGGACGAGGTCCGCACGCTGGGCGCCGCCGCGGCCGAGTTGTACTGCGCGGGCACCCGGATCACGACAGCCGATCCCGACGACGGTGCCCGGCTGGTCGACGTCCCGCCGATGCCGTGGCGGCACGAACGTCACTGGTACAGCACCACCGAAGAACCGCCGTCGTTCGCGGCACGCGCGCCGGAGCCCGAACCGGTGCGGACCGCCGGAGGCGACCGGCTGACGGAGATCGTCGCCGCCGTCATGGGGCTGCGTCCCGATCGCCTCGACGCCGACGTCCCGCTGGTGGAACTCGGGCTCGATTCCCTGATGGCGAACCGGATCAAGGAAAGCGTCCGCCGGGAGTTCGGTACGGAACCCGACGCGGTCAGCGTGCTCCGCGGCGCCACCCTCGCCGATCTCAGCCGCGATCTCGCACCCCGGGAGAACGAAGAACCGCTACCGTCCCGGGGCCGGGCCTGGGACGCGGCGGATCGCCTCGTCCTGCGGCTGTGGCAGGAGCACACCGGGACCGAGGCGACCGGCACGCAGGTTCGGCTGACCGAGACCGGCACCCCCGACCGGCTGGCCGAACTGCTCGCCGAAGGGCTCAGCACCGAACTCGACACGCCGGTCACCGCCGCCGAACTCCGGCGGCACGACTCACTCGCCGCCATCGCCGACGTCGCCCGCGCCGTCCTCGACACGCGGGAGGAGCGGGGTCCGGTGCACGTTCTCGCTCCCGGTGAAGCGGGAGTCGCGCCTTTGCTGCTGTTCCATCCCGGCGGCAGCACCTGCACCGTGTACCGGCCGCTGCTGGACCGGCTGCCCACCTCGGTGCCGTGTGTCGGATTCGAACGCGTTCCCGGCGTCAGCATCGAGGACCGTGTCGAGCGGTTGCTGCCGCTGGTACGGGAACAGCGTCGCGGCCGGCCGTACCGGCTGGCGGGCTGGTCGTTCGGCGGGGCGCTGGCCTACGGCGTCGCCGCGCGGCTCGCCGAAGAAGGGGAAGAGGTCGAGTTCGTCGCGCTGATCGACACCATGCTCCCACTCCCGGAGCCGGACCTCGACCCGAGGGCGTCGTCCGCCCGGCGGTTCCTGCGGTTCACCGGCTATGTCGAGGGCACCTACGGCCGCGAAGTGCGACTCGGCCACGAGGAGCTGGCTCCGCTGCCCGAAGAGCAGCAGATCGAGCTCACCATGCGGCGCGTCGCCGAGGCCGGCTTGCTCAGCCCCGGCGTGCTCCGGCACCAGCGTCAGTCCTTTTTGGACACGCTGGCGGCCGAACGCGGTACGCCCCGCCGTTACGACGGACGGGTCGTGCTCTACCGGGCGACCGAACAGTACGCGGCCGGGCTGGCGATGGAACCCCGGTACTCGCGCACGGATCTGGCGGCGGGCTGGGCGGAGCTGTGCCCGGGACTGGAGATCGTGCCGGTCGAGGCGCATCACCTGTCGGTGGTCGACCCGCCCTGCGTCGATGTCGTGGCGAGGCATCTGACGGGACTCCTGTGACCACGGCCCGGGCCGAGCGAGCGGTCGACCGCGCCTGGCCGCTGCTGGCGGTACTCGGCGCCGGGCTCTTCCTCGTGGCGGTCGACGCGACCGTGCTGCACGTCGCGTTGCCCGACCTCGTCCGGCAGTTGCGGCCCGGCGCGTCGGCTCAGGTGTGGATCGTGGCGATCTACCCGCTGACCGCCGCGCCGCTCCTGCTGCCGTTCGGCACCCTCGGTGACCGGTACGGGCGGCGTCGCGTGCTGGTCGCCGGGTACGTCGTGTTCGGGATCGCGTCGCTCGGCTGCGCGTTCGCGCCGAACGTCCCGGTACTGCTGGCGTTCCGCGCGTTGCTCGGCTGTGGCGGCGCGATGATCATGCCGGTGACGATGTCGCTGCTCCGCGAACTGTTCCCGGAGCAGCGGCATCGCCGCACGGCGATCGCGGTGTGCAGCGGTATCGCGGGCACCGGGTCGGTGTTCGGGCCGATCCTCGGCGGAGTGCTCGTCGAGGCGTGGGGCTGGCGGGCGACGTTCCTGCTGAATCCGCCGGTGATCCTGGCCGCGGTCGTGCTGGCGCTGCGCTGGCTCCCCCGGAATCCACCGGGCCGGGGCTCCTGGGACGCGCTCGGCGCCGCCCTCGCCGCGGGCGGTGTCCTCGGGATCGCGTTCGCCGTCGGGCATCCGGGCGCGTGGCCCACCGCCGTCGCCTCCGGCGTCACCGGCTGTGTCCTCATCGGACTGTTCCTGCGCCGCCAGCGCCGGACCGATCCGCCCTTGCTGGACCTCACCCTCTTCCGGCGGCCGGGCGTGCGGGCCGCGGTGGGCGGGGTGCTGCTGGTGATGAGCACGCTCGTCGGGCTGGGCCTGCTGTTCGCCCAGTATCTGCAGGTGGTGCTCGGGCTTTCGCCCACCGCGGCGGCGGGCCGGTTGCTCCTGGTGCTGGGCGCTTCGGCGGTCGGCAGTGTCGTGACCCCGTCGCTGCTGGGACGCTTCGGCAACGCCCGGGTCCGCACGGCCGGGTTCATCGTGGCGGCGGTGTCGTTGCTGGTCCCGGCGGCGGGGCCGGCCGCGCTGACGTCGCCGGTACTGCTGGGCGCCGGGCTGACCGGGCTGGGCCTGGGGATGGCGCTCGCGCTCACGTCGAGCACCGACACCCTGCTCTCGGCGACCTCGGCGGACCAGGCGGGCGGCGCCGCCGCGGTCGAGAAGACGGGCTACGAACTAGGCGCCGGTTTCGGGACGACGGTGTTCGGTTCCCTGGCCGCCGCGGTGTACGCGGGACACTTGGCCGTCCCGTCCGGCGTGCCGGAACCGGCACGGTTGCTCGCGCTGTCGGGACCGGCTCAGGCAGAGACAGCCGCGTCGGGCCTCTCCTCGCAATTAGCCGACGAATTGCTCGATGCCGCGAAGGCCGCCTGCACCACAGGACTGCAACTGTCGGCGGCTGTCGCTTGTGGACTGTTCGTGGTGGCCGTCGCCGTCAGCGCGGGCGCGCCTCGTCGGTGAACTGCCCGGCGAACTCGCCGGTCGGCGGGATCTCCTGGATCACGTCGATCAGCACGCCGTTGGGGTCGGCGACGATGAAGTGCCGCTGCCCGAACTCCTCGCTGCGCAGGGAAAGCGCCTCGGGAAGGCCTGCCTCCACGACCAGCCGCCGGTGCTCGGTGTCCACGTCTTCGACCTCGAAGTTCAGCAACAGTCCCTGCACGGGTTCGCCCGCTCCGGCGGGAATGGTGTCGTGCCCGGGAGCGAGGATCGCCAGCTCCCATGCGCCGCGTTTGAGGCTGACGTACCAGTCGGCTTCGAACGTGGGCTCGAAGCCGAAGTGGCGGCAGTAGAAGTCCCGTGTCTCGGCGATCTTCTCGGTCATGAGAACGGGGTAGAAGCTGGTCAGACGCATGAGGCCACCTTGTTCGTGAACAATACCGACCGTCGGTTTGTTTCTTCGAAGTTAGCCAACCGACGGTCGGTATGTCAAGATTCCGATCATGGCCCGCACGAAGCAGCAGCAACGCGAAGAGACGATGGAGGCGTTGACCGCCACCGCCCGGCGGCTGTTCGCCGAGCACGGCTACGGCAAGGTCGGGCTGGAGACCATCGCGCAGACCGCGGGTGTGAGCAAAGGCGCGCTCTACCACCACTTCAGCAGCAAGGCGGAGCTGTTCCGGCACGTGCTCGGCGTCGTGCAGCACGACGTCGGCGAGCAGATCGCGCGGGCCGCGGACGCCGCGCCGGATTCGTGGGCCGGGCTGCTCGCCGGCTGCCGCGCGTTCCTCACCGCGGCGACCGATCCGGACACCCAGCAGATCATGCTGCTCGACGGTCCTTCCGTGGTCGGCTGGCAGGACTGGCGCGAGCTGGACGAGGAGTCGTCCGCCCGCCACCTCGCCGAAGCCCTGACCGAACTGATGACCGGAGGCGTCCTGGCTGAGCGGCCCGTCGAACCGTTGGTACGCCTGCTTTCCGGCGCGATGAACGAGGCCGCCGTCTGGCTCGCCCACTCCCCCGACCCGAAGGCCGACCTCGCCGCGACCATGGACACGCTGACGCCGATGATCGAGGCACTGCGGCTTCCGGCCTCGTTGCCCGCTTGAGGAAGGGGTTGCGGATCCCGTCGCGCACTCCAGGCCCATTGCGCGTGAAGGCCCCCTTCCCTCGGCTGAGCCGAGGGAAGGGGGCCTTCACGCGCAGCTGTCCAACCACTCACGAGACGCAAAAAGGCCCCACCCTCGCCGGGTGGGGCCTTCACTGCGGTGGGCGATACTGGGATCGAACCAGTGACCTCTTCGGTGTGAACGAAGCGCTCTCCCCCTGAGCTAATCGCCCGCGGTACGAACTTCGGCTCACCGGGGAAGTGAACCTGGTGCGCGATACTGGGATTGAACCAGTGACCTCTTCCGTGTCAGGGAAGCGCTCTCCCGCTGAGCTAAACGCGCGTGGTGTTTCGTTCGTACTGACGATAGCTTAGCGGACCCCGTTTCCGGGCCGTCACAGGGGTTCCCCTATCCGCGAAGCTCAAGGTTTCGGCAGCCGCGAGGCGATCGAGCCCGCGATCTCCTTCGCCCGGCCGCACGGGCTTCCGCTGCCCTCGCGCCCCAGCAGCCGGACGGCGACGTGTTCGGCTTCACGGTCCGGCAGCGGGCGATGCTGCCAGGTGACGGCGCAGTTCGAGTCACCGAACTCGCGCATGTCGCCGGTGACACCGCTGCCGAGGTCGACCGGCGAACCCTCCGGCGCGTAGGAACCTCGCTGCAATTCGACGGTCAGCGTGTCCCCGCCGCCCAGCCACTCGCAGATCCGCAACGTCCGCGGGGCGGACTGAGCGTTGGGCATGGTCTTGTCGAGCACCGCCGGATCGGCGATCGTGCACGGGTCGAGCGGGAGGAGGCTCGCCGGTTCACCCGCGCGGTCGACCTCGTGCGTGCGCAGCCGGGTGAGCGCGGCGGTCAGCATGTCGTCGGCGGCCTTGCAGGGGTCGCCTTCCCGGCCCGGATGGGAGACGACGACGCCGAGCCGCCGGTCCGCCGGCAACTGGGCGACCGAGTCGCATCCGCCGCTGATCGTGCTGCGCAGCAACGGAAGTCCTTCGGCCGTGCGGTCGGTCCGTTCGAGACTGCTGGTGGACACGCCTTCGCCAAGCCGCAACTCGAAGCTGACGCCCTTGAGACCGGTGTACTTGCAGCGAGCCGGGTAGATCGGGCCCGTCTCCGGTTTCAGGGTGCCGAACTCCGGCACGAACCGGCCCGCGAGCACCTTGCACGGATCCACCAGGCGCAGGCGCTCCGCGCCGAGCGCCTCGCTCGCCGACAGCGAGGTCGTCCCAGGGCTCTCAGGTTTGGCGTGCTCGGCGATGGTGAGGCCGAGCGCGACCATCCCCGAAACGACGAGCAGGACGACCGCGGCGAGCGAGCCGAACAGGATCTTCTTCGTGCGTGGCGCCATCTTCTTCGGAGGCGGGCGCCAGATCGGCAGCGGCAGGGCCAGCACCGAGCGGACTTCCGCGTCCTGGTGCCGGATCCGGGCGTGCACGGCGGGCGGCCACGGCGCCGCGCCCGGCGGCACGGGACCGAGGAAGTCCAGGATCTGTTCCGGAGTCGGCCGTCGCGCGGGATCCTTGGCCAGACAGGGCTCGGCGATCCGCCGGATCTCGTCCGGAACCGCGCTGAAATCCGCCGCGGCGTGCACGACGTTATACAGGGTCTGCGGCGCGGTCGGGCCGGTGAAGGGGCCGCGGCCGGTCGCGGCCATGACCAGGATCGCGCCGAGGGAGAACACGTCGCTCGCCCCGGTGATCTGCCCGCTGCCCGCCTGTTCCGGGGACATGAACGCGGGCGACCCGATGATCGCGCCGGTCCCGGTGAGATCCTGCGCGTCCTCGGCCACCTGCGCGATGCCGAAGTCGATCACCCTGGGGCCGTCACTCGTCAGGATGATGTTGCTGGGCTTCAGATCCCGGTGGATCAGCCCGGCACGATGGATC
Organism: Amycolatopsis sp. TNS106; assembly: GCF_019330265.1. Taxonomy (NCBI): domain Bacteria; kingdom Bacillati; phylum Actinomycetota; class Actinomycetes; order Pseudonocardiales; family Pseudonocardiaceae; genus Amycolatopsis; species Amycolatopsis sp. TNS106. Next base: position 946,286 of record NZ_CP024972.1, on the reverse strand, counting down.
TCGGTCAGCGCCGCGGCGAGCCCGGACGCCAGCAGCCGCACCGACTCGACGGGCAGCGGCCCGGCACCGTCCACGGCCTCCTTCAAGGACGGTCCGGTGACGAAGACCGAAGCGAGCCACGGGGTTTCCGCTTCCGCGTCGGCGTCCATGACGGCGGCCGTGTAGGCGCCGGAGACCAGCCGCGACGTGGCGACCTCGCGCCGGAACCGTTCACGGAAGCGTGGATCGTGCGCGAACTGGGCGTGCAGCTGTTTGACGGCGACGAGCCTGCCGTCCGGAGCGAGGCCGAGCACGACGCGGCCCATCCCGCCTTCACCGAGTTCGGCGATGATCCGGTACGGGCCGATCTGCCGGGGTTCGCCGGGGTTCAACGGTTTCACTGGTCAGCCCTAGGGTTTCGGAAGTTTCGGCAGCAGCGCCCCGGCGAAACCCTTCGCCTTTTCGCAGGCTTCGTCGGCGGTCATCTTCGTACCACTGGTCCCGACCGTCAGCTCGACGTTCTCCCCGTCGCGGTCGCTGACGGACCGGTGCTGCCAGGTCAGCGAGCAGGTGGAGCGCGCGATGCCGTCGTCCACCTTGGCCAGGTACACCTTGGCACCGCCGAGATCCAGGGTGGCGGTCGCCGTGTAGTACGAGTCCTTCGATTGCGCGGGCGGGTACGCGCGCACGAAGCTCAGGCGGACGTTGCCCGCCGCGTCGTACCGGCATTGGTGCAGGTGTTCGCGGATCGTTTCGACGACCGGGCCGATCAGCCGGTCCGTGGTCGCGGGGCCGAGCAGCGCGCACGGGTCCAGCGGAGCCAGTGTGCCCGGCGGGAGCTCCCGTTCCTGGCCTCCGGCGCGGATCCGCTTGACCGCGTCGGCGAGCGCGGCCTTCACCACGGAACACGCTTCATCCTTTGTGGACATCGAGTTGACGTCGACGCTGAGTTTGGTGTTCGGCAGACCGGTGACCGGGACGGCGACCGCGCACGCGTCGTCGGAGCCCTTGATACGCAGCGGAAGCCCTTCAAGCTCGCCGCCTGCTTCGCCTTCGATCAGGTCGCCGCCGACGGCCAGCTCCAGCCATTTGCCGTCGGGCGAGGAATACGTGCACGAGTCGAACTGGATGTCGATCTCCGTGCTCAGCTTGCCGAACCCGGGCACGTCCCGGCCCGCGAGCACCTTGCACAGGTCGACCCGGCGCAGGTTGTCCGGGCCGAGCGGATCCCGGTTGACCGGGGTGGCGACCGGTTCGTCCGGCTGCGGTGACGAACTCGGCGCGATGGCGGCCGGAGGCGAGTCGTCCCCGGACAGCGAGATCGCCGCGACGGTGCCGCCGGCCAGCAGCACGACGGCGGCCGCGGCCAGTCCCGCGTACCGGCCGCGGCGGGATCGTTTCGGCGGCGGTGGGTTCAGCAGCCGCCGGACCTCGGCCTGCTGCGTCTCGATGAGATGCGACACCGCCGGCGGCCACGGGCTGGTCACCGGCGGGATCGGGCCGAGCCGCTCCAGCACCCAGGCGGGTGACGGCCGGTCCGCCGGGTTCTTCGCCAGGCACGGCTCGACGATCTGCCGCAGTTCCGGCGCCAGTTGCCGTAGGTCGGGCTGGAGGTGCACGACGTTGTACAAGGTGTGCGGAGTGGACGTTCCGGTGAAGGGGCCGCGTCCGGTCGCGGCCATCACCAGCAGCGCACCGAACGAGAACATGTCGCTCGCCGGGGTCAGCGGCTTCCCTTCGGCCTGTTCCGGGGACATGAACCCGGGCGAACCGATGACCGCGCCGGTGTGCGTGAGTTCGGAGTCGCCTTCGACGGCGCGCGCGATCCCGAAGTCGATCACCCGGGGGCCGTCACCGGTGAGGATGACGTTGCTGGGTTTCAGGTCGCGGTGGATCAGTCCGGCACGGTGGATGTCGCCCAGCGCCAGCGCGAGCCCGGCGGCGAGATGACGGACGGCCATCGGCGGCAGCGGACCGCCGGCGGAGACCGCGTCCGACAGCGCCGGTCCGGGCACGAACACCGACGCCAGCCACGGGGTCGGCGCGTTCGGGTCGGCGTCCATGACCGGCGCGGTGTACGCGCCGGACACCAGACGGGAGGTTTCGACCTCCCGGCGGAACCGCTCGCGGAAGCCGGGGTCGTGCGCGAAACCCGGGTGGACCTGCTTGATCGCGACCAGGCGCCCGTCGGCGGAGATCCCGAGCAGCACCCGCCCCATCCCGCCCTCACCGAGCGCGGCGAACACCCGGTAGCGCCCCACGCCGGTGGGTTCGCCGGTGTTCAACGGCTTCACGAAGGCCCCCCTTGTCCCGAGGGGCGATGGTACAAAACCACCCGCAAGTGTCACGCGGCGCGTCGGTCCGCCCGGCCGAAGTCCTTGAGCCGGAGGCTGTTGGACACGACGAGCACCGAGGACAGCGACATCGCCGCCCCGGCGATCAGCGGGTTCAGCAGGCCGAGCGCGGCCAGCGGGATCGCGGCGACGTTGTACCCGAACGCCCAGGCCAGGTTGCCCCGGATGATCCGCAGGGTGCGGTCGGCGAGCCGGATGGCGTCGGGGACCACGCGCAGGTCTTCGCGGACCAAGACCATGTCGGCCGAGCGCACCGCGATGTCACTGCCCTGTGCCATCGCCATGCCGAGATCCGCGGTGGCCAGTGCCGGGCCGTCGTTGATCCCGTCGCCGACCATCGCGACCCGCGCTCCCCCGGCCCGTAGTTCGTCGATGACCGCGGCCTTCTCCGCGGGCAGCACGCCGGCACGCACTTCGGAGACGCCGATCTCGTCCGCGACCACGCGGGCGGCGGCTTCGTTGTCACCGGTCAGGAGCACGGTCCGCAGGCCGAGCGCGTGCAGGGCGTCGACGGCGGCTCGTGCCGACGGCTTCACGACGTCCCGGATGGCCAGCTGCCCGGCGACCCGGCCGTCCACCGCGACGAGGATCGCCGTGGCGCCGTCCTCCGCCGTGAAGTCGCCGGGGACGGCGATCCCGCGTCCGGCGAACAAACGCGCGTTGCCGACAAGGACCTCGTGCCCCTCGACCTCGCCCTTCGCGCCGAGTCCTGGCAGAGCGCCGAACTTTTCGACCGAGGGCAGATCCGGCAGTTCCGCCCTCGCCGCGGCCACCACGGCCGCCGCGATCGCGTGCTCCGAACCGGCTTCCACGGCACCGGCGAACCGCAGCAACTCGCCGAGGGTGAACCCGTCGGCGGGACGGCACGCGGTGACGGTCATCTTCCCGGTGGTGACGGTGCCGGTCTTGTCGAGTACGACGGTGTCCACCGTGCGGCTCGCCTCGAGCGCGTCCGGCCCCTTGATGAGGATGCCGAGCTGAGCGCCGCGGCCGACCCCGGCCATCAGCGCGGTCGGCGTCGCCAGCCCGAGCGCGCACGGGCAGGCGATGATGAGGACGGCGACGGCCGCCGCGAAACCCTCACGGGCGGGTGCCCCGCCGAGCAGCCAGGCCGCGAGCGTCAGCACGGCCACGCCGAGCACGGCGGGAACGAACACCGCGCAGATCCGGTCGACCAGCCGTTGCACCGCGGCCTTGCGGGCCTGCGCGCGTTCGGCCAGCGCGGTCATCTGGGCCAGCTGGGTATGCGCGCCGACCGCGGTCGCGCGGACGACGAGCCTGCCGTCCCGGTTCACCGAAGCGCCGACGACCCGGTCTCCGGTGGCGGCTTCCGCGGGTACCGGCTCACCGGTCACCGCACTCACATCCACAGTGGACAGTCCGCTGTGGACGACACCGTCGGCCGCGATCGACTCCCCCGGCTTGACCACGAACAGGTCTCCGACGGCCAATTCGCCGACCGGGACCATGCGCTCGGCGCCGTCCCTCAGCACCCGGACGTCCTTCGCCGCCAAGGCGTCCAGCGCGGCCAGTAGCCCGGCGGCGCTGCGCCTGGACCGGCTCTCGAAGTACCTGCCTGCCAGCAGGAAGGTGGTCACGCCGGCGGCGACGTCGAGGTAGATCGCGTCGGCACCGGCCGCCGTCGGGCCGAAGCCGATCCAATACCCGGGCTCCGTGCCGCCCGCGAAGGCGGACCACGCAGACCACGCGAACGACGAGAGCACGCCCAGTGACACCAAAGTGTCCATACTGGACGAACGATGGCGAAGGTTCCGCAGCGTGGCACGGTGGAACGGCAGCGCGGACCAGAACACCACGGGGATGGCCAACGCGAGGCACAGCAGTTCCCAGCTGGGGAACCGCAGCCGCGGCACCAGCGCGAGGGTGATCGAGAGGTTGCCCAGCGGGATCGCCAGCAACGCGGCGACCACCAGCCGTCGACGGAGATCCCGGACGCGGGCGAAGCCGAGGTCCGGATCCTCTTCGCCACGGAGCTCCGCCGTGTAGCCGGATTTGCGGACCCGCTCGATGAGGACGTCGTCATCCAGCGCTTCGGGCACCTGCACGGTGGCGCGCTCGGTCGCGTAGTTCACCGACGCGCGGACCCCGTCCAGTTTGTTCAGCGTGCGTTCCACCCGCGCCGAACAAGCGGCGCAGGTCATCCCCGACACGGTCAGTTCCACCGTGCGGACGGCGGCCTCCGGCGCGGAAATCGTCATTTCGTGGCACTCCCGGGATTCACCAGCGGTTCCTCGGTGGCGGAACAGGTGGCCGGGTCGTGTCGCGAGGGAGATTACCGCCGCCGGGAACCGGAGCCGCCATCGGCCCGACTACTGCGGTGGTGGTGGAAACAGGTGCCGGGGAGCCGGTCGTGAGTGCTCGGGTGCCGGTGCACCGGCGACGGTTTCGCGTGCCTGGATGGACGACACATGTGTCGGGATGGACGACACGCGTGATTGAAGGGACGACACGCGTGATCGGACGGACGACTCGCGGCCGAACCTTGGCCACGCGTGTGTCGTCCGTCCAGTCACGCGTGTCGTCCGTCGGATCACGCGAAACCTCTGTACGCGAGGCCTCTCCGGCAGGCCGATGTCCGTTTTACGCTTATATGCGCGGTTTGGCGGGGGGGGTCGTGCAACGCCCGAGCAGGGCACGATCACCCCAGAGGCGCCCCTGGTGGACAGTCAAGAAGCGTCAGACCACTGTGACGGATCCCTTCAGGGGATAGACGACTTTGCCGGTGCGTGATCAGCGCGGCGTCAGCGCGAGTTCGAAGGTGTTGCCGTCTCCCTGGACCAAAGTGCTCACGTAAGAGGTGAAGGCGCCGCAGCCGGTCAGCGGCGCCAGCGAATAGGTGCCGCTGAGCGAGCCGCCCTTCGCCATGGTGAAACCGTCGCCGGTACGCAGTTCCGCCGTCGACGGGGCCGACGTCCGGCAGCCCGGCCCGGTGCTGACCGGCATGCCGACGAGCGTCACCAGCGGGAGGACGGTGGTGAACCGGGATCTCGCGACGAAACCGGTCCCGGTGAGGTCGCCGCCTTGCGGCCCGTCGGCGGCGAACTGCAGATCGGCCGAGCCCGGAAGGAAGCCGAACAGCCGGAAGTCGGCGTGTGCCTTCTCGAACACCGGGCCGCCGCTGAACACCGTCGCCGCGGTCGGGCTCAGCTCGAAGGTGCCGGTCAGCGGCGCGTCGGCACCGAGTGCCTTGACCCCGGTCTTCCCGGCGATCGCGAACCGGTGTCCCGCGGGCTTCTCGCCGAGTTCGAAGGCGAGCAGGACCGGGTCCTGGCCGGGGTCGAGCGTGCAGTCCGAGGTGAAGGAACCGAGCCCGGTGAAGGAGCCATCGGCCTTCTTCGGCGTGAGACGGGTGGTGAAGTCGCCGACGGTCAGCGTCGTCTTGCCCGGTTTCGCCAGCGTGATGGTGGGCACGGGGCCGGTCGCCACCGGGCTGAACGTGCCGGACGGCGGAATGTCGGTCTTGGCGACGGTGAGCGGAAGGCGGACCGGAAGCGGGTTCGCGTCGCCGTTGACCAGGGTCACGCCGGCCGCCGCGGTGCCCTCGATGGTGGTGGCGCCGACGAGGTTGAGCCCGCGCGCCGCCTTGTCCGGCACGGTCACGGTGATGGTCAGCCCGGACGTGGTGAGCGTGCCACCGGGCGCCGCCGGGACCTCGAAGTCGGCCTTGATGTTCACGTCGAGCTTCTGCAGCCCGATCAGCGGGAACGGGCAGGTGAACGACAGTTTCTTGTCGACGGGCGTACCGGCCGCCGCGCCGCGGACGGCGACGAACAGCAGGCAGCCCGCCGTGAGCAGGACGGTGAGGCCCGCCGCGAGCAGCATCCGGACGTTGATGCGAAGGGGCATGGTCGCCTTCCTGGACGGCACGGAAACGGCACCGGTCCCCGTCACGGAACGCGACGGGGACCGGCTGCCTGACTTACTTCTTGGTGAGGTTCAGATCGAGCGTGTTGCCGTCGCTCTTGGCGAACGCGCTGACCCAGTCGTTCAGCTGACCGCAGTTCTGCAGGGCGGACAGCGAGTAGGTGCCGGTGAGCTTCCCGCCCTTGAGCAGGTCGAAGTCCGGACCGGTGGTCATCTCGCTGGTGGACGGGCTGACCGTGCCGCACTTCGGGTCGTTGCTGATGGGAATCCCGAAGATCTGCACGCTCGGCAGGAACACGTTGAACTTGATGTGCGCCTTGAACCCGGTGCCGACGAGCTCACCGGTCTGCTTGCCGACCTGCTCGACCTTGATCTCGGAACGGCCGTCGATGAACCCGAACAGCTTGAACTGGGTGGACGACGGGTCGAGCTTCAGGTCACCGGTGAACGTCTTCGACGCGAGGTCCACGTTCGCGTCGAAGCCACCGTTGATCGCCGCGGTGCTGCCGAGCGACTTCAGCGCGGTCTGCCCCTTGATGCCGAACGCGTACTTGATCCCGCCGCCACCGGGGGTGGTGGTAGTGGGCGGGGTCGTCGGCGTGGTCGGCGTCGTGGGGGTGGTGGTGGGCGTGGTCGGGGTGGTGGGCGTGGTCGTGCCGCCACCGCCGTCACCGATCTTGATCGTGGCCAGGGTGTTGTTCTGACCGGGATCCTGCGTGCACGGCGCGTCGATCGTGCCGTCCGGCGTGATGCCGGTGACCGAACCGTCGGCCTTGCGCGGGGTGACCTTCAGCCGCAGGTCGCCCACGGTGATCTTCGCCTCGCCGGGCTGGTTGAAGGTCAGCGAAGGCGTCTTGCCCGCCGCGTTGACCGTCATCTCGCCCGAGGTGGGGATGTTCTGCTTGGCGATGTCGTTCGGGACGTTGACCGGGAGGTTGAGCCCCGGTGCCGCCACGGTCGCCGCGGCGACGGCCTGTCCTTCCAGCGTGGTCGCACCGATCAGGTTGAGCCCGCTGACCGTGTCCGCGTTGATCGTGGAAACGGCCTTGATGTCGAACGTGCCGGTCGGCTGACCGGTCTTGACCGACAGCGGAAGATCGGTGTTGATCACCACCTTCAGCGACTGCGACCCCACGAGCGGCAGGTCGCAGTGGTAGTTGAGCGGGAGCGAGATCGGATCGGCGACACTGGACTGCGCCCCGACCACGAGTACCGCGGCGGCAAGCCCCACGGCACCGGCAGCGGCGGCGGCGACCGCCTTCTTGGTTCCTCTACGGTGACTCACGATCGTCCTTCCGTGGTATCAACGATGATACGAAACGGCGTACAATTCCCCAGAGCAATGAATATCGGCCCGAGAGAATTCTCCGGGTAGCGACGATGTCTGACGGATCGCAACCAAACAGTAAACTAACGACGCGTCCACACCGCTATCAAGTGCTTCGCCGGAAAAGTTCACCGGTCGCGGGTAAATTGTCACGCAGGCACGGTACGACCGGATGGTTCCTAGAAGCGACACATGGGTTTCCCCAGTTCAGAGCCAGGCGAGACCACCCACGGAACCGCTGACGAGAGTGACAATCACACCACTGGAAACTATCTCACGCGTGCCAATCACCCTTTTCGAGCCCGCTGCCTCCTTGCTTGCCGGAATCTTTCGTGAGTAACCTCGCGGTTCAGCAAGCCGGTCACCGCCGACCATCGCGGAATCCCGCTCGTCGCGGGCGGGGCAGGCCCTCTTTCGCCGAATTCGACGGGGAAACCATGAAAAGAATGCGCCGCACGGCAGCGCGAATCGCGATCGCCGCCGTCTCCACGACCGCCGCGGCGGTCCTGTTGAGCGCCTGCGGGTCCGACGAACCCGCCGACGCCGGCAGGCACGCCGACCCGGCCGCGCTCGCTTGGGTGGACAAAGTGTGCTCCGGCGTCGCGACGGGTTCGGCGAAGCTGGCCAAGCCGCCCGCGTTCGACCCCGCCGACCCGCAGGGAACCAAGACCGCCATGGTGGGTTTCCTGAACTCGCTTTCCGCCGCGCTCGACGACATGGCTGGCGGGATCCGGAACGCCGGTGTGCCACCGGTTCCGGATGGACAGTCCGCTGTGGACAAGGCCACCACCACGCTCGGCGAGACCAAGTCGAAGGTGTCCGCCACCCTGACGCGGATGCAGGACGCGAAGGTCACCGACCAGGCCAGCCTGCAGAAGGTGGTCGCCGACGCCGACAGCACGATGAGCGGGTTGAGCGAGCCGGAAGGTCCCATCAAGCATCTGCGCGCCAACCCCGAGCTGGAGCTCGCCTTCGCCGAGTCCACGACCTGCCGCCAGGTCTACGGCGGCAGCGCCTGAGTACCGTGCCCGGCGCGGAAGCGGTGTCGCGAAAGCCACTTTCACAACCATCAAGGTTGCGAAAGTGGCTTTCGCAACGCGTCGACGCCCGGGGCCGGCCCGCTCGCGAACAACCCGAATCCGACATTCAGTCCATCCGCCCTGGAGGCCCGGCCGTGCCGACCCCGTTCCCCCGCCCATCCCGCCGGACGCTCGCCGTCGCACTCGCGATCGTCCTGTCCGCCGGTCTCCTGACCGTGCTGAGCGGGAGCCCGGCGAGTTCCGCCGCCCCTGCGGTGTCCGACGACTCGTTCTACACCCCGCCGTCCCCGCTCCCGGCGGGCAAACCGGGTGACATCATCCGCTCGCGTGTCTCGAAAGCCGGTCCGCGTAAGGATTCCGTCAACGCGTGGCAGGTCATGTACCTGTCGACCGACGCCCTCGGACGGCCGGACGCGGTGACCGGGACCGTGCTGGTGCCGAAGAACGTGGACCCGGCGAAGGCGCCGATCGTCTCGTTCGGCGCCGGTACGCACGGCCCGGCGTTCCACTGCACGCCGTCGAAGATGATCGACATCGGCGCCTTCTACGAGCAGTCCGGCCTCGACGACGCGCTCGACGCCGGATTCGCCGTCGCGCTCACCGACTACGAGGGCTATCGCCAGGATCCGAAGACGACGTACGTGGTCGGGCGCTCCGAAGGACCGGCGATGATCGACGCGGTCCGCGCCGCGCAGCGTCTGCCGGAGGCGAACCTTTCCACCGACGCCAAGGTGCTCTTCCGCGGATACTCGCAGGGTGGCGGGGCGGCGGCCTGGGCGGGCGAACTGCAACCCGCGTACGCGCCGGAGCTGAACCTCGTCGGTGTCGCCGCCGGCGGTGTACCCGCGGACCTCGTCCAGGTCACCTTGCAACTCGACGGGAAGTTCGGTTTCGGCGTCTTCGCCTACGCCTTGATCGGCCTCGACCACGCCTATCCCGAACTGAAACTGGACTCGTTCCTCAGCGACAACGGCCGTGTGAAGCTGGCAGAGATGCAGAAGAGCGCGTGCACGTTCGAGCTGCTCACCACCTACGCGAACCAGAAGATCGCCGATTACACGACCAGCGCCGGGTACGTGCGGCCGGAATGGGTGAAGCGGCTCAACGAGAACAAGCTCGGCGGCACTCCGCCGAAGGTCCCGGTGTTCCTCTACCACGCCACCCAGGACCAGCTCGTGCAGTTCGCCCAGGCCGAGGCGCTGCGCAAGGCCTACTGCACCGCCGGCGTCAAGACGACCTGGAAGGCTTTTGACACCGACCACATCACGGCGGTCTACACCGGCAACGCCGACGTGCTCGCCTTCCTCAAGGACCGGGTCGCGGGCGCCCCGGCGACGTCGAACTGCTGAGCGGGCGGTGCTCGGAACCGCTCCGAAATCCTTTGTGGACGACGGTGCGCGAGCCGGGAAGCGGCGTGAGCTGCTCCGGTTCGCCACCGTCGGCCTCGCCGCGTTCGGGCTCACGCTCGTGGTCGGCTACGGGCTGAAACTCACCGTCCTGCGAGAGAAACCGGTCACGGCGCTCGCGATCGCGACCGTCGTGGCGACCGCCTTCGCCTATCTGCTGTCCCGGAGCTGGGCGTTCCGCACCCGCGGCGGCAGACGCGGCTTCCCGGAAGCGATGCTGTTCCTCGTCGTGAACGCGATCGCCGTGACGATCACCCTGTGCCCGCCGCTGATCTCACGCTACGTCCTGCGGCTCGAGGTGCCCGAAGTCAGCTTCCTCGTCCAAGAGATCGCCGACTTCGTCAGCGGGATGCTGCTGGGCACCGCGGCGGGTTCGGCGTTCCGCTGGTGGGGCTACCGCCGCTGGGTGTTCCCGGTGGCGCGTCAGACGTCGGCGGGGCGCAGCCGTTCGGCGCGCAGCGCCAGTTCGATCCGCAGCCGCTGATCCGGATCCTCCAGCCGTTCGCCGAACAGCTCCGTGAGCCGCCGCAACCGCGCCCGCACCGTCTGCGGATGCACGGCGAGCCTGCGGGCGATCTCGGGTGCGCTCCCCCGCGTCTGCACCTGCGTGAGCAGGGTCGCCGCCAGTTCGTCGTGCTGGCGCGGTGCCAGCCCCGACAACGGTTCGAGCGCCTCTCCGGCCAGCCGGTCGAGCAGGAACTCGTCGGCGAGCAACAGCAGTGTGGTGATGTGCTCCTCGCACCACAGCACCGGGCCGACCGTCGTGATCATGCCCCGCTGGGTGAGTTCTGCCGCGCGCCGCGCGATCCGGAACGATTCGGCGGCCTGCGCGACAGGGACGGGCACCCCGACCGTCGCCGACCAGCCGGACGGCAGGTCCCGCAGCCCGCTGAGGTCGGCCTCCGGACAGGCCACGAGCGCGCCGGGCGCGTCGGAGACCAGATCCACCGGAACCCCCGAGGGCAGCAGGCCCGGCGGGAACGAGGGCGCACCGGGCGCCGCGGTGAAGACGACCGCGGTGATCCGTTCCGGGATCCGCCAGCCGATGGCGACGGCGAGCGCGCCGGCGTCGGCCTGGCTGTACCCGGAGCCACCGGTCAGCAGCCGGAACAGCCTGGCCCGCTGCTCCGCGGGCCCCGTCGCCTCGGCTTGGGCGGCGTTGTACCCGTCCGTCAGCGCCATCGTCACTTCGACGACGTCACCGAACAGGCATTCCGCCGCGCCGTAGAGGACGTCGCCAGGCAGCTGGAGCTGGCGGCCGACAGCGGCGATCGAACGCCACAGCACCCGGCTCGAAACCCGGAACGCCGCCTGTGCGGCTTCCCGGCTGAGTCCTTGCTGGAACGCGATCCGCCCCTGCGCGCGGAAATCCGCCAGGAGATCGTTCTGCAGAAGTTCGGGGACACCGACCCGGTCGATGGCGCGTTCGATACCGCGCCTGGTCAGCTCGACGGCCGCGGCACGGGCCTCGCCGTCGCTGAACACTTCGGCGCATTCGCTCACCTCGGACACCACGCCTTCGACACAGTGCCGGGCGATCGCCGGGATCCGCGGACGGATGGCGTCACCGAGTTCCCTCGGCAGGCGTTCCCACAACACGCCAACGGGCTGCCAGCTCACGTGTGCGATCCCCCGCTGTGAAGTAGGCCGACGATTACGGGCACCCATTCCCTTTCGTCCGCGCGCCACCGGCGCACTCGAATGCACGGAGCGTAGAACCGTTGCCACATCCGTGTCAAAAGACGTCACACCGAAACGCCCGCTCGTTGTCACGCGGCTGAGCGTCGCGACTTTCCGTCGCAAATTCCACGTCACATTCGGGGTACACGTCGTCCGCCGATCCAGTACAAACGGCCCGCACCGTTCCCGTCGATCCGACGTGGTTATGCAAACGGATTCATGTTTCCCTTCCCTGCTTCGAGGAAAATCAAAGGGTGATCTTGGTGGTCCAGTACCGCGGTTTCGGCATGCTGGCGACGCTGCCGCGTTCGCTCGGCGAAGAACTGCGTCCGTATACCGGTCACGCCGCGGCCGCCATGGTCAAGCAGGTGCAGCATTCGGTCACCGCGTACTCGCGACCGTTGCGCGGTGTCTTCGGCCGTGTCCTGGTCGTCTCCTGCGAACGGGCGGTGCGGCACTACGTCGAGTGCATCGGCGATCCGGACGTGCCCCACGACCGCTGGATCGACTTCTACCGCATGCGCGGGCGGATCGAATTCACCGAGGGCCGCAGCCTGGAACCGTTGCACGACAGCGTGACCATCGGCGCACGGGCGGCATGGCGGGCGATGCGGCCCATCGTGCGCGGGCTCGGTGTCGGCCTCGACGTCATCGCGCTCGCGGCCGAATCCGTCTTCGTCTACGTCGACGAACTGTGCGCCACGACGATCGAGGGGTACCAGGAGGCGGAAGCCAGGGCGGCGGGCGCGATCCCGCTCCGGCGACGGCGTCTGCTCGAACTGATCTCTCAGGCGCCGGAAGGGTCCGCGTGCAGCATCGCCAGCCTCGCCGACGGCGCCGGCTGGCGGGTTCCCGGGGCCGCGGCCATGGTGGCGCTGCAGCGCGCTCCCGGCGCTCCCGCCTTCCCCGGCCACCTCCTGGACACCACCGTGCTGGCCGATCTCGACACGGCCGAGCCGTACCTGCTCACGGCGGATCCGGACACCGATCTCGCCCCGCTGAAGGACGCGCTGGACGGCTGGCGGGTGGCGGTCTCCCCCGTCGTGCCGCTCGCCGACGCCCCGGCCGCCCTCCGCACCGCCCGCCGTGCGCTACTGCTGAACAGCGAGGAGGCACCCGGCCCGATCATCTGGTGCCGGGATCACCTCGCCACGCTGTGGCTGCTCGCCGAGGACTTCCTCGGCGCCGAGCTCGCCAAGCAGAGCCTCGACCCGTTCACCTCGCTCAGCGGAAAACAGCAGGAGCGGCTCAGCGAAACCCTGCTGGCATGGCTGGAAACGCGTGGCGGGGCGCCGGAGATCGCGCAGCGGCTCGGCGTGCATCCGCAGACCGTGCGGAACCGCCTCCGTCAACTGGAGGATCTGTTCGGCGACCGCCTCAAAGACGCCGACGACCGGCTGAACATGCAACTCGCGCTCCGCGCGCGGCAGCTCATGCGCGCCCACCGCCGCGCCGAAGGGACGCCAGGGAGCTGACCCGCCGGACCCGGCGTTCCGGTGGCCGGACGGTGGGAAGCACCCAGCGGAGGCCGCGGCGGGCACGCTTCGCCCTCGGCTGATCGACGTGGAAGTCCGCCCGGCAGGCCATCGCGTTCTCCGTCGTTACGGGTGTTTACCGACGCTTTCCTGAATACCGGGACAGCGGGAGAAAGTCGATGCGCAATTGCCCCGCACGCACGGTTTTGGCATCCGGCTCGGGGTCTGTCCCGGCATTCTTGTCACCCGGGTCGCAATTGCCGGACGTGTTCGGCGACACGCTGACACACCCGGCGTTCTACACGTTATTTTGACGCCTGACAACGGAAAGGCTGGACATGGCCCTCGAAGCGCGCACACTGACCCTGCACGGGCGGGAAATCCGGCTACGGGAATACGTTCCGTCCACAAAGGACGCCACGAGCGAGCCGCTCGTGCTGCTGCACGGGATCTCCGGCAGCAGTGAGACCTGGGTCCCGTTGCTCGACCACTTCGAGCGAACCGGGTTCGGGCGTCACGTCCTCGCTCCCGACCTGCCGGGCCACGGCGATTCGGCCGCACCTCGGGCCGATTACGGTCTCGGCGCGATGGCCAGCGTGGTCCGCGACGTCCTCGCGCTCACCCGGAACCGGCACGCGACCATCGTCGGGCATTCCCTCGGCGGCGGGATCGCCATGCAGTTCGCCTACCAGTTCCCCGAGATGTGCGCCCGGCTGGTGCTCGTGGGCAGCGGCGGGCTCGGCCCACAGGTGACCCCGGTACTGCGCGCGACGGCGCTGCCCGGGGCCAACGCGGCACTCACCCTCGCGGTCAACCCGGCGACCGTCGCGATCGCCCGCGGAATCGCCGCCGCCTGCCGCTCGTTCGGCGGAAAGCTCTCTCCCGAGACCCGGGAGCTGATCCGTCACTTCGCGTCACTGGCCGACCCGGGCAGGCGACGGGCGTTCCTGTTCATCGCGCGCAGCCTGATCGACCTCAGGGGCCAGCGCGCGAGCGCGATCGACAAGCTCTATCTCGCCCGGGAGGTGCCCACCCTCGTCGTCTGGGGCGCGCACGACCCGCTCATCCCGGTCGCCCACGGCCGCAAGACCGCCGAAGTGCTGCCGGACAGCCGATTGACGGTGTTCGAAAATGCGAAACACTTTCCACATGTGGCCGACCCGGCCCGGTTCGGTGACGAGCTCGAACGCTTCCTCACCGGGACCGCGCCGGCCCGGTTGACCCTGGACGAGGTCGTCGAGGTGCTCATCCGCGCCAGCGAGGCGGCGGAAGCGCCCGGAAACGTCCCGGAAAAATTGTCATCCGGACGCCATCTCAGGCCTGCCTAAATGTCACCCACCATCGGATCGGACCACCCGTTCGGGTGTAGTCCATCCAGGTGGCCGATCAAGCTCCCGCCAGCCGTTGACAGTGCACCCGGGCGATTTTATGTTGCGTGAGCCACAAAATCTGGATCGGCTTCACCGTTGAAGAGGCTGATTTTGTTGCCAGCAAGGATAAAAACATGACCGACTTGGATACCGGATTCTCGCGGCACGATCTGCGGTCCGCACGGCCCGAACCCGGCGTGCGTCCCCCCGCCACCCCGCTCCGCCAGCCACCGGGTCCGGTCCAGCGACCGCGCGCCTTCACGCCGGCACCGAGAACCCCAGTGGAGAACCGACCTGTGCGCAGCACCGGTGCGAATGGACTGTGGGCTTCACTGCCCAGAGACCTTGGCGAGCGGTTCCGGCCGCGGGCCGACCCCTTGGCACGAGCCATCCTGCAGGAGGTGCAACGAGCCGTTCCCGAGTACGCGCAGCCGTTGGAAGGCGCGTTCGGACAGATCATCACGCAGGGTATCCGGCAGGCGATCCTGCACTGCCTCGATACCGTCGGTCAGGGGACAGCGCCGCTCGACAAGTGGTCGGCGGTGTTCCGCAACCTCGGGAAGGTCGAATTCAACGAGGGCCGCAGCCTCGACTGCCTGCAGACGGCCTACCGGGTCGGCGGCCGCGTCGCGTGGCGGCACGTTTCGGAGTTCGGGCAGGCGATCGGAGCGGACGCCGATCTCCTGTGCACCGCGGCCGAAGCGATTTTCGCTTACGTGGACGAGATTTCCGCACTGTCCATCGAGGGCTACACGGCCGCGCAGGAGCGGGCCGCGGGCACCAGAGCCAGACGCAGGCGCAGGCTGCTCGAACTGATGCTCTCCGATCCCCCGTCCTCACCGCAGTCCATCGCGTCCCACGCCGCCAACGCGCAGTGGGCGCTGCCCACCGAGATCACGGTCGTCGCACTGGAGCGACGGCTCGGCCCGCTGGACCCCGACAGCGCCGACCTGGACGCCGACGTCCTCGTCGACTTCGAAGGTCCCAAACCCTGCCTGGTCACCGGCGACCCGGACAAGCACCTGAAGGATCTCGCGGAACGGCTACCCGGCTGGCGCGCGGTGATCGGCCCGGCCGTGCGGCTCACCGAAGCGCCGCGCTCCCTGCTGTGGGCCCGCCGCACACTGCGGCTGATCCAGCGAGGGGTTCTTCCGGACAATCCGGTCACGCGGTACAGCGATCACCTGTCCACCCTGTGGCTGCTCGCGGACGAGTTCCTGGTCCGTGAACTGTGCACGCGCAGCCTCGCCCCGTTCGACGACCTCACCCCCAAACAGCGGGCGCGGCTCGGCGAGACGTTGCTGATCTGGCTGCAGTCCCGGGGCAGCGCTCCGGAGATCGCGAAGAAACTCAAGGTCCACCCCCAGACCGTCCGGTACCGCATGCACCAGCTCATCGATCTCTTCGGCGACCGGTTGAACAACGCCGACGACCGGCTCGACATGGAGATCGCCCTGCGCGCGGAGGCCTTGCTCGCGGAGGACTGACAGATCAGCGTTTCCCACTCACAACGAGGTGACGAGGTGACCCGACCGCAGGACGCCCGCAGCGGGGTCGAGGCGACGTACGGTCCGCTGCTCACGCCTGCCCGGCCGGGTGGGCCGAGCGGGCGCCCGGTGCAGCTCTGGGCGTTGCTGCCGAGAGAACTGGCGACGGTGTTCAGACCGGTGCTGGCCGACGTGGCCGGGGAGGTGGTCCGTGAGATCCAGCGGACCATCCCCGACTACGCGCGACCACTGGACGGCGCGTTCGGGAAGGCGCTCAAGACCGGCGTCCAGATGGCGTTCCTGCAGTTCGTGGAGCGGATCGGGAACCCGGATGCGCCGTCGGAGGACCGCCGGAGTGTGTTCCTGAGCCTGGGCGTCCAGGAGTTCCAGCAGGGCCGCAACGTCGACGTCCTCCAGGCGGCGTATCGCGTCGGCGCCAGGGTGACCTGGCGCCGGGTGGCCGAAGCGGGCCGTCGCGCGGGAGTTCCTTCGGCGACGCTGTGCCTGCTCGCGGAAGCCATCTTCGCCTACATCGACGAGTTGTCGGCGCTCTCGGTCGAGGGTCATGCGGAGGCACGGGAAAAGGCCGCCGGCGCTCTGGAGCGCCGGCGGCACCGTTTGATGGAACTCCTGCTCGCCGAGCCGCCGTCACCGCCCGACGTCGTCAAACACGCCGCCGACCTGGCCCGCTGGCAACTACCGGACCTGCTTGTCGCCGTCGCCCTCGACCGGCCGTCGGACGAAGCACCGACAGCCGCGCCGAGGGCGCTGGCCGACTTCGAGAGCGCCTCCCCCTGTCTCCTGCTCCCGGCCCCCGAACCGGACGAACGGGACCGATTCGCCGAGGAACTGACCGGCTGGCGGGCCGCGATCGGGCCCGCCGTCCCACCCGTTTTCGCGGCACGTTCGTTGCGCGCCGCGCGCGAGGCCCTGCGGCTCGTCGACTCCGGCGCGCTCGCCGACGAGCCCGTGACGTGGTGCGTCGACCATCTTTCGCGTCTGTGGCTGCTCAAGGAACCGTTTCTGGCGACCGAGCTCGTCCGGAAACGCCTCGGGCCGCTGGCCGGGTTGACCGGGAAGCAGCATTCGCGGCTGGCGGGGACGCTACTGGCGTGGCTGGAGACCTGCGGGAACGTCCGCGAGGTGGCGGAACGGCTGGCGGTGCACCCGCAGACCGTGCGGTCTCGCGCCCAGGAACTGGAGGCGTTGTTCTCGGACGGGCTGCGGGATCCTGAGCGGCGGTTCGAGATGATCCTGGCCCTGCGGGCCGCCCCTACTTGAGGTCCGTGGAAGCGCGGGGTGTTCCCAATGTCGCATTTGAGACGCTGAGCGTCTCAAATGCGACATTGGGAACCTTCCGAGATCCCGTGCACGGCACGCGTGAAGTCCCCCGGAGCCTTCCGGAGCGCGGGCGGTGTCGCGAAAGCCACTTTCGGGACACCAGACGTCGCGAAAGTGGCTTTCGCGACGCGATCGCGTCCCGCTCGGTCTCCCTCGCGGGGCCTTAGTGACATTGAGTGAGGGATGTGTGGAAATAGGGACACTCAACGTCCCTGTTTCCACACACCCCGCGCAGAACGAACCGGTCAGGCCGCCGCCAGTGCGGTCACCCGCCACTTCCCCTCGGCCCGTTCCGCACTGACGCTCAGCTGAGCCGCACCGGTACTGCGTTGCCCGTCCCCGCGCACACCGGTCTGGTCCAGGAACACCAGCAGCGACGCCCGGTCCCCGTCGAGGACCTTCACCCCCGAGACCACCGCGGTCGAGGTCACGACCAGTTTCTGCTCCGCCGCGAGCCCACGGACTTGCGCGAACAGTTGGTCGTACTGCCCCAGCGCCGGCCCGGTGAGGACTTCTTTCGCGGCTTGCTCGCTCTTGGCGGGATCGTCGTAGCGGTACGAGAAGACCGTGCCGAGTGCTTTGCCGATCTGGTCGCTCACCTCAGCGGTGGTGGCGACGTCGGTCAGCGCCGTGTTGTGCGCCAGCACAGCCGTGGCGTCCTTGGCCTCGATGGCGAACCACCCCGCGAGGCCCGCCATCACGAGTGCGACCGCGCCGAACACCATCGCGCCCCGCCGCCGCACGGGAGCGACGACGACCGGGGTCTCCTCGGCGGGCGCTTCGAGAACCTTTGTGCCACCGCCCATCTTCCCGGCGACCTTCACCGCGCGCCGCGCCGGTTTGACGGCTCGTTTCGTGGTCATCCCGTCCTCCGTCAGGGCTTTCCGGTGTCGGTCACCGGCACCTGGCCGAGCGACGTGACTCGCCACCCGTCCGGTGTCCGGTTCAGGCCGGCGCGGAACCGGTTGTGCTTGGTCACCGCTTCCCCGCCTTCGGGCCGCACCTCGAGTTCGACCGAAGCGATCACCTCGGCCGTTCCGCCGCCACTGTCCACTTCGGTCACCGCGGCGTCGACGACCCGGCCGGTGGTGACGGTCTTCGCCTGGCCGATCCGGCCGAGCCCGCCTTCGCGGTCGCGCGCCAGTTCGTCGTGCAACGCGCCGCCGGACAGGTTCAGCCAGTTCTGGTAGCCCTGCTCAGCCTGCCGATAGTCCAAAGTGGTCAGAGCGGCGACAGCCTGTCTGCCCACTTGCAACGCCTCCTCGCGGACCGTCGCCCGAGCGACGCCGTCGTCGTGGCTCGCGTCCCACCACGAGTAGCCGAACCAAGCCGCCAAAGCCGTGGCGGCCGCGGCGAGGAACGCGGCGATTCGAGTCATGGCCTTCACCTTCCCGGCACGTTCTGCGAGCCACGCACGTTCGTGGGGTTGCCCTTGGGCAGGGCACAGCGCGCCGCGGTGTTCAACGGGCGCGGCGACGTGTCGAGTCCGTCGCGGTAGACGGTCCCGTAACCCGTGACACACGGCGGCGGATCGAAGAACGTCAGCGAGAGGCCGACACGCGCGCCGTCCGGTCCCATGATCGCGTGCCCCGCGGCGACCGCTTTCGGCGCGGTGACCAGCAGTTGCTCGATGCCGTCCTGACGCGTTTCCAGGACGTCCGCGGTGGTCAGCAGGTTGGCCAGCAGGATGCCGAGACTAGGCCCGCTCTCCCGCAAGAGCGTGCTGACCTCGTTCGCGGCCGCCGGGACAGCCGGGATCAACCGCCGCAGATCGCCGTCGGAGCTCTTCAACGTCGCGGCGAGCAGTTTCGCGTTGGCACCGAACGAGCGGATCGCGTCCGCCTGCGAGACCTGGGTGTCGAGCACGGTCTGCGCGTCGGTCACGAACCTGGTCACCGGTCCGACATGCGCGCTCGCCTCCCGCACGAACTCGATCCCCCGCCCGACGAGCTGGTCCAGCGCCGGGCCGGCGTCGGACGTCGCCTTGTACAGTTCGTCGACCACGGTCCGCAGGGCGGGCTTCGGCACCGAATTGGCGAACGAGTCCACACTGGACAGGACGATGTCCACGGGCAGCGGGATCTTCGTATCCGCCTCGCTGATCACCGAACCGTCCTGCAGCATGGCGCCGTCGCCGCGCCGGGGCCGCAGGTCGACGTACTGCTCACCGACGGCCGATCGGTTGGCCACCACGGCTTCGGTGTCCGCGGGCACTTCCGGGCCGCCCGGCTCGATTTCGAGATCGACCTCCATCCCGGAGGCCGTCAGCCGCAGCTCGCCGACCCGGCCGATCGGCACGCCCCGATAGGTGACCTCGGCGTTGCTGAAGATGCCGCCACCGGTGGCGAGCCGCACTTTGACGGTGTACCCGCGATCGAGCACCAGTTTGTCCAGGCCCGCATACGTCGCGCCGACGTACGCGACGCCGAGGACCGCGATGGTCACGAAGACCACCAGCTGGACGCGGACGAACTTGGTCAGCATCAGCGGCCACCACTGTTCTTGAAGGTCAGGAAGGTGTTCAGGTAATCGCCGCGGATGGCCTCCAGCGCGGCGTCGGGGAACGGGAAGGTGAAGATCATCTCCATCGCCTTCGGCAGCTTGTCCCCGGACTCGGCCAGTTTCCGCAGCAACGGTTCGAGCGCCTTGAGGTCGGCGACGAGGTCGTCCTTGCTGCGGTTCACCGTGTCGACCGCGACCGAGGTGAGCCCGTCCAGCGACTTGAGCATCCCGACCAGCGCCTGGCGCTGCTGGTTCAGCACCTCGATTCCGGGGGTGAGCCCGTTCAGCGTCGCCTTGATCTCCCCGGTGTTCGCGTTCAGCGTCGCCGCGAGCTTGTTGACGCTCTCGATGGCACGGGTGATCTCGGCCTTGTGCTCGTCGAGCCCTCGCACGAAGGTGTCCAAATTGGACAGAAGACTGCGTGCCGCGCTTTCCTTGCCGCCGAGCGCGTCGTTGAGTTCGCGGGTGATGTTCTGCACCTGCGCGACACCGCCACCGTTGAGCAGCAGGGACAGCGCGCCGAACACCTCCTCGATCTCCGGGGTCAGCGAAGAACTGGCCAGCGGGATCACCGCGCCGTCGACCAGCCGCCCGCTCGGCGTCCCCTCGGGCGGCGGCGCGAGCTCGACGAACTTCTCGCCGAGGATGCTCGCCTGCCGCAGCCGCGCGACGGAGTTGGCAGGCAGGTTCACGTCCCCGTTGACGAGCAGGCCGACCACCGCGCTGCGGCCGTCCGGCGCCAGCTCGACGGTCCGCACCTGGCCGACCGGGACGTCGTTGACCTTCACCCCGGACTGGGGCACGAGATCCAGCACGTTCGTGAAACTCGCCGTGACGTGGATCGGGCGCTCACCCAGCGCGGCCCCGCCCGGCAGCGGGATGTCGTAGACGTCGACACCGCCGCTGCAACCGGTGGCGGCCAGCACTAGGACCAGGACCGCGGCGAGCCGGGTTTTCATTTCGCCCCCGAGAATTCGGTGAGGTTCCCTCGGCCGTCCAGCGTGCCCGCACCCTGGTTGTACGCGCCGAGCACGTTCGCCAGCGCGTTCGGCGCGGCGTCGAGTGCTTCGCTCAGCGACGCCTTCTGCCGAGTGAGCAGCTTGGTGATCTCGGCGAGCTTGTCCACATCGGACTTGACCTTGCCCCGGTTGTCCTTGATGAAGCCCTGCACCACGCTGAGCGCCTCGGTGAGTTCGGTCATCGCGCCGGAGAACTGGTCCCGCTGATCGGCCAGGATCTTGCTGAGCGAGGAGATCTGCTGGATCGCCTGTTTCACCTTGTCGTCGTTCGACGCGAGCATCGCGGTGAACTTGCTGATGTTGTCGACCGAGTTGAACAGGTCGTCCTTGGAATCGCTCGCGGTCCTGGCGAACTCGCCGAAGTTCTTGATCGCCTCGCCGAGTTTGCCGCCGTTGCCGTCGAGGTAGGCGGCGGCCTTCGTCAGGACGTCGCTGACCGCTCCGTCCCGGTTGGCACCCTTCGGCCCCAGCGCGGTCATCAGCTGGTTGAGGCTGCCCAGTAGTTCGTCGACCTCGACCGGGGTGACGGTGCGCTCGGGCGGGATCCGCCCGTCGTCGCCCAGCTCCGGCCCGCCGACGTACACCGGGGTGAGCTGCACGTACCGGTCGGCGACCAGGCTCGGCGTGATCACCACGGCGCCGACGTCGGCGGGCAGCTTGACGTCGGGCCGGACCGTCATGGTCACCTCGACGTTCGTGCCGCGCGGCTCGACCTTGGTCACCGAACCGATCGGGACGCCGAGCACCCGCACCTCGGTGTTCGGGTACACCCCGACGGTCGCGGTGAAGAACCCGGTCAGGACGCGGTCGGCCTGCCTGGTCAGCAGCGGCCAGGCCGCCGTCACGAGCAGTCCGGCGACGACGGCGAGCGCGAGCCGCCGCACCCAGGCCCGCCGCCGGGCCTGTCCGCCGAGATCGGCCAGCGTGCAGTGGCGCCCCATCAGCGTCCCCCCTTCCTCGAAGGCATGCAGCTGCCCGGCGTGCCGCCGGTCGGGACGAGCCCGCAGATGTAGGTGTCGATCCAGCGGCCGTTGCCGACCGCGTTGCCGAGCAGGCGGTAGAAGGGACCGGCCAGCCGCAGGCTTTCGTCGAGCTTGTCCTGGTTCCGCAGCAGCACGGTGGCGACGCGATCGAGCTGGTCGAGCGCCGGGCCGAGCGTCTTCTGGTTGTCCGCCACCAGGCCCTTGAGCTGGATCGACAGGTTCTTCACCCCGCTGAACAGCTTCGCGATGGCGTCCTTGCGCGCGTTCAGCTCCGTGAGGAGGGTGTTGCCGTCGCGGATCAATGCCTCGATCTGCTGCGAGCGGTCCCCGAGCGTCTTAGACACCTTGTTCGTGTTCTCGAACAACTTCACCAGCTCCTCGTCACGGGAAGCGAGTGTCTTGGACAGTGCGGTGATGCCGTCGAACGCGGTCCGGACCTCCTGCGGGGTGGAGGCGCCGAGCGTCTCCGACAAGGTCCCGAACGCCTTCGCCAGCTGGTCGGTGTCGATCGCGCCCACCGTGTTCGCGAGGTCGTTGAACACCGTGGTGACGTCGTAGGGCGAACTCGTGCGCTGCACCGGGATCGGCTCGTCCGGATCCAGTTCCGCGTTGCCGACCGGGTCGAGGACCAGGTTCTTCTGCCCCAGTAGCGTCTTGATCTTGATCGCGGCGGTGGTGCGGTTGCCGATCCAGGTGTCCCTGACCCGGAACAGGACCTTGACCCGGCCACCGTCCAGCAGGACGTCGGAGACCTCGCCGACCTTGACCCCGGCCACGCGGACCTCGTCGTTGCGTTTGAGACCGGCGGCTTCGGTGAACTCGGCCGCGTACGTGGTCCCGCCGCCGAGGAGCGGGAGATCGTCGGAGAAGAAGGTCGCCGAGCCCGCCACCGCCATCAGCAGCGCCGTGACGGCTCCGACGACGATCGGGTTGCGGCTGCGGAAGGGTTTGATCCTCGGCGCTTTCACCGGCACCGTCCCTGGGTCAGCGGGATACCGACCGGCGGGCCGCCCGGGGCGGGCGGCGCGTCCGATTTCACCGAGCAAAGGTAGAAGTTGAACCACGAGCCGTACGAGACCATCGAGCCGATGCGATCCAGCTTCTTCGGCAGGTTCGCCAGGAACTGCTCGAACACCGGGGTGTTGTCGGCGAGGTTCTTCGACAGGTCACCGAGAGTGTTGATGCTGTCCTTCAACGGCGCGCGTCCGTCCTGGAGCAGATTCGCGGTGGCGGTGGTGAGCTCGCCGAGCCCGCCGATCGCCTGCCCGATGGGTTTCGCGTCGCCGGCGAGCCCGGAGACCAGTTGCGCGGTGACATCGACGAGTTTGTCGAACTGGTCGCCCTGGGAGTTGAGCGTGTCGAGCACCGTGTTGAGGTTCCCGACCACCTGGCCGATCACCTCGTCCTTTCCCGCCAGGGTGTTCGTGAGGGACGCGGTGTGTTCGAGCAGGCTGTCGATGGTGCTCCCCTCGCCCTGCAGCACCTGGACGATCTCGAACGACAACTGGTTGACGTCACTCGGCGAAAGCGCCTGGAACAACGGTTTGAACCCGTTGAACAACGCGGTCAGATCCAGTGCCGGCTGCGTCCGCTCCGGCGGGATCAACGCGTCCTCGGCCAGGACCGCCGGCCCGTCCGGGCCGGGGTCGATCGAGAGATACCGCTGGCCGACGAGGTTGCGGTACCTGATGGTGACCGTGGCCCCGGCGGTGAGGCGGCGCTTGTTCTCGACCGAGAACCGCACGTCCGCCAGCCGCCGCTCGACCACGCCGACCGAATCCACCTGGCCGATGCGGACACCGGACATCCGGACCTCGTCGCCGGGGTTGACCGACGTGGCGTCGGTGAACCTGGCGGTGTAGCCGACCGTCGTGCCGACGCCGGAATTGGCGATGGTGATGGCCAGGATCCCGGTCGCCACCACGGTGATCACGAAGAAGACCAGGCCTTTGATCGCCGGTCCCGCGACACCCCTCATCGGACGGTCACCTCCGTACCGCGCATGGCCGGGCCGACGAGCACGCTGCTCCAGTCCGGGACCTCGGCCGGCTTCATCCCGAGCGACGGCGCCAGCAGCTCGGCGACCAGCCCCCGCTCCCCCTTCGAATTGGCCGGGCCGAGGTCCCCATCGGCGGCGAACGCCACCCCCGCCGAAGTCCCGCCGCCGCCATAGCAGCGCGGCCCGCCCTTCTGGTCGAACCTGGGATCGTCCCGGCCCGGCACGTACTTGTCGCGCGGATCGTGGACGGACAGCGTCACGTGCAGCCCCGGCTCCCCGGTGCCCTTGCCCAGTGCCTTCTCCATCGCCGGCTTGAGCCGGTTCACCGCGTCGAACAGGCAAGGGAATTCGGGTGAATAGCGCGAAAGCAGCTCGAGCGTCGGCCTGCTCTTCACGCTGACACCGATGATGTTGTCCTTGTTCTGCACCAGGAACTTGTTCAGGTCGCCGCTCGCGGTGGTGACGCCGGTGTACAGCTTGTCGAGGTCCGCCCGGGTGTCCACAATGGTCTTCGCGGTGGTGGAGAGATCCGAAAGCGCCTTGAGGATGTCCGGCGCGGCGCCGGTGTAGAGGTCCGCCACGTCGGCGAGACCGGTGACGTCGGCCTTGAACTGCGGCATCAGCGGGTTCACCTGGTTGAGGAGGTCGTTGAGCTGGACGATGCTGTCCCCCAAGGACTTCCCGCGGTTGTCGAGCGCGAGCGAGATCGCACCCAGTGAACTGTTCAGCTTCTGCGGCTGCACCGCGCGCAGCAGCGGCAGCAGATCTCCGAGGACGCGCTCCAGCTCGATCGCGTTGGAAGACCGGTCCTGGCCGATGACGTCGCCGTCGCGCAGCGAGCCACCCGCGGGCCGCTCCGGGAGGACGAGGTTGACATAGCGCTCGCCGAACACCGTCTTCGGCAGCAACCGCGCCGAGACGTTGCGCGGCAGCTGATCGATCTTCGCCGGGTCGATGGCGAGATCGATCTCCGCGCCCTCCGCGGTGCCCCGCACCGCCCTGACCTCGCCGAACGGCACACCGCGGACCTTGACCTCGGCGGGCGGGGCCAGCTGGTTGCCGACCCGGTCGGTCTTGAGCGTGACCAGTTCCGCGCGTTCGAAGTCCTTGTTGAAGATCGCGACGGCGAGCCAGCCGAGGAGCACCAGGATGACGAGGAAGACCACCCCCGCCGCCTGTGTCCGTGCGCGCGCGCTCATCCGGACACCTTCACCGTCGTGGTGGCGCCCCAGATCGCCAGGCTGAGGAAGAGGTCCAGCACGCTGATCAGCACGATCGACGTCCGCACGGCGCGGCCGACCGCGACCCCGACGCCGGCCGGGCCGCCCGCCGCGCGATAGCCGTAGAAGCAGTGCGTGAGGATGACGCCGACGCTGAAGACGAGGACCTTGGCGAACGACCACAGCACGTCTTCGGGCGGTAGGAACAAGGAGAAGTAGTGGTCGTAGGTTCCGCCGGACTGCCCGAAGAAGACCACCGTCGTCACCCGCGAGCCCAGGTAGGAGATCAGCAGGCCGATCACGTAGAGCGGGATGATCGCGATGAATCCGGCCACGATCCGGGTGGTGACGAGGTACGGCATGCTGCGTACGGCCATCACTTCGAGCGCGTCGATCTCTTCGGAGATCCGCATGGCGCCCAGTTGCGCGGTGAACCCGGCGCCGACCGTCGCGGACAACGCGAGCCCTGCCGACAGCGGCGCGATCTCGCGGGTGTTGAAGTACGCGGTGAGGAAGCCGGTCATCGCGGAGATGTTGATCTGATTCAGCGCGCTGAAACCCTGCAGTCCGACGGTGATCCCGGTGAACACGCACAGGCCGACCATCACGCCGACGGTGCCGCCGATCACCGCCAGGGCCCCGCTGCCGAAGGTCACTTCCGCGAGCAGGCGCACCACTTCCCGGAAGTAGCGGGTGACCGCCATCGGGATCGCCGCGAGCGCGCGGATGTAGAACAGCAACTGGTCGCCCAGCTCGAAAAGACTGTTGCCGGGGCGTTTGAACGCCTCGCGGGCCCGTTCGGGGACGCTGGTCACGGGATCAGGTTCCCTTCGCGGGGACGAGCTGCAGGTACAGCGCGGTCAGGATCGTGTTGACGAAGAACAGGAGCAGGAACGTGATCACCACCGACTGGTTGACGACGTCGCCCACGCCTTTGGGGCCGCCCTTGGGGTTCAGGCCCCGGTAGGCCGCGACGACGCCGGCGAGGAAACCGAAGATGAACGCCTTGATCGAGCTGACCACGAGGTCGGGCAGCTGGGCCAGCGCGTTGAAACTCGCGAGGTACGCGCCCGGCGTGCCGCCCTGCACGATGACGTTGAAGAAGTAGCCGCCGAGGACGCCGACGACGCTGACCAAACCGTTCAGCAGCACCGAAACGCCGATGGCCGCCTGTACGCGGGGCACGATCAGCCGGTGGATCGGCGAGACACCGAGCACCTCCATCGCGTCGATCTCCTCGCGGATCGACCGGGCGCCCAGATCCGCGCAGATCGCCGAACCGCCCGCTCCCGCGATGATCAGCGTGGTCACGATCGGACTGGCCTGCTGCACCACCGCGAGGACACTCGCGGCGCCGTTGAACTGCTGCGCGCCGATCTGACTCGTGAGCGAACCCAGTTGCAGCGAGATGACCGCGCCGAACGGGATCGACACGAGGATCGCGGGGGTGATCGACACGCTCGCGATGAACCAGAACTGCTGGATGAACTCTCGGACCTGCACCGGGCGGCGGAACATCGCGAGGACGACGTCGATCCCCATGGCGCACATGCGGCCGAACTCGCGCAGGCCCGCGGCGGCCTTCTCCGGCGCGCGGGCGAGCAGGGCGACTGGACTGGCCATCGTCAGGCTCCACATCCGTTGGGCGGCGGGCCGTCGCCGACGCATCGCAGCCTGAGGTTGGTGACCAGGGTGTTGCCCGGGCCGGAGACCAGGCCGGTGAGCAACGGGCTCAGGTCCTCACGCACCCCGCAGCCGGTGAACCCCGGTGTCGTGAAGGTGCTCGTGACCTTCACCGGCGGGGCGGGGAACGCGAGCGGCACCAGGGCCTTGATGTTCACCGCGACCGATTGCGCGGTCCGGCAGTTCGGGCCGACGTCGAGGACCTTTCCGTCCACTTTGGCGTTCGAGAGCTTGATGAACACCTTGTTCGTGACGTCGGTGTGCGCGCAGATGTTGGTGCCGACCTCCTTGCAGTCGCCGGTGGCGCCGGTCTTCACGAGGACCGTGCCGGTGGCGTCGCCGTCCGGGATGAGTTCGACGTCGCCGGTGGCGGGCATGAACCGGAAGGACACGAAATAGCTCGACGTCGGCGGGATGGCGAGTTTGCCGGTGATCGGCACCTGTCCGGTGAAACCGAGGATCTTGCCGTCGAACCGGCCCTGCGGGAAGGTGATGTCCGAACCGAGTTTCGCGACGCGGCTGGTGGTGGGCTGTTGGTCGTCACCGACGTAGAAACCGAACGTCAGCCCGGCCTGCGCGATGGCGGGTTCCTGCGCGAGGGCTTCTCGTGTCTGGAGTGTCCGCGCGGGATCGGCGGAGGCGGAAGCCAAGGAAAGCGCCCCCAGCCCCAGCACCGCCGGGAGCAGGAGGGCGCGCGGAACGCGCCCGGTCAGCACTGACATTCGGGCTTCCTCATTTCGACTTGTCCGGCCGAACGGCCAACTGGAGCAGCACGCTACTGACGGAATGCCAGGGGGACAAGCAATTCGGGAATGGAGGGTCCGCGGCGGGAAAAGATTGTAATGGGCGTAACTGTTTTGCGTCCGGTCTCGTGAGTGGTAATGACGGTTCTAACCGTCCTTGTCACTCACGAGCCTCTGGGCATTGCGGCCGCACCGAAGGCCCCGCTACGTTCGGCGAATGGAGCAGGCTGCCATCGAGGTGTCCGGCCTCGCCAAGCACTACGGTGAAGTGACGGCCCTCGCCGGCGTCAGTCTCCGGGTCGGCCGCGGCACCGTGCTCGCGGTGCTCGGCCACAACGGCGCGGGCAAGACGACGTTGATCGACATCCTGAGCACGCGCGTCGAACCGGACGGCGGCAGCGCCAAGGTCTGCGGTTTCGACGTCGTGCGCGCCGGCCATCACGTCCGGCGGCGGATCGGGGTCACCGGCCAGTTCGCGGCGGTCGACGACGCGCTCTCCGGTCGCGGCAATCTCGAACTCGTCGCCCGGTTACTGGGCGCGAACCGGCGCCAGGCCAGGGCCCGCGCGGCCGAACTGCTCGCCATGTTCGGCCTCGACGACGCGGCCGACCGGCCCGCGCGGACGTACTCCGGCGGCATGCGGCGGCGGCTCGACCTGGCCGCCGGGCTCGTCGGCTCCCCCGACGTCCTCTTCCTCGACGAACCGACGACCGGTCTCGACCCGCTCAGCCGCGCGGGGCTCTGGGACGGCGTCGAACGGCTCGCCGCGCGCGGCACCACCGTCGTGCTCACCACGCAATACCTCGAGGAGGCGGACAGACTGGCGGATCACGTCATCGTGCTGGGGCTGGGGCACGTCACCGTTTCCGGGCGGCCGTCGGAACTGAAGGCCCGGCTCGGGGAACGGACCGCGACCCTGACCTTCGGCACGGATCTCGCCGCCCGCCGCGCGCTGGCCGCGGTGCACCGGCTCGGCATGAGCTGCACGACGTCGGCCTCCGGGCTGGTGCTCGGTGTCGCGCTGTCCGGGCCCTCCGACATCACGGTGCTGGTGCGCGCGCTCGACGCGGCCGGCGCACCGATGAGGGACCTCACCGTCGCGGAGCCGACGCTCGACGACGTCTACCTTTCCCTGCACCGGAATCCGGCGGTCACACCATGACCGAGGCACGGCATCGTGCGCCGTCCCCGCCGGTGCTGGGTGATCCGGCGACCTGGCCGCCGAGCAGCTTCGCCACCCAGGTCCGGGTGCTCGCCGCCCGCTCGCTGAAGACCGCGTTCGGCGACCGGCGGCTGGTGTTCTTCGGTCTGCTGCAACCGATCGTGCTGCTCCTGTTGTTCAGCCAGGTGTTCAACGGCGTCAGCACGCTGCCCGGTGTCGCGGCTTACCAGGGCTACGTGAATTTCCTCGTCCCGGCGACGCTGGTGAACATCGCGATGACGACGGCGATGAGTTCGGGGGCGGGTCTGCTCGCGGAGATCTACAGTGGATTCACCGGACGGCTCCGCTGCATGCCCATCAGCCTTTCGGCCGTCCTGGTGGCGCGCACCATCTCCGATTCCGCCCGGCTCGCCGTGCAACTGCTGGTGACCGCGCTCGCCAGCGTGGTCCTGCTGGGTTTCCGGCCGACCGGCGGCGTTTTCGGTGTCACCGCTGCTCTTATGCTCACGCTGGTCGTCGGCTGGTGCCTGAGCTGGATCTTCGTCGCCATCACGACCTGGCTGCGCAAGGCCGAAACCCTGCAGATGGCGTCGTTCGTGGTCATGTTCCCGCTGATGTTCTCGTCCAGCGCGTACATGCCGCTCGAGACGATGCCGACGTGGCTGCGGGTGGTCTCGGCGCTCAACCCCCTGACCTACGCGATCGACGCGACCCGCGCGCTCGCGCTCGGACGGCCTTCCGGCTGGTCGGTCCCCATTTCGCTCGCGATCGCCGCCGTGGCGGCCGCGGCAGGCGGGTGGGTCGCGGCGAGGACGTTCCGCTCGCCGCGAGGCGTCACCCCGATGGCCTGAAACCCGCACTCGCGTGATTGAAGGCGTAACTCACGTGATTGAAGGCGTATCTGCGTGTTACGCCTTCAATCACGCGAGTTACGGCTCCAAGCACGCGAGTTACGCCCAACGGAGGGTCAGCGCGGCAAGGCTTCCAGGTGGTCCGCGGCCGCCACGACTCCCCCGGCCGCCGCGAACGAGGCCCGCACCCGGGCGGCCGCGGCGGCGTAGGCGGGTTCGGTCAGCACCTCGGTGACCGTGTCGCGGATGTCGGGTGCCTTCACGCGGTCGAAGCGCAGCCGCAACCCGGCGCCGGCGGCCTCGACCTGCTGCGCCAGCATCGACTGGTCGTCCCGGATCGGCGCGATCACCAGCGGCAGGCCGGAGGCGAGGGTCTCACTGACCGTGTTGTGCCCGCCGTGGCAGATCACCGCCGCCGCCTTCCGCACCACATCCGCCTGCGGGATCCTTTTGACCACCAGTACCTCGTCGCTGAGCAGCTCGCCGGTGGGATCGACGACGAGGCCTTGCACCTCCGGCATCCCGGCGAGCGCGTCGACGCATTCGGACAGGAAGCGACGGCCGAGAGCGGCGTTGGCGGTGCCGAGGGTGGCGAGGACGAGCGGACGGCCGTCGAGCCGGTCCCACGAGAAGCCCACCGGGGGCGCGGGGGCCAGCGCTGGGCCGACGAACCGGACCGCACCCAGGCCGGCGATCGGCCCGGTCAGGGACACGGTGGTGAAGGCGAGGATGAGATCCGGTGAGAAACGCAGGTCCCCGCAGGACACTTGGTGCCGCGCACGCAGGCCTTCCTGCAACCCGTCGACCCAGGCGGCGATCTTCGGCATGGCGCCCAGCGGGTCCCCGAGTTCGGTGGACGTCGACGCCGACGTCACCCACGGCAGCGCGCGGCGGCTCGCCACGAGGGCGCCCGCGAACGCCTGCTGGTCGGCGAGCACGACGTCCGGCCGGAACTCGCCCACCGCCTTCTCGACCCCTGGCACCATCGCGTCCGCGAGCGGAACCAGATACTGCTCCCAAAGGTATTTCAGCGCCGCGAACCCGCGCAGGCCCTCGGGACGGCGCTCGACGGCGAAATCCAGCGCGTCCCCGGCCGCGTACACCCGGCCCGCCCGGGTCAGCTCGGACGTCGTGGGTTCCGGACCGCACCAGGCGACGTCGTGGCCACGCCCCACCAGCTCGGCGGCCACCGCGCGCAACGGCGCCACGTGCCCGGTGAGCGGCGGGACGACCAGCAGGAACTTCATCCGCGTGGCCTCCCGTGCCGCGAGATCCAGTCGATCAGCAGTTCCCGGACTTCCCGGTGCTGTTCGACGAGCACCGAATGGCCCTGCCCCTCGAACACGTGCAGCTCGCCGCGGGGCAACAAGGACGTCAACGCGGTCAGGTCGTCGGCCTGATAGCCGTGACTGCCCAAAATGGACAGTACCGGGCAGCCGATCCCCGCCACCTGGTCCCTGGTCAGCAGCGGACCGAGCGGGACCTCCTCGGCCATCGACGTCGACATGATCCGTTCGGCCGCCATCCGCGCCAGCCGGCGGTGATGCGCGCTGTAGTTGGCCTCGATCCAGTCGAAGCTTTCCTCGACCTTCAAGAAGCTCACGGTGTGTTCGAGGATCCGCGCCATCTTGCCCGCCCACAGTTCCGTGGCGGGCTCCGACTCGATGCACACGATGCTGCGCACCCGTTCCGGTTTCGCCACGGCGTAGCTGTAGGCGAGGGTGCCGCCGAAACTGTTGCCCACCAGGTGAACGGGCCGGTCGAGGTCGAGCTGGTCGAGCAGGTCGTCGAGGTCGTCGACGAAATCCCCGATCGTGTACCCGCGTTCGGGACGTTCCGTCTTGCCGTGCCCGCGCAGGTCGTAGCTGATCACGTCCACCCCGGCGGCGGCGACCGGCGGCGCGAGCGTCAGGTAGAAGCTCGCGAGACTGTCGGTGCCCATGCCGTGCAGGAACACCACGGTCTCCGTGCCCCCGCCGGGCACGAGCTGCACGTTGGTGCGCAGCCCGTTGACGGTCATCGTCGGCATCGCCCTACGCCCGTTCGCCGAGGCGGGCGGCCACGTAGTCGGCGATGTCGCCGACCCGGAGCCCGATCACGTCGTCGAGGTCCTTCTCCGCCAGGAACTCCGCGAGGTTGACGTCCGCGCCGAAGAACTCGGCGAGGATGCTCGCGAAGGTCACCAGGTCGATGCTCTCCAGCTGGAGATCCTCGTGAAAGGTGGTCTGCGGGGTGATCTCGATGCCGAGGACGTCGGTGTCCCCGACCAATTCCTTCAGCAACTCGGCCACGGTGCCGAAGACCGACGCCGGGCTCTGCTGTTCGATCGTCATGCTCTGCTCCTTGCTCTTACCCGCGGTTCCAGGCCACCACGTGCCCGGGGATTCCGGCGAATTCCGCGCCGATACCGATCTCCTCGGCGAGCCCGGCGAGCTCGCCTTCCACCCGGATCGCGATCCTGGGCGGCGTCGCGCCCGGTTCGCGGACGAGGGCGACCGCGACCTCTCCCGTCGTCGCGACGGCCACCTCCAGTGGTGGCACCGTCCGGCCGTGGAGCCCGGTCACCCTGGTCCCGTCGGCGCTCACCCGGAGTTCCGCCGGGTACACGCCGTCCAGGCCGAGTTTCGCGCGGACCGCGTCCTTGATCGCGATCCGTTCCAGCAGCCAGCCGCGTTGCCGCCGGGGCGCGCAGGCGGCGAACTCGGCACGTTCCGCCGCGCCCAGGTAGACGCCGGCGTAGATGTCCCGCGCCGCCGGGCTCGGCCACCGGTCGGTGACCAGGGTCCACCCGCCGTGGTGGTCCTCGGAAAGCCGGTTCCGGTCCGGGAAGGCGTACACCCGGTGGGCGGGCCGGTCGCACGGGAACCGGATGTCGCGCCACTGCTCGATCCTGGCCAGCACGGCGCCGTCCAGCACGAGTTCCGCGTCCATCTCCAGCACGTCCGGCCGGGGCAGCCGGACCCGCACCACGCAGCGCAGCCGGGTCCCCGGCGCCGGTTCCGGCGCGTACCAGGTGATCCGGCCCATCGACGTCGGGAACGCCAGCAGCGCGTCCGCCTTGGTGGCCATCAGCCAGCAGCCCAACAGCTGGCCGACGTTGTCCAGCAGCGCGCCGGGCGCCGTCGGCACGACGAGGTCGCCGCGGATATGCCGTTCACCGAGCCCGATGAGCTTGTCCAGCCCTTGGTACGCGGGGCCGTGGAACATCTCGCGGCGGGTGTAGATCTCGGCGGCGCTCAACGGCGGCGCGGTTTCCGGCCCCGGCGGCGGGGACGGCCGGGGAGCCGCCGGATACCGCTGTGCCAGATGGACGTCCATACTGGCGTGCGGTCCTATTTGGACACTGATCAGGTCGCCTTCGCGGGTCATCGAGAGCGGCACGCGCGCGGCCGGGGCGGCGATCAGCCACCGGGAGAACGCCGCGTTGCTCACCCCGGTCGCGACCGTACCCGGCCACGCCCGTTCCGCTTCCCGGCAGGCCAGGTCGACCAGCGTCGTCGCCGGGACGGTGGGACGGAAGTCGGCTTCGTCGGGCCAGTCCACGCGCTGACGGAAGAACCGATGGTCCACCAGGTACGGCATCGTCGCGAGTGAGACGTCCACAGTGGACTCGACGGTGCGCCGTGCCGCGGCGTTGGCGACGCTGGCGGCGGCCTCCCTGGTCTCGGCGAGCAGCGCTGTGAACTCCGCGACGATCGCGTCCGGCACGCCGTGGACCAGCTCGGGAACCGCGCCGTCGAACATGCCTTTGACGTCACCCTCGACCGAGAGCAGTGAACCCGCCGTGTCGATCCGGGTGCGGCGCGGCTCCAGTGCTTCGAACGCGGGCCGTCCGCCTTCCACCCAGACCGCGGTGGCGACCCTGCGCAACTGCGCGAGACCTGGCCTCGTACCGGACGACGCCGGAATGACCAGATGCGGCCGCGAGCCCAGGGTGTCCGACACGAACGAACCGAGCTGACCGGCGCCCGCCTGCACGAAGACCCTCGCGCCATCGGCGTAGAGCGCGTCGACCAGCTCCCGGAACCGGACCTTGCGCACCAGGTGTGCCAGGTACAGCTCACGGACCTCCACCGGATCCGCGGGATACGGCCGTGCCGTGGTCGCCGACCAGACCGGGATCCGCGGCGGCTTCAGGTCGAGTTCCGCCACGAGCCGGGTGAACGGGCCGAGCCGGGACCGCATCAGCGGGGTGTGGAACCCGGACCGGAACGGCAGTGTCCTGGCGACGACGCCGTGCTGCGTGCACAGCTTGGCGAGCCGGGCCGCGGCCGCCGGGTCACCGCAGACGATCGTCTGCCGTGGCGCGTTCTCGTGCGAGATCATCAGCTCCGGTTCGGCCGCGAGCAGCGCCTCGGCACGCTCGGCGGAGCAGCCGAGTACGAGGAACTCGGCATCCGGCAGCGTGAATCCCTGCGGCCAGTACCGGTTCAGCATGTCCTCCGTGGACTGTCCCGGGTACATCCCCGCCGCCTGCATCGCGGTCCATTCGCCGACACTGTGCCCGGCGAGCAGATCCGGTTTGATGGCGAGTCGCCTCAGCGCGGCGTCGAGCAGCAACCCGACCTGGGACACGCTCGAAGCGCGCGAAAGCACGCTCGCCGTCGACCACTCCGGCCGGTCCAAGCCGAAATGCCCGGCGACGTCGGCACAGCGTGGTTCCGCGTCCGCTTCCAGTCCCGGATAGACGAACGCGGTCTTCGCCCCGGCCTGGTCCAGCAGGGGCGCGGTCGTGCACCAGATGTCGTTGGGGCCGTGCCAGGAGCCGCCCTCGGCCGCGACCTTGGCGAGCACCCTCCGCGCGACTTCGAGCCGTTTCCCGTCGGGCCGGACGAGCCCGATCCGGCACGGGCCGTGCCCACCGGATTCCGGCTCCGGGCGGTCGAGCAGGGCGCGCAGGTCCCCGGGTGTGGCCGCCGCGAGCAG
Organism: Amycolatopsis sp. TNS106; assembly: GCF_019330265.1. Classification (NCBI taxonomy): domain Bacteria; kingdom Bacillati; phylum Actinomycetota; class Actinomycetes; order Pseudonocardiales; family Pseudonocardiaceae; genus Amycolatopsis; species Amycolatopsis sp. TNS106. Next base: position 911,854 of record NZ_CP024972.1, on the reverse strand, counting down.
CAGGACGCGCTCGGGTTCCCCGGTCACCTTGGCCCGGCGCGGCCGCGCGGGTGCCGGGTCGGCCTCCTCCAGCACCACGTGCGCGTTGACACCGCCGAAACCGAAGGCGTTGACCGCCGCCCGGCGCGGGACGTCCCCCGAACGCCAGCGCTCGGCGGTGGCCAAGGTACGGAACCGTGTCTTGTCCAGGAGGGGGCTCGGATCGGCGCAGTTCACGGTCGGCGGCAGGATCGCGTGGTGCAGGGCGAGCGCCGCCTTGACCAGCCCGGCGGCCCCGGCGGTCGGCATGGTGTGACCGATCATCGCTTTCACCGCGCCGATCGCGGCGCGTGGTCCGTCCGGCGGGCCGAACACCTCGGCGAGGGTGGCCAGTTCGGCCGCGTCCCCGGCAGGCGTCGCGGTCCCGTGCGCCTCCAGCAGGCCGAGCGCACCGGGCACGGTGGGATCGAGGCCCGCCGACGCCCACGCGCGGCGCAGCGCCAGCGTCTGACCGGCGACGGCCGGGCTGAGCAGGCTCGCGCCCTTCCCGTCGCTCGACGTCCCCGAACCGCGCAGCACCGCGTAGACCCGGTCGCCGTCGCGACGCGCGTCGTAGAACCGCTTCAGCACGACGATCGCGGTGCCTTCGCCGATCAGCAGGCCGTCGGCGTCACGCGAGAACGGGTTGATCCGCTGGCTCGGCGAGAGGGCGCCGAGCTGGGTGAACATCGACCAGAGCGTGTCGTCGTGGCAGTGGTGTACGCCGCCGGCCAGCACGACGTCACAGCGGCGCCGGGCGAGTTCACCGATCGCCTGGTCCACGGCGAGCAGCGACGACGCGCAGGCCGCGTCCACCGTGTACGCCGGGCCGCCGAGGTCCAGGCGGTTGGCGACCCGCGACGCGGCGAGGTTCGGCACCAGCCCGATCGCGGTGTCCGGCCGGAACTCGCCGAGCGGTTCCAGCAGTGCGTCGCGGAGCCGGTCGAGCATCTCCGGTCGCGCCGACGGCAGCAGCTCCCGGACCGCGCCGGTGATCTGGCGGACCGACCGGACCCGCTGGTCGAACCGCTGGAGCCCGGGTGAGAGGTAGCCGCCCCTGCCGAGGATGACGCCCACGCGTTCGAGGTCACCGAGCCGTCGCAGGCCACCTGCGTCGTCGACCGCGGAAGCGGCCACGGCCAGCGCGACGAGCTGGTCCGGCTCCATCCCGGCGACGCTGCTGGGGGCGATGCCGAGCGCCGTCGCGTCGAAGTCCAGGCTGTCGGCGACGAACCCGCCGCGCCTGCCGTAGGTGCGGTCCGGCGTGCTGCCGTCGCCGTCGTGGAAGCTCGGATCCCAGCGGTGCGGCGGGATCTCGGTGATCGCGTCGGTGCCCGACTCGATGTTCCGCCAATATTCGTCCACAGTGGACGCGCCGGGAAGGAACACGCCCATCCCGACGATCGCGACCGGCTCCTGGTTCACCACAGCGACGCCGTGTAGAGCACCGAGCGGACGTCGGCCGGGCCGTAGGCCAGCTCACGCAGGAGCGCGGCGGTACCTTCGTCCGGGTCGATCAGCGCCACCTCGCGACGCTCGTACTCGCGCGCCAGCTCGGGCGAGACCATGCCCGCGTGATCGTCCGAAGGCGCCCACGGCCCCCAGTGGACGGTCAGCGCACGGCAGCCGGTGCGCTCCGCCCACTGCTCGCCGAGGGTTTCGAGCGCGTCGTTCGCCGCCGCGTAGTCGGTCTGACCCCGGTTTCCCAGCACCGCGGCGATACTCCCGAAGAAGGTCACGAACGCGGGCCGCACGCCGAAATGCTCCAGCGCGTCGAGCAACGCCCGCGCACCGTCCACTTTGGTCCCGTACACCGTGCGGAACGACTGCTCGTCCTTGTCGGCCATCAGCTTGTCGTCGATCACCCCGGCCGCGTGGACGACGCCGTCGATCCGGCCGTAGCGCGTGTGCAGATCCTTGACCACCTGCCGGACGGCCGCGGCGTCGCGCACGTCGAGCGGCCGATACGCGGCGACACCGCCCGCCGCCCGGATCTGGTCGAGCGTCCGCGCGATCTCGCGCTGGGCCAGCACGGTGCGCACCCGGCGTTCGATGTCCGCCAGCGAACCCCCACGCGCGGCCAAAGCCGAGCGCATCCCCGGTGCGTCACCGGGAAGGTCCTCGTCGCCGGGTTCGGCCGGCCACGGGGTGCGGCCCGCCAGTTCGATGCGGCATCCGCTCGCCGCCAGCGCGACCGCCGCCCGCGCGGTGATCCCGCGGGCGCCGCCGATCAGCAACAGCACCGAATCCGCGTCGAGGCCGAGCGCCTTGGCCTCTCCTCCGCCGGGACCGGCGCCCGCATACGCGATCGAACCGAGCGAGCCCGCGGAGGGCTCGAACGCCGCGCGTCCCGCGGTGTCGTAGCGAACGGCCACCGGGCCGTCCGCGATCACCTCTTCCAGCACGATTCGCGCTAGGTCCACAGTGGACTCCAGTTCGACGAGCCTGGTCGGCTCGCTCCGCTCCCGCGCCGCCGCGCGGATGAGACCGCGCAGTCCGGCGGTGTGCGCGGTACCCGGCCTGGCCACCACGAGCACCGCACCCTTGGCGCACTTGAGCAGGCCGAACACCTGCGCCGCGACGGGTTCCTCGGCGTCCGACAACGGATTCAGCACGACGACGAAGTCGGCCTCGCCCCGCTCCCCCGGCGACGCACCCGCGTCGGCGAACACCGCGCGGACCGACTCGGCCAGTTCCTCCTGACCGGGCTCGAAACTCACCGCGACCGATTTGCCGTTCACCTCGGCGAGGTCGGGCGTGCCGAGCGGCGCGGAAACGCGGTCCAGCAGGTATCGCCCGGGTGCCGTTCCGACCGGTGTCTCGGCGGGAACCGGCGTCGCGGCGACCGGCGCCGCCGGTTCGAGCCACTTCCGAAGCCGTGCGGCCAGCGCGCTCGCCGTCCGGTCGCGGCTGAGCTGATCTTGGGCGTCGTCGTGCACCCGGCCGGTGAGGCCCAGCTTCGCGAGCAGCGAGCCCGCGATCTCGGTGCGTTTGATCGAGTCGATGGAAAGATCCGCTTCCAGATCGAGATCGGCGTCGATCATCTCGGCCGGATAGCCGGTGCGTTCGCTGATCGCGCCGATCACGGTGGCCAGGACGTCCGTGACCGCGGCCTCGGCGACCGGTTCCGGCTCGGGTACGACGACCGCCGCCTCGACCGGTGGCACCAGCGCCGGCACGACCGGAGCCCGCACCGGAGCCGGGGCGAGCGGCGTGGTGCCGAGGTACCCCAGCATCACGTCCCGTTGCGCCGCCAGCAGTTCGCGGCTGGTGCGGAGGAATTCGACGACGGCCTGGTCACGTCCGGGCGCGGGCTGGTTCATGGTCGTCCTCGGGATTCGTCGGGCGGGCACGAGCCCATGGGCGGGGACCTCGCCGCCGGGTGCGCGGACGGTCTGGCCGTCCACGGTCCAAGCGGGTTTGGGGAGCGGGCCGACACGGACACGGCCGCGGAAGAGCCGTTCGGTGCGCACGTCGACGCCGGTGAGGGCCAGGCGCGCGAGCGCGGTGAGGAACCCGCGCAGCCCCGGCCCGCCGGGGTCGCACGCGATCACGGTGTACGGCCGGTCGCCGAGGATGTCCTTGACCAGCCGGGAAAGCACCTGCCCGGGGCCCGCTTCCACGAACGTGCGCGCCCCTGCCGCGTACATGTCCTCGATCAGTTCGACGAAGCGCACCGGCGAGCCGATCTGCGCCGCGAGCTCGGCACGGACCGCTCCGGCTTCGTACGGCCGGGCGGTGCGGTTCGACCACACCGGCGGACCCGGCTCGCCGATCTCGGCGTTGTCGAGATCGACGGCGAACACGTCGCTCGCCCCGGCGACCAGCGGGCTGTGGAAGGCGCAGGCGACCGGGATCCGTTTCGCGCCGATTCCCCGTGCTCGCAGTTCGCGGACCGCCTCCTCGATGGCGGCCGTCGGTCCGGAAAGGACGGTCTGCCCCGGCGCGTTGTGGTTGGCCAGAACGACGTCCGGGTGGTCGAGGGCGGCGCCCAGCTCCTCGCTGGACGCCTTCACCGCGGCCATCGCGCCCGGGTCCGCGCCCGCGACTTCGGCGATCGAGCGGGCCCTGGCCCGGCTGAGCGCCACCAGGGTCGGCGTGTCGAACGCGCCGGCGACCGACAGCGCGGTCAGTTCGCCGTAGCTGTGCCCAGCCAGCAGATCCGGCCGGACGCCGAGGTCGGCGAACAACCGGCAGACGGCCGACTCGACGAGCCCGAGCGCGGGCTGTGCGACCCGCGTGTCCTTGAGCGCTTCCTCCTGCGCGGCGCGGGCGTCTTCGGTGAACGCGCGTGACGGGAACGCCGTCGCGGCGACGTCGGGAGCGAGCTTCAGGACGTCGGCCACTTCGGGGAAGTGCACGAACAGGTCCGCCAGCATGCCCGTCCGCTGACTGCCTTGGCCGGGGAACAGGAACGCGACCGCACCGGCTTCGGTGTCCTCCGCGACAAGACCTCCGCCGTTCTCGGCGGCCTCGCGCAGTTCCGCGACGTCACTCGCGACGACCGCGAGCCGCACCGGCGCGGAGGCTCCCGATTCGGCGGCGAGGGCCGCGATCTCCCGCACCGGACGGCCTTCGTTGGCCGCCAGCAGATCCCGCAGGGTGGCACGGGCGGCGTCCACGTCGGTGCCGCGGAGCAGGACCAGCTCGGCGTCCCAGTCACGCGGGCCGTGCCGCCGCGACGGCGGCACTCCGGGGGCGGCGAGCACCGCGTGGAAATTGGTCCCGCCGAACCCGAACGCGCTCACTCCGGCGAACTCGCGTCCGCGCGGAACCGGCATCGGCCGGGCGCCGGTGGAGAAGGTGAAGGGACTGGTCCCGACGTCCCAGGCGGGGTTCGGCCTGCTCAGGTGCAGCGTGGGCGGCACGACCTCATGCCACAGCGCCAGCGCCGCCTTCATCAGGCCTGCCAGGCCCGCGGCGCATTTCGTGTGCCCGATCTGGCTCTTCACCGAGCCCAGCGCGCACGTACCCGGTTCGGCGCCCGCGGCGAGGAAGAACTCGGTGAGCGTGGTCAGTTCGGTGGCGTCACCGACGACCGTGCCCGTACCGTGCGCCTCGACGAGCGATACGTCCGCCGGGGACACGCCGGCGTCGCTGTACGCGCGGGCGAGGGCTCGTCGCTGCCCCTCGGGACGCGGCGCGGTGAGACCGAGCGCCTTGCCGTCACTGGCAGCGCCGATGCCCTTGACCACGGCGTAGACGCGATCGCCGTCGCGTTCCGCGTCGGACCGCCGCTTGAGCACGAGACAGGCGACGCCCTCGCCGAGGGCGATCCCGTCCGCCGCCGCGTCGAACGGACGGCACCGGCCGGTCGGCGACAGGGCGCCCGCCGAGGTGAACATGAGGTAGTCGTTGACGCCGTTGTGCAGATCGACCGCGCCGCACAGGACCATCGAACTCGTCCCCGCCCGCAGTTCCTTCACCGCGAGGTCCAGCGCGGCCAGCGAGGAGCCGCACGCGGCGTCCACGGTGTAGTTGGCGCCGCCGAGGTCGAGGCGGTTGGCGATCCGGCCGGAGATGACGTTGGCGAGGGTGCCGGGGAAAGAGTCTTCGGTCAGCTCCGGCAGCTGGGCGAGGAGTTCTTCCGGGACGTCCTCGAGGTAGCTGGGGAGCAGCGCGCGCAGCACTCCGGCATTCGCCAGATCTCCCCCGGCCTCGGCGCCGAAGATGACGCTGGTGCGCTCGCGGTCGAAGCCGCCTTCGCCGTAACCGGCGTCTTCGAGGGCGCGGCGCGCGGTTTGCAGGGACACGAGCTGGGCCGGGTCGATACTGCCCATCGACTTGGGCGGGATGCCGTAGGCGAGCGGATCGAAGTCCACCGCAGGCAGGAAACCGCCCCATTTCGACGTCGACTGGTCCGCGTAGATCTCCTTGTCCCAGCGCTGATCCGGCACCTCGGTGACGGCGTCCGCGCCGCGCAGGACGGTGGACCAGAAGGCCGGGAGATCGGGCGCCCCCGGGAACACGCAGGCCATTCCGACGATCGCGATGTCACCGTCCACAACGGACTCCTCGGCGGGAACGCGGGCGGCGAGCAGTGCGGCCGCGCCTTCGGTGACTTCCCGGTGCAGGGCGGCGATGTCGGTGCGGTCTTCGCGCAGGACGGTCACCTGTCCCGCCATGTACATCCCCTCGGCGAGCTGACCGAGCGTGTCGACCTCGACGAGCGCGTCGCCTTCCCGCCGGATGCCCTTGCTCGCGATCCGCAGCCGCCCGGTGTTCAGCTCTTCGAGCCGCTGCCAGGCCTCCTGCGGCGGGACGCCGTCCGCGCGGAGCCCGGCCTTCAGCGCGGCGAACTCGTCGGTGTACGGGCTCGGCAGGCAGCGGGTCAGATGTCCGGGCGCGGTCTCCAAGGTGACCGTGGAGGCGGCGTCGAGCACCCGGGTCTGGAAGGTCCCGGTGATGGCGCCGTGGGTCACGGCCTCTTCGGTGAAGAGGTACGCGGTGCCCATCAGGACACCGACGCCCGTGAGCGGCTCCGCCATCGCCGACACCATCGCGGCGGACCGGGCGTCGTGGATGCCGCCCGCGAACAGGATCTCGACGTCATCGGCGCCGTGTTCGCGCAGGACGTCCAGCTGCTGTTCCCACAGCACGAAGCTCGACCGCGGACCGATATGCCCGCCGCATTCGGCGCCCTCGAAGACGAACCGGCGGATCCCGGCGTCGAGGAACTGCCGCAGGAGGATCGGCGACGGCACGTGGAGGAAGGTCGCGATACCGTCGGCCTCCAGCGTCTTGGCCTGCGCCGGTTTCCCGCCCGCGATCAGCACACATCGCGGACGGGCCGCGCGGATCGCCGCGAGCTGTTCGGCGCGCAGGGCCTCCGGGACGAAGCCGAGGATGCCCGCGCCCCAAGGTCGTTCGCCGAGGGCTTCGGCGGTGCGGCCGAGCAGCTCGGTGGTCTTGGCGCCGTTCGCGGTGGCGACCGCGACGAAGGGGAAGCCGTCGTTCGCGGCCACGGCGGCGGCGAAACCGGGCTGGTCGCTCACCCGCGTCATCGGGCCCTGTACGACCGGCAGGCGGGTTCCCAAGGTGCGGCACAGCCGGTCACCCTGGTCCGCGGGAACGGCCGTCGGCACCGCGAGCGACCGCACGACCGAGCGGACAGCGCTTTCGGCGTCCTCGAAGCGATTCGCGAGCATCGCGCTGAGCCCGTCGTCGGCCCTGGCCAGTTCGGTACGGTCCTCGGCGGGCACGTCGGCCTCCGGGAACAGGCCGAGCCCGTCGAGTACCACGCCCGCCGCGCCGCCGGCGATCGCGGCCACCGCCGTCCTCGGCCCGATGCCCCCGTACGCCCACACCGGGACACCGTCACCGAACCGCGCCAGCAACCGTTGCAGCAGGACGAAGGTGGTGAGGTCCGAGCCGCCCGCCTCGGCTCCCCTCGCCACCAGACCGGAGGCGCCGGCGTCGAGCATCCGGACGGCCTGCTCGACACCGGTCACCTCGGCCAGCACGGGGAGGCCGGCCCTGCCCCGCCAGACCGCCCCCTCGGCCAGCAGGACGAGCCCCGCGCCGCTTTCCCGTACCTCTTCGTCCCGCACGGGACGTCCAGCGGGGATCCGGACGCCGAACGGGAACCCTCCGTCCACTATGGATCCGATCGGCAAGATCCCGAGACCACCGCCCCTGGCGACGGCGGCCGCCAGCCCCGGATCGGGACGTCCGAGCGGATTGACGCCGAGTACCCGCGTGCGCGCCGTCGCATGACTCACCGGCGGACCTCCTGTTCGGCTGGGCTGGTCGAACCTCGCCGGGTTCGGCGATCTTTCAGCGGGATTCCCAAGAAATAACCTACTTGCCGCAGAGAGCGCAATACTCTCGTGCGAAAACTCGGAAAACAAGGGAACGCATGCTAAAGTCCGGCGCCGGAAACAAATATGTCGACACGCGCAGAACAAGCCTCTGACCTGCACTTTTATCATGCACATCGCATATTTCGACAACGCGTTGCTCACCGGCGTAACAAAACAGAAGAATTGTCACCGAAAGCAGAATCGATAACCATGGAGCGCATGTGGAAGTAACAGGACGAGTCGTCGTGCTGACCGGCGCGGCACACGGTATCGGCGCCGCCATGGCCAGGCGGTTCGCCGCCGAGGGCGCCGCCGGGGTGGTGGTCTCCGATCTCGATCTGGACGCCGCGGAGGAGGTCGTCGCCGGGATCACCGCCGCGGGCGGTGCGGCGATCGCGCGCCATGCCGACGCGTCGTCCAAAGAGGACTTGAAGATGCTGGTGACCGACGCCCGCTCGGTGTTCGGCGCGGTGGACCTGTTCTGCTCCAACGCCGGCGCCGCGTTCGGGACGGGCGTGCACGCCGCGGACGAACAGTGGACCCGCTCGTGGGCGATCAACGTCATGCAGCACGTGCACGCCGCACAGGTCGCGCTCCCCGCGATGTTGAGCCGGGGCCACGGATACCTGCTGATCACGGCGTCGGGCGCGGGCCTGCTGGGCACCCCGGGCGACGCGCCGTATTCGGTGACCAAACACGCGGCCGTCGGGCTCGCCGAATGGCTGGCCATCACCTACCGCCCGCGCGGGATACGGGTCAGCGCGCTGTGCCCGCTCGGCGTGCGGACCGCGCTGCTGGAACCCGGGATCGCGGCCGGGCACCCCGCCGCGCTCGCGATCGCCGCCGCCGCGCCCTTGCTGGAACCGGAGGACGTCGCCGAGTCCGTCGTGCACGGGCTGGCGACGGAGGAGTTCCTGATCCTGCCGCACGAGTCGGTACGGGAGACCTACGCCCGCAAGGCGGCAGGCCTCGACGAATGGATCGACCGCACCATCCTCGAAACCGGCGCGCGGAAGAGGTGACCATGGAGTACCGAAGGCTCGGCGCGAGCGGGCTGTCCGTCAGCGAGATCTCCTACGGCAACTGGCTCACCCACCACGACGGCGCGGAATGCGTGCAGGCCGCGCTCGACGCGGGCGTCACGACCTTCCACACCGCCGCCGCCTGGGACGGTGGCGCCGCCGAGGAAAACCTCGCCGCGGCACTGAGCCACGCCCGCCGCGACGATCTCGTCCTGTGCACCGGCGTCTTCTGGCCGGAAGGGCCGGGCGTCAACGACGCGGGCCTCAGCCGCAAACACCTGGTCACGTCGCTGCACGGCTCGCTCCGGCGGCTGCGCACCGACTACATCGACGTCTACCAGCTGCTGCGGTTCGACTACCGCACTCCGCTGGAGGAAACCTTCCTCGCGCTGTCGGATCTGGTGCGGCAGGGGAAGATCCTCTACGCGGGCACCGCGGAATGGACGGCTGAGCAGCTGCTCGAGGCACGGCCGATCGCCGAGCGGCACGGCGTCCCGCTCATCGCGAACCAGCCGCACTACTCGATGCTGTGGCGAGTCGCCGAGGCACAGGTGATGCCGGTGTGCGAACGCTCCGGGATCGGGCAGTTCGCGTCGGTACCCCTCGCGCAGGGCGTGCTGACCGGCAAGTACCGGCCGGGCGAGATCCCGCCGGGCTCACGGGCCGCGAAGGCGGTCGAGACGCGGCCGTTGCTCCTGCCGGACCTCCTCGAACGCGTCGGCATGTTGCGCGGCGTCGCCGACGAGGCCGGGCTGACCATGGCTCAGCTGGCGCTCGCGTGGACGTTGCAGCACAACACCGTCGCTTCCGTGGTGACCGGCGCGAGCACCGCCGCCCAGGTGACCGAGAACGCGAAGGCGGCAGGCGTGGTGCTGGACCTCGACGCGCTGACGCGGATCGATCACCTGCTGGGCAGTTTCGTGCAGACGGATCCGCGCCTGACCTGGTCACCACCCGCGACCACGTAGGCCGCTCCCGAGTCCGTGAAGGCCTCCTTGAGGGACCCAGAGTCCCTCAAGGAGGCCTTCACGGCGCTTTCGCGTGCTTGGCTGGACGACACTCGCGAGGCCTGGTCGCGAGTCGTCCATCCGGACACGCGTGTCGTCCGTGGGATCACGCGTGTCGTCCGTCCGATCACGAGACCACCGTCTGAGGGCGGCGGGCCTTCACGCGCGATCAGGTCATGAGGGCAGCGCGGTCCGCAGGATGGCCTCGAACCGTTCCGCCGTCGGCGGCTCGTCGCGCAGCAATCCCTGCAGCAGTACCCCGTCCACCAGCGCGACCAGCATCTCGACCCGCACCGGGTCGGCGGTGTAGCGGCGGGCGAAGTCCGCCAAGGCCGCCATCCAGCGATCGGTCGACTCGCGGAGCTTCGGTTCCCTCGCCGCCAAGAGGTACAACTCGTACTCCGCCAGCAGATGCCCTGGTTCGGCGACGACCTCGGCCATCAAGGCGGCGAACCTCCGTAGTGCGTCCTCGCCACCGTCGGCCTCGGCGGCGAGAACCCGCATCCGTTCGGAGTCCTCGTCCATGCACTGGGTCAGCGCGGCGGTCAGCAGGTCATCGATCCCCCGGAAGTGGTACGCGGCCGCCGTCGCGGGCAACCCCGCCTCACGGGCGACGGTGCGATGACTGACCCCCGACACGCCCTCCCTCGCGACGATCCGCAGGGTGGCTTCGATCAGTTCCCGTTTGCGTTGCTCGCCCTTGGCAAGGCGGCCGTCGGTGCTCGGCTCGTTCAGCGTGCCGCCTCCTCGCTGATCGCGGTCTTCCTGCGCAGCAGAGGATACGAGAGCAGGGCGACCAGGACGATCAAGCCACCGGCGACGACCGCCACGGCGAATCCGCCGTCCGGCCCGAAGCGGTCGACGACCTCGCCCGACACCGCGGCGCCGAGCGCGACACCGATGCTCAGGCCGGTGATCGCCCACGTCATCCCCTCGGTCAGCTTCTCCGCCGGGACCACCTTCTCGATCATCCCCATGACGACGATCATCGTGGGAGAGAAGAACAATCCGGCGACGAACACCACCGCGCACAGGCTCACGACGCCGTCGACGACCAGCAACGGCACCACACTCGCCGCCGTGCCCGCGGTGCCGATCAGGAGCAGTCGAGGCGGTGTCATGGCCGGCTTGAGCGTCCCGAAGACCAGACCCGAGATCGCGGAGCCCACAGCGTAGACCGAAACGACGACACCCGCGGCCGACGGCGACCCGACGTGCCGGGCGAACGCCACGCTGACGACGTCGACCGTGCCGACGATGACGCCGCCCGCCACCAGCGTCAGTACCAGCACCCGCACCGCGCCCAGCCGGATCGCCGAACTTCCGGCCGACCCGCTCGGCGGCAGCACGGGCGGTTCCGTCTCGCGCTGCGCGACGAACAGCAGCACTCCGACAGCGAGGAACACCACGGCGACCAGCGGCCCGGCCTCGGGGAAGACGGTGGTGCACAACGCCACCGACAACGCGGGGCCGATGACGAAAGTCAGTTCGTCGACCACCGATTCCCACGCGAAGGCGGTGTGCAGCCGGGGCGAGCCGCGATACAGCCGCGACCAGCGTGCCCGCACCATCGCCGCCATGCTGGGCATGAACCCGGCGAGGATCGCGGACACGTACAGCGTCCAGACCGGCGCCTCGAAGCGTGCGCAGAGCAGGAGCGCGCCGAGCGCCATCACGCTGATCCCCGTGACGGGCACCAGGACACGGCTCTGCCCCCGGCGATCCACCAGCCTCGACACCTGCGGCCCGAGCAGCGCCATGGACAGCGTGAACACCGCCGAGACCAGACCCGCGAGCCCGTAGTCGCCCCGAGTCTGCGCCAGCATCGTGATGATCCCGATGCCCATCATCGGGACGGGGATCCTCGCGACCAGTCCCGCGGCGGAGAAGGCGACAGAGCCTTTCGCGGCGAACAGCTCTCGATAGTGACCCGGCACGGCATCCCCCACAACTTGAACGATCGTTACATTTTGAACGTTCGTTTCACTTTATACACGGGTCCCGCTACGAACGCGAGCGCTTCGGTCAATCCAGCCGCCTCGTCGTCGCGAGCCACCAGGAGCGCGCGACCGTCCTCGGACGCCGGCGGCAGCGGGCTCACTTTTGTCGACGATCGGGACTTCGCGACCACGATGACCGGCTCGGTACCGCCCGCCGCTCCCTGAAGACGCGAAAGCCACTTTCGCAACCTTGAAGGTTGCGAAAGTGGCTTTCGCGTCATGCCTCGCCGGAACCTCAGCGACCAGAAATCAGCTCAAACTCGAGCAACGCCTCGCGTCAGGGTCCTGCGCCCCCTTGGGCACCCACCGCACGTTGGCGAACGAAGCGGAGAACTTGCCGTCGGTGTACACCAGGAACGGCGTGTTGACGTTCTCCAGATCCAGCCCGTTCGCGAAACAGGACACCGGGATCTTCACCGTCGACTTCGGCGCCCCCGCCAGATCGGTGAACAGCTTGGTCGCGTTCACCTCGGAGAAGCACGGGTAGACGCAGTGCATGCTGATCACCGTCCGGTTGGCGGGCGCCTCGTGCACCACGGTGTCGAACTCCACTGCCGCGTCGGCGTTGAGGTAGCCCCGCAGATCGTTGGTACCGGCCGGGTTCTGGAAGTAGAGCTGCGCCGGCCCGGTGCCGGTCCAAGTCGCCTTGAGACCGTCCTGCTGGACGTTCACATCGGACTGGACGACGCCGATCTCAGCGTGTGAAGCGGTGCCGTCCGGGCCGATCTCGGTACCGCCCCAGTTCTCCGCCGAACCGATGAAACCCTTGTACGGCGCGACATCGGTGCGGTTGAACACCTCGAGATCCTCGGTCGCCGTGCCGCCGCCACCGGTCGAGCCACAGGTCACCGGCCCGGCCGTCTCGTCCAGCTGACCGACGGTGACGCGCTGCCCGGTTTTGAGGCCGTAGCCGAGTGCGAACAGCGGGTCGTAGTCGGCCGAGCCCGCGTTCAGCGGCGTCTGGCACGCGCTCTTCGGCCACGAATACGGCAGCTTGCCCTTGAAACCGCCCTTGAGCAGGACGTCGGCGACGCCGCCGCCTTCGGTGCCGGGCAGCCAGGCCGCGACGAACGCGTCGGAGCGGTTGATCTCCTTGTTCATGTACAGCGGGCGGCCGCCGACGTAGACGGTGACGACGGGAGCGCCCTTCCCGCGAACCTTGTCCAGCAAGGCCAGATCCTCGGGGTAGAGCTTCGAGGCCTCCAGCGTCTTCCTGGTCAGGTCGCCGACACCTTCCGCGTACGGGGTCTCACCGATGACGGCGATGACCGCGTCGTAGCCCTTCGGGTCCGTGTCGCCCTTCTCGTCGAAGGTGACGTTGACGTCGCCTAGCTGCTGCTTGAGCCCGGCGAGGATCGACGTGGCGTTCGGGAAGTCGGCGTTGGTGTTGCCGGTCCCCTGCCAGCTCAGCGTCCAGCCACCGGTCTGGTTCTGGATGCTGTCCGCGCTCTTGCCGACCACGAGGACCTTCGACTTCGGCTTCAGCGGCAGCACGTTGCCGTTGTTCTTCAGCAATGTCTGCGACGAACGGACGGCGTCGCGCGCCAGCCAGGTCTCCCTCAGCGCCTCATCGGAGTTCGCGTAGGACCGGTCCGACGGCTTCTGCGACTCGTACAGTCCCGAGCGCAGCTTGACGCGCAGGATCCGGGTCACCGCGTCGTCGATACGCGAAAGGGGGATCTGGCCGCCCTTGACCTGGTCGACGGTGTTGGCGATGAACGCCTTCCAGTCGTTCGGCACCATCACGATGTCGATGCCGGCGTTGATCGCCTGCGGGCAGGAAGCGTTGGTGCAGCCGGGAACCTGGCCGATACCGTTCCAGTCGGACACGACGAGGCCGTCGAAGCCTATCTTGCCCTTGAGGATCTGGTTCAGCGCCTTGTCGCTGCCGTGCAGCTTGCCCTCGTCGATGCCGAGTTCGGCGTTGGTCCAGCTGTTGAACGACACCATCACGGTCTGAGAGCCCGCCGCGAGCGCGCCGTAGTAACCCTGGCCGTGCAAGTTGATCATCTCGGCTTCGGAGGACGGGTTGACGCCCTGGTCCTGGCCCTTGAGGGTGCCGCCGTCACCGATGAAGTGCTTGGCGGTACCGATCACGCCGTTGTAGCCGATGCGTTTGGTCGAGCCGTCCTGGAGACCGTTGATCGCCTCGTAGCCGTAGGCCCTGGTGATCCGCGGGTCCTCGGAGAAGCCTTCGTAGGTGCGGCCCCAGCGGTCGTCCTTCACGACGGCCAGCGTCGGCGCGAAGGCCCAGTCCTGGCCGGTGGCGCGGATCTGCCGGGCCGTCGCCGCGGAGATGTCGCGCACCAGGCACGGGTCCTGCGCCGCGCCGAGCCCGATGTTGTGCGGGAAGACGGTGGCGCCGTACACGTTGTTGTTGCCGTGCACGGCGTCGATGCCCCAGATCACCGGGATCTTCGTCCGGCTGCCCTGCGCGGCTTCCCAGTAGGCGTCCGCGAGCTTGAGCCAGTCCTGCTGGGAGGCGTGCTTGTCCTTGTTCGGCCACGAACCGCCGCCGTTGAGGACCGAGCCGATCGAGTACTGCCGGACCTCGTCGGGGGTGATCGCCGCGATCTCGGGCTGTGTCATCTGCCCGACCTTCTCCTCCAGGGTCATCCCTTCGAGGATCCGGGCGATCCGCTGCTCGTCACCGCCCTTGCCCTTGAACCGGCTCTCGACCTTCGGCCAGTCGGCGAGCGCCGGCAGGCTCTTCTCGATCCGGGCGCAACCGTCCCGGTCGAACGCGGGCTTCCCGATCACGGGCTGTTCGGCCGCGACGGCGGCGGGTGTGGCCGCCACGGCCCCGCCGAGCAGCGCGAGACTCATCAAGGCGATCAGCGGACTTCGGCGCGCACGGGCACGTCTTGCCATGGTCTGGTCCATTCTGCGGAAGGCGGGGACCGGCCGATCCTCACCGGCCCCGGCGGCCGCGTCAAGAGTTTCGGGCCGGTATGCCGAGTGTTAATTTTTGCCATGAACTAAGACTCGGCGAGTCACCCGGCCACGCGCTCCCGGTTCCACCGCTTGGCGGTATACGACAGCGCGAACAAGAGCGGGCTCCCACTTGACCTCCACATTACTTGAGCTTCTACCGTCGCGGAAAACGAAGGGAATCACCCATGACCGTCTTGGTAACCGGAGCCACCGGGAACACCGGCCGCCACGTGGTGGCCGAACTCGTCCGCCGCGGGGAACGCGTCCGGGCGCTCACCAGGAACCCCGCCGAGGCGAGGCTTCCGGCGGGCGTCGAACTGGTGGAGGGCACACACACCGCGCCGGAGACCCTCACCGATGCCTTCGAGGGCGTCACCCGGCTGCACATCACCGTGACGGCGGGGCTCGCCGACGTCGGTGCCGATCTGGTCGAACGCGCCGTGGACGCGGGGGTGCGGCGGATGACCATCGTCTGGGGCGGCTATGTCGGGCCGACGGAACAGGCCATGGCCGAGTCCGGAGTGGAGTGGACGCGGCTCGAGCCACAGGAGTTCATGTCCAACGCCCTGACCTGGACCGATTCCATCCGCACCGGGAAGGTGGTCCATGAGCCGTTCGACCTCCCGAGCGCGGTGGTGCACGAGGGCGACATCGGCGCCGTCGCCGCCACGGCGCTCGTGGAGGACGGGCATTCGGGCAAGGTCTACAACCTCACCGGCCCGGAGGCGCTGACCACGAGCGAACGGATCGCGATCCTCTCCTCCGCACTCGGCCACGACATCACCCTGGAGCGGATCACCCGGCAGCAGGCGATCGACCGGCTGCTGGCCGAAGGCGTCTCGGTCGCGGACGCCGAATACGTCGTCGGCTGGCACAGCGATCCGCCGGTGGAGGCGCGCACGGTGGTCGACACGATCGAGAAGGTGACCGGACGGCCTGCCCGCACTTTCGCGCAGTGGGTCGCCGAACACGCCGACCGGTTCAAGCCGTGAGCGGGCCGACCGCCTTCACGATCTCCAGCACCGGCGCGGTGTGCACCGTGTGGATCGCGCGGTGCGCGCCCAGCCGGTGCGTGAGGTAGTGGTGTAGCGCGGCGGGATCCGGGCACAGCGCCTGCGCGGCCAGGTTGGTGGGCCCGGTCGTGGCGACGACGACGGCGAGCTCCTCGTGAGTGGCCAGCGTCGTCGCCACCTCGTCGAGGTCCGCCGGCGCGACGGCCATCCACAGGAACGCCTGCGTGGTCACGCCGTACAAGGCGGCACTGATCTCGACGTCGAAGAAGAGCGCGCCCCGGGCGCGCAGGTCCGCCAGGCGACGGGTCGCGGTCGCCGGGGCCAGCCCCGCCGCCGCGGCGAGATCCGCGACGCTCGCTCGGCCGTCGTGCCGGAGAGCGGCGATCAGCGCGTGGTCCGCGGCGGTCGGCGGGGTCTCGTCGGCGACGGGTTCCGGCGGCCGCAACGCCTCCTGCTGGTCCTCCGTCAGCGCGGCGACCCGCCCGCGCCACGCCGTCGGTCCGCCGAGGTAGGTGTGCAGGATGAAATGCGCGGACACCGCGGTGACGCTCGCGGTGCGCGGGATGTCGTGCAGCAGCATGGCGCTCGGCATCGGGCTCGTCGTGTACCCGCTGATCGACAGGTGGAGCTGGATTCTCTTCACCACCGGCGCCGCCGTGCTGGTGCTGTTCGGATTCCACCAGCGGAACCGACGGCATCCCCTCGTCGAGCCGAGCCTGTTCGCCCACCGCGGCTTCCCCGCGGCGCTGGCGGCGTCGACCCTGTTCTTCGCCGTGATGAACGGGGTGATGCTCGTGGTTGTCCTGCACCAGCAACTCGACGAAGGGCGCGGCGTACTCGCGTCCGGGCTGACACTGCTGCCGTGGTCGGGCGGACTGGCGCTTTCTTCTTGGATGGCGGGCAAATGGTTCGTGCCCCGGTACGGCACCCGGGTCGCCTTCGCCGGTCTGACCCTGCTGCTCGCGGGAATCCTGCTGGCGATCGCGGGTCCGCTGCCGGTCGCGCTCGGGATCGGCGGACTCGGCCTGGGACTGTTCACGGTGCCGTTCTTCACCGCGGCACTGTCCGTCGTCCGTCCACAGGAGACCGGATCGGCGGCGGGACTGCTGAACGCGGTGCAGCAAGTGGGCGCGACGCTGGGTATCGCGGTGTTCGGCACCGTCTTCCTGCACGGCCGCTCTTCGGCACAGGCGTTCTCGCTCGCGGCGGTGCTGGTGGTGGCGACCATGGCCGCGACCGCGCTGATGCCCCGGACTCGCTGAGCTGCCGGAGCCGGTCCGTGAAGGCCTCGCTACCCCTCGGCGGCCTTGAACCACGCGCCGATCCCGGCGAGCGCGCCCGGACCGTAGTCGCCCCTGACGTCGTCGGCCAGATCCGCGATCGTGACGGCCCGCAACGCCGCCCGCCACTGGACCTCGGCGTTCGCCATCGCGCGACTGATGGCGCACGGCGCCGTGCACGCCTCGGGCGGGGTCGCCATCGGACCGCGCTGCCGGATCTCGGTGCAGAGGAAGGCCGGGCCGGGACCGTCGATGGCCTCGACGACGTCGAGCACCGTGATCTCCGAAGGCGGCCGAGTGAGGACGTAGCCACCGGCTTTCCCCTGCACCGACCGGATGAGGCCTGCCCGGGAAAGCGCCTGGAGCTGCTTCGCGAGGTAACTCGGCGAGACGTCGTGCAGCTGCGCCAGGCGCGCGGCGGGCGCGGGTTCGTCGACCGAGGTCAGCACGACGCAGCAGTGCAGGGCCCACTCGACCCCACCGGACATCTTCACCCGGATGACTCTAACCCGCCTCTTGACTCGGATACAACGTGTCCGAGTATTATCTCGGATAGAAGTTGTCCGAGTTAACCGGACGCCATCGACGAAGGGCACAGGGTCATGAAATTCGCGATCATCGGCGGGACCGGGCTGATCGGTTCACAGGTCGTGCGCAACCTGAACGAGGCCGGCCACGAGGCCGTACCGCATTCGCCGTCCACCGGGGTCGACCTGCTCACCGGCCAAGGACTGGACAGCGCGCTCGACGGCGCCGACGTGGTCGTCAACCTCACGAACTCGCCGACGTTCGACGACGCCTCCCCCGCGTTCTTCCGGACGTCGATGGACAACCTCGTCGCGGCCGCGAAGAAGGCGGGCACCGGCCACTTCGTGATCCTGTCGATCGTCGGCGTCGACCAGGTGCCCGACCTCGACTACTACCGGGCGAAGACGCTGCAGGAGGACATCCTCAAGGAGAGCGGCATCCCCTACTCGATCGTCCGCGCCACCCAGTTCATGGAATTCGTCGGCGCGGTCCTGTCCTGGACCTCCGACGAGACCGCGGTCCGCCTGCCCACCACCCCGATCCAGCCGATCGCCGCGGCCGACGTCGCCGCCGCCGTTTCCGAGGTGTCGGCGGGGAAGCCGCTGAACGGCACCCTCGACGTGGGTGGCCCGGACGTCTACCCGCTCGACGAACTGGGCCGGATCACGTTGTCCGCCAAGGGAGACACGCGTCCGGTGACCGTCGACGAGACCGCGGGCATGTTCGCCGCCGTCAAGGGTGACGTCCTCACCACGAAGGACGGCGCCCGCATCGCCGGGACCCGCTACCTCGATTGGCTGAAGTCATGACCGCCGATCACCTCCACCACCTGGAGAATCCGGGGTCGGCCAAACCGCCGCCGAAGATCGAAATGGTCTCGTCGGTCCCGGCGCCGCCGATGCCTTACGACGCCGAGGCGATGACGATCCTGGTCACCCTGCCGCCCGGGTGCGAAGGCGCGCCCCCGCACCGGCATACCGGTCCCGCGTTCGGGTACGTCCTGAAGGGCGCGATCGTCTTCGAACTCGAAGGCGAGCCGGAACGCGTCGTCAAGGCAGGGGAATCGTTCTGGGAACCGGGTGGCGACGTCATCCACTACCAGGACGGCAACCACTTCGACGACGCCGAAAGCCAGTTCGTCGTCACGATGTTCGGCGAGCCTGGACAGCCGATGCTCATCCCGGTGTCCGCGGAGGAACTCGAAGAACGGCGTGACCGGCGGGCACCGCGCCCCTGACCGCGGTCCGGCGCGGTCAGCCGACGGCCCCGACCGCGCCGGACTGTGCCGACAGCGGCGACGCGACGTCTTCCAGCGATCGCCTCGCCGCTTCGACACCCAGCACCAGTTCGGCCACCCCGCCCAGGATCATCACCGCGGCCCCGAGGCAGTACCCGAGCGCGACGTTGCCCACGTCGCCGGTCTCGACCAGCACACCGAACAGCAGCGGCCCGATGATGCCGCCGAGCCCGGTGCCCACCGCGTAGAACAACGCGATGCACATCGCCCGGATCTCCATCGGGAAGATCTCCGACACCGTCAGGTAAGCCGCGCTCGCGCCCGACGAGGCGAAGAAGAAGATCACCGCCCAGGCGAGCGCGAGCGTCCAAGCCGAAAGCACGCCTTCGGAGAACAGCCAGGCGGTCACGAGCAACAGCGCGCCCGAGCCGAGGTAGCTCACGCTGATCATCGTGCGGCGCCCGATGGAGTCGAAGAACCTGCCCAGCACCAACGGCCCGATCAGGCTCCCGACGGCCAGCGGCAGCAGATAGAGCCCGGACTGCGCGCTCGGGATCTTGAAGAACGTCGCCAGCACCAGTGCGAAGGTGAAGTAGACGGCGTTGTACAGGAACGCCTGCCCGACGAACAACGCGAGCCCCAGCAGGGTCCGCCGGGGGTAGGTCTTCAGCAGGGTCCGCGCGATCTCCCCGAAACCGGTGCTCTTCCGCTGCTTGACGCGCAGGCTCTCGTGCACCGGTTCCAGCGGCGCACCGGTTTCCTTCTCGACCCGTGCTTCGATGGAACCGACGAGTTCCTCGGCTTCGTCGTTGCGCCCGTGGGTGTACAGCCAGCGCGGGCTCTCCGGGAGATGCCGCCGCACCAGCAGGATCACCAGCCCGAACACGGCACCGAGGCCGAACGCGACCCGCCAGCCGACATCGGCCGAGAACACGGCGGGATCGAGCAGGATCAACGTCAGTGCCGCGCCGGCGGCGGCGCCGCCCCAATAGGAACCGTTGACGGCCAGCGAAACCGTCGCCCGCACCCTGGCGGGGACGAGTTCGTCGATCGCGGAGTTGATCGCCGCGTATTCACCGCCGATCCCGGCGCCGGTCAGGAACCGCATGGCGACGAAGAACCAGACGTCGAAAGAGAAAGCCGTCGCGGTCGTCGCGGCCAGGTAGAGCCCCAGCGTCACCAGGAACAGTTTCTTGCGGCCGAGCCGGTCGGTCAGGTAGCCGAACACCAGCGAACCGACGACAGCACCCGCGACGTACAGCGCGGCGGCCAGTCCCACCTGTGAATCCGTGAGGACGAGGCCACTGTCCGGTTCGGTCAGCCGCTCGGCGAGCGCCCCGACGATGGTGACTTCGAGTCCGTCGAGGATCCACACCGTGCCGAGCCCCGCCAGCACCACCCAATGCCACCGCGCCCAGGGCAGCCGGTCCATCCGTGCCGGCACGTCCGTTTCGACCGTGGTGAGCGACCGCTTTCTTGCCATGCCGGGGAGTTACCGGCGCGGCCCCGGCCGAAACCTCCGACCGGGGCCGCCCGTGATCAGCTCGGCAGCAGCGCCGGAGCCGCGAGACGGCTGGCGTTGGCCGCTTCGTCGTCCGGCTGGGCCTGGGCGGAGCGCTCCGCCTCCACCCGCGCGAGGTAGTTGGCGACCTCGCGCTCCTGCTTGTGCGAGTCCCAGCCCAGCAGCGGCGCCATCAGCTCGGCCACCACCGGCGCCGCCGTCACCCCGCGATCCCGCTCTTCGATGGAGATGCGGGTGCGCCGCGTCAGGACGTCCTCCAGGTGCAGCGCGCCCTCGTGCGAAACGGCGTAGACGACCTCCGCCTTCAGGTACTCCGCCGTCCCCGGGATGGCCTCACCCAGTTCGGGACGTTCCGAGATCGACTCCAGGATGTCCTCGATCGCGGTGCCGTAGCGCTGGAGCAGGTGCTCGATACGGGCGATCGGCAGCCCCGTGCGCTGCACGAGCGAGTGCCGGGCGCCCCACAGCTCGTGGTAACCCGTCGCGCCGACGATCGGCAGCCGCTCGGTCCACGACGACGGCGCGGGACGGCCGAGATCCTCGACCGCGACGTCGACGGCGTCGGCGGCCATCACGCGGTACGTCGTGTACTTGCCGCCGGCCACGATCACCAGACCCGGCACCGGATGCGCCACGGCGTGCTCCCGCGAGAGCTTCGTCGTCGACGTCGCCTTCGCGGCCAGCAGCGGCCGAAGCCCCGCGTACACGCCTTCGATGTCGTCGGCGGTGATCGGCGTGCGCAGGACCGCGTTGAGGTGATCGAGCACGTAGTCGACGTCCGCCTGGCTGGCCGCCGGGTGTTCGCGGTCGAGGTCCCATTCGGTGTCGGTGGTGCCGACGATCCAGTGCCGTCCCCACGGGATGACGAACAGGACGCTCTTCTCGGTGCGCAGGATCAGCCCGGTGTCCAGGTCGATCTTCTCGCGCGGCACCACGAGGTGGATGCCCTTCGACGCCCGCACGGTGAACGGCGCGGGGATGCCCGCCGCTTCGGCCATGTCGTCGCTCCACACGCCGGTCGCCGCGACGACCGTCTTCGCCCGGACCTCGATCTCCGCGCCGCTCTCGCGGTCGACGACCTTGGCCCCCACGACACGTTCGCCGTCGCGGATCAGCGACGTGACCCGGGCGCGGGTGAGCACGGAGGCGCCCTGCTCGGCCGCGGTCCGCGCGATGGTCATCGTGTGGCGCGCGTCGTCGACCTGCGCGTCGTAGTACTGGATGGCGCCGATCAGGGCGTCGTCCGCGAGACCGGGAGCGACCTTGCCCGCGCCGCGCTTGGACAGGTGCCGGTGCCGCGGCAGGGCCCGCGCTCCGCCGAGGGTGTCGTAGAGCGTGACACCCGCGCCGATGTAGCCGCGTTCCCAGACGCGGTGCTTGAGCGGCACGAGGAACTTCACCGGCCGCACCAGATGCGGCGCGAGGGTCTGCAGCAGCAGGCTCCGCTCCTTCAGCGCCTCACGGACCAGCTTGAAGTCCAGGTTCTCCAGGTAACGCAGCCCGCCGTGGATCAGCTTGGACGATCGGCTGGACGTGCCCGCGGCGAAGTCACGGGCCTCGACGAGCGCGACGGAGAGCCCGCGCGACGCCGCGTCGAGCGCGACGCCGGCACCGGTCACTCCCCCGCCGACGACGAGGACGTCGATCTCCTCGCGTGCGAGCTTGCGCAGCGTCTCGGCACGGTAGACCGGGGAAAGCGGTACGGGTGTCACTCTGTTCCTCCTGTTCATCGGGCTCACTCGACCTCGACCCAGTCGAGCGTGCGGCCGACGGCCTTCTGCCAGCCCGCGTAGCCCTCGGCGCGCTGTTCGTCCGTCCACGACGGCTCCCAGCGCTTGTCCTCGTTCCAGTTCTGTTCCAGCTCGTCGGTGCTCTTCCAGAACCCGACGGCGAGCCCGGCGGCGTAGGCGGCGCCGAGGGCGGTGGTCTCCGCGACGACCGGCTTCGACACCGGCACACCGAGGATGTCCGCCTGGAGCTGCATGCAGAGTTCGTTCGCGGTCACGCCACCGTCCACACGCAACACGTCGAGCGTGACGCCCGAGTCGTTCTGCATGGCCTCGACGACGTCGCGGGTCTGGTAGCAGATCGCTTCGAGGGTCGCCCGCGCGAGATGCGCGTTGGTGGTGGCCCTGGTGAGGCCGACGATCGCCCCGCGCGCGTCGGAACGCCAGTACGGCGCGAAAAGCCCGGAGAACGCGGGAACGAAGTAGACGCCGCCGTTGTCCTCGACCTGGCGAGCGAGGCTCTCGCTCTGGGACGCGCCGCTGATGATGCCCAGCTGATCGCGCAGCCACTGGACGGCGGAACCCGTGACGGCGATCGAACCTTCCAGCGCGTACACCGGCTTCTCGTCGCCGAACTGGTAGGCCAGCGTCGTGAGCAGGCCGTGCTTCGACCGCACGACCTCGTGCCCGGTGTTGAGCAGGAGGAAGTTGCCGGTGCCGTAGGTGTTCTTGGCCTCGCCGGGGCGGAAGCACACCTGGCCGACGGTCGCCGCCTGCTGGTCACCGAGCACACCGGTGATGGCGACCTCGCCGCCGAGCGGGCCGTCCGCGCGGGTGACACCGAACCGGCCGTTGTTCGACGACGGCGCGATCGACGGCAGCATCTGCTTGGGGACACCGAAGAACGACAGCAGTTCGTCGTCCCACTCAAGCGTCTCCAGGTCCATCAGCATCGTGCGGGACGCGTTGGTCGGGTCCGTCACGTGGACGCCGCCGTCGGGCCCGCCGGTGAGATTCCAGATGAGCCAGGTGTCGGTGGTGCCGAAGAGCGCGTCGCCCTTTTCGGCGTCTTCTCGGACGCCCTCGACGTTCTCCAGGATCCACTGGAGCTTGCCGCCGGAGAAGTAGGTGGCGGGCGGCAGACCGGCCTTGCGGCGGATGACGTCGCCCTTGCCCTCGCGTTCGAGCGCCGAGGCGATCCGGTCGGTGCGGGTGTCCTGCCACACGATGGCGTTGCAGTACGGGCGCCCGGTCCGGCGGTTCCACACCACGGTGGTCTCACGCTGGTTGGTGATGCCGAGCGACGCGAGGTCGGCGGCGGTCAGTTTCGCCTTGTTGAGCGCGGTGGCGATGACCGAACGGGTCCGCTCCCAGATCTCGGTGGCGTCGTGCTCGACCCAGCCCGGCTTGGGGAGGATCTGCTCGTGCTCGAGCTGGTGGCGGGCGATCTCGTTGCCGCCGTGGTCGAAGATCATGAAGCGCGTGCTGGTGGTGCCCTGGTCGACGGCGCCGATGTAGTCAGGCATGGTTTCTCTCCTTAGGAAACGCGCTCGATGTCTTTGGCGGGCAAGGATTCCGGCGCCGGGTCGGCGGGCAGGTAACGCTCGATGAAGAACTTGTAGATCGCACCGCCGATCACCGCGCCGATGACCGGCGCCACGATCGGGATCCACCAGTACGGATAGCCGTATTGGTCGGTGAACGCGGTGTCGTAGCCGGTGAGCCAGGACATCAGCCGCGGGCCGAAGTCGCGGGCGGGGTTGATCGCGTAGCCGGCGTTGGTGCCCCAGGCCATGCCGATCGCGACCACGAGGAAACCGACGACGACCGGGGCGAGGTTCGCGGCGGGCGCGGTGTTGCGGAGGTCGGTGATGGCGAAGATCACCAAAGCGAGGATCGCGGTCCCGATGATCTGGTCACGGAACGCGCCCCAGTCACCCACCGGCAGGGTTCCGTTACCCGGAAGGGTGGAGAAGACACCCTGGGTCTTGATCGTCAGGCCGGGGTCGGCGGCGTTGAGCACCTCGGTGTAGTTCCAGCGCACCAGCAGCGCGCCCAGGAACGCGCCGGCGGTCTGCGCCAGGGCGTACGGGGCGACCTTGCGCCACGAGAAGCCCTTGAACACCGCGAGCGCCACGGTGACGGCGGGATTCAGATGCGCGCCACTGATCCTTGAAGCCACGTAGATACCGAGCGTGACACCGATTCCCCACGCCCACGCGATGCTGTCGTGGTCCCCGATGCCCGCGGCGACGACTTGAGCCACCACCCCGCAGCCGAACAGGATGAGGATCATCGTCCCGACGAACTCCGCCGCCAGTTCGCCCGCCAGTCCGCGAGCCTTGAGGTTTCGCACCATTGCTTCCTCCACAAAGGACACCGTTGCCCTGTTGAGGCCGAAGTTAAGTTCGCGGAAACGCGGGGTCAACGCACGCCGGTCGGCATTGTCGAACGCCCGAAGACGATGTTCGACATTGTCGAATCAGGGCCGGTCGGGCTACGGTTGAGCCGTGCCCGGTCCGATCCAGTCCATCGAGCGCGCCGCCGCGATCCTGCGGTTGCTGGCGCGCGGTTCGGGGCGTCTCGGGGTCGGCGAGATCGCCGATTCCCTCGAACTCGCCAAGGGGACGGCGCACGGGATCCTGCGCACCCTGCAAGGGGTCGGCTTTGTCGAACAAGACCGCGACACCGGGAAATACCAACTGGGCGCGGCACTCCTGCACCTCGGCACGAGCTACCTCGACGTCAACGAGCTCCGGTCGCGCGCGATCAACTGGGCCGACGCGCTGGCCGCGCGCAGCGGTGAAGCCGTCCGGATCGGCGCGCCGCTGGAAGGCCGGGTCCTGGTGGTGCACCACGTTTTCCGCCCCGACGACAGCCTGCAGACCCTCGACGTCGGAACACTCCTGCCGTTGCACGCGACGGCGCTCGGAAAAGTACTTCTGGCCTATGACACCGGTCTCGTGGCATCGTTGCGCACCGGCGAGCCGGAGGCCTACACCCGCCGGACCCTGGTCACCCAGACCGCGATCAAACGCGCCTGTGGCAAGGTGCGCGAGGCGGGCTGGGCGAGCGAGAACGGCGAGATGATCACCGGTGAGGCCGGGATAGCGGCGCCGATCCGCGGCCACGGCGGCATCGTGGTCGGCGCGATCGGGGTGTCCGGCGCGACTGAACGGATCTGTGAAGCCGACGGCAGCCCGATCCCCCGGCTGCTCGGCCACGTGCGCGACGCGGCACGGGCGGTCTCCCGCGATCTCGGCGCGTCCCGATGGTGATGGAGGTGCTCGCGTGGTCCAGCGCTACGTGATGTCGATCGACCAGGGCACCACCTCGACGCGGTGCATCCTGTTCGACGCGCGCGGCAGGCTGGCGTCGGTCGCGCAGCGCGAGCACCAGCAGCACTTCCCCCGGCCGGGCTGGGTCGAGCACGACGCGACGGAGATCTGGCGCAACGTCGGCCGGATCGTGCCGCAGGCGCTGGCCGACGCCGGCGTCGAACCAGCGCAGGTGGTCGGCCTCGGCATCGCGAACCAGCGCGAGACGACGGTGCTGTGGGACCGGCACACCGGCAACCCCGTCGGCCGCGCGATCGTCTGGCAGGACACCCGCACCGACGCGATGCTCGAACAGCTCGCCCGCGAGCCGGGCGCCGACCGCGTCCGGCGGCTGTGCGGGCTGCCGCTGGCGACGTACTTCTCCGCTCCCCGGATCCGCTGGATGCTGGAAAGGACCCCTGGCCTGCGGGAACGCGCCGAGCGCGGTGACGTGCTGTTCGGGACGGTCGAGAGCTGGCTGATCTGGAACCTGACCGGCGGGCCAGACGGCGGCGTCCACGTCACCGACGTCACCAACGCCTCGCGCACCATGCTGATGAACCTGCGGACGCTGTCCTGGGACGACGAACTGCTGGAGTTCTTCGACGTCCCGCGCGCGATGCTGCCGCGGATCCGGCCGTCGACCGAGGTGTACGGGACGACGTCGCGGGTGGTGCCGGGGATCCGGATCGCGGCGGCGCTCGGCGACCAGCAGGCGGCGTTGTTCGGCCAGACCTGCTTCGCGCCCGGCGAGGCGAAGTGCACGTACGGCACGGGCAGCTTCCTGCTGCTCAACACCGGTCCGACGCCCGTGCTCTCGACCCACGGCATGCTGACCACCGTCGGGTTCAAGATCGGCGACGAGCCCGCCGTGTACGCCCTCGAAGGGTCGATCGCCGTCACCGGATCGCTGGTGCAGTGGTTCCGGGACGGGCTGGAACTGATCGGCAGCGCGCCTGAGATCGAGACGTTGGCCCGCACGGTCGAGGACAACGGCGGCTGCTACATCGTGCCCGCCTTCTCGGGCTTGTTCGCGCCGCACTGGCACAGCGAGGCGCGCGGCGTGATCGCCGGGCTGACGTCGTACATCACCAAGGGACACCTGGCCAGGGCAGTACTGGAGGCGACCGGCTGGCAGACCCGTGAGGTCGTCGACGCGATGAACGCCGATTCGGGGCTGGCGCTGACGACGCTCAAGGTGGACGGCGGGATGACCGCCGACAACCTGCTGATGCAGTTCGTCGCCGACGTCCTCGACGTGCCGGTGGTGCGCCCGATGGTCGCCGAGACCGTGTCTCTGGGCGCGGCGTACGCGGCCGGGCTGTCGGTCGGGTACTGGCCGGACCTGGAAGGCCTGCGGCGGAACTGGCACCGCGCCGGGCAGTGGCTGCCGACGATGGACCCGGCCCGCCGCGACAGCGAGTATTCGCACTGGCGCCAGGCCGTGGAACTGACGTTCGGCTGGATGCGCCCGGGCCCGACCGCCGCTCCCCCGGGCTCCGACCTGGTCGAGGTCGTCCTGGCCGACCACCGCCGGATCGAACAGCTGTTCCGGGACCTCCGCAACGACGAGGCCGACCGTCCGGCACTGATCGCGGAACTCTCGGCGGCGCTGGTCGCCCATGCCACCGCGACCGAACGGATCGTCCGTCCCGACGCGACGGAGAGCGGGCTCGCGGACGAGCTGCTGGCCGTGCTGGAAGCCGCCGATCCCGAGAAAGCCTTGGTGGCCCTGGAGAATTCGGTGGACGCGCATATCCGCGCGGAGGAGCGCGGGTTGCTCAACGAATTGCGGCGCACGCTGTCCACTTCGGACCGCACTGGCCTCGGGAGGGCGTTCGTGGCCGAACGACAGCGGCAGCTGGACCTCGACTGCGGCTCCGCCGCGCATGTCCGCGAGCAAGGTTCTCGGCTGCGCCTCTCGTGACGTGCTAGCCTGTCGCCGTGCGCCGCTGGACTCGACTCCGCTTTACCCGACTCGTAGTCAAGCGCGCCGGCTGAACCAGGTCGCCGGCGCGCATTCCGGCGACCCCTCGATACGGGGCATCTCCCGGGACCTGGCCCTCCATGGCCTGTACGTTTCCCGCCCTTGGAGTCCACGATGTCGATCACCGCCTTCCAGGTTCCCGCCCCTCGTTCGTCCATGCTGGTCCGCCGCCGGATCGCGACCTACTTCGTCGGCGGCGTCGAGCAGATCCCCGGCCTGGTCGCGGCACTCGGCTGCTTGGTCCACGACCTGTCCGTCGACGTCCGCGACGGAGTCCGCGAAAGCACCATGACCTGCGCGGTCCTGATCGACGCCGACGAGGTCGAGCCGCTGCTGGAGCGCCTGCGCGGACTGACCTCGGTCGTCTCCTCGGAACTGGTCTGACCCGAAAGTCGTAACTCGCGTGATCAGAGGCGTAACTCGCGTGCTTGAAGGCGTATCTCACGAGTTTCGGCTCTGATCACGCGAGTTACGTCTCCAAGCACGCGAGTTCGGCGTAAACGTCCCCTATGCCCGAAGTCGCTGCACGGTTCCGTGCAGCCGGTCAAGGAAGAACCAGCTACGTATTGACTTGGTTAAGAAGCCTTCTTAACTTCGGCTTCATGACCGAAACTCCACGGAACAGCAGGTCTCAAGCCTATCGTCGGCTCAGTTTGGCCGAAAAACACGACAAGTTCGTCAATCAGTACTCGCGGCGGACCCTGTTCCGGGTGGGCGCGGTGAGCGGCGCGGTACTCGCCGCGGGCAGCGTCCTCCTCCCCGGATCGGCCGCGGCCTCCCCCGGGCCGACCGTGCTGCTCAACGCCGACAAGGTCGCGGGGTCGGCGCTGCGCCCGTTCGGACGGCACATCGCCTTCGGGGCCGACCCGTCCCAGCAGGTCGCGGTCTCCTGGCAGGTGCCCGCGGCGGTGACCGCGCCGTTCGTCCGGATCGGCACGGTGCCCGGCGACTTCAGCCCGCCCATCCCGGCCGAGGTCCGGGCGCTGACCAGCCAGATGTCCTGGCAGCACCCCGTCGAGGAAGTCCCGCCGAACAGCCCGAAGTCGATCACCCAGTACTACCTCCACGCCCGGATCGACCGGCTCCTGCCCAACACCACGTACTACTACGTCGTCGGCCACGAGGGTTACGACCCGGCCACCAGGCTCGGCGAAATGGCGAGCTTCCGCACCGCTCCCGCCCCCGGCGGCGACGGCACGTTCTCCTTCACCGCCTTCGGCGACCAGGGGGTCGGCTACAACGCCGTCGCGACCAGCAGCCTGATCGCGGGCCTCGATCCGGCCTTCCACCTCGCCATGGGCGACCTGAGCTACGCCCTCGAAGGCGAGGGCGGGCACCCGGAGGAGGACAAGTACGACGCGCGGCTCTGGGACTCCTTCTTCGTGCAGAACGAGCCGGTCACCGCGGGGATCCCGTGGATGATGGCGCTCGGCAATCACGAGATGGAGGGCTGGTACTCCGCGGACGGGTACGGCGGCGTGCGGGCACGCTTCACCATGCCGGACAACGCCTGGGACGGCTCCACCTGCATCTACTCATGGCGCTACCAGAACGTCGGACTGATCAGCCTGGACGGCAACGACGTCTGCTACAACAGTCCGTCCAATCTGGACTACACCAAGGGCAGGCAGCTCAAGTGGCTCGGCAGGACACTCGCCGCGTTCCGCGCCGATCCCACGATCGACTTCATCGTCGTCTACTGCCACCAGTGCACGTATTCCACCTGCCATTCCAACGGTGCGGAACTCGGCGCGCAGAAGGACTGGGCTCCGCTGTTCGACAAGTATCAGGTCGATCTGGTGCTCAACGGCCACAATCACATCTACGAACGCACCGACCCCATCCGGGCGGGCAAAGCCGTCAAGAAGGTGCCGTCGCGCGGGACGACCGACCCGGTCAAGGACGGGACGACCTACATCACCGCGGGCGGCGGGGGCGGCAGTGTCTCCGAATTCCCGGCACCGGACACCTACCTCGGCCACGAGACCGCCAACGACACCCCGGTCCCGATGAAGTACTCGGAACGGGACGGCCAGGACCGCACCAAGAAGGTCACCTGGTCCCGCGTCCGGTTCCGCGGCTACAGCCTGGTCTCGGTCGACGTCATCGCGGGCACGGGCACCACACCGCCCAAAATGGACGTCCGCGCGATCAGTGCCGACGGCAGCCTGGTCGATCAGATCATCGTGCAGCGTTCCTGAGCACGAGGGGATGTGGACGCCCAATTTCACCGAAGCGAGAAAGGGCTTCATCGGATGCCGGCGAAAGCGACGACGCCGTCGCCAGCACGCTCTGGAGCCGAAACGGCGTGCCCGCGATCGTCACGAGGACGGTGGCCGCGACCTTGGCTCCCCGTCCGCGGAGGTGACTTCGGCCGCGTTCTCCACGGTCGTTCTGAAAGCGCTTACCAGAAGCTCGGCAAAACAGGCCAGTGGAGCCCCCGATACACCGCCGGTCTGGGCTTTGAGCGCGGCCAGTTGCTCGCCCGCCAGCGGCGCGACCCGGTCCATGAACTGCCCGAGAAACCGCAGCGTCACGGCGGGCGGCACCCCGGCTCCGGCGAGCTCCGCCACCGCGCGCGAAACCGACGGGCGCACGACGGACGGCGCCCCCGTGTCGTCCCGCCCGAGCACGCCGTGCCGCTCCAGGCACCGGGCGACAGCGGGCTGGTCACGGGCGACGTCGGCGATCGCCGCGGCCAGCCGCTCGGCGCCGTCCACTGTGGCCGTTCCGAGCATCGCGGCGATGGACACCAGATTGAAGCCCTGTTTCTGCAGCATCGTGATCCGCCGCAGGCGCCGCAGGTGTGCCGGACCGTAGTAGGCGGACCGCCCGTGCCGCACCGGCGGGGCGAGCAGGCCCCTCGTCTGGTGGGCCCGGATATTGCGCGCCGACATGCCGACGATCGTGGAGAGTTCTTCGATCGTGTATCCGGCCGGTCTCGGCGAAAAGGGCTTCACGCCGACCAGCTTAACCAATGGTCGGATGAGTACACCATGAAGCCGGTGCAATGGCACCGCCACCGTCAACCGGCTGAATCAACTGGTTGCCATAAGTTGATCGGTTCGCGGACCCGAACACAAGGTGAGCGCCCGATTTACCTGGTTTCCTGTCAAGTAATGCCGGTTTTGGGGCGTTCCACGCCCGCCGATTGCTCCAGTCAGGCGATCTTGATGGGCGATGGGCTCCCCTACCGTTTAAATGCAGCTGAGACATCTGATGTCTCAGCTCTGTCGACACCCCGAGGAGCGCCGCTGAACCCGACGGTCGGTCGTCAAAGTTTCAACTTTTTCCCAGGAGGTTTCAATGTTCTGGAAACGGATCGCGGTCGCGGCCGTGGCCGCGACCGGTCTGGCCACGGCGCTGGTGGTGTCCCATCAGGACAGTCCCGCCGTCGCGGTGGAGCCCGCCGCGGCGGCGGTGCCCGCGTTCGACCACATCGTCCTCGTGATGTTCGAAAACAAGGACTACAAGGAGATCAGCGGCAGCTCGAAGGCGCCGTACTTCAACCAGCTCGCCTCGCAGGGGGCCAAGTTCACCAAGGCGTACGGCACGACGCACCCGAGCCAGCCCAACTACATCGCCCAGTTCGCTGGCTCGACGCACGGTGTCGACAGCAACAAATGCCAGGATCTCGGGAACAAGGAGAACATCGCTTCCCAGCTGGCGGGAATCGGCAAGAAGTTCGTCGGCTATGCGGAGAGCATGCCTTCGGACGGCTACACCGGCTGCACGAAGGGAAAATACGCCCGCAAGCACAACAGCTGGGTCAGCTTCGGCAATGTGCCGTCGTCGGCGAACAAACGGTTCTCGTCGTTCCCCAGCGACTTCACCAAACTGCCGGACGTCGCTTTCGTGACCCCGGACCTGTGCAGCGACATGCACGACTGCCCGGTCGACACCGGGGACAAATGGCTGAAGAAGAACCTCGACGCCTACGCGCAGTGGGCCAAGACGCACAACAGCCTGCTGATCGTCAATTTCGACGAGGACAGCGGGACGTCGGTGAACCAGATCTTCACCACGTTCGTCGGTGCCCACGTGAAGCCGGGCAGCTACAGCGAATCCATCAACCACTACTCGATCCTCCGCACGATCGAGGCGGCGTTCGGCCTGCCGGGCATCGCCAACGCGGCGAACAAGCCGCCGATCACCAGCGTGTGGCAGTGATCGGGTGAACTCCGCGGGCGTGTCCACTGTGGACGCGCCCGCGGGCGGCCTTGCCGGGCGGTAAGGCGACGGTGCCGGGTGCGGATGCCGGCCGGGCACATCCCGGACCAGATCCGGAACTCGCCTTACCCCACAACAGATCTTTGGCTCCCCGCAGGAAGGCCCGACCGTGAACACCCGCACCCGCGTCCTGATCGCCGTCACCGGAGCACTCACGCTGATCGCGGCCGCCGTGATCTACGTCGGGATGGCGGGCGCGCGCAACCAGGACACCGCGTCGGCGGGCACCAGCGACGCCGTCAGCCTCGACGGCCCGCGGTTGCTGTTCCTCAGCACCGCCGACGCCGACCGCGGCCACGTGTCCAGTGTCAGCGCGGCCGACCCGGGCGGGGCACGTGCGGTGTCGACCGTGTCCTGCAGCCGGGTCCACGCCGCCGGCGGCACCGGGATCTGCCTGCGGCCGGAAACCGGGCTGACCACCTACCAGCTGGCCGTGCTCGACCGCCGTCTCGCGGTGACCCAGGAGATCCCGCTGGTCGGGGTGCCCAACCGGGCGCGCGTCTCGGCCGACGGGCAGCGGCTGGCGTGGACGGTGTTCGTCACCGGCGACTCCTACAACGGCGGCCGGTTCTCCACCCGCGCCGGCACCCTCGACCTCACCACCGGCGAGGTCGAGGGCACGCTCGAAGAGTTCGCGGTGACCGTGGACGGCAAGCCGTACAAGGCGGCCGACGTCAACTTCTGGGGCGTCACCTTCACCCGGCGGCCGAACCGGTTCTACGCCACCATGTCGACGGGTTCCCACCGCTACCTCGTCGAGGGCGACTCGAAGGCCCGCACCGTGCGGACGTTGCGGGACAACGTCGAATGCCCGTCCCTCTCCCCCGACGAAACCCGCATCGCCTACAAGTCCGCCGTCGACGGCGACCCCGCGAAGGGCTGGCGGGTCTCGGTGCTCGACCTCGCGAGCGGCACGGTGACCCCGCTGGCCGAAACCAGGAGCGTCGACGACCAGCCCGCCTGGCTCGACGACCGCACCGTCGCCTACGCCCTCGCCCGCGCGCAAGGACACTCCGACGTCTGGGCCGTCCCCGCCGACGGCACCGGAACGCCGCGGCTGCTCATCCCGGAGGCGGAGTCGCCCGCCGCCCTGCCCTAGGCTGCCGCCTATGAGGGCCGCGCTGCTGATCGTCGACATGCAGGAGATGCTCGTTCCCCTGGTCTGGCGCGGCGAGGAGCTGGCGGCCCGGATCGCCGGGCTCGCCAGGCAAGCCCGCGCGAACGGCGTTCCGGTGATCGCGCTGCGGCAGATCGGCGCTCCCGGCACCGACTTCGATCCCTCGTCGCCGGGCACCCGGGTCAGCGCGCTGCTCGGTCTCGAACCGGTCGACGTCGTGGTCGACAAGACGGCGACGGACTCCTTCTACCGCACCGGCCTGGCCGGTCTGCTGGTCGACCGGGGCATCGACGCCGTGGTGCTGACCGGGCTGGCCACCGACTACTGCGTCGACGCGACCGCCCGGGCCGCGCAGAGCCACGGGCTGGACGTCGTGCTGGTCGCCGACGGCCACGCGCCGTCCGCCGACGGAGACCCCACCACGGGACTGACGGCCGAGCAGGTCATCGCCCGGCACAACCTGCTCCTGAGCACGGCGATCCATCCCGGCGGACGAGTGCGCGTCGTGCCGTCGGCGGAGGTCGGGTTCACCGGCTGAGCGAGACAGGGAAGCCCGTCGTGAGTGGCAAAGAGGGTTAGAACGACACTTACCACTCACGACCCCCATCAGCCATCGGCCAGCCCGGAACCACGCCTCTCCCTCTGTACGATCGGCGCGCCATGATCACGAACTTCCTGCTCGACCACTCCGCCCTCGTGCCGGTGGCGATCCTGCTGGTCGCACTCGTCTGCGCCGTCCTGGGCCGCCTGTTCGCGGGCAGGCAGCGGTTCCTCTGGGCGCTCGCCGGGGTGTCCTTGCTCCCGGTCTTCGCACTGACCTTGGTGCCGACGGCGCACACGATCGACGGGATCCTGTGCACCGTCCAGTTCTCCGTGCCCACGCTGGGCGCGGTCGAACTCCTGGCCAACGTCGCGCTGTTCCTCCCGCCGGTCTGTTTCGCCGCGCTGGCGTCCCGGCGGCCGGTGACGATGCTCGCGGCGGGTTCGGCGCTGTCCGCCGTGCTCGAGACGCTCCAGGCGCTCGTGCCCGCGATCGGCCGTGCCTGCGACACCAACGACTGGCTGATGAACACCATCGGCGCGATCCTCGGCGCTCTCCTCGCGGCGGGCACGGCCCGGCTGGTGGACCGCCGCGCTCAGTCGGACAGCTCGACGGGCGCGATCTCGTCGTAGACGTCGCCCGGCCCCGGGTTCGCCGGGTCGGTCTCGCCACCGAAGTGGTGGAGAACGCCCCACACCGCGTTCAGCGCCGTCTGGACGGCGCCTTCGGCCCAGCCGGCCGTCCACGAGACGTCGTCGCCCGCCAGGAAGAGACCACGGTGGCGCTCCTCGAGCCGGTCCTGCTTGAAGTGGGTGAACAGCCGGTGCTGGTAGCGGTAGTGGCCGGGCAGGTTGGCCTTGAACGCGCCCATGAAATGCGGTTCGGCCTCCCAGGACACGGTCACCGGGTCGCCGATGATGTGCCGCCGGACGTCGACGCCCGGATAGATCTCCTTCAGTGACTGCAACATCACCTCCACCCGCTCGGAGACCGAGAGCGGCAGCCACTTCAGCGAGTCGTCGGCCCAGGTGTAGGACAGGCAGATCACCGCGGGCGCGTCCGGGTCGTCGCCGAGCAGGTACGTGCCGCGCGGCATGCGGTCGGTCAGCGTCATGCTCATCGTGTCGCGGCCGGTCTCCGGGTCCTTGTCCAGCCAGAAGGGCCGGTCCACCGGGACGAAGACCTTCGAGGACTCCATGTAGTGCGTGCGTTCGATCGCCGTCCAGTGGTCGATCGGGAACAGCGCCTCGTCGCAGGCGATCTTCGACAGCAGCATCCAGCTCTGCGCGGTGAACACCGCCGCCGGATAGGTGCGGATGCGGCCCTCGGTGTCGGTCACGGTGATGTTGTTCGGCGCGGTGCGGTGCAGCCTGGCGACGCCGGGGTTCGGGCTTCCGCCGTGCAGTGAGCTCAAACTCGTTCCGGCGGGCCAGAACGCGATGTCCTCGGGCGCGTGGTCCCACAACCGCAGCGGAAGCTGCCTGCTGCCGCCGACGATGCTGCGGTGCTCGTCGTCGGCGCCGGTGTAGACCACCCGCAGGATCTCCAGGATCGAGTTCGGGAAGTCGGTGTCCCAGCCGCCGGTCCCGAAGCCGACCTGCCCGAAGATCTCACGGTCACGGAACGAGGCGAACGCGGGCGAGTCGCAGAGGAAGCCGTAGAACGTCTGGTTGTCCAGACGCGGCACGAGCTCGTTCCACAGCCGCTTGATCGTCTTCACGTCGCGTTCGCGGATCGCCTTCTGCATCTCGGTGAACGCGGCCTGTTCGGACAGCGTGCTGTCCCAGGCGGCCGCTACCTTGCCGAAGACGGCGGGAAGCTCGTCCGCCGTGCGCGCGTAGTGGCTCTCCCCCTTGAGGTCGACGACGGTGCTCGGCGTGCCCTCCGCGAGCGGGTTCGGGAACGGAGTCGTCTCCAGACCGACCTTGTCGATGTAGTGGAAGAGCGCGGTCGACGACGGGGGGAAGCGCATCGCGCCCATCTCCGCGACGACGTCGTCCGGGCAGCCGGGGAAGTTCACCGTGCGCAGGCGGCCGCCGATCTCGGCGATCTCGTAGACGACCGGCCGCAGGCCGAGTTTCATCAGCTCGTACGCGGTGACGATGCCCGAGAGGCCGCCGCCGATCACCGCCACGTCGGTGCCGTGGCGTTCGGCGGGGAGTGAGCCGAGTCCGGCGGGGTGGGCCAGGAAATCGTCGTAGGCGAACGGGAAATCGGGCCCGAACATGGTGATCGGGCGGCCTGCCGGTTCGTCGTGGTGGATCGCGGTCGGGAGAGCGGAGGTCATGCGGAAAGTCCTCGGTACAGATCGGGCCTTCGGTCGGCCAGGTGGGTGTTCTCCAGACGCGACGCGACGAGCGCGTCACGGGTGATTTCGGCACTGATCAGCTCCGGACCGGCGCCCGCGCGGGCGAGCACTTCGCCGGTCGGGGCGACGACGCAGGAGCGGCCGCAGTAGGTCAGTTCCCGTTCGGTGTCGCAACGATTCGCGTAGGCGACGAACAGCTGGCTCTCGTAGGCGCGGGCCGGCACCAGCGTGTCGGCGACCAGTTCGTAGGGGCTCATCAACGCGGTCGGCACCACGAGCAGTTCGGTCCCCGCCAGCGCGTGCGCCCGCACCAGTTCGGGGAACTCGACGTCGTAGCAGATCAGCAGGCCGATCCGGAGGCCGTCGAGCTCGGCCTGCACGACCGCCTCGGCGCCCGGTTCGAACCAGTCACGGTCGATGTCGCCGAACAGATGTGTCTTGCGGTAGTTCGCCAGGCGCCGTCCGCCGGGGCCGATCAGCTGGACGCTGTTGCACACGCGGCCGTCGGCGGTCTCGGGGTACCCGTAGGCCAGTGCGACACCGGTTTCCCTTGCCAGCGCGGACATCCGCTCCGCTGTCGGCCCGTCGGCCGGTTCGGCGAGCTCGTGGGAACGGGCGCCGATGTGGTAACCGGTGGTGATCATCTCGGCGGCGATCACGAGATCGGCGCCCGACGCCGCGACGGCGGACGGCAGCTCGGCGTACGAGCCCTGATGGACGGCGACCCTCATAGTGACGACGATATCCGCCGTTCCGATGCGCCGATAAGGGCTGATCGTTGCACAAAATGTTGACAGACCATCGAACCAGTGCAGCAGTACGCAATCCAACGGCGATTTGTTGTCTGGATCACCCGCCGGGCGGCGGTTCCTCCGTGTGATCGTCCGCCCAGCCGAGCGCCTCGGTGATCGCCTTCTCCGCGATGGCCGACATCGTCGACATGTAGGTACCGCTGACATGGTTGTCGTCGAGGTAGACGAGCACGTTGCCGATCACCGGCGGGCAGACCTCGGCCGTGCAGAAGTAGTCGCTGAAATCGACGAACCGCACGTTCGGCGGCAGATCCGGCAACGTCTCGTACGGCGGCTCCGCCGCATAGAGATCGTGACGCGGGGTGGCGCATTCGGGTGCCTCCGCGCCATGGCTCTCGACACACGCCGACGGCGACTGGCCGAAGCGCGGGTTGTCCCGCACCGCCAGCACCGGGATGCCCGCCTCGTCGACTTTGCGCCACTGGGCGACGTAGCCGGCGGGAACCCGTTCCTCGACGCCGACCTTCACGTCCCTGGTGCCGATCGTCATCACCGCGTCGGGGCGGGTCGTGACGATCTCGTCCACCACGGCGGTGTTCCAGTCGATGCAGGACTGGTCCCCCGGCACGGTGTCCGAGTCGGTGGAGAACGGGCAACCGCCCCGGAGGATCGACGTGACCTCCCAGTTCTTCTTTTCGGCGATCGGGAGAAGCGCGCCGAGGAACTGCCCGGCGTGGGAATCGCCGGTGACCACGATCCGGCGAGTGGGATGGCCGGAGGTCTGCGAGGTGCAGACCTCGAGATCGGCGTTGCGCGGGGAAGCACCGCAGCGGGCGGGGTCGATCCCCGCCCAGTCTTCGGACACCGCGACGAACGACGGGACGAGCGTGGCGTCGGTGGCACCCCAGTAGGTGAATCCTTCGGTGTGCGCCAGCGCGCCGGGGTGGTCGGGGTCGTCGACCGCGATCGAGTAGCCCTCCGCCTGGTTCACGCTCACCCACTGCCAGGCGCCGGCCGCGGCGAGCACGGCCGCGAGCGTCGCGGCACCGAATCGGTAAGCGCCCCACCGGTGCGCGGTCCCGATCGCGGACACGCGGACCGGTTTTTCGACCAGGTGATGGGTGAGCACGGCGAGGACGAAAGCCAGCGCGATGATCACCGCGCCGCCGCTCAGGCCCACCTCTTCACGGTCACGGGCGACGAGGTAGAACACCAGGACCGGCCAGTGCCAGAGGTAGAGCGCGTAGCTCAGGTCGCCCAGGTACTTCAGCGGGCGGCTGCTGAGGAAACGGTCGGCGCCGCCGTCGAACGCGGTGTCGCCCGCGAGGATCACCAGCGCGGCGGAAAGAGTCGGCCAGAGCGCGAGATAGCCGGGGAAGACCGTCCCGACCTGAAGCACCAGACCGCAGGAGACGAGCCCGGCGACCCCGGCCCAGCCGAACACGACACGCGCCGGCCGGGGCACCGAAACCCGGTCGAGCACCAGCGCGAGCAGACCGCCGAGCGCGAATTCCCAGACCCGCGTCAGCGAATCGAAATACGCCAGCGGCTGATCGACCGCGGTCGACCACACCGAATAAGCCAGCGAAGCCGCGAACAGCGTGCCGAGTACGCCGAGGAGCATCGGCCGGACGTTGCGGCGTGTCCGCCTGGCGACCAGCAGCACCAGGCCGACGAGCAGCGGCCAGACCACGTAGAACTGTCCCTGGATCGAAAGCGACCAGAAGTGCTGGACGACGCTGGCCGAGTTGTGCTGCGCGAAGTAGTCCGTGGAATCCGCCGCCAGCTGCCAGTTCTCCAGGTACAGGGCGGAAGCGGCGACCTCCTTGATCGTCTGGAACCAGCGGTTCTGCGGCAGCAGCACCACGCTCACCGCGACGACCAGTAGCAGCACGGTGAGCGCGGCCGGGAACAGCCGCTTGATCATCCGGCCCCACATCGGGCGGTACTCGATCCTCCCGCGCACCGCCGCGCGGTAGAGCTGGCCGGTGACGAGGAAGCCGGAGATCAGGAAGAACGCGTCGACGCCGCCGGAGATCCGGCCGAGCCAGACGTGATAGACGACCACCAGAACGCACGCGAGTGCCCGTAGTCCCTGGATTTCCGGGCGGAACCGCCGCTCCGTCTCCCGCACACAACCACCACCAAGATCACCGGTCGCCGACGGGCGGGGACCCTACGGCAGGAAGCTGTGAGCTACCTATGCCCCCTCGTGGGCGCGGGCGGTCACCTCGGGGCCGGGCGGGTAGCGCAAGCGCCCTGCCCAGGCTGAACCGAAGGCGCATGATCTGGGCGTGGGTGTCGCGAAAGCCACTTTCGAGACGTGTGAGGTCCCGAAAGTGGCTTTCGCGAC
Organism: Amycolatopsis sp. TNS106; assembly: GCF_019330265.1. NCBI lineage: Bacteria > Bacillati > Actinomycetota > Actinomycetes > Pseudonocardiales > Pseudonocardiaceae > Amycolatopsis > Amycolatopsis sp. TNS106. The sequence continues at coordinate 873,159 of NZ_CP024972.1, read as the reverse complement.
GCGATCGCGCGACGGTCAGGTCGATTTCTGGCCGTCGATGCTCTCCCGCAGGATGTCGGCGTGGCCGGCGTGCTGCGCGGTCTCGGCGATGACGTGCGTCAGCACGCGGCGCACGCTCCGCACCGCGCCCGGCGGGTTCCAGGGCGCCTCCGGCAGCGGGTGTGTCGCGGAAAGGTCCGGAATCGACGAGACGATCTCCTTCGTCCGCGCGGCCACCTGTTCGTAGCGCGCGAGGATCCCCGCGAGCGTGTCGCCGGGCAGCATCCTGAAGTTGTTCTGGTGGTCGATCGCCCACTGCGGGAACTCGCGGGCGGTCCCGGCGCCGAGATCGGCCCAGGTGACGCCCTCCGGCAGGTCGTAGGTCATCGCGGACGGGCCCTCGACCGCGAAGCGCAGCCACATCTCCTCGATCGAGGCGACGTGTTTGATCAGGCCGCCGAGGCTCAGTTCGCTGACCGTCGGATGCGCGTCGAGCTGCTCGTCCGTGAGCCCCTGGACGGTGGTGATCAGCGTGGCGCGGACGGCGTCGAGGGCTTCGAGCAGGTCGGCGCGCTCGGCGTCGAGGATGGTGGCGGTCATCGGGCCCTCCGGGTTGTCGTTTTCTGGCACAAGACGACTCTCGCAGGGGTAGAGGACAGGTTGTGGCCTCTACTACAGGCATCATGGAAACATGCCGAAGACCTCCGCGCGCCTGCTGTCGATGCTGTCGTTGCTGCAGGCCCGCCGCGACTGGCCGGGAGCGCTGCTGGCCGAGCGCCTGGACATCAGCCCGCGCACCGTACGGCGCGACGTCGACAGGCTGCGCGAACTCGGCTACCCCATCGCGACCATCAAGGGCCCCGACGGCGGGTACCGGCTCGACGCCGGGTCCGAACTGCCGCCGCTCCTGTTCGACGACGACCAGGCGGTCGCGCTGGCCGTCGCGCTCCAGATCGCCACCACCAGCGGCGCGGGGATCGAGGAAGCGGCGATGCGGGCGCTGCACACCGTGCGGCAGGTGATGCCCTCCCGGCTGCGGCGCCGGATCGACACCTTGCGGGTCACCGCCGTCGAGTCGCCCGCGAGCCGGTCGGAACCCCGCGTCGACGGCGACATCCTGCTCGCGCTCGGCGCGGCCGTGCACGCCCGCGAGATCCTGCGGTTCGACTACGCGGACGCGCCGCGCCGGGCGGAACCGCATCACCTCGTCACCTGGCACGGCCGCTGGTATCTCGTCGCCTGGGACACCGATCGCGCGGATTGGCGCACCTTCCGGGCCGACCGGATCTCCCCGCGTACCCCGACCGGCCCGCGGTTCACGCCCCGTGAACTACCGGCCCCCGATGTCGCCACCTTCGTCGCGAGCCGCTTCCGTGGTGCGTCCGAATCCGGCGAATGGCCGTGCCGTGGGGAAGTCGTCCTCGATCTTCCCGCGGCCACGGTGTCCCACTACGTCCGCGACGGTGTCGTGGAAGAACTCGAGCCGGATCGGTGCCGTCTGACGCTGGGGTCGTGGTCGTGGGCCGGACTCGCGGCGAGTATCGGCCGGTTCGACGCCGACATCGAGGTCGTCGGGCCTCCCGAACTCAAGGAGGCCTTCGCCGTCCTGGCCCGACGCTATACGAAGGCCGCCCGCTGAGCACGGGTACGACGCCGGGCTCGCCCAGGGTCTGGGGACGGTGCCCGACGTCGCCGACCGCCCGGGGTCCGGAGGCGGTGCCCTCCGGTACCGGGACCGCCCGGGATCCCGGTTACCGAAGCTTCGATGCTCCTCACGCCTTGTGGTGCACCTCCTGGAGGCCGTACACCGGCGTCGGGATGCCCTCGTAACGCGCTTTCAGTTGCAGCGCGAGGTAAAGCGAGTAGTGGCGCGACTGGTGCAGGTTCCCGCCGTGGAACCACAGGCCTTCCTTTCGCGTGGGCTTCCACATGTTGCGCTGCTCCCCTTCCCACGGGCCGGGGTCCTTCGTCGTCCCGGAGCCGAGGCCCCAGCATTTGCCGACGAGGTCCGCGGTCTCCTGCCCGACCAGATCGGCGACCCAGCCGTTCATCGAGCCGTAGCCGGTGGCGTAGACGACGAGGTCCGCCTTCAGTTCCGTGCCGTCGGACAGCACCACCGCGTCCCGGGTCAGATGGTCGACCTGGCCGTGTGCCAGCTTGATCTTCCCGTCGGCGACCAGTTCCGACGCGCCCACGTCGATGTAGTAGCCCGAGCCGCGGCGCAGGTACTTCAGGAACAGGCCGGATCCGTCGTCACCCCAGTCGTGCTGGAACCCGGCGGCTTCCAGCCGCGCGTAGAAGTCCTTGTCCCGCTCACGGATCGCGTCGTACACCGGGATCTGGAACCGCGGCATGATCCGGTACGGGATCGACGCGAAGATCATGTCCGCCTTGTCGGTGGTGATCCCCGACCGCACCGCGCGTTCCGAATAGAGGTCGCCGAGTCCCAGGTCCATCAACGAATCCGACTTCACGACATGCGTGGAGGACCGCTGCACCATGGTGACGTCCGCGCCGTGCTCCCACAGGGCCGCGCAGATGTCGTGCGCGGAGTTGTTGGAGCCGACCACGACGGCCTTCTTGCCCGCGTAGGAGTCCGGGCCGGGGTGCTGGGACGAATGGTGCTGATCGCCCTCGAAAACGTCCATCCCGGGGAACGACGGGAGATTCGGCTTGCCCGACATCCCGGTCGCGAACACGACATGCCGTGGCGTGAGCACCAGCTCCTCGCCCTCGCGGACCACGGTCACCAGCCACTGCCGCTTTTCCTCGTCCCAGGACGCCGAAGTGACCTCGGTACTGGTCCAGTACGGCACTTCCATGAGCCGCGTGTACATCTCGAGCCAGTCGGCGATCTTGTCCTTGGGCGCGAACACCGGCCAGTTGTCCGGGAACGGCAGGTAGGGCAGGTGGTCGTACCAGACCGGGTCGTGCAGGCAGAGGTTCTTGTACCGCTTGCGCCACGAATCGCCCGGCCGTTCGTTGCGTTCCAGGACCAGCGTCGGCACGTCGAGCTGCCGCAACCTGGCGCCGAGCGCGATCCCGCCCTGTCCGCCGCCGATGACGACGACGTACGGCTGCTGCGCATAGCCGAGCCGCGTCTGCTCCTCCTCGCGCTTCTCGGCCCAGGACTTCCGGCCGCGCACGACGCCGTGCTCGACGCCCTTCGGCCGTTGCTCGTTGCGACGTTCCTCGAATCCCTTGAGCTCGCGCAGACTCGTCAGCAGCGTCCAGGCTCCTTCGTCCTTCAGCCTCAAATGCCCCTTCGCGCGTCCGGTCGCGGTTTCGAATTCGAGCCACGCTTCGGTCACGCCGTCGGCTTCGGTCGGCGTCTCGGTCGTGCGGAAGCCGGACGGGTCGATCCGGTCGAGGCACGCGCCGAGCAGGCCGGCCACCTCGTCGCGCCCTTCGACCGTCTTGATCGTCCACGTGAAGGCGACCAGGTCACGCCAGTAGCTGTCGACGGCGAAGAGCGCCGCGGCGGCTTCGACATCGCGGGCGGCGAGTGCCGATTCGAATCGGCTCAACCAGGCGTCCACCCGAGCCTGCGGCGAGCCCGTCGCCTCGATCCGGTCCACCGTCTGTGTCATGGCCACTCCTGAACGTCGGCGTTCGGCTGTTACCCCGATCACACGCCTCAGGTGGGTACGGGGGCAAAGGTTGCAGCGTGTTGCACCTCCGGCTCCTTGGCGCGCCTCGGCGGCCGGTCCTATGCTGGTCAGTCGACGCGATGGTGCGGAGGTGGCCTGTGAGCCTGCACAGCTCGGTCCCGCCCGGCGTCGACCTGCCGATGCACGCCCGGGACCTGATCCGCATGCACGAAGCCGTCATCGGCGGCGGCAGCCCGCGGGTCCGGCCGCGGCCGCTGGTGTCGCGGTCGTGGTCACGGATGCTGCGCCTCGGGCTCGCCGCCGACGGGGTGAACACCCGGGATTCGGTGCCGTTCGACGAGGTCACCCGCCGTCGCCGCGCCTCCCCGCTGCGGCTGGTGGTGGAGGATCTCGGTCAGGTGGTCGGCGCGACGGCCGACACCGCGAACATGCTGCTGGTGGTGACCGACGCCGACGGCGTCATCCTCTGGCGGGTGGGTTCGTCCGCCGTGCGGCGCCGGGCCGACACCTTGGGCTTCACCGAAGGCGCCGTCTGGACCGAGACCAGGGTCGGCACCAACGCGATCGGCACCGCGCTCGCCGAGGCCGCGCCCGTGGAACTGCTCGCCGGGGAACACTTCGAACAGGGCCAGCATCCCTGGTACTGCACCGCCTCGCCGGTCCACGATCCGCGCACCGGTGAACTGCTCGGCGTGATCGACGTCAGCGGTCCGGCACTGACCCTGCATCCGGCGATCGGCGCGCTGGTGGAGACCGGCAGGCGCCTGGTCGAAGCCGAACTCTGGCGGCACCATCAGCAGGGTCTCGACCGGCTGCGCCGGACCGCCGAACCGGTGGTGACCGGCGTGGGCGGCCCGGTACTGCTGGTGGACGACGACGGCTGGGTGGCCCACTCCGCCGGGGTCGCCTCCGGCGCGCGAATCGCCGCGCCCGCGGAAGGACAGATCCTGGCCGTGCCGGGACTCGGCGCTTGCCTGCCCGAACGGCTGGCCGACGGCTGGCTCGTCCGCCCCGCCGACACCGCGCGCCGCGTCCGGCTGGATCTCGAACTCGGCCACGCGCCGATGCTGCGGATGGCGTCGGGCGACGTCGGCTGGGTCCGCACGGTGACACCGCGGCACGCGGAGATCCTGGTGCACCTCGACACGGCGGGAACGGCCGGGCTTTCGGCCGAGGCGCTCAGCCGGGCGCTCTACGGCGACGCCGAACATCTCGTCACCGTCCGCGCCGAGGTCTCCCGGCTGCGACGGCTGCTCGGCGCCATTGTGGACACGCGGCCGTACCGGCTGGCCACCGGCGTCGCCTTGACGGTCCACAAAGGACTTGAAGTGGGCGGCTGAACCTCGCCCGGTTGCCGGAGGCGCGGGCCGGGTACTCCGCGCGAATGGAGATCTTGCTCGCCGGGGCAGGCGTTCTGGCGTTGTGCGCCGCCGTGCTGCCGAACCTGTTGCACGAACGCGCGCTTTCGATGCCGCTGGTCCTTCTGGTGGGCGGTCTCGTTTTCGGACTGCTCCCGTTCGGACACCCCTATGGTCAGGGTGTCCTCGATCCGCGGTCGCATGTGGGCGCCGTCGAAGTGATCACCGAGCTCGGCGTGCTGGTGTCGCTGGTCGGCGCGGGACTGAAATCCGACCGGTTGTTCGGCTGGCGGTCGTGGAACTCGACCTGGCGGCTGCTGGCGATCACTCTGCCGCTGTCGGTCGGCGCGGTCGCCCTGCTCGGCTGGTGGGCGCTCGCCCTGTCCCCCGCCGCCGCGCTGCTGCTGGGGGCCGTGCTGTCGCCGACCGACCCGGTGCTGGCGAGCGACGTCCAGGTGCCCGCGCCGCATACCGAGGACGGGCGAGGCTCGGACAACGAAATCAGGTTCACGCTGACCTCGGAAGCCGGGCTGAACGACGGCCTGGCGATGCCGTTCGTGCTGCTGGCCCTCGTCTTGGCCGGGACCGCGAGCACGTCACCGGTCCCCTGGCTGCTGACGGAGGTCGTCGTCCCGCTCGCGGTCGCCGTACTGGTCGGCCTCGTCTGTGGCCGGTTGCTGTCGTGGCTGATGTTCCGGGTGCGGCACGAGAGACTGCGCCTTGGCGAATACTCCGACGGGCTGGTGGTGCTGGCCATCGCGTTCCTGCCCTTCGCGCTCTGCGAATGGCTGGGTGGCATCGGCTTCGTCGCGGTGTTCACCGCGGCCGCGATCATCCGCGCCAGCGAACGGTCGCACGAGTACCACGGGGTGCTGCACGAATTCGGCGATCAGCTGGAACGGCTCTTCGTCGCGCTGGCCTTGCTCGGTCTCGGTGTCGCGATGGGCGACGGGCTCCTGGACGGGCTGAAGCTCGTCGAAGTGCTGGTGGCGGTGGTGGCCGTGGGCATCGTCCGCCCGTTGTTCGGTGGCTTGGCCCTGCTCGGCGGCACGACCACCCGTCCGGCGGCGACGGCGATCGCGTTCTTCGGCATCCGCGGGATCGGCAGTCTCTACTACCTCTCCTACGCGCTGGGGCACGGCGATTTCCCGATGGCCGACTCGCTGTGGCGGGTGACGGCGCTGACGATCGCGGTTTCGGTGCTCGTGCACGGACTGCTGTCCGGTCCGGTGATGCGCAAACTGGAGAACCGGGGAATGCAGAACTTCGAGAACGGCTGAGGCGGCAAACGTGTCCGGTGAGCAGGCAGTCTGCTCGCGTGTCATCGACACCATCTGGGCAGCCGCTGCGTTGCGAAAGCCACTTTCGCAACGTTGAAGGTTGCCTTAACCTCGATGACCTGAATCGCCACTCCCGAATCGCTGTGCCGAGTCGGCCATTTCGCGTGCCTGGACGGACGACACGCGTGATCCGACGGACGACACGCGTGATCGGGCGGACGACACGTTCGTGGCCGGGTCACGCCGAATCGGCCAGCGGGGGAAACGACTACGTCAGCGGTGCCATTCCCGGCCCTCCAGCCGGGCCTTGACCCGCTCCAGCGTGGCGGCGATGTTGGCCCGGTTCGTCCCGGCTCTGTCCGGCTCGCCGGTGATGAGGATGGCGATGGGGATGAACCACGGTGGCACCCGCAGCCAGTTCTTGACGACGAGACGGGTGCCGTCGCCGTCGGGGACGATTTCGTACTCCCACCGGGAAATCGGCACGAAGAACGGCGTGCGCACCCGGTAGGCGAACCGGTGGCCGGGTTCGGCCTCGGTGATCTCGGCGTGGGTCACCCAGCGCCGCCACCCGTTGCGGTTGCTGCCGGCGAACCAGTTCCCGACGCGGGCCTCGGTCGCGCCGCGGATCCACCGCGCTTTCCGGAGTTCTTCGGTGCACTCCGACATCGCGACCGGATCACTGACGAGCCGGTACACCTGCTCGGGGGCGGTGTCGATCGTGACCTCCCCGGTCGCGATCGGTTCGCTGTAGGTCAGGCTGTCCCTCGGCTTCGTCACCATCGCGCCTCCCAGTCGACTTCGCCAGCCCACCAGCACGAGCCCGTCCGGTCAAGAGCGGCGGGGTGAGCACCGCACGGACGCGGAATCATCGTGCGGCGGTGAGTGCCCGGGGAGCACTTTGCTTCATCCGCGTACGAAGCCTGGCCGGTCTCCTGTTCGTGATCCTGGACCGGGGGCGCGGAGGTCAGGTGGCGGGTTCCGTCGCGAAGGTGACCTCGAAGCCCAGCCCTCGGAGCAGCTGCGTGAGCATCGCCTTGGTGTTGCTCTTGGCACGCTCGAGCAGGCCGGAGTGTTGCGCGGCTTCACCGATGCGTTTCTCCGCGGCGAGGTAGAACGGCCGCTGGTCCTGCACGGAAACCAGGGCGCCGAGCCGATCGAACAGGCCGCGCTCCTGGCCGAAGACGTAGCTGCGTTCGTTGTCCAGATTGGGCTTCGCCAGCTTGGGCTCGGGAAGCCGGACCTCGACCGATCGCCGGTCTTCGGAGACGGTCAGCGAATTCTCCACGAGCGGCCCGAAGTCGACGTACGCGTCGACAGAGCCCGCCGCGACGAACAGGGTGCGTTCCCCGGCGATGCTCGCGGGTACCCACTGGACGTCCTTCTCGATGTCGACGACGACCTGGTAGTCGCCGACCGCGGCGTGATACTGGCTCAGATCCCGGACCGCCTGGAGCACCGCGGGCTGCGATCGGTCCACAGTGGACGTTCCGAACGGGTCGAGCTTCGGCAGCAGCCCGGTGATCTGCAATGCCGCCGCGACGATCAGGAGCCCCGCCAAGCCGAACGCCCCGAGACGCACCCAGCGCTTCTTCACGCTCACCACCGCCTCTCCACGGCGTGGGGTACCCGGCGGACGCGGCCCCGAAGCGTCGCGACCGGCTTCCCCTACGTTCGGCGGAATCGAATTTCGCAGTTGGAGTAGTTTGGCCGCATGCAGAACGTCTTGCCCGCGCCGGAGAAGACCGGGCTGAACATCTCGGCGTTGCACTGGGCGGGTTTCCTCGGAATCGCCGTGCTGGCGCTGGTCACGTCCGGGATCGGCCTGCCGTCGGTGCTGGTGGTGGCGCTGGGTGTCGCCGGGATGGCGACCCTCGTGCTCTCCTGGCTCGGCATCGGACGGCTCGCCGCCGGGTTGCCCGAACGACGGCTGTACTGGATCGCGGTCTCGTGGTGCGCCCCGCTGCTGGTCGCGCGCCCGCTGTTCAGCGGCGACATCAACAGTTATCTGGCACAGGGCTTGATCGCGGCCGAGGGATTCGACACCTACCTCGTGGGGCCCGCCGAGGCGCTCGGCGCCGGTTCGCCGGTGACGATGGCGGTCAGCCACTACTGGCGGGACACGCCCGCACCCTATGGTCCCGCGTTCGTCGCGCTGGCCCGCACGATCGCCCACGTCGCCGGGGACGCCTTCGTGCCGACGGTGCTGCTGCACCGGCTGCTGGGGCTGATCGGAATCGTGCTGATGGCGTGGGCGCTCCCCCGGCTCGCCCGCCGCGTCGGCGTCTCGCCGTCGATCGCGCTGTGGCTGGCCCTGCTCAACCCGTTGGTGCTGTGGCACGTCGTGGCGGGCGTGCACAACGACGGGCTCATGGTCGGCCTGATGGTCGCCGGGCTGGAACTCGTTCTCCTGGGCGCGGCGAAGACCGGCGTGGGCCGGCCCGCCCTGATCGCCGCCGGCGTGGTCGCGGTGAGCGCCGCCGCGAACATCAAGATCGTGGCGGTCGCCGGCCTGCTGTTCGTCGGCGTCGCCCTGTTCCGCCGGGCGACTCCCGCGGGCCGGGTGGCGGTGGCGCTCGGGCTGCCCGCCGGATTCGCCGCCGTCACGGTGGCGATCTCACTCGGCAGCGGGCTCGGTTTCGGCTGGATCCGGGTGCTGTCGGGGGTTTCCGGCCAGGTCCACAGCTGGATGGCCCCCACCAACGAACTCGGCTTCCTCGTCGGCGGGGTGGGCAAGATCTTCGGGGCCGACCTGACCGACGGCGCGATCGAGGTGTTCTCCCTGATCGGCGCGATCCTCGGCCTCGCCGTGGGCGCCAGGCTGCTTTGGCTCACCTACCGCGAGAAGCTGCACCCGCTCTACGCCGCGGGACTGACCTTCGCCGCGATGCTGTTCCTCGGACCGGTCGTCCAGCCCTGGTATCTCTTGTGGACGGTCGCCCTGCTGGCCGTGAGCCTGACGACCGACCGCGGCCGCTGGATCCTCGCCGTCGTCAGCGCCGTGTTCGGCGTTCTTCTCCCGCCCGCGAACGGCGGCGCCGTCTCCCTGGCACTGGGTTACCTGATCGCCGTCGTGCTCATCGGCGGCACTTTGTTCGCACTCAAGCGAAAGGGCCTTCTGCCGGAGATCAGGCTCCGCAAGAGCCGGACGTAAAGGCTCCATCGCGCGGGCTTCTCGACCGTGCCGGTGAGTTCGAGCTCGGCACGGTCGAGACAGTCTTCCAGCAGCGCGTCGTGCATCGGCCGCCACAGCAACGGATAGGTGAACCACGCCGGGTGCCGAAGCCGCAGCACCATGAGGTGCGCGAGTTCGGTCTCCCCCGTTTCCGTCGCTCGCAGCGTGAATTCGTGGAACCCGTCGAAACCGCGAGGCGCGCTGAACCTGAACCGCACGGACCTTCCAGGCTCGTAGGACTCGACGTGATACCGCACCGGTCCGTGCCCGCCGTCGGCGCCCACCCCGAGTGGCCGGTCGAACCGCAACGGCGGCCACGCGTCGACGGGCCAGAGCCTGTCGCCGTCCGCGGACAGAGTGTCGATCAGCGCGCCGGCACGGTCCTGTGCCACGCCGACGATCCGGTGATGCCTGTTCCACACGCGCATCGCGCCTCCCAGTTCTAGAGACCTTCCCCTAAAACCATAGTAGAGGATAGTCTCTGAAAATGGGACGGCCACCGCGGCACACCGCCGACGACTTCCTCGACGCCGCCGTGCGGATCTTCGCCACCGAAGGGGCGGCCGGGGTGACCATGTCGGCCGTCGCCCGCGAGGTCGGCGCGCCGAGCGGGTCGATCTACCACCGCTTCCCCGGACGTCCGGCGCTGCTCGCCGCCGTCTGGCTCCGCACGGTGACCCGCTTCCAGCAGGGCTACCTCGAAGCACTCGGACAGGAACCGGTGACCGAAGCCGCCGTCGAGGCCGCCGCACAGGTCGTCCGCTGGTGCCGCGCCCATCCCGCCGAGGGGAAACTGCTCTACGGCGGCGACAGCGCGCTCGGCGTCGACGACTGGAGCGACGAAGACCGCGCCCGCGTCGACGCCGCCAACCAGCGCCTCGACGTGGCGATCACCAAGGTCGTGCGACGGCTGCGTCCGCTGACCGGCCGGAGCACCGACGAACTGATGCTCGCCTTGGTGGACCTTCCTTACGCGGCGGTGAGGCGCCATCTCGACCGCGGCGAGGCCCCGCCGCCGCGCACCGTCGACCTGGTGTCCAGGACGACTCGCACGCTGCTGGCGGGCTGACCGGCGGCGCCGGGTGGTGACCCTCGTCAAACCCGCGGGCACCCCGCGCGGCGGTGTGCCATCCTGGTCGTGGAACCTCCTGATCGAGGTCCCCGGACGAGTGGGTGCCGTACCCGGCCAGCGACAAGACGGCGCTCTGGGAGCGCGTCATGTCGTGGCTTGTCCTGATCGTTTCGGGTGTGCTGGAAGCCGTGTGGGCCACCGCCCTCGGCAAATCCGAAGGGTTGTCCCGGCCGATACCGTCGGTGATCTTCGGCGTGACGCTGGTCGCCAGCATGGTGGGCCTCGCGTACGCGATGAAGGATCTCCCCGTCGGCACCGCCTACGCGGTCTGGGTCGGGATCGGGGCCTCGCTCACCGTCGCGTACGGCATGTGGTCGGGCGCGGAAACCGTTTCGGTGGCCCGGATCCTGCTGATCGTGGGGATCGTGGCCTGCGTGGTGGGCCTCAAGATCCTGCACTGAGCCGTAACTCGCGTGATCAGACACGTAACTCACGTGATCAGACGCGTAACTCGAGTGTGCGGCGTCTGATCACGTGAGTTACGCCTTCAATCACGCGAGTTCCGTGTCCCGTCACGCGAGTTACGCCACGAAGAGGGACCGCCCCCGACGCACGGACGACGTCGGGGGCGGTCGGTCCGGGCGCACCCCTGCGTGTGGCCCGGACGGCTAGGCGGTCAGGCGCGCGCCCAAAGCGCTGGGACGTTCGGCGGCTCCCAACCTGCCTGAGCGGTGTGGCCCTGCAGGGCCCGGTAAGTGGCACCGCCGTAAGTCACCGTCGCGCCGACGGCGTAGGTGGTGCCCGCCGCCCAGGTTCCGCCGGGCGGGTTGTTCGACGTCGTGGTGGTCGGCGTCGTGCTGGAGGGCGGGTTCGAACCCGAGGTCACCAGGCGCAGGTTGTAGACGCTCAGGATCTCCGAGATCGGCTGGAAGTAGAACGTGCCGCCCGAACTGCAGTTGCCGGAGCCACCGGAGGTGACGCCCTGCGCCTGGTCGCCCGCGAGCCACGAACCACCGGAGTCACCCGGCTCGGCGCAGGCGTTGGTCCGGGTGAGGCCGGAAACGGTGCCCTGCGGGTAGTTCACCGAGGCGTTCTTCTGCTGGATGGTGCCGCAGTGCCAGCCCGTCGTGGAACCGGAACGGCAGACCGACGCGCCGATCGCGGCCTCCTGCGAACCGGCCACCGGCACGGTGCCCGGGTAGCGGTTCACCAGCGGACGCGGGGTGTTGCCCGCGTCCACGCGGACCCACCCGTAGTCGTTGCCGGGGAAGCTGGAACCCGCGACGCTCCCGCTCGGGTTCGAAGTCCGCGTTCCCGTGGTGCCGCAGTGTCCCGCGGTCACGAAGCCGCCCTCGACCGAGAAACCGATCGAGCACCGGCCTGAGCCGAAGGTGTAGGCGTTGCCGCCGATGACGTCGATCAGCGGAACCGGGCTTTCGGCGCTGGTCTCGACCCGCACCGCGTCGGCACCCACGCCCGCCGCGGTGGCCCACGATTTCGCGGCCGCCTCGCCACCGGCGTTGGCCAGCACCACGATCGAGTTCGTGGTGGCGTCGACGTACCAGCCGGGCACGGTCTTCGGAGCGCTGGTTCCCTTGGTGTCCAACGACAGCTTCGCCGCGTCGAGCTGCGCGGCACTCCGCGCGACCGTCTTCGGGGTCGCGCCCGCCGCACGGACGACACCCTCCAGTGCCGCGTCGGTGACCGCGACGGTCAGCGTGGTCCCGGCCGCGTCCAGCCAGGATCCGGCGTAGGACGAGCCAAGCCGGGATTTGAGGTCGCTGTCGGCGCGGGCCGCCTTCTGCTCGCCGTCGAGGCGGGTCCTCGCCTGATCCGGACTGATCTTCAGGTCGCGCGCCAAGGCGGCGACGATCTCCGAACGGACCTGGTCGGCGGCCGGCGCGGGCTGGCCGGCGCTGGCGCTCGGCGTCAGCGCGATGGCCGTGACCAGGCCCGCGCCGGTCAGGGCCGCCGCGGCGGCCGCTACGATCTTTCGGTTCATTTCAGGCGTTTCCTCACCGCGTTCCGGAAGAAGATCTCGTCCAGACCGTACGAGGCACCTGATGCAAATGGTACATACCATTTAGGTCATATCCACCCCAGTGGACTGGACCTATTGACCGCTTCCCCGCAGGTCAGCGCATCCCGGCGTCCGTGTAGTCCACGCCGTACCCCGGGTTCAACTCCAGATACTTCGAGTAGGCCGGCCGCCGGTCGATCAGTTCGCCGTACACCGCGCGGGACAGGGCGATCATCTCCGCGGCGAAGGGCCCCATCTCCCCGCGCTCCGACCAGCCGACGAGGTTCCGCCAGCTCAGCGGATTCCCCGCGATCGGGACCGCGACGATGCCCGGGATCTCGTGGAACAGCGGCTGGCACAGCACCACCGCGTGTCCCGACTCGACCATCTCGATGCAGGTCAGCACATCGGTTTCGTACAGCGAACGCGGCGTGAACCCCGATCTCGCGCAGGCGGAGGCGAAACAGTCGCCGAAACAGCCGTCACCCGGCGTCGCGCACCACCGTTCGTTCGCGAGCGCGCCGAGTTCGACCTCGGGCCGCTGCGCCCGCTCGTCCCGCGCCGACATCAGCACGAACACCGGATGATGCGCGAGCGTCCGCCAGCGGAGACCGGGCTCGGGCGGCGGCGCGGCGTCACCGCAGACGCCGACGAAGGCGAAGTCCAGCGCGCCCTCGGCGGTCATGTCCGCGAGTTTGTTGGCCGACCACGACGTATGCGTGGCGACATGGATGTCGGGATGGGTGGTGCCGAGGCGCTGCAGGAGCGCCCCCAGCATCGGCCCCGTCGCCGAGCCCAGCCGCAGGGTCACCGGCTCGCCGGTACCGGCGTGCTGGGCGAGCCGCGCCGCCTCGTCGTGCAGCGACGACACGGCGGGGAGCACCATCTTCGCCCTGTCGAGGACGAGGAGGCCGAGCGCGGTCGGCCGGGTGCCCGTGTGGTCGCGCAGGAACAGTTTCCCGCCGAGGGTCCGTTCGATGCGCTTCAGTTGTGCTGTCAGTGCAGGCTGCGCCATTCCGAGCGTGTTCGCCGCCTTGGTGATACTCCCGAGTTCGGCGATCGCGCACATGATACGCAGGTGGCGCAGTTCCAGCTCCATCCCTCTACGTTAGTAGACATAACTGGACTGGACCAGACAAACGCATGAGCCAAATGGCTTCGTATCGCTTGGTTCGGCGATGCCATCGATGTCAGGAATCCAGGACACGCCAGGGCTCCGGCCGATACCGTGTCCACGGAACCGACGACGAGGGGGTTCAGTGGCGGAGCGTGGACGGATCCGGCGATCGCTGGCGCGCGTGATCACCGACGACAACCTGGATCTGTACGTACTGGGCACCGTCGCACTGGCGTTCACCGTCCTGGGCGCGACCGGGATCTCGGACGTCAAAACGCTTTCGTCCGTGGTGACGGCGTTGCTGGCCCTGCTCGCCTTCTCCCAGATCCGCTCGCGGCGGCTGACCGAACAGGTCCGCGACGCCAACCGGGGTGGCCCGGCGTCGTTCTTCGAACCGGAATTCCCCGCGGATCTCATCTCCCGGCGTGCGGCGGCGTTCGACATCCTGCTCATCGGCCATTCGATGACCAGGACCGTGCAGGGAATGCGCAGTGACATCCGGTCGATCCTCGAATCGGGCGGACGGATCCGGGTACTGGTGCTGGATCCGACCGACGAAGAGCTCGTCGCCATCGCCGATCGCCGGATCTCCCAGAGCCTCGGACAGGGGCGGCTACGGCAACGGATCCTGGCGACCCTGGACGAGCTGACCTCCTTGAAGAGCAGGACCGGCGGCAGGCTGGAGATCCGGGTGTCGTCGCGGATCCCGTCCGCCGGGTTCAACTGTCTCGACGTCTCCGGCAAACGGGGCCTGATCTGCGTGCAGCACTACGAATACCGGCCGAGTGCCGAGGCCGCGCCGGTGTTCACAGTGGAACCGAAGGACGCTCCCTGGTACCGGCACTTCGCCGACGAGGCGGAACGGCTGTGGGAGGACGGCACACCCTGGCCGCTGTCTCCCGCGGACCAGGTCGCGCGGGCGCGCCGCCCGGTGTTCAGCGAGGACTTCGGCCCCGCGCTCACCGAGGCGATCGACGGCGCGAGCGAACTCCTGATCACCGGGATGGCCCGGAACACCCTGGTGAACAACAGCTACGGCCAACTCGAAGAACGGTTGCGCGCCGGGACGAAGATCCGGTTCGTGCTGATCGACCCGCATTCGCCCGCGATCGACACGGCCGCCTCCCGCTACCACGCCGTGCGTTCGCCGGAAAGCGCGCGGGAGCGGGTCCTCCACACGCTGCGGGTGCTGGCCGAACTGAACCGCTCGACCGGCGGCGACCTCGCGGTCCGGCTCGTCGCGCATCCCATCGCGATCGGGGTCATCGCCACCGGCTCGGCACTGTTCGCCGAGTACTACACGTACCAGGCCGGTGATCCGAAGTTCGTGCTGCAGCCCGCGGACGGCTCGGCGTACAGGACGTTCCTGGGCGAGGCGGAGGCGTTGTGGAACAGCGCCGAGCCGTACGACCTCACCGTGGACGACGTGGAGACGGCGGACAACTGAGCCGATAACGGTTCGGAAACGACGCCCACTTCTCCCGTTTCCACTCTCCTAAAGTGCCTTCTTTCGCGCCCAGGGGAGGGTTCGTGCACATCCACGCCAGACGTCGTTCCATCAGCTTCAGCGGCCGGACGATCACGATCAAGGCCGCGGTCAAGGGACTCAACTACAAGAAGCACACTTTCACCGTCGAGAAGATCAGCGGTATCAAGAACATCCCGCCGACGGCGTTCAAGCCGGGAATGCTCGTCTTCGACGTGAACGGGGCGTCCAAGACGATCGTCGAAGACGTGCCCATGTACGCCGACAAGGTCGACATGAACACCTTCACCTACGGCGGCATGAATTCGAAGCACGTGAAAGAGCTCGAGGCGGCCATCAGGAAGGCGATGAGCGGCTGACCGGGGCCTTACGGCGACACCAAGGGTCAAGACCTCTTCGACTTGCGGTTCAGGAACGCCGAGGCCCCGACACCGTGCGCGGCGACGCTCAGCAGCACGGTCACCGCCATGACGCTCAACGCGACGTCCGCCGCGTCCCCGTCGAGTGAGTTGAAGGCGAGCAGGCCGAACACGATCGACGCCGCGCCACGCGGGGCCAGCAGGCCGATGGTCATCCGGTCCTTCCACCGGAAGTCCGTCCGCAGCAAGGTGAGCAGCACCGGGATCAGCCGCGCGACGGTCAGTGCCACGACGCTGACGAGCACGATGCCCCAGGTGAGCCCGAAGGACAGCACCAGCACCGCGGTACTGCCGAACACGAACCACATCAGCAGCCCGCACAGCGAACTGACGTCTTCGGCGAGCCCGAGTTCGTCTTCGCTCGGATGCCGCGCGGTCTTGTAGGCGATCCCGCAGATGAACGCGGCGACGAAGCCGTTGCCGCCGATGGCGACGGCGGCGGTGTAGGTCAGCAGCGGCAGGGCGACGGCCGCGACCCGCGCGGAGTGCCGGGTCGACCAGCCGTGCCTGGCCGTCACGTTCATCGCCACCGCGGCCACCGCCCCGATGACGGAGCCCGCCAGCACGGCCAGCAACGCCGCCGGGATCGCGGTCTGCAGCGCCTCGCCCGGCGTGTTCGCCTGGTGATGGCTCCCCGCGAGGGTGAGCGCGAAGATGAACACCGGGGCGACGACGCCGTCGTTGTAGCCGCTTTCGACGTTCAGTAGATGCCGCACGCGTTCGGGCACCCGGACGTCGTGCACCACGGACGTCGCCGGCGCGAAGTCCGTCGGGGCGATGATGCAGGCGATCAGCAGGACCGCCGCCCAGCCGAGGCCCGGCAGCGCCAGCAGGCCGACACCCATGACGATCAGGATGGTCAGCGGCAGCGCGATCAGCAGCAGCCGCACCGCGGTCTTGGCGTCGTGGCCGAGATAGCCGCCCTTGACCGCGGTGGCGTCCACGAACAGCAGCAGCGCGAGGATCAGTTCCGCCGCGTTGAGCGCGATCTCGGTGTTGAGCCCGTTGCCGAGATCGTTGCGGGTGCTGAACCCGATCGCCAGCCCGGCCGCGACCATCGCCATCGGCGCGGTGATCTGCCACCGCTCCAGCCGCGCCGCCGTCATCGTCCAAGCCAGCACGACGACCGCGCCGACGAGCACGCTCTGGATCATCTCCCCGCCCCTCGTTCCCGGTGGACTCCCTGCCACCGGGAACGAGCTTAGAGGCCGGACCGAGTGCGGCGGTCCACAAAGGAACGTCGATCACACCACCGCGCCGTTGTCGTCCCGCTGTCGTGCGGGCGACGCCTTCCGGACGGGACGTGCGGCCCCTGGCCACCGCTGATCGAGCAGGATCGCGACGGGACCGGCAGTGGCCACTGTGGACACTGTGCCCGCGACGAGACCGAGCAGGAGCGCGAGGGCGAAGTCGGCCAGCGATCCGTCCCCGAGGAACAGCAGGGCCCCGAGGACGAACAGCACCCCGATCCCGGTGTTGATCGTCCGCGGCAGCGTCTGCAGGACCGCCGTGCCGACGACCCGCGAGAACGGCTCCTTGCGGCGTTGCCCCCGTACTTCCCGTACCCGGTCGAAGACCACCACCGAGTCGTTGACCGAGTAGCCGATCACCGTCAGCAGCGCGGCGAGGAAGACACCGTCCATGGACTTGCCCAGCCAGGCGAAGATCCCGAGGATGATCAGGACGTCCTGCGCGAGCGCGGCCACCGTGGCCACGCCGAGCCGCCAGTCGAACCGCACCGCCAGGTAGATCAGCTGCGCCAGGACCGCGAGGCCGAGCGCGAGCACCGCCTTGGTGCGCAGTTCGGCGCCGAGACTCGGGCCGATCTGCTCGTCGCGGATCTCGGTCGCGTCGCCCGCGACCCCGGCGACGGCGGCCCGGATCCGTTCGGTGGCGTCCTCGCCGATCGGTTCGGTGCGGACGGAGATGTCCTTTTCCCCGGACGTCTGCACGACGGCACGGGGGAATCCGGCGTCGGAGACCGCGTCCCGGACCCGCTCGACGTCGGCGGGCGCCGAGGTGCTGTATTCGATGACCCGGCCGCCGGTGAACTCGACGCCGAGGTTCGGGCCCGCCACGAACAGTCCCGCGATCGCGACGATGACGAGCGCACCCGCGACCATCAGCCAGCGCTTGGGTTTCCCGAGGAACCCGGGATCACGGCGGTTCACCCACCGCCGGACCCGGCCCTCGTGGGTGAGCCCGGACAGCCGTGGTTTGCGCGCGACCACGCCTCGCATCGTGAGGTGCAGCAGCAAACGCGTGAGCACGAGCGAAATGAACAACGCCACGACGACACCGATGGACAGCGTCACCCCGAATCCGCGCACCGGGCCGGACGCCAGCCAGAACAGCAGCCCCGCGGCGAGCAGGGTGGTCACGTTCGAGTCGACGATCGCCGACAACGCGCCGCTGAACCCGCGGCTGACCGACCGCGGCAGCGAACCTCCCTGCTTGACGGAATGTTCTTCTCTCGCCCTTTCGAAGACGAGCACGGTCGCGTCGACGGCCATGCCGATCGCCAGGACGAAGCCGGCGAGACCCGGCAAGGTCAGTGTCGCGCCGACGGCGAGCAGCGCGGCATAGGACACGGCGGCGTACGCCACGAGTGCGCCCACGGCGATCAGCCCGGCCAGGCGATACACCGCGAGCAGGAACAGCGCGGTCAGCGCCAGGCCGATCACCGCGGCGCGAGCGCTGGCGTCGATGGCGGCCGCGCCGAGGGTGGGCCCGACGGTCCGCTGCTCGATGATCTCGACCGGTGTCGGCAGCGCGCCCGCGTTGATCAGCAGCGCCAGGTCCTTGGCTTCGGCGGGCGAGAACCGCCCGGTGATCTGCGTGCTCCCGCCGACGATCCCGACCCCGCAGGCGACCTGTGGGCTCACCTGCGGCGACGAGATCACCTTGTCGTCGAGCGCGATCGCCACCCGCCTCGCCGGATCGCCCGGCGGCGAGCAGGCGGCCTGCCCGGTCAGCCGCTCCCAGGCACGGCCGGAATCCCCTTTGAAGTCGACGGAAACCAGCCAGCCGCCGCCTTGGGAATCGATCGACGAGAGTGCCTCGTCGACGCCCTCGCCGGTCAGCGCGGCGGGTCCCAGGGTGATCGGCTGCCCGCTCTCGTCATTGAGGACACGGGAGTCGCCTGAAGCGGTGGCGAGCACGGGATGGAAGGACAGCTGCGCGGTGCGGCCGATCACCTCGACGGCCTCGCGCGGATCCCGCACGCCGGGCAGTTCGACGATGATCCGGTTGTCGCCGGAGCGGGCGAGCATCGGCTCGGCGACGCCGAGCGCGTCGACCCGGCGGCGCAGCACCTCGAGTGTCCGGTCGGTGGTCTGGGCGTCGGCGGTGACGGTGGGCGAATCCTTGGTCTCCAGCACGATCTGCGTGCCACCACGCAGATCGAGCCCCAGGCGCGGGGCGGTGGTCAGCAACAGGTACAGGGTCGCGGCGAGGACGACCAGCGAGACGACGGCTCGCCCGGTCATGCCTCGCCGCGCGGTTTCGCGCGGCACGAAGTTCTCCTCGAGGGGTTCCCGGTTCGGGCACGCGGACCGCGCGCCCGTTCAGCTTCAGAGGGCTGCCGGGAAAGGAGGAGCGCGATCCCCCAGCGCGAGGCGGTTCGCCGAGCGCGAGGGAGGGGTGACGTCGTCGTGGAGTTCGCTGAGGCGGAGCAGCGTCGTGGACGCCGGTCCGTGCGGGACGGTGCCGAAGAGAGGCAGGTCACCGTGACCGTGCACACCCAGGAGCGCGGGTTCGGCGGCGAGCCTGCCCGCGGCGCGCACCGGCGCGACGGCGTTGGAGACCGAGGAGTCGACCGTCGCGTCCGCCCCGCGCGGCTCGTCCGCTGACGCGGGACCGCCCGTGTGGAGCGCGAGGAACAGGCCGAGCGCGGTCAGCACGGCGGCGAGCAGCGCCGGCACGGCCTGCCTGGCCGTCCGATGCTTCCGGCTCTCCACCTTCATCGACACACTCCCGGGTCTCGCCGACACCCTACTGGGATCCGGCCCGCCGCCACAGGCGCGTGATCCCGGCGCGGACGCGGTCCTCTCCCAGTTCCGGCAGCAACGCGGTCAGATGTTCGGCCGCGAGCGGGGCCAGCAGGGCGTGCGCGGCGTGCTCGGGGTCGGGTGTGCCGTCGAGCAGCAGCGCGACGTGCCGGTGCCAGAACCGGTAGGCCCCGATGCGATAGCGCGCCCCTGGCGCGGCGGTCTCCGACATCCGCACGAGCGGCAGGTGTTCGAGCACGTAATCGACGTACGCGTCGGCGAAGGCGACGAGCCGTTCGACCGGCGGAGCGCCGGGGCCCAGCGGGGGCGGGCCGTGCAGGATCCCTTCCTGGAGCCGTCGTTCCCGCGCGTCCAGCAAGGCGACGGCGAGCCCCGCCTTGTCCCCGAAGCGACGGAAGAGCGTGCCCTTGCCCACGCCGGCGGCCGCCGCCACCTGATCCATCGACACCGCTTCGACGCCGTGCTCGGCGAACAGCGCCGCCGCCGCGTCCAGGATCGCGGCCCGGTTGCGGGCGGCGTCGGCGCGCTCCTTGGGCGGCGGCGTACGCAGGAGTTCCAACGAGGTTGCAGAAGCGGACTGCGGTCCGTTATGGTCGAGAGGCACATCCGGACTATAGTCCGATTAACTGGAGGTAGCGACATGACCGCACTCATCACCCGTGACGAACTGAAGGCCGCGATCGACGCGAAGACCGTGACGGTGGTCGACGCACTGGGTGGCGAGTACTACGCCAAGCAGCATCTGCCAGGCGCTGTTCCCCTGGTCCTCGCCGACGTCGACGCGCACGCCGCGACCGTGCTGCCCGATCGCGGCGCCGCCATCGTCACCTACTGCTCGAACCCCGCCTGCCCGAACAGCGGCCAGGTCGCCGACCGGCTCACCGCCCTCGGTTACACCGACGTCCGCAAGTACCGGGAGGGCATCGAGGACTGGGCAGACGCGGGCCTTCCCCTCGAGTCTCAGTCCTGAGAAAGGACCCGCTTCCGCAGGATCGGGACCCCGTCGCCGTCGAGTTCGTCAAGGTAGGCCGCCCGTCCGGTCATGACCATGATCAGTGCCAAGGTCGTTCCCGAGACGAGCGGACCACTCCCGGTGGCGAAGGGGCCATCGGTGGCTTGCAGCCGCAGCCCGCCGATGCGCCCCTTCGCCATCACCACCAGGTCCGACCCCTGGTAGTACTCGGCCAGCGCGGTGAGGACGTCGATCGGGTGATCGCGGCGGATGCCGAGCGGACGACGGATGTCCTCGCCGTGGACGATCGTCTCGCCGAGCATCGCCGGCTTCGGCAAGGGCGGTTTCGTCGTACTGGTGACGACACCGCGGAACCGCTCCAGCGTGTCGGCGCCGTCGTCCCCCATCTGCTCGGCCAGCCGCATGGCGACCTGCTTGTCGAAATCCCACCGGCAGCGGATCACGCCCGCCAGCCACCGCAGCGGGGTGAGACTCGCGGCCGAGGTGAGATGCGCCAGCACCTCGCGCACCGATAGCCCCGCGCACAGCGACGGTGTTCTCCACTGCTCCTCGGTGAGCTCCGCGAGGTCGTTCGCCAGTGCCGCCCGCTCGGCGTGGATCAGCGGCCAGACCTCGGTCTTCGTTCCTGAATCCGTCATCCGGAGTCCCTCCAGTAGTCGTCGTCCGGAGGTGAGACTCCCGCCGCGCCCCGGAATCATCGGTACTTTGGAGGCGATTTCCTTGATGAACGAGAGGGGACCGATGATCCAGCGCTGGAATCCGGAGACCGTGGCGGCGCCGATCGGCCCGTACAGCCATCTGGTCCGGTTCCCGCCGATCACGAACTCGTCGTCGTGGCCGGTCAGATCGGTGTCGGCCCCGACGGCGAACTCGCCGGGCCCGACGCCGAGTCCCAGACCCGGGCGTTGCTCGTCAACCTCGAGCGGCTGCTCGAGGCCGCGGGCGCCGGACCGGAACACCTGGTCAAGGTGTTCAGCATGCTTTCCGGCACCGAGCACCTCGCCGGGTTCCGCACCGCGATGCGCGAGACCTTCACCCGGTGGTACCCGGAAGCGGACTGGCCTGCCCAGTCGCTGATCGTGGTGGCGGCACTGGCGAAGCCGGAGCTGGTCGTCGAAGTCGAAGCGCTGATCGCGGTACCGAAGACCGCGTGACGGTCGCGCTGGGGTCGTGAGTGGTAATGGTCGTTCTAACGCTCTGTCCTGTTTCAGGACTTCGTGAACAGATGTGTTTCAGGACTTCGTGAACGGTTTCTGGTTGGTGAGACGTTGGTAGCGTACTGAGCGGTTGAGTGTGAGCTGGTGGGTGACCGTGTCGCCGATCATGATGGTGATGCGGTCGCCTTGCCAGAACACGGTCGCGGTGTGGCCTGCCCAGCGTCGGCCGAGGACGATGGAGCAGCCGGAGAACGCGATGACGCCGGTGGCGGATATCGGCCGCTGGGTGGTGCCGCTGGGGGCTTGCCGGTTGGTGGATGGCGCGGTTTTGGGGCTGGCGTCGTAGCGTTGCTGCGGGGTCTGGCCGTCGAGGCTCTGGTGCCGTCGCTGGGTGTTGTAGGTGTGCCGGTATTGGTCGAGAAGGTGTTGCAGGGCAACGAGGTTCTCGGCTGGGGGTCGTGCGGCGAGCCACTTTTGCAGGGTTTGGTGGACGCGTTCGTTCTTCCCGCAGGTCTGCGGGTGATAGACCGAGGAGGCGATCGTGGTGACACCCTCTCCGGCGAGGTGGCGTTCCAGCTCGACCATGAGGCCACGGTGCTTGCCGGAGAAAGCCAAGCCGTTGTCGGAGAGCACTTTCACCGGTACTCCGTAGCCGGCGAAGGCCTGCTGCAACGCCGCCCAGGTGTCAGCACTGTTCTCGCTGGCCGCGGCGTAGGTGCCGACGTCGAGGCGGGAATGGTCGTCGAGGATCTGGATGATGCAGACCTTCTGCCCATCGGCCAGGTAGTACTCCATGCCATCGATCTGCCAGCACCCGTTGGGGTCGGCGTATTCGAACCGGCGCCTCGTGCGGGGCCTCTTTCGCGGCTCCGGGGTGATCTGGCCGCGATCACGCAGGATCCGGTAGATCGCCGACCGTGACGGCAACGGCTCGAACCCGGCGTCTTCCAGCCGCCAGTGGATCGAGATCGGCCCGTTGTCCCAGCCCTCGTCCTCGAGCTCTTTGCGGGCCCGCAGCACCGCCTCGGCCACTTCCGGCCCGAACGCGGTCGGATGGTGACGCGGAGCGGTGCTGCGGCGGATGAACCCATCCACGCCCTCGGCTTTGAACCGGGTCACATACTTGTGGAACACGCCCCGGGAGATGCCGCGGTCACGGCAGAACCCCGAAATGTTGATCTTCTCGCCCGCGGCGACCCGCGCAACCGCGGCGACGAACTCAGGATCCATCGAAAACCCTGTACTGCCCATCGCCGGATGATCACCACAAACACCCTGGTCATCACGCCGACAGGCCGGTCAGTGTTCACGATGTCCTGAAACATCAACTGTTCACGATGTCCTGAACTCAGACAGGTCGTTCTAACGCTCTTTATCACTCACGACCCCGGCGCCTAGGACTCCCGGCGCCTCCGTCCGGCGAGGAGCAGCAGCGCGCCGATGGCCAGCATGCCCAGCGCCAGCACCGTCATCGTCTTCACCGGTGAGCCGGTCACGGCCAGCCCGGGCGGACGCGGGGTCGTCGGCGGTTGCGGGTTGGGCTTGTCCGGCGGCTGCGGCGTCGGCGGCTCCGGCGGCACCCGGGTGTCGGTGCCGCAGTCGGGGTTCGCCGAACCCGGCGGGCAGTTGCCGCCCGGCGTGTCCGACGTGACGACGTTGCGGAGGCGGTGGTCACCGATCGCCGGCTTCCGCACGGTGACGGCGTAGGTGACGGTGGCCTTCTCCCCCGGCTTGAGCACGCCCTTCCAGGTCAGCCTGGGCGCGGAGTAGGTGACCGCTCCCGTACTGGCCTTCGCCGTGCCGTCGAAGGTGGCGTCGTCGAGCACCTGGGTCAGATCGTCGGTGAACGTCGCGTCGTCCACTGTGGCCTGTCCGGTGTTCTCCACCGTGACGGTGTACGTCACGACCTCGCCCGGTTTCGCCTCCGCCTTGTCGACGGTCTTCTTGATCTTCAGGCTCGACAGCGGTGTCGTCGTCCCGCACTTCGGATCCTTGCTGCCCGGCGGGCAGTTGCCACCCGGAGTGTCGGTGGTGATGACGTTGGTCAGCTTGCCGTCGCCGTCGGTCTTGGTCACCTTGACGCTGTACGTGACCGTCGCCGTCTGCCCGATCTCCAGGTCACCGGTCCAGGTCAGCTTCGGTTCCTCGTAGGTCACCGAACCGATCGTCGCCGTGCCGTCCTTCTGGAACACCGCGTCGTCGAGGACCTCGGTGAGGTCGTCGGTGAACGTCGCACCGGTCAGCTTCGTCTTGCCGGTGTTGCGCACGGTCACCGTGTACTTCACGACGTCGCCCGGGTTCGCCGTGGCCTTGTCCGCCTTCTTCTCCAGCGAGATGCCGGGAACGGGAGTGACGGTCGAGCACGCCGGGTCGTCGGACTGCGGCGGACAGGTGCCCGGGGTGTTGGTGCTGACGGTGTTCCGCAGTTCGTGGTCGCCGGTCACGGGGTTCTTCACCTTCACCGAATACTTCAGCGTGGTCGAAGCACCCACCGGGAGATCGCCCGCCCACACCAGGTTCGGCGCGGTGAAGGCGAACGTCCCGGCGACCGGGGCCGCCGCGGCGTCGTCGGCGTAGTCGGCGTCGTCGAGCACCTCGGACAGGTCGTCCGTGACCCGTGCGGCATCCTCGCCGACCAGGTCGACCTTGCCGGTGTTGGTGACGGTGACCGTGTAGGTGACGACGTCACCCGGGTTCGCGGTCTGCCTGTCCGACGTCTTCTTGACCGTCAGTTCGCGCGACGGCACGTCCGCGACGCAGTTCGGATCGGTCGAATCCGGCGGGCAGTTGTTGCCCGGAGTCTCCGAAGTGACCACATTGGACAGTTTCTTGTCGCCGGTGTCCGGGTTCTTGATCTTGACCGTGTAGGTGACGGTCGAGGTCTGCCCGATCTCCAGCGAGCCGGTCCACGTCAGCTTCGGCGCCGCGTACGTGACGCTGCCGATGGTCGCCGCTCCGTCGTTCTGGTACTCGGCGTCGTCCAGGACTTCGGTCATGTCGTCGGTGAAGGTGGCCGCGTCCTGCTTGGTCTGCCCGGTGTTGGTGACGGTGATCGTGTACTTCACCGTGTCGCCGGGGTCGACCGACTTCTTGTCGGCGGTCTTCTTGATGAGCAGCCCGGAGATCGGGGTGGTCGTGCCGCAGTCCGGATCGGTCGAGCCCGGCGGGCAGTTCCCGCCCGGGGTCTCCGACGTGACGGCGTTGACGAGCTTCTTGTCTCCGTCGCCCGGATTCTTCACCTGAACCGTGTAAGTGACCGTCGAGGTCTGCCCGATCTCCAGCGAGCCGGTCCACGTCAACTTCGGCGCCGCGTACGTGACACCACCGACCGTCGCCGCTCCGTCGTTCCGGTAGACGGCGTCGTCGAGCACCTGGGTCAGATCGTCGGTGAAGGTGGCGTCGGTCAGCTTCGTCTGACCGGTGTTCTTGACCGTGACCGTGTACTTCACGATGTCGCCGGGGTTCGCCGACTGCTTGTCGACGGTCTTCTTGATCTCCAGACCCGAAACCGGGGTTTCCGTGCCGCAGTCCGGATCCGTGGAGCCCGGCGGGCAGTTCCCGCCCGGCGTCTCCGACGAAACGACGTTCTTGAGCCGGTTGTCGCCGGTGTTCGGGTTCTTGACCTTGACCGTGTACGTGACCGTCGCCGTCTCGTCGACGCCGAGGTCACCGGTCCACGTCAGCTTCGGCGCCGCATACGACACATCGCCGACCGTCGCCGCACCATCGTTCTGATAGTCCGCGTCGTCCAGCACCTGCGTCAGATCGTCGGTGAACGTCGCACCCGTCAGCTTCGTCTGACCAGTGTTGGTGACGGTCACCGTGTACTTCACGATGTCGCCGGGGTTCGCCGACTGCTTGTCCACGGTCTTCTCGATCGACAGACCCGACACCGGCGTCGTCGTGCCGCACTTCGGATCCGTCGAACCCGGCGGGCAATTACCACCCGGAGTCTCCGAGGTGACCGTGTTGATGAGTTTCTTGTCGCCAGAAGCGGGATTCTTGACCTTCACCGTGTACGTCACCGTCGCCGTGGCACCGACTTCGAGATCACCGGTCCACGTCAGCTTCGGCGCCGCATACGACACATCGCCGACCGTCGCCGCACCGTCATTCTGGTAGTCGGCGTCGTCCAGCACCTGCGTCAGATCGTCGGTGAACGTCGCACCGCTCAACTTGGTCTGGCCCGTATTCCGCACCGTGACCGTGTACTTCACGATGTCGCCGGGGTTCGCCGACTGCTTGTCCACGGTCTTCTCGATCGACAGACCCGACACCGGCGTCGTGGTCCCGCACTTCGGATCCGTCGAACCCGGCGGACAGTTCCCGCCCGGAGTCTCCGACGACACCGCGTTCTTGAGCAGGTTGTCGCCGGGGTTGGGGTTCTTGACCTTCACGGTGTAGGTGACCGTCGATGTCGCACCGACTTCCAGGTCACCGGTCCACGTCAGCTTCGGCGCCGCATACGTGACACCACCGACCGTCGCCGCACCGTCATTCTGGTAGTCGGCGTCGTCCAGCACCTGCGTCAGATCGTCGGTGAACGTCGCACCGCTCAACTTGGTCTGGCCCGTGTTCCGCACCGTGACCGTGTACTTCACGACATCGCCCGGGTCGGCCGACTGCTTGTCGACCGACTTCTCGATCGTCAGCCCGGACACCGGCGTCGTGGTCCCGCACTTCGGATCGGTCGAACCCGGCGGACAGTTCCCGCCCGGAGTCTCCGACGACACCGCGTTCTTGAGCAGGTTGTCGCCGGGGTTGGGGTTCTTGACCTTCACGGTGTAGGTGACCGTCGATGTCGCACCGACTTCCAGGTCACCGGTCCACGTCAGCTTCGGCGCCGCATACGTGACACCACCGACCGTCGCCGCACCATCGTTCTGATAGTCCGCGTCATCGAGCACCTGCGTGAGATCGTCGGTGAACGTCGCATCGGAAATCTTCGTCTGCCCCGTGTTCCGCACGGTCACCGTGTACTTCACGACATCGCCCGGATTCGCCGACTGCCTGTCCACCGACTTCTCGATCAACAGACCCGACACCGGCGTCGTGGTCCCGCACTTCGGATCCGTCGAACCCGGCGGACAGTTCCCGCCCGGAGTCTCCGACGACACCGCGTTCCTGAGCACGTTGTCGCCCGTGTTCGGGCTCTTGACCTTCACCGTGTACGTCACCGTCGCCGTGGCACCGACTTCGAGATCACCGGTCCACGTCAGCTTCGGCGCCGCATACGTGACACCACCGACCGTCGCCGCACCATCGTTCTGATAGTCCGCGTCATCGAGCACCTGGGTCAGATCGTCCGTGAACGTCGCACCGCTCAACTTGGTCTGGCCCGTATTCCGCACCGTGACCGCGTACTTCACGACATCGCCCGGATTCGCCGACTGCTTGTCCACCGACTTCTCGATCAACAGACCCGACACCGGCGTCGTCGTGCCACACTTCGGATCCGTCGAACCCGGTGGGCAATTACCGCCCGGGGTCTCCGACGTCACCACGTTCTTCAGCCGGTTGTCACCGGTGTTCGGGCTCTTGACCTTCACCGTGTAGGTGAACTCGGCGCTCGCCCCCGCGGCGAGCGTGCCCGTCCAGGTCAGCTTCGGCTCCACATAGGACACCGCACCGGGCGACGCGGTGGCGTCGTTCTGGTAGACCGCGTCGTCCAGCACCCCGGTCAGATCGTCGACGACCTTGAGGTCCGCCGCGGTGACCTTTCCGGTGTTGGCGACGGTGACCTTGTAGCGCACGACGTCACCGGGGTTCGCGGATTCCTTGTCCGCGGTCTTCGTCACCGTGTACGACGGTGACGGCACCTCGGTCTTCGCGCACGCGGCGGCGGGATCGTCCGGGCAGCGGTTGTCCGGCGGGACGACCGGCGGCGGCCCGATCGGGACGTTCGCGCGGTTCACCAGCTCCTTGCCGATGGCGGCCTCTTCGACCTTCACGCGCACGGTCAGCGTGGCCGTCTCTCCGACGGCGAGGCCGTTCACGGCCCAATCGATCGGCCCGGTACCGGACGCGGTGCCCTTCGAAGGACTGGACGAAACGTAGGTCGTTCCCGGTGGCAAGGTGTCGCGCACCGTGAACGCGGGCACGGGGATCACGCCGGTGTTCCGCACGGCCACCTGGTAGGTCAGGGTGTCACCCGGGATCGCCTCGGCGAGGTCGACCGTCTTCGTCAGCTGGTATCCCGGCGAGGCGACCGTGTTCCGCACCGTGTTCGACGTGCGCTCCTGCGGCCGCCCGGTGTCCTCGCCGCGGAAGGTCACCTTGCCGGTGTTGTCGAGTTTGGTGCCGTCCGGCACCGAGGCGCCGACCTTGACCTTGAAGTCCACCTTCTGCGCTTGCCCCGGCCTCAGATTCCGCAGGTTGCAGGTGACCAGCTGCCCGGCCGCCGAACAGTTCGGATTGGACCCGGCCACGAACGTGACGCCGTCGGGCAAGGTGTCGGTGAGCACCACGTTCGTCGCGGTGTCGAGATCGGTGACACTGCCGTCGGCGTGCCGGTTGGCGACGTCGAAGCTGTAGGTGATCTCGCTGCCCTTGGTGACGTAACCCGGCGGATTGTCGTCGGTGTTGCCGACCGGGTCGTTGGCCTTGGTGATCTGGAGGTCGGGTTCGAGCGCGTCGGTGACGAGCCAGATCGTCTGCGGGTACAGCGCGTCGCCGACGGTGCCGATCTTCACCTGGAGCGCGGTGGTCCCGGCGGGGACCTTGCCGGTGATGTCGATGCTGCGGGAGTCGTAGCCGACGTTGTTCACCGGATTGGGGTCGCGCGACGTGACATTCGTGCCCGAACCGGTGGCCGTGACCCGGTCGATGCGGCTGCTGAACGCGTTGTTGGTCACCACGCCGCCCGGCGCGGGCATGGCGATGGTCTGGAGGCTGGACGCGTCCGGGCCGACCTGGAGATAGTCACCGGTGATGGGCGCGTCGCCGTCACCCGCGACGATACCGAGTTCGACGTTGGGCTGGCGCGACGTCGGCGCCTTGATCCCGCTCAGGGCGATGGTCGCCGAACTCGGCGTGCTGCCACCGGCGACTCGCTGCAGACCGTCCCACACCTGCAGGTAGCGCAGCGGCTCGCTGGGCAGTTCGTAGGCGACCACCAGTGACCAGCCACCCCAGCAGCCGAGGTTCGTCCCGCTGATCGACTGGCCCTGGCAGGCCTGGATGTCGGCCACCGTGTACTGGCCGGTGCCGGCGTTCGCCACGAGAGACGTGACGTCGGCGGCGCCACCGTAGGCGTACAGGGTCGGGAAGCCGCCCGTGGTGGTCGCGGGGAACCAGTCGTAGGTTTCGGCGGTGATCCGCTGGTAGGCGTTCGAGCCCGGGGTCTTCATCGAGACCTGGTTGCCCCGGTTCCCGTCGCCGGAGGTCCCGCTGCTGGCGACGGGGTTGAACTGCCAGTACAGCCGGGCGTTGAGCACCTTCGCGCCGGCCGGGACGTTCAAGCTCGCCGCGGACGCGGTGTTGCCGGGCGCGGCCGGGTCGGTCTTGATCCACGACACCGGGCTCGCGTTGCTCGCGGACTCGTTGCAGACCACGCCGACGCCGCACTGGACGACGGAGTTGGCGGCCATCGTGATGCCACCGTGCGCCAGTCCGGAATACACCGGTTCCGGCCCGATCGGCCGCTCGGTGCCCGCTCCGCGAGGCTGGATCTGGGCGTTCGCGGGTACCGGGGCATTCATCAGCAAAGCCACGACGATCGTCGTGAGCACCGCCATGCCCCGGCGCCACCGATTCCGCCCACGACGTTCCGCCATGCCGCCTCCGCCTCACCCCTCGCTTCCGTCGGCCCAGGTCAGGACGGCGGCGACAGCGAGCTCAAGTCGTGGTCATCCTGGAGTGGCTTGATCGTCGAGGGCAACCGGGGCCGCCGGTGTCGCCTGGATAAAACCCGTTGAGTGGCCTCGAAACCCCCGGACGGGTGATGAATCACTGTCCACAACGGACGAGACCGGCAGTGGCGTTTTCGCGCGAAAAGTGCCATCGTCGAACACGTGATCGATCTTCCTTATCGCGGCTCCGGCCCTTATTGCTACGCCCATTCCCTCGCGATGATGCTCGGCCCCGAGGCTCCGGGCGCCGACGTACTCGAAACCGTGACCGGCAGCCCCTTCGGCATGCAGCTGATCGGCGGTTCGCTGCCCTTCTTCGACGCCTTCGGCTGGGATCCCGATCTCGGTATCGGCGAGGCCCTCGACGTCCTCGGCTGGCGCGCGGAAACGGCGAGCGAGCCGGATCCGGACGCCGCCTTCGCCCGGCTCGTGAAAAGCCTCGCCGACGGCCCGGTCCTGCTCGGCCCGGTCGAAATGGGGCACCTGCGCCACCAGCCCGGGATGACCGGCCCGATCGGCGCCGACCATTTCCTGGTCGCGCTCGGCGCGGACGACGAGTCCGTCACCGCCCACGACCCGCAGGGATACCCGTACGCACGGATCCCGCTGGCGGATTTCGCCGCCGCCTGGCGCGCGGAAACGGTCGCCTACGGCAAACCGCACACGATGCGGACGAAGTTCGTGCGGCACACCGTCGTCGAGGACGAGGCCGCGATCGTGGCCTCGCTCCCCAGGGCGATCAGGCGGCTCAGCGGGGAGAACGACACCGGGCTCCCGCCCGGCACGCTCGGCAACGGCGACGCGGCACTCGCGCTCGCCGACCGGATCGCCCGCGGCGGCGACGCGGACCTGCGGGGACTGCTCGTCCATTTCGTCGTGCGCCTCGGTGCTCGACGGACGGCCGACGCCGCGGCGTGCCTGCGCCGGGTCGGCCGCGAAGAGGCCGCCGCCGTCCTCACCATGCAGGCCCGGCTGATCGGCTCGTTGCAGTACGACCTCGTCGTCGAGAATGACGCGCGTGCCGCCGCGACCCTCCGGGCGCTCGCCCCGACCTACGAAGGACTCAGGCGTGCGCTGACGTCATCCTGACGATTTCGCGGACGATCACATCGGGCTCGGTCAACGGGACGTAGTGGCCGGACCGCTCCGCGATAACGTGCCTGCCACCGGGCGAGAGGCTCACCCGGTGAGCATGGGAGGCGTTCGCCCGAGCCCTCATGCCGTCGGAGAATCCGCCTCCGCCGAGTCCGCCGGACACCACGGTGACCGGGATGTCGCCGAGTACCGGCGGATCCTGCCGCCAAAGGGCCAGTTCGTCGAGGAAGGTGCGGGCCTGTTCCCGCTGGGTCCGCACCGTCCCGGCGGTGAACGCCTCCCGTTCGAGGTCGCGGCGGACGTCGTCCGGGATCCCCCGCAGCAGGCCGCGGAAGACGACCTTGAGCAGGCCCAGCCGCGCGAGGAGGGCGCCGACCAGAAGCATGGCGCGTTCACCGGTGCGGAAGGCGCGGCCGAAGAGGACGTCCGCCGCCTCGTCGGTCGGGTCGACCAGCACCAGCCCGGCGATCCGCTCCGGGCGGCGGGCGGCGGCCTGCCGCACGATCGGACCGCCGGCGCTGTGCCCGGCGAGGACGTACGGCCCCTGGCCGAAATGATCGAGGACGTCGTTGAGGTCGTCGGCCATCCGCCGCAGCGTACGGCCGCCGGTGTCGGGGGCGCTGCGGCCGAGCCCGGACCGGTCGTAGACGATCGCTCGGGCGTATCGGGCGACCTCCGGCTGAACCGTCGCCCACGACGACCGGGTGGCGGCGGCGCCCGCTTCGAACACGACCGTCGGCCCGGTGGCGCCCTCCGGCCCCGGGTGCACCATCGCGTGGAGCCGTCTGCCGTCGCGGGTCACGACCCATTCCGGCGCGCCTTGGGTGTGGGTCATCTCGCGGTGATCCTCCAGCCGGTGGCGTCGATCTGCCGTCGCCAGAACTCGGCGAAACGGCCCTGTTCCGCAAGGAGTCGTTCGACGGTGCCGTCTTCGGAGATCCGCCCGTCTTCGAGGAAGAGCACCCGGTCGGCGTGCCGGATCCCGGCGATCCGATGGGTGACGATCACTCGCGTCCGCGGCACGGGATCGGCGCCGGACGGCCACCGATCTTCGGCATCTCGCCCCCCTTGGAAAGTTATAGGGGGAAACTAAGGGTGGGCTTAGTTGGTGTCAATGCGCAGTTCGGCCGGTGGCCGGAAGCTGCCAAGGGGTTGCCGGACCAGGGCCGGGGCATGTTGCGAAAGTGGCTTTCGCAACCTCGCCGGGTTGGGCAGCCCGCTTGCGGGGAACGTCGCCTGCGTGAGGTGCCCAGGCGGACGAACATCGGCGGGACCGCCGAAGCGGCCCCGCCGATGCTTTCCCTCCCCGCCCTGCCGGCGAGTCTCAGTGGGTTCAGAACGTGATGGTGAACCCGTCGATCGAACCGGTGTCGAACCGGTAGACGTCCTGCGCGCTCAGCTTCCAGGTACCGTTGGCCGCCTCACCGGACGCGTCGACCGTGAAGGTCTCGTGCACACCGGCTGCCGAACCGACACCACCGGACTCCTTGAGCCGGTAGGCCCTGCCACTCGGCCCGATGAGGTCGAGCACGAGGTCCGCGGTGTAAGTGTGCGAGATGTCCACCTTAACCGGCAGCGACGCGGAAGCCTTGCCGTCACAGCCTTCCTGGGTCACGGAGCTGGTCACCGCCGCCCCGGCGTCCGGAATGGACACCGGCGTGGTGTTCGACCTGGCGCCGCATTGCGGGCCGGGGCCGCCGCTGCCGATCGACGAGACGTTCAGCAGTTTGTTCGGCGAGCCGCTGCCCGCGTTCTTGACGACACCCGCGGTCGCGCCGTTCACCAGCGCGTCCCGCACCTGCTGCGGAGTGGCGCCCGGGTTGGCCGACAGGTAGAGCGCGGCCGCGCCGACGACGTGCGGTGTCGCCATCGAGGTCCCGTTCATCACCGCCGAACCGCCGCTGCTCGGGCTCAGCGACGTGATGTTCGAACCGGGGGCGAAGATGTCGGTGCAGCTTCCGTAGTTGGAGAACGAAGACCGGTTGTCCGAGGAATCCGAGGCGTTGACCGTGATCGCCTCGGGCACCCTTGCCGGGCTCGTGTTGCAGGCATCGGTGGAGGCGTTGCCCGCCGCCACGCCGTAGACGACGCCCGACGCGATCGACCGCTTCACCGCGTCGTCCCCGACTCCGGGGGCGTCCATGGTCAGGCTCATGTTCGCCACGGCGGGTTTCTTGGCGTTGGCCGTCACCCAGTCGACGGCGTCGATGATGCCCGAGTCCGGTCCGGAGTTGTTGCAGCCCAGCACCTTCAGCCCGACGATCTTGACCTTCTTCGCGACGCCGTAGGTCTTGCTGCCGATCGTGCCCGCGGTGTGGCTGCCGTGTCCGTTGCAGTCCGTGCCGTCGCCACCCATGAAGTCCTTGCCGAGGCTGGCGCGCCCCTCGTACTCCGGATTCGACGGGTTGATGCCGCTGTCGAGGTCGTACGCGGTGACGCCCGCGCCCTCGTTGGGGTAGGTGTAGGCCTTGTCGAGCGGGAGGTTCTTCTGGTCGATCCGGTCCAGACCCCAGGTCGGGTTCTGCTGGGTTCCGGTGCCGCGTGCGGTGCCGTCTTCGTACACCGCCTTGACCGACGGGTCCGCGGCGAGCTTCCGCGCTTCCGCGGGGGTCATGCTCTTGGCCGAGAACCCGCGGATGGCCGCCGTCCAGACGGAACGGACCTCACCGCCGTACCGTTTCGCCAGATCGGCCGACGCCGACTGTCCCGCGGCGGCGACGTCGTGGAGGACGACGATGTACTGGTCGCCGTAGTGCTCCTTGGCGGGGATCACCACGCCTTCGGCCTCGGCGGCGACGGCCGTTCCGGCGCCGAGGGCGAGCAGCGGGCTCAGCAGGCCGAGCGCCAGCAGGGTCTTCGTCTTGTCACGCATGGGAAATCCCCTCTGTTTCGATGACGGTCACTGGACGGTGAGGGTGTACGTGGTGGTCGCGGTCTTGCCGCCACTGTCCTTCGCGGTCACCGTGATCGGATACGTGCCGGGCTGGTACGGCGCGAAGACCTGCATGGTCGAACTGCCGCCGCTCGACACGGTCCGCGGCGAGAACATCGGGGTGATCGGCAGCCCGGATCCACTGGCGGACAACGTGATCGAACCGGTGCCGCCGGTCGCGGTGACGGTGGCCGTCACCAGCGAACCCACGCGGCCGGATCCCGAAGACGGGTTCACGGTCACCTTCAGGTCGCCGACGGGAGGTTCACCGGCGCCGACGGTGAGCGACAGGCCCGCGGTGGCCGTCTCGGTGGTTCCCTTACCGGAAATCGTGACCTGGTAAGCCTTTTCCGGGGTCCCGGTGGCGGTCTCGATGGTCAGCTTCGCCACTTCGCCCGCCTTGATCGTGGCGGGCTGGAACGTGGCCTTGGCACCTTCGGGGAGTCCCGAGGCCGACAGGGTGATGCTCTCGGCGCCGTTCTTGCCCGGTTTGCTCGTGACACTCGCCGACACGTATTTGCCCGGCAGGACCTTCACCGACGAGGGCGAAGCCGCGAGGGTGAAGGCGTCACCAGGCTGCTGGCCGCCGATCTGCTCGGCGACCCAGTCCCCCATCTCGTTGTTGAGCCTGCTGTAGACGCTGTACCAGCGGAAGTCACTGCGGCTCCAGGACGCCACCCCGACGACCTTCCCGCCGACGACGAACGGTCCTCCGCTGTCCCCCGGCAGGATGGTCTTGCGGCCATCGGAGTACCCGGCGCAGATCATCGTCTTCGGGTCGACGCCGTTCTCCACGCCGGTGCACTGGCTCGCGTTCACGATCGGCAACGTCAGCTTGTGCAGCGTGACGTCCTGAGTGGAGTCGTTGATGTCCTTCTTGCCGTACCCGAGGCTGAACCCGTCCTTGCCCGGCGTCTCCAAGCCGGTGTCGGCGGACGTGGCGACCTTCGCGTAACCACCGGGCGGGACCGGGATGTCGCCGTCGACGGTGATCACCGCGACGTCGTAGCCGTTCCAGGGCTGGGTGAACCTGGGATGGACCTGGTAGTCGACGGCCTTCAGCTGGGTGCCGCCCGCGCTCCTCAGGTCATCGAGTCCATAAAGGACACTCTTCTCGCCCGCCAGCTCCTTGCAGTGGGCCGCGACCAGGACCTTCCGCGGTGCGATGACGGAGCCGGAGCAGCTCTGCCCCCTCGGCCGCGAACCACCCTCCCGCAGTGCGGCGATGACGTACGGGTGGTCCTGCACCGAGGCCGGGGTGCCGCCGATGCTCTGACCGTGGACACCGCCCGTCGGCAAGGGCGCGGCGTCGGTCGGGCTGATGGCGTGAAGAGGGTCGGCCGGTGCCGCACCGGCGAAGCCCGCCGCCGGCGCCAGCGCGGCCATGGTCAGGACGACCACGCCGAAGATCCGTTTTCTGCTCACGGTGATTCCTTTCAGGGAAATCGCGACTGCCCGACAACTGTCGATCGGCGGCGGAAACGGAACAATAGTGGAGCGCGGCGGACGGCCCACTATTTAAAGAAAGCGCCTCTCACCTGCGGTTTCTCTCCGGCGTACCCAGCGAATCAGCGAATACGGGCACTTAGGGAATGTCGCTGAGCAGGTCCTCGGTCAGGACGGTGCGCGAAGGCAGGCCCAATTTCCGGAGCGCCCGTCCGACGTGGATCTCGACCGTCCTCGGCGACAGGAACAGCCGCTCGCCGATCTCCCGGTTCGTGAGGTTCCGGGCGGCGAGCCGGGCGACTTCGAGTTCCCTGGGCGACAACGCTTCGCCGTATCCCTTGCGGCCGCGCCGCGGCATCTCCGGATCGCATCGCCGCAGCGAACGACGGCAGCGGAGCGCGTCCACGGCCGCGCCGAGCCTCGCGTACGTCGTCTCAGCGGTGGTGAAGGACGCGACGGCCCGCGCCCGCTCCCCGGCTTCGGAGAAACATCCGGCCGCGAGCTCGCCGGCATAGGCGGCGAAATACGGGAGAGGCAGCGCGCTGTAGGCCTGCGCGGCACCGAGCAGCAGGTCACCGGCGGCGAGCGTTTCGCCACGCGCCTCGGTGAGCATGCCCCGGCACAGCAGCGCCGACGCGTTCGCGACCGGGGCGTCCTTGCCGTCGATCCCCTGCCGGTACTCCGCGAGGAGTTCCCGCGCCTCGACGTGCTGTCCCAGCCCGAGCATGGTGCGCACGGCGAACGGCATCAGTTCGGCCGCCCAGACCCAATTGTTCTTGCGGCGCACGGTCTCCAGGCCGAACTCGGCGAGGCGCCTCGCCGCCTGGAGGTCCTTGCCCGCCTGATGGACCGCCACGCGGCCCGCGTACGCCGAAGCCTGCACCGGGACGCTGCCCGCGGAAAGCGCGAACGCCGCGTCGAAACTGCGCAGTGCCGCCGTCGGCCGGTGCTGCCCGTACTCGTACCAGCCGAGCACCAGCAGCGGCTCGGCCGCCAGTGAACCGTCCTTGTCGACCCGCGTCAGCATCGCCCGCGCCTTCTCCGCGACGCTCGCCCACTCCCCCATCGCGAGATCCAGCCGCAGTTCCGTGCCGTCGGCCAGCGCGTCGAGATAGGGCTGGTGGTCGTCACGGATCAGTCGCCGCGCCGTCGTCAGATAGGCCCGCGCCACCGGGAAATGCCCGTTCCACGCCACCGCGTCGGCCAGGTTGATGTAGGTGCGGGCCACCTGGCGGCAGACCTCGGCCGACTCCGGAGCCCGTGGCAGGTCGGCGACGTCGTCCCAGGCCTCCGGATCGGCGATCTGCATCCGCGCCGAAAGCCGGTTCGCGGCGATCGCGGCCAGCAGCCCGGCGTCGTGTTCCCCCTTGCTCACCTGTTCGGCCTCGTCGAGCCAGCGGAAGTTCTCCTCCACCGGGACGGTGCCGATATGCGGGAGCGCCAAGGTGACCAGCCCCCTGGCGAGCAGCGCCTGGCGTCTGCCGAGGTCGGCCGCGCCGAGTTCGATCTCGAGCCTGCCCGCTTCGACCTTGCCGACCTGGTTGATCAGCACCTGCCCGAGATGGACCCGGATCTCGCCCCGCGCGGCCTTGCTCAGCGGCCATTCACGCAGGATCTCCCGCAGCAGCCGGACCGTACCGGCGTGCGCGATACTGCGCGGCAGTTCCCTGCCGAGCCGGACGGCGAACGATTCGCGCGCGGTCCGTGGGAGCTCCGTGTCCCGCAGAGCCGCTTCGAGCAGGCGGCTCGCTTCCTCCGTCCGGCCGTCTTCGATGGCGTTGTCGACCGCCACACCCGTCCACTGTGTCCACGCGGCGATGTCGCCTGCCAGCCGCGCGTGACGGGCGATGAGGGACGCGAAAGGTTCGGCACTAGCGGCTAGCCGGGCTGCGGCCCGTCCGTGCATCGCGCATCGCTGAGGTCCGGCAAGCAACGCGTAGACCGCTTCGGCGATCAGCGGGCTCCCCGGGACATAGCGGCCACGGCCGAGATCCCGCAGCAGTCCCGCCTCCACCGCTTCGGTGATCGCGCCGGAGATCGCCCCGGGCGAAGGTGCCGCGACCGCGTCCAGCTCCGGTTCGCCGGCGGGCGATCCCAGCACCGCGGCCGCGCGGACGACGTCTTGCGCGGCCGGGCCGAGGGCCGTCATCAGGCCGGACACCCGGCTTCGCACGAGCGGCGGCACGGTCGCCGACGCCAGTCTGTCCGCCGTAAGCGCCTCGGCCGTGTCGCCGATGCTCTGGACCAGAGCCGTCAGGTCGACGGCGATCCCGGACGTGCGCCGGTGCGCGGCTTCGGCGAAATCCGGCGCGCAGCGGCCGAAGGTCGCGTCCACCAGCATCCGCACCTGGACCTCGGTGAACGCGGCGAGCGAGAAATGCGCGGCGGTCTCGCACAGCGGAGAGAATCGCCGCGGTCCGCACGCGGCCGCGCTCACCACCACGCTCAGCGATGGCGCCGGGGACGCCGCGAGCCCGCGCAGGAACTCCCACGTGTCGTCGTCGGCGAAGTGGACGTCGTCGAGTACCAGTACCGCCGGACCGCTGCCGGTCAGCACTTCGCGCACGGCGCGGAACTCCTGCTGCCGGACGGTCTCGGCGTCCGCGTTCTCCGGAAAGGGCGGCAACCACGGGGACCATTCGGGGAGCAGTCGTCGCAGGACCCCTGTCACCGGCGAGAAACCGGCCGCGTGGGCGGCGGCGACGTCGCTCTTCCCGAGCAACGCGTCGACCAGCGGTGCCAGCCGGCCCGGCCGGGTGAAGGACCCGCACCGGGCGGACCAGACCACCCGCGACGCGATCCCGGGATGGGCGGCCAGTTCTCGGAGCAGACGGCTGCGGCCCACACCCGGCTCGCCCTCGACGACGGCGACCGACGGCGGGCGCGAGGCGACGCGCACCAGTTCGGCCAGTTCGGTGTCGCGGGCCACGAACACCGGTGCCGCACCGATCGTCGGCATGCTCGGGACCATACCGATCGGACACCCGCCGAAAGGCGGGAACACGAACAGTGACCGGGGTGCGCGTGCTTTCCGCTGGTCCACACCACGGGAGTCACGACCCCTCCGCGCCGTTAACTCGAACGGGCGACGCCGACCTGCGGTGACGGCGGCACTCGCTTCGGCAATACGGACCCTTAGGTATTGCCGCGAACCTTGCCACGAGGCCACCAGAGGGTGAATCTCAGACTATTCGCAGTGCCCCTCTGTCACCTCGCCACAGCGCACGTCCCCTGCTCGCGCCGGTCGGTCACCCAGTC
The DNA here is from genome assembly GCF_019330265.1 of Amycolatopsis sp. TNS106. Classification (NCBI taxonomy): domain Bacteria; kingdom Bacillati; phylum Actinomycetota; class Actinomycetes; order Pseudonocardiales; family Pseudonocardiaceae; genus Amycolatopsis; species Amycolatopsis sp. TNS106. The sequence goes on along the minus strand of NZ_CP024972.1, from coordinate 834,921 downwards.
GGGTAGCCGAAGTCCCCACCTGTCCCTTACGGGTAGCCGCCCGCGCTTGCTTCGCGTTCGACCATCCAGTTAGGAGTGTTCCCACGGTGAAGACCTCATTCAGGCGCGGGCTGGCCACCGCCTTCGCCGGTGTCGCCGCGTTGGTCGCCTTGCAGGCGCCCGCTTCCGCGGCACCCGCCGTCACGGCGGCCACCACGATCCCGATCAGGATGCAGGCACAGGAGAAGAGCAACTGGTGCTGGGACGCCAGTGGCAACACGATCGCCGCGTGGTGGGGGCACTCCCTCACCCAGACGAAGTTCTGCCAGATCGCGCACAACGAATCCGGAACGGACTGCGCGAACAACCAGGGCTACCTGAGCGATCAGCAGCGGGTGTTCCGCTGGCTGGGGTTCAGCAACGTCGGCACCTACAGTTCGTCCGGCCAGACGCTGAGCTTCGCCTCCATCAAGAGCCAGGTCGACGCGCGGCAGCCGATCGGCACCCGGATCGGCTGGCGCAACGGCGGCGGGCACATGCACGTGCTCTACGGCTACGACAACACCAATGGCGCGACGACGGTGTACTACGGCGACCCGTGGGGCTCGAGCCCCCGCTACAACCAGATGAGCTATAACGCCTACCGGTCCAACAACTCGTTCACCTGGACCCACACCGTCTACGGGATCAAGGACTGAAACCATGAAGCGAACCTTCCTCGGCGCCACGATCCTCGCCCTCGGACTGTCACTGGCGCTCGGCGGCCAGGCCTCCGCCGCCGACGCACCCAGCGGCGCGCCCACCGCCGCCGACCTCGCCGCAGTGTCCACAGTGGTCACCAGCGATGCGACCACGCAACGGCTCGCCAAGGCGCAATTCCCCGGCGCGGCCAAGGCGGACACGGCCGTCGCCGCCAGGACCGCCAAGGCCGATCCGCGGACACCGGTCGCGGTCTACCAGCCGACCGCGGCCTTCATCGCCGGTACTTCCTCCGTCCCGGCCGAACTCGCCTATGTCGCCACCCCCGCCACCCTGGGCAACGGCGACGCCGCGACCGTGTGGTCGCAGCGCGAGGGCTCGGGCTGGTCGGTCTACAACGTCGCCTCGGGTGACGTCGAAAAGCGCCTCGCGGCGAAGGCCGGCAAGGGTTACCTCCTGAGCGAACCTCAGGCGGGCGCCTGGTACGCCGTCGACGGGGACACCGTGACCGTCCTCGATGGCTCGTCGGTGGCGAAGACCGGCGAGACGATGACCCTCGCCGCCTACCGCGAGGCCCTGCAGAACCGTTACGGCGACAAGCTGCCCGGCTCGACCTACGACCGCACCGGTGCCGCCGGTGGTTACGGCGCCACTCCGGTGGGCGACACCGAGGTGCCGTGGTGGCCGTATGCGCTCGGCGCGGTCTTCCTCGCCGCCGCGGGCGCGGCCGTGACTCTGCGGCTCCGCAGGCAGTAAACGTCTCGTGAGTGGTAAGGACGGTTCTAACCGTCCTTACCACTCACGAGCTGAAGGTGTAGTCCTCAAGCGGGAAGCTCCCGGCCTCCTTGATGGCGTTCAGCGTGGAGGAGGGGCGGAGCAGCGTCGCCTCCCCGTGCGGGTTGAAGTAGTAGCTGTTCGCCGGAGCGCAGTTCCCGAGCGTGAAGATCGAGTCGCCGAGGCGTTCCGTCATCCGGTCGAGGAACGCGTCATTGGCCTCCTGCGTGACCTCGAACTCGGTGGCGCCGCGCCGCCGCATGGCGCCGAAGAGCCGGTCCATATGCCGCATCTGTGTCTCGATGGTGGTGAAATAGGACAGTCCCGAGTAGGAATACGGGCTGTTGAGCGAGATGAAGTTGGGGAACTTGGGGATCGCCACCCCCTCGTAGGCCTGGAAACGGTTCTCCCGCCACCATTTCCCGAGGTTCCGGCCGTCGCGCCCGATGATCTCGATCGCCGGGAAGTTCGCCTCCCACAGGTCGAATCCGGTCGCCAGCACCAGGACGTCGATTTCCCGGCGCGCTCCGTCGGCGGTCTCGATCCCGGTTTCGTCGATCTTCGCGATCGAAGTCGTCTCCAGGTGCACGTGGTCCTTGGTGAAGGCCGGGTAGTACTCGTTGGAGAACGTCGGACGCTTGCAGCCGAACGAATACCGCGGCGTCAGTTCCGCGCGCAGCCGCGGATCCCGTACCTGACGGCGCAGATGCGCCTGGCACCACAGCTTGCCGAGCCGGTTCGCCATCGGCAGTTGTTTGTAGTGCAGGACACCGGACACCATCATCAGTTCCAGCAGCGCGGTACCGGTCAGCCGGGCGGCCCGCTGGGTGAGCGGGACCGCGGCGAACGCGCGCCGGACCGCCTTGGGCACCGGGAAGTCGAGTTTGGGGCTCACCCAGATCGGCGTCCGCTGGTACACGGTGAGCTCACGCGCGGTCTTCGCGATCTCGGGGATCAGCTGGACCGCGGTCGCGCCGGTGCCGATCACCGCGACGCGCTTGCCCGCGAGGTCATACTCGTCGTCCCAGGCGGTGGTGTGGATGACCTTGCCGCCGAACGTGTCGATCCCGGCGATATCGGGTTTCTTCGGCTGGGAAAGGAATCCCGTCGCGGTGAGAAGATACTTGGCGGTGACCGGCGCGCCCTCGGCGAGCGAGACCGTCCAGTGCGCGTTCGCCTCGTCCCAGACCGCGCCGGTGACCACCGACCCGAACCGCATGTAGCGCCTCAGCCGGTATTTGTCCGCGACGTGCTCGGCGTACCGCTTGAGTTCCGCGCCGGGCGCGAAGAGCCGCGACCAGTGCGGATTCGGCTCGAACGAATACGAGTAGGTGGCCGACGGGATGTCGACGGCCAGCCCGGGATAGCGGTTCACATGCCAGGTGCCGCCGATACCGGACTCGCGTTCGAGGATGAGCAGGTTGTCGTAGCCGAGCCGGTTCAGCTGGATCGCCGCGCCCATCCCGCCGAAACCGGCCCCGACGACGACGGCGTCGTACTGCGCGTTCATGCGTTTTCCTCCCGGTGGGTGTCCTGGTCGAGGCGGGCGCGGTAGCCGTCCCGCTCCGGTGAATCGGGCCGCAGGGCGCGGTCGTCGCGAACCAGCCGCCGGACCGCGTTGAGCGCCGGTTCGGGTGTCACGGCCGCGAGAGTGGCGAGCGCACCGACGTAGCCGGGCACCGCGATCTCCGCCGCGCGGGTGCGGACGGAAGCCACGACGGCGTCGGCGATCCGGCCCGGTTTCACCTTGGGGATCGGCCGCATGTCGAGCCCCGAAGCGAGGGCTGTGTCGACCGCCGACGGCAGCACGGCGGAGACGCTCACGCCGTGCGGCGCGTACTCCAGCCGGGTCGCCGCGGTCAGCCCGACGACGGCGAACTTGCTGGCGTTGTAGATCGCCAGCCCTTTGACGGGGAACTTCCCGGCCAGCGAGGCGACGTTGACGATGTGGCCGCGGCCCCGCTCCAGCATGCCGGGCAGGGCCAGCCGCATACCGTGGACGACGCCGAAGACGTTGACCTCCATGGTCGCCCGGTTCAGCGCGGCGGAGAGGTCGAGGAAACCGCCGTTGGGCATGATCCCGGCGTTGTTGACGAGCACCGCGAGCGGCCCGTTCGCCTGCTCGGCATCACCGAGGAAGGTGGCGAACGAGGCCGGATCGGCGACGTCCAAGAGGTGCGCGGTGCCACCGACGTCGGCCGCGGTCCGTTCCGCGGCTTCCAGGTCGAGATCGCCGATCGACACGCGCGCGCCGAGCGCGGCCATGCGCTCCGCCGTCGCGCGGCCGATGCCCTGCCCCGCACCGGTGATCGCCACGTGCGCGCCGTCGAGATCGAGCTCCGGGTACTTGCTCACGCGCGCACTCCTTCTCGTTCGAAGGCGTCGGCGACCAGGCCCGGCGCCGTCCTCAGCGCCGTGGCGAGCACGTGCTCGCGTCGCCGTCCGTCCATGAAGTTGGCACCCATGGCGGCGAGATCGGCGGGCCCCGGTTCGATCCGGACCACCCGGACACCTGCCGCGCGCAGCCGCCTTGTCTCGTCGTCGACACGTCTGGTCATCGCCGTCCGCAGCAGGCGCTCGAACCGGGCCGGACCGCGTGCCGGCGCCCCGCCCTCGCTGCTCATCGGCGCGATGAGCACGACCTCGCCGACGTCCTGCCCGAGCAGGAAGTCGGCCGACGTCGGCGAGACCGTGCCCCCGTCCACCAGCGGCCGTCCGTCCACGATGGACGGCGGGAACCAACCGGGGATCGCCCACGACGCGGCGATCGCCTCACCGAGGCGCGCGGGCGGCGCTCCCGGGGAGCCGAGCGCGATCCGCTTTCCCGTCAGGTCCGCGGCCATCAGCCAGGTCGCGGGATGCGGGACCCAGCCGCCGGGCGCCAGCGCGTCACCGAGTTCGCGCAGCCAGCCGGCGTCTCCCCCGCCGCGCGGCAGAAGACCCGCGAGACCGGCGAGCGGGTCGACGTCCCGGCGCAGCGCGGCCCGAACCAGTCCGGTGGCGGGCCAGCGCGGAGACGGCACCGGCGGAAACCTGCCCGGCACCCGCGCTACATGCGCGGCGACGACAGCGTCTCCACCGGGCGCGCCGGCGACCGCGTCGAGGATCGCCTTCGCCGGGATGCCCGCCCCGAGCATGGCCACCGCCTCGGCCCCCGCCGACGTCCCGACCAGGACCTTCGCCTCGCGGGGATCCCAGCCGAGCGCGTCGAGGACCGCGGCGGTCCAGGCGAATCCCAGGGTCCCGCCGCAGCCGAGCACCAGCGCTCTCGCGGAATGACGTGTCATTTCCGGAACGGTATGTCATTTGTCCGCGCCGGGCAATAAGCTGGCGGGATGACGACGGAGACCCCGGTCAGCAGGGCCGCACGGAAGAAGCAGGAACTACGGCGCGAGATCGTGGAGACCGCGTTCGACTGCTTCGCCGAACGCGGCTACCACGCGACGGGGATCGCCGACATCGCCGCCCGGCTGGGCATCGGGCACGGCACCTTCTACCGGTACTTCCAGAACAAACGGGACATCGTCGACCACGTCATCACTGACCTGGTCGAGAAGGTGGTCGGCGCGCTGGCCGCGGACAACGCGCCGGACGCGGTCAGCAGCCTCGCCGAGTACCGCAAGCAGAGCGCCCGGATCGGCGACGCGCTCGCCCGGATCTTCGGCAGCGACCCGCGGATGGCCCGGTTCCTCCTGCTCGAAGCGGCGGGTATCGACGCCGAGATGCGGGAGCGGGTGCTGGACTTCTACGAGACCGCCGCCGAGCTGACCGCCGGTTACCTGCGGCACGGCGTCCGCCTCGGCTATCTGCACGAGGACCTGGACATCGACTCCACCGCCCGCGCGATCAACGGGATGATCCTCGCGTCGATCCTGTCCGAGCTGCGGGACCCGTCGCCGGAGCGGCAGGCCGCCATGAGCCGCGCGGTCCGCCGGGTCATGTACGACGGGATCGCCGCGGCGCCCCGTTGAGGGAACCGGCCGGCCGGTTCGGTCTGACACACCGGTGAGCGGGGGCCGGGCCCACCGGTGGTCAGGATTCATGGAACAGGGTCCGCGCGCGCCGGGCCAGCGGCGAAAACGCACACTCGCACCGACGAAAACGAACTTCAGGGTCTCCGCAGAGTGCTGCCCGGGGATTCACCGAACGCGGCGCGGTACTGCGCGCTGAACCGGCTGCCGTCCAGGAACCCCCATTTCGCCGCGACCCTGGTGACCGTCGCACCGTCGCCGGGGACGGCGGCGCGGAGCTCCGCTCGCACCTGGTCCAGCCGGACCCGGCGCAGGTACGCCATGGGGGTGGTGTCCAGATGCCGCCGGAACGCCAGCTGCAGGGCACGCACCGAGACCCGGCAGGCGCGGGCGATGTCGGCGACACCGAGGTCGAGATCCGGATTCGTCTCCAAGAAAGTGATCCCGCGGCGCACAGTGGCCGGGAGCGTGTCCCGCCGGTCGCACGGGCGCCCCTCGCCTTCGCCCGTGGTGAAGGTGTCCAAGGCCATGGCCGCCATCAGCCGTCCCACCGCGCCGAGCACCAGCGGTCCGCTCTCGACCCCCGGTTCGGAGAACAGCCCGGCCACGTATTCGACCGTCTGGCACCATCGTCGTGCCTTCTCCGGACACACCGGTTCGAACCACAACCGCTCGATCGCGGCGCCGTCCTGCGCCGGGTCGGTCCCGGTGAACAAAGCCAGATCGATACCGGTGACCTGCAGCCGCGTACCGTGCATACGCGTCCGATAGTCGTGACCGGGATGCGGGCCGGCGAACACGTCCCCTGGACCGAGCCTGCGGTCGTTGATGCCGTCGTCGATCTCGATTTCACCGCCCAGCACCCGCAGCAGCACCATCCGGTCGAGCGGCTGGACGGCGACCTCCGTGGTCAGCGTGTTGTGCAGGAAATCGATGTGCACATCCCCGAGATCACAGCGGTTGTGCTCGAACCGGTAGTTTTCGACGCTGCCCCGGACCCGTAACCGGTTGTCGCGGTACGCCTCGGCGATCAGGGCACACGCCTGCTCCGGATCGGTGGTCGCGAACTCCGTCAGTACCGGTTCGTGCATGGGACCACGCCTTCTTTCCGTTCGCCCGTAACGAAAAGTCCGCCGGCCGGAACGCTACCGCCACTCGGCGGGCGCTACCAGGGCCAGATCGGCGTCATCCGGCCGGCCGGAACGGGCCACCCGCGCGATCGAGGATGGCCCTGGCCCTTGCTTCGACCGGTTTGTCGACCATCTGACCGCACGCCACGGCCACCGAACCGTCGCCGGCGTGCGCGAGCACGTCCCGCGCCCACTCGATCTCGCTGTCGGACGGGGCCAGCCCGTGATTCGCGGCGGCGACTTGGCGCGGGTGCACGCAGAGCTTCCCGGTGAACCCCAGGGTCTTGGCGTGGCCGATATCCGCGGCGAGCGCGGCCTGGTCGTCGAGCGCCGTGGTGACACCGTCGATCGGGGCCGCCCTGCCCGCGGCGGCCGCGGCGACGACGAGGGCCGACCGCGCGTACCGCAACGCCTCGTGCGACCGGTGGTCGACCCCGAGCTGCGCGGCCAGGTCCACGCTGCCGAAGGCGGGCCGCACCACCGCGTCCGCCCGGCAGACCTCCACCGCGCCGGCGATCCCGGCCGCGGTTTCCACCAGCGGGAGGATCGGGACACCCGGCAGCCGCCCGGCGAGGGAATCGATCTCCGCACGGTTCTCGGCTTTGGGCAGCATCACCGCGAACGCGCGTCCGATACTCGCGACATCCTCGTGGTACCAGGCGGTTCCGGCGGCGTTCAGCCGGACGACCGCCTGATGGCCTTCCGCCAGCCACGCCCGGACGTGCGCACGGGCGGCCTCTTTCCGATCGGGCGCGACGGCGTCCTCCAGGTCGAGGATGACGACGTCGGCACCGCTCGCCTCAGCCTTGGCGAACCGGTCCGGCCGGTGTCCGGGAACGAACAGGAAGGTCTTCGCGCTTCTCAGGAGATCGTTCATCGGCGGAGGCTCCGTACCGTTCCGGTCGCCGTCCGCCGTCCGTGGCGATCACGCACCGCGGTGCCCGTGTCCTCCGCTCGCACGATCATGCCCTGATGGTCGAACAGGGGCGAGACGAGCCGATAGTCGAAGGCCAGCCTCCCACCACTCCCCCGCCTCCGGGCTGCTTCGGCCATCGCGAGCGCCTGCAACGGGCCGTGGGTGAGCAGCCCCGGGTAACCCTCGACGTCGCGGGCGTAATCGCGGTCGTAATGGATGCGGTGAGCGTTGTAGGTCAGTGCCGAGAAGCGGAACAACAGTGTCGGTGACACGTCGATCTCCCATTCTTCGTCGGCCACCGGCACTTCCGGTTCCTCGACGGGCGCGTCGGCCTGCCTGGAAGCGGCGTCGCGGTAGACGATGTCCTGCTCCTCTTCGACCACGACCTCACCACCCTGGACGATCTTGTGGCCCGTCACGACGAAGGTCAGGCGGCCGGTGCGGCCTTGTTTCTCCTGGGTGGAAAGCACTTCCGTCCGCCGTTCGGCGGGCAGTCCGCACCGCAGCGGGCCGAGCGTCCGCACCCGCCCGCCCGCCCACATCCGGCGGCGTCCCGGCTCCGTGCCACGGAGCGGATGCCCGTCCGGCCCCAGGTCGGCCTGCGCCGGCCGGTCCAGCAGGTAGAACCAGTGCCACAGCAAGGGCAGGCCGTCGCGGTCCAGATCCGGCGACTCGACGTCGAGCAGCGACGCCAGCGCCTCCGCGGGGCCGGGCTGCAGGACTTCCTTCACGTTCGCACCTCCTGGCGGGCACCGAACTCGGCCCGGATCGACTCGTTGTGCGCCCCCAGCGCGGGCACCGGCCCCATGACCGGTTCCCGGCCCGCGACTTCGACCGGCGGAAGCAACGCCTCCAGCGGTCCGGCGGGGGTTTCCACCGCACGCCAACGATTCCTCGCGGCCAGCTGCGGATGGCGGGTGAACTGCTCCGGAGTCCGCAACCGGGCGTTGGCGATCCCGGCGCGCTCCAGCAGGTCCCCGACCTCGTCCGCGGTCAGGCCGCTGAAGGTCTCCTCCAGGATCGCCGTGAGTTCGCCGTCGTTGCCGACGCGGTCGTCGTTGCTCCGGAAGCGCGGATCTTCGACCAGCGCCTCCTGTCCCAGGACATCCCGGCACAGCACGGTCCACTCGCGTTCACTTTGGACACTCAGGAAGATTCTGTCGTCACCGGTGCGGTACGGGCCGTACGGCGAAATCGACGGATGCGCCGCCGCCGTGCGCCGTGGCGGCTCCTGGCCGTAGCGGGAGAAATAGGCGGGCTGGCTCATCCATTCGCCGAGCGAGTCGATCATCGCGACGTGCAGGCTCGCTCCCTCGCCGGTGCGCTCGCGGTCGTACAGCGCGGTGAGGATGCCGCTGTGGGCGTACATGCCGGTGGCGATGTCGGCGATCGAGATCCCCGCCTTGGCCGGTGTCTCCGGGGTTCCGGTGGACATCACGAGCCCGGTTTCGCACTGCACCAGCAGATCGTAGGCCTTCTTCGTCCGATATGGACCTTCCGGGCCGTAGCCGGAGATGGAACAGTGGATCAGTTCCGGACGTTCCGCGCGCAGCGTCCCGGCGTCGAGGCCGAGCCGGTCCACCGCGCCGGGCGCGAGGTTCTGGAGGAAGACGTCCGCCTTGCCGATCATCGCGCCGAGCAGCGCCCGGTCCGCCGGATCCTTGATGTCGAGTTCCACGCTTTCCTTGCCCCGGTTGAGCCAGACGAAGTAGCTCGACTGGCCGTGCACGGTCCGGTCGTAGCCGCGGGCGAAGTCGCCGACGCCGCGGCGTTCGATCTTGATGACACGCGCACCGAGGTCGGCGAGCTGCCGGGAGGCGAACGGAGCGGCGACGGCCTGTTCCAGCGCGACGACGGTGATTCCCTCTAGTGGTTGGCGCATACTGCCTTCCTCGGTGTTCAGGACGGGATGCGGTGCCGTTCGACCAGCTGGCGGGCGATCACGCCGCGCTGGATCTCGTTGGTGCCCTCGCCGACGATCATCAGTGGCGCGTCACGGAAGTACCGTTCGACGTCGAACTCCGTCGAGTAGCCGTAGCCGCCGTGGATGCGGACCGCGTCGAGCGCGATCTCCATCGCGGCCTCGGAGGCGAACAGTTTCGCCATCCCCGCCTCCAGGTCCGCGCGTTCGCCCGAGTCGTAGCGTCGCGCCGCGTGGTGCGTCAGCTGGCGGGCGGCCTCGAGTTTGGTCGCCATGTCCGCGAGATGGTTGCCGATCGACTGGTGCTGCCAGATCGGCTTGCCGAAGCTCTCGCGTTCCTGGGCGTAGCGCAGGGAATCCTCCAGCGCGGCCCGTCCGACGCCGAGTGCCCGGCAGGCGACCTGGATCCGGCCGATCTCCAGGCCGCGCATCATCTGACCGAATCCGCGTCCTTCCACCCCGCCGAGCAGGGCCGTCGCCGGCGCGCGGAAGTCGTCGAAGGAAAGCTCGCAGCTCTCGACACCTTTGTAACCGAGTTTGGGCAGATCCCGCGAGACCTCGAAACCCGGCCCTTTCTCCACCAGCAGGACGGAGATCCCCTTGTGCGCCGGTTCGGCGGCGGGGTCGGTCTTGCACAGCAACGCGACCAGCTGGGACCGGCGCGCGTTGGTGATCCACGTCTTGCTGCCGTTGACCACGTACTCGTCGCCCTCGCGCCGCGCCGTGGTGCGGAGTGCCTGCAGATCCGAGCCGCCACCGGGTTCCGTGAGCGCCATCGTCGCGCGGATCTCACCGGTCGCCAGCTTCGGCAGGTAGGCGTTCTTCTGCTCCTGAGTGCCATATGTGGCAAGGAGTTTCACGACGACGGTATGGCCGCCCATCGCGCCGGCGAGGCTCATCCAGCCACGCGCCAGCTCCTCCGTCACCAACGCGTAGCACTGGGCGGAGACCTGAGTCTCGCCCCAAGGCTCGGGCACGGCGAGCCCGAAGACACCCATCGCCTTCATCTGGTCGATGAGTTTCCCGGGATAGGTGTTCGCGTGGTCGAGCTCCCGCGCGACGGGCCGGACCTCGCGATCCACGAACCCGGCCACGAGCGCGACGATCTCGGTCTCTTCCTCGGTCATGTGGTTATCATGAGCGATGATGTGACGGTCTGTGAAATACCGAATCATGATGGTCGCATACCGGACCGCGATGAGCAGGAGCGAAGGTGGACTTCAAGCAGCTCAAGGCGTTGGTGACCGTCGCCGAGGTCGGCAGCGTGACCCGCGCGGCCGAGCTGCTGCACCTGGTCCAGCCCGCCGTCACCCGGCAGATCCGTACCCTGGAACAGGAACTCGGGGTGCCGTTGTTCGAACGGACCCGCCACGGGATGCGCCCCACCGAGGCGGGCGCGACGCTCGTCGAACGTGCCCGGCGGGCGCTCACCGAACTCGACCGGGCCCGGGCCGAGCTGGCCCCGCAACCCGGCGTGGTCACCGGGATCGTCACGGTCGGCCTGCTGGAGAGCGCCGCGGAACGGCTCGCCGCGCCGCTGACGACGGAAGTGCTCCGCGAGCATCCGGGCATCGAACTGCGGCTGCTCACCGCGTACTCCGGGCACCTCCAGCGGTGGATCGACGACGGCGACGTCGACCTGAGCCTGCTCTACAACTTGACCAGTACGCCGTCGCTCAACGTCCGTCCGCTGGTCCGGGAACGGCTGTGGGCGGTCGCTCCCCCGTCGGCCGGGCTCGATCCCGCGCAGCCCGTCCCGTTCGCCGAAGTGGCCGCGCATCCGCTGGTGATGCCCTCCGAGGGTCACGCGCTTCGCACTCTCATCGACGGCGCGGCCCGCGAGGCGGACGCCGAGGCGGAGGTCACCGTGCAGACCAACGCCATGACACTGCAGAAACGTCTCGTGCTCGGCGGGCACGGCTGGACGATCCTGCCCGGCATCGGCATCGCGGCGGACGTGTCCGACGGCGTGCTGAGCGCTGCTCCGGTATGTGAACCGGAGATCTGGCGCACCGTCGTCCTCGGTACGCCCAGGACGGGTCGCGTCACGCCCGCCGTCGACGCCGTCGCGCGGGCGCTCGTCCGGCAGATCCACCGGACCGTGCGGGAGGGCGAATGGCCCTCGGCACGGCTCTGGGAAGACCGAACAGGAGAAGAATGAGCACGCTCACCGGCAACGCCGTCGCCGCCGACGGCACCCGGCTGGCCTACCAGTGGCACGGCACGGGCAGGCCGCTCGTACTGCTGGCCGGGCAGGCGAACGACCATACGTGGTGGGATCGCACGCGCGGGGACTTCCCGAGCACGATCACCATGGACTACCGCGGTACGGGCGGCAGCGACGCGCCCGATTCCGCTTATTCCACACCGGGTTTCGCGGACGACGTGCTCGCGGTCCTCGACGAACTCGGCGTCGGCGAGGCCGATGTCTACGGCACCTCGATGGGCGGGCGCGTCGCCCAGTGGGTCGCCGCGCGGTATCCCGATCGGGTGCGGCGGCTCGTGCTCGGCTGCACCTCGCCGGGCGGCACGCACGGGGTCGAGCGGTCGAACGACGTGCGGCTGGCCCTGGCGCGGCGGTCCTCCGCGGAAGCGCGGGAGACGCTGGAGGATCTGATGTACACCCCCGCCTGGCGTGCGGCCAATCCCGGTCCGTACCGGGTATTGGGCGCACACGGCATGCCGCCGCACGCGGTGCGCGGGCATCTGGTCGCGAGCAACACGCACGACGCCTGGGAGGTGCTTCCGGAGATCACCGCGCCCACCCTGGTCCTGCACGGTGACGACGATCTGCTCGCACCCGTGGCGAACGCGCCGTTGTTGACGGACCGGATTCCCGACGCGCGGATGAGTCTCTTCGCCGGGGCGCGCCATGCCTACTTCGACGAGTGCCGTCCCGAATCGAGCGATCTGGTGAACGACTTCCTCGGGTAGACCATGCCGACCGGGTATGTGCCCATCGCGGATTTCTATTTCTCAACCGCAGGGATCACAGCTCATGATGGTCGGCGTTCCCGGAGCGAAGGAGCTTCCCTTGCCGCACAAGAAACCCGGTGTCGTCGCGAACGTGGTCCGCGGGTGCCTCGGCAACCTGGTCGAGTGGTATGACTGGTTCGTCTACGCCTCGTTCAGCATCTACTTCGCGGCCAGCTTCTTCCCCGAGGGAAATCTGACGGCCCAGTTGCTCTCGACCGCCGTCGTGTTCGCCGTCGGCTTTCTGATGCGCCCGCTCGGAGGCTGGCTTCTCGGCCTCTACGCGGACAAGTTCGGCCGCCGGGCCGCGCTGACCCTGTCCGTGACGCTGATGAGCTTCGGCTCGCTGGCCATCGCCCTTACTCCCGGCTATGCGTCGATCGGCATCCTCGCGCCCGTGATCCTCGTGGTCGCCAGGCTCGCGCAAGGTCTCTCGGTGGGCGGTGAGTTCGGTTCGAGCGCGACCTATCTGTCCGAGATCGCCACTCCTCGGCGACGCGGTTTCTACTCGAGTTTCCAGTACGTCTCGATCACCGTCGGGCAGCTTTCGGCCCTGCTGGTGATGATCGTGATGCAGTCGCTGCTCACCGAAGCGCAGATGTACGCGTGGGGCTGGCGGGTGCCGTTCGTGCTCGGCGCGATCGCCGGACTCGTGGTGATGTACCTCCGCCGCACCATGATGGAATCGGAACACTTCCAGCGCTCCGCGACTACAGGCTCGCCTTCCCGTGGCGGACTGCGGGTCCTGCTGCGCGAACACCGCCGCCAGGTTCTCGCCGTTCTCGGCCTCGCCATCGGCGGCACGGTGGCGTTCTACACCTTCACCAGCTACCTGCAGAAATACATGGTGAACACGGCGGGCATCCCCAAGCCGACCGCCTCACTCATCGGCTTCGCCGCCCTGTTCCTGTTCATCTTCATGCAGCCCGTCGCCGGCGCCCTTTCCGACCGCTGGGGCCGCCGCCCGGTCATGTTCGGCTTCTCCGTCGGCGGCATGGTGCTGACCGTGCCGATCATGACGCTCGTGGGCAGGACGGGGAATCCGTGGGTCGCCTTCCTGCTCATGATCACCGCCATGATCTTCCTCAGCGGCTACACCGCTTTGTCGGCCATCATCAAGGCGGAAATGTTCCCCACCCACGTCCGCGCGCTGGGAGTCGGACTGCCGCACGCCCTGGCGACCGCCGTCTTCGGCGGGCTTGCGGAACCGATCGCGCTGGCCTTGAAGCAGGCCGGACACGAGAGCGTGTTCTTCTGGTGGGTCACCGGCTGCATCGCGCTGACGTTCGTGGCGACTCTGGTGGTGCGGGAACCTTCGCGTGACTCTTCCCTGGAGATGGGCGAGGCGCCTGCGCGGGATTCCGTGGCGAGGTGATCGGGACTGGGTTGGTGTTGCGCGGTCTTCGAGGGCTTGTCCTGGCGACTCCGGTGTTGCCGAACTCCCCAAGATTGGGAGGAGTGCTCAGGGTGTTCCGGGACGATGCTCTGAGCGGAGCAGACCGTAGACGAGCACATCGACATACTCGCCGTGTTGGAAGGACCTGCCGCGCATGACCCCTTCCCGGCGGAACCCCAGGCGTTCGAGGGCTTTCTGCTCGCCGAGGTTACCGCCATTGGTGAGGGCTTCGATCCTGTTCGCAGTCGTGCGGCCGAACAGGTAGTCCACGAGCAGCCTCTGCGCCACCGTGCCTACCCCCTGTCCACGATGCTCGGGTAGCACCCCCACGCCGATCTCGTAGGTGACACCCGACGGGAAGCCGCGGGGCTTCCAGGTGGCGATGCCGTTAACCGTGTCGTCGGCCCGCGCGATCGCAACCGCCGCGGACTCGGCGGAGATGTACCCGTCGATCTCCCATCGCTTGCGGCGTGCCCTCGGATCACCGAATCCGGGCCACTCGAACTCGCCGAGCGCATCGGGATCCGTGCAGAGGCGGTCGAGAAAGGCGAGGTCGGCCTCGGTGAACGCCCTCAAGCGGACTTTGTCCGGGCGGTTCGCTGGAGTCATGAAGCCAGTATCGCGCCCGGGTGCTGAATGTGGTGAAGCTCCTGACAGAGGAGTTCACGACCAAGATCGCTCGCTCGACCAGGAGCTACGCCATGCTTGGCCACCCATCCGAGAACGAGGTACTCGGTGGCGCGGGCCACCGGTGCACCGTCAGGTACTGCTCGTGCTCGCGCACCTGCGCGGCGGGGATACCTGCCGCCAGTTTCGGGATCGGCGTGGCCACTGCCTCTCGCTACATCCGCGAAGCAGTCGACCCACTTGCCGCGCTCGCGCCCAAGTCGGCCGACGCGATCCGGCAGGCCCGGCGGATCTCCTTGGTGGATCCTGGACGGCACGCTCCTGCCGATCGACCGGATCGCCGCCGGCATCCGCTGCTGGGCTGACAAGGGCTACCGCGGCGCCGACGGCACCGTGCGTGTGCCCTACCGGGGGCGGTGGGCGAATCTCTCCGCAGGCCAGCCGCTCACATACCCGGATCCGGGCCGATGCAGACCACCCGGATCGCCAGCCTGGTCAAGCCGTGACGGTCCTTCACGATGTCGCCAGGACGGGAAGTTGAAAAGGGCTCCGTGACCGAATTTCGGCAACGGCAGTTGCGGGGTTTCTCCAACTGGAAGATTGTGGCGCTCTGGGTACCGCAGGACCGACAGGGCCCTGTCATGATTTCCGTGTAAGCCACGGATGATTGTGTGGTTATTTTAGTGGATTGGTAGGCGGTCGGGGAAGAGTACGACGAGGGTGTTGAGTGCTTGTTTCCATCCCCAGGTTCCGGTTCCTGATGGTCCTCCGCGGTGGCTGGTGATGTTTCGGAGTCCGAGGTAGAGGAGTTTCATGGCGGCGGCGTCGCTGTCGAAGTGGCCGCGGTTCTTGGTGAGTTTCCGGAGCTGGAAGTTGATGTTCTCGATCAGGTTTGTCGTGTAGACAACTCGGCGTAGCTCGGCTGGATAGTCCAGGAATGGGGTGAATTCGTTCCATGCGTGCTGCCAGACTTGGACTGCGGCGGGGTATTGGGTGCCGAATTCTTTGTCGAAGTTCTTGAGTGCGATCTCGGCGGCCTCGAGCGTGGGTGCGGTGTAAATGGATCGCATTCCGGCGGCGACTTTCTTGCGGTCACCGTAGGAGACGAACCGCATCGCGTTTCTGATCACGTGGACCACGCATGTTTGGACCACGGTGTCGGGAAAGACGCCGCGGATCGCGTCAGGCAGTCCGGTCAGCCCGTCGCAGCAGGCGATCAGGATGTCCCGCAGGCCCCGGTTGCGCAGGTCGGTGACGACCTTGGCCCAGAACTTCGCGGCTTCGCTGTCGGCGATCCACAAGCCGAGGGCATGCTTGCGGCCTTCGACGTCCACGCCGACGGCCAGGTGGGCGACCTTCGTGGTCACCACGCCCTTGTCCTTGATCCGCAGGCGGATGCCGTCGACGTAGAGAATCGGGTAGACCTCGTCCAGCGGACGCGTCTGCCACAGTGTGATCTCGTCGGCGACCACCTCGGTGACATTGGAAATCAGTTCCCGTGAGGCGTTCACGCCATAAACTTCATGAAGGTGTGATTCAATATCACGGGTCGTCATTCCACGGAAATACAGCGACAGGATCACCTCGTCGATATTCCCGAGGCGACGCGCGCGTTTCGGCACGATCGCCGGTTCGAACGAACCGTTCCGATCGCGGGGCACCGCCAGCTCGACCGGCCCGTTGGTTGTGGACACCGTTTTCGTCGACCGGCCGTTTCGGGAGTTCCCGCTGCCGTTTCCGGCGGGATCTCCTTTCTCATACCCGAGATGATGGGTCATTTCGGTATCCAGCGCGCGTTCGAGTACAGCTTTCGTCATCTGATTCAGCAATTCCTGCACACCCAAAGAACCGCCGCTCGCGTGCGCTTCTTTGACCAGCGCGTCCAATACCCCCGGCGGAAGCGCTCCGGCAAGCACTTCAGCCGACGACGAGCCGGCCGGGCGTGATGTGTTCTCCGTCACAGAAAGGGCCTTCCTGGATCGCCAACGACGATCCGATCTTGGTCCATCCGCGGCTTACACGGTTGTCATGACACGGCCGTACCGCAGAACCGACAGCAGCGCACCCACTCTCGCAGAAGCCCACCCCACCCGGCCTGGGCATTGCCGAATTCCGGCAACGGCAGTTGCGGACTTTCCCCACCTGGAAGGTCGGGGCACTCTGGGCACCGCAGAACCGACAGCAGCGCACCCACTCTCGCAGAAGCCCACCCCACCCGGCCTGGGCATTGCCGAATTCCGGCAACGGCAGTTGCCGGGTTCCCCCGCCTGGAAGGTTGTGGCGCTCTGGGCACCCCAGAACCGTCAACAGTGCGCCGACTCTCGCAGAACCCCGCCCCACCAGCCCGGGCATTGCCGAATTCCGGCAACGGCAGTTGCGGACCTTCCCCACCTGGAAGGTCGGGGCACTCTGGGCACCGCAAAACCATCACCAGCGCACCCACTCTCACAGAACCCCACCCCACCAGCCCGGGCATTGCCGAATTTCGACGACAAGCGGTCACAGCAACTCCCCAACTGGAAGCGTGAGACCACAGCGACAGTCGCCGTGGCGCCGGTCCAGACGGAGCCTGTCCGCGCACTCAACCGTCGTCGTAGTTCGGTCACGGACTACGTCGAGCAGCGTCCTACGGCTGGCTCCATAGTCGTTTTTCGGCAATCGGTTCAGAACGGTGGTTCCTCGGCGCGGGGTTCGTGCAATGGCGGTGGCGTGCTGTCGTAGCTGTGCCCCGTAGGCGTGGTGATGGTGAGAGTGCCGTCCTCGGCCAGCCGGTAGATCCAGCCGGGTTCGTCCTTGAGCCGGTGGTCGCGGCGGCACAGGTCGACCAGCTCGGTATCGGCGGTGTGACCACCGTGCTGCCACGGCACCGAATGGTCGAGGTCGCAGGCTTGGGCGGGGCGGTGGCAGCCGGGTCTTCGGCATTCCCGGTCCCGCACCCGCACGAACTCACCCAACCCCGCCGTCGGCCGATACCGATCCCGACCCAAATCCAGAACCTGCCCCGACAAAGGGTCGGTGATGATCCGCCGCAACACCGTGTCCGGCCCGGACGCGATCCGCCGAGCCAGCGACGCCGGGATATGCCCATGCCCGGCCAACTCAGCCGGATCCTCGTTCACCCCGAGATAGGTATCCAAATCCATGTAGAGGAACACTTCGGACCGTTCGCTCTTGCCGCCCTGGCCGCCCAGCATGAGATCGAGGGCGATATCGGCGCGGAGTTGATCCAGGGTGCGGGTCTCCCCGCCCGTTTTGAGGGCGCGTGCTTCACGATCAATACGCGTGTAGGCGGCGGCCACTTTCTCGACGGGGCCGTCTTCGACCTCGATCGACGCCACCCCCGCCTCACCCTGCCGGATCGACAACCGCCGCCCCTCACGGTGCCGTTCCGCACGCCGGGCGGCACCCTCGCGGTCGGCCATCATCGCCGCGTGGTTCGCCGCTTTCCGGATCTGCTCGGAGTTCCGCCCCGGTAACCGGTCCTCCAGGACCTCGTCCACCGCGCGGGCGTCCTCGTCCGACAGCCACGCGGTGGCGGTAGCGACCTTCATCGCCCCATAACCGCCCACCAGGCCACGGTCCAGCAACCCCAGCGTCCGAGGCAACCGCGTGGTCAATGCCGCCGCCGTCGACACCAGACCGGCCGCGTGACCGTCCACAACGGACAGAGCGAACGCGACCTCCTGCACCACGCTCGACGCCCCGCCCCGGTGCCGGCTCAGCTGCGCCAACGCACGGAACCGGACCGCCTCCAACCGCGCGATTCCTTCCGATGCCGCGACGGCAGCGTCGACGGCATCGTTGTCCTCCAACGAATCCAGTGAAGCATTGACCTCCTTCAACACATCAGCAGCAGTGATTTCCTGGAGTAGCGCCACAATGGCGTTGCGTGTGTCCACACACAGAAGCTACAACCGACCACCGACAGTTTTCGAACTCAAGAGCGTTTCCTTTATATAGCAACAAAACGCAGTGCGGTTTAACCGGGTTTCAGCAGGGGATCTTCTCACGAAGGCCAGCAGCGCCGGACCATAAATATTTCCTTACACGCCAAAGCTAATCGACGTCGAGCAACCCCTGAGCACCATTCTCCAGCCGCCGCGCGACTTCCTCCCATCCCGGCACCATGGTCTTCTCGTAACGGGCGACACCCTCACCCAAGGAGCCGGAGTCAGCCAGCGCGAGGGCGAGTTCGCACGCGTCGACCATGGCCAGATTGACGCCGACGCCGAGCGGCGGCATCAGGTGGGCGGCATCGCCGAGCAAGGTCACCCCTGGCGTGTGCTCCCAAGCGTGCGGGACGGGCAGGACATACAACGGGCGGTCGACGTACGGGCCGTCGTTGTCGGTGATCATCCGTAACATCGACGGCGACCAGCCGGAGAACTCGGCGAGCAGCCGGCCGCGGACCTCCGAACTCGACCCGATCCAGTCCGACGGCAGCCGCTGGATGATGTAGACCCGGATGTGGTCTCCGCTGTTGCGCTGAGCGAAAAGGCACCGCTCGCCGTCGGCCGCCATCGCGCTGCCCTGGCCGACGAGTTCGGCGAGTTCGGGGTGCGCGTTCTCGACGTCGTCGAACCACGCCTCCAGGAAGGTGATCCCGGCGTATTCGGGTACGGCCGCCGAAACCGCCGGGCGGACCCGTGACCACGCGCCGTCGGCACCGATGACCAGTTCCGTCTCGACCGTCGTGCCGTCCGTGAACCGCAAGCGCCCAGGGGCCTCGACCCGGTCCAGCGTCGATCCCCAGTGGACGGTGCCCGGCTCCAGCGAGTCAAGCAGGAGCGCACGAAGCTGACCGCGGTCGATCTCGGGTTTGAACATCTCCCCTGCGGCGGGGACATGGTGCGCCAAGAGACGCCCAAGAGGATCCAGTTTGCGCATCTCCTGCCCTTCCGGGCGGGCGAGGGCGAGGAACTCGTCGAGCAGGCCGGCTTCGCGCAGGGCCAGCTGGCCGTCGTCCGCGTGAAGGTCGAGAGTGCCTCCCTGGTTGCGCGCCTGAGGATGCGGGTCTTTGTCGTAGACCGTCACAGGGACACCGTGTTTCTGCAGGATACGAGCGCAGGTCAGACCTCCAGGGCCCGCTCCGATGATGCTGATCGTCATGACCCCAGAAAAGCAGAACGAGTTAAAAAGTGCAATGAGTCAACTTAGTGACCGTGACAACCCATACGGTAGGGTGCGCTCATGGAGACACCGGGACGGCGCGAACGCAAGAAAGCGGCCACTCGCCAGGCCCTGGCGGACGCCGCGCTGAAGTTGTTCCTGGAGCGGGGTTACGACCAGGTGAGCATCCGCGACATCGCGGAGGCGGCCGACGTCTCGACGACGACGTTGTTCAAGCACTTCTCCGGCAAGGAGGCGCTGGTCTTCGACGAGTCCCAGGACCGCGAAGAACGCTTGGTCGCCGCCGTCCGGGAGCGGGCAGAGGGCCAGGGCATCGTCGAGGCGCTGCGTGAGTACGTGCTCGCCACCTGGCTTCCGCTCACGACGCATCCCCAGTACGCGGAGTTCACCGCGCTGGTGACCTCCACCCCCGCACTGCAGGAGTACGGCGAACGCATGTGGACCCGGCACGCCGCGGCTCTCGGCACCGCCATCGCCGAAGACACCGGCGCGGATTCCGACGACATCGCCTGCCACGCCCTCGCCCGCTTCGTGCTGGACATTCCGGCCCTCACCCGGGGCCGCCCGGACCCGCGGGAGGACGTCGAGCGGATCTTCGACCTCCTGGGACGAGGCTGGCGTTAATCCTCTTCGGAAGCGTGGCGGGATCCGCGCAGTGAACCCGGATGCGCCTTGGCGGACGGATCCTTGCGCGTCTTGAGCAGGCTCGCCACCGTCACCACGACCAGGATGCCGATGATCACCGACAGGCTGACCGGCGTCGAGATCTCCGGAACGCTCTCGTCGATGTCCACGTGTGCCCAGTGCAGGATCAGCTTGACCCCGATGAACCCGAGGATCACCGCGAGCCCGGCCGACAGGTACACCAGGCGATCGAGCAGGCCCTTCACCAGGAAGTACAGCGCCCGCAGGCCCAGCAGGGCGAAGGCGTTGGCCGCGAAGACCAGGTACGGCTCGTCGGTGACGCCGAAGACCGCGGGGATCGAGTCCAGCGCGAACAGCAGGTCGATCCCGCCGATCGCGAGCAGCACCACGACCAGCGGCGTGCCCACCCGCTTCCCGTCCACGCGGGTGACGAGTTTGCCGCCCTCGTATTCGGTGGACAGCGGCAGCAGACGGCGCGCGGTCCGCACCACCACGTTGTTCTCGACGTCCGGATCCTCGTCGCGATGCCGGAACAACTGGATGCCGGTGTAGATCAGCAGCAGCCCGAACAACAGGAACATGAAGGAGAACAAGGAAAGCAGCGTGGCGCCGAGCGCGATGAAGATCGCGCGCATGATCAGCGCGACGACGATGCCGAACGTGAGCACCTTGTGCTGATGTTCTTCGGGTACCGCGAAGGTGCTCATGATGATCACGAAGACGAAGAGGTTGTCGACCGACAGACTCTTCTCGACGATGTACCCCGCGAAGTACTGCTGCCCGAAGTCGCCACCGTGCGCGAGCGTCAGCCAGACACCGAACGCCACCGCGACCAGGATGTAGCCGACCGACCAGGCCACCGCCTCGCCGAAACCGACCTTGTGCGGCCGCACCGCCGCGAGGATGAGATCGAGTGCGAGGAGCCCGAGCACCAGCCCGATCGTGACGGTCCAGGTGAGGGCATCGATCTGGAGCATCCGCACCCTGTCTTTCCTTCGACGGCTGGTGCCAAGATCCTAAGTGCGACTCCCCCGGTCCGCATTCGCATGACCCGGCGCGGCGTCCAGCAATGCGGCGAGCACGGTCTTGAGCAGTGGATGGTCGGCGCTCCCCCGCCGGACGGCGGCGAACACGCGGCGCAGCGGCGGCTCGCCCCGCAACGGGACGGCGACAGCGCCGGGCACGGCGGCGAAAGCGTTACGCGGCACCAGCGCCACGCCCTCGCCGGCGGCGACCAGGGTGGTGATCGCGCGGAAATCGTCGGACACGTGCCGGATCGCCGGGTTGGCGCACACGATCATCAGCACATCGCGGCACGGATTCCCGGGTTTCGGCGCGATCCATTCGTCGTCGGCGAGTGCGTCGATATCCACTTCGGACGCTTCCGCGAGCCGGTGCGCGGTGGGCAGCACGACGTCGAAGGGCTCCACGTACAGGGGGAACCGGGTGAGCCTGCTTTCATCCGTCCGTGGCGAGAGCCGGTACTCCTCGGTGATCGCCAGATCGACCTCGCCGTCGAGCAGCAGCGGAATACTCGCGTGCCCTTCGACGTCCTGCACCTGCATGGTGACCCCGGGCGAACCGGCACGCAGGGAGGCGATCACCGGCGCCACGACCATCGTGATCGCGGAGGCGAAACTCGCCAGCCGCACCATGCCCTGGACGCCGGAATCGAGCGCGGCCAGCGTGGCCCGCGCCCGTTCCAGTTCGGCCGCGACGGCGTTGGCGTGCACCACCATCAGTTCACCCGCGGGGGTCAGCGAAACCCGCCTGCCCCGGCGGCGAAGCAGTTGCTGGCCGCACTCGGCTTCGAGTGCGGCCAGCTGCTGGGAGACCGCGGACGGCGTGAGGTGCAGCGCCTGGCCCGCCGCCGTCACGGTGCCGTGGTCGGCGAGGGCACGCAGCACGCGCAGCCGTCGCGGATCGATCATTCGTCCATCATGGACCTTGCGGTCACGAACGCGTCGACGGCCCGGTTGACGTCGTCGGTCGAATGCGCCGCCGACATCTGGGTCCGGATCCGGGCCTTGCCGTGCGGAACCACCGGATAGGAGAAACCGATCACGTAAATGCCCTGGTCGAGCAGCAGATCCGCCATCTTGCCCGCCTTGGCGGCATCGCCGATCATCACGGGGATGATGGGGTGCTCACCCGGGAGCAGGTCGAACCCGGCCTCGGTCATCCGGCGCCGGAACAGCTCGGTGTTGGCACGTAGCTTGTCCAGCAGCTCGCCGGAGGAGTCCAGCAGTTCCAGCGTGGCGAGCGCGGCCGCGGTGATCGACGGCGCCAGCGAGTTCGAGAACAGATACGGCCGCGAGCGCTGCCGCAGCATCTCGACGATCTCCGCACGGCCGGAGGTGTAGCCACCGCTCGCACCGCCCAGCGCCTTGCCGAGGGTGCCGGTCAGCACGTCGACCTTGTCCTGCACACCGAACAGCTCCGGCGTACCGCGGCCGGTCGGCCCGGTGAAACCGACGGCGTGCGAGTCGTCGACCATCACCAGCGCGTCGTACCGCTCGGCCAGCTCGCAGATCTCGTCGAGCGGCGCGAGGTAGCCGTCCATCGAGAACACGCCGTCGGTGGCGATCATCCGGTAGCGCGCGCCGGACGCCTCCTTCAGCCGGGCTTCCAGATCCGCGACGTCACGGTTGCGGTAGCGCATCCGCTTCGCCTTGCACAGCCGGACACCGTCGATGATCGACGCGTGGTTGAGCTCGTCGGAGATGATGACGTCCTGGTCCGTCAGCAGGGTCTCGAAGAGCCCGGCGTTGGCGTCGAAACAGGAGCTGTAGAGGATCGTGTCCTCGGTGCCGAGGAACTCCGACAGCTTCGCCTCGAGCTCCTTGTGCGGCTGCTGGGTCCCGCAGATGAACCGCACCGACGCCATGCCGAAGCCCCAGCGGTCCAGCGCCTCTTGGGCGGCCTTGATCAGCTTGGGGTGATCGGCGAGGCCGAGGTAGTTGTTGGCACAGAAGTTGAGGACGTCGCCGTCGCCGACACTGACCGAAGCCCGTTGCGGCCCCTGGATCACCCGCTCACCCTTGTACAGCCCGGCTTCCCGGATCTCGGCGAGCCCGGCCTTGAGGTCGTCGCGCATCGCGCCGTACATCAGTTCTCCGTCCAGTCCAGAATGACCTTGCCGCAGCGGCCTTCCCTGGCCGTCGCGAACGCCTTCTCGTATTCGGTGTAGCCGAAGCGGTGGGTGACCACCGGTGAGATGTCCAGCCCCGCCTGCAGTAGGACGGACATCGAGTACCACGTCTCGAACATCTCGCGCCCGTAGATCCCCTTGATCTGGATCATCTTCAGCACCACGGACGCGATGTCGACCGACACGTCGGAAGCGGGGAGGCCGAGCAGCGCGACGCGGCCGCCGTGCGACATGTTCGCGATCATGTCGCGCAGCGCCTCGGGCCGCCCGCTCATCTCCATGCCGACGTCGAAGCCTTCGGCCATGCCGAGCCGCTCCTGCGCGTCGGCGATGGTCGAGGAGGAGACGTCCAGCGCGAGATCGACGCCGACCTTGCGGGCCAGTTCCAGCCGGTGCTCGCTGACGTCGGTGACGACGACGTTGCGCGCGCCCGCGTGGCGCGCGATGGCGGCGGCCATGATGCCGATCGGGCCGGCCCCGGTGACCAGCACGTCCTCGCCGATGACGGGGAAGGACAGCGCGGTGTGCACGGCGTTGCCGAGCGGGTCGAAGATCGCGGCGATGTCGAGGTCGACCTTGGTGCGGTGCACCCAGGCGTTCATCTCGGGCAGGACGGCGTACTGCGCGAAGGCGCCGTCGGTGTGCACGCCGAGGCCCTTGGTCCTGGCGCACAGGTGGCGCCGCCCGGCCTTGCAGTTGCGGCAGCTTCCGCAGACGAGGTGGCCCTCGCCGCTGACCAGGTCGCCCACCTTGACCGTCGTCACCGACCGGCCGATCTCGACCACCTCGCCGACGAACTCGTGCCCGATGACCAGCGGCGCGGCGATGGTGCGCGCCGCCCAGTCGTCCCAGGAGTCGATGTGCAGATCGGTGCCGCAGATCCCGGCGCGCAGCACGCGGACGGCGACGTCGCCGGGGCCGACGGCGGGGTCCGGCACGTCGGTGAGTTCCAGCCCGGGTGCTCGGTCGGCTTTGACCAATGCCTTCATGGCGCGAAGTCTGGCCCGGCCGTGCTGTTCAGTCCATCGCGAGTTTCTGAAATCCCTCGTTAGAGCAACTTCACAAGGAATCCGGGACCCGGACCGACACGAAGTCCGGCCGCGGCACCACCTCGAAACCGATCGACCGGTAAAGCCGGATCGCCGAGGTGTTCGTCGCCGCCGCGTGCATCATCGGGCGTTCGCCGCGCGCCCGGATCCCCGCCGCCACCGCGCGGATGAGCCGGGACGCCAGCCCTTGGCCGCGATACGCCGGGTCCGTGCAGACGGCGCTGATCTCGGTCCAGCCGGGTGGGTGCATCCGCTCCCCCGCCATCGCGATGAGCTCACCATCCCGCCGGAAACCCAGATATGTCCCCAATTCGATGGTCCGCTTCCGGAACGGCCCCGGTTTTGTCCGGTCCACGAGGTCGAGCATCTCCGGGACGTCGTCCGGCCCCAGCACGACGGCTTCGGGATCTGCGGCGGCTTCGAGCGCGACGTCGACCAGGCGGACCCCGGCGACCCTGCCGAGGACTTCCCAGTCCGCCGGGACGGGCAACGCGTTGTGGACGACGACCGTCTGGCCGGGTCCCGCCAGCGCGGCGACATCGGCCCACACGCCGTCGTCCGGCTCGGGCGGCAGGGCGATGAAGGGCGCGACATCGACCTGATAGCGCAACACCTGTCCGCGGCGTTCCGCGAAGTGGGCGTGCGGCCCGGTCAGCGAAGCCCAGGCCGGGTCGTCGAAAGGGGTGACCATGACGGCTCCGACATCGGGCGGCGGGTTTTCATTCCCGCTCCCGCATCCTGAGCGCTCAGGCGCCCGGCACCAGCAGCGGCGAGTGCGGATCGAGTTCGATCCCGCGTTCACGGAGTGTGTCGTCGATGACCCGCCAGATCCATCGCACCAGCAGGGCCGCGAGCTCCGGGAGCTCGATGCCGCACGGGTTCTCCAGCCAGCGCGCGGCACTCGTGTCGACCAGGCCCACCAGCCCGAAGGCGAGCGGTTCGGCGATCCGGCCGTCGAGGTCGAAGGTGTCGAGGTAGTGCTTGAAGAGGATGGACAGCTGCCGGGCGATCATCGTTTTGACGTCGGTGATGGCGTCGCCGCCGCTTCGTCCGGCCTGGGAGTGCCTGGCGAGATAGCGGTAGAGGTTCCCGTGTTCGGCGAGCCAGCCGGTATGTGCGCCGACCGCCATGGTGATCAGCTGCATCGGCGTGCCGCTCGGATCCCACAGCGGGGCCAGTTCGGCGGTGATGAGCCGGACGGCGCGGTCGGCGATCGCGCGCTGCAGGTCGGCCGCGTCGTCGAAATGCTTGTACACCCGCGTTCTCGCCACCCCCGCCTCGTCGGCGATCTGTTCGGTGGAGACCTCCGGACCGTTCGCGGCGATCGCGCGCAGCGCCGCGTCGACGAACTCCCGTCGACGGCGCTCACGCTGTCCCGCCCAGCGCGCCGCGCGGCCGTCCGGCCGCGGCGCGTCGGCTTCAGGCGTCATCCCCCAGAGTTTATCGGCGGCCGGTTAACAGGTACACTGCCGTACCCGTTACTTTGGGTAGCCAGATCGGCCCGTCCGGGAGACCGCGATGAGGGAAGACGTCGACACCACGGCGGACGCCACGCTGCTCGACGCCTTCCGCGCCGGTGACATCGCCGCCGGCGAGACCCTTTTCCGGCGGCACGCCGAGCCGCTCCGCCGGATCGCCGCGGGCTGGGTCTCCGAACCGGCCGAACGGGACGACCTCGTGGCCGAAGCCTTCGTACGTGTCCTGAGCGTCATCCGCGACGGCGGCGGCCCGCGGGAGAACCTCCGCCCCTACCTCGCGGTCACCATCCGGAATCTCGCGGCCAAGTGGAGCCACCACCACAAGCGGGTCGAGTTGTACGGCACGACCCCGGCGGTCGAAGAGGCCGCCGGGACGATCGGCGCGGAGGAACTGTTCATCCTCCGCTCGAACGCCCGGCTGGCCTGGACCGCCTACTGCGCGCTCCCCGGCCGCTGGCGGACGGTGCTTTGGCGGACCGAGGCGGAAGGCGACTCGCCGAAGGTGGTCGCTCCGCTGTTGGGAGTCTCGCCCAACGGCGCCTCCGTCCTGGCACTGCGGGCCCGCGAAGGACTCCGCCAGGCGTTCTTGCAGGCGCAGGTCCCCGAAGCGGGAACGCCGTGCTGTCAGGAGGCTCGACGCCGGATGGGCGCGTGGCTCCGCGGCGGCGTTCCGGTCCGCCGGGCGGACCGGATCACCGCGCATCTGGCGGACTGCGAGCCCTGCCGCACCGTCGCCACCCGGCTCGACGAGGTCAACCGCGAGATGCCGCCGGGGGTCCGCGCCGTCTCCGCCTAGGAGATCAACCGGGCACCGGAGCACCCTCCCCCGCGATCCGCAGCGCCTCCACCAGTTCCCGGTACAGCGTGTCGGTGGCGAGCAGGTGCTCGTGGCTGCCGCTCGCCCGGACACGACCTTCCTCCATCACCACGATGGTGTCCGCGTCGATCACCGTGGACAACCGGTGCGCCACGGTGACCACGGCGCCCTCGCGAGCCAGCCGCCGGATGCAGTCGTGGATCGCGCTCTCGGTCCGGCCGTCGACCTGTGCGGTCGCCTCGTCCAGCAGCACCACGTCCGGCGTGCGCAGGATCGCCCTGGCCAGCGCGATCCGCTGGCGTTCCCCACCGGACACCGACGTCGACGAAAGCGGCGTGTCCAGCCCGTCGTCCAGCGCGGCGATCTTGTCGCTCAGCCGGACTTCTTCGAGCGCCCGCCGCAGCTCGTCCTCGGACGCGTCGGGATGGGTGAAGAGCAGGTTCTCCCGGATCGTCCCCGGCACGATCGGCGTCTCCTGCTCGACGTAGGCCAGCCGGGCCCGCACGTCCGCGTACGGCAGGTCCGCGTATTCGCTTCCGTCCAGCAGCAATGAACCGGACTCCGGCCGCACGAATCGCATGATCAGCGACAGCATCGTGGTCTTGCCCGCGCCGGACGGCCCGACGATCGCGGTGTGCCCGCGTCTGGGGATCTTCAGCGACACGTCCCGCAGTGCCGGATCGCCGCCGTAGCCCGCGGTCACCCCGCGCAGTTCCAGCACCGGGCCGCTCTGCTCGCCCGACGGTTTCGTCCGGACGGGCACCCGGTCCTCTTCCACCTCCAGCGCGTCCATCTCCCGGATCCGCCCGGCCGCGGCGATCCCCGCCTGCAACGCGGTCATGTTCTGGCTCAGCTCGGTGATCGGCTCCATCAGCGCGAACGCGTACAGCAGGAACGCGATGAGGCTCGACACTTCGAGCAGGCCCGCGCCGACCCGCCAGGCGCCGAGGCCGAGGATCACCAGGGTCGCGGCCTGGATACCCGTCCAGGCCACCACCCAGGCGACGGCCTCCCGTCGCACCGCGCGGACACCGTGCGCGGTGGCGGCTTCCGCGTCGACCAGGATCCGCTCGGACTGCCGGGCTTCGGCACGGCTGGCCTTCACGGTGCGGATCGCCCGCAGCGCGCCTTCGAGGACGCCGCCGAGACGGCCTACACGGTCCTGCGCCTTCTCCTGCTCCTTCGCGATGGCCGGCATGAGCCACGTGAACAACGCGATCACCACGAGCACCGCCGCCACCGTCGTCGCCAGCAGCACCGGGTCGAGCACGCTCATCAGCACCAGGGTGCCGACGAGCATCACCACGCCGTTGATCAGGCCGATCACACTGGACGACGCCGCCTCGCGCAGCAGCACCGTGTCCGACGTGACACGCGTGACCAGTTCCCCCGTCGGCCGTTTCGTGATCGCCGGGATCGTCGCGCGGAAGAACCGCCGCACCATCGATTCCCGCGCCTTCAGCACCACCCGCTCGCCGACGGTGCCGAGCAGGATCCACTGCGCCAGCCAGATCACCGCGCCGATCACCATCAGGCCCGCCAGCGCCAGCACCGGGCCCGCCAGCGACGCCGACGAACCGAGCGAGTCGAGCACCCACTTCGTGACCATGGGCGTGGCGAGACCGGCCGCCGAACCGAGCAGGGCGAGGACCAGGCCGATCGCGAGTGCCCCCTTGTACGGTCGCGCGAACGACCACAGCACCTTCAATCGTGGAGTGTTCATGGTTCTCAATGGAACACGAGTGTTCTAAAATCGTCAAACGGGTTCCATATCGGGAGCGAGGTACGGTACCGGCCATGAGTGAGGGTGTGGTCACCGAGACGGGTGTCCGGGCGAGGACCCGGCGCGCGATCCTGGACGCGGCCATCGAGACGTTGACCAAGCAACCGGGCGCCTCGCTGGCCGACATCGCGGCGGCGGCGAACGTCGGGCGCACCACGGTGCACCGGTACTTCGCGGAGCGTTCGGACCTGATCGACGCGATCAGTCACGACGCCCTCGACAAGATCTCCCAGAGCACCGAGCGGGCCCGGCTCGACGACGGCCCGGTCCCCGCCGTGCTGGCACGGTTGTGCCAGGAGTACTTCGAGCACGCCGACATCTTCCAGCTGCTGTTCACCATGCCGGATCTGGTGACCCGGCCCGAATGGGAGGAGGAGAGCGACGACGACCGGCGCCTGCTCCGGCTCATCGAACGCGGGCACGCCGAGGGCTCGATCGATCCGGCGATGACGAAGGAGTGGTTGGTGCAACTGCTCTGGAGCATGCTCTACACGGCGTGGGAGCTGGTGCGCGACAAGACGCCCAAGCACGAAGCACTCACGTTGTGCCTGCGCAGCCTGGAAAAGGTCATCGCGGTCGGCTGAAGTCCTCCGAAGTGATGACGCGGACTCGCGCCGCTTCGAAGATCCTGGCCCGGTGACAGAAAAACGAGTGCCCGTTCGGGGGATCCTCTTCGGCGGGCTGGCGGTGTTCGTGGCCGCACCCGCACTGCTGCTGGTGACCGGGCACGACACGCTCAAGCCGTCCGCGGATTCGGACAAGGCACTTTCCCTGGCCGGAGCCTTGCTTCCGGCGCTGGCCGGGATGCTGCTGATCCACGGGATCCCGCTCCACGCGCCGAAACTGCTCCCCGACGCGGCCGACCGGACCAGGCTGCGCAAGCAGGCGACGGCCTTGGTGCTGATCGCCTTCCTGTGGCCGCTGGCGTTGTTCGTCGTTTCGGCGGCGGGACAGCAGGCTTTGGTCCGCGACATCTGGGGACTGGCCAAGCCACTCGTGTTCTTGGTACTGCCGCTGCTGCTCCTGCGCAGGCGAGGGGAACCCGATCCGTTCCGGCTCACGTGGTGGCCGCGGGAGACCTGGCGATGGCTCGCGCCGATTCCGGCGGTGCTCGTGTTCGGCTGGCTCTCCGTCCTCGGCCCGCTCGCGCCGCCGCTTCCCACCGCGGAGGACTATCCCGACCCGGTGTATCTGGCCGTCGGCGCCACGCTGACCTTCTTCACCGCGAACGTCCTCGAAGAGGTCTTCTTCCGCGGCATGCTGCAAACGCGACTGGAGGCACTTTTCGGGCGGTGGCCGGGAATCCTGCTGGCGGCCCTGCTGTTCGCGTGGCTGCACCTGCCGACGCACGGACAAGGGTCGCTCCCGCTCACCCTGGGCGCGATCGTGGCCTTCCAAGGGTTCTTCGGCCTGTTCACCGGCTACCTGTGGTCGCGCTACCGCAACCTGTGGGCGCCGATCGCCGCGCATACCGCGATGAACACCTTGCCCCTGCTGCTGATGTGAACCCGCGGCCGTCCGTGAAGGCCTCCTTGAGGGACTCTGGGTCCCTCAAGGAGGCCTTCACGGACTTGGTAATCGTCACGTTCGGCCCACCGGCGGCCTCAGGGTTGCGGCTCCGGAGGTGGTGTCGCGAAAGCCACTTTCGGGACGTCTGATGTCTCAAAAGTGGCTTTCGCAACCCCGGCCAGGGCCCCAGCAGCCGGTCGGGTCAGGCGCCGATGGTCGCCGCGTCGATGACGAACCGGTACCGGACGTCGCTGTTCTCGACGCGGTCGTAGGCCACGTTCACCTGGTCGGCCGAGATCGTCTCGATCTCCGCGCCGATCCCGTGTTCGGCGCAGAAGTCGAGCATCTCCTGGGTCTCGGCGATCCCGCCGATCATCGAACCGGCGAGCACCCTGCTCCCGCCGAGCAGCGAGAAAGCGTTGTAGGACAACGGTTCGCCGGGTGCGCCGACGTTCACCATCGCCCCGCCGACCCGCAGCATGCCGAGGTAGGAGTCGACGGGCAGCGTCGCGGAGACGGTGTTGAGGATCAGGTCGAAGCGGCCGCGCAGCTGCTTGAACGTCGACGCGTCGCCGGTCGCGAAGTAGTCCTTCGCACCCAGCTTCAGGCCGTCTTCCTGCTTCTTCAGGCTCTGGCTGAGCACGGTGACCTCGGCACCCATGGCGACCGCGATCTTGACCGCCATGTGGCCGAGGCCGCCGAGGCCGACGACGGCGACCTTCTTGCCCGGCCCGGCGCCCCAGCGGTTCAGCGGCGAGTAGGTGGTGATGCCCGCGCACAGCAGCGGAGCGGCGACGTCGAGGCCGATCCCCTCCGGGATACGGCAGACGAAGGCGTCCTTCACGACGATCTGCCTGCTGTAGCCGCCGTAGGTGTTCTCGCCGTCGAAACCGACACCGTTGTACGTCTGGATGTTGCCCTTGACGCAGAACTGCTCGGTGCCCGCGAGGCAGTATTCGCACTCACCACAGGAATCGACCATGCAGCCGACCCCCACACGGTCGCCCACCTGGTACTTCGTCACGTCGGAGCCGACGGCGGCGACGACGCCGGCGATCTCGTGACCGGGCACCATCGGGAAGATCGCGCTGCCCCAGTCCTCCTTCACCTGGTGGATGTCGCTGTGGCAGATCCCCGCGTACGCGATGTCGATCAGCACGTCGTCCGGACGCAGGTCGCGACGCTCGATCGTCGTCGGCGACAGTGCGGCGCCCGGGGACGGCGCGGCGATGGCGTGCGTGGTCGTCGTCATGAAACCCTCCGAGAAACAGTGAGACCATGTAAGAGGTCACTTACAACTAGCGTAAGAGGGCTCTTACATATTCCGCGACCGGGACGGTGTGATCCACGACATGGGCGGCAAGTACCATCACGGCGACCTTCGCGCCGAACTCGTGCGGGTCTCACTGGATCTGATCGCCGAGCGGGGACTCGGCGCGTTCTCGGTCGCCGAGGTCGCCCGGCGCGCGAAAGTCAGCCCAGGCGCGCCCTATCGGCACTTCCCGGACAAGGAGAGCCTGCTGGCCGCGATCGCGGCCACCGTCGCCTGTCAGCTGGCCGACAAGGTGCAAGAAGCCATCGAGGCCGAGAGCGAACCCGTCGCCGCGCTCGCCGCGGCCGCCGGCGCGTACACGGAATACCTCATCGAACGCCGGGCCGGGATGAACGTCATCTACTCCGACGGCCTCCAGGGTCCCGAGCACGCCACCCTCCACGAGCAGACCCGCCGCCTGACCGACCAGTTCGTCATGCTCTGCCTGACCGTCGCGGACCGGCCGCAGGACGGACTCGAACTGATGGAGCAGTTGTTCACCCAGGCGCACGGCTACGGCACGTTCTACCTCGACGGGGTTTTCACGAAACAGGGCTATTCCACGGAAGTCGTCGTCCGGAAGTCGGTCGAGGCCGCCCGCGCCGCCATCGAAGGCCGCACGAAGATGTGACGTGATTCACGTCTGATTTGTCCGATTACCGGCGCTCCCCGCGCCGACAAGATGCGAAGCGCAATCCTTTCGACAGCGAGGAGAATCGCGTGAGCATCGGGCAAGAAGCCGGATCGTGGCGGGAACTGGGCCGCCATACGAGTACCGCGGCGGTACTGGCGGGTGGCGTGCTCGTCGGCGCCATCACCATCTACGTGGCGGCGAGCCTCCTGCCGACCGCCGTCCAGGAAATCGGCGGGCGGTCGCTGTACGCCTGGACCATGACGGCGTTCCTGGTCGCCCAGGTCGTCGCGACCATGGCGGTGGGCCAGGCCCTTTCCCGTTTCGGTGGCAAGGCTTCCTATCTGCTCGGCTTCGCTGTCTTCGCCGCGGGCTCGGTCCTGTGCGCGGCGAGCCCGTCGATGCCGATACTCCTGATCGGCCGCGGAACACAGGGACTCGGTGCCGGCCTGCTGACCGGGCTGGGCTTCGCGCTGATCCATTCGGCGTTGCCGCGACGACTGTGGAGCCGGGGCAGCGCCCTGATCTCCGCGATGTTCGGAGTGGGGAACTTCGCGGGCCCCGCGCTCGGCGGGTTCTCGGCGCAGTTCGGATCGTGGCGGTCGGCGTTCGTGATCCTCGCCGTGGTGGCGGGAATACCGGCGATTTTCGTGCCCCGTGCGCTTCCCGCCGGCGAGCGCCCGGAACAGTCGCCGCCGGTCCCGGTCGTTTCGCTGGCCCTGATCGTCGGCGCCGCCGGGGCGGTGAGTGTGGCCGGGATCCTGTCCGACGTCCTCGCGATGGCGGCCTTCATCGCACTGGGTCTCGTGCTCGTCGGCGCGTTCCTGATGACGGAAAACCGTGCGGCGGCGAGTGTTCTGCCCGCTTCGGTCTACCGGCGGGGTTCACGGCTGCGGTGGATCTACCTGACCGTCATGGTGCTGGCGTCCGGCGTCGCGGTGGAGACGTTCTTGCCACTGTTCGGCCAGCGGCTGGGCGGGCTTCCGCCCGCGGCGGCGGGATTCTTCGCCGCCGCGTTGTCCTTGGGCTGGTCGGTGAGCCAGCTCGTCAGCGCTTCGTCGCGCAAGACACGACGGCTCGTGGTCGCCGGGCCCGCCTGCCTCGCCGCCGCGTTCGCGCTGCTGGGACTGCTGCAGAGCGAGCAGCCGTCGCTGCCGGTCGTCCTCGCCTGGCTGCCGGTGCTCTTCCTCGGTGGCACGGGAATCGGCATCGCGATGCCTCATCTGTCCGTCGCGGCGATGACCTCCGCCCCGGACGGCGAGGGCGGGCAGGCGGCGGCCGCGATCGCGACCATCCTCACGATGTCGACCGCGTTCGGTGCGGCGGTCGCCGGTCTGCTCGTCAACTTCGGCAGCACTTCGGTGGTGACGTCGGCGAGGTGGCTGTTGTTCGGGTTCGCGGCCATCTCCGCGCTCGGCCTGCTCACCGCGCGCCGCGCGGTCTGAGTCCGGTCAGTTCCGGGAGCGCCTCGTGCGCACGCGCGGAAGCGCTTCCGGACAGCCGCCGCCGCACCGGATGTGCGCCCAGACGATCTTCCCGCCCCGCACCGACTCGCGCCGGACGCCCCACTGCACCGCCACCCCGTCGACCACGAGCAGCCCGCGGCCGCGGGGATCCTCGATCTGCGAACACCGCGCCCTGGGTTGCTCGACACTGACGTCCGCGACCTCGATCCGTACCGCACAGGGAGTCACGCCGCGCCACAACTGGATGTGGCGCGCGCCACCCCCGTGCACGTAGGCGTTGGCGACGAGTTCCGTCGCCGCGAGCAGGACGTCGTCGAGGTGCTTCTCGCCGAGATCGGGAAGGCATCTGACCACCCAGGCACGCATGTCCGGCAACGCCCGTGGCGTCGTGGCTCGCAGGTCAAGCACCCAGGTTCCCGGCACCGGATGCTCCGCGATACTGATCATGGAGCCACCCTTCCCGTCGCGCGCGCGACCTCCCTGCTGAAGTCGCACATCCGGGTTACCCAGAACGCCCGCCGATCAACCCGTGCCGGAGCTCATCGGGCCGCGATACCCTCCAGCACCGTCCTGACCACGGCTTCCACCTCCGGCGAAGTGGTCACCGCCGGGCCGTGCGGAAGCAGCACGGAGAGCACCGTCTCGTGGCAGACGCCGACCAGCATCGCCGCCGCCGCGTCGACATCGCCGTCCAGCCTGCCGAGTTCCTTTTCCGCCCGCAGGTATCCGGCGAGACGATCGCGCCAGCTCTCGCCGTCCCCGGCCCGTTCCCCGAACCGCGCGAGCACCACGGGACGGGCGAGGAGCCCGGCGAAAGCGGGCAGGATCTCCTTGTGCAGAGCCAATCCGTACGCCAGCTGGGCGCGGAGATTGGCCTCGACCGTGGCCGAACCGGGTTCGGGCAGGTCGCCGAGCCCGCCTTCGACCCTCCGCACGTGTTCCGCCAAGGCGTCGGCCAGCAACTCCTCCTTGTCGGCGAAATGGTTGTACAGCACGCCATCGGCGACTCCCGCCGCCCGCGCGATCGCCCGCACCGTGAGTTCCGCGGTGCCGTGCGCGGAAATCAGGTCCGCGGCGGTACCGATCAAGTGCTCGCGCAGGCTCCGGCCGTCTTCCGTGTGCCGCAGGGCCGCCGCTTTTCTCGGTGACATCAGGATTTCGCCCTGACCAGCCAGGCGGTGCCGCGCAACCGGACACCGCCCGCGCCCTCGAATGGCCGCAGCGCGGCCGAAAGTGCTTCTCGCGCCCCCTTCGCCGCATCGGCGCCTGCCAAGTCCAGGTGGTACTTCACCGGCCCCCAGTCCGCGATGAACCCGGCCGCGTCGGGAACATCGCTTCCCCAGACCTGGTCCGCTTCGACCCGGTCACAGGCGACGTCGGCGAATCCGGCGGCGGTCAGCACCGAGCGGACCCGCGCCGGGTCGGCGAACGCCGTCGGCCCCGTGCCGTCCTCGCCGGTCGGGGCCGGCAGAAACGGTGCCAGCGCGCCGAAAACGGTACCGAGATCGGTTCCGGCGAGTGCGGTCATGCACAGGAACGCGAGCTTCCCACCCGGCCGCAGCGCGCGGTGCACGTTGGCGAAAGCGGCGACCGGATCGGCGAAGAACATCACCGCGAACCGGCTGAGCGCGACGTCGAAAACCCCGTCGTCGAACGGGAAGACCTGAACATCTCCCTGCTCGAACACCACGTTCGCGACACCTTCGGCCTCCGCGCGGGCCCGCGCCGTCGCGAGCATCGGCGCGGACAGGTCGATCCCGGTCGCTCCTCCGAGCGGAGCACGGACGGCGGCGAGCCTGGTCACCTGACCGTTGCCGCAGCCGATGTCGAGCACCCGGTCCCGCTCGCCGATTCCGGCCGCGTCGAACAGGAATTCGTTGAACCCGCTGTTCACCGCGTCGTAGCGTTCGTCGTGCTCGGCCCAGTGCCGCCCCTCGTAGCCGTTCCACGCTTCCGCCTGCGCGGTGTTGACGATGCCGGACATACCAGAACCTCCTCCGTTATGAACGTGCGTTCATGAACGCTTGTTCATACTGGAGGAGGTCCGGTCCGCTCGTCAAGCGGCGATGCTCCGGAACCCGCGCAGGCGCAGGCTGTTGAACACCACGAAGACCGAGCTGAAGGCCATCGCGGCGCCGGCGATCATCGGGTTGAGCAGGCCCGCCGCCGCCAGTGGCAGCGCGCCGACGTTGTAGGCGAAGGCCCAGAACAGATTGCCCTTGATGGTGCGCAGCGTCCGCCGGGAAAGCCGGATCGCGTCCACCGCGGCCCGCAGGTCACCGCGGACCAGGGTCAGGTCACCGGCCTCGATGGCGACGTCGGTGCCGGTGCCCATCGCCAGGCCGAGGTCGGCCTGTGCCAGCGCGGCCGCGTCGTTGACGCCGTCGCCCACCATCGCCACGACCTTGCCCTCGCCCTGGAGCCGCTTGACGACGTCGACCTTGTCCTTCGGCAGCACCTCGGCGATCACCGTGTCGATCCCGACCTCGGCGGCCACCGCCTTGGCCACGGCTTCGTTGTCGCCGGTCAGCAGGACCGGGGTGAGCCCCAGTTCACGCAACCGGGAGATCGCCTCGGCGGACGACGGCTTCACGGTGTCCGCGACGACCAGGACCGCCCTGGCTTCGCCGTCCCAGCCGACCACGACCGCCGTGCGGCCGAGTTTCTCCGCCGCCGCCTTGGCTTCCGCCAGCTCGGGCGTCAGGCGGTGACTCCACTGCTCCAGCAACGCGCTCCGGCCGACCAGCACCGCCGAACCCTCGACGATTCCTTGCACGCCAAGGCCTTCGAGACTGGTGAACTCTTCGACGGCCGAGAGCTCCCCGGCGCGTTCCCGAGCGGCACGGGCGATGGCCTGCGCGATCGGGTGCTCCGACGCGTTCTCCAGCGCTCCGGCCAGCCGCAGCGTCTTCTCCTCGTCGACACCGTCGGCGAGGTGGACCGCCACCAGCGACATCTGCCCCGTCGTGACGGTGCCCGTCTTGTCGAGGACGACCGTGTCCACCGCGCGGGTCGATTCCAGCACCTCCGGGCCCTTGATCAGGATCCCGAGCTGTGCGCCCCGCCCGGTGCCCACGAGCAGCGCGGTCGGTGTCGCCAGGCCGAGCGCGCACGGGCAGGCGATGATCAGCACGGCGACCGCCGCGGTGAACGCCGCCGCCACCGAACCGCCGGTGCCGAGCCAGAACATCAGCGTGCCGACGGCGAGCGCGATCACGATCGGCACGAAGACCGCCGAAACCCGGTCCGCCAGCCGCTGAACCTGCGCCTTCCCGGTCTGTGCCGCCTCGACGAGTTTCGCCATCTGCGCCAGCTGCGTGTCGGCGCCGACCCGCGTGGCCCGGACGACGAGCCTGCCGCCCGCGTTGACCGTCGCGCCGGCCACCGTGTCACCGGGGACGACCTCCACCGGAACGCTTTCCCCGGTCAGCATGCTCGCGTCGACCGCGGAGGCGCCTTCGGTGATCACGCCGTCGGTCGCGATCTTCTCCCCCGGCCGCACCACGAATTCCTCGCCCACCGCGAGTTCGCCGATCGGGACACGCACTTCCCTGCCGTCGCGAAGCACCGCGACGTCCTTCGCACCGAGTTCGAGCAGTGCCCGCAACGCGGCACCGGCCCGCCGCTTGGACCGCGCTTCGAAATAGCGTCCGGCGAGGATGAACGTCGTGACGCCGGCGGCGACCTCGAGATAGATGTTGCCGTCGCCCGCCATGCGCTGGACGGTGAGCTCGAAGGGATGCGTCATCCCCGGTGTTCCGGCGGTGCCGAACAGCAAGGCGTACAACGACCACAGGAACGCGGCGAGCGTGCCCATCGAGATCAGGGTGTCCATCGTGGCCGCGCCGTGGCGCAGATTCGCCCACGCCGCCTTGTGGAACGGCCACGCCGCCCACACCAGCACCGGCGCGGCCAGCGTCAGCGAGATCCACTGCCAGTAGGTGAACTGGAGCGCGGGCACCATCGCGAGCACGATCACCGGCACCGACAGCACCGCGGACCCGATGAGCCGCTGCCGCAGCGGCGCGATCGGATCGGTCGCTGCGTCCGGTCTGACGGGTTCGTCCTTCTCCACCGCGGGCAAAGCGGCCGAATACCCGGCCGCTTCGACCTGTTCGACCAGCTGCCGCGGCTCGATGCCGGCCGGGTAGCTGACCTTCGCCTTCTCCGTTGCGTAGTTGACCGTGGCCGTGACCCCGTCGAGCTTGTTCAGCTTCCGCTCGATGCGCATGGCGCACGAGGCGCAGGTCATGCCGGTGATCGCGAGTTCGACCTCGGAGTTGGACGCTGTGGCCACCGAGGTGGTGTCCGTGCTCATCAGTGGCTCCCTTCCCCTGTCGTGACGGTGAATTCGGCGGTGCGGACCTTGCCCTCGTGCTGGAAGTCCAGGAACAGCCGGTAGGTGCCCGCCGTCGGGACCTCGGCGAAGAACGTGACCGCGGGACCCGCCGGGGTCCGGCCGTCACCGGGTTCGCCGTCCGGGTGGACGTGCAGGTACGCGAGGTCTCCGCCGCGCAGCGCGACCAAGTGTCCGTAGGCACCCAGGTACGGCTGGAGATCGGTGACTTCACGGCCGTTCTTGGTGACGGTGAGGGTCACCTTCGACGACGTCCCCGGCTTGAGATCGCCGTCGAGGTGGACCTGGTAACCGTCGACCTCCGCGACGTGCGCGCTCCGGTACTCGGCGGGCCGGAAATCCCCGCCGGCGAAGAGGTCCGCACCCAAGGTGATCGCCTCACCGCCGCTGGGCTTGAAGTCGGCGAAGACGCGGTAGACCCCCGCGTCCCCGACGGCCAGTGGCACGGACCAGGTTCCGTCCGCACCGAGTTCGGGGTGGATGTGCTGGAAACCGGCGGTGTCGCGGCGGACGACGATGAGGTGCATCCGCTTCTCGTGTTCGACGTCGTAGGCGGTCACCGGCGCGCCGTCGGCGCCGAGGATCCGGAAGGTGAAGGGAGCGGTCTTCCCGGGGGTGAGCGTCGTGGTGGTGGGCGTGAGGGTGTAGCCGCCCTTGGACGACGCGAGCCCGGCGGGTTCGTGCTCCTGCTTGCCGTGCGCCGCTTCCGCGACGGTGCCGCCGTGAGTGTCCGAGTGCCCGGCGTCCTCGCCACCGGGCACGCCGGCCGCGCCGGCGAACGGACCGACAGCCGTGCCCGCCACCCAGCCGCCACCGGCGACCAGGGCGAGTACCACACCGTAGGCGGAAAGCTTCGCTGCTGTGTTCATCGTAGGAGTCCTTAGTGCGGGTGCCACCCGCGATCGTGGAGCCGCTCAGGCGGTCAGGTGATATCCGGCTTCTTCGACGGCGGCGCGCACGTCCGCCACCGCGGGTTCACGGGAAC
The DNA here is from genome assembly GCF_019330265.1 of Amycolatopsis sp. TNS106. Lineage (NCBI taxonomy): Bacteria > Bacillati > Actinomycetota > Actinomycetes > Pseudonocardiales > Pseudonocardiaceae > Amycolatopsis > Amycolatopsis sp. TNS106. The sequence goes on along the minus strand of NZ_CP024972.1, from coordinate 796,222 downwards.
CGGTGACGGTCACGGCGCCGGTCGGCAGATCGACCCGGACGTCGGTGACGCCGTCGATCTTGGAGACCTCTTCGGTGACCGAGGTCGCGCAGTGGCCGCAGGTCATCCCGGTGACGGTGTAGGTCGTCTCGCTCATCGTGACTCTCCTCGTGATCCAGGCGGCTCGTGCGCCGCTCATGGACTCAACGTACATACCCCAGGGGGGTACCGCAACCACCTGACGGTACCTGGAGGGGGTATGGGGCAGCGACGTGCGTCACATACGGGGTGGGGGTAAGCCTGGGCCGGGCCGTCCGTCCAGGACCGGCCTACGCCAGCCGAAGCTCCCGGCCTGGCAAGGAACGCCGCCGATCCGTCACCAGGATCATCGCCAGCGTCCCGATTCCCAGCCACACCACCAGCTGCACGATCCCCGACGTCAGGCCGTCCGACCCCGTCAGCAGCGAGCGCAGCGCGACCAGCGCGCCGTTGGTCGGCAGGATCCCCAGCACGGTCCCGAAGAATCCGGGCACGGTCGAAACCAGCGAAGCGCCGACAGTGAGCACGAGGATCGCGAGGGCGGCGAAGCGGCCAGGCCGTTTGAAAATCGCCACCAGTGCTTGGTTCACCACGGTGAACGTTCCCGCCACGAGGACGAGAAGCACCAGCAGGGTGACGGCCTTTCCGAAACTCAGGCCGAGGAACACCCAGAACACGCCGGTCAGGATCAAGGCGGTCAGCACCGCCAGCGTCGCGCCGGGGACGGCCGCGGCGAGGATGATCCGCCAGCTCGGTTCGCGGGTGGTGAGCACGCTCGGCGGCACCGCCTGGATCACCTGGTACGTCGCCAGCGCGCACACCCACAACGCCAGTACGAGGATCAGCGCCACCGCGCCTTCGCCGAAAGTGCCCGAACCCGACGCGTCGGCGATCGCGGGTGTGGCGGCGACCTGTTTGAGGTGATCGCGTTCGGCCTGGCTGTAGTCGGGCACCTTGCCCCGGCCGTCGTCGAGGCCCTTGGCCAGCTCCGAAGCACCGGCTTCGGCGCGTTCGGCGCCGTCGGCGGCGGTGCGGGCGCCGGTGGCGAGTTCCCCCGCGCCGGTCGAGAGGGTGGTCGCGCCACCGGCGAGCTGACCGGAACCGTCGGCGAGCTGCCGCGCACCGGAGTCGGCGGCCCTGACGCCGGCGTCGAGTTTCCGCGCGCCGTCGGCCGCCGTGCCGATGCCGCCCGCGAGTTCCTTGGACCTGTCCGCGAGCTGTTCGTTCCCGTCGGCGACCTTCTGGGAGCCCGCCGAAAGGTCCTGCACCGCCTTCTTCGTCCGCACGACGGCGTCGCGGATCTCGGCGCGTTTGCCGTCGAGGATCGCGGCATCGGCCGTGAGCTTTTCCGAAGCGGCCTTCAGATCGGCGCAGAACCTGGTGTCCTGATCGCATTTCCGCGCCAGCTCGGCGAACTTCCGTGCCGAATCGCCCGCCGTGGGCAACGCGTCGATGATCCGCACGACCTTGTCCGCCAGCGGCGAGATCTTGTCGGCCAGCTGCTTGTTGCCGTTCGCCACCTGCTGCGCCCCGTCGGCGAGTTCCCTGGTCAGCCGGGGAAGTTGCGCGGTGTCCTTCTCCGCCTTGGTCAGTCCCGACGACAACCGGCCGGATCCGGTGGCGAGCTGCCCGGTCCCGTTCGCGAGCTTGCGCGCCCCGTCCGCCAGCTGACCGGCCGCGCCGCTGAGCTTTCCCGCCCCACCGGCGAGTTCTCCCGCTCCCGCGGCCAGTTTCCCGGTTCCGTCGGACAACTGACGCAGCCCGACGACGAGCCGGTCACCGCCGTCGGCCGCGGTCACGAGCTGCTGATGGATCGAGGAGAATCCGACGTACAGATTGTCCACATAGGTCTCGACGATCTGGCGGTTCAGCGCGGTGAGCGTCGCGTTCGCGACTTCCCGGCTCGCCACCGGGTCGACGAGGCCGGTGCGCTGCGATGTCTCGACGCGCATGATCGCCTGCTTCGCGTCGAGCGGCTTCCCGGTCGTCGACGTGGCCTGCGCGGAGAAGTCCGGCGGGATGGTGACGACCGCCGAATACGTCCCGTCGGAAATGCCTTCCTTCGCGTCCTCGGCGTCGGTGAGCACCCAGGTGTACGCGGAATCCTCGCCGTGCACGAGATTTCCGGCCAGTTCCCGGCCGAGCGGGAGCACCTGGCCGTTCACCGTCACCGGCTCGTCGTTGTTGACCACGGCGGCCTTGGCCGCACCGTGGTCGCCGTCGGGCGACCAGAACGCCCACGCCAGGCCGAGTGCGACGATCACCGGGACGAGAACGATCCCGAGCCAGGTCTTCCAGGTCAGCGGGCCGAAGGCGGTCGCACGGGCGGAGCCGGTGAAGAAGCGGGACATCAGCGGACCTCGGCGGGGACGGGGGCGGGCGCCATGGCGAGGCCCGCGACGGCGGTGGTGGGCAGCAGATCCCGCACGATCGCGAGACTCTGGCAGGACACGGCGAACGTCGCGGCCCTGCTCGCGAACGCCGCTCTCAACCCGGCACGCTGCGCGGTGGCGACGACGGTGTCCAGGTCGTCGACGAAGACCAGCCCGACGCCGTCGTCGAGCGCGCGGCGGACCTCCCCGGCCGGGTCGTCGGTCTCCTTGCAGGCGACGAAGGCTACGTTCCGGCGGACCGCGTGCGCGTGCTGTGGCAGCACCCGGCCGAGGACCTTCAAGTCGCCGCGCACGTGCGGGACCCGACCGGCCAGCGCGTAGAGCAGGGCAGTCTTGCCCGCCGGGCCGGAACCGTGCACGGCGAGGATCTCCCCCGGGCCCAGGTGCAGCTCGACGTCACGGAAGACGGCGCGCCCGCGGTCGTCGTCGACGCTGAGACCGGCGGCGCTGATCACTTCCGCCGAGCCGGGTGCCGGCCAGTCGGCGAGCCGGAGTTCGTGGACGAGGCCGTCGCCCTCGGCGTCGAACACCGGGAGCTTGCGGTCCAGCCACGGCGGCAGGCCCCAGGCGCGCGGGCCCAGCAGCGCGAGGATCGCCGGGACGAGGGTCATCCGCACGAGGAAGGCGTCCACGAACACGCCGACGGCGAGACTGAACGCGATCGGTTTGATCGTGGCGCTGCCGTCGGGCACGAACGCGGCGAACACGCCCAGCATGATCACCGCCGCCGCGGTCACGACCCTCGACGCGGACACGAAACCCGTCTCGATCGCCTTGTGCGCGTCGCCGTGGTGGACGTAGTCCTCCCGGATCCGGGACACCAGGAACACTTCGTAGTCCATGGCGAGTCCGAAAAGGACACCCATGAGAATGATCGGCAGGAAGCTGATCACACTGCCGGTGCGGGTCACCCCCAGCGCCTCGGCCAGATGTCCTTGCCCGAACACGAACGACGTGGCGCCGAACGCGGCACCGATCGACAGCAGATACCCGAAGGTGGCTTTCAGCGGGACGAGGATCGAGCGGAACACCATCGCCAGCAGCACCAGCGAAAGCCCGACGACCAGGATGCCGAAAGGCAGCAGCGCGTCACCGAGCTGCGTGGACACGTCGATGCCGACGGCGGTGAACCCGGTGACCGCGGTCCGCACGCCGTACCGCTCCTGGAACTGCCCTTCCATCGCGCGCAGCCGTTCGACGAGGTCGTCGGTCGCCTCGTCGTAGGCGCCGGTGGCCGGCACGACCTGGATGATGGCGGTGTCGCCCTTGGGGTTCGGTGTGGCGAGCGGGACGACGGCGACCCCGGGCACCTTGCGGATGTCGTCGGCGATGCCGTTGGTGATCCCGATGGGGTCGGTGGTCGACAGGATGTCCGCGGTGACCACCAGCGGGCCGTTGAAGCCGGGACCGAAATGTTCGGCGACGGCGTCGTAGGCGACGCGGGCAGGCGTGCCGTCCTCGTCGGTTCCGTTGTCCGGCAAGGCGAGCCGGAGATCCAGCGCGGGCGCCGACGCCACCGCGAGCACCCCGACGATCAGCGCGATCGTGACCCACGGCGATTTCGTGGCGAGCCGGACCCAGCGGAGGCTGAAGCGCGTCTTCTTCTTGGTCTTCCGCGCCTTGCGCGGTTTCCTGGGCCGCAATCGCTCGCCGGCGAACGCCAGCAGCGCGGGGATGAGCGTGATGGCCACGATCACCGCGACGGCGACACCACCCGCCGCCGCGACACCCATCGTGGTCAGGAACGGGATCCCCGCGACGAACAGGCCCAGCAGGGCGATCACCACGGTGAGCCCCGCGAAGATGACCGCGGACCCCGCGGTGGCGGTCGCCCTCGCGATGGACTCTTCGACTTCGAGTCCCTCGGCGAGCTGATCCCGGTGCCGGGAAAGCAGGAAGAGCGCGTAGTCGATGCCGACGGCGAGCCCGAGCATGACCGCGAGCATCGGCGCCGTCGAGGAGACGGTCGCCACCGAGGTCGCCGCGTAGACCAGCGCCACCGAGACCCCGACGCCGAGGATCGCCGTCAGCAAGGGCATTCCGGCCGCGATGAACGAACCGAACACCATCAGCAGCACCACGAGCGCGATGACGAGCCCGATGCCCTCGGTGGGACTGAGCTTCGGCACCTTGTCCGAGAACGCGTCACCGCCGGTGAGCACCTCGGTGCCGTGGCCGATCCGGCTCTCGAGGTCCTGCGCGATCCCGGCGAGCGCGGTCCTCGTCGACGGCTGGATGTCGGCGAGCCCGACGTCGAGCTGCACGGTGACCAACGCGGCGCGACCGTCCTTCGACACCGCGTCGTGCACGTTCGGGTCGAAGGGATTCACCACCGTCGCGACCTGCGGAGCCCCGGTCAGCTCCGGCACCACGGCGGAGACGGAGTCGCGCACGACGGCGGAATCGGCCCGCTGCCCTTCGGGAACGAGGACGACCAGCTGCGCCGAAGTCCCGCTCACCTGAGGGAAGACCCGCCCGAGGTGGTCGAGCGCCTCCTGCGACTCGGAGCCGGGGATCGCGAACGTGTCGTCGGTGCCCTGGCCGAACAGCAGCGCCGCGCCACCCGCGACACACAGCATGACCAGCCACAACGCGGTGACCAGCACGCGCCCGCGAGCGGCCAGCCTGCCGAGGCGGTAGAGGAATGACGACACGAGCGGCTCCCGGCAGTCGTTGGATACACGGCGTATCGTAATGCACGGTGTATCCGATTCACGATGTATCCTGTCCCACAGCCGGGTGAACCGGGCCGATGCGAAAGAATGGCGAGATGACCGAGGAGCGGGGCGCCACCATGACCCGGCGCCGGGCGGACACCCGCCGACGGCTGATCGACGCGGCGTACGAGGCCTTCTCGGAACGCGGCATCCGGGACACCCCGGTCGAGCTGATCTGCGAGCGCGCCGGCTTCACCCGCGGTGCCTTCTACTCGAACTTCAGCTCGAAGGAAGACCTCTTCCTCGCCCTGTTCCAGGAGGAGAACACCCTCCGGCTCGAACGGTTCCGTGAGGCCACGGAGAGCGTGCTCGGCGCGGCCACCGTCGGCGAGCACGAAGACCTCTCCCCCACGCTGGGGCGGATCGCCGAACTGTTCATGGTCGCGCTCAACGCGGACAAGGACTGGTACCTGCTGTGCGCGGAATTCCGCACACAGGGCCTGCGGCAGCCGGAGATCCGCGACCGGATCGGCGCCGCGTTCCGGCATTTCCACACCGAACTGGGCGCGATCCTGGTCGGCACGCTCGACCGGATCGGCAGGCGGCTGACGATCTCCGCGGACGACGCGGTGCTCGTCCTGGTCGCGCTGTACGAGCAGGGGCTGCAGAACTACCTGCTGGACGGCAGCGAACTCCCCGCGGACGGCCGGTTCGTCAGCGAGCTGATCCCGAAGGTGATGGCCTCGCTCATCGTCCCGGCGAGCTGATCCGTCACGTCCGGGCAAACGGCCTGACCGGCGACGATCGCGGTTCCAGTGCCGGTTCGACGACGGCAACGCCGAGCCCTGCCCAGTCGCTCACTGGACGGCCGGCGTCACGGCTGCGCATAGCCGCCGGCCTGCGCCGATCTTGACCGTCCATAAGGGACACCAAGGCCCGCTGGCGCCCTGCTTGGGCGCTTTACCCAGGGGTCGTGAGTGGCAATGGTCGCCTTAACCTTGTGGACACGTCGCACCGAGGTCAGCCCGCAAGTCAGTCCGGAACCTGCCGTCCAGAACGGCGACCTCATCGCGAAGCCGGCGAAGACGCTTTGCCACTCACGACCCTGCGTCGCTGGCCAGTGCCCTTGTGGACACTCGGGGCCTTAAACCGCCGGCGTTCAGAGCCGGCCTGCGCTATCTCGACTTCGCCGAGACCCCTGGCCCCTCAAGAACCACTCTCGAGGCGCAAGCCTCGTTTCATCGGGATTTCATGGCTCCGCTTTACGGTTCCGGCACCGATCCGCGGCCGCGGGCCGGAGGTCCACGAGGAGACATGCATGAGCCCGGCGAGCCGGACCCCGTACAACATGGTGCTCCCCCGGGACGACGCGCCGAGCCCCGGGGAACGGGACGGGCTCGCCGGACCGGGCTGGAGCTGGGCGGCGTTCTCCACGCCGTGGGCCGACGGCCGCCCGTCGCCGAAGTACCGCTGGACGTTGTTCGAGACCGCCGCCCACGCCGTCGAAGACCTCCGTCGCTGCCTCGACGACGGCAGCATCGGCCGGCGCGGGGCTCTCTGCGCATCCGTGCTCCGCAAGCGCGGGGCACCGCGGGAACTGGTGCTGTGCGACGGCGCGGAATGGGCTTACGTCGTCCACGAGGTCCGCGCCGGGGTACACCTGGCCGACGCGGCCGACGCCTACTTCGCGCGCCGGCGGACGAGCATGGCGGGGCACCGCTTCGCGATCGTCAACGCCGGCGTACCGACTGTCTGGTGAGGTCCAGACCTTCCAGCGCGAGGGTGCGCTGGAGGGGATCACCGTCGGGGCCGATGGTGGTGAGCACCCACTCGAAGTGTTCCCTGGCGGCCACCGGATCACCCGCGGCGAGATGGGTGCGGCCCAGCCGGTTGCGGATTTCGGACTCCATCCCGACGACCGTCTCCTCGGTGACCGCCGTCAGCGCCCGCCGCTGGAGTTCGAACGCCGCGTCGAGGTTCCCCAGCTCCAGTTCCGCGGCGCCCAGGCGGGCGAGAGCGGTCGCGATCAGCAGGCCGTCCGTGGTCTCCTCGGCGAGTTCGACTGACCGCCGGAAATCCAGCGCCGCTTCGGCGAAACTGCCGGTCTCCAGCCGGACCGTGCCACAGTGGCACAGCACCCTGGCCAGCATCCCCGGGCTGCCGATCTCCTCGCTCAGCTCGCGAGCGCGGCCGAGGTGGCCGAGCGCTTCCTCGTGCTCGCCTTGCAGGTACGCGAGATACCCCAGGCCGGACAACGAGCGTTCGGCGAGCCAGCCGTCTCCCACCTCCTCGGCGAGGACCATCACCCGCCGCATCCCGTGGATGGCGAGATCGTGCCGTCCGGCGATCAGGTCCGCCATGGCAAGCCCACCCCGTGCCCGCGCCTCCACCCCGCGGTCTCCGGATGCCTGGCCCGCCTGGAGCGCCTCGTCGAACCAGCCGCGCGCCCGGTCGAGTTGCCCCTGCATGGCATAGGCGTAGCCAAGGCAGAACCGCAGCGACGAGACCAGGCGTCCGTCTTCGGCCTGTTCGGCGAGCGGCAGCGCGATCTGCAACGCCGTCCGGCATTCGTGGTATCGCTGCTGGCGCCCGAGATAGTCGACCAGGCCCTCGGCGACCGAGCACGCGAGGTCGGCCAGCCCGGCTTCGGCCGCTTGCGACACCACCTCCGGCAGGTCACCGGCCGCGTCGAGCCAGGCGGAAGCGTCACGCTGCCCGGTGAACGGTCCCCCGGTCTCCGACGGGAAACGCGCGACACCCCACTCGCTCGCCCGGCGAGCGGCGCTGAGGTAGAGCCGGTACACCCGTTTGCGAGCCGCGTCGGCGGCGTCTTCGGGCATCTCCCCGGCGAGCCGCCGGGCGTAGACCGCCACCAGATCGTGCAGCCGGTAGCGGCCGCTCCCGGGCTCCTGCACGAGGCTGGCGTCGACCAGGCTTTCCAGCCGCCGCTCGGCTTCGGCGGGCGAGCAGTCCAGCAGGGCGGCGACCGTCAGCCGGTCGAATTCGGTCGTCGGCGACAGGCCGAGCACGCTGAACGCGTCCTGCTCGGCGGGCCTCAACTGGTCGTAGGACAGGCGCAGCGCCACCTCGACGCTGCGATCCTCGGCCGTCAGCTCGCCGAGCCTGCGCTCGTCGTCCGACATCCGGTCGACCAGGTCCTTGAACGTCCACATGGGACGGTTCTGCAACCGGGCGCCCGCGATCCGCAGCGCGAGCGGCAGCCGCCCGCACAGCCCGGCGAGGGCGCGCACGGCGAACCGCTCCCCCTCCGCCCTCGGCGCTCCCACGATACGGCTGAGCAGCCGCTCGGCGGCTTCGAGGCCCAGCGCGCCAAGGGAAACGCGGCGATCCGCGTCCACCCCGGACAGCCGGCGGCGACTGGTCACCAGCACGCGGCTACCCGGCCCCGACGGCAGCAGCGGCCGCACCTGCCCGGCGGACTCGGCGTTGTCGAGCACCAGCAGCAACCGCAGCTGCGCGGTGGCCGCCCGCCATGACGCGGCCAGTTCGTCGAGATCGTCCGGCATCGCCCCGTCCTCGACACCGACCGCGCGCAGCAACCGCCGCAGCGCTCGCTCCGGCGTCACCGGCTCGCGGCCTTCGGTGTAGCCGTGGAGATCCACGAACAGCGCACCGTCCGGATAGGACTCGCGGAGCCGGTGGGCCGCGCGCACCGCGAGCGTGGTCTTCCCCGCCCCGGCGACACCGTCGACGGCGTCGACCGAGACCGACTCCGGATCGCCGTCTTCGACGAGCAGCGCGAGTTCCCGGTCCCTGCCGACGAGTTCGCCGTTGGTGGCGGGCAGTTCGTTACGGATCCGGCGGGACGGCTCGCGGCGCGGCGCGACACCGAGCCGCGTCTCGTCCCCGCGCAGCACCGCTTCCTGCACCTGCCGCAGTTCCTCACCCGGTTCGACGCCGAGCTGCTCGATCAGCCGCTCGCGGACGTCGGTGAACACCTCCAGCGCCTCCGCCTGCCGCCCGCCACCGTAGAGCGCCCGCATCAGCAACGCGGCCAGCGGCTCGCTCGGCGGATCGGCGGACACCAGCGCCGACAGCTCGCCGATCACCTCGTCGAATCGCCCGAGCTTCAGCTGGGCCCGCAGTTTCCGGCGCAGCAACAGAAGCCTGCGTTCCTCCAGCCGTCGCCGCTCCCCCTGGACGAACGCACCGGGCAGCCCGGTCAGCGGCTCGCCGTGGAACAGCCGGAGCGCGTCGGCGAAGGTGTCCACCGCGGCGACGAGGTCGCCCGACTCCTCGGCGGCGCCCGCGACGGCGGCCATCTCCTCCAGCCGGACGACGTCCAGCCGGACCCCGCCGCTGGCGAACCGGTAGCCACCGCGATCGGACACGATCACCGAGTCCCGGGGCTTCTGGCCCGAGGTGTCCAGGCATTGCCGCAGCCGCCGGACGTACACCGGCAGCACGTTGGACTCCGGCGGCTTTTCCCAGAGCCCGTCGGTGAGTTCGTAGTGGCTGACGGTCACGTCCGGGCGCAGCAGCAGCGCGGCCAGCACGGCCTGCTGCCGGACCGGCCCCAGATCCAGCCGGGTCTCCCCGTGCCAGGCCCGCAACGGGCCGAGCAGTTCGAAGCGAAGCCGCGAGTCCGGCATGATCCCCCCATCGTTGCGCATCAGCCCGGCACCACGATCCCGTGGTCGAACGCGTACACGATCGCGGCCGCCCGGTCCCGCAACTGGAGTTTGGTGAAGATCCGGCCGATATGGCTTTTCACGGTCACCTCCGAGATGACGAGAGTCGCGGCGATCTCCGCGTTGGTCAGCCCGCGGCCGATCGCCCTGAGCACGTCTTGTTCCCTCGGGGTCAGCAATTCCGGTGAGCGTCCGCCGCTGCCGTTCCCGGCGGCCTGCCGGTACGCGGCGAGCACCCGCCCGGTGACGCCGGGATCGAGCCACGCGTCGCCCGCGGCGACCGCCCGCACGGCCCGGATCAGGTCCTCGGCCGGGGAATCCTTGAGGACGTACCCGGCCGCGCCCGCACGCAGCGCGTCGGCCAAGAGGTTGTCGTCGTCGAAGGTGGTCAGCGCGAGCACCGGCGGATGACCGCCGGACCGCCGCAGCCGCCTGGTCGCCTCGACCCCTCCGACGTTCTTCATCCGCAGGTCCATCACGATGACGTCGACCTCGTGCGCGGCCAGCGCCGACGGCACTTCCGAGCCGTCGCCGCATTCCCCCGCGATGACGAACCCGTCGCGGCGCCGCAGGATGCGCCGCAGCCCGGACCGGACCAGCTCCTGGTCGTCGACCAGCAGCACCTGGATCTCGGCGGCGGTCACGGTTTGGCCCCCGGCACGGTGACCTGCACGATCCACTGCCTGCCGCTGGGCCCCGCGCTGAGATCGGCGCCGAGCTGGGCCGCGCGGACGGCCATCCCCGCCAGACCCGAACCGTCCTCCGCCGCGCGCCGGACGGTCGTGGGAAGCGTGTTGCTGACGATGAGCTTCACCCCCGAGCGGCCGGCGTTCAGCCGGACCTCGGCGGTCGCTCCGGGGGCGTGCTTGACGACGTTGACCAATGATTCCTGCACGATCCGGTAGAGGCCCAATCCGTCCGAGGCGCCTACCCGGCCGAGGTCGCCTTCCTGTGTATAGCGCACCGCCAGTCCGGCGCTGCGAGTGCGTTCCACCAGCGTGGCGATGTCCTCGACCCCCGGCAGCGGGGCGCTGCCCGACGGGGAGTCGGCGAGCAGGCCGACCGTGCGGCGGATGTCGGCCATCGCGGCCCTTCCCACCTGCTCGGCCTCGGTGAGCGCTTCGATCGCCTCGTCGACATCGCGGTCCTGCTGCAGCGCGTGCCGTGCCCCGGTCAGGTGCAGCAGCGTGATGCTGAGCGAATGGCCGACGACGTCGTGCACCTCGCGCGCGATGCGCTGCCGTTCGGCGAGCAGGGCCTTGTCGCGGGAGGCGTCCCGGTTGCCGCGTTCGGCGTCCAGCACCCTGGTGTACCAGCGGACCATGAGCCCGCCGCTGAGGCCGAGCAGGATCGCGACCATGTACACCGGCCCGCCGATCAGCCCGCCCCAGATCCCCGCCACGACCAGAACGGCCTCGCCCGCGATGGTGACGAGAGCGATCCCCCACGTCGTCCGCAGGACACTGCCCGCTTCGGTGGCCGCGACGAGCAGCAGCAACGGCGCGAAATCCGGGAGCACGGGCTCGATGAGCAGCACCGAGGCGGCGATGATCAGCGCCGTCATCCGCACCCACGGCATGATCCAGTTGGTGATCGTCCAGATCACCGACGGCGCGATCACGATCAGGCCTGCCAGCGCGATCGGCTCGGGCGGTAGCAGCGCGTCCCGCTGCACCAACGCGACCGCCGTGAACACGAAGCTCACCGCGCTGGCGCACAACGCCCCCCACCACGGCAGGGTCAGCCCGACACGGGTGAGACTGGCCTGCACCCGTGCCCGGAACCGGTCCCGCAAGATCCTCAGCACGGCATCAGCCTAGGAAGTGCCGGGAAGCGCGTCATCGTGCGGCGGGCGGCATCCGTCTCCGCCCACGGTAGGAGGCCGGACGAGCATGGTCGGATGAAATCCCGATGAAACCCCGGCGCTCATTCCTGGCTGAGCGCGACCCAGTTCAGCTTCTCCTGTTCCCGTTTCGGCAGGCCCGCGACGACCAGGTCGTAGGAGTCTTCGATCATCTCCCGGATGAAGGCGTCGGTCAGCGAGCCGTCCAGTTCGACGGTGTTCCAGTGTCTTTTGTTCAGGTGGTAGCCGGGAATGATCGCCGGATGCTCGGCGCGCAACCGGACGGCCAGGTCGGGCTCGCATTTGAGACTGATCCGCAGCGGCTTCGCCTTGAGCGGGCTGAGCGCGAACACCTTGCCCGCGACCTTGAACACGCTGTTGTCCTCCCCGAACGGGAACTCCTCGCGGGCACCGGGGAAGCCGAGGCAGATCTTCCGGAGAGCAGCAGGTTTCATGGCGTTCAGGCTAACGGCCCCCACCGACAGAAACCTGTCCTGTCCAGGGCGTTGACCGGTTGCCGGTGATTCCTTGACGATGAGTGGAGCCGACTGGTTGGAGGTGAACCGACATGCGCGTGAAGTATCTCGCCGTAGCGGGAATCCTGGCGCTGGGCTCGATGCCGAGTGCCGCGGCCGCCCCGATGGAGGGCTCCGCCACCAGCGGCTGGGTGGGCACCTGGGCGGCGGCGCCCGCGGCCGGGGTGGCCGGGACCGACAACGGCTATCCGAACTTCTCGATCCGCAACATCGTGCACACCAGCGCCGGCGGACACGAGGTCCGCGTACGGCTGTCCAACGCCTTCGGCCGTGCTCCGGTGCTGTTCGGCCGGGTGACCGTCGCGGTCGCCGCGGGCCCGGACACCCCGCAGGCCGTGCCCGGCACGATGCGCACGCTGACCTTCGGCGGGGATCGCGAGGTCACCGTGCCGGCGGGCGCCGACATCGTCAGCGACGGCGCGGCGCTGACCGTGCCGAGGGACGGCGACCTGCTGGTCACCACGTACACCCCGACGCCGTCGGGACCGGTCACCTACCACCCGCTCGCGCTGCAGAACTCGTACTTCACCCGGAACGGCGACAAGGCGGCCGACGAGTCGGCGGCCGCGTTCCCGGAGAAGACCGCGGTCTGGCACTACGTGTCCGGAGTGGACGTCCGCGGGACCGGGTTGCGGGGCAGCGTCGTCGCGATCGGCGACTCGATCACCGACGGGGCGAATTCGACCTGGGGTGCGAACCTGCGCTGGCCCGATCAGCTCGCCGACGAGATCAGCGCGCGCCTCGGCGTGCTCAACGCCGGGATCAGCGGGAACCGCCTGCTGCTCGACGGCGGCGACTACGGGGTCAACGCGCTGGCCAGGCTGGACCGGGACGTCCTGAACCAGTCCGGCGTGCGGACTGCGATCGTGTTCGAAGGCATCAACGACATCCAGCAGACCCCGCACCAGGCCGATCCGGACAAGATCATCTCGGCGCTGAAGCAGATCGCGACGAGGGCGCACGACCGCGGCCTGCGGGTACTGGGCGCGACGATCACGCCGTGGAAGGGCTGGGGTTCGTACACTCCGCGGCTCGAGGAGACGCGGCAGGCGGTGAACCGGTTCATCCGGACCAGCAGGCTCTTCGACGGCTGCATCGACTTCGACGCGGCGATCCGCGATCCCGCCGACCCGCAGCGGATCAAACCCGAATACGACTCCGGCGATCACCTCCATCCCGGCGACAAGGGCTTCGCCGCCATGGCGAACGCCGTCCCGCTGCCCGGACTCCGGCACGAATAAGGGCTGCGCCAGGCGGTTCCGTGGGGCACGATGAACTGATGGCGATCAGGAATGACTAGCGGAGACAGCGGTACCCGATCGACGGCGCGGCTGGTCCGGTTCGCCGAACACGACGCACGCGCCGAAACACTCCGCGCACAGCTCGCGGATCTCCACGGGACGATCCGGCTGGCGAAGCGGACGTCGAACCTGTTCCGGGCACGGACGGCGACCACCACACCGGGTCTGGACGTCTCGGGATTCACACATGTCCTCGATGTCGATCCCCTGGCGCGCACGGCCGACGTCGAAGGCATGGTCACCTACGAGCAGTTGGTGGACGCGACCCTGCCCCACGGGTTGATGCCGCTGGTCGTGCCGCAGCTCAAGACGATCACGCTCGGCGGCGCGGTCACCGGTCTCGGCATCGAGTCGTCCTCGTTCCGCAACGGGCTCGTGCACGAGTCGGTGCTGGAGATGGAGCTGCTCACCGGCGACGGGAGGATCGTCGTCGCGCGGCCGGACAACGAGCACAGCGACCTGTTCCACGGCTTCCCGAACTCGTACGGGACGCTCGGCTACGCGCTACGGCTGAAGATCGAGCTGGAGCCGGTCAAACCGTACGTGCGGCTCGAGCACGTCCGCTACGACGACACCGAGGAGTACTTCGCGGCGCTGGGTGAAGCCTGCCGTACCGGGTCGGCCGACTTCGTGGACGGAACGGTCTTCGGGCCGGGCGAGCAGTATCTGACTCTGGGCACGTTCACCACCTCGGCGCCCGCGACCAGCGACTACACCTGGCTCGACATCTACTACAAGTCGATCCGCTCCCGCGAGACGGATCATCTGAGCGTCCGCGATTACCTGTGGCGCTGGGACACGGACTGGTTCTGGTGCTCGCGGGCGTTCGGCGTGCAGCACCGGCTCCCCCGGCTGCTGCTGGGCAGGCGGTTGCTGCGGTCTTCGGTCTATTGGAAGGTCGTGGCGCTCGACCGGCGGTTCGGGATCGCCGCGAAACTGCTCAAGCTGCGCGGGCTTCCCCCGGAAGAGACCATCGTCCAGGACATCGAGGTGCCGCTGTCGCGGGCCGCGCAGTTCCTGGACTTCTTCCGCCGCGAGATCCCGATCAGCCCGGTGTGGATCTGCCCGCTGAAGCAGCGGCCAGGTGGCGTGAACTCGCCGCTGTACGAACTGGACCCCGAAACGCTGTACGTCAACTTCGGGTTCTGGTCCGCGGTCCCGCTGGACCCCGGCGAGGAGCCGGATACGCACAATCGGCTGATCGAGGCCGAAGTGACCCGGCTCGGCGGGCGGAAGTCGCTGTATTCCGACAGTTTCTATACCGAAGACGAGTTCTGGCGGCTGTACAACGGCGACGCCTACCGGAAACTCAAGACGGCCTACGACCCCGACGGCCGACTGCTCGACCTGTACGCGAAATGTGTGCGGCGGCGGTGACCCGGGCCGGAAGAAGAGAGACGACCATGGCTGAGACGACGACCGTCGGCAAGATCTTCGAGCGGTTGCTCGGCCCGAGCACCGAAGTGTCCATCACCGCCTACGACGGCAGCACGAGCGGGCCCGCGGGCGCGCCCGTGTCGATCGAAGTGCGGTCACCACTGGCGTTGACGTACCTGATGTCGTCGCCGGGCGACCTCGGTCTCGCGCGGGCCTACGTCGCCGGCGCGCTCGACGTCGACGGCGACCTCTACACGGCGTTGCGTGCGCTCGTTTCCCAGGTCGACCAGCTCAGCGCCGCCGACCGGTTGTGGCTGCTGCGCAAACTCGGCCCCACGCACCTGCGCCGCGTCGCCCCGCCCGCCGAGGAGCTGCCGAGCCGCCTCAAGCGCACCGTCGACGGGCTGCGGCACTCGAAAGCACGTGACAGCAGCGCGATCTCCAATCACTACGACGTTTCGAACCGGTTCTACGAGCTGGTGCTCGGGCCGTCGATGGCCTACACCTGTGCCGCGTATCCGTCCGCCGACGCCTCGCTGGAAGAGGCACAGGCGCACAAATTCGACCTGGTGTGCCGGAAACTCGGCCTCCGGCCGGGGATGCGGCTGCTGGACGTCGGCTGCGGCTGGGGCGGGATGGTGGAGCACGCCGTCGCGAACTACGGCGTCGAAGCGCTGGGCGTGACCCTTTCGCGTGAACAGGCGCTATGGGCACAGAAGGACATCGTGACCAAGGGGCTCGCGGACAAGGCCGAGGTACGGCATCTCGACTACCGCGACGTCACCGAAACGGACTTCGACGCGGTGTCGTCGATCGGGCTCACGGAGCATATCGGCGCTCGCAACCTGCCGTCGTACTTCCGTTTCCTCGCCGGGAAACTGAAGCCGCACGGACGTTTGCTGAACCACTGCATCACCAATCCGGACACCTCCGTCGCGCACCGGTCACGCGGGTTCATCGACCGGTACGTCTTCCCCGACGGCGAACTGGAGTCCGTCGGGGAGATCGCCACCGCGATGCACGACAGCGGGCTGGAGGTGCGGCATTCGGAGAATCTCCGCGAGCACTACGCCACCACCCTCGGCGCGTGGTGCGCCAACCTCGACGCGAACTGGGACGCGGCCGTCGCCGAAGCGGGCGCCGGGCGGAGCCGCGTCTGGGCGCTGTACATGGCCGCGTGCCGTCTCGCCTTCGAGCGGCGGGAGATCGAACTGCACCAGGTGCTCGGGGTGAAGGTCGGGCCGGACGGTGACTCGGGCATGCCGCTGAGGCCGGACTGGGGCGTTTAGCGGGCTCAATGCCGGAAGGCTTCGGCGAGCCACCACGAGCCGCCGTCGTCGGCGATCTTGGCGTCGACGACGAGCGGCGCGTCCCGTGGCCCGCCGAGCCATTCCGTGACGGCGGCCAGGTCCTCGACCGACCGGACGGTGATTCCGGCGCATCCGAAACCGCGCCCGATCGCCGCGATGTCGGTGTCGGGGAACCGGACCGTCGTCATGTCCGCGTCCCCGAAATGGTGGACCTCGGCGCCGTACGCCGCGTCGTTGTACACGATGACGACGAGCGGGATCCGTAGCCGCACGGCGGTTTCCAGCTCGGAAACGGCCATGTGGAAGCCGCCGTCGCCGATCCCGAGCACCGGCAGCCGATCCGGCCGGGCCAAGGCCGCGCCGATCGCCGTGCCGAAACCGAGCCCGATGCTTTGGAACGCCTGGGTGAAGCAGAAGCCGTTCTCGTCGGGGACGGACAGGTACGCGCTCGGGTAGCCCATGAAGTTGCCGGAGTCGATCGAGACCACGCGTTCGGCGGGCAGGATCTGGTCGAGACGGCGGCTGAGCGTGCGCGGATCGATCCTCCCGTCGCCGGATAGGTCGTTATACGGCACATCGTTCCAGCGTGTACTTTCGAGGTCTTCGCGGCTCCTCCGGTGGCCGCGCTCTTCGAGTTCGGCGTGAACGTCCACGGCCGTGCCGGCGACGTCGCCGACGACGCCCAGGTGGATCGGCCGGTGCGCGCCGAGCGCGGCCTGGTCGACGTCGACCTGGACCAGCCTCGCGTCCGGGCCGAGGAGTGTGCCGTGCCGGGTGGTCCACATGTTCAGCGCGCAGCCCCAGCCGATCACGAGGTCGGCGTCCCTGATGAGTCCCGTTGCCCGGGGCGACGAAAAGCCGCCCGCGATCCCGATCGAGTAGGGATCGTCGTGGAAGAGGCCGTGCGCCACCGCCGATGTCGCCAGCAGCGCGCCGGACAGTTCCGCGAGTGCTTTGAGGGGTGTGGCACTCTCGCGTGCACCGCGACCGGCGATGAACACCGGCCGCCGTGCTTCGACGAGAAGGCCTGCCAGCTTCGCCACCGCCTCGGCGTCCGGCCGGATCGGTGCCGGACCGGGGATCTTCGGGATTCGGACCGCTTCGGGCGCCTCCTGGGCTTGGACGTCGAGCGGCAGATTGAGCAGGACGGTCCGGCGTTGCTGCACCGCCGTCCGGTAGGCGCGGACGGTGTCGGCGACCGCGGTACGCGCGCCATGCACGCGTACCGGAACGGCACCGACTGCCGACGCGAGCGCGTCCTGGTCCACCCGGAAGTTGGAGAGCATGGCGGACGCCGCGGTGTCCCCGGCCAAGACGATCATCGGGGTCCGGCTCTTGGCGGCCTCGGTGATCCCGGTGAGCGCGTTCGTCAGCCCGCAGCCCTGATGGACACTCAGCACCGGCACCCGGCCGCTCATCCGCGCGTACGCGTCGGCCATGCTCGCCGCGCCGCCCTCGTGCCGCGCGGCGGCGAACCGCACCCCGCCGGAACGTAGTCCGTTGGTGGCCTCGAAATTGCCGCTGCCCACCACCCCGAACGCGGCGCCCACCCCGAGTTCCGCCAGCGTGCGGCCGACCAGCTCCGCGACGTTCATGCCCGTTCGACCAGCGCGTACACCCTGGCGGGGCTGCCGGAACCGCCGACGATCGGAAGCGGGCTGACGACGAGAAGCGATCCGGTGGGCGGCAGGCTCGCGAGGTTTCGCAACTGGGTCAGGCCATGCTTTCCGGCGCCCAGAAGGAGTTCGTGGCAAGGGAAGGCCGGTTCGAGTGCCAGCGCCTGCCCCGCGTCGGTGCCCACGGTCTCCACCCCGAACCCGGTGATCGGCGCCTCCTCCGCGAGCCAGCGGGCACACTCCGCCGAGACGCCCGGCGAATGCGGGCCGTTCTCGTCGTTGTTGAGGAAGGCCTCTTGATCATGCGACCGGGCGTCCCAGCCCGTGCGGTAGAGCAGCCAGCCGCCCTCGGGCAACGGCCCGTGCTCGCGCTCCCACTCGCGGATGTCGTCGATGGACAGCAGGTAGTCCGGGTCCTCGGCCGCGCGGGCCGTCGCGTCGAGCACCACGGCCGGGGCGACCAGCGTGCGCAACGGCACCTCGGAGACGTCGTGTCCGTCCTTTCCCGACACCCAGTGCACGGGAACGTCGAGGTGGGTCCCGGTGTGCTCGCCGGTGTGGATGTTGTTCCAATACCAGCGCGGCCCGCGTTCGTCGTAGCGGCTGATCTCCTCCAAGCCGAACGGGATCGTGTTCGCGAACGGCTCCGGCAGCTGGAGGATCGGGGTGCTCGCGCTCAACGGGGCGGTGAGATCGACGACTTCGATCGTGCCCGTGGTGATCGCGGTGTTCAGCTGGGCCAACAACGACATGCGTGCCTCCCGGGTGACTACGGCGTCTTCGGTCACCTTAGGCGGATTTCGGGTTTGATGACATGGTCGAGGTACGACCTTTGTACGCCCGCGCCGCCAGCGACAACCTCGGATCGCTTCGGATTTTGCTTCAGTGTCACCGGCATCGAGACCGCCTACGCGTCGGCTCGGGACGCCGAAATCGAAGAAATCGTTCTGCTCCTTGAGCTTTGAGAGGTTGACATAGGTGCGCGGGGGAAAGCTCTTTTGTCCTGAGCTACCAGCCGAGGAGGCCTTCGCAACCCGCCATCTAAACACACCCGGGTCGACCATCCCAACCCTAAACGGAACGCGAAAACAATTCGAGAGCGCCTTTCACATTCGCTCACGTGTTCGAATACTGGTATTATTGCGGGGTGTCCAGTCAACGCATCCTCGAACCACCACACGAGTTGCGGCGTGCCGGTGCGCGGGAACTCGCGCACGGTGTGGTCGAGCGGTTGTCGGTGGCACGTCAGGCGTTGGCGGAGGTCGGGCAGTTCCTGGTCGAGATCGAGTCCCGCGGTCCGATGGAACTGTTCGGGCATGGTTCGACCGCGGGCTGGTTCGCCGAGACCGCCCGGATCAGCCCCAAAGAAGCCAGCGCCACCGTCGCCCGGGCGCTGGCGTTGAACGAGAGCCGGAATCTGGATGGCACCCCCGCCCCCGCGTCCGCGCCGATCGCCGGGGCCGCGGCCGCGGAGGGCGACCTCGGGCATCAGCAACTCGACCCGATCCTCGCCGTGCTGAAGAAAATCCCGGCCGAGGTGTCGACCGAGGACCGGTCCGGCGCGGAACGGATCCTGGTCAACCTCGCCCGTCACGCCGGGCCCCAGGAGATCACCAACGCCGGCGCCGATCTCCTGGCGCACCTGGATCCCGATGGGAACGAGCCGAAAGACGACGACCTCACACCACCGTCCCGTGAGGTGTCCCTCCGCAAACGCGACGACGGCTGGTGGCGACTCAACGGCCTCCTGGATCCCGAATTCGGAGCCCGCGCGAAGGCGTTGTTCGACACCTGGGGACAACGAAGACCCATCGACGAGGACGGCAACCGCGACCCCCGCACCCCCGGCGAACGCCACGGCGACGCGTTGTTCGACGCGATTCATTACGCCATGACCAACAGCAAGGCCCCCACCCTGTCCGGAGACCGCACCACCGTCGTGGTCACCATCCCTCTGGAGTCTCTGAACTCCGGACTCGGAGCGGCCTGCATCGACGAGGTCACCCAGATCACCGCACGGCACGCGCGGATGCTCGCCTGCGACGCGAAAATCATCCCCGCCGTCCTCGGCACCGACAGCGAACCCCTCGACATCGGCCGCGCCACCCGCACCGTCACCCCCGCACAACGACGCGCCCTCAACCTCCGCGACCACGGTTGCGCCTTCCCCGGCTGCCGGCGCAAACCCGAACACTGCGAAGCCCACCACATACTCCCCTGGGGCCAACTCGGCGACACCGACCTGAACAACCTCTGCCTCCTCTGCCGCTACCACCACCTGGTCATCCACGGCCACTCCGGCTGGAAAGTCCAAATCACCAACAACCGACCCGAATTCATCCCACCCCAATACCTCGACCCACTACAAACCCCACGCCGCAACCACCGCTGAAACCCGAAGAGCCTGCCGCCCACACCGGCGACGGGCCCTTCGGCATGCCCTCGTTCAGTTGAACCAGGTTCCGAACATCGAGCTCTGCGACCGGCCCGCCAGTCGCTTCCCGAGATCGACGGCTTGCGCTTCGGTGAGCAGGCAGATGTAGTCGGTGACGGCCCTGGCGCACCGGGCCGCCTTGTTGTCATCGAAGGTCCCTTTCGCCTCATCGTCACGCTTGATGTCGCGGTAGATCACGCGGAGCTGGATGGGGATCTTCGGGCTGTTCGGCGACTTCTCCAGACACATGAGCAACCGGTCGAAGAGCGAACCGATGATCCTCTTCTGACCTTCCTGCTGGATGGCCAGCGGCGGCCTGTCGATCACGTAGAACCACGTGAGCTCCTTCAGCGCGGCCACCCGGTACTGACACTCTTCATCGACCTCGACGTAGGGGGCTTCGTCCACGAGCCGGACCGCGTCCACGAGCCTGGTGAGATGTTTGCTGGTGATCAGGTTCATTTGAACCCGGTTCTCGCGAGTGTCCCAGCACTGTGACCTGAGGCTTTCACCGAACTCGCCGACGATCGCGTCGATCTGCTCCCGGAAGCGATATTCGTTGAAACCGTTGATCTTCTTCAACCGTCGGCGACCATGCTGGAGTATGCGGTTGTTGTCGATCGCGAGATTGTGCAAGGGGATCAGCCCGGCCCGGAAGTAGTCCTCGAGGTCGTGCGTCGCGTAGCTGATGTCGTCGGCCCAGTCCATCAGTATCGCGTTCGCGGATCTCAACTCACCGTGGCTGAATTCTCTCGCCCACTCGAAGTCCTTCCGTTCGGTCTGATATGCGCCCCATTTCTCGCCGTAGCCACGGTCGATCCACGAAGTCGTGGCCTTGGCCGAATCCCGCGGCTTGAGGCGCGGGTACTTGAGGATCGCGTTCAGCGTCGCCCGAGTCAGGTTGAGGCCCATGTGTTCCTCCTTCCGCCTGGCCAGTTTCGTCACCACCCGGAAGGACTGTGCGTTCCCTTCGAAGCCTTCCAGCCCGGCGACCTGGGCGAGACGCTGGTTCAACACCTCCTCGGCGACGTGACCGAACGGTGGATGGCCGATGTCGTGCACGAGTCCCGCCGTCTCGACGACATCCTCGTTCAAATCCGATCCCGATGGGAACACGCCCGATTGAGCGCGCAGATGCTGCACGAGTCTTCGCCCCATCTGCGCGACCTTCAAGCTGTGCGTGAGCCGGTTGTGCAGCACCAATTGCTCACTGACCGCGGCTACCTGAGTCACTCCGGCCAGCCGCCGAAACGCGGATGAATAGAGCACTCGGTCCCGGTCGCGCTGATACGCGTCCCGGTAGGTTTCCTTCTCCCGCACTTTGTGGCGCCGGGCAGTTCCTTCCGACATGGTCCCCTCCTCGTCGTGACTCAAAGAGCTTCGAAAAGAAGGCGGACCACGACAGAAGGCCGTTAACGAATCCGGCGAAGAGACGGAACCATCGGTATTCTTTCGCGACCGAACCGCAACCCGGTTCAGTCCACTATCACCAGATCCAGCCCCCGCAACCGTTCCCGATCCGCGATGACGTCGATCTCGCTGATCTTCCCGTCCACGAAGGCGAACGCGAGCACCACCGAAGGCCGTCCCTCGTCGGCCATGACGAGACCGATGCCGCCGTTCACCAGCGCGAGCTGAGTGACCGCCGCCCGCACCGAAGCAGCGGCCGCACCACGAGCCACCACATCGGCGCCCCGCAGGAAGATCGGCGCGCGCGAGGGGGCTGCCGCCTTGTCGGCGCGGAGGACGACGTCGGGGTGCAGGAGCTGGGAGGAGCGCGTCGAAGTCGCCGCCGCGGGCCGCGGCCAGGTAGGCGTCGACAACTTGGCGTCGTCGTGCGACGTCCGGTTCCGCCGCGGCGGATCGGCCCTGGACACGGCGCCGGGCGCGGCTCGCGAGTTGCCGGGTGGCGGCCGGGGTGAGGTCGATCAGCGGGGCGATCTCGTCGAACGGCACCGCGAACATGTCGTGCAGGACGAACGCGAGCCGTTCGGCGGGCGCGAGCGTGTCCAGGACGACCAGCATCGCCAGCCCGACCGAGTCGGCGAGCACCGCGTCGGCGGCGGGATCGGCCGAGGAGTCGGCCGGCTCGGTGAGTTGGTCGTCGAGCGGTTCTTCCCGGCGATGGTCGCGCGAGCGCAGCACGTTCAGGCACACCCGCGCCACCACCGTGGTCAGCCAGCCGCCGAGGTTCTCGATCTCCCCCGCGTCGGTGCGGTCGAGCCGCAGCCAGGTCTCCTGGACGGCGTCTTCGACCTCACTGAGCGAACCCAGCATCCGGTACGCCACCGCACGCAGCCTGGTCCGGTGCTCCTCGAAACGCTCAGTCAGCCGATCCACGGCTCATGTCTAACAGCCGCCGAGATCGTCGGCGAACCGCACACCCGAGGACCGGTACGACGCGGCCCGTTCGGCGGCGGCCTGCGGCGTCAGGACCTCGTTCTTCGCGTAGTAGACCCAGTCCACCTGTTCGAGGTAGGTGCTCGTGCCGCCGCTGTGCTGCGTGAGGTCGATGAACCACTGGTTGAAGTTCAGGGACATGTTCTGCCGCGGATACACGTCGAACGGCCCGCTCCGGTCATGGTCGGCCACCAGGGCGCCGTCGATGTAGTACCGCACATGGCCGTCGGACACGGTCGCCGCGACGGAATGCCAGCCGTCGATGCTGCGGCGCTGGCTGTCGCTCTTGTTCTCGGCGTACCACGGATCCGGCGTGTACGTATGCCAGCTGGTCTGGAAGTTCACCGGCCCCGCCTCGCCCCATCCGCCGTTGGGCAGGTACTCCGAGAAGTCCAGCTCGCTGTAGATCGGGTCGTTGTCGTAGCGGAGCGGGCTGATGGTGAAGAACGTCTGGTTGATCCGGTCACCGTCCGGACCGGACACCGGAGCGTCGGAGAAGCGAATCCGGGCGGCGTAGGTCCCCTCGAAGAACCGCCGGGCGGGTTGCATGATCTCGGTTTGCGTCGTGCCCGCGGGCGTGCCGTCGGTGGTGGAGGCGAGTTGCAGCACCTTGTCCCCGTCGGACGTCGGGAAGGTGATGCCCTCCGGAGCCCAGCGCGCACCGCCGACGCCGGGGCCGCCGGCGCCGGATCGCACCTGCCAGCCGTGCTGGGCGAGGAGTCCGTCGGTGTGCGAGCCGTAGTGGAAATCGTCGAACAGCGCTCCGCAAGCGGCCGCTCCGGCCGCGGCACCCGGCGCCACCGCCAGCGCAGCAACCGACAACGCCGCGACGGCGGCGACGCGAAACTTCCCTGAGGTCGACATCGTCGTCTCCTTTACCACTGGTCAGTTTCTTCCACCGTCTCCCCGCGAAGTGGTAAAGTCAATAGGTCTAGACAACTTGTCCACCAGCCAATTCACCCCGACCACTGGGTAGGCTGTGGTCATGCGGCGAACAGAGGTCAAGGACCGGCTACGCCAGCTCATCGAGCGGCGGCAGCCGGGCGAGGTCCTGCCTTCGGAACGCGCGCTGAGCAGTGAAATCGGCGTCTCGCGCCCGACTCTGCGGGCCGCGATAGACGAGCTGGAGCGCGACGGTCTCGTGGTGCGCGAACACGGCCGCGGCACCTTCACCGCGCCGCGCAAGATCTCCCAGGACCTCGTTCCCGCCACCGGCGGCGAGCAGTTCGCCCCGCCAGCGGAGGGGCACTGGACCAGCCGGGTGATCGAGTTCGCCACCACGCCGGCGGGCGCCCGGCTCGGCAAGCGGCTCGAGGTGTCTCCCGGGCACACGCTGGTCGCGGTCACCCGCGTGCGCGTGGTCGAAGACGCGCCGATGGCGATCGAACGGATCCTGGTCCCCCGCGACCTGGTGCCGGACATCACGGCCGCGGGCTTCGAGTCCGGTTCCTTCTACGAACTGCTCCGCACGCGGTACGAGGTCCTTCCCGCGACGGCCGTGCAGGTCATCGAGCCGACCGTCACCGACGCCGACGAATCCGGCCTGCTCGGCGTCCCGCAGCACTCGCCCGCGCTGCTGTTCGAACGCACCACCCGCGACGCGAGCGGCCGCGTGATCGAGTACACCCGCTCGATCTACCGGGGCGACCGTTACCGGATCACCTCGCATCTGAAGTTCGACCACACCTCCGGCTGACTCCGGCGCGCCGGGACCGTCCATCCGGGAGTCCGTGCGAGACTCCCGGGCGATGTACACCCCGTCCGATCTCGCCGACCTGCTCGAATGCGAGCACCGCAGCCTCCTGAACCAGGCGCTGGCCGCCGGCCTCCCGGGAGCGCCGCGGCCGGGTTCCGGACCGGACCAGCTGGCGGTCACGCACGGGCGCGCGCACGAGGCCGCGACGCTGGACAAGCTGCGCGGCGAACGGAGCGCCGTCGTCGAGATCGACGAACGCGACCCGGTCGCCGCCGCGAAGGCCACCGAAGAGGCGCTACGGGCCGGCGCACCGGTGATCTACCAGGCGGTCTTCCACGACGGTGAGTTCTCCGGCCGCGCCGACTTCCTGATGCGGGACGACGAAGGCCGTTACGAGGTCTACGACACGAAGCTGGCCAGACACGCGAAGCCCGCCGCGGTCGTCCAGCTGACCGCGTACGCCGACGCGCTGCGCCGGGCGGGCTGGCCCGCGGGTCCGCGGATGCATCTGCTGCTGGGCGATCACAGCACGCGGTCGTTCCGCGTCGACGACTTCCTCCCGCTGGTGGACCGGCTCCGCGCCCGGCTGGAGAACCGGCCGCCGACGCTGCCAGTCCCGCTGTGGGCCGACGAGCGGCCCGCGTGCGGCGGCTGCTCCTACGCCGCGCACTGCGCGAGCGCCCGCGAGGCCGATCGCGATCTTTCGCTGGTCGCGGGGATGCGTGGCGACCAGCGGCGCAAACTCGTCGCCGCGGGCCTCGGCACCATCGACGCGCTCGCGGCCGCCGCGCCCGAAGACCGGCCGCGCGACATCTCGGCGACGTCGTTCACCACGTTGCGTGCCCAGGCCGCGATCCAGGTCCGGCAGGACGACACCGGGCAGATCGCCTACGAGGTCATCGATCCGGACGCGCTGGCCGAGCTCCCGCCGCCCGCCCCTGGCGACGTCTTCTTCGACATGGAAGGCGACCCGTACGCCCTGGCCGGCGAAGGGCTCGAATACCTCTTCGGCGCCGTAACCGCCGAAGACGGCACGAAGTTCACGCCGTTCTGGGCGCACAACCGGGCGCAGGAGAAACGGGCCTTCGAGGAGTTCGTCGACTTCGCCACCGCGAGGCTCGCCGAGCATCCCGGCTCGCACGTCTACCACTACGCCCCGTACGAGGTCACCGCGATCAAGCGGCTCGCCGCCGTGCACGGGACCCGCGAGGACGCCGTCGACCATCTGCTGCGCAGCGGCGGCCTGGTGGACCTGTATTCCGTGGTGCGCAAGGCACTCCGGGTCTCGCAGCGGTCGTACTCGATCAAGTACCTCGAACCGCTCTACATGCCGGAAGCCCGCGACGGCGACGTCAAGACGGCGGTTTCGAGCATCGAGGCCTACGAGGAGTACTTGACGCTCACCGCCTCCGGCGAGACCGAGCACGCGGACGAAGTGCTGCGCGGGATCAGCGACTACAACGAATACGATTGCGTCTCGACGCTGCGGCTCTTCGAGTTCCTGCACAAGGTCCGTGCGGAGGAAGGGATCCCGCTCGCCGAGCCGCCCGAAGAGTCCGATGTGGACGCTCTGCTCCGGCAGACCGAGGAGGATGTCGCCGCCCAGAAACGCGCCGAACGCGCGGCGCAGCTGGCCGCGCTGGTCGATCCGCTGCTGGACGGGCTTCCCGACGATCCGGCCGAGTTCACCGGCGAGGATCGCGCCCGCGCGCTGCTGGCCGCGTCCGTCGGCTACCACCGCCGCGAGACGAATCCGGCGTGGTGGGAGTACTTCCGCCAGCTGGCCGCCCCGCTCGGCGATCTGGAGACCGACAACGCCTGCACCGTCCCGGTCTCGCTGGAGGCCGGGGAATGGGTGCCGCCGTCGGGCCGGGTCCGCAAGGCGAAACGCTCGCTGATGCTCCGCTGCGACCCGGACCGGCCGCATCCCTTCGCCCCCGGCGACGACGTCCGCCTGCGGTATGGAGCGGCCGCACGGGACGCGAAGGTCGTCTCGGCGACCGCCGTCGAGCTGACCCTGGAAGAAAGCTGCCCGCCCGACGAGACCACCGCCGACCGGCCGGTGGCGGTGCTGCCGGGGAGCCCGGTCCGCCCCTCGCCCAAGGACGACGCGGTCGCGGATCTCGCGCGCCTCGTCGTCGACACGCTGCCGGTGCTGCCCGCCCATCCCGGCGTCGATCTCCTCCGGCGTACGACGCCGCGGCTGCGCGACGGCCGGAGCCTGCCCGAAGCCGGGTCGGATCTGGTGAGCACGGTGATCGAGGCCGTCGAGGCGCTCGACGGCTCCACGCTCGCCGTCCAGGGCCCGCCCGGCGCGGGCAAGACGTACCTCGCGGGCAGGCTCATCGCGAAACTCGTGCGCGCGGGCAAGACGATCGCCGTCACCTCGACCAGCCACAAGGCCGTGGAGAACGTGCTGTCCGCCGCGCTCAAGAACGCGCCCGATCTGCCGTGCGCCAAACGCGCCAAACGGACCCCGGATCCGGCGGCGCCCTGGGAGCAGCCGAAGACCAATCCCGCCCTGGTGAAATGGCGCGAGGAGCACGACACCGGCCATCTGGTCGGCGGGACGGCCTGGACGTTCGCGAACGCCGCGATCCGGGAAGAGCCGTTCGACCTGCTGATCATCGACGAGGCGGGCCAGTTCGCCCTCGCCGACGCGCTCGCGGTGTCGATGTGCGCCAGGAATCTCCTGCTGCTGGGCGATCCGCAGCAGCTGCCGCAGGTCGTGCAGGGAACGCATCCCGCGGGCGCCGAAGCCTCCGCGCTCGGGCATCTGATCGGCGAGGCGGACATCATCCCGGCCGAGCTCGGGTACTTCCTCGACGAGACCCGCCGGATGCATCCGGCCGTCTGCGCGCCGGTGTCGCGACTGTCCTACGCGGGCCGCCTGCACTCGCATCCCTCGGCCGCCGAGCGGGCGATCGACGGGGTCGAGGCGGGCCTGTACCTCGCCGAGGTCGACCACCACGGCAACACGACGCGGTCGGTCGAAGAGGCCGAGGCGGTCACCGCCCTCGTCGCCGAACTCCACGGTCGCGCCTGGACCGACCACGGCGAGCCCAGGCCGCTCGGCGATGAGGACATCCTGGTCGTGGCGCCGTACAACCTGCAGGCCAGGGTCGTGGCCCGCGCGCTGGACGAGGCCGGGCACCCCGGCGTCCGGGTGGGCACCGTGGACCGGTTCCAGGGCCAGGAGGCGCCGGTGGTGATCACCACGATGACCTCGTCCTCGGCGGTCGATCTGCCGCGTGGCCTGGACTTCCTGCTCTCCCGCAACCGGCTGAACGTGGCGCTCTCGCGGGCGCAGGCGCTCGCGATCGTGGTCTGCTCGCCGCGGCTGGTCGAGGCCGACATCCGCACGGTCGACCAGATGCGGCTGGTTTCGGGCATGCTCGGGTTGATGACCGAAGCCGTGCCGTGGCACGCAGGACGGAGTGGACGATGACCGAGAACAACCCGGACAAGGAAATCCTCGACGCCGAGATCGTCGAAGAGTCCCCGACCGCGCCCGTCGAAGTCCCTGAGCCGGATTACAGCGAGGGCGGCGTGCCCTCGTTCGACCACGTGCGGGACCGCATCGAACAGCGCTACACGACGTCGCTGGGCTCGACCGAGCTCGCCGGGCTCGGCGGCAAGGAAGACGTCGCGTCGCTGGACAAGAAGATCGCCGACCGCGACAAGGCCGCCAAGGACAAGCTGGCCGAGATCCGCCGCGCGATGCGGGAGCAGTGAGCTAACCCCAATGCGGTGAACCGGCCTTCACCGCGATGGCCCGCGCCTTCCGATGGTGCTCGGCGGCCGCTTCCCTCCGGCCGAGGGCGGTGGCCAGCTCGCCGAGGTAGTACGCGACCGGGCGGAGGGTGAGCATCCCGCTCCCGGCCCCGGCGATCTCTCCTTCGGCGGGCAGGAGCTCGGCGTAGAGACGTTCCATCGTCGTCCGGTCTCCGAGTCCGATCGCGACGACGGCGTGCAGACAGGTACGGCCCTCGAACAGCAGATCCCGTGGCGAATCCGGGATCGGGAGCACCGGGCGGCACCAGCTTTCGTAAGCGCCGTAGTCGTCCTCCAGCGCTTCGGGCGGCAGACCACGCTGGAGCCGGTCGCAGTACAGGGCGAGCGCGAGGATCCCGTTGTCCACACCGGACATGGCCGTTCCCGCGAGCCCCGCCGCCGCGGCCCGGTAGGCGGCTTCCCCGCCGGGGCCGGTCATCGCGGTCCGCATCGCGTGATACCACCGGGTGAACACGCCGACGAGCGGAAGGCCGTAGCGGTCGCCGAGTTCGTCCGCCGCCGCGGCATGCCGGTCCACTGCGGCGAAATCCGCGAGCGCGCTCTTCGCCTGCAGGAGCACGAGGTGCCCGAGCACCTCGAACGTCACGAGCCCGTGCCGCGCGGCGAGGTCGACCAGTTCGGCGCCGATCCCGGCCCGCTGGGGGGCGAGACCGGCGCGGTCGAAGGATTGCAGGAACCGGGCGTTGAGCGCGAACGCCAGCAAAGCGGGATCTTCCAGCCTCCGAGCGATCGTTTCGGCTTCCCGGGCCGCCTCACGCGCTCGCCGGCCGCCCGCGTTCCGCATCTCGACGGCGAGGGTGGCCAGCAGGCGGCACCGTTCGGCCCGGTGTTCGGCGGGCAAAGCGGCGAGGGTGCGCTCGACGGTTTTCGCGATCCGCGAAGCGAGTTCCCGGTCGTCGCTTTCGGTCCAGCTCGCCGGAATGTCGAAGGCACCGATCACCCGTGCGGTCAGCAGGGGGTCGTCCAGCTTTTCCGCCAGTTCCAACGCTTCGGCGCGATGCTTCCGTGACCGGTCGAGCCCACCGGCCACGGCCGAAGCCCGGGCCTTGCCCATGATCAGCTCCAGCCGCTTCGCCGTGTCGGAGGCGCCGGAGCGGTCGTACGCGGTGAGCGCGGCGTCCCAGAGACGCGCCGCTTCCGTTGACGCGAAACGACTTTCGGCCCGTTCGGCGGCGGCCTGCGCGTACCGCGCGGCACGGTCGTCGTGCTCCTCCGACAGGAGGAAATGGTGTGCCAGGGCGTCGACGTCGTCCGGGCGGAGATGTTCCAGCGCCTCGGCGATCTCACCGTGCTCGCGGGCCCGCCGCGAACGGGAGAGATCGTGGTAGAGCGTGTCCCGCACGAGCGCGTGCGCGAACCGGAACCGGCGCGGCGCCCGCTCGGTCAGGAACCCCCGCCGGACCGCGGTCTCGGCGGCGTCGAGCGCGGTTTCCCCCACCAGGGCTTCGAGAACGTCCAGATCGACGTCCATCCCGAGCACCGCCGCCCGCCGCACCACGCCGCCGACGTCGTCCGGCAGCGCGTCCACCCGATGGCGGACGACGTCGCGGACGCCCGGCGGCACCGCGGCCAAGGCTCCCACGCCTTCGGCCGCGAGGAGGCGGGCGAGTTCACGGACGAAGAACGCGTTCCCGCCGGTGCGCCGATGGAGCACCGCGGCGGTTTCCGGATCGATCTCTTCTCCGGTCGTGGCCCGGACCAGTCCGGCGACTTCGGTCCGGGGCAGGCCGCCGAGATAGATCCGCGCCGGCTCGTGGCGAGCGGCCCTGGCGAGGAAGTCGGTCAGCCGGGCAGGCGGATCGGTCCCGCGATAGGTCGCGATGATCGACACCGGCTCGGCCAGCACCGAGGTCAGCAGCGCCAAGGTCTCTTCGCCCGCCCAATGCAGGTCGTCGAGGACGAGCAGAAGCGGCGCGGCACCGGAAAGATGAGCCGCGACGGCGCGATGCCAGCGCCAGCGCGCGGCCAGTGGGTCTTCGGTCCCCGGCTCCGCCGTCGGCGCCGGGCGGTACCCGGCGTCGGCGAGCGTGGCCAGGATCCGGGTCCAGGCGTAGGCGGGCGGCGCGCCCTCGTCGTCGGGATCGCTTCCCCAGGCCGTCGTCCAGCCCCGCGCGGCCAGACGGGCCGAGAACGCTTCGGCGAGCGCTGTCTTCCCCACCCCGGCGTCGCCGGAGACGAGCACCAGCCGCGACCGCGTCACGGCTTCTTCGAGCTCGGCCAGCTCCGCGTCGCGCCCGATCAGTGGCCGCTCGGCCGGCTTGGGCGCGGACGGCTCCAGGCTGGGAGCTTGCGCCAGGATGCTGGCCTCCAGGTCCCGCAGGCCCGCGCTCGGATCGATACCGAGTTCGTCGGCGAGGTGTTCGCGCGTCGTGCGCAACACGGCCAGCGCGTCACCCTGCCTCCCGGATCGGTAAAGCGCGAGCGCCAGCAGCCGGGAACCGTTTTCCCGCAACGGATGCTCGCGGACCAGCGGTTCCAGCTCCGGGATCGCCTCGGCGGCGCGCCCGAGCGCGAGGAGCGCTTCGGCACGGAGTTCTCCTGCCAGTGACCGGAGTTCGGTCAAGCGGGAGACTTCGCCGACGGCCCAGCCCTCCTCGGCGAATTCGGCGTACGCGGGACCACGCCAGAGTCCGAGCGCGGTGTCCACTTGCGACAGTGCCGCGTCCGGCCGGTGGGCGTCGAGCAGTTCACGAGCCGCGGCGACGGCGGCCTCGAAGTCCCACGCGTCGACGGAATCGGCGCGCAGCGCGTAGCCGCGGGCGACCGTGACGAGCAGCCGCGCGGGCTCGCGGGGCGCGCGATCCGGCTCGAGGGCCCGGCGCAAGGCCCCGACGAACGTCTGCACGGCGCCGACCGCGCCCTCCGGAGGGCGTTCCCACAGGTCGTCGACCAGGCGTTCCACCGGCACGACCCGGCCGCGGGCGATCAGCAGCCTGGCCAGCACCGCGCGATGCCGCGGGCCCTTGAGCCCGGCTTCGCCCCGCGCGTCCTCGGCCACGAGCGGGCCGAGCACTCCGAACCGCATCGTCACCTCCTCGCTTCACGGACGGTGATCATCGTGCCCCGGCCGCTCGGTCGTCGCTGACCGGGTGCTGATTCGGGCCGGGAACGCTGGCGGTCAGCACCGAACGACCAGGAAGGTACCCATGCGCATCACCGGATTCGACTACCAGCGTGTACCCGTCGCGGACGACGTGGCCCTCAACGTCGCCGTGGCCGGGTCGGGCAGCCCGATCGTGCTGCTGCACGGTTTCCCCGAGACCCACCTCATGTGGCGGCACGTCGCGGCGGATCTGGCGGCCGATCACACCGTCCTCTGCCCTGACCTGCGAGGATACGGCGAAAGCGACAAGCCCGCCGACACCGGCGAGACCTACTCGAAGCGGTTGATGGCGGCCGACGTCGTCGCCGTCGCGAAGGCCTTCGGTCACGACCGGTTCGCCCTCGCCGGGCACGACCGCGGCGCGCTGGTGGCGCTGCGCGCGGGCCTCGACCACCCGGACAAGGTGAGCCATCTCGCGATCCTCGACGTGCTGCCGACGCTGGACATGTGGGACGTCCTGCACGGCACCACCGCCGCGGTCGGCTTCCACCTCTACCTGATGGCCCAGCCGCCCGGACTGCCCGAACAGCTGATCGGCGCCGCGCCCGACGCGTTCTTCGGGAACTTCCTCGACGCGTGGACGCAGCGCGGCGACGCGATCCCCGCCGACGTCCGGGCCGCGTACCTGACGGCGTCACGGAACGCGGTGACCTCGATCGTCGCCGACTACCGCGCGTCGGCGGGCATCGACGTCGAGCACGACCAGGCGGACCGCGCGGCGGGCAACCGGCTCACGATGCCGCTCACCGTGCTCCAGCAGGACTGGGGCGCCGCGCTGGGCTACGACGCCGTCGCGCTCTGGCAGGCGTGGGCGACGGACCTGGACCACCGGACGGTCACGGCGGGGCACTTCATGGCCGAGGAATCACCGGTGGAGGTGGTGAAGGCGCTGCGAGACCTGCTGACGCGCTAGGCAACCGCAACCGCCATCCGACGTAGTCACGTGCGATCCGTGCCAGCCTGGTGGTCGTGGCGGCCTTGTAGTTCCAGAGCCCTGCGACGTACACGGCGAACGCGGTGACGTCCTCTTCCGCGGCCTCCCGCCAGCGTGTGTTCGCTGCCGCCCAGGCCTCGGCGTCCGCTACCGGATGGCCCGCTCCGATCAGGCGAAGCACCATGAAGGCGGGATCGACCCAGGCCGCGCCTTGGGCGGGCCATCCCCAATCGACGACGCGGACGTCACCGGTCCCGGAGATGAGGAACTGGTCGGCGTGAAGATCGGTATGGAGCAGGGAGTCCCCGGCAGTGAGCGCCGGGGCCCTCTGCTCCCACGCCGTCAACTCGTCGATGTCCCAAGCACCGACGATCTCCGGCCGTTCCCGGGCGAGCCTGGGCCACCACGCCGACTTCCAGCGCTGTTCCAGCGGTTTGAGGCCGGGCGCCGCGATCTCGCCGATCCTGTCGAGCGTGTCCGCGACTCGTCTGAGGTCCAGCGAGCCCGGCCGGAGCGACGCTCGCCGGCCGGGCACGTATTCGAATCCGACGACCAGCCAGTCGTCGATGTCGGCGGCGAAGTGCACGGTCGGAGCGATCCCGGCCGCGAGTGTGCCGAGTTCGGCCTCGTTCCGAAGCCAACGCATCGCAGGCGATACCCCCTCCACCCCCTTGACGAACAAAGGCGTCCCTTTGTCGCGATGGACGACCGCGGCGAAATTACTGCTTTGACCGACCTCGATCTCCCCGACCCTGCCTACAACACCGGCATGCTTCAGAATGGCTCGCCTGACGGGTTCCGGGAGCTCGCCCCAGCCGTACCGCTTCACTCGATCGTCCCGTCCTGGCGCTACTTGCCGTTTGTGTCGGTGTTCTCGTTGCCGTCCTTGCCCGACGCCCGGCAACCATCGTCGCCGTCGCTGCACTTGACCTTGGAAGTCAACCAAAGGTCCGTGTCGACCGCGAAACCGAGAGCGCGAACAGCCTCGGTGGTCCGGGCGATCAGATCTTCCGGATCGGCCGGACCTTCGCCGTCGTCGTTGGGGACGTGGTGGATGAACCGGCCCGCCACCCGTTCGCAGAAGGACGCGTAATCACGGGTGTAGAGGAGGAAGATGTGCCACCCGATGTCCACCGGCTCCGAGGGGACGAGCGGCGCGCGGCGATCTTCGCCGCAAGCACGCAGAAACGCCAGCGTTTGGTCCATGATGCGCGCTGCGAACTCATGCGGCACGTCGTGCTCCTTGGCGATGCGGTTCACGAGCCGCCCGAACAGCTCGCCGGGGACGAGGCTACGGCCCGCAAGATCCTCAACGACGATTGCCCTGCCCACTCCTCTTCGGTTCTGTGGTCATTGCCGAGTCCGGTCGAGACAGGCTGCCGCATATCGTGGGCCCGGTCGGCCGCCCGACCGGCAACTCCACCTGGGTGGCCCGCCAAGTGGCCATGTCGTTTTAAGGCGAGGTCGGACGACCGGTCAGAACTTGGGCTTCGGCATGGACTTGCTCGGCGCCACCGTGGCGATCCGCCCTTGCGTCTCCATCGGTGCCCGAGCGTTCGGGTAACCGGCGTAGTAGCCAGGCACGACCCGACCCACCATCAGCTCTTCGAAGGGGACGAACTCCACGTCGGCCGACTTGAGCCGCTCCAGCGTCGGGCTATCGACTCGTTCCGCGGCAAGCGCCACGGCGAGGTTCTGCTCGGCCGCCGCCCAGGACGACGAGCCGAGGTAGAGGAGCTTCACCGGCACGGCCAACGCGGCCAGGCACCAAGGGCCGACTCGCCACGCCAGGACGGCGATGAGGAAGACCAGCGGCAAGAAAAGTCCGATGCGCAGTGAGCCTTCGGCGTTCTGCCGGTCGTATTCACCGTAGAGCTGGTCTTCTTTCCCCAGCAGCCTGGGTCCGACGTAGTCCAGATCTTCCTTGGCCGATTCGACGTAGACGTCGAGCCGCACGACCGTTCCGAGGAGATGCCACCGATGGAGGTAGTCGTCCATGGCCCGGCGCCGGTGTTCGTCACTCCGGGCACCGGCGATGATCTCCGGCGGTTCTTGCCCCACCCGGCGGGCGAACTCCTGAAGACCCCGGATGTGGGTCAGCACCTTGTCACGGAAGTCCTCGTCCGTGAGGAACCGGTCGGACAGCTTGTTGACCACGGCATCGCGCAGGGCGCGCAGGATCCGGCGCCTGCCGCGGTATTTCGGCTCCAGCCAGGCGACGCTCCGGAGTCTCGGCGCGCGGAACAGCGGGGTCACGACGGTGTCCAGCCAGTGCATGACGGCGAGGGACATGGTGCCGAGCAGGTAGGCGGCGAAAGTGGCGGCCGCGAATACCGCGGCCTTTCCCGCCCAGGTGCCCAGGTCCAGCAGGTCCCGGTAGACACCGGACGCCTGACCCGGTGGAGGCAGGCCAGGCCGCAGGGCGAGCCAGAGGCCGAGGAGCCAGACGTATCCCGCGGCGAGCGGTGCCCGGAGCTCCCGCAGCCCGGGGAGAAGACTCGACAGCATGGCCCTCCGCCCGCCGACGACCGGTCGCACCAGGCGTCGTCTTCCGGACGCTCGCCGTTACAGAACCCCCGATGTGAGCCGAACGGCCCAACCCTCACCTCCCACCGGCGGTAATCGGCCGCCATTCGGGTTTGACCGTCACTCGAACGGGTATCGGGAGGCGCACGCCGAACGAGGGGCCCGACATGACACCCACTGCCAAACGCGCGCACACCGTCGCCCGCGATCTTCTCTCGCTCACCAGATCAGGTGAAGCCGACCGGCTCGCCACCGCGCTGGTGTCCACCGCTTCGTCCACCCGGCGCGCACCGGCGCTCGGCGACGTCGTCGGACGGCTGGTCGACACATTCTCCTTGGCGGCCAAGGATCGCCGCCGATCGCTGAGGATCGGTGAACCGTTCACCCTGCGCCTGCGGGATCACGCGGGCAGGACGGTCCGGCCGGACCGGCTCGATCCCGGCGTGGCCGCGATCGTCCGCGCCATCGCCGCCAGCGTCCGCGACGACCGGGACACCTGCGCCGACCAGATCGGCGAGGCCTGCGAGAACGCCGACCTCGACCAGCGGATCGGGGTTCTCGCGCATTGCCTGGTCTGGACGTCGGATTTCCTCAGCACCGACACCACCGCCTATCCCCCGGTGCTGTCCTGCTTCAAGATGGCGCCCACTCATCAGTGTCCACAGTAGACATTGCGCGGTTCGGATGACTTCCGGCCCGTCGTGTGGACATCCCTCACCCGGAACGGCAAGCTGGACCACCGCGCACGAAGTCCCAGTCCCCGATGACGGGCGCACCTTGGCGACCAGTTCCCCTGAACCAGGAGTGCAGACTTGGACGAGGTAGCGCCATCGACGGTCCCCGCGGATTCCCGTGCCGCGGCAACGGCGGGACGGCTGCCCAACCCGGACAGCCGAGTGGTCCGGGCGGCCGTGGCCGGTGATCCGGATGCCATCCGCGAGTTGAGCCGTTTCCTTTGCCCGCACGTGTTCCGCTACTGCGCGAGCAGGCTCGGGAGCGGCGGAACGGGCGCTTGCGACGCACAGGACTGCGCACAGGAGGTACTGCAGGCCGTCCTGATCGCCTTGCCCCGCTACCGGTACCGCCCGGACCGGTTCCTCGCGTTCGTCCTCGGGATCGCCGGGCACAAGGTGGCCGATCTGCACCGGCGCCGCTCCCGCGAACCGGTCACCTCCGTCCCGGAGATCGGCGACGGGCTGCCGCTCTGGGCCCGCCGCGACCCGGACGAGATCGAGCGCCTGGAACACCGGCTGCAGGCCGGCGGCCTGCTGGCGAAAGTGCCGATGCCGCACCGGCAGGTGCTCGCGCTCCGATTCGTGTTCGGGCTTTCGGCCGAAGAGACGGCCGAACGGCTCGGCCTGCCGAGCGCGGGAGCGGTCCGCGCGGCCCAGTTCCGCGCGCTGGCGCGGCTTCGGACGCTCCTCACCGAGCGGAACACCCGGTACGCGAGTGATGTCCCGATCATCGGACCGGTCGCCGAACCGGAGCTCGTCCCGGTATAGAACCGTCCACTTCGGACGATCGTCTTCTTGTACGCGCCTTGTACGGGGATCCACCATCCTGTCCCCCTATTCGGGGAACCCACTGGAGGACAGAGATGAAGATCCGATCGAGGATCGCCAGAGGCGCGATGGGCACGATCGCCCTGGCCGGGGCGATCATGCTCGGCGGCGCGGGTGAGGCGCTCGCGGCGACGGGCACGGTGAACACCGACTCCGGGGCGGCGGTGACCGTGCGGTCGAGCCCGAGCACCACCGCGAGTTCGGTCGGCACCGTCGCGAGCGGCACCGCCGTCACGATCGACTGCCAGACGAACGGCTCGACGGTGACCGGGAAGTACGGCACCACCGACATCTGGGACTACGTGCCGTCGAAGGGCGGCTACATCAGCGACGCCTACGTCTACACCGGTTCGGACGGCCGCGTCGCTCCGGACTGCGCGGGCAGCACGCTCTCCTGCTCCACCGCCGGCACCGGCAACCCGCGGACCTGCGCCGAAGCCATCGCGTGGGCGAAGGCGCACGTGCACACCCACAACGACCCCGACTACTACCGCTGGTGCGACCGGATCAACGCGTGGGCCTATGGCTGGAGCGCGAGCGGCTCGGAAACGGCCTACGTCCACTGGACGCAGATCCCCGGCTCGTTCAAGCACCCCGGCGACACCCAGGTCCCCGCCGGCGGGCTCGCCTTCTTCAGCAACGGTGGGACCGGCCACGCGATGTTCTCCATCGGCGGCGGCAAGTTCCTGTCGAACGACATCCACGGCCCCGGCAGCTTCACCGAGACCACGATCGCCGAGATCAAGAACACCTGGGGCTACACCTACCTCGGCTGGTCGCAGCCCTGGTTCAAGATCAACCACTGACCGCGCGAGTGGCCTCGAAACGCTGCCGGACGAAGGGGTCCGCGTCCGGCGGCGTTTCCTCCGCCCGCCAGGAGAAACTCTCGCGGGTCAGCTCGGAGAAGATCCACCGGCGCCGGACGCCGTCGGTGTCGGCCTCGATCTCGAAGCCGTCTTCCGTCCGCTTGCCGAGGAACGGGATCACCCAGCCGTTGCCGGGGCCGAGCCAGGTCGACCGGAACGCGCCGATCTTCTCGTCGTAGAAGCGCAGGCTCATTCCCCACTCGCCGTCCACCCCGTCGCCCCGGCTCGGCCGGGCGGGGCTGATCCACACGTCGGCCAGCGCGCGGCCGTCGAGCGCCCAGCCGAAATGCCATTCCCCGTCGACGGTCCGGACGGTCCCGTCCTCGGCGTAGTTGTGCACCACGAGGTCCCAGCTGCCGATCAGCGGCTCG
This sequence comes from Amycolatopsis sp. TNS106, assembly GCF_019330265.1. NCBI lineage: Bacteria > Bacillati > Actinomycetota > Actinomycetes > Pseudonocardiales > Pseudonocardiaceae > Amycolatopsis > Amycolatopsis sp. TNS106. Next base: position 758,832 of record NZ_CP024972.1, on the reverse strand, counting down.
AACACGGCCAGCCGCCCGGCGAGTTCGGGACGCGGCCCCGGGGCGGTGAAGACGGCGGCGATCCGTTCCATGACGTCCATCCGGCCAGGATGACCATTTGACAGTATGCTGTCAAATATGACCGATCTCGTCCACGACTACCGGCTGCTGATCGCCGACGTCTACGAACTGGCGGGACTGAGCCGCCGGATCAGCGAGCGGGAGGCCGCCGGACAGGGCACGACGGTCGCCCGCTGGCACGTGCTCAGCACGGTGTCCGAAGAACCGCTCGCCGTCCCCGCCATCGCGCGACGGCTCGGCCAGGTCCGCCAGGCCGTGCAACGCGTCGCGGACGACCTCGCCGAGGCGGGCCAGCTTCGCGCGGAGCCGAATCCGGCACATCGCCGGTCGCCCCTATATGCCATCACGCCCGAGGGCACGCGGCTGCTGGAGCGGCTGTGGGACGCGAGCGGATCCCGGCGGCGCGACCTGCTCGCCGGCAGCGGTGTCACCCCCGATGAGCTGCGGCAAGCCCGCGACACCCTGCGCAGGTTGTCAACCGCGCTCAGCTCGTGAAACCGCCCTTTCGTCGCATCGTGATAAAAAGCGGCCACGGATGCGGGTTAGAGTTGACGGATGGGCACCGAAGCTCTCGCTACTCCCGCACCCCGGGAGCAGCGTGTGCTCATGCAGGCGATGCTCACCCGGCTGCCCGAGTTCAGTGACCGTCTGGCCCGGCTCCTCAGCGACGAAGACGAGTTCTATCACCAGGTGGACAGCACCGCGCCGGACGAGTTGCGCAAGGTCTGCCGGGCCAATCTCGAACGGGCGCTGACCGCGCTCGTCGAAGGCCGCGGGCTTCCGCTCGACGCGGCCCGCAAGACCGGCCTGGCGCAGGCCAGGCAGGGTATCCCGCTGCCGTCCGTGCTCCGCGCGTTCCGGATCGGCGGGATCTTCGTCTACGAGCGCCTGCTGGAACTGGCGGGCCCCGGCTTCATCAACCCCGCCCGCACGGTGGAGATCAACTCCAACGTGTGGAAGACCATCGACCTCTACTCCGACGCGCTGACCACCGCGTACAGCGAGGTCGCCGCCGAACTCTCCCAGGAGAAGCTCGCCCTGCTGGACGGCCTGCTGCACGGCCGGTTCGCCACCCAGAGCGAACTCGAGAACGCCGCCAAGGAACTCGACCTCCCGGCGGCGGGCACGTTCGTCGCCGTCGTGACCGAGTCCGTCGACCCGGACGAACGCCCCGGCGTCGAGGCCCTGCTGCGAGCACGCCGCTGGAAGTCGGCCTGGCGGCCCGGCGCCGAGGTCGGCCTGGTCGTGATCGACCGCGTCGAGGACGTCCGGCGGCTGCGCGACGTACTGGGCACCCTGCCGCTGGCAGTGGGGATGAGCAGGCCGTTCAACGGATTCCTCGAGGTGCCGGACGCGGTCCACCGGGCCCGGATCGCCCGCCGCTCGCTGACCACCGGCGCCGCCGGTGTCGCCGTCTTCGGCGACTCCCCGGTCACCACGCTGGTCGCGAGCGCGCCGGAGATGTCGCGGGACGTCCTGCGCTCGGTGCTCACCGGGGTCCTGGTGCTGCCCAAGGCGGAGCGGCAGGTCCTGCTCGACACGCTGGTCGCGTGGTTCGCCGGGCACGGCTCGGCCAAGGAGGCCGCGGACCGGCTGATCGTCCACCCGAACACGGTCCGGTACCGGCTGCGCCGCGTGCAGGAACTGACCAGACGCGACCTGTCCGACCCGGTCGACGTCGGCGAACTCTATGTCGCGCTGGAGGCGGTCCGGCTGGCGGACGCCTAGCCCCTTCTTTCCGGCGCCATGTCGGCGTCGATGATCCTCGCCAGGTCCAGCAGCGTGTGCCCGAGACCGGGCCGCGCGGTGAGCCGCACCGCGAGGGTCCGGCCGCGCGCGGTCGTGGCGACCGGCAGGGTCACCTCGGGGTTCGCCGATCTCGTCCACTGTGGACGTCTTCCGGCCGCGGACAGGACGATGTCGGGATGCGGGGACCGCCGCCCGGGGCGCCACCGTGATCTCCTGGCGTCGAGATCACGGATCACGTTGCCGTGCAACGAAAGCAGCGCGGCGACGTCGGCGACGGCATCGCGGAGCTCGACGTCGGTGATCGAATCCGAGTAGGCGCCGATGTCCAGCGCGCGGGGATCGTTCGGGTCCTGCGGCACAAAGTTCCTTTCCACGCACCGGAAGTCGTCCGATGGTGGTCCCGCTCACGTTGTTCCCGGGAACAAACATGTTTGGCTGCCTGGGCCGAATGGCGGCGCGCGTACCGCCTTCCGGTCGCACGCGGTGCCTGTGACCGTGGGTCACACCTTTGACGCTGACCTGCCGAGGAGCCAGTATCTGGCGACTGATTACCGATGGGTAATGTGTACTGACCAGGAGGACCGTTGCGTCGAGCGTTGAGCCTGATCTTCTTGGCACTAGGGGTGTTCGCCGTCGCCGGCGCGGTGTTGCTGCCGACCTACGTGAAGCCCGAACTCGCCAAGGTGCCACTGAACCAGGAATCGACGTCGGTCCTCGAAGGCACCGCGTCCAAGGTGCTCGCGGTGAAGACCGCAGGCGGCAAGACCGTCACGGAGATCCGGGACAACGCCAAGCTGAAGGCGACCGCCCGCGTGGTGGCGAACTTCTCGCCGCCGGAGATGCGGGAGGGCACGGACGTCGCCGTCTGGCTGATGGCCGTCTCGGTCGTCGACACCAGCGATCAGACCGTGGTCAGCGCGAGCAAACGGCAGGTCTGCTTCGACCGCCGCACCGCGGAGGGCTACGTCCCGCCGGGCGGCGACCAGGAGGCGAAGTGCTCGGCCAACAGCAGCTTCGTCACCAAACTCAAGGAGAAGCCCGAAAAAGAGGGCGAGAAGCCCGAGGAGGTCCAGGAGTACAAGCCGCAGCCCGGCCTGAACTTCAAGTTCCCCTTCGGCACCGAACAGAAGGACTACCAGGTCTACGACGACAACACCGGCCGCGCCGTCCAGGCCCGGTTCAAGGGTGTCGAGGACATCAAGGGCGTCGAGGTCTACAAGTTCGTCCAGGAGATCCCCGCCACGAAGATCTCGACAAAGAAGGTGCCGGGCTCGCTCATCGGCGCCACCGGCGACTCCGTCGAGGCGGGGCAGTTCTACCAGGGCACCATCACGAGCTGGATCGAGCCGGTGACGGGGATCCAGGTCAAGCAGGAACAGCGGTCGCACCAGGAACTGCGGTCGGCCGCGAATCCCACGCCCACCGTCGTCTTCGACGGCACGCTCGCCTTCACCGACGCGACCGTCGACGCGATGGTCAAGCAGGTGGACGAGAACAAGGGCAAGCTGGACTTCATCGGCAGCACCGGGCCGATCGTGCTCGGGATCGGCGGCGCGGCCTTCCTCGCGCTCGGAGTCTTCTTGCTGGTGAAGCGGCGCCCTGCTCCCTCGCGTCACTGACGCTTGCGCAACACCATCACGAGGTTCCACGACGCGACTTCCCGGACACCGGGGACGTGCGCGATCCACTGGGCCCAGGAGGGGTGGTAGCGCGGGTAAACCTCCTGCAGATCGGCGTACGGCGCGGCCTTCCCCCATCGGATGGCCGCGCCCGCCGAAAAGGCGAAAAGGCTCTCCCCGAATTTGTTCTTCGGCTCCTTGCCGTTCTTTTCGAGATAACGCCGCCGGGCGTAGTGGCCGCCGAGGAAATGCCACGGCGCCGTCTCGTGGCCACCCCACGGCGAATACCACGGCGTGAACGAGGCGAAAATCGTGCCGCCGGGTTTGGTCACCCGGCACATCTCGGCGAGCATGACCTCGGGTTCGGAAACGTGTTCGAGGACGTTCGACGAATAGCAGACGTCCACGGACGCGGTGCGCACCGGCAGTTTCGTGCCGCTGCCGCGGACCATGTTCTCACCGGCCTCTCCCCGCGCCGTCAGCTCGCCGACGTCGGGATCTATGCCGAGATACGTGGCTCCGGCGGCACGGAAAGCGTCGGAGAAATAGCCCGGCCCACCACCGACGTCGACGATGATTCGGCCGTTCAACGGAGTGTGCTGCGCCACTTGCCGGACCGAGTCTTCGGCGAGCACCGAGTAGAAGCCGTCCGGATCCGTCTGTTCGGTGAGAAAGGCCCGGAACAACGTCACCGATCGGCGCAAAGTGGCGCGATGAGGCATCGTTGCTGGGGTCACCGACCGATTACCGACCATCGAACCATCGCTTTCCGAGAATGATTCCTCTACCGTGTACGCACCGGTAACCTAGCATTGTCGCTAACAGGTTGGGAGAACCACGATGGAACGGCCACGTGTGCTGCTCGTCAACTGGCGCGACACCGGGCATCCGGAGGGCGGCGGCTCCGAGCGGTACGTCGAGCGAATGGCCGAGGGTCTCGCCAAAGCCGGATACCGGGTCGAAATCCAGTGCGCCGCGTACCCGGGCGCGAACGCGGGGGAATGGCGTGACGGCGTCCGTTATCGCCGCCGTGGCAACAAGTTCGGCGTCTATCTCCACGCCCTCCGGGCGATCCGGAAGGCACACGCCGACCTCGTCGTCGACGTCCAGAACGGGATGCCGTTCTTCGCCAGGCTCGTCGCGGGCTGCCCGGTTCTCGTGCTGGTGCACCACGTCCACAAGGAACAGTGGATCAGCGCGCTCGGCGAGACACTGGGCCGCATCGGCTGGTGGATCGAGTCGCGGCTGGCGCCGTGGCTGTTCCGGCACTGCCGTTACGTCACGGTTTCCGAGATCACCAAGGGCGAACTGGCCGGGCTCGGTGTCGAAGGCTCGCGAATCACCGTGGTACCCAACGGGTTGGACACCCCGCCGCGCGGCAAGGCCGTCCGCGAGACCGAGCCGACGCTGGTCGCGGTCAGCAGGCTGGTGCCGCACAAGCGGATCGAGCACGCGATCGACGTCGTCGCGGAACTGAGCCGGCGCTGGCCCACGCTGAAGCTGGAGATCGTGGGACAGGGACCGTGGGAAGAGGTCTTGCGCAAGCACGCCCGCGACCGAGGCGTCGAAGACCGCGTGCTGCTGCACGGCTGGGTGAACGAGGCCGAGAAGCACCGGATCCTGGAGCGGTCCTGGCTGCACCTGTGCCCGTCGGTCAAGGAAGGCTGGGGAATCGTCATCATGGAGGCCGCCGCGCACGGCGTGCCCTCGGTGGCCTACCGGGCGGCCGGCGGGGTGGCCGAGTCCATTGTGGAGGGCAGGACCGGGCTGCTGGCCGACGACTTCGCCGATTTCACCGCGCAGGTCGACAGCCTGCTCGCCGACCGGGTGCGGCGGACCGAAATGGGCAAGGCCGGCATCACGTGGGCGAGCCTGTTCGACTGGGAACACAGCGTGAACCGCTTCGAATCACTCGTGCGCGACGTGGCCGGGGTGGCCATCCCCCATCCCAGGGTCCTGACGCCACAGGGCTTTCACCAGCCCGTCGGCCAGGTCGGCCGTGGCGGCGTCGTCGAAGTCCTTGCGGCGTGCGCGCACGGTGACGGTGCTCGTCTCGCCGACGGTCACCGCGCCGAACGCCACGCCTGAGCGGCCGCTGGCGGCGGGATAGAACGCGATCGACGTGACCGCGTCCGCCGCCGAAACGACGCCGAGATTGGAAACCAGGTAGGTCGAACCGAGCCTGCTCGCCAGCAGCCGGGTCCCCAGCCGGGCGATTCTGCTGCTGCGGGCGGGGAAGTCGGGTTCCGGCGGCTGAGCGGCCAGCAGCGCGCTCACTTCGGCGACCGTGGGTTTCCCGCCGAGCCGCAACCGGAAGAACGCGCTGTCGTGCAGGGGTTCGGGCGCGGCTCCACCGCGCCAGGACGCGCCGACCGCGGCCACCACCCTGTCGGCTTCCTCACCGTGCCGGGCGTTCCACGTCTCGGTCAGGTTGGCGGCGGCCGCCGCGAAGGCCGAGGAACCGAACCGTGAGCGAGGGAGAATCCTCGCGCTGAAAACGTCTCCTGGGCGACTTTCGGCCCGTTCCGGGGTGATTCTCGCCGGAGGCGCGAAAAGCGCTTCAGCGAGACGCTGGAAGGCGGACACGAGGAATGACCGATCGGCCGTGCGTGCGCCGATTCCCTTGGCGGCGGAAGAGATCGGGACGTCGAGGGCCAGCCCGAGGACGGAGAGCAGGCCGAGCCCGTCGAGGGCGCCGTGATGCGCGGCGATCAGCACGACGGGCTCGTCGACGCCGACCGCGACCCGGAGCAACGGCGCGCCGCGCTCGTACGAGGTCCCGGCGAAACGGTCGCGGATCGCCGGAAGTTCTTCACCGGAGACGGCCACGACTTCGGGAGCGGCTCCGAGCCACGGCCGTTCCTCGACCGCGACCGCCAGCCGCATCCGCGCCTTTTCCGGCGTCAGCGACGAAGACAGCCTCGCTTCCAGGAGGATGCTCCAGGAAACGGTGGGGTCACCGTAGAGCCCGACGACCCGGCCGGCGTGGTCGGAAGCGAGCTCGGACACCGGCTCAGCGGTTGCCGTAGATAACGTGCTCGGGGCTCGGGTTCGGGTTGAACTGCTCCTTGATCTTCGCCTGCACCTGGGGTGCGGCGTCCGGGTCCGCGGTGTTCGTCAGCGCGTAACTCCCGCCCGCGGCCGTCGCGAGCCCGATGATGACGGCGGCTGCCGCGCCGATGAGGGTGCCCAAGACCTACTCCTTCCGAGACAGGGAATTCCTGCGTCGGCTCAATGTACGCACCGGTAACTTGAGGCACAACAGTGCGGCGGCGATCGAGAGCAGCGCTACTCCGTTTGCCAGCACCACGGGAATCGATGATCGCGTCCCGGTCACGGCGGGCTCACCGGGAGTGCGGTAAAGCGTGAGCCAGTCACCGGACCACACCTGTTCCGCGCCGGTCAGCAACCGCGGGTCGACCCGCCCCGGCGTCCCGTGTTCGACCAGGATCCAGCCGATTCCCGCCGCAGACAGGTCTTCCGGCGACTTCGCGGCGCGGACACGGTCCATTCTGGAATCCTCGCCCGCGATCTCTTCGCCGCCGACGCGCAGGGTGTCGTCGACGAGGACGGTCTCGGGCAGCGCCCGCGGCGCCGGGTCCAGCTGGGTCCGATGATCGTTCCAGGCGAAACCGCGGAACGTGGACAGCGGCAGCGCGACGACGTCGCCGGGCCGGTCGTCGTCCGCCAGCACCTGGTGGACGGCGTTCCAGTCGTCCGGGTAGCGCACCGCTTCGAGCCTTCCCCAGCCGCCCCAGGCGAGATCGGGCATGGTGAGCAACGGAAAGAGCGCGGCGGCCACGACGAGTGCTCCCCTCGCCGGCCTGGTCCGCAGGCGCGCGGCGGCCGCTTCGACCGCCAGCGCGAACCCGAGCGCGACCGGGAGCGCCCACCAGGCCACCCATTTCTGCGCGTCCCGCAGCAGTCCCGCGCCGGGAACGTGCCCCATCGCCCAGGAGAGCAGGGGTTCGCCGAACGGCAGCGTCGCCAGGGCGGCGAGCACGACACCGAGAACTCCCAGCAGCAGCAACGCTCTCGCCGGCGGCGTTCCCCACCTTCGCGCGAGAGGGCGGAGCCCGGCCAGCGCCACGGCGACCGTGACGAGGATCAGAACCGGGGCCATCGGCGCGCCGCGGCTGCCGGGAACGACATCGCCGTTCCAGATCCCGCCAAGCCCGAGCACGCTCAGGATCGCCGGGCCCCAGCTTTCCGCGCGGGCGCTGAAGGCGGCCACCCCGGCGGGATCGGACAACGTGCCGCCGTCGTGCAGGAGCGTCGGGACGAGCCACGGCAGGTTGAGCACGACGGCGAGACCGAGGGTGTGGCCGAGTTTCCGCGGCCCGGCCAGCGTGATCGCGGTGAGCGCGGCCAGCACACCGCCGGGTGGCGTGAGCACGGCGGGGGCGCAGGCGAGCATCAGTCCCGCGAGCGCCCTCGGTTCGTTCCGGCGCAGGGAAAGCGCGGCGCGCACGATCCACGGGAGGCAGGCGTAGGTGAGCAGGAGCGGCCAATGCCCGATGAACAACCGCTCCGCGAAATAGGCCGTCCACGCGTACCCGGTGGCCGCGACGATCCGCGTACCGAGTTGCTCCGCCGGGACCAGCCGCCCTGCGCCGTATGCCGCAAGGAACAGCGAGAGCAGCAGAACGATTTTCTGGACGACGTCGCCGGGAACGATCGCTGTCGCGAGCGCGATCACGGCGTCGGCGGGAACCGATCGCGGCAGGGCGGAACCGAGTCCGAGCGCGTCCGGGATCAGCGACTGACGCTGGGCGAACACCATGTCGTAACTCAGGACGAAGCCGCGTCCGAGCACGGGCAGGAACACCAGCGAAGCCAGCCCGGCCGACACCGCGGCCAGGACGAGACGTTCGCGCCGTGCGTCCAACTGCCCTTTCCTTTCCGCCGCGATCCCGGTTATGGTCGCTCGATTACCCGCCGGTAATGGGAGCACCGTTGAGCGTAGACGTCGAGGTCGAGGAGACCAGGACCGACAAGCGTGTCGCGGCGATCCTCATTTCCCTCGTGCTGGCGGCCAACAACGCCGGCGCCTACGTGCTGAGCATCATCGCCGCCCGGCTGCTCGCGCCGAGCGCGTTCGGTGAGCTGAGCTCGCTGCTGGCGGTACTGGTGATCGGTGTCGTCCCCGCGATGGGGCTGCAAACCGTGGTCGCGCTGCGGGTGGCCCGCAAACCGCAGGACAGCGGGACACTCCTCGCGCTCGGCCTCACGACGAGTGCCATCGTCGCGGCCATCGGCCTGCTCCTGGCGCCGGTGCTGGTCTTCGTGCTGCACCTGGATTCCGTGGTGCCCGCGCTGCTGCTCGCCGTCACGCTCGGCCCGCTGACGCTGCTCGGCCTCTTCCACGGCCTGCTGCAGGGCAGCGGCCGCTTCGCCCGCCTGGCCGGACTCATGGCGCTCGAAGGCGCGGGCAAGGTCGGCGGCTCGCTGATCGGCCTGCTGATCGGCGGCGACGCCACCGGCGCGCTCGCCGGGACCGCGATCGGCTCGTACCTGGTGATCTTCTGCGGCTGGGTCCTCTGTGGACGACAGCGGCCGCGGAAGGCGGGCCAGCACGCGGGCGAAGTCCTGCACGCGGCACAGGCGATGCTGGCGCTGGTCCTGCTGGTGAACCTCGACCTGGTGTTGGCGCGCCACACCCTCCCCGCGACCGAAGCCGGCGAATACGCGCTCGGCGCGATCGTCACGAAGATCGCCTACTGGCTCCCCCAAGCCGTCGGTGTACTGGTGCTCCCCCGCTTCGCGAACGGCGACGACCGGCGCCGCATCCTGCCCGCCGCCCTGGCCGTCTGCGCCGCCCTCGACGCCATTGTCCTCTTCGTGTGCCTCGCTTTCGGATCGCGCTTGCTCTCGTTCATCGGGGGCTCCGGCTACGCCGCCAGCACCATGCCGGTCTGGCCGTTCGCCCTCGCCGGCTCGATGCTCGCGCTCGTGCAGATCCTGCTGTTCTCGCGCCTCGCCGCCGGCGACCGGCGGGTGACCGTGCTGATGTGGACGACCGTCGTGGTGGAAACGGTGCTGGTGACCGCTTGGCTGCACTCGTCGGCTGTCCAGGTGGTGACCGTCGCCGCTTGCTGTGCCGGTGGTTTGGCTCTGTCCGGCGCTGTGTTGGAGTGGCGGTCGCGGCGGAGGTGACCGGCTCATCCGATGTGCACGTCGGGGCGCGGACGCCGCTGGGCGCTGCGAAACGCCGCTCTGAGTTCGTCCAGGACCACGTCCGGTTCGGTACGGAGACGAGATGGCAGCGTCTGGAGAACGACGATCCCGGCCGCGGCATAGCGCGCGTTTCGCGCGAGGGTCGCACGGAAGTCGTCGCCCTTGGCGTGATGGCCACGGGAATCGACTTCCCAGGCGAAACCGACCTCGTCGCACCAACCGTCCGGCTTCGCGACGAACCGGCCTTCCGCGTCGAAGATCTTCACGTTCCAGCGGAGCGCCGGTAATCCCGAACGCGCCCACAGGCTCCACGCGTCGGCCTCGGCGACAGAATGCGCGCCGCCCAGTATCGGCGCCACCGCCCGTAGCAGTCTCGGATCGAATCGAGAACGCTCATCGATCTCGACGGCGAGCGCCTGCGGCAGGCAATGCCGTTCTTGTACCGCTTCGGCCATCATCGCCACGATCGAGTCCGAATCGGGTGTCCGGCGTGCCGCGTCGATCACCGCTCGCGGCACGGGAGCGGTGGGAACACCGGCTCTGAGCCGCGGCACCGGCAGGCGTCGTGTCCGTTCGACCTGGACGAACCCGGTACTGGCGATTGCCCGCCCGGCCGGTACGAGGACATGCACGTCGCCGAAATCCGGCAACTTTCTCAGGCCGTAACGCCTGAGGGCGGGCACGCCGGTGAGCATCGAACCTTCACGCGCGTGAAGCAGGCTCGCCTCGATCCGCTGTTCGTCGGTCGGCTCGCCGTTTCCGAGCAGCACGACTCCGGGCAGCAGCATCCGCCAGACACCACCGGGCTCACATCGGCGCCAGATGGGCCTCCTGGGCACGCCGAGCTCTTGGAGCCGCTTGACCCCGACCACGGCCGGGCCGCTCGTCATCAGTGGGTGCTGTGCCCACTCCCCTCTTCGCACCTGGCCAGCTTGAGCCAGGCCACCGACAGAAACCGCGGGCTCACGTCGTGACCGGTCCGGTGAAGCGGGGGTGTGTGGAAACAGGGACATTCAACGTCTCTATTTCCACACACCTCTCACGCTCTGTCACCCTCGGGCTCGCGTCCACCGAACCAAGGCACACACGTCGCCACCATCGCCGCGGCCGCCAGCAGCAGCGAAGCCTGGGTCACCGGACCGTAGGCCCACTCCTGACCGTGCCCCAGCAGCCGCCCGGCCACCGCGGTGACCGTTCCCACGACCATGCCGCCGAAAGCGAGGTACCGTGGCGCGCGTTCGCTGAACTGGCGGGCGAGCAGGACGGCGATCAGCAGCACGATCGGCAGCATTCCGCCCAGGACGGCCAGCAGCCCGATGAGCACCACCGGGACCACTCGCCCGGAGCCCGCCTCCACCGAGACACGTCGCCGACGGGCCGGCCACAGGGCGCCGATCAGCACCAGCAGGATCGCGACCGCGCCGATCAGCAGGCCCGACCGGTACTTCCAGTCCGGGGTGAACTCCAGCCGCACGACACCGCCGGAGCCGGCGGGCAGGATCCACGCCTGCTGCCAGCCGTCGACGCGCGTCTTCACCAGCGGAGTCCCGTTCAGCGAAGCGGTCCAGCCCGCGTTCGCGTTCTCCGGAACGGCCAAAATGGACTCGTCGCCGCCCGCCACGGTGACCGAGCGGGACGTCGCGTCCCAGGACTCCACCGTGACGGCACGATGCGCGGCGGGCGCGACGGCCCGACCGGCGGGTTTCAGCCAAAGGTCCTGGACCACAAAGGACTCGGACCGGTCGGTCCGCAGTTCGTGGCCGCCCGCCGCCAGGTCGACACCGCCCGCCGAATCGGGGCACGCGGACAGTGTGAGCGGCCGGTGCGCGACGAAGTCGGCGAGTGTGCCGCGGACGGACGTGTCGTAGTCGAAGCCGTCCAGGCGGACGTTCGGACCGGATCCGCAGGGCAGTGTGAATTCCGCCGCCGGGACAGGAAGTTCGGCGCCGGTCAGGGACAGGCTCCCGATGCCCAGAGAGTTCCTCGTCCGCTGGTCGTCGTCGAGGCCGGCGAACGCGATCTTCAGCTGCGAGGTCTCCAGGGGCGGGAACGTCGCCGTGCCGGAAGCATCGAGTTCGACGGAGCGGCTCGACGTCGGTGTGGTCAGTTCCAACCGCGCGGGCGCGCCCGTGTCGGCGGCGACGCGGATCCCGGAGATCGTCTGGGGTTTCGCCCAGTCCAGGGTCAGCGTCGGCCGCAGATCGGTGACGTCGGGCAGCCAGGTCGTCGCGGGATTCCCGTCCACCGCGGCGAATCCGCTCGCCGAGGGATCACCGCCCAGCTGCGAAGTCGCCGACACCCGCACGCCGGGCAAGGTCACCGGGAACCGGCCGCCGCCGGCGGGCAGCACGGTGCCGCCGAACTCGTAGGCGCTCTGCGCGGTCGTCGAGAACAGCCGCCGGATCCCGTCCGGTTCTTCACCATCGCGACCCGCGTTGGCATCACAGCGGATGTGTCCGCCGTCGGGCACGCACGCGTAACGTGGCTGCGCGCCCCGGGTGAACGCGAAGCCCGGCGCCGGGCCAGGACCGAGATCGGCGGGGACTTCGAGCGCGCGTTGCGGGTCGACGTCGGGGATCTTCAGCTCCGAGATGCCGACGTTGCCGTCCTGCCTGCCCACCACGAGCGACAGCAACGTGATCCGCACCTTGCGCGTCACTCCCGGCGGCGCCGGGTAGGTGTGCGCCCCCGCTCCCCGCACGACCTGGTGATCGACGGAACCGTTGTCCGTGGTGATCCGGATCCGGGTCGGTGGCCAGCCGACACGGATGTCGTCGACCATCGCGAGATCGACCGAGTTCACCAGCCTCGGCGTAGCGAGTTCGACTTCGAGCCACTCGCCGATCGGACCGGTGAAACTCGACGAATGCCAAGCGGTGCGCGGATCCCCGTCCAGCGCGGCGAACGGCTGATGGCTCGGGTCCGAACCGCCGAACGCGTCCGCGAACGACGCCGCCGTCGACGCGTTGACCGAACGGATCCCCCGGTACGCCGCCACGGTCTGATGCTGCTCGCCGGGAAACGGCAAGACGTCCAGCGCGGCTCGTTGCTGCCGCGCGGATTCCCCGGCGGTCAGGGTCTGGCTCAGGTTGTCCCGCACGCCGCCGACGTTGCGTTCGGCGCGACGCAGCCCGTCGGTGACCAGTCTCGGCCCGGCCGGCGAACCGCCGTCCCCGGTCAGCACCGTCGGCGTACCGGGGTCGAGCTGCCCGGAGTTCAGCAACGGCAGCAGGTTCTCCGGCCCGCCGCTCACCGTCGGGACGTCCTTCGCGGATGTCGCGGTGACGAGCGGCACCGGCCGTTTCACCTCGAAGATCTCCAGCGGCCCGAACTGGGCGGACTTCTCGATCCCCGGCGATCCGGCCAGCCCGGCGCGCAACGTCGTGAAATCGGGAGCGCCGACCTTGGCGCGGTCGATGTCGCCGCGCAGCACCAGGAACCGATATCCCGATCGCGCGAGCAGCGCCGCGAGACCGGGATCCCCTCTGCCGTCGGCCAGCGCCGCGTCGACGGAGTCCATCAAGCGGGTGTTGCCCTCCGAGCCCAACGGGACCTGATTTCGCACCGCCCAGGGACTGTCCGCGATGGCCTGCGCCGGTTCGTCCACCGTGCGGCCCCAGTCGTACTCGCCGAATCCGGTCGCGGGCAGCAGCAGCGTCCGCGCCGTCGGATCGGTCTTGGCGACGTGCCCCATAGCGTCGTACCAATATCCCGGTACCTCGTCCCAGCCCGGCCCGGGCCGCAACGTCAGCAGCCACACCGGCGCGGCCATCACCACGACCAGCAAAGCGCCCAGCGCGGGCCGCAGATTGCGCCGCAGCGCGGGCGCGGCGCTGGTGATGCCGTGGACGAACGCCAGCATCAACGGCAGCCGCAGCACCGGTTCGAACTTGTGCACGTTCCGCAGCGGCGCGAGCGGGCCGTCGAGCAGTTGCCGCACCGGTTCCGCCAGCGGGCTGTCGAGCGTCCCGACATAGCCGACGGTCAGCAGCGTCAGCCCGGTCAGGACGCCGAGCACCAGGAAACGCCGTTCGGGCAGGCCGCGCCGCGCGAGGCCGAGCAGACCCACCGCGGCCACCAGCCCGGTGGCCGCCATCAGCACGGGATTGTCGATCAGCGCCCAGCCCGACGGCCACCACGGCGTGCCCTGCACGACGTAGGCGACCCACTGGTTCGTGCCGCGCAGCACCTCGAACAACGACATCGGCGCCGTGGTGTTGGTCGCGGATTCGATGTAGTCGAGGAACGGCAGGCTGTACTGGCCGAGCAGCACCAGCGGCAGGAACCACCACAGCATCACGCCGACGACGAAGACGAACCACCAGATGACCAGCGTGACATGTGTGCTCCGCCATTTCCGGGTCAGCAACCACAACCCCGGGAGCACGAGCGCCATCACGACCATCGCGCCGTTGATCCCGCCCATGCACAGCACGGCGAGCGCGGACAACCCGGCGGCACGACGCGGTGAGCCGATGCGATCGGCGAGGATCAACGGCAGCAGTACCCAAGGCAGCAGGACGGCGGGCAGCATCTCCGAGGACAGCGAACCGATTTCGGTGACCATCCTCGGCGCGAGGGCGTAGCCGACTGCTCCGATCAGCCGAGTCCGTTCGTTCCCTATTTTCAGCGCGCGGGCCACCAGCAGCGCGCCCCCGAAGGCGACGGAGAGCAGGATCGCGCACCACAACCGCTGCGCGATCCACACCGGGATCCCGGCCGCCTGGCACAGCGCGAAGAACGGCCCCATCGGGAACAGATAGCCGTACGCCTGGTTCTGCAACTCCCCCGCCGTCGCCTGGGGATTCCACAGGTGCAGCGCCCTGCCGAGGAAGGCGAGCGGATCCACGGCGAGATCGAGTTTCGTGTCGAAGGTGGTCCTGCCGGGACGCTGCACAAAGGACAGCACGGTGAGCGCCAGCACGATCCACGTGCTCGGCCGTTTCACAAGCGCCCCGGGGGTTACCATCCGGTAGATACTAGGCGGAAACGTGGCTACTATGCGCCCTATGGCAGACGGTTTCGAAGATGCGTGGTCGCTCGCCGAACCCGTCAAGGGCTGGATGACGCGGGAGCAGGGCCTGGCCTTGTGGAACGCGGCGTGCCGCCTCGACAAGGGCGACCTCGTCGTCGAAATCGGCAGTCACCAGGGTCGTTCGACGATCGTGCTCGCCAGTGCCGCCCGCACGGTCGGCGCGCGGGTGGTCGCCGTCGACCCGTTCGTCGACGGCCGCTTGTTCGGCGGATCGCCGACACGCCAACGGTTCGAGGCGAACCTGCGGAAGGCGGGCGTCGAAGACGTCGTGGAGCTCGTGGCGGAGTACAGCACGAAGCTGCGGCCGAGCTGGGACCGTCCGATCCAGCTGCTCTACATCGACGGCAAACACGACTACTGGACCTACACCGACGACCTGCGCTGGTCGGCCAACCTGACCGACGGCCGGGAAATCCTGGTCCACGACTGTTTTTCGTCGATCGGTGTCACCCTCGGCACGATCGCGAAAGTCCTCTTCGGACGGCGCTACACCTATCTCGACCGCGCGACGTCGCTGGCGCGGTTCCGGCTCTCCCCGCCGTCGTTCAAGGACAGGCTGCGCGTGCTCGCCCAAATGCCGTGGTTCCTGCGCAACGTCGGGATCAAGATCCTGCTGCGGCTCCGGCTGGCGCCCGTGGCGCGGGTCTTCGGCCACGACAGCCCATACGACCCCTACTGAGTGAGCGGCCTGCCGACGTCGACCTTCGCGAGACAGACAGGAGCACCCTTCGCGGACAGCTGAAAGCCGATCTTGTCGAACAAGCCCTCGATCGGCAGGTACATGGTGTGCAGGCCGGGCTGGAACCACACCGGCACGCGGGTCCCGTCGCGGTCCACGAACCCTTCTCCGCCGTCCGAGGTGAAGTAGTCGATCCGCAGCAGGTAGCGGCCGAGAACGGGCGTGTCCAACGGAACTCGGACCAGCTGCTCCCCGACGGTGTACCCGCAGCCTGTCACGGGGCCGGGAACGCCGCGGGAAACCGGTTCCACGCCGATGATCGTCCGCGCGGTGCCCGTATCGTCCAAAAGGGACATCCGGCTCGTCGGCCGGTCGAACAGGAAACCCGGGATCAGCCCGACCACCCGTGATGTGCGGGCGTTTTCGCCGAACCAGCCGTGCAAGACGTCATTCGGTACCGCCGTGTCGAACAGCACGAGATCGGGGTCCCGATCGATCGAGGCCCGCGCGTTGGCGAGGAACTCCCGGGAGTGATCGAACCGTAGTCCGGGCGCCAACCGGGAGAACCCCACGGCGGAACTCGCGATCAGGGCAAGGCACAACACCAGTGCGATCGGCCGTTTCGCCGGGGACGGCACGGTATCCGAAGGCCGGTCGAGAGGTTTGGGTTCCAGGAAGGCGAAAGCGAGACACAGCGCGACGACGAGCGCCAGGTCGGCGACGTAGCGGGGATCGCTGCCCAGTTCCGGGCCGACCTCGGTGAGCCGGGTGGCCGCCGAAAGCCCGATGTCCGCCACGAACACCAGTCCCAGCAGCAGCCACGCCTTCTTGGCCCGGAGCCCGCCCACGCGGATCCCGGCGACCAGCACCACGACGGCCAGGAGCAGCAGCGGAATCCGCACCGCCACGGGTGAGGCGGCGAACGTCGCACCGGGACCCGGGCCCGACCAAGGCCCGCCCACGAGTCCGGGGATCAGGGTGTCGCCGAGCATCCGGCCCGTCATGTCCGCGACCGTGCCGACGGTGACCGCACCGCCGCCCTGCCCGACCTGGCTCGTGGTCAAGGCCAGGAAAACGACGGCGTAGCCCGCCAGGACGGCGGCGAGGACACCCATCAGCACGAGGTGACGGCGCAAGGAAATCCCGAGCAGCACGGTGATCCCGGCGAGCAGCACCGGGATGAACACGGCCTTTTCGTAGAAGGCCAGCCCGAACACGGTCCAGGCCACGGTCGCGATCGCCCAGCGGCCACCGTCCGCGAGATACCGCACGTGCGCGTGGAGGGCGGCGGTGGCGGCCAGCAGCACGGGCGCGATCTGGATGGCGTACGCCCACCACAACGTCGGGACGAGCAGCAAGGTCGACGTCGTGAACATCGTGAACGGGACGAGAATCCCCCACCGTCGCCCGAAGCAGCGCACCAGTGCCGCCCACAACAGCACGGAGGACGCCGCCTGCATCACCAGGACCGGCGCCATCAGCACGGCGAAGTTCAGCGGGGCCCACGCGGTCAGCACGTCGGCGAGCAGGAATCCGCCCGGCGCGAGATGGCCGTGGTAGTCCTGGAAAAAGTAGCCGAAGTCGAACGGACCCGACTTCGCGGCGTGATACGTGATGACGAAATCGTCTTGCGCGAGGCTGCCACGCAGCGCGGCCCACGCGTGCAGGACGAACGGGATCACGCCGGCCGCCGACGCGGCGAGCGTGACCGGCGAAGGTCTTTTCCCCCGGAGGAACACGGGTCGCCTCAATTCTTGCAGGTCGGCGGCTGGCACATGATCTTGCTCAGCGCCTGGTAGAAGACGTCCGAGATCTTCCTCGGATCGGGGGTGGTGAACGAATCGCCGCCGGTGGCGGTGGAAACCTGCCGCAGTTCGGACGCGTCGATATCCGGCCCGATGCCGATTCCGATGACGGGCAACGGTTTCCTCGGGTCCTGGAGTTCGCCCAGTTCCTCCAGCAACCGCGGCAGCCCGATCGTCTCGCTGTCCTCGTTGCGCCCGTCGGTGAGGACGACGACCAGGTTGATCCGGCCGGGTTTCCAGTTCTGCCTGGCGTTCTGATAGGCGGCGAGGATCGAGTCGTAGAGCCCGGTCGCGCCACCGGCTTTCGGCCGCACGGCCTGCAGCCGCTCGACCCCGCCCGACGACTTCTGCTCGGCGATCGTCTTCATCGGCAGCAGGACCCGGTGGTCCTTGTCACCGTCCAATTTGGTCGAGAACAGCCACAACCCCAGCTCCGTGGAGGGTTTGAAGAGCCCTAGCCCCTGCGTCGCGGCCTGCAGGGTGAGTTCCATCCGGCTCTTCCCCGTACCCGGCACTGCGGCGACCATCGACCCGGAGACGTCGAGCAACACCTGGACCCTGGCACTCAGGTTCGTTCCCGCCCAAGCCTGCAGCGCGGCGTACAGATCCGCCACCGGTGGAGGCCCGGGTGGACGCGGTGCCGGATCGATCCGGCCGTCCTGCGCACGCGGCACGGCGAACTGACCGTCGGGGGCCCGGAATCCCTCATCGGCGAAGATGCTCCCGGCCAGCGGATCGAGCAGCAGCCGCAGAAAGCGCTCCGCCGCCGTCCTCGACGCCTCGGATGCCTTGGGCAGCACGACGAACGGATAGTCGAATCCCTGCACCGGGACACCAGGGTACGCGGCCACCAGATTCCGTGCGAGTACCGCCTGTTCGGTCGTCGGGGCCTGCCCCGACGCGGGATTCAGTTTGCGCATGGCGGCGGTGAAGGCCGCGGCCGGATCGGGCTCCTTCTCGGTCAGCTTCCGCAGGGCGAGCAGGGTGGCGACGCCGAGCGGATCGCGCGCCGGCTCCGGGATCCCGAACGGCGAGTCGTCGAGGATCTCCTGCCAGGAGGGAGCCTTCCCCGGCCAGCCGAGGCGCCGCGCGGTTTCGTCGGGAAGTCCCAGCACCACCGGGGAATTCGCCACCGACTGACCGGATTCCGGCAGGTTCCACGCCCCGGCGTCCCTGGCCTGCGACAACATCGTGCTCGACTCGGGAACCCAGACGTCGGGCCCGCCGGAGGCGGTGGTCCCGAGCAGATCGGCGACTTCGGCCGACTCCCTCGCGGTCACGTTGACACTGAAGCATTCTTCCTGCGGCACGGTCTTCGCGAGCCGGGTGAGCACCGGTGCCACGTCGGGTGCCGCGGTGATCTCGACCGGCGTCAGCGCGTCACAACCGTTGCCCGCCAACCGTGCCCGCAGATAGTCCACGCCCCACCAGGCGCCGAGCGCGATCACCAGCAACAGGCTCAAGACGACCACGGGCGCGTTGAACCGCCCGCCACGCCTCGGGCCTACCTGCATGTGCATGCCTCCGAGGTGCGGGGTGAGGACCTGGGATGTTGCCCAATCCGCCCGCGAACGTCAACCCTCGGGTAACTTAGCGCCTTCCGCTGCGGCAAACGGCCTAACCGAACCCGCGACTCGCGTGATCGGACACGTAACTCACGTGATCAGAGGCGTAACTCGCGAGTTACGCCTCCGATCACGTGAGTTACGTCTCTGAGCACGCGAGTTCGGCCGAACGACCTAACCGAAATACCGTCCGGCACCGATATGGGCCCCGGCGGTCCGCCACCATCCGGCGTCGCCGGTCGAGTCGATCCCGTCGGCGATCACCGTCGCGCCCGCCATGGTCGCGGTGTCGATGAGATTCCGCAGCGAACGTTCCGCCAGTGGTTCCGTCCGCCGCTCCGCCAGCCGGGGCGCGATCCGGACCGTCCGCACGGGCACGTCGACGAGACAGACGACGTCACCGGCGGCACCGAAGTCCTGCAGTTCCGCGTCCACCCCGATCTCGGCGAGGAGATGCAGGTTGTCGACGGTCTCGCCGAGTTCGGCGAGCACGGCGCCGGCGGGGAAACCGAGCCGCAGCCGTGACGGCCCGATTCCGGTCGCGGTCAGGATGTTCCGCACCGACCCGACGAGATCGGGGTCCGCGGCCTGATGCGGCGTCAGTCCCACGACCATCGGGAGCCTGTCGTCCGCCTCCTCGCAGGCGGCGCGGATGAGCCATTCGCCCAGCGGCGCGATGAGCCCGGTCTCGTCGGCGAAACGCACGCAGGTGTCGTGACCGATCCGCCCGTGGCGCGGGTGGTTCCACGCGAGCCTCGCCTCGATACCCGCCGGCCTGCTGTCCGCCAGCCACGTCAGCGGCCGGAAGCCGACCTCGATCTGGCCCGTCTCCCAGGCTCCGGCCATGGAAACGGCCAGGCCGAACTCGTGCCGTTCCCTGGTGTCGAGCACGGAGTCGGACAGCGCCCACTGGCGGTAACCGTTGGCCTGCGCCCGGCGCAGTGTCATACCCGAGACGCGCAGCAGCTCGTTCGGCGCGATGTCCCTGGGTGGCCGGTGCACGACCCCGATACAGGCCGAGACCGCCACCCCGTTCCCGCTTTCGAGGTAGACCGGTTCGGAGAGCTCCTGGTTGATCATGCCGATGACGGTGGCGACGTCCGGGCTGGCCGCGGTGTTCTGGATGAGGACGCCGAATTCGTCGCCACCGATCCTGGCGACGAGCGCGTCCTCCCCGCCGACGACCGCCCGCAGCTTCGCGGCGACGTTCTTCAGCAGGTCGTCGCTCTGTTTCTGGCCGAGCCCGCCCGCGATCAGGGAGAAACCGTCCAGGTCGAGGTGGTAGACGGTGACGCCGAACGACGGGTCGGCGTGCCGCAGCGCCCGTTCCAGCCGGGTGCCGAAGCACTGCCGGTTCGGCAGGCCGGTCAGCGGGTCGTGCAGGGCCTGACGGCTCAGCTGCCGCTGCAGCAACGAGACGTCCGTGTCGCCGGCGACCAGGGTGATCAGCTGCTGGGCCTCGCCAGCCGGGTCACGGATGACGGCGCCGGTGAAAGCCGCCCAGATCGGCTCGTCGTCCTCGGCCACGAGTCTTCGCGACAGCTCGAGCCGCTGGCTCTCGCCTTCGAGCAGTTTCCGATAGCCCTCGCGCAGTTCCTCGGCGTCGTCCGGGTGCAAGAGGTCGTAGAAGTTGAGCCCGACCAGGTCCGCGACGGGCCGGTTCAGCAATTCGGCGAACGCGGGGTTCACCCGCTGGACGCGGCCGTCGACCCTGGTGACGGCCACGCCGGTGGCCGAACCGGTGAAGAGCTGCTCGAAACGTGCCTGGGTCAGCGCCAGTTCACGCCGGGTCTCGCGTTCGAGCGTGACCAGGGTGCGGCTCAGATCCTCCTGCTGTGTCTGGATGCTCTCGCGCAACGCCTCGCCGTAGCCTGCCGCGAGCGCGCCGAGCACCTGCAACACCCGTTCGGGGAGCGACTTCAGGCTCCGCAACTCCGGTTCGTGCAAGAGTCCCTTGCCGAGTACCTCCATCGTGCGACGGAGGCTGTCCGGGCCGACGCATCTGAGCGCGACGAGCCGCGCGCCGGCTTCGGAGGCCTGCGCCGGTTCGGCGTCTTCACTCAGCACCGCCGCGAAGACCTCGTCCAGGAGGGCGGCGAAATGCTCTTCGATCTGGGCGTGGGTATACGGAAGATACGCCGTACCGGTGACCAGGTAGGCCCACTTTCGGGCCAGCGTGGCGCGGGTCGGCGCGGTGTTCTTCCGCTTCGGGGATGCGGAGGATGAAGTTCTCTTCGGGGCGTCCGGCGATACGGGGAACTCATCGCCGTCCGGAAGTGGGGCAGTCACGTCCGCCGGTCCTGGGGTCGCTTTCGTAATTCGTGGTGGAGAACCATCTTCCACGATTCTCTAACCGTACTCACGGTTCACCGATCATCCAATCGGGTGGTCACCCTACGGTACTGCAACTCCCACCTTGTCCCTCAGCCAAACGCGGGTGGCGTCCCGATATTCGGACGCGTTGCGGTGTAAGGCCAGCGAATGTCCGGCACCGGACAGAACATACGTGGAAAGCTGCGCCTCGGGCCGGTAGAACGGCGCTTCCGCCGGACGCAGCGTCTCCCCGCTCGAACAGTCCCGAAGCGCGAAAAGGCCGCAGAACAGGACGTCCTTCGATCCGACCGCCTGGAGAACCGGCACGCGGATCGCTTTCGTCGCGGGCAGCACGATCCCGAACACGGCGACCGTTCCCATTCCCGGGACCGAAACCTGATCCTTGGTCGCCTCGTCGGCTTCGATGACCCGCGGGTCGGCATTTTCCGTCGCGTAGAACAGTCCGGCACGTGCTCCCGGTTTCGTCGTGAAATACAGCGGATCGCTACCGAGGGAACCGAGCGCGCCGTCCGTGAACGCGGGTTGCAGGCCGAAAAGTACCCCGAGGGTCAAGGCGGGGACCGACGGCAGATGCGTCATTCCGGTGAGGATCACGCCGTCCACGTCCTGATACGTCGAGGCCTCGGCCGCGACGATGCCGGAACCGACCGAATGCCCGACGATCACGACCTTCTGGAACGGCGTGCCGCCGACCCGGCCCGCGCGCAGATGGCCGATCACCTCGTGCATCGAGCGTGCCAGCACCGGCAGCAGGAGCGGAAGGCTGGGTGGTTTGCTGCTCCCGCCCGTGCCGAGCTGGTCCGCGGCGAAGGTCGCGTAACCGTGCTTGGCCATGTCCCGCTGGTACGAATAGCGATCCGGGTCGTAGGGCAGGTCCCAGTAGGCGCTGTTGTAGGTACCGCCGTGCACCAGCAATTGCACCGCGCCGGGCGCCGGACCGCCGGGCAGGCAGAGCCGGCCGTGGACCGTGGCGGGTTCGCCGAGCGGGCCGGTGACCGGCAGATCCAGATCGGAACAGCGGACGTCGACGGCCTCGGCCGGGGCCGCGACCAGGAAACCGCCGAGGAGCACGCAGCAGGCGGCCACCGCCGTGGCCAGTTTGAGCGGCATTCTCACAGAACCCTCTCCGGAATCGGGACGCTCGGAAGGAGCATGAACCCTACACGGGGTGATCGGACACTCACGGTCAGCCCGGGGTTCTCGGCCGCGCGATCATCGGCAACCGATTCGGCTGCATCGTCGCTTTGATCTTGGGAAAGACCTTCACGCCCGGTACCGGTTCCAGCCGCCACCGGGCGCCGATCGTCGCCGCCACCAGCGCGATCTCCGTGGGCGCGAACTGATGTCCGGGGCACAGCCGGGCACCGGCACCGAACGGGATGAACGCGCCCTTCGGCACCTCCGCCGCGCGCTCCGGCTCCCAGCGATCCGGATCGAAGCGGCCGGGATCGGGGAACCAGCGCGGATCGCGGTGCACCGTGTGCTGGCTGACCGCGACCTCGGTCCCCGCGGGGATGCGCACACCGCCGAGTTCGACGTCCTCCCGTGCCCGGCGCATCAGGATCACCGGCGGGGTACGGCGGACGACCTCGTTGATGATCCGGTGCGTGTAGACCAGGCGCGGCAGGTGCTCGAACCGCGCGGGTCCGCCCGCCAGCACCTCGTCGACCTCCGCGTGGAAGCGGCGTTCGATCTCCGGCCGCGCCCCGATTTCGTGGAAGAACCACGCGAGCGCGACGGCCGTCGTCTCGGCGCCGGTGGTGAGGATCGTGATGACCTCGTCCTCCACCTGGCGGTCGGTCATCTTCTCGCCGGTCTCGTCGTCTTCGGCCAGCAGCAACATGGACAGCAGATCGCCCTGGTCTCCGCCCTTCTCGCGCGCCCGGACGACGGCGTCGCCGATGACCCGCCGCAGCCGTGCGGCCGCCGCGTCGAACTCGCGGTTGGCCGGGATCGGCAGGCGTTCCACGAACTTCGGCGAGAACGCCCTGACCATGACGTATTTCAGCATGATCGGGATCGACCGCCGGATCTCGGTGAGCGCGTCGTCGCCGAGTTCGGTGGAGAACAACGTGCGCCCGGAGACGGTCAGGGCGAGATCCTGCATGCGCCGGTCGAATTCGACCACCTCGCCGGGTTTCCACGTGTCCGCAAGGTCTACAGCGGCTTTCGTCATCGTCGTCTCGGCGTAGAGCGCGATCCGGCTTCGCTGGAAGGCGGGCAGCATCATCCGCCGTTGCCGCTGGTTGAAGGCACCGTTGGAGGTCGCGAGCCCGTCGCCGAACAACGGCCGCATCTTGTCGAACACGATGCCTTTGTCGAACTTCGCCGCGTCGACGGCGAGCAGGCGCCAGGCCAGTTCCGGTGTGGTGACCAGGTAGACCGGCATCGGGCCGAAGTCGAGCCGCACGACGTCGCCGTACGATCGCAGCGAGGACAACAGTTTCACCGGATCACGCAGCATCGGCACGGTATGCCCCAGCACCGGCCACCGGCCTGGTGCGACGGCGACGTCCGGAGGTGGTGCCATCGTGCTCGTCTCCCGGTGCCTGGGCGCTGAACCCGGCCACCTTAGGACCGCGGGACCGCGGACGGGGTTCCATCGCCGGACATCCACACGATCGGACGATGGCGGCCCGTGCCCGTGAGCCCGCTAGACTCCTGTGCCCCAACGGATCCTCGACCGAACGGCGGCGACGACGGTGACTTCGAACCTGAGCTGGGTACCCCCCGAGGTCGACACGACCGTGCCGAATCCCGCCCGGGTCTACGACTACTGGCTCAACGGCGATCACAACTTCCAGGCCGACCGTGTCCTCGGCGACCAGATCCTGAAGATCATGCCGGGGATCCGCGACGCGGCCCGCCTCAACCGCGCGTTCCTCCGGCGCGCCGCGCTGCACATGGTGGACGCCGGCGTACGGCAGTTCCTCGATATCGGCTCCGGTATCCCGACCGTCGGCAACCTCCACGAGATCGTCCAGCGGATCGACCCGTCCTGCCGGGTGGTCTACGTCGACCGCGAGTCCGTCGCCGTGGCCCACGCCAAACTGCTGCTGCGCGGCAACGACCGGTGCGCGGCGATCCAGGCCGACCTCCGCGACGTCAACGACATCCTCGACGCGCCCGAAACGAAGGAACTGCTGGATCTCGACCAGCCGGTCGGCCTGTTCATGTTGCTGCTGCTGCATTTCGTGCCTGACTCGTGGGAGCCGCACGCGATACTGGCCCGCTACCGGGAACGGATCGCGCCCGGGAGTTTCCTCGCCCTCTCGCATGTCGCCGCCGACGCGAACTCGAGCGGCCTCGACGAGGCCATCGAGGCGTACAAGAGCACCCAGAACGACCCCATCCCCCGCACCCACGACGAGGTGCTGTCGTTCTTCGCCGGATTCGACGTCATCGAACCCGGCGTCGTCGGCTGCGCGATGTGGAATCCCCAGGGCGCCGGCGACATGTCCGAGGATCCGGAGATCAACGCGTTGCCGTACGCCGGGGTGGGCCGGAAACCGTGAGGCAGCCCTCGTGAGTGGTAAGGACGGTTAGAACCGTCCTTACCACTCACGACCCCCTCAGGGCAGTACGTCGGTCACGGTGTCCTTGATGACCTGCCACTTGCCGTGCTCACGCACCAGGGTCAGGCTGATCGTGTAGTGCCGGTCGATGTTCTGCGACGGAGCCTTGTAGTACGCGTCGAGGATCGCGAAGCCCATCTTGCAGCCCTCGACGACGGTGTGGGTCACGGTCCACGGCATGCTCCACTCGTACGGGAGCTTGAACTGCACGTCGACCACCGGATCCACGTTGGCGTCGTAGCCGATGATCGTCTGGCCCTTGCGCCCGATGGTGACCATGTTCTCGTGGATGATCGCCCGGTAGCGGGCCTCGTCGCGTTTGTTGAAGCTGTCCATGTCCTCCCAGACCGCGTGGTCGAACGCGCGCTGACAGGCCTGCCGTTCGGTCTCCGCCCGCTGGTCACTCGCCGCCGCGGCGGCAGGTACGCCGATTCCCGCCGCGGCCACGGCCAGCCCGGCCAACGCCGCGTAATACCGCTTGCGCATGGGGTTCTCCTCATCACGTCCCGTATTCCGTCCCCAGCAGGCTGGCCCGGCGGCGCATCACAGCTGCATCACTTCCGCACCGATGCGGGCGGACGGCCGGTTAACCTCGCGGCAGGGGGTGTGATGGAGTTTCGGATACTGGGTCCGGTGCAGTGCCGCAGCGGCGAGCGGGCGCTGAAGCTGGCGGGCTCGCGGCAGGAGCGGATCCTGGCCGCGCTGCTGCTCGGTGCCGATCGCGTCGTCTCGGTCTCCCGGCTGGTGGACGTCGTCTGGGACGAGGATCCGCCCGCCACGGCCACCCGGCAGATCCGCAATCTCACCACCGCGCTGAAACGCGCACTCGTCGCCGAGGGCGCCGCCGATGACATCCTGACCGCCGAAGGGCCCGGTTTCGTCCTGCGCCCGCGCGCTTTCGACCTGCGCTCATTCGAGGAGCTCGTCTCGCGCGGCGACTTCCGTGCAGCGCTCGGATGCTGGCGCGGACCGACTCTGTCCGGTGTGGACAGTATGGCGCTGCGGGGCGAGGCCGAAGAACTCGACGAACGTCGTCTGTCCGTTGTGGAGCGTTGCCTCGACGAGGAGATCTCCGCCGGGGAGGACACCGTCGCGGAACTGACGGCACTGGTCGCCGAACACCCGCTCCGCGAGCCGTTCGCCGGGCTGCTCATGCGCGCG
Source organism: Amycolatopsis sp. TNS106 (assembly GCF_019330265.1). NCBI lineage: Bacteria > Bacillati > Actinomycetota > Actinomycetes > Pseudonocardiales > Pseudonocardiaceae > Amycolatopsis > Amycolatopsis sp. TNS106. Next base: position 733,073 of record NZ_CP024972.1, on the reverse strand, counting down.
CTGCACCAGCAGGGCAGGCAGGCCGACGCGCTGAACGTCTACCGCCAGGCGCGGACGCGGCTGGTGGAGGAACTCGGGATCGAACCCGGGCCGAAGCTCCGCGAACTCTACGAGCGGATCCTCCGCGACGAGCCGGAATACGGCAAGACCCGGTGCTTCCTCCCTTATGACGTCCCGGATTTCACCGGCAGGGAGGCCGAGATCGGCCGCCTGCTCGACGCCGTCCGGCTCGGCCGCCCGGTGGCCGTCGACGGGATGGCCGGCGTCGGCAAGACCTCGCTCGCCGTCCACGCCGCCCACCGGCTCGCCGCGGATTTCCCTGACGGGCAGCTGTTCGTGGATCTGCACGGGCATTCCCCCGCCCGAGAACCGCTCTCGCCCGAGGCCGCGCTCGAAGCCTTGCTCGGCCAGCTGGACGTCCCGGCGAGCAGGCTCCCCGGCGGCGTGGACCGCCGGGCCGAGCTCTGGCGCGCCAGAACGGCGGGCCGGTCACTGCTCGTGGTGCTCGACAACGCCGCGAGCGCCGAACAGCTGAGGCCGCTGGTGCCGGGTTCCGCCACGGTCGCGCTCGTGGTCACCGGCAGGCGCCGCCTCGCCGCCGTGGACGGTGCCGCGTCGATCAGCCTCGAAGTCCTGCCGGACGAACAGGCAGGCGCCCTGTTCGCGGCGGCGTCCGGGCGACCCGACTCGGGGGTGGCCGCGTTGTGCGGGAACCTGCCGCTGGCGATCCGGATAGCGGCGGCACGTTTGCAGAATCGTCCACAGTGGACTGTGGCGGACCTGGCCGAACGGCTGGGCTCCGAACACGACAGGCTGGCCGAGCTGAAGGTCGCCGGACGCGACGTGGCCGCGGCCTTCGCACTGTCCTATCGGGAGCTCGACGCCGCTCAGCAGCGCATGTTCCGTCTGCTGGGGCGGAACCCCGGCACCGACATCGGGATACCCGCGGCGGCCGCGCTGGCAGGCACCGGCGAGCGCGAGGCAGAACGGCTGCTGGAAGACCTGCTCGACGCCCACCTGCTCAGGCAGCCCGCGCTCGGCCGCTACGCGTTCCACGACCTGATCGCCGAACACGCCCGTACCCTCGCGTGCGACGAGGAATCGGGTCCGGCGACGACCAGGCTGCTCGATCACTACCGCGACGGCGATGGCGACGGCTGGTACCGCGAGGAGCGGGCGAACCTGGTCGCGGTGACACGCCACGCGCTCGACGCCGGTCTCGACGAGCACGCCTGGCGGATCGCCGCGGACACCACGGAACACCTTCGGGAGAGCGGGCATCTCGACGAGTTGCTCGCCGTGGCGCGGGCCGGGGTCGCCGCCGCCCGCCGGATCGGCGATCCGCACGCGATCCAGCTGAGCCTGGCGAGCCTCACCCTGGCGTACTGGGAGAACGGGCGGCTCACCGAGGGAATGGACTGCGCCCTGGAGCGGCTGGACGTCGTCCGGGCGTCCGGCGATCGGGCGGCCGAGGCGATCGCGCTGTCCCGGGTGGGCGCCCTGCACGGCATGCTCGGCCACTACACCGAAGCCATCCGGTTCTATCGCGACGGCCTGGCCGTCGCGGACGGCGGCACCGACGCCGCCGCGACGCTGTGGACCAACCTCAGCAACACCCAAGAAGTCCTCGGTGACCTGGACGACGCGCTGACGTCGGCCCGCCGGTCGGTGGCGCTGCGCGAGGACGACCGCGGCACGATCCTGAGTTCGGCCCAGCTCGGCCTCGTCCTCGCGAGGCTCGGTCACTTCGACGAGGCCTTCGAGACCATCGAACGTTCGGTCACCGCCTCACGGGACCTCGGTTATCCGTTCGGCGAGGCGTGGAGCCGGATCGACCTCGCCGACGCGCTCCTGCTCGCCCACCGGCCGGGCGCCGCGCGTGAGCAGGCCGAGCGCGCGTGCGCGATCCTCTCCCGGCTCAACCATCCGTTACTACTGGCCATGGCGGCGAACAGCCTCGGCACCGCCTGCCTCGCCCTCGGCGAGACGACGACGGGCCTCGGACAGCACCGGCTCGCGCTGGAAACGGCGAGACGGATCGGCTACCGGCTGCAGGAGGCCCGCGCGCTGGCCGGATTGGGACACATCCGCGCCGCACGGGACCTTTACGCCGCGATGGGCCTGCCCGCCGCGCCCACCAGCAAGGCGACCAAGGCGAGCGCCGCCGCGCTCCACAGCACCGGCAGGACGCCCGCCCCCTCGACGACCAAGCCGCCGGCGAAAGCGCCGAGGGCGATCGCACCGGTGAACACGCCGACGTAGAGACCGGTGAGATGCTCGACGCGGTCGGGTGCGATCGCGGTCATCCACAGTTGCGCGCCGACCGACAGCCCGCCGTAGGCCATCCCCCACAGGGCGATCGTGATCCCGGCGGCGAGCGACGAGGCACCGAAAAGCGCCAGAAGCGCGATCGCGACGGCGATTCCGCCCGCCAGCAGCAGCACGGTCAGGCGTGGCCTGCGCCCGGCGACGGCACCGGCCACGAAGTTGCCGATCAGGCCGAACACGCCGTAGAGGAGCAGCAGCAGGGCGATCCCGTCCGCGGTCATCCGGGAGAGTTGTTCGAGAGCGGGACGCACGTAGGTGTACGCGGCGAAGTGCGCGGTGACCAGCAGCGCCACCACGATCAGGCCCGTGACCACGGCGGGGCGGAACAGCGAGCGGCGTCGTCCGCCGACGGTCTCCTCGACGACGGCGGGACGGCGCAGTGTGGGCAGCGCCAGCAGCAAGGCGGGGACGAGCAGCAGCGCGAACACGGTGAGCGAACCGAAGGCGGCCCGCCAGCCGAAAGCGTTGCCCACGAACGTGCCCAGCGGCACCCCGAGCACCGAGGCGGCGGCGACACCACCGACGGCGAACGAGACCGCGAGCGCACTGTCGCGGGGCTCGACCAGCCGGACGGCCACGGCCGAGGCCATCCCCCAGACGGCGCCCATGCCGATACCGAGAACGACCCGCGAGACCATGAGGAGCCCGAAATCCCCGGCGATCGTGGTCAGCCCGTTCCCGGTGGCCAGCACCACCACGGCGACGGCCAGCACCCCGCGCCGATCGAGATTCCCGAGCAGCCGCGGCACCACGGGAGCGGTGGCCGCCGAGACGAGACCGGTGACGGTCAGGCTGAGGCCCGCCGCGCCGGGGGAAACACCGAGGCCGTCCGCCATCGGGGTGAGCATCCCGACCGGCAGCATCTCGGAGGTCACCACCAGGAACGTGCTGAGGGTCAGCATGCCGACGGCGACCCATCGCGCGGGGGAAGTCCGCCGCTGACGGACGGGATCGGAGGAGGACAGGGAAACACTCATGCCGCCAGCCCATCACCGCCGAACCCCGGGAACAACGACGTTCTCCTCATCGATCGATGAGCCAGGCTCATCGATGCGGTGCTATCGTCCGGAGATGGGCGACGCGCTCCCGACCATGCACCAGGCACATCTGCACCAGATCGAATGCCTGCTCACGCTGGCCGAGGAACTCCACTTCGGACACACGGCCGAGCGGCTCGGCTACTCGCAATCGCGAGTGAGCCAGCTCATCGCCGCACTCGAGGCGGGGGTCGGCGCCCGGCTGGTCGAGCGCACCAGCCGGAAGGTCGCCCTCACCCGCGTCGGCGCGCAGTTCGTCAAAGAGGTCCGCCCCGCGTATCGCTCCCTGCTCCGCACGTTCGATCGTGCCCGCGAGCGGGCGATGCGCGGCGCCGTCGAAGAGCTGCGAGTCGGTTTCACCGGCATGGTCTACGAGGAGGTCACCTCGACGTTCCGCGCGCTGCGCGATCAGCACGGCGTGGCCGTGCACACCCACGACATCCCGCTCGGCTCACCGTTCACCGCCGTGCTGGAGGGCGAGGTCGACGCCGTCATCGCCGAACTCCCCGTCCACGATCCCCAGCTCACGGTCGGCTTCCGCTTCCCGCCGCAGGACCAGTACGCGATGGTCGGTGCCGGCCATCCCGTCGCGGAGCGGGAGTCGATCGACATCGAGGAACTCGCGGAACTCGACCTGCTTCACCGCGCCGGTGACGGACCCGGTTACTGGAAGGCCGCGCGGACCCCGCCGACCACTCCGTCCGGAACCCCGATTCGCTCGACGGCGGGGATCACGACCGTCCAGCAGGGGATGGCGCTGGCGGCTTCGGGGATGCACGCGATGCTCGTGTGCCGTCCGCTGACCGAACAGCACACCCGCACCGATCTGCGCTACGTCCCGGTCCGCGGCCTGGAAGGCACCAGCCAGCTCGGGCTCGTCTGGCGGACCGGCCACGCGACCCCACCGCTGACCGCGTTGGCCGGGCTGCTCGGCCAAGCGAGCCGTCCGGAAGCCGTCACCTGAGGAATCCGGTGAGCAGGCCGCGCAAGGTGTCCGGCTGGTGGAGGACGCCGTGGTCCTGCCCCTCGACGGTGGCGTAGCGGGCTCCGGGGACCGTGTCGGCGACCGCGCGGGCACCTGCCCGCATCCAGGCGTCGCTCTCCCCGCCGTCGATGACGAGCGTCGGGGCCGCGATCTTGGCCAGCCTGTCCGCGGGCAGCACGTTGCCGGGACCGCAGAGCGCGAGGTCGTAGGGCAAGGTGTGGGCGAGTCCGGTGAACCAGGCCCAGAACGCGTCGTCCCGCATGCCCTTCACGACCTCGGCCGGGGTGGCCGTCCCTTCGACCAGGAAGAGCTCGGCCGCGCCGTCGCGGTCGCCGTCGGCGATCAGCGCCTGGACACGATCGAAGAGGTCGGCCGCGGGCCGCGTACGGCTGTCATCGACGACGTACGGCGGCTCGTACACGGCGAGGCTGGTCATGGCGACGCCTCTGGCCGCGGCCTCCAGCCCCAGTACCGCACCCGACGAGTGCCCGAACACCGCCGCCGACCCGCCCACGTGCTCGATCAACGCGGCGAGATCTTCGACCTCACGCTCGACCGAATAGACCGCGCCGGCGCCGCTGTCGCCCCGGCCGCGACGGTCGTAGGCGAGCACGGTGAAGTCCGCGGCCAGCGTCGCGGCCAGCCCGGCGACGGTCGTCCGGTCGTTGAACGCGCCGCCGACCAGGATCACCGGTGCGCCCTGCCCGGTGCGATCGAAGGCGATCGAGGTGCCGTCGGCCGAAGTGACGGTCTCGAACGAGGTGGTCATCAGGTCCTCCAAAGGGTCTTTCGCACTTTAGCTTCGTCCCTGGGTCGGAGCCGACGACCACCGCTCGACATCACTTCCGGAGATTTCCGAAGAATTCCCGGAGCTCGGCCACCACGTCGTCCGGGACGGCCATCGCGACCATATGGCTGGGGCTTTCGTGCTCCGCCCAGCGCACGACGTCGTTCTTGCGGGAGGCGATCGTGCGCAGCGCGGACGGCCCGCCGTGCGAGACGCCGGTCGGCACCGCGGTCTGGTCGATCGGCATCGCGGCCGCTCCCTCGTAATAAGGCCACAGCGACGTGCCGCCGGTCCCGGTCAGCCAGTACAGGGTCGCGTTGGTGAGCAGCAGGTCGCGGTCGATCGGCTCGGCGGGCGACCCGCCCTCGGGCCAGCCGTCGAACTCCTTGAACCGCTCGACCAGGTACGCCAGCTGCGCGACCGGCGAATCGAGGAAGCCGAAACTGAGCGTCTGCGGCCGGTTCGTCAGGTACGGCGCGTATCCGCTGCCGCCCGCGAAGCGTTCCAGGAGCCCCGCGAGATCCGCCTGATCCCGTTCGGTGAGCCCCTCGAACTCGGCCGGATCGCCGGTCGGCACGCCGAGCCCGGACGTGATGTGCGAACCGATGACGTGTTCGGGCGCGTGCACCGCGAGGCATGGCGTCACCAGCGCTCCGGCGTCGTTCCCGTGCGCGCCATAGCGTTCGTAACCGAGACGGCTCATCAGTTCCGCCCAGGTCCGCGCCACCCGCGCGATGTCCCACGGCCGCTCGTCGGCAGGCTCGGGGAACGGAGAGAAGCCGAAGCCCGGCAGCGACGGCGCGACGACGTGGAAGGCGCGCGACGGGTCGAGGCCGTGTGCTCGCGGGTCGGTGAGCGGCCCCAGGACGTCCAGGAACTCGGCGATCGAATTCGGCCAGCTGTGCGTCATGATCAGCGGGATCGCGTCCGGCTCCGGCGACCGGACGTGGAGGAAGTGCACGCGCTGACCGTCGATCTCGGTGATGTACTGCGGAAAGTCGTTGAGCCGCTTCTCGTACGCGCGCCAGTCGTAGGCGTCTCGCCAGTATTCGGCCAGCTCCTTGAGGTACGCGACCGGTACGCCCCTGCTCCACTCGGCACCGGGCAGTGCCGACGGCCAGCGGGTGCGCGCCAGCCGGTCGGTCAGGTCGTCCAGCTCGGACTGCGGGATGTCGATGCGGAACTGCTCGATGTCGGTCATGAGGTGACCGTAAAGGCCATTCAGGCCAGATCCTGACCTAAATGGGCGAGCCGGTCTCGCAATTCGTCACCTAAACGCGGAAGACCTGCGTGGCGCCGAAGGTGTCCTTCACCGGCACCTCGACGGTCTTGCGCCGCACGGTCACGCGCAGGACGTCCTGCCGCTGCGTCGGGTCCGAAACGGCCAGCCGCCAGCCGTCGCCGGCCCGGCCGAGCGCCACCGACGCCGGACCGGACACCGACACCTCGTCGACGGAGCCGGCGGCGAAGAAGTTCGCCAGCAGCGTCGCGTCCCACAGCCGGACGGCCTGCACGGTCGCGGTGTTGGATCGCACGCGCCACGACCAGGCCGAGGCGATCGTCTCCAGCACCGACGCGGTGGGAAGGACCGCGTAGGCGTAGCTCGCGTTCGAGGGCTTGGCCCCGTGTTCGATGACCAGCTTCTGGTAGCGCCGGGTATAGGGCACCGTGGTGCCCTTGGTGTTGGCGCCCTTGTCGATGTCGCGCCAGGTGCCGGTCCGGTCCTCGCGCAGCGCGGTGACCTCCGCGTCGTCGAGCAGGACGTATCCGCCGACCTTCTCCAGATGCAGCCATCGCTTGCGCCGCAAGGACTCCGATCCGCCGACGAGGCGGCCGTCGGCCAGCAGGACACAGGAGCCGTTCTCCCCGAGGTTGCGGTTCTCGATCGTGGTGCGGACGCGCTCACCCGAGGAGTCGGTGATCCCGGCACCGAGGCACAGCACACCCGACGGAGTGAAGAACCACGACTTTTTCGCGGTCAGGGTGCCGTCCTGGGAAACGAAGTCGAGCGCGTGCGCGCCGTGCCGCGCGTCCCAGCGGACACCGCCGCAGTGATCCTTGCTCGTCGACGGCACCGGCTCCAGCTTCGGGGTCGGGCCGGTTTTCGTGGTGGTGCCCGGCAACAGAAGCGGGTCCACCGTCGGCCAGTAGGCGTCGGTGAAATGCCCCTTCGCCTTGGGCAGGAACAGATACAGCGAGCCGTCGCCGACGTACCAGCCGTGCAGGTTCATCGAGTTGATCGACTCGTACCGCGAAATCCGGGTCGAGGCGACGCCGAGCGAGGCCGACCAGCCTTCGGTGATGTGCACCATCCGGTCCTGCTGGCCGAACACGCGATGCGTCGCGACCGTCCGCGCCGGCCGGATCCCGGTCGCCAGCAGTTCCTGCGCGAACTCGATGCCGGGGATGCCGACGAGGTCCGGCCCCGGCGCGAACCGTTCGGGATCGGGGATCTCCAGATACGGCGCGAAAGTGTCTTCGGTGATCCACTTCGCGGCGAGGCCGCCGAGTTCGTCCTTGCGCTTCCCGCTCGCCGACCGCGCCAGCAGGACCACCGCTCCGGTGAGCTGGTGTCCGATGTCGTGCGCGGATTCCCCTTGCCGGGAAAGGAACCGGCCGCGGACCGACTCCATCATCGCGCCCGCGTGGACGAACGGTGCGAACGTGTCGGAAACCAACGCGTACGTCGCGTCGCGCACGTCGGCGGGCAGTGCGAACTCAGTGCCCTGCGTGACATGGATGGCGGACGCGACGGCGGTGAGCAGGATGATCCCGTAGTGCCCGGGATACGGCACCGAGTCGTGTTGCAGGAAGGAGCCGTCGGTGTGGAAGCCGTCGCCCGCCGAGCGGTGGAGCTTGGCGATGACACTCGCCGCTCCCCCGCCTTCGACGTCGGTGAACGCGCCGACGCCCCGTTTGATCCGTTCGACGTCGCCGAGCATCGCGCCGGACACCAGGGAGATCATCGACTTGTCCGCGCGGTTGGCACCGGTCTCGACGACGCTCGGGTTGTTGGTGCGGCGGTTCGGATCGCCGGAGAACTTCAGCACCGGCTTGAGGTACTTGGCTAGTTCGTCCTGCGTGAGCTCGTCGGCGACCGTCGCGAGGATGTGCAGCAGATAGAGCGGGACGCCGATCTCGTAGGTGTACCAGTTGCCGATCTCGGCGGTCTTCTCGCTGTACTGATCGCTGGTGTACAACAGTTCCAGTGCCGCCTTGATCCGGGCGAGCACGGCCGGATCGCCCGCCAGCGCACCGCCTGGCGTGCCCCAGTTGACCGCGATCGCGCGGAGCCGGGCGTACATCGACGTCGTGAACTCACTGCCGGGACCGAGCGGAAGATCCTTCCACAGTGGACCTTCGCCGACCGTCATGCTGTCGTGGTAGGCCTTCGCGACCCGGTCCAGGTTCGCCAGCGCGGCGGTGCGTTCCGCCGACGGCCGGTCGATCCCGGTCTGCAGTTCGCGATAGCCGGAGACGATGGAGGACGTACCGGGAGCCGCGGGCCGCGCTGACGAAGGGCTCGCGAGAGCGGTCGTGAGCGCCACCGAAGCGGCCGCGGCCGCGCCTCCCCGCAAAGCCGTTCTCCTGTCGAAGTGACCGAATCCGGACATGACGGTGCCTCCCAAGGGGGTCGAGACGGGATCAAGGGGCGGCGGCGTGTGGTGGGTCTCGTGAGTGGTAAGGACGGTTAGAACCGTCCTTACCACTCACGAGGTTTCTAGCGTTTCCCGTCGATCCTGCGGGGCAGGTCCCACGGGTTGTTCTCCTGCAACGGTTCCGGCAGCAGCGCGTCGGGGAAGCCCTGCCAGGCGATCGGTCGCAGGAAGCGTTCGATCGCGGCGGTGCCGACCGAGGTGCTGGTCGGCGCGGTGGTCGCCGGGTAGGGACCACCGTGTTCCTGTGCCCAGGTGACCGTGACACCGGTCGGCCAGTCGTTCCACAGCAGACGGCCGGCGACCCGGGTCAGCGACGGGAGCACCGGGCGGATCCAGTCCACATCGGACTCTTCACCCTGGATGGTCGCGGTGAGACCGGGTTCCATCACGCCGAGCAGGCTGATCAGTTCGTCCTGATCGGCGTAGGTGACGATCAGCGACGCCGGACCGAAGCACTCCTCGGTGACCGTGTCGCCGTCGGCCAGGAAGGCCTTGGCGGTGGTGGCGAGCAGGGTCGCGCCGTGCGAGATCCCTTCCGCGCCACCGGATTCCGACAGCACCTCGACGCCGTCGACCTCGCTCAGCTTCGCCAGACCTTCGGCGAATCCGGCCGCGATACGCTCGTTGAGCATCGGCTGCGCCGGGGTCGCCGCGACGGCCTCGCGCAGCGTGTCTTCGAGGCCGTGGCCCTCCGGCAGGAACAGCAGCCCCGGCTTGGTGCAGAACTGTCCGGCACCGAGAGTGAACGAACCCGCGTAGCCCTTGGCGATCGACTCACCGCGAGCGTCGATCGCGGCCTGGGTGACGACGACCGGGTTGACGCTGCCGAGTTCGCCGTAGAACGGGATCGGCGACGGCCGCGAGGTCGCGATGTCGAACAGCGCGCGCCCACCGGGCACCGAACCGGTGAACGACGCCGCCTGGATCCGCGGGTCCTTCAGCGCCGTGACACCGTTCTGCTGGCCGTGGACGACCGCGAAGATCCCCTCCGGCGCACCGGCCTCGACCAGCGCTGCACGCAGGACCTCACCCGTGCGGGCGGACAGCTCCGGGTGTCCCGAATGCGCCTTGAGCACGACCGGGCAGCCGGCGGCCAGCGCCGACGCGGTGTCCCCGCCCGCGACACTGAACGCGAACGGGAAGTTGCTGGCGGCGAACACCAGCACCGGACCGATCGGGGTGAGCAGCCGACGGATGTCCGGCCGCGGCCCCATCGGCCACGCGGCGTCCGCGTGATCGACCGTGGCACCGAGAAACGAACCGTCGGCCAGCACCTCGCCGAACAGGCGCAGCTGGAACGTCGCGCGCTTCAGCTCTCCCTGCAGGCGCGGCGAGATCGGGAGATGCGTCTCCCGGTTGGCCAGCGTGATCAGCTCGTCGGCAGCCGCGTCGAGGGCGTCCGCGGCCGCGTTCAGCCATCCGGCGCGCTGCGCTGGGGTCGCGGCCGCCGCCGTGCCTGCCGCAGCGGCGGCGGCCGCGAGGATCTGGTCGAGCGTGGCGGGATCCGTTGCCTGGCTCATGGTTCTTGTGTCTCCTAGAGTTCTTGCGCGGCGCTGACGGCGGCGATGAGATCCGCCCAGCGCCCCGGGCCGGCGAGGCCGAGGTGGTACAGGTGCAGCTCGGTGGCGCCTGCCTTGCCGAGTTCGGTGGTGTAGGCCTCGATGTCGGGAACCGGGCTGGCCGCCACCGCGGTGATGTAGCTGCCGACGGCGACCTTCTCCGGCAGTTTCGCCCGCGCCGCCGCGACCGCGCCGACGCTGGGACGGCCGGGTACCCAGTTCTGCAGCACCACCGCGTCGACGTCGTCCGGGGCCGACGGCGTCAGCCCCGGCAGCGCGCCGGTGACCCACGGGTCCATCGCGCCGTGCAGCACGATCCGGGGCCCGGACGGGATCTTCGCGAGGACCTCGCGCCGGAGGGCGTCGGTCGCCCGCTGCCGCGTGTCGAGCAGGACCTGCCGCAGGGTGGGCAGGATCTTGTCCTCGGTCGCCCGGAGGTCACCGCTGTCGATCAGCCGCCGGACCTCGGCCCGCAGCTTGCCCAGCGCCTTCCCCGGGTCCTGCCCCGCCGCGGCCCAGGTGTCGAGACACTCGTCGCAGCAGCAGATCGAGAGCAGCCGGGCCACCGCGGGCGACCAGACGCCGTCGGTCTTCTCGTGCTGGTGCTGGTGCACGGCGCCGAGCGGACCGCAGGCCTCGAGGACGACCGAGGCGAAGTCGAGCCCGGCGAGGCTTTCCGCCGTCACGTTCGCGGCGTACTCGCGGACGGCGGGCTGACCGGGGCACAGCGCCCAGGGGTACCGCTCGCCGAAACAGTTGCGCACGGTGTAGTCCGGGAACTCCGTGCCCAGCTGCGAATTGTGGGTCAGCACGAGCCACGCCGCCACCGGGACGCCCGCCTCGTTCAGCATCCGGACGGCGTCGCCCGCGCTGTCGCGGCTTTCGACCCAGTCCGGTTCGGCGGGTTTCAGCTCACCCCACCCCTCCTCGCGCACCGGCCGGTACAGCGCCGCGTGGCGCGCGACGACCGAAGTGCGCTCGGGCGACCAGGGCGTCGCCGCGCGGGCGCTGTGGTACGACACGGCGACGGCGACCTCGTCGACGCCGAGCTCCCTTACCCGCTCGACGAAGCCGGGATCGTCGACGACGTCCCAGGGGTAGGCGTATCCGGTGACCTTCACCCCGTCACCACCGTGCCGTATTCGGTTCGAAGCTTCCGACGAACTTCCGCATATAGGTCACGTCATCCCGTTTTGTCTGTCCACTTCGGACATAATCTTCATGGGCCCGCGCCAGCGCGTCGGGGTCGAGTTCGACCCCGAGCCCGGGCTTGTCGGGCACCGCGACCGCACCGTCGGCGAACTCCAGCGCACCCGGGGCGATGACGTCGGCCGTCTTCCACGGCCAGTGGGTGTCGCAGGCGTAGGTCAGGTGCGGCGTCGCCGCGGCCACGTGCACCATAGCGGCCAGGCTGATCCCGAGATGACTGTTCGAATGCATGGAAAGCCCCACGTCGAAGCATTCCGCCGTGGTCGAGAGGGCTTGGGTGTCCCGCAGCCCACCCCAGTAATGATGGTCCGAAAGTATTACGCCGACCGCCCGCTGCCGGAACGCCGGCTCGATGTCCGCGAAGCGCACGACGCACATGTTCGTGGCCAGCGGCATGTTCGCCTTCTCCGCGACCCTCGCCATGCCCTCGATGCCCGGCGTCGGGTCTTCGAGGTACTCCAGGACGCCGTCGAGTTCTTCGGCGACCCGGATCCCGGTCTCGACGGTCCACGCCGCGTTCGGGTCGATGCGGAGCGGGTGGTCCGGGAACGCGTCGGCGAGCGCGCGGATCCCGGCCATCTCCTGGTCGGGGTCGAACGCGCCGCCCTTGAGCTTGATGGAGCCGAAGCCGTACTCCTCCACCATGCGGCGTGCCTCGCCGACGAGCGCCTCCGGCGTGGTCACCTCGCCCCACGAGTCCTCTTCGGCGCCGATGTGAGCGCCGAACTTGTAGAACAGGTAGGCGGAGAAGTCGACGGCGTCGCGTGCCTTGCCGCCGAGCAGGTCCACCACCGGCCTGCCGAGATAGTGGCCCTGCGCGTCGAGCGCGGCCACCTCGAACAGCGAGTACACGCTGGCGACGGTCTTGCTGACGGAGAAACCGCCGGTGAGCCCGTGCGCGTCGGCGAAGACGACCTCGCCGAGGGTGGTGGCGACCTTGCGGCGAAGGCCGGGCAGGTCGAACACGTCGTGCCCCTTGAGTTCCGGAAGCACCTTCCGGACCTGGTCGAGGAACGCGAGGTCACCGTAGGACTCGCCGAGGCCGACCACGCCGTCCTCGCAGATCAGCTGGACGACGCCGCGCAGCGCGAAGGGCTCGTGCACGCCCATCGCGTTGAGCAGCGGAGGGTCGGCGAAGGCGACCGGGGTCAGGACGACGTCGAGAACCTTCATCTTCAGGCACCGGCCTCGAGGGACTTGAGGGCCGCGAACCCGTCGTCGATGATCTTCTCCAGGCGGGCGATCTGGTCCGCGGTGGGCTCGACCAGCGGCGGCCGGACCGAGCCGACCTTGTCACCCCGCAGGCGCGCGGCGGCCTTGACCAGCGACACGGCGAAGCCCTTCCCCTCGTCCCGCAGCGCCACCAGCGGCAGGTAGAACCCGGCGAGGAGCGCCTCCATGACGGCGTCGTCGTTTTCCGCGAGCGCGCGGTGGAACCGGGCCGCGATCTCGGGGGCGAAGCAGTGCACGGCCGAGGAGTACCGCGCCACGCCGACCGCGGCGTAGGCGCGCGCGGAGACCTCCGCCGTCGGAAGACCGTTGAAGAACAGGAAATCCCTGGCCCGATCGGTGCCGACGGAGCGGATCGTGGTGATGATCCGGCTCATGAGCTCGACGTCGCCGAAACCGTCCTTGATGCCGACCACCGACGGGATGCCGAGCAGGTCCACGGCCGAGTCCGGGGTGAACACGCCGGTGGAACGGTGATAGACGATCACCGGGATCGAGGACTCCCCGACGGCGTACCGGACGTGATCGACGAGCCCGGACGGCGGGCCGGTGACCAGGTAGGGCGGCAGGAGGAGGACACCGTCCGCGCCGCCCGCCTCCGCCGCCGCGATCCCGGCCCGGGCCGACGCCGCACCGCCGCCCGCCCCGACCCACACGGGCACCCGCCCGGCGACGACCTCACGAGCCTTGCGCAGGATCGCTGCGTGCTCGTCCGGGGACAGCGAGCTGAATTCGCCCGTACCGCAGGCGACGAACAGCGCGCCGGCTCCGGCGGCCACGTGGCTCTCGACGGTTTCCGCGAACGCGTCGAGGTTGAGTTCCAGCCCCTCGGTGAAGGGGGTCAAGGGGAACGCCAGTAGGCCGTCGAGTTCGATCTTGGGCTGTGCCATGGATTTCTCTTTCGTTCTTTGTGGATGGTCCCGGGTACGGGCCCGGTCAGGCGGGCACGGTGGTGCCGTCCTGCGACTTGCGGGGTAGGACGTCGTCGTCGCGGTCGATCGTGTCGATGAGCTCGTCGGTGGTGGCCTTGCGCTCGGGCATGAGGTAGCCGAGCCCGATGAAGAGCCCCAGCGAGACCAGGATCGGGGTGGACACGGTGACCGCGAGGGTGGCCTTGTAGCCGTAGTAGGCGATCGCGTAGGCGATGAGACCGCCCGCCCACGAGATCAGCGCCGCGCGGGAGCCGGATCGGCGGAACCACGGCAGCATGCCGAGCAGCAGCGGCACCGAGATCGGGCCCATCAGGGCCGCGACCCAGAGCACCACGATCCCGAGCACACCGCCGAGTTTGGGGGCCTGCGTGGCGACCGCCATGGTCAGCACGATGAAGATCGCGGTCGTGATGCGAGCGGCCAGCAGACCCTGCGCCTCGGTCCATCGCCGGGTCTTCTTGATCAGCACGGGCAGCATGTCACGGGTGATGACCGCGGAGATCGCGTTCGCGTCGGACGACACCATCGCCATCGTGTGGGAGAAGATGCCCGCCAGCACCAGCCCGATCAGGCCCGGCGGCAGGAACGTCGTCGTCATGATCGCGTACGCGTTGTCCGGGTTCTCGATGTTCGGGATCAGCAGCGGAGCCGCGAACATCGGGAACATCATGAACAGCGGCCACACCAGGTACAGGATCGAGGAGAGCCGCGCGCCCCGGCGTGCCGCGTGCGTGTCCGGCGCGGCCATGTAGCGCTGCGCCAGGTTCCACATACCGCCGTTGTACTCCAGCGTCTTCACCAGTACATAGACGAGCAACACGACCGTGGTGAACTTCGACGTGGTCGGGTTGAGGTGGCTCGGCGGGAGATCGCCCCACATCGTCCACAGACCCGAGACGCCGCCGAGTTTGCCCAGCACCACCCAGAGCATGGCGATGGCCGCGATGGCCTGGATCACGAACTGGCCGAAGTCGGTGAGCGCGTCGGCCCAGAGACCGCCGACGGTGCAGTAGACCAGCGTGACCGAACCGGTGATGATGATGCCCCAGGTGTAGTCCACCCCGGCGAAGACGTTGAGGATCGTGGCGATCGCGAACCACTTCGCCGCGATGTCGAAGATCTTCAGCAGGCTTCCGCTCCACGCGAGGGCCTGCTGGGTCGGGACGTTGAACCGCCGCGCGAGGTACTCGAGCGGGGACGCGACCCCCAGCTTCGACCGGAGCCGGTTCCACCGGGCGGCGAACAGCCAGCTGCCGATACCGACGCCGATGCCGATGCTGGCCATGCCCCAGAAATAGACGGTGATCCCGCTCGTATAGGCCACGCCCGCGTAGGCCACGAACAGCACCGCGCTGTAGCCGGACATGTGATGCGAGATCCCGGTCAGCCACCAGGGCATTCGGCCGCCGGCGGTGAAGAAGTCCTTCACATCGTGGATCCGCTTGTGCGACCACCAGCCGATCACGACCATCAACGCGAAATACGCGCAGACCATCGCCCAGTCGAGTACGTGCACCGTTGACTCCTCTCCGCGTTCACGAAGGCCCAGCCCGACCTGTTCACATTCATGAACGGAGTCTGTTATAGTGATTATGTTCATCCATAAGAACGCTGTTCGGGACGCTAATATGGCCGGAGTCACAAGTCAACGGCCGGATGGAGGAGCGCGGATGCCCCAACAGGAAGCCGCTGTCACCGTGGCGAACGGCGCACCCGCCGCCGAACCCGTCGGGGTCAAATCGGCCCGGCGGGCGATCGACCTCATCGAGACCTTCGCCGCGAACGACGTGTGGCTTTCCCTGTCCGATCTCCACGCGCGGACCGGATTTCCCAGGTCGAGCCTGCACGGGCTGCTCCGCACCCTGCTCGAAGCCGGCTGGCTGGAAGTGGACACCAACACCGCCCGCTACCGCCTCGGCGTCCGCGCGCTGATCTGCGGCACGGCCTATCTGGACCGCGACCCGGTCGTCCCGTACGCGACCGAGGCACTGGAACGGATCCGGGAGAAGACCGGCTACACCGCGCATTTCGCGCGCCGCGAAGGCACCGACGTCGTCTACCTGGAGACGCGCGAGTCCCGGCACTCGACGCATCTCGTGTCGCGCGTCGGCCGCACGCTGCCCACCCACGCGACCGCACTGGGGAAGGCGTTGCTGGCCGAACTGACGCACGACGAGATCGACGGGCTCTTGACCGGAGAGCTGGCGGCGCTCACCCCGAACACCATCACCACCGTCGAAGCGCTGCACGCCGAATGCGCGAAGACCCGCGAACGCGGCTATGCGGCGGAAATCGAGGAAGGCAGCCTCGGCGTCCGCTGCGTCGCGGCCGTGATCCCGTACCGCATCCCCGGCACCGACGCGATCAGTTGCTCCATGCCGGTCACCGAAGTCACCGACGCCGACGCTCAGCGCGTCGGCGAGCTTCTCGCCGAAATCACCGCGGAACTCGGCCAGCAACTGCGCCGCGCCGGCATCCGCTGATCATTCCGTACTTCCTTCACTGACAAGGGGTTCACATGGCAGACCAGCGCGTCCTGATCACCGGCTCGGCGGGTATCGTCGGCACCCTGATGCGGCCGCGGCTACGCCGTTCCGGCCGGGTGCTGCGGCTGCTCGACCTGGCCGCGCAGCCCGAAGCCGCGGGCGGCGAGGACGTCGAGCTGATCACCGCTTCGGTGACCGACCCTGAGGCGATGGCGGAGGCCTGCGCCGGCGTCGACGCGCTGATCCACCTCGGCGGGCACAGCCGCGAGAACTCGTGGGAAGCCACCCTCGACG
The DNA here is from genome assembly GCF_019330265.1 of Amycolatopsis sp. TNS106. NCBI lineage: Bacteria > Bacillati > Actinomycetota > Actinomycetes > Pseudonocardiales > Pseudonocardiaceae > Amycolatopsis > Amycolatopsis sp. TNS106. Next base: position 716,567 of record NZ_CP024972.1, on the reverse strand, counting down.
TCAATATCAACGGCACCCACACCGTCCTCGAAGCCGCGCGGGCCGCCGGTGTACCGCGCGTGATCCTGGCTTCCAGCAACCATTCCGTCGGCTTCCGCCGCAACGACGAGGCGGGCGAGAACGGCCTCCCCGCCGACTCCACGCCCCGGCCCGACACCTACTACGGCGTCAGCAAGGCGGCCATCGAAGCGCTCGGCAGCCTGTACCACTCGCGGTTCGGCATGGACGTGATCGTCATCCGGATCGGCTCCTGTTTCGAGGATCCGCTCGTCCTCGGCCCGCGCGGCCTGACCACCTGGCTCTCCCCCGACGACGGAGCCCGCCTGTTCGAGGCCTGCCTGAGCTACCCCTCCCCCGGCTACCGGCTGATCTGGGGAGTCTCGGACAACACGCGCCGGGTCTACTCGCTCGCCGAAGCCGAGGCGCTGGGCTACAAGTCGCTCGACAACGCGGAGACCTACGCGGATCAGCTGGCCGACAAGCCCGCGCCGACCGGGATCGCGGCGGAGTACGTCGGCGGCCCGTTCTGCACCGCGCCGCTGGGGGCGTACAACCCGCTCTGACGCTGGGTGAGGGGCGTGTGGAAAGAGAGACGTTGAACGTCCCTGTTTCCACACACCCCTCTCCCGATCAACCGGTCAGCCGCGCGCCGGGTCGAATATCGCGGTCTGCCGCTGGTCGTAAGGGACGCCGGTGGCAGAAGTCGGCGTCCCGGTACGCGACGTGATGCGGATAGTCGGCGTCGGCCTGCCACGGAGCACGATCGGTCATGCCGCTCAGGTGTACCCGACCTTTGTCTTTCCCTGAACCCGCCACATGAAGCGTGGCACCACCTAGGATCACCTCGGCGCGGTCCGGACGTCACGAGCTCCGGCGGAAAGCTGTGGAAGGCAGGCATGTCAACCTTTACGTTCGCGAGCATCGACGTCGTCCCGCGGGTAGTGCAGCTCGTCGTGGGCCTGCTCGGCTTGATCCTTTCGATCAAAGCCCGCTCCCGCGGAGTCTCCGGCCTGATGGTGGGCGCCTTCGTGCTCATGCTCGTCGCGACGGCGGCGGGCATCATCTGGCGGTTCGTGTCGGTGAACGTGCCGTCCTGGGCCTCGTCCGGCGGCCTTTCCGTCGACGAGATCCAGTGGATCTTCATGGGAGTCGGCATCCCGCTCGACGCCGTCGCGCTGCTTTCCTGGCTCCTGGTCGCCATCGCGGTCGCCAAGAGCGGCCACCCGCCGCGGCACCAGGCAGGCTTCGCGCCGAACCCCGGGCCGGTCAACTACCCGACGGGACCACAGCCGGGGTTCCAGCCGCCGCAGCCTGGCTACCCGCAGTCCAACCCGCCGACTCAGCAGCCGCCGAGCTAGAGCGCGTCATGGCGCGCCTGATCCACCTCAACGGACTTTCACGCGTGGGGAAATCGACTCTCGCCCGCCGCTACGCCGACGAGCACCCCGGAACGCTCGCACTCGATCTGGATGTGCTCGCTGGGTTGATCGGCGGATGGCAAAAGAACTTCTTCGCGGCCTTGGAATGGGCTCGTAGCCACGGGCGAGAGTTGGCCACACGGCACCTGAGCCAGGGATACGATGTGATTCTCCCGCAACTGGTGACCGTTCATGACCGCGATCCGGATCCGGCCTTCGAAGCAGCGGCCCGCGCAACTGGAGCCACCTATATCGAAGTGGCCCTCCTCGTCGACGCCCGCGAGCATCTACGGCGCGTGCGCGACAAGCGTCCGATCAACGCTGTCGAGGCGCGGCTCCAAGCGGTTCTGGAAGATCCCGATTCCGACCTGATCGACAGGATCCGCGGTCACCTCGACGAGTATCTGGCCAAGCGCCCGCACGTGATCCGGCTCGACACGACCGGCATCGGGGAAGACCAGTCCTACATGCGCCTCAGGGAAGCACTCGACGCGACTTGAGACGTCCGTCCCGTTGCACAAAGCGGCACTTCATGGCTCGCACAGGCGGAGCCACCCCCTTTCAGCGCCGTGACCTGCGCCGATACGCCCGCAGCCGAGGAACAAGTCCGCGAAGGACTCTTTCTGTTGCCTGACGCGGAATTTCGTGCCCCCATGAGCACGTCGATAACTTCGAATTCATGGAATCGAGCTTTCAGACGGCCGAAGAAATCATTGCCGCGTTACGCACCGGTTCGGTGACATCGACGGAGCTGACCGACGAGGTGATCGCCCGTATCGAGCGCGAAGACGAGGTGATCAACGCGATCTGCGTGCCGGATTTCGATCGCGCGCGGGCCGCCGCGCACCATGCCGACCGGGCACGCGCGCGCGGTGAGGACCGGCCGCTGCTCGGCGTCCCGGTGACGGTCAAGGAGTCGTACGACATGGCCGGGCTGCCCACGACGTGGGGCATGCCGGCGCACCGTGACCACGTGCCCGCCGAGGACGCGGTGCAGGTGTCGCGGCTCAAGGCCGCGGGCGCGGTGGTGCTCGGCAAGACCAATGTGCCGTTGGGGCTGCAGGACATCCAGAGCTTCAACGAGATCTACGGCACCACCGTCAACCCGTGGGAGCACGATCGGACGCCGGGCGGGTCCTCCGGCGGGTCGGCGGCGGCGCTGGCGTCCGGGTTCGGCGCGCTGTCCATCGGCTCCGACCTCGCCGGCTCGCTGCGTACACCCGCGCATTTCTGCGGCGTCCACGCGCACAAGCCGACACTCGGACTGGCGGCCACCCGTGGCATGGTCCCGCCGTCCGAGCCTGCCTTCCCGGCCGACTTCGATCTCGCCGTCGTCGGTCCGATGGCGCGCTCCGCCCGCGACCTCGCGCTCCTGCTCGACGTCATGGCCGGGCCGGACCCGTTGACGCACGGCGTGGCGTATCGTTCGGCGCTGCCACCCGCCCGCCACGAGCGCCTCCGCGATTTCCGGGTCTTGATCCTCGACGACCATCCGCTCATTCCGACCGGATCCGCCGTGCGGGCGGGCGTGCACCGAGTGGCCGACGCGCTCGTTGACGGTGGTGCCCGCGTCGCCTGGCGCAGTCCGTTGCTGCCCGACCTGACCGAGGCCGCGACCCTCTACATGGAGTTGCTGATTTCGGGGTCCGTCGCGCGTTTCCCCATCGAATCGCTCGAGCAGCCGCAGGCCGGCGCGGACGACCAGAGCCTTGACGCCGTACGGCTGCGCGCCATGCTGTTCAGCCACAGCGACTGGATGGAGGCGGACAAGCGCCGGGAGGTCCACCGCCACGGCTGGCGGCGGCTGTTCGCCGAGTTCGACGCCGTGGTGTGCCCGATCACGCCGACGCCCGCGTTCCCGCACGACCACCACCCCAACCCGATGAAACGGCGCATCGACATCGACGGCGTCGACTACCCGTATTTCGATCAACTCGTCTGGGCGGGCCTGGCCACCATGCCCGGCCTGCCCGCCACCGCCATACCCGCGGGCCGGTCCCCCGAGGGCCTGCCGGTCGGCGTACAGCTCATCGGCCCGATGTTCGAAGACCGCACCCCGTTGCGACTGGCCGAACTGCTCGAACGGGAGATCGGCGGCTTCCGGGCACCGGGCAACGGCGTGCGCTAGGTTGCCGGCCATGACGAAGCTCGATCACGTCGCCTGGCCGCCTGCCCCGATCAAGACCGAGCGGCTCGTGCTTCGCGGGTCCGAAGCCCGGGACCGTGCGACGTTCATCGAGCTCTTCGCCTCGCCAGAAGTGGGCACGTACATCGGTGGCGCTCGACCGCGTGAGGAGCTCGAGCGCACGAGCCCCGCGATTCCGGGGCGGCGACCGGGACTGTTCGTCATCGAACTCGACGGGTCGCTGATCGGCATGATCACGCTAGACCAGCGTGACGCGGAGCGCCCGGGACATATTCGGCCGACTGGCGGGGAAACCGAGCTCGGCTACTTGATCCTGCCGCAGGCGTGGGGACGCGGGTACGCCGCCGAGGCCTGCGCGGCGGCCCTCGACTGGTTCGCCGAAGTGCTTCCCGGCGAGCCGGTGGTGCTCTGCACGCAGACTGCCAACGAGCGCTCGATGCGCGTCGCGGCGAAGCTCGGCTTCGTTGAGGTGGAGCGGTTCGAGGAGTACGGCGCCGAGCAGTGGTTCGGCGTCCGGCACCCGCCATCTCGCTGAGCGCACGAAAACCCGGTCCGTGAAGGCCTCCTTGAGAGACCCAGATTCCCTCAAGGAGGCCTTCACGGACTCGAGGATCGCCACTCGCGCCGCACCTGCGGCAGGAGTTCCCGTGGCAGCGCGTGAAGGCTCCCTACCCTCGCCTCAGCCCACCGCGATCGACTGGAACGTCACCGGGATCCGCGGCGGCCCGGTCCCGTCGCCCGGACCCTTCTCGTCGTCCACCCCTCCGCGAGCGACCTTGTCCAGGGTCTGGAGGCCGGTGTCCGTGATACTCCCGAACACCGTGTACTCCGGCGGCAGTTCCGCTTCACCGAACACCATGAAGAACTGGCTGCCGCCCGTGTCCGGCGCCTGCTTCTTCGCCATGGCGAGGATGCCCCGCCCGTACCTGAGGCCAGAGAAGACCTCGTCCGGAACGGTGTATCCCGGCCCGCCCATTCCGGATCCTTCCGGGTCACCGCACTGGAGCATCTGCAGTCCCGTCGTACCGAGCCGGTGGCACGAGGTTCCGTCGTAATAACCCTGCTGCGCCAGCGAGAGGAAGTTCGCGACGGTGCACGGCGCGAGCCCGCGGTCCAGTGTCAGCCCGACTTCACCCGCCGTCGTCTTGAGGGTGACGGCCATCGTGCCGGACGCCGGGGTCGGGCCCGCCGCGGGCGGGTTCACCTTCTTCGGCACCGGACCGGAGGTATCCGCCGGGAACGCGCAGTCCGTCGGATCCGCCAGCGGAGTGCTGCGCTGCGGCACCGGAACCCTGCTCGCGGGGACGTTCACCGGGCTCTGTATCGCCGTGTCCTCCGTACTGGAAGCCGGAGCCGACGAGGACGACGAAGCGGCCGTGCTCTTGCCCTTCGAGTCCGGCAGGAAGAACCCCGGCGCCACGAAGCCGGTGATCGCCACGACCGCGACGATCACGACGAGTCCCAGCGCCCCCAGGCCCACCCAGAGCACCGTCTTGTTCGACGACGGCGGCGGCTGTTGCGGCGCGCCGTACCAGCCTTGCTGCTGGTACGGCTGCTGCGGATAGGGCTGCGGATACTGCTGCTGGGGAGGTTGCCCCTGCGGAGCCCCGGGATCGGGCGCCTGGCCTTCGGGCTCGCCCGGCTGCGGCGGCTGGGACATCTGTGCTCCTGTCGTCCGGAGGAAGTACAGGAACACTCTCGCGTATCGCCGCTCACGACGTCACGGCATCCCCCATGGCGCACTGGCCCCGTTCGCCGGGACCGGCCGGATTTCCAGGTCCGGCCGGTCGTCCGCGCGGTGCACGACGGCCTCCTCCCCACGCCGCAGGTCGAGGTGGACGTCGCCGTTCGGCAGCCGCCGCCACCGTTTCGGCCGCCCCCACCGGTCGCGGACGGTCAGCTCCCCGGCCATGTCCGTCCGCAGCACGCACGGCGCCCCCGCCTCGCTGATGACCTTGACCCAGCGTGTCTTACCTGCCTGCCGGGAGGCGCTGAGCAGGAACGCGCCCTCCGTACGGAAGTCGCGCAACGCCGCGTCGGCCCATTCGGCGGGCACGGCCGGGAACAGCCGGATCACCCCGCCCCAGCTCTGCACGAGCATGTCGTGCAGCGACTGCGCGGCCGAAAGCGGCGTCTCGATCACCGGACCGGATTCCTTGTACATCGTGTTCGGCTGGATGTAGCGCCGCTGCAGTTCGCCGAGATAGAACGCCGCCTTGTCGCCGCGCAGCATCTGCGCCGACATCGACGCGGCGCCGGTGAAGGTATAGCCCTGCAACGCGCCTTCGAAGCCCACCCAGTGGTCGAGCGAGGTCTCGATGATCCGCCGGTGCTCCGGCCGCTCCCAGGTGATCTCGTACAGCGGGTAGATCTGCAGCAGATGCGAGTAGTGCCGGTGTGATTTCGCGAACGGCACGCCCGCGCCGATCATGTAGCCGTTGGCGTCGGCCGGATACGGGACCAGCCTGGCCAGCACCTCCCGCCACCGCCCGGCGAGCGGGTCGTCGACGCGCAGTTCCGCCGCCGACTCCAGCAGGGTCTTGCAGCCCCAGCGGATCAGCGCGAGGTCGTAGTTGCAGTCCGGCGCGGTCACGCCGTACTCCGGGGAGAACGTCGCCGGTAGATGCAGTTTTCCGTCCTGCCCGGGCGCCAGGAAGTGGAGGTAGTAGTTGATCGCCTTGCGCAGCAGCGGGAACAGGGTTTCCCGCAGGAGGCGCCGGTCCATCGTGTGCCGATAGGACAGCCAGACGTTGTGCAGCGCCCAGGTGAGATTGCCGACCTCCGGAGTCGGCGTCTCCTTGCCGGGGATGCCCACCGGGAATCCCGCGTTCGTCCCGGCCGCGCCGTTGAGCAAGGTCATGTCCGTCGTGCGCGGGATGCCCGCCGAATCGTGCTGGTAGGGTTCGGCGACCTGGCTCGTCAGGTTCGCCCGGAACTTCCCGAGCGCGTGGCTCACCGCGTCCAGTTCGAGGTGATTGGACCCGTGGATGAGCCAGTACTCCAGCTGGACGTTGAGGTTCCACCAGGTCGCGGGCCACGGGGTCGGCTCCAGCCACGGTCCGCAGGTCGCCATCACCGGCGCTTCCCGGCGCGCGGCGGAGGCGATCTTGTACAGCTGGATCCAGTAGAAGCTCTGGAGCCGGGTGTCCGGAACGGACAGGAAACCGTGCCGATAGTAATCGTGCCACCAGCGACGATGCCCGGCCGCCAACGCGGAGAACGGTTCCGCCCGGCGGACCGTCTTCAACGCCTCCCGCGCCGCCGTCCGCTTCGGGAACGACCACGCCACGGACGTGTACAGCGTCCGCTTCGATCCGCGGACGACTTCACGCCACGCCGTGACGTGCTCACCGCCCGACAGGAGCGTTTGCACGGAAAGCCTGCTGTCACCGCTGCTTTCCAGGCTCGGGGGCGGGTTGGCGACGTACCCGGCCGGCGGCGGCTTCCCGAACTTCGGATCCGTTCTCGGGCTCACCGCCTCGGCCGGGTGGAAGATCCACGCGAAGCCGCGCTCACCCTCGGACGGCTCGATCTCGACGGCCAGCAGCGACTGTCCGGTATGGACGATCGCGCGCAGCGAGAGACTGCCCGCGGAGGTGGTGATCGTGCCTCTGAGTTCGGCGTTCCAGAGGTCCATCCGCCAGTCGACCCCGGTGACGGCGCCGACCGGTTCGAGGGTGAAGTATCCGATCGGCAGCCGCGCGAGCCCGAACAGGGAACCGAACTCCGGGCGGTGATCCTGTACCTCGCTGTGCTGGACGGTGAAGCGGACGGCGTTGTGGCCCGGTTCGGCGTAGATACCCGAGCCGAGGAAACCGTTGCCCAGGAAGGGACCTTCGTACCAGGCCTTCGGCATGCGCCGCCAGATCAGGTCGGCCGCGCCGAGGAAACCGGCCCAGTCGAGGCCGCCGAGCGCGAAGTCGTTCTCCGCCGCCGACGCCGGTGGCGCGAATCCGGCCGCCGCCACGCCCGCCAGCGTCCCGCCGAGCATCGTCCTGCGCGTGATGTCCATCTTCAGACCCCCCATGCCGGAGTTCCCCGATCACCAGGAACATCCCGTGGTTCCAGCGCCGGACGCACACCGCGTCGCGTGACGACGGCCGTCCCGCCGCGGCCGAGCGGGATCGAGATCGTGCCGGGACCCGCGTGCCGCCAGGGAAGCCGCCGTCCGCGCCCGTCACGGACCTCGATGTCACCGGCGATCCCGTGCCGCAGGGTGAGCGGCTCCCCCGCCTCACTGTGAACGCGGATCCATTCGGTCGCGCCGTTCGCGCGGGAAGCGTCCACGAGGAAGGCGCCCTCCGCGCGCAGGCTCTCGAAGGACGCGTCCGGCCACGTCGACGAGACCGAGGGGAACACCTTGAGCACTCCGTGATCCCCCTGCAGCAGCATGTCCACTATGGACTGTGCAGCGGTGATGGGGCTTTCGATTGCGAGGTTCGCGCCCTCGCGGTACATCGTGTTCGGGGTCAGCTGCGTGTCGGCCACGACGGTCCCGCCGAGGAAGATCTTCAGATACCGCAGGGCTTCCTCCGGCGCGTCCATCACGGAACTCATCGACGACGCCGCCGCGAAACTGTAGCCGTGCCATTTCGCCTGCGCACCGGCCCAGTGCGCGAAAGTGCGGCGCATGATGTCCCGATCGCCGGGACGGTCCCAGAGTTTCTCCCGAAGCGGATAGAGCCAGAGCAGATGCGAGAAGTGCCGATGCGAGTCGGCCAGCGGGACACCATCGCCGATCAGCACGCCCTGCCCGGGATCCTGGTGGTACGACACCAGTTTGTCCCCGATCTCCCGCCACGCCGGCACCCGCGGGTCGTCGATCCGCAGCTTGGCCGCCGACTCGACGAGGGTGCGCGCGGCCCAGCGGATCAACGACAGGTCATAGGTGCAGTCGGCCGCGTCGGCGTACTCGGGTGACCTCGTCATCGGCAGGTGCAAGGCGCCGTCCTGTCCGCTCGCGAGGAAGTGGCGGTAGTAGTTGAGCGCCTTGGCGAGCGTCGGATACAGCACGTCGCGCAGGACGCGGACGTCCATGCTGTGCCGGTACGCGAGCCAGACGTTGTGCAGGCCCCAGATCAGGTTGCCGGTCTGGTCGTTCTTGGTGGCGGGCCCCGGAACGCCGACCGCGCGGGTGCCGCCGGGCCGCAGGCGCCAGTCCCCCGGATGCGAGAGGGCGTATGTTTCGCCGTCCCGGTAGTCGGGAGGGACCGAGAGTTCGAGGTTGGCGTGGTCGCGGCGGAGGGTCGCGGTGACGGCGTCGAGTTCGGGATGGTTGCTGCTGTTGACGATCGGGTACGTGACCTGGACGTTGAGGTTCCACCACACCGCCGTCCAGCTGTTGCCGACCTCCGGGAACCACGGCCCCCATTCGGCGACGACCGGTCCGTTCGCGCGGGTGGCGCAGGCGGTCTTGTACAGCTGGATCCAGTAGAACCGCTGGACCCGCTTGTCCGGAACGGATACGAAACTGCGGTGGTAGAAGGCGTTCCACCAGCGTCGATGGCCGGCGACGAGCCCGTCCGGGTGCACCGCCGACGCGCGATCGACCCGCCTGATGGCCTCGGCGCCGTGGGTCGGTTCAGGGAAGGTGTACGCGACCGTCGCCGCCAAGAGCCGCCGCGTGCCGATCGTCCGCTCACGCCACGCCGTCGTGTACCCGCCGCCCGCGTGGAGCGGCTGCTCGCAATACCGGACATCGCCCGCACTGGCCAGCTTCGGGACGGGATTGGCCGTGTACTCGGGCGGTTTGCGGATCGTCCTGGTCGTCGCCGATTCGAGCGGTGTGAATCCCCATTCCGCGGACGCCTCCCCGGTGAGCGAGACGAGGAGCAGATCCTGGTCGTTGTGGACCAGCGCGGAGAACCGCACCGAGCCCCGGGTGGTGGTGATCGTGCCGCCGAGTTCGGCGTTGTACAGGTCCAGATGCCAGTCCACCGCCGTGATCGCGCCCTCGAAGGTGAGGGTGAGATAGCCGACCGGGAGCCGCGAGTACCCGATACCCGCTTCCCACTGCCCGCGCTGGTCCTGGACCTGGGAATGGCTGAGCATGACCTTGAGGACGTTCGGCTGCGCGCCCGCGTAGAACTGCACGCCGAGGAAGCCGTTGGCGAGGAACGGGCCCTCCTGCCAGTTCTTCGGCATCCGCCCCCAGCGCATGCACGCGTCGTCGACGATCCGGCGGTGGACGTCCTGTCCGGCGAGCGCCGGCGAAGCCCCCTGAGCCCAAACACCACCGAGCGCGGCCGCCCCCGCCGCGACCCTCAGCATCGATCGCCTGGACAGCTCGACCATGGGGCCTCCAGATTCATACTACGTTTACCGCAGATCAAGTCCTGGCGACCGGCATGTTTCCAGAAATAGCCGAGCTTTGACCACCCCCTTCACTCGCGCAGCGGTATATACATCGGATGTCTTATCGGACAATTCCTCTGTCGTTGAGTAAATTTCCGCGGAGTGCCCTGACCGCCGCGTCGGACACGCCACGTTGCCGCGCCCAGCCCGCGAAACCGCCGAAGTCTTCCTCGACGGTGTCCAGCAAGGCGTTGATCGTGCCCTCCGTGCACCGGAACAGTTCCTCCGGCAATCCGAGCGACCGGAACCGCGCGATCACCCGGGGCAGGCTGTACGCGCTGCGCAGGTAGTCGCGGACGATCATCTCCCGCGGCGCCCCGGCGAGGCCGAGCGCGAGGGCCGTGACGATCCCGGTCCGGTCCTTGCCCGACGCGCAGTGCACCACGACGGGCCGGACCAGCAGGACCGCGAGGATCTCGACGGCGACCGTGAGGTTGTCGTCGTGCCGGAGGTGATCGGCGTAGATCTCCTCCAGCGCACTCGATCGTCCTTTTTGGACAGCGCGGAGCGGCACGTTCACATAGCGGACGCCGGGCAGATCCGCCCGGCCCTCGCTGACGGTCTCGGCGCTGGAGCGAAGGTCGATGACCCCTTCGATGCCGAACCGCTCGAGCAGGAGTTCCTTGTCGGTCGCGGTCAGCGCCTGCAAGGTGTCGCTGCGGAACAGCCTTCGCCGCCGGATCGGCCCGCCGCCGGCGTCGCGGAAGTTGAACGCGCCGGTGAGCGAGGAAGCGACCGCCGTCACCGCGGCTCCTTCCCGAACCTGATCGTCCCCGCCGAACCGTCGACGGTGATCACCTGCCCGGTGGTGATCAGCGCGGTCGCGCCGGGAACGCCGACCACGGCCGGGATCCCGTGTTCCCTGGCCACCGTGGTGCCGTGCGAGATCATCCCGCCCGTTTCGGTCACCAGCGCGGCCGCCGTCAGGAACAGCGGCGTCCACCCGGGATCGGTCGTCGCGGCGACCAGGATCTCGCCCGGCTCGACACGCGCCCCGTCAGGATCGTGGATCACCCGGGCACGGCCCGTCACCACCCCGGCCGCCGCGGCCAGTCCGGTGAGCCCGCCGCCCGGATCGGATTCGACGGCGGGCGCGGTGCCGTCGGAGAGCACGACCGACGGCACCCTGGGCCTGCGGGATTCCCGCTCCCACAGCCGTCGGCGCCGCGCCACGGTCGCCCGGTGATCCCTGCTGCCCAAGGCTTCCCTGACTTCGGCGAGATCGAGGAACATCACGTCGTCGGCCCGCTCCAGCCGCTCCGCACGGACGATCTCCTCTCCGACGAGGAGCAGCTGCGTCCGGAGCGCGGCGAAACCGCGCATCAGGCAGAATTTCGGGAACTCGCGTAGTCCACGCAACCGCCTAGACCTGCGGAGCAGGAAGCGCGCGAGGACCGCTCGATGCAGTTCGGTCACCGGGAGACGTCGAGTGAGTTCGACGATCCGCGCTTCGGCCGCCGCGGCCGCGTGTTCGAACCGGGCCTCCGCGTCCTGCTCTTCGCCCTCCGCGCGGAGCAGATTCGACAGCATCGCGAAAACCGGCTCGGGATCCTCTGCCCAACGGGGCACACCGAAGTCGATCTCCGAAGTGGCCCGGCAGCCGAATTCCGTCAGGAACGCGGCGACGCCCTGCTGGATCACGTCCGGCAGAGTCCCGGCGAGCTGTTTGGCGGCGAGTTCGTCGGGCGCGGTCTCCAGTAAGAACCGGAGGGCCTCCTCGTCACGCCGGATCGCCGTCGCCACCTTCCACAATGCCAGATCCATCTCAGTGGTCGGATTGTGCGGAACGCCAAGGAAAACGGCGGCCACCTCGGACTCGTCCACATGACCACGCAGCAGCCGCCCGGCCAGCTGCCCGCCGGTCGCGCCCGCGGTATTGGCGTCACGAGGGAGATCCGCCTCGATCCGGCAGACGTCGCGCCGGACGGATTCCACAAAGGACAATCGTTCGTCCGCGGTCGCCTCGGCCCGCCCCGCGAAGGCGGCGATCCGCCGTTCGGCGTCGCGGACGACCTTGGCACGAGCCCGATCCGGCCACAGCCACGCGAGAACCATCCGTTCCCAGCGGCGGCGCGGCTTCTTCGGCGGAACACCGCGGCCCGAAGGCGCTGACAGGAACCGGCGATCACGACCGAGCTGCTCGACGATCCGGCCCGACGGCGCCGCGAGGCTGTCGGCGAACGCGGCCATCTTCGACCGCTTCGCCGGGTTCCGCACGCCTTCGGTGATGTCCCAATACAGCCACCCGTCCACATCGGTGATCTCGTCGGAGAAGCCGAGCGCGGTCAGGTAAACCGCCATTCCCCGCTGACGCTCCCGGATCATGGACGCGCCCATCGGCGTGAAGGGACGGCTGATCCCCTGGTAGACGTTGACCGACCAGTACGCGCGCAGTTCCTTGCTCTCCGGGACCGGGAACAGCGTGGTGATATGCCGCGACTGGGTCAGCCAAAGCTCGCCCTCGCCGTCGAACGCCCACTCGACGTCCTGCGGCGCGCCGAAATGCCTCTCCAGCTCTCCGCCGACCGCCGCGAGCGCGCTCAGTCGCGACGGTGTCAGGCAGCCGTCGTCTGGCCCCTCCACGGTTTCACCCTCGGCGTCCAGCCGATAGTGATCCGGAGTCACCGCACCCGATACGACCGCTTCGCCCAGTCCGGGGGCGGCGTCGACGATCACTTCGGATCGTTTGCCCGACACCGGATTCGCCGTGTACAGGACGCCGGCGCATTCGGCGTCGACCAGCCGCTGCACGATCACCGCGATGGCGGGAGCGAGATCGGTGTCGTGCGTCGCGCGGTACCTCACCGCCCGGTCCGCCCACAGCGACGCCCAGCAACGGCGCACCGCGGCGAGCACCTCTCCGGCGCCCCGCATGCCGAGGAAAGTGTCGTACTGACCCGCGAAACTGGCGTCCGGCAGATCCTCGGCGGTCGACGAAGACCGCACCGCGACCGGCCCGTCCGGCGAAAGCCTTTCGTACGCCTCGACGATCGCGGTTTCGAGCCGCTCCGGGATCGGCACGGTCAGCACATGGGCCCGCAACCGGCTCGCCAACCTTCCCGCGTCGTCGGGCGGCCCACAGGTCAGCTCACCGAGCAACCGCGGCCCCTCTCCGTCGGCCAGCACCTGCCGATACGCGGCGGTCGTGACGCAGAAACCCTCCGGCACGGGAAAACCCGCCGAAGTCATCTCCGCGAGATTCGCCGCCTTACCGCCGACGAGGTCGCGCGGGCAGCCTCCCGCTTCGGCGAGCTCGAGAATCACTTTCGTTCCTCCCAGGGGATGTTCGCTTGACTCAAGCCTGCATCCTCAACCGGGGTTGAGTTCAACTGCCGAGCCTCAGCGGCCAGATACGCCGCGCGAAGCTCTGCCGCCACTTCCTCAGGCTCTGTCCGGAGACGGCTGGGCAGGGTCTGGAGCAGCGCGATCCCTGCCGCGGCATACCTGGCGTTTCTGTCCACAGTCTTCGCATAGTCCTCCTTCGCGAAGTGGAAGTCGTAGGAGTCGATCTCCCAAGCGAGCCGGATCTTCTTGAAGTAACCATCGGGGGTTCCGATGTACTCGCCGTTTCCGTCCCGGAGTGGCTGGTTCCAGACCGGTTCGGGCAGACCGGAGAGCCGCCATACGGTCATCGCGTCGATTTCGGCGACCGAGCGGGCTCCCCTGATGACGTCACGCAGTACCTCGCGCGGCAACGCACTGCCTCGATCACTTCCCGCATCCAGTTCCCGGATAAGGACCTCGGGTTTCAGCCGCCCTCGCTGAACGGCCTCGGTCAGCAAGGCCCGGACCGGATCGTGCGTGGTCGACCGTCGACATTGATCAAGGACCGCCCGGACGAGTGGCGCCATCGCCACCCCGTCCACGACGACCGGCCGGGGCATGCGCGTGGTCCGCTCCACTGTCACCGGACCGACGCTGCTGACTTTGCAGGAGGCGGGAACCAGCAGTTGGATTCCGTTGGCCGCGATTCCCGACCCCCGCAAGCCCTGACGGCGGCAAGCTTCGAGACCTGTGACGAGTGCCTGCGTCCCGCCGTAGAGGAGGGCTCCATCGACCCACTGACGCCGGGTCGGGCTACCGGAACCGAGCAGGAGGACTCCCGGAAGCAAGCGCTGCCACGGCTGCCCTGGCCGACATCGCCGGTAGCACGTCTTCCGGGGAACGCCGAACTCCACCAGGCCCGCGACAGTGATCACTCCACCACGACTCAGCTCCCACAGAGCCTCGCGATCGTCTCGCCATTCGCCGGTCAGTACCACATACGCGATCGTGGATGTCCCGGCCGATTCCGCGCCAGCCCTGATCCGCAAGCCTGTGGACAACTCACCCCACCGGCACTCCCTGTGGACAACTCCCGAGGGGTTCCCAATGTCGCATTTGAGACGATGAGCGTCTCAAATGCGACATTGGGAACCCACGAGCGGGCGCATCAAGGCAAAGCAGGCAGCGCCGGAGCATCCAGCCAAGCCGCGAAGAACCCGGCCAGCGAGCGACCGGCGAAGCGTTCGGCAAGCGCCACGAAAGCCGCAGTGGTCACCAGACCGTGCCGGTTCTCCACCGCCCAAGCCTTCACCAGCGGGAAGAACACCGCGTCGCCGACGGTGCGACGCAAGGCGTGCAACAGAAGGCCGCCGCGTTTGTACACGCGCTCGTCGAACATCCGCGCCACGCCGGGGTCGGAAAGACGCAGATCCGCGGGCTTCACCTTCATCCGCGCGTGCCAGGTCTTCGCCCACTCGTGCGCGCTCTGCCCGCCGGATTCCTCAGACCAGAGCCATTCCGCGTAGGTCGCGAAGCCTTCGTTGAGCCAGATGTGCCGCCAGTCGGCGACGGTCAGGCTGTTGCCGAACCACTGGTGCGCCAGTTCGTGCACGACAAGTCGTTCGTGGGTTCGCCGCCCGTCGACGTGGTTGGCGCCGAAGATCGACATGCCCTGTGCCTCGATCGGGTCGTCGAGGTCGTCGTCGGTGACGACCACGACGTACTCGCCGAAGGGGTACGGCCCGAACAGTCGTTGCAGCGAGTCCATGATCCGGGCCTGCCGCCCGAAATCGCGGGAGAACGCCCGGCGCAGGCGCGGCGGCACGGCGGCCCGTTGCGGGACCGAGGTGACCACGGAGCCACCGTCGAGGTTGATCCGGAACGCCTCGACGGAAGGTTGCGAGAACCAGCCGGGCTGGGGACCGGAGACGAGTTCGACGTCGTCGTAGCGTCCTATTTGGACACTCATCAGGTACGTCGGCGTCGGCTCGGGCCGTTCGAAGACCCACTTCGTGGTGCTCGCGCGTTCGTGTCGCGCCACCAGGTTCCCGGTGACGGCCACGAGATACGGCGACGACGTCGTCAGCGCGACACGATAGGTCGCCTTGTCCGAAGGGTGGTCGTTGCACGGGAACCACGACGGCGCCCCGACCGGCTGGCTCGCGACGATCGAACCGTCGGTCAGTTCGTCCCAGCCGATGTCGCCCCACAGCCCCGGAAGCGGCCGGGGGTTGCCGACATAGTGGACCTCGACCACGAACTCGCTGCCGAGCGCCAGGGACTTCACCGGCTTCACCTGGAGCTTGTGCGCGCGCCGCGTGTACTTGGCCGGTTTCCCGTTGACCAGCACGCGGTTGATCCGGAACTCGCCGAAGTCGAGCGTGAGCCGCGACAACGCCTGCGTCGCCTCCGCGGTGATGGCCGCGGAGGCCGACAGCCGGTTGGGACCGATCTTGTAGTCCAGCTCCAGATCGTAGTGCCGGACCCGGTAACCGCCGTTACCGTGACGGGGCAGATAGGAGTCGCCGGAAACGTCCGAGCCGGGCGAGGGCTGCGCGGAGGCCTTCGAAATCACCCGCGAACGAACCCCGCTTCCTACTTGGTCCAGGCCGAGATCGGATTACCCAGCCAGCGTGAGTCGGCGGGAACCTCATCGCCCCGGGTCACCAAAGAGCCCGGTCCGACGGTCGTCCGCGCGCCGATGCTCGCGCCAGGCAGCACGATACCGTGCGGCCCGAGCGTCGCTCCCTCGTCCAGGGTCACCGGCGACATCGTCATGATCCGGTCGTGGAACAGGTGCGTCTGCACGACGCAGCCGCGGTTGATCGTCGCGCCGTCGCCGAGGCTCACCAGGTCCGACTCGGGCAGCCAGTACGTCTCCAGCCACACACCGCGGCCGATTTTGACGCCCATGGTCCGCAGCCAGGCCGGCAGCAGCGGCGTGCCGCCGAGGGAACCGATCAGCCAAGGCACGGCGAGCGCCTCGACGAAGGTGTCGGCGAGTTCGTTGCGCCAGACGAACGAGCTCCACAGAGGATGGTCGACCGCGCGGAACCGGCCGACGAGCAGCCACTTCATCGCGGTGGCGGTCAGCGCGGCGGCGGCACCGGCGGCGAGCAGCAGCGGCCCGCCGAGCAGCACCGCGACCAGGAAGCCGTACGACGCCGCCAGCGCGAAGATCCCGGCGGCCACCAGCACGGTCAGCGCGACACCGCACATCACCGGCACGATGCGGCACAGTTCGACGAGCGCACGTGCCGCCTTCAGCCGCAGCGGCGGCGTGTACGTACGGCTCGTGTCGGCCGCGCCGACGGACCGGCGGACCGGCAGCGGCGGCATCCCGAGGTACGACGAGCCCTTCTTCGCCTTGAGCGGGGCCGACGACAGCACCCCGACCAGACCGCGTTTCGGCACCGAACGTCCCGGCGCGGCCATCCCCGAGTTGCCGAGGAACGCCTGCTTGCCGATCCGCGCCGGCGCGACGTGCAGCCAGCCGTGGCCGAGTTCGTAGGTGGCGACCATGGTGTCGTCCGCGAGGAACGCGCCACTGTCCACCTGGGTCATCTTCGGCAGCGCGAGAACGGTGGACGCCTCGACGTTGCGGCCGACCTTCGCCCCGAGCATCCGGAGCCACACCGGGGTGAACAGGCTGGCGTACAAGGGGAACAGCCCTTCACGCGCCATGCCCATCAGCCGCTCGGTCGCCCAGACCTGCCACGCGACACGCCCGTGCACGGGGTGGTAACCCTCGACCATGCCGATGCTCAGCGAACGGACGCCGACGAGCACGAGCAGGGCGTAGGACAGGAAGTACGCGATGGTCGCGAGCGGAGTGAACAGCAGCGCCTGGCCGAGCGCGGCGCCCAGCGAAGCCGTCCCCGCGATCGCGTAGCCGAGCACCGCGACCGCCGGAAGCGCGGCGACAGCGGGCAGAAGACCGAGCGCGACCGAGGTCGCGCCGTAGACCGAAGCCCAGAAGCGCGAGCGCGGCGGTCGGCTCGACGGCCACTTCAGCGAGTCCTTCGTGGCACGGGCGGCGGGGGCACCGGCCCAGCGCTGCCCGGCCGGCACGTTGCCGCGGACGGTCGACCCGGCCGCGATCTCCGCGCCCTTGCCGATCCGGGCGCCGGGGAACAGCGTGCTGCGCGCGCCGATCCGCGCGTCGGCGCCGATGCGGATCTTGCCGATGTGCACGAGATCGCCGTCCACCCAGTGCCCGGTCAGGTCGACCTCGGGTTCGATGGCGGCACCACGGCCGAGTTTCAGCATGCCGGTGACCGGCGGCGGGGAATGCAGGTCGACGTCCTTGGCGATCCGCGCGCCGAGAGCCTTGGCGTACGTCGTCATCCACGAAGCGCCCGCGACACTGTCCGCGCCGCTGAACTCGGCGAGCTTCTCGGCCGTCCACAGTCGCAAGTGGACGCTCCCGCCGCGCGGGTAGCTGCCGGGACGGACTCCGCGCAGCAGCAGCCGTGAGCCGGTGGCGGAGATCGCGATCCGGCCGGCGGGGCTGAACAGCACGATCCACGCGACGGCGATCCACGCCCAGTGCAGCGTCGGCGCCCAGGCGAAACCGGCCAGCGAAAGCACGTTCGACAGCGTCGCGGCGATCGTCGTCCACCGTAGGCCGACCAGGCCCATCAGCGGGACCATCAGCAGCGACTGGATGATCCCGGCCTTGCGCGGGGTGGACGCGATGTCGCGGCGTTCGGTCTTCTCGCCGCTCAGCGCGTCCAGCAGCGAAGCGAGCGCGCCGAGCTTCGGGTTGGCGTAGATGTCGCTCACCGACACCTGCGGGTGGCGGGTGCGGATCCGCGCGATCAGTTGCGCGGCGGTCAGGCTTCCGCCGCCGTTGGTGAAGAAGTCGGCCTTCGGGTTGTCGACCGAGACGCCGAGGATCTCCGCCCAGCCTTCGGCGAGCCAGCTCTCCGTCGGGGACAGCCCGGATTTCGCGGCGTCCACAGTGGACAGCGGCCAGGGCAGCGCGTTGCGGTCGACCTTGCCGGAGGTGCGCGTCGGCAGATCGTCGATCAGGGCCAGCAGCGGGACGAGCGCGGCGGGCAGCTGCTCGCGCAGCCGGGTCGCGGCCTCGTCGTGGTCGAACTCGACGCCTTCGGCGGGCACGACGTATCCGACGAGCACCTGGTTTCCCGCCTTGGTGCGGCGGACCGCGGCAGCCGCGCCCTGCACGCCGGGAAGCGCCTGGAGCGCCGCGTCGACCTCGCCGAGCTCGATCCGGCGGCCGCCGAGTTTGACCTGCTCGTCGAGACGGCCGAGGAACAACAGGCCCTCGGCTTCGGCACGGACCATGTCGCCGCTGCGGTACGCGCGGCGCCACCCCAGCGAGGGCAGCGGCGCGAACTTCTCGGCGTCCTTCTCCGGGTCCAGGTAGCGGGCCAGGCCGACGCCGCCGATGACCAGCTCGCCGGTCTCCCCCATCGCGACCGGCTCACCCGCCTCGTTGACGACGGCGAGCTGCCAGCCCACCAGCGGCAGGCCGATCCGGACCGGCCCCTCGCCGGTCATCTGCGCGGCGCAGGCGACGACGGTGGCCTCGGTCGGGCCGTAGGTGTTCCAGACTTCGCGGCCTTCGACGGCCACGCGTTCGGCCAGTTCCGGCGGGCACGCTTCGCCGCCGAAGATCAGCAGGCGGACGTCTTCCAGCGCGTCGGCGGGCCACAGCGCGGCCAGCGTCGGCACGGTCGAGACGACGGTGATGCCCTGCGCGACCAGCCAGGGGCCGAGGTCGACACCGGTCCGCACGAGCGAACGCGGCGCCGGCACCAGGCAGGCGCCATGACGCCAGGCGAGCCACATCTCTTCGCACGACGCGTCGAACGCGACGGACAGGCCGGCGAGCACACGGTCACCGGGGCCGATCGGCTCCTCGGTCAGGAACAGTTGCGCTTCGGCGTCGACGAAGGCGGCGGCCGAGGCGTGCGAGACCGCGACGCCCTTCGGCTTTCCGGTCGAGCCGGAGGTGAAGATGATCCAGGCGTCGTCGGTCGGCGCGGGGGCGCCTTCGACGCCGCTGGGCGAGCCGACGACGGCGATCGCGCCGCCGTCGGAGACGACCGCGGCGACGTCGGCCTCGCCGAAAACCAGCTCGGCGCGCTCGTCCGGGTCGTCCGCGTCGACCGGCACGTAGGCGGCGCCGACGGACAGGATGGCGAGGATCGCGACGTAGAGCTCCGCGGTGCCGGAGGAGATCCGGACGCCGACCCGGTCGCCGACGCCGACGCCGTTGGCGGTCAGCTTGCGGCCGTAGGCGTCGATCTCCTCGACGAGCTTGCGGTAGGACAGCGTGGTCTCGCCGTCGTCGATGGCGCCCGCGTTGGGGTGGCGGGCGGCGGTCTCGGCGAGGATGTCGAGCAGGGTGCGCTCACCGGCTCCGAGACCGGACCAGAAGAGGGCCCGGTCGGCGACGGGGGCGGGCGAGGGAGCGACGGTGACGTCGGCGACACAGGCGATCGGCCGGGAATCGGCGGTCAGTGTCATCGGGCGGTCACCACGGGCAGGACGGAACCATGGGCGCTCAAGCCCATCACACACCTTTCGCGAAGTGCGTCATTCGGGCTCGCTCTCCGAATGAGGCGCCCGCTAGCAGACCTATGACTTTACCGCAGGTGAACGGCATATCTCGGGAGGGTCTCGGCAGAGTGTCGAAACTCACCGGCGGACACGCCGAAACCCGAGGTCATCGGCGTGTCCACCCAGTGAAATATTCACCTACATCGTGAGAAATCAACGCGCTTTCGGTTTACCCGCCGACTTTCCGGCCGCTTTTCCGCCTGCCTTGGGCCTTTGCTTCTTTTCGCGAACCCGGACATTCACCCGGACGGGTGTGCCTTCGAAACCGAACCGCTCACGGAACTTCCGTTCGATGAACCGCCGGTAGCCCGCTTCGAGGAAACCGGTGGTGAACAGGACCAGCGTCGGCGGCCGGATACCGGCCTGGGTGGCGAACAGCACCTTCGGCTGCTTGCCGCCGCGCACCGGCGGCGGGGTCGCGGCGATGAGGTCGGCCAGCCAGCCGTTCAGCTGGCCGGTGGGAACCCGCTGGTCCCAGGACTTCAACGCGGTCCGCAGCGCGGGCGCGAGCTTGCGCACGGACCGGCCGGTGAGCGCGGAGATGTTGACCTTGTCCGCCCACGGCACCCGCACCAGGCCGCGGTCCAGTTCGCGGACCATGGCGTGGCGGCGATCCTCGTCGACGAGGTCCCACTTGTTGAAGGCGAGCACGCAGGCGCGGCCCGCCTCGACGACCATGGTCAGCACCCGCAGGTCCTGCTCGGAAAGCGGTTCGGCGGCGTCCAGCAGCACGATCGCGACCTCGGCCGCGTCGATCGCGGTCTTGGTCCGCAGCGAGGCGTAGTACTCCGCGCCGTTGGCCGAGTTGACCCGCTTGCGCAGGCCCGCCGTGTCGACGAACCGCCAGGTCTCGCCGTCCAGCTCGACCAGCGAGTCGACCGGGTCGACGGTGGTGCCGGCGACCGAGTCGACGACGGACCGCTCCTCACCGGACAGCTTGTTGAGCAGGCTCGACTTGCCCACGTTCGGCTTGCCGACCAGCGCGACGCGGCGCGGGCCGGTGGTCGCGCGGTCACCGTCGCGCGGCATCTCCGGCAGCGCCTTGACGATGGCGTCGAGCAGGTCGCCCGAGCTGCGGCCGTGCAGCGCGCTGACCGGGTACGGCTCGCCGAGGCCGAGTGACCACAGCGACGCGGTGTCGGCGAGCAGACGGTCGTCGTCGACCTTGTTGGCGGCGAGCAGCACCGGCTTCTTCGAGCGGCGCAGCACCTTGGAGACGGCTTCGTCGGTGGCCGTCGCGCCGACACTGGCGTCGATGACCAGCAGGACCGCGTCGGCGGTGGCCATCGCCATCTCGGCCTGCGCGGCGACGGAGGCCTGGAGCCCGGTCGCGTCCGGCTCCCAGCCGCCCGTGTCCACCAGGGTGAACCGGCGGCCCGCCCAGAAGGCGTCGTAGGCGACACGGTCCCTGGTCACGCCGGGGACGTCCTGCACGACCGCCTCGCGGCGGCCGAGGATGCGGTTGACCAGGGTCGACTTGCCCACGTTCGGCCTGCCGACGACGGCGAGGACCGGCTGCGCGAGCTGCGCCTCCTCCTCGGCCTCGCCCGCGGCGATCTGTGCGTCGAGCGCGGTGAATTCGGACTCGTCGGACCAGGAGCCGTCGATCTCGCCGACGCCGTCGAGCCCCGCCGACGTACTTCCCCCCGCGGAGGCGGAGTCAAATCCAGTCATTTTCTTCAATCCTGTCGCGTGTCTTGAAGCCCGTGCTCCAAGCGCCATTCGTCCAGTGCCTTCACGAGGTCCGCGAGCGCGACGCGAAGCCGCTCGGTTCCCTCCTCCAGCCCTGTCCTTCCCTTCCCGATCGCGGGAGTGAAAGGTTCGCCGACCACGATGTCGACGCGTGGCCGCCAACGCCTCTTGGCGCCGGCGGGTTTGTACGTCCCCCGAGTGGCGACCGGAACCACGGTCGCGTTCCCGGCGCGGACCAGGAAGGCCGCGCCGCGCTCGAAGTTTTCGGCGTCACCGAGGCCGCGGGTGCCTTCGGGGAAGATCCCCACCGCACCGCCGTCCTCGAGCACCTTGACCGCCATCATCAGCGGTTTGCGGTCCACCGCACCCCGTTTCACCGGGATCTGGCCCAGTTTCGGGAAGAACCAGCCGACGAACCCCCGGAAGAGTTCCTCCTTGACCAGGAACGCCGTGCGGCGCGACAACATTCCGAACAGCAGCTGCGGTTCCACCATCGAGCTGTGGTTGGCGATGAACACCACCGGACCCGACGACGGCACCCGCTCGCCACCGTGGACCCGGACCCGGAAGGCGGGCCGGACGATGAACTTCGAGATCCCCCTGCCGAAGGTGTGGATCGGGCCGCTCGCGCCTTCGGGCAGTCCCTTCGCGCTCACCTGGCGGCCTCGGCGGGGCAGCCTTCGAGGAGCCCGCGCTGCAGTGCCAGTTCCGCCAGCGCGACGATCACCTGGTCGATGTTGAGCGCCGAAGTGTCCACCTCGACGGCGTCCTCGGCCGCGCGCAGGGGCGACGCCGTCCGCGTGGAGTCGAGGTGGTCGCGCCGCTCGACCGCCGCCTTCGCGACATCCACGGTGGACTCGCGGCCGGCCGCGGAGTCCTGCGCGCTGCGCCGCGCGGCGCGGACCTCGGC
Source organism: Amycolatopsis sp. TNS106 (assembly GCF_019330265.1). Classification (NCBI taxonomy): domain Bacteria; kingdom Bacillati; phylum Actinomycetota; class Actinomycetes; order Pseudonocardiales; family Pseudonocardiaceae; genus Amycolatopsis; species Amycolatopsis sp. TNS106. The sequence goes on along the minus strand of NZ_CP024972.1, from coordinate 694,192 downwards.
CGAAGCGGTGAGGAAGATCTTGAGCGGGGCGTCCGGCGAGACGACGGTGCCGATGTCGCGCCCCTCGACCACGATGCCGCCGACCCGGCCGAGCACCTCGGCGATGATCTCGCGCTGCCGGGTGACCAGCAGTTCACGGACCGCCGGGACGGCCGAAACCGGCGACACCGCGGTGGTGACGTCCGAGCCGCGGATCTCGGCGGCGACGTTCTCCCCCGCCAGGGTCACGGTCGCCTCGTCGGGGCTGGTCCCGATGCCGAGTTCGGCCTTCACGGCGACGTCGGCGACCGCGTCCGCGTCGGCCGGGTCGACCCCGGCGCGCAGGACGGCGAGGGTGACCATGCGGTACATCGCGCCGGTGTCGAGGTAACCGGCGCCGAGCTTCGTCGCGAGCTTCCGCGAAACCGTGGATTTCCCGGTTCCGGACGGGCCGTCCATCGCGACCACACCACGCAGGGCTCCCGTCACCGGAACTCTCCTCAACTCATTCGTCGCTCACCTGATCGACGACCATTCTGCCTGGTGGCACGCGACACGCCTCAGCCGCCCACGGCGAACCGGTCGACGAGCATGCCGATCCGTTCCGCGCGTGCGCCCGCCGGGAGGCGGCGGCTGCGCTCGAGAGTGACCAGGCCGTGCAATGCCGCCCAGAAGGTCTCGGTGTAGAGGCCGGGATCGTATTCGCCGGAGACCGGGCCCACGACTTCGAGCAGCGCACCGAACGCGTCCTTGAGCGGCTCCGGGCTGTCCGGGCTGGCGAAGCTCAGCTCGCTGGCGAGAGTGAAGATCGCGTCGTAGAGCGCGGGTTTCCGGTCGGCGAAGTCGAAGTAGTTCTCGGCCAGCCGCAGCAGCGCCTCCCGCGAGCCCTCCGTCGTCTCGGCACCCTTCCGCATGTCGGCGGCCATTTCGGTGCAGCCCTCGAGCGCCGCGGCCGCCATGATCGCCCCCTTGCCGGAGAAATGGCTGTAGAGCACGGGCTGGCTGTACTCGATCTTCGCCGCCAGCCGTCGGGTGGTGACCGCGTCCCAGCCCTCTTCTTCGGCGATCTCGCGGGCGGTGGTGACGATCAGCTGTTCGCGTTGCGAGCGGTCCCGCTCGCGCCGGGGATTGGTGACCATACGAACATGCTAGCACCGCTAGACAAGCTAGCAGTGCTAGCGCTAGTCTCCGTCTCGTTCCTAGCGCTGCTAGCTTTTGGAGTCGGAGATCATGACCAGAATCAAGATCGCTTACGTCCTGTCCGCCGCCCTCGTGCTCTTCGTCCTCTACTTCGGGAGCGGCTACGTGTTCTTCCCGGCGACCCAGACGGGCGGATTCGGACTGCCGGTGATGCCGTCCGAGGGTGACCCGATCCTCGCCGTCAAGGGAGTCCGCGACATCGGCACGGCGCTCGTGGTGCTCGCTCTCCTGCTGTTCCGGAACGCCCGCGCACTGGGCTGGGCGATGCTCGCGCTGGCGTTCATCCCCTTCGGCGACATGCTGATCGTGTTGACCCACAACGGATCCGTGGGCGCCGCGCTCGGTGTCCACGGCGCGACATGTGCCTTGATGCTCGGGATCTCGGCGCTGTTCCTGATCCGTCCCGCGCGAAAAGAACAGTGAGTTACTGTTGTTCATGTGAACGTCGAAGTGACCCCGCTCCCCGGAATTGGCGTCCGCAAGGACTTCGCCACCCGCAACGGCCGCCGCGTGGGCGTGGTGACCCATCGCGACGGACACGTCGAGCTGATCGTGTCCAAAACGGACGACCCCGACGCCTGCCTGGCCTCACTTCCGCTCACCACCGACGAGGCGGGCGCGCTGGCGAACCTGCTCGGCGCGCCCCAGCTCGTCGCCCAGCTCACCGAAGAGCACCGGGATCTGCCCGGTATCAACACCAAGCAGCTGCCGGTCAAGGCGTCGTCGCCGTTCGACGGCCGGACGCTGGGCGACACCGCCATGCGGTCCCGCACGAGCGTTTCGGTCGTCGCGGTGATGCGGGCCGGGCAGGTCCACCCCTCCCCCACGCCGGACTTCAACCTCACCGCGGGCGACGTCCTCGTCGCGGTCGGCACCTCGGAAGGTCTCGAGGCCGCCGTCAAGATCTTGAAGTACGGCTGATCGCGGATGGATCACACCGCACTGTCCTTGATCGAACTCGGGGCGGTCTTCTTCGGGCTGGGCGCGTTGGGCCGCCTCGCGGGGAAGATCGGGATGTCCCCGATCCCGCTGTACCTGATCGGTGGCCTGTGTTTCGGGCAGGGCGGGCTGATCCCGCTCGGCGACATCGGCGACTTCACCCACCTCGCCAGCGAGATCGGTGTCGTCCTGCTGCTGCTCCTGCTGGGCCTGGAGTACTCGGCGGCCGAGCTGTTCACCGGGCTGAAACGCTCGTGGGTGGCGGGTGTCGTGGACATCGTGCTGAACGCCGCACCGGGCGCGATCGTCGCGCTCATCCTCGGCTGGGGGCCGATCGGCGCGCTCGTCATGGCGGGCGTCACCTACATCTCGTCGTCCGGGATCATCGCGAAGGTGCTCGGCGACCTCGGCAGGCTCGGTAACCGGGAAACCCCGGTGGTGCTGTCGATCCTGGTGTTCGAAGACCTGGTGATGGCGCTGTACCTGCCGATCCTCACCGCGGTACTCGGCGGAGTGAGCTTCCTCGGCGGCCTGAAGGCGGTGGGGATCTCGCTGATGGTCATCACCGTGGTCCTGGTGATCGCGCTGAAGTTCGGCCGGTACGTCTCCGCGGCGGTGGACAGCCCGGACCGCGAGGTGTTCCTCCTCAAGGTCCTCGGCGCGGCGTTGCTGGTCGCCGGCGTGGCTTCGGCGATGCAGGTTTCGGCCGCGGTCGGCGCGTTCCTGCTCGGCATCGCGATCTCGGGTTCGACGGCGGAGAACGCGACGCACATGCTCGAACCGCTGCGGGATCTCTTCGCGGCCGTGTTCTTCGTCGTGTTCGGGCTCAACACGAACCCCGCGTCGATCCCGCCCGTGCTCGGCTGGGCGGTCGTCCTGGCGGTCGCCACCACGCTCACGAAGGTCGGCACCGGCTGGTGGGCCGCACGCAGACAGGGCATCGGGAAGATGGGCCGGGCTCGCGCCGGAGCCGCGTTGGTCGCGCGCGGCGAGTTCTCGATCGTCATCGCCGGGCTGGCGGTGGCGGCGGGAGCGGTGACCGGCGAACTGGCGGCACTCGCGACGGCGTACGTCCTCCTGATGGCGATCCTCGGCCCGACGGCCGCGCGGATCGTCGAGCCGGTGGCGCGCGCTCTGCAGCGGAAGCCCTTCGGTTCGAAGACCGCCGCTTCCTCGACCGGCTGACCCCTCCCACCCGCGCTATGAACGGGCCGTTCCTTGGAAATTTTGCAAGGAACGGCCCGTTCATAGCATTCGCCTAGCCCCGCTCGAGCAACTGAGCGGCCAACGTGTCCTCCACCCAGCGCTCCCACATGTCCAGCGGCCAACCGCGATCACGGGTGAGGATCAGGAACATCTCCGGGCTGAGGAGCGCGTAGAGGACGTCCGCCGCCCTGTCGACGTCGAGACCGGCGGCTGCGCCCGGTTTCCCCACAAGGGCCTTCACCGCCGCGACGTGCACGGTGTGGCGAGGATCTTCGCGATCAGGCCATAGTTCGCGCAGCTCGGGATGAGCCGCGATCGCCGTGCGGACCATGTCGTTGACAGCCGCGACACGTTCGAGCACGGCCCGGCTGCCCACGATCAGAGCGTTGAGCGCCTCACGCGCGTCCGGCGCGTCCACCACCCGCGCGAACCACGGCCGCTCCATCGTCGCCAGTGGACCGTCGTCACCGGCGATCGCGACGTCGACCAGTTCCTTCAGCAGGGTCGGCTTGTTGCGGAAGGTGAAGTAGATGGTCTGGACCGCGACTCCCGCCCGCTCCGCGACCTGCTGAAGCGTGGTCGCGCCGTAGCCGTCGGCGAGGAAGAGCTCCTTGGCGGCCGTGATGATCCGCCGCCGGGTTCGCGCGGCCCGCTCGGACCGGGCGCCCTTGACACCACTCATGGCTGGAGTCTATCTCTAGAGTCAAACACTAGAGTCCAACTCTAGTAACGACGGATGGGGTGCCCATGACGGCGATCGTCAATCAGCAACAGGCCGAGGCATGGAACGGCTGGGAAGGCAGGCTCTGGGCGGATCGCCCGGACCGCTACAACGGGATGATGGAAGCCTTCGACGCGCCGCTTTTCGCCGCGGCGGACATCCGTGACGGTCACGCCGTCCTGGACGTGGGCTGCGGCACCGGGCTCACGACCCGGATATCCGCGAAGAAGGCCGGGAGCGGGCACGCTCTGGGTATCGATCTTTCGGCGCCACAGCTGGAAAGGGCTCGTCTGGACGCGGCGGCCGAGGGAATCACCAACATCGCGTTCGAGCAGGGCGACGCGCAGGTTCATCCGTTCGACGGGCCCGGCTTCGACGTCGTCATCAGCCGGGGTGGCGTGATGTTCTTCGCCGATCTGGTCGCGGCGTTCACGCATCTTCGCGAAGCGATGGCGCCGGAGGGGCGGCTGGCCTTCGTGGGACCACGGTCCGGCGACGTCGACAGCGCCTACGCCCGCGCGACGGCGGCGCTCGCGCCCTACCTCCGCGAACCCTCCCCCGCCGCACGGGGAATGGGTTCACTGCTCGCGCCCGAACGGATCACCGAAGTGCTGACGGCGGCGGGCTTCCGCGACATCGGCATCAGCCCGGTGGACGCGGAAATGGGCTTCGGGGCGGACACCGCCGACGCGACGGATTTCGTCTTCTCGATGGCCCCCATCCGGCACAACCTGCGCGATGTGGATGCGGCCTCCGTCGCGAGCCTCCGTGACCGGGTCCGGGAGGCACTCGGCGAATTCGAAACTTCGCGGGGAGTGCGGATCCCCGGCGGGGTCTGGATCGTCACCGCCGGACGCTGACGCCATGAACGGGCCGTTCCTTGCGAATTTCGCAAGGAACGGCCCGTTCATGGCTATCCGCGATCGTGCCGGCCCGCGCAGCACTCGCGAGTTACGCCTCCGATCACGCGAGTTACGCCCTCGATCACGTGTGTTCGCCGAATCAGCACGACGAGTTCGTGCGGCAGGTCCGGACGGTGCGCGTGATCGGGCGCGGAACTCGCGTGATCGAGGACGTAACTCGCGTGCTTGGCGGCGTAACTCGCGTGATCACACGGATGACGCGAGGGTCCAGCGCCGAGACCTAGCCGCGCTCAAGTCCCGAAACGGTCGCCGGTGCGATCTGTGCCGGAGCCGCCGGAAGCGGAGCCGGTACCGCCGACGGTCCCGCGCCCGCGACAGGCAGCGCCAGCGAGGTCTTGCCCAGATCCACCGTGATCTTCGGGTACTGCGCCGGACCGGAGATGAACGAACCGTCCGTACCGCCGATGATCAGCGCGAGCTGATGTCCCGCCGGGACGACATGGTCCGTACTCGCCAGCCGGAACGTCATCGTGTACGGCTGTCCCGGCGTCAGCGGCGACTCCTGGCTCAGCGAACCGTGGTTGGCCAGATCCGCCCAGCCGCGACTGATGATGTTCAGTCCCACCGAGACCGCGTCGGTGCTCGTGTCCAGGTAGCAGGCGTCGTTACCGGGCGCACTCGCGCCCCAGCACGACTGCGTCAGCTCGTTCTTGATGCCTTCCTTCGATCCGGTGTAATTCCGGATCGTCGCCGGGCCGTAGTCCACCAGGATCGCCGAAAGACGGGCCGTGGACGTCGACGGCGTCGCGGTCACGGTCACCTTCGCCGTCCCGGAGACATGCAGGTCCTTCGCCAGCGCGCCGGTGCTGAACAGCACGCGCCCGCTCGCGGTCTCCGTCGGCTTCGCGGCCCAGCTGTTCGAAGTCTGACCGGACGAGTCCGTGAAGGAGACCGTGCCCGTTCCCGCGGTCGTGCCCAGCGTGCCGACACCCGGTGTGCTCCCGGCCGCGGGGCGCAGGGTGACGGCGCTGCCCGCGGGCCACGCCGGCTGGTCCACCCAGACGTCGGGCTCGCGTTCCACACTCGCACCCGGGGTCTTCTCGATACCGTTGTCCACGCCGAGCAGGTAGTGGTCGAACCACTTGTGCAGGGTGTCGACCCAGGCCGACCGCCGGTAGTCGAACGGATCGACGTGGCCGGCCTGCGTCAGCCAGATCTTGCGCTCGACGTTCAGCGCTTCCCACCACTGCCCGAAGTTGATCGTCTTGACGTTGAGGTCACCGAGGCCGTGCGAAGCGAGCACGCTGGCCTTCACCTTCGAAGCGCTCTGCACGTGGTCCCGGTCCAGCCAGAACGCGTTGTAGTCGCCGTTCGCCGTCGCGCCCGCGGTGAGCTTCTGGTTCGCCGCACCGCAGTTCTGCCCGCCGTTGCGCCGGGACACGGTCTGCGCCAACCCCGCCGGGCTGCCCTGGCGCAGGTTCGCGCCGTCGGAGCGGTAGTAGTCGTACCAAGAGCTGATGGCGCCGATCGGCACGATGGTCTTGAGCCCGTCGACGCCGGTCGCTGCGACGCCGTTGGCCACCGTGCCGTCGTAGGACTTCCCGATCATGCCGACCGCGCCCGTCGACCAGGTCGCGTTCGTCCTGGCCGGGCCGGTCGCCGTCGTGTAGCCGTTCGCGCGGCCGTTCAGCCAGTCGACGACCTTGCGCGCCGAATTGACGTCCGACGGCCCGCCGATGTCGGTGCAGCCGCGGGACTTGTTGGTACCGGCCAGATCGACCAGGACCACGGCGTACCCGCGCGGGACGAAGAAGTTGTCGTAATAGAGCGGGAAGCCGACCGGCCTGCCCGCCGAGTCGTAGGTCTTGAGTTCGCTCTCGTTGCCCCGCCCGCAGCACGAGTAGTACGGGCTCGCGTCCATGATGACCGGGACCTTCTTGCCCTGCGCCGCCGGTTCCTTCGGCCGGATGATGTCCGCGGCGACCCGGTCCGACCGGCCGTCGCCGTCCCCGTCGAGACCGATGTCCACCCAAGCCGTCTCGCGGACGGCCTGGGCGAAATCGTAGACCGGTTCGCTGCTCCGCGGTTTCGCCGCGGCCTGCGGTGCCGCGACCACGGCCGCGGCGACCGCCAAGATCCCTGCCAGCACGACTGTTTTCACGGTTGAGCCCTTCCCCGTCGGCTGAAAGCCCGTCAGAGAGAGCTAAACGCGGAGATCACCCGTGCAGTAGAGCGGAAAGTCTTGGTTACAGATCGACGGCGCGGTACAGCGAACCGACCTCACCGCGGTTCAGCCGACGGATCGAGCCCGAGCGCTGGGCACCGAGCTGGACGTCGCCGAGCGCGGTCCGGACCAGTTTGCGCACCGGGTGCCCGGTGGCCGCCATCAGCCGCCGCACGATGTGCTTGCGACCCTCGTGGATGACCAGTTCGATCTGGGTGCGCCCGGCCAGCATGTCCTTGACCCGGAACTGGTCGACCTTGACGATGCCGTCCGGCAGCTCGAAGCCCGCCCGCAGTTCCTTGCCGAGCCCGCGCGGGACGATGCCCTCGACCTCGGCGAAGTAGGTCTTCAGCACGCGGAACGACGGGTGCATCAGCCGGTGGCCGAGGTCGCCGTCGTTGGTGAGCAGCAGGAGGCCTTCGGTGTTCTCGTCGAGCCTGCCGACGTGCACGATGCCGGGCGTCTCCTCGTACCGGCCGCGCAGGTAGTCGCCGACGCACGGACGCCCGCGGTCGTCGCTCATCGTGCTGTGCACGCCCTTGGGCTTGTTCAGGAGGAGGTAGACGAGGTCCTCGCGGACCTGGACGCGGGTGCCGTCGACGTGGATCACGGAGTTGTCCGGATCGACCCGGCGGCCGAGCTCGGTGACCACCTTGCCGTCCACGCTCACGCGACCGCGCACGATCAGGTCCTCGGCCGCGCGCCGCGAGGCGACGCCCGCCTGCGAAAGGACCTTCTGCAGCCGAATGCCGTCGGGATGCGGGTCAGATGTCATCGATGGTGTCCACTTCGGGTAGCAACGGAGCGATGGGCGGAAGGTCGGCCAAGGACGAGAGGCCCAGTCGCTCCAGGAACAGCTCGGTCGTCACGTACAGCGTGCCTGTGGTTTCGGGGTCGGTCCCCATCTCCTCGATCAGGCCGCGCGCCAGCAGCGTCCTGATCACCCCGTCCACGTTCACCCCTCGGACGGCGGCGACCCTGGCCCTGGTCACCGGCTGCCGATAGGCGATCACGGCGAGGCTCTCCAGTGCGGCTCGCGTCAGCTTGGAACGCTGGCCGTCGAGCAGAAGCTTCTCCACGAACGGGGCATAGACGTCCCTAGTGTAGAACCGCCACCCTTCGCCGACTCGGCGCAGGTCGATTCCGCTGGTCCGCTCGGTGAACTTCTGCGCCATCGTGCGCAGCGCCACGGTCACCCGCGACACCGGCTGGCCGACCGTGTCGGCGAGCGATTCCTCGTTGATGGGCGAGTCGACGACCAGGAGCAACGCCTCCAGCGCCGCTTCGAGCGCCTCGTCGGAGGTGACGTCGGGATAGTCGCCGTCGCCCGCCGCGACGAGACCTTCGTCGGCAGGCGGCTCCGCCTCGGACTCCGGCTCGACGGCAGGGGCCTCGGCCGCCTCCGGGGTCGCTTCGGGCTCCGGCGTCTCCACGGTCTTATCGGTCTCTTCGGTGTTTTCCGGGCTCACCCGTACTCCTCGTCCTCGGCGGCGGCGCGATCGTGCTCGGCCGCCACCGACGCCTCCTCCACGGACCCGCCGGTCCAGCGCACGTGCAGTTCGGCGAGCGCCTCCAGCTGTTCGAACTGGACCGAGGCCTCCCGGTACAACTCCAGCAGCGCGAGGAACCTCGCCACGATCTCGACGGTGTGCTCGCAGTCTTCGACAAGCTCACCGAAGGTCGCTTCGCCTCGTTCCGCGAGCTTGAGCCGCAGCAGCGCGGCATGTTCGCGCACCGAGACCCGGCCCATGTGGATGTGCGCGATCGACACCGTCGGCGGCGGCTTCGGTTTGAAGACCGCGACCGCGATCTCGGCGAACTTCGCCGGGTCGACGCCGAGCATCACCTCGGGCAGCAAACCCATGAACCGGTCTTCGAGCGCGACCGACCGCGGATACCGTCGCAGCGCGCCGGCCTCCAGCTCGCCGAACAGCGCCGCGACCTGCTTGTACGCGCGATACTGCAGCACGCGCGCGAACAGCAGGTCTCGTGCTTCGAGCAGGGCGAGGTCGTCTTCGCTCTCCACCTCGGCGGCGGGCAGCAGCCGTGCCGCCTTGAGGTCGAGCAGGGTCGCCGCGATGACCAGGAACTCGGTCGTCTCGTCGAGGTTCCACTCCGTGCCGAGCGCACGGGTGTAGGCGATGAAATCGTCCGTGACCTGGTGCAACGCGACTTCGGTGACGTCGAGCTGGTGCTGCGAGATCAGCTGGAGCAGCAGATCGAAGGGGCCCTGGAAGTTCGACAGGTTCACCTTGAACTTGGACGTGCTCAGCTCTTCGCTGGCCAGTCCTTCGGGGACCATCCCGCCGTGCACGGTCTCGTGCACGACGGGGGTCTCGTCTGCCTCTGTCCGCTCGACCGGCTCTGAGCCGCTGGGAGCAGCCGCGGCCGGGTCGTCCATCAGCTCTCGGTCTCTTTCCCGTCCTCGCTGCCCGCCCGCAGACGCTGGACGAGGACCGAATCCTCGCCCGCCGCGTCGAAGTCGGCCAGCAGCACGGCCACCGCCTCGCGGACCAGCCTGCCGCGATCCAGAACGAGACCGTGCTTCGCCCGGAGGTTCAGCCTGGCTTGCTCCATCGCCAGCAGTTCGTCACCGGAGACGTAGACGGTGATCTTCGCGTCGTGCTTGGTCCGCCCCGACCCGCTGCGCGCGGCACGGGCCAGCTGTTCCTTGTGCGCGTTCCCCGTCTCGTTCCCGGAACCGTTCCCGTTGCCGTTCCCCTTCGAGGGGGCGGGCTGCTCGGGCGCGGGCGGGAGATCGAGGGCGGGGCTGGAGGTGATCCTGAAAAGTTCGGACGCTCCGGGCAGGGAAGCTCGCCTGCTCACCGAGCGATCACCTCACGGGCAAGCGCGCGGTAGGCCGCCGCGCCCGCTGATTTGGGAGCCCAGGTCGTGATCGGCTCGCCCGCGACCGTCGTCTCGGGGAACCGCACGGTGCGGTTGATCACCGTGTCGAACACGGTGTCGCCGAATGCCTCCACCACTCTCGCCATGACCTCCTTCGAGTGCAGGGTTCTCGGGTCGTACATGGTGGCGAGAATCCCGGTGATGTCCAGTTTGGGGTTGAGGCGTTCCTGCACCTTCTCGATGGTGTCGATCAGGAGCGCTACGCCTCGCAGACTGAAGAACTCGCACTCCAGCGGGATGATCACACCGTCCGCGGCGGTCAGTGCGTTCACCGTCAGCAGGCCTAGCGAGGGCTGGCAGTCGACAAGAACATAGTCGTAGTCGTTCATGACCGGACGAAGGACCCGTAACAAAGTGTGTTCGCGCCCTACCTCTGCGACCAACTGGACCTCGGCCGCGGACAGGTCGATGTTGCTAGGCAGCAGGTCGACGCCGTCCACCCTGGTCTTCCGGATGACGTCGGTGATGGCGACCGAGCGCTCCATGATGACGTTGTAGACCGTCTGGTCCAGCTCGTGCGGCTGAATGCCGAGGCCGACCGAGAGCGCGCCCTGTGGGTCGAAGTCGACCAGCAGCACCCGGCGGCCGCATTCGGCCAGCGCCGCGCCGAGGTTGATGGTCGAGGTGGTCTTGCCGACCCCGCCCTTCTGGTTGCACATGGCCATCACCAGTGCGGGACCGTGCCGGTCCAGCGGCGGCGGATCGGGGATCTCGCGGTACGGACGGCCCGTGGGGCCGATCCCGTCCCTCTCGAGTTCTTGCTGCTTGGTTTCTTTGGCGCGCTTGGCCTTGCGGCCGCGGGAAGAGATCGTGTCCTCCGACGGTTCGTCGCCGTCGTGTTCGGCGGGGGTTGCGATGGTCACCTGGCTGAGGCTCGCCGCGGCCGAACCGGCGGACGCGGACGGCTTCGCCGGCTCGTTCGGTGTCGACATGGCGCGAAAGCTCCTCTTCGGCAGGATCCTCGGCAGCCTATGCGCGATCCGCGAGTCGAGCCAACGAGGCACGCCGGGACCGACCGGGTCGTTTAGGCGAGCGCCCGGGGATGTGCCGTCGCGTAAACCTCGCGGAGCGTGTTGACCGTGACCAGCGTGTACACCTGGGTGGTGGTCACCGAAGCGTGGCCGAGGAGTTCCTGCACGACCCGGACGTCGGCGCCGCCTTCGAGAAGGTGCGTGGCGAAGGAATGGCGCAGCGTGTGCGGCGAGACGCCCGCCGTGATCCCCGCCGATTCCGCGGTGTCCTTGAGGACCTGCCACGCGCTCTGCCGGGAAAGCCTGGAACCGCGGGCGTTCAGGAACATCGCCGGCGTCCCCCGCCCGTGGGTGGCGAGCGCCGGCCGCGCGCGGACGAGGTACGCGTGCACCGCTTCCAGCGCGGGACGGCCGATCGGCACGATGCGCTGTTTGCCGCCCTTCCCGTCGAGCAGCACGGTCCGTTCGGCGTCGTCGATGTCGTCGACGTCGAGCCCCACGGCCTCGGAGATCCGCGCGCCGGTGGAGTAGAGCAGCTCCAGCAGGGCCCGGTCCCGCAGCGGGCGTTCGCCCTCGGGCGGCGGGGTTTCCAGCAGTTTCAGCACGTCGTCCACCGGCAGCGCCTTGGGCAGCCGTTTGGCCGCGGCCGGCGGGCGCACCTCGCGGGCCGGATCGTTCTCGGTGATGCCGTCGGCGTGCGCGAACTTGTGCAGCCCCCGCACCGCGACCAGCGCACGGGCCGCCGAGGACGCGGCGAGCGGCCGATGCTCTTCGTCGCCTTCGCGCAGCGCCGCGCCGAAGGAGGTGATGTGCGCCGAGGTGACGTCGCTGAAGCGCTCGACATCGGCGGCGCCGAGGTACGCGGTGTACCGGCGCAGGTCGCGGGAGTAGCTGTCGAGGGTGTTCCTCGCGGTTCCGCGCTCGACCACCAGATGGTCGAGGTAAGCGGCGACCACCTGGGCGACTCCGGTACCGCCTGCCCGTGACACACGGACACTCTAGGACCACCGCGACCCGTTCGGGGGTACGCCGCGCGTACCGCGTCGCGGGTGTGAAACGGGCTACCTTGGGAGCATGTCCCAGCAACCGGACCCGGACGAAATGCGCGTCGGCACCGCCGAGCGCGAGGAGGCGGCACGGCTGCTCGCCGACCACTACAGCCAGGGAAGGATCACGCCGGACGAGTACGAGGGCCGTGTCCTCGCCGCGTACGAGGCGGTGACGTTCGGCGAACTCCGGCCGCTGTTCCAGGACCTGCCCGCCCCGCATCCGGCGTACCTGGCGCCGCGGTTCGACCCGCCGCCGTTCGTGCCCGTGTACCAGCAGCCTGCCGCGGTCATGCCGTATTCACCGAAGTCGAAGGTCGCCGCCGGGGTGCTGCAGATCGTGCTGCCGTTCGGGATCGGGCGCTTCTACACCGGCCATGTCGGACTCGCTTTGGGGCAGCTGGCGGTCGTGGTGGTCACCTGCGGCGTCGGGGTGGTCTGGCCGATCGTCGACGGGATCGTGCTGCTGGCGAACGGCGGCACCGACGCGCAGGGCCGCCGTCTCCGCGCCTAGAGCCTCGTGAGTGGTAAGGGCGGTTAGAACCGTCCTTACCACTCACGAGCGTCAGAGGCCGCGCGAAGCGAACTTCGTCGGCCTGTCCTCCCAAGGCGCGTCGGCGGGCCGCGACGAAGCCGCCCCCGAAAGCACCGCGTGCGCGGCGAGCACGCCACCGACGGTCGACCCGTTCACCAGCTCACCGGCCAGCGCCATCCGGACCGCGTCGGCGAGCGGGAACTTCCGCATGACGAGGTCCGCCTCCTCGTCGCCGAGGACCTCCCTGTCCACTTCGGACAGGCCGCGGGCGAGGTAGACGCGGACGACCTCGTCGGTGAAGCCGGGCGACGCCGCGACGTCGACCAGGGTCTCCCACCGCTCGGCGCTGAGCCCGACCTCCTCGACCAGCTCGCGTTTGGCCGCCTCGACGGGGTCCTCCCCCGCCTTGTCGATCAGCCCGGCGGGCAGTTCCCACAGCCGCCGCCCGATCGGGTGACGGTACTGGTGGATCAGCGTCACCATGCCGTCCGAGTCGAGCGCGACGACGGCGACCGCGCCGAGGTGCTCGACGACCTCACGGCGGGCGGTGCCGCCGCCGGGCATCACGACCTCGTCGACCCGCAGCCCCACGACACGTCCGATGTGGACGTCCTTTGTGGACGCGACGGTGAACTCGTGCTTGCCGGGCTCGCTCACCGGGCCGCCGTCTGGGCGGCTTCGGGCAGCTCGACCGGCAGCCGCTCGGCGACCTTGCGGTCGACGACGGCCTTCACGAACGCGCTGAACAGCGGGTGCGGGCGGGTCGGGCGGCTCTTGAGTTCCGGGTGCGCCTGGGTGCCGACGAAGAACGGGTGCTTGTCGGCGGGCAACTCCACGAACTCGACCAGGTGGTCGTCGGGCGAGGTGCCCGAGAACACCAGACCGGCGTCGGAAAGGCGCTTGCGGTAAGCGTTGTTGACCTCGTAGCGGTGACGGTGCCGCTCGGATACCTCGGTGCTGCCGTAGGCCTTCGCGACCTGCGAGCCGGGCTTGAGCTTGGCGACGTAGGCGCCGAGCCGCATGGTGCCGCCCATGTCGCGCTCGCCGGCGACGACGTCACGCTGGTCGGCCATCGTGGAGATGACCGGGTTCGGGCCGTCCTCGAACTCGGCCGAGTTCGCGTCCTTGATACCCGCCAGGTTCCGCGCCGCGTCGATCACCATGCACTGCAGGCCGAGGCACAGGCCCAGCAGCGGCAGCCCGTGGGTGCGGGCGTAGGCGATGGCGCCGACCTTGCCCTCGATACCGCGGACGCCGAAGCCGCCCGGCACCAGCACACCGTCCACATCGGACAGCGCCGCGGCCGCACCGGCCGGGGTCTCGCAGGAGTCCGAGGGGACCCAGGAGATCTGGACCTTGGCGCGGTGGGCGAACCCGCCCGCGCGCAGCGCCTCGGTGACCGACAGGTACGCGTCCGGCAGGTCGATGTACTTGCCGACGAGCGCGACCCGCACCGTCTCCGACGGGTTGTGCACGCGGTCGAGCAGGTCGCCCCACACGGTCCAGTCGACGTCGCGGAACGGCAGCCCGAGGCGGCGCACCACGTAGGCGTCGAGCGCCTCACGGTGCAGCACCTTCGGGATGTCGTAGATCGACGGCGCGTCGGGGCAGGCGATGACGGCCTCGGTGTCGACGTCGCACATCAGGCCGATCTTGCGCTTGAGGTCCTCCGGCAGCTCGCGGTCGGCGCGGCAGACGAGCGCGTCGGGCTGGATACCGATGTTGCGCAGCGCGGCGACCGAGTGCTGGGTCGGCTTGGTCTTCAGCTCACCCGACGGGGCGAGGTACGGGACCAGGGAGACGTGGAGGAAGAAGCACTGGTCGCGGCCGACGTCATGGCGGACCTGACGGCAGGCCTCCAGGAACGGCAGCGACTCGATGTCGCCCACGGTGCCGCCGACCTCGGTGATCACGACGTCCGGGCTGTTCCCGTCCTCGTCGGCGCCCGCCGCGGCGGTGATCCTCGCCTTGATCTCGTCGGTGATGTGCGGGATGACCTGCACGGTGTCGCCGAGGTACTCACCGCGGCGCTCCTTGGCGATGACCTCGGAGTACACCTGCCCGGTGGTGACGTTCGCCTTGCCGTCGAGAGCCCGGTCGAGAAAACGCTCGTAGTGCCCGATGTCCAGATCGGTCTCGGCGCCGTCGTCGGTGACGAACACCTCACCGTGCTGGAACGGGTTCATCGTGCCCGGATCGACGTTGAGGTACGGATCCAGCTTCTGCATCGTGACCCGGAGCCCACGTGCGGTAAGGAGCTGACCCAGGCTGGAAGCCGTGAGTCCCTTACCCAGAGAGGAGGCAACGCCTCCGGTGACAAAGACATACTTGGTAGCCCGCGACTGAAGTCCCACGGGCTTCCACCTTATCGCACGCCCGCCGGGGCGCTCACCGGCCACGCCGCAAGCGTCCGATGGAGTGGAAAACCGCTACCCTCGCGACGTGACAGACGCGCACGACACCTGGACCGCACCGGTCGCGGAAGGCCCGCTCGACGCGGACATCCGTGTCCCCGGTTCGAAGTCGATCACCAACCGGGCCTACGTCCTCGCCGCGCTCGCCAGCGCGCCGACGCGGGTGCGGACCCCGCTCGACTCCCGGGACGCGCGCCTGATGCTCGGCGCCATCTACGCCCTCGGCGCCCACTCGCAGGGCAGCATCGGCGGCTACCTCGTGCACCCGCTCGGTCCCGGCCGCGTCCATCCCGACGAGACAGTCCGGGTCGAACTCGGCAACGCGGGCACGGTCGCCCGGTTCACCCCCGCGCTCGCCGCCCTGGGCACCGGCCCGGCGCTGTTCGACGGCGACGAGGCCATCCGCCGCCGTCCGATCGGGCCGCTGCTGAAGGCGTTGCGCGATCTCGGCGCCCGCATCGACGACGACCGCCGCGACGCGCCGCCCTTCACCGTCCACGGCGAAGGCGGCTTGCGGGGCGGCAGGGTCGACCTGGACGCCTCGGCGTCGAGCCAGTTCCTGTCCGCGCTGCTGCTCGCCGGGCCGTCGTTCCAGCAGGGTGTCACCGTGCGCCTCGTGGGCGGCCAGGTGCCGAGCGAGCCGCATATCGCGATGACCGTCGAGATGCTCCGCCGGTTCGGGGCCACTGTGGACCGGGAGGGCGCCGAGTTCCACGTCGCACCGACACGGCTTTCCTGCCCCGAGTACATCGTCGAGCCGGATCTTTCGACGGCGGCGCCGTTCGTCGCCGCCGCGATCGCGACCGGCGGCACGGTGCGCGTCGCGGGCTGGCCGCAGCGGACGACACAGCCCGGGGACTGGCTGCGCAGCCTGGCGCCCGTCCTGGGTGCCACCGCCGAACTCGACGCGGCGGGCCTGACGGTCACCGGCAGCGGCACGATTCCCGGCGTCGAGCTGGACCTGCACGACGTCGGCGAGCTGACGCCGGTGATCGCGGCGCTGCTGTGCTTCGCCGAGGGACCGTCGGTCATCTCCGGGGTGGCGCATCTTCGCGGCCACGAGACCGACCGGCTGACCGCGCTCGCCACCGAACTGTCGTCGCTGGGCGGCGACGTCCGCGAGACCGAGGACGGGCTGCGGATCACGCCTGCGCCGCTGCACGGCGGGAAGTTCCGCACCTACGACGACCACCGGCTGGTGATGGCCGCCGCGGTGCTCGGCCTGAAGGTCGAAGGGGTCGAGGTGGAGAACCCGGGGACGGTCGGGAAGACCTTCCCCGGATTCGCCGAAGCCTGGACCTCGATGCTCGGCTAAGCGAGCCCGCCCGCGAACGGGGTCGCCCGCCACTGGTCGATCATCGGTTTCATGCCGTCCACCAGCATCGGGAGTTCGGGCGCCATCGACAGGCACGCGACCACCTGAAGCAGGCCCAGCGCTTCGAAGGTTCGAAGGACGCCTTCGTCGACCTTGCGCAGTCCGAGTTCCGCGGCCGCGGCGTTGTAGGCCGCGACGCCTTCGGGACCGTTGAAGGCGAGGTCGCGTTCGATCGGACCGCGGTTGACGAGTTCGAAGTCGGAGTACAACTCGCCTTCGGTGGTGACGATCAGGTTGTAACCCGGCGCGTCACCGTGGACCGGCTGGACGGTGGCCCCGGGGAACGCCTCGGCGAACGCCTCTTCCGAGGCCAGCATCGGCCGGAAGATCTCCCATTCGCGGCGGGCGCGGTCGAGGTCGCCCGCGTCGAGCAGGTCCGGCCGCCTTTCGAGCTGGGCGAGGCCGTCGGGGATGAACGGGTCGAGACCGTTCAGGAACGCCAGGTCGCCGGGATAGTCACGGAGCGCGGCGTGCAGCTTCGCGACGAGCTTCGCCGAGTGCTCGACGGCGAGGTTCGCGTCCTCGACGAACTCGATGAGTTCCCAGAAGGTCATCGAGAAACCGTCGCGCTGCACGGGTTCCGCCGGCACCAGCGGGCTCGGCTTGACGACCGGAAGCCCCTTCTCGCCGAGCCAGACGGCGACGGCGAGTTCGCGTCGCTGGTCGGTCAGCTGCGTCTCCAGTGTGGTCGTGCGCGGCAGCACGGTCGGCACGCGCACGACGACCGGTGAAGGCGCCAGCCGCACGATGACGGAGAAAACGTCGTACAGGACCTCGGGTTCGGTGACGGCGATGCCGAGGTCGCGTCCCGCGGAAACCGCGGCGGCCACCGCCCGCGCGGTGCGGGCGGCCCGTTGTTCGTCGGTGATCATGCCGCGAGTCTGACATGTCCGCTTCACCCGGCGGAGCGTTCTCCGTCATCTTCGGGGAACAGCGCCTTCAGCGTGACCTCCCGGTTCACCCGCACATGCTCGACGGCGTGGGCCCGCGCGCGGTCGGCGTCGCCCGAGGCGATCGCGTCGTAGAGGCGGCGGTGCTCGTCGAGCAGTTCACCCCAGTGCTCGTTCTGGCTGGTCAGCCAGCGCAGCCTGCCCTCGAGCGGGCGGAGGATCTCGTGCAGCAACCCGTTGCCGGCGAGCGCGACGATCTGATCGTGGAAGCGGGTGTTGAGCGAGGTGATCCGGGCCGGGTCACCGCTTTCGGTCGCGCGGGCGGCTTCGGCGAGCAGCCGTTCGAGCGCGCGGAGCCCCGGTTTGCCCGCACGTTCGGCGGCCAGCCCGGCGGCGAGCCCTTCGAGCGCCTCGCGGACGTCGAACAGCTCCTCGACGTCGGCCTTGGCCAGCTGGCGCACGACGATGCGCCGCGGCGACTGGACGGCGAGGAACCCTTCGGCCTCCAGGCTGCGGATGGCCTCGCGCACCGGGACCCGCGAGACTCCGAGGTCCTCGGCGAGCTCGCGTTCGACCAGCCGGTCCCCTGGCTTCAGCCGTCCGGCGAGGATACGTTCACGCAGCTCGTCGCGGACCCGCTGCCGGGTCGCGGCCAGCGGCTGACGCGGTCCTTCCTCGGCCACCTGAGCCCCCTTCACCACCGCTGTAACAGCTTGTAACACCGAGTTTATCGGCAGAAACCTTGACGGCGGGCCACCGCGAGGTGATATTTGGGATGCCAAATTTTGGGATACCAAATCGACCGGACGTCCCCGTCGATCGGAGGCCCGCATGACCGCCGCCCCAGCAACCCGGTCCGAAGCGCCTACCACCGAGAACGCCGATCCCCGGCTCTGGAACGAAGATCTCGCCCCGGCGAAAGAACGCCGCTGGAAGGTCTACGACATCTTCGCGCTGTGGATGTCGGACGTGCACAACCTGGGCAACTACACCTTCGCGGCGGGCCTGTTCGTCCTCGGGCTCTCGGCCTGGCAGGTGTTCACCGCGCTGCTGACCGGTTTCGTGCTCATCTACTTCGGCATGAACCTGATGGGCCGGATCGGCCAGAAGACCGGCGTCCCCTTCCCCGTGGTCGCCCGCATCAGTTTTGGCACTTTCGGCGCGAACCTGCCGGCGTTGATTCGCGCGATCATCGCGATCTTCTGGTACGGCATCCAGACCTATCTCGCGTCCGTGGCCATCACGCTGCTTGTGCTCGCGATCGATCCGGGCCTGAAACCGTTGACAGAGGTGGGTTTCCTCGGCCTGCACGCCCTCGGCTGGATCTGCTTCCTCGCGTTGTGGCTCGCGCAGGCGCTCGTGCTCACCCGCGGCATGGAAGCCGTGCGCAAGTTCCAGGACTGGTGCGGTCCCGGTATCTGGGTCGTGATGATCGCGCTCGCGGTGTGGATCCTGGCCGCCGCCGACTGGAACATCTCCTTGACGAGCAACCCGAAGGCACTGTCCACAGGGGAGCAAGTGCGGCAGTGGTTCGGCGCCGTCGGCCTGATCCTGTCCATCTACGGCACCCTGATGCTCAACTTCTGCGACTTCTCCCGGTTCGCCCCCAACCAGAAAACGGTGCGGCGCGGCAACTTCTGGGGCCTGCCGATCAACTCGACGGCGTTCGCGCTGCTGTCGGTCCTGGTGACCGCGGGCAGTCTCCAGGTGTTCGGCGAAGCCATCACCGACCCGGCCGAACTGCTGGCCCGCATCGACAACACCCCCGTGTTGATCATCGGAGCGCTGACCTTCGCGATCGCCACCATGGGCGTGAACATCGTCGCGAACTTCGTTTCGCCCGCCTACGACCTGGCCAACATCTGGCCGAAACGGATCACCTTCACCATCGGCGGGATGATCAGCGCCGTCGCGGCGTTGTGCGTGCTGCCGTGGAAGCTGTACTCCTCCCCCGCGGTGGTCAACTACTTCCTCGGCGGCCTCGGGGCCTTCCTCGGCCCGCTGTTCGGCATCATGATCGTCGACTACTACCTGGTGAAACGCGGCCGGATCGACGTCGGCAAGCTGTTCGTCGCCGGACCCGATTCGCCGTACCACTACAAACGCGGGTTCAACCCGAAGGCGATGATCACCTTTCTGCCCACGGCGGCGTTGTCCGCGATCATCGCGCTGGTGCCGTTCTTCGCCCCCGCCGCGCCGTACTCGTGGTTCATCGGCACCGATTCGGCGGCGGCGCTGTACTTCGCCGTGACGCGGAAGCAGCGGGCCGCGTGATGCGGATCCTGGTCACCAACTGCAACACCACCGAGGCGATGACCAAGGAGATCGAGGCGGGCGCCCGCGCCGCGGCGAGCCCCGGCACCGAGATCCTGGCCAGAACCCCGTCGTGGGGCCCGGAATCCGCGGAAGGCTGGCTGGACAGCTTCCTCAGCGCCGCGGCCGTCCTCGACCTGCTCGACGGGCTGGACGAGCCGTTCGACGCGCTCGTGATGGCCGGTTTCGGCGAGCACGGCCGGGAAGGCGCCCGGGAACTGCTCGACGTCCCGGTCGTCGACATCACCGAGGCCGCCGCGCATCTGGCCTGTCTGCTGGGAAGACGCTACGGCGTCGTGACCACATTGGACCGGACGTGCGGGCTCATCGAAGACAGCCTGCACGCCGCGGGCGTCGCGCGGAACTGCGTCGGCGTCCTCGGTGCCGGGCTCGGCGTCCTCGAACTGTCCGATGAACGCCGGACGGAATCGGCGCTGCTGACCGCCGGACGGCGCGCCCGCGACGCGGGAGCGGAGGTCCTCGTCCTCGGCTGCGCGGGGATGACCGGCCTCGATCGCCGCATCTCGGCGATGCTGGACATCCCGGTGATCGACGGCGTCGCGGCGGCGGTCCGGCTGGCCGAATCCCTGGTCGCTCTCGGCCTCAAGACCAGCCGGGCCGGCTCCTACGCCCGCCCGCTTCCCAAAACCCGCCTCTGGCCCCGCAATTCGTCACCTACTTGCGATGGCCACGATCGCAAGTAGATGACGAATTGCGATGGAGGCTAGTTGCCGTCGGCCGCGATACCGGGGGCCGGAGCCTGGGCGTTACCCGCGATACCGTAGCGGCCCGCGCCGCCTTCGAGCTGTTCGCGCAGCGCCAAGATCGTGGTGACCCGGCCCGCCGCGGTCTCCGCATTGTCCACAGTAGACAGGATCGAGGTCGACGAGGTGTCGGCGCGGACGACGCCGATCGCGCCGGTGCCGTCGGCGGATCCCGCGTCACCGGCCAGGACGGTGCCCGCGCCGGAACGGTCCAGCTGCGCGGCGAACCGCGCGATGGTCGAGGCACGGTCACCGGCGCCGTCCCCGGTGTACTTGGTACCGGTGAGCACGATCGCGAGCTGCGCGGGCTTCACCTCCCCGCCGGTCTTGAGGAAACCGCCGTCGGTGAGCCCGCCGAGCGCGGCCGCCAGCTCCACCGGTGTGGACTGCGGCTGCGCGTTGTCCTTGTTCAGCAACGCCACCGAGCCGAGCAGAGCGCCCGCGAGGGTGCCCGGGTCGCCCGCGGTCGGGAACTGGACACCGGCGGGCTGGAGCCGGGAAACGACGTCGCGCAGCTGATCGGACCGCATCGGGTCGGAGAACGCCTCGGTCAGCTGGATCTCCCCGGTGACGGCGGCGCCGGCCTGACCGACGAGCTGCTTGAGCGCGTCGCGGTCCGCGGGCTTCGCGTCCTCGGTGGTCACCAGCACCACCGAACGCTTGTCCAGCTGCCCGGCGACGACCTTCGGCCCCATCGCGCCGGCGAACGCGTCCGCGTCACCGAGCCTGGCGTTGAGCGTGTTGCGCTGTGCCTCCAGATCCGCGACCTGGGAACCCAGATCCTCCTTCTGGCCGGCGAGACCGGAGAGCAGGGCACCGTTCAGCGCCGTGGACCCGAGCACCACTCCGAGGGCGAGCGCCAGGAAGCAGGCGGCGATGGAAACGATGTGGTACCGCAGTGAAATCACGTGAAGAGTCCCTTGCCCCAGGCGATGAACGAGTTCCAGGTGTCGCGGATCCAGTCGAGATAGACCGAACCCACGTCGGACACCAGCAGTGCGGCCGCTACGGCAACCAGGGTCGCGACGACCAGCAGGACGATGGCGCCGATGGACACCCGGCTGCGGTGCAGGGTCGCGACCGCCTTGCCGTCGACCAGTTTCGTGCCGAGCTTGAGCCGGGTGAGGAACGTCGACGGGTTCGAGCCGGACCGGCCGTGGTCGAGGAACTCCCGCAGCGTCGCCTGGAAACCGACGGTGACCACCAGGCTCGCCTCGTGCGCGTCGGCCAGCAGCAGCGCCAGGTCCTCGGCGTTGCCCGTCGCGGGGAAGGTGACCGCGCCGATCCCGAGGTCCTGGATGCGCTCGACACCCGGCGCGTGCCCGTCCGGTTGCGCCGGCACCACGACCTCACCACCGCTCCGCAGCGTCTCCGCGCCGATCCCGTGCGGGTCGCCGACGATGACGTCCGGCTGGTACCCCTGCGCGCGCAGGGTGTCGGCCCCGGCGTCGACACCGATCAGCACCGGCCGGTGCTCGCCGATGTACTTCTTCAGCTTCTTGAGGTCTTCGGCGTGCCCGTTGCCGCCCGCGACCACGAGGGCGTGCCGGTCCTTGAGCGGAACCCGGATCTCCGGGACACCGACACCGTCGAGGATGAGGCTGCGCTCCCGGCGGAGGAATTCGATCGTGTTCGCGGAGAACGCCTCGAGCTGGGTGGACATCCCGGCCTTGGCCTCGATCATCTGGTCCGCGACGCTCTCCCGCGTCTGCTGGACACCCGAGCCGAGCTGCCGCTCACCGATGTAGACGACGCCTTCGTGCAGGCGGAGTTTCGTGCCGTCCTTGACCTTGCGCAGCAGCTCGCCGCCGACCGAATCGACGAGCGGGATCCCGGCCTCCAGCAGGATCTCCGGGCCCAGATTGGGGAAACGGCCGGAGATCGACGGCGAGGCGTTCACCACCGCCGCGACTTCGGCCTCCACCAAGGCATCGGCCGTCGACCGGTCCAGGTCGAGCTGGTCGAGGACGACGATGTCGCCGGGGCTCAGCCGTCGGAGCAGCTCGCGCGTACGCCGGTCGACCCTGGCGACGCCGGTGATCCCGGGGAGGGTCTCTTGGTTACGCGAGAGCAAGCCGGTGAGCTTCATGCGACCGATAGTGACAAATTCGCGCGGCCTTCCGTGTCCGCCACGCCGATGGAAACACGCCGATTAACCCACACCGGTTCGGCCGCGGCCTCCCGCGACGAACGTTGCGAAAGCCACTTTCGCAACCCTCAGTGTTGCGAAAGTGGCTTTCGCAACACTCTTCCGAGTACCTCGCCCCGGCCAGAGCGAGAGAAGTAGTGAAGGCCTCCTTCACTACCCTGAAGGTAGGGAAGGAGGCCTTCACGGACTCACGCAGACGGAGCTTACTTCGCCTTCTTCCGCTTCCCCCCGCGACGGGCTTTGGGCTTGTCCGGCGCGCTCTTGTCGGCCTCGGCCACGGCGAGCAA
Source organism: Amycolatopsis sp. TNS106 (assembly GCF_019330265.1). NCBI lineage: Bacteria > Bacillati > Actinomycetota > Actinomycetes > Pseudonocardiales > Pseudonocardiaceae > Amycolatopsis > Amycolatopsis sp. TNS106. Next base: position 671,409 of record NZ_CP024972.1, on the reverse strand, counting down.
TTCCTCCGCGTGCGCCCGGCCGGTCTCGGTGCTTTCCATTCCGGCGAGCATGCGGGCGAGCTCGACGACACGCTCGGATTGTTCGAGCACGCGCACACCACTGCGCGTCACCCCGCCGCTGGTGCCCTTGTCCACCACCAGATGCTGGTCGGCGAACGCGGCCACCTGCGGCAGGTGCGTGACCACCAGGACCTGGTGACTGCGCGCGAGCCGCGCGAGCCGCCTGCCGATCTCGACCGCGGCCCGGCCGCCGACCCCGGCGTCGACCTCGTCGAACACCAGTGTCTGCACGGTGTCCGCGTGCGCGAGGACGACCTCGATCGCCAGCATCACGCGGGAAAGCTCACCACCGGAAGCGGCCTTGTGCACCGGAAGCGGCGGCGCGCCGTTGTGCGCCCGCAGCAGCAGCTCGACATCGTCGACACCGTCGGGCCCGGCGTGCACGAGCCTGCCGTCGACCTTCACCGCGTGCGTGTCGCTCTCTTCCACGGTGCGCCGCTCGACGGTGATCTCGATCTCGGCCTGCCCCATGGCGAGCCCGGACATCTCGGCGGTGATCGCCTCGGCGAGTTCGGCGGCGGCCTCGACCCGAGCCTCCGACAGCGTGAGCGCGTGTTCCGCCAGCTTGACGGCGAGTTCGTCGCGGCGCTTGGCCAGTTCGGCCAGCGCCTCTTCGGAGGTGTCCATCGTGGACATCCGGCGGCGGGCGTCTTCGGCCCACGCGAGCACACCGTCCACATCGGCCGCGTATTTGCGCGTGAGCCGCTTCAGATCCGCCTGGCGCGCGAGCACCTTCTCCAGGAGCGCCGGGTCGGCGTCGAGCGTTTCGAGGTAGCTGCCCAGCTCGGTGCCCACTTCGGACAGCAGCACCGAAGCCTCGTCCAGCCGCGGCCCGAGGTCACGCAGCACGGCGTCTTCGGAACCCGTCAGGTGGCGGCTCGCCTCCCCGATCAGCCCCAGCGCGCCGGGTACGTCCGGATCCCCGTCCGGTGAACCGGCGACGGCCGCGTGCGCCGCGCCGGCCGCCGACCGCAGCTCGTCGACCGCGGCGAGCCGTTTGATCTGTTCCGTGAGCTCCGTGTCCTCGCCGGGTTCCGGCGCGACGGCGTCGATCTCGGCGAGGCCGTGGCGCAACAGATCGGCCTGCTGCGCCATCTCGCGGGAACGGGTGGAGCGCTCGGTCAGTTCGGCGACGACGGCGAGCCACTCGTCCCGGACCGCGCGGTATCGCTCGAGCGGTTCGGTGACGGCCTCACCGGCGAACCGGTCGATCACCGCGCGCTGCTCGGCGGGCCGCAGCAGCCGCAGCTGATCGTTCTGCCCGTGGACGGCGATCAGTTGTTCGGACAGGTCGGCCAGTACCCCGACCGGCACCGACCGGCCACCGAGGTGGGCACGGGACCGGCCGTCGACCGAGACCGCGCGCAGCGCGATGACGCTGCCGTCCTCGTCGACCTCCGCCCCGGCGTCGGTGACGATCCGGGTGGCACCCTCGGCACCGCCCAGCTCGAATCGGCCTTCCACGAAGGCCTTCAGCATTCCCGTCCGCACCTTGGACACTTCGGCTCGGCCGCCGGAGAGCAGGTGCAACCCGCTGACGACCATGGTCTTGCCCGCACCCGTCTCACCGGTGACGACGGTGAAGCCCGCGTGCAGTTCCAGCAGGGCGTCCTCGATGACTCCGAGGCCCTGGATGCGCATCTCGGCCAGCACGACGCCCACCGTAGCGGCCCACCCCGACCATTCCCGCACCCGGCACGTCATGAAAGGGGCCTTGACGACGAAAGTTGTCTTCAAAGGCCCTTTCACGACATCCGTCAGCGGGCGTGTCGCTCCCGCCAGCCCTTGATCGGCAACGAGAACTTGTGCACCAGCCGGTCGGTGAACGGGCCTTCCCACAACCGGACCAGGCGCACCGGCACCCGGCCGCAGGTGACCCGCACGGCCGCGCCGGCGGGAAGATCGAAGGTCCGCGATCCGTCGCAGGTCAGGACGGCGGGCGAACCGTCCGGATCGATGGCGACGGTGATCTCCGAATCACGCGAGACGACCAGCGGCCGGGAGAACATCGCGTGCGCGTTGCTCGGGACCACCAGCAGGGCCTGGACGTCCGGCCAGATGATCGGCCCGCCCGCGGAGAACGCGTACGCCGTCGAGCCGGTCGGAGTGGCGCACAGGACGCCGTCGCAGCCGAAGGACGACACCGGCCTTCCGTCGACCTCGATGAGTGCGTCCAGGACGCGCTCACGTGAGCTCTTCTCGACACTGGCCTCGTTGAGCGCCCAGGTGTGGACGGTCTCCTCACCGTCGACGGTCACGACGACGTCGACGGTCATCCGCTCTTCGACCTGGTAGTCGCCGTCGACGGCACGCTGGACGGTGTCGGCGAGCTTGTCCGAATCGGCCTCCGCCAGGAAGCCGACCCGGCCGAGGTTCACGCCGAGGACCGGGACGCCGTTCGGCCTCGCCAGTTCCGCGGCCCGCAGCAGGGTGCCGTCGCCGCCGAGCACGAACACCAGCTCGGTGCCGGCGGCGGGGTCCTGCTCCGGTGCCATGACCGTGCAGGGCGCGCCGATCCCGCCATCGGCTTCCAGCATCTCCCGGACGTCTTCGTCGAGGACCCGAAGCCGTACACCCGCCTTGGCGAAACGGGCCGAAACCTCGCGTGCCGCGTCCCGGGTCGCGTCCCGGTCCGGGTGCACGACGAGCAGCACCTCGCGATCGCTCATTGGGGTCCCTCCAGGACTGCGGTCCGGACGAGCCGCTCGGCGTCGGTGCCGGCGGTCTCCCCCGCCCCGCGGGTAAGCCAGACGAAATATTCGACGTTGCCCGACGGCCCGGGAAGCGGGCTCGCCACGACACCGCGCAGGCTCAGGTCCAGCTTCTCGGCCTCGGCCAGCACACCGAGCACCGATTCGGCGCGCAGTTCCGGATCGCGGACGACGCCGCCGCTGCCGAGCCGGTCCTTACCGACCTCGAACTGCGGTTTCACCATCGGCACCAGATCCGCGCCGTCCCGCGCGCAGGCGGCCAGCGCGGGCAGCACGAGTTTGAGCGAGATGAACGAGAGGTCCCCGACCACGAGGTCGACCTGCCCGCCGAGGTCTTCCGGGGTCAGGTTGCGGACGTTCGTCTTGTCCAGGACGACCACCCGGTCGTCGGTGCGCAGGCGCCAGTCCAGCAGGCCGCGGCCGACGTCGGCCGCGATCACCGTGGCGGCGCCGTTGCGCAGCAGGACATCGGTGAAGCCACCGGTCGAGGCGCCCGCGTCGAGGCAGCGTTTTCCCTCGGTGGAAAGACCTTGCGGGGTGAAGGCTTCGAGCGCGCCGAGCAGTTTGTGCGCGCCGCGCGACGCCCAGCCCGGATCGTCGCCGTCGCGCACCACGATCGGCGCGCCGGACTCGACCCCGGTCGCGGGTTTGGTGGCCACCATGCCGCGCACGGTGACCTTGCCTTCGGCGATCAGCGCCGACGCCTGCTCCCGGGATCGGGCGAGTCCCCGCCGGACGAGCTCCGCGTCCAGACGGGCGCGTTTGGGCACGCGGTCAGACCTTGTCGATGGTGGACAGCGCCACCGTCAGCTCGGTGTGCACGGCCTCGAACCGGTCGACGTGCTCCGAGAGCGGAAGCGCGGCGAGGTCGTCGAGACCCGCCACGGCTTCGTCGATCCCGGCTCGGGGATCCGTGTCCTGCTGCGTGTACTGATCCGCATGGACCGCCGGAGGCCCGGGCACCGGCGGAGGGCCCGGCACCGGCGGTCGCGGCACGGGGTGGAAGTGGTCTTGCACCCCACCAAGTTAGCAGCGCTGGTCAGCCGAGGCGCAGCTCGGCGAGCGCGGCGCGGGCGGTGTCGCCCACACCACGGACCTCGGTGATCCCCGAGTCCCAGGCCGCCGCGCACAACGCGCGCAACAGGTCGAGGGAGTCGCCTTCACCATCGGCTTCGAGGACGTCACCCTGTGCGGTGACACGCCAGCCGTCCTTGAGCCCGATTTCGAGAAGATCCGCCCGGCTGCTCAGGCCGGACAGGTCCCACGCGAGGTAGCGCGGACGCTCCTCGGGCCTCGCCGAGATCAGGGACGCCGCGTCGGCGACGCCGGTCAGGACGCAGAGCGCGTCGATCCCGGCCGCGACCGCGCCCTCGATATCGGTGTCGAGCCGGTCGCCCACGACGAGGGCACGTTCCGCGCCCGCGTCCCGCGCCGCCGTCGTGAACAGCCCCGGCGCCGGCTTGCCCGCCACCAACGGCTCGACGCCGGTGGCGTGGCGCAACGCGGCCACCATCGATCCGTTGCCCGGCAGCAGACCACGTTCGCTGGGCAGGGTCGCGTCGACGTTCGTCGCCACCCAGAGCGCGCCCGCGCGGATGGCGAGACACGCCTCCGCGAGGGCCGCCCAGGTGTTCTGCGGCGAGTGCCCTTGCACCACCGCGGCCACGTCCGGACCGGCTTCCCGGACCGTCAGCAGGCCGGCGGACTCGACCTCGGCGGCCAGCGAATCCGTACCCACGACGAGGACCACCGCGCCCTGAGGCAACCGCTCACCCAGCAGGGCGGCGGCGGCCTGAGAGCTCGTGTGGACCTCTTCGGGGGTGGCGGGCAGTCCGAGTGCCTCCAGGTGCGCGGAGACCTCCGCGGGTGCCTTGGAGGCGTTGTTGGTCACCCACCGGACGGCCGTGCCGTGGTCCCGAAGCGCCCGAAGCGCTTCCGGTGCGCCCGGGACCACTTCGGTGCCGTGATAGACCGTGCCGTCGAGGTCGAACAGGACCGCGTCGTATCCGGCCGACAGGGCGTCAGCCATTCGTGAGCTCCGCGGCGCGCTCGGCGGCGTCGGTCTCGTCCTCCTCGTCGGCCTCTGCCGCGTTCAGGAACCAGCGGATCGCCTCGTCCTTGCGGTCGGCGGCGGCGAGGTTGTCGGCGTAGGCGTAGAACAGCCGGGCGCTCCAGGGGTCGCGCTTCTCCGCCTTGAGGTCGTCACCCTGCAGGGAGACGACGGCGGCGTCCAGCTGGCCGAGGTCACGTCGCGCGCCCGCCGCGACGATCGCGAGTTCGATCTGAGTCGCCTTGGACAGGCGCTCCTTGTCGACCTCCTTCGCGAGGTCGAGCGCGCGCTCCGGCCGGCCGATGGCGCGCTCGGCGTCGGCGATGATCGCGATGTGGTCGTCGGCCCGGGTCATCCGGCGGACGGCCCGCAGCTCGGACAGCGCCTCGGACCAGTTGCCCGCGTGGTAAGCGACCAGGCCGAGCGCCTCACGGACGATCGGGACCCGCGATGCCTTGGCCTTCGCGTACTTGGCGTGCTCCATCGCGGCTTCGGGATCCTCGTCGACGAGGCCACCGGCCGCGACCAGGTGCTTGCCGACGGTCTCCGCGAGTGCCTTGGGCAGGGTGCGGAGTTCCCGGCGGACCTCTTCGTCGAGGTCGGAGAACTCGATGCCTTCGGGCAGCTCGGGAGCCTCGAGCAGCTCGCGCGCCAAGGTCTCGTCGTCGACCGGCCTGTCCTCGGTACGCGGCGATGAGCGGAAGTCCTTGCGGCCTTCGGACCGGTCGCGCTGGGGACGGTCGTCGCGCTTGCGGTCGAATCCACCACGGGAGTCGCCGCGCTTGTCGTCGTAACGCTTCTCCGGGCGGTCGCCGGACGGGCGACGGTCCCCGCGGTTGTCACGGTCGCCGTAGGACTTGCGCTCGTAGCCACCACCGCTGGGACGACGGTCGCCCGAGGACGAGCCGCGCCGGTCACCGTTGTACCCGCCGGAACGGGAACCGCCACGATCGTCACGGTCGCGATAGGACTTGTCGCCGCCACGGTTGTCGCGGTCGCCGTGGGACGGACGCCGGTCGTCGCGGTCGCCGTAGGACTTGCCCTGGGGGCGTCCCTCGTAACGGTTGCCGGACGGGCGGTCGTCGGAACGGCCGCGGTTGTCCGAGCCGTAGCCGGAACGGGCCGGACGGCTGTCGGAGCGCTTCTCGTACCGGCCCTCGGAACGGTTGTCCGAGCGGTTGTCGTAACGGCGCTCAGGACGGCTGTCGGACGAGCGGTAGCCGCCCCTGTTCTCGGACCGGTAGCCACCGCGGTTGTCACTGCCGCGGTTGTCACTGCCGCGGTTGTCGTTGCCACGACTGTCACTGCCGCGGTTGTCCCGGTTGTCGCCGCCGCGGTAACCACCGCGATCGCCGCCACGGCTGTCGGACCGGTAACCGCCGCGGCTGTCGCCACCCCGGTTGTCCGAGCGGTAACCGCCGCGGCTGTCTCCGCCACGGTTGTCCCGGTTGTCACCACCGCGATATCCACCGCGGTCGCCGCCACGGCTGTCGCGGCTGTCCGAGCGGTAACCGCCGCGGTCACCGCCCTTGAAGTCGCGGTTGTCGCGCCGGTCGTCGGAGCGGAAGCCGCCACGACGGTCGTTGTCGCGGCCGCCGGACCGGTCGTCGCTGGTGTAGCGGGGGCGGTTCTCGTCGCGTCCCTGGCCTGCGAATCGGCTGCCACCGGGGCGCTGGTCACGGGGGCCGTCGCCGCTGCGCGCGGGTTTGCCGGAGTAGCTGCTCCCGGAACCGCGGGCTCCACGGTCGTCCCTGCGCGGGCGGCCCTGGTAGCCACCATCGCGGCCGCCCCGGTCCTGCCGTCCGCCGGCGGAACCGCGCCGGTCACCTCGCTGCGCGTCAGACCGGCCTCCGCGGGGACTGTCGTCCCGGCGACCCGACCGGCCGGACGCGCCATCATCTGAGTCACGTCGACCGAACTCGGACACCTGGCCTCCTGCCACTATTGAAAAGTTTCGACACTTGCGCCCACCCGTCAGGTGGGCCAACGGACCATTCTAGTCGGTCCATGGACATGAAAAGAGACAGGGCCCTGACCGGGGAGAACCTGTTGGGGTTCTCAACCCTGGTCAGGACCCTGTCCTGAAGTTAGTCCGGCGGTGTCCTACTCTCCCACAACCCTTCGGTTGCAGTACCATCGGCGCTGTCAGGCTTAGCTTCCGGGTTCGGAATGGGACCGGGCGTTTCCCTGACGCTATAACCACCGAAACACTATGAAACACCCACACACGCTCACACATTGTGTGTGGTTGTGTGGTGTTTCAGAGCTGCAGAGTGGATGCGTAACATCTTTGTGGGCAAGTCCTCGGCCTATTAGTACCAGTCAACTCGACAACACATTACTGTGCTTCCATTTCTGGCCTATCAACCCAATGGTCTGTTGGGGGCCTTAACCCACAAGGGGTGGGATACCTCATCTTGGAACAGGCTTCCCGCTTAGATGCCTTCAGCGGTTATCCCTTCCGAACGTGGCCAACCAGCCATGCCACTGGCGTGACAACTGGCATACCAGAGGTTCGTCCGTCCCGGTCCTCTCGTACTAGGGACAGCCTTCCTCAAGTATCCTACGCGCGCGGCGGATAGGGACCGAACTGTCTCACGACGTTCTAAACCCAGCTCGCGTGCCGCTTTAATGGGCGAACAGCCCAACCCTTGGGACCTACTCCGGCCCCAGGATGCGACGAGCCGACATCGAGGTGCCAAACCATGCCGTCGATATGGACTCTTGGGCAAGATCAGCCTGTTATCCCCGGGGTACCTTTTATCCGTTGAGCGACACCCCTTCCACCAGGTGGTGCCGGATCACTAGTCCCGACTTTCGTCCCTGCTCGACATGTCTGTCTCACAGTCAAGCTCCCTTGTGCACTTGCACTCAACACCTGATTGCCAACCAGGCTGAGGGAACCTTTGGGCGCCTCCGTTACTCTTTAGGAGGCAACCGCCCCAGTTAAACTACCCATCAGGCACTGTCCCTGAACCAGATCATGGTCCGAGGTTCAGATTCCCAATCCGACCAGAGTGGTATTTCAACAACGACTCCACCAACACTAGCGTGCCAGCTTCACAGTCTCCCACCTATCCTACACAAGCCGAACCGAAAACCAATACCAAACTATAGTAAAGGTCCCGGGGTCTTTCCGTCCTGCCGCGCGTAACGAGCATCTTTACTCGTAGTGCAATTTCGCCGGGCCTGTGGTTGAGACAGCCGGAAAGTCGTTACGCCATTCGTGCAGGTCGGAACTTACCCGACAAGGAATTTCGCTACCTTAGGATGGTTATAGTTACCACCGCCGTTTACTGGCGCTTAAATTCTCAGCTTCACCCCGAAGGGTTAACCGGTCCTCTTAACGTTCCAGCACCGGGCAGGCGTCAGTCCATATACATCGTCTTGCGACTTCGCATGGACCTGTGTTTTTAGTAAACAGTCGCTTTCCGCTGGTCTCTGCGGCCACCCACCCCTAGTCCGCAAGGGACTTCAGAGTGTTTGGCCCCCCTTCTCCCGAAGTTACGGGGGCATTTTGCCGAGTTCCTTAACCACAGTTCACCCGATCGCCTTAGTATTCTCTACCTGACCACCTGTGTTGGTTTGGGGTACGGGCCGTGCACGCACTCGCTAGAGGCTTTTCTCGGCAGCATAGGATCACTCTACTTCGCCTCAATCGGCTACGCATCACGTCTCAACCTTGATGAGCGGCGGATTTGCCTACCACTCGGTCTACACGCTTACACCAGTACTACCACTCACTGGCGGAGCTACCTTCCTGCGTCACCCCATCACTCGACTACTACGGAATCAGATCCCACGCTCCACACAGAAACCTCCGTCCGAAGACATCGGTAACCGGCTTTGGGTGGTTAGTATCAACCGCCTCATCCTGGGCGCACGTGCTCGGGTACGGGAATATCAACCCGTTATCCATCGACTACGCCTGTCGGCCTCGCCTTAGGTCCCGACTTACCCTGGGCGGATTAGCCTGGCCCAGGAACCCTTGGTCATCCGGCGGCAGAGTTTCTCACTCTGCATTCGCTACTCATGCCTGCATTCTCACTCCCACACCCTCCACGACTGGCTTCCGCCGCCGCTTCCCTGGATGCAGGACGCTCCCCTACCCATCCATACCACTGCATCACACTCTCAAGGAGGTGATGGATGTACATGTATGAATGACACAGCTTCGGCGGTGTGCTTAAGCCCCGCTACATTGTCGGCGCAGGACCACTTGACCAGTGAGCTATTACGCACTCTTTCAAGGGTGGCTGCTTCTAAGCCAACCTCCTGGTTGTCTGGGCAATCCCACATCCTTTCCCACTGAGCACACACTTAGGGGCCTTAGCTGGTGTTCTGGGCTGTTTCCCTCTCGACGACGAAGCTTATCCCCCGCCGTCTCACTGCCACACTCTCACACCACGGTATTCGGAGTTTGGTTGATTTCGGTAACCCGGTAAGGCCCCTAGACCATCCAGTAGCTCTACCCCCGTGGAGAAACATGTGACGCTGCACCTAAATGCATTTCGGGGAGAACCAGCTATCACGGAGTTTGATTGGCCTTTCACCCCTACCCACAGCTCATCCCCTCAGTTTTCAACCTAAGTGGGTTCGGCCCTCCACGTCGTCTTACCGACGCTTCAGCCTGGCCATGGGTAGATCACTCCGCTTCGGGTCTAGACCACGCGACTCAATCGCCCTATTCAGACTCGCTTTCGCTACGGCTACCCCACACGGGTTAACCTCGCCACGCAGCACTAACTCGCAGGCTCATTCTTCAAAAGGCACGCCATCACCTCAACATCACAAGGATGTGCTCGGGCTCTGACGGCTTGTAGGCACACGGTTTCAGGTACTCTTTCACTCCCCTCCCGGGGTACTTTTCATCTTTCCCTCACGGTACTAGTCCGCTATCGGTCTTCAGGAAGTATTTAGGCTTACCGGGTGGTCCCGGCAGATTCACAGCAAATTCCACGAGCTCGCTGCTACTCGGGAACACCAAACAAACAATCCACAACGTGTTTTCGCGTACGGGACTCTCACCCACTCCGGTCGCCCATCCCAAGACGTTCCACTAACACGCGCGATCATTCCGAGGACTGTCAGATCCTCGACGCTGGGTCCCACAACACCGCTCATACAACGCCTGACAGCTTGACATATAAACGGTTTAGCCTCTTCCGCTTTCGCTCGCCACTACTCACGGAATCACGGTTGTTTTCTCTTCCTACGGGTACTGAGATGTTTCACTTCCCCGCGTTCCCTCCACACACCCTATATATTCAGATGCGGGTAACACCACATAACTGGTGCTGGGTTTCCCCATTCGGAAATCCTCGGATCACAGCTCGGTTGACAGCTCCCCGAGGCATATCGCAGCCTCCCACGTCCTTCATCGGCTCCTGAAGCCAAGACATCCACCATGTGCCCTTAACAACTTGACCACAAAGATGCTCGCATCCACTCTACAGTTCTCAAACACCACACCAGAAACAAACGTCCCGGGGCGTAAGCCCCTCGGCGTGTTGCCTCAGGACCCAACAGCATGCCAGCGAACAATCCCTCCGACTCCCCAGAAGCACCCGTTCCACGCACCCGAAGATGCAGTACTTGAGCGTCCCAGCAGAAGCCGGCGACACCATAACCAGTAGTTCCACAATTCCTTGAGCAAGCCCGGCAACACCACATTCGGGTGTTGAGCCGTGCCCACTCCACCACCGTTGCTCCGGGTATCCCGGCGGGGTGGATGTGTTGCTCCTTAGAAAGGAGGTGATCCAGCCGCACCTTCCGGTACGGCTACCTTGTTACGACTTCGTCCCAATCGCCAGTCCCACCTTCGACCACTCCCTCTGCAAGCAGTTGGGCCATGGGCTTCGGGTGTTACCGACTTTCATGACGTGACGGGCGGTGTGTACAAGGCCCGGGAACGTATTCACCGCAGCGTTGCTGATCTGCGATTACTAGCGACTCCGACTTCACGCAGTCGAGTTGCAGACTGCGATCCGAACTGAGACCGGCTTTAAGGGATTCGCTCCACCTCGCGGTATCGCAGCCCTCTGTACCAGCCATTGTAGCATGTGTGAAGCCCTGGACATAAGGGGCATGATGACTTGACGTCATCCCCACCTTCCTCCGAGTTGACCCCGGCAGTCTCCCACGAGTCCCCGCCATCACGCGCTGGCAACGTAGGATAAGGGTTGCGCTCGTTGCGGGACTTAACCCAACATCTCACGACACGAGCTGACGACAGCCATGCACCACCTGTACACCAACCACAAGGGAAGCCCTATCTCTAGGGATGTCTGGCGCATGTCAAGCCCAGGTAAGGTTCTTCGCGTTGCATCGAATTAATCCACATGCTCCGCCGCTTGTGCGGGCCCCCGTCAATTCCTTTGAGTTTTAGCCTTGCGGCCGTACTCCCCAGGCGGGGCGCTTAATGCGTTAGCTACGGCACGGACAACGTGGATGTCGCCCACACCTAGCGCCCAACGTTTACAGCGTGGACTACCAGGGTATCTAATCCTGTTCGCTCCCCACGCTTTCGCTCCTCAGCGTCAGTATCGGCCCAGAGACCCGCCTTCGCCACCGGTGTTCCTCCTGATATCTGCGCATTTCACCGCTACACCAGGAATTCCAGTCTCCCCTACCGAACTCAAGTCTGCCCGTATCGCCCGCACGCTCCACGTTAAGCGTGGAGTTTTCACGAACGACGCGACAAACCGCCTACGAGCTCTTTACGCCCAATAATTCCGGACAACGCTCGCACCCTACGTATTACCGCGGCTGCTGGCACGTAGTTAGCCGGTGCTTCTTATCCAGGTACCGTCACTTGCGCTTCGTCCCTGGCGAAAGAGGTTTACAACCCGAAGGCCGTCATCCCTCACGCGGCGTCGCTGCATCAGGCTTGCGCCCATTGTGCAATATTCCCCACTGCTGCCTCCCGTAGGAGTCTGGGCCGTGTCTCAGTCCCAGTGTGGCCGGTCACCCTCTCAGGCCGGCTACCCGTCGTCGCCTTGGTAGGCCATTACCCCACCAACAAGCTGATAGGCCGCGGGCTCATCCTGTACCGCCGGAGCTTTCCACCAAACCCCATGCGAGGCCCGGTCATATCCGGTATTAGACCCAGTTTCCCAGGCTTATCCCAAAGTACAGGGCAGATTGCCCACGTGTTACTCACCCGTTCGCCACTAATCCACCCCGAAAGGCTTCATCGTTCGACTTGCATGTGTTAAGCACGCCGCCAGCGTTCGTCCTGAGCCAGGATCAAACTCTCCAACAATGTCAAATTTGATCGAGGCAAATTTACTTGCTCTCAAAGGAACCTCAAACGAGGTTCAAATACATAAGCTCTACTGGCTTAGTTCACTAGCACACTGTTGAGTTCTCAAGCAACACACCCCAGATCGCACCGCAGCTACACGGCCTTATCCGAAGCAGTCATTCCTAGCAGTTTTTGGTGGGACACCCACTCAATCGCACTGAGTCTTTCAACTCCGAGGCGAGAGCTTGGTTCGTGTCCCGGTCGGCCACCCGGTTTCCCTGGCGACTTGGAGAACTTTACACGCCCCGGAAGGGCCCGAAACAGGGGGGTACCTTAACTGCGTTTCCGCAGGTCAGGGGCCCTGTTTCGGGCCTGGGCCGCGATCAGCCCCCGACGCGCACGCCGGCGACGTTGCGCTTGCCCTTGCGAACCACGAGCCAGCGGCCGTGCAGAGCGTCGTCCGCGGACGGCTTCCACTCCTCGTCGGCGATCTTGGTGTTGTTGACGTACGCGCCGCCTTCCTTGACGGTGCGGCGCGCGGCGCCCTTGCTGTCGACGAGCCCGGCGGCGATCAGCAGGTCGACGATGGTCGACTCGCCGTTCGGGTCGACCTCGCCGTTGGGGACCTCGGCCATGGCGGCGTCGAGGGTCGCCGAGTCGAGCTCACGCAGCTCTCCCCTGCCGAACAGCGCCTGGCTCGCGGCGATGACCTGGCGGGTCGCCTCTTCGCCGTGCACCAGGGTCGTGAAGTCCTCCGCCAGCTTCCGCTGCGCGGACCGCAGGTGGGGACGCTGTTCGGTGTCCTCGGCCAGTGCCGCGATCTCCTCCTGCCCGAGGAAGGAGAACATCCGCAGGTAGCGGATGACGTCGGCGTCGGCGACGTTCACGAAGTACTGGAACCACGCGTACGGCGAGGTCATCTCCGGGTCGAGCCAGACACTGCCGCCACCGGTGGACTTGCCGAACTTGCGTCCTTCGGTGTCGGTGACCAGCGGTGCGGTCAGCGCGTGGGTGTGACCACCATCGGTCCGGCGGATCAGGTCGACGCCGCCGACGAGGTTTCCCCACTGGTCCGAGCCGCCGATCTGCAGCTTGCAGCCGTACTCGCGGTACAGGTGCAGGTAGTCCTGCGACTGCAGCAGCAGGTAGCTGAACTCGGTGTAGGACATGCCGTCGGCCTCGAGGCGGCGCTTCACCGTCTCGCGGTTCAGCATCATGTTGACCGGGAAGTGCTTGCCGACGTCGCGCAGGAACTCGACCACGGTCTGCTTGCCGGTCCAGTTCAGGTTGTTCTCGATGACCGCGCCGGTCGGCGAGTCGTCGAAGTCGACGAAGCGCTCCAGCTGCCCGCGGATCCGGTCCGCCCACTCGGCGACGGTGTCCAGCGTGTTGAGTGTGCGCTCACCGGTGTCGCGCGGGTCGCCGATCATCCCGGTCGCGACGCCCGCCAGCACGATCGGCCGGTGACCGGCCCGCTGGAAACGGGAGAGCATCAGCAGCGGGACCAGGTTGCCTGCGTGCAGGCTGGGCGCGGTCGGGTCGAATCCGCAATAGAGCGTGAGGGGTCCTTGGTCGAGGTCTCGCCGCAGTGCGTCGATGTCGGTGGATTGCGCGATCAGGCCGCGCCAGGTCAACTCGTCAAGGATGTGCTCGCTCACGCCTGTAGATCCTCCCGCACCAGGTCAACCGACTATCGGCCGGGGGCGGCGGCCCGTCGCTTGCCGCCGCGGCGGTAGGTGGAGACCGCGGGCGATCCGTCGATCCAGAACCGCCACGGCGTGTCCATCGCCATCGCGACGCCGACGCGTGGCCCGGTGCGGATGTCCGCTTCGGGAACGCGTTCGCCGGTGAACAACCGGACGGGTGATGCCGGGTCGGTCAGGTCGACGCCGTTCTCGGCCCGGTCGATGCCGAGTACCGAGGTGAGGATGGCCGGGCCTTTGGCGAGCTTGCCGTTGCCCCGTGCCGATGGCCTGCGCACCCTGGCGATGTCCGCGCCGGTCACCACCTCCCCGGCACGCAGCAGCACGGCGCCCGGTTGCCCGTCTTCCGTGCCGACGACGTTCGCGCAGAAATGCATGCCGTAGACGAAGTACACGTACAGGTGCCCCGCCGGTCCCCACATGACCGCGTTGCGCGGCGTCTTGCCGCGATAGCAGTGTGACGCGGGGTCGTCGAGCCCTCGATAGGCCTCGACCTCGACCAGCCGGACGGCGACCGTGCCGTCGGGGCCGGTCGCTTCGATCACCGCACCGAGCAGGAGTGTGGACAGCTCCACCGGATCCAGCGCCAACTCGCGCCGGGTGAACTGCCTGCCGGTCTCCATGTGCCGCACTCCCCTTAAGTCGCATTCTCCCTGGTCGACCTTAACGGGACGAGTGCGGGATCACCGCCGTTTCGGCCAGGACCGTCGCCACCGCGGCGGGCACCAATCAGGCGCTGATCTTCTACCACTTCGGCAGTGTCGAGGAATTGATCGCGCAGGCCTGCGTGACGGCGACCGAAGGCCTCGTCGCCCACTTCCGCGACCGGTTCGCCGAAGTCACCACGCTCGGCGGACGGCTGGCCGAGGCTACGCGGCAGGCGCTGGACAACTGGGTGCGCGAAGTCCGGGTCACCCTCGACCGTGTGCTGGCCGATTCGCCGGTGCTGGAGTTCGCGGAGACCGAGGGGCTCGCCCAAGCGGTCTCCGCCGGTTTTCTCGGCCTGACGTTGTTCGAGTCGGTGAATCCCGAGGGCAGCGAACAGGCACTGGCAGCGTTGGAGCAGCTCGCCGTCCTGGTCGACGTCTTCGAGGGGCTCGGACCGGTCGCGACCCGCGCGGTCCGTGCGAAGCTCCGGAAGGCCGCGAAGCGATCTTGAAGGTCCTCTTCCTTGCGTCAGGCGCAAGGAAGAGGACCTTCAAGTACTTCTCAGCCGAGCCAGGCGCGGTGTTCGGCGACCCGCGCGACCAGCCGGTCCCGCTGCTCGGCGACCCGCTCCGGAGCGGTACCGCCGCGAGCGTTGCGCGAACTCACGGAGCCCTCGACGGTCAGCACCTCGCGCACGGCGGGGGTCAGGACCGGGTTGATCTTCTCGAACTCTTCGTCGGTCAGTTCGTCCAGGCCGACTCCGCGGGCTTCGGCGACGCGGACGCTCTCCCCCGCCGCTTCGTGCGCGACACGGAACGGAACGCCCTGGCGCACCAGCCATTCGGCGATGTCCGTGGCGAGGGTGAAGCCGGCGGGCGCCAGTTCGGCGAGCCGGTCGGTGTGGAAGGTCAGCGTCTCGAGCATGCCCGCGATCGCCGGGAACAGCAGTTCCAGCTGCTCGACGGAGTCGAAGACCGGCTCCTTGTCCTCCTGCAGGTCACGGTTGTACGCGAGCGGCTGCGCCTTGAGCGTCGCGAGCAGACCGGTCAGGTTGCCGATGAGCCGCCCGGCCTTGCCGCGGGTCAGCTCGGCGACGTCGGGGTTCTTCTTCTGCGGCATGATCGAGCTGCCGGTCGCCCAGGCGTCGTCGAGGGTGACGTAGCCGAATTCGGCGGTGTTCCAGATGATCACCTCTTCGGCGATCCTGGACAGGTTGACCGCCAGCATCGCGACGTCGAAGGCGAACTCGGCGACGAAATCCCGCGAGGCGGTGCCGTCGATGGAGTTCTCGACACTGGTGTCGAAGCCCAACTCCTCGGCGACGGCCTCCGGGTCGAGACCGAGCGAGGACCCCGCCAGCGCGCCGGAGCCATAGGGCGACTCGGCGGTGCGAGCGTCCCAGTCACGCAGCCGGGTGACGTCGCGCAGCAGCGACTGGCCGTGCGCGAGCAGGTGGTGCGCCAGCAGGACTGGCTGGGCGTGCTGCAGGTGGGTGCGGCCGGGAAGGATCGCGTCCGGGTGCCGCTTCGCCTGCGAAACCAGCGCGTCCACGACACCGAGGGTGCCCGCGACCACACGACGGGCGGCGTCGCGCAGCCACATCCGGAACAGCGTCGCGACCTGGTCGTTGCGCGACCGGCCCGCCCGCAGCTTGCCGCCGAGTTCGGTGCCCGCCCGCTCCAGCAGACCGCGTTCGAGCGCGGTGTGGACGTCTTCGTCGGCGACGGTCGGGGTGAACGCGCCCGACTCGACGTCCTGCGCGAGGGTGTCCAGCGCGGCGAGCATGCCGGTCAGCTCGTCCTCGGTGAGCAGCCCCGCCTTCCGCAGCACCCGCGCGTGGGCCCGCGACCCGGCGATGTCGTACGGCGCCAGCCGCCAGTCGAAATGGGTCGACGCGCTCAGCGCCGCCATCGCCTCCGCCGGCCCGCTGGCGAACCGGCCACCCCACAGCTGCACCGGCTGCTCATTCCCGCTCACGACACTCCTCTGATTCCTTATGGTTCTTCAGGCGACTGACCGGTCGAAGGTAGCGCCTGTGGTGAAGTCGTACAGCGCGCGCTCGTCGCGCGCGGAGTTCACGACCGCGTTGCCGCGGTGCAGGATCAGCCGCACCTCGCCGGACACCGGCCCGGTACTGACCTTTTGCAGTTCCTCGTGCGCGGTGACCAGCGCGAGCGCGGCCGGTCCCTCGTAGATCTCGCGTCCTTTGAGCCCGAAGGCGCCGACACGGCGGTTCAGCTGCTGGAAGGCTTCCAGCAGCGTCACGGTCTCCCCGTCGATGGCCACCGGCACACCTTCGTCGAAGGTGATGACCAGCTTCTCCGGGTCATCCGGGAAGGCGAACCCGTCAGGCGTCACCTTCGGTCTCCTCACCGCCGTCCACTGTGGACGACCGTCGGGCCAGCGCCATGAAGCGCTCGGCCAGGTCTTTGCCGGACAACGGTTCCCTCGCGATCACCGCGACCGTGTCGTCGCCGGCGATCGAGCCGACGACCTCCTCCAGCGCCGCCCTGTCGATGGCGCTGGCGAGGAACTGCGCCGCCCCCGGCGGGGTGCGCAGCACCGTCAAGTTCCCGGACGAGTCCGCCGAAACGAGCAGTTCGGCGAGCAACCGCGAAAGCCGCGACGTGCCGCCCTGCACCCCGCGTACCGGGCTGCCGTCCTCCGGAATGACATACACCGGCGCGCCGGAATCGGCACCCCGGAGCTTCACCGCACCCAGTTCGTCGAGGTCCCGCGAAAGCGTCGCCTGCGTGACGTCGATACCTTCCGCCGCCAGGAGCTTCGCGAGCTCGGTCTGGCTGCGGATGGCCATCGTGGACACGAGTTCGGTGATCCGGGCCTGCCGGGTGACTCGGCTGCCGGTCATCGTCGCTTCTCGTCGAGCAGCCACACCAGCAACGCCTTCTGCGCGTGAAGCCGGTTTTCGGCCTCGTCCCAGACCGCGCTGGCCGGTCCGTCGATGACCTCGTCGGTGATCTCCCAGCCGCGATGCGCGGGCAGGCAGTGCAGCACGATCGCCTCGTCGGCGGCGCGGCGCATCAGCGCGGCGTTGACCTGCAGCTCACGGAACGGGCCGACGCGGTCGAGGCCGTCGTTCTCCTGGCCCATGGAGGTCCAGGTGTCGGTGACGACGACGTCCGCGCCTTCGACGGCCGCGTACGGATCGGTGAACACCGTGGTGCTGCCGCCGGTGTCCGACGAGCGGTGCTTCGCGTCGAGCATGACCTGCTGATCCGGCTGGAAGCCCTCCGGCGAGACCACGCGGACGTGCATTCCGGCCGTCGTCCCGCCCAGCAGCAGCGAATGCGCCATGTTGTTGGCGCCGTCGCCCAGGTACACGAGGGTGAGCCCGGCGAGCTTGCCCTTGCGCTCGCGGATGGTCATCAGGTCGGTGAGCACCTGGCACGGGTGGAACTCGTCGGTGAGCGCGTTGATCACCGGGATGCTCGCCGCCGAGGCCATCGCGTCGATGCGCTTCTGGGCGAAGGTCCGCCAGACGATCGCGTCCAGGTACCGCGAAAGCACCCGCGAGGTGTCCTCGATGGTCTCTTCGCGGCCGAGCTGCATGGAGCGGCCGTCGACGATGACCGGGTTCCCGCCGAGCTGGGCGATGCCCACCTCGAAGGAGAACCGGGTCCGGGTGGAGTTCTTCTCGAAGATCGCCGCGACGGACTTGCCCTCCAGCGCGCGGGAGCCGAGGGGCTCGGCCTTCAGCTGGTCGGCGAGGTCCAGGATCTCGGCCTGTTCGGCGGGGCTGAGATCGTCGTCACGGAGGAAGTTGCGGAGCATGCGTTTCGTCTCTGTCCTAGGTGGTGGTGGAATCGAGCGCCCCGGGAAGGGCTTCGAGGAATCCCGCGGCCTCTTCGGCGCTCAGGATCAGCGGCGGTGCCAGCCGGATGGTGTCGGGTGCGATCGGGTTGACCAGGTATCCCGCGTCCTGCGCGGCCTTGGCGACCGTCGCCGAGACCGGTTCGCGCAACGCGATGCCGAGCAGCAGCCCCGCACCGCGGACCCCGGACACCAGCGGGTGGCCGAGCTCCTCCACCCAGGAAGCGATGTCCTTGCCCAGCGCGGAAACGTGGTCGTTCAGGTTGTCCTTGGCGATGGTCTTGAGCACGGCGAGCCCGGCGGCGCAGCAGATCGGATTGCCGCCGAAGGTGGTCCCGTGCTGGCCCGGCTTCATCAGCTCCCCCGCCTCGCCGACGCCGATGACCGCGCCGATCGGCAGCCCGCCACCGAGGCCCTTGGCCAGCGTGATGACGTCCGGGACGATACCGGTGTGCTGGAAGGCGAACCACGCGCCGGTGCGGCCGATGCCGGTCTGTACCTCGTCCAGGACCAGCAGTGTCCCGGTCGCCTTGGTGATCTCCCGTGCGGCCTGGAGATAGCCGTCCGGCGCCGGGACGACGCCTGCCTCCCCAAGGATCGGCTCGAGGAACACCGCCGCCGTTTCGGTGTCCACGGCGGCGCGAAGCGCGGCGACGTCACCGTACGGAACGTGGGTGACGCCTGGGACCAGCGGCGCGAACGCGTCCCGCTTCGACGGCTGGCCGGTCAGCGAGAGCGCGCCCATGGTGCGCCCGTGGAAGGCTCCCTCGCAGGCGACGATCTTGGTCCGTCCGGTGAGCCTGCTGATCTTCAGCGCGGCTTCGTTGGCTTCCGCGCCGGAGTTGACGAACAGCACCTTCGCGTTGCCGGACAGGCCGGCGACGTCCAGAAGGGTTTCGGCCAGTTCGACGGCGACGGGGTTCACGTAGAGGTTCGAGGTGTGCCCGAGTTTCGCGACCTGTTCGGTGACCGCGGCGACCACGGCGGGATGCGCGTGGCCGAGCGCGTTCACCGCGATGCCGCCAAGCAGGTCGACGTACGGTTTGCCGTCGGCGTCCCAGACCTTCGCCCCCTCACCGCGGACCAGCGTCAGCGCCGGGGTGCCGTAGTTGTCCATGAGGGACGACTTCCAGTGCTCCTGGCCGTCTACATTGGACTTGTACGTGGTCACGGGAGCTCCGTTTCGGGGAAGACCATGGTACCGATGCCACGGGAGGTGAAGACCTCCAGCAACACCGAATGGGCGATGCGGCCGTCGATCACGTGCGCTCGGCGGACGCCGCCGCGGATGGCCCGCACGCAGGCCTCCATCTTCGGGATCATGCCGCTGGCGAGACCGGGCAGCAGGGTTTCGAGGCGGTCCACACGGATCCGGTCGACCAGGGAACCGCGGTCCGGCCAGTTGGCGTACAGGCCTTCGACGTCGGTGAGCACGACGAGTTTCTCCGCGCCGAGCGCCGCGGCCAGCGCACCGGCGGCGGTGTCGGCGTTGATGTTGTGCACGACGCCGTCGACGTCCGGGGCCACGGTGGACACCACCGGGATCCGGCCCGCGTTGACGATGTCGAGCACCGCGTCCGGGTTGACCTCGGAAACCTCGCCGACGAGCCCGATGTCGACCGGCACACCGTCCACTGTGGCCTGCTTGCGCTCGGCGGTGAACAGCCGCGCGTCCTCACCGGAGATGCCGACCGCGTACGGGCCGTGCGCGTTGATCAGGCCGACCAATTCCCGGCTGACCTGGCCGGTCAGCACCATGCGAACGATGTCCATCGTCTCGGGGGTGGTGACGCGCAGGCCGCCCTTGAACTCGCCCTCGACGCCCAGCCGGTTGAGCATCGCGGTGATCTGCGGGCCGCCGCCGTGCACCACCACCGGCCGCAGCCCGGCCATGCGCAGGAAGACCATGTCCTCGGCGAAGGCCTGCTTGAGGCTCTCGTCGATCATGGCGTTGCCGCCGTACTTGACCACGACGGTGGCGCCGTGGAAACGCTGCAGCCAGGGCAGGGCTTCGATGAGGATCGAGGCCTTTTCGGCGGCGGTCGCGAGCCGCTCGTCGGCGGGGACGGTGGATTCGGAAGGGCTCATGACGAGTACGCGCTGTTCTCTTCGACGTACGCGTGCGAGAGGTCGGTCGTGTAGATCGTCGCCCCGCCTTCGCCGAGACCGAGGTCGACGACGATCTGGATGTCCCGGCCCGAGAGATCGGCTTCGGAGCGGTCCGCCGCGGGCGTGCCGCCGGCGAACAGGGTGACACCGTTGATCGCGATGGCGACCTTCTCCGGGTCGATCTTCGCGGGCACCCGGCCCAGCGCCATGGCGATGCGGCCCCAGTTCGGGTCCGAACCGAACAGGGCGGTCTTGACCAGATTGTCCTCGGCGATGGTCCGGCCGACGGCGATGGCGTCGGCCTCGTTCGCCGCACCGGTGATCGTGACGTCGACGTGCTTGGTCGCGCCCTCGGAGTCCGCGCGCAGTTGCAGCACGAGGTCGAGACTGACGGCGGTGAGAAGCTCGGTGAGTTCGGCCTCGGTCGGCTCGACGCCGCTGGCGCCGGAAGCGAGGACGAGCACCGTGTCGTTGGTGGAAGTCCCGCCGTCGACGTCGAGCCGGTCGAAGGTCACGCCGGTGGCGGCGCGCAGGGCGTTGTCCAGGACTTCCGGCGTGACGACCGCGTCGGTGGTGAGGACGGAGAGCATCGTCGCGAGGTTCGGGGCGAGCATGCCCGCGCCCTTGGCGAATCCGCCGACGCTCCAGCCGCTGTCGTGCTGCGCGGCCGCCTGCTTCGGCTTGGTGTCGGTGGTCATGATCGCGGTCGCGGCGGCGAGATCGGCGTCGGTACCGGTGCCGAGGGCGGCGAAGGCGGTGTCCACGCCGGAAAGAAGCGCGTCCATCGGCAGCCGCTCGCCGATCAGCCCGGTCGAGCAGACCGCGACCTCGATCGCGCCCGCGTCGAGGAGTTCGGCGACCTTCTCCGCGGTCTTGTGGGTGTCCTGGAAACCGCCGGGGCCGGTGGCGGCGTTCGCGCCGCCGGAGTTGAGGACGACGGCCTTGAGCCGCTGCTGCTTGAGCACCTCCTGCGACCACAGGACGGGCGCGGCCTTGATCACGTTGCGCGTGAACACGCCGGCCGCGACCTGGAGCGGCCCGTCGTTGACGACGAGCGTGAGGTCGAGCTTGCCCTCGGCCTTGATCCCGGCGGCGACGCCCGCGGCACGGAATCCCTTCGGCTGGGTGACGGTCACGGAGCGACTCCTACGGTCGGTAGTCCGGTGGTTTCCGGGAGGCCCAGTGCGATGTTCATCGACTGGACGGCACCTCCGGCGGTGCCCTTGGTCAGGTTGTCGATGGCCGCGACCACGATCAGGCGCCGGGTGTCGGCGTCGACGGTGACCTGCAGCTGGACGTTGTTCGAGCCGACCACCGAAGCCGAAGACGGCCACCTGCCCTCGGGGAGCAGCTGGACGAACGGCTCGGTGGCGTACGCCTTTTCGTAGACGGCGCGGGCGCCATCGGCGTCGAGATCGGTTTTCAGCGCGGCGCTCGCGGTGGTGAGGATTCCGCGCGGCATCGGGGCCAGCACGGGGGTGAACGAGACCTTGACCCGCTCACCCGAGACCGCCGAGAGGTTCTGCGCGAACTCGGGAGTGTGCCGATGGGCACCACCGACGCCGTACGCGGTGGCCGAGCCCATCACCTCCGAACCGAGGAGGTTCGGCTTCAAGCTCTTGCCCGCGCCGGACGTCCCGGTGACGGCGACGACGTTGACCTCCGGCTCGACCAGGCCCGCGGCGAGCGCCGGGGCGAGGGCGATCGAACCGCCGGTCGGGAAGCAGCCGGGGACCGCGATGCGCTTGGTCCCGGCGAGACGTTCGCGGGCGCCGGGGAGTTCGGGGAGCCCGTACGGCCATTGCCCCGCGTGGTCACCGCCGTACCAGCGCTGCCAGTCGGCCGCGTCCGCGAGGCGGTGGTCCGCGCCGAGGTCGACCACCAGGACGTCCGGGCCCAGCTGTGCGGCGATGGCGCCGGAGTGACCATGCGGCAGGGCGAGGAAGACGACGTCGTGCCCGCCCAGGGTCTCCGGGGTCGTCTCCAGTAGGACACGGTCGGCCAGTGGCGCGAGGTGCGGCTGGTGCTGGACGAGCGGCGTCCCCGCGGAACTGGCCGCGGTGAGCGCGCCGATCTGGACTTCGGGATGGGTCAGCAGCAGGCGCAGGAGTTCGCCGCCCGCGTACCCGCTGGCTCCGGCCACCGCGATCTTCACCGTCATACGCATGATTATGCACTCCCATGCAAGTTCAATCAAACAAAGTCGTGTGGCTCACCCGATTCGGGACTCGGTGGTTGCCATCGGAAGTCCTCCGGGGGTATTCGGCGGATCCAGGTTTCCGCTGGACGTGCGGCCGCGAGGTCCTCGTACCGGCATCCTTGATCGCATGACCGACACGCCCGCCCGGCTGCTGAGCCTGCTGTCGCTCCTGCAAACCCCTCGCGAGTGGCCTGGCAGCGAGCTCGCCGAGCGGCTGGAGGTCAGTCCGCGGACCATCCGGCGCGACATCGACCGCTTGCGTGAGCTCGGTTACCCCGTGGAAGCGTCGCGAGGTTCCGAAGGCGGCTACCGGCTGGGTGCCGGCACGGCGATGCCGCCGCTGCTGCTCGACGACGAGGAGGCCGTCGCGATCGCGGTCGGTCTCCGGAGCGCCGCCGGCCAGGCGATCTCGGGGATCGAGGAGTCTTCGGTGCGGGCGCTGGCCAAGCTCGAGCAGGTGCTGCCGTCGCGGCTCCGGTACCGCGTCGGCGCGCTGGGCGCCGCGACCGTGCCGATCCCGGGTACCGGATCCGCGGTGGACCCGGAACACCTCACGGTCTTCGCCGGCGCGATCGCCAACACCGAACGGTCGCGGTTCACCTATCGCACCGGCGACGGGACCGAGTCCCGGCGGCACGTGGAACCGCACCGTCTCGTCTCCGCCGGACGCCGGTGGTACCTGCTCGGCTACGACCTCGACCGGGACGACTGGCGGATCTTCCGCGCGGACCGGATCTCGGAACCACGGGCGACCGGCGGCCGGGCGACGCCGAGACAGCCACCCGCGAGGGACGTGGCGGCCTATGTCACCGACAGGATGTACAGCCTCCTTCCCACCTACAGCGCACGCGTGACCCTGCACGCTCCGATCAGCCAGGTCTCCCCCGCGCTCGGCGAGGGATCCGGCGAGCTGGAACCGATCGACGACGAGAGCTGTGTCTTCCACGCCGGCACGGACACCCTGGACTGGCTCGCGTTCCGCATCCTCGGGCTCGGCTGCGAATTCACCGTGCACGAGCCGCCGGAACTGATCGCTCACCTCAGGGAGATGGCGGCCAGGGCCCGGCGCGGCACGAAGTCCACAGTGGACTGACGGCGGTCGCGAGGACTCGCCCGCCCTCGCGACCGCCCCGGTTCAGCCGAGTTCACCTACCTCTCGTCTGCTCGGCGGGATCGGGAGATACGCGCCCCGGCGCTCGGGATCGCAGCCGACCCTGGGCAACCGGGCCCGGATCCCGCCCGGTGTCCGCTCGAACCGCCGCGCGATCTCCTCGACGCTTTCCCCGGCCAGCCAACGGCTTTCCAGTTCCGCGTCCAGCTCGTCGGACCACGGCGAGCCCTGCTGGGCCGGGCGGTCCGCCGATCTTCGGCGGCCGTTCCTGCCGGTGCCCCGCCCGGCGAACGCCAGGAGGGTGTCGGAAAGGACGGTCGCCAAGGCCGGTACGGCTTCGGCGTCCATATCGAGCCTGCCTTCGGCGACAGGCTCCTCCTGCGGTCCGGCTCCGCCGACCATGACGGTCACCCAGCGGTCTTCCCCGGCCGCGCCGCCACCCTCACGGGCGGCGACCTCGATGCGATAAACGGTGTCCTGCACGCGGATCTCGGTCCGGTGCTCTTCGACGATGGTCATGCCGGGGACGGTAAGGGGCGGGCCCGACAGTTTCCCGGCGCGGTGAGGAGATTCGGCGCGTGACCGGAACTTTCATCGCATTCGGGGAGGAGAGGGTGCCGGTCACGCACTATCGGCCACCCCAGTTGCCGCACCTAAGTGATCCAGATCCCGGTCGCCCGCGAGTTAGCTTTGCCCACAGACCGGTACGGATCGACGATTTTCGGGGAGGAAACATGAAAACCACAGCACGCCGGATGTCGCTTTTCGTGACAATGCTCGTGCTCACGATCGGGACCGTCTTCGCCACGCCCGCCTCGGCCGGGACGACGGCGTCCACCACCGCGCAGGCCACCTGCACCGGAGCGGACTACTGCTGGTTCACCTGGGGGCGCATCCAGGCGGGCGACTGCACGATGGACAACGCGAAATGGACGCTCAGGCGCAACGGCAGCGCTTCGTTCGAAGCGACGATCGTCAGCAGCGACAGCAACGACGCTTGGCTGATGTGGGTGAACACCTTGGACAGCAACGGCATCGTCCTCGGGCCCATCCATCACGGCGGTGACACCAAGTTCGTCAAGGGCACCGTCAAGAACGTGTGGCACTGGTGGTTCGCCGAGGGGTCGTTCGACGCCGCGTTCTTCGACCGCATCCACAGCATGCGGATGACGAGCCACTGCTAAGGGGCTCAGTGTCCCCGATGTCGCATTGGGGACACTGAGCGTCTCCGCTGCGACATTGGGAACCTGACCGCCAAGGGCCCTCGACGGCCATGTCGCGACCACCGCCGCCGCACGTTGCGAAAGCCACTTTCGCAACGTTGAAGGTTGCGAAAGTGGCTTTCGCAACCATGCCGAGGAGCATCAGAGAGAGCGAGCGAGAGAAACGCCCCGGTCCGGAAACCCGGACCGGGGCGCTTCTGCGGCGAAAAGGCTCAGAAAGGCAGCGCCTGAGCCAGCGCCTCCTTCTTCACTTCGGTGACCGACGACGGCACGTCGGACTTGGCGGCCGCGGAAGCACCGGCGGGAACCGGCGCCGGAACCGGGGCGCACTGCACGTCCGAACCGTTGCCCGGCTTGCGCACCGGCAGCTTTCCGGTCAGCAGGTAGTCCGCGATCTTGTCGTCCACACAGGACACACCGGACAACGAGCCCGAATGCGTCGTGCCGCCCGGAGCGCTGATCAGGCTGGAGTTCGGGTAGCGCTTGCGGACCTCGATGCTGCCGGGATACGGCGTCGCGGCGTCGTTCTCCTCGTTGACCAGCAGGATGCCGGGGACCTTGCTCCCGTCGATCTCCACCGGCTTGCCCGGCTTGGCCGGCCAGTCGAGGCACGGCGCGTTGAACCAGGCGTTGCCCCAGGTTTCGAACGGCGCCCGGAAGTGCGTGACCCAGTTGTCGAACTTCCAGCGGGGCCAGCTCTGCGGCCACGCCACGTCAGTGCACTGGACGGCCGCGTACACCGCGTAGCCGTTGTCCTGGCCCGGCGGGTTGGAGTTGTCGTACAGGCCCTTCAAGGTCTGCCAGTCACCCTTGTGCACCCAGCCGGCGAACGCGTTCGCGATGTCTTCCCAGCCGAACACGTAGTAGCCGGCCTGCAGGAAGATGTCCGTCCACTCGGACCCGCCGATGACGCCGCCCGCGGGCTTGTCGTACAGCTTCTTCTGCTCGGCGTACCACAGCTTCTCGACCGCGGCCGCGGTCTTGCCGAGGTGGTAGACGTCGTCGTACTTCGCGATCCAGCCGAAGTAGGTCTTGATGTTCTTGTCGAAGGCGATGTCCTGGTTCAGGTTCGCCTTGTACCAGACGTCGCGGGGGTCGACGGTGCCGTCGAACACCATCCGCCGCACGTTCTGCGGGAACAGCGTGCTGTAGACCTGGCCGAGGTAGGTGCCGTAGGAGAAGCCGTAGTAGTTGATCTGCTTCTCGCCCAGCGCCTTGCGCAGGCTGTCGACGTCCTTGGCCACATCGATGGTCTTGATGTGGTCGAGGATGGCGCCGTTCTTGGCGCACGCCTTCGCGTAGCCCTTCGCCTTCTCGCGCCACGCCGTCTCGATGGCGCGCGTGGTCGGCACGTACTGCGGGCGGTTGTAGGAGGCGTAGTTCCCATCGCAGGTCAGGGACGGCTTGCTCTCCCCGACGCCGCGCGGGTCAAAGCCGATCCAGTCGTACTCCTCACCGGCCTTCTTGGGGACTGCCCTGCCGAGGGTCGAGAGGCCGAGGCCGGAGCCGCCGGGTCCGCCCGGGTTGACCAGCATGACCCCCTGCGACTTGGCGGCCTTGTGCTTCACGCGCGAGACGGCGATCGAGATCTTCTCACCGCCGGGCTTCGCGTAATCCAACGGAACCTCGAGGAAACCGCATTCCGCGCCGGCCTTGACCAGGCTCGGGCGGGTACAGGCTCCCCAGGAGATGGGCTTCGGATCGAAGTCCGACGCCGAGGCGGCCGTGGCGGAGGGAGCGAGCGCCATGGTTCCGACGCCGATCCCCGCGACCGCCAGGGCGGCAACGAATTTCTTCACTGTGTTCCTTTTCGTCCGCGTTCGACCCGGTCGGGCCGAAGCTACCGAGAACCGGCTTCAATCTCGCTGACCGACACGTTGACCGCCATCCCTCTTTAGTCGGTATCCGGGCCGAGAACGCGGTTCGATCCGGGCATATCCGTCTTGTCGGTCCCCTGTCGTACGCTCGCGGCGCCACTGGGGAAAGGAGAACGCGTGGACGAGGTGAAAAGCCTGGTTTCGGCGGTTCGCAACGGTTTGGCCGGGCTGGCCGATCCGGAAAAGGCTCCGTCGATGCGGGCGTACATGAAGTCGGAGATGCCGTTCCTCGGTGTGGCGTCCCCGCCTCGGACGGCCTTGTTGAAGCGGGTTTACGCCGAACATCCGCTACCCGATCGAGTGAGTTTCTCGACGGCAGTTCTCACCTTGTGGCGTGAAGCGGAATTCCGTGAAGAGCGCTATGCGGCGATCGCGCTGTCCGGCCACCGCGCCTACGCCCGGTGGCAGGACGGCGATCTGCTCGGCCTGTACGAGGAGATGATCGTGACGGGTGCTTGGTGGGACTATGTGGACGAAGTCGCGATCCGCCGGGTGGGGCCGATCCTCCGGGCGGAGCCGGAGACGGTGACCACGCGGATGCTGACCTGGGCGTACGACGAGGACAGGTGGCGTCGCCGTACGTCGGTCATCTGTCAGATCGGCGCCAAGGGCGTAACGGACACCGACCTGCTCACCCGCGCGGTCGAAGCCAACCTCGACGACAAGGACTTCTTCCTGCGCAAAGGGATCGGCTGGGCCCTGCGCGAGTACGCGAAGACCGAGCCGGACTGGGTGCACGCCTTCGTCACCGCGCATCCGGCACTGTCGCCGCTGTCGAGGAAGGAGGCGCTCAAGCACCTGGGCGAGTGAGCACCGGCCGGGGCACCAGGGCCATGAGTTTCTCGATCTCTTGGCCGAGTTCGGGCACCAACTCGCGAAGGTCTTTCAGGTCACGGAGCAGGACGAGTCGCGTCTCGCGGGGCGGATCCTTCTCCAGCAAGGCCCTGAGCTCGCGTGTCGCGTCGGCGTGACGTCCGAGGGCGAGGAGATAGAAGAGCGGCTGCACTTCGTCTTCCCAGTCCAGATCGCCTGCCGCGTTCCGCGTGACCGCTTCGTCGAGGCCGGCGGCGAGGGACTGATGAGCTTCCTCGGTTCTTCCGGTCTTCAGCAAGGCGATCGCGAGAAGATCGCGGGCCCAGACGGACTCCGGCGCAAGCGGGCGCAGGATCTCCATCGCCTCGTCCGTCTCCCCGGCGAACAGCAAGGCCTCCCCCAGGTTCTCGCGGTGGTCGGTGTCCTCGGGCTCCGAGACGACCAGTTCGCGCAACTCCCGGACGGCTTCGCCGTACTCTCCCGACTGACGGAGGATCTCCGCGCGCAAGGCGTGGCTCTCGCCCTGGCCGGCGGCCAGTGCGCTGTCCACATCGGACAACGCGCCCGCGAAATCCCCGAAGGTCAGCCGGTGGCGGGCGCGCCGGTAGAAGGCGTATCCGCCGTCCTGCCCAAGCCGGACCCCCTCGTCCAACGCGGCGCGGGCTTCGTCGTGCCGGTCGAGACCTCTGAGGATGTCTCCCCGGGTGGTGTGGAAGAAGGCCACCTCCGGGTTCGCCGCGATCGCGGCCTCGATGTCGATCAGGGCTGCCTGATACTCGCCGGACCGCTGATGCGTCATCGCGCGCCAGGTGTACGCCCACTCGTTGCCGGGATCGAGTTCGATCGCGCGGCTCAAGGATTCCACCGCTTCGCCGTACTTCTCCAGTTGGCAGAGCTTGCTCCCCCGCTGGAGGTGGTTCTCGGGGTCTTCGGGGGCCAGCTCGATGGCACGCTCGTAGTCGGCGAGCGCTGCCAGGCGATCCTCCAGGCCGTCGTACGCCTGGCCACGCATGTAATACGCCCACTCGTAATCCGGGTCCAGCCGGAGTGCCGCGGTGAAGCCGTCGACGGCGACCCGGTGCCGCTCGCCGCGGTGGTGGAACGCCGCCCGGATCGCGTGGGACCTCGCGCTTCCCGCATCCGCCGCGACGATCGCGTCGAAGGTCGCCGACGCGGCGTCCGTGTCTCCGGTCTGCTCGAGGAAGGACGCGAGCTCGATCAGGTAGAACACGTCCTTCGGGCGAAGGGCGACGGCAGCGCGGTGACCGGCGAGCGCCTCTTCCTTGTCCCCGAGCTCAGCGAACAGCGTCGCCCGATAGTGGACGGCCCAGGCGTAGTCGGGATCGAGCCGGATCGCGATGTCGATCTCGTCGATCGCCTTCCGGATATCGCCGCGTTTGAAGTGCACCTCGCTCCGGACGGTGTAGGCCCATCGGTGATCGGGCTGGAGGCGGACGGCCTCGTCGAGATCCGCCATCGCACCCTCGAGGTCGCCGAGCTCGGCCCTGGCCGAACCGCGCCCACGCCACGAGTAGGCGTAGGTGGGGTCGAGTTCGATCGCCCGGTCCAGATCCGAGAGTGCCCGTTCCCAGTCGCCCTCGTTGTGGAACAGGTTGCCCCGATCGCTCCACGCGTAGGAGTCGGCGGGATTCAGATCGACGGCCCGGTCGAAGTCCCGTTTCGCCGCGGCGACGTCTTCCCGCCCTTCGTAGGCCCACGCGCGGCGCCGGAGCACCGTGGAAAGCCGGGCGGCGTCGAGTTCGCCCGCACCGGCGAGCAGATCGAGCACCGGGATCTCACCTTCGCCGACCGCGGCGCCCAGGCGCTGTCCCCAGCCCAGTACGGCGGGCGCGTCCGCGTCGGCACCCGCCTGCTCCATCATGCGTGCCCACGCGCGCATGGCCGCGACCCCGGTGGTGATCATCTCGGCGGCGCCGAGCAACGCGTCCGGCAGCGCCTCGGCCGGGTCGCCGCAGAGCCGGTGGTAGGTCTGTTCGAGCTTCCGCTTCTGCCAGCGCTCGTCGTTCCACGCGTCACGGTGGCGGCTGAAGCCGAGTTCGGCGCACCGGCCTTCGTAGTACTCGCCGAGCCTGAGATGACGTTCGGCGAACTCGGCCGGCGAACGGCCGCGCTCCATGCGCACCATCGGGCCGCGGACCACCGGGTGATACCGCACCGGGAGCTCACGGCGCCCGACGAACGGCAGTTCCCGCAGCCAGCGGAAGATCTCCCCCGCGCTTTCCTTGCCGGTCAGCACGCCGAGGACGTCCTCGTCCAAGAACCGGGGCAACGACGCCGTGGCGGCGATGTCCTTCCTGGCCTTTTCGGGAACCCAGTGCAGGAACCGCTTGACCGCGTCGTCACTGGGATCGCCGACGGCGTCCGCTTCGGCGGGGTTCCCGCGGGCCAGCATGGCGACCAGGACGGGCAGGCCTTCGGTCAGCCGCAGCACGATCTCGACGACCTTTTCATCGGTGATGCCGTGCTCGGCGAGCAGGCGACGCGCCTCCGGCTCGGTGAACGGCCGGAGTTCGATCTCGCGCACCAGCGGCACGTGCCGGTTCCATTTCGCCTCGTCCAGCGGGAACTGGCCCGCGACGGTGAGCACCAGGTTCTGCGGGAGATCGCCGTACAGTCCGCTGAACAGGTCGAGCAGCCAGGTCTCCAGTACCGGCGAGGTCCGCTCGAAGGTGTCGAAGAACAGCGCGATCTGCCGGGTTTCCGGAATACGCCAGAGATCTTCGACGAACGGTTTGGTCAGCTCCTCCGCCGGTTCCAGGAGCAGCTGGACATCGGCCTTCCGCTTGAACTTCGCCGCGAGGTAGGCCTGCAACTGCTCCAGCTGTTTCGCCGTCGCGTCCGCGTCGATCGCGTCGGCGGCGATGCTCCCGCCGGGCAGCGTCTTCGCCACGCCGAGGCCGGCCTTGACCACGGTCTTCGTCACGAGCTCACGGCCTGCCGCCGGAGCCTGCGGATCATTGTGGAGCCGTTCCCTCGCCTTGAGGTAGGACTCGTGGCGTTTCTCGAACCGGCGCATCTCGTGCCCGCCGCGAGCGAGGTCCTTCGCCAGTTTGACCAGTGTCGCGGGCAGATCCTGCTGTCGGTCGTCCGCGAACCCCACGGCGGCGCGGGTTTCCTCGGCGATACCGCGAAGCTGGTCGAGCAGGAAGGACTTTCCCACCCCGGCGAGACCGTGCACCGCGTACAGATACCGGCGGCGGCGGTCGCTCCCGGGCAACCCCAGGTTGCCCCGGAAGTCCTCGCGTTCCCCGACCCTGCCGACGAAACCGTCGCTCAGCCGGGCGCGGGCGATGTCTTGGATACTGGACCGACCGTCTGGACGTGACACAAGTCCTCACTTTGCCACACCTGAAGCGCGTGAAGGCCCCCTTCCCTCGGCTGAGCCGAGGAAAGGGGGCCTTCACGGGACTTCCGGGTCAGGCCCGCAGGCTCGCGCCGAAGCGTTCGCCGGCGACCGCGACGGCGGCGTCACGGGCCTTGGTGGCCTCGTCGACGGTCAGCGTGCGGTCCGCGGCACGGAACCGCAGTTTGTACGCCACCGAACGCTTGCCCTCGCCCAGCTGCTCACCCTGATACGAGTCGAACAGGGTGATGTCCTCGAGCAGTTCGCCCGCGCCTTCGCGCAGCGCCTCGGCGAGGTCGGCCGACGGGACGCTCGCCTCGGCGACGAGGGCGACGTCGAGCAGCACCGGCGGGTACGCCGAGATCCGCGGCGCCGGACGGCCGTCCGGGATCGGGATCGCGTCCAGGTCGAGTTCCATCGCGACGGTGCGCGGCGGCAACCCGAGCGCCTCGACGACCTTCGGGTGCAGCTCACCGGCGTAGCCGACGGGCCACTGCCCCACCCGCAGCTGCGCGCAGCGGCCGGGGTGCCACGGCGGCTGGTCCGCCGCGGCCGTGGTCAGCTCGGCACCGGCGGCCTGCGCCACCAGCCGGGCGGCCTGCACCGCGTCGGCCCAGTTCGCCTGCTCGCCCGCACCCCACCAGCCGGCCCGGGCACGCTGGCCCGCGAGCACGACGGCGACATGCAGCGGCTGCGGCGGGACAGCCGCCTCCAGTACCGCGAGCTCCTCGTCGGTCGGGCGCCGGTCCACCCCCAGCGAAGGCATCGGGATCGGGTTCGGCCCTGGCAGCACGACCTGCCCGATGTGGAACAGCGAGACATCCTTGAACCCACGGGAAATGTTGCGCTGCAGGGTCTCCAGCAGCCCCGGCAGCAAGGTGCTCGCCATCCGGTCCTTGTCCGCCTCCAGCGGGTTGCGGACCTTCACGGTGCTGCGGCGGACGTCGTCCTCGGGCAGCCCGAACGCGTCCCAGACCGAGTCCGAGATGAACGGGAAGGGCAGCACCTCGACGTAGCCGTTCTCCGCCAGCGCACGCGCGACCGAACGACGGCGACGCTGCGTGTCGGTGAGGCCGCGGCCCGCCGGGGCGTCGGGCAGCACCGACGGGATGCTGTCGTAACCCTCCAGCCGGAGCACCTCCTCGACGAGGTCGGCGGGCTGCACCAGGTCACCGCGCCAGCTCGGCGGAACGGCGGTCACCAGCGCGGTGCCGTCCTCGGAGGTGCCGACGTTGACCTTGCAGCCGATCTGCGAGAGCCGCTTGACCGTGACACCGCGCTCGTACCGCACCCCGGCCACCTGGTCGGGCAGGCTGATCGGCATGGTCACCGGCGGGTTCGGCTCGACGCCGCCCTCGTCGGTGCGGCCGGGCAGGATCGACCCCTCGCCGTACTGACGCAGCAGGCGCGCGGCGAGCTCGACGGCCACCGCGCACAGCTGCGGGTCGGTGTAGCGCTCGAACCGCTTGGCCGCCTCGGAGAACAGCTTGTGCCGGCGGGCCGTCCGGCTGATCGACGACGGGTCCCAGTGCGCCGCCTCGAGCAGCACGTCGGTGCTCTCCGGCGTGATCTCGGTCGACGCGCCACCCATCGTGCCCGCCAGCGAGATGACCCCGCTGTCGTCGGCGATCACCACGTCGTCCGCGTCGAGCGTGCGCTCGACATCGTCCAAAGTGGTCAGTTTCTCGCCCGGCTTCGCCTTGCGCACCACCAGATCGCCCTTGACCGAACCGGTCGCGAAGGCGTGCAGCGGGTGCCCGAGCTCGAGCATGACGTAGTTGGTCACGTCGACCGCGAGCGAGATCGAGCGGATCCCCGCCAGCATCAGGCGGCGGCGCATCCACCACGGTGTCGGCGCGGTCGCGTCGAGGTTCTTGACCCGGCGCAGCACGAACCGCTTGCAGCCCTCGGTGTCTTCGAGGTGCACCGGCCAGACGTCGCTCTCGGCCTCGGGGACCTCGATGGACGCCGGGTCGCCGAAGGGCACGTCGAGCGCGTTGGACAGCTCGCGCGCCAGGCCGCGGACCGACAGGGTGTACCCGCGGTCCGGGGTCGGCGTCACCTCGAGGACGGTGTCTTCGAGGCCGAGCAGCTTGTTCGCGTCCTCGCCCGGGCTGGCCGTGCTCGGCGGCAGCACGAGGATGCCGGAGTGGTCGTCGCCGATGCCGAGTTCGCTCGCGGAGCAGATCATGCCGTCGCTCAGGCGGCCGTAGGTCTTGCGCGCGCCGATCTCGAAACCACCGGGCAGCACGGTGCCGGGCAGCGCGACGACCACCAGGTCGCCCTCGGCGAAGTTCGAGGCACCGCAGATGATCCCGCGGGTCTTGATCCCCGTGGGGCCGTCGTCCTCGAAAGGTCCTTCGTCGTCGTCCTCGTCTTCGTCGAGGTTCTCGTCGGGCTTGTCGGTGTCGTCATTCGATTCGCCGACGTCGACCCGGCAGAACCGGACCGGCTTCTTGAACTCCGTGAGTTCCTCGATCTCGGCGACACGACCGACCACGAGCGGGCCGGTGACCGGTTCGAGCTTCCGGACGTCGTCGACCTCGATGCCGATGCGCACGAAGGCGTCGGCCAGATCCTGGGCCGTGACCTCCTCGTCGACGTCGAGGTGTTCGGTCAGCCAGCTGGCTGGGACCTTCACTCAGGCCTCCGTTCCGAAGGGCAGGGTGAACCTGATGTCGCCCTCCACCATGTCGCGCATGTCCGGGATTCCGTTGCGGAACTGCAGGGTGCGCTCGATACCCATGCCGAAGGCGAAACCCGAGTAGACCTCGGGGTCGACGCCACAGGCACGCAGGACGTTGGGGTTGACCATGCCGCAGCCACCCCACTCGACCCAGCCGGGTCCGCCCTTCTTCTCCTCGAACCAGACGTCGACCTCGGCCGACGGCTCGGTGAACGGGAAGAAGTGCGGGCGCAGACGGGTCTTCGAGTTACCGCCGAACATCGCGCGGGCGAAGGCGTCGAGGGTGCCCTTGAGGTGCGCCATCGTCAGGCCCTTGTCCACCGCGAGTCCCTCGACCTGCGAGAACACCGGGGTGTGCGTGGCGTCGAGCTCGTCGGTCCGGTAGGTGCGGCCGGGGCAGACGACGTACACGGGCAGGTCACGGTGCAGCAGCGTGCGGGCCTGCACCGGCGAGGTGTGCGTCCGCAGCACCAGGCCGGAGTCCTCCTCGCCGAGGTAGAACGTGTCCTGCAGCTGGCGCGCGGGGTGGTCCTTGCCGAAGTTCAGCGCGTCGAAGTTGAACCATTCGGCTTCGAGCTCCGGGCCTTCGGCGATCTCGTAGCCCATCGCGATGAACGCGTCGGCGATCCGATCCGACAGGGTCGCGATCGGGTGCCGGGCGCCACGGGGCACGCGGTCCCACGGGAGCGTGACGTCGACGGCCTCCTCTCGGAGCACCTTTTCGTCGCGTTCCGCTTGGAGTACGGCACGGCGGGCATCGAAGGCGGCCTGGATGCCCTGGCGCGCTTCGTTGACCCGCTTGCCGGCCTCGGCCTTTTCCTGCTTCGGCAGGGCGCCGATCTCGCGGCGGGCGAGCAGCAGCGGAGACTGGTCCCCGAGGTGGGCGGGCTTGACCGCGGCCAGCGCGTCGAGATCCGCCGCGGCCGCGAAATCGGTCTCGGCCTGTTTGACGGCGGCCGTCAACGTTTCCGGCGCGAGCGTTCCCGCCTGGGGGTCCTGCTTGTCGTTGGCTTCGGACATAACTCCTCGGCGTCCGCTGGGACTGGTCCGGTGCACGCGAGCGCACACATGGGTTTAGCAGCTGCTGAATTCTATGGGACAGCGAACGGCGGCCCCCGATCACCCTCGGGCTGGGCACACCGTCACTCGGAAGTGCGAAAAACGCGCTCTACGCCGTAAACAAGGTGCTGGAACGAACACTGCGTTCCATGAGAGCTCCCTTGGTGTCGTGCTGCGACGGCGTTGCTGCCCGCGACTCTACGTGGTCGCGGCCCGGGAGGCCATCGCATTCGTGTACACGCAGATCGCGGCGGCCGTCGCGAGGTTGAGACTCTCCGCGCGGCCGTACATCGGGATCTTGACCGCGAGATCGACCGACTCCAGGACCGCTTGCGGCAGTCCGTGCGCCTCGTTGCCGAAGACCCACGCGGTGGGCTCGGCGAAGGTCACCTGATCGAGCTCGGTGTCGGCGTAGCCGTGCGCGCCGAAAGTGCGGAGTCCGGCGGCGGAGCAGGCCTTCAAGGCCGCGTCGACGTCCCGGATCCGGGTGATGGCGGGGTGGAACAGGCTGCCGGCGGCCGCGCGGACGCATTTGCCGTTGTGCGGGTCGACACTGTCCCCGGCGAGGACGACCGCGTCGGCACCGGCGGCGTCCGCGACCCGGATCACGGTGCCCGCGTTACCGGGGTCCGCGACGTCGACGAGGACGACGACGAGCTTCGCGCCCGGCTTGAGAACGGTCTCTTGTGGACGGTCGACGTGCGCGCAGACCGCGACGATGCCTTGCGGCGTCACGGTCTCGGACAGCCCGTCGGCGGCGCGATCGGTGATCGGCGAGACGGGGACGCCCGCCTCACGCGCGGCGATGACCAGGCGCTGGTGCTGCGCGGCGGCGCGTTCGGTGACGAACAGCTCGTGCACCGTGCCGCCGTGTTCGAGCGCGGCTTCGACCGCGTTCGCGCCCTCGGCGAGGAACCGGCCCGTCTTCTCACGCTCGGCCCGGCGGGTGAGCTTGCGCGCAGCAACGACCCGGGGTGTCCGTTCGGTGAACGGAGCAGCCCCGGGCCGGTGAAGAGCGCTGTCGCCGGTCAGGCCGACTTCTTCTCTTCGGTGTTCACGTTCGCCTTGGCCAGCTCGGCCAGCGCGGTGAACGCGGCGGCGTCATTGACGGCGAGGTCCGCGAGGATCTTGCGGTCGACCTCGACACCCGCGGCCTTGAGGCCCTGGATGAACCGGTTGTAGGTCACGCCGTTGGCGCGGGCGGCCGCGTTGATGCGGGTGATCCACAGCTGGCGGAAGTCACCCTTGCGGGCACGACGGTCCCGGTAGGCGTAGTTCAGCGAGTGAAGCGTCTGCTCCTTCGCCTTGCGGTACAGCCGCGAACGCTGGCCGCGGTAGCCGCTGGCGAGCTCGAGAGTCGCGCGACGCTTCTTCTGGGCGTTTACAGCCCTCTTGACGCGTGCCACTGGGGTCCATCCTGTCGATCTGGGGCGCGCTGGCGCGCCCGGCGTTTACAAAGTGCGGGGTGTCAGCGGCCGAGAAGGCGCTTGACGCGGCCGACGTCGTTCTTGGCGATCTCGGTCGTGCCTTCGAGGCGACGGGTGAGCCTGTTGGACTTCTTCTCCATCAGGTGGCGGCGGCCGGCCTTCTGGCGGCGCAGCTTGCCCGAACCCGTGACGCGGACACGCTTGGACGTCCCGCTGTGCGTCTTCATCTTCGGCATTACGTTGTCCTCTTCCGTGCGGCGGCACACCGGTTGTTCCCGGTGTGCCGCTGACATGTGCTGGTCGGCGCTACGCGTCCGCGGGCGGCTCGGACGACTCGTCCTTCGCTGCCTTCGCGGCCTTCTGCGGCTTCACGTTCTTGTGCGGGGCCAACACCATGATCATGTTGCGACCGTCCTGCTTCGGCGACGACTCGACGAAACCGAGCTCGGTCACCTCGTCGGCGAGCTTCTGCAGCAGGCGGAACCCGAGTTCCGGCCGGGACTGCTCGCGACCGCGGAACATGATCGTGACCTTGACCTTGTTGCCGGCGGCCAGGAACCGCGACACGTGACCCTTCTTGGTCTCGTAGTCGTGCTGGTCGATCTTCGGCCGCAGCTTCTGCTCTTTGATGACGGTGAGCTGCTGGTTGCGGCGGGACTCGCGGGCCTTCTGCGCGCTCTCGTACTTGAACTTGCCGAAGTCCATGAGCTTGCATACGGGCGGGCGTGCCTGCGGGGCGACCTCGACGAGATCGAGATCGTTCTCCTGTGCCAGCCGCAGCGCATCTTCGATCCGGACGATGCCGACCTGTTCACCGGCCGGCCCGACGAGGCGGACCTCCGGTACCCGGATTCGGTCGTTGATGCGTGTCTCGGAGCTGATGGGGCCTCCCTGGTTCGAGGTAAATTCTTCTACCGTTTCGACCTGGTGCCCACATACCTAAGGCCCCGGTACCGTGCGGTACGCGGGGCCCACTCTTTCCGATCGTGTTCGATCTCCAGAACCGAACACACCGCCTCGACGCCCGAAATCGTCTTGGCGAGACCGGACCCGGACACCTGGTGTTGCGGCGGTGACACGGGTGGGAGCGGGGCTCCACTTGCCGCCCCCGATCGCTCGGGGGCTGGTCGCTCGTGGAAGGGTACCAGACGTGTCAGATGAACCCGTTCAGCAGCCCCCGTATTCCCCGGACGTCCGCGACCTGGAGGACATCCCGAGCGTCGAGGTGATCAGCAGGGCGGCCGTCATGCTGCTCTCCGCCGGCGCCGAACGTCTCGGCCTCGCGGACGAGGACCCGGCCAGCTCACCCCACCGCGACCTCGACGAGGCCCGCCGCCTGATCACCGCCCTCGCCGGACTGGTCACCGCTTCCGCAGAGTACCTCGGCCTCCACGCGGGGCCGTTGCGCGACGGCCTCCAGTCGCTGCAGAAGGCTTTCCGTGAGGCTTCGGCCGTGCCGGACGCGCCGGGCCAGGGCCCGGGCGAGAAGTACACGGGGCCGGTTTACTAGCCCCGAAGTACATGAAGGCCCCCTTCCTTACGTCTAGGTACAGGAAGGGGGCCTTCATGTACTTCCGCTTCTCCGTCAACTAACATTTCAGATGTGAGCGGGTTGGCGAAGGTGCCGAGGTCCCTCCTGAGGGACGAGGCCTACGAGAGCATCCGGCGGGCGATCATCGACGGGACGCTGCCGCCGGGGACGAACCTCCGCGACGGCGACCTCGCCGATCAGCTGGGGCTTTCCCGGGCTCCGGTGCGCCAAGCGCTGCTGAGGCTCGTCGAGGACGGTCTCGTCGAGTCGAAGCCACAGAGCTACACGCGCGTCGCGGGGTTCGTCCCCGACGACGTCCGTGACGCCCTGCAGCTCGTGCGCGCGCTGCACGAGTTCGCCGTCCGGGCGGGTGCGCCCCGGATGGGGCCGGCGGAGGTCGCGGCGATGCGCGCGGCCAACACCCGGTTCGCCGACGCGATCGCCGCCGGGGACATCGAGGCCGCGATCACCGCCGACGACGAACTCCACGACGTCCCCGTGGCCGCCGCACGCAACCGGGCGATCGCCGCGACGCTGGCCCGCTACACGCCCCTGCTGCGGCGTCTCGAATACGCCCGCTTCGGCTCCCTGCCCGCCCACCGATCGGTCCAGCGCCACGCGGAACTGGCCGACGCCCTCGAAGCGGGCGACGTCGACGCGGCCTGCGCGATCACCGCCACGATCTGGACCGAGCTCGAAGACCTCCTGGAGACGCCATGACCCTCGCCGATTTCCCGCGCTACCCACTGCTGTTCGGCCCCTCCCCCGTCCATCCGCTGGAGCGGCTCACCGCTCATCTCGGCGGCGCGAAGGTCTGGGCGAAACGCGAGGACGTCAACTCCGGGATCGCGTTCGGCGGCAACAAGACCCGGAAGCTCGAATACCTGGTCGCCGACGCGCTGGCCCAGGGCGCGGACACGCTGATCTCGATCGGCGGCGTGCAGTCGAACCACACCCGCCAGGTCGCCGCGGCCGCCGCGCGGGCCGGGCTCAAGGCCGTGCTGGTGCAGGAGAGCTGGGTCGACTGGAACGACCCGACGTACGACAAGGTCGGCAACATCCAGCTCTCGCGCATCCTCGGCGCGGACATCCGGATGGTCGAGGCCGGGTTCGGCGTCGGCTTCAAGGAGAGCTGGGAGAACGCGGTCAAGGAGATCGAAGCCGGCGGCGGGAAGCCGTACGCGATCCCGGCGGGCGGCTCGGACCACCGGCTCGGCGGGCTCGGTTTCGCGAACTGGATGGTCGAACTCGAAGCGCAGGAGGCGGAACTCGGCGTCTTCTTCGACACGGTGATCGTCTGTTCGGTGACCGGCAGCACGCAGGCCGGGATGGTCGCCGGGGCCGCGCTTTCCGAGAAGCCGCGCCGGATCCTCGGCGTCGACGGGTCGGCGAAACCGGCCGAGACCCGCGATCAGATCACCCGCATCGCCCGGGCGACCGCGGAACTGATCGGCGCAGGCGAGATCGGCGAGGTCGAACTGGACGAGCGCTACCACGCCGGGATCTACGGCATCCCGGACGAGTCCACGCTGGACGCGATCCGGACGCTGGCGCGGCTGGAGGGCGTGCTCACCGATCCGGTGTACGAGGGCAAGTCCATGGCGGGGCTGATCGACCTCGTCGCGCGGGGCGAGATCGCGCGGGACTCGAACGTGCTCTTCGCGCATCTGGGCGGGCAGCCCGCGCTGAACGGCTACACGAGCGTGCTCTAGCCCTCGTGCCAGCGGTGACTTGGACAACTCCGTGGGCGCGGTTGATCCCAACCCAAGTCCGTGAAGGCCTCCTTGAGGGACCCAGGGTCCCTCAAGGAGGCCTTCACGGACTCGATGTCGCCACAAGCACCAGCAGTCACCCGCGCGTCTCCGCGGGGATCAGTCCGTGACGGCCAGGACGTCGATCTCCACCAGCAGCCCGGCGGGCAGGCCGACGTACACGGTGGTGCGGGCCGGGTGCGGCGCCTCGCCGATCAGCTTGTTGTAGACCTCGTTGAACGCGCCGAAGTGGTCGACGTCGGTCAGGTACACGCGCACCATCATCGCGTCGGCCAGGCTCGAACCGGCGGCCTCGAGCACCGCCTCGATGTTCTTGAAGGTCTGCTCGGTCTGCTCACCGACGGTCTCGCCGACGATGGCGCCGGTGGCCGGGTCGAAGGCGACCTGGCCGGCCACCTGCAGGATGTTGCCCTTGCGGACCGCCTGCGAGAACGCGGCCACCGGCTTCGGCGCGTTCTCCGTGCTGATCGCGGTCTTGCTCATTCCAACTTCCCCTTTCGGTTCCCCGTCCATCCACTGTGGACGGAAGCTTCTTCGGCGGCGGCGATCAGCTCCGGCACGAGCGCCATCAGGCCGTCGTAGTCCAGCAGCACCTTCGGCACCGAGACGGACGCGGCGGCGAGCACCACGCCGCCCGGGCCGCGGACCGGCGCGGCGACGCAGTGGATGAAGTCCTCGTGCTCGGCGTTGTCCACCGC
This sequence comes from Amycolatopsis sp. TNS106, assembly GCF_019330265.1. Taxonomy (NCBI): domain Bacteria; kingdom Bacillati; phylum Actinomycetota; class Actinomycetes; order Pseudonocardiales; family Pseudonocardiaceae; genus Amycolatopsis; species Amycolatopsis sp. TNS106. Next base: position 631,290 of record NZ_CP024972.1, on the reverse strand, counting down.
GTAGCCGCGGTCGGCGACGAGCGCGAGTTCCTTCTCGTAGGCCTCGGGCGTGGTGATCGTGTTCGGCGTCCGGACGAAGAAGTCGATCCTCGACACCACGTCCGCCTGCTTCTCCGGCGTCATCGCCGCGACGAGCACCTTGCCGACGGCGGTGCAGTGCAGGGGCGCGCGTTTCCCGATGCGGGAGTACATCCGCACCGAGTGCCTGCCCTCGAACTTGTCGATGTAGACGACCTCTCCGTCCTCATAGGAGGCGAGGTGCACGGTGTGCCCGGTGCGCGCGTTGAGCCCGGCGAGCGCGGATTGCGCGGTGCGGCGGACGTCGCGATCCTCCAGCGCCTGCTGTGCGAGGTCGAAGAGCGCACTGCCCAGCCGGTAGTACCGCTGCCCTTCCCGGCGCACGAAGTGGTGCGTCTCCAGGGTGCGCAGCAGGCGCAGCACGGTCGACTTGTGCACGCCGATCTCCTCGGCGAGCTGGTCCAGTGTCTTCGGCTCGCGGGCCAGCCCGCTCAGCAGCGTGAGCGCCCTGTCCAGGCTCTGGCTCATCCGCCCACCATTCCCTTGTCCGTCAGCTTGGCCGCCGCCCATGCTGCCTCATCCGCCGCCAGGAGCGTTTCGACGACGGATTCGGGCAGCGGCGTGCCCACGTCGTCGTGGGTCAGCAAGGTGGCCGCGGCCTGCAGATGACCGCGCCGCAGCCGGGTCGCGGGGTCGTCACCGCGCAGAGTGGCGGCGAGGAAACCGGCGGCGAACGCGTCGCCGGCACCGACCGGCTCCACGACGTCGACCTGGAGCGCGGGCGAGAAAAGCGGTGCTTCGTCGCCGTCGATCAGGGTCACGCCGCGTGCCCCGTGCTTGACGACCAGCGTCTTCGGTCCGGGCACCGCGGCGCGCAGCCGTGCCGGGTCGCCGGTCCCCCACACCCGCTCGGCCTCGTCCTCACCAGCGAGCACGATGTCGGCGCGGGCGGCCAGCCCGGCCAGCACCGACGGGTCGCGTCCGGTCCACAGCGCGGGCCGGAAGTTCACGTCGAACGACACCAGCGTGTCGCCACGCGGTCGTTCCATCAGCGCGCGCACCAGGTCCAGGCAGCCGTCCGACAGCGCGGGCGTGATCCCGGAAAGGTGGATGACGCGCACCCCGTCGAGTTCGAGCTTCCCCAGGAGCCCGGCGTCCATTCCGGACGCGGCGGAGCCCTTGCGGTAGTAGCGAACGGGGCTGCCGTCCGCGCCGCTTTCCTTGATGTAGAGCCCGGTCGGGCGCGTCGGATCGACCACGACCCCGCTGACGTCCACCCCCGCCGCGCCGATCTCGCGCACCAGCGCGCGGCCGAACGGATCGTCGCCGACGGCGCTCACCCAGGCGCTGGTGAAACCCAGCGCGGGGAGATGGCAGGCGACGTTCGATTCGGCCCCGCCGATGCTCCGCACCCACTTGCGTACCTCGTCGGGCGGCCCGGATTCGGCCGGCACGAACAAGGCCATCGACTCCCCGATGCACAGAACGTGGGGCGCGCTTGTCACCTTCGCGTCTCCTAGTCGTCACGCCGTTGACCTCCAGCGGACCGGATGCTACACCTATCCCACGCAATATGCGCAACGTCCGTTGCAACATACGCAACCGAGGTGAACCTCATGTTCGAAGCCGGCACCATCGATTCCGCCGCGGTCGCGGCCGTCCGGGAGGAGCGCGTCGACTGGCGCTTCCGCTCGGTCGCGCCTTCGCTGTCCGGTCTCACGATCGGCGAGGCCGCCGCCCGCGGCGCCAAGCTGTTCGACGACGGCTTCCTCGGCCCGTTCGTCGTTCTCGACGAAGAGGCCGTCGAGCACAACCTCCGCACGATGGCGGACTGGTGCGCCGAACGCGGGGTCGCGCTGGCCCCGCACGGCAAGACGACGATGGCGCCGCAGCTGTTCGAGCGGCAGCTGAAGCACGGCTCGTGGGGTATCACCTGCGCGAACGCCGGCCACCTGCGGATCTACCGCGCGTTCGGCGTTTCCCGGATCCTGCTGGCGAACCAGCTCCTCGACCCGTCCGGGTTGAAGTGGCTCGCCGCCGAGCTGGACGCCGACGACGACTTCGAGTTCGTCTGCTGGGTCGACTCGGTCCGCGGCGTCGAGCTGATGACCGAAGCCCTGCGCGGCGCCCGCCGCAAGGTGGACGTGCTGGTCGAACTCGGCGCCGAGGGCGGCCGCACCGGTGTCCGCGACACCGAGACCGCGCTCGCCGTCGCCGAGGCCGCGCACGCGAGCCCCGCTCTGCGGCTGCGTGGGTCCGGCGGCTACGAAGGCGCGCTTTCCCACCACACCGACGAGAAGTCGCTCCAGCTGATCAGCTCCTATGTGGACGGTCTGCGGGAACTCGTCTTCGCCTTCCACGCCAAGGGCCTGCTCGACGACGCCGGCCAGATCATCGTCACCGGCGGCGGCAGCGCGTACTTCGACCGCGTCGCCGACGAGCTCACCAAGGACTGGGGCGGCCTGGACGTCCTGCCGATCCTGCGCAGTGGCGCCTACGTGACCCACGACGACGGCTTCTACCGGGTGATCTCGCCACTGGGCGAACACCCGCGCATCGGGGGCGTCGCCTCGTTCCGGTCCGCGCTGCGCGCCTGGGCCCAGGTGACGTCGAAGCCGACGGACGAGCTCGCGCTGCTCACCATCGGCAAACGGGACGCTTCGTTCGACGAGGGCATGCCCGAGCCGCGCCTGATCCGCAAGGGCGACGGACCACCGTCCGCGCTCGAAGGTCATTCCATCCAGAAGATGAACGACCAGCACGCCTTTCTCACGCTGCCCGCGTCGTCGCCCGTCGAGGTCGGCGACTGGGTCGCCCTCGGCCTGTCGCATCCGTGCACCGTTTTCGACAAATGGCCCCTGATCCCGGTCGTCGGCCCCGACGGCGAGACCGTGCTCGATTTCGTCCGCACCCATTTCTGACTATCCGCTGGTGAACCCGCGACCGCGATCGACGTCGACAGGGCGCCGCCTGGTCATCCACGTCGCGGATGCGAATAAGGCGCCCTGCCACCGCGATAGCGGGGCCTTCGGCCGGGGCGGGTTCACACGTTCGGTCACCTATAAAGGTCGATCTTCAGCTCCGCCGACAATTTCTGATCCGTCCTCCACCGCCGCAGAGGAAGAATCACCATGGACATCGTTGTCCGTTCCGCACTGGTCGCCGACGGCACCGGGGATCCGCTCACCAGGCACGACGTGGGCATCACCGACGGCCGGATCGCCAGTGTCGCCGAACCCGGCTCGCTCGCGGGCCGCCGCACCATCGACGCCGAAGGACTCGTGCTCGCGCCCGGGTTCATCGACATGCATTCGCATTCCGATCTTCAGCTGCTCGCCAATCCGGATCACCTCGCGAAGCTCTCCCAGGGCGTCACGACCGAGGTGCTCGGGCAGGACGGGCTCTCCTACGCGCCCGTGAACGACGAGGTCCTCGCGGCGCTGCGCCAGCAGCTCGCCGGCTGGAACGACGATCCGGCGGGCTTCGACTGGAACTGGCGTTCCGTCGGCGAGTACCTCGACCGGCTCGACGCGGGGGTCGCGGTCAACGCGGCCTACCTGGTGCCGCAGGGCACCGTCCGCATGCTCACCGTCGGCTGGGAGGACCGGCCCGCGACCGAAGCCGAGATGATCGCGATGAAGGAACTCATCGCGACCGGGCTGGCCGAGGGCGCGATGGGCATGTCGTCCGGGCTCACCTACACACCGGGCATGTACGCGACCACCGAGGAACTCGTCGAGCTGTGCCGGGTCGTCGGGGAGAACGGCGGCTTCTACAGCCCGCACCACCGCAGCTACGGCAAGGGCGCGCTCGAGGCGTTCGGCGAGATGGTCGACGTCTCCCGCCGTTCGGGGTGCCCGCTGCACCTCGCGCACGCCACGATGAACTTCTCGGTGAACAAGGGCAAGGCGCCGGATCTGCTGGAGCTGCTCGATCGGGCGCTCGACGACGGCTGCGACATCACGCTGGACACCTATCCCTATCTCCCGGGCGCCACGTATCTTTCCGCGCTGTTGCCGAGCTGGGCCACCGAAGGCGGGCTCGACGCCACATTGGCCCGGTTGTCCGATGTGGACACCCGCGAGCGGATCCGCGCCGAGATCGAGGAGACCGGCTCCGACGGCGCCCACGGAGTGCCGATCGACTGGGAGGCCATCGAGATCAACGGTGTCCGCCGGGACGAGAACGCCCATCTCGTCGGGCATTCCGTCGCCGCGTCGGCGACGCGTGCCGGGAAACCGGCCGCGGAGCTGTACTTCGACGTCCTGCTTTCGGAAAAGCTCGGCACCTCGTGCCTGATGCACGTCGGGCACGAAGAGAACGTCCAGGCGATCATGCGGCACCGCACGCACACCGGCGGCAGCGACGGCCTGCTCGTCGGCGCGCGGCCGCATCCCCGCGCCTGGGGCACGTTCCCGCGTTACCTCGCGCGCTATGTCCGCGAACTCGGCGTCCTCGGCCTCGCCGAATGCGTCGCCCACCTCACCGGCCGCGCGGCACAGCGCCTGCGGCTGACCGACCGGGGTCTCGTCCGCGCCGGATACGCGGCGGACCTCGTGCTGTTCGACCCGGAAACCGTCGCCGACACCGCCACGTTCGACGAGCCGCGGCAGCAGGCCGCCGGTATCCCCTATGTCTTCGTCAACGGTGTCGCCGCCATCGACGATGGTCAACCGACCGGCGCCCTCGCCGGCCATTCACTGCGGAACCCCGGGAGTGCCCGATGATCGACTGGCTCCAACACACGACGGGAGGTCTCCTGACCCTCGCCGCCGTCTCGATCGCGGTGTTGTTGTTCCTCATCATCAAAGTCAAACTCGAGCCCTTCATCGCGCTGATCGTGGTCGGCCTGCTGACCGCGCTGGCCGCGGGCCTGCCGGTCGGCCAGATCGTCGGATCGGCACAGAAGGCGTCGGATTCCCTGCTGGAAAAGGGGTTCGGCGGAATCCTCGGCCATATCGCCGCGATCATCGGGCTCGGCACCATCCTCGGGTCCATTTTGGAGCGTTCCGGCGGAGCGAGGGTGCTCACCGGCGCGCTGCTGCGGGCCATCGGTGAGAAACGGGCCCCATTGGCGATGGGTCTCGCGGGTTTCGTCTTCGGTATCCCGGTCTTCTTCGACATCGGCATCTTCGTGCTGGCGCCGCTGGTCTACGTGGCCGCCAAACAGGGCGGTCGTTCACTCGTGCTGTACGCGCTGCCGCTGCTCGCCGGACTTTCGATCACCCACGCGTTCCTCCCGCCGCACCCCGGCCCGGTCGCCGCGGCGGGCCTGCTGCACGTGGAACTCGGCTGGATCATCCTGATGGGCCTGGTCTGCGGTATCCCGGCGTTCCTCGTCGGCGGCGTCGCGTACTCGACCTGGATCGGCAAACGCGTCGACGTGGAGGTTCCCGCGGAATTCCTGGTCGCCGAGGAAGAGGGCGAAAAGGAAACGAACCCGCCGTCGCTCGGTCTGGTGCTGGCGATCATCGCCGTCCCGCTGGTGCTGATCCTCGCCGGAACCTTCGGCAGCATCTGGCTTCCCAAGAATTCGGCGTCCGCCGGTGTCGCCGCGTTCATCGGGACCCCGGCGGTCGCGCTGACGATCTCGGTCCTGCTCGCGTCCTGGCTGCTCGGCCTGCGCCGCGGCCTCACCGGCAAGGACCTGAGCGAGCTTTCGGCGAAATCGCTCCGCCCGGTCGCGATGATCCTGCTGGTGGTCGGCGCGGGCGCGTTCTTCGGCGCCGTGCTGTCCGCCACGGGGATCGGCAAGGCCGTCGCGGGTTCGCTGGACAACGCCGGTCTCCCGGTCATCCTCGCCGCATACGTGATCAGCTGTGGAATGCGGATCGCGCAGGGTTCGGCGACCGTCGCGATCGTGACCACGAGCGGTATCGTCGCACCGACGGTGGCGACGCTGGGCTATTCGCAGATGCAGCTCGCGCTGCTGGTCGTCGCGATTTCGGCGGGTTCGATCATCGCCTCCCACGTGAACGACGGCGGTTTCTGGATCATCTCGCGGTACTTCAACATGACCGTGCCGCAGACCCTGAAAACGTGGACCGTATTGGAAACCGTCCTTTCCGTTTCCGGTTTCGGCGTGGCAGCATTGCTCATGGCAGTGGTTTAAACCACCCGACGACTGGGAGAGATCACGATGACCGGACTGGATCGACGCACCTTCCTCGGCGCCGTCGGAGCGGCTGGACTCACCACCGTTCTCGGTTCCCATCTCGCGAACGCCTCCGAACAGACCTGCGGACCGAAGGGAACCGGGGCCATCTACGTCAGCAGCTACACCAGTTCCGGGCACGGACTCGATGTCGCTCACCGGGACGCGGCGACCAACGCGCTCGTCGTCGACCGCACGATCCCGGGAGTCAGCAACGCTTCCTGGTTCGACATCAGCGCCGACCGCAAAACGCTCTACGTGACCAACGAGGACGAGAACGGCCAGATCTCCTCGTTCAGCCTTGCCGATCCGGCGAAACCCAAGCTGCTCAACAAGAAATCGGCCAAGGGCCAGCACCCGACCCATCTGAGCGTCCACTCGAGCCAGAAGTACGTGCTGGCCGCGAACTACAGCAGCGGCAGCGTCGTCGTCCTCCCGATCCTCGCGGGCGGGAAACTCGGCGACGTCGTCGATCTGGCCCAGCACAAGGGTGCCGAACGCCAGGCACACGCGCACCAGGTCGTCAACGACCCCACCGGCAAGTGGGTGCTCGCGGTCGACCTCGGCGCGGATTCGGTCTACGTCTACAAACTCGACGCCGCCACCGGGAAACTGAAGCTGAACCAGCAGTTGAAGCTCCCGTCCGGCGCCGGTCCCCGGCATCTGGCGTTCCACCCGAACGGCAAGTACGCGTACATCCTCGGCGAGCTGCGTGCCGAGGTGACCGTCGCGGCGTGGAACCCGGCCACCGGGAAACTCACCGCCGGACAGGTCGTCCCGGCCGTTCCCGCGGGCACACCCGGCGCGCAGTACCCGGGTGAGATCACCACGTCCAAGGACGGGAAGTTCGTCTACGCCTCCGTGCGCGGTTCCGACACGATCGCGTCGTTCGGCGCCGGCGAGGACGGGAAGTCCTTGAAGCTGCTGAACAACGCGCCCGTCGGCGGTGTCTACCCGCGGCACTTCACGCTCGACCCGACCGAGCGCTGGTTCTACGTCTCGAGCGACAAGTCCGGCACGCTCAGCTGGCTGCCGCGCGATCCCGGTACCGGTCTTCCGGGAGCCGTCGCCGGGAAACTGGCGCTCCCCCAGGTCAATTCCGTCTTTTTCGCCTAAGGAGAAAATCCCATGAGAACTCGCGTCCTCATCGCGGGCCTCGCGGCCGTCGGCCTCGTGGCCGGCTGCGCGCCGGCCCAGAACACCCCTGCCGCGAGCGGCGGTGACGAGAAGACCGGCACGATCCGCGTCTGGCTGTTCGACGAGGCCAACCGCGCGCCCAAGGAGGCGGCGGTCAAGGAGGCGATCGCCGAGTTCAAGGCGGCGCATTCGGGCGTCGAGGTCGACGTCCAGTGGGTCCCGGTGGAGGGCCGCGCGGACAAGTTCTCCGGCGCCTTCAACGATCCGGCGAGCGCGCCGGACGTCGCCGAGTTCGGCAACACCGACGTGTCCAGCTACGCCGCCACCGGCGCGCTGGCCGACCTGAGCGGCGATCTCTCGTCGTGGAAGGAAGGGGCCGACATCCTGCCCGCGGTACTGGAGACCGCGAAGTCCGGCGGCAAGACCTACGGGCTGCCGTGGTTCACCGGCATCCGCGCGTTGTACTACCGGACGGACCTCTTCGCCGAACTCGGCCTGAAGCCGCCGACGACACTGGCGGAACTGACCGAGACCGCGAAGACCATCCGCGCCAAGAAGCCCGAGCTCTACGGCATCTCGGTCGGCGGCAAGTACACCTACGCGATGCTGCCGTTCCTGTGGGCACACGGTGGCGAGATCGCCAAGCAGGACGGCGACAAGTGGAAGTCCACTGTGGACTCCGAGCAGGCCAAGGCCGGGGTCGCGGCGTACGCGAACCTGCTGAAGGCGGACATCTGCCCGCCCGAGCAGTGCGCCAACCTCACCGGGACGCAGAGCATCACGGCGTTCGCCGGTGGCAAGGCCGGGATGTCCATCGGTGGTGACTTCAACCGCAAGGCCGTCGAAGCGGGCCAGGTGAAGGGCAAGTACGCGATCATCCCGATCCCCGGCACCGAGGCGGGCAAGATCGCCCCGGCGTTCGCGGGCGGCAACCTGCTCGGCGTGTTCAACGCGACCAAGCGCAAGAGCCTCGCGGTCGAGTTCACGCAGCTGCTCGGTGGTGCGAAGTACCAGGAGAAGATGTACGTCGCCATGGGCAACCTGCCGACTCTCGGCAGCGTCCAGCAGAAGGTCGCCGCGAGCGACCCGTCGGTCAAGCCGTTCGTCGACACGCTCACCGCGGGCACGAAGTTCGTCCCCGCCACCGCGGCGTGGTCGAAGATCGACGCGCAGAACGTCCTGCCCACCGCGATCCAGCAGATCGCGACCGGCGGCAAGGACCCCGCGACGGCGCTGACCGCCGCGGCCGCCGAGATGAACAAGGCGTTCGGCTAAGTGGTCACGAAAGAAATCCCCCGCACCACGGCTCCGGCCGTCCCGGCACGGCGGTCACCCCGCCGTCGCCGGGACGGGCGGGCGGCCCTGCTCTACCTGGCGCCCGGTGGCATCCTGCTGCTGGCGATGCTGGTGTACCCGATCTACCAGCTCGTCCTGATCTCGTTCTACGACTACGGCCAGCCGCAGGCGGTCGGCAACGCCCCGCTGGTGTTCCTCGGCTTCGGCAACTACGTCGAACTGCTGGAGAACCTCCAGTTCTGGGAGGTGCTGGCCAAGACCCTCGGCTTCACCGCGGTCTGTGTCGTCGGCAGCCTCGCGCTCGGGACAGGGCTCGCCGTGCTGGCGACCCGGGTCCGCTCGTGGGCGCGCGTCCCGCTGTTCCTGGCGGCGCTCGCCGCGTGGGCGACGCCGGCGATGGCGGGCTCGTACGTCTGGCTGTTCCTGTTCGACGCGGACTTCGGCTTGGTGAACGAGGTGCTCTCGGGTATCGGGTTCACCGGGATGGCCAACCACTCCTGGACGTTCGACACCTACAGCACGTTCGGGCTGGTGGCGGCCGAGGTCATCTGGTGCTCGTTCCCGTTCGTCATGGTGACGATGTACGCGGGGCTCAAAGGGGTGCCGGAGGAGGTCGTCGAGGCCGCGTACCTCGACGGCGCGTCGACCTGGCGCACCACGTGGTCGATCACGCTGCCGATGGTGCGGCCGCTGCTGACCATCGCCACGATCCAGTCGATCATCTGGGACTTCAAGATCTTCACGCAGATCTACGTGATGACCAACGGCGGCGGTGTGGCCGGGCGCAACCTCGTGCTCAACGTCTTCGCCTATCAACAGGCCTTCGCCGGACAGGAATACGGTCTCGGCGCGGCGCTCGGAGTCGTGATGACCTTGCTGCTGCTGTCCATCACCGGGCTGTACGTCCGGTCGCAACGCCGGAGCGCGGGATGGGTGTGACGACGGCGCCGAAGAACCGCCGGGTGAAGCGCCCTGGCAGGCTGATCGCCGAGATCATCTGCGTGGTGATCGCGGGGATGGTCGCTTTCCCGGTGTACTGGATGGTGCTCTCGGCTTTCAAACCCACCGGGCAGATCCAGGCGGAGAACCCCCGGCCGTGGACGCTCACGCCGACGCTCGAGCACTTCGAACGGGTGCTGAGCGGCGAAGGCTTCGCGCTGTTCTTCCTGAACAGTGTGATCGTGGCCGTCGTCGTGGTGGCGTTGTCCCTGCTGCTGTCGTTCCTTTCGGCGGTGGCGCTGACCCGGTTCAACTTCAAGGGCCGGACCGTGCTGCTGGTGATGGTGCTGGTGGCGCAGATGGTGCCGGTCGAGGCGCTGACCATCCCGCTGTTCTTCCTGATGCGGTCGGTCGGCGACGTCGCACCGGCGTTCGGCACCAACCACCTCGGCTCGCTGATCCTGGTGCACCTGGCGTTCAGCCTGCCGTTCGCGATCTGGATGCTGCGCGGCTTCGTCGCCGCGGTGCCACAGGAACTGGAAGAAGCGTCGAAGATCGACGGGGCGAGCCGGATGCGGTTCACCTGGCAGATCCTCTTCCCGCTGGTGGCCCCCGGGCTGGTGGCGATCAGCGTGCTGGCGTTCATCCACGCCTGGAACGACTTCCTGTTCGCGAAGACGTTCATCATCTCCAACACCGAGAACCAGACGCTCCCGCTGGCGATCCTGGTGTTCTTCAAACCGGAGGACACCGACTGGGGCGCAGTGATGGCGGGTTCGACGTTGATGACCATCCCGGTGCTGGTGTTCTTCATTCTGGTGCAACGACGACTCGTGTCCGTCATGGGCGGCGCGGTGAAGGGCTGACATGCCTGGCTTCGAAACTCTGCTCCCCCGTCCCGTCTCGGTGGAACCCCTGCCGGGACAATGCCCAGTACCGTCCGAAGTGGACGTGCGCAGCGACGCGCTGTTGCCGGCCGAGGGCTATCGGCTGGAGATCGATCCATCCGGCGTGACACTGCACGCGGCCGACGCCGCAGGCGAGTTCTACGGCCGCCAGACGCTCCGCCAGCTGATCGGCCCGGACGCCTTCCGGACCGCATCGATCCACAGTGGACAGAGGACGATCCCGTGCGGCGTCGTCACGGACCACCCGCGGTTCGGCTGGCGCGGCTGTTTACTGGACGTGGCGAGGAACTTCCGGACCAAGGCCGAGGTGCTGCGGTTCATCGACCTGATCGCCGCGCACAAGCTCAACGTGCTCAACCTGCACCTCACCGACGACCAGGGCTGGCGGATCGAGATCCCCGAGTTCCCCAGGCTGACCGAGGTCGGCGGCTGGCGGAAGTCGTCCATGGTCGGGCGGCACGACGGCCCGGAACGGGACGGGCGGCCGCACGGCGGGTTCTACTCGGCCGACGATCTCCGCGAGATCGTCGCGTACGCCGCCGCGCGTTCGGTGACGGTGGTCCCGGAGGTCGACATCCCCGGGCACGCGCGGGCCGCGATCGCCGCGTACCCCGAACTCGGACCGGAGACCGCCGAACCGTGGGAGGTCTGGACGAGCTGGGGCATCAGCACGTCACTGCTGAACACCGAGAAGTCCACAGTGGACTTCTTTAAGCGCGTCTTCGACCACGTGCTGGACATCTTCCCGTCCGAGGTCATCGCGCTCGGCGGTGACGAGGTGCCCGGCGCGACCGAGGAGCACGGCCGGTTCGTCCGCGAGATCGCGCAACACCTGGTCGATCGCGGGCGTCGTCCGCTCGGCTGGGACGAAGTACTCGAAGCGGGCGACCTGCCGCCGATGGTCATCGGCTCGTGGCAGAGCGAAGCCGCCGGCGCCCGCGCGGCGACCGCCGGGCACGACGTCGTCATGTGCCCCGAGGAGCACGTGTACCTGGATCACCGGCAGTCCGACCACCCCGACGAACCGATCCCCGTCGGCTACCTGAGCACGCTGGAGAGCTTCTACGGCTACGAGCCGGTGCCCGCCGATTTCCCCGAGGGGAAGTCGATTCTCGGCGCGCAGGCGCAGGTGTGGTCGGAGCATCTCGACACCGTGCGGCGGGTGGACTACGTCGCTTTCCCGCGCCTGTGCGCCTTCGCGGAGGTGGCGTGGAGCGATCCGGTCGGGCGGGACTACGCGGAGTTCCTGCCGCGTTTGCGTGACCACCACCTGCCCCGGCTGGACGCGCTGGGTGTCGAGTACCGGCCGCTCGACGGGCCGCATCCCTGGCAGACGCGGCCAGGAGTTCCGGGGCGGCCGCGGCAACGGTAAGCACGTGTCGTGAGTGGTGATTGCCGCTCACGACCGGTGTTCTTGCCCGCCGGAGTACGTGAAGGCCCCCTTCACCGCGCTAGGCGCAATGAAGGAGGCCTTCACGTACCGTCCTTGCACCACGCGCGGGGAATCAGGCCATCATGGGGTGATGAGTGATCAGTCCGCACGGTGGGTCGACGCCACCCAGCTTCCTGAAGAACTCGTAGCGCTCATCGACACCCTCCGCCCTGGTGAGAACGTGCTCATCACCAGGAACGGCGAGACCATCGGGACGATTTCCGCCGCTGTCCGCGAAGAACCGGTCCCTTCGCCGGACTCCGACGACATCACGGTGGTGGCCACCGCCATGAAGCTGTCGGCGTCGGCGCGGGACTCGTTGTCCGAGCGGCTCGGCCCCGGCTACCTCGTCCTGGACCTGCGCTCGGCTCCCCCGACCGTCGACGTTCTGCTGGTCCCGCCGGGCAGCCCGCAGTTGATCGGCAACTTCCGCGCGTTGTACCCGAAGGCGCGGATCGTGATCACGGAGATCGAAGACGCCGAGCTCGGCGTCAAGTACGACGGCCCGGTGCGCCGTCTTCTCGACGCCGGGGCAGAGGCCTATCTCCCGTCGAGCACGATCCCGCGGCTGGCGGAGCAACTGGACCGGACCATGACCCGGCTGAACCAGCTCACCGGTGACTCGTCGGTCCCCTTGACCATCGAAGCGCCGGGAGGCCGCGCGCTCGAGTGATCAGCGAGAGTCGAAGTCGCCGATGTTCAACCAGCTCACGCGATCGTCCCAGCTGTCCCAGAAGACCTGCTTCCCGGCGGTCCGGTAGCGATGCCGGTATCCCATCAGCTCGCCGCAATCGACGCTCTCCTCGACGAGATCGGGCGTTCCGAACAGGTCGAGGAACTCGTCACGAGACCGCAGATACCCGAAGTGCGCGAGAAGACCACGCTCGCCACCGTAGAAGGCGAACCCGGAGACCGTTCCGCCGACGATCCGGTAGCTGAACCTGCCGGAAAAGTGCACGATTCCCTCGGTTTCGACGGCGTTCTCGACCACCTCTTCACGAGAGAGGGGCTCACCGTCCGCGCCGTAGTACTCCGTGGTCCGGCCGCTTCCGCCGATCGAGCGGTGGACGATCGACGAGAGCGTGACCTCGATGACGCTGTCGCGCGCGACGGTGTCGGCGGCTTTCGACCCGTAGCGGGCGCCGGCGAGGCTCAATTCGCGCGGATCGACATCCGGCCGGGTGAGGACGTCGAGGTCGTCGAGTATCTCGATCACTCGATGAAGCGTAGGGCAGGCGGCCAGGCGACCTCGACGAACCGCGGCCGATAGATCCGCGCGTCCGCGATGTTGTCGGCGTGATCCAGGCTGTTCACGTTGTACGACACCGTGAGCTTGCCGGGACGGCTCAGCTGAGGATGGGCGGTCGCGTCGTAGACGATGCGCCGGTCACTGGCTTCGGGTGCCCGGTGGAGAACGACAGGATCCCGGAACGGGCCTGTCGGCGAAGCGGCGGTGTAGGCGAGCATCACCGGGCTGAAACCGGGGCTCGTGTCCAGGGTGATCAGCACGTATTCGCCGCCGACTCGGGTCACGGAGAACGCAGTCCCGACCCCGGCGAGCATCCGGGCGGAGTCCTCTTCGTGGGACGACCACCCGGCGCCGGTCCAGAACTGCCAAGGCCCGCGAAGGCCCCCGACAGGCACCCTGGCGAGCCGGAGATGTCCTTGTTCGGCACCGTAGATGTAAATGTGGCCACCGTCTTCGAGCAGCTCCGATCCCCACGCGACCTTGTCGCCCACCGGGATCACCAGCAGCTCCGACGGCGTCAGCCCGGGCAACCGGAAGGTGGCCAGCGAGGTCCCGGTGTTCCGGAAGTCGAGGCCGCCGGGTCCCGTCGTCCGGTACCGGTTGTAGAGCACCCACAGGACGTCGCCATGGACGACTCCGTCGCCGACCCAGTAGTGCTCGCCGGAACCCGCGAGCCCGATCAGCGCCTCCGGCTCGTCCGCGGTGCCGCCGTGCAGCGTCTCCCCCAGCGTGCCGTCCGGCCGTTGGACGACCAGGGTGTTGCGGGCGATCGGGCTGTCCGAGGGGCGGCTGTGATCCGGGTTCACCGTGCCGAGGAACGTGTCCGAGAACAGCCACGCGGTCCGGCCGTCCGGCAGCGGGACCGACACCGTGCGATCCCCGCCGGTCCAACGGCCGCCTTGATCGCCGTAGGCGTTCCAGAGCTCGTTCAGCCCGGCGACGGGAGCGACCGGCGGCGGCGCGGAGGCGATCCCGCTGCTCGCCACCACGGCGCTGAACAGCAGCGCGGCGGCCACGAGAATCCTCGACGCCCGGCGCATCGGATCATGCTAAAGCCACCGAGGTCTTTGTACGACCCTTGTGCGCCAGGTGATTACCGTCCGCCGAATGTCCTGGAAACTGCTTTCCGTGACCGTGCTCGCAGCCCTCGCGTGCACCGGATTCACGACGGCCGAAGCCGCCTCGAAGACTTACTACGTCGACCAGGTCGCCGGTAGCGACACCGCGAGCGGCACTTCGCAGCAGACCCCGTGGAAATCCCTGGCGAAGGTCTCCGCCACCACGTTCGCCGCGGGCGACACCGTCCTGTTGCGTCGCGGCGGTGCCTGGTCCGGTGGCCTCACCGTCAAAGGCTCGGGCGTGACGATCGGCGCCTACGGCACCGGAGCGCGGCCGATCGTCAAGGGCAACACCGAGGCGTGTGTCGATCTCCCGGGGAACGACAGCGTGGTGAAGGACCTGCAGATCGGCGTCGCGGCCGACGCGGGACGCTGTTCGTGGGCCGGGGTGAAGGTGTCCGGCGATCGCAACAAGGTGCTGTCGAACCTGATCACCGGCGCCGGCGCGGGCGTCTACATCGCGCCGTCGGCCGACGGCACCGAGGTCACGCAGAACGACCTGGTCGACAACAACCACATGACCGTCGTGACACCGGGTGGCAACGACGACTCCGGCGCCTTCGCCGTACTGGTCCAGGGCAACGACTCCGACATCGGCTGGAACCGGATCAGCGGCTCGATCGCGAAGGCCGACGACTTCGGCGGTCTCGACGGTGCCGCGGTCGAGATCTTCTACGGCTCCCGCAACGTCATCCACCACAACATCTCCGAGGACAACGAGACCTTCACCGAACTCGGCACGGACGCGAAGGACCCCGACGGCGTCTCGACCGGCAACATCTTCGAATACAACGCGATCTACGGCGCCAAGACGCGCGGCGGGATCATCACGCGCGGCGCGGAGGACGGCAACGGGCCCGTACTCGGCACCGTGTTCCGCAACAACTCGCTCCGGCTCCCGAACGCCGAGGCGGAGGGCTTCGTCTGCTACGGCGGCTGCACGAACCAAATGCTGACGATGACGCAGAACGTCGTCCAGGCGGCGTACAAGGTCGGCTACGCGGACGCGACCTTCACCGCGACCGACCACAACGTGTACTTCGGCGGGCTCCGGCAGTTCACTCCCGGCGCGACGGACAAGGTCGCGGACCCGAAGTTCACCTCGGCCACGAACCTGATCCTTCAGGCGGGAAGCCCGGCGATCGACCTCGGTACCACGAAGTACGACGACCGTGACGTCGACGGCAATCCCGTGTACACGGGCCTGGCGGTCGACGCGGGCGCCTACGAATTCTCGTGAGTGGTCAGGACGGTTCCAACCAAGAGCGTCTCAGGTACCTACTGGCTTCCGGAGGTGGTGTCGCGAAAGCCACTTTCGGGACACCAGACGTCTCGAAAGTGGCTTTCGCGACATGCTCACCAGGGCCGCGGCCGGGCCGGGCCGGGCACCCACTGGCATCGAATGGGTCAAGTCTCGTGAGTGGTAAGGACGGTCAGAACCGTCCTTACCACTCACGAGGAGACCCGAAGCGTCAGTTGTAGATGCGCTGCATGACGCCTGCCGCGACGAGCCCGTTGGCCCACAGCGAGTTCACCCGCGAGACCTCCTGAGCGTTCGGCTTCGCGTTGGTGCAGGACGGGCCGGGGCCGCCGCCGGACATCAGTTCGGAGCACGGACCCTGGTAGTTGTCCGGCAGGCCGAGCGCGTGACCGGTCTCGTGCGCGGCGATCCGCGTCTGGTCGTACTCCCGCGCCTGCGTGTAGTCGATGAAGATGGTGCCGCGGCCATGGCCGTCGGTCTCGGCGTACGAACCCGAGGGGTCGTTGCCCTCGGTGTAGCGCAGGGTGGCGCCCGACGAGCTCTCCTGCAGCTTCACGTTGGACACCGAGTTGTTCCAGTTGGCCACGCCAGCCTGGATGGCGGCGCGGAAGCTGGGTGCTCCCGAGGCGTCGTAGTAGACCGTGGTCGCCGCCACGGTCTGCTGAGCAGGCTGGACCGCCGCCGTGGCCTGGCCCGCGGTGACCGGGACGGCCAGCAGCGCCAAACTCACGGACGCGGAGACGAAGAACTTCCTTGCCATGGACCCACTCCTTGTGAGGACAACGGAATGGTTCGTGAATTTAGGAGCCCCGGCCGAGACTCGGCACCAACTTTCGTCGCTTCTGGCAGCTGGTGATTTACCAACACTTTCGCCCTATTGACATGCACGTGTTCGCATACGACTATGTCGGGCTCAAGGCCGGAGCACCAGCTTTCCCGACGTCGCCCGCGCCTCGAGTTCTGCGAGCGCCTTCGGCCCGTCCGCAAGGTCGTACACCGTCGGCGTCCCCGGCACGCAGACGCTGGCCGCGATCAGGGCACGCAGTTCGTCCATCAGCTCCGCGAAGATCGCGGGCGCGTGCTCGATCAGCACGCCGAGATGCAGTCCGATCACGTGGATCTGATGCCGGAAGTTCAAGTCCCGGTTGGTGATCGCGACCTCTCCCCCGGCGACGCCGTAGACCACGACGCGTCCGGTGACCCGCTTGGCCGCGGCCAGACCGGCGGAGAAAGCGGCCCCGCCCACCGATTCGAGCACGAGGTCCACCTCCCCCGTCTCTTCGCCGTATCCGATCACGCGGTCGGCGCCCAGCGCCCGGACCGAGTCGTGCTTGTCCGGCGAAGCGGCGCCGATGACGGTCGCCCCGTAGTGCTTGGCCAGCCGGACCGCGGCCTGGCCGACCCCGCCCGCCGCCGCCTGCACCAGCACGGTCTCACCGGCGGCGAGTCCGCCCAGCGGTTTGAGCGCGGCGAGCGCCGTGACCCAGTTCAGGATCAGCCCGATCGCCTGGTCGTCCGACCAGCCCTCGGGCACCGGTACGGCGCCGGCCGCGGACATGACCATGTACTCGGCGAAGGCGCCGCCGCCGGTCCCGACGACGTGGTCGCCGACCGCGGGCGTGGTCACCCCTTCCCCCAGCGCCACGACCTCGCCTGCCGCCTCGAACCCGGCGACGTACGGGGCTTCCGGCCCGCCCTCGTACGTGCCCCGCGTCTGCATGACGTCGGCGAAGTTGACCCCGGCGGCGGTGACCTTCAGCAGGATTTCACCTGGTCCCGGCACCGGAACGGGTCTGTCGGTGATCAAGTGGAGATCCTCGGGACCGTCCGAGGAGTTCTGTCGCAGCGCGCGCATCGAAGTCATGTCCGCACGCTAAAACCCTCACATTTGCGTGAGGGTCAAGTCGCGCAAGTACGCGTCGAGGGCATCGCGATTGCGGGTCATGAGCGCGATCCGCCGATCGAGCACTTCCCGCTGCCGTGCGACCTCACCGATCATGTACTCGCAGGGCTCCTTCGGACGGACTTCCCCCGGCCCGTCGAGGTACGGGAGGACTTCGCGGATCAGCCTGACCGGCAGGCCCGCGTCGAGCATCCCGCGGATCTGCAGGACCGCCTCGACCGAGCCTTCGCAGAAATCGCGGTAGCCGTTGCCTTCCCGGCCTGGGGTGAGCAAGCCCTCTTCCTCGTAATAGCGCAGCGAACGGACGCTGACCCCGGTCTTCCGCGCGAGTTCGCCGATCTTCACGATGCCCAAGGTAGCCGCCGAGCGGGCGTATAGGTCGTTATACGATTTTCGGTTTGTACCAGACCTCGGGGCGGCCGACCTGGCCGTAGCGGGGCTCGCGCTGGGCGAGGCCGTTGTCGGCGAGGTATTCGAGGTAGCGGCGCGCGGTGACGCGGGAGGCGCCGATCGCGGTCGCGGCCGCCCCGGCGGAGAGGCCGTCCGCGGCGGAGGCGAGGACTTCGGTGATCGCCTCCAGGGTCTGCGAGCTCATCCCCTTCGGCAGGACTTGCCGCTCGGTGGTGCGCAGGGTGCCGAGCGCGCGGTCGATCTCGGCCTGTCCGGTGACCTCGCCCGAAGCGCCGTGGAACTCGGCGTAGCGCTCGAGTTTCTCCCGCAGCGAGGCGAAAGTGAACGGTTTCAGCAGGTACTGCACCACGCCGACCGACACGGCGGCCTTCACCAGCGCCAGATCCCGCGCCGAGGTCACCGCGATGACGTCGATCGGGAGACCGGCCGCGCGCAGCGACCGGCAGACCGCGAGACCGTGCGTGTCCGGAAGATAGAAGTCCAAGAGCACCAGGTCGACCGGTTCGCGTTCGCAGAACCGCAGGGCGTCGCCGCCGGAGTGGACGACACCGGACACGGTGAAGCCGGGCATCCGCTCGACGTACACCCGATGCGCGTCGGCGGCCACCGGTTCGTCCTCGACGACCAGCACCTTGATCATCGCGCGGACTCCTTCGGCGGCAGGCGGACGGTGAACACCGCGCCCTCGGCACGGCCGACGTCGATCGTCCCACTGTGCCGCCGCACCGCCTGACCCACCAGTGCCAAGCCGAGCCCGTGCCCGTCCTCGGGTTTGGTGGACCAGCCGCGCCGGAACACGTCCTCGACGTCGTCCACGCCGGGGCCGGTGTCGGCGACCCGCAGCAGCAGGCCCCCGGCGCCGGACCGCACGGTGACCTCGACGCCGGGCCGCCCGCCGTCGCCGGCGTTCCCGGCCGCCGCGTCGATGCCGTTGTCGATCAGGTTGCCGAGGATGGTCACCAGGTCGCGTGGCGGGACGCCGGTGTCCGCGTCCTCCATGACGGTGTCCGGCGTGATCGTGAACTCGACACCGCGCTCGCTCGCCTCCGCCGCCTTGCCCAGCAGCAACGCCGCGAGCACCGGTTCGGCGACCGCGCCGACCACGCGGTCGGTGAGCTCCTGCGCCAGCGCGAGTTCTTCGGTCGCGAACTCGACGGCCTGTTCGGGGCGGCCGATTTCGACGAGTGAAACCACGGTGTGGAGCCGGTTCGCCGCCTCGTGCGCCTGCGACCTCAGCGCCTCGGCCAGGCCGCGCACGGTCGTCAGTTCCCCGGTCAGCGCCTGAAGTTCCGTGTGGTCGCGCAGGATCACCACGGTGCCCATCGCCTTTCCGCGCGAGCGCACCGGCGACGTGCTGACGACGAGCACCCTGGCTTCGGTGAGATGGAGTTCGTCGGTGCGCTCCTCCCCCGAGGTGAACGCTGCGACGAGGTCTTCCGGAATGTCCAATGCGGACAGTTCGCGGCCCACCGGATCGTCGGCGACCTCCAGCAGCGCGCGGGCTCCGTCGTTGCACAGCACCACCCGCCCGTCGCCGCCGACGAGCAGCAGCCCCTCGCGCACGGAATGAAGGACGGCTTCGTGGTACTCGAACAGGTTGCTCAGTTCTTCGGGCGCGATCCCCCTGGTCTGCCGCCGGAGCCGGGCGCTGACCAGATAACTGCCGATCCCGCCGACCACCAGCACCGCCACCGCGACCCCGATCAACGGCCACAGGCGTTCCCGCAGTTCGGCGTCGATCGCTTCCACGGTGATGCCGACCGACACCAGCGCGACGACCTGTCCGGCGGCACCGTGCACCGGGACCACGACGCGTTCGGACGGCCCGAGCGAGCCGGCGTAGGTCTCGAGCACCCTGCCGCCGCGCTGCGCCTCGCCGATGTTGCCGATGAACGGCTGCCCGATCAGCTCCGGATTCGGATGCGTGTAGCGGATCCCGTTCTTGTCCATGATGGTCACGAAATCCACTTCCGTGTCCGCGCGGACACGCTGCGCGAACGGCTGCAGCGTGGCAGTGGGCTCCGATGTGGACAGTGCGGCCAGCACCCCCGGCGCGTCCGCCACCGCTTCCGCGACCGCGATCACCTTGTCCTCGGCCCGGTCCTCGGTGGCCCGGACGGAATCGAGATAGGCGAAGGCCACCCCGGCCGCGACGAGGGCGAAAAGCACCACGAGCTGGAGAATCAGCAGCTGGCGGGCGAGGCTGCCGCGCCTGGTCCGGATCCACGTCGTCGAGGGCACCCGCCCATACCAGCACACCGGCGCCGGGGGCGCTCCACACGCCTGAACGGAATTCCCTAAATGACACTCGCGCGAACTCAATGAACACAACCGTGACCCAGCTCACCTGGCCGGGTGATAGTGACCGGCAATCCCACGGACACCCCCTGAGCTGGAGGCAAAGGTGCCTACAACGCCGGAAGCGGCGCCACGACGTCGCGACAAGATGCACTACCTGTACCTGGCCGTGATCGCGGCGGTGGTCCTCGGCGTCATCGTCGGGTTCGCCGCGCCGGGGCTGGCCAAGGAACTCAAGCCGCTCGGCACGGGTTTCGTCAACCTGATCAAGATGATGATCTCCCCCATCATCTTCTGCACCATCGTCCTCGGTATCGGGTCGGTGGCGAAGGCCGCGAAGGTCGGCAAGGTCGGGCTGTTGTCGCTCGGCTACTTCCTGATGATGTCGACGTTCGCGCTCGCGATCGGCCTCGTCGTCGGCAACCTCCTGCACCCGGGTGAGGGCCTGCACCTCGACCCCGCCGCCGCCGCGAAGGCGCACAAGCAGGCCGAAGGCGGCGAAGGCACCATCGACTTCCTGATGGGCATCATCCCCACCAGCTTCGGTTCCGCGTTCACCGAAGGCCAGGTGCTGCAGACGCTGCTGGTCGCGCTGCTCGCCGGATTCGCCGTGCAGAAGCTGGGCACCAAGGGCGAGCCGATCCGCCGCGGCATCGAGCACATCCAGCGGCTGGTGTTCCGGATCCTCGCCATGATCATGTGGGCCGCCCCGGTCGGCGCGTTCGGCGCGATCGCCGCGGTGGTCGGCGAAACCGGCTGGGGCGCGCTGCGCAGCCTCGCCGTCATCATGATCGGCTTCTACCTGACCTGCCTGGTGTTCGTGTTCGGCGTGCTCGGCTCGGTGCTGTGGCTCGGCGCGCGGATCAACATCTTCACCCTGCTGCGCTACCTGGGCCGCGAGTTCCTGCTGATCCTTTCGACCTCGTCGTCCGAATCGGCCCTGCCCCGCCTGATCGCGAAGATGGAACACCTCGGGGTCTCCAAACCGGTCGTCGGCATCACGGTGCCCACCGGCTACTCGTTCAACCTCGACGGCACGGCCATCTACCTGACGATGGCGACACTGTTCATCGCCAGCGCGCAGGACCAGCCGCTGGGCGTCGGCGAACAGATCTCCTTGCTGCTGTTCATGATCATCGCGTCGAAGGGCGCGGCGGGCGTCAGCGGCGCCGGCATCGCGACGCTCGCGGGCGGTCTCCAGTCGCACCGGCCGGAACTGGTCGACGGCGTCGGCTTCATCCTCGGCATCGACCGCTTCATGTCCGAAGCCCGCGCGCTGACCAACTTCGCGGGCAACGCCGTCGCGACCGTCCTGGTCGGCACGTGGACCAAGGAGTTCGACCGCGAACGCGCCAACCAGGTCTTCAGCGGGCAGGCACCGTTCGACGAAGCCACCCTGATCGACGATCACGCTTCGGATCCCCACGAGGACAGTGACGGAGACAGGGAGAAAGCCGTGGCGCGCGTGTAGCGCACGGCAAGAACGAAACCGCGGTGCGAGGGTCCCCCGTCCTCGCACCGCGGTTTCTTCTTTCCGGCAAACTGAGCGGCATGCCGGACGTCATCGACCGCTACGTGATCGCGCGGTATTCGAAGCTGCTGCACGGCAACTTCGCCGGGATGATGAGCGACCCCGAACGCGAGACGTTCCTGCGCGACCTCGTCGAGGACGCACGGAGCATCACCGACGACGAACTCGAAGAGCTGCTCGCGGCGGACTGGCGGCCGCGGATCACCGCGGCGTGGCTCATCGGCGTCGACCGCCGCACCGCGTGGCGAGGCCGCATCCGGGAACTGTTCCTGGAAAGCGGCCTGGTCTTCGCCGGGCAGGGTTACTGCTTCGCGCTGGCCCGGTTCGGCACGATCGCCGACGCCGAGATCCTCGTGTCCTATCTGGACCATTACCTCGCGCGGCCGGATCTGCGCTACGACCAGGAATGGGCGCTCGCGGCCCTGCACCACATCGACGCCGACCTCACGACCGCGTACACGTCGCGCTATCTGCGGCCGGACGGGCTGTGGGAAAGCTGGTCCGCGAAGAACGGCACGGACCTGCCGTTCCACAAGATGTACTTCGACCTGCTGTGCTCGCAGGTCCAGCGCGCCGTGCACACGGCGGACGTCAGGCGCTGACCTTCTCGTCGTAGTCGACGCGGGACGCGGCGATCGAGTCGCGGTGGCGCTCGGCCCAGCTCAGCAAGCCGCTCAGCGACGCATAGAGTTCTTTCGCCATCGGCGTGGCCTCGTACTCCACCTTCGGCGGCACCGTCGGGTACACGGTGCGCACGAGCAGGCCGTCACGTTCGAGGTTCCGCAACGTCAGCGTGAGCATCCGCCTGCTGATCCCCTCCACCGAGCGTTCCAGTTCGGTGAACCGCACCGGACCGCGCGTGGCCTCCAGCAGGATGCCGATCGCCCATTTGCCGCTGATCCGGTTGATCACCTCGAGCACGGTGCACACCTCGAGTTTTTCCGGATCGACCACCCTGGCCTGCGCGGTCACATCGGTGTTCCCCTGGGACATGAAAGTGCCTCCTTCCGGCGAGGAACAGAGTCACACAAGATGGGCGCTGTTACAAGTGATGCACCAAGGCATCACCTGGGGAAATCTCGAAGGACCACCATGCGCGCTCTCACCCTCGCCGTCCTCTGCGCCGTCTCGCTGATGGTCGTCCTCGACGGCTCGATCGTCGCCGTCGCGCTGCCCGCGATCCAGAACGACCTCGGCTTCACGCCGTCCACCCTCGCCTGGGTGGTCAACGCCTACCTGATCGCGTTCGCCGGGCTGCTCCTGTTGTCCGGCAGACTGGGCGATCTGATCGGACGGAAACGGGTCTTCCTCGCCGGGCTCGGGCTGTTCACCCTCGCTTCGCTGCTCTGCGGAATCGCCCAGGACCAGGCACAGCTCATCGGGTTCCGCTTCCTTCAAGGCGCGGGCGGCGCGCTGGCGTCGGCCGTCGTTCTCGGCATGATCACCACGCTCTACCCGGAACCGCGGGCACGGGCGAAGGCCATCGGCGTCTACAGCTTCACCCAGGCCGCCGGATCGTCGATCGGGCTCATCGCGGGCGGAACGCTCACCCAGCTGCTCGACTGGCACTGGACGTTCTTCGTCAACCTGCCGATCGGCGCGATCGCGCTGGTGCTGGCCGTCCGGCTGCTCACCGACGACCGGGGCCCCGGCCTGTGCGGCGGCACCGACGTCGCCGGCGCCGGGCTGGTCACCGGCGGGCTGATGCTGCTGGTCTACACGATCGTCAAGGCCGAGGAGTACACCTGGGCGGACGCCCGCACGCTCGGGCTGCTCGCGGTGTCGCTGCTTCTTCTCGCCGGATTCGTGCTCCGGCAGGCGAAGGCCCGTCAACCGCTGCTGCCGCTGCGGATCTTCCGCCTCCGCGTGGTGTCCGGGGCGAACACGGTGATGGTCCTGATGGTCGCCGGGCTGTTCGGCTTCCAGTTCATCACCGCGCTCTACCTGCAGCGTGTGCTCCTCCTCGACGCGCTGAGCACCGGGTTCGCGTTCCTGCCCGCCCCGCTCTCGATCGCGGTGATGTCGCTGGTCTTCGCCGAACGGCTGAACCACCGCTTCGGGGCGCGAACGGTACTCGTCACCGGGCTTTCCCTGGTCGCGGTAGCGCTCGGCTTCCTCGCCACCGTCGAGGCGGACGGTGACTACGCGACGGACGTTCTGCCCGCGCTCGTCTTGATGGGCATCGGGTTCGGCGCGGCGATGCCGGCGTTGATGGGGCAGGCGATGTCCGGCGTCGCCCCCGCCGACACCGGGGTCGCTTCGGGGCTGATCAACACCACGCAGCAGATCGGCGCGGCCATCGGGACCGCCGTGCTCGCGACCGCCGCCGCGTCCCGCACCGGTTCGCTTCTCGCCGAGGGCACCGCGGTTCCCGAAGCGCTCACCAGCGGCTACCGGACGGCGTACGCGTTGAGCGCCGGACTGCTCGCTCTCGCCGTCTTCTCCGCCACGGTGTTCCTTCGCACGCGGAAAGTTCAGGAAGCGATAGTCGCGTAGGCCCACTCGGAGACCTCGCCGCCGAGGCGAACCTCGGCGGCGCCTCCGGGTTTCCAGACCCCGCTGCCACCGAACGCGGCCATCCCGCCGGTCTTGCCGGAATACTGGGAAAGCACGACCCACATCCCATATCCGGCCGCGACGCCGACCTGGTCGAGCAGCCGCTGTTCCTGGCCCTCGCTGAAGAGCGCGCTGAGGACGTAGACCTCGGCGCCCGCCTCGGCGAGCTCCCGCGCATGGTCCGGATTCGCCGCGTCGAGGCAGATCGCGAGGCCGAGACGCCTGCCACCGACCTCGACGATCACCTGCCGCGTGCCCGGCTCGAACAGCTCTTCCTCGCTGTTGTGCAGGTTCCGTTTCGCATAGGTGGCAACGTTTTCCCCGTCGAGACCCAGGACAAGCGAGCCGATGAGCCGTCGTCCGTCCTCCACGAGCGGCAGTCCGACGACGGCATGGACACCACTGGCCCGGCACGCCTCGCGGAGCGGTTCGAGACGGGGGTCGTCCGGGGACAGCCACAGTCCGGGATCGGCGGCCAGCGCCTCGAATTCCAAGCCGGTCAGGGAAAGTTCGGGGAAGACGCAGAGATCGGCGTCCGCGATCCGGAGGAGCCTCGCGTGTTCGGCGATGTTCGCGGAAAGATCCGCGGGGACGGTGAACGGTTGCACGGTGGCGACACGCATGGCGGGAGCCTAACCTGTGGCCGCCGTCAGATACCCGCGTAATCCGTTTTGCCCTCGTCGCATCATGAGCGCGTGGTTGATCCGGAACACCGGCCGCGCGATCCGATCGAGCTTCCGCAGCAACGGTTTCCGCGCCTCGACCTCCTGTGTGATCTCCAGCCTGGTGCCGGTCCCCACCGCTACCAGCGCGCCGGCCAGCGTCCCTTCGAGATCGCCGCTGAGCAGGACCCGCACCCGGCCTTCGCGCTCGTCCTGCCGGTCCCGGTGCATCCGTACGGTCAGCGCGTACGGCAGCCTGGACCGGCAGACGAGTTCGGCGGTGTCCTCGTCGACCTGGCTGACCGCTCGGACGTCGCGCCACCACAGCGGATACGCGGCCAGGTCGACGACGGCGTCGAAAACCGCCTTGGGCGAGGCCGGAAGCAGCCACGTGTCGCGGAAGCGGTACCAACCGCCTCCGCGACCCGCGAGCGCATCCGTCATACCCGCGCCGACACCAGGTTCCGGCCGTCCATGGTCACGATGTCGACCGAGGCCACGTCGCCCGGGGCGACCAACGCGGAACCGTCGACACCGGTCCCCTCGCGCTGTCCCTTCTCCGAAACGAGCCAGCTGCCCGCGTTGACCCGCTCTCCGCTTTTGGTCACCACGACGAGCGAGCACTTCTCGCCCTCGCGGACGCCTGTCGCCTTGGCGTGCAGGCGGACCCATCCCGCGGCCGGAACCACCCGTACCGCCACTTGCACTCCCGTGTCCCGGTTGGTGGCCGCGAGATCCCGGGTGCCGGGCACCGGGGCCGCCACCGTCGGCACCGGCAGCGCCACCGTCGACGGTTCGGGCGATGTCTGCCGTCCGACCAGCACGCCCGCGCCCAGCGCCACGACGACCAGTACGGCGGCACCGGCCACGGCGAGGAGCCGCCGCGGCTTGCGCTCCTGGGTGCCTTCTTCTTCGCGAACCTGGCGCAGCGTGCGCTGCAGCAGCAGCTCTCCGCCGTCGGGAGGTCCTTCGAGGAACGCCTCCGGCGGTACCTCGTCAAGGTGATACCGCAGTTCCGACAGCTCGCGTACCTCGCGACGGCAGGTGGGGCAGTTCGCCAGATGCGTCTCGAACGTGGCCGCTTCCGCCGGGGTGAGCCCACCGAGGACGTAGGCCGCGAGCTGGCCCTGGTCATGTCCGACCGCGCTCATCGCGCCACCTCCTTCCCGGGTCCCGCCATCACGGCTCTGAGCGCCCGTAACGCGTAATAAGATCTCGACTTAACGGTACCCGGAGCCACGCCCAGGGATCTCGCCGCTTCGGCCACCGTCCGGCCCCGGTAGTAGATCTCCACCAGCACCTCACGATGTTCCGTGGAGAGGCCGTCCATCGCCCCGAGCACGGCCATCGAGTCCACGACGCTCTGCGCGTGATCCCGCTCGACCGCCGGCGTGGGCACGCCTTCCTCCGGCTCCGCCACTTCCGGTGGCCGCGCCGCCCTGGCCCGCGCCCGGTCGGTGATGATGTTGCGGGCCACCGTGAGCAGCCAGCCCCGCACCGATCCCTTCGCGTCGTTCTCCAGGTCTTCGGCGTGCTTCCAGGCCCGGACCAGGGTCTCCTGCACGACGTCCTCCGCGGCCGCGCGGTCCCCGGTCAGCCTCGTCGCGTACGCCAGCAGGCTTCGCCCGTGTTCGGCGTACAAGTGCCGGACCAAGTCCTCGCCTTTGGCCTTTTTGGGCCGCCAGCCTCCGATCGCCACTCGCGTCCTCCCGACGGTCTTCTGGGTCGGCGAGGACAGTACTGCAACCCGCAGGGGCAGAGTGGATCGTTCGGCGCGCGCCGCGATCGAACTGTGCATCGGCACCGGCCTCTCCTCGGTTCTCCATGGCCGCCTCCTCTTGCCTCCCACACGGACGGCACGGGGCTTCGGTTCAATCGGGGTCTTGTCGATCACCGGGCGCGCTCGTATGCTGACGCCTCCGGATTCCGCCGCCGCCTGATTCCCGGGAGGGTCTCGGCGTGCCAAGGAAACTCGCGGCCGTTCTGCTGGCGGTCGCTTTCGTGTCGGGATGCGGCGAGGAACCCGGTTTCACCGCGACGCTGACGGATCCGGTGAACGTCGACCTGAGCTGGCCCGACGACGATCCGGCCGCCGCGGGGCGGATCGTCGAGTACACCACCGATCCGCACGGCGACTACACGATCCTGCGGTTCGTGCCGCCGAGGCAGACGAGCTACCGGCATCCGGACCTGATGCCGGAAACGCGGTTCTACTATCGGATCCGGCCGTTCTACGGCGCCGTTTCGGACGCCGTCACGGTTTCCGGGCCTGCCACTCCGGCCGCGGCCGGTCCCGCCGTGTCCCTGCGGACGGGCGATCGCACGGCCGCCCCGGCGTCGTTCCGGGCCGAGCCCGCGCCGGAGGAGATGGTGCGGTTCAGCTGGACGGATCGCTCGACCGACGAAGACGGTTTCCTTGTGGAGATCAAGAAACCCGGCACCGCCGAGTTCGTGCCGATCGAGGTCTCCGATCCGGGGACCACGTCGGCCGGGCTCGCCACGATGCCGGGCGAAGAAGGCGCCTCGTACCGGCTGCGCGCCTTCTACTACGGGCCCGCTTCGCCGGTGCTGGACCTCGTGAGTGGTAAGGACGGTTAGAACCGTCTTTACCACTCACGAGCCGCTATGCGAGAACGGTCTTCAAGAACTGCCCGGTGTAACTCTCCTCCACCGAAGCGACGTGCTCCGGCGTGCCCTCCGCGATCACGGTGCCACCGCCGGAACCACCCTCGGGTCCCATGTCGATGATCCAGTCCGAGGTCTTGATGACGTCGAGGTTGTGCTCGATGACGATCACCGTGTTGCCCTTGTCCACCAGTCCGTTGATCACGCCGATCAGCTTGCTGATGTCCTCGAAGTGCAGGCCCGTGGTCGGCTCGTCGAGGATGTAGACCGTCTTGCCGGTGGACCGCTTCTGCAGTTCGCTGGCGAGCTTGACGCGCTGCGCCTCACCGCCCGACAGGGTCGGCGCGGGCTGCCCGAGCCGGACGTAGCCGAGGCCGACGTCCACGAGGGTCGCCAGGTGCCGGTGGATCGCCTTGATCGGCTCGAAGAACTCGGCCGCCTCCTCGATCGGCATGTTCAGCACGTCGGAGACGGTCTTGCCCTTGTAGTGCACCTCGAGGGTCTCGCGGTTGTACCGGTCGCCCTTGCAGACCTCGCACGGGACGTAGACGTCCGGCAGGAAGTTCATCTCGATCTTGATCGTCCCGTCACCGGCGCAGGCCTCGCACCGGCCGCCCTTGACGTTGAACGAGAACCGGCCCTGCTGGTAGCCCCGCACCTTCGCCTCGGTGGTCGCGGCGAACAGCTTGCGCACGTGATCCCAGACGCCGGTGTACGTCGCCGGGTTGGACCGCGGCGTGCGACCGATCGGCGACTGGTCGACGCGGACCAGCTTGTCCACGTTCGCCAGTCCGTTCACGCGGGTGTGACGGCCGGGGACCTGGCGAGCACCGTTGAGCTTGTTCGCCAGCACGGTCGCGAGGATGTCGTTGACCAGCGTGGACTTCCCGGAACCCGAGACACCGGTGACCGACACGAGGCAGCCGAGCGGGAACGACACGTCGAGCCCGCGCAGGTTGTGCTCGCGCGCGCCGACGACGGTCAGCTGCCGCTTCTTGTCGATCGGGCGCCGGATCGCCGGAACCTCGATCTTGGTGCGCCCCGACAGGTACGCGCCGGTGATCGACTCCTTGTTCCGCAGGATCTTCTTGTACGGTCCACTGTGGACAATGTGGCCACCGTGCTCACCGGCGCCGGGGCCGATGTCGACCACCCAGTCGCTGGAGCGGATGGTGTCCTCGTCGTGCTCGACGACGATCAGCGTGTTGCCGAGATCCCGCAGGCGGACCAGCGTTTCGATCAAGCGGTGGTTGTCGCGCTGGTGCAGCCCGATCGACGGCTCGTCCAGCACGTACAGCACGCCGACCAGACCGGAACCGATCTGCGTGGCGAGCCGGATGCGCTGCGCCTCGCCACCGGACAGGGTGCCGGAGGCGCGGTCGAGCGAGAGGTAGTTGAGGCCGACGTCGAGCAGGAAGCGCAGCCGCGCCTGGATCTCCTTGAGCACGGCGCCGGCGATCACCTGCTCGCGTTTGCCGAGCTCCAGTTCGTCGAGGAACTGCGACGCCTCCGCGATCGACAGGGCGCAGACCTCGGCGATCGACCGGTCACCCTGGGTCTTGTGCTCCAGGGTGACGGCGAGGATCTCCGGCTTGAGCCGCGTGCCCTGGCAGGCCGGGCACGGCACCTCGCGCATGTAGCCCTCGTACCGCTCGCGCATGTACTCGGACTCGGTCTGTTCCTGGCGCCGCTCGAGGAACGGGATGACGCCCTCGAAGCTCGCGTAGTACGACCGCTGACGGCCGTATCGGTTCTTGTAGCGGACGTGGACCTGCTCGTCGACGCCGTGCAGGACGGCCTTCTGCACCTTCGCCGGCAGCTTGCGCCACGGCGTGTCCATCCGGAAGCCGATGGTCTCGGAGAGCGACTCGAGCAGGCGGATGAAGTAGTCCGCGCTCTGGCCGCCCGCCCACGGCGCGATGGCCCCTTCGCCGAGGGACATCTCGTCGTCCGGGACCACGAGCTCCGGGTCGACCTCCTTGCGGACGCCGATACCGGTGCAGTCCGGGCAGGCGCCGTAGGGAGCGTTGAAGGAGAACGACCGCGGCTCGAGGTCTTCGATCGCGAGCGGGTGGCCGTTCGGGCAGGCCAGGTTCTCGGAGAACCCGCGCACGCGGTGCGGGTCGTTCTCCGGGAGGTCGACGAACTCCAGCTCGATCAGGCCGTCGGCCAGCCGGAGCGCCGTCTCGACGGAGTCGGTGAGCCGCTGCCGCGAGCTGGTCTTCACCGAAAGCCTGTCGATGATGACGGCGATCTGGTGCTTTTCCTGCTTCTTCAGCTTCGGCGGGTCGGTGAGCGGGTGGACCGTCCCGTCGACCACGACGCGCGCGTAGCCCTGCTGCTGCAGGTTCTCGAAGAGGTCGAGGTACTCGCCCTTGCGGCCGCGCACGACCGGCGCGAGCACCTGGAAGCGGGTGCCCTCCTCCATCGCGAGCACCTGGTCGACGATCTGCTGCGGGGTCTGCTTGCTGATCGCCTCGCCGCACTGCGGGCAGTGCGCCTTTCCGGCACGGGCGTAGAGCAGGCGCAGGTAGTCGTAGACCTCGGTGATGGTGCCGACGGTCGAACGCGGGTTGCGCGAGGTGGACTTCTGGTCGATCGACACCGCGGGCGAAAGGCCCTCGATGAAGTCGACGTCCGGCTTGTCCATCTGACCGAGGAACTGGCGCGCGTACGCCGACAGCGACTCGACGTAGCGGCGCTGCCCTTCGGCGAAGATGGTGTCGAAGGCGAGGCTCGACTTCCCGGACCCGGACAGACCGGTGAACACGATCAGGCTGTCGCGGGGCAGGTCGAGATCCACACCGCGGAGGTTGTGCTCGCGGGCGCCGCGAACAACGAGGCGATCAGCCACGCCAGGGTCCCTTCAGGTTTCATTCTCAGCTGCGGTCGCCGTCCCGGTCGATAGCTGCACGGGCGGCCGCTTCCATGCTACGAGGCACCACCGACAGAAACTGGTTTCGAGTCTTTGACCTGCGGTTTTCCCGGCTTTTCGCGTCGATCCCGGCGAGCGGTGAGCCACCGGTGGACCGGCCGTTCCACGCCGGCGGTGATCGCCCAGCCCCCGAACACGGCGGCGGCAAGCACGAGGGGCAACCGCAGCCAACCGGGGACACCGGCGTTCAGCAGGGCACGGGCCAGGATGTAACCGAGTTCCTGGTGCACCAGATAAAGACCATACGAGATGCCCGCGAGCCAGGTGACAGCCGGGGCGACCCTGGCGAGGCCGGGCGACCGCCAGTCCGGTCCGCGCGCGGCCAGACACACCAGCAGCAGCATGATCGCGAACCCGACGGCCGACGGCCAGCGCTCGGGATCGTTCGGCAGGGCCTGATGGAACGGGAAGACCTGCAGGTCCTGCGCGGCGCAGGCGGCGAGCACGAACAACGCGAGATGCCAGTGCGCGAGACGTCGTTTCGACCACAGCCAGATGGCGATCCCGATGGCGAAGACGTGCACGCGATGCAACCCGAGACCGTAGTAGAAGGTCTCCACGAGCTTCGGCGTGGAAACCGGGTCGAACACCACGAACCGGACGAACAGCGGAACCAGGATCAACGCCCAGAGCAGCCCGACGGTGAGCCGGTGGGTACGCCACCGGCGCGGCCAGAGAAGCGCGGCGGCGGTGAAGGCGACGAGCTGGACCGGCAGCGTCCAGTAGGCGCCGTCGAGGTAGTAGAAGAGCTCGTACCGCCAGCCCCATTCCTGGACCATGCCCAGGTTGGCGAGCAGATCGGCACCGGTGGGGACGTACCAGGGCGACGGATCGGACGGCGGGCCCTGCGGAACACCGAACAGGAACCCGGACAGGCCCGGCGGGAACGGCAGGCCGCTGAACCGGATCGTCGCGTACCTGGCGACGACATAGGTGACCACCACCGCCACCAAGTACGCGGGCACCAGCCGCGCGACCCGGTTCCACAGCCACCGTCCGGGCCGCCCCTTGCGCAGGCTCGCGCAGACGAAGAAGGCCGAGATCACCAGAAGGATGGCCGCGCCGAATTGTGCGGTTACCCGAAAGGGGTACCCCACCAGTTCGGGATGCAGAAGCGCCCCCTGATGGGTGATATGCCCGAGCATGACCGCGAAGACGGCGGCAACGCGAAGGACGTCCCAGCTGATCTTGCGCGAGGCGCGCGGCGAAGCGTCGGGCACGAGCGTCCTGTGGTTCGGCTGGCGGGGCGACGCGAGCCTACGTCGTGCACCTGTGTGCCGCCTGTGCGGGTGGAACCGATTGCAGGCGAACGACTACCGTATGCGGTGTGAACATCGTCGAGACCTACACCGGGCACGTTGAACCCGGCGGCGACGCCGCCCGTCGCACCCTGGACGCGCTCACCATCACGAAGCTGTCGGTCGGCCCGATGGACAACAACGCGTATCTCCTCGTCTGCCGCGCCGAGAACGAGGCGCTGCTGATCGACGCCGCGAACGACCCCGAGCGGATCTCCGACCTCATCGGCCACGGCCCCGACCGGCCCGCGCTGAAGACCGTCGTGACCACCCACCAGCACCAAGATCACTGGCAGGCCCTCGGCGCCGTCGCCGGCGCGAACGGCGCGAACACCGCCGCCCACCCGCTGGACGCCGAACCGCTGCCGATCCCGCCGGACTTCCTCGTCGAACACGGCGACACGCTCAAGGTCGGGCAGATCACCCTCGAGGTGATCCACCTGCGCGGCCACACCCCGGGCTCCATCGCGCTGCTGTACCGCGACCCGAACGGTCATCCGCACCTGTTCACCGGCGACTCGCTGTTCCCGGGAGGTGTCGGGAAGACCGGCTCGCCGGAGGACTTCAAGTCGCTACTGGACGATGTTGAGTCGCGGATCTTCGGCGAACTGCCGGATGAGACGTGGTTCTACCCGGGACACGGGGACGACTCGACGCTTGGTGAGCAGCGCGGTCATCTGGCGGAGTGGCGCGACCGCGGCTGGTGAGCCTTTCGGCACCGGACAATCAGATCCAAGACCTTGATGGCCGGCTAGACCCGTCAGCTCGAACACCGGCAGGCCAGCGCGAAGCCGGTGTTCGAGCTCGAGGTTCGCAGTCGAGCATCGCGTGCCCGTGGAACTCCTACTCGGCGGACTGGCTCAGCTGCCGAGCGACGGCGACGCCGATCTCCTCAGGAGAGCCGTGCGCCTTGACGATCTCCACACCGACGGTTTCAGCCATGGCCCCGATCCGCTCGGACACCGCCATGGTGGTCACGAGGACGGGTTGCACCTGCTGAGCGGCATCGCCTTGCTGAAGCCGGCTGGCCGCCATGCTCTCGACCTGGGCGATCTGACTGAAATGAGTAGCGCCCTGCCCCGACTTGACCTCTATGAGGTACGAACGCCCGGCTGGGTCTTCGACCACCAAATCAGGACCGGCGACACCTTGCTCGCCGCGTTCTTCCGCGACGACCCAATTCTTCCCGCCAAGGGATACCGCGATCTCGTGCGCGATGGCGTCTTCTGACATGGTTTCATCTCCCGATCGATACCCCGCGGGTAGGACTAGTTCCACCGGATCGCCCCTCGCAGGGCGTCGGCCACAGCCAAGAGCATCGCGACGAGCCCTACAGCGGCGCCGACCAACGCGCCTCCGACCGCACCGATCGGCTGGCTGAACACCATCAGGCTGACCATCAAGTACACCAACGCGAAGAACGCACCCGATACCGAAAGCAAGGTGTCCCGGCGCTTGAACTCACTGATCAGCCCCGTCCTGCCGTGGAGGAGCTCACGATTCGAATCGCCGTCGAGCAGGCTGGCGTCGGACAACACCGGAGAAGAGCCGTCGAACGCACGTTTCACAGATCGCCAAACCGACTCGGCCGCAGATAAAATGTTGCCGTTGATCGCCTCGACATTGATCTGAAGCTCATCGTCGCTGCTGTTATAGCAGATAATCCGATAATCGGGATGCTCATGCGCGAACGAGACAACGCGCTCCCATTTTCGAGATTTGAAAATGGGGCTGTGCTTCAGCACTTCACGATCATCATGGCCGAACTTTCCGACGAGGGCGCGGTGAACGTGATCATCGTCAGTCATTTTGTGACTCACTCGAATCTCGGCACGCATATTTCCCCCGTTCTCTCCGACGGCGCTTCATCTACTAGCTGGTCGAGTGACACACCCGACCTGTTACGTCGTCGACTGCAACAAAACGGACAAGGCGGGGAGAGGAACGAATCGGTTGCGACGCCGTTCGGGGAATACACGATCCTCGGCCGTCGATTCCCGGTGACCGAAGGTCCGTCAGCGGCGCGGTTCGCGCCGGAAAGCCCACGTCCTCGGACCGCCGTCCGGCAACTCGACCTCGGCGGTCACCTCGAACCCGAGCTTGCGGTAGAACGGGACGTTCGCGGGCTCGGAGGTCTCCAGGAACGCCGGCACACCGGCGGCGTCCGCGGCCATGAGTCCGGGCTCGACGATGGCGCGGCCAAGCCCCTTTCCCTGTAGTGCCGGATGAACTTCGACCGTGGCGAGGAACCACACCGGCCCGGCCGGACGGTGCGGGGCCAATGCCTGCTCCGCCGATATCGCTGCGGCGGTCCGGTCCCCCGCCAACGCGGGCATCGACTCGGCCAGCTCGGCGAACGCCGCCTCGGCACCGCTCGACTCCGGGGTGGTCCAGACAGCGGCCGCGACCACACCCTCCAGACCATCCGCCACCCACACTCGGCCGTGCGGGAGTCCGATACGGCCGACGAAAAGGCGCTGGAGATCCCGCACTCGGCGGACGTGGTCGTCAGCCGCGACGGTGTGCCTGGTCCACGCGTAATCCGCGAAAGCCGCGGCCAGCACATCCGCGGCACCGTCGAGGTCACCGGGCTCCCCCGGCCGGATCCGATCGTCGATCATCGGAACCGATGCCACCGACGGGTCCGGCCATCGCAACCGACTTCCCGGCGCAGGGCCCACCAGGGAAAGTCACCCGCGACCTTACCGGGAACGACACTTGACCCCAGACACGGCCCGTGATCACTGATCACCCTCAGTGCTTATAGGTTTTGTCGCGTCCACACCGACACCCACACACCCGGGGGAGGATTCGATGACGATTCACGGCGACGACGGCAAGGGCAGCGGCGGCGGCAACACCGGCAACTAGACGCCGGAGACGGAGGCGGGCCACGTCGAGCTCGGATGTGGCTCCGCCTTGATCACCATTGTGGCCAGCGAAAGGCGATGCCGTACTTCTCTCGCGGGTGACAAGGCTCCAGAAAGGTGTGCTCGACGACGCCCCGCTGGATCTCGAGCAGCCGCCGATCACCGGCGGGCGGGCGGACAAGGCGCTCGTAGTCGGTTTGTTCCGCATACCACCAGCAGGCTTCGGGGACACAGTCGTCGAACGTGATGCTGATGCTCAGCCCTCCGGTCACCTTGCCGTCACCGTCGACGACACCCGGCGCGATGCCGTGATGGTCGACGTCGACGTTGATCCACAGGCGCTCCTCGTCGAGGTCGTCGTCGCAAGCGAGCGAAATGAACTCGTGACGCTCTCCTTTGCGCAGCGATTTCGGGAAGCGCAGATCCACCGCCACCGGATCTCCCGGTTGCACACCGGGCGAAGTCTCGACGCGGCAACCGAAGATCGCCTTGACGGGAATCGCCGCCAGCTCGCCGGTCCACCCGGTGAGAGCTTGTGCACGGTAGCCGTCGACGCCGTCATCCCGGGCGACGACGTTTCGTACCGTCAGCCGGCGGTACGCCGTTCTGTGCCGCATTTCCACCGCCACCAAGAGGCGTTCCAGGAACACGGGCTGAGCCCCGTCGGACGGAGTCCGGCGAACCGACGTCCGGGGCTCTGAGAACGATGCCCGGGCGATCTCCACGTAAGACCGCCAGACTTCTCCCTCGATGGTTTCCAGATTCCTTGCCAGGCAGGGAGCGAGCTTGTCCCTCACCGCCCGCCGCCAAGCCTTGTGCATCGGAGTCGTCGTGCTCGGCGACGGCTCTCCGAACACTCCGGGCAGTTTTCTCAGCTGACCGAAACGGTCGTCGAGAGTCGACTTCCACTCCACGTCCCCCAGCCGAAAAGCAGCGGTCAAAGCGTTGCGGCGGCGGGATTCGTCCGTCGAGCCGATCTTGTCGATCTCGTCGAGGATCAGACCCCAGACCGCGAGGGCCCGCATCTCCGGGGGCGCCGTGACCATCGACTCCGTCGGCCGGACCAGGCAACCGAGCGCGGCGGCCGATTCGCTCGCGGGGTCTTCGATCGCGTATCGCAGATACCTGAGCGGCCGCCCGTCCTTGCGGACCGCGAGCCAGCGTAGAGCGGCTTCGACGGCGGCCACGGAACAGGAGACACGCTCCCTCTCCAACTGGATCGTCACGGCATCCTCCACGATTCGCGGCGATGATCGACAATTCGAGGCGCTGCGGGGACGACGGTCGATGCCCGGAGAGCCCATCCTCGACGACAACAAACTCCTCCTGACCGTGAAAGATCAGAACCGGCGACGGTCATCGCCGGTCGTCGCGCCCTACGGTGTACTAGTACACCACGAACGAAGGGTTCGACAATGAGCGAAAGAGTCGCCGGCGGAGAACATGTGGGAATCGTGAAACTGATCAAGACCTCCTTGGCAGGCGTGGGATGCCTCTATTTACTCACCGGTTCCTTCTTGGTGACGACCCTCGGCACGGCTACCGCAGTCACGGTGCTCTATCTCAGCGGATTCCGTCGCTGACCCCGTAACGTTCGCCCACCTCAGCCCGAACCACAGCGCGATGCCGCACTACGGATACGACTCCGGCACCGCGGTCGCCATCGGCGGCCATCTGCTCGCGCCCGGAATCCCCTGTCACGGCGGATACGGCGAGGTCACCGCGCCGGGTTGGCGGTCCCCACCGGTCCGCGTGCTCCGTCCAGGTGACCGGGCCGCGCGGCCGATCCGCCGGGCGGTCTGGTCGTTCTGGAGCGTCCCGTACCGGCGCCGGCACGGAAGACACTGGCCGAGCGACTTCTTCCACGCGTTGTCCTGGATCCTGTCGTTCCGGCTCGCGTCCCGCCTCTTCCCGACGACGGCGTTGGTGACCGACGACTGGGGGCACGAACTGCTCGTCGGACGGCTACGGCTGCCCTTCGACGACATTTCCCTGACGCTCAACGGGCTCGCCGGGCAGGACCCGTCTTGGTGGGCGCTCGGGAAGTTGCACGCGTACCGCGAGCAACGTGAGCCGTTCCTCCACATCGACAACGACGTGTTCCTCTGGCCCGGATTCCCGGCGCAAGGGCTCGACGGCCAGGTCGTCGCCCAGAATCCCGAGCACGCACCGGCTTCCGATGCGGGCTACTACCGTCCGACGGCCGCCGCCGCGGCGATCCGGAGCACGGGCGGCTTCCTGCCGAAGGAATTCAGCGACTACACCGGGGAAGCCGCACTGTGCACCGGGATCGTCGGCGGGACGGCGGTTCCCTTCCTCCGTCGCTACGCCGATCTCGCCATCCGCATGGTCGAGTCGGCGGAGAACCAGGCGGCCTGGCGACGGCTCGCGCCGCTGGAGGACTACAACCTCGTGGTGGAGCAGTATCTCCTCGGTGCACTGTGCTGGGGCAACGACACCACGGACGTCCATTGCGTCTTCGCCTCGCAGGACGACAGCTACCGCGAAGCCGATCGGAGATTCACGCACCTCATCGCTTCCGCGAAAAGCGATGCCCGCTACATGGACCGGCTCGCGAAGCGCGTTAAGAACAATTTTCCCGCCGACTTCGAGATCGTTCGACACGTATTCGGCGATCAGTAACGATAGCGCGAGGAATACAACCTCTCGGGACCTGGAGCGTCTTTCCGGAACCCACTCTCCGGCAGGAGGTCACGCCATGACCATCACCCTACGACGCGCACTCGCCGCCACCGTCCTGACGGTGACCGGGGCCATCGCCGCGGTCACACCGGTATCCGCCGCGGCGCAGCAGATCCCCGCCATGACCGGGATCCGCACCGGCCAGAACCCCGGCTTCGACCGGGTCGTGCTCGATTTGACCGCCGGCCCGGCTCCCGCCGTCCGGTACGACGCCGTCGACGAGTTGATCGCCGACGGTTCGGGCGAAATCGTCTGGCTGACCGGGGAGTTCTTCATCTCGGTCACCGCGACCCCTGCCGCCGCACACGACGACGCCGGAAATCCGACCTATCCCGGACCGCAGAAGTTCCGGACCCGGAATCTGCGCAACGTCATGGCGGTCGCGGTCACCGGCGACTACGAAGGCACCTTGTCCATCGGTCTCGGCGTCCGGTCGAGGACACCGGTCACCGTGTTCACCCTGACCTCGCCGAACCGCGTCGTCATCGACGTCCGCCATTGATCACGAGCGGGAATCCGTGAAGGCTTTTCGGCGGCCACCCGGCTTCCGGTGAGCAAAATCCTTTTCGGATTCCCGCGGTGAAAATCACGTTTTGCCCCAAGGGGCGAATTTTCGGAAAAACCGGTATCTGCCGCGCCGGCTCGCGTTCCTTCCTTCCGTCAGCATCACCGCCGCTGCGAAGGAGAACCTCATGCCACGTAATCCCGACACCCCGTCCTTGGGCCCGGGTGGCGACAATCTCGAAGCGGGCCCGGGCAGTTCGGGCCTCGGAAGCTTCTCGAACAGCGAAATCGGCGAACTGGTCACCCAGGCCGCCGAAACCATGGCCGCGTCCGGCGAGGACGCCGAGCGGAACTACCAGCGGAGCCTCGACCGGCTTCGCGAGCGCGCGGACGACGCCATTCCGGCGCTCGGCACGCAGTACGACGCCTTGTCCGAGGAGCAGTACCTGGAGCGGTGGGGCCTGGTCCAGCTGCTCACCGACCTGCGGCACGCGGCCGCCGTCCCGGTGCTCGAAAACGTGCTGCGCCACCCCATCCCGCCGGAACGTTCCGACGACCCCGCGCACGGGATCAGCACCGTCGGCGAAGAGGTGATCATCCGCACCACCGCCGTGGAAGCGTTGGGGCGCTTGGCATCCGCCGGTGACCGCGCGGCCAAGGAGCTGCTGTTGCGGCAGGTCCGGCACGAGGTGTTCACAGTGCGGCGCGCGGCGGTCCAGGCGATCGCCGAGACCGGCGACACCGACCTCACCGCCCAAGTGCGCGAGGCGCTCAGCGGCACCGAGGACGAGCGCCTGCTGAACATCCGGCGGGTCGACGTCCGAGGTGTCCCCCAGGCCGTCGGCGGACGGCACGTGAAGGACACGCGGACCGACGACGTGCCGCCGCCGGAGCCACCGCGCTCCTGAACCGAACCCATACCTTCTACAGACAGGTGATCTCCGATGGCCACTTGCAGCTACACCGTGCCCGACAAGAACGTGACCGGGGACAATTTCTACGGTGCCTCGATCTGCAATCAGACCTACATCGACTATTTCTGGAACACCTACGGTTTCGCGGGCAACAAGGAGTACTGGGACGACGGCTTCGGCT
Source organism: Amycolatopsis sp. TNS106 (assembly GCF_019330265.1). Lineage (NCBI taxonomy): Bacteria > Bacillati > Actinomycetota > Actinomycetes > Pseudonocardiales > Pseudonocardiaceae > Amycolatopsis > Amycolatopsis sp. TNS106. Next base: position 592,387 of record NZ_CP024972.1, on the reverse strand, counting down.
GGGAAGACGCGTGCAACACCGACAAGCCGCTGGCCCGGACGTTCAACGCGTGCTACCTGCTGACCTATTCGGCACAGGACTACCAGAACGACGCCTATTCCGGGCCGATGCTGAACTGGGCTCGACGGTACGTCCGGGACAACTGCGACGACCTGCGCTCGCTATGCGGCGACGGCAGTGCGATCGCCCGGTCCTTCAGCGGGGCGTTCGTCGACGACCGGATCGAGGTGTACCTGGGTTTCTGGTACTCCAAGGACGTTCCCGGCCGCGCCGAGACGCTGATCCACGAATCGCGCCACCAGGGCGGGAAGCCGCACAACGCGAACTTCCCGGCGGGTTCGGTGTTCGGGGCGGGCAAGAGCGGCGCCGACTCCACCTGGGGCTACGAGGGCGCCTGGATGTACGGCGCGCTCTACCTGTGGTGGTTCTACGCTCAGGGCGCCCGCACGACGTCCGCGTTGCGTGAACGAGCCCGCCAGCGCGGGAACCTCGTGATCGACAACGCCTTCGCGACCCATCCGGGCTTCAACATCTGAGTCGCGACCGACGGGCCCTCTCGTACTGCAGACGAGAGGGCCCGTCGCGGAATACCTCCGATGACTCAGGCCATGTACCGCTCAATGGGGCTTGACCATCGAGTCCTATCCCGCAATCATCGGATCTCTCGGTAACCACGCCTTGAATGAGAGCGGATGGTCATGAGAGTTCGAGCGCATCGCACCGCCTGGCTCGCCGTGGTTCTCGCCCTGCTGGCAGGACTGCTCACCACGACGGCTGCGAGCGCGGAGGTGCACCATCCCCGGCAGAAGTGGCTGCGCGAAGCCACCGCCGGCCTGTTCCTCCATTGGGGCATGTTCACCGCACCGCGCCACACCGATTGCGCCGCTTGGGAACGCGCCGTCACCGACGGCGGTTGGAGCGCGGACTACTGGGTGGACGAGGCCCGCAAGCTGGGCGCCTCCTACATCGTGCTCGCCACCTTCCACAGCAGGCTGGGTTACGCGCGTCCGTGGCCTTCGGCGATCCCGGGCAGCTGCTCCACACGCCGCGACCTCCTCGGCGAACTCGTCAAGGCGGGCAACGCGAAGGGGGTCCGGACGATCCTCTACATGACCGACGATCCCCAGTGGCACAAGGAGACCGGGGTCGAGTCGCTGGATTCCGCCGCGTACTCCGCCTACAAGGGCAAGCAGGTCGACCTGACCACCCGTCCCGGCTTCGGCGAGTACAGCTACGACCTCTTCCACGAGGTCATGGACCGCTACGCGGACCTCGCCGGGTTTTGGATCGACAACGACAACGACTACTGGGAAAAGAACCGGCTCTACGAACAGATCCGCGAGAGACGACCGTCCTGGTTGCTGAGCAACAACAACGAGGACACCCCGATCATGGACACCGTCAGCAACGAGCAGAAGACCGGAATCACCCCGTCGTACGACTATCCGCAGGCCGCCTTCACCCCGATGCCGAGGCTCACCGAGGCCGACTACAAACTGCCGACCAATGGCGGCTGGTGGTACGACGGCACCGATCAAGCCGTCGACTTCCGGCTGTCGACCGGGCGCTACATCGCCAACGCGGGTTCGTCGATGAAATCGCTGATGGCCGAAACCCCGATGGTGAACGGGAAATTCCCGCCGCAGCAGGAGGCGTACAACAACTTCATGGCGAGCTGGGTGCCGCCGATCAAGTCCTCCCTGCAGGGCAAGGAGGGCGGCGGGTACATGTACGGCGGCATGCAGCCCGGATTCTGGAACGACGGCGCGCACGGCGTCATCACTGTCGAACCGGGCGCGCGAACGCAGTATCTCCACGTGGTCACGCGTCCGCGCACTGACCTGCTCCGCTTGCGAGACAACGGATACAAGGTGACCGGGGTGTCCGATTCGCGCACGGGGAAGTCGCTGCGCTTCAGTCAATCCGGCGGATATCTGACCATTGTGGACATCAAGGACTGGGACACCTACGACACGGCGTTCAAGGTGGAAACGGCCGGGCAGCAGCACTTCCTCGACTCCCGCACCATCAAGGCGACCGCTTCGTCCTCACGCGCCGGGCATCCGGCGTCGAACCTGGTCGACGGGAACTTCGAGAACCACTGGGACGCCGATGGCAAGCAGCCGGTCTCGCTGACGTTGGACCTCGGCAGGCGTCGGACCGCCACCTACCTCGCGGTGAACCAGCGCGAAATGTCGCCGACGCACGCGCGAGAATCGTTCGGCAGGCCGGAGGACTCGGCGCGGATCAAGGACTATCGCGTCTACGTCAGCGACGACGGCCGGAACTGGGGCACACCGATCCGCACCGGCGCGATGCCGAGCGCCCGCGGTGTGCAGTTCGTCGATTTCGGCGAACGGCAGACCCGGTTCGTCAAACTCGAGGTGCTGAACACCTGGTCCGGGCCGCAGGCGAAGCCCTTCTACAAGCAGTTGGCGATCGATGAGATCAAGGTGGCGTACGGCTACCCGAGTTCGGCGCTGGGCGCGCAGGTCCCGCTGGAGGCGGAGTCCTTCCACAACGACCGCGACGGCCGCGCCCGGCTCGGCCGGTGCTCGTCCTGCTCCGGATCTTTCCAGGTCACCGGGCTCGGTGGGGGTTCGCGCAACTCGGTCACCTATCCGGAGGTGACGGCCACCGAAGCCGGAAGCCACCGGCTTCAGCTCGACACCATGGGCGGTCCCGCGACGTCGGTGGCGGTGAGTGTGAACGGCGGCGTCCCCGTCGAGGCCGCGATCGACGCCGGAACACCGGGAGTCGTGACCTCGACGGCGATCCCCGTCGAGCTGAACGCCGGCGTCAATACCGTCAAGGTGTTCAGCGACGCCTCCTCGGGGCCGGGCCTCGACCGGATCGCGCTCGCTTCCCTGCCACCGTCGTCCTACACGCCGAAAACGACGCTGACCGTCGAACCGGGCGGCGTCCAATGGCTCGCGCCGGGACGGCAGTCCCTTCAGGTGACCGCGAACCTGCGGCTCGACGCCGACGACACGATCAAGCAGGTCAGCCTCGCACCCGTCGTCCCGCCGGGCTGGACCTTGCAAGGCACCCCGGCGAGCACAGCGTCGATGCGGGTCGGGAACGAGCTCGAAGCCTCGTGGACGCTGGTCTCGCCCGAAGGTGTCACCGCGGCTGACATCCCGGTCACCGCGTCGTTCGACCTGCTCGGCCGGGCGAAAACGGTGAGCAAACCGGCCCGGGTGAGTCCACGACCGGCGGACCGGGTCTTCATGCGCGAGGCCGAAGACTCGGCGAACGACGTCGGCGACGCGGGCGTCACGAACTGCGGGGTGTGCTCGGGCGGGCAGAAGGTCCGCAACATCGGCGGGGACCCGAGCTCGTTCGTGCGGTTCGACGCCGTCACCGTGCCCGAGACCAGGCGCTACACCCTCCACATCGACTTCACCGTCAACGGGCCGCGCTCGTACTTCGTCACGGTCAACGGCGGCACGCCGATCGAGGTTAAGGTCGACGGCGCCGGCAACAACACCCGGCTCACCACGTCGGTGCCGGTCGAGCTGAAGGCCGGGCCGAACACGATCAAGCTGCACAACGACCACGCGTCCGCCCCGGATCTCGATCGGCTGTCACTGGAGTGAGGTACCGGCTTGACCCTCTCCCCGGGAGAGGGTTCAGGCTGGTCCCATGACGACCCTGATGCCGATCGGCGTGTTCGCGCACGCCACCAGGCTGTCGGTCCGCGCGTTGCGGAACTACGACCGGATCGGGTTGCTGGTACCCGCCAGTGTCGACCCCGGCACCGGGTACCGCCGGTATTCGCTCGAACAGTTCGCCCGCGCCGGTCTGATCCGGCGGCTACGAGAGCTGGAGGTGCCGCTGGCGGAGATCGCCGCGATCCTGGACGCGGGCGACCCGGACGAGGTGAAGGCCGCGCTCAAACGGCATCACGACCGGGTGGCGGCACGGGCCGCGGAGCTCGCGGCGATCACCGACGGACTCGACTCCGTGCTCGCCGAACCGACACGGTGGCTGCATGTCTACGAGCGTGTGCGCGCACCGCAGCCGATCGCCCGTCTGTCGATCCGGACCCCGCTGAGCGGGCTGGCCGAGCTGATCGGCCCTGCGTACACCCGGCTGTTCGCGGCGATCGGTGCGCAAGGGACCACGCCGTCCGGGCCGCCCGGGGCCCGTTACCTCACCGTCGATCCCGACGAGCTGACCGTCGAACTGTTCGTCCCGGTCGAGGAGCCGGTAAGGGAAGACGGAGAGATCGGCTCCGCCGAGCTTCCCGGTGCACTGCTCGTGGCGACGATCCACGAAGGTGGCTACGAGGACATCGAGACCGCGTACCGATCGCTCGGCCGCTGGATCGCCGAACGCGACCGCCTCCCGGCGGGCCCTGCCGAGGAGTTGTACCTGGTGGCGCCCGGGCCGGGCGTCGCGCCCGAGGCCTACCGCACTGAAATCGCCTGGCCGGTGACCTCGTGATCATCGAGGGGGTCGCGTCCGCGGGCGGGGAACACTGCGAGACCAGCACGCTCCAAGTCCTCCTGCGGCACGCCGGGGTCGAGCTCTCCGAGCCGATGCTGTTCGGGCTCGGCGAAGGTCTGGGCTTCATCTACTGGGACGGGAAGAACCTGCCGTTCCCGTTCCTCGGGGGCCGCAGCAAGCCCATCGAGATCACGCGGAAGCTGAGCGACCGGCTCGGTCTGTCCTTGCGCGTCAAGGAAACGACGTCGGCGCGCACGGCGTGGCGGAACGTGGCCGAGGAAATCGACGCCGGCGTGCCGGTCGGTCTTCAGCTCGACTCGTACCACCTGGAGTACTTCACGTCGAAAGTCCATTTCGGAGGACACTTCGCCGCCTTGTACGGCTACGACGACGAGCGCGCTTTCCTGGTCGACACGAGCCAGCAAGGCGGGTCCGTATCGACCTCGCTGGAGAGCCTGGAGCGTGCTCGCGGGCAGAAGGGCCCGATGGCGGCGAAGAATCGCTCGTTCACCATCGGCGCCGACACGCCTCTCGTTCCGCTCGCCGACGCCATCCGCACGGCCGTCCGGGCCAACGCTGCGGAGTTCCTCGATCCGCCCATCGCGAACCTCGGGTATCGCGGGATCGGCAAAGCCGCCGCGCAGGTGCGGAAATGGCTGGAGCGCAGCAGTGATCCGGCGCGCGACCTTCCGCAGGCCGCCGTCCTGATGGAGCGGGCGGGGACCGGCGGCGCGCTCTTCCGCCGGATCTACCGAGACTTCCTCGAAGAAAGCACAGCACTCGTCGACGACGCCGGTCTCCGCACCGCATACGGGAAGTACCGCGAGATCGTTCCACTATGGACAGAAGTCGCGGAATTGTTGGCACAGGCAGGGAAAACCGGCGACGCCGAGACGCTGAACGGCGCGTCCGCCGTCCTGTCCGAGCTGGCGCGGCGCGAACAGGGGGCGATGACGGCGCTCGCGGCTGTTCAGCCCTGCCGCTCGTAAGGCAGCTTCTCCCCCGCTTCCACCGCGAACGGCAGGTCGTTGCCCGCCGGCGGCAGCGGGCACGTGGCGAAATCGGTGAACGCGCACGGCAGATTCGTCGCACGGGTGAAATCGAGGACGACCGATCCGTCTTCCGCGGGAGGTGGCACCGCGAGAGACCGGTTCGCCGCATAGGTGGTGACACCGCTCGTGGCGTCGGTGAAGAGAATGAGCAGGCCGTCCTTCTTGCCGTTGAACGCGGTGAGTGCGTGCTCCACGCCGTCGTACTCGAACCGCACGACGCCCGGCGAAACGTAGACGTGGCTGAGTCCTTCGACGACCGCTCCGACCGTGGTCGGCCGTGGCTCGTCGAAGGGCTCGAAAGTCCCGGACAGCACCCAGGCCGAGTCGGGCTCGTACGCCGGGACACCGCGGAAAGCGTTCAACACCGGGGCCTTCGGGTCGTGCGTCCGGATCAGGTATCCACCGCGGCGCGCCACCTCGATCTCGATGTCGCCGGCGACGACCCTGGTCGTCGCACCGCTGTTGACCAGCTCGAACCGACGGACACCGGTGATCCGTTCGCCGTCGTGCGAGAGATCCGCGCCCCGAGGATCGGGGTACGCCGCGTCGGTGTCCTGCCACCACAGGCCGGGAAGCCCTTCGTACGCGCGCGGCTTGTCCTCGAGCCAATCGAGCGAGACCAGCGCGAGCCAACCGAGCGGATCGGCGAGATCACGCTCGCGCTGGGTCTTCCAGTCCTGCCACTCCCGCGTGAACGTGTCCAGGCTTGTGCTCATCGCCGATCCCCTTCCGTAACCTTGCTCGTTCCTCCAGGTCAACGGGGCGGCGGCGCGGATATTTCCTGTCCCGGTATGTGGGCTATGCCCGGTGGTCCTCGGCGTGGGCGACGAAGAGCTTGATTCCCGGCAGGTTCGCCCCTTGTCCCGCGACGCGGCGAAGTTCCCGTGCCGTCGTGGTTCCTTTGGTCATGGTGCCGATGCCAGGCGACGGCTTCTTGTGACGGCGCGCTACTCACTTCGTAGCCCGCATTTAGCCGACTAATTGCGCCACGCTTTCTTTACGTGGTCACCGCGCGAGGCCGAATCACCCTTCAGTGTTGTTCGCATGTTCGCTCGTCGCTTAAAATTACGAACACATGTTCTATTTGTTCGGGTATTATTGAGGTGTGTCCGAGACCTTCCTTCCCGAGTTGCCGCAGGAGTTGTGGCGTGCTGGCAAGTTGGAGCTTGCCCATGGCGTGCAGCAGTCTCTGCGGGTGATTCGGATGGCTACCGCCGGGTTGGGGCGGTATTTGGCGGAGATCGAGTCTCGGGGCGTCAAGGACTTGTACGGCTATGGCCGCACGGCCAGCTGGTTCGCTGATATCGCGGGACTGTCGGTCGGTGAAGCGGGGGCGGTGGTGAAGCGGGCCATCGCGCTGAACCCGACCCGCGCTTTGGATGGCACTGAGGTTCCTGCCGCGCTGCCCGCCACGGCCGCTGTCGCGGCGGAGGGGTTGGTCGGGGATGAGCGGATCGATCAGATCCTGGAGATCGTGAAGAGACTCCCGGCCGAGATCTCCGCTGAGGACCGTGCCAATGCCGAGAAGGTTCTCGCCGGTCTTGCCCCGAGTGCGGGTCCTCGGCAGCTGGCCAGGGCCGAGGCGAACCTGCTGGGCTTGCTCGACCCCGACGGCAAGGAGCCCAAGGATCCGGAGCCGAAGGAGCCGCGCCGGGAGATCACGCTGGAGCGCCGCAAGGACGGTTTCTGGAAACTCACCGGCCTGCTCGATGACGAGACCGGTGCCCGCACCGCCGCCGCCCTCGAGGCCTACGCGCAACCCCGCCCCGTCGACGAATTCGGGCAAGCGGATCTGCGGATGAAATGCGAACGGATGGGTGATGCCTGGGTCGATATTCTCGATCTGGCGATCGCCTGCCCCGACCAGCCTGGCACCAGCGGCTACCGCACCCTCGTCCATGTCACCATCGGACTTGACGAGCTGAAGTCGGGCCTGGGGACCGCGTGCCTGGATTTCGTCGGCACGATGACCGCTCGCGAAGCCCGGCTGGCCGCCTGCGACTGCCTGATGCTGCCCGTTGTACTGAGCGCCGCGGGTGAACCTCTCGATGTGGGGCGGCTGCGGCGTTTTGTCACACCGGGCCAGCGGCGGGCGTTGAACATCCGCGACGGCGGCTGCGCCTTCCCCGGATGTCACCGGAAACCCAAGAACTGCCACGCCCACCACATCGTGCACTGGGCAGACGACGGACCGACGGATCTCCGGAATCTGGTGCTGCTCTGCGGGTTCCATCATCGGTTGATTCATCACGGTGACTGGGAAGTACGGATGGCGGCCGACGGGCTACCGGAGTTCATCCCGCCGCAATACCGAGATCCGCTTCGAAGACCCCGGCGTAACACCCTCCACCACGTCTGAACCCGAGGTGCCCGTCGGCCATACCGGCGACGGGCCCCTCGGCATGCCTCCACTCGGTCGCGAGGGTCGTGAGTGACCGCCGCCCCGAACAGACCGCGGCACCACCCCGGCCCTGCCACAGGACGCGACATGAGGGTCGCCGCTGTTGGCACCGAAATCCGGCAGGCCCGACGAACTACCGGAGTTCACCCCGCCGCAACACCCTCCACCACCGCTGAACCTCGAGGAACCCTCCAGCCACACCGCCGACGATCCCACCTCGCCGGGCCACGAACCCTTTATCACCCCTGAAACTGTTCAGTACCGGCGTATACCCGAAGACCGATTGCGCCGTTCGGGCGTATTAACGCAAGAGTTCTCGATTCCTTCGCAAAACCCGGAGCAAGATCGGCCGTTCCGGACTTGGGAGGGGACGGAGCACAGCATGGTGAATCAGCCACGTGGCCCGGACGGCCGTTGGGTCAAATACAAGTACGGCGTGGGCGCGATGGCCACGGCAGGAGTGGTCGTCGCCGCCACCAACGGCATTGGCGGAGGCACTGCCGCTTCCCTGGATTCCGCCGCGAGCCAAGCCCTCAAAGGCAAAAGCTCCAGCAAGAAATCCGCGCAGAAGGGCCGCCATTCCGAAACTTGGCAACGCCTGGGCTGGCGTCAGCTGAAGAAGACCGCCAGGCGGGAACTCAACTGCGGACCGCATTCCTTCGGCGAAGTCCAGCGTTTCTTCCTGCGTCATCCCTGCGTGGATCTCGATCGCATGATGGTCACCGTCGACGACGGCGCCGGGAACACCATCACCGTGTCCGTGGCGTGGGTGCAGATGCCGAGAGCGGGCGAGGCGAGCGATCTGAAACGCCTTGTCGACAAGGACGGCACCGGCAACGTCGTGCTCTTCGGCGAGGCACCGCCAGGGAGCCGGTTCACCGGCAAGAATTACGACTCCCGCCTGGCCAAGAAGCTGGTCGTGATCGCGGAGTCCGCCCCAGCCTCAGGACGACCGAGCGAGGCGACGCTGGAGACCGCCGTCGACGTCGCCGTGGAGTTTCCCGCGCCTTGACCCCGCACCGGCGATCCACACTGGAGGCGACCAGTCCGGACACGACCCGAGAGGACACCCATGAACGATCAGACCGACCTGCCTCCCGGCATCGGCAACCCGGCGACGCGTGCCTTCATCGCAGCCGGCTACACGCGGCTGGAGCACTTCACCCGCGCCACCGAAGCCGAACTCGCGAGCCTCCACGGCGTCGGCCCCAAAGCGCTCCGCGTCATCCGCGAAGCGCTGGAAACACGAGGTCAGACATTCAAACGCACCGACTAATTTTTTTGTCTTGACAACTTCAACCTTCGGGCGGTTAGCTGTGCACAGCACACCGACCGAAGGAGTACGAGTCATGGCCAAGTTCGCGAACGTCGACGACTACATCGCCGCCCTGCCCGAGAACCTGCGCGAAGTCGCCACCGCGTTGCGCCCGATCGTCAACGCCGCCCTGCCGGGCTCTATCGAGGCGATGTACCACGCCTCCCCGACCTGGAGCGCCGGCGAAGCCGTCGGGAAGAACCTCGTCTGCCTCATGAAGGCCTACTCGTCGTACGTCACCTTCGCCCTGTGGAAGGGGCAGCTCGTCGACGACGAGTCCGGCAGGCTGGAGGCGAGCGCGCGGGAGATGGCGCACGTCAAGCTGCGCTCGGTCGACGACATCGACGCCGCCTTGTTCACCGGTTGGCTCAAGCAGGCACGAGACCTCGAAATCACCGCGGCGGCGCGATGACACAATCGGCGGCGTGCCTGTGATCACCGACGAATCCCGCTGTCCCTGCGGCCTGGGCGAGCCCTACGGCGCGTGCTGCGGCCGTTTCCATCGAGGGGCCGCGGCTGCGCCGACCGCGGAACTCCTGATGCGGTCGCGGTTCAGCGCGTTCGCCGCCGGCGACACCGAGTACCTCACCGAGACCTGGCATCCGAAGACCAGGCCCGCCGATCTCGAGCTCGATCCAGGGCAACGTTGGACGTTCCTGGAGATCCTCGGCAAGACCAGTGGCGGCCTGCTGGAGAACGAGGGCACCGTGGAGTTCCGGGCCCACTACCGGCGGGATCGCCGAGTGGACAGCATGCACGAGAACAGCCACTTCGTCCGCGTCGACGGGCAGTGGAGTTACGTGGCGCCCGTCAGCTGACGAACCCCGTGCAAGGGTCTGTTCTCCGCGGGAAGTGGCGGCTACTATCTCCCCCAATATTGTTAGGGAACTTTCTTAACGATTTCGCCAAGGTCCGCCGCCGTGTGCCCAAGGAGGCGCGCTCGTGAGTTTTCGGCAGAAGAGAACCCGGATCCCCTTACTGGCCATGACCGTCACCGCGCTGGCCGCCGCGGTCTGCGGGGTGACCGCCGCTCCCGCCGCCACCGGCGCGGAAGTGGCCGCGCCGCTGTCCGTCGGCGCCGCCGCGGGCAACGCCACTCCGATCCCCGGCTACGTGATCCAGTCCTCGGCACAGGTCAGCGACGATTCGGCGGTGTCGAAGCCGGGCTTCCCCACCACCGGCTGGTACCCGGTGTCGTCTCGCTCGACGGTCTACGCCGGATTGCTGCAGAACGGCAAGTACGCCGACCCGTTCTACTCGACGAACATGAAGAACGTCCCGACGGCGCAGTTCTCGGTGCCGTGGTGGTACCGGACGGATCTGAACGTCGACGACACCTCGAAGCGCACCTACCTCGACTTCAGCGGCGTGCTCTCGAAGGCCGATGTCTGGGTCAACGGCACGAAGATCGCGGCGAAGGACCAGGTCAACGGCGCCTACACCCGCCACGACCTGGACATCACCGCGCACGTGCGCCAGGGCGTCAACAGCGTCGCGTTCAAGGTCTACCCCAACGACCCCAACAACGACCTCTCGATGGGCTGGATCGACTGGGCGCAGACCCCGCCGGACCAGAACATGGGCATCGTGCGCGACGTCCTCGTCCGCCGCAGCGGCCCGGTCGCGCTGCGCAGCGCCCACGTGGTCCAGAAGCTGAACTCCTCGCTGGACCACGCCGACCTGACGGTGAAGGCCGACGTCCGCAACGACTCGGCGAACGCGGTGCAGGCCACCGTCGCCGGCACGGTCGCGGGCAAGCCGATCACCCAGACGGTCTCGCTGGCCGCCAAGGAACGCAAGACGGTCACCTTCGGCGTGGTCGGCCTCGACAAGCCCACCCTCTGGTGGCCGGCCGGAATGGGCGGTCAGCACCGGTACGAGCTCGACCTGACCGCGAGCGTCGGCGGCACGCCGTCGGACACCTCGAAGTCGAAGTTCGGTGTCCGCGACGTCAAGGCGCCGCTGAACTCCAGTGGCGGGCGGCAGTACAGCGTCAACGGCAAACCGCTGCTGATCCGCGGCGGCGGCTACACGCCGGACCTGTTCCTGCGCTGGAACGAGACCGCGGCGGCCGACAAGCTCAAGTACGTGCTGAACCTCGGGCTCAACACGGTCCGGCTGGAAGGCCACATCGAGCCGGACGAGTTCTTCGACCTCGCCGACGACCTCGGCGTGCTCACCATGCCCGGCTGGGAATGCTGCGACAAATGGGAAGGACACGTCAACGGCGAGGAGAAGGGTGAGCCGTGGGTCGAGTCGGACTACCCGATCGCCAAGGCGTCGATGTTCTCCGAGGCCGAGCGCCTGCGTGACCACCCGAGCGTGATCTCCTTCCACATCGGCAGCGACTTCGCGCCGGACCGGCGGATCGAGCAGGGCTACCTCGACGCGATGAAGGCCGCCGACTTCACCCTCCCGGTGATCCCGTCGGCGTCGAAGCGGCCGTCCCCCATCACGGGCGCTTCCGGCATGAAGATGAACGGCCCGTACGACTACGTCCCGCCCGTCTACTGGTACGACAAGTCACAGAAGGACCGCGGCGGCGCGTGGAGCTTCAACTCCGAGACCAGCGCGGGCGTCGACATCCCGACGAGGGACACCCTGAAGCGGATGATGTCGGCCAGTGAGCTGGAAACGATGTGGAAGGACCCGTCGGCACCCCAGTACCACCGTTCTTCGTCGACGACGTTCGCGAACCTGAAGCTGTTCGCCAACGCGCTCACCAAGCGTTACGGCGCTCCCGCCGACCTGGCCGACTTCGTCCGGAAGGCGCAGCTCGCGCAGTACGAGAACGTCCGCGCGGAGTTCGAGTCGCACTCGCGCAACTACACCGATTCGACCAATCCGTCGACCGGGCTGATCTACTGGATGCTCAACAGCCCGTGGACTTCGCTGCACTGGCAGCTGTTCGACGCCTACATGGACCAGAACGGCGCCTACTACGGGGCGAAGAAGGCCAACGAGCCGCTGCACATCCAGTACTCGCACGACAATCGGTCGGTCGTGGTGATCAACCAGACGTCGAACGCGGCGAGCGGCCTGACGGCGACCACGAAGCTGTACAACCTCGACGGCACCGAGAAGTACAGCAACACCAAGACCGGGCTGTCCGTCGGCGCGCTGGGCGCCAAGGCCACCGCGGTCACCGTCCCGGTGGTGAGCGGGCTTTCCACGACCTACCTGGCGAAGCTGGTGCTCACCGACTCGTCGGGCAAGGAGGTCAGCCGGAACGTGTACTGGCTCTCCACCAAGGCCGACACGCTGAACTGGGCCGGCAGCGACTGGTACTACACGCCCCAGTCGGGTTACGCCGACCTGTCCGGGCTGAAGAACCTCGGGCAGTCCGCGGTCAGCGCGACGGCGAAGTCGGTCGCCGCCGGCGACGGCACCACCACGACCACCGTGACGCTGAAGAACACCTCGGGCGGCAAGCTCCCGGCGTTCTACGTCGACTCGAAAGTCGTGGACGCCGCGGGCAAGCCGGTGCTCCCGGTGGAGTGGAACGACAACGCGGTGAGCCTGTGGCCGGGTGAAACGACCACGCTGACCGCCAAGTACCGCACCGCCGATCTCAAGGGCTCCAAGCCTTCGGTGCGGGTCTCGGGCTGGAACACCGGCACGCAGACCGTTCCGGCCGACGGGTCGGGCCCCGGTCCGGGCAATCCGGTCGACTACCAGGCCGAGGACGCCACGATCGTCCAGGGCGCGGTGGAGTCGAACCACGCCGGGTTCACCGGTACCGGGTTCGTCAACTACGACAACGTCGCGGGCAGCTCGGTCGAGTGGACGGTCAACGCGCCGGCCGCGGGTACCTACGACGTCGTCGTCCGGTACGCCAACGGGACGACGGCGAGCCGTCCGCTGGACTTCTCGGTCAACGGCTCGATCAGCGCTTCCGGCGTCGGCTTCGACGGCACCGGGGCATGGCCGAACTGGACGACCAGAACCGTCAAAGTGACGCTGGCGGCGGGAGTGAACAAGATCAAGGCGGTCGCCACCACGGCGAACGGCGGCCCCAACATCGACAAGATCACCCTCTAGGCCGGGAGTCGCCCTAGGCCCCCTTCGCCACCCGGCGAAGGGGGCCTCGCTCGTCCAGGCGTGGGTTACGCTTTCCGGGTGACCGGCAAACCCGACCCGCGCCTGCGGGACCTCGCGATGCTGCGCCGTGTCCGCGACCGGATCGATCGCGACTACGCGCAGCCCTTGGACGTCGAAGCGCTGGCCCGCGGCGTGCACGTCTCCGCCGGTCACCTCAGCCGCGAATTCCGGGCCGCGTACGGCGAATCGCCGTACAGCTACCTGATGACCCGCCGGATCGAGCGGGCCATGATGCTGCTGCGACGCGGGGACATGTCGGTCACGGAAGTGTGCTTCGACGTCGGCTTCTCGTCGCTGGGCACGTTCAGCACGCGCTTCTCCGAGCTGGTCGGCATCTCGCCGAGCGCATACCGCAAACAGGCTGCGGAAGACGGCCGCGGCATGCCCGGCTGCGTCGTCAAACAGGTCATGCGACCGATCAGGAATCGAGAAGCGGCACCTCCGCGCGCCGACCTACCTTGAGGCGTATGACCCTCTCGATTCGGGCGTCCTACCTCCCCGCGGACGATCTCGAGGCTTCCCTTTCCTTCTATCGCGACATCCTGGGCTTCGAAGTGCGCGACCGGGGCCCGCTCCAGGCCACGGTGGGCCCGCCGGGGCAGCCGGAGACGTCGCTCGTGCTCCACCCGCCCGCCGCCGATCCGGAGACCACCGACGAGGAACGCGCGACGATCGCCGAACTGATGGCCAAGGGCGTCCACGGGATCATCGTGCTCTCCACGCCGGATCTGGTCGGCACTTTCGACCGGATCCAGGCGGCGGGCGTGGACGTCGTCCAAGAACCGATGAAGCAGTCCTACGGCGCCTTCGACTGCTCTTTCCGCGACCCGGCGGGCAATCTGGTGCGGTTCGAGGAGCGGTAGCCCGGCCTCGGTGCGCGCGCACCGGGGCCCCCGGGTGATGATGAGCGGCGTGGAGATCGCGGTAGAACTAGTGGCACTGGTGGTGGCCGTCCTCCTGGTCACCGCCGCGGCGCGGAAACTCGACTGGTCGGCGCCCCTGTGCCTGATCGCGGTCGGGGTCGTCGCCTCGTACGTGCCGGGCGTCCCGGAATACGAACTGGACCCCGAGGTGGTGCTGCTGGGGCTGCTGCCCCCGCTGCTGTACGCCACCGCGATCCGCACGTCGCTCATCGACTTCCGCCGTAACCGCGGGCCGATCCTGCTGCTGTCGGTGGGGCTCGTCATCTTCACCACGGCCGTGGTCGGAATCGTGGCGTGGCTGGTGATCCCCGGTCTGCCGCTGGCCGCCGGGCTCGCCATCGGCGCGGTGGTCGCGCCGCCGGACGCGGTCGCGGCCACCGCCGTCGCCCGCAAGGTCGGGATGCCGCGCAAGCTGACCAGGCTGCTGGAGGGCGAAAGCCTGTTCAACGACGCGGCCGCGCTGGTCGCGTTGCGGACCGCCATCGCGGCCATCGCGGGTTCGGTGAGCCTCCTCCAGGTCGGCGGGGATTTCCTGCTGGCCGCGGGCGGCGGGCTGGTGATCGGGTTCGCGGTCGGCGCGCTGGCCGCGCTGATCCGCACCCGCCTCGAAGATCCGGTCACCGACACCGCGCTTTCGCTGGTGGTCCCGTTCGTCGCCTATCTCGCCGCCGAAGCGATCCACGGTTCCGGCGTGATCGCCGTGGTCGTCGCGGGGCTGATCCTCGGGCACAAGGCGCCGAGCATGCTTTCGGGCCGTTCCCGGCTGGCCAGCAGGCTGAACTGGCAGACCATCCAGTTCCTGCTGGAGAACATCGTCTTCCTGCTGATCGGCTTGCAGGTCCGCCGAATTATGACCGAAGTCGGCGACAGCGGGCTGACCGCGCTGCAGCTGGTCCTGATCTGTGCCGCCACCTTGGCCGCGACCATCGCCACCCGGATCGTCTGGATGGCGGGCATCGGGCTGGCGCGGCGGGTGTTCCGACGGCACGCCTGGCCGTGGCGGTACTCGGCCGTGATCGCGTGGGCGGGGATGCGCGGGGTCGTCACGCTCGCGGCGGCGTTCGTGCTGCCCGCGGACACCCCGCAGCGCGCCGTACTGGTGCTGGTCGCGTTCGTCGTGGTCGCGGGAACCCTGCTGCTGCACGGGACGACGCTGCCCGTGCTGGTGCGCCGCCTGAAACTGCCTCCACCCGACCCGGCCGAGGACGCGCTGCAGGAAGCGGCCGTGCTCCACGACATGACCAGGGCCGCGCTCGAAGAGCTGGAAAAGATCCGGACCCCCGAGGACCCGGACGACATCGTCGAACGCCTGCGCAGCCGGCTCCAGCACCGCTCGGACTCGGCGTGGGAGGAACTCGGCAAACAGAGCGCGCTGTCCGAAACCCCGAGCGACGCGTATCGGCGGCTGCGACTGCGGCTGCTCGAAGTCGAACGGGAGAAGTTCCTGGAGGCGCGAGACTCCGGCATGGCCGATGATGATGTCCTGCGCCGGATCCTCGAACGCCTCGACATCGAGGAATCCATGCTGGACAGGGAGGAGGAGACCGTGCCGGACTCCGATCGGGAACTGCGCACCCCCGCCGCGACGGCGGGATCCTGCAAACATCTCACCAAGGAGTGGCCCGCGGTCGAACCCAGCTCTCCTGACGTCTGCGCCGTCTGCGTCGAGAACGGGATGACCTGGGTGCATCTGCGCGAATGCGTCAAATGCGGGAACGTCGCCTGCTGCGACTCCTCACCGGGCAAGCACGCGACCGAGCACTTCCACGACACCCTGCACCCGGTGATGCGCAGCCACGAACCCGGCGAGACCTGGCGCTGGTGTTTCGTGGACAAACAGCTGGGGTGACTCGGTATCGTCGCGCCCATGAGCACCCCTGAGCAGGAAGTCGAATACCGCCAGCACCGGTTCTCTCCCCCGCCCGGCGCGACCGAGATCTTCCTTGTCCGCCACGGCGAATCCGCCCCGGCGAAGGGCAGCGCGCCGTTCGACCTCGTCGACGGGCAGGCCGACCCGGACCTCGCGCCGGAGGGCAGGGACCACGCCGAGCGGGTGGGGCGCCGTCTCGCGGACGAGCGGATCTCAGCGCTGTACGTGACGACACTGCGCCGGACGCCGCAGACCGCGGCGCCCTTGGCGGCGAAGCTCGGCCTCACGCCGGAGGTCGAGCCGGACCTGCGGGAGATCCACCTCGGAGACTGGGAGAACGGGCTCTTCCGGCGTTACACCTACGAAGGCCACCCGATCATCGAGGAACTCTGGCGCGAACAGCGCTGGGACGTCATTCCCGGCGCGGAGACGATGGAGTCGTTCGGCGGCCGGATCAGGGCGGCCATCGGCAGGCTGGCGGCGGCCAACCCGGACCGGAGGATCGCCGTGTTCACCCACGGCGGTGTCATCGGCGAGGTCTTCGCGCAGGCGAGCGGTGCGAAGAACCGGTTCGCGTTCCTGGGCGCGGACAACGGCTCGATCTCGCATCTGGTGGTGTCGGGCGAAGACTGGATGGTGCGGCGGTTCAACGACACGTCGCATCTTCAGCAGCCTTTCGGCTGATCCGGCCGGCCGCGACCAGGTGCACGACGACCAGGACCGCGACCGCCTCGGCGGCCAGCAGCCCGATGAGCACGAGCACCTGCGTCACACCGGCCTGCACCGGCCCGGCGCCTCCGAGGAGCACACCGACGTAGGCGCCGGGCAAGGTCACCAGGCCGACCGTCCGGGTCTGGTCGAGGGCGGGGATCAGCGCGTGCCCCGCCGAGGGGCGGCAGATCTCCAGCGCGGCCGGGCGGGGCAGGAAGCCCAGTGCCAGCGCGGCTTCGTATTCGCCGTGCCGGGACACGAGCTCGTCCAGCGCGCGCCTCGCCGCCTGCGAGGTCGCGGACATCGCGCCGCCGATGACGATCCCGGCGATCGGCACGATCGCGATCGGCCGCCACGGGACCACCCCGGTCGCGAGCACGAGCGTCAGCACCGGCACCACACCGGACGCGATGGCGAGCGCGACCCACACCAGGTCCTTCGCCACCCCGATCCGGCGCGCGGAGGTGACCGCCGCGATCGTGAACATCAGCAGCACGAAACCGCCGGTCAGCCAGCCGGATCTCAGGATCCCGACGATCACCAGCGATACGGCGGCGAGTTGCACGACGGCGCGGCCGGCCGCGAACAGCACCGCCTTGCCTTGCCCCAGCCGCCCGAACTGCACCACCGCCGCGCCGAAGATCGCCAGCACGGCCAAGACCACCGCGAGCACCGGGCCGAACGCGATCGCACCATCCGTCACCCGGATGATCCTGCCCTAGGCGGTGTCCGGTAAGTCTGTTCGATGGGCTTCGTGATCCAGGTGGTTCCTGGCGGTGCGGGCGGATCGGCCTCGTACCGGGTCGTACTCGGCCGCGTCCGCCCGTGCCGCCAGGGGCCGCCTGGGCGCGGAGACCGCGAACACGACTTGCAGGACAGCGCCTAAGCCGTGCAGGTCACCGGCGCGCCCGCGGCGGGAGCGGTGCGGTCGCTGACGACCTCACCGTCGACGAGGATCCGGCACCGCAGCGCGCCGCTGCCCGAACCTTGCGCGGAAAGACTGTAGAACTCGTCGCGGCCTTCCTGGCTCGTGCGCTCGAAGGCGGTGCTCCACGGCACGGTCACTTCGGTCTTCTGCATGAGTTCCGCACCCTGCGCGACGTAGGTGACGTTCTGGGCGCCCTCCGCGCCGGAAAGCTCGTAGACGACGGAGTGGATCACGGTGCGCACGGCGGCCGCCGCTTGTTCGACCTGTTCGACCTGCGGCGCGGGCGGGTTCTGCACGGGCCTGGAGGCCTTCGGCAACACGTAACTGGTCAGGGTGACGGCGACGGCCACCACACCCAGCACGACCACGACGGTCCCCAGCGGCTTCAGCCTGCCGGGGGCACCCTGCTCCGGCGCCGATGCCGGAGGGGTCGCGGTGGGAACACCCATGGAGAGGTCTTCTCTCGTCCGAGCGCACTTCCGTCGAGTGCGTCGACTACTTCTCGCACGAAGGTGACTCCGCGTTAGCCGTTATCGGGAAGAAACCCGATATTCACCCTTTTGGGTGTCCCGGTGAGCGGGGAGTCGCTGGTCATGGGGCGATCGGCGTAAGCACAGTGAGCCGAACAGCTCACTTTGAGTGACCTGACTAGTCGACGAGCCCCGCATCGGCGAGCAGCCCGAGCACCCGCCGTCCCGCCGGCGGGCAGAGGTGCGCGTCGGCCGACGACAGCCAGGCGGACTCCGCGATCTCACGGCCGGGCGCGGGCTCCCCGCGATGGCCGGCGGTGTAGCAGGTCATGCGGACGCGGCGGCCGTCCGCGTAACCGTCGGCCTGCTCGTTCAGCACGGCGAAGAACCGGAAGCTCTGCGGGTCGAGCTCGATGCCGAGTTCCTCCCTGATCTCCCGGCACAACCCCGCGACGTCGCCCTCGCCGGGTTCGCGCTTGCCCCCGGGAAGGTAGAACTTGGCCTTTCCCTCGGTCCGCACCGACAGCAGGCGGCGGTCGCGGACGTGGATCCAGGCCAGTGAATCGATCTCTGCTTCGGACACGGCCCGATTCTGTCGTAGGCCGGGGGCATCATGGCAAGCGTGTATCGGGAGACGAAGGCGCCCGGCGGGCCGGCCGGCGTGATGCGCTGCCTATGGGAGGACACGGGCACGACGCCGAAGCGGATCGTGCCCGACGGCTGCGTGGACCTGGTGGAGAGTGGCGGCGAAGTCTTCATAGCCGGGCCGGACACGGCTCCCTGGACCTGGGAGACCGGCAAGCAGGCGCGCGGCGTGCGGTTCGCCCCCGGTAGAGCGGGTGACGTCTTGGGCCTGGGCGCCGACGAGTTACGCGATCAGCGTGTCGCCCTCGGCGACCTGTGGGGCAAGGAGGGCGATCTGCTGGCCGAACGCGTGCTCTCCGGCGCCGCTTCGCTGGCCGACGTCGTCGCGCGGCGCGGAGCCGGGCGAGCCGACCGGGAGGTTTCGGAACTCATCGCCAGGCTGGACGGCGGCGTGCCCCGGGTTTCCGCCGCGCTGAAGCGGTTCACCACCGGCGAGCGGCAGTTGCGGAGGCGGTTCACCCTCGCGGTCGGCTACGGCCCGGCCACGTACCTGCGGGTCACCCGGTTCCAGCGCGCCGTCGGCCTCGCGGGTACGGTGCCTGATCTCGCCTCGCTGGCGTTTTCGGCGGGTTACGCCGACCAGGCTCACCTGAGCCGGGATTGCCGGGAGTTCTCGGGGCTGAAGGCGAGCGAGTTCTTCCGCGCCAGGAAGTGAGCGATGTCCACAGTGGACCGGTAGAGGTCACGGTAATGCGGATAGAA
Organism: Amycolatopsis sp. TNS106; assembly: GCF_019330265.1. Taxonomy (NCBI): domain Bacteria; kingdom Bacillati; phylum Actinomycetota; class Actinomycetes; order Pseudonocardiales; family Pseudonocardiaceae; genus Amycolatopsis; species Amycolatopsis sp. TNS106. The sequence goes on along the minus strand of NZ_CP024972.1, from coordinate 572,817 downwards.
CTCGTCGTAGACGTCGGCGTCCGCGCCGGGGCGGACGATCTCGGCGACGGGATTCCAGGCTTCGATATCCGGTTCCCTCCCGAGCGCGACCGAGGCGAGAACGGCGTCTCCGAACGCGGCACCGATGGTCTCCGCGGGGATCTCCTGGTCGATCCGCGCGACGTCGCTGACGATCCGCGTCCACACCCCGCCCCGCGTCCCGCCGCCGACGGCGACGATCCGGCCGGTGCCGCCACCGGCCTCCCGCATGGCTTCGAGGTTGTGCCGCACGCCGTATGCCGTGCCTTCCAGTGCCGCGCGATAGAGATCGGCACGATCGTGGGAAGTGGTGAGCCCGGCGATGATCCCTCTCGCGTCCGGATCCGGCACCGGTGTCCGTTCTCCCGCGAAGTACGGCAGCATCAGCAGGCCGCGGCTGCCGGCCGGGACCTCGGCCGCCGCCGCGGCCAGGTCCCCGAATTCGCCGCCGACGAGATCCCGCAGCCACTCGGTGATCGCGCCGGAGGTGGCCATCCCCGCGGCCAGCGAATAGCTGCCGGGGAAGGCACCGCGGGTCGTCCACAGCCCCTGCCCGGGGCGGGGATCGGCGAGCAGCTGGATCAGGAACATCGTAGTGCCGTACATGAGCATGGTGTCCCCTGGCGCGGTGACCCCGACGCTGGTCGCCTCGGCCCAGGCGTCCACCGTCCCCGCCGTGACCGGAATCCCTTGCGGCAGGCCGGTTTCCGCGGCCGCTTCGGCGGTGACCGAGCCGACCACCTCGGTCGGCCACGCGAGCCTCGGCAGCTCGATGCCGGGAGCGATCGCGGCGACGCGGTCCAGCGCCCAGCGGGCCTCCCGCAGGTCGTACATCGGATCGCACTGGCTCGCCGAATGATGGTCGAGGACGTATTCACCGGTCAGTCGCAGCACGAGGAACGAACTCGCCATCAGGAAGAGCTTCGCCCGCTCGAAGACGTCCGGCTCGTTCTTGGCCAGCCAACGCCATTTCGGTCCGACGGCCTGTGAACCGAGCGCGCTCCCGCCTCGTTCCACAATGGATTCTTCGCCGAATTCCCGATCCAATTCCCGGATTTCGTCGTATGCGCGGGTGTCGACACCGTAAAGAATCGCCGGCCGCAAAGGTCTCCCGGAACCGTCAGCGGGCAAGAGCACCGGCCCGATCCCGCTGACCGACACTCCGATGATGGGATGATCCCCGGCAAGTTCCCTTGCCAGCGCCACGAAGTCCTGCCACCACACGGTTTCCGCGTCGTGCTCGAACCAGCCGGGATGCGGCCGGAAAGTGCCGTGCGGGCGGGATGCCCGTGCCACCACGGCGCCCCGGGAATCGACGAGGACAGCTTTGGAACTCGAGGTGCCGATGTCGACGCCGAGCACCAGGCCCGGTTCCCGCACGACGCCTCCGAACTCCTCCGCGCGAGTAGCGCGATCAGCGGATGGTAACGATTGTCGGTCAAGCTATTCTTCCCGTGCGAGGGTGTCAACACACCTGCGGAAGGGGAGGTCACGGTGGCCACCATCAACGACGTGGCGGCGAAGGCCGGGGTTTCGACGGCGACCGTGTCGAGAACACTCAACGGCAAGTCCACTGTGGACCCGGTGCTCGCGGCACGGGTGCAGGCCGCCGCGGCCGAATTGGGTTATCACCCGAACGGGCTCGCGAGAAATCTGCGCCGTCAGGAGACCGCGGTACTCGCGCTCATCATCTCCGATGTGGAGAACCCGTTCTTCACCGCGATCGCCCGCGGCGTGGAGGACATCGCGCAGACCGCGGGCTATTCGGTGGTGCTGTGCAACGCCGACGACAACGAGGAGAAGGAGCGGCGCTACATAGACGTCGCGCTTCAGGAACGGGTCGCCGGCGTGGTGCTCTCCCCCACCGGCCGGGCCACCAACGTCGACCGGCTGACCGAACGCGGCACCCCCGTGGTCGCCGTCGACCGGCCGCTGCTGAAGAACACCGGCGACCAGGTGCTGGTCGACACCAGGCTCGCCGCTCGCGACGCCACCCAGCACCTTCTCGACGGCGGGTACCGGCGGGTCGCCTGCGTCAGCGGACCGCCCGGGGTACGCACGGCGGAAGACCGGCTGGCCGGCTACACGGATGCCGTCGGCGAGGAGAACGCGCTCACCCGGCGGGCGGAGTTCCGCGCCGAGGGCGGCAGGCTCGCCGCGCTCAGCCTGCTCGACGACCCGGAGCCACCGGACGCGCTGCTGGTCGGCAACAGCACGATGACGATCGGCGTCCTGGAGGCACTGGCCGCGCGCGGTCTGCGATCGGGACAGGACGTGGGGATCGTGTCGTTCGACGACGCGCCGTGGACGACGCTGATCGACCCGCCGCTGACGGTGGTCGCCCAGCCCGCGAACGAGGTGGGCAGGGTCGCCGCCGAGCTGCTGCTCGCCCGGATCGGCGACAGCACGCGCAAGGCCACGACGACCACGCTTCAGGCGAAGCTGATCGTGCGCCGGAGCTCACGACGCGGCTGACACCCGGAGATCCCGGTGCACGACGTGCCTGGGCGACCGGCTCGCACCGGCCGCCCAGGAACGCCCCACCCCCTTGTTCCCCCAAGCCGGCCCCACACCAGCCGGGTTCTCCGAAGCGGTGGGAAGAAATCGTTTACCTTTCGGAAGGTAAGTTCCTGTTTACCACGTGTCAAGCCGGAATCCTGGACAAGCTCGCCCGATCCGGGCAGACTGTGGCGACATTGCCTACTGCGCGTGTTTGATTCCGTGCACTCTGTGTTCATCTCTGGTGAATTCCCCCACGAAATCGAGATGAGACCGCACGAACCCGCACAGACGCGTTACCCTGGGCGCATGTCCATAGCGCTCGAGAACGTTCTCGCCAAGGCGGGCCTGAAGGTCGACGCCAACGAGTTCCTGAACCTCGTCGAGGACGCGGCGCGGAGACTGACCCCACCGAACCCCGATCCGTCGCACTATTTCTCGGCGGACCAGCGGGCCGCGCTCACCGACGTCGGCCTGGACCTCTCCCCCCGGGGCGAGGACGAGCCGGACTTCCGCGCCCGCACGGTCGCCGCGCACGCCGTACTCGCCGATTCCGCGCTGAGCGTGCTGGAAGCGGCGAAGACACTGGGCGTGGACGACAGCCGGATCCGGCACCGCCTCAAGGAGGGCAGGCTCACCGGCTGGAAGGACCAGGGCTGGCGGCTGCCCGCCTGGCAGTTCGCCGGTTCCGGGGTGCTGCCCGGCCTGGAGGTCGTGCTGCGCGCCGTCCCCGAGGACCAGCCCGCGCTCGTCGTCGCCGCGTTCATGAGCACCCCGCAGACCGATCTGATGATCAACGATCATCCCGCCACCCCGCGCCAATGGCTCCTTTCCGGCGGCGACCCCGAGCACGTCGCGAGACTGGTGGCCACCCTGGGCTCGCCGTTCTGAGATCCTTGCCCGACGACGGAAAATTTCAGTCGGGGGTAGGCCGTAGGCTGACCCCACCGAGCAAGATCACCCGACAAGGACGGACGACTCCCGAGGTATGGCCCGGCTCCCCCTGCCGCCCGCACGCTCTGTCCTGGTCAAGGAGCTGCACCGCACCAACGACGTGGTGACGGTGCACCCCGGCACCAGGCTGGTCAGGATCTTCACCGCGCACGGCAACCACCCCCAGCAGTGGAACTCGTTCCGCTACAGCGGCCCGCTCCCGCACGGCCGGTTCGACCCGCAGACCCCCGGTCGCGGCGGTCGCCCGGTCACCGACCCCGGGAACGGCGTCCTGTACTTCGGTCTCACCGTGCGCACCAGTATCGCGGAGGTCTTCCAGACCACGTCGACGGTCGACCGCAAATCCCGCGGCCCGCGCCTGGTCGTCGTCCGGCCGACCCGCACGCTGCGGCTGCTCGACCTCGCCGGTCTCTGGCCGACCCGGGTCGGCGCCTCCCAGGAGATCTCCAGCGGCCCGAAGAAGATCACCCAGGCCTGGGCTCGCGCCATCCGCGCCGCCTTCGGCGACCTCGACGGCGTCTGGTACCGGTCGTCCATGGACTCCGGCGGCCCCGCGCTCGCGCTGTGGGACCCGCCCGCCGGGAACTCGCTGCCGGTCGCGCCGGACGTGCTGCTCCCGCTGGACCATCCGGGGCTCGACGTCCCGCTGGGCCGGGTGTGCGAAGAGCTGAACTACACGCTGCTCAGCTGAGCCCATGCCCTCGTGAGTGGTGAGGACGGTTAGAACCGTCCTCACCACTCACGAGGTTCAGAGGTGACGGCCCCACCACTCCAGTACGGCGTCGAACCGCTGCACCCGGTGCCGCGGCAGCCCGGAACGCGTGAGTTCGTGCCCCTCCCCGGGGAACAGCAGGAATTCGGCCGCGACGCCGTTCTGCCGCAGTGCCACGTACATCCGCTGCGCCTGCTCCAGCGGGCAACGCCAGTCCTGCTCGGAGTGCGCGACCATGAACGGGATGTCGATCTTCCCCGCGTACGTCAGCGGACTGCGCTTGCGCTGCTCTTCGACGTCGTCGCCGGCGTAACCCCCGGCGAAGAACCAGCCGATGTCGGAACTGCCGACGAACGAGTCCCAGGCGTTGACCGCGCGCTCGCTCCACGCGGCGCGGAACCGGCCGCCGTGGTGCGCGGCGAGCCAGCTGGTCATGAAGCCGCCGTACGAGCCGCCCATCACGCCGACCCGGTCGCCGTCCAGATTCGGCAGCTTGAGCGCTTCGTCCAGCAGTGCCAGCAGGTCGTCCGCGTCCACGGTGCCGAGGCCGCGGACGATGCTCCGGCCGTGGCTTTCGCCGTAGCCGGCGGAACCGCGCGGGTTGCCGAGGACGACGGCGTAACCCGCGGCGGCGAGCACCTGCGCCTCGTCGAAGACCTTCCATTCGTACGCCGCGAACGGTCCACCGTGGACCATCAGGACCACGGGATGCGGCCCGTCTCCGGCGGGCCGGACGACCCAGCCGTGGACCGGGTAGCCGTCCGGAGCGGTCGCGTTCAGTTCCTCCAGCGGCAGGATCCCGGTGTCCCGCAACGCTTTCGAGTAGTCGGTGAGTACGCGCGGCTCCCCGTCCGCGAGCAGCACGACATCACCGGAACTCTCGGGTGTCCCGACCACCGCGACGATCCGTTCGCCGTCGACGGCGAACGACTTCACCGCGGTGCGCTCCCCCATCAGGTGGCGCAGCGAATTCAGCTCGGCCAGTTCGGCGTCGAGGGGAACGGCACGCAGCTCGGCGGCACCGCGGGTGCTGACCACGACGAGGACCTCGTCGCCGACGACGACCGGAGCGCCGGCCGCGTTGTCGCAGTCCACCGTTTCGACGTCGGTCAGCCGGCGCGGGGACGAGGGCTCGTCACCGGAGGGCCATGGCGCCTGCCAGAGGCCGGTGTTGCGGGCGACGTCCTCCAGACCGGGGAATTCGTTGCCGTAGAACAGGATCGAACCGTCCGGGGCGACGACCGGCCGGGCCGCGGTGCCCAGGGTCCGGACCAGAAGCCGGGGTTCGCCACCGCCCGAGGGCACGGCGTAGACGTCCGTACGGACGGTGTCCTCGGCGGCCCAGTCACGCGGACCGGTGAACAGGACCTGCTCACCGTCGGCCGTCCACGAGGGATCGTCGACGTCGACCCGGTCGTCGGTCAGCGGCGTGAGCTCGGCAGGCGACTCCTCGTCCAGCGCGGCTACCGCGTCCACGACGAACAGACGCTGTGGACGGTCGTTGAGGAAACCCACGTCGTCGACGCGGTAGAAGAGGTTCGTGATGTGCCGCGGCGCTTCTTCACCCGGCTCCGGCGTTTCACCGTCCGCGTTCTCGGTGCCGTAACGGCCCGGCTCGGGCACGCGGGCGACCAACGCGATCCGCCGGGAATCGGGTGCCCAGACCGGTGCGCCCGCGCCGAGAGGCAGGTCGGTGATCCGCTTCGCGTCGCCGCCGGCCGCGGGCATCACGTGAACCTGCGGTTTGGCCGCGCGTCCGGAGGCCTCGCCAGCCCGGAGGAACGCGACCCATCGGCCGTCCGGCGAGATGGCGGGTGCGGAGTCCTTGGCCCCGTGGGTCCAGGCGCTCTCTCCACCGCCACCCGGATCGACCCTGCGCAAGGCTCCGCGGTAGCTGTTCGACTTCAGATCAGGCCTGCTCACCGCGGTGAGCAGCAGGTCGCCGTGCAGCGCGAGGATGCCGGGGACCGTCAGGGCTTCGATGTCAACGGGACGCACGGCCCCGACGGTACCCGATCCTTAGCAGTTCTAACTACTGATCGAAGATTCCCGCTCAGCGGCTTCCAGCTTCTTCGCCTTCGCGAGGCTGGCCACCGTCGTCACGGTCAGGACCACCACGATGACGCCCAGGGAGACCCAGTTGTTGATGTCCAGCCAGTCCGGGACGACGTGGTACTCGTGCAGCGCGTGCAGGAACAGCTTGGCGCCGATGAAGGCGAGGATCACCGCGAGGCCGTAGGACAGGTACACCAGCTTGGTGACCAGGCCGCCGAGCAGGAAGTACAGCTGGCGCAGGCCCATCAGCGCGAACGCGTTGGCGGTGAAGACCAGGAAGGCCTCCTGCGTGATACCGAAGATCGCGGGGATCGAGTCGACGGCGAACAGCAGGTCCGCGCTGCCGATCGCGACGATCACCAGGAACATCGGGGTGATCCAGCGCTTGCCGTCCTTCTTCACGAAGGACTTGTGGCCGTGCCACTCTTCGGTGACCGGGAAGAGCTTGCGCACCCAGCGGGTGAGCGCGTTCTCCTCGTATTCCTCTTCTTCGTCCTTGTTGCGGACCATGCTCACCGCGGTCCAGACGAGGACGGCGCCGAAGAGGAAGAAGACCCAGACGAACTGCGCGATCAGCGCGGCGCCCACGGCGATGAACACGCTGCGCATGGCGAGCGCGAGCAGGATGCCGATCAGCAGCACCCGGTGCTGGTGGATCGCGGGCACCTTGAACGACGTCATGATGATCATGAAGATGAACAGGTTGTCGACGCTGAGCGAGTACTCGGTGATGTAACCGGTGAAGAACTGGACACCGAAGTCGTGCCCGGCGAAGACCCAGACGCCGACGCCGAACGCGATGGCCACGGCGATGTAGAAGACGACCCACCGGGCGGCTTCGCCGGTGGTGACCTCATGCGGCTTGCGATCGACGATGACCAGGTCCAGCGCGATGAGCGCGAGCAGGCCACCGACCGTGGCGATCCACAGCCACAGGGGAACAGACATGTATCCAACCCTCCGGATAGTGCACAGCAGCAACTAACCGGAGGTCTCTTCCGCCGGTGCGAAGCCGGCCGACGGTGCCGGGGGCCTGCGAAGGCCACCGTGCTGACGACACCGCCGCGAAGGAATACTCCCCTCACAGCTGGTCCAGTTTGACCTGTCTGTACGCATGACGCCAGTTAAGGTTGCCCTTGTCACCAAGAAAGATGGCGTAACTCCCGTCACACCCACCTGTTCTCTCTCCTTGAAGTACCCGTTCCGGTGGCGGCCTAACAGTCACCCTTGTGTGGTCTGTGTGTGCCGGGGAAGCGGTTCTCAGCTTCGGTGAAATACGGTCATTCCGTGCCCCGAATCCCGCTCCCTCGCACGCGAAGCGCGAAGCTCACCGCGCTCGCCGCGGTCGTGGTGGTCCTGGCCGCCGCGGCCGTCGTGTGGACGAACAGCGAACCCGCCCCGTCCGCGGTCAGAACCCAGGACACGACGCTCGACCTGCCCGAAACCCCGGGCTCGTCCGAGGTCGTGAAGATCGACACGACCACGTACCTGCCCGAACAGACCCCCGCTCCGGCCGTTCTGCTCGCGCACGGTTTCGGTGGCGACAAGAACAGTGTCTCCACCGAAGCCCGCGAACTCGCCGAAAAGGGCTTCGTCGTGCTGACCTGGTCCGCGCGCGGTTTCGGCCGCAGCACCGGGAAGATCGCGCTGAACGACCCTGACCGCGAGGTCGCCGACGCCAAGAAGCTGATCGACGGCCTGGCCGCGCGTCCCGAGGTCCTCAAAGAGAACGGCGATCCGAAGGTTGCCGTGTCCGGCGCTTCCTACGGTGGCGCGCTTTCGCTGCTGCTCGCCGGGACCGACAAGCGGGTCGACGCGATCGCGCCGGTGATCACCTACAACGACCTCGCCCAAGGCCTGTTCCCGAACGCCGCCGCCCCGGCCGCGCCGAACGCCACCACCCCGGCCGCCGGCGCGTTCACCGCGGACGGTGTCTTCAAGAAGTCGTGGGCGGGCATCTTCTTCTCCGCCGGTTCCGGCGCGGCGCAGAGCGGCTCCCCCGCCAACGACGCGCCCGAAGCGGGTGACGAGACGAGCGAATCAGGGGCGGCGCAGGGCACCGGCGCGGCGGGTGCCGCGGCGCAGTCGCTGCCGCTCGGTGGCCAGAACGGGCAGCGGCCACCGTCCGGCCCGGCCGACCCTTGTGGACGGTTCACCGCCGACGTCTGCCGGGCCTACACCGAGCTCGCCACCACGGGGAAGGCGAGCCAGAAGACGGTCGACCTGCTCCGCCGGGTCTCCCCCGCGTCCGTGACGGACCAGATCACCGTGCCGACCCTGCTGGTACAGGGCGAAAGTGACACGCTGTTCGGCTTGGACCAGTCCGACGCGACCGCCCGGCAGATCACCGCGGCGGGCGGCAAGGTCCGCACGATCTGGTACACCGGCGGCCACGACGGCGGGAAGCCCGGGCAGAAACTGCGCGCGCAGATCGCCGACTTCCTCAAGTTCTCCCTCACCGGGCAGGGCACCGATCCCGGCACCGGGTTCAGCTACGACATCCAGGGCACCCTGCGGGCCAACGGCGCCCCCTCGGTCCGGACCGTGACCGCCCCGGCGTACCCGGGAGCGACCGGGGGCGCCACCGAGCGGCGGCAGTTCACCCTGGCCGGCCCGGCCCAGCCGGTCGTGCGCCCCGCCGGTGGCAATCCCGCCGCGGTGAGCGGGATCCCCGGGCTGAACGGAGCGGTGGCGGGTTCGTCCCGTCTGTCCGGACTGTTCAGTCTGGACCCGCCGGGGCAGGCCGCGCAGTTCGCGACACCGCCGCTCGACGCGCAGACGATCGCGGCCGGTTCGTCGACGGTCCGGCTCCAGATCTCGGCCGACCCCTCCACCGCGGCTCCGCAGAAGGAAGCCGTCCTGTTCGCGAAGCTCTACGACGTCAACTCGGAAGGTGTCCGCACGCTTCCGGCCAACTCCGTCGCCCCCTTCCGGGTCTCCGGTCTGCCCGCCGACGGCAGCCCGGTCGAGGTGACGGTGACCCTGCCGGGCATCGTGCGGCCCTTGGAAGCGGGGCACACGCTGCGGCTGGTCGTCGCCACGACGGACCAGGCGTTCGCGACGCCGGTCGAGCCCGCCGTGTTCCGCATCGGGCTGGCGGACGGCGGGCGGCTCGGCGTGCCGGTCGTCCCCGGTAACTCGGTCGGCGCGGGCGCGCCCACCGCGCAGTTGCTCGGGATCGCCGGAACGCTGCTGGCGGGGATCGCGATCACCGTGATCGCCGCGTTCCGCCGCCGCCGTGCCCACGACGTCGACGAGAGCCTGGCGAAGACCCCGCTGGTGATCGAAGGTCTGCGCAAGGCCTACGCGGGCGGGTTCGTCGCGGTGAAGGATCTGTCGTTCCGGGTCGAACCCGGTCAGGTGCTCGGACTGCTCGGGCCGAACGGCGCGGGCAAGACGACGACCCTTCGCATGCTGATGGGGCTCATCACCCCGACCGCGGGCACCATCCGCGTGTTCGGCCATCTGATCGCGCCCGGCGCGCCGGTGCTGTCCCGGATCGGGTCCTTTGTGGAGGGTTCCGGCTTCCTGCCGCATCTGTCCGGCAAGGAGAACCTGGAGCTGTACTGGGCGAGCACGGGCCGCCCGCGGGACAAGGCGCATTTCGCCGAGGCACTGGAGATCGCCGGCCTCGGCGACGCGGTGAACCGGCGGGTCCGCACGTACAGCCAGGGCATGCGGCAACGGCTCGCGATCGCGCAGGCGATGCTCGGCCTGCCGGAGCTCATGGTGCTCGACGAACCGACCAACGGGCTCGACCCGCCACAGATCCACCAGATGCGCGAGGTGCTCCAGCGCTACGCGGCGACCGGGCGCACCGTGGTGGTCTCGAGCCACCTGCTGGCCGAGGTCGAGCAGACCTGTACGCACGTGGTCGTGATGCACCGCGGCATGCTGGTCGCCTCGGGTGAGGTCGGCGAGCTGGCCGCGTCCAGTGGCGAGGCGACGTTCCGCGTCGACAAGCCCGCCGAAGCGGCCGAAGCGCTGCGGAAGGTCGGCGGCGTTTCCGGCGTCGACGTCGACGGCGAACTCGTCCACGCGGATCTCGACGGTCTCGCGCGTGCCGAGGCGGTCGCCGTCCTGGTGCGGGCCGGGGTGGCGGTCGAGCAGGCCGGGCCGCGGCGCCGTCTGGAAGACGCGTTCCTGCAGCTGGTCGGAGAGGACTCGAAGGGTGAGTAAGACCAATGGTTCCGGCCCGGTGACCCGGGCGGATCACGGCGTGCACACCGATCCGGCGGCACTGCTGGAGCTGACCGAGGTCGCGTCGCACGAACCGACCGAGGTCGGCCCCGACGGCGCCGTGGCGGGGTACCGCGCCGACCGGACGCTGCGGCTCGGCGTCGAACTGAAACGGCAGCTCAAACGGCGGCGGACCCAGCTGATGCTGGGGTTCGTCGCGCTGCTGCCGTTCATCCTGGTGATCGCGTTCGAGATCGGGCAGGCCAACCCGAACCGCCGCAGCGGCGGCTTCGTCGACCTCGCCACCGCGAGCGCGCCGAACTTCGTGGTGCTCGCGCTGTTCGTCTCGGGGACGTTCCTGCTCCCGATGATCGTGGCGTTGTTCTACGGCGACACGATCGCGAGCGAGGCGTCGTGGTCGAGCCTGAAGTACCTGCTCGCGATGCCGGTCCCCCGGCATCGGGTGCTGCGGCAGAAGGCGATCGTCTCCGGCATCCTGTCCGCGGTCGCGCTGATCCTGTTGCCGCTGGTTTCCCTGGTGGTCGGCGTCATCTGGTACGGCGCGGGCGACGCGATCAGCCCGACCGGGGACGCGGTGTCGTTCGGCGACAGTCTCGTCGCCATGGGTCTCGCGACGATCTACATCATCCTGCAGCTGGCGTGGGTGGCCGGTCTGGCGATGCTGCTCTCGGTCGCCACCGACGCCCCGCTGGGCGCGGTCGGCGGCGCGGTGATCGTCGCGATCGTCTCGCAGATCCTCGACCAGATCACCGCGTTGGAGGGGTTGCGCGACTACCTGCCGACACATTTCGCGTTCTCGTGGATGGACCTGATCTCGACCGACATCGACTGGACCAACATGGCCAACGGCATGCTGTCCGCGGCCTTGTACGGCACGGTCTTCTTCCTTCTGGCCGGCCGCCGGTTCGCGACGAAGGACATCACCAGCTGAGAGCGTTTCCGTACCGGAAAAGCACCGGGGTCCACCGGGAAGACGAAAACCTCTTCCCTGGTGGGCCCCGGTTTTCACTGGCCGTGGTGACCTTCACCCATTAGCGCCGGTAACCGGTGTTTCATGCGCATGAGAACATCGATTTTCCGATCATCGACCCATTGGGTGAAAACCTCGCATTCATCTTCGGAGAGCTCCGGGAAATCCTTATCTTCAGTGGAAAGGTGCCGACGCGAGCGGAAAGCGGGGATGTCACCATGACCCAGTCAGTCGAGACTCCGGTCCAAGAATTCTCTCTTGATTGGACCATGAGCGCGGGCAAGGGCGGCCGGGTCGGATTCGCCGTCTCGGGCCAGGTGACACTTCTCGACAACAATCGGTTCTACAAGATCGACGGGGTCCTCTACATCTCCGAAGGCAGCGCCTACTGCCGCGAAATCGGAAATCCGCATCTCTTCGTCCGGCGCAACGGCGTCGAGGAGAGCGGCAGGCAGTGGGGCTGGGAGACGATCTGCAACCGCAAGTCCTGCGCCAGGCTGTGTTCGATGGACGCCTACTTCGTGCGCACCGGCTACTGGGCGCCCGCCGACCGCGCCATCCAGCTCAGCATCGGCGCCGAGACCGGCTGGAACCGCAAGCGGTCCTTCAGCCCGACGGTCACCGTGCGGCTGAGGGACTAGCGGTCCACTGTAGATCCTCGCGGGCTCGGGTACGGTCGGGCCATGGCCACCTCTTCGATCCGCGTGGACGACGAAGGCGGGATCGCCGTCGTCACCCTGCAGCACGGCAAGGCGAACACCCTCGACACCGAGTTCTGCCAGGAACTGATCGTCCGGCTCGAAGACGTCCAGCTCGGCGGCCATCGCGGCGTCGTGCTGACCGGAACCGGCGGCATCTTCTCGGCGGGTGTCGACCTGCGACGAGTACACGACGGCGGCGCGGACTATCTCGAGGACTTCCTGCCCGCGCTGTCGGACGCGTTCCTCTCGGTCTTCGGTTTCCCCGGGCCGGTGGTCGCGGCCGTCAACGGGCACGCGATCGCCGGCGGGGCGGTACTGGCCGCCGCCTGCGACCGCCGTGTCCTCGCCGACGGACCCGGCCGGATCGGGATCACCGAACTGCTCGTCGGCGTGCCGTTCCCGTTGGCGGCGCTGGAGATCCTGCGGTCCGGGTTCGGTGCCGACGTCCTCGCCGAACTCGCGTTCCTCGGCGAAACCCACCTGCCCGCGGACGCGCTCCGGCTCGGCCTGGTGAACGAGGTGACCGCGCCCGGGAACGTCGTCGAGCGGGCGGTGGAGGTGGCCAGGAAGCTCGCCGAGATCCCGGCGGCCGCGTACGCGCACACGAAGGCACAACTGCACCGGCCGTTCCACGAGCGCATCGCCGAGCACCGCACCGGCGACGACGCCCACGTCCTCGACCTGTGGAGCTCCCCCGAAGCCATCGCCGCCATCAAGGCCTACGTCGAGAGGGTCCTGCGCGGCTCGACCGGATAGGCGATTGCCCACCGGCGGGGACTCTGTGAGTATCCGACCGCTCAACAGGTCCCGATGGGGAGGGCATGGATGCGGAAGCTCACGGCCGCGTGGTCGGTTCTGGCGACAACCGTTCTCGCACTGGCCGGGCTGACCCCGGCCGCGCAGGCGGCACCCGGGGACATCGAGGACGCGCTCGGGCGGATACCCGGGCTGACCGTCGTCTCGGAGAATCCGGCGCCGACCGGGTACCGGTTCTTCAAACTCGCCTACACTCAGCCGGTCGACCACCGCAGGCCGGACCGCGGCACCTTCCAGCAGCGGTTCACCTTGCTGCACAAGGAATTCCGGTCGCCGACCGTGGTGTACACGAGCGGGTACAACGTCTCGCAATCACCCAACCGCTCGGAGCCGACCCAGATCGTCGACGGCAACCAGCTGTCCATGGAGTACCGGTTCTTCACCCCCTCCCGGCCGGACCGTCCGGACTGGGGCAAGCAGCTGACGATCTGGCAGGCCGCCGCCGATCAGCACCGCGCCGTCGAGGCGTTCAAGCGGATCTATCCGGGCAAGTGGCTCGCGACGGGCGGCAGCAAGGGCGGCATGACGGCGACCTACTTCCGTAGGTTTTTCCCGGAAGACGTCGACGCGACGATCCCGTACGTCGCGCCCAACGACGTCATCAACGCGCACGACCGCTACAACCGCTTCCTGGCGAACGTCGGCGACGATCCGGCCTGCCGGTCGGCGCTGAAGGCGATCCAGCGTGACGTGCTGACCCGGCGGTCCGAGTTCGCGGCGCTCGCCGCCGCCGACGCGGCCAAGAACGGCTACACGTTCAAGACCGTCGGCTCGGCGGACGTGTCGCTGGAGATCTCCGTGATCGACTCGTACTTCGCCTTCTGGCAGTACCAACGGCAATCGGACTGCGCGACAATCCCGAAGGCGGGCGCTCCGGCGGCGGAGGTCTACGCCTGGTTCGAACGCGTCGAGAGCCTCAACACCTACTCCGACCAGAACCTCGAGGTTTACGTCCCGTACTACTTCCAGGCGTCCTACCAGCTCGGCGCCCCCGAGTCCTACGAAGGCTATCTGCGGGATCTGCTGCGCTATCCCGGCTCCAACGTGTCGCGGACGTTCGTGCCGAAGTCGGTCGACATCCCGCGGTTCGACCATCTGGCGATGCCCGACATCGACTTCTGGGTGAAATCCCAGGGGAAGCGGCTGATGTTCGTCAACGGCGAGAACGACCCGTGGAGTGCCGAGCCGTTCAAGCTCGGCTTCGGCACGAAGGACTCCTACAGCTACACGGTGCCGGGCGGGAACCACGGCGCCCGGATCTCGCAGCTTCCCGCGGCCCAGGCCGCCGAAGCGACGAACACCGTGCGGCGGTGGGCCGGTCTGCCTCCGGTCTCTCCGGGCGTCAGCACGCGTTCGGTGCCCGCCGGGTTCCCGGACTTCGACGCCGACCTGACCATGCTGGACCGCCGTCGCCTCTGACCCGCCGTCGTGATCCGGTGGACGACACGCGTGATTGCACGGACGACACGCGTGATCAGACGGACGACTCGTGGCCGAACCCGGCCGCGGTCGTGTCGTCCATCCAGTCACGCGTGTCGTCCGCCGGATCACGTGTGTCGTCCGGTCAGTCACGTGACATCGCCGGTGCTGGACCTCGTGAGTGGCAAGGACGGTGAGAGCCGCCCTTGCCGCCCACGAGGCCATGCGGCTACTTGATGCCGGCGGCGTCCATGCCCCGGAGTTCCTTCTTGAGGTCCGCGACCTCGTCCCGCAGCCGGGCGGCCAGCTCGAACTGCAGGTCGCGCGCGGCCTGCATCATCTGGTCGGTCATCTGCTGGATGAGATCCGCCAGTTCGGCGCGCGGCATCCCGGCGACGTCCTTGTCCGCGAGCATCCCGGAACTGCGCACACGGTCGCCCTGCTCGGGCTTCTTGCCGCGCGAGGAGTTCCGGCCCGAGCCGCCGACGGCGACGGATTCCGTGTCCTCCGCCTCGCTGTAGACGCGGTCCAGGATGTCGGCGATCTTCTTCCGCAGGGGCTGCGGGTCGACACCCCGCTCCTTGTTGTAGGCGACCTGCTTGGCGCGGCGGCGATCGGTCTCGTCGATGGCGTGCTGCATCGAGTCGGTGATCTTGTCCGCGTACATGTGCACCTCGCCCGACACGTTCCGGGCGGCGCGGCCGATCGTCTGGATCAGCGACGTGCCACTGCGGAGGAAGCCCTCCTTGTCGGCGTCGAGGATCGCGACCAGCGAGACCTCGGGCAGGTCGAGACCCTCACGGAGCAGGTTGATGCCGACCAGCACGTCGTAATCGCCCGCGCGCAGCTGCCGCAGCAGCTCGACCCGGCGCAGCGTGTCCACCTCGGAGTGCAGGTACCGCACCCGGATGCCCAGCTCCAGCAGGTAGTCGGTGAGGTCCTCGGCCATCTTCTTGGTGAGCGTGGTGACCAGGACGCGCTCGTCCTTCTCGGCCCGTTCGCGGATCTCGTGCACCAGGTCGTCGATCTGGCCCTCGGTGGGCTTCACGACCACCTTCGGGTCGACCAGGCCGGTGGGCCGGATGACCTGTTCGACGAACTCGCCGCCCGCCTGCCCCATCTCGTACGGCCCCGGCGTCGCCGACAGGTACACCGTCTGTCCGATCCGGTCGGTGAACTCCTCCCAGGTCAGCGGCCGGTTGTCGACCGCGCTGGGCAGCCGGAACCCGAAGTCGACCAGGTTCCGCTTCCGCGACATGTCGCCTTCGAACATGCCGCCGATCTGCGGGACGGTCTGGTGCGACTCGTCGATGACCAGCAGGAAGTCTTCCGGGAAGTAGTCGATGAGGGTCGCGGGCGCGGTGCCGGCGCCGCGGCCGTCGATATGGCGCGAGTAGTTCTCGATACCGGAACAGAACCCGACCTGGCGCATCATCTCGATGTCGTACGCGGTGCGCATCCGCAGCCGCTGGGCCTCGAGCAGTTTGCCCTGCTTCTCCAGCTCCGCCAGCCGCTCCTCGAGCTCGGCCTCGATGCCGCCGATGGCCTTCTCCATCCGCTCCGGGCCCGCCACGTAGTGGGTGGCCGGGAAGATGCGGACCTCGTCGACCTCTTTGACGATGTCTCCGGTGAGCGGGTGCAGGTAGTACAGCTTCTCGATCTCGTCGCCGAAGAACTCGACGCGGATCGCCAGCTCCTCGTACGCCGGGATGATCTCGACCGTGTCCCCTCGGGCGCGGAAGGTGCCGCGCGCGAAGGCGATGTCGTTGCGGGTGTACTGCACGTCCACCAGCGCGCGAAGGAAGACGTCCCGGTCGAGCTGCTCGCCGACCTTCAGTTTCGTCGACCGGTCGAGGTACGACTGCGGCGTGCCGAGACCGTAGATGCACGAGACGCTCGCGACCACGATGACGTCGCGGCGGGACAGCAGGTTCATCGTCGCCGAGTGCCGCAGCCGCTCGACGTCGTCGTTGATCGACGAGTCCTTCTCGATGTAGGTGTCCGTCTGCGCGATGTACGCCTCGGGCTGGTAGTAGTCGTAGTAACTGACGAAGTATTCGACCGCGTTGTGCGGGAACAGCTCCCTCAGCTCGTTCGCCAGCTGCGCGGCGAGCGTCTTGTTCGGCGCCATCACCAGCGTCGGACGCTGGACGCGCTCGATCAGCCAGGCCGTCGTCGCCGACTTGCCGGTACCCGTGGCGCCGAGCAGCACGACGTCCTTCTCGCCCGCGTTGATCCTGCGCTCGAGCTCGTCGATGGCCGCCGGCTGGTCACCGGCGGGTTTGTACTCGCTGACCACCTCGAACCGGCCGCCTGTCCGGGGGATGTCCGTGACGGGGCGGAAGTCCGACTGGGCGAGCACGGGGTGTTCGGTTGCGAAAGCCACGTCCACCAGAGTAAGCGCTGGGTCCGACAGTTTCCGTTTCGCCTGGTCGGATCAGCAGGAACAGTCACAGCAGGAACAGCAGTCACAGTCGCAGTCACAGCTGCTGTTGGGCTTGCCGCTCCACGGGCCGGGGAAGGGATCGCGGCAGCAGAACTGGCACGAACAGCACATGTAGGTCGCCACGGCGCAGCCGAAGAAGAAGTTCCTCGGCTTCGGCGGGACCCGGAACTTCGGGACCCAGCAGCCACCGCCCTGACCGTCGACCGGTCCGCCGTCGCCGCGGTGCCTGCCCTTCTTCTTCGGCGGCTCCTGCGGTGGACCTCCGCCACCGGGAGCGCCCGCCGGCGGAGGCGGCGGCTGGTGACCGCCCTGCCGGTACTGCTGGGGCGGATAAGGCTGGTGGGGATGCTGTTGCGGCTGAGGTCCGGGTCCGATCCAGCCCGGCGGCGGTTGCTGCGGGCCGTGGCCGTGGCCGAAGGCGCGCCGCACCGCCTGCCGCAGTTCGTGGACCAGCAGCGCGTGCACCAGCTTGGGCTGGTCGAACTTCACCTCGCGAAGGGCGAGTTCGACACCGAGCACGGCGTCGTCGCACAGCCGCCGAGCCTCGGCGAGCCCGGTCCCGGTGACCGTCAGCGGGTTCCACGCGCCGGCGGCCTCGTCCTCCGCGAGGTCTTCGACGGCGTCGAGCAGATGCGCGGCCCTGCCGAACAGGCGGCCGGCCTCGGCCAGCGGCGCCGCGTTCCCGGGGCGGCCCGCCAGGACGGCGGTGTGCGCGAACGCGGCCGCCGTCGCCAGTTCGGCGGGTTCGGTGGCGAGGACGGCCGAATCACCGAGGCGGACGGCGTTTTCGATCTCGGCCTGCCGGTCGACGGCCTCGGTCAGGACCGTCGTGTCGAAGCCGACCCGGATCCCCGTACGGCTTCCCTGATCCGCCCAGCGCGTCGCGACCCGCCTCGCGGCGAGTGCGACGGAACGCCGCGCGAAGGCGCCGTCGCGGTCCTCGACGTGGTCGCTGATCTTGGCCGAGGCCAGCACGAGGGAGACCGCCGCCGCCAGCTGGGCACCACCGCCCTTCGCGACCGAAGTCCCCTTCATCGCCCGAAGCGGGCAAGGGCCGGCGTCACGACGGCCTTCCGCACGCGGCGACTGCGCTTCGACGAGCGCCGAGATGATCAGTCCGTCGTAGTTCGTCACCATTCGGGCGAGATGTCCGTGTTCGTCCCGCAACGCCAGGCAAAGGCCGCAGAGATGGGCGAGCCAGTCCGCGTGCAGACCCGCGGAAAGCCGGTGGCGGCACGGCCTGATGATCCCGAACATACGTCGACTCCCCACTCACCCCACTGGCGGAACCAGCGCACCTTATCCGGACGGGCGCCGCCGTTCCTCCGAAACCCGCGAACCGTGATCGTCCACCCGGTTGGGCGGTGGCCGCGGGCGGCGCCGCCTTCCAAGATGGGCGGATGACCGCGCTGCATCCGCCCAAGGTCGAGTACTTCGACCCGGCCGCGAAGACCAACACGGATCCCAAAGGCATCGTGAGGGACGTCGAGGAATATCGCGAAGAACCCTTCGGCCTCTACATGGCGCGGCCGACGCCGGGGCGGACCCAGTTCCACTACATCGAGTCCTGGCTGCTGCCGGATCTCGGCCTGCGGATCACCGACTTCTGGTTCACTCCGGGCCACGAACGCGATCAGGACTTCTACCTCGACGTCGTCGACATCCGCCGCGAGGACGGCGTCTGGGTGGCCACCGACCTCTATCTCGACCTCGTCCTGCGGGACAAGAAATCCGTCCAGGTGATCGACACCGACGAACTCCTCGCCGCGGTCACCGCCGGGCTGCTCTCCCCCGCCGACGCCGAACGCGCGCTCGGCGTCAGCCACACGACGGTCGACGGACTGGCCACGCACGGCCACGACCTGCGCGGCTGGCTGTCCACAAAGGACATCACACTCGGCTGGCGACGGCACTGATCCTCCGCATCCATCGATCGGTTGATCCTGGCTCATCCCTTGGGTGAGCCGATCCTGACCGGCCGATGGATCCCCGGAGGGGCGGCGCCGCGGGACTCTCGATCAAGGGCGTAACCGATCGAGAGGGGGCGGATACCCGTGGTCTTGGAGGCCGAGGGACTCCGGGAACGGTCCGGTGGACGGCAACACGCGGAGGTCGCGTCGTTCGCCAGGACACCGGTGCTGGTGATCGCCGGAGCGATGGGGGCGGTCCTCGCGGCGACGGCCGGTCGCTACGGCTATTTCGGCGACGAGTTGTACTTCCTGGCGGCCGGTCGGCATCTGGACTGGGGGTATGCCGACCAGCCACCGCTGTTGCCGCTGCTGGCCAGCCTGATGGACGCGTTCGGCGCCGATTCACCGTTCGTCCTGCGGATCCCGGCGATGCTGGCGATGGTGGCGGGCGTCGTGCTGACCGCGCTCATCGCCAGGGAACTGGGCGGCGGCCGCAAAGCGCAGACCATCGCGGCGGCGACGTTCGCGGTGTCCATCCAGATGCTCGGCAGCGGGCACTACCTGGCGACCAGCACGATCGACCCGTTCCTGTGGACGCTGCTGCTCTGGCTGCTCGTCCGCTGGGTGCGGACCCGGACGGACAAGCTCCTGGTCTGGGCCGGTGTGGTGACCGGGGTCGCCCTGAACACGAAGTTCCTCGTCGGGGGCTTCTGGGTCGTCGTACTGGCCGCCGCGGTGGCGTTCGGACCGCGTGACCTCGTCCGCCGTCCGGCGCTGTGGCTCGGCGCGGTGATCGCCACCGCGATGATCGCGCCCACCCTCGTCTGGCAGGCGGCGAACGGATGGCCGCAACTGACCATGGGCGTGGCGATCTCCCAGGAGGTCTCGGAAGGCTGGGGCGGGCGGGTCACCTTCGTCCCGACGCTGGTGCTGAGCGCCGGAGTACCGGTGGGAGCGATCCTGGTCTGCTACGGACTGTGGCGCCTGCTGCGGTCCGAAAGCCTGCGGCCGTACCGGTTCCTCGGCTGGACCGCGCTCGGCATCCTCGCCCTGTTCCTGCTGGCGAACGGGCGCTACTACTACGCGGCCGGGATGTTCGCCCCGCTGTTCGCCGCGGCGGCGGTGGAGATCGAGGCAGGCCAGGCGTCGAAGTACTGGCGCTGGATCGCCACCTGGCCGGCGTACCTCGTGGCCGCGGTGATCGCGATCCCCCAGGCGCTTCCGATCCTCCCGCGGGCGGACCTGGCGAGCGCCCCGATGTGGGCGCGGCCGGTCTTCGCCGTCGAAGAGGTCGGCTGGCGGGAGATCACGGAGTCGGTGGCGCGGGTGTACCGGACCGTTCCCGATCCGGCCCGGACCGGTGTCGTCACGGCGAAGTACTGGCAGGCCGGTGCCATCGACCACTATGGACCGGAGCTCGGGCTTCCGTCGCCGTCGAGCCCCAACCGCGGTTACGTGACGCTGCCGAGACCGCCGGAATCGGCACGGGACGTCCTCTTCGTCGGGAACGACCCTTCAGGGCTTGTGCCGTACTTCACGCAGGTCCGCGAGGTCGGCGCGCTCGACAACGGGGCCGGGATCCAGAACGTGAGCCAGGGCATGAAGATCTGGCTGGCCACCGGCCGGAACGGGAGTTGGGACACGGTGTGGCCGAAACTCGCGGACTGGGGCTTCTGAGCCGCACCGGTCCTCTCACGACCGACGCGCCACGCCGGTGGCACGTAAGGTGCGGGAGGACCGGCACCCGAGGGATCTGCGAGGAATGGATGGAAGCCGCCCGCGCGGCCGAAACACCGACCGTGTCCAGTGCGGCGTTCGCCCGGCTGCCGGTGGGGCTCCTCGCCGCCGCGGCCGCGGCGGTGCTCATGGCGACGGCGTGGCGATACGGCTACTTCGGCGACGAACTGTACTTCCTCTCCGCCGGCAAGCGGCTGGCCTGGGGTTACGCGGACCAGCCGCCGGTGCTCCCGGCCTTGGCGCTGGCGATGGACACGCTCGCGCCAGGCAACGTCTTCGTCTTCCGTCTTCCCGCGGTCCTCGCGACGGCCGCCGGAGTCGTGTTCACCGGGCTCATCGCCTACGAGATGGGCGGGGACCGCCGGGCGCAGACCCGCGCCGCCGCCGCGTACGCGATCTGCGGGCAGTTCCTCGGAAGCGGGCACTACCTGGCCACTTCGACGATCGACCCGGCGCTGTGGACGCTCATCGCTTGGCTGCTCGTGCGGTGGATGCGGACCCGCGACGACACTCTGCTGCTGTGGCTGGGCGTGGCGACCGCCGTCGCGCTGAACGTCAAGCTCCTGATCGCGACGTTCTGGGTCGCCGCCGGGGTCGCGATCCTGGTCTTCGGGCCGCGGGATCTCCTGCGCAGGCCCAAACTCTGGCTCGGCGCGGGAATCGCCGCCCTCTCGATGGTGCCGACGCTCTGGTGGCAGGCCGCGAACGGCTGGCCGCAGCTGGAGATGGGTGACGTCATCGCGCACGAGACCACCGGCGGCTGGAGCGGCCGCGCGGGGTTCCTGCCCGCACTGCTGACCGGCGCCGGGCTCGGCATCGGTGTCGTCGGTGTCCTTTACGGACTCGGGGTCCTGCTGTTCTCGGCCAGGCTGCGCGAATACCGGTTCCTCGGCTGGACCGCGGTCGGCGTGATCGCGCTGTTCATCCTGTCGAACGGCCGCTACTACTACGCGGCGGGCATGTTCGGCGTCCTCTGGGCGGGCGCTGCGGTCCACTTCGGACAGTTGCGGCCGTCCTGGTGGTTCCGCTGGATCCCGACCTGGCCGGTGTTCCTGCTTTCCGCGCTGTACACGCTCCCGTACGCGCTGCCGGTGTGGCCGTCCGCCTGGCTCGCGGAAGGCCGGGACGTCCCACGCCCGGCGTACGCGCTGGAGGAGATCGGCTGGCCGGACCTCGCCCGTTCCGTCGCGGACGCCTACCACCGGCTCCCGCCGGAACAGCGGGAGCGCACCACGCTCGTCACGGCCGGGTACTGGCAGGCCGGAGCGCTGGACCGGTACGGCGCCGACTACGGGCTTCCCGCCGTGTACAGCCCCAGCCGGGGCTTCTGGTACTTCGGTCGTCCGCCCGAGACCGCGGACAGCGTCCTGTTCGTCGGGCCGGATCCGGCCCGGCTGCTGCGTTCGTTCACCGACGCCCGGATCGTCTCCCGCGTGGACAACGCGGCCTGCGTCCGCAACGTGAGCCGGGGGATGCCGATCTGGCTGGTCACCGGCCACACCGAAACGTGGGCCGCGGCGTGGCCCGGCCTGCGAGAATTCCGGGTATGACCAGCTGGATCCGGTGGCAGGACTCGCTGTGACCGTCTCCCGAGGACGGCGGGTCACCGTGGCGCCCGGATCGCAAAGTGCCAAGCTCGGGGTGCAGGATAGCGCGGGGACTGCCGGCGGCTGAGGCCTACGGGGTCCAGCCGGTCGAGTCCGCCCAAGCGCCGGCCCGGGTGAAGGCCGCGTCGACCCAGCCCTGCTTCTCGTCGGTGTAACGCTCGACCGTCCCGTCGCCGGAGTGCTTCGCGGCCATGGCGTTCTTGACCGCCGCGTAGGCGTCGCGCTCGTCCGGGTTCCGCCGCAGCCATTCCGGGAACAGCAGCGCGAGCCGCCAGGCCGGTGTCTCCTGCGAGCGGACGTGCAGATTGACCGGGCGACGGGGGTCGCCACCGAAGTGGAACCGCTTCGGCCAGGTGCCCTCTTCGCCGTGCGCGTCGTCGAACCACTCCCCTTCCGCCCGCGGGAATCCAGCGTCGGAGAGCGCGTCGGCCAGTTCCTCGGCCTTGTCCAAAGTGGACACCGTCAGCTGGAGGTCGAGGATGTCCTTGGCGGGCAGCCCCGGCACGGAGGTCGAACCGATGTGATCGACCCGCACGGCGTTGTCACCCACCACCACGCGGATCCGCGCGAGCGCCCGCTCGGCCTGCACGGGCCAGGTCTCGTCGTACGGCGCGATCTTCGGCGACATCGGCGCACGTGGCTTGCGGAGCCGGACGTTCGCCTCGAACGGGGTCAGCCTGTCCGCCCACAGCGCGTCGACCTCGGCGAGCACGATGTCGGGCGCTCCGCTGTTGTCGAACCAGACGTCGGCCACCGCCCGGCGCTGATCGGTCGTGGCCTGCGCCTTGATCCTGGCGCGCGCGTCGTTCTCGGCCATTCCGCGCGCTTCGACGAGGCGGCGGACCCGGACCTCCTCGGGCGCGTCGACCATGACGACGAGGTGGTACATCGGCGCGAGCCCGCCTTCGACCAGCAGCGGGATGTCGTGGACGATGATCGCGTCCGATGCCGCGGCCGCCATCAGCTCCGCCGTCCTGGCGCCGACCCTCGGATGGACGATGGAGTTCAGCCGCTTGCGGGACTCTTCGCCGGCGAATGCCTTGGCGGCGAGCGCGGCCCGGTCCAGCGAGCCATCGGCGGCGAGGATGTCTTTCCCGAACGCCTCGACGAGTTCGGCGAGCCCCGGTGTTCCCGGCTCGACGACCTCCCTGGCGATCTTGTCGGAGTCGATGAGGACGGCGCCGTGCTCGGAAAGCCGGTTCGCCACCGTCGATTTTCCGGCGCCGATCCCGCCGGTCAGGCCCACACGCAGCATGCCGATCACCCTAGTGGCGCGACCAGGACCGACCGCGCAGGGTCACGGGATGCGCACATCCGGCACAGACGGAGACAAAAGGCAAGTTCATAGTGACGCGAGACTCAACCTTTATGGGTGACACGCCGGGCGGTTACCGCGCTTCGGGAGCTTGATTGCGTACCGTGCGCGGCGAAGGTAGCCCACACGGAGGAACGATGGCAGACGGTAAGCACACCGGAAGGCACCGGCTCGGAACGCCGGGCCTGGTGCACTGTGTCCTCCATCGTCCCGTGGCCGACGCCCTCGCCGAATACCGGCGCACGTGGCTGAGCGCGCTCCTCGTTCCCGCCAAGCACAGCTTCGCCGGACTCCGCCGCAAGGCCCGCGCCGCGGCGCTCGAACGCATCTGGGTGCCGTCGGTCCCGTCCGTCCGGACCGCCACCTCCTGACCCTGGCTTTCTCACGCAATTCGGCACCTACTTGCGATGATCTCGGATCGCAATTAGGTGCCGAATTGCGTAAGAAAGCGGCCCCGGTCCGTGTGGACCGGGGCCGCTCTCTGTCAGCTAGTGGCTGAGCGCCTGGATCACGCGCCGCCCGACAGCTTCTCGCGGAGAGCCGCGAGCTGCTCGTCGCTGGCGAGCGTGCCACCGCTCTTGGCCTCGGCCGGAGCGGAGGTGTAGCTCTGCTCGCCCGAGTCGCTGGAGGTGACACCGGTCGCGGCGTCCGCGGCGGCCTCGGCGTCGGCCTCGGCGGCCTTCTGGACCTGCTTCATGTGAGCCTCGTAGCGGGTGTGAGCCTCGGCGTACTGACGCTCCCACTCCTCACGCTGCTTGTCGAAGCCTTCCTGCCACTCCTGGGTGTCCGGGTCGAAGCCTTCGGGGTAGATGTAGTTGCCCTCGGCGTCGTACTCGGCGGCCATGCCGTACTGGGTCGGGTCGAACTCGGTCTCCGGCGTGACACCCTCGTTCGCCTGCTTCAGCGACAGCGAGATGCGACGACGCTCGAGGTCGATGTCGATGACCTTGACCATCACGTCGCCGTTGACCTGGACGACCTGCTCCGGGATCTCCACGTGGCGCTCGGCCAGCTCGGAGATGTGCACCAGGCCCTCGATGCCCTCCTCGACGCGCACGAACGCACCGAACGGGACGAGCTTGGTGACCTTGCCCGGCACGATCTGGCCGATCGCGTGGGTGCGGGCGAACTGACGCCACGGGTCTTCCTGGGTCGCCTTCAGCGACAGCGAGACGCGCTCGCGGTCCATGTCGACGTCCAGAACCTCGACCGTGACCTCCTGGCCGACCTCGACGACCTCGGACGGGTGGTCGATGTGCTTCCAGGACAGCTCGGAGACGTGCACCAGGCCGTCGACGCCACCCAGGTCCACGAAGGCACCGAAGTTGACGATGGACGACACGACGCCCTTGCGGACCTGGCCCTTGGCGAGCGCGTTGAGGAACTCGCTGCGCACCTCGGACTGGGTCTGCTCCAGGTAGGCGCGGCGGGACAGGACCACGTTGTTGCGGTTCTTGTCCAGCTCGATGATCTTCGCCTCGAGCTCGCGGCCGACGTACGGCTGCAGGTCGCGCACGCGGCGCATCTCGACCAGCGACGCCGGCAGGAAGCCGCGCAGGCCGATGTCCAGGATGAGGCCGCCCTTGACGACCTCGATGACGGTGCCCTTGACGGGCTCGTCCTTCTCCTTGAGCTCCTCGATCGTGCCCCAGGCGCGCTCGTACTGCGCACGCTTCTTGGACAGGATCAGACGGCCTTCCTTGTCCTCCTTCTGGAGGACCAGGGCTTCGACCTCATCGCCGACGGTGACAACCTCAGCCGGGTCGACATCGTGCTTGATGGAGAGCTCGCGCGAGGGGATGACACCCTCGGTCTTGTAGCCGATGTCGAGCAGGACCTCGTCACGGTCGACCTTGACGATGGTTCCTTCGACGATGTCGCCATCGTTGAAGTACTTGATCGTCTTGTCGATCGCAGCGAGGAAGTCTTCCTCCGACCCGATGTCGTTGATAGCGACTTGCTGGGGCCCGGCGGGGGCGGTCGGGGCGGTGGCGGTGTCGGTCGTCATTAGGCGGGTTGCTCCGGTGGATGGGAAGTAGTGGGTTTGCAGTTAGGGCACCATGGGCTCTTCCGGCATGAGGCGACCACATAAGCAAACGTCCACAGGGAACGACCGCGAGCATCACCGCATCCGGTACGCGACCCCCTGACCCGGACGCTGAGCGAACCGGGGGAAAGAGTAGCGCGAACCCACTGCGCTAACAGATATCCTACGCGGCCCCCTGTACACGGCACAATCAGGGTCGCCCCCACGATCACGGCGGGCGGATAAACTGTCCCGCGCAGCCCTGACCTGGGGAAAGGATATCGGTTTGAGCCAGCAGTCCGTCACCGAGCCCGAACGGCACGCAGAGGCCGAGGAGCGGCTCGGCACCGCGGGGGTCGCCTACCGGGCGGTCTCGGCGCCGGAGGCCACCGCCGCGAACCTGGCTTGGTGGGACGCCGACGCCGACGACTACCAGGCCACCCACGGTGGCTTCCTCGGCGACGCGGACTTCGTCTGGTGCCCGGAGGGTGTCCGGGAGGCCGACGTCGCGCTTCTGGGTGAAGTCGGCGGCAAGCGGATCCTCGAGGTCGGCTGCGGACAGGCGGCGTGCTCGCGCTGGCTCGCCGCGCAGGGCGCCGACGCGGTGGCGACCGACCTGTCCGGGGGCATGCTCCGGCACGCGAGGGAGGGCAACGAACGGACCGGCACCCCCGTCCCGCTCGTGCAGGCGACGGCGGAATCCCTCCCGTTCGCCGACGCGAGCTTCGACGCGGCCTGCTCGGCCTTCGGCGCGGTGCCGTTCGTGGCGTCGGTGGACATCGTGTTCGCCGAAGTGCACCGGGTGCTCCGGCCGGGAGCCCGCTGGGTGTTCTCGGTGACCCATCCGATGCGCTGGATCTTCCCGGACGATCCCGGTCCGCAGGGTCTCACCGTCACCCAGCCGTATTTCGATCGCACGCCCTACGTCGAGGTCGACGAAGCGGGCGTCGCGACCTACGTCGAGTACCACCGCACCCTCGGCGACTACGTCCGCGCGCTCGCCGACTCCGGGTTCGCGCTGACCGACCTCATCGAGCCCGCCTGGCCGGAGGGCCACTCCCGCACGTGGGGGCAGTGGAGCCCGTTGCGCGGCAAGCTCTTCCCCGGCACGGCGATCTTCTGCACCCAGCGGGGATGACCCCGGCGGCGGAGCGGCAGCGGGCGCGGTTCGCCGCGCTCGATCCGTCGCTCCCGGCGCCGCCTCCGCTCCCGGCCGGAGAACCCGTCGAGGCGGGCGGCGCCTTCGGGACGATCGCGCACGTGCGATTCGCGGCGGGGGCCTGGCAACGGCTCTGGAGCCCGGCACATCTGCAGATCCTCTCCGCGGTCCTCCCGCTCGACGCCGGAGCGGGGATGAGCGCCCTGCTCTCCGCCTGGCGCGAGCGGATCGCGCTCGCCGACGCCGAACCCGATTCGTCGTGCACCCTCACCTGGCCCAGCCGTGACGTCGCGGTGTCGCGGGCATTGCTCGACCACGGGCTCGCACCGCAACTCGCGCTGGCCGTCCGGGCGCCCGCGGCGGGCGAGGCGTATTCCGTCCCCGGCGTGACCATCCGGGCGTCGGGCCATGGCGACCTGGAAGAGATCGTCGGTCTGCGCTTCGAAGAACTCCGCTACACCTCGCTGGTCGGTCACGGTGTCGTCCGGCCGGGGGCCGAGGCCCTGCTCGCGGAGGAGGTCCGGCGCGGCCTGCAGTTCGGCGGCCGTGTCTGGATCGCCGAGGAGGAAGGCGTCACGGTGGGGATGGTGAGCGGCGGCAGGCGCTCCCCGATCCCCGGAGACGCGCTCGCCGGGCGGCTGCCCGCGGGCGAATGGGGCTATGTCGGAACGCTCGCGGTGACCGCCGCCGCGCGGGGACGCGGGATCGGGCGCGCGCTGACCGCCGTCGCGCACGACGAGCTGTTCTCGCCGTCACTGCGCGGTACCTTCGTCTCGTACAATCCGGCCAATCCGCTCTCCCCGGTGTTCTGGCACCGGCAGGGTTATCGTCCACTGTGGACGACGTGGGCCGTCTGCCCCGCCTCCGCCCTGCGGTAGCGGTCGACCCTGGGGACGGGATGGAAATCGAGAAGGCGTTGTTCGACGCGCACCGCGCCCGGTTCGCGGCGATCGACCGGCTCCTGCCCGATGCCGCGCCGCCCCCGGTCGGCGGCGAACGCGTGGACGCCGCCACGGCGGCGGGCGTCCAGGTCACCGGGGTGGTGCAACGTCAGCTGCACGGTCCGGACGACGTCACCCTGCTCTGGTCGGCCGCCGACGCGCGGCAGCTGTTCCCGTTCGTCGGGGACACCGGCACCGAGGGCATGGACGTGCTGCTGCGCGCGTGGCGGACGCGGATCGACGCCGAAGCGCCCGGCGAGGATTCGGCCTGCGTGATCAACTGGCCGAGCCGGGACGCCGAGGCGATCCGCGCCTTCCTCGACCACGGGCTGGTGCCGATGTCCGCGCTGGCCGTGCGCACCGGGCGCCGTCACGACGATCCGGGCGCCGTCGGCGTGACCGTCCGCCGTGCCCGGCACGAAGATTTCGACACCCTGCTCGGGCTGGCCGTGTCGACGCACGACTACATCGGCCAGGTCGCCACCCGGTACCGCCCGAACGCCGCCGAACTGCTCGCCCCGGCACTGGAACTCGCCCTCGACAAGGACGCCCCGCTGCTGTGGCTGGCCGAACGGGACGGCGTGATCGCCGCGTTCGCGCACGGCGCCTGGATCACCTCGTCACCGGGGTCGGCCGAGGCCGAACTCCTCCCCCACGGCCACTGGGGGTACGTCAACAACGTCGTCACCGTGCCCGCCCTGCGCGGGAGCGGCCTCGGCCGCACACTGATGGCGGCGGTGCACGAAGAGTTCGCCGCGGGCGGCGCGGACGGCACGTACCTCTACTACAACCCGACCAACCCGCTCTCTTCGGTGTTCTGGCACCGCCAGGGTTATCGTCCACTGTGGACGTCCTGGGAGGTCCATCCGGCTTCGGCCCTGCGTTAGCCCGTCCGGTTTGCGGGGGTTTCGTCACTCTTGCGTGTGACGTGGGCCCCTCACGGTTGTGCGCCTCCCAGGTCAGGGCTAACTTTTGAACTGACCAGTCAGTTTAAGTTCCGTGTCACCGACCTGGGAGTTCTTCGTGCGGGTTCAAGCCGACAGGGTGTCCGTGACCGGACCCCACGGCACGTTGCTGTCGCCTACTTCGCTCACCGTTTCGGGCGGTGAGCTGGCGATCGTGCACGGCGAGCCAGGGGTCGGCGTCACCGCCTTCGGGCTGGCGCTGGCAGGCAGGCTGAAGCCCGCCACCGGGACGGTCACGGTCGAGGGCGGCGATCCGCGGAAGGTCGTGGCGATCGTCGACTCCCCCGGCGTGAGCGAGCCGGACGGCGCGTTGTCGCTGCAGGTCGTCGTCGGCGAGGAACTCGAACTGGCGAAGCGCCCGGCGAACAAGGCCGCCGTCGCGAGCTGGCTGGCCGAGCACGACGCCGCCGCTTTCGCCACCACCCGCTTCGAAAACCTCGAACCGGTGACGCGGACGCGGCTGCTCACCGCCCTCGCCGCGGACCGCAAGGGGGTCGGCGTCCTCGTGCTCGACACCCCGGACCGGCACACCAGCGACGTCGACAGCTGGGCGAAGCTCGCCCGCGAGCACGCCGAGCGCGGCCTCGCCGTCATCGTGCTGACCGCCACCACCCCGGTTTCGGCCCTGCCGGAGAAACCCGCCCGCTGCGGCGCCCTCGACCAGCCCGACCCGGTGCGCTGCGCGCCCGTCGAGCCCGAGCCCGCCGAAACCGCGGAGATCGAAAAGACCTCAGGAGACCAGGAATGAACCCCGTCCGGATCGCCGCCAACGAGCTGCGCCGGCTGAGCAGCGGCACCCTGCCGAAGCTCGCCATGGCCGCGCTCGTCCTGGTGCCGCTGCTCTACGCGTCCTTCTACCTCTACGCGAACTACGACCCGTACTCGCGCCTGGACAAGCTGCCCGCCGCCGTCTTCACCGCCGACACCGGCGCGAAGGACTCGGCCGGCGCGGAACGCAACGTCGGCCGCGAGGTCACCGACGAACTGGTCAAGTCCGGCACCTTCCAGTGGCACGAGGTGTCGCCGGAGGAGGCCGCGAAGGGCGTTCGTGACGACAAGTACTCGTTCGCGATCGGCATCCCGCGCGACTTCTCCACCGCGCTGCTGTCGTCGGGCAACTTCCAGCCCCAGCAGGCGACGATCACGCTGACCACGAACGACGCGAACAACTATCTGTCCGGGACCATCGCGAAACAGGTGGCCGAACAGGTTCGCAAGACGATCGCGGAGAAGGTCGGCAGCGAGGCCGCGGACAAGTTCCTGGTCGGTTTCTCCACGATCTACGGCAAGATCCAGGAAGCCTCGAACGGTGCTTCGCGGCTCGCCGACGGCGCGGTCAAGCTCAAGTCGGGACAGCAGCAACTGGCCGACGGCGCCTCCCAGCTCGCCTCCGGCAGCTCCCAGCTGGCGACCGGGCTCGGCACCCTGAAATCCAGTACCGCCGAGCTCCCCGCGCAGACGCAGAAGCTCGCCGACGGCGCCGGTAAGGTCGCCGACGGGAACCAGAAGGTCGCCGACGCCGCCTCGCTCGCGGCGACGGCCTCCGGGGACATCCAGGCCAAACTCGACGGTTACCGCACCCAGCTCGCGCAGGACCTGCGCGACCTCGGCGCCCCCGAGGCGAAGGTACAGGAGATCCTGAGCCGCCTCGACACCCTCCGGTCACCGGTCGACCAGGCGAACACGAAGATCCAGGGCGCGAACAGCCAGCTCACCCAGCTCGCGTCCGGCGCGCGGCAGGTTTCCGACGGCGCGCATCAGCTGGCCTCGGCCACGCCGCAGCTCACCAGCGGCATCGCGCAGGCCGCCGACGCGTCGAACCAGATCCGTGACGGCGCCGCGAAGCTGAACGACGGCGAGAAGTCCGCGGTCACCGGCACGAACCAGCTCGCCGACGGCGCGGTGCAACTGCGCGACGGGCTCGCCGCCGGCCTCAAGGAGATCCCGAACCCGGACGACCCCACCCGCGCGGCGACCGCCAACACCATCGCCGACCCGGTGGCGGTCAGCTCCTCGGGCGTCGCCTCGGCCGGGACCTACGGCGCGGGTCTCGCCCCGTTCTTCATCTCACTCGCGACCTGGATCGGCGCGTTCGTGCTGTTCCTGTTGCTGCGTCCGCTGTCGACTCGCGCGCTGACCGCGGGCGCGTCGCCGTTCAAGGTCGCGCTCGGCGGCTGGCTGTCCTCGGCGCTGCTCGGGATCGCGCAGGTGATCGTGCTGTTCGGCGCGGTGACCTGGCTGGTCGGCATCGACGTCGCGCATCCGCTCGGCGCGATCGGATTCGCCGTACTGGTGTCGCTGACCTTCACGTCCGTGGTGCACGCGCTCAACGCGTTCTTCGGCGCCGTCGGGAAGTTCCTCGGCCTGGTGTTGCTGGTTCTGCAACTGGTCAGCGCGGGCGGCACGTTCCCCTGGCAGACCATCCCGGACGCGTTGTACCCGTTGCACATCGTGCTGCCGATGGGGTACGCGATCGACGGATTCCGGCACCTGCTCTACAGTGGCGCCTCGATGGAGATCCTCGGTGACATCGGCGTCCTGGTCGCGTATCTCGTCGGCGGGATCCTGGTCTCGACGTTGGCGGCGCGGAAACGGCGCACCTGGACGGTTTCGGCACTGAAACCCGAGCTGGCGTTGTGAGTCCCCGGGGTGAGGCGACGAAGCAGAAGCTGTTCGAGGCGACGCTGCGGCTGTCCGCCAGCCGCGGCCTCGTCGGGCTGACGGTGGACGACATCGCGGCCGAGGCGAAGGTCGCGAAGGGCACCGTCTACTACAACTTCGGCAGCAAGGACGGTCTTGTCGACGCGCTGCTGCGCTACGGCGTCGGCGTGCTCGCGGACCGGCTGCGCGCGGCCACCGGCGACGGCGACCCGATGGACGTCATCGAGTCGCAAGTGGACGGTGCGCTGGAGTTCATCGCCGAATACCCCGGTTTCTCGCAGATCCTGGTGAGCGAGATGTGGCGCACGCCCGGCACCTGGCACGAAACGCTGACGCTGCTGCGCGAGGAGATCATCTCGATCGTGCGCGAACAGCTCCACCGGCTGGACGCCGCCGGGCGGCTGCCCGACGGCGTCCAGATCCCGACGGCGGCGGCCGGGTTGTTCGGCACGATGCTGGTGGTCGCCCTCGACTGGCAGGTGTTCCAGCCGAAGCGGACGCGGGCCGATGTGCGGGAATCGGTGATGGTGCTGATCCGGGGCCTCGGGCGTTAGCCGTAACTCGCGTGATCGAAGGCGTAACTCGCGTGCTTGGACTCGTAACTCGCGTGATCGGAGCCGGAAGACACGGTGGGGACGTGTTACGGCTTCAAGCACGCGAGTTACGGCTCTGATCACGTGAGTTACGGCTTCGAGCACGCGTGATCCGGGTTCAGGCTTCGGTCTCCCTGGTCCACTTCAGCTTGACCTCGAAGTTCCCCTCCAGGCCCGTTTTCGCGATGACCGCGCCCGCCTGCGCGGTCAGCTTGACGCCGAACTTGAGCTCGACCTCGTCCGGCCCCCTGGTCATCGACCGGAAGGTGTCCAGCGCCGCCACGGCCGCGTCCTTGACGTTCGCGAGCGCCGCTTCGAAGGATCGTTCGGCGTCGTCGACCAGGTCGTCACGCCGGGAGACCCGGGCGGTGCCGGGGACCGGGTCGATCTCGACGACCACCGAACCGCCGCCTTCGAGGGGGAACCGCGCCAGGTCGTTCACCGATGCTCCTCACTGTCCACAGTGGATTTTCAGCCATTCGCCGGGCTGGATGCTCTTCCGGACGTCGTCGAGTTGTTTCAGCAGGATCTCCAGGCGGTCCCGGTTGCTCAGGTACTCCAGGACCGCACGGTGGAACGCGCCGGTCATCGTCGCGGGCATCAGGTCCGACGCGTCGAAGCACAGCGCGGACGCCGTGGTGATCGTGTCGGCGACCCGGCGGCTGACCTGGTCCGGATAGACGTCGAGGCCGAGCTTCCGGTTGGCGGAGAAGGCGTTCGCGCGCGGTATCGACGGCCAGATCCGCTGTGCCTTCTCCGAAGCGAGGAATGCGATCAGCTTCCGTGCACCGGGGGTGTCCTGGAACATCCCGGCGAGGTCGGCGGCGACCTCGGAGACGTCCCGACCCGGGAAGGTGAGGAAATCGAAATCGGTGCCGGGCTTGGGGAACGTCCCGTCCGGTCGCGGGAAGTTCTGGTACCGGCTCATGATGAACGACGCCTGATGTTCGAGCGCGCAGCCGGGCGGATCGGTGAACATCGGCTTGCCCGCGTCGCCGAAGTCGGTCAGCAGGGCGGCCGCGGTACCGCCGCGGATCGCGGCGGGCTCGAGCAAGGAACCCCAGTCCAGCCAGGCCTGTTTGACCTCGGGCGACGTCCATTCGAGGCCGCCTGCCGCCCACTGCCAGTACTTGCCGGGGCCCGCCGAGTGCAACAGGATGTCCTCGATCCAGTCGGTTCCCGGCCAGCCCGAGGCGGGCGGGGCACCCATCCCGACGCACCAGGGCGTGCCCCCGGCGGCCGCCAGCCCGGCGGAGTACGCACGGAGCCCGGCGAACGTCGTGGGACGGATCCCGGTCAGCCGCGCCGGGTTGTACCAGATCAGGCTCTTCAGATCGGCCTTCACGGCGACCGCGTACACCTTCTCGGTGCCGATCTGCTGCAGCGTGACCCATTGCGGGCTGAACGACCGGGTCACCGCGGCGGAGAGGTCTTCGCCGAGCGGCAGCAGGTCACCCGACTTCTGGTACTTCGCCAGCACCCCGGCGTTGGGCAGAACCGCGACGTCCGGCGGCGTGCCGCGCTGGACGTCCGAAGCGAGCACCTGATCGACGGCACGGGTGCCCTCGTAGAGGTAGTCGATCCCGGTGTCGGCCTTGAAAGCGTCCAGTACCTGGCGGAACGCCCTCTCCTCCTCTCCGGTCCAGGACGCGAGGACGACGACGGGCCCGTTGTCCGCCGACGCCGAACAGCCGCCCGCGACCAGCGACAGCGCCATCACCAAGGCCAGCAGGCGTTTCACGGGCGGTACCGGTATTCGTCGATCCTGGCGTGCAGGCCGAGCAGGACGAGCCCGCCCGCGAGCAGGGTGCCCGCCGGGATCAGGAATTCCCGCCCGCCGGATTCGGCCGCGGCGGAGGCGTCGGCCGCCACCGCCCTCGCGCCCGCCGTGGCCACCCGCGTGTTGTCGGTCGACGGCGCGGAGGCCTGCCGAACCCGCTCCCGGAAGCCGTCGAGGGTCACACCGCATCCCTGCTCCTCGTCGCAGTACCCGGCCAGCAGCTCGGCGAGCCGCCGCTGGCCTTCGTCGTCGGCCGCCTGGATCTGCGCGGCCCGCGCGGCGGCGACGCCGTCGAGCCGCTCCCCGACCGAGTCCAGCCGGTCACGGCTGACCAGGGTGAACACCAGGGCGACCCCGATGGCGGCGATCAGCACGGTCGCCGCGAGCAGCGGGAGGTTCGCCACGCGGCGGAACCGTTTCCTCAGATACAGCTGGGTGAAGACCAGCAGGACGAGCAGCGCGAGCACCGGCAGAAGCCACAGCGGGAGCATCGCGAGGCTCATCCCGGTGGACGCCAGCTGCCGGTTGAGTGCCTCGCGTTGCCTGCCCTGCAACAGATCAAGCTCCTCCAGGACACCGCCCGGAGCGTGCAGCAACCGCGAGGCGTGCCAGAGGTCGACCGCGCCCAGCACAGCCGCGTCCGGCTGACGGAAGTGCACGTCGGCCTGCCCGATGGAACCCGAGTAGGCCGCGACCTGGCTTTCGATCACCTGAAGCGCGTTACCGCCTTCCTCGCCCGCCTGGTTGAACTCCGCGACCCTCGCGAGACTTTGGCTCGCCAGCGCCAGCTGGTTCGAATATTCCTGCCCCGGTCCGGCGAGCCTCGCCTCGCCGGAGGCGAAACTCGCGATCGCCGCGGCGTCGGCGGCCACCAGCGCGGCCCGGGCGGCGGTCACTTCGAGTACCGCTTGCGCGGTGCGGTCGCGGACGGTCTCCGCCGTGTTCTGGACGTTCTGGAACGCCCACAGCGACACCACCAGTACCGCGAGGGTGAGCGCCAGCAGTCCGGTGCGGAGCCGGACCAGCCGCACCCGGGTGGCCGTCACGAAACCGCCTCGCCGAACGGTCTACCGCAGCCGACGCAGAAGTTCGCCCCGGCGGGCGAAAGCGCGGGGCAGGCGGCACAGGCGAGCGGTGTTCCTCCGGGCATCGGCCGATCTTCCTGCGGACGAGCGATTTCCGAAACCCTCGACGGGATGACGACGTGCAACGCGTGACTGCGCGTCGCGTCCGGGCGCAGGCGCACGATCCCTTTCTCCGCGTCGACGATCTCCACCACCCCGGAGAGACGGCTCAGCGTCTCCTCGTCACCCGCGGAGGTGGCCAAGGCGACCGCTCGGCCCCAGTCCCGTTCGGCGCCGGCCCGGTCTCCCGCCGCGTAGGCGTCGCCGCCCGAGGTCAGCGTCTCGCCGAGAGCGGCCTGGGCGGTGTACTTCGAAATCATCGGGTGAATCAGCGTCGGCGGGACAGGGTCGCGGGTCCACCTCCCCGCGATGGCCAGCGCGTCCTCCTCGACCGTGGCTCCGGGCACGGGAACGAGTTCCGTCCACGCCAGCTGGCGGTCCTGCCCGTGCCTGGGTTCGAGGTCCGGATCGAGATCCAGGATCAGCTGGTAATCCCGCGTCTCGTCGCTCGCGAACGAACCGAGCGACAGCTCCAGCTCGCGGACGGCGACCTCCTGGCACCGGTCGGTGAGGTCGTACTCGTCGGGAAAGACCTGCTTGATCGACCGCAGCCTGCTGAACGGCATGGTGCCGACGCGCAGGCGGACCTCGGGCAGCACCTTCGTCATCGCACTTTCGACCAGCCGCCGGAAATCCTCGGCGAGTTCGTCGTCATCGACGACCGAGTCGACGTTCCCGCGCAGCACCCGGCCGATCTGGGTGAGTTCGGCGGGCTCCCAGCCGTCGCCGATCCCCCTGGCGTCGCAGACGAACCGGCCCTCGCAGCTGTTCAGCACGCTCATCAGATCGGCCCTGGTCTGCGAATCGTTGCGGCCGTCGGTGAGCAGGATCGCGTGGCGGACGGCGCCGGGCACGAGTTCGAAGAGGTCGCGTGCCTTGGCGAGCCAGGCACCCATCGCGGTGCCACCGACGGCCGCGAGGTGTTCGACGGCGGCACGTGCCTCCGCCCGGGTGGCCGCGGAGGCCGTCACCAGGCCGTCCTCGGCCGGGTAGATCATCTTCGCGCGATCGGTGCCCTGGACGACGGCGAATCGCACGCCGTCGGGCAGGACGTCGATGGCCGCCGCTGCCGCCCGCCGGGCTTCGCCGATCTTGGTGCTGGGGAAACGCATCGAACTGGAGCAGTCGATCATCAGGACTTCGGCGGCCGTCGCGGCCACGACCGCCTCACCGCCGCGGGAGACGACCCGGACGATCGCGGTCATCGCCCGGTCCCCCTCGGCCAGGAACTTGTTCTGGTGCACCTCGAGCCCCAGACTCGGTTCCCCGCTCATCGCTCCCCCTTCACACCAAGGTCACCGGTCTTACCGAGTTGGCGAGATCGATCAGCACGTCGTGCGCTTCCGGAGCAGGCGCGTGGTGGGCGAGCCGCCGATACGCCTTGTCCAGCACCGTGCGGGCGCCCGTTTCGCCCGCGCGCAGAATCTCGCCGTCGGTGATCCCGTCCTGTCCGAGGAGCACGGCGGCCAGTCCCGTCTCGCGCACGGCCGTCACCAGCCGGTCGAGGGAGTCGCCGTCGAGGTCCAGAGCGGCCAGCCGGATCACGGCGTCGTCGAGTTCGGCCGACGCCGGGAGGTCACCGGTACCCGGCATCGGCGCGGACAGCACCCGTACCCCGGCGATCCGCGCCGCCTCGTCGTAACGCGAGAATTCCGGGACCTGGTCGAGGATTTCGACGGCGGCGGCGCGGTTGCCGCGCAGCAGCCGGACCCGCGCGAGCCCGAACGCCGCGCTGACCTGCGACCGGTCCCGCACCCATAAGGCGTCGTAATACCGCTCGGCGGCGGCCGCGCCGTTGAGATGCTCCTCGCAGAGCCCCAGCGCGAGTTTCGGCGGCTCCTCGCCGGGGATGTCGCGGTATACGGCGGTGAACTTCTCCTTGGCCGCGGCGAAATCGCCCGCGCCGAGCGCGAGCAGACCCCGATGCCACGCCACTCGCCAGTCGTGGGCGGCGCGCTCGCCGAGCAGCCGTTCGGCCTCCGCCACCGCCAGCGCGCCTTCGACGGTCGCCCCGAGTTCCAGCCGCGCCCGGCACCGGCGGAACTCGACTTCGACCGAACCCGGCACCTTGTCGAGTTTCTTCAGCAGTCGCGCGGCATCGGGCGCCCGGACGGCGCGAAGGAAGTTCGCCCGCGGGTCGTCCGGATCCTCGCGCGGTACCGGGAGACCGACGGCGATCTCCGCGGCGGACGGGCGCGCGCCGAGCGAGACGGGTGTCCCGCGCGTCCAGTGCTCCAACGGCGGCGCCTGGCCGAGACCCGCGTCGAGCAGGACGGCCCCTTCGGCGAACAACGTCGATCCGGCGGGCCTGGATTGCTTGTCCCGCAAAGAAAGGATTTCGCCGAGCACGCCGTCGAGCTGGACCAGCATCTCGCGCGCGGTCGCGAACCGTTGCTCGAACGGGGCGGTCGCGCGGTCGAGGACCCGGAGGAACGATTCGATGCCGAACCGGACGCCACGCGCGTCGGTGGTGACCGACCAGCCGTCGCTGGCCTGGAAGAGTTCCCGCAGCGTCACGCCGACGGTGTGGATGTCGGACCGGACGGTGAGCCCGTGTTCCGCCCGTTCCCGCGGGGACACCTGATAGTGCTCGGTGCCGACGATCGGGCTTTCGTCGTCGGTGATCTTGCGGATGGCGCCGAAATCGATCAGCTTGATCCGCTTCTCGCCGTGGATCACGTTGTCCGGCTTCATGTCGCAGTACAGCAGGCCTTCACCGTGCAGGTAGTCGAGCGCGGTCAGGATCTCGCGCCCGTACGCCACGACGTGCTCGACGAGCAGCCGTCCTTCGCTGGAGTCCAGCGCGGCCCGGCCGCGGTTCTTGACCTCGCGCAGGGAAAGCCCGTCGACGAACTCCATGACGATGTAGCGGAGGTCCTCGTGGCCGACCACGTCGAGGATCCGGACGACGTTGGGATGGTCCAGCGCGGTGAGCACCTGGCTTTCGGTCTCCGCGATCCGGACGGCGGCGGTGTCGTTCGTGTTGATCAGGCCCTTGAGCGCGACGTACCGGTCGCCGAGGCCGGAATCCGTCGCCAGGTAGACGAACCCGAGTCCACCGCGCGCGACACAGCCGAGCACGTGGTACCGGCCGTCGACCACGTCGCCCGCCGCGAGCTTGGGCGAGAAGGAGAACGGCGTCCGGCAGACCGGGCAGAACCCCTCGGTGGGCGCGGGTCCGCCGCCGATCGAACGGCCGACCGGGGTGGCGGTGCACCCGTGCTTGCCGCAGAACCGGTCCTCCTCCGGGACATGCGGCTCGGTGAGCAGGCGGCCCGCGACGTCCGGGAGCTCGACGACCGGCAGCGGGACCCGGTCGTCCGCGCTCGCGTGGCCCGCGATCTGCTGGGAACGGGTGACCACCGTGCTGGTGATCCTGGTCGGCGCCTCGCCGGGGCCGGGGATCACCAGCGTCGGTTCCTCCCGCGGTGCGGGCTCTTCCGGTGTCCCCGGCGGCAATCCGCAGATCTTGCAGAACCCGGTCTTGCCGAGCACACCCGGGCAGCCGTCGTGTCCGCAGGCCGTCATCCGTCGATCCGTTTCCGTACGGTGTCCGCGTACCGCTCGACGGCCGCCGCCGCGGCCACGAGGTCACACGGTCCTTCGAAGAGCATCCGCCAGGCGGGTGCGTAGGCGGCATCCAGTTCGACGTCTTCGACGAGGCCGCTGTTACGGGCCATCTCCCCATACGCGTCGAGCCGGGCGCGCAGTTCCGCGCGCCGCGCGAGGTTCTCGTCGAGGAGGCGACGGAGGTCGCGGGCACGCTCGACGGTTTTGGCCACGGCTCGCTCGCAGACCGGAAGCTGCCGTCGCACCCACTCGGTGTCGCCGTCCTTCTCCGCCGAACGCAGTTGCGTCAACGCGCCTCTCAGCCGTCGCGTCTTGGCATGGACGTGCGGCACGTCGGAGAACCGGGGCGCGTCGCTCAGATTGTCCTTCTCCAGGACATCGAGTTCACCCAACCGGGTTTCCAGCTGGGCGAGGCGGCCTTCGGTGTCGTTCTCCTCGGCGGGCAGGAAGTCCGTGCTCGACCGGACCACGCTCACCCCCGGTGAGGTCTCCTCGCGGAAGGCCAGCGCGAGCCGCAGCCCGAGTTCGTGCGCGCGCTGGGCCAGCGGCACGAGCACCTCGCCGACGAGCGCGTCGGGCTCGGCCGCTTCGTCGATCCCGGAGACGACGACGGTACGGGCGGACCCGTGACGGCCGGCGGGCGAATCCACGGCGACGTCGAGCCGGTCGGAGATCCGGCGGCGGACCTCGTCGGCGGTCTTGCCGACCGCGTCGACGGCGAGCACGACACTGCCCAACGGCGGCACCGTCGGCCCGGTCACGCTCCGGCCCGCACCGCGTTCGCGATCGGCGAGGACGACGGCGCGCCGCAGCGAGGCGGCGACGGCGGAATCGTGTTCGCCCATGATGATCACCCGGACGTCCGCCCGGCCGTGCCCGCCGAGCCACCGGGCGAATTCGCGGGCGAACAACGGATCGATCGCGGGCGGTTCCGGGTAGTGCACGAAGCCGGGGTCGATCGCGGGGCTGCCTTCGGCCCAGCGGCGCAGGGCCGGCAGGTACCCGAGCATGGTCTCGACCGGGATCATCCACGAGACACGGGCGGCCTCCGTCGCGTACCGGGTCGCGACCATGCCGACGACGTGCCCGGTCTTCTCGGCGATCACCGCGGAACCGCTGAAGCCGTGGGTGATCGGCTCGGCGTCCGGTGTCCGGTGCAACTGGACGCGTTCGAGCCCGTGACCGCCATCGCCGACGACGGTCGCCAGCGACCACATGCCGTCCGAACCGGCCGGGAAGCCGTACGCGCGGACTCGCTGCCCGTCTTCGAGAGCCGCCCGGTGGAGCGGGGCACCGGAGATCTGTTCCTCGGCGTCACGCAACCGGAGCAACGCGACGTCCCCGCCGTCGTCGCCGATCGGCGCCGCCCGCGCGAGAACCGTGGCGATTCCCGGCTCCACGCCGGGAAGCGCCACGAAATCCACGGCGACGTCGTCGTGGCCTTCGATCACGTGAGCGCAGGTGAGGAGATGTTCGCCGTCGAGCATGGTCCCGGCGCCCAGGATCCGCCCACGATGATCGCGCAGCCGCACCCGCCAGCGTCTGCGCTCGGAAGTCACGCGAAAGACCCTACCGATCGTGAGTGGTAATGACGGTTCTAACCGTCATTACCACTCACGAGGCCTAATGCGCGGCGTCGTTCCAGGACCGGCCGTATCCGACCGAGACCTCCAGCGGGACCGCCAGTTCGTAAGCGGAGCCCATTCCCTGGCGCACCAACGGTTCCAGCTGCTCGCGCTCACCTTCGGCGACCTCGAGGACGAGCTCGTCGTGGACCTGCAGCAGCACGCGGCTCTTCAGCTTCGCCTCGGTCAGCGCCTTGTGCACGTTGAGCATGGCGACCTTGATGATGTCGGCCGCGCTGCCCTGGATGGGGGCGTTGAGCGCCATCCGCTCGGCCATTTCGCGGCGCTGCCGGTTGTCGCTGTTGAGGTCCGGCAGATACCGGCGGCGGCCGAAGATCGTCTCGGTGTAACCGACCTTCGCCGCGTCGCCCACGACCGAATGGAGGTAGTCGCGCACGCCGCCGAAACGGGAGAAGTACGCCTCCATCTGTTCCTTGGCCTCTTCGGTCGAGATCCGCAGCTGCTGCGAAAGCCCGTACGCCGAAAGCCCGTACGCCAAGCCGTACGACATCGCCTTCACCCGGAAACGCAGTTCCGGCGTGATCTCCTCCGGCGGCAGCGAGAACGCCCGCGACGCCACGAAAGTGTGCAGATCCTCGCCGCTGTTGAAGGCCTGGATCAGCCCTTCGTCCTGCGAGAGGTGCGCCATGATCCGCATTTCGATCTGGCTGTAGTCCGCCGTCATCAGCTCGGCGTACCCGTCACCGACGACGAAGGCGTCACGGATGCGGCGGCCTTCCTCGGTGCGGATCGGGATGTTCTGCAGGTTCGGGTCGACGGAGGAGAGCCGTCCGGTGGCGGCGATCGTCTGCAGCAGCGTGGTGTGGATACGGCCGTCGTCGGCGACCGACTTGATCAGGCCCTCGACCGTGGTGCGCAGCCTGGTCGCGTCCCGGTGCTCCAGCAGATGCTGCAGGAACGGGTGCTCGGTCTTCTCGAACAGGCTCTGCAGCGCCTCGGCATCGGTGGTGTAGCCGGTCTTGGTGCGCTTGGTCTTCGGCATGCCGAGCTCGTCGAACAGGATGACCTGCAGCTGCTTCGGCGAACCGAGGTTGACCTGCTTGCCGATGACCGCGTACGCCTCCTCCGCGGCCTGTGTCACCCGGCCGAGGTAGTGCGCTTCCAGGTTGGTCAGGTGCTCGATGTCGACCGCGATCCCCGCCGCCTCGAGGCCGGTGATCACCTGCAGCAGCGGCAGTTCGAGCTCGGCGAGCAGCTGCGCGCCGCCCAGTTCTTCGAGCTCCTTGGTCAGCGCGCCGGCGAGCTCGAAGACCGCGCGGGCCTTGACCAGCTCGGCCTGGATCTCCTTCTGCTCCATGTCCTCGGCGCCGCCGTCGAGCAGCGAAAGCTGCCCGTCCCCGGTGTCGGCCTCGGACCGCAGCTCGCGGTGCAGGTACCGCAGGGCCAGGTCGTCGAGTTCGAAAGTGCGCTGCCCCGGGCGGACCAGGTACGCCGCGAGCGCGGTGTCCATGACGAGCCCGGCGAACGTCCAGCCGCGCGCCCGGACGGCGTGCAGCGGGACCTTGAGCTCGTGGCCGATCTTCTGGATCTTCTCGTCGGCGAGCCAGGCCGTGAGCGCCTTGTCGTCC
This sequence comes from Amycolatopsis sp. TNS106, assembly GCF_019330265.1. NCBI lineage: Bacteria > Bacillati > Actinomycetota > Actinomycetes > Pseudonocardiales > Pseudonocardiaceae > Amycolatopsis > Amycolatopsis sp. TNS106. The sequence goes on along the minus strand of NZ_CP024972.1, from coordinate 531,365 downwards.
TCGGCGTCCATCGCGGTGACGTCGACATACGCGCCCTCGCCGTCCGCGGCCGCGAACGTGATGGCCTTCAGGTCGGAGCGGACCGACGCCCCGGTGGTGCGGAACGCCAGGCCGACGGGCTGGTCCTGGCCGGTGTGCGCGGACAGCCATTCCGCGAGCGCGCCCGGCGCGAGCTTCGAACCGCTGACCTCGAAACCCTCCTCGGCCTCGGGCTCGGCACTCTGCAGGGTGGCGAAGAGCCGGTCTCGCAGGACGCGGAACTCCAGCTCGTCGAACAGCGCGTGGACGGCCTCGCGGTCCCACGGGCGCAGCTCGAGCATCGTGGGGCCGAGCTCCAGCTCGACGTCGCGGATCAGCTCGGTGAGCTGGCGGTTCAGCATGACGGCGCCGAGGTGCTCGCGCAGCGCGTCGCCGACCTTGCCCTTGACCTCGTCGACGCGGTCGACCAGCTCGTTGAACGAGCCGAACTGCCTGATCCACTTCGCGGCCGTCTTCTCACCGACGCCCGGGATGCTGGGCAGGTTGTCCGAGGGGTCGCCACGCAGCGCGGCGAAGTCCGGGTACTGCGCCGGGGTGAGGCCGTACTTCTCCTCGACCGCCTCCGGGGTGAAGCGGGTCATCTCCGACACGCCGCGCTTCGGGTACAGCACGGTGACCTGGTCGGTCACCAGCTGGAGCGCGTCACGGTCACCCGTACAGATGAGGACGTCGAAACCTTCGGCGGTCGCCTGTGTCGTGAGCGTGGCGATGATGTCGTCGGCTTCGTAGTTCTCCTTGGTCAGCGCCGGGATGCCGAGGACCTTCAGCACGTCCTCGACCAGCCCGACCTGGCCCTTGAACTCGTCCGGGGTGGTGCTGCGGTTGGCCTTGTACTCCGCGTACGTCTCCGACCGGAACGTCTTGCGGGAGAGGTCGAACGCCACCGCGAGGTGGGTCGGCGCCTCGTCGCGCAGCAGGTTGATGAGCATCGAGGTGAACCCGAATACCGCGTTCGTCGTCTGCCCGGTCTTCGTCTTGAAGTTCTCCGCGGGCAGCGCGAAGAACGCGCGATACGCCATCGAATGGCCGTCGATCAGCAGCAGTTTGGGCCGCTCGGCCTGTGCGGTGGCGGGTGTGGCGTTGGCAACGGTCGTGTTCTCACTCGGGCTCACGGGAGCGAGTCTAGGGTGAGGGTCTGACAGTCCTGCCCGTCGTGTCTGTTGCGGCCTGTCGGCGGAGCTGCTCAGACCCCTTGGCGCAGGAAGCTCGCCAGGCCGGAGGCAGGACGTGAGAAAAACTCGATGACATGTGCCCAGTCGACGCGGTCGCGGGTTCACGAATGTTAAGGAGCTCTGCGTGACCGACCAAGCCCTCGAATCCTTCGCCGGGATCGACCCGGCCTTCGCCGGACAGCAGCTCAACGACAAGCTCGGGCTCGAGATCAGCGAATTCGGCCCCGAACGCGTCGTGGGCAGCATCCCGGTAGAGGGCAACCTCCAGCCCTACGGCCTCCTCCACGGCGGCGCGAACGCCGTCGTCGCCGAGGCGCTCGGTTCGATGGTCTGCGCGCTCAACGCCGGCACCGACAAGGCGACCATGGGGCTCGAACTCTCGTGCACGCACCACCGGGCGGTCCGGTCCGGGCGGGTGACCGGTGTCGCGACGCCGGTGCACGTCGGGCGCGGCACCGTGACGGCCGAGATCGTGCTGACCGACGACCAGGGGCGCCGGTCGTGCACGGCGCGGCTGACGTGCGTGGTGCGGGAGCGGCCGCCGGGCAGGTGAGTCCGTGAAGGCCTCCTTCACTACCTTGAGGGTAGGCAAGGGGGCCTTCACGTACCTTCAGGGACGTGGATCTCGACACGGCCCAGGTGCGCGCGTTCGTCGCCACCGCCGACCACGGCCATTTCGGTCGCGCGGCGGAATCCCTGTTCCTCACCCAGCAGGCGCTGTCGAAACGCGTCCGGAAGCTCGAGGACGCCCTGTCGGTCCAGCTCTTCCGCCGCACCAACCGGTCCGTCGAGCTGACCGCCGAGGGCGACCGGTTCCTCCCGCACGCGCGCGAGCTGATCCGCGCGGCCGACGCCGCGGTCGCCGCGATGGGCCTGCACGACCGCCCGCCCCGTCTCGACGTCATCGATCCGCGCCTGTCCCCCATGTACATGCTGCGCCGCATCGCCCAGCGGGACCCGGCGCTGGCGGTCGAGCGCGTCGCCGGACGCGGGCTGGCCAACGCCCTCGACCCCCTGGTCCGCGGCGAGATCGACCTCGCGTTCGGCCGCGTCGCGGACCTCGGCCGCGAAGTGCCCGCGGAACTCGAACACCGGCTGGTCCGGCTGGAGCCACTGGTCGCCCTTCTCGCACCGGAACACCCGCTCGCCGGCAGTGACGCCCTCGATGTCCTGAAATTGTCCGATCTCCGGAGCGAGGGCATCTGGATTCCGCAATTGGGCGGCCCCATCGAATGGCTTTCTTATTTGCAACGCCTATGCAAAGAATTCGACGTCCCGATCGACGACTCCGGGGTCAGTTACGACCTCAGGCACACTCTGGAACAGACTCGCTACGGGAAGCAGCGGGTCACCCTCGCCGGCGCCGACATGGACCTCGCCTCCGACCTCAATCTGCGGGTCCTGCCGTTCGAGCCTTCGCCGCTGTTCCCGTGGTCGGTGGTGTGGCGGCGCGGCGAAGGCCCGGCCGTGCGGCGCCTGCTGGCGCTCGCCGGCCGGACCAGCCACGAAGAAGGTTGGTGCACCTACGATCCCGCGCGCTCCTGGCTGCCGGACGACGACCTCAGACAGCTAGGGCGTGCTTCATAAGCCTGTTCGATGGGCTTCGCGCCCGAGGTGCCGGGCGAACCAGCGCGTGAGCTCGGCGTCGACCAGCTTCGCGTGCTCCGTCTGCGGAGCCGGTTCGAGGCCGGGCGCCTCGGCGAATTCGTGCGCCATCCCCGGGATGGTGACGAGCTCGGATCGCCCCTCCCCCAACGCCTTGTGCAGGACTTCGGCCGGTTCCGTGATCGACACGTCGTCCTCCTCGCCGATGACGAGCAGGACCGGCGCGGTCAGCTCGTCCGCCCGCCGCACGTAGTCGTACTCGTCGGCGACCGCGCGGGACCGGTCCGACCAGTGATAGGTGACGTCGTAGACCCGCTCGTTCGCCGCGATCACCGGCGCCAGCTGCGTCACCGGGTTCACCAGCGCGGCCGCCGCCACCGGGATCTCCGGGTGGGTCAGCATCTGCAACGCCACCGCGCCGCCCTGCGAACCGCCTGCCAGCCCGACCGGTCCGTCCTCAATGGACAGGCGGGAGCGCAGTTCCGCCACCGCGGCCGGGAACTCCGCCTCGACCTGCCTGGTCAGCGGTTCGACGACGTTGAGCACGTTGTCTTCGCTCGCGAGCCGGAAGAAGCCCTCGAAACCACCCTCGGGAAACCGTTTACCGGTCAGCGGCAACCCGAGGTGCACCCGCCACGCGTGCAGCCCCCGCATCGGCAGCGCCGCCGCCATGGCCGCCTCGCTGAACGGCGCGCCCAGCAGATGCCAGGTCAGCACCAGCGGCGCCGGACGTTTCCGGTCCGACGGCGGCACCGCCACGAACGGAACCCCTGCTGCCACGCCTTCGATCGCTTCGGTACTCATCGTCATGGCCACAGTCAATCGGGAGGTCAGGGCCCAGATCCAACAGCCGTTCGGACCACGACGACAACCATCGGTTGTCACGGCACCGGAGAAGAGAGGCACCGTTGACGCCCTTTGGGGCAATATCGCTACGACGAACGGTCACCTTTCGGACTGCGGGAAGGCGCGAGATACGCGCCCGAAACATGATCATTACCCACGAGCATGATCGACGTGGTAGCGGTGAATCCCCAGCGTGACCAGCCAAGACTCGCCAATCGGCAACGTTCGCCTTTTCGTGCGATTCATTCTGGTTTCGACCGTCACGATGTGGACACAGAGTGATGGGCGTCTGTCCAGATCATGGCGGAGAGGGATATCTTCCTGCCCTAACCTAGCCCCTGTGTCGGGGGCAACGCCTACCGGCGGCTGGTTGGTCATGGGAGGTAGTCGGTGTCAGGAGTGCGTTTTGGACGGGTTTTCGCCGTCGCGGCGGCTGCGTCGCTGGCGCTGGCGGGCTGCGCAGGCGGCAGCAGCTCGTCCGGCAGCGGTGACAGCAACACGCTGAAGATCGGGTTCATGGGTGACCTCACCGGTGAGAACTCCGGGATCGTGATCCCGCCCCGCAACGGCGCCAAGCTCGCTATCGACGAGTACAACAAGACGAACCCGGCGATCAAGCTGGAGCTCAAGGAATACGACAGCCAGGGCAAGCCCGAGCAGGCGACGTCGCTGATCGCGACCGCCGTCGGCCAGGACAAGATCACCGCGCTGATCGGCCCGGCGTTCTCCGGTGAGTCGAAGGCCATCGGTGGTCAGCTGGAGCAGAACAAGATCCCGAGTGTCTCGCCCTCGGCCACCAACGCGGGCCTCTCCTCGAACGGATGGAAGTACTGGCACCGCGTCGTCGCGAGCGACGCCAGCCAGGGACCGGCGATCGCCAACTTCCTCGTCACGGCGAAGTCGCCCAAGAAGGCCTACATCATCTCGGACGACCAGGAATACAGCGTCGGCCTGGCCGACAACTTCGAGAAGACCTTGAAGGAGAAGAACGTCCCGAGCGAGCGCGACAAGTTCGCCAAGGACGCGTCGGACTACTCCTCGACCGTCCAGAAGGTCAAGGCCGCGAACCCGGACATCATCCTCTTCGGTGGCTACTACGCCCAGGGTGGCCGTCTGCTCAAGCAGCTGCGTGACGGCGGCGTGACCGCCACCTTCGCCACCGGTGACGGTTCGCTCGACGCCCAGCTGGTCAGCGGTGCGGGTGCCGCGGCCGCCGAGAAGGCCGTCGTCGGCTGCCCGTGCAACATCCCGGACGCCGGCTCCACCGACGAGTTCAGCACCAAGTACAAGGCCGCGTTCAACGTCGATCCGGCGATCTACTCGAGCGAGGGTTACGACGCCGCGACCGCCATCATCAACGCGGTCAAGTCCGGCGCCAACACCTCGGAGAAGATCAACGAGGCCCTCAAGACGATCGACTTCAAGGGTGCCTCGAAGCAGATCAAGTTCAAGGAGAACGGCGAACCGTCGACGGAAGCGATCAACATCTACCAGGTCACCGGTGGTGTCCTGAAGAACCTCGGCGTCTCGACCGAAGCCAAGCTCAACGGCTGACGGAGCAGATAGGAACACCTAACGGAAGCGGGGGCGCTGTGCGATCACAGCACCCCCGCTTCCCGCAAATGTGGCGAAAGAAATCCTCGCCCCGTCCCGTAAGGCATCCACGTCATGCTTCAAGATCTGCAAGCCCAGTTCCTCGGTAGCACCATCGGCGGACTGGTCGCCGGAAGCATCTACGCCCTCATCGCCCTCGGCTACACAATGGTCTACGGCGTGCTCCGGCTCATCAACTTCGCGCATTCCGAAATCTTCATGATCGGGACGGTCACGTCCCTGTTCGTCCTGATCACCATCGCGGGTGGCACCGCCCCGATCACGCTCGGCGTGTTCGGGATGATCGCCGTACTGCTGTTGATCATCATCGCTTCGGCCGCCGTATCCGGTGGTGCGGCGGTCCTGCTGGAACAAGTGGCCTACCGGCCGCTCCGCAAGAAGGGCGCGACCCGGCTCGCCGCCCTGATCTCCGCCATCGGCGCCTCGCTGTTCCTCCAGGAGCTGTTCGGCCTCGAGATCATCGAATGGATCACCGACAAATCCGGTCGTGTGCAACAGAACGCGCCGCGGTTCATCCCGCACGAGGAGCTTTTCCACATCGGCAACGGGGTCGTGCGCACGGACCACGTCTTCGTCGTCGTCGGCGCCGTGATCATGATGGTCGTCCTCGACCAGCTGGTCAGCCGTACTCGCATCGGCCGCGGTATCCGTGCCACCGCACAGGATCCCGAAGCCGCCGTGCTGATGGGCGTCAGCATCGACAAGATCGTGCGCCTCACGTTCCTGCTCGGTGGCGCGATGGCCGGCGTCGCGGCGGCGCTGTACGTCATGGAGTACGAGAACACCGATTACCGCATCGGCTTCCTCCTCGGTATCAAGGCGTTCACCGCGGCCGTGCTGGGAGGTATCGGCAACCTGCGCGGCGCTCTGCTCGGTGGCATCGTGCTCGGCCTGGTGGAGAACTGGAGTTCCATCTTCTTCGGTTCGGCTTGGAAGGACGTCACCGCCTTCGTGGTACTGGTGCTGGTCCTGATGTTCCGACCCACCGGCATCCTCGGTGAATCGCTGCAGCGGGCACGCGCATGAAGGGCAACGAAGAAGTGGCTGAAAAGTCCCCAGAGAACGGCAAGGCCGGGCGCGCCGGCTTTCACCCCGTGGACGGCATGCGGGATTGGTGGGCACGCGCCCCGCATTGGCAGCGTTATGGCGTGTACCTAGCCCTGATCATCGGCGCGCTGATCCTTCCCGCGCCCGCGATCGGCTCGTTCATGTCCCCGGAATCGGACTGGACCACGGTCCTGATCTTCCCGGTCGGGGTGTACATCCTGCTGGCGATCGGCTTGAACATCGTGGTCGGTCACGCGGGCATGCTCGACCTCGGGTTCGTCGCGTTCTTCGCGATCGGCGCGTACACGCTCGCCGTGATGGGCACCCTGCACGGCTGGGGGTTCTGGGGCACGCTCGTGCTCGGCATCTTCCTGGCGGCGATGTCGGGGGTGATCCTCGGCGCTCCGACGCTCCGGCTGCGCGGTGACTATCTGGCCATCGTGACCCTCGGCTTCGGTGAGATCGTCCGGATCACCGCGACGAACACCGACTCCATCGGCGGCGCCCGCGGTATCACCAACATCCCGCACCCGGAACCCATGTTCGGGACCGAGTTCCTGCTCGACCCGGCGCCGTACTACTACCTGATCGTCGCGGCGATCGTGATCGCGATCGTCTTCTCCGTGCGGCTGCACAAGAGCCGGGTCGGCCGGGCGTGGGCGGCCATCCGCGAGGACGAGGACGCCGCCGAGCTGATGGGCGTCCCGACGTTCAAGTTCAAGCTGCTGGCGTTCGCCATCGGCGCCATGCTCGGCGGTATGGCCGGTGTGGTCTACGCCAGCAAGGCCGTCTTCATCGAGCCGAACAACTTCCCGTTCATCCTGTCCGCGACCATCCTCGCGGCCGTGGTGCTCGGTGGCGCGGGCAACCTGCCCGGTGTCATGCTCGGCGCGTTCCTGGTCGCCTGGCTTCCGGAGCGGTTCCGGTTCCTGTCCGAGTACCGCATCCTGATCTTCGGTGGGGTGCTGGTGCTGATGATGGCGCTGCGGCCGGAGGGCCTGCTGCCGTCGCGGCAGCGGAAGGCGGAACTACACGAAGGAACGGGCGGGATGGGTGCCATGGGCGCCGAGGTCGCGGGTCCGGATTCCGAGGCTTCGGCGGAGGTGACGAAATGAGCGCACTGCTCGAATTCGACAACGTGACGATGCGCTTCGGCGGCGTCACGGCCTTGAAGGAAGTCGACCTCGCCATCAACCAGGGTGAGATCTTCGCCCTGATCGGCCCGAACGGCGCGGGCAAGACCACGGTCTTCAACGTGATCACCGGCGTCTACCGGCCGACCGAAGGCCAGGTGCGCTTCGGCGACACCCGGGTCGACGGGATGAAGCGGTTCAAGATCAACCAGGCCGGGATCGCCCGGACGTTCCAGAACATCCGGCTGTTCCACAACATGTCGGCGCTCGAGAACGTGATGGTCGGTGCGGACTCGCACCACAAGACCGGTGCGATCTCGGCGACGCTGGGCCTGCCCGTGCACCGCAAGGAAGAGAAGCGGGGCCGCGAGCTGGCGAGGGAACTGCTGGACTTCGTCGGCATCGGCCGGGTCGAGCACAACACCGCGAAGAACCTCTCCTACGGCGACCAGCGCCGTCTGGAGATCGCGCGTGCGCTCGCGACCGACCCGAAGCTGTTGCTGCTCGACGAGCCCGCCGCCGGGATGAACCCGGCGGAGAAGAACTCGCTGCAGCAACTGATCCGCAAGATCCGTGACGACGGCCGCACCGTGCTGCTCATCGAGCACGACATGGGCCTGGTCATGCAGATCGCCGACCGGCTGGCCGTGCTCGACTTCGGCCAGAAGATCGCAGAAGGGCTCCCCCACGAGGTGCAGAACAACCAAAAGGTGATCGAGGCTTACCTGGGGGTGGCGGAAGATGCTTCTTGAGGTTCAGGACATCAACGTCCACTACGGGAAGATCGCCGCGCTCAAGGGTATGACCATCGAGGTCGACGAGGGCGAGATCGTTTCGCTCATCGGGGCCAACGGTGCCGGCAAGACCACGACGCTGAAGACGATCTCGGGGCTGCGTCCGCTGACCAGCGGCCGGATCCTCTTCGACGGCAAGGACATCTCGAAGACGCCCGGCCACAAACGGGTCGAGCTCGGGATCGGCCAGTCACCGGAAGGCCGGGGCGTGTTCCCCGGGATGACGGTGCAGGAGAACCTCCTGATGGGTGCCTACACCCGCAAGGACGACCTGAAGGCCGACCTCGACGAAGTCTACGAGCTGTTCCCGCGGCTGAACGAGCGCAAAACCCAGTTCGGCGGCACGATGTCCGGTGGCGAGCAGCAGATGATCGCCATCGGCCGCGCGCTGATGACCAAACCCAAGGTGCTGCTGCTCGACGAGCCGTCCATGGGCCTGGCGCCGATGCTGATCGCGCAGATCTTCGACATCATCCGCGAGATCAACAAGCGCGGGACCACGGTCCTGCTGGTGGAGCAGAACGCGCAGCAGGCGCTGAAGCTCTCCGACCGCGCGTACGTGCTGGAGACCGGTCGAGTGGTCAAGAGCGCCCGCGGTTCCGAGTTACTGGACGACCCGCAGGTGCGGGCCGCCTACCTCGGTGGTGATCTGGGCGTCTGACGCCTCTCGGAAAGGGCCCCGTCGCGTTTCGCGGCGGGGCCCTTTCTCTGCCGGTGGTCCGGACGGACTGTCCCCGCTTGAATTCCACGGGGCGAGCAGGGAACGCACGAGCCCCCTGTGGATGCTTCAGCCCCTCCAGGTCGTGCTTCTCATGCCGGTTTGATCATTGAGAGGTGCGGCAAGGTGGCGGTGTGTGGAAACAGGGACGTTGAGTGTCCCTATTTCCACACACCCCCACCTGAACCGGCCATGACAGGGACGGTCTCGCCGGACTGTGTGGATTTCGGGTCATCCAACGCCCCAAAATCCACACAGTGACCGGAAACGCCGCTCACGACCCGCTTGAACTGGGCCGAAAGCCCCCTTCATCGCATCAGACGCGGCTAAGGCATCGCGCGAGCCCCGGTCGGGCTTCTCAGGTCAGCTTGATGTCCGTGCCGGTGAGGTTCTTCATGTCGGTCAGCGTCGGACCGCCGAAAGCCCGCAGCACCACGGGTTTCGCCTCCTTCGGGAGATCGAAGTAGAGGTCGAACTCGACCCGCACGCCGCGCCCGAGCTCGAACTTGTCCGGCTGCCGTTTGATCGTCATGGCCTGGTTGTCGACCGCGATCACCGCGCCGGAATCGGTGACGAGCTGCTGGCGCCGCGTGTCGAAGAGGATCCCGGAGAGGCCCTTTCCCGTCACCACCAGCCGAAGCCGGACGAACTGTCCCTTCGCCTCGAATTCGGTGTGGCTGCCGGTGAGGCTGGGGAGCCCGGCGGCCACGCCGATGAGCGAGAACTCGGTCTCCCCGTTGAGCGCCGGTGGCAGGTGCAGGGCGGTCTCGTCCGGACGGACCTCACGCGCCGGCAGGTCGTAGACGGGTTTGGCGGGCGGCGGTACCTGCCCGGCCGAGCACCCCGTGAGCAGGGCCAGTACCGAAGCCGCCGCGGTCAGGCACCTTCTCATCGGACGACCTCCACCCTCAAGTACGGCCACCCGTCGACTTCCGGCAGCCGAACAGGGCCTACTTCCGCGCCCGGGGAGAAGTGCACCGTCGTTCCCGTCGTACCGTCGTCGGCGATCGGCGTCAGATCGGTGACCGGAACTCCGCGTTCGTAACGCTGGGTCCAAGAGCCGTTGTGCCGCCGGTTGGTGTGCACGAGCCAGTCGCTCAGGCCCGCCACGACCGACACCCCGCGACGCGGATGACCGTCCGGAAGCCATTGTTTTCCCGGGAAATCGAAGAAGCGCAGATCCTTGGTCGACATGACCGGTTTCTTCACGAAGCCGCCGTGCCCGTCCGCGCGGGTGTCGGTGCCCCGCCCGTCGTCCGCCACCGAGACCGAGCCGTCGGGGTGGACCGTGACGACGGCCTTCCCGTGGCCGGTGCTTTCGGCTTCCTCCGCCGCGTAGGCGAGCACTTCGAGGATCAGGTGCGCGACTCCGCCGGGGGCGAACTCCCCGGGGTTCCGGCGGACATACCTCAGATGCCCGGCGTCCACGGACCCGGCCCAGTCGTGCGTGGTGGTGCGCCATCGGGCTTCTCCGTCAGTCACGCCGCCATTCTCCTACGGGTTAGTGTGCGGCTGTGGAGATACGACGTCTTCGATATCTGTGCGCCGTGGCGGAGGAAGGGCATCTCACCCGCGCGGCGGAGCGTCTCGGCCTCCGCGCGTCGTCGCTCAGCCAGCAGATCATCGCGCTGGAACGGGAACTGGACGCGACCTTGTTCGTCCGGACCCAGGCGGGGATGACGCCCACCGCCGCCGCCCTGGCGCTGCTCCCCCACGCCCGGCGGATACTGGAGGAGGCCGAACTCGGCGCGCGGGCCGTCCGCGACGCCACCCTGGCCCGTCCGCTCCGCGTCGGTGTGACGCCGGGTGCGCCGCCTGCCATCCTGTCGGCCTTGTACGCCGAAGCGGTGGAGATCGACGACCTGCCCGCCGCGCGGCAGCTCGACCTCCTCCGCCGCGGCGCGCTCGACGCCGGACTGCTCGCCTTGCCGGAGGACGTGGACGGACTGCGCGTCGCCGTCGTGAGCGAGAGGCCGTTGGGTGTGCTCGTCTCAGACGCCCACTCCCTGGCCCGGCTCGACGAAGTGGGCTGGGAGGACCTCACCGGCCTGGACCTCCTTCTGTACGAAAGAAAGCTGGCTCCCGGCTACCACGACAGGCTGCTCGCGGACTGCGCGGCGGCGGGCTGGCGGCCTGCTCACGTCCGCGCCGGACCGCCTCGGCGGTCGCTGTTCGTCGCCGAACTGCGGCACGGTGGCGACGTCGTCGCCTTGCGTCCCCGAGAGGAACCGGCCGAAGGCCTGCGCTGGTTGCCGCTGCGGGAGGCCCCGGTCGTCCGGCACGCGCTCGTGTGGGACCCGGCGCACGAGTCTTCGGAGCGGATCGCCGCGCTGGTATGACGGCGCCCACAGCGGATCTCCGCGCCGTCCGCCCGACCTCTGCTCTTCGGCGCTCCCGGACGGCCGTACGGATCCGCCTCGTGGACGGGACCCCGCGTTCCGCGATTACCTCACGGTGATCGAGAACGAAGGAGAATCGTCATGCGACAGTGGGGTTTCGTGTACTTGGCCGAGGGCTGCGACCCGGCGCGGGACGTGTCCCGTGTGGACACCGGGCGGTGCCTGACGGTGCTGATCGGGGTCGGCCGCGTGGACCAGGTCGTCGCCGCGGCCCGGCGGCTGGTCGACGAAGGGGCGCAGCTGATCGAGTTGTGCGGCGCGTTCGGTCCCGTGTGGACGGCCCGGGTGATCGACGCGGTGGGAAGCGAGGTCCCGGTCGGAGGCGTCCTGTACGGCGCCGAGGCCACCAAGCAGCTTCACGACCTGTTCGGCCTCGGCGGCTAGCAGTTTTCGACGTGTGCGGCGTCGACGCAGGCGGCGGGCTCGGCGTGGCCCGCCGCCTGGTACAGCAGGGTGTACAGCGTCTCGCGCTGATCCTTGTCGAGCGCGCCGAGTACCTCGTCTTCGACCGCGGCGAGGGCGAACTCGGCCTTGACGAGCTGCTTCAGTCCGACATCGGTGAGTTCGACGATGTGGCGGCGCCGGTCCGCCGGTGACCGCCGGCGCTCGATCAGGTTCGCGGACTCGAGGTCGTTCAACAGCCCGACGACGTTCGTGCTGTCCATCTCCAGCGTCTTGGCGAGGTCCTGCTGCGAGCAGCCGCCGAGGTCACGCAGCACGGTCAGCGCGACGAGGTGCCGTGGCCGCAGGCCGAGCGGGGTCAGGACGGACTCGCTGCGCAGCCGGATCCGGCGGGTGACGTGGTCGAGCAGCGCGCCGCAGCGGTGCGGGGGCTGGTTCACGACCGGGAGTTCGGGCACCCGTCAAGTGTACGTTCCCCATGATGGTCGCCACAGCATCAATGGTTTGCGTTACACAAACTATCTGTGCAAGATAGTAGGCATGACGCACCTGCTGCACATCGACTCGAGCATCACGGGCGAGCACTCGATCAGCCGCCGCCTCACCGCGCGTGCCGCCGCGGCCTGGCGCGCCGCGCATCCGGAAGGCACGGTCACCTACCGCGACCTGGGCAACCACCCGGTACCGCATCTGGACGCGGCGGCCAACGCGGCCAAGGCGACCCCGCCGGAGCAGCACACCCCGGAGCAGGCCGCGGCCTGGCGGCTCATCAAGGAGCTCGTCGACGAGGTGAAGGCGGCCGACACGATCCTGCTGGGCCTGCCGCTGTACAACTTCGGCCCGCCGAGCACGGTCAAGGCCTGGGTGGACCACCTGATCGCGCCGGGACTGTCGGTCAACATGGAGACCAGGGAAGGCCTGCTCAGCGGCCGTGACTTCATCGTCGTGACCGCACGCGGCGGCGGTTACGGAGAAGGCACCCCACGCGAGGGCTGGGACCACGCGCAGGCGTGGATCCCGCACGGTATCTCGTTGACCGGCCTCGAACCGCGCTTCGTCACCGCCGAGCTGACCATGGCGATGGTCAATCCGGCGATGGCGGACCTCATCCCGCTGGCCGAAGCCAGCCAGGCCGAGGCCGAACGCGCCATCGACGCGCTGTGGACGCCCGTCGCGGCTTGACTCGTGAGTGGTAAGGACGGTTCTAACCGTCCTTACCACTCACGAGGCGCTCAGCCGATGCCCGCCGCGAAGACGTGCATCGCGGTGTTCGACGGCAAGGTCACCGCGACGACCTCCTTCCCCGCGGTCAGCGGGACGGAGTTCGCGAACACCCGGTACGGCGTGGTCGGGTACGCGGCCCCCGTGCGGGTGTTCTTGCCCAGCACGGTCGCCACCGTGGTCGCGCCGTACTGGGCCGGATCGGCGCAGCACCAGTTGGGGAATCCGAGTTCGGCCCGGCTGGTGCTGCCATCGGCGTAGCGGACGACCACCGTGCCCTTCGCCGTGCCCGTACCGGTTCCCGCCAGCACCAGCTTGGCGCCCGTACCCCGCACCGCGATCGTCTGACCGGACGCGAGCACGTTGTCCTTCTGCCCGCTACCGGTCACGGGCCAGGTCAGCTGAGCACCGAGTGCGGAGAAGCCCGCGCCGGGCTTGAGACCTGCCTCGGCGAGCCCTTCCGCCCGGAAACTGCTGCCGCCGCCATCGAGATCACCCACCGCGACGTGGGCCGCGTCGGTGACGCCGACGTTGCCGTAGGCCGCGGCCAGCGAAGCATGCGGCACGGTGACCGTCACCGAGTCGGTGACCCGGTGCTCGCCGAGCCGCGCCTGGTACGACGCCGACGCGGTGAGCTGGTAGTCGTCCGGCTTGATCCCCGCGTCCGGCGTCACCTTCACCGGGACCTGGACGGTCTTGCCGGGCATCACCAGTCGCGGCCCGGCGGGCACCTCGACTCGGAAACCCTTGGCAGGCAGGGAGAAGGAGACGTCCCGGACCGGCAGCGGCGTGCCGTTGGTGAAGCTCAGCGTGCCCGTCGCGGTCTGCCCCGGACCGGCGACCGCCGGCACGGAGAGGGCGACCGAACCGTCGCGGTCTTCGGGGAAGATCCCGCCGACCGCGCTCGTGCCGAACAGCCGGACGTCCTGACGATCACCGGCACCGATCTTGCCGGTCTTGACCCGGACGACCCCACCGGTGGCCGGGTCGAACCACCAGCCCGACGGTGCGGCGTCCAGTTCGGCTTTGCTGCCGTACTGCCGCAGGATCGAAGTGCCGGCCAGTACCGTCGCGGGCTTGCTTCCCGTGTGGACGGTCAGCTGGTAGTTCCGCGACGCGGGCTTCCCGGTGTAGGAACCGGAACTGGCGCCGATCCCAACCGTCACCGTGCCCAGGCCGGACGTCGGCGCGTCGACTGTGAACGTCTGCTTCGCCTGGTCGCCGTTCTTGTAGGCGCGAGTCACGCCGTCGTCCTCCGTGAGCGTGAAGGCACCCTTGCCCTGCGGATAGACGTCGAGGTCGAGCACGCCCTTGTCCCTGGTCTGCCACGACTTCGTGCCTTCGGCCCACATCGGTACCACGGCCCCGGCGCGGACGAACAGCGGCAGCGTGTCGAGCGGCGCGTCGTAACCGTCCACAGTGGTCGGTCCGGTGTAGGTCTTGCCGCTCCAGTAGTCGACCCAGGTGCCCTTCGGCAGGTAGATGCCGTTGCGGACGGTCGAGTTCTCGTACACCGGCGCGACCAGGAAGTCCTTGCCGGAGAGGAACTCGTACTTCGCCTTCTCGCCCCAGACGTTCGGGTCGTCCGGGTACTCGAGCGCCAGCGGGCGGACCTGCCCGACGCCGGTCTTGTGCGCCTCCACCGAATGGCTGTAGGTGTAGGGCAGCAGCCGCTCCTTGAGCAGCAGGTACTTGCGGTTGATCGAGGTGTACGGCTCGCCGTAGCGCCACGGCTGCTTGTCCGACGCGGCCCAGCCGTCCATCGTCATCGAGACCGGCAGGAACGCCTTCCACTGCAGGTCGCGGACGTAGGTCTGCGGGCTGCCGCCGAAGATGCCGTCGATGTCGCCGGTGTTGTACGCCATGCCGGACGTCGTGGCGCCGGCGTAGGTCGGGATCTGCCATTTGATGTAGTCGTACGAACCGGCCTGGTCGCCGCTCCACAGCACGCCACAGCGTTGCGCGCCCGCCCAGCTGACCGGCGTCCAGACGAAACCGCGCGCGTCGCTGTTGTCCTCGATGCCCTTGTACGCGGTGTCGCAGGCGTCCAGCGCGAACTCGTACCCCGGGCCGACCCACGCGACGTCGAGTTTGCGGACCCGGACGCCGGCCTTGACCTCCTCGACCTGGTTCGGCACGCCGTTCTCGGTCCACAGCCCGAGCTGCATGTTGTTCTTGCGGAGGCCTTCACCGGTCTGCTGGAGGTTTTCGTACCCGCAGCCGTATCCGTCGTTGACGAGCATCCAGCCGTTGGGCATGCCGTGCTCGGTGTAGCCCTCCGCGACCTTGACCGCGTCCAGCGTGTGCCGCTCACCACGGTTGGCGTTGTGCAGGTAGCAGTCGGCGTCACCGTGTTCGAGACCGTAGAGCGGTGGCAGGAAAGGCTTCCCGACCAGATCGGTGTAGCCGGTGATGACGTCCTTGAGCCCATCGCCGACGACGTACGTCGCGTCGAAGCGGCGCTCGTCGTGCGTGGTGCGCACCGGCTCGGTGAAGGCGTAGGTGCCCTGCGCAAAGGTGTTGCGCAGCACGCCGTATCCGGCTGTGGAGGCGTAGAACGGCTGCGAGTTCGGGGCTCCGCCGTCGTTCCAGTTGTAGTCGGCGAAGATCCGGATCGTCTGGTCACGGTGGCTGAAGCGGCCGTTCTGCTCGCCGCCGCCCACGAACTGCTCGGTCGCCGTCCGGGCGAGGGTCTGCGTGGTCTGCTTGCCGGTCCACGACAGCGGCGCAGACTCCTCCCAGAGCCGCTTGCGGTCCGCGCCGTCGTACAACGCGAGCCGCAGCGGGTGCTTGTACGCCCGCAGCGTCGCCTTGCCCGTGGAAATCGCCCAGTAGTCCCCCTTGTCCGTCCTTTTCGGCGTGACCGGGGCACCGGTACGCGGCAGCACGATCTTGCTTCCGGCCGGATCGGTGAACGTGCCGTCCGGCGCCAGCCAGACCCGGACGGCGCCTTCGGCCGGGAAGCCGACGCGCACCGCGGCACTTCCCGACTTCAGCGTGACCGTGGGGCCTTCGGCGGAGATCCCGGTCAGATCGCCCAGCTTGCCGGACGACGCCGCGGCCGGATCCGCGTGGGCGGCGACCGGGGAAAGCCCGAGTAAGGCCACTGCGGCCAAACAACTCAGGGATTGCGCAACTCTGCTCATTCGAGACACCTTTCGCGCATGAATACGCAAGATGTTCCCTGTATAGCGCACGGTTCGCGCAAAGTCATCCGCCGAAGCGGTGCTGCCGACTTTCGTCGGGCCGCCCGAAGATCCTTATGTCACAAAGAGTGCCCCTGTCGGCGGCGCCCACAGGAGCAGACTCGGTCAAGAGGCCTGGATCCGAACCGTCCACAAGGGACTCGAATCAAGGGCGCAGTGCCCAATTAGGGCGATTTGCACGTCTTCGCGAGGGGGTCGTGAGTGTTTTGGGTTGTTCTAACCCTCTTTACCACTCACGACCCCGCGCGGAACCGGGCATACGTGCATCAAGTGGACATTCCGTCGCCAAGAAGTGTCCCTTGTGGACACTTTCGGCAGTTGCCCGCCCTGTCAGTGTTCAGAACCAGGTCCGCGCTATCTCGACAGGAAAGGGGGCCTTCACGGACTTGGTCAGACGGCTTGGACCTCGACGCCGGCGGCCTCGAAGGCCCGCAGCACCTTCGGATCGGCGTTGGAGTCGGTGACCAGGGCGTGCACCTGCGGGGTCGCGCAAATCCGCGCGAACGCGCGACGGCCCAGCTTCGAACCGTCGGCGACCGCGACGACGCGTTCCGCCCGCTCGACCATCAGCCGGTTGATACTCGCCTCGCCCTCGTGATGCGCGAAGGCCCCTGCGTCGGCGTCGAACGCGTCGACGCCGAGGAACAGCAGGTCGATCGTCAGTTCACTGAGCACGCGCGTCGCCAGCGGACCACTGAGCTCGAACGACTGCGGACGCGCGACCCCGCCGGTGACCACGATCTTCACATGCGGCCGGACCGCGAGTTCGTGCGCGATGTTCAGCGCGTTGGTGACCACGGTCAGCCCCGGCGAATCACGGAGACCGGCCAGATCGGACCGCGTCGCCAGCGACCGCGCGACCCCGGCCGTCGTCGTCCCGCCGTTGAGGCCCACCACCATGCCCTGCGCGACGAGCGCCGCCGCGGCGACGCTGATCCGCTGCTTTTCGGGCACGTGCCGCGCGGTCTTGTACCGCAACGGCAGGTCGTAGGCGAGATCGTTGGCCACCGCGCCACCTCGGGTGCGGGTGAGCAGCTGCTGCTCCGCCAGGTGATCGAGGTCGCGCCGGATCGTGGCCGCGGAGACGTTCAGCTCCTCGGCCACGTCCTCGACGTCGATCTTTTCCCGCTGCCCCAGCAGGTCCAGCAGGGTGCTCAGCCGTTCGTGCCGGGCCATCGGCGCCACTCCTAGCTCGCTGCGGCCTATCGCGCATGACGTTGCGCTGTTGGCCACTGTTTCGAGCAGTATGCTGCATCGCGGTTGTCCGCCGCGAGCGGCACGCCGGTCGAGTGGCCCGGCCGGTCACTTCATCCGGAAGTCGTGCTGTTCCGGCAGCGGTTCCCCGGAGACCGCCGCCCAAATGTCCGACAAAGACGTTTCCCCTTCCCTGATGTTCGCGACCTCGAAACCCGTGTCGTACACGGCCTTGGCCCCGGCGGCGTCGCCGAGGGCCAGCCGGGTGCGGGCGGTCAGCAGGGCGATCCGTCCCTCCACCGGCAGCCCGGCCAGCAGCTCGCCCGCTTCGTCCGGGAGGCCGGCGGCGAGTTGCGCCGCGATGGCCTCGACGACCAGAGGACGCAGTGACGGCACGAGGGCGACCGCCCGCCGGTACAGCCATGCGGCCTCGTGCCCGGCCGTGACGACCGCGAGATTCCGCAGTGCCCAAGGGTTCTCGGCCGCCGAGACGGACTCGCGCCAGGCTCCGACAGCGTCCGAATGCCGTCCGGCGGCCCAGTGGGCGACACCTCGGTGGTACCAGGTGAGCCAGTTCTTCGGCGCGTACTCCAGGATGTCCGCCCAGTACCGGTTCACCAGCGTCGGCGGCGGCACCGCGAGCGGATCACCGTCCGGTGGCGTCCCGTCGAGCAACGCGAGCCACGGCTCCTGGTCCCGCCCGAGCGACTCGTCCGGGAACGGCGTGCCGGGCAGGCACATCGGCGCGCGCCGGTTTTCCAGCGCTCCCCAGCCGGAGCCGGTGGACAGGAAGGATTCCGGCGTGACGTCGGCGATCTTCCGCCAGGCACCGAGATACTCGTCCAGAGACTCCGCCGACGGCAGTCCGGTGGCGACGGCTTCGCGAGCAGCCGCCCAGTCGTCCCCGTGCGCCGTCGCCGGATCGACGGTGACCGGACCGTAAGCCTCCAGCCAGTCCCAGCTCTCCCCCGGCGGCAAGCGCAGATGCTCCAGCTGGGTGCGGGCCAGCCCGGCCTGGATTTCCAGGTAGCCGCCGGCGCCGGGAGCCAGCCACTCCTGCCAGCGGCGTCCACCGGTGGATTCACCCCACAGGAACAGCTTCCGGCCGCGCAGGCGGCCGGTGGACAGCTGGGCCAGCCCCGTCCCGTCGGCCTCGACGGCGGCGACCCACGGCCTTCCGGTCACTTCGAAGAAGTAGTCCGCCGCGGCTTCGGCGCGGGCTGGATAGGTCAGCTCGCCCGGCACGTCGACCAGGTCGAGCCGCCCCGAATAGCCGTAGTGCCACGCCTGGGTCGCGGGCGCCAGCACCCGGGTGCCTTCGTTCTGCGGCACCGCGATATTCGACCACCAGTACACCGGGACGTCGTGGGGATGCGGGTTCCGCACCCGCACGGCCACGAGCAGGTGCTCCGAGCCGTCGGGCAGCCAGAAGTCGATCTGGTACGGCAGGTCGCGAGTGCGTTCCCACTCCCACAGCCGCAGCACCGGCGTGCCGTCCGGCCCCTCGATCTCCGCGGCGAACATCGGCTCGCAGGTCAGCGTCGTATGCCCGGTACTCCCGAGATTCCATTCGACACCGCCCGCGAACCACGCGTCCCGCAGGGCGAGGTTCGCCGGCTGGAACACCGGATTGCGATAGAGCAGCTCGCGGCCGGACGGCTTGTGGACCAGCGAGTACAGCCGTCCGCCCAGCGACGGCAGCACGGTGGCGCGGAGTTCTTCGTTCTCCAGCACCAGCGCCGGAAGCTCGCGTTCCGTGCGCTCGCGGGTGTAGCCGTCCTGCAGCAGACACGGCAGCGGCGTGTCCAGACGGCCGTAGCCGATGTTCTCCGCCAGCTCCGGTGGCAGCTCGTCCACATTGGACACCTTGGCCACCGCTTCGGGTTTCCGAAGAGGCGGCAAGGGGTTCTCCAGCCCCAGCTCGGCGGCCGGGAGCACCAGCCCGGTGCGGTACAGGCGGGTCATGCGTCCGGGAGCCGATCGCCGGTGGCGGCGTCGAACAGGTGCACCGCGCCCGGTTGCGGCGTCAGGGTGATCGGCTCGCCGCGCTGCCACGGGGCCATGCCCGGGGTGCGGACCGTCAGCACGCGATCGCCGTCCCGGCAGTAGAGATACTGGTCGCTGCCCAGTTCCTCGACGACCTCGACGACGGCCTCGAAACCGCCGTCCCCGATCGTCCAGCCCTCGGGCCGGACGCCGACGACGATGCCGGGACCGGTCAGCGCCGAACGCTGTGCCGGGGTCAGCGGCAGCCGCGTGCCGCCTGCGACGGCGCCGTCGGTGTCCACAGTGGTCTCCAGGAGGTTCATCGCGGGCGAGCCGATGAACCCGGCGACGAACACGTTGACCGGCTTCGCGAACAGCCCGACCGGAGTGTCGCACTGCTGCAGGATCCCGTCCTTCAGCACGGCGACCCGATCGCCCATGGTCATCGCCTCGACCTGGTCGTGCGTGACGTAGAGCGTCGTGATGCCCAGCCGCCGCTGCAGGGACGCGATCTGGGTCCGCGTCTGCACCCGGAGCTTCGCGTCCAGATTGGACAGTGGCTCGTCCATCAGGAACACGCTGGGCTCCCGCACGATCGCCCGCCCCATCGCGACGCGCTGCCGCTGCCCGCCGGACAGATTCGCGGGTTTGCGGTCCAGGTACTCGGTCAGGTCGAGCACCGCCGCGGCCTCGCGCACCTTGCGTTCGCGTTCGGCCTTGGCCATCTTCGCCAGCTTCAGGTGGAAGCCGATGTTCTCCCCCACCGTCATATGCGGGTAGAGCGCGTAGTTCTGGAACACCATGGCGATGTCCCGGTCCTTCGGCGGGAGTTCGGTGACGTCGCGGTCGCCGATGTGGATGGTGCCGTCGTCGACGCCTTCCAGCCCGGCGAGCATCCGCAGCGTGGTCGACTTCCCGCAGCCGGACGGGCCGACCAGCACCAGGAATTCGCCGTCGGCGACCTCCAGGTCGAGGCCGTCGACCGCGGGGCGTTCCACGCCGGCGTAGAACCGCGTGGTGTCGGAGAAGGTCACGGTGGCCATCAGGTCCTACTTTCCGGCGCCGAGGGTCAGGCCGGTGATGATCCGGCGGGCGAGCACGAGGTAGAGCACGAGCATCGGGAGCACGACGATCGCCACCCCGGCGATCAGGCCGCCGTACTCCGACTGGTAGCTCGCGGCCCCGTAGAAGGTGAAGAGCGCGCGGGACAGCGTGAAATGCGCCTGGTCCTTGAGGAACACGATCGCCAGCAGCGTCTCGTTCCACAGGCCGATGGCGTTCAGCGTCAGCGCGGTGATCATCCCGCCGCGGGTCAGCGGCAGCATGACCGAGAAGAACGTGCGCGTCGGAGACGCACCGTCGAGCGCGGCCGCCTCCTCCAGTTCGTCCGGCAGCGACCGGAAGAACCCCGTCATGAGGAACACCGTGAACGGGATCGACAGCGCCACGTACAGCACGAACAGGCCGTACTCGTTGTCCAGGTGCACTTTGCTGAGCACCACGAACAGCGGGATGATCACGGTCTGGAACGGCACGCCCATCCCGATCGCGACGACGTTCGTCATCGGGCCGGCACCGCGGACACCGAGCCTGGTCAGGGCATACGCGCAGGGCGCGGAGACGGCGACGGTCACGACCGTCGCCAGCCCGACCAGGAGCACGGTGGTCAGCACGGCCTGCCCGAACCCGGCGTTGTTCCAGGCGTAGATGAAGTTCCGGAACGGCTTGCCGACATGGAACCACTGGTACGGCAGGGCGAACGGCTTGGTGAAGATCTCCACCGGCGTCTTGAACGACGCCGTGAGCAGCCAGTACAGCACCAGGATGTTGCCCGCGGTGAACAGCCACACGATGGTGGAACCCAGTACCCGCAACGGGCTGAACCGTTTGGAGCCGGGCGCCGGACGCGGTTTGCGTGGCGGCTTGCGCACCGGTTTCGGCGACGGGCGCGCAGGCGCCTCGACGTCGGTGACGGACATGTGATCTCCCTCAGAACTGGATCGCGTCACGGCGCATCAACCGGCGGAGCAGGACCACGAGCACGGACACCAGCGCGATCATCGCCACCGCGCAGGCACACGCGGCACCGAAGTCCGGGGTGCCGTTCGAGCCGAAGGTCCGGTCGAACACGTAGATCCCCAACGTCCACGCCTCGTTGGGCGGGGCGTAGGTGCCCGGACCGGCCAGCACGAACACCAGCTCGAAGATCTTGAGCGCGTTGATCGTCCACAGCACCCCGGCGACCCCGACGACGTCCCAGGTCATCGGCAGCGTGATGTTCTTGAACTTCTGCCACGGCGACGCGCCGCCCAGCTCGGCGTCCTCGTAGAGATACGGCGGGATGCGGTCGACCGCGGCCATCAGGATGGTGATGTAGAAACCGGAGCTGGCCCAGATCAGCGAAGCCGTCACCACACCGGTCACATTGGACGGTGCGAGGAACTTCGCCGCGTCCGCGCCGAGACTCTCCAGCACGTAGTTCGCCAGGCCCTGCTTCCCCGGCTGGTACTTGAAGACGAAGCCGAGGAACATGCCGAGCGCGACCGGCGCGACGATGTTCGGGAAGAACAGGATCGCGCGGACGATCTTGCCGCCCTTCATGTCCCGCAGCACCATCGTGAACAGGAACGCCAGCGCGAACGTGCCGATCCCGCCGAGGAACACGTAGATCAGCGTGTTGCGGAAGGCGTACTGGAACGAGTCGCTCGCCCACATCTGCGTATAGTTGGTGACGCCGTTCGGTTCCGGCGTGTCCCCCGCCCCGGCCCAGCTGGTGAAGCTCAGCACGACGGTCGCGATCGTCGGCAGGACCAGGAAGGCCAGGTACAGCACCAGCGCCGGCGCGGCAAACGGCCAGAACAGCCGTTTCTTGCGACCCAGGTGCGCCCCGGCCTTCACCGCCCGCACCGACGGCGCGGTCGGCCTCGGCGGCGTCGTGACCGTCGCCATCAGCCCTGGTTCTTCCAGAACTCGGCGCCCTTGGTGGCGAGCTGGTCCACGAACTGCTGCGGGGTGATCTGCCCCTTCAGCAGCGCGATGTCGGCGGGGTCGAAGACGTCGGTCTGCCATTTGCCGCCGGCGATACCGTCGATCCCGTCGTACTGCAGGACGTGCTCCTTCTTCGGGTCGTCCAGCGCGGCCTTGACCTGCTTGAGGTCGTCCGGCACGGCGAGGTCGGCACGCGGCACGAGGTTGTCGGCCACGATCGGGATCCCGGCGAGCAGGTCCTTGTTGAGGAAGTAGGCGATGAACGCCTTGGCCGCCTCGGGGTGCTTGGCCTTCTTGGTCACCGAGAAGCCGATCGACATCTGCTCGACGGTGTCGTGCGTGGCGCCTTCGGGCATGGGGAACTGGAAGGAGCCGTAGTTGATCTTCGTTCCGGCGCCCTGCTTGTCCAGGTACTCACGGGTCTCGCTCGGCGCCCAGCTGCCGACGTAGAGGAACCGGGAGTCGCCGTCCGCCCAGCGCTGCTGCACCTGCGGGAACTTCGCCGCGTCCCAGCCGTCGATGAAGTACTTGGGCAGCTTCGCGGTTTCGGTGGCCGCCTTGAGGAAACCGGGCTCGGTCTTCCACGCCTGGCCGGTCTTGTCGGTCGCGGCCTTGTAGAGCCCGCCCGCGCCGACGTACCGCTCGGCGAGCTGGGTGTAGAAGTACATGTTGTAGAACGGGATGTCGCCGTCGAGGCTGATGGCGGCCTTGCCGTCGGCCTTCGCCTTGTCGAACAGGCCGATCAGCTCGTCCATCGTCTTCGGCTGCTGGATGTCGCCTGCGGTGTCCTTGTTGAACCACCACGCGCTCGACTGGATCGTGTACGGGACCATGAAGTTGTGGCCCTCGCGGTCCTTGTTCTGCGGGAAGTCGTACGAGCTGGGCGAAAGCACGTCCTTGACGGTCTTGTCACCCTCGCCGACCTTCATCGCGAACACGTCGTCGACGCTCTGCGTGCCGCCCGGCGTCATGACCGCCGCGCCGACCTTGCTGACGTCCTGGTCGAACAGGTCCGGCACCGCGTCGGTGTTCAGCGCGGGCACCAGGTTCTGCGTGTAGGCCTTGCGGCCCAGCCACTGCACGTCGACCTTGACGCCGGTCTTCTCCTGGAAGCATTTGAAGGCCTTTTGGAGAACCTTGCCCTGCGGCTCGTCGGCCGTCCACATGGACCAGTACGTGAATTCCTTGTCCGTCACGGGTTTCACGCCCGCTTCCGGACAGGGCGCGTTGAGGAACTGGTCGACGCCCGGGAGCGCGTTCTCGCCGGTGCCACCGGCCGCGTCCCCGCCGCCGCATCCCGCGAGCAGGAGCGCCGCCCCTGCCATCGCTGATGTCACTGCCGTGAGCCTGCCTACCCGCATCCGCCACCACCTGGATCGAAGATCACACAAGTTCTGCTTGTTGTTGCGCAGTTTTGTGAGGTTTCGCGCACATGTCAACACTTAATCGCGCAAAGTCTGCTCAATCGTCACCTTGACCGGTTCAACATGATCAAGCTTGAGCACTCCCAGCAGCCGCCGCACCTCGACGGCGACCGCGGCGCGCCCGGCACCGAGGTACTTTCGCGGGTCCACGCGCTCCGGATGCGCGCGCCAGTCTTCCGCGGCGGCCGCGGTGAACACCTTGTTGAGCTGGGTGGCGATGTTGATCTTCGTCATCCCGGCCCGTACCGCCTCGGTCAGCCCCTCGTCCGGTACGCCGGACGAACCGTGCAGCACCAGCGGCACCGGCACGCGTTCCCGCAGGCGCGCGATCAGCTCGAAGTCCAGTGCGGCGTCACGGGTGAGCATGGCGTGCGAACTGCCCACCGCCACCGCGAGCGCGTCGACCCCGGTGGACGCGACGAACTCCGCCGCCTCGTCCGGATCGGTGCGCGCGCCGGGCGCGTGGACGCCGTCCTTGCCCCCGACCTCGCCGAGTTCGGCCTCGACCCAGACCCCGTGGTCATGGCAGTACGCGGCGACTTCCCTGGTCGTCCGCACGTTGTCGGTGTAGTCCAGTTTGGACGCGTCGAACATGACGGAGCCGAAGCCGAGCGCGACCGCCTCGCGGACGAGGTCGGCCGATTCGGCGTGGTCGAGGTGCACGGCGACCGGTGTGGCGGCGCTTCTCGCCGCGGCCAGCGCCGCCGCGCCCACCGGCGCCAGCGAGCCGTGGTACTTCACGGCGTTCTGGCTCAGCTGCACGATCACCGGCGCTTCGGCCGCGGCCGCGCCGTCGACGATGGCGGTGATGTGTTCGAGCTGGATCGCGTTGAACGCGCCGCAGCCGCGCCCGGCCGCCGCGGCGGCTCCGACGATCTCCCCGGTTCCCACCAGAGGCATGGCAGTTCTCCTAGTCCGGGCGGGCGCGCACGGCGACCAGCCCCTGTTCGGCTTGGTAGTGCGCGAGGTCGACGTCGCCCGCGAGCGGGCCGAGCACGGCCGCCCCGGACAACGCGACGGCCCGGCGCAGGATGTCCGGCCACGATTCGGCGCGGCTGAGCCCCAGCGCCAGCGCGGCGACGACGGCGTCACCCGCGCCGGTGGTGTTGCCGCGGAGCACAGTGGACGGTGCCGCGTGCCAGGTGCCGGATCCGGTCACCGCCAGGAGCCCCTCGGGCCCCAGCGAGACGACGACGGCGCCCGCCCCGGCCCTGCGGAGTTCGGCCGCGGCGGCCACCGGGTCCCGCAGGCCGGTGACCTCACGCAGCTCGTCCGCGTTCGGTTTGACCACGGACGGCTTCCCGGCCAGTCCGGCGAGCAGCGCCTCGCCGGAAGTGTCCAAGATGGACGGTGCGTCGCCGAAGAGCCCGGCGTATCCCCCGGCTCCGGGCGGCAGGCTGCCCGAACAGACGAGCACTTCCGGTTTCCGGGTTCTGACGGCCGACGCAAGCGCTTGCCATTCGTCCTCGGTGAGCCGTGGCCCCGGCTCGTTGAGCAACGTGACCGATCCGTCGCCCGCGAGGACCGTGGTGGTGCGCCGCGTTTCGCCGCCGATCGGGACGACACCCGCCGCGATACCCGCCGCCGCGAGATCACCCACGACGGCGGCTCCCGTCGAGCCACCCGCCGTGAAGACCGCCCGGACGTCGGCGCCGAGCGTGTGCAGCACGCGGGCGACGTTGACGCCCTTGCCGCCCGCCCGGTGTCGCACGTCCCGTACCCGGTGCACGTCACCGGGCCGCAGACCGTCCACTGTGTACGTGACGTCCAGCGCGGTGTTCGGCGTGACGGTGACGATCACGACGCGGCCCCATTCGCCTGTCGGTGAACCCGCGACCGCTGGTCCCTTTCCGAATACCTCACAGCTCCGCCAACGGGCTTTCAGGTCAGGACGACGGAACGGGTGAGGCTGCGGGGGTTGTCCGGGTCGAGTCCCTTGCGGGCGGCGATGACCCCGGCGACACGCTGCGCGCGGACCAGGTCCGCCAGCGGGTCCAGGCCGCTTTCGACGAACAGGCCGCCCGCGCGGGCGACGTCGCCGGCCAGCCCTTCCGGCGCCTGACCGAACATCCAGGTCACCCGGCCGGGCTCGCTGATGCTGATCGGCCCGTGCCGGTAGTCCCACGCCGGGTACGACTCGGTCCACAGCAGGCAGGCCTCGCGGAACTTGAGCGCGGCTTCGTTCGCGATGCCCACGGACCAGCCGGTGCCGAGGAAGCTGAACTGCTCCGCGGTGACCAGTTCGTCGGGCAACGGTTCGGCGAGTACGCGTTCGGCCTGGTCGGCCACCGCGGTCAGGTCCTCGCCGAGGTGGGCGCGCAGCATCGCCAGCGCCGTCGTGGCGAACCGGGTCTGCACGACCGAGCGTTCGTCCACCACGGAAAGGTCGACGATCGTGTCCGCGGCGGCCTCGATCTCGCGCGGCACGCCGGTGATCGCGATGGTCGGGACCTTGCCCCGCAGCTTCGCCAGCAAGGCGTGGACCTCGGTCGTCGTACCCGACCTGGTCAACGCCACGACGTGGTCGTAACCCCGGGCGGACGGGAACTCCGACGCGGCGAAGGCGTCGGTCTCACCGAGCCCGGCGGACTCGCGGAGGACGGCGTACGCCTGGCCGATGAACCACGAGGTGCCGCAGCCGACGATCGCGACCCGCGCGCCCGGCGGCGGCAACAGGTCACTGTTCGCCGAGGCCAGCGCGGCCGCTTCCCGCCAGCAGCCGGGCTGGCTCGCGATCTCCGCCGCCATGAAGGTCCCGCTCATGAACTCCCCATCCGTGCCAGTTGTGCGCAATAGCTGTCACGTTAGGTGCAGTTTTGTGCAACGTCAATGCTCTGTTAGCGCACTTTCACGCATTTGCTCCGCGCAGATGTGCAGAATGGGCTGGTCACCTACCGTGGACGGATGCGGATCGTCTCGCTGCTCCCCGCCGCGACCGACTTCGTCGCGGCTCTCGGCCTCCTGCCGTCACTGGCCGGCCGGACCCACGAATGCGACTGGCCACCCGGCGCGCTGGACGACGTCCCTGTGGTCACGAGCAGCACGATCGATCACGACGCGCTGTCGAGCCGGGAGATTTCGGCGGCCGTCGGCGGGGAGCATCGCGGGTCGGCTCTGTACTCACTGGACGCCACGCTGCTCGCGGCGGCCGAGCCCGACGTCGTCCTCACGCAGGATCTCTGCGACGTCTGCGCGGTCTCCTACCGGCAGGTGTCGGAGACCGTGCGCGCGATGGACGGCGACATCCGGGTGGTGAGCCTCGAACCGAGGACGCTCGGCGGCATCTTCACCTGCTTGGCCACGCTCGGCGACGTGCTGGGTGTCCCCGAACGCGCGGCCGCTGAGGCCCGTCTCCTCCAGGAGCGACTGGACGCGGTCCGCGCGCGGGGCGCGGGACGACCGCGGCCGAGGGTGGCGGCCATCGAATGGCTCGACCCGCTCTGGCCCGCCGGGCACTGGGTCCCGGAGCAGATCGAAGCCGCGGGCGGCGTCCCCCTGCTCGCCGCCGCGGGCGAACACACTCGGCCGATCACGTGGGACGCTGTCGTCGCGGCGCGTCCCGACGTGCTGCTGCTCATGCCCTGCGGGTTTCCGCCGGAGCGGACCGAGGCGGAACTGCATCTGCTGACCGGCCTGCCGGGCTGGGGCGACATCCCGGCCGTGCACGTCCTCGACGGACCCGCCTACTTCAACCGGCCCGGCCCGCGCGTGGTCGACGGCGCCGAAATCCTCGCGGATCTCATTCACGCCCCTTCGCCGCCCACAGATTGAAGCCGACGGCCACGGCCAGCACGGCGCACCAGATCGCCAGATAGCCCGGCGACCAATGCCGGAGCAGGGCGATCAGCCCCACGATCAGGCAGAGCCCGGTCCCGACGGCGGTGAACAGCGAGACGGCACTGGCCGGACGGTTGCCCATACCCGGCGGATACCCGTCGCCGGTCGGCGAATCCGCGTGACCGGCGTCACGCCGAAAGCTGTCACACCCTCTCGGTCCCGCTCGTCATGTGTGCAGAACCGACGGAGAGGAAAGATCATGGAACCGCGTATCAACCTGTTCGAGAACGACGTCATCGTCAAGTACGTCAAGCGTCTCGGCGCCGCGAACCGGCCGATCGAGGACTCCTCGCTGCCGCACGCGACCCAGGAACTGGTGAAGCTCCGCGCCAGCCAGATCAACGGCTGCGGCTTCTGCACCGACATGCACAGCAAGGACGCCGCGCATGCCGGCGAGACCTCGGTGCGGCTCAACCTGGTCGCCGCCTGGCGGGAAGCGAACGTGTTCACCGAGGCGGAGCGGGCGGCGTTGGCGCTCACCGAGGAGGGCACCCGCATCGCCGACGCCCACCACGGTGTCGGCGACGAGACCTGGGCGCAGGTCCGCAAGCACTACGACGACGAGCAGATCGGTGCCCTGATCGCGCTGATCGCCGCGATCAACGCGTACAACCGGCTCAACGTCATCGCCAGGACACCGGCGGGCGACTACCAGCCCGGCATGTTCGACTGATCCTCGCGTTCACCGACAACAGGGTCGCTTCGCCGGACAACGATCGAGGTGCGACGGGCTGCTAAACCTGCGGATACCAGCTACCCGGAGGTTTCAGCCCGTGCGACTCGACGTCCGTTTCTTCCCCGTGACCGGGACCCATCCGCTCAGCACCGACCTCGTCGGGCTGCGCGCGAACTTCCATTACGGCTCCGGGAACGTG
This sequence comes from Amycolatopsis sp. TNS106, assembly GCF_019330265.1. Lineage (NCBI taxonomy): Bacteria > Bacillati > Actinomycetota > Actinomycetes > Pseudonocardiales > Pseudonocardiaceae > Amycolatopsis > Amycolatopsis sp. TNS106. The sequence goes on along the minus strand of NZ_CP024972.1, from coordinate 502,865 downwards.
CTGGAGCAGCACTACGCGGACCGGACGACGATGATCTGGACCGGCGTGTCCGGCGACTTCGCCGGCGTCCGGCAGAGAGAGGCGACACTGCGCGTCTTCGAAACCGGCCCGGCGCAGTATTTCGTCACCTGGTACGAAACCGGGACCGTCGCGACGGCCGCGCACGGCGAGATCTTCGACGGCGGCTATCCCATCGCGGTGATGGCCGACTTCGGCCGCTCGATCGCGACGGCGGCCTACACGAACCCTCGCGAGGACGGCGGGCAGTACTTTTTGGTCGACCAGGCGACCATCGAGATTCTGGAGAAGCCGCACGGGTGGCCTTCCTTTCCCGCGCCGCGCGAGTCTTGAGCGTTCTGTGGAAATACGGCGAACGTGGCGTAGGGGTGTCGCGAAAGCCACTTTCGGGACATCAGGCGTCGCGAAAGTGGCTTTCGCGACATGGGCGCCGGCGGTGAGATGGACGGCGCGGGAGGTCGTGAGTGGCCAGGGCCGAAGGCTCCCTTCACCCACCACCACACGTTCGCCTTAAGCCTCAATAACCGAACGCCGCTCTCCACCTGATCCCGCCGCCGAAGTTAACCGCAGGCGCGCGCCGGGTATCTGACGGTCATGAGCCGATCGACAGTCGAGCACTCGTCCCGGTCGAACACCCGGCATCTGACCGTGCCGCAGGGCGTCGCGCTGTACGTCGGCGCCGTCCTCGGCACCGGTCTGCTGGTACTGCCGGCGCTGGCGGCCAAGGCGGCGGGTCCGGCGTCCCTGATCGCCTTCCTGGTCCTGGTGCTGGTCTCCGCCCCGGTCGCGGCGACCTTCGGCGCGCTGGCGGGACGCCATCCGGACGCCGGGGGGCCGGCGACGTTCGCCCTGCGGGCGTTCGGCCCCAAGACCTCGGCCGTGACCGGATGGTGGTTCTATTTCGGCACCCTGGCGGGAATGCCCGCCGCCAGCGCGTTCGGCGCGGCCTACATCACCGAACTGGTCGGTGGCGGCCGGACGATGACGATGTTCCTGGCCGCCGTGCTGGTGCTCATCGCCATCGGGGTGAACCTTTTCGGCGTGCACCTGTCCGGCCGTGTGCAGTTGGTGCTCACCGGTTTCCTGGCCCTTCTCCTGGTCGGCGCCGTGGTGCTCGCGGCGCCGAAAGCGGACACGGCCAACCTTCAGCCGTTCGCGCCACACGGCTTCGCCGGTATCGCGACCGCGATCAGCCTGCTGGTGTGGGCCTTCATCGGGTGGGAGACCGTGACCCATCTGGCCCCCGATTTCCGGAATCCGCGGCGAGATCTGCCCTTGGCCACGGGAATCTCCATCGTCGTCATCGGCGTGCTCTATCTCGCCGTCGGCGGAATGACGATTCTCGTGCTCGGCCCGCGAGCCGGGGAAACCGAAGCGCCACTGGCCGCGTTGCTCGGCGAAGGGCTCGGTACCTCCGTCCGAGTGGTCGCCGCGGTGATCGCCGTCGTGGTCACCCTCGGGGTGCTCAACGTGTTCGTGGCGAGTATGGCGAAACTCGGCGCGGCGCTGGGCCGTGATGGCGCTCTGCCGCATTGGCTGGCCAAGGGCAGCCGATCGGGTGACGTTCCGAGGCGCAGTCTGCTCGTGGTGACCACCGGGACCGCGATCAGCTTCCTCGTCGCCATCCTCACCGGATTCGAACTGGAACAGGCGTTGCTCGCGGAGAACGCCTGCCTGATCGCGATCTACCTGGTGGCGATGGCCGCCGGGGTCCGGCTTCTGCCGTCCGGTGGCAAACAACGGTGGTTCGCGGTGATCGCGACGGTCCTGGTGTTCGGCGTGCTCCTGCTGGCGGGCTGGTACCTGTTGTTCGCGGCGACGCTCGCCGTGGGGGCACTGCTCTATCTGAAGTTCTCCAGTAGGCCCGCTGACGCCTGAGCGGACCGGGCCGCGGTCATCCCGGCGAGCCAGATGGCGCACCATCGCGCGATCCAATGCTCGCCTATTCCGGCCCACGCGGCCGATGCGCTGGCCGCGTCGGGGCCGGGGCATTCGGTGAGCAGGCCGGTCAGCCACGCCGGGACGTCACCGGCCGGCACGCGAGGTGCCGCGGCCAGCACGGCCGCGGCACCTCTTCTTCGGGACGGTATTTCACGCTCATGGGGCATGGCACTGACCCTTCCGTCGGATGTACCGGAAGCGTCACGCCGCATACCTGGTGCAGCAGGGAAGAACGATGTACCGGTGGGTGACGCTCAATCCACCGTATGAGGGCATGGGGCCGTGGCGATCACTTCCGCGCACGGTCCTGTCCATCATCCGTACCCCGAGCGAAAAGGCCCGACGAGGCGGCGCAAGGTATGCGAAGGGGCTTCACCGAACCGGTCACGATAGGTGGCCGCGAACCGCCCGAAGTGGAAGAACCCGTGCCGTTGGGCGACCTGTGCCACGGTGACCGCGTCGGGTTCGCCAGCGGAAAGGTCGGCGTGGGCGCGCTCCAACCGGACATCGCGAAGATAGGCGTTGGGAGTGGTCGCCAAATGCCGCTTGAACCCCTTCTCCAGCGCGCGCACGCTCACCCCGAGCTCGCGGGCGAGGCTCTTCACCGAATGATGCCGGTGCGGTTGCCCGTCGATCAGCCGGGTGGCCTCGCGAATGGTGCGTGAAGACACGAGTTTCGCTTCGCCGGTCACGACGTCCCAGTAATTGTGCTTCTGTGAGGCCAAAAACGTGGTCATCAAGCCCTGTTCGACGGACTCCGCGACGGCTTCGATTTCCAGCGCGCTGTCCGTGTCGTCCAGCGACCCCACGTAGGCCGTCAGAGCGTCATACCATCCTTTGGCGGGCTGGCGACCGGTGTTCAGCGTCTCCTCGAATCGCAACGGCTGCGGCAGTGCGCACCCGAGCATCGCGCTCAGCCGCATTTCCAGCACTCCGCGGTCGATGATCACCATCAACTGTGCGAACTCCCGCGACCAGCGGGCCTCCAGCACGGAACCGGGATTGCACACTTCCCCGGTAATGGCCGCTCTGCCGGTGACCGGGACCGCGATCAGGAAGTGCTGGCGGGTGCAGCCGATCCGCAGTTCGGCCGCGGCCGGGCAAGCGACGTAGGCGACCGTGAAGTTCTTCGTCCGCCGGGCGTGCACGCGGACCTTCGACGCCGAACGCGCGCGGAACCGGCATTCCCCGAAGAGGCCGGCGAGACAGGTCCGTATCTCCTCCGGGTCTTCCGAAACCAGCAGCATGAACTTTCCCAGCGGTGTGTCCATTCGAGTCCCCCTTGAGGACACCGGAGGCGGATCGTTCCTGACGGCGCTTCTTCCCGTGTACCCGGTCGGGTGGGATGACGTGGACCGGACGGGCAAATCCGACCGAACAGCCTAAGCGGTGAGATCGGTCGTATCGGACTAACCAGTCCCATGGGCTCTAAACGCGTCGATTCCGGTCAACCGGCCCCGGGCGCGGACACCCACTCGGAGCACTCAGCGCTGACGAACAAGCCCCCAGCACACAAAGGCAAAGCCCGCGCCCACCTCCGCTCTCATACTGGCCGTCCAGCCGAGACGAGGAGCGCCGCATGAGCCGAGAAGACACGTCGCTCGCCAAGAACGTCCTGGGCGTGCCGGACATCGTCTTCCTTGTGCTCGCCGCGGTCGCGCCCCTGACCGGGATGATCGTGATCGCGGCCATCGGCATCGCGGTCGGGAACGGCGGCGGCATGGTCGCGGCGTTCGTGCTGGCGACGGTCGTCCTGCTGCTGTTCGCCGTCGGCTACGCGCAGATGTCGCGGGTGCTCACCAGCGCGGGCGGCTTTTACGCCTTCGTGGTCAAGGGATTGGGCAGGACGCCGGGTCTCGTCGCCGGGTTCGTCGCGATGCTCGGCTACAACTGTTTCGTCGCGGGCGCGATCGGCACGAGCGGGTTCTTCACCGCCACGGCGATCGACGACGTCTTCGGCGTGAAACTCGATTGGCTGTTCTGGAGCGCGCTTTCGGTCGTGCTGGTCCTCCTGCTCAGCCGCCGGGGAATCGCGGTCAGCGCGAAGGTACTGGGTGTCTCGCTGATCCTCGAAGTGTCGATTCTGCTGATCATGGACTTCAGCGTGTTGTTCCGGCACGGCTTCTCGTTCGCCGCGTTCAGCCCGTCCGTCATGTTCCAGGGGGCGGGCGGACTCGCGTTGTTGTTCGCCGCCAACGCTTTCATCGGCTTCGAGGCGACGGCGCTGTTCGGTGAGGAGGCCAAGGATCCCCAGCGGACGATCCCCAGGGCGACCTACATCGCGATCGGGTTCATCGGGTTGTTCGCCGCGTTCACGACGTGGGCCGTGGTCAGCGCGATCGGTGCCGAGCAGGCACAGGACGTGGCCGCCGCGCATCTGTCGAGCGGCGATCTCGTGCTGTCGGTGGCTCAGGAGTACCTCGGCGGCCCGTTGACGAAGGTGATGCTGCTGCTTCTGGTGGTCAGCCTGTTCGCGGCGCTGCTGGCGCTGCACAATTCGGCCACCCGCTATCTCTACGCGCTGGGCCGGGTCGGCGTGCTGCCGCGGCTGCTGGGCAAGACCGACCCGCGCAACGGCGCACCTCGCTACGCCTCGATCGTCCAGCTGGCCTTCGGTTCGCTGGTGGCGCTGGCGTTCCGGCTCGCCGGCCTCGATCCGGTCGCCGACCTCACCGCGAGCATGACCGGCTTCGGCACGCTCGGGATCCTCACCCTGCAATTGTTCGCGGCCGTGGCGATTCTGATCTATTTCCGCCGCACGCGGGATCGGCGGGTCGTGAAGACGCTGATCGCCCCCGGGCTGGGCGCGGTGGGACTCGGGCTGATCGTGACGCTGGCGATCCTCAACTTCCCGACGCTCGCCGGGTCGAGCAACGGAGTCGTCCCGCACCTGCCGTGGCTGCTCCTGGTGGTCGCGCTGGCCGGGCTGGCGCTCGCCGGCTTGCTGCGGCGGTTCCGTCCGTCGGTATACGACGCGCTGGAGACCGACCTGGAACGCGAACCGTCAGACGTTGTTGGTCAGTGAGAGATTGAACGAATAGCGCGACGCGCGGTAGACGTGCCATCCGTATTCCACGACCTTGCCGGAGTCGTCGTAGGTGGTGCGGTGCATGGTGAGCAGCGCCGCGCCCGGCTCCTCGTCGAGCAGTTCGGCGTCCTCCTCGGTCGCCTGCCGGGCGCCGACGTTCTGCTGGGCGGCGTGCAGACGGACACCCGCGGAGCGCAATAGCTGGTAGAGGCCCTTGTCCCGCAGTTCGTCGTCGGCCGGGGCGATGAGGCCGTCAGGCAAGTAGTTGTTCATGATCGCCAGCGGCTCGCCACCGGTCGAACGCACCCGCTTCAGCCGCCGGACGTGGGTCAGGCCCGGCGTCTCGAGGTGCTCGATCGCGTCGTCGCCCGCGGGTTCGACCCGGTTGACTAGGACGACGGACTCCGGCTTGTCACCGAGTTCGCTGAGGTCGTCGAAGAGGCTGCTCAACCGCAGTGGCCGCGCGACCTTGGTGCGCACGACCTGCGTGCCGACCCCGCGTTTGCGGACGAGGAGCCCCTGGTTGACCAGCGACTGGATCGCCTGGCGGATGGTCGGCCGCGACAGGTGCAGCCGCGCGGCCAGATCGAGCTCGTTGTCCAGCCGGGCGCCGTTCGGCAGCCTACCGTCTTCGATGGCGGCGCCGATCTGCCGGGCGACCTGGGAATACAGCGGCTCCGGGCCGTTCGGATCCACCACGATCTCGCCGGGCGCCCAGGGTTTCATGCGCGGAGCCTACCGCGACCGGCCACTATGACCTTATGTCCATATGTCTTGACAAAGTCTCTCGCAGGTTGCGATGGTCGCAGAACCACGCGAGCCGGGAGGTACGAAGTTGTCGGACACAGTGCGCCGGATAGTCACCGCGCGGGTGCGCGATCCCGGGGCCGTCGCGGTGGCCGCCGCCACCCGCGTCCGGGCGAAGTCCCCCTTCAACGACAAGGGCCGCACGATGATCATCGCCGCGGACCATCCGGCGCGCGGCGCGAACGGCGTCGGCTCCGACCCGCTCGCGATGGCCGACCGCGGCGAACTGCTCGACCGCCTCGGCCTGGCACTGGAACGCCCCGGCGTCACCGGTGTGCTGGCGACGCCGGACATCGTCGACGACCTGCTGCTCCTCGGCGCCCTCGACGGCAAGACCGTCATCGGCTCGATGAACCGCACCGGGCTCGCGGGATCGACTTTCGAGATCGACGACCGGTTCGCCTGCTACGACGCCGAAACCATCGAGCGGATGCGGTTCGACGGCGGCAAGACGCTCACCAGGATCTGCCTGACCGACCCGGCGACGCCGAGCGTCCTCGAGAACACCGCGAAGGCGGTCGACGACCTCGCCGACCGGAAACTGATCGCGATGGTCGAGCCGTTCCTCGCGGACTGGGTCGATGGGCGCCTCCGCACCGACCTCTCCCCCGACGCCGTGATCCGCTCGATCACGATCGCCTCCGCACTCGGCCGTTCGTCGGCCTACACCTGGCTAAAACTCCCGGTGGTGCAGGACATGGAGCGCGTGCTGGCCGCCTCGACGTTGCCCGCCGTCCTGCTGGGCGGCGAGGTCAAGGATCCCGACGCCGCGTTCGCCGCCTGGCAACGCGCGCTCGCGCTGCCGACCGTACAAGGCCTCGTGGTCGGCCGGTCGCTGCTCTACCCGCACGACGGCGACGTCGCCAAGGCCGTCGACACGGCCGTCGGACTTCTGTGAACACCTGTGGAGGACAACGCGTGAAGACCATCGACCACTGGATCAACGGCGCCGCCACCACGGCGGGCTCCACCCGCACCGCCCCGGTTTACGACCCGGCGGCGGGACGTCCGCGGGCGGCGGTGCTTCTCGCGGAACCGTCCGATGTGGACACCGCGGTGGCGGCAGCGGCCAAGGCGTTCGAGTCGTGGGGTGATTCGTCGCTGTCACAGCGGACGAAGGTGATGTTCGCCTTCCGCGAGCTGCTGGTGAAGCACGAGGACGAACTCGCGCGGATCATCTCCGCTGAGCACGGCAAGGTGATCGACGACGCGCGCGGTGAGATCGTCCGCGGCCGCGAGATCGTCGAATACGCCTGCGGGATCGCCGACGCGCTGAAGGGCGGCTTCTCCGACCAGGTCTCGCGGGACGTGGACGTGCACGACTTCCGGCAGCCGCTCGGGGTCGTCGCCGGGATCACGCCGTTCAACTTCCCGATCATGGTGCCGCTGTGGATGCACCCGATCGCCATCGCGGCGGGCAACACGTTCGTGCTCAAGCCCAGCGAACGGGTCCCGTCCGCGTCCCGGCTGGTCGCCGAGCTGTACGCCGAGGCGGGGCTTCCGGACGGCGTGTTCACCGTGGTCAACGGGGACAAGGTCGCGGTCGACGCGATCCTGGACCATCCCGATATCGCGGCCGTGTCGTTCGTCGGCTCGACCCCGATCGCCAAGTACGTCCACGAACGCGCGACGGCGGCCGGTAAACGTGTGCAGGCGCTGGGCGGGGCCAAGAACCACGCCGTCGTCCTGCCCGACGCCGATCTGGAGTACGCCGCGAACCATCTCACGGCCGCCGCGTTCGGTTCCGCCGGGCAGCGCTGCATGGCGATCTCCATCGGCGTCGCCGTGGGCTCGGCGGGCGACGAACTGGTCGAGATCCTGGAGCGCAAGGCCGCCGAGATCAAAGTCGGCCCCGGGCACGAGGCGGGCAACGACATGGGCCCGGTGGTCACGGAGGCCGCGCGGCAGCGGGTGATCGACTCCGTCGCCCTCGGCGCGGAGCAGGGCGCGACCGTGGTGGTCGACGGCCGGGACCTCCGGGTCGCCGGGCACGAAGAGGGTTTCTTCGTCGGACCGTCCCTTTTGGACCACGTCACCACCGGGATGGCCGCCTACCGTGACGAGATCTTCGGCCCCGTGCTCGGGATCGTGCGGGTGTCCACTCTGGACGAAGCGATCGCGCTGATCAACGCGAACCCGTACGGCAACGGGACCGCGGTCTTCACCGGCAGCGGGGAGGCCGCGCGGCGGTTCCAGCGCGAGGTGAAGGTCGGGATGATCGGGGTGAACGTGCCCATCCCGGTGCCGATGTCGTACTACTCGTTCGGCGGCTGGAAGGACTCCCTCATCGGGGACAGCCCGATCCACGGCCCGGCGGGCGTCCGGTTCTACACGCGGGCGAAGGTCGTCACGACGCGGTGGCCGCACTCCACCGCCGGTTTCCACTTCCCGACGTCCAGCTGACGACCGCGTTTCGTCCTCTGAACGCGGCAACGCGTTCAGAGGACGAAACGCGAGGGTCAGCGCACCTCTTGGCGTTGGCGTTTCCCGACGATCCGCCAGCCGACCGCCAGCACCACGACCAGCACCGGGATCGAGTAGAACGCGATCTTCTCGGCGCCGTCGGAGAAGCCCATCAGGACGACGACCAGCGCGAGGAAGCCCAACGTCGCCCAGCCGCTGTAGGGCGCCCAAGGCATCCGGTAGGACGGCCGTTCCAGCTCCCCGCGCAGCGCGGCCTGACGCAGCCGCAGCTGGCAGAAGATCAGCGTCGCCCAGGTGGTGATCACGCCGAGCGAGGCGATCGCGATCGCGATGTCGAAGGCGTCCTTCGGTACCAGGTAGTTGAGCACCACGCCGAGCACGTAGGCGCCGGAAGTGAACAGGATGCCGCCGTAGGGCACGTGACGGCTGCTCATCCGGCCGACGAACTTGGGCGCCTCGCCCTTGTCCGCGAGTGCCCGCAGGATGCGGCCGGTCGAATAGAGCCCGGAGTTGCAGCTCGACAGCGCGGCGGTGAGCACGACGGCGTTCATCACGTCGCCGATGCCCGGGATCCCGAGACGGCTGAACACGGTGACGAAGGGGCTCTCGCCGCCGTTGTAGAACGGCCACGGCAGGAGCATCGCCAGCAGCAGCACGGAGCCCACGTAGAACACGCCGATCCGCCAGACGACCCCGTTGATGGCCTTCGGCAGCACCTTGCGGGCGTCCTTGGTCTCGCCGGCGGCGATACCGACGACCTCGATCGCCGAATACGCGAAGATGACCGCCTGCAGCGTCATCAGGGCGATGCCGATCCCGGCCGGGAAGAAGCCGTTGTGGGCGGTCAGGTTGTGCACACCCGCCGTGGTGCCGCCGATGTCGGCGCTGGTGAGCACCAGTCCGGCCGCGGTGACCAGGAAGACGACGATGGCCAGCACCTTGACCACCGAGAACCAGAATTCCAGCTCGCCGAACAGTTTCACCGAAAGCAGGTTCACCACGATCAGCACACCGAGCGCGACCAGCGCGGTGATCCACTGCGGCACGTCGGGCAGCCACTTGTGCACGTAGATGGCGACCGCGGTGATCTCCGCGATCCCGGTCATCGCCCAGTTCACCCAGTACATCCAGCCGGAGACGAACCCCGCCCACGGCCCGACGAACTTGCGGGCGTAGGTGACGAAACTGCCGGAAGTCGGCTCGTGCAGCACGAGCTCACCGAGAGCGCGCATCACGAAGTACGCGGCGATACCGCAGAGCGCGTACGACAGGACCAGCGACGGCCCTACCTGGTGGAGCTTGCCACCGGCACCGAGGAACAGCCCGACGCCGATCGCGCCGCCGATGGCGATCATCTGCACTTGGCGGTTGCCCAGTGCTTTTGCGTAGCTTTCACCTTTTTCGGTGAGCAGCGAGGAATCCATGGTTGCCAGACGCTAGAGCGTGTGCGGCAGGTCACCAACAGTGCTAAGGAAGACTTAAGGTGTGCGGGACGTCACTCTGGTGGTTTCACCGGAATTTCCCGTTTCGATTTGACAAGTTCACCGGCGAACCCCGATCTTCGCGCGCGAAGGAGCGCTTCTACGCTACGGCCGTGCACCTCGCAGCGTTGCTGGACCGGATCGCCGACGACGTCGCGCCGGAGATCGGCCGCGGCTCCGTCGCGGACTACATCCCCGCCCTGGCCAGGGTCGAGCCCGGGCGGTTCGGCATGGCGGTGGCCGAAGTGGACGGTGGGGTGCACGGCGTCGGCGACTGGGAGACGCCGTTCTCCATCCAGAGCATGTCGAAGGTCTTCACCCTGGCGCTCGCGCTCTCCCACGGCGACGGCGTATGGGAGCGGGTGGGCCGCGAGCCGTCCGGCAACCCGTTCAACTCGCTGGTGCAGCTGGAGAACGAGGACGGGATCCCCCGCAACCCCTTCATCAACGCGGGTGCGCTCGTGGTGACCGACGAATTGGCGCACCACGGCGACGCGGCGGAGACACTGCTTCGGTTCCTCCGCGAGGAAAGCGGCCGCGCGGACATCGGGATCGACGCCGAGGTCGCCGCGTCGGAGGCCGACCACGCCGACCGCAACCGCGCGCTCGCGTATTTCATGGCGTCGTACCGGAACATGCGTCATCCGGTGCCCGCGGTGCTCGATCAGTACGTGCGCCAGTGCTCGATCGCGATGAACTGCGGCGACGTCGCGCGCGCGGCGGTCTTCCTCGCCCGCCACGGCGTGCGCAACGACGGCACCCGGCTGCTCGGGCAGAGCGCGGCCAAGCGGGTCAACGCGGTGATGCTGACCTGCGGTACCTACGACGCCGCGGGTGAATTCGCCTATCGGGTCGGGCTTCCGGGCAAAAGCGGCGTCGGCGGCGGAATCGTCGCGATCGTCCCCGGCCGGTGCGCGATCTGCGTGTGGAGCCCCGGGCTGGACCCGCGCGGCAACTCCGTCGCGGGCGTCGCGGCGCTGGACCGGTTCACCACCCTGACCGGCTGGTCGATCTTCTGATCGGTTTGAATCCGTGACGACGGGGAAGCCGACGGTGTGCAGACGTTTCTCCCGTGCGCCGACTTCCGGGCCTCCGCTTCCGTGCTCGACCAGCGGAGGCTCGGAAAGCAGCGGGTCGAGACGATCCAGGTGCTGCGCGCGCTGACGGTGCCGGGGTACGGCTGGCGGCACCACCCGGCCGCGGCGATGTGGGCGGGCTACGAGGAAGCGCTCGTCCGGTACGGCCTCGACATCTGCGAGGTCTGGTGCGAGACCGGACGGCAGGACACCTGCCGCGAAACCCTGCGGCTCGATCTTCTCCGCGCCACCGGGCTGGACGAGATCCGCACCCAAGCCCGGCTCGCGGAGGCGAAAGAGCTTCCGCCCTGGCTCGGCGACACGGACTTCCATCGCAGCCACCAGTCCGCGCTCGTCCGCAAGGACCCGGGGCACTACCGCGCGAGTTTCCCGGACGTTCCCGACGACCTGCCGTACGTCTGGCCGTCGTCGGACCGTCCACGACGAGAAGGAGTGCGATGACCAAGCGATTCCGCAAAGGTGACAAAGTCCGCTGGAACAGTCACGGTGGGCAGGCCGAAGGTGAGGTCCTGAAGGAGATCACCTCCGACACCGAGGCGGGCGGACGCACCGTGCGCGCGTCCAAGGAGGAGCCGCAGTACCTGGTCCGCAGCGACAAGAGCGGCGGCGAAGCGGTGCACAAGCCCGAGGCCCTGGAGAAGTTGTGAGCGAGGACAAGGACGTCCGGACCGAATTCGGCGAAGCGGTCAACATGACCGCGGGCGAACTCGAAAAGTGGCTGAAGACCGACGAGTCCCGCCAGGCGGGGCAGCACAAGAACGGCGGCGAGTCCGTCGGCCACGAGTCCGGCCGCCGGATCGTCACGATCCTGCGGACGAAGAAGGCGGATCTCTCCTCGGAGGACGAACAGCACATGCGCAAGGTGGTCGGCTACGTTCACCGGCACCTCGCGCAGCGCCCGTCCGGCGACGTCGAGAACACGACCTGGCGGCACTCGCTGATGAACTGGGGCCACGACCCCTGCAAGTAGCTCAGCCGCTCGACGGCCGTCCCATCTCGTGGCCCGGCCGTCCCTCGGTACGCCGTCGCCGTTTGATCCGTTCTTCGTGCAGGTGACGGCGCCCGCCGGTCAGGTCGTCGACGACGTCCCGCGTCAGGTCGCGGCAGGCCTGGTAGTAGCCGTCGTCGTACTCCTCGATCACCTGGAAGGTCCACCTGTCCGGCAGGACGTTGAGCCCGACCAGCTCGGTCTCGATCCGCTCCGCCCACTCGGCGTGCCCGGCTTTCCGAAGGCCTTCGACGGCATCGCCGAGCGCGAAGTCGGCTGTCCCCGTGAGGTGATGGAAGGCGTACAGGTGACCGCGGGCCTGCTCGACCGTTTCGAGGGCGAAGACCAGCTTTCCGACGGCGTCGACGGTCGCTTCGTCGGGTTCTGGAGATGAGTCCGGCATGCCGGTGAATGCCCCGGAGCCGGTGTTCTTACACCCCGCCGTCGTACCGCGCCCTGGCGTCGTTGATCTCGTTGATATGGGCTTCGGCCCAGTCCCGGATCACCGCCAACGGGGCGGAGAGGGTGCCGCCGAGCGTGGTCAACGTGTACTCGACCTTCGGCGGCACCGTCGGATGCACGGTGCGCGAGACCAGACCGTCGCGTTCGAGGCCGCGCAGGGTCTGGGTGAGCATCTTCTCGCTCACCCCGTCGATCGCGGCGCGCAGTTCGCTGTAGCGCTTGGTCCCCGTGGACAGGCAGCCGACGATCAACGCGGTCCATTTGTCCGCGATGCGATCCAGGACCTGTCGCGAGGGGCATGGCGCGCTGTACACGTCGGCGGGCCGCCCGTCCGGCAACCAGGCCAGCACCTGGCCTGGAGTGCCTGGACGGGGACGGCGGCGGGATGGCTCCGGCATGCCTCGACGTTATCCGGCGGCCTGGCCGGCGGCCCAGACCCGGCGCATCGTGGGCGGCAGGACCCGGCCGAACACCTGTCCGGCAAAATGCCCGCCCGCGAGGATCGTCCGGTCGTCCTCGATCTCCTTCAGCAGGCGCTCACGGGTGGCGACGCCCTCCGCCGGGTCGACGTCGAACGCGAACGTCCAGTGGCTTTCGGTGATCTGCACCTGGCAGTGCATGACGTCGCCGAGCACGACGACGCGGCGGGGGTCCTCCTCGGCCGGATCGGTGACCACGACGCTGCTGTGGCCGGGCGTGTGCCCCGGTGTGGCGAGTATCCGCACCCCCGGCGCGACGAGGTCGCCGTCTCCGAAGAAGCCGATCACCTCGGCCAGCGGCCGCTGGACGGCGAGCGGATCCGGACCGACCGGGTCGTTCGTGCCGGACCAGTGCGCCCATTCGCTCTCGCTGACGAGATGCCGCGCCGCCGGGAAGGTCAGCCCGGTCACCGGCTCGGCCGTGCCGTCCGGGGTGGGCGGGACGTTCGTCGTCCAGCCGACGTGGTCGTGGTGCAGATGCGTGTAGATCACGGTGTCGACGTCTTCGGGCGTCACGCCCTCCGCGGCCAGGGCGTCGAGCAGGCCGCCGCCGCGGAACTCGGCGGCACCGGGCAAGGCGAAGTCGGCGGCGCCCAGCCCCAGGTCCACCAGGACGGTCCGGTCCCCGGTGCGGATCAGGAAGGAACCGATGCTGACCGGGAACCAGCCGCGTTCGTCGAGGAACGCGTCGTGGGCCGCCCAGCCGGACGGGACGCTCGATGGCAGGAAAACGGCGGGGTTGAGCCAGGCGTGGCCGTCGGGTAGGTAGGTGACGGTGGTGCGGCCGACCCGGATCCGGGACCTGGCAGCGGGTCTCGACATGATGTGTTCTCCCTTGTGGACGGTGAGCGATGCCGTAACTCACTTTCGGGGAGTCGCTCTCCGAAGGGAAGTACGCACTTGTAAGTGCGCTCTAGCACTGGCTTTCGATGGCGATCCGCGCGAAGGAGCGGATCAGCGGACTCTCGCGCGCGGTCACCCAGGCGACGACGAGCGGACTCGGGGGCATGTCGGTCAGCGGCACCCAGGTGAGGCCGTCCGGCAGCGTGTGCCCGAGCGGCGCTATCCCGGTCGATCCGTTCCACAGCACAGCCTGGAGGCATTCGCCGACCGTGCGCACCACCGGCCCGGCCGGACGCTCCCCGACGGGCGCGGCGCCGTTCCAGTACTCGCGCCACAGCCGGTCCGTGCCGTCCGGCAACTGGAACCAGGGCCGATCGGCGACGTCGGCCAGCCGGAGCGACGCACGACCGGCGAGCGGATCACCGGTGCGCAGCACCAGCCCGACCGGGTCGGATCGCAGGACGCGGACGCTGAGGCCGGTTTCGTCGAACGGCGACCGCGTCAGCGCGACGTCGGCCAGCCCGGGACGTAACCCGGTGGTGGGATCGGTGAAATCCGCCTCGCGGAAGCGGATCGAGACCTCGGGATGCCGTCGCCGGAACGCCGCGGCCAGCCGGGTGCCCGACTCCCCCGCTCCGTCTGCCAGGGTTCCGACGGTGAGCGTCGCGGGCCCCGCCGCCTCCAGCACCCGGGCGCGGGCGCGTTCTGCCTGGTCCAGCAGGGTGCGGGCCTCGGCGTACAGCGCGGCCCCGGCGGCGGTGGGCTCGGCGCCGGCGGCCGAGCGAAGCAGCAGGACGACACCCAGGTCGTTCTCGAGCTGCCGGATGGCCCGGCTCAGCGGCGGCTGGGTCATGTGCAGCCGCGCGGCGGCCCGGCCGAAGTGCCGCTCCTCGGCGACGGCCACGAAATAACGCAGCAGGCGAAGCTCCATCACCAGGGATGATACCCATCAGGTATCAAGCGGTGGAGATCGGACTTGGACGGCGCACCGAGACCGGCCCGAAGGTGGAATCATGCCCTTCGAACCCCTCACCCACGAGCCCGCCGTCGAACCCGGCCAGGCCCGGGAAATCGCCCGCGACCTCGTGGTGATCCCGAATCTCGGCGTCGACCTCGTCCCCAACATCGGGATCATCGGCGGCTCGCACTCGGTGCTCGTCGTCGACACCGGACTCGGTCCCCGCAACGCCGACAAGGTGCTCGCCTTCGCGGCCGAGCACGCCCGCGGCCGCAGGCTGTACCTGACCACCACGCATTTCCACCCCGAGCACGCTTTCGGCGCGCAGGTGTTCGCGGACGAGGCGACCTACCTCGTCAACAGCGCCCAGGCGGCGGACCTGGTCCACAAAGGACCGGGCTATCTGGAGATGTTCCGCGGTCTCGGCGCCCCGGTCGCACGGGCGCTGGACGGCGTCACCCTGGCCACCCCGGACGTGGTCTACGACGACACGTACGAACTCGACCTCGGCGGGCGGGTGGTGCGGCTGGAGGCCACCGGACGCGCCCACAGCAAGGGCGACCAGGTGGTGACCGTGCCCGACGCGGGCGTGCTGTTCACCGGGGATCTGGCCGAGACCGGCCAGTTCGCGATCTTCCCGTGGTTTCCGCCGCACGACACCGACGTCTCGGGATCGCGGTGGATCGAGGTGCTGGGGCGGCTGGCCGCCGCCGGGCCGGACATCGTCGTCCCCGGCCACGGCGACGTCTCCGGACGCCGGATCCTGACCGACGTCCGCGAGTACCTCGAACTGCTGCGCGACGAGACCCGGTCACGGCGCGACTCGTCTCTTCCCGAAGAGACCATCGCCGCGGAGGTCGAAGCGCTGATGATCGAACGCCACCCCGAGTGGGAAGGCCGGGACTGGATCGCGAAAGGCGTCGGGTGTTTCTGCGCCGAGACCGGGTATTGAGCCGAACGTGGCGCGTCCGGCCTTGGGCACACCAAGGTCATTTGAAGATCGCGATGGGGTGAACGACGAGTTCACCGGTTTCGGGGTCCCAGTCCTCGACCTTGCCGAGACACCGCGCCCGGAACGCACCGGCGGGCGCGGTGTCCCGCAGATCGCTGGTGACGCAGGTGAACCGGACCCGCCTGCTCTGTCCCGGATCGTCCGGATTCCCGTACGGCGCGACGAAAACCGTCTCGGTACCGGTCTGGGAGCGTTTACGGAACAGGCCCTTCACCGAGACGAACGCCTCGACACCCCGCAGCCGGGTCTGGAGCTGCCGGGTGCTCTCGGGACCGTCGGCCCAGCCGAGTTCCCTCACCAGCGCCCGGTTGTGGACCAGTTCCTGGTTCGCCAGGTCCACGTAGATGATGTCGTGGTGTTTCTCGAGTACCTTCGTCACGATGCCGATCACCGTGATCGGCTCGGCCTTGCGGATGTACCGCCGGAACTCCTCATCGGTGTCGGTGCGCTCTGTTTCCCCTTGCAGCGGGCCGAATCCACCCGATCCCCAGAACCGCCAGCCCCGGCTCTTCCGTTTCTCGACCTCCTGTTCCAGCGCCTCGTTGTAGCGATGCAACTGGTAGAGCCCCATCACGGATTTCGTGTGCAGGTAGAAGGCGATGCCCCGGATCATCCCCTGGTCCCCGTCGGTCCGGGCGCGGCGCCAGTGTTTCACGAAGACGACGGCCGCGACGAGGAAGGCGGCCACGGTCAGCACCCAGACCCCGAGCCACAGTCCCCACACGTCCCACCACAGATCATCGGCAGCCACGGATCTCCTTGAAGGCCTTGAGCAGGGATGTCGCGTTCGCGTCGACCATCCGGCCACCGGTGGCCACGGCCGCGCGGTCCAGTTCGGCGGGATCGGCCTCGCCGTACCGGATGGTGTACGTGTGCACGCCCGGATCTCTCGGCGCGCGCAGGAATTCTTCGATGCCCGGCCCGGTGTTGCTCTCCCCGTCGGTCATCAGCACGATCGAGACGCTCCGGCCCGGTTCGGCACGGCGATGGGCGCCGGCCTTCGCGTAAGCCTCGCCGAGCGCCGACCAGACCGCCGTGCTGCCGTCGAATTCGTCGGCGGCGATGAAGGCTCGCAGCGCGTCGAGATCCTGGGGTCCGTCGACGGTGAACTCCTTGTCCCCCAATATCTTCCCGCCGAAACGGAGGACCGTGAGCCGCTCGCCGCGAGAGAAGCGGTCGAAGCCGCCGTCCGGCCCACCGCTCAACCCGGCGAAGGTCGCCCTGAGCGCGGCGATCCTTTGCCCCTTCATCGACCCGGAGAAGTCCAGCACGAAGATCACGCGTCCAGGCGTGCGACCCGCGGTGGCCGCGTAATCGTCGAGGAGTTTGTCCACGACGGCCTGTTCGTCGGGGAAGTACAGCGAGTTCCCGATCGAGGCCGGCAGCCTCGGATCCAGCTCCACGTTGCCGGCGATCGGGCGCCGGAGCGTCCTTTCCATCAGTTTCTTCTGTGTCGCCGGGCTCCTGAGCCAGGAGACGACCAGGTCGTACGCCTCCCGCTTGGCCGGGTCGAGCAGCAGGACCGGGTAGTCGGACTGGACGATGCCGTCGCGCGGGTACACCAGCTCCAGCGGTGTCTTGAGCCTGCCGCTCGCGTTGAGCGAGAGCAGCGTGGACTCGTACCCGATGATCGCGTCGACGTCCTGGCGCTCGGCGAACCGCTCGGCCACCGCGGCCGACGTGTCCGCCGTGAGCGTGTGCCCGGTGCGGAAGCCCTGGAGCTTGTCGCATTCGACGTCCTGGAGGCGCAGCGCGGCACCGGTGCCCGCGGCGGCCGTCGCCACCCCGACGAGCGAGGTGAGCCCGCTGGTCGACTTGGCCGGATCCGCCATCGCGAACCGGAAGCCGCCGCCCGCCGCCGCGTCCGCCAGGTCCGCCCACGAGAGCTTCCCGTCGGGTTTGCCTCGGCGCAGTTCCGCCGCCTTCGCCGGGGTGATCCCGACGATCACCGGCGACACCATGGTCTTGGTCGCGAGCGGTCGTTCCCCCTTGTCGCCCGATTGCCGGTACTTGAGCTGGAAATACCGGTCGGTGGAAAGCCAGGCGAGATCGTGCGTCGCTTTCCCCGGCGTGAGGGAGGTGCTCGCGTCGACGGTTCCCCGGAAATCCATTTCCAGTTCGATTCCCGTTTCCCCGTGGAGGTCGTCGAGAATCGGGCCGAGGTCGGCCAGTTCGGAACTGGCCAGCACGCGCAGTTTCACCTTCTGGCCGCCGCTCGAGCAGGCGGCGACCACCAGGAGCAGGCAGCACAGGACCGCGAGCAGCCGCTTCACGGGCAGTCCCCGACCGTCTTGATCATCTCTTCCAGTACCAGGTTGTCCGGCAACGGCGTGGTGCTGTCGTTGTCCGCGATCTCCGGGGTCGGCAGCCCCTGCCCGCGCAGGAAGTCGTACAGCCGAGCGCTTTTCGTGCTGCCCGCGGGGGTCGCGACGCCGAAGCCGAGCTCCATCGCACGGCGCTGCAGATCGGGGTCGAAGGTGATCAGTTCGCCCAGCCGCTCCGCTTCGGGCTTCAGGGCGAGGAACTGCGGTTTCGTCAGGATGTTGTCCTTCGGGTACAGCAGCACCCGGTCGTGATCCGGTTGCCCGCTCTGCGCCTTGGCCCGCAACTGCATCGCGAGGTACTGGTGCTCGTAGATGACGACGATCGGCTTGTCACCTTCGGCGACGTTCGCGTAGGACTCCGAAAGATCGGACGACGGGAAGCCCTGGGCCGCCACGAGGGGTTTCAACCGGCTGGCCAGCTTCTTCGCGTCCGAGAGGCCCGGCGGTCCGGCCGGCCCCGGGTCGACGACCGGGACCTGACGGCCGTTCTCCAGGAACGCCAGCAAGATCAGGTACGTCGCGCCCGAATTCGAGTCGCAGATGTTCGAGGTCTGCGCCAGCACCCGGTTGCCGTTCGCGGCGCCGTGGTCTCGGACGCCCAGCGAATCCCAGGTCTCCCCCCGCTTCATCACCTGCATGAACTCGTCGGTGTCCAGCGTGTAGTAGAGGCCCTGCCCCGGCGGTTTCGCCGCGATCCCCTTACTCGCCAGCGTTTCCGCGTAACGCCGGTACGTGGCGAGGACGATCGGGCTGGTGAACGGCTGTCGCGCGGAGCCCGTCCACTCGTTGGCCCTCGACCGCCGGACGAGACCGGCGGCGGGCTCGCCCGACAGGAACACGAAGTCGTACTCGCTGAGGTCGTGCGTGGCGATGTCCCGTGACCCCGTCCTGGTCACATGGACCCGGATGTGATGACGCATCAGGATTTCCTGGACCTTCGCGTCCTCGAAGAGATCGGATTTGGAGCCCATCTTGCCGCGCAGGACCAGCGTCTGCTGGAACGGCACCACGACGGTGCCGCTCACGAGCAGGACGATCAGGCCGCTCACGGCCAGCACCAGCGCGGGCCCGAAAGCGCGGAGAAAACGTCGGCGCAGAAAGAACGCCGAGGGCTTTGGTCGGATGGTGAGCTGGGGTTCTTCACGAAGCGAGCTATCGGTGGTCACCGATTTCCTCCCCGAATGTCCGGCAAGGCCTATTTTACCGGGGTGCACCGACGGAAAAGCACGTCTCGATCCGGCTTCGGGACCCACCCTCACCAGGCCGGGAGGCCGGACGGTTAGGCTCTTCGGTGGCGAAAACCGCCATGCACCACGACGCCGGGAGATCTGAACCGCCATGCTGGACCGAGCAGTCATCGACGCCCTCTTCCCCGCCGACCTGCCCGAGCCCGAGCACTGGGAACAGCGTTACCCCGCCCGCGAGCTCCCCGAGGGCGCCCTGGTCACCCGGTTCGGTCCCTCGCCGACCGGGTTCGTCCACATCGGCGGCGTCTACGTCGCCACCATCGACCAGGACGTCGCCCGCCGCAGCGGCGGCCGCTACCTCGTCCGGGTCGAGGACACCGACCGGTCCCGCGAGGTCGAAGGCGCCATCGAGCAGTTCGAGCGAGGCTTCGCCTACTTCGATCTCGCCGCCGACGAGGACATCCACCGCGGCGGCGACTACGGCCCGTACCAGCAGTCCGAGCGCGAGCAGATCTACCTGACCTACGTCCGGCACCTGCTCCGCTCCGGCCGCGCGTACCTCGACTTCGCCACCAAGGACGAACTGGCGGCGATCACCGCCCGGCAGCAGGCGACGAAGCTGCCGACCGGCTACTACGGCTCGTGGGCCATCTGGCGCGACGCCGACCCCGCCGACGTCCAGGCCAAGCTCGACGCCGGAGACCCGTACGTCGTGCGCTTCCGCGCGCCCGAGGACACCGGCGCCCGCGCCCGGTTCACCGACGCCATCCGCGGCCCGCTGGAGGCCGAGGCCAACCGCAACGACGTCGTCATCCTCAAGAGCTCCGACCAGAGCCCCCGGCTGCCGACCTACCACTTCGCGCACGCGGTCGACGATCACCTCATGCGGGTCAATCTGGTCATCCGCGGCGACGAGTGGATCTCGTCGGTGCCGGTGCACCAGCAGTTGTTCGACGCGCTCGGCTTCGAGCCGATCACGTACGCGCACATCGCGCCGCTGATGAAGCAGGAGGGCGGCAGCAAGCGCAAGCTGTCGAAGCGCAAGGACCCCGAAGCGAGCGTCGACTTCTACATCGAGTCCGGTTACCCCACCAAGGCCGTCCTCTACTACCTGCGCGGTCTCGCCAACGGCCGTCTCGCCGAGATGCCGCTCGACCAGGCGCTGGCCGAGCCGATCAAGCTCGAGGAATGCGGCGTCGCCGGCCCGCTGGTCGACCTGGTCAAACTCGACGACATCTCGGCCGACCACATCGCCACGCTGACCGGTGCCGAGATCCTCGAAGAGGTCCGCGGCTGGGCGGAGCGGTTCGACCCCGAGCTGCGGACCGTCCTCGACGCCGAGCCGGAGCTCGCCCTCCGCGCGCTCGCCGTCGAGCGTGACGGCGCCGAGAACCCGCGCAAGGACCTGAAGAAGTGGAGCGAGTTCCGCGCCGTCTACGGGTTCTTCTTCCCGCAGCTGCACGCCGCCGTCGAGAGCGCCGACGACGAGAGGATCGCCGCCCTCGGTGTCGACTCCGAGGTCGTCCGGGCCGTGGCGCGGGACTTCGTCGAGAACTACCAGCAGCTCGACGACGGCCAGGAATGGTTCCAGCAGATCCGCGAGGTCGCGGCGAAGCACGGCTTCGCGAAGAACGCCAAGGAGTTCAAGAAGAACCCCGAAGGCTTCCCTGGCTCCATCCGCGAGGCTTCGCAGATCATCCGGATCGCCATCACGGGCTCGACCCGGAGCCCGGACCTGCACGCGATCACCCAGGCGCTGGGACGCGAGGAGACCCTGGGCCGGTTCTCCGGTCTCGTGTGACCTGCTGAGCCATCACTGTCGTGAGTGATAAAGAGGCGTTAGAACGACACTTATCACTCACGAGGCGGGCAGGAACTGGTCGTAGAACGCCGTCTTGGTCGCGACGACCGCCTGCTCCGTCTCCCGGAACCGCTCCCGCGCCTCGCTCGAGTCGATCAGCTGCACGAGCCGCAGCCCGAGCTGATCGGAATGGGTGAGCGAAAGCGGGGACGCGGCGGCGAGCGGGCGGGACTTCGCGTCGTGCACATGATGCGGGTAGTAGAAGACGGACTTGTCGCCGAGCACCGGGCCGATCCGGCGCCACAGTTCGCCGTACTCGACGGAGACCAGCACCTCGCCCCAGAAGCGCAGGATGGTCAGCAGTTCGACGTCGGCGTGCTTCGAGTCGCCCGCCGAGGCGATCAGCTCCATCGTGGTGTCGATGCACGCCGTCGTGGCCAGCGACCTCCGCGACCGCACCAGCGCTTCACGCGGGATCTCCAGCGCGAGGATGTCCGCCATCATGTCCTCGCGATGGGAAGGCGTGCTGCCGGGCGAAGCGTTGTCCGGGTACTCCTCACGGATGATGACGCGGGCGATCCGCTTGGACTGCTCGTCGGTGAGCAGATCGATCGCCAGGTCGTAGGCCATGGTGAAGGCCAGCGACAGGAAACGCCGTTGCAGCAGGACGGTCTGCAGGTCCTCCCGCGAGAGCTCGGTGACGCCTCGCAGTGCCGGGTGGTTCCGGAACCGCTCGATCAAACCGTCTTCGAATTCGTCGAGTTCGCGCATCACTACACCTCTTGCTCAGAAACGGATCATGTCGATGCTTCGGTTCCAGTCGCCGAGGTCCACGTCGCGGCCGATATCCCACAACGTGTCGAGCTCGCGCTGGATCTGTTCGCCGAGCACGGTGTCGTGCGTGCCCTCGATCTCGAACTGCGGTGAATCGATCGCCAGCTGGCCGTGCAGGAACATGCTGACCAGGTAGCGCCCATCGGCTCGGTACACCGAAACCGAGGCCTGCGAGTTGAACACTCGCACTTTCAGGTTGGCCTGCCGTTTCGCCAGCCGCCGGTGCAGGCGGGCCAGGGTCTCCAGGCAGTCCACGATCCCCGTGCTCACGAAGGTCTTGCCCGCGCCGTCGCTCCGGTCCAGTGCCGCTTCGCGCAGCCCTACCAGCATCGAGTTCGGGTGCAGCAGCATGATGCGCACCTGGGCGCGCCGGTCGACGATCGCGGCTTCCAGTTCCTTTTCCAGGCGCTGCAGGTTGGGGATCCAGGTGTTCAGGATCGTCACCTGCTTGGCCTTCGCGATATGCGCCGCGAACTCGTCGTCCGGAAAGCGTTTGTGCACTTCGACGACGCCGCCGTAGTGCGACCGGCGGCGGCTCGCGGCGATGGTGTCGATGTCGAGGCCCGCGAGGCGATCGCGGATGTCCTCCAGCGCGCGCAACGGGGTCAGCTCGATGAGCAGCACCACGACCACGCCGCTGACCATGATCAGCGTCAGCGTGGAGATGCCTTTCGGCGCCACTTTGTCCAGCAGGCCGAGCTGTTCCGTGATCCCGACCGCGAAACCGACCACCGCCAACCCGCCGAGACTGAGCAATTCGAGCCAGCGACGCATTCTGCGGAGCATTCACCCTCCGGGATCCGGTGACCTTGGCGCTCATGTTCCCATGATGAGAGAGGTCCTTGTGATCGGGGTCACCACCTTTCGTGTGACGCCTTTCCCTCCGCGGAATTCCCGCGAAGAATCGAATCCGGCACGGGAATCCGCAGCGCGAAGGGCGCACGTCACAGGGCCGTGTGAAACGCGCGGCCACCGAGAGACGACTTACCCGGTACGCAAGTACGGAAAGTTGTGGTCCATGAGCGCTGATCGCGTTGTCCAGCTGCGCTGGGAGTCCCGCCACGTGGCCGACGGCGGCGCGGCGTTGTCCTACCCGGGGATCTCCGTCGTCCGGACCAAGCACGGCGAAATCGTCGACCGCACTTGGATACCGGTCGGGGAAGAACCCACCTTTGCCGACGACGAGGCCTTGATCGCCGCCCTGCGCGCCGCCTGGTGCTGGACGAGGCCTGCCGCGTGACTCCCTATTCGTCTCCGGCCCGGTATTTGCGCTGGAGTTCCTCCTCCTGCTCACGCGGCGGCTTTTCCGTCCAGCGCCCGTGGACGAGGTCGTTCTCCGTGTAATCGGCCCGCCGCGAGGCCCAGCCGGGCAACATGATCTTGCGTGTTCCGCCCCGCCCTCGATCGCGCAGGTCGGTGACCACGGCGATGCCGATCACCAGCAGGAGTACTCCGAGCGCTATCCAGATTCCGACCATGGTCCGCTCCCCCGCAGATCAGTCAGTTTCGCCAAGACTAGCGTCGGACGACGCTCGGGCGGGCCTCATTTTTCCCGGCAGCCGATCGCAGGAACGGAGCGGCGAGGGTCGGCAGGACGTGACGGCGATTGCGGATCAAGGCGACAAGCGCGATGAGCGCGTAGACACCGCACAGGAAGTAGCGCGCGGTCTGGCCGGGCAGCGCGAACTGCGCCGCGAACAGGCCGAGCAGGGTCCACGCCGCCCAGCGCGGGAACCGCAACGCGAGCAGCGCGGCGACCCCCAGCAGCGTTTGGGTCGCGGTGAGAAGGAATTCCTCGATCTGACGGGCGTCCAGACGCAGTGCGCCGCCTCCACCACCGAGGAGGTGAGCGATCGGCAGGCTGCCGACGAGCAGGGTCCATTGGTTGACCTTGCTGGCAAGCAACGTGCCGATCGCCGCGCCGCCCTTTCCGCGCAGCGCGAACAGGATCGCCACGATGAACTCCGGTGCTTCCGAAGCGAGCGGCGCGAGCCATTGCACGAGCAGGAAACGATCGATGCCCAGTTCGGTCCCGACGGAGATCAGGTTGTGCGCGAACGGTTCCGCACTGGCGAGGATCACCACGGCCGCGAACACGAACAGCGCGGTCACGAGGATCCGGCGAGGCCGCCGCGGCAACGAGCCCAGAGTGGCGGCGGGACCCGTCAGCTCGGGTTCGCCCGGTTCGGCGCGGGAGACCTTCCAGAGGTAGAACACGAAGAAACCCAGCAGCGCGAAGCCGAGGACCAAGGAGATCTGACCGGTCGCCGGGATCACGAACGCGACGATCGAGGCGATCGCGAGGAAACCGAGTTCGACGCGGTACGGCGAAGCGAGGATCAGTTCCCGGACGGCGACCCCGCCGCGTTTCTTCGCCACGGCGAGCCCGATCAGCACGACGGCCGACCAGCCGAGGCCGAGCAGCAACCGGTTGGAGCCGGTCATGTTCGCCGCGGCATAGGCGACGTACTCCGGATTCGAGCCTGCCGCGTAGGCGAAGTACAGGTCCACCGCATACTCGGGGAGCACGGCGATGACGGACAGCACCGCGATCGCGAGCCCGCCGGCGATGTCCACCTGCGCGGCTTCCGCGGCCCAGGCGAGCAGGAACGAAGCCGCCACGACGGCCAGGCCGAACAGCAGCAGCCCGGCCACCGCACCCGGCTCGGTGCCGGAGAACCGCAGGACGAGCGCGGGCAGGGTGAGCCCGGCGCACAGGCCGATGGGTTTCAGTCGGTTGACGATCACGGACCGAGATTCCCGTCCGCGGACGGGTTACCACAACCGTTTCCCTCTTCGCCTACTTGGCGAGATTTCTCTTGCGGGGCAAGGGAAACAAAAGATCGTCAGCCCGAAGACCGGTCGTCGCCCCGCCGGAGTTCGCGCTCTGGCCTGCTCCGGTGTCGCTCGCGTACGACCGCGGCGAGGGGGATGGTGCCGCGTCCGGTGCGCTCGCGAGCCGGAGCGGCGAGTGCGCCCGATCACAGCACGCGGACATGACGGTTTCCCCGGTATCCGCGGGATACCGGGGAAACCGGGGGCGGTTCAGCCCCGGGCGTTCGGGTCGATCACGTCACCCGCCAGGCCGGTGGCGGCGTCGCCGAGGGCACCGGTGGAGTCGACGACACCCTGGCCGGCCGCGGTGGCCGAGTCGACGGCGTCCTGACCGGCGGCGGTGGCGTTCTCGGCGAGACCCTGGCCGGTCTCGGCCAGCCCGCCGGCGGACTGGGTGACCTGGTCGGCGGCACCGGAAAGGTCGACGCCGGTCAGTTCGCTGACCTTGTCGCCCGCGCCGCCCAGCAACTCGGCGGCTTTTTCCTTCAGCGAGTCGAACAGGCTCATCAGGGGTACTCCTCGGATCGGTCGTGCGCAGGCGGCTGAAAGTTCACCGTACAGGACAAAACGGGCACTGTGCGCGACAACGACGGTCCGGACAGGTGAATACCGGGGAGTGTTCAGAGACAGGGCGGCCGGTAGCCGTCGATCGAAAGACCGCGGAAGTCGAGCCGATTCGGGGTTTTGCCGACGAAGACCAGGCCTCGCGCCTCCGTCAGCGCCGAGGCGAAGGAGTAGCCGGGCGTCCCCAGTTCGGGCAGTGTCGTCCAGGCCTTCGGCTTGAAGCTGAAGAACTTCTTCGCGATCTTCCCGCCGGTCGACGGCACCTTCGTGAGCCACTTGTCGCCACCGCTCCACTTCGACGCGGGGCGCAACTGGACGTAGAGGTCGTCGGTCGCGCTGTAGGTCATCCAGAAACCGGCGGATTTCGAGAGATCGGCCTGTGCTTCGAACCGGTTCCCGAGCCAGACGACGACCACATGCCATTCGGCGCCGAGGAAGGCCACCTTGGCCGCGTAACCGCCGCGTTCGCGGACGAGCAGGCTGCCGGTCGGCGGCACGGTGGTGCCTTCACCGGAGGCGAGCCACTGCTGCAAGCGGTCGATCGACGGGGTGGCGCATTCACAACCGTGCCCGCCGGACGCGTTCGCGACGGCAGCGGGACCGATCAGCGAGACCAGAAGCATCGACGCGATCACCGCGAGCGTACGACCGAAAGGAACCCTGGATCCTTTGCGCATCCCCGGAAGTTAGCACAGCGGGCGAGGATGCCCCGCTCAGCGGGAACTGTCCTCTGTGGACAGACTGTCGAGCTCGGCGGCGAACAACACGGCGGGATCGAACCCCATCCCGGCGAAATGCCCGGCCAGTTCCAGGGACAGGACGCCGTGGAGCCGGGTCCAGAACGTCACGGCCCG
This sequence comes from Amycolatopsis sp. TNS106, assembly GCF_019330265.1. Lineage (NCBI taxonomy): Bacteria > Bacillati > Actinomycetota > Actinomycetes > Pseudonocardiales > Pseudonocardiaceae > Amycolatopsis > Amycolatopsis sp. TNS106. The sequence continues at coordinate 476,928 of NZ_CP024972.1, read as the reverse complement.
GCGGAGGACCGCGGAGGACACCGGCAGCCCGCCCGCCCCTTCGCGATGGTCGCCGACATGGCCGTCGAACGCCGTCACCCGCCCGTCGCCCGGAGCCGCGGCGTGCACCCTGAGCAGCTCGGCCATGATCTCGTTCGAGATCTCCGTGGTGTCACCGGGTGCGCGATAACCGGGGATCGGCGTCCCGTAGACGAACAGATATCGCTGCGGATCCGCCAGCGCCCATTCCCGGATCGCGTAGGCGACTTCGGCCACGCCGCCAGACCCGGCCGCCGCCCGTACGACGTCGGCGAGGCTTCGGTAGGCGTCGCGGACGAGGTCCGTGATCAGGTCGTCGCGGCTGGGGAAGTACCGGTACAGCGCGGGTCCGCTCATGCCCACGTGTTTGGCGATCGCGTTGAGGGACAGCGCGGAGACGCCCGTCGTGCCCAGTTGCTCCCACGCGTACCGCTTGATCTCGGCGCACAGCTGGGCCCGGTAACGCTCACGCGAGGTCTTCACGGCCATCGGCAGCTCCTTCCGCGTTCAGTTAGAGGCTATCACTTTCCTTATTGGCACTCACGGCGCTCCACGCCGACGTCGAACGCTGGCCGTCCTGGCAGGAGCCGGTGCTGATCGACCGTCCACCAGATCCAGCGCGGCAAGTGCCTTCGCTGGAGCGGGCCGGCGGTCGGCGAGGGCCTCGGCATCGGCAACGGGATCCACGTCTGGACCTTCACCGAGGTCAAGGGCGGCGTGCTCGTCCGCACCGAGGAGAACTGGTCGGGTGCCCAGGAGGAGGCCGACGTGCCGACCGCGACCGAATTCCTCGGCTGGGGCCTCGAAGCCTGGCTGAAGGATCTCGAAACCCGGAAGTCCCGCAAGTAGGTGACTAATTGCGGTCGGTGAAGGAAGGGATCACCCCGAAGGAAGCCTTCCGCGAAGCCCGGCGCAACGTCGCGAGCACGGCGGGCCCCAGCACCAGGATCGCCGCCGCGTTCGTGATCGCGCGGCCCGTGTCCCAGCCGGCCGTCGAGGTCAGCACGGTGAACACGGCGAACCGGTGCAGGTTCTCCAGCAGCGGGGCGCCGGGCACGTAGGAGATGTGCCCGTCGTGGTACGGAACTTCGGCATCGGTGATGAACGGCCAGAACCACAGGTTCATCAGTAATCCGAAGACGTACGCGACGAGGATCCCGTACCCCACCAGCATCGCGATCTCGGCCTTGCCGGTGACTCGGCGCGGCAGCAGTCCCGCGCCCATCCCGATCCACGCCGAGCACATCATCTGGAACGGCAGCCACGGCCCCACCCCCGCGGTCAGCAACGCCGAAGCGAACATCGACGTGCAGCCCAGCACGAACCCGAAGCCGGGACCGAACACCCGCCCCGCCAGCACCAGCAGGAAGAACACGGTCTCGATCCCCGCGGTCCCCGCGCCGAGGGGCCGCAGTGCGGCGTTCACCGCGGAAAGCACGCCGAGCATCGCGAGGGCCTTGGAATCCATGCCCCCTTCGGACATCTCGGCCAGCACGATGACGATCAGGATCGGCAGGATCCCGATGAACACGAACGGCGCGTCCGGGCCGTGCTGCATCGACTGCGGCTCGACGCGGACCAGCAGCGGCCAGACGAACATCATCAGCCCCGCGAGCGACGCGAGGCCGAGCACCGTCGCCGAGCGCGGGCCGAGCCGGACCGCCGGTGCCGTCGTGGTCACGGGACCTCCTGCGGAAGCGCCGCTCGGACCTCTTCGACGGTGAGCCAAGGCTCGCCGAGGATCTTCGCGATCTGCGTGGCGAACGCCGGGGAACCGCCGAGCACCTCACCGGTCGGGCCGTCCGAGACGACCTCCCCCTCCGCCATCACGATCACCCGGTGCGCGATCGTCGCGACGAATTCGACGTCGTGGGTGGCCACCACGATCGCCTTGCCCTCGGCCGTCAGCGAAGCGATCATCTGCGCCAGCGCCGCTTTCGCGGTGTAGTCGAGGCCGCGCGTCGGTTCGTCCAGCAACATGATCCGCGGGGCGGCCGACAGCTGCACGGCGAGCACCAGCGCGAGACGCTGGCCCTCCGACAGGTCACGTGGATGCGACTCGGGATCGATACCCGGAGCGAGCCTGTCGAGCAGGCCCCGGCAATGCCCCGGCTCCGCACCGGATTCCGCGTCGGCGGCTTCGCATTCGGCGGCGACCGTCTGCAGGTACAGCAGGTCGCTCGCGGTCTGCGGCACCATGCCGACGAGCGCGCGGGCCTCGGCGCTGCTCAGCGTCTTCGGGTCCTTGCCTTCGACGGTGACCTTGCCGCCTTGCCGGGGTCCGGAGCCCTGCACCGCCCACAGCAGCGACGACTTGCCGGAGCCGTTGCGCCCCATCATCGCCAGCACCTCGCCGGCGCGCAGCGACAGGTCGACCTCCCGCACCGCGACCTTCGGCCCGTACCGCACGACCACGCCGGACGCGGTCAGCAGCTCCTCGCCGACGGTGGCGCTCCGCGTGGTGGGAGCCCCGAGCGTCAACGACGAAGCGCGCCGCCGGGCGTCGCGCACCGACATCGGCAGCGGATCCCAGCCCGCCAATCGTCCCAAGTGGACGATCGGCGGCGCGATGGGCATGTCCTTCAACACTTCCGGCGGTGTCCCGTCGACCACTCCCCCGGTGCCCGGGACGTGGATCATCCGGTCCGCGAACGGGATCACGCGTTCCATCCGGTGCTCGGCCATCAGCACCGTCGTGCCGAGGTCCTCCACCAGCCTGGCCAGGGTCGCGAGCACCTCCTCGGCCGCGGTCGGGTCCAGCGCCGACGTCGGTTCGTCCAGCACCAGCACCTTGGGATGCGTGGTCAGCACCGAGCCGATCGCCACCCGCTGCTGCTGCCCGCCGGACAGCGTCCGCAGCGCGCGCCTGCGCAGTTCCGCGATACCGAGGAGGTCGAGCGTCTCTTCCACCCGGCGCCGCATCACCTGCGGGCTCAGGCCGAGCTGCTCCATGCCGTACGCGAGCTCGTCCTCGACCGTGTCGGTGACGAAGCCCGCGAGCGGGTCCTGCCCGACGACGCCGACCAGGTGCGCGAACTCGCGCGGCGGCCGGGACCGCGTCGTCACGCCGTCGACGGAGACCGTGCCTTCGAGGTGGCCGCCGGTGAAATGCGGGACCAGACCGTTGATCGTGCCGAGCAGGGTCGACTTGCCCGCCCCCGTCTGGCCCGCGAACAGCACGAGTTCGCCTTCACCGATCGACAGCGTCACGTCGGACAGCACCGGTTCGGCGCGGCCGTGGTAGGTGAAGGAAACGTGGTCGAGTTCGATCATGTGTGCGCTTCTTCTAGTGCGGCGTAAGGAGGTTCGGGGGCCGGGGTCAGGAACGCGGGTAGCACGCCGAGCAGCACGCCGAGCAACGGCCCCCAGGACAGCGCCGGCCAGGACAGGTCGAGCAGGGACGGGTTCATGTTCATCGGGTTCACGCTGGAGGTCACGAACAACGTCACCGCGACCCCGATCCCGCTGACGGCGACGACGATTTCCGGCAGGTGCCAGCGATCGGGCCGGTACCGCGTGCGCCGGACCCGTTTGCCCGCCGACCAGAAGCCGATCAGCCCGATCACGACTCCCGCGGAAAGCACCGGCGCGGCGAGATATCGGGGCGTGGAACCGTCCAAAGTGGCGTAAACGCCGACGCAGACACCGAGCAGGCCGGCGATCATCAGCGTTCCCGTGATCAGCCTGGTCCGTGCCTCGACCAGCCCCGCACGGCCGTAACCGCGCGAGTCCATCGACGCGGCCAGCTGCAGCGAGCGCGAAAGCGCGTCCTCCAGCACGGGGATGAGGACGGTGTGCAGGGCCTTCATCTTCTTCTTTCCCGAACCGCCGCGCAGTTTGCGGGCCCGCCGGATCCGCAGGACGCTCTCGGCCAGCTGAGGGAACACCGACAGCGCGACGATCACCGCCGTGCCCACCTCGTACAACGCCGGCGGCATCGCCTTGAGCAGCCGTTTCGGGTTCGCGAGCGCGTTGGCGGCGCCGAGGCAGATCACCATCGCCGCCAGCCGCATCCCGTCGTACAGCCCGCCCAGCAACGATTCCGCGGACACATCGCCGAAGAGGCGGATACCGGCCGCCCATTCCGGCAGCGGGATCTCGGGCAGCCGCAGGATGATCGTGGATCCCTCGGCGCCGCCGAACACGACGCGGAAGAACACGCGGATCGCGACGATGAACGCGCCGAGGTACAGGTAGAGCCGGAACGCCAGCGCCCACGGCGCCTCACCGCGCCGGGCCACGACGACGTACCCCGCGACCGCCACGATGGTCAGCAGCAGCCACGGGTTCGTCGTGCGGGTCGCCGCGACGGCGAGCCCCAGCGCCCACACCCACCACGCGGCCGGATGCAGGTCGCGCGGCAGGAAGTAGGACGTCATCGCACTCCTTGTGCGCGCTTGCGTCCGCGTGCCACCAGGAATCCCGCCACGCACAGCGCCAGTATCGCGGCGCCCGCCGCCCAGGGCGCCCAGTCGCTGGCTCCGGACTCGCGTTCGATCACCGCGTTGACGTCCTCGGCGTTCTCCCCGCCGGTGAACGCGACGTTCGACGACGGGTCCTGCGCCTTCGGCCGTGCCGAGGCACTCGGACGCGGTTTGGGCGGCGGCAGCGCGCCCGGACCCGGCCCCGCGGTGGGGGCGCCCCCCTCCCCCGGTTCCGCGCCGTCCGTCGGCCGCGGTCCGTCGGCCTGACCGCTCCCCGGCTGCGGCCGCTGTTGCTCACCGGGATCGCCGGTGACCGGCTTGGCCTCTTCGCGCGCCACGCACGGCTGCCCCTCGGTCCCCGGCCGCACGGCGGAGACCCGTGGGACCGGGTTGTTCCGGGCGGTGGCGTTCAAGGAGAACGACCAGCCCTCGAACCCGCCGGGGGTGAAGTCCCGGTTCTTGAGCCCCCACTGGCTGTAGTCCCACGCGCAGTTGTTCGAGGCGTGCCAGTAGGACCAGTAGGCCTGTGCGGGCGGCGTGTCGACGCACTGCTCCCGATACTTGTCGCGGCCGCTGACCGGGATGTCCTCGGCCGCGGAAGGACGATTCTCGACCCGGCAGACGAACGACTCGCCCCAGCGCTGCACCCCGGCGATCTGGAAACCGGCGCCCTTGAGCGCGTCCAGTCCGGTGCCTCGCGTGGTCTGGGGATTGCAGCGGACGATGGCCGTGCCGCCGAGCTGCTGGAAGTCCACCACCACGGTGACCCCGGTGGCGTCCTTGCAGAACCCGGGATATCCCTTGCTCTGGTCGACGGCGTACGCGGAGGGTGCCGTGGCGGCGATCAGGAGGACCGCCGCCACCGCGGGAAGAACCCTCCTCACGGGATGGCCGGGTTCCTCGGCGTGACACCGGGCGGCGGATTGGTCGATGCCGACTTGTTCAGCGAGAACGACCAGCCCTCGAACCCGCCGGGGGTCACGTTCCGGTTGACGGCGCCGGAGGTGCTGTAGGTCCAGGTCGAGCCGGATCCGTCCGCGTGCCAGTAACCCCAGTACGCGCCGGTGGGCGGAGTGGTGACGCACGCTTCCTTGTAGTTCGGGTTGGTCGAGAGCGGGAGGGTCTCCGTCGCGGACGGGCGGCCTTCCACGCGGCAGACGAAGGCGAGCCCCCAGCGCGCGGTGCCGGCGACCGCGATCCCCGCGTCCTGCAAGGCCTTGATGCCCGTGCGGGCGGTACCCGGAGAGGCGTTGGGCGAGCAGCGGGTGATCGTCGGCGCGGCGGTTCCGCCGTTGCCGTCCAGTTCCTGGAAGTCGACGACGACGGTGACCCCGGTGAGCGCGTCGGCGCCGGTGCAGATCCCGTTGTAGCCCTTGGCGGTGTCGACCGCGTTCGCGGGTGCGGCGGACAGCCCGATCAGTCCGATGAGGACGGACGTAACGGCCAGCGTTCTCTTCATGGTGTTGCCCCCTTTTTCTTGGTGAAACGGCGAAGTACGAAAACCAGGGTGAGCACGGTGAGCAGCAGCAGGACGGCCAGCCCGGCGAGTCCCCAGATCAGCCATGACGGCGGGGAGCCGGACTGCTCCGCGGCCAGTGCCGGTGCGGCGGACGGATTCGCCTCGGTCAGCGGCAGCCGGATCGCGGGCGAGAGCGGCGAATCCGCCGCGGTCAGCCAGGAGCGGCCCGCGACTCCTTGCGCGGCGGCCAGACTGGTCGGGAAATCGGCCTCCCCGGCGGATCCCTTGGCCACACCGCCATCGGCCCGGACCAGCTTGCCCAGTGACCGCGCGGTTCCGCTCGCGTCGAGGCCGGCGGTCTGCCGCGCGGCGGCGACGGCGGCGCTGAGCGCGACGTCCGGCTCTCCGCCCTCTCCGGTGACCATGCCCTCGCCGGTCGGGCGGACGCCGAGCGCGCCCACCGCGGAGACGAACGCCGACACGCGCCGCTCGCTCCAGCCGTCCGGGCGCCTGGACGGGGGCGCGACGTCGGTGTGCGGACGGGCGGCCAGCGCGGTGACCGCGGCGGCGGTCGCGGAGAGGTCGCCGGAACCGCAATCCACGGTGTCGAGATGCTTCGGGAAGGTTCCGTCGGCGCACTGGCGCGAAAGGAGCAGTTCGACCGCGGGACCGGGATCGGCCGCGGTGGCGAGCACCGCCCAGACGTGCCGCTCCACGGTCTCGTCGGCGTCGGCGAACGATCCGGTGTCGGTGAACTCGCCGCCGGGGCCGCGCAGTTTCACCAGATCGGCGCGCAACTCCCCGGCGATGTCCGCCTTGGCGAATTCGGCGACGAGCACGAGTTTCGCGAGCGGCCCGGCATACGACGCCTCGGCCTGCTCGTACGGCGCGCCGTGGGCGTAGGCCCGTACGGCTTCCGGCTTCAACAGGAACTGCGACGCGCGGGCGACCGAGTCCGGCTGCTGGTCCAGTGCTCGCAGGGCCAGCACCACGTCGGCGGTGGCGTCGTAGTCGACGTAGGTCTTGCCGTCCTCGGTCACCTCGACGTGGTCGCCGCCGGTGAGCCGGTTCGCCAGGTAGGCGCCGAGACGGGCGGCCGGTGTCGCCGTGTCCGGCGTGGCGATCGTGGCCGGTGGCCGGACGACGGTGGACGCCCTGACCATGCCCGCCTTCTTGGGTCTGGGCGGCGGCGTCAGCGACTTCGTGATGGTGGTCGTCGTGGGAGCGGGGGCGCCGGTGGCCGGCGGCTGGGTTCTGCCCTTCGCGAGCGCGTAGAAGCCGACCTGCGCCAACCCGAGCGACGCCTGGGCACCCGCGCGGATCCAGGTGTCGACCCCGCTGATGCCGGACGCGCGCGCGGACTCGTAGGAGGCGGGGTCGTAGGCGATCGCGCCGAGGTCGCCCGCGAGCTTGGTGCCGGAGTCGGCGGCCGCGTTCACCTGCGCGGATTTTAGGTACCGCACGCCCTTGTCCACCGCGGCCTCGGCGCCGCCCGCGTCGGCGAGTGCCTGGACGATCACGCCGGTGCTGTTGGTGTTCGGTGCCTCGGTGCTGACGCCGCCGCCCCAGCCGCCGCCGGGTGTCTGGTTCGCCTTGAGCCAGGAGACGGTTTTGGCGATCGGGGTGTCGAGGCCGGTCGCGCCCGCCTTCCGTGCGGCCAGCAGCGCCGAGAGCGCGAGACCGGTGGCGTCGCCGTCGGTCGGGGAAAGGCCGAGCGGCTTGCCTTCGTCGCAGGTCGAGACCTTGTGGCCGCCGGGGGTGACGTGGTCGCCGGTCTCCTTCGTCGGCATGTATCCGAACACGAGGCGGAAGTAGCCCTCGGAACACTGCTGGGTCAGCAACCTGTCGATGGCGATCCGGTCGTTCTCGCCCGCCGCGGCGAGCCCGATGACGCCGAGCGCCTGGCCGAACAGGTTCGCGTCGTTGTTCACCTGGCCGGTCTGCTCCGGGTCTTTGGAGTAGTCCCTGATCCGGCCCTTGTCGGGGCCGTTGCGCGCGATCGCGGCATGGGTCTCGGCGACCAGGTCGTATCCGTCGACGTTTCGCGGGTCCCTGCCGGAAACCTGGGCGGCGACCAGCGTCTTCGCCAGCGAGCCGCCGACGACGACCTTGTCGAATCCCGGCGCGGGAATGAGCTTTTCCCAGGTGAAGTAGTCGCTCGCGTGGCCTTCGTCGTCGAGGAACTTCATGATCGGCTCGGCCTTGGCGCCGTCGCCCGACGCGTACAGCGCGAAAAGCACGTCGAGCATCAGGCCGTGATCGGGCAGTTCGCCACCGAAGGGGTTCTCGAGCGTGCCGTCCGGCTTCAGCTTCGTCGCGAGCCAGCGGGTGTTCGCCTTCGCGGCGCCGGGGTCGTTCGCGGCGGTGGCCGTCCCGGTGAGCAGTGCGGCGACCACGCCGATGCTTACGGCGAACGCCACTACGGCGAGGGACCGGCGGCGCATTACTCCTCCTAGCGGCATGGCGGAGGACAGGCGCGGACGCCGCGGTCACCCCTGTTTATCGCGACAGTGGTTCGTTCATCCGCCCGTTCGGTATCCCGGCTCGCCCTGGTGAAGGGCCCACGGTTGCGCGACAGCGCCGGATTTCGACCGGCTTCCCCGTCACGGGCGGCGGTGTTCGATTGTCGAGCCGATCGAGGTTAACACCCGATCACCTCCGGCAGGCACCGCTGACCAGGTCGGTTGCCAGGATCACATCGGCTTTTCGCGCCCGGCGGTACCCGGACGCTTGACCGGGGTGAGACTCTTCGGTTCGTCCGATTCAGCGCGGTCGTGGGGGAAGTCCGGTGAGAATCCGGCGCTGTCCCGCAACGGTGTGCCCTCCAGGCGAGCCCGGTCACCCACGTCGCGCGGTGTCACCGACTCCTGTCGTGGAAGTGCGGGAAGGGTTCTCATGAGACGTTTGATCTTCGCTGTCGCCATGCTGTGCGGCATCGGCCTGGTCGCCGCTCCGGCGGCGGCCGCGGCCACCCACAACAAGGCGGACGCCGCCGCGGGCTGGCTCGCGAGGCAGCTGACCGACGGGGAAAGGTTCGAGGCCGACTTCGGCGGGCAGAAGTTCCCCGACCAGGGTTTGACGATCGACGCGATCTTCGCGTTCGCCGCGGCCGGGGTGTCGGACACGAACGCGGGCAAGGCGATCGCCTGGCTGGCGAAACCGGAGATCACCACGGGCTATGTCGGCAGCGGCACCGAGGCGTACGCGGGCGCGCACGCCAAACTGCTGCTCGCCGCCCAGGTGCGCGGCAAGGACCCGGCGTCGTTCGGCGGCGTCGACCTGAAGGCGGGCTTGCTCTCGCTGCTGACGCCGTCCGGCCGGTTCTCCGACCGTTCCGAATACGGCGACTACTCCAACGCTCTCACTCAGTCGCTCGCCCTGCTGGCGCTGGACCGCACCGGCGGCGCTCCCGCTCCGGCCGTGGCGTTCCTCGCGGGCACCCAGTGCCCCGACGGCGGTTTCCCGCTGAACTTCGGGGAAGCGACGTGCACGAGCGACGTCGACGCGACCGCGACGGTCGTGCAGGTCTTGCGCGCCACCGGTGACCCGGTGAACGCCGGCGAGGGCACGGCCTGGCTGGTCACCAAGCAGCACCCGAACGGCGGCTTCGGTTTCGGCACCGCCGCGCCGAACGCCAACAGCACCGGACTCGCCGCGCAGGCGCTGGCCGGACACCGTCCCGCCGCCGCCGTCAAGGCGCGGGAATTCCTGCGGTCACTGCAGATCGGCTGCGCCGGCGCCGAGACGGACCGCGGCGCGATCGCCTACGACGCCACGGGCCTGAACCCGTCGACCGCTCCGCGCGCGACCGCGCAGGCGATCCTCGGCCTGGCCAGGGTTCCGCTGAGCGACCTGCACGGCGGCGGGCGCCCGCAGGCCCCGGTCCTCGCCTGCCCGTAACTCGCGTGATCAGAGACGTGACTCGCGTGTTTGGAGGCGTAACACACGAGTCACGCCTTCAATCACGCGAGTTACGGCTTCGATCACGCGAGTTCCTCACTCCCCGGCGGCGACGCGGCGCGCGAGTTCCACGCGTGACCGCACACCCAGTGCCGTGAAGATGTTCCGCAGGTGGTGATCCACCGTGCGGTGGCTGATCACCAGCCGCCGCGCGATCTCCTTGTTCGTCTCCCCGGCCGCCACCAGCCGGGTGATGGCGTCCTGTTGCGGCGTGAGACCGGCGAGCGATCGGTGCGGCACGTCGACGGTCTCGCCGGTGGCGCGGAGGCCGGCGCGGGCCCGTTCGGCGAACCGCTTCGCACCGACGTTTTCGAAGCCGCGCAAGGCGTCGCGGAACTGGTCGCGGGCGTCGCGGGTCCGCCGATGCCGTCGCAGCAGGGTGGCGTAGGCGAACCGGGTCCTGGCGAGTTCCATCGCGCCGCCCGCCCGCCGATGAGCCTCGATGGCCAGCACGAAACGCCGTTCCGCCACACCGGGATCCGACGCGGTCAGCGCGTGACAGCGGTGGCTCAACGCGAGCCAGCAGGGTTCGGCGCCCGCGAGGGTCCAGCGGTCGAACACCTCCAGCGCGGCCAGTGCGCGTTCGGGCCGCCCCGAACAGACAGCCGCCTCGACGAGTTGCGGAGTGGCCAGCACCCGGATCACCGGCTGGTCGCCGGAGACACCCGAAGCGAGGTCTTCGAGCCTGCTCAACGCGTCGTCGGGCCGGTCTTCGGCCAGGTCCAGACAGGCGTTCGCCCACGCGGCGACCGCGGCGGGCCTGCCGAGCCCGCGTTCGGCGATGCCTTCGGCCGCCTCGTCCAGCTCCGGTACGCGGTCACCGAGCAGTGCGGCGGCCAGTCCCAGCAACGTCAGATGTTCCATCCGCAGGTTGTGCGGGGCACGCAGGCCGTCGCGGGACGCCGCCCGCGCGCACGGGATCCGGTCGAGCGCGATGGCCGAGAGCGACAGATAGATCAGCGCCCACGGCAGTTCCGCGTGGCGTTTGCCGAGCCGCGCGCGGCTCACGGCCGCGGCCGCGTACTCGTGCGCCCGTTCGGCATGCCCGCGGGCGAAGGCCGCTTCGGCGGCCCAGACGGCTCCGGCGACGTCCGAGCCGGCCATCCCCTTGGCGACCGCGTCCTTCAGCGGAGCCACGGCGTCCTCGTGACGTCCGGCGTAAACCGAGGTCAGGCCGTGGAAATGCGCGGAGACCAGCTCGTCACCCGCCGGGACCGTCCGGGCGAGGGCCCGGTAGCCGCTCAGGTCACCGCCGAGCCTGCGCGCCTCGCCCGCCAGCAGGAGCGCGCCCGCCGGATCGGGCAGCAGCTCCGCCGCCGCGCCCAGTTCATGGGTGGCGACGGCGGGATCGCCGTCGCGTAGCTCGATCTCCCCGTGCAACAACGCCACGGCACCCGGTTGAGTGTCCACTCTGGACAGCAGCAGCCGGGCCCATCCCGGTCTGCCCGCCTGCCAGGCCGCGTCCGCCGCGGCCAGCAGCCGGGTCGCCCGCGTGGCCGGATCGGCGGTCAGGGCGGCGGAACGTTCCAGCTGCCTGGCCGCGGCCGCATGGTCCGCCACCGGTGCCGCGGCGAGCGCGTCCGCGAGTGGCCCCGACGGCGTCGCCGTCGCCATCGCGCGATGCCAGAGCGTGTCGGGCCCTTCTTCGGCGGAAGCCAGCCGCGCGTGCGCCGCCCTGCGGTCGGCCGGGGACGCGGCCGCGTACCAGGTCGCCTTCCTCGCGGAAAAGTCCATGCAAGTGGCGAGGAACCGGAGGCGCTCGTCAATCCCCATCGCGTCGAGCTCGGCCGTGTAGCGAGGCAGACGCTCCCGCAGGATCGGCGAAACCGGCTCCCGCCCGGCCGCCTGTGCGGGCGTCAAGGAAGCCGCCAGCGCGACGAGGTCGGCGGGGTTCCCGTCGCCGAGTTCGACCAGCTGAGGGCGTACCCCGGCGGGCACCCCGCGGTCACGAAGCACCTGATCGGCGGCGGCATCGGTCAGCGGTGGCAGCTCGACGGAGTCGAACTCGTCGGATCCGGATCGCGAGGCGAGCACCATCCCGACCGGCGCGCCCGCCAGCCGTCTGGCGGCGAAACCCAGCGCCGCCAGGGATTCCGGGTCGACCCAGTGCGCGTCGTCGACCCAGCAGATCGTCGGCGACGAAACAGCGCCGAGCCGGTCTCGCGTCTCCGCGCCACTGGAGACCGGCGTGCCGAACATCCGGTGCAGGGCGCCGTAGGGCAACCCGGCTTCCGCTCGCAGGCCCCGCACACCGACGAGGCGGACGCCGAGGGTGGCACGTAGCGCGGTGAGCAGGGCCGACTTCCCCAGGCCTTCCGCGCCGCGGACCAGCACGGCGCGCCCGGCGACCGACCTCAGCCCGCCGAAGAGGTCGTCCCTCCCCCGCAGCGGGTACACAGGCATCGGCGCCTCCTCGAGATCCCTCTCGATGAAACACCAGGCGCAAGTGTTTCACAAGGTCCGGCTCGGCACCCGTCCTTCCACGAGTGCTCCGAGCAGCGTCGACGCCGCTTCGAGATCGGGGGTCCGGGAGGCGAGGACGTCCGAGTACAGGAACGCCTCCCCCAGCCGCACGATGGCGTAACACAGGCTGTCCAGGCTGACCGCGGGCACGAAGCCGCCGTCCTCGACGTCACGGCGGAGGAGCTCGACGTGCGCCGCGATCACCCTCGGCTGGACGCGTCCGTCCGGGTCGGTCAGCAGCCGGATCGCCAGCACCGGCTCGTCGTCGAGGAAGCGCCGGAACCCGGCACTCGCCGCCAGCACGGACCGGTATTCGCGCATGATCGAAAGACAGCGAAGTTCACCGGCCGCGTTGCGCACCACGTCGCCCTCTTCGCGCTCCCAGGTGCGCACGGCGGCCGTCAGGGTGCGCTCGGACAGGTAGTAGAGGGCATCACCGAGCAGGTCTTCCCGGTTGCCGACGCGGCGGAACAGGGTGCTGCGCGAGATGCCCAGATCCTGGGCGAAGGCGGAGGTGTCGACGCGGACGCCGCGATCGATCCACCGCGCCGCGGTGCGGACTATGTCCTCGGCTGAGGGGTTCACGATCGCCGATCGTACGGGCGACCGGCCCGGCGGGAACGGTCGCGGATCAAGACTGGCGATTTCACCGATGCAGCGCGCTCCGGCCGTTTGCCACAGTCCATCACCACGGACCGTGTTCAACGGCGAACGGAGACGGCACCATGCGCAGTACGACTCGGATCCTTTGTGGACTGGCCACCGTCGCGGCACTCACTGTCGCTCCCGCGGCCTACGCCGCCGAGAACCCTTACGAACGAGGACCCGACCCGACGGAAAGCAGCATCGAAGCGTCCCGCGGCTCGTTCGCGGTTTCGCAGACCTCCGTGTCGAGCCTGGCCGTCACCGGCTTCGGCGGCGGAACCATCTACTACCCCACGAGCACCGCGCAGGGCACGTTCGGCGCGGTCGCCATCTCACCGGGGTACACCGCGACCCAGTCGAGCATCGCGTGGATGGGCCCGCGGCTGGCGTCGCAGGGCTTCGTGGTGTTCACGATCGACACCAACACGATCTACGACCAGCCCGAAAGCCGCGGTGACCAGCTGCTGGCCGCGCTCGACTACCTGACCCAGCGCAGCACGGTCCGCTCCCGCGTCGACACCACCCGGCTCGCGGTGGCGGGCCACTCGATGGGCGGCGGCGGTTCGCTCGAAGCCGCGCAGGACCGGCCGTCGCTGCAGGCCGCGGTGCCGCTCGCGCCGTGGAACACGCAGAAGTCGTGGTCCTCGCTGAGGGTGCCGACGTTCATCATCGGCGGCGAGTCCGACTCCGTCGCGCCGGTGGCGTCGCACTCGATCCCGTTCTACACCAGCATTCCCGCTTCGGCGGAGAAGGCGTACATGGAACTGGACAACGCGAGCCACTTCTTCCCGAACACGGCGAACACGACCATGGCCAAGTACACGCTCTCGTGGCTGAAGCGGTTCGTGGACAACGACACCCGCTACGAGCAGTTCCTCTGCCCCGCCCCGGACGACCGCACGATCAGCGACTACCGGGACACGTGTCCGCACGCCTGAGCGTCACCGGCCCCGGCGCACCCGCGCCGGGGCCTCCTCTCTCCGTTGGGAGTTCTTGCGTGACCCTGTCGACTTTCGAGATGTCCGGTGTGTCGGTGACCTTCGGTGGTCTCGTCGCCCTGTCGGACGTCTCCCTGACCGTCGCGCCGGGCCGGGTGCTCGGGGTGATCGGCCCGAACGGGGCGGGCAAGACCACGCTCTTCAACGTCGCGTGCGGTTTCGTCCGCCCCGACACCGGCACCCTGACCTGGCGCGGAGCGGAACTGCGGCGGCTGCGCCCGCATCACCTCGCCGGCCTCGGGATCGCCCGTAGCCTGCAGGAGCTCGGCCTGTTCGACCGGATGACCGTGCTGGAAAACGTCCTCGCGGGGGCGGGCAGGCACGCGAAATCCGGCTTCTGGTCCTCGTTGCTGGGCCTGACAAAGGACGAGAAGGCGCTGACCGGGCGAGCGATGGCTCAGCTGGAGGCATTCGGCATCGCCGACGTCGCCCATCGCTATCCCGCGAGCCTTCCTTACCCGGTGCGGAAGCGTGTCGCGCTGGCGCGAGCGCTGGTGAGCGAACCCGACCTGCTGCTGCTCGACGAACCGGCGGGCGGCCTGTCGTCGGCCGAGATCGACGAGGTCGGCGCGCTGGTCCGTGGGCTGACCGAACACATGTCGGTGATGCTCGTCGAGCATCACATGGATCTGGTGATGGGCGTCTGCGACGAAATCGTGGTGCTGGACTTCGGCAGGGTCATCGCCCGCGGCACCCCGGACGAGATCCGCGCCGATCCGGCGGTCCAGGCGGCCTACCTCGGCGAGGAGGTGGCCGGTGCTGACCATTGAGCACCTTTCGGCGAGCTACGGCCCGGTGCGCGCTCTCGATTCCGTGAGCCTTTCGGCCGTGGAAGGCGAGATCACCGCGGTGCTCGGCGCGAACGGCGCGGGCAAGACCACCCTGCTGCGCACCATTTCCGGACTCGTCCCGCCGTCGGGCGGCCGTATCTCGCTCGCGGGCCGGAACCTGCGCCGAGTGTCCACAGAGGACCTTCCAGCGCTCGGGCTCGCGCACGTCCCCGAAGGTCGCGGCGTGCTGGCCGAACTGACCGTCGAGGAGAACCTGCGGCTCGGCGCCCTCGGGGCACGCGGCCGCGCGACGGCGGCCGACCTCCGCCGGATCTACGCCCTCTTCCCGGCGCTGGCCGACCGCAAGAACGGTCTCGCGCACGTCCTTTCCGGCGGGGAACGGCAGATGCTGGTCATCGGCCGCGCGCTGCTCTCCCGGCCGAAGGTGCTGCTGCTGGACGAACCGTCCTTGGGACTCGCGCCCCGGATCGTGGCGCGGATCTTCGGCCTGCTGCGCGGTCTCGTGCACGACGAAGGACTCGCCGTCGTGCTGGTCGAGCAGAACGCGCGCAGCGCGCTGTCCATCGCCGACCACGGCGTCGTGCTCAACCTCGGGCAGGTCGTCGTCCGGCGGGACGCGGCCGCGCTCGTCGCGGACGACGACCTCCGGCACGCCTACCTCGGATTCTGAAAGGGAGCCCTGTGCAGCAACTGCTGACCACCGCGCTCACCGGCCTGACGCTGGGCGTGGTCTACGCCGCGTTCGCGCTGGCGCTCGTGCTCATCTGGCGGGCGACGCGGATCGTGAACTTCGCGCAGGCGCCGATGGCGATGATCACCACCTACCTGGCGCTGGTCCTGATCGACGCGGGCTGGTCGTACTGGGCGGGTTTCGCCGTGGCCCTGGTTTCCGGGCTCGTGCTCGGCGCGCTGGTGGAACGGTTCGTCGTCCGGTTCGTCGACGGCAAGGCCGAGATCAACGCCGTCATCCTCACACTGGGGCTGTTCATCGTGCTGCACGCGCTGGCGGCGCTGGTGTTCGGCTCGCGGTACCGGTCGTTCCCGGCGCCGTTCGGCCTCACCGGGTTCCGGGTCGGCGACACGACGATCGCGCTGACCGGGTTCGGCGTGTTCACCATCGCCGCCGTCGGTGTGGTGCTGATCGGGCTCGTGCTGTTGTTCCGCGGTACCGATCTGGGCCTGCGGATGCGGGCCGCGGCCTTCGACCGGGAGGTGGCCCGCCTGCTCGGCGTGCGGGTCGGGCGGATGCTCACCCTCGGCTGGGCGCTGGCCGCGCTCGCCGGTTCGCTGTCCGGCCTGCTGATCGCCGGCGGCGGCCTCGTCCATCCGTCCTATATGGACGGTGTGGTGGTCTACGGTTTCGTCGCCGCGGTGCTCGGCGGGCTGGACAGCCCGGTCGGCGCGGTCGTCGGCGGCGTCGTCCTCGGCTTGTCGCTGAGTTTGGTGAGCGGCTACGTCGGGTCGGAGCTCGTCCCGCTCGCCGCGCTGGCGCTGCTCATGGTGGTGCTGCTCCTGAAGCCCGGTGGCCTGTTCGCGAGCGTCCGCGAACGGAGGGTCTGACGTGCGACACCGTTCTCTGCTGAGCGCGCTCGCCGCGCTGCTCGTCGTCGTGCTGGTCCTGGAGAACTCCGGGCCGTTCCTCACGTCGCAGCTCACCACGATGGCGTACTTCGCGATCGCGGCGGGCGGCCTGACCGTCCTGACCGGACTCAACGGGCAGCTGTCGCTCGGGCACGGCGCCTTGATGGCCGTCGGCGCGTACTCGACCGCGCTTCTGCTGAAGTCGGAATTCCTTCCGCTGCCGGTGATCCTGGTGCTGGCGATGGCGATCACGCTGGCCGTCGGAGCGCTCGTGGGCGTCGCCGCGGCCAGGCTGCACGGGCCGTATCTCGCCGGCGCGACACTCGCGCTCGCCGTCGCCGTCCCCGGGATCCCGTTGTTCTTCGGCGAAATGCTCGGCGGCGAACAGGGCTTGCCCGTGCGCATGCCGGAGATCCCGGTCTGGCTGGCGGACGCCGCGTACTTCGTCACCGGCCACGAACTCACCTCGATCCGTTATCTCGCCTACCTTTCCTGGTCCGCGGTGATCATCGTGTTCGTGCTGCTGGCGAACCTCTCCCGTGGCCGGGTCGGACGTGATTGGCGAGCGGTGCGCGACGAGGACGTGGCCGCCGAACTCGCCGGGATCGACCTCGGCCGTACCCGGGTGCGCGCGTTCGTCGTCAGCTCGGGATGCGCGGGACTGGCCGGAGCGCTGATGGCGTTGTCGGCGCGGCTGGCGGCGCCGAGCGGGTTCGCGCTGACGTTGTCGCTGCTGCTGGTGTCCGCGGTGGTGCTCGGCGGGCTGGGGAGCCTGACCGGAGCGCTCGCCGGCGCCGCGCTGCTGACCTTCCTGCCGCCGCTGGTGACCGGCGCGGGAACGGACCTCGGCCTGTCCGACGTGCAGGCCGCGCATCTGGCGCCGTTGATCTACGGCCTGGTCACCGTCCTGATCGTGCTGCTCGCACCCGCTGGTCTCGCCGGCGGGCTGCGGAAACTCGTCCACCTGAGGAGAACTTCATGAAACGCTGGACCAAGGCCGTGGCCGTCTTCCTGGCCGTCACGGTCACCGCCGCCTGCGGCGCGGGCGGCAGACCCGAGGGCGAGCAGAAGGGCTCGACCGTCGGCGTCACCGACACGACCATCAAGATCGGCGCGCATTTTCCGCTGACCGGCGTCGCAGCGCCGGGCTACAGCGAGATCCCGAGCGGTCATCAGGCCTACTACGACTACGTGAACGCGAACGGCGGCGTCAACGGCCGCAAGATCGAGTTCGTGGTGAAGGACGACGGCTACAACCCGACCACCACGAGCGCGGTCACCGACGAACTGGTGCTGAAGGAGGAGATCTTCGCGATGGTCGGCGGCCTCGGCACGCCGACGCACAGCGCCGTCGTCGACTTCCTGAACAACTCCAAGGTGCCGGACCTGTTCGTGTCGTCGGGTTCGCTGCGCTGGGGCGACGATCCGAAGAAGGCGCCGTTCACCTTCGGCTGGCAGCCGGACTACGAGATCGAGGGCAAGATCATCGGCGACTGGGTGCGGCAGAACCTGCCGAACGCCAAGGTCGGCCTGTTCCTCCAGGACGACGACTTCGGCCGCGACGGCGAGAAGGGTGCCCGGCGGTACCTCGGTCAGCAGATCGTGGAGGTCGCGAAGTACTCGCCGGGCAACACGGACATCGCGCCGCAGATCGCGAAACTCAAGGCCGCGGGCGTGGATCTGGTACTGGGCTTCACCGTTCCGTCGTACACCGCGCTTTCCCAGCTGGCGTCGCTGAAGATCGGTTTCAAGCCGAAGTGGGTCTACAGCAACGTCGGCTCCGATCCCGCGCTCGTCGGCTCACTGCTCGCGCGGTTCTCCGAAGGCAAGGTCACCAACGGTGCGTCGCTCATCGACGGCGTGGTCACCACCGAGTACCTGCCGGGCGTCGACGCGCCGGACAACGCGTGGACGAAGCTGTGGCAGAACGTCTGGAAGGCGCACGGCAAGGGCGGCGACCTGACGAACTACCGCATTTACGGGATGGCGCAGGCGTACACGTTCGTCCAGGCGTTGCAGGCGGCCGGAAAGGACCTGACGCGCGAGCGCCTCGTCGAGGTGATCCAGCAGTCCGGGAAGACGTTCGAGGGACCGGGACTGGCGCCGTTCCGCTTCTCGGGCGACAGCCACTTGGGCATCTCCGGGATGTCGGTGGTCGAGCTCAAGGGAGGCGTCGGCAAGGATCTGACGCCGGTCCTGGTGACCGACCTCGGCGAAGCACCCATCAAGCCGGACGACTCCGCCGCGAACGACGGGCCGCCGCCCAACGGGATTCCGGGTAACTGACCGGTGGGGCGTCGATACCCGGCGGTGCTCACCGGTCCGTGAAGGCCCCCTTCACTACCCCGCCGGCGACCGGCCACCTGTCGCGAAAGCCACTTTCGGGACGTCGTGTGTCCCGAAAGTGGCTTTCGCGACACACCCCGCTTGCCCCTAGCCCTCGGCAAACCCGAGACGCCACTCACGAGACTCTCCACCGACGCCACACCGGTCACAGCCGCCGCGTCGGCTCAGTTCGACGGCAGGACGCGTCCCCGCACCTCGCCGAACCCGATCCGCGAGCCGTTCGCGCCGGGCGCGGAGCCGGTGATCACGACCTCGTCGCCGTCCTGCAGGAAGGTGCGCTCCTCACCCTTGACCGTGAGCGGTTCCTTGCCGCCCCAGGACAGTTCCAGGAACGCGCCGCGCTGGTGTTTCTCCGGTCCGGAGATCGTGCCGGAACCGTACAGGTCGCCCGTCCGCGCGGAGGCGCCGTTGACCGTCAGGTGCGCGAGCATCTGAGCGGGCGACCAGTACATCTCGCGAAACGGCGGGCGGCTGACCTCCTCGCCGTTCCATTCGATGACGAGGTCGATGTCGAGGCCCCAAGGGTCGCTTTCCCGCAGGTACGGCAGCGGCTCCGGATCGGTCTGGCCGGGCAGCGGGATCCGCGCGGCTTCCAGCGCCAGGATCGGTACCACCCAAGGAGAGATGGACGTCGCGAAGCTCTTGCCGAGGTGCGGGCCCAGCGGGACGTATTCCCACGCCTGAATGTCGCGGGCCGACCAGTCGTTGAGCAGGACGGCGCCGAATACGTGACGGGGAAAGGAATCCGGGGTGATCGGGGTGTTCAGCGGCGTTCCGGTGCCGACGATGAATCCCATCTCGGCCTCGATGTCCAGCCGCGTGCTCGGCCCGAACACCGGCGCCGCTTCGGCAGGGGCTTTGCGCTGACCGCTCGGGCGCACGATGTCCGTACCGGAGACCAGCACCGTGCCGGACCGTCCGTGGTAACCCACGGGGAGGTGTTTCCAGTTGGGCAGCAACGGTTCCGCGTCGGGGCGGAACAGCCTGCCGACGTTCGAGGCGTGATGTTCGGAAGCGTAGAAGTCGACGTAGTCCGCGACCTCGATCGGCAGGTGCAGGGTCACCCGTTCGACCGCGTGGACCGCGCCGTCGGGGACCTCACCGGCGACCAGATCGCGGATCCGCTCCCGGACCGCCACCCAGCGGTCGTATCCCTGCGCCATGAACGGGTTCAGCGTCGGCGCGGCGAACACGTCGTCGCCGAGCGCCGCGGCCAGGTCGACGACGGAGCCGCCGACACGAACACCGACGCGCGGGGAATCGCCGTCGACGGAGAACACGCCGTACGGCAGGTTGTCGATCCCGAACAGCGATTCTGCGGGGATGTCGATCGTGGTCATGCCTCTCCTCGGGGCGCCTCGAGCAGGCCGAGTCCGGCCAGTTCGGTCAGGGGGTCGGTGATGCTGCAGGTACCGAACGACGTGAAAGCCGCGCGGAGGGCGGCGACGCGATCCGAGTCCAGCTCCCGGAGCCTCTCGGCGATGACCGTGCCGTTTCGTTCGGCGAGAACGGCTTCGGCGTCGCCGTCGGTGAGGACGGCGTCGGTGGCGAGCATCAGGTTGAGGAAGCCGTGCTGTTCGAAACCGGTTTCCGGATCGGTGTTGCGGAGGGCGTGGTGCAGTCCGGCGGTGGCCTTGAACGGAACGCCCGCCCCGACGGCCGCCCGCACCGAGGCGGCGAGTTCCGCTTCACCGGGGTACAGGCCCGCACGGACGCCCCCGGTGCGGAACTTCGCGTGATGACCGGTCCCGGAAAGCGCGGTCAGCAACGGGACACGGCGCTCGTCGCGCGGGATTTCGACGAAAACCGTTGCGGTGGCAAGGGAAATCGCGGTGAGTACCTCGTCCGGGCCCATCCCTTCCGGGACGGCGATCTCGAGCGCGTCGAGTTTCACCGGCAGTGAGGTGACGGCCTCGAGCACGCCGTCGAGTTGCGCCGGCCCGCCGGGCAGGGTCACCGAGACCCGCAGCGGGGCCGCCCGGTCCCCCAGCACTTCGGCGAGGTCACCGAGCCCGGTGGCGGCGACCACCAGCGGCCCGACGAGGTCGGCGTACCAGGCGGAGACGTGCTCGTCGTGCGCCGCGACCGCGTCCGGCAGCGGGGCCAGCCCGGGCGGGAACACCGCGGCGTCGTCGCACAGCCCGGCGAAGAGCGCGGGAATCCGTCCGCCGTCCACCATGGTCTCCTCCTCGCCGATTTAGTTCACGCTTTTACTATCCACCGGGCAGCGTAGTCCGGTTCTCCGCGTGCCGGGAAGGCCTACTTGCGGCTCCGGGTGCCGAACTCGGCGCGGCTGGTGATCAGCTTGCCCAGCAGCATGACGAGAATGCGCTGTTCGGTCTCGGTCAGCGCGTTCGTCCAGCCGAATTCGCGCTCGTTGTGCTCGCGGAAGACCGAGACCATCTCCTCGTGCCCCGCGTCGGTCAGCGACAATCGCACCGAGCGGCCGTCGCGCTCGTCCGGGACCCGGTCGAGCATCCCCTCCGCGACCAGCGTCTTGACCAGATTCGACACCGCCGCCCGGCTCATCCCGGTCAGCCGGGCGGCACCGGTCGGTTCGAGCGGCCCGGCGAGCCAGACAACGAACAGCAGCCGGAACGCCGACCACGACCGGCCGCGTGGCCGGTGCACCGCGGCTTCGAGATCATAAGTCACCAGGTCGGAGGCGCGATTGAGGGTCAGCAGCACCTCGGTCGCCAACTGGTGCCGGAAGCCGTACTCGTGCGCGAGCCGCCGGTTCGCCAGCGCCACGAACGACCAGAAGTCCAGACCGGCCGCGTCCACGTCTTCCATTGCCGAACACTAACCCCGTATCGCGAAAATGGTCAAAGTCGAAAGTATCTCACAGCGTAAGACACTGGTCTCAAAACTCGGCGTGTCGCTAGGTGAACCAATGGCCCGCCCCTGGCTCCGCACCGCCCGCCTGTGGGCCCGGCCCGACGGACCGGAGGTCTGTCAGGGAGACTGGGGGCCAAGTGCCCGCCCTCTCGACCTGGAGTTTTTGATGCCGCAAGGGACTGTCCGTTGGTTCGACGCCGAACGGGGTTTCGGCTTCCTCGCGCCCGAGGACGGCTCGCCGGACGTGTTCGTGCACGCCTCCGAGATCGTCGGGGACGGCGGCGCGAAAGTGCTCCGCGAGGGTCAGGCCGTCGTGTTCGAGGTCGGCGAGAACGACCGCGGGCCCCAGGCGCTGAGTGTTCGCGTCACCGCCGATGCGGCCACCGGCAGCGCCGTGGGCCTGCTCGGCACCGTCAACTGGTACGAGCCGGGCAAGGGGTACGGCTTCGCGTCGCCGGACGGCGGCGGCGCCGACATCTTCGTGCACAGCTCCGCCATCGTGACCGGCGGCGTGGTCACCGAGGGGCAGCGGGTGGCCTTCCTGATCGTCGAAGGAGAGCGCGGTCCGCAGGCCGGGCACGTGATACCGCTGGGAGCAGGGGCCGGCTCACCCGCCGCGGCTGGTAGCGCGGACGGTGCCGACGGCACGGTGGCCTGGTACGACGAGGACAAGGGCTTCGGCTTCATCAACCCCGACTCCGGCGCCGGGGACGTCTTCGTTCACGCCCGGGCCCTGGCCGAGGGGCTGACGTGGCTCGCGGAGGGCGACCGCGTCGCCTACGAGGTGACCAGTGGCGACAAGGGCCCGCAGGCCCGCGACGTGCACCTGGTCCGGGGCACGGAGCCCCAGACGGCGCCGCAGCGGCCGGCACCTGCCGCGGCCGCGGGACCGGCGGCGCGGGACGTGCCCGTACGAGGCGGAGAGGGCGTCGTCGCGCGCTACGACGACGACCGCGGCTTCGGCTTCATCACCCCGGACGCGGGCGGCGACGATCTCTTCGCCCACGCGTCCGTGATCATGGGATCGGAGCCGCTGCGGAAGGGTGACCGGGTCCGGTACGCGGTGCGTCAGAGCGACCGGGGCCCGCAGGCCGACCGCATCGAACGCCTCTGAAGAGGCTGCCCCACCGACGGCTGATCACTTCCCGACGAGTGTGCTCTTTCATCCCCGTCGTTGGTGCCGTCGGCAACGCGGCCGCAGTCTCCTCCAGGAGGAGGACCTGCTCCGCGCGCAGAAGCTCATGCGTTCAACCTGGTCGCAGAGCTCGCTCTTCATGAGTCTGCGGACGTTGATCAGGTGCAGGCCAGCGTGGCGCGTTCGACGACCCAGCGGACCCGGCCGAGGCGGGTCAGGTAGCGGCGGTAGTCGTAGCGCGGGTTACGCCCTCCCGAATGGAGGTTTCTCTATGTAGCGAGCTGGAGAGTGGAGATTTCTCCATGGCGAGCCGCCGGCCCGCACCTGTTTGCTGAAGGCATGAGCAGAACGGAAGTGCCACCACGGACCGCCAAAGCCGTCCGGGTGGCCGCAGGGGATCTGGTGCGGGTGATCGACGTCGACGGGGGCCAGGTCGGCGACGTCTTCGCGTTCGCCGGCACCGGGACCGAACTGACCGAGCACCACAGCGCGGCGCACACCCGCGCCGGGATCGACAGGCTGTTCCCCGCGGTCGGCGAGTCCTTCGTGACCGACCGGCGCCGCCCGATCCTGACGCTGGTCGAAGACACCTCACCCGGCAGGCACGACATGCTCATCCCGGCGTGCGACCCGGCCCGGTACGCCGCGCTGGGCGCTCCGGGGCACCGGTCCTGCGCCGCGAACCTGCGTGAGGCGCTGGCAGCCGAAGGCCTCGGCTTCACCGGGCCGACGCCGCAGCCGATCAACGTCTTCATGCGCGTCCTGGTCGGCGAGGACGGACGCCTGCACTGGCTGACCGCGAACTCGCGGCCCGGCGACGCGGTGACGCTGCGCGCCGAGATGGACTGCGTCGTCGTGGTCTCCGCCTGCCCGCAGGACCTCGTCCGGATCAGCGACGCCGGACTCTCCCCGCTCGCCATCGAAACCGTCCACACTGGAGGGACCCGCTCATGACCACCACTGTCGAACACCCCGCACTGGCCCCGGTCACGCTCGGCGGCCTCGCCCTGCGCAACCGCTACGCCGTGGCCCCGATGTCCCGCGTCTCGGCGGGCTCCGACGGCACCCCGACCGGCGAGATGGCCGACTACTACGCCGAATTCGCCCGCGGCGGCTTCGGGCTCGTGTTCAGCGAGGGCACCTATCCCGACACCGCGGCCAGCCAGGGTTACCTCAACCAGCCGGGCCTCGCGCGGGACGAGCACGTCGCGGGCTGGCGCGTCGTCACCGCCGGAGTCCGTGCGGCGGGTGGCCGGATGATCGCCCAGCTCATGCATGCCGGGGCGATCTCCCAGGGCAATCCGCACCTGGAGCACACCGTCGCTCCTTCGGCCGTCCGGCCACGCGGGGAGATGATGCGCGCGTACGGCGGCTCCGGGCCGTGGCCGGTCCCCCGCGAACTGACCACCGCCGAGATCGACGACGTCGTCGAGGGCTTTGCCGCCGCGGCCGTGCGGGCCCGGCTGGCCGGATTCGACGGCGTCGAGGTGCACGCGGCGAACGGGTACCTCCTCGACCAGTTCCTCACCGACTACACCAACCACCGCACCGACTCCTACGGCGGACCGGTCGCGAACCGGATCCGGCTGACCGCCCGGGTCGTGACCGCCGTCGCCGAGGCCGTTCCGGAGCTGGTGACCGGCGTGCGGCTGTCGCAGACGAAGGTCAACGACTTCACCTATCGCTGGCCAGGCGGCCGCGACGACGCCGAAGTGATCTTCGCCGCGGTCGCCGAGGCGGGCGCGCAGTACCTCCACATCGCCAGCGAGGGCCGGAACTGGATCGAGACGGCGAAACTGGCCGACGGTGGCACCATCACCGCCCTCGCCCGGCAGGTCACCGGGCTGCCGGTGATCGCCAACGGCGGGATGCACGACCTCACGCAGGCGCACGAGGTGCTCACCGGCGGGCACGCGGACGTGCTCTCACTCGGGCACGGCGCGCTGGCCAATCCCGATCTGCCCGCCCGCGTCGCGGCGGCGGAACCCCTGGCCGAATTCGACCGGGCGATGGTCTCCCCGACGGTCACGGTGGCGAACGCGCGCCGCTGGCGGGAGAGTCGGCGAGCGTGACCGAATCAAGCTGGCACGGCGGCGCGGCCGCGGTGGCGACCCTGACCTTCGACGTCGACGCGGAATCCCCGATCCTCGCGCGAGGACGGGGTTACGCCGACCACCTCTCGACCATGTCCCATCAGGCGTACGGGCCCCGGGTCGGGGTGCCGCGCATCCTCGACCTGCTCGACGAGCTGGCCGTGCCCGCGACGTTCTTCGTGCCGGGCTGGGTCGCCGAACAGCGGCCCGGTCTCGCCGCCACGATCGTGGAGCGCGGGCACGAGGTGGCCCACCACTCCTACGGTCACCGGCCGCCGACCGCGATGACCGCCGCCGAGCAGCGTGCCGATTTCGAACGGGGCATGGCGGTCTTCGCCGCACAGGGCATCGAGATCAGCGGGCATCGCGCGGCGGGCTGGGAGTCCACTTGGGACACTCCGGCGCTGGTGGCCGGACACGGGTTGAGCTACGACTCGTCGCTGATGGCCGACGACCGGCCGTACCTGATCGAAACCGCGGCGGGCCGGATCGCCGAGCTGCCGGTGCACTGGTCGCTCGACGACTGGGAGCAGTACGCGTTCCTACCCGCGCCACAGGTCGGCTCGGTGATCACATCCCCGGTGCGGGTGCTGGAGATGTGGCGCGCGGAGCTGGACGCGATGCGCCGCTACCGCTGCCTGTTCAATCTGTGCCTGCACCCGTTCCTTTCGGGCAGGCCGGGACGGCTGGAGGCCGTCCGCGCGCTCATCGAGTTCGGGCTCGGCCTCGGCGACGTCCGGTTCGCCCGGTGCCGCGACGTGGCGGCCGCGGCGCTGGCCGACCCCGGTTTGCCCGCGGAACCCTTGCGGCGCCTCGAAATCGACCCGTCGGTCTACCCGGACTGAGCCGCCTCCAGCGCCAGGAACAGATCGACCCGGTCCGCGGTCCGCCCGACGTCGCGGCCGGTCAGCTCGGTGACCTTGGCCAGCCGGTTGCGCAAGGTGTTGACGTGCACGTACAGCGCCACGGCGGTGGCCGCCCACTGACCGTCGTGATCGAGGAACGCCCGCAGGGTCGTCTCCAGGTCGCCGTCGCGGACGCGGTCGTGCTCGCGCAGCGGGCCGAGCAGGGCGTCGGCGAAGGTGTGCCGCCATTGCTCGTCGTGCGACTCCAGCAGCAGCCGGTAGCTGCCCAGTTCGGCGAAACTCGCCGCGACCGGGCCGCCGCGCCTGCCCCGGAGCACTCGGCAGGCTTCGCGGCTGCGCGACAACGGCACGCGCAGTTCCGCCGCGCCGGAAACAGGATCGGCGAGCCCGACGACCACGCGCCCGCCGGCGAGGCGGTGCGATACCGCCGCCGCCAGCCGCGGGGCGAAAGCGGCGGGCGACTGCCGTCCCGAACGGAACGGCAGCACCGCGACGACGTCCTGGCTGCCCGCCGCCACGACCGCGGGCAGCCCGTCCGCCAGCAGGAAGTCCGTCACGGCCTCCGCCATCCCCGGCGGGGTCGCGGCGTCGTCGCCCGCGAACGCCAGCGCGATCACCGCCAGCGGCCCGTCCGGGTCGACGCCGAAAGCTCGCAACCTGCCGGGCACCTCCGCGGCGCGCTGCGCGCCGGACAGCACCATGTCCAGCAGCTCCACGGCGAACCGCATCTCGATCGCCTGTACCGCCTGGTGCCGGGCCACCTCCAGGCTGAGGTAGCGGGCCGTCTGCTCCAGCGCGTCGCGCTCCTCGCGCGTCAGTCCGGCCACGGGTCGCAGGCACAGCAGTGCGGCGTCCGCGTCGCCGATCGCGCCCACCGGGAACAACGCGGCCCGTGTCCCCGCGCCGAGATCCGCCTCCAGTGGCGGTGGATGCCCGGCCAGTGCCTCCGCCGCGGCCCGCGACTGACCGGCGTCCAGTCCGGCACCGGCGGACGCGAGTTCCCGGCCCATCCGGTCCACGACCGCCAGCGGAAGCTCGTGCTCACGACGGAGGACCGCGAGCACGCCGGACGCGCCCGCACCTCGCGACAGCGCCGAGGTCAGCTCGTCCCCTCGGCGCACCAGCGACAGCAACGCGTTCTGCCGGTCCGTGGCCTGGATCGCCGCCGCGGCACGGGTGACCGCCGTGAACGGCACCGCCACCGAGATCTCCAGCAGGGGCAGCCCCGCTTCCCGGCAGGCGTCGGCCAGTTCCGGAGGAGTGTCCCGTTGCTCCACGCGCAGGCCGAAGATGATCCCCGCCGCTCCGGCACCGGCCACCCGCCCGACGAACTCCGCCGGCTCGACGCGGTCCAGCCACAGGCCGTTGGTCAGCACGACCTCGTGTTCGCGCACGTACGGCCCGGGGTCGGGAAGCTCCGTGTTGTGCACCCACAGCACCTGCTCGGCCAGCGCCCCGTCGCGGCCGGGGACGACCACCCGCAGTTCGAGCGCCGGGTCGTCGACCAGGGCCGCCAAGGTCAGCATGACTGTGAATATATCCAGCCGGGCACGTCCTTCATGGATGAACGGCCATTTCATCGTTTTGTCATGAGCGCTGGTTAGCGTCCCTCGAAGACCCCTTCAGGATTCGAGGAGAACCACTGTGACGGCAGTTTCCCGCACGATCGCCGAGCGCTACACCCTGCTCGAGGAGCTGGGTCGCGACGGGACGGCCGTGCTGTGGCGTGCCGAGGACGGGCCGGACGGTGCCCGGGTCGCGATCAAGGAACTGCCGCTTCCCACCCGTGAGCCCGCCCTCGTGGAGCGGCTCCAGCGGGAAGCCTGTGTCTCCGTGGATCACCCGTCGGTGGTGCCCGTCCGCGATGTCGTGGTGGCGGACGGGGCGGCGTTCATCGTGATGGACCCGGTGGAAGCACGGACGGTGGAGGAGCTGGCGTCCTCGGGTCCGCTGCCGCCGCGGTTCGTGGCCGAAATCGGCGGGAAGGTGCTCGGCGCGCTCACCGCCGCGCATACGGCGGGCATCGTGCACGGGGACGTGCGGCCCGCCAACGTCCTGGTGGGTACCGACGGCGCGGTGTACCTGACCGGCTTCGGGATCGCCAAGGCCCTCGACCCGGCAGGCACCCCCGCGTTCCTCTCCCCCGAAACGATCGCGGGGCACGAAGGCACTCCCCACTCCGATCTCTGGTCGCTCGGCGTGACGCTGCTCAGCGCGAGCGAAGGCGGGAATTTCTTCCAGCGGGCGAACGTCGCGGCCACGCTGTACGCCGTCGTCAACGAGCAGCCGCCCTTCACCCGGACGCCCGCGCCGCTGGCGGACGTCCTCCGCGGGCTGCTCGCGAAAGCACCGCAGGCGCGCATGCTGCCGGATCAGGCGCTTCCGCTGCTGGCCCAGGCCGCGAGCGGGATCGAGACCCCCGTGCCGCGGCCGGCTTCTCCCGGGCTCGGCATGCCTTCGGTGCCCGCGATCCTGGCAGGCGTGGCGAGCATGCTGTTCGGTTTCTACGTCCTCACCGTCGCGATGATGGCCCACCGGGCGTATCTCCTGTTCGATCTGCTCTGGCCGCCGGTACTGCTCGCCCGGGTCGGCATCGTCCTGGCGGGTGTGCTCGGGGTGGCCGGTGGCGGTCTCCTGCTTGCCAGGGTTCGCCACGGACAGGTCATGATCAGCGCCGCCGGAGGGCTGACGCTGTTCAGCGTGCTCCTGCTGACCACCTCCGACCACGAACGGGAGCACTTCGCCCTCGCTATGGAACCGGGTCTCACCCTCGATGTCGTTGCTCTCGTCCTCGCCATCCCCCTGACCATCGCCGTGTGGTTCGTCCCGGCCAAGCGCCCTGCTGTGGGCTGATCCGCTCACAGCAGAGAAACCGGCGGACGGCCGGGCCCCGGCGGCATGGTCGGGGCATGACCGACTACGAGAAGCAGCCACTCTTCGACCAACGGCTCCGGGAACGGTTCTTCAGCCAGCGCGTCCTGGTCCTCGACGGCGCGCTCGACGACGACAACGGGACGGTCCTCACCACCCAGCTGCTGTCACTGGCGAGCGAAGATCCGCGCAAGGACATCGCGTTGTGGATCCACTCGCCGGGCGGTTCGGTTCCCTCGATGCTGGCCATCCGCGACGTGATGCGGCTCGTGCCGTGCGACGTCGCCACCCTCGCGCTGGGGCTGGCGTGCAGCGCCGGGCAGTTCCTGCTTTCCGCGGGCACCCCGGGCAAACGCTTCGCCCTGCCGCACGCGCGGATCCTGATGCACCAGGGTTCGGCGGGCATCGGCGGTTCGGCCGTCGAGGTGGAGGTGCAGGCGGACGACCTGCGCTACACGCGGGACACGGTGCTGGGCCTCATCGCCGACGACACCGGACAGCCCATCGACCGGATCTTCGCCGATTCGCTCCACGATCGCTGGTTCACCACCGAGCAGGCGCGCGAATACGGCTTCATCGACCACATCGTCGAAAGCCTCGGCCAGGTCGTCCCCGTCCGCACGCACAAACTCGGCCTCGGCACGGAAAGGGGTGCGGGCGCATGAGCACCTACACCATCCCCAACGTCATCTCCCGCAGTCCCGCGGGCGAGCGGATCATGGACGTCTACTCGCATCTGCTGTCGGAGCGGATCATCTACCTCGGGACCGCGATCGATTCCGGCGTGGCGAACGCGCTGATCACGCAGCTGCTGTATCTGGAAGCGGACAACCCCGAGCAGGAGATCAACCTCTACATCAACACCGAGGGCGGCGATCCGTCGGCGATGCTCGCGCTGTACGACACGATGCGCTTCATCAAGGCGCCGGTGGCCACGACCTGTGTCGGCCAGGCCGTCGCGGCGGGCGCGATCCTGCTGGCCGCAGGAGAGGCGGGGCACCGGTTCGTGCTCCCCCACACCCGGGTGGTGCTGCACCAGCCCGCCGCGCAGGGCCGCGGCACCATCCCGGACCTCATCCTCCAGGCCGACGAAGTGGTGCGGGTGCGGACGCAGCTGGAGGAGATCCTTTCCGCGCACACCGGCCGCGCCGTGTCCGATCTCCGGCACGACACCGACCGCGACCGGGTGTTCGACGCGGCGGGCGCGGTCGCGTACGGGCTCGCGGACCGGGTTCTCGACGAGCGTGCTTAGGCGGCCATGAGCACGGGGCCTCGCGGACGTCGGCCGACCGCGAGCCCCGTGCTGCCGCCCCGGCTGATCGTGCCCGCGATACCGAAGAGCAGGTCCGCCAGGTCGATCCCGAGCGCGCCGGTGACCGCGGCGATCATCTCGCTGGACGGTTCCTTGCGGCCGCGTTCGATCTCGGAGAGGTACTGCGGCGAGATCCCGGCGCGTTCCGCGACGTCGACGAGACGGCCGCCCTGGTCCTCCCTCGCGGCGCGCAGGCTCTTGCCCAGCACGTCACGCCACAGCGGCTCCGGTTCGGGACGCTTCTGGTGGAAAGGGAGGATGTCCGCCATACGATCATCGTGACATTCCGCCGGGGCGCGCGTGCACCGTTCCGCTCAAGGCGAAACCGAGCCCCGGAAGGCACGCCGGTACGCGCCCGGCGTCGTGCCGACCTGATCGCGGAAGCGACGGCGGAGGTTCACGGCCGACGTCAGCCCGACGCGGGCGGCGATCACCTCCACCGGCAGACCGGTCTCCTCCAGCAGGGTGCGCGCCTCGGTCACGCGCCTCGTCAGCAGCCACGCTCCCGGCGTGGTGCCCAGCCGATCGGCGAAGCGCCGGGCGAGCGTGCGGGGCGAGACGTTGAGGTGCGCGGCCAGATCGCCCACCGACAACGGCGTCCCGAGGCGTTCGCCCGCCCAGTCGAGGAGACCGTCCAGCTCGTCGCCGGGCGGCGGGGCCGGGACGAACTGCGCCTGCCCGCCGTCGCGGTGCGGCGGCATCACCATGTGCCGGGCGACGAGGGCGGCGTGCGCGGCCCCATGGTCACGCCGGACCAGGTGCAGGCAGAGATCGATCCCCGCGCCCGCCCCGGCACTCGTGGCGACGTCGCCGTGATCGACGTAGAGCACGTCCGGTTCCACGCGTATCCGCGGGAACTCCTTCCGCAGCTGGGAAGCACGCGCCCAGTGCGTGGTCGCCGCCCTGCCGTCCAGCAGCCCGGTCCTGGCCAGCGCGAAAACGCCGGAACAGATCGTGACGAGCCGCGCTCCCCTGGCGTGCGCGCGCAGGAGCGCCCTGCGCACCGGAGCCGTCAAGGGTGCCTCCACCGGGGACCAGCCGGGGATGAGCACGGTGTCGGCGCCCGCCAGCGCGGACAGTCCCCGCGTCACGGACATCGCGTACCCGGCCGTGGTCGGCACCGGCCCGGGCTTCTCCGTGCAGACGCCGAATTCGTAGTACCGCGGCACCCCGGCGCGCTCCGTGCCGAAGACCTCGGCGGCGATCCCGAGTTCGAAGGTCGACTGCACCGGCCGCACCAGTGCCATCACGCGATGCATGGCAGAAAAGTACCCCATGGTGTCTTCCCTGACACTGTCCGGCGGCAAGATGATCACGGCAGGATGAACCCATGCACTCCGAGATCCTCGCCCAAGAGGGCTACATTTCCGTCCCCGTCAAGGAATCCCCCGTCCGGGAACTCTTTCCCGGGATCCGGCTACGTCCACTGTGGACAGGAGCGGACGGCGCGCACGCCAACGTGCTGGAAATGGATCCCGGCACCTCGTGGCCGCACCGCGACGTCCACGAACCGGGACCCGAAGAGGTGTTCGTCGTCTCCGGCACCTTCAACGACGGAGCGCGCGACTACCCGGCGGGGACCTTCCTGCACGCTCCGGCCGGTTCCTGGCACGTGCCCGCGTCGGCGACCGGGTGCACGCTCTTCGTCTTCTATCCGGAGGGCTGAACCGACAAACCGCTTTCGGTGGCGAGGATCCCCGCGACCGAGACGGCCTGCTCCCCGGTGATCTTCGCGCCGCGCAAGGTCACCAGACCGCGAACGCCGGACAGGCGCGAACCACGGAGATCGCAGTCCACCGCGGCGGTCGCCGCGAATTCCGTTCCGGTGAACTCACAGTCCACGAAGGTCAGCCGGGACAGGTCGCCGGAGAACACCGTCTCCCGGAACGAACATCCGGAGAACACGGCCGAGCCCTTCACCCGCTCGACCGTCACCGACGCGTAGTCGAAGCGTCCGTCCTCGACGTACAGATCGGTCGCGGAGGTGATCGCCACTCCCAGCCCGATCGCGCGGCAGCGAAGGATTTCGACCCGGCGGGCCGACAGTTCGCGGATCGCCGCGTTGGACAGATCGACGCCTTCGAGGATCACGTCGGAAAGGGTCAACCTGTCGAGCCGGGAATTCGCCAGGCTCACGTCCGAGACGAGGGAACGGACGATCTCGCCCCCGCCACGGACTCCGTCCTGGTCGCCACCGTCGAGGTGGACCGAGTCGAAGTCGAAGTCACCCCGGAACACGGCGGGCTCGTTCTCGAGGTCGTCGCGCCCCACCGAAGGGCGCCGCACCCTGATGCCGTCGAAATCCCGGAAGTCCATGAGCCGGACCGTACCGCAGGGGCTCGCGCGTGAAGGCGACCTTCACGCGCGAGCCCGCCACAAGTCAGTCGCCGACGCCCTTCACGGCGTCCTTGATCTTCTCGCCTGCCTGCTTGACGTTGGCCTTGCCCTGCTCGGCCTTGCCTTCGGCCTGCCACTGCTCGTTGTCCGTGGCGTTCCCGGCCGTTTCCTTCGCCTTGCCCTTGAGTTCGTCGATCTTGTTCTCGGCCTTGTCGTTCATCGTGGCCTCCCTTTCGTTGTCCGCTGCCTCCGGATACCCGGTGACGGGCCGGGGAAACGGCGACCTCGCTGTGGCCCTCATCTCCCACCACCCGGGTGGCCGCACGGGTACACCGTCTTCGCGACGACGGCCACGCAGGCCGGGCAGTTGTTCACCGGCCGCTCGCGACGGCCCCAGTACGGATGGGTGGCCCCGCACAGCGCCGTGACCCGCTCACCGAGGCCGGGGTCCGGATTGCAGGCAGGACAGTAGGCGTGGGCCGCCCGTTCGATTTCGTCCGTCATCCGCCACCTCCGGGTGCAGGTCGTCGCTGCCCACGGTACGGCGCTCCTCGTGCCGTCCCCCGATCGTGGATCGCCGTGGCCCTGAATGGCCGATGTGCCGTTACGCCACCGGTCCTATCGTTCGGACGCATGGCAAGCGACTTGCAGCGGCGCAAGATCTCGGGTGTCTTCGCCGCGATGGACGTCGACGGCGACGGTTTCCTTCAGGAGCGGGACTTCCAGGCGCTGGCCGACCGGTGGTCGCGCCGCCGCGGCCCGGGTGACGAGCGGCGCCTGACCGGCATCATGCTGAGCTGGTGGACGACGTTGCTGGCGGCGTCGGATCTCGATCGCGACGACAAGGTCACCCTCGACGAGGTCCTCCTGGTGGTCGACAGGCTTCCGGACACGCCCGAGGCCGTGACCGCGACGGCCGACGCGATGTTCGAAGCGATCGACGAGAACGGGGACGGCCTGATCTCCGCGGCGGAGTACCGCCAGTTGATCGAGGTCTGGAACGGCCGCCCCACCGACACCGACGCCACCTTCCCGCTGCTGGACTCCGACGGCGACGGAATGCTGTCCAGGGACGAGTTCGCCGCGCTGTGGCTGGAGTTCTGGGCGGGTGACGACGCGAAGGCCCCGGGCACGCTGGTCTTCGGTCCTCTCGCCGCCTGACGGCTTTCGGGCGGACCCGGCGGCCATACGGGCCAGGCCCGGCCGCCCACCACGTCGCGGACGTCCGCGCCGCTCAGGATGGCAGGCGTGGACGAGGTGGCCGAGCGGATCTTGGAGTGCGTCACCGGCAAGGGCGCGCCCTGTGTGTGGGTGACCGGGCCGGCGGGCGTCGGCCGGACCACCCTGCTCGCCCGGCTGTCCGAACGGCTTTCCGCGTCTGGACAAGAGGTTTCGACCGTGCGCTTCACGCCGGACGGCGACCTCGCGCCCGGCGGCGATCCTTGGCCTCCCGTCGTAGGCGACGGGCATGTGCTGTTCCTCGACGACACCCAGTGGATGGGGGAAGACTCCCTCGCGGAGCTGGCGGCGTCGATCCGCCGCTCGCCGGGCAAGCTGGTCTGCGCCACGCGGACCCCGGTCCGGGACGCGGCCGAGAGGCTCGCCATCGTGCGGCGGTTGCGCGCCGAAGGCCTGGTGGAACCGGTGCGGTTGCCGCCGTTGACGACGGCGGAGATCACGCGGCCCGCCGTCGAGGCGCTGGGCGCCGTTCCGAGCGCCCTCCTGCGGGACCGGTTGCACGCACTCAGCCGCGGGGTGCCCGCCGCGTTGCGCCAGGCACTGGACCTGCTGCGCGCGCAGGGCGCGATCCGGATCGTCGACCGGCGCGCGTATCTCGTCCCCGGTTCCCCGGTGCCGCTGCGCTCCATGCAGCTGGCCCCCGGACGGCTCGCGGTCGCGAAGGCGGCCGCCGTACTGCACCCGCTCGGTGCGGCGATGCCGTCGCTGATCAGCGAGGTCCTCGCGCAGGATCCCGCGGAAACGCTCGCGACACTGGAAACCCTGCGAGCGGACGGGATCCTGCATCGCGGCCGGGGCTGGCGGTTCACCGTGCCGGTGGTGGCGTACGCGCTGATCGCCGAACTCGGGCCCTTCGAACGCCGCCGGCTCTCCGCGGCCGCCGTCACCGCGTTGTGGAACGGGACCGCGCACACGTCCGCCCCGTACTACCTCCCCGACCGGATCGCCGAGGCGGGCAAGTTGATCGACCCGCGCCGTGCCCTCGCCGAACTGCTCGACAACGCGGCCTTCCTGCCCGACGACCAGACCACCCGCGGCGCGCGATGGCTGCGCGCCGCGGTCGAACTGACCGAAGACCGGCCGCAGCGGGCGAGGGTCACCCTTCTCCACACCATGTGGTGTCACCTGAACGGCGACCACGAACAAAGTCTGGCGGGGACGCGGCGGCTGCTGGAGGAATTCCCCGACCGGCTGTCCGCCGACGCCGCGCAGGAAGCCCAGTCCATCGCCGTCTGCGCGCTGCACAACTCCGGCAACACAGCCGAACTGGCGAGGATCGCCACGAACCCGCCGGGCTGGTCGGTGGCCTCGAGCGCGATCGCGCTGAGCCTGCTGGACCGCTGGGCGGAAGCGGCCGAACTGCTGGCGGAGAACGATTCCTGGCGGACCGGATCGACGGTCTCCGCGATGCTGGGCGAACTCTTCGGCAGTCTGGCCGAGCTCTGGGCAGGCCGCTCGGCCCGGTTCGGCGCGAACCTGACCGAACGCGAGCGGTGGCCGCTGAGGACGGCGCGGCGGCACCGGAACGACCAGATCACCTCGTACGTCACCGCGTTGCTGGTGCTGGGCGAACGGGCACGCGCGGAGAAACTGCTCGCCGACGAAGACTTCCCCGAAACGGGGCTGCGTGACAGTGAACGTTCGATGCTCGCGGTCATGCGTGGTCAGCCCGCCCGCGCGATCGACTTCGCCCACCGCAGCGTGGCCGACCGTTCGCGGCGCGGTTACGACACCGGCTCGGCCGCGATGCATCTGTCGACCGTGTCGGTCCTGCTGTCGCAGGGACGGTTCACCGCGGCACGGGAGCTGCTGACCGCCGCCCGCGCCACGGCACCGATGCTGGCGCATCTGCTCGACATCGCGGAGGCCCGGGTCGACATGGCGCTCGGCGAGACCGACCGTGCCGCCAAACGCCTGCACGCGGCCACCTGCGGGCTCGCCGTCGGCACGGACATCGCCTGGGCCGATCTCGCCGAACTCGCGTTGCGGAAGAACGACCGGGCCGCCGCCAGGAAGGCACTCGACGCGCTGGAGGAACTCGCTTCCGCGATGCCGACCGGGCGGGTGCTGCTGCATCGCCATCTGGTCCGCGCCTGCCTCGGACAGGAGCCGGACGCCGAATGCCTGTGGCTGGCAAGGGAACGCGAACAGCCGCTCGAACTCGCCATCGCGGCCGAACGCCTGGTGCGGCATCACGCGACCGATCCCAAGATACTCACCGACGTCTACGAGACCCTCGGTTCGCTCGACGCGCTGCTGTACCGCGCGCGGCTGCGGAATCTGATGCGGGACAACGGGATCACTCCCCCCGGTGACCACGAGGAGACGGCCACCGAGAACGAGCACCTGCTGGCGCTGCTGGCCGGCGAAGGGCTGACGAACGAGCAACTGGCGAAGACCCTGCAGACCAGTCGCGAGAGTGTGGACGGACGGCTGAGCCTGCTCTTCAGCCGGACCGGGTACCGCTCCCGGATCGAACTGGCCACGGCGCTGTTGAACGGCCGATACGCCTCGTGAACGCGCCGGACCTCCGGGTCGCCGTCTACGCGGCGGACCCCGTGACCAGCGCGGGCCTCGTCGGCATCCTTTCGCAGGCCACGGCGCTCGCGGTGGCACCCGGGCCGGGCGCGGACGTACTGGTGGCCGCCGAAGACCCCGCCGGGCAGGACGTCCCGGTGCTCCGGCGGGCGGTGGCCGAACAAGGCATCCTGCCCGGAATCCTGATCGCCGGACCGCTCCCACCGTCCGGTCACCGCACGGCCGCGGACGCCGGTGTGCGCCGCATCCTGCCGTATCGAGCGGCCCGGCCGGAACTGCTGATCGCCGAGGTCATGGCCGCGCGATCGGCGCCGTCGGCCGCCGCGGGACGGCTCGCCGCCGGATACGCCGCCCTGACGGAAGGCCCGGCGCCGTTCCACGAACGCGAGGTCAGCGTGCTGCGGCTGATCGCGGAGGGCAAGGACACCGCGGAGATCGGCGCGGCGATGGGCTACTCCCAGCGCACCGTCAAGAACATCCTGCAGCACGCGCAGCGGCGGCTGGCCCTGCGGAACCGGGCCGAAGCGGTGGCCGAGGCCATCCGGGCCGGGCTGATCTGAGCCGGAACCGCTAGATCACCCCGGCACGGACGGCGTACGCGACGGCGTGCGGCCGGTTGCGCAGCTTCAGCCGTCCGGTGATGCCCTGGATGATGTGCTTCACGCTGCGTTCCGAGTAGCTGAGCTCGCCGGCGATCTCGACGGTGTCCTTGCCCTCGGCCATCAGCCGCAGCACGTCGATCTCCCGCGTGGTGAGCCCGGCGGTGTTGACGCCCATCGGATCGAGCACCTCGCGTTGCAGCCGCTCGACGTGCTTGAGCAGTTCGCCGAGCAGGCTCGGCGGGAGCACCCCGCCGCCGGTGGCCGCCGCGCGGACGGCGTGCGCCAGCCGTTCGCCGGTCGTGGCCGAGCGCGGCAGGACCGCCACCACCCGGCATTCGATGGCGGGCACGAGTTCCGCCTCGCTGATCTGGCTCACCACGAGCACCACCGGTTTGCCGTCCTCGGCGGCGAGCCGCCGCAGCCAGAGCACGATCTCCGGTGTCAGGCATTCGGCGGCGAACACCAGCACGTCGGTCTCGGCGCGCTGGTCCCAGTCCCGGATGTCGATCCCCTGCTGCGTGCCCAGCTGGCTGGCCAAGCCCGCAGTGGTGATCGGGTCGGGTGCGTGCACCGCCACGGTGATCTGTCGGGTTTCCGTGTCCACTTCGTCCCCTCCGCTTGTCCGCGGCCCCAGTCGGATGGGACACAGTCTGCGAAGGAGCTCTTCACGAAGTCTCCACGAGTTCTCAACGAGGCGTGAAGGACTTCGTGGCCTGCTGAAACGCCTCGACGTACTTGGGCAGCTCGTCCAGGATCTCGCGGAGCCTGCCCTCGGGTCCGGCGTAGTCCGGGTCGGCGAGGAGGGCGTAGCCGAAGGCCAGCGTCCGCCGAAGCTCGGTGATGCGGGCTTCGGCCTCATCGGCGTCGAGTACCAGCCTGCCGTTCCGGGCGAGGCTGAGCAGGACGTCACCGGCGAAGTGTTCCTGATCCTGGCTCACTGTCACAGCATGCACAGCCGCGCATGCCTTCGACCAGGGCCGGACGGCATTCTGCCCCCGCGAACGCCCGGCTTTGCCCGGTCGCCCCTCGCCTGAACGCGGCCTGAAACCCACATGAACGGACATCCGGCAGGCCACGAAACGGCATGATCGAGGATCGACCGCCGAAACCCACACGGTGAGTGCCCGATTGATTGCGAAACCCACATCGCCGCCACTAGGCTTTCCGCTGAGCAGGACACTCTTTTCGGCAGTCGGACGCACAGGCGGCAGGTCATGGACGAGGTTTCCTCGCTGACGGTGCGGCTGCTGGGCGGTTCTCCCGCCCGCCACGGCGAAGGTGAGATCGCGCTGGGTCCCGCCCAGCGTCAGGCGGTGTTCGCCACGCTCGCCCTGCACGCCGGCCAGTTCGTCTCCCGCAGGGAGATCATCGACGCCGTCTGGGGCGAGCGGCCCCCGGCCAGCGCCACCGGCATCGTGTACACCTACGTCTCCGCGCTGCGCCGCGCGCTGGAGCCCGCGGGCGAACCCCTCGTCGCCAGCCGCGCCGGCTACCGCCTCGACCTGCCGAAGCAGCAGGTCGACGTCCACGTCTTCGAAGCCGAGCTGGAGCGGGCCCGCACGCACCGGATCGCCGGTTCGCCCGAGCGGGAGCTGGAGTCGCTTCGCTCCGCGCTCGGCCAATGGCGCGGTTCCGCGCTCGACGGGATCCCCGGGCCTTTCGCCGAGACCCAGCGCGCCCGGCTGAACGAGCTGCGGATGAACGCGCTCGAACGCCAGGCCGAGGTCGCGCTGCACCTCGGCGCCTACCGCGAACTCGTGGGCGAGCTCGCCGTGCTGGTCGAGCGCCATCCGTTGCGCGAGGGCCTGCACCGGATGCTGATCACCGCGTTGTTCCGGTCCGGCAGGCAGGCCGAGGCGCTGGCCGCGTTCGACCGCGCCCGCGAGACGATCATCGAGCAGTCCGGTCTCGAACCCGGGCCGGAACTGCTCGCCCTGCGACAGCGGGTCCTGGACGGCGATCCGGCACTGCTCCACCAGGACCGGCCGGAACGGCATCGGCAGGCACATACCCCGCCCGGACGACCGTCCACTTTCGTCGGCCGGGAGTTCGAACTCCGCCGGGTGCACCGGCACCTGGCCGCGCTGCTGGACGAAGGCCGCGGCGGCACGATCTGGCTGGAGGGCGAGGCGGGCAGCGGCAAGAGCACGTTCCTGGCCGAAGCCCTCGCCGCGGCGAGGAGCCGCACGCGCTGGGTCGAAGCCGACGAGCTGACGAGCGCGGTCCCGCTGAGCCTCATCGCCGACTGCCTCGGCGGCGAAGCACTCGCCGATCTCGGTGGAACGGTCACCGAACTGTGTGAGGACGGGCCGTGGGTGCTCGTCTTCGAAGACCTGCACTGGGCCGACGAGGAGAGCCTCCTCGCCTGGCAGCGGCTGCACGGGTTCACCGCGCACCTGCCGCTGCTGCTGATCGGTTCGGCTCGGCCCCTCCCCCGGCGGCGCACCCTCGAAGTCCTCCGCTCGCGGCTCGACGGCGACGTCGTCTCGCTGCCGCCGTTCGACGGCCCGGCCGCCGCCGCGCTCGCCGAGGAGACCCTGGCCAGGGATCCGGGCGAGGACTTCCTCGGGTTCGCCGCCGGGTACACCGCCGGAAACGTCGGCTACCTGTGCGAGCTGTTCGCCGAGTTCGCCGACGGGCGCGAGCCCGCCATCACTCCGCACAGCCGGATCGCCGCGGTGGTCGAAGATCATCTCGCCGCGCTTTCCTTGCCGTGCAAGCGAACGCTGAACTCGGCCGCGCTGCTCGGCTCGTCGTTCACGGTCGCCGACCTGACGGGGGTCACCGGCCGTGAACTGCGGGCGCTCATCGGAGCGGTCGAAGAGGCGCTCGCCGCGCGCGTGCTGGAAACCGAGGGAGAACGGCTGCGGTTCCGGGTCCCGCTGGTGCGGGACGTGTTCGCCGCCAACACCCCGCCCGCCATCCGCGCCGTGCTGCACCAGGAGATCGCCGCCACCATGGCGGGTTCCGGCGCGCCCGCGGACCGCGTCGCCGAGCAGTTGCTCCAGGTCGGCGACGAGCTGACGGCCCGCTGGATCCCGCAGTGGCTGCTCGACAACGTCCGCGCGTTGTCCACCGGACCGGCGGTCGAACTGCTCCACTTGCTTTCCCACCAACGAAATCTGACCGAGGAGCAGCACCGGAGCCTGGCGGGCGAGCTCGCCGCGCTCCTTTTGCCCGAAACGGGGGCCACGCACTCCTGGTCCGCGCGGCCCTGGTGCGCGCCGCTGCACACACTCGCCCGGGTACGCGACCGAGCCACACCGAGGACGTCCTAAACTGCGGGGACACAGTAGTGATCCGGCCACTTTCGGTGCATGACGAGAAATGGAGCCGGCTTGACGAACGGGCTGCGCGTCGAGTTGCTCGGGCCGCCTCGTGCCTGGCTCGACGACGTCGAGCTGAAGCTCGGGCCCGCCCGGCAGCGCGCGGTCTTCGCCACCCTGGCGGCTCGCGGCGGCCAGGCGATCTCCCTCGGTGAACTGATCTCGGACGTCTGGGGCGAGTCTGCGCCCGCCAGCGCCACCGGCAGCGTCCACACCTACGTCTCCGGTCTGCGCGGCGCGATCCGCAAGGCGGGCGGTGACGCGCACGAGGTCCTGGGTTCGTCCGGGTCGAGCTACGTACTGCGACTGGACCGGGAAGCGCTCGACGTCAGCCGGTTCGAGCAGGACGCCGCGGCCGCTAGAGCAGCACTGCTCGGCCACTCCGATCAGCAGGGCGCGGCCGCCCGGCTGACCACCGCGCTCGGTCTCTGGCGCGGCGAGGCCTACTCCGGCGTGCCGGGCCCGTTCGCCGAGGCGGAACGCGTCCGGCTCACCGAACTCCAGCTCACCGCCACCGAACTGCGCGCCACGGCCCTGCTCGGCATCGGTGACCACCGCGAAGTGGTCGCCGAGCTGACCGCGTTGGTGCAACGGCATCCGTTGCGCGAGTCGTTGCACGAGACACTCATGCGCGCCCTGCACGCCAGCGGGCGGCAGATCGAAGCGCTCAGCGCGTATCGCGAGGCCAGGCGGATACTGCGGGACGAACTCGGTGTCGAACCCGGTGCCCCGCTGCGTGATCTGCACCAGCGCATCCTGGACGGCCGCGAAAAACCTGTCACCCGACCGAAACCGGTTCCGGTCCGCGTCGTGCCGCCACCGGTCGCCAAGGCGATCGAACGCGGCGGCCAGGGCCGGCTGCCCGGCCGTGCCCGGCAGGTCGAGCGGCTGGACGGCTTCGTCACCGACGTGCTCGCCGGCCGCGGCCGCCCGGTCTGGCTCGAAGGCGAACCGGGCATCGGCAAATCGGAACTGCTGATCGCCGGGCTGTCGGGTGCCGCGGCGCGGGGCTGCCAGCTGGCCTGGACCGCGGCCGACGAACTGCGGCAACGGTTCCCGCTGCAGGTGATCATGGAATGCCTCGGGGTGCACCACGGCGCGGCCGATCCGGCCAAGGCCAAGCTGGCGGGCGAGCTGCACGCCGAACCCGCGCACGGGAACTGGGGCCCCGCCGACCCGATCTTGTCCACTGTGGACAAATTGCTGGCGCTCGTCGACGAGACCTGCGCGGCGGGCCCGCTGGTGCTGGTGATCGACGACCTCCACTGGGCCGACGAGGCGAGTGTGCTGCTGTGGCAGCGGCTGGCCGCCGCCACCCGCCAGCTGCCGCTCCTGCTGGTCGCCGCCACCCGTACCGGGCACGGCCGCCGCGACCTCGCCCAGCTCCGCCGCGGGGTCGAGGCGAGGGACGGCGAGATCAT
The DNA here is from genome assembly GCF_019330265.1 of Amycolatopsis sp. TNS106. NCBI lineage: Bacteria > Bacillati > Actinomycetota > Actinomycetes > Pseudonocardiales > Pseudonocardiaceae > Amycolatopsis > Amycolatopsis sp. TNS106. The sequence goes on along the minus strand of NZ_CP024972.1, from coordinate 435,665 downwards.
GCCGGTCGAGGTGCTGACCGACGACGACATCGCCGCCGTGTTCGAAGTGGTCCTCGAAGCCGAGCTCGGCCCGAGCCTGCGCCCGCTGGTCCGGCGCGCGGCCGGGAACCCGCTCTACGCCAGGGAAATCGCGTACGACCTGGTCCGCACCGGCGCTCTGCGGATCAACGACGGCGTGGCCGAGGTGACGCTGGACGGCACCGAGAACGCGCCGCGGTCGCTGCTGGCGGCGGTGGCCAGGACGCTGGAATGCCTCGACCCCGGCACCACCGAGATCCTGCGGACCGCCTCGCTCCTCGGCGCGGAATTCGCCGTCGAGGACCTCGCCGCGCTGGCGGACAAGGGCCCGCTGGAGGTCCTGCGGGAGCTGGAGCCCGCCACCACCGCGGGCGTCATCGAGTACGCCGGCGACAAACTCGCGTTCCACCATCCGTTCCAGCGGCAGGCGCTCTACGGCGCCATCGCCGAACCGGTCCGTGCCGCGTTGCACCGGCGCGCCGCCGAATCGCTCGCCAGGGCGGGCGCGCCGATCAAGCGGGTCGCCGAGCAGCTGGCGGCCGGGCCGGTGCCGTTCGACCCGTGGCTGGCCGGCTGGCTCACCGCCAACCACGTCGCGGTGTCCAACCGCGCCCCGCATATCGCGGCCGACCTGCTCCGCGGCGCGCTCGACAGCACGGTACCCACCCGCGAACAGCGGGAGACGCTGATCGCGGCGCTGGTACGCGTGCTGTTCCGGCTCGAACTGGCTCCCGAGACGGAAGCCGAGCAGGCCGTGAAGATCGTCACCGACAAGGCGGATCTGGCGCAGATGCGGCATTTCCTCGCCGCGCTCCGGTACCGCCGTGGCGACACGCCCGGTGCGATCGAGGCGCTCGCCGACACCGCGGACGACCCGACGATGCCGGAGCTGTGGCGCACCAGCACCCGGACGCTGCTCGCCAATTTCCGGCGCGGCACGCTCGCCGATCTCGACGAGACCGAACGGATCGCGCGAGGCCTGCACGCCGAGGCGGCGGAGGCGGGCGAACGGTATCCCGCCGCGCACGCGCAGCAGACGTTGTGGCTCGTGCACTCGATCCGCCGCGAGCACGACCGGGCGCTGACCGCGATCGACGCGGCGCTCGACACCACCGGCGACGAGGCCGACCTGGCGACCCTGCGGTTCGACCTGCTCGACAACCGCCTGTTCACCCTGCAGAACCTCGACCGGCTCACCGAGGCCGACGCCACGCTGCACGCCGGGTACGAGACGGCCGCGCGGCACGGCCTGCCGACCGGTCCGCAGGTCTCCGCCGCCGTGCACTACTACTGGACCGGCCGATGGGACGAGGCGCTGGCCGAACTGGACTCGGTCACCGAGGACGGCCCGGCGATCACCTTCTACGGTGTGCGCGAGCCGGGCGCCGCCGCCCTGCTGCTGCACGGGGTGGCCGCCCTCATCGCGGGCCATCGCGACGAACGCGTCGCCGTCCGCGCCCATCTCGAAGCGGCGGAGGCGCACTCGCCGTCGAACTCGTCCGAGCGTGAGAGCTGCGACTTCTACCTGGCGGCACAGGCGATGGCCGCCGAGCAACGCGGCGAACCCGACGACGCGCTGCGGCTGTTCGCGCCGGTGCTGCGCCCCGACTACGCCCGGATGATGCTGCGCCACCAATGGCTTCCCGACGTCGTCCGCGTCGCGCTCGTCGCCGGGAACGACGCCGTCGCGCAGGAAGCGCTCGCCGTCTGCGCCGAGGAGGCGAGCCAGGAGACCGTTCCCGCCAGGGCCGCCGCGGCCGCTCTCCGGTGCCGGTCGCTGATCGACGGCGACCCCGAAGGCATGCTGGCCGCGGCCGATCACTACCGCGAGGTCCACCGCCCGATCGAACTCGCGGCCGCGCTGGAGGACGCCGCCGAACTGCTCGGCCGCGCCGGCTACCTCGAAGCGGCGACCCGTTCGCTCACCGAAGCGTGCGAGGTGCTCGGCGACGTCGGGGCCACCTGGAGCATCCGCCGCGCGGAAAGCAGGCTGCGCCGCTACGGCGTGCTGAGCCGTGCCGAGCGAAGTCCCCGGCACAGCGGGGCGCTTTCGCCGCTCGAACTGCGGGTCGCGCGGCTGGTGGCGGCGAAGCTGTCGAACCCGGAGATCGCCGCCGAGCTGAGCCTGCCGAGGCGGACGGTGCAGTCGCTGGTGTCCAGGGTCCTGACCAAACTGCACGCCGATTCCCGGCTGACCGTCGGCGACCAGCTGCCGAGACGACTCGCGTGACCGCACGACCGAGGAGAACCATGACCCGCGTACTGGCCGGTTTGACGGCACTCGTGCTGCTGCTCAGCGGCTGTTCGAGCGCGCCGGAAGCCGGCGGCCCGATCAAGCTCACCGTCGCCACCTTCGGCGAGTTCGGGTACGAAAAACTCTTCGACGACTACGAGAAGGCCCACCCGGGGATCACCGTCGAGGGCCGGGTCGCCGACTTCGAGACGCATCACCGCCAGCTCGCCACCGGCCTCGGCGCGGGACGCGGCAGCGCGGACGTGGTGGCGATCGAGGAGCAGTACCTGCCGAAGTTCCGTCAGTCCACGGACAAGTTCACCGACCTCTCCGAGTTCGGCGCGCAGGGTCTCCGCGAGCAGTGGCCTGCCTGGAAATGGGACCAGGGCACGGCCGAGAACGGGAAGTTCGTGATGGGCCTCGGCACCGACATGGGCAGTCTCGCGCTCTGCTACCGGCGCGACCTGTTCGCGAACGCCGGTCTGCCGAGCGACCGCGACCAGGTGGCCGCGTTGTGGCCGACCTGGGAGAAGTTCGCCGAAACCGGCGAGCGGTTCAGCGCCAAGGCGCCGGACGACGTCAAATTCGCCGACTCGGCGGGCACCGTCTACACGGCGATGCTCAACCAGGCGCAGGAGAACTACTTCGCCAAGGACGAACGGTTCATCGCCGACACGAATCCCAACGTGCGCAAGGCCTTCGAGCTGGCGGGCGGGATGGCGCTGAAGAAGGAGACGGCCGCGGTCACCACCTTCACCCAGCCGTGGACGGTCGCGATCAAGCAGAGCCGGTTCGCCGCCATCACCTGTCCCGCGTGGATGCTCACCCAGATCGAAGAGGCGGGCGGGCCGGAGCTCGCGGGTAAATGGGACGTCACCTCGGTTCCGGGCAAGGCGGGCAACTGGGGCGGCTCGTTCCTGACCGTCCCGAAACAGGGCGCGCACCGCAAGGAAGCCTACGATCTCGCCGTCTGGCTCACCGCGCCCGAACAGCAGAAGCGGATCTTCCTGGAAAGCGGGCTGCTGCCGAGCGCGCTGGGCGCCTACCAGGACACCGCCGTGCTTTCCCACACCAGTCAGTACTTCAGTGGCGCGCCGATCGGCAAGATCTTCGCGGCCTCCGCCGAGGCCCTGCGGCCGAACTACCGCGGGCTGCGCGACGGCGAGGTGCGGCCGGTGTACGGGCACGCGCTCGGCCGCGTCGAAGAGGGGAAGCAATCGCTCGACCAGGCGTGGAGCCAGGCGGCGACCGAAGGCCGCGCCGCGGCCGCCAACTGAACGGGGACGGCGTGACACGCAGGTTTCCGGCCGGGTTCCGCTGGGGCACGGCCACGGCGGCATACCAGATCGAGGGATCGACGACGGCGGACGGCCGCGGACCGTCCATTTGGGACACTTTCACCGCACGACCCGGCCTGGTGGTCGACGGCTCCACCGGAGACCCGGCCTGCGACCACTACCGGCGCTACCGCGAGGACATCGGCCTGCTGAGCGGGCTCGGCGTGCCGTATTACCGGTTCTCCGTGGCGTGGTCGCGGGTCATGCCGGACGGCCGCACGGTCGAACCACGCGGCCTCGCCTTCTACGATCGCCTTGTCGACACGGTGCTGGAGCACGGGATCACCCCGATGGTGACGCTCTACCACTGGGATCTGCCGGAAGCGCTGCAAGCGGAAGGCGGCTGGCCCGCCCGTGACCTCGCGAGCCTTTTCGCCGACTACGCGCTGACCGTCCACAAGGCACTCGGAGACCGGGTTCGGCAGTGGACCACGATCAACGAACCGTTCTGCGCCGCCTTCATCGGCTACGGCAACGGCGATCACGCGCCGGGGATCAAGGACGAGGGCGCGGCACTGGTCGCCGGGCACCACCTCCTGCTCGCGCACGGCAAGGCCGCGCAGGCGTTACGGGCGAACGGCGGCGAGCAGGAAGTGTCCATCGTGCTCAACTTCGCCCCGGTGCTGACCGATGTGGACGATGCCGCGCACCGCGAAGCCGCGCGCAAGTTCGACTTCCTGCACAACAGGTTCTTCCTCGACCCGTTGCTGGGCCGCGGCTACCCGCCCGAACTCCTGGCGGATCTCGCGCATCTCGGCACGCTGGAACCGGCGATCGCCGACGGTGACCTGGAGATCATCGCGCAGCCGCTGGACGTCCTCGGCGTCAACTACTACGCGCCCGCCCGCGCGGTCCCGCTCCAAGATCCCGAGGCCGACAGCAACTGCCCGCTGCCCGGTCTGCGCGGAATGGACGTCCAGCCACCCCGCGGCGACCTGACCTCGCTCGGCTGGGAGCAGCGGCCCTCGTCGTTCACCGATCTGCTGCTGTGGCTGCACGAACACTGCCCCGGCCTGCCGCTCGTGATCGCCGAAAACGGTGCCGCGTTCGAAGACGAGGTCGTCGACGGACAGGTTCACGACGAGAAACGCGTGCGCTACTTCGCCGAACACCTCGCCGCCGTACACGACGCGATCGAACGCGGCGCCGACGTCCGCGGCTACATGGCCTGGTCGCTGCTGGACAACTTCGAGTGGGCGATGGGGTACACACAGCGGTTCGGCCTTGTGCACGTCGACTTCGAAACGCAGGAACGAGTGCTCAAGGACAGCGCGCGGTTCTACGCGGACGTGGTGGCGCGCAACGGGCTTCAGGCGTTCTGACAGCTTGGGCTTGTCGTTGCCGGAATTCGGCGACGCGCTGGTGCGGAACCCGTCGATGGCCGGTCGCGTGCGCGACTTCGACACGCTCGTACACGGACGTGTAGGCAGGCAAGGACTTCTAGGGGTCACAGCAGCTTGACCTGAGCCGTTGGCGCGCGTCGCCGAAAAACGGCGACGCGCTGGCCCGGAACCTCGAAACACAGGAACAAACACCCCACAGACACGTAGGCCTACAACAACCAGACCCGCGACCGCACCACAAGCAGATTCACACGTCACCGAAAAACGGCGACGTGCTGGCCCGGAAACTGTCGGTGGTCAGTTGTAGCTTCTGTGTGTGGACACACGCAACGCCACTGTGGCGCTACTCAAGGAAATCACTGCTTCTGATGTGTTGCGGGAGGTCAATGCTTCGCTGGATTCGTTGGAGGACAACGATGCTGTCGATGCTGCCGTCGCGGCATCGGAAGGAATCGCACGCCTGGAAGCGGTCCGGTTCCGCGCGCTCGCACAGCTGAACCGGCACCGGGGCGGGGCGTCGAGCATGGTGCAGGAGGTCGCGTTCGCTCTGTCTGTTGTGGACGGTCACGCGGCCGGTCTGGTGTCCACGGCGGCGGCATTGACCACGCGGCTGCCTCGCACACTGGGGTTGCTGGACCGTGGCCAGGTCGGCGGCTATGGGGCGATGAAGGTCGCCACCGCCACCGCCTGGCTGTCGGACGAGGACGCCCGCGCGGTCGACGACGTCCTGGAAGATCGCCTACCGGGACGGAACTCCGAGCAGATCCGGAAAGCAGCCAACCACGCCGCGATGATGGCCGACCGCGACGGCGCCGCCCGCCGCGCGGAACGGCACCGTGCCGGGCGCCGGTTGTCGATCCGCCACGGCGAGACCGGCGTCGCCTCGATCGAAGTCGAAGACGGCCCCGTCGAGAAAGTCGCCGCCGCTTACACGCGTATTGATCGTGAGGCACGCGCCCTTAAAACCGGCGGGGAGACCCGCACGTTGGATCAGTTGCGCGCCGATGTCGCCCTCGATCTGATGTTGGGCGGCCAAGGCGGGAAGAGTGAGCGGTCCGAAGTGTTCCTCTACATGGACCTCAACACCTACCTCGGCCTGAACGACCACCCCGCCGAACTGGCCGGACACGGCCACATCCCCGCCACACTGGCCCGGCACATCGCCTCCGGCCCGCACACCATCCTGCGCCGCATCATCACCGACCCCTTGTCCGGACAAGTCCTCGACCTCGGCCGCGACCGCTACCGACCCACCGCCGGACTGGACGAATTCGTCCGAGTCCGCGACCGAGAATGCCGAAGACCCGGCTGCCACCGCCCCGCCCAAACCTGCGACCTCGACCACTCCCTGCCATGGCAGCACGGTGGTCACACCGCCGATACCGAACTGGTCGACCTGTGCCGCCGCGACCACCGGCTCAAGGACGAATCCGGCTGGATCTACCGGCTGGCCGAGGATGGCACTCTCACCATCACCACTCCTACAGGGCACTGCTACGACAGCACGCCACCACCACTGCACGAACCCCGCACCCAAGAGCCACCATTCTGAAACCGTCGCCGAAAAACGGCCACGGGTCCACAACGAGCGGCGCCAACTTGGTTGCCGAAATACGGCTACGGCACCATCGGGCTGGAGTCCACTCGTGATCACGCCGCGGACCGGCCTGACAGCAATCAGCAACTCCTCAACGACAACGCCGAAAAACGGCGACAGCCGCGTCCACGACGATCGGCACCGGCCTGGTCGCCGAAATACGGTCACGCCTCGATCGGGCTGAACTCCACTCGCGATCACGCCGTCCGCTGCCAGGCAGCCCTTAAGAATCGCTTGCCCCGCCAACACCGAAAACGGCAAAAACCTACGAACCCAGCCCCAGCAACCGAACGACACAGCGGTAGTCAGGCCCGCGGCGCGCCCCGCATCACGCCGTCGACCACCTTCCTGGCCAGCAGGATGAACAGCACGATCACCGGAAGCACACCGATGGTGGCCGCGGTGAGCATCAGCGAGTAGTCGGTGAAGTAGCCGCTCGCCAGCCGCGACAACGCCACCTGGACGGTCGGATGCGCGTTGGGGTCGAGCACGATCAGCGGCCAGAAGAAGTCGTTCCACGCGGTCATGAACGTCAGCATCCCGAGCACGGCGGCCTGAGGGCGGATGGCGGGCATGGCCACGTTCCAGAACAGCCGCGCCGTCGAGCAGCCGTCGACGCGGCCGGCGTCGAGCAGTTCACCGGGAATCGCCTCCTCGCACGCCTGCCGCATCCAGAACACGCTGAAGGCGCCGACCAGCCCGGGCACGATCACCGCCTCAAGCCGTCCGTACCAGCCGAGTTCCCCGACCACGAGGTACAGCGGGATCACACCGAGCTGGGCCGGCACCATGGCGGTGCCGATGACCACCAGGAAGAGCGAGTCCCGGCCCGGGAAGCGCAGCCGCGCGAAGGCGAATCCGGCCATGCTGGAGAGCAGCACGTTCGACACGGTCACCGTGCCCGCGACGATCAGCGAGTTCTGCATCGCCAGCCAGAAGTCGACGGTCTCGAAGACCCTGCCCACGTTCTCGATCAGGTTGCCGCCGGGCAGCAGCGGCGGAGTGGTCTCGCCGAGTGCGGAGTTGTCCTTCGAGGACACCACGAACGACCAGTACAGCGGGAAGATCGACGCGACGGCGACCGCGAGCAGCAGTCCGTAGACGACGAATCCGGTCCGTTCCCTGGCCGCCACGGTCACTCACCGCCCCGCATCCGGCGCACGAGCGAGAAGTTGACCAGCGCGAACACGGCCGAGAACAGGAACAGCAACCAGGCGATGGCCGCCGCGTAACCGGCATCGAACTCGCCGAACCCTTTTTCGTACAGGTACATGGCGAGGGTCTGGAACTGCCGGTCGGCACCGCCCGTCCCGTTGACGCCGGTGTCGTCGAACAGCTGCGGCTCGGCGAACAGCTGCAACCCGCCGATGGTCGAGACGACGACGGTGAAGGCGATGGTCGGCCGGATCGCGGGCACGGTGATGGACCAGAAGGTCCGCCAGCGCGAGGCACCGTCGAGCATCGCGGCGTCGTAGCGCTCTTGCGGCACGGACTGCATGGCCGCGAGGTAGAGCAGCGCGTTGTAGCCGGTCCAGCGCCACATCACCATCGTGCTCACCGCGACGTGCGAGGCGAACCGGTCCGAACGCCAGTCCACCGGATCGAACCCGGCCAGACCCAGCGCCCAGTTGACGACGCCGTAGTCCTCGGCGAACAGCTGGCTGAACACGAGCGCCACCGCGACCACCGAGACGACGTTGGGCACCAGCACACTGGCCCGCCACAGGGTCCGCGCCCGCAAGGGACGGTCGAGGAGCGCGGCGAGCCCGAGCGCGGCCAGCAGTTGCGGGACGGTCGAAAGGACGAAGATGCTGACCGTGTTGAAGAGCGCGTTGTAGAAGTACGGATCCTGGAGCAGGACGGCGAAGTTGCCGAGCCCGGCGAACCCGGTGTCACCGTTGACCAGATGCCAATGGTGCAGCGCCACCCAGGCGGTGTAGAGCAGCGGGAAAAGACCGAACACGCCGAAGAGGACGTAGAACGGCGCTGTCATCAGGTATCCGGCGAGCCGCTCGCCCGTACGCTTCAAACGATGATCACCTTGACGCCTGCCCGGCTGATGCCGTCGATCTCCTCCGGTTCGACGCCGCTGTCGGTGATCAGGGTGTCGACGTCGCAAAGGCCCCCGAACCGGGCGAAATGGTCGTCGCCGATCTTCGTGTGGTCGGCCAGCAGCACCGTCCGCCGGGCGGACGCGATGGCCGCGCGTTTCACCATCGCCTCGGCGGTGTCCGGGGTGGTGAGCCCCCGCTCGACGGAAAGACCGTTGGTGCCGAGAAAAGCGACGTCGACGTACGTGTCCTTGAGAGCGTCGAGCGCCCAGCCGTCGACCGACGCCATGGTGTGGCCGCGCAGCCGTCCCCCGACCAGCATCAGCGTGACACCGGGCCGGTTGGCGAGGGTGAACGCGTTCGGCAGCGAAGGGGTGACCACGGTCAGCCCGCGGTCGGCCGGAACGAGGTTCGCGAGCCGCGCCACCGTGGTGCCCGCGTCCAGCAGGATCGCGCCCCCGTCGGGGATCTGCTCCAGCGCCGCCACGGCGATACGGTCCTTTTCCGCGCTCATCACGGCGCCGCGGGCGTCGAGACCCGGCTCGATGCCCAGCCGCTCGACGGGGATCGCGCCGCCGTGCACCCGTCGCACCGCTCCGCTGCGTTCCAGCGCCGTCAGGTCACGGCGCACGGTCTCGCTGGTGATCTCGAAGGCCGCCGCGAGCGTCGCCACATCGACTCGGCCGTTCTGCCTGGCCTGCTTGAGGATGGCGCGCTGCCGCTCTTCGGCGTACAACGGTCACCTCCTGCCCTGGCGGATGAGCGGTCATGCCGACAATAGTTGGTTTCTCGACGGTCCGACAACGGAACCCCTCATCCGGAACACGCCGCTCTGTCCATTGAGGACACAGTGTGTGCGGCGCTTTCGCCGACGGTTGCCCGAAACTACGACAGGACTGCCCGTTTGGCCCGCAGAAAAGCCCGTTCCGTGTCGTTGGTGGCCAAGGTGATGGCTTCGTCGTAGGCGGCGACGGCCTCCGGCTTCCGGCCGAGGCGGGACAGCAGGCTCGCCCGCGTGGCGGGCAGATGGTGATATCCGGGCAGGTCCAACTGCTCGATGCCGGCCAGTGCCGCCGCCGGGCCGTGCACCTCGGCGACGGCGACCGCGCGGTTGAGCGCGACGACCGGCGTCGGGGTGAGCCGCCACAGCTGGTCGTAGAGCGCCAGCACCTGGGTCCAGTCGGTCGATTCGCCGTCCGTGTGCACGGCGTTGATCGCGGCCTGCACCTGGTACGGGCCGGGACGGCCGAGACGCAGGCATCGCCGCACCAGTTCGTGGCCCTCGGCGATCAGTTCCCGGTTCCAGAGCGACCGGTCCTGCTCCGCGAGCACCACCAGCTCACCTGAAGTCCCCACCCGCGCGGGGCGCCGGGCTTCGGTGAGCAGGAGCAGCGCCAGCAGCCCGATCACCTCCGGTTCGCCGGGCATCAGGTCGGCGAGTGCCCTCGCCAGGCGCACCGCCTCCGCGCAGAGGTCCGTCCGCAGGAGGTCGCCCGAGGTGGACGTGTACCCCTCGTTGAAGATCAGGTAGAGCACGGAGAGCACGGAATCCAGCCGGTCCGGCAGTTCATCGCTCCCCGGCACCCGGTACGGGATCCCCGCGTCGCGGATCTTCTTCTTCGCGCGGACGATCCGCTGGGCGACGGTCGGTTCCGGGACGAGGTACGCCCGCGCGATCTCCCCCGTCTCCAGCCCGCCGACCAGGCGCAGGGTGAGCGCGGTCCGCGCGAGCGGCGAAAGCGCCGGATGGCAGCAGGTGAAGATCATGCGGAGCTGGTCGTCGCGCACCGGCCCCACCTCCCGCGGCTCGTCCTCAGCGTGCAGGAGCAGCGCCTGGGCGTGCCGGGCCTCGCGGGTGGATTCCCGGCGAAGGCGGTCGATCGCGCGGTTGCGGGCGGTGGTCACGATCCACGCGCCCGGATTGGGCGGCGTTTCCGCCCACTTCTCCACCGCCGTCGCGAAGGCGTCCTGAACCGCCTCCTCGGCGAGCGTGATGTCGCCGAGGAGGCGGGTCAGGGTGGCCACGCACCGGCCGTACTCCGCCCGGTAGATCCCGTCGAGATCCATCGACGTCACCGCGGCGGGTCGCCGAACGGCCGCACTTCGATCGGCTGCCCGCAGGCGAGCGCGCATTTCCCGGCCCAGGCCAGCGCCTGGTCGAGGTCGTCGACCTGGATCACCCAGAACCCGCCGAGCTGTTCCTTCGTCTCGGCGAACGGCCCGTCGGTGATCGTGACCTTGCCGCCTTCGGGACGGACGACCGTGGAGGCGTCCGAGTGCTCCAGTCCGCCCACGAAGACCCAGGACCCCGCCGCCTTCATCTCGTCGGTGACCTGGCCCGTCCTGGCCAGCATCGCCCGGACCTCTTCCTCGGGCGCGTCCCGTTCGCTCTCGTCGAACTGGACGGCGAGCAGGTACTGCCTCATGACGGACCCCTTCGACGGCTCAGGAGATCATTCCACGGTGACGGACTTCGCGAGATTACGCGGTTTGTCGATGTCGTGGCCGAGGATCAGCGCCGCGTGGTAGGCCAGCAGCTGCAACGGAATGGTGAGCAGGATCGGGTCGAGTTCCGGCTCCGACCGCGGGACCACGAACCGCGGCACGTCGAGATCGCCGAAGTCCACGTCGTCGTGGGTGATCGCCAGCACCTGCCCCTTGCGCGCCTTGATCTGCTGCATCGCGGCCAGGTTACGGTCGGCGAGGTCGTCGGACGGCACGATCGCGACCGTCGGCAGCTCCTCGTCGATCAGCGCGAGCGGGCCGTGCTTGAGCTCCGAGGTCTGGTAGGCCTCCGCGTGCCGGTACGAGATCTCCTTGAACTTCTGCGCGCCCTCCCGTGCCACCGGGAAGCCGCGGACCCGGCCGATGAAGAACAGGCTCCGCGCGTCCGCGCAGATCTTGGCGTGCTCGGCGATCCGGTCCTCCGCCTCGACGATGGCCGCGACCTGCTTCGGCAGCGCGCGGAGTGCCGCGACGATCCGCTGTCCGTCCGCATTGGACAGATCGCGGACGCGGCCCAGTGCCAGCGCGATCATCGCGAACCCGACGGCCATGTTGGTGAGCGCCTTGGTCGAGGCGACGGCGATCTCCGGGCCGGCGTGCAGGTACAGGCCACCGTCGCAGGCGCGCGCGATCGTCGAACCGACGACGTTCACGAGGCCGACCACCCGGCCGCCCTTGCGTTTGACCTCTTCCACGGCGAACGCGGTGTCCGCCGTCTCGCCGGACTGGCTGACCGCGATGTAGAGGGTGTCCGCTTCGATGATGGGGTTGCGGTAGCGGAACTCGGACGCCGCCTCCGCGTCGGCCGGGACCCGCGCCAGGTCCTCGATCATGGTGGCGCCGATCTGGCCCGCGTAGTACGCCGAACCGCAGCCGAGGATCTTCACCCTCGCGAAGCCGCGCAGATCACGGGGAGTCAGGTTCAGACCGTCCAAACGGGACACTCCGAACCGGTCGTCCAGCCGTCCCCGGATCATCCGCTCCAGGCATTCCGGCTGCTCCTGGATCTCCTTGTACATGTAGTGCCGGTGACCGCCGAGGTCGAGGTCGTCGGCCTGGATGTCGATCGCCGTCGCGGCCTTTCCGGTGTCGCTCTCGTCGACGGTGAAGGTGCGGTAGCCGGTGGCCGAGACGCTGGCGAACTCGCCGTCGTCGAGATGCACCACCTGCGAGGTGTGCCGGACCAGCGCGGACAGGTCGCTGGCGACGAACATCTCCCGGTCGCCGACGCCGATGATCAACGGCGAACCGTTCCGCGCGACCACGACACGGTCGGGGTGCTCGGTGTCGGTCACGGCGATGGCGTAGGTGCCGGTGACGCGGGAGACGGCCTCGACGACCGCGTCTTCCAGCGTCTTCGCGCCCGAACGCGCGATCAGGTGGGCGAGCACCTCGGTGTCGGTTTCGGAGGACAGCGTCACCCCGGCCTGGGTGAGCTGTTCGCGCAGCGCGTCGGCGTTGTCGATGATCCCGTTGTGCACCACGGAGATCCGACCGTCTTCGGAGACGTGCGGATGGGCGTTCGCCTCGGTCGCCGGGCCGTGCGTCGCCCACCTCGTGTGCCCGATGCCGACCTTGCCCGCGAGCCGCTTGGGCAGGGCGGCCGTCAGGTTCCGCACCCGCCCCACGATCCGGTGTACCTGGGCGCCTTTACCGCCGAGGACGGAGATCCCGGCCGAGTCGTAGCCGCGGTACTCGAGCCGCGTCAGCCCCTCGATCAGGATCGGGGCGGCGTTCTGGCCGCCGATGTAGCCGACGATTCCGCACATGACGAGTCAACCTCACAAAAGAAAACGGACGGGCGTGGTCCGTCAGCCGTAGACGATGCGGCGCAGTTGCCGCTCGGACAGGTCGGGAGGCGCGACGAGACGACGGCTCAGCTCGCCGGCGATACGGGGGAAGATCTCGGGGTTCTTCCCGCCCTCGGCCTGCAGCCGGGCATGCCGCTCCCGGACGTACTGCTCGACCGGCTGCCGGTAGTACGCCAGGACGTCCTCGACGACACGGGCGGCGATGGCCGTCGACAGACCCGTCGACAAGGCCACCTGCTCGACGATGTCCGCGTCCTCCACGGAGCCCATCATGCACATCGGGATACCGAAGCGCCAGTTCTTGCCCGAAATCGGGCAAGAACTGGCGATCAGCGGCCTCGAATGGCCTCTACCAGCCCGGCCGCCAGCTCCGCCCGTTCCGCCATCGACTCGACCAGCAGGTACTCGTGATCGGCGTGCGCGCCGCCGCCGACGGCGCCGAGCCCGTCGAGGGTCGGGACGCCGATCGCGGCCGTGAGGTTGCCGTCACTCCCGCCGCCGACGGCCACCCCGGCGACTCCGGGCAGTAGCCGTCGCGCGACGGCGAACAGGTCCGCGGCGGCCGACTCGGGCATCGGTGGCCGGTGGATCCCGCCCCGCACCTCGACTTCGGCCCCTTCGAGGCGCGGGGTGAGTGCGGCGAACCCGGCTTCGACCCGTTCCTTCTCCTCGGCCGTCTCGACTCGCACGTCGACCACGACGGTCGCGGACGCGGGCACGACGTTGCTCGCCGTTCCCGCCGAGGCGACCGTCGGGGTGACGCTGGTCCCGGCCTCGGGCCGGTCGAACGCGGCGATCGCCAGCACCTGATACGCGGCTTCGGTCAGCGCGTTGATCCCGGCCGCGGGTTCGAGGCCCGCGTGCGATGCCCGGCCGGTGACGACGACCTCGAACGTGCCGCAGCCCTTGCGGCCGGTCTTGAGGCCGCCACCGTCGGCCGCTCCTTCGAACACGAGCACCGCACCGCACGCGCGGGCGCGCTCCTCGATGAGCGCACGGGATTCGTGCGAGCCCGTTTCCTCGTCGGCCGTCACCAGGATCTCGACGCCGGTCGTGTCGCCGAGGGCCGCGAGGCCGTGGATCGCCTGGACCAGCCCGCCGAGCATGTCGAACACCCCGGGCCCGGTCACCCGGCCGCCGGTCACGGTGAACGGCCGGCGCGCCAGGGTGCCGATCGGGAACACGGTGTCGTGGTGCCCCAGGACCAGCACGCGGGGTTCACCACCGCCGGACCACCGGACGTGCGGTCCCGCCGCACTCTCGACCAGGGTCGCCGTCCCGCCGAGCCGGGCCTCGACGAGGGCTTTGACCGCCTCGGCCGACGCGGTCAAAGCCTCGATGTCCCCCGAAGGCGACTCGATCTCGACGAGGGTCCTGAGGTCTTCGATCATCGCGTCGACATTCATGCGAGTACTTTCTCAGGCGACTCCGGCGGGCGCGGTCTCGTCCTCGCTCAACCGTTCCGTCTTGGTCCAGCTGGTGCGGCGGGCCGCCACGCGGAACAGCGCCCGCCAGGTCGCGACGACACCGAGCACCAGAAAACCGGGATAGAGCAGGCCCGCGAGCAGACAGCGGTGCAGTGGTTCCTCGCCGAGCCGGAGCCGGTGCACGATCGCCCACACGAGACCGGGAACCAGCAGCACGGCCACGCCGATCAGGGCCGCTCCGGGCAAGGCCGACGGCGGCGCGATCAGCCCGCCGAGAGTGACCCCCGACCAGGAAGCCACCAGTGTCCCCACGAACAACAGGGAAACGACCAACGACAACGGCACGGTCAGCCACGGGGTCACGAGATAGGCGAGGAAATCCAGGAGCCCGACACTGCCGACATGCCGGGAAGCCAGCAATTCCCGCAAATGCCTCGCACACTGCAGATTGCCCTGTGCCCATCGCGTGCGCTGCCGGAGCAATCGGCGCAGATCGACCAGCCCTTGTTGCGTCACCCACGCCGATTTCACATAGCGCATCCGGATTCCGGCGACATGCAGGCGCAGTCCGAGTTCCAGATCCTCGACGAGACAGTCCGACCACGGGGCCGGGTCGAAACGCCGCAGCACGCCGAGTCTCGTGAATTGCCCGTTTCCGCCCATTCCGACACTGCCCGCGAGATCGCGCAGACTTTGCGACGCGTCGGCGACCGCACCGAACTCGAGATCCTGGAGCAGCGCGAGCACACTACGCCGATTGTGAATCCGCACCCGGCATTGCACGGCACCGACTCCCCGGTCGCCGAACACGTCGGCCATCTCGCGCAGCATGCCGGGGCTCCCCCGGCCGTCGCCGTCGATGATGCCGACGATCGTCCTCGCCACACTCCCCTCGGCTTCGCACAGCCGGAGGATGTAGCGGTAGCCGGCGTTCAACGCCTCGCCCTTGCCCTGGCGCGCATGCGGGAGATCGCGGCGCAGGACGTGCAGGCGCGGGTCGGTCACCTCGCGGAGGACGCCGGGCGTGCCGTCGTCCGAGCCGTCGTCGATCACCAGTACACGGACCGGATTCCGTTCCGTGCCAAGCGAAAGCGCGTTCCGGACGGTGTTGCCGACGACCCGTTCCTCGTTGAGCGCCGGAATGACGATCCAGAATGCGAGCCCCTCCCCGCGCGCCGCCACGGACCGGCGCGGGCGCCCGGTGCGCCATGCGAAGGCCGCGAGCAGGAGGTTGTGCGCCGGCCACCACAAAAGCAACAACATCATGGTCGCGGCGAAGGCGGGGTTCGCCATCAGTCCTTCAAGCGAAGGTGCAGCGAGCGCGCCATGAGCAGCAGCGCGATCGCCCCGATCACCACCGCGAGCACCGTGCTCACCGTCGCCCCCGCCATCGTCGCGCCGATTCCGAGCGCGGAAACCTTGACCGGGCCCACCGGCACCATCGACATGTCTTTCCTCCCGGCGGAGGTCGCCACAAAACATCTACTCACAGTTTTCACACGGCGAGTCGCGGGTCCCCCTGGTAAGCGATATTCAGCCTTTCGAGTGGGTACGCTACCCCGTTCGTGTTAGCGTTCGAAGGCGTCGATCCCCCGTAAAGGTGACCATCGGTCAGTGATCCTCGCCTCACCCACGCCACTCACTCGTGAGTTCGCAGCCGAATTCACACGGACCGATGCACGAACCCGGAAGAAGGACCAGGTGCGTAACGCACAGAACGAGACCGACGTCATGCCCGAAATCTGGCTCGTCATGGGAACCCGGCCCGAGGCCGTGAAACTGGCTCCGGTGGCCAGGGCGCTGGCTGCCGGCGGGCGGATGCGGCCGGTGCTCATCGCGACCGGGCAGCATCCGGAAATGGTGGACCAGGCGTTGGCGACGTTCGGATTGACGGCGGACGAAAATCTGACCTTGAACCGGCGAACGGGTTCCCAGCCGGAACTGCTTTCCGGCGTCCTCGCCGGGCTGGAGGAAGTGGCGGACCGGCGGTCGCCGTCCGCCGTGGTCGTCCAGGGAGACACGACGACCACTCTGGCCGGCGCGCTCGCCGCGTTCTGGCGCCGCGTCCCCGTCGTGCATCTCGAGGCGGGCCTTCGCTCGTTCGATCTCGGCGCGCCGTTCCCCGAGGAGCTCAACCGGAAACTGGTGACCCAGGCGGCCGCGCTCCACCTCGCCCCCACCCCCGACGCCGCCGCGAACCTGCGGGCCGAAGGAGTACCCGAAGAGAACGTGCTCGTCGCCGGGAACACCGTCGTCGACGCGATCCTCACGGTGACGGACGGCTCCACCACGGTGCACGATCGGGAATTGGCGGCACTGCTGGAAAACGCCACCCGCGGCACGGTGAAGCTGCTGCTGGTCACCCTCCACCGCCGGGAGTCCTGGGGCGAGCCGATGCGGCGGGTCCTGCGCGCGGTGGCCGAACTCATGGCCGCGGATCCGGCATTGCGCGTGGTGCTTCCCGCGCACCCGAACCCGGAAGTGCGAAGCCTGGTCCGCGAGGAACTGGCGGACACGCCGGGTGCGCTGATCACCGGCCCGCTGCCCTATCCCGAACTGGCGGCGACCTTGGCCGCCAGCACGCTCGTGCTCTCCGATTCCGGCGGTATCCAGGAAGAGGCCCCGACCTTCGGCGTCCCGGTGCTGGTGCTCCGCGACGTCACCGAGCGGATGGAGGCGGTGAACGCCGGGTGCGCCCTGCTCCTCGGGACGGACCACGACAAGATCGTCTCGACCGCGCGGCGCCTGCTGGACGACCCGGCGGCCCGCACGCGGATGATGAGCAACGGCAACCCCTTCGGCGACGGCGCCGCCGCCGAACGGACCGAGCGGGCCATCGCACATCTCCTCGGCCTCGCCGCGGATCCGCCCGCTCCCTTCCGGCCTGCCCGCTCGAACGAACCGGCCGAGGTCTGACCCGATGACGATGGACGACGGCGGGCAGCGCTTT
Organism: Amycolatopsis sp. TNS106; assembly: GCF_019330265.1. Classification (NCBI taxonomy): domain Bacteria; kingdom Bacillati; phylum Actinomycetota; class Actinomycetes; order Pseudonocardiales; family Pseudonocardiaceae; genus Amycolatopsis; species Amycolatopsis sp. TNS106. Next base: position 418,393 of record NZ_CP024972.1, on the reverse strand, counting down.
CGCCTGCCCGCTTGGTTCCGGCTGACCGCCGTCGCGATCGTCGCCGTCACCGTCGCCGTGGTCGTCCTGGTCCAGGTCACCAAGACGGAACCGGTCACGGCGTCACCGGCCGCCACGCCGGTGTCGCTCGCCGATCGCCTTCCCGGCGCGGGAAAGGCCGGGATGCCGGGTCCCGGCGGGGATCCGGGCAGGAAGACCCTCGTGCTCTACGACGACGGGCGCAAGAAGGACGGAACCGGTGCCCCGCCCGAAGAGGTCCGGACGGCCGAGGCGTACGCGATGTTCACGGCGAATCTCGTTTCCCGTGGCACCGCTTGGGAAATGCGGCCCGCCGCCGACTACCGGCCGCGGCAGCTGGAGGCGTTCCAGTCGGTCGTGTACCTCGGCTCGGTCTCCGACGCGGCGCTGCCGAAGGCGTTCCTCGACGACGTCGCGGCCACCCGCGTCCCCGTGGTCTGGATCGGTGCCAACATCTGGCAGCTGCGAACCGGCCCGGGGTGGCGCGCGGAGGGGTATCGCGACGACAACCCCACCACCGTCACCTACAAAGGCACTCCCCTGCGCCGCGATCCCCGGTCGGGTACCGGGGTCGTCGCGATCGACGTCCGCGACCGGACGCGGGTCCAGATCCTGGCCGAGGCGAGCGCTCCCGGTGGCACACCCTCGCCTTGGGCCGTCCGATCAGGGCCTTTGACCTACGTGGCCGAGGTCCCGTACGCCTACGCCGACGCACGGGACCGCTACCTCGCCGCGGCCGACATCCTGCTGGGTGTCCTGTCGCCGCAGGCACCGGACCGGCACCGCGCTTTGATCCGGCTCGAAGACGTCGGCCCGCGGACGAAACCGGAAGAGCTCCGCCGGGTCACGGACTTCCTGATCCAGGAGAGGATCCCGTTCTCCCTCGCGGTCTATCCGTACTACTCGGATCCCCAGGGCCGGGCCAACGACGGCAATCCGACCTCCGCGCGGTTGGTGGACTCGCCGGAACTGGTCGCCGTGCTCAAGGACTCCGTCCAAGCGGGCGCGACGCTGGTCATGCACGGCTACAGCCATCAGAGCGACAGCGGCCCGAATCCCTACGACGGCGTGAGTGCGAGCGACTTCGAGTTCTACAAGTCCAGTGTGGACGGTGACGGCGTCGTGCGCTTGGACGGCCCGATGCCCGAGGATTCGGCGCGGTGGTTCGACGAACGCGTCGCGACCGGCCTGGGTGAGTTCCGGCGAGTGGGTCTCCCGGAGCCGACGATGTTCGAGTTCCCGCACTACGGCGGCTCCGCCGTGGACTATCAGCAGGTCAGCGGGATCTTCCAGGCCCGCTACGACCGCGGCAGCTACTACGCGGGCTTCTGTCCCGGTGGCCGTTGCGGTTCGACGGCCACCGCGACGACGGAGCAGGTGTACGGCCAGTTCTTCCCGTATCCGGTGCGCGACGTCTACGGCGCGAACGTCGTCCCCGAGAACATCGGCAACGTGGCGCCCGTCGCGTTCAACCAGCACGCCTCCCGCACCGCCGTCGACATGCTCGCCGACGCCCAGAGCGCGCTCGTCGTCCGCGACAACGTCGCCAGCCTCTTCTACCACCCGTTCCTCGGCGAGAGCGGACTGCGAGATCTGGTGAACTCGCTACGGGCGCTGGGATACCGGTTCGCGAAACCGACCGAGATCCTCGACGGCTGAGCAGAGGATTTCCTCGGTGTAGCGGCTCGCCCGCCGAGCACTCACGGGTCAGGACTTGGGGGTCGCGAGGGTGGTGGGCCGGGCGCGGCCCCGCAAGACGACGTCCTCCGTCGCCGTCCACTGTACGGCCTCGTCCTCGGCGGCGGACTCGATCGCCGTCCACGAGGCGAGCAACCGGGCTTCGACGTTCTTCGCCAGTTCGGTCAGCCGGGCGGCTTCGTTGACCGGGTCGCCGATCACCGTGTACTCGAACCGCCGAGGGTCGCCGACGTTGCCGGCGACCACCTCACCTGTCGCCACCCCGATCCCGGCCGGGCATTCGGGTACCTCCGCCGCCAGCCTGCGCGAGATCGCCCGGCCCGCGGCCAGCGCGAGGGTCGCGTGGTCCTCCAGCCGAACCGGTGCCCCGAAGATCGCCAGCGCGGCGTCCCCGACGAACTTGTTGACCAGTCCGTGGTTGCGGTCGACCTCGTCGACCACCACCGCGAAGAACCGGTTGAGCAGGCCGACGACCTCTTCGGGCGGACGGCTCGCGGCCAGCGCGGTCGACCCGATGAGGTCGACGAACAACACCGACACCGTCCGCACCGTGCCGCCGAGTTCGGCCGACGTGCGCATCGCCTCGCTCGCGACGTCCTCGCCGACGTGCCTGCCGAACAGGTCCCGCAAACGTTCGCGTTCGGCGAGGCCGACGGCCATCCCGTTGAAACCCGCCTGCAGCAGACCGAGTTCGGTGCCGTCGTAGACCGGGATCTCCACGGCGAAGTCACCGGCCCGGACCCGGCCCAGCGCGTGCTGCACCGACCGGATCGGGTTCACCACGGCGCGGGCGGTGAACACGGTCACCAGCAGGCCGAAGACCAGGACGACGAGGCCGAGCGCGATGACCGAGATGGCGAGCTTCGTGGTCGACACGTCGCCGCGCACCCACGCCAGCACCGCCGTGACCACCAGGCCGGCCACCGGCACCCCGGTGCCGAGACACCAGAACAGCAGCATCCGCAGATTGACCCCGCCGCTGAGCGGCCGGTCCGGCGAGGTGCCCGCGAGGGCGAGGGCCGCGTACGGCCGCAGGATGAATTCCCCGGCCAGGTAGGCGATCGCGCAGACGACCACCCCCGCGAACGCGACCACGAGCAGCTCGGTGAGCACGACCCGCGGCTGTACCAAGGCGGCCAGCACCCCGAACACCGCCGTCGCGATACCCCACAACACCGCCTGGACCAGCGTCAGGCGCAGCGGGACGCGGAGGCTGGCCGCGCGCTCCTCGTCGCTCGGTGTCCGGCCGTCGGCGGCCCAGCGCAGTGTCCGCAGCGCGCCGCGGGTACCCCACAGCGCGCCGACGACGACGGCGGAGACCACGTAGACAGGGACCGCGATCGCGGTCACGCGGACGAGGTCGCCGGACATGCCCGGGGCGGGCATGAGCAACGCCGCCAGCCCGACCACGACCAGCGCGCCGATGACGTTGGTCGCGATCAGCGTCCCGGTGAGCAGTCCCTGGACGCGGCGGCGCAACACGGCCGGATCCTGGTCGAGCGGGCCGAGCAGCCAGGAGCCGAACGGCCCCTGCCCGCGGCCCCGAACAGAGGAGTCGTTGTCTGGTCGCACCCGTGTCCCGCCGTTCGCCCCGGTTTGAGTGAACGACTGTACACCGAAGCGGGCGCGGTCGTCAGCGGACGGTGCCGGAGCCGATCAGCGTGGTGGCGTCGAGCTCGGTCACGCCTTCCTCCCGCAGGGAGTCGAGGTAGCGCTCACGCACCTGCTCGACGACGGCGGGTTCGAGGTCGTCGAGCAGTCCCCGGAACCCGGAGCCGATGACGACCAGCCAGGCGACCTCCGGTGTCATGGCCAGCCGCAGGTCGTTCACCACGACGTCCACATCGGACAAACCCCGCCCGGAAAGCCATTCCGCGTAAGGGCCCGCTTGGTCGATGCGGTCGATCAGCCCCGGCTCGCGTTGCGGCGGCGGCGCGGAATCGGTCACCGCCGCCACCGCGCGGCCGAGGTGGCGGCCCGCCGTCACCATGGACCCGCCGCGCCAGATCGTGAACACGGCCCGGCCGCCGGACCGGGCCCGGCCGACCAACCGCTCGGTTCCGCCCGTCATGTCGGGAAAGAAGAAGATGCCGAGCGCGGACTGCACGACGTCGTAATCGCTCGTACCCCATGCCGTCGCGTCGGCCTCGTGCGCGCGTAACTGCGGCAGGCCGGCCGAAAGGCGGCGCAGCTCGCCGATCATCGGCCCCGAGAGGTCGATCGCGTCCACCACGCCCGTGGCCCCGACAGCGCGCGCCGCGGGAATCGCCGACGCCCCGGTGCCGCAGCAGGCGTCCAGGACCCGGTCTCCTTCGGCGAGCCCGGCCACCGCCACCGTGGCGGCGCCGATCGGTTCCCAGAGATGCCGCCCGAGCGCGGCGAAATCGGCGGCGGCCGCGTCGAAGGCCCGCTGGGTTCCCACTTTGCGAGAAGACATGCCGCGACGATAGCCGTTTCGCGGCCCGTGCGAACCCGGCTGCGACGGACGGTGGCCGCGGGAACGTCCATCCAGTGGGCGAATCGCGCACCGGTGCGGCCCTAGCGTGGTCGGCATGAGGAAGACACTGCTCGCGCTGCTCGGCGCGGCCGCCATGACGGGCACGATCGCCACCCCGGCTTCGGCGAGCCTCCAGGAGACCAGGGAATTCGTCGGGCACGGGTCGAGCGACTTCGGCCTCGCGCTCTTCCACGCCCGCCACGACGCCAGGTCCCAGGCGGAACGGGCCGGGTTCACCGACTGCGAGGAGTACCACGAACTGATCCTCTCGCCCTATACGGCGACCGTCTTCTGGCGCTGTACCCGCTGAGACCGATCCGGCGCGCCTTCGGCTCCGAACACCGGGCATGGACCAAGGAGACCTCGCCCCGGACTTCACCCTGCCCGACGACACCGGCCGGGACCGCACACTGTCGGACTTCCTGGCCACCGGCCCGGTCGTGCTGTTCTTCTATCCCGCCGCGATGACCGGGGGCTGCACCGCCGAAAGCTGCCGTTTTCGCGACCTGGCCGCGGAATTCGGGGAGGTCGGGGCCCATCGCGTCGGGATCAGCCCGGACGGGATCACCAAGCAACGGCAATTCTCGGCGCTGCACGGCTTCGACTACCCGCTGCTGTCGGACGCGGACGGAAGTGTCGCCAAGCAGTTCGGTGTGTGGCGCCGGTTCAGCCCGCTGCACGCCAAACGCCACACCTTCGTGATCGACACCGATCGCCGGATCCGCGCGGTGATCAAAAGCGAGCTGAAGTTCGACGTCCACGCGGACAAGGCGCTGGCGGCGCTGCGGGGATGAGCCTCCGCCGGGTCCGCGGTAGGGGTCGTGAGTGGTAAGTGTCGTTCTGACGACACTTACCACTCACGAGTCCTCTGTGGACGCTCGGCCGCTCACCACCCGGGAAAGCTCGGCGGTGCCGTCGAAAAGTGCCCGTGAGCGCGCCGCGATCCCGGCGTCCCTGGCGGCGAGCGCTGACGCGACGTCCTCCAGCCGCCGGGAGCGCCGCAGTTCCGGCATCAAGGCCCGAAGCGGGGCGACGCGGTAACCGGCCAGCCGCAGCTGCTGCACGATCCGCGCGTCCCGCACCTGGGACGGCGTGTACCGCCGCGTCCCCCGCTGGTCGCGGCCGGGGACGACGAGCCGTTCCGTGTCCCAGTGCCGCAGCGTCGACGGGCGCACGCCCAGCGCCGCCGCGAGTTCGGAGACGCTCATCGAGTCCGACCCGCGTACGTCTTCGATCGGTTCGCGGGAGATCACCCGGACGGCTTCCCTGGCCTCCCGGAGATCCGCGCGTTCGGCGTCGAGCCCGGCGTGGGCGGCGTCGAGGAGCGTGAGCGCGGCGGGGAGCGGATCCCGGTGCACGGCGCGGAGGATCTTCTTGGCCTCGACCGGCCCGACCCCGGCGGCGAGCGCGCGGTAGGCCAGCGCGGACCGGAGGTGGATCTCGCCGTACGTCCGGTAGCCCGAGTCCGTCCGCGACGCCGCCGGGAGCACGCCGTCGCGTTCGAGGTTGCGCACCTGCTGGACGGAGTACCCCGCCAGCCGCGCGACCTCCGCCGTACGCATCGATTTGAGACTTGACACCTTCACCCCGTCGAAAACCGGCTCGAACCCTCCATAAGCACTTTAATGCCACGCTTGAGCACATGACCCTCGAAGAGATCATCGGCCTCGTCTCGGGCCTCGACGGCGTGCTGACCCTCACCCCCGGCCCCGGTGACGAATGGCCGGAACTCAGCTGGGGCGACGCGTTCTTCTACTACTCCCCCGACGGTGTCGTCCCGACGAACGTCCAGCCGTTCGCGACGATCGTGACCAAGAACTACCCCGGCGACGAGAGCTCGCGTCTGGACCGGCCGGAGACGTTCCGCGTGAACATCCACGCCGGTAAGAAGGAGTTCACCCGGCCTCTCGGCCAGGACCCCTCCGCCATGGACACCCTGATCGCCCACCCCGTGTACGGCACCGCGGGCTGGCTGGCGGTGGTGAACCCGGCGGCGAACACCGAAACGGCCGTCCGCGAACTGCTGGAAACGGCGTATCGGCTGGCTCGGGCCCGTTACGAACGACGGGCGGACACCTCGCGCGGTTAGCGGAGCGAATATCGTGGGGCGGTGGGCCGGAACCTTGGATCCCGTGAACGGCTCAGGCCGGTCGACCTCGCGCGCGAACACGGCCTGTCCACGCAGGCGGTCCGCAACTACGAGGGTGACGGCATCCTCCCCGCCGCCGAACGCGGACCGCAGGGATATCGGAGCTACACGCCCGTGCACGCGCAAGCCCTGCGCGCGTTCCTCGCCCTCGTGCCCGGGCACGGCCACGCGACGGCGGCGTCGATCATGCGGGCGGTCAACCAGGACGCGGTCGAGGAGGCTCTCCGGCTCATCGACGAAAGCCACGCCCAACTGCTCGATGATCGCCGCACCCTTCAGGCCGTCGCGGCCGCGCTCCGCGATCTCGAACCCGTGGCGCAGGAGCGGGGCGATATGTTCGTCGGCCCGCTGGCCAGGAAGCTCGGCGTCCGGCCCGCCACCTTGCGCGAATGGGAGCGAGCGGGGCTGCTGCGGCCCGAGCGCGACCCGAAGACCGGCTATCGCGTCTACAGCGCGGCCGACGTGCGCGACGCGAAACTGACGCATCAGCTCAGGCGGGGTGGCTACCTCTTGGAGCGGATCGCGCCGCTGCTCGAGCAGATCCGCTCGGCCGGTGGCGTCGTGCCGCTCGAGTCGACACTGAGTGACTGGCACTCGCGTCTCTCGGCCAGGGGCCGCGCCCTGCTCTCCGGTGCCGCCGCGCTGGAGAGCTACCTCGACGTGGCACTTTTGCGCCGATGACACTTCCGCGCAATTGATTACGCGGGCAATTCACGTTTTCCGCATACGAAAGTAGGTCCGTGATCACGGATCCTACTTTCGGCGCTACGGCATGCCGTACGGGCGCTCGTACTGTGCGTGACGTCGAGATGAACCGCCCGGTCCCCTGCGCTTTCCGAACATATTCCGGCGGTTCGTCGTTCCCTCCTTATCGAAGGAAATTCGCATGCGAATTCGCGGACCCGTCATGCTCACCCTGCTGAGTGTCTGTGCCGGAATCGGCGCGCTCGCCGTCCCGGCGACCGCCGCGCCGGTCACCGCCTACGACCAGACGATGCTCGAAACCCTCGCCGCCCAGCTCAAGGTCAGCCCGCTTCAGGCCGCCCAGAAGCTGGACCACGAGAAGAACCTGATCGCGTCGCTGGACAGCATCAGAACACGCGGCCTCCACACCGACGGCGCGTACTTCGACGACGCCGGCGCCCTCGTGGTGAACGCCGACGCCGTCGCCGCCAAGGAGCTCCGCTCGGCCGGGCTGACCCCGCGTACCGGTGCCCGCGGCGAGAACGCGCTGAACGCCCTGTCCGCCAAGGTCGGCACGGTGATCGGCAAGGACATCGGCCAGGTGCAGTCCTGGGGTCCGGAACTCGCGGCCGACCAGGTCGTCGTCACCGTGCAGCCGGGTGCCGACAGCGCTCTCGTCCGCCGTCTCACGGCGCTGCCGGGCGTGTCGGTCCAGACCGGTGTCGCCAACGGGAACACCACGCAGGCCGACGTCATCCCCGGCCAGATCATGGACCTCGTCCCCGGCACCAACTGCTCGCTCGGTTTCCCCGGCACCACCAGCAGCGGCAACAACGTGATGCTCACCGCCGGACACTGCGTCGAAGGCAACCCGGACATCCTGAACCGCAGCGGCGTCCACATCGGCCGCGGGGTGGCCACCCAGTTCCCGTCGGCCGACATGGGCCTGATGGACATCGACACCGAGGACACCGGCCGCGGCTACGTGGACACCCGCATGGGCACCACGGTGCGGATCACCGGCAGCTCGAAGGCGCCGGTCGGCACCACGCTGTGCAAGGCGGGCAACACCACCGGCTGGACCTGCGGCAAGATCACCGCGTACAACCAGACCGTCCGCTACAGCGGCGAAAGCGTCGCCACCACCGGGCTGGCCAAGTCGACCGTCTGCACCGAGGGCGGTGACAGCGGCGGCGCCTACATCGCGGGCAACACCGCGCAGGGCATGACCTCCGGCGGCCCCGCCGACGGGCACGACTGCGGCTGGAACCAGGGTGCCAACGCCACCGGTTCGTACTCCTACTACCAGCCCGTCGTGGACGCGGCGAACAAGTACGGGGTCACGCTGACCCGTTCCTGACGCACTGATCGCGATGACCGGGGAGCGCCCGCTCCCCGGTCATCGTCGTCTACCGGGAACTGAGGATCTGCTCGCGCAGGATGTCCGCGTGGCCGCCGTGCTGAGCGAGTTCACGCAGCACGTGCAGGTACACCCAGCGCAACGGGAGCGGGCCGCGCCGGTTCCCGTGCAGCAGGTCGTCCAGGTCGAGGGCGGCCGCCGCCTCGCGCGACGCCTCGCAGGCTTCGCGGTACGCCTGCCGTACGGAGTCGATCGTGTCCTCCTCGGCGAGGATGAACGATTCGTCGGGCGTCGCGGGAAGGCCGATCTCGGTCCGCGGGCGGCAGGTGACGGCTTCCACGAACCACACCTTTTCCACGAAGGTCGCGTGTTTCACCAGGCCGAGCAGGGTCGTCCGGGACGGGACGAGCGACCGGCGGGCCTCTTCCTCGGTCAGGCCTTCCAGTGACTCGTCGAGGACACGGCGGTGTTCGTCGAGGAAGGCCTCGAACTGTTCGCGAAACGGGTGGTTGAGGACTTCCAGCGTGGACATGGTGGAAGCATCGCAAAGGTTCTCGATCTTGGGCAACTACTTCAAGAACGCGACCAGTTCGGCGCTCACGAACTCCGGATTCTCCTCGGCGAGCCAATGGCCCGCCCTCGGCACCTCCACGGCGCGGGCCAGGTTCGCGACGCGGGGTGCCAGGGTCGCCTTCTGCGGTTCGAGCAATCCTTCCGCGGTCATCAGGAGCGTGGGGGTCGTGATCGGTTTCGCGCCGGCGTTCGCGGCCGCGTCCTGCCCGAGCGCGCGGTAGAGCTCGAAACCGCCGTGCAGGACCTCCGGCCTCGTGTAGGTGCGGGCGTACTCGTCGATCTCGGCGTCGTCGAACGGCGGCGGCGCCCCCGGTCCGCCGAAAGCCGTCCCCTTGTAGGCGACCTGCGGATAGAACAGGGACAGATACTCGCGGACGTCGTCGCCGATGACGGTTTCGGGAACCGTTTTCTGCGAGTGGAAGGCGATGTGCCAGCTCAGGTTCCGATAGGCCGTCGCGTCGAGCGCGGGGCCCGGCAGCGGCAGATCGAGGTACGCGAGTTTGGTGAGATCGCCGGGGAATTGCGCCGCGTACTGGAAGGCGACCGCGGCACCGAGATCGTGCCCGGCGATCCGGACGTCGCGCAGGCCGAGCCGTCCGGCGACGAGGCCGTGCACGTAGCGCGCGAGGGTCGCCTTGTCATAGCCGGGCGGAGAGCCCGCGCTGTCGCCGAGGCCCGGCAGATCGAGGGCGTACACCGTGAAGTGCTCGGCCAGCGCGGGCATCACCCGGTGCCAGCCGTACCAGGTCTGCGGCCAGCCGTGCAGCAGGACGAGTGGTGCGCCCTTGCCGCCGGTGACGTAGTGCATCTTCACTCCGTCGACGTCGGCGAACTCGTGCCGGAACTGACTCGCGAACGCCGTGTCGCCGCGGGTGACGTTCTCGTAGGGCGGGGCGGTGGCCGTGGATGAACCGCAGGCCGTCAGCAGGACGAGGGCCACGACGAACGCGGCGGCTCGGTGGAACATGGGGATCTCCGTTTCAGCGCCCGGTGGCGCCATCGATCAGTTCGCGCAGGATGTCGGCGTGTCCCGCGTGCCTTGCGGTTTCTTCGATCAGGTGGGTCAGCGTCCAGCGTCGTGATACCCGGCGGGGCCCGGTCGCGGCGAGGTCGTCCCAGGACGCGATTTCGGCGTTCGCCTCGGCGACGGTTTCCCGATAGGCGGCGAGAATCGACGCCGTCGTGTCGTCCGGTCCCGGCCGGAACGTCGCCTTCCAGTCGGTGACGCGGTGGCCGAGCAGCCAGTGGCGTTCGACGTGGGTCAAGTGCTTGACCAGGCCCAGCAGATTCGTGCCGGACGGCACGCCGGGAGTGCGCGCCCGGTCTTCCGGCACCCCTTCGGCCTTGGCCATGACGGCGGCGCGGAGGTAGCCGAGGAACCCGGCGAGGACGTCCTTCTCCCCTGCGCCCGTCGCAGGTGGCCCGGCGTCACGTTTGCGGCTCATCGCCCGGCCCGCCGGAGAACCAGGACGTGGTCGATCACCGTCGCGGTCCGGCCGTCCGGGCCGGTGGCCAGGCGTTCCGCCGCCTCCGCGCGGTCGATCGACCAGTCCGCCGGGTCGAGTTCCAGTCCGGCCGCGACCTCACCGGGAGTCGGATGGTCCGCGTCCTGGCTCCACGACCAGGGCGCGGCGGAGCCGTGGTCGATGACGACCAGCCGCCCGCCGGGATTCACCGAGCCCGCGGCGTTGCGCAGCACCCGGGCCCTGTCCAGTGCGAACGGTGTGTGGAAGTACTGCGCCGACACCAGATCGAAGGTGCCGTCGGGGAAGTCCTCGGCGAGATCGACGCGGAGCGCCGTGATCGGTCCGCCGCGCGCCCGGAGCGTGCGCACGGCCGCTCCCGAGAGATCGACCGCGGTCACCCGCCAGCCTCGGGCGGCCAGCCACACCGCGTCTCCCCCGCCACCACAGCCGAGGTCGAGCGCGGTGCCCGGCGCCAGCGGGCCCGCGATCTCGGCCAGTCTCGCGTTCACCTTCGGCGTTCCGGCGACGCGCCATTCGTAGAGTTCGTCCCAGAATTCCGTCGCGTTCATGACCACACCTTCGTCCCGGAGCAGCCGAATTGGCACGAAAACTTGCCGACCTGGCAAGATCGGCGACATGGACGAGACGGACGAGGTACTGGACGCGGTCGGTCCCCGGCTGCGGGCGCTGCGCAAACACCGGGGACTGACCCTGGCCGAGCTGTCGACGACGACCGGGATCTCGGAAAGCACCTTGTCCCGGCTGGAAAGCGGCGGGCGGCGGCCCACGCTGGAGCTACTGCTGCCGCTGGCCCGCGTGCACGGCGTGCCGCTCGACGACCTCGTCGGCGCTCCCCGGACCGGCGATCCGCGGATCCACCTCCAGCCGATCCACCGGCACGGCATGACGTTCCTGCCGCTCACCCGGCGGGCCGGCGGGGTGCAGGCGTTCAAGATGCTCATCCCCAGCCGTGCCGAACCGGCGGAACCCACGCCGCAGACCCACGGCGGCTACGAATGGGTGTACGTCCTCAATGGACGGTTGCGGCTGGTGGTCGGCGACCGTGACATGGTCCTGCCGCCCGGCGAGGCCGCCGAGTTCGATACCGCGTTGCCGCATTGGCTCGGCTCCGCCGACGGACAGGCGGTCGAAACCCTCGTCCTTTTCGGACCGCAGGGCGAGCGCGCGCACGTCCGGGCGCGTTAAAGCCAATCGTGCTCGCGGGCGTACCTGGCGGCTTCGTGCCGGGTCTGCGTCTGGGTCTTCTGCATCGCGTTCGAGAGATAGTTCCGCACCGTGCCCTGCGCGAGGTGGAGCTGCGCGGCGATCTCGGCGACGGAGTAGCCCTCACCGGTCACCCGCAGCACTTCCAGCTCCCGCTCGGTGAGGGGGCAGTCGTCGACGACGGCGAGCGCGGAGACGTCCGGGTCGATCCAGCGTTTGCCCTGGTGCAGGGCGCCGATGACGAACGTGATGTGTGACGGCTCGGCGGCCTTGCTCACGAAGCCCTGGACGCCGAGTTTGAGGGCCTTGCGGAGCACCCCGGGCTTCGCGTGCCGGGTCAGCATGAGGATGACCTGGTTCGGCCGGGTGCGGCGGATCTCCGCGACCGCGCCCAGCCCGTCCACCCCGGGCATTTCGAGGTCGATGACCAGAACGTCGGGCTCGTGCCGCAAGGTGGCCTCGACGGCCTCTTCGCCGTTCTCCGCCTCGGCGAGGACGGTGATCTCGCCTTCGAGCGGGAGCAACGCCGCCATCGCCTTGCGCAACAGGGCTTCGTCGTCGGCGAGCACGACCGTGGTCATCGTCCCTCCCGGACGGGGAAGGACGCGGCCGTCACGAACTGCCCATCTTCTTGTTGCACCGTCAGTTCACCACCGTCCGCGACGACACGTTGTTCGAGCGCGGCCAGCCCGCGGAGTTCGGGCAGCGGCGCTCGCTGGGCACCGTCGTTGACGATACTGATGCTCCATTCCGACAGCGTGATCCGCACGCGGGTCGCCTGCGCGTGACGCAGGATATTGGTCGTGGTCTCGCGCAGCACCTGGCCGAGCAGCCGTCCCGCCTCCGGATCGACGTCCGCCTCCCGGTTGACGCGCACACGGATCCCCGCTGCCTCGAAAAGGTTCCTCGCGTTCTCCAGTTCGGCGGAAAGGTTGAGGCGACGCTGGGCGTAGGCGAGTTCCTTCGTCTGGGTGATCGTGTCGGCCACGAGCGCGTGGATCTCCCCCAGTTCCTGTTTCGCCCGCTCCGCGTCGATGTCCACCAGCTTCCTGGCGAGCGCGGTCTTGAGCTTCACCACGTGCAGCGTGTGGCCCTGGATGTCGTGCAGATCGCTCGCGAACCGGACGCGTTCCCGGATCACGGCCAATTCCGCCTCCCGCTCACGCGACTCTTCGAGCTCCTTGACGACGTCGTAGAACCGCTTGTTGGGAAACATGAGGCCGAGCACGACGGCCGTGATCGCCGCCGGGACGAACACGAAGTCGACCAGCTCACCGGAGACGTCCTCGTGCGAGACCAGCGGCCTCAGCGCCCCCACCGCCGCGATGTACGCGACCAGCGCGACGGCCGCCGCGATCCGGTGCCGGGGCAACTGGGGGACGACCAGGGAACCCACGAGGAAGACGCCGAAGAACGACGAACTCCCGCCTGCCACCAGCACCGAGAACGGCCACACTGCCGCCGTGACGACCAGGCACGGGATCGCCACCCGCAGGACCTCGCCCGCGGCCCACCGTACGAAGGCGACCATGGCCGCCAGCACGCCCGCGCTCAGGACGACCGCGTGCCACCAGGTCCGCGCGTCGGACGCGACCACGATCACCCCGCCGACGACGAGCAGCGGGAAGAACATGGTGAGGTTGAGCCGGCGCAGCTTTCCCTTCGCCGGCTCGGTGTCCACAGCAGACATGAGCCCAGTATCGGCCCTGCGCGAAGACGGGCACCAGTGACACTGCGTCATACCCGTTCGTGACGTGATCTCACTGGCCGGGTCGCGGCGGAGCGGCTGGAATAAGGCCATGACTTCGACAGCAATCGACGTTGACCGCCTGAACCTGAAGTACGGCGACTTCCACGCCGTGAAGGATCTGTCCTTCCAGGTCCGGCAGGGCGAGTTCTACGCCCTGCTCGGCACGAACGGCGCCGGGAAGACCTCGACCCTGGAAACCCTGGAAGGACACCGGAAACCGACGTCGGGCACGGTGCGAGTGCTGGGGAAGAGCCCGCGGGACCGCGCCGCCGTCCGCCCCGAGATGGGCATCATGCTGCAGGAGAGCGGTTTCTCACCGGATCTGACGGTGAAGGAATCGATCCGCCTCATCGGGAGCCTGACGCGGCGCACGGACCGGCTCGAACGGGTGCTCGGCATCGTGGACCTGACCCGCAAGGCCGACACGAAGGTGTCGCAGCTTTCCGGTGGTGAGAAGCGGCGGCTCGACTTCGCGACGGCGGTGTACGGCTCGCCGCGGCTGGTGTTCCTCGACGAGCCGACGACCGGTCTGGACATCCAGTCCAGGGACGCGCTGTGGGACGCGGTCGACAAACTCCGCGAGGACGGTTCGACCATCGTGCTCACCACGCATTACCTGGAGGAGGCCCAGCAGCGCGCCGACCGCATCGGCCTGATGCACCGCGGCACCTTCCACCGGGAGGGCACGGTCTCCGAACTCACGCGGACGCTGCCCGCCGTGATCCGGTTCGCCCTGCCGCCTTCGGCCCCGGCGCTGCCGCTGCAGGGCAGGACCGAACACGACGGGAAGTTCGTCATCGAGACCTTCGGCCTGCAGAAGGACCTGCATGTCCTCCTGGGGTGGGCACAGGACAACGCCATCGAACTACGGGATCTCGAAGCGGGCCCGACCCGGCTCGACGACGTGTTCCGCGCCATCGACAACGACTGACCACAAAGGACTCTCTCATGCTTTCGATAGCCCGCAGCGAACTGATCCAGATCTTCCGGAACCGCTCGGTCCTGATCACCAGCTTCGTGATGCCGCTGGCCATTTCCGCGTTCTTCGTCTACCAGCACGAGGTCTTCGCCAAGATCGGCAGCCTCGGCTACATCGCGGCGATCGTGATGTTCACCGTCTGCGCGTTCGGCCTCTACACCAGCGCGGTGACCACACTGGCCTCGCGACGGCAGAACCTCTTCCTCAAACGGCTGCGCTCCACGGCGGCGGGTGACGCGTCGATCCTGGTCGGCCTGGTGCTGCCGGTCACCGTCATCTCGCTCGTCCAGGTGGCGGTGATCATGATCGTGCTGGGCTCGATCACCGGGACGCCCGCCGACGTCGCCCTGCTGGTGGTGGCGGTGCTCGCCAGCGTCGCCATGATGATCGGCCTCGGCCTGGCCACCGCGGGCCTGACCAACTCCCCCGAACACGCCCAGGTCACCACCCTGCCGGTCAGTCTCGGCGTGATCGCCGTCGCCAGCTGGGTCGGCATCTCCGGAACCGACGAGCTGACCTTGGTCAAACGGCTTCTGCCCGGAGGCTCGGCGACCGAACTCGCCGTCAACGCCTGGAACGGCGGCGTGGCCATCGCCGATTCACTGCTCCTGCTCGCCCCGACGCTGGCGTGGGTCGTCGTCGCCGTCGTCCTGGCGACGCGGCTCTTCCGCTGGGAGCCGCGCCGATGACCGTCCTAAGTATGCGCAAGGCCCTTCTTCCCGTTCTCGCCATAGTGCTGGTGACGGCGGCGACCCCGGCGACAGCGTCGGCGGCGCCGCCACCGGAATGGGGACCGTGCCCGGAAGAGGCCGCGAACCTCGGACTGGAGTGCGGCACCATCCGGGTACCACTGGACTACCGCGACCCCGATGGGAAGACCATCGAGATCGCGATCTCCCGGCTGGCGAGCAGTGAACCGGAGAAGCGCCGCGGAGTGCTGCTGACGAACACCGGCGGTCCCGGCGGCGAAGGGCTGGCCTTTCCGGCCATCCTCAAGAGGCTGAACATCCCGCAGGAAGTGCTGGACAGCTACGACGTCATCGGGATGGACCCGCGCGGCGTCCACAACAGCACGCCGGTGACGTGCGGGCTGTCCCCCGCGGAGCATCCGACCAATATCCCGAGGTACGCCCGGAATTCGGCCGACGTCACGAGCGAGGCGCAGCGGGTCGCCGCCGTCGCCGCGAAATGCGGCTCTTCGGCCACCGCCCCGCTCCTGCCGTACATGACGACCGCCAACACCGCCCGCGACATGGACCGGGTGCGCGAGGCGCTCGGCGAGCGGAAGGTGAACTACTTCGGCATCTCGTACGGCACGTACCTCGGCTCGGTGTACACGTCGTTGTTCCCCGAGCGCAGCGACCGGTTCCTGATCGACAGCGCGACCGGCCCAGGCGGCTGGGACGCCTCTTTCTCGCGCCTGTTCGGCCAGGGCGTCGAAGACCGCTTTCCGGACTTCGCGAAGTTCGCCGCTTCCAAGCCCGAATACGGCCTGGGCCGGACGCCGGCGCAGGTGACGGCGAAGTACTTCGAACTCGCCGCGCGCCTGGACCGGACCCCGAGTCCGGACGGCTACAACGGCCAAGTGTTCCGCCACGTCACGTTCGCCGATCTCTACTACGACAGCAAGCTGCCGCACCTGGCCGAGACCTGGCGCGCGCTCGACACCGGGAAGCCCGTCCCTACGCCTTTGTCCGGTGCGGGCTACCCGTCGGACAATTACATCGCGAGTCAGCTGCACGTAATCTGCAACGACTCCGACTGGCCGGAGGACGTCGGCACGTATCGACGCAACGTCGCCATCGACCGGTTCCGGCACCCACTGTTCGGCGCGGCGGCCGCGGACATCACCCCGTGCGCGTTCTGGCCGTCCGAACCGATCGAACCGCCCGTGAAGATCACCGGCCGCGGCCCGTCGAACGTCCTGATCGTGCAGAACCTCCGCGACCCCGCCACACCACTGGCGGGAGCACGGAAGCTGCGTCAAGCCTTCGGCGACCGCGCCAGGATGGTCACCGCCGACCAGGGTGGGCATCTGGCGTATCTGTTCAAGGACAACAGATGCGCGAACGACCTCGCGACGGAGTTCCTGGTCACCGGGGCACGGCCGCGGCACGATCTCGCCTGCTGATCCGTCACGAGCGGCACACCCGGTCCGCGGGGAGTTCGCCGCCGAGCAGGTAGTCCCGCACCGCCGCGTCGACGCACGCGTCACCCTTCAGGAACACCGAGTGGCGGTACGCGCCTTCCAGCGTCACCATGCGCGATCCGGCGAGCGCCCTGCGCATCGACAGTTGCCCGGGGTAGGGCGTCGCCGGGTCGCCGGTCGAGCCGAGGAGCAAGGCCGGTGAGCCGTTGTGGATCCGGGTGGCGGGTTCGGCGGGCGTCACGGGCCAGAACGCGCACGGCGTGATGTTGCGGGCCAGCGGGCCGAACAGCGGCTCGGCCTGCCGATGCGACTGGATGTCCCGGTAGTACTCCGCCGGCGCGCGGGAAGCCGCGCGATCCGCGCAGACGACCGGCGTCCCGGCCCGATCGGTCGCGGCGCCGGATCCGGTCGTCAAACCGTCGAGGAGTTCGTTCAACGACGGCGAAGGCTTCACGGGACGACCCGCCGCGGCGTCGCGGAGTGTCCGCACGGTCGCGGCGAACTCGGCCTGCGACGCGGGCCTGTCGTCGTAGAGGTGCGCGAAGAACAGATAAGGCGCCAGGTGACCGTCCACTGTGTACTTTCCGACCCGGAACGGCCGCCGCTCAGCCGCTCGCGCGATGTCCCGCACGGTCTGCTCGCCCAGCTCCCGGCCCGCGTCGGACTTCGCCCAGTTCTTCAGCGCGGCGTCGAGCGCCGGGGCGGTCGACCGGAGCAGGCCCGGCCCGAACACGCCGGGATCGACCGCGGAGTCGAGCACGAACCGGTCGGCCCGCGAACCGAACATCTGGAGATAGACCGCGCCCAGATAGGTCCCATAGGAAGCGCCGATGTACGAGATCTTCCGCTCGCCGAGCGCGGCACGCACGACGTCCATGTCCCGCGCGGTGTTACGGGTGGACGCGGCCAGCAGAAGCTCGTGGTCGTTGCCCGAGCAGCCGCGCGCCAGTTCTTTCGCGAAGGCCACGCTCTCACGGAACGACCTGGCGTCCGGCCCGGCCGACCGCGCGAACGTGTCGGTGTGCCAAGCGCACCGCAGCGGTGAACTACGCCCGACGAACCGGGGATCCATGCCGACGAGGTCGTACCTCGCGGCGATCTCCGGCATCGATGGCCCGGCCAGGACCAGCTCCATCGCGGGCCCACCGGGTCCGCCCGGATTGAGCAGCACCACGCCGCGGCGGCGCGCCGGGTCGGTGGCCTTGATCCGCGACAGCGCGATGGTGATCTCGCGGCCCTCCGGGCGCCGGTAGTCGACCGGCACGACGACCTCGCCGCATTGCGCGCCGGCCTTGTCCAGTTCCGCGCCGAGCCGGTCACCGGGGCCGGTCGTGCAACCGTGCCAGGTGATCGGCGCGGCGGACGTCGCCGGCGCCTGCGCCGCGGCGGGCGCCGCCGGGGTCAGCGCGGCGGCGATGACGAGGGCCGCCACGATGGCTGTTTTGGGGGGCAACCCGAACTCCTTGATGTCGAACGGAATGTGTGCGTTCAGGCTAGGAGCCGGCCCCGTGCGCGGACGTCCGTCCGAAGTCGGACGCGGCTAGCCCGCTGGTGGGCTTTTCGGCGCCGGAGACGAGGGCGCGGAACGCGTCGAGGTCGCCGATGACCTCTTCGGCGCGGTCTCGCCGCCGGTACAGGTCGTGGTAGCGGGCGCCGATCACGTCGGGGTCGGCCACCGGGTCGCCGGGGACGACACCGGACGCGATCGTCACCGTCGCCACGTGGATCCCCTCCGGGCGAAGTTCGGTGTGCAGGGCGTGTGCCCAGTTGCGCAGGCCGGCCATGGCGAGGCCCACGTTGGCCAGGAAGGGCGCGGGGATCGCCGAGGAGACGCCGGTGGTCAGCAGCAGCGTTCCGTCGCCCCGCGCACGCATGTCCGGCAATACCTGCCCGACGGCCGTCACCGCGCCCAGCACGTGCAGTTCGAATTGCTCGGTGGCGGACGCGACCGTGGTCTGTGCGGCGTGGGTGATCACGCCGGTCGGGCTCGGGCTGTACTCCAGCACATCGACCGGTCCCAGCGCCTGCCTGGCCGCGGCGAGGGCGTCGACCAGCGCTGCACGATCACGGATGTCGGCGGGAAACGCCTCGGCGGTCACCCCGAGTCCGGCCAGCTCGCCGGCCAGACCGTCGAGCGTGTCCTTGTTCCGGGCGATCAGCCCGACCTGGAACCCCTGGCGGCCGAAGCTCCGGGCCACGCCCATCCCCAGCCCCGGACCGGCCCCGACGACGATGAGGGTTTTCGCCATTCCTGATCCCTTCCCACCACCGCGGCCACGAAGAACCATTTCGACGGGCCGACGGTTACTCTTTGTTCGTAGCATCATGGTTTGGCACCGAGCCTTCGCCGGCAAGACGGCACATTCATGTCGGTGACGCACACGGAGGTAACCCATGGCCACTCGCAAGCCCACCGCACCGAGGGCGGGCTCCGGCAGTCCGGAACCGGACGACGACGCGTGCCGGCAGGTACTGCGCATCCTCGCCCTGATCGGCGACAAATGGACCATCCTGGTCATCGGCAGGCTCCGCGACCGGTCCTTGCGCTTCAGCGAACTGCACCGCGCGATCACCGGCATCTCCCAGCGCATGCTCACCTTGACACTGCGGCAGCTCGAACGCGACGGCCTGCTGACCCGCACCGTGCATCCCAGCGTTCCCCCGCGCGTCGACTACGCCCTCACGCCGCTCGGCACCACCTTGCTGGACTCCGCCGTGGCACTCGGCGAGTGGGCCGACGAACACCGGCACGAGATCGACGGCAACCGCCGCCGCTACGACACCGCCCACTCCTCTTGATCACGAGCCTGGCCTTGAAAGACCGGCGCCCCGGACCGGAACAGAACGTTCCCGCCCGGGGCGACCCCCAGTCCGACGTCTCAGCGGTCGCGTTCCTTGGCGAACAAGGACTTCGACCACACGTACCCGACCACCGAGAGCAGGACGCACCAGCCGATCGCGAGCCAGCCGCTGCTGCCGATCGGCGTGCCGAGCAGCAGTCCGCGAAGGGTTTCGATGACCGGTGTGAACGGCTGATAGTCGGCGAACCAGCGCAGCCACGCGGGCATCGAATCGGTGGGCACGAACCCGCTGCCGAGGAACGGCAGCAGCATGAAGATCATCGGCGTGTTGCTGGCCGTCTCCACGCTCTTGGCCGCCAGGCCCAGCGCCACCGAAAGCCAGGTGAGCGCGAGGGTCAGCAGCAACAGCAGGCCGGCGACCGCGAACCATTCGCCGACTCCCGCCGTCGGCGAGAAGCCGACGAGCAGGGTGACCCCGAAGACCACGGCGAGGGCGATCGTCGTCTGGATGAGCGCGCCGACGACGTGCCCGGTCAGTACCGACGCCTTGCTGATCGCCATCGTGCGGAACCGCGCGATGATGCCTTCGGTCATGTCCGTCGCCACGGAGATCGCGGTGCCGAGAGCGGCGCTGCACACGGTCACGAGCAGGATGGCCGGCGTGACATAGCCGACGTATTCGGCTCTGCCGCCTCCGCCACCGAGCCCGTTCCCGAGCGTGCCGCCGAAAACGTAGACGAACAGCAGCAGGAACACGATCGGCTGGCCGATCAGCATGATGGTGAGCGACGGATACCGTTGCATATGCCGGATGTTGCGGCGCAGCATGGTCGCCGAGTCGCGCATCGAAAGGGACAGGGTACTCATCGGGCCAGCTCCTTGGTGGCATCGGTCCGGTGACCGGTGAGGCTGAGGAACACGTCGTCGAGGTCCGGTGTGTGCACTGTGAGGCTGTCGACGGCGACGGCTTCGGCGTCGAGGCGGTCCAGCACGGCGCGCAGGGCGGTGACCGTGCCGTCGGTCGGCACGCGGAGCGCCAGGGCTTCTTCGTCCGAAGTGGACACTCGGAGCACGCGGGTGGCGTCACGAAGGGAGACCGCGTCGGGGAACTTCAGCTGCATATGCCCGCCGGGGACACGCCGCTTCAGCTCGTCGGGTGTGCCCAGCGCGACGATCCGGCCGCCGTCGAGGACGGCCACCCGGTCCGCGAGCTGATCGGCCTCCTCCAGATACTGCGTGGTGAGGAAGATCGTCACGCCACTGTCGACGAGGTCCCGGATGATCTGCCACATCGTGCGGCGGCTCCGCGGGTCGAGGCCGGTGGTCGGTTCGTCGAGGAAGATGACCTTCGGATCGCCGATCAACGTCATCGCCAGGTCGAGTTTCCGCCGCATGCCACCCGAGAAGGTGGACGGCGTCTTCTTCGCCGCGTCGGAGAGTTCGAACCGTTCCAGCAACTCGGCGGCGCGCTCGCGCCCCGCACGACGCGGCAGATGGTGCAGATCCGCCATGAGGAACAGGTTCTCCTCACCGGTGAGGAGGTTGTCGACGGCGGAGAACTGGCCGGTGAGGCCGATGGCGGCGCGGACACCGTCCGGATCGGTGCCCAGGTCGGCTCCGGCGATGGTCGCGGTACCGGCGTCCGGAGTGACCAAGGTGGACAGGATGTTGACCGTGGTGGTCTTGCCCGCGCCGTTGGGGCCGAGCAGCGAGAAAACGGTACCGGTCGGGACGTGCAGATCGATTCCGTCCAGGACGACCTTGTCGCCGTAGGACTTGCGCAGTCCGGTCGCGGAAATGGCCGGGTGTCTCATGGGTTTTCCCTTCAGGAGCGGTGGACGACGATGTCGCCGACGGAAGTGGCGGCGTGGACTTCGACCTTGTCGGCCGCGGCGCCGGGCGCGATGGCGGCGGTCATGTCGTTGAGGACGCGGCCGAATCGGGTGTTCACGTCGAGCCAGGCCGCGCTGCCCTCGCGGATGCCGACCTCGATGTCCCCCAACGAAGTCTCGAGGGTGAGCGTGCCCCTGGCGGCGTCGAGTACCCGGACCGAACCGTTGGCCGTCTTGGCTTCGACGCCGCTTTCGGCCTTGTCGACGGTGATGTCGCCGTTGGCCGAACGGACGCGGATCGCATCGGCGGCGGCCCCGATCGTGGTCACCCCGTTGGAGTTCTTGACCACCGCGGTGCCGTCGATCCGGCCGACGTGCACGCGGCCGGAGCTCGTGCTGATGTCCGCGTTGCCCTCGGCGTGCTCGACGACGATGTTCCCGGACGCGGAATGCAGTTTCAGCTCCCCGGTTCGGTCGAGATGGATGTGCCCGGTCCCGGATCGGTAGCGGCAGCCGCCGATCCGCCCGGTCACGGTCAGGTCGCCGAGCCCGGTGCTCCCCTGTACCCGGGAACCGGCGGGCAGTTCGATGGTCACGTCGATCGCCCTCGTCCGGTTGGAGAAGTCGAGCAGGCGCATCTTCGGCGCGCGGACGGTCAAGGTGCCGCCGGAGAACTCGACGACGGTCCGCTTCGCCGCGTCGACGTCGGAGTCGTTGTTCTCGTCGAGCGGGACCACTTCGACGATCGTGTCGGTGCGGTCGCCGGCGACGATCCGGACGTTGCCGACGACCGGCTCGAGGTCCGCGAGAATGGGTTCCGGAGTGGCGAAAGAAGGCATGGTTGTCCCCTCGAAGGTGGTGTGATCGATGTTCGTGCTGGTCTAAAGGATCTAGCTGACCCAGCCGGTGTAGCGCTGCACGCCGCGACGAGCGCCGCTCGGCGGGGCGGGCGGCGCGGCCCGCTCCGCCGGGTTCAACGCCGCGGACGCGGCACGCACGAGCCACGCGTTGACCGAACGGCCTTGCGCGGCCGCGGCTTCCTCGACGCGTGTCTTGAGCTGTTCCGGAAGCCGGAAGTTGATCCGGGCGGTCGCTCCTTCGTCTTCCGGCAGCGGTGCCGCCGGAGGCTCGGGCGCGACGGCCGCGACCGGCTCTGCCTGGTCGACTTCCGGCAGTGTGACGGCGAAGCTGGCTTCCCCGGCACGCAACCGGACCTCGACCGAACCCGGCGCGAGGTCGCGGGTGATCTCGTCCGACGCAGCGGACAGCGCGTCCAGCAGCGCGAGACGAATGGCCGACGCGAGCGGCGCGGTCAGGCGTTCGGCGAGCGCGCTCGCCTCGGCTCCCCCCGCTTCGGCGGCGACGGCGAGTTCCCGGCGAACGGTGTCCACAAAGGGCGTCAAATCCATGATGCCATCATGGCACCACCGTGGCGCCAGTGCAAGGCCAAGTTGGCACCACCTTGTGCCAAAGTGGCGTCAACGCAGGTCAGGGCCGGTTTTGCCTCTTCGGACAGTCTCGACTGGCGGGGAAAGCAGGACGCGGGCGCACGCGTTGCCGGGATCGTCGCCGGCGGGCCAGAATCGCCACGAGCCGCGGACAAGGAAGCGACCCGCCATCGGTGTGGGGGTCACCGAGGCGGGCCGCTACCCGGTTCCCACCGTACAAGAGCCCCACTCGCTCATGCGGGCAACGCTTTTTGTCCCTGCGGCTCTTGACAAATCGAATATCCACAGTGGACAGAAGAGGGCATATGCGACCGGTTCGGGTGAGCGTCTGCGCACTGGACCCCATCACGAAGGCCGGGATGGCCGACCTCCTGGCGGCACGCCCGTCCGTGCAGGTGGTCGAGGACCGGGCGCGGAACGAAACCGAGGTCGTCGTCGCCGCGTTCGACCGGCTCTCCGCCGACGCGAGCACCGCGCTGCGTGCGGTCACCGCCGAATTCGGCAGGCCGATCGTGCTGGTGACCGACCGGATCGAGGAGGGCGGCCTCGCGGTCGCGGTGGCGTGCCG
Source organism: Amycolatopsis sp. TNS106 (assembly GCF_019330265.1). Classification (NCBI taxonomy): domain Bacteria; kingdom Bacillati; phylum Actinomycetota; class Actinomycetes; order Pseudonocardiales; family Pseudonocardiaceae; genus Amycolatopsis; species Amycolatopsis sp. TNS106. The sequence continues at coordinate 395,197 of NZ_CP024972.1, read as the reverse complement.
GGTGGTCGCCATCCTGCCGAGGTCGGCGATGACCGACTCCCGCGTCGCCGACAGCGTCCGTGCCGCCGCGTCGGGCGCCGTGGGCCCGCCGCGGGATCTGCTCGGCAGGCTGGCCGAACACGCCGAGCGGCTGCGCCGGGAGATGCTCGCGCCGAACGGGCCCGCCGGGGCCGCGCTCTCCTCGCGGGAGATCGATGTCCTCCGCTTGATGGCCGACGGATTCGACACGCAGGAGATCGCCACCGAACTCGCCTATTCGGAGCGAACGGTGAAGAACGTCATCTACGCCGTCACCGACCGGCTGCGGCTGCGGAACCGATCGCACGCGGTGGCCTACGCGATCCGGGAGGGGGTCATCTGAAACTTCTCAGATGAGCCCTTCGCGGAGCGCGTACGCCACGACATGGGTGCGGTTGCGCAGATTGAACCGGCTGAGCAGGCCGTGCAGGATGTTCTTCACGGTCCGGTCGGAATAGGCCACCCGCCGGGCGATCTCACAGGTGTCGAATCCCTCCGCGAGCAGCCGGAGCACTTCGGTTTCACGCGGCGACAGCCCGCTGAGCGTAAGCTCGCGGGGCTCGAGAACTTCCTTGTGCAGCCGCGAAATCCCGCGGAGCAGGCTGCCGAGCTGCTCGGCGGGCAGATCACCCCGGCCGGCGTGGGCGTCGGCGACCGCGCGCAGCAGCCGTCCCGGCGTCGCCTCGGGGCGCGCGACGACGACGGCGAGCCCGCGTTCCACCGCGGCCCAGATCTCGGCCTGGTTGGGCTGATCGGCCACCAGGACCAGCCGGGCGGACCCGGCCGGGATGCGCCGCGGGTCGTCCTCAGCGACGGCGACGAGGACGTCGGCCTGCGCCGGGTCGTCGCGCAAGCTGATGCCGGGCCCGTCGCCGAGCGCGCTGTGCAGCCCGGCCCGCACGAGCGGATCGGAGGCGTGCACGGCCACCCGGATCTCTTCGGCCCGGACGATCGGGCGGACGGGCGTCGTCATGATCGTCGACATGCCTTCCAGGTAACCGGCCCCCGAGAACACGGGACAAGCGGAAGCGGGGGGCAGCTTTTCGGCAGCGGAAGCCTGCCGGTTGAATGGGCCGCGGTGGACACGAACGAGAAGCGGTCGGTGTTCGGCGAGCTCCTGCTCGAACACCGGCGGGCCGCGGGGTGGACACAGGGGCGCCTCGCCGAGGCTTCCGGGATCAGTGTCCGTGCCCTGCGCGAGCTGGAGCGTGGCCGCGCGCGAGCCGCCCAGCAACGCTCCGCCGAGGTGCTGGCCGACGCGCTCGGCCTGACCGGCGGCGACCGTGAGTTCTTCCTGACCGTCGCCAAACAGGGACGCCGCCGGAATCCGGCGCTGGCCGCCCAGGTCGCGGCGACCTGCGCGCTGCCCGCGCCCACCGCGGATCTGTCCGGCCGCGAAAGCGAGCTGGAGCAGCTGTCCGCGAAAGTCGCCGAAGGTGATGGCGTGGTCGCGATCGTCGGGCAGGCCGGGGTCGGGAAGACCGCGCTCGCGGCGACCGCCGCGAATCTGTGGCGCGCGGAGTTCCCGGACGGGGGTTACGCGGTGGACCTGCGCGGGATGGACGAACGACCGCTCAGCGCCGGGACCGCGCTCGACCGGCTGTTGCGCGCGCTGGACGTCGCGCCGGGGCAGGTGCCCGCCTCCGAAGCCGAACGATCGTCGTTGCTGCGGATGCTGCTCGAAGGCCGGAAGGTGTTGCTGCTGCTCGACAACGCGGCCGACGAAGCACAGATCCGGCCGTTGCTGGTCACCGGACCCGGTTCCCTCACGCTGGTCACCTGCCGCCGGACGCTCGCCGGGCTCGAAGGCGCCCGGTGGCTCGCCCTCGAAGCGCTTTCGGACGACGGCGCGATGGGCCTGCTCGCCAGGATCATCGGCGCCGACCGGGTCGACGCGGAGCCCGCCGCGGCCCGCGAACTGGCCGAGTTGTGCGGGTATCTGCCGCTCGCGCTCCGCATCGCGGGCAACCGGCTCGCCACGCGGCCGCAGTGGTCCCTGGCCCGGCTCGCCGACCGGTTGCGCGACGAAAGCACCCGGCTGCGCGCGCTCGCGGCGGGCGATCTGCGGCTGCGGTCGGCGTTCGACCTGTCCTACCACGCGGTCTCACCCGAGGCTCGGCGGCTGTTCCGGCTGCTGGCGACCGTGCCCGGCCCCGACTTCGGTCTCGAACTCGCGGCCGTCGTCTCCGGCGCCTCGCCCGCCGACGTCCGCGACCAGCTCGACGAACTCGTCGACGCCAGCCTCCTGCAGGCCACGGCGGAACCGGAACGGCACCAGTTCCACGACCTGATCCGCCTGTTCGCCGAGGAACGGTTCGAGGCGGAGGAAGACCCGGGCGCGCGGGACGCCGTGCTCATCCATCTGCTCGGCAAGGCGGCGGAGGCGGCCAGGCTGTTCTATCCCAAGGCCACGGAGACCGGCCGGTTCGGTTCCCGGGAAGAGAGCGCCCGCTGGCTGGACGTCGAAGGCGGGAACTGGGTCGCCGCGCACCGGGTGGCCGCGAGGAACGGCATGCACCGGGAGGCCAGGGACCTCGCCGTCGCGTTGCACTGGTACTCCGACGGGCGGAGCGCCCAGCGGCCGTGGTGGGAGATCTTCTCGCTGGGCGCGGCCGCGGCGAACGCGCTCGGCGATGCCGGGGCCGAGGCGAAGCTGCTCAACTTCGTCGGCTGGGCGGCCAGTGTCTGCCTCGGCGACGACGAGGGCGCTGTGGCGTCTCACCGCCGCGCGCTGGACATCGCCGCCGGGATCGGCGACCGCGTCGAGCAGACCTGGGCGTCCATCTACCTCGGCCAGGTGCTGCGGTTGACCGGAAAGGACGACGAAGCGTTCGAGTTCGCGAAGCGCGGGTACGAGCTGGCGGGCGAACTTCCCTTCTGGGACGGGCAAACCACGGCGCGGAACGTCTACGGGCGCGCGCTGCTCAACGCCGGACGGCATTCCGAAGCGCTCGCCGTGCACCGGGCCGTGCTCTCCGACGCCGAGCGGCTGGCCGGCGACACGTATCCGGGTTTCCATCGGCTGCTGAAGGCGCTGACCCTGCGCGCCATCGGCGACGTGCTCGGCGATCTCGCCGAATGGCGGGAGGCCGCGGGCCATTACCGCACCAGCCGGTGGCTCGCGTGGGAAGGCGGTTTCGACGCCCTGGAGGCGATCTGCGCTTTCCGGGAAGGGCGGGCCTGGCGGGAGGCCGGCGCCTTCGAGGAAGCCGGCGAGTGCCTCACCCTGGCCGTGGAACTCTGCGCCGGGCCGTCGTTCGGCGCGCTGCGCGAACAGGCTTCGGCCGAACTGGCACTCCTGCCCGCGGAGCGCCGACTAAGCTTCGGGCCGACAGAGCGGGAGGGCCGATGACGGACGCGGACGGGCAGAGCCCGCGGGAGCGCTATCGCGACCAGGTGCGCGCGGAGATCAAACAGCACGCGTGGGAGCAGATCGCCGCCGCCGGGGTGCCCGCCTTGTCGCTCAACGCGATCGCCAAACAGGTCGGGATGAGCGGTCCCGCCCTGTACCGGTACTTCGCCAGCCGCGACGATCTCATCACCGCGCTCATCCGCGACGCGTACCGGAGCCTCGCCGACACCGTCCGCGCGGCGTTCGACGACGGCGCCGATCTGGCCGGGCTCGCCGTCACCATCCGGGACTGGGCCCGGAGCGACCCGCAGCGCTACTTCCTCATCTACGGCACGCCAGTCCCCGGCTACCACGCGCCAGAGGACACCACCGCCATCTCGAGCGAGGTCATGGCCGTGCTGCTCGAAGCGTGCCGCCCGATCACCGTGGACAAGCCGGAAACCCCGTTCGACAAGCATCTGGACGGCCATCGCGACTGGGCGGGCGACGATCCGGCCCCGTCTTCGACGCTGCACCGCGCGCTCTCGTTCTGGACCCGCCTGCACGGCGTGCTCTCGCTCGAACTCGCCGGCCACTTCACCGGTATGAAGTTCGACCCCGACCTGTTGATCGCGGACGAACTGGACGACCTCACCGGCCGGTGACCCGATCACCTGCGCAGTGAACCTTTCCCGCCTGCCGGGCGTCTTGCCCTGTGACGTTGCCATCGACCGAGGTTGACATACAACGTTGCAAGGTTATAGCTTCTAAGTATCGCAATAGCTATTAACGCTGGCGCTTTCGGATGGGGACTTCGCCATGGTTCACGGGGAGAAGATCAGCAGGAGGACCGATCGCGTCAGAGTCGCCGTGTACGCCCCGGACCTGCTGGCCGGGCTCGGCACGACGAGCATCCTCGGCGCCGACGACCGGCTGGACGTGCTGCCCGACACCGGCCTCGGACCCGCCGAAGTCGTCGTGACGGTCGGGGATTCGATCGGCGACGGGGTTTTCACGTTCCTGCGCCAGGTCCGCGCCGCGTCGACCCTGGCCACGCCACCAAGATGCGTGATCGTCGCCGACCATTTCCCGGCCCAGGTGCTGATGACGGCGATCGAATGCGGGATGGCCGCGTTGCTGCCCCGGCGCGACCTCGACGGCGAGCACCTGGTGCGGACGATCCTCGCGGTCAGCCAGGGTGCGGGCGCGCTGCCGCCACGTTTGCAGGGCAGCCTGCTCTCCCAGCTCGAACGGATCCAGGAAGACCTGCTGGTACCCAACGGCCTCGCGTTGTCCGGCCTGTCCGACCGGGAACGGGAAGTCCTCCGCCTGCTGGCGGACGGCCATGGCACGGAAGAGATCGCGGTCAAACTCGCCTATTCGGAGAGCACGGTGAAGAACGTCCTCCACCGGGTGATGTCGCGGTACGGCCTGCACAACCGCACGCACGCCGTCGCCTTCGCGTTGCGCACCGGCTCGATCTGACGGGAGGGCTCCCTTTCCCGCTCACCGGAGCTGAACGCGGCCGAGCAACCGGTCGACCAACTCTGGAAGCGGCTGCTCTTCCGGACCTTCCAGCCACAGGATGTTCCCCGTCCGCAACGTGGCCAGGAAGGTCGCCGCGGTAAGCCTGGCCAGCTCCTGATCGAGCCCGTGCCCCCTGGCGAGCAGCACCGCGATCAGGTCGCGTTCGAGGGCGAACTGATCGCCCGCCTGCCGCGCGAGCAGCGACGGATGCCGCCGCAGCAGCCGTAACTGCGCCACCCACTCGCGGTCGGGGACGGGGTGCGCGCGGTACAGCTCCCGGCTCGCCGCCCGCAGCGCCTGCCAGGGCTTCTCGCCCGGCGGCCTGCTTTCGACCAGCGTCACCAGCAGCCCGGTGCGCTCACGGTCGGCGTGCAGGATCGCGTCCTCTTTGTTCGCGAAGTAGTTCGAGAACGTCCGGCGGGACACGCCCACCGCGTCGGCGATGTCCTCGACGGTCACGCCGTCCAGGCCGTGCTCCATCGCCAGCCGGAGCGCGGCCTCGTGCAGCGATTGCCGCGTCGCCGCCTTCTTGCGGGAGCGCAGCGTGTCGAGGGTGTCCACCAGGACAGCGTAGCGAGGGGAATAAAGTTCTCACTGTGCAAGTTTGCACAATGAGCAACATTGCCGCTCGAAAGGACGCCATGAAGACCGAGGGAACGACGGCGGAGGCACCGTCAGGGGCGATGGGGCACCGACAGGTGCTCGAATCGCTGTCCGGTCTGCTGCTCGCGCTGCTCGTGGCGATGATCAGCTCGACGGTCGTGTCGACCGCCCTGCCGTTGATCATCGGCTCGCTGAACGGCTCGCAGACGCAGTACACGTGGGTGGTCACGGCCACCCTGCTGGCGGCGACGGCCACCACGCCGATCTGGGGCAAGCTCGCCGATCTGTTCAACAAGAAGACGCTGGTCCAGATCGCCATCGTGATCTTCGTGATCGGGTCGGTGATCAGCGGATTCAGCCAGAGCACCGGGCAGCTGATCGCCGCCCGCGCGTTCCAGGGCATCGGTGTCGGCGGTCTCCAGGCGCTGGTCCAGGTCGTGATCGCGGCGATCATCCCGCCACGGGAACGCGGCCGCTACAACGGTTACCTCGGCGCGGTCATGGCGGTCGCCACCGTCGGCGGCCCGCTGCTCGGCGGACTGATCGTGGACGTGCCGTGGCTCGGCTGGCGCTGGTGCTTCTTCGTCGGCGTGCCGATCGCGGTGGCGGCGTTCATCGTGCTTCAGCGGACACTGAAGCTGGAGACCGTGCGCAGGGAAGGCGTCCAGGTGGACTACCTCGGCGCGGGCCTGATCGCGGCGGGCGTGAGTGTCCTGCTGATCTGGGTGTCGTTCGTCGGCAACAGCTTCGACTGGCTGTCCTGGCAGACGGCCGTGATGGTGGCGGGCGGCGTCGTGCTCCTCGCCTTCGCCGTGCTGGTGGAGCGGAAGGTCCGTGAACCGGTCGTCCCGTTGCACATCATCACCCGGCGCACCCCGGCGCTGGCGATCATCGCGAGCCTCGCGGTCGGGATGGCGATGTTCGGCGGCGCGGTGTTCCTCGGCCAGTACTTCCAGGTCGGCCGCGGCTACTCCCCCACCGAAGCCGGTCTGCTGACCATTCCGCTGATGGGCGGCGTGCTCGTCTCCTCGACCGTGTCCGGACGCCTGATCAGCCGCACCGGACGGATGAAGCCGTACATCGTGGCGGGCACGATCACCCTGGTGATCGGGTTCCTCGGGCTGGGCACCGTCGACCACGCCTCGCCGCTGTGGCTGGTCGGCGTCGCGATGGCGATCGTCGGCATCGGTGTCGGCATGACGATGCAGAACCTCGTCCTCGCCGTGCAGAACACCGTGCCGTTGCGGGATCTGGGCGCGGCCAGCGCCTCGGTCACGTTCTTCCGGTCACTCGGCGGCACCATCGGGGTCTCGGTGCTGGGCGCCGTGCTCGCGAACCGGGTCACCGCCGACCTGTCCACCGCGCTGCACGTGCCGGCGGGCCAGGCGTCGACGGGCAGCGTCAGCGCGCTCAACCTCAAGGCGCTGCCGCCGGAGGTCCAGACGATCGTGCACACCGTGTACGGCGACGCGACCGCGCACATCTTCCTGATCTCCGCGGCGGTGGGTGTCGTGGGCGTGATCGCGGCGCTGCTGCTCAAGCCGCTCACCCTGCGCACCACGCTCGACGTGGAAACGCCGTCGGAAGCCCCGGTCGCGCGATGAACGAGAACGCCACCGGAGCCTTCGAGTCCACTGTGGAGCGTTTCGGCCCGCCCCGGCACCACCCGGGGCGGGCCATCCTGGCCGGGGTCGACGGCTCCGACACGGCGATGCGGGCGGCCGCCTTCGCCTTCGGCATGGCACGACGCGAGGGCGGCAGGCTGATCGTCGCCTTCGTCTGCCGTCCGGCGCTCGGTCCCGCGGTCGCGGCGACGATGGAACACGACACGGCAGTGCAGCTCTACGCGGAGATCCGCGAGCAGATCCGCGAAGCCGCCGAAGAACTGGAAGTGCCGGTCAGCTTCCTGAAGACCTACGGCGATCCGTACACCGTGCTCCGCGAGACCGCCGACCGCGGCAAGGTCGACACCGTCGTGGTCGGCGCCTCACAGCAGGCCGGTCACCGGTTCGCGGGGTCGGTCGCGACCAAGCTCATCAGGACCGGGCACTGGCCGGTGCTGGTGGTTCCCTGACGACCGGCCGAGGAACGAGACCGCGCCCACCGCGGCGACGACGAGCGCGCACCCCGCCAGTTGCAGCGGGGTCGGCCACTGGCCGAGCAGGGCGGCACCGAACAGGATCGCGGCGGCGGGTTGCAGCATCAGCACGGCGGACCCGCCGCTCGCGGGCAGGGCGGACAGGGCCTTGCCGATCAGGAGCCAGCCGAGCACCTGCCCGGTCACGGCCAGCACGAACAGCCACAGCAACGCCGAAGCCGGCGGTGTGGCGTCGAGGTTTCCGGCGAACAGGCCCGAAAGGCCACCCACACTCGCCGACGCCGCGGTCGCCGTGGCGAGCATCGTCGTACGTCCACCGCCGTCGGTTCCGGCGCGGCGCAACAGGATCAGGTAACCGGCGTACGCGACTCCCGCCAGCACCGCCATCACGGTGCCGTACCAGGGATCGCTGCCCGCGGCACCGCCGTCCGCCAGCCCGCCGGCCAGCGCGGTCCCCGCCAGCATCACCGGGATGGACAGCCAGAACGATCGCGGCGGCCGCTCGCCGAACCACAGCAGGCCTGCCAGGGGCACGAGGACGACCTGGACGTTGACCAGCGCCGTGGCGACGCCCGCGCCGACCGAGAGGATCGCCTCGCTCCACAGCACCATGTCGACGCCGAGGAGGACGCCCGCCAGGACGTGCCGTCGCCGCGCGGCCGGGGTGGGACGGTGCCCCCGCTCCCGGGTACGCGCCAAGATCACGAGGATCGGCAAAGCGAACAGGCAGCGGAAGAACGTCGCCGTCGTCGAGCTGACCCCGGACAAGGCGACCAGCGGGGCGGACAGGGCGATCGCGAGGGCGCCGAGGACTCCTTGCGCCCTCGGATCGATGAAGAACCTGATGTGCCGCATGCCTTCGATTCGATCGCACGGCGGCGGACAGGACCAGCGAGATCCTCTTACCGCGAGGGTTAAGCTCGGCTAATGAGTGGCGATCTGTCCAATGTGGAACGGCTGCGGATGCTGCACGCCGTGTGGCGGCGGGGATCGCTCGCCGCGGCCGCCGAACTGCTGCACGTGACGCCGTCGGCGATCTCCCAGCAGCTGACCAAACTGGAGCGGGAAGCGGGCACCGGGCTCCTCGTCCGCCATGGGCGCGGCGTGCGGCTCACCCCGGCGGGGCTGCTGCTGGCGCAGCGCTCGGACCGGGTGCTCGCCGAACTCCGTGCCGCCCGCGCGGACCTGGACTCCCTCACCGGGGAGACGACCGGTGTGGTCGAGATCGGCGCCATCCCTTCCGGGGTGCACACGTTCATCGCGCCGGCGCTGACCGGCCTCGCCGTCCGCCACCCCGGCATCGAGGCCCGGCTGCACGAGGTCGAACCCGAAGTCGCCCTTCCCGCGCTGGCCGACGGGGTCTTCGACGTCGTGGTCGTCGAGAGCTGGGAGAACCTGCCGCTCACCCGGCCACCCGCGACCCGCTGGACCGAACTGCGCGACGACTCGGCGATGATCGTGCTCCCGGCCGGGCATCCGCTGGCCGGCGCGGATTCGGTGCGCGCCGGGGACCTCGCGGACGAGATCTGGGTCGCCTGGGCCCGGCCGACGCTGGCGAACGCCTGGATCCGCCAGACCCTGCGCGAACGCGGGATCGAACCGATCGTGCGGCATACGGTCAGCGGATTCGGCACCCAGTTCGCCGTCGTCGCCGGGCTCGGCGCCGTCACGCTGGTGCCCGGCATGGCCACCACGATCGCACCGCCGACCGTGGTGTGCGCCCCGCTCGAACCGGTACTGCATCGGCAGCTCTACGCCGTGCAGCCGCAGGGGGAAACGCGGCCCGCTGTCGCGGAATGCGTCACGGCACTGGTGGAGGCCGCGCGTACTTGGGGCTCGTGAGTGGTAAGGACGGTTAGAACCGTCCTTACCACTCACGAGGCGGGTCAGCGGCCGCAGAGGGCGTGGTCGATCACCGGGTCCAGCGGGTTGCCCGCGGGCGGTTCGGCACCGGGGTGGAACGGCGTGAGCGTGTTCAGCGAAACCATCACGCTGCGTTTGCCGTCTTCGGTCACGCCGTTGCCCGTCAGGTAGCCGGGCAGCGCGCCGCCGTGGCCCCAGTAGTCACCACAGGAAACGGTCGACTTCACCAGGCCGAGGCCGTACGCGCCGAGCCCCGGAGCGGGCACGGTCTTCTTCATCTCGGCCAGCATCGACGGCGGGAGCACCTTGCCGCCCAGCAGCGCCCGAAGGAACTTGTTGCCGTCCTCGGTGGTGCTGTTGATCGATCCGTCCGCTCCCCCGCCCATCGACGGGTTCATCAGTGTCACGTCCACCCGTCGCCCGAGCCGCGGCGGATTCGAGCCCTCGACGACGAACCGGTCGTACCCTCGCGCGTGCGGGGCCGGGATGAACGGCGACGTATGCGGCAGGGTGGTCTCGCGCAGGTTCAGCGGACGGACGATCCGGTCGATGATCTCCTGCCGCCAGTCCCGGCCGGTCACCTTCTCGGTGATCATCCCGGCGAGCACGTAGTTGGTGTTGGAGTAGCCCCAGCTCTTCCCTGGCTCGAACGCCGGCGGTTTGCCGACCGCCAGCTTCACCGCCTCGGACGCGCTGAGCCGGTCGAACCGGTGACGCAGAAAGCCCTTCTCGGTGAAGAGATCGAGTTCCGCCATGTAGTCGTGCAGCCCGCTGGTGTGCTGCAGCAGCTGCCGGACGGTGATGGCCCCGCCGTCGTTGCCGTTCCCGCTCACCACCCCCGGCAGCCACCGGTCCACCGTGTCCTCCAAGGAAAGGCGTCCCTCCCCGACGAGCTGGAGCATCGTCGCGGACAGGAACGTCTTGCTGAAACTCGCGATCCGGAAATGCCCGTCCCACGGCACCGGAGTCCGGGTCCGCAGATCGCCGTGGCCGCTGCGCACCTTGACGCTGCCCCTGGCCGTGGTGACCTCGACGAGCACGCCGGGCGAACCGTTCGCCACGAGCGTGTCGGCGTCGCGCTGCAGTGTCCGTTGCAGTTGTGGCGTCGCGGAGGCGACGGCCGGGGAGGCGAGCGTTGCCGCGCACACCGCGGCGATGACCACTGAAGTTCGTTTCATACCGCCAAAACTACGAAGCAACGGCGCATCGGGCATCGGCTTGAAGGACGATGCCGCCTCCCTCTCCGGTACTACTGGGAAAGAGGTCGAAGGTGTCGCGTCCGCGCGGACCTGCCACCGTTGCAGGGTCGGCTCAGGGTTTCACGTCCATCCGGAGGAATTCGGTGATACGGAGGAGTTTCGGCGGACGGGTCACGCCATCGGGGAATTCGTCCGCCCCCACGAGCCGCGGGCCTGAGAGGTCCACTTCCCGTCCGTAGATCCGAAGCCGCGCTTTCCCCGCGGTCATGATGTTGCGCACCCCGTCCGCCTCCGGGCCGTAAACCGGGACGAACAGGTAGCCGCCGTCGACGGGATGCGCGTCGAGCGGCGTGTGGCGGGTCTTTCCCGAGGTGCGGCCGACGTGGATCAGCACCGGGTACTTCCCGCCGGCGATCGCACGGGGGTTGAACACCCGCTTGTTGACGTGGCCCCACCATCTCGGCATCGGCATCGGACTCTCCTCTCGATGGCCTTACATGCGTAAGGCTGACTTACGCATGTAAGGTTGTCAATGTGCCGCCTCGCCGATCACTCACCAGGGACCGCGTACTGAAGGCCGCGATCGAAGTCGCCGATCGCGGTGGCGTGGAAGCGATGACGATGCGCCGGGTCGCGCAGCACCTGGGCGTGGAGGCCATGTCGCTGTACCACCACGTGCCGAACAAGGACGCGATCCTCGACGGCGTCGTCGACGCGGTGTTCGCGGCGATCGAGCTGCCCGGCACCGAAACCGGCGATTGGCGTGACGCCGTCCGCGCGCGTGCTTCGTCCGCACGCGAGGTCCTGTCGCGGCACAACTGGGCGCTGGGCCTCATGGACTCCCGCCGGAATCCAGGGCCGGCGACGCTACGCCACCATGATGCCGTCCTCGGCGTCCTTCGACGGGCGGGATTCACGCTCCCGATGGCGGTGCACGCCGTCTCGCTCATCGACAGCTACATCGGCGGATTCGTGTTGCAGGAGTCGAACCTCCCGCCGAGTGAAGACGTCCCGGGGGTCGCGGACGACATCCTCGACGGCCTGCCGCGGGACGAATTCCCTTATCTGGCCGAGGTGATCACCGAACACGCCCAGCGGCCGGGCTACGACCACACGAAGGAATTCGACTACGGCCTCGACCTCATCCTGGAAGGGCTCGAAGCCCGCAGGAAGTGACTCAGAGGGTCACCCCCGGCATCACGAGGGCCAGGCGTGCCACCGGCGGCAGTGGCGCCCGCGCCGGCCCGGCCCGGAAGACCTGGATCACGAGCGCGGCGAACCGCCGGGACGCCGCCACCTGCGCGGCCGCCGAAGCGGCCTGGATCCCGTTGTTGGCCATAAGCATGAGGATCAGGTCGTCGAGGACGAAATCGGGGCACAGTTTCCCGGTGTCCTTGGCCCGGCCCGCCAGCTCGGCGATCGCCTTGAGCGCGTAGTCACGATCCGCGGTGAAGTCCACCGCCCTGGGAAAGGCCGAGACGAAGGCCGCCGTGAATCCGCGATCGCGCGAATGCAGCTCACAGATCTTTTCGATCACGGAACAGAAGCCGCGCCACGGATCCGGATCGGCGAGCCCCTCGTCGACGACGGCGTGACAGGTATGCATCTGCTCGGCGAACGCCTCCGTCGCCAGGATCTCCTTGGTCGGGAAGTGGCGGTACAGCGTGGCTGGGCCGACTTCGGCACGGCGCGCGACTTCCCGCAGCGGCACGTTCAGCCCCTCGGTGGCGAACAGCACGCGTGCCGCTTCGAGGATGCGTTCGCGATTGTCCACGGCGTCGGAGCGCGGGATCCGAGACAAATGATCGGTCACCGCTCTCACTTTAGCCAAAACGGACGGGGGCGTCCGTTAACGTCCGCCGGACCAGTGATCGACGACCAGGAGACGAAAATGCGCGCAGTCGAGATCCGGACGTTCGGCGCCCCCGAGGGCCTCGCCGTGATCGACGTCCCCTCCCCCGTTCCCGCCGGGGGAGAAATGCTGATCGACGTGGAAGCGATCGGTGTCGGCGGCGTCGACACCGTGATCCGCAGCGGCGCACTCGCCGGATTCGGCTTCCGCGAAGGATTCATCCCCGGCAACGAGGTGGCCGGTACCGTCACTGCGGTCGGCGGCGGCGTCGATCCGGCTTGGGCGGGGCGGCGCGTCTGGGCGGTCACCGGCGAGGGCGGCGGCTACGTGGAACAGGCGGCCGTCGCGGCGGAGAAAATCGTTCCCCTTCCCGAAAACCTGCCCGCCACCGACGCGGTGGCCGTCGGGACTTCCGGCATGGTGGCGCACTTCGCTCTCGCCCACGCCCCTTTCCGGGCGGGCGAATCCGTCCTGGTGCGCGGCGCGGCGGGCAGCATCGGGATCATGGCGGTGCAGCTCGCGGCGCGCGGTGGCGCGGGCGCCGTGGCGGTCACGACGTCCTCGGCCGAACGCGGCGACCGCCTGCGCGAGCTGGGGGCGACCCACGTCCTCGACCGCTCCGGGGAGGGGGACGGGCCGGCGGGCCACGACGTCATCATCGACATCGTGTCCGGTGTGGACATGCCGTCCTTCTTCGACCGGTTGAAGCCGAACGGCCGCATGGTCGCCGTCGGCGTGGTCGCGGGCATGCCCCCGGCGGACTTCGGCGCGAAGCTGATGGCGGCCTTCCGGAAGTCCCTGTCGTTCGCGGCCTTCAGCGCGGACTCGATCCCCGAGCCGGATCGGCGCGCGGTGAGCGCGGACCACTTCGGCGCGGCGGCGCGCGGTGAACTGCGCCCGGTGGTACACGAACTGCTGCCGCTGGAGAAAGCCGTTCTGGCGCACCGGAAGATGGACGACGGCGAAGTGTTCGGCAGGATCGTGCTCACCCCGTAGACCGGTCCATTGTGGAGTGCGGCGTCACCCGGTCAGTGTAAGTTTCCCCATCGCGTGCGCCGTCGCACTAGGCTGCCCACTCGTGCCCGATCCGATACCCGAGGGACCCGGCTTCACGGCGGTCGGCCTGCGGCCGCTCTCCGGAGACGAGGGCACCGGTGCCTACTGCGTGAACGACGCCGGGGTGATCGTGGGGGAGTCGGGGTCGCGGCCGGTGCGCTGGGACCGCGATGGGCATCCCACGCCGTTGCCGATCCTCGACGGCTTTTCCGGCGGACGCGCGGTCAGCGTCAACGCCGAGGGGGTCATCGCGGGTTCGCTCCTCGCCGGAGAGCATCTCCGGCCCGTGTGCTGGCGGTCCGACGGCCGGGTACGCGCGCTCGAACTCCCCGACGGGGCGATCTCCGGCACGGCGTGCCGGGTGAACGCCCGCGGGTCGGTGCTGGGGAACGCGATGTGGCCGGGCTACCGCTGGCGGGCGCTGCGCTGGGAACCCGGCGGCGAGACCGTCGAACTCGCCACCCTGCCGGGGGACGGCGAGACCCAGGGGCAGGACCTGAACGGGCTGGACGAGGTCGTCGGATCGGCCAGGACGGGCACGGGGGTCCGCACTGCCGTGCGCTGGACGTCCTCGGGGAGGATCAGCACACTGCCCCCGCCCCGTCGCGCGACGGCGTGCGGGATCACCGACTCCGGCGCCATTCTCGGGGACGGGGTCGTGTGGAACCGCGACGGAGGCACCGCCCTGCTGACCGGGGAACCGGAGTTCTCCGCGGGGCAGGTCGTCCGGATCACCGGAGGAGGTTTCGCGATCGGCTGGGGCATGACCGCGGACCGGCACGGTATCGGCGCGCGCTGGGATCGCGACGGACGGCCCACCGTGCTCCGGCCCCTGCCTTCGGATGTCGCCAGCACGTGTTACGACATCGACGAAGCCGGGACCGTCGTCGGCGAGTCCGTGAGTCCGGGCACGGTGCGGCCGGTGCGCTGGGACGCGGACGCGACACCCGTCCCGCTCCCGTCGCCTCCCGGTATCACGGCGACCGTGGCCCAGCACATCAACGCGATCGGCACCGTCATCATCGGCTCCGGCTTCGCGGCGGACAGCTCCGCTTACCACGGGATCGCCTGGCACCGTTCGTGAAGCCGCCCGGTCAAGCCGTCGCGAGGTCGATCGCCCGTCGCATCGCCTCGTCGAGCGGAGTCCCGAGACGGAGGGCCGTTCGCCCGGCGGCGAAAACCGCCCCGGTGACGGCTCCGACCAGCACCGCGGCGTCGACCTCGTCGATCTCGCAGGCTCGGCACAGCGCGGCCGAAAGCCGCTCCTGAGCGTCGAAGGCACGCTGCAGCATCGTCGCGCGCACCGACGGCACCGACGTGATCAGGTGCAGCCGGATCCGCTCGGGCTCGGCACCCGGATCGCGGAGCCCCGCTCCGGCTTCGGCGAGCATCCCGAGCAGCGCGCGCCGGAGAAGCCCGGCCGGTGTCTCGCCCTCCTCGCGCGCGGCGAGCACGTCCAGCCCCGCGCGCAGGATCTGCTCACCGTCGCCAGTGAGGAGAAGGTCTT
This sequence comes from Amycolatopsis sp. TNS106, assembly GCF_019330265.1. Classification (NCBI taxonomy): domain Bacteria; kingdom Bacillati; phylum Actinomycetota; class Actinomycetes; order Pseudonocardiales; family Pseudonocardiaceae; genus Amycolatopsis; species Amycolatopsis sp. TNS106. The sequence goes on along the minus strand of NZ_CP024972.1, from coordinate 380,143 downwards.
CCTTCGTGGCGAAGTGGTTGAAAAAGGTCGCGGTGGACACCTCGGCGGCCGCGGCGATCTCCGCGGTGGTCGTCCGGTCGTAGCCCTGCCGTTCGAAGAGCCGGTAGGCCGTCTCGATCAACACCTTCCGGGTGCGCCATTTCTTCCGTTCCCGCAAACCCGCCGGTTCGGTCATGCCCTCAGCATACTGGATCGACGTCAAAATTAGAGTTACTCTAATTTTAGAGTCCATCCACCCAAGGAGATCCGCATGACCCTCGACGCGTTCCTCGACCGGCTGGAGTACCGCGAGCCCATCCGGCCGGATCTGGCCACGCTCCGGAACCTGCACCGGACGTGGCGGCTACGAGTCCCCTACGAGAATCTCGACCTCCAGCTCGGCAGGACGCTCCTGCTCGACCCGGAAGCGTTGACCGACAAGTTCACGCGCCGTCGCCGGGGCGGGCTCTGCTACGAGATGAACGGCGCGCTCGCCCTGCTGCTGAGGGCGGCCGGATTCGACGTGACAGTCGTGGAAGCCGCCGTCCTGCGCTCGACCCGCGGCGAGGGCCAATGGGGCAACCACATCGCCCTCCTGGTCCATGTCGACGGAGAGACCTGGCTCGCCGACACCGGCATCGGTGACGCGTTCCTCGAGCCGCTTCCGGTGCGGGACGGCACGTATCGGCAAGGAGAACTGCCGTTCCGGATCGAACGCCTCGACGGTGAGACCTGGCGGATGCATCACCATCCCGGCGGCACGGTCGAATCCTGCGACTTCCGCACCGCGCCCCGCGAGGCCACCGAATTCGCCGAACGGGACGAGATCAGGTCGCCGGACTCCCCGTTCGCCAGGGTGCTCGTGGCGCAACATCACCGTGACGGCCGTGAGCTGGCTCTTCGCGCACGCACGCTCAAACGCGGCGACGGCGAGCGCCACACCTTGTCCTCTCTCGACGAGTTCGCGGAGACGCTGCGAGAGTTCCGTATCCCGGTGGAGGACTTCGGCGCCGACGAACTGGCGGCCCTCTGGGCCAAGACCGAAGATCAGCACGAAGCCTGGCTGTCCGTCCAGGCGAGGTCGATCGACAGGGGTTGAACCCGCCTCTCCGGGGTATGCCCTGACCATGGAAGTCGACGCCGTGGTGATCGGATCGGGACCGAACGGCCTGGTCGCGGCCAATCTCCTGGCCGACGCCGGCTGGGAGACACTGGTCGTCGAGGCCACTGCCCATCCCGGCGGTGCGGTACGGACCGAGGAACTCACCGCTCCGGGCTTCCGCAACGACGTCTACAGCGCTTTCTACCCGCTCGGTGCGGCGTCGCCGGTGCTGGCCGGGCTGGGTCTCGAGGACCACGGCCTGCGGTGGCGGCACGCCCCGGCGGTGCTGGCGCATGTGCTGCCCGACGACCGGTACGTCCTGCAGTCCCGCGACCTCGACCGCACGGCCCGTTCCGTGGCGGAGTTCGATGAACGGGACGCGGACAAGCTGCGGGAGGAATACGCGAACTGGCGACGTCTGCGCGAACCGCTGCTCGACGCGATCGTGCGTCCGTTCCCGCCGGTGCGCCCGGGGGCGCGGCTGGTCAAGACACTCGGCACGGCGGAGTCGCTCCGGCTGGCGAGGATGCTGACCTTGACCGCCCGCGGCCTCGGCAAGGAGAAGTTCGGCGGCGAGGGCGCCCGGCTGCTGCTCGCGGGCAACGCCATGCACACCGACCTCGGCCCGGACCAGGCCGGGAGCGGCGTCTTCGGCTGGCTGCTGACCATGCTCGGCCAGGACGTCGGATTCCCGGTGCCGGAAGGCGGGGCGGGCCGTCTGACCGACGCGCTGGTGAACCGCCTGTCCGCCAAGGGCGGGGAGGTCGTCTGCGGCACGCCGGTCACCGAAGTGACGCTCTCGGGCGGCCGGGCGATAGGCGTCCGGGACGCGGATGGACGACGGGTGCGTGCCCGCCGGGCAGTGCTCGCCGACGTCCCCGCCCCGGTGCTCTACCGGGATCTGGTCGGCGCCGGGCACCTTCCCGCGCGGCTGGTGTCCGATCTGGACCGGTTCGTCTGGGACGACGCCACGATCAAGGTGGACTGGGCGCTGTCCGCGCCCATCCCGTGGACCGCCGCCGAAGTCGGCGAGGCTGGGACCGTCCACATCGGAGCGGACCTCGACGGCCTCGCCGGGATCGCCAACGACCTCGCCTGCGGACGGGTGCCCGACGAGCCGTTCCTGCTGCTCGGGCAGATGACCACCGCCGACCCGAGCCGCTCCCCCGCCGGGACCGAGTCGGCCTGGGCCTACACGCATGTGCCGAGGGGCGAGCCGTGGAGCGCCTCCCGGTTGCGCCGCCACGCGGACCGGATGGAAGAGGTCATCGAGAAGCACGCACCCGGTTTCCGCGGCCTGATCGCGGGTCGTGCGGTCGCCGGGCCCGCCGAACTGGAGGAAGGGAACCACAGTCTCGTGGAAGGTTCGATCAACGCCGGGACCGCGGCCATCCAGCAACAACTCTTCTTCCGGCCCGTTCCCGGTCTCGGCCGGGCCGACACCCCGATCGACCGGCTCTTCCTGGCATCGGCGTCGGCGCATCCCGGTGGCGCGGTGCACGGCGCGCCCGGGTCGAACGCCGCCAGGGCGGCCCTCGCCCGCGACGGCTGGGCCGGTTCCTTCTACCGCGCGACGATGCGTGCCGCGCACCGCGCCGTCTACCGATGAAGATCGTCGTCACCGGCGCGAGCGGCAACGTCGGCACCGCCTTGCTCCGGGCACTGGCCGGAGCCGGGCACGACGTGGTCGGAGTGGCGCGCCGCCGCCCCGACACGACGGCCGCGCCCTACTCGACGGCTCGCTGGGTCCAGCAGGACATCGGCGCGAACGACGCCTGGCCGCGGCTGACCGAGATCTTCGACGGCGCGGGCGCCGTGGTGCATCTGGCCTGGGCGATCCATCCGCGCGCGGACGATCCGGCGATGCTCCGGACCAACATGGCGGGCAGCGCGAACGTCCTGCGCGCGGCCGTCGACGCCGGGGTGCACCACATCGTGTGCGCGTCGTCGGTCGCCGCGTACACCCCGGCCGGCCGCTGGGACGAGGTGGATGAGGAGTGGCCGTGCGGCGGGCTCGCCGAAAGCGCCTACAGCGCGGGAAAAGCGGCCTTCGAGTCCCGATTGGACGAATTCTGCCGTGACCACCCGGAGATCGGAGTGGCGCGGATCCGTCCGTGCGGGGTCGTGCAACCGGACGCCGCGGCCGAGTTCTCCGGGTGGCTCCTCAGCCCCCTGGCGCCGCCTTTACCGCTCGGCGACAAATGGCTCCCGGTGCCGTTGTGGCCGGGGCTGCGGATGCAGGTGGTGCACTCCGATGATGTGGCGCAGGCGATCCGAGCGATCCTCGACCGCCGTGCGACCGGCGCGTTCAACCTCGCGGGCGAGCCCGTGCTCGGCAGCCGCGACCTCGCCGCGCTGGCGGGCGGGTTCCGGATTCCCGTGCCGCTGAGGCTGCTGACCGGGCTGGCCTGGCCGAGCTGGCGGCTCGGCCTCCAGCCACTGCATCCGTCCTGGCTGCGGCTCGCCGACCGGGCGTCCCTTGTGGACACCCGGCGCGCACGGGAGGAACTCGGCTGGGTGCCCCGGCACGACGCGGCGACCACGATCAGGGAGCTCCTCGCCGCCATCCGTGCCGGGCGACGGGGTGACAGCGGCCCCCTCGACCCGCCTCGCGACCGGATCCGGCTCGGACGGCCGAGCCACCAGGATCAGTCCGCCGGTTGAGCGGCTTCGCGGCCCTTGGCGAGATCCGCGAGACGTCGCAGGGATTCCCGGTTCCGCGGCACCAGGAAGAGCGCCTGGGCGGCTTCCGGGAGCAGACGGCCCGGCCCGCGGGTCGCGTGCTCGGACATCAGGATCTCCGTGGTCGCCGTCGCGGTTTCCCGCAGTTCCAAGCGGATCCGCGCGGTGCCGAACGGCCAGGCCCGCGCCTCGAGTTCGAGGAGCCTCGGCGGGTCGGCGACGTGCACCTTGGTGACGTCGTCGAGCAGAAGAGGCCAGGAGCCGACGCAGTGGTGGATCCGCGTCCCCCGTGCGGGCCAGCCCTGGTCGACGTCACGGATGTGGGAGGCTCCCACGACCCAGGCCGCGTAGGTCCAGCCATCGGCGAGCACCTCGAACACGCGCTCGGGAGAAGTGTCTACCGTCATCTTCACGTCGACCATGAACCCACGCCCTCCGGCTCGCCTGACCCGAGCCGGATACCCCGCGGCGGCAAGGGCAAACCCTGCCGCCCGGCTGACGGCGGGTTCAGTCGCGCCAGCGGTTGTTGAGGAACGCGTCGTCCTCGTCGTCCGCCGGTGCCGGGCGTGCGCGGGGAGCGCGCCGGGGAGTGTCCCGCCCCATCCGGGCAGGCGGCTCCGAAGCGAACGGAGCCGCCATGTCCACGGGGACGTCTTCGAACGGCGACGCCGCCCCAGGCTGCGCGTGCGACCGGTCGGTGCTCCAACCGGACTTCGTCTTGCGCTGCCCCAGTTCCCGCCGGTGCTCGACGTAACGCTGAGCGGTCTGGACCTGCTTGGTCATGAACTCCTGCGAGCTCGCCTTGATCTCGTCGGCGCGCTCGTCCCGCAGCGCCCGGCGCTCCGACTGCTCGCGGACCAGACCGTCCAGGGTCGCCTTCATGGCGGCGGTGTCATCGGCGCTCATCTGTTCTCCCCTGCCCCGGCTCACCGCTTGCGGGTGACCGACTGATCCTCATCGTCCAGCAGCGAACCGGTGATCCGGCCGGTGGGTTCGTTGATCTGGTCGAACACCTCGCCCTCGATCCGGTACGCGCGGTTGGTCCGTTCCTGGTCGCCACCCTGGCCGCCGCCTCCGCCGGCACCCATGCCCATCGGCGGCATCGCACCACCGCCGAACGACTGCCCCGACGGGCTGCCCATCGGGACGGACGGGGCGCCCGAAGCCACGGGCTGCGGCGGAGGTGTCCCGCCGCCGCCGGTGTGCACGCCTTCGCTGAGCGACTGGCCTGTCGCGGGGCTCGCGGTTTCGAAGGGCATCGACGGCGCCGAGGCACCACCACCGCCACCGAATCCGCCACCGCCGCCGCCGATCCCGTCCGGGACGGTTCCGCCGCCACCGTGGTGCGGGGTGAACACCGGCTCGGCATCGGGCTGCGCCGTCCCGGTGACGGGCGTCGCGGGGTGCGACGCCTTGTCCGAGGAGGGCTTGTCCTCGCCGAGGGTGTACGTGGTCGGCTTGCCGGTGCCGTCGTCGACGGTGACGACCGTGGGCCCGGACGGACCGTCGGGACGTTCGGCGGTGATCTTGACATCACCGTCCTGGATGTGGATCTTGCCGTCCGGCCCGGGACGATGGACACCGTCCTTGTCCGGCTTGCCGTCGTCCGAACCGGGCGTGGAGCCCAGCTTGGAGTCGTCGCCCTCACCGGTCCAGTCGAGCTTGAAGTCCTTGGCGGGCCCGGAACCGTCCCCGACCTTGATCTCCATCTCACCGTCTTTGTCCGGCTCGGTCATCTCGAAGGTCGTGTCGCCCTGCTTGACCTTGAGGGTCTCGCGTTCGCCGTCCTCGGCCTTGTCGCCGTCCTCACCGGGTTTGTCACCGGCCGGTTTGTCACCGGCCAGCTTGTCGTCGCCGGACAGCTCGTCGCCGAGCTTGTCCAAAGCGTCCGACGCCTTCTTCTTCGCCTCGTCCGCGGCCTTCTCGCCGTCCTTCGAGTCGCCGTCCTCGGCATTGGCGTCGCCCATACCGCCGGGGGCGTCGCCGAGCTTGTTCAGCGCGTCGGAAGCCTGCTTCTTCGCTTCTTCGCCCGCCTTCTCCGCCGCCGCCTTGGCTTCGGCCGCGGCGTCCGTGTTGCCGCCGCCACCGGGACCGCCTCCGGGGCCCGAACCGCCCGGCCCGGAGCCACCGGAACCGCCGAGGTCGGTCCCGGTCGGACCGTCGCCCAGCTTGCCCAGCGCCTCGGAAGCCTGCTTCTTCGCGTTCTCCGCCGCCGCGGCGGCCTGTTTCTTCGCCTCTTCGGCCGCGGCCTTCTGCTCGTCGCCGTTCGACGGCGGTGGGGTCGAACTCGAGGGCGACGTCTGATCCTTGTTCGCGTCCGGCCCACCGCCGAGACCGCCACCGGGGCCACCCGGCGTTCCGGAGCCGCTCTCGGGAATCTTCACGTCCGGGACCGGCGGGGGTTTGACGTCGCCCGTGGGACCGGTACCGCTTCCGCCCGGACCGGAACCACCCGCGCCGGGACCGCCACCGGAGCCGCCCTCGGGACCGCCGCCGCCCGGTCCACCACCGGTGCCGCCGGTGAAGTCGGGGCCCTTGCCCGAACCACCCGGTCCGCCGCCGGTGCCGCCCTCGGGACCACCGCCACCCGGTCCACCGCCGGTTCCCGAACCACCCGGTCCACCGCCGGGGCCACCACCCTGGCCGCCCGTGAAGTCCGGGCCCTTGCCGCCGGGTCCGCCGCCGGTGCCGCCGGCTCCTCCCGCCCCGCCCTTGTCACCAGCGCCTTCGAACTCGTTCTTGACCTTGCCCATGACCTTGTCGAGCTCGTCGTAGGCCTGGTTGACGAAATCCTTGGTTTCCTTGCAGGACTTGGCGAATCCCTCGTAGATGATGGTCCACATCTCGGGGATGAACTGGTTCTGGATCCACTGCTTGGCGAGGTTCTGCCCCGCCTTCTTGAACTCGTCGTCGTCGCAGCAGCCGTCGTTGTTCAGCTGCTGGACCAGGTTGGAGCCGAAGTTGACGTCCATCCAGCCCGCGATCGCGCCGAGGTCCTCCTTTCCGCTCTTCTCCCCCGCGGCGATGGCGATGACTTTCTGCGCCATCGCGAAGTCCGCCTTGCCGACGATCTCCTTGTAGAGGTCGATGACCGTGTCGGCCTTGCCCTTGCACAGTTTGAACACCGTCGCGGTGGTGTGCAGTGTCGCTTCGCTCGCGTTGTTCAGCGTCTCGGAGAGCTTCTTGGCCTTGGGGAGGATCTTCTCGTTGTAGTTCTCCGACGAGGCGTCCGCGGCCTTCCCGGTCCAGGTCCCGTAAAGCGTGTTCAGCTGGGAACCGGTGTCGTCGATGGCCTTCTGCACGGTCTTCGAACCGGTCTTGAAGTGGGCGGCGTCGTCGACGAAGTTCTTGAAACTGATCCCGCGCTGCTCGTCGAACGGCTTCTTGATGTCCTTCTCGAAATCGAGCGCGCGAGAGGTTCCACGGCAGTCCTCCGGGACCTTCGCCAGCAGCGAGCCGAAGGTTTCGAAGACCTTGAGAGCGGGCGCGGCGGCGTCGAAGATCTCGTCCGACGTCTTGGTCCCGGCACCCTCGGCGGTGGGTTCCTTGGTACCGTCGAGTTTCTTGTTGCCCTCGTCGACGGCCTTCTTCTCCGCCTTCCGGTTGAAGCTGGCCTGATCGCCGGCGCCCTTCGCGTCCTTGAAGACCTTGTCGACGTCCTCGTCGTAGGGCAGGAACGGATAGGCGTTGTAGGAAGCCACGTACTTTTCGGCTTCCTTGCGCTTCTGCTTGATGTCCTCCGGTTCCTGGTCCGCCGTCCACGGCGGGGGCGCCGGATGTGCCCGCATCCACGAGCCGATGAGCTGGGTCTTCTTCTCGGCGGGAACGGCCGGGTCGTCGAGGACGGCTTTGACGTCGGTCCAGGTGGTTTCGGTGGCCACTAGCGCATCCCCGTCTCGGTGATCTTGTTCTTCTGCTCGTCCTCGTTGGTGCCGTAGGACGTGGCGGCGGTACCGAGGTTCGTGCCGAACGAGCCGAGCGTGGTGCTGTACCCCTGGACCGACGCCCACAACGCCGCTACGCCGTCGGTGTACTTCTTCGCGTGGTCGCCGTGGGCCTGGCCGAAGCCCGCCGCGTTCACCGGTGTGCTCGACAGATCCGGGTTGTCTTCGAGCAACTGTTCCGTCAGCTTTCCGATGTTCTTCGATGCCGAAGAAAGCGCATCGGTCGCCGCGGTGAAGCCCCCGCTCATTCTTTTCAGCGCCTTTCGTCGGATCCGTCGGCTTTACCGCCGAGTGCCTCGGTGAGCACTTCGGCCACCGACCCGATGTCGGTGAACCGGTCCAGCTGGTCCAGATCAATCCTCACGTCGTGGTAGATCTCCAGCGCCGACAGAAGTTTTATCCGTCCCTTGGAGTCGATACCCAGCTCTTCGAGCGGCGCGTCGGACTCGATTTCGGCGGGATCAAGCCGAAAAGTCTCACTGACGACCTTCACGACCTCCGCGCGGTGATTACCCACGGCGCCGACTATAACGCGCCCTCGCCGCGGCCCGCGCGACCTTGCCGCTGGAAGTGCGCGGAAGGTCACCGGAAGGAACCAGACGTACCGATCGCAACGTCAGATCATGTTCGCGGGAAACCGCGCGCAATACCACTCTCGTCACTTCTTTGACATCCGTTTCGGCGTTCTTTGCCCATTCGGCTACCACCATCGCCCCTTCTCCCCTTTCGTCCGTGACACCGAACGCGGCGACCCGGTCGCGGCGGATCGCCGGATGCGCCTCGCCGGCCACGGCTTCGATGTCCTGCGGATGGAAGTTGCGGCCGTCGATCACGATGAGATCCTTGAGCCTGCCGGTGATGTAGAGGTCTCCGCGATGGACCACGCCGAGGTCACCGGTGCGCAGCCAGCCGCCCTCGCCATCGAGTTCCCCGCCGAACGCGGTGGCGTCGCCACGGCCCCAGTACCCCGCCGCGACGTTCGGCCCGTGGATCCAGATCTCCCCGGCCAGACCGTCCGGAAGTGCCACCCCGTCCCGGACGATCCGGACCCGTTGGCCCAGCGGACGACCGACCGAGACGAGCTCCTGACCGTCCGGCACTTCGATCGCCCTGCCCTGCGCGAGGGCTTCCCGATCGAACACCGCACCCCGCGGCCCTTCCACGCCCGCGCTCGCGACGTACACGGTGGCCTCGGCCAGTCCATACGACGGACGGTGGGCTTCCGCGCGAAACCCATGCGGCCCGAAGGCTTCCAGGAAGCGCGCGACCGTGCGGGGCCGCACCGGCTCGGCGCCGTTCAGGGCGACCCGGACATCGGAGAGGTCGAGGTCGTCTCCTGCTTCTCCGGCGGCTTCGACGGCCAGGTCGAACGCGAAGTTCGGCGCGGCGGTGAACACGGCCGGGTGATCGGCGAGCTGACGCAGCCATCGCACCGGTCGATGCACGAACTCGGCGGGCGACATGAACACCGATCGCGCCCCCGCGTGGACCGGCAGGCACAGCAACTGGATCAGGCCCATGTCGTGGAAGAACGGGATCCAGCCGACGCAGGTCGTACCCTCGTCGACGGCGTAGGCCCGGCTCGCCTGCCAGCAGGCGGCGGCGACCGCCCGGTGCGGGATCACGGCACCGGCGGGCTCCCGGGTCGACCCGGACGTGTACTGCAGGTACGCGGGGCTCTCCGGTGCGACCGGCAGTGGATCGGCCTGCGGCCCGGAAAGTTCGTCGACCACGATCAGATGGTCCGTTGCGCCCGCTTCGGGTACCTTCGCGGCAGCGGCCGAAGAGGTCAGCCACACCCGTGCGCCGCTGTCTTCCAACACCCCGGTGAGCCTGGCTCGTTGGGCAGGACTGCCCGGTGCCATCAACGGCACGGCGATCAGGCCGGCGGCGAGCGCCCCGAAGAACGCCAAGGGGTAATTCAGGTCCTGGCCGGTGAGCACGGCGACACGATCACCCGGCCGGGCGACCAGGCGCAGTGCGCCCGCGACCACTCGCACGCGCGAAACGAACTCCGTCCAGGTGACGGTGCTGTCCACACCGGCACTGTGGTCCTGGTGGGTGAACAGCGGGCGCGGGTCGGCTTCACGAGCGAACAACCGCTCCACGATCGAGGTGCGCAGCACCTGCTCCGGCACATCCTCCGGCGACGCGGTCATACCCGGCAACGTACTGGAACCACCGCTAGGGCGCGCGGAGGGCTCACGCAGCGAACGTCCTATGTAGACGATCACGGGCGCGATCCGCCGGGATTCGCTCTTGGGAATTACGGACAGAAGACTGGACATTTCTCGCCCTTTCCCGGACCACGGCCGCACACTCGGCGGGCAGTGTGTTTCTTTCCCCCGGCCTTGGAGGACTAGACCATGCGTCGAAGAATCGCCCTGGCAGTCGGTGGCGCCGCCGTCCTGACCGCGAGTCTCATCTCCGCCGCCCTCGCCCCGGTCGCGCAGGCATCCCCCGGATTGATCGCCGCCATGCAGCGGGACCTCGGGCTCACCGCCGCGCAGGCCTCGGCCCGGCTCACCCAGGAGATGACCGCATCGCGGGTGATGCCCGCCGCCCAGCGGGCCGCCGGTGCGGCGTTCGGCGGAGCCTGGTTCGATCCGGCTCTCGGCGAACTCGTCGTCGGGGTGACCGACCCCGCGGTCGCCGCCGCCGTCCGGCAGGCGGGCGCCGAACCCACCCCGGTCGCGATCAGCGCGGCCCGGCTCGACGCGGCCAAGGCCGAAATCGACATGTCGGCCAAGACCAAGCCCGCTCCCGCCGCCGTCAGCGGCTGGCGCGCCGACCCGCGCAGCGGCAGCGTCGTGGTCGCGGTGCGGCCGGGCGCACACGGCCCCGAGGTCGAAGAATTCCTGGTCAGGGCAAGGAAAGCCGGCCAGGTCACGGTGGTCACCGCACCCAAGGCCGAACCGTTCGCGGCGGGCACCGTCGGCGGCGACCCGTACTACATCAACGGGAACACCCGCTGCTCCATCGGATTCTCCGTCCACGGCGGATTCGTCAGTGCCGGCCACTGCGGCGGCACGGGCAGCCCCGTAGTCGGCTGGGACGGCTCGGCGATGGGCAATTTCGCCGGTTCTTCCTTCCCCGGCAACGACTATGCGTTCATCCGGATCGGCAACGGCTGGTGGACCGCGCCGGTCGTCCTCGGCTGGGGCACCGTCAGCGACGCGCTCGTCCGCGGCTCGTGGGTCGCGCCGGTCGGCACCTCGGTGTGCCGGTCCGGTTCGACGACGCACTGGCACTGCGGCACCGTGCTGGGACACAACGAGACGGTCAACTACTCGCAAGGCGCCGTGCACCAGATGACCCGCACCAACGTCTGCGCGGAACCCGGCGACTCCGGCGGTTCCTTCATCACCGGTGACCAGGCGCAGGGAGTCACCTCCGGCGGCTGGGGCAACTGCGGTTCCGGCGGCGAAACCTGGTTCCAGCCGGTGAACGAGATCCTGCAGAACTACAGTTTGTCCCTCGTCACGGCCTGACCCGGTCGTGCGCGGCGATCCGGGTCGCACCCGGATCGCCGCTCACCACCATCCGGAGCCGGCCGGGAGCCCCAGCTCGAGTCCCATGATCCTCGTGGTCGGCTTGCGACGAAGCCACCGGCCCGTGGTCGTCACGTCGATCAAGTCGGCGGTGAAAGCCTTGCGCTGCGCGGGTGTCACCGCGTGCCAGCGCATCTTGAACGCGGGGCGGACGGGCGCGATGAACGGCCTGACCGGCTCATGGGCTCGCGCGAACACGGCCTCGAAATCCCGGTCCGGCACGTAGTCCAGCTCCAGGTCGATCAATGGTTCCGGTCCGCCTGCCCGATGGCGGCACCGGGCGAGGATCCGCGCGATCTCGTCCATCGCGAGCCGCACGGCACCGGGGACCTGGTGTTGCCAGCACCCGAGAAACGGTGCGTTGAGCGACCCTGCGGTGAGCTCGTCCGGCAGGACGATCACCGCCCGCACGGCGAGTCCGGTGAGCTCCACGTGCAACCGCGTCCACCTGCTGCCGGTGTCGAGAAAGAACCTCGGTGGCGGTATGCCGGTGCCCGCACCGAGCCGGAGCCGTTCCTTCACCGCGACGAACGGATGGTCCGACGGTTCGGCATCCGTGGCGTGGCGGCCGGTGCCGTCATCCGGCAGGGCGAACACCATTTCGAGCCGATCGCCGATGAGCTTCAACCCCGCCGGGAACACCGGGCCGAGACCGCCCATGAGCGCCGAGCCGGCGACGAGCGCGTGGTGGCTGGACGCGACTCCGGTCATCGCCGGCTTCCTCCGTTCGTCTTCAGACCTGCAACTCCGCCTCGATACGCTTGAGGTAGTGCCGGGCCAGCGCGAGATTCGCCTGATCCCGGTCCAGCACCAGGTACAGGAACAGGGAGCTCCTGACGTTCATGGAATCCAGCAGCCGGATCAGATGGTATTGGCGATGCAACGTGATGAGGATGTCCTCGATGCTGTCGTTGAGCGACAGCGCGGACATGACCCGCATCTTCGACCTGACGACATCGGTGTTGCCCGCGGCCGCGACCTCCAGGTTGAGCCAATCACCGCCCCCGCTCGTGCCGAGCGACATCCCGCTCTCGTAATCGACCAGCGCGACACCGACCGCTCCGGCGATCGACATGGATTCCTTCAGCGCGTTTTCGATGTTCATCGAACTCACTTTCTTCGTCTGGCTGCTATGCGGCCAATATCGAGCTGATCCGGTCGATGACAGGGCGGCATTCGAAAAGAAGGCGGCCGACATTCAGCTGCCGGTCTCCCATGATCACCATGAGCGCCATCCGGTCGATGGCGTAGACGGCCATGTAACCGTCGCTGCTGAACACCACGGTCTGCCGGAGTGTCCCCTTCCCGGTCACCTCGGCCGCCTGGCGCGCGATCCCGAGATTCGCGGCGGCCAGCGCGGAGACCTCCGCGGGGTCGATGTTCTTCGCCGCGTCGGCGACTATCGGTATTCCGTCGACCGCGGCTATCACCGTGTCGGTCACCCCGGTGACGTTGTCCCGCAGGTTTCTCAATTCGGCGATCAGTGCGTCGAAATCCACTACTCATACTCTCTTTTTCCGAAGGCCCATCACTGAATGGCACGAGGCAATGATCACTCGATGAGGTTCTCGACCGCGATGGACCGTACCACCGAAATCCGCCGTCACCTACGCGTCCGAGGAACCGGACACCGGCATCACGCGATCGGCTCAAGCACTTTCCGTGTACGCAGCAGGTTGCCGGAATATTCGTACCGGAGACACCTTAAATCGGCGCGGTCGGCGATTTCCCGACGTCTTCGGAATGGGCGATCGGATAACGCGCGTACGTCAGTCGACGGAACTGCGACGGTCGAAGAAAACGGTGTCGCACCAGCCGTCGTCACGCTCGCCGATACGTTCGCGGATGCCGACCGTGCGATGGCCCGCGCCGCGGTGCAGGGCGATCGCGGCACGGTCTGTTCGCGGATCAGGGCCTTACCGACTTCGCGACCGCGGTGACGTTCGACGACGTGGACAGCGGTCTCGGCGACACCCCGACGACGTCATCGGGCACACGGCGCGTTGGAGGTCGAGTTCACCGGCTCGCAACTGGCCTCGACGAGCCGGCGCGATCGATCTCGGCTTCCCGCATGAGATGCTCGCCCGCGACACGACCCTCGCGCCGACCGCGGCGACATGCCGATCGAACCGCGCCGCTGACTCTCGCCGTGGAGCGACGTCCTGACGACACTTTCGACTGACGAACCCCGAACCGCTTCCCGAGCTGACGGGACGAGTCCCTCTGCCCGCCGTTCGAACGCGGAGCGACGCCTCAGTTGCGGATGATCCTCCGTTCCGTGGCGACGGCCACCGCACCGGCACGGCTGTCGACGCCGAGTTTGTCGTAGATGTGGACCAGGTGTGTCTTCACCGTGGCTTCGGAGATGAACAAACGCGCGGCGATCTGCCGGTTGGTCAACCCCTCCGCCACCAACTGCACGATCTCGGTCTCACGGGGGCTCAATGCGGGAGCGGGGGCCCGCATGTGCCCGAACAGCCGGGCCGCGACCTGCGGTGCCAGGACGGTCTCACCGCGCGCGGCCGCGTGGATGCCCTTGAAGAGGTCCTCGGGCGGCCCGGCCTTGAGCAGGTAGCCGGTGGCGCCGGCGGCCACTGCCCTGGTGATGTCCAGCTCGGCGTCGTAGGTGGTGAGCACCAGCACCTTCGGCGGCTCCGGCAGCGCGGTCAGGCGTTCGGTGGCGTTCACCCCGTCCGGGCCGTCGCCGAGCTGCAGGTCCATCAGCACGACGTCCGGTTTCTCCGCGATGGCGAAGAGCACGGCCTCATCGGCACCCGCGCATTCGCCGATCACCTCGAAGCCGGGCTCGCCGGCCAGCAGCGCGGCGATTCCCGCCCGCACCACCGGATGATCGTCGACGATCAGCACCCGGACGGTCATCGAACCTCCCTGGTGGGCACGGCGACGGCGAGCGCGGTGCCCTCTCCCGGCGCGCTCTCGACGACCATCTCACCACCGAGTTCGGCGAGCCGCTCGCTGATCATCCGCAACCCGTTGCCCCGGTCGCCGCTCGCGCGAGTCGACGCCGGATCGAAGCCGACACCGTCGTCGCGGATGTCGAGGACGACCTTGTCCGCCAGGTAGGTCAGCGTGACGGCGGCCTTCGTCGCTCTGGCGTGCTCGCTGACGTTCGCCAGTGCTCCCTGCGCGACCCGCAGCAGACCTGCCTCCACCTCGGGCGACAGCGGATAGGGGTCGCCGCTGGTCTCGAAACGCACGGCGTGCATGGCGGCGAACATGACCTGTTCGGCGAGATCCTTCAGCGTCTCGACGAGATCCCCGGCGTCGAGCCGCGGGGACCCGAGGCCTGTGACGAACCGGCGCGCCTCGGCGAGGTTGTCCCCCGCCGCCTCGATCGCGCGGGACACATGGCTTTTGGCCAGCTCCGGGTCCGTGTCCCACGATCGCTGCGCCGCCTGCAGCAGCATTCGCGTACTCGAGAGCCCCTGGGCGAGGGCGTCATGGATCTCTCGCGCCAGCCGCTCCCGTTCCTGCATCATCCCGGCGAGTCGCTGACTCTGCGCCAGATCGACCCTGGCGCCCAGGAGTTCCTTGACGGCTTCCCCCAGTTGCCTCCGGTCCCGGACGAGTTGCAGGAAGGTCATCGTGGCCATCAGCGCGACCGCGACGGGCGCGAGCACGAGGCTCGGATCGAACCCGCTCGCGATCCTCAGCTGGGCCAGAATGGTCGCGGCGGTCAGCAGGACCACCACCGCGATCATGACCCGCGGGCGCAACATCTGCAAGCAGACGAAGAACAGCGGCACCGCGCACCAGGCGAAACTCGGCGCGGCCACCACCAGCGCGAGCCAGACCGCGATCACCGCCGTCAACCACACCGGACGCCACCGGTCGAGCATCTCCCAGCTCAGCACCCCCGCCGCGTAGACCAGCGCGAGCGCGCCGGTGAGCACGAGGATCAACGGTGTGGCGCCGCTCAACCCGTGCCCCGCGACGAACCGGGCCACCGACGCGGCGAGCAGCAGGAAGAACCCGGTGTGCATCGCGGCATTCAGCCGGGTGCCCGGTCCGAGGTGCCATCTCATCAGGTCCTCCCTTCGTCGCCGATGATCGTAAGCGGGGAGGCGGGGTGTCCCGCATCAATCGTTCGGTTGATGCGCCTACCGATCACTCGACGTCCGATCGATGTCCACTCTCCCGATTCGCCGGGCCCCACCAGCCGGGAAAGTCGTAGGGGAAAGCAACACCCCCTCACCGCAAAGGAAATCCGATGAACGCCAAGCTCCCTCGCACTCGTCTCGTCCTCGGTATGACGGCCGGTCTCGCGACCGTCGCGCTGGCCACCGGGGTGGGCGCGGCGCAGGCACAGGATCGCCGGCCGCAGCCGCCCGCCCAGCAGTCCGTCGTGCAGACGAGCGTGCTCGGCGTCGACGCCGCCACCCGCGCCGCGCAGGCCACACTGGACGCCGCCGAGAAGGAGGGCCAGCGGGTCACCGTGGCCGTGGTGGACCGCTCGGGTGACGTGCGCGTGCTGCTCAAGGGAGATGGCGCCGGGCCGCAGACGGAAGAGTCCGCCAAACGCAAGGCCTTCACCGCGGTCTCGTTCGGACAGCCCACGTCCGCGCTGGCCAAGAACGCACAGGGCGACGGCCCGACCATCCGCGACATCCCCGGCACGCTCTTCCTCGGCGGCGGTGTGCCGGTAGCCGCGAACGGCGGCCCGATCGCGGGGATCGGCGTCGGCGGCGCGCCCAGTGGCGACCTCGACGAACGCTTCGCGACGGCCGGGCTGCGCGCCATCGGGGAACTTCGCTGATGATCGGTGAGCGGGCGATCGTGGCGTTGCTCGCCGCCCTCGTGCTCGGTGCCTGCTCCCCGCAGGCACCGAGCGCACCACCCCGAACGGCACCGAGCCCTGCCGCGCCACCCGCCTCGTCCCAGCCGCCCCGCCAAGGAGTCCCCGTGAGCCAACTCTTCGAAGCCGACGTGCACCGCGTCCGGCAGGCCGTCGACGCGGGAGCCGACCTGGAGACCCGTGACGCTCACGGCCGGACCCCGTTGCTCGTCGCCGTCACCGAGAACCGCGTCGACGTCGCCGAAATCCTGGTCAGGGCAGGCGCCGACCCGAACGCGCTCGACGGACGGCACGACACACCCTGGCTCGTCACCGGAGTCACCGGCAGCGTCCCGATGGCGAAGCTGCTGCTGGAGGCCAAGCCGGACCTGACCATCACCAACCGGTACGGCGGTGTCTCGCTGATCCCCGCCTCCGAACGCGGGCACGCCGAGTACGTGCGGCTGGTGGCCGGCAGCGGGATCGACGTCGACCACGTGAACGGCCTCGGCTGGACCGCGTTGCTGGAAGCGGTCATCCTCGGCGACGGCGGGCCACGTCACCAGGAAGTGGTCCGAGCGCTCGCCGCCGCCGGGGCCGACGTGAATCTCGCCGACAAGCAGGGGGTCACTCCCCTCGCGCACGCCCGGGCGAAAGGCCAGACGGCCGTCGCCCGGATCCTCACCGAAGCGGGCGGACACTGACCGGTCCAGGCAGGTGCGTGATGGTGGAGTTACGGCGTGGCGACAGCAGGTCCGTGGAGGCCTCATTGAGGCACACTGGGTTTTTCAGGGAGGCCTTCACGGACTTACCCGGGCAGACAAGGGCGATCGGCCGAAGTGGTCGTGCCGGTACCGGGTGGACCTCACATTCGGCGGCCGTGTTTCGTCGTACCCGGGACAGCGCACGAGACCAGGGGGCGAATTCCCATGAACGAACGCACGCACGACCCGCTCGACCCGGCGTTGAAGGCGATCGTGAACGAGCGGCGTCAGCTGATCGGGCTCGCGTACCGCCTGGTCGGCTCGCTCTCCGAGGCCGAGGACGTGGTGCAGGAGACCTACACGCGCTGGTACGCCTTGTCCCCGGCACAGCGGGAAGCGATCGACTCTCCTGGCGCCTGGCTGACGACCGTCGCCGGCCGCATCTGCCTGGACCTCCTCGGTTCGGCCCGCGCGCGGCGGGAGCGCTACGTCGGCGAGTGGCTCCCTGAGCCTTTGCCGGGACATGTCGAGTGGACGACCTTGCGTCCGCCCACCGGTGACCCGGCCGACCGGATCACTCTCGACGAGTCGATCAACATGGCCTTTCTCGTCGTGCTCGAGTCGCTGACACCGGCCGAGCGGGTCGCGTTCGTCCTGCACGACGTCTTCCGCTACCCCTTCGCCGAGGTCGCGGAGATCGTCGGTCGCAGCCCGGCCGCCTGCCGTCAGCTGGCCACCTCCGCCCGCCGCCGCATCCGCGCGACGCGGCTCGTGCCCGCCCCGATCGCCCGGCAGGCGGACCTCGTCAAGGAATTCAAGAAGGCGTGGGAAGCCAAGGACATCGAAGCCCTCATCGGTCTCCTCGATCCGGACGTCAAGGCGGCAAGCGACGGAGGCGGAGTCGTCAGGGCCGCGCTGCACCCGTTCGAAGGGCGCGAGGAGGTCGCGTCCTATCTCATTTCGGTGGCGCATCTGACGTCCGGACTCGACCTGGTGGAGCGGGAGGTCAACGGCCGGCCCGGCCTCGTGCTCCAGCAGGCCGGGCAGACCGTCGCCGTCTTCGCGTTCCACGTCGCCGAAGACCGCATCCAGCGCATCTGGGGAATGCGGAACCCGGAGAAACTCCGGCCGTGGGCCGACGCCTGACCGCTACGCCGCGAGGGCGCCGAGTTGCCGCAGCTGGGTGAGGACGTCGACGACACCCCAGATCTCGGCGACCCGCCCTCCGGCGAAGCGGAGGATGAAGATCTCGCTGTAGGAAACCCGCTTCCCGGTGGCGGGCATCCCCCTGAATTCGCCCCGATGGGTGCCGGTGACGGTGTTCCGGCAGACGATCTTGTCGCCGTCGGCGAGCACGTCCTCGGCCGTGACCCGCAGATCGGGGAACGCCCGCAGCAGCACCGTCCACACCTGTTTCAGCGCCTGCGCCCCGGTGGTCTCCATCGGCACCGGCGCGTGGAACACCACGTCCGGTGCGACGACCTCGTCGATCGTCTTCGCGATGCGGTCGTAGTCGCCGCTGTCGGTCGCGTCGTGAAAGCGGCCGAACGCCGCCCGATTGCGCGCTGCCTCGGTGGCGGTCATGCGAACTGCCCGACCCGGTAGTCGCCACCGGGGTTTTGGACGATGGCGTTCACCCGGTTGAAGGCGTTGATCAGCGAGATCACTCCGACCAGCGCGGCGAGCTGGTCCTCGTCGAAGTGCTTGACGGCGTTCGCCCACGCCTCATCGGTGACGCCACCACCGTCGGCCATCCGGCAGGCCTGTTCGGTCACCTCCAGCGCGGCACGCTCGGCCTCGGTGAAGACGTTCGCCTCCCGCCACACGGCGACCAGGTTGATCCGCACGTCAGTCTCGCCCGCGGCGGCGGCTTCCTTGGTGTGGATGTCCAGGCACACCGCGCATCCGTTGATCTGGCTCGCGCGCATCCGTACCAGTTCCTGGATCGTGAGCGACAGTGGTGAATCGGCGAGTCCCCTGCCCGCCGAGACGATGGTCCTCATGAACTTTCCGCCGACCTTGTTGCCGAAGTAGTCGAGCCGGGCGTTCATCGCGATCTCCTTTGCCTTGGTGGGTGTTCTGCCCAACCGACGACGTGGCACCGCGAAATGTGAGGCCGGACCCGAAAACGCCGTGTGGAGGGCGGACCTGGAACGGTCTCGCCCTCCACACGGGGATACAGCCGGTCATCGCAGCACCGCCGGTTCACCTCCGCCGACCTCACTGGGCTCGGGCTTCGGGGTGCGCAGGGTGGCCATGGCCAGGAAGCCACCGGCGACCGCGATTCCCGCGGCCCCGAGGAACGCCGCCGAGTAGCCGCCGGTCAGCGCGACCGGGTCACCGATCCGCCCCGCGCCGAACGACACGCCGACCGCGGTCATCGCGGCGAGACCGAGCGCCGAGCCGATCTGGTACGAGGTGTTCACGATCCCCGACGCCAGCCCGCCTTCCTCCGGTTTCGCGCTGGAGATCGCGGTGCCCAGCGACGGGATGAAAGCCAGCGCCTGACCGAGAGCCGCGACCAGTGAGGCGGGCAGGACGTCGACGACGAAGTTGCCCGTCGGGCTGACGAACGACAGCCACACCAGCCCCGCGGCGAGCGCCCACAAGCCGCCGATGATCATCTTCTTCGGTCCGAAGCGGCCGATCAGTTTCGGTGCGACGGCGACCATCAGCACGACGATCAGCACGGTCATCGGCAGCAGCGCGGCCCCGCTGGCGAAGGCCCCGTACCCCAGTACCTGCTGCAGGTACAGATTGAGGAAGTACCACATCGGGATCCACGCCGCGCCGAGCAGGAACTGGGCGAGGTTGGCGCCGCCGAGGTTCGGGGTGCGGAAGATACCCAGGCGCACCAACGGAACCTCACGCCTGCGCTGGATCAGCACGAACACCGCCAGCAGCGCGACTCCACCCACCAGCGCGCCCCAGGTGCCCGCCGAGTCCCAGCCCGCTTCCGGCGCCCGGACGACGCCGAACACGGTCAGCCCGAGGCCCGCGGTCGCCGCGACGGCGCCGGCGATGTCGACCGAGCCGCGCCGGGCGGGCGCGGACGGCATCAACTTGCCCGTCGCCACGATCGCGACCAGTGAAATCGGGACGTAGAGCCAGAAGATCCACGGCCACGACAGCCATTCGGTGATCACGCCACCGAGGAACACCCCGGCGGTACCACCGGCGGGCGCGGCCGCGCCATAGAGCGCGAGCGCCTTGGTCAGCTCACGCGGACGCGCGCCGAACAGCATCATCAACAGGGTCAACGCCGACGGCGCGATCAGCGCCGCTCCTGCGCCCTGCAGCACCCGGCCGAGCAGTTCGACCCACGCGGTGCCCGCGACCGCGGCGACCACGGAACCGCCGAGCGTGACGACCCAGCCGACGGTGAACATCTTCCGCGCGCCGAACAGGTCCGAGAGACGCCCGCCGAGCAGCAGCAGCCCGGCCAGCGCGATGACGTAGGCGTTGAACACCCATGACAGGTCCCCTGGGGAGAACCCGAGGTCCTGCTGCATAGCGGGTAGTGCGACGCCGATGATCGAGGTGTCCATGATGACCATGAACTGGGCCAACGCGATGAGTCCCAGCGCCCACCACCGTCGTGGGTCCGGGGTTGTCTCCGCCATGACGACCGTCCTTTCGAGAACTTGATACCCCTAGGGGGTATCTGACGGAGATGAAGTTAGGCGCGTTCGACCGCTCGCGCAAGTACCCCTAGGGGGTATCTATGTAACCCTGGTCACCACGTAGGCGGCCCACGGCGGACAGGAAGCGTCGAAGAACCGGAACTCCACCTGCGGCCCAGCCGGTACACGCCGATCGGCCAAAGACCCAGGTCCACCTTCTGCAGCGCATCACGCAGGTCGATCCGGGCTCCGCACGACGAAGATTCCGTTGCCGACGACGAAGGTCTGGTCTCGGCGTCGGAACGCCACCGCACCCGAGGACACGATGCCCGCCGCGAGGCAGGTCGCCCGGCTTCTCGACCTCCCATGAATCACGTCAGCGGGCTAGGCGCAACCCCGGATCTCGCAGTCCACACCGAACCCGAGGCCCCTTCCACCTAGACCCGCTCGCTGACGCGTTCGACCTTGCCGACCAGGAACACGTAGGACAGGATCCCCGCGATCGTTATCACGGTCATGTAGGCGAAACCGGGCGCGAAGCTGTCGTCGGTGACGATCAGGCCGATGACGATCGGGGTGGCGATCGACGACAGGTTCCCGATGAAGTTGAACATCCCGCCGGTCAGCCCGAGCAGCCGCCGCGGGGCCAGCGCGGAGACCAGCGACCAGGTGATCGATGCGAGCCCGTTGCCGAAGAAGGCGATCGACAGGATGACGATGACCAGCGTGGTCGAGTCGGTGAAGCCCGCCGTGACCATCACGGTGCTCAGCAGCAGCCCGGCGATGATCGGGCCTTTCCTCGCCACGCCGAGCGAAGCACCACGGCGCACCAGGAAGTCCGACAGGACACCGGAAGCCAGCACGCCGACCAGCGCCGCGATGAACGGCAGCGACGCCAGGAAGCCGGACTTGATGTAGTCCATTTTCCGGTATTCGACCAGATACGTGGGGAACCAGGTGAGGAAGAACCAGAGCGTCGAGGTCAGGCAGAACTGTCCGAAGTAGATTCCCCACAGCTTCCTGCTGCCGAGTACGGTCGCCAGATCCGCTCGGGTGACACGTGCCCGCTCCGGTCGTTCCTGCGGCAGATCCACCAGGCCGCCACCGGAGCGGATCAGCTCGACCTCGGCCTCGTTGGCCCGTGAGTCGCGTGGCTCCCGGTACTTCGCGTACCAGAGCACCGCCCAGAGGATGCCGACCAGACCCGTGGCGATGAACACCCAGTGCCACGAAAGCACGGTTTGCAGCCAGGACAGCACGGGCGTCAGCAGCGCGAGACCGATGAACTGGCCCGAGGTGTAGAAACCGATCGCCGTGGCGCGCTCGCGTTCCGGGAACCAGACGGTCGCGATCTTGCTGTTGATCGGATACGCGGGCGCCTCGAAGACCCCGACCATCAGCCGCAGCGCGATCAGCGCCACGAAGCCGCCGATCACCCCCATGAAGAACGTCGCGAGCGACCACAGGATCAAACAGGCCGGATAGAGCAGCCGCGGCGGGATCTTGTCGACCAGCCAGCCGCCGGGCAGCTGCAACGCGGCGTAGGTCCAGCCGAAGGCCGACAGGAGCAGGCCTTGTTCCGCTTTGGACAGCTCGAGTTCGCCGGCGATCGCGGGCATCGCGATCGACAGGTTCGAGCGGTCCAGGTAGTTGATGACGACGGTGACGAACAACATCACCGCGATGAGCACCCGGAACCGGGTCGGGCGCGCGGTGGCTTGGACGGAAGTCGACATCGCGCTCACCATTCCGCGAACGAGCCGTCGGTGTGCCGCCACACCGGATTCCGCCAGCGATGTCCCTCGGCCGCGCGTTCGGCGACGTACTCCTCGTTGATCTCGATGCCCAGCCCCGGCCCGCGGGGGATGGCGACCCGTCCGTCGTCGTAGGCGAACACCGACGGATCCGCCAGATAGTCGAGAAGATCGTTGCTGGTGTTGTAGTGGATGCCGAGGCTCTGTTCCTGGATCGTGGCGTTGTAGCAGCCCGCGTCGATCTGCAGGCAGGCCGCCAGCGCGATCGGGCCGAGCGGGCAGTGCAGTGCCAGGCCGACGTCGTAGGCCTCCGCCATGTGCGCGATCTTGCGCGCTTCGGTGATACCGCCGCAGTGAGACGGGTCCGGCTGGATGATGTCGACGGCGCCGGAGGCCAGGACCGCCTTGAAATCCCACCTCGAATACAGCCGTTCGCCGAGCGCGATGGGGATCGGCGAGTTGCGGAGGACGTCGGCGAAACCGTCGACATGCTCGGACAGCACCGGCTCCTCGACGAACATCAGCCGGTACGGTTCCAGTTCACGCAGCAGGACCTTGGCCATCGGCTTGTGCACGCGGCCGTGGAAGTCCACCCCGATGCCGATGTTCGGGCCGACCGCCTGCCGCACGGCGGCCACGTTGGCCACACAGCGGTCGACCTTGTCCCAGCTGTCCAGATAGGACAGTTCCTCGGTGCCGTTCATCTTCACCGCGCTGAATCCTCGATCCACCACGTCGCGCGCGGCGCGGGCGGTCTCGGCGGGCCGGTCGCCGCCGATCCACGAGTACACCTTGATCTCCTCGCGCACCCGGCCGCCGAGCAGTTCGTGGACCGGCACGCCGAGCGTCTTGCCCTTGATGTCCCACAAGGCCTGGTCGATCCCGGCCAGTGCGCTCATGTGGATTCCGCCGCCGCGGTAGAACCCGCCGCGATAGAGGACCGTCCACAGATCCTCGATCCGCGAGGGGTCCTTGCCGATCAGGTAGTCGGAAAGCTCCTCCACGGTGGCGGCCACCGACGCGGCCCGGCCCTCCAGAACCGGTTCACCCCAGCCGGTGACACCTTCGTCGGTTTCGATCTTCAGGAACGACCAGCGCGGCGGCACCTGATATGTCGTCATTGACACGATCTTCATGGGTTTCTTCCTTAGTCCTGGTGCCAGATCCTGGAAAACTCGCGAGCACGGACGCCGACCGCGTCCGCGTCGTCACCCGGCCGGTAGAGGCAGGAGCCCAGCCCCGCCCCGGCCGCCCCGGCGGCGGCCCAGTCCGCCAGGTTCGTTTCGTCGACGCCGCCGACCGGCAGCAGCCCGACTTCGCGCGGCAGCACGGCGCGCCACGCCTTCATGCCCCCGATCCCGACCGCGCCGGCGGGGAACAGCTTGAGATTCCGGGCGCCCGCGGCCACCGCGGCGAAGGCCTCGGTGGGCGTGGCCACGCCGGGATAGGGCGTCATCCCCTCGGCCACGGCGGCGGAGATCACCGCGGGATCGGTGTTGGGCGCCACGATCATCCGTGCCCCGGCCGCCCGTGCCCGGCCGACGTCTTCGGTGGTGAGCACGGTGCCCGCGCCGATCTCGCACCATTCGCCGAACGCGTCGGCGAGCAGGCGGATGCTCTCGAACGGCTCCGGGGAGTTCAGGGGTACCTCGATGGCGGGGAATCCCGCGTCGACGAGCGCCCGGCCGATGCCGACGACCTCGGCCGGGGTCACTCCGCGCAGGATCGCGATCAAACCGGTCACGGCTTCAGTGTCCTTTCGAGACGGTCTTCGAGCAGTCCGGCGGCCGTCGCGATACGCCACAGCCCCCGGGCGGTGATCTCCTCGGAAAGCAGCGTGGCCTCCACTCCCCGTTCCGCGAGGGCGGCGGCATAACGGCGGCAGAGTTCGCTCGTTCCACAAAGGACGACGTGAGTGTCCGACGCACGCAGCAGGTGCGAGACCTCGTCGGCGATCAGGACGCCGGAAAGGTAGTCGGGCAGCGATTCCGGTTCCAGCACGCCGTCGAGCACGAGCGGGCGGGCGCCGAACGCCTCGGTGGCGAGCCCTCGCGAGCGCCGTCCGGCGGCCAGGCCCCGCGAGAACGCCCCTTCGTCGCCGACGGCGTCGGCGGCCGTGCGGGCGAGGATGCCGTGCGCGATCAGCAATCCGTACAGTTCGCCGGTCATCGCGGTGGTGAAGCCGGTGACGATCCCGTCCTCGACGCGGACCCATTTGCTGTGTGTCCCCGGGAGCACCACGGTGAGCGGCCCGCCGGGGTGCCCGAGCGTCTCGAACGCGCCGACGAGTTGCGTTTCCTCGCCGCGGATCACGTCGCCCGGGTCGTCGCCGGACGGGATCCGCAGTCCCGGTACGAGATGGAGCACACCGTCGCGATGGGATACCGGGACGAGCGAAGGGAAGTCGAGTGCCGCCGGGACGGTGCGATAGCCGGAGTCGGTCCAGCCCTGCGCGCTGCCCACCATCCCGGACGCGAGCGCAGGAAGCCCGGGGTACGCCGTCAGCCAGTCGCCGCACGCCTGCCGGAAGGCCGACTCGTAAGCGGCCGCCCTGGCTCGCGGGTCGCGGAGGTCCACGTCCTCGGTCGTGGTGAGCAGTCCGCGCCCGGCCTCGCGGGCGGCCAGGATCTCGCCGTCCCTGCCGAGCAGCCAGGCGCGCTGACCGGAGGTCCCCCAGTCGAGCGCGATCAAGGCGGGTTCAGTGTCCGTCACGAGCGACATCGTGCGGTCGCGTTCCCGATAATGCGATCGTCGTCCCTATATGTAGGATTCGGCCATGTCCGACACGGCGCCACCCGGCACCCAGACCCTCGCCCGCGGCCTCGCGGTGATCCGCGCGGTCGCGAACGGCGCGAGCGACCTCCGCACACTCGTCGACCACACCGGTCTGGGCCGCAGCACCGCGCATCGGCTGGTCCAGCTGCTGGTCAGCGAGGGTTATCTGCGCAGCGGGCGGGATGGCTACACACTCGGTCCCACCCTGATCGAACTGGGTTTCCAGGCCCTGCACGGAAGTCCGCTGCCGGTGGTCGCCCGGCCGGTGCTGGAGGAGCTGGCTGATCAATTGCGGGACACCGTGCACCTGGCCGTCCGTGACGGGGATTCCGTGCTGTACCTGGACAAGCTGCCGGGTTCACGGGGTGCGGAGATGCGTTCCCGCATCGGGCACCGGATGCCGTTGACCCGCACCGGCGTCGGCATGGCGCTGCTGCTGGACTCCGCGCCCGAGTGGCGGGAGCTGTACTTTGCCGAGACCCCGGCGGAACCCGGCCGGGTGCGCCCGGAGGACGTCGACGCGTTCCTGGCGCGGATGCGCGAGTACGCGGAGTCCGGGGTGGCGATGGACCTGGAGGACAACGAGCCGGGAATCCGTTGCGTCGCGGCGCCGATCCGGGACGCCACCGGCGCGATCGCCGGCGCCATCAGTGTTTCGGCGACCCGGCCGTACATGCCCGCCGCCCGGATGCGCGGCCTGAACCGCGTCGTCGGCCGTGCGGCGCGCCAGGTCTCCGCCGGGCTCGGCCACCGCGAATCCTGAGGAACGGTCCTTCACACGCCCAAGGCGCCCACGAGCAACGCGCTCGCCGCGTCACGGTTGGCGGGGACGTCCTCCCACCGCAACTTCCGGCCCGCTTCGACCACCACCCCGAAACCCGCGTGTACGAGCACCCTCGCCTGACGCTGGTCGAGTTCCGGCCGTGCCGCCCGTAGTTCCCGTTCCCAGACGGCGATGTGCTCGCGCTGCGCGCTGACCAAGGGCCGCTGCAGAGCGGCCGGGAGACCCACCAGTTCCGCGTTGGCGACGCTCGTGAGCGCGGTGTGCTCGAAGCTGTACGCCACATACGTTCGCGCCAGTGCGAGCAGGGCTTGGCCCGGGTCGTCGACACCACGAAGGTTCTGTTCCACCGCCTGGGCGAGAATCCCCGCGGCCTGCAGGCACGCGGCGGCGAGGATGTCGGCCTTTCCGGGGAAATACCGGTAGAGCGCGGACGGCACCAGCCCCACGGCTTCGGCGATCCGGCCGTTCGTGACGTTGGCGAACCCGTCCTGTTCGAACAACGGGATCGCGGCCGCGATGATCTCCGAACGCCTGGTGCGCGACGCCGGGCCGGACGGCAGCTCGACGGCGTGCGTGCCCGCGCCACCCGTCGCCGGGTCGGTCGCGGCCACCCGCAACGCCGACTCCACCAGTACCTCTTCGACCCGGCGCTGGGCGATCGACGTGCGGTGCATCGTGATGGACCCGATCACGCCGAGCGCGGCGACGGCCCGCAGGCCCGCGTCGGGGAGCGGATACTCCCGTCGCACCGCTTCGGTCATCCGGTCCACGACCTGTCCGAACTTCAGGGCGAGCGAATGCCGGTCTTCGCGATCGAGGTACCGGGATTCCCAGCGGTACAGGCCGCTCGACGCGCGATGGGTGACCGTGCCCCGCGTGACGGCGGCGAGCACATCCGCCAGCGGCGCGCCGGGCGCGACCTCGTCGAGGGAGGCGACGAGCCGGTCGGCCATGACGTTCGCGCACGCGGCGAACAGCGCGTACTTGTTCGGGAAGTGCCGGTACAGGGCCGCCGCGGTGATGCCCACGTCGGCGGCGATCTCCTCCATCGACGCCGCGTGGTAGCCGTGTTCGCTGAAGATCCGCCCGGCCGCGTCGACGATCGTCTGCTTGCGGTTGCGGGGCCGGACGGCCGCGGTCGAGTCGGCGCTCATCGCGGGTTCCGAGCGGCTGCGGACGGGAACGGGACCATGCCGGGAAGTCAACCACGAACCGGATCACCACCACGGGATCCGTCGGGGCGAGAGCGGCGGCCCGATGTGATTTTCGATTAACTTATGGCTTCTCAACCGGCGGTTTGGCATGCATACTGGCCTCGCGACCAGTCCCGTTCCGACACCTGAGGATGGCCATGTCGACCGCTTCGGCTCCCGCCTCGTCCTTCCGGCACCACTGGATGGCGCATGCGGCGACGCACGCGATGATGCGACCGGACAAACCCGCCCTGCGGTACCTCGGGGAGACGACCACCTGGGCGGAGCTCTCCCGGCGGTCCTTGAGGTTGGCCGCCGGTCTCGCCGCACGAGGGGTCGCCGAAGGCCATCGGGTGGCCACGCTGACCCTGAATCACCCGTGGTTCGTCGAAACCGTGTTCGCGGCGAACAGCCTGGGCGCCATGGCCGTCCCGCTCAGCTTCCGGCTCGCGCCCGCGGAGCTCGACTACATCCTCGCCGACTGCGCGCCGTCCGCCATCGTCGTCGACGAGCGGCTTCTTCCCCTGCTCGAAGCCGCGCCGAACGCCGCGTCGATCGGAACGGTGCTCGTCCTCGGCGAGTCGTACGAGGAATTCCTGACCGCGCACGAACCGCTGGAGCTGCCCGATGTCAGCGAGGAGTCGACGGCGCTGATCATGTACACGTCGGGCACCACCGGCAGACCGAAAGGCGTGATGCTCTCCCATCGCAACCTGCAGATGCAGGCGATCACCTGCATCCAGGCGATGAAGATCTTCGACGACACCGACGTCGCCTTCCTGACCGCGCCCTTCTTCCACATCGCGGGGCTGGGGTCGATCGTGGCGAACTTCCTGGTCGGCGGCGTGGTCGTGATCCACCCACTGGGCGCCTTCGACCCGCGCGCGGTGCTCGACGCCTACGAGCGCGAAGGCGCCACCGTGGTGTTCAACGTTCCCCAGCAATGGGACCTGATCTGCGCCCAGCCGGATATCGCCGAACGTGACCTGAAACTGCGGATCATCAGCTGGGGCGCGGCTCCCGCGACCAGGTCGACGCTCCTCGCCATGGCCGAAAGATTCCCCGGGGCCCTCAACGTGGCCGTGTTCGGCCAGACCGAGACCTCCCCGATCACGTGCGTCCTCAGCGGCGAGGACTCGATGCGCAAGCTCGGCTCCGTCGGCAAACCGATCCCGACCCTCCAGTATCGCGTGGTGGACGACGACATGAACGACGTCGCACCGGGCGAGGTGGGAGAGATCGTCTATCGCGGTCCCACGGTGACCAAGGGGTACTGGAAGAAACCTCAGGAGACCGCGGAAGCCTTCGCCGGTGACTGGTTCCACTCCGGCGATCTGGTCTCCCAGGACGAAGACGGCTTCATCTGGGTGGTCGACCGCAAGAAGGACATGATCATCAGCGGCGGCGAGAACATCTACTGCGCCGAAGTGGAGAACGCGATCTCCGCGCATCCGTCGGTACTGGAGGTCGCCGTGATCGGCCGGGCCGACGAGCGCTGGGGCCAGGTGCCGGTCGCGTTCGTCACCACCCCTCCGGACGCCGCACCCTCCTTGGCGGAACTGGGCGAATTCCTCGACGGCAGGCTCGCGTCCTTCAAGATGCCGAAGGATCTCGTCGTGGTCCCCGAACTCCCGCGCAACGCGGGCGGGAAAGTGGTCAAGGGTTCGCTTCGCGACCTGGACGGGAAACGCGCACATCACTAGCGAATCACTCATCGGATGCCTACCAAGGAAGTTAGGTCAGTAAATGAGCGATCTCAGCAGGAGGAATGTTCTGTCCCTCGGTGTCGCCTTGGGACTGGTGGGCGCGGCGAGCGTCGCACCGGCCTGGGGTGCGGCACAGGCCGGCGCGGCCGCCGACCCATGGTGGGTCTGGGACGACGAAATCGACCGCATCATGGCGGGGCTTCTCGAGGCGGGCCAGGTTCCGGCGGTCAACACCGCGATGAAATCCTGGGTGGACAACAACGATCCGCTGCCCGGCGGCCTGCCCGCGGATCTGGCGGGCTACCTCCAGCGCGTCCACAAGCTGCCGTCCTGGGCCGACCCCGCGAAGCTGCGCCGCGCGGCCGATTTCAACCGGCGCAAGGACACCTACCTGTTCATGCTGTACGGGCTCGGCAGCGGCATCATGAGCACCGTCATCCCGCGTGAGGCCAAATCGGTCTACTGGTCCGCGGGCGGGGCCGACATGCAGGACCGCGCGGCCAAGACGTTCACCTTCGGCTACGACCTGAGCGACCTCAACGCTTTCGAGTCCGACGGCCAGTTCGTGGTCACCGCCAACAAGACCCGGCTCGTGCACGCCGCGGTGCGGCATCTGCTGCCGCAGTCGGCGCACTGGAAGGCCGTCGCGGACGAGCGGATCCCGATCAGCAACGGCGACATCCTGGTCACCTTCCACAGTCTCGGCACCTACGTGCACCGGAAGCTGCGCGAGTGGAAGGTGCCGATGTCGGCCGCCGACGAGGACGCCTTCCTCCACATGTGGCAGGTCGCCATCCACCTGCTCGGCGTCCGGGAGGAGTTCATCCCCAAGACGTGGGCCGCCGCGCACGCGCAGTCGGCGCAGGTGCTCACCCCCATCCTTTCCCCGTCACACGAAGGGAAAGAGCTCGCCGAAGACCTGCTCGGGCTGACCGCGCAGGTCGATTTGGGCGTCACTCGCGGATTCCTCAACGAATTCGTGCGCTACGTGCTGAGCGATGCCATCGGGGACTGGCTCGGGCTGCGCCGCGACTACGCGTCCGCTGCCCTCATCCGCACCGCGTGGCCCGCCTACATCGCCTTCCGCGAGGGGCTGATCCCCGTCATGCCCGCCGGCTTCTACATGTTCGACCAGCTGGTGCGCGCGCTGGCGATGTTGTTCCTCAACAAGGGCACCTCGCCGACGACCACCCCCATCACGATCCCCACCGGGAACCGGCCAGGCGCCTGACCGGTGGCCGGAGAGGCTTTGCAAAGGTGACGTGATGCGAAAAGCCACTTTCGCAACGTTGAAGGTTGCGAAAGTGGCTTTCGCAACGCCAACGCGCCAGACCGCTCGGCTGATGCACGCGGCCCCACGAACGCGTGTCGCGAAAGCCACTTTCGGGACATCGGACGTCGCGAAAGTGGCTTTCGCGACACGCTCCCCATCGCCGCCCGCAACCAGAACAGATCTCACCACTCACGAGACCGAAACCCTTCTCGACATGACAATTTTCCGCGGCTCAGTGTTTTCCACGACGCGCGTCCCGCCGAAGTCCCGCTATACCTGGGAATCCGTTCCGGCCTCGGAACGGTTTTCCCGAGAGGACATTCGCGATGAAGCGTGGATCACAGTGGGGCGCCGCGGTTCTCAGTGCGGTGACCGCACTTGTCGTGGCGGCGGTACCGGCCGCCGCCGAAGAGAGTCCTTATGCCCGTGGCCCGGCACCGACGAAAGCCAGTATCGAAGCGGATCGTGGCTCGTTCCAGACCGCCACCGAGAAGGTCCCCGCCGGGCAGGGGTTCGGGGGCGGGACGATCCACTACCCGACCGCCACCGGCCAGGGCACGTTCGGCGCGATCGCGATCGCGCCCGGTTTCCTGGAGTCGGAGGCAGCGGTCTCCTGGTACGGCCCGCGGCTGGCCTCCCAGGGTTTCGTCGTCATCACGTTCTCGACCACGAGCACCTGGGACACCCCGGACAGGCGCTCCGACCAGCTGCTCGCGGCGCTGCGTTACGTCACCGACTCGAGCCAGGCCAAGAGCCGTGTCGACCGGAACAGGCTGGCCGTCATGGGGCATTCGATGGGCGGCGGCGGGGCGTTGATCGCGTCCCAAAAGGCGCCCAC
This sequence comes from Amycolatopsis sp. TNS106, assembly GCF_019330265.1. NCBI lineage: Bacteria > Bacillati > Actinomycetota > Actinomycetes > Pseudonocardiales > Pseudonocardiaceae > Amycolatopsis > Amycolatopsis sp. TNS106. Next base: position 349,440 of record NZ_CP024972.1, on the reverse strand, counting down.
GCTCAAGGCGGCCATCCCGCTGACGGGCTGGAATCCGAACACGACGTTCTCCGACCTGAAGGTCCCCACCTTCGTCGTCAGTGCCCAGAACGACTTCATCGCCCCGGACGGCACCCATTCCCGGCCGTTCTACCAAAGCCTTCCCGCGTCGCTGGACAAGGCGTACATGCTGCTGGCCGGGGCCGGCCACATGGCGCCGACGAGTCCGAACGTGACGATCGCGAAGTACAGCCTTTCGTGGCTCAAACGCTTCGTGGACGAGGACACCAGGTACGACCAGTTCCTGTGCCCGCTTCCGGCTGACGACCCGAAGATCGCCGTGTACCAAGGAACCTGCCCGATCGGCTGACGCCGGGCGTCCGCGGTCGCTGTGCTCCCCGAAGGTCACAGCGGCCGCTGCTCGACCCAGACGGCCAGCTGGGTCCGGTTGACGAAGTCGAGCTTGTGCGAGATGTGCTGCAGATGCGTCTCCACCGTGCGCCGCGCGATGACCAGCCTCGCCGCGATCTCCCGGTTGGTCAGCCCCGCCGCGACGAGCCGCGCGATCTCCGATTCACGGGGCGTCAGCGGCGCGAGCACGGCCGGTTCGCCGACGGGCTCGGACGGCGGACCGCTCAGCGCGTCGTGCGGGTTCCGCCGCCGTCCTTCGGCGAACGCGGCGTCGAACCGCGCCGCCCCCAAGGCGTCCCGGGTGGCCTGGTGGAACATCCGGTGGGTCATGGTGACGGCCACGTCGGGCTCGGCGCTGCAGCGGTCCCAGAGCGTGGCGGCGGTCCCGAAGAGTTCCGCCGCACGGACCCAATCCTCGCGCCGCGCGGCCACCCACGCCAGGCCGTCCACCCGGTAGGCCGCGGACAGCACGTCCGAGACGCGGAGGTCGATCTCCAGCGCGGCACGGACGCACCGTTCCCCGTCGTCGAGATCTCCTCCGTAACAGACTTCGGCGACCCCCAGCCCGAACAGGGCCATGGAGCGATATCGGTACTCCCCCGCTTCCTCGCACAGACGGAGCATCGAGCCCAGCAGCGCCCGCGCTCCCGGAAGATCGCCTCGGTAGGCCAGCGCGACCCCTTGGATGAACATCGGATGCATCTGACGTCGTACGTCGCCTCGCTCACCGAAGATCCGCACGGCCTCCGCCGCACGGACCATGGTGCCCGGCTCGGTCGCCAGCATTCTCACGAAGGCACTGGCGTGCGCGATGTAGGGCGCCGCGTCTTCGTCCTCGATCGTCTCGGCGGCGGCCAGCCGCCGCCGGGCACGCGGCAGATCCGCGTGCAGCGCGGCGCACAGGGCCGCGATCGCCAGCCCCCTGGCCCGGCCCGGGGTCTCCAGCGGTGCCGTCTCGAGCGCACGATCGATCCAGTCCCGCAGTTCCCATGCCGCACCGCGGGCCACCCAGTATTCGATCGTGCCGGTGGCCATCTCCAGCGCCACCGGGCTTTCGCCTGGGGTGCGGAGCGACCACGACAACGCTTCCCGGATGTCGGCGTGGGCGGCCGACAGGTGCTCGTAGGCCTCGTCCTGCTCCGGTCCGAACCAGGTGTCGGCGGCCTGGGCGATGAGCCGGGCATAGTGGTCACGGTGCTTCCTCGCCACGGCGAGCTCGTCGCCGGAACCGGCGAGCTGCCGGGCACCGTATTCGCGGAGGAGCCGGAGCATCCGGTAGTGGACCCTGTCCGTGCCCTCGATCCTGGCCAGCACCGACTTGTCGACCAAACCGTCCACCGCGTCCAGTACGGCCAAGGAGCCCAGCCCGCCGTCCTCGGCACAGACGGCCTCGACGCCGGACAGGTCGAACTGCCCGGCGAACACCGAACAGCGTGCCCAGACGATCCGCTCGTCCCCGGTGCAGAGGGAGTGGCTCCACTCGATGGTGGCGCGCAGCGTCCGATGCCGCTCGACGGGCATCCGGAGGCCACTGGCCAGCACCCCCGAGTTCTTCTCGACCCGCTCGGCGATCTGCGAAGGCGACAAGACGCGGATCCGGGCCGCCGCCAGTTCGATCGCCAGCGGCAGGCCGTCGAGGCCACGACAGAGGCGTACGACATCCGCGACATTGCCTTCGGTGACCTCGAACGCGGGCAGGACGTTGGCGGCACGCTCCGCGAACAGCCGTACCGCGCCGAACGCGAGCGCCGCTTCGGCTGACCTGATCTCGCCGTCGGGCACGGGCAAGGGCGGGATCATCAGGACCTGCTCACCGGCGAGCCCCAGTGAGCAGCGGCTGGTGGCCAGGACCACGAGATCCGGGCATGCGCGCAGCAACGCCGTCACCAGCTCGGCGCTGCCGTCGCGGAGATGCTCGCAGTTGTCCAGCAGCAGCAACGACCGACGGGGACGCAGATACGCGACGACGACGTCGAGGTCGGTGTGCCCCGCGGTGTCGTGCAGGCCGAGGCTGTCGGCGACCGCACGCGGGACGAGCCGGTCGTCCCGCAGTTCCCCCAGCCCGGCGACCGCCACGCCGCCGGGGAAGTCCCGGGTGAGCGAACTGGCCACCTGGGCGGCCAACCGGGTCTTGCCCACCCCGCCGGCGCCCGTCAAGGTCACCAGGCGCCCCATCCCGAGCAGCCGCCGGACCTCGTCCTCGTCTTCCGCACGGCTGACGTAAGTCGTCAGGGGCCGCCGCCGGACGTCACTGTCGCTCGTCATGTCTCATCACCCGCCGAAGAGTCGATCGCCTATCGAAGCATGCCCGGCCGGGAGGTGTGGGCTGTTCACACCACAGCTCGGACCCCGCCGCATAATCCCCCGGACCGGTGACCACGCGCGGAGCGATGACCGAGAGACAGGTGGGGGCAGTCCATGACCGACCGGCCGGCCATCGCCAGGGAGCAGGTCGAACGCACACTCGGCCCGAAGATCGCGAAACGGCTCAGCGCGTTCGACGACGGCACCCTCTACGTCTCGGCGGGCGGTTGGGCCGAGTTCCTGGCCTGGCTCGTGGACTTCGCCGTCTACCTCCTGGGCACGGCGACCGGCTTCGTCGTGTTCGCGGTCGTCACCCGGAACAGCGTGCTGCCCGACAGCGCGGCGCTGCTGGCCCTGCTCGGCCTGCTGATCGGTGTCCCGGTGCTCTATGGCCTGTTCTTCGGCAACGGCCGCGTGCTCGGCGCCGCGTTCACCGGGACCAGGCTCGTCCGGATCAAGGACGGCGGGCGGATCGGCGCGGCGGCCTGCTGGGCCATGGTCGTGCGCACCCTGCTGTTCCCTCTCCTGTTCGTCGCGATGGTGCTGGCCGGATCGGGCGGCGTCGGTTCGGTCAGGAGGGTCAGCATCGACGACGAGGCAACCCGGCGGCTCCGTAGCGGCTAGGCGGCGTCCCACTCCGGCACGTCGACGAAGTGGACGTCGTACCGCTCGTGCAGGCGCTCGACCTCCTCCGGCGCGACGTTCCCGCGCAGGATCTCGGGCAGGACGCGGAAATAGCCGAACCGGTCGACGCCCGGCGCCAGCGTGATGAGGACGTCCGCGGCCCGGTCCGGCGGCGCGGCGAAGGCGTGCCGGACCCCCGGCGGGATCACCACGTAGCCACCGCGCTCGACCGTGACCGTTTCCTCACCCACCAGCATGCGCAGCGCTCCGTCCAGCACGTAGAAGGCTTCCGCGGATTTCTCGTGGTAGTGCGGTTTCGTGCCGGGCTCCCCGGCCTGAAGTGACAACCGGTTGGCGCCGAGAAACCCGCCCGTGTGCTCGCCGTCGGCCAGCAACCACAGCGCGGGCTTCTCGACGATCTCCGCGTCCTTCTCCTGCATCACCCAGGCTTCGTTCGTCATCAGGTTCCCATCTAGTTGAAGTCTTCAACCAAAGCTAGACCGAAGTGGTTGAAGACGTCAACTGTTACGGTGTGTGCCGTGACCGACTGGCTCGACCCGGAACAGCAGCGCGACTGGCGGGCGTTCATCGAAGGCTCCGTGCGCTTCATCGACCTGCTCGACCGGCGGCTGCGCGAGGAGCACGGCCTTTCCCTGGCCGAGTTCGAACTCCTGGTGCGGCTGTCCGAAGCCCCCGGCCGGTCGATGCGCATGGCGGACCTCGCGAAATCGGCGTACTACTCGCGCAGCCGGCTGTCGCACCGCGTCGGCGGGCTGGAGAGCCGCGGGCTGGTCCGGCGGGAATCGACCGCCGACGACGGCCGTGGCGTGCGGGCGCGGCTCACCGACGAGGGGTACGAGACCCTGTTGCGCGCGGCTCCGGACAACCTCCGCACCGTCCGCGAACACTTCGTGGACGTGATCGCGCCCGAAGACCTCCAGGCCGTCGGCCGCGCCATGCGCGCCGTCGCCACGCGACTCGATCAATGACGCGTCGCCGACGGAAGCTCACCGAACCGGCCGAGGGGCATCGGCTCCGGCAGGTTCGCTTCGATGTACGCCACGGCAGCGAATCCGGAAGGCGGTGAAGGCCTTTGTGGACCAACGCCGGGAACGTCGCGCGTTCAGCGGTACGTCAACGGATGGCGAGACCGGCATCCGGTAATGTCCGGATCATGAGCGACGCGCCGCCGACCCCTTCCGAGGCCTTCGACCTTCTGCTCTCCGGTAACCGACGCTTCGTCGCCGGCACCCCGGAACACCCGAACCAGGACGCGGTACGCCGCGCCGAAACCGCCCCTGAACAGAGCCCTTTCGCCGTCCTGTTCGGCTGTTCCGACTCGCGACTGGCCGCCGAGATCATCTTCGACCGCGGGCTTGGCGACCTGTTCGTCGTCCGCACCGCCGGGCACGTCGCCGGTTCGGAGGTGCTGGGCAGCATCGAGTACGCCGTCAGCATCCTCAAAGCTCCCCTGGTCGTCGTCCTCGGCCACGACTCCTGCGGCGCCGTCGCCGCGACCCGCGCGGCGCTGACCGACGGACTCGACACCAACAGCTTCGTCCGCGACGTCGTCGAGCGGGTCACCCCGAGTGTCCTCGCCGCCCAAGCCGCCGGGCTCACCGACAACGACGACATCATCGACGAGCACATCCGCAACACCGTCGACCTCCTCGTCGACCGCTCCAGGCTGCTCGCCGACAAGATCGAGGCCGGGAAGACCGCCGTCGCCGGTCTCTCGTACCACCTGGCCGACGGCAACGCGCGGGTCGTCACCACCCGTGGGTTGAGCTAGACGCAGTCCGCGAAAGGTCGTAGAAGGCACAGCCACTACGCCGGCAGGAGCGCTCCCGCCAGCGCGAGGACCGTTCCGGCACCGGCCGCGATCAGGATCGTGGTCACCACCCCACGCCGTAACACGAACAGCAGGACCCCGGCACCGGCGAGTACGGCGTACTGCCATGCCTGGGTCAGGCTGAGCGCGAGCGGGATCGCCGAGCCGAGGATGGCGCCGACGGCGGCCGGGCCGGCGCCGTCGAGGAACGCCCGCACGTTCGGGTTGCCGCGCAGGCGGTCGAAATGCTTGGCACCGAAGAGAATGAAGAGGAACGACGGGGCGAAGGCGACCAGCGAGGCAAGGAGGCCACCGGCGAGCCCTGCCGCCGCGTAGCCGACGACGGCGACGGTCTGCACCACCGGCCCCGGGGTGACCTGGCCGAGCGCGACCGCGTTGAGGAACTCCCCCGCGGTCATCCAGCCGTAGGTGTTCACCGCGTCGTCCTGCATGAGCGGGATGATGACGAAACCGCCGCCGTAGGACAGCATCCCGACCTTGAGCGCCACCCACGCCACCGACGCGAACACGCCGGCGCCCGCGGCCGCGGCGGCCAGCGATTTGACCGGGACGGCGAACAGGGCGGCGGTGGATTCGCCGCGCCGTGCGCGGTTCACGGTCAGCTCGATCAGGCCACAGCCCAGCAGGACGAGCACCAGCCACGGGCCGACCAAGGCGGCCGACGCCACACCCGCGACGACGTACAGGGCCCAGCGCACGCGCCCCGTGGTAGCCGCGCGCCGCCACCCCGCCGGGATCAGGCCGACGCCCGCGTGCACCGCGACGGCGGCCACGGCCGCACCGGCTCCCGCACCGGCGCCCCGGACCCAAGCGGGCGGTGACCCGGTGAGGAACAGCGCGGCCAGCGCCAAGATCACGATGAGGCCGGGCACGATGAACGCCGCGCCGCCGACCAGTGCCCCCGCGCGGCCGCGTACCCGCCACGCGGTGAAGATCGCCAGCTGGGTCGACGCCGGGCCGGGCAGCAGGTTGCAGGCGGCGATCGCGTCCTCGAACTCCTGATCCGACAGCCAGCCCCGGCGCCGCACGCACAACTTGCGGAGCAGGGCGATATGGGTGGGCGGGCCCCCGAAACCGATGCAGCCGATCCGGCCCCATTCCCGCAGGACGGTTCCGAGGCCGGGCGTGGCGACGCCGTCCTGAGTGGACTCGTCCGGCATCGCGGGCTCCTGGTCGCCGTGCGGTGTCACCGGGCCGCCGGCTGGAACAGTTCGACGGGATTGCCCGCCGGGTCGTCGAACACGATCTGACGGCCGCCCGGCCCGGTCACGACGTCACTGCGGAACCGGACACCCGCCGCACGCAACCTGGCGACTTCGGCGTCGAGGTCGTCGACGACGAAGTGGATGCGGTTCCAGCCGCCCGGCGCCGGTTCGGTCCCGTCCGGCATCGGACGGCCCGCCGAGCTCTTCGGTCCGCTGAGCAGCAGCCGGAGATTCCCGCGCACCACGTCCGCGAACGCGGGCACCGCACTCGAGCGCACGGTGAAACCCAGGTGCCGGGTGTAGAACTCGACGGCGGCCGCGACGTCGTCGACCAGGTAACGCACGCTCACCAGGTCCGAAGTCATGTCCTTTTCACCTCATCGTTCAGCTTCTTCACACCGAGCCGGGCGGTCAGGAAACCGATCCGGCGGTCCAGTTCGGCGGCGAGGCGGCGGAACGCCGGATAGGTCTCGCCCGCGTCGTCGATTTCCCTCGCCGGGTCCGGCAGGCTCCAATGGACGACGCGCGGATGCCCGGGGAACTCCGGGCAGATCTCGCGCACCCGGTCGCAAAGGCTGATCACCCAATGGAATCGCCGGTTCCGGAGACCGTCCACATGGGACGGTTCGTGGGTCAGGACGATGCCGCGCTCGGCCATGACGCGCACGGCGTCCGGATGCAGCGGTTTCGGCAGGCTGCCCGCGCTGGCCACCTCGACCATCGATCCGGCCCGGTGCCGCAGCAGCGCTTCGGCCATCGGCGACCGTCCGCTGTTTCCGGTGCACACGAACAGGACCTTGTGCCGGGAACCGGATCTCTTCGCGTCCGCCGGATGCGGCGCGAGAGCGGGGTGCAGCGCACTCCCCGCCTCGGCGAGCGCGTCCGCGCATCGCCCGAGGTCCAGGTGATAGTAGGTGTCACGGCCGTCGAAACTGCTTCTCCTCGCCGTGACCAGCTCCGCCGTCCGGAGCTTGCGCAGGTGGTACGACACCAGGTTCTGCGGCTGCCCGACCAGTTCCACCAGCTCGCGCACCCGGCGGTCGCCGTGGGACAGCTCGCGCAGCAGCCGCCAGCGCAGCGGATCACTCGCCAGCCGCACGAACGGCGGCGGCTCGGACATCTCGACGGTCGCCATGGACCGAAGGTACATCAATACAGGTTGATATATCTAGACCTCGGCGCGCGGGGACCGTTATCGTCTTGCGGTGCCGTCTCCCGAGATCGTGGAGTTGTCATGACCGCAGACCCGCCGCACCTGCCACCCAGCGACGAAAACCTCGAGAAACTGATCGACGCGCTGACCGAGCGCTTCCCCGCCCGGCGCAAGGAGGTCGAAGCGATCGTCCACCGGCACTTCACCGAACTCAGCTCCCACGCCCCGGTGGACGCCTATCTCCTCCAACTCACCGAAGGCAAGACCGCGGACGAACTCCGGGCCCGCTACCCGGCGCATCACTGAGCGGGATCTCGTGAGTGGTAAGGACGGTTCTAACCGTCCTTACCACTCACGAGACTTGACCGGCCCCGTCAGGCGGCGCGGCGGGCACGCGACAGGGCGAGCCATCCGAGGGTCGCGGCGAGCAAGCCGATCACCAGTGCGACGAAACCGCCGACGATTCCGTAGCCGGTGCCGGGGCCGCCCTCGGCGGCGGCCACGACGTAACCACCGCCCGCCATGCCGATCAGCCCTGCCGTGAGCGCCACGAAGGCTCCGCGCCGGGTGGTGCCGGAGCGGATGCGGGCGAGGGCCAGCCCTCCGGCGATCACCCCGATCACCCCCGCCAGCGCGGCCGCCAGGGACCAGAGCCGCCCTGAGGTCAGGGAGGCGGCGGCGATCGGCTCGGACAGCAGATGGACCGGCATGGGGTGCTCCTTCGTTCAACGGCTGGATGTCCCTGAATGGTGTCCGCCGGGACCGCCGGGGGCGTCCCGTGAACGCAGGCAATCCGGGCTACCGCCGATGCCGCAGGAACGCCCGGACTACCGCGGGTGCGGTAGTCCGGGGATCGTCCGCGGGGAGGAGTCGCTCAGGCGGGCGGCTGGCTAGGGTTCACGCATGAGCAAGGTCTGGGACTGGGCGATCGCCGTCGGGGTGACGGCGATCCTGCTGGTCACGGAACTGTCCGGAGTGGACTCCCCCACGAGCTTCGGCTGGCTGGGCCATCTGTCGCTGGTCGCCGGAGGTCTGGCACTCGCCGCGCACCGCCGGGCGCCGATCGCGGTGCTGGCCGTGACCGGGGTGTGCGCCTTGGGCTACCAGGCCGTCGGCTTCGACGTTCCGGTCGTCGCCTATCTGGTCGCGGTCTACGCCGCGGTCCGGGCCGGTCACCGGATCGTCGCCGTCGCCGGATCGCTGCTCATGATCGCCGCCCTCCCGCTCGTGCTCCTGGCCTCCGCCAACGCCGCCACCGTGGGCGAGGCACTCGCACAGAGCCGGGACGCGCTTCAGCTGGCCTGGCTGATCGCCGCCGGCGCGGCGGGCGAAGCGCTGCGACAGGCCGAACGCCGGGCCGACGAGGCCGAGCGCACCCGCGAGGAGACCGCGCGGCGCCGGGCCGACGAGGAGCGGTTGCACATCGCGCGGGAACTGCACGATTCGCTCACCCACCAGATCTCCGTCATCAAGGTGCAGGCCGAAGTCGCCGTCCACCTGGCGACCAAGCGGGGTGAACCGGTGCCGGAATCCTTGTTCGCGATCCGGGAAGCCGGTCGTGAGGCGACCCGTGAGCTGCGGGCGACCCTGGAGGTCTTGCGTGACGACGGGACGAGCCCGCCGCCCGGGCTCGACCGGGTCCCTGACCTGGTGGAACGGGCGAAGTCGACCGGTCTGGAAGCGACGCTCGTCGTCGAAGGGCAGCGGCCCGACCTGCCCACCGCGGTGGACCGCACCGCGTACCGGATCGTCCAGGAATCGCTGACCAACGTCGCCCGGCACGCCGCGGCCACGACCGCGTCGGTCCGGATCGACCACCGCCCCGGCGCTCTCGCCATCCAGGTCGACGACGACGGCGAGGCCACCCCGGACACCGCATCGGTGCCCGGTGTCGGGCTGCTGGGGATGCGGGAACGGGTCACCGCCCTCGGCGGCCGTCTCCACGCCGGGCCGCGAAGCACCGGCGGGTTCTCCGTCCACGCCGAACTGCCCGTGGAGCGAACGTCGTGATCCGTGTCCTGCTGGTCGACGATCAGCCGCTTCTCCGCAGCGGCTTCCGCGCGCTGCTCGACGTCGAGGACGACATCGAGGTCGTGGCCGAAGCCTCCGACGGGAGCGACGGCGTGACGCTCGCCAGGAAGCACCTGCCCGACATCGCGCTCATCGACATCCAGATGCCCGTCGTCGACGGCATCGAGGCGACCCGGCGTATCGCCGCCGATCCGGCCCTGTCCGGCGTGCACGTCGTCATCCTGACCAACTACGGCTTGGACGAGTACGTCTTCGACGCGCTGCGCGCGGGCGCGGCGGGATTCCTCGTCAAGGACATCGAACCCGAAGACTTCCTGCACGCCGTTCGCGTCGCCGCTCGGGGCGACGCCCTGCTCGCTCCGTCGATCACCCGCAAGCTGATCGACCGGTACGTCACCCTGCCGCCCGGCGCCGGCACGGGCAGCGGGCTGAAGGAGCTGACCAACCGCGAACGCGAAGCCGTCACCCTGGTCGCACGAGGGCTGTCCAACGACGAGATCGCCGATCGCATGGTGATCAGCCCGCTGACCGCGAAAACCCACGTCAATCGGGCCATGACCAAACTCCACGCCCGCGACCGGGCGCAACTCGTCGTGCTCGCCTATGAATCGGGCCTGGTCGTACCGGGCGACCCGGCTCCGGGATAGCCGATCAGGGCCAGCTGCCCGAGCCTCCCCGGGCGGACCGGACCGCTTTGCCGGTACCGCGCGGGAAACCGTGTTCGCCGCGCGGCCACGCGCCTCGAAACGGATCCGGGCGGCGGAGCGCAGCAGCCACATGCGCGCCGGCGGACCAAGTCGCTCCATGCGGATCACCTCTCGTCGAATACCCCTTTTCGCGTCGATTCATGCGGCCGTGGTTGTCGGACAACCGAGCCGGGTAGCCCACCGATATGGCTGACCCGCGCGCCCTGGCCCGCAAGCTTCCCCGTCAGCCACCGGCTCCCCGGCCGGCTCGAAGCGGTCCTCGCCGGTGGCCGGATCCCTTTGCCGGCCGGGAACTGAACACCGAACCGAAGGAGGATGTCCGATGACCGCCTGCGAAGTCTGCGGAAACGACTACGAGAAGACGTTCGAGATCCACACCGTCGAAGGAGCGAGGCATACCTTCGACTCCTTCGAATGCGCGATCCACCAGCTGGCGCCGATCTGCGAACACTGCGGATGCCGGGTGGTCGGACACGGAATCCAGGTGGAGGACCGGTTCTTCTGCTGCGCCCACTGCGCGCGGGAAAGCGCCGTCGCCGGCGGCGAGAAGGCACGGGACGCCGTCACGACGTCCTGAGCGTTACGTCATTCGGGTGACAAGGGCTCCTCGGGGGCGTGGCGAAACCGCGTGAGGGTATTCGGCGGCAGGCCACCGTCCTCCGAGGAGTCCCCATGATCACCCGCATGGTCATCAACCGCGACAGCACCGCCCTCGAATGTGAGAAGTGCGGCCGGCCCGCGGTGCACGCCGCCCGGCTCGTCGCCGACAACGGTGGTGAGGTCGGGCAGACCCTCGTGTGCACCTTCTGCCGTCCTCACCGCGCGGAGCAGGCCACCGGCGAGGAACGTGACAGCACCGTCGCGCACTGAGCTCAGATCGCGAACCTCAGTACCGCGCCGACACCCTCGGCCAAGCCCTCACCGCTGACGGGGACGAGTTCCGCGCCTTCGGCCAATACGGCCGCCGGAATCGCCTCGTCCGCACGACACTGCGTGAGAGCTTCCGCGGCGGCCCCCGAAACGTCGAGATCCTCCTTCGTGGTCGCGACCTGTGTCGGGTCGCCCGCGACCCAGACGAGCCGGTCGGCCAGCGACTCACCGTCGATCAGCAGCGTCTCGACGGCGCCCGATCGCAGGGCCGCCGTCGTTCGCGCGAGCCCGTCCACCGCCGTCCCGCCGTCGCGACCTTGTCCGGCGCGGAAGCGGTCGATCACGTCCCGGCGACGGCGTTCCGCGTGCTCCGCCAGCACTCGCCGCACTTCGGCTTCGAGCGCCTCCGGCCTGCTCCCTTCCGCCCGGCCGCCTTCTTCGAGCTCGACGACCTTGTCCGTCCCCCGCGGAGGGAGTTCGTCACGCACCAGCGCCCGCGCCTGCACCTCGCCCGCGAGCACCAGCACCTCGGCTCCGACGGAGTCGGCGAGCTTGACCGCCTCCCGCGCGACCTCCGCGGCGTTGCGCTCGGCGACGGCCTCCACGCGATGCTGGATGTTCCAGTAGGCCGAGCCACCGCCGCGCACCTTGTGCACCGGGTGGTCCGCGCCTTCGACGGTCCGCTTTTCGGCACCGTCCTCGCCGACCGCAAACAGATCGGCCCCCGTCTTGTCCACGACCACCACCACATGTGGCACGACCGCCGGGGTGAGCCGCAGAAGCGGGAGCAAGTACGGCTGCGGCGCGACCCTGGCCACCTCACGGAGTGGCGGCTCCACGAGTTCCTCGTCGAGCACGACGTCTCCGCCCTCCGCGACCAGGGCACGACCGGCCCTGCCCTCCGAAGGCGGCGCGGCGGCCACCGCCGCGTCGAGCGCGCCGAGTGTCCGCTCCTCGGCGCCTTCGTCGGCCAGCCGCTTGCGGAGCGACCGCCAGCGCAGGTCCAGTCGCGCGGCGGCGTCCTCGGTGTCGTGCGAGCTGTCGAAGTACACCGACGCGAACGGCCCTTCGCGCACGGTGACCTGCCGGAGCGTTGAAGTGTGCACGGTATCTCCTGTCTCGTCGGTTCCGCTTTCGATCTTCGTGTACCCGGGAGAGGGCCGGTGAATCATGGCTCCGGCGTCTGCTCCTCAAGTACCTGAAGGGGCTGAATTCTTCTTTCCGCCGTAAGGGGATGTGCCCGTAGAATGGGGCGATGCCGGGGGACGAGTCGAAGAAGACCGATGACGAGCCGGACTACAAGAAGTGGGGCGTCATCGTCGGCACGATCAGCGGGGTTTTCGCCATTCTGGCGGCCGTCAACACACTGACCGGCTTCAATCCGTTGAAGGGCCTCGCGCCCTCCCCCACCAGCCAGACGTCGGCTTCACGGCCGCTCGCCGTGGCCACGAGTGCGCCGCGGACGACCCGGACCACCCCGGCACGGACGACCCGCGAACCGGCGCGAACCACGGATGAGGCGGAGGCGCCCACCACCCGGGCCGCCCGGACGACGCCACCGGCACGGCCCGATTTCCAGGTGCGCTCCTCGCAGTGGAACGGGCCGTGCGACGACAAGGCCTGCTCGATGAGCGCCGTCTTCCGCAACAACGGCGGCACGGGTTCCGGAACCGCGACGTTCTTCGTGCTGTGGCCGGACAAGTTCAGCTATCTCGCGCAGTGTTCCGTCGTACTGCCCAGAACCGGCGAGAACGACTTCACCAGCGCCGGATGCGTCGCGAGCAGCGCGCAGCTCCAGAACTATTTCCGCACGCACCGTGGCGGAACCGTGCGCCTGTACGTCAAGGCCGAAAGCTGACCGGTCCGTGAAGGCCTCCTTGAGGGACTCTGGGTCCCTCAAGGAGGCCTTCACGGACATCACGACCGGTTAGGACGTCTTGGGCGTCGCCCGCACGCCGTAGTGCATGTACTGCTCACCGGTCGGCAGCGTGTAGAAGGTGACCGGCATCCACGTCCGCGTGCCGGGCTCACGGCACAGGAAGAGCGAGTCGGTCACCGGGACCAGTTCGAACTCCTGTGTCTTCTCCGCCAGGAGTTCGGCGAGCGGTCCGGTGGCGGTCTGCCGCAGCCGCAACCCTTCCCCGTCGGCCAGCACGTCCATCCGCGCGCCCGCCCGTTCGTAGCCGCCCACGTGCCTCGATCCGTCGACGGTGACCGGAGTCGCGGGCGGTTCGAGCGGCCGGGGCATCGCGACGTCGGCGAGTTCGGCGACGATCTCCCGGTACAACTCGATGTACAGGTCCCGGGTGTTGCCCCCGTTGGTGAGCAGGGTGATCGCCAGCCCCTGATCGGGCAGGAGCCGGAGGAACGCCGACTGGCCGATCGTGTTGCCGTCGTGGCCGATCACGCGCTGCCCGCCCCAGGTGTCCCGGATCCAGCCGAGACCCCAGGAATCGCCGAGCGAGTGCTTGTCGGGGATGTCGGTCTGCTTCTCGGCCATCGCGGTGACCGAGGCCGTCGTCAGGATCCGTTCCCCCGCCGGGGTCAGCCCGCCGGTGAGGTGCAGCCGCGCGAAGCCGAGCACGTCCTTCGCGGTGGCGGTGATCAGCCCGGCGGGGCCCATGCTCCGGGGCAGGCCCCAGACCGGTGCGGGCGCCGGATCCTCGTCTCCGTTGGCCACGTGACCGACGGCCGCCCGGAAGAGCAACGCCTCCTCGGGCAGGGTCACGGTGTGGGTGAGACCGAGCGGGGCGAACAGTTTCTCCCGCATCGCCGCGTCCCAGGTCAGCCCGGTGAGCTTCTCGATCACCCGGCCCATGACCACGAATCCCGAGTTGCAGTAGGAGAAAGTCTCACCGAGCGGATGGTTTTGCGCGGCCTGGTCGAGGATTTCGACGTAGCGTTCGAGACAGTCGTCGCCGCGGCCGGTGTCGGTGAAGACGTCGCCGTCGATTCCGCTGGTATGCGTCAGCAGATGCCGCATGGTGACTTTCCCGGCCACCCCGGGATCGGCCAGCCGCAGTTCCGGCAGCACGTCCGCGATCGGCGCGTCCAGTTCGAGGAGACCTTCGTCGACCAGGCGCATCACCACGGTCGCGGTCCACACCTTGGAGATCGAGCCGATCTGGAACACCGAGTCGTCGGTGACCTCGACCCCGGTCTTCGTGTTCAGCACGCCGTACGAAGCCAGCACTTCGGTGTCGTCACCGACCCGGGTGATGCCGAGCGCCGCACCCGGAACGCGGTGCTTGCGGGCCAGCTCGGCCAGCCGTCGCCGCCAGTGCGCCGCCTCGATCGGCACCCGTGACGGTCCGTCGGCGGGCGCCGTGTACTGCTCGACCCACTCGAGAACGCGGCGGTTGAAGTCGAACCGGTGTGACGGCGGCCCGTCGAGGATGAACAGGTGCGAGGCGTCCGGGTACAGCACCAGCCGGGACGGGACGCCCCGAGCGCGCAGGGCGCCGAACCACTGTTCGGCCTGGCCGACCGGGCACCGGTCGTCGTTCGCGCCCTGGATGACGAGTGTGGGCGTCTGCACCCGTTCGACCTGGGCGAACGGCGAGAACCGCTCGATGGCCTTGTCCCACGCCGGGCCGCCGAGTTCACCGACGGCCAGGTAGTGCCCGGCGTCGGACGTGCCGCCCATACTGGTCAGGTCGCTGACCACACCACCGGCGACGGCGGCCGCGAACCGGCTGTCGCGGCTGGTCAGGTAGCAGGTCATGAAGCCGCCGTAGCTGTAACCCGCGACGGCCAGCCGATCCGCGTCGGCGATCCCTTCGGCGACCAGCTGGTCCAGGGGTTCCAGGAAATCGGCCGCGTCGGCGACGCCCCATCCGCCGACGGCGGCGGTGTAGAAGTCCTCGCCGTAGCCGTCGCTGCCCCGCGGGTTGATCAGCAGCACCGCCCAGCCGCGCGCGACGAGTGCCTGGTGATAGAGATGGATCGAGTCGGCCGCGCCGTTCCAGGCGTTGTGCGGGCCGCCGTGGATGTCGAGCAGCAACGGCGCGGCGCCGGATCGCGCCCGGTCCCGCAGCAGCCAGCCGTGGACGACGGTGCCGTCGCCGATGGTGAATTCCCGTTCCTCGTGGCGGAAAAGCTCGACCTCGGCCACGGAGGCGCCGTGCTTCGTGCGCACGTCGACGGCCCCGGTGGCCCGGTCGACGACGGCGACCTCGCCGAACGAATCACCCGTGGCCAGGACGACCGCGACCCGCCCGCCCGCGATGTCCATTCCGGACACCACGTGATCCATGCCGGCCAGTACCGCACGCGGGCGCTCACCGTCCACTTCGTACAGATGGGTGCAGCCGCGGTCCCGGACGCCGAACAGCACGGCGCCGTCCTCCGTCACCTGCGGCAGGGCTCCCGGATAACCGGGGCCGCCGGGCATCACGTTGCGGTCCAGGGAGGCGGTCAGCTCGACCGGGTCCCCGCCGTCGAGCGGGACACGCCACAACCCGAGATGACCGACCTCGGTGTCGGCCCGGCCGACCACGAGCAGCGCGTCGCCGTCGGCGGTCCAGCCGACCGTGCCCGCCATGCCCGCACCGGAGCCGACCAGCCGCGGCTCGGCGGTCTTCGCGGTCACGTCGAGCACGTAGGCACCGGAACGGAAGGTCAGATCGGCGTCGCCGTCCTGTCCGGACGAGAAGGCGAGGTGCGTGCCGTCGGGCGACCAGGCCGGATCGCCGGCGTGCCAATCGCCGAAGGTGACCTGCCGGACTTCCCGCGTCGCGACGTCGAGGACGTGCAGATGCTTGCGGATGGTCTTGATCAGCCCGGCGCCGTCGGCCTTGAAGTCCAGCCGGTCGGCCACCACCGGGGCGTTCGGCGCGGACTCGCCGCCCGCCAGGTCGACCGCGGCCGAGAAGGCGATCTTGCCGCCGTCCGGGCTCCAGACCGGCGCGCCCGCCCCGAGCGGGAGTTCGGTGATCTGTTCGGCCTCCCCGCCCGACGACGGCAGGAGCCACACCTGCGGCGGCCCGTCCTGTGCCCGGAGGAATGCGATCCGCGTGCCGTCCGGCGCCCATTCCGGTGCCATGTCGGCGGTTCCACGGGTGAGCGGCCGGGCCTCGCCGGTGATCGCGCCGACCTCCCAGAGCGTGTGCACGTTCCGGTCCTCGGCACGGTCCGCGGTACGCAGGACGTAGACGATCCGGTCACCGTCCGGGGACAGCGAAGGCCGGCTGGGAACGGCGATGTCGTACAGGTCGTCGAGACCGAGACGTCGGGTCATGATGCGTTCGCTCCTCTGGGGATCATGAGCTCGTTTTCGCTGAAGTGGCAGGCCGCCGAGTGACGCCGGTGTGCCGCGTCTTCCGCGGGATCCACCTGAAGGCAGAGTTCGCGGTCGGTGCGCACGAGCGGGCCGACCGGGCAGCGCGGGTGGTAGCGGCATCCGCCGGGCGGATGGTGCGGGTCGGCCGGTTCGGCGTCGGCGGTCGCCTCGTCCGAGCCGGTGCCGAGCAGCGAGCTCGTCGCCGACGGCGCCGCGGCGAGCAGGTCACGCGTGTACGGATGCCGCGGGTCGGTGAGCACCTGTTCGGCCGGGCCGACCTCGACGATGCGGCCCAGGTACATCACGGCGACGATGTCGCTGAGATAGCGGATCACCGCGAGGTTGTGCGAGATGAACAGCATCGACAGGCCGAGCCGCCGTTGCACGGACCGGACGAGGTTGAGCACCGCGCCCTGCACCGAGACGTCGAGCGCGGAGGTGATCTCGTCCGCGATCAGCACCTCGGGCCGCCCGGCCAGCGCGCGAGCGAGCGCCACCCGTTGCCGCTGGCCGCCGGACAGCCGCCCCGGCAGATGGCCCGCGCGTTCGGGATCGAGGTTGACCAGCTCCAGCAGCCGGGCGACCTCGTCCCGGCGTGCCGCGCGCCCGGGGAGGACGCCGCGCGGGATCGCTTCGGTGATCGATTCCCCGATGCTCATCCGGGGGTCCAAAGAGGAATACGGATCCTGGAACACCATCTGCAACGGCGGGCGGCGGGGCAGCTCGCGGACGTCGACGCCGCCCAGCAGGACCCGTCCGGCACTGATCGGCGAGAGCCCGACGGCGGCGCGGGCCAGCGTCGACTTGCCCGATCCCGATTCACCGACCAGCCCCACGACCTGTCCGGAAGGGACGGTGAGCCCGACCCGGTCGACGGCGGTCAGTCCGCGCCGTCCGCCGTAACGCACGCTCACCGCGTCGAAGACGAGATCGCTCACTCCGCACCTCCGGCGGTCACGGTTTCCTTGACAGGTGGGGAAAGCGGCACCGGATGCCAGCAAGCGACGCGATGCCCGGGTTCCACGCGTTCCAGCGCCGGGTCTTCGAGACGGCATCGATCGGTCACCGCCGGGCAGCGGTCCGCGAAAGCGCAGCCGGTGGGCACCCGATCCGGTTCCGGCGGGCGGCCGGGGATCACCGCGAGCGGCGCTTCGCGATCGGTCTCGAGGTCGAGTGTCGCGGCCAGCAAGGCCCGCGTGTACGGATGCCGCGGTGTCCCGGCGGTCGGCAGGTCCTCCACCACCCGGCCCGCGTACATGACCAGCATCCGTTCGCACGTCTGCGAAACGACCGCGATGTCGTGGCTGATCAGGATGATCGCGGTGTCCCGTTCGGCCCTGGTCCGCGCCAGCAGGCGCAGCAGCTGCCGTTGCACGGTGACGTCCAGCGCCGTGGTCGGCTCGTCGGCGATGATGAGCTTCGGGTCGCCCATCAGGCCCATGCCGATCATCGCGCGCTGCCGCATCCCGCCGGAGAACTCGTGCGGATACTGCCGTGCGCGTCGTTCGGCGGCGGGAATCCGCACCGCGCGCAACCGGTCCACGGCCCGTTCGAGCGCCTTGGGCCGGGAGAGGCCCTGATGCTGCTCGGCGACTTCGGCCAATTGGCGCCCGATCCGCCTGGTGGGGTTGAACGACGTCATCGGGTCCTGGAACACCATCGCCAGTGAAGTGCCGAGCAGACCGCGCAACTCCCGCTCCGGGGTCGTCAGCACCGGTTTCCCGGCGAATTCGAGTTTGTCCGCGGTGACCACGGCCGGCGCTTCGACCAGCCGCGACACCGCCAGCCCGGTCAGGCTCTTGCCCGAGCCGGACTCGCCGACGACACCGATCGCCTCACCGGCGCGGACGGTGAAACCCACCCCGCGCACCGGGACGGTCCAGCCCGCCGGGTTCGGGAACGCGACCTGGAGGTTCTCCACGACCAGCACGGCGTCTTCGGGGGTCTCCACGGCGTCTTCCCTGGCCGGAGCGGCCGGCCGCGGTTCGAGTCCGCGTGACCCGGTGCGCACGCCGATCACCCCGGCGACGGTCTCCCCCACCAGGTTGAAGGCGAGCCCGGCGAGGACGACCGCGACACCGGGCGCCAGCGCCGCCGCCGGGTTGACGTAAATGCCGTTGAGTCCTTCGCCGAGGATCCGCCCCCAGTCGTATTCGGGGGCCTGCACGCCGATGCCGAGGAAGGACAAACCGGCGAAGGCGAGCAGTGCGCCACCCGCGCCGATGGTCGCGTTGACCACCAGCGGTTCGCCGATATTGGGCAGGATGTGCCGGAACAGCAACCGGATCCGGCCGACGCCGGAGATCCTGGCCGCCGCGACGAAATCCCGTCCCGCCACCGAAGCGGCCATCGTCTGCGCCAGCCGCGCGAACGACGGCGCCAGCGCGAAACCGACCGCCAGCACCGCGCCGTGCGTCCCGACGCCGAAGATGACCGAGAAGAACAACACCAGCAACAGGCCGGGGAAGGCGACCGCGATGTTGACCGCCGCGATCACCAGCCTGGCGAGCGGACGCGGCAGCACCGAGGGCAGCGTGCCGAGCACGAGCCCGGTCGCCACCCCGAGCGCGGTGGCGAGCAGCGCCAGCACGATCGACAGCCTGGTCGCCACCAGCACGCGGTACAGGATGTCGCGGCCGAGGTCGTCGGTGCCCAGCCAGTGCGCGGCCGACGGGCCCTGGGCGATCGCGTCGGTGTCGATCTCGAAAGCCTTGTCCTGCCACAGGATCGGCGCCAGCACCGCGAGCACGATCACCAGTGCCAGCAGGGCGGCCGAGCACGCGCCCAGCGGGGTGCGCAGTGCCCCGAGCCATTTCGCCCCGCGCGGATTCGCCATCTCAGTTCTCCCGGATCGTCGAACGCGGATCGAGGACGGCCAGCAGCACGTCCACCGTCAGGTTCACCAGCAGGACCCCGATGCCGTAGACGAGCACGATTCCCTGGACCTGCGGATAGTCCTTCTGCAGGATCGACTGCGTGATGGTGGAACCGAGACCGGGCCAGGCGAACACGTTCTCCACCAGCACCGTCCCGGCGACCATCCCGGTCAGCATCAGCCCGCCCATGGTCAGGGTCGCGGTCAGCGCGTTCGGCAGCGCGTGCCGCAGGTAGACCAGCCGCGCGGGCAGGCGTTTCGCCCGTGCCGTGCGGATGAAGTCGTTGCCCAGCACGGAAAG
Source organism: Amycolatopsis sp. TNS106 (assembly GCF_019330265.1). Lineage (NCBI taxonomy): Bacteria > Bacillati > Actinomycetota > Actinomycetes > Pseudonocardiales > Pseudonocardiaceae > Amycolatopsis > Amycolatopsis sp. TNS106. The sequence goes on along the minus strand of NZ_CP024972.1, from coordinate 329,847 downwards.
CGTCTCCACGCGGACGATGCGGGAGAGGACCGACGCCGGACCGAGCGCCAGCGCGATCACCGGGAGCACGAGAGCGCCCGGTGCTTCGCTGCCCGCCACCGGGAACCAACCCAGCCGGACCGCGAAGAACGCCACCAGGGCCACCGCGACCAGGAACTCCGGGATCGCGGCCAGGAGGACCGTCGTCGAGGTGAACGCCAGTTCCCCGCCTCGACGGCGGCCGCCGCGGGTCAGCACGGCGAACAGCAGGCCCAGCGGGATCGCGACCGCGATCACCGCCACGAAGGCGGGCAACGCCAGCTGCAGGGTCGCGGGGAGCCGGTCGCCGATGACGTCCGCGACCGGCACCCCGGTGGTCATCGACGTTCCCCAGTCGCCCGAGAAGAGCCCGGCGAGATAGTCGACGTACTGTTTCCACAGCGGGTCGTCCAGGCCGAGCGCGGCCCGCCGGGCGTTCACCAGCTCGGCGGGCGCGGTCAGCCCGAGCGCCGCGCGGACCGGGTCGCCGGGGATCAGCTGGATCATCAGGAACGCCGTGGTGACCAGCACCCACAGCGAGACCGCGAACCGGCCGAGGCGGCGGATCCCGAACGAGAGCCACGGGCTGCTCCCCGGGCCCGCCGTCGCGACGGCGCTCGTCATCAGGAGTACATCCGGATCGACGACGGCAGGATCTGCCCCTGGTTCATCTCGAACCGCGCACCGTTCGCGAAGGTCGGGATGGTCGAGTTCACGAACGGCACCACGTCGAGCCGTTCGAACAGCGCGGATTCGGCGGCCAGCCAGTCACCGCAACCGGATTCGCCCGCCTGCGCCGACGCCTTGCCCGCGAGCTCGGTGTACCGGGCATTCCCGATATGCGCGAAATTCGTGCCCTCCGGCGGTTTCGCGCCGGAGACGAACGGAACGGCCTGGCTGGGCAGGACGAAGCCCAGCGGTGCCAGCGACACTTCCCACTCACCGGTGCCGAACAGCACCTGGCTCGTGCCGGGGCCGTCGACGGCCTTGATCGTGGCGTCGACCCCGACGTTCTTCCACGCCTGCAGGATCAGCTCCGCGGCCGAGACCATCGTCGGCCCGACCTGGGTGCCGTAGACGACGGTGAGCGCCAGCCGTTTGCCGTTCTTGGCCCGCACTCCGTCCGGGCCGGGCGCCCATCCCGCGGCGTCGAGCCCGGACTTCGCGGCGGCGACGTCGAAGGGTGGCAGCTTGCCGTTGATCGAATCACCGGGGCACGCCAAGGGTTCTCCGGTGACGAGGCCCTTGGCGGGCTGCCCGTTGCCGGTGGTGAGCACCTTGCCGATCTGGCCGAAATCGAGCGCCTGGGTCAGTGCCCGGCGCACCGCCTCGTCCTGACCGGGCCTGCCGGGTGCCTGGTTGAAGAAGATCTCGCCCATCGGCACGACGATGTCGGCGTGGAACAACTTCTGCGACCGCAGCCGCTGCTGGTCCTGCCCGGTCACCTGCGCCGCGCTGAGTTCCCCGGACAGCAGCAGATTCGCCGTCGTCGTCATGTTCGGCACGACCCGGAAGACCACTTTTTCGGGCAGTCCCTGCTGTTCGCTCTTCCAGTCGCCGGGGCCCCAGGTGTAGTCCTTGCGCCGGGTGAGGGTGTAGTGGTCGTTCGGCACGATCTCGGTCATGGTGAACATGCCGGTGCCGTGCTGCCCCTTCGCGACGGACGCCCGGTCCGCCATTCCCTTGGCGCAGACGATCGGCACGGCCGCCACGTTGCGCAGCAGGAACGAATCCGGTGACCCGCTGGTCACCGTGACGGTCCGTGCGGCGTCGTCGGCGACCGCCTTCGTCCCCGCTTTGACACTGACCCCGGTCAGCGGGGACTTGGTCGCCGGATCACCGACGTGGTCGATGTTCGCGGCCACGTCGCGTGCGGTCAGCGGTGAACCGTCCGCGCACTTCACCCCGTCGCGCAGGGTGAAGCTCGCCGTGGTCGTCGTGGCCTCCCACTTCTCCGCCAGCCCCGCCACCGGCTTGCCCGCGGCGTCGAGGTGGATCAGGCCGTCGTAGAGGAAGCGGCCGATCTGCCTGGCGATCGACAGTACGGTGACGGCCGGGTCGAGCGTCCCCGGATCGGTCGAAAGACCCATTGTGAAGGTCTTGCCATCGGTCAGTTTCTGGTTCGCGGTCCGGTCCTCCCCGGATTGCGACGTCCCCCCGCACGCGCTCACGGTCAAGGCCACCACGCCCGCCATGGCGGCGGTGAGCCGAGCTGTCTTCATGCGGTTCTCCTACGGTTTGACGGGAAGTGCGCGAAGGTGGTCGACGGCAAGGCGCGCCGCCGTGCCGATCGAGGCGTCGACCGCGGGCAGGCGGTCGGCGAGGGATTCGGCGCGGGTGAACACCGCGACGGCGTACCGGCGACCATCCACATCGGACACGACGCCCGCTTCGTTGCGGACGGCGGGCAGCGTCCCGGTCTTGGCCGCGATCGCCACCCCGGCGGGGAAACCGGACGACATCCGGTGCGGCCAGATCTGCTGCGCCATGATCTTCCGCACGCGGTCACAGGCGGCCGGGTCGCCCGCGCGGTCGGTCCAGATCGCGTCCAGCAGCGCGGTGATCTCCCGCGGGGTCGACGACGTCGTGCGGTCCGGGTCGAGTACCGACAGCTTCCACAGCTGTTCGGGTGTGGCGGCGGCGAAGACGGCTTCCAGATCGTCGTCCGGTTTCGCGCCGAGATCGGCGATCACCGAGGCGAAGAGGTCCTCGCAGCAGCCGATCAACCGCGTCCTGGCGAGCCCGAGGTCCGCGAGCACCCGGTCGACCGCCTCCTGCCCGACCCGGTGGTAGACGAGGTCGGTCGCGGCGTTGTCGCTCATCGTCAGCATGAAATGGGCGAGGTCGCGCCAGCTCATCTCGACGTCGTCCGCACAGCCCGCGGTGCCGATCCCGCCGATCCGGTACCGGGCGGTGACCAGGGTCCGCTCGGTCTCGTCCAGCCGCCCGGCCACCACTTCCCTGGCGTAGGCGACGGCGACCGGGATCTTGAACACCGACGCGAGCACGACCGGATCGTCCGCGCCCACGGCGACCTCGGCACCGTCGGAGACGCCGACCTCCCGCGCGTGGACGAATCCGCGTGCCCCGGCGGCCGCGAAGACCGCCTCGATCTCGTCGGCGATCCGGCTCACCGGCTCACCCGCCGGTCGGCGCGGCCGGTGTGGAGGTACAGCGCCCGGCCGTTGCCGTCGTCGCCGACGAACGCGTGCGGCATGTGCAGGCCGGGCATCGTCTTGTAGGCCGCGACGAGCGTGTCGTTCTTGTAGGCCAGCAACTCCGACTTTTCGGCTTCCCCGCCCGTAGCGGCCATGACGCCCTTCGGAACACGTTCGATCCACAGCTTGCCGTCGTCGTCCAGGCTGACCACGGTGTCGGCCACCCGCGACGAGTACTCGCCGACGTACCTGGACGGGTCGGCAGGCGCCCCCGCCGCGTTCGGTTCCGGCAGGGCGGGGACCTCGACGCCGGCGAGGTCGCCCAGCACCTTCCGGAAGATGTCCGCGTACAGCTGGAGGGTCCGGCCTCCGTTGGTCAGCAGGGCGACCGCGACGTTGCGGCCCGGGACCACCCGCAGGAAGGCCGACTGGCCGATGGTGCCGCCGTCGTGGCCGATCACCGGGCCGCCCGGCCAGTCGAAGAGCATCCAGCCCAAACCCCAAGCCCCGCCCAGGAGGCCGAGGTCGGGCAGTTCGACCTGGCGCTCCCACATCGATCGCACCGTTTCCGGCCGGAGCACCTGGGTGCCGTCGTCCGCCCGGCCCTCGGACAGATGCATCCGCGCGAAGGTGAGCAGGTCGCGCGGGCGCATCGAGAGCATCGATCCGGCCGGGGCGTTCGACCGGGCCAGCGCCCAGACCCCGGCGGGCCGCGGTTCGTCGTCCGGTGACGGCGCGAGGTGCCCGGTCGCGGCGCGGTACCGGATCGCGTCGTACGGCCCGGCGGCCGCGTGCGTCAGCCCCAACGGGGCGAAGAGATGGTCACGCAGGCAGTCGTCGTAGGGCTTGCCCCGCAGCACCTCGACGACGCGGCCGAGCACGCAGTAGGCGGCGTTGTTGTAGGAGAACATCTCCCCCGGCTGGAACAGCTGGGGCACGTCCGACAGCGTCGCGACGAGCTTCTCCACGCAGTCGTCGCCCACCCCGGTGTCGGTGAAGATGTCGCCTTCGAAGCCGGACGTGTGGCAGGTCAGCTGCCGGACCGTGATCCGCGACGCCGCGTCGTCGTCCGCGAGGACGAACTCCGGCAGGTAGCTCCGCACCGGCTTGTCGAGGTCGAGGAGACCTTCGTCGACGAGCTGCATCGCCAGCGTCGTCGTCCACACCTTGGTGATCGAGCCGATCTGGAACACCGAATCCACTGTGGACTCGACACCGGTGTCCCTGTTCAGCACGCCGGCCGCGTGATCGATCACCTCGCCGCCGGCGAGGACCGCGACGGCCGCGCCGGGAACCCCGTGTTCGGCCAGCAGGGCGGAAAGGTTCTCTTCCAACCAGGCGTCGATTTCGGAAAGTTTCGCCATGTTCCACCTCGTGTCCGGGAAAGCGTCGGCCGCAGTTCCCGGGATGCTATGCCGGTGACCGGCGTCACCGATTCGTGCGGAACGACGAGAGCGACGGAAAAGTTCATCCGCGCCTACGAATCAATCGGTTCCGCCCTCCTGGATTCTGAGCCGTCCCGCGTACCCGGCGGGCGCACGGTCCACTGGTCCGATCCGACCGGGTCCGGCCCCGCGGTTCGTGTCACGCGACGAACCGGACGCCCCGCCCCCACCGGGTTATCCACCAACCGGATACCGGCTCTTTCCGTTCCTTTCCCTTGCGGTAAAAGGATTTCTGCGCGACCTGCCACCGGAAAACGTCGTGCTTGTGTTGTGGCGACCGAAATACCGGCCCTACCATTCTTCCGGGCAGGGATGGCGAGGGGATGACGTGGATTTCCGGGTCCTGGGACCGGTTCGGTTGCACGCGCGCGGGCAGGCCATCGCCGTCGGCGAGCCGCGACGGCAGGCCGTGCTCGCCGTATTGCTGCTGGAAGCGGGCCACACCGTCGGCGTCGACCTGCTGATCGACCGGGTCTGGGGCGAGTCGGCGCCCACCCAGGTGCGCCGTTCCCTGCAGGCCCACATCACCCGGATCCGCCGCGCCCTCGAACAGGCCGATCCCGGCGGCACGCGGGTGGTCCGCGATCCCGGCGGATACCGGCTCGTCGTCCGGCCGGAGCAGGTCGACGTCTTCCGGTTCCGGCGCGCCCTCCGCGAGCACCCCACCGACGCCACCAGGTTGAACGCGGCGCTCGAGCTCTGGGAAGGCGAGCCGCTGGCCGGGTTGCGCGGCGAGTGGGCGGAACGCACCCGCCGGACCCTGCACCAGGAACACGCGGCGGCGGTCCTCGCGTGGGCCGAGGCCAAGATCCGCGACGGCGACGCGGCTTCGACGCTCACCCGGCTGACCGAGCTCACCGACGAGCATCCGCTGCAGGAGACCGCCGCGGCGGCGCTGATGCGGGCGTTGTACGCCGTGGGCCGCGGCACCGACGCGCTCCTCCACTACGAACGGGTTCTCCGCGCGCTGCGTGAAGAACTCGGCGTGGACCCCGGCCCGGAACTCACCGCCGTGCACGAGGCCGTCCTGCGCCACGACCTGCCGACGGCCGGTGCGGCGTCCGCGCCGGTACCCGCCCAGCTGCCCGCGGACGTCGCGGCGTTCACCGGCCGGGCGGACGTGCTGGCCGAACTGGACCGGCTCGCCGCCGGCACGGGTGAGGAACCGCTTCTGGTCTGCCTCACCGGTACCGCCGGGGCGGGGAAGACCGCGACCGCCGTGCACTGGGGGCACCGGATGCGGGACCGGTTCCCGGACGGGCAGCTGTACCTGGACCTGTGCGGCTACGCCCCGGGCGAGCCGATGCGATCGTCCGACGCGCTGGCCGCGCTCTTGTCCGCGCTGCTGCCCGAAGGCGCCGGTATCCCGCTCGGCGAGGCGGAACGCGCCGCGCGGTTCCGCACCGAGGTGGCGGGCCGCCGGATGCTGGTCATGCTCGACAACGCGGCGACACTCGAGCAGCTCCGGCCGCTCCTTCCCGGCACGAACACCTGTGTCGTGGTGGTCACCAGCCGTGACTCGCTGGCCGGTCTGGTCGCGCTCCACGGCGCGCACCGGATCGCCGTCGACCGGTTGTCGGCGGCCGACGCCGTCGCACTGCTCCGGCGGCTGATCGGCGACCGGGTCGGCGCCGAGCCCGAGACCACCGCGGAACTGGCCGAACGGTGCGCACGGCTGCCACTGACCCTGCGCCTGGCCGCCGAACTCGCCGTATCCCGGCCCGCCACCCCCTTGTCACGGCTGGTCTGCGAACTACGGGCGGCACAGCAGACCCTGGAACTGCTCAGTTCCGGTGACGACCAGCGGGCGGCGGTGCGCGCGGTGTTCTCGTGGTCGCTGCGGCAGCTCCGCGAAGGCACCGTTGACGCCTTCGCCCTCCTCGGCAGGCATCCGGCACCCGTGTTCGACTCGTACGCCTTGGCGGCGCTGACCGGCTGTTCCCTCGACCAGGCCCAGGCCCGGCTGGACGCTCTCGTCCGCGCGCATCTGGTCCATCCCGCGGGCGCCGACCGCTACGGCATGCACGACCTGCTGAAGGCGTACGCCGCGGAGCTCGAAAGCGTTTGCGACGAGCCCGCGGCACTGGACCGGCTCTACGGCTACTACCTCGCCGGCGTCGCGGCGGCGATGGATCGCCTCTACCCCGCCGAGGCGGTTCGCCGTCCCGTGGTCGCCCCATCGGAGAGCGCGATACCCCCGCTCCCCGACGCCGACAGCGCGCGGGACTGGCTGGACGCCGAACTGCCTGCCCTCCAGGCGCTGGCCGCGCACGGGCTGCCCCGGCACACCGTGACGCTGTCCGCGCTGCTGTTCCGCTACCTCGACGGCCGGCACGAGACGACGGCGCTGGCCGTCCACGGGCAGGCCAGGAAGGGCGCCCGCGCCATCGGTGACCGCGACGCCGAAGCGGCCGCGCTGGTCGCCCTCGGCGGCCTTCACATGCAGGCGGGCCGGGCCGGGCCCGCCGCCTCGGACATGTGGGCGGCGTACGCCCTGTTCGACGCCGCCGGGAACCGGCTCGGCCAGGCGCGAGCCCTGGGGAACATCGGGATGATCGAAGAGAGCGCCGGACGCTACCTGCCCGCGGCCGGCTACTACACCCGTGCGCTGGCGATGTTCCGCCGGCTCGGCGACGTGACCGGGCAGGCCCACCAGCTCACCAGGCTCGGCACCGTCGAAGCCCGGATCGATCGCGACGAAGCGAGCCAGGAGCACCTCCGGAAGGCGATGGCACTGCATCGGGAGGCGGGCCACCGATTCGGCGAGGCCTGGGTGAAGATCGGGCTCGGAGAACTCGCCGCGAACAAGGGCGAACCGGCCGCCTCCTGCCGGCTGCACGCCGAGGCCGCGGCCTTGTTCGCCAGGCTCGGCCACCGGGGCAGCGAGGCCTGGGCTCTCGACGGGCTCGGCCGGGCCGAGGCGCTGGACGGACGGCCGATCGACGCGGCCGCCCACCATCGGCAGGCGCTCGACCTGTTCCGGCGGCACGGTGGCCGCGACGGCGAATCGTGGGCGCTCAACGGACTCGGTGAAGCCTGTCTCGCCTGTGGCTACCCGGACACCGCGAGCGCGAACCACGCCGAAGCGCTCGCCGTCGCGACGCGGTACGGCTGCCACGAGCAGGTCGCGCGCGCACACCGAGGGCTCGCCCGGGTCGCCTCCGATCCGGAAACCGTGCGCGCCCACTACGAACGCGCGATCGCGCTCTACGCCGAACTGGGCCTCCCCGCCGCCGAGGACACCGAAGCGGAACTCGCGAAGTCTTCTCTGTCCTAAAAGGACGGTGCAGGCCCACCTGGGCTGACCTAGGCTGCCTATTGATAGATGCTCTTTATCAATCGACCCGAATCAAGTCTTTGTCTTCGATGATTCCGCTTCGTACCGTGAACGGATCGACGGCAGAGCAACGGAGGGAGGCGTCTCATGGAACTTCGTCACCTGCGCTACTTCGTCACCGTCGCCGAGACCTGTCACTTCGGCCGGGCGGCCGAGCGGCTGCACGTCGCGCAGCCCGCCCTCTCGCACACCATCCGCCAGCTGGAGGAGGAACTCGGCGTCGTCCTGCTGGCTCGTACGACCCGGCAGGTCCGCGTGACACCGGCGGGTGAGTTCTTCCTGGCCGAAGCCCGGCGCGTCCTCGCGGGGCTGGACGGCGGAGTACGCGGCGTCCGCCGGATCGGCGAGGGCAAGCGGGGCCTGCTCCGGGTCGGCTTCACCGGCACCGCGGCGTTCTCCCATCTGCCGCGGCTGGCCAGGGCACTCGCCCAGCGGGTGCCGGACGTGGAACTGGAGATCCGCGCCGACCTCCTGACCGCCGAGCAGTGCGAGCGCCTGCGCACCGGAACGCTGGGGATCGGGGTGCTCCGCCCACCGGTCACCGGGGACGACATCGGCTTCCGGGTGATCGAAAGCGAACCGCTGGTCCTCGCCGTCCCCGCCGACCACCGGCTGGCCGCCGAAGCCGTCGTCGCGATGACGGAGCTGCGGTCCGAACCGCTCGTGACCTACGACCGGCGCGACTCCGTCGTGTACGACGCCGTCGCCCGCAGCTGCCGGGAGGCCGGGCTCACGCCCCATCAGCCGCACGAGGCCTCCGGGACCACGGTCCTGCTGGCGCTGGTCGCCGGCGGCCTCGGGGTCGGCGTGGTGCCCGCGTCGGCGCGGGCCTTGCCGCTGGCCGGTGTCGTGTTCCGCGACCTCTCCGGAGCGGCGACCGTGGAGCTGGCGCTGGCGTGGCATCACGAGAACCGGTCCCCGCTCGTCACGACCGTCCTCGACGCGCTCGAAGACGTCTTCCCTACCACCGAAAGCACCTGATGAAGATCACGCGAGTCGAGGCGATCCCGTTCGCCATCCCGTACCGGAAGCCACTGAAATTCGCTTCGGGCGAGGTGCGCGTCGCCGAGCACGTCCTCGTGCGGGTGCACGCCGACAACGGTGTCGTCGGCGTGGCCGAGGCGCCCCCGAGGCCGTTCACCTACGGCGAGACCCAGGCGGGGATCGTCGCGGTGATCGACTCCCTGTTCGCTCCGCAGGTGGCCGGCCTCAGCCTGCTCGACCGTGAAACGGTGCACACCCGGCTCGCCCGCACGGTCGGCAACCCGACCGCGAAATCCGCCATCGACATGGCCGTCTGGGACGCACTCGGCCGCAGCCTCGACGTGTCGGTGACCGAACTGCTCGGCGGCTACACCGACCGCATGCGCGTGGCCCACATGCTCGGCTTCGACGAGCCGTCCGCGATGGTCGCCGAGGCCGAACGGATGCGGGAGACCCACGGCATCACCACCTTCAAGGTCAAGGTCGGCCGTCGTCCGGCGTCGCTCGACACCGCCGTCGTGCGCGCGCTGCGGGAGCACTTCGGCGACACCGTCGACCTCTACGTCGACGGGAACCGTGGCTGGACCGCCGCCGAATCCGCCCGCGCGATGCGGGAGATGGCCGACCTCGGCCTGCTGTTCGCCGAGGAACTCTGCCCCGCCGACGACGTCCTCGGCAGGCGCTGGCTCGTGCGGCAGCTCGACGTGCCGTTCATCGCCGACGAATCCGCGGTGACGCCCGCCGACGTGACCCGCGAGATCCTCGGCGGCTCCGCGACCGCGATTAGCATCAAGACCGCACGCACCGGCTTCACCCGCTCGCAGCGTACCCATCACCTCGCCGAGGGGCTCGGCCTGGAAGTCGTGATGGGCAACCAGATCGACGGCCAGCTCGGCTCGCTGTGCACGGTCGCCTTCGGCTCGGCCTACGAACTGACGTCACGCCGCCCCGGCGAACTCTCGAACTTCCTCGACATGAGCGACGACCTGCTCACCGAACCCCTGCGCGTCATCGACGGCGAGCTCACCGTCCGGCCCGGCGCCGGCCTCGGTGCCGAAATCGATCCGGAGAAGCTCCGGCGCTACCGCCAGGACCACTGACGCCCACCACGAATCAAGGAGGATTCATGACCGCCATCCACGAGTCGGCCGGCGCGGCCGCCGCCGGCGCCAACGCGACCGAACGGTTCAAGAACGACAAGTTCGCCGGCGTCGCGGGAACGCCGAAGGAGCGGGTCAGCCTGCTGGCCCGTGAGGTGCTGGAGGCCGTGCACGGCACGATCCGGAAGCACAAGGTCACCTACGACGAGTACAACGCGCTCAAGTCGTGGCTGATCGGCGTCGGCGAGGACGGCGAATGGCCGCTGTTCCTCGACGTCTGGGTGGAGCACGTCGTCGAGGAGGTCGCCACGGAGCACCGCGAGGGCAACAAGGGCACCATCGAAGGGCCGTACTACGTGCCCGGCGCGCCCGAGCGGGGCGCCCGGGGTTCGGTCCCGATGCGGGAGGACGAGCCCGGTACACCGCTCGTCTGGACCGGTCGGGTCACTTCCACCGACGGCACCGCGCTGGACGGAGCGAAGGTCGAGCTGTGGCACGCCGACGCGGACGGCTTCTACTCCCAGTTCGCACCGGGTATCCCGGAATGGAATCTGCGCGCGAGCTTCACCGCCGACTCCGGCGGCAGGTTCGAGATCCACACCGTGCGCCCCGCGCCGTACCAGATCCCGACCGACGGCTCCTGCGGCAAGCTCATCGCCGCGGCGGGCTGGCACGCGTGGCGCCCGGCGCATCTGCACGTCAAGGTCTCCGCGCCGGGGCACGAGTTGCTCACGGCTCAGCTGTACTTCCCCGGCGACGAGCACAACGACGACGACATCGCTTCCGCGGTCAAACCGGAACTGGTGCTGGACCCGCGTCCGTCGGGCGATGGCGAGGCCGTCGAGTACGGCTTCGTCCTCGACCCCGAACGTCCCTGACCACTGTCCTTTGTGGAGTGACCGATGCTTTATCACGTGCGCATGGACGTCCGCCTGCCGCCGGACCTCGGCCCGGCGGAGCGTGCCGACCTCATCACGCGCGAAAAGGCGTACAGCCAAAAGCTTCAGCGTGCGGGGAAGTGGCCGCAGCTGTGGCGGATCGCGGGCGAGTACGCGAACTTTTCGATCCTCGACGTCGCCGACCACGACGAGCTGCACACGCTTCTGTCCGGCCTGCCGTTGTTCCCGTACATGGACATCGCGGTCACGCCGCTGGCCGCGCACCCGTCCAAGGTCGGGGCAGGTAGCTGAGGATCAGTCTTTTCTCTTCGCGAAGAGGGGCCCCTTCGAAACGATCATCCCGATCCCGAAGCCCAGCACGGTGAACCCGAACATGAGGAGCAGGAAGCCGCCGAACTGCGCCTCGGCATCGTTGTCCGGGCTGCGCGCCGACTTCGAGGAACGGGAGACCACGCCGCTCGGATCGGCGAGCGCGTCGACCGCCGTGTAGAACAGGGCGATCGAGGCGAGGATCAGGAAGATGCCGCCGGCGATGCGTTTGCCGGTCCGGCCCGGTGGAGCGGCGCCTTGGCTGTCCTCAGTGGAGTTGGACTCTGGCATGGGCCGCAAGATATCAGCCGTCCAGACGAAGGTGAGGTGAGCGCGACGCGACCGCGCACGGAACCTCGGGCCGGGTACCGATGCTCATTTCCGCCTGGTCGCACCGGAAGGATACCGGGCCTGCGTGTCTGAAGGCGTAACTCCCGTGCTTGAAGGCGTAACTCACGTGCTTGGAGCCGTATCTCGCGAGTTACGGCTTCAAGCACGTGAGTTACGGCTTCAAGCACGCGAGTTACGGTCGGCGGAGCGCGGGTTCCGTTCGGCGAGGAGCACTCGGCGAAACCGCCACGGGTAGGAAAGGGACATCGTGGGTACCCAAGGCCATAACGCCGGCGGCCATGGGGGGCGCGGGCGACGAGGAAGGAGTCGATCATGTATCGACATACTCCAGACCCGAGCATGGAGAGGAGCGACGCCGACGCGGCCGATCCGGAGTCCGTAGCCGGCTTGGGCGCACCGATGGACACCGCCGTGAGGTCGGCATTGGAGGAGCTCGTTCCGGCACTGGCGGGCGAGGTCGCCCTGCTCCGCCGGAAACTGAGGGGCTGGCTCGACGCTTTGCCCCTCGACGCGAACAGCAAGGACGACATCACCATCGCCGCGTACGAAGCGATGGCCAACACGGCGGTCCACGCCTACCCCGGCAGGCAAGGCTGGGTCCGTCTTTACGCCGACTGGGCGGGTGACGCGATCTCCGTCACGGTGACCGATACGGGGGACGGCATCCCCGCGGCGCGGTCGCGTGCGGACAAACCCCCTTCCGGTGGCCGCGGCCTGAGCCTGATCGACGAGGTCACCGACCAGATGACCGTCGACACCGGTGCGCACGGCACACGCGTGGCCATGGTGTGGCGGCCCGCCGCGCTCCGGCAGAACACGGCGTCCTGACCGGGACAGCGTCTAGCGCGACGACACCGAGACGGTGGTACTGGGCCCCGTACCCGAAAGCGGAGTCGGCCCGAACCAGTCGAGGCACACCACCATCGCGTCGTCTTCGGCCTGCTCGCCGTGACGGCGGGTGGTCAGTTCCCTCAGCACGGCGCCCGGCACGTGGGCGGCGGGCAGGTCGGCGGTCGCGACGACCGCCTCGGCGAGTTCGCGGTCCCCGTAGCGTTCGCCGTGCGGCCCGGCCGCGTCGTAGACGCCGTCGCTGACGAAGACGAACCGGTCGCCGTCGAGGGCCTGGAATCGCTGGGTGGTGTAGAGCGTGTCCTCGAACGTGCCGAGCGGGAGCTGGTCGTCGAAATGGACCTGCTCGGCCTTTCCGTCCCGCAGCCGCCACAGGCGCGGCGACCCCGCGTCGACGACGTCGGCCGTACCGGTGGCGAGGTCGAACTCCAGCAGCAACGCCGAGACGTGCTGGGCGCCGCGATAGTGCGCGTAAAGCGCCTGGTCGGCCAGTTCGGCCTGGGCTTCGAGGGCGACTCCGGCGCGCCGGGCGTTGCGCAGCGCGTTGACGGCGAGATTGGTCAGCAGCGCGGCTTCGCTGCCCTCCCCCATGCCGTTGATGAGCGTGACGGCGAGTTTGTGCGCGGAGGCGGACCAGTCGAAGCAGTCGCCGTAGATGGCGTACGCGGGTTCGAGCTGGCCGCCCAGCGCGAATTCGGCGCGGGTGCAGGCCCGGCCGGGCAGGAGCTGCCATTGCATCTCCGCGGCCAGCGTCAGCCGGGAGGACCGCCGGGCCTGGATGTAGAGATCGGTGTCCCGGTCGGCGACGAACAGTTCGTGCGCCAGCGCTTCGGCGAACCGCTCGAGTTCGGCCCACACCGGTGGTTCCGGCTCCTCGGGCAGGGTCACCGCGAGGATTCCGAGCCGGTCGCCGCGGACGCTGACCGGCAGGTAGCCGGTCACGCTCGCGCCGTCGTGGTCGAACGTGGCGGCCTGCGCGACGAAGGCCGCTCCCGGCGCCGTTCCCTCGACCGGGATCGGATCCGACGTGTAGGGCAGCGTGCTCACCTGGCACAACTCGGTGAGGGCGTAATCGGCCATCAGGAGTTCGACGGCGCGCGCTCCGAAGTGCTCGGACAGCGCCGAACGCAGGGCGGCGGGCAGGTCGTGAGGAGGGACGTCCCGCAGAAGCCGCTCCACCGCCAGGGATCTGTCCAACGCCCCGCCTCCCGCTCACCCGGATCGCGCACCGGGCGGCACACGTCGTGTCTGTCGAGTCTGCGCCGCTCCGGCGTGCCGGTCTACGGCGATTCGCGTGAGCTGTGCTGCAGGAACGAGCATAAGGATGCCAGAGTGGACACCGTGGATCGGTCCCGCGAGCAGCCAACCCCGGACGGGACGGCTGCGGTGTTCGACCTGCCCGGCCTCGTCGAGCTCGTGGTCGAGCGGATGCAGGACGTCTCCCCGCGGCCGCTGTCCACCGCCCAGCTGCGCGCCGTGATCGCCCTGGACCACCACGACGGGCTGAACCTGCGCACCCTGGCCGAGTTGCTCGGCTCGACCCCGCCGCTGGTGAGCAGGCTCTGCGACCGGCTCGAGGCCGTGGGCTTCCTCGAACGCCTCCCGAGCACCCGCAGCCGCCGCGAACTCGTGCTGCGGTTGAGCGAGCGCGGGCGCGGGTACCTGCGGGAGGTCCGTGCCCGGCGACGGGAGAACATCGAGGCCGTACTCGAAAAGATGACTCCCGCCGGAAGGGCCGCGTTGGCCGCCGGGCTGCGGGAATACCACGCCGCGGGCACTGGGGACGAGGTCGGCCACGGGGCGCCGTGAGGCCCCGCTGTTGCGGGAGTACGCTCGAACTGTTGTTATATGACAATAGTTCACCGGCGTACAGCAGAGCGCGCCCCGAACCGCAGGAGGACACGGTGCTGGGGACTGACGACGCCCCCGTTCGGGAGTTGCTGACGCAGGCCCTCGACGACGACCACGCCACGCTGGTGAGCGACTGGGCCCATCGGCAGCTCGAGCCGCCCGCCGCGGCGCACACCGAGCAGGAGCTCCGCCGCGAGGCCGCCGACCTGCTGGAAGCCCTGCGTGCCGCGTTGGGCACGGCGATGCCCGCGGACCGGATCGTGGCGCGGGACGGCGCGGTCCGTGACGCGCTGACTTCGCTGTCGGAGCGCCGGGCCCGCGCGGGCGCCGAGCCGACGGCCACCGCCATGGCGATCCTGTCGCTCAAACGCATGATGCTGGCCGCCGTCGAGCGGCACACCGACGACGCCGAGCTGCGCTACCGGGCGGCACTGCTGGTCAGCGAACTGCTCGACAGCGCCGGCGTGCTGACCTTCGCGGTCTACGTCACCGGGCGGGAACAGATCATCCGCCAGCAGCACAACCAGATGCTCGAACTGTCCACCCCGGTCGTGCGGCTGTGGCGGCACGTGCTGGCGGTACCGCTGATCGGCACCCTCGACAGCGCGCGCACGCAGGTCGTGATGAACAACCTCCTCGAGGCGATCCAGACCCACCAAGCCCGGGTCGCGATCATCGACATCACCGGCGTGCCGACCGTCGACACCGCGGTGGCCCAGCACCTGTTGCAGACCGTCAGCGCGGTCCGGCTCATGGGCGCGGAATGCGTCGTCAGCGGTATCCGCCCGTCGATCGCGCAGACCATCACCCAGCTGGGCATCGACCTGTCGCATATCGTCACCCGCGGTTCCCTCGCCGACGCGCTGGCCACCGCGATGCGGCTCATCGGCGACGGCACCCACACGGGCACGGTGACCGAGTGACCGCCGAGGCGGGACTGCCGATCCTGCGGCTCGGCGACATCCTGCTCACCGGCCTGCTCAGCGATCTGGACGACAAGACCGCCCTGCGGTTCACCGAAGAGCTCACCGCCCGGATCTCCGACGAAGGCATCCGCGGCGTCATCATCGACATCTCCCGGCTGGAGATCATCGACTCCTTCGTCGCGCGGGTCCTGATGCAGCTCGCCGACACCGGACGCCTGCTCGGCGCCACGATGATCGTCGCCGGGATGCGCCCCGCGGTCGCGATCACGCTGTCCGAACTCGGGCTCCAGCTCACCGGTGTCCGGACCGCGCTCAACGCGGAACAGGCGATGGAACTGCTGGGCTGGCGCCGTCCCGCCGAGGCGCCTCATGCTCCCTGACGAACTCACCGACCCCGGACGCGACTTCCCGCCTCTCGAACACGCCGTGCGCGCCGAAGCGGATCTGCTCACCGCCCGGCACGCGGTGCGGTCCAGCGCCGTCGCCGCGGGGTTCTCCATCGTCGACCAGACCAAGATCGTCACCGCGGCCAGCGAACTGGTGCGCAACGCCTACATCCACGGTGGCGGCGGAACCATGACGATCACCGTGCTCCGCGACGACCGAGGCCGGATCGGGCTGCGGCTGCGCGTCCGGGACGACGGGCCCGGCATCGCCGACGTCGACCAGGCGATGACCGACGGCTTCAGCACGGGCGCCGGGCTCGGCCACGGCCTCGGTGGCACGCGCCGCCTCGTCGACGAATTCGCCATCGACACCGCCCCCGGCCGGGGTACGACCATCACGATCACGCGCTGGAAGCCATGACCGGCATCGTGGTCCCCCCCGCCGTCGCGCCATCTGCGCGTCGACCACGCCAGCGCCGTCTACGCCGCCGCACGGACCGCCCGCGAAACCGGACGGGCCGGTGGGCTGCCCTCGGTGCTCACCGAACGCGCGGCCGTCGTGACCTCCGAACTGGCGGGGAACCTCGACCGGCACGCGATCAACGGTTCGATCGTCGTGCAGCGGCCCGTGATCGGGCTCGGCGTCGACGTACTGGCCGCCGACGACGGCCCGGGGATGGCCGACGTCGGACATTGGCTCCTCGACGGCAACACCACCACCGGCACGCTCGGCACCGGCCTCGGCGCGGTCGGCCGGATGGCCACCGTCTTCCGGATCCGCTCGGCGCCCCGGTCCGGCACCCTCGCCGCGGCCCGGGTCCTCCTCCCCGGGACACCGGCCGGACCCGCCGCCGCGGCCGGGCATTTCTGCCTCCCCCGCGACGGGGAAGACCACTGCGGTGACGCCATCGCCCTCGCCGAACTGACCGACGGCTGGGCCGCGGTCGTCGTCGACGGCCTCGGCCACGGGCCCGAAGCCGCCGGCGCCGCCGACGCCGCGATCCGCGTGTTCCGCCAGAACCCCGACCGGCCGTTCCCCCATCAGCTGGCGACCATGCACCGCGCCCTGCGCGCCACCCGCGGCGCCGCCGTCGCGCTCGCCCGGATCACCTCCGGCAGGCTCGAATTCTGCGGAGTCGGCAACGTCACCGGCACGACGATCAGCGGGGACGGCCGGTCGCGAGTACTGCTCAGCATCCCCGGTGTCGTGGGGTTCGCCCTGCCCGCCGCTCAGGTCCGCCACGCCACGCTCGCCGCCGGTGACCTCGTGGTGCTGCACACCGACGGCGTCGACCACACCTGGCGCACCCCGGCGGGCGCCACCCAGCCGTCGAACGCGCTGCTCCTCGCCGCCCATCTCGCCCACCGTCACCGCAACCCCCGCGACGACGCCGCCATGCTCGCCCTCCACCCGGACCAGCTCTGCTGATGCACCCCCACCTCGCCCGGCTCCGCCGCCGCCTTCGCACCGCCTGCGCCGAAGCCGGCGTCCCCGTCGAAGACCGCGCCCGTCTCGTCATGGCCGCGACCCTGCTCGCCGAACCGGCCTTCGCCACCGGCGCGGAAGTCACGCTCGAAACCAGCACCACCGACGGCCTCCTCGCGGTGACCGTCCGGCTCCCCCGCCCGGTCGAACGCCCGCGGCGCAACACCCTCCCGCTCCTGCCCGACGCCGAAGACGGCACGAGCCTCACCTGGCATCTCCCCACGGGAACCGCCGGACCGCCCGCCCCGGCCGGCGACGACCAAGCCACGGATGAGGAAACCCTCGCGCTGATCGCCCGCGCCGACGCGCTCGCTCAGGAGCAGCGGGAGCTCAAACACGAACTCGCCGAAACCAACAGCGGCGTGCTGGCCATGTACATCGAACTCGAACAACGCGACGAACAACTCCGCCGCGCGCACTCCGTCATCTTCCGCGAACTCGAAGACGCGCTACGGCCGGGCCCGCCGCCCGTGCCGGGACTCGAACTGGCCGTGCACTACTCGCCGACGGACCAGGACTCCCCCACCGGCGGCGATCTCTACGACTGGTTCGTCCTCCCCGGCGGCCAGCTGCACATCACCCTCGTCGACGCCGTCGGCCACGGGGTCACTTCCACCCGCCACGCGCTCACCGTCACCCACGCGATCCGCACCCTCGCGCTGGAAGGCCATCCCTTCCGCGACCTCATCGCCCGGACCGCGCACACCCTCGCCACGATCGAGCCCGACCTCATGGCGACCGTGATCCTCGCCAGGATCGACCCCGCGACCGGCGAACTGACCCTCGCCAACGGCAGCCACCCGGCCCCCGTACTGGCCACTGTGGACGGTGGAGCGCGGCTGCTGCCCTCCCCGGTCGTCGGCCGCGGGATCGGCTTCCCCGACCCCGGCAGCCCCGAACTCCGCCACCACACCCTCGCCCCCGGGGACACCCTGCTCCTCTATACGGACGGCCTCGTCGAAAGCCGTAAGGACTATCTCGAAGGCCAGGACCGCCTCTTGGACCTCGCTCCCGCGTACGCCGCGCTTCCCATCACCGAGCTTCCCCGGGAACTGGCCACCCGGATGCACGACGTCGTCCTGCACGCCGACGACACCGTCGTCCTCGCCGTCCGGCGGCCGCGCGCTACTCCTGTGACTCGGCGAGCAGTTCCAAGGCGAGCGCCTTGAGTTCCGGGCTCGCCTTCGCGGCGTCGCCCGAGTCGAACGGCGGCCGCGGGTCGTATTCGACGGCGAGCTGGATGCCGCGGGCGATCCGTTCACCCGCCAGCAAAGACGCGAGATGGAGCGCGAGGTCGATCCCGGCGGACACCCCCGCCGCGGTGACGACCTTGCCGACCTGGACGTACCGGTCGGCCACGTAGCGGACGCCGAAGGTCTTCTCCAGGTAATCCGCCGAGGCCCAGTACGTGGTGGCCCGATCGCGGAGCAGCCCTGCCGCCCCGAGGATCAAGGATCCCGTGCACACCGACGTGGTCCAGGTCGTGTGCCGGTGGATGCGCCGGATCCACTCGAGCAGGACCGGGTTCTCCATGGCCGCGACCGTGCCGCGGTTGCCCGCGCCCGGGACCAGCAGCACGTCCAGGCGGTTCACCTCGGCCACCGAACGTTCCGCCACCAGCGCGACGTCCCGGGTGTCCGTGCGCACGGGGCCGCGGTGTTCGGCGATCATCGTGACCGTGGCGCCGGGAAGCCGGGACAACACCTCGGCCGGGCCGGTCGGATCCAGCAGGCTGAAACCGTCGTAGAGCAGGATGCCGATCTTCGGTCCTCGGGTCTCCGCCTGGGCCGTGCCGGTGCCGAGGCCGAACGCCGCGGCGGCCGCGGCACCGGCCAGTACGGTCCTGCGCGTCGTCTTCGCACTGTTCATGCCGCGAATTCTGGGGCGGTCAACCGGCGATCGGGCGTGGGATGTCCGGCATCCTGCGAAGTTGGTCCCCGGACAGCCCGTAGTGCCGTCGGAACGCCGTGCGCAGGGTCTCCGCCGAGGCGAACCCGCATTGCCTGGCGACCGCCGAGAGCGGTAACGCGGTGGACCGCACCAGGTGGGCCGCCGCTTCGGTCCGCGCCGTCCGCACGGTCCTGGCGGGGGTGCTGCCCACATGGGCGGTGAACAAGCGGGTGAGATGCCGGGTGGTGACTCCCGCGCGTGCCGCCAGCGCCGGTGGGCTCAGGTCTTCGGTGAGATGCGCGGCGATGTAGCCCAGCAGATCCAGCACCACCCGGTTGCTCGGCGGCGGAGCGGCCAGGAACGTGCTGATCTGAGCCTGATCGGCCGGGCGGTGCAGATAGGTCACCAGTTCGCGGGCTACCTCGCGGGCCAGCGTCGGACCATGGTCGTCCTCGATCAGCGCGAGCGTGAGATCCAGCGCGCTGATGACCCCGGCCGAGGTGAAGACGTTCCCGTCACGAATGTAGAGCGGGGCGGGATCCACCGTCACGGCCGGAAAGGTCGCGGCGAGCAGCTCGCTGTATCCCCAATGCGTGGTGACCCGCCGGTCGTCGAGCAATCCGGCGGCCGCCAGCACGAAGGTGCCCGTGCACACCGAGGCGACCCGGCGGCTTCGTCCGGCCAGCCGCCGCACCTGCGTCAGCAGCCGCTCGTCCTTGGCGGCCGCCTCCGTGCCCGCGCCTCCGACCACGAGCATCGTGTCCATCCGCCCGGACACCTCGGCCAGCCTCCGGACACCGGCGAGCAGGATCCCCGACGAACTCCGCGTCGTCCGCCCGTGCACCGTGGCCAGTTCGACGGCGTAGGGCGGCGCGGCGCCGCGCGAGTTCGCGATCTCCAGCGCCCCGCTGGGACACGCGACATCGAGTATCTGTGCGTCGTCGAAGGCCACGATCACCACGCGGCGTACCGAGTCCATTCCTGTCCCCACACGGAGAATCTACCCACCCGACGGCGCATTCTCCTGAACTGCCTTCTCCGCCGGGATTTCCCCGGTCCCGGGCGGACTTTCCCTATGCTGGACGCCAGGTCGCCGCGCAATGACCACAATGGACACCTCGCGCGGTCGCCGAGGGGAAGACCGAACCCGCCGTGAATGCTTCGTTCGCCGTATCCGACGCGGTGAAGGACGCCTTCGTCAAGGCCGGGCACGAGTTGCAACGAGGGGTGAGCCGGATGCCGAGCGTCGCGAAAGCCACTCGCCACGGCCAGAACAGGAGAACTTCATGAGCGCCACCCGTGTTCCTCTCCCCGGCCGGGCAGGATCCGTGCACTGGCCGGTGGTCGTACTGTGTTTCCTGGCGATTCTCCTGGACGGCTTCGACACCGCGGCGCTCTCGCTGGCGATCCCCACGATGGCCGCCGAATGGGGGGTCACGCCCGCCGCGTTCACCCTCGCCGTCGTGCTGACCAACATCGGCGTGGTGTTCGGCTATCTGTCGGCGGGTTATCTCGGCGCACGCATACCGGGACGGCGGCTGCTGATCGGAGCCGTCCTGCTCTTCGGCGTGGCCACCGTGGCCACGGCGGCCACCCTCCACCTCGAGTCGGCCGCGCTGCTTTCGGTGACCCGCCTGGTGACCGGCGTGGGACTCGGCGTGGTGGTGCCCGCCGGTGTCGGCCTTGCCACGAAACACAGCGCCGAGAATCGCCGGGAGCAGGTCTCCATCGCGGTGGCCCTCGGCCTGGGGGCGGGCGCCGGGCTGGGCGGGCTCCTCGGCGGGCGCCTGCTGGACTTCGTGGGCACCGACGGCGTCTTCTACGTGGCGGGGATCGTCCCGCTGATCTTCGCGGCCCTGCTGGCCTGGCTCCTGCCCGCCGAGGGGACCGCGGTCCCGGCGACGGCCGGCACCAGGAACGACGCGAAGATCGGCAAGCTCTTCGAACCGGGTCTGCGCCTGCCCACCACCCTGATCTGGGCCTTCTCCTTCCTCGTCTTCATCACCTCCTACGTCCTGATCTCGTGGATTCCCACCTTGCTCACCGGCTACGGCTTCTCGCCGTCCAAGGCGCCGATCGGGCTCGCGTTCCTCACCCTCGGCGGGATCGTCGGCGGCCTGGTGCTGCTGCCGCTCGCCGGACGGCTGGGGATCGCCCGCGCGCTGATCCTGATGCCCACCATCGGCGGGGTGTTCATGATCATCGTGGCGAAGGCGTCCCTCGGCGACACCGTGCTGCTCCTGTGCCTCGCGGGCGTGGGCGTCGGCGTGGTGTCGGCTCAGATCGGCCAGCTGGCCCTCGCGGTGGCGACCTATCCGCCCGGTCCCCGGACCACCGGCGTCGGCTGGGCGGCCGCGCTGGGGCGGCTCGGTTCGATCGTCGGACCGGGAATCGCCGGGGTCCTCATCGGGCAGGCCTTGGCGACGCGCGACATCCTCGTGGCGGCCACGGTGCCGCTCCTCTTCGCCGTCGTATGCGCGTTCATGCTGTCGCGGGTGAAGTCGAAAGCCCGCGTCCTGCCCGCCCCGGAGACCCCGATGGTGCTGGAAAAAACGCCGTAGGACTCAGTCGGCCGCGAGGATTTCGGCCAGCCGAAGGGTGTCCTGGAGGTAGCGCTCGTAAGGAAAACCTGCCGCGATGAGCCCTTCGCGCAACTCGTCGTAAAGCGGCTTTCCCGCGGCATGGAAGGCTTTCCGGCCGGCATCGGTGAGCCGGACCAGCCTGCGGCGCGCGTGCTCGGGGTCGACGGTGATCCGCACCAGACCGTCGGCTTCGAGCGGCCGCAAGGCCCGGCTGATCGCCGGGTCGGAGACCGACAGCGCCTGAGCGAGCCGGTGCTGCGTCGCCGGCTCGATGTCCTCGAGCGTGCCCAGAAGCCGTATCTGGCTGTAGGTCAAACCATCGGGGTCGTCGGCGCGCCGACGGGCCGCTTCGCCCATCAGCATGACCACCCGGTGCAGCAGGTCCGCGAGTCCGTCGTCCACGGCCTCACCCTACCATTAGTGTTGACGGGTTAATATTAACCAGGTAAGACTGAAGTCATGAACTACTTCGCCCAATCCGCCTTCCCCCTGGTCTGGGTGGTCGTGCCCGCTGCCGGAGCCTTCCTCCGCGCCCGCCACGCGACGTCGTCTCAGGAGCGGCTCGAAATCTGGCAGCGCTGGTGGGCCATCGGCGCCTTCGGCTTCGGCAGCCTGTGGATGACGGTCGCTTTCCTCGCCTTTCCGGACGTCATGGCCACCGCGATCGGTTTCGAGCGGACGCCGTTCCTGTTCGAGATCGCCTTCGCCAACCTCGCACTGGCCGTCCTGGGCTTCCGGGCCGCCTCGGCCTCCGCGCGCGAACGCCTCACCATCGGCATCGCCGGCGGGATGTTCCTCTGGGGCGCCGCGATCGGCCACGTCTACCAATGGTTCGCCAACGGTGATCACGCCCCCGGCAACACCGGCGGAGTCCTCGTCACCGACGTCCTGCTCCCGGCGGTCATGATCGTCCTGGCCCTGCGATCGCGGCGCCTCGCCGCGAAGATCGCCGCCTGAGGCCCTCACCATGACGACACAGACCGGCCACGCGATCGGAAAGGCCGCCGAGCGGCTCAGCATCTTCGCCGACGCGGTGATCGCGATCGCGCTCACCTTGCTGGCGCTGGATCTCCCGGTTCCCCACGGCGACACCACCGACGCCATGCTGGGCTCGATTTCGGCCCACGGCAAGGAATACATCGCCTTCGCGCTCAGCTTCGCGGTGATCTCCGCGCACTGGCGCGCGCACCACGAGATCTTCCCCTACGTCCGCTCACTGAACGGCCGCCTGATCAGCCTCACCCTGGCCTGGCTGTTCATGCAGGTCCTGATGCCGTTCGCGACGCGGGTCATCACCGCCGAGGGAGCCTTCCCGCTCCGGTTCAGCGTGTACGCCATGGTGCAGGTCCTGGCCTCCGCGTCGTTCGCGCTGATCATCCGGGAGATCCGGCGCGGACACCTGTACGGGACCGGCGGGCCGCCGAAGGTGTTCGCCCAAAGCCTGACGCGCAGCGTCTGCCTGGCCGCGGTGTTCGGGATCTCCGTGCCCGTCTCGTTCCTGACGAACGGCACCGCCGCCTACCTGTGCTGGCTCGCGGCGCCTGTCGCGCTCGCCGTCGCCCGCCGCGTCCAGGACCACCGGCCGCCCGCCACCTGAGCGGCCGGATCGGGTCAGCGCAGGGCCGCCAGGACGTAGTCGTCTCCGGACTGCCATACGGGCGCCACTTCCGCGAAGCCCGCTTCCCGGAGCAGCCTGGTGTGTTCCTGCGGGCTCAGCCGGTTGCCGTAGCCGGTCGAGATGCCGCGCAGCTCGTCGACCGTGAACCGCTCCCGCAGCGCGGGATCGGCGGCGACCGCGGCCCACCAGGCCTTCCATTCCTCGTTGGCGCCGACCCCGGCACGGGCCGCCCGCCGGTTCTTGACCACCTCGGTGAGTTCGCGGATGGCCGGTCGTTCGTCATAGAGGTGGTCGCCGTTGACGAGCGCTCCGCCCTCCCTCAACGCTTCGGCGAGGTCACGGTAGACCTCGGCGAGCCGCTCGGGACGCAGCCAGTGCAACGCGGTCGTCGAGACCGCGGCGTCGACCGGCCCCCACTTCAGCCAGCCGCGCTCGGCGAGGTCGGCTTGGAGGTATTCGATGTCCGCCTGTCGCGGCCGGGTGGCCTTGGCGAGAGCGAGCAGGAACGGGTCGTTGTCGACGCCGATGACCCGTGCGCGCGGCAGCCGCCCGGCGAGCCTCGTGGCCAGTGATCCCGGGCCGCAGCCGAGGTCCAGCACCAGCGGAGCGGCGACGTCACGGCATACGTGCTCGACGACGTCGATCAGTACGGCGAAGCGTTCTTCGCGGTCGGCGACGTAGCGTTCCTGCTGGATGTCCCACCGGCGTACCCAGTCCGCCGCGAGCTTCTCGTCCACCGGCTCTCCTTCGTGATCTTGATCCTGTGTAGCACAGCCCGGTCATGGGTTACCGTGGGCGCCACAACGCAAGAAGTGCCCGTCGGGGGAAGCCGGTGTGAATCCGGCGCTGACCCGCAACCGTGATCGGCCCGGGAAGACGTCCCCGTGCCGAGAGCCGGACTGCCCGCCGGGTACCGCCAGCCCCAACTGTCGTGGAGTACGGAGCGGGGTCCCGTTCACGTGCGGCCGCGCGCCCGGGACAGTGCTCGATGTCCCGGAGGTTCCTATGACGCGTCATCCGCTCACCCGCCGGCGGCTCCTCGCCCTGGCCGCTCTCACGCCGTTGGCCGCGTGCGGGACCGCGCAGCCGGACACGGGCCGGCTGAGGGTCGCGTTCGCCGCGGGCGGCTCGAAGGAGACCCTGGACCCGGCTCAGGTCTCCCTTTTCGTCGACCAAGCACGAGCCAAAGCGCTCTTCGACACGCTGGTCGCCTACAACGCCGACACCTCGTTGCGGCCGCGGCTGGCCGAATCCTGGGAGAGCGACGATTCCGGCACGCGCTGGCGGATCCGGCTGCGGCGGGCGGCCTTCCACGACGGCCGTCCGGTCACGGCGGACGACGTGCTCTACACCTTCCGGCGGATCGCCGATCCCGCACTGGCTTCCTCGTCACGGCAGTACTTCGCGAAGGTGGACTTCGGCCGCAGCAAAGCGTTGTCCCCCAACGAAATCGAGCTGACGCTGACCGCTCCCGACTTCGAGTTCCCCTCAGGCTGGGGTGCTCCCGGTGCGGAGATCGTGCCCGCCGGGACGACGGACTTCACGGCGCCGGTCGGCTCCGGTCCGTTCCGGTTCGTCTCGTTCACCCCCGGCGGCCCGGCGGTGTTCCGCAAGAACGAGTCCCATTGGGACGGCGCACCGGGCATCGACGAGCTGGAATTCGTACCGGTCAACGAAGAAGCCGCCCGCGTCAACGCCTTGCTGTCCGGGCAGGTCGGCTACGCCCACGATCTCGCGGCCGGTACCGCGGCCCGCTTGACCGGTGACGGGCGCGTCTCGGTGCTCGAAGCCAAGGGAACCACGATGCAGGGCATGATCCTGCGCGTGACGCGGCCGCCGTTCGCCGACCCGAGGCTGGTGCGCGCCGTACTGTCCGGAGTGGACAGAGAGGCACTGAACCGGGTCGCACTGGCCGGCCGCGGCGAGATCGGCAACGACCTGTTCGGCAAAGGACTCCGCGGGTACGCCACCGGCATCCCCCAGCGCGGCCGCGATGTGGAGGCGGCCCGCTCACTGGTCCGGGAGGCGGGTGCGGAGGGGCTGGCCTTCGCCGTCGAAACCAGCGACGTCGACCCGGGTTTCGCCACCGCTGCCACGCTGATTTCCCAGCAGCTCGGGGAAATCGGGCTGAAGGTCACCCCGAACACGCGCGGGTCGAGCACCTATTTCAGCGAGATCAAGACCAAGGGGGTCGCCGCGCTCACCCGCACGGCGACCCTGCCGGTACCGGCGTTCCTCAACCAGCGCTTCCGGACCGGCGGTTCGAACAACGTCAACGGCTTCGCCTCGCCGGAGTTCGACGCCCTCATGGATCGGGCCGCGGCCACCGCGGACGAAGGTGCCCGGCTGGCGCTGTTCGGGGACGCCCAGCGGATCGTGCACGAATCCGGGGGCCTGCTCGCCTGGGGGTTCAGCACTTGGACGATCGGCGTGGCGAAGCGGGTGTCCGGATTGGTGACCGCGCCGCCGAACACCTTCGACTGGGCGAGGTTCGACCGCGCCCGGCTCGCCTGACGTGCCGGGTTACGCCACCCGGCGGCTGGGCTTCGCCGTCCTGCAGGCGATGTTCGTGCTGGTCGCGACGTTCGCCGTGACCGCGTTGCTTCCCGGCGACGCGGCGTCGGTCGTGCTCGGCGAGCAGGCCACCGACGACCAGGTGGCGACCGTGCGCCACCGGCTCGGCCTCGACCAGCCACTCCTCGACCGGTTCGGGCACTGGTTTTCGGGGCTGCTCACCGGGGATCTCGGCCGGTCGCTCGTGACCGGCGCCCCGGTGACCGACGAGATCGCCCGCCGCTTCGCCACCACCGCCATGCTCGCCGGGGTGACCCTGCTCGTGCTCGTACCGCTCGCGCTGGGCGTCGGCGTGACCTGCGGACTGCGCGAAGGGTCACGGATCGACCGGGTGCTCACCGCGGTCACGCTGTTCCTGCACGCGATCCCCGAGTTCGTCCTCGGTCTGCTCCTGGTCGCCGGATTCGCCGTCTACACCGGATTGCTCCCGGCGACCGCGGCCGGGACGGAGCCTGCCGCGCACCCCGAGGTGCTGGTGCTGCCGGTGATCGTGCTGGTGGCCCGGCAGCTGTGCGACGTCGCCCGGCAGCTCCGGATCGGGATCGCCGAGCAGACCCGGGGCCAGGTGGCCGGGCATCTGCGCCTGCTCGGCCTGCCCGAACGCACCGTGGTGCTGCGTCATCTCCTTCCCGCCGCCGCGGCGCCCGCCGTGCAGCAGCTCGCCCGCGCCGTCGAGGGACTGCTGACCGGCACGGTGATCGTCGAGTCCCTGTTCGCGATCACCGGACTCGGCACGGGTTTCGTCGAAGCCGTGCAGAACCGGGACATCCCGCAGGTGCAGGGATACGTGCTGATGTTCGCCGGCGTGGTCGTGCTCGGGAACCTGGTCGCCGACCTCGTCGCGCATCGGCTCACGCCACAGCGGGAGCCTGCCTCGTGGTGAAGCGGACGTTCGGGTGGTCCCTGCTCGCGGTGCCGCTGGTGCTCGCGATGGCCGGGCCGATGATCGCGGGCCCCGTCGAGTCCGTCGGAGCGCCGTGGCAGGTGCCGGACGCCGCTCATCCACTCGGCACCGACGTCCTCGGCCGCGACGCGCTCACGGTGGTCCTCGCGGGCGGGTTCCCCGTGATCGGCATGACGGCCGCCGCGCTCGTGCTCGCCTACCTGATCGGGGTGCCGCTCGGTCTCGTCGCGGCCGGGCGCGGACGCCTGGCCGACGAAACCGTGATGCGGTCCCTCGATCTCGTGCTGGCCTTCCCGTCGCTGCTGGTGCTCATGGTGCTCGCCGCGACCGGGCATCGTGGGCCCGGCGTGCTCATTCCCGTCGTCGCCGTCCTCCAGTTGCCCGCGATCACCCGGGTGGTGCGGGCCGCGGCCTTGGCGCCTGGCTGCCGGACCGCCGTGGAAGCCCTTACCCTGCAAGGACAACCGTGGTGGCGGATCCAGTTCGGGTATGTCGCCCGGCACCTCGCCGGCCCCGTCGCGACCGACGCGGGCACGCGGCTCGGCGTGGTGCTCTATCTGCTGGCGTCGGCGAACTTCCTCGGGCTCGGCCTGCCCGCCGATTCGCCGGACTGGGCCGTGGTCATCGAACGCAACAGCGAAGCCCTCTACACCTCGCCCGCGGTGGTCCTCGTTCCCGCCGCGCTGCTGATGGCGTTGTGCGTCGGCACGAACCTCGTCACCGACCGGCTGCTCGCCGCCCGGCGGGTGATCGCGTGACCGTCCTGGAGATCACCGGACTGTCCGCCCACGCCGGGGAAACCGTTCTGCTCGACGACGTTTCCCTGTCCCTCGAACCGGGCCGGGTACTCGTCGTGCTCGGCGCGTCCGGCACGGGAAAGACCACTCTGGGGCTCGCCGCGACCGGACAGGCCCGCCCGGGGATCACGCTGTCCGGGTCGGTCGTGCTGGCGGGCTCCCCGCTGCTGGGCCGGACCGCTTCCGAACTGCGACAGGCCAGGGCCGGTGTCGCCGGCCACCTGCCGCAGCAACCGTCGGCGGTGCTGGACCCGGTCCGCCGCTGCGGGCCGGTGCTGGCCGAACTCGCCGCCCTCCGCCACCGCGGCCGTGCCGCGCGGCTGGCGGCGGCCCGGACCGCGCTGGCGGAATCGGGACTCGACCAGGCTTTGTGGCGTCGCTTTCCGCACCAGTTGTCCGGCGGGCAGCAGCAGCGCATGGCCCTCGCCACCACCCTCGTGAACCGGCCCCGGGTACTGGTTCTCGACGAACCGACCAGTGGTCTCGACGCGGAGAACAGGGCCGTGCTCACCACCCGGCTCGCGGAGCTTTCCCGCGCCGGGACGGCGTTGCTGATCCTGACCCACGACCTCACGCTGGCCCGGGCACTGGACGGCGACGTCGCCGAACTCCGCGATCACCGCCTGGTGCCGTCGGCGACGGTTCCCGAACCCGTTCTCGTCGACGGCCCGCCGCCCCCGTCGCCGTCCTCACCGGTGCTCGTCGTTCGCGGGCTCACCGTGCGCGCGGGGCGGACGACGCTCGTCGAGGACTTCGACCTGGAGCTGGCGGCGGGCAGCCGGACCACGCTCGCCGGCGCCTCGGGCGCGGGAAAGACGACGCTCGCCCGCGCGCTCGCCGGCTTGACCCCACCGAGCGCGGGCACGATCGAAATCGACGGCGTCCGGCTCCCCCGCCTCGCCCGTCGTCGCACTCGCGCGCACCTGCGCGCGGTCCAGTACGTCCATCAGGACAGCCGCGCGTCCTTCGACGAATTCCGCGACGTGCTCGACCAGGTGGCCGACACCGCCCGTCTCCTTCGCGGGCTCAGCCGCGCGGACGCCCGGCTCGAAGCGACGGAGACCCTGCGCTCCCTCGGCATCGAAGCGGCCGACCGGCGTCCCGGCCTGCTCTCCGGCGGCCAGCTCCAGCGCTGTGCCGTGGCCCGCGCGCTCCTCGCCCGGCCCAAGGTGCTGATCTGCGACGAAGTGACCTCGGCGCTCGACGCGGCCAACCGCACGCGGCTGCTGGAGGTCCTCGCCACCGCGGCGGAGCGATATGACACCGCGCTGCTCATGATCAGCCACGAGGACACCTCGGCACCGCTCACGATCACGATGCGGGCGGTGCCCGGGTCACCGGAGTGACCGTCGATCGGTCCGACTGTCCACAAGAGACTTTTGAGGGTCCCGTTCCGCCACGGTTTCGCACCTGTCGGGCGGTGTCGCGAAAGCCACTTTCGGGACATCAGACGTCGCGAAAGTGGCTTTCGCGACACACCACCCGGCAGCACACCCCAAGACAAGTGTCCTCTGTGGACACTATGGCGAAGACCCGCCGGATCAGCGATATCCCGGCACTTTCTCCCGGCGTGACCGGAAAGCCCAGCCCACGAGGCCCGGATTCCCCGGAAGCGACCACTGACCGCCAGGCCATTCGACGGCCGACGGGCGCCAGCCGAACAAGGTCTTCCTGAAGAGCAGCTCGACCTCCCCCTCGACCAGTGCTCGCAGCAACGTCGTGAACTCCTCGATGTCTTCCGACGAGTCGACTTCGAACGCGTCCAGATCGTCGAGGAACAGTTCCCCGACGCCCCCGGTCGTGCGCAGCAACAGGCGCGGCGCGCCCGGGACGGCAGGTTCGACCCGGACGACCGTCTCGGCGTCACCATGGTCGACGCTGACCGAGACCAGCCGGCTCTCCATCAGCCGCTGGTACGCGGTGCCGAGCGAATCCACGAGCCGGTCGGCTGAGGGCAGGCTCATCGTCGTCCTTCGGTCGCGCGGTAGCAGGACGACCCTTTGCGCCAGAGCGGAAAAGCGCAGGCAGGCGCCTCGTCAGCCGACGTGAATGCCCGGGCGGAGCGCCGGATCGCGTTCGCTGGTGCGGATGATCTCGCGGACGACCGGGGCGGTGTCGCCACGGCCGAGGATCAGGTAGCGGAAAAGATGCCCGAGCGGATTGCCCTCACTCCACTCGAAATGGCATTGGGGCCGCACGCCGGTGGTGTCGCGCAGGGCGAGCAGGATGGCGGCGATCGCGTTCGGGGCGGCGGGGCTTTCCGCGCGGAGCACCCGGAATCCCTCGATCTCGACACCGCGGACCTTCAGCACGTCGCTGAAGCCGGACGGGTCGATCACGTCGATTTCCAGGAACAGGACGTCGGCGGCGCCCGGTACCGGGTTCAGGCCGCGCTGTTCGGCTTCCTTCGCCCGGTATTCGTCGGCGTCCCCGGCCTGGCGCCGGTTCGCGATGACGGTGAGCGCGCCGTCGTGCGCGATCGACTCGGTGACGAACCGGCGGGCGGGCTCGTCGAACTCGATGTGGTCCACCCGCAGTTCCGTGGTGCGGGTGACCCGCGAGATCAGCGACACCACGATGATCCCGAGAATGAAGAACGCGGAGATGGTGAGCCCGTCGGGCTTCTCGATGACGTTCTCCACCAAGGCGTAGATCAGGATGAGGGTCAGCACGGCGAACGCGATCGCCGCCTTGCGCTGCCGTTTCTTCGCCGCAGAGATGGCCACCGCGACCGACGCCGACACCATCATCGCGAGGATCCCGGTGGCGTACGCCCCGGCCTGGGCGTTGACGTCGGCGTTGAAGATGATCGTGACCAGGACGCAGATCGCGGTGTAGACCAGCACCACCGGCCGGACCGCCCGCGCCCAGTCCGGCGCCATCCCGTACGCGGGCAGGTAGCGCGGCACGATGTTGATCAGGCCGGCCATCGCCGACGCACCGGCGAACCACAGGATCAGGATGCTGCTGATGTCGTAGGCCGTGCCGACCCACTCGCCCAGCAACTCGTGCGCGAGGTACGCCAGCGCACGGCCGTTCGCCTCTCCGCCAGGCTGGAACTTCTCGGCCGGGATCAGGACCGTGGTGACGAAGCTGGTCGCGATCAGGTACACCGACATGATCAGCGCGGCGGCGGTGAGCAGCTTGCGCGTGTTGCGGATCCGGTTCGCCATCCGCTGCTCCGCGTTCTCACCCTTGGCCGCCACCAGCGGCATCATGCTCACGCCGGTCTCGAAACCCGACAAACCGAGCACCAGCAGGGGGAACGCCAGGATCGCCGGGCCGATGACACCGCCGAAACCGCCTCCTCCGGAGGTGAGCGCGTCCAGCCAGCGGTCGAACGCGGCGGGGTCGGCGATCACCTCGCCGATCCCGGCGACCACGACCACCGCGTTGAGCACCAGGAAGATCGCGACCAGCGGGATCGCGACGCCGACCGCCTCGCTGAACCCGAGCAGGAAGACCCCGCCGAGGATCAGCAGCAGGACGACCGTGATCAGCACCTCGTGCCCGTGCAGGAACGACGGGGTGATCGGATTCTCCAGCGCGTGCACGGTGGCGTCCGCCGACGACAGCGTGATCGTGATGATCCACGACGTCGCGACGAAACCCAGTAGTACCAAGACGAAGATCTTGCCGCGCCAGAACGGCAACAGGGTCTCCAGCATCGCGACCGAACCCTGACCGTGCGGGCTCTCCTTCGCCACCCGCCGGTACATCGGCAGCATGCCCAGCAACGTCAACGCCACGATCAGCAGCGTCGCCAGCGGCGAAAGCGCGCCCGCCGCCAACGCGGCGATCCCGGGCAGATACGACAACGTGGAGAAGTAGTCCACGCCGGTGAGGCACATGACCTTCCACCACGACTGCGGGGTGGCATGCTCCTCGTGGCTTTCCGGACCCACCGGCTGGACCCGGTGCTCCATCAGCCACCGGCCGACCTTGCCCGAGGGCGCCGCCTGCCGGACCGGGCTCTCCACCCGCTCCGGAACAGCATGCTCCGGTACCTCGGTCATTCCGTGTCCTCCCCGAATCGCACGTACACCTCCCACGAGGCGAACCCGTCAGGCCATTCGTGATGGCCGCACACCGACGCGGACACTAACGATCCGGCGCTAAGAAACACCGCCCCGGCCGTAAAGAAAACGTAAGTGTCGCAAAGGACGTGCAGGCGCTGTCCGGTAAGCCTGGGCGCGAAGACCGCGAACAGGCTTACCGGACGCCGTCTAGTCCTCGCCCGCCATCCGGTAGACGCCGTCCTCCAGACGCCGGATCAGCCGGTCGGTCCATTCGACGCGATGTCCGGCGGTGTGCAGCCACAGCCCGACGACCTCGCCGACCGGGCCCCAGCTGTCGAGGTCGGCGTCCGGCGGCAGATGCGCGGTGATGCTCGCCTGCCACTGCCGCATCGCCTCGGCGCGCTGCCGGAGCAGGTCGATCGCCTCAGCGCGGGTCAGATCCTCGATGAGGCCCACCGCGGCGGCGAGCATGTCCAGCCGGGGATCGCGGCTGGCGAGTGCCTTGCGGAGCAAGGTGAAGTAGCTCTGTTCGCCCTTCGCGGTGATCTCGTATTCCATCCGCGGCGGGCCGCCCGCCTCGCTGGGAACGGTCTCGTGGAGAACGAGCAGGTCCTGTCCCGTCATGGCCTTGAGCGCGTGGTAGACCGAACCCGAGGTCGCCGTCGCCCATTCGTGCGCTCCCCACGATTCCAGGTCGGAACGAACCTGGTAACCATGAGCGCGGCCCCGCCGCCGGACCGCGCCCAGAACCAACATGCGAACCGTCGACACGGGATCAGCCCGGCGTGTCCGTGCTGAGCCACCACAACGTCCCGAACGGGTCGACGAAGCCGCCCATCCGGCTGCCGTCGTCCTGCGCCGCGATCGGCGTGGCCGGCTTCGCGCCCGCCTCGACCGCCCGCGCGAAGACGTCTTCGGGATCCGGCACGGTGGCCCACAACTGGACGTGCACCGGGTCCGACGGAGACTTCAGGCAGCGCATCCCTCCGGCCCCGGAGTCGGCGAAGAACACCACACCGGTCCCGATCCGCGCTTCGGCGTGCACCATCCGCTCCGGATCCTCCGGCAGCGGAATCACGTTCGACACCTCGGCCTTGAACGCCGCTTCCAAGAACCGCCTATAAGCCTTCGCGTTGTCCACCATCACATAGGGCGTGACCGACATCAGCATCTCCCCACTAGCCAAGTTTAGCTACTTGAACGCTAGCCCAGGTAGCCGAATTTGGCTAGTGAGGCCGGAGGCGAACGGCCGGATTCGCCGGACGTTTAGGCTGTGGGCGAGGAGCAAGAGTCGAGGAGTGCATGAATCCGCTGCATGAGGGCATCCGGTCACGATGAATCCGACCACGGCGGCCGCGGGCACCGACCCCTTCGTTCATCCCGCGCTGTTCTACCGCGGGCAGGACGACTACCTGGCGGGCACGGTTCCCTTCATCCGGCAAGGCCTGGACGGCGGTGAACCCGTCGCGGTCTCGGTACCGGGCCCCAACCTGGAGTTGCTACGGGCCGCACTGGGCAAGGACGCCGAGCGGGTCCGGCTGCTGGACATGACCGTGGAAGGCCGCAATCCCGGCCGGATCATCCCCGGCGTCCTCCGCGCGTTCGCCGACGATCACCCCGCTCAGCGCGTCCGCATCATCGGCGAACCCATCTGGGCCGGACGGTCCGAGCTGGAATATCCGGCCTGCGCACAGCACGAGGCACTGATCAATCCGGCGTTCACCGGCCGCGAAGTCACCATCCTCTGCCCCTACGACGTCACCCGCCTCGACGCCCGCGCACTGACCGACGCCGAAGCCACCCACCCACTCCTGATCGACTCCACCGGCGAGCGCATCAGCACCGGCTACGACCCCGACCGCATCATCAACGGCTACAACACCCCACTGCCGGATCCCGCCCCGGCCGGGCCCGCCGCGTACGCCACTCTCGACGCCGTCACCGGCGACGCCGTCTCCCTGGCCGAAGCTCGTGCGATGGCCCGCGGTCAGGCAATGCGGGCCGGGCTCACCGACGATCGGGTGGGGGACGTCGAACTCGTGGTCACCGAGCTCCTCGCCAACAGCGTGGACCACGGCGGCGGGCAAGGACGGCTCAGCGTCTGGACGGAGACCGGCACTCTGGTCTGCGAAGTCCGCGACACCGGCCACTTGACCGATCCGCTGGCCGGACGGCGGCCCGCCTCCGCGGGGCAGCTCCGTGGCCGCGGACTCCTGCTGATCAACCACCTGGCCGACCTCGTACGCCTCCACACCGGGCCTCAGGGCACCACCGTTCGCGCCTGTTTCGCCACCGCATAGCGCCGGCGGGCCCGGTCAGGCCACCGTCACCGTCGCGGCCACCGGCGGCTCCTGCCCCGTAGGGATCAGGCACCCGTAGTAGATCGGCTGGCCGAACATGCGAAGGCCGAGCGTGATCGTGCCCGGCGTCGTGAAGGCGACCTGCTCGGTACCCTCGACGTACCAGTGTTCACCGACCGCAATCGCCGTCGGGTTGCCCAGCCGGTTTACCTTGAACTCACCGCTGCCCGCACCGCCCATCTTGATGACCCCGATGCCCATGATCGCTCCCGCGCCCAGGGGCCGGCCCGTCCAGGCCTTGACGTCCCTGACCCTGAGGAAGACCGGCACGGGCACCCCGCGCGTGACGGTGGCGGGCACGGTGATCGTCACGTTCACCGTCCGGCCGATATCGGAACCGTTGACATAGCAGGTCTGGGTGACCGTGTCGGCCGAGGCGGTACCCGCCGCCACGGTCAAGCCGAACCCGGTGGCCACCGCGACGGCGACGGCAGCGATCTTGCGACGAAACACAGGGACCCCATTTCCGGTGACTATCCCTTGAGGGGTAAGGCACCCGTGGCGTGTTGCGAGCGGACTGCCCACCAGACCCGTTTGCCTTACCCCTCGACAAGATCCCGCACCCGACGCGAGCGAGGCGTCTTCCCGAGTGCGAGCGTCGACGACCATCGGAATGACCGCTATGGCCGAGAACGCGCGGCCGGTCGGCGCACCTCCCGCCGGAAAGCGGCAGGGATCAGGTGCGCAGGTCCCTGCGGTGATAGCCGAGGACTCCGAGCGCCACCAGTGCTCCGGTGACGAGCAGCAGGAGAACGGTCGCGGTCCAGTCGGGTGCCTCTTCGGGCACGGCGGCCAGGTGGGAGTACGGGGAGAAGTAGGTGAGCCACTCGGGCGCGTGAGTGCTCTGCAGGATCACGGTGAGCAGAAAGCCGCCCGCGACCGGGAGCGCCCCCACCGCCGCGACCGCGCGCGGGGCCCAGCCGAGCGCGAGAGCGGCGGCACCGAGCGAGAGCATCGCGACCGGCGCGACGTTCCCCGCTCCGGCCAGTGCCGCCGTGAACGACAGCGGAGCATCCGCGACGGTCGCTCCGCACCAGATCATCGATCCCGCGACGGCCAGCAGGCCCAGCACACCCAGCCCCGTGACCAGGAGTTCGGTGAGCACGAAGCGATGCCGTGAAAGGGGCAGAGCCAGCAGCGGGGTCAGCCGCCGATCGGTCTCGGCCGCGGCGAAGGCGGCGATCCGCGTCGCGGCGTAGAGGCCGGCCGGAATCGTGAGGAGACTGAACATCGACGCCGCGAATCCCTCGGCGGTGCCGAGGCCACCGAAGCCCGCGGCCGATGCCAGTTCCGCGAACCTCGGGTTCTCCCGCAGGAAACGCAGAACCGACGCGATGAGGACTCCGACGAGCAGGAAGTAGGCCCCGATCGCCAGCGACCAGGCCGCGGTGGGGCGAATGGCGCGCCGGACGGCGAAGCCGGTGACCGATCCCAGCAGCCGCACCCTCGGCCGCCGCCGGCCGCTTGAAGCGTTCAGCACTCCCCTGCCGACGTCCCGGCGCGAGCAGGCGAGCACCGCCGCGGTGGTGAGCAGCACCGGGAACACGGCGAGGACGAGCAATGGGGTGATCCTGTCGTCCGCGTAGGGCGCGGCCAAGGCGGTCAACCCGAACGGGGTGCCCCACGACGCCCAGGACAGCGCGCCGACACCGTCGGCGAGCATGCGCAGGAACAAGCCGCCGCCGAGCGCCGCGACAGCGAGCCCGGTGGCGGCGGAGCGGGCGGACACGAGCTGCGCGGCGAGGACGCCCGCCGCGGCGAAGGTCATGGTCACGCCGAAAAGACCCGCGGCGTGGACGAGCGCCCCCGCGGGACGGGTACCGGTGACCAGAAGTGCCAGTGCCACCGCCGCGGCGATCGCGGCCGCCGCCGCGCCGAGGACGACCACGACCCGCCTGAGCTGATCGACCGCGCGCAGCCTGCCCGCGAGCAGCAGATCAGCGCGGCCGGTGTCCTCCTCGCCGCGGGTGAGCCGGGTGGCGGTCAGCAACGCCCACACCCCGGTCAGGATCTGGACGGGTGTACCTGTGCGCCAGACGGTGAAACCGCCCGGATCGTCCAGCGCGACCGGCGGCCCGAACAGAATCCGGATGGCCGGGTTCTCCGCCAGCGCCCGCAGCGCCGCACCGTTGAGCTCACCGGCGAAGGTCGCTTGATACTGGCCTGCCACGACAGCCGACATCCCCGCGGCCGCGAGGCCGACGAACAACGCCCCTCGCCGGGTCTGCCGGGCGAAGTGCCGCATGACCGCTCCGCCCGTGCTCGCGATCTCCCGTTCCGATCGCGACCTCGTCGTTTTCACCGGTGTCGTGGTCATCGCGCGGTCTCGCCGTAGTAGTCGAGGAAGATCTCCTCGAGCGTCGGTTCCCGCATCGTGAGCATGGTGACCTCGGCGGCGGCGAGCGCCCGCAAGGCCGGACCCGGCGGCCCGGACAGGGTGAACCGCAGGCGGCCCTCGCCCGGCCGCTCGATCTCCATCACCCCTGGAACGTCCACAAGGGACGGTTCCGGCCCGCGATGGCCGATCTCCACCGAAGTGCGGTGCAGACGCCGCAACTCGGTGATCCCCGAGATCTCCACCAGCCGTCCGGCCCGGAGTATCCCGACCCGGTCGCAGACGGCTTCGACCTCGGCAAGCTGATGAGAAGAAAGGAACACCGTCTGCCCGCGCTCTCGCGCCTCGGCCACGCATCGCCGGAAAACCTGTTCCATCAACGGATCGAGCCCGCTGGTCGGCTCGTCCAGCACGAGCAACGACGCCCGACCGGCGAAGGCGGCGACCAGCGCGACCTTCTGGCGGTTGCCGGTCGAGTACGTCTTGGCGGGCTTTCCGAGATCCAACTCGAAGCGGCGCACGAGTTCGGTGCGATAGACCGGATCGACGCCCGGCCCGACCCTGGCCAGCAATTCGAGGATCTCGCCGCCGGTCAGCTCCGGCCACAACGCGACATCGCCCGGCACGTAGCCCAGCAGGCGATGCGCCCGCCGGACATCGGCGGCGGGAACACCGAACACCGACGCGGTACCCGCGGACGGGCGGATCAGGCCGAGCAACAGCCGGATGGTGGTGGACTTTCCCGCGCCGTTCGGGCCGAGGAAGCCGAAAACCTCGCCGGGAGGCACGGTCAGCGAAAGATCGTCGACGGCGAGCGTGCGGCCGAACCGTTTGGTCAAGCCGTCGACGCGGACCGCTGGGGGACGTGACGGGGCGGCGGAAGACATGGGAAGCCTTTCGTGGTCGGCGAATTCCGTTGCCGACCAGACTTCCCGGCGCTCCTGCGGGAAATGTACTCCCGCCGGGACGCCCGCACCAGGGAATTCGTCAGGCGGTCTTCAGCCGCGCCACGCCGGCACCGCCCGCTCTCCGGCACGAGATCAACCGAGGCCTCGCAGAGCCGTTGCGATTTCCGCGTCGGTGAGGCGCCGAGGGCCGACGTAGTAGAGCACTGATCCGGCCGGGAGATCGCCGTCCCACGAAGGATTGACCACCAGATCGTCGTCGGTCCGGGCGGCCAGCACCGTGGCACCGAAAGCGCGGCCCAGTGCGATCCGGCATTTCTCGGTGCTCAGCCGCCCCAGCGACTCGGGCAGGCTCACCGAGTACGTCCCCGCCCCGCCCGCCGTCATCAGCTCGGAGTAGACCTCGGTGATTCCCGGGGAGGTCAGTTCTTCCGTGACCATCCGCGGCGTGTGCCACTGCACGCACTTGATCCGCGGATCCACGTAGCGGACGAGCTCGGCCTTCTCCATGTCCCGCAACGTCACCACGACATGCGCCGACCGGTTCGCGTGGTCGACGGTCACCGCGACGGCCAGTGCCTCGTTGTCGTCGCCCATGTCGACCAGGATGGTGCTCGCCGCCCCGACCGCGGCCCTGGCGAGCACGTCGGCCGCGGTCGGCTCACCACGGACGAAGTCCACCGGCTGCGACGGCATGGGGTGGATCTGCACTTCGTCGCTCGCGCACAGGACGAGCCCCGTCACGCCGTCGGCGACGAGTTGCCCGACGATGCGCTCGGTGCGGCCTGCCGTGTAGCCGATCAGGAGCGTGTGCCCGCTCGCCCGCACGGCTTCCATCCCCTGCATCCGCCGTCCCTTCGCCTGTTCGAGCCTCGAAGCGAGCTTGGTGAACACCGTGGTGAGCGTCGCGATCCCGCCGATGATGACATAGGCCCCGACGAAATGCCCCGCGTTGGTCTCCGGCGAGAAGTCGCCGTATCCGACCGTCGCGGCCGTGACCACGAAATACCACCAGTAATTCCCCGGCTGGACGAGCTCACTTCCCGCGGGTTCGGCCAGCACCATCAGCGGCCAGCTGGTCCCGAAGACGAAGACGACCACGACGATGGGAAGCAGCCAGCCCTGCTGCATCACCCAGCGAGCCAGCAGCCGCGCCAAGACGAACGACACCCCCGCCTCCTCACCGGCAGCGACCGCGAGCTCACTCGAACCCACTCCGCCCGACCGCGGATTCCGTTACCAGACCACACCGGCCCCAGCGGCGCAACGGACGTTACCGGACCGCTACGGCGGATATCGCCAGGAAGAAGCCTGTGTCTGAAAAGGACTGTCCATTGGCGACCGGCTGCCCCGGGGCTTCGATCCTTCAGGCCATGGTCGTGATCGCCGGGTCAAGGCAGAGCGGCCCGGGTGTCGTCGAGTTCGGCGAGCAGGTCACCGTATTCGCCGACGCGGTCGAGCACGTCGTCGGCGGTGAACACCAGCTGTGTCGCGCGGCGGCAGGCGTGGACCTCGTCCCAGGTGACGGGGGCCGAG
Organism: Amycolatopsis sp. TNS106; assembly: GCF_019330265.1. NCBI lineage: Bacteria > Bacillati > Actinomycetota > Actinomycetes > Pseudonocardiales > Pseudonocardiaceae > Amycolatopsis > Amycolatopsis sp. TNS106. Next base: position 291,228 of record NZ_CP024972.1, on the reverse strand, counting down.
ACGGTGGGACGGTCGCGGCCGCGCAGCGAGTACGGCGCCACCGTGGTCTTGGCGGGGTTGTTCTGTGACCAGTCGATGAACACCCGCCCGGTCCGCTGTGCTTTGGCCATCACGGCGGTCACCCGGTCCGGTGTCTCGCGGGCCAGGCGCTGGGCGAGTTTCCTGGCATAGGCCGACGGAGCCGCGGGATCGCCGGTGGTGACGGCGCAGTAGAGCTGCATGCCCTTCGAGCCGGATGTCTTCGCCAGCGGGGAAAGCCCGTCTTCCGTCAGCACGTCGTACAGCCGTTCGGCGACGCGGCAGCAGTGCACGATCGAGGTTCCCGGGCCGGGGTCGAGATCGAACACCAGGCGGTCCGGCGGACGGCGGGTGCCGTCGTCGGCGACAGTCCATTGTGGAACGTGGAGTTCGAGCGCGGCCATGTTCGCCGACCACACCACGGCGGCCAGTTCGTCCAGCAACGCGTACGTGATCGGCTCCCCCGGCCCACGGGTGCCGCCGCGCGCGATCCGGACGGTCGGCAACCACCCTGGGGCGCCGTGCGGGACGTTCTTTTCGAAGAACTGGTCACCGCCGACCCCGTCGGGGAACCGGATGAACGTCACCGGGCGGCAGGCCAGATGAGGCAGCAGGACCGGCGCGATCCGGGAGTAGTAGTCGATGACCTCGCCCTTGGTGAACCCGTCCGGGTACAGGACCTTGTCCAGGTTGGAGAGGGTCAGCCGCCGCTCACCGGCCTGTACGGTGATCTTCGTTCCGCTCGTCGGCGACGCCACGGCGGTCTTCACTCGGTCGTCCCGGGAAGGCGCCTCGGTTCGAGGCGCGGCGGCGGAAGCCACTTCCCGGCGCGGTGCCAGGATCTCGGCGGGATGTCTGTCCTCTCGCAGCCCACGCCACGAGGTGTGCCGCAGGCGGCCCGCGCCGCGGGTGAACTGCCGGAACACCACCTCGCCCACCAGGACCGGTTTCACCCAGCGCGCCCGCGCGGTGTCGGCCCGGGGCGGCGCCACGGCGAACGGTGGCCGTTTCCGCTCCAGTGCGTCGAGCCGGGCCTGCAGGCGGCCGCGTTCGGCCTCGGTGAACCCGGTGCCGACGTCACCGAGGTAGACCAGGTCGCCGGTGTCCGGGTCGTGGGCGCCCAGCAACAGCCCGCCCATTCTTCCGTGCAACCGTCCCTGCCCCGGCCGGTAACCGCAGACGATCACCTCGGTCGTCTGGATCAGCGGGTGTTTCGCCCAGGCGTCGCTGCGGCGGCCAGGGGTGTAGGCGGCGGTGCGAAGCTTCGCGATCAGACCTTCGTGACCACTGGCCTTCACATGCTCGAGCAGATGCCGCGGAGTCCGGCGGTCGGCGGCGAGGTCGGTGAAGGTGAACCCGCGCACCACTTCCACCCGGTAGGGGTCCGGCATCGGAAGTCGCGTCAGCCGACGGCGCCGTTCGTCGTACGGCTCGGCCAGCAAGGAGGTGCCGCCGAGCCGCAGCAGGTCGAAGGCCAGGAACCGGACCGGCACGTCCTCGAACGGCTCCTCGCGGCGAACAGAACTGCGATGGGTCTGATAGCGGCCGCGGCGCTCCTGCAACATCCCGAAGTCGATCTGGCCCGCGTCGTTGTAGACGACGACCTCACCGTCCAGCACGGCGCTCCGCCCGTCCAAGGCCTCGGTGAGGACCCCGGCGAGGTCCGGGAACTCGTCGGTGAAGTCGATCCCGTTACGACTGGTCAAGACCGTCGCGCCGTCGTCTGCCACCCTCATGCACGCCCGGTAGCCGTCGAGCTTGTACTCGTACGCCCACTCCGGCCCCGCACGCAGCCGGCCGCCATCCGGCTTGGCCAGCATCGGCTCCACCCAGCCGGGGGTATTCGCTTCGTCCCGGCCGTCTGCCGACTTCCGCGCCATCACGAGCTCCTGTCACCGAGCCGACCGGGACGAACACACTCGTCCGGCCGCCTGTCACGACGGTAACCCGAACGGCCTAACCACGCTCGCTATCGGCAGGGGACCACTGCACCACCCGCGAAGGATGATCTTCCCCTCGGATCGTTTCGCCGCCGGTCCACCGGGTACGGCCTGTGGGAGTCGCCAACCCCGGAGGAGGAAGCCGTGAACGGCCATGAAGCCGCCCCCGCCCCACTGCCCGCCGAGGCCGAACCGCCGAGGTGCGCGAACAGGGCGTGGCGGCGCACGTACGCCGGCTCGACCTGACAGAGCTGCCCGGCGCGGCGAGTGTCATCGACGCCTTCGCCGAGGACCTCGGCGGAATCGACGTCCTGGTCAACTGCGCCCAGCGCGCGGCGCGGCAGATGGTCGACGCCGCGCACGGCGGCCGGATCATCACCATCACCAGCGTCCACGAGCACGTTCCCCGCGTGGGCGCGGCACCGTACTGCGCGGCGAAGGCGGGCGCGGGCGCGCTCACCCAGGTGCTGGCTTTGGAACTGGCGGAACACGGGATCACGGTGAACTCCGTCGCGCCCGGCGAGATCTCCACCCCGATGACCGGGCAGACCGACGCGGACCCTCGCGAGCAGGAACGGCCCGGTATCCCCCTCGGCCGGACCGGGCACGCCGCGGAGGTCGCGGCGGCGGTGGCGTTCCTCGCACGGCCCGCCGCCGGTTACATCACCGGCGCGTCACTCGTCGTGGACGGCGGCCTGATGTTGATGGGCGCCCAGGCGGGGACCGCGTACCCCGCTCACGACTGGCGCTCGCCATGACCCGTTCCTCGCGCCGGCGGCCAAGGCGAGCAAGAGCGCCCCGGCCGCGGTCAGCGCGAAACCGGCCACCGTCCACCACGACCACCAGGTGAAGCAGGCCACGACGGGCCCAACGGCGAGCAGGACTCCCCCGCCGGTCTCCGCGGCTTCGGACGGTTCGGTCTCCTGGCAGGAAGAGGATCTCGGGGGCATCTGGACGTTCTCCGATTCGTGCGGCAGGGCGGCGGAACGCGTACTGATACCCCGCCCCGCGCGCCCTTCACACCCGGTCAGGCACTGGCGTCCAGGCCGGCGTTCTCCAGGGCGCGCTTCACGCCTCCCGGCCGGGTGATCAGTTTCAGGACGCGCCCGGTGACGGTCGCCTGATGCCAGGCGTGGACCAGGACGCCGAGACCGGCGGTGTCGAGGAAGGTGACGGCGGAAAGGTCGATCACCACGGTGCGCAGAGCGGACGTCAACCGTGGGCCCAGCAGATGGGCGAGCCGCGGAGCGGTGGCGGCGACGAGTTCGCCGCCGACCTCGACGACGGCCGTCGCGGGATCGGGCCGGATGACCGTGAGCCGGAGCGATCCGCCGGGATCCGGCGATCGAACCGAGGTCGTGCGGGTGCTCGGTGCGCGCCCGGGTGAGGTGCGGGCACGGTGCGTCGCTGGGGGTGCTTCGAGGAAGGTCGACACGGGAACTCCCGGACAGCTGTGACGGGCCCCGAGCAAGGGAATCCCCGGCGAGCCGCGTGGGCGCCGGCCAGGCCCGGGTGAGCACGGAGTGGCTGTGGTCTCAACCGCTGTGCCTGCCGTTTTATCAGGGGCAGCGGTCTACGTCCATGGTCTTGACGAGGGAAATCGGGGCGGTCCGCCGGCCGATGGCCGATCACGCACCTGCTCTTCGACCGCGGCTGACCCATGACAGTACCGGCGAGGGGCGCGGCAAAAGTGTCATGAGCGGGGCCACGCGCGCGAGGAGGCCTTCGTGGCGACATGCGGGATCGACGCGATCCGCTGTCATGAATGTCCACAGAGGACGATCCCGGTGGCCGATTGTCCGCTCCGGCGGGCAGGTCCGCGCGGGGGTCCCTCGGTTCGTTCACCATCCACAGCTCCCTTGCCTCCGCCCGAGTACATGCCCGCCTGAACGTGCGCAAGACCGTCATCGAGCCACCAGCAGGGAGCGCGTCGATGTGCGGATAGCGCATCCCGGAAGAAGTACGTGAAGGCCCCCTTCACTGCGTCTAGCGCAATGAAGGGGCCTTCACGTACGGGGAAATCAGCCGCCACCGAACAAGCGGCAGTTTGCCCTTTACGACTTCCCCGGGCGCCCGTCACGTCCGTAGCGTCGCGCACTGGCTGATTCGGCGCAGTCAAGGAGAAAGGGAACATCGTTGAGAAGATTGATGGTCGGACTGCTCGGTGTGGCACTGGCGTTGGGCAGCACTCTCCTGGCCACCCCGTCGGCACAGGCCGCGACGGCACGGAACGGCGTCTGCGAAGACGGCGAGTTCTGCTTGTACTACAACAGCAATCAGCAGGGATCGGTCAGCGATTTCGACGGGTCGGTCGGTAACTACGGCACGGGCGCCGACTGCTATCACTTCCTCGGTGCGGGCGCGGGGAAGGGCCTGTGCGTGCGGAACAACGCGGCCTCGGTGTGGAACCGGAGGGACGCGGTGGTCACCGTGTTCTTCAAGAGCGGCTGGACCGGCCCGATCGACTCGTTCACGCACGGCGCCAAGGGCAACTTGACCTCGACGTACAACGAAAACGTCGGGCACATGCTCGGCCTGGCGGGGAACGACTGGCTGGAGACCGGGCTGTACCACAGCGATTCCGGCCGCATCACCTCCTATTTCGACAGCTACGTGAACACGTCGGGCAGGCACGAGGGGATCGACTTCGCGCGCGGCTTCGGTGTTCCCGTGTACTCCCTGACCCAGGGCACCGTGATCAGGAAGACCGAGGGCAGCAACGGCAGCGGCGGCCTGTCCACACTGGCGATCTACAACCGGGATCAGGATTTCACGATCATCTACCTGCATCTCAATCCGTCGAACGGGCTCGCGGTCGGCGAGTTCGTCAGCCGTGGCAGGCAGATCGGCACCGAGGAGTATCGCGGTGCCGGCTCCGCGCACACGCACGTCGAGTACCGGCCGGGCAGGCACGAGAGCGCGTCGGACAGCACCGGCGACCCGGTTCTCGACAACCCGAGCCCGTCGTTGTTCTGGCGGAACCACGGTTACAACATCTGCTGCGGATGAACGGCGTCGAGCCCGCTCTGCCCACCCGAGCCGAGCGGGCGCCCGGACGTCGAACCGGCACTTCTTCGTGAAAATTTCCGGTTGTCCGTGTCCTGCCACTTTCCGACCATGATGCGGCATCGGTGACGCGAGTCGCTGAGCGAACGCGGAGGACGCCAGTGACCCAAGGTGTTCACATCACCCTGCCCGGCAGGCAAGCGACCGTGCTGCTGCTCAACGCGAACCGGATGGCCGGCCTCGACCCGGCGCTGGAGGCGAAGACCCCGGCGGAGGAGAGTCCGGCCCGCTTCGGCAAGTTGCTGCGGAGCCATCGGCACAGTCTCGGCGCGACCCAGCGGCTTCTCGCCGCCCGCTCCACCGTCAGCGTCCGAGCGATCAGAGACCTCGAGCACGGCCGGGTCAGCAGGCCCCGCCGCGACACGGTCCGGCTCATCGCGGCCGGTCTCGGCCTGACCGGCCAGGCTCGCGCCGACTTCGAACGAGCGGCGGCTTCGTACCGCCCGACCACCGGCACGTCAGCGCCGGGAACCGCATGAAGTATCCGTGGTGAACCTCGGCCGCAGCTCCCGGGTCGGCACGACGCCATCGGCTGGGCGCCTGGACTCTTCGACCGGCGTTTTCGACCAAATTCGATCAGAATCTTCGGCGAACCACCGCTTTTCGGCGTCAGGCCCGCTCTAACATCCGTAAAATGGACGAGCGGCCGAGTTCGTTGCTGGGTGAGGCACGGCGGGACGCCGGGCTCACCCAAGAGGAGCTGGCGGAACGCACCGGGCTGACGGTGCGAAGCATCAGCAACATCGAACGCGGCCGGGTCGCCCGCCCGCGGCGTCATTCGGTGGAGGCGCTGGCGCTGGGGCTGGGTCTCCAGGGCGAGCAGGCGAGCCGGTTCGTGCGGCACTACTGCCCGGACGCGGTGTCGCCCACGAGAACGCCGGTCGTTTCGGTGCCCGCGCAACTGCCCTCGGGCATCACGTCGTTCATCGGGCGGCAGCGGGAGATCGACGCGCTCGACGCCCTCCGCGACGAGAGGGTGGGCGGGGGTGTCGTCGTGGCGGTGCTGGAGGGCATGGCCGGGGTCGGCAAGACCTCCCTCGCCGTGCAGTGGGCGCAAAGGGTCAAACACGACTTCCCCGACGGGCAGTTGTTCGCGAACCTGCGTGGGTACGGGCCGGGGGCGCCCGCCGATCCAGGTGAGGTGCTGCGGTCGTTCCTGCGGGCGCTCGGCGTGCCCGTGGCGGACGTGCCCGCCGACCTCGACGACCGGGCCGCGTCGCTGCGCAGTGTGCTGGCCGACCGTTCGGTGCTCCTCGTGCTGGACAACGCCCGCTCGGCGGATCAGGTCCGGCCGCTGCTGCCCGGCCACGCGGGCTGCGCGGTGGTGGTGACGAGCCGCGCGGCACTGCACGGGCTGACGATCAGCGCCGACGCGCACCGGGTGCCGGTGCCGCTGCTGACCGAGCAGGAGTCGCTCTCCCTGCTGGACCGGCTGGCGGGCCCCGGACGGAGGTTCGCCGACCGCACCGCGCTCGCCGACATGGTATCGGGGTGCGGCGGTCTGCCACTCGCCCTGCGCATCGTCGGCGAGCGGCTCGCGCACAACCGGAACCTGGCGAACGTGGCGTCCTCGATGCGTCCGGCCGGAGACCGGCTCGCCGCGCTGACCACCGAAGAGAAGACCACCTCGCTGCCCTCCGTGCTGTCCTGGTCCTACGACGCGCTGCCCGGCGACGTGGCCTCGGCCCTGCGTCTGCTCGGGCTCCATCCCGGCCCGCACTGGGACACCGTCGCCGCGGCGGCGCTACTGGGCACGGATCCGCCGGAGACCCGCAGGCTCCTCGACGCGCTCGTCGACAGCCATCTGCTGCTCGGGCACCGCGCGGACGGCCGGTTCGAATTCCACGACCTGGTCCGCGACTACGCGCGTAGCCGCGCCGAAGAGGAACCGGCGCAGCGGCGTTCGGCCGCCCTGCGCCGTCTCGCCGAGCACTGTGTCGCCGGGGCGGCCGACGCGGCCGGGTCGATGACCGCGGGCGACCCCAACCGCAGAGCGCTGCTCACCCCGATCACCGAGAACGTCATGTTCACCGGCGCCGACGAGGCGGCGACCTGGCTGGCGGCGGAGCTGCCCACCTTGATCGCCGTCGCGGAACAGTCGTCGGCCACCGGCGAAACCTACGCCCGCGACCTCTCGACCGTGCTGTGGCAGGCGTTGCGGATGCACGGTCACTACGGCGCCCTGCGCACACTGCACCGTCTCGCGCTCACCGAGGCACAGCGGGCGGGCGACGCCATCGGCACCCAGCAGGCGCTCGTCGACCTGGCCGCGATCTGCGCCAGGCTCGGCCATTTCGACGAGGCGGTGACGCATCTGACCCGCTGCCTCGACGTCGACGGGAGCCCGGTCGTCACCGGCCGCGCGCTGAACACCCTCGGCACCGTGTACGCGCAGCTGGGCCGGTACGCCGACGCGGCGGGCCACCTGAGCGAGGCGGTCACGGTCTCCCGGGAGACCGGCGACCGCCTCAACGAGGGACGCTCGCTGTCCAACCTCGGCTTCATCCACGAACGCCGGGGTGAACTGGACGCCGCTCTCGGCTGCTATCGGCGGTGCCTGACCATCTCCGAGAGCATCGGCGACCGGCTGAGCGAGGCGATCTCGCTGCACAATCTCGGGGACGTGTACCGCGCGCTGGGCCGGTGGACGGAAGCCCACGACCACCTCCACCGGTCGCTGACGGTGAGCAGGGCCGAGGGGCACCGGGAGGCCGAAGGGTACGCGCTGGCCTATCTCGGGCTGGTGCACCTCCGGCAGGGCGACGCGGCCGCGGCCCGCCTGCATCAGGAGGCGGCGCTCGACATCGCGGTGGCGACCGGCATCCGGCCGCTGGAGACCCTCGTGCACAACGGGCTCGCGGACAGCGCGCTCGCGTGCGGTGACCGGCCGGCCGCGCTGGCGCACTACACGCGGGCCGCCGACCTCGCCCGGCTCACCAGCGAACCGCACGAGGAGGCCCGCGCGCTGACCGGGATCGCCGCGACCCACGACGACGCCGGTGATCCGGACAAGGCCAGGCCGTTCCGCGAACGCGCGCGGACGCTGCACGACGCGATGGGCACCGCGATGGTGGCTTCGTGACCGGAACTTGCGGTCCGCATTGTTCCGGTCGGAATTCCTGGTCCGGGCGCCGAACCGGAAGTTCAATCTGCCGAGGCCTGTGAAGTCCGGCAGGCCGGGTCACGAGGGGGTTCAGCGGGTTGCGGGTAGATCTGGGTGTGTTCGAACGGGTACACGAGGCGTTCGAGGAGCAGGCGAGAAGGACACCCCACCGCTGTGCGCTCGTCGCGGGCGACGAGCGGCTGAGCTACGCCCGGCTGGACGAGGTCGCGAACACGGTCGCGCACGCCCTGCTCCGCCGTGGGGTGGCACGCGGAGACCTGGTCGGCGTGTGCCTGCGCCGCGGCCGGTGGCTGGTGCCCACGCTGCTGGGGGTGCTGAAGGCGGGGTGCGCGTACGTCCCGCTGGACCCGTCCGCTCCCCCGGCGCACGGCGCGTCGGTCGTCGCGGACGCCGGGCTGTCGCTGGTGGTGGCGGACGAACCGGATCCGGCCGCGCTCGCGGACGCCGGGGTGCCGGTGCTGGCCGTCGGGGAGGTCGCCGCATCGCCCACGACCTCCCCCGGTGTCCCGGGTTCCGGCACGGACCTCGCGTACGTGATCTACACGTCCGGCTCCACCGGCAGGCCGAAAGGTGTCCAGGTCGAGCATCGCAACGTGCTCGCGTTGCTGGCGTGGGCGGCCGCGACCTACGGCGACGACGAACTGCGTGGCGTGCTCGGCGCCGCGTCGGTCTGCTTCGACGCGTCCGTCGCCGAGGTGTTCCCGCCGCTGGTGACCGGCGGGAGCCTGGTGCTCGCCGAGAACCTGCTCGCGCTGCCCGGGCTGGCCGCACGGGACGAGGTGACGTTCGTACAAGGCGTGCCGTCCGTGCTGGCGGTGCTGGCGCGCACGCCGCTGCCACGTTCGGTGCGGACCGTCGCGATCGCGGGTGAGGCCCTGCATCGGTCGCTCGTCGACCGCCTTTACGCCAACGAGGGCGTGCGGCGGATCGTGAACTGCTACGGCCCGACCGAGGCGACGGTGAACTGCTCGTGCCACGAGGTCGCCCGGGACGGGGTGGACGACCCGCCGATCGGCACACCGCTGCCCGGTGCCGCGTTCTCGGTGCGGGACGCCGACGGGCGCGAGCTCGGCGACGGCGAGGTCGGTGAGCTGTGGGTCAGCGGGACGCTCGTGACCCGCGGGTATCTGGGGCAGCCGGAGCTGACCGCCGAGAAGTTCGTGGCCGACTCCCGCGGCGTCCGGCACTACCGCACCGGTGACCTGGTCCGGCGCCGCGACGGTGTGCACCACTTCGTCGGCCGCGCCGACGACCAGGTGAAGGTACGTGGCTTCCGGATCGAACCGGGACAGGTACAGGCGGCGCTCCTCAGCCATCCGGCCGTCGGCAACGCCGTGGTGCTCGCGCCCGCCGTCGAACACGGGGAGCGCAGGCTCGTCGGGTTCGTCGAACCGGCCGGTGCCAGGGTGTCCGAGCCGGAGTTGCTGCGGTGGCTGCGGTCGCGGCTGCCCGCGCACCTGGTGCCGTCACGGATCGCCGTGCTCGACGCGATCCCGCTCGGCACGACCGGGAAGGCGGACCGGACCGCGCTGGCGGCGTGGGAGTTCGACCGCGGGGACACCGAGTACACCGCCCCGCGCACCGAGGCCGAGCGGCTGGTCGCCGAGGTGGTCGCGGCCGCGTTCGGGCTGCCGGAAATCGGCGTGCACGACCGGTTCTCCGAGTCGGGCGGGCACTCCCTCGCCGCGGCGCGTGCGGTCACGCGGCTGCGGGAGCACACCGGCCGGGTGCTGACGCTGGTGGAATTCCTCTCCGACGGCACGGTGGCGGCGGTCGCGCGACGGCTCGCGGACGCCCCGGCCGCGGCGCCCTCGGTGGCGCTGGAGACACACCCGGGCCGGGAGACCTACCCTCTGACCGGCACGCAACGGGAGCTGTGGACCCTCGCCCAGCTCGGCTCGACCGGCACGGCGACGACCGTCGCGTGGCGGTTGCGGCTGCGCGGCCGGATTTCGGTGCCCGCGCTGCGGGCCGCCGCGGACGGGGTCGTGGCGCGGCACGAGGTGCTGCGCGGCACGATCGGCGACCGCGACGGCGAACCGGTCATGGTGGTGGGCCCGCCGGTGCCGGTTCCGGTGGACGTGCACGATCTGCGCGGGCTCGCCGACGCGGACCGTCTGGCCGGGGAACTGACCGCGGCCGCCGCCCGGCACGCGTTCGACCTCACCGAGGACACGCCGCTCCTGCGGATCACGCTGCTCCGCCTCGCCGACGACGTGGCCGACCTGATCGTCGTGTCCGACCACATCGCCACCGACGGCGCGTCCATCGGCGTGCTCATGGCGGAACTGGCCGGCGCGCCCGCGGCCTCCTTCGCGCAGGTCGGCGCGGTGGCGTTGCGCGAGCGCGCGCTCGCGGAAGTGCCCGGTGAACGAGACCGGCTGGCGGCGTACTGGTCGGGCGAGCTGGCGGGAGCGATCCCACCGGACGCCCTGTTCGACCGCGTCGTGCACGGCAGGCGGCGTTTCGCCGGGGAGCGGATCAGCACGCCACTGCCCGAGTCGCTGGGGTCGGCGGTGCGCGTGCTCGCCGAATCGACCGGGGTGACGCCGTTCGCGGTGTACCTGTCGGCGCTGGGGGTACTGATCGGCGAGCTGGTACGCGGCCAGGACGTGCTGCTGGGGATGGCGGCCGCGCACCGGGACCGGCCCGAGCTCGAACACACCGTCGGCCCGCTGGTCGACGTCCTGCCGGTCCGGTTACGGATCGAGGCGGACACGTCGTTTCGCGACCTGCTGCGCGCGGCCATGACCACGGCTGCGCACGCCATCGACCATCGGGGCCTGCCCAGCGGTGAACTCGCCGGACTGTGGGGCGGCGACCGGCCGGCCGGGGTACCGCTCACGCCGGTGTCGATCGCGGTGCAGCCGGACGGCGTCCCGCTGTCGGCGCACGGGCCGGACACCCGGCTGGACCTGCTCGGCGAGCTGCCGACCGGCGGCAGCCACACTCCGCTGACAGTGTTCGTGAACGCCACCGCGGACGGCGCCGAGCTGATCGTCGAGCACGACCCGTCGTGGCTCGCCCCCGGCCGCGCCCGCTGGTTCACCCGTTCCCTGCTGCACCTTCTGCACGCCGCGGTGTCCACACCGGACATCGCCCTGTCCGCGCTGTCACTGGCGCCGGACGGGGAACTCGCCGAGCTGACGACGTGGGGAACCGGCCCCGCGCTGTCCGCCGTCGACGCGGGTGGTGTGCCGGACGCGGTGTGGCGCAACGCTTCGAAGACACCGGACGCGGTCGCGGTGTCCGCTGAGGGCGGGCAGCTGACGTACGCGGAACTGGTAGGCCACGCCGACCGGATCGCGCGCGTCCTCGCCGCGGCCGGGGTGACGGCCGGCGACACGGTCGGGGTGTGCCTGCCGCGCGACGAGTTCCTGCCCGCCGCGTTGCTCGCCGTGTGGCGGGCGGGCGCGGGATATCTGCCGCTCGACACCGGGCAACCCGTGGCGCGGCTGGCCCGGCTCGCGAGTGAGGCCCGCCTGCGGGTCGTGCTCACTCGTGGCGGCGCCCAACCGGTGGCGTCGGAGATCGCCGACGCCGTGCCGGGCCTGTGCGTGGTCGGTGCCGACCGGACCGACGGAGTGCCCTTCGAGCCGGTGCTGCCGGACGGTGACGCGCTCGCGTACGTGCTGTACACGTCGGGGTCGACCGGGCGGCCCAAGGGGGTCGAGATCAGCCACGCGAACCTGCACGCCTTCGTCCGGTCCCGGATGCTCCGTCCCGGCCTGACGCGGGACGACGCGATGCTCGCGCTCGCGCCGCTCGCCTTCGACGTGTCCGCCGAGGAACTGTGGTGGCCGCTCGCCACCGGCGCGCGCTGCGTCGTCGCCGACCGCGACAGCGCCGTCGACGGCCACCTGCTCGCGCGGCGGATCGCCGAGGGCGGCGTCACGATCGTCGACCTCACCCCCACGAGCCTGCGGATGCTGCTCGCCGCGGGCTGGACGGGTGACCCCGCGCTGCGGCTGCTGCTCGGCGGCGAGGTACTCGACCCGGATCTCGCCGCGAGAGTTCTGCCGCTGGTCGGTGAGCTGTGGAACGGCTACGGCCCGACGGAGACCACGGTCGCGGCGACCGCGCACCGGGTCACCGGCCACGGCCGGGTCCCGATCGGGTCGCCGACGCCGGGCACCCGGCTGTACGTCATGGACGAGGCGGGCAGGCTCGCGCCGCCCGGCGCGATCGGTGAGCTGTGGATCGGTGGCGCCGGTGTCGCGACCGGCTACCGGGCACGGCCCGAGCTGACCGCGTCCGCGTTCGTCGCCGGCCCGGTGCGGCCAGGCGAGCGCTGCTACCGCACCGGGGACCTGGTCCGGTGGCGGCCGGACGCGACGCTGGAGTTCGTCGGCCGCGCCGACGACCAGGTGAAGGTGCGGGGAAACCGGTTCGAGCTCGGCGAGATCGAGTCGGCCCTGCGGGCTCTGTCCTATGTGGACGATGCGGCGGTGATGGTGGCCGCGGACGGCGTGGACGCGCACGTGATCGGTTATCTCACCCCCTCGACCGTCGACGCGGCGGCCGTCGAGCGACAGGCGCGGCGGCTTTTGCCCGCGTACATGGTGCCGAGTTCGTGGCGAACCCTGGACACACTCCCCTTGCTGCCCAACGGAAAACTCGACCGGCGCGCGCTACCGCCGGTGCCCGTCGCCCCACCGGCCGCGGCCGCGCCGCTGTCGGATGCCGAGGCGGTGGTCGCGCGGGTGTGGCGGGAATGCCTCGAACTCGACGCGGAAATCGGCCCGGACAGCGACTTCTTCGCGCTCGGCGGCCGGTCGCTGGCGGCGACCAGGGTGGTCGGTCTCCTGCACACGCGGCTGAGACGCCGGATCACCGTCCGCACCCTGTTCGACCACCCGGTACTCGCCGACTTCACCGCACGGATCGAGCGGGAAGCCGCCTTCGACGACCGCCCGCTCGTCGCCCGCGCGGACCCGGCCGCACCCGCGCCGCTTTCTTCGGCTCAGCGCATGCTGTGGTTCGCGGCGAAGCTCGACCCGGGCAGCGCCGCGTACAACTCCCCCACCGTGCTTCGGATCCGGGGCGCGCTGGACGAGCAGCGGCTGTACCGCGCGATCCGTGCGCTCACGGCGCGCCATCACGTGCTGCGCAGCCGGTTCACCGAGATCGACCGGGAGCCGGTCGCGCTCCTCGGGCCGGTCGACGCCGTCCCGGTGTCCACTGTGGACATCTCAGAGCCGGAAACGGACGCGGCGGTGGCCGCCGAGATCCAGCGGCCGTTCGCGCTGGACGCCGCGCCACCGCTGCGCGTGGTCCTGTTCCGGCTCACACCGGACCACCACGTACTGACCCTTACCTGCCACCACATCGCCACCGACGCGGTCTCCCAACGGCTCCTTCTGTCCGAAGTGGACCAGTTCTACCGCACCGAACCCGACGACTGGCCGGCACCACCGGCACTCCAGTACGCCGACCACGCCACATGGGATCGCGAACAGGACCGGTCCGACGGGCTCGACCGGTGGGAACGGCGGCTCGCGGGCCTGCCCGCGTTGCGACTGCCCGCCGACCGGCCCCGCCCCGCCATCGCCGACTGGACGGCGGACGAGGTTCCGATCCGGCTGCCCTCAAACGTCACCGGCCGCGTCCACGCCCTGGCGGACGACGCCGGGACCACCCCGTTCACGATCCTGCTCGCGGCCTGGCAACTGCTGCTCGCGCGGCTGGCCGGGGTACGGGACCTCGCGGTCGCCGTGCCGCACGGCGGCCGCCGCTCCCCCGAACTGGCCAGGATGGTCGGTTTCTTCGTCGACACCGTGGCCGTCCGCGCCGACCTGGGGACCGGCGTCCGGTCGGGTCTCGACCTCGTGGCCAGGACACGCGACGCGGTGCTCGACGCGTTCGCGCACGCCGACGTGCCGTTCGACGAGGTCGTGCGGCGGCTCGCGCCCGAACGGGACGCGGCGAGCACCCCGCTGTGCCAGGTGATGATGAACGTCCTCGACGAACAGCCGACCGCGACGATCGGCGACCTGGCCGTGACGGTGCTGGCGCAACCGGTCGCCACCGCGCTGTACGACCTGAACCTGGACCTCGCCCGCGACGGCGACGGCTACACGGGCAGGCTCGTGTTCCGCATCGACCTGTTCGACCGGACCACGATCGAACGCTGGGCCCACTGGTACGTCACCCTGCTGGACCGGCTCACCACCGATCCGGGTGCCGCACTGTCCACACTGGACATACTGGACGACGCGGATCGCGCCGCACTGCTCGTCTGGGGCACCGGGAAACCGTTGCCTGTCATGCGAACCGTGGCCGCCGACGTGCTCGCGCAGCCACCCGGCGCGATGGCGACGTCGTCGCCCGCCGGACGACTGTCCTATGCGGACCTGGCCACCTGGTCGGCACAGGGCGCCCGCGGGCTGCTCGCCGCGGGTGTCACCACCGGAGAGGTGGTCGGCGTATGCCTGCCCCGCGACGAATACCTGCCTGCCGGGCTGCTCGCGGTGTGGCGGGCGGGTGGCGCGTACCTGCCGCTGGATCCCGGCCATCCCGCGGACCGGATCGCGGCCCTCGCCGCCGACGCCGGGATCCGGGTCGTCGCCGCCCGCGGTCAGGCGCTGGACGTGGCCCGCGCCGCGCTGCCGCACTTGACCGTCATGGACCTCGACGCCACCGTCACGGACACTCGCCCGCTGCGGGAACCGGACCACGACGACCTCGCCTACGTCCTCTACACGTCCGGCTCGACTGGCAAGCCGAAGGGCGTCGCGGTCACGCACGGGAATCTCGCCGCGCTGGTCCACGCCTTCCGCGAAATCACCGATGTGCGGCCCGCCGACACGTGGCTCGCGGTGGCGCCGCTCGTGTTCGACACGGCCACCGGCGAGATCTGGACGACGCTGACCGCGGGCGCGCACTGCGCGATCGCCGACCGGGACTGTGCCGTCGACGGGCACGCGCTGGTACGGCGGCTCGTCGCGACCGGCGCGACCCGGTTCAACCCGACCCCGACCACCTTGCGGATGCTCGTCGCCGCCGGACTTCCCGATCTGCCGGGACTGCACGTGCTCTCCGGCGGTGAAGCCCTCGACGTCGCACTGGCGCGGCAGCTCACCGCCCGGGTCGCGAGCGTGCGCAACTGCTACGGCCCCACGGAGACCACCATCACCGCGACCACCCATCTCGTGACCACCGCCGATCTGGCCGCCGACCGGCCGATACCGATCGGCGAACCGATCGGCGGCACCCTGCTCACGGTGGCCGACCCGTTCGGCCAGGCCGCGCTTCCCGGTGCGGTCGGCGAGTTGCGCATCGGCGGCGCCGGCGTGACACCGGGCTACCGGGACCGCCCGGAGGCGACCGCGGCCGCCTTCGGCATCGACCCGGTGCACGGAGTCCGCTCCTACCGCACCGGCGACCTGGTCCGCTGGCGCCCCGACGGCGTGCTGGAGTTCCTCGGCCGCAGCGACCACCAGGTGAAGATCCGCGGCAACCGGGTGGAACTCGGCGAGGTGGAACACGTGCTGCGCACGATCGCCGGGGTGACCGACGCGGTGGTCGTGGTGCGCGCCGAGGAAGGCGAACCCCATCTCGTCGGCTACCTCACTCCATCCACTGTGGACATCGACGCGGTGGCGGCCGTGCTACGCGGACGACTTCCCGACTACGCGGTGCCGCACCGATGGGTACCGCTCGACGCGTTCCCGGCCACGGCGACCGGCAAGGTGGACCGCGCCGCGCTGCCCGCACCCTCGGCACCGGCACGACCGGACAGCCCACCGGCGTCGGCGGTCGAGGAACTCGTCGCGGCGACCTGGGCCGAGGTGCTCGGCCGAGCGCGGGTCGGTGCGCTGGACGACTTCTTCGGCCTCGGCGGGCATTCGCTCGCCGCGACCAAGATCGTCGGCCGCCTCGGCGAGGCGCTCGGTTTCGCCGTCCCGGTGCGGTGCCTGTTCGACCGGCCGGTGCTGCGGGAGTTCGCCGCGGAACTGGAACGGATCGCGATGACCGCGCTGGCGGAGGACGAAGCCATCGGTGTCCCGACGGGGAGCACGGTATGACCGACTCGCTGGTCACTCCCGCACAGCGACGCATGCGTGAGCTGCTCGCCGACCGCGCCACCGCCGCGCTGCGTGGCGGGACCCCCGTCGTGAAGGAGCCCGCCATCCCCCGGCTCCCCCGCGACGGAGCGCCGGTACCGCTGTCGCCCGCGCAGGCCAGATTGTGGTTCCTGGCCCGCTTCGAACCCGGCGGCCACGCCTACAACCTGCCGCTCGTGCTCGAACTGACGGGCCCGGCCGACGAGACCGCGCTGCTCGCCGCGGTCCGTGACGTCGCCGACCGCCACGACGTGCTGCGCGGCGTGTACCGGGAGATCGACGGCGAGCCGATGCGGTGTGCCGGACCCGCCGTCCCGGTGTCCACTGTGGACGTGACGGCGGCGGAGCTGGACGCCGCGGTGGCCGCCGAGGCCACCCGTCCGTTCGCGCTCGAAGACCTGCCACCGATGCGGGCCGTGGTGTTCCGGGTCACCGCCGACCGGCGGGTGCTGGCGTTGACGTTCCACCACATCGCGATGGACGCCCCGTCGGTCGCCGTCGTGCTCGACGACCTCGCCGCCTGCTACGCGGCCCGCCTCGGCGTCCGCGACGTGCCGCCGCCACCGGCTCTCCAGTACGCGGACCTGGTGGCGTGGAACGGTTCCAGGCCGGACACCGCCGAGGCAGGCCTGGACTGGTGGTCCGAGCGGCTCGCCGGGCTCCCGCCGGTGCTGGAGCTGCCGACCGACCGGCCCCGTCCGGCCGTGGCCGGGGACGAGGGCGCCGAGGTCGAAGTCGCGGTGCCCGCCGCGCTCACCGCGCGACTGCGGGAGATCGGTCGCACCACCGGCGCCACCCCGTTCATGGTGTTCCTGGCGTGCTGGCAGACCCTGCTCGCCAGGCTGGCCGGGACGACCGACGTGCCGGTGGGGGTACCGGAGTCCGGCCGGCGCCATCCGGACGCCGAACGGGTCGTGGGCTGCTTCGTCGACACGCTGGTGCTGCGCACCGACCTGGCCGGGGCGAGCACCGGCCGCGAACTGCTCGCCGCCGCCCGGGACACGGTGCTCGACGCGTTCGCGCATACGGACGTGCCGTTCGAGCGGATCGTGGAGCGGGTCGCGCCCCGGCGCGGGCTCGACGCGTCGCCGGTCTTCCAGGTCCTGCTCAACGTGCTCGACGAACCGTCGCGGGCACCCGAGCTGCCCGGTCTGGCCACGCGGGTCACCGAGCCGCCGGTGCGCAGCGTCAAGTACGACCTGAATCTCGCGCTGTCCCGGTCCGGTAACGGCTATTCGGGCGGGCTGGCCTACCGCACCGACCTGTTCGACCGGGGTACCGCGGAACGGATCGCCCGCTGGTTCGTCACGCTCGTCGACGGGATCACCGCGGACCTCGACCGGCCCGTGGCCGAGGTGCCCCTCGAAACCGTCACCACTCCGGCGCTGGCGGGCCCGGAACCGGAGCGGACCGGACTCCGCCCGGTGCACACGCTGATCGAGGACACCGTCGACCGCTACCCCGATCGCGTCGCCGTGGTCGGCGCGACCGGCACGCTCACGTACCGGCGGCTCGACGAACGCGCCAACCGGATCGCGCACCGGCTGCGGGCACTCGGCGTCCGCGCCGACGAGCCGGTCGGGCTGCTGCTCGAACAGGGCACGGACGTGGCCTGCGCGGTGCTGGGCATCATGAAATCCGGCGGCGCGTACCTGCCGATGGACACGACCTATCCGCGGTCGCGGGTGGCCGCCATCCTCGCCACCGCGGGCGCGCGGATCCTGCTCGCCGAACCCGGCCTCGACATCACCGTCCCCGGGGTCACCGTCCTGACCGTCGACGACGCGGTCGCCGCCCGGCCCGGCACCCGGCCGGACGTCCCGGTCGCGGCGCACGACCTGATCCACGTGATCTTCACGTCCGGTTCGACCGGTGCTCCGAAAGGTGTCGCGGTCGAGCACCGCAACGTCGCGCACTACCTGTCGGGCATGCTGCCCCGGCTCGGCGACGTGGCGGGCGCGTCGTTCGCGGTGGTCTCCACCCCGGCGGCCGACTTCGGCCTCACCTGCGTGTACGGCGCGCTGACCACCGGCGGCACCGTCCACCTGGTCGAGCGGGACACCGCGATGGATCCGGAGGCCTTCGCCGGCTATCTGGCCGCGCATCCGGTCGACGTGCTCAAATGCGTGCCCAGTCATCTGGAACTCCTCGCCCGGCACGGGGAACTGGCCACCGTGCTGCCGAGGCGGCTGCTGATCCTCGCCGGTGAGGCGTGCCCGTGGTCGCTCGTCGAGCGGGTCGAGGCGGCCCGTCCCGGCCTGCGGGTGCAGAGCCACTATGGGCACACCGAGAGCACGATGATCTCGATGACGTGCGACGTGGCGGCCGTCCCGCCGCACGAGCGCACCGGATACGTGCCACTCGGCGCGCCGCTGCCCGGGGTCGTCGGCCATCTCGTCGACGCGCGCGGCGCGGTCGTACCCGACGGCATGACCGGCGAACTGGTGATCGGCGGGCCGCAGATCACCCGCGGCTACCTGGGCGACTACACCCAGACCGCGGCCCGGTTCGTCCCCGATCCGCTGGGCTCCGGCGTGCGGTGCTTCCGCAGCGGCGACCTGCTGCGGGTGCGGGCCGACGGCGCCGTGCAGTTCCTCGGCCGCGCCGACGACCAGGTGAAGGTGCGCGGCCACCGGGTGGAACTGGGCGAGGTCACCGCCGCCCTCCGCGAGGTCGACGGGGTGGCCGAGGCCGTGGTGCTTCCCGTCGGCGCCGGCCTGGACCGCAGGCTCGCGGCGTGGCTGGTACCCGCACCGGGTGCCGAACTCGCGGTCCCGGCCGTGCGGCGGGCGCTGCGTGACCGGCTGCCGGACTATATGGTGCCCGGCGCGCTCTCGGTCCTGGACCGCTTGCCGCTCAACGCGAACGGCAAGATCGACCGGGCGGCGCTGCCCGACGTCGCCGAGCGGGAGCCTGCCACCCGGCGGCCGGTGGCGACCCCGGCCGAGCGGCTCGTGGCGCGGGTCTGGGGCGACGTGCTCGGGATCGACGGCATCTCCGCCGACGACGACTTCTTCGCCGTGGGCGGTCATTCCTTCGCCGCGGTGCGCGTGGCGGGACGGCTGGGTGAGGCGCTGCGCCGCGACGTCGCCGTGCGCACGGTGTTCGAGCACCCGGTGCTGGCCGACCTCGCCGCCGTGCTGGCCGCCGACCCGGGCGGCGTGTTCGGCGGGGCGCCCATCCCCGTGCGGCCGGACCCCGAAGCACCAGCGCCGCTGTCGTCCGCGCAGGCACGGCTGTGGTTTCTCGAACTGCTCGGCCCGGGGTCGGCCTATCACGCCGATCTCGTGCTGCGGCTGCGCGGACCGCTGGACGCGACGGCGATGGCGCTCGCGGTCCGGGACGTCACCGCACGGCACACCGTCCTGCGCAGCGTCATCGAGGAGCGGGACGGCACCCCGGTCGCCGTGCCGGTGCCCGCCGACCGCGTGCCCGTGTCCCTTGTGGACATCACGGCCGACCGGGTGGACGCGGCGTGCCGGGCGGAGCTGGCGCGGCCGTTCGCGCTCGACCGGGAGCCGCCGCTGCGGGCTTCGCTGTTCCGGATCGCCGCCGATGAGCACGTCCTCGCGCTCACCGTGCACCACATCGCGACCGACAACTGGTCGCGCGGCGTCATCGGCAAGGACCTCGCCGACGCGTACGCCGCCCGGCTCGCGGGATCGGCACCGGACGCGGCCCTGCCCGTCCAGTACGCGGACTACGCCGCCTGGCTGGCCTCCCGCAGGCGCGACGAGGACCTGGGCTGGTGGTGCGATCGCCTGTCCGGACTTCCGCCGCTGCTCGCGTTGCCGACCGACCGGCCCCGCCCGGCGGTGGCCGACTGGTCCGGCGGGCACGTCCGGTTCGCCCTCCCCGCCGCGCTCACCACCCGCGTCCGGCAGGTCGCGGCCGAGACGGGCGTGACGCCGTTCATGGTGCTGCTGGCCTGCTGGCAGGAACTGCTCGGCCGCCGCGCCGGGACCGACGACGTCGCCGTCGGCGTACCGGAGTCCGGGCGGCATCACCCGGACGTCGAGTCGACGGTGGGCTGTTTCGTGAACACACTCGTTTTGCGCACGGACCTCGGGGGCGACCCGACCGTGCGCGAGTTGCTCGGCCGGTCCCGCGAGACCGTACTCGGCGCGTTCGCGCACGCCGAGACTCCTCTCGAAGGGATCATCGAGCGGCTGCGGCCGGAGCGATCAGTTGCCGCGACGCCGCTCTTCCAGGTAGTGCTGAACGTCCTCGACCAGCCGGCGACCCCGCCCGCCATCCCGGGTGTCGAGGTGACGGCCGTCCGCGACGCGGGTGAGCAGGTGAAGTTCGACCTCAGCATGGTGCTGGTCAACGACGGCGACACCTACCTCGGTGGCCTCGCCTACCGGGCCGACCTCTTCGACGCCGGTACCGCGGAAGGGATCGTCGCCGACTTCCAGGCACTCCTGACCGGTCTACTGTCCGATGTGGACAAACCGGTCGCCTCGGTCGGCCCGGCCCGCACCGAGTCCCGCCCGGTCACCGAGCCCATTGCCGCACCGGTAACCGGCTCAAGCGCGCCGGAAACGCCGACCGAGCAGCGCGTCGCACGGGTGTGGGCACAGGTGCTCGATGTACCCGTGGTCGGCGCGGACGACGACTTCTTCGCCCTCGGCGGCCATTCGTTCACCGCGGTCCGCGCGGTCCGGCTGATCGACGAGCGGCTTCGGGTCATCGACCTGTTCCTGCACCCGACCGTCCGCGAACTGGCCGCTCATCTCGACGCCGGGCAGGAGACCGGTGACGGGCGCCTGTTGCACCGCCTCTCCCCCGCCCGCGCGGGCACACCGGACGTGACGCTCGTCTGCGTGCCCTACGGCGGCGGCTCGGCCGCGGTGTTCCAGCCGCTGGCCACCGAACTCTCCGCCGCCGCACCGGATATCGACCTGCTCGCCGTCGAACTGCCCGGCCACGACGTGGCCCGGCCCGACGAGGTGTTCCGCACCGTCGAGGAGGTCGTGGACCTGCTTGCCGACGAAATCGGCCGCACCGTCACCGGCCCGATCGCGGTGTACGGGCACTGCGTCGGCTCCGCGGTGGCCACCGCGCTCGCCGCCCGGCTCGAAGCCGACGGCCGCACCGTCGCCGGAGTGGTCGTGGCGGGCAGCTTCCCCTCCGCACGCCTGCCGGGCAGGCTTTCCGCCTGGCTGCAGCGCCGGTTCCCACGCGAACGCTGGGTGGCGGACCGGCTCTACCGGGACACGCTGCGGACCACCGGCGGCCTGCTGGACGACATGGACGAAGCCGCGAGCTCGGCGATGCTGCGTGCGCTGCGGCACGACGCCGGACAGGCGCAGGCGTGGTTCGGCGGCGCGCTCGACCCGGACGCCGGGCGGACGCCCCGGCTCACGGCACCGATCCTGTGCGTGGTCGGGTCGAGCGACCCGGCGACCGAGCTGTACCAGGAGCGGTACCGCGAGTGGGGCGTGTTCGCCGACCGGGTCGAGCTTGCCGTGCTGCCCAAGGCCGGGCACTACTTCCTGCGCCACCAGGCCGCCGGCGTCGCCGCACTGCTGCGGGACCGGCTACCCCGCTGGGCCGCCGGTGACCTGCCGCCGGAAGTCGGCGAAGTCCCGGTCGCCGCGGCCGCGACCCGGCGCGGGCTCCGCGCGTTCTACACCGTGGCGGGCGGCCAAGCCGTGTCGATGATCGGCAACGAACTGAGCGCGTTCGCGCTCGGCGTGTGGGCCTACCAGCTCAGCGGACGCGTCATCGACCTCGCGCTGGTCGTGTTGCTCGCCCGCGTGCCGAGCATGCTGCTGACACCGATCGGCGGCGCGCTCGCCGACCGGGTGGACCGCAGGCGGATCATGCTGTGCTGCGACCTGACGAGCGGCGCGGCGATGGCCGTGCTCGCCGTGCTGTTCGCCTTGGGGCGGCTGGATCTCGTGGCGGTGTGCGCGATCGTCGGGGTCATGTCGGTGGCGTCGGCGTTCCACCGGCCCGCCTACCTGGCGGCGATCGCCCAGCTGGTGCCGAAGCCGTACCTGCCGCAGGCCAACGCCCTCGCCGACATGGGCGCCGGACTCGGCACGATACTCGGGCCGGTCCTCGGCGGTGTCCTCATGGGACTGTCCGGGCTGACCGCGGTCGTCGTGGCCGACGTCGCCACGTTCGCGATCGGGGTGGCCACCCTGGTACTGGTGCGATTCCCGGACCGGATGTTCTTCACCCGGGCCGAACCGTTCGCCAGGGCGGTCACCGGCGGATGGAAGTTCGTGCTGCGCCGCAAACCGCTGCTGGTGATGATCGGCTACTTCGCGGTGGTCAACTACTTCACCGCCGTGATGTGGGTGGGGCTCACCCCGCTGGTCCTGTCGATCGGCTCGACGGGCGAACTGGGTGTGGTCAGTGCCGTCGGCGGGATCGGTGCCGCGGCCGGCGCGCTCGTCGTGGTCACCTGGGGCGGTACCACACGCCGCGCCACCGGCATGATCGCCTTCGTCATCGGCTCCGGGCTCGGGGTGGCGCTGATGGGGGCGTGGCCGTCGGTGTTCGTGGTCGCGGCCGGCCTGTTCGTGCGGCTGGCGTGCATGAGCATCGGCAACGCGCACTGGCTGTCGATCGTCCAGACGAAGGTCGGCCAGCAGCTGCAGGGCCGGGTGCTGGCGATCAACGTCATGCTGGCGACCGCGATGCAGCCGCTCGGGTTCCTGACCGCGGGACCGCTCGCCGACCGGCTCGGCGGCTTCGCCACGCTGATGGTGGTATCCGGCGCCGTGCTGGTGGTGTGGGGGGTGCTCGGGCTGCGGTACCGGCCGCTGCGCGACATCGAGGACCTGCTGCCGGACGCGGCGCCACCGGCGGAGATCGACGCCGACCTCGACCGCGTGCAGGCGCTCGCCGACCGGAACCTGGCGCGGTGACGCCGATGTCCTCTCTCGTCACCCCGGCCGACCTGCGCTCGGCCGCCGAGCGGATCCGGCACGTCGTGCACCGCACGCCCTTGCTCGGCCCGGCCGGCGACCTGTGGCTCAAACCGGAGCACCGGCAGCGCACCGGTTCGTTCAAGGCACGAGGCGCGCTCAACGCGGTCGCCCGGCTCACCGCGAGCCACGTCCTCGCCCAGTCGTCCGGCAACCACGGGCGTGCGGTGGCCTACGCGGCGGCACAGCACGGCCTGCGCGCCACGGTCGTCCTTCCCGCCACCGCGCCCGCGTTGAAGGTGGACGCGGTGCGCGCGCTCGGCGCGCACGTCGTGGTCGTGCCACCGGCGCTGCGCGAACGGGCCACGGCCGACCTGGCGGCGCGGACCGGCGCCACCGTCGTCGGTTCCGCCGATTTCGACGTGATCGCCGGGCACGGCACGGTCGGCACCGAGATCGTGGCGGAGCTGCCGGAGGTGCGCACCGTCCTGGTGCCGGTGTGCAACGGCGGCCTGCTCGCCGGAGTCGCCGCCGCCGTGAAAGCGGTCTCCCCCGGCACTCGTGTCGTCGGCGTCGAGCCGTCGCTGGCCGGGGACGCGGCCGAGTCGCTGCGACTGGGCAGGCTGGTGCGATGGCCGGTGGAGCGGACCTACCGCACGATCGCCGACGGCCTGCGCGCCCCGGTGCTCGGCGAGCTCGCCTGGCGGCACATCAAGGTGCTCGTGGACGACATCGTCACCGTCGACGAGGACGCCATCGTCGCCGCGCGGGAGTTCCTGTCCGACCGGTTCGGTGTGCTCGCGGAGCCGAGCGGCGCGGTGGCGACCGCCGCCCACCTGTCCGGACGGTGGCGGGGCGCGACCGTGGCGGTCGTGTCCGGCGGCAATGCCGTGGCCACGGTCCCGGTGGCCACGGGAGAGCGGGTGTTCGTTGAGCACGGATGACTTGAGCGGAGTGCTCGCGACGATCGGCGGCACCCCACTGGTCGCGCTGGAGCGGGTCGTGCCGATCACGGGCGTCCAGGTGTTCGCGAAGATGGAGAAGTTCAACCCGGGCGGCAGTGTCAAGGACCGCACCGCGCTGCACATGCTGCGCGGCAAGATCCAGGCCGGTGAACTGGTACCGGGCCGGTCGGTGGTGGTGGAGTCGACCTCCGGCAACCTCGGCGTCGGCCTCGCCCAGCTGTGCGCCTACTTCGGGCTCGAGCTGATCTGCGTGGTCGACACCCGGACGACCGCGCAGTCCGTCGCGCTGTTGCGGGCCTACGGCGCGGAGGTGGAAGTCGTCTCCGCGCCGGGCGGCGACCTGCTCGGCGCGCGGATCGCGCGGGTGCGGGAACTGGTGGCGCTGCTGCCGGACGCGTTCTGGCCCAACCAATACGAGAACCCGCTCAACGCGGCCGCGCACGAGCGGACGATGGCCGAGATCGTCACCGCGCTGGACGGATGGGTCGACTACCTGTTCTGCTCGGTCAGCACCGGCGGGACGCTGCGCGGCTGCGCCGACCACATCCGCGACCACGGCCTGGCCACGAAACTGGTTGCGGTCGACGCGGCGGGCAGCGCGATCTTCCACACCCCGACCGAGCACCGGCTGATCCCCGGGCACGGTGCCGGGTGGCGGCCGCCGCTGGTCGGCTCGGTCGATTCCGCCGGCGCGGTCAGCGAAATCGTCCACGTGACCGACCTGGAATGCGTGCGTGCCTGCCGGTTGCTGGTGGCGCGCGAAGCGATCCTGGCGGGCGGGTCGTCCGGCGCGACCGTGGCCGCGCTCGGCAAGCTGCGCCACCGCATCCCCGCCGGTTCCCGCTGTGTGCTCGTCTTCCCCGACGACGGCAACCGCTACCTCGACACCATCTACTCGGATTCCTGGGTACTCGAGCACTTCGGCGAGGTACCCGAGGTCAAGACCCGGCCGTTGACCGCCGCCCGGTAAGGAGAAACCTTGCGCCACCTCATTTCGCTCGACGATCTCACCGACGACGACCTGCGGTCCGTCGTCGCCCGGGCGACGCGACTGGCAGACGACCCGCGGCAGGCGGCCACGTCGCTGTCCGGTGAGGTCGTCGGCATCTACTTCAGCAGAACCTCCACGCGCACCCGCACGGCGTTCTCGGCGGGCGCGCTGCGGCTCGGCGCGCGCATCGTCTCCTATGGGCCGGGAGATCTGCAGATCAACACCGGGGAGACCATCGCGGACACGGGCCGGGTGCTGTCCACCATGCTCGACGCGCTCGTGGTGCGCACCGCGGGCGATCCGGCGGAACTGCGGGCCATGGCCGACCAGAAGCGGATGTCGGTGGTCAACGCCATGACCGCGGACGAGCACCCCACCCAGGCGCTCGCGGATCTCACCACGCTGGTCCGCCGGTTCGGGCGCGTCGACGGGCTGCGGGTGCTGTATCTCGGCGAGGGCAACAACTCCGCGGCCGCGCTCGCGTTGGCGCTCACCCGTTTCCCCGGAACCGAACTGCAGTTGCGCACCCCGCCCGGCTACGGCCTCGATCCCGAAGTGCTGGCACGTGCTCGGTCACACGCCGCGCGCCACCGTGCGTCCATTGTGGAGCGTCACGACATGGACGACCTGCCCGTGTCCGACGTCGTGTACACGACGCGATGGGAGACGACGGGTACGACCAAACCGGCCCCTGACTGGCGCGAGGTCTTCGCGCCGTTCCAGGTGACGCGCGCGTTGTGGCGGACCAGCCCGGACGCGGTGTTCATGCACGACCTGCCCGCGCACCGCGGCGAGGAGGTCACCGCGGAAGTACTGGACGGCGGGAACAGCATCGCGTTCGCCCAGGCGGAGAACAAGATGTACAGCGCGATGGCGGCACTGGAATGGTGCCGCGGCAAGGATTCGGCATGAGCGAGCAGTGGTACGACCAGGCGGACACGGGACTGGCGGGCGCGGGCCGGGTGACCGTGTTGTCGCGCGCGGACGTCCGGCGCTGCCTGGCGAGCATCGACCCGGTCGAGGTCGTCCGGCGGACGCTGGCCGACCACGACCGCGGTGAGAGCCTGCTCCCCGCCGAGGCGTACCTGCGGTGGGAGAACTCGCGGGGCGCGTACACCCGGTCGATCGGCATGCCCGGCGCGGTGGGGCCGCACCACGGCATGAAGATCATCAACGCCAGCGTGTCCAATCCGGCGGCGGGCTTGGAACGCGCGGGCGGACTGGGCCTGTGCTTCGACGCCGAGACCGCCCGGGTCACGTCGATCATGGAGGCGGGCCTGCTGAGCGCGGTGCGCACGGCGGCGGTGAGCGCGGTCGGCGTCGACGCCACGGGGTATGCCGGCGCCGGTTCGCTCGCGATCGTGGGCTGCGGAGCACAGGGACGGATGCACGCGGCGCTGCTGGCCCGCAGGTTGACGGCCCTGCGCACGGTGTCGCTGCACGACCGCGACCCGGCCGTCGCCCACCGCCTCGCGGACCTGCTCTCCCGCGACGGCCTCGACGTGACCGTGCACGACAGTGCCCGCGACGCGGTCGCGGCCGGCGAGATCGCGGTCTTCACCACCACCGCCGACGAGGGCTACGTGACCCCTGACTGGGCGCGGCCCGGCGCACTGCTGGTCAACGTGTCCTTGGGCGACCTCGCGGACGAGACGTTCCTCGACGCCGCGGCACTCTACGTGGACGACCTCGACCTGGTGGCGGACAACCCCCGCCGCCCACTCGGCCGCCTGATGGGCGCCGGGCTGGTCACCCGCCCGTCGGACGGCACGGCGAAACCGATCGACGCCACCTTGGGCGGGCTGCTCACCGGCCGGTACACCAGCCGCGGCACCGCCACGCCGCACGTCGTGCTCAACCCGTTCGGCATGGGCGTACTGGACGTGGCGCTCTACGGCGCCATCGCCGCGAAAGCCCGGCACTGGGGCGTCGGGTCGCTCGTCGATCTCGGCTGATGGCCGGTTCGGCGTTTTCGAACAACTTCGATCAAGGTCAGCGCCCGAGATCACTAGGCGGCTCCGCGCGGTGCCGATAATGTTTGCCGTGGCCGATCAATAGGCTGATGGAAAATCACTTACGCGGCCAGTCATGCCTTTTCTGGCACGGGAATGAACCAGAAGGCCGACTGACCTGCCGAACGACGAGAAAGAGAACACCAGTGAAGAAATGGACGACACGGGTCACGACCGGCCTGGTGGTCGCGGGAATGGCACTCGCCGCGCAGAGCGCGCCGGCGATGGCCGAGGAAGAGGCGGACACCGCCACGACCGAGGTCGAGCTCACCGAAGCGGCCCCGGCGAGCGGCGACATCACCGCCTCCGACTGCGGCGACTGGCGTCGCGCCCTGGCAGGCTACGGCAAGTGGGCGGTGAGCAAGGCGAGCTGTGGCTACATCAGCGGGGATTCGAAGAAGAACCCGCAGCATCGCCGCTACACGTGGAAGATCCCGCCCGGCAGCAACGGCCGGGTGTGTGTCCAGGCGGAGGGCCACTACTGGAGCACCAAGAAGAAAAAGAGCGTCGCGACCTGGACGACGGCGGGCTGCGGAACCGGCGGCACCGTTGTCGTGCGCTGGTCGGGCCCGCCGAAGAAGGGCGGCGGCTACCTCGGCCTCGCCGGGACCCCCAGGGTGCGGGCGAAGGTCCAGCCCGGCTTCGGTGGCGCCGCGTACAACTGGAAGTGAGCCGGCCCGCGCCGATGTGACCGACGGCCACCACGGATCCGGGACACCGCCACTCCCCCTCGATGGCGCCCCGGATCCGTGGTGCACCGGCCGCGTCGCGTTTGAAGCGAATTGGCGCGGGCCTCTTTGCCGACCCCGTCGGCGTCTTGTCGCGAAAGCCACTTTCAGGACATCGCATGTCTCGAAAGTGGCTTTCGCGACACGCCACATTTGCATTACTCCCGCCGGAACGACGGCGGCGCTTTGTTCTATCCCCTTGTGCGCCCGTGCCTACTCATAGCGGTCGCCCGGTTTCTCGGCGACCGCAAGCGCTTCCCGGTGCCCGTAGGTCAGGCATTCCCCGACCTCCAGCATGATCGCCAGTGCCTCGTCCAGGTACGTCGCGGCCTTGTCCCAGTCGCCGCCGCGCATCGCGCTGTTCCCGGAATTGCCCAGCACGCGGCTCTTACTGGTGCGGTTGCCGGTCGCCCATGATCGAAAAAGGTCCGAACAGAAGAAGTCACCGGTTACTTCCCCTGGTCAAGTCCGTGAAGGCCTCCTTGAGGGACCCAGAGTCCCTCAAGGAGGCCTTCACGGACTTCAGGCCCATCCGGCACCGGCGGCCGCCGAATCTCGTCTAAGGTCGGTCAGCATTCGGTCCGGGAGTCACCGCCGGACGGATCGGTTCACGTGTCCAGGGGGTTCCCGTGACGGAGGAACAGCCGCCGAGCCCGGTCGGCGCCCGGTCGTACGACGAGCTCTCCCAGCGGCTGAGGCAGGCGCTGGCCTGGGCGGGGTTGACCCACCGGGAGCTGCACCGGCGGGTGCGGCGCCTGCGCACGGCCCGGGGATCGGCCGACCTGCCCGCCTACAACACCGTGTACCGCTGCCTGCTGCCGGGACGCAAACGCTTGGACGTCGAACTGGTCGTCGACATCGCGGCCGTGCTGCTCGGCATGGACGTCGCCGCGGAATGGCGGCAAGCGCACCGGGTGATCACCGGACACTCCACCGAGGCGGCCGTGATCAGCGTGGCCGATCACCTGCCCGCCGGGGCAGGCCGGTTCGTCGGCAGGAAGGCGCAGCTGCGCCGGCTGCTGGAGGCCGGGCCGGACGACGCCGGGGTATGGGCGATCTCCGGGATGGCCGGGGTCGGCAAGACCCGGTTCGCCGGCGAGGTCGCCCGCCTGCTGGCCGAGCGCGGCCGGTTCGCGGACGTGCGGCTGGTGGTGAATCTCCGCGGCTTCGACGCGGACCGGCCCGCCGCCGACCCGGCCGCGGTGCTCGAAGGCTTCCTGCGCAGGCTCGGGGCCTCCGGGAGCGAGATCGGCTGCCTCACCCTCGCCGGCCGGAGCGCGCTTTTCCGCCGCCTGCTGGACGGACGGCGTGCGCTGATCCTGCTGGACAACGCGGCGTCGGCCGACCAGGTGCTGCCCTTGCTGCCCGCCCTTCCGACCTGCATGGTGCTGGTCACCAGCAGGCGCCGCCTCGCCGGGCTGGGCGCGGCGCGGCACGTGGAACTCGACGTGTTCACGCCGGAAGAGTCGGTCGAGTTGCTCCGCGACGGGATCGGCGACGAACGCGTCGACGCGGAGCAGGGCGAGGCCACCGACATCGTCGAGCTGGTGGGACGGCTACCGCTGGCCCTCGCGCTGGTGACCCGACGGCTGGCCGCCTCGGACGAGTGGACGATGGCCGACCACCGGGATCGCCTCGCCGATCTGCGGACCATGCTGCGGCTGGACGACGGGGTCGAAGTCGCGTTGCGCACGTCGTACGACGAACTGGCCGAACCGGACCGGGTCCTGCTCGGTCTGCTCGCCGCCTATCCCGGTCGGGACATCGACGACCACGCGGCGGCGGCGCTGACCGGCGTCGACGTCGACGTCGTCCGACGGCAACTCGACGATCTGGTGGCGGCCAACATGGTGACCGCCCGCGCGTCCCGGTTCGAATTGCACGACCTGGTCCGGGTGTTCGCCGAGAAACGCGTCCGGGAGAACGTCCAAGCCCGGGTGCGGCGGGCCGCCGCGGTCCGGCTGCTCGACTTCCAGCTGGCCACCACCCGTGCCGCGCTCGTCACCTGTTTCCCCCACGAGGCGGAGCGCTGGGAGGACCTGCCCACCCCCGCGGTGCGGGCTCTCGAGTTCGACGGGCCGGACGAGGCGATGGCCTGGCTGGACACCGAGCGCGTCAACCTCGTCGTCGCGTCCGGCTGGGCGCTGAGCGAGGGGCGGGACGAGCACGTAACGCGGCTCGCATGCGTGATGACGAGCTATTTCGAGGCCCGCGTCCACGTGAGTGACGCACTCGCCCTGTTCGGCAACGCCGTCCGGGTCGCGTCCGGTGCCACCCGAGGGCACGTGCTGAACGGGCTGGCCATGACCCACTGGCAGCGGGGCAACACCGCCGAGGCACTCGTCGTCCTGGAGGACGCGATCAAGGAGTTCTCCGCCGCGGGTGAATCCGATTACGTCGTCAACCTGTCGGGGAACGTAGGCCTGTTGCTGACCAGCCTCGGTGACTATCGCGCCGCTTTGCCCTGTTTCCGGCGGGCCATGGAGTTCGCCGTCGCGAGGAACAACGAATCGTTCCGGGCGCGACAGTTGTGCAATATCGGGCTCGCCGAGATGCGCCTGGGGAATTATCCGGTCGCCGTCGACTATTTGTCCCAGGCCCTCGACGTGACCAGGGCGAGCGGTGACCACCTCTGCGAATGCCGGACGCTCGACGGTCTCGGCACCACGTTCTGGCGCATGGGAAAGGACACCGACGCCTGGGCCTGTTACGAACAGGCGCTCGCCGTGGCGAGGCAGGCGCACAACCGGGCCGACGAAGGCAAGGTCCTCAACCATCTCGGTGTCCTGCTCGTCGAGGCGGGACGGATCGACGAGGCGCTGGCACATCACCGGCAAGCCATCGAGCTGGCCAGGGAGATCGGCAGCAGGGAAGGAGTGCTGGCGGCGAACAACGACCTGGCGGCGACCCTGCTCGCCGCCGGACGGGCGGCCGACGCCGTGCACTGCCTGCGACAGTCGATCGAGTCGGCGACCGCGGCGGACAGCCGCTACGAACTGGCCAGAGCCCAAAACGGGCTCGGTGACGCGCTGTTCGCCGCCGGGGATCCGGTCACCGCGCGGAAACACTGGCAGACCGCGCACGCCGCGTACACCGAGATGGGTGTGCCGGAGGCCGTCGAGGTCCGCGACCGTCTCATGTCGGGCGCGTGTTCGACAGGGTCGTCTCCCGGCTGAACGTGAGGACTGAGAACACCCATGCGGAAGATCGTCACGACCCACCCGGCACGCGGAGCGGGCCGCGTGCCGGGTGGTCACTGATGTGCAGCCGCCGGGTCAGTCGTCGAGGGCGTCGAGTACGCGTTCGAGGTCGACGAACTTGAAGTTCGTGGCGTCCCGGCCCGGCTCCCCCGGCTTGTCGTCACCGTCCTGGACGACGAGCAGGCCGTTGGGGTACTTGCTGCCGAGCGGCTCGTTGAGAACGGCGGCGCCGTCGCTTTCCTCGGTGCCGTCGAGCGTCGCGGACGCGGCGATCACCCGGAAGCCGCCTTCGTACTCGTTGCCGTCGCCCAGTTCGCGGTCGTAGGCGGCGAAACTGTTGTCCCCCTGGCTGGAAGCGAGGAGGTAGCCGTCACCGTCCTTCTCCTTGAGCAGGGTGAGACCTTCGACGTCGGCCGACAGGCGCGTGCCACCGTAGCCCGGGTCGGATCCGGGTACGCACTCTTCGGTCGCCTCGTCGTAGGTCCCGGGGACGCCGTACTCGCGGACCTTGTCGATGAGCTTCGGAGTGCCTTCGAGGTCGGCGTCCACCCGCCAGATACCCACGTCCTCCTGCCCGGCATAGAGGGTGCCGTCAGCGGGATCGACGACCATACCTTCGATCTGGGGCAGTTCGCCCGGTTCGCCGCACGGGGTCCACGACTTGCCGTTCGGCAACCGGAACCGGGACGGCAACGCGAGAGTGCGCACCTTGCGGTAGGAGACCGTGCCTCCGGCTCCCGCGGTCAGCTCCAGCAGGCTGAGCGCCGTGCGTTCCCGCTGGCTGACCACCGCGAACGACCGGCCGCTG
The DNA here is from genome assembly GCF_019330265.1 of Amycolatopsis sp. TNS106. Taxonomy (NCBI): domain Bacteria; kingdom Bacillati; phylum Actinomycetota; class Actinomycetes; order Pseudonocardiales; family Pseudonocardiaceae; genus Amycolatopsis; species Amycolatopsis sp. TNS106. The sequence continues at coordinate 259,426 of NZ_CP024972.1, read as the reverse complement.
GCGGGATCGGTCCACGTGGCCAGGCCGTAAGCGGTGCGCTGCTCGTTGATCTCCTCCTGCGAAGACGAGAAGATCGCCGGCGCCGACGGATCGGTGATGTCGGTGAGCGGGGCACCGGCGTTTCCGCCGTCGATACGGTAGATCCGCAGCCGGTCGCGGCCGCGATCACTGGCGACGGCCAGGTCGCTCACCCTGGAGCCGACCTTCATCCGGTGAACGAGGTCGACGTTGTTGAACCGGCCGGGGGCATCATCCGGGCCGGGTGCTTTCGGCGCCGGTATCGACTGCACTTCGCGGCCGTCGAGGTCGTAGACGCGCAGACCGCCTTCCTTGACCGTGGCGACGACGAGGCTGCGATCCGGAGCCGCCGGGTTGCGCCAGATCGCCGGGTCGTCGGCGTCCGCGTTGCCGCCTGCCTCGTCGTCGTACACGGCAGGGGTCTCGGTCGTCGGCTTCACGCTCGGCAGTTCACCGGCCGCAACGGCCGAAGGGGGCGAAACCGCGGCGAGCGCCGCGACGAGCACGAGACCGCCGACGGTGACGCGGGCTCTGGAGGCCTGAGCCATCAAGGTGTTCCTTCCCTGGAGCGAATCGGACAGCCCACTATGAAGTCACCACGTGACAAGTTACCCGAGAGTAACGGCACGGCCAGGTGACCAGGACATGAACACCGTCACTCGTCACCACCACCTCGAAACTCCACTGTGGACAGTGCCGTCGTTCGCCAGCCCGCTCTACAGTCGGCGGCATGGACGAAACCGACAACGCTTGCGTGTTCTGTGAGATCGCGGCCGGCCGCGAGGGCGCCGGACGCGTACTGTTCGAGGACGAGCAGACGATCGCGTTCCTCGATCACACCGCCGTGCTGCCGGGGCACACCCTGGTGATACCCCGGGCCCACGCCGCGGACATCTGGGAGATCTCCGCCGAGAGCGCGGCCGCCGTCATGCGGACCGTCCACTCGATGGCCGCCCGGATCCGCGAAGTGCTGCGGCCGGACGGACTGACCTTGTTCCAGGCCAACCGATCCGCCGGCTGGCAGGACGTCTTCCACCTTCATGTCCACCTGGTGCCCAGGATGGCGGGTGATCATTTGACGAGGCCTTGGGTCGCCTCGGCGAAAGGTGACGACGAGCTGGCGGCCGTGCGTGCACTGCTCGCGCCGCCGCCCGAACCGTGAGTTTGTCCCTTGACAGCGGGACCATCGGGCCTGCATCCTCATTAGGAAAGTTTCTTTACTATAGCCGGATCGCACCGTCGCGGATCCGGTCGAACTGGGGGACGGTTCGCAGCTTTGTCCTATGTGGACAAGGCGGACTTCTCCTTTGTCATGCCCGCCAGCAGAAAAGGAAGTCCGCCGCCGTGACGCGTCCCGAGCCCGCCGTTCGTCGCGCCAGAATGGCCGTGATGGGCGTTTTCGGGCTCTGCGGACTGATCTGCGCCGTCTGGAGCGCGTCATTGCCGTCGATCAACGCCCGGCTCCACCTCGGCGAGGGCCGCATCGGGCTGGTCCTGCTGATCACCGCGCTCGGCTCGATGGCCTGCATGCCGGTGGCCGGCCGGCTGGCCGATGCCTGGTCGAGCCGCGCGGTGTTACGGGTGATCGCGCCCGTCGCGGCGCTCACGCTGCTCGGCCCCGCACTGGCCCCGAATTTTCCGGTACTGCTGGCCGCCGCGTTCGTGCTCGGCGGTGCGCTCGGCTCCTTGGACGTCGCGATGAACGGCCACGCCGTCGAGGTGGAGACCCGCTACGGACGCTCGATCATGTCGGCGTTCCATGGGGTGTGGAGCCTGGGAGGAGTGGCCGGCGGCCTCACGATCACCATCGGCCTGCATCTCGACACGGGTGGCGCGCCGTTGATGGCCGGCGCCGGTGTGGCCGCGGCAGCGCTGTTTCTCTTGCCCGGCAAGCATTTACTGACCGGCAAGACGCGACACGAGGTGGCGGATGACCCGGTCGTCTCGTCCGCCGGGCTGCCGACGAGCACCATCATGCTGCTCGGCCTGGTCGCCCTGGCCGGTTTCGTCAGCGAGGGCGCCGGTTACAGCTGGGCTTCCCTGCACGCGCAAGGAATGCTCGGCGCGGATCCGGCGACGGCGTCGTTCGCGTACACGGCGTTCGCCGCCGCGCTGACCGTCTCCCGGCTCACCGCCGATCGGCTCCGGTCGAAGGTGAACCCGGCGAGCTGGATGCGGTACGCGGGATCGGTCGCCGCACTGGGCTACGCGCTCGTTTTCGTCGCGCCACTGCTTCCCGGGGGACGGCTGGCTTTCGGCCTGGTCGGCTGGGTGGTCGTGGCGGCCGGTCTGGCGACCGTCGTACCGGCGATCTTCAGCGCCGTCGGCGCGGGTGGCGCGAACGTCGGGCGCGCGCTTTCCTGGGTGACCACCATGGCCTACGCCGGGCAGCTCGGCGGGCCCGCGGTCATCGGCCCGCTCGCCGATGCCACCTCGCTGGGCACCGCCATGGTGGTGCCCGGCCTGCTCGCGGCGGTGATCGCCGTCGCCGGGCCGATCGTCGTCCGGCGGGCGACCGCCAGGCACCTCACCACAGCCGGACTGGATTGAGTGACACGCACCATGGGGGTAAATCGATGCTGTACGCCGGAATCGGCTGGACCGCCTCGGGTTTCGAGATCGCGGTCCTCGACGGGAACGGGCACGGTGACCGGCCGGCCGTGCGGTTCGCCGCGGACCGGAGCAAGGAGATCGCGTCCTATCTGAACGGCCTCGGCGGCTCGGTGACCGCGGTCGTCGACAGCACCAACGGCATGCTCGACGGCGGTTTCATGGCCGCCGGCCTGGACATGTACCGCGCCGACCCGGCAATCCTGCCACCGAGGCCCGGCTTCGGCTCGGTGCCCGCCGTCGAACTGGCGCGCGCGGCCTGGCGGGATCCCGGTTCGTTGGTGCGCCTGGAGATCGAGTCGGGTTCGCTCGCCGGACGGCTGGACGAACACCACGCGGCGATGGCCTCCAGTGACGAAGCGCTGGCCGCGATGACGGCGGCCGGACGCTCACTGGAGCACGGCGACCGGACGCGCGGGCAGATCGCGCTCACGTTCGACGACGGCCCGCATCCTCCGTACACCGGGCGGATCCTCGACATTCTCGAGTCTTACGGGGTCCGCGCCACCTTCTTCTGTGTCGGGCTGAACGCGGGCGCGCGCGGCGAAGAGCTGCGGCGGATGGCGGAACAGGGCCATGGCGTCGGCAACCACACGTGGTCCCATCCCTATCTTCCGGATCTCTCGGCGACGGAGCTGGCCGACCAGCTCGACCGCACCGGCGACGTGATCGCGGAGGCCTTCGGAACCGTGCCCGCGTTCTTCCGCCCGCCCTACGGATCACGGACCCCCGCGGTGCTCCGCTCGCTGACGGACCTCGGCGCGCGGCTCGCGCTGTGGGACGTCGACACCGAGGACTGGGCGATGCCCGGTCCGGAGGTGATCGCGCGAACCGTGCTGCGGCAGACGATTCCCGGCTCGATCGTGCTGATGCACGACGGTGGCGGCGACCGTTCCCAGACCGTCACCGCCTTGCCGTCGGTGATCGAAGGACTGCTGGCCCGCGGACTCGAGTTCGTCCGCGTCGAAGACCTGGTGACCCCGAACTTCGCGACAGGAGAGAGATGACGATGCATCCCATCGAGCTTGCGGAGACCCACGTCGGACCGAGCATGCTGCGCAGGCTGGCGGCGGCCTGGCCCAAACGCGCGACCATCCGCACCGACATGGCCGGAGTGGTCGACCCCGGCGAATACGATCCCAGCCTGCTGGACTACCCGCTGCACCTCATGCCGTTCTCGGAGCACCCGCGGTTCCTCGAAGCGTCGGACGAGCAGCGGCTGCTCGTCAACACGCTGGCGTGGATCGCCTACAACGAGCGCGTCATCGCCGCCGAGGAACACGTTGCGAACCCGACCTTCGAGAAGCTCGCGCACGGCGTCTTCCCCGGTGTCGACCGTTACGAGGTCAAGGAAGTCGTCCAGCAGTCCCATATCGACGAGGTGTGGCACACCTACATGCACATGATGGCGATGCAGCGCACCCGCGAGGCACGCGGGATCGGTCTCGAAGAATCCTTTGTGGAGCCGGTGACGAACCGCAGGCTCTACGCGCTCGCGGAGAGCATGGACGAGCAATGGCAGCGCGACCTGCTCTATCTCATGTGGACGGTCGTCGGCGAGGTCAGCATCAACGCCTTCCTCGATCTGCTGGCGGGCGACAAGTCCATCCAGCCGATGCACGCGCTCATCGCCCGGCTGCACGCCCGCGACGAGGCGGCGCACGGCCCCGTGCTGGCCGAGCTGATGAAGGAGATCTACCCGAAGCTGGAGCCGGAACGGCAGGAGTTCTTCATCCGGTACCTCCCCGACGCGATCACCGCGTTCGGCGCCGAGGACTACGAGCTGTGGCCGCAGGTGCTCCGGTTCGCCGGTATCGAGCACGTCGACGAGATCATCGCCGACTGCCGCGCCAAGGAGGACGGCGAAGTCATGATGAACGACTTCGCGACCGTGCACCGGCTGCTGCGGGATCTCGGGATCGAAGACAAGGTGAAGTACCACTTCGTGACGGCCAAGGGCGGCGTCAGATGATCCTGACCGGGCCCGAGATCACCGAGTCGGTGACCGACGGCCGGATCGCGATCTCCCCGTTCAGCCCGGACCAGGTCAACCCGAACAGCTACAACGTCACGCTCGGCGGCACGCTGATGTCCTATCGGGACAAGATCGTCGACGCCTACCACCCGAACCCGACCGAGACGATCCAGCTGCCCGAAGACGGGTACGTGCTCCAGCCAGACCAGCTCTATCTCGGGCACACCGAGGAGCGCATCGGCTCGGACATCTACGTGCCGCTGCTGTTCGGCCGGTCCTCGGTCGGCAGGCTCGGGCTGTTCGTCGAGATCACCGCACCGATCGGGGACATCGGGTTCCACGGCCAGTGGACGCTCATGCTCTCCCCCGTGCAGCCGTTGCGGGTCTACAACGGCATGAAGATCGGCCAGATCATGTTCTTCGTGTCCTCCGGCGAGATCGATCTCTACGCGGGGAAGTACCAGTCGGCGGTCGGCCCGCAGGAATCCCGCTATTGGCGCGACCGGGTGGCGGTCACGTCGTGATCCTCACCCGCAAGGCGATCGAGAAGGCGCTGGAGAGCGGGGACATCGTGATCGACCCGTTCGAGCCGGACCGGTTGTCGCCCAACGCGTACGACTGGCGCCTCGGCGAGAAGATGCGCGTCTTCGACACGGAGCTGGACGCGGCGAGGTCGACGCCGTTCACCGAGCTCGTCATCCCGCCCGAGGGGCTGGTGCTCGAACCGGGGCGGCTGTACCTCGGTGTCACCCACGAGCGGACACGTTCCGAGCGCTACGCGCAGATGATCAACGGTGACCACACGATCGGCGGGCTCGGTATCTGGGTCCATGTCTCGGCGCCGCTCGGGCACGTCGGCCACGCGATCAACTGGACGCTGGAGATCAGGGTCGCCAGGCCGGTCCGGGTCTATCCGCTGATGACCTTCGGCAAGATCATCTTCCTGGTCGCGCACGGATCGCTGGCGAGTTATCAGCACGTCGGCGTGAAGTACACGAGCACGGCCGGGATCGACATTTCGCGGCTGTACGAGGAATTGTCGTGAAGAAACCGAAGACACTGACCGGGATCGACCTCCCGCCGGGTAGTCCCGGCGGGAGCGTCGAGCTCCTCAAGGACCTCTACCTCGCGCCGGACGCACCGATCGAGGCCGCTGTCTTCATGCTCGGCTCCGATGCGGTGTCCGGCGGGCCGGAACTGCTCGACGTGGCGGGAAAGCAGCTCGACGGGCCAGGATTCTGGTCCTATGTGGACGCACTCGCGACGGCGATCCGGCGCCGGTTCGATCCGGCCGATTTCGACGCGGTGCATTGGCAGCACTTGAGTTTCGGTGCCACGCCCGCGTTGCTTCGCGCGTTCCCCGGCCATCCGCGGATCGCGCTGGTGCACGGCACCGATCTGCTCTTCGCGGCGGAGCATCCCACCCAGCGTGAGGTGCTGCACGAGGCCGCGGCGGCGGCGGACGCGGTCGTCGTGCCGACCTCGGCGATGGCCGACCTCCTGCGCGAGGTCACACCGGTCGAACCGAAGCGGATCGTGCACGTGCCCTGGGGAATCCCCGATCGGCTGCTGCACTCGCCGCCGCCACGGCCCGGGCCCCGGGACGGGTTCCGGGTGCTGTACGCCGGGCGGCTGACCGCGGAGAAGGGGGCGGCCGAGCTGATCGCGGATCTGACGGCGCTGCCCGGCGTGACGTTGTGCGTCGCGGCGCCCGAGCACGAGTTCGCCGCGCTGCCGTCGGACACGACTCAAGTCGAGTACCTCGGCTGGTTCGACCGGCCCGCGTTGTGGCAGGCCTTCGCGCGGCACGACCTGCTCGTGATGCCGTCGACGACGCTGGAGGCGTTCGGGCTCGTCGCGGTCGAGGCGCAGGCCTGCGGGTTGCCGGTGGCGTATCAGCCGGTGCCGGGGTTGACCGAGGTACTTGGCGACTCGGCGATGCGGTTCACCCGGTCCACGCTCGCGGACACCATCCGGCTGCTGGCCGAGGACGACAGCGCGCTGACGGACCTGCGTGCGGCCGGACTGCGCAACGCGGCCCGGTTCCCGCTGTCGAAGACCGCGGCCGGACTGGACGCGGTGACCGCCGAGGTGCGCCGGTGATCGCGCAACGCGGGCTGTTCGCCGGGCCCGATCCGGTGATCAGCAAGGATCTCTACGCTCAGATCGTCTCGGGCGGCGCCCGCCGCGAGCGGAGCACCCTCACGCTGGAGCCGTCCTCGAAGGTCTCCGGCAACACGTACTTCGGGCGGTTCCCGGCAAGCTACTGGCAGCGCTGGACGGCGGTCGGCGCCGTCGGGGTCGAACTGGAGGCCGCCGGTTCCGGCACGGTTTCCCTGCTGGCGTCGGATTTCGAGGGCGAGTCCCGCGTGGTGGCGGCACGGATGGTGGACGGCGAGCCGATCTCGCTGGTCGCTCCCCTCGACCGGTTCGTCGACGGCGGCGCGTTGTGGCTGGACTGGGAAACCGAACCGGGTCAACGACTTGTCGTCCGCGACGTGCGCTGGACGGTTCCGGCGGCGGAACGGTCACGGCCGACGGTGGTGACCATCTGCACGATGGACCGCCCGGCCGACTGCCTCGCCACGCTCACCGCGATCGCCGGCGACGACTTGGCGCGGGCCGCGGTGCACGCCGTGTACGTCGTCGATCAGGGCACCGACCCGGTGCCGGCCGAGGGCGTTCTGCCGCCGGGCAAGCTGCGGTACCTGCGGCAGCCGAACCTGGGTGGCGCGGGCGGTTTCACGCGCGGCCTGTACGAGGTCGACGGCGAGAACGTGAACGTGCTGTTCATGGACGACGACATCGTGCTGGAACCCGACCTGCTCGTCCGGATGACGGCGTTTTCGGCGTCCACGGCGGAGCCGCTGATCCTCGGCGGTCAGATGCTGAACCTGCTCCACCCCACGCGGTTGCACGCGGCGGCCGAGTACACCGACCTGGACGGCATCAGGCCGGGCATGCCGATCCGGCACAGCCTGCACGCGGTCGACCTGCTGGCCACGGATCCGGACACCGGCAGGCCGTACCGGCAGGAGTTCCGCGTCGACGCGGGGTACAACGGCTGGTGGGCGTGCCTGATCCCGTACGAAGTGGTCAAGGAGGCCGGCTATCCGCTCCCCCTGTTCTTCCAGGGTGACGACGCCGAGTACTCCTACCGGGCACGGGGGCACGGGTTCCCGACGGTGACGCTGCCGGGCGCGGGCCTGTGGCACACCGACTTCCCGTGGAAGGACTCCGACGAGCTCAATCGGTACTTCATCCTGCGCAACTACACGATCATCTCGGCGCTGCACGGCGATTTCCCGGTGCTGAAGATTGCCGGAACCCTGCTCGCCGAGCTGATCCCCTCGCTGCTGGGCATGCGGTACGGCGCCGCGGTGACCCTGATCCAAGCGGTGTCGGATTTTCTCGACGGGCCGGACATCCTGCGCGACGGCGGGGTCGCGGCGCTGGCTCGGATCCGCGAGGTGCGCGCTCGCCATCCGGAAACCGTCGCGTATCCACCGACGGCCGTGCCGGAGCTCGCGTCGAACGACATCGTGATCAGCGAACCGAGTGTCTTCGACCGGCTGGCACTAGGTCCGTTGCTCGGTGTGCACCGGCTCGCCCTGGGCTCGGTGCCGGTTTCGGAGGCCGACTGGTGGCGTGTCGGCGCGTTGCGCACGGCGGTGGTGACCGACGCGTCGCAACGAGGTGTCCGCGTCCGCACGTACGACCGGGCGCACCTGGTCCGCCTGGCGTGTCAAGGCGCGCGAGTGCTCGCCAGGTTCATCCGCGACGGCGCCGCCATCCGCGAGCAGTACCGCGCGGCGCTGCCGCGGTTGACCAGCCGGGACGCCTGGACCGGATTGTTCTCGGACGAAGGATTGATGCCATGACGCCCTTGCTGGTGGCGACGGATCTCGACGGCACGGTGGTCCGCCCGGACGGCACGATCTCCGACCGCACGGTGTCGGCGTTCGCGCTCGTCGAAGAATCGGGCGCCGAATTCGTGGTCGCCACCGGCCGCCCGCCGCGGCTGGTGGCCGAGATCGCCGGGAGATTCGGTGACCGTGGCCTCGCGATCTGCTCCAACGGCGCCTACCTGTACGACATGCACACCAGGACGGTCGTCGAGGAATACGCCATCACCACCCCGGATCTGGCCGAAGCGGTCGCCAGGCTGCGGGCGGCGATCCCCGGCATCGGTATCGCCGTGGAGCACGCCGACCGGCTGGTCGCGGACTCGGTTTACGAGCCGTGGGAATGGGACCGCGGCGCCACGATCGAGCGCGCGGACGACGCGACGTTGGTGGGCCTGCCCGCGCCGAAGCTGCTCGGCAGACACCCGTCTCTTTCCGCCGACGAACTCCTCGCGCTGGCCAAGCCGGCCTTGGACGGGCTCGTCGCCGCGTACCACTCCAACGGCTCACGCCTGGTCGAAGCGATCGCGATCGGCGTGAACAAGGCGGCCGCGCTGGCCCGGCTGGCCGAGCGGAGCGGGGTGGCGGCCTCGGACGTGATCGCGTTCGGTGACATGCCCAACGACCTGCCGATGCTGTCCTGGGCGGGTACGGCGTACGGCGTGGCCAACGCGCACCCCGACGTGCTCGCGCTGGTGGACCACGTGATCGGCAGCAACAGCGAAGACGGCGTCGCCGTCGTACTCGAAGAGCTCTACGCGAAGGAGAACTCCGTTGTCGGTGAATGAGTTGGACCGGCTCGTCAACGCCTGCCTGCTCGCCGGGTACACCGGGTCCGCACCGCCGGCCTGGGTGCATTCGGCGCTGGACGACGGGCTCGCCGGGGTCACCCTGTTCCCGGCCAATCTGGACGGCGGCAGGCAAGCGGTCGTCCGGCACACCCGCGCGCTGCGGCGGACGGCGCCCGGCGCGCTGATCGCGCTGGACGAGGAGGGCGGCGACGTCACCCGCCTCGACTACGAAACCGGCAGCGCGTATCCGGGCAACCTGGCGCTCGGTGAGATCGACGACCTGACGTTGACCGCCGAAGTCGCCGCGGCCATCGCGGCGGATCTGAAGGCCTGCGGAGTCAACCTCAACCTGGCCCCGTCGATCGACGTCAACAGTGATCCCGACAACCCGATCATCGGGGTCCGGTCTTTCGGCGCCCGGCCGGAGCTGGTCGCCGCACACGGCGCGGCGTTCATCGAGTCCATGCAGGACGGTGGCGTGTCCGTGTGCGCCAAGCACTTTCCCGGCCACGGCGCCACGGTGACCGACCCGCACCACGCACTGCCCATTGTGGACATTCCGGATGCGACGTTCCGCGAGCGCGAACTGGCGCCCTTCGTGTCGGCGATCAAGGCGGGCGTCCACGCGATGATGACCGCCCACGTGCTCTATCCCGCACTGGACCCGGACAATCCGGCGACGCTGAGCCGCCGCCTGCTCCACGACCTCGCCCGCGACGAGCTGGGCTACGAAGGTGTGCTGCTGTCCAGCGCGATCGCCATCGAAGCGGGCCAGGGCAACCAGGACATCGGCGCGGTGGCCGTCCGGGCTCTGCGGGCGGGATCGGATCTGCTGCTGCTCGGCCCGACCGACGGCGCGGAACTCGTCGCGGCCATCCGCACGTCGGTCTCCGACGCCGTACGCGCCGGCACGCTTTCGGTGGAGGCACTGGAAACCGCGGCCGCGCGAGTCTCCGCTTTGCGCGCCAAGGCCGCTCCGCGTGATCTCGGGCTCGAAGCCGCGCGGCGCGCGCTGCGCGTCGACGGACCGGTCGCGTTGACCGCTCCCGCCTTCGTGGTCGAACTGCGCGCCGGCGGCAACGCGCTGGGTGAAGCCCACTGGAGCCTCGCCGACCGGCTGACCGAACTCGGCGCTGCCCACTCGACGGTGCTCGCCGCCGAAGACGACCCGGTGGTCTTGCCGTCGACCGGCCCGGTGGTGCTGGTGGTGAGGGACGCTTACCGGACCCCTTGGCAAACGGCCCGGCTGGCCGAGGCCCTGACCGCCCGGCCCGACGCGATCGTGGTGGCCGTCGGCATGCCGGACGACGTGACTCCGCGGGTCAAAGCCAGTATCCGGACCTACGGAGCCGGTGCGGTCAACATCGAGGCGGCGGTGGAGCAGCTCACCGCGCGGTGGCCGTGAGACGGATTCGCCGCCGCAGGGCGACACTGAGAGGACCGGACGCGACAGATCAGACCGGTGAAGCTCACGAAGCCGGCCACGCGACGTCGTCGATGGCGAGCCACGGCGCGACGGCCACGATCGAGGGGGTGAGTCCGGTGAACGCCTTGACTTCGCGGTGGAGGTGGGACTGGTCGACGTAGCCGCACATGGCGGCGACGCCGGCGGCGGCGTGACCGGCCGCGAGGAGGTGGGCGGCGTGGTCGAACCGCACCAGCCGGATGGCACGTTTGGGGCTGATTCCCAGCTGAGACCGGAAGCGGGACCACAGGCGCTTGCGATCCCAGCCGACCTCGCCCGCCAGGCTGTCGACCTTTACCAGCCCTCGGCTGGTGGACGTCCGCCGCCAGGTGTGGGCGACCTCCGGTGCGACCGGCGTGCGGGCGCGCAGCCGCCGGCCGAGGACCTCGGCCGCGATCGTGAACCGTTCGTCCCACGACGCGGCGGCGCGCAACCGGTCCTCGACCCGCCCGGCGTCGCGGCCCCAGACGTCCGCCAGGGGCGCCATCGTCCCGCTGAGATCGGGCGACGCGTCGAACACCGCGGCCGCCACGTCCGGCGCCAGCCGGATTTGGAGGCACTCCCCCACACGGCCGCCTGCCCGCAGATCGCCGGGCAGGAGCCCGATGACGACGCTGCCGCGCTCGTGCCTGCCGCGGGTGCCGCAGACGACGCCTCCCTCCTCGCTCAGATCGATGAGCAGCGTGACGGAGGGGTGCGCGACCATGGCGATGTCCACGGGGACGGGGACACGCTGGCGGAACCCGGCCATGCTGATCCCCGGCAGCCGTTCCGACCGGCGCGGAACCGCGATGTCCATCCTCGTCCAGTCCGGCCGTGCGCCGGTCGACACCATACGACCAGCCTAGGCCATGGGCGGGATGCCGACGGCCCGTTGCCTCGAAGCCCAACTCAGCAGGAGTTCGCTGGTCGTCTCGGGCGCTTCGAACATGGGAAGGTGTCCCACGCCGGACAGCAGCTCGATCCGCGCGCCGGGCACCATCTCGTACCGGTGCACCGACGAGTGGTCCCAGCGGGGGTCGGCGGCGCCGAAGATCGCCAGCACCGGGACGGTGAGCGCGGCGAGCCGATCGGGCACGCCGCGCTCGGCGATGTACTCGGTGTTGCGGCGCGACAGCGTCCTGAACGCGTGGTACGAGGTGCGCTTGAACTCGGCGACCGTGTCGTCGGGGATGTCCACCGGGCGCGCGGTCGTCGCCAGGAGTCCCTTGCGGATCATCGCGTCCGAACGCCTCGGCCAGATCAGCGGGCCGAATGGCGGCCCCAGCAGGATCCGCAGGATCAACGGTTGAGGAAGCAGCGCGTCGGGATGCGGCCCGCAGCTGATCAGCGCGACCGACCGCACCAGGTCGGGGCGCTGTTCGGCGAGGGCGGTGGTGACGTAGCCGCCACTGGAGTGCCCGACGACGGCGACGTGCCGCAGGCCGAGGTCGTCGAGAACCGCGGCCACCCGGCTCGCCTGCACGGGCACCTCGTAAGACGGTGGCGGCGGGGACTGGCCGCAGCCCGGGAGATCGACCCGGACGACGTGGTGGTGTGCGGCCAGGGCCGGGACCACCGGGTTCCACGAAGCACCCGAAGCACCCGATCCGTGAATGAGCACCAGCGGCGGCGCTTGCCGCGGACCGTCGCGCACCACGTGCACTCCCTGCGAACGCTCGACACCGTTCTCTCTCATACGAGGATGGTGCACGGCCCCCGGCCGCCATGTCTTGGACGAATGTCGCCGCACGATCGACGTCGCGGGAGCAACCGTGGCGCCTCTGCCGGACCGGCCGCAGTTGATTGCGCGATCCCGCCGGGGCGGTCTATCTTCCTACGTGTCCGATTAGCGCTCCGCGTTGTTCGAATATCGGACACTGTGCCTGATCCGGCCGACTCGACGAGGAGCGAAAGTGACGAACGTGCCCGCCTCGCACGAAACGGCCGATCCGAGGTCCGGCGTCAGCCGGTCGGCGTTCAGGCGGGTGCTGGCGGGCAGTACCGCCGGGGCGGTGCTGGAGTGGTACGACTTCGCGCTCTACGGGATCCTGGCCGCCACCGTGCTCGGGCCGCTGTTCTTCCCCGGTGGCGACGGGTTCGCCCAGTTGCTGCTCGCGCTGGCGACACAGGGGCTCGGCTTCGTCGCGCGCCCGATCGGCGGCATCGTCTTCGGGCATCTCGGCGATCGCCTCGGCCGCAAACCCATGCTGGTGACCACTTTCCTGCTCCTCGGGCTGTCGACCTCCGCGATCGGGCTGCTCCCCACCTACTCGCAGGCCGGCATCGGGGCGACGATCTCGCTGGTCGTGCTGAGGCTGATCCAGGGGTTCGCCCTCGGCGGCGAGTTCGGCGCGGCGGTGCTGATGGTCAGCGAGTACGGAAGCCCGAAGCGGCGTGGATTCTGGTCGGCGTGGCCGCAGGCGGGAGCGCCGCTGGGCGCGGTGCTGGCCACCGCCGTGGTCGGCGGGATCGCCTTGGTCCTCCCCGAAAACGCCTTCGACCAATGGGGGTGGCGCATCGGTTTCCTGTTCGCGATCCCGCTTCTGGTCATCGGCTTCTGGATCCGGCGGCGCATCGACGAGTCGCCGGTGTTCCGGGAGGCGCAGGCGCGGGCCGCGGTCTCCGCGGACGGCGTCCGGGAGCGATCGAGCATCCTCGAGACACTCGCTCACCCTGGTCCCCTCCTCCGCGGGCTCGGCGTGCGGCTCGGCGAGAACGTGGCCTTCTACGTCTACACCGTCTTCGTGGTCGCCTATGCCACGAAGACCTTCGGCTACGACAAGTCCGACGTCCTCCTCGCCGTGGCCGTCGGGTCTCTGCTGCAGTTCGCGGGAATGCTGGCCGGCGGCTACTGGTCGGACCTCGTCGGACGGCGTATCGCCATGCTGGTCCCGGCGGCGGGCCTCGCGGTGTGGGCGCCGGTCTTCTTCGCCGTCGTCCAAGCCGACAACCTGCCGCTGCTCTATCTCGGCATCGGCATCGGCGCGGCACTGCACGGGCTCCTGGCCGGCCCGGAAGCCGCGTGGATCGCCGAGCTCTTCCCGACCCGCCGCCGTTTCGCCGGCGCCTCCCTGGTGTTCCAAGGTTCCTCGATCATCGCCGGCGCGCCCGCGCCCCTCATCGCCGTGTGGCTGGCCGAAAAACAAGGCCCCACGGCGGTCGTGCTGTACCTCGTCGGCACCATCGCCGTCACCCTCGTCGCCCTGCTCTTCAGCGCCGAAACCCGGGGCACCGACCTGAATTCGACCCGGTCCTGACCTTGAGTCCGAGGACTTCACGCGCACGCGGTCACTCACACTGAGGTAGCCCGGCCGGGTGAGCGGCCCCCTGAGCGGATCGCCGCTTGCAGCCAGTTTGATCTCGCCATCAAACTGTTACCCCGAACGGTCTAAGGGCGTCGTATCTTTCGGGTCACCACCTCTGACGGTTATCACCCAACGGAAGAGAAACAAGTAGGAGCCCGCATCTTTCCCGCGGTCGGCGCGGTCGCGGAAGCACCCCAAAGGTGCGGGCGAGGCGAAACCCGATTTCGCCAGGCGCGTCATCCGCGCGGAGCCCGGACCTGCACCGGGATAGCGCGACATCGTGAAAATTCGCTCGCAGCGCGCGACACCGGACCACTTCGTCCGATGTGGACGCCGAGGCGACGCGTCATGCCTTCAGCTTCGTCCTCAACGGGCGGCGACCCCCCGTTGACGAACAGGTTCGGGAGAGAACGTGGCAACGAACACTGCCCTCAATCGACTGTCCATAGTGGACATAAACCCCGGTCGTGGTCCCGGGTACCTGTGCTTTCCCCCTGCCGGGGGAACGGTACTCGGCCTGCGCGGGCTCGCTCGCACGGCGGGATCGGCGGTGCGGGGCGTGGAATATCCCGGGCACGGCACACGTATCACCGAGCCACCCGCCGAATCGCTCGCCGTCCTCGCTGAGGAAATCGCCCTGCACTGCCTCGATCGCATCGGTGCCGAAGATTTTTCACGAACTGTGGTGATCGGCTTCAGTATGGGCGCTTTCGTCGCACTCGAAGTGGCCCAGCGCGTCCTCGGCCGAGGAGGACCGGGCCCCGCGGGGCTGGTCGTCGTGGGGGCGTGCGCGCCCCAGCGGCGAGTGCCGGGAAAATACGCGAAGGCGGACGCAGCCGAGGCGGGACGGCTGCTCGACCTGCATTGCCCGCCCTCGTCGGCGGGCTACCTCGACTGCCCCGAACTCCGGGAGTACGCGGTCGATCTGTTCCTCGGCGACCTGCGGTTGACCAGCGCCTACCCCGGCCCCGCGAACACGCCGTTGTCCTGCCCGATAGTCGCGATCCGGGGCGAGGACGACCTGGACTTCGCGGCCGGTGACGAGGAGATCCGGGCTTGGCGGGCCTGGACGACCGGGCGATTCACCGGCTGTGTCGTGCCGGGGGGCCACCTGGCGGTTCTCACCCCAGGCAAGGAAGCCGCCTTCTGGGACCGGGTCCGGCTCGGAACGGAGCCGTGCGATGCCTGACCCCGCGTTGTCCTCGGTGAGCGGTGTGGCGCGACGGCTCCCCCGCATGACTTGGTGCGACTTGTTCGAGTATCAGGCGAGGAAGGCCCCTGGCCGGGTCTGCCTGGTGGCCGACGAGGTCTCCTGGACGTTCCACGAACTCGGCCTCTGGGGCGAGCGGCTCGCCCAAGTGTTGCGGAACGCGGGCGCGTCGCCGGGGACGGTGGTGGCCTGCGCGATGACGCGGTCCGTCCGGGCCGTGCTGGGCGTGCTCGCGACGGCGAAGGCGGGAGCGGTGCACCTCGCGATCGACCCCGCCCTGCCCGCCGCACGCCTCGACGCGATCCTCGCCGACGCCCGCCCCTCCGTCGTGCTGACGGACGTCGCCCGTCTCGCGGAGCGGGCGGACGTGGTCCTGTCCACAGAGGACTGGCAGGCGGAGCTCGCCGGGTACACCGGACACCGGTCGCCCGGAGCCGTCGCCGGTCCGGCGTACCTCGTCTACACCTCCGGGTCGACGGGCTTGCCCAAAGGGGTCCTGGTGGGACACCGGAGCCTGGTCAACCTGTACGGCGAACTCGCCGACCGGTTCTTTCCCCCGGGCCGCGGCCCCCAGCGGGTGGCGCACGGTCTGCCGCTGATCTTCGACGCGTCGTGGAACCCGCTGTCGTGGCTGGCGGGCGGGCACGAACTGCATCTGGTCCCCGATTCCGTCCGCACCGATCCAGGCTCCTATGTGGACTTCGTGCGCGAACACCGGTTGTCCGTCGTGGAAGCGGTGCCCGCGCACATGTCGGCACTGCTGGAAGCCGGGTTGCTCGACGGACCGGCTCGTCCGCGGATGCTGCTGATGGGCGGAGAGGCCATCGGGCAAGACCTCTGGTCACAGCTGCGTGGCGCGGCGGGGGTCACCGCGGTGAACCTCTACGGCCCGACCGAGTGCACGGTGTTCACCACGTCCTGCGGTCTCGATGAACGCGCGACGCCGTCGATCGGGCGGCCCATCGGCAACACCACCGCCCAGGTCGTCGACGAGGACCTGCGGCCGGTGCCGATCGGGGAACCCGGCGAACTCCTGATCAGCGGCTCCTGCCTCGCACTGGGCTACCTCGGGCGGCCGGAGGTGACCGCGGACCGGTTCGTCACCGCGGGAGAACGCCGGTACCGGACCGGCGACCGGTGCCGTCTCGCGGCCGACGGTCACCTCGAATGGCTGGGCAGGCTGGACGATCAGGTCAAGATCCGGGGCCATCGGGTCGAGCCGGGTGAAGTGGAGCAGGCATTGCTCGCCTCTCCCGGGGTCCGGCAGGCCGCGGTCCGGGTCGAAGGCGCCGAGCCGCGGCTGGTCGCCTACGTCGTGCTCGACACGGGAACCGTCGCGCGGCTGCGGGAACGGCTGCGGGCGGTGCTGCCGGCGTATCTGCTGCCCTCCGCCGTGATCCCGCTCGACGCCATGCCCCTCGGGCCGACCGGGAAGATCGACCGGGCCGCCCTCGCCCCGCCCGTCCCGGTACGGCGGACAGTCCTGCTGACCTCCCCACAGAGGCTCATCGCCGCCGCGTTCCGGGTCCAGCTGGAGATTCCGGCGGTCGACGCGGACAGCGACTTCTTCGACCTCGGTGGGCACAGTCTCTCCGCCGCGGCGCTCGCCGCGCGGCTTCGGGCACTGGGCGTGCCGTGTTCGCTGCGGGACGTGCTGGTGCGCCGCACGGTGGCCCGGCTCGCCGAACTCGTTCCCACCACAGAGAAAGGAGTGACGCCGTGATGGACGACTACGACGTGATCGTCGTGGGTGGCGGACCGGGTGGTTCCACCGCCGCCGGCCTCACCGCCGCCGAAGGTCACCGGGTGCTGCTGCTGGACAAGGACCACTTCCCGCGCTACCGGATCGGGGAATCCCTGCTGCCCGCCACGATCCACGGGATCTGCGCGATGCTCGGGGTCCGCGACGAGATCGACCGGGCCGGATTCGTCCGCAAACGGGGCGGCACCTTCAAATGGGGCACCGGTGCCGAACCGTGGACGTTCTCCTTCGCCGCGTCCGACCGCATGGCCGGGCCCACGTCGTACGCCTACCAGGTCGAGCGCACCCGGTTCGACGCGCTGCTGCTCGACGGCGCCCGCCGGCTCGGCGCCGAGATCCGGCAAGGACATCGAGCACTCGGCACCATCCAGGTGGGCGAGCGGATCGGCGGCGTCCGCTACCTCGACGACGCCGGGCACGAACGGCAGGCGACGGCCAGGTTCGTGGTCGACGCCTCGGGGCACGGCAGCAGGCTCCACCACGACGTCGGCGGCACCCGCGAGTACTCGCCGCATTTCCGGAACCTGGCGCTGTTCGGGTACTTCGAGGGCGGCCGCCGGATGCCCGCGCCCGACACCGGGAACATCCTGTGCGTCTCTTTCCCCGACGGCTGGTTCTGGTACATCCCGCTGTCGGACACCTTGACCAGCGTCGGAGCCGTCGTCAGGCACGAATCGGCGGACCGGGTCCAGGGCGATCCGGACGTGGCCTACTCGGCGCTGATCGAGGATTGCCCGCTCATCGAGGAGTACCTCCGCGACGCGCACCGCGCGACCGAGCCACCCTACGACCGCCTCCGTGTGCGGAAGGACTACTCCTACGACCGGACCGTCCTGTGGTGCCCGGGCATGGCGCTCGTCGGAGACGCCGCCTGCTTCATCGACCCGGTGTTCTCCTCGGGTGTGCACCTGGCCACCTACAGCGCGTTGCTGGCCGCCCGGTCGATCAACAGCACCCTCGCGGGTTTCTCGGACGAGAAGCGATGCTTCGCCGAGTTCGAAGCCCGCTACCGCCGGGAATTCGGCCTGTTCCGGGATTTCCTCATCACCTTCTACCAACTGGACTCCGACGAGGACGACTACTTCCGGCAGGCGCGGCGGCTGACCGGCCAGCACGGGGCCGCCGAAGCGGCTTTCGCCGGCCTCGTCGGCGGAGTGTCCTCACAGGACTTCTCCCGCGCGATGTTCGGCGACGTGCTCGCCGAAGGTGTGCAACTGCAGTTACGCGGCCTGCTCGGCGAAGCCGCGGGCGATGAGCCGCCGATGTTCCCCGGCGGGCTCGTCCCCACCGCGGACGGCAGGCGGTGGCGGGTGCCCGATGCCTGATCTGGCCGTTCTGCTCGCCGCCCTCGCCGCCCTGCTGGCACTGGCCCGCTGCTTCGGCTGGGCGTTCACCCGGGCCGGGCAGCCCGCCGTCCTCGGGGAGATCACCTGCGGGCTCGCCGTCGGCCTCGCCCTGCAGGCCGGACCGGGCCTCCCCGGCGGCGTCGGCACGACGCTGGACGCGCTCGCCCAACTCGGCCTGGTCCTGTTCCTGTTCGGGGTCGGCGCCCGCCTCGCGCCGTCGATGACCGCGGCACGGATCGCGGCGGCGTTCGTGCCCGCGCTGGGCGCGACCGTCGTCCCGATCGTCCTCGGCGCACTGCTGGCGTTTTGGCTGGCCACCCGCCACGCTCCGGCCGGGGCCGCCCCGTTCGTCCTGTTCGCCGCCGCGGCCATGGCGGTGACCGCCTTTCCCGTGCTGGCGCGGATTCTGGCCGAACGGCGGATGCTGGACGACGACCGCGGCCGCTGCGCGCTCACCGCCGCGGCGCTCACCGACGCCACCGCATGGGCGGCGCTCGCCGTCGTCGCGTCCGTCCACAGTGGAGTACAGGCCTGGACGCTCCTCGCGGCGTTCCCGTTCCTGCTGGGCCTGCTCGTCCTAGCCCGGCCGTGGTTCGGCCGGACGATGGACCGCCTGTCCGGGCCGACCGCGGTCGCGACCATGGTCGTCCTCGCCTGCTCCGGAGCCGCGATGACCGACGCCATCGGCCTGCACGCCGCGATCGGCGCCTTCCTCGTCGGCGTCGCCGCCGGGCGGCCGGCGTCCCGGCACGATCCCGTCGCGCTGATCACACCCCTCGCGTCCCTGCTGGTCCCGCTGTACTTCGTCCTCATCGGACGGAAGGTCGACCTCGGCGAGCTCGACGGCGCCCTGGTGACCGAAACCCTCGCGATCATCGCGGTGGCCGTCGTCGCGAAAGGCGGCGGCGCCTACCTCGGCGCCCGCCTCGCCGGACAGCCTCCCCCACCGGCGGCGGTGTTCGCGACCCTGATGAACACCCGTGGTGTCACCGAACTCGTCTTCCTCGGCATCGGGCTCGGCCTCGGCGTCATCGACAGCGCCTTCTACACCGCGATGGTCGCCATGGCCCTCGTGACGACGGCCATGACCGGCCCGCTCCTCAACCACTTCGAACGGAACAAGGTGACCCGAGATGCCTGACCACCCAGCGGAACCCTGGCGGATCAAGATGGTCGAACCGATCCGCACCACCACCCGCGAACACCGAGAGGAAGCCTTACGGGCGGCCGGATGGAATCCCTGCCTGCTCCGCTCCGACGACGTCTACATCGACCTGTTCACCGACTCCGGCACCAGCGCGATGTCCGACCGGCAATGGTCGGCGCTCATGCGCGGCGACGAAGCCTACGCCGGTGCACGCAGCTTCTACCTCTTCGAAGAGGCCGTCCGCGGCCATTACGGCTACGAACACGTCATCCCCGTCCACCAAGGCCGCGGCGGCGAGAACATCCTTTCCCGTTGTCTCATCCGCCCGGGCAGCCATGTCCCCGGCAACATGTACTTCCCCAGCACCCGCGCTCACCAGGAACTCAACGGCGCCACCTTCCACGACGTCATCATCGACGAAGCACACGACGCCGTCGACGAACACCCGTTCAAAGGCAACGTCGACCTCGCGAAGCTGCAGGCCGTCATCGCCGAACACGGCGATGCCATCCCCTACGTCTCGCTCGCCGCCACCGTGAACATGGCGGGCGGCCAGCCGATCAGCGTCGCCAACCTCACCGCCGCCTGCGACCTCGCCCACGCCCACGGAATCCCCGTCTTCCTCGACACCGCACGCGCCGTCGAGAACGCCTGGTTCGTCAAACAACGCGAACCGGGCTGGGCGCACCACTCGATCGCGGACATCCTCCTCGCGCTGTGCGCTCCCACCGACGGCGCCGTCATGTCGGCCAAAAAGGACTGTCTCGCCAACATCGGCGGCTGGATCGCCCTTCGCGATCCCGATCTCGCCGAACAGGCGCGTGGGCTCGCCCTGCTTTTCGAAGGCCTCCACACCTACGGCGGCATGGCGGGCCGCGACATGGAAGCCATCGCCCAAGGCATCACAGAATCCGTCGACGAACACCACATCCGCGCCCGCGTCGCCCAGATCGAATACCTCGGCCACCGGCTCGACACGGCGGGCGTCCCGATCGTCCATCCCGTCGGCGGGCATTGCGTCTGCGTCGACGCCACCGCCGTCCTCGCCCACCTCCCCCGCACCGAACTCCCCGGCCAGACCCTCGCCGCCGCCGTCTACCTCGAAGGCGGGGTCCGCGGCGTCGAACGGGGAACCGTCTCAGCCGGACGCGATCCGGCCACCGGCGAAAACCGCTATCCGCCCCTGGAATTCCTCCGGCTCGCCATCCCCCGCCGCGTCTACACGCAAAGCCACATCGACCACGTCGCCGACACGCTCGTCCGCGTCCACAAGAACCGCCACGACATCACCCACGGCCTCACCTTCACCCATGAACCGCCCCACCTCCGCTTCTTCCAAGCCCGCTTCGCCCCCACCATCGGTACCGGCATCTACGTCAGGTGAACCGGCGCCGTACGCGAACTGTGGAAGGCCGGCGTGGTGCTGACCCGCGGTCAGCTCAGTGTCCGCGGGCGATCCATTCGGCCAGGTGCGGCGCTTCGGTGCCGATGGTGGTGGGGTCGCCGTGTCCGGTGTGGACGGTCGTGTCCTCGGGCAACGCGAAAAGCCGTTCCCTGATCGAGGAAATGATCGTCGGGAAGTCGGAGAACGAGCGCCCTGTCGCGCCGGGGCCGCCCGCGAAGAGCGTGTCCCCGGAGAAGAGCGCCTTCGCCTCGGGCAGGTACAGGCATACCGAGCCCGGTGAATGCCCTGGCGTATGGATGATCTCGAGTTCCGTGCCGGCGACGGCGATCCGCTCACCGTCCTCCGTATGCCGGAAGCGGCGGCCGGGATGGGTCATCTCCCACAGCTCCCGGTCCCCCGGATGCAGGACGACCGGGGCGTCCAGGTGTTCGCTCAGTTGCGGGGCGACGGTGACGTGGTCGTTGTGCCCGTGGGTGCAGACGACGGCGACCACGGTACGGCCGCCCACGGCCTCGGTGATGGTCTTCTCGTCGTGCGCGGCGTCCACGATCACGACCTCGTCGTCGTCCCCGACGAGCCAGACGTTGTTGTCGACGTCCCAGGACCCGCCGTCGAGTTCGAAGACCCCGGCGGTGACGACCCGTTCGATCCTCAATTTCCCGCTCACAGGATCACCACCGAACGCAGCACCTCGCCGGCGTGCATGGCGTCGAAGGCCTTCTCGACACCGTCGAGCGGGATACGCTCGGTCACGAACCGCTCCAGTGGCAGCCTGCCCTGCAGGTAGAGGTCGATCAGCATCGGGAAGTCCCGCTCCGGCAGGCAATCGCCGTACCAGGACGATTTCAGCGCGCCACCGCGCGAGAAGAAATCGATCAACGGCAGCTCCAGGCGCATGTCCGGCGTCGGAACGCCGACCAGGACCACCGTGCCCGCCAGGTCACGGGCGTAGAAGGCCGCTTTCCACGTCTCCGGACGGCCGACCGCGTCGATGACGACGTCGGCGCCGAAACCGCCGGTCAGTTCCTGGATCGCGGCGACCGTGTCGGTTTCCGAGGCGTTCACGGCGTGGGTCGCGCCGAGTTCGCGGGCCCACACGAGCTTCCGCTCGTCGCGGTCGACCGCGATGATCGTGCCCGCGCCCGCCAGCCGGGCCCCTGCGATGGCGGCGTCGCCGACTCCCCCGCAGCCGATGACCGCGACCGTATCCCCGCGGCCGACGGCGCCGGTGTTGACCGCCGCGCCGAGACCGGCCATCACGCCGCAGCCGAGCAGGCCCGCGACGGCCGGGTCCGCGGCGGGATCGACCTTGGTGCACTGTCCGGCGTGGACGAGCGTCTTGTCCGCGAACGCGCCGATGCCCAGCGCCGGGGTCAGCTCGGTGCCGTCGGTCAGCGTCATCTTCCGTGTCGCGTTGAAGGTGTCGAAGCAGTACTGCGGACGCCCGCGCTTGCAAGCCCGGCACCGCCCGCACACCGCACGCCAGTTGAGGACGACGAAATCCCCCGGCCGCACCGAATCCACGCCGTCGCCGACACTTTCCACGGTGCCCGCGGCCTCGTGACCGAGCAAGAACGGAAACTCGTCGTTGATGCCGCCGTCGCGGTAGGTCAGGTCTGTGTGGCAGACCCCGCAGGCCGCGATCGACACGACGACCTCGCCGGGGCCCGGGTCCGGGATCACGATGTCCGTCAGCTCCACCGGGGCGTTCCGGGACCGGGCGATCACTCCGCGCACCTGCTGTGGCATTCCCTGTTTCCTCCACCGTCGACGACACAGGCATGCGCACCGGCGCATGCTTCACGTGAGGCTAGGCCGGGAGGCCGCGGTGGCGACCTGGTCATCGGTCCAGTGGATCCTGTCCTTTCGACCAGGCAAGCCGGCGGCTAGGCTCGCCGGATGCCCGAACCCGCAGGCCTGACCGCGTTGCGCGAAGTCATCGAGGGCCCACTGCGCGAAATCGCCGACCGGTTCTCCCGCTTCCTCGCCGACGGCTGGCCGCATCAGGCTCTCGTCATCTTCACCCGGGAGTGCACCGGACGGCCACGCAAGGTCACCGGCACCCGGGACATCACCGACAAGGTCACCATCGCCGAACTCGAAGCGCTCAAGGCGGACGTGCCACCCGGACGGCAGGTGACCACGACGGCCACGCTCGGCGGCGCCGTCCGGACGGTCTGGGCCGTGCAGGACCCGATCGGCACCCTGCTCGTGCTCGTCCCCCGGTCGAGCCGGGCCCGGTTCCCGCAACCCGCTCCCCTGGCCGAAGTCTTCGGCATCGTCGCGACCTCGATCCGCCAGCAGGTCACCCAGGCCAGCCCCGACTACCTCGCCGAATCCCGCGCCGCCTCCAGCGAACGCGCCAGGACGATCGCCGAAATGGCCGCGGCGCACGAAACCGCGCTCGTCACGGTCCTCACCACCCTGCGGTCTTCCCGGCTGGACGACCACCGTGCCCGGCTCGCCGCGACCGACACCGCCTCGGCCGCACTGGTGGCGCTCCGGTCGGCCCAGAAAACCGATCTCGCTCAGTCCGAAGAACCCATGCACACCGCGTTCGCCAGGCTGCGGCGGGAAATCCGGCAGATGCTGCGCCACCACGACGCACAACTGGACTTCGCCGCCCCGCCGAAGAACGGGCGGCCGATACCCGGCGAGATCGCCCACGCCGCCCGCGCGATGACCCGCACGGCGGTACTGACCTTCACCAGCCAACCCGAGCTGACCCGGCTCCGGGTCGCCTGGTCGAACGACAGCACCGCACTGCACCTCGACGTCCGCGATCAGGGATCGGGCAGCCTCGACAGCGCCGGCCTGCGCCTGCAACTCGACGGACGCGCGAAAACCCTCGGCGCCACCGTCGAAATCGACGCCCTCCCCGGCTGGGGGAGCCACGTCGCCATCAGCGTTCCCTTCGACCCCGCGGGCGGCAGGCCCGACGAGACGCTGCCGTCGACTCTCAACCGCCGCGAACTCGAAGTGCTGCGGCTGGTCGCGCAAGGGCAGCGCAACAAGACCATCGCCGTCGCACTCGGGATCACCGAACGCACGGTCAAGTTCCACGTCACCGGCCTGCTGAAAAAGCTCGGCGTCACCTCACGCGGTGAAGCGGCGGCCCTGGCTTCGAGCGCCGGAATCACCGGCCTCTGAGGCATGAGCGGCCGGGTCGAGGTCGTCGGCCACCCACGGCATCGTCTCGAGTCGTCCGCAGCGACGAGGCGAACCCACTCGGCGGTGCGGACGTCCTGGTGCCGCACCCCGTGCGACGAGTCGATTCCGCTGAACTCGGCCGGCTCGGCGGCACGCGCCTTCCCGAAAGCTGGCCGGCTTCGGGATCACCCCATCGCCGGTACCCGCTGCGACACGCTGCCGGCGTGCACCGGCGCGATGAACACACTGCGAGGCGGCGCCGGCCTCTCGTCATCGGACAGGTCGAGGGCTTCCAAGCCGTCCTGCCACCGCACCCAGTCCTGGACGCACAAACCCAGCCAGAACTCCACCTCGTCGCAGTTCCGGCGGCGACAAAGGTTTCTCCCGCTATCGATCGTCATAGACTCTAGGAACCCTCCTCCCCCCATTCGTCTCCCTACAGTACTGCGACGCCCTGGCCATACGTTTCACGACATACCCGGGAAAGATGCCGCCGGTACCGGTTCACGAAGAACCTGATCCTCGCGGCAGTCTTTCCCGTTCATGCCGTCTGGGTACGGATCACGCGGCGAGCGCAAGGCGGTCATCCGCGATGCCACACATTGGTACCGTCGTCACTCGCTCAACCCGGACAGCAACCGGCAGCGATGAAAGGAGCCCGTGGCGGTGAACGGCGACGTCGACTCGGTGTGGGAGCGGATCACGGCCTGGCTGCGCGTCCATACACCGGTCACCGCGGCCACGCTCCGGCCCCCGGCATCCGCCGACGACGTCCGCGCCGTGCAGGACGCGGTGGGGCGGCCGTTCCCGGACGATCTGCTGGCGTGGTGGCGACTGATGGACGGTGTCGACGACGCCGACTACCGCACCGCCTTCACCGTCCCCGGCGTGTACATGCCGCTGACGGTTGCGCGCGTACGGGAGGAATGGGCCGGCCTCAGCGCCTACCCGGACCAAGACTGCTGCTCCCCCGACGGACACCACCAGCGCGCCGCCGGTGACCCCGTCCTCGGGTTCTGCACCGCCCTGCTCCCCGTCTGCCGCGCCGTCGACGGCGCCGTCCTCGCCGTCGACCTGCGCCCCGGGACCGACCACGGCTGCGTGATGGACTGGATGGCCCAAGCCGGCGCCCACCGTCCCACCTGGGCAGGCATCAGCGCCATGCTCACCGACACCGCCGTCCGTCTCGAGCGGTACACCACCGCACCGGGAACCCGAACGCAGTCAGGGCAGGTGACGATCCGCGACGACGGAGTACTGACCTGGGACTAGGCGGAATCCGGTTCTCGTGGCGGCTTGGACGTGCTCAAGGCTGCTCGGTTTCCGTCCGGAACGAATCGATCTCCACCCGTTCGCGTACCCTCGGGCCCTGCTCCGGGTGATTGTGCTCAGGCCCTGCGATGCGATTCGGTACCGTGCTCGTTCGCCACCCGGCGGTTTCGGCACCGCTGTGGATCGGAGGATCGATCGCCTGTGCCTTCAGCCGTGCGAGGCCGCGGCAGGCGCGTTCACTCACCCGGCCAAGTGCTACCGGGCCGGGGGCCGTGCAGTGCGGCGCATCGCTGGATCAAGGCGCGGGCTTCCGGATGCCGCCCGAATGTCTGAAGGCGCTTCCTCAACTCCCCCAACGCGATTGTGACGCGGCCCGAACGCAGGCCTGGATACACATCGAGAAAACGATGCACCACGGTGCAGGCCCGGCTGAGCAGCCCGAGGTCCAGTTGCCGTTCGGCGAGCTCGGCCAGGGTCAGTGCCAATGAGCGGCATTCACCGGAAGGATAGTGGCGCAGCGCTCGATGGAGCGCTGTGACCGCTCCGGCGTTGTCGCCGTTGAACACGTGGATCGACGCGGCGTGGTAGTTCAGCTCGCCCCGGTTGTACGAGCCGAAGACCGGTCTCGGCCCGGTCGCCCGGCTGAGGATCTCGCGAGCACGCTGGTGAGCGGCGAGCGCGGCTTGACTGCGTCCGAGAACGGCGTAGCTCAGCGACACCTGCGCGTGCAGAAAGGCGCTGGTGTACG
The DNA here is from genome assembly GCF_019330265.1 of Amycolatopsis sp. TNS106. Taxonomy (NCBI): domain Bacteria; kingdom Bacillati; phylum Actinomycetota; class Actinomycetes; order Pseudonocardiales; family Pseudonocardiaceae; genus Amycolatopsis; species Amycolatopsis sp. TNS106. The sequence continues at coordinate 233,335 of NZ_CP024972.1, read as the reverse complement.
GCTCGACATGACGGTCCCCCACCGTGAGCGCCGCCAGAGCCAAGCCCAGTGCGGCGGTTCCGTGCCCGAGGTGGCTCGCCTGCAGACTGAGCGCCCGGAGCACGATCGCGTACCGGACCGGGTCCGAGGTCAGGACCGCCAGATCGAGCGCGATCCGGTAGTACCGCTGCCCCAGCCCGTGCTCGTTGCTGTCGAAACAGGCGAACCCCATCAGCAACGTCAGGTCGAGAACAGAACCCAGAAGCGCGCGATGATCGGCGTCGCTGTTCTCGCCTGCCAGCTGAGGGAGGATGTCGTCGGCGAGGTAGGCGGTCAGGGCGGTCCTCGCGTGACCACTGCCGAACTTGTGGTTGGCCGCGGCGAACACCCGCACCATGTGCTGCGCCATCCCGGCCGTGCCGGATGTCCGCCACGTCGGCCCTTGACGACAGTAGATCTCCAAGGCTCGTTCCGGCCACGCCGGTATCGTCGGCACATCGAGCCGGTATACGGAGCGCGCGAGCCTGCCACGACCCACGACGCTCAGATCGGTACGGACGAGATCGGTCAGCACGGTCAGCGCGCTGGCCGAGCTGACGACCTTTTCCTCGGCCATGATCACATCGAAACCGAGTTCGGCGATGGTGACCGCCCGGCCCAGCCTGCGCGTCAGCACCTCGGCGATCAGCATCGGCACCTGGGCCCGCGGACGGCTTCCCGAGAGCCAGTGCGCCACGGCGGTGCGGTCGTAGCGCAGCCGCAAGCCGCACTCGGCGCCCGCGACGTTCACAGTGCGAGCCAGGTTGTCGTAGCTCCACTCGGCGGTGGTCAGAAGTGCGCGAAGCCGGTCATTGCGGGCGCGGCGCGGCATGTTTCACCTCACGGGTCCGGGTGGAGCACTGCCGGCGTTCGACGTCTTCATCGACCAGAGTGCTCAGACCGGCTGCGTCTCCACAAGACCCCGACGGTGTACTGGGAGTCCCGGACGCTCAGGCAGCGCGCGTCCGGCGCTGGAAGACTTCAATAACGCGCCGCCCTTTCATGCCAGGCGAGTATGCCGGACAAGTAGTCTTGGGCACCCTCGCCCCAGGCAGCGAGACTGGCGCGTTCCGCGTCGTTCAGGTTCAGCCGCGCGGAAGCTTCTGGAAGCTCCACCTTCAGCGTGTATTCGAATTGGCGCAAGCGCGCACCGACGAGGTCGTTGGCGATACGCACAGCCTGCCGTAAGGGGACGCCCAGAAAATTCTTGACGACCAGCACCAGGTTGGTCACACATCCTTCGTGGTCGATTTCCCGCTCGTACGAAAAGACATCGTTGATCAAGGACATGTAGTCCATGAAGGCATCGAGCAGGACCTGGATTTCCCGGATTTCCCTGATCTTCTCGGGGATCATCACGCCGGTGGAAATGTCCACGTAGAGCGCCGCCGTGTACGCGCCGAACGTTTCCCTTCTCAGCTGCACATACTCGACGAGATCGAGTACCCGTCCCGTCGAAAGGTGGACTGTTTCCTGGATCGCACTGTCACAGAACCGGGTTATCCCGTCCTTCCACGCTCGGCGCCAGCGGGTCGGCCGCGAGCGGATGAGCCTGGGCCACAGGTCCGCCAGCCCTTCCTCGACGGCGTTTTCCGGCGACGGCATGGGTTCATCCGATGTCATGGGCATGAAGGCCGGCAGGCGTACGAGGTGTTCTCGTACGCCGTCGATGTCCATCGAGAGCTTGTACCGATGCTGGAAATGATCGTCGAAGGCGAAATACCAGATCATGGCGTCGTGGATCAACGCCGCTTCGGCAGGCGGCGCGGCAGGCCAGCAATAGGCCGTGAGCTCCGGAGCGGCGATCGCGTGAAACGTCGGCAAGCTGTCCCAGATCGCCCAGCTGTCCGGATACCCTCCGCCGCTGAGCATGCCGGTGGCCCGGGCCCAGGATTCGGACCGCCGATGCAGCATGTCCAAATGCGGATTCACCCGCGCCTGGAACGGCATGGGGAACTCGGGCAGCTCGAAGACATCTTGATCTTCCTGGTCCAGGCTCACAAGTCTCCACGCTCCTCGGCCGTCGCAGAGTCCGGCGGCCCTGGTCTCCCGGATCGAAGAACGACTCGCGGTGACCATGGAGCAACTCGTCGTCCTCCTCCGCGATGAGGACGACGACCTTTGACGTTAGGCCACTCGCGCCGGATTAGCGTCGAAGGTTTCTCGGCTTCACCCGATAGAACCGCGCATGACCGTTCAACACGTTCAACATCCAGCGTGCTCACGACGGCTGCGCCAGCACCAGGCCCGACGATCTACTGGAAGTCACACCACCGGGCTGGAGGCGGATTGTGGTCGACCGCGCGCAAGGGCAGGCCGAGATCGCCGAGCTGGTCGGATCCCGCTGGGGGTCTTTACTCGATCAGGTCAGCGATACCGTCGTCGAACGAGACGAGACGCGGTGTCCGCCCCCGGCGGAACTGATGGACGCCCTCGCGCTGGCCGGTCTTCACCGGCTTTCCCTGCCGCCCGCTGTCGGCGGTGACGGGGTGGACGTGCTGACGTGGGGCATGGTGCTGGAGCAGATCGGCTACCGCTGCACGGATTCCGCTCTGCCCATGATCATCAACCACACCATCGACATCGCACGGTTCATCGCCGAGTCGGGCCGGGCCGATCTGATCGAGAAGTACGCCCGCCCGATCGGGCGGGGAACCATCGGCGCGGGTATCGCCTACACGGAGGACGCCGACGCATGGTCGTTCGACACCGTGCTCCGGCGCAAGGGTGACGACTTCGTTCTGACCGGGCACAAGACCTATGTGACCGCGGGCGTCATGAGTGACGTTTTCCTCGTCTATCCCCTCGACGAAACCGGTGACATGGTGGCGTGCCTGGTGGAACGGGACGATCCCGGCGTGACGGTGACCCCGGCGACGCCCTTGGGGATGAGGACCGCCGGAGCCGCCTCCCTCACCTTCGAGGACGTGCCTCTGCCCGCGGAACGGATCCTCGAGCCCAGCGACGGACTCACCCACGCCCAACGATTCCTGAGCAACCAGCGCCTGTGGATCACCTGCGCCCCGCTCGGTCGCGCCCAGCGGATCCTGGAGGACTGCGCGACATGGTTGTCCGGCAGTATCCGGTACGGCGAACCGGTCTCCGGGCTGAAGAACGTCGAAGCGACGCTCGGGCGGATGTACGTGGCGATCGAATCCGCCCGATCCATGCTGTACCGCGCGCTCACCCACGTCGGGGCGGGCCACGCGGAACCCGTGTTCGACCCGCTCCTGTCGGCCGCCAAATGCTTCGCGGCCGACCAGATCGGGTTCGTGCTCGAATCGGCGTTCCGCGTCATGGGCGGCCAAGGCTTCTACGGCTCACCGCACCTCGGCCGCTATCTGCGCGACTTCACCGGCCTCCCCGTCGTCGCGGGCACCAACGACATCCTGGAGGTCAATCTTGGGGCCGGGGTCGTGGCGCGATCACCTCGGCACGGCACGAAGGGACAGCGAGCATGAACATCGAGTTCACCGGCATCCTTCTGCGGGCCGCGAACAACACTCGCACGGTCACGCTCGAAGCCACCACCCTCGCGAGCGCGCTGGCCGAGCTGACCACCAGATTCCCCGCGATGGACCGAGTGCTGCTGGACAACACCGGCAACCTTCGCAAGGCGCATCGGGTCTTCCTCAACGGCGAACTGGTACCGCACCCCGAGCGCGGGATGCCCCTGAGCACCGGCGACCGGATCGAGTTCTTCACCGCTGTCGCCGGTGGTTGAGGACCGGCCGGAGGCGGCGACACCGCACGGAACACTCTGGAGTGCCAGCGCGCACGACTGGGCGGAGATCCAGGAGCGCACCATTCACCCCGCCTGGCTCGCCGTCCTGACCGAGCTGGCGCCGTCACGAGCAGAGCCGCTGCTGGATCTGGGCTGTGGTGCCGGCGGATTCGCCCGGCTGGCCGCCGGGCGAGGCGTCAGGGTCAGCGGTCTGGACACGGCCGCGAGACTGGTCGACATCGCCCGTACCCGAATCCCCGCAGGGGACTTCCGGATCGGCGATATGGAGCACATTCCTTTCCCCACCGCGGAATTCTCGGCGGTCACGGCGTTCAACAGCCTGCACTTCGCCCGCGACCCCGCTCGAGTCGTCGAGGAGGCGATACGGGTCACGCGCCCTGGCGGGCATATCGCCATCACGGCCTGGGGGCCACTCGCCGACTGCGACGCACTCGCCTACTTCCTCGATCTCGGCGGGCTCCTGCCGGCCATGCCCCACCGAGTGACGCCGTTACCAGACCAGACCGAGCCCGCGGCCGTCCGCGGGCTGCTGTCACAGGCGGGCCTGACCGTCGCCCCTGAGCGGGCCATCGAATGCCGTTGGGAATACCCGGATCTGGAGACCGCCCTGCGCGGGCTGCTCTCCACCGGCCCCGCGGCGGCCGCGATCGCCCATGCGGGGCTCGCGCGAGTGACGGAGACCATCACCGGGTCCATCGCACCCTACCGACGGTCCGACGGCTCATATCTGCTGCACAACGCCTGCTTCACCATCATCGCAAGCGTCACCTGAGCCCCTCACACTGGTGGCCACTGCCTCGAAGGGGCCGGTGATCGATGCGGTCGTTGACCGCTGGGAGGTGACTCGGCATGGTGATCACGACGTGGGTTCAGGCGACCGGAACCGTGTTGCTGGGGCTGGTCGGGCTCTGGTTCGCACACAACTATCGGCGGCAGATCCGGCTCAAACTCGCCGAACGCCAGGTCGAGTCGTACGTGCGACTCTGGGCGCTGACCGCGCCGGCAGCCCCCTTCCGCACTACTCCGTTGGAGCCCGCAGAGCTGAAGAAACTCCACGACGACATGAGCAAGTGGTACTTCGACGACGGCGACGGCATCCTCACCTCGTCCGCGGCTCGCGATCTGTTCGTAGGCGTCCACAGCAATCTCATCTGCCCGTTCAGCGAGATGAAACCGGCCGTACTGGCCGCGCAACTCACCGCGTTGTCCCCGGCCGACGCCGAACGCCGTCGCGGTTGCGGGATCATCCGCCAGATATCCCTCTTGCGGACGCAGCTGAAGAACGACTTGGCCATGCACTTCGGCGTCGGCTACTACCCCGACCTTCAGCCCGATGATCGAGCCTTCCTGGTCAGCTGTGGTCTGTCTCCCCGGCGGCGGCCGTGGCGACCACGTCGGCCGCGTTCCGCAGACCGGCCACGCGTCAGCTCATGCGTATGCGGCACCTGTCCGGTGAAGGCCCTCGCGTCGTGAACATCCGCTCGTGCCGATGAGCGGGCGAGTGCTCCATCCGCGTGAACGTGCCTTCCGGTCGCTGCGTTTCCCCGTCAGCAGGAGAAAACTCGCAGCCCGTCATGGCACTGACTTTCGAGAGCGACGATCTGGATGAGATCCAGGAATTCGTCAGCGGGGCTTACACGACGCTGCGGTTCAAGGCCCGCGCCGACGAGCGGCACCTGCTGCGGATCGACCAGCATCCGTTGGGGCCGATCAGCCTGGATCTGGTCGACTGGGGATTCGGGCTGGACGCCGTCGGTGCCCCGTTGGGCACCATCGACCTGGTCGGAGTGCACTCCGGCACCGTTCCCCGGATGGAAACCAGGGGCGGACAGGATGGCTATGGCCCTGGTGAGATCTTCCACCCAGGCCGCTTCACCCACCACTACCGCACCGCCTACGGCCACCCGCCCTACCGGACCCTGCTCCGCGACACCTAGCGAGACCTCCAGGCATGGCCGGCCTCGCCACCGCGGAACTCACCTTTCCTCTGCGCCGGAAGCGCGTCGCCATAGGGCGGAAGTGATCCTTTCAGCGCAGCAGGATCTCGCCTCGGGCGGTGGCGATCCCCGCGGCCGCAAGACGCGGCTCGCCGCCGACCATCCGTAGCGGCACATCAACCTCTCCCACCCACTGCCGCAGCTCGGACTCGTCGCCGCCGACCTCCAGATATGTCACCCGTCCCGGCGCACAGTCATGCGCCGCCTCGTCATAGGCACGTCGCCATCCCTCGATACGACCGGCGCGAGCGATGTCGTATTCGATGAAGAATGGCCGACCCTGTTCGACCTCCCCGAGCAACCGCCACCGCCCGGTGTCACCGCCCCCGCTCACCGGCACCATCCCCGATCCCGCCGCGCGAGCGTCGAGACCGTCCGGCTCCATCGCCCACGTGAACAACCGATCTCCCGCCGCGGTGAAGGCCGCCAAACGCTCCGCAGCCTCACTTGCGCCGGGATCCGTGGCGGCAACGAGCTCCAGATACACCGGCGGCGCGAGAGGAACGATCACGTTCGCGACCCCTGGCACCGGCGTTCCGCCAGGCACGGTCCCCAGGCCCCATTCGCGATGAAGCCGGTCTGCCGCTGCCTTGAGATCGCGCACTCCCAGAAGAACATGATCAAGAAAGTTCATTTGGTGAACGTTAACGAGTCGCCCCGGAGGACCACCACGCGCGCAGTGGGCGTTGTCACACGAGTTCACCACAATCGAATTCACTCGCGGGGGTGAACAGCCACTGTCGGCCATCCACGTTGCTCGGCGGGCGGCACACACCCGGGTTGAGTAGTTCTACTCGTGGTAGGCAGCAGGAACGCTGGCAATATCGGTAAGGACCCGCTCCGCTGGGAGCGGCCGACCTTGGGGGTTCCATGAAGTTTCCGCGTACCATCACCACGCTCGCCCTTGCCGCGGGCTTGGCCACCGTGCTGGCGCCTGCCGCGGCCGCCGACACCGTCGCGAGCCTGGACTTCGCTGCTGAGCAGGGCGCACACCCCGTCAGCGGCAGAAGCGGTCATTGGACCGCCTCGCCGGAGAACGAGGTGCGGTTTCGGGAGAACGGCGGAACCCTGCGCGTGGACGCCGAGACCGACCACGGTTTCGACTACATCGCGCTCGACTTCAGCGCGCCTTCCGGCCCCTTGCAGGCCGGAACCTACGGCCACGCGGAAGGAGCGCATATCCTCGCCGTCTCCAACGGTCTAGGCTGCGCCGACGACTATTCGACGTTCACGATCGACCACATCGAACGCGGCACCGAGGGGCTCGTCGCGCTCGACGCGACGTTCGAGCAGCGCTGCGGCAGCCCCACGTCACCTGCTCTGCGTGGTGAGGTCCACTACCGGCGCTGAGGCTGCGGTCAGGTGCATCGACCCGGTCACCGCGCAACCGGGTCGATGCACTCGCCGCGGTCTGTCCACTTCGGACGTTCGCCCGCTTCCCATGCCGGTAACCGCGGCCAGCGTGGGATCGTGGAACTCGACAACCGCGGGAGACACCGGTCGCAGCAGCACGGCGCCGTCGCGACCGCAGTCAGGCGAAGTGAAGAGGAGCGGGTATGACCGACGACGTGGCAAGCCAAGTGATCAAGGCCGAGCAGGAACGGATCCAAGGTCTCCTCGACGTGGATCGCGACACCTACGACCGCTTGCACGCCGCGGAGTACCGGTTGTGCAACCCCACCGGCACCGTGTGGACGAAGGCCGAATACCTGGATCTCCTCATCACCGGGCGGGTCGTCTACCGGGAACTGGAACTGACCGGCGACGTGGACGCCATCGTCGGCACCGACGTCGTCGTCCTCCGCTACCGGTGCGTCATCGAACTCACCGTCGACGGCGCGGACATCCCGCGGCACGAGGCCTGGCACACCGACGTCTACACCAAGGCCGACGGCACGTGGCGATGTGTCTGGTCGCAAGCCACCGGCATCATGGACGTTCCGTCGGCCACATCCTGACCGCGGGGCCCGAGGGCGATGGCGTTGCGGAGTCGGAACCGAAGGCCGGTGGATGTCCCGGATCTCATCCAGCGGCTGCGAGTTGCCCCCGGGGTGAGGAGCACCTCCAACGGCAAACCTGCTGCGTCGACCGCTAGGTGGAGCTTGGTCGGCAGCCCGCCGCCCTGACTCCGCAGACGGCAATTGCGCGATCACCGCCCACGCCCCACCACACAGCCCTAGTCGCCGCGGGGGCCGAAAGCGTGATCGAGGACGTCACGGGCAACGGTGACGCCGAGCTGATGCCCATCTTGGCTCGCGAAGCGGTAGTGCACCCCGGCCCAGATCCTGGCCGGGATCAGTTCCGCCATGGCCTGGGAGAGGCTGCGGTAGTGGCGGGTGGTGCCGGAGTCGGCGCTGTGGGCGCTGAAGGACAGGTCGTCGCGGCCGAAGAACTCGCGCAAGGCTGTCGTGGTGGCTGCGGTGAAGCAGGCGTGCCCTGACGGGTATTCCGGTGACGGCGCGGTGATCCGCAGTGGCTTCCAAGCCGGATCGGCGCCGGTGGCAGGGTTGCCGTCGGTGTCGGCGAGCGGGATCGCCGACACCGGACGCCAGAAGCTCCAGTGCTTCTTCTCCTTGTAGCAGGCGATAAGCGCGTCGGCGGTGGTTGCGAGGACCGCCACCTTCGCGACATGCGGCGGTACCACATCACTCTCCACCACGACTCGAAGACGAACTCGCCGACCGGAGCCGCGAACACGGACACCAGCACGGCAAGAAGCAGAGGACCAACTGCAGACGGTGCCCCAAAAGAATCGCTGTCGATCAGGCGAGCGTCAGTGGCCACGGCCCCCAGAGTGCTGCCGACGAGAGGGTTCTGGTCGAGAACAGCCGTTGTCCCGGCGTCCGGAGACCGGCCTGCCGTGCCCGACCACAGCCCGCGACATCGCCTGCCCAGGGGCCGGCCGTAGGTCACTCCACCGGGCGGTCGTCGCGCGCCTTCTTGGTAAGCGACCTGCTGACGTAGACCAGCCCGCTGGCCAGGACCACGATGTCGTCGAAGTACACCGGGTCAGGCAACAGGTCGAACGGGAAGACCGTGTAGGCCAGGGAAACCCAGTAGGCGGCTTTGGTCGGCACCGGCGTGCCCGGCTGATGGACCTGACGATGCTTCCGCACCAGTTTGGCCACCAAGAACAGCGCGACCAAAACGAGGACGATGACCACCACCACGGCCACGACGCCGAGTGTCGTCCACAGAGACTCCATGTGATCCTCTCTCATCAGGTCACGCCGGGGCGGATCCCGACAGGTGGCCGGCGCACAGCGACGGGTGCCGCCACTGGTCGTCGAGCAGGTCTGCCAGGCTGGTCCGTTGGGCGGCGATGATCCGCCAGATCGCGTCGCGGTCCGGCGCCGGTCGCTTGCTCGTCATGGGCGCTTGGCGACGCTGGGCGCGTCGGCACACGATGGCAGGCCCCAAGCCCCCACACCGTCTATGACCTGATCACCACCGTTCTCGACCGGTACGCCGTGGTCGACGCCACCGAGCAGCCACTGCGGGTACATCCCGCACGACTTCCGGCGACTGTTCACCACCGAAGCCGTCACCGACGGCCTGCCCGTCCACATCGTCGCCCGTCTGCTCGGCCACACCAGCATCACCACCACCGAGGTCTACCTCGCCGTCTTCCAGGACGACACCTACCGGGGCTGCCTCGAATAGCACCAAGCGACACGCCCACCGAGGAACGGCGACACTTCCACCAACGCAAAGTCGCCCTCGACGATTGCGCCCGACCGCATGGGACACCCTGCCAGCACGAACACGCCTGCGTACGCTGCCCGATGCTACGCGTCTCACCCACCCAGTGCCCCGGCTCACCACGATCAGGACGAGTCCGCGGGCGGACCAGGGTCTCGGCGGGGCGGCCCAGAAGTTCACCACCGCACGGCCCCTGCCGGGGAGCAGGCCGGCCCGGTTCCACGAGGTCTTCGCCCCTGACACCGATGATTCCCGTTATCGGGCAACGCTTCATGGCCATGCGGATGAACACGGACGTCGTCGAGTTCCCGGCAGGCCACCTGGCCATGCTCGGCGCGCCCGAAACCATCGCCCGTCTCATCATCACCGCGACCGAACGCTGACACCAGCCACACCGTGAAGCCCGCCGCCCCATCGGGACGGCGGGCTTCACGGGCGCCGAACGGAACTCGTGGCGGCTTACGGGTAGAGCGTCATCCCAGGATCGAGCGCGATCTCGGCCAGCTGCTCCAGGGTCAGGGGCGGCACCGGGCTGTCCGGTTTCCGGTCGTGCTTCGCGTCGACGGCGTTCGAGGCCTCCAGGATCACGCCGATCTTGTCGGCGCGGGAGACCTCGACCCGATGGATCGACGGTCCCCCGCCTTTGCCGGTCAGGATGGTCGCCACGATGACCTCCCCCTTCGGGCCGAACGACCGGTGACACACCTGTTCCATCCCTTCCGGAGTCTGGTCCACGCAGTCGGCGGGCATGTTCAGGCGGCCGCCCAGCCGCCCCAGCGTCGCTTGAACGCTCCCCTTCTTACCCGACCGGACCGTGGCCGCCCCCGCCACGAATTCATCCTCGCCGCCACTGCACGTGCCACCGTTGTTGGTCACCGGCCTTGCCGAATGGACGATCTGGAGCGGCCCCCGCCCGGGATCTCCGGTGGGGTAGTTCGCCGCGCTGGGGGTCAAGGTCGTGCCCGTCGCGAGCCGGGTGGTCACCGCGGTGGTCAGCACACCGGTGAGCCGCGTGGTCGCATCGGCCGGTTTCTCCGTCGGCACCGGTCCCATCAGCGTGGGGATCTCGCAGGGTTCCGGCAGTTCCGGCGCCGACGACGTGGCCGCCGCCGGACTCACCGCCCCGGGCGTTCCCGGTGCGAGCACGAAGGCCGCGCCGACGGCGACCGCCGCCACTCCCGCGGCCGTCACCACCCAGGGATTCGGCCGGAGCCAGGCCGTCTTCCGTTCCCGCGCCACGATCGCCTCGACGTCCACAGTGGACAGCGGGGCCGCGCCGATGATCTCGTCGATCCGTTCCTTGGTCATCCCGGTCTCCTTCAGCTCAAGGTGGTTTCGGCCAGCCGCGCACGCAACGTGTCGAGGCCCCGCGCGGTCTGGCTCTTCACCGTTCCCGCCGAACAGCCGAGAATCGCGGCCGTCTCCTCGACCGAGAGGTCGCAATAGATACGCAGTACGACGGCGGCCCGGCGCCGCGGCGGCAGGGCTTCGAGCAAGCCGAACAGCTGCGCCCTGTCGAGCACCCGGGAGTTCAGCTCCACCCCCGGTTCGGGCAGGTCGCCCGACAGTTCCTCACGCCGCCATGACCTGCCGCGCTCGTCGAGCCAGGTGCGCACCAGGATCCGGCGCACATACGCGTCCAGATGCTCGACGCCACTCGCCCGCTTCCAATGCCGATAGAGTTTGGCGATCGTGATCGACACCAAGTCGTCCGCGAGATGCCAGTCGTGGCAGAGCAGATAGCCCGTCCGCCGCAGCACCTCCATCCGGGACGTGACGTAGTCCCGGTACGCCGTTTCGTCGGACCGCTTCACCCAGGCCTCCCGTGTTTTTCGCTCACACCTCCTACAACCGGGAGAACGAGCGTTTGGGTTGCCCGCCCGCGGGTACTTAATGACTCAGATCCCCGTACGGTGCATCTCCGGGACGCCGAACGCGGGCGCAGCCCCGGATTGCCCGCAATCACCTCATAGTATCTCGATCTTCAGCCCGGTAAATGACCTGCTCCCGAGATAACGGCCACCAAGCGTCCTATCGAGATTCTGGGCAAGCAGGGATGCTTGTGTTTCGGGTTTCCTCGCCGCGGCGGCGCGCGATGTAGGCGCGAACGGAGCCGACCTGGATCTCGCGGCAGGGTCGCCAGCTGTGCGCGGGACTCGCTGCCCGTAGCGTTTCCCCGCCCCCACCCATGCCAGCTCCCGCAGGAACGACACCTCGTCGTGCCCTGCGGGGTACCGCGCGAAGAACTCGGCTTGCTCGGCACTGAAACGCACGAACGCCATGTGCGCCGCGGGTAGCCAGCCCTCCATGTCATCCAGCGACCGGCGAGCGGACCGCGGCGACCGCGTCACCGAGCGGCCACGGCCGGGACCGGCGTACTGGACGTTGTTCGTCGCCACCGTCACCACCCCTGCCGCCTCCGCCATCGACACCAACATGTCGTTGCAGGTGGAGTCCAGTGGCTGGCTGTGATCGTTCAGCTCCTGCCAACCCGGTTTCGCGGTCGTGACCTCGATCGCGGCGAGCGCCACCCGACCTTCTCGCTCACAATCACCACGCGGATGCGCAGAGAACACTGCCAGTCCGTCAATTCACGGCTTCTCAGCAGGACTCCGCTCGACGACCTCGGTGGCGCCTCGTTTGCTGAACGCCGCCCACAGGTTGAAACCCACCACCCCGACGCAGAGAGCAGCCCACAGCCAGACGAAGCCGTTGCCGCGGCCGATTCCGTTGACCAGAACGAACACCAGCATCGCCGTACCGCCCACGGCGCTGAACACGGCGACAGGTTTGGAGGGTTTCACCTTGTACGACGCCACCGGTCGGCTCCCCAGGTAGAACGAACTGCGACGAAACCGAGATGCCCCTATCCGCTACTGATCAAACGCAGCCCCACCGTGGACACCGATGTTGACCCATCTGACCCAAGGCACTGCGCCGAACGGTCGGCGCGGGCGTTCGCAGCGACTTGTTCCTGGCGGACCACAACCGTGGTTCGCAGTTCTGGCCGGGGAATGCTCGCGATGGCGTGACGGAGGTCGTTGTCGATGGGAACGTGGACCCTTTGTCCTTGTTGGACTTCCCGTCATCGATAAAGGCCGCACCCGGATCGGGTGCGGCCTTTATCGCCTACCGGGAATTCGTGCTCGCGGGCTGGTTCGCAGGATCCTGCTCCGCCTGGCCGAGCACCACGGTCATCCAATCGAAGAACGCGCAGCGGACGTCCTGTCGTGCCGACGAGCGACCGTTTCTGCACCAGCGGTCAGTCGGTCTCTCCGGGTGGCGTGGACGATTTCACCGGGGCGGCGACCGCCGGCAGAGTGCGCATCGCCTTGGCAGCAAGCATCGTGAGCGGCGTCGCTATCACCAGTACCGCCGCGGCCTGCACGGCGGCGATCGTGATCATGACGTCCAGGTCCGCGGTGCGCGCGGCGAACTGGAGGTAGTCCAGCAACGTCACCACCCGCTGCCCCAGTGCGGTGAGCGCGAACAGTGCCAGTGTCGTCGACCAGGACACCGTGGCGCTTCGCCAGCTCATCCCGGGCACGCTCAGGTACATGACGGCGGCGACGAAGACAGCGGTGCAGACCACGCCTGGCCAGTCCACCAAGGCCGGAGCAGTGAAGGAGGTGAGCAGCAGCGCGATCGTCAGGAGGGAGACACCGACCGGCAGCGCGATGAGCCACGGCCGTGCTTTCACCGGTGAAGCCTGCCGGTGGAACGCGGCCAGCGCCAGCACAGGCACCGCGTCCACGAGGAGCCCGGTGACCCGGGAGAGGCCGTACGCCCCCTCGACGGTCGCGAAATCCACGGCGAAGAAGACCACGGATGGGGCCAGGGCCAGTACCGCGAGCAGGCGCGCCGAGCGCCATCGCCCGGTCACCAGGGACAAATAGGCCGCCACCCACACCAACCCGAACAGGGCCTGCACGTCGGCGGCCCGATCGACGGCCACCACGTTCGTCACCCAGGGAGACCACAGGCCCGCCCCCAGACCGGCGAGAGCCGCCACCGCTTGCACGAGCAGCCCCACCAGCGCGAGCCGCCGCACCGTCTCACCCCAGGCGAGGTAACGGGGCGGCGAGCCGTCACCCCCGAGGCGCAGTCGCACCGCCAACGCCACGACACTGGCGACTTCCGGCAGGCTCGGCCGACCGTAGTCGGCGGCGAACTCCGCGTCTTCGGTGTCCTCGGGTTGCTCGCTCTGCAGGAAAGTGGCGACCATGTCCTCTTCCCACGCCTGCCGATAGGAAGCGGGAAGCAGTCGCAGAACCCGCCGGTACCGGTCCTCCAGGCGGTTCATGCCAGGCCCCCGGTGTCCGCGGGCCGCCACGCGCGCAGCCGTTCCGAGGCGGCGCGGGCGTTGGCGGCCTGCCGCCGGACCTCGGCCGCGAGGGCTGTGCGCCCGTCCTCGGTCAGCCGGTAGTACCGGCGGAGCCGCCCGTTGGCGACCTCTTCCCGGTCCGGCTCGACCAGGCCGTCCGCGACCAGCCGGTCCAGCACGCCGTACAGCGTTCCGACCTTCAGCCGCACACGGCCGTCCGAAAGATCGCTCACCTCGCCCACGATCCCGTACCCGTGACGCGTGGTGTCCACCAGCGCGGTGAGGACGAAGAACGCCTGCTCCGTCATCGTTCGACCTGCCATGGAACCAATATATCGTGAACCGATATATTGCGCCATGCGGAAGTCGGCCTCACCGGGCGTTGCCCAGGAACGGCGTGTCGACCCGCGATCGAGCGGTACAGACTCGGACCGGCGGGACAGAGCGCTGCGACCTGCTCAAGACCCCTGAGGCGTCCTTCGAGCGGATTGGCTTTTGCTCATGCGCAGGATCAAGGACGATCCCGGGGGGCAGGACCGCTTGGAGGGAGCAGGCCACGAATCGCGGCGATGGTGACGAAGGCCGTGGCCAGCGATTTTCCCGTGCAGGCCAGCGGCGGCCGTGGTGGCCGGCAGGGCGAGCAGCCCGACGTGGCGACCACGCAGCCCAGGCGGTGCCGCCTCACCGACCAGGGCGGTCAGCGCGGGAGACGTGCGTACCGCCGCAATCGTCAGACAGTCGTCAGGTTCAGCAGGCCGCGTTACCGGAAGAATATTCGCAAACCGAAGCATTCCAGGAGAGCGATGAGCGTAGAGACGCACAGACCGGAGGACGCCGTAGAGGACGTGATCGTCTGGCTGTCGAACGAGTTCTCGGCGAAGCTGTCGCCCGTGGCCGTCGGCGCCATCGTCCGCGCCACCCACCGGGACCTCAAGGATCAGATCGTCCCGGAAGCACTCGATGAGATGCTGCATCGCCTCGCCCGTGATCGCATCGCGCGTCTGGTGCGGGTCCTTTGATGCGCTACGCACAGCATTGCCCGATCGCGCTGGCGGCCGAGGTCGTCGGGGAGCCGTGGACCCTGCTGGTCATCCGTGAGCTGCTGCACGGAAGCACCTCGATCGCCGACATCGCCGCCGGGATACCGGGCATGTCGACCGGCCTCCTGACCAAACGGCTCCGCAAACTGGAGACGGCCGGACTGGTCTTGCTTCGGCAGCGCGAGGCCGCGTTGACCGAAGCCGGTCGCGAGCTGGCATCGGTCGTCGAACCGCTCGGCAGGTGGGGAGCGCGGTGGCTACCGCCGCCGCGATACGGCGATCTCGATCCCGCCCTGCTGCTGCGCGACATCGCCAGGGGGATCGACCGCACGACACTGCCTGAACAATCCGTCGCGATCCATTTCCGATTCACCGAATCACGGGGGCCACGGTGGTGGTGGCTGGTGCTCTCCCAAGAGGTGGCCGCGCCGACCTTCCATGATCCCAGACTGCCTCAAGCGATGCGGATCGACTGTACGCTCAGTGCCCTCGCCGGGGTCTGGCTCGGGCACATCGACTGGCTGGACGCCCTGAGAGACAAGACCATCGTGATCAGCGGCCCCCGCACCGCGGTTCGTCAGGCCGTCGTCTGGATCGGCGCCAGCCCCTACGCCACTACCGGCACCGGCGAGCCGACACTGTCCTCCTAGGACGATTGACCCACGAGTCGAAAAGCAGGACGAGGACTGCCGATGCCAGGGAGGCGCTGCCGAGCAGCCACAGGCCCAGAGCGGCCATGAGCACCGCCACCAGCGCGGCGTGGAGCACCGCGAAAAAACAGAAAGGATCGGGCCTGCCGAAGACCGGCCGGCGCCTCATGCCACTCACTGAAGCTCCCAGGCTATGCCGGCACGGTGCTCCAGGATCTCGACCGCACGCAATTCGGCGACCCTGGCCTTCTCCTCGGCCTCCTCCGCGAGTTGCCGGTGACGCCGCACTGCGAACGCGTCTTCCCCATGCCGGAGTGCTTCGCCTCGCTCGCGGTGGCCTTCAGCTCTCCGGATGGCCGCATCGGCCCGGTGAAGCTCGATCTCCCGTGCGGGCGTGCCACGAACGAATCTGCCTGCCAGCCCTCGATGTCCGGCCGCCGTGGCGAGTTCGTCATAAGCCATGTAGTGACAGGACGCCATCTCGGCTAGTGTTCGCAGCCGAGATGCGGAGCCGGGATCTCCCGCAGCGAGTGCCTCGGCCGCTTGTTCGAGATGTTCACCTGCCGAATGCCGGACCCGCGATGCCTCCCCACGAAGCCACCTCACCCGCTGTACGTAACCATCGTCCGGGCCTGTCTCAGCCGATGCCCCATCGACGTCCTTCGGCCGCGTCCCGTCCACGTACCTCAATTCGGTCAGCGCCCTGCTACGGAGACCGACTCTGGAGGTCATCACTTCTCCTTGCCCCTGCGAGCGCCGATCACACGATGAGCCTGTCACGGAAACGGGAAGAGCGACCTGACGAAATTCTTACGATCGACATGGGCCCCACCCAGAAGGAATATCAGGCCGGAGTGGGTTCCATGACAAGGCTCATGGCACGGCTGTCGGCTTCGCGTGCCGCGATCTCGTGCCTGCGCGCGGCGGCCTCGTCGCCCACGGTCCTGGCTGTGTACGCGGCGGCGCGTTCATGATGCGCTTCGGCCCGCCGGATCGCCGCGAACGACCTGTCGATCAGCAGCCTCCATTGTGGAGACTCACGAACGTGTTCCCGCGCGGCGGCCCTGGTCTCGGCGGCGTTGGCGAGTTCGTGATACGCGAAGCCTTGGTGTGCGGCCACTTCACCGAGAAGGCGCTGCGACTTCGCGCGCTGGAAGGACTCCGGCTCGTCACTCGCCTCGATTTCCTCCGCCAGGGTTCGATGCCCTGCGGCCACGGACCACACGCGATCGGCGTTGTCACGGAGCCGCCGTGTCCTGGACACGGCGCTCGTCCCGGCAGCCGCTATCGGAGCTACTTCTGTTGTCACGTTGTGATCCTCCTTCGGTTCGATGACCGCATATCCGACCCTGACACGGAGAACCGCTCGTGCAACTGACGACTGCCTTACGATCGAATCGTCGTCCCGCCGCACTGTCCGCCGGCAACTGTTAAGGTCGGGCGCAGCCGGGCCGGAGGATTCTTCGGCTGGAGGGAGAGGCCGGTAGTGACCACCCGAGTCCTTCTCGTCGAAGACGACGCGATGATCAGCGAAGCGCTGTCCCTGGCACTCGCCGATGAAGGTTTCGACATCGACTGCGTGGAGACCGGTGAAGACGGCCTCGAACTGCTCGAACGTGTTCAGGTCGACGTCGTCCTGCTCGACCTCATGCTGCCGGGTATCGACGGACTCACCGTCTGCCGGTCCATCCGTGACCGAGGCGCGCTGCCCATCATCGTGATCACCGCTCGCGCGGACACCCAGGACGTCATCGCGGGTCTCGAGGCAGGCGCGGACGACTACGTCACCAAACCCTTGGTGGCCGGTGAACTCGCTGCGAGGATCCGGGCTTTGCTCCGCCGCACCGCGCCGCCTCCTCCGACTCGGCTCGCTGTCGGCGGGCTTGAGATCCGGCCGGGTGAGGAAAGCGTCCATCGCGATGGCGAACCGGTGCACCTGACCCGCACCGAGTTCCGGCTTCTCACCGAACTTGCCGCGGCGGAGGGACAGCTCGTCACCCGCGAGCAACTGCTGCGGCGAGTGTGGGAGCACGACTACTTCGGCGACACGAGACTGCTCGACGTCCACATCAGACGGTTGCGCCGCAAGGTGGAACCCAATCCCGACAATCCGACCCTCGTGCTGACCGTCCGAGGACGCGGCTACCGGATCTCCCCGGGCCGATGATGCTCGCGACGGTCCGACGGCTCTCGCTGCGCTGGCGGGTGGCCGCCGCGTTCGGTCTGGGCCTCGCCCTGGTGATGACCGTGCTGGGCATCGCGACCTGGAATCTGGCCACCGGTTACATGCTCGACCAGCGTGAGCAGAGCACGACACGTCAGTCCGAGGTCAACGTCGGGCTCGTCGACAAAGCTCTGGTCGAGCACTCGGACAACCTCAACGACCTGCTGACCGGACTAGCCAGTGGCCCTGACTCCTCGATCCTCCTGTCGCGGCCGGACGGCTGGCTCACCAGCGGACGGCAGATCGAGCCCGCAGCGATCCCCATCGCCCTCTTGGACAGTGCGCGGAACGGCGTCGCCGCCCGGCAACGATTCATCGCCGATGGTATCCCTGTGATGGCCATCGCCACCCCGGTCGGAAACGGCGACAGCATCTATGTCGAGCTGTATCCGCTGCTCGAACTGGATCGGACCTTTCGGTACCTCAGCCTTCTGCTGATCACCGGCACGGTGGTCGCAGCGTTGTTCGGAGTGGCTCTCGGTGTCTGGACCAGTAAACGCGCACTCCGTCCCCTCGCCGCACTACGCGGCGCTGCCTCCCGTGTCGCGCAAGGAGACCTGACGACCCGGCTTCCCCACCAGAAAGACCCCGACCTGGCTCCGCTCGCCACGAGTTTCAACGCCACGACCGAGCAACTCGAACAACGGGTCCGCCGGGACAAACGCTTCGCCGCCGACGTCAGCCACGAACTCCGCTCACCGCTCACCACGATGGTCAACGCCGCTGAAGTCATGATCCGCCGCCAGGAGACCATGCACCCGACCGCCCGTAAGGCGTTGAGCCTGCTGGGCGCCGAACTGCACCGTTTTCAGCGCATGGTCGTAGACCTGCTCGAGATCTCCCGCGCCGACCAGGAAGACGAAGGACCGGTCGAGCTGGTCGATCTCGGCTCGCTCGTGCACAACGTGCTCGAGAGCCGGGGAAAGCCCGACGTAAGAGTGGAAGTCGATCAAGAAACCCCACTCGTATCCGCCGACCGCCGCCGGATGGACCGGATTGTCACCAACCTGCTCGACAACGCCGACCGCTACGGCGGGGGCGCCATCGTCGTGACCGTCCGGCGACATGGAGACCGGGCCAGGGTCGAGGTGGACGACGCCGGCAGCGGGGTCCCGCCCGCCCTCCGGGAACGCATCTTCGAACGATTCGCCCGCGGCCTGCACGCCGGACGCCGCGACCGCGAAACGGGAAGCGGGCTCGGGCTCGCCATCGTCGCCGACCACGTCCACCGGCACGGCGGCACCGTCTGGGTCGAAGACCGGCCCGGCGGCGGTGCCCGCTTCGTCGTCGAACTCCCGGAGGCGATCACATGAAACTCGGCCAGGCCGTCCTCCTCACGGCGATCGTCCTGTGCCTGACCGGCTGCGGCGTGACCGCTCAGGACAAGCCTGAACCGATCACCACGCTCGTGCCGACCGCCACCCCGACGGTGTCCAGCCGCTCGGTTCCACCGACACCGTGCCCGACCGGACCGGAATCGTCAGGCAGTCGTCAGGTACAGCCCTCGCCTCTGCCGACACAATGAAAGTCGTCGTACGGAGGAGGGATATGACCATCCACGACCACCAAACCGACGACATCACCGACGAAGTCCGGCAGTGGCTTTCCCGTGAGTTCGCGTCCGTGCTCCCCGAATCCGCTGTCGACGACATCGTGGACTCGGCCTATGCAGATCTCCACGGCCAGATCAGGCCCGACGCCATGGGCGAGATGCTGCACAGGCTCGCGCGGTTTCGTGTACTCCGGACATTGGGAGGCCGCTAGGACAGCGGATCGAAAGCTTCGCGCATCCGTCGTCGAACGACCTCACCATCGCGCATGCTGATGAAAGACCAGCTTCCACCCTTCGTCACGACGGACGTAGACACTGCTCACTCGCGCCGAGTAGGGAACACCGTCCTTGGTGGCCGTAAAGTCGTAGCCGACGAACCCGACGGCGGAGCTCAGCCTTCCCGCGTTCATCTCGCCGAATCGGCAAGCATCCCACTTGGCCTCGCACAATGCCGTCAGCGCGAGGTCGCGCTCCTGGATGGGCAGCCGGTCAGCCAGCAACACGACGATCTTTCCGTCGAGAACGGTCTCATAGAACGCACGTGCCGCGGCCGGTCCGGACGAAAGGATGCACCAGGCACGACGTTCCAGCTCGGTCAGCGCGTTCACGGCGACGGCAGGCCGAAGGTCGACGCGCCGACTTCCGCCCCATGCCGGATACCAGGGTTCCGCCATTCCATGGTTCGTCGCGCTCCCCTGTGCCGTCACCCACCGCCCTCTGGCAGACATCGGTAGGCGACAAGCGTCCCGCAAGATGCTTCGACCGAACCTGACAATTACCTTACGATCTGAGCGGCGGCGTAGTTCGCCAGTCCCGTCACCATGTTCCGCATCGTCCGCTGGACTTGCCGCTCGGAGGACAATCTCGCGACCCCACGCGGGGAATACGTTCCCTGCCAACGGATTCGCGTTCCTCCACCAGGAATCTCGTGCAGATCCACTGTGGCTCGATGATCGGCCATATGCGGGCCTTCAACACCCTCGTACGCGAAGCGCCGCCTGAGCTTGAGGGCGCTGATCCGCTCTGTGACGACAGTTCTGCCGACTCGGAACGCGCGAACGGCGCCGACTTCGTCCTTCCCGTCGGCGGACAGGCCGCTCGACCGGCCGACGTCCAGTTCATCGAGGTGAGACCACACCGGCCAACTCCTCGAGTCCAGCAGCAGCCCCCACACGACCGCAGGTGACGCCACCGTTTCGGCCAGTACATCGTATGACCGCACAGCGAAAACTCCTTACCATGTCAGCGGCTTCGACGGCCCAGATACTGCCATGCCCAAGCACTCTGTGGGGTCTTCGCGCCAAAGCGCCACAGGCGATAACTGTCCACTGTGAACAGAAGGGGCGGCCAGGCTCAGCAGCTGAACGCATGATCAGCGTATTGAATCCTCGTACAGTCATTGACAAGCGCGCGACGAGAACCTCACCCCGAGGAAGGAAGACCAGCGGGAACAATTCGAGCCGCCAGCCATTTCGGCCCTGAGCCAACGAAATGTCGTAGTCGAGCCTTGCCTCTCTCCCAGCACGCTCGCTATGGTCACCCTGCGCGGAGCATCCGGGATGGGCAGCAACGTAACGGTTATCGCCGTTGCCACGACATCATCCAGCTTTTTCAGATACTCGCGGCGGACACTATGACATCCGGGCGCAGGGCGATGACGGTCGTCACCACAAGGATCCAGGCGGCCAGAACCGGCCCGGCCACTGCCCTTGGTCACCGGCGGGGTCGGTGACGAGCGTGCTGCGCTCGCAGAATGGCCAGATCCGCGGCCAGTTTCTTGGGTGTACCGGATCTCCAGAAGGTGGGCCGCAGCCATGCTGCCACGGCTGCCAGCGGCACCGACCGTCCGGACGTGAGCAGTACCCGCGCCATTGCCGCGGTGAAGTCGTACCGAGCCGAAGGCGCTCCGGGCTCCGGCGCGTCGATCGACACAACCTCAACCCAGCGCACGCGAACAGTGCGCCATCCACGGATCTCCAGCCCGGACTCGTCGGCCACGACACGGGCCCTGGCAAGCCCGGCACCATACCAGGCCAGACAACCGAACACCGGTACCAGAACGAGGAAGAACAGCGACTCCGGCAGGTGAGCGAACGTGAGAGGTACCGAGACAACGGCGATCGGTACGCCAATGACCACGTGCAGCCAGCCAAGGCATCTGTAGCCCCAATTCCGCACCGTCACCCGACCAGACTCCACGCCGACGATGCTACGGATCAGACGTCATAGCGAGCCAGTCGCGCAGCGCAGTCTGGGCCTTCCGTTGCTGTCGCCGTGTCAGTCCTCGTCCACGATTCGCACCGTGCCTGCGGTTCCGTCGATGGTGATCAGCTGACCGGTGGTGATCTCGTGGGTGGCGTTGCGGACACAGATGACGGCCGGGATGCCGTACTCCCTGGCGACTGTCGGGCCGTGCGCGACCGGTGAGCCGGTTTCGGTGACCAGACCCGCCGTGGTCAGGAACAACGGGGTCCATCCGGGATCGGTGGTCGGTGCCACGAGGATCTCCCCCGGCTCGATGTACGCGCCGGCAGGATCCCGGATCACCCGGGCCTTCCCGGTCGCCTGGCCCGCCGCACCGGCCATTCCGGTCAGCGTGCCGTCTTCGGCGGGCGCGGGCGGGACCAGCGCTTCCACGTCGGTCCCGTCAGAGAGCAGGGCACCTGGGACAGTGGACCGTCGGAGCTCTCGCCGGTGGTCCGCGCGGCGCGCGGCGACCGTTCGGCGATGGTCGGTGGCGTCATGGACGGCCGTGCGTGCTTCGTCGAGCGTGAGGAACATGATGTCGTCGCGGGTTTCCAGCAGGCCACGCGACACGAGGTCGTCGCCGATGCGGAGGAGTTCGCGTCGGGAGGCTTGGATCGCGGGTAACCAAGCGAATTTTCCGATCTCTCGCAGACCGGTGAGCTTGCGCGATCGGCGCATGAGGAAGGTCGCGATCCGGCCGCGGATCGGCCGCCGGCGGCGTGTTCGACGGGACAGTGTCTCGATCATCGCTTCGGCGTTTTGCGCGGCTTGGTGGAATCGCCGGTCCGGGGACTGTGCAGGGTCTTCGACCCGGAGGTAGTTGGCGATCGTGGCGAACAATGGCGCCGGATCCTCGTCCCAGCGGGGCATGCCGACGTCGATCTCGGCGGCCGCCCGCATACCGTACCGGTCCAGGAACCCGGCCATCCCGATGTCAGGCAGCTCCCCGGCCCGGTAGCGCGCCACCAGCTCGCCGGGTGGAGTGCTGAGAAAGACCTCGCGGTGCTGTCGTGCGTTCACCGCGACGCTCCACAGCAGCAGGTCCATCTCGGTGGTCACGTTGTGCGGCATGCCACCCAGGACGATGTCCAGATCCTCGTCCGAGGCCACGCCCCTGAGCAGACCGGAAGGCGCCGTGCCGAGGAGGATCCCGGCCATCAAGGGACCCATGAGCCCCAGCATTCCGTGGCCCATGATCGCCCGATGGGAGTCTTCGACGACCCATCTCAGTCGTTCCGCCGCGGTGGCCGAGTCCGAGGGCGGTACGGTCAGGCGCCGCATCTCCTCGACCGCACGGTACGCGCGGACGCGGGCCGCGTCCGGGCGGGCGAGGCTCGACACGATTCCGGAGACCATGCTCGGTGCCACCGACGCCGTGGCCCTGACGATGTTGCTCAGCCGGAATGGAAAACCACGCCGCGGGGCGAAACGTGGATCGGTCAGCATGTGCTCGACGGCACCTTGCACTCGCGGCCCGTACACCTGCAGGGACGTCGACAAGCGTTTGCGCATGGCCTTGTTACGGACGAAGTCGGTCAGGTCGAAGTAGAGCCGTCCACCGATGGGCACCAACCGGGGCAGTGGATCCCGCGCATCGCCCCGGACGCCGTGCGCACGGAACCACAGCGCCGATCCTGCCTTGAGCAAGGACACTCCCATCGGCGTGCAGGGGCGGAGCATTCCCTGGATGTGGCCGAACTCGAGGTACAGCCGTGTCTCTCCAGTGTCCGGTGGCAACGGGAACAGGGTGGTGATCGGCCGTGACTGCAGCAGCCACAGCACGCCGTCGGAGTCGATCGCCCACTCGATGTCCTGGGGAGAGCCGAAATGCCGTTGCAGGCGCAGGCCGGCGTCCCGGAGTCGTTCGAGCTCCAGCGTACCGAGACATCCTTCGGGGAGATGCGGCCCGGTCCGCGCATGGTGGTCGAGAACGTAGTGATCGGGCACGACGGTGCCGTCGACGATCGCCGTCCCCAAGCCGCGAGCGGCGTCGATGATCATCTCGGTGCGGCAGCCGGTGATCGGGTTGGCGGTGAACAGAACACCTGCTGTCGCGGGATCGATCATCCGCTGGATCACCACCGCCATGGCGGCGTCGTCGATGCCGGCAGCCGCGCGGTAGGCCACGGCGCGATCGGAATGCAAGGAGCGCCAGCACTTGTGGATGGCCTCGACGAGCGAGGCAGGCCCATCGATGTCGAGAAAGGTGTCCTGCTGACCGGCGAAGCTGGCGTCCGGCAGATCTTCGGCGGTGGCGCTGGAACGCACCGAGACCCGTCCGCCGCCGAGTCGCTGGTAAGCGTCGATCACTTCCTTCTCGGGGAGATCTCGCGAGAGATATGCCTCCACGGTCAGACAGAAGCCGTCCGGGACCCGCTCGCCCGCCTTGATCATCTCCCCGAGGCCTGCGGCCTTCCCGCCTACCAGGTCGATCATCGAAGAATCGATCTCGGACAGACGGATCGGTTTCATCTCGCGTCCTCTGGGTTCTGCGGCGTCGTTGCCGCGTTGGAGTCCAGGTCGGGTGATCAGGTCGTCCGGTGGCGAGCGTGATACGCCGCCGTAGCGACGAGCGCGATCAACGCGGTACCGAACAGGATCGCGCGTCCGGTGTGGTCGAGGGCCGCGTTTCCGAGACAGGCGAAGAGAAGCACGATGGAGATCGGTGCCCACATAGCCGCTTTCCTCTTCCTTCTCATCGCTGAAGCCGGCCCAGTACCGAGGTAGTGCTCGTAGAGCGCGGTCCAGACCTCCGGCCGATCCAGCTGCCGGACAATGTCGCGCCCTGCCGGGGTGAGCTCGTAGCGGGTGAATGGAGGAGGGCGACCGTCCCAGCTGCCGCAATGGTCACATCGACGGATCACCCCGGCCACGGCGAGAACACGCAACGCCGAGATGGTCGCCCGACGAGTTGCCCCCAGTCGACGATGCATGTCCACGATCGGGCATGGCGCTTCACCGAGGGCATCCAAGATCTCGACCACGCAAGGTTGGCTGACCTACCAAGCCAGCTCTGCCGTGGTGTGATCGGGCACCGGCCGTAGCTCCCCTTCGCCGCCGTCGCGATAACTGGCATTCCACACTAGGGCGTCAGGTCGACAAGTACGCCTTCACAGCGGATTTTTGATGCTTTCTCTACGCGAATGGGCCGGGCGGGTGAATCCCTCGAGCGCTGCTGGGGCACGTCGGCGTACTCGGGGGCCGCAGATCGTTGCCGTCCGACCGGTGCGTCGAAGCCATCTGCTCCGGCCGAACCGTGACCGTCCACGAGTGGGTGCAGCCCCACCAGCGTGACTTCGACGGCGTCGTCCAGGCCCTGACAGGAGCTGATGCGGCCTATCTGCTCTCCGGCGTCGACGATCCCGGAGCGTCGCCTCCGGCCAGTACACCGTCTTCGGCCAGCATCAGGAGAGTCGCTTCGAACTCCTGACACACCGGTAACACAGCGGTGACACGCGCCAGCGGCAAGATTCCCTGAGCGTCCACGGTCATCCCTGGTCGCCAAGCATGCGAAGGAGAAATAACAGAGAGAATCCTGTTGGCCTCGAAGTGGAGCGCCACCTACCACTGCTTCGACGGCGTATAAGGGGGCTGGTGTGGGTGCCAGGGGAACCTGCCTGCAGCAGCGAACAATGTCGCGAACGGATCACAGCCCCGAACGGGTTGCGAGACAAAGGCGAATATTGGTCCACTGACGGCGCGCGCACCCGATTCGCGAGTTCTTCGTCCTCGCCGTACATCAGGCCGAATCAGTCAGCCGAAAGGATTCGCAGTTCCACCGCTATGGAAGATCGGATCGACATACGGCGACTGGAAAAGATTCTGACTCTACCTCGCAGCCACGCGCGAGATCGAGGCCAACCCATGCGTAACCACCACATTAACCAAGGAAGGTTCTGTGAAAAATACACCGGAAAATCGGGATAGCGTTCGCCGCGTGCTTGCCCGCGGCGTGATCGGCCTATTGTTGTCAGGACCAATCGTCGTCGGAATCGCGACGCCCGCCTCGGCAGGGGAACGTACGGATGCCGCCCCGGCACGGGAAATCGGAGTCTCGGCGTATCCGAGCGACTGCTGGTACAGCGTGACCAACTCCTACGGAGCCAGGGCATCCTGTGAGCACCACAACGGCGGATCGTACCGTGCGATCGCCCTGTGCCGTCACACCAACGGCACCCTACGCGACTACTACGGATTCTGGACACAGGGGGGCTGGTCTCAGGCCTACTGTCAAGGCGACAGCAAGGTGTCGTCCGCCGGTATCGAGTACTCCTCAATCAATCGCTCCTAGCACAGAAAGGAATCATTCCAGATGAAGAAGCGGCGGACGACTCTGTTTGCTGGCGGCGTTCTGGCACTCCTGCTCACAGCCGGGATGTACGGATCGGCTCATGCGGCGACCCAAGGCACCTTGGCCGCGGAAACCGAGATCGGCATCCAAGGCTGGCCCACAGATTGCCGCACCGGTCCGGCCAGCAACGGCAGTTACGCGACCTGTGGTCAAAGTAACGGCGGACACTATCGGGCGACCGTCATCTGTGAGGACTGGTTCGGACAAGTCGTCTGGAGGTCCGCTCCCAACTGGGTTTCCAGCGGTTACTCGATCGTCTACTGCCCCCCGGAGACCAGTCGCATCCACTACGGCATCGAGTCGCGGGGGTATTAGGTCCGGCCCGGCGAATCGAGTGATTCCCTGCTCGAGCCCTATTGCCCAACCCGCAAACAGGAGAATCACCATGGCTTCCGCACAAGACCGCTGCGCCATCATCAATGCCGCCACCATGATGATGTGGTACATCGACACTCGCGACTGGGACCGATTTCCCGAGGTTTTCGCCGAGAGCGTCACCCTCGATTACAGCGGCATCTGGGGCGGCGAGCCTGCCCAGGTCACGCCGGCCCAAATCCAGGCAGAATGGTCGCGGCTACTAAACGCTTTCGACGCTACGCAGCACCTGCTTGGCAACCATCTGGTCACTGTCGACGACGATAGCGCTGTCCTTACCGCCGTCTTCCAAGCCGTCCACCTGCTGACCAATCCCTTCGGCTCACCACGATGGACACTGGGTGGAACCTATCGCATCGGGCTTACCCGCACAGGCGGCGGTTGGAGGATTCACGAGTTGGTAATGACCGCGACCTGGGCTGACGGCAACAAAGACATCCTCACCATCGCCTCCGGTGGCATCCGCCCTGCAGCCGCCTAAGTCTTGATCACTCGTGGCGTGACGTGTTCGTCAGCGCCGTTCAAAGCTGTCCCAGTTGCGGTCGCGCCGCGAGTCTATGGGTAACCGAAGGGAACGCCTATGACTCGTGAGCGGTAATGGCGGCCAGAAGTCGCCATTACCACTCACGAAGCATATCCAGATGTCCACATGGCCAAAAACAAGGCCGGTCAGTTCCCCTTCCGACCGGGATCAACCGCGGGCCATCATCAGCGCTGACGTCGCCATAACCAAAGCGCGCCAGTGTCCGATGGCATTCAGCCCGAAGGGGCAAACTCCCCCATCGGTATGGAAAATACCATAGCGATTATCGAGAAATAAAAGGAGATCGAAATGACCGCTGTCTACACCTGGGACGTGTTCTCGACCCTTGACGGCTACGGTTCCTATAGTGAGGGCGCCGACTGGGGTGGCTACTGGGGCAAGCAGGGCCCTGAACTCCTTGAGCACCGCGCTGCCCTGGTCACCCCTGAGCACCGGATGATCTTCGGCGCCACGACATTCCGAGAGACCGCCGAGATCATGTCCTCGGGCATCGACCCGAACACGCTCGACGAATGGAACCTCCGGACCATGCGGATGCCCGCGACCGTGGTGTCCTCCGCATTGCAGGACACCCTCGGCTGGCCGGACGCAACCATCGTCAGCGGTGATGCTGTGGAGATCGTGGCCCGGCTCAAGGAGGAGTCGCACGTGCCGCTGCGTTCGCAAGGAAGCCTTTCGCTGAACCGGACGCTGATGGCAGCTGGCCTTGTCGACCGCTTGCAGGTGACGATCTTCCCGGCTATCTCCGGACGAACCGGGACCAGCCCCATCCTCGCGGGCGCGGGCGACTTCGACCTTGAATTGCTCGAAAGCCGGACGCTCGACGGCCACACGCAGGAACTCATCTACCGTCCCTCCCTCCGGTGACAGCCGCGACGAAGACAACCGCTCATCGCCGTCAACCCTGCCGGCCCGATCGGCTCACTCGGACAGGAGGGCGCCTGAACACTGCGAACACGAGCTGACCCGGCTGGGGAGGCGGACGGTGCAGTCGTGGTCGGCCGCAAGATCGGACTGACCTCCCCGGCCGTGCAACGACAGCTCGGCGTCGACCAACCCGACTTCGGCGTGTTCTTCGCCGACATGGACGTCTCGGGGCACGCGGCGGTACCCGCCAGGCGGCTTCTGCAACCGAAGATCGAGGCCGAGATTCGCTTACTGCTCGGGGCCGACCGGCCAAGGGCCACGCCGTAGCCGCGCTCGAGATCGTGGACAGTGGAATCACCGGCTGGGACATCTCGATCACCGACACGATCACTGACAACGCCTCATCCGGCCTGGTTTCCGAAGGCACCGGCGCCGCCTCCCTCGGCGATCCGATCGACGCTCTCGCCTGGCTTGCCCGCGCCGCACGCGAACTCGGTGACTCACTGCGGCGGAGCAGATCGTCCTCTCCGGTGCGCGCGGCCCCCTATTCACCCCGGCGCCGGGCAGCAGCGTCCGCGCCGACATCGGCCCGCGCACCGGGCAACGCGGTCGGACGACAACTCCTGGTGGCGGGCACAGCGCAGGGCTATCTCGGCGTGGTCCGGTTCCGCGGCAATCCGTTCGGTCTCCAACCGTCCACGCAGTTCGGAGATACAGGTGGGATTCAGGCCCGCGAACGCCTCGTCATCGGCGAAGGTGGGCTGCTCCTCGCCCCACGCCCGCGACGGCCATCCATGAAAAGCTTGATCCAGGCTGACAAGCAGGAGGCAGATTGCAGGAACCAAGAAGCGCGGGCGCGATGGGCCCCAGAGTTCCCCTGCACACTCCGAACGAAGTGCTACATCGAGGTCACCGCGGGACGGAAGCGTCCGCTGGGACACCGACGCCGGCACTTACAAGCGAGCGCTGACAGGCGAATGCCGCCTCTACGCCGCCTGGCCGGGGAAGTGGTCAAGCCACCTCTTCGTCCTCGACGACCTTATTGATGTCTGGCTTGACTGTGGCTGCGAGATCCGCGACCGCTGCCCATCACTCCGCCCCAGCAGTACTGGCGGTCCACGTCGACACGCCCTGGCAGCGACTGGCCACGAGAGAGTCGCGCGTTCTCATGTGGGAAGGCGTAATGACACGGATTGTGCGTGTTCACGGCATCGAACAGCAGGTCGCCGACGAGCAATCGTTGTCGAGCGCCTGGGCTCCTGCACTTCAGAGCGCCTGTTCGGCACACAACGACACGCACTATTGCTCGCTGACCAAGACGACAGCCGCACCGACAAGCAATGGGCACCGAACGTCGGCGGCAAGCGCTGCAAAAGAAATCGCCGACGCCGCCCGTACACAAGACAGCCTGCTCCTCGACGATCGAGCGCCCCTCAGAGCCTCCCTGCCGGGCGATCCAGCCGCGATCGTTTCCGTCGGCGACACCGCTCCACAGCAAAGCTGCGCAGGTGCATCCTGCGAGTGCCCCCGGTGAGATTCGAACTCACACTGGACGGGTTTTGAATCCGTTGCCTCTGCCAGTTGGGCTACGGGGGCGGTGCCCGGTGAACTTTACGGGATCACGGGAGCGCGCCTGTCGCGGGGCCCGGAGTGTGACGACCGTCTGACGTGGTGAACGCCATCTAGCCGTCTGGATCGTTCCCGGTAGGCTTCAGGTTCGCGGACAGACCGCGAGCCGAACTGCCCGACGACCTTCAGGAGGACCCCGGTGACCGAGCAGGCTGCCGAGGCCAATGGTGCCGTCGCCGCACCCCAGCGGCGGGTGCTCGTGGCCGAAGACGAGGCCCTCATCCGGCTGGATCTCGTCGAGATGCTCCGTGAAGAGGGTTATGAGGTGGTCGGTGAGGCCGGTGATGGCGAGCAGGCCATCAATCTGGCCACCGAGTTGAAGCCCGACCTGGTGATTCTCGACGTCAAGATGCCCAAGCTCGACGGTATCGAGGCCGCCTCCAAGATCACCGGCGACCGGATCGCGCCGGTCGTCATCCTGACCGCGTTCAGCCAGCGCGACCTCGTCGAGCGGGCTAGGGACGCGGGCACGATGGCGTACCTGGTCAAGCCGTTCGCGAAGCGTGACCTGGTGCCTGCCATCGAGCTGGCCGTGAGCCGGTTCGCCGAGCTCCAGGCGCTCGAGTCCGAGGTCGCCGGCCTCACGGACCGGCTCGAGACGCGGAAGGTGATCGACCGCGCCAAGGGGCTGCTGATGAGCCGTCAGGGGCTCACCGAACCGGACGCGTTCCGCTGGATACAGCGCACCGCGATGGACCGCCGGACCACGATGAAGGCGGTCGCCGAGGCTGTCGTCGAAAGCATCGGCTGACCCCAACGCCCGTGAAGGCCACCTCCGTCGCCGGAGGTGGCCTTTTCCGGTTCAGAGGCCGCTTGCCGCCCGCATCACCCCGTGGACGTCGGTGTTCTCGACCGTGCCACCCAAACGGGTGGAGCCGGGGCCTTCGGCGGTGACCGGGGTGTCGGAGCCGGTGTGGTCGTGGGTCGTCCAGTCCACGGTGAAGCGGAGCTTCGAACCCGGGACATCGAACGGCCCGTCCTGGTCAGGGTCGGTGTCGGAGGCGTCGTAGTTCTCGATGGCCAGCCCTCCGGTCTCGTGGTCGCCGCCGATGATCACCAGCGTGCCGGGATGCGCGCGGGCGAACCGCATGACCTCGGCGACGGTGTCGTCGAGCGCGCGGCCCGCGTCGATCACGCCGTGCGCGTTGTTCTCGTGCGACATCCCGTCGGTTCCTTCTTCCTCCAGGAAGAGAAAGAAGCCGCGCGGGTTCTTCGAGAGGGTGTCCAGCGCCTTGCGCGCCATCTGCTGGAGCGGCACCCGCGGCGCGTACTTCCCGACGCCGTCCGGGCCGTAGTCGACCATGTCCTCGTTCGCGAACAGGCCGAGGATCCGGTTGGCCCGCGTGTTCCGCAGCTCGTCGCCGTCACGCACGTAGGTGTAGCCCGTTCGCTGGGCGCGTTCGACCAGATTGCCGTACGGGCTGCGGCTCTCCTCCCCCGGTTTGTCCGGCCACTGCCCGGGGTTCCCCTTCGGATACCACCAGTCCTCGCCGCCGCCGAGCAGGACGTCCGGGCGGCTGTTCTCGATGTACTGCTTCGCGATGTCGCTCTGCGCGTCGCGGCTGGGGACGTGAGCCGCGAAGGCCGCGGGCGACGCGCCGGTCACCTGCGCCGTCGTCACCAGGCCGGTCGACTTCCCGGCCCGCTTCGCCCGTTCGAGGATCGTCTCCAGCGGGCGCCCGAGGGAATCGACGCCGACGGCGCCGTTGCGCGTCTTGTGCCCGGTCGCGAGGGCGGTTGCCGCGGCGGCCGAGTCGGTGACGATCTCGTCGGGGTCGGCCGAGGACGTCCGCACGAGGCCGGTGACCGCGAGGCCGTCCATCGCCAGTTCGCCGTTCTTGCCCTTGAGCGCCAGCCGAAGCAGGTCACGCTGGCCGAGGCCGAGGCCGTCACCCTGGATGTAGATGATGTTGCGTGCCGGGCGCGCCGTCGTGGTGTCCGCGACGGCGGCCGAACCACCGCACAGGACCACCAGAACCGTCGCCGCCGCCAGACCACGTCCGCGCATATCGCCTCCCTTTAGTTAGGAACCTTTCCTAACAGAGAAGTCACGCGAAGGCCAGCGTCCACGGGAGGCAGCAAACGATCTCGACGTCGCCTCGTCCACTTTGGTCACCGGAGCGAGGACTTCCCCGCGCACGACCTTCGACAGGCTGAAAGAACGACACCGTAGTCGGCCGTGCGGAGCAGGCCAAAAGACATACCCACGATCGGTGAGATCCAGACCACACGATCGGGTCGTGACGATCTTGGTTCGGCTGGGTCTATGGAGTGTGGAAGCGAACAACTTCCACCACAGGCAACGGAATCCGAACCGAGGAGATCGCGATGACGAACACCGCCACCACCGCCAAGCCGAACTCGAACTCCGCCGCCCCGGCCGAGAACAGCGCGCTCGTCACCACGCAGGGCGTGACCACGATCGCCGACACCGTCGTGCAGAAGGTCGCGGGCCTCGCGACCCGCGAGATCACCGGCGTCCACGCGCTGGGCGGCGGCGCCGTGCGGGCCTTCAACGCGCTGCGTGAGCGCATCCCCGGCGCCACCGCGTCCGCCGGGCAGGGCGTCTCCGTCGAGGTCGGCGAACGCCAGGCCGCGGTCGACCTGCAGATCGTCGTCGAATACGGGGTCGCGATCGCGGATCTCGCCAAGTCGGTGCGCCGCAACGTGATCGGCGCGGTCGAGCAGATGACCGGCCTCGAGGTCGTCGAGGTCAACATCAACGTGTCCGACGTGCACATCCCTGGCGACGACGACACCGACGAAGACTCCGAATCCACCCGCGTCCAGTGACCATCGGCGCCGGTTCGCGCCCGACAGCAAGGAGAACGTTCATGAACGCCACCCACCTCGGCCTGCTGACCGGTCTCGTGCTCGGCGTGGCCGGCGCGTTCGGCGGCTTCGGCGCCTTCCTCGTCGTGCTCGTGCTCGCCGTCCTCGGCCTGCTGGTCGGCCGGTTCCTCGACGGCAAGCTCGACCTTTCGGCCCTGGCGGGCCGCGACAGGGGCTGATCGCCATGACGACCATGACCGCCGCCGCGCCCGGAACGGACGGGCGCGGCGCCCTGACCGTGGCCGACGGCGCCGTCGAGCGGATCGCCGCTCGGGCGATCACCGAACTCGACGGCGTCGGCGGCTCGGCCTCCCGGGTGCTCGGAATCGCGGTCGGCGGTGAAGACCTCGACCAGGGCGCCAAGGTGAGCGCGCACGTCACCGGCTCGACGGCCACTTTGGACGTCCGGCTTTCGGTGAAGTACCCGCTCTCCGTGCGCGGCACCACCGAAAGCGCGCGAGAGCATCTGATCCGCCGCGTGGGCGAACTCTCGGGCCTGGCCATCACGCGGGTCGACATCACCGTCACGGCCCTGCATTCCACGGAGACCGAAACGAGGAGGGTCCGATGAAACGGCGCCCGCGCCGCAGTGTCCCGGCCGTGCTGGTCGCCCTCGTGGTGCTCGCCGGATGCGTACTGGCCGCCATCGTCGCGGTCCAGACGATCATCGGCGAAAAGCCGTGGATCAGCTACGACGCCGTCGCGTCCGCTCTGCACGACACCCGATGGAGTGATCCGCTGCCGGCGATCGCGGGCGGGGTGGTCGCGCTGATCGGTCTGCTGCTCCTCGTGGCCGCGATCGTCCCGGGGCGGCCCACCGTGCTGCCGCTCGAAGGCGGCACGGACTCCGGGGCCTCCCGGCGCAGCTACCGGTCGACGCTGCGTACCGCGGCGTCCACTGTGGATGGTGTCTCGGCGGCGAAACTGAAGGTCAAGCGGAGCAAGATCGTCTCGGTGGTCACCACCGGGCGGACGAACACCGCCGGACTCGCCGACGCCGTCCGCGCGGCCATCGAGCACCGCCTCTCACAGATCGGCCCCGCCACCGTCCCGGCCGTGCGGGTCCGAGTCAAGGCCACCAGGAGCGCGTCATGACCGACCTCAACCGCCCCGCCCGGCTGAACCGCACCCTGCTGGTGCTGACCGGGATCGTGTTGCTCGCCGCCGGCGGATTCGCCGTCGGCACCCATTTCGGCCGGATCCCGCTGCTCGATCCGGGCACCCCGCTCGTCCCCGGGACCGCCATGCCACCCGGATGGGTCTGGTACGTCGTCGCCGGGGCCGCGGTGGTGGCCGGTCTGCTGGCGCTGCGCTGGCTGATCGCGCAGCCCGTCCGCAAACCGAAGTCCCACACCTGGCGCTTCGACCAGGAGACCGGTGAGACCACGCTGGCCGCGAGCACCGCGGTGGAACCGTTCGCCGCGGAGGTCGCGACCTATCCCGGCGTCCACGCCGCGCACGCCACGCTCGGCGGGTCCCAGGACGCGCCGGTGCTGGCCGTGGTGCTGAGCGCCGAACAGGACGGCGATCTGGCCACCATCCGCGAGCGGATCACCGCGGAGGGCCTGCCGAGGCTGCGTCAGGCGTTGGATCTCGGCGAGCTTCCGATGACCATCGAGTTCCGCTTCTCCGCGAAGGCCGGATCCCGCGTTCAGTGAGTGGTTTCCGAGCAGGGCGAACCGGGAACATGGAGTACACCGCGCAACCACCATTCGACCGCTGAGGAGTACCCGCATGTCCGTCGTCACCCGGGTCGCCGACACCGTGCTCGACCGGACCTTGCTCGGGTACGGCAACATCGGGTACTCCGTGCGACGGCACTGGTGGCCCGGGGATCCCGCGCCGGACGCGCTCGCGGGCAAGGTCGCCGTGGTGACCGGCGCCAAAGCGGGTTTGGGGAAGGCGACGGCCATCGGGCTGGCGAAGCTGGGCGCGACCGTCCGGATCGCGATTCGCGGCGACGGTAACGCCGCCCGCGCCGAGATCGAGCACGCCGCGCCCGGCTCGCGGATCATCGTCGACCAATGCGATGTCAGCCTGATCTCGTCCGTGCGCGACTACGCCAAAGACCTCGACGGTGAGGTGGACGTTCTCGTGCACAACGCCGGAGTGATGCCGGCGGAACGCACGGAGACGGCCGAGGGCAACGAACTCATGCTGGCCACGCACGTGCTCGGGCCGCATCTGCTCACCGCGTCGCTCCGGCCGAAGCTCGCCGACGGCGCGAGGGTGATCTGGGTCAGCTCCGGTGGCATGTACGGCCAGCCGCTGCGCGCCGACGACCTCCAGTACCGCCGCGACGAGTACAAGCCGGCGGCCGGATACGCGCGGACGAAACGGATGCAGGTGGTGCTCGCCGAGCTCTGGGCGGACCGGCTGGACGGCTCCGGGGTCACCGTGCACAGCGCTCATCCCGGCTGGGCCGACACGCCGGGCGTCGCGACCTCCCTGCCGACGTTCCAGAAGCTGACACGACGGATCCTGCGGAATCCCGAGCAGGGCGCCGACACCTTCGTCTGGCTCGCCGCCGCCGAGGAACCGGCCCGGTACAACGGGATGTTCTGGCACGACCGTGTCCAGCGGCCGACGCACTACCTCGGCAAGACCCGGGAGACCGCCGCACAGCGCCAGGAACTCTGGCAGGCCTGCGAGCGGCTCACCGGCTCCTAGACCAGGTCCACCATGACCACCGCCGGAACGGTCGGGGCAGGCGAGCCGCCGGCGGGTTCCGCGGTGATGCCGACCCGGTCGATCCCGCCCGGCAGGTCCGCGAGCACCGGCCGGGTCCGATGTGGACCGTCCGGAGCCAACAGGCCCGCCGAATGCACCCCGCTCTTTCCGATGAGCCAGACCTGATACGCCTTGCCTGGCGCCAACGGCGGAAGGTCACCGGCCAGCACGACGATCTTGCCCTTGCCGTGCGAGGTCACGACCGTGGTGTTCCCGCGTTCCGCGTCCTTGACCGTCGAGGCGTCGGGCGCGGTGAGCACGGCGTTCACCGAGGCCAGCTGTTGCTGAGCGGGGTCGGTCCCCGGATCGGTGGTCGTGGTGACCAAGCTGAACACCAGCGCTCCGACGGCGGCCGCGGCGGCACCCCAGAGGGCGATCCGCGTCTTCACCGGCCCGCCTCGACGCACGACCGCGACCAGCGGAGGCCATTGACGGGTGTGGGCGACCTCCGTGAGCGTCGCTTCCCGCAGTCTCGGCGGTGGCGGGGTGGCGAGCGCCGCTCCCAGACGGGCGGCGGCTTCCCGGAGTTCCCGGACCTCCTGGCCGCACGCGGGGCAACCCCGCAGATGCCGCTTGAAGGCGGCGGCCTCTTCCTCCGGGACGGCGTCCACGGCGTAGGCCCCGGTCAGTGTGTGCAGTTCCGCCGTCATTGCCCGACCCCCAAGCAGTCACGCAGCCGGATCAGGCCATCGCGGATGCGGGTCTTCACCGTGCCGGGCGCGGTCTTGAGCACTTCCGCGACTTCCGGGTACGTGTAGCCGTTGTAATAGGCCAGCACGACCGATTCCCGTTGCAGGTCGGTCAACGCGGACAGGCACTGGCGCACCCGCTGCTGCTCCAGGTTGCTGATCGTCGACTCGGCGACCTCGTCGAACGGGCGGCGGAAGTCGAGCCGTCCCGCGCGATCGTCCCGGTCGAGCGCG
This sequence comes from Amycolatopsis sp. TNS106, assembly GCF_019330265.1. Classification (NCBI taxonomy): domain Bacteria; kingdom Bacillati; phylum Actinomycetota; class Actinomycetes; order Pseudonocardiales; family Pseudonocardiaceae; genus Amycolatopsis; species Amycolatopsis sp. TNS106. The sequence continues at coordinate 197,585 of NZ_CP024972.1, read as the reverse complement.
GCCTGATGCGAACGCACCCGGTCCACCGCCCGCCGGTGCGCGATCGTGAGCACCCAGGCCAGCGTGCTCCCCTTGCCCGGTTTGAACCGGGCGGCCGTCCGCCACACCTCCACCAGGACCTCTTGGGTGACCTCCTCGGCGAACGTGCCGTTGCGGACGACCCTGTTCACCACGCCCCACACCGGTCCCGCCACGACGTCGTACAGGTCGGCGAACGCCTGTTCGTCACCTGCCGCGACCCGTTGCATCAAACTCGCCTCGGCGGGCTCCGCTCCGGTGCCGCCGCTTCCGCGCGGACTCGTCCGCACTCCCTCGACCATCAAGCCGCCTCCACCTCACCCGACGCCCGGCTACGCGGTTCCGTGGCGTCCGGGAGGGATTCGGTGCCGAGAGCGGATCGGACTGGTCCGGGTCTAATCCTGTTCTTCGAGCACGCTGTCCATAGTGGACTTCAGATGCCGTAGGAAGGCCTCGAACCGTTCGATCTCCTCCGCGGGGTACTCAGCCACGAGCGCCGCGAGCCCGGCGCTGAACGGACCGAAGAACTCACGCGCGGGCCCCTGGATGTCCGGGCCGCTGCGCAGGGTGACCCTTCGCCGGTCGCTGTCCTCCCTGGTCCGCACCACGTAACCGAGGCTTTCCAGCCGGTTCAGCAAATTCGTGGTCGCGCCGGAGGTCAGCGCGATGCGGTCGCCGAGCCGGGCCGGGGACAACGGCGAGCCGGTGTCTTCGGCGTAGAGGATCTCCACGAGCGCGGCGGCGTCGGTGGCGTGCAGGCCGAGCCAGTCCGCGAAACGCCGGGTGAACTCGGTGTAGTTCGCCCCGAAGCTCCGGAGGCCGTCCAGCAGCGACGCACTCCGCGCCGCGACGTCGTCCTCCATCAGCCCTCCTCGGATCCGTGCGCTTTGACAACCTACCGGCCCCGAATATACCTTCACAGTGAAGCTACTTTCTCATGAAGGAGTTTGTGTGCTCCCCGATCCGTTCGCCGCGACGACCCGCGGCATCACCGAACCCGACCCTGTCCGCCCCGCGCTGCGGGCCGCGGGGCCGCTCGTCGAAGTGGCCGCCCCCGAGGGCGGAAGCGCGTGGATAGTCACCGAGGAGAAACTGGCCCGCGAGGTCTTGGCGGACCCGCGCTTCGCGAAGGATCCCGCGTTCGCCCCCGAGGGCTGGACCAGGTTCGAACGAACCGCAGCCGAACAACCGTCCCTCACCACACTGGACGGGCCCGACCACGCGCTCTTGCGGCGTGCGCACGCCCCTTTGCTGAGCGCCAAACGGATCCAGGCGCAATCCGACCGGATCCACCGGATCGCCCGGACCCTGCTGACGGACCTCGGCGCCGGTACGGTCGACCTCATGGACGGGTTCTCCACCCGTTTCCCGCTCACCGTGCTGCTCGACCTGCTCGGTATCCCGCTTCACCTGCTCGACGTCGCCGTCGACGCGTGCCGTCGCATGTCCGACCCCGAACCGGGTGCCCAGGGCAAGGCCATCGCCGCGATCGCGGACCTCGCCGCCGCGGGGCTGACCCCGAACCGGAAGGGGCTCGCGACGGAACTACGCGACAACCTTCCGCCCGAGACGTCCGAAGAGGACCTGCGGTATCACCTGTTCGCGTTGATCTTCGCCGGGCAGCTCACCACCGACGCCTCGATCGGCTTCCTCGTCTCGCGGCTCCTGAACGGGGACACCACCCCCGAAGGCCACCTGGTCCGCGAAACGCTCCGGGTCCACCCGCCCGCACCGTTCACGCTCTGGCGGTTCACGACCGCGGAGGTCGGCCTCGCCGGGAGCCGGCTCCCCGCCGGGGCACCGGTGCTCGTCGACATCCAGGGCATCAACACCGATCCGGCCAGGGAACCGGGCCCGGACCTGACCTTCGGCGCGGGCCCGCATTTCTGCGTCGGCGCCCAGCTCGCGCAGCTCGAACTACGGGCGGTGGCGACGGTTCTGCGCACGGACTTCCCCGAAGCCCGGCTCGCCGTGCCCTACGGCGAACTCCGGCAGACGTTCCTCGGCGGCATCCAGGGAACGCGGCTCACGAGCCTGCCGGTGGTCCTGCGCGAATGAAAACGGGCCGGGGCGCGGAAACCCGCCGCCCCGGCCCGGAGAACACTACTTCTTGAAGGTGTCGCGGAGCTTGTCCGCCGCGTCACCGACAGCGTCCTTCACGTTCTCGACCGCGCCCTTGAGACCGGCCTTCGCCTGGTCCGCCTGGCCTTCCGCGCGCAATTCGTCGTTGCCGGTGGCGTCGCCGGCGGCCTCCTTGGCCTTACCGCCGAACTCCTCGGCCTTGTTGCTGATCTTGTCGCCCAACGACATCGGGTCCTCCTCCGTCCGTGGCGCCCGGATCGTGCGCCTTACGTCCGAAGGACAAACGAAGATCAGGATTCGTCACGCGCACGGACGGGTGATCGTCCTCACCCGACGCGCCAGGGCATGTACTGGAGCGTCCAGGTGTTGCCGTCCGGGTCGCTGAACGCCGCGTAGAAGACGCCGCCGATGTCCTCGACCGGACCGACGTCGGCCCCCTTGGCGACGAGGGCGGCGCGGGCCTCCTCGATGTCGGCGACCACGAGATGGAGCCCGCGCAGCGACCCGGCAGGCATGTCCAGCGACGGGATCCCGGTGGCCAAGGTGATCGAGCAGGCCGAACCCGGCGGAGTGAGCTGGACGATCCGGACCCCGTCTGCGGGCCGCACGTCGACGTCGACGTGGAAACCGAGCTTCTCCGTGTAGAAATCCTTCGCCCGGTCGATGTCGCTGACCGGCACCGGGACGAGTTCGAGCAGGAACTTCCCCGGCGGAACCGAGGGCGCTGGCTGGGGGTCGGTCACGGGCGGACCTTTCGTCGGAGGGACTCACTCAAGCAGAGACGCCACAGCGGCCGCGAACGCTTCAGGAGCCTCCTGGGGAACGTTGTGGCCGACCCCGGGCAGAACCCGATGTTCGTACGGCCCGGTGAAGTACTCGCGGTCGCCCTCCGCGCTCGGGCCGCCGATGCCGTCGTCCCCGCTCTCCAGCACCACCGTCGGCACCGTGATGGCCGGCTCCTCCGCGATCAGGTCTTCGAGCGCCTGATACCGCGGATCGCCTTCCGCCAAGCCGAAGCGGTGCCGGTAGGAGTGGATGACGACGTCGACGAAGTCCGGGTTGTGGAGGCTGGGAGCGCTGGTCGGGAACGCCGCGTCGGCGCCGGTCCAGGTCGGCGACCAGGTGCGCCACAACAAGGCGCACAGCTCGTCGCGGTTCTCCGCCAGCCCGCGCCTGCCCCGCTCGGAGTGGAAATAGAACTGATACCAGTAAGTGCGTTCCCACTCCGGTGGCGCGGGTTCGCCGGCGTAGGCGAGGTTCTGGACGTTGTAGCCGTCCACCGAGACCAGCCCGCGCACGCGCTCGGGCCGGAGCGCGGCCGCGATACAGGCCGCGCGGCCGCCCCAGTCGTAGCCCGCGACGACGGCCTTCTCCAGCCCCAGCGCGTCCATGAACTCGAGCAGGTCCTGCGCGAGGGCGGCCTGCTGTCCGGAGCGAAGTGTCGCCTTGTCGAGGAAACGCGTGCCACCGAATCCCCGGAGATAGGGGACGTACACGGAGGCTCCGCCCGCCGCGAGGAGCGTGGCGACCTCGTCGTAGGCCCGCACGTCGTACGGAAAGCCGTGGAGCAGGACCACCGGGGGCCCGCCCTCTTCGCCGGCGTGCTCGTACTCGATCTCGAGCACCGGCGTGGTGACCTGTCTCGTCGCCATCAGCCGGACCAGCCGCTCAGCCGGGTCAAGAGCCGTTCCAGGACTTCGGGATCGGCGCCGACGGGCTCGCCGGAGACGGGTTCGTCCACCAGCGTGCGACGGTCGCCCCGCCTCGGCAGCTGGACCTGTCCGGCAGACAGGCCACCGGGCAGCGGCAGCTCGCACCAGAAGGTCACGCCGCCGGTCTCGCTCGGCGCCACCCCGGTCCGCTCACCCGGTGCGGGTGTCGGCACGGGGAGCCCGTCCAGTTCGTGGTCGACCTCGATGACCAGCACGTCCGACCGCAGGCGCAAGCGCAGTGTCAGGAAGGGCGGCTCCTTCGGATCGGCCGCGTCGACCAGCGTGCCCACCAATCCGGCGGCGGCGGTTTTCGCCTGATCGAGCAACGGCCGCAAGGACCAATCCGACAAGATGAGACGGACGAAGAGCTCGGAGCACAACACGGCATTCGGTTGTGCCACCAGCCGGAGGTCGTCCACCTGGGAAGTGCGCGCGCTCAAACCAAGGCCTTCCTCGTCGACGTGCGAGCGTGCATCATGCCACTCCATCCGGTGAACCCTTCACGCCGCCTCACGCAAGCCTTTGGTCCTGCGGAGTCCGCGTGCTTTGGCTCTGTCCATCGGACCAAAAAGCGCGCACAGTGAGCTTGTGAGCATCGCCTTCCTGATCACCACGCTGGTCGTGGTCGCCACGCCCGGTACCGGCGTGGTCTACACCCTTTCCGCCGGACTGGCCCGGGGGAGACGCGCGAGCGTCGTCGCCGCGACGGCGTGCACCCTCGGCATCGTCCCGCACATGGTCGCCGCGATCACCGGCCTCGCGGCGCTCCTGCACGCGAGCGCGGTGGCGTTCGAGATCATCAAGTATCTCGGCGTCGCCTACCTGCTCTACATGGCGTGGGCGACGCTGAAGGACCGGGAAGCGATCGTCGTGGACGGCGATCCCGAACCCGCGTCGACCCTGCGGACGATCACCTCAGGCGTGCTGATCAACGTCCTGAACCCGAAGCTGACCTTGTTCTTCTTCGCGTTCCTGCCGCAGTTCGTCCCGGCGGGCGAGCCCGGTTCGATCCCTCGGATGCTGCTGCTGAGCGGGGTGTTCATGCTGGCGACCTTCGTGGTGTTCAGCGTGTACGGCGTCCTCGCGGCCGGCGTGCGGCACCACGTCCTTTCCCGGCCGCGCGTGCTCGCCTGGCTCCGGCGGATCTTCGCCGGTTCCTTCGCCGCGCTCGGCGTCAAACTCGCGTTCACCACCCAGTAGACAGGTTCAGCATGCGACTCCAGCACCACCCCGAAATCCGCGCCGCCCACCCCGGCCTCGCCGTCGGCACGCTGCGGGCCAGCGGTATCACCCCGGAAATGCCGGTCGACCTCGAAGAGTTCCTCGCGCGGGCGACGCGGCGGCTCGCGGACGGGCCCGAATCGGACTTCCCCGAGATCCAGGCCTGGCGGCGGGCGTTCGCCAAAATGGGCCTGAAGCCGACGCAGTACCGCTGCGCGTCGGAGTCGTTGCTGCGCAGGCTGCGGAAAGAAGGCACGCTCCCCCGGATCCACCCGGTGATCGACCTCTGCAACGCGGTTTCGGTCGCCTACGCCATCCCGGTCGCGGTGCTCGACGTCGCGAAGATCAGCGGCTCGCTGGAAGTCCGCCGGGCGCGGGGCGACGAGAAGTACGTGACCTTCGCCGGCACGGTCGAGCAGCCGAACCCCGGCGAGGTGATCTTCGCCGACGAGGACGGTCAAGCCCACGCGCGCCGATGGACGAACCGGCAGAGCGGGCACTCGGCCGTCTCCGCCACGACGTCCGACGTGCTGGTCGTTTCCGAGGGGCTGCACGCGACGGCGGCCGAGGACGTCCGGCTGCTGATCGAGGCCATCGCGAGCGAACTGGCGACGGCGGGTGTCGTCACGATGCCTTGAGCGCCTTTTCCAGGCCGGCGCGGGTCATCTTCGACCGCCCCTTGATGTTCCGCTCCCGTGCCAGCTTGTCCAGATCCGCCTTCGACAGCGAGGACAGGTCCTTCTTCGCCGCGGCCTTCTTCGCGGGAGGCTTCTTCGCCCCGGACTTCTTCTTGGCCTTACCGCTCTCCACGCTCTTCGAAAGCGCCTCGAACAGGTCGACGACCTTCGTCGGCTCACCGGGTTCGGTCGCGGGCGTGATGGTGTCGCCCTTCTTCTTGGCCTTGATCAGGTCCCGCACGCGGTCGGTGTAGGTGTCGCGGTAGTCCTCTGGCCGCCAGTCGTCGCTCATCGCGTCGATCAGGTTGACGGCCATGTCGAGTTCCTTGCCGCGCGCCTTCGCCTTGCCCGGCAGGTCCGGCAGCTGCTCGGCGGGATCCCGCAGGTCGGCGGCGAAATGCAGGGTGTTGAGCACCATCACGCCGTCCCCCGAGCGGACGAGCGCCAGGTACTCGCGTCCGCGCATGACGAACTTGGCGATCCCGGCCTTGCCCGACGAGTCCATCGCCTCGAGCAGCAACGCGTACGGACGCTCGAACTCGTCCTTGGCGGGCGCGAGCCAATACGTCTTGTCGAAGAACATCGGGTCGATGGCGTCCAGCTCGACGAAGCTCTCGATGTCGAGCAACTTCGACCGGCCGGGCGCGATCTCGTCGAGTTCGTCGGGTTCGACGACCACGTATTCACCGTTGCCGAGCTCGTAGCCCTTGACGATGTCCTCGTAGCCGACTTCCTTGCCGGTGCGCTCGTTCACCCGCCGGTACCGGATGCGGTCCTCGGTTCCCCGCTGGAACTGGCGGAAGTGCACCGTATGGTCCTCGACCGCGCTGTACAGCCGGACCGGCACCGTCACCAGACCGAGCGAAAGCGAACCGCTCCAGACCGGACGCATGGGCACACTCCTCTCCTCCAGCGGGCTGATACCCGGAATCGCGCCGGATCACACCTGGTCAGAGGCTGAACGCGAGGGACTGCAGGAGGACGACCCCGAGGAAGACAAGGGTGAAGGCGAGGTCGAACGCGACCCCGCCCGCTCGCACCGGGCGCACCACGCGGCGGACCGGCGCCAGCACCGGCTCGGTCAGCCGATGGGCGATCCCGCGGGCCCGGAAGGCCCAGCCGGGCGGCCGGGTGGCGAGAGTGACGACCCAGTCGAGCACCATCCGGACGATGAGCACGATCAGGAACAGGGTGAGCAGGTAGCCCAGCAGATCACCTAGAGCACTCATGACGGCACACTCCTCTTTGGTCCAGTGTGCCGCGCTTTGCTGGGAGCAACCTGTGACGGGAAGAAAGGGCTACCAGGGCGGTTGGCCACCCCCAGTACGAAGGCCAACCGCCGCGGAGCCCCTACACACGGTTCGGCGCGCTGCCCCGTCGCGCCGACCCGCCAGCTGATGTCTTCAGCTTTCCAAGGCCCTGCATCGGAATTACATCGGCTCTCCACCGCAGGGCATCCGCGCAGTTCAGGAGTGGCCCGGCGTAGAATCGAAGCTGTTTCAGGGCAGCCTCGCGCCCGTCTGTTAGGCCGAATGCAGTAAGGCGCGCCCGCGCCGATCTGGCTGGAGGCCGATGCGGTCGGCTAGGGTGCCGGTCAGCCGCCGAACGGACTGGAGGTAGTGCGTGAGCACGCTCACGGTCTCGGACGACATAGTCGCATATGACCGCTGATCGTTTACCCGATTCGGCGGGATCACCCACCGGCAGCACATCCCAGCTCAGCTTCTCCGTTCTCGGCCCGCTCGAGGCCGAGGTCGACGGCGTCCCCGTCCGCTTGGGCGGACGCCGTGAACAGCGCCTCCTCGCCGCCCTGCTGATCAACGCGGGCAGGCTGGTCCCGGTGTCGTATCTGATCGGCACGATGTGGCCGGAGAATCCGCCGAAGACCGCGGTCCGCCAGGTCAGCAACGCGATCGCACGGCTGCGGCACGATCTCGGCGTGGCCCGGTCCGCCGTGGTCACCACCGGTTCGGCGTACCGCGTCGTCATCAGCAGCGCCTCGCTCGACTCGGTCCGCTTCGAAGCGGACTACAACCAGGGCGCCGAACTCCTGTCGGCCGGGCTGATCTCCCAGGCGGCCGCCAAGCTGGCGGACGCGCTCTCGCTCTGGCGCGGCCCGGCGTTCGACGGTCTCGAAGGCGACGCCATCGAGCAGACGGCGCGACGGCTCGACGAAGAACGCCTGGCCGCCTGCGAGCTTCTGATCGGCGCCAGGCTCCGGCTCGGTGAAACCGAAGCGGCGGCTCGCGAGGCCTTCGACCTCGCCGCCTGGCATCCCATGCGCGAGACCCTGCAGTGCCTCACCATGCTGGCGCTCTACCGGGCGGGCCGCGGCGCCGACGCGCTCCGGACGTTCGACCGGACCAGGGTCGCGCTCGCCGAGGAGCTCGGCGTCGACCCGAGCACCGAACTGAGCGCGCTCCACCAGCAGATCCTGCGCGCCGACGCCGAGCTGATGACGGACAGCGCCCTCGTCCGGTACGGCGTCGGCGGGCTCCGTGCCGGAATGGACACCAGTGGACGGCGTGAGGACGCGGACGCGCAGAAGGCGCTTTTCCCCCGCCCCGCACAGCTTCCCGCGGACCTCCCCGCGTTCGGCGGCCGTGCCGCCGAACTGCGGACCGTCCTCGAGATCGGCCAGGCAGGCTCCCCGGCGGGGCCGAGGCTGATCGCGATCGACGGGATGCCTGGTGTCGGCAAGACCGCGCTGGCCGTCCACGCCGCGCACCGGCTCGCGCCACTGTTCCCCGATGGGCAGCTCTTCGTGAACCTCGAAGGGTTCTCGCCCGCGGGCGACCCGGTCGATCCGGGGGTCGCGCTCGAGGCACTATTGCGGTCGCTCGGCATCCAGGGTTCGGACATCCCGGCCGGGACCGACCAGCGCGCGGCGCTCTTCCGGAGCTGTCTCGCCGGCAAACGCGTGCTTCTGGTGCTGGACAACGCCATCGGGGCGGCGCAGGTGAACCCGCTGCTGCCCGGTTCGGCGAGTTGCTGCGTGCTGATCACCAGCCGCACCCGGCTCGTGGACCTCGACGGCGCCGAACTGCTCTCGCTGGAACCGTTCAGCCGGGCCGACGCGGTGGAACTGCTCGGCCGGATCGTCGGGCCCTCTCGGTTGCGGCGGGAATCCCCGGACGCGGCCGACCAGGTGGCGAGCCTGTGCGGTGACCTCCCGCTCGCGCTGGCCGTCACGGCGAGCAGGCTGCGCGCGCGGGCGTCGTGGACGCTCGACTTCGTCGCCAGGCAGCTGCGCGACGAACGGAACCGGTTCGGCGAACTCACCGCCGGCGAACGCGACGTCGCGGGCGCGTTCCGGGTGTCCTATCTGAACTTGACCGAGACCGAACGCCGGGTGTTCCGCAGGCTGAGCCACCATCCCGGCGCCGCTTTCGATCTCCATTCGACGGCGGCCTTGGCGGAAGTGAACCTCGGCGAGGCCCGCCGCCTCGCCGAACGCCTCGTCGACGTGAACCTCCTGCGCCAGCCGTCGATGGACCGCTACGAGATGCACGACCTGCTCCGCAGCTACGGTCGTGAGCTCCTCCTCGCCGAGGAGCCCGAGCATCAGCGCGAGGCGATGATGCGGCGGCTGTTCGACTACTACCGCAGCACCGTCGCGGCCGCGATGGAGTTCATCGACCCGGACTCCGAAGACGAGCCGGGCGGCCTGGAGGTCCCGAAGAGCGAGTTCGGACAGTCCTTCGCCGACTACGACCAGGCCGCGCAGTGGATGGACGCGCAATGGCAGAACGTGCTGCCGGTGGCCGTCGCGATGAACAACCACCAGCAGTACTCCGACCTCGTGCCCTTCTGTTCGGCGGTGTGGCGTTACTTCGACAACCGCGGCTACTACCGGCAGGCCAGGGAGCTGGAGACCCTCGCCCTGTCCGCGGCGCGGGTCACCGGGAACGTGGTCCTCGAGTACCAGGCCCTGCACATGTACGCGCTGACCCTGTGGCGGCTCAACGAGTTCACCGAGGCGAACCGGCTGTTCAACGAGGTGTTCGAACTGGCCGCGACCACCGGCGACATCCGGATGCAGTGCCGGGCAAGAGGCAACTCCGGGGTCACCCACTGGCTCAAGGGCGAGTCGGACCAGGCGATCGAACACCTCGGCTGGGTCCGTGAGACCGCCCATGCCCATGGCAGCGTGCTCATCGAAGCTCGCGCCAGGCACCGGATCGGGCTGATCCACACCGAGAGCAGGCGTTATCCCGAAGCCGCCGAGGAACTCGACCAGGCACTGAGGCTGGCCCAGGAGAACGAATCACCCGATCTCGAGGCGGAATGTTTTCTCGCCCTCGGTATCAATTCGCGCGGACTCGGTGACGGCGCGCTCGCGGTCAGTCAGTTGACGACCGCGGTGGAAGTACTCGAATCGACCGGGAATCGCAGCATGCTGCCCATCGCCCACAAGGAGATGGCGTTCGCGTTCGACATTCTCGGTGAGCGACTGAATGCGGACCGTCATCGCCGGTTCGCATTGCGCCTCTACACCGATCTCGGCATTTCCGAGTCGCCCGAGGTTCGCGAACTCAAACAGCGCCTGAACGATTACTCGGCGTAATTGTCGGTTCTGCTCCGGTACTCTGTTGGCGTAGGTATATTCGCTTGACCGGAGTAACCGCTCACGGAGAGGATCGGCGGCATGCACGACGAAGACGACGACGAGTTCTTGTACGAGCTCGAAGCCGAGTACAAGGCGCAGAGCACCTGGGGCGGCTTCGAACCGCCTCCGCACGGCGGGCCTCCTTTCCGCTCGCAACGCTGAATGACCAGACGTATTCGGAAAGTATTACTGGGGACTGGGGCACAAGACATTCGATGCTGGTCAGGGTTTCCTCGTGCGGAACGCTTTATTGGTCCGATGGTGACGTCGTCTGGGACGATCACCTCGGCCATCGCCAGCTGAAACTCGCCGAAGGAACCGAACGCGTCCTGCGCTGGTTCAGTTCTTGGCGAGAACCGGAATCGGTCCGCGCCGCGGACGAGAATCCCGAGATCGGGGAAAGGCTCGTCCGTATCGCGCGAGCGATGATCCGGTACGACGTGCTGGTGGTCAAAGGTTCTTCCCGGCAACAACGGGAAGAAGAGATCCTTCGGGATTGGGGCCCTTGGGGAGCGTCCGCGCGGGCGTTTCACTTCGGCACCCGCTCCTTGCGGGAAACCGAGTTCACGACCAGCGAAATAACGGCGAAAACCTTGCTGGAGAAGGCGAAGGCCAGCCCTCCGCCTTCTCCGGTGAGGCCTTCCGGTGAACACGACGCGCTGGCGCTGCCCGAACCGTCGCCGGAACCTCTGAACGCGATCGCCTTGGGCGACGCGCTGAACCAACGCAGAAGCGTCCGCGAGTTCGGTGAAGAACCCTTGCGGCTGCGCGATTTGAGCGCACTCCTCACGTCGGCCCGGCCGACGAGACCCGAAACGCATTCCGACATCCCCACCACCGGGAATGTCTTCAAGACGAGCCCATCGGGCGGAGCCCGGCATCCGACTGAGGTGTACGTCTACGCGAGGAACGTCGAGGGCTTGGATCAGGGTGCCTATCACTACGACGGTTTCCGGCACCGCCTCACGCCGCTGGACGGCAAGATCGACGACGACGAGCTGGTCGCCCTCGCCGGCGACCAGCAGTGGACCCGGAACGCCGGCGCGCTGCTGATCTACACCAGCGTCATCGAGCGGAACCAATGGAAGTACCCGATGAGCCGCACCTATCGGGTACTGCTGATGGACGTCGGCCACCTGAGCCAGACCGTGTACCTGATGGCGACCGCGCTGGGACTGAACGTCACGTTCACCGCGGCGCTTCGCGACGAACTGGTCGAAGATCTCCTCGGCTGCGACCCGGCCAACGAACTTGTGCTGGGTATGTCGGTGGTCGGCACTCGTTTGTGAGTACCTGAAGGGCTTTGCCGTTTTTCGGCGATGGCGCTGTACTCAACCTCGACACTGGGCATCGCTGGCGCAACTGCCACCCGAAACACCACTTCGCGGTCAACTCCAAGATCCGCCGCCCCGATTACCTACTCGACGTTGCTCGATGGGCACCAGTACCGTCCGCGCCGATCGGCCCGGGAGCCCGAGCCGATCGGCGGGTGAGGCGGGTTAGGGGAAGTACGGGTTGTCGTAGCCGTACTCCCTGCAGGAGTCCACCCCCGGCCGGATGTCCGTGCACACCCGCAGCGTGGGACCGTAGATGCCGTTGCTGTCAGACCCCGCGATACCCTTCCAGGTAATGGTCTTGCCGCAGCCCTCGTTGTTGTCGCGCCGCTTGCCCTGCCACTCGCTCGTCCACCCCTTGTTGATGATGAAGTAGAAGTAGACGGGGTTCCCGTCGCACTTTGCGTCCTTCAACGTGACGTCGGCCTTGAAACCGCCCCGGCCGGTCCACGTCAACGTCCCGCTGAAGCTCGCGCCGCCGTCCGGCGACGCCCCGGAGATGGATTTCGACTGGTCCGCCGCCGCGGATCCCGCGCCGACGAACGCCAGTGCGAGCATCATGAACACCGACACAAGACATGCGACGACCCTCGAACGAACTCTCATGACAATCCCCTCGTGATCTTCCGACAGCGCCCGGACCAGGTACCTGCCGGGGCGGATACGGACTCGTCTCATCTGCTTCCCCGCCCACCTCGGGCGGCGCACCTACGATCCCGGGAGCACTTTCATTCTGCTTTCAAGCCATGAAAGCCAAGGCAACGCGGCCTTGAGCCCAATGCCCGCGCTGCATTCGCACAGTCAGCAGGCCCCCGGTCCGCGACTGCGCGCCTGCCTGCGTCACAGACCGCGATTATGGTGGCGCCGCTGCGGCCGGCTCCCGCGTTGTCGTGGTCCGATCCCGCAGCCGCGCAGCGTTGACCTCGAGGGGCCAGGCAAGCGCATCACTGGTACGCGCTGCTCGATGAGGCGATAGCAATGACCGTATTTCGGCGACCACACCTCGCAGCGCGGCCGGTGGTGAGCCGAAACCTCGGAACCCGTTCACCCGGTCCAGCCATAGCCGTATCCCGGCGACGAAGCCGAGACCGAATGCGCCGATCACCCCATCGCGCCGAGGCACCGTGGCCGGGAGCCGAAACCTACTGATCAACAACGTCGGAAACACCGATCACGGGATAGCCCCCGTGGCCGTTTTCCGGCGACGGTTTCAGAATGGTGGCTCTTGGGTGCGGGGTTCGTGTAGTGGTGGTGGCGTGCTGTCGTAGCTGTGCCCCGTAGGCGTGGTGATGGTGAGAGTGCCGTCCTCGGCCAGCCGGTAGATCCAGCCGGGTTCGTCCTTGAGCCGGTGGTCGCGGCGGCACAGGTCGACCAGCTCGGTATCGGCGGTGTGACCACCGTGCTGCCACGGCACCGAATGGTCGAGGTCGCAGGCTTGGGCGGGGCGGTGGCAGCCGGGTCTTCGGCATTCCCGGTCCCGCACCCGCACGAACTCACCCAACCCCGCCGTCGGCCGATACCGATCCCGACCCAAATCCAGAACCTGCCCCGACAAAGGGTCGGTGATGATCCGCCGCAACACCGTGTCCGGCCCGGACGCGATCCGCCGGGCCAGTGTGGCGGGGATGTGGCCGTGTCCGGCCAGTTCGGCGGGGTCGTCGTTCACCCCGAGATAGGTATCCAAATCCATGTAGAGGAACACTTCGGACCGTTCGGCCTTGCCGCCCTGGCCGCCCAGCATGAGATCGAGGGCGATATCGGCGCGGAGTTGATCCAGGGTGCGGGTCTCCCCGCCGGTCTTGAGCGCGCGTGCCTCGCGGTCGATGCGGGTGTAGGCGGCGGCGACTTTCTCGACGGGGCCGTCTTCGACTTCGATCGACGCGACGCCGGTCTCACCCTGCCGGATCGACAATCGGCGCCCCTCACGGTGCCGTTCCGCGCGGCGGGCGGCGCCGTCGCGGTCGGCCATCATCGCGGCGTGGTTGGCTGCTTTCCGGATCTGCTCGGAGTTCCGTCCCGGTAGGCGGTCTTCCAGGACGTCGTCGACCGCGCGGGCGTCCTCGTCCGACAGCCACGCGGTGGCGGTGGCGACTTTCATCGCCCCATAGCCGCCGACCTGGCCACGGTCCAGCAACCCCAGTGTGCGCGGGAGACGGGTGGTCAATGCCGCCGCCGTGGACACCAGACCGGCCGCGTGACCATCCACAATGGACAGTGCGAACGCGACTTCCTGTACCACGCTTGACGCGTCGTCACGGTGCCGGGTGAGCTGTGCGAGTGCGCGGAAGTGGACCGCTTCCAGGCGTGCGATTCCTTCCGATGCCGCGACGGCGGCGTCGATGGCATCGTTGTCCTCCAACGAATCCAGGGCGGCGTTGACCTCCCGCAAGGCATCAGGTGAGGTGATTTCCTTGAGTAGCGCCACAGTGGCGTTGCGTGTGTCCACAGACAGAAGCTACAACCGACCACCGACAGTTTCCGCACTCAAGAACATTTCCGTTACACGGCAACAGAAATCTCCAGCCACCGCCCGATTTCCGCAGACCGTGAAACCATCAGTGATCCAGTCGCCGATTTTCGGCGACGATCACCTCACACCACCCGGAAGCCAAGAACCGCGGCACCGCCACCTCACCGATCCGATCCGCCAGCCAGATCTTCCTTCCGCCACGGAAACCGCGCCGACCCGGACAGCTATGTCCGCCAGCCCGCGCAGGAACGACTCCCCAGCGAAGTACCCGATCACGCCGTCGACCGACACCTGCCGCGCCTCTTCCGCCATCTCGGCCGAAAGGTCGACACCGACAGCGCGGAGACCCAGCCGCGACAACTCGGATACGGCAAGCCCGGCACCACAGCCGACGTCGAGCACGGCGGAGCCGGACGTCGACTGCGCGCACTCCCGAGAGGCGGTGGCGCGGGCCGGACGACGTCGGCCCGCGCCACCGTCCCGGCTCAGCCGAGCAGGGCGCGCATCTCGGTGATCTCGGCCTGCTGACCGTCGATCACCTTCTGCGCCAACGCCTTCACCTCGGCGTTGCTACCCTGCTGCAAGGCGGTCTTCGCCATCTCGAGCGCACCCTCGTGATGTTTGACCATCATCTCGAGCCACTGCTTGTCGAACGCGGCGTCCTTGGCTTTGCCGAGTTTCTCCAGATCGTCCTCGGTCATCATGCCGGACGCGGAGCCGTGTCCGGAGTGCTCACCCGACGGCGCCACTCCCCAGCCTTTCAGCAATCCGTTCAGCTGCTGGATCTCCGGATCCTGCGCCTTCTGGATCCTCGTGGCCAGGTCGACGACCTTCGCGTTGCGAGTGCGGCCGTCGACGAGTTTCGCCATCTTGAGCGCCTGTTCGTGGTGCGGGATCATCCCTTGCGCGAACGTGACGTCGGCCTGGTTGTGGCCGGCCTGCTGGGGATCCGGCGCCTTCACCGTGGACGCGGCGTGTCCGGTGGAAGCGGTGTCGGAGCTGGCACAGCCGGTGAGCACGGCGAAGGAGGCCAGGGCGGCGAGCGCGGCCCCGGCCAGTTTCCTGCTGGTCATGGTTCTTCCTCGAATCGGTTTCGGGCAGGGCGGGACGAACCCGCCTGTCACACCCGCAACACGCAAAGGAGCGACAATCTTTCGGGTACCGGTCTCCAGCGCGGCGGATCGCGGCCCGACGCCGAACCGCCGACGCGCCTCGACTTCCAGGTCGCCACCGTCCGTCCGGTCCGGACGAGCAGCCAGGAGACGATCAGCAGCACGGCCGCGGCGAGCACCGCGAGACACAGATGCAGTCCATTGTGTCCACCGTCGTCGTGCGAAGGCGCGTCCGCGCAACACGGATCCGCCATCGCGACGGCGGAGTGCCCCGCGTCGTGGCCGGAGTCGGCGACGACGTGGTGCATACCCACCAGACCCAGCGCCACCACGCACAACAACAGCCACCGCAGGGCGGCCGGGTACGAGGACTGGGTCACGGCTCCACCGTAGCCGGATTCAGCGCGGCGCCGGACGGTGGGGTTTCCCCACGGCGGCCAGGGTCTCGCACACCGAACCGGCGCACGCCCATGAGATCGTCAGCGGGTGACACTGTCCGACGACGACCTCCGCGCCGTCCGCGCCCACGCTCAGCTGCTGACCGTGCCTGCCACGGACGTGCTGACCGTGGTCGGCTCCGTCGCCGCGGTCCAGGCGCAGTCGACGCCCGCCGCCCGGCTCGCGATCCGGGCCCGTGGCCGGGGGCTGACCGCTCCGGACGTCGACACGTCCCACGCGGTCACCCGCACCTGGCTGATGCGCAAAACACTCCATCTCGTGCCGACGGCCGATCTCCGGTGGCTGAACCGGCTGTTCGGCCCGCGTAACGCCCAGGCGGGGCAGGGACGACGCAGGCAGCTGGGCCTCACCGACGAACTCTGCGAACTCGCGCTCGGGAAAATCCAGGATCTCTTGCCGGGAAAGGCACTCACTCGGCAGGGAATCCTGGACGGTCTGGCCGCCGAAGGCATCACGCTCGACGCGAAGTCTCAGGCACCCGCCCATCTCCTGGCGTACGCGGCCAACCGCGGACTGGTGTGCCGAGGCCACGACGCCGGAACGGAGCCGACGTACGTGCTCCTCGACGAATGGGTCGCCGAGAGCCGCACGCCGGACGAGCCGGATACGGAACTCGCCCGCCGGTATCTGACCGCCTACGGCGTCGCGACCGCCGAGGACTTCGGCGCCTGGTCCGGACTCCCGCTCAGTCTCTGCCGCAAGGCTTTCACAGCACTGGACCCCGTTCCCGTCGGCAAACGCTTCGCCCTCTCGGAGACCGAGCTGTCCGCTCCCCCGTGCCCCCCGCGCCTGCTCGGCGCCTTCGACACGTACCTGCTGGGCTACCGTGACCGCGGGCTGCTCGTCGACCCGGCCGAGGCGAAACGCGTCAACTCCGGCGGCGGGATGATCGCGCCGACCGTGCTGATCGACGGCCGGATCGCCGGAACGTGGCACACCAAGCGGACCGCGAAGCTGACGAAGGTCGTCGTGGAGCCCTTCGCCACGCTTCCGCGGTCCGTCATCGCCGAACTGGAGCCTGAAGTGGACGAATACGGCCGCTTCCTCGGGGAAACGGCCGTCCTCGTCATTTGAGGGAGCGGAAGAACTCCCGCACGTCCGAGACCAGGATCTCGGGTTCTTCCAGCGCCGCGAAATGCCCGCCGCGATCGACGTCGGTCCACCGCACGATCGTGTGGGCGTCTTCCGAGTACCGCCGGATCCCGACGTCGTGCGCGAAGACCAGCGCCGCCGTCGGCACGCCGGAGTTCTTCTCGACGGCTCCCCAGGTTTCCGCCTGCGCGTAGCCGACGTACGCGGACGAAGCCGCCGTGCCGGTGAGCCAGGTGAACATCACGTTGGTCAGCAGCCGGTCCTTGTCGATGATCTCTTCCGGCAAGGTCGGGCGGGGATGCGTCCACTCACGGAACTTGTCCATGATCCAGGCCAGCTGCGCGACCGGGGAGTCCACGAGTCCGTAACCGACGGTCTGCGGCCGCGTCGACTGGATCGCGATGTAGCCGAACTCCTCCTGCATGAACGCCCCGATCCGCTTCACGCGATCGCGTTCGACGTCGGTGAGCGAAGCGAGTTCCTCCTCCGACAACGACATCGGCGGCATCGGGGTCAGCCCGCCGTTGACGTGCACGCCGATCACCTTGTCCGGCGCGGACCTCGCCACCTCCGGTGACACGGAAGCGCCGAGGTCGCCGCCCTGCACGCCGTAGCGTTCGTACCCGAGCCTTCGCATCAGTTCCGCCCACGCCCGGCCGATCCGCGGCATGGTCCAGCCGGAATCCGAGACAGGGCCCGAAAAGCCGAAGCCGGGCAGCGACGGGATCACGAGGTGGAACGCGTCCGCCGGGTCGCCGCCGTACGCCTTCGGATCCGTGAGCGGGCCGATGACGTCGAGGAACTCCACCACCGAACCCGGCCAGCCGTGCGTCAGGATCAGCGGCGTCGCGCCGGCTTCGGGCGAGCGGACGTGCAGGAAGTGGATCCGCTGGCCGTCGATGACAGTGGTGAACTGCGGGTGGCGGTTGATCTCGCGTTCGGCGGCGCGCCAGTCGTAGCCGTCGCGCCAGTATTCGGCGAGTCCGCGCAGCCAGGCCACCGGCACTCCGGTGTCCCAGCCGTCGCCGGGAAGCGGAGCGGGCCAGCGCGCGCTGTCGAGCTTCGCGTGCAGTTCGTCCAACTGCTCCTGCGGGATGTCGAGGCGGAAGGGGCGGATCTCGGTGTTTTCCATGAAGCCCACGTTACGAGGCATTGCGGACAGTTTCGGTCCTCGATCGAGCGGGCCTTTCGGATACGGGAAGATGCGCTCGTGACGGACAAGTACTTGGCCTACGGCAGGCTCATCCGCGACGGGAAGATCCTGTTCATCCGGCGGCGGCCGGGATCCTTCCTCGGCGGCCGCTGGGAGTTGCCGGGCGGGACCGTCGAGCCTGGCGAGCGGCCCACCGAGACCGTGGTCCGCGAGTTCGCCGAGGAGACCGGGCTGACCGTCCGCGTGACCGGTGAACGCGGCACCCACAGCTGGGACGACGTCGCGGGCAGGCCGATGCGGATTCACGCCGCGGTGTACGCGCTCTCCGAAGAGACCGCGGGCGAAGTCGTGCTCGATCCCGAGGAGCACGACGCTTTCGCCTGGCATACCAGGGAAGAAGCCGCGGAACTCAACCTCGCCGTGCACTTCCGGCGAGCACTCGAGGACTGACTTCGGCACCGGGCCGCGACTTCCGCTCCGCCCAGCGGACGGCCGGCCCGGTGAGCAGGCCCGCCACCAGGAACAACCCACCCAGTACCATCCAGCCCGCCGTGCCGCCGACGAGGATCAGCCCGGTCAGCAGCACCGGGCCGAGCATGCGGGCGATGGCCGTCCCGGCACCGAAGAAACCTTGGTACTGGCCCTGTTTGCCTTCCGGAGCGAGGCCGAAGGCGATTTCCCACGAGCCCGCCGCCTGCGCCATCTCCCCCACCACCTGCAGCGTGGCCCCCAGAAGCAGGATCAGCGCCGCCGCCCACGCGGATTCGCCCATGGCCGAGAACGAGAAGACCAGGCAGGAGAAGAAGAGCAGCAGTCCCGCGTAACGGGCATAGCCGGCGGCGCTGCGCAGACCGGTCACGCCGCGCGTCACGCGGACCTGGAAGACCACCACGCTCGCCGTGTTGAGCACGAGCATCGCCGAGACCAGCCAGCTCGGGGCCGCGGTCCTGGTCGAGATCCACAGCGGCAGGACCAGGCTGAACAGCGGCATGTAGAGCACCATGACCATGTTGAGCAGCGCCAGCAACGCGTAGGGGCGATCACGGAGAACGGCCACGGACGGTTCTCCTTCCCGCGGCGGTAGCGGAGCCACCGTAGGCACCTTGCGGAGCACGAGAGCCGCGGCGACGAAAGCCAGCGCATCGAGGACGAAGACGGTCAGGAAGGCCTCTCGGGTCCCCAGCGCCAGCGCGATGCCTCCGAGCGCGGCGCCGATCGCGATCCCCGCGTTGGAAAGCGCCTGCAACCGGGCGCGGAACGTCGTGCGCTCGGCGGGGTCGATCAAGCCGGCGAGCAACGCCTGCCTCGCCGCGCCGAGACCGCATTGGAAGCAGGCGTAGACGCAGGCCGCGATCACGAACGTGAATACAGAGCCGACGAAGAGGAACGCCGTCACCGACGCGGCCGTGCCCAGCGCCAGGAGGACGGCCGTGCCCTTGGGCCCGCGACGGTCCGCCACCTGCCCCAGCGCGATCCCCGCCACCGAGCCGACCGCCCAGCCCACGGTGAGGCCGAGGCCCACCTGCGCGGGTGAAAGCCCGACGACGAGCGTGAAGTAGAGGGCCGAGCTCACGTAGTAGGCGCCGTCGCCGACGGAGCTGATCAGCTGGGCCGAGATCAGTCGCTTCATGGACTCAAGCTAAGGGCCGGATTGGCCACTTCCCAGTTCCAATATCCGTCATCCTCGTTGGGCCAATATAGGCTCGGACCGTGCCGTTCCACATCAGCCTCGACGGACATACCGACCTGGCCGCGCGGATCTACCGTCAGCTCCGCGACGGCATCATCGACGGACGCCTGCGCGCCGGGGAGCGCCTGCCGCCGACCAGGGAACTGGCCCGTGAACTCGACGTCTCACGCAACACCGTCGCGGTCGCCTACGAACGGCTCACCGCGGAAGGGTTCCTCAGCGGCCACGTCGGACGCGGGACGTTCGTGAGCGCGGATCCCGTGGCGCGAACGCAGCGTGCCGCGCCCGCCGGTGGAGTACGGCCTGCCGCGCGCTGGCGTTCCCTTCCGGTGCCGCTGGGCGAGGACCGGTCGGCCCCCGCGTTCGACTTCCGCGTCGGTGTCCCGGATCCGGCCCTGTTCCCGCTGCGGACCTGGCGACGGCTGGTCAGCCAGGCCTTGCGGCCGTCTCTGCTGACACCGTCGGGGTATGCCGACCCGGCCGGGCTCGAAGCACTGCGGGTGGCGATCGCCCGGCACGTCGGCGCCGCCCGATCGGTGCGGGCCGGCGGTGAGGACCTGGTGGTCACTCAGGGAGCGCAGCAGGCACTCGACCTCATCGGCCGGGTCCTGATCGAACCCGGCACGCGGGTCGCCGTCGAAGACCCCGGCTATCCCCCGGCCGAACGGCTCTTCACCGCCCACGGTGCCCGGGTCACGAAGGTGCCGGTGGACGCCGAAGGGCTCGACGTCGCCGCGCTCGCCAAGGGCACCAGGCTGATCTATACGACGCCGTCGCACCAATTCCCGCTCGGCACGCCGATGTCACTCTCCAGGAGGACGGCGCTGCTGGCGTGGGCGGAGCGGAACGACGCGGTGATCGTCGAGGACGACTACGACAGTGAATTCCGGTTCTCGGACCGGCCGCTCGAACCGCTCCAAAGCCTGGACCGTGACGGCAGGGTGCTGTACGTCGGATCGTTCTCGAAGACTCTGCTGCCCTTGCTGCGTCTCGGTTTCCTGGTGGCGCCCGCTTCGCTGCGCCCGGCGTTGCGGCAGGCGAAGCAGCTCATGGACTGGCACGGCGATCTCGTCACGCAATCGGCGTTGGCGAGCTTCATCGACGAGGGTCTTCTCGCCCGTCACGTGCGCAAAGCGACGCGGGAGTATTCGGTGCGACGGGAGCGGATCCTGGCGTTCGCCCGCGACGAACTGCGCGATCTGCTGGAAGTCGTCCCGTCGAGCGCCGGGCTGCACCTGTGCGCCTTGGCCGGTCCACACGCGACGGACACTGTGGACGGTGTCGTCGCGGAAGCGGCCAGAGCGGGCGTGGCCGTCGAAAACCTGGCCACCTATGGGGGCACACGCGGCGGGCTGGTGATCGGCTACGGACTGGTCGGTTCCGACCGCGTCGACGAAGGGCTCGCGCGGCTCGGGGAATGCGTCTCGGCCGCTCGGCTGTCACGAAAGGACCGTTCAGGCCACTTTTCGGCTTGAACGACCCTTTCGTGACATCCGGCGGCCGCGGGACGCCGGAAACTGTCGTACCCCGGTGGTCTCCTCTTCACCGGCGACAGCGGGCCCGGCCGGGTCCCGCGCGCGGACCACGAGGAGGAAAATCCCATGGCCGGAGAAACGGTGCTCACGGTGATCGGCAACCTGACGACCGACCCGGAGCTGAAGTTCACCCCGTCCGGAGCGGCGGTCGCGAACTTCACGGTCGCGTCGACACCACGCGTCCTGGACCGCGCGAGCGGGGAATGGCGCGACGGAGACCCGCTGTTCCTGCGCTGCGCGCTGTGGAAGCAGGCCGCGGAAAACCTGGCCGAATCCCTCACCAGAGGGACGAGGGTCATCGTGCAGGGCAGGCTGAAACAGCGATCGTTCGAAACCAAGGAAGGCGAGAAACGCACGGTGGTGGAGCTCGACGTCGACGAGATCGGCCCGTCGCTGCGGTATGCCACGGCGAAGGTGAACAAAGCGGGCCGGAGTTCGGGCGGCACGCCGTCGGACGGGGCCTGGGAGCGAACGCCGGTGCCCGCCGGAAACCCGGAGCCGCCCTTCTGACCGGGCGGTTTCCCTCTCGGGAGGGAGCGATCTCCCTCCCGGGCGCCATGCGGTCGCGAACCTCCGGCTCGGATGCTGGAGGTCGTGAACACGACCACGATCGTTACGGAACTCGGCCTGGACCCGGCCGTCGATCGGCACGCGGAGTTCGCCGCCGAACTCCGCACCGGGCTCGCCCGGGTCGAAGAGAGACTTCAGGAGGTGTTGCGCAGCCCCGGTCATCCGGAACTCACCGAAGCCGCCACCCATCTCGTCCGCGCGGGCGGGAAGAGGCTTCGTCCGGTGATGGCGTTGGCGGGAGCGGCTTTCGGCGACGGACGAGGCGATCCGATCTCGGCGGCCGCACTCGTCGAGTTGATCCACGTCGCGACGCTCTATCACGACGACGTCATGGACGAGGCACCGATGCGGCACGGGGTCACCAGTGCGAACTCCTTGTGGGGCAACAAGAAAGCGGTGCTGATCGGAGACTACGTGCTCGCCTGCGCGGCACGCGTCGGTGCCGGGCTCGGCGACTACGCGTTGCGGTCACAGGCTCAGACGTTCGGCAGGCTCGTGCGCGGTCAGTTCCTCGAGACGACCGGGCCCTTCGAGGTTTGTGGCCGTCACGCGCCGTACGAGCATCACATCCAGGTGATGGCCGACAAATCCGCGTCGCTGATCGCGCTGGCGGGCAGGCTCGGCGCGCAGGTGTCGGGTGCGGATGAGCGGACCATCGAAACGTTGGGCCGGTACGGCGAGCTGATCGGAGTGGCGTTCCAGATCTCCGACGACGTCCTCGACATCTCCGCGTCCACCAGCGACCTGGGCAAGTCCGCGGGCACGGATCTCCGTGAAGGCATCGTCACCCTGCCGATGCTCCACGCGCTCGACGACGAGGGACCCGGCGCCGTCCGCCTGCGCGAGATCATCGGCCACGGACCGGTTCCCGATCCGGTGATCCGCCAAGAGGCGCTCGGGCTCCTGCGCGAATCCGCCGGTGTCATGCGCGCACTCGCCGAGGCCCACGGATACGCCGCCAAGGCGAGAGACCTCGCGCTGAGCCTTCCCGACCGGCCCGCCAGGGCGTTGCTCGTCGGCCTTTCGGCGTTCGTGGTCGACCGCGGCGAGTAGCCCCACGGCGTCCGTGACCAGGGCTAGAGTGGCGGAATGACCACCGAAACCCTGGGAAACGTCGAGGGGCGCGACATCGGCTCCGGAGTCTCGATCATCCGCGAGCGGACCGACGTCGACGGTTCCGGGCCGAGGCTGCACCAGCATCCGTATCGGGAGACGTTCGTCATCGTCCGCGGCCGGGCCAGGTTCATCATCGGGGACACCGAACGCGAAGGAGGCGCGGGCGACGTCCTCGTCGTGCCCGCGGAGACCCCGCACAAGTTCGCCGTGATCGGGCCGGAAGTCTACGAGGCCGTCCACATCCACGAAAGCGACCATTTCATCACCGAATGGCTCGAATAATTCTGTCGGGCGCAAGAAAACCCTTTCCCGGCTAGAATCCCACGACGTGCTCGTGGACGGCGGGCACCCGAGGCGACGGGAACCGGGAACTGTGACCGACGTGGCGGACCGCAGCGGTGACGAAACGCGCCAGGTGGACAGATTCGGCCAACGGCGCGCGCAGCTGGCGAGGTCGGCGCTGGTCACGTTGTCCGAGCTGGGCTACGCGCGCACGAGCCTGCGGGAGATAGCGCAGAACTCCGAGTTCTCCCACGGGGTCCTGCACTACTACTTCCGGGACAAGGCCGAGCTGATCACCTACTGCGTCAAGCAGTACAAGGCCGAATGCGTCACCCGGTACGACCGGATAGTCGAAACGGCGGAAACGGCCGAAGAGCTGAGAACGGCCTTCGGAGCCGCGACGGCGGCCACGCTGCGGGAAAACGCGCGGCTGCACCGGCTCTGGTACGACCTGCGCAACCAGAGCCTGTTCGAGAAGCTGTTCCAGGCCGACGTTCTCGCCATCGACGAGACACTCGAACTGATGATCTGGCGGGTCGTCTCCCGGTACGCGGAACTCGTGGGCAAACCGGCGATTTTCTCCCCGTCGACGACGTATGCGCTCTTCGACGGCCTGTTCCAGCAGGGCCTGCTGAAGCATCTCGCCGGCCGGGAGGACGCGGCGAGATGCCTTCAGGATTCGGTGGAGCAGGTACTGGCCCGGCTTCTCACCACTTGATCGTCGGGTACCAGATGACGCCCGTCCGGCCCAGCACGCGCAGATCCCAGTACAGCAGCGTGAACGTGCCGGCGACCAGCAACGCGGCACCGGTCACCACGGCGATCCTGGTGGGTTTCGCGAGCATCCATCGCTGCAGCCGCCCGCCCGTGCCGTGCGTGAGCAGAAGGAACAACAGCGCCATCACCAGGATGTTGCCGACCGACTGCAGGGCGAACGCGGCGGCGCCGTAGAACACGTTGTGGCTCTCGGCCGCGCTGCGGAACATCATCCGGAACAGCGGGAACGGCCTGCCGATCAGGAAACCGCCGATGAGCGCGCCCATCAGCACGAGCGGCGCGGGCGGGAACCGGCGCGTGAGGCCGGCGATCGGGTTGCGGACGATGCCGACGGAAGCCAGGCCCAGCACGATGAACACGATCCCGATCACGCCGTAGACGATCATCGACTGGATGTTCCGCGGGCTGAGCCCACCTGACGACGAGGCCGTCGAGAACTGCGGCATCCTGGTGCCGACGAGAGCGACGATGACACCGTACACCACCGAAACCGTCAGCATTCCCGCCGCGATCCAGCCCAGTGGCTTCAGCGTGTCCGTGAACTTCGGCCGCCCGGTGGCTCGTCCGCCGACAAGCGGGGCCACGGCACCGAAAGCGGCGATGTTGCAGGCGGTGAACGTTCCGGCCAGCCCCGAGACGAACGCGAAGAACGTTCCGGCCAGCACTCCGCCGATCGGGGTCGCCTTGGCGTCGTGTCCCAGAAGGGTGTTGGCGACACTGTCACCGATCACACTGTCCACAAAGGGCGCCGACCAGAGCACGGTCAGCGCGAAGCCCGCCAGGACGGACCAGAGCACCACGCGCCATCGGTGTTCCGGATACGGTCCGGAACCGAGGAAACTCGCCTGCGGTGAAACGGGAACGCGTTCGGTGACGGACATTCGGTGCCTCCAGCGGCCGTTGGCTTCCCCCTGATCACCATCGTTGTTCCGCCATCGGGAGGAAACCACCTCCAAAGTGCCGATCTGCCCTTGGTCCGACCGGCTCCGGGTAACCCGGATTCACCGGTCCGGCGGGTGTCACCGGAGGACGTGATCCGCTAGGTGGCCGGATGAGTCCGTAAAGGTGAAAGCTCCGGGGTCTCGTGGGATCATCGTCGGACGCGTACGGCAGCACGGCCACCCGATCAGGCCTTGACCGGCCACGACCCTGCGGAGGGCGATGGACTTCGACGAAGTCGCGGACGAGCTCTACGCCGGCGATCCGGCCGAGTTCGTCTCGGTGCGCAACCAACGGGCGAAAGAGGCCAAGGCCGCGGGGGACCCCGCTTTGGGCGAGCGTATCCGCGCCCTGCGGAAGCCCACGCTCGCGGCCTCGATCCTCAACCGCCGGGCGGGCTCACCCGAGCTGGCGGAGCTGGCCAAGCTCGGCGACGAACTGCGCAAGGCGCATTCGGCGCTGGCCGGCGCCGACTTGCGCAAACTCGCCCGGCGGCGGCAGGAGCTGGTGAACCGGATCCTGCGGGACGAACGTTCGATGAGCGAGCCGGTCTCCCGCGAAGTCGAGGCCACCCTCGAAGCCGTCGTCGCCGATCCCGAGGTCGCGGCGCTCGCACTGGCCGGGCGGCTGAGCAGCGGGGCGGACAGCACGGGCGACCAATGGCTGACCAGTGGGTTCAACCCACAGCCGAAGCGGAAACCCGCGCCGGAGCGCGAGAAGCCCGCCACCGTGTCGCATTTGGACGATCGGCGGAAGGCGAAGCGGGAAGCCGCCGAGAAGGCCGAGCAGGAGCGGATCGCGAAGTCCCGCGAAGAGGCCGAACGCGAACAGAAGCGGGTGGCGGAGTTCAACCGGCTCCGGCGCGAGGCCGCCGAGCTCGCGAAGGCCTGCAAACAGGCCGAGACCGACGTCGCCCGCGCCGAACGCCGGGCGGAGAAGGCCACGGAGAAGGCGAACGACCTCCGGCGGCGGCTCGCCGACGCCGAACTCGAGGAAGAGACGGCGAACGGTGAGACCGCGGCCGCGCAGACCGTCTTGGACGATCTGCGCGCCGAAGCCCAGCGGATCGACGAAGCTCTGGAACAGTTCTAAACCGGCTGCCGGGCACGGACCCGGGTGGCGGTCACCCGGCGTCCGTACGGGGTCTTTCCGCCCGGCTTGTACACCGACAGCACGGTCATGGTCACGTACATCGTGGTGGACACGATGATCGGGTAGAACCCGTCCACGCGCCGCCCGGCCTCCACGAATACACCGTCCATAGTGGACTCGGTCGCGGCCGCCAGTTCCCGGATGCCCGGAAGCAGCGAGAACAGCGTCAGCCCGGCGGCGATCAGGGTCAGGACCAGTTTGATCGCCACCCACTTGTACCGGATCAGGCCCCATTTCGTGCCGAGGCTGAGCACGATCCCGCTGACCAGTGCGGTCATGCTGACCGGCAGCAGGAGATAGCCGCCGATCTGGTCCATCATCAGGATGGCCGCTTGCTGGCGGCGGGCGTCGCCGGTGAACACGGAGGTGAAGGTCAGGACCGCGTTCACCATGGTGATCCCGAGCCAGCCGAGTGACGAAACGACATGGACGACGAGGACGAGTTTCCGCCACCGCGGGGTGAGCGTCATCGGCGGTCGCCGCACTGTGGAAGTACTCATGCGACCAGTGTTTCCGCGGGCGGTGTTCCCGTCGTCCGTCGTGGAGCGGCACCTCGCCTACGTAGCGCGGAGTACGAGCCCCCGGACGTACGCCGCCTGCCCGGCGTGCTGGAGGTCGTCGGAGAGCACGCTGACCAGGCGAACCCCGAGGGTGACGGGCGGATCCCACGCCTCGTCGACGATACGGTCGAGGTCGGCTTCGGCCAGTCCGGCGACCCAACCCGTCGTCGCTTCGTGCACCGCGTCGTAGTAGCCCGTCAGCAGGTCGGCGGAGCCGACACGGACCGCCTCGACGTCTTCGGGACGATGTCCGTAGCCGATGTCCGACGCCGGAAAGGGCAGCGAGAAGCGGCCCATCCAGTCCCGCGCGGTCCAAATCTGCTCGGTGCCCATCAGGCCGGCGACGTGATCGTCCTGCACCCGGGTCAGATGCCAGACCAGCCAGGCGATCGTGTTCGCGCCCGGCGCCGGGCTCGCGGTCAGCTGATCGGCGCTCAGCCCCTCGACGGCTTCGTGCACGACCTCTCGGACGCGACCGAACCCGTCGGCCACCACTTCGGCCAGTTTCATCGATTCCCCTTCCGGCGTCTCCCGCCCCACGATGCCACCGCGAGGTGACCCCGGCCTTACACGCTTGACTTATATAAGCCCAGGCCGTGATAGTTGCCGGATGCACGCGTTCGACGTCCTCGGGGATCCGGTGCGCCGCCGGATCCTGGAACTGCTGGCGGGCGGGGAACAGAGTTCCGGCGACGTGACCGCGGTGGTCCGCGCCG
Organism: Amycolatopsis sp. TNS106; assembly: GCF_019330265.1. Taxonomy (NCBI): domain Bacteria; kingdom Bacillati; phylum Actinomycetota; class Actinomycetes; order Pseudonocardiales; family Pseudonocardiaceae; genus Amycolatopsis; species Amycolatopsis sp. TNS106. The sequence goes on along the minus strand of NZ_CP024972.1, from coordinate 170,309 downwards.
AGTTCGGCATCTCGCAGCCCGCGGTCTCCCAGCACCTGCGCGTCCTGCGCGAGAACGGGTTCACCACCGTCCGTGCCGAGGGCTCGCGACGGTTGTACTCGGTCGATCCGGGTCCGCTGAAGGAGATCGACGGCTGGCTGGACCAGTACCGGCGGTTCTGGACCGGCCCGCTCGACGCGCTGGCCACCGAGATCGCGCGCGGCCGCCGCGAACGCCGTAAGGCCGCCGAAGACTAGTCTCTCCCCATGCGCAAAGGCTGGGGACGCGCAGTGGTGATCGCCGTCGCGAGTGTCGTCATCGTGCTGGGGCTCGTTTACGCGGTGACGGTGCGTGGCGGGCAGGACAAGGGAGCGCAGTGGTACGCGGCCCCGCCGACGACACCGCGCATGCCGTCCTACTCGACCGCCGCACCCGCGCCCACGACCCGGCCGACGCTCACCGTCGACAGCGGCTGCCGGCTGGGACAGGGCCCGGCCGCACTCGATCCCGTCCCCGCGGCGACCACCCGCCGGGTGAACACCGCCTGGGACCGCGTCGAGCGATGGCTCAAGGCCCACGCGCCGACGACGGCGGCGAGCCTCCGCCCACCCGCGACGCTCGCGCGGATCGCCCAGGCGCAACGGGAGACCGGCGTCCCCCTTCCCGCCGAACTCGTCGCCTTCCTTCTGAGGCACGACGGTGTTTCGGGTATCGGCGACAGCTTCGCCCTGCCCCCGTTCCACCACCTGGCCTCCACTGAAACCATCGCGAGCCAGGCGAAGGTCATGTGCGAGGTGCTGACGTCGAGCGGGCTGGACGACAACGTCGGCCACTGGTGGCACGGGCGGTTCCTGCCCGTCGCCGTCGACGGCGGTGGCGACGGGCTGTTCCTCGACCAGCGCACCGGCACCGGTCGGCTCGGCGACTGGAACCACGAGGGTTCGGTGAGCTTCGACCACCGGCCCCCGACCCTGACCGAGCTGCTGGAGCGGACCGCGTCCGCGCTCGAGACCGGCGGGCCCGCCGACGGCGGTTACCGGCCGGTCGTCACCGGAAACCGGGCGCTGGACTGGGAATTCCCGCGCTGAGGTGCTCGGGCGCGTCGACTGTCGGACCCCGCCCCTAGAATCGTCCGGGTGGCAGCCCCCGACATCGGTACCTCGGAAGCCCTCGCGACGCTGAACCGCGTCTTCGGCTACGACGACTTCCGCGGCGACCAGCACGCCATCGTCGAACACGTCATCGCAGGCGGTGACGCGCTCGTCCTCATGCCCACCGGCGGTGGCAAGTCGCTGTGTTACCAGATCCCGGCGCTGGTGCGGCCGGGCGTCGGCGTGGTGATCTCCCCCTTGATCGCGCTGATGCAGGACCAGGTCGACGCGCTGCGGAACCTCGGCGTGCGCGCGGGTTTCCTCAACTCGACACAGGACTACGCCGAGCGGAACAGGGTCGAGACCGCGTTCGTCGCCGGCGAGCTGGACCTGCTGTACCTGGCTCCCGAACGGCTCTCGGTCGAATCCACCGTGCGGCTGCTGGACCGAGGCAAGATCTCGCTGTTCGCGATCGACGAGGCGCACTGCGTCTCCCAGTGGGGTCACGACTTCCGGCCCGACTACCTGATGCTGTCCGCGGTGCACGAGCGCTGGCCGGACGTGCCGAGGATCGCGCTCACCGCCACCGCCACCAAGGCGACACACGCCGAGATCGCGTCCCGGCTCAACCTGGAGGACGCCCGGCATTTCGTCGCCAGCTTCGACCGGCCGAACATCCAGTACCGGATCGTCGGCAAGAACTCGCCGCAGCGGCAGTTGCTGGAGCTGCTGCGCACCGAGCACAAGGGCGACGCGGGCATCGTCTACTGCCTGTCGCGAAACTCGGTCGAGAAGACCGCGGATTTCCTGGTCGAGAACGGGATCCCGGCGGTGCCGTATCACGCCGGGCTGGACGCACGGACCCGCGCGAAGCACCAGTCGCGGTTCCTGCGCGAGGACGGGCTGATCGTCGTCGCGACGATCGCGTTCGGCATGGGCATCGACAAACCCGACGTACGGTTCGTCGCGCATCTGGACCTGCCGAAATCCGTCGAGGGCTACTACCAGGAGACCGGCCGCGCGGGCCGTGACGGGCTGCCGTCGACGGCGTGGCTGGCGTACGGCCTCCAAGACGTCGTCCAGCAGCGCAAGATGATCGACATGTCGGAGGGGTCCGAGGCGCACAAGCGGCAGCTGAGCGCCCACCTCAACGCGATGCTGGCACTGTGCGAGACGGTCGAATGCCGTCGTGTGCAGGTGCTGAACTACTTCGGGCAGCGGAGCGAGCCCTGCGGCAACTGCGACACCTGCCTGGCGCCGCCGGAGACCTGGGACGGCACGATCCCGGCGCAGAAGATCCTTTCGACCATCGTCCGGCTGCAGAACGAGCGCCGCCAGAAGTTCGGCGCTGGGCAGATCATCGACATTCTGCTCGGCAAGTCGACGCCGAAGGTGACACAGCACCGGCACGATTCCCTGAAGGTCTTCGGGATCGGCACGGAGCTGAAGGAGCCCGAATGGCGGGCCGTGGTGCGGCAGCTGCTGGCGCAGGGGCTCGCCGCGGTCGAGGGCGACTACGGCTCGCTCGTGCTGACCGAGGGCAGCGCCGAGGTGCTCAACGGGGAGCGGAAGGTCCAGCTGCGGCGCGAGCCGGAGCGGGCGGCGAAGGCCGCGGCCCGGTCCAGCGCGAAGAAGGCCGCGGCCGCCGACATGCCCGCCGAGGCGGCGCCGGTGTTCGAGCTGCTGCGCTCGTGGCGGGCCGCGGCGGCGAAGGAACAGGGTGTGCCCGCGTACGTGATCTTCCACGACGCGACCCTGCGCCAGATCGCCACCAAACGGCCCACCACGCTGCAGGAGCTGGGTACCGTCAGCGGCGTCGGCGAGAACAAGCTCGCGAAGTACGGCGAGCAGATCCTCGAGACGCTAGCGGACGCCTAGGGCGCCCTAGTGCTCGTAAGGCCGGCGCGGCGGCCGCCCGGTCATCCCGTCGACCTTGCGTACCGCGCCGTCGATCTGGCTGTGGTACTTGCCCTTGGTCTTGTGATCGACGAAGGTCGCGGCCTTGTTCACGACCTTGGAGACCTTCTCGGGGTTCTTCCGCACGTAGGCGCGCACGGCCCCGGCGGTGCCGGCCAGGGCGGTCAACTTCCGCAGTAGAGGCACTGTGGTCCCTTTCCTCGGGGTCGTCTGGTGTCCTGCTCAACGACCGGTGGTGCCCCCTGGGTTCCCCGCCGCGAGCCGAATCACTCATTTCGGATATCCGGCCGCCGGAAAACCGGGCGCGGGACGAGGGCCGGGGCCACTAACTTGGTGCTCATGCGGGATCTTTCGCTGCTGCCCAAGGCGCATCTGCACGTCCACCTCGAAAGCACCATCAGGCCGGACACGCTCCGTGACCTCGGCGAGGCGAACGGCGTCGCCGTACCCGCGGAACAACCCGTGTTCGACGGCTTCCGCGCGTTCGGTGACTACAACGGCCTGCTCCGCTCCTGCCTGCGGAGGCCGGAGGACTTCGAACGGGTGGCGCGGGAGTTCTGTGAGGACCAGGTCGCGGACGGCGTCCGCTACGCCGAGGTCACCTTCACGGCGGCTTCGCACGGCGAACGACTGGGCGAACCGGACATGCCACTGGCGTCGGTCCTCAAAGGACTCTCGGCGGGGGCGGCCGAATCCGGGCTCCACTGGCGGGTTCTGCTGGATCACTCGCGCCGCCGTCCGGTCGAACGTGCCCGCCTCACCCTCGACCTGGCACGCCGGTACGCGCCGGACGGGGTGTTCGCGATCGGGCTGGCCGGGGAGGAGAAGTACCCGCTCGCGCCGTTCGCCGAGATCTGCGACGAGGCCGAGGAGGCGGGGCTGCACCTGATCCACCACGCCGGGGAGGACGCCGGACCTGCCAGCATCCGCGAGGCACTGGAGGCCGGGCACAGCGAACGGATCGGCCACGGCATCCGGATCCTGGAGGACGTCGCGCTGGTCGCCGAGGTGCGGGAACGCGGTATCGCGCTGGAGGTCTGCCCGTCGTCGAACGTGACGCTCGGGCTCGTTCCCTCGTTCGAGGAGCACCCGCTCCCCCGGCTGATCGACGCCGGGCTCGTGGTCACGCTCAGCACCGACGTCCCTTCGGTGACCGGGACGACGCTGACCGACGAGTTCCTGCGCACTCGTGAGGCGTTCGCCTACGACGATCTCGCGCTCGCGGGTCTCGCCCGGGCGTCCGTCGACGCGTCCTTCGCGCCCGCCGAACTCAAGCGTTCGATCCACCAAGAGATCGACGCCTGGCTCTCCCGCGATTAGTCCTCTGGATGCGGTCCTTGCGCGTGCAAGTACCGCATCCAGAGGACGAAATGCGGGGAATCAGCCGGTCGGGAAGTCGTCCGGCGTGCGGATGCGGTCCCGCACCCAGACACCGGCGGGTTTCAGCATCGAAGTGCCGGTGAAGGAGCTCCCGGCGCAGGTTCCGGTCTTGAACACGGCACCGGAGCGGAAGTCGTCGGAGAAGTTCCAGTTCGTCCAGCCGATCTTCTTGGCGGCCAGCAGATCCAGGTACTTCTGCGAGTAGGTGAAGTCGTTCCCGCCGTCACCCGTGTAGGTCTGGGTGCCGAATTCCGTGACGAACACCGGGAGCTTGTCGGCCGTCCGCGCCAAGGCGTCGTAGTGCTCGTCCTGGTGCGACGCCGCGTAGAAGTGGAACGTGTACATGATGTTGGTGGCGTTGACCGGGTTGTTCAGGATGTCGGTCTCGTCGCGCTGGTCGGAGATTCCGAAGGTCGACCAGCCGTGCGTCCCGAGGAAGACGACGCTGTCCGGGTCCTGGGCGCGGATCACCGGGATGACCTCTTCGGCGTACCGCTTCACGTCCGCCCAGCTGACGCCGTTCGGTTCGTTGGCGACGTCGTAGATGATGTTGACCTTGTCCTTGTGCCGCTGGGCGATCTCGGTGAAGAAGGTCTTCGCGAGGTGGGTGTTCGCGTTCGGGTCGCCAGGGTCGAGCTGATGCCAGTCGACGAGGACGTACATCCCGCGTTTCGTCGCCTCTTCGATGTAGTTGTGCATCATGTCGGTGAACTTGCGCGGGTTGCTCTCGTAGCCGTCGTCCTGGATGTACATGGCGACGCGCAGGATGTCGGCCTTCCAGTCGTTGGCCAGCGCGTCCAGCGAGGCGGTCTTCACGCATTGGCTGTACCACTGGATCCCGTGGGTGCTCATCCCCCGCAGCTGGATGGGCTTGCCGTACTGGTTGCACAGTTTGACACCGCAGACGTGGAGCTTTCCGTTGATGGACACCGGTGTCCCGGTACCGCACGCCGGGGTGGTGGCGGAGACGACGGCACTCGGCGCGGACGTGTTCCCCGCCGCGTCGTAGGCGACCACCGTGAACGAGTAGGCCGTCGACGCGGCGAGACCGGTCACCGTCGCGGGCGGATTCACCGTCGTGGCAACGGTTTGCCCGTTCCGCAGGACGCGGTACCCGGTGACGCCGACGTTGTCGGACGACGCCTGCCAGGTCAGGGTCACGCTGCCGCAGGACACCGTGGACGTGGTGGGCGAGCCCGGCGCCGACGGCGCTTCGGTGTCGTTGGAGCCACCACTGGCCTCGACCGACAGCGAGTCCGCGTTGGGGCCGCCGTTCGAGGTGACGGCGGTGGTGCGGATCTTGTTGCTGCCCGCGGCGAGGTTCACCGTGGTGGTGACGGTGCGCCAGGTCGTCCACGCGCCGGTGCCGGCGAACCCGAGGTCATCGACGGCGAGGGAGCCGTTGACGGTGATGTCGAGCGGGCGGTTGGCGGTGGTGCCGTTGGCGTAGCGGAAGATCAGCGTGTGCTGCCCGGCCTGCGCCGCGTCGACGGTGTACTCGACGTAGCTACCGGTGACGTTGTCGTAGTTGACGAAGCCGGATCCGGTGAAGCCCGCGTGATTGGATTCGACGACACCGCGCGAGATCGTCGCGTTCTCGGACTCGTAGCGGACGGGAGCCGCGGAAGCGGCCTGGGCGGAGATCGGGACCGAGGCGGCCGCGAGCACCGTGACCAGCGCCGCCCGCCATCTTGGGCGTACCACTTTGTGCCTCCTTCAGAAGCGTCGTTGCGTTCGTGAAGCAGGGGCGCGGCGAGCCCTCGTTAAGAAACCTTCCTAACGCGGACTAGTCTCACCATCCGGCGGAAGCGCTGTCAACCGGGCAAAGGGTGCGATCGCACCCCGCAATTCGTCACCTACTCGCGGTAGTTACGCGAGCTAAGGATCGCAAGTAGGTGACGAATTGCGGGTCGTGGCCAGGGTCACCCGGACGGCGGGGCACACAACTTCTCCACATCCGTCACGTACCGTGGAACCGGTGACCGCTTCGTCCCCTTCGGCACTGGATCTCATGGACCAGTGGCAACCACCGCCCAAGAGACGCGGCCCGCGCGGCTGCGTGATGCTCGCGCTCCTGGTCGTGGGCGCCTTGGTGGCCGGCGCCGTGTGGGTCGTGGTGAGCCTCAACGACCGCGAGCCGGTGCCGGTGAAACCGGAATTCGTCGTCCCCGCCCTCAAACCAGCCCCCCGCTCGGGGATCCCCGGCGACGCCGGCCCGCTGCCCGCGGAGCCCGCGAAGGCCGCCTGGATCGCGAAGGTGTCGGAGAACACGGACATCCCCGCTCGCGCGCTGCGGGCCTACGTGAACGCCGCCGAGAAGACCGCGAAGACGGCTCCGCGCTGTGAAATCACCTGGGCGACCATCGCCGGGATCGGCCGGACCGAGTCCCAGCACGCCCGGCATGACGGCTCCCGCGCCGGGGAGGACGGCGTCGTGACGCCGCCGATCATCGGCATCCCGCTCGACGGCTCCCCCGGCGTGCTGGCGGTCGTCGACACGGACAAGGGCGCCCTCGACGGCGACCCGAAGTGGGATCGCGCGGTCGGGCCGATGCAGTTTCTGCCCGCCACCTGGAAGCGGTACGGCGTCCGCGCGAGCGGCGACGGCGCCGCGCCGGACCCGCAGAACATCGACGACGCGGCGATGACGACAGCGCGGTACCTGTGCGCCCGGGGCGGCGACCTCGGTGACCCCGCCGGCTGGTGGACCGCGGTGCTGACCTACAACAACTCCACCGCGTACGGGCAGGAAGTGTTCAGCAACGCCGACGCGTACGGGAAAGCGGCCCTGAAGCCCTAAGCGGGCAAGAGCCGCGTCACCAATCGGGTCAGCTGGTGCACGTTCCGGCATTCGTGCATCTCGACGACCTGGGCGTAGGCGTGCGCCTCGGAGTCCCCTGTGGACCACAGCGCGGTCCGCTCGGGATTGAGCCAATACGTATGCCGCGCGGCGGCGGCGATCCCGCGCACCGCCGCCAGATTCGGGTCGCCGCCGTTGGTCCTGGCATCCCCGAGGATGAGCAGGGATGTCTTGGGCCCCACGGCGTCCGAGTACCGCTCGGCGAACTCGCCGAGCGCGTGCCCGTAGTCGCTGTGCCCGTCCCAGCGGGTCAGTTCCGCGTCGGCGAGGATGCGCGCGCCGAGGTCCTCCGGATCCGCGGCGCCGGTGTCGACGAGGTGGGTGATCTCGTCGCACGCGTCGATGAACGCGAACACCCGCACCTTGCTGAACTGGTCGCGCAAGGCCTGCACCAGCAGCATGGTGAAGTTCGCGAATCCGGCCACCGAACCCGACATGTCGCACAGCAGCACGATTTCCGGTCTTCCGGGCCGGTGACGGCGGTACGACGGCCGCATCGGGACGCCACCGGTGGACAGCGAGCGCCGCAGCGTCCGGCGCAGGTCGATCTGCCCGCGCGCGTGCCGCCGTCGCCGGGCGGCCAGCCGGGTGGCGAGTTTGCGCGACAACGGCTGCACGACGCGGCGGAGTTCGGCGAGTTGCGCGCGGCTGGCGAGCAGGAAGTCGACGCGGTCGGCCGAGGGCGGGACGGCGTGCCGCGAAACCCTTTCCCGGCCACGGACTTCCGCCACCCGGCGGCGTGCTTCCGTCCGCACCAGCCCGCGGAAACCTTCGACCCGCCGCCGGACGTCGTCGCGGTCCAGTCTGTCGGTGAAATCCTCCTGGCCGCCCGCGCGGATCGCTTCGAGCACGCGGACCACGAGTGTCTGCGGCTGGAGCCGTTCCAGCGTCTGGTGTGCCGACCAGCCGCCGGTGCCCGACGTGCCGCCGTACTCCCCCAGCATGTCGACGGCGAGCCCGGCGAGTTGCGTCAGTTCCGTTTGGTCGCCGGCAGCGAGCGCGGCCGCGAGCCGATCCCGCAAGGCGGCCAGGTCTTCGACGGGGTCTTGGGACGGTGCACCGACGCCGAGCGGGAAGTAGATGTCGAACGTCGCGTCGAACACCGCGCGCTGGCCGCCGCGCCGGACCAGCGCCGCCGCGAGCCCTTCGCGCATCTGCTCACGGGAGGCGAGGCCCAGTACTTCGAGTGCCGCGGCGGCGTCGACCGTCTCACTGGGACCCGCTGGGATCCCGTGCTCCCGCAACGCTTCCACGAACTCGACGAGTCTGCCCGGCACACCGCTCACGAGTCGAGGACCTTGCCGAGCTCCAGCCGCGCGTCCGCCTTCACGACGTCGTCCTGGTGTTTGAGGATGACGCCGAGGCTCGCGCGGACGACATCCTCGCCGAGGCTGTCCGCGCCGAGCGCCAGCAGGGTCCTGGCCCAGTCGATGGTTTCGGCGACCGACGGCGCCTTCCGCAGTTCCATCGCCCGCAGCGCGGTGATCACCTTGACCACGGACGCGGCGAGCGCGTCGTCGACGCCCGGCACCTTGAGCCGCACGATGCGCTGCTCCAGTGCCGCGTCGGGGAAGTCGATGTGCAGGAACAGGCAGCGCCGTCGCAGCGCCTCGGAAAGTTCACGCGTCGCGTTGGAGGTCAGCACCACGAACGGCTTGCGCCCGGCGGTGATCGTGCCGAGTTCCGGGACAGTGATCTGGAAGTCGCCCAGCACCTCCAGCAGCAGACCCTCGATCTCGACGTCGGCCTTGTCGGTCTCGTCGATGAGCAGAACGGTCGGCTCGTCGCCCTTGATCGCCGCCAGCAGCGGCCTGGCCAGCAGGAACTCTTCACCGAAGATGTCGTTGCGGGCCTCGTCCCAGGTCTCGTCCTTGCCCGCCGTGATCCGGAGAAGCTGCTTCGCGTGGTTCCACTCGTACAGCGCACGCGACTCGTCGACGCCTTCGTAGCACTGCAAGCGCACTAGCCGGGAGCCGCTCGCCTGCGCGACCGCCTTCGCCAACTCGGTCTTGCCGACCCCGGCGGGGCCCTCGATCAGCAACGGCTTACCGAGGGCGTCCGCGAGGAACACCGTGGTGGCGACGGCCGCGGAGGCCAGGTAGCCGGTGTCGGCGAGCTTCGCCGTCACGTCTTCGACGGATGTGAAGTACCCGGTCCCAGCCACGCGGCCTCCCAGCTCGATCGCCTACCCGGCCGACTCTACGTCGCGGATCCGCTTCGGCAGGAGGAACCCGACCGCGAAGGTGAGCATCACCATCACCGCGACCACCCAGAACGTCCGCTGGGCCGCGCCGGTCGGATCCGCGGGCCCTGCGTCGAAGAACACCGTGCCCAGCAGCGCCAGCCCCAGAGCACCGCCGACCTGCTGGAGCGACGTCAGCGCCCCGGACGCCGATCCGGCCTCCGACGGTTCCACTCCGGACAGCGCGATCTCGAAGTACGGCCCCATGATCAGGCCCGAGCCGATCCCGACCACCAGCAACGCGGGCGCGATCTGCCACGGACCGGTCTCCGGGCCGAGGAGCAGCAGCAACGCGACCACGCCGGCGGTCATGATCAGCGCGCCGGTGTGCAGCACCTTGCGGCCGTGCTTGCGCACCACCTGCACCAGGCCCATCCCGACGATCATCCCCAGCGACATCGGCACGCCCGTCAGCCCGGCCTTCAGCGGCGAGAATCCGAGCCCGAACTGCAGGTACAGGGTGAAGACGAGACCGAAACCGGAAAACGCCGCGAAGTAGATCGTCCCGGTCGCCATCCCGGCGAGGAAGCTGCGCTTGCGGAACAGGCTCGGCTCGACCAGCGGGTCACCGCCGCGGCGGCTCTTGCGCTTCTCGAACCACGCGAACACGCCGAACACCGCGACCGCGGCGGCCATCATCGCGAACGTCCACAGCGGCCAGCCGTACTCGCGGCCCTGCACCAGCGGGAAGACGATCAGCAGCGCGCCGGTCGTCGCGAGCAGGGCGCCGGGGATGTCGAGGGTGAGCGAACCACCGGGCCGGGACTCGGGAAGGAACTTGAGCGCGGCGAGTACGGCCAGCGCGCCGATCGGGAGGTTGATCAGGAAGATCATCCGCCAGCCGGTGCCGAAGAGATCGGCGTCCACCAGCCAGCCCGCGAGGATCGGCCCACCGACCGCGGCGAGCCCCATCACCGGGCCGAACATGCCGAACGCGGACTGGAGTTCCTTGCCGGAGAACATCTCCTTCATCATGCCGAGGCCCTGCGGGACCATCGCGGCTCCGAAGAGGCCCTGCACCACTCGCGCGGTGATGATCATTTCCGGGTTCACCGCGATCGCGCAGAACAGCGAGCCGACGACGAAACCGATCGCGCCGATCAGGAACATGCGCTTGCGGCCGAAGATGTCGCCGAGCCGCCCGCCGGTGAGCAGGCCGGACACCATCGCGAGGGTGTAGGCGACGCCGAGCCACTGGATCATCGCGGTGCCGCCGCCGAGCGAGGACCGCATGACCGGTCCGGCGATGCTCGTCACCGTCATGTCGAGCAGTTCCATCACCGAGCCGGTCAGGATCACGAACAGCGCGGGCCAGCGCCAGCGGTAGGACTTCTCCACGTTTTCCGTGGTCACACCGCTCGGGGTGTCCAGTGTCATCGTCATGGGAGCAACGCTAAAGTCAATTCCGGCCAGTTTCTGACCGGAATCGGAGCGAATCTGGATTCATGGCGAACACGAGTGCGCGGATGCTGCGGCTGCTGTCCCTGCTGCAGACACACCGCTTCTGGTCCGGGATCGAACTGAGCGACAAGCTGGAGGTGAGCGAGCGGACGCTGCGGCGCGACGTCGAGCGGCTGCGCGAGCTGGGCTATCCGGTCAACGCGAGCCGCGGCGTGGCGGGCGGGTACCAGCTGCGATCGGGCACGGTCATGCCTCCCCTGCTGCTGGACGACGAAGAGGCCGTGGCGATCGCGGTGGGCCTGCGGACGGCGGCGAGCGGTTCGGTGGAGGGCATCGAGGAGACGTCCGTCCGGGCGCTGACGAAGGTCGTCCAGGTGATGCCGCCCCGGCTGCGCAGACGTGTCGACGCGCTTCAGGCGTACACGACGCCGGCCGCCGTCACGGGTCCGCGGGTCAACGCGGCCAGCCTGACGGTGATCGCGCAGGCGTGCCGGGACGACGAGCGGCTGAAGTTCGACTACGCGGCACGCGGCGGCGAGGAGTCCGCACGGCTGGTCGAGCCGCATCGGCTCGTCTCGCTCGGACGGCGCTGGTACCTGGTGGCGTATGACCTCGACAGGGTGGACTGGCGCACCTTCCGCGTCGACAGGCTCAGCGAGCCTCGCACCACCGGCGCCCGCTACCGGCCGCGGGAGATCCCCGGCGGGGACGCGGTCAAGTTCGTCGAGGCCCAGATCAAGGCCAGGCCGACCACGCATACGCTGGTCGTCCGGGTCGAGGCGCCGAAAGACCGGGTCGAGTCGGCGGTGCGGTACCTCGGTGGCGCGCTCGAAGCGATCGACGAGAAGTCCTGCCGTCTGACGATGAACGTCGACTCCTTCGACTGGCCCGTCCTGATCCTCGCCGCCATCGGCGCGCCCTTCGAGGTCGAGAGCCCTTCGGCGTTCAAAGATCACCTCGGCGCCGTCGCCACCCTCTTCTCCCGCGCTTCCGGCGACACCGACGAAAGCGGCGGTGAAGGGTGAGCACCCTTCACCGCCGCCGGTGATCCGCGAACCCCTGGCGGGGTGTCAGATCAGCAAAGGCCCGTGTACCACGCGTTGTCGGCGTTGTAGCCGAGCTTGGTGATACCCGGCGTGACGCAGAGGTCCTCGTCACCGCCCACGTTGTAGGTCACGTGGATGGTGACGTTGGTCGAGCCGCAGTGGTTGTAGTAGCTGATCAGGCCCTGCTCGTAGTAGCCGCACACGGCCATGGTCCCCAGGTCACCCTGGGGAGTGGCCTCCGCGGCGGACGCGGTCGTGGCGGCGCCGAACATCAGCGCACCCGCCGAGGCGGCGACCGACGCGGCGACGGCGGCCCGGGTGGCGATCTGCTTCAACATGGCTGTTCCCTCCAGATTGGTTTTCCCAAGTCCGGGCAATTCCGGAAAGACCCTTTCCCATTGGGTGCGCGGGGACCATTCCGCCCAGCGGGAAGAGGTGGGGATTTCACTCCGGTTCGGCCGGACATCTCAAAACTTATGAATTCGGCTCGCGGGTGACAAGCCCTTTCACGGCTGCCTGAAACCGCGATCATGGCCGGAGCAATGCGGACCCTCTTTGCGAGATCCGGTGTACCGCCGCGCCGTTCGTCCGTGCAGTCTGCACCAGCCCGGCGTTGCGCAGCACCGTCGTGTGCTGGCTGGCCCCGGCCAGTGAGATACCGAGGGCGTTCGCGAGATCCGTGGTGTTGACCTGCGGCAGTTCGGCGATCGTCCGCAGCACGGTGGCCCTGGTCCGCCCGAGCAGCGCGGTCAGCGAGCGGGTCCGCAGCGCCTCTTCGTCCGAGTTCGCCGTCCAGCCCGGCGACCGGTCGACGGGATAGACCAGCATGGGTGTGGCGGAGTCCCCGGAGAGCGTGGTGATGGGCCCACCCCAGCAGAAGAACGACGGCACCAGGACGAGACCCCGGCCGTCGAGGTAGAGATCCTGTTCGACCGGGTAATCGACCTCGAGCACCGGTGGCCGCCATCGGACGGCGGGGTGCAGCCCGGCGAGCACGGCCTCGAAGCCGGCCGAAGCGACGACATCCGCCCTGGTCCGCCGGTCCAGCTCGACGTGGTGACGGATACTCGGCCAGAACGGCTCGATGGCCGCGCGGTGGTACGCACGCACGGCGGCGGCCAGCCGCTCCAGCGACTCCACTTCGCCGTCGGCGATCTCGGACACCCATCTCGGCAGCACCCGGTGCCGGGCGAGCTCGGCGATATCGCTCTTCAAGCGCGTCCTCGTGGTACCGAGGAGCAGGTCGAGACCGGTCTCCAGGTCGGGGATGTCGCCGGACGGGGTCAGGAAGTCCGGCGAGTAGCCCGTGGGTCTGGCCAGTGCGGTGAGCAGTCCCGTGGTCGACGGCAGCCGAGGTCTCAACGCCCGCCGCCAACCGCCGAAAACCGGCTGATCCTGCCTGGTCTGAACCAGATGAAGGCTCAGGAGGACCTCCCACATCCGATGTGGTTCGGCCAGCAGCCGGATCCTGAGCAGATCATCCGTGGAAAAGTATATGCGCAGCATTAATGGAACCCCCAGTTCGTTCCCTTACCCACGCAGGATAGCGCCTTTCCCTCACCCGACCTGCCACCCATTCCGGTATTGGTCCATCATTTCGAACTGATTCGAACTGACGTGGAATACCCGGCCGAGACGGCGGGAACCGAGATGTCACATTCGACCGCGTGCTTCCGGCGGCTAGCATCGGGGCCGTGAGCACCTATGTCGCGGCCGAGGGCCGATACGAGAGCATCCCCTACCGCCGCACCGGGCGCAGTGGCCTGAAACTGCCCGCGATCTCGCTGGGCCTGTGGCACAACTTCGGGAACGACAAACCGCTGGGCACCCAGCGTGACATCGCGCGGCGCGCGTTCGACCTGGGCATCACCCACTTCGACCTCGCCAACAACTACGGCCCGCCCTACGGTTCGGCCGAGGAGAACTTCGGCAGGCTGCTGGCTTCGGATTTCAAGCCCTACCGTGACGAACTGGTCATCTCGACCAAGGCAGGCTACGACATGTGGCCCGGCCCGTACGGCGAATGGGGCTCGCGCAAGTACCTGCTGTCCTCTTTGGACCAGTCGCTCGGCAGGATGGGCCTGGACTACGTCGACATCTTCTACTCGCACCGCTTCGACCCCGAGACTCCGCTCGAAGAGACGGTCGGCGCGCTCGACACCGCCGTCCGCTCCGGACGCGCGCTGTACGTCGGCATCTCGTCGTACTCGTCGGAGAAGACCGCCGAGGCCGCGCGGCTCCTGCGCGAACTGGGCACCCCGCTGCTCATCCACCAGCCGTCGTACTCGATGTTCAACCGCTGGCTCGAAGGCGACAAGCTCCTCGACACGCTCGAAGCCGAAGGCGCGGGCTGCATCGCCTTCTCGCCGCTGGCGCAGGGGCTGCTGACCAGCCGCTACCTCGACGGCGTTCCCGAGAATTCCCGTGCGGCGCAAGGGAAGTCGCTCAACCCGGACACGATCACCGAGAGCACCCTCGGCAAGATCCGGGCGCTGAACGAGATCGCCCGGCGGCGCGGGCAGACGCTCGCGCAGCTCGCGCTCGCCTGGGGCCTGCGTGATCCGCGGATGACGTCGGTGCTGATCGGCGCGAGCAGCGTCGCCCAACTGGAGGACAACGTCGGCGCGCTGAAGAACCTGCACTTCACCCATGAGGAGCTGGCCGAGATCGACCGCTACGCCACCGAGGCCGACATCAACCTCTGGAAGCGCTCGACCGACGCCGGATAGCACCCGAAATCGCGTTGCCCCGCCCGGCCGGGGCGCCGAGACTGCGAGCATGACTTTCGAAGATCTACTCGCCGAAGGAGCGGCCGTCCCGGTCGAAGGCTGGGACTTCTCGTGGTTCGAGGGCCGGGCCACCGAGGAGCGGCCGCCGTGGGGCTACTCGCGGCTGCTCGGCGAGCGGATGGCGGCGGCCGCCGCCGGGCTGGACCTGCAGACCGGCGGCGGCGAGGTGCTCGCGGGCATCCCGGAACCGCCGCCGGTCCTCGCCGCCACCGAAGGCTGGCCGCCGAACGTCGAGGTCGCCCGGAGGAACCTCGCACCACTGGGCGGTGAGGTGGTCGAGGCCGAGCACGACGCGCCTCTGCCGTTCCCCGACGAGTCCTTCGATCTGGTGACCAGCCGCCATCCGATCGCGAATCCGTGGCGGGAGATCGCCCGAGTGCTGCGGCCGGGTGGAACCTTTCTGTCGCAACAGATCGGCGCCGGCACCGTGCGGGAGCTGAAGGAGTTCTTCCTCGGCCCGCAGGACTACGGCGGCTGGACGCCCGACGTCCTCCGCGTCGAGGCGGAGGCCGTCGGGCTGCGCGTCGAGCGCCTCGAACCGGCGAAACTGCGGATGGAGTTCTTCGACCTCGCCGCCGTCGTCCACTTCCTCCGGAAGGTGATCTGGATCGTGCCGGGGTTCGAGGTCGAGAAGTACCGCGACAGGCTCGCGGAACTCCATCGGATCATCGAGACCGACGGGAAGTTCGTCGCGCACTCGCGGCGGGTGCTCGTGGAGGCCGTCAAGCCTTCGTGAGCCGCTCCAGGTGCTCGGCGGTCAGCTTCACGTCCCCCGCGGCGAAGTTCTCCTCAAGGTGCGCGATGCTCGCCGTCCCGGGGATCGGCAGCATCACCGGCGACCGCGCGAGCAGCCACGCGAGCCCGACCTGCGCCGTGGTCACCCCGAGCTCCGCGGCGACGGCGGTGAGCTCGGATCCGGCCTCCGACGCGGCGCCGAGCACCGGACGCCAAGGCAGGAAAGCGATCCCGGCCGCCTCGCACGCGTCCAGCACCGCTTCGTACGAGCGGTCCAGGAGGCTGTAGCGATTCTGCACGCTCGCGATGTCCACGATCTCCCGTGCCCGCGCGAGTTCGTCCACGGTGACCTCGGACAGCCCGATCCGGCCGATCTTGCCTTCGTCGCGCAGGTCCCGCAGTGCGCCGAGCTGGTCGGCCAGCGGGGTTTCGGGGTCGAGGCGGTGCAACTGCAGCAGCTCGATCCGCTCGACGCGCAACCGCCGCAGGCCTTCGTCGACCTGCGCCCGCAGCGATTCCGGCCGTGCGTCGTACTTCCAGTCGTCGCCGGTCCGCACGACGCCGACCTTGGTGGTGATCACCAGGTCGTCCGGGTACGGATACAGCGCTTCGGCGAGGAGTTCCTCGTTGGCGCCGCCGCCGTACAGGTGCGCGGTGTCGATCAGGGTGATGCCGAGCTCCACGGCCCTTCGCGCCAAGGCGATGGACGCCTCACGCGCGGGACCGGCTTCGGTCGGCAGGCGCATGGCGCCGAAACCGAGACGGTGTACGGGCAGGTCTCCGCCGATGGCGAACTGTTCCATACGGCGAATCTAGCGCAGCGGATCCCTCGGCGAGGGCAAATGCGAGGTGTCCGGGAACAGGTGGAGCGCGCGCAGGGCCGCGCCGAGTTCGGCGATGTCCGCCGGGTCGGTCAGCGAACGCCCCAGCTCCTCGGAAATCCGCTTCAGCCGATGCCGGATCGTGTTGGGGTGACAGAACATCCGCTCGGACGTCAGTTTCGTGGAGCCCTGGCATTCGAACCACGCCCGCAACGTCAGCAGGAGCACGTTCCGGTCGTCGCCGGGCAGGTCGAGGATCGGCCGCAGCACGTGGTGCGCGAGCTGGACGGACGCTTCGGGAGCGCTGGCGACGAGACCGGCCAGCGGGGATTCGTTGAACTGCACCATTCCCGTCGACCCCGGCATCATGCTGGACAGCGCGACCCGGGCGAGGTGCAGCGCGCGGGAGGTGTTCCCGAGGCCGGTGAACACCGGGCTGACCCCGATCCGGCCGATCTGGTTCTCCCGCAACAGCTCGATGATCACCGGGGACGCCACCGGATCCCGCATCGAGATCACCCCGACCTGCAGGTCCGGGGTGAGCCGCCAGGCGGACGCGTGATGCCGTTCGCGGAGCCGGTTTTCGATCTGGGGCAACGGTTCGTGCCCGACGCGCGGGGTCTCGGCGGCGACGACCACATACGTCCCGTCGAGCGAGAGCTCCAGCACGCGCGCGATGTCCCAGAGCGTGCCCTCGGTGGCCGCGCCACCGGCGAACAACGCCTCGACCAGCGCGGAGCGTCTGCTTTGGTGCGCCAGCATGACTTCGGCGGTGGTGTCCCGGTACGTCGTCGTCAGCGCCTCGGCGTAGTCGTCGATCAGCGCCCAGATCGCCGACGTCGCGGCGACGAGGCCGCGGAGGTCCTGGTGCTCGCTCGAAGCGGTCAGGTCGACGAACCGGTTCCACACCTCGGTGAGCCCGATCCGGTAGGCCCGCAGGAGTTCCGGCAGTGGCGCGCCCTGCAGCGCGCGGGCGCGCCCGGTCGCCCTCGCCTGGGAGAGGTCGGGTTCTTCCGTGCCGCGCAGGGTCCGCATGACGAATTCGAGGTTGTTCCGCACCGACGTCCGCAGTTCGGCGAGGCTGACGAACTGCGCGTCGCGGTACACCGGCATCTCGGCGCGGATCCGCCCGACGGTACCGTCGATGAGCGCCGGCAGCTGCTTCTCGACCTCCACGGCCAGTTCGGCGACCACCGCGGCCGAACCTTCGCGGAGCACAGTTCGGTAGTGCATGGACGTCCTCCGGGGCAGGGACTCCTCGTCGAGTCCCTGGGGACGTCATCTAACACGACTTGCCCGGAGGTGGCCCGTCGAAACCGAGCGATGCCGCCGGTGCGGCGGAAAGTCGGGATTTCCGCCGCACCAGCGGGATTTCACAGCTTCGCGGCCGCGCTCTTGATGGCTTCGCGGATCCGGAAGTAGGTGCCGCACCGGCACACGTTCTGGATCGCGTCGATCTCGGCGTCGGTCGGGTTCTTCGTCTTCTTCAGCAGCGCCACCGCCGCCATGATCTGTCCCGGCTGACAGTAGCCGCACTGCGCGACGTCCTGCTCCAGCCAGGCCTCCTGCACCGGGTGCAGGTCATCGCCGTCGGCGAGGCCTTCGATCGTGGTGACCTCCTTGCCGGAGCAGTCGGACACCGGCGTCACGCACGGGTTGAACGCCTCGCCGTCGAGGTGGCTGGTGCAGGCCTTGCAGACGTTGATCCCGCAGCCGTACTTCGGGCCGCGGACGCCGAGCTTGTCCCGCAATGCCCACAGCATGGGCAGATCCGCGGGCGCGTCGACGGTGACGGTTTTCCCGTTCACCGTGAAGGTGTAGTTGGGCATCGAAAACTCCTGGGGGTCAGCGGGGGAAGGGTTCGAAGTCGACCGGGAAGTTGATCGGGAAGCTGCGCGGTTTGATCCCGGTGGCCCGCGCGTAGGCGTTCCCGATCGCGCCGACCGGCGCGGGCACGCCGAGCTCCCCCGCACCGCCGATCTCGCCCGTCTCCGGCATCACGTGGATCTTGACGTCCGTCGGCGAGTTCTTCTGCCGCGCGTAATGGAACTGCGAGTAGCTGCCCTCCAGCGGCAGGCCCTTGTCGATGTGCAGCCCCGCGGTCAGCGTCGTGGCGATGCCGTCGGTCAGGCCGCCGAGCATCTGCGCCTCGATGCCGCGCGGGTTGATCGGCTTGCCGACGTCGACCGCGATGGTCGCCTTGGTGACGCGCGGTTTCTTCGGATCGCGGGCGTCCATCTCGACGAGACAAGCCGTGTACGACTTGTACTCGCCGTGCACGGCGACACCCTGCGCGAAGCCCTTGGGCATCTTCTTGCCCCACTCGCCGAGTTCGGCGACCTTGTCCAGCACCGCGCGCTGCCGGTCGTCCTTGATGAACTCGCGCCGGAACTCGACCGGGTCCTTGCCGAGCTTCGCGGCGATCTCGTCGACCATGATCTCTTCCGCGCCGCGCGTGCTCGACGAGTACACCGACCGCCAGGCACCGGTGTGGAAGTCCACCGGGACCTCGTTGAGCAGCTGCGTCGTGACACCGAAGTTGTACGGCGACTTCACCGTCAGCAGGAACACCGTCTGCGCGAAGCTCAGGTTGCCGCCGACCGGCAGTTCCGCGGCGAAAGCGGTCAAGACCTCGCCGAGCCCGTGGCTCCAGTCGGTTTCCACGCTGGCGACCCGGTGCTCGAAGGTGAGTACCTGGCCGAGGGCGAAGGTGGCGCGGATCTTGTGGTGACTCGCGGCCCGCGCGCGGCCGTGGCGCATGTCGTCGATACGGCTCCACATCAGCCGCACCGGCCGTTTGAACGCCTTGGACGCCCGCGCGGCCTCGATGGCGCCGTCGGAGAACAGCCGCCGGCCGAAGGAACCGCCCGCCTGCTGGACGTGCACGGTGACCTTATTCTCCGGAAGGCCGAGTTCCTGCGCGATGTTCTGCTTCGCGAGGATCGGGACCTTCATTCCGGACCAGATGGTCGCGCCGTCCTCCCGGACGTCGGCGACGGC
Source organism: Amycolatopsis sp. TNS106 (assembly GCF_019330265.1). Taxonomy (NCBI): domain Bacteria; kingdom Bacillati; phylum Actinomycetota; class Actinomycetes; order Pseudonocardiales; family Pseudonocardiaceae; genus Amycolatopsis; species Amycolatopsis sp. TNS106. The sequence continues at coordinate 151,048 of NZ_CP024972.1, read as the reverse complement.
CGAGTTGGTCTCCAGCGGGGCGTGGCTGGCGAAGGCGAAGTCGAACTCGCCGTCGACGTACTGGGTCAGCAGCGGCGGCACGACGAACGGCAGCGCCGCGGCCCGCAGCTTCTTCTTGATCGTCGCGTTGTTCTCGCCGTCGACGGTGCCGCCGTTCCAGGTGACGTCGAGGGCGTTCTTGCCGTCGAGCGCCTGGCCGAAGGTCTCGGCCATCACCGCGACCCCGGTCTTGATCACGGCGATGTCGATGATGCCGGGCATCGCACGGACGGCGGCCTCGTTGTTGACCTGCTTGACCGTGCCGTTGATCGTCGGCGGGCGGCGGACCATGACCGGCATCGCGCCGGGGATGTCCAGGTCCAGCGTGTACTGCAGCTGTCCGGTGACCATCGCACGGGCGTCCTTGCGCGATTGCGGCGTGCCGACCAGCTTGTGCGCGGACTCCGCCTTCGGGGTGGCGGTGAGCTTGCCGAGATCGGCGCGGGCGGCGGGCTTGGCCAGCGCGCCGTAGCCCGCCCGGCGGCCGTCGGGCGCGATCACCGCGCCGTCCCTTGTGGACAGCCGGGCGGCATCGGCGCCCCACTGCCGCGCCGCGGCCGCGACCAGGCGGGCGCGCGCGGCGGCGGCCGCGGTCCGCACCGGGGTGTAGAGCGAGCGCATCGTGTTGGAACCGCCGGTCAGCTGGTTGAACAGCAGTTCGGAGCGGGCGTCGGAAAGAACGACGTCGACACGGTCGAGCGGCAGGTCCATCTCCTCGGCGACCAGCATCGCGTTCGCCGTGGTGATGCCCTGGCCGACCTCGGTCCGCGGCAGCTCCAGCCGCACGCGGCCGTCTTCGCGGACTTCGAGCACGAGAAGACCGGCGGTGGGGGCGTTCGACAGGATCAGCACGTCGCCGAGGTCGAGGATCTCGGCCGGGCCGGGCGGAGTCGGGATGACGGCTTCGGCCGCTTCGGGCGCGACGGTGTCGATACCGATCTTCGTGGCGATCGTGAGCGTGGGCGCGGCGACGAGGAAGCTCAGGAACCGGCGACGGCCGAGGCCGCCGGAGTCCGGAGCCTCGCCTGGGGTTCCAGTGGTGGTGGGACTGGCCATCGGGAAGATCCCTTCGAGAGCGCGCGGAGAAGGCGGGGACCCTCGCGCGGCCTGGGGTCGGATGGCGACACGCTAGGCATCGGCATTCGGCCTAGTCAACGCGGAGTAGTCGGGTCGGCCCATCTGTGTGACGAGGTGACAGCGAACGGCCCCGAATGTGTGGCGCGCCACAGTGGGCTCGGACAGCCCGTCAGATGGAGTCGCGCTCCCGGCCCGCTTCGAGCAGATCCTCGCGGGCACGCGCGACACGCGAGCGCACGGTGCCGACCGGGCAGCCGCAGATCTCGGCGGCCTCGGCGTACGAAAGCCCGAGCACCTGGGTGAGGACGAGGACCTCGCGCCGCTCCGGGTCGAGCCCGTCGAGCAGCATCCGCAGCTCCACCAGGTCCTCGAAGCCGGCGACACCCTCCGCCTGACGGGCGCCGCGCCGCTCCGCGGTGGCCTCCCAGTCGACGTCGGCGAGTTTCGGGCGCGCCGAAGCCGCGCGGATGCGGTCGACGACGACGCGGCGCGCGATCGACAGGAGCCAGGTCCGCGAAGAGGACCGGCCGGCGAACCGCCGCAGACTGCCGAACGCGCGTAGGTACGTCTCCTGGGTGAGATCGTCCGCGGCGCCGACGTCGGCGAGGTGCGCGACGAAACGCCAGACGTCGGCCTGGGTGGCACGCACCCAGTCTTCGAGCGCCCGCCGGTCGCCGCGGGCGGCAGCGAGCGCGAGCTCGGTCACCCGCTCGTCGTCGTGGTTGCGCGGCCCGGCCATACGAGAAACGTAGCAGCGTCCCGGGAACCGGGGCAGGCCCGCGCCCGACAAGTGAGACGTGAAGTGCGAGACCTGCCGCGAGGCCCTGTCGGCCCGGCTCGACGGCGAAACCGAACCCGCCCCGCCCGAGGTGGTCGACCGGCACGTGGCGGGCTGCCCCGCGTGCCGATCGTGGCTCTCGCGCGCCGAGCGGATGCACCGGGCGATACTGCTGCGGCCCGCTCCCCGGGTCCCGGACCTCACCGCCGTCATCCTCGACCGCACCCCCGCCCCGCCGAGCGAAGGCTGGCCCGCCAGGATCGCGCTCGCGCTGGTCGCGATCGCGCAGCTCGGTCTCGCCTTCGCCCAGCTGCTGGGCGTCGAAGACCACGCCGCCGGACACGGTACGGAATCCCTGATCGGGCACCTTGCCCACGAAAGCAGCGCGTGGAACCTCGCGGTCGGTGTCGGACTCGGCTGGGCGGCCGTCCGCACGAAGGCGGCGTCCGGGCAGCTGCCCGCGCTGACCGGTTTCGTCGCGCTCCTCCTGGCGCTGTCGGCTGGCGACCTCGCCACCGGACAGGTCACCGCGGGACGCGTGCTCACCCACGGGTTGGTCGTCGCCGGACTGCTCTTGCTGTACGTGGTGAACCGGCAGCATCGGCTGCGCAACCGCCCCAGCCCGGCGACGACGGCCGGTTACCCGGATTCCCGCAGCGCCGAAACGGACCACGAGACCGGCGAAGCCCCCGAACGCCCCCGTCAGCACAGGGGTTTCCGGCGTCCGGCGAGCCGCCACGTGGCTTGACCCGCCTGGTCTAGACCATTACCGGTCACTGGGAGCACGCGCCCGGATACCGGGTGAATCACAGGTTTTCGCGCGCGGCGTGCGCGATTCGCGGCGCGAGCACGTTTATCGTTCGCCTGGGACCACCTAATGTAAACCTTCTTGCCCATTTCGGGCCGGACCCGGATAACTTTGGTGGAACACCTTGGTTCGACAGGAGGCGAAGCTCGTGGTTGGCGCAGAAAACCCACCCGTCGGCACCCCCGCCGGGATGCGGAAGATCAATCAGCGCGCCGTGCTGGACCTCCTGCGCCGCAGCGGCCCGGCGACGCGGCCCCAGGTCGCGAAGGACACCGGACTTTCGAAACCCACGGTGAGCCAAGCGTTGCTGGCGCTCGAAGCGGCCGGTCTCGCCAGGGCGACCGGGCACACCTCGACCGGCACCGGCCGGTCCGCCGTCCTCTACGAAGCGGATCCCACGGCGGGCTACGTCCTCGGTGTCGACATCGGACGCGAGCACCTCCGCGTCGCCGTCTCCGACCTCGGCCACACCGTGGTCGCCCGCCGTGACGAGCGGAACACCTCACGTTCGGGCACCGCGCTCGTCAGCGCGGTGGGCGCCCTCGCCGCGGCGACCGTGCGCGAAGCGGGACTGTCCCAGGCGGACATCGTCGTGCGTGTCCTCGGCTCCCCCGGCGTCGCGGATCCGGACAAACGCTGCTTCCGGCACGCGCCGAACCTGCCCGGCTGGGGCAAGGCCGGCCTGCTCGACGAACTCGAAGCCGTCCTCGGCCCGGATCTCATGGTCGAGAACGACGCCAACCTCACCGCCGTCGGCGAATGGGAACGCGGCGCCGCGCGCGGCGCGTCGGTGTTCGGCTGCATCACCATCGGCACCGGCGTCGGCATGGGCGTGATGGTCGACGGCCAGGTCTTCCGCGGTGCCACGGGCGCGGCGGGCGAGATCGGCTACCTGCCGTACGGGCAGTCGGACGCGGCGGGTGAGGGCGAGGACTCGCCCCCCGTCCGCGGCCACCTCGAAGAGGCGACGGCGGCGCAGTCCGTCGTCCGCGGCGCGCGCGAACTCGGCCTCGGCACGGCGAAATCGGCCCGTGAGGTCTTCCGGCTCGCCCGGGACGGCGACGAACTCGCCCTGCGCGCCGTCGAGGCGGAGGCGGACAGGCTCGCGTACACCGTGGCGTCGGTGGCGGCGGTGATCGACCCCGAACTGATCGTGCTCGGCGGCGGGATCGGTACCGCGGCCGATCTGCTGCTCGACCCGATCGACCGCGCCCTGCGCTCGTTCACTCCCCTGGTGCCCTCGGTCGTCCAGGGCGAACTGGGCGACGACGGGGTGCTGACCGGCGCGATCAGCGTCGGGTTGCGCGCCGCCGAGGGCCTGGTCTTCGAACGCAAGGTGGGCGCGGCCTAGGCCCGGGCCGGAAGTTCACGTCGGCATGCGCTGGGCGAGCGGGTCGTGAGTGGCGTTTCGGGTGGTCGAGTGGCAAGTCGAAGGTGGCGTGCAGGAGCCCTTCGAGAGGCAAGCCTTTACCTCCGCGGTAATCGACAGCGGGAGGACGATATTCGCATGACCACAGCCAAGAAGATCGTCCTCGACTGCTTCGAGAACCTGTTCGTGCACAAGGACTTCGCCGCCGCGGGCACGAACGTGCACCCGGATTTCGTCACGCACAGCCCGGGATTCCCCTCGGGCCGTGACGCCTTCGTGGAAGCGATGCGGAATTCACCGATGGCGGGCGCCGACGTCTCCGTGAAACGCGTGATCGCCGACGACGAGCACGTCGTCGTGCACCTGCACGTGGTCCCGCCGGGCGAAGCGTCCGGCGCGGCCGTCGTCGACATCGTGCGCGTGCAGGACGGGCTCATCGTGGAGCACTGGGACGTCAAGCAGCCCGTACCTCCGGGCGCCGATATGTTCTAGGGCTTGATGATCAGGCAGGTGCTCGACGCCGTCGCGAGCACCTTGCCCTGCCCGTCGCGGAGGTCGCCCTCGGCGAAAGCGACGCGCGAACCGGCCTTCACGACCCAGCCGTGCGCGCGGATCTCCCCCACCGAACCCGAAATGGCGCGGAGGTAGTTCACCTTCAGCTCCACGGAGGTGTAGCCGACCCCGGCAGGCAGGGTCGAGTGCACCGCGCACGCCACCGCCGAATCCAGCAGGGTCGCCGCGACGCCGCCGTGCACGGTCCCGATGGGGTTGTACAGCGACTCGTCCGGCGTCGCGGCGATCACGACGTCGCCTTCGGCCACGCTCACCCAGCGCATGCCGAAATGCGCCGAGATCGGCGCCGGCGGGATCCGGCCCTCGGCGATACCGGTCAGGTACTCGAAGCCGGACATTTCCCGGCCGAGCCGGGCGGTGGGCAGCGGATCCTGCCAGGTCACGGTCTTCTGCCTGGTCTGCCCGGTGACATCGGTGGTCATGGCCGCCTCCTAAGACGATCGTCCTAGGCTTTCCTAAGACGGTCGTCCTAGTCAAGGGCTATGCTGCGTGAGTGTCCGATGCCACCACTCGCGAGCGGATGATCTCGACCGCGATGACGCTTTTCCGCCGCGAGGGCTACCAGGCGACCTCGTGGCGGCGGCTGGTCGAGCAGGCCGGGACGCCGTGGGGGTCGGCGTACCACCATTTCCCCGGCGGCAAGGAGCAGCTCGCGGTCGCCGCGATCGAGCTCGGCACCGCCGTCGTGGCGAAGACGGTCCGCCGCGCTTTCGAGCGCAACGAGACCGTCGAGGACGCCGTGGCCTGGTGGTATCGCAAGGCGGGTGAGGCGCTGGCGGCCGACGACTACCGCGGCGGCTGCCCGCTCGCCACGATCACCCTGGAGATGGCGCACGCCTCGCCCGCGATCACCAAGGCGTGCCAGGACGCGTTCGCCGCCTGGCACACGCTGCTCGTCGATCTGCTCGGCGACGTCAAGGATCCCGAAGACGTCGCGACGGCCATCATGAACAACCTCGAAGGAGCCCTGCTGGTCAGCCGGGTCCGCCGGTCGCCGGAGCCGCTGGACCGGGCCGCACGGCATGTCGCGCTCGTGATCCGCGCCTCCTGACGAAGCCGAGCGGGCACCGGCGAGCCCGGGTAGCGTGGCCAGACATGATCGGTCTGCCCGACACCATCACGGCCTGCCTCTTCGACCTCGACGGCGTGCTGACCGGAACCGCGGCCCAGCATCGCGCGGCGTGGAAGCGCACCTTCGACGAGTTCCTGCGCGCCCGCGACGGTGACGCGTTCTCGCCGTTCACCGACAACGATTACGCGGCTTACGTCGACGGAAGGCCGAGGGCCGACGGCGTCCGCACATTCCTCACCTCGCGCGGGATCGAACTGCCCGAAGGCGGCCCGGACGACGACATCGAGGCCGCCACCGTCAACGGGATCGGGAACCGGAAGAACCAGCTGGTACTGAAGATCATCGAGGACGAGGGCGTGACCCCGTACCCGGGTTCCGTCCGGTACCTGGAAGCCGCGAAGGCGGCTGGGTTGCGCATCGGCGTCGTCACCTCGTCGGCCAACGGCGCGAAGGTGCTCGACGCCGCCGACCTGACCAAGTTCGTCGAAACGCGGATCGACGGGATCGTGATCACCGAGAAGAACCTGCGCGGCAAACCCGCCCCCGATTCGTTCCTCGCCGGTGCCGAGGCGTTCGGTGTCGCACCGGCGAACGCGGCCGTCTTCGAGGACGCCCTCGCGGGCGTGCAGGCGGGCAAGGACGGCGGTTTCGGTTACGTGGTCGGGGTGAACCGCGCGCATCAGGCGGGCGAACTGCTCGCGCACGGCGCCGACGTCGTGGTGGAGGACCTCGCCGAACTCCTGGAGGATCGCAAGTGACCGAATCGCTTCCCCACGGCTACGAGGTCGCGCCCTGGGAGCTGCGCTGGCACGGAATGGACGTCGACGCGTTGCAGCGCACCGAATCGGCGTTCGCGGTCTCCAACGGGCACATCGGCCTGCGCGGCACGCTGGAGGAGGCCGAGCCGCGCGGTCTTCCTGGCACCTACCTCAACGGTTTCTACGAACAGCACGATCTCCCTTACGCGGAAACGGGTTACGGCTACCCCGAAGAGGGTCAGACGGTCGTCAACGTGACCGACGGCAAGGTCATCCGGCTGCTCGTCGAGGACGAGCCGCTCGACATGCGGTACGGCCAGGCGACCGAACACGACCGGGTGCTCGACTTCCGGAAGGGCACCCTCGCGCGCGACACCGTCTGGTCGTCGCCGACCGGCCGCCGGGTCCGGGTGAAGACCGAACGCCTGGTCTCGTTCACCCAGCGGGCCGTCGCGGCGATCAGGTACGAGGTCGAACCGCTCGACGACGAACTCCAGCTGGTGGCGCAGTCGGATCTCCTGGCGAACGAGCCGATCGAGTCCGACACGCGTGACCCGCGGGTCGCGGCGGCGCTGGAGTCGCCGTTGATCGGGGAATACCACCACGCGGAGGCGTACCACGCGGTGCTGGTGCACCAGACCCGCCGATCCGGGTTGCGGATGGCCGCCGCGATGGACCACAAGATCGACGTCTCCGACGGCGTGCGCACGCATATCGAGGCCGAGGACGATCTCGCGCGGCTCACCATCGCCGTCGACGTGCCCAAGGGCGGACGGCTGCGGATCACCAAGTTCCTCGCCTACGGCTGGTCCGCGCAGCGTTCGGTGCCCGCCGTGCGCGCACAGGTCGAGGCCGCGCTGGCCGGCGCACGCCAGACCGGCTGGAAGGGGCTGCTCGCCGAACAGAAGGAGTTCCTCGACGACTTCTGGGAGACCTCGGACATCGAGATCGAAGGCGACCCGGAATTACAGCAGGCCGTGCGGTTCGCGCTCTTCCACCTCCTGCAGGCCGGGGCCCGCGGCGAGACGAGGGCACTGGCGGGCAAGGGAATGACCGGCCCGGGCTACGACGGGCACGCGTTCTGGGACACCGAGACCTTCGTCCTGCCCGTGCTCACCTACAGCATCCCGGACGCCGCCCGCGACGCACTGCGCTGGCGTCACTCCACATTGGACAAAGCGCGCGAAAGGGCGGCGCAGCTGGGTTTGCGCGGCGCCGCGTTCCCCTGGCGGTCCATCAACGGCGCGGAGTGTTCGGCGTACTGGCCGGCGGGGACGGCGGCGTTCCACGTCAGCGCGGACATCTCCGACGCCGTCGTGCGCTATCTCAACGCCACCGGCGACGACGAGTTCATGCGGACCTGCGGCGCGGAACTGCTCCTCGAAACCGCGCGCTTGTGGTTGTCACTCGGGCATTTCGACCGGCGGGGCCGGTTCCGGATCGACGGCGTCACCGGACCGGACGAGTACTCCGCGGTGGCGGACAACAACGTCTACACGAACCTCATGGCCCGCCGGAACCTGTTCTACGCCGCCGAAATCGTCGGCCAGCACGACGACATCGCCCAGCGGTTCGAGGTCGGCGCGGACGAGGTCGCGTTGTGGCGCAAGGCCGCCGACGCGATGCTGGTGCCCTACGACGAGGATCTCGGCGTACACCCGCAGTCCGAGGGGTTCCTGGAACACGACGAGTGGGATTTCGAGGCCACAGACCCCGATTTCTACCCGCTGCTGCTCAACTATCCGTACTTCGACCTCTACCGCAAACAGGTGGTCAAACAGGCGGACCTCGTGCTCGCGCTGCATCTGTGCGGGGATTCCTTCACCCCCGAGGAAAAGGCGCGCGACTTCGCCTACTACGAGGCGCGGACCGTGCGGGATTCCTCGCTGTCGGCGGGAACACAGGCGGTGGTGGCGGCCGAAGTCGGGCATCTCGAACTGGCCTACGACTACCTCGCCGAGGCCGCGCTCACCGACCTGCACGACGTGCACAACAACGTCCGCAACGGCCTGCACCTCGCCTCGCTGGCGGGCGCGTGGCAGGGCACCGTCGCCGGTTTCGGCGGGCTGCGCGACTACGGCGGCCGGCTGACCTTCGCGCCGAGGCTGCCGCCGCAACTCCGGCGGATCGCGTTCCGGCTGACCTTCCGCGGCACCCGGTTCCAGGTCGAGATCGACGGTGAGGGCGCGACCTACCACGTGATCACCGGGGAACCGCTGGAACTGGCGCACCACGGCGAGACGTTCACGGTGACCGCCGAGCCGGTGCGGCTGCCGATCCCCGCGCTCGACCCTGGCCCCGCGCCGGTACAGCCCGCGGGCCGGGCTCCGGCGCGGAGGCGGCCGAAGGACGGGTGAGTGCTCAGTCCGGCGGCTCGACCGGTACCTCGCCGCTGCCCGGCACGCCGTCGACCTCCTTGGTGCCATGCGGCCCGATGTCACGGTTGGGCGCGCTGGGCACGTCGGTCTTCGGCTGGATCCCGCGAAGGTCGTCGAGGTCTTCTTCTTCGTCCTGCCCGAAGTTCTTCTTGCTTTCCCTCATGTGTCCGGGGTACCCGCTCGCGGCCGGATGCGCCAGTCTTCAGGCGGCTTTCGCCGGTTCGCCCTCCGGCGTGACGAGCCCGTCGAGCATGCCGAGCAGCAGGCCGTCCCTGGTGGACCACGGGCAGATGGCGACCTGGCCGCCGGCCAGCGTCAGCAGCGCCTCGGCGACGATCGCGCCCGCGAGCGCCTGGTGGGAGCGTTGCCGCGAGATACCCGGCAGCTCGGCGCGGCGTTTCGCGGGCAGCTTCGCCAGCCGCGGGATCCACGCGCGGAGGTCGTCGAGGTGCAGTTCCCTGGCGCGGGACGGCCGGTCCCCGGCGAGCCGGGCGAGCTGCCGCAGCACCTTGGAGCAGCCGACGGCGCGATGGTCGCGGATATGCGGCAGAACGTCCTGCATCGCGTCGCGGACCTCGTCGAGCACGTGTTCCCGCATCGCCCGTACCACCTTGGGCGACGGACATTCGGTGGCGAACCAGTCCCGGGTCAGGGATCGCGCGCCGAGCGGCAGGGAATGCGCGAACCCGGCCTCCTCGGCATCCCCGGCGGCGAGCTCGACGGTCCCGCCGCCGATGTCGAGCACCAGCAGCGCGCCGGCGGAAGCGCCGTACCACCGGCGCGCGCCGACGTAGGCCAGTTCGGCCTCGCGGCGGCCGGTGAGGAACCGCAGTTTGACCCCGGTGGCCTTCTGGACGTCGCGGACGACGTGCTTGACATTGCTCGCGTCGCGGATCGACGACGTGGCGAGCGGGTACACACCTTCGACGCCGTGTTTGGCCGCCATCGTCATCCCCGCCTCGACGGCGGACGCGACCGCGTCGATACCGCGCCGGGTCAGGTTCCCGTCATCGTCGAGTTCCCTGTCCAGCCGCAGCCGCGTCTGGTGGCTCAGCGCGGGATCGAGCGGCGTACCGCCCTTGGCCAGAACCACCAGCCGCGCGCTGAACGACCCGACGTCAAGGACCGCGGCGGACGGCTCGCCGATCTGCTTGCGCACGCGAGGCACCTCACCTTCGTCGCGAACGTATTCCCCCGAGGTCTCGCTTTCACTCCTGATAATGGCGGATTTTCCGGCCGTTCAGGCGTGGTTTACGTTCTCTTTCCACCGGGAGGCCGTTTTTTGACCACGAAGGGGGTACACCGGCGCAGGTCAAGTATACCGGATCGATACAGGTGAGAGGTTCGCCTCCCCGCCGCGTCGCTAGCCGACGAGTTCGCGAAGCTTCGAAACCTGCGCGACACGGGCCTCACGACCGGGCAGCAGCGGGTTGACCACCAGCGTGGTCGCACCGGCCTCACGGAAGGCGGCGAGGCGCTCCTTGACGTAGCCCTCGGGCCCGATCAGCGAGATCGCCCTGATCAGCTCCTTCGGCACCGCCGCGGCGGCCTCTTCCTTCTTGCCGTCCAGGTAGAGGTCCTGGATGAGCTTCGCTTCGGCCTCGTAGCCGTACCGCTGAGCGAGACTGTTGTAGAAGTTCTTGCCGCGCGCGCCCATGCCGCCGATGTACAGCGCCAGCATGCCGCGCAGGTGGTCCAGCAGCCCTTCGACGTCGTCACCGATCGCCAGCGCGGTGCCGACGAAGGTGTCCAGCTCGCCCAGCGACGGGTCTCGCTTCGCCTTGCCCTCGGCCAGCGACGCGCCCCAGACCTCGGCGGCCTTCTCGGGGTGGAAGAAGATCGGCTCCCAGCCCTCGGCGAGTTCGGCGGTGAGCGCGACGTTCTTCGGACCGATCGAGGCCAGCAGGATCGGGATCCGTTCGCGCACCGGGTGGTTGATCAGCTTCAGCGGCTTGCCGAGGCCCGTGCCCTGCTCGGGGGGCAGCGGGATCGAGTAGTGCGTGCCGGAGTGCACCACCTTCTCCCGCCGCCAAACCTGACGGCAGATGTCGATGATCTCGCGGGTCCTGCCGAGCGGCGCGTCGTACTTCACGCCGTGGAAACCCTCGATGACCTGCGGACCCGACGCGCCGATGCCGAGCGTGAACCGGCCGTCGGAGACGAAGTCCAGCCCGGCGGCGGTCATCGCGGTCAGCGTCGGGGTCCGCGTGTAGATCTGGAAGATGCCCGAGGCGATCTGGACCCGTTCGGTCTTCGCCGCGACGTAGCCGAGCTGGCTGACCGCGTCGAACGAGTAGGCCTCGGGGACGAAGACGATGTCCAGTCCGGCCTTCTCCAGCTCGACGATGTCCGCCACACTGTCGGCGAAACCACCGGCGTAGCTGATCGCGGTCCCGATCCTCATCGGCATCTCCCTCGTACGTTACTGAGCGCTCGCTTAGCGACAGTATGCGCCGGGACGCCGCCTTTCGCCTGTGGCCCGGCTCACTGCGCCGCCACCCAGGCCTTCACCACGTCGTCCAGCACCCGCAGCGGCAGGATCCCGTTGCTCAGCACGACCTCGTGGAAGCCCTTGATGTCGAACCGGTCGCCGAGCGCGGCCTCGGCCTCGGCGCGGATCCGCTCGATCTCCAGCCGCCCCACCATGTACGACAGCGCCTGCCCCGGAACGGCGGCGTAGCGGTCGATCTCGGCCTCGATCTCCACCCTGGCCATCGGCGTGTTCTCGGCCAGGTAGTCCACGGCCTGCTGACGGCTCCAGCCGAGCGCGTGCATCCCGGTGTCGACGACGAGCCGCCCGGCGCGCATCGAATCCTGGGTGAGCATGCCGAACCTGGTCAGATCGCTGGAGTACAGGCCCATCTCGTCGGCGAGGCGCTCCGAGTAGAGACCCCAGCCTTCGACGTAGGCGTTGACGTCCGCGTGCCCGCGCAACATCGGCAGGCCCTTGAGCTTGTGCGCGATGCAGATCTGGAAGTGGTGCCCCGGAACGGCTTCGTGGAAGGCGATCGCCTCACTCGTGTGCTTCGGGCGCTGCTCGGCCTCGTGGGTGTTCGCGTAGTAGGTGCCCGGCCGCGAGCCGTCGAGCGACGCCTCGATGTAGTACGCCAGCGTGCCGCCGGGCGCTTCCGCGGGCGGGACCGGCTCGACCTGGCACCGCTCCTCGGGCACGGTCGAGAACCACTGCGGGGCGACGGCTTCGGCGCGGGTGATGGCGTCACGCGCGGCGTCGAGCAGTTCGTCGCCGTCCCGCCAGCGCAGGGCGGGGTCGGTGCGCAGCCGCTCGAAGATCTTCTCGAGATCCTGGGTGCCGAAGATCTTCTCGCCCAGCTCGCGGTACTGGTCGGCCAGTTTCGCGATCATGCCGAGGCCGGTGTCGTGCAGCTCCTGGGCGGTGCGCTCGGTGGACGTGTGCGCCCGGATCAGCGCGGCGTACTTCTCCTGCCCGCCGGGGAGCGCGCAGAGACCCGGCTCGGTTTCGGGCTTCGCCACGGGACGCAGCTCGTCGGCGAGGAAGTCGCGGTAGCGCCGGTAGGCAGGCCGGACGACTTCGGCCAGCAGCCGGTCGCGTTCGGTTTCGTAGCCTTCCACGGAAACGGACGCGGTGAGCGCCAGCGGATCCCCCGCCTCGTCCCCGAGATAACGCTCCACGTAAGCGATCCCGCCTTCGACGAGGAAGCCGGGCGGGACCAGCCCGTCGGCCGCCGCCGCGCGCTGGCGCACGATCAGGGCGTCCAGATAGGCGCCCATGCCTTCCAGCCGTTTCAGATAACCGCGGACCTTTTCCTCGTCGTTCAGCGACAGCACCGAGAGTTCGTTGAGCATGAACAGCGCGGGCGAGGCCAGCCCGTCGCTGACCGAGAACTCGGCCGCACGGGCGTCGACGACGTCGACCATCGCCTTGGCCTGCTGGATCACGACCTCACGGGTGACCGCCTCGGCTGGGGAAAGCCCCTCGGTGTCGAGGGCTTCGGCGCGCTCGGCGATGGCGATCGCCGTCGCGCGCTGCGCGGCCGCGGCCTCCGCGCTCGGATCGGGCAGCGCGCCTTCGTCGCCGGGGAGCCCGAGCAGCGAGCGCCACAGCGGGAACTCTTCGAACTTGAGCTTCATCAACTCGTCGGCGAGACCGTTCGGGGTGTCGCCATGGCCGCCGACCCAGTCACGGACCACGCCGTCCAGCACCGAGAGCGGCAGCGACCCGCCACCGAGCACGACGTCGTGGAAGGCCTTGATGTCGAACCGGCTGCCCAGCTTCAGTTCGGCCTCGGCACGGATGCGCTGGATCTCCAGCCGTCCCACCATGTACGACAGCGCCTGCCCGGGGAAGGCGATGTACCGGTCCACTTCGGACTCGATCTCCACCGGCGCCATCGGCGTGTTCTCGGCGAGGAAGTCGATCGCCTGGCGGCGGCTCCAGCCCAGCGCGTGCAGCCCGGTGTCGACCACCAGCCGTCCGGCGCGCATCGAATCCATGGTCAGCATGCCGAGCTTCGCGACGTCGTCGGAGTACAGGCCCATTTCGTCGGCGAGGCGCTCTGTGTACAGGCCCCAGCCCTCGGCGTACGCGGTGAAGTCGCCGATGCGGCGCAGCAGCGGGAGTTCGGTGAGGCCCTGCGCGAGGCTCAGCTGGAAGTGGTGGCCGGGGATGGCCTCGTGGAACGCCGTCGCCTCCGCCGCGTGCCGGAACCGTTCCTCCGCCTTGTGGGTGTTCGCGAAGTAGATCCCGGGCCGGGAGCCGTCGACCGCGGGCCACATGTAGTACGCGGCGGGCGCGCCGGGCGCGGATTCGGCGGGCACCGGCTCGACCGTCCACGGCTGCGGCGGGATCCGGCCGAACCACTTCGGCGCCTCGGCCTCGGCCCTGGTGATGGCCGCGCGGGCGGAGTCGAGCATCTCGTCGGCACCGGACCAGCGCAGGGCCGGGTCGGAGCGGAGCTTGGTGAAGATCTCCTGGAGGTCGCTGGTGCCGAAGACCCGCGAGCCGTACTCGCGGTACTCGGCGGCGAGGCCCGCGATCACGTCGAGCCCGGTCTGGTGCAGCTCACGCGGGGTGCGGTCGGTCGTCGTGTGCATCTCGGCGAGCAGGGCGTAGATGCGCTCGCCGTCGGGCAGCCAGCAGACGCCGGGCTTGTCCTCGGGGCGGCCGTGCGGCGCGATCTCCTTCGCGAGCACCTCGCGGTACTCGGCGATCGCGGGCCGGACGACGTCGCGCAGCAGGCCGGCGCGGCGGGTCTCGAAGTCCTCGTCGGGCGCGGGCTGGCGCAGCAGCGGATCGGCCGAAGGATCGGCGAGGTGCCGGTCGAGGTAGGCGACGGCGGCGTCGACGAGGTACGCGACCGGGACCAGGCCGCGGGCGACGCCGTCACGGTGCCGCTGCGCGGCCTGCCGCAGGTACTCCGGGATCGCCGCGATCCGCCCGAGATGCGCCTCGGCCTGCGCGCCCGTCCCGACCGACATCATCGGCAGCACGGTGAGCACCTCGGCGGCGGGCGAGATGAACAGGTCACTGACGGTGAACTCGACGAACCGCGAGTCCAGCAGCGCGATCCTCGCCCGCGCCATCGCGATCAGGACGTCACGGGTGGTCTTCTCCTCCGCGCTCAAACCGTCGGCGGCGAGCGCCTCGGCCCGCTCGGCGAGCCCGGACAGCCGCGCGCGGAAGGCGTCCCCGGCGGCCTCGCTGAGATCGCTGAGCCCGGTCGATTCCGGACGGAAGCCCTGCAAAGCGGGCATGACCGGCTCGGCGTCGAAGAGGGCTTCGACGAACTCGTCGGCGAGGGCGGAGACTTCGCTCATGTTTTCTTTCCCCAGAGGTCGATGGAGGCGGTAACCCGACCCTAATGGAGACCGAGTACTACCGAAGCCGGGTTTTGCCGCGCTCGGGCGGCCTCTCCCCGCGGCGCCGGGAGCGAGACGGTAGCGTTCCCGGACGTGGCCGTGACCGATCCCGTGGACATCCGCCTGCTCGCCGCCCTCGCGGACCTGGGCAAGGCGGCCGTACACGAACTCGCGGCCAAGGTCGGGATGGACCCGCGCGAGGTCGCGTACCGCCTGGTCGCCCTCTCCGGCAGCGGATTGCCGCTGCTCGTGGGCGTGGAGAGCGACCCGAACGGGCTCCGGGCCGCCATCTCGAGCGCGCCGCCCTCGTGGGCCCAGCAGCCCCAGCAACCTCAGCAGCTTCAGCGTCCGCCTGGGCATTCCGGGCCGCACAACGTCCAGGGCACTCCCTCCGGACCGTACAACGTCCAAGGCACGCCGTCGGGCGCGTACAACGTGCACGGCACTCCGTCGGGCCGCTACCCCGGCCCGCCGTCGGCCCCGGTGCGCCAGCCGATGGCGCCGCCTCCGCGGCCGCCCGCCCCACCGCAGCAGCAGTTCGCGCCGCCCCCGATGGCGCCCGCCGACCCGGTGATGAGCACCTGGGGCGTCCCGCAGACCGCGTCCTGGGCGCGCGGCGACGAACAGCAGGTCACGCCGCAGGCCGCCCCGGAAGGCAAGAAGGGCCGGACCGGTGACGTGATGGAGACCCAGGGTCTGGAGGGCGAGCAGCTCACCGTCCAGTTGCTGGAGGTCCAGGACCCGGCGGACTACCTGTTCAGCGCCGCGGGCTACTCGCTGGAAGCCGGGGAACGATCGGTCGTGGTGCACACCGAGATCACCAACCGCGGGAACATCCCGTTCGTGTCGCTCCCGGACAACTACCTCGAACTGCTCACCGCGGACGGCAAGCCGATCACCAAGGCGCCGGTCTCGCTGACCTCGCGGCCGCCGCACAAGATCGGTGTCCGGCCCGGGGAGACCCTGGGCGGGCACACCGTCTACGTGCTGCCGGACGCGACCCGCGTGGTCGCCGTGCGCTGGTCGCCGAGGCCGGAGCCGGACGAGCGCACGCTGACCTGGTCGATCGACGACTGACGCGCACGCCTAGTTCTCGTCCTGCAGGATCCGCAACGCGTTGGCCAGGTCGTCCGGGTACTCCGACTCGAACTCGACCCAGCGCCCGTCGGACGGATGGGCGAAGCCGAGCGTCTTGGCGTGCAGCCACTGCCGGGAGAGCCCCAGCTTGCGCGCCAGCGCCGGGTCGGCGCCGTAGGTCAGGTCGCCGACGCAGGGGTGCTTGAGCGCCGAGAAGTGCACGCGGATCTGGTGCGTGCGCCCGGTCTCCAGTTTGATCTGGGCCAGCGACGCGGCGCGGAAGGCCTCGACGACCTCGTAGTGCGTGACACTGGGCCGCCCGCCCTGGACGACGGCGAACTTGTAGTCGTGCCGGGGATGCCGGTCGATCGGCGCGTCGATGGTGCCGCGCGTCGGGTCCGGGTGGCCCTGCACGATGGCGTGGTAGCCCTTGTCGACGGTCCGTTCCTTGAACGCCCGCTTCAGCACGGTGTACGCGTGCTCGCTCTTCGCCACGACCATCACGCCGGTGGTGCCGGCGTCCAGCCGGTGCACGACGCCTTGACGTTCGGCGGCGCCCGAGGTCGCGATCCGCAGCCCGGCGGCGGCGAGCCCGCCGACGACGGTCGGCCCGGTCCAGCCGGGGCTCGGGTGCACGGCGACGCCGACCGGCTTCGAAATCACCACGATGTCGTCATCGTCGTGCAGGATCTTCATGCCTTCGACGGGTTCCGCGACGACCTCGACGGCCGAGGCCGGATCGGGCAGCGTCACCTCGAGCAGTCCGCCGGCGGTCAGCCGGTCGGACTTCCCGGCGGGCCTGCCGTCGAGGAGGATCTCGCCGGATTCGGCCAGTTCCGCCACGACCGTGCGGGAAAGTCCCAGTAGTTTCGCCAGCCCCGCGTCGACGCGCATGCCGTCGAGCCCGTCGGGAACGGGCAACATCCGCGCGCTCATTCGCTCGCCGCCTTCTTCTTGTCCTTTGTAGACGTTCCATCGTAGTCCTTGCCCAGCAAGGAAAGGATCACGATGAGCACGCCGCCGACGCAGATCGCGGAGTCGGCGACGTTGAAGATCGCCCAGCCCTGCCCGTTCGGCGCGAACGCGGAGATCATGTCGACCACGTGTCCCTGCAGCGGGCCGGGCGCGCGGAAGATCCGGTCGGTCAGGTTGCCGAGGGCGCCCGCCAGCACCAGGCCGAGGCCGATCGCCCAGCCGACCGAGCGCAGCCGCCGGGACAGCCAGACGATGGCGATCACGACGGCGATCGCGACCAGCGCGAGCACCCAGGTCAGCCCGGTCGCCATCGAGAAGGCGGCACCGGGGTTGCGCACGAGCTGGAAGTACACGAGCCCGCCGAGGAACTCGACCGGCTGCTTGCCCTCCAGCGTGGACACGGCGATCTGCTTGGTGAGGAGGTCGATCCCCCACAGCACCGCGGCGACGGCGAACACCACGGCGACGCGCTTCTTGGGCAGCGGTGGCGACGGTGGCGCCGTTTCGGGCTCTGTACTCACCGCCCCATTGTCCACTGAGCGTGTTCAGGACTCCTCGGCGGCCGCCTTCGGCCTGCTCAGCAGGGCGGCGAACGCCCCGGCGAGCACGACCAGTGACGACAGCACCAGCGCGAGCTGCCCTTGCGCGAACACGACCGCGCAGAGCACGAACGCCGCGGCCACGACGAGGACCAGGACGCTGCGCTCCAGCCACGCGAGCCCGGCCAGGCCGAGCGTCAGCAGGATCGCGCTCCGGGTGTCGCCGTCGAGATCGAGCTCCCAGTAGCCGACCAGATCCGCCAGCACGATGCCGACCAGCCCGCCGAGCGCGATCGCGGCGACCTTCCACCAGCGCAGGGCCTTCGTCCGGATGGCGTAGAACAGCACCGTGCCGAGGTAGACCGCGAGGACGGCGAACAGCCAGCCGTCGGTCCGGCCGACGATGTCGAACGACGCATCCAGCGCGGCAGCGTTCTCACGGCTCATCTCGACGCCGTACAAGCCCGCGTACCTGCCCTCACCGACCCCGTACAGCTCCTGGGTCAGGAACCGCCGTCCAGCGGCGGGCGCGTAGGCGAACCATCCTCCGGACCACATCCCGCCGAAAGCCACCACCAGCAACTGGGCGAATCCCAGCAACGCCAGCGGAAACCAGTAACGCGGTCGCTCGTTCCCCATACGGGGTGAGGGTAGTGGGTCAGGCGCAGAACGGGGGAAGCTCCCGCGGATCGTTCTCCGGCACCCAGCGGCCTTCCGGCTTCTCGTACTGCCAGCGCGCGCCGCGGGCCACGATCTGGCGCAGCGCCAGGACGATCCGGTCCACGTGCTCGGTGGTGCTCCCGAGGCCGAGGCTGACCCGCACGGCCTGCTGACCCGTCGAACCGGCCACGGCGATCAGCCGCTTGGTCGCCACGTGCGCGCAGAACGCGCCGTCTCGCACGCCGATGCCGTATTCCGCGGACAGCACCGCGGCGAGCCAGCCCGGGTCGAAGCCGTCGACGACGAAGCTGAGCGTGCCGACCCGGTCGACCGGCGCGTCGAACAGCCGCAGTTCGGCGAATCCGGGGATGGCGGCGAGACCGCGGCGCAGGCGCGCCAGCAATTCCTCCTCGTGGGCGACGATCCCGTCCCAGTTCGAGGCCAGGGTTTCGCAGGCGACACCGAGCGCGTAGACGCCGACGGTGTTGGGCGAACCGGCTTCGTGCCGCTCGGGACCGGAATTCCAGACCACGCCGAGGTTTTCGGAGTCACGGTTGACGAGCTTCGTCGCGCCGCCACCGGCGAGGTACGGCTGAGCCGCGCGCAGCCAGTCGGCGCGGCCGATCAGCGCGCCCGCCCCGAAAGGCGCGTACAGCTTGTGCCCCGAGAGCGCGACATAATCGACGTCCAGTTCGCGCACCGAGATCTTCCGGTGCGGCGCGAGCTGCGCCGCGTCGAGCGCGATCCGGGCGCCGTGCCGCCGCGCGACGGCCGCGATCTCCTTGACGGGCAACAGTTCCCCGGTCACATTGGACGCGCCGGTGAGCACGACCAGCCGCGGACCCTGCGGGCAGTCCGCGAGCGCTTCGTCCACAGCGGACACCGCGGCGAGGCGGGTCCGAGGGGTTTCGATCCGGCGGACGTTCGGTCCCTTCCACGGCAGCAGCGCGGCGTGGTGCTCGGTGTCGAACACGACGACCGAGGTGTGTTTCGGCAGGCTGCGCGCGAGAAGGTTGAAGGAATCGGTGGTGTTGCGGGTGAACACGACGGTGTCGGTCGACCGCGCGTCGACGAAGTCGCGCAGGATTCCGCGCGTGCGCTCGTAAAGTTTGGTCGAGACCTGCGAAGCGAAGCCGGCGCCGCGGTGCACGCTGGCGTACCAGGGCAGGAATTCGTCGACCGCGGCACGCACCTTGTCCAGACAGGGGGCGCTCGCCGCGTGATCGAGGTTGGCGTAACCGATGTCGCCGCCGGTGACCAGCGGAACCCGGAGATCAGCGCACGCGACCGCCGGGATCTGGTGCGTGGCAACGTCTTCAGCGACTTCAGCGGGGGTGCTGGTGCGTTCGAGAGCGAGAGTCATCGTCATCCTCCGGGCCAGGGGACCCGCCGAGGATCCCGCGCTTGCCCGTCGCACCACGCGACGAGCCAGGTCCTCACCCGGGGCACCCCACCGCGGAAGGAGGGTTGCCGGTCAGCTAGCCGGGGCTTGACGCTGACACTCGTGACCTACGGACGAAGTTAGCGGATGGGCGGGCGATCGAGCCAGCCCTCGTCCGCATCTTGAGACGCCGCTCACGTGTTCCGCAAGCGGGAAGAACCGTTGCCCGGCGCCGCGCCGCGCCGGGCAACGGCAGGTCAGGCCCGGAATCGGCCGGGCAGCGGGACGGTCGAGCGGGAGGAGACCTCGGTCGCGGTGCCGGAGTACTGATCGGTGCCCGCGGTGAACCGCCAGCCGCCGAAGGTCTTGCCGTCGACGGCTTCGCCGTAGGCCTCGGCGACCTTGGTCGAGACCTCGTCGTAGGACAGGCCGTTCCAGTTGCCCGCGCCGACCCCGAAGTCGCGCGAGTCTCCGCCCTGCGCGGCGGCCGCGGGCAGGGTCCACAGGGTGAAGTGCACATGGGCGCCGGTACTGCTGCCACCACAGGGCAGCGCGTTGCCGGTCCGGCCGAGCGCGTCGCCAGGGGCGACCTTCTGGCCGTCCGTGACCGCGATGCCCTCCAGGTGGTAGTACCCGGTCCGCCGGCCACCGTCGTGGTCGACGGTCACCCAGTCGCCGCCGGAACAGTGCTGGATCCGGACCGTTCCCGCCAGCGGGGCGCGAACGGTCTTGTCCCCGGGGCTGAAGTCGATGGCGTTCTTCACGCCGGAGGTGCCGTTGTCCGAGTGGATCCCCGCCGAGTAGACCGACTGGCCCGAGTCGAAGGGCAGCCCGAACGCGGGAAAGGCGCCGGCCGCGGAGGCGGCGGGAGCAGAGAGAACCACCCCGACGAGTGCGGCGGTGACCCCTAGACCAGCGAACCGCACAGGAAGTTTCGTCACCTTGCGTACTCCTTACCCCGTGACACTCACCCATTCGATGGAGTCGATTGCGGGAAAAGTAATCCAAAAGGAGTACAAATGGGAAGAAGTTTCTGAGATCAACCGACGAACAGCTGGTGGCGGTTCGTGACCTACTGGCCGGATTCGCCCTTCCACCTGGCGAGTCGGCCTGCGCGGTCGACGGCCCGAAGCCGTCGTTCGGCCGCGTCACGCACTTCGGCGGTGGTCACGACGAGTAACTGGTCGCGCTCCTGGAGCCTGGTGTTCTTGTTCGGCGTGAAGCCGGCGCCGTCGCGGACGAGGAGGCTGATCGTCGCCCCCACCGGCAGCCGCAGTTCGGCCAGGTACACGCCGTGCATCTTCGATCCCGCGTGGATCCGGACCTGCAGCAGTTCCGCACCCATCTCGTCGAGCGGCGCGGAGTCGACGTCGATCTCGTGCGCCTCGGCGTGCCGGGCCAGCCCGAGGATTCTCGCGAGCGGGGTCAGCGTGGCCCCTTGGAGCAAAGTCAGCACGATGACCAGCACGAACACCGCGTCGACCAGCTCCTGCGCGCCGGGCACCCCGGACGACAGCGGAATCAGCGCGAGCACGATCGGGACCGCCCCGCGCAGCCCGGCCCAGGACAGGAACACCTGTTCTCGCCAGGGGATCTTGAACGGCAGCGCCGACAGCAGGACCGAGAGCGGGCGGGCGAGCAGCAGCACGACCGCGCCCGCGACCAGGCCCTGGACCAGGCTTTCGAAGATCCTGCTCGGCGACGCGAACAGGCCGAGCAGCACGAACAGGCCGATCTGCGCGAGCCAGCCGAGCCCTTCGGCGAAGGACAGCGTGTCCGAGCGGTGCGGCAGCTTCGAGTTCCCCAGCACCAGGGCCGCGACGTAGGTGGCGAGCAGGCCCGACGCGTGGGCGAGCTGCCCGCTCGAATACGCCACGACGCATACCGCGACCGTGGCCAGCGGGTACAGACCGGTGGCGGGAAGCGCCGCCCGGCGCAGCGCGAACGCCCCGCCCCAGCCGAAGGCCAGGCCGATCACCAGCCCGGCGGCGAGTTCGTAGACCACCAGCAGCGGCAGCGACCAGTCGATGGTCGTCCCCTCGGCGAGGACGACGACGGCGATGTAGGCCGGGGCGTCGTTGATCCCCGACTCGATCTCCAGCGCGCCGACGAGCCGCTTGCCGATCCCCGCGGATCTCAGCACCGAGAAGACCGCGGCGGCGTCGGTCGAGGCCAGCACCGCACCCCACAGCAACGCCATCCGCCAGTCCAGGCCCAGCAACCAGTGCAGGGCGGCGCCGGTGACCGCGATACTCACCACAACGGCCACTGTGGACAGTGCGATTCCGATGCCCAGCGACGGTTTCACGGCCGACCACCGGGTGGTGAGGCCACCTTCGGACAGAATCATCACCAGCGCGGCGAGGCCGAGCGATTGGGTGAGCTCGGGGTTGTCGTACTGGATGCCGAACCCGGCTTCGCCGAGCAGGACGCCCATCCCCAGGTACAGCAGCAGCGAAGGAAGACCGACCCGGATCGACACCCGGACGGCGATCACGGCGACGAGGAGCACGGCGCCACCGGTGCCGAGGATGAGCGGGAGTTGCTCCATGTCGCCTCCCGTTCCGGTCGCCGTGAGGGCTCCAGAATAGTGAGGCGGTGCTCGTCACACGTTCGTGTACCGGTCGGAAAGCGCCCGGATAACCTGTGTTACAGACTGTCCACTAGGGACTGCGCAGGGCCACCAGGTCGACACCGAGTTCCGCGAACGGCTTTTCCGCCGCGGGCAGAACCTTCACCGCGCGGTTGCCCTCACGGGACAACCAGCCGGTGCTCACTCCGTGAGACAGTAACGCCGCGGGTACCCGGCCCGCCAAATGATCACGCCGAACCGTCCAATCCAGACAGTCGCGCAGCATCGGGCGGCGGCCGTCGTCGATCTCCACCCCGAGCGCACCGAGCACCTCACGACCGCGACCGGTCAGCGTCAGGCCACCGGCGTCGTCGATCAGCCCGGTGGCGAGCATCCCGTCCCGCAGCGCGACGCCGACCGTTCCGGCGAGGTGGTCGTAGCAGGTCCTGGCGAACTCGAGCCGTTTCACCCGCACGGAGGACCGCAGCCCCTTCACCGGCCGATGCTCCGCGTGCTGCGCCAGATGCTCGATCAGTTCCGCCACCCGGGGGTCGGCTATCCGGACGTAACTGTGCCGTCCCTGCTTGACCCGTACGACGAAGCCAGCCTCGGTCAGTTTCGTCACGTGCTCGCTCGCCGTCGACGCGGCCACTTCGGCCGCGCCCGCCAGCTCGGTCACCGTCCAGGCGCGCCCGTCGAGCAGCGCGAGGCACATCGACGCGCGGCTCGGATCGGCGAGCACGGCCGCGACTTCGGCCAGGGCGATCGTCTCCATGCGTCCACCGTAGAAGACCCACGGTTCGGTGACCGCCGAAGCGTCAGCCTGCCAGGAACTTCGCCGCCAGCTGCACCGCGGGCTTGGAGTCGTTGGAACCTTCGAGCATGACGGCGAAAGCGACGTCCCCGCGATAGCCGACGAACCAGCCGTTGGCGTCCGCACCCGATCCGAACTGCGCCGTCCCGGTCTTGCCGAAGACCGCTCCGCTGCCCTTCAGTGCCTTCGCGGTCCCTATCGTGCAGACTTCGCGCATCATCGCGCGGACCTGGTTCAGCACCCCGGCCGGCGGTGCCTGATACCCGGCGTTGACCTTGGTCTCCAGTCCCTGCCACAACTTCGGGACCACCGGTTTCCCGGCGGCGACGGTCGCGGCCATGAGCGCCGCGCCCAGCGGGCTGACCTGCACCCTGCCCTGTCCGATCCCGGCTTCGACCTGCTCGTCACCGCTGCCGGACGGCTCCACTTTCCCGGTCTCCGTCGCGAGCCCCGGGATCTCGAAGTCGGCGTTGAGGCCGAACTGGCTCGCGGCCTTCGCGAGACCGTCCGCGGGCAGCTGCTTGGCGAGCCGCCCGAAGGTCGTGTTGCACGACGCGGCGAACGCCGTCTTCAGCGAGACGGTCCCCAGGTCGAACCCGTTGTCGTTCTTGAGCGTGCGAGTCCCGATCTGCTCGCTGCCCGGGCAGGCCAGCTGGGAGTCGGCGGAGACCCCGCCCTGCTGCAGCGCCGCGGTCGCCGTGGCGATCTTGAAGGCCGAGCCCGGCGAGTACAGGCCGTTGAGCGCGTCCGGCCTGTTCCCAGCGGCGCCGTTCTGCGCGACCGCCAGTAGTTCGCCCGAGGTCTTCATCGCGACGATGATCGCCGGTCCCCCGAAGCCGTCGACGGCCTTCTGAGCGGCGTTCTGGGAAGCCACGCTCAAGGTCGAAACCAGCGGTTTGTCGGTCTCGGCGGCCTGCCCGAAGAGCGTCTCGACCGGTTTGCCGGAGACGTCGACGCGCGACACGGTGATGGTTGTTCCGGTGCCGCCGTTCTGCTCGGAGGCGACCTTGGACAACGCGCCCTGAAGGATCGGCGCGACACCCGCCGCGTCACCGCCGACGAGGGCCTTGCCGTCGCGATCGACCACGACCGGTTTGGCCGAAACCGGGGCGACGGCGAGCCGCTGCCCGGCTTCGAGCTTCGGATGGATCACCGACATCGCCCAGCGGACGACCCATTTCCCGGCATTGCGCACCAGGTCCAGCTTGCCTTCGTACTTCCAGACGCTGTTGCCGGCGAACGTCCACGCGGCGTGGAAGGTGGCCGACGTCGAGGTCGCGTCACCCGGCGTCGTCGGGACCTCGCCGAGTGACGTCTTGACCGAGGCCCCGCTGAGGGCGTTTCGCGTCCCGGTCAACGCGGCCGTGGCCGCCGCCGGATCGTCGACCGGGGCGGTGGTCAGGTCACCCGTGTCGAACAGCCGCAGAAACCGGGTGGCGACCTGCGCCGGGCTGTCCTGCGCGTTCGCGGTGGACTCCCCCGGCCCGTCGGCGGCCGCGGGCGCCCGGTCCTCCTTGGCCAGCAGCACCACCGCGGCCACCACGATGGCGACGACCGCCAGCGTGGCGCCGATCAGGATGCCTCTTTTCCGGGCAGGACTCATGGATTCGCTCTCCCCCATACGGCGCGCCCCTCGCGCGCCCCGGCGCCAGCCTGCCGATTTCCCCCGCGCAAGGCTGCCAGGCGGCGAGAAAGCCGCTGTTCCGAATCCGTTTCGTGATCCCGGTGATCGACACCTCGCGACTGCAATGAAAGGCCCCTTCAGAGCAAAATTTGCTATGAAGGGGCCTTTCATGTCACTTGTGAGGGTCAGGCCTTGGCGACCGCCACGGTCACCTTGGTGCCCTCACCGACCGTCCCGGCCGAGCCGTCGGCGACATCGCCGTAGGCCACCGAAGTCGCCAGCGTCTCCGAAGCGATGAACTCCTCGTGCGTCTTCGCGGCCGTGACCACCTCTTCCGGCGCGTCGACCGTCAGCGCGATCCGGTCGGCGACGTCGAGCCCGGCGTCACGGCGGGCCTGCTGCACGACCCGGACCAGGTCACGGGCCAAGCCCTCGGCCGCCAGCTCGTCGGTCACTTCGGTGTCGAGCAGCACCAATCCGGCGCCGCCCGGCAGTTCCGCGGCCGCGCCGCCGCCCTTGGCGACCAGACGCCGGTCGTACTCGCCTTCGACGAGCTCGATCCCGGCGGCCACGACCGCGCCGCTCTCCGACGTCGTCCACTCACCGGCCTTGACGGCCTTGATCACCGTCTGGACGTCCTTGCCCAGCCGCGGTCCGGCGGCGCGGGCGTTCACCGCGACCTCGAAACCGCCGTGTGCGGCGACGTCCGTGGTCAGCTCGACGGACTTGACGTTGACCTCGTCGCGCAGGATGTCGGTGAAGTCGCGCAGCGAGTCCGCCTCGTGCGCGGCGACGACCAGCTTGGCCAGCGGCAGCCGCACCCGCAGCTTGTTCGACTTGCGCAGCGAGAGCGCCGAAGACGCCACCTGGCGCACCCGGTCCATCGCCGTCACCAGCGCCGCGTCCGCGGGCAGGTCGAGCGCGTTCGGCCAGTCGGTCAGATGCACCGAACGGCCGCCGGTCAGCCCGCGCCAGACGACCTCGGTGGTCAGCGGCAGCAGCGGCGCCACCACCCGGGACGTCACCTCCAGCACGGTGTGCAGGGTGTCGATCGCGTCCTGCTCGCCCGCCCAGAACCGGTCACGCGACCGGCGCACGTACCAGTTCGTCAGCACCTCGAGGAAGTCACGGACCGTCGAGCACGCACCGGCGACGTCGTAGGTGTCGAGCGCGTGCTCGACGTCCGTCACCAGTTCGTGCGTCTTCGCCAGCACGTACCGGTCGAGGATGTGCTTCGAATCCGTGCGCCATTGGCCTTCCACGCCCTCGGCGTTCGCGTAGAGCGCGAGGAAGTAGTACGAGTTCCACAGCGGCAGCACGGCCTGGCGGACGGCGTCGCGGATGCCCTTGTCGGTGACGACCAGGTTCCCGCCGCGCAGGATCGGGCTCGCCATCAGGTACCAGCGCATCGCGTCGGAGCCGTCGCGGTCGAAGACCTCGTTGACGTCCGGGTAGTTGCGCAGCGACTTGGACATCTTCTGGCCGTCCGAGCCGAGCACGATCCCGTGCGAGATGCAGGTGCGGAACGCCGACCGGTCGAACAGCGCGGTCGCCAGCACGTGCAGAACGTAGAACCAGCCGCGGGTCTGACCGATGTACTCGACGATGAAGTCGCCCGGATAGTGGTGCTCGAACCACTCGGTGTTCTCGAACGGGTAGTGCACCTGCGCGTAGGGCATCGAACCCGAGTCGAACCAGACGTCCAGCACGTCCTCGATCCGGCGCATGGTGGACTTCCCGGTCGGGTCGTCCGGGTTGGGCCGGGTCAGCTCGTCGATGAACGGCCGGTGCAGGTTCTCCAGCCGCACGCCGAAGTCACGCTCGATTTCGTCGAGCGAGCCGTAGACGTCCGTGCGCGGGTACGCCGGGTCGTCCGACTGCCACACCGGGATCGGCGTGCCGAAGTACCGGTTGCGGGAGACCGACCAGTCGCGGGCGTTCTCCAGCCACTTGCCGAACTGGCCGTCCTTGACGTTCTCCGGGTACCAGGTGATCTGCTGGTTCAGCTCGACCATCCGGTCCTTGAACTCGGTCACCGCGACGAACCACGACGAGACGGCGCGGTAGATCAGCGGGTTGCGGCAGCGCCAGCAGTGCGGGTACGGGTGCTCGTAGGTCTCGTGGCGCAGCAGGACCGCGCCCTGACGGCCGGCGGAACCGGTGCCGTTCTTGAGATCCTTGATGATGTTCGGGTTGGCGTCGAACACCTGCTGGCCCGCGTAGTCCGAGACGGTCGCGTCGAACTTGCCCTGCGCGTCCACCGGGGTGACCGGGACGATGCCCACCGCGTCGGTGACGACCTTGTCCTCTTCACCGTAGGCGGGCGCGATGTGGACGACGCCGGTACCGTCCTCGGTGGTGACGTAGTCCGCGGACAGCACGCGGTGCGCGTTCTCGTGTCCGGTGAAGTACGGGAACGGTGGGGCGTAACGGGTTCCGAGCAGCTCGGTGCCGGTGTAGTGCCCGACGACCGTCGGCTCCTCACCGAGCTCGCGGGCGTACGCGGCGACGCGCGCTTCGGCGAGCAGGAACCGCTTGCCGTCGCTTTCCACCACGACGTACCGCACGTCCGGGTGCACCGCGGTCGCGAGGTTGGACGGCAGCGTCCACGGCGTCGTGGTCCAGATCAGCAGATAGGTACCGTCGAGCTCGTTGTCGTTGCCCTCCAAGCGGAAACCGACCGTGACGGCCGGGTCCTGACGGCTGGCGTAGACGTCGTCGTCCATCCGCAGCTCGTGGTTGGACAGCGGGGTCTCGTCGCGCCAGCAGTAGGGCAGCACGCGGTAGCCCTCGTAGACCAGGCCCTTGTCCCACAGCTGCTTGAACGCCCAGATGACCGACTCCATGTAGGACAGGTCGAGCGTCTTATAGTCGTTGTCGAAGTCGACCCAGCGGGCCTGGCGGGTGACGTAGTCCTGCCATTCGCCGGTGTAGCGCAGCACGGACTCGCGGCACGCCTCGTTGAAGACGTCGATGCCCATCGCGTCGATCTCGGACTTCTCGGTGATCCCGAGCTGGCGCATGGCCTCGAGTTCGGCGGGCAGGCCGTGGGTGTCCCAGCCGAAACGGCG
Organism: Amycolatopsis sp. TNS106; assembly: GCF_019330265.1. Classification (NCBI taxonomy): domain Bacteria; kingdom Bacillati; phylum Actinomycetota; class Actinomycetes; order Pseudonocardiales; family Pseudonocardiaceae; genus Amycolatopsis; species Amycolatopsis sp. TNS106. The sequence continues at coordinate 123,645 of NZ_CP024972.1, read as the reverse complement.
CTCGACGCGCTTGCCCTTCATGGTCTGGTAACGGGGCACCAGGTCCTTCACGTACCCGGTGAGCAGGTGACCGTAGTGCGGGAGGCCGTTGGCGAACGGCGGTCCGTCGTAGAAGACGTACTCGTTCGAACCGTTGACGCCGGGGTCGCGGGCGTCGATCGAAGCCTGGAAGGTCCGATCGGATTCCCAGTACGCGAGGACGCGCTTTTCCGACTCGGGGAACGAAGGCTGGGACGGGACGCCGGTCTCGCCGTCCATCTGTGCCTTGGGATACATCTTCGGTGCTCCTCAGATCCGACACTGCTCGTCTCGTGTACGGGCTCGCGCCCACACGGGGACGAGACGGCCGTTTCCGGCGCGTTCCGCGGTACCACCCCGCTTGCCCGGCCGGTGGTGTTCCGGCTGGGCCGCTCATTCGACGGCTGTGACGGGCCGTACCCGTCCGGTTCTACTGAGGGCCTGTTCTGCTGAGACGCGGGCCCTGTTCTTCCGGAGGCTCCCCGGTGATGGCCGGATCGGTGCCAGTTCATTCAAGGGTAGCGCGCGGGGGCAACCCGGTTCTCACCCGGTCATCCGGACCAGGCCGACGCCCCGGGCGTGGACGGCCCGGACCGCGAAACTCCCCCTTTCGATGTCGACGTACTCCTCCTGCGGCTTCCCGCCGGAGGGATATGCGATGCCCAGCTCCGTGCCTGCCGTCACCGAGTCCATGAGGATCGCGGGACCGTCGGTCTCCCAGTGACCGCAGTCCTCCCACGGCGTCGCGGGATCGGCGAGGAGCCGCTCGGCCTCGGCGAACAACTCGTCCTCGGAGTAGGCGGCAAGCCACCGGAGGAACGCGCGGTGCTCCGGGAGGTAGCAAGTGGCGGCGGGTTTGTCGCCGAGGACCAGGCCCGTCCTCCCGCCGATGGGGAGCGTGCCCGCGAGCGCGTTCACCGCGCAGGCGCGTCCGTAGTCGTCCTCGCCTCCTTCCAGGCTTCCTTTCCAGTGCGCCAAGGCGGAAACGGGCACGACTATGAGTGGGCCACCGAGGGATTCGACCCAGGATTGAGTCCGAGTGATCGTCACGGCGGCAGTGTGCCGCGAGGGACCGACATTTTCCGGCCATACTGCGAACATGGGGCGGTCTCGACCAGCGTCTCCTGGCCGAAGTGCCTTTCCGGATCGAAACGCGACCGCTGGCCCTGGTCGCGGGCGAACTAGAGGAAACACACGACCGCGGGCCGACCTTCCAGCGGCTCGACGAATCCGTCCTCGCCTTCACTGATCTTGTTGCCATCGAACGTGTTCCGTGGAGCGCGGCGCGACAGATCCGCCGCTTCTGAAAGCCCGGGCGTGTAGGTCGTTATACAGTTTTCGGCCTATGCCCTGGGGTGGACGGTGTTGCGGTGTGCCGGTGACTTTTCGGCGCGGTCCGACAGCAGCTTCATGGGTCGGTCTATGTCCTCAGGTGCATGGTGTTCCGTCTCGGTGCCCCGGTGGGGTCGAGGTAGGCAGGCGGAGTGAACTCGGGCAGTCCGTCCTGGGCGATCCGGACTTTCCATTCGCTGTGGTGGATCAACCGGTGGTGTTTCGTGCAGAGCAGCACGAGGTTGTCGATTTTCGTTTCGCCGTGATGTCGCCAGAAAACAATGTGGTGGGCGGTGCAGCGCGGCACCGGCATGTCACAGCCGGGGAACGCGCAGCCACCGTCGCGGAGAGTGAGTGCGTATTTCTGGGCCAAGGACACAGTCCGTTTCGACCGGCCGATGTCCAGTGGTTCACCCGCAGTGCCGAGAACACCGGGGCGGACGCGGGCGTCGCAGGCGAGGATCCTCGCGTCAGTGGCGCTGATCGGGCCGACGAGGTCCAGGTGGGCTTCGCCGAGATCATTCATCAAGTCCTCGTAGGACATGGTGACCAAAATGTGGGTCGCTTCCCCAGCCTGGCCGGGGAGGTTCCGGCTGGTGGTCTTCAACCGCACATAGTCGGTGAAAGCATCCCCGTAGCGTTCGCCCTGGCTACGGGAGTCCCGCACCCCGTCGATGGCTTTGTGGGGTTTGGCCAGGGGATCCAGGTCGGACTTCAGACGGGCGTAGGTTTCCAGGTCGAGTCTGGCTTTGAGGCCGAGGGTGCCGTCGCGGTGGGCAACGAACCGTAGTTCGGGCCGGGTGTCCTTCGGATCCTCGTTGCGGGGTTCTTTGCCGTCGGGGTCGAGTTTGTCCAGCAGGCGGCGTCCGGCACGAGCGATCTGCCGAGGCCCCGCACGACGGGCCAGCTCGACCAAGATCTTCTCCCCGGCCCGCACCTCCTCCTCGGGGACCGTGGACGGGATCCGGACGAGAGTCTTGATGATGGCGTCGATCTGCGACCCGCCGATCGCGCCCTCCGCCGCAGCCTCGGCGGTCAACGGCGCCAGCGGCGGTTCGGGATCACCACCGATCGACGGACCGGCGTGCAGCGCCAAAACCCGATCGGCGCGAGCACTGGCTTCCTTGTCCGACACCAGGAAATCCTCGTAAATCAGCCCCGCCAACGTCGAATGACCACTACAGCCCCGAACACCACGGGAATTGATCTCCGCAAGGATCGCGTTCTGCTCCGCATCCGCCCGCCGCTTGATGACTTCCAATTCCTGTTTACGGGCATGCAGCGTCGCCGTATCGACGCGCCACCACTCGGTGGACGTCTTCGGAGATGCATCGTCGCTGGACACAAGATCAACGCTACGCCGAGTCGAACACCTGTACTATAGCATATTCAGACTATAGAGACCGACGACAGGACGTTTAAAGGCAATTCAGAGCGGCAGCCGCAATTAGTCGACTGATTGCGAACACCCGCGGCACCGGATCAGCAGTCCTCGGCAACACCCGAGGCAAACCCGAACCGCGACCGAGGGCAAGCGATCCCACCAGGGTCCGAGTTGCCGTCCCCGCCACCGCCTCTAGGTTGACGGTATGCCGATCTGCGAGGCCCGATGAAAGGGCCCGGACTCCTCATCGTCCTACTGGTCGTCCTCGGCGGCGTCAGCGGCCTCGGATTCCTCCTGGGACTGGGCAACGCGGCCGTCCTGGCGGCCCTCACCGCGCTCTTCTGTCTCATGGCGGCGGTGGGCGGACCGCTTTGGGCGGATCTGCGACTGCTGGCGTGGTTCGCGCCCGCGCTGATCCTCGCGGTCGGGGTGCCGCGGTTGCTGGGCGCGGTGTCGCAGTGGGCGGCGATCGGGCTGCTGATGGTGATCGTGGTCGTCGCCGGGCTGTTACCCGTGCTCGGAGCACGATTCGTCACAGTCGGGCTGGGACTCGGGATGGCGTCGCTGTTCGGGTACGGCTTCCAGCTGACCGGGACGGCGTCGGCGGGACAGATCCTGGGAGCGCCCGCGCTCGCGGTCGGCGTCGTGATCCTGTTGCGGATACTGATGGGCGCGAAGGATCCCGCCAAGCCGACCCGCGACGCGCTGGCCAACGCGCTCGCGTCGGGTTCGTCCGAAACACAGGAGCGCGCGGCGAGGCTTTGGCTCGCGGATCGGCCTCGTCGCTGGACCGGCCGGGTCCTCGGCGGCATGTTCCGGTATCGGGCGGCGACCGGGTTGCTGGAGATCCGGCGGAAACGACTGGACAGCGAAGAAATCGGTGAAACACTCGACGCCGCCAGGAAAGAAGCCGCCAGGCTCGCCGACGCCGTGCGGAGCCCGAGGGCACCGGGCGAAGTCGAACCGGTGCGGCGCAAGGAACCCACCGGGCTTCCGGGCGACACGGCGAAACTCGTCACCACGCTCTGGGAGGCTCTCGAGACCATCCGGGCCGCGGCGGCCGAACGTGACGAGTCGCGTGTGGACGTTCCGAAAGGACTTCGCGAGGAACTGCGCAGGATCGAGTTGAGCGGCGCGTTCTCCTGGCGATCGGCGCAGTTCCGGCACGCGCTCCGCTGCGGGCTCGGGGTCGGGCTGGCGTTGGTGGTCGCGAGTTTCCGGCCAGGCGATCCGCTCACCGTGTCGTTCCTGCTCGGCACTTTCGCCATCATGCAACCGGAATGGCGGGACAGTCTCGGCAAGGCCTGGCAGCGCATCGGCGGCTCACTCGGCGGCGCCGTCGTGCTCACTCTCGTTCTCTGGCTTCTGCCGCAAGGGTTTCTGCTGCCGATCGGACTCGTCGCGCTACTCGGCGGGTTCTCGGTCATGCAGACGCGCCCGGCGGTCTTCAACGGCTGCATGGTCCTGATGTCGGTCGGCATGAACGCGACCACCCGGCATCTGGACCCGCGTTACGTACTCGTCGAGTACCTGCTCCTGATGGTCCTTGCCGGCGCCATCGCCCTGCTGTTCGGTTTCGCCGCGATCCCCGGCGTGCCGAAACCCGGCCCGGCGGAACGGTTCGAGACCGCCGTCGGCGCCACCCGCGCACTGCTCGGCTCGGTGGCGCGGAAACTACGCGGCGAGGACGTCGACCCACGGACGCTCGGCCGTGAGTTCCGTGCCGCCGCGGTCGCGCACCACGGCCTGCGAACCGCGGAGCCGGGTACCAAGGAACCCGCGCCCGGCCAGCGGGACGCGCTGGAGACCGCGGCCGAAGCGTTGCGCGGCCTGTCCGTCACAGCGTCGTCGCTCTTGCTGCGGCCCGGTTCGGCCGGAGCGGCGGACGCCGTCGACGAGGCGGCGCGCACGCTCGGGACCGTCGAGGCAGCGGAGATCCCGGTGCCTCACGACGCGGACGAGGAACAGCGCCTGGTGCTCGACACGATCGCCGCCGACGTCGTGGCGGTCGGCGAAGCGGCGCAGAAGCTCTAAGCCTTCTGGCGGTGCTGTCCGGCGATCTCGGCGTCAGGCGTGCACAGCGCACACGGCGTGAAGCCGAGCTGCCGTGCCTCGCCGATGCCGAGCGGGATCGTGTCCCGGGTTTCGAGCCATTCGCACGAAGTCACGTGATAGCGCGGGTACTCGTCGACGACCACGACCTCGGTCTCGAGTTCGGAGACGACCGCCACGTCCTCGGGGTCGCTCTCCTCCTCGCCGGGGTCGCCGGTGCGCTGAGGCTCCGGAACCTCTTCCTCGTCGCCCAGCTCACCGGCCGCCGGCATCAAGACGGTCTGCTCGACGTCCTCGGGTTTCTTTTCCTCACCCTCGGCGGGCTCGACGGTCTCGGCGGTCTCGGAGGCGTCTTCGGCCGGGTCCTCCGCCTCTTCCTCGACGGGAGCGCGCTTCTTCCGGCGGCGCAGCAGGTCGAAGAGGAGCAGCAACCCCGCGACGACGGAGACACCGATGGAGATCCAAGCCCACAGGGAGTTCGCGGTGATGAGCGCCGCGACGAGCAGCCCCAGAGCCGCCAGTACCAGTACCAGGACGATGTAGAGCACGGTGAATTACAACACGAGGGCACAGCGAAACGGCCCCGACCCTCCGGAGAGTGCCGAGGCCGTTCCACTGGGTAGAAATCAGGCGGGGCCTGGATCAGCCCGCTTCGGCCCGGGGGCCGAACGAGTAGCCCTGTCCACCACCGGAGGACGAGGACTGCCCCGAGTTCGACGCAGACGCCGACGCGGGAGCGGCCGAGCCACGGTCGTCGAGCTCACGCAGCTGGGACTCGAGGAACCCGCGCAGCCTCGTGCGGTACTCCCGCTCGATCGTGCGCAGCTCTTCGATCTTCTTGCCCAGCGAGCCCTTCTCCGCGTTCATGTTGTTCATGGTCTCGGTGTACTTGCGCTGAGCCTCGCGCTCCATGGTCGTCGCCTTGTCGCGCGCCTGGCGCTCCAAGGTCTCGGCACGGGTTCGCGCGTCGTTCAGCATCGTCTCGGCGCGCGTGCGCGCCTCGTTCACCATCGAGTCCGACTTGGACCGCGCGTCCGACAACAGCTGCTCGGACTTGGTCCGGGCCTCCGCCAGCATGCCGTCCGACTCGGTCTTGGCCTCGGCGGTGAGCCGGTCGGCCATTTCCTGCGCCAGCCCGAGCACCTTCGCGGCCTGGACGTTGGGCTCCCCGTTGTCCGGCACCATCGAGTGGGCCTGGGTCTGCTCCATCGCCGACTGCGGCGGCGGCACCGGCGCCAGGCGGCGCGACGGCTCGTCGCGTACCTGTGGCGGCGGGCCGACGGCGCCGGCCTTGGCGTTCTCGAGCTCACCACGGGTGGTCTCGAGCTCGTTGTCGAGCTGTTCGACCTGCTGCCGCAGCTCGTTGTTGTCCTCGATCAACCGGGCAAGCTCGGTCTCCACCAGGTCGAGGAACGCGTCCACCTCGTCCTCGTTGTAGCCCCTTTTGCCAATGGGCGGCTTGCTGAACGCGACGTTATGCACGTCAGCGGGGGTCAACGACATCAGATCACCTCACGCACTCCATGGCCTGCAGGTCCACCGGGGCTTCCCCGAAAATCACCCTGGCGTTGCCAGCTGCATCGCGAAGAACACAACCAACAGCAGCACCATAATCGATAAGTCCAGTCCGACGCCGCCGATTCGTACGGTCGGGATGATTCGTCTGAACAGACGAACCGGTGGGTCGGTCACTGTGTAGATGGTCTCGAGCGTTACCGCAACCCCTCCGGCAGGACGCCACTCGCGAGCGAAAGCACGCACGAGCTCGACGACGATCCGTGCCGTCAGCAGGAGCCAGAAAGCGAACAGCACGTACCAGACGACCAGCAACACAGCATTCACGTAACCACTCTGCCATGCCTCACGTCAAAAGACGCAGTTGACGGGCCGCGGATGGCGATGAGTCGACAAAATCACATCCGGGTGCGCTCAGCGGTCACCGGGTGATCAGCCGCGCAGGAACAATCCGCCTTCGGCAATCCGTCGGCGGTCTTCCGCGGTGACATCCACATCGGGCGGTGAGAGAAGGAACACCTTGTTGGTGACCTTGTCCATCGATCCGCGCAAGGCGAAAGCGAGCCCCGCGGCGAAGTCGACGAGACGCTTCGCGTCCGCGTTCTCCATCTCCGTGAGGTTCATGATCACCGGGATGCCTTCCCGGTAGTGCTCCCCGATCGCGCGCGCTTCCGCGTAGCTCGTCGGGTGCAGCGTCGTGATCCGGCTCAACGGGTCACGCACCGGCGGCCGAGCGGGCTCGGTGACCGGCCGCAGCCGCGCGACCGGCTCCGGCTGACGGTCGATCGCCAGCGCTCCGTGGACCGCAGGCTCAGCGCTGGCCACGGAGCGTGACCGAGGCCGCGGCGCGGGCTCGTCATACGTGTCATCGACGTCCCGGTAACGTCCACCCCGTGACCGGGCAGGCGGCTCGTCGTCGTAGTCGTATTCGTCTTCGACGTAACCTCGCCGGTAGTCATCCTCGACGTCATAGCCGTCTTCGTCCGCGGGCACCATCCCGAAGTAGGCCTTCAGCTTCTGCAGCGCGCTCATGCCTCTCCCTAGCCTTAGCCGCGTCCCGCACCGTACTCCCCCGCCCTCGCCGCCACTCCCCGTAACGACGAGACGGTATTCCCTAGGGCGAGGCTAAACCGCGCCCACCGAGCAACGCGGTTCCGACACGCACACAGGTCGAGCCGTGCGTGATCGCCTGCTCGAGATCATTGCTCATTCCGGCGGAGATCTCACGGGCATTTGGGTGTTCTTCCCGTAGACGCTCCGACGCACGAGCGAGTTTCCCGAACGCCTCCGCGGGATCAATACCCAGCGGCGCCACCGCCATAAGCCCTCGGAGGCGAATATCACCCACATGGGCTATCCGCTCCGCCAAATGGCTCACTTCACTCAACCGAATGCCCCCGCGCTTCGGATCGTCATCGAGACTTACTTGAATGAGGACGTCCAGCGGGTGATCGCGTTGCCCGGAATCCAGCGCCGACTTGGTCGCCTTCGCGAGTGCGTCGGCGAGGCGCTCGGAGTCGACGGACTGGACCTCGTCCGCCCAGCGCACGACCGATTTGGCCTTGTTCCGCTGCAGGCTGCCGACCATATGCCAGCGGATCCGGGCGTCCGGACGGAGACCGGCGACCTCTTCGGCTTTCGCGCCGGCCTCCTGATCGCGGTTCTCGGCGAGGTCGAGCGCGCCGAGGTCGGCGAGCAGCGCGGCGTCGAGGGCCGGGAAGGTCTTGGTGACCGCGAGCAACTTGACCTCGTCGCGGGCGCGGCCGGCGGCCTCGCACGCGGCGGCGATCCGCTCTTCCACTTCGGCGAGGGAGGCGGCGAGTTCGTCCCGCCGGCTGTCGCTCACGACGCGTCCAACCACGTGATACCCGCGATCCGGCCGGTGGTGCCGTCTCGGCGGAAGCTGAAGAGCGTCTTGTCTTCGTTGGTACAGCGCGGATCGACGCCGATCTTGCCCACGCCGAGGTCGGCCAGCTGCCGCCAGAGCCCGGCGCGCAGATCGAGCCCCGGCGTGCCCTTGCGGGTTTTGCAGGCGCTGCCCGGCACGTGTTTCTCGACGTCGGCGGCCATTTCGGCGGGGACTTCGTAGCAGTCGCCGCAGATCGCGGGGCCGAGCAGCGCTTCGGTGCGGGCCGGCTCGGCGCCGACCGAACGCATCGCATCGATCGCGGCGGGGACGACGCCGACCCTGGCGCCGACGCGGCCCGCGTGGACGGCGGCGACGACACCGGCTTCGGCGTCGGCCAGCAGAAGCGGTACGCAGTCGGCGACGAGCACCACGAGCGCGAGGCCGGGCTCGGCGGTCACGAGCGCGTCGGTCGCTTCGGCGGCGGAGGTCTCCGAACCGTCGACGACGGTGGCGGTCCGGCCGTGGACCTGCTCCATCCACGCCAGCCTGTCCTCGGCGAGGCCGAGTTCGGCGGCGAGACGCTTGCGGTTGGCGTAGACGTCGCCCGCGTCGTCACCGACGTGATCACCGAGGTTGAAGGTGTCGTAAGGCGGCCGCGAAGCCCCGCCCGCCCTTGTCGTGACAACCCGCCGTACCCGCACGCGTTTCCTCCTAGACCTGAGTGAAGGCCCCCTCGACAGTAGTCAAGGAGGCCTTCACGGAACGTACTGGCGAGAACTACCGCCGCATGAACGGGGGAACGTCGACCTCGTCGTCCGACGGGTCGTCGTGCACCGGGGTGGCGCGACCGGGCAGGCTGCCGTGGTTCGAGTTCGACCCGATCGGCGAGTAGCCGCGCGAACCGCCGCCGGGCTGCGGGAGCCCGCCGGTCATCGAACCGTTGCCCTCGTTACGGGCGGACGGCATCGGCGTGTGCGTGCGCGGCGGCGCGACCGGGTAGCCGTTCGAACCGGTCGACGGCACCGGCGTGGCCCCCGAAGGCGGGCTCTGCACCGGGGTCGCCCCGCCGCCGTTGACCTGACCGGCCTGTGCGGACGCGGTCGAGTTCGAGCGGGAGCCGAACGCCGGCGGGTCGAGCTTCTTGTGGGTCGGGGTGCCGGCGTCGAAACCGGCCGCGATCACGGTGACCCGGACCTCGTCGCCGAGCGAGTCGTCGATGATCGTCCCGAAGATGATGTTAGCGTCGGGGTGCGCGGATTCCTGCACCAGCGACGCGGCCTCGTTGATCTCGAACAGGCCGAGGTCCGACCCGCCCGCGATCGACAGCAGCGCGCCGTGCGCCCCGTCCATCGACGCTTCCAGCAGCGGCGAGTTGATCGCCTTCTCCGCGGCCTGGATCGCCCGGCCCTCGCCGCGCGCCGAGCCGATGCCCATGAGCGCGGAGCCCGCGCCGGACATGACGCTCTTGACGTCGGCGAAGTCCAGGTTGATCAGACCCGGCGTGGTGATCAGGTCGGTGATGCCCTGGACACCCGAAAGCAGGACCTCGTCCGCCGAGCGGAAGGCGTCCATCAGCGAGACACCGATGTCGCCCAGCTGCAGCAGCCGGTCGTTCGGGATGACGATGAGGGTGTCGCATTCGTTGCGCAGCTGCTGGATGCCCTCTTCGGCCTGCTTGCTGCGGCGCTTGCCCTCGAAGGTGAAGGGGCGGGTGACGACGCCGATGGTCAGCGCGCCGAGCTTGCGAGCGATCTGGGCGACGACCGGCGCGCCACCGGTGCCGGTGCCACCGCCCTCGCCCGCGGTCACGAACACCATGTCGGCGCCCTTGATGACCTCTTCGATCTCTTCGCGGTGGTCCTCGGCGGCCTTCTGCCCCACCTCGGGGGCGGCGCCGGCACCGAGGCCGCGGGTCAGTTCCCGGCCGATGTCGAGTTTGACGTCGGCGTCGGACATGAGCAGTGCCTGCGCGTCGGTGTTCACCGCGATGAACTCGACACCCTTGAGGCCGACCTCGATCATGCGGTTCACGGCGTTCACTCCGCCGCCGCCGATACCGACGACCTTGATCACCGCAAGGTAGTTGTGCGGGGGCGTCATCGGAGCCGCCTTCCTGATCGTGTGTGCTCGTGCTGCCCGCCGGTCGCTGAGCCTGGGCCGAACCCTCGAGCTGAAGTTCAGATTGAGAGTTATGTCAACTGCCGACGTTGAAGCAGGACGGTATGCACCAGGCTGGCTCGAATCCAGTAGCCACGCCGTGTGTCGCAAAGGTGTTTTGCCACAACATGTTCGCGGGCGCAAGAGCGAGACCCGCCCGCGGCGGCGAACGGCGGCCTGGTAAAGAGCAAGATCAGGTGGGCATGGACATGACCATGACGACGTCCTTCGACGGCGATCCCGTCGCTGATCCGCCCGCCTGTTCGACGCTGAGCGCGAACTTCTCGGCCCCGCCGAGACCGTCGGCGACCAGCAGCGCACCGTCCTGACCACCGGAAATGAGCCCGGCGGGTTTGGGTGCGGTGCCCGGGTACATCAGCCAGGCCTGGTAGATCCGGCCAGGGTCGTTCTTCGGCAGTTGCGCCGCCATGAACACCAGCCGGTCCTTCGAGCGCGACATCATCACGGTCCCGCCACCGCCCGCCGAGGTTTCGGCGTGCCCGGTCCGGAGGTCGGCGGCCGAAAGGACGTCGGCGACCGGGGCGTACCGGTCCGCGTACTCCGCCGCCCGCTCCCGCGCGGCGGTCAGCTGCGAGTGGTTGTCGTAGGCGATCCCGCCGAGCACGGCGGTGCCCGCCAGCCCGACGACCGCCGCCGCGACCGCGGCGATCGCCCACCGCGGGGCGCGACGCCGGTCCTTGACGCGCTCCCCGGCGCCGAACCGCGTCTTCGGCGGCTGCTGCCTGGTCGCCATCGCCTCGGCGAGCACGCGGCGTTTGAGCTCGGGCGGCGGGTCTTCGGCCAGCGCGGCACCGAGCCGGGTCGCGGTCATCTGCAGTTCGAGGACCTCTTGCGCGCACGACGCGCATTCGGCGAGGTGCCGCTGGAACTGGGCACGCTCCACTTCGGACAGCGCGTCGACGGCGTAGGCGCCGGTGAGCGTGTGCATCTCGGGCATGGTCATGCCGTCACCCCCAAACAGTCCCGGAGCCTGATCAGGCCGTCCCGGAGCCGGGTCTTGATGGTTCCGTGCGGGGTCTCCAGCACCTCTGAGACCTCGCGATAGGTATATCCCTGGTAATAGGCGAGCAGCACGGATTCCCGTTGCAACTCGGTCAAGCTCGTGAGACAGCGGCGTACCTGCGACCGTTCCCAGCGGGCCGCGACGGCCTCGGCCACCTCGTCGAAGGGCCGGGCGCGGGCGGCCTCGAAGGTCGCCTTGACCTCACGATCCGAACTGGCGCGCGCCGAGCGGACGCGGTCGACGGCACGGCGGTGCGCGAGCGTCATGGCCCAGTTCAGCGCGCTCCCCCGCTCCGGGGTGTAGCGCGCGGCCGTGCGCCACAGCTCCACCATGACCTCCTGGGTGACCTCTTCGGACTGCGCGGCGTCACGGAGGATCCGGCGCACGAGGCCGAGTACCGGGCCGGCGAGTTGGTCGTACAACCCGTCGAAGGCGCGCTCGTCGCCCTTCGCGACCCGGACGAGCAGCTCTTCGGCCGTCGGACCGGCCGGTTCGCCTTCTCCGGGTACGGGCGCCATCCGGCGCGGGCGTGCCGTTTCATCCATCTAGCGTGCCTCCGGCCGTCTGCGGCGTCCGCCGGGTGATCGGCGCCTTCTTCACCCACAGTCTGACCCCATGCCGCCGGATCAGCGCGGAGACCCGGTGCGGCATGAGCGGACGGGTGACCAGCATGTGCGTCAGCCACTTGGCGGTGGCGGGCCGGCGCACGCCGCGCAGCGACGCGGTCAGCGGCGTCCGCCCGTCACGACGGAGGGCTATCTTGACCGAGAGCAGCGACTCCGGTCTTGGCACCTCCATCCGGTACTCGCCGTCCATCGGCTGGAACGGCGAGACGTAGAACTCCTTGTCCGCGAAGGCGTTCCCGTCCGCGTCGGGCCGCAGGAGGTACGCGTGCCTGCCGCCGTAGGTGTTGTGGACCTCGGCGACGACGCATTCGAGTTCCCCGTCCGGCCGGTGGCACCAGTACAGGGTGATCGGGTTGAAGTTGTGGCCGAGCATCCGCGCGCCGGCCAGCATCAGCACCCGGCCGCCGCGGAGGTCGACGCCGCGCGCCGCGAGCCAGCGGTCCAATTTGGACCTGATGCTGGAGGTGTCCTCGGGCGCGAAGTGGTCTCGCGAGTCGAAGCGGGCGAAGGGACGCAGCCACCATGGCAGCTTCGGCGGCACATCGAGGTCGACGAACCACAGGTAGATCCGGTGGGCGAACGAGATCGGCGGATCGGCGCGCCGGACATGCGCCACCGTGGAGTCGTAGAGCACGGCCATGACGGTCACCAGCGCACCCCGAAGCTCTCCGCCGCGCGGACACCGGACGCGCAGCCGTCCTCGTGGAATCCCCAGCCGTGATACGCGCCCGCGAAGGCGACCGTGTCGTCGTTCAGCTCGGGCAGGCGCCGCTGGGCGGCCACGGATTCCGGGGTGTAGACGGGGTGCTCGTAGGTCATCTTGGCCAGCACCGAACCGGCTTCGGGCGCCGTGCCGGGATTGAGCGTGACCACGTAGCCGGTCGGTTCGTCCAGCCGCATCAGGCGGTTCATGTCGTAGGACACCTGGACCGCGCCGTGGCCCGCACCGCAGAACGGGGTGGCGTAGTTCCAGCCCGCCCGCGCCGAGTCCGCCGCCGGGAGCACCCCGGTGTCGGTGTGCAGCCACGCCTCGTTGCTGGAGTACCGGAACTCGCCGAGGACCTCGCGCTCGGCCTCGGTCGGCGAAGCGAGCAGCTTCAGCGCCTGGTCCGCGTGCGTGGCCAGGACGACCTTGTCGAGCCGGTGCCGCGTGTCGGCGTCGTCGCGGACCTCGATCCCCCGTGCGGTGCGCTTGACCGAGCGGACCGGCGTCGACAGATGCACGGCGGTCAGCTGCTTGGCGGCCAGCTCGACGTATTCGCGCGAGCCGCCCACGACGGTGCGCCACTTCGGAGATCCGCCGACCGACAGCATCCCGTGGTTGCGCAGGAACTCGAACAGGTACCGCGCGGGGTACTTCAGGGTGTCGGTGCGGTCGGCGGACCAGACGGTCGAGACGACCGGGAGCATGAAGTGGTCGACGAAGTACTTCGTGTACCCGCCGATGGCGAGGAAAGCGCCGAGGGTGACGTCTCCGGCCTCGGGCGCCTCGAGGACGCGCTTCGCGTGCCGGTGGAAGCGTTTGACTTCGGCGAGCATCCGCAGGTAGCTGCCGCGTGCGACGTTGCGCGGCTGGGCGAACAGGCCCTTCAGTCCTTTGGCGCCGGCGTACTCGAGACCGCAGCCGTCGCAGCGGATGCTCATCGACATCTCGGTGTCCCGCGTGGCGACGCCCAGTTCGGCGAACAGGCGCAGCAGATTCGGATAGGTGCGCTCGTTGTGCACGATGAACCCGGAGTCGACGCCGACGGTGCCACCGTGCGCGCTCGGGACGTCGTGGGTGTGCGCGTGCCCGCCCAGCCTGTCGTCGGCTTCGAACAGCAGGACCTCGTGACGGCGCTGCAGGAGGTACGCGGCCGTGAGGCCGGCCACGCCGCTGCCGATGACTCCGATGCGTTGACTCTTGGTGTGCACGTGAAGCATTCGGAGCAGGCCGGAGCGAGGATTGGATCTCGTGAACCGGCTCGGCATCCGACCCATCCCTTCCCGGTCCAGGAGCGAATCACGACTATGCCGAACAGTCCCGTCTCCCGCCTAGTCCCGTTCGTCGAGCGGCTCCTCGGCGGCTCTCTTCCGGTCGGCCTGCGTACCTGGGACGGCGTACGCGCCGGTCCGCCGGATGCCCCGACCGTGGTACTCCGCAACCGGCGGGCCCTGCGCCGACTCCTCTACGCGCCCGGCGAATTGGGCCTGGCCAGGGCCTACGTCTCAGGTGATCTCGATGTCGATGGCGACCTCGCCGACGGATTCCGCCGGATCTGGGCGCTGACCCGTTCGGGTGCCGTGCGCGGTGCGAAGCTGGGCCCGCGCGAGTGGGCCGAGGCGCTCCGGCTCGCGGTGGGACTCGGCGTCGTCGGGCCGCCGCCCGCACCGCCCGCCGAGGAGGCCCGGCTGTCCGGGAAGCTGCACACGCTGCTTCGCGACAAGTCGGCCATCGCGCACCACTACGACCTCGGCAACGCCTTCTACCAGCTGTTGATGGACGAATCGATGGCCTACTCCTCGGCGTACTGGACGTCGGAGGAGGAGGGATACGACCTCGAACAGGCCCAGTGGGACAAGCTCGAACTGATCTGCCGCAAGCTCGGCCTGCGCCCGGGGATGCGGCTCCTCGACGTCGGCTGCGGCTGGGGCTCGCTTCTGGTCCACGCGGCGAAACACCACGGGGTCCAGGCCGTCGGGATCACCCTGTCGGCGGAACAGCTGCAGCACGTCCGCGGCCGCCTCGTCCAGCACGATCTGGAGGATCGGGTGGAGGTCCGGCGGCAGGACTATCGCGAGCTGGCCGACGAGCCGTTCGACGCGGTCGCGTCCATCGAGATGGGTGAACACGTCGGCGAGGGGAACTACCCCGAGTACACGCGGACGCTGTACCGGATGCTCAAGCCCACCGGACGGCTGGTCCTGCAGCAGATGTCCCGCGGCGCGGTGGCCCCCGGCGGCGGCGCGTTCATCGAGCGCTACATCGCCCCCGACATGACGATGCGGCCGCTGAGCCGCACGCTCGGGCATCTGGAGACCGCCGGGTTCGAGATCCGCGACGTCCACGCGCTGCGCGAGCACTACGTGCGTACGGTCCGAGCCTGGGAGAAGACGCTCGAGAGCAACTGGGACGACGTCGTCGCGCTGATCGGTGAATCCGGCGCGCGGGTCTGGCGGCTGTACCTGGTCGGCGGTGCGCTCGCGTTCGAGGAGAACCGGATGGGCGTGGACCAGATCCTGGCGGTCCGCACCTCCGACGAGGGCTTGAGCGCGCTGCCCGCCACCCGGGAGTGGGTCTGATGCCGCTCGGCGGGACCCTCGCGGTGACGGCGGGCGCGACGCTGCTGGCCTTCGTCGTCACCTTCGGCATCGCACGGTGGCGCAAGCGGTACGACACCGTCGACACGTTCTGGGGCCCGGGCTTCGCGCTCGTCGCGCTGGTCGCGGCGCCGCTCGGGGACGGGTCGGTGGCGCTGCGCGTCGTCACCGCGCTGCTGACCACGATCTGGGGTGTGCGCCTCGGCGTCCACCTGCACCTGCGCAACCACAAGCTGCCCGAAGACCCGCGTTACGTGCGGATGGCGGAGAGCGCCGGGGAGAATCCGGCGCTCAAGCTCTTCGTCCGCGTGTACCTGGTCCAGGCGGTGGTGCTCTGGTTCGTCTCGCTGCCGGTCCAGTTCGCGATGTACGGCGACACCTTCGGGGTGACCGCGTGGCTCGGTGTCGTGCTGTGGCTGACCGGCTTCGGATTCGAGACGATCGGCGACGAGCAGCTGCGGCGCTTCAAGGCCGACCCGGACAACAAGGGGAAGGTCCTCGACACCGGCCTGTGGCGTTACACCCGGCATCCGAACTACTTCGGCGACGCGTGCGTGTGGTGGGGCCTGTATCTGCTGGCGTGTACGAGCTGGGTGGGGGCGGCGACGATCCTGTCGCCGATCGCGATGACGTACACGCTGGCCAGGGGGACCGGAAAACCTCTGCTGGAGAAGGGTTTACGGCGTTCCCGGCCGGGATACGCGACGTATGTCGAGCGGACCAGCGGGTTCTTCCCGCTGCCCCCTCGCCGCGTCACTCCCCGGTGAGACCGTCCGTCAGTTCGCGCAACAGGTCGAGGTGGCCGGCGTGCCTGCCGGTCTCCTCGATCATGTGCGCGACCACGAACCGGACGTTGACCCGGCGATCACCGCGGAAGGGGACCTCGTCGTCGAGACCCATCGCGGCGACGATCCCGCGGCTCCGCTCGCACTCGGCCTCGTAGGCGGCGATCAGCTGCTCGATCGGGGTCTGCATGGCGACCCGGAACTCGGCGTCCGGATCGGCTTCCAGTGCCTCCTTCCAGACGTCCTCCTGCCCGTTGAGCACCACGTTGAACCAGTACTGCTCGACGAGGGTCAGATGCCCGAGCAGACCGGCGACGGTGGTCAGTTCGCTGGGGACGAGCGGACGGCGGGCCTGCTCGTCGGTGAGGCCGGAGCATTTCCACACGACGGTGGCGCGGAGGAAGTCGAGGAAGCCGTTCAGCTGCGTGCGCTCGTCACCGGTGAGCGGCGGTTCGGGGCGCTTCGGTTCGTCGGTCATGGTGGTGCAGTCTGCCGGTTTCCTCGGATGATCCGCCAACGAGTTACCCGGGGACGCACTTGTCCACCATCTGCCGCAGAGCCGTGGTCCATGTCCGAACGTGATCCCATCGTTCGAGTGAAACCAGCGGTAGTTAGCGCCCCTGAAACATGACGACCACCCGCTCGTCATGTCAGGCTGGTGCAGTTGTGCCCATCGCCCCCGGTTCCGAGAAAGGTCACTGATGTCAGGCCCCCAGCTGAGCGCACTCGATGTCGCTTTCCTTTGCCTGGAAAGCGAAACGACGCCCATGCACATGGGCGCGGTGGTCACCTTCCGCCCGCACGGGCAGGTGCACGCGCGTAAGCTGACCGCGCTGCTGGCCGAGCGGGCCGCACGGCTCCCGAAGCTGCGACAGCGCCCCCGTACCGCGCTGTTCCCGCCCGGTGCCGCCGTCTGGGCCGAAGACCCGGATTTCGTTGCCAGTGAACATATTTCACATCATCATCTGAGCTCCCTGTACGAACCGGACCCGCTTTCCGCCTACGCCTCGCGCTGGATGGGGCGGCCGCTCGACACCGGAAAACCCTTGTGGGACTTGCATCTCGTCACCGGCCTGCCGGACGGCGAGTTCGCGTTGCTGCTGAAACTGCACCACGCCCTCACCGACGGGGCGGGCGCGTACGCCGTCGCCGTGGGCCTGCTCGACGAACTCCCGCGCGCGCCGAGGCGTCCGCACAGCGGCTCCGTGCCGCCCGCGCCCCGCTCCCCTGTGGACGCTGTCAAGGAAGCCGTCGGCTCGACGCTGGCACAGGCCGGGATCGCCTCTTCGGTCGTCCGCGCGACCCGTTCGCCGCTGTCGCCGATCAGCGCGCCGCCGTCGACCGAACGACGGCTCGGCCTCGTCCGGCTGGACACCGCCGAGATCCGGCGGATCCGCCGGGCCCACGGCGGGACCGCCAACGACGTCGTGCTGGCGATCCTCAGCGGCGCGCTGCGCGAGTGGATGATCAACCGCGGCCAGCGCGCCGACGACCGGACGCTTCGGGCGCTCATCCCGGTCAGCGTGCGCGGGCGCTCCGCCGAGCAACTCGGCGGGAACAAGCTGTCCGGCTATCTCTGCGAGCTGCCGGTCGGCCTCGACGATCCGCTGGAGCGGCTGCTGGCCGTCCAGCACGAAATGAGCCGGAACAAGGCGGCGGGCCCCGCGCGGGGTCCTGGCGCGTTCCCGCTGCTCGCCGACCGGATGCCGCCGATGCTGCACCGGCTCGGCTCGAAGGCCGCCGGGCTGGCCGCGCCGCTGCTGTTCGACCTCGTGATCACCACGGTGCCGGTGCCGCCCAACCGGCTCACCCTCGACGGGACGAAGGTCGCGGGCGTGTACCCGTTCGTGCCGCTGGCGCCGCGGCAGGCGGTCGGCATCGCGGTGGCGACCTATCGCGACTCGGTCCACATCGGACTTCAGGCGAACGGGGCGGCGGTTTCGGACGTGGGTTCGCTGCGGGACGGCGTGCTCAAGTCGGCTTCACGCCTGCTGGACACTGTTCACTGAAGCGCGTGAAGGCCCCCTTCCCTCGGCTGAGACGAGGGAAGGGGGCCTTCACGCGCTAGGTCGAGCCGGTCAGCCGCGCAGCATCTCCGCGACGAGGAACGCGAGCTCCAGCGACTGCTGTGTGTTCAGGCGCGGGTCGCACGCGGTCTCGTACCGGCCGGAAAGGTCCAGATCCGAGATCTCCTGCGCGCCGCCGAGGCATTCGGTGACGTCCTCGCCGGTCAGCTCGACGTGGATGCCGCCAGGGTACGTGCCGAGCTTGCGGTGCACCTCGAAGAAGCCCTGCACCTCGTCCACGATCCGGTCGAAGTGCCGGGTCTTGTAGCCCGTCGAGGACTCGTGCGTGTTGCCGTGCATCGGGTCGCACTGCCAGATGACCTTGTGCCCGGACGCCTCGACCTTCTCGACGATCGCGGGCAGCACCTCGCGGACCTTGCCGTTGCCCATCCGGGCGATCAGCGTCAGCCTGCCGGGCTCGTTGCGCGGGTCGAGGCGGCGGACGTACTCGACGGCCTGCTCCGGCGTGGTCGTCGGGCCGATCTTGAGGCCGATCGGGTTGGCCAGCAGTTCGGCGAAGGCGATGTGCGCGCCGTCGAGCTGCCTTGTCCGCTCGCCCACCCACAGGAAGTGCGAGGACAGGTTGTACAGCTTCGGGTTCGCCGCGTCCGCGCGGTCCATCCGCAGCATGGAGCGCTCGTAGTCCAGCAGCAGCGCCTCGTGGCTGGCGAAGATCTCGGTGGACTGGAGCGAGGTGTCGGTGACGCCGCAGGCCGACATGAACCGCAGGCCGCGGTCGATCTCCGAGGCCAGCGCCTCGTAGCGCTCGCTGGCGGGCGAGGACTTCACGAAGTCCTTGTTCCAGTCGTGCACCTGGTGCAGGTCCGCCATGCCGGCGCCGGTGAGGGCGCGGACGAGGTTCATCGCGGCGCCCGCGTTCGCGTAGGCGCGGATCATCCGGCCGGGGTCGGGCACGCGGAGTTCGGGCTTGGCGACGAGCGAGTTGATGATGTCGCCGCGGTACACCGGCAGGCCGAGCGCGTCGGTGGACGCCGAACGCGGCTTCGCGTACTGGCCGGCGATCCGGCCGACCTTCACCACCGGCAGGCTCGCGCCGTAGGTGAGGACGACGGCCATCTGCAGCAGGGTGCGCAGGTTGGCGCGGATATGCGGTTCGGTGTTCGACTCGAACGTCTCCGCGCAGTCGCCGCCCTGAAGCAGGAACGCCTCGCCGCGGGCGACCATCGCGAGCCGGTCGGAAAGACGGTCGATCTCGGCGGGGACGGTGATCGGGGGCACACTCTCCAGCACACCGCGGACGCGCTTCGTCAGCTCGGCGTCCGGCCACTCGGGCTGCTGCGCGGCGGGCCGGGAAAGCGCGTCGTCGAGCCGATCACGCAGCTCGGGAGGCAGAGGAGGCAGTTCGGGGAGCGTGTCGACGGGAACGTCCACTGTCCAGTTCACCGGACCAGGATATGCCGCGCCGAAAGCCGCCCGCCCACCGGGACGAAAGTCCCAAAACGTGGACGGGCGGCGGGCTGATCAGGCGGCCTGCGCCTTGTTGTAGAGGTTCTGCGCGTCCGTGCCGAAGTACGGGCCGAACATGTAGCCCGGCAGGAAGGTGTAGCCGAAGCTGTTCACCGAAGCCTGGATGCCCGCGCCGGTCGCCTCGCTGAAGTTGAGGAACCACGGGCCGCCGCTCGAACCGCCGGTCATGTTGCAGTTCATCCCGTGGTCCTTGGTGAGCAGGAAGTCGGTGAACGTGCTCCCGCTGCAGTAGATCAGCTTCGAACCGTCGTACGGGGCCGCCGCCGGGTACCCGAACGTGTACATCGACTGGTTGCGCGCCTGGTTGAACGCGATCCCCTGCGCGCCGACGACGTCGGTCAGCTTCTGCCCGTTGAGCGGGTTGACCACGGCCGCGCCGATGTCGTAGTTCATGTCCTCGCTCGCTTCCCACTGCGGAGTGGTCAGCGTGCTCTTCGCGGCCCAGGTGCCGTAGGGCGTGTTGCCGTTGTCGTAGCCGGGCGCGAAGGTCCAGTTCGTGTGCCAGGCGCCCTGGTACTTCACGCAGTGCCCGGCGGTGATCACGACACTGCCGTTGGTGCTGGTGACCGCGTCACCGGAGCACGAAGCGTTCCGCCCGCCCATGGTGAAGAACACCCGGCCCGCGGTCTGGACGACCTTGCCGGCCCCGGTCCACGCGCCGCCACCGTTCGGGATGCTCTGGATGATCGTGCTCTTGCCCTTCGCGACATCCTTCGGCGTGAAGGCGGGCGCCTGGACCAGCCGTTCGATCGGCACCGCCGACCGCATCCGCTCGGGCGTCCAGTAGGCCGCCACCGCCTCCGCGCCGGTCGCTGCCTGATGCTGGACCGGTCCGGCGTGAGCGGGACTCGCGACGGCTGTCAGCGCCGTCACCGCCAGCCCGACGAGCGCCGCCAGGATCCCCGTCCGGGAAGCCGTCCTCTTCATGGCGTACCACCTTTCGCCACCGTGAATCGCCGTATGACTTGCACGACATTTCGAAAGTATTTGTCCTGCTACCGGGCGTACAAGCGGCCGTTCGGCCCAACTACGGCCAAGCCGCGGGCGGGTTAGCCTTGCTCGTGGGGATTTCGGTGAACGGCTTCGCCCGGCTGGGCACGCATCTCGTGGCTCCGATCGCCTGGATGCTCCTGGCACCGATCGCGATCGTGGTCGGTGACGGCCAGGGCCTCGTCTGGCCCTCGCTTCTGGCGCTGGCCGGTTCGGCGCTCGTCACTCTCGCCGTGGGGTGGCTGATCAAGCGCGGATCCGGTTTCGGGATCTCGCCGTACACGTCGCCCGAATCCGCCGCGATCACCGTGCTGGTGTTCACCCTCGGGCCGGTGATGCTGTTCGGTGGCCTCCTGGTGGCCTGGCTGGGCTGGGCCCGCGTCAAGCTCGGCGAAGACACCTTCGCCGAAGCCGCCGCCGGGATCCTGCTGGGGATCCTGGTCGGCGGCCTCGGCTGGATCGGTTTGATCGTCCTTCTGTCCTCTTGATCAGGCCGGGCACTGCGTGTCGGTGGCCGGGAGTTCGCCTTCCCGCAGATAACGCACGACGACGTCGTTCCCGCAGGCGTTCTCCCGGGTGAAGACGCCGTGCCCGCCGGCGTCCACGGTGACGAACTTCGCCCGTGCCCCCAGCGCCGCCCGCAGTTCGCGGGCGCCGACGAGCGGTGTCGCCGGGTCGCGGAGGTTCTGCACCAGCAGGATGTTCGACGGCCCGCGGTCGTGGATCCGCACGGGCGGTTCGCGGCGTTCGACCGGCCAGAACGCGCACGGGGTGATGTTCGCGGCGGCGGGGCCGAACATCGGATGCGTCACGCGGGCGCGTTCGACCGCCTTTTGGTAGTAGCGAACGTTTTCCGGCCAGTCGGAATCGTTGCAGAGCACCTGGAGCTGGAGCGCGGCGTGGTTGTCGGAGTCGAGCGGCCCGCCCTGCGCCTTCGCTGTCGGAGCGGACCATTTCTCGGCGAGGCCCGGGAAGTTCGCGTCGTCGTACAGCGCTCCCCAGGTGTCGCTTCGGATTCCCGGGCGCTTTTCGGCCAGTTCGACGAACCTCGCCGTCACCTCGGCCGGCGTCCGCCCGAGGTGGTAGACGTCGTCCCGTGCCGCCGCCCAAGCCGTGAAGTCGCCGAAGCGGTCATCGAAGCCCTCGGCGAAACGCTGATGCGCCCGGACGTCCAGCCCGTCGGGACCGAGCAGGCTGTCCAGCACGATCCGGTCCGTGCGAGCGGGGAACATCGACGCGTAGGCGGCGCCGAGATAGCTCCCGTACGAGACGCCGTAGTACGAGATCTTCCGCTCCCCCAGCGCCGCGCGGATCCGGTCCATGTCGCGCGCCGTGTTGGCGGTGGTCATCTGCGGCAGGAGATCCGCCGTCTTCGACTCGGCGCATTGCTTCGCCACCACACGGGACTTCGCCGCCTTCTCGGCGACGTCACGCGGGCCCTCCGCGTACGGGCCGACGACGATGAACCGCTGTTCCTCGGTGAGATCGCAGGTCACCGGCGTGCTGTAGGTGGTCCCGCGCGGGTCGAAGCCGACGACGTCGTACCTGTCGAGCAGGCCGGACTGTCCCTGACGCTGCGCGAGTTGCGCGGGCATCGCCAGGCCGGGGCTCCCGGGGCCGCCGGGGTTCATCAGCAGCACACCTCGGCGCTGGGGCGAGGTGCTCGCCTTGCGGGAGATGGTGATTTCGATGGTCCGCCCGCCGGGGTCGGCGTAGTCCAGCGGCACCTTGAGTCTCGCGCATTCGAGTCCCTCGGCCGGCGAGGGTGTCACGCCGTAGTCCGGGCACGGTGACGTCCACTTCAGCGCCGGGGCCGCCTCGGCGGTCGCTGGGACGGCCATGGTGAGTGGCAGGAAAGCCAGTATCGCCAACGTTTTTCTCATGCGGAGAGCGTTGCGCGGCAGGCCGCCCTACCGCGTCGGCCCGGAGCCTGATCCGGGACCTCCACCTTCGGGAGGAGCCGGGGCTGACGTTGGTCTTGGGCCTCGCGAACGGCCCGTTCGCGTGATCAGCCGGACGACACACGTGCTTGGACGGACGACACACGTGTTCAGATGGACGACTCGCGCAGGCCCCGGCCGTCAGTCGTGTCGTCCATCCAGTCACGCGTGTCGTCCATCGGATCACACGTGTCGTCCATCCAGTCACGCGAACCGCGTTACCGGAGGGCCGGGCCGCACATGTCGCGAAAGTGGCTTTCGCGACGCGCCAGACGTGACGCTGTCCGGGCCTAGACCACCGCGAGCGGCAGCGCCGTCGGGTGCACCGGAGCGGGCAGGTCCGAAGCACCGGTCAGGTAGGCGTCCACCGCGCTCGCCACCGAGCGTCCCTCGGCGATCGCCCACACGACCAGCGACGCGCCGCGGTGCGCGTCACCGCAGACGAACACGCCGGGCGACCCGGTCTGCCAGTCCGCACCGCACGAGAGCGTGCCGCGTTTGGTCAGCGACAGGCCGAGCCCGTCGAGCAGCGGCATGTGCTCGACGCCCTCGAAGCCGATCGCGAGCAGGACGAGGTCGGCGGGCAGTTCCTCGACCTCGTCGTTGACCGGGGTCACCATGCGCTTGCCGGTCTCCGGGTCCTTGACCACGCGGACCTGACGGAGCTCGACCGCTCGCACGTTGCCCTCGTCGTCGCCGATGAACCGGGTGACCGCGACGGCGAACTTGCGCTCGCCCGCCTCTTCGTGCGCCGGGTAAGTGCGCAGGATGTACGGCCAGGTCGGCCAAGGCGACCGCTCATCGTCCCTTGTGGACGGTGGCGTCGGGTACTGGTCCAGCTGGGTCACCGAAAGCGCGCCCTGACGGGTCGCAGTGCCGTACGAGTCGGCCCCGGTGTCACCGCCGCCGATGATGACGACGTGCTTGCCTGCCGCGTCCACCGCCGACGGGCCGTCGCCCTCGACGTACTTGTTGGCCGGGACCAGATGCTCCATCGCCAGGTGGATCCCGGACAGCTCGCGACCGGGCGTCGTCGTGTCGTCGCGGCCGCGCAGCGCGCCCACGGCGAGGACCACCGCGTCGTAGCCCGCCCGCAGTTCCTCGACGGTAAGATCGACGCCGACCTCGCAGCCGGTGACGAACTTCGTGCCCTCCTTGCGGAGTTGCGCGAGCCGCCGGTCGAGGACCTTCTTCTCCATCTTGAACTCGGGGATGCCGTACCGCAGCAGGCCGCCGAGCCGGTCGTCCCGCTCGTAGACGGTCACTTCGTGGCCGGCCCGGGTCAGCTGCTGCGCGGCGGCGAGCCCGGCAGGGCCCGAGCCGACGACCGCGACCCGCTGCCCCGACGACACCGCCGAGATCTGCGGCTGCACGTAGCCCGCTTCCCACGACTGGTCTGCGATGGTCTGCTCGACCCGCTTGATCGCAACCGGACCGCCGGACAGCGGCGAGACCGAAAGGACACAACCCGCCTCGCACGGCGCGGGGCACAGCTTCCCGGTGAACTCGGGGAAGTTGTTGGTGGCGTGGAGCCGGTCGCTCGCCGCGGCCCAGTCGCCGCGGCGCACGAGGTCGTTCCACTCCGGGATCAGGTTGCCCAGCGGGCAGCCGGAACCACTGGAATGACAGAACGGGATGCCGCAGTCCATGCACCGCGAAGCCTGCTTGCGCACCTGTTCGTTGCGCTCGGCCGGCTCCACGTCGGCGTACACCTCGCCCCAGGTGGCGAGACGCTCCTCTTTGGACTTCTTCTTCGGCTCTTCTCGTTCGTACTTCAGGAAACCCGTCGGATCAGCCACGAGCGGCCTCCATGATCGCTTCGTCGACATCGCGGCCGGCGGCGCGCGCCGCCTTCGCCGCGTCAAGGACACGCTGGTAGTCGCGGGGCATCACCTTGGTGAACGCCGCCGAGCGACGCGGCCAGTCGCCGAGCAGCGACGCGGCCACGGCCGAACGTGTGAGGTCGTAGTGCTTCTGCACGGTCTTCTTGAGCCAGGCGAGGTCGTCCGACGACGGGGTCTGGAGATTCACCATCTCCTCGTTGACCTTGCCGCGGTCGAGGTCGAGCACGAAGGCCTCGCCACCGGACATGCCCGCCGCGAGGTTGCGCCCGGTCGGGCCGAGCACCACGGCCTGCCCGCCGGTCATGTACTCGAAGGCGTGGTCTCCGACGCCCTCGGCGACGACCACCGCGCCGGAATTGCGCACGCAGAACCGCTCGCCGACCTGGCCACGCAGGAACATCTCGCCGCCGGTGGCACCGTAAGCGAGCGTGTTCCCGGCGATGGTCTGGCCTTCCGCCGCGAACTTCGCGTCCGGATGGGGGCGCACGATGATCCGCCCGCCCGAAAGGCCCTTGCCGACGTAGTCGTTCGCGTCGCCGACCATGTCGAGCGTGATGCCACGCGGCAGGAACGCGCCGAGCGACTGCCCGGCGGAACCGGTCAGCAACACGTGGATCGTGTCCTCGGGCAGGCCTTCGCCGCCGTAGCGACGGGTGATCTCGGAACCGAGCAGCGTGCCGACGGTCCGGTTCACGTTCCGCACCGGCAGTTCGAGCCGCACCGGGTGCGCGTCCTCCAGCGCCGCCTCGGCGAGCTGGATCAGCGTCCGGTCGAGCGCGTGCTCCAGGCCGTGGTCCTGGGTCCGCGTGCGCCGCTTCGCCCCGCCGTACGGGGTTTCGGCCGGCATCTCGAAGATCGGCGCGAGGTCGAGACCGGAGGCCTTCCAGTGCTCCACCGCTTCGTCGGTGTTCAGCATCTCGGCGTGCCCGATGGCCTCGTCGAGGGTGCGGAAACCGAGCGCCGCCAACGTTTCCCGGACCTCTTCGGCGACGAACCGGAAGTAGTTCACGACGTGGTCGGCCTGGCCGGTGTACCGCTTGCGCAGATCCGGGCTCTGGGTCGCGACGCCGACGGGGCAGGTGTCGAGGTGGCAGACGCGCATCATGACGCAGCCTTCGACGATCAGCGGCGCCGTCGCGAAGCCGTACTCCTCGGCGCCGAGGAGCGCGGCGATGACGACGTCCTTGCCGGTCTTCATCGCGCCGTCGACCTGCACGGTGATCCGGTCGCGCAAACCGTTGAGCAGCAACGTCTGCTGTGTTTCGGCGAGCCCGATCTCCCACGGGGTGCCCGCGTGTTTGAGCGAGTTCATCGGGGAGGCGCCGGTGCCGCCGTCGTGACCGGAGATCAGCACGACGTCCGCGTGCGCCTTGGATACGCCCGCCGCGACCGTGCCGACGCCGAGCGAGGACACCAGTTTGACGTGGATGCGGGCGTTCTCGTTGGCGTTCTTGAGGTCGTGGATCAGCTGCGCGAGATCCTCGATCGAGTAGATGTCGTGGTGCGGCGGCGGCGAGATCAGCCCGACGCCCGGCGTCGAGTGCCGCGTGCGGGCGATCCACGGGTACACCTTGTTCGGCGGCAGCTGCCCGCCCTCACCCGGCTTCGCACCCTGCGCCATCTTGATCTGGATGTCGTCGGCGTTGACCAGGTACTCGCTCGTGACGCCGAACCGGCCGCTCGCGACCTGCTTGATCGCGCTGCGCCGCGCCGGGTCGTAGAGCCGCTCGGGGTCTTCCCCGCCCTCACCGGTGTTGGACCGGCCGCCGATGCGGTTCATCGCGATGGCGAGCGTTTCGTGTGCCTCGGCCGAAATCGAGCCGTAGGACATCGCGCCGGTGTTGAAGCGCTTGAAGATCGCCTCGACGGGCTCGACCTCGTCCAGCGGCACGGGCTCGCGCGTGCCCTCGCGGAAGGAGAACAGCCCCCGCAGCGCGCCACCCTGCCGGTACAGGCGGTGCACCTCGTCGGAGTACTTCTTGTACACCTCTTCGCGGCCGGTCTTCGTCGCGTGCTGCAACAGGAAGACGGTCTCCGGGGTGAACAGGTGCAGTTCGCCCTCGCGGCGGTACGCGTACTCGCCGCCGGTCTCGAGTCCACGGTGGACCCGGTCGGTCGGGTTGTCCGGGTACGCCCGGCGGTGGCGCGTGGCGACCTCTTCGGCGAGCACGCTCAGTCCGACTCCGCCGAGTTTCGACGACGTCCCGGTGAAGTACTCGTCGAGCAGATCCTGTGCCAGGCCGAAGGATTCGAAGACCTGCGCGGCGGTGTACGCGCCGACGGTCGAGATGCCCATCTTGGACATGATCTTCAGGACGCCCTTCACGAGCGCCTTGACGTAGTTGCGGATCGCCTTGGCCGGCTCGATGCCGGTGACGGCACCGGTCGAGATCATGTCCTCGATGGTCTCGAAGGCCAGGTACGGGTTCACCGCCGCGGCGCCGTAGCCGAGCAGCAGCGCGATGTGGTGGACCTCGCGGGCGTCACCGGTCTCGACGACCAGCGCGACACGGAGCCTTTCCTTGGTCCGCACCAGATGGTGGTGGACCGCCGACACGAGGAGCAGCGACGGGATCGGCGCCATGCGGTGGTCGGAGTCGCGATCGGACAGCACGAGCGTGCGCGCGCCCGCCGCGATCGCTTCGGAAGCCTCACGCCGGACCCGCTCGATCGCGGACGCCAGCGCGTCGGCGCCACCGTCCACTTCGTACAGTCCGGAAAGGACACTGCAGGCGAAGCCGGGGAGATCGCCGTCGTCATTGATGTGGATCAGCTTGGCGAGCTCGTCGTTGTCGATCACCGGATACGGCAGCTGCACGTGGCGGCAGGAAGCCGGGCCGGGGGCGAGCAGGTTCCGCTCCGGCCCCATGATCCGGCTCATCGACGTGACGAGCTCTTCGCGGATCGCGTCCAGCGGCGGGTTGGTGACCTGCGCGAAGTTCTGCTTGAAGTAGTCGTAGAGCAGGCGGGAACGCTGCGACAGCACCGCGGGCGGGGTGTCGGAACCCATCGAGCCGATCGGCTCGGCCGCCTTCACCGCCATCGGCGCGAGGAGGATCTTCAGCTCTTCTTCGGTGTAGCCGAAGGAAAGCTGGCGCCGCAGCACGGAATCGTGGCTCTGCACGATGTGGTCGCGGTCGGGCAGGTCGGCGATCTGCAGGAGACCGGCGTGCAGCCAGCCCTCGTACGGGAGTTGCTTCGCCAGCTCCGACTTGACCTCTTCGTCGTCGACGATCCGGCCTGCTTCGGTGTCCACCAGGAACATGCGGCCGGGCTTGAGGCGGCCCTTGGCCACGACGTCCGCGGGGGCGACGTCGAGGACGCCCGCCTCGCTGGCCAGCACGACGCGATCGTCCGCGGTATGCCACCATCGGGCGGGGCGCAGGCCGTTGCGGTCCAGTACGGCGCCGACGAGGGTGCCGTCGGTGAAGGTGACGCAGGCCGGGCCGTCCCACGGCTCCATGAGGCTGGCGTGGAACTGGTAGAACGCACGACGCTGTGCGTCCATCCCGGTGTGGTTCTCCCACGCTTCGGGGATCATCATCAGCACCGCGTGCGGCAGCGACCGGCCGCCGAGGTGCAGCAGTTCCAGCACCTCGTCGAAGGAGGCGGAGTCCGACGCGTCGGCCGAGCAGATCGGGTACAGGCGGGTCAGGTCGCCGGGGATGAGATCCGATTCGAGCAGCGCCTCACGGGCGCGCATGCGGTTGCGGTTGCCCCGGATGGTGTTGATCTCGCCGTTGTGCGCGACGAACCGGAACGGGTGCGCCAGGGGCCACGACGGGAAGGTGTTGGTGGAGAACCGGGAGTGCACGAGCGCGATGGCGCTGGTGAGCCGGGTGTCGGTCAGGTCGGCGAAGAAGAGCGGGAGCTGCTCGGGGGTCAGCATTCCCTTGTAGACGATGGTCCGCGAGGACAACGACGGGAAGTAGGTGCCGCAGCCCGCGGTCACGCTCTCGTTCTCGACGCGTTTGCGGAGACAGAAGGCCAGGCGGTCCAGCTCGAGGCCGGAGGGACGTCGCCCGTCGGCCTCGGCGCCCGCGACGAACAGCATCGCGAAATGCGGCATCACCGAACGCGCCGTCGGGCCGATGTCGGCGCGGTCCGCGTCGACCGGGACCTCACGCCAGCCGAGGACGTCGAGGCCCTCTTCATCGGCGATCCGCTCGATCAGGGCGATGGCCTTGGTCCGCTCCTCGATGTCCGAGGGGAGGAAACCGATCCCGGTCGCGTAGGTCTGGTGACCGTCGGCGTCCGCCTCGGGCAGGATGAAGTCCACTTCGGCCCGCAGCAGCTCGTCCGGGAGCTGCAGCAGGATGCCCGCGCCGTCACCACTGGTCGGCTCCGCGCCCGCGGCGCCGCGGTGATCGAGGTTGGTCAGCGCGGACAGGCCGTCGGTGACGATGCCGTGCGAACGCCGCCCGCGGACGTCGGCCACCATGGCCACACCGCAGGAGTCCTGTTCGGATTCGGGATCATAGAGACCCTGTTTGCCTGGAATGGCGGAGAAGATCATGAAGGGACCTCCTTCGTCGTCTGTGCTCAGCGGCCGGGCGGGGCCGGCCGGGGGAATGCGCACGGGACGACGATGGCCCGTTCGTTAGCGCGACTTTAACACCTGTGAAACACGTCGGCATCAGTTCGGCGGGCGGGAAAGCCCGTCGATGGGTAACGATATGGACGCCCGGAACGACAGAGTTCCTGATGAGGTCGCAGTAGTTCGTTCCGCTAAGTATATGTCCCGTTCCGAGATGTCACGAGACGCGGTGAGGCGACCCTAGTCACTCCCGGGGGCTTTTGCACGCCAGACCCAGGTCAACTAGAACGTGTTACAGTTCCGCGCATGATCCTGGATCGTTTCCGGCTCACCGACCAGGTCGCCGTCGTCACCGGCGCCGGACGCGGGATCGGCGCGGCGACGGCCGTGGCGCTCGCCGAGGCCGGTGCCGACGTGGTGATCTCGTCCCGCACCGAAACCCAGCTCGACGAAGTGGCGGCCCTGGTCGCCGCCACCGGCCGGCGAGCGCACGTGATGCCCGCCGATCTGAGCGACCCGGCCGCCGCGGGCGAGCTGGCGCGGATCGCGACGGCGGAGTTCGGGCGGCTGGACCTGGTGGTCAACAACGTCGGCGGAACCTATCCCCGGCCGCTGCTGGAAACCACCGCCGAGTTCCTCGAAGAAGCCTTTCGTTTCAACGTCTCCACCGCCCACGCGCTGACCGTCGCGGCGGCCCCGTCCTTACTGGAGACGGGCGGTTCGGTCGTCAACATCTCGTCGGTCATGGGCCGCGTGACCGGCCGTGGCTTCGCCGCGTACGGGACGGCGAAGGCCGCGCTGGCGCACTACACCCGGCTCGCGGCGGCCGATCTCGCGCCGAAGGTGCGGGTGAACGCGATCTCGGTCGGCTCGGTGGCGACCTCCGCGCTCGAAGTGGTGGTGGGCAACGACGAACTGCGCGGCCGGATGGAGGCCGCCACTCCCCTGCGCCGGATCGGCGAGGCCGAGGACATCGCGGCCACCGTCGTGTTCCTGGCGTCGGGCGCGGGCCGGTACGTCACCGGCAAGATCATCGAAGTCGACGGTGGATTGCAGGCCCCGAACCTGGAGCTGGGCCTGCCCGACCTGTAGGAGGCGAACGCCGTGCGCGTGGTCCAGTGGAGTACCGGGAACGTCGGCCGCCACACGCTGGCCGGGATCGACGCCCGCCCCGATCTCGAACTCGCCGGGGTCTGGGTCTCGAGCGAGGCCAAGGCGGGCGTGGACGCCGGGGAACTGGCCGGGCTCGGGCGGCCGTCAGGCGTCACCGCGACGACCGACGCGGACGGCCTCATCGCGCTGAAGCCGGATTGCGTGGTCTACACGGCGATGGCCGACGATCGGCTGCCCGAGGCCGTCGAAGACCTGAAACGCTTCCTGCGCGCGGGGATCAACGTGGTGTCCAGCAGCCCCGTGTTCCTCCAATACCCCGAAGGTGTCGTCCCGCCGGAGATGATCGAGCCGATCCGGGAGGCCGCCCGCGAAGGCGGCGCTTCGCTGTGGGTCAACGGTGTCGACCCCGGTTTCGCCAACGACTGGCTGCCGCTGGTGCTCACCGGCGTCTGCGAACGGATCGACGAGGTGCGCTGCCTGGAGATCCTCGACTATTCGACGTACAACCAGGCCAAAGTGCTGTTCGACATCATGGGCTTCGGCCGGGAGATGGACGATCTGCCGCTGTTGCTGCAGCCCGGCGTGCTGTCGCTGGCCTGGGGCAGCGTCGTGCGGCAGCTCGCGGCCGGGCTGGACGTCGAGCTCGATGCCGTCGAGGAGGTCTACGAACGGCTTCCGGCTCCTGAGACGTTCGACATCGCTTCGGGGACGATCGACGAGGGCACGGCGGCGGCGCTGCGGTTCGAGGTGCGCGGCATGCGCGGCGGGCGGGCGGTGTGCGTGCTGGAGCACATCACGCGCCTGCGCGGCGACCTCGGGCCGGACTGGCCGCAGCCTGCCGGGCAGGGCTGCTACCGCGTCCAGGTGACCGGGGAGCCGAACTACGTGCTGGACCTGCGCCTGGTCGGCAGCGACGGCGACCACAACACGGCCGGGCTGAAGGCGACCGCGATGCGGCTGGTGAACGCGATCCCGGCGGTGGTGGCGGCTCCGCCCGGACTGCTGACCGCGCTGGACCTGCCCTTGGTGACGGGGCGGGGCCTGGTCACCCGCTGACGCGGTTTTGCCGACGTGACTGGTGGGACTTCACGTACTCAAAGAGCGGGCTACTTCTCGGGATCCGGCTTCGGATCCTCCGTCGCCTTGTCCGCGGCCGAGTCCCGGACGGTGTCCGGGGCCGCCGCGACCTCCGCGTGCGTCTCCTCGGCGGAAGCCGCGGCGGGCGAAGCGTCGTCCTCCCGCGGCACGTCCTTGCTCCACAGCGTTTCCGGCGCTTCCCGCGGCCCTCGTTTGGCGGCCAGGACGAAGTACACGATCGCGGCGGCGAACAGCAGGATCGAGGTCCACACGTTGACCCGCAGGCCCAGGATGTGGTTCGCGGTGTCGGTCCGCATCATCTCGATCCAGAACCGGCCCGCGGTGTACCCGGCGACGTACAGCGCGAACACACGGCCGTGGCCGAGGCGGAACTTCTTGTCCGCCCAGATGACCAGCAGCGCGACACCGAGGTTCCAGATCAGCTCGTAGAGGAACGTCGGGTGCACCGGGCTGTCCGGCAGCGGGACGTGCCCGAGCGCGACGCCGTTCAGGAAGTCGTCCGGGTTGGCCGGGTTGTAGCGCTGGTAGATCTCCAGGCCCCACGGCAGGTCGGTGTGCGCGCCGTAGAGCTCCTGGTTGAAGTAGTTGCCGATCCGCCCGATGGCCTGCGCGATCACGATCCCCGGCGCGAGCGCGTCGGCCATCGCGGGCAGCGGGATCCCCCTGCGGCGGCAGGCGATCAGCGCGCCGACCGCGCCGAGCGCGATGGCGCCCCAGATCCCGAGGCCGCCGTCCCAGATCTTCAGCGCGTCGAGCGGGTTCTTGCCCTCGCCGAAGTACAGCTGGTTGTCGGTGATGACGTGGTACAACCGCCCGCCGACCAGGCCGAACGGCACCGCGAAGACGGCGACGTCGATGACGGTGCCCTTCGTGCCGCCGCGGTTCACCCAGCGCCGCTCGCCCAGCCAGATCGCCACGATGATGCCGGCGATGATGCACAGCGCGTAGGCCCGGATCGGGACCGGCCCGATATGCCAGACGCCCTGGTCGGGACTGGGGATGGTCGCGAGGAACGCTGCCGAGGCGGTATTCACGTCGGCCACCGTAGCGCTTCATCCACTTCTTGGGGGCGTCAGCCCTCGACGGCGGCCAAATAGCCCGCGATCAGCGCGGACGCGACATGCCCGATGGCGGCGTCGGGCGGCAGGAACACCTCGTCGTGGAGGCTGGGCGCGCCCGCGGTGTCGCCGAGGCCGACGAACATCATCAGCCCGCGGGTCGTCCCGCAGTAGTGCGCGAAGTCGTCGGCGCCGAACGACCGGAAATCGGTGTCCACGCCTGCCCCGGTCCGGACGAGCCGCCGGTGCGCGCGCTGGGTGAGCCCGGCGTCGTTGTGCAGCACCGGTTCGCACGGGCTGATCTCCAGTTCCGCCCGGCAGCCGTGTGCCTGCGCGGTGCCGTGGACGACCTCGGCGAGCCCCTCCAAGGCGAGATCGCGGTCTTCGGCGCGCATCAGCCGCAGCGAGCCCGACAGGCGGGCCTCGTTCGGTACGACGTTCGCCGTCGTCCCGGCTTCGATCCGCCCGACCGAGCAGACCGCGCCGAACACTGGATCGACCCGGCGGCTCGCGAGTTGCTGCAGGCTCACCACCATCTGGCTGAGCGCGAGGATCGGATCACGCAGCAGATGCGGGTAGCCGGCGTGCCCACCCTGGCCGCGGACGACGACGTCGAACTCGTCGGTGGAGGCGTTGACCGGCCCCGGCACCGCCGAAACCACTCCCGCGGCGAGCCTCGGCTGCACGTGCGCGCCGATGACCGACTCGACGCCGTACTCGGCGAGCACGCCGGACTCGACGATGTCCAGCGCGCCGGACGGCGACGTCTCCTCACGCGGTTGCAGGAGCGCGATGAGCGGCCGGGGCACGCCGACGACGGCGGCGGCGCGGCAGGTGGCGACGAGCGCGGCCATGTGGACGTCGTGCCCGCACGCGTGCATCAGCGGCGTCTCCGAGGCCCACGGGATCCCGGTGCGTTCGGTGACCGGCAGCGCGTCCAGCTCGGTGCGCAGCGCCACGGCCGGGCCCGGCGCGGTACCAGGGAGCAGCACGGCGCGCCCGGTCTTGGCGACCCGGACCCCTTCGTCGATGCCCAGCGCCTCGACGACGGCCCGTGCGGTGTCCTCTTCGTCCCCCGACGCGCGCGGATCGGCGTGCACCCGGTGCCGCAGCTCGATCGCGGACGGCAGTTCCGCCTCGACGGCGGCCTCCCATCGGTCCTGCAGTTCGTCCAGTTCCGTCATGTCCCCTCCAGCCCGTACACCCGTTCGGCGTTGCGGTGCCCCACCAGCGCCGCTATCCGATGCGCGTCCACTTCGGACAGTACGTCCGAACTGAGCCCCGCGTACAGGAAGTCGGACAGTCCTTGCCGGAACAGCGCCGTACCGAGGTGGTACAGCTCGGCCAGCCCGAACGCGTCCGTGGAGAACAGCAGCTTCCCGAACGGCACGATCTCCATTGTCTCCGCGATGATCGCCGGCGCACGATGACCGGCGTTGTGCGTCGCGAGTCCCACGTCGATGAACACGTGCTCGAAGACCTGCGCCAGATACGCGGCGTTCCGGTGGAAGGGATAGTTGTGCAGCAGCATGATCGGCACCCCGTGTGACCGGGTGGCCCGCAGCAGCCCGGTGAGCAGCAGCGGATCGCAGCGGTGCAGGTCCACGTCGGAATCGCCGAAACCGACGTGGAACTGGATCGGCAGGGCCAGGTCGATCCCGGTCCAGATCAGGAACCGGTGCAGCACCTCGTCCGCGAGCCGGACCGGTTCGCCCGCCTCGATCCGCGCGAGCCAGCGGCCTGCCGCTTCGGCGACTTCGGCGTCCGTCGGGCGCTCCCCCGCCAGGTCGAGACCGACCCGGTAGGCGGCGATGGACTTGAACCCGACCGCGGTCGTCGCGCGTCTCGCCAGTTCTTCGGCGAAGGCGGACGCGAATCCGGCCGCGGTGGCGGAGCCGATCACCGTTTCGGCGACCTGTTCGAGCCGGACGATGTCCCGCGCGCGGGCACCGGACAGGGCCGCGAACTGCTCGGTCGTGGTCAGCGTGTCCGGCAGGAAGCCGCCGTCGAGCAGGAACTCGGTCG
Source organism: Amycolatopsis sp. TNS106 (assembly GCF_019330265.1). Classification (NCBI taxonomy): domain Bacteria; kingdom Bacillati; phylum Actinomycetota; class Actinomycetes; order Pseudonocardiales; family Pseudonocardiaceae; genus Amycolatopsis; species Amycolatopsis sp. TNS106. The sequence continues at coordinate 89,444 of NZ_CP024972.1, read as the reverse complement.
TGCCGGTGGCGCGCAGGAACCGCGCGTTGACCTCGGTGGCGCCCAGTTCGGCGCGGCGGGCCAGGTAGACCTCGGCCGGGGCGTGCGGCGGCAGGTCGAGCACCGGGGCGCAACGGGCCCGCACGGCGAGCCCGATCAGCGAGTCGAACAGGGTCGTGCCCAGTGACGAGACGGTGTCGGCCTCGGTGAGCAGCTGTTCGAACTCGATCCGGCCCAGATCACCGGTGACGACGCCGTGGCAGTGGTGATCCACCAGCCTCGTCCGGGCGACGAACGGCAGGATCGGGGTTCCCGGCATGAGCGCGTCCCTTCTCGTGATCGACGAGTGCGGCCTCACCCTATGGCCGCGTCCGGGCGTGGCAAGGGACTCCGATCGAGGCCAGGATGAGGAACCATGGTGAACCGGGAAGCACTGACCGCCCGCGCGACCGCCCTCACCGGGGAGCTCCGGGCACGGGGTGTCGAGCTCGTGGCGCTGACCTTCGTGGACAACGCCGGGATCGCGCGCGTCAAGGCGGTGCCGCTGCGAACGTTGCCGTCCGCGGCGGCGTGGGGTGTCGGTGCTTCGAAGTCCTTCGACTTCTTCGGCTCGGACGACGTGATCACCGGCGGTGAGCATTCCCTGGGCCCGGTCGGGGATCTGCGGCTGCATCCGGACCTCGACGCGCTGACCGTGCTCGCCGGGCAGCCCGGCTGGGCCTGGGCGCCGGTCACGAAAGTCGACCAGGAGGGCAAGCCGCATCCGCAGGATCCGCGAGCCCTGCTGGCGACGGCGGTGGACCGGCTCGCCGCCCGCGGGCACCGGGCTCGGATGAGTTTCGAAATCGAATGGGTGATCACCGATGCCGGCGCCCCGGACGATCCGACGTCGGCCACCGCGGGCCCGGCGTACGGCTACGCGAGGCTTTCCGAGCACGCGGACTATCTCCGCGCCCTGGTGTCCACTTTGGACCAACAGGGCGCCGGGGTGGAGCAGATCCACCCCGAGTACGCGGACGGCCAGTTCGAGCTGTCCGTCGCCGCGGCCGACCCGGTGCGCGCGGCCGACGTCGCGGTCCTGACGAAGGAGACGATCCGCGCGCTCAGTCACCGGCACGGGCTGAAGGCGTCCTTCACCCCGAAGTTCGCGCCCGCCGGCGTCGGCAACGGCGGGCATGTGCATCTGAGCGTCTTGGACGGCGCGCGGAACCTTTTCTCCGGCGGGGAAAGGGTTTTCGGGCTGACACCGGTCGCGGAGTCGTTCAGCGCGGGCATCCTGCGGCGGCTGCCCGCGCTGCTCGCGATCGGGGCGCCGTCAGTGGTCAGTTATCTGCGGCTGGAACCGCACCATTGGGCGGGCGTGTACACCGCGTGGGGGCTGGAGAACCGGGAGACGCCGCTGCGGCTGGTGCGCGGCGTCGCCGGGAACCGGGACTCGGCGGCGAACCTCGAGGTCAAATGCTTCGACCTGACCGCGAATCCGTATCTGCTGGCGGCCGCCCTGCTGTTCGCCGGGATGGCGGGAGCCGATGAGGAAGCGTCCCTGCCGGAGCCACTCGACGTCGACCCAGGGACCTTGACCGAGGAGGAGCGCGCCGCCCGTGGGATCGCGCGGCTGCCTCTGCGGCTGGAGGACGCCGTCGCGGCGTTCGAGGCGGACATGGACCTGGCGGCCGCGTTCGGCGCTCCGCTGGCGAGGACGATCGTGGACGTGCGGCGCGCGGAGATCGAGCGGTTCGCGCGCGCGAGCCCGGAGGAGATCACCGAAGCGCAGCGGTGGCGGCACTGAGCGGTAGCGCGTGAAGGCCCCCTTCCCTCGGCTCAGCCGAGGGAAGGGGGCCTTCACGCGCGATCAGGTCAAGCGGGGGCGACGGTCTTCCGCACACCAGCGGCGAGTTCGGCCGAAAGCTCCCGGACCGCGTCCAGGCCGCTCGCGGCGGCGGTCACCAGCGCGGAGCCGACGATGACGCCGTCCGCGAAACCGGCGACCTGCGCCGCCTGCTCGCCGGAACGGACGCCGAGCCCGACCCCGATCGGCAGGTCCGTATGCGCACGAGTGCGCGCGACCAGGTCCTCGGCATGCACGCCGACCTGGTCACGGGCGCCCGTCACGCCCATCACGGCGGTGGCGTACACGAAACCGGAAGCGGCCTCGACGGTCTTGGCGATCCGCTCCTCCGAGGAGGACGGCGCGACCAGGAAGATCCGGTCCAGACCATGCTGCTCGGAGGCGGCCATCCACTCGTCGGCCTCGTCCGGGATCAGGTCCGGGGTGATCATGCCGAGCCCGCCCGCGGCGGCGAGGTCCCGCGCGAAGCGGTCCACGCCGTAGCGGTGCACCGGGTTCCAGTACGTCATCACGACGGCCTTGCCGCCGCGCGACGACACCGACTCGACGACCTCGAACAGGTGCTTGAGCTTGAAGCCGCCGGAGAGCGCGCTCACCGACGCGGCCTGGATGGTCGGGCCGTCCATCACCGGGTCCGAGTAGGGCACGCCCACCTCGACCAGGTCGGCACCGCCGTCGACCACCGCGGCCAGCAGGTCCTTGGACCCGTCGACCGTCGGGAAGCCCGCCGGCAGGTAGCCGATCAGCGCGCCGCGGCCCTCGGCCCGGGTCTTCGCGAAGATGTCGTCCAGCGCGCTCATGCGTTCTCCACCAGGCCGAAGTACTTCGCCGCCGTGTCCATGTCCTTGTCACCACGACCGGACAGGTTCACGATGATCAGCCCCTCGGGGCCGAGTTCGCGGCCGAGCACCAGCGCGCCGGCCAGCGCGTGCGCCGACTCGATCGCCGGGATGATGCCCTCGGTGCGCGAGAGCAGCTTGAACGCGTCCATCGCCTCGGCGTCGGTCACCGGCCGGTACTCGGCGCGGCCGCTGTCCTTGAGCCACGAGTGCTCCGGGCCGACGCCCGGGTAATCGAGGCCCGCGGAGATCGAGTGCGACTCGACGGTCTGGCCGTCCTCGTCCTGCAGCAGGTACGTCATCGCGCCGTGCAGGTTGCCCGGGGTGCCCTTGGTCAGCGTGGCGCCGTGGCGATTGCCCTCGATGCCCTCGCCGCCCGGTTCGAGACCGACGAGCCGGACGTCCGGGTCGTCGATGAAGCCGTGGAAGATGCCGATCGCGTTCGATCCGCCACCGACGCAGGCCGCGACGGCGTCCGGCAGGCGCCCGGCCTGCTCCAGGATCTGGACGCGGGCCTCCTCGCCGATGATCTTGTGGAAGTTCCGCACCATCATCGGGAACGGATACGGGCCCGCCGCCGTGCCGAACAGGTAATGCGTGGTGTCGGCGTTGGTGACCCAGTCGCGCAGGGCCTCGTTGATCGCGTCCTTGAGCGTGCGCGAACCGGTCTTCACCGGGACGACCTCGGCGCCGAGCAGCTTCATGCGCGCCACGTTCAGCGCCTGCCGCTCGGTGTCGACCTCGCCCATGTAGACGATGCATTCCAGGTCCAGCAGCGCGCAGGCGGTGGCGGTGGCCACGCCGTGCTGCCCGGCCCCGGTCTCGGCGATGACCCGCTTCTTGCCCATCCGCTTGGTGAGCAGCGCCTGGCCCAGCACGTTGTTGATCTTGTGCGAACCGGTGTGGTTCAGATCCTCGCGCTTGAGGAAGATCCGGGCGCCGCCGGCGTGCTCACCGAAGCGCTTGGCCTCGGTGAGCAGCGACGGACGGCCGGCGTAGTCACGCAGGAGACGCCGGAACTCGTTGACGAAGTCCGGGTCGTTCCGCGCCTTGTCGTATTCGGCCGCGACCTCGTCGACGACGCCGATCAGGGCCTCGGGCATGAACCGGCCGCCGTACGGGCCGTAGTAGCCCCGGTCGTCCGGATCGTGCTTGCCGTGCGGTTCTTCGTGGTACTCAGTGGTCATCGAGAAGGCCTCGGGCAGGCCGGGTGCGATCCGGCGGTGACGAGCTTGACCAGCGCGCCCTTGGGGTCGCCCGAAGCGACGAGCCCTTCGCCCACGAGGACGGCGTCGGCACCGTGGCCCGCGTAGGACATCAGGTCGCCAGGGCCGCGCACGCCGGACTCGGCGATCTTGAAGACGTCCATCGGCAGGCCGGGGGCCAGCCGCGAGAAGACGTCCCGGTCGACCTCGAGGGTGTGCAGGTTCCGGGCGTTGACGCCGATCACCTTCGCGCCGGCTTCGAGGGCCTTGTCGGCCTCTTCGGCGTTGTGGATCTCGACCAGCGCGGTCATCCCGAGGGATTCGACCCGGTCCAGCAACGCGATCAGGGCGTTCTGCTCCAGGGCCGCCACGATCAGCAGGACCATGTCCGCGCCGTGCAGCCGCGCCTCGTGGACCTGGTACGGGCTGACGATGAAGTCCTTGCGCAGCACCGGGATGTCGACCGCCGCGCGGACCGCGTCGAGGTCGGCGAGCGAACCGCCGAACCGGCGCTGCTCGGTCAGCACGCTGATCACCCTGGCGCCGCCGTCGGCGTAGTCCTTCGCCAGCGCGGCCGGATCGGGGATCTCGGCCAGGTCGCCCTTGGACGGGCTGCGCCGCTTCACCTCGGCGATGACGCCGATACCGGACTCGCGCAGGGCCGCGAGCACGTCACGTGGGGGCGCGACCTGGGTCGCGCGCTTCTTCAGTTCGTCGAACGGCAGAACCGCCTCGCGCTCGGCGAGATCGGCACGGACGCCGGCGACGATGTCTTCGAGCACGCTCACCGGAGTTCCTCACCGGCCGTCGTGCTCACTGATTCCTTCGCAAGGTCGCTCACAAAAACCTTCCCCTTCCCGCCGAAACGATGCTAACCCCCGCACGGATACGGCCTGGTTCCGGGTATGTCCGTTACTCCGAATGCCAACCGTGTCATCTTTCGCGGCGTAGATCTCGAAAACGCGCGTTTTCCGCGGCCATCACCGGGTCGCGGTGGGATCTTCGCCTTCGGACAGCGCCTCCCACAGCTCGGTCTCCGGATCCTTGGCGGCCTTCTTCTTCGCCCCGGGCGCCGAGTACTTCGCGCCGAGGCGAGGCATCCGGCCCGCGCCCTTGATGGCTGCCAACCCGCCCGCCGTCACGAGAATTCCCCCGAGGATCGCGAGCCCGCGGGCTCCCAGCAGCTGAGCCACGGGCAAACCGTCGGCCAAACCGCTGAACGAGCCGCCCGCCACGCCGATCCACACCGCGGCGACACCGGACACGGCGAGTACCACGCCGAGCACCCGGCGTGGCCAGCCGCCGGTGGCGATCAGCCCCGCCGTGCCGGCGAGCGCCAGCAACGCCAGCGGAACCAGCGCGACCGCACGCTGTGAACCGGTTTCCGTGTACAGCACCGTGCCGCGCACGCCTCCGTCACGGAACTCCGCGAACCACACGAGCTGCGAAGAACCCCACAGCGCGACCGCGCCCAGCAGCAGGCCCACCACGGCGATCCACAGTGGACGCTTGGTCTTCTTCGCCGGGGTCGGGGCCTCAGACACGAGTGCTGTCACCCGCCGGGTCGAGTTCGTCCGCCGCGATCATCGTCTGCGCCGCCGCGACGGCGGACAGCACGGTGCGGGCCTTGTTGAGCGACTCGTTGTCCTCGTAGTCGGCCACCGAGTCCGCGACGACTCCCCCACCGGCCTGGACGTACGCGGTGCCGTCCTTCATCAGCGCGGTGCGGATCGCGATCGCGGTGTCGGCGTCCCCGGCGAAGTCGAGATACCCGACGACACCGCCGTAGAGCGCCCTGCGGGTCGGCTCCAGTTCCTCGATCAGCTGCATCGCGCGGACCTTCGGCGCACCGGAGAGCGTCCCCGCCGGGAAGCAGGCGGCGACGGCGTCGAAGGCCGTCTTGTCGTCGAGGAGTTCGCCGGTGACCGTGGAGACGATGTGCATGACGTGGCTGTAGCGCTCGACGTCGAAGAAGTCGACGACGCGCACCGTGCCGGGCTTGCAGACCTTGCCGAGGTCGTTGCGGCCGAGGTCGACGAGCATCAGGTGCTCGGCGCGTTCCTTCTCGTCCGCCAGCAGGTCCTTGGCCAGCTGCGCATCCTCCTCCGGGTCGGCGCCGCGCCAGCGGGTGCCCGCGATCGGGTGCGTGGTCGCGCGGCCGTCCCGGACGGTGACCAGCGCCTCCGGGCTCGACCCGACGATGTCGAAGCCGTCCAGGCGCAGCAGGTACATGTACGGGCTCGGATTGGACGTGCGCAGCACGCGGTAGACGTCCAGCGCGTCGGCCTGGGTCTCGATCTCGAATCGTTGCGACGGCACGATTTGGAACGCTTCGCCCGCCTTGATCGCCTCGACCGCCTTCTCGACGGCCGCGTGGAAATCCGGCTTGGTGCGGCGGCGGGTGAATTCGGGCGCGGGGCGGTCGAACACGGCCGCCGTGGCCGGGGCGGCGACGTGCAGCTGCTTGGTCATCGCGTTCAACCGCGCGACCGCGTCGTCGTAGGCGGCGTCGACGCGCTCGGGCGAGTCGTCCCAGTTGACCGCGTTGGCGATCAGCGTGACGGTGCCCTCATGGTGGTCGAAGGCGGCCAGGTCGGTCGCCAAGAGCATCGTGAGCTCGGGGATGTCGAGGTCGCGCTCGGCGAGTTCGGGAAGCCGTTCGAGCCAGCGGACGGCGTCGTAGCCGATGTAGCCGACCATCCCGCCGGTGAGCGGCGGCATCCCGGGCAGCTGCTCGGTGTGGAGCGCGGCGACGGTCTCACGCAGCACGGTGAGCGGGTCACCCTCGGTCGGCAGGCCGACCGGCGGGGTGCCCGTCCAGACCGCCTTGCCGTCACGCACGGTCAGCGCGGCGGGGCTGTCGACGCCGATGAACGACCATCGGCTCCAGGACGCGCCGTTCTCCGCCGATTCGAACAGGAACGTCCCCGGCCGGTCGGCGGCGAGCTTGCGGTAGACCCCGATGGGGGTCTCACCGTCGGCGAGCACGCGGCGGACAACGGGGATGACGCGACGGCCCTCGGCGAGCGCGCGGAACTCGTCGCGCGAAGGGCTGACCGAGCCGAGCCCCGACGGGCTGGCGTTTGCGGCGCTGACCATGTCGCTCATTGTGCTGCAACACCCGTGCGGACGGGGACGCGGGGATGAATTCAAAGAATGTTGAATTTCGGGCCGGGTCCGGTCATGATGGCGCCATGGCCGGTGAAGACACTACCGCGCGGCGCCGGGGACGGCGGCCCGGCGGACAGGACACCCGCGCGGCGCTGCTCGAAGCGGCCCGCGCGGTGTTCGGCGAGAGCGGCTTCGACGGCGCGACGGTTCGTGCGATCGCGACGCGTGCCGGGGTCGACGCGGCGATGGTCAACCACTGGTTCGGCAGCAAGGAAGGGCTGTTCGCCCAAGCGATCCTGAAGCTCCCCTTCGACCCGCACGAATTGCTCGCGGAACTTCGGGACGGGCCCGACGAGGAGTTCGGCCAGCGGATCGTGCAGACCTTCCTCACCCGGTGGGACGGCGCCGGCGGCGAAGTTTTCCAGGCGCTCGTCCGCAGCGTCGCCGGCCACGAACAGGCCGCGGCCGTACTGCGCGGGTTCTTCCAGAACTTCTTCACCAAGGTGATCGGCGACATCGGCTCGGACGACATCGAACTGCGGACGACCCTGTGCGCGTCCCAGCTGGTCGGCATGGGCATGGTCCGTTACGTCGCGAGGTTCGAGCCGATGGCGTCGAGCGAGATCGAGCCGCTGGTGACCGCGATCGCGCCGACCGTGCAGCGCTACCTGACCGGGAAGATCGACTGAGCGGGGGCCTGGCGGCGTGCCGTGAAGGTTTCGTTGCCCGCCCTGAAGGTCAGGGATTCGACAAGGCAGTACAGCCAAAAGTGTCCGATTCGGGCGATTAGCGGGCCCTGGCGAGGGGGTCGTGAGTGGTTTGGGTCGTTCTAACGACATTTACCACTCACGACCCCCGCGCAGAACCGTACATACGTGCATCAAGGGGCATTCGGTCCTCGGGGAGCATCCTTTGTGGACACTCAGGGCAGCAGTGGCTTTCGCCTTACCCACGGGCTCGGCCGGCTCAGTCCGTGTCCGGCTCGATCTCCTTGACGGGAACCGCGTAGAGCGTGTCCTTCGAGAACCGTCCGCGCGGGAAGATCACGATCATGTCCGTTCCTTGGCCGCCGACGAAGACGGGAACCTTCTCGAGTCCCTCGAAACGAGGAGCGATCCTCAGCGACCGTCGCGTCTGAAGCAGCTTGTAGTCGCGCTCGAGATAAACGTCGATCCTGGGGTACAACCAGCCGGGCCGCACCGTCGCCGTGGCCTCGCGCAGACCGGTCTTCGAAGCGGAGCGACGGCGGCTCTTCCAGAGCCAGGCGGCGTAGAGACACGCCGGAATACCGTAGAAAGCCGCCAAGGACAGCGGGGACAGCACTTCGAACCGGGGATCTTCCGAAACCATTCGGCACACGACGAAGTAGACCGTCCAGAACACCGCCAAAGCCGCCGCCCGTTGTTCGAGGATCGACAGTCTCTCGATCAAGGGCGTGGCCACCTCTTCGTGGACCGTCGGCGCCACAAAGCTTTCGGTCACGTCATCGTCCGGAGTGGAACGAGGCCTCCCGGCGACCCGCGGACGTCGTCTCGGGCTGTCCCGCTCGGCCGATCTTCGCTTCCCTCGCCCCGGTTTCATGCGCTGAGGTTAATCGAGAGAAATGGCTTTTCCGGACAACGAGTCACATCTCGCTCCAGGGCAACCGCGCGTGCCCGGCGCGCGTGCAAGTGAGCAGGCGCCTCAGCCCTCCGAGCGCCCTTCCCGCGAGGTGGTCTCACTCGGGAACGCGGGGCGCGCCGGGAACGCGTAGGGAACGGGCGCGACCCAGCCGTCGGTGAACAGGACGACGAAATCCTCGCCCTCACCCGCGACCCACACCTTGGCGTCGGGGTTCTCCCGGTAACGGCGGCACGAGCGCAACGTCCAGGTCGTCGGACGCAACACGGTCTCGGAACCGTCGTCGAACACGAGGTGGAGCGCGATCGGCAGCCGGTTCAGCACCCTGCCGTGGTCGGGCTTCACGGTGACCCGGGCGAACCGCCAGCCCTCCGTCTTCGCCGACAGGTACCTTCGTCGCCAGCCGGCGGCGGACTCGCCGAGAGGATGACCGCGGCGACTCCGAGGCTCAGCAGCAGGGCTCCGAGCGCGCCGGTCTTGCCGCCCTCCACCGCCTGGTTGACGATCGCGGAGATCCCCAGTGCGCAGAGCAGCCCCCACAGGGGCAGCAGCCACGAGGATTTGACGCTCAGCCGCCGGAGCCGTTCCGTTTCCTCATCCAGATCGATGAGGTCGAACACGGCGTCGTCGTCCAGCTCGAACGACTCATCGTCGAGCGGCTCTTCACCCCCCGGTCTCATCAGCCCGCGAGCAGCACCGCGATCAACGCCAGCGTGCCGGGGACCACCTGCACGAAGAAGATCTTCTTGCTCGCCGTCGCCGTCCCGTAGAGCCCGGCCACGATCACGCACGCGAGGCCGAAGATCTTGAACTGCCAAGCGGTGCTGCCGGTCGCGATCAGGCCCCAGATCAGCGCGGCGGCGAGGAAACCGTTGTACAGCCCTTGATTCGCCGCGAGCGCGGAGCTTTCCTTCGCGAATTCCTCGGTGGTGCCGAAGGAGGCGCGGGCACGCGGGGTGGTCCACAGGAACATCTCGAGCACGACGATGTACAGGTGGATCAGGGCGACGATGCCGACCAGGACGTTGGCGACGACATTCACGGGTTCTCGCTCTCGTCGGCCAGCAACAGCCGTTCGTCGGTGTCGAAGCAGGTGTGCGTGCCGGTGTGACAGGCCGGGCCGGTCTGGTCGACGCGCAGGAGGACGGTATCGCCGTCGCAGTCGATCCGCACCTCGCGTACGTGCTGGACGTGGCCGGAGGTCTCGCCCTTGACCCACAGTTCCTTGCGGCTGCGCGAGTAGTAGGTGCCGCGCCGCGTGGTGAGGGTGCGCTCGAGCGCCTCGTCGTTCATCCACGCCATCATCAGGACGTCCGATGTGGAGTGTTCGACGACGACGGCGGCGATCAGCCCGTCGGCGTTGCGCTTCAAGCGATCCGAGAGGGCGGGGTCAAGCGTCATTCGTGGCTCCGAGAAGGTGCCGTTTCACCGGCATCGAGTTGAGCAGGACCGCCGTGTAGATGTACCCGGCGAACAGCAGCCCGGAGACGATCTTCACCCAGAAGAGTTCGGCCGCCAGCATGGACAGCGCGTGCAGCAACCCGAACAGGAAGCTGACGCCGAAACCGGCGAACCGCGCCGAAGACATCTTCAGCACCAGTCCCGCCACGACGAGTCCGCCGAGGACGAGCGACGTCCCCGGCAACAGGAACGTCCTCGCGGTGGAGTACGGCGCGAACATGAGGATCACGGCCATCGCGATATAGGCGAGGGGAAGCCCGAGCAGCAGCGCGCAGACGACCTTGACCTCGGTGGAGGCCTTCCATTTGGCCAGGATCACCGGACCACGACTCCCCCGGCGCGCAGCGCGCTCTTGACTTCACCGATCTTCAACTGTCCGAAGTGGAACACACTGGCCGCGAGCACCGCGTCCGCGCCTGCCTCGACGGCGGGCAGGAAGTGCTCGAGCGCGCCGGCGCCACCGCTGGCGATCACCGGGACCCGGACCGCCGCCCGCACCTGGGTCAGGAGTTCGAGGTCGAAACCGTTCTTGGTGCCGTCGGCGTCCATCGAGTTGAGCAAGATCTCGCCGACGCCGAGTTCCTCGCCGCGCGCGGCCCACTCGACGGCGTCGATCCCGGTGCCGCGGCGACCGCCGTGCGTGGTCACCTCGAAACCGGACGGAGTCGGTTCCGTCCCCTCGGGGACCCGGCGCGCGTCCACCGACAGCACGACGCACTGCGCGCCGAACCGGCGGGACGCCTCGCGCAGGAACTCCGGCCGCGCGATGGCGGCGGTGTTGATGCTCACCTTGTCCGCACCGGTGCGCAGCAAGCGGTTGACGTCGTCGTTCGTGCGCACGCCGCCGCCGACGGTGAGCGGGATGAACACCTGCTCGGCGGTCCGGCGGACGACGTCGAAGGTGGTCTCACGGTCCCCGGAGGAAGCCGTGACATCGAGGAAGGTGAGCTCGTCCGCGCCCTCCGCGTCGTACAGGCGGGCGAGTTCGACGGGGTCGCCGGCGTCGCGCAGGTCGGCGAAGTTGACGCCCTTCACCACACGGCCCGCGTCGACGTCGAGACACGGGATGACCCTGACTGCGACTGACATGGGGACAAGCGTAGTCAAGAGCCGTTCTAAGCTCGCGGGATGGCACAGGCGGGGCGGCGGCCGGGGCAGACCGAGACGCGGGAGGAGATCCTCGACGCGGCGAGGCGCAAGTTCGCCGAACAGGGCTACGACGGGGCGACCGTCCGCGGCATCGCGGCCGAAGCCGGGGTCAACGCGGCGCTGCTGCACCATTTCTTCGGTACCAAGCAGCGGCTCTTCGCCGCGTCGATGAACCTGCCGGTGGACCCGGGCGAGCTGGTCCCCCGGATCCTCGAAGGCCCCGAAGAAGAGATCGGCGAACGCCTCGTCCGCGCGTTCCTCGGCCTCTGGCAGGCGCCGGACGGCCGCGCGCCGTTCCTGGCGATGATCCGCTCCGCGACCACCAACGAGCAGGTCGCGACCATGATGCGGCAGTTCCTGGAGCGGGCGGTGCTGGCGCGGGTCGCCGAAGCGCGTGGCGTGCCGAAGGTGCGGGTGGCCGGGATCGCCGCGCAGATGATCGGGTTCGCGCTGCTGCGTTACGTCATCGGGCTCCCTCCGCTGGTCAACGCCTCGGAGGAGGAGATCGTCGCGATGCTGGCCCCGGTCGCGCAGTACCACCTGACCCCCGGCGCCGAGAAAGTCCGGCTCCCGATGCATCAGGAAGGTGGTCTCGCGCGTCACTAGAGCGAGACCACCGGCTGAGGGAGACACGTGCCTGCGACCTTCGACGAGTTCGTCGCGGATCGCCTGGACGGGCTCCTGCGCTACGCGACCGTCCTGACCGACGACCCGTACCTGGCGCAGGACATCGTCCAGGAGGTGCTGCTGCGTGCTCAGGAACGCTGGCCGAAGATCGACTCGCCGCCGACGTACGTCCGCCGGATGGTGACCAACGAGTACCTCTCGTGGCGGAGGCGGCTGGCGGTCCGCCGGGTGACGCCGTCGTCACCGGAAGCACTCGACCTGATGAGCCCGCCGGTCTCCGATCACGCCATCGAGTACGACGAACGCGACGCGATGCTGGACCGGCTCGCGAAGCTCCCGCGCAAACAACGCGCCGCGATCGTGCTCCGCTACTACGAGAACTACTCCGACGAGGAGATCGGCGCGGTACTCCGCTGCACGACGTCGACCGTGCGCAGCCAGATCTCGCGCGCGCTCGCGACGCTGCGGGAAACCGAACCGTCCCCGTCCGCAGAGCCCACGGGAGCCCGCAAATGACCCGACTGAGTGACGAGCACACCGAGGATCTGATCCGCGAGAGCCTCGAACACCTGGCGACGCGGGCACCCGACGGGGCCGAGATCCGCGACGCGCTGACCCAACGGTCGCGAAGCCGCCCGAAGATGGCTTTGGCACTGGTCGCGGCGGCGGTCGCGATCATCGCGCTCGGCGTGCCGCTGGGCCTGCGGGCCTACACCACCGTCACGCCGGCTTCCCCGCGCGATGCGGACTGGTCGGTGCTGCCGTACAAACCGGGCTGGCTGCCCGCCGGTTTCAAGGAGATGAACCGCGCCGCGAAGCCTTATCCCGGGCCGCAGACCAGGACGTGGAGTGGCGGCGAAGCGGGCCAAGTCCAGCTGACCACCACTCCGCTGGACGAACGGCGCGGGCCGTGGACCATCGCGCCCGCCCCGAACCAGATCATCGTGCACGGCCGGGTCGGCATGGTCTCGGAGGTCTACGGCGACGCGACGATGCTGACGTGGTCACCCGACGACGCGTACGTGCTGAACCTGACCCTGCACGGTGTACGGGACCCGCGCGGCGTCGGTCAGCGGATCGCGGACGAGATGGTCCGGGACGGCCGCGCCCGGGTTTCGGGCGAACTGCGGTTCGGCCGGTTGCCCGCCGAGCTGGGGCTGTCCGGCGTGAACCTGGCCATGATGGTCGACGGGGGCACGACCGAGCTCGAAGCCACCCGAGCCGGGCAGCCCACCGCGGCCGCGGTGGTCACGGCGAGGCTCGGCGGCGAACGGCCGGACGCGGGCGACGCCGCGCCCGTGCCCCTCAAGATCCGGGGCCTCGACGGTTTCGCCCTCCCCGCGCGGAACGGGCGACTCGGCCGGCTGGACGAAACGGTCGCCGTGCAGGTCGAAGGCGGACGCTGGCTCACCGTGTCGGGCAAACGGGACCGGGCGGCGCTGGCCGACATCGCCGAGGGCCTGCAGATCGTCCCCGGCGACTACAGCTGGTTCGGGAAGCCCCCGGAATAGTGCCGGGCGGGCGGCGGTTGTCGACGGCATGACGGACACCTACCGCTCCATCGCGTTCACCGAGTACGGCGACTCCGGGGTCCTGCGCGTCCTCGAACGTGAGCTTCCCGCGCCCGGGCCCGGCCAGGTCAGGGTCGCCGTCCGGGCCGCGGGTGTGAACCCGATCGACTGGAAGATCCGGTCCGGGCTGATGGCCGAGGTGTATCCCGCGAAGTTCCCAGCCGTCCCGGGCGGGGACATCTCCGGCGTGATCGACGCGGTCGGCGAGGGAGTGACCGAGTTCGCGGCCGGTGACGAAGTCCTCGGCAGGGGGATCGGCGGTTACGCGGAGTACGTCCTCGCCGATCCGGCGGGCCTCACGCGCAAGCCGGAAGCGCTGTCGTGGGAGCTCGCCGCGGCGTTGCCCGTGGTGGTCAACACCGCCTATCGCGCTCTCAATCTTCTGGATCTGCATAAGGGCGAGACGCTGCTCGTCGACGGTGCCGCGGGAGGCGTCGGCACCATCGCCGTCCAGCTCGCCGTCGCACGCGGTCTCACCGTCGTGGGCACCGCGAGCGAAGCGAACCACGACTACCTGCGCTCGCTGGGCGCCGTCCCGGTGCAGTACGGCGAAGGGCTCGCCGAGCGCGTACGCGCCGTCGCGCCGCAGGGTATCGACGCGTCCTTCGACACCTCCGGGCGCGGCTCGCTCGCCACCCTCGTCGAGCTGACCGGCGGCCCGGAGCGGGTCATCACCATCGCCGCGCCGGACGCGGCCGACCACGGCGTCCGCTTCACCTCGGGTTCTCCGGCGGAGCAGGTCCCCGGATCGCTGGCCGAAGGCGCCGCGCTCGCCGCCGAAGGCAAGCTCGACCTGCCGATCGCCCGGGTGTATCCGCTCGCCGAAGCGGCCGCGGCCCAGGACGAAAGCGAAGGCGGCCACGTCCGGGGCAAGCTCGTCCTGGTCCCGTGAGCTTCCCCTCCGGTTGATCCCCACCGGTCCGTGAAGGCCTCCTTGAGGGACCCAGAGTCCCTCAAGGAGGCCTTCACGGACTTGCGACCGATGCGCCCCTTGACTCACGCTTCTCAACGGGCACAGAATTAAACGCATGGCTAATTCAGCGATCTCCGTGACCGGCCTGAGGGTCGTCCGCGGCGGTCGCGAGGTCGTCAAGGACATCGCGTTCCGGACGCCACGCGGCCGCATCACCGGCCTGCTCGGGCCGAGCGGCTGCGGCAAGACGACACTGATGCGCTCGATCGTCGGCGTGCAGATCGTCGCCGCGGGCGAGGTCACCGTCCTTGGCCATCCCGCGGGCAGCCCGCCGCTGCGGCGGCTGATCGGCTACGCCACGCAGAATCCGGCCATCTACGCCGACCTCACCGTCACGGAAGCCTTGCGCTACTTCGCTTCCGTCCTTCGCGCGCCGATGTCCGATGTGGACAGGGTGATCGCCGAAGTCGGGCTGGCCGACCATGCGGGCAAGCTCGTCGGCTCGCTGTCGGGCGGCCAGCACACCCGCGCCAACCTCGCCGTCGCGCTGCTCGGGAAACCCGAACTGCTCGTCCTCGACGAACCGACCGTCGGTCTCGATCCCGTGCTCCGCGACGAGCTTTGGGCGCTGTTCCGCCGTCTCGCCGAGGGCGGGGCCACGCTGCTCGTGTCCAGCCACGTCATGGACGAGGCCGCGCGATGCGACCGCCTGCTGCTCATGCGCGAAGGCCGCGTCCTCGCCGACGACACCCCGGCCGGGCTGCGCGAACGCACCGGGACGACCGATCTGGAACAGGCCTTCCTGCGGCTCGTCCGGGAGACGGAGGTGACCTCGTGAACCCCACGCTGACGCTCGCCACGGCCCGTCGCATCCTCCTTCAGTTACGGCACGATCCACGCACCGTCGCGATGCTGATCGTCGTCCCGTCACTGCTGATGGTGCTGCTGCGCTTCGTCTTCAACTCCGAAGCGGTGTTCAGCCGGGTCGCCCCGGCGCTGCTCGGCGTCTTCCCCTTCCTGATCATGTTCCTGATCACCTCGATCACCACGCTGCGCGAGCGCACCACGGCGACCCTGGAACGACTGATGACCCTGCCGATCGGCAGGATGGACCTGCTCTTCGGCTACGCGATCGCGTTCGGTTCGATCGCGGTCGTGCAGGTCGGCGTCGCCGCCGGGGTCTCGCTCGCCTGGCTTGGCCTCGACATCGCGGGCTCGATCGGGATGCTGCTGCTCATCGCCGTCCTCGACGCCCTCCTCGGGATGGCGCTCGGCCTGTTCGTGAGCGCGTTCGCGCGGACGGAATTCCAGGCGGTGCAGTTCATGCCGCTGTTCGTGCTGCCGCAGATCTTGCTGTGCGGGCTGTTCGTGTCGCGCGGGGAAATGGGCTGGCTCCTGAACTGGCTTTCGAACGTGATGCCGCTTTCGTACGCCGTCGAAGCGCTCACGCGGGTCACCACGTCGGGTACCGTGGACGCGACGCTGATCCGGAACCTGATCATCGTCGGGGCGTGCGCCCTGGCCGCGCTGGTGCTCGGCGCGGCGACGTTGCGCCGTCGAACGCCCTAGCACTTGTACGACCTAGACTCTCCACATGGGATCGGAGTTCGAGCGGATCGCCGCCGAGAAGTACGTCGTCCTGACCACCTTCCGCAAGAACGGCACCCCGGTGCCGACCCCGGTCTGGGCGGCGGGCGACGGCGGTGAACTGGTGATCTGGTCCGAGCGGAAGGCGGGCAAGGTCAAGCGCATCCGCAACAGCGGCCGGGTCGAGGTCCAGGCCTGCGATTTCCGCGGCGCCAAGACCCACGGCGACGTCGTCGCGGGTGAGGCGCGGCTGCTGGACCTCGACGAGACCGAACGCGTGCGCAAGGTGATCGCGCGGAAGTACGGGATCACCGGGCGGGTCACGATGTTCTTCAGCAGGCTGCGGGGGCCGAAGGACCGGACCGTGGGCATCGCGATCAAGCTGGCGGAATGACCTGGGTCTCGTGAGTGGTGAGGACGGTTCTAACCGTCCTCACCACTCACGAGGCCTGCAGCGCCCGCAGCGAAGCCGCCAGCGCCGCCGAGTCGTGGTCCGGCCCGCATCCCTCCACCAGGATCAGGTCGCCGGGGATGTGGTCGGCCCGCAGCGGCAGGATCTCCCGGTACGCGGGCGAGTCGTACCACTCTCGCGCGGCGTCGAGGCTCGGGAATTCGATGAGCACGAGCGCCCCCGGCCACTCCCCTTCGACGACGTGGACCCCGGCTCCGTGCACGAGGAACCTGCCGCCGAAGGGGTCGAGCGTGGCCTGGATCCGTTCCATGTACTCGAAGACCTCTTCGGCCAGCACGGCGGCGGGGCGAAGGTGGGCGAGTCCGTAGGCGGTCATGATGTCCTCCAGGTTTCGTTGTCCTGGAAGGAATCCTGACCGAGCCGGTGCGTGGCGTCGATTACCCGGGAGGTAAAGCTCAGAACTCCGCGACGGCCGCGAGCGCCTCGGGGAGGGTGAACGCACCGGCGTAGAGCGCCTTGCCGACGATGGACCCCTCGACACCGTCGCGGGCCAGCGCGGCCAGCGCGCGAAGATCGTCCACACTGGACACACCGCCGGAGGCGATGACCGGCGCGTCGGTGCGGGCGGCGACCTCGCGGAGCAGGTCGATGTTCGGCCCCTGGAGGGTGCCGTCCTTGCTCACGTCGGTGACGACGTAGCGCTGCGCGCCGTCGCGGTCGAGCCGGTCGAGGACCTCCCAGAGGTCACCGCCGTCCTGCGTCCAGCCGCGCGCGGACAGCCGGTGCCCGGCCTCGGTGATCCGCACGTCCAGCCCGATGGCGACGCGGTCGCCGTAGGAGGAGACCACCTTCGCGGTCCACTCCGGGTCCTCCAGCGCCGCGGTGCCGAGGTTGACCCGGCGGGCGCCGGTGGCCAGCGCGGCCTCAAGCGAGGCGTCGTCGCGGATGCCGCCGGACAGCTCCACCTGGACGTCGAGCTTGGCCACGACGTCGGCGAGCAGTTCGCGGTTGGAACCCTTGCCGAACGCGGCGTCGAGATCCACCAGATGGATCCACTCCGCCCCGTCGCGCTGCCAGGCGAGCGCCGCCTCCAGCGGGCTGCCATAGGAGGTTTCGGTGCCGGCCTCGCCCTGGACGAGTCGCACGGCCTGGCCATCGGCCACATCAACGGCGGGAAGGAGCGTGAATGTCACGCGCCCACTCTAAGACAGGCTCTGCAGCCAGTTGCGCAGCAGGTGCGCCCCGGCGTCCCCGGACTTCTCGGGGTGGAACTGGGTCGCCCAGAGCGGCCCGTTCTCGACGGCGGCGACGAAGTCCTGGCCGTGGTTCGCCCACGTCACCTTGGGCTGCTGCCCGGCGAGGCCGGAGTCCAGTTCCCAGGTGCGGGCGGCGTAGGAGTGCACGAAGTAGAACCGCGTTTCCGCGTCCAGACCGGCGAACAACTGCGAGTCCGCCGGGGCGCGAACGGTGTTCCAGCCCATGTGCGGGAGGACGTCGGCCTCCAGCTTGTCGACCGTGCCCGGCCACTCACCGGCGCCTTCGGCCTCCACACCGTGCTCGACACCGCGTTCGAACAGGATCTGCATGCCGACGCAGATGCCCAGCACGGGGCGGCCGCCGGCGAGGCGTTTGCCGATGATCTTCTCCCCCGACACCGACCGCAGCCCCTCCATGCAGGCGGAGAAGGCGCCGACTCCGGGGACGACCAGGCCGTCGGCCTCGAGCGCGGCATGCGGGTCGGCGGTGACCTCGACGTCGGCACCGGCGCGCTGAACAGCACGTTCGGCGGACCGGAGGTTGCCGGACCCGTAGTCCAGGATCACCACGCGAGGAGTAGCCACGCACCCCAGGCTAGCGGACCGGATTTTTCCCGGATTCCCCGTTTCGACCTTCACTCTTCTGGGTAATAGCGACTCCGAGTGAAAGGCCGGCGCAGGACCGCCCTGCACTTATGGAGGAACGATGCAGGACGCCGACGAACTGACCCGCCTGCTCAGCGCCTGGCGGGACGACATCGAGAGCGTGCCTTTCCCTACCTTCGCGGAGCTGCTGATCCCGGCGCAGAAGCGGCGCTCCGCCCCCGCACGGACGGCCACGGCATCGGTTCAGGTGACGAAGACCACCGGCTGGCGGAATCACTGACACCCGACTCCGGTCGCGTGTGTGGTTTTCTTCTTGGGAAGACGACCCACCGAGCCGACCAGGAGTGACCGCATGAGCAGCAGCCCGGATCCGCGCGACTTCCTCGATCTCGACGCCGAGCTCACCGCCGAGGACCGGGCCATGCGTGACGCCGTGCGCGCCTACGCCCAGGACCAGCTCCTTCCCAACGTCGCCGAGTGGTACGAGACGGGCGCCCTGCCTGCCGCCGAGCTCGCCAAGGGGTTCGGGCAGCTCGGACTGCTCGGCATGCACCTGGAGGGTTACGGCTGCGCCGGGACCAGCGCCGTCGCCTACGGCATCGCCTGCCGGGAGCTGGAGGCCGTCGACTCCGGGCTGCGCAGTTTCGTCTCGGTGCAGGGCTCGCTGGCGATGTACGCGATCCACAAATGGGGCACCGAGGAGCAGAAGCAGGAGTGGCTGCCCCGGATGGCCGCCGGTGAGGCGCTCGGCTGCTTCGGCCTGACCGAACCGGACGCCGGCAGCGACCCCGGCAGCATGCGGACCCGCGCGGTGCGCGACGGCTCGGACTGGGTGCTGAGCGGCACGAAGATGTGGATCACCAACGGAACCGTCGCCGACGTCGCGGTCGTCTGGGCCCAGACCGACGAAGGCGTGCGCGGCTTCGTCGTCCCCACGAACACGCCGGGCTTCACCGCGAACGAGGTCAAGCACAAGCTGTCGCTGCGGGCCTCGCTGACCGCGGAACTCGTGCTCGACGGCGTCCGCCTGCCGGATTCCGCGGCGTTCCCCGAGGTCAGGGGCCTGCGCGGACCGCTCTCCTGCCTGAACGAGGCGCGCTACGGGATCCTGTTCGGCGTCGTCGGCGCCGCCCGCTCCTGCTACGAATCCGCGCTGGAGTACACGCTGAGCCGGGAACAGTTCGGCAAACCGCTGGCCGGGTTCCAGCTCACCCAGCGCAAGCTCGCCGACCTCGTCGTCGAGGTCAACCGCGCCGGGCTGGTCGCGCTGCGGATCGGACGGCTCAAGGACGCCGGGACGCTGCACCACAACCACGTCAGCTTCGGCAAGCTCGCCAACGTCCGCTCCGCGCTGGAGGTCGCCAGGACCGCGCGCGCCATGCTCGGCGCCAACGGGATCTCGCTGGAGTACCCGGTGATGCGGCATATGTCGAACCTGGAAACCGTGCTGACCTACGAAGGCACCGAAGAGATGCACGCGCTCTCGCTCGGCCAGTCGGTCACCGGTCTGGCCGCCTTCCGCTGATCCTCCCGCACGTCGGCGGGGGGCCGGCGTCTGTCCCGTATATCTATTTGCGTGTATATATAGTGTGGTGTATGCTCGCCGCATGACCGCTACCGTGCAGCAGCGACTGGCGGCGATCTCGGAGCCGAACCGGTTCCGGATCGTCGAGCTGCTCAAAGAGGGGCCGCGGCCGGTCGGCGCCATCGTCGACGCGCTCGGCCTCGGCCAGCCGCAGGTGTCCCGGCACCTGCGGCTGCTCGCGGAGGCCGATGTGGTCGAAATGACCAAGCAGGCCCAGCAGCGGATCTACCGGCTGCACCCCGAAGCGATGCTTTTGATCAGCGACTGGGTGCAAGGTTTCGCGGCGCTGTGGGTGGGACGGATGGACCGTCTCGGCTCACTCCTCGACGGCGACCGCGCCCCCGAACCGAACGCGTGAGGAGCTCGGCCGTGTCCGACGGCATCGTGATCGACAGGACGAACAACACCGTCCACATCAGCCGCACCTACGCCGCGGGCGTCGACCGCGCCTGGTGGGCGTGGACCGACGCCGAGGCGATCGGTCGCTGGTGGGGCCCGCGGGGCTGGGCGGCCACCGTCTACGAGATGGACGTGCGGCCCGGCGGTCGCTGGCGGTTCCAGATCGCGCCGGAGGACGGCTCGGCCGCCGCGGTACGCAGTGTCGCCACGTACACCGTGGTCGAGCCGTGTGCCGAACTGGCCTACGAGGACGCGTTCGCCGACGAGGCATGGCGGCTCGACGGCACCGACACCTTCCCCACGACGGTCACCTTCGCCGCCGCCGGGACCGGCTGCACCGTCGACGTCTGCGCCGTTTTCGCCGACGGCGCCGCACTGCAACGCGCTGTCGAACAGCAAATGGCCGACGGCTACGTCGAGGCGCTCGAACGGCTCGACAACGTACTGAACACCCCTACCGACACCACAGACGGAGAACCGACCATGGACACCATCACCTCGGCCGACGGCACCACCATCGCCTACGAAAAGACCGGCTCGGGTCCCGCGATCATCGTGGTCAGCAACGTCGCGGAGGACCACACCTCCGTCGCCGGCCTGTACACGGCGCTGGCCAAGGACTTCACCGTGCTCACCTTCGATCGCCGCGGCCGCGGCGCCAGCGGCGACCCGCAGCCCTACGACCCCGCGCGCGAGATCGAGGACATCTCGGCGCTGATCGACGTCCTCGGCGGCTCCGCGGCCTTGACCTCCGGATCCGGCGGATGCGGGATCGTGCTGGACGCGGCCAGTGCACTGGGCGACAAGGTCACCGGCCTCTACCTCTACGAGCCCCCGTTCATCGTCGACGGCTCCCGGCCGCCGGTTCCCGCCGATTCCGTCGAGCACATGGAAGCGCTCGTCGCGGCGGGCAAGCGCAGCGAGGCAGGCGAATACTTCATGAGCGAGGTGGTCGGCGTCCCCGCCGAATACCTCCCGATGATCACGCAGGACCCGTCCTGGGAGAAGACGACGTCCTATGCCCACACCTACGCCTACGACGGCCGGATCTGGCGCGGGCTCCAGGACGGCACGCCGTTGCCCACCGACCGCTGGAGCATCGACGCGCCGATCGCCGTCGCCGTCGGCGGCAACGGCGAGGCGTTCATGCGCACCGGCGCCGAGGCGCTGGCCGCGATCCTGCCGAACGTCACCGTGCTGACGCTGGAAGACCACGACCACAGTGCCTTCTGGATGGCGCCCGAGCCCGTCGCCGACCAGATCCGCTCGTTCCTGCTCGGCTGAGCGCGCGGAAACTGTCGGTGCGGGCCTCTAGGGTCCGCGCATGACCGATTCCCCGGAGTTCCAGTCCGTCGTCGAGCTGCGCCGGTACACGCTGCACCCCGGCCGCCGGGACGAGCTGATCGAACTCTTCGAGCGCGAGTTCGTGGAGAGCCAGGAAGCCTGCGGCATGCGCTTGTTCGGCCTCTTCCGCGAGCCTGCGGAGCCGGACAAGTTCGTGTGGCTGCGCGGTTTCCGGGACATGGAGGCCAGGCGGGCCGCGCTCGAAGCGTTCTACCACGGGCCCGTGTGGCGAGAGCACGGCCCGGCGGCGAACGAGACGATGATCGACGCCTCGGACGTCCTGCTGCTGCGCCCGTCCGGGCCGGGGTTCCCCGCTCCGGGCGGCGCCGGGGATTCCCGGGTGCTGGTGACGGTGTGCCATCCGGCCGTCCCGGTCAAGGAGTTCTCCGCGTACTTCGCGGACCACGTGGCACCCGCCCTGCGGGAAGCCGGCGTGGACACGTTCGGCCATTTCGAAACGGAACCCGCGGAGAACACCTTCCCCCGTCTTCCCGTGCGGGAGGGCGAGTCGGTGTTCGTCTGGTTCACGAAGTTCACGGAAGAACACCGCGAGCTCCTGGGCCGGACCGGCGCCGAACTGGCGGGCAAACTCGAACGCCCTTGGCAACAAAGGGAACTGGCCCCGACCGCGCGGTCAGTCCTGCGCTGAAAGGAGGTCCGCGAGTCCGGCCGGGTACAGGATCGCCTTGCCGCTCGCCACGTCGGCCATCGGCAGCCAGTGCACGCGCGCGCCGTCGTCGAGCACCACGCCGACCTCGTCGCGCTCGTAGAACGCCTTGTCGGTCAGGTCGGCGGTGAACAGGAACACGATCTCGTGCCCTGGCCTGCCTTCGTAGGTGAACACGTTCTCCAGCACGGCGATCTGCTCGACCGAGGTCAGCTCCGCCGCGAGTTCCTCCCGGAATTCGCGGTGCAGCGCCTCGGCGGCGGTCTCCCCGAACTCGATCCCGCCGCCGAGCGGGCGATGGTAGGTCTCGCCTTTGGCGTGGTCGCGGCCTTCGAACACGAGAAGGTCTTCGCCGCGGCGGACGACCCCGAGCGCGAGCGGGCGGATCTTCGTCATCCCGGTGACGCTAGCGGAGGAATTCCTTGACGGACAAGGTGATCGAGCCGGCGTCGAGGCCGTGCGCGAGGTCGTGATCGGCCATTTCGCCGTAGATGCGCACCTCCGCGTCGCGCCGGACGCCGAGGGAGAGCAGCCGGTGCGGCGTTTCGGACAAGGCGTCGGTCACCGCGTGCGCCGACGTTCCCGCCAGGTAGGGCTCGATCAGCACGACGTCGGTGGCCCCCGCGGTCTCGACGGCGGCGCGCAGCCCGGCGGCGTCGAAGGGCCGGATGGTCGAGGTGTAGAGCACGGTCACGTCGAGATCGGCGGTCGCCTCCAGCGTCCGGTCGAGCGTCGGCCCGACGGCCACCACCACCCCTCGCCCGCCTTCGCGCAGCGTTTGCAGGCCCGCGCCCAGATACGCTTTCGCGTTTTCCTGCGCGGATAGCCGGAGATAGACGCGTCCGTCGCCCGGGATGGACTCGAGCAGCAGCCGCCGGGCCTCCTCGGGATGCCCCGGCACGTGCACGGTCCAGCCCGGCAGCGTGTCGATGAGGGCGACGTCCCCTGGCGCCTGGTGTGTCCGCCCGGCGGTCGGCATGTCGTAGGACGCGCCCGAGGACACCAGCACCGCCCCGACGTCCTGATGTCCGAGGTCGAGTTTGACCTGCTCGAAAGCCCGCTCCACGAGGAACGACGAGAAGGTGTGGACGATCGGCCGCATCCCGGCCAGCGCGAGGCCGCCCGCGGTGCTCATCATCAGTTGTTCGCGGATGCCGACGTTGAGCACCCGGTCGGGATGTTTCCTCGCGGCGAAGGCGAGTTGTGCCGCTGAGATGTCGGCGAGCACGACGGCGACGTGCGGGTCGGTGTCGAGCGCCTCGGCGGCGGCTTCGAGGAACGTTTCACGCATGTTCACGGGTTCAGGCCTTTCGCTCGACGGTCGCGACCACGGCGAGCGGCCGGTCCGGATGGGGTGCGGTGAAGGCTTCGTGGAGCGCGTCGTGATCGCGGCCGTCGACGGTGCGGGTCGTCCAGCCTTCGACCTCGAACCGGCGGGCTATCCCGCCGGGCCAGCCGTGCGTGGCCGAGGAGTTGTCCACGACGACGGCGGTCAGCTGCGGCATGCCGATCCGGCCCGCGACCGCGATGGCCTCCTGGTTGGAGCCCTCGTCGAGCTCCGCGTCGCCGATGAGGGTGACGACCTTGGCGTCACGGAATCCCTTGGCGCGCAGGCCGAACACGGTACCGATGGCCAGCGGGAGCCCGTGGCCCAGCGAACCGCTGGAGATCTCGGCGACGGGAAGCCGCGCCCGGTCGGGATGGTGACCGAGCCGGGACTCGGCCGAAGTCCAGCCGGCGAGTTCTTCCTCCTGGATGAAGCCCTTCTTCGCCAGCACCGCGTAGTAGGCCATCGGGCCGTGGCCCTTCGACAGCAGGAAGCGGTCGCGGCCCGGATCACGGACGTTCTCCGGGGTGATGTCGAGCACACGGTCGTAGAGCACCCACAGGACGTCCACAGTGGACTCCGCGGCCGCCTGATGCTTCTCGTCCCCGGTCATCAACGAGATCAGCCTCGGCAGATCCTCGTAGCCGGTCTTGGTGTCAGTGGTCATGAACCGAGGTTGCAACCTCGACTTAAGTCGAAGTCAAGGCTAATCTGGCGACGTGACGAGACTGGCTGAACACCTGAGCATCGGGCAGGTCGCCGACCGCAGCGGCGTGCCCCATACGGCTTTGCGTTTCTACGAGGACAAGGGACTGATCAGCTCCGAGCGCTCGGCGGGCAATCAGCGCCGGTACTCGCGTTCGGTGCTGCGCCGGATCGCCTTCATCCGTGCCGCGCAACGGGTCGGGCTCAGCCTGGACGACATCAGCTCGGCACTGGAGACCCTGCCCAAGGACCACGCACCCACCAAGGCCGACTGGGCCCGCCTTTCGCGGGGCTGGCAGGACGAACTCGACGCGCGGATCGACGCGTTGCAGCGCCTGCGCGACAGGCTGACCGGATGCGTCGGCTGTGGTTGCCTCTCCCTGCGCAGCTGCGGGCTCTACAACGCCGACGACCAGATGTCCCGATTCGGCCCCGGTGCGGGGAAACTGCGCCCGGCCGCCGAGGGCGGTATCTGAATTCCGTTGCCACGCGGGTGCCGGATATGCGTCACTATGACTCGAAATGGACAAGAAGAACCTCATCCGAGTCTCGAAACGGCTCTCCCGGCATCTGCGGCACGCACCCGGCGACATCGGGATCACCCTCACCCCTGACGGCTGGGTCGACGTCGACACACTCTTGGCGGCCTTGCGGCGCAACGGTTTGCCGCTCACCCGCGCCGAACTCGACGAAGTGGTCGACGGCAACGACAAACGACGCTTCGCCTTCGACGAGGCCGGGCTGCGGATCCGCGCCAGCCAGGGCCACAGTGTCGACGTCGACCTCGCACTGCCCGCCGCGATCCCACCGGACGTGCTCTACCACGGCACGGTCTCCCGATTCCTCGACGCGATCCTGCACGAGGGCCTCAAGCCGATGAAACGGCATGCCGTGCATCTCTCGGCGACCGTGGACACCGCGCGGGCCGTCGGGGCGCGGCGCGGCGTCCCGGTGCTGCTCACCGTGGACGCCCGGGCGATGTCCGCCGCCGGGCACGAGTTCCAGGTGAGCGCGAACGGCGTCTGGCTCACCGCCGCCGTCCCGCCGCGATTCCTGCGCAGGCTCCCCTAGGCGCGTTCTTCCGGAGAAGCGACACCGTGTTCACGGTGAACATGCCGTTCCACTCCAGCGCGGCGGCGGGCGAATAGCTCGTGTAGTCGACGCGCCAGCCGCCGTCGTCGTGCTGGCCGCCCGTCACCCGGCGCAGATCCGCTTCGACGACCTCCGGACGGAAGAGCTTCCGTGCCGGGCCACCGGGTTCCGGTGCGAAATCGAGCGGGCGCATGGCCTCGCCCTCGATCCCGCCGCCGACGGCGACCACGCCGTCGTCCGGAACGAACCGGCCGAGTTTCTCGACCAGGCGCGTGTCGCCGAGTGCGTCCACCAGCTTCATCGCGAAAGCGAGCACGAGCGCGTGCGGCGCCTCGTCGAGCTTTTCTATCTCATCGAGGCAGTAGCTCGTGGCCTTCGCGAGCCAGGGATGCGCGGCGACCGCGGGATCGTGCGCCGCGACGCGCTGCGCGGTCACCGCGACGATCGCGGTGATCTGCAACGAGGAGACCGCCGGATCCGCGCTAGCCCAGAACGGCGCGCTGCCCTCCGGATCCGGCAGCGGCAGCGCGAACGGGATCCCGCCGTCGGGCAGGGAGATCGAGGCGAGCCAATCGCAGAGTTCCGCCGCACGCGGACTTGTCGACTTGCCGACGTCGGCGAAGACCTCGAACGCGTGCAGCGCGCCGGCGGGCTGGCTGGTCACCGAGCGGCAGTCGGGTTCGAGGCCGTGGCCGTAGCCACCGTCGGGATTGCGGTACGCCTCGAGCGCGGCGAGCGCCGCGGCCGGGTCACCGTCGCGGAAGAGGACGTCGAAACGCCGCCTGTCGAGCAGCCGGGCCTGGGTGGCCATGAACCTGGCCGCCGCGTTCAGATCGATGTTCATGCCGACAGGGTCGCGCGGATCGCGGCGCCTGTCTTGAACACATCGGTCACGAACGGCGGCGCGGGCGGTTGTAGAGCTTGCGGCCGACGCTGAGGAGCGTTTCGCGCAGCGTCTCGTCGTCGAGCGAAACGACCTCGGGCGAACCACCGGCGAGGGCGATACCGGCCAGGAGCACCTGCGCGGTGACCATCCCCAGCGCGTCCGGCTCCGGGCCGGCGAGGATCTCCAGCAGCCGGTTCTTGAAGCTTTCCGAGCGGTGGACGGATTTTTCGATCGCCCGGGCGATGCCGGGGTCGCTGGAGAACAGGGCGACCAGCGCGCGGTGCCGCACCACGAGATCGACGAAACCGTCGAGCAGGTGGTCGATCTGCGCGCCCCGGGTGCGCTGGGCGCGGGCGTCGTCGACGATGCCTTCGAGCTCCCGCAGCACGGGTTCGGCGACGGATTCGGTGATCTCCGCCTTCGTCTTGAAGTGGTAGTAGACGGCGGCCTTGGTGACGCCGAGGGCGTCCGCGATCATCTGCAGCGAGGTGCCTTCCACGCCGTGTTCGGTGAACAGCCGCAACGCCGTGCCCAGTAGTCGCGTGCGGGTGTCCTCCACGTGGACGACGTCCATGTTCCCTCCTCGTTCAGCCGTCGGAGATTACGTCAAGCGTGGCCGCCTGGCCAAACGAGTACTAGCCGTGCGGCTAGTCACACACTTGCCGATCGGCTTGTAGACCACTAGCCGATCGGCTAGCTTGAAATGAACCTGAACGAGTGAACGGGAGACTTTCGTGGCCAGCTTCCTGTACCGCCTGGGCCGGTTCTCGTTCCGGCGCCGGGCACTGGTGACGGCGGTGTGGGCCGCCGTCCTGGTGGCCCTCGGCGCGGGCGCGCTGACCCTGTCCGGCCAGCTTTCGAACTCGGTGACCATCCCCGGCACCGAATCGCAGAAGGCGATCGACCAGCTCGCCGACCGGTTCCCGGAAGCCGCCGCCGGCGGCGCGACGGCGCGCGTCGTCATCTCGACGCCCGGTGACATCACCGACGCCGGTGGGCAGGCGGCGATCGCGGGCCTCGTCAAGGGACTCACGGACGCGCCGAAGGTCGCCGGCGTGACCGACCCGCTGCGGATGCAGGCGATCTCGCCCGACAAGCACGTGGCGCTGGCGCAGGTCAGCTACCGCGTCCCGGGCTTCGAGCTCACCGACGCCGACCGCGACGGCCTGATGGCCGCCGCGGATTCCGCCAAGGCCGCCGGGTACACCGTGGAATTCGGCGGTGATGCCGTCCAGGCGATGCCCGCCACGAACGCCACCGAAGGCCTCGGTGTCGCGGTGGCCGCCGTCGTCCTGATCATCACCTTCGGTTCGCTGCTCGCGGCCGGGATCCCGCTGCTGACCGCGCTCATCGGCGTCGGCATCGGCATGGCGGGGATCACGACGGCGTCCGGCTTCCTCGAACTGAACACGAACACGCCGGTGCTCGCGCTGATGATCGGCCTCGCCGTCGGCATCGACTACGCGCTCTTCATCGTTTCCCGCTACCGGCACGAACTCACGATCGGCCGGGATCCGGAGGAAGCCGCCGGACGCGCCACCGGCACCGCGGGCTCCGCTGTCGTGTTCGCCGGGCTGACCGTGATCATCGCGCTGGCGGGCCTGACCGTCGTCGGCATCCCGTTCCTCGGGGAGATGGGCATCGCCGCGGCGATCACCGTCGCCATCGCGGTCGTCATCGCGCTCACCCTGCTGCCTGCGGTGCTCGGGTTCGCGGGCGCCAAACTGGCGGGCGGCAAGATCCGCTTGCGCCGCAAGGAAAGCGCTACGACGCACGGCGAGCGCTGGGCGCGTTTCGTGGCCCGCCGCCGGATCCCGGTGCTGATCGCCGCGATCGCCGGTCTCGCGATCGTCGCCATCCCGGCCGCGAGCATGCAGCTCGGCCTGCCGAACGACAGCACCGCCGCGCCGGACACCACCCAGCGCAAGGCCTACGACACCGTCGCCCGCAGCTTCGGCGAGGGCGCGAACGGCCCGCTGGTGATCGTCGTCGACCTGAGCGGCAGCACCGACCGGCAGGCCGCGCTCCAGCAGGCGGCCGCGAGTATCGGCGGTCTCCCCGAGCGCCCGATCGTCACGCCGCCGAAGACCAACCGGGACGGTGACCTGGCGCTGCTGACCGTCATCCCGAAGAGCGGTCCGAGCAGCACCGCGACCGAAGACCTGGTCAGCGACATCCGCGGCCTGAACGCGGGGCTGGGCACGGCCACCGGCGCGTCGCTGGCGGTGACCGGCCAGACCGCGGCCAACATCGACGTCTCGGAGAAACTCGCCGACGCGATGCTGCCCTACCTCGCGCTGATCGTCGGGCTCGCGTTCCTGCTGCTGATGCTGGTGTTCCGGTCGATCGTGGTCCCGCTGAAGGCGACGCTGGGCTTCCTCGGCTCCGTGGTCGCGACGTTCGGCGCCGTGGTGGCGGTGTTCCAGTGGGGCTGGCTCACCGACCTGCTCGGAGTGAAGACGACCGGACCGATCATGAGCATGCTGCCGATCCTGTTGATCGGGGTGCTGTTCGGGCTCGCGATGGACTACCAGGTGTTCCTGGTGACGCGGATGCGGGAGGAATACGTCCACGGCGCCGACCCGCAGCAGGCGATGGTCACCGGTTTCCGGCATGGCTCCCGCGTCGTGGTCGCCGCCGCCCTGATCATGATCAGCGTGTTCGCCGGATTCGTCCTCGCGGAATCGTCGCTGATCCAGTCGATCGGGTTCGCGCTGGCCTTCGGGGTGCTGGTGGACGCCTTCGTGATCCGGATGACCATCGTGCCGGCGCTGATGTCCCTGCTCGGACGCGGTGCCTGGTGGCTGCCGAAGTGGCTGGACCGGGTGCTGCCCGATGTGGACGTCGAAGGCGAGAAGCTCGCGAAGCAGCTGGACGCGCCTGACGAGCGGGAGCTGGTCGACGCCTCGAAGTAGGTTCTGGAGGCGAAGGCGGCCTGGGCCCGGTGCGCCCATGTCGCGAAAGCCACTTTCGAGACATCAGACGTCGCGAAAGTGGCTTTCGCGACGCGACGCTTGGACCCCCTCGATAAGTACGTGAAGGCCCCCTTCATTGCGTCTAGCGCAGTGAAGGGGGCCTTCACGTACTCCGGTCAGAGAAGCGTGCGGCGGTCAGGCCAGCCAGGCGATGGCGCCGCCGATCGCCAGCACCGCGCCGATCCCCAGCACGACGGCCATGAACTTGACGCTCTTCCAGGTCGCGTAGACGCCGCCGATCAGGAAGCCGCCGAGCGCGAACAGCAGCACAGCGATGGTCGTGTTACTCACGACCGCCACCCTGCCACACCTCCGCCACCACGACCGCGCCGGGCCCGCACCTTGCCCCCGGGACCGGACGCGGCTAACGTACAACCACATGGTTGTACTTCGAGCGGAGAGCGAGGAGTCGCTCAACCGGCTCTTCCGCGCCTTGGCCGACGGCACGCGCCGCGACATCCTGGCGCGGGCGATCCCGGAAGCGCCGTCGGTCTCCGATCTCGCCGCGCGTTACGAGATGAGCTTCGCCGCCGTGCAGAAACACGTCGCCGTGCTCCAGCGCGCGGGCCTGGTCCGGAAGCGTGCCAACGGCCGCGAACAACTGGTCTCGACCGACCGTGAGCGGCTCCAGCGCGCCACCGAGCTTCTCGACTCCTACGAAGTCCTTTGGCGCCAACGTGTGGCGCAGCTCGACGATGTCCTGCGGGAAGGGGAATGACGATGCCGATCACCTCGGTCACCAAGGAGCCCGAAAAGCTCAGCCTCACCGTCGTGGCGGACTTTCCCGTTCCGCAGAAGCGTCTCTGGGAGGCCTGGGAAGATCCAAGGCAACTGGAGCGCTTCTGGGGACCACCGTTCGCGCCCTCCACCTTCACCCATCACGATTTCCGGGCCGGGGGCCGCGCCGAGTACTACCTGTCCGGGCCGAACGGCGAGAAATGGGCCAATTCCTGGAAGTTCACCTCGGTGAACCCCATCGACTCGTTCGAGGCGGAAGACGGCGAGGACAACGCCGACGACGAGAACATGCCCACCTCGATGACCTTCACCTTCGAGACGACACCCACGGGCTCACGGATGATCCATGTGACGCGGTTTTCCAGCGTCCAAGCCATGGAGAAGACGATCCCGGGGATGGAAGAGGGCTTCCGCGCCGCGATGCCCCAGCTCGACGCACTGCTGGAGACGAAATGAGAAGGCTCAAGATCATCGAGCACATCTCCCTCGACGGCGTGATCCAGCATTCCGCCGACGAGAACGGCTTCCCGTACAGCGGCTGGAACGTGCCCTACCGGACGCCCGAAGGCCGGGAGGCCGTCATGGCCGCGCATCCCGAAAGCTTCGACCTGCTGCTCGGCCGTCGCACGTACGATCTCTGGTCGGAATACTGGCCGGGCGCGCCGAGCGACCCGCTCG
The DNA here is from genome assembly GCF_019330265.1 of Amycolatopsis sp. TNS106. Classification (NCBI taxonomy): domain Bacteria; kingdom Bacillati; phylum Actinomycetota; class Actinomycetes; order Pseudonocardiales; family Pseudonocardiaceae; genus Amycolatopsis; species Amycolatopsis sp. TNS106. The sequence goes on along the minus strand of NZ_CP024972.1, from coordinate 58,863 downwards.
CGGACCGGCTCAAGGCGGCGACGAAGTTCGTCGTCACCCATCGGCCGGAAAGCCTGAAGTGGGGCCCGTTCGAGAGTGTCGGCCCGGACCTCGTCGAAGGCGTTCGCCACCTCAAGGCGCAGGAGGGCCCGGATCTCATCCTCTCGGGCAGCTCCACGCTGACCTCGGCACTGCTCGAAAACGGGCTCGTGGACGATGTCGTGCTGGCCGTCTACCCGCTCCTTTTGGGCACGGGCAAGCGTTTCTTCGCGGACGGAACCCCGGCATGCTTCTTGGAGTTCACCGGCACCACCGCGACCCCGTCCGGCGTTCTCCTCAACACCTACAACGCGATTCGTCACCTGGATGCGATATCCACGCATCCAGGTGACTGATCGCGGGAGTCAGAGGACGCCCTTCGTGGACGGGATGCCGCCCGCCCGCGGGTCCGGCTCGGTGGCGGCGCGCAGTGCCCGCGCGACGGCCTTGTACTCGGCCTCCGCGATGTGGTGCGGGTCGCGGCCGTGCAGCACCCGCACGTGCAGCGCGATCTGCGCGTGGAACGACAGCGAGTCGAACACGTGCCGCGTCAGCACGAACGGGTAGTTCCCGCCGATGGTGAAGCTGTTGAACTGCTCCGGCTCGCCCAGGTGCACGCAGTACGGCCGCCCGGAGACGTCGATCGCGGCGTGCGCGAGGGTTTCGTCCATCGGGATCCACGCGTCGCCGAAGCGGCGGATGCCGCTCTTGTCGCCGAGCGCCTGCCGCAGCGCCTGGCCGAGCACGATCGCGGTGTCCTCGACGGTGTGGTGCGCGTCGATGTGCACGTCACCGGTCGCCTGCACCTTGAGATCGAGCGAGCCGTGCACGCCGAACGCGGTGAGCATGTGGTCGTAGAACGGGACACCGGTGTCGATCTCCACCTGTCCCGTGCCGTCAAGGTCGAGCTGGACCGAAATGGACGATTCCCTGGTGGTGCGATCCACCTTGCCGACGCGACTCATCGCGGCACCTCCTTGCTGGCCTCGAGAAAGGCGTCGTTCTCTTCCGGCGTCCCGATGGTCACCCGCAGGTGCCCTTCGATGCCGACGTCCCTGATCAGCACGCCATTGTCCAAATAGGATTTCCAGGTCGCGGGCGCGTCCGCGAACCGTCCGAAGAGGACGAAGTTCGCGTCGCTCGGGACCGGTGTGAATCCCAGGCCCAGCAACGCTTCCACCACCCGGTCGCGTTCGGCCGCGAGTTTGGCGACCGACGCGAGGGTGGCGTCCGCGTGCCGCAGCGCGGCGCGCGCGGCGGCCTGCGTGAGCTTCGAGAGGTGATACGGCAGCCGTACCAGCTGCAGCGCGTCGACGATCGCGGGCGCGGCCGCGAGATACCCGAGCCGTCCGCCCGCGAAGGCGAACGCCTTGCTCATCGTGCGCGACACGATCAGCTTCGCCGGGTACTCCTCGATCAGCTCGACGGCGCTCGGCTGCGACGAGAACTCCGCGTACGCCTCGTCGACCACCACGATGCCCGGTGCCGCTTCGAGCAGTCCTCGCAGCTCGCCGAACGGGATCGACCCGCCGGTCGGGTTGTTCGGGCTGGTCACGAACACGATGTCCGGACGGCGTTCGCGCACCAGCGCGGCCGCCTTCCCGGTGTCGAGCGTGAAATCGTCGCGGCGCGGCACCGGCAGCCAGTCGGTGCGGGTGCCCGCCGAGATGATCGGGTGCATCGAGTACGACGGCTCGAAGCCCAGTGCCGACCGGCCAGGACCGCCGAAGGCCTGCAAAATCTGCTGCAGGATCTCGTTGGACCCGTTGGCGGCCCACACGTTCGACTCCGACACGAGCACGCCGGTGGACACCGCGAGGTAGTCCGCGAGGTCCTGGCGCAGCGCGACGGCGTCACGATCCGGGTAGCGGTGCAGCGAAGCGGCTTCGGCGCGGACGGCCTCGGCGACGTCGGCGACCAGCGCGTCCGGCGGCGGGTACGGGTTTTCGTTGGTGTTGAGCCGGATCGGCACGTCGAGCTGCGGAGCGCCGTACGGGGTCTTGCCCCGCAGGTCCTCCCGCAGCGGGAGCGAACCGAGCGTGACCTCCTCGCCGATGGTCATGCGCGCCCCCCTTCGAACCGCGCCGTGATGGCCTCGCCGTGCGCGGGCAGGTCTTCGGCGTTCGCCAGCGCGACGACGCGGCCGGCGATCTCGCGCAGCGCGTCCTTGCTGTAGTCCACGACGTGCACGCCCTTGAGGAAGCTCTGCACCGAAAGCCCGGACGAGTGCCGCGCGAAACCACCGGTGGGCAGCACGTGGTTCGACCCGGCGCAGTAGTCGCCGAGCGAGACCGGCGCGTACGCCCCGACGAAGATCGCGCCGGCGTTGCGAACGCGGGCCGCCACCGACGGCGCGTCCGCGGTCTGGATCTCCAGGTGTTCCGCGGCGTACGCGTCCACGACGCGGATCCCGTCGTCCACGCCTGCCACGAGAATGATGCCGGACTGCTTGCCGCCCAACGCCTCCGTCACGCGCTCGGCGTGCTTGGTCGCGGCGACGCGGCCGGTCAGCTCCTTGTCGACGGCGTCCGCGAGCTCCTCGGACGTGGTGACCAGCACGCTCGCGGCGAGCGGGTCGTGCTCGGCCTGGCTGATCAGGTCGGCGGCGACGTGCACCGGGTCGGCGGTCTCGTCGGCGAGGATGGCGATCTCGGTCGGGCCCGCCTCGGAGTCGATGCCGATGATGCCGCGCAGCAGCCGCTTGGCCGCGGTGAGGTAGATGTTGCCGGGCCCGGTGACGACGTCGACCGGCTCCAGCGTCGCGCCGTCGGTGTCGGTGCCGCCGTACGCGAGCAGCGCGACGGCCTGCGCCCCGCCCACGGCCCAGACCTCGTCGACGCCGAGCAGTTCGGCGGCGGCCAGGATCGTCGGGTGCGGGAGCCCGCCGAACGCGGCCTGCGGCGGCGAGCACACCACGAGCGTGCCGACGCCGGCGATCTGCGCCGGGACGACGTTCATCACCACGGTCGAGGGGTACACCGCGAGCCCGCCCGGCGCGTACAGCCCGACCCGTTCCACCGGGATCCAGCGCTCGGTGACGGTGCCGCCGTCGACGACCTCGGTCGTGACGTCCTGGCGGCGCTGGTCGCCGTGGACCTTGCGGGCGCGGGCGATGGACTCCTCCAGCGCCTCGCGGACGGCCGGATCGAGGTTCGCGAGCGCGTTGGTGAGCTCCGCGGCGGCCACGCGGACGCCGCCGGGGCGGACCTTGTCGAACTTCTCGGTGTACTCGAGAACCGCCTCGACGCCGCGATCGCGGACCGCCTCGACCACCGGCCGTACGTGATGCAGCGCCGCGTCCACGTCGTACTCGGCACGCGGGAGCGTGCGCCTGAGCTCGGCAACGGACGGGACCTGTCCACGCAGGTCGGTACGGTTCAGCATGGGTCAAGGGTACGAGGTGGCCGGATCGCCCCGAGCAGGCACACTGGGGTGGTGACCAGCGATCCCACGATGAGGGAGGCCTCCGTGCCGCGAATCGGGTTGTGCCAGCTCACGGCCGCCGAGGATCCCGAGACGAACCTGAAGCTGATTCGCGAGGGCGTGACGGCCGCGGCGGGGGAAGGCGCCCGGATCGTCGTGTTCCCGGAGGCGGCGATGGCGCGCTTCGGTATCCCACTGGGGCCGGTCGCGCAGCCTTTGGACGGACCGTGGGCGTCCACTGTGGCCGCCCTCGCCGAAGAGCACGGCGTCGTGGTCGTCGCGGGCATGTTCACGCCGTCGCCCGACGGGCGGGTGAGCAACACCCTGCTCGTCACCGGCGCGGGGCAGCACTTCGGCTACGACAAGATCCATCTGTACGACGCCTTCGGGTTCGCGGAGTCCGACACGGTCGCGCCCGGTACCGCGCCGGTCACCTTCGAGGTCGACGGGATCACGTTCGGCGTCGCGACCTGTTACGACATCCGCTTCCCCGAACTGTTCCGGAAGCTGGCCGACGACGGCGCCGACATCGTCCTCGTGCCGACGTCGTGGGGCGCGGGCGAGGGCAAACGCGAGCAGTGGGAGGTGCTGGTGCGCGCCCGCGCGCTCGACTCCGGCTGCTGGGTGCTGGGCTGCGGGCAGGCCGATCCGGCCACGACCTCGACCCCGGTGAACCCCAAGGCGCCCACCGGGATCGGCTACTCCACGGTGTCCGACGGTTTCGGCCGCGTGCACACCCAGCTGGGCGCCGGGCCGGAACTGGTGGTCGTCGACGTGGATCCGGCGGTCAGCGCGAAGGCGCGGGCGGCGACGGGAGTTCTGGCGAACCGTCGCCTCTAGCGTTCACGGAGCGCTCGAAGAAGGATTCGAGGACCACGATCGTCTGAGTCCCGGTGACGCCCTCGATCGCGTACAGCCTGCGCAGTGACGCCTGCAGTTCCTCGGTGGTGGGCGTGCGTACCTTCACCAGCAGCGAGGCCGGGCCCGCGATGATGTGCGCCTCGACGACCTCCGGCAACGCCTCCAGCGCGGCCTTGGTCGGCGCGTCGCCCATCCACGAGCCCGCCTCGACCAGCACGAACGCCATCACGCCCCGCCCGACCGCCGCCGGGTCGACGTCGACGGTCGTGCGCCGGATGACGCCCTGTTCGCGCAGTTTGCGGACCCGCTCGTGCGCGGCGCCCGCGGACAGCCCGACCGCCTTGCCGAGCGCGGCGTACGCCTGAGTCGCGTCCTGCTGCAACGCGGTGAGCAGCATGCGATCTACGTCATCCATGGGTTGACCATATCAAGTTCGGCGGTTCATGATGATCGCAATATCTCATTCAGAGCACTGGGGTTTTCATGGACATGGTCAAGGCGCAGTTCGAAGTCCTCGACGAGCGGTTCGCCCGGGTCAACGGGGACGAGTGGATGCGACGGCTGCACACCGGCTGCCGGTGGACCGAGGGGCCCGCCTACTTCCCGGCAGGCCGGTACCTGGTGTTCAGCGACATCCCGAACGACCGGGTCCTGCGCTGGGACGAGACCACCGGCGCGGTCGGCGTGTTCCGCGAGCCCGCCGGATTCCACAACGGGCACACCGTCGACCGCCAGGGCAGGCTCGTCAGCTGCGAACAGGGCGGCCGCCGCGTGACACGCACCGAACACGACGGCACGACCACCGTCCTCGCGGAGACCTATCAGGGCAAGAGGTTCAACAGCCCCAACGACGTCGTCGAGTCCTCGGACGGCGCCATCTGGTTCACCGACCCGAGCTACGGCATCGACAGCGACTACGAAGGGCACCAGGCGGAAAGCGAGATCGGTGCCTGCCACGTCTACCGGGTCGATCCGGTGGACGGTTCGGTGCGGATCGTCGCGGACGATTTCTCGCGGCCGAACGGGCTCGCGTTCTCGGTGGACGAGTCGCTGCTCTACATCGCGGACACGCGGCAGAAACCCAGCCATATCAGGGTTTTCTCCGTGGACAAGGGACGGCTCTCCGGCGGCGGTATCTTCGCCACCTGTGACGCCGGCGGCTTCGACGGCGTGCGCGTGGACGCCGCGGGCCGGGTCTGGGCCGCGGCGCACGACGGGCTGCACTGCTTCGCGCCCGACGGCACGCGGATCGGGAAGCTGCGGGTGCCGGAGGTCTGTTCGAACCTGACCTTCGGCGGGCCGCGGCGGAACGACCTGTTCATCACGGCGAGCAGTTCGGTCTACACGCTGCGGGTGAACTTCTCGGGGCGGCGCCTCTAGCGCAGCAGGCCTTCGCGGATCGCCACGCGGACGAATCCGGCCCGCCGCCGCTCCCCGGTCTTGTCCCGGATCCGGTCGAGGTAGGACCGCACGGTCCGCACGCTGATGTTCAGGATCTCCGCCACGTCGACGTCCCGTTCGCCCGCCGCGACCAGCCGCAGGACCTGCTTTTCCCGCTCGGACAGGACGATCTTGGGCCCGGCGTGGCGGTCTTCGCTGTCCTGGATGATCATCCCGGCCAGCGTCGGCGACACGTACGCGTTGTCCTCGGCGATGGTGCGGATGGCGCGCAGGAGTTCGTCGCCGTCGACGTCCTTGGACAGGAAGCCCTTCGCTCCGGCCTGCATGGCGCCCAGTACCTCGGGCTGCTCGGCGTGCGCGGACACCACGAGCACCTTGTGCCCCATCTGCCCCACTTCGAGCACGGCCGCGGCGTCCTGGACCCCTCTCAGCTTGAGGTCGAGGACGACGACGCTGCCGGGCGGCTGCTCTTGGACGGCGAACCGCGCGACGGAGTCGGCGACGGCGCCCAACGCGATGTCGGGCGCTTCGGTGAGGACGCGCGCGACGGCGTCCCGATACAGCGGATGATCTTCGATCACCCCGACGTTGATCGGCGTGGTGCGTTTCGGCTGCTGCTCGTCTGCGTTCACCGGCGTCCTTCGAATCCGCCCGCGTCGGCGCGGGGCGCGATCGGCCGAGACGGGCCGGGCACCTCCGGCGGAGACGCGAGCCCGAGCTGGATGGCCTTGCGGACCAGACCGGCCCGCCTTCTCTCTCCGAGTTTGTCACGGATCCGGTCCAGATAACCGCGGACCGTCCGAACTCCGATGCCCAGGATGCGGGCGATGTCGACGTCGCGTTCGCCCGCCGCGACGAGCCGCAGGACCTGTTTCTCCCGTGCGGAGAGCGCGACGTCCGGAGCCGCGGCGGGGCGGTCGGCGTTGTCCTTGATGATCATCCCGGCCACCACCGCCGAAACGTAGGCCCTGCCCCGCGCGACCGTCCTGATCGCGGTCAGCAGCTCGTCGACGTCGACGTCCTTGGACAGGAAACCCTTGGCACCGGCGGCGATCGCGCCGAGCACCTGCTCGGGCTCGGCCTGCGCGGACACCACGAGCACGTGATGCCCGAGTTCGGCGACCTGCAGCACGGCGGCCGCCCCGGCGATCCCCGGCAGGCCGAGGTCGAGCAGCACCACGCTGCCGGGTGGTTGCGGATGGACGTGGAACCGCGCGACCGAATCGACCACGGCGCCCAGCTCGATCCCTTCGGCCTCGGTGAGGACCCGGACCACGGCGTGCCGGTACAGCGGGTGGTCTTCGATCACCGCGACGTCGACCCGGTCGGTCTCCGGCCTGTCTTCGGTCCTTTGCACGTTCCCCATCACCCCGTCCCACCCACCGCCGCGGACACCGCACGGCCTGCCTGCGCCGGATCCAGCGCGGGCCCGCGCGGCACCAGTGCCAGCAATCCATTCGGAACCGGTTGCCGTTCGGCTTGGCCGTATCCGAGGGAAGCGAGGGCCTCAGAGCTCGCCACCGGGTACTTCAGGCCCGTGTCGGTGACGACGTAGACCGTGCCGGAACCGGATTCCGCCACCACCGCGCCTCCCGACGGAGGCACGAAGACGGCGTCGGCGACCAGCGCGTCCGTCCGCGCCGTCACCGGGATCGCCTTCGCACCTTGCGGCAAGGGGACCTGTGCGGAGATAACGATTCGAGAACCCTGCGCGCATAAGGTCACGGACTGTCCGGTAACGGGCGCTTTTCGCGGGATCCGGTCCGGATACTCCGCGGGATCGGCCCCGCCCGTCCTCGCCTTGGCGACCTTCGGCACCGCGGCGACGTCGGCCGCGCGCACCGCGACGGGCGCCGGGACACCGGTGTAGGCGTCCGCGTTCTCCGGGGTGTTGATCAGCAGGCTCGCCTCGGTCTGGCCGATCGGTTCGAGCCCTTCGGCGCGGACGAGGTAGTACGACGTCGCGTCGCCGGGCGACGCCATCGCGTCGACGACGCCGAGCACCGAACCGACCTTCGTCGCGGTGCCACCGACCTTCGGGCCGGGCCGTCCGGCGTCTTCGACCGCGCGGTAGGCCAGATCGCGTCCGGCGGCGACGGTACCGATCCACCGGGAGGACACCGCGATCACCGGATAGGTGTCGAACTGCAGCGCCGTGGCGGCTTCCGGCGTGAGCTTGTAGCGGCGTCCCGCCGTCACGAGGTAGCGCTCGCCGTCGGGGACACGGACCACGACGGCCTGATCCCTCGGCAGGTCGACCCCGGCGGCGGGCGCGCCGAGGAGCACCGTCGTCTCCGGTTCGGCCGACGCGGGCGCGTCCTGGGTCGTCCGCGAGCAGCTTGTCCACGGCGTGTTCACGAGCGCGGCCGCCGCGGGCAGCGAATCGGGGGCGCCGGGAATGCCGATCTGCGAACCCCTCGGCGCCTTCGCGAGCTTGTCCGAAGGGACGGTCACAGTGGCCTCGCCGTTGCCGCCCGCCATCAAGCGCGCGGAGGCGTAGTTGAGCACGGGATGCAGCGCGCCGTCCTGGCCGAGGATGTAGCGAGCGCCGGTACCCTCTTCGACGATCACCTTGCCGCCCGCCAGCCAGTCCTTGCCGCCGGAGGGGTTCAGCAGGCCGATCACGCCGAACACCGCGGTGACCAGCAACGCGACGCCGAGGCCGCACAGGGTCCCGATGACGAGCCTGCGGCTGGGGGCGACCGGATGGTTGGCGTCAGCCGAGACCAGTGCCGAAACCAGTCTCCTGCGGAGGAATTGGTAGGCCTGGATCTGGTCCCGCTGCGTCCACACGCTCCCGTCCCCCGCCGTTCGTGCCCGCCCGTTTCAAGGGTGCTCACGTTAGGTTCCGGCCCGGTTTCACGGTGAGGGTATTTTTTACGCCCCTCCCCCGCGCGGGGCGCGGCTACCGTCGTGCGCGTGCACGGAGGAGGGGAATTCCTTGTCGGTTGAAGCCCCGGCCCGCCCGGTCCCGGAACAGGCGCCCCCACGCGGCATCGCGGGCGCGGCGCCGCTGCCGTGGCTGCTGCCGATCCGTCCGCTGCAGGCGGCGCTCTGGGAGATCGCCGGAATCGCGATCCTGCTGGCCCTCACCGTCGACGGGATCCCGCAGGGCGCGTGGATCAGCATCGTCGCCGTCTCCGGCGTCCTCGTGCTGACGACTTCGGTCCGCTTCGCCGGACGCCACGCCGCGGGCTGGGCGCTCACCTGGGCCAGATATCGGCTGAAGCGCCGCGACAAGAACGAGATCCCCGATCCGCTGCACCGGCTCGCCGGCCCCGTCCGGGTGCGCCAGCACGTCGACCGCGCGGGCAACCGTTTCGGGGTCGCCGAGGTCGGCGACGGGTGGAGCGCCATCGTGCGGCTCACCCCCGGCGCTGTGACACCCGCGCCGGACACGCTCGTCGGCATTCTGCGCGAGGCGTACACGAGCACCGGGATTCCCTTGTCCAGCGCGCAACTGCTGACCTGGACCGTCCCTAATGGACAGTCCTTGCTGCGGGTCCGCTGGCTCACCGTCCGGTACCGGCCCGAGGACGCGCCGATCGCCGCGCTCGCCAGAGGCGGCGGAGAACTCGGCGCCCTGCGTAGCACCGCCTGCGCGGCGCTACGCCTGATGGGCACGCTCGCCGAAGCCGGGTTCGAGAGCACCGTGCTCGAAGCCGGCGAGGTGGCGGAAAACCTGCGTGTCGCGCTCGGCACTGGTCAGGACGCGCCGGTGGACGGCTGGCGTTCCTGGGACTGGGGCGGCGCGTCGCAGGTCTGCTACCGGCCCCGGTCGGAGCGGGATCTCGCGCGGACACTGGATCTTCTCGTCCCCGGCTCGGCGTTCACCGCGACTTCGTACACGCTGTACCGCTCCCCCGGCGGGCGTGAGAAGTCCGAGGTCACCATCCGGGTCGGCGGGCGACCGGGAGCGGAACCGGCGCGGCCGGGCGAGGTCGCGGTGACCCCGCTGCACGGACGGCACGCGGCGGCGGTCCGGCGGACCCTTCCGCTGGCGCTGGAGAACTGAGGGGACGGTCCGTGGAGGACTCCTTTCTTCTCTGAGGGTAGGGAAGGAGTCCTCCACGGACGTAACGCGATTCGTCATCTGGTTGCGGTAGTCGCGCGGGGTGCTACCGCAACCAGATGACGAATCGCGGGGAAGGGAGCGATCAGCCCCGCACGGCCTCGTAGACGCCGGCGATCATTCCGACGAACGGGATCAGCGAGAGCAGCACCAGGAACTCGACGATATCGAGAGTCCTTGCCCAGTAAGGAGAACGACGTCCTTTCGCGACACGCGTCGCGTAGGTGAGACAGACGGCCGCCGCGACGACGACGGCACAGCCCGCGGCGAAGACGTACGATCGCGGACCGCTCGCGACGAGCCAGAATCCGGCCGCCGCCAGGGCCGCGGCACCGAAACCGATGAGCACGACCCGCTGCGAGCGGCCGGCGAAGGCGCGCGAGCGCAGCATCAGCGCCAGCCCCAGCAGCGCGCACAAGCCCGCTTCCCAAGCCCCACCGGACGAAGACAGGACCACCGACGCCGAAACCACGACGAGCCCGAGCGCGACGAGCAGCCCGGTCAGCAACGCCTGCGCGTAGGTCGTGCCGCCGACCATGTCCTCGCCGAGGGAGGGATTCTCGTCGGCACGGAACGCGTCCATGTCGTCGGGCACCCGGGGCAGCGGCAGCCTGCCGAGCCGCAGCGCCATCATCGGCGCGACCGCGGCCAGCGCCGTCGCCACGACGGCGACCACGGCGGCCGCCGAAACCGGGCGGACGTCGGCCAGCAGGACGATGGCGGTCGTGATCGCGCCGAGCCCGGCCGCCACCGTCACCGCGACGAACCAGGGCAGCCGGTCCGCCACCGAAACGGCCGCGATCACGCCGTAGACGGTCACGATCGCGAGTCCGGCGGCCAGCGGCCCGGCCGACAGGGAGAACAGCGGATGCGGCGGCAGGATCGACATCCCGGCCAGCAAGGCCGCGCCGACCCCCGCGAGCGCGCCGGCGGCACCGGCCTCGGCGTCGCCGTACGCGCGGCTCAGCGCGCCACCGCCCAGCACCAGGACGAGCGCGAGCAGCCCGGTGCCGATCGGCGCCAGCACACTGCCGGACGCCGCGGCCTGCACCAGCAGCCCTCCGGCGAGCAAGAGCACCACGGACGCGACGATGCCCGCCTTGCGCGCCACCGACGGCCCCCACCGCCCGGTGCCCGACTCGGCGACGCTGGCGATCGAGTCGACGACGTCGTCGAACAGCAGTGGACCCCGCGGGCGTTCCCGCGGGGTCAGATGGAGAACTTCACCGTCGCGCACCTGTGCCGCCGCGACCGTGAGCCCGAGCGCGAGCGGAGCACCGCCGAGCCGGGACAGCACCCAGCCGGGATGCTCGGCCGACGCCTGCCCCGAAGCACCCGCGAGCCGCACGAGCTGCGGGACGAGTTCGGCGAACGTGCTCTGCTGCGGCAGCGCCACGTCGACGCGCGCCCTCGGTGTCACCACCGTGACGCGCCGGGTGGAGCCGGCGATCGCGGCCGTCATGCTTCGATCGACTTGGCGGACTCGATGACCGGGGCGAACTTGGCGCTGCTGGCCTCGGCCAGTTTCTGCAGCCCGTTGTTGACCGCCTCCAGCACGATCTCCGAAAGGTTGCGCGCGTCGTACTGCCGCACCGCGCGCGGATCGATGTCGATCGAGGTGAACCGGCCGTCACCGCGCAGCACGACGGTGACCTCGTTCTGCCGCGAGTGCGCCTTGACCTCCATCGCCTCGACCGAACGCTGGATGCGCTGCACCTCTTCGGTCTGCTTGCGGACCTGGTCCAGCAACTCGTCCATGTCCGGCATGGCGTAGGGGTCGGTGGTCACGAGTCTTCTCCTTCATCTGCGGTGAAATCCCGCCGGACGTGGACACTGCCCACGAACCGCCGGAAGTCGTCGCCGAGGCCACGGGCCGCCTCGGGCGTTGCGGTACAGGCGATTTCGAGGATCAGCCGCTCGGCCGGGGTCGCCCCCGGCACGGTCAGCAACACCTGCGTCTGTACGAGATCCTGTCCTTCGCCGGTGCGGATGCGCAGCACCTGCGTCACCCCCGGCGCGATCCCGGTGCCGATCACCTTGCGCCGCACCACTTCGAGCGCGGCCGTGGACCGGCCGAGGCGTTCGACGGCCTCGTCGGCGATACCGGTGATCTCCGTCCGGTCGGGCCGTTGCCCGATGCTCAGGACGATGTTCGGGGTGAACTCCGCGTGAGTCCCGGAGCGCACCGCCACGAAGACCGCGCCTTCGGCACCGACGGACGCCGGCTCGACCGGCACCCAGCCCTCGGGGATGTCGAACCCCAGCGGGAGGGAGACCCGGTCCTGCGTCATCGCTTCGCTCATCCCCGTCACCACGTGCCCACATAGGTGATCGCGTCGTCCCACGCCTCGCCGACGGCGTCCGCCGCCTGGCCTGCCGCGCCGCTCACCGCGTCGACGGCCGCGCCGCCGTACTCGCCGACGGTGTCCGCGATCTTCGGCAGGTCGATGTCGATCTTCGCGCCGATCCCGGCACCGAGGCCGAGCGCGACGCCCGCCTTGAAGTTGACCTTGATATGTCCGGCGTCGTAGACGGCCTGGCCGTCGAGCTGCGCGCCGAGTCCATATTGGAGGGTCCCGCTCGCGCCGACACCCACCCCGGCCACGTCCGCCGCGACTTCGCCTTCGATCTTGCCGCCGACGAAGGCGTTGGCGTGCACACCGACCCCGTGCGCGCCCGCCTGCAGCGACCCGTTCACCTCACCGCCGACGAACGCGGTTCCCTTGGCGCTGCCCGAAGCGACGCCCCATTCGCCCTTGCGTTCGAGTTCTTCCTTGAAGGCGGCCAATTCCGCGTGCCCGGACGCCTTGACGTCCCAGCCCTGCGAGGAGATCTTGGCGTCCCAGCCCGGGGTGAAGCCGTCCTGCTCCTGCTTCCACTTGGCGTAGGTGATCTCGGTGTTGCCCCAGGCCTTTTCGCCCAGGCTCTCCGGCTTCGGCCTGCCGAACGGGGTGTCAGCCGCACGCGGGGCGCGCGTGCCTTCCAGACCGTCCCAGGTGAGCTTCTTCCAGCCGGAGTTGCCGAACCAGGAAGGATGCGAGCGCGGACGTTTGCGGCCGTCGAGGGTTTCACCGTTGAGCCAGTACAACGGGCCGCGGCCCCATTTGCCGAGTTCGTGCTCGATCCGGCCGGTGCCCTCCGGCGGGAACAGCCGCGCCAGTTCTTCACTCAGCTCGTCGGCGATCTCCTGTGCCGCCTGCGCGGCCCGCTCGCCGAGCTGGCGGGCGGCGGAGATGAAGGCGTTGACCGCGTTCGCGTTCGCCGTCCGCGCCTGGCTGACGAGCTGCGCGGCGTACTGGTCGAACTGGGCGAGGATCGAGTCCACACAGGACTTCGCGCCCTGCAGGGCCTGTGCGCCCGCCCGCAGCCGGTTCGACTGGTCGCTCAGTTTCGCGCCGAGCTCGCCGAGTTCCTGGCTCAGTTTCGCGGCGGAGATGGAGAACGCCGTGTAGGCGTCGCCCTCCCAAGACGCGTTGAGCGCCTTCGCCGCCTTGCCGATCTCGTCGGCCCGGCCCGAAACCGTCGACGCCCGATCGCCGCACCGCTGACCGGCCGCGGTCAGCGCCGAAGGATCACCGGTGACCCGCCGCTGGTACTCGACCACGAGCCGCCGGTAATTCGACAGGATCGAACTGACGACGCCCGACGCGTCGACCACACCGCTCCCCCACACGGCTACCTGCCCTTCGCCGGTGAGTCAGCACCCGCATCTATGTCGATGTGCTGCTCGAAGTGCTTCCCGCCGTAGTTCATGTCGATGTCGATATCGATGTCCTGGCCGCCCGGCGCCTGCACGGTGGACTTGCCGGTGCTCAGGTCGGTGGTGATGGTGACCGTGTTCCCGTTGCCCGGGTACGAGCCTCCGGAACCCGCGCCCCCGCCGGAGGGTCTGTCCACCGGGATCCAAGCGTCGGCGCCGCCGGGCCAGTTGCCCTGGGATCCGTTTCCGCCCAGCGCCGGCGGCCGGTACTGGGTGAACGGCGGCGTCTCGCCCGGCGTCGAACCACCGCCCGCTCCGCCACCGGAGCCGCCGATGGCCGCCTGTCCCGAACCGCTGGCGACCGAACCCGGCGCCTGCGGATTGGTGACCGGGGTACCGGAGACCGCCGAGTTGCCCGCCGCGCCGTTGTCCCCGGCGGCGTCGTGCCCGAACAGTTTCTGGACCTCGCCGATGATGGTGGCGATCTGGGTGATCTGGTTGGCGAGGTCGACCACGCCGAGCGCCTTCAGCAGCGCGCCGATCGCGGTGATGAACGCGCGCAGCGAAGCACTGGTGGCGGTGGAAAGCGCGACCGCGGCACCGTAGGTCCACGGATTCGACATCAGGCCCGCGACCGTCGGGTTCACCGCCGACACCACCGCCTTGTAGGCGGTCTGGGCGGTCTTGATCAGCGTCCCGGCGATGCCGAGCAGTTCGGCGCCCTTCTGCACCACCTGGATGATCTTGGTCAGCGAGTTCAGGGAGTCGGTGATCTTCTTCAGCGCGGAATCCGACGCGGCGCCGGACCAGATCTTGCCGAGCTGCTCGGCGGCCTTCGTCACCTCGTTGTACATGGTGAGGAACTCGTTGGCCTTCTTGAGCACTTCGAGGACGTGCTTCGCGATCTGCTCCGGCTGGCCGGTGAGGATCTGCGGCAGGATCGTGATCGGCCCGCCCGAGGACGCCGTGGCGTCCATCGCACTGGAATTGGGGTAAGTCAGCATGGTCGCTCCTCAGGCCGGAAGTCAGACGGAAGCCGGGCGGTAGACACTGACCTTCGCCAGGCCGTTGATGTCCGCGTCGACGATTCCGTGGTTGTAGAGCAGCCCGCCCTCTCCCGCGATGGCGATGATCGGCTTGCTGTCGGAGAACAGGAGCGGTTCGACCACGACGACGTCGCCGCTGTGCACTCCGCCCGGCACGTCGCCGAAGTTGCGCGCCGTACCGGCGTAGACCTCGATGACCCCGACCCGCGCCTGGTTGTCGGCGTCACCGGCCAGCCAGTCGTTGAAATCCGAGACGCCGTGGAACCGCGTGTCGGTGATCGGGTGGTCACCGAGCTGTCCCAGCCGCGCGTCCCCCAGGTAGCGCAGCACGTTGCCGACCGACGACGGCTCGCCCTGCCCGCCGGCGCTGTCGTTGATGGCCAGGGTCGCCAGTTCGGAGGCGTGCGAGTTGCCCCAGATCGACGACGTCGAACCCGCGCCGCCGCCGGGACGGCCGCCGTAGCCGCCCGCGACCGCCTCGTCGGCGGCCTGGTAGGCGTCGGCACTGCTCTTGATGAAGCCGTTGATCTGCTGCAGCAGCTGCAGGAGCGTCCGGACCGCGACCACCTGCTGGCTCTGCATGGCCGTGTTGGCCGCCGCCACCGCGCTGCCGAACGTGGCGAACGACATCGGCTGGAGAACGGTGCGTTCGAGGTCGGCGACGACGTTGATGCCCTGCATGATGATGCCGCCCAGATTCCCGACCGCCGAGCGCATGGCCTCGGGCTCCGCCCGGTACTCGCCCGTGCCGACCATGGCTCTCCTTACTCTCTTCCCCCACGTCTGCGTTGACCAGCAGCGTAAGTTCGCCACCAGACGTGAGCGGACGGCAAAAGTACCCACCGCAAGGGCGGCACGAGTGGCCAGAATGATCGGCAGGATTACCCACAAGCGGCCAGAAAGACCCTGATGAGCGCCACTCGCGACCGCCTGCCGGCCCTGGGCGAGCAGCCCGGTGAAATCGTCCTGCAGTCCCCGCCGATGCTGCCGAAGGGCTCCTCCGGCGGAGCCATGCAGCTGCTGATGTTCATGCCGATGATGCTGGGCATGGGCGCCATGTCGTTCGTCTACATCGGACGCGACGGCGGCGTGATGACGTACATCTTCGGCGCGTTGTTCCTCACCGCGATGGTGGGCATGGTCGTGATGTCGCTCGGCCGCGGCGGCGCGCAGAAGAAGGCGCAGATCAACGAGGAACGCCGGGACTACCAGCGGTACCTGACCGGGTTGCGCGGTCAGGTACGGGACATCGCGGACAACCAGCGCGCGGCGATGACGGCGCTGCAGCCCGACCCGGCGGATCTGTGGGCCTGCGTCGAGACGGGCAGGCTGTGGGATCGCCGCCGGTCCGACGCGCAGTTCGGGCAGGTGCGGATCGGCACCGGGCCGCAGCGGCTGGCGACCCCGTTGAAGGCGCCGCAGACCGTGCCGCTGGAAGACCTCGACCCGGTGTGCTCGACGAACCTCAAACACTTCATCCGCACCTATTCGACGGTCGACGGACTCCCCGTCGCGGTCTCGCTGCGGTCGTTCGCGCAGGTCGTCCTGTCCGGCCGCCGCCCGGACACGCTCGGGACCGCGCGGGCGCTGCTGACCCAGCTCGCGACCTTCCACTCGCCCGGTGACCTGCGGATCGCGTTGTGCGTCAAGGACGACCGGCTGCACGACTGGGAATGGGCGAAGTGGCTGCCGCACGTCGCCTCCACCGCCGCCGACGCCGCCGGTCCGCGGCGGCTCGTCGACGCCGGTGCCGGGAAGCTCGCCGAACTCCTCGGTCCCGACCTCGGCGACCGGCCCGCGTTCACCCGGCGGCCGGACGCTCGGCTGGACCTGCCCCAGATCGTCGTGATCGTGGACGGCGGGCACACCCACGGCGACACGCGGCTCGTCGCCGAGGAGGGCAGGCTCGGCGTCACCGTGATCGAGATCGGCGCGGAACAGCCGCGGACGGTCTCGTCGGAACGGCTGCTGAGCCTGCACATGAGCCCGGAGCAGCTCGGGATGGTCGTCGGCGACGGGACGGAGCAACGGCTCGGATTCCTCGGCAAGCCGGACACCTTGGACCGCGGGGCCGCCGAAGCGCTGTCCCGGATGCTGACGCCGCTGTTCCAGGGCGCGGCGGTGGTCAGCGAGGCGCCGATGTCGGCGACGTTCGGGCTGGCCGGGCTGCTCGGCATCGGCGATCCGCGCGACACCGACACCGAGGTCACCTGGGCGCCGCGGTCCGCGCGGGACCGGCTGCGGATCCCGCTGGGCGTCAACCCCGAGGGCAGGCCGGTCGAACTCGACCTGAAGGAATCGGCCGAAGGCGGGATGGGGCCGCACGGGCTGGTCATCGGCGCGACCGGGTCCGGCAAGAGCGAGTTGCTGCGGACACTGGTCACCGCGCTCGCCGTCACGCATTCTTCGGAGAAGCTGAACCTCGCGCTGATCGACTTCAAGGGCGGTGCGACGTTCGCCGGGATGACCGGGCTGCCGCACACCTGCGCCGTCATCACCAACCTTTCCGACGATCTCGCGCTGGTCGACCGCATGGCGGACGCGCTGAACGGCGAACTGCTGCGCCGTCAGGAACTCCTGCACGCGGCCGGCAACTACGCGTCCGTGCGGGACTACGAAAAGGCCAGGGAATCGGGCGCCAACCTGCGGCCGTTGCCGTCGCTGCTGGTGATCATCGACGAATTCAGCGAGTTGCTGTCCTCCCGGCCGGAGTTCATCGACCTGTTCGTCGCGATCGGGCGGCTGGGCCGGAGCCTCGGAATCCACCTGCTGCTGGCGTCGCAGCGGCTGGAGGAAGGACGGCTGCGCGGACTGGATTCGCACCTGTCCTACCGGATCGGCCTTCGGACGTTCTCCGCGTCGGAGAGCCGCGCGGTGCTCGGTGTCGCCGACGCCTACCAGCTGCCGCCCGTACCGGGCTCGGCGTATCTCAAATCCGACAACGACACCCTCATCCGGCTCAAGGCCGCGTACGTCTCGGGGGAACTGCCGCCACGCAGCAAGATCGTGCGCAAGGACGGCCAGAGTCTCGGGCTGATGCCGTTCACGCTGGCGCCGGTGGAGATCCCGGTGACCGTCGAGGCCGAGGCTCCGGTCGAAAAGGGCACCGGCGAGACCATCATCGGCGCGATGATCTCGCGGATCGAAGGCAAAGGTCCGGAGGCGCACCAGATCTGGCTTCCGCCGCTGGCCGAACCGCCGACGCTGGACCAGCTACTGCCTCCGCTCGGCGAAGACGCCTCTCGCGGACTGTGCCCGCTGGGCTGGGGCGGGAACGGCAAGCTGATGATCCCGGTCGCCCTGGTGGACAAGCCGTTCGAACAGCGGCGCGACATGCTGTGGGCCGACTTCTCCGGTGCCGCCGGGCACGCGCTGATCGTCGGGGCGCCGCAGAGCGGCAAGAGCACGCTGATGCGGGACATCGCCGCGATGCTCGCGCTCACCCACACGCCGGAAGAGGTCCAGCTGTTCGTGCTGGACATGGGCGGTGGCGCGCTGGCGCCGATCGCCGGGCTGCCCCACGTATCCGGCTACGCGACCCGGCGCGACGCCCAGCGCTGCCGCCGGGTGGTGGCCGAACTGACGACGCTGCTCGAACAGCGCGAGGAGTTCTTCTCCGCCAACGGGATCGAATCGATCACGACGTTCCGCCAGCGGCGTTCGGAGTTCCGGGAGAGCACGGAAGGCCGCGAGTTCGGCGACGTCTTCCTGTTCGTGGACAACTGGACCACGATCCGCCAGGAATACGAGCAGCTGGAGGAACAGATCACCAGCCTGGCCTCGCGCGGGCTCGGTTTCGGCATCCACGTCGTCGTCTCGATCAACCAGTGGATGGGCATGCGGGCGCCGCTGCGCGACGCCATCGGGACCAAATTCGAGCTGCGGCTCGGTGAACCGGCGGACTCGCTGATCGACCGCAAGATCGCGCAGAACGTCCCGGCGGACCGGCCGGGCCGGGGGCTGACCGCGGACAAACTGCATTTCCTCGCGGCCCTCCCGCGGATCGACTCGGATCAGCGCCCGGACACCGTCGGCGCCGGTGGCCTGGACCTGAACCGCCGGATTTCCGCCGCCTGGAAGGGTGCGGCGGCGCCGCAGGTCCGGCTGCTGCCTCCCGAGGTCCCGCTGGACTCGCTGGAAGCCGGGCCGCGCAAGCAGATCACGCTCGGCATCGCGGAATCGAACCTGCGGCCGGTGTATCTCGACTTCGCCACCGAGCCGCATTTCCTGGCCTTCGGTGACGTGGAGTCGGGCAAGAGCTCGCTCCTGCGCGCCATCGCGCAAGGCATCGTGTCGAAGTACTCGGCGGAAGAGGCCGCGATCGTCGTCGCCGATTACCGGCGAGGGATGCTGGGGGCGGTGCCGGATTCGCATCTACTCGGCTACGCGGGTTCCGAAACCGTGCTGACCGGGCTGATCGACCAATGCCAGCAGGCCATGCGGAACCGGCTCCCCGGCGCGGACGTCACGCCGGACCAGCTGCGGAACCGGTCGTGGTGGCGGGGGCCGGAGCTGTTCGTCCTCGTCGACGACTACGAAATGGTCGCGACCGTCGGCCGGAACCCGTTGCAGCCGCTGCTGGAATTCCTGCCGCAGGCTCGGGACATCGGGCTCCACCTCGTCATCGCGCGCGGGAGCGGCGGTGCCGGGCGATCCCTGTTCGAACCTGTGCTGCAACGGATCCGCGAGCTGGGTTCCCCCGGTCTCGTGATGTCCGGGTCGCGGGACGAAGGGGCGCTGCTCGGGGAAGTGAAGCCGGGGCCCCAGCCCGCCGGGCGCGGTGTGCTGGTGTCGCGGCGGCATGGAACGGGACTGGTGCAGGTGGCCTGGACGAAGCCCGTCGAGGACTAGTCTCGGTGCATGGCACTGGATCTGTGCGCTGTCCACGCCGCCGCGGCGGCACAGGCCCGGCGAGTCACGCCGGGCATCGGTGACATGAGCGCGTATCTGGCCAGTCAGGTGAAGGAACGTTCGCACCGTGAGGTGCTGGGGCCGCTGCGGCCGGCGTCCGGAACCAGCGGGGTGATCCTTCACCGCGGCGAGCGCATCGCCCCATGGGGTGACCCTGATACGCCGGAAATGGCCTTCAGCGTCACGAAAAGCGTCGTCTCGATCGTCGCCGGGATCGCCTTCGACAGCGGACTGATCCCCGATCCGCGCCGGCCTGTGGCGGACACCCTCGACCTACCGGAGCTGGCCGGGACCTCGATCAGCTGGCATCACCTGCTGCAACAGACCAGCGAATGGGATGGAGAACTTTGGGGCAAACCGTCCTGGCTGGACGGCCCTCGCCGCGACGGCACTCCGGGCTCGGCCTGGGAGTACAACGACGTTCGCGTCAACCTCCTTTGCCTTGCCCTCACTCATCTTTTCGGCCGAGCGTTGCCTTCGGTGCTGGACGAACACGTCCTCGGCCCGCTCGGCGCTTCCGATACGTGGTCCTGGCACGGCTACCGGAACTCGCTGACCATCATCGACGGCGAGACCGTCCCGGTGGTCAGCGGCGGCGCCCACTGGGGAGGCGGGCTCTGGATCTCCGCCGCCGACCTCTCCCTGCTCGGTCTGCTCTTTCTCCGCAACGGATTGCTCAGCGAAAGCTGGATCGAGCGTAGTTGGACGCCCTGTCCGCTGAAGCCGGACTACGGCTATCTCTGGTGGCTCAGCGGGTTTCCGTCCGCGCCGCCGACCGGTCGGTTCGCGCGGGGCAACGCGGATCAGCACTTGCTGTGGATCGACCCTGATCGTGATCTCGTCATCGTTTCCCGGTGGGGGCGGGGCGTCGAGGAACTCGTGCGGGTTGTTTCGGAGGCTGTTCCTGTGGTGGGGTGAGTTCTGCTTCTGTTGCGGTTAAGGAAACGCAGGCAGCAACCAGAATTAGAGCTGGTCCCCCTTTGGGCAGGCAAGAAGGCGCCGCCACCCTCGACCGCAATCACCTTTCCCCAAAAGAAACTCGTACACTTGGCCCGAACACATCGATCCGCTGGCGATCGAACTGGCGTTCGAGTATGATCTTGGTCATGACCACTTCTTTTGCATTTAATCCGAAAGCTGCTCATCTTCTTGATGCCGCGTTTGACGAGGAGGTTGTGCTTCGTCGTGCGCAGGGGCGGCAGGTGCGTTCGATAGCGGGTTTCGCCGGGGTGGGTGGCTCGCGAAGATCGGTGACCGAGGAGGTCGCGCTGGTCTTCTCGGTCTCCCGTAATCAGGCGTTCCTGTTGGTCGAAACCTCGTGCGCGCTGGTGTCCCGGTTGCCGAACACGTTGGCGGCGCTGGAAAACGGCGACATCGATCTGTTCAAGGCGTCGAAGGTGTCCCAGCTGACCCGGGAGGTGTCGGATGAGGTCGCCGCCCAGGTGGACGCGTGGATGGCGACGCGGCTGGCCGGGCGTGCCCCGACCGCGATCCGGAGATCGGTGGATCACGCGGTGCAGAAGTTCGACCCGGACGGCTACCGGGACCGCGCCGAGAGCAAACGCGCGCTGCGGCATGTGGCGCTGGAGCACGAGGACGAGACCATGTCCAAGCTGTCGGGCTGGCTCCCGGCCGAGGTCGCCAGTTCGATCTACGCGTCACTGAGCCACGCGGCGAAGAAACGCCGCCGGACCGACCAATCCCGCACCCTCGATCAGCACCGGTCGGATATTTTCGCCGAACGGTTACTGGCTGAGGACGGCCATGGGACGCCGCGGGCGCATGTCCATGTCTATGTCGACTTGCTGACCCTGACCGGCGCCCGGGAGGACCCCGCCGACTTGGCCGGCTACGGACCCATCCCCGGGTGGCTCGTGCGCGAGATCGCCGCCGACCCCGGCTCGACCTGGTCCCGGCTGATCACCGACCCCGCCACCGGGCAACTGCTGGAAGCCAGCCCCGGCACCTACCGATCCCCGGCCTCACTCGCCCGCCTGATCAAAGCCCGCGACCGCGAATGCACCCACCCCGGCTGCCACCGCCCCGCGGAGTTCTCCGACATCGACCACATCACCACCTGGGCCCGCCACGGCACCACCGACCACCACAACTGCCACGCCGCCTGCACCATCCACAACCTCCTCAAAGAAGAACCCGGCTGGACCGCCACCCCCACCAGCAACGGCGGCATGACCATCACCACCCCCACCGGCCACACCTACACCGCCACCCCCGAACCACTCCACGACCCACGAACCCAACCCGACGACGACACCCCACCCTTCTAAAGCGGGTCGGCAGCTTCGACGAAGGCTCCCAGGAGGCGTCTTCGTGGCTCGGCCATGCCCTGATGGGTCTGTCCACTTTGGATCTTGCCCAAGGACGCCGAACAAGGCCGGCCACCAAGTTGCGATCGCACCCTCCCCTGCCGTCGGTTGACCCAAGCTGCCGTAATGCTCACGTCAGGTCGGACATACCGACGACAGAGTCGCTGGCGAGGTCCAGATCACCGCCCCACCGAAATCACCCGACCCGAGCCGCGATCTCCCGCGCGCAAGCCAAGGCTTCATTCACCCCGGTGTCCACCTCAAGGTCGTAAACCACGCCTCGATGCACGACTTCGGCCTGCGCCTCCGCCATCCCCGTGACCCGGTCCCCCCGCGCCATCTCCCGCCCGGCGGCCACGGCGCCGTCGCACCGCACACCGACCCACAGCACCTCGAGTCCGGCCAACGCGTCACTCCACCGCTGCTGCGACGCGGCCCCACCGAGGAACGCGTCGTCGATGATGACCCGGGCCCCGGCACGCACCATCGCCGCGACACCGGCCATCCACGCGTTCTCGAGCCGCCGGAAACCGGATCCGACACTCACTCCGCCGTCCGCCGCGAAGTCGATCCCATCGTCCACAGTGGACGGCAAGGCGTCGATCAAGGTGTCCACGCCGAGAGTGAGCCAGGGGTCCGGCAACACCGCTTGCAGGCACCTGGCGATGCCCGACTTACCCGAACTGGAGCCGCCGTTCAGCACGATCACTGTCGTCACGCGAACACCCTAGACGTCGGCAGGCGAACCCACGGCCCGGGGAATCCGGATACAACGGACGTCCACGGCAAATAGGCGACATTCACCTGATTCCGGAATTCACACAGGACGGACAACCGACTTCGGTAGGTTACAAAAACCCTTACCGCCGCCTAGTTTGGTGAAACCGAAACGGAATCCCCGACGCAGGCTGAAGGGCGTATTCATGCGTATGTCCAAGATAGTCGCAACGGTGGCCGGTGCCGCCGCGGCGCTGACCCTTGCCGCCACCCCCGCCGCGACCGCGAGCCAGGACATCATCGGCGGCGGCACCGTGAGTTCCGCGCCATGGGGCGCCCAGATCTACTGGGACGACGCCACCGCGTTCGGCGGCTTCAACTGCTCCGGCACCATCATCGCGCCGCAATGGGTCCTCACCGCGAAACACTGCCTCAACAAGCCCGGCATGCACGTCAAGGTCGGCAACGTGAACCTGAACCAGGGCACCGAGGCCGACGTCGACCAGCAGAAGGCCGCCCCGAGCGGCGACATCGCCCTCCTGCACCTCACGACCGCGGTCAGCACCACGTACATGAAGCTCGGCACCGCGAACCCGGCCAACGGCACCACCAACCAGATCTACGGCTGGGGCCGCACGCAGGGCAGCAACCCGCCGTCGAGTGTCCTGAAGACGGCCGACGTCCGCATCACCGGAACCAGCAGTGACGCCTACGGCGGCCAGGCCATCGCCAGCGTCGGCATCAACGGCTCGGCCTGGCATGGCGACTCGGGCGGCCCGCAGCTCGCGAACGGCGTCCAGGTCGGTGTCTGCTCGACCGGCAGCAACTCCGGCACGAACCCGCAGGGCACCCAGAACTACGCCAGCGTCGCGGCGAGCCGCGACTGGATCCGCACCACCGCCGGAGTCTGACCCGGAAAGGGGACCGTTCACCCCGAACGGTCCCCTTTCCGGCGAATATCACGTCAAGTGATTCATCGGCCGCGTAGTCCGAAGCGAAAGAGCCGAACCGGCGGCCACGGCGGCGATGATTCCCGCACCCGCGACCAGCGTCCAGAAATCCGGGTGCACGATGGACTGTCCTCGCTGAGCCTGCCAGGTGAGCAGCACGAGCATCCCCGCGAAACCCACCGAAGCGGTCCGCACCAGATTCCGCCGCACGAACTCCGATTCGAGCACCGGATACCGCCGGGCGAGCTTGAGCAGCCCGAAGGCGACCAGCGGCAGCACCTGGATCGCGTGGATCCCGAAGAAGTGCGGGATCCGCATGTCCCCGCCCACGGTGCTCCATCCCAGCACCGGCAGCCCCGGGCCACCGTCGGGTACACCGACCGCGTGGGCGCCGAGGACCGACGGCCGTTCGCCGGCGCGGAACTGCGCCCTTTGCTGTTCGTTCGGCCCGAACATCAGCAGCGCGACCCCGATGCCGGCGACCGACAGCGCGGCACCCGCGCGTAACGCGGAGTTCATCGCCCGGTCGGGAAGACGTTGGAACAGCAGGAGAAGCGCGATGGCCGCCGTCGCTCCCCAGCCGGTGAAGGCACCGTTCGCGACCATGTTGTTGATCCACTGGTCGGCAGGCGTCTCCCGGTTGAAATGAAGCGTCCGCCCGCGGATGGCGATCTGCCAGAACAGCAGCGCCATGTCCAGGCCGAGCCCGGCGGCGAACACCGTCCCGAGCCACCAGCCGAGCCGCTTGCCCCGGGTCAGCTGCCCGATCAGCCAGGCCAGCGTCACCGCGTAGAGCCCCACGGAAATCGTGAACTTGAGCGGTTTGAGCCAGATGGGCGCGTTGACGAGGCTGCGATCGTCGAAGACGAGACCCCCGAGCGCCACGGCCCCGAGCACCGCCATCGCCGCCGCCAAGATCATCAACGGTCGATGCGAGACGCCCCTGGATCCCTTGTCCACCATGGGATCGAGCGTGCCGGGAAGCCCCGATCCGGACACTGGAGCGCTCCCCCTGATCGAGGGTGGGGAAAGCCCTACCAGCGACCTGTGGGTAATAGTGCCGTCAGCGCGACCGGCAGTTGTGCCGTTTGACCGCACTCACCTCTTTTCTAGCGTGTCCTTCACAAGAGCAGACAGGGCGTCCCCTGGTGCTCACCGGGATTTCCAGCGAGATGAGAGGAGGTGGCCCATCAATGACCGGTACGGGATATCAGGCAGACGCAGCTGCGATGGCGCGCGCCGTCCAGGGGTTCGAGGAGACCGCGTCGAACGCCAAGACCACGATGGCCAGCTTGGAGAGCGAGCTGACCCAGACCCTGCACAACTACAAGGGTGACCAGGCGGTCGCGTTCTGGGATCTGCAGCGCCGTCTGCAGGAGAAGATGACCATCGCCGTGAACGAGCTCAACACGATGTCGCGCCTCGTGCACGAGAGCAACCGGAACTACAACTCGGGTGACGAGCAGGTCCGGGAAAGCCTCACCGGGGTCAGCGGAGTCGTCGACCAGACCGTGATCCACCGGCTGAACCCCTGATCCGCGAGAGGACCACCCATCATGGCTGACGTCGTCGAAATCAACTTCGCCGCGCTGCAGCACAGCTCGGCCTCGCTGGCCGCCAAGGCCAAGGCGCTCACCTCCCAGCTCGAACAGCTGCACACCAACCTGCAGCCGATCACCCAGACCTGGTACGCCTCCGGCAGCTCCGCCGGTGAGGCCGCCCGTGCGTCTGAAACCCGCCTGCGCCAGGCCACCGCGGACATCGTGGCGATCATCGCGCAGTTCGGTGGCAAGGTCGGCGACGCCCACGATCTCCAGCACAGCCTGGAGAACCGTAACCAGGGCCTGTTCGCCGGCTGATCGTCCCCATCCGTCGGCCGGCTGGTGCTTTCACCCCCCTCGGCACCGGCCGGCCGGCTTTGCGCGTAGTCGTCCCCCTTGTCGGCGTGGCCGTTCACGAGAGAGCCGGGATCAATGCAAGACCAGTCGTACTACGTCCATCTGGAATCACTGAAGGACTTCGTGCGGGAACTGGAGACCCAGATCCACGCGATGTCCAAGCCGAACGACTTCCTGCTGACCCTGACCGAACAGCCGCTGCTGTTCGGCGAGTTCGGTGAGGCGGGTTCACTCACCAAGGCGCACCAGGCGGCCGTCGCCGAGATGCAGGGTCTGCTGGATCAGGTCAAGGGCGCGATCACCTTCGCGCAGGACGTCACGACGACCGTCGCCGACGGCTACGCGGCGGCGGACGATTCGGTGGCGGGCGATATCAACCACGCGAGCCGGCAGACCGGGCTGCTCGATCCGTTGCTCAACGTCCTCGGGGGCGTGCTGGGCGGCAACAGCGGCTCGAACGGCGGGGGGAACAAGGGATGACCGAGACCGCGCACACGAACTTCGCCGCGTACTCGCACCAGCAGCTCTACGCGATGCTGCAGGCGGGCGATCCCAACACGGCGCGCCACGCGGCCCACAAATGGCAGTCCACCGGCCTCGGGCTCTTCGAACAGGCCGAGAACCTGACCGGAGAGCTGAAGGAGTTCTCCGGCAACTGGACCGGTGGCGCCGCCGACAAGTACCACACGATGATCAGCGACCTCGTCGGCGGAATCCGCAAGGTCGCCCAGACCGCGCAGGCGATGAACAACCTCCTCGAGGACGCCGCGGACGCGCTGGTGAAGGCCAAGAAGGAGATGCCGCCCCCGGTCGCGGTGCCCGACGTCTCCCCCGCGGACCTCGCGCTGGCCGTCAACCCGCCGCTCCTGCCGCCGGATTCGTCGCAGGCGACGATCATCAACGCCGCACAGCAGCGGCAGCAGGCCATCGCGAACGTCGAGGCGCAGCAGCAGGCCGCGGGCGCGGCCAGCGCGGCGCACAGCAAGGCGATCGTGGTGATGACCCAGCTCGCGGGTGAGTACTCCTCGGTGGAGGAGTCCATTCCGGCCTCGCCGAACGCCGTCACCCCGCCGCCGGTCACCGGTGGCGGCACCACCCCGGGTGGTTCGGTCGGCAACAACATCGGCGGAACGCCCGGCGTCGGGCTGGTTCCCGGCGACGACACACACCCGCTGCCCTCGGACGGCTCCACGCCGCCCACCACCGGGCAACCGGGTCAGGTGCCCCAGTCGAACCCGTTGTTCGGCGACATGTTCACGGCCGGTCTCGCCGCGGCCTCGGCCGCCGCGTTCGGCCGGTTCGGCTCGATCATGCCGCGGGTGCCGAGCTGGGCGAACGGCAAGAACCCCAAGGACGAGAAGAAGGACGGCGAGGTCATCGGCGGCGGCGGTGCCGGCGGGGCGGGCGCGACCGCGGGCGGTGCCGGTGGCGGCATCCCGATCGGCGGTGGCGGAGCGCCGTCGCTGGACGGCGGCGCGATCGGCGCGGGCGGCGGCGGGGTCTCCGGCCCCGGTGAGGTCCCGGCCGCGTTCTCCGGTCTGGCGGGCGACGGCGGCTCGGGCAGCGCGATGAGCGGCCTGGCGGGCGGAGCGGCCGGTGCCGCGGGCGCGGCGGCGGCCAAGGGCGCGATGCCGATGATGCCCATGATGCCGATGGGCATGGGCGCGGGCGGCGACATGGGTTCCGGGCGGCGTATCCCGCCGTGGCTCGTGGAGACCGAGAACGTCTGGGGTCAGGCGGCCCCGGTCGCTCCCGCGGTGCTCGGCGAAGAACCCGAACAGTACTGATCGTTTTCCACCAGGAGAGGCGGCTCGGTGATGGCATCCAGTGCGGGCGGTTACCGAGTCGCCCCCGCCAGGCTCGAAGCGGCGGCGGCCGAACTCGAACAGCGCGCCGGCGTACTCAAGACCGCGCAGACCGCGCTGGCGGGTGAAAACGTCCCCGCGAGCGCGTTCGGCCAGGTTTCGTCGTCCAGCGCGGCTTCGGCGACGTACACCAAGACGATCAAGGACGTCGCCGGCAAACTCGGCGGCCAGATCACCAAGGCGACGGTGATCCATCAAGGGCTCACCTCCGCGGGTGGCGGCTACCGGCGCGCCGACGTCCAGATCGCCGCCGCGTACCGGTCACTCTTGCCGGAGAACCCGTTGCCCAAGGCCGGGAATCCGTCCGGCGTCGGCGGTGCGGCCGACACCGGCTCGTGGGCCACCGCGATCGCCGAGAACCGCACGAAGGTCACCGACGCGCTGAGCGCCGAACGCGAGCGGCTCGCGAACCTCCTGGCACAGGGCGGAAAGGCCGACGACATCGCGAGCGCGCGCACCCGTATCGCGCTATACGAGGATATCCTCGCCAAAGACCGGCAGATCCTGCGGTTCGATCCGTCCGGCAACGGGCGGATCGCCGAACTGGTCGGCCGCATCGAGCCGGGCACGCGCAACGTCGGGTTGTTCGTCCCCGGCGTCAACACCTCGTTCGACAACTTCCAGAGCTACGCCGACCTCGGCAAGAGCCTGGTCGCCGCGGACGCCACCGGACGGACCGCGATGGTGGTCTGGGCCGACGGGGTCTTCCCGCAGAGCGTCGTCACCGAAGGGCCGGCCGCGCACTACGCGCAGACGATGGCGCCCGATCTCAAGGCGTTCGGTGACGAACTGCGCGGCCAGATCGACAGCCACGCCGGACCGGGCGTCGTGGTCACCGCCGTCGGGCACAGCTACGGCGGCGCGACCGTGGGGCTCGCCGAGCAGCTCGGGCTCAGGGCCGACCAGGTGCTGCACGTCGAATCCGCGGGGATGGGGCACGGGATCTGGAGCCCGGACGACCTCCCGGCCAGCCAGGCCGGTGTGCAGCGGTACTCCATGACGGCCCCCTTCGACCCGATCGTGGTGGCACAGGGCAACGCTGGGCTCGTCGAATGGCTCGGCGCCGGGCACGGAGCGGACCCCGACCGCTTCCCCGGCGTCGTCGAACTGGAAACCGGCCGCGACGCGAACGGCGACCTGCAGTGGGGACTCGAGTCCCACAGCGGGGTGCTCAAGCCGGGTTCCGATTCCTGGAACAACATCTACGGCGTGATCACGGGTGGCGCGGTCACGCACGAGGGCTTCACCGGTGGCTCGCTGCGCGAGATGGTCATCGAAGGCGTCGGACGAGGCTTGTGAGGGGCTGGTCATGATCACCAGGAACACCGAGCTCGACCCGCTGACCGAGGACCTGACGGCGGTCATCGACGGTGTCGCGGGCACCTTCGGCTCCGCCGCGGAGCGCACCGTGGAAGGCGAGCTGGACTGCGACCCGACCCAGCCGGGCCGGTTGCTCTGCTGGCAGTACGGCCTCCGGGTGGACGACGCGACCGACGCGATCCGCAAACTCGTCGACGTCGTCCTGCCCCTGCTGGAAAGCCAGGGCTGGCGGACGCGCGACCGCAGCAACCCGCGTGAGCTGATCGCGCAGTTCAGCCGCGACGGCGCCGACTTCAACGTGCACGTCTCCCGCGCCGGCGACGGCGTGGCCATCGTGGGCTCGACGGCCTGCGTACCTGTCGTCCCCTAAACCCCAGGGGGTCGCGAAAAGACCTCGTGAGTGGCGGCGGTGTCCCCCAGTACACCGCCGCCGCTCACGAGGCACGGAATCGCGAAGGTTTCCAACCTCGGCGCTGGCCCCGCCGGACCGCGGCCACCACCACGCCCGCCGCGATGGCCGCGGCCACCCCGGAGATGGCGAGCACACCGGAAACCTTGTCCGCGTTGGCTCGCGCGGGAGCGGCGGCGGGGACGACGTAGGTGTCCGGGCCGGTGCTCGGCGGCCCTCCCGGACCGGGTGTACCGGCCGGGATCGAGGCGGAAACGGCGGCGTAGGCGTCGATCGCGCCCCAGCCCCGCCGAGGATCGTGCCCACCGCTCGGGCCGCGATGCGCGGTCAGCGTCAGCCGCGTGACGACCTGCTCCGGCGAAAGCTCCGGGTGGTACGCGCGCACGAGCGCGGCGACTCCCGCGACGTGCGCGGCGGCCAGGCTCGGATCGCTCACCGGCCACCGGTGCGCCACGGTCCCGCCCGCGCCCGCCGACGTGCTGACCAGTTCGGCGCCGGGCGCGGAGATCCCCACGTAGGAACCGGCCTCCGTCTGCACCGCCTCACCGGCCTGGTTGGTCGATCCCACGGCGAGCACCCCGGGTGTCGCGGTCGGGTAGGAGGTCTGACCCTGTTGCGACCCCGCGGCGGGCGAGACGATCAGCGCGCCTTTCTCCTTGGCGCGCGAGACGGCACCGGTCAGCGCGGGGCTGTCGGACGCGGCCGGGACGGCGATCAGGATGATCCCGGCGCCGCGGTTCAGCGCGGTTTCGATGGCGGCCGCGAGCTGCCCGGGGTCACCGCCGCCGTTCACCTGGGTGTAACGGATCGGCAGGATCTTGGCGCCCGGCGCGATACCGGTGAACGTGGTGGACGGATCCGGCTGCGCGCCGACGATCCCGGCGGCGATGGTGCCCCGGCCGTCGCAGTCGTCGGCCTGGGTGCCCTGGCCGCCGAGGAGCTGACCGGGCGCGAACTGGCCGTTGCCGCCGTCGACCCCGGTGCCGATCACCGCGACCAGCTGCCCGGTGCCGCGGGACAGCGGCCAGAGCCGCACGGGATCGATCAGCCGCTGTCCCCACGGGACGGCCGCGGTGTAGGTGCCCGTCGGGTTCGCGCACTGCTCGGCGACCGCCGCCGAGGGGACTCCGATGCCGAGCGATGCCATGAAAGCCACGCATCCCGCGACGGCACTTTTACCGGCAAAGCCCACCATTCCTCCAGAATTCCCTTGTCACACAAGGGAATTCTAGTGCCGCACCTCAGCGCAGGTCCATCCCGAGGTCGAGCGCGGGCGAGGAATGCGTGAGCGCTCCGACGGCGAGGAAATCCACTCCGGACTCCGCGTACGCCCGCGCGACGTCCAGCCGCAGACCGCCCGAGGATTCCAGCCTCGTCTTCGGCGAAACCTCGTCCCGCCGGTCGACGGCCTTCGCGCATTCGTCGGGGGTGAAGTTGTCCAGCAACACCTCGTCGGCGCCCGCGGCGAGCGCCTCCTCCAGCTGGGCCAGGTCGTCGACCTCGACCTCGCAGTGCAGTTCCGGCGCGTGCTCGCGCGCGGCCGCGAGCGCGGCGGTCACCGAACCGGCGGCGACCACGTGGTTGTCCTTGATCAGCACCGCGTCACCGAGCCCGAGCCGGTGGTTCACCCCGCCGCCCGCGCGCACGGCGTACTTCTCCAGCAACCTCAGCCCCGGCAACGTCTTGCGGGAATCCCTGACCCGGCACCCGGTTCCCTCCAGGGCGCTCACCCAGGCGGCGGTCGCGGTGGCGATACCGGACAGGTGGCACAGCAGGTTCAGCGCGGTGCGTTCGGCGGTGAGCAGGCCGCGCACCGGACCGCGGAGCACCAGCGCGGGTTCGCCGGCGGTCAGCCGGTCGCCGTCGTCGCGGGCGGCCAGGACCTCCAGATCCGAGCCGAGCACGACGTCGAACACCGCCAGCGCCACCGGGATCCCGGCGACCACACCGGCCGTCCTCGGCGTCAGTTCCGCCAGCGCGCGGGCGGATTCGGGCACAGTGGCGTTCGTCGTCGCGTCGGGGCCGTACCGCAGATCCTCGGCAAGGGCCGTCGTGACGACACGGTGCACATCGGCGACGTCGAGGCCGTGCTCGGCCAGCGCCTTGGTGACCCACGGGGAGAATTCGGTCATGCCACACCCTCCAAAGCGATCGGATCGGCCAGCACCGGCTGCCCCGAGGGGCTGAGCCGGATGAGCTGGCCGCGTTGCCAGACGTTGTCGTCGCGTCCGGGGAAATCGGTCCGCACGTGGCAGCCGCGGGACTCCGTCCGGCGCGCCGCCGCCGCGACCAGTGCCTCCGCCACCAGGGTGAGGGCGGCGTCCTCCACGATCCGGGGAGTCCACAAAGGACTCTCCGTCACCGAGAGATCCAGCACCGAACCCACGACCGAAAGACCTTCGGCGTCCCGGCCGATGGCGGCGTACCGGCTCATCGCCCGCTGCAACGCGTCGCGATCGGCCACCGCGACGTTGGCCGGCGGCATGAGCACACCGCGGCGCGGGTCCGCGAGCAACCCGGCGGCGAGATCGATGGCGACCGCCTCCGCCACCCGCTGCCCGACGACCAGGCCTTCGAGCAAACTGTTGGAGGCCAGCCGATTCGCGCCGTGCAGACCGGTCCTCGCGACCTCGCCCGCCGCGTAGAGGCCGCGGACTCCGGATCGTCCGTCCACAGTGGTCACCACGCCACCGCAGGCGAAATGCGCCGCGGGCGTGACCGGGATCGGATCCTTCGCCGGGTCGAGCCCGATCGCCGCGCACGCCGCGTTCACGGTCGGGAATCGCTTGGCGAACCCCGAGATCCCCGTGGCGTCAAGGAAAACGTGGTCGTCGATACCGCCGGGCGCCTGCACCATGTGGCGGGTGATCGCCGCCGACACGACGTCCCGTGGCGCGAGATCCCCGAGGGGATGGACTCCCCGCATCACCGAGGCGCCCGTCGCGTCGTGCAACGTCGCGCCCTCGCCGCGCACCGCCTCGGTGACCAGCGGGAGACGGCCCCGCGCGCCGGGCGTGAACAGCACCGTCGGGTGGAACTGCACGAACTCGACGTCCGCGACCTGCGCCCCCGCGCGCAACGCGAGCGCCAGCCCGTCCCCCGTGGCGATCTCCGGATTCGACGTCGCCTGGTAGAGCTGCCCCAGCCCGCCGCTGGCCAGCAGCACCGC
Source organism: Amycolatopsis sp. TNS106 (assembly GCF_019330265.1). Classification (NCBI taxonomy): domain Bacteria; kingdom Bacillati; phylum Actinomycetota; class Actinomycetes; order Pseudonocardiales; family Pseudonocardiaceae; genus Amycolatopsis; species Amycolatopsis sp. TNS106. Next base: position 26,776 of record NZ_CP024972.1, on the reverse strand, counting down.
CGGCGCCCGGACGGCGCCGGGCACCCCGTTGTGGTCCAGGACGGTCACGCCCACGACCTCACCCGCGGGCGTGCGGATCGCGTCGACGGCGATGTGGTGCTCCAGCACCGGGATTCGCCGGTCACCGGCCGTCGCGACCAGAGTCCGCTCGACCTCCGCACCGGTCGCGTCGCCACCGGCGTGGATGACGCGGAAGGCGTTGTGCCCGCCTTCCCGCGTACGGGCGAGCTCGGGCCGCCCACCGGCCGCCGGGTCGAAACGGGCGCCCTCGGCGCGCAGCCGGGCCACCGCGGCGGGGCCACCGGCGATGATCGACCGCACGGCGTCCTCGTCGCAGAGCCCGGCACCGGCGGTGAGGGTGTCCTCGGCGTGCTTGCCGACCGAGTCGCCTCGCTCGTGCTCACCCTCCAGGACGACCGCGATACCGCCCTGTGCCCACCGGGTGTTGCCGTCGGAGACCGTCGCCTTGGTGACCACCAGGACGTGCAGCCCGAGCTCCCGCGCCCGCAGCGCCGCGGTGAGCCCCGCGACGCCGCTGCCGATCACCACGAGATCGGCGGCGGCCTCCCAGACCGGATGGGTTTTCGCCTGGAGGGCGGTAACCTGGTCGGTCATTCTCCGCCGCCAGGCTGCCCGATCTCGATCATGCGCCGCACGGAAGCGCGGGCGCGGGCGGCGGTCTCGGCGTCCACGTGGACCTCGTCGGCCCCGTCGCGCAGCGAGCGCAGCAGGGCGGCGGGCGTGATCATCTTCATGTACCGGCAGGACGCCCGGTCGTTCACCGCGCGGAAGTCGATCTCCGGCGCGGCCTTGCGCAGCTGGTGGATCATCCCGATCTCGGTGGCCACGAGCACCGACTTCGCCTTGGTGTCGCGGGCGGCGTGGACCATGTCGCCGGTCGAAAGGATCTTGACCCGCTCGGGGGCGACGGCACCCTCGCCGGCGAGGTACAGCGCCGAGGTCGCGCAGCCGCATTCCGGGTGGATGAACAGATCGGCGTCCGGGTTCTCCGAGGCCCGCTCGGCCAGCTCCGCGCCGTTGATCCCGGCGTGCACGTGGCACTCCCCGGCCCAGATGTGCATGTTCTCCCGGCCGGTCACGCGTTTGACGTGCGCGCCGAGGAACTGGTCCGGCAGGAAGAGAACCTCCTGGTCAGCGGGGATGGAGGCGACCACGTCGACGGCGTTCGACGAGGTGCAGCAGATGTCGGTCTCCGCCTTGACCTCGGCCGTGGTGTTCACGTACGACACGACGACCGCACCAGGGTGCTCGGCCTTCCAGGCGCGCAGTTCGGCGCCGGTGATCGAGTCCGCGAGCGAGCAGCCCGCCCGTGCGTCCGGGATCAGGACGGTCTTCTCGGGCGCCAGGATCTTCGCCGTCTCGGCCATGAAGTGGACGCCGCAGAAGACGATGGTGGACGCGTCGCTGCTCGCCGCGATGCGGCTCAGCGCGAGGGAGTCGCCGGTGAAATCGGCGATGTCCTGGATCTCGGGGACCTGGTAGTTGTGCGCGAGCAGGACGGCGTCGCGCTTGCGAGCGAGGCTCCGCACCTCCTCCGCCCAAGCGGCGTCGGCGACAACTCCGCCGTACGGGGTCAGGTCGTTCTGCAGGGTGCTCGTCATCGTTCTGGCCCTCCTGGACCGATCTCCAGTTTTCGCCTTATAATCGAAAACCGTGCGAAGTCATCTTAACACCCAGACCCCCCTCGCCCACGAGGTTTTGGGAGCGGTCCTGCAAGTGCGCTCGGACACACTCCGGGTCCTGCTGTGGCGGCGCGCCCTCGATCCCCATCTGGGCCGCTGGTCCCTTCCCGGCGGCAGGCTTCGCCCGGATGAAGACGTCGAGGCGTCCATCCGGCGGCAGCTCGCGGAGAAGGTCGACGTACGCCAGTTGAAGCATGTGGAGCAGCTGGCGGTCTTCAGTGCGCCGGACCGGGTGCCGGGGCCCCGCGTCGTCGCGACCGCGTTCCTCGGCCTCGTACCGTCCGATGTGGACCCCGAGGTCCCCGAAGACACCGAGTGGCACGACGTTTCCGAGCTGCCGCGCACGGCGTTCGACCACGAGTCCATCGTCCTGCGCGCGCGGGACCGGCTCCGCTCGAAGCTCTGCTACACGAATCTCGGCTTCGCGCTCGCCCCGGAAGAGTTCACCGTATCGGCGTTGCGGGGCCTGTACTCGGCTGCGCTGGGTTACCGGGTGTCCGCGACGAACCTGCAGCGGGTGCTGTCCCGGCGCGGGCTGCTGGTCCCCACCGGGCACACCGCCCCGCCCGGGCGCAGCGGTGGACGTCCGGCGGCGCTCTTCTCCTTCGCGGGCAAGGGGATGCAGATCACCGACCCGTTCGCGGTCTTCCGCCCGCCCGCCGGGAAGTGACCGTCCTGCGAAGTCCTCCCGGTCCCCGTACCTTGAACGGGTGACCGAGCCGAGCGAGGAGTCCACCGGGAAGGCGATCTTGCCGCTGTTCCCGCTACAGACCGTGCTTCTGCCCGGAACACACCTTCCGTTGCACATCTTCGAACCGCGGTACCGGCAGCTGATGGCCGACCTCGTCGGCGAGGTCGTCCCGGAGCGCGAGTTCGGGGTCGTCGCCCTGCGTTCGGCGATGGTCCGGGAGGTCAGCGGGCCGGAGCACGTCCACGAAGTCGGCTGCAGCACGGTGCTGCGCGAGGCGAAACGGCTGCCGGACGGCAGATTCGACGTCGTCACCACCGCGCGGCGCCGGTTCCGGCTGCTCGAGATCGACCGTGTTTCCGCGCCGTACCTGATCGGCTCGGTCGAGTGGGTGCCCGACGACAAGGTCGCCACGGTGCCCGGCGACACCGTGAACAGGCTCGCCGACGTCGCGAAGGCCGCGCACCGGCGCTACTGCGAATCCGCCTGGCACGCCGACGACTGGACCACCCCGCCCGACGACGGCGACATCGCGGCGCTGGCGTACCGGCTCACCGCGGACTGCCTGCTCCCGCTGGAGGACCGGCAGCGTCTGCTGGAGGAGACCAACCCGCTGCGGCGGCTGCGGATCGCGTGCCGTCTGCTCACGCGGGAGGCCGGGTTCCTCAGCACGCTCGGCGCGGTCCCGATGCCGCCCGGGGAACTCGGCGAGTTCACGCGCCCGTCGAACCTGAACTGAGCGGACCTCGTGAGTGGTAAGGACGGTTCTAACCGTCCTTACCACTCACGAGACCCACTACTTGCCGGACTCCGGCCCCTTCTCGGACCCGAACTTGCTCCACACCTTGCCCGCCGCCCCGGAAACCGCCTCGCCGACATCGCTGAACACCTTGGTCAGCGGGTCGGCCGAGCTGTTCCAGGAATCCTTGTACGACTTCGCGGCCGACTTCAGGTCGTCGGTCCAGTTGGACGACGGCGCGTCCTCGTCGCGGCGCGGGTACTCACCCGCCAGAATCCCCCGGTACTCCTCCGACGCGGCCCACTTCTGCAGTTGCGCGGCGCGCACGACGGCCAGCGGATGCGACATCGTCTCGACGTAGCGCAGCTTCAAGTAGCTGTCGCGGATGTCCTCGACCGACTCGTATTCCGCCGCCTGCTGCAGGAAGGCCGGGATGTCGATCTTCGACGGGTCGATCCCGCCCGCGACCAGGATCTGCGAGCGCAGCGCCGCCGTCGGGTCCTGCGAGCACAGCAGGCCGGCGCGGTCGCAGGACAGTTCGGCCTTGCGGTACCACTCGCGCAGCGCGGCGATGACGACGCGGATGCCGATCGCGCTCACCGGCGTCCACGACATCGACATCTGCAGGCCGATCAGCCGGATCATGATGGTGCGGTACACCGCGTGCCCGGACAGCACGTGCCCCATCTCGTGCCCGATCACGAACCGCAGCGACGCGAGGTCCATCGCCTCGACGGCCGCGGTGTTGAGCACGATGAACGGCTCGTCCATGCCGATCGTCTGCGCGTTGACCTCGGGGCTGCGGGCGACGAACAGGTTCGGCACGCGGTCGAGGTCGAGCGTTTCGGCGCATTCGTTGCGCAGTTTGTCCAGTTCCGGGTACTGCTTCGGGCCGACCCTGATCGCGGACGCGAGCGCCATCAGCCGCTCGCCGCGTTCGGCGTAAAAGCCCGAAACCGCCTTCACCACCTGCGCGAACCCGGGAACGGCGCGCAGTGTGGCCAGAGCGCCTCGGTCGACGGGGTGTTCGTAGGCGCGCGGGCTGATGCCCGGGAAACGGACGGCGTTGTGCCGGGAAACTTCGATGTCGTCGGTCAAGAGAAATCCCCCTAGAGATGTGTCCCGGCCCACCCTAGAGGAAATTCGTCAGCCGAGGCGGCGGCCCAAGTCTTCCCGCCCGTTCCACGCGGTCAGCAGCGTGTAGGCCAGCGTGGTCATCAACGGCGCGGCGAGCAGGATCCACGGGGACTCGATCTGCGGCGCCTTCGCGATGACGTCACCGACGGCGGGCGTCGAGGCGATCTCGTAGCGGCCGTTGGCGAACGCGACGCCCATCGTCGTCCCCAGCCAGCCCGCCAGGGTCGCTCCGCCGGTCGCGGCGATCAGGACGACCGGACCGCGGCGCTCCCGGAGCAGCCAGGTCACGATGCCGATCAGGAGCCCGGCTCCGAGCGCGAGGAAACCGTAGACGGCCAGATCGTCGAACCGGTGCCAGCTCTCCAGCTCCAGCGGGGCCAGGGTGCCGCGGTCGTTGATCACGCGCATCCGCTGGGGCGGAGCGAGCCTCGACCACAGCCAGGCCAGCGGGAACCCGAGCAGGCCCGCCGTGGACAGGACGCTGATCGCCGGCAGCAGATCGGCCTTGACGACGACCTTGGGGTGCGGACGGCGCGGCCTCGGCAGTACGGGTACCGACCAGGGGTCGGACACGCTGGAAGACAGGTGCGCCGGTTTACCGGTCGTCTCGCCCAACCCCGGACTCCTCCCTCGTGCTGCTTGTGCAGAGCGTAACCAATGACGCCCCCAGCGCACGCGCCTCCACCGCGTTTCGTCCTCTGGTTGCGGTCGTCGCGCGTGCGACCACCGCAATCAGAGGACGAATTGCGGGAAGTCAGCCGGCGAGTTCACCGTGACGGCTGCACCGGGCCGTCCAGCCGACCGGGGTGATCTGGACGACCATCCGCCGCGCGCAGTACGTGCAGTAGCGCGGCGGTTCGAGTGCCGTTCTCGGGTTGTGGCAAGCGGGATGTTCCACGCCACCGGCGGACGTCTGTCCACAGTGGACACAGAACGCGGGTTCGTCAGAGGACGTCACTGATCGCCTTCACCGGCATCTTCAGCTCCTCGAGCATCGCCAGGTCCGCGGTGGCCGGGCGGCCGAGGTTGGTCAGGTAGTTGCCGACGATGATCGCGTTGATCCCGCCGAGCATGCCCTGTTTGGTGCCCAGGTCGCCGAAGGTCAGCTCACGTCCGCCGGAGAAGCGGAGCAGCGGACGGGGCATCGCCAGCCGGAACGCGGCCACGGTGCGCAGCGCGTCCTTGCCCTCGACGACCTCGTATCCCTCGTACGGCGTACCCGGCTGCGGGATGAGGAAGTTCATCGTGCACTCGTCCGGGTTCAGCTCGGCCAGCTGCGCGGCGAACTCGGCGCGCTGCTCGATGCTCTCCCCCATGCCGATGATGCCGCCGCAGCAGACCTCCATGCCCGCCTCGCGGATCATGCGCAGGGTCTCCCAGCGCTCTTCCCACGTGTGCGTGGTGACGACGTTCGCGAAATGCGAGCGCGCGGTCTCCAGGTTGTGGTTGTAGCGGTGCACGCCCATCTCGACGAGCTCGTCGACCTGCTCCTGGGTGAGCATGCCGAGCGAGCAGGCGATCTGGATGTCGTTGCCGTCCTCGCGGATGGCCTTGATCCCCTCGCGGACCTGCGAGAGCAGCCGCTTGTCGGGGCCGCGGACGGCGGCGACGATGCAGAACTCGGTCGCGCCGGTCTCGGCGGTCTGGCGGGCGGCCTTGACCAGGCCGGGGATGTCCAGCCACGCCGACCGCACCGGCGTCGGGAAACGGCCGGACTGCGAGCAGAAGTGGCAGTCCTCCGGGCAGCCGCCGGTCTTGAGGCTGATGATGCCCTCGACCTCGACCTCGGGGCCGCACCAGCGCATCCGGACCTCGTGGGCCAGCGCGAGCAGGTCGGTCAGGTGGTCGTCGTCGAGGCGCAGGACTTCGAGGATCTGCTCTTCGCTGAGCCCGACACCACGCTCGAGGACCTGGTCACGCGCCACGGCGAGGATGTCGACGGTCTCCGGGGCAGTGGTCACGAGGCGGCTCCTGTTCGGGGTGGGGCGGTGAAGCGAAGGCACATCATCGTGCACGACCGGGCGTCCCGGCCACAGCGACGCAGGTCACTTCTGGGCCGACGCGCGGCCGACGAAGCATTCGGGGTCGAACTCCCCGCCGAACCACGGCGAGAGACCCGCCCTGGCCCGCTCGGCGAACTCCTCGGGCCCGGCCGTGCCCAGCCCGGCGGGCAGCACCCCCAGCAGCGGGGCCCCGGCGGCGACCGGCAGATCGGCCAGATTCGACACCGCCGCCAGATCCGGCTCGTCGGGCCACGAGCCGATGATCACCCCGGCCACGGTGAGGCCGCGTTTGGTGGCGACCTCGGCGGTCAGGGCGGTCGCGTTGAGCGTGCCCAGCCCGGCCTCCGCGACGATGATGACCAGCGCGCCCAGCGACCACGCGACGTCGGCAAGGGTGGCCCCGGCGGCGTCGAACCGGACCAGGAGGCCGCCCGCGCCCTCGATGAGCGTGAGGTCGTGTTCGCCATTGAGATCGCTCGCCGCGGCGGCGATCTCGCTCGGGGTCAACGTCGGGAGCCCCGAAAGCCTGGCGGCCGCCTCCGGCGACAGCGGATCCGGGTACCTCCGCAGCTCACGAGTGGTGACCGGGCCGGCGAGCCGGAGCACGTCGGCGAGGTCGCCCGGTTCGTCCGGGCCCACTCCGGTCTGCGCCGGTTTCAGCACGGCGACACGCTGGCCCTGACCGGCGGCCAGAGCGGCGATGGCGGCGGTGGAGATCGTCTTGCCGACACCCGTACCGGTGCCGGTCATGACCAGCATGCTCACGTGCGTTGAACTTAGTGGGTCGTGGTGAAGGATGGCTGAACGGGACCGTCAGCTCCCCTGTTCGGGCACGGCGGCGAAGGCGCCGACCGGGGTGAACGCCGGGCTCTCGTCGTCGGAAAGGTAGACCTGCGCCGCCCCGACGTCGAAGTACATCCCGGTCAGGTGCAGGTCGCCGCGCGCCTCCGCCTCGGCGATCAGCGGGTAGTGGCGCAGGTGCTCCAGCTGCTGCAGCACGTTCTGCAGGGCCAGCCGGTTGACCTCGGATTCCGGGCGTTCGCCGTCGAGGGTGACCGCCACCTTGCGGTGCGCGCTCGGCTCGGCGTGCCTCAGCCACGAAGCCAGCATCGGCGCGCCGTCCGGGGCGCCGGTCGCCAGTGCCTGCATCGCACCGCAGCCGGAGTGCCCGCAGACCACGATCTCGCGCACCTTCAGCACACCGACGGCGAACTCGACGGTGGCGCCCATCGACGGGTCGGCCCGGCGGGCGGGCACCAGGTTCCCGATGTTGCGGACGGTGAACAGGTCGCCGGGGCCGCTCGTGGTGATCATGTTCGGCACGATCCGCGCGTCACCGCAGGTGATGAACAGGGTGTGCGGCGACTGGCCGCCCGCCAGTTTGCTGAGCGCGGGCTGCATGAGCGCGGCGGTGCGCCGCTGGAACTCGGTCGCCCCGCGCAGGGTGGGGCCGCCGCGCTGGCCGGGCACCTCGATGTCCTTGGCCTGCCAGTCGGACCACGGCGCGAGGAACCGCGGCACCGAACCCGTCGCGGCCGTCCTGGTCAGCGTGGGATCGCCGGATTTGCCGTTGGCGAACCACGGGTGCCCGATCTCGTCGACGACCACCTGCCCGCCGGCGCGTTCGTGCGCCTGCTGCCAGTTCGAAAGGCTCTCGAAGGCGGCGTGGTCGAGGTAGTCGACGACCAGTTCCAAGGTCACCTTCGCGCCGTCGGGCACGGTCGCGAGCACCCGGCTGAGCCTCGGCACCGAAAGGAACGTCAGGACGCCTTCGACGACGACGCGCCATTCGTCACCGTCCCGTTCGGCGTGGATGCCGGACCACACCGTGCGCCGGAGCATCAGCAGCACCGAAAGCGCGATCCCGAGCAGGACGCCGGTGAGCAGGTCGAAGACGACGACCCCGGCGAGCGTCACCAGGTACAGCCCCAGGTCGCCGTGTTTGAGGACCTGCTTCATGTGGCCGGGGTTCACCAGCTTCGCGCCGACGTGGACGAGCAGGCCCGCCAGCGCGGCGAGCGGGATGTTCTGGATCAGGCCGGCGAACGCGGCGACGAACACCAGGATCCAGACGCCGTGCAGGATCGCGGACACGCGGGTGCGCGCGCCGGCGGCGACGTTCGTGGAACTGCGGACGATCACGCCGGTGACCGGGAGGCCGCCCAGCGCGCCGGAGGTCATGTTCGCGGCGCCCTGGCCGATCAGCTCGCGGTCGAGGTTCGACCGCGGTCCGGTGTGCATCTTGTCGACGGCGACGGCCGACAGCAGGCTTTCCACGCTGGCGATCAGCGCGATGGTGATGACCGCGACGGCGAACGCGCCCCAGCCCGTGTCCGGGAATTCGGGGGCGAAGCGGATGGTGAGCAGGTCACCCGGGAGGTCGACGCGGGGCAGGGTCATCCCGGTGGCGACGGACAGCACGGTCACCACCGCGATGGCGGCGAGCGGACCGGGCACCTTGCGGACGGATTCGGGAAGCCGCGGCCACAGCAGCAGGATGCCGATGGTGAGCACGCCGATCAGCGCGGCGGTGTCGTGGTGGCCGACGATCTGCGCGGGCAGTTCGGCGATGTTCTTGAGCGCCGAACTCTGGGCCGTTCCGCCCAGCACGACATGGAGCTGGCCGAGGACGATCGTCACGCCGATACCCGCGAGCATGCCGTGGACGATGGCGGGCGAGATCGCGAGTGCCGCGCGGGCGATGCGGCTCAGGCCCAGCAGGATCTGGAGCGCGCCCGCGACGACGGTGATCGCGCAGGTGGTCGCCCAGCCGAAGGTCGCGATGGTCTCGGCCATGATCACCGTCAACCCGGCGGCCGGACCGCTGACCTGGAGCGCGGAGCCGCCGAGGGCGCCGGCGACCACACCTCCCACCACGGCGGCGATCAACCCCGCGACGATCGGCGCCCCTGACGCGAGAGCGATCCCGAGTGACAGCGGGACGGCGACGAGGAACACCACCAACGAGGCGGGCAGGTCGTGCCGGAGCACGGCGAGGGGTTTTTTGATGATCACCATCATGATCACCAGGTAACTGGTGAATTGTCCGATATGCACCACCCTATCGAGTGAATATCACCCCACAGAAGGGTGGCGTGGCCCACTTTCGGCCTGTTCTGTTGCCCGGAGGTGTCTCGGGCATTGCGAAAAGCCTTATGGGCTCCCGAATCCTGGGATGTATCGGTCGGCCGCCCGGTCAACTCGCTCCAATGTCCGTGAAGGCCTCCTTGAGGGACCCTGGGTCCCTCAAGGAGGCCTTCACGGACAGCCGGAGCGCTCAGGACCTCACCGGGGCCGCCGCCGACGTGAACGACCGCATCGCTTCGTCGAGCAGGTACACATTCGCCTTCCCGACGTCGAAGTACATCCCCGTGAGCCGGAGTTCGCCCCGCGCCAGCGCGGCCTCCACCACCGGGTACGAGCGCAGGTTCTCCAGTTGCTGCACCACGTTGTGCAAGGCGAGCAGATCCGCCTCGTGCCCGGGACGGGCGCCGTCGAGCAGCGGCGGCCCTTCGCTTCCCCTGCGCCGCAACGTCGCCTCGCCGTGACGCAGCCAGCCACCGAGGTGCACGAGACCGGTGGGCGCGTCACCGAGCAGCGCCTTCATCGCGCCACAGCCGGAATGCCCGCACACCACCACTTCCCGCACTCGCAGCAGCCCGACGGCGTACTCGATCGCCGCTCCCACCGAGAAATCCGCTGCGGCGCCGGCGTGCGGAACGAGGTTTCCGATGTTCCGCACGGTGAACAGGTCCCCCGGCCCGCTGGTGGTGATCAGGTTCGGCACGATCCGCGCGTCGCCGCAGGTGACGAACAACGTATGCGGCCGTTGCCCGCTCGCCAGCCCGTCCCACGTGCTGCGCAGCAACGGCGCCGTCCGCCGCTGGAACTCCGAAGCACCGCGGCACAACGGAACGCTGCCGCCGCGCTGGCTCGGCAGTTCGAGATGTTCGGCCTGCCATTGCGACCACGGCGCGAGCCACCGCGGCACCACGCGGGACGCGACGCCGCGGCGCACGGTCGGCACGCCCGCCTTGCCGCGGCCGAACCACGGATGCCCGATCTCGTCGACGATCACGGTGCCCCCGGCGCGTTCGTACGCGCGTTGCCAGCCGCGCAGGCAGTCGAAAGCGGCGTGGTCGAGGTAGTCGACGAACAGTTCGAGCGTCACCTCCGAACCTTCGGGGACTTCGGCCAGGACGGTCGTAAGCCTTGGCACGGAAAGGAAGGTGAGCGCGCCTTCGATGACGACGCGGGTCCGCGGGCCGTCCCGTTCGACGTGGATCCCGGAGAACAGCATGCGGCGCAGCATCAGCGCGAGCGCCACCACGATCCCCGCGGCCACGCCGGTGAGCAGGTCGACCGCGACCGCGCCGAGCAGGGTCGCGAGGTAGACCGGCACGTCACCGTGGCGGCGAATCTCGCGGAGATTGGTGAGGTTGACCAGTTTGGCGCCGACGTAGACGAGGAGACCGGCGAGCGCGGCGAGCGGGATCAGCCGCAGCGCGCCCGCCAGGAACAGGCAGCAGCCGAGGATCCAGACGCTGTGCAGGATCGCCGACATCCGGGTGCGGGCGCCCGCTTCGAAGTTGGTCATGGTGCGCACGACGACGCCGGTGACCGGAAATCCGCCGAGCGAACCGGAGGCGGCGTTCGCCAGGCCCTGTCCGATCAGTTCGCGGTTGAGGTCGGTGCGCGGCCCGTCGTGGAGTTTGTCGATGGCGACGGCGGAAAGCAGGCTCTCCAGGCTGGCGATGAGCGCGATGGAGAGGACGGCGACGATGATCGCGGTCCAGGACCCGGACGGCACCTCGGGGACGAAACCCAGCCCTGGCAAGCCGTTCGGGAGGTCGACGCGCGGCAGGTCCATCCCGGCCGCGACGGAAAGGCCGGTCGCCAGCGCGACGGCGGCGAGCGGGCCGGGGACGCGGCGCACCGAGCGCGGCATCCGGGTCCAGGCCAGCAGGACACCGACGGTGACGACACCGATCAGCGCGGCCTGGTCGTGGTGCCCGACGATCCGGCCCGGCAGCGCGAGGACGTTCTCGATCGCGGAGCTCCGAGGCGTGCCACCGAGCACCACGTGCAGCTGGCCGAGGACCAGGATCAGGCCGATCCCGGCGAGCAGGCCGTGCACGATGGCGGGCGAGATCACCAGGCTGGCCCGCGCGACGCGGCACACGCCGAAGAGGATCTGGACCACGCCCGCCGCGGCGGTGATCGCGCAGGTGGCCGCCCAGCCGAAGGTGGCGATGGTCTCCGCGATGACGATCGTCAGCGCCGCGGAGGGACCGCTGACTTGAAGGGCGGAGGCGCCGAAGAGGCTCGCGACGATCCCGCCGACGACGGCGGAGACGAGTCCGGCGAGCAAGGGGGCCCCGGCGGCGTGTGCGACGCCGAGCGAAAGCGGGACGGCGACGAGGAAGACGACGACCGAAGCCGGGAGGTCGTGGCGGAGGTTCTTCAGGAGGGTCGATGCGGGATTGCGGCGGCCCGGAGGCCCGGTGTCGTGCTCGTCACCAACGAAGTCGATCATGGGGGCAGGAAACCCGATCGGCGCGCAAAAGTCCGCTACGCAAAGGTTTCTCAGGTTTGCTTGTGCACCAGGGAACTAGGACGAACCACGCTTTGACGACAAAGCGCCCGAGTTGGACCTCGATCGGACTCGCCCGTTCGCTTGACCAAGATCAACTCGCGACCACGCTCTGTACCCAGCGTGGCCTTTCCCGATTGCTGTGGCCGCTGTCACACTCTTTGGGCTGAATTTCGCCGTATTTACGCTTTTTGGGCGGCCGAGACCATTGCGGAGGTGATGGCGGCGAGGTCGTCCGCCTGGGAGATATAGGGCGGCATCGTGTAGATCAGGTTCCGGAACGGGCGCAGCCAGACCCCGTTCGCGGTGAGGATCTCGGTCGCCACCGCCATGTCCACGGGGTGGTCCAGTTCCACCACGCCGATGGCGCCGAGCACCCGCACGTCGGCGACCGCGGGCAGCTCGCGAGCCGGTTCGAGCCCGGCTTTCAGCGCCGCCTCGATCCGCGGGACGTCGGACTTCCAGCCGCCTTCGGCCAAAATCCCCAGCGAGGCGTTGGCGACGGCCGAGGACAGCGGGTTCGCCATGAACGTCGGTCCGTGCGCCAGCACCGGCAGCTCGCCGCGCGAGATCCCGTCGGCGATCTCCGGCGTGCACAGCGCCGCCGCCATCGTGAGGTACCCACCGGTCAGCGCCTTGCCGAGACACAGGACGTCCGGCGTGACGCCGGCGTGTTCGGCGGCGAACATCGTGCCGGTGCGGCCGAAACCGGTGGCGATCTCGTCGAAGATGAGCAGGACGCCGTTGGCCTCGGTGATCTCGCGCAGCGCGCGCAGGTACGCGGGCGGGTGGAACCGCATCCCGCCGGCGCCCTGTACGACCGGCTCGACGATGACCGCGGCCAGCTCGCCCGCGTGCCGCTCGATCTCGGTCGCGAGCAGTTCGAGGTACGCCGGATCCGGCTCGTCGGCGAAACCACCGGGCGGTTTGGGCAGGAACAGCTGGTCCGGCAGAATCCCGCGCCACAGCGAGTGCATCCCGCCCTCGGGATCGCAGACGCTCATCGGCGTGAACGTGTCGCCGTGGTAGCCGCCGCGCCAGGTCATCAGGCGCCGTTTTTCCTTGCGCCCCACCGACTGCCAGTACTGCAGGCACATCTTGACGGCGACCTCGACCGACACCGACCCGGAATCGCACAGGAAGACGTGCCGCAGCCCGTCCGGAGCGAGGTCGACCAGCGTCTTCGCCAGCCGGATGGCCGGTTCGTGGGTGAGCCCGCCGAACATCACGTGACTCATCCGGCCCGCCTGCTCGGCCAGCGCCGCGTCCAGAACCGGGTTCCGGTAGCCGTGGATCGCCGCCCACCAGGACGACATGCCGTCGACCAGTTCACGGCCGTCGTCGAGGGTGAGCCGGACCCCGCTCGCCTCGCGCACGAGCAGGGAATCGATCGTGCTCGGCATCGGCCCGTACGGGTGCCAGACGTGTTCCGCGTCGAGCGCGAGGAGTTCGGCGGCGTCCATCCGGCGACCCTACGACACCCACTTCTCAGCGCAGGCGCACAGGGAGGGTTTCCAGCCCGTGGACGAGGGTGCTTTCCCGCCACCGCAAGGTCTCCGGCTCGGCGTCCAGGCTCAGCACCGGGAACCGTTCCAGCAGCCCGCGCAACGCGATCTCGGCCTCCAGCCGGGCCAGCGGGGCGCCGACGCAGTAGTGGATGCCGTGCCCGAACGCGAGATGCCCGGTCGCCGAGCGCGTGACGTCCAGCCGGTGCGGGTCTTCGAACCGTCCGGCGTCGCGATTCGCGCCTAGCAGGGAGACCAGTACGAATTCACCCGCCGGGATCTCGACGTCGCCGACCGGGACCGGTTCACGGGTGAACCGGATGGTCGCCAGGTGGATCGCGCCGTCGTAGCGCAGGAATTCCTCGATCGCGCCGGGCAGCAGGGCGGGGTCGGCACGCAGCGCGGCGAGCTGATCCGGCGCGCGCAGCAGCGCGAAAACGCTGTTCGCGATCAGGTTGACCGTCGTCTCGAACCCCGCCACCAGCAGCAGGAACGCCATGGCCAGCAATTCTTCGGCGGAGAGCGAATCGCCTTCGTCGCTGGCGTGGATCAGGCCCGAAAGCAGGTCTTCGGCGGGTTCGGCGCGCTTTTCCTCGATGAGGTCGACGAGGTACGCGTGCATCTTCGCCGCCGCGGCTTGGAGCTCCTCCGGCGTCGACCAGGCGACCATCGTGTTCGACCACGTCGCGAACGCCGGCTGGTCGCCCGCGTGGACGCCGAGCAGTTCGCAGATCACCCGGATCGGCAGCGGAACCGCGAAAGCGGGCAGCAGGTCGGCACGCTCGGCGTCGCCGATGCCGTCCAGCAGTTCCGCGGTGATCTGCTCGATCCTCGGCCGCAGCCGGGAAACCGTGCGCGAGGTGAAGGCCTGGTTGACCAGTTTGCGCAGCCGGGTGTGGTCCGGCGGATCCGAGTTGAGCATGTGCCCGCCGAGCGCGCGTACGGCGTTGTCTGCCGCGGATTCGAAGCCGTCCCGCTCGAAGAGCCGCCGGATCGCCGCCGGATCCTTGCCGACACGGGAATCCGCGAGGATCGCGCGGGCCTCGGCGTAGCCGGTGACGATCCAGACGTCCAGTCCGCGCGGCATCCGCACCTTGCGGGCCGGGCCTTCCGCTCGCAACAGCCCGGAGATCCGGTGTGGCTCCTGGACGAGATCCTCGGCCAGGTCCCGCACGCTTTCGGCTGCCCCCATCGGTACGCCTCCCCCGGCGCGCGGGTCAGCGTTCGGCCAGCGCGGCCACCACTCGCTCGGTCACTTCAGTCCAGTATGCCCGCTGTTCTTCGCGCTCGTCGGCGCCCGCGAGCCATTCCTGGTGGAAACGGAGCGTGGTCTTCTGGTCGGTGCCGTTCACCGTGATCTGCAGGGTCGAGTCGTGGTCCCAGTCCTTCGGGCGCCAGGTGAGCCGGAGCTTGTCGCCCTCGGAGCGGCCGCGGATCTCGCCGGTCGTCCCGTTCGCCGTCTCGTACGCCGCGCCCAGCTCGGTGCCGAGCTCGGCGCCAGGGCCGAGCCAGATCCCCACGCCCTCGCGTCCGACCAGGAAGTCCCAGACCTGGGTGCTGGTGAACGGCACCGTCTGGGAAACGCCTACCTGCCAACCACTTCCGGCTGTCTTGGCCGTTGCTTTTGCCACCGGGCCATCATCCCATCGGGTGTAGCGTGCGACAGTCACCGGTCCGGGTGGAGGATCTCTGTCTGTGCGCTACCGTCCGATTTCTCCCGTTCTGCTGATCTCCGAACTGACCCAGCGCATCACGGCGATCACGGGCCGCCGCCGGATCGCCGTCGCGATCGACGGCGCGGCCGGTGCGACCAACACCACAGAACTCGCCGACGCCCTGGTCGATCCCCTGCGGGTCGCCGGTCACGCGGCGTTGCGGATCTCGGCGAACGACTTCCTCAGGCCCGCCTCGCTGCGTTTCGAACGCGGCAAGGAGGATCCGGATTCGCGCTACAGCGACTGGCTCGACCTCGGTGCCCTCCGTCGCGAGGTGCTGGACCCGCTCGCCGAAGACGGCAGCGGCCTGGTTCTCCCGTCGCTGTGGGATCCCGTTCGCGATCGCGCCACCCGCGCCGAACGCGTCGCCCTGCCCGAAGGCGGCGTCGTCCTGCTGGACGGCGAATTCCTGTTCGGGGCCGGGCTCGCCTTCGACCTGAGCGTGCACCTGTGGCTCTCGCCCGCCGCGCTCAAGCGGCGCGTGCCCGACGAATGGGCGCTCCCCGCCTACGAACGCTACGAACGGGAAGTCGACCCGTCGGCGTTGTCCGACGTGGTGATCCGCGTCGACGATCCGAAGCACCCGGCGCGCTACGAACCCTGACTCTCAGCGCACCGCCGCGACGGGGTCGCCGTCGAGCAGCCCGGAAAGCCTGCCCGCCATGGTGTCCCACCGCCAGTTCTCGGCGACCCATTCGCGACCGGCCGCCCCCATACGCCGCGCCCGCACCGGATCGGCCAGCAACGCGGCCAGCGTCTCCCGCAACTGCTGCTCGTCACGGCCGTCGACGACATGCCCGGTGACCTCGTCCAGCACCGTCTCGGGCGCGCCACCGGAATTCCCGGCGACGACCGGCAGCCCGGTCGCCGAGGCCTCCAGGTACACGATGCCGAGGCCCTCGACGTCGAGGCCCTTCCCGCGCGTCCGCGCCGGCATCGCGAAGACGTCACCCGCGTTGTAGTGCGCGGGCAGTTCCTGCCACGGCACCGATCCGGTGATGACGACGCTGTCTTCGACACCCAGCGCGCCGACGAGCCCGGTGAGCGTCTTGCGGTACGGGCCGCCGCCGACGATCAGCAGCGCGACGTCCGGGATCCGCTTGCGGAGTTCGGGCAGGATCTTGATCAGCATGTCCTGGCCCTTGCGCGGGACCAGCCGCGAAACGCAGACGATCGTCGGACGGTCGCCGAGACCGTGCCGCTCGCGAATCTCCTTGCCCGCGGCCGGATCGGGGCGATAGAGCGCGGTGTCGACACCGCACGGGAGCATCTCCAACCCCGCCATCGGGCCGAAAGCGGCCGAGAACCGGGAGCGCGTGTACTTGCTGACGTAGGTGATCACGTCGACGGTGTCGCCGATGCGCCGCAGCGCCTGCCGGGAGCCCGGCAGCATCGACCAGCCGACCTCGTGGCCGTGTGTCGACGCCAGCACCCGGCGGGCGCCCGCGGATCGCAGCGGATGACCCAGCAACGCCAGCGGCGCCGCGGCGCCGAACCAGACGGCCTCGCAGTCGCGGGCGCGCATGATCTCCTTGGCCCGCTTGAGCACGTCCGGGGTCGGCAGCATCAGCGACGTCGGATGGCGCACCACCTCGAACGGGGCGGCGGCGTCGAACTCGCCGTGCGAGCCGGTGCTCGATTCCCAGGACGGCGCGTAGACGACCAGGTCGTCCGCGGGGAGGCGGGTGGCCAGCGAGTTCAGGTAGTTCTGGATACCGCCTGGCCGGGGCGGGAAGTCGTTGGTCACCAGCAGGGTCCTCAGCACCCCTGCAGGCTACTTGGCCCGCCGCATGCGAAAGGGGCGGCACCGCCTGCGCGGTACCGCCCCTTCTCGTCTGTTCGTCAGGCCGTCGGGCGACGGGCGCCGACGTAGTTGTTCTGCAGCGGCGACACCTTGACGACGTCACCGGTGGTCGGCGCGTGCACCATCATGCCGTTGCCGACGTACATGCCGACGTGGGAGACCGGCGAGTTGTAGAACACCAGGTCACCCGGCTGCAGCTGCGAACGCTGCACCGCGGCGCCGAAGGTCGACTGCTGACGGCTGGAGCGCGGCAGGGTGAGCCCGGCCTGCTTGTACGCCCAGAGCATCAGACCGGAGCAGTCGAACGACGACGGGCCGACGTCGCCCCAGCCGTACGGGCTGCCGAGCTTGCTCTTCGCGGCCGCCAAGGCGGTCGCCGCGGCGGGACCCGGAGCGGGGACGTTGGGGAACGCGCCGCCCTTGTCCTTCTGGGCGTTGCGATCCGAGGCGCTGAGGTTGTTGCTCGCGCGCTGGATCTCCGCGAGCTGGTCGTTCAGCGTCTTCTGGCGCGCTTCGATGTCCGTGGTCAGCTTGGCGGCCGTGTCACGGGCCGCGGTGGCCGCGTTCTGCGCGTCCGCCGCCTGCTTGGCAGCGGCCGCGGCCTGGGCGACGGCACCGCTCAGGTTGTTGAGAGCCGTGTTCTTGTTCGCGGCGAGGACCTCGAGCGCCGAGGAGCGCTCCAGGAAGTCCTGGGTCGACGCGCCCGACAGCAGCGACGACAGCTTGTTGAGCTGCACACCGCTGGTGAAGGAAGCACCGGCGAACCGGTTCACCTCGGCCTGGAACGTCTTCTCGTCACCGGCCGCCTTGACACCGAGTTCCTTGGCGGCTGCGGCGTCGGCGGTCGCCTTGTCGAGCTCGCTCTGCTTCGCGGCGAGGTCGTCCTTCGCCTTGAGGAGGTCTTCGTTCGCCTTCTCCGCCTGCGCCGCGAGGTCGCGGTACTTGGCGAGCGCGTCCGAGCCGGACGGGGGCTGTTGGAGGGCGGGGCCTGGGGCGGCAGTGGCGGGGGCCTGGACGACGGTCACCGCGGTGATCACCGCGGCCGCGGCCAAAGCTCCTGACACCACGCGCTTCACTGGATGCGACTGCACGGTCGCGCGTGTCTCCTTTGCTGTCGGCCACCGACTCGGAACCCGGGACGAAGAGGTCGGGGGCCCTCTTCCGCGAAGCCGCGACGCCGGCCGTGAGGCCCGCGCGGTTCCCCGCGTTCCCGCCTTGCGCCTGGCCGAGAGCTATCGCAACAGGTTTGGCGCACGGCTGGTTCTGATGCAACTCCCCGACAAAGCTGCCTCGGTGGCGATCCCGTGTCGTCGTCTGGCGACGACTTCCGGCCACGAGATCTCGGACAGGTTACGAAACCACGGGCACGACGTCCACCATGCCAGGCGCAAAAACTCTCCGTGATGCGCCGAAACACCTTCGGACCAGCATGAGCGGAAACATGTGACGGGCGTTACATCCTGGGACCTGTCACGACTACCTACCGTTCACCCGATCGGATCGACCACTCGCCGAATGCCCCGGTAGTGGCGTGTCTCAGGCGGTTTTCCGGCGCTCCTGCTCCACGATCGCGACCATCCGGAGGCGCGGGACCATCCCCGCTTCCGCGAGCGCGTCGACCGCTTTTCGTTCGTCCGCGTCCCATTCGAGCGCCGGTGGCGCGCCGAGGAGGACGCTGACGACACAGTCATGACATGCGTCACCGCGGACCGCGCACCGGTCGCAATCGATGACGAGCGTCTCTATGTCCGCTAGATCGGCGATGGCCTTGTCGGGCATCTCGGGCTCCTCACTTTCAGTGGTGAGGTGCACATTAAGAGCGACCACCGACAGTTTCGGCCTCGTGAGCCCACCGGGACGGCACGTACGTCCAGCCCGATCACGCGTGATCGGAGCCGTAACTCACGTGATCAGAGGCGTAACTCGCGTGTTTGGACCAGGTACGCCTTCGATCACGCGAGTTACGTCTCCAGTCACGCGAGTTACGGCTTCGATCACGCGTGTCACGAGATCTAGACCCGGCTGAGCCTCGACACCAGCACCGCGGACGGCACCGGGTGCGCGCCCTTGCGCCGCACCGAATCCGCCACCGCCCGGTCCGTGCTCGCGACCACCATCGGCCGCCCGGGCGGCTCCGCCGCGACCAGGGACCGGATGACGTCGTCCGCGAGGACACCGCGTTCGGAGAACAGCACCCGCACCCCGCGCGGCACCGCCGCAGGCACGGAGAGCACACCGGCGCCGTCGAACACCACGGTGACCTCGGCCGAAGTCCGCGCGGCGAGCGCGGAGAGCTGGTGGATCAGCCGGTCTCGCTGGTCGGACAACGCCAGCTCCGGATAACCGGTCTTCGTGACGTTGTAGCCGTCGACGATCAGGTGCACGTTGGGCAGCGCGAGATGGCGGTCGAGCCCCGTGACGTCCTGGATCTTGCCGCCCGCCCCGATACCCGACGTCGCGCCGCGGACCATGTCCGCCGGTCGCTGCCCCCGCGCGCTCACCGAAAGTTCCCGGCGCAGCCCGCCGACGGCGCCCTCGATCGTGTCCAGCAGCAGCCCGAGCCTGACCTCGTCGGCCTGACGCGCCTCCCGGGCGGACTGACGGGCGATCTCGGCGTCCGTGACGGCCTTCTCGGCCCGCGCCCGCTCTGCGGCGACTCGCTGCCTCTCACGCTCCAACTGGGCCTTCAGCGCCTTGATCTCCTCAGCGCTCTCAGCGCCGCCGCTCTCCATCCGAGCGTGGGCCTCGGCGACGGCGTCCCTCGCCTGGCGCAACTGGACACCTTGGTCCCGCAAACGCTTCAACAGCTTCTCGACCTCGGCGTCGCGTTCGCCCCGCGCGCCACTGGCGAGCTCCTTGGCCTCGCGCAACTCTTCGCGCAGCTGGGCCAGTTCGGCCTCCAGCCGCTGGTTACGGGCCAGCGCGGCGTCGCGTTCGGCGCGCAACGCCGTCTCCTCGGCGTTCTTCGCCACCAGCCGGACCCGTCCGGCCGCGCCCGCCTCGCCGAGGAGCACGGCGGCGGCCGCGGCGGCGACGGAATCGGGGGCGTTCGGGTCCAGGGCGTCCTTGCGGTGGTCACGCAGCCATTCGGTGACCGCGACGCGGAACTGCGAAGACTCCCCCAACGCGGCGAGCAACGCCGTCCCGCCGAGTTTGGCGCGTTTCGCCGGGGCGAACTTCGCGACCGGGCGCAGCTGCCTCGGCACGTCGGCGACCGGCAGCTTGCCGACGGCGGCGGCCGCCAGCTCGGCGATCCGCTCGCGTACGGTCTCGGGCAAGGACGTCCAGCCTTCGGCGGGCACCTCGTCGGACGTCTCCTGCGCACCCGCCGACGCCACGAGACCCGAGGGGCCACCGGTGGCGTCCTCGGGCGTTTCGGGCACTGCGGGCTGCGGTTGCATCGCTCCAGCGTAGGCCCCATGCCCTCGGGGCGCGCTGGATGGGACGCCCCGGGATTGTCGGTGCCCGCCCCTACTGTGCCCGACCATGGACACCGGACGGCGGCCCGGCGCGGCGCAACTCGCCTTCGACGAGCTGGGAACTCCTTTGCGGGACATCACTTTCGTCGTATTCGACCTGGAGACCACGGGGACGAAACCCGGTCCGGACGGGATCACCGAGATCGGGGCGGTCAAGATCCGCGCCGGCGAGGTCGTCGGCGAATTCGCCACCTTCGTCAATCCGGGGATGCCGATCCCGCCGCAGATCGTCGAGCTCACCGGCATCACCGGCGCGATGGTCTACGACGCTCCCCGCATCGAGCGGGTGCTGCCCGCGTTCCTGGAGTTCATCTCCGGTGCCGTGCTCGTCGCGCACAACGCCGCCTTCGACACCGGCTTCATGCGCGCGGCCTGCGAAGGCCACGGCTACCACTGGCCGAAGACGGCCGTCGTCTGCACGGTCCGGCTCGCCCGCCGGGTCATCTCCCGCGACGAGACGCCCAGCTACCGGCTTTCCGCGCTGGCCGCGTTGTTCGGCGCGCGCACGACGCCCAACCACCGCGCGCTCGCGGACGCGCGCGCCACCGTCGACGTCCTGCACGCCCTGCTCGAACGGGTGGGCAATCTCGGCGTCCACACCCTCGAGGAGCTGCTGGACTACCTGCCCGAAGTGACGTCCGCCCAGCGTCGCAAACGCTCGCTGGCCGAGCACCTGCCGTCGAGGCCCGGCGTCTACCTGTTCCGCGGCCCGAGCGACGAGGTCCTCTACGTCGGGACGTCGTCCGATCTGCGCCGCCGGGTCCGGCAGTACTTCACCGGTTCGGAGAGCCGCGGCCGGATCCGGGAGATGGTCGCGCTGGCCGAACGGGTCGACGCGGTCGAATGCGCGCACGCGCTGGAGGCCGCCGTCCGGGAACTGCGGCTGATCGCCGCCCACCGCCCGATGTACAACCGCCGTTCCAAGAACCCACGGCACGCGTGGTGGGTCGCGCTGACCGAGGAGGCGTTCCCCCGCCTGTCGGTGGTCCGTATGCCGCGAGACGGGATGCTGGGGCCCTTTCGCACCCAGACCGACGCCCGGACCGCGGCGGACACCCTCGCCGGCGCCTCGGGCCTGCGGACGTGCACCCAGCGCATCTCGGCCACCGCGCCGAACGGGACGCCCTGTGTCCTCGCCGAGCTCGGGCGCTGTGGGGCGCCGTGCGCCGGGAAGCAGACGGTCGAGGCGTACCGGCCGAGCGTGCTGGCGGTGTCCGGGCTCATCGCCGGGACGGACGGGCGTCCGCTGCGGGCCGCCGCCGAGCAGCTGGCCCGGTTGTCCGCGGCGGAACACTACGAACAGGCCGCTCAGCATCGCGATCAGCTGGCCGGGCTGATCCGCGCGGTCGGCCGGGCGCACCGGCAGTCGGCGCTGGCGGGTATCCCGGAGCTGATCGCGGCCGGGCCGGACGGGAACGGCGGCTGGGAGCTGGCGGTGATCCGGCACGGCAGGCTCGCGTCGGCGGGAGTCGCGCGGCGCGGGGTGCCGCCGATGCCGGTCGTCGAGATGCTCGTGGCCTCGGCGGAGACGGTGCTCCCGGGGCCCGGCCCGCTCTTCGGCGCGATCCCGGAGGAGATCGGCATCCTCCTGCGCTGGCTGACCCGCCCTGGCGTCCGGCTCGTGCGCACGACGCATCCCTGGGCGGAGCCCGCGGCCGCGGGCGGCTGGCAGGAGTGGCTCGACCTGGCGGCGAGCGCGACGGCGCTGGAACGCGTCGCGGGCTAGGATTCCGGCACCGGATTCACCGACGTAGGAGGACCCTTTGATCACGGCGATCGTGCTGATCCAGGTCGAGGCCGATGCCATCCCCGAGGCGGCACAGGCGATCGCGGACATCGAGGGTGTCCGCGAGGTCTATTCCTGTGCGGGCGATGTCGATCTGATCGCCTCGGTCCGCGTCGCGGCCCACGAAGACCTCGCGGATCTGATCCCGGCGAAGATCGGCAAGGTCCCCGGCGTGCTGAGCACGGTCACGCATATCGCGTTCCGGTCGTACTCGAAGGCCGACAGCGAGTCCGCGTTCGACATCGGCGTCGAAGGCGCCTGAGCCTCCTCCGAAACGCGTGAAGGCCCCCTTCCCTCGACTCAGCCGAGGGAAGGGGGCCTTCACGCGTGTCTCCCGGGTCCTAGTGCCCGGAGGTGATCTCCTTGCGCTCCTCCGACGGCTCGCCACCGATGTCGTCGACCTTGCCGTTGCCGTGCCCGTTGGACCGGGCGCGCTCCAGCGCGATCGTTTCCTCGACCGGGTCCGGGGACCAGGTCGAACCGGCGACGGCGTGCCCGGCCGAGCCGAGCTTGTTCATCTTCTTCGGCACCGACGCGCCCTGGTACTCGAGCGGCAGCGGGTGACCGTGGTCGTCCACCGGGCCGAGCGGCTGGTGGATCTCGATGAACTCACCGTGCGGCAGGCGCTTGATGATGCCGGTTTCGACACCGTGCTCCAGCACCTCGCGGTCGGCCCGCTGGAGGCCGAGGCAGATCCGGTAGGTGATGTAGTACGCGATCGGCGGCAGCAGCAAGACACCGATCCGGCCCGCCCACGTCGTCGCGTTCAGCGAGATGTCGAAGGCGAACGCGATGATGTCGTTGAAGCCCGACAGCATGATGACCGCGAAGAACGTCAGGGCCATGATGCCCAGCGAGGTCCGCACCGGGACGTCGCGCGGACGCTGCAGCAGGTTGTGGTGCGCGGTGTCCTTGGACAGCTTTCGCTCGATCCAGGGATACATCACCAGCAGCCCGATCAGCAGCGGCATCCCGACCGCGCCGGGGAAGAACACCGCCGGGACCGTGTAGTTCCCGAGGTAGAGCTCCCACGCGGGCCAGATCCGCAGCATGCCGTCGGCCCAGGCCATGTACCAGTCCGGCTGTGAACCCGCCGAGACCTGCGCCGCGTTGTACGGGCCGATGTTCCAGATCGGGTTGATCTGGAAGAGACCCGACATCAGCGCGATGATGCCGGTGACCAGCGCGAAGAACGCACCGCCCTTGAGCGCGAAGACCGGCATGATGCGGACGCCGACGACGTTGGTCTCCTTGCGGCGCACGCCGGGGAACTGCGTGTGCTTCTGGTACCAGACGAGCGCGAGGTGCGCGGCCACGAGACCGAGCATGATGCCCGGCAGCAGCAGGATGTGGATCGTGTACAGGCGCGGGATGATCTCGTTGCCGGGGAACTCCCCGCCGAACAGCGCCCAGTGGATCCAGGTGCCCATGACCGGCACGGAGAGCACGATGCCCGACAGGGTCGCGCGGATACCGGTACCGGAAAGCAGGTCGTCCGGGAGCGAGTAGCCGAAGAAGCCCTCGAACATGCCCAGGACCAGCAGCAGCGCACCGATGACCCAGTTCGCCTCACGCGGGCGCCGGAACGCGCCGGTGAAGAAGATCCGGAACATGTGCACCATCATCGAGGCCACGAAGATCAGCGCGGCCCAGTGGTGCAGCTGGCGGACGAACAGACCACCGCGGACGTCGAACGAGATGTCCAGCGTGGTGGCGAAGGCCCGCGACATCTCGACGCCCTGCAGGCCGGTGTAGCTGCCGTTGTAGACGACCTCCTCCATGGAGGGGTCGAAGAACAGCGTGAGATAGACACCCGACAGCAACAGGATGATGAAGCTGTAGAGCGCGATCTCGCCGAGCAGGAACGACCAGTGCGTCGGGAACACCTTGTTGAGCTGGTGCCGCATGCCCTTGGCCAGGTGATACCGGTCGTCGGCCCACTTCGCACCAGCGCCCGCGGCCTTCTCGACCGGGTTCGTCCCCTTCGTCGGGGTGGTGAGTGAACTCATGACTTACGCTCCCAAAAGGCCGGTCCGACGGCCTCGTTGAAGTCTCCGCGCGCGATCAGGTAGCCCTCAGAGTCCACTGTAATCGGAAGCTGGGCCAAGGGCCGGGTCGCCGGCCCGAAAATCGGCTTGGCGTAGTGGAGCGCGTCGAACTGCGACTGGTGACAGGGGCAGAGGATGCGGTTGGTCCGCTGCTCGTACAGGGAGGTCGGGCAGCCCACGTGGCTGCAGATCTTCGTGTACGCGTAGTAGTCGCCGAAGTTGTAGTCCTCCTGGCCCTGACGCTTGACGACCTTGGCGGCGTCGGTCGGGCGGAGACGGATCAGCATGACCGGGTTGTCGACGCGCTTGAAGGCGGCCGACAGCGCGTGCTCGTCGTCCTTCTCGGACTCGCGGTACGGGAACACCGTCTCCATCGCGCCCGCGTCGAGGTCCTCGGCCTTGACCAGGGAGATCTCGTGCGGACGGCCGGTGTTGCGGCGCAGGTAGACCTTCTCTTCCGGGAAGTTCTTCTTCCACCCCGAGTGCCACAGCGAATCGCGGTTCTCGGTGTCCTTCCACGGGTCCTTGATGAAGGACGCGACCGGCAGCGCCGCGACGGCGAGGCCGAGCACACCGGCTCCGGCGCCCGCGGACCGCTTGATCATCGAACGGCGCGCGATGGTGCTGCGGCTGCCCGAGTCGGCGAGCTGGGCGATGATGGTGGCCTTGTCGACCTCCTTGGAACCGCCGTCCCCGCGCTCCTGGACCGAGACCTCGGCCGGGATGAACTTCTTGGTGTAGAGGATCACACCGATACCGAGGCTGAGCACGGCGAGCCCGAGGGTGACCCCGAGCAGCGGCGTGTACAGCGTGTACTTGGTGTAGCCGGTCGTACCCGGCTCCTTGTACTCGAACCAGTGCGGCCACGCGATGAGGACCACGAACGCGAGGCCGGACAGCGCGGCCAGCACGAACCAGAGGGCGACGGCGCGCTCGGCGCGCTTCTCCGCCCGTGTCCCCTCGACCGGCCACGGCTGCGGGTACTCGACGATCTCGACCCCGTCGAGCGCGGTACCCAGCTTGACCAGCTGGTCGCGATCCATGTCCGCCAATTCCGCCTCTGTCGGCGGCTTCGGCCCTTCGGCGCTCATGCCTTCGATCCAATCCACAACGTCACGCCGATCAGCGCGGCGATCCCGACGATCCACGCGATCGCGCCCTCCGAGGCCGGGCCAAGACCGCCGAGCGAGTTACCGCCGGGTGAGTTGTTCCCGTGACTCACGGACTTGACGAACGCGATGATGTCCTTCTTCTCCTCCGGCGACAGCTGCCGGTCGGAGAACTTGGGCATGTTCTGCGGCCCGGTGAGCATCGCGGTGTAGATCTGCTCTTCCGTGGCGGGGTCCAGGTTCGGGGCGAACTTGCCCGAGGAGAGCGCGCCGCCGCGGCCGGTGAAGCCGTGGCAGGAGGCGCAGTTGAGCCGGAAGAGCTCGCTGCCGCGCGCGACGTCCTCGCCGCGCAGCGCGTCACCCTTCTCGGCGGGACGCTGGGCGCCGCCGCCGTTGGCCTGGATGTAGGCACCCAGCGCGTTGATCTCGGCCTCGGTCAGCTTCGGCGGCTTCCGCTGCGCCTGGGCTTCCTGCCGCACCGCGGGCATGCGGCCGGTGGAGGTCTGGAAGTACACGGCCGCGTCGCCGATGCCGATGAGGCTCGGGCCACGGTCGGTGACACCTTCGAGCTTCGGCCCGTGACATTCGATACACGTGTTGTTGTAGAGCTTCTCGCCCTCGCGCAGGAGGGCGGATTCGCCCTGCGCCTGCGCGGTCTGCGGCTCCGGGGCGAAAACGGCGTACAACCCGCCCACGCTCAGCAGCGCGATCCCGAGCGCCAGCGCGCCGGCGAACCGCCTGCGTGCCTTCGACCGCTTGCGGAAGCGGCGCTCCGTGTTGTTCTTGCTGGAGGTCATCTTGCGGCAACCCTTGCTGTCAGTTCAGGCCGATAGGTCGTGGTGGCGGCTTCGTTCACGGAAGGATGTAGATCACCGCGAACAGGCCCACCCACACGATGTCGACGAAGTGCCAGTAGTACGACACGACGATCGCCGAGGTGGCCTGAGCCGGGGTGAACTTGCTCAGCTTGGTGCGGATGAGCAAGTACACGAACGCGATGAGCCCGCCGATGACGTGCAGGCCGTGGAACCCGGTCGCGAGGTAGAAGACCGTGCCGTACGCGCCGGACGGGATCGTCAACCCCTCGTGGATCAGGTTCAGGTACTCGTAAGCCTGGCCACCCACGAAGATCGCGCCCATGATCAACGTGATGATGTACCAGCGGCGGAGGCCGAACACGTCACCCTTTTCGGCGGCGAACACGCCGAACTGGCAGGTGAACGACGACGCCACGAGGATCACGGTGAACGGGATCGCCAGCGCGATGTTCAGGTGGAAGGGCTCACCGTGCAGCGGCGGCGGCCATTGGCCGGACGCGTTCTGCGCCTTCACGGTGAAGAACATGGCGAACAGTCCGGCGAAGAACATCAGTTCGCTGGACAGCCACACGATGGTGCCGACACTGACCATGTTCGGCCGGTTCAGCGAGTGGACCCGCTGGCTGATGGTGGGAGCTGCCGTTGTCAC